>NZ_CP189965.1:0-5168985 GCF_050276835.1 Methylomonas sp. MED-D
ATGAGTGTGATTTGGAACAACTGCCTGGCCAAGCTGGAACATGAAATTCCCGGCGCCGACCTGAATACGTGGATCCGGCCACTGCAAGCGGTGGAAACCGACAGCCAGTTAAAACTGCTCGCGCCCAATCGCTTCATCATTGATCATATCAAGCAACATTTTCTGACCCGCATCGAAGACGCGGTCAACGAATTTTCCAACGCCACGCTAGCGGTGCATTTCGAAATCGGCAGCAAGAAAGCGTCGGCGATCAAAACGCAAACGCTGAACAAAAGTCCGGTTCAGAAAAAAAACCAGCCCAACTTTTTAAATAAGGCGTTCACGTTCGAGAGCTTCGTCGAGGGTAAATCCAACCAATTGGCGCGCGCCGCGTCGGTCACGGTTTCCGACAACATCGGCAAGGTATACAACCCGCTCTTTGTTTACGGCAGTTCCGGCTTGGGCAAAACCCATTTGATGCACGCTATCGGCAATGCAGTGCTGCAGAAAAAACCGGACGCCAACATCGTCTACCTGCACTCGGAAAAATTCGTGCAGGATATGGTCAAGGCCTTGCAACAAAACCAGATCAATCATTTCAAGGATTACTATCGCAACATCGATGTTTTGTTGATGGACGATATTCAATTTCTGGCCGGCAAGGAACGTTCGCAGGAAGAGTTTTTCCACACCTTTAATAATCTGCTCGACCAAAAACATCAGGTGGTACTAACTTGCGATAAGTACCCAAAAGAAATCGAGGGCCTGGAAGACCGTTTGAAGTCCCGCTTCAGTTGGGGTTTGCCGGTGGCGATAGAACCGCCCGATTTGGAAACGCGCACCGCTATTTTAATCAAGAAAGCCCAACAGGTTGGCGTGGATCTTAGCCACGACGTGGCGTTTTTCATCGCCAAGCGCATTCCGTCCAATGTTCGAGATTTAGAAGGCGCATTGCGCCGGGTGGTCGCGAATTCGCAATTCACCGGCCGCGACATCACCGTCGAATTTACCAAGGAAGCCTTGCACGATTTGATCAGCTTGCAGGATAAACTGGTCAGCATCGACAACATCCAAAAAACCGTCGCCGAATACTTCAAAATCCGGGTCGCCGACTTATCGTCGAAAAACCGCAAGCAGTCGATTACCCGCCCTAGACAAATCGCCATGACTTTAGCCAGGGAACTGACTTCGCACAGCTACCCGGAAATCGGCGATGCTTTCGGCGGCCGCGACCACACCACCGTCATCAATGCTTGCAAACGGGTCGCCGAACTCAAGGACGAAGACGTCAAAATGGCGGAAGATTACAAAAACCTGCTGCGCACGCTGTCGCACTAAGCCTTGCAGCGGGCGATATCGCTCGCTGCCGCCAATTCCGGGCGCTTTCCGCCCAAAGCCACCACGCCGGCTCAAACACTAAACCTCGAAGTTCAGGCATCGACCGCTCTTCCTGTTACTCGGTCGTATCCCCATTCGCGCGGAAAGACCGGTCATTCCGACATCAATCTTTCGAATTACCCGCTTGACCGAAACGCGAACGATGTTTGTCGCAAACTTCTTATTTCTCCAATCCCTAAAAATTAGTCCTTCCCGCTCGAACAGCCGCCAATCAAACGGGTATCTTAGGCCTAATTCATTGCCTACACCGTCGATTCGCGCGTCGAGAAACCGTCATTTCTGCTGTTGACTATCCTGTCTTTATCCCACCGAGTAGATTGTGGTTCAGCTGTGCATAACTTCAAGACTCGAAGTTGTCCACAATTGCCGCACAGGCGTTACCTACCCGAAAAGACAAGATTCGCCAGACACTAAGACTATGAAAGCACTTCTAAAATTGGGCTTACCCACAACCAAAGGGCTTGCTAATAGCAGTAATAAACTATATTTCTTTTACATTGTTATTGATTAATTCGACGCGAGACGGTCGAAACGAAAAGTCGGTAAACAGACAGACAAAGCCCGTGGAACTCGTTTTTCGAGATTTGCGCGGGTGACGAAAACCGTCAAGCACGCACTAGCTTTTTCCACGATAATACGCCGACCAATTGTGGAAAACCCTGTCATTAGGACCTGGCGCTCTTGGCACGAAACTTGTGGATAAAGTTGCCATCTCTCGTTGTCCACAAATCGTCAACAGGCTATGGGCCGGGATCGCCGCCTTGTTACGTACAAGACAATCGTTTGTTTTATATTACGTAAATCGGGTTTTCCACAGCTTTGCGACTTGTTAATAGTAAAAATAAAAAATAGATATCTATGAAATTTGTTATTAGCCGAGATCTGATTCTGCCATCGTTGCAGCAAATCGTCAGTGTTATAGAAAAGCGCCAGACCATGCCTATTCTTTCCAACGTGCTGTTGTGGGCGGATGAAAGTTCTCTGGTGATGACCGGTACCGATACCGAAATCCAAATCGTCAGCAAGGTCTATTGTGAATCGATAGAAAACCCTGGCGTCATCACGGTACCGGCTCGCAAGTTTTTAGATATTTGCCGGTTGTTGCCTGGCGGTGCGGAGCTCAAGTTCGAGTTGCACGAAGACAAGGTAAAACTATCATCGGGCCGTAGCCGATTTTCGTTGAGCACCTTGCCGGCGGAGCATTATCCGGAGTTCAACGAATCGGAATACGAATACCGGTTTGCGTTAAATGCCGGCAAATTTAAGAAGGGCCTGGATAAAACCCTGTTTTGCATGGCCAACCAGGATGTCAGGTATTACCTGAACGGTTTATTGCTTCACGTCAGTAATTCGAAGATGAAACTGGTGGCGTCCGACGGCCATCGCTTGGCGATTTTCGAGGACGACATCGGTTTCGCCACCGGCTACGAATCGCGCATCATCATTCCCCGCAAAGCGGTTCAAGAGCTAAACCGTTTGCTGGACGATCCCGAAGCGGAATTGGATGTACAGTTCTCGGCCAACCATATCAAGGTCCAATTCAAAGATGTGGTATTCTCCTCAAAGCTGATAGATGCCAAGTTTCCCGACTTCAGTAAAGTCTTCAACCAATCTTTCATGACGCCGTTGCTGATTCAAAAGCAGGTGTTGCGCGACGCCCTGACTCGGGTGGCGATCTTGTCCAACGAAAAATACAAAGGCGTGACCTTCGATATCGGCGGCGACGTTCTTAAACTGAGCACGCATAACCCGGAACACGACGAAGCGGAAGAAGAACTGATCATCGATTATCACGGTCAGACGCTGAGTATTTCCTTCAACTCGCAATACATGCTGGATGCGGTTTCGAATCTTGATTCCGAATTGGCGGTGCTGACGATAGCGGGCAATGCCAGCAGTTGTTTTATCGAAGAACCCGAACAACCCTTATTTAAATTCATTGTCATGCCGATGCGCCTGTAAGCGGGACAATGACCTTGATCGCACTGGATGTTTTTTCGGTTCGAAACATCCGTGAAGCCAGCCTTACTCCTTCGCCGGCAATCAACCTGATTACCGGCGCCAATGCCAGCGGCAAAAGTTCGTTGCTGGAAGCCATTTTCATTCTTGGGCGCGCCCGGTCCTTTCGCACCACGCATATCAAGCAAGCCATTGCCTTCGACCAAACCCACCTGGTGGTGTCCGCGCAAAATCGCCAGCAAGGCCAATCGCTAAGTCGGATTGGGATTCAAATCGACGTCAAGCAATGCGAAATTCGCATCGACGGCGAGAATCGGCAAAAGTCGGATTTGGCCTATGCACTGCCGGTACAGTTGATCGACCCAAAGAGTTACCGCCTGCTTGATGCCGGTCCGCAAGTTCGCCGCGAGTTTTTGGACTGGGGGATTTTTAATCAACACAAACAGTTTCTGGGTCATTGGCGGAAATACGCCAAGGCACTGCAGCAACGTAATAGTCTGTTGAAGTCTCGCCAACTCAGGCAAATTCCGGCGTGGGACCGAGAGTTGGCCGAGCACGGCAAGGTCATCAACCAATTTCGACAAGCCTATGTTGACGAACTGTTGCCGGTGTTTAACGAAACCGCACGGCAATTTTTAACGGACGTTCAAGCGGATGTTCGTTTTCATCCGGGATGGCCTGATGAAAACGAATTGGAACATTACCTGAAACAGGATTTGGATAGAGATCTGCGTTACGGATTTACCCATAGCGGGCCGCATCGCGCAGACTTCATTTGTTATTGCGACAAACGCCCAGCCAAGGACTTCCTATCCAGAGGACAGCAAAAGCTCTATGTACTGGCTTTACTGATGGCGCAAGTAACGTTGTTGAACCGGATTAGCCCGAATGCCTGCTGCATTTTGATCGACGACTTGGCGGCGGAATTGGATACAGAAAACAAGGCAAAATTGTTAAAATATCTGGCTGAACTGAACTGCCAAGTCTTTATCACCAGTACCGATTTTTCCGACTTCGGCGATTTGGCGCCTCTCAAAACTTATAAAAGGTTTCACGTGGAACACGGAAGAATTCAAACGCCGTGATCGCAACGCGAACAAGACAACACAATAACTATAACTCTCACCAGCAGAAGCAACGATGCAGGAATAGATCCCCTCTGGCGTCAATGCGGCAAAACCCTACATTACGGAACACACCATGAGTGAACAATACGACAGTTCGAACATCACAGTACTGAAAGGCCTGGATGCGGTCAGAAAACGTCCCGGCATGTACATAGGCGATACCGACGACGGTTCCGGCTTGCATCACATGGTGTTCGAAGTAGTCGACAATTCCATTGACGAAGCCTTGGCCGGCTACTGTAAAGGTGTCGATGTGGTGATACACGAAAACGGTTCGGTATCGGTCTACGACGACGGTCGCGGTATCCCGGTCGATATTCACAAGGAAGAAGGCCGTTCCGCCGCCGAAGTCATCATGACCGTCTTGCACGCCGGCGGTAAATTCGACGACAACGCCTACAAGGTGTCAGGCGGCTTGCACGGCGTCGGGGTTTCGGTCGTGAATGCGTTATCCGAAGAGCTGACATTGAAGGTGCGCAAGAACGGTAAATTGCACATGCAAAAATATGTGCTCGGCGAACCGGTCGCACCGCTGGCCATCGTTGGTGATGCCGAAGGTAGCGGCACCTACATCAACTTCAAGCCCAGCCCGACCATCTTCACCAACATCGAATTCCACTACGACATACTCGCCAAACGGCTGCGCGAATTATCCTTCCTCAACTCCGGCGTCAGAATCTCGCTACGCGACGAACGCAGCGGCAAGGAAGACGTGTTCGAATTCGAAGGCGGCATCAGCGCCTTTGTTCAACACTTGAACAAGAACAAAACCCCGCTGTTCGAAAAAGTGTTTCACTTCCAGGCCGAGAAAGAAGGCGTCACTGTTGAAGTTGCGATGCAATGGAACGATTCCTATCAGGAAAATGTGTTCTGCTACACCAACAATATTCCGCAACGCGATGGCGGTACCCACTTGGCCGGCTTCCGGGCCGCGCTGACTCGCACCATCAACCAATACATCGAAAGCAACGGTCTGGCTAAAAAGGAAAAGGTCGCCACCACCGGCGACGATGCTCGCGAAGGTTTGACCGCCGTATTGTCGGTGAAAGTCCCCGATCCCAAGTTCTCGTCGCAAACCAAGGACAAACTGGTGTCCTCGGAAGTCAAACCGCTGGTCGAATCGACGATGAACGAGAAACTCCAGGAATTTCTGCTGGAGCAGCCTCAAGTTGCTAAAGCAATCGCCGGCAAGATTATCGACGCCGCCCGCGCCCGCGAAGCGGCCCGCAAGGCCCGCGAAATGACTCGCCGCAAAACCACGCTGGATATCGCCGGCCTGCCCGGTAAATTGGCCGACTGTCAGGAAAAAGACCCGGCCTTGTCCGAACTGTTCATCGTGGAAGGGGACTCGGCCGGCGGTTCCGCCAAACAAGGCCGCGACCGCCGCACCCAGGCCATCCTGCCGCTGAAAGGTAAAATTCTGAACGTGGAACGCGCCCGCTTCGACAGAATGATTTCATCGGAAGAAGTCGGCACCTTGATTACCGCGCTGGGCTGCGGCATCGGCAAGGACGAATACAACGTCGACAAACTGCGCTACCACCGCATCATCATCATGACCGACGCCGACGTCGACGGCTCGCACATCCGCACCCTGCTGCTGACCTTCTTCTATCGGCAATTGCCGGAGCTGGTCGAACGCGGCCATATCTACATCGCCCAACCGCCGCTGTATAAAGTCAAAAAAGGCAAACAAGAACATTACGTCAAGGACGACAGCGCCTTGAATCAATACCTGATCCAATTGGCGCTGGACAAGGCCCAACTGCAAACCGACGCCGATACGCCGATCATCCAGGGCCAGGGCCTGGAAAAGCTGGCAACCGAATTCGCCGAGGTCATGGCGGTCATAAATCGCCTGTCCAGACGCTACGACGATCTGTACCTGGAACAAATGACCTATTTACAGCCCCTGGACGCCACCGCCAAGGCCGACGAAGCGAAACTAAGCGCCTGGTTTGTCGATTTGGAGCAGAAGCTCAACAGCGGCGACCACAAGGCCGTATTCAGCACCGAGGTTAAATATCACGGTGCCGACGACTTCGACATCACCGTCAACAAGCGCCTGCACGGCATCACCAAAAGCTTCGTGCTGCACTCCACCTTCTTTACAGGCATGGACTATCAAAAAATAGCCCGCTACGCCGAGCAAACCCTGAGCCTGTTCGGTCCGGATTCAGTGATGCGGATGGGCGAGCGCGAGCAAAGCGTCGCCAATTTCAAGGAAGCCTTCGAATGGATGATGAAGGAAGTCAAAAAAGGCCAACACATCCAGCGCTACAAAGGTCTAGGCGAAATGAACCCCGAGCAACTCTGGGAAACCACGCTGGACAGCAACAGCCGCCGCCTGCTGCAAGTCACCATCAACGACGTGATCGCCGCCGACGAAATCTTCACCACGCTAATGGGCGACGTCGTTGAACCGCGGCGGGATTTCATCGTCAAGAACGCGCTGGATGTGGCGAATTTGGATGTGTAGAGATGTATCGGAATTACCCAAATGGGTGGTGCTGGGCATTAGTATTTCCAAATGAGATCGAAACTACTCGGATAACCGGTAAAGCCGACGCTAAAGCTGGGTAATGGTATGCGCCGATATTTCAAACGTCGCTTAACAGCGGCCGGCTTAATGTTTGGTACCACCAATTGGCCGCTTCACCTTTATTTGCGGTACGCATTGCCAGCCACACCGGTTCCGACGGACGCGCTTCTGCAACCTGCAACTCCATCAGCGATCCGGTTTCCAGATCTTGGGCAACTAATCGTCGCGGTAAAAAGCCAAAGCCCAATCCGGCCCGTTGAAATTGGATTTTGGTGTCGATATTCGGCACCGTAATGCGTTTTTGTCCAGACAATAAGCCTACCGTTTTTGCCGGTAGCGACCGGGCGCTGTCGGCGACGGCGATAACCGTATGCATATGCAGGATGTCGGTTTTAATTGGCTGATTCGCCGCAGCCAACGGGTGGACGGGCGCGACGCAAAATGCAAAATCCACGGTATCGATTTGCCTGACTTGATAGCCGCTCCAATTCGGGCAATCGCCGACGGCTATGACGATATCCGCCCGTTCCTCACGTAATGCCTCCCATACCCCACTCATCACTTCCGTGGTGAAGCGAATGCGGGTTCCGCATTCCAGGGTATTAAACTCATGCAAATCGTTAATAAACACCCTGCTGGGTATCAGTGAATCAAACACCACGGTCAGCTCGGCTTCATATCCCGACGCGATTTTATATAGCCGAGATTCGAGATCGCCAAAGGCGTGCAATAACAAACGCCCTTCGTTTAACAAGGCATTTCCGGCCGGAGTTAGCGAAAGCTTGGGGCCATTGCGTTCGAATAATTTCAGATTCAATTGTTCTTCCAATTTGCCGACGGCATAGGAAATGGTGGAGGGTACGCGATGCAGCAGTTCAGCCGCGCCCGACATCGATCCGGTGCGGTCGATCGCATCGATAATTTGAATAGCTTCCAGCGATAACTTCATTAGATCTCCAAAACCACTTTCGAAAAAATCGAATATTAAAAGCAAAATAACTCGTTTTAAATACTAAAAACTCAGGAGTATTCTAATTTCACTCGCTTAAAACCCCAAGATTTCAGACAAAAGCTGAGAGAATGTTAATTCGAAATTTTTGAAAGGAGCTAGATCATGCTGGAAATTCGTCCCGCCCACCGCCGAGGTAGCGCTCAGTTCGACTGGCTATTCTCAAGACACACTTTTTCCTTTGGCAATTACTACGATCCGCAGCAAAGCGGATTTTCCGATTTGTTGGTGATCAACGAAGATATTGTGCAGCCGGGTAAAGGCTTTGGCACGCATCCGCATCGGGACATGGAAATTTTTACCTATGTCATCGACGGTGCGCTGGCGCACAAAGATTCGATGGACAACGGCTCGGTGATCGAAACCGGAGACGTTCAGTTAATGACTGCCGGAACCGGCGTGACTCATAGCGAGTTCAATCATTCGCAGAGCGAGTTGGTGCATTTTCTGCAAATTTGGCTGGTGCCGAGTAGCAAAGGCGTCGAGCCGCGCTATCAGCAAAGTCATTTTAGCCCCGCGCAAAAACAAGGCCGGCTGGCGCTGATTATTTCGCCGGACGGTGCGGAAGGATCATTGTCGGTTTACCAAGATGTGCGGGTTTACGCCGGCTGTTTCGATGTCGGCGAACAGGCGCAGTTAACGCTCGCGGATAACCGTTATGCTTACGTGCATCTGGTACGCGGCACCTTGACCGCGAACGGTACCGTGCTGCACGCTGGCGATGGCGCCCGCATCCGCGGCGAGAGCCTAATCGATATACAACAGGGCCACAATGCCGAAGTGTTGGTGTTTGATTTACGCCCGCATGAGAAACCCAGCCGGTAGTGCGCCATGAACGAAATCAGCCAAACGCCGCCCAACAACGAACAAGTTTTTTTCGCCATCCGCCATCGGCTGAAAAAAGGTAAGCGCAACCTTCAGCAGTATGAGCGTTGGTTAAGCAAAATCATGCCGATCGCGGCGAGCTTTCCGGGGCATTTGGGGGTACAAGTCGTCCGGCCGCCGGACGGCCACAACGAGTATCTGATCGTGGTGCGCTTTGCCGGAATCCAGGCCTTGGAATTCTGGCAGCGGTCTCCGGAACGCCAGCAGTTGCTTCAGGAAATTACCGGGATTCTGGACAGCGAAGAAGCGATCGACATCAAAACCGGCATCGATTACTGGTTTACCCCGCCGGCGGTGGGTAAGCATCCGCGGCGTTGGAAGCAATGGCTGGTGACGACGTCGGTGATCTGGCCGTTGACGATGTATGTGCCGCCAGCGATGGAACCCCTGTTTGTAAAGTATCCGCAGCTGGGGGAGTTCGGCATTCGCCAGGGTGTATTGGCTTTGGTTATCGTCGGTTTGGTGGTGTATTTGATTATGCCGCTCTATGTCCGGCTAATCGCGAAATGGTTTTTTAAAAGTTAGCGTCCGAATTATGCCTAGGGCGAAAGTCAACGGCAGCGGACTGTGGCAATCGTTACCGCAGTCCTGGCAAAGCCTATTAAGACCACTTTAATAACGGGACAGACTGAATTATGGGACAAACTCCTTCCAGCAAAATACTGAACTGGCAGATTGAAGGTTGCCATTTTTCTCGCTTCGATATATCGCCCGAGCAGTCGATTTCATTGGAAAAAATCTTTCACGATGAAATTGCCATTATCGGTTTTTCCGGTGCGGTTTGGAAAAGCCGGCAAAATGGTCAGAACTATCTTGAAACGCCAAATTGTCTAGTGATGCGCGATGCGGGGCAAATATTCTCCCTGAAATCGGCTTTTATAAACAAGGACGGTGCAATTTGTCGCGAAATCAAAATCAGCCCTCGGCAACTGATCGATTATTGCGAAAAGCATGAGTTAAGCAAGTTTGTATTGGATTTTAAAAATCCGATCATTGATAACCTGTATTTACGGAATTACTTTGCCGATACGCATAGAGTTTTAGAAGCCAGCCAATGTGCCCTGGAACAATCGACTTGTCTGGCTTTGTTTGTGAATCGGTTTTTGCAGCAAGTGACAGGCAATCATTACGCTTGCCCGCAACTATTAAAGCCTTCGAAAGTGAAAATATCCATTGAATATTTGCGGACTTTTTATAATCGAAACATTTCTCTGAACGAGCTTTCGGAAGTCACTAAATCGAATCCGTTTGTGCTATTAAGGAATTTTAAAAAATGCTTGGGAATTACGCCCCACGAATATTTGCAAGCGTATCGAATTATTCAAGCCAAAAAGTTTATTTCTACCGGAATTGCATTAACCGACGTTGCGATATTGTGCGGTTTTGCCGATCAAAGTCATCTAAATCGCGTGTTTAAAAGAAAAGTTGGAGTAACACCGGGCCAATTTCGAAACGTTTAATCGAGATTGTTTACCCGCCGAATTACTGTCATTTGTACGGTAAAACTGTCATGGGTTTTGTAGCACTTTTCCTACCGGCTCCTCCATGTTTCGCTTTGCCTTTTGTTTACAGGAGAGATATTAAACCATTTTATTTATACGTTAATTTTTAAGAAAAAAAGTCAATATTGTTCAATACCCAAGCCACAGAGCTTGGTCAAATACAAGTCCGTGAATTCGGACTTAATCAATTTAGTTTAAAGGAGCAATCAATGAGCGCAGCCACCGAAAAACTTATTACCCCCGATAATTGTGCGTTTATTTTTATCGACCATCAACCGCAAATGGCTTTTGGCGTGACCAATATCGACCGCCAATTACTCAAGAACAACGCTGTCGCGATGGCCAAAACGGCCAAGTTGTTCAATATTCCTACCGTTCTCACCGCCGTCGAAACCGAATCATTCAGCGGCTATATTTGGCCCGAGTTGATGGATGTGTTGCAGCAAGACCCGATCGAACGTACCAGCATGAATAGCTGGGAAGACGAGGCCTTCGTCGCCGCCGTTAAAAAAACCGGACGGAAAAAATTGGTGATGGCTGCGTTATGGACGGAAGCTTGTCTGATCTTCCCAACCATCTGCGCGCTGGCGGAAGGCTATGAAGTCATCATGAATACCGATGCCTCGGGCGGTACTTCTGTAGAAGCGCACAATGCCGCCATCAGGCGCGCCGAACAACATGGTGCGGAGTCGATCACCTCGCTGCAGGTGCTTTTGGAACTGCAACGCGATTGGAGTCGTAAAGAAACCTATGTCGGCACAACGGATATTGCCCGCGAACATTTTGGCGCGTACGGCATGGGTATCGACTATGCGGCCAGCCTGGTGCACGACTATGGGCAACGCGCCAAATATCCGCACAAAGTTAATCAATAAACGGCGGCGAATTGAATGCGTTTCCCTGATAAATACAGTTGATGAGGTGCGTGGCATATGAATCCTTCTAGCCCGGAGACCATTTTATTTAATGGCAAAATCACGACACTGGATCCAGTACAGCCGGAGGTCAGCGCGATCGCCATCGCCGCCGGCAAAGTTCTTGCGTTAGGCTCGGATGCACAGATCCAGGCGCTGGCGACCGCCGATACCGTCGCCATTGATTTGCACGGTAAACGGGTCCTGCCGGGCTTGAACGACTCGCACCTGCATTTGATTCGCGGCGGCTTGAATTACAACATGGAGCTGCGCTGGGAAGGCGTTGGCAGCATCGCCGATGCCTTGGCGATGCTGCAGCTGCAAGCGGCCAGAACGCCGGCGCCGCAATGGGTGCGGGTGGTTGGCGGTTGGAGCGAGTTTCAATTTAAAGAAAGGCGGATGCCGACCCTGGCGGAAATCAACGCCGTTTCGCCGGATACGCCGGTGTTTATCCTGCATCTCTATGATCGGGCGTTATTGAACGGCGCCGCGTTGCGCGCCGCCGGCATCGGTAAAGACACGCCCGATCCGCCCGGCGGCAAAGTTCAGCGCGACGCCAACGGCAATCCGACCGGGATGTTGATTGCCGAACCCAATGCGATGATTTTGTATTCGACCTTGGCCAAGGGGCCGAAATTGCCGCTGGACGATCAGATCAACTCCACCCGGCATTTCATGCGCGAGTTGAATCGTTTGGGCGTGACCAGTTGCATCGATGCCGGCGGCGGTTTTCAAAATTACCCGGAAGACTACCAGGTGATCGAACAACTGCATGCAGACGGACAGATGACCGTCCGCATCGCCTACAACTTGTTTACCCAAAACAAGGGCGGTGAGCTGGCGGATTTTCAGAAATGGGCCGGCGTTGTCAAACCCTACAGCGGCGACAGTTACTTTCGCCAGAATGGCGCGGGCGAGATGCTGGTATTTTCCGCCGCCGATTTCGAAGATTTTCTGCAACCCCGCCCGGATATGGCGGCCAGCATGGAAAAAGAGCTGGGCGACGTGGTTCGGTTTTTGGTGGAGAATCGCTGGCCGTTCCGGTTGCATGCTACTTACGACGAAACCATAGACCGGGCGCTGGATGTGTTCGAGGCGATTGATCGCGACACCCGTTTCGACGATTTGCGCTGGTTTTTCGACCATGCCGAAACCGTCAGCGAAATAAATCTGGCGCGGATCAAGCAGTTGGGTGGCGGCATTGCGGTACAGCACCGCATGGCCTTTCAAGGCGAATATTTTGTAGACCGCTACGGTAAAAAGGCAGCCGAGCATACTCCGCCGCTGCGAAAAATGTTGGAAATGGGCATCCCGGTAGGCGGCGGCACCGATGCCACCCGGGTTGCCAGTTTTAATCCCTGGGTCTCTTTGTATTGGCTGGTAACAGGCAGAACGGTCGGCGGGTTGCCGCTCTACGGCGAGAGCAATTGCCTGGAACGCGAAGAGGCCTTGCGTCTGTGGACCGCCGGCAGCGCCTATAAATCGAACGAAGAGACGGTAAAAGGCGCGTTGTCGCCAGGCATGTATGCCGACCTGATCGTGACATCGCACGATTTCATGACCGTCGCCGACGAGACCATCAAGGCCATTAGCTCGCTGCTGACCATGGTAGGCGGGAGGATTGTTTACGCGGCGGATGATTTCAGCCGGTTCGATACGCCGTTGCCGCCAGCCAGTCCGGATTGGTCTCCAGTGCGCTATTTTGGCGGCCATCAAACACCGCAAACGCATTATGCGTTACCTGCCGCTTCATGCGCAGCGCACACCTGTGCGATTCACGGTCATCACCCAGGCCACGACGGCAAGCTCTCTCGCTGGTTGGGGCTGGACAATGCTGGAAAACAAGCACAGTTTGACAATCCGTGGGCACTGGGCTGCGGCTGTTTTGCCTACTAGTAGCGGCTCGCCTTCATGCAAAACCGCGAATGAGGTCATTGCCAATGAAACCCGGACTCATGCCATTGGCCTTATTGCTGGTTAGCACCGTAGGGATCGCGCAAGAGACCGAGCCGGGTTTTAACAGCAACCGCTGGCAGGAAAATTACCAATACCTTGCCAAGCACACTCGGCGGAGCAGCTATGAATCGCTCAAATACCTGCCGCTGACCGCCGACCGCGAGGACGTGTATTTATCCTTGGGCGGAAATTTTCGGGAACGTTTCAATAGCTACGACAACGATTTGTTCGGCCTGAAAACACACGCCGACGGCCAGCAATTTTTGCATCGCTTTTTGCTGCATGCCGATCTCCATGTCACCGAACACTTGAGGGCCTTTGTGCAATTGGGCAGCTATCTGTCTAATAACCTGGGGTTGCGGAAAGGGCCATTGGATAACGATAGCGCGGATTTACAGCAGGGTTTTATCGACTTGCATTTTCAAGCCGTGACCGCTCGAGTGGGGAGGCAAGAGTTTGCGCTGGGTTCGTCCCGTTTAATCAGCGCACGTGAAGGCCAAAATGCGCGGCGAGCTTTCGATGGCATGCGGCTTTCGCTAAAGAACGACTATCTGGACCTGGATGCGTTCGGTTTTGAAGAAGTGGCGATAACACCGGCGACTTTCGACGACCAGGGAAATACCCAAGAAAAACTCTGGGGGTTGAACAGCAAATGGTCGTTCAAGCCAACCGATGCCGAAATCTATTACATTGGCCTGCAACGTAAAGAAGCCCATTATCAAAACACCATCGCCGACGAATCCCGCCATTCGTTCGGCAGCCGGGTGTTCGGCAAGCGGTTTGGCTGGGACTGGAATTTTGAAGGCATTTACCAAATCGGCAGCTTCGGACCTTTGACTATCAATGCCTGGACTGCGGCATCCAACACCGGCTATACCTTTGCCACCCCAAGCTGGCGACCGCGCTTGGGTTTAAGCGCCAATATTGCCAGTGGCGACAGGAATGCCAAAGACCGGCAGCTGAATACCTTTAATCCCTTATACCCCAATCTGTCGTATTTTGAGGAAGCGGCGATACTGGCGCCGCAGAATTTTTTTAATGTGATGCCGAATCTCTCCTTGCAGCCGCTGCCGGGCATCCGGCTGTCCGTTGATTGGAATTTTTACTGGCGATTATCAAAAAACGATGCGGTATATACGCGAGGACTCAACCCATTGGAGCAGACGCTAGGGACTAACGGTCGATTTGTCACCCAAGCCCTTTCCACCAATATAGAGTGGGAAATCGATAAGCATTTTTCGCTTGGTTTTAGTTACAGCCATTTTTTTGCGGAACAGGTGATTACCGAAGCGGGAGGACGGGATACCGACTACGTCCGTACCCAATTCAACGCGGTATTCTAAAAACGGGTTCCGTTGCAGTTGGTTGATGCAATTGCCGGCGAGTTTGCCCCATAATCGGGGAAATTTTTCCGGTTTTTACGACTAAGTTAATTTATGGCTATGGATTCATCCGCCTTGCTGTCCCAACCTTTCCTATTCTTTGAAACGCCAATATTTACGCTGGGTACGCAATCGGTCAATGTCATTTGGTTGGCTAAATTCACGCTGTGTCTAGGGTTGATGCTGTTGGTCGTCCGCTGGATACGCCATATCCTGAATACGCGCTTGTTGGTCGGCCTGGTTGTCAACGAAGGCGATCGCAAACTGATCGCCAATCTCGCCGGTTTTACGCTGTTGGCGGTTGGTGTCGTAGCGATCATGCAAGTCATGGGCATCAAATTCGAGACACTGGCGCTCATTTTCGGCGGCCTGGGAGTCGCGGTCGGTTTTGGCTTGCAAGACATCACCAAGAACATTGCCAGCGGCATTACCTTGATGAGCGAACGCAAACTAAAAGTGGGCGATCTTATTTATTTTGCCGGTGGCGAAGGACGCATCCGGGATATTTTTCTGCGCTCGACCGTGATTACATCGTTCCAAGGTTCGGAACTGATCATTCCCAATGTTCAGCTCACCAACAATATCGTGGAAAAATGGGGGTATCAAGCCAAGCGTGGGCGGGTTGAAATTCCACTTGTGGTCGAACAGCACAGCAATCTGGTATTGGTAACCGAGTTGTTATTGAAAGCCGCCGGCCAGGAACCCAACGTATTAAGCGATCCGGCACCCAAAGCCTTGCTTCAGGGGTTTGGCGATATCGGGTTGAATTTCGAACTGTGGGTTTGGACCGATCATATCGATCAACGTAGCCTGATCAGAAGTGCGTTAAACTTTCGGATTGAATACTTATTTCGACTGCATGCCATTAAAATTCCCTATCATCCGACGAATAACCGGAACCTTTACCCGGTCACCGATGCGGCCACCAACCTGATCAACGGTTCGCCGGAAGCGGCAAGCATGCCGTCCATACACAATGCTCTCATTGAGCTGCCTTATTTTCAGTATTTCGATGAACTGGAAATACGCGAACTGATAGAACAGGGCTCGCCGCGTTATTTCAATCCTGGCGACATTTTGGTTAAACAGGACGAATACTTTCCATTTTTCTGCGTCATGCTCAAAGGCGAGGTCGATGCGATATTCGAGAACGAGAAAGTCAGTCAGCGCTTGTTTAGCCTGCAACATCGCGATTTTTTCGGCGAACTGCCCTTGCTTTTGAAGATTCCCTATCCGACATCGATGCGCGCCGTCGGCGAAGTTGTTTTGTTTACAATACCTGAGGATTGCTTTGCGGACCTGTTAAGCCGTTATCCGCAAATCAAGGCCGCCGTAAGCGAAGAAATGCTGAAGCGGCAGGAATACATTCAACTCTGTCAATCGTCGTTGAAAAAAATGGGTTTGCTCCCTGAAGAATTCGACAATAATCCGGTCACATGGCTAAAAAGCCGGCTCATGAAGCTGTGGGGGAATTGATCTCTTTCATTTTTTACAGACAAGCCGTAATCTCGGTTGTTGGGGAGACTAGGATCATGCAATATGCCTAACCCCCGGGCCGGATAGAATAGGTTTAAGAGGATGAGCGCGCCTGGGATCTTCTGGAGGTTGGCTGACCAGAATCTGAAAGAGAGAAACTCCAATGAGTGGCAAGGCTTGATCTCGATTGAATGTCACTATAAGTACAACTTTAGTGTGTTCAAAATCCGTTTTGCTAGTCCTGTAAGCTATTGAATTCAATGGGGGTAAATTCCCGCCATCACAAATTATGAGATCTGACATGCCGATTGAAAATCATGAAACCGTCGGAAGCGCTCAAATCCAAACGCATGGCGATACGCCAGATCGTTGGCCGGTTTCGAGCTGTCGAGTGACACAAAAAGTGAAAACTGTGCCAAATGAGTGAAAAACTAATGACACAAAAAATGAAAAAATCCGACAGTACTTGCTCATTTATTTCAAACTGAGCACTCGCGAGGCAGGTGCCCTTTCTTGGGATGGTACCTGCTCTCCTAAATTGATTTTGATTGTCAGGATTTTTGGTTTGATAGGGAAAAATCTAAGGGAATGGAAAAAATGCACATAGTGTGTCGGTCAATTCTGGCAAAAGCAGTCTACAGCAGCCATATTGATTCAATTGTGCACTGAATGCCACTGCATATTCCCGGCCTATACCAGCGCAATATTCCACCCCAAACCATCCCCAATTCCAATATGTTTGCGACAGTACAGAGCGAGGATTTTTGATAACTCGAACTGTCGCTATCGACCCGTTGCGGCCTGTCTTCCGAAGTGATTCAATGGCAGCAACTTGACCGTCACCAGTCATAAATGCAAAAAATAAATTCTCGCTCAGCTGTGCATTTTTAGATTGGATATGCAGTTAACGAATTCATTGGTAACTTATTCATCAAAATCCGCAGCATGGCAAAGAACGACCGACTTCTATTAGATGGAATTATTGACGATCGTGTTGTAAGCAAACAACCATCGGAAAAGCGTGATGAGGCGTTTGAGTACCTCGCATTGGAGCAAATCCTAAAAGAATTCGATCTCTCGACTGATGAGATTCTTTACGGATCAATTGACGGAAGGGGGGACGGTGGAATCGATGGTTTTTTCATCCTAGTAAATGGTCATCTGCTACAGGATGTCGAATCTTTTGTATGGCCCCGCTCCAACTCAGAGCTTAAGCTAGTTCTGATTAGCTGCAAGCATCACGATACCTTTAAGCAAGCAACATTAGACTCACTTATTGCAACTCTTACAGAGTTGCTAGATTTTTCAATTGATGACGTAGAGCTAAAAGGAGGGTATTCCGAAGACCTGCTGCGTATGCGTGGAAACCTGAAGTTCGCATATAGAAAGCTCTCGCCACGACTCGCAAACTTTACAGTTAATGTGTACTACGCATCGCGTGGGGACACTGGTGAAATTGGTGACGAGGTTGCAGCCCGCGGACGACAAATAGCATTGCTTGCAGAAGATAGCTTTCGATCCTGTACATCCAATTTCACCTTCGTCGGCGCTACTGAGCTTGTAGAACTCCATCGAAAATTTCCAAACTACTCGTTGGAGTTACCATTCGTCGAGGCACTGTCAAAAGGCGAACGTTATGTGGTTCTTGCACGACTTTCCGACTACTATAAATTCATTTCCGATGGAGGAAAGCTCCGGCGCTACCTATTTGAGTCCAATGTCAGAGACTTCATGGGTCTCAATCGCGTGAATGAAGACATAAAGGTAACGCTCGATAACAAGAATTCGCCTGATTTCTGGTGGCTAAACAATGGTGTGACTGTTCTGGCTACTTCTGCTGCGATTACAGGCAAATCAATCCAAGTAAGTGATATTCAAATCGTTAATGGCCTTCAAACAACGGAGTCAATTTTTAGACACTTTGAGCAAGAACCGGGGAGTCTTGATGATCGTTGTGTCCTGGTAAAGGTGATTGTCACAAAAGACGAAGCCATACGTGACGCCATTATTCGCGCAACAAACAACCAAACAGACGTCGAGTTGGCTTCGCTCCACGCTACTGACAAAATTCAACGAGATATTGAGGATGTCTTTTTGCGGCATGGACTGTTCTACGAGCGAAGGAAAAACTTTTACGCAAACCAAGGGCACCCTCCTGCCGAGTTGGTGACTCCACTATATGCAGCCGCCGGCTATGTCGCTCTCATGCTCAAGAAACCACACATTGCGGCTTCACTCAGATCCAAGTTCATGAGATCAACGGAAACTTACGAGGCTGTCTTTGATGAGGCAGTACAGCTCGATGTCTGGCCTAGGATTGTTCAGCTCCTGAAGAAAGTCGATATCGAGTTGGAGATTCTGCGACCACAAGGGAAAGCAACAGACAGGTTCCTTAAAGGTTGGCGCTATGTGACGGCATTTTTGGTTTTGGCACAACACTTTCGCAAGTTTACGTATTCGGCCACAGAGCTTGCCACCTTAGATGTCTCCCAAATTACGCCCCAAGCAATCGAGCAGGTTTGGCATCAACTGAATGCCCAAGAATCCGCGAGCGCTCGAATGGGAGGCTGGACATCGCGTAAGAATGTGCTTGCAGCATGTGAAAAGGCGGCAAGCACGTTTGGTATAACGGGCGGGAAGGCGCTCTCGAACACCCAACCTGTAATTTACCAGCCGTCGTGCCGAACTCCGTTACGCCCCGTTATTACTAGCGAATTTGTTGAAAGGGTACGAGCTTTGCTACCACCTCAACCCTGGAAGCCGGGAATAAATAAAAAGGTATGTGCAGAATTGGGGTGTGAAACCTCGGCCTACTTTGCCGCTGTCGAGATGTTGATCGAAGATGGTGTATTTCTTAGGCAACGAGATGGTGTTCTTTACGATCCCGAAGGCAATGTAGTTGCTTTCGATACAGAACGAGTGGATCCGGATACCCTTGAACTACTAACGAACAAAACCTAATACTGCGCTCAGCCTGAACGTTACCGCATGCTGTTTCAATGCACCGAGGGCGTTGGTCGGGCCATATTTGGCCATTATTTCTGATCACCGAATGATATACCGTGTAGGAAGTTCTATACCAACCAATCAGTTATCGCTCAAATGAGATTTTGCTTGGTAATTTACTGAAACACTTCTTTATTGGTTAGCTGTCAAACCCATGATCGTACCTTGAGGTCTATGTCTCTTATAAAAATTGTCTTCGCTATTGCGGCCTTTGTGCTCGCCTCTTTCTCGGTGTGTGCTGAAGAAGCCAAGGCTTGTCCTTCACGCCCCCAAGCACGGAAGAATGTAACAGCCTCTTCAGCGAAACCAAACGTCCATGAAGTGACCGTTTTTTGCGGTTCGGCAACAGTGACTCAATATGTCGGTGACCCCATGGTCGAAAAGTCTGCGACGGATGGGCATTCCGAACCAACGTCTCTTGAAAAGTTACTCGAAGCGATAGCAAAAATTCTTTCCAGCATTGCTTGGCCCATCGCCGCAGTCTTTATTGCCCATTATTTCAAGAAAGAACTGGCAATTCTCCTGGCTCGTCTTAAGCGTCTCAAAGCTGGCGCAGCGGAAGCAGAGTTTGCTGATCAGTTGAGAGAAACTGAAGAGGAAGTTGAGATTGAGCGAACACCCGATGCTCAAGCGGTAACGCCTGCTGCTATCGAGGGTGCCGCTGCCAATCCAAGAGGAACAATCTTATCTGCTTGGCTTGAGGTTGAAGCCGCAATCCAATGGCTCCATGAAGTTAAAGGGCTCGCTCGGCCAGCGGTTCGACCAATCAGAGGGGTTTTACCATTGATGCGAGAAATTCAAAGGGCAGAAATCCTTGACTTCAATTACGTTGCTCTTTTTCACGATCTCCGATCCCTTCGAAACAACGCAGTACATGACCCAGATTTCAATCCTCCGGCCGAGTCAGTGGTCCATTACGTTCAGCTTGCACGAGAGTTAACGTCAGCGTTGAAGAAAGCCGCTATGGAGGTTTAATGCATTCACCCTCCGGATGCTTAGTGATGAAGTTGCGCAGGGCCGGTTACCTCACCGTTATGCGTAAGCGCTTTATGAACCCCGTCATTGATTTTCCGAACAGAGCGTTACGGGTTTGTTAGGTTATTGAATTGTTGAAATGCCAAGGCAGCAATGCCTCGAAGTCTTCGACGGTTTTGGCCTGGGGTAACTGGCGGAACAACGCCACCAGATAGGTGTAGGTGTTAGCGGAAAATGTTAAAGATGCATACCCTAATGTATGTATCCAAATCTGGCATCCTGAAAAAGACCTATATCAATATCTCTATTTCCAGACGGCTCATTTCGATTCCGGTGCGACCGAAGCGCCAATCCATTTGCCACCAACGGCAGCAGAATATAGAAAACAGATGAATATGATTCGGGAATCTGATTTTGGAAAAATTCTCTTTGACTCACCGGCAGCCAAGGAACAACTTATTGGGCTAGATCTCATTGCTTATCGTCATTTTCAAACACCGATTCCACCTTCAGTTTGGTATTCGCTTCTAAACAATGTTGCTATTTAAGTTACAAAGTACTTTATATGAGTCCCTTTCAAGGTCAAATGGCTTCTAGGGAGCACAGAAACGGGGTCAAGTATTGCATAAAGCATTTACAGGTAAATACGTAAAGGCAGCTATCTATTCAAGAGCTGTCATACGTAATAGTAACGTAACGACTTGAAGGCGTTGTGACCATGATGAAAATCAGCCCGTTCTATTTTCCGGGTGTTCTTTCAACCACGTTTTCAGGGCGTCATTGATGCGGGTTTGCCAGCCGCTTCCGGTTGCCTTGAAAGCCTCGACAATATCGGCATCCAGACGAATGGCGGTAAATACTTTGGGATTAGCCTTGCGCGGCCTGCCGCCTTTGGGTTTTAGCATTTCAGCTGCGATTTCCTCACCAAAAAGTTCCGGTAGCACCTCTGATGACGGGCGAGCGCGGGCAAAGTCTTGTTCTGTCCATTCCGGGTTATCCTCGTCGAGCGAAGCGGGGTTAATTCGATTGGCCATAGCGTTTTTCCTCTCGTTTATTCGCTTTTCTAAAACTGATGATATGCAGGGCATCGTCACGGGTTGTAAACACCACGGCAAAAAGACGGTCTTCAATCCTGCCGAATGCTCTGAAGCGCCGTTCACCATAATCCTGGCGGGTGTCTTCCATGATCAAGGCATGTTGCCAAGCGAAGTTTTCGACCATAGTGAAAGGCAAACCGCGTTCCTGGATATTTCGGGCGTTCTTGGCGGGATCAAAAGTCAATCTCATCAGGTTATTGTATAGACAAAATCATGATAAGCCCATCATGACTCATCCCACTTTCATGAATTTACGATGCTGACCTTAGAAAGGCTAACAACAAGATGCCATCGATACTCTGGGCAAGTTTTTTTCTCTGGCTCGTGACAGACAAAATGCCATGGAGGTATACGCCGAAGCGTTGCAAGTCCAAGGTCTACTCGCTCTGAACGTATTAGACGACAGGCATGATGCGTCACACATTAGAGTGGTATTGAAACTGGGATTAGGACGGCCAGTTTTAGCCAAGACGGATAGGATCGGTGTACTTTCCCATCTCCCATCATTTGGCTCAAAATTGGTTCTATCTGGCAAGCTTGAGCGCAAACAACGGCGCCAAGTGCCATATATAAAAATAAGCGATTGTAATAAAAGGTGTTTTCTTGTGGCTCACGATTGATTTATGAGCCAAGCTTACCAGTCAAAATCGGCGAGACCCCCAGAAATTGCGGCATAAAATCGGCTTGAACGCATTCCCATGAGCCCCGACCGCATATAAACCCAAGCCGAAGGCGTATAAAAAACGCTAGAAGTTGCCTTCCGGCCTTTGGAAGGTGCCTGCGGCTGGTTTGAGCGTGCCTTCCGGTGTTTCGGATGCGCCTTCCTGGGTTGCGAAGGTGCCTTCCGGACATTTTTATGTGCCTTCGGGTTGGATTTATGCGTCTTCCAAGCCTTTGGGAACGCCTTCGCGGCCGTCGGAAACCCGCCCGGATGCTTCGGAAATGACCACAAGGCGATTGCTCATGCCTTCGCCCTGTTTTATCGGCCAATAGTGCGACATTTTACCGCACTTGTAGAAGCGGAGAGCTTACCTATAATTCGTCGCGACCTATTTTTAGTGTTAGAAATCCCGTCGATGGATCATTTCCGCTATGCCGGCTTTCGGATTCGCCGATTCCCGCATGGCTTTAATCGCTTTGTTTTAAAAAGGAGAGCATCCCATGGCTAAATCGTAAGCGGTCCTTTAACAGCATCTGTATAAACAGCTCGAAAGGAACGAAGATAGTGTCCACTTATAATCAGGTGGACACCTATGAAGGAGCATAACACGCGATTATCGCGGCCATTAATCGTGGGGCACGGGCGAGACGGCCGTTGCCTTTATGATCCGGAAGCCAAGCGGGAGCTAGTGAAAGTTTGCTTGCATTCGGGCACATCGGTTGCCAAGATCGCTCTGCAATACGGTATCAATGCCAATCTGCTGCGCAAGTGGATGGGGCATTACCGAGAAACAGGACATCCGAATCCGAACAGTCCATTAACGTTGCCGGCTTTTGTGCCCGTTCAGTCGCTGAGCGCAGAGAAACCGGCTGAGTCAGCGCTCAGTGCGGAGTTGCCCAACGGCGTTAAACTCGCGTTACAGCCTGTCGCACTGAGCGACCTGCCGGTGATTTTGAAGGCGTTGGCCGAGCTGCCATGTTTCGTTTCGACGCAGGATTGAAGGTCTACCTGCACCGCGAGCCGGTCGACGGCCGCAAGGCCATCAATGGTTTAGCGCTGCTGGTTGAGCAGGCATTAGGCTTGAATCCGTTCGAGCCGGCCATCTACGTGTTCAGCAACCGCCGGCGGGATCGGATCAAACTGCTGTTGTGGGACCGCACCGGTTTTTGGTTGATGCTCAAGCGGCTGGAAGCCGACCGTTTTCACTGGCCGAAAGAGGCAGCAGTTGTGATGTTGACGGTCGAGCAACTCCACTGGTTGTTAGCCGGTATTGACTTGGCCGCGATGCGGCCGCATCCGGCACGAACCTATACCCAAGT
This sequence comes from Methylomonas sp. MED-D, assembly GCF_050276835.1. Classification (NCBI taxonomy): domain Bacteria; kingdom Pseudomonadati; phylum Pseudomonadota; class Gammaproteobacteria; order Methylococcales; family Methylococcaceae; genus Methylomonas; species Methylomonas sp. MED-D. The sequence goes on from NZ_CP189965.1 coordinate 23,188, forward strand.
GGGCTGAAACGCGGATGTAAAGCCGGTAAAATAACGGCATGACGCCCACCATCACGCTGTCCACCGAAGACTACCAAGCCTTGCTGGCCGAGCAGCAACGGCTGGCGAGTCAACTGCGGTTGGTGACGGTCGAGCGGGATTTATTGAAAGAACGTGTGGATGCCTTTCTGCATAGGCTGTATGCCGCAAAATCCGAGGCGCGGGCCAATCCGGCCCAGCGCGACCTGTTCCTGAACGAAGCCGAAGTGTTGGCGCCGAACGGTGCTCCAATCGCCGAGGAAGCCACGCCCGAAGCGGTCGAGGTGGCCGGTCACCGCCGTAAGAAACGCGGTCGCAAACCGCTCGATCCGCATCTGCCGCGTGAGATCGTGCGCCATGAATTAGCGGAAGCCGAACGCATCTGTGCGCATGACGGTACTCGTCTGGTGGAAATCGGCGCTGAAATCAGCGAGCAGCTCGACATCGTGCCGCAACAGGTGCGAGTCATTCAACATCACCGCGTCAAATATGCCTGCCCGTGCTGCGATGAAAGCATTCGCGTGACGCCGGCACCGGTTCGCATCATCCCCAAAGGCTTACTCACCGAAACGGCATTAGCCTGGGTCGTCACCGCCAAATACCAGGATAGCCTGCCGCTGTATCGGCAAGCCGCGCTGTTGAGCCGTTTCGGCGGCGATCTGTCGCGCAACACGCTGGCGGCTAGCATGGTGCGGGTTGGCGACGCAGTGCAACCCATCATCAACTTGCTGCGCGACCATCTGCTCGATGCCGATCTGATCCTGGGCGACGAAACCGTGGTTCAAGTGCTCAAAGAATCCGGCCGAGCCGCGCAAAGCAAAAGCTATCTGTGGGCACAAATGACCGGCTCCGGACCGCCGATTCGGCTGTTCAGCTACACGCCGGGGCGCGGCGGAACGCATGCGCAGCCGTTGTATGAAGGCATCAAACCCGGCGCGGTACTGATGAGCGACGGCTATGAGGTGTATAACGCCATTGCAGCCAGCCGGGGTGCGATTCACCTCGGCTGTTGGGCGCATGCGCGGCGTTATTTTGTCGAGGCCGAAGCCGCCATTCCTAAAGCCGCGCGCGGCCCGGAGCAACTGGCGACGCAGTTTATCGCGGCGATGGGTGAACTGTACGCGATTGAAACTCAGACGGAAGACCTGAGCGTCGAACAGCGTGGGCAGCGGCGCCAGGAGCAAAGCCGACCGGTTTTGGTCAAAATCGAAGCCCTGCTGCTACAACATCTGCATGCGGTAATCCCCGGTAGTTTGCTGGGCAAGGCTTTGCATTACTTGTCATCGCAGTGGTCCAAACTGATCCGCTTCGTCGACAACGGCGCTTGGCCCATCGACAACAACCTCTGCGAAAACGCCATACGCCCCTTCGTGGTGGGCCGCCGCAATTGGTTGTTTTGCGATACGGTGGCCGGCGCCCGTGCCAGCGCTAATCTTTACTCGTTGATCGAAACCTGCAAGGCCAATAGCGTCGACCCTTACACCTATCTGGTCGATCTGTTCCGAAAGCTTCCCACCGCAAAAACTGTCGAAGAGTTCGAAGCGCTGTTGCCTTGGAATCTCGACGCCCTAACGGACTAATCGTACGCCAACGGTTAAGTCATTGTCCGTTTCAGTTCTAGTGCGTCCTTCAAAGATCGCTTACGCTAAATCGGATTATTTTCCGCGTCCCGATGGCGAGTTATTGATGTGGCATGATCGATTTATCTTGAATCTTGCCAGTTTGAAAACGCAGCTGGGCTTATCCGATGAGGATATTGCCGGCTGCGGTAGCGATAATAAGGAACTGCACGGTAAAGTGGCCGCCGCCAATATTGCCGCGGCTGCCTCTCATCATGCCACCGCCGAGAAACAAGCGTATCGCAATCAATTGGAGGATAAGGTAAGAGCTTTGGCTCGGCGTATCAAATCTCATCCCAGTTACACGGATGCGCTCGGCAATCTGCTGGGTATCGTCGGCGCGGAAATCAGTACGGATTTATCGGATGCCAAACCGATTTTGAAGGCGGTCGATCAGACCGGCGGTATTGTGGTGTTGAGTTTTCAAAAGTCCAAAAGCGACGGCATCAATATTTATTCGCAACGCGACAACGATAGCGAGTTTTTGTTTTTAGCGCGCGATACGCTAACCCGCTATGTCGATAACCGTCCGCTGTTGATTGCCGGCAAGCCGGAGTTACGGCGTTATACGGCGGTTTATGTGGTCAAGGATGTTGAAGTCGGCCAATTCAGCGACGAGTTGGTCGTCAGTTGCGCGCCTTAATCGGATAACCCAAGTCTTACCGAGCGGCCTGATCGGCAAAGCCTTGGCGTACCGGGCACGCATTGGGCAGCGCTCACCGTCTATCGCGAAGACGGGCGGCTGGACTTCGACAACAATGCCGTCGAACGCGCCATTCGCCCCTTCCGGATTGGCCGCGACAATTGGATTTTCGCCGATACCGTTAACGGCGCCAAGGCCAGCGCCAAAAGGACTGCGCAAGGCTCGAACGCTTGCGGACATCGAACGACGAATGCCATGGGCCGCCGAATCCTACTATAACTAACTGAACTAAGTGGGGTAGACCTCACTGCGGCCGCGCCCGCTTTGCGCTGAGTAGCGCTCGACTTGCCAGGTAAAGCAATAGTCCGAGCGGGCCAAACAGGAACGTGGTGGGCAGGGCGATAACAAGCGGAAGGCGGGAATTGCCTTCGGACGAGGCGTCGTCGACCAACCACCTGCCGACGAGAAGGTCGAAGGCGAGAAAGTGCGTCCAAGCGCCGAGCATCTTGCCAGGGGCGGCGAACAGAATCTGCACGGCCTCAAGCGACTGAAATCCTCCGCCGGGCGTTGAGCCCCAGTACCGAGCGAGAAACGCGACATAAGCCGTGCAGAGCAGGAGTGGTGCTACTCGACCGCTGACGAACAAGATGTTCTCGCGAGCTCGGCCGGCCCGTAGTGGAGCCGCGAACGCAAGGCCCAACCAGGCCGCCATGGCGGCAATGCTTACGATGGAGAAGGCGCTTTCGGGCAAGGTGATGTCCCTTATTTGGCCGCATGCGCGGCGGGTTTGTGTGAGGTCTAAAGCTAACCGGGCGCGGCACGGAAAACTGAAAAATAAAGCCGTTGTAAAACCGAGCTCCGATCGAGCGCCATGTTATGCATTGGGGCCTTTGCCGAGCACACGTGTCAGACGATCAATATTCTGCTCGTTTGCGGAGCCAACCCTTTGCTTGACGGCTTGAGCTGTTTCGGCGTCTTCGAATACTTGTTCCCAAGTCAAGTGCGTACCTTCGCTGACAGGAATGAGTTGCACGGTAAGCTTGAAGTTTGGAGGGCAATCATGATGGATCACGATTTTGGTATCAGGTACAAGTTCCTCGAAGAAACTGTCATTGGGATAGTTGTTCCCATCAGGGCCGTGCATGATGAACTTCCAGCGACCACCTTCAGTGAACTCAAAAATTTCAAAGGTGTTGGAAAAACCTTCAGGCCCCCACCATAAAGCCAACAAATCAGCCGACGCAAAAGCGCGGTATATTTCCTTGGGCGTGTATGGCAAGTTTCTGGAAGTGCGCATTGTTCTATCTTCACTCATAACCATGACTCCGAGGTAAGTTGGGTTATTACTGCATAACGTCTTAATTCACCGGCCTACTCAACTTTTCGCGCAAGCGGGCATGTGAGTGGTTCTTCGATTGCGGTTGGTTTTTATTTTGAAACAACATGCGGGTTAGTATTGAGTTTCAAGCAACGCTGATGGCGCCAGGAATGAAGCGTATTAACCGGGCGCAATATCTAACTTTTTTTGTTTGACCTGGCGCTAGAGTAAAACGAACGGAATTTTTACCACATTCGCGCAAAATCCATGGATAGGATGCAGCGACTTCGTAATCTCCGGGAGGTAAATCATAGACATATTTCCCCCAAGGTTTGCGTTCTATATTTCCGTTGATCGTAATCGTAGCAGCGAGTGCTTTATAGAAGAACGCAAAAGGGTTGTGCGTAACTGTTACCTCAATACTACTTTTTGCATTTGAAGCGGCTGTGGTCATAAATATTCCTGGCCTAACGCTTAAATTAAGGTGTGCCGTGAGGCGTCCCGCTTGAATGAGGGGTTGGACGGCGATTTCACTTTTGCAACGGGCTACTGGGATTAGCTTGTGTTCGCACAATTCAAACCAACATTCCTCCGATTATGCTATCGCTAATAGTATCTACGCGGGCTTATTTGATGCTTTGAATCTTAGCATTCCAAATGCTGCGGCAATGCCACTGGCAAATAGTGCTAAAGCACTTGGTAGTGGCACTGGTGACGCCTCGACGTGAAAGCTATAGTAACCTCCTGACCAGTCATGCGATAGATACCCGTCGATTATAAGATGTGTGCCATCAAATGTGCCCACAAGACTTTCAGGAACGCCCCAATGCAAAGTTGTATTTGAGCACATATATCCCATTGCGGTTTCAAGAGCGCAAAAATTCCACTCAAAACCGGATATTTCTGTGCCAAACATGTTAAAAGGACCGATGCTATATATAGGACTGAAACCAGATACTTCAGGTGGAAGATCTAATGTTGGAAAATTTATACTAATGTTACGTAAAGTTAAAGGCTCATAACTTGGAGTACCGTCATACTTAGTATCGATATAGTAATCAGTTTGTAAGACCCGAACTAATCCACCAAAATTAGCATTAATTAGCTCTCTAGGCTCATCCCAATATGATGGGTTGTAAGTAAGTATACTTGATGACTCATTAATAATAAGGATGGTCGTTGTATCTGTTGCTGTATTTGCCCCTGCCGCCAGCAAGGGAAATGACATAAGCGTTGCAGTTGATAATAGTTTTTTAATCATAAGTTTTCTACTTTCCTATGTATTGTATTTATAAGGTACCAAAATATTAATGTGTAGGAACTTGTCGGTCCCTTACCTTTGTTAGGCTTCTTGGACTTACTCGCGACATTATCCGCTTTGAGAAGTGCCTCGCACTCACCAGACGATGGAACCGTGCGATCCGCATTAATGTTATGCCAGCCACCACGGTTCGGATCTGGGTAACCACATACCGTAAAGCGCACCGGATGATTCATCAGTCCTTTACGCTTTTGAACGGCATTCGTGCGCTCTTCATCCTCGATGATATCTACGATGGCTGATCGACCGAGAAATGGGCGTGACATAGTAGCTCCGGAAAATTTGAGGTGCCTAACGTAGAGCTAACCGGGCGCGACACAGAAAGCTGAGGAATAAAGCCGCATTATAACCGCGCTCCGATTGAGCGCCATGTTGGACGAAGCCGCTAACGCGGAGAATATCCCGATTGGCAGGTAGTTCATAAAATGTAACCTCACGCCCTCTTTAAGAGTGGACATTCCACGACGAATCATGAGGTTACTCGTCAATGACACCATCACCCGAATCCGATTTCAAGCCAAACTATCAAAGCCATCTTAAACACCTCAAGCTCAAAGGGTTGCAGCCCAAGACGATAGAGAGGCCTAACCGCCATCACGATCACTGCGGTCTGTTTTTTGAAAGCAACGTCATAAACAGACCGCAACCGCCCAAAACACCGAAAAGCTATTTTCTTATATTAAAGTGACCTACCGAACCCAGGGCTTGTCCGACAATCGGTTCAGATGGTGGCTTCGCGCGTTGCGCTCGCACCATCTAACCTTATTCGCGTTAGGCATTTTTCTTCTTGGGCTTGGGTTGGGGGAGCTCATTTGCCGTAACCTGAATTAACTGGCTTAGCCAGTCTCTGTCTTCCCACAAGTCTGCGGTAACTAAAAGGTGGGGTTTTGCTCCGGGATAAGGAGAGCCTTCAATTACCTGTGAAATAAACCCTCGGCCAGTACTCGTGGGTTTTAGAAACAGCTGATCGTCGCAGACTAGTGCGACGGGTTTCCCCGCCAAATACAAACAGTACTCCCCAAACATCTTTTTTGCGGATACTTGGCCTAGACTCGAGAGTTGGTCTAGGAGAAAGTCCATGGTTGTTTGAGAGGTCGTCATGCGGTTTATGCCTAACGCCAAGCTCACCCGACGAAAACCGCGTAGCGGTTTTTGGTCGGGTGGAGCGACATGTTAGGCATTTGCTGCATATTCTTCTGCCGAATAACCGAACAATGAAGATGACAATGATATTTTAGAGAGTTCTAATTCAGGCTCAGCATTAAGCGCCTTGTTTAGTGCATCAATTTCGGCTGAATTGGAAACAAGCATTTCTACGACCCTTTTACTGAATATCTCTGTGTATCCGTTTTCGAAAACTCCTAAAGCAAAGCCAAGGGCAGTTGTAAACACATGGCTGTCTGACACTTTGACCTTCTCGCCTGTATCCAAAAGATCGAATTCAGATGGGAACCGCTTCACTCCCATCTTCTTTAGCAAGCCCCAGCCAAATGCCATTGGAACCAAATCTGCTCGTAATCCGGCTGCTACTCTTGACAAGCCTTCTTCTGTTAGTCGATCAACGGCATTGTCACGATCACCGTTTGCAAGAAGATATGCCCGAATCGTCAAGTAGACCTGCCTTTCAGCTTCTGTATGATCCATCTTTTATGCCTAACGCCGAGCTAAGGGGCGTGCCGCTCACGGACGCTAAACGAAGCCCCAAAGCTTGATAAATTACAAAACTTTAAAACCGTCATGAGGCGGCACATCCCTTTGAGCGCCATGTTATGCATTTAATCTTTCCCAAACTTCTTTCTCCGTAGGTGCAGTTGCTTTGTTTTTAAGCTGAACTCTTCCGCCACTAGAAACTGCCGTTGCCCACGAAACTACATTTTTTACTGGTTTTTGCTGCCAGCCGTTTTCTAAAAGCCAAGACTGAAGACTAGATACATCTATTTCAATGTCATTTTGATGAAGTGCTCGAAGAGTTACTTTAATTCGATCCTCATCGTTGGGGTGTAATGCTGTCTTATTGCAGGTGGTAGATAAAGAGGTAAACGCTTTTTCGAGAATTTCGTTCATTTGTATTCCTTACTATGTGCATAACGTAATGTATACGACATTGCTTGTCCTATAATCCAGGGCATTATGTCGTATAATCCTTTTTTCATGATAGCAAGTTATTGTTTGTGAAAGAATTCGCTCGGGCAAACGGGACATGTTATGGAAACAAATACGACATCGGCACCGCCAAAAAAACGACTGGATCAGGTACGCGATAAAATTCGTTTCAAGCACTACAGTCTGAGTACCGAGGATACCTATGTCTACTGGATTAAGCAATTTATTTTATTAACGCCAAGCGTCATTCGACGGAGATGGGTGCGGCCGAAGTCGAACGGTTCTTGACCTATCTGGCAACCCAGCGGCATGTCTCCAGCTCCACGCAAAATCAGGCTTTGTCGGCCATTCTGTTTTTGTATCGCGACATGCTAGCGGTGCAATTGCCTTGGTTGGACGGCTTCGAGCGCTCGAAAAAGCCGCGCAGATTGCCGGTGGTGTTGACGACGGCCGAAGTGCAGCAACTGCTCAAACACGCGGAATCAGCGTCGCCGCCCATAGGCCTCCTCATCCGCTTGCTTTACGGCACCGGCATGCGATTGATGGAAGCGGTTCGTTTGCGGATCAAGGATGTGGAGTTATCCCGCAAGGAGATTGTGGTTCGCGACGGCAAGGGCGGCAAAGACCGCGTAACGATGTTGCCGGATAGTTTGTTGGAGCTGATGCGGACACAACTGGCGCTGCGCAAGTCTTGGCACGATGAGGATTTGCGCTTGGGGAAAGTCGATGTCTGGTTGCCCGACGCGCTGGCGGTCAAATATCTCAACGCGGCAAGGGAATGGGGCTGGCAATAGGTGTTTGCAGCGGCAAATTATTCCGTCGATCCGCGTTCCAAAGGCGAACGCCGCCACCATGTCTATGAAAAACAGGTGCAGCGCTATGTCAAAAAAGCGGCCGCGGCGGCGGGCGTCGTCAAGCCGACTTCGCCGCATACTCTGCGCCATTCTTTCGCGACCCATATATTGCAAGCCGGCTACGATATTCGTACCGTGCAGGAGTTGCTCGGCCACAGCGATGTCTCCACAACCGTAACTATTCAGCGCGAAGTAAAAACGCCCTCTCCCGACGGAGCGGGGGGGTGAATACCTTGATGTCAGCTATGCCGTTCGCTGAGCGGAGTCGAAGCGAAATCGCTGGCTTCGGCTCCGCTCAGCCAGCGGCTTACATTGACTGTAACCGCTTAACTTGACGCCATTGGTAACCACCTTCCCCCCAAACGGCCTCTGAATAGTTACCCACGACCATGATATACACCCATGTACTGAACAAAGGCGGTAAAGGCGTGACCAGTCCGCTGGATTTAATTAAATAAGCACCAAACCGAGCAACAAGCCAGCAGAAATTCATCGGCGCCAGGTCTTGCAAAACCCGCGTAATCCGACAGGCGTTTCTCCGCATGATAGTAACCGATGGCGCTAGCACCGCTGCTGAAACACGACTAGCTTAACCCACCTGATTTTCGCCGTCCTCGCATACCTTGTCATAAACCTCGCGCAAGCTGAGTTGGCAGTCGATGCTTTCAAGGGGCACGTTCGCGTCCAATCCCAGCGATTCGCTCAATATCCAGACTTCGCCTTGGCGCAGATAGCGCTCGATGCCGGGCTGATCCTGGATAACCAGCAGATATTCGCGCAAACTGGCGATTTTTCGATAATCGGCAAACTTTGCACCGCGGTCGTAGGCCTCGGTGGACGGTGATAACACTTCGATCAGCAGCGTGGGATTGAGCAAGGTATCCAACTGGGTGTCTTCGAACTCCGGTTTGCCGCAAACCACGGCGACATCCGGGTAATGATAGCTGCGGGCCTTGGCGGCCTTGACCCGCATGTCGTTGACGTAGGCTTCGCAGGGGCGGTTTTTCAGTTGTCTTCGTAACTCTCCAGCGATATTGATGGTTATCAAATTATGCTCGCGGCTGGCACCGGTCATGGCATGGATTTGCCCGTCGTGGAATTCGCTTTTAATCGCGGCGCTGCGTTCCAGGCTTAAGTATTCTTCGGCGGTGTAGTGAGTTTGTTTAACCACGGCGGACATGAATCACCTCGGCAAATCATCGCAATTAAGGGAGCAGACCAAATGACGGTGCTGCAAATGGCGGGAAGCTCGATAGGCGTTCAATTCTACGGAAAAACTAAAATAGCAGGCAACTTCCTGCTTTCCTTTTTACAGGGGGTTCTTGTAATGCCGCGCCCCAAATGCTCTCGGCACAAACCACCTCGGCCTGAGATAATAAGCGCTTCGTTGTTTCGCTGTATTCGCCGTCCGTGTCCCCCAAACTCAATCCGCAACAACTCGCCGCCGTCAAAACCATCGATCATCCGCTGCTGGTGTTGGCCGGTGCCGGCAGCGGCAAGACGCGGGTGATTACCGAGAAAATCGCCTATCTGGTGCAGCAGGGCATGCAGGCCCGGCATATCGCGGCGGTGACCTTCACCAACAAGGCGGCGCGGGAGATGAAGAGCCGGGTGTCTAAACTGTTGGACGACAAGCAAAGCCGGGGCCTCAGAGTCTCGACCTTCCACTCGTTGGGTTTGGACATACTGCGCGCCGAGTACAAGACGCTGGAGTACAAATCCAGTATCAGTCTGTTCGACGAGCAAGACCGGCTGAGCTTGTTGAAAAATCTAGTCAGCCACGGCATCAAGGATTGCGAAGAGGATCAGATCGATGAATACAACTGGCAGATCGGCCAATGGAAGAACGCCTTCGTTACGCCCAAGCAGGCCTTGCATTTACCGGACGCGGCGCTCCACGCGCCGGCCAGGCTTTACGAGGCCTACACCCGCAGCCTGAAAGCCTACAACGCGGTGGATTTCGACGACCTGATTCTGTTACCGGTGTTGCTGTTTCAACAGCATGCGGCGGTGCTGGAAAAATGGCAGAACCGGATTCGTTATTTGCTGGTGGACGAGTACCAGGACACTAACATCACTCAGTACCAGTTGGTCAAACTGTTGGCCGGCAACCTGGGTCGCTTTACCGTGGTCGGCGACGACGACCAGTCGATTTACGCCTGGCGCGGGGCGCAACCTGAGAACTTAAGCCAGCTGCAGAAGGATTACGGTCGCTTGCAGGTCATCAAGCTGGAGCAAAACTACCGCTCGGCCGGGCGAATCTTGAAAGTCGCCAACCACCTGATCGCCAACAATCCGCATACCTTCGAAAAGAAATTATGGAGCGAGCTGGGTTTCGGCGACCCGCTGCGAGTGCTGAGCCATAAAAACGACATTGCCGAGGCCAAGCAGATCGTCGCCGAAATCGTCCACCACCGCTTCAAGACCGGCGGCTCGTACGGCGATTACGCGATTCTGTATCGCGGTAATCATCAGTCGCGGTTGTTCGAGAAGGAATTACGCGAGAACAACGTGCCCTACTTCATCAGCGGTAGCGCCTCGTTTTTTTCTCACGCCGAGATCAAGGACGTGTTGGCCTATCTGCGCTTGTTGGTCAATCCCGGTGACGACGCGGCATTTTTGCGGGTGATCAACACCCCACGCCGCGAGATCGGCCCGACCACGCTGGAAAAACTCGGCGCTTACGCCAACGAACGGCATATCAGTCTGTTCGACGCCTGCGGCGAGTTCGGCTTGCAACAGCGCATCTCGGAAAAATCGACGCAACGTTTGCACAAGTTTTGCGAGCTGATTACCGACACTGCCCGCGAGGTCGAAACCGGCGACACCTTCAAGACCATCCACCGTCTGATCGACCAGATTCATTACCAATCCTGGTTGCAGGAAAACAGCAAAACGCCGGCGGCGGCCGAACGGCGCATGAAAAACGTGCTGGAACTGGTCGAATGGCTGGAGCGCATCGCCGTAAAAGACGGAGCTAACGGCGACGGGGATGCCGGAGCTAGCGCGACGCATGCGGCGGGCGCCGGGAAGTCGCTGGCCGAAGTCATCGCCAAGGTGATGTTGCTGGACATCCTAGACCGCAACCAGGAAGAGCAGGCCGGCGATCAAGTCAGTCTGATGACGCTGCACGCCGCCAAGGGTCTGGAGTTTCCGCATGTGTTCATGATCGGCATGGAAGAAAACCTGCTGCCGCATCAAAACAGCATCGAGACCGACAACATCGAGGAAGAACGCCGGCTGGCCTACGTGGGTATCACCCGCGCCCAACGGACCTTAACCTTCAGTTATTGCACCCATCGCAAGCGCTACGGCGAAATGGCCGAATGCGAACCCAGCCGGTTTTTGGCGGAATTGCCGGAAGAGGATTTGGAGTGGGCCAACAAGAAACAGTTGGCACCGGAAGAAAGCAAACAGCGCGGCAAGGCCAATTTGGCCAATTTGAAGGCGATGCTGAGTTGATTTGCATTGTATTTACAGTAATTTCGCAGTAGTCTTTTGTGTCGACGGTTTCACTTTTAGGAGCATTGACATGCCACGCTTTACGATAGATCTTTCCGCCGAGATCGACCAAAAACTCACCGAAATTTCGCGCAAGGAAGGCATCAGCAAAGCCGAAGCCATGCGCCGGGCTTTCGCGTTGCTGGCTGTTGCCGAGCAGGAGAAATCCAAGGGCAATTCATTGGGTATCGTGCGCGAAAATGCCGACAGTCATGAATTGCAAGCCATCGGCAGAATTGTGGGGGTCTGATGGCTGAAAAGCCGCAATCCCGGGACGTTGATATCAACGATGCTTTTCGGAGCGATAGCCAAGTCGGACTCGACGAGAGCGATAGGCTAAAATTGGCCCGCCAGGTGTTAATGGGCATGGCGGCGATTTGTATTGGGGTATTCGTTGGATACGCCAGTTATCCCGACAACAAAGCGTTGGCGGATATTTTTGAGCTGATAAAGATCGGTGCTTTGCCGTTAATTACGTTAATCGTGTCGTTCTATTTTCCGAATAGTGCGAAGTAGCTCGATGAAAGCCGGGGCAATCCAGTTTACCCCGGCTTTTTTCAATTTATTGCAGTACTACGAAAAACGCTTCTCCGCCGCGTTGCAGATTGACCAGCAGCGGGGCATTCGGATTAACCACCTGTTTTATTTCATCGAGATTGCGCACCCGGTAGCGGTTGGCGGTGACAATGATGTCGCCGGGGCGTAAGCCGGTTTTCCAGGCCTTGGAGTTTTGCTCGACCTTCTCGATCAACACGCCTTCGACCTGATCCTTGGGCGTCACGCCCAGCGCCGCGCCGCTCAGCGTGGGGTGCAGTTTGTCGCCGGCCAATTGCGGACGCTTGGGTTTGCCTATCGTGGCTTGCAGATTCATCCGCTCTTCGCCGCGCACGACGTCCAGATTGGCGGTATCGCCGATTTGCAGCAAGCCGACGGCATTGCGGATTTGGGCACTGCCGCCCTTGACGTCCTGACCGTTGATGCCGACGATGATGTCGCCGGGTTCCAGGCCGGCTTTCTCGGCCGGCGAACCGGCTTCGACCCGGCTGACCACGGCGCCGTGCTGGCTTTTCAACGAAAAGGCCTTGATCAGATCCGGCGTCAAATCCTGAGTGGTCACGCCGAGCAGGCCGCGGCGGACTTCGCCATGCTGGACCAACGACTCCATTAAACGCATCGCCATGTTGGACGGGATCGCAAAACCGATACCGACGTTACCGCCGCTGGGCGCCAGAATCGCGGTGTTCATGCCGACGAATTCGCCGCGCAGATTGACTAGCGCGCCACCGGAGTTGCCGGGGTTGATCGAGGCGTCGGTTTGAATGAAATCTTCGTAACCTTCGATACCCAAATTGGAGCGGCCCAAGGCGCTGACGATGCCGGAGGTCACGGTTTGGCCGAGGCCGAACGGGTTGCCGATCGCCACGACGAAGTCGCCGACCTTGAGTTGGCCGGAGTCGGCGACTTTCAACGCGGTCAGATTGTCGGCCGGAATTTGAATAACCGCCACGTCGGCTTCCGGATCGGCGCCGAGCAGTTTGGCGTTCAATTGCCGGCCGTCCGCCAAGGTCACGGTGATCTTGTCGGCTTTGTCGATGACGTGGTTATTGGTCAGCACGTAACCTTGATCCTTATCGACGATGACGCCGGAACCGAGACTGTTTTTTTGTTGCTGGCGCGGATTGTTAGGTATGTTGAAGAAGCGCCGAAACACCGGATCGTTCATCAACGGATTTTCCTGCATCCGCACATTGGTGGAGGTGGAAATGTTCACCACGGCGGGCATGCTTTGTTCCAGCATCGGCGCCAACGACGGCAGCGGACTGCCATCCACTTGGCCAGGCAGCGCGGCCATGCCCCCGGTGCTTTGGAGACCTATCGCTATAATCAGTAACAATCGGGTAATCTTCATCATGGTTTCGGGTTTTAGGCGGTTAAAAATGCCAGCATGGACAAGCTGGATGACGAAATGTTTCTACAAGCCTATAAGTAATAATGTTCTATCATAATTCAAGTGCATCCGACGCAATCCCACCACTTTTTATCCGCAACTGACCCGTGGCTGTCGATATCCATTCCGCCGAAGGCCGGGTCATCCGGCAACTGATACCGCTGTCGACGCTGCCGTTCAACAAGTTCGAGGAGTTGTGCGGGCTGGTCGAGATCGAACAGGCCGAAGTGGGCGATTATTTGTTTCGCTACGGCGAGGATCGTAACGATCTGATTTATTTGATCGACGGCAGCGTCACACTGCAGACTGACGAGTTGACGATAGAAACCATCAAGGCCGGCGGCACGTCGGCCCGCTTCGCGCTAGCGCACCAGATCCCACGAAAAGTCAATGCGCTCGCGGATAGCAGGATTCGATTTTTACGCTTGAGTGCTGATATGATCAGGGCCGCGCAAGAGCCGCCGTACGAAGAAACCGAGAGTTATATGATAGTTGACGATGTCGAGGAAAACGACGATTGGATGACGACGTTGTTGAAGTCCCCGGTATTTCGCGCGTTGCCTCCCGCCAATTTGCAAAAAATTTTGATGGGTTTGCAGGAGGTCCGCTTCAATCCCGGCGACGTCATTGTCAGGCAAGGCGATGTCGGCGACTATTACTACATCGTCAAGAAAGGCCAATGTCTGGTCAGCCGCAAGCCGGCGCCCAACGCCAAGGACATTAAATTGGCGCAGTTGGGCAATCAGGATACCTTCGGCGAGGATGCGCTGATTTCCGGCGAGCCTCGTAACGTTTCGATCACCGCGCTGACCGAGGTGTCGTTGTTGCGCCTGGCCAAGGAAGCCTTCATCACGCTGATCAAGACGCCCACGTTGAAGTACGTCGATTATTACGAGATGCAGGATCTGGTGGCCAAGGGCGCCGATTTGATCGACGTGCGCGAGCCGGACGAATATCGCCGAGGTCATTTGCCGCTCAGTATCAACGTGCCGTTTTACTCGTTGCGGATGCAGATCAAGACCTTGAATCGTCAACACCCCATCGTGGTGGTTTGCCAAAGCGGCCGCATGAGCGCCACCGCCGCGTTCATCCTGCTCCGGCACAAATTCAACGCTTTGATCCTGAACGGCGGTTTAGACCAGATCGATCCCGGTCAATTGAAAACGGCCTCGTCGTTTCCGATCGACGACGGCGTCGAAACCAGCAACTTCATCGACACCACCGGTAGCGAACCGCAACCGGTCAGCAGTTTGCCGGCGACGACCCAGGCATCGTTCGCCGAATCGTCGTCGCTGCAAGACGATACGGTCCGCATGCGCCGCTTGTTGCAGCAACTGAAGACCAAATACAATATTTTGGATGCCGAGAAAAAGGCTTTGGAGATGAAGTATCTGGCACTCGCCAAATACACTGAAGCGTTGAAGGCCGAACTGGCCGAATTGAAAAAACCGCGCTAGCCGGGCCGGCGATGCGATGGCATCCGGCCCAATCCAGCGGACGGAAAGCCTTTATTTGATTTTGGCTTCTTTGTACATCACATGCTTGCGAACGACGGGATCGTATTTTTTGATCTCCATTTTTTCGGGCATGGTTTTTTTGTTTTTGGTGGTGGTATAGAAATGGCCGGTGCCTTCGCTGGATACCAATTTGATTTTGTCGCGCATGGTCAGTCTCCTTAAACTTTTTCGCCGCGTTTGCGGATGTCGGCCAACACTGAGTCTATGCCGTTTTTATCGATGATGCGCATGCCTTTCGGCGACACTCTCAAGCGGACCCAACGGTTTTCGCTCTCGACCCAAAATCTGTGGTAATGCAGATTGGGCAGAAAACGTCTTTTGGTGTGGTTCATTGCGTGCGACACGTTATTGCCGCTCAGCGGGTTTTTACCTGTTACTTGGCATACTCTGGACATGACTACCTCAGTGCGAGCTTTTAATTCAAAATAGCCGCGCTTTATATCAAAAAAACTTAAGCCGGTAAACCACAGCCCGGAAAATAAATTTGATAGAATCGGACTTATTTTCTCCGGTTTTCCCCGCGAAAGGACAGCAATGGCTATCAAACTCGGCATGGTCATGGACCCCATAGACCAAATCAACATCAAGAAAGACACCAGTTTCGCCATGCTGTTGGAGGCCCAGGCGCGAGGCTGGGAATTGCATTATCTGGAGCTCGCCGATCTTTACCTCAGCAACGGCCATGCTTATGCCCGCAGCCGGCTGCTGAGGGTGGAGCGCAATCCGAACGGATGGTTTGAGTTTACCGGCGAACAACGCATTGAATTGGCCGATCTCGATGCGATTATCATGCGCAAGGACCCGCCGTTCAATCAGGAATACATCTACGCGACCTACATGTTGGAACAGGCCGAGCGTCAGGGCGTTTACGTGGTCAATAAGCCGCAATCGCTACGCGACGCCAACGAAAAAATGTACACGGCCTGGTTCCCGCAATGCTGCACCGACACCTTGGTGGCTCGCGAACGGCAACGCATCCGCGAATTCCTGGCGGAGCACCGCGAAATCATTCTGAAGCCGCTGGACGGCATGGGCGGCGCGTCGATTTTCTACGTCCGCGAAGGCGATCCCAACCTGAGCGTGATTCTGGAAACGATGACCGACCACGGCAGCCGCTTCATCATGGCGCAAAAATACCTGCCGGAGGTCAGGGACGGCGACAAACGCATCTTGATGGTCAACGGCGAGCCGGTGCCTTATTGCTTGGCCCGCATCCCGGCCAGCGGCGAAAGCCGGGGCAATCTGGCGGCCGGCGGCCGCGGCGAAGGACGCGAATTGAGCGCCAGGGATCGCTGGATCGCCGAGCAAGTCGGCCCGGTGTTGCGCGAAAAAGGTCTGATTTTTGTCGGTCTGGACGTGATCGGCGACTATCTGACCGAAGTCAACGTTACCAGCCCGACCTGCGTTCAGGAATTGGACAAGCAATTCGGCATCAACATCAGCGCCCAGTTGATGGACCATATCGCCGCCAAGGTATCCGCCTAAAATGTCCGCACCGCCATTGACGCCAACGCCGTTATCGCAAAGCGACACGCTGCTCACCGCGCTATTCGTCGCGGCGATCATTCATGTCGCGGTCCTGCTCGGCGTCAATTTCACCGCGCCGCATCCGCCCAAGGCCGACAAATCGATCGAAATCACGGTCTCGCACGCGCCGGCCAAGCAGGCGCCCAAGGAAGCCAAATACTTGGCCGCCGATCACCAGATCGGCGCAGGCCGCGAAACCCGCAAGCCGGCGACGATTCCGCAAACTCTACCGAGAGCGGAACAAACCGAAAGTCAGCCGCGGCCTAAAGCCGCGCCCGTGCCGTCGGCACCGTCTCCCAAACCCGTCGTGCAAAAAGTCCTGACCCAGGCGCAAGCGCCGGTCAAGGTCGAATCGCGCCCCGAGCAGCCGGTCGAACCGGAACAGGTGGCCGAGCCGCTCGAAGACAAACCGAAATTGTCGGCCGAAGCCTTGCAACAGCAGATCGCCCAACTTGGCGAACGTATCCGGGCCAGCCAGCTCAGCGCCGAAAACACCAAGATCAAGTCCGTCAACGCCATCAGCACGCATAAATATTTGGCGGCGCAATACGTCAAGGATTGGGAGGACAAGGTTGAGCGTACCGGCAATCTGAATTATCCTGAGGCTGCGCGTAAAGCCGGCTCCCAGCAAATGCTGACCATGGATGTCGGCATCAACGCCGACGGCAGTATTTACAGCATGCGCATCGTCCGGTCTTCCGGCAACCCGGCCTTGGACGATGCCGCCAAGCGGATTGTCAAGATGAGCGCGCCGTTTGCCGAATTGCCCGAGGAATTGATGCGCGAAGTGAACGTTTTGGTAATAACCAGAGTCTGGAAATTTTCAGACGAAACCGGGATGACCGCCCGCTAGCCCAACAGTATTCCCATGACAGACGCGACTTATCTGAATAACCAATTTCTGATCGCCATGCCCAGTTTGGCCGATCCGCACTTTTTTCATACCGTGACCTACCTATGCCAGCATAACGACGAAGGCGCGCTGGGTATCGTCATCAATCGACCGACCGGTATGAAATTGCGCGACATCTTCGAACAAATGGGCATCGATTGCGACCTGAACGACGTGCTGGAAACGCCGGTCTTCGCCGGCGGACCGGTGCAGCAGGAACGCGGCTTCGTCATCCACGGTTTTTGCGAACAGCACTGGGATTCCAGCATTCCGACCGCTGAAAACATTACGTTAACCAGCTCGCGCGACATCCTCGAAGCCATTGCCAAGGGCAAGGGGCCTAGGGATTATCTGATCGCTCTCGGTTACGCCGGCTGGGGTAGCGGCCAACTGGAAAAAGAGATCGTCGAAAACGCTTGGCTGAATACCCCGTCCGGCGAAACGATCCTGTATCACACGCCGATCAGCCAGCGCTGGAATGCCGCCGCCAGCCAACTTGGCATCGACATCAATCGCCTGACCACGCCGGCCGGCCATGGTTAACCGCGACCCCTTGGCCGCCAAACTGAGTAGCGACACGTATCTGGGTTTCGATTTCGGCAACAAGAAAATCGGCGTCTCGGTCGGCCATGCCGACACCGGCATCGCCAGTCCGCTGGCCACGTTGCGCTCGATTCAGCAAGTGCCGGACTGGCAAGCCATCGGCAAATTGATTGTCGAATGGCAACCGGTCGGCCTGGTGGTCGGCATTTCCCGGCAACAAGACGGCAGCGACAACGTCATCACCCCCCGTATGCGGAAATTTTGCCGGCAATTGCACGGCCGCTACCAACTGCCGGTGCATCAGATCGACGAAACCCTGACCACGTTCGCCGCCAAGCAAATGCTGTACGACGATCTGCATGTCAGCGCTGCTAAACTATGGGCCGTGCAGGACCAATTGGCCGCTCAAATCATTCTGCAGAGCTGGTTCGACCGCTAGTCGAGGCCGCTTCGGCCCGGTTTTTTCTTCGCTGGTTTTTCCTATAATAATTACAATCCAACCGCCAACCGCCATGTCAACCGCTACTTTAAACATTGATGTATTACTCGACGCGCTGGAGTTGGCGATACGCCAGCAAATCGCCGAACGCAAGCTGCACAACCCGCTGCTGATCGGGATTCATAGCGGCGGCGCCTGGGTCGCCAATCACATGCATCGCCGCTTGGGCGGCAGCGAGCCGTTGGGCTTGTTGGACATCACCTTTTACCGAGACGATTTTTCGCAAATCGGCATGCATCCCAAGATCAAAACCAGCCAATTGCCGCCGCATCTGGAAGGCCGCGACATTATTTTGATCGACGACGTGTTCTATACCGGTCGCACCGCGCGGGCCGCGCTGAACGAAATTTTCGACTACGGCCGGCCCAACCAAGTGGTGTTGGCAGTGTTGATAGAACGCGACGGTCGGCAGATACCGCTGCAACCGGATTGCCGGGGCATCCGCATCGATTTGTCCGGCAATCAGCGCATCAAACTGACCGGCCCGGAACCCTTGGGCATCGAAATTCAAACCCCTAGCGGAGTACCTGCATGACCAAGCATTTGCAGCTCAACGAGCAGGGTAAGCTCAAGCATTTTCTATCCATTGAAGGTCTGAGCCGCGAACTGTTGACCGAGATCCTCGACACCGCCGAATCCTTCGCCGGCATGTCGGAGCATCAAGTCAAAAAAGTGCCGCTGCTACGCGGCAAAACCATCGTCAATCTGTTTTTCGAAAACAGTACTCGTACTCGCGCCACGTTCGAACTGGCCGCCGCCCGGCTGTCGGCCGACGTGATGAATATGAACATCGCCACTTCGTCAACGGCCAAGGGCGAAAGCCTGCTGGACACGATACATAACCTGGAAGCAATGCACGTCGACATGTTCGTGGTCCGTCACGCATTGAGCGGCGCCGCGCATTTCATCGCGCAGCATGTCGCGCCGCATATCAGCGTGATTAATGCCGGCGACGGTCAACATGCCCATCCGACCCAGGCGATGCTGGATATGTACACGATCCGCCAATATAAACAGCGTTTCGAGGGCCTGAAAGTCGCCATCGTCGGCGACATTCTGCATTCGCGGGTAGCCCGCTCGCAAATCGTCGCGCTGAATACCTTGGGTGTTGCCGAAGTCAGGGTCATCGCCCCAAAAACCTTGTTGCCGGCTCAGGTCGCCAGCATGGGCGTCGTCGCCGTACACGACATGGACGAAGGTTTGAGCGATGTCGATGTGGTCATCATGCTCAGATTGCAAAAAGAGCGGATGAATTCGGCCTTTTTGCCGAGCGAAAGCGAATTTTTTCGCTGCTTCGGTTTGACCGAGGCCAGGCTGCAACGCGCCAAGCCGGATGCCGTCGTGATGCATCCCGGCCCGATCAATCGCGGCGTGGAGATTGCCTCCAGCGTCGCCGACGGTCCCCAGTCGGTGATTCTGCAACAGGTTAGTAACGGTATTTCGGTGAGAATGGCGATTATGTCGATGACGATGTCCGGTCAGGGAGGAACGGCGTGAGCAAACTATTGATCAAGAACGGTCGGGTGATCGACCCGGCCAATCGAATCGACGCCCAAGCCGATCTGGCGATCGCCGACGGTAAAATCGTCGGTTTAGTCGGCGACGACTTCAGTGCGGATCAAATTATCGACGCCGCCAACCAAATCGTTTGTCCCGGCTTCGTCGATATGAGCGTGCGGCTGCGCGAGCCGGGCCAAACCCAAAAAGGCAATATCCTCGGCGAATCGCGCGCCGCGCTGGCCGCCGGCGTCACCTCGTTGTGCCTGCCGCCGGATACCCAACCGGTCATCGATACGCCGGCCGTCGTCGAATTCATCAAGGACAAGGCCGAAAAAGCCGAATACCCGCAAATCCACCCGGTCGCCGCCTTGACGCAACGCCTGGCGGGCAGCGAACTGAGCACGATGTTCGCACTGAAACAGGCCGGCTGCATCGCGGTCGGCAACGCCAGCGCGCCGCTCGCCAACCTGTTGATCCTGCGCCGGGCCATGGAATACGCCGGCAGTCACGGTCTGCTGTTGATGTATCGCGCCAACGAAGCCTCGCTGAGCGGCAAGGGGTGCGCCCATGAAGGCGCGGTTGCCAGCCGTTACGGTCTGCCGGGCATTCCGGAAGCGGCCGAGTCGATTGCGTTGGCCCAGTGCCTGGAACTCGCCGAGCTGACCGGTTGCCGCGTGCATATCAGTCAAGTCAGCTGCCGGCAATCCGTGATTAAAATTCAGCAGGCGAAAAAATACGGGCTGAACGTCACCGCCGACGTCGCGGTACACCAACTGCACCTAACCGAGAACGACATTACGCCGTTCGACAGCAATTACCACGTGATTCCGCCGCTACGCAACGATATCGACCGCCAATATCTGCGCGACGGTCTCGCCAACGGTACGCTAGACGCGATTTGTTCCGACCATCAGCCCCACGACCTGGACGCCAAACTCGGCGCGTTTCCGGAAACCGAGCCCGGCGTCGCCGCGTTGGAGACGCTGCTGCCGTTGACCTTGGCCTACGCCCGCCAACATGGCTTGAGTCTGGCGCGCGCCATCGCCAGTCTCACCGAGAAGCCGGCGGGTATATTGAGCCTGAACGCCGGCTCGCTGACGCCGGGGCGCCCCGCCGACGTTTGCGTGTTCGATCCCGAGTACCTTTGGCGGGTCGAACGTGGCCAATGGCTGAGCGCCGGTTGCAATACGCCCTATTGGGGACAAACCTTGACCGGCCGGGTCACGCACACCCTGCTCGGCGGTAGATTGGCGTATCGATTGCCACCCGGATGATGCTAGCTCGCCTCCGCTAACCCCATTTTGCGCCGCCACGCGGCATCTTTCAGGAATACCCATGGTTTGTATCAAAAACAGGAATAGCTCGCCGAGCATCATCGACGACTTGAAAGGCGATCAGTCTTGGCGCATTTTCCGGATCATTAGCGAATTCACCGAAGGCTTCGACGAACTGTCGGATCTGTGCGACGCGGTTTCCATTTTCGGCTCGGCGCGGCTGGAGCCGGAACACTTTTATTACCAAAAGACCGTCGAATTGGCCGAGCTGCTCAGCCAACAGGGTTTCGCGATCATCAGCGGCGGCGGGCCGGGCATCATGGAAGCCGCCAACAAGGGTGCGCTGGCCCAGGGCCAGACTTCCATCGGTCTGAACATCGAGTTGCCTATGGAGCAAAAGCCCAACCCCTACCAAAGCCTGTCGCTGAATTTTCGCTATTTTTTCGTCCGCAAGGTCATGTTCGTCCGCTATTCGATGGGTTACGTGTGCATGCCCGGCGGTTTCGGTACGTTGGACGAGTTCTTCGAAGCGTTGACGCTGATGCAAACTCACAAGATCTATCCGTTGCCGCTGGTCTTGTTCGGCGGCGATTTCTGGAACGGATTGGTGGATTGGATGAAATGCAAGATGCTGGAATACGGTACGATTTCCGAGGAGGACCTGTCGTTGATCACGATCACCGACGATCCCCGCCAAGTCGTCGACATCATGATCGCCCATCGGGAATGGAAAGACCAACAGCGGCGCAATTAAACTTTCCGGGCCGCCATCTGTCACAACCTTGCTTTAAACCAGGATTTTATTCGACATGACCGAGACCAGTCTCAGTACCAGCCAAGCCGCCCTCCAACAACTGCAAGCCCACATCAACACCCAAATCATCGGTCAGGCCGTTCTGGTGGAGCGGATGCTGATCGCGCTGCTGGCCGACGGCCACTTGCTGGTCGAGGGCGCGCCGGGATTGGCTAAAACCCGTGCCATCAATGTGTTGGGTCAGGGTCTGGAAGCCGATTTCCATCGGGTGCAATTCACGCCAGACCTGCTGCCGGCCGATTTGACCGGCACCGAAATTTACCGTCCGCAACAAGGTAGCTTCGAATTTCAAAAAGGTCCGCTGTTTCACAACCTGATATTGGCAGACGAAATCAATCGGGCGCCGGCCAAGGTGCAGGCGGCGCTTTTGGAAGCGATGGCGGAACGCCAGATCACGGTCGGCAAGGCCACCTACCCGCTACCGCCCTTGTTCATGGTCATGGCCACCCAAAACCCGATCGAACAAGAAGGCACCTACCCGTTGCCGGAAGCCCAGCTCGACCGTTTCCTGCTGCACGTCAAAATCGATTATCCCAGCCCGAGTCACGAGCAGGCGATTCTGCACCTGGCCCGAGCCGAGGCGCGCGGCGAGCTGGCGCATAAGACCGCGGCGCCGACCAAGGTCGGCCAACAAACTTTGTTCGCGGCGCGCGCCGAGGTGCTGGATTTGTACATGGCTGAAAGTCTGGAGCAGTATTTGCTGCAAATCGTGCTGGCAACCCGCAATCCGGGCGCGTACGGCCAGGACTTGGTCGGCTGGATACAATACGGCGCCAGCCCGCGCGCCAGCATCGCGTTGGACCGGTGCGCCCGGGCCAAGGCCTGGCTGCAACAGCGCGATTTCGTCGATCCCGGCGACATCCAGGACCTGGCCTACGACGTGCTGCGCCATCGTTTGATTCTGTCCTACGAAGCGGAAGCGGAAGGCATCAGTCCGGACCACGTCATCAAAGAGTTGATCGCCCGTATCGCGGTACCCTGATGAACCAGTTCCAAATCGCCGGCAACGAACGCATCGCGGTCGACTTAAAGACGCTGCTCGATTTGGCCAAACCGGCCGCCGCGTTGAAACTGGGCAGCGGCACGATTCGCGCCAGCCAGGGCGGACATTATCTGTCGCGCTTCAAGGGGCGCGGCATGGCCTTCGATGAAACCCGTTTGTACCAACCCGGCGACGACGTGCGCCGCATCGATTGGCGGGTGACCGCCCGCACCGACAAACCGCACAGCAAAATCTATCGCGAAGAGCGCGAGCGGCCGATGTTTATTGCCGTCGATTATCGCGCCAGCATGCAATTCGCGACTCGAGGCGTATTCAAGGCGGTACAGGCCGCCAGACTAGCGGCGCTGCTGGCTTGGGCCGCCTGGCATCAGGGCGACCGGATCGGCGGGCAGATTTTCGCCGAACACGGCTGCCAGGAATTCAAGCCGCAAAACGGCAAGGCCGCCGTGTTGCGTTTCCTGAACGCGCTGGTTCGGCCGGATTTTGCCGGCGACCCGGTGACCGGTTTGGACCAGCCGTTGGCGCGTTTGCTGCACCACGCCCGCCCCGGCAGTCGGGTCTATATCCTCAGCGATTTTCGCGGACTGAACGCCGCCGCCGAAAATCATTTGGCTTATCTGGCTCGCCACTGCGACATCGTATTGGTGCAAATTTTCGATCCGTTCGAGCTTGCCTTGCCGGCGAGCGGCAGATTCCGACTGGTGGACCGTTGGCGCGAACTGATCGTCGACGCCGCCGACCGTCGGCAAGCTGAGGCGCATCGCCAACGTTTCGAGCAACGCCAAACCTTGCTGCAGCGCTTGAGCAAGCAATTGCGCTTGTCGTGGCTGCAATGCAGTACTCAGCAGCTTCCGCGGCAGGCCTTGGGACCGACCTTGCCCGCACCCGGAGGCCGGGCATGAACGCGATGCCGCCGATGTTTAACATCGTAGACAATGGGTTCGGCCAGGTCGGCCGCGAAAGCCGAAGCCTGCCGCCCGCCGGCATCAAAGCCATGTTTTGGTTGGCCGCCGCGATGTTCGCCAGCGGCTGGGCCGGCTTGAATATCGTGATTCCGCCGGGCTATGCCAGTCCGCTGTGGCCGCCGGCGGGTATCGCGCTGGCCGCGTTGCTGATCTGGGGCCGCCGCTTGTGGCCCGGCGTCTGGTTAGGCGCGACCGCGACCCAGTTTCTGGCGATCGCCGACTTTACCGAACACTATTCGCTGGTTTCGGCGCTGACCGCGTTGGTGATAGGCGGCGGCAGCACCTTGCAGGTGTTGGCCGCCTGCTATTTATCCGCGAAATACCTGGAACCCGGACTGCCGAAATTGGACAGCCCGCGCTCGATACTCGGATTCTTTGTGCTGACCGCGCCGCTGGCCTGCTTGATCGCCCCGAGCGTCGGCGTTGCCGCGCTATCCGCCGCGCAATTCATGCCACCCGAGCAGTTGGGAAGCGCTTGGCGTAACTGGTGGATAGGCGACTGTCTCGGCGTTACCGTCGTTACGCCGCTGTTGTTGTGCTGGTTCGGGATGCCTCGCGAACTCTGGCGGCCGCGCGGGATCAGCGTCGCGCTGCCGTTGCTGGCCGCGTTGTTGGCTTTGGTGCTGGTTTTCGTTCAGGTGTTTCGGGCCGAGCAGGCTCGCATCCAGGTGGCATTCGATAACCGTGCCGGCGAGATCGAGCGCTTGTTGACCGAGTACGCAGCCAATGTACTCGACAATACCCTGGCCCTGCGCGATGTGTTCGTGGCGTCCGAGGAGGTGACCCGCCGCGAGTTCGCGGTGTTCGCCCAAGGCATCTTGTTGCGCCATCCGGAGATTCAGGCCCTGGAATGGCTGCCGCTGGTCAAAGCGGCACGGTTGGCCGCCTTCGAAACATCGGTGCGCGCGGAAGGTTACCGCGAGTTTCGAGTGACTGAGCGCCGGCCCGACGGCTCGCTGGCGCCGGCCGAATTACGTCCGGAATATTGTCCGGTTGCGTTTATCGAACCCATGCCGGGGAATCAGGCCGCCTTCGGCCTGGATTCCTGCGCCAATTCGGCTAGTAAAGCCTCCAAGGATTACGCTCGCGAAACCGGCAAGATTAGCGCCTCGCCGCTTTTGAATTTGATTCAGGATACCGCCGGTTTGCCGGGCATACTGGTATCGGCACCGCTGATCAAGCAAGCATCGAGCATCGATGCGCCGGTATTCGAGGGCTATATATCGGCGGTGCTTCTGCCGGCCAAAATGGTCGACATCGTCACCCAGGGTTTGAGTTTGGACGAATTCGGTTTAAAAATCGAAGATCTTGGCGCTCCGGAAACCTTGGCGGTGTTGTTCGCCAAACCCATCGACAGCCTGACCGGCAAATACGCTCTGAAAGAGTGGCACCATCGCTTTGCGTTCGCCGACCGAACTTGGCAAATCACGGTCAGTCCGGGTAGCGGCTTCGTGGCAGCGCAAGGCTCGTCGCTGCCCTGGATTACCTTGATCGGCGGTTTATGCTTCGCCAGTTTGCTGAACGTGTTGCTACTGATCGTCAGTGGCCGCACCGCTCACGTCGAAGCCTTGATCGAGGAACGCACCGACGAATTGGAAAACGCCGTCGCCGAATTGCAGTCGGCCGCGGCCAAGGCCCGAGAATCGGAAGTGAAGTTGCGCACCATCGTCGATTCAGAGCCGGACTGCGTGAAACTGCTGGATACCGCCGGCCGTTTGTTGCAGATCAATCCGGCCGGTTTGGACATGATAGGCGCCGAGAGTCTGGAACAGGCGCAAGCGCTGGATTTGGCCGAACTGATCGTGCCCAAGTACCGCGCCGCTTTCGAAGGCTTGAGTCGGCGGGTGTTTGCCGGCGTATCGGGAACCTTGGAATTCGAAATTATCGGCTTGAAGGGCCGCCATCGCTGGCTGGACACTCATTCGGTGCCGATGCGCGACGCCGAGGGGCGGATCACCGCGCTGCTGGGCCTGACCCGCGACATTACCGAACGCAAGCGCGCCGAGGAACATTTGCGGCTGGCGGCCAGGGTGTTCAGCGATGCCCACGAAGGTATCCTGATTACCGACGCCAACGCCAATATCATCGATGTCAATCCGACCTTTTGCGACATTACCGGCTATAGCCGCACCGAAGTCCTCGGACAAAATCCGAGGTTTTTGCAAAGCGGCAAACACCCAACCGATTTCTACGCGGACATCTGGAGAACCCTGCGGCTCAATTCGTATTGGCGCGGCGAGTTGTGGAACCGGAAGAAAAACGGCGAACTCTATGCCGAACATCTGACGATCTCGGCATTGTGCGACGCCGACGGCAATACCAGCCACTATATCGGCCTGTTCTCGGACGTGACCCACGCCAAGCAGCAACAGCAATTGCTGGAGTTGATCGCCCATTACGATCCGCTGACCGGCCTGCCCAACCGGATTTTGTTCGCCGACCGGCTGAACCGGGCCATCGCCCACGCCAAGCGCGAACCGTCGCTGCTGGCGATCTGCTTCCTGGATTTGGATGGTTTCAAGCCGGTCAACGATCAGTTCGGCCACGACGCCGGCGATCGGGTGTTGGTCGAAATTGCCGAACGCATCAAGGGCGGCATCCGCGAGGAAGACAGCGTGTCCCGCCACGGCGGCGACGAATTTGCGTTATTGTTGGGCGGCATCGAGTCGGTCGAACAATGCGAACAAGCGATATTGCGCATCCACCGGGCGATCTCGCAACCCATCCTGATCGACGACCAGCCGGTCGAGGTCGGCGCCAGCACCGGATTCACGGTGTTTCCACTGGACGACGCAGACCCGGATACCTTGTTGCGCCATGCCGACCAAGCTATGTATCAGGCCAAAATGGCCGGCAAGAACTGCTTCCGCCTGTTCGATACCAACCGCGACCAGCAAATCATTCACCGCAATCTGCGCCTCAAGGAAATCGAGGAAGCGTTTGGCGCCGGCCAGTTTTGCCTGTACTACCAACCCAAGGTCAACATTCAAACCGGTCGGGTGACCGGCGCGGAGGCCTTGCTGCGCTGGCGGCATCCCGAGCAAGGCTTGGTGCCGCCGCTGAGCTTTCTTCCCGCCATCGCCTCCACCGAACTGGAAATCCGGATCGGCAATTGGGTGATCGCCGAGGCTTGCCGACAACTCGCCGACTGGCAAGCGCAAGGCTTGAACTTGGAAGTCAGCGTCAACGTTTCGTCCTACCATCTGTTGTGGCCCGGTCTGTACGAGCACATCGAGGCGACGCTGGCCCAATATCCGGCGGTCGACTCGACCTATCTGCAACTGGAGATCCTGGAAAGCACCGCGCTGGACGATTTGACCGCGGTCAACCGTACCGTCAGGCATTGCCGCGAGGAGTTGGGCATCAGCATCGCCCTCGACGATTTCGGCACCGGTTACTCGTCGCTGACCCATTTGCGGCACTTGTCGGTGGATACCGTCAAAATCGACCAAAGCTTCGTCCGCGACATGCTGGACGATCCGGACGATTATGCGATCATCGAGAGCGTCATTGGGTTGAGTCAGGCGTTCCGGCGCCGGGTTATCGCCGAGGGGGTCGAAAACCCGGATCACGGTACCGTCCTGTTGTTGATGGGTTGTCAATTGCTGCAAGGCTATGCCATTGCCAGGCCGATGCCGGCCGCCGATCTGCCGGCCTGGATCGCCGCCTACCGCCCGTATTCGGAATGGCGGCATTACGCCAATGCCGGTTTGGCGCCGGATCGGGCCCTGGTCGAGATCCGCAAATTCGACACCCGCCACTGGCTGGAGCATCTGCGAGACAGTTTGAATGCGGAATCCGGTGCCGACCGGCATTGGCCGATATTGAATCCGCGTAAATGCCATTTGGGCCGTTGGTTGAAACAGGCCAAGGCAGGGAACAAACACAGTCAGGCCTGGTTGAACCAAATAGAGGTCCTGCACCAGGAACGTCATCGCTTGGCCAGCGACTTAAAACATCGCTACGATGCCGGCGAAATCGCGGTCGCTCGCAACGGGTTCGAGCAAGTGCGGGCCGTTCACGATGCGCTGTACGCGCTACTGGTCGCCGAACCCGAACCGGACACCGAGGACGCTTGATCATGGATGGCTTGCAACTCAAGGATATACATTTGCCTAGCCCGGTCGGCTATTGGCCGCCGGCACCGGGTTGGTGGCTGCTGGCAATAGTGCTGCCGGCGCTAGTTTGGGCGAGTTTCCGGTGGTACCGGCGCCCGCGCCGCCGCGCCGTCGTTAAAACCGCGCAAGCGATGTTGACGGCGATTCGCGACGATGCCGGAATGGACGATCGCCAAAAGCTGGCCGCCCTGTCGGCGCTGTTGCGGCGGGTGGCGATCAGTCGCGATGGGCGCGCATCGGTCGCCGGATTGCACGGCGACGCTTGGCTACGCTATCTGGACGCGAGTCTGGCCGACCGGCCGTTCAGCGAGGGCGAAGGCCGCTGCTTGGCCGACGGGCCTTACCGGCCGTCGGCGCCGGTCGACGACATTGCCGCCGTTGCCGCACTGTGCGAGCGCTGGCTGAAGCAACGAGCGAAATCCTCATGATTGAATGGCAATGGCCCTGGCTGCTGGTTTTGCTACCGCTGCCGCTGCTGATCAGAATCGCGTTGCCGGCCCGGCCCATGGATAGACAGGCCGCGCTAAAAGTACCGTTTCTCGACGAGTTCGGCGGCGGCGACGCCCGCATCGTCAGTGCGCGTAGTCCTTGGGCGCTACGCATCGCGGCAATCGCTTGGCTGTGTTTGATCTTGGCCGCCGCCCGGCCGTTGTGGCTAGGCGAACCCTTGGAACAGGCCATCAGCGGCCGCGATTTGATGCTGGCCGTCGACGTATCCGGCAGCATGCAAGAAGAAGATTTTTTTATCGGTAAACGCCGGGTCGACCGACTGACCGCGATCAAGCAGGTGGCGGGCGAATTCATCCGGCGCCGGGCCGGGGATCGGCTCGGATTGATCTTATTCGGCACTCAGGCTTATTTGCACGTGCCGCTGACCTTCGACCGCAAAACCGTGCAGACCTTGCTGGACGAAGCCTTCATCGGGATTACCGAGGACGATCCGAAAACCTCCATCGGCGATGCGATTGGCTTGGCCGTCAAGCGCCTGGAACAGCAGCGGGACGACAGCCGGGTCTTGATTTTGCTGACCGACGGCGCCAATACCGCCGGCGAACTGACGCCGTTGAAAGCCGCCGAAATCGCGGCCGAACACCATTTGAAAATTTACACGATAGGCATAGGCGCCGATGAAATGGTGGTGCGTAGCCTGTTTGGCAACCGCCGGGTCAATCCGTCCGCCGACTTGGACGAAACGACGCTGACCGCGATCGCAGAGGCAACCGGTGGCCGCTATTTTCGGGCGCGCGATACCGAAGAGCTGGATCGCATTTACCGGCTGCTGGATCAGCTGGAACCGGTCGAAAAGGACAAGCAATATTTCCGGCCGCGCCGGGAACTCTACCATTGGCCGTTGGGATTGGCGCTGTTACTGAGCGCCGGCTTGGCGACCGGTTATTTGCGGCGCGGCTGACGGAGACTTGAGCGATGATCGATTGGTCTAACTTTCATTTTCTACGTCCCTGGTGGTTGTACGCTTTATTGCCGGCCGCGATCTTGCTGGGACTGCATTGGAAGCGCCGTTTGGGGCGCGGGGCATGGCGGGCGTTTTGCGATGCCGAGTTACTGCCGTTCATCTTGCAAGACCAGCCGGCGACCGGCCGGAATTACCGTTTGCCGCTGGCCGCGGCGGTTGTGTCGCTGACCGTGGTCGCGCTGGCCGGCCCAACCTGGCAACGTTTGCCGGGTCCGGCCTTCCGCAACGAATCGGCGCTGGTCATCGCGTTGGATTTGTCGCGATCGATGGATGCGACCGACATCAAACCCAGCCGCATCGCCAAGGCTCGCTATAAAATCGCCGATCTGCTCAAGCAGCGCAAGGACGGCCAGACCGCGTTGCTGGTCTACGGCGGCGATGCGTTTACCGTGACGCCACTGACCAACGACGTCGCGACCATCGATAGCCAATTGACCGCGTTGACCACCGACATCATGCCCAGTCCCGGCACCAACGCCGGCGTCGCCATTCGCAAGGCCGCCGAATTGTTGCAACAGGCCGGCCTCGCCCAAGGCCATATCCTGCTGGTCTGCGACGGCGTCGATAGCGACAGCGCCGCGCTGGCGGAACAATGGTTGGGTCGCTATCGCCTGTCGGTGCTGGGCATCGGCACCGGCGACGGCGCGCCGATTCCGGTCGGCGGGGGCGGATTCCTAAAGGACGCCGATGGTAATATCGTCGTCGCCAAGCTCGATGCCGGCGCGCTGCAAGCCTTGGCCGACGCCGGCCGAGGCCTGTATCGACCGGTCGGCGCCGGCGATGAAGACGTCGAGGCATTGAGCAAGCTGTTCAATAATCCGAACACTACCGAGCCGCTGACCGGCACCGAATTGATGTTGCAGCAATGGGACGAAACCGGCCCCTGGTTGGTTTTGCTGCTGCTGCCTTGGGCTGCCTGGCAGTTTCGCAAGGGCTTGTTATTTTGGGCTGCCTTGGCGCTATTGCCGGCCTGGCCGGATGACGCCCACGCCCTGGACTGGCAAAGTTTGTGGCGCACGCCGGATCAACAGGGCCGGCAAGCTTTCGACAGCGAACAATACGACGCGGCGGCGAGCCGTTTCGAAAACCCGGAATGGCGCGCGGCGGCCCAATTTAGGGCGGGTCAATATCGGGAAGCCGCCGAAACCTTGAAATCGGCCACCAGCGCCGACGGCCATTACAACCGGGGGAACGCGTTGGCTCGGGCCGGCGATTTGTCCGCGGCGCTGGAAGCCTATCAACAGGCACTGAAATTGCAGCCAGATCATGCGGATGCCCGCTACAACAAAGAATTGATAGAGAAGCAATTGGCCCAACAACAGCAAGCGGAAAATTCGTCCGATTCCAAGCAAGACTCCACGCAAGCGCAACCCGGCGCTCAAAACCGGCAACAGCCGGGGTCGAAGCAGGATGATGCCACCCAATCGCCGCGTCCCGACCAACAAGGCCAGCCCTCGGACCCGGCGGCGGGTAACGAGAAGCGCCAGTCCGACACCCAATCGGCGCAAGCCGACGATCAACAGCGCGACGACAACAGCGAAAAGTCGCGAGAAGCCTCGCCGCAATCCGCCGAGCCGGCCAAGCCGCCCGAATCGACCGAGGCGGGTCGGGAGCTTACTCAACCGACCGCCCAGCCGGATCAAGCCGGCGAACGCGACGAAACCGAGCGGGCCAACGCCCAGTTGCTGAAACGCATCCCGGACGAACCGACCGGCCTGCTCAAGCGCAAATTCAAATACCAGTACGGTCAACGCAACCCGGCGCCTCGCGACGCGCCGGGTTGGTGAGCGCCGTGCCCTCCCGTCACTAGGATCGTGCGACGCTCGGAATGAAACCATAACGATGGACATAGGACTGATCCTGTTATTAATTGTCGTCAACGGCCTGTTCGCGATGTCGGAAATGGCCTTGGTATCGGCGCGCAAGGCCAGGCTGCGCAAACTGGCCGCCGAGAAACGGGCCGGCGCGGAAGCGGCGTTGAAACTGCACGACGAACCGTCGCGGTTTTTGTCCACGGTGCAGGTCGGCATCACCGGCGTCGGCATCTTGAACGGCGCGCTCGGCGAGGACGCCTTGACCGCGCCGATCGCCGGCTATTTACAACAGTTTCCGCTATTGGCGGACTATGCCGACTCGATCGCGCTGTTGGCGACGGTGGCGGTGATTACCTATTTCTCGGTGGTCGTCGGTGAGTTGTTGCCCAAGCGCCTAGCCTTGCTGCGGCCGGAAGCCATCGCCGCGCGGTTGGCGCGGCCGATGAACCTGATCGCGCTGATGGCCAGTCCGCTGGTTTGGTTGCTGTCGTCTTCCAGCAATCTATTGCTGAAACTACTGCGGGCCGATCGGACCCCGGAAGCCGCCGTCACCGATGAAGAGATCAAGTTGTTGATGGAAATCGGCGCGGAATCCGGCGTGTTTCATGCCGAAGAGCGCCACTTGGTCGGCAACGTGTTGCAACTGGATGCCCAACAAGTCGGCGCGGTGATGACGCCGCGTCAACGGATCTACGCCATCGACCTGACCGATGACTTAGCCGTCACCAGCGCCAAGCTGGCCGATTGCCCGTATTCGCGCGCCGTCGTCTGCCGGGGCGGCCTGGACGAGGTGATCGGCATCCTACAACGCAGCGAACTATTGAAGGCGGCGATGAACGGGCTCGCCTTCGATTTGGTTTCCGGATTGCACGCGCCGATCTACGTTCCGGAATCGCTGACGCTGACCCAGTTGTTGAAGCGCTTTCGCGAAACGCGTAGCGATCTGGCGCTGATCGTCGACGAATACGGCGACATCGAAGGCCTGGCGACGCTGAGCGACGTGTTGAAAGCCATCGTCGGCGACTTGCCCAGTCCCGAGCTCAATCTGGACAGCGAAGCGGCGCAACGCGCGGACGGTTCCTGGCTGATCGACGGCCGCTTGGCGATACAACGCATGAAAACCCTGACAGGCATCGATATGCCGCTGCCCGGCGAAAACGACGGCGATTACCACACCGTCGGCGGGTTCATCCTTTATTATTTGGAAGACCTGCCCAAGGTCGCCGATGCCTTCGAATACGAACGTTGGCGTTTTGAAGTGGTCGATATCGACGGCACGCGCATCGATAAGGTGCTGATCGCCGAGGTGTCGCGGCCATGATGCCCTCCACACACCGCCGGCCCAAGTCCGGCACCGACTCACTCGGTGGAACCGCCGGATGGCGGGTCGCTACCCGATCAATTACCAGGAATAGGTCAATGCCCATCAATCCTCGTTTCTCTCGTTACGCCCGTCTGTTGAACGCCGCGCTGTTGGCTTTGGCCTTGGTCCCGGCCGCGAGGGCCGAGTCCGGCCAACCGGTGACCGCCACGCCGGCGCTGTTGAAGCTGTTGAAAATCGCCGAAATCAAACCCGTCACGGTCAGCGAGTCGCTGAGATTGTCGGCGCGGGTGGAACTGGACCAGCATCGGGTTGCCAAGATCGGCGCCACCGTGACCGGCCGGGTCACCGAAATCAATGCGATGCTGGGACAAGTCGTCACCAAGGGCGAGCGCTTGGCCTCGCTGAACAGCACCGAACTCAGCCAAGCTCAATCCGAATATCTCAAGGCCAGCTCGCAAGTCAATTTGCGACGCCTGACCGTGCAACGCGCCGAGCGCTTGCACGACAGCGGGGTGCTGGCGGAAGCCGAGTTGCTGGAACGGCGCGGCGTGCTGACCGAAGCCGAAGTCGATCTACGGGCGGCGACCGACCGCCTGCGGGTGCTGGGCATGAGCGACGGCGATTTGAAACGCTTGGCCCAGCAACGGGTCATCGATTCGTTTTCGCCGGTGACTTCCAGTATCGCCGGCGTCGTCATCGAGCGTAACGTCGCGGTTGGACAGGTCGTGCAGCCGGCCGACAGCCTGTATACGGTGGCCGACTTGTCGCATTTATGGTTGGTGGCCGAAATCCCGGAGCAGCAGGCGTACTGGGCTAGGCAAGGCGATCAAGTTCAAGCCGAGGTGCCGGCCCTGCCGGGCCTGGAAGTCAGCGGCAAGTTGATTTACGTGGCCGATTTGGTCGATCCCGATACCCGCACCGTCACCGTGCGCATGGCCTTGGCCAATCCGGAACGCTTGTTCAAGCCGCAAATGCTGGCCACCTTGAAAATCAGTAAGCCGGACACCCAATCCCTGGTGGTGCCGAGCCGGGCTGTGGTCCGCGAGACCGATCGGGATTATGTATTCGTGCGTCTGGCCGACGACCGCTTCGAACTGCGGCCGGTGCAACTGGGCGCCGAACAGGCGCAGCAACGGCCGTTGTTGTCCGGTCTGAACGCCGGCGAGCATATCGTCGTCGACGGCGCATTTCATCTGAACAACGAGCGCTTGCGTAGCGCGTTGGAGTAAACCATGGTCAACGGACTGATCGAAGTCGCGTTGCGACAACGGATTTTGGTGGCGGTACTGGCGGTGGCGCTGATCGGCTTCGGTGCCAGAGCCATGCAAAAGTTGTCGGTGGACGCATTTCCCGACGTAACCAATATCCAGGTGCAAATCGCCACCGATGCCACCGGCCGTTCCCCCGACGAAGTCGAGCGTTTGGTGACGGTGCCGCTGGAAATCGCGATGGCCGGCTTGCCGGGCCTGGAAGAGATGCGTTCGCTGAACAAAAACGGCTTGTCGCTGATCACGCTGATTTTCAGCGACAGTACCGAAGTGTATTTCGCCAGGCAATTGGTGATGGAGCGGCTGATCGAGGTCAAGCAGCAAATGCCGGACGGCGTCAATCCGGTGTTGGGTCCGGTGTCCACGGGGCTGGGTGAGGTCTATCAATACACGCTGGACCGCGACGACGACGGGGAACGGCCTTTGTCCGTGGATGAATTGCAGTTACGTCGGGAGACTCAGGATTGGGTGGTGCGGCCCTTGTTGCGCGGCATTCCCGGCGTCGCCGAAATCAACTCCCAAGGCGGTTACGTCAAGCAATATCAGGTGTTGGTCAATCCGGATCGCTTGCACCATTACCGGATCAAGCTCAACGACGTGTTCGACGCACTGGCCCGCAACAACGCCAACAGCGGCGGCGGCGTATTGCCGCATTATGCTGAACAATATCTGATTCGCGGCGTCGGTCTGATCAACGATGTCGACGACATCGGCGGCATTGTTCTGAAGGAAGACAACAGCGTGCCGGTCCACATGCACGACGTCGCCGACATCGCGATCGGCCACGAGGTCCGGGTCGGCGCGGTAATCAAGGACGGTTACACCGAGGCGGTCGGCGGCGTCGTGATGATGCTGCGCGGCGGCAACGCCAAGGAAGTGGTCGGCCGGATCAAGGCGCGCGTCGCCGAAATCAACGCCAAGGGCATGTTGCCGCACGGCCTGAAGATCGTGCCGTACTACGACCGTAGCGATTTGGTGGACGCCGCGCTGCACACGGTCACCAAGGTGTTGATGGAAGGCATCGTGCTGGTCGTCATCGTCTTGTTCCTGTTTCTCGGCGACGTGCGCTCCAGCTTGATTGTCGTCGCCACGTTGATCGTAACGCCGCTGGTCACGTTTATCGCGATGAACAAACTCGGCTTGTCCGCCAATCTGATGTCGCTGGGCGGCTTGGCCATCGCGATCGGATTGATGGTGGACGGTTCGGTGGTGGTGGTGGAAAACGCGTTCCGCCTGCTCGGCGAGCGCAAGGGCCGCGCCACCAGCCGGGTCAGGGTCGTCGAAGCCGCCACGCACGAAGTGGCGACGCCGGTATTGTTCGGGGTCGGCATCATCATCCTGGTATTTCTGCCGCTGATGACCTTGCAAGGCATGGAGGGCAAGATGTTCGCGCCGTTGGCGTACACGATCGCGATCGCGCTGTTGGTATCGCTGATTGTGTCGTTGACGTTGTCGCCGGTGTTGTGCGCGTTTTTTCTGGAAGGCCACGACGGCGAGCACGACACGCGCTTGATTGCGTTCTGCAAACGCCAATACCTGCGTATCCTGAATCTGGCCTTGACCAACCGGCTTAAAGTGGTGGCGATCGCGCTGGCGATTTTCGGGGCGACGCTGCTCATGTTGCCCTTCCTCGGTACGTCGTTCATTCCGGAAATGAAGGAAGGCTCCATCGTGCCGGGCATCAATCGCATGCCGAACATTTCGTTGGAAGAGAGCATCAACGTCGAAATGCAGGCGATGAAGATGGTGCTGGGCATTCCCGGCGTCAAAAATGTGGTCAGCGGCGTCGGCCGCGGCGAGAGTCCGGCCGATCCGCAGGCGCAGAACGAATCGACACCCATCGTTACATTGAAACCGCGCGAGGAATGGCCGGCCGGCTGGACCCAGGACGATATCGCCGACGCGATGAGCGACACCTTGAACGCCAACCTGCCCGGCATGCAAGTGGTCATGGCGCAACCGATATCCGACCGTGTCGACGAAATGGTCACCGGCGTACGTTCCGACGTGGCGGTCAAGGTGTTCGGCGACGATTTGGCCGAACTGAAACGGCTGGCCGATGCGATCGCGGTCGCGGCCGGCGGCGTCGCCGGCGCCCGCGACATTCGGGTCGAACGGATGACAGGCCAGCAATATCTGAATATCACGATCGATCGCCAGGCCATCGCCCGTCACGGCCTGAATGCGTCCGACATTCACGACGTGATCGAAACCGCGATCGCCGGCAAGGTCGCCACCGAAATATATCAAGGCGAGCGGCGCTTCTCGGCGGCGGTGCGCTTGCCGGAGAATTTCCGCAACGATATCGCCGCGATCGACAATCTGATGTTGACCGCGCCCAACGGCGCTCGCGTCCGACTGGGCGACGTCACCGAGATCAGCTTGAACGACGGCCCGGCGCAAGTCAGCCGGGAAATGGGCAAGCGCCGCATCGTGGTCGGCATCAACGTTCGCGACCGGGATTTGGGTGGTTTCGTCGCCGAGTTGCAGCAAACCATTTCGGCCAAGATCGCGTTGCCGGAAGGCTATTATCTGCAGTGGGGAGGTCAATTCCAGAACATGGAGCGGGCCTTGGGCCACTTGCAGTTGATCATTCCGATCACGATCGCGGCGATTTTCTTTTTGTTGTTCATGCTGTTCCAGTCGTTGCGTTTTGCCGCGCTGATCATCCTGGTGTTGCCGTTCGCGTCGATCGGCGGGATCATCACCCTGTTCGCGACCGGCGAATATTTGTCGGTGCCGGCCTCGGTCGGTTTTATCGCCCTATGGGGTATCGCGGTATTGAACGGCGTGGTATTGATTTCCTACATTCGCGGTTTACGCGCCAGCGGCATGACCCAAGCGCATGCGATCCGTCAGGGCTGCGAGCAACGTTTCCGGCCGGTGATGATGACGGCGACCGTGGCCTTGCTGGGTCTAGTGCCGTTTCTATTCGCCACCGGGCCCGGTTCGGAAGTCCAAAAACCGCTGGCCATCGTCGTGATCGGCGGCCTGATCAGCTCGACGCTGTTGACGCTGGTGGTGTTGCCGGCCTTGTATGGCTGGTTCGACGACCGTAGCGACAGCCGCAAACCTTTTTCGATGCATTAATTTCCGGAAGCCTACGATGTTGACTCGCCTAGGCCGGCGCGCCGGCTTATTTTTTTTGTTGATGCTGATCGCCACGCTGTCGCGGGCCGCCGACATCCAGGTGTCGGTCAGCCGCAACCCGGTGGCGATGAACGAATCGTTTCAAATCGTGTTCAGCGCCGAGGATGAACCCGACGGCGAGCCGGACTTCGGGCCGTTGCGCGACCATTTCGAGATTCTCAACCAGCAGCGCAGTT
Organism: Methylomonas sp. MED-D; assembly: GCF_050276835.1. Classification (NCBI taxonomy): domain Bacteria; kingdom Pseudomonadati; phylum Pseudomonadota; class Gammaproteobacteria; order Methylococcales; family Methylococcaceae; genus Methylomonas; species Methylomonas sp. MED-D. The sequence continues at coordinate 60,371 of NZ_CP189965.1, forward strand.
CCAGTTCCTCCTGGGTCAACGGCAAAAGCAGCCGCAATGAGCAGTGGATATTGAACGCGATGGCCAAGCAGGCCGGCGAGTTGTTGATTCCGCCGATCCGGTTCGGCGCCGACAGTAGCCGGCCGCTGAAAATTGTCGTGTCCGCTTCCGCCGTCGATCCCCAGCAGGATGGCGATCTGTTTCTGGAGGTGACGGCGACGCCGGAAAAGCCCTACGTGCAATCGCAGGTCATCTATACCTTGAAACTGTTCCGGCGCGTGCAAATTACCCAGGCCAGCCTCGGCGAGCCGGAGATCAAGGACGCGCTGGTCGAAAAATTGGGCGAGGACGACAGTTACACGACGCAAGTCAACGGCGTCGAGTATTGGGTGACCGAACGCAAATACGCGATTTTTCCGCAGCAGAGCGGCTTGTTTACGATTGCGCCGCTGACGCTGAACGCCGAAGTCGTGGCCGGCGGCCGGCCGCGTTTCAACGGCTTCTTCAATCGGCCCACCACCGAAACCCGCCGGGTCACCTCCAAGCCGGTCACATTGAACGTGTTACCGGTACCGGCCGGGTTCGCGGGCAACTGGTTGAGCGCAGAGCATCTGGAATTGCGCGAGCAATGGTCCGATCCCGGTCGGCACGCCAAGGTTGGCGAGCCGCTGACCCGCACGATCACACTGACCGCTCGGGGCGCCACGGTCGGTCAGTTGCCGGAGTTGACGGATAAGGCGGCGATCGACGGCGTTAAGAGCTATCCCGACCAGCCGCTGTTGAAGGAAGACAAGCTGACCGACGGCCTGACCGCGCTACGCGAGGAGAAAGTCGCGTTGATTCCGTCCAAACCCGGCCGCTACACCTTGCCGCCCCTGGAAATTCCCTGGTTCAACACCCGTACCGGCAAAATCGAGAGTGCTCGGCTACCGGCCGCGACGATCATTGCCGAAGCCGGCGCCGGCGAGACCGCGCCAACCGGCTCGCAACCCCAGACCGGCGCGGACGCAACCATGCCGATGACGCGTGTCGAAACGGTGGTCGCCTCGGATAGCGAGTTACGCTTTTGGCGGGCGGCGACGGTCGTCTGCGCGCTAGGTTGGCTGGCTACCGGAATTTGGGCATGGCGCCGTCGAGCCGGTGCTGTGGCGGAAAACCGCGTCAAGCCGGTGCCGGCCGGCGAGTCGTCGCTGGAACGCAACTTGAAGCGGGCGTGCTGGGAAAACAATCCGCAAGCCGCCAAGCAGTGCTTGCTGCAATGGGGCCGTCAGCGCTTCGGTACCGACAGCCTGTCCGGGTTGGCCGACCAATGTAGTGCGATGCTGGCCGAGGAAATCGAGGCCTTGAACCGATTGCTTTATTCCGGTGGGGAAGCCGATTGGCAGGGGCGTGCGCTTTGGGAGGCTTTCATCGCGGAATCGCCGGCCGCGCCGGTTCAGTCCGGGGTGGACGACGGCCTGGAGCCGTTGTTTAAAATCCGCGACTAGGCCTGATGCCGGCCTCAATCGCGTCGGCGCAAATGATCGCGCGCCAGGTATAACGCGGCGATCGAACGGGCCTCGCTGCACTCGCCGCTGGCCAGCAAGCTGTCGATCCGCGCCAGCGGCCACGGTACCACTTGCAGTTCTTCCGGCTCGTCGCCGACCAGTTTTTCCGGATAAAGTTGCTCGGCCAGGATGATGTCTATCGTGTGCTCCAGATAGGCCGGCGCCAGGGAAACCTGATGGAGATGCCGTAAACTGGCCGCGCCGTAACCGATTTCTTCCTTCAATTCCCGATTGGCGGCGCTGAGCATGTCCTCGCCGTCGTCCAGCTTGCCCTTGGGCAGCCCCAATTCGTAGCGGTGCAAACCGGCGGCGTATTCCCGGACCAACAGCACCGTGTCGATATCCAACATCGGCACGATCAATACCGCGCCGCAGCCGGTGCCGCCGCGCGCCAGGCGTTCGTAACGGCGGCGGACGCCGTTGCTGAATTCCAGCTCCAGCGCTTCGACGCGGAACTGGCTGGTCTGAGCGACCACGGTCTTGTTGAGAATTTTCGGTCGGTTCGGCATGGCTGCGGGTCGGCGTAAGGTCTTGAGTCACTATAACCCAGACCCGCCGACCGCCGGCAAGAATTTAGCCGGCGTCCGCCAGCGCGACGATGGCCGGCAGGCGGACGCCGGGGCGCTGGCGGAAACCCAACACCGGCGTGATGCCGCTCGCCAGCAAGGCTTGAATTTGACTCTCGCTCAACACGGTTTCTGCGCCGGCCTGCAACACGGTTTCGCCTTGTTCGCTGTAGGCAAACACCGGTATCTCCGGGAAAGCCAAGTCTTCCGGTTCCGGGTTGGCCTTTAACAAGGCCTGCGCGCACAAAAACGCCGGATTGCCCCAAAGTAGCTCTTCGACCGCCGGCGGTAGAGCGCACTCCTCGAACGCCAGACTTTCCAGCGGATCGCGTTTGGCGCCGTAGGGCAAGCGCATCAAATAGCGCGGATAAGCCAGTACGACGCGGTCGGCGGCGATGTCCAGGCTAGGCGCGTGGCGGGTCAGCGCGGCTTCGGCCCAGTCTGCCGCGATGCCGCCGATCGCGCATCCGTCCAGGCTCGCCGCCAGATCGGCGTAAGCGGCTAGCAGTGCCCGATCCGCGTCGCCCAGGCCGAAGCGGTGATCGATCAACACCACGGACGAACGGTCGTCCTCGCGGCGGCGGGCATGTTCGACGATAGCCGCGGCGGTTGCCGCGTCGAACGCCGCTGGATCGGCATCGACCAAAAACAGCCGATGTTCGCCTTCGGCCGCGGCGCCGACCAAGTTCCGAGTGGCGCGCCATAGGGCTTCCATATCCTGAAAGGCCGGGGCGTGCAAGACGCCGCGCAGATATTGGCCGACCACGGCGTCGATCAAGTCGGCCAGGGCGGTGTGTTCCGGTAGGGTAGCCCGACTGACGTGCGGCGCTACCAAGCCGTCTAACCAGCCGGTGAGCTTATCGGTCGGCACCGACGCGGCTTCCGAGGATCGGCCGAGCAGACGCCGTAAGGTTTCGTCGTCGCTTTCGTCGCCGGTCGGCGCGGTCGCTGGCGGCGGGGTTACGGCCGGCGCGATCGGCAGATACTGGCGGATTGCCGCCGCGGCCAACTCGGCGGTTGCCGGATTGTTCAAGCGAGTTTTCAGTTCGCTCAAATCGGCGAGTAGCGCTATCCGTTTCAGCCAGCGGTCGGGATGAAAATCGTCCAGCTCGGCAAACGGCAAAGTCTGGCCGCCGGTAACCGTCACCGTCGGCGCCAATTCCGCCAAAACCTGGTCGAAATTGTCGAGGTCAATCGCAATGGGACGCCCGGCGCCGGATCGGCCGGAGTAGCGCCCGAGCAGATAAATGCAACGGCCGTCGCCATCCTCGATGCGGCGCGATGTTGGCCGGTTCCAGCCCAGATTGAATTCGATACGGCCGGTCATGTCGTTGCTCCTAGTACTGGTTATTGGATTTTGGCCCGACGGGCCGTCACGGATGGGTGCGGTCTATAAGTCTGGACCAATTCGGCGAATTCGTCCGCTTGAGGTCGCGAAGATGGTCAGGCGCGACGGATTTAGTTAACATCGCGGCCGGCTCGGGGGCTTCCCGGCGCAACTAAAAGTTGAGAGACGATGCTGGATTGGCGAGAAATCGATACCGTGCTATTGGACATGGACGGCACGCTACTGGACCTGAACTTCGATAATCATTTCTGGCAGGAATTCGTGCCGTTACGCTACGCCGAATTGCACGGCTTAACGCTGGAGGCTGCCAAAGTGGCATTGGCGCCCCGATTTAAAGCGATGGAAGGCAAACTGGAATGGTATTGCCTGGACTACTGGAGCGAGGAGTTGAACTTGAATATCGCCGGTTTGAAACAGGAGTTGGCGGGTTTGATTGCCGTGCATCCGCATGTCGTCGAGTTTTTGGAAGCGGCGCGCGGCCGAGGCGTGTACTTATTGCTGGTGACCAACGCCCATCGCGACAGTTTGAGTCTGAAAATGGAAAAGACCTGTTTGCACCGTTTTTTCGATCGTATCGTCAGTTCGCACGATGTCGGGTTGGCCAAGGAACAATGCGGATTCTGGCGGCGACTGCAGGATCAGCATGTCTTCGAAAAGCAGCGGACCTTGCTGGTCGACGATAGTTTGGCGGTGTTGCGTTCGGCGGCGGCGTTCGGGATTGCTCATCTGGTCTCGATCAGCAAGCCGGATAGCCGCCGGCCGATACGCGAGATTACGGAGTTTCCGGCTGTGGAAGATTTTCGGGCGCTGATGCCGGGGCTGTTGTAGCGGGCTGGCCGTGCTCGCGGTGCGGACGCGGCGGCCGGCGGTCGCGTTCCGGTTTATCGCCGCGCGGCGGCCGCTTGCCGTGGGCCGGCACGCGTTCGCGCGGCTCGCGCCGTTCCGGCTTGATCACGTCTTCGATCAGCAATTCCTGGTCGATGGCCCTAACCGGCACTTTTTCGCCGATGTAATCTTCGATGTCGGGCATCGAGTAGGCATATTCCTCGCAGATAAAGCTGATCGCTTCGCCGCTGGCGCCGAAACGGGCGGTGCGGCCGATACGGTGTACGTAATCCTCGACATCCTGTGGCAGATCGTAGTTGAACACGTGCGACACATCGGGAATATGCAAGCCGCGCGCCGCGACATCGGTGGCGATCAGCAAGGTGACCCGGTTTTCCTGGAAGTCGTTGAGCAGGCGCTGACGCTTTTCCTGCGGCACGTCGCCGCTCAGCATCGCTACTTTGTGGCCGTTGGCTTGCAGATAATCGTCGAGCTGTTCGGCGCAACGCTTGGTGTTGACGAACACGATGCTGCGCACCGGCTGGTGGGTTTTCAACAAACCCAGCAATAGCGGAATTTTCTGATCGTTGGCCGGACAGAACGCGAACTGATTGATGGCCTTGGAGGTGACTTCCTCGGTCTCGATCTTGACCATCACCGGGTTATTCATGTGTTCGTAGGCGAGTTCGGTCACTTTGTAGGACAGTGTGGCCGAAAACAACAGATTCAAACGCTTTTCCGGCGGCGGCATCCGGCGTAGCAGGAAGCGAATGTCCTTGATGAAGCCCAGATCGAACATCCGGTCGGCTTCGTCCATCACCGACACCTGAATATTGTCGAGCGTGAATGCGCCTTGCCGGTAAAAGTCGATAATGCGCCCCGGCGTGCCGATAATGATGTCCACGTCGGTTTTCAGTTTATCGAGTTGCTTCTGGTAATCGGTGCCGCCGTAGATCAGCGCGAATTTCAGATTCAGATAGCGGCTGAGCGCCAGGGCGTCCTTATGAATCTGGATTGCCAGCTCACGGGTCGGCGCCAAAATCAATGCTCTGGGGTTTTTGATCTTTTCGCTTTCGTCGTTGATCAAACGCTGAAAGGTCGCCAACAAAAACGTGGCGGTCTTGCCGGTGCCGGTTTGGGCCTGGCCGGCGACATCGCGGTCGCGTAGCGCAATCGGCAGGGCTCTGTCCTGGATCGGCGAGCATTGGATGAATCCGGCTTCTTTCAAACCTTTGATAATGGAGTCGGACAACTCCAAGTTGCTAAAACGGGTTTCCGTCAAAATTGTTTTTTTCATAACGCGATAGAATACCGTAAAAGCCGTGGCGTTTGAAATCGATTGACAATCGAAGCGGGACGAAACTATAGTCTTGACTTTGCAAACTATTGGAGATTGGCGTGAGTGACCTAGTCCTTCATGTATCGGACGCGGAGTTTAACGATACCGTATTGAAAGCCAGCGGGCCGGTTCTGGTTGATTATTGGGCGGAATGGTGCGGCCCTTGCAAAATGATCGCCCCGGTTCTGGACGAAATCGCCTCGGAATACCAAGGTAAGCTGACCGTGGCCAAACTGAACATCGACGAGAACCCCAAAACTCCGCAACATTACGGCGTGCGTGGCATCCCGACGCTGATGATATTCAAGGGTGGCGAGATCGAAGCTACCAAGGTCGGCGCGCTGACCAAATCCCAATTGGCTGCCTTCATCGATAGCAACCTCTAAATTTACCGTATTCGACGTTAACCGGACCGCTGACAAATTAAGTTTGCTAAGTCCGGTTATTGCGCTAGAATTCCCGGCAGCGTATACCCCACACGCGCCTTAGCCGCCCGAACTCAAAACTCCAACAACACACTTACCCCCGCTGTAAACGGCATTCTGCTGCTTTACGTGTTCTTTTTTCCCTAAAACATCATGAATCTTACCGAGTTAAAACTTAAACAAGTCAGTGAAATCATCAATATAGCCGAGTCCCTAGGACTGGAAAACATAGACAGAGCCCGAAAGCAGGAATTGATCTTTTCGATCTTGAAGAAACAGGCTAAAAGCGGCGAGGATATATTTGGCGATGGGGTATTGGAGATTTTGCAGGACGGTTTTGGGTTTTTACGCACCCCCGGCGCATCCTATTTGGCCGGCCCCGACGACATTTACGTTTCGCCCAGCCAGATCAGACGTTTCGGTTTACGCACCGGCGACACGGTAAGCGGCAAGATCAGACCTCCAAAAGAAGGCGAACGCTATTTCGCGATGCTGAAAGTCGAAAGCATCAACTTCGAGTCTCCCGAGCAATCCAAAAACAAGATTTCCTTTTCCAACCTGACCCCTCTGTTCGCCAATAAGCGTTTTCGCTTGGAGCAAGGTAACGGTACCAGCGAAGATCTTACCGCCCGTATCATCGATTTGGTCGCGCCTATCGGCAAGGGTCAGCGCGGACTAATCGTGTCGCCGCCGAAAGCCGGTAAAACGATGATCATGCAAGCGATCGCCCATGCGATAGCCGAGAAAAACCCGGACTGCTACCTGATCGTATTGTTGATCGACGAACGGCCGGAAGAGGTCACCGAAATGGAGCGTTGCGTACGCGGCGAAGTGATTTCCAGCACCTTCGACGAACCGGCCACCCGCCACGTTCAGGTGGCCGAGATGGTGATCGAGAAAGCCCGCCGGTTGGTAGAGCACAAATTCGATGTAGTCATTCTGTTAGACTCGATCACCCGTCTGGCGCGCGCCTACAACATGGTAGTGCCGTCGTCCGGTAAATTGCTGTCCGGCGGTGTCGACGCGAATGCCCTGGAAAAACCCAAGCGCTTTTTCGGCGCGGCTCGAAATATCGAGGAAGGCGGCAGCTTGACGATCATCGCTACCGCGTTGGTCGAGACCGGTTCGCGGATGGACGAGGTGATTTTCGAGGAGTTCAAAGGCACCGGCAACATGGAGTTGCATCTGGAACGTAAGATCGCCGAAAAACGCGTTTATCCGGCCATCAACATCAACCGTTCCGGTACTCGCCGCGAGGAATACTTGGTCGATCCCGACGAACTGCAAAAAACCTGGATTCTGCGCAAGATACTGCAACCGATGGACGAGTTGGCGGCATCCGAATTCCTGCTGGGCAAACTCAAGGATTTCAAAACCAATGCCGAGTTTTTCGATTCGATGAAACGCTAAGCGGTTGGCCGAGGCGGTGCTGTCGCGCCGCCTCGACGTTGCCGATATCCGAATATCGCTTTTTCCCGCCGATCTTTGCTATAGTCCGCCCCCAGACTGTTTGGGGGGACGTGTTTTGCAACGCTCAAGTAAATTTCTTGTCCAGTTTTTGCACTTAACTGGACCATTCTGGAACGCCGAAAACAAGGCGCTTAGCCGTAGCCTGACGCTATCTCTAATAGGATTGACCGTCGCGCAAATCGCTGTATCGGTGATTATTACCGAATGGAGCGCGCACCTATTCGATGCTCTTGATCAGCATGACATGAGCAAACTCTGGACTCAAGTCGGCGCGATACTGCTGATTTTCGTCGCCAACATCGGCATCACCGTTACCCACTTAAAAGTCAAACGCCGCTTGCAACTGGAATGGCGAGCCTGGTTGACCGAAAAAATGCTGGGCCAATGGATGCACAAGGGTCGTCATTATCTCGTTACCCATATTCCCGGCAAGCATGACAATCCTGACGGCCGGATTGCCGAGGATATTCGGATCGCTACCGAATATGCGGTGGATTTGTTTCATACCTTGCTGTACTGCGTGCTGTTGTTGATCAGCTTTACCGAGATCCTCTGGTCCCTGTCCGGCACGGTGACCTTGGATCTACTATTCGTTCAAGTGCCCATTCACGGCCATTTGGTGTGGTTGGCGCTGATCTACGCCGCCACCGCCTCGACCTTGGGCTGGCTGATTGGCCGGCCGTTGATCAAGGCCACCGACAACCGCCAGACCGTCGAAGCCAATTTCCGTTTCGGCCTGGTCAAGGCGCGGGAGAACTCGATGGCCATCGCGCTGATCCATGGCGAACCTCATGAAAAGCAACACTTTCAAACGTTGTTTGCCGACATCGTCGCCGCTTGGCACGATCAAACCAAGGCTTGGGAGAAGATTATGCTGTTCAGCTCCGGTTATTCGGTGCTGACGATGGCGTTTCCGATTCTGGTATCCGCGCCGCGCTACATCTTGGGTAGCATCACGCTCGGCGCGCTGATGCAATCGGCCCAGGCTTTCCAGCACACGGTGTCCGCACTGTCCTGGCCTGTCGACAATATGGGCAAGGTCGCGGAATGGCGGGCCTCGGTGGAACGCGTGCTGGGTTTGAGCCAAGGCTTGATCCAGCTCGAACGCGAAATCGCCAAGCCCGATCCGCACCGCATTCAAATCCAAAAAGGCAGCGACTCGGTGTTGCGTTTTCGCGATTTGTGTATCGCTCGGCTGGACTCCATTGTCTGCATTGCCAATCTGAACGAGGAGGTTCGTGGTGGCGAGCGCATCCTGATCGGCGGCAACGCATTTTCCGGTAACAAGTTATTCAAGGCGATTGCCGGCTTGTGGCCGTGGGGCGAAGGCGTCATCGAGCTGCCCGACGACGAACCCTTAATGTTCATGCCGCCGCGTCCCTATTTGCCGACCGGCACGTTGCGCGATTCGATTTGTTACCCGGCCTCCGGCACCGCCGTCAAGCAGGATGACCTGGAGGCCGCGCTGTTACTGGCCGGCTTGCCCGAGTTGATCGAACCTCTCGACAAATTCGACGACTGGGCGAAATCGTTGGAGCGCGAGCAACAACAGCGGCTGGGCATGGTGCGCTTGCTGTTGCACAAGCCGAAATGGATATTGATGCAGGAGGCTTTCGACTCGTTGGATCCGGATGGCGAATTGGCAATGATCAATCTGATTTTCGAAAGATTGCCGAATTCGGCGTTATTGACGATTACCAAACAACCCAATATTCAAGCCTTACACCAGCGTCAAATCACGCTTTGCTAGTCGAATTGCGGCCGCCCGCGCTGGTGGTGAACAAGCACCAGACCAGTCGTTAAGGCTGGGCCCGGCCGGTTGGGCTAAATTTTTTTTGCACAATGATGAGGTTTTTCGCCGCTGAAACGTCTTATCAAATGAAACCCCGAAAAAGCCCGGCCGCATTTCGCCGCCGGACAAGGAAAAACTGGTGTAGTTCATGATAAAACCAAGACGCTCTAATCGCTCCAAAGCCGACGGCGATGCATTGGCCGTTACATCCGACAGCTTTCCATCGGCGCGTTACTTTCAAATACATTTCGAATATTTGCATGAAATGATCGGCGATTTGCGCCAACAGATCGGGCAAGCCAATCAGCAAATCGCCGAACTGCAACGTCAGTTGCGGAGCGATGTCGATTTGGACGAGATGGGATCTGTCGGTTATCAAGGCGAGAGTCAGGCACGTATCGGCCGGCCGGCCGGCTGAGCCGATCAGACCTTGTAACCGTCGCTGTTTTTTTCGACCCAGCGACTCTGCCCGGCTGCCAGGGTTTCCCGTTTCCAAAACGGTGCCCGACTTTTCAGCGCTTCCATGATGTAGCGGCTGGCATCGAAGGCGTCGCCGCGATGCTCGGCCCAAGCCGCGACCAGAACCAGCGTATCGCCTGGTTGCACCTCGCCGACCCGATGAATCACCAAGGTATCCAGCAGTGCCCAGCGCGAGTTGGCGTCGACCACGATGGTGGCCAATTGCTTCTCGGTCATGCCTGGGTAATGGTGCAATGTCATGCCGATAACGCCGTCGCCGAGATTAAAGTCTCGCATGCTACCGACGAATACCGCGGCCGCGCCATATTTCCCAATGTTTTCCGCCAGTTCGAATCGCTCGTAGTCCGCCAATAGCGACCAAGGTTCGAACGTTTGTTCCACGATGCGTATCGTCATGTCAGCCGCCGGTCACCGGTGGAAAAAACGCCACTTCGTCACCGTCGTTTAGCGCGGCGTCGCTAGAGGCATAATCCATATTGATTGCAATCAACATATTGTCAGGCCAGGCCAGATCGGGATTCAGGCGCCGCCAAAGCGCGCCGGCCGAAATCGGGCCGTCCCAAACGAATTCGTCGGCTTGCCGCCCTACCCGATCTTGCAGGCTGGCGAAATAGAGGACTTTAATCGACATAACAATTTTCCGGAGAATACAATACAAGCCTGTTTTACTACACCGAACACCCAGATGCCAGCAAAGCTCTCTCATTTTAATGCCGTCGGCGAAGCGCACATGGTCGACGTCGGTGATAAAGCCGTGACAGAGCGCACGGCTGTCGGCGAAGGCTATATCGCGATGCAGGATTACACTCTGACGTTGATTATGTCCGGCAGCCATAAAAAAGGCGACGTGCTGGGAATTGCTCGAATCGCCGGCATCATGGCCAGCAAGAAAACCGCCGAGTTGATTCCGCTGTGCCACCCATTGTCGCTGACCCACGTCGAGATCCAACTGGAACCGCAACCCGAATTCAATCGAGTTTATTGTCGAGCCACCGTCAAAACTACCGGGAAAACCGGCGTGGAAATGGAAGCCCTGAATGCTACCCAGGTAGCGCTATTGACGATATATGACATGTGCAAGGCGGTTGATCGCGGCATGACGATACAATCGGTACGCTTGGTGGAAAAAATCGGCGGCAAATCCGGCCACTGGCGCCGCGACGAATCCGAAATCGTTTGATGTCGTCGACCTTTGGCGCCAAGCACGCCAAAGGTATGCCGCGTACCACTTCAAGCTTTCGGAACAGCGCACGAATTTTACTGGTCAAAACGCCTCTCCATGCTATTTTAAACTTCCATGAAGCGCCTAATTTGCTGAACCGCAACTGGAAAAGGTCGGTTACCGATTCAATTGTCGCCAGAACAGGGTAGAATTAGCGAATGATGATGGCGTTGAATTTGGCAATTGGCTGCCGATATGCAAACGACCGTACTATCGCATCAGGAGTTTCAACCGTTTGACCATGACTTTTAAACCACGCGTCTCAATAGATCATCGCCGCCGACCTGCCTGGTTTACGTTACTGGCTTGCCTCGCGACTTATCAAGGCACGGTTCCAGCGCTAAGTGCGGATGTACCCGCGGCCGCGCCTGTGCTGGAGACCATGCCGCCAAGCCAGGTCAGTCCGCCTACGATTCCGATTCCTGCCGACAATCCTATCGGCGCGATACTGCTCAGCAAACAACACCCTTTGCTGCTGCGCGCCGATTTTAGCCGCGTGAGCGAGCTCGTCAATCAGGTCTACCAGAACAGCCATTTTCAACCGATTTGGTTCTCCGCCGCACGTTCCGAAAAGAATCTGCGCGATTTGATCGATATTTTGAATAATGCGCCTAACGATGCGCTAAATCCGGGCAATTATGATGTCGACCATATCCGGAATTTGATTGGCGGCTTAATCCCGACCGGAAACGCGATTGCCGGCCACGACGTCGCATTGACGGTGTCGCTAGTGCGCTTCCTGCACGAATTGCGCCAGGGTCAGGTCGAGCCCCGCGAAGTCGGCTATCCGGTGCATATCGCCCCTAAACCAACCTTGGATGTGGCGACCTTGTTACGAGAGCATTTAGATAAGCAGACTCTGCCCGAACTCGTCCAAACTTTCGAGCCGAAAGCCAAGCAGTATCAACAGCTGAAACAGATTCTGAATCGGCTGCGGCAACTGGACCGGCAAAGCGATCTGGCGGAGTTCAAACCCGGACATGCGTTAAGACCCGGCGACCGGCATCCGCAAGTCGCCAATTTGCGTCAACGTCTGGTCGCGCTGGGTGTGGTTGACTCGCTGCAAGGCGGAGACGATACGTATTCTAGCGATTTGGTCGAAGCGGTCAAAAAGATTCAGCAACAGCAAGCGTTGAAGGCCGACGGCGTCATAGGTCCGGCGACATTGGCGGCGTTGAACGCGCAATCCGTCGGCGAAAAAATTGCGCAAATCGAGCTGGCGATGGAACGGGCGCGCTGGATTCCAGATCCCGCCGACGGCCCTATGATAGTCGTCAACATCCCCGCCTTCGAATTGTGGGCGTTTAATTCGACCGACGATGCCAATCCGTTGAACATGAAAGTCATCGTTGGTAAATCCCCGGACAATCAGACGCCGCTACTCTGGGAAGAAATGAAATACCTGGAGTTCATGCCTTACTGGAATATTCCGAAAAGTATTTTCGAGAAGGAAATCTTGCCGAAAACCGCGAATAACGAAGGCTATCTGGCTAGCCAGGATATCGAACTGGTTCGTCACCAAAATAGCGAGGAGCGCGGCGGCGGCAGCTATTTGCGCGCCCGGCAACGGCCCGGCAAGAAAAACCCGCTGGGCCGCGTCAAATTCGTGTTCCCGAACACCGCCGACGTTTATTTGCACGATACGCCGGGCCGGGCGGCTTTCAATCGCCAACGTCGCGACTTGAGTCACGGTTGCGTTCGGGTCGCAGAGCCGGAGCAGTTGGCCGAATTCGTGTTGGGTGATCAACAAGGCTGGGACAAGGAAAGCATTAAATCAGCGATGTCCGCTCCGAAGACTCGCCACGTGACCTTGAAGCGCTCGGTACCGGTGTTGTTTTATTACGGCACCGCGTTCGTCGATCACCAAAACCAGTTGCGCTTTTATCCGGATATTTACGGGCAAGACGAGCAATTGAAAAAAGCCCTACAAAAATTGCAAAACCCGTCGGCGCCGAATGCCGCCGCCAACAATCAATTGGCGGCGAACAAAACCTCGGACCTCCCGACCAATCCGTAATCCGGGATGCCCATAAAAAAAGCGCCTTAAAGGCGCTTTTTTTATGGGCTGGCGAGTTACAAGCTCCAGGTTCTAAACGTTCCGGTATCCAGGTGGATGAAATTCGAGTCCGGATAATAGCCCACTCCGCCGCGATGCATCGCTACCGCCGCATTGTGGATGCGCCGCAGATCGAAGCGTTCGATGCGAATGTCGACCGCCCGGCCATACATATGGAAGCTGTTGTTGGCGACGCCCGAATGTTCGGCGTGCAATTTGGCGTTGGTTAACGGCGAGCGATAACCGCAAATCACATCGAACGGCTGACTTAGACCCAGCATTTGCTTGAGATCGTGTAATTGATCCAAAAGCTCCGGATCGATGGGGTGAACATCATCGGTGCGGTGGTCCCGCAGCAAAAAACTGATTTCGTTCAACGCATCGCTCAGATAGCGGCCTTTTTCAAAATAGGTCAGATTCAAGTGATCGCCGGTATGCGGATTTTGAAAAGCCAGCGAACGATGATTCACCAAGCGTCCCCGGTCCGCTAAAAACATCGGCTCGCGCGGGCCTGGCATCACCAAATCGCGTTGGATCGGTTGAATCTCCGAATGTACTCTACCGCCGTGATAACTATGCCGATTCGCATAGTGATATTCCGTCGTCACGCCGTGTTTTTTTCCGCCGTAAACGTCGTGTACCCGGCTGTTAGGCGCGCCATGCTGGTCCGCCGAAGCGAGACGGGCATGACCGTGATCCGGTCGCGCGGATTTAGCCGATCTGCTTGCTACCGTCATGTTTGATCCCCGGCTGGATCCAGACTTGTGAATTTCTCGCGCCGCCTTAGCGGCGTGTTTAGGTAAGCGCACCGCAGTTCTGCCGGCGGCTGCCGCGCCATGGTTGTGTTCCGATTTTGCCGCCGATTTTTTTGCTGCCTGCACCGCGCCGGGCATCGCTATAGATAAGACAGCGCCGACCGCGAAACGGCCGAAAAAACTACGACGAGAGAGTTCCACCTCGTCCTGTTTGCTGCTGTGATTTTCTAAGTTACGTCTCAGCATCCATCATCTCCCAATTTAACTTCGCTCGGATAGTTATTGATTCCGAAGGCCAAAACCCAAAAAGATCCGGAACGATTATAGCACTGCATCACGGTTCTGGCCCGTTTTGTGGGAAACCGCGGCTCCCCTTCGGTGCGGCAATGGGTAGGAGCAGCTCAACGCGGCAGGTCTATCCGTTCGAAATATTTTTGCAAGTCGATCCGAATCGGCATGAAGTAAACGTGCAGATCGGCAATGGTGGCGGACGCGATCAGCTGGTTGGCGAAGGCAACGTTCCAGTCGTAATCGGGGCGGAAGTCGGCCGGAAATTTGACCTGGTTTTTGACTTCCCAATAATTCATCGACGCTTTGGTGATGATTGGACTGATCCCGATATAGGTCTCCAGCCCCCGAACCTGCTCGGCATAAATCTCCACCATTCGGCTATCGTAGAACGGTTGCGAAAATAGCCCTGTCGCGCCGGCATCGGCCTTGCGCTGGATGTAGTCGCATTCGTCCCGCAGACCGTGCCGATGCGGGTCGAAACCGGCATAGATATTCAACTCGGGAAAACGCTGATGTGTCGCACGAATCAGATCCACGACATCGGTGTTGTAAAAAGCCCGCTTCAAGCCTTCCGGCGGATCGCCGGTGACCAGCAATACGCTGTCCAACTGGTACTGCTCGATGATCCGGTACAACTCGCCGCTCTCAATCTTGAAATCGATTGCTCGAAAATGCGGAACAAAGCGATATTTGCCGCGATCGATGCGAGTCGCCAATTCCCAACTACGGGTGTCGAAACGCTGGATATCCGGTATGTTGATGATATTGATACCGTTACCCAAACCTTGAACGAAAGCGTATTGTTCATCGAAAGCCGCAAGGCTTCTAGGCACTATTTCAAAAGAGATATTCATGGACGTTACGTGCAGTGTTGAGCGTCGATTCGCCGCTACCGTTAGCACTTAGGCCGAACCAAAACTCAATCATCCTAGATGGCCTGCTCGGAGATTCGGCTGCCGGCGCTAGCGCTGGTTGCGATGTTAGGGTGTTGAAACGTTTGTTGGACGTTGAGTTAATGAATGTTGGGTTGGCGGCAGCGGATATTTAGGCATTTCCGACGGAGGCATCTCCGCCGGGGGCAATACACACGCTACATCTGGCCGATTGATTCGGTATTCTAGCCGACTCCGGGACAAAAAACGCGTGCGAGACGGTTCGGAACTATTTTGCTAAGGGATGAATTGCTCGCGCGTCTGTTGCTGATGCTGCTGAATTGCCAACTGCAGCTTGTACGCCGCATAGTATTTGTAAATATTGCGCACGTAGGTCGTGGTTTCCCAGCCTATTTTATCGGCGACGACCAATTCCAGGTTATTGAACCAGCGATTGGGGTCGAAGCCGCGCTTTTCCGCCTCATGGCGCAGACGGGTGATGGCGCCAGGGCCGGCATTGTAGCTGGCGAAGGCAAAAAGCGTTCGGTCGTCGTCGCGGAACTCGATGTCGCTGAAGTAACGCGCCATCAAATCGTCCAAATACTTTGCGCCGGCGTGGATGTTGGCTTCCAAACGCCGCACGTCGCCGACGTTTAGGCTCCGGCCGGTGGACGGCAGTACCTGCATCACCCCAATCGCGCCGGTTGGTCCGCGCGCGCTCTGCCTCAGTTGCGATTCCTGAAAACCTTGGGCGGCCAGCATCAGTGGGTCGAAGCGGTATTGGTCGCCGTATTTTTCGAACAGCTTCAGCATATCGGCGAAACGCTGCCATTCCTGATCGGCGGTGTTGTTCCGGATTTGCTCGATGTTTTTATTGAAAGCCACGATGGTTTGTTCGATCAAACGATGTTTTTTGACATCATTGAAATAAAAGTCCCGCAGTACCGCCTGCAATTCGGGACTTTGCTTGCGAAAAACCCACCCCGACTGTCCGGCGGAGCGCACCGCCACATCGGTCACGGTGATATTGGGCAAAACCTTGGCCCAAATATCCGCCTTCCAATCGTCGACGATGATGATGCCGACCAAGCCGGCATTCAGCATTTCCATTAAATCTTCGTCTTCAATCGCATCCGGTACGGTGACGATATTGACCGGCGCTTTTCCGGCGCTTTTCAGTCGGCCGTTCAACGCGGTCAGGCTGGCGTGGTAGCTGGACGACGGGCGGACATGCACGGTTTTGCCGCTTAAGTCCTCGACGTTAGCGATTACTTCGCCGCCGCGACGAACCAGCACCAACTCGGAGATCGAATAGTCGTCGGGCGCCAGAAAGTCGACCAGATCAAGACGCTCCGGGGTTTTAGTCAGATCGGCGGCGACAATGTCTCCCAAGCCGCGCTTGAGATCATCAATCAGCCGGTCGCGAGTCGTCGGCACGATTACAACGGTAATCGGCCGTTTGTGTAACTGCTTGGCGTATTGATGGTTAATGTAACGTTCGAAGTTACGCACCAGTTCGGCGGTTAAACCGCGCTCGCGACCCTTATCGTGAAAATATAGCGTCCGGCTGTGAGGCGCTAAAACTCGAATTAATCGCCGCTCCAACATTTGCGAGAAATCGCCGACCCAAACCTCGTTGGTCAGCGACAATTGCCGGGTCGAACCGGATGTGGACCGGTTCGGAAATAGGTCGGCATCGGCAAGCGCGGGTTGCGGCAACGCCAGACACAGTACAAACAGTTTCAGTATGAATTTCGGCATCGGACGATGAATAACACTGCTTTGAAATTATCGAAGATTGGCACTATACCGCGAGCCGGGGACAGGTGGGAACGTCGAGTTGGCATGCGGGTCCGCTTGATTTTCCGAATAGATTTCGTTGTCGAGTCAGCGTGGACGGCTAAGGTGCCGGGGTTACATCCGTTTCTAACTACTGGGCCTCGAATCCTTGCGTATCGGTAGACTGCCGCCTTCAGGCTACGGGGGTAATGCCGTAAATTACTCGGTCACGACTGGAATCTTGCCAATCTTCGATTGCCATTCCTTGGGAGCGGTGTCGTGTATCGACTCGCCCCGACTATCGACCGCCACCGTCACCGGCATATCCTCGACCACGAATTCGTGTACCGCTTCCATGCCCAATTCCGGAAACGCGACGACCCGCGCCTGTTTGATGGCTTTGGAGACCAAATAAGCCGCACCGCCGACCGCGATCAAATACACGGCTTTGTGCTTGGCGATGGCGGCTATTGCTTGCGGGCCGCGCTCGGATTTACCGATCATGCCCAGGAGGCCGGTTTTTTCCAGTACCGTATCGGTAAAGCCGTCCATCCGGGTGGCGGTGGTCGGGCCGGCCGGGCCAACCACTTCGTCGCGCACCGCATCGACCGGACCGACGTAATAAATGAACTTGTCCTTTAAATCCACGCCGTTCGGTAACGGTTCGCCTTTGTTTAATAGATCGACAATACGCTTGTGGGCGGCGTCGCGACCGGTCAGCAATGTGCCGCTGAGCAGTAGAGTTTCGCCGGGTTTCCAGTCGGCAACGTCTTGCTTGGTCAGGCCGTCGATATTGACCCGCCGCGCCGTGCTGGCGGATTGGGTAATTGCCGGCCAGTCGGATAAACTGGGCGGCGTTAATACGGCTGGGCCTGAGCCGTCCAAGACGAAATGGGCATGGCGGGTGGCTGCACAGTTGGGGATCATCGCCACCGGCTTATTGGCCGCGTGAGTTGGGTAATCCAGGATTTTCACATCCAGCACCGTGGTCAAGCCGCCCAGACCCTGGGCTCCGATGCCCAGCGCGTTGACTTTGTCGTACAACTCCAGCCGCAAGTCTTCCAGCGCATTGCTAGGGCCGCGCGCGATCAAGTCCTGAATATCGATAGAACCCATGCAAGCCTGTTTGGCCAAAATCATGGCTTTCTCGGCGGTGCCGCCGATGCCGATACCCAAAATGCCGGGCGGACACCAGCCGGCGCCCATGGTCGGCACGGTTTTCATCACCCAATCGGCGATGCTGTCGGCCGGATTCAGCATGACGAATTTGGACTTGGCTTCCGAGCCGCCGCCCTTCGCCGCGACTTCCACGTCTACTTTATCGCCCGGCACCTGCTCCATATGCACCACCGCCGGCGTATTGTCCTTGGTGTTGATACGCTTGCCGGCCGGATCGGACAGGATGGATGCCCGCAACACGTTATCCGGATGCAGATAAGCCCGCCGTACGCCTTCGTTGACCATTTCGCTAACACCCAGCTTGGCGTCCCAGCGCACCTCCATGCCGATCTTCAAAAACACCGTGACGATGCCGGTGTCCTGACAAATCGGCCGGCGGCCTTCGGCGCACATCCGCGAGTTGATTAAAATCTGCGCCATCGCGTCCTTGGCGGCCGGGCTTTGCTCCTTCAGATACGCCGTGTATAAGGCGTCGATAAAATCCTGAGGATGGTAGTACGAGATGAATTGCAAGGCATCGGCGATGCTTTGGATGAAATCGTCTTGACGTATCGTTGTCATGGCGCAACTGAAAGCTAAAAATCAGCCCGAAATTTACCACGAAGAGCCGAGGGGTTGGGCACTTTTGAAAGTGCCGGTATTTATCCGTTAGCTCGTCGATACGCGGGAGCCGCAAAATCGCCCCTCAACGCCGCAGGAAGGCCTGGATATTCCCTATATCGACCAATAGGGGCTTGAAAGTGCGGCGTGCCGCTCTCGATCTCGATGGCCTTGTTTGATTATCGAAGGCATAAATCCGGCATATCGAAGAAGACTTCCAGGCGATCCAGTTCGGTGTTGGCGATTTCCAGCGCGGCATCGAAAGTCGCCAAGTCGCCGGATTGGGTGGCGATATCCAGCATCAGATCGCACATCGATTTGGTTTTGATCAGGGAGTCGCGTTGCCTCTCCAGTTCTTCCTGTTGCTCGTCTGTAATTAAGTAAATTTTCATGACAACTATCCTTTACCGTCCACGGTCAGTCCAATGTCAGCATCGCCATTTTTCTTTGAAAGAATTTACGATTTGGCAATCTGGTTTGATTAAAAATGTGATCAATTTTGCAATTATCGGCTTGTTGCGTATGGTCGCCTTGAAAGCGCCGGCCTGGAATTGTTCGATGGTCCAGTGCGCGACCATGATGACGGTGCGGATGTCGGGAAGGTTTTTGACATGCGTCGGCGCTGGTCGGTGGGAACCGCGCGGTTCGCAACGCATTGAAACTATGGATGTGGAGTGTGAGGATTCAGTCGGGTGGACACCGCGCGGGCCGGCTCGCGCTGCAACCGGAATTTGCCAGTGCGTTTAAGGCCGGGCTTGGCGGCATTCGACTTACCGTACGACTTACGTTAGGCCTTGGGACTAACCAAGACCGTCCCCGCCCGCCGTTCTCAAATAGCCGCTTTTGATCGCTTGAGCCAGCTCGTGTACCGCCATCGCATAATGGGTGCTGTGGTTGTAACGGGTAATGACGTAAAAGTTGGGGTGTCCCAGCCGGTATTCGTCGCGGTCATGGTGACGGAGCAACAGCAAACTGAGCGGGTAATCGCAACTGCAGGATTCCGCCGGTTTCAGCCCCGCGTCAGTCAGTTTGTCCAGCGAATACCGGCTGTCGAAGCCGGTTTCCAAGTCGGCGGCGGGTTGGCCGGACGCGGCGGAAACCACCGGTTGACCGGCTTGCCAACCGTGTTCGGCAAAATAGTGGGCGACGCTGCCGATCGCGTCTTCCGGATTCCATAGATCGCGGCGGCCATCGCCGTTGAAGTCGACCGCCCATTGCAAAAAGCTGCTGGGCATAAACTGACCCAAGCCCATCGCGCCGGCGAACGAGCCGACCGGCTTGCCGGGGTCCACGCCTTCGGCACGGGTCATGACCAGAAAATTCTCCAGTTCGCCTCGGAAATACTCGCCCCGGCGCTGGTAATCGAAGGCCAAGGTGGTTAGGGCGTCAATGACGCGGTGATTGCCGACGAAACCGCCGAACGTGGTTTCCACCGCCAGAATGCCAAGGATGTACTCGGCCGGCACGCCGTATTCGCGGCTGGCGCGTTGCAGCGAGGATCGGTACTTTTGCCAGAAAGCGACGCCGGCGTCGATATGACGGGCGTCGAGAAATTGGGCGCGATAGCGGCTCCAGCCGCCCTTGGCCGGCTTGCCCTTCATCGCTTGGTCCGACTTGGCGAGGTAGTCCAGAGTCCATTGCTTGCGCTTGGCTTGGCTGAACAGTCCGTACAGATATTCGCGATGGAAGCCGTGCTTTTGGCTGATGTCGTCAATAAAACGGCCGAGCGCTGGGTATCCGGCGTAATCGCCGGATACCGAAGAGGCCCGATAGTTGCCGGGTTCGGCCAGCGGCCTTAAATCGGGTGTCGCGGTACGGCCGCGTTCCGGCGGCGCTTGCCGGGTTGGACTGTAAGCCCGCTCGGAGGGCGCGTTCTTGGAAATGGGTTGAGAGCTGCAGCCATCCAGCAGCGCAATCAGCAGGACGGCGGCGATTTTGTTGGCGCGCGGAGAATTCGGAGGTTTCAAAGGTCGGGTTACCCAATGTTATTTATACAGCGCGCCTCCGTCGTCGTCGTTTTCTTCCAGCATCATGTCCTTGACCTCGAAATTGACGTTTTCGGCGCCCAGTTTGATCATCAGGCGGACTTCGTTGCGGGAGTCGGCGGCGTGTAGCGCGTCTTCGTAGCTAATTTTACCGGCTGCGTACAAATCGTAAAGCGCTTGGTCGAAAGTCTGCATGCCGTGTTCGCGCGAATTCTTCATCAATTCCTTCAGTTTATGCACTTCGCCCTTGCGGATCATGTCCGACACCAGCGGGGTGTTCAACAGAATTTCGATCGCCGGATAGCGGCCCTTGCCGTCCGAGCGCTGCACCAGTTGTTGGGCGACGATACCACGCAGATTCAACGATAGGTCCATGAACAATTGGCTGTGCATTTCCTCCGGAAAGAAATGCAGAATCCGGTCCAACGCTTGGTTGGCGTTGTTGGCATGCAAGGTACAAACGCACAAGTGACCGGTTTCGGCGAAGGTGATGGCGTGCTGCATCGTGTCGCGGGTGCGTACCTCGCCGATCAGGATCACGTCGGGCGCTTGCCGCAAAGTGTTTTTCAGCGCGACTTCGAAGGACTCGGTATCCAGGCCCACTTCGCGTTGGGTCACAATACAGCCTTGGTGCGGATGGATGAACTCGATCGGGTCCTCGATCGAAATGATGTGACCGCTGGTGTTTTCGTTGCGATGCCGAATCAGCGCCGCCAGCGATGTGGATTTACCGGTGCCGGTCGCGCCGACGAACATCACCAGACCGCGCTTATACATGATCAAGTCTTTCAGCACCGGCGGCAGGTGCAGTTGTTCGGCGGTAGGAATCGTGGTTTCGATGCGGCGTAACACCATGCCGGCCGAATCGCGTTGAGTAAAGGCGCTTACCCGGAAGCGACCCAATTCACTGACACTCAGCGCGAACTGGCATTCCTTAGTATTCTCGAACTCGTCGCGCTGGCGTTGCGACATCACGCTGAGCACCAGTTTCATGGTTTGTTCGCTGTTCAAAACACCCTTGGATACTTCGACGACCTTGCCGTCCACTTTCATGGACGGCGCCCGGCCGGCGGTAATGAACAGGTCGGACGCTCTTTTCTCGACCATCAGCGCCAATAAGGCTTTAAAGTCCATGGCCCCTCCTTAACCTCAGCGGAACATATCTTTGTTGACCGCGCGCGTCATCGCCGCCTTCGCGGTGATCAAACCCTTATCAACCAGTTCCTTCAGGTTTTGATCCAGCGTCTGCATGCCGTCCTTGCGGCCGGTTTGGATCGCCGAATACATTTGCGCGACCTTGGCCTCGCGGATCAGGTTGCGAATCGCCGGCGTGCCGACCATGATTTCGTGCGCGGCGATTCGGCCGCCGCCGACTTTCTTCAGCAGCGTTTGAGAAATCACCGCTTGCAAGGATTCCGACAGCATGGCCCGGATCATGTCTTTCTCGGCGGCGGGGAACACGTCGATAATCCGGTCTATGGTTTTCGCGGCCGAGGTGGTGTGCAGCGTGCCGAACACCAAGTGGCCGGTTTCCGCGGCGGTCAGCGCCAGCCGGATGGTTTCCAGGTCGCGCATCTCGCCGACCAGGATGATGTCGGGGTCTTCCCGCAAGGCCGAGCGCAAGGCTTCGTTAAAACCCAAGGTATCGCGGTGAATTTCGCGTTGGTTGATCAGCGATTTCTGGCTTTCGTGAACGAATTCGATCGGGTCTTCGACGGTCAGGATGTGCGCGTAATCGTTGGTGTTGATGTGATTGATCATCGCCGCTAGCGTCGTCGACTTACCGGAACCGGTCGGTCCGGTCACCAGGATCAAGCCGCGTGGTTTGGTACACAGTTCCGCGAAAAATTTCGGCGCGTCCAAATCTTCCAACGTCAGCACCTTGGACGGAATGGTCCGGAACACGCCGGCCGCGCCGCGATCCTGATTGAAAGCGTTGACCCGGAATCGAGCCACGCCGGGCAACGCGAACGAAAAGTCGGTCTCCAGAAACTCCTCGTAATCGCGGCGCTGCTTGTCGTTCATGATGTCGTAGATCAGCGCGTGGACTTCCTTGTGATTGAGCGGCGGGATGTTGATCCGCCGGATGTCGCCGTCCACCCGGATCATCGGCGGCAAGCCGGCGGACAAATGCAGGTCCGAGGCTTTGTTTTTAACGGAAAAAGTCAGCAATTCTGCGATGTCCATGGGGCGGGGTCCAACGAAAAAAGGTGGTGGGCAAAGGATAGTACAAAATCCGAATCGGCGGCGGGGATGCGCGCCGAACCCGCCGAAAACACAGCATTGGACCTAACGATGTAGCCAATCTAGGCCGGGGGAATGGCCGCTTTGACAAGCGTGATAGCCCGTTTAATTTCGCCGGTTAAGTCCGTTCCGCTTGTCGAAAAGGTTGCAGGCCGGCAGGCTCGGCTGTTGTCTTCGAATGCGAGGCGCAGACCCAAGTAGCGCTCGCTTCACCCGCGCGGAACCATTGGTGGCGTCTCCCCGTTTACTGTTGCTCCGCGCAGCGTATGCAGAGCGCGGCGTAGGGCAATGCGGCCAGCCGGGCGGGCTTGATCGGCTCGCCGCAGCGTTGGCAGATACCGTAGGTGCCGGCGTCGATGCGGATGATCGCTTGCTTGATTTTTTCGACTTCGTCCCGAGTGACGTTGCCGATGGCATCCAGCACTTCGTCGTTCTCGGTTTGGGTCGCTTGTTCGGAAAAATCGCGGTCCAGCGCTTGGTCGATGTGCTTAACGTCGTCGGTAATTTTACCGAGGCGGTCGTCCAGCTCTTCCAGCATGTTCAAAAGCTGGTCGCGCACGTCGTCGTAGTCTTTCATAAGCGTCTCCGCGGTCCGGCCGGATCGCATGGGTGTTGGGGCTGTCGGCTTTATACAACGAAGCCGATGGCGGGTGCAACCGGGCTGGACTATACTCGGCCGCAGCCCTTTCGCTACCGACATTTCTCCGATGGATCTCGCCCTCGAACGCTTATTGGACACCGCTAACCGGATTATCCTCGGCAAGCCCCGCCAAATCCGGTTGGCGGTTTGCTGTCTGCTGGCCAGAGGACATCTGTTGATCGAGGACATTCCGGGCGTCGGCAAAACCACGCTGGCGCACACCCTGGCCAAACTGTTTGGGATGGAGTACCAGCGCATCCAATTCACCAGCGACATTTTGCCCGCCGATATTCTCGGCTCGTCGGTCTTCGATGCCCAACGCCAGACGTTTACGTTTCACGCCGGACCGATTTTCAAGCAAATGGTGTTGGCCGACGAAATCAACCGGGCCACGCCCAAGGCCCAAAGCGCGTTGCTGGAGGCGATGGAAGAGCGTCAGGTGACGATAGAAGGCAAGACCTATCCGTTGCCGCAGCCGTTTTTCGTCATCGCGACCCAGAATCCGGCTCACCAGATCGGCACTTTCCCGCTGCCGGAATCGCAGGTGGATCGGTTTTTGATGCGGATCGAACTGGGTTATCCCGATCGCCAGGCCGAACGCGAATTGCTAAGCGGCCGTCCCCGCCATGCCTTGATCGACAATCTGCCGGTGGTGATCGGCGCCGGCGAATTGCTCGAAATGCAATTGGCGGCGACCGAGGTTCACGTTTCGCCGGCCTTGCTGGATTATCTGCAAGGCATCTTGGATTTCAGCCGGCACCACCCGGATTACGCCAGCGGCTTGTCGCCGCGCGGCGGATTGGGCTTATTAGCCGCTGCTAGGGCTTGGGCGTTTCTGGACCGGCGCAAGGCGGTCTTGCCGGAAGACTTGCAAGCCGTGTTGCCGGCGGTGGCCGGCCATCGCTTGCAGGCGGGGGTTGTCGATTCGGCGGCCACCGTCGCGCCGATACTCGAACAAGTCGCCGTGTTGTGAGCCTGAAGCTGTCGGAACGCTTTCGCCTGTCCCGCTTCATTCGCGGCGAAGCGCCGTCCGGCGACGCGATAGAACTCAATCACCGGCGCATCTTCATTATTCCCAACCGGCGGGGATTGTTGTTCGTTGGCTTGATCGGCGTGCTATTGCTGATCGGCTACGTTTACGGCAACAACCTGTGCTACTTGTTGGGTTTTTTGTTGGCCGGCGTTTTTTTTGTGACGATACTGCATACCTATCTGGCGCTGGCGGGCTTGGTGGTGCGGGCCGGGCGGCAGGCACCGGTATTCGCGGGCCAACCGGCCGCTTACGCTTTTACGCTGGAACCGGGACGGCGACCTCGTCCAAATCTCGAGTTGAGTTTGCGGAGTCGCTTGACAGTGGAATTGCCGGCCGAACAAAGCCGTACCGTCACGTTATTCGAGACTGCCGCCCTGCGCGGACGGCGCCAACCGGGCACTTTAACCGTCAGCAGTAGTTATCCGCTGGGTATATTTCGCGCTTGGTCGCCGTTGCGTTTCGATAGTCCATTGCTGGTTTACCCTAAACCGGCCGAGCCGGGCGTGCCGTTTCCCGAGCAAGCCGGCGGCGACGGCCGGGCAGGCTATCGGGCGCGCGGCGGCGACGAGTTCAACGGATTGCGGGCCTACCAACTCGGCGACACCCTACGGCAGATCGATTGGAAGACTTACGCCAAGGGCCAAGGCGTGCATAGCAAACAGTACGGCGGCAATACCGCCGCCGAGCTGTGGCTGGATTTGCAAGCGGCGTCCGGCCACCATTTGGAGGAACGCTTGAGTTTGCTGTGCCGCTGGGTGGTGGACGCCGAACATGCCGGCCTGCGTTACGGCTTGGTTCTACCCAATCTGCGCCTGGCGCCCGATCGCGGTACCCAGCATTATCGGCGCTGCCTGGAAGCGCTGGCGGTGTTCGGCGTATGACCGACTATTTACCCGACCGCCTGCTCTGGTTTGTGTTGGCATCGACCGGCCTGATCGTGTTGCCGCACGCCTGGCACGTGCCGCTGCCGCTGTTCGGTTTTTTCCTGTTGCCGCTGGGCTGGCGATGCGTGGGTATCGGCCGGCCGGACTGCTTGCCGGGCAAGTGGCTGTTGTTCGCGCTGACCTTGGCCGGGCTGGCCTTGCTGTTCAGTCAGCAGCGCGGCGTATTCGGCCGGGATGCCGGCACCGGTTTATTCGTGGTGTCGCTGGGCTTGAAATTGCTGGAAATTCGCGGCCGGCGCGACGTCTACGTGATCGTGTTTTTGTCGTTCATCGTCGCCGCCACCCAATTTCTTTACGAAGAAAGCATCTTGATGGCCGGCTATATTGCGCTAGTCTGCGTCCTAGGCTTGGCGACCTTGATTACGTTGAACAGCCGGACGCCGCGCACCGGCGCGGCGCTGTGGAGTGCCGGGCGCTTGATCGCCCAGGCTGTTCCGGCCGCGCTGGTGTTGTTCGTATTGTTTCCGCGACTGGAGGCGCCGCGCTGGAGTTGGTTGCAGGATACCGACAGGGCCAGGAGCGGCTTGAGTAATAAGCTGGAGCCGGGCGCCATCGCCGAACTGAGTCTGTCCGGCGACCTGGTATTCCGGGTGAAGTTCGCCGGCGAGCTGCCACCGGCCCATCTGCGTTACTGGCGCGGGCCGATTTACGCCTTCACCGACGGCGTGGTTTGGCAGCAACTACCCTATGCCGGTCGCGGCGAAGGCGATCCGGCCTTCGATACGACTCGGATTTACGACTACACGCTGTTGATGGAACCGCAAAACCAGCATTGGGTCTACGCGCTGGATTTGCCTTACCGCTATCCGCCCGAATTGCGCCGCAACGGCTTGTACCAATTGCTGGCCGACAACAACCCCGGCGAACGCGCCGAATATCGGCTGGCGTCGGCCCCCAACTACCGGACCGGCGACCTCGACGACTCGGGACGCCGGGAAAACCTGCAACTGCCGGGCAAGCTGGCGCCCAGGATCCAAGCGCTGGTCGAGCGCTTGCGCGACGGCGATGCCGATCCGGAACGCTTCATCACTCGACTACTCGGGTATTTTCGCGAGCAGAATTTTCGTTACACGCTGACGCCGCCGACTATGCCGGTCAAACCGATCGAAGCGTTTTTGTTCGACCAGCGGGCCGGCTTCTGCAGTCACTACGCGACCGCGTTCGTTTATGTGTTGCGGGCGGCGGGCATTCCGGCGCGGGTGGTGGGCGGTTATCAGGGCGGCCAGTTCAACGCGGTCGGCGGATTTCTGGAAGTTCGCCAGGCCGACGCGCATGCCTGGGCGGAAGTCTGGCTGGCGGAACGCGGCTGGGTACGCTTCGATCCGACCGCGGCGATTGCGCCGGAACGTATCGAGCGCGGCGTCGATATCGACTTGCAGGTTGCCAGCGGCGCGGTGAACTTTAGGACTTCCAATTTCGATCCAACGGCGCTGAGCTGGTTGCAACGCGGTGCTCAGTTGTGGAGCAACGTCGATTATCAATGGCAGCGCTGGGTCATCAATTACGATAACGCCAGTCAGCGCGAATTTCTGTCGGCGCTGGGGATCCAGGATTGGTTGACGCTGGCCTACTGGCTGTTTGCCAGTTTGGCCGGCATCGGCGGGCTACTGGCCTGGCGTTTGTTGAAACCATTGCGTCGGCGCCGGGACCCGGTCGCCGAGTTGTATAGACGCTTCGTCGCGCGCTTGGTCAAAGCGGGATTGATGGCCAAACCGGGGTATGGTCCGAGCGAATTGGCGGATCAGCTTCGCCGGCTAAGACCCGATTTAGCCGAACCGGCCGGCCGCATCGCCGAAACGTTTAACCGCCTGTATTTCGAGGAAACCGGCGAAGACGTCGATCTAAGCGATTTGAAACGGCGGATCGACGCTCTACGCTGATCGGCCCGGATCGGCCCGTTTTAGGGCTGAGCCGCCGGCTTGGCGGCCGGCGCCGGTTTAACGACCGGCACGTCGCCGCCGGTGGGTGCCGGCGGCGGTGGGGTTTGGGCCTTGGCTTGTTGGGCTTTTTCGGCTTGGAGTTCCTTGTTGCCTTCACCGTACATCACGGCCGACGTCATGAACAGGCCGGTGCAAACAAAGATGATCGGTAAGCGGCCGGGTTTGTCCATCCAAAATAGCAGCCACTTAGGCTTGATCAAACCGACCAGCAACAGGACTAAGGTAAGAATCAGGAGGTTGAAGCTGTAGTAAATCAGAGTGTTCATGTATCCGGGTTGGTTAGCGGCAGGTGAAAGAAACCTATATTATTACCAGGCTTAGGATCGGCAATCATAAAAAAATTACATCAGCCTCGGGAGGCAGTTATGGGCGGTTTCGGTTTATTCGTGACAGTGTTGTTCTTTTTCGCCATTTTGATGGTGTTCATGAGCGTCAAATCGGTGCCGCAAGGCATGGAATACACAGTCGAGCGTTTCGGCAAGTACACGGCGACCTTGACGCCGGGTTTGAACATCATCGTCCCCATCATCGATCAGATCGGCAGAAAATTGAATATGATGGAACAAGTCATCGACGTGCCGTCGCAGGAAGTCATTACCAAGGACAACGCCATGGTGCGGGTGGACGGCGTGGTGTTCTACCAAATCATGGATGCCGCCAAGGCGGCTTACGAGGTGAATTATCTGGATGTGGCGATTATCAATCTGGTGATGACCAACATCCGCACCGTGATGGGTTCGATGGACCTGGACGAATTGCTATCGCGCCGCGACGAAATCAACGCCCGTTTGCTGGCGGTGGTCGACGACGCGACCACGCCGTGGGGCATCAAAGTCACCCGGATCGAAATCAAGGACATTGCGCCACCCAAGGATTTGGTCGATTCGATGGCTCGGCAAATGAAGGCCGAACGGGAAAAACGCGCGCAGATTTTGGAAGCCGAAGGCTTGCGGCAGGCGGAAATTTTAAAAGCCGAGGGTTTGAAACAGAGCGCGATTCTGGAAGCCGAAGGCCGCCGCGAAGCGGCGTTTCGCGAGGCCGAAGCCCGCGAGCGCTTGGCGGAAGCCGAGGCCAAGGCCACGCTGATGGTGTCCGAAGCCATCGCCAAGGGCGACGTGCAGGCGATCAATTTTTTCGTCGCGCAAAAATACATCGAGTCCATCAAGGAGATCGCCACCGCCGACAACAGCAAGCTGATTCTAATGCCGCTGGAAGCCTCCAGCGTGATCGGTGCCTTGGGCGGTATCGGCGAATTGGCCAAGGAAGCTTTGTCCAAAAAAGGCTAGTGCGATGAGCGAATTCGACATCGTGTTCTGGTATTGGTGGGTGGCCGCGGTCGCGTTCCTGGGCTTGGAGATTTTGGTCAGCGGTTTCTTCTTTTTGTGGCTGGCGGTGGCGGCTTTCGTGACCGGCGCGTTGTTACTGGTCGTGCCGGTGATGGGATTTAACGTGCAAGTGCTGCTGTTCTCGGCGATGGCGATCGCGGCGGTACTGGCTTGGCGCCGTTACGCCGGCGCCAAATCGCAAACCAGCGATCATCCGCTGTTGAACCGGCGCGGGGCTCAATACGTCGGCCGTACCTTCAATTTGGTGGAAGCCATCGAAAACGGACAGGGCAAAATCAAGGTGGACGACACGATCTGGAAAGTCCACGGCGACGATTGCCCGGTGGGCGGTAAGGTCAAGGTAGTCGCCGTCAACGGTACCGTGTTCGACGTGGAAATCTGTCGCTAGCTACCCCCAGTGAGGGGATTGCGATTTTTAACCCAGGGTGAGCTTCAATCCGCCAATAGTTTGCCCTGGGTGCTCGTTATCGTTCACGGGCTTAACGCTGAAGAATTTGTCCAAAAACAACGAGGTAGTCTCGGCGTGGGTATTCAAGGGGCCGAGACCGCAAAAATCGATCTGAAGCAATCCTGAATCTCTTAGCAATTTGGCGGATTCCGGATGCCAGTCGGAGTTATCGAGAATAATCAAACCACCTGCTCTTAAATGCTTTAACGCGTTGTTTGCGCAAGCGTAGCGCGTCCTGAAACGAGATTCGCCGTCGACAATAATGACGTCGAACTGGCCGAAATTATTCAAAGCCTCCGCGTAATCGCCAAATGCTTGACTATATTCATCCCCATCTATTGCGACAAGTATCGGTGTGGTGTTGTCCGGTAAGACATTGGAAGACAAGATTTTGTCGTACCAGACCCGTGAGCCCTCCAGGCTCACGACCGATTTAGACCGGCCGGCCCACCATCGGGTCGAATTGCCGCAACCGAATTCAAAGACTTCCGCTTCTGAAAAATCCCATTTCGCCAGTTGTTCGATGGCCGGATAGGTGTACCAGGGGAGCGGATTACCTTCGCGGTCGACGCACATGGTTTCGCGAAGCGAACGCAAATACCCTCTATGAGTTCCAACCGCGCTGCAAGTGTACAAATACTGCTCCAACTCAGATGCGCTAAGCCTATCGTCCAGCAGATTACAGTGTTTAAGTATTCGGTACTTCTTTGCCAATTCAGGCAAGTATTTTATCTTTTTGAATAATTTTTCCATTTTCAGACCTGCTGTCAAAGTAATATTTATAGCCAACGCGGCGGCCTGTCTGGAATCTCCTCGCTAATTCCGAAGGAAATTTCCCATTCCGATGGACGACGCAAGTGATCGAGGAAAAATCAATCATCAAATAAACAACTTGCCGGACATTCAATTTCCGACGCCAATTATGATCGGAAATCAAACCGCTAAACTATCTACTTTTTAACGTAAAGATCGGTAATCGTCCCTTCTATCATCTCCGCCGCGAACGCAAACGTCTCCGACAAGGTCGGGTGCGGATGGATGCTCAGGCTGACGTCGGTGGCGTCAGCGCCCATTTCCAAGGCCAATACCGCTTCCGCCACCAACTCGCCTGCGCCGGGGCCGGTGAAGCCGGCACCCAGGATTCGCCCGTTGGTTTTGTCGGTCAAAATTTTAGTGATGCCTTCGCTACGTCCCAAGGCTAACGACCGACCGCTGGCGGCCCACGGGAATACGGCTTTGTCGTATTCGACGCCTTGCTGTTGCGCCTGGGTTTCGGTCAATCCCATCCAGGCCACTTCCGGATCGGTGTAGGCCACCGATGGAATCGTCAACGCATCGAAACCGGCTTTATGGCCGGCAATGGTTTCGGCGGCGATTTTGCCTTCGTGAGTGGCTTTGTGGGCCAGCATCGGGTTGCCGACGATGTCGCCGATCGCGAAAATGTGGCCGACGTTGGTGCGGCCCTGTTTGTCGACCGGAATAAAGCCGCGTTCGTCGACGGTAACGCCTGCTTTATCGGCGTCGATTAGTTTGCCGTTCGGCCGACGGCCGACCGCGACCAGCACCGCGTCGAAAGTTTCGCTTTCCGGCGCGTCCTTACCTTCCATAGATACCTTAATGCCAGCGTCGGTGGCTTCCATCGCTTTCACGCTGGTTTTCAGCCACAGATTGTCGTATTGCTTTTTGATCTTACGTTGCAGCGGCGTGACCAAATCCTTGTCGCAGCCGGGGATGATTTGGTCCATCAACTCGACCACGCTGATTTTCGAGCCCAAGGCGTGATACACCGTCGCCATTTCCAGACCGATGATGCCGCCGCCGACGATCAGCAGCTTCTCCGGCACGAAGTTCAAGTTCAACGCATCGGTCGAATCCCAGACGCGCGGGTCGTCGTGCGGGAAACCGGGAATTTTAGTCGGCTGCGAGCCGGCGGCGATGATCGCGTTATCGAAAGTCACGGTTTGGCTGCCGGACTCGTTTTCGACGGTCAGGCTATTGGCTGAAGCGAACTTGCCGACACCGTTGATCACGGCGACTTTGCGCTGTTTGGCCAGCTTCGCCAAACCTTGATTCAAACCCTGGCTGACGCTTTGCTTCCAGCCGCGAATTTTATCCAAATCGACTTGCGGCTGGCCAAAGCTGACGCCGTGTTCGGCCATCGCCTCGGCTTCATGGATGATTTGCGCGGCGTGCAACAAGGCTTTCGACGGAATGCAACCGACGTTCAGACAAACGCCGCCCAGCACCGGATAGCGTTCGACCAGGACCACCTGCTTGCCCAAATCGGCGGCGCGGAAGGCCGCCGTGTAACCGCCGGGGCCGCCGCCCAGGACCAGAACTTCGGCGTGAGTTTGTGTATTGCTCATGAAATGGAACTCCTAAATGACGAAATCGGTGAGGCGTGCCAGCTGATGCCGAAACGGCGTCAACGCTTAAAGGCGATTTTACAGCTTACCGCGACGGATCAAAAACTAAACTGAGGCCTTTCGGTAAAACCTGCGTCAGCGACCGGCGGCACTCGAGAGCCAGATGCCCTGACGCGCTGAGCATCAGGCTAGGGGTAAGGATCAGCCGGGTTTCGGGGGGAACCCGGTCGGAATCGCGGGGCGACTTTCGAGACTGGGTTTTAACGGATGAGCCGTAGGCGAGGACCTGTGGCGTGGTATTCCACATAATCGAAGGCGTTTGGACACCGGTCTGTCCGTACTTTTTCGGCACAAACAGACAAGTGCCCGTCGGGTCCTTATACCCTCGGGCCGGCTACGGCACGCCCGCTGGCAGCGTATACACCGCTTGGGAGGTTTCGCCGATCGTCGCCAAAAAAGCCGACATGTCGGGCGCCGAACCGGACGTGTAGTAAGTGGTGGCGCTGGCTGGTCGCCGAGGCGCGGTGGCGGCCGGCAGAACACGGGCGAGTTGCCGGGCGATGGCGTCGGAAGGCTCGACCACCGCGACCGTCGGTCCGGCAATCCGCGAAATTTCCGAAGTCAGAAACGCGTAATGCGTGCAGCCCAGCACAATGGTATCGGCGCCGGCGGCAATGCCGGGTCTGATGAATTTGTCCAACAGATCTAAGGTTGCCGCGCTACCAAATTCGCCGCGTTCGACCTGGTCCGCCAAACCCGGACACGGTTGCAGGATCACGTTAACCTCCCGGCCGTAGGCGCTGCACAGTCGGGCGACCGACGCGCTCCGGATCGTGTTGGTGGTGGCCATGACCAACACCACCTTGGATTGCGTGATTCGCGCGGCCGGCTTGATGGCCGGTTCCATCGCGACGATCGGCAAGCCATGCAGTTTGCGTAGCTGTTGGGCGGCGACGACGCTGGCGGTGTTGCAGGCCAGCACCAAGGCTCGCGCGCCGCGTTGCACCAGGAAGGCGGCGATTTGCCGGGCGCGCGCTTCGATGAAGTCCGGCGCCCGGTCGCCGTACGGCGCGTGGGCATTGTCCGCGACGTAAACGAAGGATTCGTTTGGCAACTTTTCCCGTAAGGCGCGCAACACCGACAGTCCGCCGATGCCGGAGTCGTAAACGCCGATCGGCGCGGAACAGGTTTCGGAGGTGGGCATGATCGAGCTAAGGCTCCCAATTGGCGAACCGTGAATTTTCGCACATTCACTGAAAAACGCTCGCGCGGAATCCTGTCTTGGGCTTACCCAAGCGCTTTGCCGCTACTGCCCGAGGTCTACCCGGCGAAATTAAATTGCGGCCTAGCGGTCCCGTTAGTCGCCGCACCCCGCCTTGCCGGACTTGATGTCGGCAAGGCTGCAAGCACCGAAACCAAGCAATTGGCTGTCCAACAACGCCACTTTGACCGAACGTCCGGCCGCGGAATCGTCGGTTTGCTGCTCGGCGGCCGCTTCGTTTGTCGACGCTGACCGGCTGGCGGCGGCCGCTGCCGCGCCGGCATTGTCGGGCATGGTCGGGAGTGCCAGGATTTGGCCGAATCCGATACTGCTTCCCAATACCTGAATATTGCTGGCGCCGATCACGGCGGTGGCGGCAATTGTCACGTTCTGCCCACCGATACCGGCCTCGCCGGCATCGACGACGCCTTTCGGCGCGGCCAGCACGACATTGCCTATCCTATCGCTGTTATAGCCCGACTGCGCCCGAATACCGCTGCCGGAAATCGTCGGCGGAAATTCGACGATCAGTTGGCTGGTGGATTTGTCGATGCTGATTCT
Source organism: Methylomonas sp. MED-D (assembly GCF_050276835.1). NCBI lineage: Bacteria > Pseudomonadati > Pseudomonadota > Gammaproteobacteria > Methylococcales > Methylococcaceae > Methylomonas > Methylomonas sp. MED-D. The sequence goes on from NZ_CP189965.1 coordinate 93,664, forward strand.
TGGCGCGGCGGTCGCCAAGGCCGCTTTGGCGCCGCGGCCCGCGTCGATATTGCCCTCGGAAGACCAGACGGTAATGTCGCCGCCGGCCAATGTGAATACCCGTTGCTGGTTCACCTGCAAGTCGTTTTTGACCAGGATGTTGATGTTGCCTTCGCGCTGAGCCATGATGCCCAGATCGGCTTGGTCGGCTTTACCGCCGGTAAATCCCGAAGCCAGGCCGACGTTGATCATGCCGCCCGGCGCCAACAGATTGACGTCGCCGCCTTGCACGGTTTGAATCCGGCTAAAGAACAACTTGATGTCGCCGGCCGGCGCGTCCGGGAACAACAGAGCGATCGCGTCGTAACCGCGTTGGTAGGCCGCCTGCTGCTTGGCGCCCGTCGTCACCGCCGCGGCCTTGGCCGAGGCGCGAATTTCGTCGAACAGCACCGCCAACGCGATTTGTAGCCGGCCGATCGGCGTGGTTTGTTGCTCTAAGGAAGCGCGCAAGCTTTGGTAGTTGCCGGACACGACATAGGTGTTCAGGAAGTCTTCCAGCGGCGCGGTGGAGTCGGAGAAGCGGTTGCCGGCCAACACGCTAATGTCGGCGCCTTGACTGGGTAGCGCAACGTTGTGCAAATTGCCGACCGAGATAATGCCGCCGGACACGCCCAGGTCAATATTGCGACCGGCCCACACGTTCAACAAACCCGGCCCGCCCAGTTCGATTTGGGCGTTGGTCGTAATATAAGCCCCGGTCGTCGGGTTTCTGATCAACTCGTAGAGGATGTCGCGGCCGGCGCTGATGCTGCTGACGTCGTCGGCATGCAGATTCTGCAAGGCCAAGCCCAGGTTTTTAAAGTCCAGTCCGGCGTAAAACGTGGTGGCCTTGGCGGTAATCACGCTGGCGGACCCGATACCGGTGATGCTGCCGTGCGCGGCAATCAGCCGATTTGAACGGCTGTCGTTGGTGTGGACCGATACATCGGCGTGCTGGGGCGAATTGCCGCCGGTATTGGTCGGATTCAGCACGGACGGCAACAGGCTGGGATCGGCGTCCAGTTGTTCGATCTTGCTGTCGCTTAGCGTACCGACGCCCAGGGTCAGATTGCCCCAGGCCGCCAGATCCAGCGTCCCGCCGCTGCTCGGAAACAGCGACAGCGAATTGTTGACGTTGATATCGCCGCTGAGCGCGTGGGCGGTCAGATTGCCGGGATAGTAGGACCACCAATCCACGCCGGCCTGAGAAATATAGGATTGCGGATCGCTGGTGGCGGTCGGGAAGGTTTTGGCCAGTTGGTCGATCAGATCCGTGTCGTTGTTAAAATCGATAGCGCCGGCCAGCGTTTGCAGTGCGAGGCCGCTACGCTCGCTGTAATTGAAAAAGTAGCTGTTGACGATGGCCGTATTGGACGCCGGATTACTGGCCGGTGGGACACCGAACGGATTCACAACCGCGCCGACCGCGATACCGATCGCCGCTTGCACGTTAAAGATCGAATCGCCGATCGCGAAAATCGGCCCCGCGCTGTAGACGACGCTGTCTTCCGGGGCGTCCGGATCGGATCGGCTGGCGGTAATCGCGCCGCCGGCCTTCAGGTTAGCGTTGCCCTTGTCCACAAAAAACACCCCGCCGGCAATGTCGCCGCCCGCCCGCAAGTTCAGATCGCCGCCGCCGCGAATCAGCGGCATGCTTTCGGCGATGTTACCGTCGGCATCGACGGCGCCGGTCAGCTTGGCCGAGGTCGGCAGCATCACCGACAAATTCAGAATGTCGCGGCCGGCGTTGATTTCTATATCGCCGCTGCCGAGCGCGCCAAGGTTTTCCCGGAAGCCAAAGCTTTGGTTTTGGTTGTTAAAGCTATACGGCGCATCGAAGCTGATACCCCAGGCCGTGGCGCCTGTCAATGTACCGTCATCGGCTGGCGATCGAACGCTGCCGTGTTGCAGCCAATCGCTGAGGAACTGCGAGCTGACCGCGCCGATGATGTCGCCGCCGGCGCGCAGCGCCAAGCCGCCGCCGTCGACCGGATATTCCACGAAAAACTCCTTGCCGGCGGTTTTACCGGACAGACTGCCGTAGCGGTTGACGGACTCGGCGCGGCCCATCGTATAGATTGCCGAAGTCCAGTCGGTCAGCTTGATATTGCCGGCGGCGGCAATCTCGATGTCGCCGGTGCCGGTCCGAATGCGGCTGTTGGCGCCCACCGTCAAATTGCCGGTGCCGAATGCCGGCGCGCTCAGCAAGCCCATCAGGTTCGCGCTGGACAAGTCGGCGCCGGCCACCAGTTGGTAGCTCCAGGACGCGCCGGTTTGCAGGACTTCCCGACTTTGCCAACTGTCGTTAGTACCCAATAATGCGTTCATTTGCTTGCCGTCATAACGGGCAATGCCGTCCGACAGGTTTTGATTGATGTCCAAATTTTCGGCGGCGCGAATCACCAACAGCCCTGGTACTTTTTCTGCCCCGAAATGCCAATCCTGGCCATTGGCGTAGGGCAAGGCCAGGTCCCAGCCGTTGAATTCGGTCAAGCCGCTCAGCGTGCGCGGGTTGGCGTTGGTAGTGCCCCTGAAAAACAAGGTTCGGTAGGTGGGCGAGTTGGGATTGGCATCGAAATAATAGCTGCCGGCAGTCAACGAGCAACTGGTCAGCGTGCACGGAGAGTTCGAAGACGCCGGCGAAAAGTAGCTGTACTCCTTGATAATCTCGCCATCGGCGTTTAAGCGGCGTAAGGCCTGGACGGCGCCGGCGATATTGTCCAGCTTGGTTCGCCAGACTGTCGTCGAGCCGACTCTGGTCCAGGTTGCCGTCGCCAAATTCTCGGACAAATTCATATCCAGACTGCCGCTGCCTTGCACGTCCAATCCGGGCTGTAGCGTAAAGCCGCCCAAGCGCCCGCTCAAATCCGCGTTGTCGGCGGCGGCGGTCATGAAAACGCGGGTATCGTCGTACCATTGCTTGATTTGGGCGTTGGTGATGGCGTCGGTCGCGTAATGGGCCATCGCCGCGACTTTCAGGCTGGCGGCGCCGGCGACGCTGCCGGCGGCAATATCGACCGCCGCATCGTCGTCGCCTTTGCGGTTGACGATGACATCGATTTCGCCGCCGCCGGCCGCGCCGCTCAGGTCCAGCACGGAGCCGGACGCTATCGCGACGCCTTCCAGCCCGTCGCCGTCGGCGTCGGTCGAGGTCAACGTGATCGTGCCGCCGGCCTGATCGGCACCGCTCGAAACCGCGCCGAGTTTGGCGCCGGCCAAGATCGTCAGTGCGTCGCCGGCCGCCAGTTGCAGTTTGCCGGCTTGGGTGCCGCTGACGCTCAGTTCGCCGGCCACCGTCAACGAACCGCTGTCGGCGGCCAGCGCGATGTTGGCGGCTTGCAGGCTTTGGCCGGCCGTTATTGTCATGTCGCCCAGGCGCTGGCGGATCGCGATATCGCCGTTAAAACCGCCGTCGTGCAATTGCCCGAGCAACCCGGCCCATTGGGTGGGGCTCAGGCTGAGGCTGTCCAAGGCCAAGCCGCCGCCGACCGCGCCGGAGTGAGCACGGCCCACCAAGCTGCCTGCCAACGTCAGCTCGCCGTTGGCGGCCGCCAGGTTCAGACTGCCGGCGTCGCCGCCGACACTGCTGCCGGATACGTCCAAGCGCGCGCCGTTCAGGATTGCCAGTTTGCCTTGCTCGGCGGTCAGCGAAATATAGCCGCCGCCGGCATAGGCTACCGCATCGGCCAGGTTGACGACCCGGCCGGCGGCATCGATGTCGCCGCCGACCGTCAGGTCGCGGCCGGCGTTCAGCGTCACGCCGCCGGCGGCCAGTTCGATACGGCCTTGTTGCACGATGTCGCGCGCGTTAACGGTCAAGCGCGCGCCCAGGCCGCCACCGACCGCGCCGCCGTTGCCGGCGCCGACCGTCAGATCGTGGCCGCCCAACTCGATCACGGTATTGGCGCCGGCACTGGCGGTCCACACCGGCGCGGTGACGGCCAAGTCGGCGGTCGAGTGGATCGTGGCGGTGCCGTCGTCGATCAGCGCCACACCGGCGCTGAGCGCGACTTGGCCGAAGCCGGACCAAGCGTATTCGCCTTCGGCCAAGCTCAGGCTGTTACGGGCGGATAAATCCAAGCGCATGTCGCCGGCTAAGGTTTGCGCCGCCGCCGCGCGACCGGTATGGGTCAACGTGATCGTATCGGCAACGATGCTGGCGGTTTGTCCACCGGCCACGCCGCGCAAGTTCGCGGCATTCAAGGTTAATTCTTTCACCGCCAGATGCAGCGCGCCGGCAAAGTCGATGGCGTCGTAGCTGTTCAACGCGATACGGTCCGCATTTAGGCCGTTCAAGCTACTGTCGCTCAGGTTCAGGCCGGCGGCCGTGCCGTCGCCGCCCAGCGTGATTCGGCTGGAACTCAAGGCCAGATCGCCGCCGTTCATCGCGATCGTGCCGTTGAATGCCACATCCCGGCTACCGTCCAGCAAGATGGAGCCGGCGCTGCTTAACACCGCGCCGGTTTTTACCTCCAGCAAGCCGGTCGCGTTGCCGACTCCGCCGCCGGAGCGCTCGATTTGGCTTTGCGCTCCCGCCGAAACCCGCAACAAGGCGCCGGCGCCGCTGCCGTCGGCATTCGTCACGCTTAATTCGGTGTCGGTGCGGCTCAACTGGCCGGATGCGGCCAAACTCGCGTTGGCGCCGACCGTGACCCGGTCGCGCGCGGCCAACAGGATTTCCCGGCCGTGCAGGGCTACTCCGTCGCCAATCGCGACGCTATCGGCGGCGACGGTCAGTTGAGTGCCGTCGCCGTTCCGTTGCCGGCGTCCGCCCAATAACAGACTATCGACGTTCAGCCGATTCAGTTGCTCGGCCAATAAGGCGACGCCGTCGCTCGGAACGGCCGCGCTCAAGTCTTGCACGACGTTGAGTTTATTGGCGCCGATGTCCAGCATGCCGCCCAAGCCGCCGGCCGCGGCGGTGGCACTGATGTCGGCGGCCAACGTCAGGCGGCCTTGCGCCAACAGGGCCAGATTGCCGGCATCTTGCGGCAAGCCGGCGCCTTTCGCGCCGAAAAATTCGCTGGCGGTGGTCTCGTCGTATTCCGAGCGGGTCCGGGCAACAGTGCCGGCTTCGACCGCGAAGCCGGACCAGCGGCCGGCGGCGATACCGGTATTCGCGGTGTAACGGTAACCGGCGATGACCTGGGTGCCGTCGATCAGACTACTGGTGGTGCCGGCGGCCATGTCCAAGCTGTCGGCTTGCGGCGTGACCAAAAACGCATTAGGCAACAGTGCGTAATGGGCCGGTAACAGCACGTAGTCGCCGGCCGCCAGATAATTGGCATCGCCCGGATTACCCAGCGCCGCGCTCAAATGCAGGTTGTCGCCAAAATTTAGACCCGAGTTGGCGAATTCGATGGGATCGTAAGCGGCGAAATCCGCCAAATAAGCCGGCAAGATCGCGTAAGCGCCGCTGGTGTCGAGGACATCCTGGCTGCCACCGGCGCCGGCGACGAATTCGAAGGCCGACAAATCGCCGCCGCCGTTCAGATTAACGCTGGCCCCGGCGGCCAGGTTGATGTCGGGCCCGGACAATACGATGGACTTGGCCGGTGTCGTGGTTTGGATGTTGCTGGCGGTGCCGAGCGGATACAGCCAGCCCAGACCGCCTTGGGTGCGGCCGAACGGAATCACGCTGTCGGCGCCGACCGAAGTAATGCTGCCGTCCAACAAGGCCAAGGATAGGCCGGCGTTCAACTCGATGCTGCCGAACGGCGCCAGCAAGCGGCCTTGGCTTTGGATATGCGCTGCCTCTATCGTCAATTTACCGGCAGCCGACAACGGCGTCGCCTGGCTGCCGACGCCGGGCAGAACCGTCACCGTGCCGTCGGGATTGACGGCCGCATCGATAGCGATCGTGTAATGGCTGAGCGTGGTCGGGTAGATTTCCCGAGCGCCCAAGACCAGATCGCCGGCCAGTCTCAGCGCGCCCAGCAAATCCGCTTCGGCATTGGGATTGATGCCGGTCAGCCGCAGGTCGCCGTTGCTGAGCAAGCGAGTCTCGGCGAAGCCGCCGATCGCGGTGGCGCCGAACAGGTTGATCAGGTTGGCGTTAACCGTCAAGCGGTCTTCGCCGCCGGCCGCGCCTGGCGAGCCGGACACGGTTCGGTTCAAGCTCGAACCCAGATTGACTACGTTGGCGGACAGAACGGCCGAACCGTCGCCAACGTGGCCAATCAACGGCGCATCCAGGGTCAAGCTTTGTTCGACGGCCAGAGTGACCGGGCCGTCGAAGCGGATTTCGCCATTGCTCAGGTTCGCCAGACTGAGCCGGTCGGCGCCGCTTTGCGTGATTTGGCGGGCACTGATATAAGCAAGACCATTGAATTCGGCCGGTACGGCGCCGGCCGCGATCGCGGCCTCGACATCGCTCGATAGCACCTCCGCTTCGGCGCCGACCCGAATCACCCGTTCGCCGGTCGGAAAATTGGTGAACTCGCCGGCGCCGCGTTTGCGGATGTCCAGAGCCAGATTGACGGTGCCGCCGGATACGCCGCCGCCGGCCGCGCCGGTACCGGCACCGGCTTGCGCCAGCAATTGGCCTTGCAGGATCAAACCTTCGGCTGCACTCAGGTCGATCGTACCGCCGGCCGAGGCCAGGGTCTGTTTGGTTCGGCCCTTGGCGTTGAGGATGTCCAGCCGTGCCTGTGTGCCGGAAACGTCGATCGTGCTGCCGGCGGCGGCGGCAATATAGCCTCGGAGAGCGGTCAGCGACACCGTGCCGCCGGCTTTCACATCGCCCTGCGACAAGCCGGAGCCGTTCGGCGTTAGCACGCTGGCGCCGACCGCGTTGAGATGGCCGAGGGCGCCGAGGAAAATGCCTAAATCGGGATCGTAGCCGCTGTCGAAAGCGCTGCCGGGGCTGGTTAGGGCGATTTTGATGGTACCGGCCGGCGCATTCAGCGTGCCGTTAATACGGATGCTATCGTCGGAGGTCAGAGCGAATTGCGCGCCCCAATCCGCGCCTATCCAAGCGTTGGCGCCGATCACGATGCCGCCGTGGTCGCTGACGATGCCAAAACTGGTTCGTCTGGCATGGGTTAAATTCAGATCAACCGCCAGGCGCTGGTAATCCGGCAGCAGCGCCAGATGGACTAATTCGCTTAAAGGCGTGCCGCTGGCGGCTTGCATCGCGTTGCCGTTCAATTGCCAATTGGTTTGGCGCAATTGCCAGCGGGTGCCGTCGGCGATTTTTAACGCGCCAACCGTCGTTGTCAGCGCGTAAGCGCCGAAGTTGGCGTTTTGCAGCCAACTGCTGCTCAAATACAAGGTGCCGTCGGCTTCAATCGGCAGACCGGAGCCGTCGGCGATTTCGACCCGGCCGGTGCTGATGCTCAGCGTGCCGTTTTTTTGCAAGCCGACCGCCGACAGCGTGGCGCCGAGCCGGAATTCGCTCGGTTCGCTGGCGGTACTGTTGTTTTGCAGCGAGATGTTGCCGCCGGCGCCGCCGGTGACTTTATGGGTGGCGGTCATCCGGGCGCCGCCGTTGGCCGCCAAGCTGGCACCGCGCGCCAACAGCAAGCCGCCGCCGGCCTGCAAGGCAATGTCGCCGCCGTCCAGCCACAAGGTTTGCAAGCTATTGGTCCGGCCGTCCTTGATGTCGTTGATCCAGCGGCCGCTGGTGTCGATGCGGCTCGCGGTACCCAGCGTCAGCTTGCCGTCTAAATCGCCGGACACCGAGGTCAACGCGACGTCGCCGGCCGGCGCGATCAGGCTGCCCTGCACATCGATAGTTCCGGCACGGACCGTGAAGCCGCCGCCGGCCGCCAGGTTCAAGACCACGCCGGCGTCGATCGTGAAACGTCCCAGGGTTTTCAACTCGAAATGATTCAGGCCGTGGCCGAACAAGGCCGGCGTCAGGGCCAAGACGTTGGCGATGTCTTCGCCGCCGTCGTTCGCCGCGCCGACAAAGGCCACGGTTTGCGACGCGGTGCCGTTCCAAGTAAGATCCAGGTCCAGCGTGCCGCCGCCGGCGGCCGTGGCCGGATCGCGCTGATACAGGCCGCCGACGGTGTCGGCATTCACGCTGCCGTCGAGGCGCGCCGCTTGGGTCCGGATCGAAAGCGTGCCGGCAGCGCCGCCCTGCCGGTAAGCCGCTTCGTAATGCCGGCCGCTGACGATTTGTTGGTAGGTGCGGTTGGGGTCGGCCGTGGCGATGTCGAACAGGCGGCCGTCGGACAGTAGTTGCGTGGTATTGACGTAACCGCCCAGGTAACTCAGGTAGCCGCCGGAAATGTCCAGGTCGGCGCCGGTCTGGACGATCAGATCGCCTTCCGATTGCAAGCTGATCGTGCCGGCGCCGATACTGCGTTCGAATACCGAGTGCGGCCGCTTGGCGATCGCGCCGGAAGCGTCGGCCAGCGTCGTGCCGTCGCGGACGTCCACCTTGACGGTTTTACCGTGCAAGATACCGTCTTTCTGCAAGGGCGCGTCGCGCAACTCGTAATTGCGCAATTCCAGATCGACGATATTGCTGCTCATCGCCAATTCGACGTTCTTAACGCCGGATACGTCGATGTTACTGCCTTGCTCCAGGACGATCCGGCTGGCGTTGCCGGCGATATTCTGAGTGAGCGGTGCGTCGGGAACGGCGCTGGCGATCAAATTCACATCGCCGGCGTGGGCGACTATTTGCGCGCCATTCTTCAATCGAATGCTCCCGGCCTCGATGTCGATGCGCGAGCGCGGTTGGGTTTGTTCGTCCACGGCGGTGCCGCCGCTGGCGTCCAGCGCCACTTCGGTCAGACTGCCGCCGTCCAGCACCACGCGGGCTTGCCTGCCCAAACCGTCCTCGCCCGCTTGGGCCCTGGTGGTGGTTTTAGGTTTTAGCTTATAGGGGCCTGTTCCGGTCAATTGCGCGCCTTCGCGGGCCAGCAAGCGCACGCTGCCGTTCAAGGCTACCGAGGTCGAGGCCGAAACGACGCCTTGCTGCGACACCGCGAAGCCCAGCATCGTGGTGTTGCCGCGCTCGGTCAAAATCTTGCCGACGTTTTCGACGCTGCCGCCGGTACCCACCTCCACCAACAAGCCGCGCACATCGCTGGTGTCGCTGGCTTGCAAATAGACTTTATCGTTCGCGCCGACTAGCAGGACTTGGCCGTCCGGCGCGGTGATGGTGCCGTCGTTTTCTACGTCCGGCGCCGCCAGCAGCACCCGACCGCTGTTGGCGGCGGAGATCGCGGCGCCGTTCTCGACCAAAATCCGAATTTTCTCGCGCCGGCCGTTGCCGAGATCGCGGTAGACGGCGCCGTCGCCGGTCAACGCCGCGACCGGCGCGGGGTTGACGCCGGTCGCGCCGGAATCGACGACGTTGGCGATGCCCTTGTCGAACACCTCATCCTCGATTTTCAAGGTGGTGGCGACCAGCGAGTTGACGTTGACCGACGCGCCCTGTCCGAACACGAAGCCATTGGCATTGACCAAATACACCTGGCCGTTGGCGCTGAGATTGCCGTAAATCTTGCTGGCGTCGAGCTGGTGAATGTTGTTCAACGCAATCGAACCGCTACCGGGCTGGGCGAATTGCACGCTCTTGCCGGCATCCACGTTAAAGCTTTGCCAATCCAGCACCGCTTTGGCGGTGGTTTGGTTGACGGTCAGTTTTTGGCCGTCGGCGCTGTAGCTGGCGGAGGCATGGCCGACATCGATAGTCGGATGCAAGGCCGGGTTCGCCAACTCGGCGATGCTAGAACCGGGCGTTGCTCCTGCGCCGACCGCGACCGGCAAGCCGGCGTCGGCCAGTAATTCGCCGCCGGCGCCGGCCAGCAAGCCGCCCGCTAGAATCCGCCGAATGCAGACCGCGAGTGGAGCCAGTTTGAAGCTGAACGGGGAGCGCTGGGATTTCATCGAATTTCACCGGAATCGAGTTTGAAGCCTGTTATATATCAATGTCTATATCGAATTCGCAAGCCTTCGGGCTGGAGCGCTCTGGCTAAGCTAGTAAAAAAACTATGTTGCCAACGGTGTAAACGCTGATTTTCCGCAGGTTGTGTGGGATTATTTCCAAATTGCAAATAAGCCATTGCCTCTGAATGTGTTTGACGAGCTTCACATTTTTGCATTACGTTATGCTCCACGGTAAACATCGAAGATAGATGATTGAATCGTAAGGGCTGGGTAGCGGACGCGGATAGATTGATGCCGGAATGCTGACAAGGCCGTGGGCAACCAACGGGACGGACGTCCCTCTCAAACTAACTACAGAGGTAGAGTATGAAAATTTTTAACAAACACGGTTTCGGCTTGACGGCGGTGTGCATGGTGCTCGGCATGGGTTCGGCCCAGGCGGCGATTAACCCCGGTACCCAAGCGCAGCAAACCAGCGGCGAGATGTTTTTGAGCGTCTACGACGTCGACAATGCCACGACCTACGGCATCGATTTGGCGACCACGGTCAACGACTTCACCGACAACATTGCCAATGGCACGAGCTATACCTGGAATCTGGGACCGCGCTGGGCCAACTTTATCGCCAACGCCACCGGCGAGTTGCAATGGAACGTTTTGGGCAGCAACTATTACACTGCGGTCAGCTTGTTAGACCCGCATTACGGCATTCTGGTCAGCCAAACCAATATCTCGGATCTAAGGGAAGCCGATAAGCTTCTGGTGCAGGTCAGCCAGTTGCAAGGCCAAACCACCGGGGTCAAAAACCAGGCGCTCGCGCTTAACCAGGCCTTGCCGAACAGTACGCCGATTGTGACCCCGGGCAAGACCAAGTTGACCGACTACGCGGCGAACTGGGACTTGACGACGACCAATTCCAACGCGTTTAGCGAGGAAGGCGGCATTGGTCTGTTCCAGGCCTCTGCCTACCTGTATGCCGACGGCACGGAGCATACCAATTTCTTCGGTGAAAATGACGAAACCGTCAGAATGTTGTTTTGGCACACCGGTTCCACGCCCGGTACCACCACAAATAGCCAGGCAAACTTCGACTTCATGCCCGGTTATATGTCGCTGGATATCGCTAGCGGCACCTTGAACTGGAATTACGTCACCGCGGTACCGCTACCCGGCGCCGCCTGGATGTTTCTGGGCGGCTTGCTGAGCTTGTTGCGCTTTACCAACCGCTCTCGCCAGTCTGTTCAAGCCTGAATCAGCATTACAAACGGTAACAGCCCCGGCATGGCCGGGGCGATCGTTAACTTAGGAGACAAAAAATGAATCGCTTTACCCCTAAGCGCCTGGCTCAACTGAGCTTGGCGATCAGCATGGTATTTTCGGGCGGCGCCCTGGCGCTGCTGCCCACCGACGGCACGCCCGATCTGGCGCTCTATTTGCCGGGTTCGCAAGCCAACGATCCGGTGCTGGGCTTTCCGGTAGCCAATAGCGTCATCGACAGCATCTGTGCCGACAAGGCCAATATTGCCGGCACGACTACCCACGTCTACTTTCAAGCGCTGCCTTCCGAGGTGGACAGTGTCGCGAAAAACGACAGTTATTCGGGAATTTATTGCCTGACTTCGAGCGCGAAACTGGCCAGCATACTGGGTAGCGGCGCGGCCAGTACCTTGGCGACCGCCGGCAGCTATGTGGCCGATGCGACTCACCCCGCTCCCGCCACCGCGCCTTACAACACCGCCGCCACCAAGATCAAAGTCTGGATCTCGCGCCGCCGCTTGGGTGCGTCCGCGGTGGGTTTATCCGCCGCGTCCACGAATAGCCCGTTGGGTTTTATCAAGGACCCCAGCAATTGCGGCACGACCACCAATACCTCGGGCAGCTTCAGCTACTCGTCGGGCGGCACCACCTTCCAATATAACTTTGCTTGTCACCTCACGCCCGACGACCCGCTCGATACCTTCAACGTGGCCCTGCCCACCGGGGCGACCGGCGACGTCACCCCGGATGTGATGGGGGCACCGGACAATACCGTGCCGGATACCACGCCGATCGACTATACCCAGTTCAACACCCGCAGAACCATCGCCAGCCACATCATCGGCACGCCGGTTACGTTGAAACTGTACCAAGCCCTGCAACTGGCCGGCATCGTCAGCGGCACCCTGCCCAGCGACTGCGGTTTGGCCGGCCAAGGCGTAACCCCGGTCAGCTCTAACGCATCCGGCGAGAACGCCGCTTGCCAACCCAGCCTGACCAAATCGCAACTGGCCAGTATCTTTAGCGGCGCGGTCGGGGATTGGACCGCGCTCAAGGTGAAATTGCCGACCACGCCGACCACTGGCTTTACGCCGACCGATACCGATCCGGCACCGAACGACACCGATAACGTGATCGATTTGGAAGAGTTGGTCAGCCAGGCCAAGGCCGCCGGCTTCGCCGGAACCGGTACCGGTAACACCAAGTTGGACGTCCCCCAGGACACCAAGGTGCACGTCTGCCGCCGCGAAAACGGCGCCGGCCAACAAGTGGCGGTTTTAGCCAATATCTTGCAGTACCCATGCTTGGGTAGTCACGGACCGGTGATTGCCGATACCGGTTCGTCCAACGCGGATTTTATGTATGCGACCAGCTTGGGCGCGGTGGATAGCTGCCTGACCGACTTGAACAACGGCACCAACAACTATTTCAGCGGCACCAACTCCTGGAATAGCACCACCGGCGCGACCAGGCACAACCCCGCACCGTACAACGATTACCGCGACATTCCGCAAAACGTCGCTCACGGCAATCAGTGGGGCATCAGTATCCAAACTACCGAGCGTAACGCGAGCCGCAGTGCCAATTACCGCTTCATTAAAATCGACGGCGCGTCGCCAACCGGCAAGGAAGTGGCGCAAAACCGCTATCCCTTGGTCGGCGAGTACACCTTCTCCTGGCGCACGACATATAACACCGCCAACCTGGGAACCAGCAAGGGCAACGATGTTAACAAGTTGCAAAACGGCCTGGTCAAAGTGGGCCAACTGGCTTCTACCGTTGCCGCCCGCAATACCAGCTTGAGCAACCACGGTTGGGGGCAAGCCGGCTACGTGGCACTGAGCGCCAACGTGGCGCCGCCGGCTGGTTGGGACCCGGCCAATCCGGTAACCCCTTATCTGCGGCAAACGGCCGGCCAGCCCGATGCTTGCGCGCTGCCTGTCCTTAACACCAACTACAACGACTTGTCGTTGCCTACCCCTTAAGTTTCCCACGCCGCGGCCAAACCGGACCTTGGCCGCGGTATCCCCTGCGAACCGTGCATTGGCGGGAAGTCCTTTACCCAAACACGTTAGCGTTAACAAATCAGGATCTTCGAGCCTCTGTCCATAGGGAACCGGATACGCTTGGACGGCACACGGATGTGCACCCTTTCGCCGATCCGCGGGAAGCCAATCGGATTCCGCTACCGGATGTGTCAGCCGACGAGTTTCGGCGCATATGTCCAGAGCTTCCGCGATTTCGGCCTTTTACACTGGATTCAGGCTGGTCGACGATCGTGAATTTGTCCGATGAAGTGCTTTTATTCCCCTGTTCGCCTAAGTACGTTCGGCGAGAACGTGGCCGGCGGGCTTCCGAACTTTCAATCACTCTCCCCTAACGATTTTTCCCGATGATCCCATTCGATGCGTAATCTTATTCCGCGAATTCTATTCCTTTGTTGTTTACCTTCTCTCGGCCACGCCTGGTGGAACGCCGACTGGAGTTCGCGCCGGCAGGTAGCGGTGGACGCCTCGGCGACCGGAGCCGACATCCAGCAGACCTTGTCTGACGTACCGGTGCTGGTGCGGCTGCATGCCGGCAACTTCGGCTATTTTGCCGAACTGGCCGAGAACGGCCGCGATTTGCGCGCGTTGAAGGACGAGCAGACCCCGCTGGCCTATCAGGTCGAGCAAGTCGATGTGTTGAGCGAGATCGGCCTGATCTGGGTCAAGCTGCCGCAAGTGCGCGGCGGAGTGGCGACCGACGATTTCTGGTTGTACTACGGCAACGCCAATGCCGCCGACGGCTCCGATTCGAAAAGCCTGTACGACGTGGCCCAAGGCTTGGTCTACCACTTTGCCGCCGGCGAGGTCCTGCCGCAAGACGCCACCGCCTACGCTAGCCACGCCGCCGATTCCAAAGCCGCGATTCAGTCCGCCGGCTGGATCGGCGCCGCCGCTCAATTCACCGGCGCCGGGCCTATTGTCGTTAATCCGGCGCCGCAATTGGCGGTCGATCCGGCGAAAGGCTGGACCTTTTCGGCCTGGCTGAAAATCGACCAAGCCAACCCTGCCGCCACCCTGCTCAGCGCCCAAGCCCCCGGCCTGGACTTGCGTTTGAGTGTGCAAGGCAACGCCCTGACTGCCGTCGCCGGCGGTGCAAGCACCGCGCCGGCACCGCTGACCCTGGGTCGATGGCAACACGTCGCTTTGGTTTTGCGTCCGGAAAACCTGACCGCCCAGACCGGCGGCCAAGCCGTGCGAAACCCTGGCAGCGAGGTTACGCCGCAAATCGTCGAGCTTTATATCGACGGTGTTTCGGCCGGCAGCGTCAAAACCCAACTCCCGGCCGGCCAACCGGTCATCCGCTTGGGCGACAACTACCAAGGCTGGCTGGACGAAGTGCAAATCGCCGCCACCGCCCGCGGCGCCGACTGGCTCAAGTTCGCCTACCGCAGCCAAAGCCCCGACTTCGCCGTCATCGGCTACGGCCAGGACGAGTCCAACGGCGGCGGCTCGGATAGCCATTTTCTGGTCATCGTCCAAAACGTTACCGTCGATGGCTGGGTCGTCATCGGCCTGACCTTGGTGATGCTGATAATCGCCGTCATGGTTATGGTCGGTAAAGCCTTGGTGCTTAATCGCATCGGCAAGGACAACCGCGCCTTTCTCGAAAAATACCGCCAGCTCGATCCGAATAAGCTCGGCGGGCTGGACCAACAGGAAAGCTCGGCGGAGCACGAACTGGCCGATTCGGATTTACTGACCGCGCTGGTCGGCAAACACGATCACTTTCAAAGCTCGCCGCTATACCATCTCTACCACACCGCGATTCACGAGTTGCAAAAGCTGCAAGGCAACGCCGAACAAGTCGTCGCCCGCGAAGCCTGGGACTACTTGCGGGTCAAGCTCGACAGCCGAATCGTCCACGAAAGCCAACGCCTGAATCGGCATATGGTGTTGCTGACTATCGCGATTGCCGGCGGCCCGTTCTTGGGGCTGCTCGGCACGGTGGTCGGCGTGATGATCACCTTCGCCGCCATCGCCGCCACCGGCGACGTCAACATCAACTCGATCGCGCCCGGCATTGCCGCCGCGCTGCTGGCGACCGTCGCCGGCTTGGCGGTCGCGATCCCGTCCTTGTTTGCCTATAACTATCTGCTGACCCAAATCAAGGATATCACCGCCGGCATGCGGGTGTTCAGCGACGAATTTCTGGCCTTGTTGGCGATGCGCGCCGCCCGCCAAACAGCCGCGCGGCAAGAGGCCAGGCCATGAAGATCGACGACCAGGATAAAGTTTACGACGACATCAACATCACGCCGATGCTGGACGTGGCTTATGTGCTGTTGCTGATTTTCATCATCATGACCACCGCCACGGTGCAAGGCATCACCGTCAACCTACCCAAGGCCAGCAACACGCCGGCCATGTCCAAGCCTAAGACCAAGGCCATTTCGATTACGCCGGACGGCAGTATTTACCTGGATACCTACCCGGTGTCGCTACAGGAACTGGAAACCCGACTGGCGCAATATAAGGCCGCCACGCCGGACTTGCCGGTGGTGGTGAAAGCCGACGCCAGCGTGCAGTACCAGAAAGTCATCGATGTGCTGGACATCGTCACCCGCCTGCAAATCAGCCAGTTGGGCTTGGTGACGCAGAAGTTGGTGAAGTAGCGACCGATGACAAATCAGTATGCGTGGTTACGCCGTTTGCCGATGTTGCTCGGCATCGGTTTGAGCGTGGCGATTGTCTGGGGCGTGTGGTGGTTGGCGAAGCACTACGAGAAGCCGCCTCAGGCCAAGAAGCAGGTGCAGCAAATCGCGATGATCCAGCCGCCACCGCCCCCGCCGCCAACGCCGGACCAACCGCCGCCGCCGGAAGAGATCAAGGTGGAAAAAATCGAAGAACCGGAACCCGCGCCAGAGCCGGAACCTTCGCCCGAGAAGGACGAAGCACCGCCGGCGGAGGCGCTCGGTTTGGATGCCGACGGCTCGGCCGGCGGCGACGCTTTCGGCTTGCAAGCTCGCAAGGGCGGCCGCTCTCTGCTGGGCGGCGGGGGCGGCAACGCGGTGATTTGGTACGGCGGCCAAGTCCAGCGCCGAATCGAAGACGGCTTGCAAAACTTGCTGGCCGACACGCCGGCCGCCAGTGCGGCCTTTAGCGTGATTCTGGATATCTGGGTCGGCGCCGACGGCGGCATTAGCCGTAGCGAACTGGCGTCAGGCAGCGGCAATGCCGAGGTTGATCGTGCTCTGCGCGCGGCGTTGCCGAAGTTGCGGGCCAGCGTTGGCCGTCCGCCGCCGGAAACGATGCCGCAACCGATCCGGATTCGGCTGAATTCCAGGGTTTAGCCGTGGCTAACCCGGTGCTCGGCGCTGGCCCAAGCCGACTAACTTAAAAACCTTTGAATAGCGAAAACACCACGATGAATACCGCGATCAAACCCCTGGTTCTACTGTTGATTGGCGGCGCGACGACGGCCGCCCAGGCCGCCGCGCCCGGCGACGAAGTCATCCCGGTCAAGAAATCCACGTTGGTGAATTTGGTGGACCTGCTGGTGCAGCGGGGCGTCTTGAAACCCGACGAGGGCCAGGGTTTGGTGCGGGCGGCCGAACAGGAAGCCGCCGAAACCCAAGCCGCGCAAGTCAAAAGCAATGAAGCCAAAGCGGCGACCTCGACCGCGGAAGATGCCGGGGAGCCGGGTAATTCGGCTCCCAAAACCGGCAAAACCAAGCACGTCGGCTACGTACCGGAATTCGTCAAAAAGGAGATCCGCGACCAGGTACGGGCCGAGTTGAAGGCCGAGGTGTTGCAGGACGTCAAACAAGACGCCAAAACCGAAGGTTGGGGCATCCCCGCCGCGCTGCCGGAATGGGTGGCGGCGATTCATCCCAGCTTCGATATGCGGGTGCGTTTTGCCGACGAGTTTTACGGCAAGGAAAATGCCGGGGGGATCGCGAATGCCGGTCTGGATGCCGCCGGCAATTTTTTCGGCCCTTACAACTGGTTGGCGATCAACCGGCTCGCCAACAGTCCGCAAGGCGGCTTGCAGCGGCAGGTTTCTCAAAACCCTAATGAGGCCATCGTCAACAACCAAATCGATCGTTTGCGGCTGCGGGAACGTTTCCGTTTGGGTTTCGAAGCCAATTTGAGCGACGGCTTGAAAGCCGGCGTCCGCTTTGCGACCAGCAATCTGAACAACCCGGTCTCCAACGACCAGACCTTGGGCAACACCGGCCAGTCCTACCAGTTCGCGATCGACCGCGCCTATCTGCGATACGACTACCTGGACGAGCGAAACACTTCATGGTTCAGCCTGTACGCCGGGCGCATCATCAATCCCTTCCTGTCCACCGATGTGGTGTTCGACCCGGATTTGAGCTTCGAAGGCGTGGCCGGTAGTGTACGTTTGCCGTTCAATCGCGGTACCAGCAAATTGGCCGGCTATAAAGCGCCAAATCCGACCGCCCGCTTCGGCATCAACCAAGGTCAGCAAACCCCGGACAGTTTGTTCTTGACGCTGGGCGTGTTTCCGTTGCAAGACATCGACGTGTCGGTTAACGACAAATGGCTGTACGCCGGTCAGGTCGGCGCCGACTGGCTGGTGTGGCATGATTCCCGGCTGAATCTGGCGGCATCGTATTACGAATTCCAGAACGTCAACGCCCGCCGCAACCCGATCGGCAGCCACGTCTACGATTGGACCGCGCCGCAGTTCGTCCAGAAAGGCAACTCGATGGTGGCGATTACCGACGATCAGACCTTGAACGGTGTGTGCGACGATACGGTCGGTTGTTTATTCGGCCTGGCCTCGCGGTTTAAGGTGTTCAATGCCACCGCGATGTTCGACTACGCCGGCTTCGACCCGGTTCATGTATTGCTGACCGCCGATTACGCCAAAAACCTGGGCTACAACCAGCAAAAAATCCTGACCGAATTCGCCAACGGCATCGTTAACTACACCGACAGCCGGCCGCGCACCACCGCTTATCAGATTCGCGCCGATATCGGCCAAGTCGAGGTTCGCCATTTCGGCGACTGGAGTGTCAATTTGGCTTACCGCTACGTGCAGCGCGACGCGGTGTTGGACGCCTTCACCGACTCGATTTTCCATCTGGGCGGTACCAATGCCAAGGGCTGGGTGATCGGCACCCAATACGGTCTGTCCAAATACGCCTGGCTCAATCTGCGCTGGCTTAGCACCGATGCGATCGACGGCCCCAAATACAGCATCGACACTGTCAACGTCGATCTGAACGCACGGTTTTAGGGGATGGCGATGCGTTGGATTGGTTTATCAGGTTTAACGGTGTTGGTGTTGTTGGCCGGCCTCGAAACCGGTCGGGCCGAACCCAAGCCGGCACCCGTCGGCGACAGTGCGATCAAGAAAGCCCAGGGTATCATCCGCCAGCTCAGCCAGGAAAAATCCGCGCTGGAGGCGGAAAAAACCGCATGGCTGGCCGACAAGGCAACTTTGGAGGGCAAACTCAAATTACTCGAAAATCAGGCCAGATTGCTGCCGGCACTGCAGGACCAGGTGGAACGCTACAAAGCCGGCTTGGACAGCGTGCGCGGTAGCCTGGAAAATCAGTTGGTCCAACAGCGTCAGCGCGAACAGGCCTTGCTGCAAAAGCATAACGACATGGTTTTGCAGGCCCGCGCCATCCGCGAAGATAACACGGTGTTGGTGCAAGCGGTGCAAGAACGCGAGCGATGGATTAGCCAATGCGGCGAATTGAACCGTCAGCTGCGCGAGGTCGGCCGGGACATCGTGCAACACAGTGGCGATAAAAGTCTGTTCGAACAACTGGCCGAGCTGGAACCGATCACCGGGATTGCCCAAGTGCAAAACGAGGCCCAGGCCGAAACCTATCGCTATCGCTTGCGGCAATTGAAAGTCACGCCGTTCGAAGCCGTAGTGCCGGTACAATCCGACGGTACGCCCGCCGCCGCGGCGGCAATGCCGGCCGAACCGGCGTCGACCGGGGTACCTGGCGCCGGTGCGGTAGAGCCGGTTGATAACGCGGAATCGCCGGATGCCGGCCAAGCGGCGCGGGCGGCCGATGACACCGCGAGTCACGGCCGGGGGGCTGGCCGATGAGCCGCATCGCGCCTTTTGCCGTTGCGCTCGGGCTAAGCCTGGCCGTCACGACGGTTCAAGCGCAAACTGCGGCAGCCGCGCCAACCGGTGCCGGCGCCACGGGTGCCGATCGCGCCGCCAATGCCGAGACGGTCGCCGCCGAATGGGCGGGCGAGCAGAAACCCCGATTCGACGTTTTCGATTATCAAATCGACGGCAACACGCTGCTAGACGACGAAACCCTGGAAAAAGCCGTTTATCCCTTCCTCGGTCCGGATAAGAGCGTCGACGAGGTCGAACGGGCCCGCGCGGCGCTGGAGCAAGCCTACCGTCAGGCCGGCTATCCGACCGTGGTCGTGTCGATTCCGGAGCAGGACGTGGCGGGCGACAGCGTGCGCCTACAAGTACTGGAAGGCAGCATCGAAACCGTCTACATCAGCGGTTCGCGTTATTACGCGCTGGGCAAGATCCGCGAAGGCTTGCCGGCGCTGGCCGAGGGTCAAGTCCCGCACATGCCGCGACTACAGGAGCAAATGAACACGCTGGCCAAGCAATCGGCCGACCGCAACGTCACGCCGGTGTTCCGGGCCGGTGCGACGCCGGGCAAAATGGAAGTGGAACTGAAGGTCAAGGACGAATTACCGCTGCATGGCAGCGTCGAAATGAACAGCCGCAACTCCGAGCGCACCAGCTATTCCCGGCTGCTGGGCTCGCTACGCTACGACAACCTGTGGCAGGCTTTTCATAGCGCTTCCTTGCAATATCAGGTCTCGCCGCAAGTCAGCGAAGAAGTCGAAGTCTGGTCGGGCACCTACGTGCTGCCGACCGGTTGGGCCGACACCCGTTTGGCGCTATACGGCATAGGCATCAGCTCCAACACCCAACTCGGCGTCAATATCGGCGGCTTGTCGGTGGTCGGTACCGGCTCGATCTACGGCGCGCGGCTGGTCAAGCCGCTGGCGGGCTCTTCCGAAAGTATTTTTCACAATCTGACCTTCGGCTTCGACTATAAAAGTTTCGGTCAGCAGATTGCCAGCTTCACCGAGAATACGCCGATCAGCTATGCAGGGTTCATGGCCGGCTACGACGGAACGCGGCGCGGCGACGGCTACGCCAGTAGTCTGAACCTGGCCGGTCATTTCAGTTTTCGCGGCTTGGGTAATGATGCCGCCGAATTCGAGCGCAAACGGGCCGGGGCCACCCCTAACTATTTCTACCTGACTGGCGACGTGAAACACCAGCAGCTACTGCCCTGGGATTTTCGCTTGCAAGCCAGGGCCAGCGGCCAGGCCAGCATCGGAAAACTGATCAGTAACGAGCAATTCGCGGCCGGCGGCCCGCTCAGCGTGCGCGGTTATCATCAGACCCAGGTTCTGGCGGACCATGGCGTCAATCTGTCTCTGGAGCTTTACAGCCCGCACTTGCTGCCTGCCGACTGGGACGCCGCGCAAAATCTGCGCTTGCTGGGTTTTATCGACTGGGCCAGATTGTGGACAGACGCGCCGATCGCGCCGACTCCGGCGGTCGAACAACTCGCTTCGGCCGGTTTGGGCCTGCGTATGCAATGGTTCAAGCGCCTGCTCGGCGAACTGGATTGGAGCTATCCCTTTCACGGCCAAAGCAGTGTTTCCGCCGGCCAACAGCGCGTGGATTTTCGGTTGGTTTACGAATTTTAGGGCTGCAACTCAAACGGCTTTCGTAGCGATTGCCGATAGCCGGAAGGCTAACGGAGTTCAACGGATTGCGGAGGCAAGACAACCTTTAGTGATGACAGCCAACAAGTCGGATCGGTGTTTATAAATCCCATCCCGTTCGTCGGTTCTCAAGAAGCTGAAACCGTGATAGAGAAAAAGCGCGCGGATAACTTCATCAGAGCCGGGCGATCAATTAAGCACCTTCACGAAGAAACCGAAACGACCTTCGACAAGGCTTTCCCGAGCGAGGCGGAAGGACTCGGGACAAACGGTCGAGACTAAACTGAACGGCAATGGGTGCTGGGCAAGGAAGGCCGTTCGAACCAGGGGCGCTGGTAACGCGTGTCGCGGTAACGCTCATTGCGGTGCAAAAAGCCGGCTTGCGATTGATTTTGGTGCGGCTTTTCGGCGGGCGGCGCGGGGAGGATCGGTGTGAAGGCTGGTAGCGTGGGACATGCAAGGGTTGGCACCGGATTTGCTAAATTAAAATCGTAACTCCTGGCTGTTCCTCCTGTCCTCTCCCGTGGGACTCACACCCTCCGCTTCTGACCGGGCCGAGGGTATTTTTTTGCGCCGAGTGCGGCCTTGGGTTTTGGAGGGGCTCAGTCGCTCAGCAGCGGCATGGTGCCTTGAAACTGCCGACGGGCTTGCGCGGTGAGTTTGGCAAGCCGCTCGCCGTCCAATTTCAGGCGCGACCAAGCCACGCCGTTGACTTGCAATTGGCGCGCCTCGCACACCTCGTCATCTTGGAGCGTTTCGGCCAGCAGATTGGCGGTATAGATGACATCGGCCATCGTCTTGCCGCCGCCGGGTAGATAATGGGTATGGTGCAGCGCGATCGCGTGTTGAATATCCACCGGAAAATTCCAACGTTTGGCAACTTCGCTGCCCAGCAGGGTATGGTCGAAACCGAAGGTTTCCCGTTCCAGTTGCAGCGGCGACAAGCCGCTTTCTTCGCTGAGTTCGCCTAATCGGGCGACGTCGTGCGGAAAACAGCTCCACATTACCAATTTGCCGATGTCGTGCAGTAGGCCGGCGGTGAACGCGGCGTCAGGGTTTAGGCCTGTGCCGCCCGCCAACAGCTTCGCGCACACCGCGGCGGCGACATTGTGCCGCCAGAATGCCCGCCAGTCGAAATACTTTTCCATGCCGGTAAAGACGTTGATCAGGCCGGCGGTCAAGACCAAACCGCGCACGTTGGTGAACCCGAGCATGGCGATGGCTTCGCTGATCGAGCCGATCTGCCCGGATACCCCGTAAAACGGTGAGTTGGCGACCCGCATCAAGCGAGCCACTAGCGCCTGGTCGTGGGCGATTTTATTGGCCAGCGTGGCGATATTGACGTTTTCGTCGCCGAAGTTTTCCAGTAATTCTACGACCAATCCAGGCAGCGACGGCAGCTGCCGAATGCTGTCCAGAACTTTGTCGAGATTGCCGGCGTATTGGGATCTTTCAGTCATTGTCTCGGGTTTTCCTGACCGGATTCCGGCCAAAGCATCAGGATGCGTCCGCGCGAAACGCTGTCGGCTCCCATGGTTCGACAAAGCGCCCATGCGGATAGGCCGCCGGTCAGCACGATGCGCCGCTCGCGGCCGTCGGGATCGGCCAGTACCGCCAGCGCGGCGGCCGGCAGGCGCAGGGAGGCCTCGCAGCTCAGCAACGGTATGCCGTCGTCGCTGGCCAGCAAGCGGTTGGCCTGGCGATTGGCCATTACGATCAAACCGTCGTCGTCGATGCCGATCACCGCGGTCGGCAAATGTTCCAGGATTTCCCTGGACACTTGCAGCATGTTGATGCCCCGGCCGAGTTCCCGGGTTTTTTCGGCGATGCGCCGCTCCAAGTCCCGATTGATGGCCGACAGCTCGGCGTTGGCTTGTTCCAAGGCCCGGCCCAGCGCGGCATTCTCCAGCGTCAATTCGTAGCGTTGAAAAGCTTCGCGCACCGCGTCGCGCAGATGCTCCTCGCGCCAGGGTTTGTTCAAGAATTTATAGATGGCACCCTGATTGATCGCGTCGGTCACGGTCTGGATGTCGTTGAACCCGGACAGAATGATGCGAGCCGTGGCCGGGTAAAGATCCTTGACCTTGCGGAAAAATTCGACGCCGCTCATGCCCGGCATGCGCTGGCCGGACACGATGACGCCGACTCGCTGCCTGGCCAGTATCTCCAGTGCCTCGCCGCCGCCGGTCGCGGTCATAATCCGGTAGCCGTCGCCGTCGAGTTGACGCACCAAGGCTTCGACGACCTTGGTTTCGTCGTCGACCACCAGTAGACGGCGCTCCTCGCTGTCGCCGCCGCCGCGCCGGGCGGCCAATCGATCGAAACGCCGGTAAAAGTCGATGAATTCATCGGCCGGTAACGGTTTGCCCAGAAAATAGCCTTGCACTTCGTTGCAACGGTGATTGGCTAGAAAATTCAATTGGCCTTCGGTTTCTACGCCTTCGGCTATGACCCGCAGGCGCAATTCGTGCGCCATGCTGATGATAGAGCGGACCAGCGCGGCGACGTTGGGGTCGCTGGTCAGCTCGCGGGTAAAGGATTGGTCGATCTTGACCGTCGTGACCGGAAAACGGCTCAGATAACTCAGCGACGAATAGCCGGTGCCGAAGTCGTCGACGGCCAAGCAGATGCCCATCGCCCGTAGCGCTCGCAACGTACCTATCGACTCCTCGACGTTGCGCATCAACAGGCTTTCGGTCAGCTCCAGTTCCAATAATCTGGGGTCCAGACCGGTTTCCCGCAGTACCGCCTCGATGCAATCGGCCATGCTGTGTTCGGTGAATTGTACCGGCGACAGATTGATGGCCATTCTTAACGGGGGCAGGCCGGCCGCGCGCCAGGCGCCGACCTGGCGGCAACCGGTTTCCAGCACCCACCGTCCCAACGGCACGATCAATGCGGTTTCCTCGGCGATCTTGATGAATTCGGCCGGCGAGATCCAACCCAGCGTCGGATGCCGCCAACGCGCCAAGGCTTCGACGCCGATGATGCGGCCGCTATCCAGATCGATCTGCGGTTGATAATGCAGAGCCAGCTGGCGGTGCTCCAAGGCCAAGCGCAATTCGTTTTCCAGATGCAGCCGGTGGGCGTTGGCGGCATTCATTTCGTCGGAAAAATACAGATACCGGTTCTTGCCTTGTTCCTTGGCGCGGTACATCGCGGTGTCGGCGCGTTTCAGCAACACCACCGCGTCGGCGCCGTCTTTCGGAAAGGCGCAAACGCCGATACTGACCGTCAAAAACAAGGTGTGACCGTCGATGTAAAACGGCGCCGCCAGCAAATCGAGAATTTTCTGAGCGATGCAATGAATGTCTTCGAACTTGCCTATTCCGGTGGCGAGAATCACGAATTCGTCGCCGCCCAGTCTGGCCACGGTGTCGGCTTCGCGGATACCGCTGTCCAGTCGCACCGATGCCGCCACCAATAATTTATCGCCGATTTCGTGGCCCAAACTGTCGTTGATCAGTTTGAATCGATCGAAGTCTATCGACAGTACCGCTAGCCAGTGCTCGCTACGCCCGGCCAGCGCGATGGCTTGGCCGATACGGTCCAGCATCAGGTTGCGGTTGGGTAGGCCGGTCAATTCGTCGCGACTTGCCGCTTGCGTTGCCACAGCCGCGCGCTCGGCGGCGTAGATCAGCATCGTGCCATGCAAGGCGGCCGGCCGGTCCGACTCGGCCGCGGCGGTGCTCAGTTGCAGTCGCGCGGGCATTTGCGCGCCGTCCGCGCGGGCGACTCGACACTCGGTCCCGCTCGGCGAGAGCTGTGTCAATAAGTGCCGGTCTTCGGGGATGACCACGGTTTGCCAGAAATACGGAATTCGCCGCCAATGTTCGGCGGGGTAACCCAGTCGTTCGGTCTGGTCTGAGACGTAACGGCACAAGCCGGTCCGCGGATCGGCTTCCCACGCGATAGTCCAGATTCGTTGCAACAACTGATAACTTTCCGGATCGGCGATCATGGTACCTTGAGTAGCGGAAGCGGAACGAACAAGCGGTTAGATGTCATTTCAGTGAGAGTGGGTGCGGACCGGTCGACTTGGCGGACGAAACGCGGCGCAAACCTCCAAAAGGTAGTCGAAATCCGGGATTTGCCAATGGCGCGAACTTCCGACCGCGCCCTCGTCTAATGCCGTATTGACGTCGACGCGGGTCGCCGACGCCGGAATTCCGCAAAATGCCGGAGCCGCTGGCGCGCGTTGGGATAAGCTCCCCGCGCGCGGCAAGGCGCCCGGACATTGTCCCAATCAAATTCAGGATAGTTTCCAGTATGACGCATTGGCTTTATTTGGCCGTATCCATTCTGACCGAAGTCGCGGCGAGCTCGCTGCTCAAGTACAGCGACGGTTTTTCCAAGCCGTGGCCGTCGTTGGCCATCGCGATCGGCTACGGTCTGTCGTTTTATTGCTTTTCGGTGGCGCTACGCACGATCCCAATCAGCATAGGCTATGCGGTTTGGGCCGGGCTTGGCATTGTCGGCATCGGCTTGATCGACGTTGCCCTGTTCGGCCAGAAGCTGGACGGACCGGCACTGGCCGGTATCGGCTTGGTGGTGGCCGGTGTCGTGACGCTGAGTCTGTTTTCCAATTCGGTCGGGCATTAAGGATTTAGCGCTCAAACGGCTGGCCGGCCGGATCTCACGCTAGCGCGTCAGCCGCGATCAGAGGCTCGCCGGCCGTGCCTTAAGCCCGCGCCGGGCGATCTTACTCTTTTCGCGGCACGTAGCCGTTCGGCACTTGGAAACCGCCGGCAAACAGGAATTTTTCCCGTTCGACCTCCAGGACCTTCTTGGCGTAGGGATCGAAACTGGATAAGCGCTGCTCGTTAATGATCATAGTCTGCATCGCCAGCCAGTCTTTCCAGGCTTGTTTGGAAACCTGTTCGAAAATACGTTGGCCCTTGGGGCCGGGAAACGGTGGCGAGTCTAGGCCCTCCGCTTCCACACCCAGTTTTACGCATTGAACCATTCTTGTCATAGTGAACCTCGCTCTCGTTAGGTGGTCACAGCTGCTCCGAAACGTGCCGGAAGCCGTGAGTATTCCGGCCAGCGTTATACCAAAGCACGGGTTCCGCTTCCATCACATTGTTGATAGGGTTATTGGAGACGATGCCAACTTCGCCGATCGTAACCTCGGATCGCGGCGGTGCGGTTTTACCGTTCCGTTTTGCCGGATCGACAATGTATGAAAGAATCGGCGACGGTACCAACCCAGGCCCGATTCGGCAATCCGCCGGATCGGGCCTCCACTTCATATAGATCACGGACATGACGACCTTTTGCTTTCGCGGCACTGTTTTCCTCGCCGCTTGGATGTTTTTTGCCGGCTGCGGTAGCGACGTGCCGGCCACCGAATCGACACCCGCCACCAACCCCGCCCTGAGTGTGACGACGATACAACCCGCCGGTCGGGATATTCCGCTGACGCTGGCCGCCAACGGTTCGATCGCCGCGTGGCAGGAGGCGATCATCGGCGCCGAGGTCGGCGATCTGCGGCTGGCCGAAGTCCGCGCCCAGGTCGGCGACGCAGTGCGCAAGGGTCAGGTGCTGGCGCTACTGGATGCCGAAACCGTGCAGGCGGATCTTGCCCAAGCCAAGGCCATATTGGCCGAGACCAAGGCCAGCCTGGAAGAGGCCAGACTCAACGCCGACCGCACCCGCCATTCCACCTCGTCGTTGGCGCTTAGCGCCCAACAAGTCGCCCAATATCTGACGGGCGAAAAGACCGCTCAGGCCAAGGTCGAATCGGCTCAGGCCCAAGTGGACGCACAGTTGTTGCGCCTCAAGCATACCCAAGTGGTCGCCAGCGACGATGGCGTGATTTCGGCGCGCAACGCGACCTTGGGCGCGGTGGCTTCGGCCGGCCAGGAATTATTTCGCTTGATTCGGCAGAGCCGCCTGGAATGGCGCGCCGAAGTCACCGCCGCCGAAATCGCCAAATTGCGGCCGGGACTGGAAGTGACGGTCGAGGTGCCCAATGTCGGCCGGACGCCCGGCAAAGTCCGTCAGTTGGCGCCAACTCTGGACCCGCAAAGCCGCAACGGTCTGGTCTACGTTGACCTGCCGGATGCCGTCCGCCAAGGCCTGCGAGCCGGTATGTTCGCCAGGGGCGAATTTGCCCTGGGCGCCAGTCCCGCGCTGATCGTGCCGCAAACCGCGGTGTCCTTGCGCGAAGGTTTCAGCTACGTGTTCAAGCTCGGCGAGCGCCAGGGAGACCTGGCCAAGGTGGCCCTGGTCAAGGTTCAACTCGGCCGGCGCAGCGGCGACGATCTGGAAGTACTGGCCGGCATCAGCGCCGGCGACCAGCTGGTGGCCGGCGGCGTGTCCTTCCTGGCCGACGGCGATCTGGTGCGGGTGGTGGCGAAATGAACGTCTCCGCTTGGTGCATCCGCAACCCGATTCCGGCCCTGATGCTGTTCGTGCTGCTGGGTTTCGGCGGTTTACAAGGCTTCAATGCGATGAAAGTCCAGAACTTTCCCGATCTGGACTTGCCGACCGTGACCTTGACCGCCAATCTGCCCGGCGCGTCGCCGGCCCAATTGGAAACCGACGTGGCCCGCAAGCTGGAAAACTCGCTGGCCACGCTGCAAGGTCTTAAGCACCTCTACACCAAGATCTACGACGGCAACGTGGTGATCAACGCCGAATTTCGCCTGGAAAAACCGGTGCAGGAAGCGGTGGACGATGTGCGCTCGGCGGTCTCCAAGGTGCGCGCCGATTTGCCGGCCGACTTGCGCGAGCCGGTCGTTACCAAATTGGATCTGGCCGGCGCGCCGATACTGGCGCTGACCGTGTCCTCCGACAAACGCGACGACGAAGCGCTGTCCTGGTTCGTCGAGGATACCGTCGCCAAGCGACTGCTGGCGGTGCGCGGCGTCGGCGCGGTGACCCGAGTCGGCGGCGTCAGCCGGGAAATCGGCATCGCGTTGGACCCGGTCAAACTACAGGCGCTGGGCGTCAGCGCCGCCGACATTTCCCGGCAACTGCGCCAGGTGCAGCAGGAAAGCGCCGGCGGCCGCACCGATCTTGGCAGCGGCGAGCAGCCCTTGCGCACGCTGGCGAAAGTCGCGTCGGTCGAGGAATTACGGCCGCTGCAACTGGCCTTGCCCGACGGCCGCCGCATCCGGCTGGATCAAGTCGCCGACCTGAACGATTCGGTTGCCGAACCGCGCGCGCTGGCCTTGCTGGACGGCCGGCCGGTGGTCGGTTTCGAGGTTACCCGCAGCCGAGGCGCCAGCGAGGTCGAAGTCGGTGCCGGCGTGCAACGGGCGCTGGCGGACTTGAAACTAAGCTATCCGGACGTGCAATTCACCGAAGCCTTCAATTTTGTCGAGCCGGTCGCCGAGGAATTTCAAGGCTCGATGACGATGATCTACGAAGGCGCGCTGCTGGCGGTCATCGTGGTCTGGCTGTTTTTGCGAGACTGGCGCGCCACCTTCGTCTCGGCGGTGGCCTTGCCGCTATCGGTGATCCCGTCGTTTCTGGGCATGTATTTGCTGGGTTTTTCGTTGAACGTGATTACCTTGCTGGCGCTGTCGCTGGTGATCGGCATTCTGGTCGACGACGCGATCGTCGAAGTCGAAAACATCGTCCGTCACCAGCGCATGGGCAAGACGCCCTATCAAGCGGCGCTGGAAGCGGCCGACGAAATAGGCCTGGCCGTCGTCGCCACCACGTTCGCGTTGGTGGCGGTGTTTCTGCCGACCGCGTTTATGAGCGGGGTGCCAGGGCGTTTTTTCAAACAATTCGGCTGGACCGCCGCGCTGGCCATCATCGCCTCGCTGATTGTGGCCCGGATGTTGACGCCGATGATGTCGGCTTATCTGTTGAAGGATCGCGAACACGTCGCGGCGCCCGAAGGTTGGCTGATGCGGACTTACATGAACATGGCGGCCTGGTGCTTGCGCCACCGCATTGTGACGATGGCCGGCGCGCTGGCGTTTTTCATCGGCTCGCTGATGTTGATTCCGCTGTTGCCGACCGGCTTCATCCCGGCCGACGACAATCCGCAAACCCAGGTCTTCGTCGAGCTGTCGCCCGGCGCGACGCTGGCGCAAACCCGCGCCTCGGCCGAACAGGCCCGGCAATTGGTGGCGGCGGTGCCTTACGTCAAAAGCGTCTACACCACGATAGGCGCCGGCGCGGCCGGTAGCGACCCGATGGTAATGAGCATGGGTACCAGCGAGGTGCGCAAGGCGACGCTAACCGTCACTCTGGCTGCCCGCCGCGACCGGCCGGTGCGCAAGCAAACGATAGAAAACGACATTCGGATCGCGTTGCAACGTTTGCCCGGCGTGCGTACCAAGGTCGGCTTGGGCGCGTCCGGCGAAAAATACGTGCTGGTGTTGAGTGGCGACGATCCGCAGGCCTTGAGCAAGGCCGCCGGCGAAGTCGAGCGCGACTTGCGCACGATACCCGGCCTGGGCAGCATCGCCTCCAGCGCGGCCTTGATCCGCCCGGAAATCGCGGTGCGTCCCGACTTCGCCCGCGCCGCCGATCTGGGCGTCACCACCGCCGCGTTGGCTGAAACCCTGCGCATCGCGACGATAGGCGACTACGACTGGTCGCTGCCCAAACTCAACCTGAGCCAACGGCAAGTGCCGATCGTCGTCAAACTGGCGAGTGCCGGCCGTCAGGATTTGGCGGTGCTGGAACGTTTGACGGTGCCGTCCAACAAGCCCAACGTTGGCTCGGTGCTGGTCGGCCAGGTCGCCAAGCTGGAGCTGTCCAGCGGCCCGGCCTTGATCGACCGCTACGACCGCGCCCGCAACGTCAATTTCGAAATCGAACTCAACGGCCAACCGCTCGGCGACGTCGCCAATGCCGCGCATCAGTTGCCCAGCATCCGCCACCTGCCGGCCGGTGTGCGCTTGCTCAGCATCGGCGATGCCGAAATGATGGAGGAGTTGTTCGGCAGTTTCGGTTCGGCGATGTTGACCGGCGTGTTGTGCATCTTCGTGGTGTTGGTATTGCTGTTTAAGGACTTCATCCAACCCATCACGATTTTGACCGCGCTGCCGCTGTCGTTCGGCGGTGGCTTCGTCGCTTTGCTAATCGCCGGCAAGGCTTTTTCGATGCCGTCGCTGATCGGCCTGGTGATGCTGATGGGCATCGCCACCAAAAACTCCATTCTGCTGGTGGAATACGCCATCGTCGCTCGCCGCGAGCATGGCCTGAACCGCGGCGAAGCGCTGCTGGACGCCTGCCGCAAGCGGGCTAGGCCCATCGTGATGACCACGATCGCGATGGGCGCCGGCATGCTGCCGATCGCGTTGGGCATGGGTGCCGCCGACGCCTCGTTTCGCAGTCCGATGGCGATCGCGGTGATCGGCGGCTTGGTCACGTCGACGCTGCTCAGCCTATTGGTGATTCCGGTGGCCTATTGCTATCTGGACGATTTGAAAATGAGCTTGGCGCGCGGCTACGCTCGGTGGTTGAGCTGGTTGAATCGGCGGGCGGCGCAAGCCTGATCGCGTATCCGTTGGCCGCCGGCGCCTAAAGGAGGCGCGGACCGGGGGAAATAACCGCGCCGTCCGATTCGGGCAGTTGCGCCAACAGCTGTTTGATCGGTGTCGGCAAACCCAGGGCGGCCCAGGCTTCCGGAGCTTGCCAGGCAAAAGTCGCGGGGTCGGCGATCGCGGCGACTTCCGCCAAGCTGGCCAATAACGGCGTGTACTCCAGGTGATAATGCGAAAAGGTATGGCGGCGTTGCGCTAAGGCCGCGACGGCCGCCAAACGATAGCCGCGTTCGCGACACCACGCCTCGGCGCTCGGCCGATCCGGAAACTCCGGCAAACTCCACAAGCCGCCCCAGATACCGGTTGGCGGACGCTTTTCCAGCAAGATCGCACCGTCGCGCGCGGTCAACAGCAGCATATAACATTGTTTGACCGGCAAAGCCTTACGCGGTTTGGCTGCCGGCAATTGCCGAACCAGTCCCC
Source organism: Methylomonas sp. MED-D (assembly GCF_050276835.1). Lineage (NCBI taxonomy): Bacteria > Pseudomonadati > Pseudomonadota > Gammaproteobacteria > Methylococcales > Methylococcaceae > Methylomonas > Methylomonas sp. MED-D. Next base: position 124,487 of record NZ_CP189965.1, read on the forward strand.
GATGTTTGGCCTCGCATCCGGCCTGGACCGGGCAAATCTCGCACAGCGGCTTGGCGCGGGTACACAACGTCGAGCCCAAATCCATCATCGCCTGGGTATAGTCGGCGGTTCGGTGTTTCGGCGTGTAGGTCTCCGCGAGCTGCCAGAGTTGGGCCGCGACCCTGGTCTCGCCCGGCCAGCCATGGATCGCGTGAAAGCGCGTCAATACCCGTTTGACGTTGCCGTCCAATATCGGTTGGCTTTGCCCGCCGGCAATGCTGAGTATCGCGCCGGCCGTCGAGCGGCCGATGCCGGGCAAGGCGCTCAGCGCTTCGACGGTTTGCGGAAACTCGCCGCCGTTCGCCGCGACCAGGCGCGCGGTCTTGTGCAGATTGCGGGCACGGGCGTAATAACCCAGTCCGGCCCAATGCTGCAACACATCGTCCAGTTCCGCGTCCGCCAAATGCCGAATGGTCGGGAATCGGTCCATGAAGCGCTGGAAATAGCCGATCACGCTGGCTACTTGAGTCTGCTGCAACATGATCTCCGACACCCAAACCCGGTAGGGATTGATGTCTTGTTGCCAAGGTAAATCCCTGCGGCCATGTAGGTCGAACCATGCGAAGAGTTGTTGTTGGAAGTGGGCGGGTGACACGGAAGGAATATTGAAGCGGCTCGGTGAAATGGGATGACGATCCCACGGAAGGGTTCCTGAATCAAGCGTGATTATAGAGCTTGCTATTTGCGGTCGGCGGTTTATTCCACAACTACCGCCCGTCGAATTTTCACGACCTGATGTTTTCCTATGCCGGTCTGGGCAGTCCGCGTTCGGGATTGAACGAAAAGACCGGCGAGCGAGGCCGGAAACCGGGGCATATCGGGTTGGGCGTCCGGTTTTCGGCACTCGACGATGCTGGACCACGCGGGATTGGGCCGACCTACAACAGTCTGGCTAGATCCGCCGGCGGGACGCGGAAATGGGCGCTCCGACGGCGCAAAAAAATCAGATCAGCATGTAAACGCGGGCTGCGCTTATCTGCCTAAGGTTAGCCTGACGTCGGTTGTCGTGGCCCGTTACTCTCGGCGGATACGCTCGACTGCGGTAAATCCGTCGCGCGTTCGGTCATCGTGTCGTATCATCGGTCGCCAGTGACCCGTTTGCCCTTTCCGAGGAGCCGTTCTGATGAGTAAGAGCCATCCCGTCCCGATTTGCCGAAGCGATCAGTTAGCCGAGCTGGGTAAGTGGTGCTTTTCGGTGCTATACCGGGGAGCGCCCGAACCGGCCTTGGTGGTGCGTTTTAACGGCACGGTGTTCGGCTATTTGAATCATTGCGCCCATATGCCGAGGACGCTGGATTGCGAACGCGACGGCGTGTTCGATCCCACCGGCCGTTATCTGCAATGCTCGATGCACGGGATTTGTTACGATCCGGTGAGCGGACGATCGTTGAGCGAAATTTGTCTGGATAAGAGTCTGACGGCGATCAAGGTCGACGAGCAACAGGGTTGGATTTACCTGATCGACAAGCACGCCAGGCTGGAATCGACTGAGTCGTAAGGTTCGCTGCACCTAGCGCCATTCGATGACCGCGCTGGCTTCCTGGCGGGTTTTCGGGCGAGCCGGCGGGTTTTTCCGGTAACCGAAAGCCACCAGATAAGCGACGCTCCATTGTTCGAGGTCGATGCCGATCTCGGCGGCCAGAGCCTGTTCCAAACTGTTGCGCTCGAAGCCTTCGATCGGACAGGAGTCTATGCCGATTAGGGCTGCCGCCGTCATCATATTGGCCAGCGGAATATAGGTCTGCTTGCCGGCCCAGTCGTTGATGGCGCGTTCCGATTCCAGCAGCGCGAAGTCGTGCTTTTGAAATTTTTCCAGTACTTGGGTGCGGGTTTGGGCGGCGTCTTCCGGGTAATGCTGAACCTCGCGCATGAAACCTTGCACATAGTCGCTGTCGTAGCGCAGGTCTCGGCTTTTGCGGCACAGCGTCAAGATCAGGTGGCTGGCGGTCGGCAACTGTTTTTGACCGCCCCAGATGTGCGGACGCAGTTTCTCGCGCAATGCTGGGGTTTGAATCACCAGAAATTTCCAGGGCTCCAGGCCGAACGAACAAGGCGACAGCCTGGCGGTTTCCAGTATGAAGTCGAAGTCCGCGCCGGCGATTTTGCGTTCGGCATCGAATTCCTTGCAGGCGTGGCGGAAGTGGAAGGCTTCCAGAATCGCGGGTTTATTGATCGTCATCGCATCCTCGTGGCGAACGGTGGACTAAGGGTTTGCACGGAACCGAGGTTTGGACGGCGGCCTTGCCGGCATTGGCCGGCAAGGCCCATGGGCGAGGGTCGGCCCTCGGATTCCAGGCGTTTAATGCTAGAGGCTATCGCCCACTTCGCGGTGGTAAAACGGCCATTTCTTGACGTGCAAATACTTGCGGATCGGGGTTTTGATAACCGACACGCACAGCGCGATCGAAAACAAACACCAGACCGCGCAATACTCGTTCGGATCGTCGGTGGTGACGTCCGAAATCCACGGTCCGATCAAATAGTGAAAACCGACGAAACGCCAGGAACCATAAATGATGGGCAGATAAAACGCCGCCAAAATATAGGAAAACGCATGCAGGCCCCAGTTGAAGCCGAACAGCCACTCGACCGGATCGGACATCAACCCGTTCAACGGCATTTTCCACGCGATATGCCAGGCGCCCGACACCGAACAGGTCTGCGCGCCGCAGAAGCCTTCGACGCCCTCGACGCAGTTGCCGGCCCACGCGAACGGATACATTTTAATCAACATCGCCAGCGAGCTGATCGCGCACAGCGTATAGACGGTAGTCCTGATTTTGAGCTTGACGCTTTCCGGAATGAAATACATCGCCACCATATTCACGAAAAACGGCTGAAAGGCAATATGCACGTAGCCGAGCAGCGTCAGTATCTGATTGTTCGGGTTGTCGCATAGATTGATGTACACATAGGTTGCCGCCTGCAACAGTTCCATCAACGCGAAATAAGTCAACGGAATCCAAAGTTCCTTGGACTCGCCTTTGTACGCCACGTAAACGGCGGTGGTCAAACCGGCGGCGGCTAATACGCCCGACGCTTCTCCGCTCCAACACATTGAAAAGTACCCCCTTTCGTTATTTTAATTATGCGATTGCCATTCGGATGGCATAGGGAGCTAGTCCCGCCGCCATCGAACGCAATCTTCCGGGCGGGGCGTTCGGTGAGTCCGAATGGTCGGCTTGGCGAATACCCCTAGTTTTTGCCGCGACCTCGAGCCGCGAAAAAAGCGGCGAATTATCCCATAAAACCCTTCACTTACCGGCGGCTTTTTGCCGAACGATCGCGGCGGCGGGTCAATATAAGTCCAGCGGATCGACATCCAGCGACCAACGCACCGATCTGGCCTCGCGCAAGTCGGCGAGGCGGGGGACCCAAAAATCCAATAGCCGCTGCAAAGCCGGGCGCTTATCGCTTTGCAGTAGTATTTGGTAACGGTATACCCCGGCGCGTCTGACCATCGGCGCGCTAACCGGGCCGAGCACTTGCACGTCGGACGGCGTAAAGTCGGTCAAACATTGAATAGCCGCCCGCAAAAATTGCGGCGGTGCGCCGGCGTTACCGGCTTGCGCCCGCAGCAGGGCTTGATAGCCGAATGGCGGCAGCCCCGCGGCGCGGCGTTCGCCGAGCTCGGCTTCGGCGAACGCCCGATAGCCGCGGCTCAGCAAGCTATGCAGCAGCGCGTGTCTCGGATGGCGGGTTTGTAGGATCACCCGGCCGGGCAATTCGGCCCGGCCGGCTCGGCCGGCGACTTGTACGATCAATTGCGCTAACTTCTCGCCGCCGCGAAAATCGATGCTGAACAGACCGCTGTCGATATCCAGGATGGCCACCAAGGTCACGTTCGGGAAGTGGTGGCCCTTGGCGAGCATTTGCGTGCCGAGCACGATGTCGGCATCGCCGCGATGAATTTGCTGCAAATAGCCTTCGAGCGCGCCCTTGCACTGCGTGGTGTCGCGGTCCAGGCGGACGATGCGGTGGCCGGCGAACAACTCCTTCAGCGTTTCTTCGATGCGTTCGGTGCCCAGGCCGAGTGCCTGCAACTCGCCGACGCCGCAGGCCGGACACTGCCGCGGCAAGGCTTGCTCGTAGCCGCAATGATGGCAGCGCAATTTGTGTATGCCGGCGTGGATGACCAGATTGGCGTCGCAACGGTGACAGCGCGATACCCAACCGCAATCGTGGCAGATTTGCACCGGCGCATAACCGCGCCGGTTTAGAAACAGCAGCACTTGCCGGCCTTCGGCGAGTTCCGCGCCGATCGCCGTTACCAATGGCTCCGACAGACCGGCTTGCAGCTTCTTGCCGCGAATGTCCAACACCTGAAATGCCGGCGGCTTGGCGTTGCCGGCTCGGTGCGGCAAGTGCGACAGACGGTAGCGGCCCTGGGCCACATTGGCCAGACTCTCCAGCGACGGCGTCGCCGAACCCATCACCACCGGAATATTCAGCAGCTTGGCTCTGGTGATCGCGACATCGCGCGCCGAAAATCGAAACCCGTCCTGTTGTTTGAAGGAGCCGTCGTGTTCCTCGTCCAACACGATCAGGCCGGGTTCCCGAAGCGGCGTAAACAGCGCGGATCGAGTGCCGAGCAGTATCCGCGCCACGCCGGCGCGCATACTCAGCCAGGCTTGTTGGCGTTGCCGGTCGGTCAGATTCGAGTGAAAGGTTTCGATCCCCACCCCGAAGCGCTGCCGAAACCGCTGTTCCAATTGCGGCGTCAGATTGATTTCAGGCAGCAATACCAAGACTTGCCGCCCCAAAGCCAGGGTTCGGGCGATGATCTGCATGTAGACTTCGGTCTTGCCGCTGCCGGTCACCCCCTCCAACAAATGCACCGCGAACCGGTCCAGGTCGGCGCCGACCGCGTCGATCGCGGCTAGCTGGTCCGGATTGGCGGCCAGCGCGGCACCGAGCACGACCGGACCATCCGACGGGTCCGGCATTCGCGGCTCGACCAAACCTTTGTCGATCAACGCCCGCAGGGCCGGCTTGTGTCCGGCCAATTCGGCCGCCGACCAAGCCGGTTCGCGGCTGAGCATTCGTCGCAGCAAATCTTTTTGCCGAGTGGCGCGTCCCAAATCGACATCAGGCGCCCGGCCGGCCGCGGTCGGCGCGAAATAACGCTCGCACTGCAATGTGGCCGGCAAACCTTGGCGTAACGCGGTCGGAAATGCCGTTGCCACTACTTCACCGATCGGATGGTGGTAGTAGCGGGCAGCCCATTCCAGCAACTGCAAATCGAGAGCCGACAACAACGGGGTGTCGTCCAGTAGCTCGATGACCGGCTTAATCGAGCGACTGGCTAGCGTCGAGCCGTTGGCGCTACCCATGACGACGCCGACGCATTGACGCTTGCCGAACGGCACCAAAACCCTGGCGCCACGCTGAAATTCCGCCGAATTGCCGAGTTCGGAAGGTCGGTAATCGAACAATCTGTCCAACGGAACCGGCACCGCAATTTTTAAAATCAAACTGTCGGCGGCATCGCATTTAGCCATTTTTGATGAGTTGTTTTCGATGTTGCATCGCTAAGTGATTATGTCGGCTAAGGAATTTAAGTTACCCACAAAACCTGTGGATAACTCTGTGGATGGAGGCGAATACGGACCGCTTAGTGTCGGATTTAATTACAGATTTGTTAAATTGCGTAAATTTGAGCCAATGTAATTTATCTTTATTTATCAATGACTTGAAATCAATCTTCGGCAGGCTCCATCGTTTTCCGTCTAGGCGGCGAGGCTTCGGGCGTTTGCTCCGTTTTTGTGCATAACTTGTTACAAAACTGAGGGAAATAACACAGCTTGGAGAAGGAAACCCTGTCCGATATTCGACAATGCTTATTTGCTAATGCGCGGCGCCGAATCGCCCCATAGCAGCCCGGCCCAGGTCGCCAGCAACAGGAAAGCAAACAAGGTCCAGGCCGGTATGCTCAATCCCAGTAAGGTCCAGTCGATCTTGGCGCATTCGCCGGTGCCGCTCAACATCAATTTGATGGTGTCGGCCAACGGGAAATTCTGAAATACGTATTCCAGGCCGGGGCTGCATTCCGGTACCTCCTCCGGCGGCAAATGCTGCAACCACACGTGACGGGCGGAAACGCTGGCGCCGATCAATGCGGCGGCGGCGGCCAAAACCGCATAGATCTTACGGCCGCGGTTGTGCAGGCCCGCCGCCAGGAAAATCAAGCCGGTGGCCAGTATGGCCAAGCGCTGCGAAATACATAGCGGACAGGGCTCCAGCTCTTCGACGAATTGCAAATAGGCACCGACGGCCAGCAAACCGGCGCAGGCCATAAAACCGATAAAGAACCGCGCGCGCGGACTGAAATAATCAAAAAGCGAGCTGATCATAACGAATGAGGGCTAAATTTGGAGTATGAAAAATCGGTTCGAAGCGGAGGCTTTCGAACCGCGCTAACCATCCGCGACATGTTAACAACTTCGCGCTGCGATGGCTTATCGGGTCCGAGCATTCCGCTAAATATCGCAAAACTCGTCTTCGACATCTTTTTTAAAAGCCCGAATTTCCCGAGTCGGCCCCAGAATGACCAGAATGTCGCCGGCGTTCAAGCGGCGTTCGGTTTGTTCGCTGACAAACTGCAACTGATCGCCGGCCTGTTGATCGACGATGCCGATCAGTATCAAATTGTATTGCGTCCCCAGCTCCAGTTGCTCGACCGTGCGGCCTTGTAAATAGCTGGTTTGAGGAATCGCGATTTCCGCCATCCGCAAATCGTGGCGGCCGAATACGGTGTGGTCGAAAATATCGGTAATGTCGGGCCGTTTCAGCATGTCGTGAATCTTGCGGCCGCAAATTTCGTAGGGATCGATGATTTTGTTGGCGCCGGCCGCCAGCAGTTTTTCCGCCGATTCCGGGCTGTCGACGATGGCGATGATGACCAGTTTCTTGTCCATCGCTCGCGCCGACAAGGTCAGAAACACGTTTTCGGAGTCGTCGTCGAAAAAACAAAACAGGATGTCGATATCCCGACCGATGCCTATCGATTTCAATTCCTCGTCGCTACGAAAATCGATCGTGGCCGATTCGAAGCCGTTTTCAGCGGCCATCGCGGTATGCAGCGGCCGATGGTCGATAACCAGGATGTCGTGGTGCTCGCGATCCAGGCGGCTGATGGCCTCGAACGACAGGCGGTTGTAGCCGAATACGGCGACCTTTTTCATGGCGACGTCCTATTCCACAAGCGGCGCTGCTCGACCTGATCGCGAAAATGATCGATCCCGTATTTCCGCCCCAGCAACACCAACAAATCGCCATGGCGCAGGATGAATTTTTCTTCGGGATTGAAGTAAAAATGCTGTTGTTTCACCTGGTACTTGTTCTTGTGCTTGAAATGGATGGGATTGTCGCTGATCACGCCCAGCAGCGTCAGCTTGTTTTGCTTCAGGTCCAACTGGCCGATGCGACGGTTGTCTAGCGGCGAGTTTTCGGTGACCAAAACGGTTTCCATCGTAATTTCGGTCTGGTTTTGCAGAATCCCGGAAATCGCCTCGAAGGCCACCGGCTGGCCGACGAACTCGGCGGCCAGCAACCCGGCGACCTCGAAGGGCCGAATCACGTTGTCCGCGCCGGCTTGGTAGAGTTTGTTGACGTTTTCGTGGCGGTTGGCGCGGGAAATAATCCGCACATTTTTATTCAAGTGCCGGCCGGTCAGGGTGATGTAAACGTTGACGACGTCGTCGCCGGTGATGCACAAAATCGCGGTGGCGCCGCGATTGATGCCGGCGTTCAGTAACACTTCGTTTTTGCTGGCATCGTTTTGCACCGCCAGATATCCCAGGTTTTTGGCCTGGACGACGTTAACCTCCTTGCGGTCGATAACGATGAAGGGCTGCTGCTCCCGATGCAGATGGCGGGCGATTTCTTGCCCGACCCGGCCGAAGCCGCAAATGATGATGAAATTTTGGTAGCGGTCCAGTTCGGCATAGGCGCGACTTTCGCGCAGCGACAGCATTTTTTCGGCGAAGGCGGCGATCAGAATCGATGTAAAAAACGACAACACGCCAATGCTGGTTAGGATCAGAAACACCGCGACCCAGCGTCCGCCGGTGGTTTGCGGGGTGATGTCGCCGTAACCGACCGTCGCCAAGGTCACGACGGACCAATAGAAGGCGTCGAACATGGTTTTGATGCTGCCGCTCGCCACCTGGTATTCGAACATATAAATCGCCACGCTGGCGATGAACAGCAAGAAACCGCTGAAAATCAGCAAGGTAGTCAGCTCGTAACGCCGGCTGGCCAGCACGTTGGCAAACAATTTGGCACTATCCGAATAGCGGAACAGCTTGAACAAGCGGAATACGATGAAAATGCGCAAGATGTCCAGCGGTCGATAGCTGGGCAAAATCGCCAAAATGTCGATCACCGCGAACGCCGAACTCATGTATTCCAGTTCCTTCGCGAGTATGCGCTTGCCGGCCGCCGGCAAATTGAACGGCAAATTCAAATAAAGGGCTTTTTCGTATTCTTCGATGATGATTTTGTAGGAATCCGAATAAATCCAACCGCGTAGCAAGTACTCGGTAATGAATACCGCCAGGATTGCCTGCTCGAAATAGCCGCCCATGGTGCTGGCCTGATGTTCGATCCGATACAGCAAAAAGATCACGCTCAACACAATCAGGCCGATCATGATGCTGTCGAAGCGTCGTTTACGCGGGCTATGCGGTTCTTCCAATAGCTGGTAGAAGAATTGTTTGCTGCGCCGGTAGCCTTCGGCCGACTTCAGAAAATACGCGGCGTAAACGATTAGTTTGGAAAGCATGACTCAGGGCTGATGGGGTGGCTTCTTAAAGTCGACGACCTTGCAGGCCGGGCCGAGGTTGATTTCGTCGATCACTAGGTGCGGGCCGGCTTGCAATATGTAGAGCGCGGCGTCGGCGACATCGTCGGCACTTAAGGCTTGCCCCGCTTGCTTGCCCGGTGCGAAGTGCAAGGTTTCGAAAAACGCGGTATCGACCATGCCGGGGTTGATCAAGGATACCCGAACGCCGCTCTTGCCGCATTCCTCGCGTAACGCCTGACTAAAACCGCGTAACGCAAACTTGCTGGCGCAATAGATGCTACCGTTACGGCTACCTTTCAGCGCGGCTTCCGAGCCGATGTAGAGCAGGTTGGCGCGAGCTTGTTGCTTGAGTTGGGGCAGCAGCGCCCGCGTCAAACAAGCTTGAGCGGTGAAGTTGACGGTTATCAGCTGCTCGATCTGCGCCTGTGAATGTTGCTCGAGCGCGCCGAACCGGCCGTAACCGGCCGCGAACACCACCGCGTCGAGATCCGGAAAGTCCTGCTGCAAACGCTTCGCGAACGGCGCGATAGCGGACAAATCCGCCAAATCCAGCGCCATCGGATAAAAACGCGGATGGACCCGCTCGAAACGACGGCTATCGCGGGACGTGCCGATCACGCGATGGCCTAGTTGTAACAGACGCCGGGCGATGGCGCGGCCGATGCCCGAACTCGCGCCGGTGACCAGGATTGCGCGGCTCACGGCATGCACCGGAACAACTGGGCTTCGTCTAGGTATTGCCGTAACATTTCGCTACAGTCGGCGATCATCGATTGTTCCAGGTCGGCGCGATACGAGACCAGGCCGGCCGAGGTTTGCAACGGACTGGCAAACAGGCGCTCGTCCGGATAGAGCTTATGCATCTTCTTGTAATACGCCTCGGGTAGGCGGAAGGTACCGAGGCTGACAGAGTGCAAGGTTTCGGCATCCAGGGTCGCGAAGACTTGCTGGAACAATGCCCGGTATTGCTCGCGATAGTCGTGTTGGTATATCAACGGATCGAAACGCAAACCGATGGGCCAGCCCTGTTGCTGCAACTTGGTAGCCGCTTCCAAGCGCTTGGCGACGGCTGGCGCCTTGGCTTCGACTTGTTCGGCCACCGCGTCCGGCGCCAAGCTAAATGCCACGACGCAACGCGGCCATGGCCGGCGCGTCAACAGGCTGCGAATTTGGGTGCTCTTGGTACGTAACTCCAGCCAGGCATTGGGCAGCGTCTCGAAAAACGGCAGGAACTGCTCGGCGAAACCGGTGATCGGTTCCAGGGCCAGGCTGTCGCAATCGTAGCCCGAGAAAAAATAGACGGCCTCGTTGGGCGTTTCCGCGCAAATTTGGTCGATTTCACGCTGAAAATCCTCGAAATTGACGAACAACACGTAATTGGCCGACTGGTACATGCCTTGTAAAAAGCAGTAGCGGCAGTCGTACAGGCAATTGAGCATATGCGAGAAGTAGTAATTACGTGTCCCGCCGATGCCGTAACCCGCCGGCGCCGGCAACGCGAATTTCCGGTATTTCTCGGCCAGGATCAACGCCGGCCTTTGCTTTTGCAAGCGAAAATTCTGCGCCCTGGGATTGAAGACTTCGCCGTAGCGCGCGCACTCCACTACGCGCGCTCGCGGAAAGCGGGCGCGTATCGCCGCCGTGCGGGAATGCCCGGCGACGGCGGCTTCGATATACAAGGTATCTATCATGCGGGCATAAACAACGAAGGCGAAAACTCGGTCGGGCGCTCATTATAAATGACGATAGGCCGGGGTCGGCGCTTGCTGATAGAATCGGCACTTTTAACCCGACACAGCCATGCGATTGATCAGAGGCCTGCACCATCTGGAGCCGTTGCGCGACGGTTGCGCATTGACGATAGGCAATTTCGACGGACTGCACCTTGGCCACCGCCGCGTCATCGAAACCTTGGCCGAGCATGGTCGCCGTCTGCATCTGCCGACCGTGGCGATGGTGTTCGAACCCCAGCCGCTGGAATATTTTCTAGGCGATCACGCCCCGTCCCGGTTGACCCGCTTACGGGAAAAAGCCATTCAATTCGCCAAACTGCCGATAGACGAACTGTTGGTGCTGCCTTTCAATCGGACTCTGGCGGATTGCGATGCCGAACATTTCATCCGTGACATTCTGGTCGAACGCCTGCGCGTCAAACATTTGGTGGTCGGCGACGATTTTCATTTCGGCAAGGCCAGGCGCGGCAATTTTGCGATGCTGCAGCATTTCGGCGAACAGTACGGTTTCGCGGTCGAAGACAGCCATTCCTTCGAAGTCGATAGTTTGCGGGTCAGCAGTACGTTAATTCGCGACGCGCTCAGCGAAGGCCAACTGGCGTTGGCTCGAACCATGTTGGGCCGCGACTTTTCGGTGTGCGGACGGGTAGCCCACGGCGACAAACGCGGTCGCGAACTGGGTTTTCCGACCGCCAACGTACGGATGTTTCGCAAAAATACGCCGATAGTCGGTGTGTACGCGGTGACGATGAGCGGTCTGGACGGTAACGAATATCCTGGGGTTGCCAACGTCGGCACGCGTCCTACCGTCGACGGCGGCGCCAAAGTGGTCTTGGAAACGCATTTATTCGATTTCAATCAAGATATTTACGGCCATTACGTGGAAGTTCATTTCAAACGCAAATTGCGTAACGAAACCCGCTTTGCGTCGTTGGCAGCCTTGAAAGCGCAAATTGAATTGGATGTGGTCGATGCGCGGCGGTTTTTCGCCGAGGAGGAAGCGCGATGAGTGGGCTGGATCGGGTGGCTTCGCCCTGCGTGCGCAATTGTTGTCTGGACGACGAGGATGTTTGCTTGGGATGCTTCCGAAGTTTGTCGGAAATTTGCGGCTGGAGCGTCGCCGACGACCGCGAGCGATTGAGTTGCTTGGCCCGCGCCGAACAGCGCAAAGCGGCCAAAAAGTCGCCGAAAGCTCAAGCAGGAGCCGGCGAGCCGACCGGCGGAATCTCACCGTAAAATCCAAGGAGACAACGGTTACTGCTTCGGATCGGCAAATCACGCAACATTCGCCGATCCGCGCAATGGCGCGCGCCGCCTCGAAAATCTCACATCTTATGGGTCTGAATCGTCAATCCGAGCTGTTGATACCGCCGATAGCGCTGGCGACCGGCTTGTTTGCTGGCTTCACTGTTGTCAAGGATCTCGAGTATCCGCTCGGTCGGAGGCGAGGTCGGCGGAAAGTCGGCGGACAGGTTGACAATGACACCGCGCCAGTTTTCCGGAATATCGCCGACGCCGATTAGAATCGTGCCGGGGTGGCTGGGCAGCGTGCCCGAATAGCGTTGATGAGGCACGAAACTACCGGCCCGAAACGTCCACAAGTGTTTGTCCATCAGCTCGGCCTGTTCGGCGGAATCGGTGAGTACATAACAAAACCGGCCGCTACGGTAGATCTTTTCGATCAGCTTGCAGGCGAATTCGTAGCGTTGCTCCAAATCGTGCGAGCTCAGCACGTAAAAGCTGACTTCAGGCGCAGCGGGCGAGTAGCCGAGTTCTGTCATGTCGTAGGCGTGGTTCGGCCGGGAGCTTGAAGCCGCGATCGCCATCGCGGCTGAGTTTGATTTTTCCCCAAAACGAACTTACGCCGCAGCCCGGTTCAGCAAATACTGAGTCAGCAACGGCACGGGTCGGCCGGTCGCGCCTTTGTTCGCACCGGTGCGCCAAGCGGTGCCGGCGATGTCGATATGAGCCCAGCGGAAATCCTCGGCGAATTTGGACAGAAACACCGCCGCGGTGATGCTGCCGCCATCGGGACCGCCGATGTTGGCCAGATCGGCAAAATTGGATTTAAGCTGTTCCTGGTATTCTTCCCAGATCGGCATGCGCCAGAGCATGTCGCAGGCGGTTTCGCTAGCGCCCAGCAGATCGTTGCACAACTTGTCGTCGTTGCCGAACAGGCCGCTCGGCACTCGGCCCAACGCGACGATGCAGGCACCGGTCAGCGTGGCCATGTCGATCACCACGTCGGGATTGTATTTTTTGGCGTAGGTCAGCGTGTCGCACAGAATCAAGCGGCCTTCGGCATCGGTGTTCAGCACTTCGATGGTTTTGCCGGACATGCTGGTCAGAATGTCGCCCGGTTTATTGGCGGCGCCGTCCGGCAGGTTTTCCGAGGACGGGATCAAGCCAACAATGTTCAGCGGCAAATTCAATTGGGTGACCGCCCGCAGAATCCCTAACACACTAGCCCCGCCGCACATGTCGTACTTCATTTCGTCCATGCCTTGGCCGGGCTTCAGCGAAATGCCGCCGGCGTCGAAAGTCAGACCCTTGCCGACCAGCACGATGGGCTTGTGGCTATTGTCGCCGCCCTGATAGTCCAGGCAAATCAGCTTGGCCGGCTGGCGGCTACCGCGCGATACGGCCAGGAACGAGCCCATGCCCAGCGCTTCCATGTCGTGCTCTTCGAGAATTTGGCAGGTCAGCTTGTCGTGTTGGCCGGCCAACGCCAAGGCCTGCTCGGCCAGATAAGTCGGCGTGCAGACGTTGCCCGGCAAGTCGCCGAGCGATTTGGCCAATTCGACGCCGGCCGCGATCGCCGCGCCTTGTTGCAATCCGGCTTCGGCCTGGGCGTGTTGTGCTTCACTGGCAACGATGGCCAGTTGTTGCAACGGAATCTTGTCGTCGACCTTTTTGGTCGCGCTGTATTGGTAAACGCCGTCGCCGAACAGTTCCACGATTTGCCGGGCTTTCCATTGCGCGTCGCCGGCTTCGACGTCGATGTCCAGCAACGCGGCGGTCGCGGCCTTGACCTTGCTAGCCTTGATCGCGCCGACCGCGGCGATCAGCGCCTTACGGAACTGCTTGCGGCCGATTTTGCCGCGCTCGCCGAAGCCGACCAACACGAGACGTTGAATACCGCCGTCCGGCAAATGGTTGATTAACAGCGTTTCGGCGTTTTTCCCCTTGATGTCGCCCCGGCCGATCAGTTTGGTGAGCAGGCCGCCAAATTGTTGGTCTAGCGCCGTCGCGGCCGGGCCGAGTTGTTGGTTTTCGTAGAGGCCGACCAGCAGGCAGTCGCTTTGCAGTTTGTCTAGGGGAGCGCTTTCTATAAAATAGTCCATTGCGATAGGTCGTGGGTGTCTTGGATTGAAGGGGATCGCCGAGGCGCGGCCGGGTTCGCCGGATTATACCTTAGAAAATCAGGAGTGCGTTGTTGAGCAATTTGCGAGCTTTACCCAGTGCCGGCCGGCCGTTTCGGCTATTGACGGTGCTGGACAAAATGATCGTCAAGGAGTTGTTTTTGACGGTCGGCGGCGTGTTGACGGTACTGGTGGTAATTATCGTCAGCCGCAAGTTCATCCGGGTGTTGGCTCAGGCCATCGAGGGCAACATCGCCAACGAGACGGTATTGACCTTGTTGGGTCTGAAAATCGTGTTGGCCGCCAATGCCTTCCTGCCCGCATCGCTGTTCATGGCGGTCCTGATGGTGTTGGGCCGGATGTACCGGGAACAGGAGATGGCGGCGATCGCCTCCGCCGGCGGCAGCGTGTTCACGATTTACCGCGCGGTATTTCTGTTGGTCGTGCCGCTGAGTCTGGCCGGCGTGGCGCTGTCGATGCTCGCGGCGCCCTGGGCCGAGGCGATGAGCGAAAAACTGATGCACCAGGATAGGCAGGATGCCGATATTCGCGGTATTTCAGCCGGCCGCTTCAGCGAATACAGCGACGGCGAGTTGATCTTTTACACCGAGAACGTCGACAAGGACGGCCGGATGCACAAGGTCTTCGTGCAAAACAAGCAGGGCGAGCGCACCGGCGTCGTCAACGCCGAGACCGGACGTTTGGCGTTTTTACCCGGCGGGCTATACCTGATACTGGAAAACGGCGAGCGGGTGATGGGCCAGCCCGGTAACCGGGACTTCACGATCGAAAAATTCGGCGAATACGCGGTCTTGGTCGAAAAGAAAACCACCGAACTGGTGTTGGGCCGAGAGGCGGTAGCGACCGAAGATTTGTGGTCGTCTCGGGAGACGCGCGATGTCGCCGAATTGCAGGATCGCTTGAATACGCCATCCGGCGTCATCCTGTTGGCATTCTTGGGCGTGCCGCTGGCCCGGCTTTCGCCGCGCGGTGGTATTTACGGGAGCATGATGGTCGCTTTCGGCATTTATTTCGTGTACGGCAACTTGCAACGGGTCAATCATAGCTGGGTGGTCGGCGGCAAAGTGCCGGGCTGGCTTGGCTATTTTTGGGTGGACGCCCTGTTGTTGACGGTCGGTTTGCTAATGCTGGCTCGACTCTACGGCTGGCGCTGGCTGTGGGAAACCGTAAGGGGGAAACTGGCATGATCAATGTTCTGACTTGGTATATCGTCAAGGAAATCGTCAAGGGTTCGTTGATTGCGGTGTTGCTGTTGCTGACGTTGTTTAATTTATTTAGCTTCAGCGACGAACTGAAAGATTTGGGCCAGGGCAATTACGGCCTGAAACAAATTCTGTGGTTTTTGACCCTGACCTCGCCTCGGGTGTTTTACGAATTGGTGCCGTCGTCGGCATTGCTCGGCAGCTTGTTCGTGGTCGGCTCAATGGCGAACAATCGTGAAATCGTCGCGATGCGCGCCGCCGGCTTGTCGATCGCCTGGATCATCCGCTCCATCATGTTGGCCGGCTTAGTGTTGGTCAGCGTCGCGGTCGCGGTGGGCGAATTCGTCGCGCCGACTTGCGAGAAGGCCGCGCAGGTCTTGAAAACCACGGCCTTGCATGACGGCGTCGTGATGCGCTCTTTATATGGTATGTGGCTGCGCGAGGGCGACAGCTTCATCAATGTCCGTAGATTGCAAGATGACGGTACCTTGGCCGACATTCGGATTTACGACATCGACGACCAACACCACGTGAGTCGAATCACCCAAGCGGAGCGAGCCCAATTTCTAGGCAACAAACAATGGAAGTTGGAAAACGTTCGCTATTCCGAAATCGGCCAACCGCGAATTTTGGCCGGCGCCCAGCCTGAACAGGCCTGGACTTCGGGCATCGATTCGGATTTGCTGAAAGTGGCGGTCGTCAACTCGGATAATTTATCGTTGTACGATTTATTTATGTACATCGACTTTCTGAAACAGAACAGTCAGAAGTCGCAGAGTTACGAGCTGGCGTTCTGGAGTCGTTTGATCAACCCGTTCGTGACCTTCGTGATGCTGATGGTGTCGGCGCCGTTCGTGATCGGCATAGGCCGAGGTACCAGCACCGGTGCCAGGGTGATGGTAGGTATCGTGATCGGGATGACTTTCAACATCTTCGACCGGATCGCCGGTCATGTTGGCTTGGTTTACGACATAAATCCGATGCTAATGGCCATGTTGCCGAGCGCCGTGGTGTTTTGCGTGGCTTCGTTGGCGGTGTGGCGAGTCAGCTAGCGGTGGGCGGGCGCTTGGGGCGGAAGTTTCCGCACCAAGCGGCATTGGGTTATTTGTGGGTCATGAACAAATAGAGAAATTTACATTTCAGCGTCATATCCTTGCCGTCCAGTTCAACGACCGAACAGTCTTCGTATTTTTCGCGGCCGGGCGTGATTTGTTTTTTGATCACACCGTTTTCGATACTGTATTTAATCGGAATGGTCATTTCGCCGATGCCGCTACGCGCATCTTCGCCGGTAGTGATCAAGGTACCGTCTTTTTGGAATTCCCAGGTGACCTGCAAGGGTTTCCTTTCTCTGTCCAGCGCGAGCGCTTCGGCGGTAACTTGCCATTTTCCGATGAGTTTAGAGTTATCTTGCAGTTGCACGTCGGCATCAGCGGCGGCCGAGATCAATGCGCCAAACAGTGACAGGGCTATTGTTATAGTTTTCATTCTGGACTCCCGGACTAGGATTGGTGTGAGGCGCGAATATAGCACATCCGTTTCGGCATTATCCCGGGCCGTCCAGAAAAAACAGGCGGGTGCCGGATAGCCGGTCGTGCCAGGCCAAGCCTTCTTTGTCGATCAAACACCACGCAAAGCCCAAGCCAAAAATTGCCCATGACAGCAGGCCGCCAATAAAGCGCACGCCGGCCCGCCGCCATCCCAGTTTGCCGCCGGCCTTGTCCGCGACTCGAATTTTCCAGGCCTTCAAGCCGAGCGTCTGGCCGCCATGCGTCCAAAACCAACCGTAAAAACCGAACGCCACGGCCAACAAATACAGCGGATAAAAATATTGGCCGCTGTTAAAGGCTTCTCCGGCATTGAACGGCAGAATCAGCGCGGTTGCGACAAACCAGATGGCCAACAACAGGAATCCGTCGTAAAACACGGCGGCCATGCGACGCAAAAAGCCCGGTGTCGCGGCTTTGGCGGCACCGGGCTTGGCGGTTTCAAAAAGATCGTGACGCAATTATTTTTCGAACAAAGCCAGCTTCTGGCCCATGTACATGCTCATGCCGACCAGACAGCCCAGCATGACCAGCGAAAACAAGAAAGGCGGCCGGTGAAACACCAGCAATGCGAAATCGGCCACGAACAAACTGGTGAACAAGGGTTGGTCGATAAAACCATTTAATATCTTCTTAAACATACGCTCCACGCTCCGAAGTAAATTGCCCGCCGCCGGAGCCCGGACAACGAGGACAGTCATCGATATTATTTAGTATCGCCGCCACTCGGCGAGTCTCTGAATTCTACCTATAAAGGTAGGGATTGTAAAAGAAAGCGCTCGATTGAGCATGAATCTGGCTCGGTGTTATGATAAAGGTGCCCGGCCGGCTCCGATCCTGCTTGATAGCCTTCGACCCGCCGCCACTTAAAACTTTAGGGATAGAGCCATTTTTAGTTTTTTCAGAAGAATTTTCTCGCCGCCCGGCACCGCTGTCGAAGCGGCTCCAGTCGCGCCGCATTCCAGTAATGCCCCGAGAATATACGCGCGAGCCGAACATTGCATCTCCAGAGCGCAAATCAGCGAAAATGCGTTGAAGGTATTGTTGCGGCTTAAAAAAGCCGATTTCGAAGCTTATTTGGTTGGCGGATGCGTCAGGGATTTGCTTTTAGGCCGGGAGCCGAAAGACTTCGATGTCGCGACTAACGCCAGCCCCGAGCAGGTTAAGCAGATCTTTCGCAATTGCCGAATCATAGGCAGGCGCTTTCGGTTGGCTCACGTGTTTTTCGGTCGGGAAATTATCGAAGTGGCAACGTTCCGAGGCTCGGAGGCCGAGGCGCCCGATCAGCAAGTCGTTCACGAAGATGGCCGCTTACTGCGCGATAATGTGTTCGGTACGTTGGAGGAAGACGTCTGGCGGCGGGATTTTACCGTCAACGCGCTCTACTATAATATCCGAGATTTTTCGGTCGTCGACTTTACCGGCGGCATGAGTGACCACTCGGCCGGCGTCTTGAAGCTAATTGGCGACCCTCAGCAGCGCTACCGGGAAGATCCGGTGAGGATGCTGCGCGCGGTGCGCTTCGCGGTCAAGCTGAGTTTCAGCTTGCATCCGGATACCGAGCAGCCGATATACGAACTGACGGATTTACTAAAAAGTATCCCTTCCGCCCGCTTGTACGACGAAGTGTTGAAGCTGTTTTTGGCCGGCTACGGTGTGCAAACCTTCGAAATGCTGCGCCATTACGGCTTGTTTGCGATTTTGTTTCCCGACACCGATCGCTGTCTGGCCAGTCAGGAGCAGGATTTTCCCCGCTTATTCGTGATCCGAGCGCTGGAAAATTCCGATGCGCGTTTCAATGACGGCAAGACGCTGACGCCGTATTTTCTGTTGGCCGCATTATTGTGGGAACCACTGACTGTATCGGCCCAACAACGCATCGACCACGGCGAAAACGAAACGCTGGCTTATCAAAACGCCGCCAACGAGGTTTTGGGGCGGCAAGTCAAGATTACCGCAATGCCGCGCCACATCACGCAGTCGATCCGCGACGTCTGGTTTTTGCAACAGAAATTCACTCGCACCGTAGGTTCTCGGCCGTTTCGTTTGCTCGAACAACCCAAATTCCGCGCGGCCTACGATTTTCTGCAGTTGCGCGCCGAAACCGGTGGCGCCGATCCGGAACTAGTGGCCTGGTGGACGGGCTTTCAGGAGGCCGACGAGGACGAACGTCATCGGATGACCGCACCGCCCAAGGGCGGCGGTAAACCCAGGGCAAGAAAAACAGGCCGCTACCGCTCCCGTTCCAAACAACCCAATTCGCAATGAGCCTACCCGTTGGTTATAGGGAAGCCTATATCGGCCTGGGCAGTAATCTGGAAGACTCGGTAGCTCACGTCACGCAGGCCAGAGGCGAGATTGCCGAGCTAGCCGAGGTTGTCGAACTGGGTTTTTCGGCCTTGTATCGCAGTTTGCCGGTTGGACCGCAAGATCAGCCGGAGTATGTCAACGCGGCAATGCGGATCGCCACCGCGCTGCCGGCCATCGATTTACTGCGCCAATTGCAAGCCATCGAAAACCGCCATGGCCGGGTGCGTGGGCAGCGCTGGGGCGCTCGAACCCTGGATCTGGATCTGTTGCTCTACGATGCCCAGATCATCGAACAACCGGATCTGATCGTACCGCATCCCGAATTGGCCAAGCGTGCCTTTGTCCTGTATCCGCTGGCGGAGCTTTCAGTACCGGATTTGACGGTGCCCGGTCTCGGCTCGCTGGCCGAACTGATGAGCCGCTGTCCGCCGGACGGTTTGACCCAAATCGATTCATGACCCTGTACGGCGAGACCACCAAAATGTTGACGATCAGCGATCTGGCGGCAATGAAACGCGCCGGCGAAAAGATTAGCTGCCTGACCGCGTACGACGCGAGCTTCGCGGCGGTACTCGATAACGCCGGCATCGACGTACTGCTGGTTGGCGATTCGTTGGGCATGGTCGTCCAAGGCGAAGCGAGCACATTGCCGGTGACTATCGACGACATGGTCTACCACGGCCGCTGTGTCGCGAAAACGCGTCGCCGAGCATTTTTGATCGTCGATCTGCCATTTGCCAGTTACGCACTGCCCGAGCAAGCGCTGAACAATGCCGCGCGGCTAATGCGCGAGGGCGGCGCGCAAATGGTCAAGCTGGAAGGTGCCAAGCCTGCCATCGTTGCCTTTTTGGTCGAGCAAGGCATCCCGGTTTGCGGACATCTGGGCCTGCTGCCGCAATCGGTCAACCGACTGGGCGGGTATCGGGTGCAAGGCCGGGACGCCGGCCAGGCCGAGCGCATTCTGGCCGACGCCGTGGCATTGGAACAAGCCGGCGCCGGCGGTTTGGTACTGGAATGCGTGCCGGCGGCACTGGCCGAGCGCATCAGTCGGCGGTTGGCGATACCGGTAATCGGCATCGGCGCGGGCGCGGCTTGCGACGGCCAGGTGTTGGTGTTGTACGATATGCTCGACATCGGCGCAGGCAAACGGCCGCGTTTTTCGAAAAACTTCATGACCGGCGCGGCCGGTATCGCGGACGCGGTCGCCAGCTACCACGCCGCCGTTAAATCCGGTGAATTTCCCAGCTCCGAGCACGCCTACTGATCATGCAAACCGTCGATCGCATCGAAGCATTGCGAATGCTGCTGAAACCCTGGCGCCGGGCCGATTTGAAAATTGCCTTCGTCCCGACGATGGGCAATCTGCACGCCGGACATCTCCGGCTGGTCGAGGCTGCCCGCCGTCATGCCGACAAGATTGTGGTCAGTATTTTCGTGAATCCGACCCAGTTCGGTCCGACCGAAGATTTTGCCAGTTACCCGCGCACCGAAGCCGACGACGTGGCCAAGTTGAGCGAAGTCGGCGCCGATCTGCTGTTTCTGCCCGGCGTCGCGGAAATCTATCCGCAGGCTTCCCTGACGACTATCTCGGTTGCCGGTTTGTCGACCATCCATTGTGGCGCGAGTCGGCCCGGCCATTTCGACGGTGTGGCGTTGGTTGTCTGCAAATTGTTGAACATGGTTCAGCCCGATCTGCTGCTGCTTGGCGAAAAGGATTTTCAACAATTGACGCTGATTCGGCGCATGGTGGCCGATCTGAATCTACCGGTGGCAATCCAAGGTGTCGCGACGGAGCGGGACGACGACGGCTTGGCGCTGAGTTCGCGTAACGGCTATTTGACGGCACCGCAGCGCGCTAGCGCGCCTGAGTTGTACCGATGTTTGCGGGCCGCTGGAGATGCGATACAGCGCGGCGAGCGCGATTTTGCCGGGATAGAAGCCGCCCAGTCGCTACGCCTGACACAAGCCGGGTTCGTGGTGGATTACTTTACGATTTGTCGCGCCGCCGATCTGGCGCCCGCCACTTCCGGCGACATGGATCTGGTGATTCTTGCCGCGGCCAAACTCGGCAATACCCGCTTGATCGACAACCTGGTTTGTCGTTCAAATGGTTGACGAGACAAGGCTTTCCGGCGATAAAGCCAATGCCGATATTTGATAGCCCGTTCAATTTCAGGCATAATCGCCATCCCTGTCTTCGAACTTGTTTACCATGCAAACCATCATGCTTAAAGCCAAGTTACACCGTGCGCGGGTAACGCATTCAGAACTGGATTACGAAGGATCCTGTGCGATTGACGGCAAGATTTTGGATTTTTCAGGGATTAGGGAATACGAGCAGATCCATATTTACAACGTCAACAATGGCGAACGCTTCACGACGTACGCGATTCGCGCTCAGGACGGCTCCGGTATTTTTTCGATCAACGGCGCGGCGGCTCGTTTGGCGTGTCCCGGCGATCTGATCATCGTCGCGGCTTACGTCAGTCTCGACGAAAAAGAGTTGAAAAACTATCAGCCGACGCTGGTGTATTTCGACGGCAATAACCACATCAGCCATTCCAGCCACGCCATTCCGGTACAAGCCGCATAACGTAAAAGCAACCGCCGCATTGCGTCGGCGGTTGCCGAAGGGTTTTACGCTTCCGATACGTCGATTTCGCTGACTTTCTCGGTTAGCGTGATGCTTTGTTCTATCGTCACCAAAACTTTCTGATAGCCGATGCGCTTGTTACTGTTGATCAGTAGCGGCGCTTTGATAGACCCCTTGATGGTCGGCTTGCCGTTTTCCTGTTCGTTATCCTTGTGCAGTAAAATCAAAATCAATAAATCGTCGCCTTCCTCGATCTTCAACAGCGCTTCTTCGTCGTCGGTCAGCGTGAAGTTGTAATTGATGTTGAAATGGGCCGGATGCGCGACCGAGAATGTCAATTCCGCGTTATCCACCGCTTGCAGCCAATAAACGATTTCGCTGCCTTCCTGATGAAACAGCTTGAAACGGGTTTGATCCTCGAAGCCAGGAATACCGCGCGGAAAGGTGATAATGGTGTCCGGATTGATGTCTTGGTTGCCTAGCAATTTCGATTGAATTTCCATGATCCCGCCAGTTTCTATTGAAGCCTTCTGAGCGGCTTCGTTGATAAATGCCCCAAGTTATAGCATGTAACCGGTGATTTGCAATCCTTACCGGGAGACTTGCCTTGCGCAAACGACTATTCCGGCCTAAAATCGCCTTCCCTCTTTCAGGTGTCCTGGACCGTATGGTCCGGCTTAAACAGGAAGTCGGTGAGCCGGTGTCATCCACCGTTCATGCCGACGCTGCCCCCGCAACGGTAGATAAGTCAAGAATTGCGAACAAGCCACTGTGCGATTGCGCATGGGAAGGCCGCAACTTCAGGCCGCTAAGGCCGCTTATGAGCCCGGAGACTGGCCCGAAAGATCATTCGAGACAGCGGAGGGCTGTTTACGGAATGGTCGCAGCCTGTCTACGCCTTTTTCGTGCCCCGTTCTCCTCTGTCGTTTTTATACCCCGAATGCGCGGTGGGCGCAGAGGACAACCATGCACAAACCTTACTATCCCTTGCTGGCGTTGGCGGGAGCCGGCACCGTATTTTCCGGGGCGACACCGGCCGAATCGAGCGTTAATTTGCCGGATACCGTCGTTACGGCGACTCGCACCGCCACGCTTACCGACGAACTCGCCAGCGCGACCACGGTATTTACACGCGCCGACATCGAGCAATCGCAAGTCAAAACCCTGCCCGATCTACTCAAAACCGCGCCCGGCCTGGACATTACTCAGAACGGCGGCTACGGTCAGCAAGCGAACGTCTATATGCGCGGCACTAATTCCGACCATATTTTGGTGTTGATCGACGGCATCAAGGCCGGTTCGGTCACTTTGGGCACCACGGCGTTTCAATGGTTGCCGATCGATCAAATCGAGCGGGTCGAAATTACCCGAGGACCGCAATCGGCGCTCTACGGTTCGGAAGCGATCGGCGGTGTCATTCAGATTTTCACCCGCAAGGGTGCTCGGACCGAAACCCCCAGCATCAGCCTGGATGCCGGTGCCGGGTCGTTCGATACCGTCAACGGCGCGGGTTCTATCAGTGGCAAATGGGGCGACAATTGGTATAGCTTGGGCGCTTCTCACCTGGGCAGCCAAGGTTTCAATACCCGCAGTATCGGCACGGAAACCGATAGGGATGCCTATTACAACACCGGCCTAAACGCCCGTGTCGGCCATCGTTTTGCGAACAACGCGGAGGTCGAAGCCTTTTTCATGCGCGCCGAAGGCAAATCCGAATACGATGGCACACCGAATCGAACCGTTTTCGTCAATCAAGTGGTCGGTACGACGGCCAGCTTCGACGTACTGGAACATTGGCGCTCGATATTCCGTTTCGGCCAGACCGAGGACAGGGCCGACAATTTCAACGCTAACGGCCAGTTCAACAGCCAATACAACACCACCCGCTGGAATGCCAGTTGGCAGAACGAATTTCGCCTGACCGAAGCCCATCGTCTGACCTTGGGCAGCGATTATCGCCTCGACGAAGTACGTAGTTCGGTGAACTACAGCGAATCCTCGCGCTACGACGTCGGGGTATTCGCTGACTTGCACAGCCGGCTATTCGATCGCCATTTCATCAACGCGGCCTTACGCTGGGACGAGAACCAAGCCTTCGGCGACCGGGTGACCGGCAATTTCGGCTGGCGCTTTAACTGGGATTACGGTTTGAGCGCGTTCGCCAGTTTCGGCAACGCGTTCAAGGCGCCGACCTTCAATGACTTGTACTGGCCGCACAACCAGTCCGACTTTGCCGGCTTTACCTACATCACCGAGGGCAATCCGCGGCTGAAGCCCGAGGAATCGACGACCTTCGAAGCCGGCCTCGCTGGACAGCATGACTGGCTGAATTGGCAATTGCGCGCCTATCACACCAATATCGACAATCTAATCGATTGGGCCGGCGAAATCCTGAATTCGACCACCTATCGCTATCAGCCGCAAAACGTCGATAAAGCCCAAATCGACGGCCTAGAGGCGGAACTGGGCGGTCAATGGCTGGGTTGGCAAAATAAGTTGAGCATGAGCTTGCTCAGCCCGCGCAATCGCCAAACCAATCTGGATCTGGCCCGGCGCGCCGAGCAAAGTCTGTCTTACGATTTGTCGCGCTCGTTTGGTGCCGTCGACGTTGGCGGCCATGTGCTGGCGCAAGGCCATCGCTACGACGACCGGGCCAACACCCGGAAAGTCGATGGCTTCGTGACCGTGGATTTACGCACCGCCTTCCACATCGACAAGCATTGGACGCTGAGCGCTAAATTGAACAATCTGCTGGATAAGCAATACCAAACCGTCGATACTTATAATACCGCCGGCCGGAACTTTTACTTTTCCGTACATTACAACAACTGATTCCCTTGGAGACCTCTCGATGACCATGCCTAGTTTTGCCGTCAAACCCGGTGCCGTCGCGTTGATGGCGCTGATGGCCGCCACCCGCTTTCACCATTTCGGCACGCCGTTCGCGCTACCCGATGCCTCGTTGGCGATTTTCTTTCTGGCCGGCTTATGGCTCGGCGGTCGCTATCTGTTCGCGCTGCTGTTGCTGGAAGCCGGGTTGATCGATTACCTGGCCATCACCAAGCTGGGCGTTAGCGATTTTTGCGTATCGCCCGCCTACGGATTTTTGATTCTTGCCTATGGAGCGATGTGGCTGGGCGGGAAGTGGTGCCGGCGATACAGCGGCCTTACCGCCGCCAATGTCGCACAGCGCTTCGCGGCGCTGGTCGTTTCGACATCGGCCGCCTTTTTGATTTCCAACGGCAGTTTCTACTGGTTGTCGGGCCGTCACGCCGAAACCTCGCTGGCTCAATATGCCGAAGGTTTCGCGAAATACTATCCATCCTATTTGTCGGCCACCCTGATTTACGGCATTGCGATTTTTGCGGCGGTCTCGGCCGTCAAGGTACTGTTAGCCCAGAAAGCGGCACGCGCGGCGATTTGACAGCCTTCGCGAGTGCTGCTCGCGATTCGGTCGTCGCTAAGCGGTTTGGAGCGGTAAATCCGGATTCACCGCTCCGCCGCTCGGTCAAGATTACATGATTCAGTTTTGCACCTGCCATCCCGAAAGGTCGGCCTCGCCGCATACCTTCATCCCTTAACCGCATGACCTTGACCCTGATCGTCCTTTTAGCCGTAGGACTGGACCGCTGCCTGGGCGAGCCGCGCAATGCGTTGCATCCGTTGGCGGCATTCGGCCGCTGGGTCGGCATTCTGGAACGAAGCTGGCTCGATCTGGCCGCCTCCCCGGCCAAGCAACGCTGGGCAGGCATTCTGGCTTTGCTAGGCGCGGTGGCCCCGGCGTTGTCGTGCTTGTTGGCGCTTCCGGCGATACCGGCATTGCAAGCCGGATTGGCGGTCGCGATCCTGTATTTTTGCATCGCCGCCCGTAGCCTGGAGCAACACGCCACGGCAGTTGCCTCTGCTTTGGAAGCCGGTGACCTGGCATTGGCCAGGCAACGGGTCGGCTACATCGTCAGCCGTCAAACCGAAACAATGTCCGAGGAAGACGTGCGGCGAGCCGTAATCGAGTCGGTGTTGGAGAATGGCGCCGACGCGGTATTCGCGCCGCTGTTCTGGTTTGTGCTGGCCGGCCCGGCCGGGGCGGTCGTTTACCGATTGGTCAACACCCTGGACGCAATGTGGGGTTATCGGAATATTCGCTACCGACACTTCGGTTGGGCCGCGGCGCGTTTCGACGATGTGTTGAACTGGTTGCCGGCGAGGCTGACGGCGTTGAGCTACGCGGCGTTGGCCGACACGGGACGGGCAATACGCGCGTGGCTGCAATTCGCGCCGTTACTGGATAGTCCGAACGCTGGTCCGGTGATGAGCGCCGGCGCCGGCGCGTTAAATTTGCGGTTGGGCGGTCCCGCCGTCTATCACGGCCAGCTCAAGCAAAAACCCTGGTTCGGCGGCGACAGATCGCCGGAGTTGGCCGACATTGCCCGCGCTTGCGGCTTGGTGCAACGAACCTTGTGGTTGTGGCTGGCGGCGATCGCGCTGGGAGACTACCTTGCTTGAGCACGGCGGCCGATTGCGCCGGGCCGCTCGGTATTACGGCATACCGCTGGCCGATTGGCTGGATTTGTCCACCGGCCTGAACCCAAACGGCTGGCCGGTGCCGGCCATTCCGGCCGAATGCTGGCAACGCCTGCCCGAGGATGACGACGAGTTGCCGGATGCCGCGCGTCGTTACTACGGGAACCCTCACATTCTGGCGGTGGCCGGTTCCCAGGCAGCGATTCAAGCCTTGCCGTCGTTGCGCCCGCCGGGGCGAGTCGGCGTACTGCATCCGGCTTACGCGGAACACGCCGCCAATTGGCAACGCGCCGACCACCAATTAGTCGTGTTGAGCGAAGCGGACATCGAACCGGCACTGGACGACTTGGACGTGCTGATTGTGGTCAATCCGAACAATCCGACCGGTAAGTTATGGCAGCCGGCCCAATTGCTGGCTTGGCAAATTCGTCTCGCCGAGCGCGGCGGCTGGCTAATCGTGGATGAGGCGTTCATGGACAGCCGGCCCGAATCGAGTTTAGCCAGCTTGCCGGTGCGGCCGGGCTTGATCGTGCTGCGCTCGCTGGGCAAGTTTTTCGGGTTGGCGGGCTTACGTTGCGGTTTCACGATCGCCGAAGCGGACTTGCTGGCTCTGCTGGCCGAAACGCTGGGGCCGTGGCCTATCAGTCATCCTGGTCGCTATGCGGCGACCATGGCCTTGGCCGATACGGTTTGGCAGCAGGCGACCATCCGGCACTTGCATAGCCAGGCGGCTCGGCTGGCGGCGTTGCTGAGCGACCACGGCTGGCCACCCGACGGCGGATGCGATTTGTTTCAATGGCTGCGTTGCCCGGCGGCGCCGGCCTTGCACGCCGCGCTGGCCGAGCATGGCGTTTTGACCCGTTTGTTCACCGAACCGGACGGCCTACGCTTCGGCTTACCGGGCGATGAGGCGGCCTGGCAGCGACTGAGTCTGACCTTGGCCCGCCCGGAAATTCAAGCATTGCGCCGTTACTGAGCCTCGTGCCGCGAGGCGGCCGGCGCCAACTGATATTCCTCGCCTTCCTTGGCCAGATAAATTGGCGGCTCGCTGCCGATGTTTTGCAGGATGGCGTTATAAATCGATTCCAGATCGGCGTCGCCGCGCGTTGGCTCGTGGTGGGTCAGAAACAGGCGCTTGGCGGCGGCCTGCTTGGCATGCGCTATCGCCGAGGCATAGGTGCCGTGGCCCCAGCCGCGCCGATGGGCGTATTCGGTTTCGGTGTACGACGAATCGATAATCAGCGCATCCACGCCGCTCATCGCGGCGATGACTTCGGCCAGTTTTTGTTCGGTCAAATCCTGCATTGCTTGAAAGCCGGGATGGTCGCTACGGTAGGGATTGGTCGGCGGTTCGTAGTCGCCGGTAAAGAACAGCGAACTGCCGTCGGCATCCTCGATCCGATAACCGAAGTTGTAGACCGGATGATTCAAGACCGTCGGCGTGACCTTCACCCCGCCAACCGCCATCGTTTCGCCGGCTTTTAGCGTGAAATAGCGGATGTCGGCTTGCAACTGGGCTTCGCTGATCGGGAAATAGCTGTGTTGCAATTGCACGTTCATCGCCCGCTCTATGCCTTGCTGGGTGAAGGGATCGAGTCCGCCGTAGATGTTGATGCGATTGCCGGCCTTGAACATCGGCAGAAAGAAGGGTAGGCCCTGGATGTGGTCCCAATGGGTATGGGTAATCAGGATGTGCGCGGTCAGCGGCTGACGGCTCTCCAGGCTCTGAGCCAGCGCGTGGATGCCGGTGCCGGCGTCGAGAATGATCAAGTCCCCGGACGAGCTGGCGATTTCGATGCACGTGGTATTGCCGCCGTATTTGACCGTATTCGGGCCGGGGGTTGCTATGGAGCCTCTGACACCCCAGAATTTGACTTTCAACGCCAATCCCCCATGCCGCTCAGTGCGCCTCGTCCCAATTCGCGCCGGTTCCGGCTTCGACGAGCAGGGGCACGGCCAACTCGGCGGCGTTGGACATGATGGCGACGATTTGGGCGATGCTGGCGTCGAGCTGGGATTCGGCCACTTCGAACACCAATTCGTCGTGTACCTGCATGATCATGTTCAAGTCGGCGCCGCTGGTTTCTATCCAGTGATGGCAGGCGATCATCGCCCGTTTGATAATGTCGGCGGCACTGCCCTGCATCGGCGCGTTGATCGCGGTGCGCTCGGCATATTGGCGCTGGGCGGCGTTGCGGGCGTTGATGTCCGGCAAATACAGGCGGCGGCCGAAGATCGTTTCGACGTAGCCGAGGCGCTTGGCCTGTTCGCGGATGTCGTCCATGTAGCGTTTGACGCCGGGATAGCGGCTGAAATACAGATCGATGTAGGACTGGGCCTGATTGCGCGGCAGACCCAGCTGTTGCGCCAGACCGAAGGCCGACATGCCGTAGATCAGGCCGAAATTGATGGCTTTGGCCGAACGGCGCAAATCGTGGGTAACTTGGTCCGGCGCGACTTCGAACACTTCGGCGGCCGTGGCGCGGTGAACGTCTTCGCCGTCGGCAAAGGCTTTCAGCAAGCCGGCGTCGCCGGACAAATGCGCCATGATCCGCAGTTCGATCTGCGAATAGTCGGCGGCGACGATTTTATAGCCGGGTGGAGCGATGAAGGCCTGGCGAATTTTGCGGCCCTCTTCGCTACGGATCGGAATGTTCTGCAGATTGGGATCGGTGGACGACAGCCGGCCGGTCGCCGCGACCGCCTGATGGTAGGAGGTATGTACCCGGCCTGTCTTAGGATTGATCTGTTGCGGCAGTTTGTCGGTATACGTCGATTTCAGCTTGCTCATGCCGCGATGTTCCAAAATCACTCGCGGCAACGGATAATCGATCGCCAGTTCCTGCAGCACCGATTCGTCGGTGGATGGCTGGCCTTTCGGCGTCTTCTTCAGTACCGGCAATTTTTGGCGGTCGTACAGAATTTCCTGGATTTGCTTGGGCGAGCCCAGGTTGAAGGTCGAACCGGCCAGATCGTGGGCCTGGATTTCCAGGCCTATCATCCGATCGGCGAGTTCCTGGCTTTGCTGCGCCAACATGTCGCTATCGATCAACACGCCATTGGCTTCGATGCGGGTCAACACGTCGATCAGTGGCACTTCGATCTCGTTATACAGCGCCCAAAGACCGGGCTGCCGTTGCAATTGCGCCGACAAGGTTTGGTGCAAACGCAAGGTGATGTCGGCGTCTTCGGCGGCATACTCGGTGGCTTGGTCGATGGCGACCTCGGCAAAGCCGATCTGCTTGGCGCCCTTGCCGCACACGTCTTCGAAATGAATGGTTTCGACGCCGAGGTAGTGCTTGGCTAGGTCGTCCATATTGTGCTTGGTGGCGGTACTATTGAGTACGTAGGATTCCAGCATCGTATCGTGGCGGATGCCGCGCAACGCGATGCCGTGGTTGGCCAGCACGTGGGCGTCGTATTTTAGGTTTTGACCGAGCTTGGCTTTCGCGGGATCTTCCAACAGTGGCCGCAAGGCCGCCAACACACTTTCCCGGTCGAGTTGGGCCGGCGCGTCCGGATAATCGTGCGCCAACGGCAAATAGGCGGCCCGACCGGCTTCCACCGCGAACGAGACGCCGACGATTTGCGCGTCGCTGTAATTCAGGCTGCTGGTTTCGGTGTCGAACGCAAACAGATCGGCTTGCGTGAGCGCCGCCAGCCAGGAGTCGAAATCGGCTTGATCGAGGATGGTTTGGTACTCTCTGGTCAACGCGGCGGCGGATTCGGAGCTTGCTCCAGCGTTTCCGCCCTGGCTCTCGGCAACGTCGGAAACCGCGGTAGCCGAAGGCGCGGCGTCGCCGTTCAAGGTCTTTAGCCAACTGCTGAAGCCGAGTTGCCCCAACTGGTTTTTCAGGGCCGGGATGTTCGGTTCCTTGCGTTTCAGGTCGTCCAGCGTGTAGTGCAACGCCACGTCGCATTTGATCGTGGTCAGTTCGCGCGATAGCGGCAACTGACCCAGCGCGTCGCGGAGGTTGTCGCCGATTTTGCCCTTGATGTCGCCGGCGTGGGCGATCAGGTTGTCCAGCGTACCGTATTCCTGCAACCACTTGGCGGCGGTCTTCGGGCCGACCTTGGGCACGCCGGGAATGTTATCGACCGCGTCGCCCATCAAGGCCAGATAATCGATGATTTGCTCGGGCTTGACGCCGAATTTGTCGATCACGCCGGCGATGTCCATCCGGGTATTGGTCATTGAGTTTTCCAGGATGATTTGATCGTTGACCAATTGCGCCATGTCCTTGTCACCGGTGGAAATGACGACCTGGAAGCCCTGGCGGGCCGCGCTTTGCGCCAAGCAGCCCAACACGTCGTCGGCCTCGACGCCGTGCTCGATAATCAGCGGCAATCCCAACGCCCGGATCAGTTCGTGCAAGGGTTGGATTTGCACCCGCAAATCGTCCGGCATCGGCGGGCGATGGGCCTTGTATTGCTCGTACATTTCGTGGCGAAAAGTCTTGCCCGGCGCGTCGAACACCACCGCGAAATACGGCGTGTTGTAATCGTTGATCAGCTTGCGCAGCATGTTGGAGACGCCGTAAATCGCGTTGGTCGGTTCGCCTTGCGCATTGGTCAGCGGCGGAACGGCATGAAAGGCGCGGAACAGGAACGACGAACCGTCGACCAGGATCAGTTTGTGTGTGGCGGAATCGGACATGTGAGCTTATCGGCGCAAAGATTCGGGCAACGATACAGGGCCGAATCAGGCCCTGCAAGTGTTGAATATCACAGAGCGGTGGCGATTGGCGCGAAACTCGCGTGTCGCGCGGCATATCCCGGCCGGCGGCTTACTCGGCTTCGGCCGGTTCGGGCTGGTCCACCAAGGCGGCGATCACCAAATCGCCGCTAACGTTTAGGGTAGTCCGGCACATGTCCAAGAAGCGGTCCACGCCCAGAATCAGCCCCATGCCTTCGGCCGGAATGCCGACCTGTTGCGTCAAAATCATAATCAGCGGCAGCGAGCCGCCGGGTACGCCGGCGGTGCCGATGCCGGCCAATATCGCCATCATCACCACTCTAACCTGTTCGGCCATCGACAGATCGACCCCGTAGACTTGGGCCAGAAACAACACGGTAATGCCCTCGAACAGCGCGGTGCCGTTTTGATTGGCGGTCGAGCCTATCGTCAGTACGAAGCGGGCGATTTCCGGTTTGATCGCCAAATCGCGCTCGGCCAGCTCCAGCGAACGCGGCAGCGTGGCATTGGACGACGCGGTCGCGAAAGCGTATAGATAGACTTCCCGACAATCCCGAAAAAACGCCAGCGGCGACCGCTGGGTAAAGGTTTTCAACAATGCCGAGTACACCAGGGCTTGCTGCATTAGCAAGCCGCCGACCACGACAGCCACGTAAAATCCCAACGACACCAAAATGTGGTGGCCGAATTTGAACGTCGATTGAAACACCAGCGCGAACACCGCCAACGGCGCCAGACGCATCGCCCAATCGACGACGACCAGGCTGGCGGCGTAGCTTTCTTCCAGCAATTCGACCCAGCGCGACGTCTTGCCGGCCGTGATCGTGGCCAAGGCCGCGCCGAACACCAGCGAGAAGAACATCAGCGCCAGCATTTCGCCTTCCAACGCTTGCGAGGCGGTCGCGAATGGATTCTTGGGAATAATATCCAACAAAGTTTGTTCGATGGGTTTGGCTTGTTCGGCGTTTCGGCGGATGCCGCCGACCGCCGTGGTTTCGCCGTTTTGGGGAATTTCGACGCCGACACCGGGTTCGGCGATATTCACCAGAGTGATGCCGATCGCAACCGATGCGGAACTGGCCAACAACGTGAACAGCAGCGTGCGCCGCGCCACCCGCGCCAGGCCGTGGTGGCTGCTGAGTTGGAATACCCCCAGTATCAGGCCGCTGACGACCATCGGCACCACGACCATGAAAATCAGCCGCAAAAAGATTTGCCCCAACGGTTCCAGCACATAGCGAACGCTCAGTTGCAGCGGCAAGCAGCCGGCGTATTCGTGGCCGATCAATCCGGCCGCGGCGCCCAGTACGAGGCCAAGTAACAAGCGATGGTGATTTTTCATGGCGGTCTAGGACGAAATCGCAAAGTTCGGATGATACTGCGAATCGGCGCGAGGACCGAGATTGGATTGTTATGTTTAGGAATGGTTGCGGATGGCACGATGGGTCGTCCCTGCCTGGATAAAAGCCGATGTCCAAGCTTTTATCCAGGTATTCCTTGGCGTCGTTGTTTTCCATGTTCACGGGGGAGAGAACTTAACATCCTTGATGCCGCCTTTAATTTAGCAAGTGGTATGCCAAAACAACCAGGCCAAGCGCGATGCGCCATGCCTAGGCCGATCGACACGGAATTCGTTAAAAACTATGTTAAATTCCGTAAAAAATACAAATCGTAGCGGCATTTCCCGCACTTCGGTCGCTCTGGCGCGAATCATGGATAATGTCCGGGAAATTTACCGCCGCCGAACTTAGCTTGAGACATTTCCGACATCCCGAACGTTACCGCACCCCGGCCCGCCGCTTTCGGCCGGCCGCGGCTTCATCTTGGTGGCGTTCTCTGAAACGGGGATTCGGCTATGCGATTGCCGCTTTCGTCGTGGGGTCGGTGCTGAGCGTCGCGGTATTGCGCTACTTACCGCCGCCAACCTCGGCTTTCATGTTGAACCGGCATTGGGAAGATTGGCAGGCAGGCAAGGACTATCGGCCGATCTCCCAGCAGTGGGTCGACGGCGGGCGTATATCCCCGCATGCCTATGCGGCGGTGGTGGCTTCGGAAGATCAATTGTTTTTTCAGCACAACGGCTTCGATGTCGAGGCGATCGGCAAGGCATGGTCGCACCATGCGCGCGGTGGCAAGCTGCGGGGCGCCAGCACGATCAGTCAGCAAGTCGCGAAAAATTTGTTTCTGAGTCCGGCGAGAAATTGGGCCAGAAAAGCACTGGAGATTTGGTTTACCGTGCTGATCGAGGCGTTCTGGAGCAAACAGCGGATACTCGAGATCTATTTGAACATCGCCGAATTCGGCGATCATTTATTCGGCGTCGAAGCGGCCAGCCGCCGTTATTTCGGCGTTCCCGCCCAACAGATGACGCCGGCGCAAGCCGCATTGTTGGCCGCGACGCTGCCGAATCCTCTACTGCTGAAAGCCGATAGACCCAGCGCTTATGTCGCTAGGCGGCAGAGCTGGATATTGGCGCAAATGCGCGTGGCGGGTCGCTGAGGCGGACCCGTTCGGGCTCATTCGATGCTTTCGGTGTCGTCGTCGGATTCGCTTTGGTAGGCCGCGCCGGCATCGGCGATCAGCTGTTTCAAGTATTGATACAGCTGCCTTGCGGCCTTCGGCGGTTTGCCATCCTTCGCTTCTTTCTGAGCATTGCGTTGCAACTGACGCAGATGCTGGGTGTCGGCGTCCGGATATTCGCCGACCAATTCGGTAATTTGACCGTTACCGGAGTCGGCCAATAATGCGTCGCGCCAGCGTTCGGCCTGATGGTGCTCGCGCACCGCATGGGCGCTGCGGTTTTTGAGGCGGTCCAGCTTTTCGCGGATCGCGTCGGTATCGAGCTCGCGCATTCGCGCGGTGATGTATTTCAGCAGACGCTTCTTGGCGGCGTTTTGCCCCATTTTGCCGGCATCACGCAAGGCTTGCTCTATCGGTTCCGGCAGCTCGAATTCGGCGATTTGGGCTGCCGACAAGCCACAGATTTCCTCGGCCATCGCAAACACTTCGGCGATTTCCTTTTTGATGCGCGTCTTGTTTGGGCGTACCGCGTAATACTCGACTTCGTCGTCTTCGTCTTCCAGATAAAATTCTTCGTTCATTTCAAACCATTGCGATGAGGAACAGCACAAACATCACGACCATGACGAGCGGCACGATCAAGCCGCCCCAGTCGGATGGTGCTTGCCGGCTGCGGGCCAACGCGGCTTTGATGCTGGGTTGCATCCAGAATAAAATCAAAAGCGCCATGGCGCCAATCAGCAGATTTTCCCAAGTGGAAAGCATGGTGTCGCCCCAGTTACGGCCGATAGACGGCGGCCGGAGTGCCGTGTTCGGCATATCTTAACAAACCTGATGGAA
The DNA here is from genome assembly GCF_050276835.1 of Methylomonas sp. MED-D. Classification (NCBI taxonomy): domain Bacteria; kingdom Pseudomonadati; phylum Pseudomonadota; class Gammaproteobacteria; order Methylococcales; family Methylococcaceae; genus Methylomonas; species Methylomonas sp. MED-D. Next base: position 158,677 of record NZ_CP189965.1, read on the forward strand.
AGCCATGGTCAGGTTTTGTCCGGCGCTTTAGGATAGTCAGGGAGTTGTCGCCGATAAATGATTGCCCCGGCAGGGAAAAGTCCGGATAGTCACAGAAGCTGTGGATAAGTCTGTGAGTTGAGCGGCGATTTCCGGTCGAATTCCCCGGTTTTCCTGAAGCGAGCTTAAATTGTACAGAAATTGGCCAATAAAAATACATTATTTATCAATGGCTTGTCTTTACTCTTTTGAATTCAACGAGTTATTTTGTCAAGCTTTTTTACAGTCTCGTCTTTAATGGCTAAATGTGAATAACTGATAATGAAGCGATCCGTCCGACTTGGACGATTCGGCGGTTTCCCCAATTGGCCAGTTCTAAGGATTCAACAAATTTGCGATAATGGCCGGTTTTTGACAGAGTCTTTTCATGTGGTTTAAGAATCTTGCCGTCTATCGGTTTTCCGAGCCGTTCGAGTTGTCCGCCGACGCCGTGCAACAAAAACTGGCTGAGTCTCCTTTCAAGCCATGTGGTAGCCACGACACCTTCAGTTTCGGCTGGACTTCGCCGTTGGGGCGGGCGTCCGACGACCTCGCGCACGTCAACAATGGCTTTTTGATGGTTTGCGCCAAGAAAGAGGAAAAGGTGGTTCCCGGTTCGGTCGTTAACGAGATGCTACAGGATCGGATTACTGAAATCGAAGAGCGCGAAGCTCGCAAACTGCCGGCCAAGGAACGCAGTCGGCTGAAGGACGAATTAATTTTTGATTTATTGCCGAGAGCCTTTTCCTTTTCCAAAAAGACCTATGCCTACATCGACAGTCGAGGTGGTTGGCTGGTTGTTGACGCTGCCTCGGCGAAGAAAGCCGAGGACTTATTGAGCCTGTTACGCAAATGCCTGGGCTCGTTGCCGGTGACGCCGATTGCCGGCAACGGCATGGCCTCCAGCGTGATGACCCGTTGGCTGCTATCAAACCAAGCCCCTGGTGACATTGTCATCGAAGACGAATGCGAATTGCGATCACCCGAGGAAGAGGGCGCAATTATTCGCTGCAAGCGCCACGACCTGGGTTTGCCGGAGATCAAAAATCATTTGGATACCGGAAAACAAGTCATTAAATTAGCGATGAATTGGACGGATAGGCTATCGTTTGTGCTCGACGAGAATTTGGCGATTAAGCGCCTGAAATTCCTGGATTTAGTGCAGGAACAAGCCGCGAATATCGAGGCGTTCGACGAAGTCGAGCAATTCGATGCCGATTTTTCGATTATGACCGCGGAACTTGCCCAGTTCCTGCCGCGTCTGCTCGAATTATTTAACGTTGAAGGTAAGGTTCAATGAAAACCCGATTATTGATAAGCCTGTTGATAGGTGTGGTCGCGGCCGTCCCGTCGGCCTCGGCCTTGACCTTGCCGCCGCCGGACCGGCCCGGCGATAGCCTGATCGGCAATCCGCCGCACGAGGTCAAATATGTTGCGGCCAAACAAGAAGACACGTTGATCGATATCGCCGTCAATTTCAGGCTGGGGCAGGATCAAATTGTGTTGGCCAACCCTTACGTCGACCGCTGGTTGCCGGGCGCCGGCGCTCAGGTGCGTATTCCCAGCAGTTTTTTATTGCCTAATGCGCCCCGCGAAGGGATTGTGATCAATTTGCCGGAAATGCGAATTTACTACTTTCCGGACGCTACCAAGGTAGTGACGTATGCGATCGGCATAGGCAGGGAGGACGACTGGAAAACGCCGCTTGGCAAAACCCGGATTCTCGGTAAAACCGAGCGGCCATCGTGGACGCCGCCTAAGTCCATCATTGCCGAACATTTGGCCGATGGCGACGTTCTGGAGCCGTATTACCCGCCCGGTCCCGACAACCCGTTGGGGTTGTACGCGTTTCGCCTGGGCATTCCCGGTTATTTGATCCATAGCACCAACAAAACCAATGGCGTCGGCATGCGCGTCAGCCATGGCTGCATCAGGATGTATCCCGCCGATATCGAGCAGTTCTTCCCGATGGTGAAAACCGGTACCACGGTCAATATTGTCAATCAGCCGATAAAGGTTGGCTGGTATCACGATACCTTGTATCTGGAAACCTATCCGCAAATGGAAGAGACGCCCGCGACTTTCGAGCAGCGCTTGCATGTGGCATTGGATTTAATCGAACAAGCCAATGGCGGCAAGATGCCGGTCATCAAGGGGGCGATTTTGAAAGCCGCTCTCGAAAAAGCGAGCGGCATTCCGATTGCGATTTACGAGAGACCCGTGCAAACGCCGGCTATCGTACAAAGTCAGGCGCACTGACCGCTAACTCGGGACAACAAAAAAAGCCCGTGAACCTTTCGGTTCACGGGCTTTTTTAATCGGCAACTCAAATAATAAAGCTTATTTGTGTTGTGATTTTTTGAACATGCGGTCCAATTTGCTGTTGGTATCTTGAGCATATTGAGCGGCACGGTTAGCAGCGGCTTCGGCAGCGGCAGCTTTAGCAGCGGCTTCGGCAGCGGCAGCTTTAGCGGAAGCGGCGTCAGCAGAGGCAGCGGAAACTTGTGGTTTCAGGCTGTCGATTTGACCTTGCAGGTTTTCGATATCTGAAGTGCTGGCGCAACCAGTAGCCAGAGCTGCAACGGCAACAACTGCTGATAATTTAATGGCTTTCATCATGGTGTTTTCCCCTTGATTGTGGTTTCAAAAAATAAAATGAAAAAACGGTGGCAATTGTCCAACATTTTTTTGGTTTTTACCAACATTATTTCACGGTGACAAGCGTCCCTTTTTCCACCCATTGACTCAACAAGTCTATTTGTTCGTTAGTCAATGCGATACATCCGTGTGTCCAGTTTGTGGTTTTATGAATGGCGAGATTGGCACTACCCAAGCCATGGATACCAATCTGACCTCCCAATTCGGTGTTTTGCGGCGGAATTTGGCCGGCAGTATGCGCCCGGGCGATGGCTTCGTAGGTGCCCAAATCGATTTTGCCTTGTTTCAAGGCTTCGTCGGCGTGGTCGACATCCGGATAGGTCAAGCCGAAAAACTTACGAAACGAGCTTTTCTGATTGATCCAGCCGATACGGTAGTTGCCGAGCGGTGTCACATCGTCGCCGCGATGGCTTTTCTTGCCCGCGCCGCTACGGCCGATGGCGATGTTTTCCAGCACGGCAAGCGTTTTTTCACCTTTCTTGACCTCCATGTTCAGCTTTTCGGTATCGACCAGCAGCCAGACGTCCGATGCCAGACTTACCGAGGACCCTAGACAGCCAATTAGGACAAAAACTTTCGATAATTTTTTCTTCAGCATGGCAATCTGTAAATAACCGGGGTTTTGGTGTAATTTAACCCTTCCGAAACGCGGTAAAACAAAGGGTAGCATATGACAATAACAATCACCAAAACCACTGCCTATGACGATCAAAAGCCCGGCACATCGGGGCTACGGAAAAAAGTAAGCGTTTTCCAACAACCGAATTATCTGCAAAACTTCGTCCAATCCATATTCAATAGCTTGGACGGCTTCCAAGGCGACACCCTGGTCATCGGCGGAGACGGTCGCTATTTCAATCGACAAGCCATTCAGATCATCATCAAAATGGCGATCGCCAACGGTTTCGGTAAGCTCATTATAGGCCAAGGCGGCTTATTGTCCACCCCTGCCGCGTCGAATATTATCAGGAAATACAAAGCCTTCGGTGGCATAGTTCTATCGGCTAGTCACAATCCCGGCGGACCTGACGAAGATTTCGGCATCAAGTACAACGTCGGCAACGGCGGCCCGGCCCCGGAGAAGTTCACCGATGCACTCTACGCTAATACCAAAGTTATTGCCGAATATCGGAGCGCGGAGGTTGCGGACATCGATCTGGATACGCTTGGCGAGCAGCAAATCGCCGGTGTGAAGGTTAGCATCATCGACCCGGTGGCCGATTACGCCGCGCTGATGACCGACATTTTCGATTTCGAATTGATTAAACAAAGCATTGCCGCCGGCTTGATCACTCTAAAGTTCGATGCCATGCATGCCATTACAGGCCCTTACGCCAAAAAAATATTGGAAGAGGAGCTCGGCGCGGCGCCGGGCTCGGTGTTCAATGCCGTACCGCTGGAAGATTTCGGCGGCGGTCACCCTGACCCGAATCTCGCGCATGCTCATGAACTGGCCGAACTCATGCTCGGGGCGGACGCCCCGGTGTTCGGCGCGGCATCCGACGGCGATGGCGACCGCAACATGATCATGGGCGCCAACATTTTCGTCACGCCCAGCGACAGTTTGGCGATCATGGCCGCCAACGCCAAACTGATTCCGGCCTATGCCAAGGGTATCAGCGGCGTGGCCCGGTCGATGCCGACCAGCCAGGCTGTCGATCGGGTCGCCGACAAACTCAGTCTGCCCTGTTACGAAACTCCAACCGGCTGGAAATTTTTCGGCAATTTGCTCGACGCCGACAAAATCACGATCTGCGGCGAAGAAAGCTTCGGCTCGGGTTCCAGCCACGTGCGAGAGAAGGACGGCTTGTGGGCGGTCTTGTTTTGGTTGAACCTGATCGCCCGCAAACGCCAGCCGGTCGCCGATATCGTCCGCGAACATTGGCAAACGTATGGCCGCGACATCTATTGCCGGCACGACTATGAGGCCGTCGATAGCGATATCGCCAACGGCATATTCGACCACTTGCGCGGCCTTCTGAACGGCTTGCCCGGTAAAAGTTGGGGCGATTACACGGTCAAATACGCCGATGAATTCAGCTACACCGATCCGGTGGACGGCAGCGTCAGCAGCGCGCAAGGCATACGCATCGGCTTCGCCAACGGTTCGCGTATCGTGTTCCGTTTGTCGGGCACCGGTACGGTGGGCGCCACGTTGCGAATTTATCTGGAGCGTTACGAACGCGACGTCGCCAAACACGATCAGGATGCTCAAGAAGCCTTGGCCGATTTGATCGCGCTCGCCGAGCAGTTTTGCGAAGTCAAACGGCGTACCGGCCGTAACGCACCTGACGTGATCACCTGATTCGGCGTTTTCAGGCGCCCCGGAATTTGGGTCGGTGCCGAGCGGCGCGGTTTTCTCCTCGGGTCGAACGCGGCAAGCCGCGCTTCGGCCTGCTAACATTAACGGCCAAAAGCCGGCCGACGCAGTTGGCGGGTTAGGTATCGCCGTCGCGATTGGCGCCGGCGGCTTTGCTGTTAACGCAGCGTCGGATGCGGCGCATTCGAAGTTCGGGCGATAAAACGGGGAGGAAGGGACATGTTGGATATTTTCGGTCCAGGTAGACGGGCGGACTCGTCGATTCGAGCTTTCGCTCGATGGGTATTTTCAACTTGTCCGGCCGCGGTCCCCGATAATCCGCGCGTCGCCGCGCTCTCAATCGGGCTATGCTGGACCCTCGCCGGGTTGCTGACGCTGGCTTGCGCCGGATCAGCCTGGGCCGGGAGTCCCTTTTACCTGACCGCCGAGCGCAGCTTTTCCAATACCGAGTCGCCGGCCGTACGCCTCGATTACACCGTCACCGACCAGCCCATGTTGCTTCGGGTATTGAAGGCCGACAACCTGGAAAATTTTTTGGATGGTCAATTCAATGTCAGTCGCAGTTACGAACAACCCGTTAACGAACTCAATCCGGGCCACTATTTCGCCAAGGGTCTGAATAACGCCCAATCGCCGTTGAAGCTGTTGCGCGGCCTGTTGGATGTGGAGTTCCGCAAGGCGTTGAAAGAAAGCAACTTTAGCGGCTCGGTATTGACCGTCACCGAAAAACCGCTGGTCTCGGTGCCGCAACAGATTTTGGTCGCGGCGCCTAAAGGTTTTAGCGTCGTCAGGGAAAGCTATCTGGATTTGCAACGCAACGGCCGGCAAACCCATGACTTGGGCTGGTGGTTTAACGAAGACGCCTGGAGTGAAAACCGTTACAAGGTTAGGCAAGTCGCGCTCGAGCCCTTGCCGGACGGCCTTTATTTATTGCAGGCCGTGCAAGGCAAAACCGAGGCGCAATGCTTGATTCAGGTCAGCAGTCTGGCGGTACAGGTCAAGCAATCCAGCGAGCAATTGCTGGTGCGGACGATGAACCGCGATCTGCAACCGGTGGCCGGCGCCAAGGTCAGCGTTCGCGACGGCCGTGGGCGTTGGCGGGCGATCCCGGGTGCTTCCGATGCCGTCGGCGAATTGCGTTTCGACAACCCCGACGGAATTCTAGACGGCAAATTGCTGGTCAGGGTCGATGCGCCGGCCGGCAAGCCGGGCGAAGCACCGCGCACCGCGCTGACCGCGACGGACTTTCTACCGACTCAGGCCAAGGACGACGCGGTGTTTGTCATGACCGACCGGCCGATCTTCAAGCCCGGCGAAACCTTTTTCTACAAGGGTATCGTCCGCAACATGCAGGATGGACGGTTGCAAATACCGGCGTTTCAATCCAGGCAAACCGACGTTTCGTTGCTGCGCGCCGACGGCAACGCCACCGGTTTGCAAGGCCAAACCCTGTTGACCGATTTCGGTTCGTTTTCCGGCAGCTTCGATTTGGACCCCGCACAGACGCCGGGCTTGTACCGCTTGCTGGCCCAGATCGACCAAAAAGCCTACGGCGGCGAATTCAGGGTGCGCGATTACATCAAGCCGACTTTTTATCTGGAATGGCTGGATCGCAGTTCCAGCGTGCAACCCGGCCAAACCTTTAACTTGAAATTCCGCGCCAAGCGCTACAGCGGCGGCGTACCGCAGAACGTCAAGTTCGAGGTGTTTCTGTACCGTAAGAAATTCGAGGTGCCGCAATTCGTCAGCGAGGCCGGCGCCGGTTTGACGGCCGGCAACGATTATTTTGGTCAGATCAAATCCGCGGCACCGCTGAGCCAGCCGCAGCGATTGTTCAGTTCGATCGAAGCGCGTCAAGCCGTCGATGCCAGCAACCCGTGGGAAACCGCCGCCAAACTGGGCGAAAACGGCGACGGCAGCTTCGAATTCACGGTGCCGGTCGAGGCTCAAGCCGATGCCAAACAGCCCAAACCCGAACAGGAATGGATATACACCCTGATGGTGCGCGCCCAGGATACGGCCGGCGGCAGTGCGATTTTGACCGACAACCTGTACGCGACGCTGTCGGAAGCCCAGCCGGCGTTACGCTTCAATAAAACCGTCGCGGCGGTTGGCGACAACGATCTGCAACTGTTGCTGCAAACCAGCTATCCGGACGGCAAACCCGCCGCCGGGGCCGGTGGCGTGGTCGATGTTTTGATCGAACAACCCGGTTCGGCTAAGCGCGGTCTGGTCAAACTGGAATTCCAAACCGACGAACGCGGCCAGCAAGTATTGACGATCCCGGCCCTGCAACAATACGGTCGCTTGTCGGCGGTCGCCCGCTTGGAAACCTTGGCCGGCAGAGTGATGAACCATGCCGCGGAGTCGCAAGCGGCAACCTTGATTGTCGCCGGCAGCGGTGGCGAAGCGGTGGCGGACAATCCGGAACTGGAGTTGTACACGCCGAGCACTATTCTCAGCCCCGGCGAGCAAGCCAGGATCTTCGCGCTGCTGCCCAAGGCCTGGGGAAATAACGAGCGCGGGGCAATCTGGGAAACCGTGGCGGGTGCCAAGTTGTTCGATAGCCGTAGCGCTCAGGTGCAAGGCCGCAGTCGATGGTTCGACGTGACCGCCAAACCCGAATTTGGTACCGGCTTTTACCATACCGTGACCGTGCCGGTGGCTGGCGGCAAATTTAAGGAACAGACGCTGGGGTTCAGAATCGTGCCGTGGGACAAGCGTTTGCAAATCGCCATCGAACCGGCCCAAGCCGACGCCGAGCCGCTGAAGCCGACCCAAATCAAACTTCAAGTCAAGCGCGCCGACGGCACGCCGGCCGCCGACACCGAATTGGCGGTGTCCATTGTCGATCGCGCCGTTTACGCGGTGCAAGCTGAATTCCGGCCCGGCATTTTCGACTTTTTCTACCCGCTGCAACGCAGCAATTTATCCACTTTTTACTCCGATGACCTGCAAGGCTACGGTTACGCCGATTTGTTACGCAAACCCAATTTCGCGCTGAGTGCCTTGAAAAGTCAAAGCAAGCTGGCGAAGAAAGCGATGCGCGATACCGCCGGCTGGTTTCCGCATGTCGTTACCGATGCCAACGGGGTTGCCGCTATCGATGTCGATATGCCCGCCAACGTCACCGAATGGCTGGTCACCGCGGTCGCCAGCGACAAGGACGGCAGGCTCGGCGAAACGACCGGCCAATTTCGCACCAAGACCGACATCGCCGTCGATACCGTCGGCCCGCAATTTTTGCGCGGCGGCGACGAAGTCGAATTGGCCGTGAAGTTGATCAACCACTTGGCCGATCCGGTTAAGCTGACCGGCGATCTGAGTCTTTCGGAATCGCTGCAGCGACAAAGCGGTGAGCTTGCCTGGGCTGCCGAATTGGCCGGCAAGGCCGAACAACTGTGGCCGCTGCGTTTACGGGCGGCCGTCGAATCCGGCAACGCGTCCCTGAGGGTGGGCTTGACCGCGCCGGCGCCGGTCAAGGTCGGTGGTGCCGAGACCTTCGATCTGCCTATTCAGCCGGCCGCGCTACCGCAAGTCTATGCAGCCGAACGCCGCGATGGCGGTTTGCATTTCGATATTCCGGAACCAGCCCAAGCCAAGCAACTGACGGTGCGGGTCAATTCCGGCTTGCTCGGCGCGGCCTTGCAAGCAGCGGCCATGCTGGCGCAATATCCATACGGCTGTACCGAACAATTGGCGCATAGCACGGTGCCGAATCTGGTGCTGCTGGACTTGATCGAGCGGGCCGGTTTGAAAGCCGAGCAACTCGGACCGCTCGAAAAGCCCTTGCAGCGTGCCAAGCAAAATGCCGCGCTGGGTATCCGCAAATTGATACAAAACCAAAAAGCCGACGGCGGTTTCGGATTGTGGCCCAACGACAGCGCCGCGAGTGTACCGGTTACCTTGATTGCGATGCAGGCCTTGAAATACGCCGAAGAACTGAAGATCGAGGGTGCCGCCGCAGCCTACGGGAAAGGCGTGGTCTGGCTGGAGCAACAGGCCGCTAGTAACCAAGCTTCGGACGGTTTTACGCTGGCCGGCTACACCGCCGCCACTTATATTTACCAAGGCCCATGGCAACAGCAGGCCGATTTCGTCGCCCGAGTGTATGCCGACGATCGGGCCGGCATCGCCGACTTGACCGCCGCGCTGCGCTTGGTGACCGCCTATCGAACCATTAGCTGGCACAGTTTCAATCAAGCCTTGCAGGACAAATCCGATCTGCAAAAACGCTTGGTTACCCGCTTGCAACAAGCCTTGGACGCGATTGATCCGGGTACTTATCAGTCCGAGCGCGGCGAGTTGTATGGCCGATTGGGTTTTGGCTTCGGATTGCCCAGCGTGGTTTCCGAAGGACTAGGTGTTTTGTTTACGGCCGGTGAACTACCTCAGGCTCTGGAAACCAAACTCAAACGCCTGCTGCTGCAAACTCAGCAACACGGCTATTGGACTTCGACTTACGACACGGCCCAAGTGATCTTCAACACCCGCGAACTACTCAGCAAGGAAGCCGCCGCCGCGCAAAACGCCAAGGCAAGGTCCTTGAAAGCCAGCGCGGCCGGCCGCGTGCTGGGTAATTTGAATCGAATACCCGGCGGTTATCTGGGGCGTTTCGACTCATTGCCGGCGGCCGGCGAGCTGGCGGACATCCGCATTGCCGAGTTAAGCGATACCGACGTGGCTTCGGCCAGCTTGCAAGTGGATGTGCCGTATCCGGCGGTTAGCGCTCGCGCGGCCGGTCTGACCGTCGAGCGGGTTTTTCGCCGCATCACGTCGAGCGGCAACGAATCGATCGACTTGAACCAGCCGCTAAGCCTCGGCGATGTGGTAGTCAGCGAAATCCGGATCAAACGGCATGACGAGCCGGGTCGTTTGCCAACCGGCAGCGAATTCGTCGTCGTCGAAGATGGAATTCCGGCGTTGGCGGAAGGCCAGGAGAACGACCAAACCTACTTGGCCGACGCCAAATTGCAAGCCAGCGACGACAACTATTGGGCCAACGTCAAGGAAACCCAGCGCTACCCGGACCGCATCGTTCGCGTCGCCAAGCTACAACCCGGTGGGGATTTAACCTTATACCAAGTTTGGAAAGTCGGCCGTCCCGGTAATGCTGCGATACCGCCGGCCAGCGGCTTCGACATGTATAACGCGGCGGTTAGGGGGAATAGTCCGGCCGGAAGAGTGATTGCGCGTTAGAAAAGAGGTGCCGGACTATCCGCCAAGCTCCGGCTCCGACCCGGAGCATCCGGCAAACCTGGTTTTTGACGGTGGCTTGTTGGAGCGTAACACCGGAGGATTTGCCGCTATTTTGGCGTTAGCTGGTGGCGAGCTTAGCAGTGGCAAACCGTCGCCGCCTGAAAACAAAAATCGAATAACAAGCGCCATTCCAGCGCTTGAATCCGTCGGCACAGCATTTCGATTTCCGCGTCACCCTTTCGGCCCAGCTCGCACAGGTCGACGAAACCGTAGGCGTCCCATTCGGGCAGTTTACCCAAAAAGCCCGCCATGCCGGGCAATTCCTGATCGGCAAGCAACCGTTGAACTTGCCGGTTCAAGTCGGGAAAAATCGGGTGGCGGCCGGTGCGATCCAGCCAATACTTGCTGTTGCCGCTGTCCGGTTCGCGGCGGTGCATGATCGCGTGCCAATAACTCCCGGAAGGCCCGGTTATTTTTTGGCTGATTCGATGGCTTTGTTCGAGATAGTCGTAATACAGCCAAAGCCCGGCAATACACAGCGCCGCATAATTGCTGTCCTTGACGACGCGCGGTGCGAATGCCGTTTCGATTTGCAGCGAGTTCAAGGTGTCGTAAACACTCGGTTCAGGCTGTCCCGGACCTAAATCCATCAAGCGCTGTTCGGCCAGCAATTGACCGAAAACCGGGCCGTAAAATTGGCTGTTGAAGGTCATTTCTTATCTCATCCGTCCGTCCGATCGATCGGTCTATACAACCATGCCGCCGATTCCGTTTGAACCCTGAATTCTATCGACTGAAGCGAGCTACCCGAACATAACCCCGATTGTAACTCGCATTCTAATGCGCGATCTTGTAGCCAAAAATGGAAACCTGTCTACAACAACAACCGCCGTATATCCGCCAGATTGGCTTTCAACGCTTCCATGAAACGCGCGCCCTCGGCACCGTCGATGACGCGATGGTCGTAGGTGATATCCAAAGGCAGCATCAGTTTCGGTTCGAATTCCTTTCCGTTCCAGACCGGTTGCACCTTGGAACGAGTCACGCCCAGGATCGCGACTTCCGGGGCGTTGACGATGGGTGTGAACGCGGTGCCGCCGATGCCGCCCAGGCTGGAAATGGTCATGCAACCGCCCTGCATGTCGGCGGGTTTCAACTTGCCGAGTCTGGCCAGTTCGCTCATTTCGGCCAATTCGGTCGACAGTTGGAAAATGCCTTTCTTGTCGACGTCGCGGATCACCGGCACCACCAAGCCATTCGGGGTATCGACGGCGATGCCGATATGGAAGTATTTCTTGAAGTACAGTTTGTCGCCTTCCGGGGACAGCGAGCTATTGAATGCGGGGTATTTCTGCATCGCCGCGACCAGCGCCTTCATGATGAACACCAGGCCGGTCAGCTTGACGCCGTCCTTGCCTTGGCCGGCGTTGACGGATTTGCGGAATTCTTCCATCTCGTCGATGGCGACTTCGTCGTGGTAGGTTACTAGCGGCAGGTTCAGCCAGACTCGGGTCAGGTTTTGACCGGTCAGGCGCTTGATTTTGCTCAACGGTTTTTCCTCGATTTCGCCGAACTGGCTGAAATCGACGGCCGGAATCGCTGGTATGCCGGCACCGCCGGTTGTCGCCGGCGCCGAGGTCATCGCTTGCTTGACGAAGTTTTTCACGTCGTCTTGCAGGATGCGTCCCTTGCGGCCGCTGCCGGCGGGAATTTTGCTCAAATCGACGCCGAGTTCGCGGGCGAACAAGCGCACGCTGGGCGTGGCGTGAGGTTTAAAGCCTTCGGCGCTGGCAACGACCGGAGCGGCAGGCGCTGGTGCCGGTTTAGCCGCTTCGGGTTTGGGCGCTTCGGCGACCGGAGCGGGAACGACTTCGGCGGGTCCCGCCGGGGCCGGCGCGGGCGCGGCCTCGGCAACCGCGGGCACGGCAGCGGCTTCACCGACTTCGACGGTGGCGATCAGGCTGCCTTCGGCGACTTTGTCGCCCGGCTTGATGTGTACGGCCTTGATGATGCCGGCCGCGCTGGACGGCAAGTCCATGGTCGCCTTGTCGGTTTCCATGACCGCCAGGGTCTGCTCGATGGCGACGACGTCGCCGGGCTGGACCAATACCTCAACGATGTCGATTTCCGGCACGTTGCCGACGTCGGGGACTTTTACTTCGATTAAAGAACTCATGTGTCGCTTTCCGTTAAATCAGCCGTTAAATCAACCAGGGCGCGGTGACGTTGGGATTGATATTGTATTTGGCGATGGCCACCTCGACTTTCGCGGCGTCGAACTCGCCACCTTGGGCCAGCGCGTGCAGCGCGGCGACGGCCACGTGGTAGCGGTCCACCTCGAAGAAACTGCGCAAATTGGCGCGGGTGTCGGACCGGCCGAAGCCGTCGGTACCCAAGACCGTGTAAGGTTGTTTGACCCAAGGCCGAATTTGTTCGGCAAAGGCGCGCATATAGTCGGTCGCGGCGACGATAGGGCCTTTGGCGCCGCCCAGGCAATGTTCGATATGCGTGGTACGCGGCTTTTCTGTGGGATGCAGTCGATTCCAGCGCTCGCAGCTTTGGCCGTCGCGCGCCAGTTCGGTGAAACTGGGGCAACTCCACAAGTCGGCATCGACGCCCCAATCGTCGTGGAGTAATCCGGCGGCTTCGATGACCTCGATAAAGATGGTGCCGGAACCCAGCAGTTGCACGCGCGGCTTTTTACTGTTCGGGCCTTTCTTGAACAAATACATGCCCTTCAGAATATCGGCTTCCGAACCTTCGACCAACGCGGGTTGATCGTAGTTTTCGTTCATCAAGGTGATGTAGTAGAAAATGTCTTCCTGTTCGACATACATCCGGCGCAAGCCGTCGTGGACGATCACGGCCAGTTCGAAGGCGAAGGTCGGATCGTAGGAATAGCAGTTGGGCACGGTCGCCGCCACCAAATGGCTGTGCCCGTCTTCGTGCTGCAAGCCTTCGCCGTTCAAGGTGGTGCGACCGGCGGTGCCGCCCAGCAGGAAGCCGCGGGTGCGTTGATCGGCGGCGGCCCAGATCAAATCGGCGACGCGTTGGAAACCGAACATCGAGTAGTAAATGAAGAACGGAATCATCGGCACGCCGTGGGTCGAATAGGCGGTACCGGCCGCGATCCAGTCGCACAGGCCGCCGGCTTCGTTGATGCCTTCCTGCAACACTTGGCCGTGCTTGTCTTCCTTGTAGAACATCAGTTGTTCGGCGTCTTGCGGCGTGTAAAGCTGACCAACCTGCGACCAAATGCCGAGCTGGCGGAACATGCCTTCCATGCCGAAGGTGCGCGATTCATCCGGCACGATGGGCACGACCCGCTTGCCGATTTGCTTGTCCTTGACCAGGATGTTGAGGATACGGACGAAGGCCATCGTCGTTGAAATCTCGTGACCTTCGCCGGTGCCTTCCAGCAGGGCTTTGAAGGCCGGCAGAGCCGGAATTTCCAGAGGATAGGATTTAGGGCGTCGCGCGGGCAAATAGCCGCCCAGATCGACGCGGCGTTGCCGCAAATATTTGAGTTCTTCGGAGTCTTCCGCGAAGCGGATATAGGGCAAATTGGGTAGTTCTTCGTCGCTGATCGGCAATTGGTAGCGGTCGCGGATGGCTTTGATCGACTCCAGACTCATCTTCTTTTGCTGATGGCTGGTGTTTTGCGCCTGACCGGAATCGCCCATGCCGTAACCTTTGATGGTTTTGGCCAGAATCACGGTCGGCTGGCCTTGGTGGTTGGCCGCCGCGTTGTAGGCCGCGAAGACCTTGATCGGGTCGTGACCGCCGCGATTCAGTTCCCAGATATCGCGGTCGGTGTAATCCTTGACCAGTTCCTTGAGTTCCGGCGTATTGAAGAACTTCTCCCGGACATAGGCGCCGTCCTTGGATTTGAAAGTCTGGTAGTCGCCGTCGACGCATTCCATCATGCGTTTGACCACCAAGCCGTCCTTGTCGCGCGCCAGGATGGCGTCCCAGCGCCGGCCCCAGATGACTTTAATGACGTTCCAGTTGGCGCCGCGGAAGTTGCCTTCCAATTCCTGAATGATCTTGCCGTTGCCGCGTACCGGGCCGTCCAGACGTTGCAGGTTGCAGTTGACGACGAAAATCAGGTTATCCAGTTTTTCGCGGCCGGCCATGCCGATCGCGCCCAGGGTTTCCGGCTCGTCGGTCTCGCCGTCCCCAAGGAAGGCCCACACTTTCCGGCCGTCGGTATTGGTCATGCCGCGATCCTGCATGTAGCGCATGAAGCGGGCTTGGTAAATCGCCATGATCGGCCCCAGCCCCATCGACACGGTCGGAAATTGCCAGAATTCCGGCATCAGCCAGGGATGCGGATAGGACGACAAGCCGTTGCCGCCGACTTCTTGGCGGAAGTTGTCCATTTGCGCCTCGCTCAAGCGCCCCAGCAAGAAGGCGTGGGCGTAAGTACCGGGCGCCGAATGGCCTTGCGAGAAAATCAGGTCGCCACCGTGTTTGTCCGAAGCGGCGTTCCAGAAATGGTTTTGGCCGACGTCGTACAGGGTGATCGCCGACGCGAAGCTGGCGATATGGCCGCCGACATTGGTGTATTTGTTGGCGCGCAACACCATCATCATCGCGTTCCAGCGCACGTAGGAGCGGACGGTGCGTTCGATATCGGTGTTGCCGGGATACTTCGGCTGCTTATCGACCGGGATGGTGTTGATGTAGGGGGTGTTGGCGGAGAAGGGTATATCCAGACCGGATTGCCTGGCGGTTTCAAGCAGGGTTTCGATCAGGTAGCTGGCGCGGTCGCTGCCTTCCTTTTCGATGACCGCCTGTAGCGCCTCCATCCATTCCTGAGTTTCTGCGGGATCGATATCGTGTTTGCCGGCAATGTCGGTATTGTTGGTCATTTCGGAACCTGGAATAACGTGGGATGAGCTTAAAAAGGATACCCGAAATGGTCGGCGCAAGCATGTTTTTTTGGGAGGCTTTCGGCCAATTTGTTGGCTTTGCGCCGCGATCGAAAAATCGCAATCGGCGGCGGCTAGCCGCTTGCGGACCGATACCGAACATTCCGTATCGTAAAGAGACGAGTTTCCCGTTAGTCCAGTGGCCTGCCGAGCGTGGATCGCGTAGAATTGGACCATCCTTTTTAGTCATGGGTAAGTCCTTATGCAGACCACGTTATCCAAACTCTTCGCCTTGCTGGGAATGGCCTTCGCCGCTTCTCACGCGAATGCCACCACGGTTACCTACACCCCGCCCAACCAGGTTACCTACACTTCTGAAGTCTTCTCGCCGAGCAATACCGCCAGAACCTTCGACTTCGAAATTCCAGAAGCCGTCATTGCCACCTTCATTGATGGCGTGTTCACGATCAGCGCCACCGGCGATTACACGATCGACGCCGCCAACGAATCGGTCAACGCCGTCGTGCTCGACAGCTACGTCCCCGGCGACGATTACTATCTTTACGATTGGGATGCGCGGCCGCAAACCGGTTTCGGCACGGCCACCGAATTGGGCGCCGAGGGAGGCGACATTTCCTGGGTACGTTGGACCAGAAGTTTCGATATTAGCGGCGACGACATCGTTAACTGGACTCAGGACGGTCGGGTCGTGATTCGATTGACCTTGTCCGATGGGGTCGATCTGGATTTGTTCAACAGCGGCTTGTCCGACCAATTTCCGCCATCCTTGCAAGCGACGCTGACTTATTCGGTGGCCGCGGTACCTCTGCCGGCCGCGACTTGGCTGTTTACGACCGGCTTGCTCGGTGTGTTGGGCGTTGGCGGACGCCGGCATTTGATTTAGCGTTACGCTGTCAGCAAAAAAAAACCGGCGCGAGCCGGTTTTTTTATGTCTGGAGATTTCGATTTTACGGCGTGGACAGCGCGTGCAAGCTATCGGGGTGTTCCAATACGCTGGCCGGGGTTTGCAATTGTGTCGTCAGCAAGGCCCCGGTGTCGACGGTAAAGCTGCCGGTCACGCTGTCGCCGTCGCCATCGGTCGCGGTAAAACCGAATTTCAAATCGAGCTGCTGGGTGTTGGGCAAATTCAGGTATTTCAGACCGCCAACCTCGAAACCGCCGGAGATCACCTGAATCTTCAGCGTATCGTAACCGCCGTCCACGGTGATCGCCGGCGCGTAATCGCCGCCGGCTGTCGCGTTAAAACTCACAGTCTTACTACCGACCACGGCGCCGTCGCGATAGGCGGTCCAGCGAAACGCATCGGCGCCGCTATTGGTGTTGAATTCCTGCAACTGTACCGAATTCACCAATTGTTTGACGGATACATCGAAGTTATCGACCGTTCCGAACTGGTAGGTAATCGATTCGCCCTTGTCCACGCTGGCGTTGCCTATCCCGATGTGACCGTTGGCGACATTAAGGTCGCTGCCCGTCACCAGCAGCGAATTGCCGACCGTCACTTGTCCGGCGGGCCCGGTGCTGGTGGTGCCGAAGCCGAGCGTCACGCTATCGGCCGGGGGCAGATCCAGTACTTGGTAGAGCGTTAGCGTGTAATCGCCGATTGCGGAGCCGTTTTGCGTCGGCGTCAACGTAAACACCATCCGGTCGCTGGCATCCAATCCCTGAGGGCCTTTGTCGATGAAGGCGTAGATTTCGTCCAAGCCGTCCGCGTTGGTGTCGGCAACCGCGAAGCTGACCGCGTCGGCGTCCGACGTCAATTGCCAGGGCGCGCCGTTAGAGGAAATTTCGGGCAGGTTCAGCGTAACACTGCCCAAGCCGTCGAATCCCAAGTCGTAATCGATCAACTGCGTTAACGCTTCGCCGACGGAATCTTTCAGTTGACCGTTGGCATTGGTGATGGTGGGGCCGTCGTCGTAAACCGTTACGGTAAAATCGGTATTCGCGCTACTGCCATCGGCGGCGGTCAAGCTTGCCGAGATGTCGAATGCCAGTGGGTTGCCGCTGCCGGTGTGGGCCAGCGGTTGTAGCAGTGTAAATTGATAGGTGCCGTTTTCGACCTTCACGGTGTAATGGCCGCCATCATCGGTCAATGTCTGCGTCGCCGGGTTCCAGGTGGCGCCGGCGGCGGCCAACGTGACCGAAGCCGGCGCCGCGCCGTCTATCGTCAATGCTGCTGTCACGGATCGGTCGGCGTCGCTTTCGTCGACGGCCGAATCGAGCGCGGTGACCGCCGGGGCGTAATCGACGCTGACCGTGGCCGGCTCCGAACGCAAACCCAGATTATCGGCGATGGTGTATTGAATCGGGGTCGGGTCGCCGATGAAGCCGGCGACCGGCGTAAACGTGATGGTGCCGGACTCGAGGTCGACACTCCAGGTGCCCTGGCCCGCGACCACTAGCGCTTGGCCCGGCGCCGACGTGCCGACAATCTGAATACTGGTCGGATCGACGCTACCGTCCGGGTCGCTGTCGTTGCTCAATACCTTTAATGTCGCGGCGTTGCCTGGAACTAGGCCGGAGATGCCGTCGTCGCCGGCCACCGGCGGTAGGTTGTAGTCGATACTGACCGTGGCTGGATCGGAACGTAGGCCGAGATTGTCCGCGACGGTATATTGGATCGGGCTCGGATCGCCGACGAAGTCGGCGGCGGGGGTAAACGTGATCGCACCGCTGACGGGGTCCACACTCCACACGCCCTCCCCGGCCACCGTTAGTGACTGTCCGGGCGCGGCGGTGCCGACGATTTGCACGCTGGTCGGGTCCAGGCTGCCGTCCGGGTCGCTATCGTTGCCGAGCACGTCCAAGGTGACCGGCGTGCCGGCCGGCAATCCGCTCGAGCCGTCGTCGACCGCGATCGGCGGTTGGTTGAGCCCGCCGTCCGCGGTTGCAGGCAGGCGGCGCGGATCGAGTAGCAGGACTTGCGGGGCGATGTCGTTGAACGCCACGACCGGGCCTATCGTATCGAAGCCGTTGTTGACCGGCGCGACGGGATTTAAATAATCGATGCTGACGATGCCGTGGCCTTCATTGCCGCCGCCGGGTCCGCCGCCGGCCGCCGGTGCGCCGGCCGCGGTGGGATCGGCAACCTTGGTCGGATCCTGGCCGGCCAACAACGCGGCCTGAATGTCTTCCACGCTAGGGCCGCTGGCTTGCGCTTGGCCGTTGCCGGTTATATCGCCACCGTCCGGCAACGCGTCGCCAAGCGCCATCCGGTCGTTACCGCCCATGTCCAGACTGCCGCCGCCATCCAATGCAACCACCAGGCTGGCGCCGTCGGCGGTCTCCAAGATGTCCGTCGCGTCGATGCGGTCGCCCACCTGCAGTATGCGCCGGCCGCCGTCGGCGGAAAGCGCGGTAACGGTGCCGGTGACAACAGTAACGGTTCCTACGGCCATGAGAGCTCCTTTGAATGCCTCAGCGAAAAATCAAGCGACAATGATAAGCCATGTCGGGTTACGCGCCAGTGTCACGACGCCGAAAATTACGAACTACACGAGAGCATCGAACAACCGGCGCGTTCCTTAGCCCAATCCGGCCGCTTCGCGGCGAACCGATCGCGCTCGGGTTGCTCGGCATACGGCGCGCGCAATAAATCCAGCAACTCCCAAACCAGGCTGAAATCGCCTTGTTCGGCCAGATCGATGGCTTGTTGAGCCAAATAATTGCGCAACACGTATTTGGGATTGACCCGATTCATGATTTCGCGGCGCTCGCTTTGCGGCAGGCCGTCGCTTAACAGCCTTTTCCGATAATCGCCGAACCAGCGCTCGGCCATTTCGACGACGGCTTCGCTCAAGGTCTCGTAACTGTTTCGTTGCAACAGCTCGATAAATTCGGCATTGGCTTGGTCGTCGGCCGATCCGGCGATATCGACATCGGCCAGTTGCCGGAAGAACAGCGTCATGTCGGTTTCGGCATTCTGCAACAACTTCAACACCCGATGGGTCAGGGCCTCGTCGCCGGCATCGGCATCGAATGCCGACAGGCCGAGTTTGGCGGCCAATGTCGCCTGCCATTGCCGGTCGAAGGTGTCGGTAAAGCTTTGCAGGGCCTGCTGCAAGCCCTCGGCGCGCTTAACCAGCGGATACAAGGCGTTGGCCAGTTGCACCAGATTCCAATAGGCGATTTTGGGTTGGTTGCCGTAACGGTAGCGGCGGCCTTGGGCATCGGTGGTGTTGGGCGTCCAGTCCGGATCGTAGTTTTCCAGCCAGCCGTAGGGGCCGTAATCGATGGTCAAGCCCAGAATCGACATGTTGTCGGTATTCATCACGCCGTGGACGAAGCCGACCCGTTGCCAATGCACCACCATATCGGCGGTTTTCCGGCAGACTTCGGCGAACCATTGCAGGTAAACGGCGGTACACGGTTCGCCCAATTCCGGAAAGTCGTTGCGTATCGTGTAGTCCACCAAGGCTTTCAGCGACTCCAGGTCGTCGCGGGCGGTGAATAATTGGAAGTTGCCGAAACGGACGAAGGACGGCGCGACCCGGCACACAATCGCGCCCGGTTCCAATTGCGGATTGCCGTCGTAAAACATGTCGCGCACCACGGTTTCGCCGGTCAAAACCACGCTGAGCGCGCGGGTGGTCGGCACGCCGAGGTGGTGCATCGCCTCGCTGCATAAAAATTCCCGAATCGACGAGCGCAATACCGCCAGGCCGTCGGCGCTACGCGAATACGGGGTCAGGCCGGCGCCCTTCAATTGCAGGGTTTGCCGCGAGCCGTCCGGGCAGATCACTTCGCCGAGATTGATGGCGCGGCCGTCGCCCAGTTGTCCGGCCCAATGCCCGAACTGGTGACCGCCGTATCCCATCGCGAACGGCTCCATCCCGTCCGCCAGCCGGTTGCCGGCGAAGACTTGGCAAAAATCGTCGGAGCGACAGACCTCCTCGGCAATGCCCAGCGCCGGGGCCAGGTCGGCGGCGTAGGCCACTAGTCGCGGGTTCTTGACCCTGCTGGGTGTGACTTTCGAATAACAGGACGCATACACTTGGCGGCGAAAATTGTCGGGTTCCGGGTCGCCCGGCAACTCGCGGACGAATCGGTTGTCGAAGCGCAGGCTATCGAGGGGGAGGCTATCGGCTGAGGCTGGCATGGTAATCGACTCACGGGCTAAAAATTACGAATCGTTGCGCGAACCGGCTAAGATACGCGGCGTTCCGCTACTTATATCAATCAATTTCCCTATCAGGCAATGCTTATGAGAAATATCGCGAAAATATTCAGCTTGCGGGCTGTTTCCCTGGGTTCGGCCCTGATGCTTTCCAGCCTGTCGGCGCTGCCGTTGAGCGGTTGCGTCACGGTCGGTCAGGAATTCGCCGCGTCCAGAGTACCGGAAATCAAAGTCGGTCAAACCCGCAAGCAGGACATCACCGAACTGTTCGGCACGCCCTGGCGTACCGGCATGGAAGACGGCCGGCCGACGTGGACCTACGGCATCTACAAATATTCGCTGTTCGGCGGCGACGACACTCAGGATTTGCTGATTCGCTTCGATAACCAGGGCGTCGTCAAATCCTACACGTTCAGCTCTACCCGGAAGTAGTTCGCGGCGTGTCGGCGCGCGGCGGCTTGGCGATGGTGCTGGTGCTGATTTGCGGCGGCGCCGACGCCAAAAAACTTTACAAATACCGCGATCCCCAGGGCCTCTGGCATTACAGCGACCAGGCGCCGCCGGACGCCGGTCCGGTTGAGATTCGGCAAATGAAGCCGGCCGCCGCTCAGAGAGTGTGGCTGGAAAAATCCGGCGACGACCGACGCGCGACCTTCGCGGTTCGCAACACCTATCCGGGACCGATTGAAGTCGAGATCGACTGGCGGGACGGCGAAAACGTCGAGGCCCAGCCAGCGCTGCCGAGCCGTTTCGTTGTCGGTCCCGGTCTGTCCGCGCCGCTGTTCGCGGTTGACGCCGTTCCCGGCGCCGGCCGATGGCACTACGGTTTGCAATATCGCTATGTGCTCGGCCAGCCGCTGGCCGAAGCGCCGGGGGACCCCGATTACCGCCCGCCGTTGGCGTTGGGAAGCCGCTTTCAAATCACCCAAGGCTTCGGCGGCGAATACAGCCATACCGACGACCAGAATCGGTACGCGGTGGACATCATGATGCCGGTCGATACTCCGGTGCATGCGGCGCGCGCCGGCGTCGTGCTGGATGTCGAAAACGATTTCGACGGCAACGGCACCGAACCCGCCTATGCCGGCAAAGCCAACACGATTCGCATCGGCCATGACGACGGCACGATGGCGGTCTATGCCCATCTTGCGTTGGAAAAAGCCCTCGTCAAGGTCGGCGAGCGGGTCGCGGCCGGACAATTGATCGGGTTTTCGGGAAATACCGGCCTTACCACCGGTCCCCACCTGCACTTCGCGGTGCAGGTCAATCGCGGCATGGCGTTGGTGTCGGTGCCATTCCGTTTTGTCGACGCGCAAGGTCGGCGCTTTACGCCGGAATTGGGCCGGTGGCTGGGCGATCAGCCGTCTCCGGCCGGCGTCGCGGCCGAGTCGCCGTAGAACCGATAACAGCCCTTGCCGGCGCATTTGGCTTGGTACATCGCTTGGTCGGCGTGCTTCATTAAAGTTTTGACGTCGGCTCCGTGATTGGGATAAATCGCGATGCCCAAGCTGGTCGAAATATTCACCGCGTATTGCTCGAGCGAAAACGGTCGGTTCAAGGCTTCCAAAATCTTTTCGGAAATCGCCACCACATCGCGCTCGCCGTCGATTTGTGGCAGCAGAACCACGAATTCGTCGCCCCCCAGCCGGGATACCGTATCGGATTCGCGGCGGACGCAGGCCCGTAGCCGGCAGGCCACGTCTTGCAACAGCAAATCGCCGATGTCGTGACCGTAACTGTCGTTGACCGGTTTGAACTGGTCCAGGTCCAGATATATCAAGGCGAGCCGGGTTTGCTCGCGTCTGGCTTGCGCCAGCGCCTGACGCAAGCGGTCGCTGAGCAGGATGCGATTGGGCAGATCGGTTAGCGGGTCGTGGTGGGCCAAATGGTGGACGTGGTCTTCGATGGCCTTGCGCTCGCTGATGTCGGTCATCGCCGCGACAAAATGGGTGATGGCGCCGTCCGCGCCTCGCACCGCGGTCATGGTTTGCCAGACTGGAAATACCGTGCCGTTCTTGTGCCGATTCCACAGTTCGCCCTGCCAGACGCCGTTACGGCGCAAGCCGCTCCATACTTCGTCGTAAAAGCGGCCGTCGTGAATATCCGAATGCAACAGGTTAAGGTTGCGGCCGACCGCGTCGGCCGGGGTGTAGCCGGTCATTTCGCTAAACGACAGATTGATTTTCAGGATCACCGCGTCGGCATCGGTGATGGCCATGCCTTCTTGGGACTCGAATGCGGTGGCGGCGATGCGTAACTGGGTTTCGGCTTGTTTGCGTTCGCTAATATTTTGCGCGAATGCAAACATCAGCGAACGATCGCCGTAACGGATGTAATGTCCGGTCACTTCGACCGGCACCAGCGTACCGTCCTTGCGGCGGTGCCGGCTCTCCAGCACGACGATTTCCTCGGCTTGTAGACGTTGCCACAACATCGGCCAGTCCGCCTCGCTCAAATCGAGGTTGAACTGCCAGGGGAACATGCCCAACAATTCGGCGCGGCTGTAACCCAGCGTTTCGCAGGCGTAATCGTTGATATAGGTGATACGGCCGTTTTCGTCCAGCCAGTAGAACGCGGTCTTGCTTTTATCGACCATGGCTCGGGTAAACCACAGCTCGGATTCGATTTGCTTGAATTCGGTGATGTCGTCGTAAACGCCCAGCACGCCGATGGTTTCGCCGCGTCGGTTACGTAACGGCGCTTTCGATGTGCGCAGCACACATTCGCCGTGATCGGACGTGATTTGTGGTTCTTCGTAAGCCAGTTTCGCTTGACCGGACTCAATGACCCAACGGTCGTCGCGCCGGTAGAGCTCCGCTTGCCGGTACCACGCCAATTGAGTGTCGACCTTGCCGATCACGGTCGCCACGTCCGGCGCGCCGCTGTCCTCGGCGAACAAAGCATTGCAGCCCAGATAACGGGAAGCTCGGTCCTTCCAGAATACGCGCAACGGGATGGTTTCGATCACCAGTTGCAACAAGTTGCGCGACTCGGCCAGCGCATTCATCGCCTCGACTCGCTCCGACACGTCGTACAGCACTACCAAGTGGAGGTGGTCGCAGAGCGGCCCCAACGGCGTTACGGTGACGACCACGTTTTTGGTTATGCCGTTCTTGCAAAAAACCTTGAGTTCCAGCGGTTCGAAGCGGGGCGGCTCGCAATTCAGCCGGCGCTGCCATTCGTCGGTTACCCAATAGCGATAGTCGCTGTCCGGATAGGCTTTGCGGCGCCAGGTTTCGACATCGGGAAGATCGGCCGCCAGGTAGCCGAAAGCGTTGCTGAAGGCCGGATTCAGGCGTAATATCCGGCGATCGGCGTCGAACAAGGCGATCGGTATCGGCAGGGCGTCGATGATCGTGTTCAGTTGCAAAATGTTGCGGTCTAGCGAAGCCATTTTCTCGAGGAGCAACACCGTGATGCCCGACACCAGAGACGCGACGATCAGCGACGCGACCAAGCCGGTCAGCAAATAATCCCAGGTGATTACGCCGCGCAACAACCAGCTCATCGCGGCGACGATGGTTTCGGTCAGCAGCAGCGCCAGTACCACGGCCAGCAGCCAGACCTGCCATTTGCGAGAGTGTTGCAGAGCGGGGATGGGAGCGAAATTCACGGACGGCCTCGAACTGGCGATACGACGGTCGAACGCCGTCGCTTGTAAGTGTTAACTTACACTTTACGTCCGGCTTTGGAAAGAGGGCGATCACTTGCCCGCCGTGTCGAGCGGAATACTCCCGGCCTTTTCAATGACGCGTGCGACGATCGAGTCGCAGCATCAGCCACGCGGCGGCGGAGAAGATCGCGCCGGCCACGAAAGTCAGCGCCGCGCCGTGGCTATCCCACAGCCAGCCGGCGACGACACTGGCAGCCAGCATTGCCAGGCCTGAGATCAGATTGAAAAAGCCGAAACCGGTGCCGCGTAAATCGGCCGGCGCGGTGTCCGCTACCAGTTTGGCGAGCAGACCTTGGGTCATCCCCATGTGAACGCCCCATAAACCGACGCCGGCCAGCGTCGCCCGCCAATCGGCGCTGCTGGCCAACACCAGGTCCGCGCCGATCAGCACCAGCAAGCCCCAGCTCAGTAAGCGCGCCGGCGAAATCCGGTCCGACAATTTTCCAAACGGATAGGCGGTTGCCGAGTACACGATATTCATCGCCACCATCACCAGCGGTACCAGCGCTAAGGCTATGCCCCCCTGTTGCGCCCTGAGTACCAGAAACGCCTCGCTGAAGCGCGCCAATGTGAACACCGCGCCGATGGTCACGACCCGCCAATAGGTCTTGCCCAAGCGGCGCAGATTGGCGCGGCGGATTGGATTGCCGTGCCTGGCCTTGACCAGATGCTTGGGTTCCTTGACGCCGACCAGCAGCATCAGTACCGCCAAGGCGCCCGGAATCACCGCCACCCAAAACACGGCCCGAAAGTCATTGTCCCACCACAGCATCAAGGTTACCGCCAACAAAGGGCCCAGAAACGCGCCGATATTATCCAGTGACTGCCGCAAGCCGAAGGCCGCGCCGCGAATTCCGGCCGGCGCCAGGTCCGCCACCAGCGCATCGCGCGGCGCGCCGCGTATGCCTTTGCCGACTCTGTCCAGCAAGCGGGCGGTCAGCACCATGCCGCTACTGGCGGCAATGGCGAACAGCGGCTTGGTCAGCGCGCCCAGACTGTAACCGATCAACGCCAGGCTTTTGCGCTTACCCAGGTAATCGCTGGCGACGCCGGAAAAGACCTTGACGATCAGCGCGGTGGCTTCGGCTGCGCCTTCGATCAAGCCGACGCTCAATGTGCTGGCGCTCAGCGTGCCGACCATGAACAACGGTAGCAGGCTGTGAATCATTTCCGAGGAAATGTCCATCAACAGACTGACGAAGCCCAGCGCCCACACGCCGCCAGGGATTTGCCGCCAAACGGCGATGGGTTTCGATGGGTTCATTTTGTTGATCGGTTGGGGCACTGGGGCGCCGGCGGCGCCGATTTCGGTGGCATTTCACCACAGATTGCGATAAAAAGCCGGTCCGATCATTTTTGCAACTAGGAGGACATCATGAAACCCATTTGGCTAGTGTTAAGCCTGTTAATCGCGAGCGGCGCGCAAGCCGCGTTGCGCGAGCAGACCGTCGAATACAGCGCCGGCGATACTCGGCTGCGCGGCTATCTGGCCTGGGACGACGCCAAGGGCCTCAAGCAGCCGGGCGTGCTGGTCGTCCACGAATGGTGGGGCTTGAACGACTACGCCCGCCAGCGCGCCAAAATGCTGGCCGAGCTGGGCTATACCGCGTTGGCGGTGGATATGTACGGGGACGGGAAGTCCAGCGAACACGCTGCCGAAGCGTCGGCCTTCATGAAATCGGTGCTGGAACGGGCCGACATCGCCAAGCAACGTTTTCTGGCGGCCTTGCAATTCTTGCGTGAGCAACCCAACGTCGATGTCGGCAAGATTGCCGCGATCGGCTACTGTTTCGGCGGATCGACTGTGTTGAACATGGCGCGGCAAGGCGTCGAATTGGCGGCCGTGGTCAGCTTTCACGGCAATCTGGTGACCGATACTCCGGCCAAACCCGGCAGTGTCAAGGCTAAGGTGTTGGTGTTGAACGGCGCGGCCGACGGCTTCGTGACGCCGCAAAGCATCGCGGACTTCGAAAAGGAAATGGCGCTGGCCAAGGCGGATTATCGCGTCGTCAATTATCCGGGCGTCAAACACGGTTTTACCAATCCGGATGCCGACCGTCTCGGCAAGGCCAACCAGTTGGACGTGGCTTACGACGCGGAAGCCGACCGGCTATCCTGGACGGCGATGCAAGAACTGTTCGATTCGCTATTTAAATGATCGCGGCGGCCGTTCCGGTGGAGCGGCCGCGCCGATGGTGGACGTAGGATGGACTTAGCGGGTGCCGAACACGACGATGGTTTTGCCGTGGGCGGTGATCAAGCCCTTGTCTTCCAGCTCCTTCAATACCCGGCCGGCCATTTCCCTGGAGCAGCCGACGATACGACCGATTTCCTGACGGGTGATGTGCAATTGCATGCCGTCGGGGTGGGTGATCGCGTCCGGCTCCTTGCACAGATCCAGTAAGGTCCGGGCGATACGTCCCTCGACGTCCATGAAGGCCAAGTCGCGGTATTTGCGGCTGGTAATCAGCAAACGGGTGGAGAGTTGCTCGCCGAGCACGGTCAGAATTTCGACGGCCTGATCGCGCAGATCGGCGTTCAGCAATTGCTTGAAACGCTCGTAACCGATCTCCGCCATCTGGCACTTGGTGCGGGTTTTCACCAACACGCTACGGGTTTCGGCATTTTTGAACACGCCGATTTCGCCTACGAAATCGTGCTTGTTCAAATAAGCCAGAATCAGTTCCCGGCCTTCTTCGTCTTCGACGCTGACGCTGACCGAGCCGTCGACCACAAACAACAACTTGTCGCCGACGTCGCCGGGGCGGACGATCGTGATTTTGGCCGGATAGGTCCGGACATGGCAGAAGCGCAAAAAGGCTTCGAGAGCGGATGGCGAGATCTTGTTTTGTTTAACGAAGCTCATAATTTGTAATAATTCTGTGAACTGATTTGGCTACCTTATCAAGGTGCAGGAGTTTCGGAAAAAAATCAAGACATTTGACGGGTTCGTTGTAAAATCCGCGTCAATTTTGGTTTCGACTTGGGTTAGAGGATGCAAGCAACGATTAAATGGGTCGACGGCAGATTGTTCGTCGGCGAGTCCGGCAGCGGACACACGGTGGTGATGGACGGTCCGCCCGACCACGGCGGTCGGAATTTGGGCGTGCGTCCGATGGAAATGCTGCTGATGGGCGTGGGCGGCTGCTCGTCGTTCGACGTGGTCGACATCCTGCAGAAAGGCCGCCACGAAATCGTGCATTGCAGTGCCGAATTGACCGCCGAACGCGCCGACGCCGTGCCGGCGGTGTTTACCAAAATCCACCTGCATTTCAAGGTGACCGGGAAAAATCTGCCGGCATCGGCGGTGGAGCGGGCGGTGAAACTGTCCGCCGAAAAATATTGTTCGGCATCCATCATGCTGGGCAAGGCCGGCGTGGAAATCAGTCACGATTTCGAAGTTATCGAGGGTTAAGCGGTTGAGCAAATTACAATTACACGGGTTTAACAACCTGACCAAATCGTTGAGCTTCAACATTTACGACGTTTGCTACGCGCCCAAGGAGCAAGAAAAAGCGTACATCGAATACATCGACGAAGCTTACAACGCCAAACGCCTGACCCAAATTTTGAAGGATGTCGCCAACATCATCGGCGCGCAGATTTTGAACATCGCTCATCAGGATTACGACCCGCAAGGCGCCAGCGTAACGATGCTGATTTCCGAGGGCGCGGTGATCCCGGCCGGCATGAATTCCGAGTCGCCCGGACCGTTGCCCGACACGATTTTGGCGCATTTGGACAAGAGCCACATCACCGTGCACACCTATCCGGAAAGTCATCCGGATACCGATATTTGCACGTTTCGGGCCGACATCGACGTGTCCACCTGCGGACAAATTTCGCCGTTGAAAGCCTTGAATTATCTAATACATAGCTTCGAGTCCGACATCGTCATCATGGATTACCGGGTGCGCGGATTCACCCGCGACGTGACCGGCCAGAAGATCTATATCGACCACAAGATCAACTCGATTCAAAACTACATCGCCGAAAGCACCAAGGAGCTGTATCAAATGATCGACGTCAACGTCTATCAGGAGAACATCTTCCATACCAAGATGATGCTGAAGGAAACCGAACTGGAAAATTACCTGTTCGAAAAGGAAAGTAATTTCAGCGACGAGGAGCAGGAAGAAATCCAGGAAATGCTCCAGGAAGAAATGGCCGAAATCTTCTACGGCCGCAATTTTTCGTAAGCCATTACTGACTTGATAGCATCGATGCCGTCGATTCCGGCGGCATCGCTCGATAGCCTTCGGCATTGCCGGTTTCCCCGTCCATCTACCCACTCCACGCATCATCCCCCTCGGCTAGGCGTTTGCGCGCTTGCCACGCAATTGTCGCGCTAGCGTCATCGGCTTTTCATATTCCCGGTTTGTAATGCCCAGCGGTGGCTGGGACGGAATCGTCCCAGCACCTTCAACGGCATCTTTCAAATGGGGTACAGACTTATGTTCAAACCAAGATTTTTCGCGGCGGTGGCGCTGGCATTCGCGCTACCGGCTCAGGCCCAAACGGTCGCTTTAGCCGTCGACGGCAGTTGGAGCGAGTTCGTTGTCGATGATTTTTCCGCCGAATCCGGCATCGATCCGCTCAGCTGGATCGCCGACGACGGCTCGGCCATCGCATTCGATTTCACGTTGAGCGCTCCGGCGATTCTGAAAGTCGTGGACGCCGGCTTTTCCGGCGATAGTTTCCAGGTCTTCGATAACGGTATCAGCTTGGCCTTTACTAGTGCCGGCATCAATAATTATCGGGATGGCGATACGCCGAGCGTGATCGATTTCGATACGGCCTGGAGTCAAACCAATTTCAGCCGGGGCTTGTTTCAGCTCGGCGCCGGCAGCCACCATATCACCGGCCTGTTGGCGGTGTCCGCGCTGGATGCGGAGGGGGTGCCCTTCAACGCCACCCTGGGCGGCGTCGCTCTGACGGCGGTTCCGTTGCCGGGCGCCGCTTGGCTGATGCTGTCCGGTAGCGGCTTGTTGGCTGCCGTCGCGCGGCGCCGTTCGGCTTAATTGGGAGAATCGCCATGAGAAACAAACAATTGATCGCCGGTATCGGCATCGCGTTAGCGACGCTGGGTTGCGCGCAAGCCGCCACTAGCACCGTTAAGATCGTCGCATTCAACGACTTCCACGGCAATCTGCAATCGCCGGGCAATTTCGGCGTGCAGGCCGGCGGCTCCGGCACCGCGATCGTCAGCAAGCCGGCCGGCGGCGTCGATATGCTGGCCGCTTACGTCGATGCGTTGAAAGCGGAGAATCAGAACAGCGTCGTCGTGTCGGCCGGCGACCTGATCGGTGCCAGCCCATTGATCTCGGCCTTTTTTCACGACGAAGGCACGATAGAAACGATGAACCGCCTGGGCCTGGAATTCAACGCGGTCGGCAACCACGAGTTCGACGAAGGCAAGGACGAGTTGCTGCGGATGCAGGCGGGCGGCTGCCATCCGACCGACAGCAACACCTGCAAGGGCGCGGAAGTCGGCACGCCGGTACCGTTCGAAGGCGCAAAATTCAAGTTTCTGGCCGCCAACGTGGTTAACACCGCGAACGGCAAGACCGTGTTTCCGGCTTACGCCATCAAGAGCTTCAACACCGCCGGCGGCAAGCTCAAGGTCGGCTTCATCGGTTTGACCTTGAAGGAAACCCCGACCATCGTCACGCCGGCCGGCGTCGCCGGTTTGGCGTTCAAGGACGAAGCCGCCACCGTCAACGGCTTGGTGCCGAAATTGCGCGCCCAGGGCGTCGAAGCCATCGTCGTGTTGCTGCATCAAGGCGGCTCGCAAGGCAGCGCGGCGCCGAATTTCATCAACGATTGCTCGGCGGCCTTGCAAGACCCGACCACTTCGCCGGTCAAGGGCATCGTCGCCCAACTGGACAACGCGGTGGACATGGTGATTTCCGGCCACACCCACACCGGTTTCATCTGCCAGTTGCCCAACAAGGCCGGCCGCGCGATTCCGGTGACCCAGGCCAGTTCGTTCGGCCGGGTGCTGACCGACATCGACCTGACCATCAACCACGCCAACGGCGATGTCGTCGCGGTCGATGCGCGTAACATCACCGTGGACAGGACCGACGCCAATTATATGGCCGACGCCGAAATCAAAGGCATCGTCGACGGTTATGCCGCATTGGTGGCACCGCTGGCCGCTCGCACGATAGGCACGATTACCGGCCCGGCTACCAACTCGGCGAACGGCGCCGGCGAAATGGCGGCCGGCGATTTGATCGCCGATGCGCAATGGCAAGCCACCTCGGCGGCGGCATTCGGCGGCGCCCAGTTTGCGCTGATGAACCCCGGCGGCGTGCGCAATCCGGGCTTCACCGCCGCCGGCTATCCGCACGACGTCAGCTACGGCGAAGCGTTTACGGTGCAGCCGTTCGGCAACAGCTTGGTGACGCTGACCTTGACCGCCGCGCAATTAAAAGATGTGCTGGAGCAGCAATTCGTCGGCGGCGGTTGTTTGTTGTCCGACGGCGTGACCAAGAACAATCAAACCTCGCAACGCATCCTGCAAATCTCCAACGGCTTGCATCAGGAGTGGAGCGAGTCCGCGCCGGCTTGCGCCAAGGTACGCAATGTATCGCTGAGCGTTTACGACGCCGATGGCAACCCGACCGCTACCGACCTGATCGTCAGCGACGGCGCGGTGATCAACCCCAGCCAAACCTACCGGGTCACGGTCAACAACTTCATGGCGACCGGCGGCGACAACTATAGCGTGTTCACCCAGGGCGGCGACATGCTAGGCGGCGCGCAGGACATCGACGCGCTGATCGGCTATCTGGGCCGTTATCTGCCGCCGCATCCGGCCTACGATCCAAGCGCCGCGACGTTGCACGCGCCGCGCACCGTCAAGCTGCCTTAAAACGCTGGGGCCGGTCGGACTGGACGCCGACCGGCCCTTTTACGCCAAATCCTCGCCGCGTTCGCCAGAGCTGATTCGCCCGCCCTTGTGGACCTCCAGCATGTAGACCTTGCCGTCGCCGTGGTGGCCGCTGTGGGCCACTCGCATCACCGTGGTAAAAATTCGCTCGGCCAGTGCGTCCGGCGCGAAAATCTCGATGCGCTTCTTGGGCAAGAAGGGTTTGTAGTCCTGAATATGTTCGGTCCGTTCCCGGCCGAAACCTTCGCAATCCATCACCGACATGCCGGGAAAGCCGGGAATCTCCAATAGCGCCAACGTCAAGGGATTGAGTTTATGCGGTTGGATGTAGGCGCGTATCTCTTTCATGGGCAGTCCTAGGGCTCGTCGGCTTCGGAAAAATAACGGTACAGGGCCGGTAGTAGGGTCAATGTTAGAACGGTGGCGGTCGCCAAACCGCCGATAATCACCACCGCGAACGGTTTGGCGGTTTCCGAACCGACGCTGGTGGACAAAGCCGCCGGCAGCAAACCCAGCATCGCCATCAGCGCGGTCATGACCACCGGCCGCAAGCGGCTGACCGAGCCGTTGACGATCGCGTCGTGCAGGGACTGACCTTCGCGGCGCAATTTGTTCAACTGCGATACCAGAATCACGCCGTTTTGTACCGCGATGCCGAACAGCGCGATAAAGCCGACCGCCGCCGACACGCTCAAATTGATGCCGGTCGCCAGCAGGATCAGTAAACCGCCGATCATCGCGAACGGTACGTTCATCACGATCAACAACGCGTTTCTAACCGACATGAAGGCCCAGAACAGCAAGACGAAGATCAATCCCAGACTGATCGGAACAATGATGGCCAGGCGTTTCATCGCCCGTTGCTGGTTTTCGAACTGGCCGCTCCAGACGATATGATAGCCCGGCGGCAAGGCCACTTGCTCGGCGACTTTTTCCCGAGCTTCGGCGACGAAGCTGCCCTGGTCGCGGTCGATTAGGTTACATTTGATCGCGATCCGCCGCATGTTGTCCTCGCGGCTGATGCGCGACGCGCCCTGATTGACCTTGATCGTCGCCAGTTGCGCCAACGGAATCTTTAAGCCGTCCGGCGAGCTGACCAGCAAATTCTCCAGGCTGGCGATCGAATTGCGGGCGTTCTCCTGATAGCGCAGCGTGATGTCGAAGCGCCGTTCGCCTTCCAGAAACTGAGAAGCCGCCTTGCCGCCCATGCCGATTTCCATGACCCGTTCCACATCGGCGACGTTGATGCCGTAACGGGAAATCTTGGCGCGGTCGATCTCGACGATGGCTTGCGCCAAGCCGGCTTGCTGCTCGGCGGCCACGTCGGTGGCGCCGCGGATCGAGGCCAGGATTTGGGTAATTTGATCGGCTTGGTCTTGCAAGGTTTTCAAATCGCCGCCGAACACCTTGATCGCGATTTCGCCCTTGACGCCGGAAATCGCCTCCTCGACGTTATCCTGAATCACCTGGGAAAAGTTGGTCATCAGGCCGGGATAAACCGCCAAGGCCTTATCCATCGCCTGCACCAGTTCGTCCTTGGAATGGTAACGCCAAGTCGATTTCGGGTTTAGATCGATTAACGCTTCCAGGTTATTGAAGCCTTTCGGATCGGTACCGTCTTCGGGCCGGCCCAACTGGGTCAGCACCATTTTCGCTTCGCTAAAGGTTTCCAGCTTGGCGCGCACCCGCCGTTCGATGTCCTTGGCGGTGGTCAGCGACACCGGCGTCGGCAGCGTGATGGTCAGCCAGATGTTGCCCTCGTCCAGTTTGGGCATGAATTCGGTACCGATCAGCCGGACGGTCATGAAACTCAACACCAGCGCCGCGACCGCCGCCGTAAACACGATTTTGGCGTGGCGCAACACCCATTCCAGCAGGCGCCGGTAGTGGCGTTCCATCGCGTGTACCAACGGATTGTGGCGCTCGCCGATGTTCGGCCCGAGCAAATAGGTCAGCATTGCCGGTACGAAGGTCAGGCTGAACAGCATCGACGCCACCAATGCGAAGCTCAGCGTGTAGGCCATTGGCGAAAAGATTTTGGCTTCGACGCGCTGGAACGTGAAGATCGGCAAAAAGGCGATGATGATAATGGCCTTGGAAAACAGGATGGGCCGGCCCATCTCGGTGGCGGTGTTCAGCAACGACTGGCGCAGATGGCGCATGTCGGCCTTGCGCTGCAAATCCAGGGTAATTTGTACCATCACCGCTTCCACCAGCACTACCGCGCTGTCGACGATAATGCCGAAATCGATCGCGCCCAACGAAATCAGGTTGGCCGAGACGCCGCCGGCATCGACCAGAATAAACGCGAACAGTAAGGACAGCGGAATGATCAAGGTGACCAGCAAGGCCGCCAGGAAGCGGCGCAAAAACACCAGCAGGATCACCAGAATCAATGCCGCGCCTTCGATCATATTGTGTTCGACGGTATGCACGGTATGGCCGACCAGCTCGGTGCGGTCGTAAATCGGCGTGATTTTGACACCGGGCGGCAGGCCGAACTGGTTCAGTTCGGCGATCTTGTCCTTGACGCCATTGACCACTTCCACCGCGTCGCGGCCCTTGATCAACAGCACGATGCCTTCGACGATGTCGTCGCGCTGATTCATCGCCACGATGCCGGTGCGCGGTTGCGGGCCGACCGCGATTTCGGCGATGTCCTTGACCCGCACCGGCACGCCGTCGTGGCTGGCGACGACGATATCGCCGATTTCGTCGGCCGACTTCAGCAAGCCGACACCCCGCACTACCAAGGCTTCGTCGCCGTCCTCGATATAGCCGCCGCCGGTGTTAGTGTTATTGGCGGCGATCGCCGCGTACACTTGGTTCAGATCGAGTTGGTAATTCTTCAGCCGATCAGGTTTGACCAGTACCTTGTATTCCTTGACGCCGCCGCCGTAGGAAATCACGTCGGCCACACCCTGCACGGTGCGCAACTTCGGTTCGATCACCCAGTCCTGCAACGCGCGCTGCTCGGTCAACGGCAGATGTTTGGCGTCGATCACGTAGCGGTAAATCTCGCCGACGCCGGTCGACAGAGGCCCCAACTGCGGTTTGACCTCGTCCGGAATGTCGGCATTGTGCAGGCGCTCCAGTACTTGCTGGCGCGAAAAGTAATCCTCGGCGTCGTCGTCGAAGGTTAACGTCACCACCGACAAGCCGAAGATCGACACCGAGCGCATGTTCAGCAGATGCGGCAGACCGTTCATTTCCCGTTCGATCGGCAGCGTGACCAACTTTTCGACCTCTTCCGGCGCCTGGCCGGGATACTGGGTAACGACTTGGACGAACACGTTCTGCACGTCGGGAAAGGCCTGAACCGGCAGTTTTTCGAAGGCAATGATGCCGGATACGGCGACGGCCAGCGTCATGCCGATCGCCATCAAGCGTTGCTGCAAACAAAAAGCGATGATGCGCGCGATCATGAGCTATCCCGGTCAATTGGCCTGAGTGTCGGCATCTTCCTCGGCGCGCAGCACCAGGGCGCCTTCGGTGACTAGGCGCTCGCCGGGCTGTAAGCCTTCCAGAACGACGCCTTGGTCTTTCAGGCGCAGGCCGATTTTGATCGGCTTTTGCTTGAAACGATTTTCCCCGGTCGCGACGAATACGTAATCGGATTCGGCCTCGGTAAATACCGCCGTCAGCGGAATCACGATCGCCTGTTGAGACGGGTCGCTTTCCAGAGTCACGCTGGCGTACATGCCCGGCAGCAGGCGGCCGTCCGGATTGGCCAGCTCGCACCGCACTTGCACGCTGCGGCTGTTTTCATCCAGTACTTGGCCGATATAGCGCACCACGGCCGGAAAACGTTCGCCCGGATAGGCGGGCACTTCGACGCTGACTTGCTGACCGACCTTGATCTTGCTCAGATGGATCTCGAACACCTCCAGCACCGCGCTCAGCCGGCTCAAGTCGGACACCACGAACAATGGACGGTCGGTGTCCGGGCCGACTTCCTGACCGGGATTGACGTTACGCTCGACGACGTTGCCGGCCAACGGCGATTTCAACGCAAACCGGCCGTTGGCTTGGCGACCGGCCAGATGCAGATTTTTCAAGCGGGTTTCGGTGCGTTGCAGTTCGCTGCGCGCCCGCTGCAAATCGTCCTCGGCTTGCTCGAAGTCCTTGCGGGCGACGACCTTGCCTTCGTAGAGCTCGCGCTGGCGTTGATAGGCCCGGTTGGCCAGCGTCGATTCGGCCCGAGCCTTGGCGAAATCGGCTTCGGCGTCGGCGACATCGGGGCTGTGCAATTCCAACAGCGTCGACCCGGCGGCGACTTGGCTGCCCAAGGCCAGCGCTTGGCCGACTACCCGGCCGGCGACCGGCGAGCTAATCCGCGAGGTCAGGTTTTCGTCGTAGGCGATCTTGCCGGCCAGAGGCTCCATCGTCGGCGGCCGGCTGTAGGCCACTTCGCGAATCTTGACGTAGGTTTTTTTCGGCGAATCGGCTTGCAACACCACCTCGCCCGGCGTTTTGGCAGCTGGGGGCGGCGGAGTTTTATCGGCGGCTTCGTTGCACGCGGCCAGCGCCAGCAAGCCCGCCAGCAGCGCGGTCCGAATCGGGACGTTAAAATGGCGTTTAAACACGGTGGTCATCAGGGCTTGGGAATGGAATTTGAATCGGCGGCCGGATGGCCGAGCGGGGTTTCGTCGCCGACGGCTTTGGCCAAGTCGTAATAGGCGTTGGCACGACCGACGACGGCCGCGAAGTAGTCGCGCATCGCGGTTTTGTAACTGCGCTGCGCCTCGATAAAATCCAACACGCCGGTCGCGCCTTTTTTGAAAGCCAGTTCGGCGCTGTCTCGCACGGTTTGGGCATCGGTCAGCAAGCCGTTTTCGTAGCGTTGGGCGATTTTATCGGCGCTGCGCCAGGCGGCCAGCGCATTGGCCACGTCGCTACGAATCGCCAGTTCGGTTTGTTCGACCGCCAATTGCGCTTGATTCAAACCGACTGTCGCCTTGTCGGCTTCGCCCTGGTACTGATAAAACACCGGCACCGGCACGCTGACGCCGACGAAAAACGAATTGAGCGCGTTGTTGCTGGGGTCGCGGGCGTAACCGGCGTTGACCGTGACGTCCGGGTATTTCAAGCGGCGGGCCAATTCCAGCTCCTTTTGCGCTTGCTCGGCGCGGCGCCGATCGGCCTGCAAATCCGGCCGCTGACGCAAGGCTTGGTCGAGCAATGCGGTTTCATCGCCGTGCTGGCCGATGTCGCTGAGCGCCGGCCAGACTTCGGTGGCCTCGAATTGCCAGTCCGGCTCCGGCCAACGCAGAACTTGCGCCAGCGAGGTTTGGGCCTGACGCACCGCCGCTTCGGCCGCGTCCAGATCCGCTTCGGCGCGGGTGGCTTCCATTTTGACCCGTAAAAAATCCGCTTCGGCGATGTCTCCGCTGTTTAGGCGCAGCTTGTTGGCCACCGCGATGTCCCGATAATGGGAGACGGCTTCCTGGGCTAGCCAGCGGTTTTTTTGGGCCAGCAACAGATCGAAGTAGGCGTCCAGCACCATATTGCTAAAGATACGCACTGCATCGCGCAGATCGGCTTCCGCGGCTTGCGTCGCGAAGCCGCTGCTTTCGATGCGCAAACCGCGTTTGCCGGCCATCTCAATCAACTGACTGAACGAAAAGTATTCGGCGGGCCCGCAAGAGACCGACGGATTGTGATTGCAGCCGCGCGCCGCCGAGCCCATGTTGGGATTGTCGCCGATCTCGGACAACTGGAAATTGAAATCCGGATTGGGGATGGCGCCGGCGATGACTTCCTGGGCGCGGGCCTGATCGATGTTGTATTGGGCGGCGATCAAATCCAGATTGCGCTGAAAGAACAGCGCCAAGGTTTGCTCGGCGCTGACTAGCCGGGTTTGCGCCCACGCCGACTGCCCGCCGAGCAGCGCCAGGAGGCAACAGAGTTGCTGGAATCGTTTTCGCATCAATTTCGCCGTGATTGATTAAACCTCCGGCCGCGCCGGAGCAGATTCAGTTTAGCAAGAGCTTTGCCATTACCGAGTCGGGGTTACGGTCCGCGCCGACACCCGCCGTTCGCGGGCCGCGCATGATAGCAGACTATTATCGATACGCTATCTTTTTCCGGAAAAGCCTTTTTTGGGTAAAATCCCCCAACCTGCGGTTGATTTCAACCGCGCGACGTCAGAATTCGAAATGGGCGCGCAGTCCGTAAACGTCGACCGGACCTCGATCGGCATTGTAGGCCGGATTGGCGATGTGCTGGTAGTCGGCGGTCAGCCACACCGAGGGCCAGGGATGGAATTTATAGTAAACGTCTACCAACTGTTCCGGCCGGTAGCGGATGGTGCCGTCGCCGATAAATCCGTCCACGCCGCCCAGGCGCAAATAGTCGACGTGGCTGGCCGACAACCAACTGCTGGCGAAGCCGACCCCGACCGTGTCGCGGGCTCGGCCCCAATATTCGCCGTCGACGGCCGCGCCCAACGACAACGAGCGGTCGGCCGAGGTATAGGAGTACACCTCGGTTTGCCCGTCCGAAACCATGCCGCGTAGAAATATCCCGATCGCGCCAGTCAAGCGCTGTTCGATATTGATGCCGATGCCGGTTTTGACGTTGGGTCGGCGCACCCAACACAGATCCGGCGCGCCGGCGTTGGTCGAGTCGTAATGAAAGCCGCCGCAAGCCGCGGCGTTTTTGCTTGGGTCGTCCTTCAGCGCCGCGATGGCCGCGTCCCAGCGACCCATGATTTCCCGATTGCGGTAGGCCAACAGCCGCACCGCGCCGTCTTGGCCGTACAGCGTGTGGCGGTGTTCGATCTCCAGTTGATCGCCGTAATGGTTGAACACGTTGAAATCCAACGGCAGATCGTTGGGATTTTGGGGCGTGGCGAAGCGGCCCAGCCGCAAGGTCCACGCGCCGAGATGATATTCGCCGGCCAGACCGACCGAATAACCGCGCGCGTCGGCGGCAAAGTCGTAAGCCGCGTGGCTGAGAAACGCCATGTTCAAAAACTGCTGGCGCAGGTCGGCGGAAAAGCGGTTCTTGTCGAAAATGTCCAACACGCTGAGATTGCCGAAAGTGACCACCAAGCGGTGGCTGTCCAACGCGCCGGCCAGTTGCAAGGGCGCGGACTCGTTGCGGCCGTCGTCGCCACCGAAGCCAAAGGTTTGCTTAAGATAAAACCGCGACTTGTACCAGGTCGCGCTGACCGAGCCGGTTTTTTGCAATTCGAAGTTTTGGATGCCGCCGCCCAAGCCCTTCAAGTCGGACAGCGGCAGTTCGGAAATCATTTCCGGCGCCAGATAAATCTCGCCGCCCGGCCAGGCTTTCAAACCGAAATAAGCGGTAAAGGTGCCGGTAAAACTGCGCTCGGCATTCGGACTGAGCGAATGCGGCGTGCCGTTCAGATTGGTGTAAGCCGCCGCGAAGGCCGGTTTCCAGCTGGAGATGTAGGTAGCCTGGGCGTAGGCGTTCCAACGCTCGTCGTCCAGGTCGTGCCAGCCCTGGTCGGCCAGGGCCTGCATTAACGAAAATTCGTCGCCCGCCAAGCCGGCCACGGGCGCCAGCAGCACCAGCAAGCACCATCTCCAACCACGGACCGCCCCCAGGATATTAGCCATCGCCCCGCCCCCATCGGTGAAAACCGGCGGCACTATACCAGTCTCCGTCGTGCGCGCGTGAAAGACGTAAACCCGTTTCGAGTAAAAAAGGGTTTGGTCGGTCTAATCTGGCCCGGCAGCGGCGAGCATCAGCGAATCCGAAAATAACGGACTTAGAAAAACAACTCGCGCATCTTCTTACCCGGCGATTCGGCGCGCATGAAGGCTTCGCCGACCAGGAAGGTGTATATGCCGTTGTCCTGCATCAGTTTGACGTCGGCCGGAGTGTGGATGCCGCTTTCGGTGACGATCAATTTGTCGGCCGGAATCGTGTTTTTCAGGTCCAGCGTGGTTTGTAGGGACACTTCGAAGGTACGCAGATTGCGGTTGTTGATGCCTATCATATGGGTGTTCAGCGCCAAGGCCCGTTCCAGTTCCTCGGCATCGTGCACTTCCACCAACACGTCCATGCCCAAACCGGTCGCGGTATCGGCCAGTTCCTTCAGCATCGCGTCGTCCAGCGCGGCGACGATCAACAAGATACAGTCGGCGCCCAGCGCCCTCGATTCGTGGATTTGATACGGATCGATCATGAAATCCTTACGGATCGCCGGCAGCGGGCAACGTTCGCGGACCATTTGCAGATTGGCTTCCGAGCCCTGGAAAAATTCCTTGTCGGTCAACACCGACAAACAGGTCGCACCGTTGAAGGCATAATCGACCGCGATTTCCACCGGCTTGAAGTCCTCGCGGATCACGCCTTGGCTGGGCGAAGCCTTTTTGATTTCGGCGATGATTGCCGGTTTTTGCTGGTCGGCCTTGTTGCGCAAGGCCTGGTAAAAGCCGCGCGGAGCCTGCACGGTGCCGGCCAATTCTTGTAGCATAGCCAACGGTGTGTTGTTCTTGCGGCGCGCTACTTCTTCGGCTTTTTTGGCGAGGATGGTTTTGAGGATGTCGGGTGTGTCGGTCATGTTGTGTGGTTTGGCTAGGTGATGTATCGCTAATGCTCGGATTATATTGCAAAGTGTTCCGGACTCGGCGTCAAAGCCATTCGGCTTGATTCTTTTTATTCGCTCGCGGCAACGGCGCGTTAGACGATTTCAGCCGCAGGGGCCACAAGCGCCTTTTCCAACCAAGCCGAAATAGGCCGGTTGTTTGCCCTGTCGCAGTGGCTTGCCGGATTGTTCCTGAATAAAGATGGCGGTTTTATAGGGGCGCCAGAGCGTCGGCGCTTCGGCGTGGGCGCCGACGCGGTAGTACTTCATCTTTCGCGCTGTTTGTTGGACTGAGAACGGCATTGTTATCAGTCCAGCAGCAACAATGCTCGGGGCGGAACTATGGAATTCTATCTGGCCGGGTTAGCGAGTATCCAACCCGGCTTTTCCGGCGTCGCACGCTAAACAAACACCTTCGCAGTCCGGGCTTGTTGCTTAGAGCCGCTTAACACCCAGCCTATTAACAAGACCGACAAGGGAAGCGCTAACGAAGGAATAGGCACTGGAACAGGTAACAGAAGCGGCGTAATTCCAGCCAGCGCGGCTTGCGGCGACAATGGTTGAGCAAGAAATCCGCTCGACGTAGTTTGATCCGCTTCAACGAAATTATAGCTTGCTTGTCCTGGAGACCAATGCGAGTAATAACTAAAAACTCGGTTTGAACTGTCAGGCGTAACGCCGTCGTAACTCCAGCGTATATATCCAACACCCTGACCCAGGTTAAACAGATCGGTATTGCCAATTTCCAAATTCCAACCGCTCGGTCCCGATAACAAACTAATTTCTTGATCCGAGAAATACGGAATAGTTAATGCGGCGTGTTCGTTGATTTGCTGGCCAAATATTTGATAGCTATATTGCCATAAGCTTTCAGCTTCGTTATAGCCCAATCGCTGACCAATAAGGACAGGATTCGAGGCAGGAACACCTTCGGGTGGCTGTCCTGGCGATATTGTTATACCGGGCAATTCCGGGCGAATGGTTACTTCGGGGACCGTTATTTGATTTGAGTGGATTGGCGTATTATCGATAACTTCGCTAGCGTGAGCATTGAATGAAAATACGCCAATCAATGCCGGCCATAATAATTTCCTGAACATTTTTGTTTCCTTACGTTTGAAAATAGGAGATGTCTGGAAGTAGAGTGTTTCGAGTCTCTACCACGGAGCTTGTCGCGCCGAACTGACTCTAACATATTAACTGATTGCGGAGCAATCCCGATTACCGTTATCGCGCTCCCGCGTGGATGCAATCCAGCGTTTCCCGCATCATCATCTCGCTAAACACTAGTTCGGCGTTTAGGCCTTTCTGCCAAAATGGGAATTCGCGGTCGTTCTTATGCGCGGCCTTGGCGAAACGCAACTTTTGCAAAAGGCGCTCGGCTTTTGTTGTTGCGGCAGGTCGATGATTCGCCGGTCAGAGTAGGATTTGAAACTGGCGACGCATTTGTCCAAAACCGTAGCCTGGGCGACAGGTTTTCCAGGATCGCGTAAGCGAAGAGTTTGAAATTGGCGTGCTGCCGTTGGTATCGCCAAGTATCCAGAACGATTTGAATGGCATCAGGGCGGGTAAACTCCGGCTGACTTTATTCTCGTTACAGGTTAGAAATGGGGTTTGTCCGGTTTGGTGATGAGGTTGCGGCTGCTGCCCATTTTGCCTCCCTTGGTTACGGACGCTGCTATGCTATAGCGTGGTCAAGCGGTGCTTGCCGCCGCTCGAACCTCTACGGTTGTAGGAAGTGACCCTGTTGGAGCGGGCTTTGGCAGTTATTCGCTTGCAAACACGACGCCACGCGGGGTGGCAAGGCTATATTGCAGCGACTTTGTCTTCGCCCTGGATGCACAGAAGATGTCGAGATGAGATGTGTATAACGTGAACGCAGAGCGCGGGAACGATGGAAATCAGGGTTACTAATCGGGTTTCGCGATATTACTCGGTTGTTCGCTTTCACCACCAGGCGTTTCTAACGATGATTCCGAATCGTGATTATTAACTCCAGGGAAAGAAGTTACCGCCATTGGTAGTGATTTATCTCCTTTTACAATACTTTCTAAACCAGTTAAAAGATTGAGCTGTATATTTTCAATCGTTCCGTGAGCTTCCGGTCGATAACAGTCCCTTTGAAGCTGAACTTTATCGTAGTCATAGTTTAAGGATTGCGCCATTGCATAAAGCAAATCAGTAAACAGCTCATCGCATTTTTTAGCCATGCCTCACCTGACTCATATGTATTTCTTTGGCCTAGGTGGTTATTATAATTCTTCCAACAATTAGTAACTGCTTGTTCTTTTTGAGTTTGATATCGC
This sequence comes from Methylomonas sp. MED-D, assembly GCF_050276835.1. Taxonomy (NCBI): domain Bacteria; kingdom Pseudomonadati; phylum Pseudomonadota; class Gammaproteobacteria; order Methylococcales; family Methylococcaceae; genus Methylomonas; species Methylomonas sp. MED-D. The sequence continues at coordinate 200,320 of NZ_CP189965.1, forward strand.
GTTCTTATAAGTGGAATCATTTGACCATAAAACTCAATGTCAATCATGTTTAGAGCTTGAACATGGTCTCTATTTAGGCGCTCTGCTCGTGTAGACATCAAGGTTTTGAACAACCTGATACGACGTTCCTTTTTTTCACTAAAATTTTCAAGAAATTTCTGAGCCTGGACAGCAAGGATTGGCCCCACAATGACTGAAATGGTCATTATCCAATCTTTAGTATCCATATTCAGTTCATTAATCAAAGGCATGGTGCCAAGCCCTAAAAAATTACGAATTAGATGTTGAATGTTTTATTTTTCAGCGCATCTTTACTCCCACTCAATCGTCGCCGGCGGCTTGCCGGAGATGTCGTAAGTTACTCTGGAAATCCCCGGCACTTCGTTGATGATGCGCCTTGAGACCAAGTCCAGAAAGTCGTAGGGCAAGTGGGCCCAGCGGGCGGTCATGAAATCGATGGTTTCGACAGCGCGCAAGGCCACGACGTAGTCGTATTTGCGGCCGTCGCCCATTACGCCGACCGATTTGACCGGCAGGAACACCGCGAAGGCCTGGCTGACTTGGTTGTACAAATCATGGCGATACAGTTCTTCGATGAAGATGGCGTCGGCCTTGCGCAGTAAGTCGGCATAGGATTTTTTGACTTCGCCGAGGATGCGCACGCCCAAGCCGGGACCGGGGAAGGGGTGGCGGTAGATCATGTCGGCCGGCAGGCCCAGTTCCAGGCCGAGTTTGCGGACTTCGTCCTTGAACAGTTCGCGCAGTGGTTCGACCAGTTTCAGCTTCATGTTTTCCGGCAGGCCGCCGACGTTGTGGTGGGATTTGATCAGATGCGCCTTGCCGCTTTTGGCGCCGGCCGATTCGATGACGTCCGGGTAGATCGTGCCTTGCGCCAACCATTTGGCGTCGGTCAGTTTGCCGGCTTCCTCGTCGAAAATCTCGACGAACAATCCGCCGATGATTTTGCGTTTTTGCTCCGGGTCGTTGACGCCGGACAGTGCGCTCATGTAGCGGGCCTCGGCATCGACGCGGATGACCTTGATGCCCATGTGTTCGGCGAACATTGCCATGACCTGATCGCCTTCGTGCAGGCGCAACAGGCCGGTATCCACGAACACGCAGGTCAGTTGCGAGGCTATGGCGCGGTGCAATAAGGCCGCGACCACCGATGAATCGACGCCGCCGGACAAGCCGAGAATCACTTGGTCGCTACCGACTTTTTCGCGCACCGCGTTGATGCTATCTTCGATGATGTTGCTGGCGTTCCACAGCGCCGCGCAGCCGCAGATGTCCAATACGAAGCGGCTCAGGATGCGGCCGCCCTGCTTGGTGTGGGTGACTTCCGGGTGGAATTGCAGCGCGTAGAAATTGCGCGCCTCGTCGGCGATGCCGGCAATCGGCGCGCCGTCGGAGCTGGCGATCAGTTTGAAGCCGTTCGGCAATTCGACCACGCGGTCGCCGTGGCTCATCCATACGTCGAGTAGGCCGTAGCCTTCCGGTGAGACGTGGTCTTCGATTTCCGTCAACAGTTTGGAGTGGCCGCGAGCGCGAATTTGGGCGTAGCCGAATTCGCGGTGGTCGGAGGACTCGACCTTGCCGCCCAACTGTTCGGCCATGGTTTGCATACCGTAGCAAATGCCCAGTACCGGCACGCCTAATTCGAACACGGCCTGCGGCGCGCGCGGGGTGTCGCTGCTGGTCACGGTTTCCGGACCGCCGGACAGGATGATGCCCTTGGCGCCGAAGTTTTTGACTTCGTCGTCGCGACTGTCGCAGGAATAAATCTCGCAATACACGCCGATCTCGCGGATGCGGCGGGCGATCAGCTGCGTGTATTGCGAACCGAAGTCGAGGATCAGGATTTTGTCGGCGTGGATGTTGGATGCGGGAGTCGTCACGGGAACACCTTGAAGTAACGGAAGCGGCTTGGGCTTTAATCTAGCCCAAGCCGTCGGAAATAACAGAAAATCGGTCGCTGCCTAGAGTACGCGATACTCGCGGTACAGCTGATCCAGCAGGGCTTTGCTATCGGCGACCGGCTGGTTCAGTCCGCGCTCGGCGATGCTGCGTTGCAGTTTTTTCAAAAACCGCAGATAGGGCGCGGCCCGCATGAAGTGGCGCAGGTTGGTATGGCCGCGCACGATCGCGCCGATCCGGTCGGCGTTGCCGCTCAGCGCTGCCGAGTCGGCTCGGACTTCGGCGGGTTTGAAGAACATCGTCAAGTTGCCGCCGTCTTCCGATAAGCGGTATTCGCTTGCGGTCAGGCCGACTTTTTCGCCCATCCGTTGCAGGGTGTTGGCGTTGAAATTGAACAGATGGGCTTCGTGAAAGCTGCTGGCCGGCGATTGGCAGACGGCCTCGACGTTGGGTACTTCGACAACCAGGATACCGTCGGGTTTGAGCAGGCCGCGCAGGCGGCCGAGCACCGCGCTGGGGTCTTCGGTGTGTTCCAGCACGTGCCAAATCGTGACTAGGTCGAAACTGGCGTCGTCGAGTGCGGCGTCCTGGATGAAGCCGATTTGCAGATTCAAGCCGTATTGGGCGGCGGAATATTCGCCGTAGCCCTTGTTCGGTTCGATACCTTGCAGCTCGTGGCCCAGCGATTGAATCAGGTAGGCGAATTCGCCGCCGCCGGTGCCGACGTCCAACACCCGTCGGCGTTGCTGCAACAGATGCTTGATCTTGGCGTGGCGTTCCAACGCCACCCGGCCGGCGCGCAGGATATGCTTGGCCTTGGGCGCGTAGGTTTGCTTATAGGCCAGACGGTAGTCGTCGGCGTAAAACTGGCGGGGGTCGTGCGGAAACGGGTCGCTCCATACCAGGCCGCAATCCTTGCAGATTACGGTGCGTAACGCCGCGCCGCTACGGGAACGGTTGGACAGTACCTCGACATGGCGGCCGCCGCACAGGTTGCAGGGCATGGAGGATTCGAGTTGGTTTGCTTGCATGCTGATTTCCGGAAACCCGCCGTCGCCGGTCGGCGACGGCCAGGGAGCGGACCGGGATCGGTCCGGATTAGTTCATGTGGTAGTTGGGCGCTTCCTTGGTGATCGTCACGTCGTGGACGTGGCTTTCCCGCATGCCGGCGCTGGTGACTCGAACGAACTGAGCATTGTTGTGCATTTCTTCTATCGTGCTGTTACCGGTATAGCCCATCGCCGAGCGCACGCCGCCCAACAATTGATGGACGATGGCCAGTACCGAGCCTTTGTAAGGCACCCGGCCTTCGATGCCTTCCGGCACCAATTTTTCGACCTGCTCGGTATCTTCCTGGAAATAGCGGTCGCTGGAGCCTTGTTGCTGCGACATCGCACCCAGCGAGCCCATGCCCCGGTAAGATTTGTACGAGCGGCCCTGGAACAATTCGACTTCGCCGGGGGCTTCCTCGGTGCCGGCGAACAAGCCGCCCAGCATCACCGCGTGAGCGCCGGCCGCCAATGCCTTGGCGACGTCGCCGGAATAACGAATGCCGCCGTCGGCGATCAGCGGCACGCCGCTGGCTTTCAAGGCGTCGGCGACATTGCTGACCGCGGTGATCTGCGGCACGCCGACGCCGGCGACGATACGGGTGGTGCAGATCGAGCCGGGACCGATGCCGACCTTGACGCCGTCGGCACCGGCTTCGACCAGCGCCTTGGCTGCCGCAGCCGTGGCGATGTTGCCGCCGATGACCTGAACCTGCGGAAAGTTTTGTTTGACCCAGCGCACCTTGTCCAGCACGCCTTGCGAGTGGCCGTGGGCGGTGTCGACGATAATCACGTCCACGCCGGCCTCGACCAGCGCGCCGACCCGTTCGCCGGTGTCGGCGCCGGTCCCGACCGCCGCGCCGACGATCAGCCTTTCCTGCTCGTCCTTGCAAGCTTGCGGATTGTCCTTGGCTTTTTGAATGTCCTTGACGGTAATCATGCCGCGTAAATGAAAGGCGTCGTTGACCACCAGGACTTTTTCGATGCGGTGGGTATGCAGTTTTTCGATGACTTCCCGGTGGCTGAAGCTTTCGCGCACGGTGACCAGCTTGTCTTTCGGCGTCATGATCTGGCTGATCGCCACGTCGAGGCGGGTTTCGAAACGCAAATCTCGGCTGGTAACGATGCCGACCAATTCTTCACCGTCGACGACCGGCACTCCGGAAATATTCTTGGCGCGGGTCAGTTCCAGCACTTCGTGGACCGTGACGTTGGGCGAAACCGTGATCGGGTCCTTGATGACGCCGCTTTCGTATTTTTTGACCCGCCGTACTTCGCCGGCCTGCTGCTCGACCGTCATGTTCTTGTGGATGATGCCGATGCCGCCTTCCTGGGCGATCGCGATCGCCAAGCGGGCTTCGGTAACGGTGTCCATCGCCGCCGAAACCAGCGGGATGTTCAGGGTGATTTTGCGGGTCAGCCGGGTTTTCAGCTCGACTTCGCGGGGTAATACGGAAGAATGGGCCGGCACCAATAACACGTCATCGAAGGTGAGCGCTTCCTGAATAATTTGCATAATCACACCTGGGGCTAATCTTTAATAAGCCCGCCATTGTACAACCTAAGCGCCCATCCTAAAAATCGGAAATAGTCAACGGGATTTGCCGGCATCACGGGGTTTTCCGGGTCAGCTCGGCGACAATGCGCTGATATTCCTCGGTCTTGGGTCGATGCAGATACACGCCCAGCGCCGCCATCAGGCTGAAAATATAGAGGGTGTTGTAACCGTCCCCGATCAGAAACATCCCGAAACCGAACAGCCCGACCCATGCGATCAGCCCCTGGGTGACCGCAATCGTGACCAGATAGCGGGCCGCCGCCGGTTTGGGGCCTGGCATGGTCTGGTTCAGACGCAGCAGGACGTGGCGCAGCAGATTGGTGAACGGAAACAGCACGATGGCAATGCCGTACAGCACGCTACGGATCAGCTCGCGCCGGTCGGCCGGCCAGCCGAGCTGAAACTCGTTCGGCCAGAAGTGGCAAAACGCGTTGTAGGCTAGCAGCAGCGCCAGCATCGCGACGCAGATCAGTTTGTGGGCCGTCAGCTTATCGTGGTTGTCTCGACCAGGCGACTCGGGCATTACTGGCTCCTTAACTGGCGGTGGCGGTAATCGCGCAGGATAACAACAAACGCGACGAAGTCGTAAGCGGCGTGGGCCACCATCGGCATCAGCAGGTTGCGCTCGCCGCCGTAATCCAGCAAAACGCCGAGATAGAGACCGATCAGCAAGGCCAACACCGCGTACAATGGGGTTACCGCGTGTACCAGCGCGAACACCGTGTTGCTCAGCCAGAGCGCGGGCAGCGCGCCCCAACGGTTCTCCAGCCACGGCTGCAAAAAGCCGCGAAACAACGCTTCCTCGCCGAAGCCGGCTAGACCGGCCAGAATCAGCAGATCGGACCAGTGCCGTCCGACCAGTCGGGCGCCCAACGTCTCCAGCAGCAATTCGCGAATGTCGCGCAACGCCGGATATTCCAGCGCTTGCAGCGCGAAAAACACGATCAACAGCGGCAGCGTGGCCAATAAGCCGTTCGCCAATGCCGGTTCCGACCAATCCAAGCCCGCGAACGGATCGACGTCGGTCAACCAGCCGAACAGAACCGCCAGCGGCGCCAAGCCGGCCTCGAATAGGCAGGCCAGCCGGAAAAAACGGTCTTGCGGCGGAATCGAATCGGACATTAGCGGTGGCTGCGAGAAGGGGTTGACCGAAAATTCTAAACAAAAACCGTTAAAATTGGCAGTCCAAACCAATCCGAGAGCCGCGCATGCAATGCTTTATTTATAAAAGCCTTAAAAAAGACGAACTCTATTTATATCTGGACAAGAAAGACGATTTCTCGGCTTTACCGGCCGATTTGTTCGCCAGCTTGGGTCGCTTGCAATTCGTGATGGAGCTGGAGTTGACGCCGGAACGCAAACTGGCCAGGGAGAAGGTCGAAAAAGTCATCGCCAGCCTGCGGGCGAAAGGCTTTTTCGTGCAACTCCCGCCCACTCGGCTGGCCGATCCGCTATCGCTTGCCAACGCCAAGCTGCACTGAAATCGGCGAATGCCAACCGGTTAATCCGTGCTAACATGGTCGCATTTTTATCGGGGGGCGGCTTTCTCCTGTTTCTCAAAAGACTCACCGGGAATTGTTACAAATGTCAGATAATCCATTAGCTTACGAAGACTCCAAGTCGAGAGGCATTCTGTGGGGATTCGGATCCTTGGTCAGCGTGGTGGTCATCGTGATGCTGGTTTTGGGGGAATGGTGGAGCCAGGAGCCGGAACAATTCAGCGTCGAAGATGAAGCGATCGAACGCATGAACGTGACCCACACCGATCAAATGCCGATCGGCTACGTCTACGCCAACACGCTGGCGCACATTGCCGACGTGATTTTATTCAAGGCCGGCGGGTACTTATCCAACGACGTGGCGCCGCCCGGCTTGTTCTGCGATAACATCCAAAGTTTCGAGTACGGCGCGCTGGTCATGCTGCGCGATGGCACCACCGCCTTGCGCAACCACTTCGCCCGCGACCAGTCGCAATCGGCCGAAGACCCGGATTTGGCGAAAGCGGAGCCTTATTTTTACTACGAACGCAATTCCTGGGCGCTGCCGTCCACCGAATCCGAATACGTTAAAGGCGTCGAGGCATTGCATGGTTACATGGCGCGTTTGCAAAATCCGACTTCGGAATCCAAACCGGCCCAGTTTCATGCCCGCGCGGATAACCTGTGGCAATACACCGAGGTTGTCATCAAACGCTTGGGCGGATTGTCCACCCGTTTGGCGGCCAGTACCGACCGCTTCTCCGGCGCCGCGCACGGCGACCCCTCCAACCCGGTCGATATGAACATGCCGACCATCGGTCAAACGCCTTGGCTGGAAATCGATAACGTGTTCTACGAAGCGCGCGGCGCCAGCTGGGCCTTGTTACACATTCTGCGGGCAATCAAGCACGATTTTTCCGACATTTTGCTCGACAAGCGGGCGATGAATACGCTGGACATCATGATCCAGTCGCTGGAAAAAGCCTTGACGCCGACCTTGAGTCCGGTGGTATTGAACGGCGATGGCTTCGGCCTGTTCGCCAACTATTCGCTGGCGCTGGCCAACTACATCGCCCGAGCCAATGCGGCGGCCTTGGACTTGCGCGACGTGATGAACCGGGGTTAAGGCGGCGATGCAGGACCAAATCAACGAAAACCTGAAAAAAATCGAAACCTGGAAGCGGATCATCTTCATGGTGATCTACGCGGCCATCGACAGCCTGGTGAAGTTGTTGCTGTGGCTGGTAATTCTGTTGCAGGTCGGCTCGGTGCTGCTGACTGGCGCATGCAATCCCAACATCCTGAATTTCGGCCGCTCGCTGTCGATTTATCACTACCACATTTTGCTGTTTCTGACCTTCAATACCGACAAATTGCCGTTTCCGTTCGCGGACTGGAACGACACTGCCAATCTGGAATTGCCCCACAAACCCTAGTACGCCATGACCGAGGTGCCGCGCAAAATCATCCATATCGACATGGATGCGTTTTACGCGGCGGTCGAGCAACGCGACCACCCGCAATACCGCAACAAGCCGGTCATCGTCGGCGGCCAGCCCGATTCGCGCGGCGTTGTCGCCACCTGTAGCTACGAGGCCCGCGTGTTCGGCGTGCATTCGGCGATGCCGTCGTCGCAGGCCTACCGGCTCTGTCCGCAAGCGATTTTCGTTAGACCGCGTTTCGACGTGTACCGGGTTGTTTCGGCAGCCATCCGCGCCATCTTCGCCCGCTATTGCGATTGCATCGAGCCCTTGTCGCTGGATGAAGCCTATCTGGACGTCAGCTCGGCCGAATCGGCGATGCGATTGGCCGGGCAAATCAAACAAGCCATTCGCCGGGAAACCGGACTAATCGCTTCGGCCGGCGTGTCCTATAACAAGTTTTTGGCGAAAATCGCCTCGGATTTGGGCAAACCGGACGGTTTGCACTTGATCACCCCCGAGCAAGGCCCCGCCTTCGTCGAAACCCTAGCCGTCGGCAAATTTCACGGTATCGGTCCGGCCACCGAACGCAAGATGCAGGCGCTTGGGATACTGACCGGCCTGGATTTAAAAAAAGCCCCGCTGGCCTTGTTGCAACAGCATTTCGGGAAGGCCGCCCAGCATTATCACGACATCGCCCGAGGCGTCGATCACCGGCCGGTGCGGGCCGACAGACAGCGCAAATCGGTCGGCGTCGAAACCACCTTCGAACGGGACGTCGCCGACGCGGCGACTCAGTCGCGTTTGCTACAGGCTTTATTCAGCCAAGCCCTGTTACGGCTGACCGAAAAGCAGATGACGGCTTACACGCTGACGGTCAAAATCAAGTACCGCAACTTCGTGCAAGTGACCCGCGCCCGGACGCTGGATCGACCGATCGCCGACGACGCGGATACGCGCCTATTGCTAGCCGAGTTGTTGCACAGCGCCGGCACCGGCAGCGAGCCGGTGCGATTATTGGGGGTCACCTTATCCGGCCTGGACCCGGAGCGCTCCGCCGGGCAGTACCACCAGCTCGATTTATTCGAACACCTCTAGGACAGGATGACCCGACGCTCAGGCGCTTTCCAACTGATCCTTGATCGGCAAATGACGGATACGCTGGCCGGTTGCCGCGAAAATGGCGTTGCACAGTGCTGGCGCGATCGGCGGCACGCCGGGTTCGCCGACGCCGCCCAACGGCACATCGAAATCGCCGGCCGGCAGCAAATGCACCCGAATCTCGCGCGGTGCATCGTCGATTCGGGCGATTTGGTAGGCATGGAAATTATCCTGTTGCACAGCGCCGTTCTTGAAACTGATCTCGCCTTGAGTAGCCAAGCTGACACCCATATTGCAAGCGCCTTCGATTTGCGAGCGTATCCGTTCCGGGTTGACTTGCGGGCCGCAGTCGACGGCGATGTCGATGCGGGGAATGCTGAGTTTGCCGTCCGCGCCAACCGCGACTTCGGCGACCACCGCCACATAGGTGACAAAACTGTAATGCGCCGCCAGGCCCAGACCTTGACCCTTGGGCAAGGTGCGGCCCCAGCTGGCTTCGCGGGTCGCGGTTTCGACGACGCGGCGCAGGCGGCCGGTATCGATCGGATAGCGTTCCGGCGACTCGCCGTGGTTCCAGTTGTCGCCGAGTCCGCGTGGATCGATTTTGCGAGGCGGACCGATCAAGGCCAGCAAAAAATCGCGGTGATCCTGGCCGGCCGCCGCCGCCAATTCGGCGACGAAGGATTGCACCGCGAACGCGTGCGGAATGTTCGAAACCGAACGGAACCAGCCGATTCGGGTGTGAGCCTCGGCCTCGGCGGTTTCGATGCGCAGATGCTTGATCGCGAACGGCACGTTGATCACGCCCATGCCCAATTCCACCGGCATCGGCAATTTGCTGCCGGCGACGAAGGTCGAGGAAATGCTCGGCGAGGCGGTGCGATGCAACCAAGACAAGGGCTTGCCTTCCGCGCTCAGTCCGGCTTCCAGGCGATCGAGCGTCACGGTGTGGTAGTAGGAATGATGCAAATCGTCTTCGCGGGTCCAGGTGACCTTGACCGGTTTGCCGGCCATCGCTTGCGACAGCAAGGCCGCTTCGATCACATAGTCCGGCATCGATTTGCGGCCGAAGCCGCCGCCGAGCAAGGTGACGTGAACCGCTACCTTGTCCTCGGGTAGTTTCAGCCATTTGGCGACCTTTTCCCGGCTCAATTGCGGCGCTTGCGTGCAAGCCCACACTTCGCAACGGCCGTTGCCGATGCGGGCGGTCGCCGCCGGCGGCTCCATCGGTGCCTGGGCCAGATGCGGGACGTAATATTCGGCTTCGACGCGCTTGGCGGCGGATTTCAGCGCCGCCCCAACATCGCCTTCCTGGCGGACTACCTTGGCCGGTTGGCGCGCCGCCGCCTCAAGCTCGGCTTGGTAGGCCGAGGAGTCGTACCCGGCGTGCGGGCCGGCGTCCCATTCGATTTTCAACGCCGCGCGTCCCTGTATCGCCGCCCAGGTATTGGTCGCGATCACCGCAATGCCGCCCAGCGGATTGAATTCGGCCGGCGGCGGACTGCCGGGCAATTCGACGATCTTGATCACGCCCTTCACGGTTAGCGCGGCACCGGCATCGTAGCTCTTAAGCTTGCCGCCGAAGACCGGCGGCCGGGCAATCACGGCATACAACATGCCTTTCAGTCGAGTATCGATGCCGTATTGAGCCTTGCCGGAAACGATGTCGGCGCCGTCGTAAATATCCGACTGGCCCTTGCCGATGTAGCGAAATTCGGTCGGCGCTTTCAATCGCAGGGTATCTCGTTCAGGCACCGGCAGTTTCGCCGCCGCCTTGGCCAGTTCGCCGTAGCCGACGGTCTTGCCGCTGGGTAGATGTTTGACCTGATGCAGCTCGGCGCGTACCTCTTCGAGAGGCACGCGCCATTTGGCCGCCGCCGCCGCTTCCAGCATGCGCCGGGCCGCCGCGCCGACCCGGCGCATCGGCAGGAAAAAATGCCGAGTGCTGCGCGAGCCGTCGGTATCCTGATTGCCGAAGCGGACCTCGTCGCCGGGCGCTTGCTCAACCCTCACCCGTGCCCAATCGGCTTCCAGTTCGTCGGCGACCACCATCGGCAAACTGGTACGCACGCCCTGACCCATTTCCGAGCGGTGGCAAACGATGGTGACCATGCCGTCGGCGGCAATTGCGACGAACACCAGCGGATCGTCTATCCAGCCGTGCGGCATCGCGTCGGCGCCGTACTTTGCCGGGGTTTGCGGCGATGCGGTTTCGTCGGCTTTCAACAAGGCCGGAAAGCCCGCGGCCAGCACGAAGCCGGTCAGCGCGCTGGTTTTCAGGAACTCGCGGCGGCTGACGTTGACGATGCTCAGCGCGTCGCCGGGACGATCGGAAAACGGCCGGTTCATACGGGCTCCTCGTTCAGACTCGCGGCTTGTTTGATCGCCGCGCGGATGCGTTGGTAAGTACCGCAGCGGCATAAATTCACGCTCATCGCCTTGTCGATGTCTTCATCGCTGGGCCGAGGGTGTTGTTTGAGCAGCGCGGTGGCCGACATGATTTGTCCGGACTGACAATAGCCGCATTGCGGCACGTTCAAGGCCAGCCAGGCGTCCTGAACCTTGCGGCCGACCGGGTCGTTGCCGACGGCTTCTATCGTGACGATTTTCTTGCCGGCCGCCGCCGAGATCGGCGTCACGCAGGCGCGGGTGGGGGTGCCGTCCAGATGCACCATGCAGGCTCCGCACACCGCCATGCCGCAGCCGAACTTGGTGCCGGTCATGCCGAGCCGGTCGCGCAAGGCCCACAGTAGCGGCGTGTCGTCGGGCAGATCGATTTTATGGCGTTTGCCGTTGATATCGAGCGTGGTCATGGTCTATCGCTCCGTTAGGTGTCGCGAAAAATGCCGTGTGGCGAGTGGGCGCATCGTACACGGCGGTTGTCGGCCGGTAAAGCGGCCGAATTAACCGGGCGGACTTGCCGGGAGGCCGCTCAACGGTACGCAACCCGCGCCCCGCCGAACCGCGACCATTTCGGCGACGATCGCCAGCGCGATTTCCTCGGGCGTTTTCGCGCCTAAATCCAGTCCGGCGGGCGCCCGGATACGCTTCAGGGAGGTTTCGTCCCAACCTTCGCCGGCCAAGCGCGAAATCACCAATTGCGCGCGTTTGCGGCTGGACACCAATGCGATGTAGCCGGCTTCGGAATTTAGGGCCTGGGTCAGCGCGTCGTAATCGCCTTTGTGGTGGGTGGCGACGACGACAAAATCGCCGGCAAACGGTTGCAATTGTTGATAGCGCTGATCGTCGGTAATCAGCCGGCAGGCGCCGGGGAAGCGTGTCGGCAAGGCCTGATGATCGTCAACGATGGCGTCGAAACCCAGGCGGCCGGCGAATTCGCACAAGGCCTCGACGATGCGGCCGTGGCCCAACAGCCAGGCGCGCGGTTTCGGCACCACCGGCTCGACGTAGACCCGCATACTGCCGCCGCAGGGCATGCCGGCGCCGAATACTTCGTCGGTCAGATCGACATCGATCACACAGGGTTCGCCGCTGGCCAGGGCTTTTAGCGCGGTATCGACCGCCATCGCCTGCGCGCAACCCCCGCCTATCCAGCCGGCCAGGACCTCGCCGGTTTCGCCGATCAGAGCCTTGGCGCCGGGTTTGGCCGACGACGAACCGAGAATTTCGACCACGGTGGCCAGGGCGTGCGGACGGCGGGCGTCGCGCAATTCAAGTTGCAAACTTAACAGATCGGGTTTTTGCATTGTCGGGGGAGTAAGTCTTCGGGCCTGTCGATGTCGCGGAAAATACCGGGGTCGTCGCAATCGAGCAGCATGAGTTGATGAAGATGGGCTTGGATGACCGATTTTGCGCCTTGATCGCCTTGCAATGCAATCAATTCAGGCGCCAATGCCGCGGCGAAACCGACCGGATGGCCGCGCCGGCCGTTGAACACCGGGGCAGCCACTAAGGCGCCGCCGCGCAAGGCCTCGGCGACTTTGATCACCGTACTCGGCAATATCCAGGGCATGTCGGCCAGTGCCACCAACCAGCCGGCGGCCGGCGAGGCCACCTGCACGCCGCGGGCCAAGCTGTGTCCCATGCCCAGGTCGGCATCGCGGCAAACCGCGACTTCGGCGCCGGCGGCTTGCAAACGGTCGGCCAAGGCCGGATTGTCCGGCCGAACCACCGTGACGACCCGATCGCAACCCTCCGCCAGATTCCGGTAGGCGCGTAGCGCAATAGGTTCTCCATCCGGCAGGCATTGACTCAATTTGTCGGCGCCGTAGCGGCGACTAGCGCCGGCGGCCAACAGAATTCCGACTATTTTCGGCATCGGCTAAAACATGCGGTTGAGTGTGGCGACATCGGGACGGGTGAAAAGCCTGGATTCGAGTTAAGCGTTACCGAACAGGGGAAACGGCGCGCCGGTGAGTCCGATTGCGAAGCGCGACTGATTTCAATGCCCGGCACTCGGCGATTTTTGCCTAGCCCGGACCGCCGGCGAACCTTAGCATCGACGCAACGGCGGCGCAATTGCCCGTTGGATTCTTCTCGCTGGCGCTTAATTCGTGTTTGTCGGACTCTCGATAGTGCGGGTCAATTTGGCGGGGGGCGCTTTCGCGTTATTACGGGGGGCAACTCATAGGCCACGGGTGGACCGATGTTTACCTTCGCGGCTAACGTCGTTCCGGCGCTCGTCTGTGTATTTTTCGGTGCAAAACGTCGTTTTCCGTCGGTTGGGACTCTGCGCTGACATACTAAGCCTGGGCGGACAACGGGCAGGCCGACTATAATTGGCCCAACTTCGTCTTGAAAACCGCACCGATGCTCAAGCTCAGTTTTTCGCCAGCGATATTGCCGATAGCGCTATTGGCCGCGTTGCTGGCCGGTTGCGCCGGCGACGACAAGAAGGCGCTGAATATCGCCCCGCAAGCAATACCGGCCGACGCGCCCAAGGTGGTCGCCGAGGCCTTGCAATTGCAGGGGCGGCCTTACGTTTACGGTGGAGCTTCGCCCAGCCAGGGCTTCGATTGCAGCGGCTTGGTGTATTACGTCTATAACCGCCAAGGTTTGCGTCTGCCGCGCGATACCTTTTCGTTGGCCACCCAGTTGCCGGCCGTCCATCCGGAGCAGCGCCGGCCGGGCGATCTGTTGTTTTTCAATACCGACAAGCCCTACTCCCACGTCGGCATTTATGTCGGCGACGACCGCTTCGTGCATGCCCCCAGTAGTCGGACTGGTCGGGTCATGGTGTCCGATTTGAATCAACCGTATTGGCGGGAGCGCTTCATCGGCGTGCGCCGGCCGCCCAGCCAGCCCGCGCTATCGATGAACGAAGCTTGTTTCGGCGGCTAATATTGGCGGCCGGCGCGCCCGTTTCTAGCGATAGTACGATCAGGTTAGGAACAATCCTCCGCCAGTCGAGCCCAAATCCGGCCGCGCACCGTTAAACGCAGCCGTTAAACAAGTACAAGGCTATGAATCAACGCATTCCTGCTCTCGATAATCTGCGCGGTCTGGTGATGGTACTGATGACTCTGGACCATACCCGCGACTTCTTCAGCAACGCCCATTTCGATCCTACCGACCTGGACAAAACCTCCCCGGCCCTGTTCATGACGCGCTGGATCACCCATTTTTGCGCGGCGGTGTTCGTGTTCCTGGCCGGCACCAGCGCTTATCTGTGGGCGACCAAACGCGGTCCGGACGCGCCGCTCGGCGAATTTCTGGTCAAACGCGGCCTGCTGTTAGTCGTGTTGGTGGCGACCGTCGAAGCCTTTGCCTGGAATTTCCGGGCCGACTTGCGCCAGCTCGACGCTGGCGTTTTGTGGGCGATCGGCTGGTCGATGATCGCGTTGGCCGGCCTGGTCAAACTACCGCTGGCTTGGCTGGTGGCGTTCGGCGGTTTCATGGTGGCGACCCACAATCTGTTCGACGGGATTAAACCGGAACACTTGGGCGGGTTCGGCCCGTGGTGGGCGGTGTTACATACCGGTGACGACATCGATTTCGGCGCCGGTTGGAAACTGAATCCCTATTATCCGCTGGTACCGTGGATCGGCGTGATGGCGCTGGGTTATGGCTTCGGCGGACTGATCAGCAGTCCGGGCTGGCAAAGCGGTCGGCGGCTGGCCGGATTGGGCGCCGCGCTGATTCTGGGATTTATCGCGCTGCGCTACAGCAATTTTTACGGCGATCCCAAACCCTGGCGAAGCTACCCCGACTCGACATTTACGCTGCTGTCGTTTATCAATTGCCATAAATACCCGCCGTCCTTGCTGTACTTGCTGATGACCTTGGGTCCGGCCATGCTGTTTCTGGCAGCCAGCAGCGGTCGGCTGTTGCCGATTTTGCCGGTGTTCGGTAAGACCCCGCTATTTTACTATTTGATCCATCTTTACCTGATACACGGTTTGGCGGTGCTCATCGCCTATTGGACCGACGGTCCGGTCGCTGCCATCGCCGGCGGCGGCATTTGGCGGAAAGACTTGCCGGCGGACTACGGCTACGGGTTGCCCGGCGTTTACGCGATTTGGCTGCTGGTGTTGCTGATGCTGTATCCGGTCTGCCGCTGGTTCGAAGCCTTCAAGGCGGCGCGTCCGGATTGGCGGTGGCTGCGCTATTTGTAGCGCGCTGCGAAGGCTAATTCGCCTCGACGACCACCGCCGTCAAGTCTTGCACTTCAAAGCGCTTGGCGGCCGCGCGCGACACAGCGTTCACCCGTGGCGCCGAACGAAAGATCGGCCACGACTACCTAATTTCTACAACAACCGGCTCGGCCGAAAGAGGAACTTCTTGCTGGAACTCGACTGGATTGCGGCCTACCTGGGCCTGGGGGTGGCGGTCGGCTTTTTTGCCGGCTTGCTAGGTATCGGCGGCGGCGGCATTATGGTGCCGGTGTTGACCACTTTGTTCGCAATGCAAAACTTCGGCGCGGCTCACTTGGTACACATGGCGCTGGCAACTTCGATGGCGGCCATCATCGTGACGTCGATCGCCAGCCTACGGGCTCACCATCGGCATGGGGCGGTGATTTGGCCGGTGGTATGGACGCTCTCGCCCGGCATTATCGCCGGCACCTTCGCGGCGGCGTTCGTTGCCGCGTTGATTCCAAACCGACCGTTAGCCCTGTTTTTCGTGGTGTTCATGGCTTATGTGTCGCTGCAAATGGTGCTCAACGTTCGCCCCAAGCCCAGTCGACAGCTGCCGGGCGCTACGGGTTTAAGCCTGGTTGGCCTGTTGATCGGCGCGGTGTCGGCGCTGGTGGCGATCGGCGGCGGTTCTTTGACCGTGCCGTTTCTAAGCTGGTGCAACGTGCGCATCCAGAATGCGATCGGCACCTCCGCGGCGGTCGGCCTGCCGTTGTCGCTGGCCGGCACTTTGGGCTACATGGCCAGCGGTTGGCGGGTCGAAGGCCTGCCGGCCCATAGTTTCGGCTACATCTATTTGCCGGCGGTGGCGGCGATTGCGCTAGTCAGCGTGGTGACCGCGCCATTGGGCGCCAGACTGGCCCATCGCCTGCCGGTACCGGCCTTGAAAAAACTGTTCGCGCTGTTGTTGTTGCTGCTGTCCGCCAAGATGCTGCACACCGTCTACGACGCCTGAAACCCGGCCGGGAAAATCGGCGGGCGGCCGAGCGCGATTGGTTATAATGCCGGACAACGGAATGCACTATAAAGTGGAGGGATTTCATCCATGCCGCGCCGCGGCTATTGACTGGGGAAGAATATAAATGGCTGATGAACTACATAAAATCCTGATCGTCGGCGGCGGTGCCGCCGGTCTGGAGCTGGCGACCGAACTCGGGAAAAAACTCGGCAAGTCCGGCCAGGCGGAGATCACGCTACTGGATGCCACTTCGACTCACATCTGGAAGCCGTTGCTGCACGAAGTCGCCTCCGGCACCTTGGCCGAAGCCGAGGAAATCGAATACATGGCTCAGGCCCACCGCAACCATTTCCGTTTCCTGTTCGGCCGCATGGAAGGCCTGGATAGAGCAAACAAGGAAATCGTCGTTGGGGCAATCACCAACAAGAAGGGCGAAGAGATCATTCCGCAGCGCCGCTTCAAATACGACACCTTGGTGATGGCGGTAGGTAGCGTCAGCAACACCTTCGGCATCAAGGGCGTCGACCAGCACTGCATGTTCATCGACACCACTACCCAAGCCTATCGCTTTCAGCGGCAGTTGGTGGAAACCTATTACATCCAGTCTTACGCCAACCAAAGCAGGCAACGCGACAAGCCGCTGTCCATCGTCATCGTCGGCGCCGGTGCCACCGGCGTGGAGTTGTCCGCCGAATTGCACGAGGTCACTAAACTGCTGGCGACTTACGGCCTGGAAGGCTCGATAGAAGTCAACATCACCATCATCGAAGCCGCCACCCAATTGCTGCCAGCCTTGCCGCCGCGTTTGTCGCAAGCCACCCAAGACCAATTGCTCAAGTTGGGCATCCAGTTGAAGCTGGGCCGCAAAGTCACCGAAGTCACCGAGACCGAAGTGCATACCTACGACGGCGAGGTGTTCGACGCCGATCTGAAAGTCTGGGCCGCCGGTATCAAGGCGCCGGACTGGATGAAAAGTCTGGACGGTTTGGAAACCAACCACATCAACCAGCTGGTGGTGGATCAAACCCTGCAAACCAGCGATCCCGACGTATTCGCGATCGGCGACTGCGCCGCCTGCGCCTGGGCCGACCATGCCGGTAACGTGCCGCCGCGCGCTCAGGCCGCCCATCAAATGGCCTCGGCCGTTGCCAAGACCATCGTCAACCGTCTGAACGGCAAGGCGCCGGTTAAATTCGTTTACCACGATTACGGCTCGCTGGTGTCGCTAGGTAAATTCAGCACGGTCGGTTCGTTGATGGGCAGCCTGATGGGTACGGTCAGCGTCGGCGGTTTTATCGCCTATGTGGTGTATTTGTCGCTGTACAAAATGCACCAAGTGGCGATTCATGGCTATTTCCGCACCGCGATGCTAACCCTGTCCAACCTGTTCCGGCGCAGTACCCACGCCAAAATCAAGATGCACTAATCCACCCGACGAGCGAGCGCAATGTTAGAAATCGAATACGAATTCCGCGAGGAAGACCTGGTTCACTTCAACGAACTCAGGCTGAAAAGCGATCCGGAAATGCAAAAGAAAATCCGCAACAACCGCCTGTTCGCCCCCGGCGTGATGATGGCGATCGGTTTGTTTTACTACGTGTACTACGTGGATATGATGACCACCGCCTACATCACGATCTTGGCGCTGGGTTGGGCGTTTGCGTCGCCTTTCATCATGAAAATCGACATGCGCCGCCAATTCTTCAATAAATACACCGAGGCCGAGAAAAAAGCCATGTTCGGCATCCACCATCTGACGGCGGAGCCGGAGTTCTTGCGGGAAACCTCGCCGGGCGGCAAGCACAAGACGCTGTGGAAAGACATGCTGCGCGTCGAGCGCCATAAGGATTACGTCTACATTTACGTCGATTTCGACGCCGCCATCGTCATCCCCCGCGCAACCGTCAAAAAGGGCGACCTTAAGGTGTTCGCCAAGCAGGTGGAAGGCTTGATCGAGCGCGCCAGCTGAGCTTTTGCCAGCCCGATAGGCTTTGGCCGCGACTTCGCCCAGCCAACCGCTTGTCTCAAGACGTCAATTGGTCTCTCCGCATCGGCGATGGAACGCTGATGCAAAAGTCGTTTTTGCCGGCGAGCTTGACCTGATACATCGCTTTGTCGGCATGATCGATCAACTGGGCAATCGACAAATGGGCGTGCTCCGGTCCGCTGGCGCAGATGCCTATGCTAACGCCGATATTCGCGTTTCGGCCCTGATTCAACGGGATGTCTTGCAGCAGTAAGCGGATTGTTTTTTGTGCTATCCGGCTTAAGTCGGCTTGGTTGATCGCCGGTTTGCAGATTAAAGCGGCCAGAAATTCGTCTCCGCCCAGCCTAACCAGAATATCGTTTGCCCGAAAACAAGCCAATAAGCGCTCGGCTACCGCTATCAGAACGGTATCGCCGGCTTCGTGGCCGTAGTTATCGTTGATCGGTTTGAAATTATCCAAGTCCATCAGGAAAATCGCGAAGCCGCAGGCTTCTTGCAGGGCCAGATCGCGCATCAGATTAAGGCGGGTTTCCAGGCCATTGCGATTGAACAGCTTGGTCAATGGGTCGCGCTCCGCTTTAAAACGCGTTTGCAGTTCTTCAATCTTTCGTTCCGTGATATCGATTACGATCATTTGCACGAAAGCGCTGCCTTCGAATTCCGACGTTTCGCTCACCCTGGCTTTTGAAAACAGGCATTGAGCCCAACGCGGCCCATCTTGGTCGTCTGTAGTCACCAATTCGAATTCGCCGTTCGTCAACTCGCCGGCGGTTAGCGTGTCGAATACGATACGATTAATTTGGCGGGCATCCTTGAAAAATTGCTCTACGCGGGCCGGACCTTCGGGCGCCGCGTCCAGACGCAACACCTCACGGCAAACCGGGTTGTGCAAAATGACATCGCCGTGTTCGTTCAGCACGCAAATACCGACGCTGGCATTCTCGAACAGCAGTCGAAAACGTTGTTCAAGCTTTTCGAGCTGCTCGCGCAACTCACGTTCGGAATGAATACGGAAATGCGAAATATCCAACAGGAAATTGATGTCGGCGATCAAGTGGCCAATTTCGTCCTTTCGGTGGCTAAGCGGACAGTGCAAGCGTTTCGTGCCGCTTGGGTCGATACGGTTCAGTGTGGATGCCACCGTTTTGATGGTGCGCACGAAGATTTGCTGGATAGCCAGCATGATGATCAGCGCCACGATCAACGTGTACGACGACAGGAGTAGCGCCTGATTTCGAGCGATCAGCTTGGCATTGCGCTCGATAACGTCGTGTTTGGGGAAAATTTGCAGCACACCGACTTTCTCGCCCGGACTGAATGGAGAATCCAGGTCGAGCGCTAACGGCGCTTCGCCGAGAGCATCATTCAGCGGTTTATGGTCATTGGTCGAATGCCAACCGCTTTGACTTTTCAGCAAGACGCCGGCTACGACTTCGTTATTCATTAAACCGCCGATAACGTCGTCCGCAATCTCTTGGTTATCCAGGTAAGCCGCGATCTGCGCGCTTTTTTCGACGGTTTTGGCTAATTCCATGATTCTGGCGTAAGCCTTATTGCGCTCTTGCCGCAACGTATCGGTATAGGACACCGCCGAGCCGACCCCCGCGACCAACAGCGCAAAAAAACTGATGACCAGCGTAATCCGTACCGAAAGTTTCTTAAAGGTGATCATGAGTTAGGCGAGTGAGTCGTCAGTCGGCCGGTTTTAGACGATATACGACTTTGCAACAGCCGTCATAGTCCCGGCCGTCGACATAACCGATGGCATCGGCGTTTTCCTTGACCGCCGACAACACCGCGGCCGGACTGGGCAGCATTTTCGGCGGCGTGGCGTTGCCGGTGAACAGCAGTCGCGCCCAATAGGCATTGACTTGGGGAACGGATTTGCCGACCAATTGTTGATAAAAATGCGCGCGGGTCGGGGAGTCCTGCGCCAGATCGATCGTAAACACGGCTTTGCCGCTGTGGAAATTCTGCTGGCGTCCCATGAAGAAGTCGATCACTTGGTTGCGGCTAAACTCCATGGCCTGATTGGTTTGATTGACCACCACCAAAACCTCCTCGCCGCAACATGCGGGTTGCCCGTGTAGCGTCGCCAACGGAATCAGAAAAATATAGGGATTCAAGAAACGGCGCTTGCCGGCCGGCAGCGCTTCCGAAGGGCTGACCCGCCTTGCATCGCTACGATTGGTGCCTCGGAAACGTCTCATGTTCAAACGGCCCGCCATCATTAAAAAGACCAATTCATGCTGAGCGAAAACAAATCGACATCTAAATCCGGCGTCGAAATCTCACGGCTGCCGTTCAGCCAAAGACTGGAAGAGTTAGCGGCGACATGACTGTGGTCCCATTGAATCTTGGCGGCCAAATTGGGCGCGAAATCCCAGCGGGCACCCAAACTGATGGTCTCCTGATTGATCCTATACTCTTGCATGGCTACCGATGTGGCGGCATACAGTTGGTCTTGCAACGGACCCGAGATTTCCGGCGGTACGACCGCTTTTGACTCGCCGCTCGGTCTGGCGATGCTGAACAAGAGATAGGGGGTAATGTCGCCGATGTGTCGGCCAATACTGAAGTAACCGCTGAATTGGCTTTGTATTTCGGGCACGCCGGAATCGAGATAACCAAACTCGCTTTGAATGCTCCATTCGTTGGCGTTATAGGCGGCGCCTATTGAGTAAAAGCCAATGCCTTTACCAACCTTGTTGAGTTGCGCGGCGTAATCGGCCGCATTGCTCCAGACGGTTTTCACTCCAGGGCCGGTGAGCCCTTGGAGCAGCTGCGAGATTCCCGCGAAGTTTTTATCGAAAATGGTATAGGTGGCGCCGAGGGACAACTGCCAGTCCTCATCTTCGTAACTGAATTTGCCACCGAATATCGGCGAAAGCGCCAAGGTGTTTTTTGAAACGGTATCGAGCTGAAAGATCGGAAACGAATGCGAGTAACTACCGGCAAACGCTTTCGCTTGAAAAAAACCCTGCGCGAGCGGTACGCGCCAAGCCAGGTCCACGCCATCAAAGTTTTGGTTAATCAAGGAGCCGTAAAATTCCGTGGGCGGCCTTTCCCACAAATAGGCGTAACCGACATTGCGGTAATCGGATAGCAGATAAACATCCAGCCCCAAGCGTCCCGCGCGCACGGTGAAGTTGCGGCTGGGTTGCCAGCGCAGCAAGCCCCAAAATAAGTTTTCGTTCAATGAGTTGTACGATCTGTCCTTAATCAGGAACTGCACCATTGCATCCCATTCGTCGGTAAATTTGGCGCTGGCCTGAATACCGAGTTGGGTGCTAGATCTCCACGACCAATGACCGTCGAAGGTGTTCGGTTGATCGGTCGATGTTTGTAAATACAGGATGTCGCTGCTGTCGTAAACAACGCCTAAGGTACCAAAACTGCTCAGGCGTAATTTTCCATCCTCCGTGGAAAAAAAGTCCGCACGAACGGTTCGCACGCTCAATAGAATCGGCAGACTACACACAAACAATGAAATTATCCGCTTCACGACGCACTCCGAATGCCTAGGGCAATGGCGTTAAGTTAACAAAATCAAATCATGTCGCATTTCATAAGTTATTGAAAAATATTTGAATAAAACATTATAGAGGCGTCAGTGCCAGTGCCGGAACTGTCGGAAACCGATGGATCACTGGATTAGCGCATTGAGATTACGAAGCCTACCGTCAACCGTCAAATCGACTCTTACGGTATACATTGTCAACGTCCGCACGGTATTCAGAGCGTTTGGAAGGCGATTTCAGCACAACCGAGTCGTTTGCAGATTCAACAAGTGTAGACGTTACG
This sequence comes from Methylomonas sp. MED-D, assembly GCF_050276835.1. Taxonomy (NCBI): domain Bacteria; kingdom Pseudomonadati; phylum Pseudomonadota; class Gammaproteobacteria; order Methylococcales; family Methylococcaceae; genus Methylomonas; species Methylomonas sp. MED-D. Next base: position 222,189 of record NZ_CP189965.1, read on the forward strand.
CGTTAATGATAGAACGAAACCGGATAGGCAGCTTATTGTTGTATGGCGTCTTCAATGAATAGGCCCAAAACAACCTCTCGACCTGTCTTGCTTCAACGCATTGGGTCGCGATCAAGAGCGCCGGCTTTGCGAGCAGGTTCTATCGCTCAAGGCTTCCGGAATTCGGATTGGCGTGACCTGCCTAACTCAGCTTCTTGTATTTTTCCGGACTATCTTTAACCGAATATAATCGATAAAGTGGCGCCGGTTCTACACGAGCGTCTGGCCGATCGGGCATGCAATCACCTCTTGGAAGTAGCAAAGCAGATGAAAAATTATCCTGAAGTAAAGATTCCTTCCCTGGATGCCTGGGCCAAGGCGGCCGCGAAATCCGCGCCGGGCGGCGCGGTCGAGAACCTGACCTGGACGACGCCGGAGGGGCTGTCCGTCAAGCCGCTCTACACCAAGGCCGACACCGAAAACCTGCCGTTCGCCGATACCCTGCCGGGATTCGAACCGTTTTTGCGCGGCCCGCAAGCGACGATGTATGCGGCGCGGCCCTGGACCATCCGCCAATACGCCGGCTTTTCGACCGCCGAGGAATCCAACGCCTTTTACTGTAAGGCCTTGGCGGCCGGCGGCCAGGGCATCTCGGTGGCCTTCGACCTGGCCACCCATCGCGGTTACGACTCCGACCATCCGCGGGTGACCGGCGATGTCGGCAAGGCCGGTGTGGCGATCGATTCGGTCGAAGACATGAAAATTCTGTTCGACGGCATTCCGCTGGACAAAGTCTCGGTGTCGATGACGATGAACGGTGCGGTGTTGCCGGTGCTGGCCGGCTACGTGGTCGCCGCCGAGGAGCAGGGCGTGTCGATGGCACAATTGTCAGGGACCATCCAGAACGACATCCTCAAGGAGTTCATGGTCCGCAATACCTATATCTACCCGCCGACGCCGTCGATGAAGATTATCGCCGACATCATCGCCTACACGGCCAAGCACATGCCCAAGTTCAACTCGATCTCGATCTCGGGGTACCACATGCAGGAGGCTGGCGCGACCCAGGCCTTGGAACTGGCGTTTACCTTGGCCGACGGCCTTGAGTATGTAAAAACCGCGATTGCCTCGGGCATGGACGTGGACGATTTCGCCGGCCGGCTAAGTTTCTTTTTCGCGATCGGCATGAACTTCTACCTTGAGGTCGCCAAGCTGCGCGCGGCGCGTTTGTTGTGGTGGCGGATCATGAAGGCGTTTGAACCCAAGAATCCCAAATCAATGATGCTGCGTACCCATAGCCAAACCTCGGGCTGGTCGCTGGCCGAGCAGGACCCTTACAACAATGTGGTACGAACCACGATAGAGGCGATGGCGGCGGTATTCGGCGGCACCCAGTCGCTGCATACCAACGCGCTCGACGAGGCCATCGCCCTGCCCACCGAATTCTCGGCGCGGATCGCCCGCAACACTCAGTTGATCATCCAGGAAGAGACCCACATCACCAAGGTTATCGATCCTTGGGCCGGCTCGTACATGATGGAATCGCTGACCCAGGACATTGCAGACAAGGCTTGGGCCATCATCGAAGAAGTCCAGGCGATGGGCGGCATGACCAAGGCGGTCGAGACGGGCTGGGCCAAGCTGCAAATCGAAAAATGCGCCACCCAAAAGCAAGCCAATATCGATTCGGGTCGAGACGTGATTGTCGGCGTTAACAAATACAAACTGCCTCGGCAAGACGCCATCGATATTCTGAACGTCGATAACCACGCGGTCCGCGACGCGCAGGTGGCGCGTCTGGCCGAGATTCGCGCCAGCCGCGACGCCGGAGCGGTTCAGGTGGCGCTGGCCGCTTTGAGCGACTGCGCGAAAAGCGGCGACGGTAATCTGCTCGACCTGGCCATCAAGGCTATTCGCCTGCGCGCCACGGTCGGCGAAATCTCCGAAGCGCTCGAACAGGTCTGGGGCCGCCATCGCGCCAGCAATCAGGTCGTGACCGGCGTGTACGGCGCGGCCTTCGAGGCCGATCAGGAGTGGACGCAACTTAAGGAACAGGTCAACGATTTTGCGGCCGCCGAAGGTCGCCGGCCGCGCATCATGATCGCCAAATTAGGCCAAGACGGCCACGACCGCGGCGCTAAGGTCGTCGCGACCGCCTTCGCCGATCTGGGCTTCGACGTCGATATCGCGCCGCTGTTTCAGACGCCGGAAGAAGTCGCCCGCCAAGCCATCGAAAACGACGTGCACGCGATCGGCGTATCGACGCTGGCGGCCGGCCATAAAACGTTGGTGCCGGCGCTGATCGACATTTTGGCCGGGCAGGGCGCCGGCGATATCATCGTCTTCGTCGGCGGCGTGATTCCAGCCCAGGACTACGAGTTTTTGTTCGCCGCCGGCGCCAAGGGCGTGTTCGGACCCGGCACGCCGATTCCGCAATGCGCGCGGGATGTGTTGAACGCCATCCAAGCGGCGCAAGCGCCGACGGCATCCTGATCCGGGGCCAACAGCATGCCGGTTCTACCGAATTTCCAACTCAACCGCGAAGACCAAGCGCTGGTCGGTGCCGTGCTCGCCGGTCAGCGCCGCGCCTTGGCCAAGACGATTACCCTGATCGAGTCGACCCGTAGCGACCATCGCCAGCGGGCAGGGACCCTGTTGCATGCCCTGCTGCCGAACAGCGGCAACTCGATTCGGCTCGGCATTTCCGGCACGCCGGGCGTCGGTAAATCCACGTTTATCGAGGCACTCGGCTTGCACCTGATCGAACAGGGGCATCGGGTCGCGGTGCTGGCGGTCGATCCGTCATCCTCGCGCTCCGGCGGTTCCATTCTCGGCGACAAAACCCGGATGGAATTATTGTCCGCACGCGACGAAGCCTTCATTCGCCCATCGCCTTCATCCGGGTCGCTGGGCGGCGTCGCCGCTTCGACGCGAGAAGCCATGCTGGTTTGCGAAGCGGCGGGCTTCGATGTGATCATCGTCGAAACCGTTGGTGTTGGTCAGAGCGAGACAGCGGTCGCCGGCATGACCGATGCGTTCTGCCTATTACAGCAACCTAACGCGGGCGACGATCTGCAGGCGATGAAAAAAGGTATCGTCGAACTGGCTGACATTTTCGTCGTCAACAAGGCCGATCTCGATCCCGTGGCGGCCGACCTGACCGCAGGCCAAATCACGGGGGCGCTGACACTGCTGCGGCCAAGCGCCGCGCGCTGGCAGCCGCCGGTACTGAAAGTCAGTGCGGCTTTGGGTGAAGGTATCGGCAATTTCTGGCAACAACTCGGCCTCTTTCGCCAGACCGTCGGCGAAACCGGCGAATTGGCCGCTAAACGCAGGCATCAGTCGTTATCCTGGATGTGGGCGCTGATCGAGTCCGGCCTCCAGGAACGCTTTCGAGAAAACCCCGGCGTCCGGGCCGCCATGCCGGATTTAAGCGCCGCCGTCGAAAACGGCAGCGTATCGCCTACGCTGGCTGCGCACCGTTTGCTCGAACTGATGGGCGATACTACCGGGATTTAGCCCGAACGCTGGGCGACAATAAGGCAAAAGGGGCATGCCGGTTAGCCGATAGCAGGCATTAAAATAGCGCACATACTACCTGCCCAAGGTTTGCATCATACGACTGGCCGCATTTTCGGCTCGAGGTGTGCTGAGCAGATGAACATCGTTAGTCATCAACGCCCAGGCAGAAATATCGACCTCAGTTTTTCGACGCCAATTGGTGCATCCTTACGCTGCGGGAACTGCGAATAAATCTGCGGTAACTTAGTTGGATGGCTTGCCGTCGGTTAGCGGGTGCAAGGAGGATTTCTCGGTGTTACCGGCTTCGGTTGTTTGGGAGTCAAGGTTGTTTTGAAGCGCGCGCCGCGCCCGAAAGGCGCCCGGCGGCTCTTGGAATTGCTGACGGAATTGGCGATAAAAGTAAGACAGATCGTTAAACCCGGATTGGAAGGCGATCGCAGCGATATCAAAGTGGCGGAACTTAGGGTCGGCCAGCAGCCGGCATGCCCGGGCAATTCTTAGTCGATTAAGAATCTGAGTAACACTTTCTCCGGTTTCATTCAGCAGATCGAACAAATACCTCCGGGATATTCTCAATTCGCCGGCGATTTGCGCCGCATTCAGCCCTGGCTCACTAAAGTGCTTTTCCAGATATCGAATGACGGCCGCTTGCCGGGCCGCCCGCACCCCTCCGGAATGGGACTCCTTAACCACCTCGTCGTTACAAAGAAAAGCGATGAGATCGACAATATGATTCCCCACTAGTTCGCCTAGGCTAGGATCTTGAGCGACGCCCCCCCGGTCTAGCATTTGCAGGTAATTTCTTAACAACTCTATGCCCTCCGAGTTGCAAAGAGGAGTCATAACCAGGCGTTCGGCTTTCGGTACCCGTTTGGTCAATTCTGATCTGGAAATGCGCAAGCTCAAGAGTTCCTGGTATCCCTCGGGCGAGTCTGGTCCGAACCCGCCGTCGAGAACTTTGGTCGAATCAACTAAGCCGGCGGTGCTTCGATTGATCAACAGTCGCCGCTGTCCTTGCATAACCTCCCAGATACCGGCTACGCATACCGATAGGCCTAGGTAATCGTCTAACCCGTCTCCGGAAATGAGTTCACGAGTACGGCGAAAACGCACCGCGGTACTAGTATGCGCCGCCAAGTTCACGTGGCCGAAGGAATGAAACCGTGTTTGGTTGAAAAAAGGCCGCGAATCGGCGTGTTCGACATCGAATCCAGCAATTTTTCTGGCAAACATTTCGCGCCAAATGTCGACCCGGTCTTTATCCGGGAAATCAGTGCTGGAAAAGATGAATGCAGCGTTAGTCATAGGCCCAAATTCATTTTACTTTTTGATGGATGCGATCGATGGCCTGAAACCAACATCGAACGCCAGGGAAATAAAGAGGTCGGAGAAAAATAAAATATCATCCAGCTACTTGTCCGACTTATCTTTTTGCTCATCTACTGGTCGTCCCGATTTTTTTGCCGTTAACAGGCTGTTGAAATTTAAAAAACTGCTCCACTTTTGCCTCCAAAAACGCATTTTCCGCAAAATAAAGTTTTGTAAGTCCCTGATTGTTTGTCACAGCTAAATGACTTTTAGCGACAAATTGGAAGATTTTTTCCACCGAGTTTCTTTTTCAACAACCTGTTAGACGCAAGCTAAGTTAGTCCCCGCCAAGTAACATGTCGAGTGAAGAAATACCTTGAGGTCGTCTAGGAGAAACGGGCTCCGCTTCCTGATGGCGACTCAAGCTTCAATTCGTCATGGCGAGCGTATCGGGTCGATTTGAACGAGTGTTTTCGCTGAATGAATTCGAAGCAGTGATCGGTGTCGCGGAGAACGAACCGCGAGTTGGACCGCGTTAAAATTTTTTTAGGGGCATTGAACCTTAGCGTTGCTCCGGGGATATACCAACGAGCGGCACCGGTGCTCCGACCACCCCCTATTCGGTAGCTGCGCCATGCCGCTCGGTTATACGGTCTATATTCCTTGTAAACCGCAATCGCACCCGGAGGGAACTTAGTTTCCCGCCGGGTGCTTCCATCGGATATCAGCAACAGAGGATAGGTGTATGAGAATCAACACAGCGAAACATTGGGTATTCGTCGCGATCATCGCCGCCGCGCAGCCGGCGCAAGCCGTCGCGGTCAGCGACGCGATCGGCGATTATGTCGCCGGATACAACGGCAGTACGGCGGGCGACTTGGATGTGGTGTCGGCGTCGGTCAGTTACGATCAGGCCACCGCGACTTTCCGTTTGGATAGTACGTTCAATGCCGACATCGGTTCGTCGCCGAGCGGTTTTTATATTTGGGGCTTCAATCGCGGCGGCGGTACCGCGCTTTTCGAATCTAACGGTCTGAAGAATATTTTGTTCGATTCGGTCGTGCGCTTGAACAACGACGGCACCGGCTTGGTAACCTTGATCGCGCCGTCGTTCAGCACGACGAACCTCGCTCCGGGCTCGGTGACGATCACCGGTAATCATATGGTTGCCGAGATTGCATCGGGTCTGTTGCCGTCGACCGGTTTCGCGCCGGAAAGTTTTACCTGGAACCTGTGGCCGCGCGACGGCGCGGTTGCCGCCGGCTTCACCCAGATTTCCGATTTTGCCCCGGACACCTTCAACGTTGGCGTACAGGTCGTACCCCTGCCAAACGCGGCTTGGTTGTTCGGTTCGATGCTGGGCTTGATGGGGTTGCGCCGCAACCGCCGCGCGGCTGGACGGTAAATTCGCCGGGCTCTTGGCTCTTGCAATCGGGCCGGAACGGCCCGATTGCAAGGCTTTGCTAGCTGTCGTCCTGAATGATCGAAATCAACAGTTCGTTGAAGGTATGGATTGGGGAACCGGTTCCCACCGTATCCACGACGGTCGCCAACAGGCGGTTCACCGCGCCGAGCAGCTTTTCCAGGATTTTATGGCCGCCGACCAGTTCGATGCCGTAGAGCATGAACTCCTCGGTAAAATGATTGATGACTTTCAGCTTCAAATGCAGCGGACTGCCGAGCAAACCGTGCGTCAACAAGGTGTTGGTGTCGGCGCGTTGAATCGCGTCTTTCAATGCGTAAAAGTGAGGGTCCAGTTCGCGCCACGCCCGTTTGTAATCGTCGCGGAATTTGGGCAAAAAATACTGGTCCGCGCCGATCAAGTCGCCGAGCAGCTTTTGTAAGGTATCGACGAAGTGGAGTAGATTTTTCCTGTCGTCGTCGCTCACGCCGAATTCGAGTTTTTCCATGCCGTATCCAATGCCAGGGGTTCCGCGCGGCGCGCGCCAAGGCGCTGGCCCGCAAAAGTTCACTGCCCGGCGCGGTTTCGGGCGGTTATTGCTTGGATAATAGCAGAAACCTGCCGGCGCGGCGGTTCGCGCTGTGCGACGCCGACGATTTACCGTTAACAGATTCCGCTGACGATCGGCATTTGCGTTCTCGGCCCCGGATGCCGGACCGAACCGCCGTCGCCGCTACGGGTCAGGGCGTGACTTCGTAGTTGGAATACGGTTGCGACTTCAGTCTGTCTTCCAACACGGTCAGCTTCATGATCGGCTCGGCCAGTTCGTAGCAAGTCTCTACGCTGTCCTTCAACATCGCATAGCCTTCCGGATCGGCGACCGGTCGTTGCGACTGCCAGGCCTCGCGCCAAGCCGCTTCGTCCGGCCATTGCGCATAGGCTACCCAACTGCCGTCGGCATCGCGGTGCAACCGCGATCCGAGACTGCCGTACATTTGATAGACGGCGTCGGTCACCTTCAGCCAGCCCTCGCGAAATTTCGCTTCGTATCCCGGTTTCACCCGCCAACGATATACGGCAACAAACATGGCTATTCTCCTATCCAGTGTGTACGCGCCGGCCCGAGGCCGGCCTTCGATAATGTGTTACCAAGCTTCCAGCACCACCACTTTCCATTCCCGGTTCGCCACCGGATTTAGACTGACCCAAGAGGCGATGCGCCGGCCGCTATACGCCGCCGAATTTTCATAATACCCCACCCCGCCCCGTTGCCCGGCAATTTCTTCGGCCAATTGGCGCAGCTCCGGGAGTTGGGCATACCGTTCCTCCCGAAACAGATTTAGCCCGATTTCGTTTGTCTCGGTATCGAACAAAATCAACCCGTCATCCTGGATGATCCAAATGGTTCGGCGGCTGTCTTGCAACTCCGCGTGCAGTAAGCCGCCTAGAAATTCGGCGGCCTTGATACGACCGGAGACGAAGCCGATCGTCGCATTGCCGGCCTTGACCGGCGCGACCAGCGTGACAGCCTGATAACCTTCCGGTGCCGCATGCACCTGGCTCAGCACCGGCTCGCCGCTTTGTAAGGCCATTCGGTTATGTTCCAGCTGCGAAGTGTCGGCGCCGATCGCGTGCCGGTAGCGGGCCGGCGCCACGGCCAGGAGGGTGCCTGGCGCCCGGGTGGCGGCGGCACTTTCCAGACGCGGCAGCTCCGTGGTCAGTTTTTCCAAGCGCGGCGTGGCGCCGACCAGGTCGGCATCGGTCCGAAATTGAGTCGCGGCCTGAACTAAGCCGTTCAGCAAATTTGCGAATTCGCCGCCGATACTATAGGCAATCCGGCTGGCGACGGTTAGATTGGTGTTGGAAATGCGGGTTACGTCGGCCAGCGCCTGCTCGGCGCGTTGAAACTGTTGCTTGGCCTGTTCGCCCTCGGCGACCGCCAGTTTGTGGGCTTGCTTGGCTTCGATACCGAATCTCAATGCCAAGCCGGCGCCGATCACGATAGACGCCATGACCGCAGCTGTTGCCAGCAACAACACCTTGTTGCGGGCAATAAAACGCTTCAGCAGTTCGGCGCGGGTATAGGCGTAGGCATTGACGAGACGCCCGTCGCGAAACGCCCGCAATTCGTCGGCGAACGCGCCGGCATCCTTGAACCGCTTGGCCTTGTCCTTGGCCAACGCGTGATCGCAGATCGCCACCAGTTCGACCGGAGCCGCCAACTTCGGATTCCGCGCGGTCGGCATGGCCTGGTCGGAAGCCAACTCGGCTAGAATCCGGTCCATGCCGCCTTGTAGAGGAGGTCGGCCGTTCAGCAAATAAAATAGCATGCAGCCCAGCGCGAACACGTCAGTGCGGGCATCGATACCGCCGAAACGCGGGTCGGCTTGCTCCGGCGCCATGTAAGCCGGTGTGCCCAAGATGTCGCCGAGCCGGGTCAGGTCTTCGTCGTCATCAGCGTTCGAGCGGCCGGCGCGCGGTAACGGCGCCGCCGCCGACTCCGTCTCGCTTTCGACCTTGGCCAAGCCCCAGTCCAGCACGATGGTCTCGCCAAATTGACCCAGCACCACGTTGCCGGGCTTCAAATCGCGGTGGACCACGCCTTTGGAATGCGCGTAAGCCATCGCCTCGCAAACGTCGATCAGGCGGTCCAATAGGGCCAAACGCTTGGACAGCGCATGTTCGGGCAACGGATCGGCGTTGCACTCCTTCAGCGCCTGGGCCAAGGTGTCGCCGCGTACCAGTCGCATGACGTAGTAAGGCGCGCCGCTGGGCTTAACACCCAAGTCGTAGACCGGCACGATGCCGGGATGCTCCAGCCGGCCGGTGATGCGTGCCTCGCGCAGAAAGCGGGTGCTGAGTTCGCGGTCTTCGTTGGCGGCCTGGTCCAGCATTTCCTTGATCGCGACTTCCCGGCCGATACGCTCGTCGAAACCGAGCAGCACCTGGCCGACGCCGCCGGCACCGACCGCACCGCGCAACGAATAGCCGCCGCCGTAAGCCTCGTCGTTCGCGCGAGTGTCGGGCAACGGACGCGGGTAAGGCCGCGGTTTCAGCACCGTTAAATCGTCTTGCGGGAGAAGGCGGGTCAGGTCGTCGTCGGGCGTCATCGGCTAACCGTGGGAACAAACAGTTGCGCCAAGTATAGGTCGCTATTTGCGGTGGGGCCGGCCGCGCGCGGATTAGGTCGGCGGCGGCTTGCGGTCGGCGTGGCCCAGATCGCGCTCCGGGGCGATTTGATCGCGGACGCGTTGCTTAAGCTCGGTGATGTCCGGGAAGCGACCCTCGGCCTTGCGCGACCAGACCAGTACGCCGTCGGCATAGACCTCGAAAATGCCGCCGGTGCCGGGCTGCAAGGCCAGTTCGGTCAGGTCGCCGTCGAAAGTGCTCAGCAGTTCCTGAGCCATCCAGGCCGCGCGCAGCAGCCAGCGGCATTGGGTGCAATAGCGGATTTCGACACGGTGGCTCATAGCGACTTACAAAATCTCGCGCAAGCGTTGGTAGATGCCGCCGAAACTGCCGTTGCTCATCAACAAGACGTGGCAAACGCCGCCGGCTTCGGCGCGGATGGTTTCGATGATGGCATCCAGGCTGTTGCAAATCTCGATGTTGTTGGCGTATCTCAGCAATTGGCTCAAGTCCCAGCCCAGTCCGTCCGGCTGAAAGATGATGGCCTGGTCAGCCTGGCTCAGCGATTCGGCCAGCGACTGGGTATGTACGCCCAGGCGCATCGTGTTGGAGCGCGGTTCGACGATGGCCAGGATTTTTTCGCTGCCGACCTGTTTGCGTAGGCCGTCCAGCGTGGTTTGGATCGCGGTCGGGTGGTGGGCGAAATCGTCGTAGACGGTGATGCCGGCTTTCTTGACAATGACTTCCATCCGCCGCTTGACGTTCTGGAATTGGGCCAACGCGGCAATCGCGTCGGCCGGCAACACGCCGACATGACGAGCGGCGGCAATCGCCGACAAGGCGTTGTAGACGTTGTGTCGGCCGGTCAGCGGCCATTCGACGACGCCTTGGGCTTGGCCTTCGAAATGCACCGCGAAGCGGCTGCCGTCTTTGCTCAGCAATTCGGCTTGCCACGGCGCCGGGGCGTCGATCGCGGTCAGTTGCACCGGGGTCCAACAGCCCATGTCCAGTACTTCGGAGACATGCTGCTCGCAGTCGGGCGCGATAATCAAGCCTTGGCCGGGGATGGTTCTGACCAAATGGTGGAACTGTTTTTTGATCGCGTCCAGATTTTCGAAGATGTCGGCGTGGTCGTATTCCAGGTTGTTCAGAATCGCGGTGCGCGGCCGGTAGTGGACGAATTTCGAACGCTTGTCGAAAAAGGCGCAGTCGTATTCGTCGGCTTCGATGACGAAGAAATCCGATTCACCCAAGCGCGCCGAAATCCCGAAATTCAACGGTATGCCGCCGATCAGGAAACCCGGTTTGAAACCGTTGAATTCCAGTATCCAGCCGAGCATGCTGGTGGTGGTGGTCTTGCCGTGAGTGCCGGCCACCGCCAACACCCATTTGTGTTGCAGCACGTGTTCGGCCAGCCATTGCGGGCCGGAGATATAGGGCAAGCCCAGATTCAACACGGCTTCCACCTCGGGGTTGCCGCGCGACATCGCGTTGCCGATGACGACCAGATCCGGCTTGACGTCCAGATTTTCGGCCATATAACCGTTCATCAAGCGAATGCCTTGCTGTTCGAGTTGGGTGCTCATCGGCGGATAGACGTTCTGGTCCGAGCCGCTGACGCTGTAGCCGAGTTCGCGGGCGATCAGGGCCAAGCCGCCCATGAAAGTGCCGCAGATGCCGAGGATGTGAATATGCAAAGGTTTGTCGTTGGTCATGTGGCTGGTTTATTTGCCTGCTTCCTTGGGGGTCTCGCCTTCGGGCTTAGCTTCGCCTTCGGGTTTGGCTTCGGTTTCGGATTTGGTTTCTGTGCCTTTGGCGCCTGCCGCTTCCAGCAACTTGACGATGGTCTCGCGGCCCGTCTTCTTGGCTTTGTCGAGGATTTTGACATTCTGGCCGTCGGCGGCATTGACGTTGGCGCCGGCCGCGATCAACACGCCGACCACATCGGCGCTGCCGAACATCACCGCGTCGCCAAGCGCGGTGGCGCCGGTTTTATCGGCGGCATTCACGTCGGCGCCGTAGGCCAAAAGCGCTTTGACCACCCGCAGATTGCCGTTGAAACTGGCCGCCATCAGCGCGGTTCTGTCCTGTTCGATCTTGGCGTTGACATCCTCGCCTTGAGCCAGCAAAGCCTCGACTCGCTCCGGCTTGCCGGCCGCCGCCGCCGCGAACAGCTCCTTGCCGCCCTCGGCGCCGGCGGTAACTGAAATCGTCAGCAGCGCCAGCGCCGCGAATCGGGTCGTGAACATTCGGATTGCTTGCTTGCGTTTGCTTATCAGTTGGGTTGAAATAACCGGCATAACGATTTACATCATCTATCAATGAGCGAAAAAAACAAAGTTTTAGTTGAGGCCCAGCCTTACTACATCGAGGCGCAATCTTCGCCCGAAGACAACCGCTACGTGTTCGCCTATACCGTGACGATTACCAACGTCGGTTCCAGCGCCGCCAAGTTGCTGACCCGGCATTGGCTGATTACCGACGCCAACGGCAAGGTGCAGGAAGTCAACGGCGAAGGCGTGGTCGGCGAACATCCGCATCTGAACCCCGGCGATTCGTTCCGTTACACCAGCGCGGCGATGATCGAAACCCCGGTCGGCGTGATGCAGGGCAAATACCAGATGCAGGCCGACAACGGCGAAAGCTTCAACGCGAACATACCTAAATTTACCTTGTCGATTCCCCGCACTCTGCATTAATGGCGACCTACGCGATAGGCGATATTCAAGGGTGTTACGACGACTTGCGCCGCCTACTGGACCGGGTAGACTTCGATCCGGGTAAGGATACGCTGTGGTTGGCCGGCGATCTGGTGAATCGGGGGCCGAAGTCGCTGGAGACCTTGCGCTTCGTCAGGAGTTTGGGCGACGCGGCAGTCTGCGTGCTTGGCAACCACGATCTGCATCTGATCGCCACCGTGGTGGCGCTGGGCAAGTCCAGCAAGAAAGACACGCTGGGCGCCATTCTGCGAGCCGCCGACTGCGACGAATTGATAGCTTGGCTGCGCCATCGTAAATTATTCCATTACGACGATGATTATTGCATGCTGCATGCCGGTCTGCCGCCGCAGTGGGATTTCGAACTGACCCGGCAAATGGCGCTGGAAACCGAACAGGCCATGCAGAGTCCGGACTACGAGCGCTTCTTTCGGTCCATGTACGGCAACAAGCCGGCGGTCTGGCAGGACGATCTCAGCCACACCGAGAAACTGCGGTTTGCGATCAATTGTTTCAGCCGACTCCGTTATTGCAGCGCCGACGGCGTGTTGGATTTCACGCAAAAAGGTCCGCTCGGCAGCCAGCCCGCGCATTTGCTCCCCTGGTTCGCGGTGCCCGGCCGGCGCAGTCTGGGCATGCGGATCATCTTCGGCCATTGGTCCACTTTGGGGTATTACGAAGGCTACAACTGCTACGGTATCGATACCGGTTGTCTGTGGGGCGGCCAATTGACCGCGCTGGAATTGTCCGACCCGCCGCGCCGCCACCAAGTCGAATGCCAAGCCGCCAGCGATCCGCTGGCCGTATGAAAACCTGAACTTTAGCGGTGTTTGCTTATCCATTTCGACGCCGCCCTGAAGGCGCGCATTCATTCAACCCTCCGAGAGTACATCCGATGATTAAACCGCTACTGATGCTGGCCGCGCTGATTTTGCCGCTGACCGCGACTGCCTACCCCAGCGAAAACGATTACGGTCAACCGACCGACCACAAGCTCGAGCACTTGAGCAAAATGCTGCAACTGACGCCCGAGCAAAAAACCAAGCTGGAAGCCATTTTCACCGAGCAACACGCCAAATTCCGGGCGATACACGAAGAGTCGCACGCCCGCATCAAGGAAGTGCTGACCCCGGAACAGATGCAGAAAATGGACGAGATGCGCAAGGAGCATATGGAAAAACGCCAGGAAAAGCGTGGTGCGCTCAAACCCAGCCAACCTTGATCGGTTCGGTTCCTCGCATGATAGGTCAGCCGCCATGCTAACTCGCATACTTCTGGGCTTGGCGGCCGGTGCCAATAGCCGGCCCTGGACGCTTACGCCGGCACCGGCCGGAACAAGTCTTGGCGGCGAACGGATCGCCGGGCATGGATAGCTCGCCCACCGTCGCCATCGTCGGCGCCGGTCCGGCCGGTTTGATGGCCGCCGAAGTGCTGGCTCAAGCCGGTGCCGCTGTTACCGTTTACGACGCGATGCCGTCGGCCGGGCGCAAATTCCTGATGGCCGGCAAAGGTGGCTTGAACATCACCCATGTCGAAGGTTTTGAAAGTTTTTTATCGCGCTACGGTGCACGGAGCCACGCTCTGGCCGGGTTTATACACGATTTCTCGCCGGAGATTTTGCGCCATTGGGCGGCCGAATTAGGCATTGCGACTTTCGTCGGCAGTTCTGGCCGGGTGTTTCCCAACGAAATGAAAGCGGCGCCGCTACTGCGCGCCTGGCTGCATCGGCTGCGCGGCAGCGGTGTCAAATTCCGGATGCGTCATCGCTGGCTGGGTTGGACCGACCAGCGGCTGCGCTTTGCGAGTCCGGACGGCGAAAAACTGATCGAAACCGATGCACTGGTATTGGCCTTGGGCGGTGCCAGTTGGCCGCAGTTGGGTTCCGACGGCGCCTGGACTCAGCCCCTGGCCGAGCGCGGCGTGACCATCTCGCCGTGGCAACCCGCCAACTGCGGCTTCGAAACCGGTTGGAGCGATTATTTCCGCGAACGCTTTGCCGGCGAGCCGCTGAAGTCGGTGGCCTTGACGTTTGTCGGAAACGACGGCCTGGAATGCCGGCGGCTTGGCGAAATGACGATCGCGGATTACGGTTTGGAAGGCGGCTTGATCTATACGTTGTCTGCGCCGATTCGCCAGCAGATCGCCGCCAACGCCGCCGCCGTCGTCCATTTGGATTTACTGCCCGGCTTAACGGTCGAGGAAGCCGGCCAGCGTGCCGGGCAAGCGCGCGGCAAAATGAGTTTGAGCAATCATCTGCGCAAACGCTTGGGTCTCGGCGGCGTAAAAATGGCGCTGCTCCGCGAAGTCTTGAGCGCCGCCGAAATCAACGACCCGCACCGCCTCGCTATCGCGGCAAAAGCCCTGCCTATCCGCCTGAGCGTGGCCCGACCGCTGGCCGAGGCGATCAGCAGCGCCGGCGGCATAGACTTTGCCGAACTTGACCAAGGCTTGATGCTGCGGCGTTTGCCGGGGGTGTTCGCGGCCGGCGAAATGTTGGACTGGGAGGCGCCGACCGGCGGCTATCTGCTGACCGCTTGCCTGGCGACCGGCCGCGCCGCCGGGCTGGGCGCGGCTACCTGGCTGCAAGCACGTTGACATTTGCGGCGCGTCGCGGTTTGTTATCATAACCGTCTACCTTAACCGGCCGCCCGGGACTGCCGTTCCGAAGCGCCCCAACCCACGACGCTTGCCATGCAAATTCAGGCCACGCTGCAAAAACTGCTGGATAAACACGACCTCGACGGCGAGGAAATGCGCGCGGCGATGCGCGCGATGATGAACGGCAAGTTGACCGACGCCCAAATCGCCGGTTTTTTGATCGCGTTGCGTTGCAAAGGTGAAACCATAGACGAAATTGCCGCGGCGGTCGGCGTGCTGCGGGAGTTGGTGCACAAGGTGCCGGTGACGGGCAAACACGTCATCGATACCTGCGGCACCGGCGGCGACGGCGCCAATACCTTCAACATCTCTACGACGGCGGCTTTCGTGGTCGCGGCGGCCGGCGGTAAGGTCGCCAAACATGGTAACCGTTCGGTGTCCAGCTGCTGCGGTAGCGCCGATTTGTTGGAAGCCGCCGGCGTCAATCTGGACCTGCCGGCCGAGCAAGTCGGCCAATGCGTCGAAGACATCGGCGTCGGCTTCCTGTTTGCCGCGAAGCACCATAGCGCGGTGCGCCACACGGTCGGGCCGCGCAAGGAAATGGGCGTGCGCACGCTGTTCAACCTGATCGGTCCGTTGTCGAATCCGGCCAATGCGCCGCACCAGCTGATCGGTGTATTCGACAAACAATGGCTGGTGCCGGTGGCCGAGGTATTGAAACGCCTGGGCAGCCGCCACGTGCTGGTCGTGCATGCCCACGACGGCCTGGATGAAATCAGTATCGCCGCGCCGACTGACGTCGCCGAACTGCACAACGGCGCGATCGGCACTTACACAATTACCCCTGAATATTTCGGCCTGCGCCGCGCACCGCTCGACAGTCTGGCCATCACCTGTGCCGAGGACAGCCTGACCATCGTCAAGGCCGTGCTGAATAATCGTCCCGGCCCGGCGCTGGACATCGTCGCGCTGAACGCAGGCGCCGCGATTTACGCCGCCGACCTGACCGACTCGCTGGAAGCCGGCGTCCGCCGGGCCTATGCGGTGCTGGCGGACGGTAGCGCGTTAGCCAAGTTCGAGGCCTTGGTAGGGTATTCCAAAGTCGGTTAAAGCATTGATTTTTTTCTAATCATTCGAGTAGCCACTCGGCGAGCGGCTGTTAGCTTGAAAGAGGGATTGAATCCGGGCCGTTTGGTTCGCCGGCCACGCTCAAGCCTTCCCTAGCGTCTACGTCGCAATCCGCCCACCAGCGCTAATCCCGATACGAACAACCCCAACGATGCCGGCAGCGGCACGGCGGTCGGCACGTTGGCTTGGAATACGCCGGGCACCGTGGCGGAGCGCAGGCCGGATAGGAACACCGCGCTATCCCAAAGCGGATCGTTGGAATCGGCAATGACGGCTTCCAGACTATGATTGGCCAGGGCTGGGTTCAGTAAGGCATTGACGGTCAAAACCGCCGTATAACCGTCGAACTCGAACGGAACCGAGCTGGCGCCGGCGTTGGGCGTCAGAAAGCCGTTGTCGTTTTGTACGGTGTCGGTGCACGGATAAACGCCATTGCTGCTGCAATTGTCCAGCACCACGAAGTTCGAGGCATCGAAGTGTGCGTAATTGACGCCGTCCACGACCAACGCAAAGCCGTCGCGGAAAATGCCGGTCCATTCCGGGTATTCCTCGGAGGCAAACACGAACTGGGTCGTGATGCCGTTGGCGCTCGACGCTGACGGATCCAGGGTAAAGTCGAACTTCAGCGAATTGGCGTCGTAGGTCATTTGCTTGCTGAGCTTGGAAACTTCGTAGCTCGCGCCGGTTCCGGTCACGCCGGTTGCCCCGCTGGACGTGTTGGAATGGGCAAAGTTAGCCATGCCGGTGGTCAGGACGATGCCGTCGGCGTTCACCACGCTGCTGAATTCGCTGGCGGCATAGACCCGCGCCTGGTCGCCCTTGCCGATGTAACTCACGTTTTGCGCGACGATGCCGCTGTTGGGCACCCGCCAGGCATTCAACAATTGATTGCCGGTCACGGTATCAAGCGGAGTCTGCACCGGCGGCGGAGTGACTTTTATCGTCTCCAGTTCGGTTTCGGTGATTTCCGGTGTGTCGGCATCGTTTTGCTTTTCCGCGCCGTATTGCAGCACGTAAAGGTCCGAAGCGGAGGGATTGTCGTCCACGGTGCCGCTGTTACCTCCGCCTCCGTTCCCGCCATTTCCACCACCGCCGTTACCGCCGCCGGCAGCCCAGGTTGCGTTCGTAGCCGCCAGTAAAACCATTAGTACAGCCAAATTCACGATTTTCATATTCGATCTTTCTTTTTCAGGGTTAAAGGTCATTCGTTTCCCAGCTCGGCGATCCGATCGGGGCCGGTTAGATTGGAAATCCCTTCCGCGCCGTTCGGTCTCGCTAACATGTGTTAATGCGAACTGGCGCGTAAGAAGTTCAATCGGATAAATTTTCGGTGCGAAATGAGGTTAAGAATTGGGCTGCGCGATAACGACGCAGTTTGAAAGGCCGAAGCCCGCGTAAGTCGTAACGGACGCGGGCAATACCGGGTTCACGCGCCGACGTGAGGTATCAACCGGTTTCGATAGCCGCGACTGTCCTAAATCCAAGGCTTATCGGGGCCGGGGCGGCCGATTGACGACGGCGCCGTGAAGCAATATGATCGCCGCCAGAGTTGTCATTCTGTTGTCTTGATTCCGGGCGAACCGCGATGGCGCCAGATTCAGCGACTCGCCACACATGCGTTCTGCTTTACTCCATCAGTCACCTATAGTGCGGGCAAGAAGTCGAACTTATGCCACTTTAGCGTGCCGGGAGCTTCATGACCTTTACCCAGTCCCACGTTTTAAACCCTAGTCTGTCTCATCCGAAATATCGCCCCGATATCGATGGCTTGCGAGCCATCGCCGTGCTGTCGGTCGTTGCGTTCCATGCCTTTCCGAACGGTTTAAAAGGCGGCTTCATCGGCGTCGATATCTTTTTTGTGATTTCCGGCTATTTAATTTCCACGATCGTTTTTCAGAACCTGGAAAAGGGTACGTTCAGTTTCAGCGAGTTTTACATTCGCCGGATCAAACGTATTTTTCCGGCGTTGATTCTGGTATTGGCGGCAAGCTTTACGTTCGGCTGGTTCGCGCTGTTTGCCGACGAGTACAAACAGTTGGGCAAGCATATCGCCGCCGGTGCCGGCTTCGTGTCGAATCTGGTGTTGTGGAATGAGGCCGGTTATTTCGACAGCTCCGCCGAAACCAAGCCCTTGCTGCATTTGTGGAGCTTAGGTATCGAGGAACAGTTTTATATTGTCTGGCCGTTGTTGCTGTGGCTGGCGTGGCGGAAAAATTTCAATTTGTTTACGGTGACGGCGATCGTCGCCATTGCCTCGTTTTATTTGAATGTTCGCGGCGTATTGAACGATTCGGTCGCCACGTTTTACTCGCCGCAAACTCGGTTTTGGGAACTGCAGTGCGGCAGTTTGTTGGCGTGGATGGCCTTGTACCGCAAGCACGCCTTCGCATCGGTTCGACACAGGCTGGACGGTTGGCTGGTGGCCGTCGTCTATCGGGAGGGCCAGCCGGTGGATGGCAGAACCCTGGCGAACGTGTTGTCTTTCCTCGGTATCGCGCTGTTGATTTACGGGTTCAGCGTCATCGACAAGGACTCCGACTTTCCCGGCAAATGGGCGATATTGCCGATGCTCGGCGCGGTATTGATCATTTCGGCCGGACCGAATGCTTGGGTCAATCGGAAGTTGTTATCCAACCGGCTAGCGGTTTGGGTCGGTCTCATCAGCTTTCCGCTATACCTGTGGCATTGGCCGCTGCTGTCCTTCGCTCACATCATTCAAACCGACGAGCCCAGTGCCAATATCCGAATCGCCGCGGTGCTGTTGACGGTGGTGTTGGCGTGGTTGACGTATGCCTTGGTCGAGAAACCGATACGCTTGGGTAAGCACAGCGGCGCCAAGACCTTGACCTTATTGCTGCTGATGCTGGGTATCGGAAACGTCGGCTACCAGTTATATCTGAAAAACGGCCTGGAGTTTCGGGATGCCGACGCGCTCAGTAAAACCCAGATGTTCGCCGATGTGAACGGTACCGTGCTGTTCAATACGCCGGAAGATTGGGTAGACGATCGATGCCGCGCCGAATTGGGAGCCAGTTACAATTACTTGATCTGTCGATTTACCAGCGCCACGCCGAAAACCTTGGTGGTAGGCGACAGCCACGCCGCGCAGTTTGTCTACGATTCCATTTCTCATGGCGCCGACGATCTGGCGCTGGTGGCGGTGAACGGCTGTCTGCCGTTTATCGATTTGGTTACGATCAATCCGACCGAGCAGTACGAGGAAAAGTCGACGCGTTGCAAGGTCATCATGCCCATCGTGCTGAAACTGTTGCGGGATTTTCCGTCGATACAGCGGATTGCGTTTGCTACCCGAGGCGCGATGTATATCGAAGGCTCCGGTTACGGCAATACCGAAACCAAAAATGTTTATCGGATTATCAACGGTCCCGACGATGTATTGGTGGAAAATTATCACAAGTTTATCGACGGTTATTTGGATTCGATTAATCCGATCCTAAAACTCGGAAAAGAAGTGGTGTTTATCGAAGACGTGCCGGAAATTGGCGTCAAGGCCAAAAATTGCGTTGACGAGCGGCCGTTTCATATCAGCTCGAAAGATCGCCCGGAATGCAGCGTATCCAGAACGTCGTTCGACAAACGTAATGCCAATTATCGGAAGGCGGTGGATTCCATCGTTAACTCAACCCAGCATCAGGTTAAGGTATTCTCGGCCTATCAATATTTGTGCAACGATATTTCTTGCGGCGGCATGCACGAGGATATGTCTTACTTTTACGACGACGATCATCTTTCGATGCGCGGCAGCCATTTTATTTTTGGAAAGTTCGCCGAATGGCTGGACCGGTAAACCGGCCAAGCATTCCGAAGTTCGAGTCCGCTTCCGGGCATGCCGGCGCCGAAGGCGTATTGTGCTGTCTGAGAAGTCCTCTAATCCACTTGTAAACCGCGACTGATTCCGTTCAGTTGTGTGGAATGGGATATTTGGGACGCGCGGAAGATTAACGTAATCAATTCAAGGGCGACGATCACCTTAGTTTTATCAAAATCGCTAAAAATAGTTTTCGCTATTTTTAATGGCTTAGCACACGAACTGAATAGCGATAACCAACCATTAGGATTGATAACATGCAATCACTGCAAACCGGCGACCAAGCCCTATTTCCCCTGAATATCCCCTTATTCCCAAAATGCACTTTACAACTGCAAATATTCGAACAGCGCTATATCAAGATGATATCTGCTTGTTTACGAAGTGGATCGAGTTTTACCGTATGCTTGCTGCGCGAGGGTTTTGAAAAACAGGAAGTGCTTGTTAATGCCGATTCACCCGCAAAGAACGAGTCAATTTTTTATTCAATCGGTACCAGCGCTAAAATCATCGACTTTGGCCAAATGCCCAATGGCTTGCTGTCTATCTCTTTACGGGGCGAGCAACGCCAAAGTCTGGATGAAATTCATCAACAAGCCGATGGACTGTGGCTTGCCAAAACGGGCAATTTAGAGGAAGTAAACGTTTGCAACGGGGAAGTTCTACCTATTTGGGCGGCCGTTTTGAAAAGTTTGATCCAAAGTGGCGTTGTCAGCTGTTCCGAGGTGGAACTTTACGACCACCCGGAACTAGCGATGAATTATTTTGCCATGTACGCACCTCTGCCATCGCATTTGAAGCAATCTTTATTGGAAATAGATGACTTACAAATTCGCTGGCAACGTTTGCAAGAATTTACCGCGCAAAGCTTAATTAAGGTTTAGATGTAATGATTTAGCCTGGATAACACGTGGCCTTAATCCAAGTTTCGCCTTTTAAAACGAGAGAGTGAGGGGAATATATTTAAATAATCCGCTATCCCTCATTTTCAAAGAGGGGGCAGATCGCTGAGCAGTGACAAAATCCGTTTGATTGCAAGCTGGCACGGAAATTTCTAAGTAGTCCGGACACTCGCGGAAACCGCCGGATCGAGCGCGTTGGACGAGTGCCATTGTTTAGAAATCGAACATAGACATTGTTCATCTGCCTGCAATTCGAACACTTGCGCCACTAATGGATAACTTGAGATACCTGCGTATCGCGTTGGGCATGGTCTTGGCCCTAAGCATTTCCCCCTCTTCGGCGACCGACGCCCACATCAGCGACAAAGGCCTGTACCGGGTGAGTTGGCAAAGCTTGGCCCCGGAACTGACAACCGATTTGATACACGAGTGGCTATTGCATGTGGAGACCGCTGACCGACGTCCGGCGGATAACCTGATCATCACCGTTTCCGCCCACATGCCGGGACATGCGCACGGCCTGCCGACTCAACCCAGGGCGACTGCGTACCTCGGCAACGGCGACTACCGAATCGCCGGCATGAAATTTCAAATGAGCGGCGTTTGGTGGGTACGCTTCGATTTTTGGCGTAAGAACCGGCGCGACTGGGTGATCTTCGAGGTCCCGGTCAAATGAGCGCCCCGTTCAAACCCGAGCTCGCCCCAGCGATCGGCCGGGACGATAAGCCCGGTGCCGTAGACATTCCTAGAAACGAACCGCTTACCCGGCAACGGCAGACTTGTTCGGCCAAGCGCTTGGCGGGCGGTTGGACTCTGCTCCTGGTGTTGAGCGCGACCAATGCTGGGGCGATCGATTCCGGACTATGGTCCGATAGCGAACTGACCACGCTGCGCTCGCTAGCGCTGTCCAGTCTGCCGCCGTTGCCGGCCGATCCGTCCAACCGCTTCGCCGACGACCCGGCGGCCGCGGTGTTGGGGCGGCGCTGGTTTTTCGACCAAGGGCTCAGTTCGAACGGCAAAGTCGCTTGCGCCAGTTGTCACGATCCGGACCGGGATTTCCAGGACGGGCGAGACCTGGCGAAAGGCGTCGGCCGAACCAACCGTCGCGCGATGCCGCTAGCGGGCATGGCTTACAGCCCGTGGCTGTTTTGGGACGGTCGCAAGGACAGCCAATGGGCGCAGGCGCTCGGTCCGCTGGAAAACCCCAACGAACACAATCTGACCCGCGGCGGTTGCGCCAAATGGGTGTTGGCGCATTACCGGTGCGAATATCGCGCTGTGTTCGGAGAGCCGCCCGATCTGTCGGCGCTGCCGGATAACGCCGGTCCGCTGGGCGACAAGCGAGCTCGGCGTGCTTGGATCGGGCTTGACGATTCGGCGCGCGACGCAGTCAATCGGGTTTTTGCTAATGTCGGCAAAGCCATCGCGGCTTTCGAGCGGCGCATCGCGTGGAACGAAAGCCGGTTCGACGCCTATGTGCGGGCCTTGGGGGAACAGGCTCCGGCCACGCCGGAAAACTCGTTGAGCTCGGAAGAGATCGCCGGACTGAAACTGTTCATCGGCAAGGCCCATTGTGCCGAATGTCATCGCGGGCCATTGTTCACCGATTTGGATTTTCACAATACCGGCGTGCCGGCCCGCCCCGGTTTGCCCAAGGATTTGGGGCGCCTGGCCGGCGCGGAACAGGTCGTCGCCGACGAATTCAATTGCCTCGGCGGTTACAGCGATGCCAGTCCGGAACAATGCCGGGAGTTGAACTTCATCAACAAGGGTGAGCGACGCCTGTTGCGGGCCTATAAGCCGCCCAGTTTGCGCAACGTCGCGCAGCGTCCGCCCTATATGCATGCCGGACAATTCGCCAGCCTGGAAGCGGTGATCGGCCACTATAACCGGGCGCCCGCCGCCCCGGCGGGGCGCAGCGAAATCAAACGCTTGCATCTGAAGCCTGCCGAAATACGCCAACTGGCCGCCTTTCTGAACACGCTGAGCGGCACCATCGATAGCCCGGCCGACGCGCGACCGCCTGAGTCGTCTCGATAGCCTGTCAGCGCTCGAAGAGGCTTGCCTTGAACTGGCACGCCCGCAATCAAGCGCGTCGTGGAAACCGAACCGATTCCGTTCAGGAGTGCCCGTGGGCTTAGGCTGGCGGTTTACACGGACGTGCAAAATCCCGTGCCCGCCGACAAGCCGGCGGACGCATCTATTCGGGAAGAGGACCGAAGGCGCCGGCGGCTTTGGGTAAAACCCCGCGCCCCGCGCTATGGTCTCGCTTTAATTACGCTTGGGACAGTTTTCGCAACGCGTTTCCCAGCCGGTTTGCAAGGCCAGATCCATTTTGGCTTCCAGTCGCGCCAAATGCCGGTTCAGCGCGCGAATTTCCTGATGCAGGGATTGGTTGTTTTCGTGTATGTGCTGGAAGTGGGTCTGAAAATATTTTGGCAGCGGAAACAGCTCGATAAAATCGGATTCCGGTTTGGCTTGCCGTTTGTTTTTCTTGGCTGCCTGAATATTTTGGGATTGCGATACAGTCGTCAATTGCGTCATTGGATAACTCCTTTTCAGTCAATGCGTTTGCCTCGGCGAACGCTGGATAAATCCATCCGGGATCTCTCGTGTGTGCATCCTTGCCCGTTGCCGATGCCGGACCCGCCGGCGCCGGCAGACTCATTTCGCGGCATAGGGGTGCTTGGCACCGGCCTTGGCCCCAATCACTTCGGCCGCGCCGGGTCGGTGGGAAACCGCCCGTTCGATAGCCAATTTGGTTGCTTGGTAGTTGTAGCGTTCGATTTTGTTGTCGTCCTCTGCGGCCCAATGGATGAACACGCCGACCGAGATGAACAAATCGTCGGCCTGCTCGAGTGGGATCGTGCCGTTTTCAACCGAATCGGCCACGGCCATTGCCACGCCGCGCTGGGCAGGACCGAACATTTGCACGGCCTGCCTGGCGCCCTTGATCGTGACTTTGTTGAACAGGATCGTGGCCGGCTTGACCATCAAATTCGGCGCGACGACGGCCAACAGCGTCGAAAAGCCCTCCTTGTTGTTGGTCAATGCCAGTGCGAACGCGGTTTCGGCGGCGGAGCCGCGCGGCCCCAGGATCAGGTCGATATGAGCAATCTCGTTGCCGTCGCCGACTAAGGCTTCCCCGACGCAAAGATGAGTGATTTTCGTCATGACGGTTTGTCTCGTGAGAGGTTAAAACTTAGCGCAACATGTAGTCGGCGATGGCCTGCAGTTCGGTTTCGCTCAGATGCGGAAAACCGGGCATTTGCATGCTGTTCTCGCGCTTCTTGCCGGGATTTTGGGTCCAGCGGATCAGGCCCTTGGCGTCTCCGGCGTAAATTCGGCGGATTTCCCCCATGTCCGGGCCGACCGTCGGCAGATTAATATGGTGGCAAGCCGCGCAATTGCGCTGAAACGCTTGTTCGCCGAGATCGACCGGTTCGCTTTGTTGCACCAATGCGGCCGATTCCGCCTCTTGCCTGGCGTCGGCCGCCGCAGCCAGATAGTTGGCGGTTTTCTGGGCGATCGCGGCTTTATGGTCTTTCAACGCGTGTTCTCGATACTGGTGGCGGGCCACGGCCATTGCCAAGATCGTGCAGGCGAACAGAACTATGATTCTGCTGAAATGCCTGTCCAGCGAGTTGTCTGGGTTCACCAGATTGCCCCACATCCAGTACAGCGCCGGAACACCGAAACCGCCGCCGGCGAACAACAACAAGGTGACGCCCCAGCTCATGCCCTGGGCCGGCAGACTGACGAAGACCACCAACCCTGACAATATCTGAAAGATGGTCGCGCCAAACGCAAAGGCGTAGAAAAAGCGGCGTACCGATTGCAGCAACGGTTGGCTGAGTTTGACCTCGGCTTGAAATGCCGGCCGGCCGCTCCACCACGCGAAAAACAGCGCGCTGAATAAAATCGCCGCCGAAACGAAGTGCAAGTAACGCTGCAACACGTTCGGCAACAACACTGCCGAGAAAAAGCCTTTCACCTCCGGCCAATATTCCGGAAACAACATCAGATTGACGTTGGTCATGTAGATCAGCGGAATAAACAGGAACAGTGCCGATTCCAGCGCGGCGATGCCGATATGCAATTCCGGAATGTTGACGAAGCGATCCCACCAAAACTTATGCGCGTAGGCCAGCAGAAAAGCGACCGCCACCAGTGGGATTACGGCCATCCAGGCGCCGCCGATCAAGGCGCTGGACGCGTAAAACTGCGGCGCGTACAGCGTGTTGATGATCAACAGCGGAGCGACGCCCATCACCACCGCCAGACTTTTGTTGACGGTGACCGCCTGGGCGATTTTATAGGCCAATCGCTCGTATTCGATCTGCTTCAGGCCCTTGATCTGGCAGAACAGGCTAAACAGCGATCCACCCAGCATCATATGCACGAACACAATATGCACGATGAACGAGACGATCAACAAGACTTCGAGCAATCCCTCCGGCGCCGGCAGCGGAAGCGGGATGTCGCGAGGTACTGGAACATTCATGTCGGGTTTCCTGATTATGGATGAGTAAGATCGGGGATGCTGCCGTAGTGCGTCGAAGCGGCCACGTGATCGGGCTTGGGAATGCCGGTGACCTGAACGCCTTCATACGACTGGGCGCGGTTTTGCAGCGAAGCCAAATAAACCGCCAGCGCGGTCAGTTCTTCTTGGTTGCCTGGGAACGGCGGCATGAAATAGCGGGCGCCGTGCATGTTTTCCAGATAGGCCGCTATCACGTCGGCGTTCCAGCGCTGGTCGCCGTACATCCTGACCAACTGGGCGCGGATGCCGTTGACACCCTTGACGGTGTGGCAGCGGGTACAAGTCAGTTGAAACACTTCGCGGCCGGCGATGGTTTGGTTGTCGGAGCGTATGTCGCGCACGCCGGCGTAAACCGCGTGCTTCAGAATGCCGTCGCGCCGCAGCAAGGGGTAATCGGCGACCCGTATGCCGTTGGCGTACATGTAGTTACCGATGATGAAAGGCTTGCGGATGAACTCGCGGACCCGCTCGAACTGTCCCAGCATCACGCACAACACCAGCGCCGCCGCCACATACTGACCGCCGTGCAAACGGCCGGGACGGCGCAGGCTATCCGCCAGCACCCAGCCGACGAACAGCAGGCCGGCGATCAGCACCCATTTGAAATTGGCGAGCCAGTCGGTATAGGCCTGGGTGGTGATCGCGACCGGGATATTGGCCAGCATGTGCGCCGGCACCACGCTGGAATACCACCATGCGGCTATCGCCAGCAGACCGGTCCACAATGCGGTCCAAACGCATATCGTGCGCGCCAAGCCCTCTCGAAAAGCCGTGTCGTGGTCGGTAAACCAATAGCCGAACGCCATCATCGTCATGCCGCCCATGACCATGGCCAACGAGGTTCTAAAGGCCAATTGCGGCAAGTACATCGGATTGAACAGGCCGGCCCACAAGGACTGCCGTTCGTGCCAGTCGCCGGGGTCCATCATGAATCCGAGTATCGCGACGATGATGGCCATCGTAATCCACGAAAACGCCGCCAACATCACGCCAAAGCGCATATGGCGGCGTTTGGCTAGCGCCGATTCGGTCGAGTTCGGCCAGCTCAGGAAATACAGCATGATCAGCGAGACTTCGCTAACGAATACGATCCATTCGACGAACCAGCCCCAGAAAAACACCCGAATCAAACTACCGATGGCCGCCGGATTGACCAAGGCCGCCGAAAACCAGATGCCGACGCCGGTCAACGCGCCGACCGTGGTTGTCACGATGAACACCACTTTCAACAAGCGGTAGGCCAACGTGTCCCAGCGCGGATCGCCGTGACGAATACCGGTGTATTCCAGCAGAACCACGATAGGCAGGGCGCCGATCGCGAAGGCATGATTAATCAGTACGTGCAGAATCGCATCGACCGCGATCAGCAGGCGGTTTCCGATGAAGTCGATATGAAATATTGGAAAATCCATGTAGGTCCCTAAGCAAAAGTCAGATTTGCCTCAGCCCAAGGCAAATGCCGTGCCTGTTTTGCCTAACGAGCCTGCCGCGCCGCGAGCTGCAAGGCTTGGCGTTGGCAACAAAAATTTCGCCCGGCAAAATGGGTCGCCATTTGTAGCGAATCGGCTCGGCGAAATAGTGTAGAAACTGGACAGGTATGCAGAAATTAAACGGACAATAACTGCCCGATCCGTCGGGGAATCGCGGCGGCGGGCAAGGCCGGCCGAGTTCGGTATAACGCCGGTTTGGCCGGAAACCGGTTTTGGGTATCGTGGCCGCCCCAAAATTCGGTTGGCGGGATTCGAAAAGTCGAGCCGCCGGTTGTGGGCCGACAGCTCGGGCTCGCTTAGAAAGCGTCTAACGGTTGTAAATGTACATCGTGACTTCGAAGCCGAAGCGCAAGTCTTGATAACGTGGGGTTTCCCATTTCATGTCGATGATCTCCTAATGAGTTTGCTTGTTAAATACTCGATGCGACGCCGAACCGGCCGATTTGGTCGGTTCGGCGTTCGTCTATCGGCTGGGATGCGCTTCCCACCAATTGACGAAGGTTGGCTCCGATCCGGTTCCCAATAAGCGTAGATAGGCCGTCAGGTTGGCGAGATCGTTGGGGCACAAGTTGTTTTTGAACGACGGCATGCCCTCGCCTTCGCCTTGCGTTACCGCCTCGGCGGTTTCGTCGGCTTCCCCGACCAAGCTCGGGCCCATCGCGCCGCCGTGACCGCCCATGCCGTGGCAGCTGTAGCAATTCATCCGCATGAAGGCCCGACGACCTTCGCCGGCGGCGTCCTGAGTCGGCGTGACGCATTGCGGCGGGGTGGTCAATTTCGGATCGGCCGCCACGGTGGTTCCGCCACCGGTGCCGGTCCGGCTGGAAGCCGTTTCCGAATAGCTGCCGCCCGTCTTGGGTCGATCCGCTCGCGCGGCGCCGATGCCGCCGACGATGAGCATCAAGCCCAAGGCGGCGCAACTGAGTGTCTGTAAAACTCGCATGATTGATTTACCTCTTATATCAATGGTTAGCGGCCACGCTATCCGTCGCGGATGGCGTTGAGCCGACGATAGGTTGGATGATCGGTACGCGGTAAGCCGCCAGAATCGCTTGGATCTCCGGCCGCTTTCTGGTCAGGCTGGCCGCTAAACGATCGGCCAGGGCCTGGTCGTCTTTGCGGACTCCCAGCGCGATGTCGAACGCAAACGGCATTTCCGGACTAGCGGAATCGGCCGGTACCGGCGCGACCTGGATTGCGTTGCCGTAAGGCTTGGCGAAATAACCGGCAATCGGCCCCCAAACCACGGCCAGATCGATCTCGCCGTTGGCGACGGCGCTCACGATTTCGCCCTGCGGGTTTGCCTGGCTCTCCTCGCCCCACATCGAATAGCCGACGATGTTTTCGACGATGCCTCGGCTAGCCAGCGCGTGCGCCGGCGGCGAATTGGCACCGTCGTTGCCGATCGCATGCAGACCGATTTTCAGATCGCGCAAGCGCGGATCGTCGAACGACGAGATGTCCAAATGCCGGCCGGCAGGCGTCACGAAGGCGTAGCCCGAACGATAATACGGCGGGGTGGCGCGCACCCGTTCGTAACCGTGGGGCACGCCCATCACGACATCGCAATGACCGGCACCCAAGGTTTCCCGTATGAAACCCTGGCGTTGCTTTTGCCAGTAAAAGCTCAGCTTGGCCGGCAGATCGTCGGCTAACAACGCGGCGATCTTGTTTTCGAATCCCTCTTGATTGCGATTGGAAAACGGCAGATTGTCCGGGTCCGCGCACACCCGCAGCTCGGTTTCGGCCGAGGCTGGCGCGGCTAGACTGAATAGCGCCGTCAACAAAGCGATCGCGGCATTGCGACTGGAAGGTGGGTGCATGGCAGCTTTCTCCGTACCGATGAAGGACATCAGGGCAGTTTGTAAACGTGAACCCAACCGCCGTTACCGGTGGGGTGTTCGCCGCCGGAGTTGGCCGCGCACTTGTCGTCGCTGAATACCGCGATACGTTGCTTGCCGTCCGCGCCGGCAAAACTGATCGGGTTGCCGACCGTATTGCATTGCAGCGCGGTGTTAAACAACGGTGCGCCGGTCTTGGCGTCGACGGCTTTCAACGCGGGCGCCTTGGTCGAGTAAAACACCACGCCGCCGGCCGTCGTCAATGTCCCCGCGTAGATCCAGGCTTGCTCCTTGACGCCCCAAAGCTTCTCGCCCTTGGTGGCGTCCCAGGCGATCAGCTCGCTGGCGTAACTGGTGTCCGACGCCGGCCCGATGCTGTAATCGGTCCCCATATAAGGCGCGCCGGAGATGAATTCGGCCTTCAATGCCTCTAAATTGCTGCACAGATTGAAGGTCGGCGCGTAGAACAATCCGGTTTTCGGCGAAAACGAAGCCGGTTCCCAACCCTTGCCGCCGAGCACCGACGGACAGATCTTCTCGGTCAGCACGCCTTGGTGGACGCGCATATCTTCGTTGACGTCCGGCAGGCCTGTCGCGGTATCCACTTCGTTGGCCCAGTTGACTTCATCCACGAATTGCGGCGCCAGCAGCACTTCGCCGGTGGCCCGGTCAAAGGTGTAGGCAAAACCGTTCTTGTTGAAATGCACCAGCAATTTTTCATGGCGAACGCCGCCGACCGTGACGGTTTGATTGACCGCGATGGCCTCGCTGGCGGCGTCGTAGTCCCAACTGTCGTGTGGGGTAAACTGGTAGGCCCAGACCGCTTCGCCGGTATCCGGTTTTCTGGCGAAAACCGATGCGCCCCATTTATTGGCGCACTTTTGCGGGTCCTTGGCATACGCGGTTTGGTCGCAGCGCATATCGGCGTTCCACACGCCCGGCTGGCTGGTGCCGTAGAACAGCAAGTCCAGCTCGGGATCGTAGGTCAAATAACCCCAGGCGGCGCTACCGCCCAATAGATAGGCGCGCTGGTTGGGCCAACTGGTCGCGCCCTGGTCGACTTGACCCTTGTAATAGACCGAATTGTCGCGGAAGTTTTGGCCGATCAGCACGTCCTTGTCGGGACCCGTGTTATAGGCGCGCCATAAGGCTTTGCCGGTTTTCAGATCGAGCGCCTGAATCCAGCCGCGCACGCCCATCTCGCCGCTGGAAGACGCCGTAATCACCTTGCCTTTGGCAATGATGGGCGCGACGGTCATCGTCACGCCGGTATGCGGATCGGCCAAACGATTGCGCCAGACTTCCTTGCCGGTGATCGCGTCGACCGCCACGGTGGTGTTATCGAGCAGGTTGAAGACGATTTTACCGTCGGCATAGGCCGCGCCGCGATTGATGCCGCCGCAGCAATTGGCGCCCTTGGCGTATTCGCTGATGTTTGGGGCGTAGGCCCATTTGGGTTTGCCGGTGGTGAGATCGTACGCGATCAATTTGTTGGGAAACGGTGTGACGACGTACAGCGTTTTACCGACCACCAATGGTTCGCCCATGTGGCTGCCGTGAGTGCCGGTTTTAAAGGCAAATTCTTCTTTTAATTTCGGGGCGTTGGCAGGGGTAATGTCGGTCAGCTCGCTATAGCGTATGCCTTCCGGCGTGCCGCCGGCGGTGGTCCACTCGGCGCCGGCGCCGGTTTGCGCCGACGTGGTTTGCGCGGCCAACAGTCCGGCCCCAAACAGCAGGGCGGTGATCGGCGTCGTTCGCCGATTTCGGCTGAGCTTTGAATTACGACAAAGCGGGTTGTCAGTGGTCATTGAATGGCCTCCTTCTAATGGTTTAACGGTCGAAAAGGCAATAACGAAATCAGCGGAAAATCGCGAGAAATGAATATCGAAATTCGTTTCGATAACTGATGACGTCGAGTCCCTTCGAATTTGTGAGAAAACAAACCTAGTGTTTAGGCGTGAATGCGCCGATATCGGAAAACGATCGGGCATATTCAGAATATCGAGCTGGAATGAATGTTTTGTTAATGCGGGATTAAATCCAAATTAAAACCGGGATTTTTTCCTATTGACAGGGTTGGCTTGAATGCTTGTGCTGGCTAAAAACTCTATATAGCTGATTTATATTGGTTATTTCTAATTGGCTGGCGGCGGATTGGTGGCTCGGCACGAATTGGGCTTTGCCGGGAATTGAAAGGCGCGGAATTTTAATTTGAGTGGTTCGGTGTCGAATAACTTCGAAAATACTCCGCCCCATTATCCCATTTAATTAATTCTGGTTCAGGCTTGGCACAGTAAGCCGGTAGAATAAATTCAAGCTTAAAACTCTATTAGAATTTTATTAAAATCGCTTGGTCGGCAATCGGCAAATTGTGCCGGCGATCTATCGTTACCAATATCAATCCAAGGCAATCTCGGTTTAACGGGGCCGTTACCGCGCGGTGTTTGCCGCCCCAAAAAACTCAAGCCAATTAATGGCAGCAAGAGCGAGGACTTGAGAAAACGCAGCCGAATGTTGGTGCGCTAGTCAGGAGACGAGCGTAGCGCTTTAGTCGAATAGTGAGAGATAGTTCAGTGCTGGATGCGGCCCGCTTTACCCGGCGGCGGCGAGCGTTCCGAGTGGGGAGGCCGGGAAATCCTCGTTTAAAGCAGCCTGTCCACGATCGACATCACAATCTCGACCGCGATCAGCCAGATGATGATCCATTCCAGCGCCGAGGAATGCTGGTGCTTTTGTTCGTCGGCCAGCATCTCCAGCAGTTCGTGTATCGTTTCCAGTTTTTTCGACAGCACCTCGGTGCGCGGCGCGATTTCCAGATAATTGGCGGCCATCGAATACATGCTCTGATATTCAGGGTGTTCCCAGAAGAATTCCGGGGTATCGAGCAAATCGTAGTTCAGGATGATGTCGCTCTTGGTTAGGAACAACTGGCCGCGGATCATTGCCATCGCCTGGCGATTGAGCTTGATTTTGCCTTCGCGAGCCAGCGATCGGGGCAGGTGAGCGGTCGCGCGGATTGTGTCGATGGCGTGGCCTTCGAAGGCCGCCAGTTTGATCGACTGGGCCATCGCGTGCGACAAGGCCAACAAGACCAGGAAGTCGCCGGATTGCAATTCGATATGATCGTGTTGAAAACGATCCTGCTCACAGTCGGTTTCGTAGCTGAAATTGTCTTCCGGCGGTTCGTCGGCCGGCGTCGTCGCATATTCGAGCAACAACTCCTGCAAGCCGTGGCGCTCGTCCAGAGCGACGTTCCAGTAAACCACGACGCCGTAGGAAAATACCACCGCGCAACCGGTTTTGTAATCCACGATCAGCGCGTTCCGAAATACTTGAGTGCGCCGGGTGTCGAGCAGTTTTTCGCGCAGATCGGCAAAACGGAACGATTGCGCCAGGCAGACGGTCATGCAGCGCTTAACGATACGATTTTCCATGGTCAGGTCGATTTCCGTTACAGGCTTAGCATTACTTTGTATCACAGGCGGCGCAAAGGTTAAAATAGCGGTTTTCGTTCATTCATCGAGCCTTCGGCCACGCTTATGCCTACTCACTATAACACCGACGATTTAAGAATTTGCGACACCAAGGATGTCGTAGCGCCGATTCAGGTTCATGAAGAGATCCCGATGACCGAATTCGCCGCCGCCAATATTCTGAAGACTCGCGCGGCGATTCACGACATTTTGTACGGCAACGACGACCGGCTGTTGGTCGTCATCGGCCCTTGTTCGATACACGATCCGGAAGCGGCGGTGGAATACGCCCGGCGTCTGAAACTGGAAATCGAGCGCCTGGAGCGAGACCTGGTGATCGTGATGCGGGTCTACTTCGAAAAGCCGCGTACCACGGTGGGCTGGAAGGGTTTGATCAACGACCCGGATTTGAACAGCAGCTTCAACATCAACAAAGGCTTGCGGATGGCGCGCAAAGTGTTGTCCGACGTCAACAATCTGGGCGTGCCGGCCGCGACCGAATACCTGGACTTGATTACGCCGCAGTACGTGTCCGACCTTATCTCCTGGGGCGCGATCGGCGCCCGCACCACCGAAAGTCAGGTACACCGGGAGCTGGCTTCCGGATTGTCTTGTCCGGTCGGCTTCAAGAACGCCACCGACGGCGGCGTCAAAATCGCCATCGACGCGATCAACGCGGCCATGAGTCCGCACCACTTCCTGTCGCTGACCAAGGAAGGCCGTTCGGCGATTTTTTCGACCCGCGGCAACGAAGACGCCCACATCATCCTGCGCGGCGGCAATAATCGTCCCAACTACGACGAAGTTAGCGTCCAGCAAGTCGCCGAAGGTCTGGAAGACGCCGGCCTGCGCCCCAATATCATGATCGATTTCAGCCACGCCAACTGCCAGAAGAAATACGAACGGCAAATGTTGGTGGCGCAGGACGTGGCCGGCCAAATCCGCCAGGGCGATCGCCGCATCGTCGGCATCATGGCGGAAAGCCATCTGGTCGAAGGCCGTCAGGATGTCGAAGACGGCAAGGCGCTGGTGTTCGGCCAAAGCATTACCGACCCCTGCCTGGGTTGGGACGATACCGTCAAATTACTTAACGATCTGGCCGGCGCCGTCGAACGCCGCCGCGCCGCGACTACATCGAAGGTTTAACGCATGAAAATACAAGTCAACGGCGACAGCCGCGAAGTGGCCGACAATACCTCGGTCGCCGACGTCATCGCCGATTTGGGCCTGACCGGCAAACGCATTGCCGTCGAATTGAATCTGGAAATCCTGCCGTTTACCCAGCACGGCCAACATGCTTTGAAGGACGGCGACCGCCTGGAAATCGTCCACGCCATTGGCGGCGGCCAGGACGATTATTTCACGCTGGCCGGCAAGCAATACCGCTCCAGGCTGTTGGTCGGCACCGGCAAATACCGGGATCTGGACGAAACCCGCGATGCGATTGCGGCCAGTGGCGCCGAAATCGTCACCGTGGCGATTCGCCGTACCAACATCGGCCAAAACCCCGGCGAACCGAATCTGCTGGACGTGATTTCGCCGGACAAATACACGATATTACCCAACACCGCCGGCTGCTATACCGCCGACGACGCGGTACGCACCTGCCGTCTGGCCCGCGAGCTGTTGGGCGGTCATAAGTTGGTCAAGCTGGAAGTGCTGGCCGATCAACTGACCTTGTTTCCCGATGTCGCCGAAACCTTCGTCGCCGCCGAATTGCTGGTCAAGGACGGCTTCGACGTGATGGTGTATACCAACGACGATCCGATTGCCGCCAAGCGCCTGGAAGACATCGGCTGCGTCGCGGTAATGCCGTTGGCCGCGCCGATCGGTTCCGGCCTGGGCATCCGCAATCCCTACAATATCCTGACCATCGTTGAAAACGCCAAGGTGCCAATTTTGGTCGATGCCGGCGTCGGCACCGCTTCCGATGCGGCCATCGCGATGGAATTGGGTTGCGACGGCGTATTAATGAACACCGCGATCGCCGCCGCGAAAAACCCGGTGCTGATGGCCTCGGCGATGAAAAAAGGCATCGAGGCCGGCCGCGAAGCCTTCTTGGCCGGCCGCATGCCGCGCAAGCGTTTCGCCTCGGCCTCGTCGCCGATCGACGGCTTGTTTTTATAAGCCGGCGCGGGCGACCTCGATCCATCACCCTAAAAAGTGCAGTTTGGCGATGAAAAATCCCGTTCGTCCTGAGTTTGTCGAACGGCGTGCGGGATTTTTCATTCACCCGTTTGGCGAGTGTATTGCGAGCCGTACATCATGCTTCGACAGGGCTCTCATGAGCGCAGCCGAAGGACTCAGCACGAACGGCCCGCAATACACGCAAACTACCCTTTTTAGGATCACGCGGTAAAAGCGGCGATTTGCAAAGTCGGCTTGAACTGAAAACCGCCGAATTTCAATTTTCCTGCCCTTTCTGCCGAGCCGGTTTAGCCCGAACCGGCCGCCGGCAACCCATCGGACCGCGAAATACTCGCCCCGCCTACGCCAATCTCGCCCCCCGGCAAGGCCGGCCCGAGGTCATCGGCCTTTCCGTGTCGTGTTTCCAAGCTTCAGTGACGTCCTTCCAACGTTCCGCGACGTGCTTCCAGGCTTCCGTGACGTCCTTCCAACGTTCCGTGACGTCCTTCCAACCTTCCGTGTCGTGTTTCTACTGCTCCGTGAAACCCGAATCGCCGGAAGCCTTGCCAGCCGTGGCCTACAGCGGTTTTCCCCCAACGTTGGAAACACGCGTAAAAACCGTTCCGGGACGGCCTTCCCGGCCGGGTTACCGCCAGCCGCTTTGAAACGCGCGCGGATTCGTTGACCAGGTAGCTAACGTAACCTGAGCGGCTAATGCCATAGCCGATGCGCACGCTGCTTGAGCGTTGGATAAGGTAACCTATACACCGGATACAGCACGGTAAGGCCGCTAGTGTGCTCACGCGGATATTTTTCGATGCGCTATGATTCAGCACACTGCGGTACGGAATTTTAGCGGGTGGCTTGCGATCCGTTGCGGACTATCGGTTGATCTGATTCAATGACGGCAGTTTGGTCGTTGCTAGTCATTATTTCATCGTCGAATGATATATAGAAAGGAAGATCGTATTCTAATCAATAAATTATCGTGCCGAAGATCGTTTTTCTGTAGATATACGGAAACTATTTAATTCCTTGTTATGCATCTGATACGCGATGAGAATCCCGCACGATATTGAGGTCGAAATTTACTTCCTTAAGCCCGAAGAAGGAGGGCGAAGTACTCCCGCCTTTAACGACTATCGACCTCAGTTTTATTATGAGGGGCACGATTGGGATGCTAGGCATGTTTACCCTGATGTCAATCAAGTCAATCCTGGTGATACCGTCAGGGCCTATTTGGGTTTCCTCAGCCCTGCAGAACATTGGGGGAAACTTTATCCCAACATGAAGTTTGAAATTAGAGAAGGCGCACGTATCGTCGGCCGAGGGAATATTACCCAAATTCTTGAACTTGAAGTGTCAGCAAATCGTGCGAAGAAAACAAATGCATAACCCTGCGCTCAAAGGGACGCTCCGCTTCGCTACGCGCCCCTTAGCTCCACGTTATGCGTACTAATAGACAAGAAGATTTCTTAGAGGAGTGCCGCAGTTTGTCGCTGACAGCGCGTCTTCTCCTTGCGCTAATGATCTTCGAACGTTTCTGTGTACAGAAAGGTATCGTACATACTGAGATTGAGCAGTTCGTAGAGTACCTATGGCAATGGCCAGCGATAAATGGGCCGGACGAATTCAACCCTTGGGAAAACTCACGACCCCATTTGGTGAATTACGGGCTTGGTGATGAAATTCACAAGGAAGTTCTCTCTAATCTCGAAGCAAAAGGAGTTTCCGAACAGAGTTTCCGCGATATTGTGTCTGGTGTTGTGGAAATCCTATGGGGAAACTTTTGGGGCGCCCCGGACGACGATGGTTCCTTTCGTATGCTTCGGCAAGTAGTCGAGGCCGCAAAAGTTGATCCACTGCCGTCGATAACACCATTTAAATTCTCTAGGTTTTTAGACAACTCTGGCTGGGGGCAAAGACCAACTGTGTCTGATTATACTTTCTGGAAAGCCTGTCGTGGGTACGCATAACACGGCGCTCAAAGGGACGCTCCGCTTCGCTGCGCGCCCCTTAGCTCAGTGTTGGGTTGCAG
This sequence comes from Methylomonas sp. MED-D, assembly GCF_050276835.1. Classification (NCBI taxonomy): domain Bacteria; kingdom Pseudomonadati; phylum Pseudomonadota; class Gammaproteobacteria; order Methylococcales; family Methylococcaceae; genus Methylomonas; species Methylomonas sp. MED-D. Next base: position 258,215 of record NZ_CP189965.1, read on the forward strand.
TGTGACAGAAATGATCGGAAGTGTCGAAGCTACGATTGCGACAGCGTTGAACGGAATACGTCAGAAGGACTGGACAAGGCTTGTCCTATCTTCAGCTTCGGACGGCCGATGGCGCGAGTTGATCTGGTGGCATAACAAATACTATCGAGTGAACGGCTCTAATGATGGTCGCAGGATTCAAGTACCAAGAAAGGGAGCTCCGGAGATTCCTTACGAACGGGAACTTTTTTATCCTAGCCCACACTCGCGTTTTTCCTTAGGCGCAGAAGCCAACGTTGCGTATTTCTCGAATGACTTCGCAATCAACTGCTGCGAAACGATTGAGCAGTTCTCCGAGAATCCAGAACTGTCCCTCGAAGACTTTCTGCAGTACGGAGGTGGCAATCCTACCCCCGGCTGGCATGGCTACCCGCTCAACTTCCATTTAGCGTTACATGCTGTGGTGCTTGACCTTTCTTCGAATCGTTCCTTGTTCTTTAGCTTCGTGAGCGCCGATGCAGGGGAGGCGATCTGGACCGTCGTCGCGAATCGAGATGAGAGTAAGCGGCATACTCAGCAACTAGCAATCGCGGCCGCGTCGGCGGGCTTTGATGGGATCGTCTATTCATCGGTTCGTGCGCCCGTCGACGCAGTAATACCGGATACCAATCTAGTTGTGTTCAACAAAACGGCGATTGAGTCCGGGCCACCGCCCACCCACGAGGGCATATAACCAGCCGACCAACCCATCATTCGAGCGGACCTGCGCGAAAAGCCGCGCAGGCCGCTCACTTCTACGTGTGTGCCGGGCATGGCGCGTTACTATGTCGGTGAAAAGGCCGTAAGGTGCAATCGTAGGGCGTCAATAGGCGTAGCCGTATTGCGCCGCATGTTGGCCTTAAACCATTCGGCGCATTACGCTACCGCTAATGCGCCCTACGCGGGGTTCCGCCCAGGATATTCTCCGCGTTAGCGGCTTCGTCCAACTCAAAGCTCCAGCTGACTTCGCTATCGCTAAGCCCGGTGGGCACGGTTTTTGTGCCCACGTGGGTTGCAATGGTGGGCAAATTTGCCCGCCCTACATCTGATAAAAGCACTTAACCGGACATCAAAAATTAAAGGGCCGTCCGCTTTTGGCCGAGAGAGCGAGCAAAACTCCCCACCAACTTTTGCAAACACCCCAAAACCTCACAGCGGCGGTAGCCGCGATTCGGTAATATAGGAGGCGGTCGCGCTTGACGGCCAACAAACCTCGCTTGCCGATATATCAACATCATAGCCTCGGAACATTCAGCATGAGCCTAGACCAGGACGACGTCCTTTGTTTTTGTAGCGGTACCACTCGCCGCCAGATCGAACAACTGATCGCCGAAGGCATAAGCGATCCCGAGCGAGTGTCTCGTATCACCGGCGCCGCATCCGGTTGTGGCGGTTGCGAGTACGAATTCGAGCAGTTGTTTAAAGCCGAAGCTCGCCGGGCGGCCGGCGGCGCATAAGCGGGGTCGCGGAGGCGGTTAGCGTTCGGCCAAGAACGCGGCGACCTGCTCTGCGTCGAACGGCCAGTTCAGTTCCGTACCGTCGGCCGGGTCGCGCAGTACCGGAATCCGAAGCGCATAATGTTGATAGACCGCGTCGTCGTTTAGTATCTCTTGTTTTACGAAGTGCGCGCCGGCCCGAGCCAACAGCGCTTCAGCGTCCTCGCACAAATGACAGCCGTCGCTGCCGTACAAAATCAATTCCGCCATCAGTGCTTGGAAATCTTGTCCAGGTAGCCCATGAAGAAGGCCGACACCACCAGCGTCAGGTGGATAATCACGTACCACTGCAATTTGTCGGTTTCGGTGGCGTGCAGATTCATGAAAATTTTCAGCAGATGAATCGACGAAATCGCCACGATGGACGAGGTGACCTTGGTTTTTAAAGAGCCGTAGTCGTGGGTGCCCAGCCACTCCAGCTTTTCGGTGTCGGACTCGATGTCCATCCGCGACACGAAGTTTTCATAGCCGCTGAACATCACGATCACGGTCAGGCTGCCGACCAAGGCCAGGTCGATGAAGGTCAACAATTTCAGGATGATTTCGGTATCCGGCAAGTCCATGACGTGCGGGATGAAATGCCAAAGCTCCTGAAAGAACTTGACGGCCAACACGGCCAGAATCAGCGTCATACCGAAATAAATCGGCGCCATGATCCAGCGGCTGGCGTACATGGTGCGTTCCAGGAAATGTTCGATGCGTTTTGGGGTGCTCATAGTCGTCTTGGGTCGCCGAGTTAAAGACCGAAAATCAGAGCCGGTCTCTAACTCAGCCAAGCTTAGTGGTTTAAATGTGCCGCCAGCCAACGTTCGGCCACTTCAACGTTGATGCCTTTGCGCCGCGCATAATCTTCCAGTTGGTCGCGATCGATTTTGCCGACATTGAAATACTGCGACTGCGGATGCGAGAAATACCAACCGCTGACCGCCGCGGTTGGGTACATCGCGAAGTTTTCGGTCAGTGCTATCGTGGTATTTTCGGTGACGTTCAGCAATTCGAACAATTTGGCCTTTTCGGTGTGATCGGGGCAAGCCGGATAGCCGGGCGCCGGACGGATGCCCTGATAGGCTTCTTCGATCAGGGCATGGTTGTCGTACTTTTCATCTTCGGCATACCCCCAGTAATCGCGGCGTACGGTTTGATGCATGTATTCCGCAAAGGCTTCGGCCAAACGGTCGGCCAAGGCTTTCAGCATGATGGAGCTGTAGTCGTCGTGATCTTTTTCGAATTCAGCCAACTTAGTTTCGATGCCGATACCTGAGGTAACCGCAAAGCCGCCCAGATAATCGGCAATGCCGCTGCCGACCGGCGCGATGAAATCGGACAAACAGTAATTGGGCCGACCCGGCGCCTTGACATTTTGCTGCCGCAAATGATGCAACACTTCCCGTTGCTCTTTACGGCTGTCGTCGGTATACAGCACGATGTCGTCACCGTCGCTATTGGCGGGAAAGAAACCGATCACGGCTTTGGCGGTCAGCCATTGCTCGCTGACCAGTTGTTGCAACATTTTTTGCGCATCTTCGAATAACTTCGCGGCTTCGACGCCAACCACGTGGTCATTGAGGATGGCCGGGTAGCTGCCGGACAACTCCCAAGTCTGGAAGAATGGCGACCAGTCGATGTAGCCAACCAATGTTTCCAGCGGCAAATCAGTGACGACCTTGGTACCCAAAAATTTAGGCTTAACCGGCTGGTGGTCGGCGTAATCGAATCGATTTTTCCGTGCACCCGCCAAATCGTGCTGTGGATTCTTGGCTTGCCGGCCTTTATGGCGTTCGCGCACCAAGGCATATTCTTCGCGGGTTTTTTCGACGAAGTCGGCTCGCAAGTCTTCGCTTAACAGCGCACTAACGACGCCGACACCGCGCGAAGCATCGGTGACATAAACGGTCGGCGCGGCTTGGTAATTGGGTTCGATTTTGACAGCCGTGTGGGCGCGCGACGTGGTGGCGCCGCCTATCATCAAGGGGATTGTAAAGCCCTGCCTCTGCATTTCCTTGGCGACGTGTACCATTTCATCCAACGATGGGGTAATCAAACCACTGAGACCAATTACATCGACTTTTTCGTCACGCGCGGTTTTCAAAATGGTTTCAGCGGGCACCATCACGCCCAAGTCGATAACTTCGTAGTTATTACATTGCAGAACCACGGCGACGATGTTTTTGCCAATATCGTGTACGTCACCCTTTACCGTGGCCATCAGCACCTTGCCGTTGGTTTGCCGTTCGCTGCCATCGACTTCCGCATCCATAAACGGCATCAGATAGGCTACGGCTTTTTTCATGACCCGCGCCGATTTGACCACTTGCGGTAGGAACATCTTACCCTCGCCGAACAAGTCGCCGACGACGTTCATGCCGTCCATCAACGGCCCTTCGATGACATGCAGCGGTTTTTCGGCTTCTAGCCTTGCTGCTTCGGTATCTTCTTCGATGTAATCGGCGATACCTTTGACCAACGCGTGTTCCAAACGCTTGCTGACTGGCCATTCGCGCCATTCCAGGGTTTCTACCTTAGCTGCCTGGCCACTGCCGCGATATTTTTCGGCAATTTCAAGTAGTTTTTCAGTGCCTTCAGGCGTGCGATTCAGGATAACGTCTTCGACGGCGTTACGCAGTTCTTCCGGAATATCGGCGTAAATAGCCAACTGTCCGGCGTTGACGATACCCATGTCCATACCGGCGTGGACAGCGTGATAGAGGAACACCGCGTGTATCGCTTCCCGCACCGGGTTGTTACCGCGAAAGGAAAACGACACGTTAGAAACGCCGCCGGAAACCAAAGCATGCGGCAGAGTTTGTTTGATGATGCGGGTAGCTTCGATAAAGTCCACACCATAGTTGTTGTGCTCTTCGATGCCAGTGGCGACTGCGAAGATATTCGGGTCGAAGATGATGTCTTCTGGCGGGAAGCCGATTTGTTCAGTCAAAATCTTATACGCGCGGCTACAGATTTCCACCTTGCGCGCCATCGTATCGGCTTGGCCTTGTTCGTCAAACGCCATCACAATCACGGCGGCCCCGTAACGGCGCACCAGTTTGGCATGCTTGATAAATGCTTCCTCGCCTTCCTTGATGGAAATCGAGTTGACAATGCCTTTACCCTGAATACATTTCAGACCTGCTTCCAGAATCTCCCATTTTGAGGAATCCAGCATGATCGGTACTTTAGCGATGTCCGGCTCGGCAGCTAGCAAGTTCAAAAACCGCACCATCGCGGCTTTCGAATCCAGCATACCCTCGTCCATGTTGATGTCGATAATTTGCGCGCCGTTTTCGACTTGCTGTTTAGCAACTTCCAAGGCTTCCTCGTAGCGTTCTTCAATGATCATTTTTTTGAAGATTGCCGAACCGGTAACGTTGGTACGCTCGCCGACGTTAACGAATAAAGTTTCCGGCCCGATGCTCATCGCTTCCAGCCCGGCCAGGTGGCAGCGCTTTTCCAACTCGGGAATCTTACGCGGCGGATATTTTTCTAACGCGGCGACGATGGCGCGAATGGTGTCCGGCGAGGTACCGCAGCAGCCGCCTATGATGTTTAAATAACCGCTGGCGGCCCAGTCGGCCAATTCAGCGGCCATCATTTCCGGCGTTTCGTCGTATTCGCCGAATTCGTTAGGCAAGCCGGCATTAGGGTGCGCCGAAACGTAAGTGTCAGCTATGTTAGACAACTCTTCGATGTATTGACGAAGCTCCTGAGCACCCAAAGCACAGTTGAAGCCAATCGAGACCGGTTGCACGTGCTTCAGCGAATACCAAAACGCCGCCGCAGTCTGACCGGACAAGGTGCGACCCGAGGCGTCTGTGATGGTGCCGGAAATCATCACCGGCAATTTGTAACCAATTTTGTCGAAAGTCTGTTCGACCGCAAAAATCGCGGCCTTGGCATTCAGCGTGTCGAATACGGTCTCGATCAGGATGATGTCGGCACCGCCATCGATCAGACCTTCAGTCGCTTCGCTGTAGGCAGAGACCAGATCGTCGAAGGTAGTATTGCGGAAGCCGGGATCGTTGACGTCGGGCGACATCGACGACGTGCGGTTGGTCGGGCCCAATACACCGGCGACGAAGCGAGGCTTGTCCGGGGTGAGCGCGCTGGCCTCCAAGGCGGCTTGCTTGGCAACCCGCGCGGATGCGACGTTGATCTCGTAAGCCAGGTCTTCCATCCGGTAATCGGCCATCGCGATTCGGGTGGAATTGAAGGTATTGGTTTCCAGTATATCGGTGCCGGCGTCCAAATACGCCTTATGTATCGCCTTGATGATGTCGGGCTGGGTGATCGACAGTAAATCGTTGTTGCCCTTCAGGTCGACCGGCCAATCGGCAAAACGCGCGCCACGATAATCCTTTTCGCTCAGCTTGTAGCTCTGTATCATGGTGCCCATTGCACCGTCCAGAAACAGTATCCGTTGTGACAAGAGCTCGTGTAATGGTTGTGTTCTGTTCATCGATCCGAAGAATAAGAGTGGTTACCGACTCGGAGTGGGCGATGCCATCAAGGAATCCGTTTTAAACACCGAGGGGAAAAATGTCGAAACCCAGCATGTTACATGTTATCAAAAGCGTGCTCGCCGCCGGAATCGGCGTACAAAGCAACAAGAACCGGGAAATTGATTTCAAGCACGGTTCGCTACCGGCTTATATCATCGTGGGACTAATTGCGACGGTACTGTTTGTTTTCGCCATCGTGACGGTGGTCTCGCTAGTCACGGGATGATCAGTACCGGTGGGACGGCGCGTAAGCCCAAATTCAGGCTTTAGGGCTTACGCGCGGCGATTAATTGCTGGAGGTTTTAAAGCTGTCTTTAATGCTAATGAGCATTTCCTTGATACCGCTAAACAGGTTGGCCGGTGTCGGCGCTTCCTTCAAAATGACTAGCGTGCGGATGGCGGCCACGGCTAGAACGCCGGCAACCGACGGGAATAATTCGCACAAGCTGTTGACGAAGAAGCCGCCGGGGTTTTCCTGGGTTCTTCTGTCGCTGACGCTAGCTAAATCGCGATCGTAGCTGTCGCCTATATCCTTGCCGCCCAATGCGTCGATGATTTCAATGCAAAAGATCTGGGCAACGAATTCGACCGCGAAAAACACCACCACGCATGCGGCTACCCACATGAGCACATTGCTCTTTTTGGCTTTCATCATGGTCTGGTAGACCCAGATCGCCGTTAAAACCATTACTATGCCGCCTATCATGATTTCTCCCCTATGACTATTGTTATTGTTATGAAATTAACACGCGCCCATACTACTCATATTCTCTCTGGATGGCAATTGCACCGCGATCTTTAACAATCACCCACCAATTGCTTGACTTTGCAAGCAGCTAAAGTAACATATGATGCTCGACCGCCAACGAACTGGCACATTTTATAACAATTAACTTATTTAGGTAGGAGGCACCCATGGGAGCGATCTTAGACTTAACAGAAATGCTGAAAGAACCTTCAGGCATGATCGGCGCGGTAGTGATTATCGCTGCCGGATATTTTTTCGTAAAATGGGTGTTTGCCGAACCTAAAGACGAAGAATAAGACAGTTCGGTTACGAACAAGCTTTTCTGGAAAAGGCGGCTACGGATTGATCCGTAGCCGCCTTTTTTTTGCCAAAAATTCGGGAGGAAGGTTGCAATACCTTATAATTCCTGATCTTTTTCTTTCGCCGTTTCGATCAAACATGTATAGAGCCCTTGTTTCCAAATTCGCAACGCTTTACTCAAAGCGAGTTCCAGCCACGGGCGTGGGGCTGTTTCGCATGTTGTTCGGTCTGGTCACGCTTCAGGAAGTGTGCTTTCTGATCTATTTCAATCATTTGATCTTCGACCCCATCCCGTTTCTCGATGTCGAATTTCCGATGATCGTATTCGCCCTGTGGCTCTGGGCCGTTGTCGCGCTGTGTTTGGCGGTGGGCTACCGCTGTCAAGCCGCCAGCGTCGCCAACTATCTGTTATGGCTGATTTTCGTCAACTTCACGCCGATGCAGCGTGATTTCGACGGCGGCTTCGATTTGTTCATGATAGGCGGCAATTTTTTCTTGATGTTTATGCCGATGGATAGGGCGTTTGCTATTGATGCGCTCCTCCGTAAATTGCGGGCGCCGTTTGCTATTTACGACCGCACACGAGTGGAGCAAGTGTCAGCGTTAGTCTATATTCTGCCGGTTTCGATCTGTCTAGGTCTGCTCTATTTTGATTCCGCCATCCATAAAATGTTTGCCGAGCACTGGCGGAACGGGTTGGGTGCCTGGTTGCCTTCCTCAATGCCGTATTATATTTCGGCCGTCGATCTGGCTTGGTTGCTGAATATCGAAAGCCTGCAAAAATTTATAGGCTACACCATCATCGTCTTCCAATTCAGCTTCCCGTTTTTTTACTTTTTAAGACGATTGCGGCCGCTGTACTTTTTGATCGGCGTCGCGCTGCATCTGGGCATCAGCTTGTCGTTCAATATTTATCCGTTCGGTATGGGTATGTTGATTTTCTATGTCTTAGTCATGCCGTTTTCCTGGTATCGGCGCATCGGTACTTGGCTGAGAGGCAAGACCAAGCTGACGGTGTTCTACGACCGGCAATGCCCTCTGTGCAATCGCACGGTGTTGACGCTCGCTCATTTCGACGTTTTACGCCGTGTCGAATTCAAGCCGGCCCAAGTGCATGCAATCGAATATCCCGCGTTGGCCGAATTGGACGAACAGCAATTGCTAACCGATCTCTACGCGGTGGATAGCGAGGGGCGTGTGTATGCCGGCGTCGATACCTATGCGCAAATCCTGATCGCAATGGCCTATCCTGCCCCAATCGGTTGGCTGATGAATCTCCCGCTATTGCACGGTTGGTTATATCGACGCTATCGTGCGATCGCCGACAGTCGTGCCCGTCTGGTCTGCGACGTGAGCTGCGTTACAGAGACGGCGCCGGACGTAGCGTTTTCCTGGTATGAGCGAGTCTTCGAGCCGGAGCATGCGACGCCGGCGCGTAGCCGAATTCACAAGATTGCCAAAGTCGTAGTGGTGCTGTTGTTTTTTCAGTTCAACAGCAGCATCCATTACGGTTTGCTATATCGCTTGCATGTCGACACCCGGCAAACGATGCTGGCCGGCATGTTGACCGACGCGAGCAACGGGATTTTAATGCTCTCGCATACCTTTCTAGGCATTACTCCTCACGCGCTTTACTTGCACGACCACTTCGAAGGCTACGATCGCATTCTCGGCATCACTTATCTGAACGCCGATGGCGAAGAGTTCTGGTTACCGTTTGTGAATCGGCAAGGACGCTTACTGGCGCCCAATTGGGGGCGGGTGCATTCGATGTGGGCTAACATCGCCGTGACCCCGAATATCGACGAAGTCAGGCTCAAGAAATTCATCATGAAGGTCACCGCTTTTTGGGGAAAAAAGTCCGGACTGGATTTGGAAAACACCCAATTCATCATCAAAATGAAGCGAACCCGTGCACCGTCTTCTTGGGAAAAAGATCTAAGAAATAATAACTTATCTGGAGATTGGGAGGCGATAGGTTCGGCGGCCTGGTCCGGTAAGGAAATCAAGATTAGCCTGCCAAAAGACATCGATTCGCTATGAATATAAGGGGTGTTGCAAGCCGAGAATGATCATGCTATAAAATCCTGGTGCTCGAGATTTGTGCACGAGAACTATAAAAACCTACATTTTTATTCGGAGGATGTTATGAAAAAAGTTTTGTCTCTTCTTGCGATGGCGATGATGATTGTTAGCTTGAGCGGCTGCATGGACGACCCGGACCAAGGTAATCCAAAACCAAAAAACTACGGTACTCCTGCCCAACAAGGTTCAGGCGTCAACTGATCGTAGTTAGGGATTTAGCAAAATCCTTTTATAAGGCCCGCTTTATGCGGGCCTTATTTGTTCTGAAACCGTTCTCTAAAGATATTTTGTTTGCGAAAATCGGCTTTAGTCTGTATAAGTTTCGCCGTGCTTAATTCTTTTTTGATTTCGTACACGAAAAAATATAAAAAACATTCATTTGGAGGATATTGTGAAAAAAGTACTGTCTTTGTTGGCGATCACCCTGATGCTGGTTGGCCTGAGTGGTTGCATGGACGATCCGGACGCATCCAAACAAAAAGTTTCAAGCTCTACTTCCGTACAGCTCTAAAGCTTAACGGCAAGGCCCGCTGTCGGCGGGCCTTGTTTATGGTTTTTTCCTAATATCCTCTTCAAAAATCAAGCGCTCTCGGCGGAAATCTCCGTCATGGCATTCCCAATCCATTCTTCCGCAGCGGCGTTAATCTCTTTAGCGGTTTTGCCGGTGACTTCGATAGTCGGCCCTATCTTGACTTTAATTACGCCGGGATATTTCAAAAAACTGTTGCGCGGCCAAAATTCGCCGGCATTGTGAGCCAGCGGTATTACCGGAAAACCGGATTTTTGCGCCAACATCGCGCCTCCGGCGTTGAATTTTTTGGAGTCGCCTGGCGCGACACGAGTGCCTTCCGGAAACACCAACACAAACAGACCTTCCTTGAGGCGCGCAGTGCCTTGTTCCAACAACATTTTCAGTGCCTCTTTTTGCGCGCTTCGATCGATCGCAATTGGTTTTAGCGTTGCCAAGCCCCAGCCGCCGAACGGGATGCGTAATAACGACTCTTTCAAGACAGCGGTTTGCGGCGAGATAAACTGACGTAGCGCGATAGTCTCCCAGGCCGATTGATGCTTGCTCAGGATCACCGCCGCGCGATCCTTGGGAACGTTTTCCAATCCCTCCACCTGGCAACTCAAACCGCAACAAAGCTTAAGCATAAACATCAGGTAGTTTATCCAGATATCGGCGATTCGATACCGCAGCTCGAAAGACAACGGTATTGCCGCCAGTATCAGTACGCCGACAATCGGGGTGGAAAACAGAATGTAAATAAAGAATAGGGTGGAGCCCAAATAGACTCGGAAATCAGCTTTGCGTGACGATGAAGTTGGCTGCGTCATAAAGAGTGTCGAAGATAGGACAGTAAAGTTCTGGATGATCTTGCATGGTTTTCAGGCCCTTGCCGGTCTTGACCAGGATAGGCTTGGCGCCGGCCGTTTCGGCGGCTTGCAGGTCGCGGAACGAGTCGCCGACCGCGTAGATTTTGCTCAAGTCGGCGCGGTAGTCGGCGGCGAAGCGGCGAAATAGCCCGTCCTTGGGTTTACGGCAATCGCAGGCATCGTCGGGCCCGTGCGGGCAGAAATAGATTGTTTCGATCTTGCCGCCCGCGTCGATTACCAACTGTTTCATCTTGGCGTGTATCGCCTCCAGCGTTGCGAGATCGAACAGGCCGCGCGCCACGCCGGATTGATTGCTGATCACCACGACTTTAAAACCATGGTGGCTCAATAAGGCGATGGCATCCAGGCTACCGGGTAGTGGTTGCCATTCTCCCGGCGACTTGACGAAGGTATCCGAGTCGACGTTGATGGTGCCGTCTCGATCCAGGATGACATAACGGTCCGTCACGCTTGCAGCTTGGAAATGTCGGCGATCCGCAAGAACTGGTTGGACAATTTGGCCAGCAAGGCTAGGCGACTGTTGCGCAATGCTATGTCGTCGGTGTTGACCATGACGTGATCGAAAAACGCGTCGACCGTATCGCGTAGCTGCGCCAAGCGGCTCAGCGCCAGCGGATAATTGCGCTCGGCCAGCAGTGGCAGAATCGCGGTTTCCGATTCCTCGGCGGCAACCAGTAGATTTTTTTCCTGTGCTTCGGCCAGATTACCGATGGTTTCCGAAACCGGCTGTTCGGACTTCTTCAAGATATTGATGATGCGTTTATTGGCGGCGGCCAGACTTTCGGCTTCCGGCAAGGCGCGGAAGGACTGCACCGCTTTAATCCGCAACCAGAAATCGAACGGACGGGTCGGGTTAACCGCGAATACCGCTTCGAATTCGTCGTTGCTGAAACCTTGATCCAAGCAATAGCCTTTCAGACGATCGAAGATGAAGCCAGTCACCTTGTTTCGGGTTTCGGCCTTGTCGAATGTATGACTGAATTGCGCCAGCGCGGCATCCAGCAATTCGACGACATCCAAATCCAGGCCGTTTTCGATCAAGGTCCGCAAAATGCCCAAGGTGGCGCGGCGCAGGGCATAAGGGTCTTTGTCGCCGGTTGGTATCAGTCCGGCGCTGAAAATGCCGGCCAGGGTGTCGATTTTTTCCGCCACGGACAGCGCCACGCTGATAGCCGCCTTGGGAATCTCGCCACCGGATTGTTTCGGGAAATATTGTTCTTCCTGGGCGTTAGCGACCGCTAAGTCCTCGCCGTCCGCCGCCGCGTAATAACGGCCCATCGTGCCTTGCAGGTTGGTAAATTCGCTCACCATATTGGTCAGCAAATCGGTTTTCGCCAGCAAGGCCGCGCGTTTCGCCAACGCGACATCGGCGCCGAGTTTTTCGGCGATCAAGCCGGCCAGATGGGCGATGCGCTCGGTCTTGTCGAGCAAGGTGCCCAAGTCTTTTTGAAAGACGATGGTTTTCAGGCTGTCGACGCGATCGGCCAGGGATTGCTTGCGGTCTTGTTTCCAGAAGAATTCGGCATCGACCAAGCGCGGCAACACCACGCGTTCATTGCCGGCGCGTATCGCCGCCGGATTGGAGCTTTCGATGTTGGCAAAGGTGATGAAGTGCGCCAGCAAGCCGCCGTTTTCATTCTTGACTGGGAAGTACTTCTGGTTGGACTGCATAGTCGTGATCAATACTTCCTGCGGCAATTCCAGGAAGCGGGCATCGAAATTGCCGACTACCGGCACCGGCCACTCGTTCAAGGCCGCGACCTCTTCCAGCAAATCGGCCTCGATATGCGCGATGCCGCCCAGTTCGGTCGCCGCCCGCTGGGCGCCGGTTTCGATTTGCCGCATGCGCTGTTCGAAATCGACCGTCACTTTCGCCGCCAACAGTTTGTCCACGTATTCATTGGGATGGCTTAGCTCGATCGGCGCTGGTGCATGCATGCGGTGGCCGAAGCTATGACGACCGGTCTTCAAGCCCAGGATCTCAGCCTCGATAATGTCGTCGCCGAATAGCAGCACCGCATTGTGCACCGGTCGCACGAACTCGTGGTCGTAATTGCCCCAGTGCATGCGCTTGGCGATCGGCAGTTGCGCCAGGCTTTTGCGGATGATGTCGGGGATAAGCTGGGAGGTCGCTTGACCTTTGACAGCCTGTTTGAAAATCAGCCAGGAACCTTTATCGGTTTCCAGTTTTTCCAGTTGCTCGAAGCCGGCGCCGCAACTGGACGCAAAGCCCAGTGCCGCCTTACTTGGTGCGCCATCCGGACCGTAGGCCGCTTGCAAGGCTGGGCCGCGCTTTTCGACCACCTTATCCGCCTGCTGGCTGTCCAGGTTACGGATGATCACGGCCAAACGGCGTGGTGTCGCGTAGGCCTTGGCCTCGCTAAATTTCAAGCCGGCGTCATTCAAGCCGGCGACCATGCCGTCCAGCAAAGACTGGCTGAGTTTCTTCAAGGATTTTGGAGGCAGTTCTTCGCCACCCAGCTCGAATAACAAATCATTGGTGCTCATGATTACGCTCCCTGTCTGGCCAGAATCGGGAAACCCAGCGCTTCGCGGCGGGCATAGTAGGCTTCGGCGACCGACTTGGCCAGATTGCGCACGCGCAAGATGTAACGTTGGCGTTCGGTGACCGAGATGGCGTGGCGCGCATCGAGCAAGTTAAATGAGTGTGAGGCTTTCAAGACCATTTCGTAGGCGGGCAGGGGCAGGTTTTGTTCGAGCAGTTTTTGGCATTCCGCTTCGAAGGTATCAAAGCATTGGAACAGAAAATCGACGTTGGCGTGTTCGAAGTTGAACGCCGACATTTCCACTTCGTTTTGGTGGAATACGTCGCCGTAAGTCACTACGCCTTGCGGGCCGCGGGTCCAGACCAGATCGAACACCGATTCCACGCCTTGCAGATACATGGCAATACGTTCCAGGCCATAGGTGATCTCGCCGCTGACCGGCTTGCATTCCAGGCCGCCGACTTGTTGGAAATAGGTAAACTGCGTGACTTCCATGCCATTTAGCCAGACCTCCCAACCCAGCCCCCAGGCGCCCAGGGTCGGCGACTCCCAGTTATCCTCGACGAAGCGGATGTCGTGCTCCAGCAAATCCAGGCCTAGATGGCGCAGAGAACCCAGATACAATTCCTGGATGTTGTCCGGCGACGGCTTCATGATGACCTGGAACTGATAGTAATGTTGCAGGCGGTTGGGGTTTTCGCCGTAGCGGCCGTCGGTGGGGCGGCGCGAAGGTTGGACGTAAGCCGCGTTCCAAGGCTCCGGGCCTATGGCGCGTAAAAATGTCGCGGGATGGAAGGTACCGGCGCCGACCTCCTGATCCAGGGGTTGTAATAACACGCAACCCTGCTCCGACCAGTATTGTTGCAAGGTCAGAATCAGGCCTTGAAAAGTAGAGACATCAGTGTTGGTCGTCGTCACGTCGCAAGCCATTTTAAGGGATTAAAAAATACTGCGATTATACTCCAAAAGCCCCCTCGAACGCGGCGGATGGCAACCGACCAGCGCTGATGGTTACTCGGAAAATTCGGTTACACTGGCCGATTCGAATTAGGAGACGACACTATGCGGATCGATTTGGCCTGTGCGGCCGACATCGCGGTCCTAAGCGATTTGTTGACTGAGCTCTTCGATCAAGAAGCCGAATTTTGCCCGGATTCGACGGCGCAACAGCGAGGGTTGGCGGCCATCATAGGTGATCCGACGATCGGCGAAATCCTGGTGGCGCGGGAAGACGGCCGGCCTGTCGGCATGGTCAGCTTGCTATACACGGTGTCCACGGCGCTCGGCGGGCGCGTGGCATGGCTGGAAGATATGGTGGTGACCGCGAATCGGCGCGGGTCGGGGATAGGCCAAGGATTGCTGAAAGCGGCCATCGCACACGCCAAATCCGGCGGTTGCCGCCGGATTACCTTGTTAACCGACGCGGAGAATGCGGCGGCGCAAGACTTTTATCGGCGGGAAGGTTTTAACGCTTCGCCAATGCGGCCTTACCGCTTGTCGTTGGAGTGACGCAGCCGAATGCGTTTGACGTCACGCGCCGGATTATTCGCCGGCCGCCGTAAAGGCGTCGCGTAATATTTGTTCGGCGCTGTAACCGGCTTCAGCCAGGGCTTGGGCGCGCAATATCGACAATCCCAGGCCGTGGCCACTGCCCACGCCTTCGAATTGCCAGCCCCTCCCGCCACTGAGTGCTTCGATCCGGTCCGGGCAGGACGGCAATTTGAGGGTATTGCGGAATACTTCGCAGGCTAGGACCTCCTCGCTTTCCGGATAGTATAGGCGGACCAACAATTCGCCGGTTTTGCGGCGTTCGCGGCGGATAGCGTCGATGCGTTGTTCCGCGAAACGGCCTTCCAATTCCGCGGCCGCGATTTGGCGAATCCAGCGTCGGTCGCCGCCGTTGGCGAAGGGCAGCCAAGTTTGTCCGTCCGCCAGCGCATCCAGTAATCGCAACAAGTTGGGGTCGGTTCGCTCTCCGCTACGGGAATGGGCGTTTGGCGCCTCGCCCAGAAACACCATGCAATGGGTGGTATCGCACAGAGCCTGACTCTCCGAGTGGCGATGCTTGCCGTGGCTGCCGTTCCAAATCACGAGGGCTCGCATCGCTCGGCGGGCACTGCCGGTCAAGGTTTGCGCCTCGGCTGACAAAACGCCATCGGCATAGGTTTCCGCGTCGGTTTCCAAAATGTCGGGACCGTCGCCGACGTCGTTCAATAGACCCGCAATCAAGCGAACGGAACGACTGCCGCGCGCGCTGGATACCAGTGTAAACGACCCGCAACGGCTAAATCGTCCGGCCGGCCCGTTCAGTTCCGGGCAGTCTGCGTCGGCTTGCCAGCTATTGCGTTCGGTGGCGGACAGTAAGCGTACCCGGACGGCGGCGAATTCGGCGGGATATTGTTGTTGCCAGCGTTGCAGCCGCGGCGACGCATAGGCTAGGACGCCGGCGCCGTTGACGCCGCGCTGGCGGAAAACCGCTAAATAGACCGGATGTCCGGCCGGCCAGGCCACCATCAGATGACCGATCTCGGCTTGGCCGTCCGCGCTCGAGACCGTGCCGGTTTTTGCCATTGCCTGTAATCGGCGCAATATCGCTAGCTCGGAGTCGGGACGAGCGGCCAAGGTCGAACCCGGAAGACTACCGTTTTGGGCTAGGCCTTGAAAATAGCTGGGCTGGCTTAACATGGCGGCTCGCATGGTCAGCGCCAATTCGGGCAAGTCGGCGACGATCGGGAAGCGGCCGTCGGCGTCGCGTTCGCCTAAAAACACGCGCCAACCTTGGTCGTCAATCTGGGCTGTCGGTGGAGCTGGCCGCGAAGCTTCCGGCAAAAATCGTCGGTAAAGGTCGGGTTGAAATTGGGCGCGGCGTTGTAGCAATTTGTCGGTGTCGCTGGTCGCTAATTCGGTGGTCAGCACTTCCGGATTGGCGTTTCGCAATGCGGCCGCATAGGGAATCTTCAATAACGAGCCCGGCGGCAAAGCGGTTTGCGAGTCACCGCCTTGGTCCAAAATCCGCCCCGAAATCAAGTTCATCAGTAAGTAGCCTGCTCCCGCGCTCGCATTGGAGCCCAACCAAGATTGCCATTGTGGCGGCGCGCCACAGGCGCGCGCCGGCCATTCAGCTGTCACCGCGAGGCGGCCCAGTAACGATCTGGCTTTAGCGCTCAATTGATTGCCGGAGCGGATGTCTGCCGCTAGGGCTTCCAACTCGGCAGCATTGAGTTGAGACGGGGCATCGACGTTGGATAGTTCGCCGCTAAAGCGCATTGCGGCGGCTTCCTCGATCCAGGTCGGCCAAAGTCCCCCGCAGCTGCGATGGCTGGCTTCATGAAACAGCTCGTGGCGCAGATAGACTGCCGCATCCAAACCGCCTTGCGGTTGCTGGCGCAGGTAAATGGCGCCGGGTCGCCAGCCGCCGGCATGGCTAGCGCTGAATTGGCCGTTCGTTAATGTCGGAAACACTCGTACCGGATCATTTTCGCTGGGGACTCGGTAGCCTTGTTCGATCAATTCGGCCAACGCTGCAACGCCGGCGTCGTGCAAATCTGGCGAATGGGCCAGGCTGCCGAAAAACAGGATAGCGGCACCGGCTTCCGCGTAGTACCCAAAGCGAAGCAAGGGGCGTATCCAGGCCGCAATGGTCGTCAAAGCTAAAATCCTCCAACAAATAATGTCAGGGTACGTCATCTCTCGTTTAAAGACACGAATTAGATTGACAAGCCGGCGAATCAGCCTAGAATAAGGTCAGCTAGAAAATACGTTTTTACCTTTGTTTATCAAATCGGTGTCGGTAAGTTAGACATTCGTCCTTGTTCTTCATTTAGTAATTCCAGCATTTACCAGCGTTACCGGCCTATCGCAGGCCAAATTTTAATATTTTTCTAGGACTTATCATGTCTACTACTTTCACCACCGGCGTCGTCAAATGGTTTAACGCGGATAAAGGCTTCGGCTTTATCGAGCAAAAACAAGGCCCGGACGTTTTCGTTCATTTCAAAAACATTCTGAACCCGAACAACAGTTACAGAACCTTGGACGAAGGCCAGCACGTGCAGTTTAAATTGGGTCGCGGCCCTAAAGGTCCGCAGGCCGAAGAAGTTAGCATTATTTAATGCGGAGAAAGGCCGCCGAGATGTCGGCGGCCTTTTATGAGCCGCATCCGGTTTGGTGCCAGCTTCGCTATCCAGATGGGCGGCGCTAAACTCCCTCTCCTTACTCGATTCGGTTCTGGTTAGCGAAAAGCTTGCGCCGAAGCTACCCATCTTTGTTAGAATAAGCCATCCAAGACGGCATCGGAGTGTAGCTCAGCTTGGTAGAGCACTGCCTTCGGGAGGCAGGGGCCGGAGGTTCGAATCCTCTCACTCCGACCATTCCAAAATGATTGAAAATCCCTCGTGATTGTCAATTGTCATCGATAGTCTCAAGTATAAAACCGGCGGTTGCCTGACAACGTGGATCACGCCGCTTCCCTGGCTCGAAACGGTTCAGGGCATTTGAAAACTTCAGCGTTGTTCCGGAATTGTCTTTGTTGAGATCAATTTAAACTTGCCCTGCTAAGCTATTACCAGCTGGATTTTAGAGCGCAAACGGAATGCTGAAGGCGGCCCGCATCTGGTGGCGGATGCTATCGGCGTGCTTTGGACTTCGCAGATGATTTCCCCGGCGGAGTGTACGCGCAGGTATAGCGGCTGCGGACGCGTAGGGAAATCAGCATTTTCATCCCTCGCCATCGGCCGTGGTACCCGGGTTACAAACTGGAGGAGATGGCTGGCGCCAACTTTTTAAATGCTTGGCACCGATGGTTTGTCTTTCACGATTACAAGGGGAGCTGAATGCCGTGAGTTACGGTAAAAATAGATCGTCGGCGTTGCCACTCGTTTTCAATTGACTTCTTAAGCACTTGAACTGACTTCCTGGCGCCGCGAAGGGATATCAAACCGTCTCGGCCCCATATCTACAGCGCCCTTAGGCATTTTCCACTGTCCTTAACGCAATCGTTCTAGCCTGGACGGTGCGCTAGCCAATCTCGAAAAAACGGCCCGAAGCAGCGATGGTATCGCTGAATGTCGTGCAAGTGTGGTCGGCGTGGCTGTCCACGCAAGTAATTTCGTTGCAATCCTCGCTTACAATGGATGCGAACCAAGTTTTGGGTTCGAGCCTGCCGCGACTTTGGCGTTGGAACGGCGGTTAACAAAGTTTTACCTGCTTTTACCTTTTCGGTGGCCCCGTCGAAGGCGATGTCTTCTAGTATTTCGTTGGCCGGTCAAGTCGCAACTTCCCTCTATTCGGTTTGGCCGGCTACCGGCGACGGCGTTGCCGTCGCCACATTCCAACGAAAACCAGGAGTTTTAATCATGACTAGAGCATGGCTGATTTCCAGTCTCTTGATCGCGTTGGTCGGCAGTGCGCCGGCTTACGCCAAATCGTCGCAAACCGCGCTACGGACCGCCGAGTTCGAGGCTGCCAATACCGACACCGCCGACGACTTGACCTTGGCTGAGTACCAGACCTATATCGCCGGTTTGACCGACACTCGTTTCGACGAACTGGATGCGGATGATAGCGCCGACATTTCGCTTAGCGAATTCGTCGTCGGCAAGACCGGGAAGGCGCTGACTTTGGAAACCGAAGTTTTCAATTTGGCTGATGCTGATGCCAGCGGTGCGTTAAGCAGCGAGGAGTTCGCCGTGACCGCATTGGGCAACAGTGATGGCGAAGTATTGCGCCGCTTCGCGGATATGGATCGAGACAGCAGCTTGACGGTCAGTCTGAGCGAGTATTTGGTCGGTTGTCGGAAACAACGTCATTGATTCGCGTACTCCGTCGGAGGGTTAACTGGGCGGCAAACGCACAGAGGCGGTTCGCCTTGATTTAACTCCTTACGGCTCGACACGCCTGTCCGCGAGAGGGAGCTTCGCCCTAAAAAGCACGCAAGACCGGCGCTTGGGCCAATTGAAAATGCAGCTCGAAATTTGTCGAAACTGGCGGCGTTTTTCGATGCCGGTTTCGGCGCGGCTCGCGTTTATTGGGTTTTGTGAGCGAGAGCGGAGTCGGGTTTTAAAATCACCGCCGTCCGCAGCCTGGATTTGCCGAAACAGCACATCCGCTCGAAATCCTCGCGGGCGATCGGGATGAACTGGCAATCCAGGTCGCTTTGCCGGCCGTCGTCGGGGTCGGAGTCGTGCATGTACAAGCAATCGTTGTCGTAGCCGCTCATGACGACCCAATGCGGGGCTTTCTTACGGTCCATCGCATAGGTGCTGATCAGAATCAAGGGAATTGCACCGGTCTCGAACGCGGCGATTAGATCGGCCTGGCTGATGCTGGCGTAATGTACCGGTATTTGCCGACGCTCGGCTTCGCGTTTGAAATATTGATCAGTGAGTTCGATGACGCGTTTTTTCTCGTCGCTGCGTACGCTGTCGATGAACAAGGTCGAGGTTTGGTTGATCCAGGTTTCCACGTGAAAACCGCGCCGGCCCGCCGCCAGCGCTAAACCGAGCGGGTGGCAGCCGCCGTGGCCGGAGGTCATGAAGACTGTGGTGGCCTCGCGCCAAAGATTGATTTCTTCGTCGGCCGACGGCTGGTAGGTTCGGTTCAAGGCGTGCATCGCCATCATCAGCGCGGCCGGCCCGCAGGTAAACGGCGTGGTTTGTCTGAGCCAGTGCACCGAGCGGTGCTGCGGTTTGTCGCGGTAACGGCGGATGCGTTTTTGATAGCGCAGCGCGTCCTTGTGATCCTGATAATAATCGCGATAGACCCCGAAACGCTGGTAGCCTAGCGCTTCGTAGAGCTTGATCGCCGCCGCGTTATCGACGCTGACTTCCAGGCGCAGATAAAGCCTGCCGTCGTCGCGAGCGGCTTGTTCGCCGGCGGTCATCAAGGCCTTGGCGATGCCGTGGCCGCGCAACTCCGGCGCCACGGCCAGCGAGTAAATTCGCGCCAATCGGGTGCCGGGATGGTAAATGATCAAAATGTAGCCCGCCATCCGATGTTCGAATTCGCCGACCAGCAGGGCGCGATGCTCGTTGGTCAGCCAATGCCGAAAACTGCGCCGACTGAGTTTGTCGGTGGCGAAGCTGGCGTTTTCCAGCGCGACCAGCGCCTCCAGATCGGTCGGCAGCGCCGGGCGTATCGCGGTCGTCATCGTGCCAGCCCGGCTAGTGCTTGGCCGATAACCTGACGGGCGCGAAACAGTACCTGTTCGCGCCAGACCGGGTCCTCCGGACAGAAATGCCGGCGCATCGCGTCGCGGTGGATCAGGCGAGCCGCGTCGTTGCCGGTTTGCGCCCAAAGCAAATGATCTTGCAGCAAGACATCGAACAGCGCATCGGTGGCGTAGGTGCCGAACTCCAGTGTGACGTAGCAACCGGCATCGCCGATTGCCGCGTGCCACAAATAATCCAGCAAACCCCATTTTGGTACCGAACTCGAGGTGCCGGCCGCCGGTAAGGTCACCGCGTCGCCGTACCAAGTTTTTGCAAGCGTCGAGCCGATGCTGTTCGGCGCGTGGTCGCAGATGATTTCTCCGTAACCGTAGGCTCCTAGTCCTGTGTGGATGTCGACGACCGCCAGCCGGCGCCGATTGAGTTGATAGCGAGAAATCAACGCTTCGCATACCTTACGGCCGTGAGCCGGCGCGCGGCCGCCGTAAAAAGGCCCGAGCGGATCGAGGTATTGCCCGCCGCTGATCGCGATTTCCAGCGCGGTTCGACCGTGGCGGGCGGCGAATTCGGCGAACGCTTGTTGGCGGCGGCCGGTATCGGCTTCGAACAAGATCGGCCGCAGTTCGCGGTAATGCGGGTTGTCGGGTGGCGGTAGGGAGAAATCGATTGCATTGCGGTTCAAATCGACGCCGTCGGCATCGCAGCGACGCGACCAGGCATAACCCCACGGCGTTAATGCATGCACCAGCACTAATGCGACACCGTTGGGCAGCAGCGAGGGTTGTGCACTCAAACGGTGCAACCAATCGGTTTGTACCGCCGAACCGGCGTAGCCTTCGATGCCGTGGGTGCCGGCCAGAATCACCACCACTTGTTCGGCATCGGCTGGTCCTATCCAAATGCTGTCCGTGAATAAGGCCGCGCCGTCCGGTCCTTGGCCGGGACAGGGAAAATCCAAACTCTCGCAATGCAAGCTTAATTCCGCCGCCGCTAGCCAGCCCTGGCGCGCTTCGACGTAGTTGCTTGGAAAGCAAGCGAGGTCTAATGGGTTGGAAGTGGTTGAGCTGGACATGGTGTTTTGGTGGCGGGGCGAAGGCCGGTTTTGCGGATCACGGATTATCGGCCTTCCTCGGCTAGCGAGTCCAGCGCTGACTGGAGAAATACCGGCCGGGTTTTTGCATGGATTCGTCCGCAACTATCGGTTATCAGTAAATAGTCAATTCGTGAACAATCCCGATTTTCGGCTGTGTTTATTTGCTGTTTGCAATAGAATAGCTGCATCACCGCCATTAAACGCAAGCTTTCAGGAGAATTCCCCGATGACTGACAGAAAAGTGACGATAAAACGGGACGATCAGGACCAGCACTACGAATTGCCGGTGATGCCCGGTACCTTGGGGCCTTCGGTGATCGACATTCGCTCGCTGTACGCGCAGACCGGCCATTTTACTTACGACCCAGGTTTTACCTCCACGGCCAGTTGTACGTCCAAGATCACTTTCATCGACGGCGACGAGGGCGTCTTGCTGTATCGCGGCTATCCGATCGAGCAATTGGCTGAAAAATGCGACTTTTTGGAGGTTTGCTACCTATTGCTGAACGGCGATTTGCCCAACGGCGCGGAAATGAAGAATTTCGTCACGACGGTCAGTCAACACGTGATGGTGCACGAACAATTGACCAAGTTCTACAACGGTTTTCGCCGCGATGCCCACCCGATGGCGGTGCTGGTTGGCGTGGTCGGCGCGCTGTCGGCTTTCTATCACGACGTCATGGACATCAACAGTCGTGAGGATCGTTACATGTCGGCAATCCGGCTGATCGCGAAAATGCCGACCATCGTGGCGATGTGTTACAAGTACAGCATCGGCCTACCCTTCATATATCCCAAGCGCCGCTTGGGTTACGCCGAAAACTTCATGCGGATGATGCACGGCGATCCGTACGACGATTACATCGCCAATCCGGTGCTTACCCGCGCGCTGGATCGCATCCTGATCCTGCACGCCGATCACGAACAAAACGCATCGACCTCGACGGTGCGTCTGGCGGGTTCCAGTGGGGCGAACCCCTATGCCTGCGTCGCGGCGGGCATCGCTTGCTTGTGGGGCGCGGCGCATGGCGGCGCCAATGAAGCGGTGTTGAACATGTTGGAGCAGATCGGCGATGTCTCCCGAATTGGCGAATACGTGGCGCGGGCCAAGGACAAAAACGACTCGTTCCGCTTGATGGGGTTTGGGCATCGGGTCTACAAAAATTACGACCCGCGCGCCAAACTGATGCGGCAAACCTGCCACGAAGTGTTGGACGAATTGAATTTAAACGACGATCGCCTGTTCAAGCTGGCGATGGAATTGGAACGCATCGCGCTGGAAGATCCGTATTTCGTCGAGAAAAAACTTTACCCCAATGTCGATTTCTACTCGGGTATCGTGTTGCGGGCGCTGGGCATCCCGACCGAGATGTTTACCGCGATTTTTGCGCTGGCCCGTTCGGTGGGTTGGATCGCGCAGTGGGACGAAATGATTTCGGATCCGGAGCTGAAGATCGGCCGGCCGCGCCAGCTATATCGCGGGGTCGGCAAGCGCGATGTCAAGTTTATCTCCGGCCGCTAGCTCTTAAGGCCGCCAGCGGCCGGCGCGCGCCGGCCGCGTTCCGTCAAACTCTTGCTCGATCGCTTAGGTTAGCCGCCAAATAATTGGTGGTCGATCAAATCGCACAAACAATGCGAAATCAACAAGTGGACTTCCTGAATCCGGGCCGTGGAATAGGACGGCACGCGGATTTCGATATCGGCTTCGTTCAATGCGCCGGCCAATATTCCGCCATCCTTGCCGCTCAGCGCGATCACGGTCATGTCGCGGTCGTGCGCGACTTTCACGGCCTTGACGATATTGCCGGAATTGCCGCTACTGGTATAAACCAACAAGATGTCGCCGGCCTGCCCCAGCGCGCGGAGTTGTTTGGCGAAGATTTCGTCGTAGTGGTAGTCGTTGGCGATCGAGGTGATGGTTGAGGTATCGGTCGTCAACGCAATCGCCGGTAAGGCCGGCCGTTCGCGCTCGAAGCGGTTCAGCATTTCCGACGAGAAATGTTGGGCGTCGCCGGCCGAGCCGCCGTTGCCGCAGGTTAATACCTTCCGGTCGTTGACCAAGGCCTCGACAATTTTCTGCGAGGCGAATTCGATCAACTCGCACAAACTGGCCATCGAATCTTGCTTGGTTTGGATGCTGTCGGAGAAGTGACTGATGATGCGGTCTTGTAAGCTCATGTTAGGTTTGAAATGCGTTTTTGATCCAATGGAGATGCTTGTCGCCGGAGACGGCCACTACATCGAAGCGAACCGATAGGTGGTTTAGCTTGTGGATTATGACATAGTGCTGAGTGGCGGCGACGATGCGGGCCTGCTTTTGCGGCGTGATACTGGCCAGGGCTCCGCCGTATTGTTCGGATTTGCGGTAGCGAACTTCGACGACGACCAGCATTTCGCCATCGCGCATTACCAGATCCAATTCGCCGCCTTTGCAGCGGAAATTGCTGCACACCCAGATCAGTCCTTGGCCTTGCAAATGGTTCAGTGCCAAGCGCTCGGCGTCGGCGCCGCTTTGCAAATGGGCGGGTTTGGGTTTGCCGAAACGGATCAATTCAAAAATCCGTCGGCGATCGGCACGCCGGCCTTGAATTGCGCGCAAACCAGCGCCCGGCCGATCCGGTTTTCGCCGGTCAAGGTCAAGCGTCCGGTGGCGCCGGCATAAGCGCCGCCGGCTAACTGGGTCAATTGCCCGCTCAGATTGTAGGCGTCCACGCCCAGCGCCACCAGTTTGATTTGGCTGTCCGGCAGACCTTGCCAGATGTTTTGCAACGCCGACTGGCTCAGCGGGCCGGGATAGTATTCGCCGAACAACCATGGCATGTCGCAAAAGCGGATGGCGCCCAAGTCCACGTCCCGCACCGGATTTTGCCGGCCGCTGTAAAGGTTGGGCATCGCGTAAATCGACAATTCGGCGCTTTGCGGGTACTTGAGCTGCGGCGCCAATTCGCGGGCGACTTCCGGGCTGGCGCTGACGAATACCGCCAAGGGTTGTTTCTTACCGTCGATACTGACCGAGGGCGCCAGCAAAGTGGCGACCGATCCCGAGAAATCGTGCTGCTTGGGGTCGTATTGTTCCAGACCTACAACGCTGCCGCCGCCGGCTTGCCAGGCCGAGGTCAAAAAATGGCCGACGCGCTGGCCCTGGGGGGTATTCGGCACCAGAAACACCGCGTTTTGCAGGCCGTCGCGGCGGGCTTTTCGTGCCAGTTGCTCGGCTTCGTCTTGCGGACTTAGACCGAATTGGTACAGGTTGGCCTTGCCGAGATGGTCGACCTGGTTCAACGCCAGCACCGGTATCGGCAGCTCGCCGGATAGCGCTAAGGTTTGAATGTCTTCCTTAACCAAGGGGCCGACCACCAAGCCGGCGCCCTCGGCGATGGCCTTGCGGTACAGTTCGCCCGGTTCGCCCTGGCTGGTGTCGTAAAACTTCAATCCCGGTTGCGGCGCGGCACTGGCCGCCAAGCGGTGGGCGACCGACAAACCCTCCTTGATGGCTTTCGCGGCGGGTGCGTAAGGACCGGCACTGGGTAACAACACGGCGAGGTTGGCACCGGCGGCGGAGGTCGCCGAGGCCGGGCCAATAGCGGTTTCACTCGGCGCGGGTTCGGCCGCGGCCGCCGGCGCATTCAGGTAGGTTTGCAGATATTCGGCGTTGGCCGGATGGTAGGGATAGGCTTGCCGCCAGCCGGCGATTTGCCCGCTCAAATCGAAACCCGGCGAACCTCGCTGCTTCAGGATCTTGGCCAACGCCATCCAGCCGCTCAGTTCGTCGGCCACCGGCGCAGATGCATTCAAGGTTTCCACCGGCAGTACGCTTAATGCGTCCAGGATTGCCGCGATATTCTGCCTTTGCTGTTCCGGGGCTTGCAGTAATTGGCCGAGCTTCAAGCGGGCGCGTACCGAGGGCAGAACGTCGCCGAGCAAGGCGTGCACGAAGGCCAGGGACTGATAGTAAGCAATTCGGTCGGCTTCGGCCAACACCGCCGGCCGGGTGCCTTCCAGTTTGTGCAAGGCTCGTTCAGCGTCTCCGGCGCTCAACGAGATTTGCGCGTCGAGCAGTTTATACTTGCTCAGTTGCTCGGGCGTTAGCTGCTCCGGATTGATCCGGTCCAGGGCTTTTTGCGCGGCTTCGCTGTCGCCGGCCTGAATGCGGGTATCGGCATCGAGCAAATGCAAGCCGTTCTGGTTGTCCGCTATTCGGTAGCTTTGGGCCGGTTCGTTGGGCTTGCCGCGTTTCGCCGCCGACTTGGTCCGCGCGGTCTGAGGTTTGACGGATTTCACCGGCTCTTCGGCGCAGGCCGTCAATAACAGCCCGAAAACACAGCAGGCGGCCAAGCGAGCGGGCATAATGGCGGCGAATTTAAAATCAGACATGGCAAGAGGGCCTGCAGCGGAAATGTCCGGGAAATTATACGTGGTCGCCACGCCGATAGGGAATCTGGCCGATCTCAGCTTTCGAGCCGTCGAGGTTTTGAAGTGCGTCGATTTGATCGCCGCCGAGGATACCCGCCACGCCAAGCTGCTGATGCAGCACTACGGCATCGGCAAGCCGTTGCAATCGCTGCACCAGCACAACGAAGAGCATGCCTCGGCGGGCTTGATCGCCAAAATTCAAGACGGCCAGTCGGTGGCACTGGTCTCGGATGCCGGCACGCCGCTGATCAGCGATCCTGGCCTACCCTTGGTTCAACTGGCGCGACGCCAACACATCGATGTCGTGCCCATTCCGGGCGCTTGCGCGTTGATTGCCGCGCTCTCGGCCGCCGGCTTGCCGACCAGTCGCTTCAGTTTCGAAGGGTTTTTGCCGCGCACCTCGTCGGCCCGCAAAGGCTTTTTCGAAACCAAATTAAGCGATACTTCGACCTGGGCCTTCTACGAGTCCAGCCATCGGATCGAGGATGCGTTGGCCGATATGCTGACGGTGTTTCCGCCGGAACATCCCATCGTCGTGGCCAGGGAAATCACCAAATTGCACGAGACCATCGTCGGCGATCGCTTGGATAAGGTTGCCGAGCGCGTCAGAACCGACGAAAACATGCGCAAGGGCGAGTTTGTGGTCATTGTCGCCGGCTATCAAGCGCCGGAAACCGCCGGCGAAATCAGCGGCGAAGAGCGGCGGATTCTGGCCTTGTTGTTGAAGGAGTGCTCGACGAAAACCGCCGCCGCGTTGGCGGCGGACATCACCGGGCAGCGTAAAAAGTTGCTGTATCAAGCGGCGTTGGCGATGCAGGGCGGCGCCAACGCCGCCGATTAACCTACGTTGCCACGGCTCAGCTTCGACGGATTAGCGGCTTCAGATCGAAGGCCGCGACGACCGTCAGATAAATCGTCAAGCCCAGGCCGCCACTCAGCCAGGCGTTCCAATGGAATTCGCTTAGGGTCCAGCGATTGGCGACGTACAAGCCCAACCCTAGGATCAAGTAACTGAACATCCGGGCCAACGGATACGGAACCGGGTAATAGTGCCGTCCCAGCAGCCAGGAAGCCGCCGCCATGAAGGCATAGCAAGCCAGCGTGGCCCAGGCCGAGCCGACGTAGCCCCAAAGCGGTATCCAATAAAGATTCAAGACTACCGTCAACGCGGCGCCGGCCAGCGATACCCAGGCACCGAGGCCGGTGCGGTCGCCGAGTTTGTACCAGACCGCCAAATTCACATAGATACCGAGCAGCAAATTCGCCATTAACAGGACGGGCACGATTTCCAGGCCGGCTCGATATTCCGCGCCGATAAAATACTGGAAGAAGTCGATAAACAGCGTCACCAACAAAAAGATGAACACCCCGGCGATGACGAAATAGCGCATCACCAACGCGTAGGCGCGTTTGGCATCGGCGCGGCCGGCGTAAGCAAAAAAGAACGGTTCGCCGGCGTAGCGGAAGGCCTGCACGAACAAACTCATCAGAATCGATAGTTTGTAACAGGCGCCGTAGATGCCCAGCAGTTTCAGGTTGGTGGTCAGATCGTAAGGTAGTAGGATTTTCAGGATGGCCCGGTCCAGCATTTCGTTAACCATACCGGCGAAGCCGATCACCACCATCGGTAGCGAATAGCGCAGCATGGGGCCGAGCAGCGCCGGATTTAGGTTGACCGGTATCCGGCGGAATTGCGGCATCAGCAGCAGCCATTTTGTCAGACTGGCGATCAGATTGGCGATGAAGATGTAGCCCACGCCCAAGGTGGGGTCGTAAAAGCGTAACCACGCCGCGTCCGGCCAGTGTTGCGCCAGTTTTGGGCATAGCAACAGGAAAAATAGATTCAGCGCGATCGTCATCGCGATCTCGCTCAATTTGATGCCGGCGAAACGCCAGGCGTGGTTTTCGGCGCGCAGTCGGGCGAACGGCAGCGCGGTGATGCCGTCCAGCGCTAAAATCGCGGCAAACCAGACCAGATACTCCGGATGATCCGGATAGCGCAGCCAATCCGCCAAGTCCTGGCGCCAGTAAGCGACGGCGGCGAGGAATCCGGTATTGGCCAAGGTCAGTAAACTAAGGGCGTTAGCATAAATCGCGTCGCCGGAATAGGCGGGATTTTGCCGAAACCGAAAGTAACCGGTTTCCAGGCCCAACGCCAACACGACCGCGAAGAAGCCGGCGTAGGCGTAAAACTCGGAGACCACGCCGTATTCCGCGGCGCTGTAGGTATAGGTGTAAAGCGGGACCAACAGATAATTCAAGAAGCGGCCGACAATGCTGCTGAGGCCGTAGATTGCGGTTTGGGAAACCAGTTGGCGGAGATTCACTTGATGAAACCGGGGAAACGAGGGCGGCGCTTATTGTAATCGTTGCAGGCGCGAGCGAAATGGCTCAATCGCGGGCCGATGCGATCAGGATTTTGGCGGCCTCGCGCGCCAAGCGCATGTTTTCGGTGCCGCGCCGCATTTGCTCGCCGACCATCGCGCCGGCGATCAACATCGCCAACTGTTTGGATAACGGCTCCGGATCTCGGACGCCGGCCCGAGCGGCCAAATCGGATAACAGCGCGCGAAAGCCTTCCGAAAATTCGGCGGCGGTTTGTTGAATCGGACTGCCGGAGTCGGCGAATTCGGCGGCGGCGTTGATAAACGGGCAGCCGCGAAACGCCGGGTTGGCCTGCAAATCCCCGAAAGCATCGAAAACCGCCAGCAGTTGTCGCCCCGGATCGGTACCGGCCTTGAACAAATATTCTTGGATGTAAGCCTGAAGTTTGGCCCGGCTCTTGCGCAAATGCGCCAACACCAGATCGTCTTTCGACGGATAATATTTGTACAAACTCATTTTGGTGGTGCCGGCCGCTTTGACGACGGCATCGACACCGGTGGTTTTTATGCCCTGGCTGTAAAACAGCTCCGAGGCGACATTCAGGATATGTTCTTGCAGATTGCGGGTCATGGCGGCGAGAGAAAAACGATGTTGCAACTATACCGACCGGTCTGTATTATTTCAATAGACTGACCGGTCTGTTTGGATCGGTCGTTTTTTAATCAAGGGAGACAACAGCATGATTACTCTGTACGGTTTTGCGATCAGCAATTATTACAACAAGGTCAAATTCGCGCTTTTAGAGAAAAACCTGCCGTTCAATGAAGAATTGGTGCGGCCTAGTCAGGACGAGGCGGTATTGAAGCGCTCCCCGCTCGGCAAAATCCCGTTCATTAAGACCGCCGACGGTTATTTGTCGGAATCTCAAGCCATACTCGAGTATTTGGAAGACGCCTTCCCCGAGTATCCTCTGTATCCGGCTGATCCTTACCAACGCGCGAAATGCCGCGAGTTCATTCAACATATCGAATTGAACGTCGAACTGATCGCTCGCCGCCTCTACGGCGAAGTGTTGTTCGGCACCGCCGTGTCCCAGGAGGTTAAGGACGAGGTAAAAACCAAGGTGGAAAACGGTTTGAAAGGTCTGAACCGCATCATGCCCCGGAGCCCTTACGCGCTGGGCGAGCACTTCACGTTGGCCGACGTGATCGCCTGGCCGCACTTGCAATTGGTGGGGTTCGTGACGCAGAAGATTTACGGCGTCGATTTAGTGGCGGAGCATTTGCCCGACGTTGCCGCTTACATCGCGCTGATCGAAAGTCGTCCGCATGCGCAAACGGTGTCGGCGGGACGAGCCGAAGCTCTGGCGAAGTTTTTCGCACGTTAATTGTCGGGAAGACGGGCTGGCCTTAACTCAGATGTTCCCAAGCGACGTCGGCGCTCAAAAACGCGGAGATGGCCTGGGGCGAGTCGAAATTGGCGAGCGCCAGTATGAGTTTGGCGTAAGCCGCTTCCAGCGATATATTCCAAATCATTTCGGCGCCGGCCGAAAGCAATGCGCGGGTCGAGGCGTAAGCGTCGTCCGAATACAGCGCCGGGGCCAGATACAGCGGAATGCCGCGCTGCCGGCACGTGGCGGCGAACTCGATAAGGTTGTATTCGGCGCCAGCCTCGGCCGATACGCAGGCGGTGCCGGAGTGGTACAGGTCGTGCAGCACTGCATCGCAGCCATCCAGACGGAAGTCGCGGTAATTCAAGCCGGGATAGGGGCGGATCACCAGCAATTTTTTCGAGAAGTCAGGTTTTAGCGCGTACGGGCTACGTGGCGACAGCGGATGATGGAATTCGAAACCGTCGGGCGAATAGGTCGCGTAGGGCCGGGATTGAGCGCTGATGAAATCGCTACCTAGCGGCAGACAGGAGGCCAGGCGACTGGCCAGATGTAAGCGCATCACGCCGCCTGGGTTGCGATACGCCGCAAACACGCCGGCCGTGCCGATGTCGCGGATATAAGAAACCGCGCAACTGAAGTTATCCAGCCCGTTAGCCCGCGGATCGGCAAGCGGTTTATCGCTGGAGACCAGTACCAGCGGTATAGGCAAACGGTTGAAGTACAGCGCCAGCATCGCGGCGGAAAACGCTAGGGTGTCGGTGCCGTGGGTAACGATGATACCGGCGAAACTCGCCAGATCCAGGGCTTCTATCGCGGAGACCATGGATCGCCAATGGCTGGGGTGTAGATTTTCCGATAGTATGCCAAAC
Organism: Methylomonas sp. MED-D; assembly: GCF_050276835.1. NCBI lineage: Bacteria > Pseudomonadati > Pseudomonadota > Gammaproteobacteria > Methylococcales > Methylococcaceae > Methylomonas > Methylomonas sp. MED-D. The sequence continues at coordinate 288,522 of NZ_CP189965.1, forward strand.
GGCTGCATACTGGAAAACGTCACGGTTTCGGCAATGTCCGGGTGGCTTTGCCGGTAGAGTTGCAACAACGCGAAGCCGGCGTCGGCCGAGGTGTTTATCGTGCCCGCCTCCGATTTGGAGCCTATCGTGCCGCCGGTAAATACCACCAGTATGTTTTTCTTCATGGGCTGATGTCTAGTATCATCTTCGGTTTGAACAAGGCTAGCCATCTTAACCCACTCCATGAAAATTTCACTGATCGTCGCGATGTCGTCCAATCGGGCGATCGGCTTGGACGGCCGTATGCCCTGGCATTTGTCGGCCGACTTGCGGCGCTTCAAACGCATCACGCTGGGCAAACCGGTTTTAATGGGGCGTAAAACCCATCAGGCGATCGGCCGGCCGCTGCCGGGTCGGGAAAATCTGGTGGTCAGCCGCGCGAGCGATTACAAAGCCCAGGGTTGTCTGGTGTTCGCAGGCATCGACGCGGCGCTGGCGCATTGCCGGGACAATGACGAGGTATTCGTGATCGGCGGCGCCGAACTTTACCGGGCCTTGCTGGACCGGGCCGACTGCTTGTATTTGACCTGCATAGACCGGGATTTCGCCGGCGACACGTTTTTTCCGGAAATTGATGCCGAAGCTTGGCTTGAGGTCGAATCCGAGGAAGTCGACGACGACCCCGTCGTCGATTTCCGCTATCGGTTTTTGACGCTACGCCGCGCCGCCGTAGCCGATAGCTCGGTTAGGCGCGAGTGACGCCGGCGGCCGGCTAGGCCTACAATTCGCCGGCAATTGTCACAAAACTGTCATATTCGCTTCATACTATTGTCACGCTTGCTTGGCAAACTGTTTGCAAGTTTTAAAACAAACCTTTTCGAGATCATTTATGAAAAATACTTTCGCGCTGAAGTCACTGGCATTAGGATTCGGGTTCGTATCGGCAACGCTGACTGGAGTCGCGGCCGCCGCGCCTGCCACCTTAGATCCCGCTCTGCCCGAATACGCGCCGGCCAGCGGCGTCTCCGGTAACATTTCCAGTGTCGGCTCCGATACCCTGGCCAACCTGATGACACTGTGGGCGGAAGAATTCGGCAAGATTTACCCTAACGTCAATATTCAAATTCAAGCCGCCGGCTCATCGACCGCGCCGCCGGCGTTGACCGAGGGAACCGCGAATCTGGGTCCTATGAGCCGGAAGATGAAAGACAACGAAATCGACGATTTCGAAAGCAAATACGGTTATAAACCAACCGCTATCCCGGTCGCGATCGATGCGTTGGCGGTATTCGTCAACAAGGACAACCCGATCAAGGGTTTGAGCATTCCGCAGGTCGACGCCATCATGTCGTCCACCCGAAAATGCGGCTATGCGAACGACATCGGCACCTGGGGACAAGCCGGCCTGACCGGCGGCTGGGCGAGCAAGCCGATCCAGTTATACGGCCGCAACTCGGTTTCCGGCACCTACGGCTTCTTCAAGGATGAAGCACTGTGCAAGGGCGATTTCAAAAGTAACGTCAACGAACAACCCGGCTCGGCTTCGGTCGTGCAATCGGTGACCACGTCCAATAACGGCATCGGTTATTCCGGTATCGGCTATTCGACTTCCGGCGTAAAAGCCGTGCCGCTGGCCCGCAAGGACGGCGAAGCCTTCGTCGAAGCGTCTCCCGAAAACGCCACCTCCGGTGCTTATCCGTTGTCGCGCTTCCTATACATTTATGTCAACAAAAAACCCAACGAGCCGTTGGCACCGTTGGAAAAAGAGTTCTTCAAGATGGTGCTGTCCAAAGCCGGTCAGCAAGTCGTGATTAAGGACGGCTATATTCCGCTGCCGGCCAAAGCGGTCGAAAAAGCCCTGTCCTTGGTACAGTAATCTAAGTTTCAGGGATGGACGATACATGGATTTCGTTGCAGGGATGCAACCAAGGAACGGCGACTTGCATCAATGCCTATTCCCCACTCCCCCTTTCTACGGGCGTTGATCTTGTATAATGCTCAAGCCGATAATCCCTAAAGGTTATCGGCTTTTTTGTTGGCGCCGCGTCGTTTCCAAGCGGCGCAACCCAAGTTAACTACACATGCCTTGTTATGACTGAAGTCCAATCGATTCCGGCGAAACCTACGTTGCTGCAGAGCGCCTCGAGCGAACGTCATCAGCGTTGGCGGCTGTTAAAAGACAAAATCGTCGCGCGCGGCGTGGTGGCGGGTGGTCTGAGCATCATTGTCGCCGTCGTCCTGATTTTCTTCTATTTGCTGTATGTGGTGTTTCCGTTGCTGTTGCCGGCGACACTGCAGCCGGCCGGCGGTTATCCGGTGCCGGAGCCGGCCTTGGGCAAGACTCGTTTCCTGGCCACCGAAGAGCAAAACGAATTGGCCGTGCGCTTTACCGATACCGGTAATGCGGTATTTTTTCGGGTCGCGGACGGGCAGACAGTGAAAGCCCAGGAATTGCTTGGCGCCGACGCCGCCAAGATTGCCAGTTTTAGCCACGGCAGCCCGGACAGCGGTGTCGTCGGCTACGGCCTGTCCGACGGTCGCGCGGTAATTATGAAGCACGAGTACAAATTAAGTTACCCCGACGGCAAGCGGGTGGTGACGCCGAATATCAGTTACCCGCTCGGCGAGCAGCCGTTGACGATAGACAACTCCGGTCAGTCCTTGCTGCAATTGACGTTCGCGATCGGCGATGAGCATAGCCTGCTGGTTGCCAAGACCGCCGATCATCGTTTGATTCTGGTTAGGCTCAGCAAGAAAGAGTCGATGTTCGACGACGAAGTCACGTTGGATAGAAGCGATGCAACGCTGGATGTACCGGGCGACGATGTCGAATTCATGTTGTTGGATAAGGAACAGCACAACCTTTATCTGCTCTCCAAACAGAGCCTGACGGTGGTCGATGTTGGCGAATCGTCAACCTTGGCTGTCAAGCACAAAATGAACTTGGTCGATAACGGCCGGCAAATTACCGACGTCGAGTTTTTGAATGGCGAAAATTCGCTGCTGGTCGGCGATTCCAAGGGCGAATTGGCGCAGTGGTCGATGGTACGCAACGAGCAGAATTACGTTAGCTTGCAAAAATTGCGCAGTTTCAAGCTCGCCGACAGCCCCATCGTCAAAATCAATCCTGAGCAGCGCCGGCGCGGCATGCTGGTGGTCGATAACAGCGGTATGCTGGGCGTGTTTAATTCCACCGCCGAGCGCGAACTGATCAAACAGCCGGTAATGCCCGGCGCGCCGATGGCAATGTCGTTGTCGCCGAAAGCCGACCATGTGCTGGCCGAGGACGCCGACGGCAACCTCAAGGCCTGGAAGCTGACCAACGAACATCCGGAAATTTCGATGAAATCGTTGTGGCGGAAGATTTGGTACGAGAGCTATTCCAAGCCGGATTATATTTGGCAATCCTCCTCCGCCAGCAACGACTTCGAACCGAAAATGAGTTTGACGCCGCTGGTGTTCGGCACATTGAAGGCGTCGTTTTACGCGATGTTGGTCGGCATTCCGCTGGCCTTGTTCGGCGCGATTTACACCGGCTATTTCATGTCTTCGGGGATTCGCCAATACGTCAAACCGGGCATCGAAATCATGGGGGCGTTGCCGACCGTGATATTGGGTTTCCTGGCAGGTTTGTGGTTGGCGCCGTTCGTCGAAGCGAATCTGGCGGGAATCTTCGCACTACTGATGATCGTGCCGTTGGCGGTAATGCTGTTTGCCTACGCTTGGCAGTTCCTCCCGGAGCAAAAACGGCAAAAAATTCCGGACGGCTGGGATGCCATTGTATTAATCCCGGTCGTGGTTTTCGCCGCTTGGCTGGCCTTTCAAGTCAGTCCCGGTATCGAAGCCTTATGCTTTAACGGTGATCTGCGCACCTGGATGCGCGAGGAATTCGGCATCGCTTACGATCAACGCAATACATTGGTTGTCGGCCTGGCGATGGGGTTCGCGGTCATTCCTATGATTTTTTCGATCGCCGAGGATGCGATTTTCAGCGTTCCCAAGCATTTGACCACCGGATCGCTGGCCTTGGGAGCGACGCCCTGGCAAACCTTGACCAAGGTGGTTTTACTGACGGCCAGCCCCGGTATTTTTTCGGCGATCATGATCGGCTTCGGCCGGGCGGTCGGCGAGACGATGATCGTGTTGATGGCGACCGGCAATACCCCGGTGATGGACCTGAGTATTTTCCAGGGCCTGCGGACCTTGTCCGCGAATATCGCGGTGGAAATGCCCGAATCCGAAGTCAATAGCACCCACTATCGGGTGTTGTTTTTGGCCGCGCTGGTCTTGTTCATGTTTACCTTTGTGGTCAACACCTTGGCTGAAATGATTCGGCAGAATCTGAGACAAAAATACAGTTCATTATGATGAAAGAATGGTTCAAAAGCGGCACGCCGTGGATTTGGTTCACCGCCGGCGCGGTCAGTATCAACCTGGTTCTGGTGATCGGTTTGCTATTGTTGATTGCGGTGCGCGGTCTGGGGCATTTTTGGCCGGCCGACATCGTCGAATATCACTACCGCGATCAGCAAGGCTTGGACAGCGTTATCGTCGGCGAGCAGGTTGCCACCGCATTGCTGCCGACCGCGCAAGCCAGGGCCGCCGGTCACGAAGTCTTGAACAATGCCGAATACTTGGAACAGCATCTGGTCAAGACCGGCAATCGGGATATATTAGGTAGCGATTTCCGTTGGATATTGCAGCAATACATTACCGGAATAGCGCATCCGGACGATCTGGCGTGCATCGAGCGCCGCGAGTGGGGCAATTTTTACGGCCGACTGGTCGCGGTCAAGGAGGACGGCAACGTCCTGGCGCAAGGCGGATCCGCTTGGTCGGTAGCCCAGCAAAAACTGAATGACGCGCTGGCCTTGCATGAACAGATCGACCGTTTGCAAAACAAGGACATCGGCGCGATTAATTACAATCTGGAGCGCCTGCGCTTGCGGCAACGCAAGCTGGAGTTGGAAGGTACCTGGAGCGCCGACACCGAGCGCGAATTCGCCGCCCAAAAGCAGGCCTATCAGGTGCAATATCAGCAAATTCAACAACAACTCGCACAGCTCAACCGGGAGATCAAACGCGTCAATCTGGTCGTCGCGGAAGCCGGCGGAAGAGAAGTCAATCTACCGTTGCATCGGGTCGTCAAACTGACGCGGCCCAATGCGATGAGCACCTTCGATAAATCGATCGAATACGTAGCGCGCTTTATCGACTTCATCAAGGAAGAGCCGCGCGAAGCCAACACCGAGGGCGGCATATTCCCGGCCATTTTCGGTACGGTGCTGATGGTGTTGCTGATGGCGGTGGTCGTGACGCCATTCGGCGTGATTGCGGCGGTTTATTTGCGCGAATATGCCAAGCAAGGTTTCATCACCCGGGTGATCCGCATCGCGGTGAACAATTTGGCCGGGGTGCCGTCCATTGTGTATGGCGTGTTCGGTTTGGGCTTTTTCGTTTATATCATCGGCGGCAATATCGACCGGCTGTTTTATCCGGAGGCGGCGCCCGCGCCGGTGTTCGGTACGCCGGGTCTGCTCTGGGCGGCATTGACCTTGGCGTTAATGACCCTGCCGGTGGTTATCGTCGCCACCGAGGAAGGTTTGTCGCGGATACCCAAATCCATCCGCGAAGGCAGTCTGGCGCTCGGCGCGACCAAGGCCGAAACCTTGTGGCGCACGGTGCTGCCGATGGCGAGCCCGGCCATCATGACCGGTTTGATCTTGGCCGTGGCTCGTGCCGCCGGCGAAGTGGCGCCGCTGATGTTGGTGGGTGTCGTCAAGCTGGCGCCGACCTTGCCGCTGGACGGCAATTTTCCCTATCTGCACTTGGACCGCAAGTTCATGCATTTGGGTTTCCATATCTACGACGTCGGTTTTCAAAGCCCCAACGTCGAGGCGGCCCGGCCGCTGGTATACGCGACATCGCTGCTGCTGGTGATGGTCATCGTCGGTCTGAACATGACCGCGATCGCGATACGCAATAACTTGCGGGAAAAATACCGCGCCCTCGAAAACTAACAGCCATCGATATCCCGATGTTCGGACCCGATAACATGACGACACTACAAAAACGCACTCACGGCATTGACATTAATGCGCTGAATCGAGAAGAGAAGCCCGATGCCGGCAAAATCGAAACCTGCATCAAAGTTGAAAATCTGGAATTGTTTTACGGCCAAAAACAAGCCTTGCATAGCATCAATATGGAAATGCCGCGTAAGAAGGTCACGGCCTATATCGGTCCCAGCGGTTGCGGCAAATCGACCCTGTTGCGTTGCATCAACCGGATGAACGATCTGGTTGACGGTGTCAGCATCCGCGGCAAAATATTGCTGGACGGCGACGACGTCTACGACAAATCGGTCAATGTCGCGGCCTTGCGGCGCCGGGTCGGCATGGTGTTTCAAAAGCCTAATCCTTTTCCGAAGACCATTTACGAAAACGTCGCTTACGGTTTGCGTATCCAAGGCATCAACGACCGACGGGTTCTCGATGAAGTGGTCGAGAAATCGCTACGCGGCGCGGCGCTGTGGGACGAGGTGAAAAATCGCTTGAACGACAACGCCTTGGGTATGTCCGGCGGCCAACAGCAGCGCTTGGTGATTGCCCGGGCCATCGCAATCGAACCGGAAGTGATTCTGCTCGACGAACCCGCTTCGGCCTTGGACCCGATTTCTACGTTGAAAATCGAGGAATTGATTAACGAGTTGAAGGAACAGTACACCATCGTTATCGTCACTCATAACATGCAGCAGGCGGCGCGGGTATCGGACTACACAGCGTTCATGTACATGGGCGAACTGATCGAATTCGGTGAAACCAGCGAGTTGTTTACCAACCCGGCTAAGAAACAAACCGAAGATTACATTACCGGCAGGTACGGCTAGGAGGTAAACATGGATAACAGCAAAATCAAACAACACATCTCCCAGCAGTTCAACCAGGAAATGGAGGAGCTGCGTAACAAAGTGATGATGATGGGCGGGTTGGTGGAAGAGCAAGTCGATCTCGCTACCAAGGCCTTCATGAGTTACGACATGGAAAGCGCCGATCAGGTGGTGTTGCAGGATCATCAGGTCGATACGCTGGAAAAGGAAATCGACCACGAATGCACCGATATCATGGCGCGCCGCCAGCCCGCCGCCTACGATTTACGGATGCTGATCGCGACGATCAAGATCATTACCGACCTGGAGCGGATCGGCGACGAGGCTACCCGGATCGCGCGGATGGTGATGCGTCTGGAAGGCACCGACTACTACCAGGACAAATACTACGAAATCGAGCATTTGCTGAATCTGGTCAAGGGTATGCTGAACGGCGCGCTGGATGCCTACGCCCGCAACGACGTCGAGGAAGTCATCGCGATCACCGCGCAAGACGCCAAGGTCGACCGCGAATACAACAGCATCACCCGCCAGCTGATCACCCAGATGATGGAAGATCCGCGCAATATCACCCGCGCGTTGGATATGCTGTGGACCGCCCGCGCCCTGGAGCGGATCGGCGACCATTCTTGCAACGTCTGCGAACATGTAATTTACATGGTCAAGGGCAAGGACGTTCGCCATCTCAGCCGCGAGGAAATGGAACGCACCATCAATTCCGTGCGTTAGCACCGAGCTCGGCCGGAACCCGCGAGCCAGGGGGCCGGCCTTGCGCCCTTACGGTTACCGGTGAAGGGAAGTTCCCGCCCTACCCTTGACTGGACTCAGGGGTCACGCCGTATCCGGTATAAACCCCTGGCTCCGACTGGTCGGCGTCGGTGGAGGCGACCGGCAGTAAAATCGTGAAGCGACTGCCCACGCCGGGCCTACTGTCGACCAATAATTCGCCGTTCATCAACTCCACCATGTGTTTGGTGATCAAAAGACCGATCCCGGTGCCTTCGATGGTTTCCTGTTCCAAATGAAAACGGGTGAAGGGTTGAAACAGCAGGGGCATATTCTCGGCGGCGATGCCGCGGCCGCTATCTTCGACGGCGATTGCGACTTTGGTCTCGGCCATGAAGATCGATACCTGGATCGTGCCGTCGGCGCGGTTGTATTTCATGGCGTTCGACAGCAAATTCAACAAGCACTGTTTCAAACGCAAACGATCGGCGCTCGCCGGCGGTAGCGCTTCGCCGCCGCTGATGCCGATTTGCAGTCCCGCTTGATGAACTTGCGGGGTGACAAGTCGGACGGTTTCCTCGACCAGCGATCGGCACTCGATCGGTCCGGGTACCAGATTCAGTTTGCCGCTTTCCACGGTAGCGAGGTCCAGCAACTCGCTGATCAGCGCCAGCAAGTGATTTCCGGAATTCAGGATATGCCGCACCGAGTCGTGTTGCTCCTCGCTTAGCGGGTGTTCGGGGTCCGATTCCAGTAATTGGCCGAAACCGATAATGGCGTGCAGCGGTGTGCGCAGTTCGTGGCTCATCCTCGACAAAAACTCGGATTTGGCGCGGCTGGCGCGCTCGGCTTCCCATTTGGCGTGAGATAGTTTGACGATCAGGGCATTCTTGTTGTGTTCCTGTTGTTCGAGTCGGTCTAGCATGTTGTTGAAACTGTGGATTAAAACGCCGGTTTCGTCGCGGCTGTCGGTATTTAGGCGCGTGTTGAAACTATGATTGCGGCTGACTTGTTCGATGCTACGGGTCAGACGTTGCAATGGACGGCTGACCCGCCGCCCCAGCCAACGGGCTAGTAATACCGAAAATAGAATGGCGATCGCTAAGCCGGAAACGGCTTCGTGGACCGTGCGTCTGAAATGTTCCGAAGTTTCCGCCAGCGACAGATGCAGGTCGATGAACCCGACCCATCGGCTGTCCAGTCGAATCGGTACGACGACGGCCAGACAATCGTCATTAAAGCGGTAGGTCGCGTCGTCGCTGGATAGCGTGTCGACGGTGTGGGAACCCGCTGAAATCCCTTGGTCGATTTCAGCCAATAACGCCATGTGTTGGCTTAAGCGGCTGCGATATTCCGCGAAAACCTGGCGGTCCGGTGTGAATACGTGGGCCGAGATCACGTCGGACTTTTCCTTCAGCGCGGCCAATACCTCGGTCGCGGTGGCCGGATCGTGGTAAATCACGGCGGCGGCCACGTTACTGGCTAGGATGCGCGAGAGTAATTTGCTTTGCTCCAGCAGGGTTTGTCGCTGCTGATGAAAATCGGTAACCAAAAAAAACGACAACGACAGGATTCCGGTCAGCAAGGCAGTCGCAAGCGCCATCGCTAGAATTTTTTGTCTGATGGATGGCGTGCCGCTGAACATAATGCCGCCTACTCGACCAGATGGGAGCTGCGCAACAACTTGGAGCTGATCCGCAGGTTGCCGTTCGAGACATTGCGCAGTTGGATCACGGGTACTATCCGCCGACCCTCGCTAGCGAGTCGAATCATGCCGCCGCGTTGTTCGAAATCCGGTATGTCGCTAACCGTCAACACCGGGTATGGCTTGATTTGTTCCAGCGCGGCGGCCGTTATGCGCTCCTGTTGCAGCGGAATGAACAAAATCTGGCATTCGCTCAGTCGATCGGAACCCGGATCGACAACTAGCCGGAACGGACGGTTGTGCAATCGTTCGCCGTCAACCAATCGGGCCAACACCGGCGTCACCGGCGAGGCGGAATAGCTGCAAATGTTGAAGTTCGCATGGATGTCGTCATCGGGCCAGCTGGCGAAATACGCGAAGTTGTATAAGAACGCGGCTTTTAGTTCGTGTTCGCTAAACTGGTGTTGCTCGGTGGCGCAAACGATGCCGGAAAGCAGCCAGCCCAGCAGCCAGCCGCGTCGCGGCCCCTTGGCGGGACCCGGAAGTCCGGGCTTGCGGATGCGGAAGCTTTGCTTCGCCGGCATTTAGTAGCGCACCGTGGCTTTAAGATAAAAATTGCGTTCGATTTCGCTGGCAACCAGGGCATTGTCCGGGCTGGGTGCGAATTCCAGGTGCCGGTTGTCCAGCAGGTTCTGGGCGCCGAGTGCTAGTTCGAGATGTAAATTAGGCTGCCAGCCCAGTCTCGCGTCGAAGCGGTGGTATCCGTCAATTTGGCTGCGCAAGCGGCCGGTGTAGTACCAGTGTAGGTCCAATTCCAGTTGGTGGGGCAGGTTCAAGTACGAGCTGATGTTGAAGCGGTTGGAGGGGCTAGCGGTCTCGGCGGCTTCGGCGGCGCTATCCAAACTGGCCGGACGCTTGTGCAGCGCAATGCCGAACAAGCTGTAGCTGGCTTGCAACCGCCAACTTTGCGCGGGTCGCCAATTCACAGCCGATTCCCAGCCGTAGGTTTCGCCATAAGCCTGATTGTCGATCAATAGCGGGATCGTTATGGTCCGATTCCCGTTGATGGGATCGAGCGGTTCGGTCGTGGTCAGTCGGCTATAGTCGCCGTAGAACAAGGTGGTGTCCAGACTAAACGCCGAATTGGGAAAGAAGCGATAGCCGATCTCGTAATTGACGACCGTTTCGGCAGCTAAGTTCGGGTTGCCGCGAATGTTGGCGGTCGTGCCCGGTCCCAACGAGAAAAAGGTATTCAGGTCATGTTCGACGCGCGTCGGAACGCGGACGGCCCGCGAAACGCCGGCCCAAGCACCGTGATGGGGTGCCGGTTGCCAAAGTAGGCGGGCGGAGGGTTGCAACTGGTAACCGCTAAAATCGTTATGCTCAAGACGGCCGCCCAAAACCAGGCGCAGTTCTTCCGCCAGTAAGCGCCACTCGTCTTGGGCAAACAGGTTGAACCAATGTCGGTCTCGATGCGTTGGGCATATCGTCAACGACGGCGACTTAAGTTGGAGCATGTCGCCGACGTAACGATAGCCGGCGCCCCAAGTCAACAGATGGTCATTCCAGGGGAAATCGTGCTGCATGTCCAAGTCGAGGGAGTCGCGGCTGTAGTCGAGTAACGACTGGTCGCGGGTGGCATGGTCGAAGTAGCCGCGAATTTGCAGGCGAGCGTCGTCGGCCAGCGCCTGCTGCCAGCGAAGCAGTAAGTTGCCGCCGTAGGATTTACCGGGATCGGCCGAGATGCTCATACCGTCCAGCGGATTGCTTAGAGTCTGGTCGGTGTTACCGTTGTAATAGTCGCCTTGGGCGATCAAGCTATGGCGAGCGTCCAAACTCCAATCGCTACGAAAACCGGCACGGCCGATGTCCAATGCGTCGTAAGCCAGATCGCCGCCGTTCAGATGTAAACGGTCGCGGTGGTTGTATTTGCCGTATACGCGATAATGCAAGTCGTTGTCGAGTTTTCCGCCGTAGCGGACACTGACGAAGCCGGGTTCTTCCTGGCTCGTGCCGGTACTGACCAGCGTGCCTTGGGTCTCCTGCGCGGAGCGAGTGACGATATTGATCACGCCGTTAACGGCATTAGAACCCCACATTGTAGCGGCGGGTCCGCGAATCACCTCAATACGGTCGATATCCTCGAGCGGATAATCCTGTTCGTTCCAAAACACGCCGGAGTTGAGAGGATCGTAGACGGTGCGGCCGTCCACCATCACCAACAATTTATTGGCGTAAAGTCCGTTGAAACCGCGACTGGTGATAGCCCAATGATTTCCGTCCACTCGGGCGACTTCCAGGCCGGGCACTCGGCGGAGAATCTCCGGGATAGACTGCAAACCCGAACGGCGGATTTCTTCCTGATTGACCACGAATACCGCGGAGGGTGTTTCGCCGACCGCCTGGCTGCGCTTGGCGGCGATCGCCACGGTACTGCTGCTTAGCGCCTGGAGAGACAGCGATTTAAGCTCCGAAATCGCTTCCTCGCCATGGGTCGGTTCGGCGGTGACCGCCAACAGCAGTAAGAGGCGCGCTCGCGCGATGATATGTGAAAGTGGCATAAACCCAAAGCCGATTGCGTTAGCGTCCGGCCATTTTAGACCGGGGGGCGCAAATGGTAAAACCGGGATGCCGTTGGCCTACTTGACCGCGCGGATCAGTTTGATCATGTCGCCGCTGGCCGGATCGACGTAGATATGTCGGAAGGGGCAGGATTGGACGTTTTTGACGGTCTCTCGGTTGATGTTGGCACCGAACAGACGGACGGTTAATGGATTGCACAGCCGCATCAGTGCTGCCATGATCCGGTTCGTGCTTAATACGTGTTCCAAAAGCAGCACTTGACCGCCGGGCTTGCAGACTCGGTAAAGTTCCTTCAAGCCCTTGCGCGGACGCGGTACCGAGCAGAACACGAAGCTGGCGATCACGGTATCGAAACAGTTATCGGCGTAATCCAGAGCCTGCACGTCCATCAGCGCCAGTTCCGCGCTCAGGCCCTTGCGTTCGCGCTTACGTTGGGCGATCGTCAACATGTTGGGGCTGAAGTCTATCGCGGTCACGCGAGCGTCGGCCGGGTAAAACGGAAAATTCTTGCCGGTGCCGACTCCCACTTCGAGTATGTGCTGCCCTTGGACCTCGGCCCAAAGTCGCTTGCGCCAGCGGCGGAAGAAAAGCCCTTCCAGGACGCTCTCCAGGCCGTCGAACCACGGCGCCAGCCGGTCGTAGCGCCGCCGAATCTCGCGACTGTCGGCCGCCATGCTCAATTCTCGATTTGCTGGATACCGTCCAGATACCAGCGCGGCTCATTACTGAATTTCGGTTTGGTAAAATGCCAGGCTTCCCTTACGGGGTTCGCTTGACCGCCGTTTTCGCGGATCGTGGCATCGAATAGCACCGAGGCTTCCAGTTCGCTACCGACTTCCCGGACATCCAGTAACTCAGCGGTCAGCGCCAGCACTTCGGTGCTGTGGGTTTCGCCGGAAGCGCGCAGCTGCTCCTGTATCTCGGCGAACACTTTATCGGTAGTGAGGCTGCGGATTTCCGCCAGATCCCGGTTGTCCCAGGCCGCTTGCAAATGTCGATAGACGTTTTGCGCGCCGTTCAGAAAGGTTTTCGCGTCGAAACCGGCCGGCAGGTTGCCGGCGTCGAAGGCTTGCGGCGCCGGAGCGCTACCGACTGCCTTGCCCTTGCCGAATAATAAATCGGTGTTGAAACCGGCCGTGCTTTGCGCGGGTTGTCGGTAGTCCGCCGGATCTGCTTGGGGCGGGTAAGCTTCGCGGGCATGCGCGCCTTCAACGGCGGGCTGGCGCGCGGATTTGGCGGCGAACAGCCGGTACAGGAGGAAGGCGAGGCCGGCGAATAGCGCGATATCCATCAAATTGAGACCCTCGAAGGCGCCTCCGAAGAACATCGAACCGAGCAAGCCGCCCAACGCCAATCCGCCCAGCATACCCATCAGGCCACCACGTCCGGCCCAGTTTTGCCGGGCGGCCTGATTTTGCGCGGCGGCTTGTTGCTGAGCCGGCGAGCGGATAGGTTGGCTGGTCGGCGCGCTGGGTGTGGGACGCTGGTACGGCGTGCTGTAACTGGGTTTACTGCCGAACGATTTGCCGCCGCCCATGCGCTTGGCGTGGGCCGCGTCAATGCCGCCGAACGCCAAGGCCATTGCGATCAGCAAGCCGGCTAAAGTACGCGTTTTGTTGTTCATGTTGTGGTTTACCTGGTGTTGATTGAAGTCTATGCCGATAGTCGGGGTAAGATCGTCTTTTTCAAGTAGAATAACGGTTCGTGCCAACGGCAACAACCCGAGCTTACCTGAATCCGCCATCATACAGAGTATTAAACATTAAAATGGTTGCATTCTTGCGTCGGTTTCTCGTGGTGTTTTTGGTGTTGCTGCAATTGGTAGCCCCGCTGGTGCATGCGCATGTCGGCGATGAAGTCGGTGTCGGCGGCTGGCATTTGCATGAATTCGAGCAATGGCGTGCCGCGAACGCCGACGAAGTGCTGGCCCATATCCATCACGAGCTCCATGCGCAAAGTGCCGTGGTTGAAGTCGGTTCGGCAATTAAGCTCAATTTACCGTTATTTTACGCCGATAACCTTTCCCATGCGTTCGACACGTCGATATTCGGCCCAGCACCGCTAGCGTCTGCGACTTTGGTATTCCGTCGTCTCGATCCCCCTCCGGAACTCATCCAGCCCGGTGTTAGTCTCCATTCTTCTCGCGCGCCTCCCTGTTGATTAGTCAAACGTCGCGCTGACGTCCGGCTTGCTTCGGCCAAGCTCGGTATTTTGGCGCTCACCCGTTTCAAATCGGGTATTCTGGATTTCTGCATACCTACATTTTCGGAGAAAAATATGACCGGATTTCGTCATATTCCAAACGCGTTGTTCGGCGCGTTGTTGTCAGCTGGCGCGTGTTGGGCGGAGCCGCCGGCCACTGAGTTACCGCCGCCCGTTCACGCAATGTCGGCGGGGCCGATGATCGTCGAGCATCTCGATCCGATAGAAACCGATCCGCAACTGAGTTTACCGGGCTTGATCGAACAAACCTTGGAAAAATACCCCGACCGCTTGATCAGCGAGGCCTTGAGCCAGGAGGCCGAGGCTCTGACCGAGCGTAGCGACAGCTGGGTGGCGGGTTCCACCGCCTTGCAATTGGGTTACATGGACGACCGGATCGCCGACGATCTGGGTTCGCGGGAAGCGTCGGCCCAAGTGGAGATCACCACCTGGAAATGGGGGCAGCGCGAAGCAGGTCAGGTCGTGGCGGATCGCGCCGGCGCGGCCGCGCAAAAACAACTGGCAGCGGTTAAGTTGGAAGTCGTTCGGCTGGTGCGCGATGCCTTGTGGAATATGGAAATTGCCAACATCGGCTTGCAGCAGGCGCAAAACGCGCTGTCGATCTCCGAGCAATTGATGAAAAAGGTCGAGCGCCGGGTCGAGCTGGGCGATTTGCCGCGCGCCGACTTGCTTTTGGCCAAGGGCGAATATTTGCAAAATCGGGCGCTGGTGACGCAGGCGGAAGCCGAAGTCATGCACAGCCGCAAGGCCTACACCAATCTCACGACACTGACCAAGGTGCCGAGTAGCTATCGCGAACGCCAGAGCGAGATTACCACGGTCGCCAACGATCATCCGATGTTGGATGCCATCAACGCCATCATCGAGCGGCGGCGCGCCGAGGTCGAATGGATACGCACGACCGATCCGATCAACCAGCCGAAACTAGGCGTAGGCGCAAAGAGCCAACGCGACGGCCGGGGCGGGCAGAATGTCGAAAGCGTGGGCGTGAACGTCGTCATGCTGTTTGGTGGCGATGCTTACAACGCGCCGGAAATCGCCAAGGCTAATCTGGAGTTGAACAATGCGATGGCCCAACGCGAACATTTGTACCGGCAGCTCGAAAAGAATTTGCACGAAGCTGAGCATGCGCTGGAAGTGACCCGCGCGGAACTGGCCATTGCCAACGAACTGAAAGACATCGCCGAAACCCATTTGAAGATGACCGAGATCAGTTTCTCGGCCGGCGAGATCAACCTGCTGGATTTGTTAAAAATTCAAGCCAGAGCCTTGGAGGCGATTCGTAACGCCAAGCTGCAAGAGGTCAAGTTGGAACGCAATATCGCCTTTTATAATCAGGCAGTAGGAGTAGCGCCGTGAGATCGATGTTTTTGTACGGTCTTTTTATCGTGTCTTGCGGACAAGCGAGCGCGGAACTCTCGCAAATTCGCATGTCCCAACAGCAAATCGACAATCTGGATGTGCGAGTGGCGCCTCTTGCCGCCGGCTCGGACATCCCGCTGTTTTACGCGCCGGCGCGCGTGACTGTGCCGGCCGATCGCGAAGCGCTGGTCGCCAGCAGCGTGGCGGGTCTGGTCACTAAAATTCACGTCAATATCGGCGATCGGGTGGTCAAGGGCCAGGTGCTGGCCACGTTGAACAGCCCGGAGTTGGTTGGTTTGCAACAGGCTTATTTGACGGCCGGTAGCGAGCATAATTTGGCCGATATCGAGCAAGGGCGCGACCAAAAGTTGTTGCAGGAAGGCGTGATCGCCGAACGGCGTTTGCAAGAAACCGAAGTGTTGCATGGCAGCAAATCGGCCAAGGCCGATGAAACCAGACAATTGCTCGAGCTTGCGGGCATGTCGGTTGGCGAAATTAAGCAACTGGCGAAAACCAAGCGCTTGAATAACCAACTGGCGATCCGCTCTCCGCTGGATGGCGTGGTATTGGAACGGCTGGTGGTGTTGGGCAGTCGATTGGATATGCAGACGCCGCTGTTCCGGGTCGCCGATCTCTCGCAATTGTGGCTGGAAATCAATATTCCGCAAGAACGGATGGGGCAGGTCAAGATTGGCGACAGCGTCGGCGTCGAAGATAGCGGTATCGTCGCCCGCGTTGCTTTGCTGGGCCAAAGCGTCAACCGAGATAACCAAACCGTCGCCGCCCGGGCCGTGCTCGATGGCAAGGCCGAGGGCTTACGCGTCGGTCAAAGCGTCAACGTCAAACTGCTGGGTGGTGGTCAGACCGGTTTCCGGGTACCGAATACCGCGTTGGCGCAAAACGAAGGCCATAGTTATGTATTCGTGCGCAATGCCGAAGGCTTCGCGGTGACCGAGGTCAGCGTGGCTGGTAAACAAGCCGATGTGACTTTGGTTAACGGCCCGTTGACCGGTAACGAGCAAATAGCCGTCAAGGGCGCGGTGGCGTTGAAGGCTAACTGGTTGGGTTTAGGGGGCGACGAATAATGGCCGGCTTGATCCGCTTTGCGCTGATCCAGCGCCTGTTGGTCATGCTGGCGGTCGCGTTGCTGACCGGCGGCGGCTATTACGCGTTCACCAATATCCCGATCGACGCGTTTCCAGAGGTGTCGCCAACTCAGGTCAAAATTATCGTCAAGGCCAACGGCATGACACCGGAAGAGGTCGAAGCCAGAATTACCGCGCCCGTCGAAGTCGAGTTGCTGGGCATTCCCCACCAAGTCATGCTGCGCTCGCTAGCCAAGTACGCGATCACCGATATTACGCTCGATTTCGAGGAAGGCACCGATATTTATTGGGCGCGGCAACAGGTGGCGGAGCGGCTGAACGGGATTTGGGGCAACTTGCCGGAAGGGGTTCAGGGCGGTATCGCGCCAATGACGACGCCGCTCGGCGAGATGTTCATGTTCGCGATCGAAGGCGGCGATTTGACTCTGATGCAGCGCCGCGAGCTGCTCGATTGGACGATACGGCCGGCCTTGCGGACCGTTAAGGGCGTGGCGGATGTCAACGCCTTGGGCGGCGAGGTTCGCAGTTTCGAAGTGGTGCCGGACAACATTCGAATGGCGGCACGCCATATCGACATCGCACAACTCAGCGCGGCCTTGAAGAAAAACAATGCCAACGATGGCGCGGGGCGCTTGACCGAGGGCGAGGAGGCACTGATCGTCCGTGCGGAAGGCCGGATTCGCGACGAGCACGACATCGCGACGATCGTGGTCGCCGAGCGCGACGGTCTGCCGGTCAAAATCGAAGACGTCGCCGAAATCAGGATAGGCGCGCTGACTCGTTACGGCGCGGTCAGCAAGGATGGGGTCGGCGAGGCGGTCACCGCGGTGGTGCTGGGCTTACGCGGCGCCAATGCTCGGCAGACCATCGCGCTGCTAGAGGAGAAATTGGGGCAATTGCAGCCCAGTTTGCCTGAAGGCGTCAGGATCAATGTGTTTTACAACCGGGGCGTGTTGGTCGGCAAGGCGGTTGCGACCGTATCCCAGGCGCTGCTCGAAGCGATCGTCCTGGTCGTGATTCTGCTGATTGTGTTTCTGGGCGATTTGCGGGCCGCTGTAACCGTGGCCTTGGCACTGCCGATGGCGGCGCTGATAACGTTTATCCTGATGCAGGCCTTCGGCATGTCGGCCAATCTAATGAGTCTGGGCGGCTTGGCGATTGCGATCGGCATGCTGGTGGACGGTGCCGTCGTGGTTGTCGAAAACATCATTACCCAACTCGCCGACCATCGTAAAGCCGAGCGTTTGCCGCGCCTGCACCTGATTTATCGGGCGACCCGGGAAGTCGCCGCGCCGGTGACGTCGGGCATCCTGATCATTGTCATCGTATTTTTGCCGTTGTTGACGCTGCAAGGGCTGGAAGGCAAATTGTTCGGCCCGGTCGCGATGACGATCGTGTTCGCGCTGAGCGGTTCCTTGTTGTTGTCGCTGACGGTGATTCCGGTGTTGGCCTCGTTTCTGTTGAAGAATGTGTCGCACGAAGAGCCTTGGTTGCCGCGTAAATTACTGGCTTTGTATCAGCCGGTGTTGGCGTGGTGTTTGGCGAACGCCAAAACGGTGTTTATCGTTGCGGGAGGATTGCTGCTGACAACGCTACTGGTTTTCAGTCGAATCGGCAGCACTTTCATACCGACGATGGACGAAGGCGACATTATCGTGCAACTCGAAAAATTGCCGTCGATTACGTTGGCGGATTCGGTGGCGCTGGATGTGCGGGTGCAGAAAAACATTCTCGAGCATGTTCCGGAAGTGGCTCACGTGGTGTCCAGGGTCGGCACCGACGAATTGGGTTTGGATCCGATGAGCCTCAACGACACGGATACCTTTTTAATTCTGAAACCGAAAGCCGAATGGCGGATGCATACCAAGGAAGCGCTGATCGAGGAAATCCGCAAGGTCATGCCGCACACGCCGGGTATTGCGTTCGGCTTTACCCAGCCCATCGAAATGCGGGTTTCCGAGATGTTGACCGGTACGCGCGGCGACGTGGCGATCAAGCTGTTCGGCAGCGATCTGAATGTGTTGAATCATAAGGCGGAGGAAATCGAAGCGGTATTGAAGACAATACCCGGCGCCAGCGACGTCTTCACTCGCAAGAACGAAGGCATGCAATTTCTGCAATTGAAAATCGACCGGTCGGCCGCCGGTCGTTACGGTTTGGATGCCGAAGGTATCGAGAATCTGCTCAGAGCGCAGATAGAAGGTTTGCAGCTCGGTATCGTTCAAGAAGGCGTCAAGCGCACACCTCTGTTACTGCGCGGCGCCAGCAACACCGCGAATTTCGATAATTTGCAAATCACGCTGCCGAGCGGCAGCCACATTCCGATTTCGGCGGTAGCGAAAATCGAAGCGGTAGAAGGCGTGGTATCGATAGACCGGGAAAAAGGCCAGCGCTTTGTCGTGATTCGCTGCAATGTCGAAGAGCGCGATCTGGTCGGTTTCGTCGAAGAGGCTCGCAAGACGGTCGCGGAACGTGTCCGACTACCGACCGGTTTTCACGTCGAATTCGGCGGTCAGTTCGAGAACCAACAACGCGCCGCAGCCCGGCTCGGTTTGGTGATCCCGTTGGCGCTTGGCTTGATCTTCCTATTACTGTTTTCGACCTTCGGTTCGGTGCGGCAAGCCTTGCTGGTGTTGTCTAACATTCCGTTGGCGATGGTGGGCGGCGTGTTCGGACTGTGGTTATCCGGGGAATATTTGTCGGTGCCGGCCTCGGTGGGTTTTATCGCGCTGCTCGGTATCGCGGTATTGAATGGCGTGGTGATGGTCAGTTACTTTAATCAGCTATGCGCGACCGGTATGGAATTGTCGCGCGTCGTGATTGTCGGTTCTTGCCGTAGGCTGCGTCCGGTGCTAATGACGGCTAGTATCGCCGCGTTCGGCTTGATTCCGCTATTGTTCGCCTCGGGGCCTGGCTCGGAAGTGCAACGGCCCTTGGCCATCGTGGTCACCGGAGGGCTGGTGTCGTCGACGCTACTCACGCTGATTTTGTTGCCAATACTGTATCGTGCTTACGGGCGCGGCGAGGAGACCGCTGAATGAATCATGAGGCTTATCTGCTAATGGTCGACGTTCCGCCGGATTTGGAGGAGCAATTCGTGGACTTTTTATTGGCGTTGGCGTGGCGGCAAAGTTTTTCCTGTATGCCGGCGAATATCCACGACGCGGACGACCAGGGCCTGTCGCTGGCCGAGCAGGTCAGCGGTTATCGGCGCAAGGTCCGCTTTCAAATTTTTATCGAAAAAACCAACATTTCCGGGTTATTGACTAAGCTAAAAGCGGACTTCGCGGGCGCCGGCTTAAAGTATTGGTTGTTGCCGGCATTGGAGCGCGGAAAAATCTGACCGCGAGGTATGCAGAATTCAGTACGGAATGCTACAGTTGTCTCGTATGTTTAAAAAACCGACCCTGTCACTTTGCAAGCGAACCGATGAACATATTTCTGAGAAGAATTCCGGCCAACACCAGACACTCTGAAATTACCGAATTCATTAGTCCTGCCTTGAAAAGCGGCTTTTTCCTGAAGCCGGGCCGGATAGTGGACGTGCAGATTCTGGCACTGCAAGACAGTCGCTTTGGTTCCATGGAGTATCACGGCTTGGTGACGCTGGATTCGGAGTTGACCGTGCAGCGGGTCATCAAGGGTTTGAAAAACCGGCGCTTCAACGGCCGGATGGTGGTCGTTAGACCTTATTACCATCGCAGTTGGTATAACGATCCCCGGCAGCATCAGCGAGCCGATAACGAATTTGTCGAAAAACGCAAGGGAGACCGGCGGCGCGGCAAATTTCTGCAAGTCGTCAAAAATGCGTCGGATCGATTCAATAGCGAGGACGACTTTGTCAACACGCTACAGCATCAGCAGTTTTCGATTTCGTTTGTCGTGCCCGGCGATATGGAAGCGGCGGTGATGGAGTGTTTGGACGAGTTCGAAACCATGTGCTTGAACGGGGACGCGGCCAGTCACAAAATCGTCAAGCTGCCCAGCGAGCATGACGAAGCAGAGCCCAGAAATACCAGTTTTCAGATTTACTCGGAAAAAATTGTGATTTCCGCGCTTTTGGAGCGCTTAAAGGCGGAGTTCGCCGGCTCGGGTATCCATTATTGGATCATGCCGGTCGTCGAGAAAGGCGAGATTTGATGCTTTAAAGCGTTAGCCTACGTTGTTGGCGGGGAGCGCCAGCGATGTCGCGGCGCTCCCTGTATCCCGTAACGGATTATTTTTCCAGCAATTTAAATTTGTCCGGCTTGCCGTTCCATTCGTCGGCGTCCGGCATCGCGTCCTTGACTTCTGTGATCAACGGCCAGGTTTTGGCCAATTCGGCGTTCAACGCCGCGAAGTGCTCTTGGCCTTCCGGCAGCTCATCTTCGGCGTGAATCGCACCGGCCGGGCATTCCGGTTCGCACAGCGTGCAATCGATGCATTCGTCCGGATCGATAACCAGAAAATTGGGTCCTTCGTGAAAGCAGTCGACAGGGCATACGTCGACGCAATCGGTATATTTGCATTTGATGCAGTTTTCGGTAATTACAAATGCCATAGTGTTCTCCCAAAGTGGGGTGCGGGATTAAGCTGACGTACATCGCGCAAGCTTTATCGTTAAAGAGACGCCTGAAAGACAGGCGGCCAAATCGCAAAAAAGGCTGCTCGGAGACCTTGCGGTCTCGGGGCAGCCCCACTGTTTACTTGTCTTTGTTTTTGTTGCGTTCGTTGACTTCCTTGATCACTTCGTCGGCCACGTTTTTCGGGCAGGCGATGTAATGCGAGAATTCCATCGAGAATTGGCCGCGACCGGAGGTCATCGTCCGCAAGTCGCCGATGTAACCGAACATGTCGCTCAGCGGTACGTCCGCTTTGATGCGAACGCCGGTGACGCCTGGATCTTGGGATTTGATCATGCCGCGGCGGCGGTTCAAGTCGCCGATCACGTCGCCCACGTGTGCTTCCGGTGTGAACACGTCGACTTTCATGATCGGTTCCAGCAATTGCGGACCGGCTTTCGGAATCGATTGACGATACGCGGCGCGGGCGGCGATTTCGAACGCGATGGATGACGAGTCAACCGCGTGGAACGCACCGTCGGTCAGGTTGACTTTGAAGTCCAAGCAAGGGAAGCCCGCCAATACACCTTTCTCGATACTGGCTTTGAAACCTTTTTCGACGGCTGGCCAGTATTCGCGAGGTACGTTACCGCCGACAACCGAGGATTCGAATTGGAAGCCGCTGCCGGGTTCGCCGGGTTCGATGATGTAGTTGATTTTCGCGTATTGGCCTGAACCGCCGGATTGTTTTTTGTGGACGTATTCGTCTTCGATACGTTTGGTGATGGTTTCGCGGTAAGCCACCTGTGGTTTACCGACGTTCACTTCGACACCGTGGGTCCGTTTCAGGATGTCCACTTTAATATCCAAGTGCAGCTCGCCCATGCCTTTGATGATGGTTTCGCCGGATTCCTGGTCGGTTTCGACGCGGAATGACGGGTCTTCGGCGACCATTTTGCCGATCGCGATACCCATTTTTTCGTTGCTGCCCTTGTCTTTTGGCGAAATCGCAATCGAGATAACGGGGTCAGGGAATACCATCGGCTCCAATGTGGCCGGTTTGTCAGGATCGCACAAGGTGTGACCGGTTTGCACGCTTTTCAAACCGATCAGCGCGACGATGTCGCCGGCTTGCGCGGTTTCGATTTCGTTACGGTCGTCGGCGTGCATTTCCACCATCCGGCCGACCCGCTCGGTTTTGCCTGTGTAGGTGTTCAGGACCGTGTCGCCTTTTTTCAGCTTGCCGGAGTAAATACGTACGAAGTTCAGCGCACCGAAACGGTCGTCCATGATTTTGAACACCAGGCCGCGGAATGGGCGCTCGGGGTCGACGATCGCGTGTTCGCCGGTCGGAACGCCTTCGATGTCGGTTTCCGGTTGCGGATTGACTTCGGTCGGGTTCGGCAGGTATTCGACGACGCCGTCCAATACCAATTGCACGCCTTTGTTTTTGAACGAAGAGCCGCAAAAGGTTGGGAAGAAATCCATCGCGATGGTGCCCTTGCGGATACACTTTTTGATTTCTTCGATGGTCGGCTCTTCGCCTTCCAGATATTTTTCCATGATGTCGTCGTCTTGATCGGCGACTTGGTCGATCAGTTTGGCGCGCCATTCTTCGACTTGCTCGACCATATCGGCCGGCACGTCTTGGATTTCATATTTCAACGGGTCGCCGGAGTTATCCCAAATCCAGGCTTTGCGGGTCAATAAGTCGATCACGCCGACAAAGTTTTCTTCCTCGCCGATCGGCAGGGTCATAACCACTGGTTTGGCGCCTAGTACGTCCTCGACTTGTTTGACGACGCGGTAGAAGTTCGCGCCCAAACGGTCCAGTTTGTTGACATAGATAACGCGAGCGACTTTGGAGTCGTTCGCATAGCGCCAGTTGGTTTCCGATTGCGGTTCAACGCCGCCGGAGCCGCAGAATACGCCGATACCGCCGTCCAACACTTTCAGCGAACGATACACTTCGATCGTAAAGTCGACGTGGCCCGGGGTGTCGATGATGTTGAAGCGGTGCGGCGGAAATTGGTTGGTACTACCCGGCCACATACAGGTGGTCGCGGCCGATTGAATGGTGATGCCGCGTTCTTGCTCTTGCACCATGAAGTCTGTGGTCGCCGCACCGTCGTGTACTTCGCCGATTTTGTGGATTTTTCCGGTCAGCTTCAAAATCCGCTCGGTCGTGGTGGTTTTACCGGCATCGACGTGAGCGAAGATCCCGATGTTTCTATAAAGCGATAGATCAGTCATGGTTATACTCTAAAAATGGACATAAAAATTCTTTAACCCCAGCACCATTGCCACGGTTTTAGTGGGTCACATAGCTGCTGTTCTAGCGAAGTATGCGGCCGGACTCCACTTTCCAAGCAACTTGGAAGTCAGCGAGCGGCTTCTTCAAAGACAAGGTCAATGAAAATCTTCACATTCTAACCGAAAAATCGGTAAAAACGGAATGTCAATTGTGTAACGGGTGTTTTCCGCCCAGGCCCGTCGCCGACTGTTGTTCCCGTAAGCGCATCAACGCATATAAGGATTGCAGGCAAGGCACATCCAAACCCAAACGTTCGGCGGCGCGGACAGTATTGCCGAGTATCGCCTCGGTTTCCATACTCTGGCCGGTTTCGAAATCCAGCAACATACTGGTTTTGTAGGGCGGCATGCTTCGAGTCATCGCGATATTTCGCTCGATAATGTCGGCAGGCAGCGGATGGCCGGCGGCTTCGGCGATGGCTTGGACTTCCGTCATGATACGTCTGACCAGTGATTCCTGATTCTGCAGGATGGTCTGAGTCGCCAATCCGCCGGACAGTACCGACAGCGGGTTGAACGGCGCGTTCCAGACGCATTTTTGCCAACGGCCGCCGACGATGTCTTCGCAAGTTTCGGCCTCAATGCCGCTGGTCCGGTACAGGTCCGCCAAGCGGCGGGTTTTGTCCGAGACTCCGCTCGGCATATTGCCTAACAGCAGCCGGCCGTAGGCCAGATGTTGAATTTCGCCCGGTGCGATCCGGTTACAGCAAACGAAGGCCAGGCCGCTGATCAGTTCGTTATCGGGAAACGCGGCCTGCAACTCCGCTTCGATGTCGATGCCGTTTTGAATGAAGACGATCGCGGTATTTGGGCCAACCGCGTCGCGAATCAATTCGGCCCGGTCCAAATCGGGTTTGACCTTGGTACACAGCAGCAGGAAATCCGGCTCGCCGCCGTATTCGCCGGCGCGTTGCACCAGGCGCCGCGGAAAAAACCGCCAACTGCCCAGCTCCCGGCTGTCAATTCGGAAGCCGCGCCGCTTGACGGTCTCGAAATCCGAGCGGCAGGTCATCGTCACGTCGGCACCGGCCTTGGCCAGTAAGGCGCCGTAAAAGCCGCCGATCGCGCCGCTGCCCACCACCAATACTTTATTGCTCATAGCTCACCCGCCAAAATTTGTTTCAGGAACGGCACGGTCAGTTTGCGCTTCGCCGCTAGCGTCGCTTGGTCGATTTTGTCCAATAACAACCAAAGTGCCGGCAAATCGTGGACGTAGTGGCTCAGTAAAAACCGTCCGACCGATGCCGGAATGTCGAAACCCAGAAAATGCGCTTTGTGATTTAACGCCGCGATTAATTGATCGTCGCGCAAACTCTGGATTTTTAGCGTCAGTCCCCAACCCATTCGGGTTTTCAAATCCAGTAGCTCGTAAGGCAGGAACTTGGGTGGACAATCGGCCGCCAACACCAATTTGTGTCCGTTTTGGCGGTGGCGGTTGTAAAAATTGAATAAAGCTTGCTGCCAATCGGCGCGCCCGGCTAAAACCGGCAGGTCATCCAGACAAACCAGTGCCATGTCTTCCAGGCCTTCCAGTACGGCAGGCGGCGGCAGAGGCTCCGCGGTCAGGCACAGGTAAAATGGGTCCATGCCGATCGCCTTGGCGTGTTGGCAACATGCCTGCAGTAGATGGCTCTTGCCGCTGCCGGTATCGCCCCAGATATACAATTGCTGTTCCCCGTTCGGTGCCGCCAAGCTTTGCAGTTGTCCGACGATTTCGGCGTTCTGGCCGGCGTAATAGCTCGCGAAGGTCTGATGGCTCTGGAATTCGAACTGAAGCGGCACTTGCATCGCGGCTAGCCTCTGATTTTCTCGGCTTTATACACGTAAAGCCCCGCGCCGAAACACAGTAACAGGCTGAAGCCGACCTCGGTCAGTGCATAGGTCCGGCTAGCCGGATCGACATAGGCTTCGATAATGCCGTGCACGAAGTACGGCAAACTCAGGTAGCTCATCCAGGTGCAGCTTTTCAGGTCGCGGTTTAACAAGCCGCGCATCGGCAACAGCAATGGACCGGCGCTGACCAACAATACCAGTGCCGTCGGAATGTGCTTGGGCGGCGCCAGCAGCGTGGGCCAGGCCATCAATAACAAAAACAGGCCGAAAAATCCGGCCAGGCCGGCGTAGTAATAATGGATGCGTTGCATGAACGGGACAGGGCGTTGAGCGATTCGACAGGCGGCTATTATCACAGACTCGGCTCGGGAATGTTGGCCGGCTACCTTCGGCTGCCCGGGCGGCGCTAAGAAATCTTCGGTAGCAGCGCGTATAATCTCGCCATTTTACGACAAGGCAGATCCAGATGAGACCCAGCGGACGCACCCCCGAGCAACTGAGAGAAATACGCTTTACCTGCAATTACACCAAACACGCGGAAGGTTCGGTGTTGGTGGAGTTCGGGGATACTCGGGTCTTGTGTACCGCCAGCGTCGACACTAGCGTGCCGCGCTTTCTGAAGGGCAAGGGCGAGGGCTGGATCACCGCCGAATACGGTATGTTGCCGCGTTCCACGCACAGCCGGATGGAGCGCGAAGCCGGTCGCGGCAAGCAGGGCGGGCGTACCCTGGAAATTCAACGCCTGATCGGCCGGTCGCTGCGTGCCGCTATCGACCTGAAAGCCTTGGGCGAAAACACGATCACCATCGATTGCGATGTGTTGCAGGCCGACGGCGGCACGCGCACCGCCTCGATTACCGGCGGCTTCGTGGCCTTGTCCATCGCCATCGAACATATGCTGAAAACCCAACGAATCAAGAAAAATCCGCTGCACGGCCAAGTGGCCTCGGTTTCGGTCGGAATCTACGGCGGCGTGCCGGTACTGGATTTGGATTATGCCGAGGATAGTCAGGCCGAAACCGACATGAACGTTGTGATGAACGATGCCGGTGCTTTCATTGAAATTCAGGGCACCGCCGAGGGGCATGCGTTCCGCAAGGACGAACTGAATGCGATGCTGGAGCTGGCCGAACTCGGCATACGCGAGTTACTGGACAAGCAAGCAGCGGCATTGCAAGCCGCCAAGACGCCGGCCGCCGCATGAGTTCCATCGTGCTGGCCAGTGGTAATGCCGGCAAGATTCAGGAAATTCAGGCGATTTTGCAAAACGATTTGATTCTGCCGCAATCGCAATTTCAGGTCGTCGAGCCGGAGGAAACCGGTTCGACCTTCGTCGAAAATGCCATCATCAAGGCGCGCAATGCCGCGCGGCATTGCGGGTTGCCGGCCATCGCCGATGACTCCGGCTTGGTCGTCGATGCGCTGGGCGGCGCGCCCGGTGTGCTGTCGGCCCGCTACGCCGGCGCGGCTGCGTCGGATAGCGACAACAACGCCAAGTTGCTCGATGCTCTGTCGGCTGTGCCCGACCACCAGCGCACGGCCCGCTTTGTCTGCGTAATGGTGTTCATGCGTCATGCCGACGATCCGACCCCGATCGTCGCTCAGGGCGTTTGGGAAGGGCGTATCCTACGCGAACCGCTCGGCGGCAACGGCTTTGGCTACGATCCGTTGTTTTGGGTGGAGACCTTCGCAAGTTCTTCGGCGCAACTGGCGCCCGAGCAAAAAAATGCCGTCAGCCATCGCGGCCAGGCTCTGCAAGAGCTGCGCCGCCGACTCGGCGGCTTGTGAATAGCCTACGCGGCATCGCCGAGCATTTTGCCGGCGGGCAGTCGGTGTTGGCCGTCGAACCGCTCGGTAACGGTCTGATCAACGATACTTACGCGGCGGCAACCGCAACCGGGCGGTTCGTGCTGCAGCGCTTGAATTCCGAGGTGTTCGTTCGGCCCGATTGGGTGATGGCCAACTTGCGGTGCCTGACGGCTCACGCCGCACGGTGCGCCGAAACTAGCGGCTTGCAAGTACCGGGCTTGTTGACCGGCGCGAACGGCGCCGACGTTCTAATCGACGATCGGGGCCAATATTGGCGAGCGCTCGAATACCTCGGTCCGTCGGAAAGCCGAGAGGCGCTCAGCCGTCCGGCCGAAGCCACGGCCGTCGGCGAGGCGCTGGCCCGGTTTCACCGCTTGTGTGCCGATTTGCCGGGCGAAGCGCTGCACGATACCTTGCCGGGCTTTCACATTACGCCGACCTATTACCAGACGTATCTGCAACGCCTCGAGCAGCCGTTACGGGTGGCCGCCGATGCCGACTTTGGTGAATGCGTTGCTTATATCGAGCGCCACGCCGCCGCTATTCCGGTGCTGGAGCAAGCCAAACAGCGCGGCGAGCTGGTCGAGCGAGTGATCCACGGCGACCCTAAACTCAATAATTTTCTGTTCCGGCCCGGTAGCGAAAGCATTATCGGCCTGATCGACCTGGATACCGTCAAACCCGGCCTGCCGCACTACGACATCGGCGATTGTTTGCGATCTTGTTGTCATACGGACGGCGACCGTTTCGATCTGTCCACCGCGCGGCGCGTTCTCGGCGGTTATTTGACAGTCTGCGGCGATCTTATCGATGCCGCCGCCGACGAAAGCCTGTATGCGGCCATCTGGTTGATTCCGTTCGAGCTGGGTTTGCGATTTTTCAGCGATTATCTGGACGGCAGTCGCTATTTCAAGGTGAGCGATCCGTTGCACAACTTGCGGCGCGCCCTAGCGCAGTTTCGGCTGTGCGGCAGCATCGCCGAGCAGCGCGCGGCGTTGGAAAGCAGCATTTCGAAAGCGCGTCGCGGGATGGTTTGACAATCCGCAAGGCGCGGGAACACTGGTTTATGTCAACAATCCGCCAGGAGACGATTATGACAACTACCGTGGTTTCCGGACTGCCTTCCGCCCGTTCCGAATTCTCCGACGCCGTGCTTGTCGGCGCTATCGTCGATCGCGTTTGCGAAAAGATGCTCGACGATTATCGGATCAACCGATTTTTCAACAATCGCCCGGTTGCCGAACACGCCAAGGCACTAAAGGCCTATTTGAACGTGGCCTTATCCAGCGACTTAGACGCGTCCAAGCTGTTGGATGCTTATTTCGCGGTGGCTTTCGGACGCGACAGTTCCAAGCCCAGGACGTCGGCCGGTCATAATTTCGTGCCTTTGCCGGACGTCGTCCGCGCGGAGGAAGCACGCGCGAACAACTTGTTATGTCCGGCGCATCGGTGTTTGATGAAATTCCATCCGGACGACGCGCATTACGACGTAGCGATGGCGCATTTGGCTGCCGTCTTGGGCGAGCTTAAGGTTAGCGAAGCCGGCACCTACCGTCTGACCATGCTGGCGGAATCCGTCAGGGATGCCGTGTTGGGGCGGCGCGTTTATGACCGTAAAGTGGCCTAGGATTCGCTTGAGCGGCGGCCAAAGCCCTGTCCTGATTCGGTCCGGTTCCCGCCGGGCGATTTTTTTTCTTTGGCGTCACCGCGGGAGTAAGATACTCCGCCCCGGACCGCGCACAGCATTGGTCTCGGTCCGAAATCCACGACTCCTGGTGCTTTGCCATGGCCGTTGCCAATCTAAAATTTGCCGATCTTGTCGATGTCGCGAGTTTGCAGACATTGATGGACGGGTTATGCGAGCTGATTGGCATCGCCAACGCCGTCATCGATACCGACGGCATCGTTATCACCCACTCCGGTTGGCAAGACGCCTGCGCGCTCTATCATCGCGTCGATCCCCGCACTCGCGGCAATTGTTTGGACAGCGATACGGTATTGGCCGCCAGTTTGCTGAAGGGAGAGGCGTTTGCGATTTACGCTTGCCTGAACGGTTTGGTGGACTGCGCGATGCCGATTATCGTCGACGGTTATCATGTCGCGAATATTTTTACCGGCCAGTGTTTTACCGAGCCGCCCGACTCCGATTATTTCCGGGAGCGAGCACAGAATCTGAAATTCGATGAAGAAGCGTATTTGCGTGCCATCGCCAAGATTCCGGTGGTGCCTCGAGAGCGTTTGGAGAAAATCACCCGCATGTACGCCGATCTGGCGCAAATTCTCGGCGCATACGGACTGGATCGCTTGCGCCAGCGGCAGACCGCCGAGGAATTAGTGACGTTAAGTCAGCGGCTGGCTGAAAAAGTCGAGGAACGTACCCTGGAGTTGCACGAACGCAATAGTCAGTTGCAGCGCGAGAAGCAGGCATTGACGGATAGCGAGGCGCGCTTGCAGGCCTTATTCGAAAACATGAGCAGCGGTGTTGCCGTGTATTTGCCGATTGACGATCAAGCCAGCGATTTCGTGTTTCTGGCCTTTAACAAAGCGGCCGAGGCAATTGACAAGATTCAGCGTGACCAAGTGATAGGCCGCCCGTTGAGTCAGGTGTTTCCGGGCGCCGCCGAATTCGGTTTGGCGGCGGTATTGCGCCGGGTCGCCGCGACCGGTCGGGCCGAGGCGTTTCCATCCGCGCATTACC
Source organism: Methylomonas sp. MED-D (assembly GCF_050276835.1). NCBI lineage: Bacteria > Pseudomonadati > Pseudomonadota > Gammaproteobacteria > Methylococcales > Methylococcaceae > Methylomonas > Methylomonas sp. MED-D. The sequence goes on from NZ_CP189965.1 coordinate 318,229, forward strand.
GGGACGGACGAGTCGACGGCTGGCGCGACAACTACGTTTACCAATTGCCCAGCGGCGAATTGGTGGCGATTTACGACGATGTGACCGAACTTCGCGAGCGCGAAACCGTGCGTCAGGAACTGGATGCCCGCTTCCGCTCCACCTTCGACGCCGCCGCCATCGGCATGGCGTTGGTTTTACCGGATGGCCGTTTCATGCAAGTCAACGCCGCGTTGTGCAAGATCGTCGGTTACAGCGAGGCGGAATTGCTGGGTCTGACTTTTCAAGACATCACCCATCCCGACGATTTACAAAGCGATTTGAGTCAAGTTCAAGCGCTGTTGGACGGTGACGGTACCGGCTATCAGATGGAAAAACGTTATTTTCATAAGGACGGCCGGCTGATTTGGATTTTGCTGAGCGTTTCGGCGGTTCGGGACGGCGAAGACCGGATTTTGTACTTCGTGTCGCAAGTACAGGACATCACCGATCGCCGACATTTGCTGGAACAATTGGAACGACAGGCTCATCTGGATTATCTGACCGGTATCGCCAATCGGCGGTACTTCATGGAGCAGGCCGAACTGGAACTGGCCAGGGTACAGCGTTACGGCAACCACTTGTCGGTGTTGATGCTGGATATCGATCGCTTCAAGGCCATTAACGATACTTACGGCCACGCGATCGGGGATAGGGTTTTGCAGAAAATGGGGCAAATCTTCATCGAGACGCTCCGCGAAATAGACATTCCCGGCCGCTTGGGCGGCGAGGAATTTGCGGTGTTGTTGCCTGAAACCGGTTTGCAAAAAGCGGTCGAAGTGGCCGACCGCTTGCGGGTCATCGTCGCCGCCAGCAAAATTGCGCTGGCGTCGGGGTTGCCGTTACGGTTCACCGTGTCCATCGGTATCGCTACGTTGCGCGAATCCAGCGTCAACATCGATACCTTGCTGAATCTGGCGGACCAAGCGCTATACCAAGCCAAGCAAACCGGGCGTAACAAGGTGTGCTGCCTCGAGGAATAACGGCAACGACAAACGAGAGTCGCGTCTCGCGCTAAACTTACCCTGTCCGACTTGACTTGCGTCGGTACCCTTGTCGCGGATTTCGCATGTACCGATGCCATGGATCGCGACTAGCGGAATCGTGCAGGCGATTTGATCGGCGACAATTCCGGCCAATTTTCCGGCGATGTGATCGGTGCTAGCATGTCGGCGCTTAGTCATCGTTGCCAACTCGAACCCAAGGATGTCATGAATTCGGAAATTTTCAGCAAGCTGCATATCGACGTCGCCCGCAACTCCACCGACGACTTCAACCTGTTTCACGACAGTAAGAAGTGGGGTCGGATCAGTCGGAATCCGTTCGCCGGCCCGATCGTGATGGGGTTTCAGTTGGAATCGCTGGTCGAGGGCAAAGTGGCGGATTTCCGCCGCGAGCTGGGTGAAGAGCGGTTGATTGCCGAGCACGGTCTGCATTTCAGCAATTACCAGTTTACTTTCGCCAACGCGGTCAAGCCGGGTCAACACGTGGCGGTCGAGATCAAACAGTCGCAATTCAAACTCGAACCCGAGCCGGTACTGAGCAACCGGATCGCGGTCAAGGCCGATGGCGGCCTGGCGTTGATGGGCTTTAAAAAGGAAACCACCCGGCCGTTGGTGACGGGCAAGCCGGATTTGCTCGGCATTGGCGAGATGCGGATCCAGCCGGATCGCTGCTTTCTGCCGAACGGCTATTTCCTGAAACGCAAGTTCATGATGAACAGCAATGCCAAGAATTTTCTGTGCGGCTCATTGCGGGATCAATCGGAATACATCGACGAAATTCAGGATGTCGTCGGTTTTCCGGAGTTGTTTCCTTGCGCGCTGTTGTCCAGTGCCTTATTGGAAAAAGCGTTGAAATGGCAGCACGACTTCGAGCGTAATCCGATGGTGTACACCTCTCACAAAATCAGCATCGACCGGCGGCTGTTGGCCGAATTACGCAGTAACGACGCTTTACATATTCTGATCAAACCGGCCGCCAATTGCGCCGAACACGATTTCGGCGATCTGCGCGCCACGCCGCTGGATTACGAATGTTACGGGCTATTTCGCGCGGACAACGCCTTGTTGTTCAGCGCCGAAATTTCGTTGGTGCCGCTGGAAACCATCTTGCAGGCCATGGCCGCTTCCGCTTGAAGCCGTATCCCGTCCAACGCCATTTCACCTCTCGAGGAAATTCAATGAAGTTTTTGTTTGCGATGTTGCCGCTGCTGATGTTGATCGGCTGCGAGCAACCGGTGCCGCCGCCGCCGCCGCCCAGGCCGGCATTGGTGACGACGGTGGGGGAACGCACTGCCGAAGCGCCGACCACGCTGGTCGGCGAGGTTCGTTCGCGATACGAAAGTGTGCAGGGTTTCAGGATCGCCGGCAAGATTATCGAACGCAACGTCGACGTCGGCGCCGTGGTCGTGGCCGGTCAGATGTTGGCGAAGTTGGATGCGGTCGATACCGGCTTGTCCACTCAGGCCGCCCAGGCCGAAGTGCGGGCCGCCGAAGCCGATCTGGCGCTGGCGCAGGCCGAATTGGACCGGCAGCGGCAATTGTACGCCCGCAAGTTTATCTCCAATCAGGCCTTGGATATTCAGGAAGCCCAGTACAAGGCCGCCGCCGCCCGCGCCAAGCAGGCACGCGCTCAGGCCGCCGTGACCGGCAATCAGTCGCGCTATACCCATCTATTGGCCGAACGCGACGGCGTGGTGACCGAGATCCGCGCCGAGCCGGGGCAGGTTGTCGCGGCTGGCGAACCCATCGTTCGGATCGCGGTGGCCGAAGCCAAGGAGGTAGCGATCGCGGTACCCGAGTCGCGGATGGCTGGAATTGCGGTCGATACGCCGGCTGAAGTCCGCTTATGGGCGTATCCGGGGGTGACGTATCAGGGCCGGGTCAGGGAGGTGGCGCCGGCCGCCGATAGCGCCACCCGCACCTTCCAGGTGCGGGTGGCGCTTCAGAATCCCGATGCGGCGGTACGCTTGGGCATGACGGCCGGGGTGCGTTTTTATCGGCAAGATACCGCCGCCTATTTGCTGCCGACGCCGGCGTTGACCGAGCGGGACGGACGGACGGTGGTTTGGGTCGTCAATCCAGCCAATGGCGAAGTGCGGCCCAGACCGGTGCGGGCCGGCGATTACCGTGAGGATGGCGTGCTGATCCTAGAGGGTTTGCAAAGTGGGGAGCAAGTCGTCGCGGCGGGTGTTCAGACCTTGGTGCCGGGCCAGATCGTCAGAGCGGTGCCGTCGCGGAGTCGGCCATGAAGGGATTCAACCTGTCCGAGTGGGCCTTGCGCCACCCGGCGCTGGTACTGTACGCGATGCTGGTAATGACGTTGGTCGGGATGGCGTCTTATACCAAGCTGGGGCAATCCGAGGACCCGCCGTTTACGTTCAAGATCATGGTGATAAGAACCGGTTGGCCTGGAGCTAGCGCGGAAGAGGTCGAGCGGCAGGTCACCGATAAACTCGAGAAAAAACTCCAGGAAGTGCCGTGGCTGGATACCTTGCGCAGCTACTCGCGAGCCGGCGAATCATTGATATTTCTGTCGGCCCTCGATTCGACGCCGCCCAGCGAAGTCCCCAATATTTTTTATCAGGCGCGGAAAAAGGTCGGCGATATTCGCTATACCCTGCCCGACGGCGTCGAAGGGCCAACCTTTAACGACGAATTCGGCGATGTCTACGGCAATTTATACGCGTTGACAGGGCCGGGTTACGACTACGCCGAATTGAAACGGCACGCCGAAACGGTACGCGCCGAATTGTTGCGGGTGCCGGACGTCGTCAAGGTGGATTTTTTCGGCGAGCAAAAACAGCGTATCTACGTCGATTTGTCGAATGCCAAGTTGGCGACGATGGGTATCGATGTGGTCAGCATGCTGCAGACCCTACAGGCCCAAAATCTGGTCACCGGCAGCGGCAGTTTCGACTCGCCCGACGAGCACGTCCGGATCGCCGTATCCGGTCGCTACGACCAGGTGGAGGCCTTGCGGGATGTGAGACTCCGGGTTAACAATCAGGAATTTCGCCTCGGCGATGTCGCGACAGTCGGCAGGGGCTACGAAGATCCGCCCAAGGACAAGGTGCGTTTTAACGGTCAAGAATCCTTATTGCTCGGTGTCGCCATGCGTGACGGCGGCGACATCATTCGGCTGGGCAAGGCTCTGGACGCCGCGGTCACCCAAATTCAAAGCCAGTTGCCGGTCGGTCTGGAACTGCATCCGGTTTCGTCTCAACCTAAAGCCGTGCAGCGATCGGTCAACGAATTCGTCAAATCGCTGGCGGAAGCGGTCGTGATCGTGTTGGCGGTTAGCTTGATGTCGCTGGGATTACGTACCGGCATCGTCGTGGCCATTAGCATACCGGTGGTATTGGCGATCACCTTTTGGCTCATGCATTTGTTCGGCGTCGGTTTGCATAAGATTTCGTTGGGCGCGTTGATTTTGGCGCTCGGCTTGCTAGTGGACGATGCCATCATCGCGGTCGAAATGATGGCTTCGAAAATGGAGCAGGGCTGGGAGCGTACCAGGGCGGCGGCCTTTGCCTATACCTCGACCGCGATGCCGATGCTCAGCGGTACCTTGGTCACCGCCGCCGGTTTTTTGCCGATCGCCACCGCCGAATCTTCGACCGGCGAATACACCCGCTCGATTTTCCAGGTGGTGGTGATTGCGTTGTTGGTGTCTTGGGTCGCTGCGGTGGTGTTTGTGCCTTATTTGGGATTTCGGCTACTGCCGAATTACCGAGATCGCCACGCCCGACCGTCGGTGTTTGCCCGCTGGTTGGCGCGCGCGGGAATCGGCAGCGAGGCGACCGGTCACGACGATTTGTACCAGACGCCTTTTTATCGCCGGTTTCGCGGGTTGGTGGCCGGCTGCGTCTCGCATCGTTGGTTGGTGATTACGATTACGTTGGCAATGTTCGTCGGGGCGATCGTCGGTTTTAAATTCGTGCAACAACAATTTTTTCCGGATTCGACCCGGCCCGAACTCGTCGTGGATCTACGTTTGGCCGAAGGCGTATCTTACGCGGCGACCGAAGCCGAGGTGAAAAAACTGGAAGATTGGTTGAGCCGGCAATCCGGCATCGAAAACTACGTGGCCTATGTGGGCAACGGCAGTCCGCGCTTTTATCTGCCGTTGGATCAACAGTTACCGCAGCGCAATTTTGCCCAATTCGTGGTTTTGACTCAGGGACCCGCGGAACGCGAGGCGCTGCGGCTTCGCTTGATTCAATTGTTCGAACAGGATTTCCCCAATTTGCGGGGCAGCGTTCTGCGTTTGGAAAACGGCCCGCCGGTCGGTTTTCCGGTGCAGTTTCGGGTATCCGGACCGGATTTGAGCGAATTGCGCCGTCTGGCTCGACAGGTGGCCGATACGATGCGCGCCACCCCTTATTTGTCCAATGTGCAATTGGACTGGGAGGAACCGGTCAAAGTCGTCAGGGTCGATGTCGATCAATCCAAGGCTCGTCTGCTCGGCATTGGCTCCAACGACATTGCCAATCTGATCAACGGCGCTTTGCAGGGATTGTACGTCACCGAGTTTCGCGAGGACATCGAGCGCATCGATTTGCTGATTCGCGGCACCAAGGTTGAGCGCCAGCATTTATCGCTATTGCAACATCTGATGTTGCCTACCAGGAGCGGGCATAGCGTGCCGCTGTCGCAAATCGCGATTCTGGAATACGGCTTTGAGGAGGGCGTGATCTGGCGCCGGAATCGGATTCCGACCGTGACGGTGCGGGCGAATCTGTACGGCGACATCCAGGCGCCGATGGTTTCGGCCCGGATCGAGGCCGATCTGGCCGAATTCAAACGTAAGCTGCCGGTCGGGTATCGCTTGGAAACCGGCGGCGCGGTCGAGGAGTCGGCGAAAGGCGGCGAGTCGGTGGCTGCCGGTATGCCGCTGTTCGTCATCAGCGTCTTGACGGTGTTGATGATTCAGTTGCAAAGTTTTTCCCGAGTCGCGTTGGTCGTATTGACCGCGCCGCTTGGCATGATAGGCGTGACACTGTTCTTGTTGCTGTTTCATCAGCCGTTCGGCTTTGTGGCGATGTTGGGCACGATCGCGTTGTCGGGCATGATCATGCGTAATTCGGTAATCCTGGTCGATCAAATCGATCAGGATAAAGCGGCCGGCCGTGCCGATTTCGATGCCATCGTCGATTCCACGGTGCGGCGTTTTCGCCCTATCGTGTTGACGGCGGCGGCGGCGATATTGGCGATGATTCCGCTGACGCGCAGCGCGTTTTTCGGCCCCATGGCGGTCGCCATCATGGGCGGGCTCACTGTGGCCACGTTGCTGACCCTATTGTTTTTGCCAGCCCTATATGCCGCCTGGTTTCGAGTCGAAATGCCGGAAGCGAGCGATTAGTCGTCGCATCTCCGTGTGCGGCGATCCTTTCAATTTTCAATGATAAACCGATTGCATGAGCAGAATTGTATCTTCGTTGCCTGGACGAATCAGAATACGCGACAAAGGCTTGCGGGACCCGGCTCGACAAACTCAACTTAGCCGGGAGTTGGCAAACATCACGGCGATTACCCAATGGCAAGCCAATCCACGCACCGGCAGTGTCGTCGTGAGTTTCGATCCCGGCGATATAGACATGGCGGTGCTGGAAACTCATCTCGATGCCGCCGTCGACAAGGTGTTGGGCGACACGTTAACGCCGCCGCTGTTGACCAAGAAGCGCATTAACCGTTACAACAAAATCGCCATGTTGGGGAGTCTGGCGGCCTCGCTGGCACTTACTACGGTGCGCCGAAAACGCTGGCGGCACTGGCATGCGGCGACGGGCTACCTGTTCGTCGCCAATTTAGGCGTGCATTTATATCTTTACCGGAAATCGCTATTTCGCTAAGTACCGCGCTCGCGGTTGTAAAAGGTGGAGCGTGCGACCTTGGAGTCCGCCGGCGACTTGGCTGGATTGCCAAAGTGATGGTGGCAATCGAGGCTGCGGGTTTTTGTATCTGAAAAAGGCATAATAGTATTCATTTTTATCATTAAAATGCCGACCGGTAACACTGGCATAATGTCCGCGCTTATCTGAATTAACGAAATAGAAGGCCGGAAATTATGAATTTAATGTATACGCTGTCGGGTTTTGTAGTCGGTTTGCTGGTGGGCGTGACCGGCGTCGGCGGCGGCTCTTTGATGACGCCGTTGTTGGTGTTCCTTTTCGGTTTCAAACCAGCCGTCGCGGTCGGTACCGATCTGTTATACGCGGCGATTACCAAAACCGCCGGCGTTTTTGTTCATCACGGTAAGCACAAGTCCGTGGATTGGCGCATCGTCGGTTGGCTCGCGCTGGGTAGCTTGCCGTTCGCGGGTATGACGCTTTACGTGCTGAAAAATCTGATGGCGGTCGGTAAGGAAACCACCGGTATGATTACTTTCACGTTGGGCGTGGCTTTGTTGCTGACGGCCTGCGCGTTGCTGGTTCGTAGCTGGATGCTACGTCATTCGGCGAAAGAAGAAATCGACGACGAGCATAGCAATCAGGATAACAGTGGCCGGTTTTCGCCGAGTTGGGAGCGATTTGCAACGGTGTTGACCGGCGCGATATTGGGCGTGTTGGTGACCCTGTCGTCGGTGGGAGCCGGTGCGCTGGGTACCGTCGCGCTGCTATTTCTATATCCGAGAATGACGACGCTGAAAATTGTCGGCACCGATCTGGCCCATGCGATTCCATTGACCGCAGTGGCCGGGCTTGGGCACTTGAGTCTCGGAAACTTCGATTTGCAATTGCTGTTGAGCTTGTTGGCGGGTTCTCTGCCGGGTATCTGGCTGGGTAGCCACTTGAGCGCGAAGATTCCGGAGCAATTTCTCCGTCCGGCCCTGGCAACCTTGTTGCTCGTGATCGGTTTGAAGTTTGTGCTGCAATAAACCGAGGTTCAACGCGTGCGGCAATACCGGTTGGCGCGTGCCGATTTTTGTCGATGATGCTGTTTGGCTGGATTGACTGAGTGCGGCAAGACGGCGTGGCGGGTCGTGGATTCGCCGGTCCGGCAATAGCGGGGTTCCGGACCACTCGATCAGATCGCCGGCCTCGAAGCGAGAAACCGGCGATTTTCAGGTTTGCGCGTGCTGGTTTATTCAGCTGAACGCGAGGCGCGTTTGCGGTCGTTCTCGGATAGCAGCTTTTTACGCAGGCGTATCGATTGCGGCGTGACTTCGACCAGTTCGTCCTCGTCGATGAATTCCAAGGCCTGTTCCAGCGTCATTTTTTGGATGCGGGTCAGGATCAGGTTTTCGTCGGTGCCGGCCGCGCGGATGTTGGTGAGCTGTTTGGCCTTGGTCGGGTTCACAACCAAATCGTTGGCGCGCGAATGAATGCCAACCAGCATGCCTTCGTAGACTTCGTCGGCATGCACGATGAACAATTCGCCGCGTTCTTGAAGGGCGAACAGCGCGTAGGCCAAAGCCTTGCCTTGAACCATCGAGACCAATACGCCGCGCTTGCGCACACCGAAGGTGCCGGGTTTGACCGGGCCGTAATGGTCGAAGACATGGTAGAACAAGCCGGAGCCGGAGGTGGCGGTCATGAACTCGGTCTGGAAACCGATCAGGCCGCGCGACGGTACCATATATTCCAGGCGGATACGGCCCTTGCCGTCCGGGACCATGTTCAGCAAATCGCCCTTGCGCTCGCCGAGTTTTTCCATGATCGCGCCCTGATGTTCGTCTTCCACTTCGATGGTGACCATTTCGAACGGTTCGGTGGTGACGCCGTCTTCTTCCTTGAAAATCACTTCAGGACGCGACACGCCTAATTCGAAGCCTTCGCGACGCATGTTTTCGATCAAAATCGACAAATGCAATTCGCCTCGGCCGGACACTTTAAATTTGTCCGGATCGCTGGTGTCCTCGACGCGCAATGCGACGTTGTGCTGCAATTCCTTGTGCAACCGATCGCGTATTTGCCGCGACGTGACGAACTTGCCTTCCTTGCCGGCGAACGGCGAGTTGTTGACCTGGAACGTCATGCTGACGGTCGGTTCGTCGACTTTCAGCGGCGGCAAGGCTTCGACCGCGTCCTGCTGACATAACGTGTCTGAAATTTCCAGTTTGTCGATACCGGTGAACGCGATGATGTCGCCGGCTTGCGCTTGCGGCACTTCGATACGTTCCAGCCCCTTGAAACCGAAGATTTGCAGCATTCGGCCGTTGCGGGTGGCGCCTTCTCGGTTGATCAAGGTCAGCGGTTGGTTGGTTTTGACGCTGCCGCGCTGGATGCGGCCGATGCCGATCACGCCGACATAGCTGTTGTAGTCCAGGCTGATGACTTGCATTTGGAACGGGCCGTCGATATTGACCGGCGGCGGACTCACCTTGTCGACGATGGTTTGGAACAGCGGGGTCATGTCGCCGCCCTCGACGGTGCTTTCCAGTTCCAGACCCGCGTAACCTTTCAGCGCCGAGGCATAGACGATCGGGAAATCCAATTGTTCGTCGGTGGCGCCGAGCCGGTCGAACAAATCGAAAGTTTGGTCGATGACCCAGTCCGGGCGGGCGCCGGGGCGGTCGACTTTGTTGATGACGACGATGGGTTTCAAGCCCAGGGCGAAGGCTTTCTGAGTCACGAAGCGGGTTTGCGGCATAGGGCCGTCCACGGCGTCGACCAGCAACAATACGCAATCGACCATGGACAGCACCCGCTCCACTTCGCCGCCGAAATCGGCGTGGCCCGGTGTGTCGACGATGTTGATGTGATAGCCGTTCCAGTCGATCGCGGTATTCTTCGCCAGAATGGTGATTCCGCGTTCTTTTTCCAGCGCGTTGGAGTCCATCACGCGTTCGTCGACTTTTTCGTGGGCGTCGAAGGTGCCGGATTGTTGCAGCAATTGATCGACGAGGGTGGTTTTGCCATGGTCAACGTGAGCGATGATGGCGATGTTTCTAAGTTTTTCTATCACAGGATTGTCGGATTTTTAGAGAATAGGGAAATCGATGTAGGTAGAGGCGCTTGCCTCGATACTGAAAAATACTTGCGACGGCTTAGCTTTGTTCCCAGGGCAGGCCGTGGAAACGCCAGCCGCCGAGTTTTCCGCGGTGTTTTTGCTCGTCCAGCGGGCCTTCGAAGCCTTCCAGGATGTTGACCAAATGCCGGTAGCCGGCCGCTTCCAGAGCTTTGGCGGCTTCGACCGAGCGGACGCCACTGCGGCATAACAACAAAATCGGCGCCGATGGGTCCGGGGCGTGTTGTTGCACCTGCTCCACGAAGGTCGGGTTGAGTTGCATGCCGGGGAATTCCTTCCAGGCGATGTGTATCGCTTTAGGCGGATGGCCGACGAAACCGTGTTCGATCGCGGTTCTAACGTCGATCAGTACTGCGGATGGGTTGTTCTGCAGTAAGGCCCAGGCTTGTTTGGGGTCGAGATTGTCTATCATGGTGTCGAGTCAAGGTTGGTATTCTGTCCGATGAAGGCCGCTTCGTTGCGTGGTCCGCGCCGCAAGTCGCCGGTGCGGGCGTATTCCCGGTAATATACCGGCGTCAGCGGGGCAAACAGTTGTAACAATTCGTTGCGGTTCAGCAGGAAAGCGGGGTTGCTGGGGCCGATCGGTTCCGGTTTGTCGCGGATAAAGGTTTGATAAAACAACAAGCCTTCGGGCTTCAAGGCCGTCATTATCGCATTACACAGGGTGCGGTCAAGAAAACGACTGATGACAATTACATCGAATAGCTGATTGCGCAAGCTGTCGGCTTCGATACGGTGTTGCCGGCAGGTGATGTCGAGCGATCTTAGCTTGGCGTGGGAGGCCAGTATTTCCAGTGCGCGCGCGGAGATGTCCCAGGCTTGGACGCGCAGGCCTTGCTCGGCTAAATACAAAGCATTTCCGCCTAATCCGCAAGCCAGATCCAGCGCAGAGCCCTCGGCCGGTAACAGGAAGGGGTGTTCAGCCAGCACTTCGGTCGGCGGTCCTGGTTGGTGGGCGGCTTGATAGATCGCGTCCCATTTTGCTTGCAGGTCGTTCACGGCGGATCCATGCCGATGCGATGCGGCAGCCAAGCTTGGATAAAGTCCAGAAAAGATCGTACCTTGGCCGACAAATATTTGCGGTGCGGATAAACCGCGTAAATTTCCAGCGGGGTGATGCCGTATTGTTCCATCACCACTTGCAAGCGACCTTGTTCGATGTCGCGGCCGACGATGTAGCGCGGCAGCATGATCAGGCCAAGGCCGTTGACGGCGGCATTGCGGATCGGGTCGGCCATATTGGCCTGCATCCGGCCGGTCACGGTCACTGTCCGTTCGCCGAGAATGCCTTTGAAACGCCATTTGTTACGTGGCGGAATCGCCCAGTTGATCAAGCAGCTATGATCCTCCAGGTCTTCCGGATCTTGAGGAGTGCCGTGCAGCTTCAGATATTCCGGCGAAGCGCAAACCACCAGCGACGAGGTGGCGATTTTGCGGGCGACCAAGCTGGTGTCGTTAAGTTGGCCCAGGTAAATCGCCAAATCGACGCCTTCGTCGATCAGGTCTACCTGGCCGCCTTTTAGCACCATATCGACCGACAGGTCCGGATAGTTTTTCAGATACTCGGTCAGTCCGGGCGAAATGTGGCTGGCGCCAATGACCGGCGGCGCCAGGATTTTCAACATGCCGCGCGGTTCGGTTTGCAAATGGGTGACCGCCGACTCCATCTCGGCGACGTCCAACAGCACCTGCTGACAGCGTTCCAAATAGGCTTCGCCGGCCTCGGTTAGACTTAGGCTGCGGGTGGTGCGGTTGAACAAGCGGGTGTTCAATTCGCTTTCGAGCTGCATGATGTGTTTGGTGGCCATCGCCCTGGAAATGTCCAAGTCCTTGGCGGCACCGGCAAAGCTACCGGCTTTGGCGACGCGTACAAACACATTCATGCTGGTCAGTTTATCCATCGAAACCTCCTTGGTCGTCTGGGGGGGATAGGCGTGCTAATACGCTAATTGTTTCTCTAATGGATACAATTTATTTAATAAATTCCGAATTGTAAACTTTTTTTTGTACTGTATAGTATGCGGCAACTGAAAAGCAAACAGATGGAATCTTGTCAAGGGCAAGGTTGAGAGGAGATGAAAGCGATGCAAGGCATGAAAAAAGATATTCTGATCGGTACTTTGTTTTTTGCCGGGATTTGGAACTTTATGTCCGGTTTGTTTTTGGTCTCGACGGTTCTGTTTGCGGCGACGTCGATGTTTAGCAATATGTCCAAAGCTCAGTCCAACGGCTGATCCCGAATTTGTAACTACCTCCTGGTGTTGTAATAACGAGCGGTAACCTCCTTCTTAAGTACTCCGCTTGGTTTTTTGCCTTCCACCGCGCAAGCGCTGGGAGGTTTTTTTTGCCCGTCGGTTTTTGCGGCGGTCGTGTTATGATTTTGACTTTATTAACCATTGTCCCTGGTTGAATGAGCGACGTTCTGCACCAACTTGCCGAAGTTCTCGAACAGCGCAAGCAACAATCCGCCGATCAGTCTTATGTGGCGGGTCTTTACGCCAAAGGTCTGGATCAAATCCTAAAAAAGATCGGCGAGGAGGCCACCGAGACGGTTATGGCCGCTAAAGACGGCGATCCGGAAAAGATTGTCTACGAAGTCGCCGACCTCTGGTTTCACAGCATGGTGTTGCTGGCGCATCAAGGGCTGGGCCCGGATGCCGTGTTGAACGAGTTGCGCCGGCGTTTCGGCTTGTCCGGACTTCAAGAAAAAGCGCAGCGTCAATCTTCCCAAACGAATTAATTAGGAGCGAGTCATGGGCTTCAGTATTCCGCATTTGTTAGTGGTGTTGGTGATCGTGGTTCTGGTCTTCGGTACCAAGCGCTTAAAAAACGTCGGTGCCGATCTGGGCGAGGCGATCAAGGGTTTTCGTTCGGCGGTCAAGGAAGGAGGTGAATCCGATAAGTCGTTAGCTAAGGAAAATGGCGAAACCCTGGAAGGCGAAGTGACTCATAAAGAAAAAGATCAGGTCTAAGCCATGTTCGAAGTCGGTTTTTCCGAGTTGCTGATGATAGGGCTAGTGGCCCTTCTGGTGCTGGGGCCCGAAAAGCTGCCTAAGGCCGCGCGCATCGCGGGTTTATGGGTGGGTAAGGCGCGCGGCATCATTTCGACCGCCAAGGCCGAAATCAAACAGGAATTGCAGGCCGAGGAAATGCGGCAATTGTTGCAACAGCGAATCGGAACCGACGAATTGCAACAGGCCTTGAGAGACACCCAGTCCGCCGTGGACGACATCAACTTTAGCTTGCAGGCGCCGACCGAGACCGATCAGCCCAATGACCCGCCCAAATCCGCAGGATAGCGAACAATCTTTTTTCAGTCATCTCGTCGAATTGCGCGACCGCCTGCTTAAGGTGGTGTTGTGCGTACTGTTGGTGTTCATCGGTACCGCCAGCTATGCCAACGAGATTTACGCCTATTTGGCGGAGCCGCTGTTGGCGCACATGCCTAAAAACAGCTCGATGATCGCTATCGACGTCGCTTCGCCGTTTTTCACGCCGTTCAAGCTGGCCTTCGTCGTCGCGGTGTTCGCCGCTATTCCGTTTATTCTCTATCAGTTTTGGGGCTTCGTCGCGCCGGGTTTATACCGCCATGAAAAGCTGATGGTATTGCCGCTATTGGTTGCCAGTACCTTGTTGTTTTACGGCGGCGCGGCATTTGCGTATTTTCTGGTGTTTCCGTTGGTGTTCGGTTATTTGACCGCGACCGCGCCGGCCGGGGTCGCTGTGATGACCGACATCGCCACCTATCTCGATTTTGTATTGGGGATGTTTTTTGCGTTCGGAGTTTGCTTCGAGGTACCGATTTTTACGATCGTACTGGTTTGGGCCGGCATCGTTTCGCCGGAAAGTTTGGCCGAAAAGCGTCCTTACGTCATCGTCGGTGTGTTTGTGGTTGCGATGTTTTTGACGCCGCCGGATGCTTTGTCGCAAACCTTGTTGGCCGTGCCTATGTGGATGCTGTTCGAGTCCGGCTTGTTGTTTTCCCGTTTGTTCGTGGGTAAGCGGAGCGATGAGTCGTCATGACGACGATAGCAGAGCGCTTCGCGGCGGTGACCGCCGAATTGCGTGCCGCCGAGATCGCCGTCGGCCGGGCGACCGGATGCGTGCGTTTGTTGGCAGTCAGTAAAACCAAACCCGCCGCCGACGTGGCCGCCGCCTATCGTTGGGGGCAGCGCCATTTCGGCGAAAATTACCTACAGGAGGCTTTGATAAAGCAGCAGGCATTGTCGGCGTTTGCGATCTCCTGGCATTTCATCGGGCCGATTCAATCCAATAAAACCAAGCCGATCGCCCAGCATTTCGCCTGGGTGCATAGCGTCGATCGACTGAAAATCGCCGAGCGGCTCAGCGAGCAGCGGCCGGATTATCTGCCGCCGTTGAATGTTTGCTTGCAAGTCAACATCAGCGGTGAAGCCAGTAAATCCGGTGTGGCGCTGGCCGAGCTGCCGGCGTTGGTCGAACAAGTGGCGAAGTTGCCCCGGTTGAGGTTGCGCGGCGTGATGGCCATACCCGAGCCGCAATCCGACTATGCCGCGCAATGCCAGCCTTACCGCTCGCTTTGCTCGGTGGTTCAGGCGTTGAATCTGCCTGGGTTGGATACCTTGTCTTATGGCATGAGTGGCGATTTGCGGGCCGCGGTCGCCGAAGGCTCGACGTTGGTGCGGATCGGCACGGCGCTGTTCGGCGAGCGTTCTAGCCTTCGCTAGGGTTTTCGTGGATAATGGCGAACATTTTTCGACGAATCCGCATCGACCGACGCAATGAAACAAACGCTGGAATCTCTGTTACAACAATCCGTTAACGCACTGAAAGCGGAAGGCATACTCGACAGCGATTTTGAAGCTCAAATCAATCTGGAGCGGACCAAGGACGCCCAGCACGGCGATTTCGCGACCAATCTAGCGATGTTGTTGGCCAAGCCGGCCAAATCCTCTCCCAGAGTTCTGGCCGAGAAAATCGTGGCAGCGTTGCCTGTCGATACGTTGGTTAGCAAAGTCGAGATCGCAGGCCCCGGCTTCATCAATTTTTTCATTAATCCCGACAGTCAGTTCGAAGTCGTCAAACAAGTCCTGGACGCCGGCGCCGGTTTCGGCTTGAGCACGATCGGCGCAGGCCAGCGGGTACAGGTCGAATTCGTTTCCGCCAATCCGACCGGGCCCTTGCATGTCGGGCACGGACGGGGAGCCGCCTACGGTTCGGCGGTGGCCGATCTGCTCGAAGCGGCCGGTTTCGAGGTCGAACGCGAGTATTACGTTAACGATGCCGGCCGACAGATGGATATTTTGGCCACCAGCGTCTGGCTACGCTATTTGGAGGCCGTAGGCGAAGTCTTGACGTTTCCGAGCAACGGCTATCGCGGCGAATACGTTCGCGACATCGCGGCGAATCTGCAGCGAAATGCCGGCGAGGCCTACCGTCGGCCAGTGGAGCAAGTGCTGGCGGATTTGCCCGCCGACGAGCCGCAAGGCGGCGATAAGGAAAAGCATATCGATGCGCTGATCGAACGCGCTAAAAGTTTGTTGGGTGCCGAGGCTTACGGCGCGGTATTCGATGCCGGCCTGAATGAGATTCTGGCTGATATCAAGGACGATCTCGAAGAATTCGGCGTTGGTTACCAGCACTGGTTTTCCGAACGCTCGCTGATGGACGACCGGTCGGTGCAAACCGCATTGAAGCGCTTGGAAGACGCCGGGTATTTGTACGTGCAGGACGGCGCCACTTGGTTCGCGTCCAGTCGGCTCGGCGACGAGAAGGATAGAGTGGTGGTGCGCGATAACGGGCAGACCACCTATTTTGCGTCCGATATTGCCTACCACATGAATAAGCTGGATCGAGGTTTCGACCGGATCGTCAACATTTGGGGTGCCGACCATCACGGTTACATTCCGAGGGTGAGGGCGGCGATGCAGGCGCTGGGCGCCGACGAGGCCAAATTGAAAGTGCTGCTGGTGCAATTCGCGGTGTTGTATCGCGGCGACGAGAAGGTGCAAATGTCCACGCGATCCGGCGAGTTCGTCACGCTACGCCAGCTTCGCGGCGAAGTCGGCAGGGATGCCTGCCGCTTTTTCTACGTCATGCGTAAGTCCGAGCAGCATATGGATTTCGACCTGAAATTGGCGACCTCGAAAACCAACGAAAATCCGGTGTACTACGTGCAATACGCGCACGCCAGGGTGTGCGCCGTGTTACGGCAGTTGGACGAGAAAGGCCGCCGCCGCGATCCGCAATTGGGCCTGGCCAATCTAAACTTGCTGACCGAGGAACAGGAAAGCGCGTTGTTGACCACCTTGGCTAAGTATCCGGAGGTGCTGGAAAAGGCCGCCGTTCAATATGAACCTCACCAATTGATTCAGTATCTACGCGAGTTGGCCAACCAGTTCCACGCTTATTACAACGCCCACCAATTCCTGGTCGATGACGAGCGCTTATGCAATGCCCGCCTGAATTTGATTTGCGCGGTCAAGCAGGTACTGGTTAATGGTTTGACCTTGCTGAAAATTAACGCTCCAGAAGCGATGTAAATGGCCAGAGATTACAAACATCGCGTCCAGTCGGCCAGTTATGCCAATAGCCGCAGGCGCCCCCAGAAAAAAGGGATAGCGCCGTGGCGTTGGTTGGTTGTGATCGGCTTGGTGGCGGCTTTTGTGGTGTTTTTGAATATGATCCGCAAAATGGTACCGGAACTGACCGCCGCCAAGCCGGAATCGGCGACGCCGCCGGCCGCCGAGATCGTCAAGCGCGAATTGCCGGTGCAAGCGCCGACGCCGGCCAAGGTGGATTCGAAAGAGACCAAGCCCGAGGAGGCTAAAGCCGAAACGGCCGCGCCGGCGGAGCCGGAAGAGCCGCGTTACGAGTTTTATACCATCCTGCCGCAGGCCGAAGTCGTGGTCCCCGATTACGAAATCAAGACACGGGTGCGCGAGCAGTTGGTCGGCAAAACCAAGGCGACCAAATACGTGATGCAGGCCGGCTCGTTTCGCGAGGCGGCGGAAGCGGAGCGGCATAAGGCCAAGCTGGCTTTGTTGGGGATAGAATCTCGCGTCGAGAAAGCGAAGGTCGGCGAAACCATTTGGCACCGTGTCAAGATTGGCCCCTATGACAACCCGGCCAGCGTATCGACGATCAAGGAATTGCTGCAGAAAAACGGCATCGGCGTGATTGTGACCGAGAACGGTCATTAGTCCGCTTATTTATTCAGATGCCGCTGCCGGCGGCGCGGCGCGATGATGCCGGTCGCCAGTGAAATTTCCCGCAAAAAGCATAACAATCCGGCAATCAATGCCAGCATCGCCGCGACGAATAGCGTCGACACCAAATTCGACAGATCCACCGTGACCTGGACGCCTAGGAACATCGTGACGATCGATAAGCAAATCAATAGCGCGCACACCGTGCACAACGTAATCGCCCAGCGAATCCAGAGGCCGCGTCTGGCCAGTGTTTGCATCTCGGCATAGTGTTTGTCGCCTTCCTCTCCGGCCAGCTTGGACAGCGTCCGAAACCGGTCTACAGCTCGGCCAAGCCGGTTAGTTAGGACACTCAACAAGCCGGCGACACCGGTCAGCAGAAACACCGGGGCAACCGCCTGTTGGATAACGTGGGCGACGGTGGGGATATTGTCTATGGCGTCCATCTGATTTTTTCCGCGAATGAATTGTATTTTGACCGAAGGTGGGGCCTGAACTATTCGGTCGGCTAAGCGATCGAACAGCTATCTTGTGGCCCGCGCATTGGTTTGGGGATTTTACAAATCCTGGTTGCATTTAGGCCAGTGCCGACTACATTGGCGGTTTAGCTTTACTCGTCGGCAGTCGTCTTTTTGGAGTTCCCCGGTGTCCTATCTTCGAATCCTCAACTTGGCGTTAATCGCTTTATTGGCGAGCGGCGTATGCTCGCGGGCCGGGCTGGCGGCGATTTCGCCGCTCTATCAGCCGTCGCCGGCGCTGGAGGCGGCCGATTTGGCGGTCATTGTAAATGACGCCGATCCGTTGAGCCGGCGCATTGGCGAATATTATCAGGTCAAGCGGCGCATCCCGGCCGATCAGATCATCCATGTCAGCTTCGCGCCGAATCGACCGGTCATGTCTAAGCAGGAATTCACGGCGCTGAAACAAAAGCTGGACCAGCGGACGCCGGAAGCCGTGCAAGCGTATGCGATCACTTGGTTGCAACCGTTCCGGGTTGAATGTATGTCGATTACGACCGCGCTGGCGGCCGGTTTCGATTCGGCGTTTTGCGCGAATGGCTGTCAGCAAACCCGTGGGAATCCGTATTACGCGTCCGAAACCGATCGTCCTTTTAAGGCGCACGGCTGGCGACCGACGATGGCGGTGGCCGGTGCGACGTTCGAGGAGGCCAAGCGCTTGATCGATACCGGTGTCGCCGCCGACTACAGTCAGCCCAAGGGCGCGGCCTATTTGCTGAAAACCTCGGATAAGGCGCGCAGCTCGCGGGCCGTTTTGTTTCCGGAAATCGCCAAGGGTTTGAGTCAGTTTTGGCCGGTGTATTATTTGGAACAGGATTACATTGCCGGTCGGCAGGATGTGATGTTTTATTTTACCGGCTTGACCAGAGTGCCGCATATTGCCGATAACCGCTATTTGCCCGGCGCGGTGGCCGATCATTTGACGTCGTCGGGCGGCGTGATGTCGGGCAGCGATCAAATGAACATTCGGGAATGGTTGCGGGCCGGGGCGACCGGCAGTTACGGCGCGGTGGTCGAGCCGTGTAATTTTCCGGCCAAGTTTTCCAATCCGGGTGTACTAATGTACTTTTATTTACGCGGCAGCAGCCTGATCGAGGCTTATTGGAAGAGCGTCGCGCAACCCGGTCAAGGTATTTTTGTCGGCGAGCCGCTGGCCAAACCGTTTGCCTACCCGCCGCGCGTCGGCGCGGAGCATTGAGTACTTTGCGTCAATCCGCGACGACAACCCGGTTGCGGCCGCCGTTTTTGGCCAGATACAGGGCCTGATCCGCGCGGGTAATCAAATCCAGGCGGTTATCGCCGTGCTCTGGATAGAGCGACATACCGATCGAGGCCGTGACGCTCGTTCTGGTCCCGGTTTCGGTTTTGTAAGACAGGCTTTCCACCGCCGACCGTAGCGAATTCAGGCGTTCGACGGCGGCGTCCACGGCGATTTCGGTCATGACGATGACGAATTCCTCGCCGCCGTATCGGCAGACGATGTCGTTGCCGCGCCGGAAGCGACTCATCAATTGCGCGACTTGCCTTAATACCTCGTCGCCGGTGTCGTGTCCGTAAGTGTCGTTCAGCCTCTTGAAGTGATCGATGTCCAGTATGGCGATTGCCAGCGTTTGGTCGGCTCGGTGCATACGGACCAGCTCCCGATCCACTGCTTCTTCTAGAAAACGGCGATTGAACAGTCCGGTCAACGGATCCCGTATCGATAGCGCATGCAATTCCTCGCGCAAGGTCAGATTGGCGAGCGCCAGACGGGCGCTGTCGGCCGCGGTTTCGGCAATCGAGAATTTGCGCTGAATTTCTTCCGGGTCCATACCGCCTAAGTGGTACTCGATGTGAATCAGGCCTAATCCGTGAGAGTGGGCCAGTAGCGGAATGCAAATATAAGCGGCGGTCGTTTGCTTAACGTGCCGGCAAATTGGATTGATGGCGCGTCCGTCGCCGGCGATATGAATTCGCCCGCGCCGCATGCCCCAGCAATCGTTCGGCATGAACAGTTTTTCCAAGTCCGTCCGGCCCCATTGATCCACCAGAGTCAGTGCGCGGGATTGCGGTTCCATGATGTAAACCCCGCCTTCGGTGTTGGGAAACAGTGCGACCAGCGCCGTTTTGATAATCGGGTAGGCTTCGTCCGTTTTCTGGCAGCTCTGCAACAAGTCCGTCATTTCCCGAATCAATTGCATTTGGGCGATCGCCGATTCGAGTTCCCGTTGGGCTTTTTTCAGCGCGGTGATGTCGCGCGCCGCCGCGAATAGGCCGGCAACATTGCCTTCCTCGTCCCGGTATACCGACGCGTTATAGAGCACCTCGGTGATTTTGCCGGAGGCGTGGCAGATTGCTAGCGGGTAGTCCATCACCGTGCCTTGCGAGAAGGCCAGCTGATAACCGTCTCGGGCTCTCTGTGGCTCGGTGAAGTAATTGGAAAAATCGCTGCCGATCAGGGCTTTTCGTGGGACGCCGGTGACTTTTTCGGTAGCTCGGTTTACATCCATGATTTTGCCGTCGGCGCTAATCGTTACCAAGGGGTCCAAACTGGCTTCTATCAGGCTGCGGGCGTAAGAGCTTCTAGAATGTTTCATGGCATGGGCTCCGGCGACGACGATATGGCGCTCCCTGCGACGCGCGACATAAGGCGGCTAGACGCGCGCTTGGTCTGGACGCGCGAAATCCTTGAGGTTTCAAGAGATTCTTCGAACGGCGATTTTACCTGCCTGGCGCCGGGATTATTCGTCCCAGTGGCCGAAGTATGCACGTTGCCGCAGTTCAGCGCGGCTCCGAACCGCCAGTTCGGCCGTTCGAAATTCCTCGGGAAGTTCCTCGGCGTCCGCTTGATAACCGATCGCCAGCATCGCCATCGGCGTGCATTGCTCGGGTAGGCCGAAAGCTTGCCGGGCCGCCGCCGCGTCGAAACCGCCCATTTGATGGCTCGCCAGGCCCAGCGCACCGGCTTGCAGGCATAGGTTTAAGGCCGCCGCCCCGGTATCGTACATCGCCCAACGGTTGGCTTGGCCGTTGTGGTTGAAGTTCGCCATCGCGACCGATAGGATTAGTACCGGCGCGTGGCGGGCCCATAGCCGATTTTTGTCGTTGATGATTTCCAAAGCCCGCGCCCAAGCGTCCGGGTGGGTGGATTTGTCGCAAACCACGAAGCGCCAGGGTTGATCGTTGAAGCAGGAGGGCGCCCAGCGCGCGGCTTCCAGTAACGCGGTCAGGTCTTCGGCCGATACCGGACGATCCGGGGCGAAAGCCCTGGGACTCCAGCGTTTGGCGATCAGTGGGTGAATGGCGACCGAGGTGAGGGCGGGTTTGTTGGACATCTCGACTCCTTGCCGCAGGTGTAGGGAAGTGACTTGCAAAAACCGAAATTAGCGCTAATATAATAGCGAATCAAAATTATAATAACGAGAAGGGGGTTCATTATGCCAAAAAGCACTCACTTTTGGACCATGATTTATTTCGGTATGGCCTTTATTGTGGCGCAGTTTGCCGAATCCGCCATCGCGATAACGGGGGATTCCGCCGCATTGCGAATGTCCAACCTTTTGGATTACGACCATCCGTTTACCGCGGTCGCCGTCAGCGCCTTGATTGCGGGCGTCTACTGGCTGTACTGGTTGCGACACAGGGTCTGACACGACTCTCTCTTTGACATCCGCGTCAAGCGGATAGCGCCCGTCGGATTCCGGCCGTCATTCGGCTGGATAACCGCAGTCCACGCTTTCTAGCGGTCAGTTAATGATGCTAGAATCGCTCGTTCAATTATGCCATTTAATTCATCAGGCTAATCGATACCGGCGCTTTTCGCTCGCTCGGCGTCGATTCGCCCATCCAGATACGAGCATGGACTACAAACAAACCCTGAACCTCCCCAAGACCGAGTTCGCGATGAAAGCCAATCTGGCCCAGCGCGAGCCGGAGATGCTGAAACAGTGGAACGAAAACCAGCTGTATCAAAAAATTCGCGAGGTTTGCGCCGGCCGGCCCAAGTTCGTGTTGCACGACGGCCCCCCTTACGCCAACGGCGCGATCCACATCGGTCATGCCGTCAATAAGGTCCTGAAAGATATCATCGTCAAATCGAAGACCCTGGCCGGTTTCGATGCACCCTATGTGCCGGGTTGGGACTGCCATGGTTTGCCTATCGAATTGATGGTTGAAAAGTCGGTCGGCAAGGCCGGCGTCAAGGTTTCGCCGGCCGAATTTCGCAAGGAATGCCGCGCTTACGCCAAGAAACAGGTTGGCATTCAAAAAGAAGAGTTCATTCGTCTCGGGGTATTGGGCGATTGGGACAATCCCTATCTGACGATGGATTTCGCCTTCGAGGCCGACATCGTCCGCGCCTTGGGTCGCATCGCCGCCAAGGGTCATCTCAGCAAGGGTTTCAAGCCGGTGCACTGGTGTACCGATTGCGGCTCGGCGCTCGCCGAGGCGGAAGTCGAATACGAGGACAAGCACTCGCCGGCGATCGATGTGCGCTTTGCCGTCGTCGACGAGCATGCCTTCATGGAAAAATGCCATCACGCCGGCGACCGCGAAGGTAAAGGCCCGCTGTCGGTGGTGATCTGGACCACCACGCCGTGGACCTTGCCCGCCAACCAGGCCGTGGCCTTGAATCCGGAGCTGGAATACGCCGTGGTGCAATGCGAGATCGACGGCCAGACCGAGCGGCTGCTATTGGCCGAGGCCTTGTTGAAAGACGCCGTGTTGCGTTACGGTATCGGCGAGCACCACATCGTCGGCTACTGCAAGGGCAACGCGCTGGAAGGCTTGTTGTTGGAGCATCCGTTCTATGACCGGCAAGTGCCTATCATCCTCGGCGAACACGTCACCACCGATGCCGGTACCGGCGCCGTGCATACCGCGCCCGGCCACGGCCAGGAAGACTACGTGGTCGGCATGAAATACGACCTGCCGGTCGATAATCCGGTCGGCGGTAACGGCGTGTTTCTGCCCGGTACCGAGTTATTCGCCGGCCTACACGTATTCAGTGCCAACGACAAAGTACTGGACGTGTTGCGCGAACGCGGAAAGCTGTTGCACCACCATGCCTTGCTACACAGCTACCCGCATTGCTGGCGGCACAAAACCCCGATCATCTTCCGCGCCACGCCGCAATGGTTTATTTCGATGAACCAAAATGGTCTGCGCGACACTGCATTGAACGAAGTCAAGCGCGTCGATTGGGTGCCGGATTGGGGCCAGGCACGCATCGAGGCGATGATTTCGAATCGCCCGGACTGGTGCGTCTCGCGCCAGCGCACCTGGGGTGTGCCGATTGCCTTTTTTGTGCATAAAGAAAGCGGCGAGCTGCATCCGCGCAGTGCCGAATTGATCGAACGAGTCGCGCAGCGTATCGAACAACACGGCATTGATGCCTGGTTCGAGCTGGATGCGGCTGAGTTATTGGGTGCCGAAGCGGAAGACTACGAAAAAGTCGCTGACACGTTGGATGTCTGGTTCGACTCCGGCGTGACCCACGCCGCCGTGTTGGAACGCCGCGAGCAACTGAAATTTCCGGCCGATTTGTATCTGGAAGGCTCGGACCAACATCGCGGTTGGTTCCAGTCGTCGCTGATGGCCTCGGTGGCGATGAACGACGTCGCGCCGTATAAGGAAGTGTTGACCCACGGCTTCACGGTCGATGCCGAAGGCAAGAAAATGTCCAAATCCAAGGGCAACGTGGTGCTGCCGCAAACGGTGATGAAATCGCTGGGCGCCGACGTGTTGCGGCTTTGGGTGGCCAGTACCGACTACCGCTACGAAATGTCGGTCTCCGACGAAATCTTGAAACGCACTTCCGACGCCTATCGCCGCTTGCGCAATACCGCGCGCTTTTTGCTGGCAAATCTGGACGGCTTCGATCCCGCGCATCATCTGGTCGCCAAGGATGACTTGCTGGCGCTGGACCGTTGGGTAGTCGACAAGGCCTGGCAGTTGCAGGAAGAAATCAAGGCCGCTTACGACAGCTACCAATTCCAGGTGATCTATCAAAAAGTGCTGAATTTTTGCAGCATAGACTTGGGTGGCTTCTATCTAGACATCGTCAAGGATAGGCAATACACCGCTAGGGAAGATTGTCTGGCGCGCCGCTCCGGCCAAACTGCGATGTATCACGTGGTGGAGGCGTTGGTACGCTGGCTGGCACCCATTACCAGCTATACCGCCGACGAAATCTGGTCTGTCATTCCCGGCCAGCGAGGCGAATCGGTATTTATGGAAACCTGGTACCAAGGCCTGTTCCCGTTGGAGGCCGATGCCACGATCAATCGCGACACTTGGGAGAAGGTCATGGCGGTGCGCGCGGCGGTTTCCAAGGAACTGGAAGCCCTGCGTAAAGACGGGGCGATTGGCGCGTCGTTGAATGCCGAAGTCGAACTTTACTGCGACGAGGTCTACGGCGCGGAATTGAACAAGCTGGGCAAGGAGCTGCACTTCATCTTCATTACGTCGAACGCCGGCGTTTCCGATATGCGATTCTGCCCGGACGATGCGGTCGCAACCGACATCGACGGCTTGAAGGTCAAGGTCAGCGTCTCCGAACAACAAAAATGCGTGCGCTGCTGGCATCAGCGCTACGACATCGGCGAACATCCGGAGCATCCGGAGTTGTGCGGCCGGTGCGTCGAGAACGTGGCGGGCGTAGGCGAGACGCGATTGTATGCTTAAGTGGTTATGGGTTTCCGTATTGGTGTTGGTGCTCGATCAGGCCAGCAAACTGGCGATCGACGCCCACTTTCAGCTCTACGAATCAATTCCGCTGTTGCCGAATTTCAATTTGACTTACGCCCGCAATACCGGCGCCGCGTTCAGTTTTCTGGCCCAGGTCGGGGGATGGCAGCGCTGGCTGTTCGCCGGACTGGCGGTAGTGATGAGCGGTATTATCGGCATTTGGCTGTACAGGCTGAAACGGCACGAAACCATGATGGCCTGGGCCTTGTCGCTGGTGTTGGGCGGCGCGATAGGCAACCTCATAGACCGAGTGGCCTATGGTTATGTGATCGATTTTCTCGATGTTTTTTACCGGGATTGGCACTGGCCCGTCTTTAATATTGCGGATTCGGCGATCTGCGTCGGCGTTGGCTTGATGGTGTTGGAGAGCTTCGGCATCGGGCGACGAACGGCGGAGGTTCTGGAGTAGCGTTGCGCCAACCAGTTGACTTGCCGCAACGAACCCTATCGGTTGCGCGATTGGTATCGGTAAATTGCGGCGTCGGTTGAGGATCTAAGGCTCGCCAGTTTGGCGAGCCTTTTTGTATCAAGCTTTCCGTAAGCGTTTGTAAGCGTTGATCAAACCATTGGTAGAAGAGTCGTGGTCGTCGATGACATCCTCATTCTTCAATTGCGGAAGAATGGCGCGAGCCAGCACTTTGCCGAGTTCCACGCCCATCTGGTCGAACGAATTGATGTTCCAGATCACGCCTTGCACAAAGATTTTGTGTTCGTAAAACGCGATCAGCATCCCTAGCGTTCTCGGCGTCAGCTTTTTGAATAAAAAGGCATTGGACGGTTTATTGCCTTCGAAAATTTTCGAGGCAATCAGCGCGTCGTCCAGATTAGGTTCGTGACTTAGGTCGTTACGGACTTCGGCTTCGGTCTTGCCGCGCATTAGCGCTTCGGCCTGCGCCAGGAAATTGGAAATCAGGATGTCGTGATGATCCGGCAAATCGTACTGGCTCTGAGCCGCCGCCAAAAAGTCGCCGGGTATCAGTTTGGTGCCTTGGTGGATCAACTGAAAAAACGCATGCTGACCGTTGGTGCCGGGCTGGCCCCAGATGATGGGGCCGGTGTTGTAATCGACTTTGTCGCCATTGACCGTCGCGCTCTTGCCGTTGCTTTCCATGTCGCCCTGCTGGAAATAGTCGGCGAAGTATTTTAGCGATTGCGCATACGGTAGGATTGCGTAGGTTTCGGCTTCGAAGAAGTTGTTATACCAAATCCCAAGTAGGCCCATGATGACCGGGATATTTTGCTGATAGGGCGCGGTACGAAAATGTTGGTCGGCCAAGTGCGCGCCCATCAACAGCTCCTCGAAGTTGTCCATCCCGATGTACAACGCGACCGACATGCCGATCACCGACCACAGCGAATAGCGGCCGCCGACCCAGTCCCAGAATTCGTACATATTCCGCGGGTCGATGCCGAATTCCTTGACCTTTTCTTCGTTGGTGGAAATCGCAATGAAGTGTTTGGCCATGTGTCCGGGGTCCCGCGCGGTTTTGAGAAACCAGTTGCGCGCCGAACGTGCGTTGGTCATGGTTTCCTGGGTCGTGAAGGTTTTGGATGAAATCAAAAACAGGGTGGTTTCCGGGTTTAGCGGCGCCAGGGTTTCGACGATGTCGGTCTGGTCGACATTCGAAACGAAGTGGGCTTTCAAGCCCTCCTTACCGTAGGGAGTTAGCGCGGTATCGACCATTTTCGGCCCCAAATCGGAGCCGCCAATGCCGATATTGACGATGTCGGTAATCGCCTTGCCGGTATAGCCGGTCCAGGCGCCGGAACGGACTTGTTCGGTGAATACCCGCATGCGCGACAACACGGCGTTGATTTCGGGCATGACGTCCTCGCCGCGAAAATAAACCGGCGTGTTGCTGCGATTTCGTAGCGCGGTATGCAAGACAGCGCGTTTTTCCGTGGTATTAATGATGGAGCCGGAGAACATCGCCTCGGTTTTTTCCTTCAGCTTGGCGCGTTCCGCAAGCTGAATCAACAGCGGCAGCGTTTCCTCGGTGATGAGATTCTTGGAGTAATCAAACAGTAAATCATTGAAGGTCACCGAGAAGTTGTCGAAGCGATGTTTATCCTTGTCGAACGCATCCTTCATGCAAAATTTGCCGGCAATTTGTTGGTGGTGTTGTTTGACGGCTTTCCATTCGGCGGATTCGATTAGTTTGGACATATATTAGTGAGACAGGATGAGAGATTCTTTCAGCTGATCAGAACAGATCGGCGCAGTTTGGGAGAGAATTCATAACCCCATTATAAAGATTGTCTTTGATTGCTGACAAAAAAAATTGAACATAGCCGGTCGCCAACTATTGCCTTTCTTTGGATAGGGTGATGTGCTAGAGTTAGCGCCGGTTTAAGGCCGATTCGAGCGGATTTCTTGCACGGCGGCTTTAACGATATTCGTGCATAAGTGCATGAATCATAATAAAAAATGATATTAGAACACGGGAAGGGTGTATATGAGAAACTCACGCATAGTTAGAAAAGGCTTGTTGGTATTGTGGGGTCTGTTTTTTTCCTCCGCGCTTTGGGCGCACGGTGGCGCGGCCGGTACCGATACGGACCAATGTAAATTCGAGCTGGAGAAAGACCACTGGATCCACTACACAGCCTATCAGCCCCAAGCTTATCCCGCCGAAGAATTCTGCGGCAATATCCCCGATACTGCTACGTTGACTCAATTGGTATTTGACTATCAAGATCAACGCTATCGCGGTATGGCGGTGGAATTCGAAGTCACCAAGGAGCCGGAAGGCAAACGGGTGTTTTTCCAGGGCGCCGAGAAACACAAATCCGGTACCGTCGTTCTGTCGTTGCCGCAGGGCGTGCCCGAGCAAGGCAAATACCTGATTCATATCACGCTGCTGCAAGATAACGGCGAGCGTTTGGACGCACACATGGGCTTTAAGGCTGGAGCAGGTCAACCGACTAGCAAAGGTAGCATGGGGTTGTACGCTTTGGTTTTGTTTGCCGGTCTGTACATTCTTTATCTGTCCAACGCCGGTTTCAAACGTCAAATCGACGGATTGTTGGGTAAAGCCAAGGAGTTTTAAGGCTTGCGGTATCCGCCATTCCGTCGGTGCTACGCGGCGGAATGGCTTGGGCATTACACACACGTGTATGCCCGCGTCGGAACAGTAGATGGACAGTATTAAGATTCGCCCCTCAGAGGTAAACCCGCCATGTTCGAAAAGAACAAACTCGCATTCCTAGCCCCGTTAATCTGCCTACTCTCGCTATCCTCGGCCCGCGCGGTCGAGATCGAGGATCACAACCAGATGATGAATCACGGCGACGGGCATCTGATGGACATGGAGGGCGCCATGGTGATGGGACAAAACACCGATACACTGCCCGGCGGCTGCGAAAAAATCGCCGCTACCAAAGAAATTACGGTTCGGGCTGGGCACAAGTATTCGGAGAAATTTCCTGGAACGATGTACGCGTTCGATCAGCAGGAGTTTCACTTCGAGCCTTGTACCAAACTCACCGTTCACTTCATCAATGAGGACCAAATTCGCCATCAATGGATGATGCACGGTCTGCCTAAGTATTTGTACCCGAAAGGCATGTTTCACCTGGAGGTCAGTGGTCCCGGTAAAGTGTCCGGCACTTTGATTTTGCCGCCCGGCGATAAAACCTATCTGGTGCATTGCGACATTGCCCAGCATATGGAAAAAGGCATGAAGGGCCAGTTGAAAGTCGGCAAGGGCAGTGAAGATTTGCCGAGTATTCCCGGCGTGACGCCAGCGGTGTTTCCGGACGATTACAGCGGAAAGGTTTACGATCCTAAAGTCGACGCTCCTGTGACGCCGGTTGCCCTCGCTCAGCCGCCGGCACAGCCTGCCGCGCCAGTCGCCGCGCCCGCTCCGGAGCCCGGCTTTATCTCCGGCGGCTCCGTGATCGGCTTGGCAATCGGTCTGGTATTGGCCCCCTGGCTGGTCAAGCGCTTTAAAGGCATGTCGGCCGGCGAAATCGTCGCGACATTGATTGAGCAAGCCGCTCATTTAGTGAGTGTCGCGATAGAGTTTATCGCTAAATTGATCAAATTGGTCGGTGGCAAAAAAGCGATTCCGCTCCCCGATAAATAATTCGTTACTTATCAAGCCCCTGAAACTTGCGGTTTCAGGGGCTTTTTTGCGGGACAAAACACCATGCCGTTCGAATCCTGGGGCCTGATCGGTTTATTCGCCAGCGCCTTTATCTCCTCGACCGTCGCGCCGGGCGGATCCGAAGCGGTGCTGGCCTATTTGGTAAGCCGGCACGGCCACTCGGTGCTAGAGCTGGTAGCGATCGCGAGTGTCGGTAATACCCTGGGGGCGCTGACCACCTGGTGGCTAGGACAGTGGGGGGCGCAAAAATACCCGGCTGAATCCCTGGTCAAAGATCGGCAAAGATCGTTGCAAACGATCCGGCGCTGGGGGGCTTGGGCCTTGCTGCTTTCTTGGTTGCCTTTAATTGGCGATGGCCTGTGTTTTGCCGCCGGCTGGTTGAGGTTATCCTTTTTGGCCTCGCTGACCGCGATATTTTTCGGTAAAGTGCTGCGCTATATTGCCGTGGCTTACGTTTTCGTTTGATCGCCTATGAGTTTTTTCTCGCTCCCTCATTTTCCGTCGGTCGACTGTCAGGCTGAACACCGCTCGCGCGACTACCAGATCGCCGCATTCACGTTCGTGACTACCACGATCTGTCTGACCACCGATGGCTTCGCGCCGCAATTCATGCAATATCTACTGGCGTTTTTCGGCTGGCTGTTTTTGTTTGCCTGGTTGCGCGGCGAATGTAAATACGTGCGGACCCAGGTTGCGGTCGCCGTGACGTTTGCGGTGATTGGCGAATATTTCGCGTCGGTCTACATGAAGGGCTACATCTACCGTTTCGGCAACGTACCGGCTTACGTGCCGGCCGGGCACGGTCTGGTCTACTTGACTGCCGTGGCTTTGGGGCGCTCCGGATTGTTTCAACGCCACGCTCGTCGGATCGCCGTGTTGGTGGTCGCTGCTTGCGGCGGTTGGGCGGCGGTCGGTCTGAGCGGCTTGGTACGGCTGGACATCATCGGCGCAGTGCTGTTTTTGGTGTTTTTAGCTTATCTGTTTAAAGGTCGCTCGCCGATGGTTTATCTCGGCGCGTTCTTTATTACCTCATGGCTGGAAATTGTCGGTACCGGCGCGGGCACCTGGGCTTGGGCCGAGATCGACCCGGCCTCGCATTTGCCCCAAGGTAATCCGCCCAGCGGCGTCGCGGCTTGGTATTGTCTGGTCGATGCGGTTGCGATTGCCGGCGCCGGGCCGGTACTGCAACTATTCGGCAAGACCGCGCAAGCCTTACAGCGGCAACGAGCTTGACGTAGTTGGGCGCGAACGTCTAGCCGAATTTATTGATTCGCCGATTCGGTCCGCACCTGGATCAAGTTAACCGAATCGCCGACGCGAATTTTGCCGCCCGTCAAGATCCGCGCCGTGACGCCGCCATGCCCTCGCAGCGCGTTATAACTCCCCATGCCCAACTCGGCCGCTATCTTTGAACAAGGATCGCAAGGACCGGTCACTTGCATGCGAACTTCCTCGCCTATCGCCCATTCCAACCAGACACCCGGAAACAGTGAGCGCATTCCGATCAGATTTATGCCGGACACCAGCAGATTTCGCCGCAAGCGAATCGGGTTCAATGTCGCAAGACCACACCAGTTGGCAACGAGAGGCAAGTGTTCGGCTTGGAACAACGTCAATTCGCGCTTCGATGCCTGCCGGCGGGTAGCGCGGTGGTCGCCGAGCAAGCCTCGTCCCGGTTCGGCGATGGCCTCGCCGACCGATAGCGCCGGTTCCCGGCGCAACGGGCGTAAGATGATCGCTTCGATACGGCCCGTGGTATTGAATTGCTGGCTGAGATCGCGGAGAGTCGTAATGGAGATCGGCGCGGATAAATTGGATGGCATAAGCCCTTGGTATTGGGGTTTCGGTAACCGGCGAGTGGTTCAGTCGGCCGTCAAGCGTTTTTGATATTCCATCGTCTATTCGTCGGCGCTTCTGGTACAAGCGTCCGCGGACGGGTGAGTAACTTCATTTCTTTTTCGGTCCGGTTAGGTTAGATTTTATCGGTCTTTATCGGCCGGAGCTCTTAGGATGTTTCATTCGGTTGCGATAGTAGCGTTGAACCTCACCCCCATCTCCATCGACCGAGAGTTGCCCCATGCCAGTCCGCTCAGTTTTGACGCCGCTCGATGTATTTTGTACCGTTTTATTGGTGGCGTTGCTAGGCGCGGTGATCTTTTTGACGCCGGTCGACATACCGGATGGCTTTCCATTCCGGGCCGAGGCCATACCGACGTCTAAGTTGGTCAAGGCGGCGCATCCGTCGGCGGCGACGTTCGCCGATCGGACCTGGGAGTCGGGATTAATGTTTTCCCATCAACAAGGCGACGAACATCTGGCCGGCATCGACGAGTCTTTAGGTTCGGGAGCGTGCGCGGCGGATTTTAATAACGACGGCTATGTGGACTTGTTTCTGGTGAACGGCTCCGGGCAAACCCGTTATTACGGCAAAGCGTATTGGTGGCAACAAGCCGAGGGTAATGCGCTTTTTTTGAATGAAGGCGGTCGTTTTAGAAATGCCACCGAAGAGAGCGGATTGGTCAGGACAATCTGGGGCATGGGCTGTTTGGCGGTTGATTTGGATAACGATGGCAACACCGATTTATTGGTGACCGGCAAAGACGGCAACCTGCTCTACCGCAATAGCGGCGCGGGGCGTTTCGTCGACGTGACGGCCGATGCCGGGTTTGCCGGCGACGGGTGGGCGACGTCGGCCGCGGCGGCCGACTTTAACCGCGACGGTCTGTTGGACCTCTACGTCGGCCAATTCGTCGATTTCGAGAAAGGTAAGAAAACCTTCGAAGCCAACAGCCAATTTGTCGGCGAAAAAAAAGGCGTGTTCGACGCTAGTCTGTATCCGGCGCTACCCAACCGTCTGTATTTGAATGACGGCGGCTTTAAATTCCGGGAAATCGCCGAGGCTGCGGGAGTTCGGGATGCCGACGGCCGCACCCTGGATGTGAGCTGGCAAGATTTGGATAGCGATGGTTGGCCGGATTTGTTGGTGAGTAACGATCGCGGCACCGGCTCTAACAGCGCTTATCTGAACCGGAGTGGTGAGCGGTTCGAAGCCGGAGGCCAAGCCTTGGGCTTGCGGTCGGCGTTGGGCAATCGCGGCATCGCCTCCGGTGACTTGGATGGCGATGGGCGTGGCGATCTGGCGGTGGCCAGCGCCGCCGGTGAAAATACGGTTGCGTTAATCCGGGAAACGGCGGCGGATGGGAGCGAGCATTTTAAGGATAAGGCCAAGGAAAACGGCATCGGCGCCAATCGCTATCTCAGTCTGTCCGGTTGGTCGCCGTTGATTCACGATTTCAATAACGATGGGTTTGACGACCTGCTTCTGGCCGCCGGACATTTGGAGCCCGATCCCGACACCGCCCGAATCAGCCAAGGGCAAGCCAAACAACTTTGGCTAAACGACGGCAACGGTCAATTTGTAGACGCGGGTAGCGAAGCGGGTTTGGCTCTGAAAGACGCTCAGTCGGCGCGCGGCGCGGTGGCTGCGGACTTCGACAACGATGGGGATATCGACGTCTACGTCAGTCATAACAACGATTTGGGCCAGTTTTTAGCGAACGAGTCGCCGCCTCGGCATTGGTTAGGCTTGAAATTGGTCGGCGAAAAATCCAACCGCGATGCAGTCGGCGCGGTCGTCCGTGTGTATGCGGCCGGACGAGTTCGAATCAAATCGGTGCTTAGCGGTGAAGGATTTTTGTCCGATAGCGACAAGCGTTTGGTGTTTGGGTTGGGAGACACCGCTGCGGTCGAAAGATTGGAAATCGCGTGGCCGAGCGGCCTTCGCCAGACGCTGCATCCAACCGTTATCGATCGTTATTGGTTGATACGCGAGGGGAGCGACGAACTCGTCGCATTGGGCGGATCGCAATCCGGTCCACCGGTGCGGCCGCAACTGAGATTGAAATTGGGGGCCGACCGTCCGGAACTGCGGATTCGCTATTTGCACCTGCTAGAGCATCGCCAGTCCGAAGCCGATATTTGGCCGGAATTGACGGCCGGCGCGCGCGATCCGGAGCCAGCGGTGCGACGCGCGGCTATCGATATCGCGGCTCGGGCCGGCAATGGGCGGGGATTAGGCCTACTGATCCAGTCCCTGGAAGATTCCGAGCCAGCCAATGCGGTCGCCGCGGTCGCCGGCCTGCGAAGTCTCGAGGACGAAGCGTCGGTGCGCTGGCTGCTCAGGGCGTTCTCGCGGGAGAGCGCCGAGGTCAAAATCGCACTCGCCGATACCTTTGCCTATTTCTTTCAGGAAGAAGAGGCGGTGGTTTACCGCAAGTATTTGGCGGTGCCGTATTTGATTCGCCTGCTGGAGGACGCCGAGCCGAGCGTGCGCGTCGCCGCCTCGCGGGCCTTGGCGAATGCTGAACGCTTTCGGGGTGTGCATGCCTTGCTTGCCGGCTTGAGCGACAGTGATGCCTCTGTCCGGGCGGAATTCGTCCGCGCCTTGGGATTGATAAGGCAGACCGAGGCTAGTCCAAAACTGGCTAAGCTACTAACCGATGAAACGCAGGAATCACAGGTTGTCGCCAATGTGTTCGTAGCTTTGAAGCGATTGGGCGATACGGAAAATGCCGGCAGATTGTCGGATTACATTGGTGGACGTGGCGATTTCTCGGGCTTGGCGCAAGACAAGCGGTTGGCGACGCTCGAATGTTTGCTGGCGCTTGGCGACGAAGCGGCGGTATTTAATGCCGATGAAATCAATTCGTTGGTTCGAGAAAGTTTCGGGCGAACGA
The DNA here is from genome assembly GCF_050276835.1 of Methylomonas sp. MED-D. NCBI lineage: Bacteria > Pseudomonadati > Pseudomonadota > Gammaproteobacteria > Methylococcales > Methylococcaceae > Methylomonas > Methylomonas sp. MED-D. The sequence continues at coordinate 351,497 of NZ_CP189965.1, forward strand.
AGCCGACTGAAACCGCGTTGCGCGCGCGTTGGATTTCTATTTGGCGGTATGTGGCCGACCCGGCGGGTTCGGCTTGGTTGGTGGCTCAAACCAGGGCCGCCGAAGCGGATATCCGCACAAGGGCTTTCTCGGCGCTATCGACTCAAAACCCTCGCGACACCGAGTTGTTGCGACAAGCCTGGCGCGACCCGGACGAGTCGATTCGCCGATGGGCGCTCATCGAGCTTCTGAAGCGAAAAATCGACCTGGCGCGCGACGAGTACCAGTCGATTTTGAAGAGTTCGGACTGGCGAGAAGTGGCTGTGGATGCCTGGATGGAGCAGGGTTTGCCCGGAGATTCGTCGCGCTTGCTAGAGGCGCTGTCGGCGGTGTTTCCAATGGCCGGCAAGCCGGCGACATTGGCATCGGTTTGCGGCAACTCCGACATGCGAATTCAAGCGCTTTGCCCGGTATTGTTGCTCGCCGATTCGAACGCCGAAAGCCGTCGGCTTGCTGGGCAACTGTTAGCAGACCGTTCGACGGCCTTATCCTTACGTCAGGCGGTGTTGGCGCGGTTGACGCCGGTCTTCGAGCCGGATGCGCTGAATGTCGTGTTTGCTCTGGCTCAGGCCAAAAAAGATCCGTTACGCCACGCGGCAATAGAGAAGTTGTTGACGTTTGATGGGGAATCGTTGGTCGCCTTTGCGCGGAAAATCGCCGACAATCCTAGCGAAGACCCTGAAATTCGATTCCTGGCCGTCGAGTTTTTACTGCGCAACGGTGATCAGGCTGCGCTGGACATACTGTACAGATAACACCACGCGGGGAAGCTTATGAACGTTTCGAATAGCCAAATGATCGCCGAGCGCCGCTTCGCCCGGCCCTTGGTCGCCGTGACGGCCGTGTTGGCGTTGAGCGGATATATCAGTTGGTGCTGGCCTGGGTTCTCGGTAACCGAGCAATGGCTGTATTTGCTGCATACCTTGTTGGGCCTGGTGGTCGCGGCGTTGCTGGCGCCATATTTGATCTTGCATTTTCGGCGCACGATAGGTCTCAGGCGTTCCTGGATTGCGTTTTCCGGCATCTTGACCGCGCTGCTGTTTTTGGCGCTTGCGCTGACCGGAGTTCAGATTGCTTGGCAAGGCCAGTCGGAAGCCGGACGCTGGATTTTCGAATCCCACGTAGGCTTGTCGGTCGGTGTGTTGCTAATGACGCTCGGACATGTGTTGTTTCACGCGGTGTCTTTGCCGGAACGCAGAAAACGAAACGAACCCAGCCGATTTCCCTCGCTAATCGGCGGAATGACAAAGGCGGTCATCGGCTCGGTGGTTGTCGCGGCGATAGCGGTGCTGGTGGCTAGCGCGGCTTATCAATGGCGCACAAGCCCTTATCGGGACGCGCCGGCCGTCGAGCCTTATCTCTACAGCTACGGCGAACATCCTTTTCGGCCCAGTCAAACCGAGACCAGTACCGGCGGTTTTTTCGATCCCCGGCGGATAGGGGCTTCCGAGCGGTGTGCCAGTTGTCATCGCGAGATCGCGGAACAGTGGAAGGCATCGATTCATTCCCAGGCCGCTTCCGACAAAACCTACCAAACCAATATCAAGCTGCTTTCAGAGCGCAAAAACATGGAAGCCACCCGCTATTGCGAAGGCTGCCACGCGCCGGCGGCATTGTTGAGCGGACAACTAACCACGGGCGGTAAGCTTGATACGCCAGGCCATCTGCAGGAAGGCGTCAGTTGCATGACTTGTCATGGCATCGAGCGCATTGAGCATCTAAAGGGCGTCGCCAGTTATCGATTCGCTCCGCCCCAACCATATTTGTTCAACGGCGCCGAGCGAGCGCTGCCGGTGTTTTTGCATAATCTGCTGATTCGCTTGAAACCCGAGCAGCACAGGGCCGATTTGGCCAGAAATGTGTTGTCGACGCCGGAAATGTGTGCGACGTGCCATGCTCAGTTTATGGACAAGGATTTTAATAACTGGGGTTGGGTGAAAATGCAGGACGATTACACGGCTTGGCTGAACGGACCGTATTCCGGCCAAACCCGACAGACTTTCGCTCATGCGCAACAACGCCGCTGTCAGGATTGCCATTTTCCGTTACAGCCGGGTAGCGACCCTTCCGCGAGTAGCAGCGGATTGATCAAGACCCATTTCAACGTCGGAGCCAACACGGCCATTCCCTGGGTGACTCGAAATCAGGCGCAACTTGAGCGAACGCGTCGGTTTTTGACGGCCGATCAAGTCAGGATCACTATTGACAAGCCGAATCGTAGTGACGCCGTTGAAAGCGCCCGTCATGTCGACCCGGCCTTGATCGCGTCTTCCGAGGCGCCGGCGTATTGCTACTTGGGCGAAGCCGTGACCTTGAAAGTCGCGGTGACTAATGCCCAAGTCGGTCATGCCTTTCCCGGTGGAACTACCGATATCAACGAAGCGTGGATACACTTTCTGGTTAAAGACGGTCAGGGCCGGACGGTCTACGAATCCGGACAATTGGATGCCGGCAACAATGTCGAACCGGCCGCGTATTTTTACCGCTCCATTCCAATCGATCGGATCGGCAACGCGGTTTGGCGCCACGACTTGTTCAACATGGTCGGCGACAGTTTCAAGCGCATCATTCCGCCTGGCGGTACCGATGTGACGAGCTACGTATTCAACGTGCCGGACGACATTAAAGGGCCACTAACCATCACGGCCGGCGTCAATTACCGCAAATTGAATAACCGTTATGCGCGTTGGGCGTTGAAGGATGAGCAAGTCGAGCTGCCCATCGTGGAAATGGCTTCGACATCGCTGGTTTTACCGGTGCGGATTAAACCGGAAGTGGTGAATAACCTCCAAGTCGATTCCGGCCGGTAAGTCATTACCGTGGCAGGGAGTTGTTGGTTTTTTTTACACTTTTTCTATATGGTTATGGTCTTCGTCTCTGTTTGAATATATAAGTTATTATTTATTCTATGGAATATTTTGAATGGAACGAAAATTGAGTGCCATTGGCTTCAACAAATTTATTCAGGATGTAGGACTATGCTGAAAACACGCCTATTCTTTTCAAGCTTAATACTCGCGGCATTGAGTTCCGCCAACCCTGCGGTGGCCGGCACCATCGTGAATGGCAGTTTTGACAACGATCTCTCCGGTTGGGCGGCATTGACCAGCGGAGGGAGTGCGCAATGGGAAGCCGGCGCCGCCGTTTTAGCGGGTGGACAAGGCGCAAATCCGTTCGCGGCCAGTCTGGTGCAAGGCGATGACGGTAGTTTTAGTTTTACTTCACCGATCATCCTTAGTGCCGGTAACGACTGGTTAAAGTTTGATGTCAGTTTCACTTCGCTAGGCGTTGATGCGCTGGAGACCCCAAGCGGATTTACCGACAATTTGACGCTTACCTTATACGACGCGGACGATATTACGGGCGCCAGCGATGCGTTGATCGCATCAATCGATTCGACGACCATTGGAGTGACCTCTATCGCTTTCGATCTGTCGGCGTTTATCGGTCGATCCGTCGCGTTTTCCTTCGAGTTTAACGACGAGAACGATGGTTTCGATTATTCGGCGGCCATAGACAACGTGCGTTTTGAAGCCAGTCCGGTACCCGTGCCGCCGTCGGTTTTATTCGAGGCCACAGCACTAGCCGGTTTCGCGGTTGCCTCTATCCGCCGTCGCAGAAACGCTTGATTTGATCTAGAAAGTTTGAATTGCCTCAGGTGTTGGCCGCTGATAGACTCGGCGGCCAATATTCGCGGGAAGTGTCGGAAGATTTTACGGATATAAATCTTCTCAGACGGCTAAGGTCGCGAATCGTAAACGACAAAGGTTCCCCTTGTAATGGGTGTCTAAGCGATCGATAAAAATTATAAAAGGAGTGAGGGATGTCGCCGAGCCAGCGAGCGATCAAGTCGAAAGTGGAGCTTGATCCAAATACGCCGATTCTAAAGTCAGGCGAGACGAGGACCGCAAATTCGGCAGTCTGGCTGTTGTTGCCTTTGCTCGTGCTGTCTTTTTTTTCCAAAACGGCTTTGAGCGTCGCGGCGACCAACTGGGAACCTGTCTCGACCAGCCAAGTGACGGTGAAGGTAGCCAACCCGGTGCGCAACCGACGTGCGGCGGACGCGACGGTGGCGGTGACGCTGAACAACGTCAGCGGCCAAAGCCTGAAAGGCCCGTTCCGGCTGGTCATCGTCGGCCTGAGCCCGGCGGCGAAAGTGGCTATCGGCAACGCCAGCGGCACCACCGCGGCCGGCGAAGCCTACTACGACCTGACCGGCTATCTCGGCAACGACTTCACGCCCGGCGGCAGCGGTCTGGTCTCGGTCATCGTCACCGGCGGCGGCCCCAATACCTTCAGCTTCACGACCCGGCTGGAACGCCAGGTGCAAAGCCCAGCCCTGGCCGTCAAAATCACCAGCCCGGCCACGCTCTTGACCGTCGGCCACACCCCGCAAACCGTCAAAGGCACCGTCAACGACCCCAGCGCCCAAGTCACCCTGAACGGCGCGCCGGTCACCCACGGCAACGGCAGCTTTCAAGCCGACGTCGCACTGGAAGAAGGCCACAACACCATCACCGCCCGAGCGGTCAACGCCCAGGGCGAAGACGTCAGCGACACCATCTCGCTATCGCTGGACATGACCCCGCCCTACCTGACCGTCGAATCGCCGAAAAATGGCGACACCGTGCGCACCGACCACATCGCCGTGTCCGGCCTGATCAACGACATCGTACGCGGCACCGTCGCCGCCGGCCAAGCCAACGTCAAAGTCAACGGCATCGCCGCCACGATCGCCAACCGCAGCTACCTGGCCCAAAACATCCCGCTCGCCGTCGGCACCAACACCCTCAAAATCGACGCCGCCGACAACGTCGGCAACACCAGCAGCCTCAGCCTGCAAGTCAGCTACCAACCGCTGGCGCCGCAACACATCGAACTGCTCGGCGGCCAAAACCAAAGCGGCAAGATCAACAGCGTGCTGGCCCAAACCCTCAAAGTCAAACTGCTGGACGGCGCCAACCAAGCGGTCGCGGGCAAACCCGTGATCTTCCGCGTCACCGAAGGCGACGGCATCGTCGGCGCCGGCAACAGCGACCAAGGCCAAGGCGTCCTGGTTCAAACCGACGCCCAAGGCATCGCCGCCACCGCCTTCAAACTCGGTAGCCGAGCCGGCAGCGGCAACCAACGGGTCCGCGCCACCTCGGTCGGCTTCGACGGCGAAGCCCTGTTTTATGCCAGCGCCTCAGTCGGGGCCGGCGGCAAAGTCACCGTCAACAGCGGCAACAACCAACGCGGCGCGGTCAGCCAAGCGCTGCCGCTACCCTTCGTCGTCGCCGTGGTCGACGACGGCGCCAACGTCGTGCCCGGCGCCCAAATAGAATTCAAAGTCACCCAAGGCAGCGGCCGCTTCCAAAACGGCCAAACCACGCTGACCGCCACCACCGACAGCGACGGGCGGGCCACCGCCGAATTCACGCTGGGCAGCGAAGACGGCCTCGACGTCCACCGCGTCACCGCCACCCTGGTTGGCACCAGCCTCTACGCCGGCTTCACCGCCTCCGCGCTAAAAACCGGCAACGCCGGCCAAACCAGCATCAGCGGCGTCGTGCTCGACAACCAAGAACACCCGTTGCCGAACGTCACCGTCCGAGTCGACGGCACCACCCGCGAAGCACAAACCGACGCCCAAGGCCAATTCAAAATCAGCGAAGTCCCGGTCGGCGCGGTACGCCTGGTCGCCGACGGCAGCACCACCAGCGCCGAAGGCGAATGGCCCACGCTCGCCTTCAACCTCGTCACGATCGCCGGTGCCGACAACCCGCTGTCCGCGCCGATCTACCTGGTCAAACTCGACACCGTCAACGCCAAAACCGTCGGCGACCAAGACGTCACGCTGACCCTGCCCGACGTACCCGGCTTCGCGTTGGAAATCAAACGCGGCTCGGTCACCTTCCCGGACGGCAAGAAGACCGGGAAGCTCTCGGTCACGCCGGTCAACGCCAGCAAAATCCCGATGGCGCCGCCGAACGGCATGCAGCCGCAGTTTATTGTCACCATCCAACCGGTCGGGGCCAAATTCGACCCGCCGGCCCGGCTGACCCTGCCCAACGTCGACGGCCACAAACCCGGCGCGCAAGTGGAAATGTACTCCTACGACCACGACCTGGAAGAATTCGTAGCGATCGGCCTCGGCACGGTCAGCACCGACGGCAGCATCATTAAATCCAATGACGGCGTGGGAGTAATTAAGGCAGGGTGGCATTGTGGGAGTCAGCCGGGCGGGAGCGGGTGTGCGGCCAGTCCGGGGGAATGTCAAAAATGCGAGGGCAATTGTGTCATCGTCGATTTACCCAAGGTGCCGAACGTGGCGGGCGATTGCTTGAAACCCAAGGATTGCAAGTCCTCGGAAGCCGACCCGAGCGACGTTCCGGCTGATGTTGCCGGCGATTGTAAAAAGCCCGCTTGCCCGTCTCCAACCGTGGATACCAGCGACAAGCCGTCCGAGGAATGTAAACAATGTCAATCCGACGGCTCGATCGGTAACAAACCTGATGGTCAGTTTCCGGAATCGACAACGCGCTGTTGCTATCAAGGTGAATCGGTGCCGAAAACGCCGGCCGATTTTGCAAGCTTGGCGAAGTGCCCTCAAAAAACGCAGAACACCACACGAAATCATGAAATCGACGGTTGCTCCAATTCGCCCGACGACTTGGAGAGTTGGGACAACCTGCCGTTCGCCACGAATTACGACATGTACGTGACTAATCCGATCTGGGGTACCGTGTTGGGCACGATTTCCAATGCGACTGCCGCGACCCAGACCTTGCCGTGCAATTTGCACGACATTTGTTATCAAACCTGCGGCTCCAGCCAAGCTACTTGCGATGCCGCCTTGGGCGCCGGAATTACCGCGAGTTGCGATACCGGCTACCCCTTCCCCTGCCCTTATGCAACGGCGTCGCAATGTCTGGAATACGATGAGGAATACGCGAGTTGTCGTGGTATCGGCCCGGTCTATCAAGACGGGGTTGCCAATTTCGGTAGCTCGGCTTTTGAAGAACGGCAAACTCAGTATTGCGAGTGTTGCTAAGCGCCATGAAAACGATTAGCTGGGGAATCTTTTTAGTGCTGGCGGTGATGCTGCGAGTCGAACTCGCGGCGGCAGACGTCAAAGTCTTCGAGTCATTATTTGCTAGGTATCAGGCAAATATCGATCAACAGTTTATTCGAATGATTCCGGAGGACGCGGATTCCCCTGCGATCCTGTATAAAAAATATCTGGATCACCGCAAGGCAAAAGCGCTTCCAGGCCAGGCCGAAAGCGTCGAATATTTAATCTATGATAGCCGCGCCGGTAAATCGATTAGTTTATGGGAAGCGAGAGCGGCCGATAAAACCGTCGTTGGCAAGATCGTCAAGAGAGATGACGGATATCTGATACCTTTGCTGAACGGAAAAGATCTCAAGATATTTAAATACAGTCCGAAGCAACAAAAACTTGAATCGGTAAATTTGAAGCCGTTCGGTGTTAAGGCCGGTAATTCAGTCAAGCAACTTTTTCACATTTCTACCGGTTATATTGCCTTGGTTGACGCGGAAAAAACTTCAAAATTGGTTTTCCAGGCCTATGGCTCCGATGAGCAATTGTCCGTGGATTTTGCCTACCTCCAATTGCCGATCGTCGGAATAGAGGATGTTGCGGAGGCTAATGATACGATCTACATCGCAGCTAAGGCGAAAAAGAATTTGGATGAAGCAGCTAGCTTTCTTTTTAGAGTTAATAACAAGTTTGCGGCGGACAGCGTAAAAGTGGAAGGATTGGATGTTGATCCGAGATTAGCGCAGCATGCGTCGTTTATATCGACGACGCATGTTCAGCCCTCGCTACAAATAGTCAGTCGTAAGCGAAACCCTAGTCCGCCAAGTTTGTACTTGTATCGTGTTGGAGAGAAGGCCAAATTGATTTGGCATTTCGACTTCGATGAAATCGAAGCCGGGAGTCATTTGCAGATATCTGGAATTTGTCATGATAATTACCTGTTCGCAAGGCGAACAAAGCCAAACGGTAAAATTTCCGATACTGCTGAATTCAGATTACTGAATGCAGAGGGAAAGGAGTTGATGACTTGGACGAAGCAAATGATGACTAACGGATCACTGGTTGATGTTCGGCCTGAATCGATTGGACAAAGCGTTTTCTTAGTCAGCAATTTTTCAAAACTGGAAGATGCCCGCCGGCAGGACGGTTGGTACAGTTGGATGGGATTACAGATTGATAGAGTGCCGGTTTCAGAAGTATGTGCTACCAATCAAAAGGTTAATTGAAACAGTATTTCCGGCTCTTAACGAGTCTATGACTAATGCAGTTTTTCAAGAAATTCAGGTGTGTAAGGTATTGATTGAAGCTGAAATTCGACATGACGAATTAATCAGAGGCTTCTTAAGGTTTCAAGGTCCTAAAATTTAGCGAAGAAATTAGATTTAAAGCGCAGGATTTGATAATGCTTTCCGCGACATTAATTTAGCTTGAAGTTATTTAGGCAGGTTGCGAGGAATGACAAGTGATTAGAATTTTTCGGGGGTACTGATGTCGGTTTTTTGGCACGTATTGAGTAATACGATATCGAGAAAGTTAGTTGGCCAAGTTCGCGGTTCCGTATTGGTTAACTTTATAATGGTTCTGTCGGTAGTCTTAATTAGCTGGATCACCCCCCCGGCGGAAGCGGCGGCGAACTGGGAACCTGTCTCGACCAGCCAAGTGACGGTGAAGGTAGCCAACCCGGTGCGCAACCGACGTGCGGCGGACGCGACGGTGGCGGTGACGCTGAACAACGTCAGCGGCCAAAGCCTGAAAGGCCCGTTCCGGCTGGTCATCGTCGGCCTGAGCCCGGCGGCGAAAGTGGCTATCGGCAACGCCAGCGGCACCACCGCGGCCGGCGAAGCCTACTACGACCTGACCGGCTATCTCGGCAACGACTTCACGCCCGGCGGCGGCGGTCTGGTCTCGGTCATCGTCACCGGCGGCGGCCCCAATACCTTCAGCTTCACGACCCGGCTGGAACGCCAGGTGCAAAGCCCAGCCCTGGCCGTCAAAATCACCAGCCCGGCCACGCTCTTGACCGTCGGCCACACCCCGCAAACCGTCAAAGGCACCGTCAACGACCCCAGCGCCCAAGTCACCCTGAACGGCGCGCCGGTCACCCACGGCAACGGCAGCTTTCAAGCCGACGTCGCACTGGAAGAAGGCCACAACACCATCACCGCCCGAGCGGTCAACGCCCAGGGCGAAGACGTCAGCGACACCATCTCGCTATCGCTGGACATGACCCCGCCCTACCTGACCGTCGAATCGCCGAAAAATGGCGACACCGTGCGCACCGACCACATCGCCGTGTCCGGCCTGATCAACGACATCGTACGCGGCACCGTCGCCGCCGGCCAAGCCAACGTCAAAGTCAACGGCATCGCCGCCACGATCGCCAACCGCAGCTACCTGGCCCAAAACATCCCGCTCGCCGTCGGCACCAACACCCTCAAAATCGACGCCGCCGACAACGTCGGCAACACCAGCAGCCTCAGCCTGCAAGTCAGCTACCAACCGCTGGCGCCGCAACACATCGAACTGCTCGGCGGCCAAAACCAAAGCGGCAAGATCAACAGCGTGCTGGCCCAAACCCTCAAAGTCAAACTGCTGGACGGCGCCAACCAAGCGGTCGCGGGCAAACCCGTGATCTTCCGCGTCACCGAAGGCGACGGCATCGTCGGCGCCGGCAACAGCGACCAAGGCCAAGGCGTCCTGGTTCAAACCGACGCCCAAGGCATCGCCGCCACCGCCTTCAAACTCGGTAGCCGAGCCGGCAGCGGCAACCAACGGGTCCGCGCCACCTCGGTCGGCTTCGACGGCGAAGCCCTGTTTTATGCCAGCGCCTCAGTCGGGGCCGGCGGCAAAGTCACCGTCAACAGCGGCAACAACCAACGCGGCGCGGTCAGCCAAGCGCTGCCGCTACCCTTCGTCGTCGCCGTGGTCGACGACGGCGCCAACGTCGTGCCCGGCGCCCAAATAGAATTCAAAGTCACCCAAGGCAGCGGCCGCTTCCAAAACGGCCAAACCACGCTGACCGCCACCACCGACAGCGACGGGCGGGCCACCGCCGAATTCACGCTGGGCAGCGAAGACGGCCTCGACGTCCACCGCGTCACCGCCACCCTGGTTGGCACCAGCCTCTACGCCGGCTTCACCGCCTCCGCGCTAAAAACCGGCAACGCCGGCCAAACCAGCATCAGCGGCGTCGTGCTCGACAACCAAGAACACCCGTTGCCGAACGTCACCGTCCGAGTCGACGGCACCACCCGCGAAGCACAAACCGACGCCCAAGGCCAATTCAAAATCAGCGAAGTCCCGGTCGGCGCGGTACGCCTGGTCGCCGACGGCAGCACCACCAGCGCCGAAGGCGAATGGCCCACGCTCGCCTTCAACCTCGTCACGATCGCCGGTGCCGACAACCCGCTGTCCGCGCCGATCTACCTGGTCAAACTCGACACCGTCAACGCCAAAACCGTCGGCGACCAAGACGTCACGCTGACCCTGCCCGACGTACCCGGCTTCGCGTTGGAAATCAAACGCGGCTCGGTCACCTTCCCGGACGGCAAGAAGACCGGGAAGCTCTCGGTCACGCCGGTCAACGCCAGCAAAATCCCGATGGCGCCGCCGAACGGCATGCAGCCGCAGTTTATTGTCACCATCCAACCGGTCGGGGCCAAATTCGACCCGCCGGCCCGGCTGACCCTGCCCAACGTCGACGGCCACAAACCCGGCGCGCAAGTGGAAATGTACTCCTACGACCACGACCTGGAAGAATTCGTAGCGATCGGCCTCGGCACGGTCAGCACCGACGGCAGCATCATTAAATCCAATGACGGCGTGGGAGTAATTAAGGCAGGGTGGCATTGCGGCAGTCAGCCGGGAGGGAGCGGCTGCGCATATAGCGCGGAATGCCAGACTTGTAGCGGAAACTGCCAGCTAAGCAATAAGCCGGATGGACCAATCGCTGGAGAGCCATGTGCCAGTTGTAGCAACGGCAGTAAGGTTCCTCCTCCCACGGATGGCGAATGTTGCACTCAGCCGGATATACAAAATGACTCTGATTATCAGGCGGGAACATTACTTGGCACGGTGACCTGTTGTCGAGGTGCGCCAATTTTATGTATGTATCCCGGTAATTTTCCTAGTAGAGGGAACGTTCTCGGTGACGCAATCGCTCAGCAATGCGTTGCTGTCCACGAAGGAAAGCATAAAGATCACGTTAATTGTGTTGGGGGGGACTGTAAAACTTGGCCTGGTTTCAAACCGGAAGTAAGCCAGGCTCAGGGCGAATGCGAAGCGAGTAAGGCTGAAAAGCAGTGCTTAGACAACGCTCGGTCTTCATGTAATTTGAGTCCCGATCCGGATGCCTGTAGAGCGGTAGTAGATCATTGGATTCAAGAAGCTATTTCATATGGCAATGGCTTCTTTACTCCGCCCGCCACCTGTTTCTAATGACTTTGTGAGGAACGCATAATGTTTTTTCAGAAAATAATAAATTTGGCGATTCTAGTTTTAATGGTGGATCTGGCTTGCGCGGAGCCAAACTGTACTGCTCTAGAATTATCAAAGGAACAGGTGGTGGATATTGTCAATGCCGAGAGACGGAGTAGAGGCGATTTGCCGAAAGCCTTTTCGGAAAGTCAATATACGTTGAACAGACATGGTTGTTATTATATTTTAATTGAGTCGGCGGTCCCCTTGCGTCCGGGTAAAAACATTGTTTTTAAACTGAATCAGAATGGTGTTATTGTTGATGCCATGCGCGGTCGATGACCTTGGAGATGCGATGAATAAAATTTTTCTGGTCTTGTTTGTTTTATTTTCGAATTCGGTTTTGGCGCAGGAATTAAGTTGCCCAGGTAGAGGACTTTCGGAATCTGAAATTATAGATATTGTAGAAAAGCAACGTGCGTTGAGGCCGGAGCTCCCTAAAAAATATGGCGTTTATGAAACCAGCGTCACGAGATTAAGGTGTCTATACGTGATGTACGAAAGACAGGTCCCGGTTGAGAATGGGATATACCAGACTTTTACTGTCGATCCATTTGGGGAGTTGATGGAGTATTACGTGAACAGGAAATAATGACTATTTTAAGTAGATACACCGTGGTGAATAAGTTAAGTGTGCTTGTGATTCTTTTGCTTGGATTAACAGAACTCGTTTGGGCAAAGGATGACTGGGTCGCCGACGAAATCTTTATGCAAATTTCGGAAATGCGCAAAGAAATTAGTGGGCTAAAGGAAAAAGTCGCTAATTTAGAGAAAAAATTAGCGGATGCCAAACCTAAAGTGGCACCTGTTTCCTTGTCCGATACCGAGGCAATGGCGTTGGGAAAGAGCGATGCACCCATAGCAATATTGGAGTTTTCGGATTACGAATGCCCATTTTGCGGAAAGCATTACAAAAACGTTTTCCCCAAACTGCGCGAAAGTTATATCGATAAAGGCAAGGTTAAATACGTTATGAAGGATTTCCCGCTGGATTTTCACGCGCATGCCAAAAAGGCCTCGCTGGCCGCGCGTTGCGCGGGCGAGCAGAAGCAATACTGGGCGATGCACGATGCAATTTTCGAGGCCCGCGGCCAGGCTAGCGACGAATTAATTGCCGGCGTTGCGCAACAACACAAATTGGATGAATCCGCATTGAAGAAGTGTCTTGATGACCCGGCGCAATTAACAAAGGTACAGAACGACATCGCGCTTGGCAGTCGTTTGGGCGTTAACGGTACGCCTGCGTTCTTAATTGGGCGGATCAAGGATAAACAGTTAGTCGATTACCGGCGCTTCGACGGCATGCAGTCGTTCGAAACCTTCGTCGCCGCGATCGACAGTTTAAAAAAGTAATATTCGAAGCGTCTGCGGTATCGGGAGATAAAGACGATGAACACTCAGGTCATGAAAGCTTTTTATGTGTTGGTCTTGTTGTTGGGGCTTGCTGGAAGCGGGCAATCGGCGGCCAACGTGCTGGATGAGAACTGCGTCGTCAATATTCTCAACCGAACCGTACAGGTCGGCAAGGATGGTGCTTGGTCGATGCCTAACGTGCCCTCGCAAATGGGCCGGGTCAGAGCCAGGGCGACTTGCACCAAGCTGGGCGACACCTTCTCCGGAGAAAGCGATTACTTCAATATTGTCCAAAACGGCATCGTTAACGTGCCGGACATCACGTTTGAGAATATTGAACCCATCCCTGTTAGCCTGAAGGTCAGCGAACCCACAGTCGAAACTCTCTCCAGCCAAGGCGCAACCGCGCAGTTAAAGGTTGAAGCAACCTACCGCGACGGTACCGTCAAAAACGTCACCGCCTCCTCGAACGGTACAAACTATAGTTCCAGCAACCCGGCTATTGTGTCGGTCAACGCCGAAGGCTTGGTTACCGCGGTCTCCAGCGGTAGCGTATTGATCACTGCCCGCAAGGATGAAGTCGTCGCCTTCAAACGCATCAGCGTGTCGACGACCGGAGATGCCGATAACGACGGTCTGCCGGACGATTTCGAGCTGGCCAACGGTTTGAACCCGAACGATCCTCTCGACGCGCAAGAAGACCCCGATAACGACGGTTTGACGACCAAACGCGAGTACCAGTTGGGTACTAATTTCCGTTTGGCGGATACCGACGGCGACGGCTTAAGCGACGGCATTGAAGTCGCCGGCTCCAACGGCTACACCACCGATCCGCTGAAAGCCGACAGCGACGGCGACGGCGTCAACGACAACGATGAAATCCTCGCTGGTTACAACCCGACCGACGGTACTGACGGCGGCGGTCGCAGTTTTGTCGAGCTGATCGTCGCGCCAGCTAATCCGACGATGACGTTCAATACGGTTTATAACGAGGCCAATTTACAGGTGAAAGTGTCCGGCAAGCGCGGAAACGGCACGCTTGAGGACATTACCGCTAAATCCACCGGCACTAGTTACAGCTCCAGCAACTTGAGCGTTGTTAGCTTCGGTGCCAAGGACGGTTTATTGTTTGCAGGCCAGGCCGGAACCGCGAATTTAACGGTTCGTAACGGCGGATTGGAAAAAACCGTCACAGTCACCGTCGGTTCGTTCAGCCCGACCGCGCTATCGTCGATTTCAATCCCCGGTTATGCCAACAATGTCGATGTGGCCGGCGATTTCGCTTACGTCGCCGCCGGTAGCAAGGGCTTACAAATCGTTAACGTGGCCAACCATGCCAGCCCGACGATAGTTGGCGGTTTGGATACTGCGGGTACCGCGATCGACGTCAGGGTGGTTGGTAACGTGGTTTATCTTGCCGACGGCGAAGATGGTTTGCAGATTATTGACGTCAGCGATCCGGCCAATCCTCTTCTACTCGCCTCTTACGAAACGGCGGGCGTCGCGCAAGACGTCAAAATCGACAACCAATTCGCCTACGTTGCCGACGGTAACGGTGGCCTGGAAATCGTGGATGTCCATAAACCCGCACAACCGATCGCGGCTGGCTCTCTCGGTGGACTCGGCGAAGCTAAAGGTGTGGATGCGCAAGGTAATATCGTGGCCGTGGTCGCTGGAACTTCGCTGCATATCATTGATGTAACCGACAAAGCCAATCCTGTTAAAAAAGGCAGCCTTAGTATCGGTCCGGTAAAAGACGTTGCCGTCAAGGACGGTTACGCGTATGTCTCGGCCTATACCTCCGGCTTCAAGGCAGTCAATATAGGCGATCCAACAAATCCTATCATCGTGGCTTCCGATGCGGCGTTTTATCCGTACGACGTTGAATTGACCGATAGCTTTGCGTTTTTCGCCGAAGTCTTGTTTGTCAATTCAGTCCCGTACGTCAATATCGAAGACCCGGAATCCGCGGTGTTTCAAGGCACTGTCGACTTTAGAAATTTCAACGACTACAACGGCACCGGCGTCGCGCTGGATTCCAACTACGTTTACTTGACCGCATCCAGTTCAATCTCCGATTTCGAAGCGAACGGTACCTCGACGTTATTGATCGGACAATACCGTTTGACCGAAGACAAAGGTGGCGTCGCGCCGACGATAGAAATCAGCGAGCCGCCGCAAGATACCATTGTTGTCGAGGGTAAAAAAGTTACCGTGACGGCGACCGCCGATGACGATATTGGAGTGAAGTCGGTATCGTTCATTGTAGATGGTCAGACGGTCTACACCGATACCTCTCGGCCTTATCAGTACCCGGTAACCGTGCCGTTCGGCACCGTCGGCAACACGATAACCGTGGTCGCCAAAGCAACCGATTTCGGCGGAAACCAACAAACCTCAACCAGTTTGACGCTGACCGTGCAAGCGGATACCGACCGGGATGGCTTGAGCGACGAACAAGAAGCTGTATACGGTTCGAACGTTAACGACACCGATTCCGACGACGATGGTCTTTCCGACGGCGACGAAGTCGACATGCACACCAACCCGATCGATACCGATTCCGACGACGACGGCGTTCCCGACGGGACCGAGGTGCAAAACGGTACCGATCCTTTGAATCCCGACGTAACGCCGCCGACGGTGTCCGGAACGTCGCCGGCCGACGCATCGATCGACATTCCGGAGAACAATCCGATCATTGTCAGCTTCGGCGAGCCTTTGTCCGCCAAATCGATTAATGCCGATTCTATTACCATTTTTCAAGGTTTGTTGGAAGGGGGCGCCAAGATTGCCGGGAAGGTGCGATTGTCGAGCGACGGCTTGCAACTGATTTTTACGCCCTCCGATTTATTGGCGGACTATACCGAATATAAGGTTGTAGTCGCTGGAGTGCGCGATCGCGCGGGAAATCCGATCGCGACTCCCTATTCGTTCCATTACAAAACCGGAAACACTGTCGATACGACGCCGCCCACGGTAGCGGCTATCGACCCAGCCGCCAACAGTACCGGCGTAGCAGTCAATGTTGTAGTCGGTATCCGCTTTAGCGAACCGGTGCATGGAGATACCGTTAACGATCAAAGCGTTCAACTCTACGATCAAGTCACGGGGCAACAAATTCTCGGCGTCGTAACGCTAAACGGCGACGGGCAAAGCGCGACCTTCGTTCCGAACGTCGCGTTGGCGGTTGGGCGGCAACACCGGATAGCCGTCACTAACGCCATCAAGGACTTGTTCGGAAACCCACTGGGCTACGTCAATTACTACTTCACGACCTCGTTTGACCGAGACGCGAATGGGCCACGCATCCTTGGATTCAGCGTCGGCGCAGCTCAACTCGACGTCCCGACGAACGCAGTGCTGCAAGTGCAATTCGACGAACCGGTGAGCGGTTTGAGCTTGGGCGGAGTGGAACTGCGCAAGGGCGGCGACGCGATCGCGACGACCCGCGAGCTGAGCGGCGACCGGAAAACCCTGACGCTGAAGTTGCAACAACCGCTGCTGGCGAACACCGGCTACAGCCTGCACGTCGAAGGCGTGGAAGACCTGAGCGGCAACGTACTGGGCACGGCACAGGACAGAAGCTTCACGACCGGCGCGGGTGCCGACCTGCTCTCGACCAGTGTGGTGCAATACAGCCCGGCCAACAACACCAGCGGCATCGGCCTGAACAGCCCGGTGGTGATCACCTTTGCCGAACGGCTCAACCCGCTGGCATTGAACAGCGACACGATCGCGCTGTACGACGCGGTGACCGGGCAACGGCCGAGCGCGAGCTACGCGCTGAGCGCCGACGGCAAAACCGTCACGCTGACGCCGAACGCCGCGTTGACCGCCAACCGGCAGTATTATATTTACATCAGTAACTGGGCACCGCTACCGGACCAAGCCGGCAATCGGATCAACTACGCCAACTGGTACTTCCGGACCGGAAGCGCCAGCGACCAGGAAGTACCGCTGGTCAGCGGTCAAAACATCGTTGACGGCGCCAGCGGCATCGCGGTCAACGCCAAACTGCGCTTCGTGCTGGACGAACCGATCAGCGCCTTCAGCGTCGCCGGCAGCGTCCGGCTCAGCGTCGGCGGCGTCGACGTGGCCGGCACCGCCAGCCTGGGTAGCGACAACCGGACCATCACCTTCACCCCGAGCAGCACGCTGGCGATCAACAGCGACTACACCGTCGTGCTGGATGGCCTGTACGACTATATCGGCAACCGGCTGAGCACCGTAACCAGCCACTTCACGACCGGCGCCAGCGCCAGCGCCGACACCACCGGCGCGACGGTAACGATCAGCCCGGCCAACGCCGCCACCGGCGTTAGCGCCAGCGCGCCGATCACCTTCAGCTTCAGCGAAGCGATCGACCCGACCACCCTGGACAGCGGCATCGCCATCAGCGCCAGCGGCTATAGCGGCCAACTGGCCGGCAGCTTCGCGCAAAGCGGCAACGTCGTCACCTTCAGCCCATTGACCCCGCTGCCCGGCAACACCCAGATCAACATCACCGTCAACGGCGTCCTCGATCTGGCCGGCAACAGCAACAGCTACCGCTACCAATACTTCACCACCGGCACCGGCGGCGACAATACCGCGCCGCAACTGCTATCCATCACCCCGAACGACGGCGCGATGGACGTTTACGGCAACAACCCGATCGTCCTGACCTTCTCCGAATCGCTCAACCAAAGCACGGTCAGCAACAACGTCGGCTTGTTCGTCAACGGTGACGTCGTCAGACCGTCGATCAGCTACTCGGCCGACAGCCGCACCGTCACCCTCAACTACAACCTGCCGGCCTCGGCCCTGGTGACCGTCCTGCTGACCGACGACATCAAAGACCTCAGCGGCAACCGGCTAGCCGACACCGTCAAAGTCTTCACGACCGCGGCGGCCAACGACACCGGCCGGCCTAGCATCGCCACCGCCTTACCCGGCAACGGCGCCTACAACGTGCTGTCCAAAAACAAAATCGTGCTGTACAGCAACGAAGCGCTCAAAGCCAGCAGCCTGGCCGGCGCGCTGCACGTCTCGCAAAATGGCGTCCTGATCACCGGCAACCTGCAACTGATCGGCGACGGCCGCACCTTGGTCTACACCCCGGCGCAGCCCTGGGCGAAAGACGCGCGGATCGAAGTATTCTTGGACAGCACCGCCCAAGACCTGAGCGGCAATGCCCTGAACAGCTTCTACACCTCGTTCCGGACCGAAGAAGACCCGGCGACGAAAACCCCGTACGTCCTGGCGTTGAACACCGACGACGGCATCACGCTGCCGCTGAACCCGGCGATCGAGCTGCAATTCAACGAAGCGCTAGACCCGGCCACGGTCGACAACAGCCGCTTCGTCCTGCGCAACTACTACTACGGCGCCGAAATACCGACCACGGTCAGCCTGCTGAAAGGTAACCGCGTCGTCAGGCTCGTGCCCAACGCCGCGTTGCAAGCCAACCAAGGCTATCAAATCGGCATCCGCGCCGGGGTCAAAGACGCCAGCGGCGCCGAATCGACCTACAACAGCGACTACCTCTGGTACTTCGCGACGGCAGTCGGCGCCACGGCGGACAGCATCGCGCCGAAAGTCACGGCGCTCAGTCCGATCGACGGCGCCGGCCAAGTCGGCATCAACAACCGCGTCTCGATCCGCTTCGACGAAGCGGTCAGCCCGCTGAGCTTCCTCGGCGACGACGGCGACCAGCCGCTGGCGCAAGTGCCGAACTACGATGCGCGTAGCTACTCGCTCAGCTTCAGCGACGGCAACCGGCAAGTCAGCTACCTGCCGCACGAACCGTGGCCGGTGGACAGCGACGTCACGCTAACGGTGGATCAACCCCAAGACTACGCCGGCAACGCCGTGGTCAGCCGGAGCAGCCAATTCAGCACCGGCAACGGTCCGGATACCGCCTCGCCCAGCGTCGTGGAATGGAGCATGGCCGCGAGCGCGACCAACGTCCCGGTCAACGCCGTCTTCAAAGCACGGATGAGCGAAGCGATCGACCCGGTCACGGTCAACGACGGCGGTTTGTACCTGTACGACACCGTCACCGGCCAGCACGTCCCGGCGAGCCTCGACCTGAGCACCGACGGCCGCACGCTCACCCTCGTGCCGACGCAAGCCTTGGCGGTAGGGCGCAACTACTACTTCTACGTCTACTCCGTTCAAGACATGAACGGCAACAACGCCTATCAGAGCCGCTACTTCACGGCGGCACTGACGGCGGACAACCTGGCGCCCAACGTCGTCGGCTACAGCATCGTCGCCGACCAACTCGACGTCCCGACGAACGCAGTGCTGCAAGTGCAATTCGACGAACCGGTGAGCGGTTTGAGCTTGGGCGGAGTGGAACTGCGCAAGGGCGGCGACGCGATCGCGACGACCCGCGAGCTGAGCGGCGACCGGAAAACCCTGACGCTGAAGTTGCAACAACCGCTGCTGGCGAACACCGGCTACAGCCTGCACGTCGAAGGCGTGGAAGACCTGAGCGGCAACGTACTGGGCACGGCACAGGACAGAAGCTTCACGACCGGCGCGGGTGCCGACCTGCTCTCGACCAGTGTGGTGCAATACAGCCCGGCCAACAACACCAGCGGCATCGGCCTGAACAGCCCGGTGGTGATCACCTTTGCCGAACGGCTCAACCCGCTGGCATTGAACAGCGACACGATCGCGCTGTACGACGCGGTGACCGGGCAACGGCCGAGCGCGAGCTACGCGCTGAGCGCCGACGGCAAAACCGTCACGCTGACGCCGAACGCCGCGTTGACCGCCAACCGGCAGTATTATATTTACATCAGTAACTGGGCACCGCTACCGGACCAAGCCGGCAATCGGATCAACTACGCCAACTGGTACTTCCGGACCGGAAGCGCCAGCGACCAGGAAGTACCGCTGGTCAGCGGTCAAAACATCGTTGACGGCGCCAGCGGCATCGCGGTCAACGCCAAACTGCGCTTCGTGCTGGACGAACCGATCAGCGCCTTCAGCGTCGCCGGCAGCGTCCGGCTCAGCGTCGGCGGCGTCGACGTGGCCGGCACCGCCAGCCTGGGTAGCGACAACCGGACCATCACCTTCACCCCGAGCAGCACGCTGGCGATCAACAGCGACTACACCGTCGTGCTGGATGGCCTGTACGACTATATCGGCAACCGGCTGAGCACCGTAACCAGCCACTTCACGACCGGCGCCAGCGCCAGCGCCGACACCACCGGCGCGACGGTAACGATCAGCCCGGCCAACGCCGCCACCGGCGTTAGCGCCAGCGCGCCGATCACCTTCAGCTTCAGCGAAGCGATCGACCCGACCACCCTGGACAGCGGCATCGCCATCAGCGCCAGCGGCTATAGCGGCCAACTGGCCGGCAGCTTCGCGCAAAGCGGCAACGTCGTCACCTTCAGCCCATTGACCCCGCTGCCCGGCAACACCCAGATCAACATCACCGTCAACGGCGTCCTCGATCTGGCCGGCAACAGCAACAGCTACCGCTACCAATACTTCACCACCGGCACCGGCGGCGACAATACCGCGCCGCAACTGCTATCCATCACCCCGAACGACGGCGCGATGGACGTTTACGGCAACAACCCGATCGTCCTGACCTTCTCCGAATCGCTCAACCAAAGCACGGTCAGCAACAACGTCGGCTTGTTCGTCAACGGTGACGTCGTCAGACCGTCGATCAGCTACTCGGCCGACAGCCGCACCGTCACCCTCAACTACAACCTGCCGGCCTCGGCCCTGGTGACCGTCCTGCTGACCGACGACATCAAAGACCTCAGCGGCAACCGGCTAGCCGACACCGTCAAAGTCTTCACGACCGCGGCGGCCAACGACACCGGCCGGCCTAGCATCGCCACCGCCTTACCCGGCAACGGCGCCTACAACGTGCTGTCCAAAAACAAAATCGTGCTGTACAGCAACGAAGCGCTCAAAGCCAGCAGCCTGGCCGGCGCGCTGCACGTCTCGCAAAATGGCGTCCTGATCACCGGCAACCTGCAACTGATCGGCGACGGCCGCACCTTGGTCTACACCCCGGCGCAGCCCTGGGCGAAAGACGCGCGGATCGAAGTATTCTTGGACAGCACCGCCCAAGACCTGAGCGGCAATGCCCTGAACAGCTTCTACACCTCGTTCCGGACCGAAGAAGACCCGGCGACGAAAACCCCGTACGTCCTGGCGTTGAACACCGACGACGGCATCACGCTGCCGCTGAACCCGGCGATCGAGCTGCAATTCAACGAAGCGCTAGACCCGGCCACGGTCGACAACAGCCGCTTCGTCCTGCGCAACTACTACTACGGCGCCGAAATACCGACCACGGTCAGCCTGCTGAAAGGTAACCGCGTCGTCAGGCTCGTGCCCAACGCCGCGTTGCAAGCCAACCAAGGCTATCAAATCGGCATCCGCGCCGGGGTCAAAGACGCCAGCGGCGCCGAATCGACCTACAACAGCGACTACCTCTGGTACTTCGCGACGGCAGTCGGCGCCACGGCGGACAGCATCGCGCCGAAAGTCACGGCGCTCAGTCCGATCGACGGCGCCGGCCAAGTCGGCATCAACAACCGCGTCTCGATCCGCTTCGACGAAGCGGTCAGCCCGCTGAGCTTCCTCGGCGACGACGGCGACCAGCCGCTGGCGCAAGTGCCGAACTACGATGCGCGTAGCTACTCGCTCAGCTTCAGCGACGGCAACCGGCAAGTCAGCTACCTGCCGCACGAACCGTGGCCGGTGGACAGCGACGTCACGCTAACGGTGGATCAACCCCAAGACTACGCCGGCAACGCCGTGGTCAGCCGGAGCAGCCAATTCAGCACCGGCAACGGTCCGGATACCGCCTCGCCCAGCGTCGTGGAATGGAGCATGGCCGCGAGCGCGACCAACGTCCCGGTCAACGCCGTCTTCAAAGCACGGATGAGCGAAGCGATCGACCCGGTCACGGTCAACGACGGCGGTTTGTACCTGTACGACACCGTCACCGGCCAGCACGTCCCGGCGAGCCTCGACCTGAGCACCGACGGCCGCACGCTCACCCTCGTGCCGACGCAAGCCTTGGCGGTAGGGCGCAACTACTACTTCTACGTCTACTCCGTTCAAGACATGAACGGCAACAACGCCTATCAGAGCCGCTACTTCACGGCGGCACTGACGGCGGACAACCTGGCGCCCAACGTCGTCGGCTACAGCATCGTCGCCGACCAACTCGACGTCCCGACGAACGCAGTGCTGCAAGTGCAATTCGACGAACCGGTGAGCGGTTTGAGCTTGGGCGGAGTGGAACTGCGCAAGGGCGGCGACGCGATCGCGACGACCCGCGAGCTGAGCGGCGACCGGAAAACCCTGACGCTGAAGTTGCAACAACCGCTGCTGGCGAACACCGGCTACAGCCTGCACGTCGAAGGCGTGGAAGACCTGAGCGGCAACGTACTGGGCACGGCACAGGACAGAAGCTTCACGACCGGCGCGGGTGCCGACCTGCTCTCGACCAGTGTGGTGCAATACAGCCCGGCCAACAACACCAGCGGCATCGGCCTGAACAGCCCGGTGGTGATCACCTTTGCCGAACGGCTCAACCCGCTGGCATTGAACAGCGACACGATCGCGCTGTACGACGCGGTGACCGGGCAACGGCCGAGCGCGAGCTACGCGCTGAGCGCCGACGGCAAAACCGTCACGCTGACGCCGAACGCCGCGTTGACCGCCAACCGGCAGTATTATATTTACATCAGTAACTGGGCACCGCTACCGGACCAAGCCGGCAACCGGATCAACTACGCCAACTGGTACTTCCGGACCGGGACGGAATAGCAGAAGAGGGCAAATCGATGATGAAGTTTCCCAGGCGGGTTACCGAGCCATATGGCGTTTGGTCACCGCGCTTTAATACGCAAGCTATCGACCGGGTTGAATGACGATGAGGCTCCGGTTTAGTGTGGCTGCTTTGGCTATGTTACTAAGTGCTTGTTCGTCCGACGACAGTTCGTCGAACAAACAATCCGTACAACAGACGAGTGCAAGGCCGCCGACTTCCGGGGCGGGGGGCGGCGTGCCGCCGGTTGGGCAGAGCGTCGTACCCGGGATTTCGGATGAGCCGGTAAAACCTAACCGTAGCGAATTGCGGGTGATGACTGAAGACGCCAAGGCTACCGAAAACGCCGTCAAGAATGTTATTGAGCGCTTCGACGCTAATTTAAGCGATCATCAGGCTCGAGAATCCGCGCAAAACGAATTTAAAGCGATGCTGCCCGACTATAAGGAAAAGATGTTGCAAATCGGTAAGGCCAAAATGAAGGGCGAGTCACATCCAGTTGAAACGCCGTGAACACCCTATTTCGGAATGTCGTTAAAAATCCGCGGGGATTGATACATCGGAGTGATGATCTGTGATGGTTGCCGTTCTCGCGGCGCGTCGGCGTTCCTGCTCGGAATTCCGTAGTCGGCGCGGAGTATGCTGAGTAAGGTCTAATAATTTTTTAGGTATTGCAATAATTCCAATACGCGGCTTTTGATCAGAGCGGTTCGGTAGCCGTGACGGGAAATCGCTGAAGAAGAGCCGAATTGCTCGATGGTCCAATTTCCGTTAATAAAATCCAGTTCAGCATCGCGAAATTGTAGCCATAAGCGTTGCGAACGCAACAAGGTTTGTTTGCTCGGTTCGGGCAGATTTTTCTGCAGAGATGAATACGCGCGGTTAAGCGCCTTATCCAAAAACTCTGCGTAGTCGCGGTAAGCCTGATCGGTTTGTTCCGCGGTTTGCGCGTGTTGGTAAATTGCCTGTTCGAACGCATCGGCGCGAGATAGGAATTCCGCTGTAAGATCCGGGGTGTCGGGGTTGTCGATCGCGTGCGCGAAATTAAAACTTAAGCTCAACACAACCGCGATCAACGCGGAACGGCGACGGAATCCGATCATTTGCTCACCATTTTTTGTAAACGCCTTGTGAAAAAACCACCCATTCGCATGCGAGGCGATTCTCCAAGCCTTTCAATACCTTGCCTTGCGACTTATTCCAAGCCTTCCAGGCGGCTTCCAGATTGGGGTAATTGGTTTTCGCGGTGGGGTCGTTGATCATCTTAACCACTGAGGAACCGGCAAAGCCGTTGGCACCGGCGCCGATGTTGAAAGCCAGCATCACTAAGGCATCAAACTGGTGCTGTTCCAAGGAACTCGTAATCCCGCTACGAACCGCCGTGACAAACGGCGTGAGGTCCAGACCGAACAATGTTCTCGCGGTAAACTCGGTGATGCCGTTTTTGTACAAATTCCATTCGGCGGCTTTGATCAAATGCCCGTAACCGACGGTTGCTCCCGCGACCCATGCGTTAACCAAAAATGAGAAATCCCCCGGCTTAGCCGGGGAGACAGCAGGAGTTTGACATTTAGAGGAGTCCATCAGGAAACTCGAGAGCGTGAGCCGCCAAGCAAACGCAAGAGGAGAACCTGATGGACGAGAACGGTAAGCGATCTTTGAAGGACGCACTAGAACTGAAACGGACAATGACTTAACCGTTGGCGTACGATTAGTCCGTTAGGGCGTCGAGATTCCAAGGCAACAGCGCTTCGAACTCTTCGACAGTTTTTGCGGTGGGAAGCTTTCGGAACAGATCGACCAGATAGGTGTAAGGGTCGACGCTATTGGCCTTACAGGTTTCGATCAACGAGTAAAGATTAGCGCTGGCACGGGCGCCGGCCACCGTATCGCAAAACAACCAATTGCGGCGGCCCACCACGAAGGGGCGTATGGCGTTTTCGCAGAGGTTGTTGTCGATGGGCCAAGCGCCGTTGTCGACGAAGCGGATCAGTTTGGACCACTGCGATGACAAGTAATGCAAAGCCTTGCCCAGCAAACTACCGGGGATTACCGCATGCAGATGTTGTAGCAGCAGGGCTTCGATTTTGACCAAAACCGGTCGGCTTTGCTCCTGGCGCCGCTGCCCACGCTGTTCGACGCTCAGGTCTTCCGTCTGAGTTTCAATCGCGTACAGTTCACCCATCGCCGCGATAAACTGCGTCGCCAGTTGCTCCGGGCCGCGCGCGGCTTTAGGAATGGCGGCTTCGGCCTCGACAAAATAACGCCGCGCATGCGCCCAACAGCCGAGGTGAATCGCACCCCGGCTGGCTGCAATGGCGTTATACACCTCATAGCCGTCGCTCATCAGTACCGCGCCGGGTTTGATGCCTTCATACAACGGCTGCGCATGCGTTCCGCCGCGCCCCGGCGTGTAGCTGAACAGCCGAATCGGCGGTCCGGAGCCGGTCATTTGTGCCCACAGATAGCTTTTGCTTTGCGCGGCTCGGCCGGATTCTTTGAGCACTTGAACCACGGTTTCGTCGCCCAGGATCAGATCGGCATCGAGCAGATGGTCGCGCAGCAAGTTGATGATGGGTTGCACTGCGTCGCCAACCCGCACCATGCTAGCCGCCAGCGTGTTGCGCGACAGATCGCCGCCGAAACGGCTCAACAGCGCGGCTTGCCGATACAGCGGCAGGCTATCCTGGTATTTGGCGGTGACGACCCAGGCTAATGCCGTTTCGGTGAGTAAGCCTTTGGGGATGATGCGAACCGGTGCCGGCGTCACGCGAATGCTTTCATCGCAGCACGGGCAGGCATATTTGACGCGGTGATGTTGAATGACTCGCACCTGTTGCGGCACGATGTCGAGCTGCTCGCTGATTTCAGCGCCGATTTCCACCAGACGAGTACCGTCATGCGCACAGATGCGTTCGGCTTCCGCTAATTCATGGCGCACGATCTCACGCGGCAGATGCGGATCGAGCGGTTTGCGACCGCGTTTCTTACGGCGGTGACCGGCCACCTCGACCGCTTCGGGCGTGGCTTCCTCGGCGATTGGAGCACCGTTCGGCGCCAACACTTCGGCTTCGTTCAGGAACAGGTCGCGCTGGGCCGGATTGGCCCGCGCCTCGGATTTTGCGGCATACAGCCTATGCAGAAAGGCATCCACACGTTCTTTCAATAAATCCCGCTCGACCGTCACCAACCGCAGTTGACTCGCCAGCCGTTGCTGCTCGGCCAGCAAGGCTTGGTAGTCTTCGGTGGACAGCGTGATGGTGGGCGTCATGCCGTTATTTTACCGGCTTTACATCCGCGTTTCAGCCTACTTGGGTATAGGTTCGTGCCGGATGCGGCCGCATCGCGGCCAAGTCAATACCGGCTAACAACCAGTGGAGTTGCTCGACCGTCAACATCACAACTGCTGCCTCTTTCGGCCAGTGAAAACGGTCGGCTTCCAGCCGCTTGAGCATCAACCAAAAACCGGTGCGGTCCCACAACAGCAGTTTGATCCGATCCCGCCGGCGGTTGCTGAACACGTAGATGGCCGGCTCGAACGGATTCAAGCCTAATGCCTGCTCAACCAGCAGCGCTAAACCATTGATGGCCTTGCGGCCGTCGACCGGCTCGCGGTGCAGGTAGACCTTCAATCCTGCGTCGAAACGAAACATGGCAGCTCGGCCAACGCCTTCAAAATCACCGGCAGGTCGCTCAGTGCGACAGGCTGTAACGCGAGTTTAACGCCGTTGGGCAACTCCGCACTGAGCGCTGACTCAGCCGGTTTCTCTGCGCTCAGCGACTGAACGGGCACAAAAGCCGGCAACGTTAATGGACTGTTCGGATTCGGATGTCCTGTTTCTCGGTAATGCCCCATCCACTTGCGCAGCAGATTGGCATTGATACCGTATTGCAGAGCGATCTTGGCAACCGATGTGCCCGAATGCAAGCAAACTTTCACTAGCTCCCGCTTGGCTTCCGGATCATAAAGGCAACGGCCGTCTCGCCCGTGCCCCACGATTAATGGCCGCGATAATCGCGTGTTATGCTCCTTCATAGGTGTCCACCTGATTATAAGTGGACACTATCTTCGTTCCTTTCGAGCTGTTTATACAGATGCTGTTAAAGGACCGCTTACCGAGAACGAAAGCTTAAGCCACTCGAAATGGGAGTGCAAATATCACGTTGTGTTTATTCCCAAGTGCCGTCGCCGAACGCTGTATAGGGCGTTGCGCAAGCATTTGGGCGAGGTGTTTCGAAGGTTAGCGAGCCAGAAAGAAAGCCGAATATTGGAAGGGCATTTGATGCCGGATCATGTGCATATGTTGATATCGATTCCACCGAAATATGCGGTGTCGCAGGTGATTGGCTACATCAAAGGGAAGAGTGCGATTCACTTGGCCCGTGTTTATGGTGAAAAGAAGCGTAACTTTGTCGGTCAACATTTCTGGGCGCGAGGGTATTTTGTTTCGACGGTGGGCCGGGACGAAAGGATGATACGGGAGTATATCCGTCATCAAGAACAGGAAGACCAACGAATCGAACAAATGAACCTTTGGCAATGAGTCGCCGCCTATTGGCGGCTAAAGTTAAAGGGCCGCGTTAGCGACCCTATTTACCGCTTTGAGCGGTTCACAACATAAAGCCCCCGGCTTTGCCGGGGGATATTTACTTTCCTTGCCGGTTTGGTCGTCGTATGGCTTTAAACGCAATGTTTCGATGTCTTTCAATAGCTTCAATCCGTCTCCGCTCAGGGCTAGTTCCTTGGCGGGGTTGGTGTCGCTTTGCAGCGAAGTGCCACTCAAGCTCGACCTGCCGGAGGAGACTTCCGCGAACAAGCAGGGTATCCAGTCGTGAGTATGTGCGGGCCGGGTAATGGGCTAAGCGACCGGCATAGCGTGCCTTGGTCGATATCGTTGTCGAACAATCCTTGTAACGGGCCTGGAATGCGGTAGCTCGCCATATCGAATTCTCATTGCAAAAAAGCGCGGCATACAAGCTGTCTGGAATGCGTGTTAAGCGCTTAACAACAAATCACCATGCATTAAAATAGCGAGATTTCAGGTGTGGTGGTAGCGACAGAATGCGGGCAAGAGCAATAGAATTGAACGAAAGCGAACGAGAGCAGCTCCAGCAAATTATCAAAAAAGGGAGCGATTGGCGAGAACGGGAGCGGGCACAGACCATTTTGATGTTAGCCAATGGCCAGACAGTCATTGCGATTGCAGAACAGCAAGGCGTGAAACCGGAAGCTATACGGGAGCGGCGGCGGAAGTGGTGGAGAAATGGGCTGAACAGTTTACCGGATCAACCCCGCAGTGGTGCACCAAGTAAATTGACTGACGCGCATCGATGCCGGCTCAAAGAATGGATCGATGCGGAACCTTTAAACTGCCGGGCATTGGTCAGTCGTCTAACGACGGAATGCGACGTGACGATTAGCGCCAGCACCTTGCGGAACGAGTTAAAACGGATGGGCTATGTATGGAAGCGCACCCGTTACAGTTTAAAAAAAAGCGTGATCCCGAGCGCTTCGAGCGGGCCCAACACGACATTGCCGCACTGATTCAGCAAGCGCAAGCCGGCGAAATCGAATTGGCCTATGTGGATGAGGCCGGATTTGCACCACAACCACCGAATCGTTCGGCTTGGACCAAAAGCGGAGAAGTTCATGCCATTACCGCTAAACGCGCGCAGCGGATGAACGTCATTGGCGCTTTGCTTTCATCGGGTCGATTAATGCTGACTAAGCTGTGGCAAAGCGTCAATGGTCTGTGGTTTTTGGGCTTTCTGATGGCATTGGTCCAACGCGTCAGCAAGCCATTGGTGGTGATTTTAGATAATGCGTCCATTCATACGGCCAAAAAACTGAAGCCGTATTGGGATTTGCTGGAAGAGAAAGGTATTCGATTTTATTTCCTGCCGCCCTATAGCCCTGAGTTGAATCGGATTGAATTGCTGTGGCATAAAATGAAATATGAATGGCTGCCATTCAAAACATTTATGCCGGATGAGCTTGAGCAGGCTATTGACGAAATTGGCCGAGGGTTTGGCTCACAATACACGCTAACTTTTTGCTAAGAGCTTACCGGAGTATAGACCGGAATTGTTTCTCAGCAGGCATCGGGCCGATGCCGCAGTCCAAATTTTCCGGATAAAAAAACCGGTAGAGAGCCTAGCCCTCTACCGGTTTTTGCTCTACGGCCTTGGCTATTAGTGTACGTCTTTCCAGTACTCCTTCTTCAATAAGTAAGCGAGTGCGATGAACATCAGCAGGAAGAACAGCACGAATTTACCCATTTGCTGGCGTTCCAACTGCACCGGCTCGCCAACGTAGACTAGGAAGTTAACCAAGTCGGTCACCATCTTGTCGAATTCCTTGGGCGACAACTGGCCGGGTTGCTCCAATTTGAGCTCGGTGATCACGTCGCGACCGTCGACCTTATGAACCACTGCGGTCTGCGTGCCTTGCAACTGCCAGAATACGTTGGGCATGCCGACATCCGGAAAGACCGAGTTGTTGACGCCTAGCGGCTTGTTTTTGTCGTTGTAAAAGCTCCGCAGATAGGTATATAACCAGTCCGCGCCGCGTGAGCGGGCAATTAGCGACAGATCCGGCGGCGTAGTGCCAAACCACTTTTCGGCGTCGTGGGCATTCATCGCCGAATGCATCTGATCGTATATGCCGGCACCGAGCGGCGCGACGTTTTTCAGGATTTCGCTTTCATCCAGCTTTAAATCCATCGCGATGCGCTTGTAACGAATGTGCTTCGCGGAATGGCAGCCCAAGCAATAGGTGACGTAATGCTTGGCGCCGCGTTCCAACGATGCGGTGTCGCTGAGATCGATGTCCGGACTATCCAGTTCGATTCCGCTACTGGCGTTAACGCAAAAAGGCAGCAAAAACAAAAGAGTGCAGAGTATCTTTTTCATGGCTTAGTCCAGGCTCTTTTTCAGGTTTTTGACAAAACGAATCAGCACGGCTTGAACGCCGGCCCAATTCGGCCTTTTCTTGGCGATGGTTCCTCCTAAATTGTCGGGAACATGATGAACTTCGACGACTTCGTCTATCAGTGCCAATACCGCTGGAATGCGGTCTTCCAGCGTTGGTTGCTCCGTCAGGCGCTCGGGCAGCGGTTTGGTCTTCTCCCAGCGGGTATATAACGGCATCAGAAGGAAGAAGCCGAAGTAGATCGCGGTCAGGAAGCGGGCTACCGTCGTCGCCGCCGGCGTGGCCGGTTGGGTGCCCAAATAACCCAAGCCGATGAAGCTAATCACGAACAGCAACAGTGCTTTCTTGAACATACCGCCGCGATAGCGGATGGATTTGACCGGGCTGCGATCCAGCCAAGGCAGCATGAACAGCACTACGATCGCGCCGCCCATCGCGATGACGCCGGCGAACTTGTCGGGAACCGCGCGCAGAATCGCGTAGAACGGCGTGAAGTACCAGACCGGCGCGATGTGTTCCGGGGTCTTCAGCGGATCGGCCGGGATAAAGTTGGCGTGCTCCAAAAAGAATCCACCCATTTCCGGCATATAAAAAATTACCGTCGCGAAAAAGAACATGAACACGCCGACGCCAACGATGTCCTTGACGGTGTAGTACGGATGGAAGGGGATGCCGTCAATCGGATGTTCTTTCCAGTTCAGATTTTCCTTGATTTCGATGCCGTCCGGATTGTTCGAACCTACTTCGTGCAGTGCGACGATGTGCAGGAATACCAGAATCAGCAAAACCAGCGGCACCGCAATGACGTGGAACGCGAAGAAGCGGTTCAAGGTAGCGTCGGAAACCACGTAGTCGCCGCGGATCCACAGCGACAATTCGTCGCCGACTACCGGTATCGCGCTAAACAGCGAGATGATGACCTGCGCGCCCCAGTAGGACATTTGGCCCCAAGGCAGTAGATAGCCCATGAAAGCTTCGGCCATCAGGCACACGAAGATCAGCATGCCGAAAATCCAAATCAGCTCGCGCGGTTGTTTGAACGAGCCGTACATCAGGCCGCGGAACATGTGCAGATAGACGACGATGAAGAAGGCCGAGGCACCGGTGGAATGCATGTAACGCACCAGCCAGCCCCAGTTGACGTCGCGCATGATGTATTCGACCGAGTCGAAGGCCAGTTTGGCATCCGGTTTGTAATTCATTGTCAGCAGAATGCCGGTTATGAACTGGTTGACGAGTACGAACAGCGCCAGCGAGCCGAAGAAATACCAGACGTTGAAATTTTTCGGCGCGTAGTAATGCGCCATGTGTTCGTTCCACAAATCGGAGAGTGGAAAACGCTCCAGCAGCCAGTCGCTGCATTGATTCATTTTTTGCTTCATGCTGATTTCGCCTCGTTGTCTTCGCCGATCATGATCAGGCTGTCGGTCACATAACGGTAGGGTGGAATCTCGAGATTGGTCGGAGCCGGCACGCCGCGATAGACGCGGCCGGCTAAATCGAACCAGGAGCCGTGGCAAGGGCAGAAAAATCCGCCTTTCCAATCGGGGCCTAGATCGTTAGGGGCGATTTCCGGGCGAAACGTGGGCGAGCAGCCCAGATGGGTACACAGGCCGACCGCGACGAAAATTTCAGGTTTCAGCGCGCGCAACGAGTTTTTGGCGTAATCAGGTTGATGAGATTCGTTGGAGACAGGGTCTGCGAGTTTGCTGTCCAAAGTCGCCAGCGTAGATAAAACCTCCGGGGTTCGATTCAAAACCCAAACGGGTTTGCCGCGCCAAGCGACGCGGATCAATTGGCCGGACTCCATTTTGCTGATATCGACCTCGACCGGCGCGCCGGCGGCCATGGCCTTGGCGCTCGGCTGCATTTGCGAGAGAAAGGGAACGGCCAGATAGCCGGCCCCCACGGCTCCGACCACCGACAAAGCCGAGGTCAGAAACTGGCGTTTTGAATGATCGACGCCTTCTTGGTTCATAGGTAACACTCCTGCGTGATGTGCGGTGTATCGGGCAATACACCGATTATTATAGTTTTTGGCAAATATACCTTACTGGCCCGGATTAATGAAATGGTTCTTGGGCTGGCGGCCGCGCCTGGCGTGGGTTGCTGGCGGTTTTGGCCCAAACGGGGAGCTGGCGCCTTCAGCGCGGTAATTCGGCCAGAGCAGCGGCCAGCGCGTTCAGAAAACTCTGGTTTTCTTCGGGTTTGCCTATCGTGACACGTAGGCAGTCGCTTAGCACGCCGCCTTGGCCGGACAGATTCTTGATTAAAATTCCGCGGGCTTTCAGTCCGGCGAACAATTGGTCGGCTGTGCCAACCGGTGTGCGAAACAGGATGAAATTGGCCGAGCTGGGATAGACGGTCAGCGTCGGCCAGGCTTTTAAGGCCTTGGCCATTGCAGTTCGCTCGGCACGGATGGCTTGGGTTTGTTGCGCGAGGAAATCGCCGTGTTCCAACGCGAAGCCGACCGTCGCTTGGGTCAGGCTGTTGATGTTGTAAGGTAGACGGACTTTGTCAAGTTCGGCGACGATCTCGGCCGGGCCGGCCAAATAGCCCAGACGTAAACCCGCCAGACCGAGTTTGGAGACGGTACGCATCACTAGCAGATTGGGATAATTCCCTAATTCGCCGACGAAGCTGGCGTCGGCGAACGGCGCGTAAGCCTCGTCAACGACAACCAATCCCGGCGCCGCGGCGATGATGGTTTTGATGGCTTGGGCGTCGAACAGATTGCCGGTTGGGTTGTTCGGATAGGCGATGAAAATCGCCGCCGGCCGGGTGTCGGCGATGGCTGCCAGCATCGCGGACAAGTCCAACGCGAAATCGGTCGCCAACGGTACGCCGACATAATTTAGTCCCAGGCTACGGGCGATTTGTCGGTACATCACAAAGCCGGGTTCCGGAGCCAGTACCGTGGCATCGGCGGATAGCGCCATCAGCAGAATCTGGATGATTTCGTCCGAACCGTTCCCGAGCAATAGCGCGGCATGATCCGGAATCGCGTTCGCGCGTCTTAATTGTTCGCACAAGGCGGAACCGGTCGGGTCCGGATAGCGGTTGATCGGGCAGGCTTTCAACGATTCCAACCAGCGTTGCTGAATGTCTTCCGGCCAGGTGTACGGATTTTCCATCGCGTCGAGTTTGATCAAGTTGCGGGCATCGGCGACATGATAGGCCGACATGGCGAGAACTTCGGGGCGGAACAGCTTGGTAAGCGCGTGGTTAGGCATGGTGTCGAAATCGGCGAAATCGGAATGGGCGGCGAGGTACTAGGTCCGGTCAATCGGACGGCCGCAGGCAAATTGGGCCGATTCTACCAAAGCGGAGAGCGAAAGCCTAACCTCGGAAAACCGACGGTCCAGCGTCCCCGTTGACGCACATCGTTCGCTTCGGCGCGAGATCGATGCCGCGCGGATTCTAACACCGCTGGCGATAAGCAGGCAAAGCCCGGCCGCACCCTTCACAGAGTTCCAGAAGGTATGCGCGCAAATGGCCGAAAGCGAACGCCTCCATGCACAAATTCGAACACCGACTACATTTTTAGGCCTGGTTCTAAAGTAGCAAGTCAAGGCTCCGTCGTGCACAAACAAACCCACATTAGCTATCTCGACACGATTCGCGGCTTGGCGGCGTTGACCGTGGTCAGCGAGCATTATGTGATTGCTTATGGCTTGCCCTGTCAAACACCGTTATGCGAACAAATTTTGGATTTTTCGCCGTTGCATTTTTGGTGGGAAGGTTCCGCGGCGGTGTCGATGTTCTTCGTGTTGAGCGGTCTGGTGCTTTCCCTAAAGTACTTCCAGCATGGCCACATGCCGGACTTGACGCGCTTCGATTTGACACGGTTTTTGATCGGTCGAGTGTTTCGAATTTGGTTTCCTTACCTATTGGTGTTGGGGCTCAGCGCCGGATTGTTCAATCACACCTTCGGTCGCCCGGTACCGGTTACCGCGCTGGCGCCGACCGACTGGATCGTAAATATGTGGCATAAATTTCCGTTGGATGCGTCGGCGATGGTCAGGGAGGGCTTTTTGCTGGATATGCCGGATCTTATCGTGCTGTTGCCGCAATCCTGGACCCTGGGCGTCGAGTTGGTGTTGTCCCTGTTACTGCCGGTTGGCTTGCTGCTGGTCGATCGTGGCACGTCCTGGGTAGTCTTTTTCAGCGTGTTGGCCATTGCTTTGTTGGGCGTATCGGCCTTTTTGCTGCATTTTTTGTTGGGTTTGACCATTGCCCGCTATCTGCCTACGATCAAAGCCTATCTGGTCGGATCTCCGGCGCTACGGCGTTTCTTGTTAGGCGTGGGGGTTTTGTTTTATACCGGAGCAACTTTGCTACCCAAGCCGTGGATAGCGTGGAGCGACGGTCAATTGGTGTGGTTAGGAACCGGTCTGGGTGCCGGCATGATCTTGCTGTTCGTGCTTGCGTCGGTCCGCGTGCAGGCCATTTTGTCGAAGGCCTCGCTGCGGCAAATCGGCAAGGTTTCCTACAGCACCTACCTGATTCACATGGCGGTCCTGATATGTCTGACCCCTTACGTTTTGATGGGTCTGCAAGCGTTTAGCGAGAACCGCCTGTTCTTGTGGTTGGGGGGATGGTTGCTGACGATGTTGATCGTGCAAGGCTTGGCCTTGCTTTGTTATCGTCTTGTGGAGATCCCCAGTATAGTGGTCGGTCGTTGGTTGGCGGACCGCGTCGTGCTCGCAAGACACTGATCGTACCTCGGGCAATTGGAGCTTAGGAAGGCCGGAACGTCGCCTGGGATGGTTTGACTCGGTCCGGTGTTTTACGAAAAACACTGAGGCGAACGGGCCGTCGATGGCAAACGGCTCTGCCTCGGGTACTATGTTAACTATCATCGTAACCACTCAGCGCGACCATGTCTCTACTCAGATCGGTGCACACCGACATTGATGCCCGAGTCGCCGCGACCCGTACCGCGTATTCCGGTTGGCTGTGTCGGCGTGGTTGCGAAGGCTGCTGTCACAGGCTGGCGGACATCCCCAAAATCAGCCGTGCCGAGTGGGAGCTGCTGGCCGAAGGGCTAGCGTTGTTGCCGCCGGACGTGATGCGGACGGTGGGTCAAGAGATCGTTGATCTTGCTAAACAAGTCAATCGTCCGTTAGTTTGCCCGCTACTCGATCGCTCAACCGGCAGTTGCCGGGTTTACCTTCAGCGCCCGGTCGCCTGCCGCACTTACGGCTACTATGTGCAACGCGACAAAGGTTTGTACTGCAAAGATATCCAAGCTCAAGCCGACAGCGGCGTTTTAAACGATGTGGTTTGGGGTAATCACGATGCGATCGATAGACGGCTTGACGCGATGGGTGTGGCCAAGGCGTTAACGGAGTGGTTTCAAGAGTCGTTGCTTGCTGAGAATTCTGGATGATGTTTGAGTTGTGCCTGTCGCTGGGATGTAACTCCTACTGATTTGACGAAGCATTTGCGTGCGTTTCGAGGGAAATTAAGCAACTTCATGAGCTCTGTGCCGACCTTTCTTCGGCGAATCTCAACCGGTCCTGGTCTTGGACTCCAGTCGGCCATTCGAGCGGTCGACCATCTATTGCGGTCACTTAAAGGAACTTTCCCCAGTCTTGCATTGACTTAAGCTCGAGGACTCATGGAAAATAACCCGTTTAAATCTAATATCCGCCGGCGAACTCCGCAAATGCCCAGCAGCGCAAGCCCCGAAAACCATATCGTTTCCGTCAGCAACTTGAGCTTTGCCAGGGGCACTAGAAAAATTTTCGACGGCGTCGATCTGTCCATACAGCGCGGCAAAATCACTGCGATCATGGGGCCCAGTGGCACCGGTAAAACCACTTTGCTGAAACTGATCGGCGGCCAACTGGCGCCGGACCGGGGTCAAATTCTGGTCGATGGTCAAAACGTGCATCGCCTGAAAACCCGCGAGCTTTACGAATTGCGCAAGCGGATGGGCATGCTGTTTCAAAGCGGTGCCTTGCTGACCGACATGAACGTTTACGATAACGTGGCGTTTCCGTTGCGCGAGCACACTCATCTGCCGGAATCCATGATACGTACGCTGGTGCTGATGAAGTTGCATGCGGTCGGCTTGCGCGGTGCTCACCGTCTGATGCCCAACGAATTATCGGGCGGCATGGCGCGCCGGGTGGCTCTGGCTCGGGCCATCGCCCTCGATCCGTTGATGATTATGTACGACGAACCGTTTACCGGCCAGGACCCGATTTCGATGGGCGCATTAGTGCATTTGATCAAGTCGCTGAACGTGACATTGGGATTGACCAGCATCATCGTATCGCACGACGTGCAGGAAACCGCCGCGATCGCTGATTACATCTACGTCTTGTCGGAAGGCAAAATCGTCGGCCAGGGCACGCCGCAACAGTTGCGACAGTCGGACTCGGCTTGGGTGCAACAGTTTATGCACGGCGACGCGGACGGTCCGGTACACTTCCACTACCCAGCGCCCGATTACCTGGACGACCTGCTGGCCGGCAAAACTACCTTGTAATTAGCGATGCTAGAATTTTTGCAAAACCTGGGCAAAACCACCCGCGACAGCTTTGCCAAGCTCGGTCGCGGCGCGTTTTTCCTGTCCCATACCTTGACCGGCATCGGCGACGTGTTGCCGCGTCCCAATTTGCTGCTCAAACAACTGTATTCGGTCGGCGTTTTGTCCTTCCTAATCATCACCATTTCCGGTCTGTTCGTCGGCATGGTGCTCGGCTTGCAAGGCTTTAATATCCTGTCGGACTTCGGCGCCGAAGAGTCGCTGGGCGTGATGGTCGCCGCATCGCTGGTTCGAGAGTTGGGGCCGGTGGTGTCCGCTCTGTTGTTCGCCGGCCGGGCCGGTTCGGCGCTGACCGCCGAGATCGGTCTGATGAAGGCTACTGAACAACTGTCCGGCATGGAAATGATGGCGGTCGACCCGATCAAGCGCATCATTTCGCCGCGTTTTCTAGCCGGCTTCCTGTCGATGCCGCTGTTGGCGGCTTTGTTCAGCGCGATCGGCGTGATGGGCGGCCATCTGGTTGGCGTCGGCATGCTTGGCGTGGACGACGGCGCGTTTTGGGCGCAGATGCAAGCCAGCATCGATTTTCAGGAAGACATCGTCAACGGTGTCATCAAAAGCGTGGTATTCGGCTTCGTGGTGTCGTGGATTGCGCTATTCGAAGGTTACGACGCTATCCCAACGTCGGAGGGCGTCAGTCGCGCCACCACCCGTACCGTGGTCAACTCGGCGTTCTCGGTACTGGCTCTCGATTTCATACTAACCGCACTGATGTTTGGAGACATTTAACATGCAGCATTCCAAGACACAGGACACCTTGGTCGGCCTGTTCGTCGCTTGCGGCATTGCCGCACTGTTTTACATGGCCTTGCAGGTCAGCAACCTGGGTACTTATACCAGCGACGACAGCTATACCGTGATTGCCCGCTTTCAAAACTCCGGTGGTCTGAAAGTCAAGTCGCCGGTGTCCATCGCTGGGGTCCGCATCGGCAGGGTGTCGGCGATTACGTTGGACCACGAAAGCCACGAGTCTGTCGTGGAAATGCGCATAGAAGCCAAGTACGACAATCTGCCCGAAGATTCCGGTGCCAGTATTTATACGGCGGGTCTGCTAGGCGAGCAGTACATCAATATCGATCCGGGTTCGTCGGACAGTTTTTTAAAGGACAAGAGTAAGCTCGATATCACCAGCTCGGCCATCGTATTGGAGGAAATGATCAGTAAATTCATGATGAATAAGGCGGAAGGCAAGTAATGGCCGTATTGACGCTGAGCGAACTGGCGCCCGGTCACTACGCCGTCACCGGCAATTTGACCTTTGCCAGCATCGACAGACAATCCCTGAAATCGTTTAAGTTCCTGAAAGGCATGGACAGTATCTGCATCGACCTGGCTCAAGTCGGTACCACCGACAGTGCCGGTTTGGCTTTGATGATCGAATGGATCAAGCAGAGCCGGGCCAGCCGGGTGCGCCTGACTTTCAAAAACGTGCCGGCGCAACTGCTGGCGCTCGCCAAACTCAGCGGTTTCGACGAAACCGAATATTTTGCCAACCGCGGCTGATCGCGCCGCCAAACCATCGCATACACCCATGGATAAATTGTTAATAACCGGCGGTAAACCGCTGACCGGCGAACTGAGAATCTCCGGCGCCAAGAACGCCGCTTTGCCGATTCTAGCCGCCACCTTGCTGTCCGAAGTGCCGGTCAGCGTCGGCAACATTCCGCATTTGCACGACATCACCACCACAATGGAATTGCTGGGGCAAATGGGCGTCGGCTTGACCGTCGATGAGAAAATGAACATCGAAGTCGATTCCAGCACCATTCATAAGTACGAAGCGCCCTACGAATTGGTAAAAACCATGCGCGCGTCGATCCTGGTACTGGGCCCCTTGCTGGCTCGCTTCGGCGAGGCTTACGTGTCATTGCCGGGCGGTTGCGCGATCGGTACTCGGCCAGTCGATATTCACATCGATTCTCTGATCAAAATGGGCGCGGACATTACTGTCGAATCCGGTTACATCCACGCCAAAGCCAAGCGCCTGCAAGGCTGCAGGCTGGTGCTGGACAAAATCACCGTGACCGGTACCGAAAATATTCTGATGGCCGCCACGTTGGCCGAAGGCGTGACGATTATTGAAAACGCCGCCAAGGAACCGGAAGTCACCGATCTTGCACACTTTCTCAATAAAATGGGCGCCAAGATCACCGGCATTGGCACCGACATTCTGACAGTGGAAGGTGTCGAAAAGCTGGGCGTGGCCGGCCTGCACTACGACATCCTGCCGGACCGCATCGAGACCGGCACCTATCTGGTGGCCGGCGCGATCAGCCGCGGCCGGGTTAAACTGAAAAACACCGATCCGACGATTCTTGACGCGGTACTGGTCAAACTCAAGGAAGCCGGCGCCGACATCACCTGCGGCGAGAATTGGATCGAACTGGACATGCACGGCAAGCGACCCAAGGCGGTCACGGTGCGTACCGCGCCCTACCCCGCCTTCCCGACCGATATGCAGGCCCAGTTCACCGCGCTGAATTCGGTGGCCGAAGGCGTGGGCTTGATCACCGAGACCGTGTTCGAAAACCGCTTCATGCACGTCCAGGAATTGCAGCGGATGGGGGCGCAAATCAAATTGGAGTCCAATACCGCGATCTGTACCGGTATCGAACAAATGAAGGCCGCGCCGGTGATGGCGACAGATTTGCGGGCCTCGGCCAGCTTGGTTTTGGCCGGTTTGGCCGCCGAGGGCGAAACGCTGGTGGATCGGATCTATCATATCGACCGCGGCTACGACCACATTGAGGAAAAGCTGGCGCAACTGGGCGCCACCATTCGCCGCGTTCCCAACTAGCCAAGACATCCGCCATGCTGACCATCGCCGTATCCAAGGGCCGAATTTACGAAGAAGCCTTGCCGTTTTTGGAACAAGCCGGTATCACGCCGACCGACGATCCTGACAAAAGTCGCAAGCTGATTTTGCAAACTACCCGGTCCGACGTGCAATTGGTGATCATCCGCGCCACCGACGTGCCGACCTTCGTTGAATACGGCGCGGCGGATCTGGGCATTGCCGGCAAGGACGTGTTGCTGGAGCACGGCGCGGAAAGCCTGTACGAGCCGTTGGATTTAGGTATCGCCGGCTGCCGGCTGATGACCGCCGCGCCGGTCGGGGCCCCGGCCTTGAAGGCTAACTTGCGGGTGGCGACCAAATATGTCAAAACCGCCCGACGTTATTACGCCGACTTAGGGGTGCAAGCCGAAATCATTAAGCTCTACGGCTCGATGGAGCTGGCGCCGCTGGTAGGTTTGGCCGATTGCATAGTCGATCTGGTCGATACCGGGAACACGTTGAAAGCTAACGGTTTGGAGCCGCGCGAATTGATCGCTAACATCACCTCGCGGTTGGTGGTCAACAAGGCCGCGATGAAAATGAAACATCAGGCTATCCAGGCGTTAATCGACCAGTTCGAAACCACCTTAGCGCGGAGGTCCGCATGACCGCGATCAAGATGCTCAGACTCGACGGCAACTCCGCCGACTTTGAAAAACGCCTGCAAGCCCGTTTGGCTTGGGATGCCAGTGAAGACCTGGAGATCCACAAGCGCGTGTTGGACATTATCGGCGATGTCCGCAACCGCGGAGATCGGGCGTTAATAGACTACACCAACCGCTTCGACCGAACCGCCTTTAAATCCGGTGCGGAACTGGAGCTGTCCAGCGGCGAGCTGAAACTAGCTTGGGACACGCTGCCCAGCGCTCAAGCCATCGCCTTGCAAACCGCCGCCGACCGGGTAAGCGCCTACGCCGAGCATCAGAAGCTGCAATCCTGGCAATTCACCGAACTCGACGGCACGTTGTTGGGCCAAAAGGTCACTCCACTGGATAGGGCTGGTCTGTACGTGCCGGGCGGCAAGGCGGCGTATCCGTCGTCGGTATTGATGAACGCGATACCGGCCAAAGTGGCAGGCGTCGGCGAACTGGTCATGGTGGTGCCGACACCGGGCGGCGAAACTAATCCGTTGGTGCTGGCAGCCGCTTACGTGGCAAGGGTCGACCGGGTGTTCACGATCGGCGGCGCTCAAGCCGTCGCCGCACTGGCCTACGGCACCGAAACCGTGCCGGCCGTCGATAAGATCGTCGGCCCCGGCAATATTTACGTCGCGACCGCAAAAAAACTAGTGTTTGGCCAGGTCGGCATCGACATGATTGCCGGACCTTCCGAGATTTTGATCATTTGCGACGGTCAGACTAATCCGGATTGGATTGCGATGGATCTGTTTTCTCAAGCCGAGCACGACGAAAACGCCCAAGCCATTCTGATTAGTCAGGATGCGGTTTTTCTAGATAAGGTTGAAGCCAGCATTAACCAACTATTGCCGACGATGGAGCGGGCCGACATTATCCGTGCTTCCTTGACCGGTCGCGGCGCCTTCATCAAAGTCGCCGACTTGGCTCAAGCGGCCGAGGTTGCCAATCGCATCGCGCCGGAACATCTGGAGTTGTCGGTTGAAAACCCGGAGGCGCTGGCCGATAACATCCGTAACGCCGGGGCTATCTTCATGGGCCGCTACACCGCGGAAGCACTGGGTGACTATTGCGCCGGGCCTAATCACGTATTACCCACTTCGAGCACTGCCCGTTACTCGTCGCCGCTAGGCGTTTACGACTTCCAAAAGCGCAGCAGCCTGATCAACTGTTCCGCCGCCGGCGCGCACAATTTAGGCAAGATTGCGTCCGTGCTGGCGCGCGGGGAAAGTTTGACGGCACACGCGAGGTCGGCGGAGTTCAGGGTTTGATCCGGCGGTTGACACTCCGCACAGGGTCATTTTGCGGGTAATTCCATTGCATTGTTCCGTGCGTTCGGCGGTAGCAGGTTGCGTGGCTTGCGATTACGTCGTATCATAAGCGGCTGTCTATCAAGTTAAGTGGCCCCAAGCGGGTATGTGAGCGCTATGAAACCAGAAATCCACCCTCAATATAAACAAATTACAGTGACCTGCGGTTGCGGCAACACGTTCGAAACCGGTTCGGTTTTGGGTAATGACCTGCATATCGAGGTCTGTTCGTCTTGCCACCCTTTTTACACCGGCAAACAACGTGTCGTTGATACTTCTGGCCGGGTAGATAAGTTCCGTAAAAAATTCGGTAAGTAATTTGTTGTGTCCCTCGAGCCTCGGTAAGCGTTATTTGTAATTTGTACGCTTGCCGACGGTTCGCTGATGTTTGGCTGGGTTTTCCGCCGCCCTCTTTCAGTTAAAACAGCGCGTCTTCCGGGGTGAAGTCCTCAAACTCAGGTTCAAGTTTGGGTGTGGACATCGCGGTTGGCGCGGTCTCCTTCGCGAAATATTCCCAAATCCCGCCTTTTTGGTCTTGCGGTAACAGTAAGCCGTCCGAAGGATTGATGTAGGCTTGGACGATGCCTTCCGGTACCGTTAGCGGTTTTTCCGGAAAATGGTGCTGTATCGCTTTCATGAATTTTATCCACATCGGCAGCGCCGCTTTGCCGCCGGTTTCGCCGTGTCCAAGCGGCGCGGAGTTATCGAATCCAATCCATGCGGAGGCAACGATGCCGGTCGCAAAGCCATTAAACCAAGCGTCTCGTTGCGCGTTGGTTGTGCCGGTCTTACCCGCTAAATCTGCCCGGTTCAGTTGCTTGGCTTGAGTGGCGGTGCCGCGCTGTACCACGTCGCGTAGCAGGCTGTTCATCAAAAAATTGGTTTTCTCGGAAATAACTCGCGTGGCCATGTTCGGCCGGATTTCGCCGGTCGTCGCGCAGTCCTGGCAGGCCGTCGCCGGTTTCGCGGAGTATATCAGTCGATTCTCGCGATCTTCGATGCGTTCGATTAAATAAGGTTGAATCGAAAACCCGCCGTTGGCGAACACTGAATAGGCGGCCGCCATCTTTAGCGGTGACGCCGAGCCGCTACCCAGCGCGAGCGAAAACGTGGTCGGCAGTTGGTCCTTGTCGAATCCGAAGCGTTGGGCGGTATCGATAGCGTGAGGGATGCCGACTTCTTGCAACAAGCGTATCGAAACCAGATTGATCGATTCCCTTAGCGCCACTCGCAATGAGGTTGGCCCCAAATACCGGCGATTGTAGTTTTCAGGGCGCCAGTCGTTTTCCTGAGAGGGGTCTTCTATGACGATGGGAGCGTCGTTGATGATACTGGCCAGGGTGTAACCTTTTTCCAGCGCGGCCGTGTAGATGATGGGCTTGAAGCCCGAGCCGGGTTGTCGTTTGGATTGGGTCGCCCGGTTATACTTGCTGTGGTAAAAATCGAAGCCGCCGGCCAGGGCCAAAATAGCACCGTCATCGGGGTTCAAGGCTACGAACGCGCCTTCCACGGTGGGGATTTGGGTCAACGCCCAGCTTTGGTTTTCGAGTTGTCTGACCCAGATCAAGTCGTTGGTTTTAATAATGTCGCGGCTTTCCCGTGCAGTTTTTGCCGATGCCTTTGCCCAATTCACAGATTCCCAAGCCAGTTCGATATTGGTGCCATCGTGGAGCTTGGCCGCAACGCCGCTGTCAGTCAGACCGGTAACGATGGCTCGATGCGCGTCGCCGACCAGGGTGTCGCCGTCGCCCTGGCCATTTATATGAGGAGCATTTCGGTAGCCGTGACGTTCTTCGTACTCATGTAGCGTCGCTTGCAGGGCGCGATCAGCGGCAAGCTGAAATTCTTGGGTGATAGTCGTGTAAATTTTCAATCCTTGCGTGTAGGCATCTTCGCCGTATTTGGCCATGATCTCCTGTCTAGCCATTTCCGCGGCGTAGGGGGCCTGCATTGCGATGCCTGACGGTTGTTGGGCGGCGTCATCGCTCGTGCTTAGCGCCGCATCGTAGGCGCGCTGGCCGATATACCCAAGTTCCAGCATTCGTCTGAGTACGTAATTGCGACGCTGCAGCGCACGTTCCGGGTTCGTTAGCGGGTTATAAATTGACGGAGCCTTGGGAAGGCCGGCGATCATGGCCTGTTGCGCTAGCGTGAGCTGGTTTAGTTCCTTGCCGTAGTAGGTTTGCGCCGCGGCCGCCAGGCCATACGCGCGTTGCCCCATGTAAATTTTGTTTAAATACAGCTCGAGTATCTGATCTTTTGAATAGCGCTGTTCGATCTTTAGCGCCAGCATGATTTCCTTTAACTTGCGTAGGTAAGTCTTCTCATTACTCAGCAGGAAGTTTCTGGCGACCTGCATCGTAATCGTACTGCCGCCTTGACGCTTTTGTCCGGTCGAAATCAAGCGATTCGCGGCCCTGGCCAAGCCTTTGAAATCCACGCCGCCATGCTTGTAAAACCGGTCGTCTTCAGCGGCGATGAACGCCTGTAATTGGCGTTGAGGGACTTCGGCGATTTCGATAGGGATGCGGCGCTTTTCGCCGAATTGGCCGATCAACAAGCCCTCGCGGCTGTAGATGCTGATTGGTGTTTGATATTGGACGTTATCGAGCAGGGATATGTCAGGCAATTCTTTATCAAGCTCCAATAGGAAGTAGTAGCAGGCTACCGCCAGGGTGCCGACGAACGTGAAGATGACCAACATCAGCCATTTGAACAAGGTTTTGAGCAATGACTTCGGTTTGGGGGGCTTTTTTAACGGCACTGGCGGCGGGGCGTTTGGAGTTTACCGGAAATCGGCAAATATCAGCGTATAAGATCTTAGGAACAACTTAAAGTATGTTCTATAACTTACTGTCATAAATGTGTGAAAATCAAAAAATCTAACTATACTTCGGCTTTAAACGGGTGGCGCGTTGCGGCGCTGCTCCCGAATTGACTTTCAATGTTTGGTAAGGGTTTGTTCATGAGCTGGTTTAGCAGTGGTCAATCGGCTGTGCTCGGTGTGGATATTAGCACCGCGGCGGTAAAATTGTTGGAGTTAAGCCGGGTGGGCGCGCGTTACAAAGTCGAGAGCTATGCGGTGGCGCCTTTGCCGCAAGACGCTATCGTCGATAAGAACATTACTAACGTAGAGCAAATCGGCAGTGTGATCAAGACCGCCGTCAAGCAATCCGGAACGCGCGCCAAGCACGCTTGCGTGGCGGTGGCCGGTTCGTCGGTGATGACTAAAATCATTTCCAT
This sequence comes from Methylomonas sp. MED-D, assembly GCF_050276835.1. NCBI lineage: Bacteria > Pseudomonadati > Pseudomonadota > Gammaproteobacteria > Methylococcales > Methylococcaceae > Methylomonas > Methylomonas sp. MED-D. Next base: position 395,723 of record NZ_CP189965.1, read on the forward strand.
GCCGGCGTCGTTGTCGGAGGCGGAAATGGAAGAGCAAATCATGGTCGAGGCCGATCAGTACATTCCGTATTCCTTGGACGAGGTTAATCTCGATTTCGAAGTGCAGGGCGCTACCAAGGCCAACCCGCAAATGGTCGATGTGTTGTTAGCGGCGTCCAGACGTGAAAATATCGAAGACCGAGTGGCGGCCTTGGCTTACGCCGGGCTAAAGGCGGTCGTTGTCGATGTCGAGGCTTTTGCGATGGAAAACGCTTTCAAATTGTTGGCCGATCAATTGCCGGAGGCTGTCGAACACAAGACGGTTGCGATTGCCGATATCGGCGCCACGATGACCTCGCTGAATATTCTGCATGACGGCAAGACCGTCTATACCCGGGAACAAGGCTTTGGCGGCAAACAGTTAACCGAGGAAATACAGCGTCGCTACGGCTTGTCTTACGAAGAGGCGGGGTTGGCGAAAAAGCACGGCGGCTTGCCGGACAACTACGTCAGCGATGTTCTGGAACCTTTCAAAAAAGCCATGCTGCAACAAATTGCCAGATCGTTACAGTTTTTTGTGTCTTCCAGCGCTAACCGGGATGTCGATGCGTTGATCTTGGCTGGCGGTTGCGCCTCGATAGCCGGTTTGGACAAATTGGTGGAACGTGATTTGGGCATCGCTTCCTATATCGCCAACCCCTTCATCAACATGGCTCTGTCCAACAAGGTTAAGCCGCAGAGCCTGAATAACGATACTCCGGCGATGATGATCGCTTGCGGTTTGGCGCTGAGGAGCTTCGACTGATGGCGAAAATCAATTTACTGCCCTGGCGGGAAGAATTAAGGAAAAAGAAGCAGCAAGAGTTCGTCGCCGGTATCGGCGCGGGTGTGGCGGCGGCGTGCGCTATTTTGGGTTTGGTTTACCTCTATATCGAAGGATTGAAGGAATACCAAACCCGCCGCAATACTTTGTTGCAGAACGAGATCGCGATTTTGGATAAGCGGATTCAGGAGATCAAGGACATTGAAGACAAGAAAAACAAACTGTTGACCAAAATCGAAGTGATTCAAAAATTGCAAGAAAGTCGGCCGGAAGTGGTGCATTTGTTTGACGAGCTGGCCAGGACGACGCCGGAAGGGATCAATCTGAGTAAATTCAGTCAGGCCGGCAGCGATTTGACGTTGGTTGGCAAGGCGGAATCGAACGCCAGGGTCTCGGCCTATATGCGGGCTATCGACAATTCGCAATGGATCAATAGCTCGGTACTCACCGTGATTAAAGGTGAAGGCAAATCCGGCGGACAAATGAACGACTTCACGTTGACGGCAAAGCAAGGCCGAAAAACCGACAAGCCGGCGGGAGGTGCGGGCAAATGAATCTTTCCGAAATCAATTGGGATGTCAACGCGGCTGGAACTTGGCCAACGCCGTTAAAAGCGATTGCTATTCTGCTGATCGCGTTGGTCACCGGCGGTATCGGCGTGTATTTGTTGACGGTACCGCAACTGGAAGAACTCGATACGCTTGAGAAGCAGGAAGAAAGTCTGAAAACCGCATTCGAAGCCAAGCAAAAAAAGGCTGCGAATTTGCAGGATTATCGGGATCAGCTGGATCAGATCGAAGCATCGTTGGGCGAGATGCTCAAGCAAATGCCCACCAAAGCGGAGGTTGCCAGTTTGTTGGTGGATATTTCGCAGACCGGTTTGGCTAGTGGTTTGGAGTTCAAGTTGTTTCAACCAAGCGGCGAGATTAACCGCGAGTTCTATTCCGAGCTTCCCATTGCGATACAGGTTGTCGGCAAATACGAGGAATTGGGGTTGTTTGTCAGCGGATTGGCATCGTTGCCCCGAATTGTCACCGTTCATGACGTGGTGATGACGCCGCTCGGCAAGGACGGCATGATGACGATGAATGCGACGATCAAGACCTACAACGAAGGCGAGAGCGCTAGTAAGGGTCAACCCGCCAAACGACGGAGAGGCTGATGATGGGAAATCGGACGGCAAGGCCGAAATGGTCTGGCGCCTGTTTAGCGGGCATGACGCTACTGATGCTGGCGGGCTGCGATAACGACGACTTCAGTGATTTGAACAAATACATTCAAGAAATCAAAGCCAGACCCAAGGGGGCAATTGAGCCGCTGCCGGAAATCAAAGTGGTCGAATCCTTTATTTTTAAACCGGATGGACTGCGTGATCCGTTCCAGCCGATTGAGCGTAAGGACAGCGAAGACAGTATCGATGTGTCCGGAGTTACCGGCGTCAAACCCGATGTCGAGCGGCGGAAGGAAGAGTTGGAAGCCTATCCGCTGGATTCTTTGCGGATGGTGGGTACCTTGCGCGACCCCAAAGGATTTTGGGGGTTAGTCCGGGCTCGCGACGGCACGATACATCGGGTTCAGGTGGGCAATCACCTGGGGCAGAATTACGGCAAGATCATTCGTATTGTCGAAGATAAGATTGAATTGATGGAAATTGTTCCGGATAAGCCGGGTACGTGGCGCGAACAACCGACTTCATTAGCGCTGGCTGGCGACAAAGGGTTATAAACATGGCGAAATTACGAAACACCTTAGAATCTCAATCCGCCGGCGCGGGGCGCCTATGGCCGCTGTTGCTGGTCTTGTTGTTGAGCTTGTCCTTGTCCTTGGCGAACGCCGAAGATGCCGCCATCAACAATCTTGAGTTTTCGACGTTAGCGGGTAATCAGGTGCAAATTCAATTGGATATGGTCGGAGAGGTTGTGACGCCGAAAATATTCGAAACCGATAATCCGAATCGGATCGCGCTGGATTTTGCCGGGGTCAAGAGTAATTTGGCCAAGAAAAGCTTTCCAATCAACCAAGGCGCGGTGGGTACGGTCTACGCGGTAGAGGCGTCGGGAAGGACGCGCGTCGTGGTTAATCTGCTGGAGAAGGTGCCTTATGAAATCAAGGCGGAAGCCGGCAAATTCTATTTGGTCTTAAAGTCGGCCGCCACCGTGGCGTCGGTCAGTCAGGTGTCGCCGTTAAAGCAAGCAGCCAAGGATTCGGTCGTCAGCAAATTTTTGCCCGAACAAACGATAAAAACCCTCGACTTTAGACGCGGCCCCAATGGCGAGGGGCGCTTGTTGTTGGGCCTGTCGAACGCGAACACGGTGGTCGATACCAAGCAGAACGCCGGCAAGGTGGTCCTCAACTTTTTGAACACCAAGCTGCCCGACTCATTGACCAAGAATTTCGATGTCTCCGATTTTGCCACTCCGGTGCAAAAGATCGAGGCCTTGCCCAAGGGCGAAAATGTGAGGCTGACGATTACCCCGAATAATGAAAATTACGAATATTCGTCCTATCAAGCGGACAACCTGCTGACGGTCGAGTTCCGGCCATTGACGCCCGCCGAGAAAGAGGCGCAGCAAAAGGAAAAATTTCCTTATATCGGCAATAAGTTGTCTTTAAATTTTCAGGACATTGAAGTCAGGTCCGTATTGCAAATTCTGGCCGATTTCACCGAACTCAATATTATTGCCGCCGACTCGGTAGCCGGCAACGTGACATTGCGTTTAAACGACGTGCCTTGGGATCAAGCGTTGGAGCTGATTCTGAAATCCAAGGGCTTGGCCAAACGTCAAAGCGGGAATGTGGTGATGGTGGCTCCTGTTGCGGAGATCATGAAAATCGAGCAGGAAGAGCTGGATTCCAAAAAAATCTTCGAAGAGCTCGAGCCTCTGAAGACCGAAAACATTCAAATCAATTACGCGAAGGCTGGAGAGATTTGCGGTGTGCTGATGGGGGTGGGCAATAGCTCGCAGGGCGGACAATCCGGCGCGGCAGGCAGTTCAGCAGGGAGCGGCGGTGGCGGCGGAGGTGGTTGCGGCGGTGGCGGTGGCGGAGGAAGCGGCGCGGGCGGTCAGTCTGGCGGAGCTGGTCAAGGCGGCGCTACCAGCATGCGTCTATTGTCCCCGCGCGGTACAGCTATCGTCGATGCTAGAACCAATACGCTGATTGTCAAGGATACCGCGAAGGCGATGGAGGACATTCACAAAATGGTTAAGTTGTTGGATGTGCCGGTTAGACAAGTGCTGATCGAATCTCGGATAGTGATTGCCGACACTAGTTTCGCGCAAAATTTGGGAACTAAGTTCGGAGTCGCCAACAAAGGCGCGGCGGGTGGCGGCAAGCAATATGGATTTACGGCATCCGGTGCGGAGACCAGTGAAAACTCGCAAATTCTGTCCGACTTGGGTACTGCTTTGGCGGCCTCCAGCGGAGGCTCTCTGGCCATGACCCTGGCTCGCGGCGCGGATTACATGCTGAATCTTGAAATTAGCGCGTTGCAAGACGATGGCAAGGGTGAGCTGGTATCGAATCCTCGGGTGATGACCAGCGATCGGGTGTTGGCCTCGATCAAACAGGGGGTGCAAATTCCCTATCAGACTCAGAGTCAGGCGACCGGTCCGGTGACGCAATTGGTCGATGCGGTTCTGGAGCTTAGTGTAACGCCGCAAATCACCCCCAGCGGTAGCGTCATTATGCAATTGGACATCAAAAAAGATTCGCCGGGTACGCCATTGGCAACCGGTGGCAATTCTACCGTGCCTATCGATACCCGGCAGTTGAAGACCAAGGTGCAAGTTGAGGACGGCGAGACAGTCGTGCTTGGCGGTATCTACGAGTCGACGGTTCAAGATTCCTACAATAGCGTGCCTTGGTTGGTCGATTTGCCGGTGGTTGGATGGATGTTCAAGAAAACCGTCAAGACCGACAACAAGAAGGAATTGCTAGTATTTATTACGCCTAAAGTCGTTAAGGAATCGTTGACGATCAAATAATCGGCGACTGCTTCGTAGGCTTGGGAGCGGGCCCGTATGGCCAATGGCAGGTGAATATTTGCGGACGGCCTATGTTATATTGGTCTACGTTGATCTTTTGATGTCTAACCTATGATTGTCTTTCGGCTTTTAATTGCTGTATTCGGGTGGTTGTTGTTGCAGGGCTGCGGTCAGACTGGCCCCTTGTACCACCCGGACAGTCCGCCGCCTATCTACGTACCCAAATAAGCCTCTATCCATGGATTTTTTTAATTATCGGCAGAGTACGCTCTACGCCGAAGGCGTGCCTGTCGATCAAATTGCGGCCGAGTACGGAACGCCTTGCTATATCTACTCGCGAGCGACATTGGAGCGCCACTGGCTAGCCTTCGATCAGGCCTTGGAAGGGCGCCGGCATTTAATCTGCTATGCGGTAAAAGCGAACTCCAATCTGGCGGTCCTTAATCTCCTGGCCAGATTGGGGTCGGGCTTCGATATCGTGTCGCAAGGTGAAATGCGGCGTGTTTTAGAGGCGGGTGGAAGTGCCGACCGAATTGTATTCTCCGGGGTTGGCAAGCGCGAAGACGAGATAGTCGCAGCGCTCAAGGTTGGAATTCGCTGTTTCAATGTCGAGGTTAGTGGTGAATTAGATCGGATTAACCGGCTAGCGGGAGAGTTGGGTGTAATTGCACCGGTGTCGTTCCGGGTCAATCCGGATGTGGATGCCAAAACTCACCCGTACATTTCCACCGGACTAAAGGAAAATAAATTCGGTGTTGATATTGCTTCGGCGCGGGATGAATACCTCCGCGCGGCCCGGATGCCTCATATTCGGGTGGTCGGCGTTGATTGCCATATTGGATCGCAATTGACCGAAACCGCGCCGTTTTTGGATGCCTTGGATAAAGTACTCGAATTGGTCGATCAGTTGGCTGGCGACGGCATTGTGCTTGAACATCTGGATTTGGGCGGTGGCTTGGGCATTTGTTACCGCAACGAGCAGCCACCGGAACCGGGAGAATATATTTCCGCCGTGTTAAGTCGCTTAGGCAATCGGAACATCGAAATCATGCTCGAACCGGGCCGTGCAATCGTCGGAAATGCCGGCATTCTGGTGACTCGGGTCGAATACTTAAAGCCGACCGAGAACAAAAATTTTGCGATCGTCGACGCAGCGATGAACGACCTGATCAGGCCGGCGTTGTATAGCGCTTGGCAAGACATTATCCCGGTACTCGCTGGGAGTGGTGCCGAGGAGCAGGTTTGGGATGTTGTCGGTCCGGTTTGCGAGACCGGGGACTTTCTCGGAAAGGAACGTCGATTGGGTTTAAGTCCAGGCGACTTGCTGGTGGTTCGGTCGTCGGGAGCGTATGGTTTCACGATGAGTTCGAATTACAATTCCCGTCCCAGGGTCGCCGAGGTCATGGTCGACGGCGATCGTTGTCATTTGATTCGGCAACGGGAACCCGTCGAAATGCTCTGGGCCGGTGAGCAAATATTGCCTTAGAAGCGCCCATGCGAATTCACTTCACCAAAATGCAGGGGCTGGGTAACGATTTTGTAGTTATCGATGCCATCAATCAGTCGGTACGGCTGGACGCGCGGCAAATTCGCTTTATCGCGGATCGGCATTTTGGCGTTGGTTGCGATCAGTTATTGTTGGTCGAGCCGCCTGTTAGCGAAAATGCCGATTTCAAATACCGGATTTTTAATGCCGATGGTAGCGAAGTTGCGCAATGCGGAAACGGCGCGCGTTGCTTCGCTCGTTTCGTGCTTGATCAAAGCTTAACCTCGAAACGTTCTATCGTCGTCGATACCGACGCCGGTCAGCTAGTGTTGAACGCGAATGAGGATGGCGACATCACCGTTAATATGGGCGTTCCGCGGTTCGAGCCTAAGCAAATTCCGTTGCTGATGCCGGAGGAAGCGCTGGTATACACCGTCTTTCTCAATGGAGATCAGGTAGCATTTTCCGCTCTGTCTATGGGGAATCCTCACGCGATCATTTGTGTTGAGGATATCGAAACGGCTCCGGTGAGTGCTCTAGGGAAAGTTCTGGAAAGTCATCCGCTGTTTCCCGAACGCGTCAATGTTGGCTTTATGAAGATCATGGATCGCCAGAGTGTTAAGCTCCGCGTGTATGAGCGAGGCGCCGCTGAAACCTTGGCATGCGGTAGTGGTGCTTGCGCGGCGGTGGTCGCGGGAATCGAGCGGGGGGCATTGGAACGGGTGGTTTCCGTGCAGTTGCCGGGAGGATCGTTAAAGATTGCTTGGCAAGGTCGCGGTCATTCCGTTTTTATGACGGGTCCTGCCGTTTCAGTATATGAGGGGCAAATTGAATTATGACTGGTGAAGCATTAACGGATCAGCAAGTGGAGGCGTATTTGCAAGCGCATCCCGATTTTTTTCAACACCATTTGTCGTTGCTGGAAAGAATGCAGATACCGCATCCCAGTGGAAATGCCGTTTCGTTGATCGCAAAGCAGTTGGAGATTTTTCGCGTTAAACACCAAGAGCAGGAAAACCAGCTGACCGCGTTGATCGAAATCGCCAGGGAAAACGACGCTTCGTTCGGGCGTATGCACGAATTAACGTTGGCAATGTTGGAGGCGAATTCGCTGGAGGATGTCGTAGCGAATTTAAGCGAAGTGCTAGCGGAGTGCTTTTTGACCGACTTTGTAGCGGTCAAGATTATCCGGGAGTACGCCGACAGTCCCATCGGGCAATTGTTTGTTTCGCCGGGGGACGAAGGGTTAAAGCTGTTTTCCGCCGAAATGTCCGGAGAGCTGCCTAAGTGCGGTCGGCCGACTCTGGCTCAGGCCAAATTCTTGTTTGGGGATATAGCGCCAGAGGTCAAGTCCTGCGCAATTATTCCGATGATGTACACCCAGCTGGAAGGATTGCTAGCTATCGGAAGTCGTGATGAAGGGCGTTTCCATTACAGTCTGGGAAGTCTTTTTTTAACCCAAATGGGAGAGATTGTAGGTACCCGTCTAATCTCGTTGATGCAGCGTGTGGAGTAAGCTGCGTGGAAGAGTCCTGCGAGGCAGTTTTACAAGCCTACCTTGACTATCTCTCTTCTGAGAGGCGATTAGCAGCGAATACGCTAAGTAGCTATCAGCGAGATTTGTCGCGGTTTGTAGGTTACTGTGGCCAAAAGCAGATTCCAGTATACGGCGTCAAAACGTCAGATGTTCGTCGTTATATTGCCGGTCGGCACCGCGACGGGTTGGACGCTAAGACCATTCAACGCGAATTGGCTGCCATTCGGGGATATTATCGGTACTTGGTGAGGACGGGAGTCTTGGATCAAAACCCTGCTTTGTCGGTTCGCGCGCCGAAGGGTGAGCGAAAAATGCCGAAGGTGCTGGATGTTGATCAGATGTGCGGTTTGCTCAGCGTCAACCCGAATTCGATATTGGAGATTCGGGACTTGGCAATGTTTGAATTATTCTATTCATCGGGGCTGCGGCTGACTGAGTTGGTCGGGCTGGATGTTCGCGATCTTGATTTAAACAGCGGAATGTTAAGGGTGCGTTTCGGTAAGGGAGGCAGGCAACGATTGCTGCCGATGGGAATGCGTGCCGTATCGGCGGTAAGGCATTGGCTGGAATATAGACCGTCTTCGGAGTGTCAGTCCCTTTTTGTAGGTTTAAAAGGTAATCGTTTAAGCCCTCGAAGTATTCAGTCTCGGTTAGATAGATGGGGTAAGAAGCAGGGCGCTGCTGAGCGCTTGCATCCTCATATGTTAAGGCATTCGTTTGCTAGTCATATGTTGGAAGCCAGTCACGATATTCGCGCTGTTCAAGAGTTGTTAGGGCACAGCAATTTAGGAACTACACAGATATATACCCATTTGGACTTTCGCTATTTGGCTGACATCTACGACAATGCGCACCCAAGAGCTAGGAAAGTGAAAAATAGTTGACAGATGATGGTATCTGGCTATAATGAGCGGCTCTTCGTTACTGACTGAGTTAGCGACGAAGAGCGGCAAGATTTGCCGGGCTTGCGGTAGTGTTGTGGTGGCTGGTTTTTCGGAAGTTGTTGGTTTCTGGCTTCGAAAATAAAGTGTTGACACTTTCTGAAAGTTCTGTAGAATATGTCGGCTCAACAGGGCGAGATGCTCTGGCTCTTTAACAAGATGAATCGAAATAATTTGTGTGGGTATGTGTGGCGATACGTTTCTGTTAGAAATTATCGGCGCAGAGAATCCACGTCAATTCGCAAGAAACGACGTTCTGTAGTCGAGCCAAGATTGGATACTAATCTTATTTAGTATCAAGCATTATTAAACTGAAGAGTTTGATCATGGCTCAGATTGAACGCTGGCGGTATGCTTAACACATGCAAGTCGAACGCTGAAGGGTGCTTGCACCCGGATGAGTGGCGGACGGGTGAGTAATGCATAGGAATCTGCCTATTAGTGGGGGATAACGTGGGGAAACTCACGCTAATACCGCATACGATCTACGGATGAAAGCCGGGGACCTTCGGGCCTGGCGCTAATAGATGAGCCTATGTCGGATTAGCTAGTTGGTGGGGTAAAGGCCTACCAAGGCGACGATCCGTAGCTGGTCTGAGAGGATGATCAGCCACACTGGGACTGAGACACGGCCCAGACTCCTACGGGAGGCAGCAGTGGGGAATATTGGACAATGGGCGAAAGCCTGATCCAGCAATACCGCGTGTGTGAAGAAGGCCTGAGGGTTGTAAAGCACTTTCAATAGGAAGGAATACCTATCGGTTAATACCCGATAGACTGACATTACCTATACAAGAAGCACCGGCTAACTCCGTGCCAGCAGCCGCGGTAATACGGAGGGTGCAAGCGTTAATCGGAATTACTGGGCGTAAAGCGTGCGTAGGCGGTTTTTTAAGTCAGATGTGAAAGCCCTGGGCTTAACCTGGGAACTGCATTTGATACTGGAAGACTAGAGTTGAGTAGAGGAGAGTGGAATTTCAGGTGTAGCGGTGAAATGCGTAGAGATCTGAAGGAACACCAGTGGCGAAGGCGGCTCTCTGGACTCAAACTGACGCTGAGGTACGAAAGCGTGGGTAGCAAACAGGATTAGATACCCTGGTAGTCCACGCCGTAAACGATGTCAACTAACTGTTGGGTTCTTAAAGAACTTAGTAGTGGAGCTAACGTATTAAGTTGACCGCCTGGGGAGTACGGCCGCAAGGCTAAAACTCAAATGAATTGACGGGGGCCCGCACAAGCGGTGGAGCATGTGGTTTAATTCGATGCAACGCGAAGAACCTTACCTACCCTTGACATCCTCGGAACTTGTCAGAGATGACTTGGTGCCTTCGGGAACCGAGAGACAGGTGCTGCATGGCTGTCGTCAGCTCGTGTTGTGAAATGTTGGGTTAAGTCCCGTAACGAGCGCAACCCTTATCCTTAGTTGCCAGCGAGTCAAGTCGGGAACTCTAGGGAGACTGCCGGTGATAAACCGGAGGAAGGTGGGGACGACGTCAAGTCATCATGGCCCTTATGGGTAGGGCTACACACGTGCTACAATGGTCGGTACAGAGGGCAGCAAACTCGCGAGAGCCAGCAAATCCCAAAAAGCCGATCCTAGTCCGGATTGCAGTCTGCAACTCGACTGCATGAAGTCGGAATCGCTAGTAATCGCGGATCAGAATGCCGCGGTGAATACGTTCCCGGGCCTTGTACACACCGCCCGTCACACCATGGGAGTGGGTTGCAAAAGAAGTAGGTAGTTTAACCTTCGGGAGGGCGCTTACCACTTTGTGATTCATGACTGGGGTGAAGTCGTAACAAGGTAGCCCTAGGGGAACCTGGGGCTGGATCACCTCCTTACAAAGACAGAACACTGTCACACGTACTCACAACAAATTATTTCGATTGAAAGACGCACCTGGGTCTGTAGCTCAGTTGGTTAGAGCGCACCCCTGATAAGGGTGAGGTCGGAGGTTCAAATCCTCCCAGACCCACCAACTAACGAAAAGGCGAAAGTCTGAATCTATTCGGGGCCATAGCTCAGCTGGGAGAGCGCCTGCCTTGCACGCAGGAGGTCGGGAGTTCGATCCTCCCTGGCTCCACCATCACGTGACGTCGATCTTAAGCCAAGATATCAACATCAACGCTATACAGCTTTTCGGTTAATAACCCAAGGCTCGATAGCATTGATATTCGTATCAATACGCTCTTTAACAATATGGAAATCTGTAACCTAAGTCTTGATCGGCTAACGATCAATACTTAAAAACGAGTTGCGGGCGGTAGCCAGCGGCTTTCGAAAGAAAGCGGCCCAAAACCTCCGTAAAACGTTCTCAAGCAACATCAGCGAACATGTCAGCGACTAAAAACCTTAATACAGACGTATTCGGGTTATATGGTCAAGTGAATAAGCGCATACGGTGGATGCCTAGGCAGTAAGAGGCGATGAAAGACGTGGTAGCCTGCGAAAAGCGTCGGGGAGGTGGCAAACAACCTGTGATCCGGCGATGTCTGAATGGGGAAACCCGGCGAGGATAACCTCGTCATCTTTGAGTGAATACATAGCTCACTGAAGCGAACCCGGAGAACTGAAACATCTAAGTACCCGGAGGAAAAGAAATCAACCGAGATTCCCTAAGTAGTGGCGAGCGAACGGGGACTAGCCCTTAAGCTAGGATAAGGTTAGTGGAACGGTCTGGAAAGTCCGGCGATACAGGGTGATAGCCCCGTACACGAAAACCTTTTTTTAGTGAAATCGAGTAGGTCGGCGCACGTGAAACGTTGACTGAATATGGGGGGACCATCCTCCAAGGCTAAATACTCCTTACTGACCGATAGTGAACCAGTACCGTGAGGGAAAGGCGAAAAGAACCGCGGAGAGCGGAGTGAAATAGAACCTGAAACCGTATGCGTACAAGCAGTGGGAGCCCCTTCGTGGGGTGACTGCGTACCTTTTGTATAATGGGTCAGCGACTTACATTTTGTGGCAAGCTTAACCGAATAGGGGAGGCGTAGGGAAACCGAGTCTTAATAGGGCGTTGAGTCGCAAGGTGTAGACCCGAAACCGGGCGATCTATCCATGACCAGGTTGAAGGTGTGGTAACACACACTGGAGGACCGAACCCACTCCCGTTGAAAAGGTAGGGGATGAGTTGTGGATCGGAGTGAAAGGCTAATCAAGCTCGGAGATAGCTGGTTCTCCTCGAAAGCTATTTAGGTAGCGCCTCGTGTATCACTGCTGGGGGTAGAGCACTGTTTCGGCTAGGGGGTCATCCCGACTTACCAACCCGATGCAAACTCCGAATACCAGCAAGTGTCAGCACGGGAGACACACGGCGGGTGATAAGGTCCGTCGTGAAAAGGGAAACAGCCCAGACCGTCAGCTAAGGTCCCCAAATCATAGCTCAGTGGGAAACGATGTGGAAAGGCACAGACAGCCAGGAGGTTGGCTTAGAAGCAGCCATCCTTTAAAGAAAGCGTAATAGCTCACTGGTCGAGTCGGTCTGCGCGGAAGATTTACCGGGGCTAAGCTATGTACCGAAGCTACGGATTCACGCTTTGCGTGAGTGGTAGAGGAGCGTTCCGTACGCCTGCGAAGGTCGATTGAGAAGTCGGCTGGAGGTATCGGAAGTGCGAATGCTGACATAAGTAACGATAAAGGGGGTGAAAAACCCCCTCGCCGTAAACCCAAGGTTTCCTGCGCAACGTTAATCGACGCAGGGTTAGTCGGCACCTAAGGCGAGGCCGAAAGGCGTAGTCGATGGAAAACAGGTTAATATTCCTGTACCAGTTGTAACTGCGATGGGGTGACGGAGAAGGCTATATCAGCGGTCGGTTGGAAGTGGCCGTTTAAGCGTGTAGGCAGGCATCTTAGGCAAATCCGGGATGCTATATGCTGAGGCGTGATGACGAGTGTCTCGAAAGAAACGCGAAGTGATAGATGCCCTGCTTCCAGGAAAAACCTCTAAGCTTCAGGTTACAAGTGGCCGTACCCTAAACCGACACAGGTGGGTGGGATGAAAATTCTAAGGCGCTTGAGAGAACCCAGGTGAAGGAACTAGGCAAAATGATACCGTAACTTCGGGAGAAGGTATGCCGTTGATAAGTGAAGTCCCTCGCGGATGGAGCGTAAGGCGGTTGCAAAAAATCGGTGGCTGCGACTGTTTAGCAAAAACATAGCACTCTGCAAACACGAAAGTGGACGTATAGGGTGTGACGCCTGCCCGGTGCTGGAAGGTTAATTGATGGGGTTAGCGTAAGCGAAGCTCTTGATCGAAGCCCCAGTAAACGGCGGCCGTAACTATAACGGTCCTAAGGTAGCGAAATTCCTTGTCGGGTAAGTTCCGACCTGCACGAATGGCGTAACGATGGCCACACTGTCTCCACCTGGGACTCAGTGAAATTGAAATCGCTGTGAAGATGCAGTGTACCCGCGGCTAGACGGAAAGACCCCGTGCACCTTTACTATAGCTTGACACTGGACTTTGAACCTACTTGTGTAGGATAGGTGGGAGGCTTTGAAGCAGGAACGCCAGTTCTTGTGGAGCCAACCTTGAAATACCACCCTGGTATGTTTGGAGTTCTAACCTCGATCCATTATCTGGATTAGGGACAGTGTCTGGTGGGTAGTTTGACTGGGGCGGTCTCCTCCCAAAGAGTAACGGAGGAGCACGAAGGTACCCTCAGCCTGGTCGGAAATCAGGCAATGAGTGCAAAGGCATAAGGGTGCTTGACTGCGAGACGGACAAGTCGAGCAGGTACGAAAGTAGGTCTTAGTGATCCGGTGGTTCTGTATGGAAGGGCCATCGCTCAACGGATAAAAGGTACGCCGGGGATAACAGGCTGATACCGCCCAAGAGTTCATATCGACGGCGGTGTTTGGCACCTCGATGTCGGCTCATCACATCCTGGGGCTGAAGCAGGTCCCAAGGGTATGGCTGTTCGCCATTTAAAGTGGTACGCGAGCTGGGTTCAGAACGTCGTGAGACAGTTCGGTCCCTATCTGCCGTGGGCGTTTGAGATTTGAGGGAAGCTGCTTCTAGTACGAGAGGACCGAAGTGGACGAACCTCTGGTGTTCCAGTTGTCCTGCCAAGGGCATTGCTGGGTAGCCACGTTCGGACAGGATAACCGCTGAAAGCATCTAAGCGGGAAGCCCCTCCCAAGATGAGATCTCACTGGGACTTTAAGTCCCCTGAAGGGCCGTTGGAGACGACAACGTTGATAGGCACGGTGTGGAAGTCCAGTAATGGGCGTAGCTAACGTGTACTAATTGCCCGTGAGGCTTGACCATATAACACCCAATGCGTTTGGGTTGTCTAAGACAATCGCTGAAAACAACGCAAGAGAACGAACTCGATACAGATTTCCATGAAAAGCAGGTCAAAGGCAAAACCACGTAAGCGCGAATGTCCGCACAAGCTGTGGTTAGATTAAATAATGCCTGAAGGCTAAGCCAAACGGCTTAACCGACCTGTTGCATGACAGTTGGTCAACAACCGACTTAACCAGTTTGCTTGGTGAACATAGCAAGCGTGAACCACCCGATCCCATCCCGAACTCGGAAGTGAAACCGCTTAGCGCCGATGATAGTGTGGCAGGTTGCCATGTGAAAGTAGGTCATCGCCAAGCGCCTATACCAAAAGCCCGCTTATTAATCTAATAGGCGGGCTTTTTTTGTCTTGCTCGATTAGTAACTGTCTATTTGGCGACTTATTCTGAACGATAGCCCATCGCTCGTTCCAACGCCCTTGAGCGCAAGGTGAAATAAGCTTCAAGCCGCGCTACTAGATTTTTATAAGGTGTGGCTAGGTATTCGGTTGGGAATGCTTCGTTAAGACGCGCAGATGGCACAACAACAAGCGAATTCAAGCCAGATCCAAAAAGACTGAAATAATCTCCATCTGCCGGCCTAAAATGCTTTTCTTGCGATTTCCATCGACCACATGCCAAGAATACCAGAATAAGAGCGATTTCATGTATGTAATGCTGTATGGACTCTAGAAGCGGTCTAACCCCTGCCAACTGGGCGTTTTCATTTGCCAATTCGCCAACAGAGCGATGCGTTAAGTATCCAAATTTATGGTCGGAGAGCTAAACCAGATTTAACGATATGGCTGAACGTAATATGCTGCTTAGGCGGGCGCAAGCACTTATTGTAGGAAACGATGAATTGACTTGACAAGGATTTGCAAGATGGTAGACTGCCTCGCACCTCAAGGGAGGGGGTGTCTTCTTAATTTAGAAGGCTTGAATTCAGGAAAAACAAAGAACTCCCGATATGATCGGGGATTTAGACAATCTTTTAGGAGGTAGAAATGGCTGCTACAACTGAATCAGTTAAGGCTGATGCTGCGGAAGCACCGCTTTTAAATCAAAAAAACCTGTGGGCAGGCATCGCACTGTACTTGGGTTTTTATTCATTCATTCGTTGGTACGAAGGCGTTTACGGCTGGTCAGCTGGTCTGGACTCATTCGCGCCTGAGTTCGAAACATACTGGATGAATATGCTGTACATCGAGATCGTAGTCGAAGTTATCCTGTTCGCAGGTATCAACGGCTATATCTGGAAAACTCGTGACCGTAAAGTAATGTCGATCACTCCACGTGAAGAGTTGCGTCGTCACTTTACTCACTGGACTTGGTTGGTTTGCTACGGTTGGGCAATCTACTGGGGTGCTTCTTACTTTACCGAGCAAGACGGCACATGGCACCAAACCATCGTTCGTGATACCGACTTTACCCCAAGTCACATCATCGAGTTCTATCTGTCTTACCCAATCTACATCATTACTGGTTCTGCTTCTTTCATGTACGCAAAAACCAGACTGCCTACCTATCAAGAAGGTTTGCACCTGATGTATTTGATCGCAGTTATCGGTCCATTCATGATTCTGCCAAACGTTGGTTTGAATGAATGGGGTCACACATTCTGGTTTATGGAAGAGTTGTTCGTTGCACCTTTGCACTACGGTTTCGTATTCTTTGGTTGGGCTGCTCTGGCTGTAATGGGTGTTGTGAACACCGAAGTAATGGCAATTACCAAATTGCTGAAAAAAGACCTGGCTTAATTCAGGCTTTTAAAAGTAAAAACTATCTCCTTTCTTGCTCCGGTCCGCCATTGGTCGGAGCAGGATAAGAGAGTGGTAAAAAATATAATTTTAATTCTTTAGGAGGTAAGCTAATGAGCGCATCTCAATCAGCTGTACGTTCTCGTGCGGAAGCGGTACAAGTTTCCCGTACGTTTGACTGGATGATTCTTTTTACACTGTTCACAGCGGTTCTGGGCGGTTATCACATTCACTACATGTTGACCGGTGGTGACTGGGACTTCTGGACCGACTGGAAAGATAGACGTCTGTGGGTAACCGTGGCGCCTATCGTTTCTATTACTTTCCCTGCGGCTGTTCAAGCATGCTTGTGGTGGAGATACCGTTTGCCAGTCGGCGCAACTCTGTCTGTTGTTGCTCTGATGATTGGTGAGTGGATTAACCGTTACATGAACTTCTGGGGTTGGACATACTTCCCAGTCAATATCTGCTTCCCTTCAAACCTGATTCCTGGCGCAATCGTGCTGGATACAATCCTGATGTTGGGCAACAGCATGACTTTGACTGCGGTAGTTGGTGGCCTTGCTTATGGTCTGTTGTTCTACCCAGGTAACTGGCCAGTAATCGCACCTCTGCACGTTCCTGTAGAGTACAACGGTATGATGATGACTTTGGCTGACTTGCAAGGTTATCACTATGTTCGTACCGGTACTCCTGAGTACATCCGGATGGTTGAGAAAGGTACTTTAAGAACTTTCGGTAAAGACGTTGCTCCTGTATCAGCGTTCTTCTCCGGTTTCGTTTCTATCATCATCTACTTCTTGTGGCATTTCTTCGGCAGATGGTTTGCTAAAACCGATTTCATCGCTGACGACGCTTCTTAATTAGAACGGTTCGATAAAAATGAAGCTGGCAATTTAATTGCATATAGATTGCCAGAAAGTCTTAATTTAAATTCTCTAGTGATAGAGGAGGAAATATGAAAATAATAAAAGACAAAGTTGCAAAACTGTCCTTTGTCGCACTGTTGGTCGCAATGACAGCAGCGATGTTTTACGCTCCAACGGCATCTGCTCATGGTGAAAAGTCACAGGCTGCGTTTATGCGGATGCGGACTATTCACTGGTTTGACTTGAACTGGTCAAAAGAAGAAGTACCCGTTAACGAAACGATGACCATTTCTGGTAAGTTCCTGGTATTCGCAGGCTGGCCTGAAACCGTTGATAAACCAGAAGTTTCGTTCTTGAACGTTGGTATTCCTGGTCCAGTATTTATCCGTGCTGGTTCTTGGATTGGTGGCCAACTGGTTCCTCGTTCAGTTTCCTTGGAATTGGGTGAAGTATACGAATTTAAAGTTCTGCTGAAAGCTCGTCGTCCTGGTGACTGGCACGTTCATTCCATGATGAACGTACAAGGCGGTGGTCCTATCATCGGTCCTGGTAAATGGGTAACCATTACCGGTTCAATGAAAGAATTCGTAAACCCTGTTACCACTCTGACCGGTCAAACCATAGACCTGGAACACTACGCTCTGGATAACGTCTATTTCTGGCACGCAGTATGGTTCGTAATTGCGTTCGCTTGGTTGCTGTTCTGGATCAAACGTCCTCTGTTCGTTCCACGTCATATCGCTGTAAGCACCGGCAAAGCAGATTCTTTGATCTCAGCTGGTGACAAAAAAGTTGGTATGCTGTTCGCAGTTGGTACTATGGTTATCGTTGCCGCCTCAATGGGCACAACCAACGAAAAATACCCTGTAACAACTCCGCTGCAAGCTGGTTTGTTGCGTGGTATGAAAACTTATCAAATGCCAGAAGCTACTGTTTCTGTAAAAGTTGATGACGCTTCTTACCGTGTACCTGGTCGTGCGATGCAAATGACCTTGACTATCACCAACAACGGTGATTCTCCTGTTCGTTTGGGCGAGTTCAACACAGCGGGTGTTCGCTTCCTGGATCCTGCGGTTCATGAAGACGATACAGCTTATCCTGACGACTTGTTGGCTGAAGAAGGTCTGACTGTTAGCGATAACAGCCCTCTGGCTCCAGGCGAAACCCGCACTGTCGAAGTTACAGCTTCTGACGCTGCTTGGGAAGTATACCGTCTGGCCGACTTGATCTACGATCCAGACAGCCGCTTCGCTGGTCTGTTGTTCTTCTGGGATGCTAACGGCAGCCGTCAATTGGTAACTATTGACGCTCCGCTGATCCCGACTTTCATCTAATTAATGAAAGTCTAAGCGTAAAAGCTTAGAGGATTGAAAGCCCTCGCTATTGAAAAATAGCGGGGGTTTTTTTTTAATCTGTGTATTTAATTTGCCAGGCAACGCAATGCCCAAGGCTTAAATGTGTAGCACGGATTGAGGTTGTAACAGGATTATTTAAGAGCAAGGCATGAAAAAAATCTTATTAATTGTACTGTCAGTAACTATCTTGGCAGGATGTTCGGAAAAAGAAGACTATAAACTAGCCGTATTAGAACAAATGAAAGCAGATAAGGACATACAGGATTACAGAATATCACCGGAGATTATGACTAATTGCGTAGTAGCTTCAACGTCAAGCAATATGCCTGGATTGTTCTTATTAGATCCAGTACGTCGAGTAGCCTACAAAAATTACACAAAAATGTTGAGCTTGAATAAATCTCCTGATCCTAAAAAAACGCTATCGGAATTGAGAAGCGACTTTGGTGATCCAAAAAAACTTGCGGATGCACATTCAAATTACACCGAGAGCATAGTTGAATGTATGTCGAATCAGGTGACCAGCACCGAAGAGAGTAATCCGCAAAAATAAGATTTGCCGATAACTCAGTAGCCAAGCTTGTATCTGGTTAATACGTATCGCACAGGGGATAAAATGTGCACTACACTTTACGACGCAGAAAAATGAAGAACAAACCTTCGGCTATGTTTCGAAGCAAGCCGTCGTTCACAATTTGGATATTTTGTCAAAGTTAGGTAAACGCAAACTTTATGAACCTCACTCTGCAAGTGCTGACTTATAAAGGGGTGCCTATTGCTCAACCGCTGAACGCGGAATTCGATGAGAAAGGCGGGACGATAGGCAGAAAGCCGGGAAATACGTTAGTCTTGGTTGATCCAGAGAGCTTTATATCCGGTCACCACGCGAATATCTCTTTTCAAGCCAACTGCTTTTATATCCAAGATGCCAGTAAAAATGGCACACACTTGGTCAATGAGGGACTAACGTTAAATAATGAATTACACTTATTGCCTGATAATTCCTTAATACGTATCGGTGAGTACGAGCTTATCGCTAACTATCGAGTTAGCGAGCCAATTACTTCGCCGGTAACTGAAAACACAAGCGGAGCGTTTGAGTTTTCAATGCCGGGCCCTTTCAGTGCGGATAATTCTCCGTTTGCCGCAGTGCAAGATGACATTGCTCCGTTTCAAAAAAATGCGTTCGCCGAAGAGCTAATATCTTCTACCTTTAATGATAGCTTTACACCTCCTCCGGCATTAAGTGTTGGAGATGCGCCTAAGGATATTGGAGATTTATTGAAGGGACTCGATGCGCTGGCAAAAAGTAGTGACGAATCGGAACTATCACCCTTTCAGAGTGCCCCTGATTTCTGTATTGACGCACCAAGGGAGATACCTGAGATTAAGCAGTTTGAGGTAGAGGCACCGAAATCCAGTGTCGCGCAACCTTCGCCTTCTTTCCCCGAGGCTCCAAAACCGTTTACCGTAGCAAAGTCTGCAGATGAAGATGCTGTATACGGAACGGCAACTGACACGAAACACCTACTCTCATGTTTTTTGGAAGGCGCAGGTGTGCACGAAGCGGCGTTTTCAACGCCCGAGCAATGGCCCGAGGTTATGCGGACAGCTGGGATATTATTCCGGAGTTTAACTGTAGGCCTTATGGACGTGTTAAGGGCCCGGGCAGAAATGAAAAGCGAATTCAGAGTTTCGGTGACGACTATCAAATCATTCGACAACAACCCGTTAAAATTTAACCCGGATGTCGAAAGCGTGCTGAAACTAATGTTAATGCCTGGAAATCCAGCGTTTATCGACCCGAAATCAGCGGTGGATGAGGCGTATAACGACATTAGTTCGCATCAAATGGCCATGACTGCCGGAATACAGGCATCGCTTGTCGCGATATTAAAACGTTTCGATCCAGATTTATTCGAAAAGTCACTCGGTGAAGGTATCGTGTTTCAAAAGAAAGCGAAATGTTGGGATCAATACTGCGAAGCCTATCCGCATTTGACAAAATCGGCACAAGAGGATTTCTTCGGTGAAGAATTCGCTAACGCGTATGAAATGCAAATGAAATTGCTCATGCGCCGGTAAAAGGCCGGGAGCGGAGCGCTAAACGACTTCCCTGTAACTAGCAAAATGTTTGACTAAATATGTCTAATAACAACAGGATCGTTTGGTCCGAGGGTATGTTTCTTCGCCCGCAACATTTCCAGCAGCATGATCGCTATTTGGAAGCGCGGATAGACGGACGCTGTCATGGCATTCGTGCATTCGATTGGGGTTATTCTGCCCTGGAAATTGATCACGGATCATTGGCGATTGGAAAAATCTGCCTGTTAAGGGCAAGGGGAATCTTCCAAGACGGTACACCATATAATCTGCCTACGGAAGACGAATTACCGTTACCACTGGATATACCATCAGGGACTACTGACGAAAGGGTCTATTTAGCCTTGCCTATGCGTCGGTCAGAAGCTGCGGAAACCGATGACGAGTATACGCCCGATTCATTGGCTCGTTACCGGATAGCAACTAGGGATGTGAGAGATAGCAATGCTGGGAATGATGGACGCTACCCGGTTCAAATTGGGGTTATTCGCCCGCGCTTAATGTTGGAAAGCGAGGAGCGCTCGGGTTTTTTGTGTTTGGGCGTTGCTCGAATAATTGAAGTTCGCGCGGATAAAACTGTGCTACTGGATGAAAACTATATACCCCCTGTTTTAAAGGCGGGTGCGTGCGGCTTATTATCCGGCTTTTTACGAGAACTGAATGGTTTGTTACACACTCGTGGGGAAGCTTTGGCCTCGCGAGTATCCGGCGCATCGCAAGGTGCCGGGGTTGCGGAAGTCGCCGATTTCATGTTGCTGCAAACCATCAATCGCTACCAACCGCTGCTTCAGCACTTAGCCAACGAAACGAGTCTCCACCCGGAAAGCATGTTTAGTCTAAGCTTGCAAATCATGGGAGACCTCTCAACTTTTTACAGGCAGAACAAGCGTCCGGCGAAAATGCCGGACTACCAGCATGACGATTTACGGTTAAGCTTCATTCCGTTGATCGAAGAATTACGTCGGTTACTGAGTATGGTGCTTGAGCAGAACGCCATCCAGATTCCGCTAAACAAACATAGTCAATCCGTTTACTACTCCGGTCGTCCAGACGTCAAACTGTTGGATAGTGCGATATACGTGTTGGCGGCAGGCGCGCAGATTTCGTCGGAAATGCTACGTACTCACTTTCCGCCACAAGTCAAAATAGGTCCCGTCGAAGAAATCACTCAACTAGTGACAGCGGCGCTACCTGGAATCTCTATTCACCCACTACCGGTCGCCCCAAGACAGCTGCCCTATCACGCCGGCTATTCATATTTCGAACTCGACAAACATAGTCCGTACTGGAAGAAGATGGCGGATTCAGGTGGTTTCGCTTTCCATATCGGCGGTAATTTTCCAGGCTTGGAATTGGAATTTTGGGCCATCAAAAAAGGGTGATGATTATGGTGCAAGGTGGACCTTTCGGTGACGACGACAAAACCGTACTTCGGCCCATGCCTGGCGGGCGATCACCGGATGTCGGCGCCAGCCGGCCAGCCGCTCAGATTCAGCCCCCCCTAAATATTCAGGCGCCTGTCAACTTGATAGAGGCCTTGCCGTTTAGGCAATCCGGCTCCTTGGTCGATTTGGCTGCGGGCTTGTTGTCACTAGCGTCCAGATTGAAACAAACGGTAAGCTACCCTGCGGTTGATGAACTCAAGCAAAAATTGGGAAAGGAGGTGCGCGAGTTCGAAAACCGCACCTTGGCCGCCGGCATTCCGACTGAACAAGGCCGAATGGCCAGCTATTGTTTATGTACGTTTCTGGATGAAATCATTCAAAACACCCCTTGGGGCAGTCAAAGTAACTGGGGGCACCAGAGCTTGTTAATCGTGTTTCATAAGGAGGCCTGGGGTGGAGAGCGTTTTTTTCAAATCGTCGATTATCTGGTCAAGCAGCCGGCGCAAAGCTTGTCATTATTGGAGTTTTGCTATGTATTAATGAGTTTTGGGTTCGAAGGGAAATACCGAGTTATTCCGAATGGTTTAAACGATATAGAGCGCCAGCGCTTGGAGTTATATCAGCTCATCCAACGAGTTCGGGGCGACTTTGAACCGGAGTTGTCGCCACGCTGGCGCGGCCAAAATACTGGAAAAAGCAACTTGATGAAGCAGGTTCCCCTCTGGATATTCGGAGCGGTGGCGGCGGGTTTGCTGATACTGTGCTATCTAGGGTTTGCCTATTGGATCAATTCGACTTCAGACCCGGTATACCGAGATTTATTAACGTTGACCGCCGCGCCAGCCCAAACTACCGTTGATACGTCCGCGGCGCAATCTGCTCAAACGCAAGTAAAAGCCGTGCCGCATCTGGAGAGGTTCAAGCCGCTGCTGAAGGACGAAATCGCCGCGAATATGGTAGAAGTTGTCGATGATAGCGTCATTCGCGTCCGTAATTCGTTTCCATCCGGTAGCGATCAGGTGAAACCCGAGTTTCTGCCAATGCTCAAGAAAATCGCCAAGGAGCTGGAAAATGGTCAGGAGAGTATATTAGTAACCGGCCACACCGATGATAAGCCCATTGTGTCGGCCAAATTCCCGTCCAATTGGAGTCTGTCCACCGCTAGGGCAAAAAACGTATTGACTATTTTGCAACAGTCGGCCCAATTGGCAGGCACTGCCCGAGCCGAAGGCCGGGCTGACGGAGAGCCGCTGGAGCCTAACGATAGCCCGGAACACCGGGCGTTCAATCGTCGTGTCGATATTTTGGTGAAGTGAGATAGCCGCGTGGGACGGATTATGGTTTTCTTGAAAACAAAATGGGTGCTGGAACTGCTTGGCGTGCTTGCCGTTGCGCTGCTGATCTGGTTTATCGGTCCGTTGATTGCGATAGCCGGAGCAGTTCCGTTGGAGTCCGAATGGGCTCGCTGGTTGGCGATAGGGATTTTGGTCGCTGTCTGGTTGGCATATCGTATGCTGCATAAGGTACTCTCGACCAACCGCGAGAAAAAACTGATCGCGGACTTAGCGACGGCCGATGCCAACGACGCGGCTTCCGCCAGCGAAGCGGAATTGGACGTGCTGCGGCGCGGTTTTGAGGATGCCCTACAGCTATTAAAAACGCCGACCGGTAAATCGCGCGGTAGCCAGTATTTGTACGAGCTACCCTGGTACGCCATCATCGGTGCGCCGGGCTCCGGTAAAACTACCGCACTAATCAACTCCGGCTTGCATTTTCCTCTGGCCGAGCGCTTGGGCAAACATGCGATTAAAGGCGTCAGCGGGACCCGAGATTGTGATTGGTGGTTTAGCGACGAAGCAGTGCTGTTAGATACCGCCGGTCGATACACAACCCAAGATAGCCATCAGCAGGTCGATGCATCGGCTTGGCACGGCTTTTTGCAGTTGTTAAAAAAATACCGGCCGCGTAGGCCGTTAAACGGGGTTTTCGTCGCCGTCAGCGTCGGCGATTTAATGCGGCAAACCGAGGAAGAAATTCGCCAGCATGCCACGGCTGTGCGCCAGCGTATCATGGAACTAAACGGCCAATTGGGCGTGCAGTTGCCCGTTTATGTATTGTTCACCAAAACTGATTTGCTGGCCGGGTTTACCGACTTTTATGCCAATCTGAGCGAGGACGGGCGTGGACAGGTATGGGGTGAAACTTTTGCGCCGGGAGCGGGCGTTCAAGACCTGCCGCAGCACCTCGATCAATTTCGGCTCGCGTACGACGAATTGGTGGACCGCTTGCTGCAGCGCCGCCTGAAGCGCATGCAAGAAGAGCGCGACCTACAACGCCGTGCGGCGATATTCGATTTTCCGCAGCAAATGATGTTGTTGAAATCGTCAGCTTTGCAATTTCTCGAAACCACGTTTGCGGTTAGCCGATACGAGGAGCCGTTTTTACTACGCGGGGTTTATTTCAGTAGCGGTACTCAAGAAGGCACGCCTATCGACCGGGTGTTGTCAGCCTTGGCGAGCAGCTTTCGCTTGGAACGTCAGGCCGTGCCGATGATGAGCGGACGCGGCAAGAGTTTCTTTCTCGGCAAATTGCTCAAACAGGTCGTATTCCCGGAAGCCGATTTGGTGGGTGTCGATCCGAAGATCGAACGCCGCTATCGATTGTTGTCGCTTGGCGCTTACGCCGCCACGGCGGGCGTCGTCGCTATTGCCGTGGTTTGCTGGTTTGTTAGTCTGACCGCAAATAAACTGGCGCTGGCTGAAGTCGAGAAACATGTAGCCGCGTTTCGCGCCAGCAATGCGGTCGGCACGGACACCCGCAGCGGATTTATCGCGTTGTTGCCCAAACTCAATGCTCTTACCGATGCACGAGAGGTTTATCGCCAAGTGGGTTGGAGTGGGGGGGGCGGCCTCTACCAGGGCGACAAGATCGAAGCCGGTGTCAATGTGGCCTACGAAAAACTGCTTAGGGATAACTTCTTGCCGTTAGTTGTCGTGCGCTTAAAGGAACGTATGCAGGGCGACGAAGGCGCTAATCTGGATGTGTTATATCAGTTGTTGCGCGTATACCTGATGTTCGGCGATCCGAAGCGCATGGATATCAAGGTCGCGCAACCCTGGGTTAAGCTGGATTGGGAGCATCAGTTTTCCACGGACCCCGAAACGCAGGCCCAGTTGCTGACTCACTTGGACAATTTACTGGCGCTCGACTTGGATTCGGCGCCGATTGATAACAGCTTCGTCACGTCGGTTCGTAACAAACTAACCCAGGTGCCGCTGGTCAACCAAGTTTATAGCCGCTTCAAAAGCGAAGCCCTATTCGATCACGATCACGATGTCATATTGGCCGGCCAATTGGCGCCGAACGGCGATCGCGTATTTTCCGCCGCCAATGGCAAGGGCCTGGATAGTCTGATTGTGCCCGGTTTGTTTACCGGGTACGGCTATACTGACTGGTTTTTAAAGAAAGGCATGGATTACGTCAAGGAAGCCGCCTCGCAAAATTGGGTGCTGGGTGTCAGTGCCACCGATACGGTGTTGGAATTGGATCGCCTGTACGGCGACTTCAAACGCCTGTATCTGGCCGATTATCAAAAGATGTGGGATGGCGTGCTGACGGCGGTCAAGTTTCGACCGCAACCGAGCACGACGCAACTGGTCGATACCTTGGATCTGCTGTCCCGACCCGATTCGCCGTTAAAACTGCTGCTGGAGTTGGTCGAGAAAAATACCTCGTTGAGCAAGCTGTCGGCCAATCTGGCGGATAGTTTGACCAAAGCGGCCGGCGGCGGGTTAGCCGTTCCGGAAGCGGCAACCCAAAAGTTGCTTGCCATGGCCAAGCAAGGCGACAGCGGTATTGATCCGGTTAAAGCTTTGGAGGCTTATTTCGAGCCCTTCAACTTACAAGTGCGTGGCGCGGCCGATAGGCCTGCGCCGATAGCATCTACCCTGACCAGTCTGAAGAATTTGCACGACTATCTGATGCAGATCGGCGCGGCCAGTAATGCCGGAGGCCAGGCACTGTCCACCGAGGCCGCCAAAGCCGCCGGCGGCGGCATCGATCCCATCCAAGCCGCCAAAATGGAGTTCGCGCGTTTGCCAGGTCCGATCGCCGCGTCGTTGAACGCATTGACCGCGACTGGCGGCCAGCAAATCAAGACGGGCGCCAAGGGCCAGTTGAACGATTTGTTGAAGACTTCGGTCAGTTTGCCGTGCAAAGCCGCATTGACCGGTCGCTACCCGTTCGCAAAAAACACTCCGCAAGACGTGTTGATGGCCGACTTCGGCAAGGTCTTTGCCGCGAACGGCGTGGTAGATCAATTTTTCAACACCAATCTGAAGGCCTTTGTCGATACCGCGCAGGTGCAATGGCGGGAGTTGGCCTCCGATAACGCGCTGGGCTTGGCGCCGGCGAGCATCCGCCAATTCCAAATTGCCGCCAAAATTCGCGACGCGTTTTTCCCGAACGGCGGGGCGGTGCCGCAAGTGCAATTCGAGTTAAAACCGTTGACCCTGGACGACCGGATCGGGACTTTTCGGCTGAATGTCGAAGGCCAGGAGCTGGTTTACCGCCATGGTCCGGAGCAGTTGACCAAATTCCAATGGCCCGGCACCAACAACAGTGCCGGGGTTCGGGTCGTGTTCGAAGCCTTGGACGGCAAGCAAGTCAGTCGGACTAAGGAAGGGGCATGGGCTTTATTTCGGATGCTGGACGAATTCAATATCGAGCCGACTAGTCTGCCGGACCGCTTCAATTTGACCGTGCAATTGGAGGGTTATAGCGCCCGTTTCGAGCTGCGTGCCGCTAGCGTCAATAACCCGTTCGGCATCAGCGAGTACCAAACTTTTCGTTGTCCGGAGTCGTTGTGAGCGTTCCGGAAAATCACCGCGTCGGTTTTTTCGGCAAAGTACCGGCGCTGGGTGATTTTGTCAGTCGGCGCTTGCCCAGACAGTTTATCGATCCCTGGGATCAATGGCTGCAAGGATCGTTGCGTGCCAGCCAGGAAATGTTGGGCGACCAGTGGCTTTCGCTATTTCTGGTCAGCCCGATTTGGCGCTTTACACTTAGTCCCGGCCTTTGCGGGCCGTCGGCTTGGGCCGGCGTGATGATGCCCAGCGTCGACCGGGTGGGGCGTTATTATCCGCTGACCTTGGCGCAGGCGGTCGATGCCAATGCCGTTTCAGCTTTGTTTTTGCCGGAGTCCGATTGGTTTTCCCGTTTGGAGGAGGCGGCTTTGGCCGGCTTGGCCGAACAGTTTGATCTGGATGGCTTTGATCGCGAGATTCTGGCGATCGATGCGGCGTCGGCCGGTCAGTTCGCGCTGGATTCCCCGGGAGAACGCGTAGGTTCCGCTAAGCAAGCGGTTCGCTTCGACCTGGACTCATTGGCGCAGGTGGGCAACGTGTTCCCGCGCTTGAGTCAGTTGTTGCTTGACCGCTATTTGGGCAATTACAGCCTATGGGCTTGTCATGGCACTCAACAGGGCCGGCCGAATTTTTTGTATTGCGAAGGTTTGCCGCCACTCGATGCCTACGCTGGTTTCCTACAAGGCGCGCCGCGCCGCAGCAATGCTTGGCAGTGCCAGGTTTTCAGTCTTGCGACGCCGCCGGTTTCCGAGGCCGTCGGTGGCGTGAATTCGGAGCCGCCGCCGCTGCCACCGCTGCCGGAGTTATCCGGCGTTGTGCCGAGTTTGGCTTGGAATTCTCACGGGATTACCGTGGTGGGCAACAAGCGTAAACACAACGAGGACGCGATGCTGTGTCGACCAGGCCAGGGTTTATGGGTGGTGGCCGACGGTATGGGCGGCCACCAGTCCGGCGATTTGGCTAGCCGCCTGTTGGTAGACAGTCTCGCGGAAATGCCTGAATTGGCCGACTTGGATGCGGAAATTGCCTGGGTCGGTAGTCGTTTGATTAAGGTCAACGACGATTTGTGCCGTTTTGCGCTAAGTTTGCAGCAAGGTGCGGTGATCGGTACCACCGTGGTAGTGCTGCTGGCCAGGGGGCGCCAGTGCGCGGCGGTCTGGGCCGGGGACAGCCGCTTGTACCGGTTTCGGGCCGGCCGGATAGAGCAGGTCACCCGCGACCACACATTATTGGACGAATTGATGGAAACCGGTTTGATGAGCCGAGAAGACGCCTTGCAGCAAGTCGGCGCCAACGTAATTACTCGGGCAGTCGGCGGTCAGAGCAAGTTGGAACTGGATACACTGCGCTTCGTTGCCGAAGCCGGTGACCGCTATCTGTTATGTAGCGACGGATTGGATAAGGAGCTGGCTGACGATGAAATTGCCGACATGTTGGCCGGTGCCAGCTGCCAAACGGTTGCGGAAGCCTTGATCAATGCCGCGCTAAATCGCACGGGTCGGGACAATATTACCGTCGTCGTCGCCGAGTGGGCATGACTGCGGTTGAGTGGCTTCGCGAGCGGTGATAGTTTTATACTCATTTTTTGGAAAGCAGGGGGAAGGCCATGAACAATAACGCCAGTTGGTTGGGTTTAACGGTAATTGCCGGATTGCTGGCTACCGAGGTCTGGGCCGAAGACAAAAACTTCGGTAAGGCTACTCCCAATCCCAACGAGATTATCGAACATTTCAAGGAACCGGCGGCGCAGCCGGCACCGGCGGATGCCGACGATTACCAGGACGTACCCGAGTCCGAGTTAGAGAATGTCAGGGGGCTGAAGAAAATCAGCAATATCGACAAAGCCACCGGTCGTAAGGTGCAGTTACCGACGACGGTGGCCGAGAAGGCTATTTCGATGGAGATTTTGTTCGACTATAACTCAGCGACCCTGAATGCCCAGGCCAAGACTCAGTTGGAGCCGGTCGGTAAGGCCTTGGCTTCCGGCGAACTGGAAGGGATCAAATATCGGATCGAAGGTCATACGGATGTTGTCGGGGGTGATCAATTCAATATCGAATTGTCGAGGCGGCGCGCGGAGGCGGTTAAGGCGTATTTGATCGATAAATTCGGTGTTGCCGGCAATGCGATTCAGATTGAAGGGCGCGGAAGACAGGAATTGGCCGACGCCAAAAATCCAACCGCCGAGGCGAATCGACGGGTACGTATCGTCAGTCTGGGTAAGCAATAGCCACGATTTCGGCGGGACGAGAAGAGAATTCACTTGAGCGTAAGCAATCTGCCCGCTACTGATGCCGTGCCGGTCGAAATGACAGCCGTTGACGGAGAGCGTCCGTGACGCCTGCTGAAGACGACGACAAAACTCACTTGTTTACCGCAAGCGCGGGTCAGGGCGTGCCAGTCGCCGATGCGCCTAATTCCGACGCCACGGTATTGGCCAACGAGGCCACCGAACTCGCCAACGACAGGCTACCTCCGGCGTTTCAGCAAATCGCCCGCCCCCCGGCTATCGGCGATTTGCTGAAAGACCGTTTCGAGCTCATTCAAAGTTTGGGCGAGGGCGGTATGGGTATGGTGTTCAAGGCCGTTGATCGACGCAAAGTTGAAGCCAGGTCGAAAAACCCCTATGTCGCGATCAAGGTATTGAATCCCGCACTGGCGCTGAACGAAATGCTGGTGGCAGGTTTACAGCGCGAATGCGAAAAGGCCCAGGAACTCTCGCATCCCAACATCATCACGGTCTACGATTTCGATAGAGACGGCGATCACGTGTTCATGTCCATGGAATACCTGGCTGGTCGGTCTTTAAGCCAGTTGATCCGCGACGCCTCGGCGTCCGGTGGTGTTGCATTAAAGAGGGCCTGGCCGTTGATATTGAGCATGGGCGAGGCCTTGGCCTACGCGCATCGCAAGGGAATCGTGCATAGCGACTTCAAGCCGGCCAACGTGTTCGTCACCGAGGGCGGTGACGTCAAGGTGCTGGATTTCGGCATCGCTACCCGCACCAAACAAAGCGGCGATCCGGACGCAACGGTTTTCAATGCCCGGGTCGAAGGCGGGCACACGCCACCCTACGCCAGTTTCGAGATGATGAACGGTGCCCAGGCCGATCCGCGCGACGACATCTACGCTTTTGGGTTAGTGGTTTACGAATTATTAACCGGCCGGCATCCCTACGGCCGCAAACCAGCGTCTACCGTGTTCATCGGGCAGCAACGCGGGGAGAAGCTCGCGCCGGCACCGGTCAAGGGCCTGAATCGCCGCCAATGGCAATTGTTGAAATCGACCATCGAAATACTGCAGGAGCGTCGGCCCAAGGCGCTGGAAGAGTGGTTGGAACAATTCGATCCGGAAGCAGGTTGGTCGCCGCAATTGGTCGGTGGCAGCGTGGCGATCGCTTTGGTTTTGGCGGGCGGACTCGCCAATTGGTGGTTGACCCGGCAGTCGCCGGAACCGTTGCCCGCCTCCGACGCCCAACGTTGGCAGATCGCCGCTCCGCCTCAGGTTGCGGCGCCGCCTTCGGCCGATGCCGGCGCCGATCGGCAAGCGACCGTCGGCGACAGCGTCAAACTTGACGCTAGTGCTTCCAGATCCGGCGACGGGCAGCCGCTGACTTATACCTGGAAACTGGCGCAAATGCCGGATGGCAGTGCCGTTTCTTTGCAAAATGCGGATACAGCGCATCCCGAGTTGACTCCCGACAAAGCCGGCGATTACCGCGTGGAGTTGACGGTCATGGACGGCCATACCCGTTCGGCCGTCGATGTTGTCGAAGTCAGAGCGGAGGCGGTTAAGGCCGCAGAACCGAAGCATCAGGCGGTTAGTGCCGACGGCGTTCTCAGTTTGGCATCCAGTAAACCGCAGTATCGGATTGGAGAGGAGCTGAAGCTGACGCTCTATACGGCCAAGTCCGGCTATCTGCGCGTGGCTTACATCGGTGCGACCGGCGAAATCAGCGAGCTGTTGCCCAACCAATACCAGAATGGCAAAGTCAAGGCGGACACCGAATACCGAATTCCGCCGCGGCCCGACAAATTCAAGCTGGAAATCACCGGCCCGGTCGGTACCGACAACATCGTCGCCGTTTTCAGCGAGCAAGCCTTGCCAAATGTCGAGAGTATCGCCAATAGCGATGGTTCGTTAGTCCCGGCGATGCAGGTACCAGGCATTATATGGGTCCGGATTCAATACGAAGTCGCCAAGCGAAAATAGCCACCAGTGGATGCATTGTTTAAGTGGGTTGATGCGTGTCTTGGAAACATAACTTAGATTGACCGGATTCGTGCTTTTGGATAAAGTTACCTAAAGTTTTTTTCAAAAATGTGAGCTAATTAATAAAAGAGGGTTCGGTTGGGGATGGATGCCGTGTTTGCGTCAGTTCTGCCGACCGGGCGTTAAACCCGCATTCCCGAGCCGAAAAACTAAGGTTCCGCAACACTTTTATTAAACCTTAGGTGAGGCGCCGGCAACTTTTAATCCCAATGAGGTGTTTCGTTGTGGCAATCCATCGTAAGCACCCCGCGGATTTGGGTCTCGTAGCTGGGCTAGCGCTGGTGTGGTATGGCGTGGATGCTTACGCGGTCGGGGAAGTGGTTGTCGATTCGACGCTGAGAGCCGGACATACCCTCACGCCGAGCTCAGGCGTGACGACCATTACTGGTGAAACGGATGGTGTCAAATCCGGATCCAATCTGTTCTTCAGTTTTTCTAAGTTCAATCTCCCCGCAAATACCGATGAGGCGCGTTTCGTTTGTTCCGGCGCCAATTGCGGTGCCGGTTCAAGTGTGGATAACGTTATTGCCCGCGTAAATTTTGACGGCACTAATGGGGCATCCACGATCAACGGTATTGTTAGTTTTGGCAATCAACTGACCAATGCTAACTTTTGGTTGTTCAATCCCGAAGGAGTAGTGATTGGCGCGGGCGCTTCGATAAACGTGCCCGGATCGTTTCACGTTGGTAATGCCACGCAGGTTAGTTTTTCATCTAGCGAATTTAGTCTGGCCACGACGGATGTTAGTTCATTGAGCATCGCTCCTACCGGGTTCGGTTTCACCAGTGTTGATCCCGACGGCGCAGGGGTCAAGTCGAGTGTTTCCCCCTCCGGAAGCGTCAGTCTTAGCGGCGGTGCGATTAATACCGCCTCAGGATCGGTGGATATTCAAGGCTCCCAGGTTCTTTTAAATGGTTCGACGGTGACAGCGGGCGGTGCCGGTACTATTTCGATTTCAGGCACGAATTTATTAATTCAAGACGGATCGACGACGACATTGACGGGAGGAGGCGCGACACTTGTCAGTTCTAGCGGTGCGATCCAAATCGGGAGCGGCACCAACCTGCAAGCCGACAGCGTGACGGCCGGCACGACCTTAAGCAATGCCGGCACGCTCAGCGGTTCCGCCACGGCCGGCACCGACCTGACCAACTCCGGCGACATCGGCGGCAACGCCAGCGCCGGCACGGTACTGACCAATAGTGGCACCATCGACGGCAACGCGACAGGCGGCACCTCGGCCGGCGGCGTTGCGGGCCTGACCGCCGACGGCAACGGCAAGATTTACACCGTGGTGAACCAATTCGGCGGGACATTGGGCGACGCCGGCGGCGATACCGTCAGCAGCCAGAACGGCACGGATATTCAAAACTTCGGCGTGACCGGCGGCGCGGTGACAGCGGCGCGCTATCTGGACAACAGCGGCACGATCGGCGGCCTGGCCCGCGCCAATAACGGCGGCAGTCTCAGCGGCGTGACCAGCTTGACCAACGCCGTGGGCGGCAGTATCAACGGCGGCGCCCAAAGCCAAAACGCCACCGATCTGAACAACCAGGGATCGATCACCGGCACAGTCACCGCGTCGCGCAACTTGAGCAACAGCGGCACGATCACCGGCGACGCGACCGCTACCAGCGGAACGCTGAGCAATGCGGCAAGCCAAACCATCGCCGGCAACGCCAGCGCCGGCACGGTGCTGACCAACGCCGGTACGATCGGTGGCAGTGCCACAGCCGGCACCGACCTGACCAACAGCGCGACCGGTACGATCAACGGCAGCGCCGTGGCTACAACCGGAGACTTGCTCAACCAAGGCCTGATCGCGCTGACTGGGTCCACCGATCAAAGCGTGACAGCCGGCGGCGCACTGACCCTGGACGGCAACGGCAGCAGTACCGGCGTGGTCACCGTCAACAAAACCTCCGGTACGGTCACCGTCTCGTCCGGCGGCGCGCTGAACCTGGGCGACACCAACGTCGGAGCGATTCTTAAGAACGCTGGCAGCGGCGATTTGACCGTGACCAGCGGCACGACGCTGAGTATGACTGATGGCTCCAAAATCGAATCGAATAGCGGTGTACTACAAATTCAGGATGCGGTTGTTGACGTTGCCACCGCGTCAGGCAATGCGTCACTGTTACAAAGTGCTGGCCTGCGAACCTTGACGGCAAACGTGGATATCAGTAACCAGGGACAGTTTTCTGGGAATCTGGTCTCAACGGCAGGCAGTTTAACCAACGACGGCATGATCAACGGCTCCGCCACGGCCGACGTCGACCTGACCAATAGCGCGACCGGTACGATCAACGGCAGCGCCGTGGCGACAACCGGCAACTTGCTCAACCAAGGCCTGATCGCGCTGACTGGGTCCACCGATCAAAGCGTGACAGCCGGCGGCGCACTGACCCTGGACGGCAACGGCAGCAGTACCGGCGTGGTCACCGTCAACAAAACCTCCGGTACGGTCACCGTCTCGTCCGGCGGCGCGCTGAACCTGGGCGACACCAGCAGCGTCGGTGCGATCCGCAAGAGCGCCGGCAGTGGCGCTTTGACCGTGACCAGCGGCACGAGCCTGGGCGTGACCGCCGGATCGGCGATAGAGGACAGTAGCGGCGGGGCGGGGAATCTGACGGTAACGGTTGGCAGCGGCAACTTGGTGCTAAGCGGCGGTAGCGCCGTGACCAAAACTGGTGGCGGCGCGCTGAGCGTGGACGTGCAAGCCGGCGACCTGCAAATCAGCGGGGTCGGCAGCGAAATCAGCGCCGATCAATCGGGCGCTAGCGACAGCATCCGAGCCAGCGGCGCGATCCAAATCGGGAGCGACACCAACCTGCAAGCCGACAGCGTGACGGCCGGCACGACCTTAAGCAATGCCGGCACGCTCAGCGGTTCCGCGACAGCCGGTACCGATTTGACCAACACCAGCGACATCAGCGGCGACGCCAGCGCCGGCACGGTACTGACCAACAGCGGCACCATCAATGGCAACGCGACAGGCGGCACCTCGGTCGTTGGCGTCGCGGGCCTGAGCGCCGACGTCAACGGCAAGATTTACACCGTGGTGAACCAAAACGGCGCGACATTGGGCAATGCCGTCGGCGATACCGTCAGCAGCCAGAACGGCACGGATATTCAAAACCTCGGCGTGACCGGCGGCGCGGTGACAGCGGCGCGCTATCTGGACAACAGCGGCACGATCGGCGGCCTGGCCCGCGCCAACAACGGCGGCAGTCTCAGCGGCGTGACCAGCCTGACCAACGCCGTGGGCGGCAGTATCAACGGCGGCGCCCAAAGCCAAAACGCCACCGATCTGAACAACCAGGGATCGATCACCGGCACAGTCACCGCGTCGCGCAACTTGAGCAACAGCGGTACGATCACCGGCGACGCGACCGCCACCACCGGAACGCTGAGCAATGCGGCAAGCCAAACCATCACCGGCAACGCCAGCGCCGGCACTAGCTTGACCAACGACGGCACGATCAACGGTAGCGCCACGGCCGGCACCGATTTGAGCAACACTGGCGGTATCAGCGGCGACGCGACGGCAACCGCCGGCACCTTGACCAATGCGGCCAACAAAACCATCGGCGGCAGCGCCAGTGCCGGCACGGTGCTGACCAATAGCGGCACCATCAATGGCAATGCGACGGGCGGTACCTCGGTCGTTGGCGTTGCGGGCCTGAGCGCCGACGTCAACGGCAAGATTTACACCGTGGTGAACCAAAACGGCGCGACATTGGGCAATGCCGTCGGCGATACCGTCAGCAGCCAGAACGGCACGGATATTCAAAACCTCGGCGTGACCGGCGGTGCGGTGACAGCGGCGCGCTATCTGGACAACAGCGGCACGATCGGCGGCTTGGCCCGCGCCAACAACGGCGGCAGTCTCAGCGGCGTGACCAGCTTGACCAATGCCGGCATCATTAACGGTGGCGCCCAGAGCCAAACTAACACTGATTTGAACAACCAGGGATCGATTACCGGCACAGTCACCGCGTCGCGCAACTTGAGCAACAGCGGCACGATCACCGGCGACGCGACCGCCACCACCGGAACGCTGAGCAATGCGGCAAGCCAAACCATCACCGGCAACGCCAGCGCCGGCACGGTGCTGACCAACGACGGCACGATCGGTGGTAGTGCCACGGCCGGCACCGACCTGACCAATAGCGCGACCGGTACGATCAACGGCAGCGCCGTGGCGACAACCGGCAACTTGCTAAACCAAGGTTTGATCGCGCTGACTGGGTCCACCAATCAAAGCGTGACGGCGGGTGGTACGCTGACCCTGGACGGCGACGGCAGCAGCACCGGCGTGGTCACCGTCAACAAAACCACCGGCACGGTCAGCGTCTCGTCCGGCGGCGCGCTGAACCTGGGCACCACCAACGTCGGCGCGATCCGCAAGACCGTCGGCAGCGGCAATCTGAGCGTGACCAGCGGCACGACCCTGAATATGACCGCCGGTTCGGTGATCGAAGACAGCAGTGGTGGGGCGGGGAATCTGACAGTAACGGTTGGCAGCGGCAACTTGATACTAAGCGGCGGTAGCGCCGTGACAAAAACTGGTGGCGGCGCGCTGAGCGTGGACGTGCAAGCCGGCGACCTGCAAATCAGCGGAGTCGGCAGCGAAATCAGCGCCGATCAATCGGGCGCTAGCGACAGCATCCGAGCCAGCGGCGCGATCCAAATCGGGAGCGACACCAACCTGCAAGCCGACAGCGTGACGGCCGGCACGACCTTAAGCAATGCAGGCACGCTCAGCGGTTCCGCGACAGCCGGTACCGACTTGACCAACATCAGCGACATCAGCGGCGACGCCACGGCCACCGCAGGTGGCTTGAGCAACGTGGTGGGCAGCAGCATTGGCGGTAACGCCAGCGCCGGCACCAGTTTGAGCAACGATAGTACGATCGGCGGCAGCGCTACTGCCGGTACTGATTTGACTAACAACGGCGACATCGGCGGCGATGCTACCGCGACGGCGGGGGCTTTGACCAACGCGAGCGGCAAGACCATCGGCGGCAACGCCAGCGCCGGTACGGTGCTGACCAACGACGGGACGATCGGCAGTTCCGCGACGGCCGGTACCGACCTGACCAACACCGGCGGCATTACCGGCAACGCCACGGCCACCGCCGGTGGTTTGAGCAACGCGTCGGGCAGCAGCATCGGCGGCAACGCCAGCGCGGGCACCGGTTTGAGCAACGACGGCAGGATCGGCGGCAGCGCCGTCGCAAACGTCGGCAACTTAATCAATGGCTTGACTAGCGAGATAGGCGGCGAGGCCAGTGCCGGAGCGGAATTGAACAATAGTGGCAGCGTAATCGGCAAGGCGACCGCGAATACCGGCGGTAGCCTGAATGGTGCCGTCGCGCTGACGAATAACGCGGCAGGCCGAATCGAGGGCGGTGCGGAAACTCGGAACGGCGGTCATCTCGACAATTTGGGAACTATCGTTGGCAGCGTGGCGGCTGGCGGAAATTTGACTAACGACGGTGTCATTAGCGGCGACGTCAATGCAATCGGCAGCGTGGTTAATGTCGCCAGTCGCACCATTTCCGGTGACGTCGAGACTGGAACGAGCTTGATCAACGAAACCGGTGCCAGTATTTCGGGGTCGGCCAACGCCGGAAGCGACTTGACCAACGATGGGACGATAGGCGGTAGCGCCAGCGCGGCGACCGGTACGTTGGCCAACGCCGGCAGCGTCGGCGGAAATGCGACGGCTACGTCAGGCGCACTGACCAATGCCGCGGCCGGTTCAATCAACGGTAACGCCAGCGCCGGGACGACGCTGGTTAACGCTGGCGACGTCGCTGGCTCCGCCACGGCGGGTACCGATCTAGTCAACACCGGCACGGTCGGTGCCGCCGCCATAGCCGGTGCGGGAGCGTTAACCAACAGCGGTAGCGTCGGCGCGTTCGCTAACGCCGCGAGTTCGCTAAGCAATACCGGAAGCATTTCCGGCAATGCCGATGCCGCTGACATCGATAATGCCGGCCAAATTGGCGGCGATGCGAGCGCCGGTAACGACCTGATCAATTCCGGCGCGATCTCAGGTAGCGCCCGGGCCGACCGCGATGTCGACAACCAGACCGGCGGCGTGGTCGGAAGCGGTATTCATGCCGGCCGGGATGCGTTCAATAACGGCACTGTCCAGGCCGGTGGCATTTTCGCCGACCGGGATATTGCCAGCCTTGCCGACGGCGATATTACCGGTGCCG
This sequence comes from Methylomonas sp. MED-D, assembly GCF_050276835.1. Lineage (NCBI taxonomy): Bacteria > Pseudomonadati > Pseudomonadota > Gammaproteobacteria > Methylococcales > Methylococcaceae > Methylomonas > Methylomonas sp. MED-D. Next base: position 432,605 of record NZ_CP189965.1, read on the forward strand.
CGGATGCCGGACGGGATTTGAGCAACGCCGGCCGAATTCGTGGCGGCGCTCAGGCCGGCGGCGCCTTTAATAACGCCGGACGGCTGGACGGGGACGCGGTGGCCGGTGGCAAAATCACGAATACCGGTACGATCAACGGTCGTGCGGAGGCGGCCGGTTCCAGCAGTCAAGCGCTACTAATCGCGCTCGAAGCCGACGGAAACCGCATCGGCTTGCTGAATACCGGTACGATCGACAATGGCGCGGAAAGCCTAAACGCTACCGATATCGACAATCGCGGCCGTATCGGCGGCGATGCCGCCGCCGCCGGCAATCTGACCAATGATGGCAGCATCGGCGGCGACGCGGTGGCGCGAGGCGGTTATCTGCTGAACAATCGCGGCATCGTCGCGGATGCCAACGTTGAAATCGACGGCGATGCCGAGGCTGCCAGTTATTTGGTCAATGCCGGCCGCATCGGCGGTCAGGCCTGGGCCAAGGCAGGCGATTTGACCAATGCCGAAGGCGGGCGGATCGGCGGCTTGGCCTTAGTCGGAGACGGGGCGCCGGCGGCGGGCGACACGGCCCATGCCGCGTTGACGATGGCGGCGCTGCCGGCCGACGCCGCCTACAATATCGTCAATGCCGGCAGGATCGACGGCGATACCAGCGCGCCGGGCAATATCGTCAATAGCGGCACGATAGGCGGGCGGACGACGGCCGGCGGCAACGTCGAAAATACCGGCACATTGGACGGCCGAGTTCGCGCCGGAGGCAGCGTCACCAACGCCGGTAACATCGACGGCGATATCATCGCCGGCGGCGATATCGACATCGGCGGCCGCGTGAATGCGGCCTTGCTGCAAGCTGGGAACAACATCCTGGTTTCCGGCAGTTTGACCGGTAGGGCCGACAGCGGCCTGACCCTACAGGCGGTGCAACTGATTTTGGCCGGCGCGCGGATTTACAGTCCGGCCGCAATGAACATCGGCACGCCATTGCAAATCACCCAAGTGATTTTTTCAGGCGGAGGTACGACGGTTTGGGTGCATGGCGATTTGGGCGTTAAAAACGAGGTTTACTATCGGCTGCCGGAAGGCGGCGATTACGGCAATATTCTGGGTAGCGAGACCGGAAAACTTTGGGTGCAGGCCGACAATTTGAAAGCGATCAAAGCTAATCCGCAATACCAGGGCTATTTGGCGCCGGCCGGCAGCAGTCGTTCCGATTGGACGCCGGCCGCCGGATTGAACCTGTTCGTCAACGGTTTCCAAAGCGGGCAACCCGGTAATTTGGTCAATGTCGATGTTTCCATCGTCGCCAAGCCGGTGGATTTACCGGACGTTCCAAACGACCCCTGCGGTAACGGTAGTTCGTTGGAGTTTAAGCAAAGCAACGGTGTCGTCTTGGCCTACGAGCAAATTCTGCCGTTTTCGGTATTCGGCGATGCGCCACTCTCGCTGAGTTTGGCCGCGGCCGATCGCTTAAGCGTCGCTTTCGCGGCCCCTTCGACCGGCCGCTCTTGCGGTAAGGCGTAAGCGATGGGGATACGGCGAAAGCTTGGGATGTTGGACGGTCGCGGTCTGGTACAAAGCGGAGCCAAGCCGGCGCCGGATGCGGGGACTGTCGGCCCGGACAGATTGAAGGCCGCCACGGCGCTCGCTAAGCAAAACCCGATTTGGTCTCGCCGCTTGGGAATTGGATTAGTGATTGCCGCCTTCGCGACCAAGACCGTGGCGGACGAACCGCCGCCGCTGAATGCCGACCCGACCAAGTCCCGACAGCCGACCTTGGCCCAGCCGGAGCGGCCGGCTGTTGGCAGCGGCGGTTTCGTGTTGCCGGAACTGCCTAAGTCGGGAGCCCCGGCGTCGACCGGCGGCAGCGTCGAGCTGCAGCGTGTCATTTTCGACGGAAATACTGTTTTCGAAGACGCGGAACTACAGAGCGTCGCGGCGGCATTTTTGCGGCGTCCGATTGGCGCCGCCGATATCGAAATGCTACGCCGCGCGGTCAGCCAATACTACATCGATCACGGCTACATCAATTCCGGCGCCGTGCTGGCGAGTCAGTCGCTGGCCGACGGCGTGTTGCGCCTGAATATCGTCGAAGGGCGGTTGACCGAAGTCCGGCAGAGCGGGCAACAGCGTTTGCGCGAGGGGTATTTGCGAGACCGCTTGTTGGTTGGGGCCGGCGAACCGTTAAGGGTCGAGGATTTACAAGACAGTTATCGGCAATTGCTGGCCGACCCGTTGATTCAACAACTGAATGGTCGCTTGGTGCCGGGGGAAAAGCTGGGCGAGGCGATTTTGGATTTGCGAGTCGAGCGGGCCAGGCCTTACCAGTTATATTTGGGCGCCGACGATTACCAGACGCCGGCCGTGGGCGCGTATACCGGCCGGGTTGGCGGTTGGGTCGACAACTTGTTGACGCTCGGTGAACGGATAGACGGTCAGTTCATCGTCAATGAAGGCGTGCAGGGTTACAACACCGGTATCAGTGTGCCGCTGACCGCACGCGATTTGCGGGCCAGTTTTCGCTACAGCGACACCTACAGCAGCATCGTCGAACCGCCGCTGGAGACTCTGAACATTACCAATCACATCGTCGGTTTCGAAGCCGGACTTAGCCATCCGATCTATCGGCGCTTTAACGACGATCTGACATTCAGCGTGAATATGGCGTTTCGCGAAAATCGCAGCCAAGTCAGTAATACTTGCCAACCGATTTCCGGCGGCGAAGGCTTGGGGTGCGCGACCCAAGCCAGCGTCATGCGAATTGCCCAGCATTTTTCGCATCGCGGCGAGGACACGGGATTGGTGTTTTGGTCTACCTTCAACGTCGGTTTGGATATGTTGGGGGCGACGACTAATCGACCGGGTTTGCCCAGCGGCCAATTTTTCAGTTGGTTGGGCCAGAGTTTGTTTTCGGTGAAGTTGCTGGAGAACGGCGCCGCCCTGTTGGTGAAGGCGAATATTCAGTTGGCGGATAAGCCGCTACTAAACTTGGAACGTTACGCGTTGGGCGGGGCCTACACGGTCAGAGGTTATCGGGAAAATACGTACGTGCGCGACAACGGCTTCAATGTCGGCGCTGAAGTCAAATATCCGCTTTACCTAGATGTCGGCGGCCGCGACGGCCTGCATTTGGTGCCGTTTATCCAATACGGCGGCGCTTGGGACAGCCCGACCGCGACCAATGCTCGGCCATCCACTCATTATCTGTATTCGGCCGGTATCGGCTTGCAGTGGCAGTTTCGAGGTTTGACGACCGAATTTTATTGGGCGCATGCGTTTACGCCGGTGCCGAATCGGCAGCGCAGCAGCCACAGTATTCAAGACGACGGTATCCATTTTCGGGTCAATTTCAACGTTTTTTAGCGGAATAGACCCTAGCGGAGTGGCGATATATCGCGAGTCTTACGAAATCCCGTGCCGATTTCGGTAGGCGAATGGCGGTTCTGACGTTCGGCGCTCCGCGAGATATTCGTTAAATCCTTTTCAGAACAAGTTGTTATCGGAAACGAGGCGGCTTTGGTCGTGGTTGGCACGCTTGTTGACATATTAAGCTGGTTGGAGACGCCAACCTCGACGCCGGAGCGACGATAGCGAAATCGGTTCTCGGCGGATCGGCAGGGGGATCGGTCGAATAGCCGCGATAGCGATTGCCGAAAATCCGGTCCAGCCATGGCCAATCCAAGACGAGGAAATCGAATTGCCAAATTTAATGCTAGAAGCGCAAATGCGGCTAGACTTGATTGCCATAACTGTTCTGGCGCTGGGAGTGGCGGTCGGAAATGCCGCGTCGGCCGAGATGCCGGTGCCGGTTTCCGCCGCCGAGATTCGATCGGTAGTCTTGCGCGGCGAGCAACTGCGAGACAACGGTGAGTTGCAAGCGGCGCAACAACAGTTCGATGCCGCGCTGCAAGCGGTGGTCGATGTTAAGGGCGATATAGGTTTATTGGCGGCGGTCGAGGCGGCGGCGGGTTACAACCTGTTCTTGTTGAACAGTAAAGAGGCCGCCGAACCCTTGCTCAAAGCCGCTTATCGGAATACCGAGACCGGGCCGGACTATTTACGCGGATTAGTTGGGCTCTATTTGAGCGAACTGGCTCTAGCCGGGGGCGATCGGCAACAGGCCTTGCAATACGCAGATCAGGCTGAAGCGGCATTGCGGAGCCAGGGCGACAGCCCGTTACGAATGAGCGTGGCGTTGAGTCGGACGGCGGCGGGTGAAGATAAAAGCGGTCGAGTTGCCGCATTGCTTGAGCTGGCTGCCAGAAGTGAAGGTTTGCCGAACGATTTTCCGGCGGCCAAGGTACGGCTGAAAACCGCCGAGGCTTTGCTGGCCGAGGCGGCGCCGAGCGATGGCCAGGGCTGGGTTGGCGCGGCGTATGCCGCACTGGACAAGGTGTTGGTGGGCGCTAACCCGCCGCCGCGCATGCGGGTGGAGGCCTTGTTGGGGATGGCTAGATTATATCGCCAGCAAAACCGCGATCGCGAGGCCCTGGCACTGACCGAGCAAGCGTTGGCCTTGGCCGGAGATCGACGCTACCTGGAATTGCTGGCCGAGCTTGAAGCACTGCAAGGCGACTTGTTGCTGCGTTTGGGACAACAGGTACCGGCGCTACGCGCCTACGAGCAGGCGGTGAACGATTTGTTGGCGATTCGGGGCGATTTGCCGATCAATTTACCCGATGGTCGCAGCGCGATCGATACCGTGATCGATCCGTTACACCGTGGCTACGTCGATTTGTTGTTACGGCAAGCCGGCACCGGCGATTCCGAGCAACAGGCGCTGAACAAGGCCATGTCCAGCATGGAAGCGATCAAGGAAGCCGATTTGCAGGACTTTTTTTTGGGGCGGTGTTCGATCTCGGTGCAAACCCGGGACGATTGGCGAGAACTGGCGTTTCCGGAAACCGTCATCGTTTACCCGATTTTGTTGACCGACAGGCTGGAGTTGTTGATGAAGCATGGCCCGCTCGTTGTGCGACGTAGCGTGCCGGTGTCGGCCGAGCGGGTACGCGAACAGGCGCAAATCCTGACGCAGCGCTTGCATGCCGGCAAGGACTACCGGGCTGCGGCCAAACAGCTTTACCAGTGGCTGTTCGAACCGATTGCCAACGATGTCGCGGCGGCCGGCGCGAAATTGCTGCTCTACGTGCCCGACCGCAATTTGCGGGCGGTGCCGTACTCGGTGTTACAGGATGGCGGCCGGTTTTTGGTCGAACAATACGCGATCGTGACATTGCCGGGTTTGACGTTTCAAAATTGGGACAAGCAGGTCGCGAAACGGAAGAACTTGCGGGCCCTGGTCGCCGGTTTGAGCCGGCCGGACGGCGCCGCGATCGACACGCTGCCAGACAACGTCGTCGAACGTTTGATCGGCAATAAACCCGCCGATGTCGCGCAGAAAGCCATGGACCGTTCGCGCTTGGTCGAAGAATTGAGCTTGCCCAATATCGAGCGGGAAATCGATTCGGTCGCGAAACGACAGAACAGCACGATGTTATTGAATAATCAATTCACGGCGTCGGCGTTGAAGAGGGATATAGAAACCGGCGATTACGCGAAGGTGCATATCGCTTCGCACGGGTATTTCGGTAAGAACGCCAAGGAAAGTTTCGTGATGGCTTACGATCAGAATCTGACCTTGCTGGATTTCGAGGGCAGCTTGGGTGGCGATCGGTTGAAGAGCGAACCTATCGATTTATTGACGCTGAGTGCTTGCGAAACGGCCGAAGGCGACGACCGGATGCTATTGGGTTTCAGCGGATTGGCGGTCAAGAGCAACGTTTTAAGCGCGGTCGGCAGCTTGTGGTCGATCAACGATCAGGCCGCCACCGAATTCATGCATTTGTTTTACGACGGATTGGGCAATTCCTTGAACAAGGCGGAAGCGATGCGCCAGGCGCAGATCGCGATGATCAAGTCCAAACGTTTTAAACACCCGTTTTTTTGGTCGCCGTTCATTCTGATCGGCGGGTGGCAATAACCGACCCTAACAGGAGCAGGACTGAACCATGGCCGATTTATCCGGTTTACTGGACGAGATTTCCGCCGACAACCCTTGCGGCGACAATCTGGAATACGACAACGCCAGGGTGGCGTTGGATACCGATATTCTAGGGACGCCGGAGAATCAATTTTCCGGCGAAAAAGCCATGCCGCCCAATTGGCGGCAAGTGCAAAAGGATGCGTTGGCCTTATTGGGGCGGTCTAAGGATCTGCAGGTCGCCCTATATTTAATCCGTTGTCTGATTCCGACCGAAGGCGTGCGCGGTTTTCGAGACGGTTTAAACCTGTTGACCGAGTGGATAGATCGCTACTGGGAGCACCTGCATCCCCAACTCGATCCCGACGATGGCCTCGATCCGACCCTCAGGATCAATATCATCGAAGAACTGAACAATTTCGATTGGGTGCTCAGGCCCTTAAGTCAGACGATGTTGGTTGAGTCAAAATCGGTGGGTCGGTTTTGTTTGCGCGATATGCAATACGCCACCGACAAGCTCGACCTCCCGGCTGGCCAGACCAAGCCGGAAATCAGCGCGATCAACGCGGCTTTTCTGGATGTCGAACTCGAGGAGCTCGCGGCCAATTTTCAAGCCATCAATGACAGCATGGCGCTATTGGACCGCTTGGATGCGGCCGTTGTCGATCGAGTAGGCAATAGCCAGGCGGCCAGTTTGAGCGCGGCCAAGGCCTTGTTTAAAGAGATTCGGCATTTTTTCGAGCAATTTGCCGGTAGCCGCTTGGCTGACCAAGCCGAGCCGGAAAGCGACGTTGCCGAGGAGGATGTGGCGGATGCCGGCGAAACGGTCCGAGTGTCCGCCAAGCCCAAGGCGGGGGTAGGCGAAATAGCGACGCGCCAGGATGTTTTGAAATCGCTGGATTTGATTTGCAAGTATTACGCGGAGAACGAACCCTCCAGTCCGGTACCGATTTTATTGTTGCGGGCAAAACACCTGGTGACCGCCGATTTTCGCGAAATTGTCCTAAATTTGATGCCGGATGCCCTGACGCATATCGATGCGTTGAAAGGCCCCGATCCACACTAACCTTTTTTGTAGTCGTTAAATATCTCAAGCGGAGAATATCATGGCAGAAAGCAGTCAAAAGTTTATTCAAAGGAACCGGGCGCCCCGGGTCCAGATCGAGTACGACGTCGAGTTGTACGGCTCGGAAAAAAAGGTGCAGTTGCCGTTCGTGATGGGCGTCATGTCCGATTTGTCCGGCAAGCCGGCGGAACCGTTGGCGCCGGTGGCGGATCGTAAGTTACTGGAAATCGATGTCGATAATTTCAACGAACGCTTGAAATCGATGAAGCCGCGCGTGGCTTTCCAGGTGGCGAATACTCTGACCGGCGAAGGAAACCTGAATGTCGATATTACCTTCGAAAGCATGGATGACTTTTCGCCGGCCGCCGTCGCCAAACGGGTCGCCGGCCTGGATAAAATCGTCGAAGCCCGCACGCAGTTGTCCAATCTGATCACTTATATGGACGGCAAGACCGGAGCGGAGGAATTGATTGCCAAATTGATCAACGATCCAGCGTTGCTGCAAACCTTGGCCGCCTCGGCCAAACCGGCCGACGCCGAAGGCAGCGAGGGTTAAGTCATGGCGGAATTGGAAAATCAAGCCGCGCAAGGCGCAACCCAAACTCTGGAACTGGACGACTTTTCGGCGCTGTTGGCGAAGGAATTCAAACCGGGCACCGAAGCCGCCAGCCAAGTCAATACCGCGGTCGGCACCTTGGCTCAATACGCGTTACAGGACGTCACCAAGGTCTCCGACGATGCGATCAAGAGTATCCAAGCCATCATTGCCGGCTTGGATCAAAAAATCACCGAGCAGCTTAACCTGGTTCTGCACCACCCGGATTTTCAAAAACTGGAAGGGGCTTGGCGAGGCCTGCACTATTTGGTGAACAACACCGAAACCGACGAGATGTTGAAAATCAAGGTATTGAACATCTCGAAAAACGAATTGGGTAAAACCCTGAAAAAATTCAAGGGAACGGCCTGGGATCAAAGCCCCTTGTTTAAAAAGATGTACGAAGAGGAATACGGCACCTTTGGCGGCGAACCCTTCGGCTGTCTGGTGGGCGACTACCACTTCGACCACAGCCCGCAAGATGTCGAGTTGTTAGGCGAGATGGCGAAAGTCAGCGCCGCCGCGCACGCGCCGTTCATCTCCGGCGTCGCGCCTTCGGTGTTGCAGATGGAAAGTTGGTCGGAGCTCGCCAATCCCCGCGATCTAACCAAGATTTTCCAAACGCCGGAGTATGCGGCCTGGCGCTCGTTGCGGGAGTCCGAGGACTCGCGTTACATCGGTCTGGCGATGCCGCGTTTCCTGAGCCGCTTGCCTTACGGTTCGAAAACCGATCCGGTCGAGGAGTTCGATTTCGAAGAAGATACGTCCGGCGCCGACAGCAGCAAGTACACCTGGGCCAACGCCGCGTACGCAATGGCGGTCAACATCAACCGCTCGTTCAAGCTTTACGGCTGGTGTTCGCAAATTCGCGGCATCGAGTCCGGCGGCGCGGTCGAAGGTTTGCCGGTGCACTCGTTCCCGACCGACGACGGCGGTGTCGATATGAAATGCCCGACCGAAATCGCAATCACCGACCGGCGCGAGGCCGAATTGGCGAAAAGCGGTTTCATGCCGTTGTTGCATAAGAAAAATACCGATTTCGCGGCCTTCATCGGCGCGCAGTCCTTGCAAAAACCGTTCGAATACCAGGACCCCGACGCGACGGCCAACGCCAACTTGGCGGCCCGCTTGCCTTACTTGTTCGCGACCTGTCGCTTCGCGCATTATTTGAAGTGCATCGTCCGCGATAAAGTCGGATCTTTCAAGGAGCGTCAAGACATGCAGGCTTGGCTGAATACTTGGATTAGTCAGTACGTGTTGACCAATCCGGCGGTAGCCACCGAAAAAGACAAGGCGCGCAGGCCGTTGGCGGGCGCGGAGGTGATTGTCGAGGAAGTGGAAGGCAACCCAGGCTACTATCAGTCCAAGTTCTTTCTGCGGCCGCATTATCAATTGGAAGGGTTGACGGTGTCCTTGCGCTTGACCTCTAAATTACCGTCACAAAAAGGTTAGACCGGTTCGGCGAACCGAGTTTGGTATGCGTTGGCGGCGGCCGCCTATTTGGTCGCCGCCAGCGGCAGATGTTTTATACATCCCGGCGCGCCGGGGCTATAAATCTCAGGGTAAAGATACCCGTTAAATTTTTTCTTAAAACTTGATCGGAAAGGAGAGCACCATGATTTTATTAAAATTCGCAACCGAAATTAAAGGCGACAGCACCGTAGCCAGCCACAAGGACTGGATTACGCTGGACAGCCTGCAAATGGGCGTGGGCCGGGCGATTTCGCAAAGTGGCGGCGGTAAGGACCGCGATACCAGTAATCCATCGTTTTCGGAAGTAACTTTTACCAAAAATATGGACGTGGCGTCGGTGGATTTGTGGATGCAAGCCATTTGCGGCAAAAGTTTGGGAACCGCAACCATTCACTTCATCCAAACCGGCGGCAGCGATGCCAAGGGCCAGGTTTATTTGGAAATCGAACTCGCGGATGCGATTATCAGCAGCTACAGTCAAGGTAGCGGCGGCGATCGTCCGACCGAGAGTATCTCGATCAATTTCAACGAAATTAAAATGAAATACAACTCGTTCGGCGAAGGCGAGGCACCGATTACCGGTGCGTTCAAAGGTTGGAGCGTCAAAGCCAACGAAACCGTTTAAGGGCCTATCCCCGGCGGTTTTCCGCCGGGGTTTTTCCATCTTTTGGAGTCATCCATGCAGGACGTTTCACGCTTGATTGCCGACGGCGACTTGGACGAGGCGTTGCGGAACACGCAACAACTCATCCGGCAAAACCCAGCGGAGCCTAAATCCCGCATCTTGCTGTTCCAGCTTTATTGCCTGATTGGTCAATGGGACAAAGCCCTGACCCAATTGAACGTGTTAAGGGACCTGGACAAGTCCACCCTGCTGATGGTCGGCACTTACGAACAAGTATTGCAATGCGAGGCATTGCGCAAGGATGTTTTCGCCGGACTGAAAACACCACTGATTTTCGGCGAGCCGCGGGAATGGCTGGCTTTGTTGCTGGAAGCGCTAAAGCTGGAAAATAACGGCAACTATCAACAGGCCGCCCAGATGCGCGGACAGGCCCTGGAGCAGGCGCCAGCCACCTCGGGGAGTGTCGACGGTACGCCGTTTGCGTGGATCGCCGATGCCGATAGCCGGCTTGGGCCGTGTTTGGAAGCGATCATGAATGGTCGCTATTACTGGATTCCTTTTTTGCAAATCGGCAAGATTCAGTTGGAGCCGCCCACGGATTTACGCGATTTGGTTTGGGTCCCTGCCCACTTTACCTGGGTCAACGGCGGCGAAGCGGACGGTTTGATTCCGACCCGTTATTCCGGTTCGGACGCATCCGACGACCCGCGGATACGCCTGTCGCGGCTGACCGACTGGCAAGCGGTCGCCGACGGAATCGTTCACGGACTTGGGCAACGTTTGTTGGCCACCGATGTCGACGATTACGCATTGCTGGATTTGCGCCTGATCGAATTGGCTAGCGAGTAGGGGCACGCGAAATGGCTGAATTGTTGCATTCCGAGCGCCTGCAACCCTCGTTACTGGATCGTCTGACCGACGATGCGCCGGAGAATCGGACCGAGGCGCGCGAGCAGCGGGTGATGTCGTTGCGTCAGTTGCGGCAAAGCGTGCTGCGCGATTTGAGTTGGTTGCTCAACACGGCGGCACTGGAGAGCATGGTGGATTTGTCCGAAGTGCCGCATGCCGCGCGTTCGGTGATCAATTTCGGTTCGCCGGTGTTTTCCGGCGTGGCGGTGACCGGCATCGACGTGCGTAAGGTCGAAACCAAGGTTCGGCAAGCCATCGCTCAGTTCGAACCGCGCATTTTGGCCGACAGCCTCAGCGTCGAATTGATCAAGGACAGCGAACAAATGAGCAATAAAGCGCTGTCGTTTCGAATAGAAGGCGATTTGTGGGCGCAACCGCTACCCGTGCATTTGTATATCCGTAGCGATCTGGATTTGGAAACCGGGGAAATCACCGTGAAGGATTGGGACGGTTAGGCGATGGACCCCAAGTTGCTGAAATATTACAACCGCGAGCTGCAATACGTGCGCGAGGTCGGTGCGGAATTCGCGGCCGAATATCCCAAGATTGCCAGCCGTCTCGGTCTAGACACTTTCGAATGCTCCGATCCCTATGTCGAACGCTTGTTCGAAGGCTTCGCCTTTATGGCGGCGCGGGTGCAGCTTAAGGTCGATGCCGAGTTTCCCAATTTTACTCAGCAATTGCTGCAAATCGTTTACCCGCATTATTTGTCGGCAACGCCGTCGATGGCGGTCGTCGAGTTCAAACCGGATTTTGCCGAAGCGGCCTTGGCCGACGGTGCGACGATTCCCAAGGGGACGGTGCTGCGTTCGCAAATTGCCAAGGGCGAACAGACGGCTTGCGAATATCGCACCTCGCAAGCGGTGGAATTGTTGCCGCTACAGATTGGCCAACTCGAATACCTGCCGACCCTGGCGGCGGTTTCGAGTCATGGCGTGTCGGCCGGCAAATATGCCGTGCCGGTCAAGGCGGCCTTTCGCATCGTGCTACGCAGCTTGGGCGGCGCCAAATTCAATAAAATCGCGCTCGACCGCTTGCCGCTGTTTCTGCGCGGGGCCGGCAATATTCCCTATCGGCTCTACGAACAATTGTTGGCCAATGTCGTCGGCATTGCCGGAAAACACACCCGAGCCAATGCTTCCACGGTGCGTTATTTGGACGGCGGTCGTCATTGGGTGCGAGGAATGGGCTTCGAGCCGGAAGAGGCCTTACTGCAACAAACGCCGAGGTCGTTCGACGGCTACCGGATTTTGCAGGAATATTTCGCGTTTCCGGAGCGGTATCTGTTTATCGAATTGGATGGCTTGACCGAACTGGCGGCGGCTTGCGACGGCGAGGAACTCGAATTGTTCGTGTTGCTGGACCGTAGCGACGCTCAATTGATTAACGTGCTGGATCAAAACAATCTAGCCTTATTTTGCGCGCCGGCCATCAATCTGTTCCCGAAGCGGACCGATCGGTTGCAGATCGATCAGCGCCAATCCGAATATCACATTGTCGTCGACCGCAGTCGCCCGATGGATTACGAAGTCTACAGCGTCGCCGAAGTGACCGGTTATAGCAAGGATCAGGGCAGCGAACGCGCGTTCCTGCCGTTCTACGGCTCGAAAACCGCTTACCAGGGCCACGGCGAGACCGCCTTCTACTCGCTCAGGCGCGTGAAACGGGTGCTGTCATCGAGACAGCGGCGTAAGGGCGTGCGCTCCAGCTATATCGGCAGCGAGGTGTTCGTCGCGTTGGTGGACGCCGCCGAAGCGCCGTATGCCGGCAATTTGGCGCAATTGGGGCTGGAGACGCTATGCACCAATCGCGACTTGCCGTTGGTGATGCCGGTCGGTCTCGGCGATACCGATTTTACGTTGCAGATTAGCGCCCCAGTCAAGGCGATACGTTGCATCGTCGGGCCTACCCGGCCGTTGCCGGCGGCCTACGAAGCGGACTCGGTCTGGCGTTTGGTAAACCATTTATCGCTGAATTATCTGTCGCTGATCGATACCGATCCGAAAGTCGGCGCCGGCGCGTTACGCGAACTATTAAGTCTGTACGCCGACCAGCGCGAGCCGGCCGTCAAAAAGCAGATCGAGGGCGTGATATCGGTCAACGCTAAAAACGTGGTCAGGCGTATCGACGCCAACGGCCCCATGGTCTTCGGCCGCGGGCTGGAAATTACCGTGGTGCTGGACGAGTCCGCCTTCGAGGGTGGCGGTTATTTTCTACTGGGTACGGTACTGGAACGCTTCTTCAGCCGTTATGTGTCGATCAATTCGTTCGTCGAAACCGTGATTCGCAGCACCGATAGAGGCGAGGTGGCGCGTTGGCCTGCGAGGATGGGATGTCGTCACACGATTTGATGGCCGAATTGATCAAGGACGCGTCGCGATTCGATTTTTTCGAGGCGATGCGCTTGATCGAGTGCGCCAATCCCGACAAGCCTCGGCTGGGAACCAGCGTTAAAGCCGTGGACGATCCGGTGCATTTATCGCAAGAGCCGGAGTTGGAATTCCCGGCTTCGACGGTGGCTCGCTACCACGCCGACGGCGCCAAGCCACGCTTGGCCGTGAATTTCATGGGTTTGTTCGGTCCCAACGGACCGTTACCCTTGCATTTGACCGAGTACGCCCGCGAACGTCTCCGACATCATCACGACCCGACCTTCGCGCGCTTTGTCGACGTGTTTCACCACCGGATGATAGGCCTGTTCTACCGGGCCTGGGCCAATGCTCGGCCGGAGGTGAGCTACGACAGGCCCGAGACCGACCGCTTCGGTTTCTACGTGGCGGCCCTGCAAGGCACGGCCGGCAACGCTTTTCAGGATCGCGACGCGCTGCCGGATCGGGCTCGGCTATTTTATGCCGGCCATTTTTCGGGACAGGCCAAGCACCCGGATGGGTTGCGGTCTATTCTTTCCGATATTTTGCGGGTTCCGGTGCGGATCGCCGAATTCGTCGGCGAATGGATGGATATACAGCCGCGCGAACAGACTCGTCTGGGCTTGAGCATGGTCACCGCCGCGCTGGGACAGTCCGCCGTGATCGGTGCCAGCGTGTTCGGTTGTCAGCACAAGTTCAGAGTCGTGCTGGGGCCGTTGCCGTTGGTTTTGTATTTGGCGCTGCTGCCGGGCGGGATCTTGCTGCCGCAACTGGTGGCCATCGTCCGGCAATACGCCGGCGACGAGTGGGTGTGGGATGCTCAACTGAGTTTGCAGGCCGATCAAGTGCCGGCCGAGCTCTGCTTGGGGCAACCGGCCCAGCCGGCCGTTCTGGCCGAGCGCGGTGGCGGGCAGCTGGGCTGGAGTCTGTGGTTGGGGCCACGCTCGACCTGCGCCGATGCCGACGATTTAACGCTTAACCCGTTCATCGCCGCTGTCGGCGCCCGATGAGCGATATCTAAAACGATAACGATGGGAACCAACGATGGCGGAAATTAGCCGAGTCAAGCTGTTCGGGAAGTTAAATAAGGTTTGCTACAAAGCCGTGGAAAGCGCGACGGTGTTTTGCAAATTACGCGGTAACCCTTATGTCGAACTGGTGCATTGGTTGAGCCAGTTGCTGCAATTGCCGGACTCCGATATTCACCGTCTGCTCAAGCATTACGGCTTGGACGGTTCGGTGATCGCCAAGGAAGTGACAGCGGCGTTGGACAAATTGCCGCGCGGTTCCACCGCCATTTCCGACTTCTCGCCGCACATTGAGGACAGTGTCGAGCGCGGCTGGGTTTACGGCACCTTGCTGTATGGCGAAAATCAAGTGCGTAGCGGGCATCTGTTGATCGGCATGTTGAAAACCAAGGCGCTACGCAACGAATTAATCGGCATTTCCCGCGAGTTCGACAAACTGAAACCGGACACCGTTACCGACGAATTTCCGAAAATCACCGCCGGTTCCCCGGAAGAAGGTTTGGCGGCCAGCGACGGCTCGCATATCGCCGCGACGCCCGGCGAGGCCAGCGGCGCGATCGCGCCGGCGGCGATGGGCAAGCAAGAAGCATTGAAGCAGTTTACCGTCGATCTGACCGAACAGGCCCGTAACGGCAAGATCGATCCGATTGTCGGTCGCGACGAGGAAATCCGCCAGGTTATCGACATCCTGATGCGCCGCCGCCAGAACAACCCGATCCTGACCGGCGAGGCGGGCGTCGGCAAGACCGCCGTCGTCGAAGGCTTCGCGCTGAAAATCGTTGCCGGCGACGTGCCGCCGTCGTTGCGGGACGTCAGTTTGCGCACCTTGGATGTCGGCTTGCTGCAAGCCGGCGCCAGCATGAAGGGCGAATTCGAAAACCGTTTGCGTCAAGTGATCGAAGAAGTTCAGGCTTCGCCGAAACCGATCATTTTGTTCATCGACGAAGCCCATACCCTGGTCGGCGCCGGCGGCGCGGCGGGTACCGGCGACGCGGCCAACCTGCTGAAACCGGCATTGGCGCGCGGCGCATTGCGTACCGTCGCGGCCACGACCTGGGCCGAATACAAAAAACATATCGAAAAAGATCCGGCCTTGACCCGCCGCTTTCAAGTCGTGCAAGTTCACGAACCCGACGAAGCCAAAGCCATCGGCATGATGCGCGGTGTCGTATCGGTGCAGGAGAAGCACCATCAAGTCTTGATTCTGGACGAGGCGCTGGAAGCCGCCGTCAAACTGTCGCATCGCTACATTCCGGCTCGGCAATTGCCGGATAAAGCGGTCAGCTTGCTGGATACCGCCTGCGCCCGTGTCGGCGTCAGTCAACACGCGGTGCCTGCGGAAGTCGACGATTGCCGCAAGCGCATCGACGCGCTGGAAACCGAACTGGCGATCATCGGCCGCGAGAAAGCCGTCGGCGTCGAAGTGGCGGGGCGCGAGGAACTGGCCAACGAAAAACTGGCCGCCGAACGCGAGCGCCTAGTCGGTTTGGAAGAGCGCTGGAATGCGGAGAAAGCATTGGTCGAACAGATTCTGGCGCTGCGCGGCAAGCTACGCGCAGCCGGGCACGCGGTGGACGGGGCCAGTGACGCCGAGGCCGGCGGCGAGGATCGCGACGCGTTGCTCGCCGAATTGAAAGCCCTGCAAACCCAGTTGCACGAACAACAAGGCGAATCGCCGTTGATTTTGCCGACCGTCGATCACCAGGCCGTGGCTTCGGTGGTGCAGGATTGGACCGGCATTCCGGTCGGCCGGATGGTCAAAAACGAAATCGAGACCGTGCTGAAATTGGCGGACAATCTGGAGCAACGCATCATCGGCCAACGCCACGCGTTGGAGATGATCGCCAAGCGCATCCAGACCTCGCGCGCCGGTCTCGACAACCCCAACAAACCGATCGGCGTGTTCATGCTGGCGGGTACCTCCGGCGTCGGCAAGACCGAAACCGCGCTGGCGCTGGCCGAAGCGCTCTACGGCGGCGAGCAAAACGTCATCACCATCAACATGAGCGAATACCAGGAAGCGCACACTGTCTCCACGCTGAAAGGCGCGCCTCCCGGCTACGTCGGTTACGGCGAGGGCGGCGTATTGACCGAAGCGGTCCGGCGGCGGCCCTACAGCGTCGTGTTGCTGGACGAAGTCGAAAAAGCTCATCCGGACGTGCACGAAATCTTCTTTCAAGTGTTCGACAAGGGCTGGATGGAAGACGGCGAGGGCCGGGTCATCGACTTCAAAAACACGCTGATCCTGCTGACCACCAACGCCGGTACCGATTTGATCGCGAACCTGTGCAAGGACCCGGACCTAATGCCGGAACCGGAAGGCATCGCCAAAGCCTTGCGCGAGCCCTTGTTGAAAGTGTTCCCGCCGGCGTTGTTGGGCCGTCTGGTTGTGATTCCGTACTACCCGCTCAGCGACGAAATGATAGGCGCGATCGCCCGCTTGCAGTTAAACCGGATCAAAAAGCGGGTGGAAGAATCCCACAAAGTGCCGTTCAGCTACGACGACGAGGTGATCAAACTCATCGCCAGCCGCTGCACAGAACTGGAAAGCGGCGGTCGAATGATAGACGCGATCCTGACCAATACCGTGTTGCCGAAAATCAGCGAGGAATTTTTGATCCGGATGATGGAAGGCACGCCGATCGAGCGAGTGCATGTCAAGGTCGAGGACGGGGAGTTTGGGTATGGGTTCCAGTGAATGGCCAAATCGGGTAGATATTATTTATTAACAAGTACTATTTGAAAATTGTGGCTAATTGAATATGTAGTGGAAATATCCATTCTTGAATATTGTTTTATTCAGGAGTGTTTCGCCTCGGGCTAGCAAGAGGTTTCAATTTCTGGGCTGAAGATTATTAGGGGGGATGATGTGTGACTTTGTCGATTTTAGTTGGGGGCGGTTGCCCAAATACTATTTGAATGCGCAGGTTGATAAACCGGATGCGAATATGTATTTCTATGAGTTGGAAACGCCTATTAAGGGCGGGAAGGGGTTTTTGGTCGATGATGAGAAAGTATCGGCGTTTGGGCGAACCGGCCAAAATAAGATCCAAAAGCCGCTTCATATTAACGTGACAAGGCAAAAGCATAGCTTTCAGGCTGGTTTTCATTTGACGTGGAAGATTAGAGGTGTTGGTGGTTTTCCTGGTATGCAAAAAGCATATTTTTTCTGGGATCTCGTGCCTGCTAGAAATGGGAATAGATCATTTGAATACCGAAGTGGGAATTCCGGGAAGGTTTGTGTATCGGCAAATGGGTTCTACGAAGGAACTGATTCTCCGTTCGACGAGGCTTCGGACGCAAAAGTGTTAGAAGAACACTCCTTTAGAATAGCGTATGGATTCATTGAAAAAATTTGTAAATTAAATGGAGATATAATACATCCTGATTTGGCCTAATGAGCAATCTGGATGAAGCCTAATGATAGTCTGAGTAAGGGCTCTTCAAAATTGGCGGGGCTGATTAATAGATTATTCGATCGAGGCCTTTTTCTGAAATCGCACTAAATAAAAAGAAATATATTCAGCTAGTGGTCGGTATAGAGTATGGTTGCGAATTTTTTGGTGCTAATAAACCAGAGGGGGCTGCTGTTCGGATGCATTTAAGCGAATAAGCTAATAGAGAAGTTTAAAAGCCTAGTGCTTTGGAGTGTCTACGGGCGCTGTTTCTTTAGATATTTTCAATAAATCGAGTTTTAGGTAGTCTCTGATTTATTCGCAATATTAAATTTCAATAACAATTAAATCAATGGCTTAAGCATCAGTTTGTCTTGAAAAACTGAATTAATCAGAAGTTCCTTAGGCGCTTGGTTTTATAAGGTGTAGTGCTTTTGTTAAATGATTTCGGCGCCTACGCAGTAGGATACTGAGGGACATGTCACTGTGCTAAGTCTTTTTAAAATTATCCTCTTTCTTGGTCGAAAGATATATATGGGAGTCTGTTCATGCAAATGAGCAAAACGTTGGTACTTAACACGCTTTCCGGTTTAGGGGCTACCAATAATAATTGGGGTATTTGTGGAATCAATGCTTGCATGATGTTGCTGTTTGATTTTAGAGCCGGCCCGAGGAGACGTGAACTAATCAATCATACGCAATTTCATACGGTATTGATTGCCATCAGCAAATGGTTGGAAAAAATCGAGCAAACGGGTGACCCAATTAAGCAGAGTATCATCGCGTTTGCCGGCGATTTCGGTATGCCGAATGGGACTAAGTTGGTGTGGGACTATCAAAAAACCAGGGGAGAAATCCTGAAGGTTTTGTCTGGTGACAAATCTCAAGTCACCGAAGAGAATTTAGCGAAATTGGAAATTAATCTTCCGCTGCCGCCGGAAGCCGTGACGCACTTTTTAAATAGCATGTATGGCGTGGACGCCGCTTGGGAATCAACGAGTAGTCAGACGGCAACCGGTATTATCGGTGTCAAGAGTCCTTTAGCAAAAGGCAATACCAGTTATGGCGGATTGGGGCATTGGATTTATGGCGGAAGAGGTAAGTATTATACTTGGGGCTCGGGATACGACTCTATTAAAGAAATAAAGCCTTGGGATTTTGAAGCCGTGTATAGGGTTTATTTGAAGAGTAATTTGAACGTTAGGACGACAACCCAATCTCTGGGCTAGATTTGTCGATGTTTTGGGTTTGTCCTTGCGGAGTTAGACAAATGGTTCCACGACTCGGGTGTTTTCGGTGGGGGCGTAAATTACGATTGTTGTGTTATTTCTGGGTTCAGACTGAGTGACTCAATTGAGGTGGGGTAGCGTTAAATGGATTTCTTGTTTCTTTAATATGGTGCGTGTTTTAAAAATTATATATTCGGAGCAGTTAGATGGCTAATTGGATTATTTCTTGTCACGGTTACAGCGACGTTAAGTCAGGGAACAAATTAGCGCTTACCACGAGACAATCTTACGAGAATTGCGCTATACCCATGGGTGTCGAGTTGGTGACTTATACCGAGCAAGACCAGAATCTTTCGATGGCCGATGGTTGGGATCTTTGGACTAAACTGACCGGCAATCAGGAAGCGGCCGCTTATGCTCTTAGGCATAAAGGTAAAAAATGGCCGACGTCGATCATCAATTACGGTCTTAGTGGTCCCCACGACGCTTCGGATTACCAAGGGTGGCTTGATGCAAACGGCGACTACGCGTGCGGATTGTTTGAAGTTGGTAACCGGCAGCCGTTTTGGGCATTTCAAATTGGCGTGCAGGTTACCACGCTAAAGGATGTATTAAATCAAGCTAAGACGGCGAAGGTTGCCCGCGTTTATTATCTGGCCTGCCAGGAGTTGGGGTAGGCTTTTCGAACGTAGTGAGAATTGGCTGAATCGACTACGGAAAATGTAGTTCGTTGCTGGGCAAATTGAATTTTGAACGGATGGAAAGGCGACGAAACACCGTTGTTTGCTTGTTCGATGATTGGAAGGTTACGTTTCCATTTTTCCCACATATACAATCGACTGAAGAAAATATATGGCCACCTGTCTAGACTACGCAAAAATCGCCATCGCCGCTTATTACAAAAGCGCCAACCAATATTACGCCGAACCTCCCGGTCATATGGTGGACGATTGGCAGGTGCAGAAATGGGAATCGGGGACTTGGTACGGCGATGGTTTTCAAGGCGGCATATGGTGCAATAGCACCGACGTCGTGGTTGGTTGCTGCGGCACGAATCCGGGGCAAAAAGGAAAACTATTCTCCGATATTGGGGCGGATCTGAGAATCGGTTTGCGCATCCTGCCCAACCAATGTTCGTCGGCGCGGCAGATGCTGAAGGCCGCCAAGCAAATCGCCAACGGCCGGCGGTTGTCGTTAACCGGCCATTCGTTGGGCGGCGGTTTGGCGCAAGTGGTTGGCGTTTGGGAAGGCGTGCCGTTCGTGACGTTCAATGCGCCGGCGATGGCGCAAGTGATTAAGGCCGCGCACGTGAATATTCTAAAACCGCAAATGATGATTCGGACTTGGCAATCGAAAAGTGCGTCCGATTGCCCCGGCGTCAATTTTCGGATCGCCGGCGATCTAGTCAGCATCGAAGGTCTGGCCGGCGATCATGTCGGCATGGTGGTCGATTTGCCCAATGCCACCGGCGGCGGCGCTCACGGCAAAACCAATTGCTGGCAGGCGGTTTTGCAGACCGATTGGGCGAATATCGATCCTTTCGAAGCGCTGTAATGTTCGGCGCCCGCTAAGCGTATCCGGAGTGGCTCGAGAAATGCCAAGCACGTTTTGATTTCACTTGCTGGGATGACTTTTTGCAATCATTCGCCATCGGATTAGATCGACGTCGGCGACAGGAGACAACATGACAGGTGCGGTTACTTTACAAAAAGTGACGATACCCAAGGCGGTGCAAATCTGCCAGGATATTCAGCTCGACCCGGCGGCGATGCAATGCCTGGCGGCCGACACGACGCCGGTGGCGTTTTTGTTGGCTTTGATCGAACTGAAATTATTTCCGGACGCCGTACGTTTTCTGGCCCGGGCCTTACCCAAGCGCGAGGCGGCCTGGTGGGCCTGTGTCTGCGCGCGTAGCTCGATTGACGACAAAACGCCGCCTGAAGTCGTAAAGGCTCTGGAGGCCGCCGAGCTTTGGGTTTACAAACCGACCGAGCCCAACCGGCGCAACGCGAACGCGGCCGCTCACAGCGCGTCGTTCGAGAATCCGGCGGCTTGGGCGGCGATGGCCGCGTTCTGGAGCGACGGCAGCATGGCGCCGGAAGACGCGCCGTCGGTTCCGCCCGCCGACAACTTGACCGCCAAGGCCGTCGCCGGAGCGGTGATGCTGGCGGCGGTGCTCACTTATCCGGAGAAGGCCCAGGAGAAATACCGGTTTTTCCTGGAACAAGGCATCGACATCGCCAACGGCGGCAACGGCCGCATTTGGCAACCGACTTAATCAGGAGTAAAACCATGGGTCAGCCCGCCGCGCGCATCACCGATATGCATGTTTGCCCGATGTTTACCGGTCCGGTGCCGCACGTCGGCGGTCCGATATTGCCGCCGGGCGCGCCTACCGTGTTGATCGGCAAGATGCCGGCGGCGCGCGCGACCGACATGGCCGTCTGCGTCGGTCCGCCCGATACCATCGTCAAGGGCTCGGCGACAGTGATGATTGCCAACATGCCGGCCGCCAGGATGGGCGATAGTTGCGCTCACGGCGGAACGATCATCCTAGGTTGTCCAACGGTATTGATTGGCGGTTGATTCGCGCTCCAACCATTAAAACAGCGTTAGTTTTAGGATTTCAACATGGCTCTCTTACAATCTCAACGTGCCGCAAAGGTGACTACCGCGCTCGGCGAAGGGGCCTTCGTGCTTTACCGGATGACCGGCACCGAACCGGTCAGCCGGTTGTTCGAATACGAGCTGGAATTACTGAGCGAAAGCGAAACTCTGGATTCTCAGGCCTTACTCGGTACCGGAGTGACGGTCGAACTGGCGCTGGAAGACAATGCCAGCCGGATCTTCAACGGTATCGTTACCCGGGTAAATCAGTTCGGCATGATAGGCGATTTGTATTACTACCGAGCCACCGTGCATCCCAAGCTATGGTTGCTGACGCGGGCCGCCAATTGTCGGGTGTTATCGCCGGCCATCGACGCCGATAGCGGTGCCAGCGAAGCCGCGCCGACCACGGTGCCGGAGATTGTCAAGAAAGTCTTGGCCCAGCACCAAGTCACCGATGTCGTCCTGGATTTGCAGGAGACCTATCAGCCGCGCGAATTTTGCGTGCAATATCGGGAGACCGATTTCAATTTCATCAGCCGACTTCTGGAAGAAGAGGGTATCTATTACTACCACCGGCATAGCGTCGCCGGCCATACCCTGGTGTTATGCGACAACATGCTCGCCCACTTGCCCAGGCCTGTTAGCGCGACCGTCAAATACTACCCGCTGGCGAATCAAGGGGGGCGCGACGAGGAACACATGTTCGAATGGAGCATTAGCCGGCAAATCCAAACCGGCAAGTACTCGTTGAACGACTACAACTTCGAGACCCCCTCCGCCGATTTAAAAAACTCGACCACCATCGCGGGGACGCATGCCGGCGCGGACAAGGAGGTTTACGATTACCCCGGCGAATTTGCCGTGGGATCGGCCGGCGAGCGCTATTCCAAATTGCGGATGGAAGAAGTCCGCGCCGAACATGAACAAATCGTCGCCAGGGGTAATGTGCGAAATTTGGCGACCGGCTTGACCTTTACCTTGTCGCAATTCCCGCGCGACGATCAAAACCGCGAATATCTGGTTTTGGCCACGCAATTTCAGATTCAGAACAACGATTTCGGCGCGGGCGGCGGTGGCGATCCCGAAGAGTTTCAATGCACGTACACCTTGATCCCGACCAGCTACGTGTATCGTCCGCCCAGGATGACCAGAGTCCCCGTGGTACAGGGCGTGCAGACCGCCGTGGTGGTCGGCGCGGACGGAGACGAAATCCTGACCGACTCGTATGGTCGGGTCAAAATCCAGTTTTATTGGGATAGATTGGGTGTCAGAAACGAAAACAGCTCTTGCTGGGTTAGGGTCGCGCAAATCTGGGCCGGTAAGAACTGGGGTGGAATATTCATTCCGCGGGTTGGTCAGGAAGTGATCGTCGATTTTCTGGAAGGCAATCCGGACGCGCCGATCATTACCGGCCGGGTGTATAACAACGAAAATATGCCGCCCTACGCTCTGGATGCCAACAAGACGCAGAGCGGCATCAAAACGCGCAGCACGCCGGGAGGCTCCGACCAAAACTTTAACGAAATCCGCTTCGAGGACAAGAAAGACGAAGAAGAACTTTACGTCCACGCCGAGAAGAATTGTACCCGCATCGTCGAGAACAACGATGTCCAAAAAATCGGCTTCGAAAAGACAGACGCCGGCGACCAGACGATAGACATCTACAATCACCGCACCGTCACGCTGGATCAAGGCAACGATACGCTGACGATCAAAACCGGCAACCGCGTGGTCGAGGTCAAGCAAGGTAACGATAATTTGACCATCAGCACCGGCAATCGAACCGTCAAGCTCGATCAAGGTAACGATGATCTGACGATTAGTTCGGGAAACCGGACCGTATCGCTGGGCACGGGCAATCTGACGGTGAAATTGGATGGCGGTAGTATTTCGAACGAAGCCGCGCAAGGCATCGAACTCGTGGTCGGCTCTAACAGCGTCAAAATCGATCAGAGCGGCGTGACGATTAAGGGCGTGATGGTCAAGATTGAAGCCGATGCGCAGGCCGAACTGAAAAGCCCGATGACGACGGTCAGTGGCGACGGCATGATGACGGTCAAGGGCGGTATGGTGATGATCAACTGAGGCGGTCGCCGGCAACCTTGTTCGGTTCCGTTAGGAAATGGTTGCGCCAATTCATACTCACGATCATGAAAATACGGCATCGTCCCGGAACATGAAAGCCAGTGGAGTGGGAGCGGTTTTAGCCGCGACTGACAGGGCTCCGACCCTGGATTCGGTAGCGGCTCCTCTGACTTTTATATTACCGCTCGGGCGAGAAGGAATACCCGCAATGCATACATCGGTAACGGACCGCCAAAATCCCTCAATGTTGAAATTCGATCCCATCCAGGCTCTGTCGTGTTTCGCTCGACAAGCCGGGAGCTTCGACCGTGACTAGCTCTCGCGATCCCCGACCAACCGGCGCGGAACTCAGGCTCCGCAATTTGAACGACGGTACCACGACTCGCGACTTGTCGCCGCGGCCATTACCGGTCGGCGTCAAGTCGGCCAAACCCGGCGCTAGCCTTAAGTCTCCCCGCGTCCGCGTCGCGAAATCCGCGCCACCGACGCTCAAGCAGGGCCAGCAAGGCGACGACGTTCGCCGCCTGCAACGATTACTTAATGCCTGTCTGAAGCCCAGTCCGCAGTTGGACGATGGCATTTTTAATTTGGCCACGCTGCAAGCCGTGCGGCAATTTCAAACCGGCGTTGGCCTGACCGCCGACGGCATTGTCGGCATCGACACCTGGTTTTATTTGTTCAAGGGCGAATCGGTTCAAGGCGCGGCGTTGGCGGCGCCCAAGCCGGTTGCTCCCGGCAACGTGACGGCCGTATCGGCGGTGCCGGTCAAGCCCGGCGTCGCGGACTGGCCGCTGGCCGATAAATTTGCCGAGGTACTGCGCCGCACCTTGCCGTTGTTGCCGGCCGGTGTGCGCGGCGAATTCGAGGCGATGATCAGCCCGCAAAATTTGGGGATTACCGCCGGTGTATTGGTGGTTTGGGCGGGCTCCCATGCGTTTGGCGTCGGCGAGGTGGTCGATGTCGTGATGCTGATCGGCGGCGCGTTTTTCCTGGGAATGGCGGTATTCGACGTGGCGGCCGATATTGGCGACTTCTTGACGTTGACGATAGACGCCGGCAGCGACCGCGAACTCGACGAAGCCGCCCGCCATCTCGCGAGCGTGATCGCGGTAATCGGCGTCGCGGCGTTCTTTGCGCTGTTGGCGAAGGTGCGGGCCATGAAAGGACGCAAGGCCCAGGCGAGGGTGTCGGCGTCCGAGTCGCCCGGCAACGCCGTCACGCCCTCGGAAGCCGCACGCGGATCGGGCGGTACCGGCAACGCGAAGAGCCGAAGCCCAGCGCCACCGGCCGATGCGAATTCAGGACCGCCGACATCTAATCAGACGGCCAATACTCCGAGCAATTTATGCAAGAAAGAAGGTTGCCCGATTAGCATGGTCACCGGCGAGGAAATGCTGGAAAAGGTCGACTTTACCTGGGAAGGTCCGCTACCTCTCGACTGGCGACGGTTTTACCGTAGCGGCCAGTCCGACATCGACCGGCAACTGGGTTACGGTTGGCTGACGCCGCTGGACGAATGGCTGGAAATCGGCCAACGCGCAACCTTTTGCAATGCCGACGGCCAACGCATCGATTTGCCGCTGCCAGCGGTGGGTGGCTACAGCATCAATCTGCCGGAACAATTGCGCTTGTACCGGGAAAATGATCATTTTCGCCTGGTCGAGCAAAGCGGATTGGCGAAAACCTTCACCGGTCGGTCTGGCCGTTGCCCTCTGCGGGCCTGGCACAACAGCCAAGGCCAAAGCCTGTATTTTCATCGCGACGCCAACGGTGATGTCGAGCGCATCTCCTCTAGCTGGAACAAACATTTACTGTTCGAGCGCCAAGGCCGGCGCATTGTCGGGATTCGTCCCGGCAAACGACACGGAAGCGGATTCGCAGCGGCCGGCGAGCCGCTGGTGAGCTATCGGTATAGCGACGCAGGCGATTTAATCGGTGCTCGCGACCGGCTCGAGCAAGGCGAAACCTACGCCTATCGCAATCATGTCATCGCCCGCCGTACTCTGGCTAGCGGCTTTAACTTTTATTTCGAATGGGATCAAGACACGCCGCAAGGCAAATGTCTGCACAACTGGGGCCATAACGGAATCTACGATTACCGCTTCGAATGGTTGCCGGATGGCGTCAGTCATGCCATCGACTCGCGCGGCGGCGTCGCGATTTATCGGCACGATCCGCAAGGCCTGTTGCTTTCCGAGCGTAGCCCGGAAGGCCGGGAAACCCGCCACAGTTACAATGCCGATAACCAACTGGCGCAAACCGTGGCGCCGGACGGCGGTATCACGCGTTTTAGTTACGATAAGGAAGGCCGCTTGACCGGTGTCTCCGATGCGCTGGGTTTTAGTCAGCGCGTCAAGTACGACAAACAAGGCAACCCGGTCGAGTTAATCGACGCCTTGGATCAACGTTGGCTGCGCCGCTACGACGCCAGCGGTCGTTTGGAAGAAACCGTCGCCGCCAACGGCGCGGTCACCCAATACCAATACAATGCTCAAGGCGTACCGGTACGCATCACCGATGCACTGGGCCGGACTCGCTCGTTGTTGTGGGACGAACAGTTACGCCTGATCGGCGAGATCGGCTTCGACGGCATCAAGACCCGCTACCAATACGACGATGACGATCGAGTCGTCGCCATCGTCGATCAAGACAAACGCACCACGCGTTATGGCTACGATGCCGCAGGTCGGGTCACGGCCGTGCAACACGCGGACGGCAGCACCGTGCAATTGCGCTACAACGCCGCCGGCTTGTTGACCCATTACATCGACGGCCTCGGCAACACCACCGAATATCGCTACGACGACGGCCTCTCCCAACCCACCGCCCGCATCGATCCGCTGGGCCATGAAATGCGTTATCGCTACGACAGCGAACGCAATCTGATCGGCCTGATCAACCCGAAAGGCGAAACCTACAGCATCAACTACGACCGCGACGAAAACCTCATCGAAGAAATCGGCTTCGACGGCCGTATCCAGCGTTACCGCTACAACGCCGCCGGTGCGCTGGAAGCCTACCTGCAACCCGGCGCCGACGGCGATTGGAGCGTCACCCGCTTCGAACGCGACCGTCTCGGCCGGCTGCTAAAAAAGCATGCCGCCGACGGCCGCCTGACTCAATACGGCTACGATCCGCTGGGCCGCTTGCAACTGGCCAAAAATGCCGACAGCCTGGTGCTGTTGGGGTACAACGCCCTGGGTCAGATCAACCAGGAAAACCAGAACGGTGCCATCGTCCGCCACAAATACGACCTGCTGGGCCGGCGCATCCACACCGAAACCCCGGACCGGCATCGCATCGACTACCGTTTCGGCGAGCGCTACCTGGACAGCATCGAATTCGACGGACAAACCCTCACCAGCCACCGTTACGACGAATTGGGCCGGGAAATCGGCCGTAGCCAAGGCCAGCTCAACACCGACTACGACTACGATCCGCTGGGGCGTTTGTTGCGGCAACGCGCCGCGCTCAAAGGCCAAGCGGTGCTCATCCGTCGCCAGTACAACTACGATGCGGCCGGTAAGCTCCGCGAACTGGACGACCTGCGCCAGGGCCGCAGCCAATACCACTACGATCCCGCCGCCCGGCTGATCCGCAGCGAAGGCCTTAGCCCGGAAAGCTTCGTCCACGATCCGGCCGGCAACCTGCTGGGCGCCAGTGCGGAAGGCGGCCGAATCGAAGGCGACCGCTTGCTGATGATGGGCGACCGGCACTACAGCTACGACGCCGCCGGCAACCTGATCGAAGAAAAACGCGGCAAGGCCGGCCAAATCGTCACCCGCTACCAGTACGATAGCGACAACCGCCTGATCCGCGCCGAAACCCCGCAAGGCGCCGCCCAATACCGCTACGACGCCCTGGGCCGGCGCATTGCCAAACACACCGCGCAAGGCGAAACCCGTTTTCAATACGACGGCCCGCGCCTGCTCGCAGAAACCGATAGCCAGCGCAGCCGTATCTACCTATTCGAACCCGGCAGCTTCCGGCCCTTGTTGCTGCACGAACAGGACAACACCCAAGCCAGCGGCACCACCTACCACTACCACCTGGATCATCTCGGCACCCCTAGGGAGTTGACCGACGGTCAAGGCCACATCGTCTGGTCTGCCCGCTACCGCGCCTACGGCAACCTAGCCCTGGCAGATATTGAGGAAATCGACAATCCGCTACGCTTTCAAGGCCAGTACTACGACGCCGAAACCGGTTTGCATTACAACCTGAACCGGTATTACGATCCGAATGCTGGAAGGTTTATTCATCAGGATCCGATTGGGTTGGAGGGTGGCACTAACGTTTACCGGTATGCGCCTAATCCTTTGAATTGGGTTGATCCTTTAGGCCTAGTTAATTTAAACACCAACTCGGCAACGGGAAATTTTGGAGTTTATGAAATTCAGATTGATGATGTGCTTTACAAATATGGGAAAGCTGACTTGAGTAGGGTAACGCAAAGCTCCGGCCTCCCTACTAGGTTGCATCAGCAAGTTGTAAAATTGGGAAAACAAAACCCCGATTCTGAGGTGGTTGGTAGAGTTATTGATAAAGGTATGTCTACGACAAAAGAGGCAAAGGCCGTGGAGACTAAGAAATTACAAGAGTATTTTGATCAGACTGGTAATATACCGGAAGGTAATAAGAAAAGCTTTAAGCCGACAAAAACTAAGGATTGTTGAAGCAATGAATATATCTACATGTCAAGTTTATCCGGAAGTTGATGTCAGTTATAAAATTCCTAGTTTTCTTATGAAAGAGTTGCGTAAAGGATTAAACTCCTTGGGTAAGGAAATAACTTCTTTTAAGGAAAAATTCAAAGGACAAGATTTTGAGCTTGGCATTGTTATTTCGGCAACGCGTGAAAAAGATAAGCCTTTAGTCATGGGGCCTACATTTTTTAATCGATATAGGCGTGTTGATTTTGTATTACATATTCCTTATAAAAAATTCGATAGCTCTTATGATGAGTTTTCTTATATTGTCGAAAACCTGCGAAGTGGATTGGTGAGTATTTTTGACAAATATAGTGAGGATAGCTCTGGTATAAATGAAGTCTTGCAGGGTATATTGGAAATGGCGCCGCATCCCTAAATCGGAATAGCCCGAATAGAAAGTGTTAGCGTCAGCGTAATCGCAGGCCTGGAAGTGTACTGATTCGCTGCAAAGTCCTGAATCAGAAAGTTTCGTCCTCGCTGGGCCGGCAACCTGATCGAAGAAAAGCGCGGCAAGGCCGGCCAAATTGTCACCCGCTACCAATACGACAGCGACAATCGCCTGATCTGCGCGGAAACCCCGCAAGGGACCGCCCGGTACCGCTACGACGCCCTGGGCCGGCGCATCGCCAAACACACCGCGCAAGGCGAAGCCCGTTTTCAATACGACTGCCCGCGCCTGCTGGCGGAAACCGATAGCCAGCGCAGCCGTACCTATTTATTCGAACCCGACTGCTTCCGGCCCTTGGCGCTGCACGAGCAGGACAACACCCAAGCCAGCGGCACTGTCTACCACTACCACCTGGACCATCTCGGCACGCCTAGGGAACTGACCAACAACCAAGGCCACATCGTCTGGTCCGCCCGCTACCGCGCCTACGGCAACCTCCCTGGCAGCCGTCGAAGCCATCGACAACCCGCTACGTATCCAAGGCAAGTATTGCGACCAAGAAACCGGTTTGCAGGACACGCTTACGCGGATGGGGTTTTGCCGGCGCGGCGGATATTCGAAACCGATCCGTCTGTATCGCTCCGAGAGCCGACTCGTAACGTGTTTTACGGTTAAAATACCTGTTCTGTTTTCAATGCAAGCTGATCCGACACACCTCATGGACAAAACCTATTCCCCGCACGCGATCGAACAACGCTGGTACCAACATTGGGAAGACAGCGGCTATTTTGCCGCCAAGCGCGAAGGCGCATCGTATTGCATCATGATTCCGCCGCCCAACGTCACCGGCAGCTTGCACATGGGGCATGCGTTTCAGGACACCATTATGGACGCCTTGACTCGCTACCACCGGATGAAGGGTTGTAACGCGTTGTGGCAGCCGGGTACCGACCATGCCGGTATCGCCACGCAAATGGTGGTGGAGCGCATCATCAACGCCGACGGCAAGACCCGCCACGATTACGGTCGCGACGCCTTCATCGAAAAAGTCTGGGAATGGAAGGAACAATCCGGTGGCACCATCACCCGCCAATTGCGGCGGATGGGTTCGTCGCTGGATTGGGAAAAAGAACGCTTCACGATGGACGACGGCATGTCCGCCGCCGTGCAGGAAGTGTTTATCAAGTTGTACGAAGAAGGCTTGATCTATCGCGGTAAGCGTCTGGTGAACTGGGATCCGGTGTTGCACACCGCCGTCTCCGATCTGGAAGTATTGTCGGAAGAAGAAGCCGGCTCAATGTGGCACATGCGCTATCCGCTGTCCAACGGCACCGGTTATTTGATCGTAGCGACCACGCGCCCGGAAACCCTGCTCGGCGATGCGGCGGTGGCGGTGCATCCGGACGACGACCGTTACAAACATTTGATCGGCGAGTTGGTGGAACTGCCGCTGACCGGCCGCTTGATCCCGATCATCGCCGACGATTATGTCGATCCCGAATTCGGTACCGGTTGCGTCAAGATTACCCCGGCCCACGACTTTAACGACTACGAAGTCTGGTCGCGGCACAAGCAAATGACCGTCATCGCCGACCAGCCGCACGGCGGCTTGATCAACATCTTCACCGTCGACGCGGCGATCAGAGCCAACGATGATGGTTTTGCAATCCTTCCGGAAGCTTACGTCGGCCTGGACCGCTTCGAAGCCCGCAAATGCATCGTGGCCGATCTGGACGCCCAAGGCCTGCTGGAAAAAATCGCCGATCATAAGTTGATGGTGCCGCGTGGCGACCGCACCGGCGCGGTGATCGAACCGTTTTTGACCAATCAGTGGTACGTCAAAATCGCACCATTAGCCAAGCCGGCCATCGAAGCCGTCGAAACCGGCGCGATCAAATTCGTGCCGGACAATTGGAAAAACACTTATTTCGAGTGGATGCGCAATATCCAGGATTGGTGTATCTCCCGGCAAATCTGGTGGGGCCACCGCATTCCGGCCTGGTACGACGATAAGGGCAATACATACGTCGGCCATAACGAAGCCGAAATTCGCGCCAAGCACGGTTTGGCCGCCGATTACCCGCTGTTCCAAGACGAAGACGTGCTGGATACCTGGTTCTCGTCCGCGTTGTGGCCGTTCTCGACGCTGGGCTGGCCGGACAAAACCCCTGAGCTGGCCGCCCATTATCCGACCAGCGTGTTGGTGACCGGTTTTGACATCATCTTCTTCTGGGTGGCGCGGATGATTATGATGGGTCTGAAGTTCATGGGCGACGTACCGTTCAAGGAAGTCTACATCCACGGTCTGGTGCGCGATGCCGAAGGCCAGAAGATGTCCAAGTCCAAGGGCAACGTACTCGACCCGATCGACATCATCGACGGTATCGAACTGGATGCCTTGGTCGAAAAACGCGTGTCGGGCATGATGCAACCGCATCTGGCCAAGAAAATCGAGCAAGCCACCCGCAAACAATTTCCGGACGGCATTCCGTCCTACGGCACCGACGCCTTGCGCTTTACCTTCGCTTCGCTAGCATCCACCGGTCGCGACATTCGCTTCGATTTGCAGCGCACCGAAGGCTACCGCAACTTCTGCAACAAGCTGTGGAACGCGGCGCGTTACGTGTTGATGAACACTGAAGAGCAAGATAACGGCGTCGATTGCGCCGAGTGCCGCTACAGCCAGGCGGATTTGTGGATTTTGTCGCGGTTGAACAAAACGATAGCCGCAACCACGGATGCCATCGACAGCTACCGCTTCGATCTGGCCGCGCAAGCGATCTACGAGTTTACCTGGAACGAATACTGCGACTGGTATCTGGAGCTGGCGAAAATCTCGTTGCAAAGCGACGATGCGCTATTGCAGCGTGGTACCCGGCAGACCCTGGTCAGGGTGCTGGAGACCGTGTTGCGCTTGGCGCACCCGATCATGCCGTTCATCACCGAGGAAATCTGGCAACGCGTAGCGCCGTTGGCCGGTGTCACCGCCGCGACCATCATGTTGCAATCCTATCCGGAAACGGATGCCGAAGCGGTTAACGCCGCCGCCGAAACTCAGGTGCAATGGGCGATGGCCTTCATTCTCGGCATCCGCCGTATCCGCGGTGAAATGAACATCGCACCGGGCAAGCCGCTGAACGTGTTGCTGCAAAACGGCTCCGTCACCGACCAAGCCAACCTCAAAGAGCTGGAAAGCTATTTGCTGAAACTGGGTCGCCTGGAAAACATCACTTGGCTGAACGCCGGCGATAACGCGCCGGAATCGGCGATTGCGCTGGTCGGCGATATGAAAATCCTGATCCCGATGGCCGGCTTGATCGACAAGGACGCCGAACTGGCAAGACTGGATAAAGAAATCCAGCGCATCGAAAAAGAACTGCCGCGCATCGAAGGCAAATTAGGCAACGCCGCCTTCGTCGACAAGGCGCCTGCCGACGTGATTGCCAAGGAACGGGAAAAACTGGCCGGTTTGCAATCATCATTAACGAATCTGAAGGAACAGTACGCGAAGATCAACGCGCTGTAGCGGATGCCCGGCAACATGCCAACGCCGCCTAAAACCCTGGACGAATGGGCCGAAATGCTCCGAGTCCAGGAAATGCCGATCTTTTCCAATACCGCCAGTCATATCTACGCTTATCTGGACGATCGTAATAAGGGGGCGATGGAGTTGGCTGCCATCATCCTGCAAGATCCCAACTTGACCGCGAAATTGCTCAAGGTCGGCAATAGCCCTTATTACAACCCGTCCAAGCAGAAAATGAACACGATCTCGCGCGCCATCGTGGTGCTGGGCGCCGAGGTGATTCGCGAACTGACTTTGGCCTGTTCGTTTTTCGAAGCGATATTGACGTCGTCCAACAAGGAGCGCGCCAACCGGGAAATCGCGTTGGCGCTGCATGCCGCCGTGCAGGCGCGGGAGTTGGCGGTCATCGTCGGCGATACTTCGCCGGAGGAAGTGTTCATCGCGGCGCTGTTGCACAACATTGGTCACATTGCGTTTTGGTGTTCGAATAATCCGCAGGCGCGCAAAATTCACGAATTGATCGAGCGTAGCGGTTTGCGGTCGAGTGAAGCGGAAAAGCAGGTGCTGGGCTTTTCATTACGCGATTTGGGCAAGCGCCTGGGCAAGTCCTGGCACTTAGGTGGACTGATAGAGGAGGCGATGAGCCGGCCGGAGGCGGCCGATTCGCGCATTCGTGCCGTAACGATGGGGCATAAGATCTGCGAAGCCTTGAAAGCCGGCGGCGATTCGGCATCGATGCGCGATTGTCTGAGTAAACTGGCCGGCATGACCGGTAAAACCACCGACGAACTTAGCGAACGCATCGAGAAAAGCACTCGGCAAGCGATACAGATTGCCCGCCAGTTCGGCGCCAACGATGCGTCGCGCTTTATCGGCGGCGGGTTGGCGGTCGCCAGGGTCGCCGACGAAGAAGCCGACGCCAAGCCTGACAAGAAACAACTGCAAATTCAAATTTTGCAAGACATCAGCAGCCACATCAGCGGCGCCATTGATTTGAACGTGTTGTTTCAGATGGTCTTGGAAGGCATACACCGCGGCGTCGAAATGGATAGAACGCTGTTTATGTTGCTGACGCCGGACAAGCACACTCTGAAGGAGAAGTTTTCGCTGGGATGGCAAAAGCCGGTCGGCGGCGAGAAAATCCAAGTGCACAACGGCGAAGCCCAGGCCAATTTGCTGTTCGGCGCGCTGAATCAATCCGAAGGCGTCTGGCAGTATCCGGATCAACAGCCCACCTTGTACACGGCGCAAATCGTCGAGCGTATCGGTCGCCATCCGTGCTTTGTCTTTCCGGTCCATGCCGAAAACAAAGCCATAGGCTTGATTTATTGCGACCGTTCGATTAATGGACTACCCTTATCCGGCGAAGATTTTACCGCCGCCAAGCACTTCGCCAAACAGGCTCATATCGGCCTTACGCTTTATCGGATGAAAGCCCATTAGCGAATGAACAGTCCAATACTCAGCAACTTGCGCGTCTTTCTGGTCGAGCCTTCCCACACTCAGCAGCACATTATTGTTCAGTATCTC
This sequence comes from Methylomonas sp. MED-D, assembly GCF_050276835.1. Taxonomy (NCBI): domain Bacteria; kingdom Pseudomonadati; phylum Pseudomonadota; class Gammaproteobacteria; order Methylococcales; family Methylococcaceae; genus Methylomonas; species Methylomonas sp. MED-D. The sequence continues at coordinate 466,118 of NZ_CP189965.1, forward strand.
AACCGTTGCGATATTCACGATATCGACATGATAGGCAGCGGTGCCGAGCTGTTCGAACGCCTGCGTCAGGAACGGCCGGATTTAATCATCAGCGCGATGTATTTACCGGATATGACCGGGGTCGAACTGGTTCACGAACTGCGGCAGGACTCGGCGTCCTACGAAATGGCTTTCTTGCTGATTTCCAGCGAAACCAACATCAAGTACTTGGAACCGATCCGGCAGGCCGGCGCGATTGCCATATTGCCCAAACCGTTCACGCTGCAAGCCTTGTCAACGGCTTTGCATTCGACGCTGGATTATGTCCATCCGGAAAAAGCGGCGTTGGAACATCTCGATATCGAGGACTTGCGAGTATTGCTGGTGGACGACAGCGAGTTCTCGTTGAAATATCTGACCAAGGTTTTCAACAACATCGGCATCGATCAAATCAGCACCGCGACCGACGGTCGTGAAGCGCTGGACTTGTTCAACCAGCAATATTTCGATTTGATCGTTACCGATCTGAACATGCCGGACATGGATGGCTTGCAGCTCGTCGATCATGTCCGCAAGCATCCGGAGCGCGGTAGCGTGCCGATTCTGATGGTCACCAGCGAGCAAAACCAGAATCGGCTCGCCGCCATTGAAAAATCGGAGGTTTCGGCAATACTGGACAAGCCGTTCGAGCCAATGTCGATAAAACGCCTACTGATCAATTTGCTGAATTAGATCGCGCATTTGGCGGCCGCGCCTTTGCGGAGGGCGTGGCATCAAATAATAACATTACAAATTTCTAGGCATTTTCAGCCTTCAGGCACGGTCAAATGAAACCAGCGATCACCCCGATCAATCAAGAACGCAAACTTGCCGAAGACGACTTTATCGTTTCCAAGACCGATACGGCGGGACGCATCACCTATGCCAACCGGATCTTCATGGAAATCGCCGGCTACCCCGAGCAAGAATTACTCGGGGTGCAGCACAACATCATCCGTCATCCCGAGATGCCGCGCGGCGTATTCCGGTTTATGTGGAATACCTTAAAAGCCGGCAACGAATTCTTTGGGTTCGCCAAAAACCTGTGCTCCGATGGTAGCTTTTATTGGGTTTTTGCCAATATCACGCCGGATTACGACAAGAATGGCAAATTGCAGGGTTACTATTCCGTGCGCCGTAATCCGCCGCGTTCGGCGCTCGAGGCGTTGATCCCAGTATACCAAGCGATGTTGGCGATCGAGAAAGCCAGTTCCGTAAAGGACGCTCCGGACAAATCGTTGGAATATCTACTGGATTTCGTTCAACAAACCGGTGCGAAGAATTATGACAGCCTGGTTCTGAGCCTCTACAAACCGCACGGAGTTTAAGTCATGAAGAAAAGGGCCAATTCCAACGCGAATATTCCGTTTCTGCGTACTCGCCTCAATTTTGCGGTAGCGATTATCCTGGTTTCGTCGATCGGACTTTTTCTCTACCACCTGCTTAGCGACGGATTCTCGATAGTCACGCTCGGTTTGACGCTGCCTTTACCGGCGGTGGCTTACTATCTTTGGAAAACCGGCAAGCAAAGTTTGACGGTGCTGGAACGGATAGAAGACGTGTTGCGACTGACCAATAACGGCGAACTTTATCATCGCGTCACTCAAGTCCACGGCATGGGTGAAATCGGTAAGGTGGCCTGGGAGTTGAATGAAGCGCTGGATTTGATGGAAGCCTATTTCAAGGAAGTCAACTCCTGCTTCAAACATTCGGCGGAAGGCAATCACGGTCGTTACGCGTTGGTGGATGGCTTTCCGGGCCTGTTGAAGCAGTCGGCGGTTAGCGTTAACGACGCTATCAAACACATGCGGGAAAACGAGCGCTTGATGATTCGGCGGCGCTTGTCCGCTGGACTGCATGCCTTGAATACCACTAACTTGCTGGGCAATCTGAAGGGCAATCAAAGCGATTTGCTCAATATCACCGAACAGCTGGAAAAGGTCGAGATCATTGCCGCCGACACCGGCCGCAATGCCGATGCCAGCTTGTCGACCGTCGAAACCATCAGCGGGTCGCTGACCGACATCAACGCCAACGTCCACTCGGTGTCGGAAGTGATCGGCGCCTTGATCGCCGATAGCAAGAAAATCACCGAATCGCTGTCAATGATTACCGGCATTGCCGATCAAACCAACTTGTTGGCGCTGAACGCCTCTATCGAAGCCGCGCGTGCCGGCGAGCACGGTCGAGGCTTCGCGGTGGTGGCCGACGAAGTGAAGAATTTGTCCGAGCATACCAAGAATGCCGCGCTGGAGGTGTCGAAAACTTTGAACGCCTTCAACAAGCGGGTGCAACAGATGCACGCTGAAGCCGAAAATTCGGCAGGCCTGTCCCAGCAAATTCTCGAGCAGGTCAGCGCGTTTCGTCACCAATTCTCGAATCTGTCCGAATCCGCCAAGGCTTCCGTTGGCTACATAGCTTATGCCAAGGATAAATCTTTCGGGCTACTGACCAAGCTCGATCATATCGTTTACAAGCAAAACGGCTACATTTCGATCGAAGCCGCTGGAGAGTGTCCGCAGCAGCAAGCCATACTGGTCGACCATCACAATTGCCGTTTGGGCAAGTGGTATTACGAGGGCATGGGCCATCAAAGCTTCCGGACCACCCAGGCCTACGCGAAACTGTCGTTGCCGCACGGCGATGTCCATGACGCAACGCAAGCCGCTTTCAAAATTTCCAGGGATCGCTGGATGGAAGATCCCAGGCTACTCGACGAAATTATCAATCAAATGCGCCGAGCCGAGGACGCCAGCGCCATCGTGATGCAATGCATAGATGAAATGGTTCGCGAAAAACACGTCGACGATAAATATTAAAAAACCGTTGAGGCTTGCGAGAAAACTCGGCGGGCAACACATTCGGTCGCGCGGACGGATACGCCTATTCGCCTGCTCCGCGCCAAATCCCCCCAACGGACCAACACAACCAAGCCCAACGCAGCCAGTTGAGCAAGGCTCTGGCCAGCCACAGCGCCCAGGCCAGCATCAGCAGATGGTAGGCGAAAATCGGTAGGCTGACCACGCCGGCCGTCGGCAATCGCGCTGGATTGCGGTCTTGATACCAGTTCAGTCGATAGGCGTCGGAGTGATTTCCGGCAATTTGCATGTCCGGGGTGCCCAGCAATCCCTGTCGCACCGCTAGGCCTAGCAGGGTCAGCGCCAGCAAGCCTAACAAGGCCAAGCCGATCTGGCTGGCGTTAAAGGCCAGTCGGGAATGGGCCGGCCGTCGGGCGCGCCAATCCAGTGCAAACAAGCAAGCGACCACGGTCAGCGCGGCGGCGATATGTAGCTGGCTCAGGCCCACCAGCAACAAAAACCAGGCGCCGCCGCCGAGCGGCACGCGGCCAATTTTCGCTAAGCCCCAGGCCGCGCCGGCCAGCACGACCAATAAGCCCCAAATCAGCGCGGCCGGTCCGAAACGCGGTCCAACCGTCCAGACTGGCCAGCGATCACGAGGTATAGTCATATGGATATCGCTGTTGACGCTAGGCGTGCCCAAGTCCATCGGCGGGGTTTCCAACCAAAAGCCGGGCTCGGCGGCGGCTTGCCAATGGACTTCGATCCGTTGTTCGCCCGGATGAATCGGCAGACTCAGCGTCGCGCCTTGTTGGCGTATCGGTTGACTGGCGCCGTCTATCGTTACGCCTTGCAATTCAGCGCCGGCCGGCAGCGTCAGCTTATGCTGGCCGCCCTTGGAGCTACGTAAGTGCAGATTTAAGCGGCTATCGACGCCGCGTTGGCCAGGCGTAACCTCCAGATCGCTATGATCGATGGTCAGCGTATCGCCCGCTAGGGCCGCCGGCCTGTCTATGCTCAATTCGACCGTTTCGCCCGGCCACGGCCGCCACTCCGGCAGCCAGACGCCGGCATCGCCGTGATGAACCACCGCGATGCCGGCGATTCGTAAATGCCAAACCGGGCTGACGTCGGCTCGCCAGACTTCGGTCCATTGAGTCGTGTCCGGCGCCTTCAGCGTCAAATGCGCGGATTTTTCCAACAGCGATTCCCAAACCAAACCCTCTTGGCCGGCGGCCATATTGATCAGTACCTTGCCGTCCTTGACGCGGACCTCCGAGCTGGTGACCGCTTCGCCCGGCAATAGCGGCAACTCCAGCAAAACCGGCTGACCACTGGCAACCAATGGCTCGATGCGGGTGGTGACGCGCCAATCCAAGCCCAGATGCAAGGTCCGTTCGACTCGGACGAAAGCCGGTAGCGGTTTGGCCGCTTTTTGGCCTGGTTCGCCGGACTCGCGCGGCTCACGGCTAAATTCCAGCTGCGGTCCGGCCAAGCCGTCTTCATAGACGCCGCCGATCGTCCAGCCTAGGGCTTCCAGCGTGACATGGCGCGGCGCCAACGGTAGTGGTAGCGCGAACTTGTCCAGGTTGGCGTAGCGACCTTGCAATTTGAAAACATGCACGCCGGCCGGCACCAGCACGCTCAAGCCGCCATCTTCGCGGCGAATTGCTGTCCGGGCGGCGCTGCCGTCGACATCAATGCGTTCGGGAAACCAGATGCCCAACTTGGCGGGCAGCGGCACGGCCACTTCGCGCTCGGCGGCGATTCTCAGTTCGATGGTCAAGGTGTCCTGGCGGGCAAACACCTGCATCTCGGCAATCTGCGCGCATTGCGGGACGCAGGCTGGCGGCTCCAGCAGGCGAGTTTTCAGTTGTTCCAGCAAGGCCTGATCCGGCCAATCAGCGGCATGGACCGGTGGCTGGGGGGCGATCAGCAGGATCAAGATCAATGACGCGACCGAGCCTTTGCCCAGGCGCCAGGCGGGCAGTGTGAAGCCGGCCAGACGTAGGACCAATAAGGCCGCGATAGCCGTTTGCAGCACGCGTAGCAGCGCGGTGGCCCACGGCGGTAGATACCAGAACCGCAAGTGCTCGGTGCTATCGACCGGACCGTTCCAGTTTAAACGGACCCGTTGCCAATGCCAATTCGGCAAACCGGGGCCGGTTTGTAGATTGGCGTCCGGATCGATGCGGTCCAGGCCGGCGGCCGACGAGAGTGGCGCCGACATCGGCAAGGCTTTGCTCAAATACGCGCGCCTCGGCGCCTGCTCGGCAGCGGCGGTTTCGGCCAGTTCGGCGGGCGCCGCGGCCGTTATCGCGTCGGCGCCGGCCGGCACCTCGGAGTAGCCGAAATCATTGAAGGCCGCCGGCTCGGCCAGCTGCGGATAGACGGCCGCGCGCAATTGGTCAATCGCGAACGGCACCGCGACAATCACCAGAGCCGCCAAGCTGGCGCCGCGATACCAAGTCAGCCAGCGGGCCAAGCGTCCGCTCGGTACCACGCGAAGGAGTCCGGCGATGGCCAGACCGTTCGGCCACAACCAGCGCGGCGCATCGGCTTCGTGCCAGATCAAGACCAATCCGAGCAAGGCCAAGCCGCCCCAAGCCGGCGACCAGAGCCTGCCGGCCGCGATCGCGGCCAGCGCGACCAGAAACAAGTCCAGCAAAGTCCAGCGCGCCAGCCAGGTGTCCGAGCTGTTGTCGACGCCGGTCACGGCCAATAGTCGCCAACCCGGCGGCAGGTTGAGTTCGGCGCGCAGCGATTGAAAACGTTGCTGCCAGCCGTCGGCGGCTATTTCAGAGATGCCGTTTTCGATGCGGCTATCCGCGCTGAGCTCGATCGCGCCGCGCCGGACTTCGATGCCGTCGGATTGATCGAGCCGGGTCAGCAGTTGGTTTTGGCCGTTCAATTGCACCTGCCCGAGCCGGGTTTCCGGCAGCGCGTTCAGCCGCCAATCTCGGCTCATCGTGCCGCTGATCTTGTCGTTAACGGTGTAGCCGCCGCCGTCGAAATCCAGCCACAAGGTCCGGACCAGGGACAGTTGATTGGGTTCCGGCTCCGGATCGCCTCGACGCAGCAGTTTGAAATGCAGACTTTGCCCCGGTGTTACTTGATAGGTCGGCAAGTGCCGCCAGTCTTCGGGTAAATTGGTCTGGCTGCCGTCGATCGCCGGCAGATTGTCGATTTCCACCAGGCGCAGGGCAGGCATGGCTTGAAAGGTCCACAGTTCGGCGCTCGGCCATGAGGCTTCGCCGGTCGGCAAGGCCATCTCTTCGACGGGGCCGGGATGGCGGGCGAGCAATTCGACGCGCCAGCGTCCAGGGCGCAGTTGTAGCCAAAGCCGGCCGTCGCCGTCCAGCCGGGCCGGCAATGGGCTGGTCAGCTCGACGGGAATTAGGCCGGGCAGCAAGGCCAGCGGCAGCGCGATTTCCCGGGCGGCGCCGGATACTTCCAGATCGAGGCGAGTGAGCACTTGCAAGGGGATATCGTCGATGATTTGGCGGAATACTTGCACGTCCAAGCGATCCTGACCGGTGCCGCCGGCATCGGCGCGCGGCCAAACCGCGCCTTGCTCGATGGTCGGATAAGGAATGGTTAGTCCGGCCACGCTGAGTTGCAGCGGACCCACAATCTCCGGTAGCGCTAACTGTTCGGGTAGCTGTTGCCAGCGAAACTCGCCGGCGATCCGATAGCGTCCGGCCGGCAGATAGACCGCCGGCTTGCCGTTGCGAATCAATACCGGCAAGGCTTGCCGGTCGGCGCTTACCGCTTGCGGCCAATGGCGTTCGTCGCCGGGCAGTTCCAGCCAGTCGCGGCGATACAGGGTCCAGTCGCCGGCGAACCGGCCGCCGTCGCTTTCCAGTTGCAATTGCAACGGTCCCGGCCATAGGCACTGCTTGGATTGAAAGTCGTCGTGGGCGAACGGACAGCCGTGTTCGGGCTGGTCGTGCAGCACCCACTCGGCCCAGGGTACCAATGGGGCTGGCAGCGCATCGGGCGGGATGGCGCCGGCCGTACGCCAGAACCAGAGTCCGAAACATAACACCACGCACATCAATCGCCACATTCTTGCCTCCCGAATCAATTCCCGCTCAAGCGCCGATAACGGCGTCATTATGCGGCATGGATTGGTGCTTGTGAAAATCCGCGGTCGGTTTCAGAATGCCCAGCTTGTTTCCACTCTCCGCAAGGCAATTTCCGCGATGGCAAGTACGCTACTGGTAGTCGACGACCTTTCCGACTGGGGACCTTATTATCCCAGCGAACATGTCATCACTTTCGAAACCTATCTGGCAACCGCGTATGCCGATCCGGATCGGCGGATGCGGATCATCAATTTGTGCGGCGACTATGCCTATCTATCGGACGGGTACTACTGTTCGCTGCTCGCGGAAGCGCGCAATCACCATGTGATTCCGTCGGTAAAAGTCATCAACGATTTGGGCAAGAATGCCTTGTACCGTCTGCAACTGGAAGATTTTACCGAGCCTTTGCTGCGAGCATTCAAGAAGCAGAACAAGGATGGCGAGTTCGCGCTGTACAGCTATTTCGGCACCACACCCGATCCGGCGTTTCAAGAGTTGGCGCGCTTGCTGTTCGAGCGCTTTCCCTGCCCGATTCTCAAGATTACGCTCCGCCCGCAACAGCAATGGGAAATCACCGATTTGACCGCAGTATCGCCGCGGCAGTTGAACGACGACATGCAAACCTTGTTCGCCGACGCGCTGGACAAATTCAGCAAGAAAGTCTGGCGCAAGAGCCGGGCCCGAAAGTCCGCGCGATTCGATCTGGCGGTGCTGATCAACCCGGCCGAAACCTTGCCGCCCAGTAATCGCGGCGCGTTGAAGAAATTTATCCACGTCGGGCGGCGGATGGGCATCGACGTGGAACTGATCACCCAGAATCACTACGGCCGGATTCCCGAGTTCGACGGCTTGTTCATCCGCGAAACCACCGCCATAGACCACCACACTTACCGCTTCGCAAAAAAAGCCGAGGCCGAAGGCTTGGTGGTGATCGACGATCCCAATTCGATTTTGCGTTGCGCCAACAAAGTCTATTTGGCCGACCTGTTCCGTACCCACCGCGTGCCGTCGCCGCGCACGTGGATTTTGCACAAAGGCAATGCCGCGCATCTGGACCAATTGGAAGCCGCCGCCGGTTTCCCGGTGGTGATCAAGATTCCGGACGGTTCGTTCTCGCGGGGTATCGTCAAGGTGAATAATCGGGCGGAATTGGATCAAAAAGTCGCGGAACTATTTCAGCAATCGGCGTTGCTGTTGGCTCAGGAGTTTTTGTATACCGATTTCGACTGGCGTATCGGCGTGTTCAACCACAAGGCTTTGTACGCTTGCCGTTATTTCATGGTGAAAAATCATTGGCAGATTTACCGGCACGGCGCTAACCGCACCGATAGCGGCAGTTTCGCGACGTTACCGACCTTCGAAGTACCGAGGGTGGTGCTGGAGGCCGCGCTGAAAGCCACCCAGCCGATAGGCAACGGATTGTACGGCGTGGATGTCAAGGAAGTGGCCGGCAAGGGCTATGTCATCGAGGTCAACGACAATCCCAGCATCGACAGCGGCGTCGAGGACCAGTATCTGGGCGACGAACTTTACCGCGCCATCATGGCGGAATTTCTGCGGCGGATGGAAAACCGTGGTAAGGGTTTGGCGTGAATGCCCTGCTCGGCTTATTGGCGAGGCAGGGCTACGTAGAGTTAACCGCAAGTTAAAAAAGGCGGGAATAAAATCGATTCAGACAGGCTTCAATACCGTCCGTTGTTAACGTTTCTTCGCCACAATTCTCGCCCAGCGTGCAACTCAGGTTGCGCCAGCGATGCTTTTTGCTATAGGACTCTCCAGTCTGGGTTTTGATCCAGTCTAGAAAGCTAATACCTTCTAACGCCGACGTATAAAACTCACTGTAGCTTAATATCGTATGGTCACAACCGGGGTCGATATAGCTGCGATAATTGTGTGGCAGGTTGGTTTGATTAGCTACAGTCATTTCCAGCATACGAGTGCTCCAGGTCGCCAGGTCTGGTAAAGGTTGCGGGATTGGTTGCATAAGATTCCAAAATATTGCTTGAACATAATCGTATGCGTTGGTGTATTGGCTGAATCGATCTTCGGGATATTGATTAGCGAGTATCCTCAGTGCTGAAGGTATAAAATTTAAACCTTCAGTTACCTTCGATAATCGCCTTAATGCGGGGTGCAAGGTTTGCTCTATCGACCAGGATGTATTTGTTCCAAACAGTGAGTCTTGGATGAATTCATCGGTCAGTACTCCGATACTGCCGTCACTGACCAGAGAAGTTTTCGCATTGCGGCCCAGAATTTTCTTAATCCAGGGATAGTTCAGCGTACTACCGTATCCGCCAGCACTGGAGCCGGATACCAAAATTTTATCAAGATGTCTGTATCGGCTATCCAGGTAGTTCATCACGTACAGGAAGTTATCGAAACCGCGGTGATGAACAGTAAACACATCGGGAACGGCGTTGTTCGGACTGAGCTGCGGGTTGCTGTAAACGGTTTCTTTCGCCCCGATGAACACGTCGCCCGTACAGTAAGGTAGAAAGACTATTGTCCAGTCCTTGTATGGGTTGCTAGGGTTGTCTATCGCAAGAAGGCCATCCCAAGTTGCCGGATTATTGGCGAGATTGGTGCTCGGTATAAAAGTTGCCTGACTCGGATCGTTGCCGAATGCGGTGGAACAGGTGCTGTAATTCCAGCAAGCGCCACCTCCGTTGAAATACACCACCAACTTTTCAGAGTTGCCTGGCTTCAAATAAAACTTGTACCCATCCTCAAACGCGCAGCTCGGATGAATTCGCCGCGCTTGGCCGGTTACATTAACCCGATAGTCTCCAGGAGCAACGACAACTTCTTGCCAAGTGTCCTTGGCTTGCACACAGGTGGTGGCCAATAATGCGGCGGCACCAAAATAGCGCCAAAACTTCGAATTCATAGTTTTTCCTCGTAGTTATTGAACAAATTAAGAAACACCCCGATTCGCATCGAGTGGTTATAGGTTCGGTTCGACAAGTCATTCCGCCGGCTTGACCGCTAGCGCGGGCGGCGGCTCGGCGGATGCATCGGCAGCCAGTGTATTCCCCTTGATTTTCAAAGTCACCATGTTGTTTTGATGCGCGACCACCGGCGCGACGGCGCGCCATTGAGCGTTATCCAGCTTTCGAAAAGCCGCGAAAAACCCTAGTGAGCGAGTGTCGCCGGCGGGTTCGATATGTATCGCTTTGTTCTCGCCGGGTTTGATCAGCAATTCCTGCTTACGGACCAAATCGGCGGCCAGCGTGGCCTGATCTTTATCGAACAGTGCAAAAAAGTCCGCGCCATTGAACGAGCTTTGTTCACGCAGCTCGTAAACCCGCAGCAAAACCGGGGCGGCCTTGCCGTCGGTATCGGGGTTGATCATCGGCGCGCTTTCGATCTTCAGATCGACCTGAGTCGGCGGTAAGGGCGCCGGTTGCTCCGGGGTTTCGGCACATCCGAGAACCAGGAGTAAGGGCAAGTTGAACAACAGTCTGGTTAACCACATATTGAAAGTCTCATCGGTGTTGGTAGACGCCGAACGCCGCTTAGGATACGGCGTCAGGGTTTGCGGACAGTATAGTCCTATCCGGTGTTTCGGTGGATGGTAGGCGTCGGAGCCGGTTAGGCGAATCGCGCGCGGAAAATTTCTCTGCAACGGTCTGCAATCGCGGCACACTGGCGGAAACTTTTGCGGTGCTTTTGTCATCGCTGGCGCAAAGAACAAGGTTGCTGGCGAGGTTCGGACCGGGGGAGGAATGGAGGTTTCAAACGAGTGTCGTCTCAGTACTCGGTAGACCAATTTGCCGATATCAATGCCTGAACGCCTAGCAATGCGCAGGTTTTGTCGCGGGAACCTCTCCCTCCCTGGTGTCGCCTTTCGCGACGTATGTTAGTGGGTCGCGACGCCACCAAATCTCTAAGGACATCGAATGAAAACGATGAACACTCACTTGTTACTGGTCGCGCACGGCAGTCGCCGAGAACAAGCTAACGACGAGATTCGTCGATTGGCGGACACCTTGGCCATCGGCAGCCGTTATGCCGGTGTCGCGTGCGCATTCCTGGAAATTGCCGAACCGAGCATCTCGGACGGTTTACGTAGGCAAATTGCGGCCGGCGCGCGGCGTATTGTCGTCTTACCTTACTTTTTGGCGGCCGGTCGTCATGTTGGCATCGATATTCCGGCGCAAGTAGAGGGCATGCGCTGTCAGGCGCCGGAGGTCGAAATTCTGATTGCCGAGCATTTAGGCAGCGCGGCCGCGATGCGGCCGGTGTTACTCGATTTGGCGTTCGATTGTCTGGGCGAGCTTTCGTGAAAACATAGCGGATGAGAACAGCGATTTCGGTCGTTCCGGCGTGCTAGCGATTTTCATTTTTTTCGCTGATTTTGCTCGGGGCATAAAAAAGCCCGCATATTGCGGGCTTCGTCCGGTTTATTATTGTGTTTTGGACGTCTGTCGAATTGATTTCGACAGCTTAACTTGCTGCGCTTATTGTTGTTGTTTTACCAGCGAACTGGCCGCTCTCCTCCCCCGTTGAAAGATGACGATTCTTGCCAATCGCATCGACCTAATTCAAGGTGAATGCATTCTAAGAGATTAAAACCGGGTTGTCCAGAAAAACTGCGACAAATTGCCGCAGTTTTTTCCCGATTCCTCGCGGTCAATAGGCGGCGTCGTGATAAACGTTTTGCACGTCATCCAGTTCATTCAGCATATCTAAAAATTTTTCGAATAACACCGCGTCGTCGCCCGCGATCGGCGTTGAACCCTTCGGTAAAAACTGAATTTCATCGACTTCGAAATCGATTTCACCTAGCAAGTCGGTCAGCGCCTGCTTGGCTTTGAAATAGTCGGCTTGCGGCGTGAATACCGTTAACTTGCCTTCGTCGTTTTCAATATCGCTGACATCGACGTCGGCGCTCAGTAGGGCTTCGAGAACGCTGTCTTCGTCATCGTGGCGAAACGCCAGAATCGCGGCGTGATCGAACATGTGGCTGACGGTGCCCTGCGTACCTATCTTGCATTTGGTTTTAGTAAAACACAGACGTACGTCGCCGAAAGTGCGATTCGGATTATCGGTCAAGCAATCGACGATCACCATGCAACCGCCCGGGCCAAAACCTTCATAGCGAGCCGGCGCGAAATCCTCGCCGCCGCCGCCCTTGGCTTTGTCTAGGGCTTTGTCGATGACGTGGCCGGGGACCTGATCCTTTTTAGCCCGGTCGATAAGTCCGCGTAAGGTCAAATTGCCGGACGGGTCGACGCCGCCGGACTTGGCGCAGACATAAATTTCGCGGCCGTATTTGCTGTATACCTTGGTCTTCGCATCGGCCGTTTTGGCCATCGACACCTTTCTGTTCTGGTAGGCTCTACCCATCGGACTGCTGCTCCATAGACAACGCGGTTAAAGGCGCGGATTTTAACGCCAAGTATTTTTTCGCGGGAAACTTTTCGCTGTCGGCTGGTCAGCGGGGCGCGGTCGAGCCGATTGGCGAGGATGGCCTTGATGAATCTTCTTTGTATCCGACTCCGGCAAAAATACCGCAATCCGGTCCAACGTAGCCGAAAACCGGAAAAACTCCCGCACGATATTGAAATTTAATTTACTTTAACAATGAATTTTAACGGCTTGTTTTAAATTGTATTGTTGTTGTACTTCATTGATTGTGTTGCCAAAACCCCTGAAAGGGGCTATTGAGTTTTATCGGGAAAGTGGCAAACTCGCCAAACGGGAGGCTTTAATTGGGAGGTACTATGAAAATACTAGCTATCTTGGTCTTGGCGGGGCTCGGCTACGGCGCGGTCAGATTTATTCTTACAGTGGTTAAAGAACTGGCGTTGTTTGCCGTCGAAGCTTGGCGCGATATCGAGGTTGAGCAATAACGCTAACCAAAAATCAATTCATACAAAAGGGCTACGGGCCTATTATTGCAGATCAGCAAACAGCCGGGTAAAACCGGCTTTTTTGTGCCCTAGAGTCCGAGAAAGCCGAGCTTGGCTAATAAAGGAAGACGTAGCGTAAAACAGCTGTCGCAGTGTTGTTGGTGGTCAATTGCCGGTGAGATGTGGGTAGGCCCTGACAAAATTGAAACCGCTAGTCGTCCGAGATGTATTGGTACGCGGCCTACTCGCCGAACGATATACTTTGCATTTTCCGTCGGCATGCGACGTCGTCGCCATCAGTCTGTCCGAGTAGTTAGCCGGTTATAATGCGCGGCCAGTATTCGCCCTTTCCGTTGCCATGTCCGAAGATTATTACTTTTCTCCCGATCAAGCCGTCGAGTCTCTGAAAGTCCCGCCGCATTCGATCCAGGCCGAACAATCCGTGCTGGGTGGCCTGCTGCTGGATAATCGCACCTGGGATTCGGTGGCCGATAAAATCGTCGAGGGCGATTTTTACCGACGCGACCATCGTTTGATCTTTCGCGCGATCGCTCAATTGGCCGAGAAACAGGATCCGTTCGATGTCGTGACGATTTCGGAAGTCTTGGAAGCCACCGGCGAACTGCAGGACGGTGGCGGCCTCGCGTATCTGGCTTCACTGGCGCGCGACACGCCCAGCGCCGCCAATATCGTCGCCTATGCCAACATCGTCCGCGACCGCTCGGTCTTGCGGCAGCTGATTCATGTCGGTACCGAAATTTCCGACTCGGCCTTCACCACCGAAGGCCGGGAAACCGCCGATTTGTTGGAAAACGCCGAGCGCAAGGTATTCGAAATCGCCGAGCAACGCCAACGCGGTCAAGGCGGTTTTGCGTCGATCAAATCCTTGCTGGCCAAGGCGGTGGACAAGATCGAAATGCTGTACGAGCAGGACGGCGACATCACCGGCGCCAGTACCGGCTTCACCGACCTCGACGAAAAAACTTCCGGACTGCAACCGTCCGACTTGATTATCGTCGCCGGCAGGCCTTCGATGGGCAAGACCACGATCGCGATGAACATGGCCGAAAACGTGGCTTTGAAAAGCGGGATGCCGGTCGCCGTATTCAGTATGGAGATGCCGGGTGAAGCCCTGGCGATGCGGATGATGTCGTCGCTGGGCAGGATCGATCAGCACAAGGTGAGGACCGGCAAGCTCGACGACGACGATTGGCCCAGACTGACCTCGGCGATCAATCTGCTGGCCGAGACCAAAATGTTTATCGACGACACCCCGGCGCTGACGCCGACCGAGGTGCGTTCCCGCGCCCGCCGTTTGACCCGCGAGCACGGCCAACTGGGTTTGATCGTGCTCGATTACCTGCAGCTGATGCAATCGCCGTCCAGCGGCGATAACCGCGTCCAGCAGATTTCCGACATCTCGCGCGGCCTGAAGGCGCTGGCCAAGGAGCTGAACGTGCCGGTGATCGCTTTATCGCAGCTCAACCGGAATCTGGAGCAACGCCCGAATAAACGGCCGGTGATGTCGGATTTGCGCGAATCCGGCGCGATCGAGCAGGATGCCGATTTGATCATTTTCGTGTATCGCGACGAGGTGTATCACGAGGACAGTCCGGACAAAGGTATTGCCGAAGTCATCATCGGCAAGCAGCGGAACGGTCCGCTAGGCACGGTGCGACTGACCTTCCTCGGCCAATACACCCGCTTCGAAAACTTCGCGGGCGTTTATACCGGTAGCGAGGATTACGAATGACGCCGGCCGCTTACGTGCATCTGGATCTGGACGCCGCCCGCCACAATCTGGCCCAGGTTAAACGCTATGCGCCGAACAACCGGATCATGGCGGTCATCAAGGCCAACGGCTACGGCCACGGTATGGATAGAGTGGCGGCGGCGTTGGCCGAGGCCGACGGTTTCGCGGTGGCGCGGGTCGATGAAGGCGTGCGCTTGCGCGAGGCCGGATTCACGCAAGCGATTACGGTCTTGCAGGGCTTTGTCTGTCTGGACGAGCTGCGTTTGATGGTACGCCACAAACTAGCGGCGGTGATTCATACGCCGCAGCAAATCGGCATTTTGCGGCAACTGGCGCCGGAATCCGAAAAATTACCGGTTTGGTTGAAAATGGATACCGGTATGAACCGCCTGGGTTTCAAGGGCGGCGACTTTTTGGCCGCTTATCAGGCGCTGGCCGATTGTGTCGCCGTCGCGCAACCGATCAATCTGATTACCCATTTCGCCAACGCCGACGACTTGCTCGACGACAAAACCCGCCGCCAGATCGACGTATTCAACCATGCGGTCAAAGACTTCCCCGGTCAGCGTAGTATCGCTAATTCGGCCGGCATCATTGGCTGGCCCAACGTGTCTTCCAACTCGGCACAGGTTAGGGGGGGGGATTGGGTCAGGCCGGGATTGATGCTGTACGGCTGCTCGCCGTTTGCCGGTAAAACCGGCGCGGATTTCGGTCTGCGACCGGTGATGAGTCTGCATTCGCGGTTGATCGCGGTCAAGTATGTCGCCGCCGGCGAATCGGTCGGTTACAGCGGCACCTGGACTTGCCGGCAACCGACCCGGCTGGGCGTGGCGTCGATAGGCTATGGCGACGGCTATCACCGTCACACCCAAAGCGGCGCGCCGGTGTTGGTCAATGGTCGGCGTGTGCCGTTGATAGGCCGGGTGTCGATGGACATGATCACCGTCGATCTTAATAGCCAGCCGGACGCCCAGCCCGGCGATCCGGTCACGTTGTGGGGCGAGGCCTTGCCGGTCGAGGAAATCGCCCGTCACGCCGACACGATACCTTATACCTTACTCTGCGGGATTACCCAGCGGGTGCAAGTGATAGAACGAAGCCCGGCGGAAACTTTTGTCTCCGCGACGACCATGGCCGGTTGAGTTGGCCGTTGCATCGTGGACAGCCAGGCTTAACGCTGCTTATGCCCTTTGAAAAACGCCAGCGCGCTGGTCGGACCCGGTGCGCGAGGTAGCTCGCGATGTGCCGACACGAGGCGGTGCGGCTTGGCGAGGCTGTAGGCCTTGATCGCCGCCTGAAATCCCAAAGATGGATGATCCCAGTTTCAGGTGGTCGAGATGCGCTCGATTCGAGTTTCAGGCGATCAAAGCATGTCGTACAAACTGCGGAGTGCCACCGGCGAGAACTGTCCGAACCGGTTCTGTTCGATTGCGAACGACCGGTTCTTGACTAACGGGCTCTCGACCAGTTTGGTTCACGCTGCCGTCGCTAAGCGGCAATCCCGTTGTGCCGTAGCAAGGCGTCAATCCGTGGTTCGCGGCCGCGGAAGTTTTTAAATAAAGTCATCGCGTCGCTGCTGCCGCCTTGTTCCAGGATATTGCGCAGGAAGGATTCACCGGTAGCGCGATCGAAAATGCCTTTTTCCTCGAACAGCGAGAAGGCGTCGGCCGACAGGACTTCCGCCCATTTATAGCTGTAATAACCGGCCGCGTAACCGCCCGCGAAGATGTGCGAGAAGCTGTGGGCGAAGCGGTTGAATTCGGGCGGCTTGACCACCGCGACTTGCTCTCGCACTTGTTGCAAGGTCTGATATATCCGTCCGCCCTTGGCCGGGTCGTAGTGCTGGTGAATTTTGAAGTCGAACAGGCTGAATTCCAGTTGCCGCACCATCATCATGCCGGCCTGAAAGTTTTTCGCGGCCAGCATCTTATCGTACAGCGCATCCGGCAATGCCTCTCCGGTTTGGTAATGGCCGGAAATCAGGCCCAGGGCTTCCCTGTCCCAGCACCAGTTTTCCATGAACTGGCTGGGCAGTTCCACCGCGTCCCATTCCACGCCGTTGATGCCGGACACGCCGAGGTGGTCGATCCGGGTCAGCATGTGATGCAGACCGTGGCCGAATTCGTGGAACAGGGTTTCCACTTCGTCGTGAGTTAGCAGGGCGGGGGCGTTGCCGGACGGCGGTACGAGTTCCATACTCGTTACCGCACCCCCACCATCCCTGGCGATCGGCGGCGTGAAGTTGCAGGTCAGGTAGGCGACTGGCGTTTGCAGGCCGGTCGAGGTTTTCTTGCGGCAGACGCAATCGTCCATCCAGGCGCCGCCGCGCTTCTTGGCGCGGGCGTACAAGTCCAGGAAGAAGCGGCCGCGTAGTGCGCCGTCCTTGTCGGCGATTTGATAAAAGCGCACATCCGGGTGCCAGGCGTCGAACTCCTGGATTTCGCTGATTTGCAGACCATACAGGCGTTCGACGATCGCGAACAAGCCAGGTACGACTTTGTTGTCCGGAAAGTAGGTCTTCACTTCTTCTTGCGACAATTGATAGTAGTGCTGGCGCATTTTTTCCGAGTAGTAGCCGATGTCCCAGGCTTGCAGATCGTGCAGGCCGTGTTCCTGGGCGGCGTATTCCTTCAGCTCGGTCAGGTCGCGGCGCGCCTGGCGCCAGGATTTGTCGGCCAGGTCTTCCAGAAATTTGACCACATCGTCGGTGGACTTGGCCATTTTGGTGGCCAGCGAATATTCCGCGTAATTGCTGAATCCCAGCAATTGGGCCTTTTCGTGGCGCAGAGCCAAAATCTGCTCCATGATGTCGGTGTTGTCCCATTGGCCGGCGTGCGGACCCTGGTCGGATGCGCGGGTGCAGAAGGCTTCGTAATGCTCGCGCCGCAGTTCCCGATTGTCGGCGTAGGTCATGATCGCCAGATAGGACGGAAATTGTAGATTGATCAACCAGCCGTCCTTGCCTTCGGCTTCGGCAGCCTGCTTGGCTTGGGCAATGGCCGACTCGGGCAGGCCGGCCAAATCGTCGAGATGGGTAATTTGCTTGTGCCAGGCGTTGGTGGCGTCGAGCAGGTTTTCCTCGAACTGGCTGGCCAACTTGGACAGTTGCTGACTGATCTCCTTGTAGCGCGCTTGTTGCTCGGCTGGAAGGTCGACACCGGACAAATGAAAATCGCGTAGTGCGTTATCGATAATCTTTTGTTGGGCGGGTTCGAGATTGGCGAATTCATCGCTGTCGCGAATGGCTTTGTAGGCTTGTTGCAGCGCCTTGTTTTGGCCGGTTTCGGTGGCGTAGGCGCTGAGTTTGCCAAGGCAGGCGTTGTAGGCGTCGCGCATGGCGTCGCTGTTCACGACCGAATTCATGTGGCTGACCGGCGACCAAGCCTTGTTCAAGCGGTCTTCGGCTTCCTCGATGGGCTCGATCAGGTTATGCCAAGTGTAGGGGCCGCCGCCTGCTAGCTGGGTATCAATGGCGGCGCGAGCATTGGCCAGTAATTGATCGATCGCCGGTTCGACATGTTCGGGCAGAATTTTGGAAAATTGCGGGAGTTCGGTACGTTCTAATAAAGGATTGGTCATTACGGTAGCCGGAAAGTAATCGGAAAAAATCAGGATAACAGTTGCATCGCCACCTGCACGCGGGCCTGAGCCTTTTGTAACACGGAAAGCGAAAAATCGGGGTTGAGCTTGCCCTCGCTGAGTTTGGCGTAGGCCGGTATCGAGCAAATATAGGGTAGGTCGCGGGATTTGCCGCTACCGAAATAGCTGTGTAATTTGGCTAGCATGACAATGTCGCTCAGCGTCAGTTCCGAGCCGCTGTCATACAGCCAATTTTCGGCGAGTGGCGGAATGCCGGTTAGGGTTTCCGAGAAGCCCAAGGTATGCAGTACCAGAGTGCCGACCGGAGCGCGCAGATAGGTTAGCGAGGCTTGTAACTCCTCCAGGCTGGGGCTGGCGTCCGGGAAGTGTTCGGCAAAATGCAGTAGCGGTATCGCGCCAATGTCGGCGACCAAACCGGCCAGCAATGCGTCTTCCGGGTTGATGCGGCTGCACGCCTGGGCCAGCACGAAGCTGAGGCTGGAGACGTACAAACTGCTCCGCCATAACGCTTGCATGGCTTTCATCAGCGCTGGGTCCTTGCAATGGAACAGTTGCTTCAAGCTGATGCCCAGAACCAAGTTGCGAGTCGCGTTGAGGCCGATGCGCGATACCGCGTCGTGGCAATTGTGGATCGTGTTGCCGGTGGAATACAGAGCGCTGTTGGCAACCTGAATCAGTTTGGCGACGATGGGCGGATCGAGTTGAATAATTTCGACGGCGTCGGCTATCCCTATCTCCTTGCGCATCGCTTCCTTGAGTTTAAGCGCGACGTCGGGTAACGAGGGCAACCTTAACTGATTTTCCCGGTAGGCTTGGGCAAAGCTGACAAAGAACTGGTGGCCGTTCAACGACTCGGGGAGTTCGATATCCACCAGTTCAACACAGCTGGTCGATTCTCGGCAGTGGTCGGACCATAGCCGGTTCAGCTCTATCGAGACTTCCAGGATCAAGACGTCGTCGAGCGCGGTGGCGGTGGCGCCGCAACGCGTGGCGCTGTTTAACGGCAGATGGGCTCGCGGGGTGTCGGCGACGATTTCGTAGCTGCTTTCGCTGTCGGGTTGCATGTTGAGCCGCCCTCGCACTAAATAAAACACGCTGTCGGTGCGCTGGTCGAAGGTGAAAATCACCGAATGTTTGGCGTAGCGGAGGGTTTGGCGCGGCAGCGCGGCCAAATGCGCATCGTCGAGATTGCGTAGCGGAACGAATTGCTTGAGTTCCGCTGGAGGCAGGGATTGTTTGAGCCTCGACATCGGCGGTGTCACGCCCGGTATTTCCACCGGTATGTTTACGTTTTTCGCGGCGATGTTGGTTGGCGCCGAAGACGTTGGCGGCGGCGTTTTTTTGAAGAGGCGCGTGAACCAGTTCATGTCAGGCCCGGAAAAATGCCAAGGCCTCGGCGATTTGCTGTTTGGCGTCCTGCAGTACTTGCAGGGACATGTCGGGCGTTAACGCGCAGTCGTCCAGTTTATGAAAAGCCGGCAAGGTGTTCAGCGGCGGCAACTTGTGCATCCGGATGCCCCCCAACTGACTGTGAAATTTGGCTAACAATACAATGTCGTGCAATTGCAGGCCCTCGCCGGCGTCGTAATACCAGTTTCCGGTTTGCGCCGGAATTTGGATCAGCGTGTCCGGAAAATGCCATTTTTTCAGTATGAAAGTGCCGAATAGCCCCTGTAGGTAGTCGATGCAAGCGTCGAGTTCGGCCTCGGTGTACTCTGAAGCGGGCAGGCTACCAGCCAATGTAATGATAGGCAAGACGCCGATATTGTGAGTCAGGCCGGCAAGCAAGGCTTCGTCGGCGTTGATCTTTTTACCGAGACCGGCCAAGGTACAACTCAAACTGGCGATTTGTATGCTCTGCTTCCAGGCTTGCTGGGATTTTTGCTGAAGCACTTTATTGGTGCTGCGGAACAATTGGTGCAGGCTGACGCTGGTGACCAGATTTTGAGTAATTTTGAAGCCCAGATGATTGACCGCATCGTGGCTATTGCTGACCTGCTTTAAGCCTCGGTAGATCGGACTGTTGGCGACCTGTACCAGTTTGGACGAAATCGCCGGGTCCAGATTGACGATTTTCACCGCATCGGCGACGCTGATGTCTTTTTGCAATGCACTACGCAGCCTTAAGGCGACGTCGGGCAGGCTGGGGACTTGCAGCGCGTCGGCGTCGTAGGCCGCGCAAAGTTTCGCGAATAGCCGGCTATTACGCAGTTCGGCGGGCGGATTGGCGCGGTTTGCCAGCGGATTGTGTGGCTGAGCGCTGCTTTGTCGCAGTAACGATAGTGGTAGGTAAATCAGCTGGGATGGGGTTTGGGCAATGGCGCTGACGCTATGTTCGCCGTGAGCCGCCAACGGATAGCAGGCCTTGAAGGTATTCTCTTCAACCGTGTATCCGCCGTTGGCCGACTCCAGAAACACTTTGCCGCTGTAGAGATAAATCAAGGTGTCGGAGGCTTCGCCGCGATTGAAGACGATGTCCCCGGCATTGAACTGGCATAACGCAATCGGCAGTTTTATCAGTTCTTTGCTGTCCAGCTCGCCGATCGGGATCAGTTTGCGTAAAAACTCGATGGGCAGACGGTGGGCCGGACGTTCGCCGTTGCTTGCCGCGGCGACGGGTTTGGTCGCCGCCCGTTTAAATAACTTGCCGAACATATCAAGTGATGAAGGTGTTCAAAGCTTCCTGAATCTTGGCTTTGGCGTCGTGCAGGATCGCCAGCGTGTTTTCCGGCGATAGCGAAAAGGTTTTCAGTTTGGCCGCCGCCGGGATCGCGCTGATTGCGGGCAGATCGGCGTTGGCCTTTTTGCCGATCAAGGCATGTAGTCGAGAGAGCACGACAATGTCGGTCAGTGTTAACGTGTCACCGCTAGCGTGAAACCAATCGCTGGAATGTTTGGCCGCCTGAATGAACTCATCGGCAAAATCCCATTCCTTGAGCACGACCGCGCCGACGGGCGCTCTGACGACGGGGATCGCTTGTTCGATTTCGGTCTCATTGTGGTACTCGAGCGGCAAGTCCGCCACGAAGCTGAGAAACGGAATCACGCCAATGTCGCAGGTTAACCCGGCCAACAGCGCATCTTCCGGATTTTGTTGCTGGCTATGGCTGGCCAGCACGTGACAAAGGCTGGACAAATACAGGCTTTGTTTCCACAAATCTTCGAGGTAAGTCTTCAGCAGCGGCGATTTGGATTTGAAAATCTGCTTGATACTCAGTGCCGTGACCAAGCTGCGCGTGGCGTTCAGGCCGATGCGGATCACCGCATCCTTACAGTTTTTGGCGGGGACAGTGGTCAAGTACAACGGGCAGTTGGCCACTTCGATCAGTTTGGCCGAGATAGCCGGGTCGAGTTGAATGATCTTGACCGCGTCATCGATATTGACGTCTTTTTGGATGGCTTGGCGCAACTTGATCGCCACTTCCGGCAGCGACGGAATTTCCAGTTCGTGGTGGTGGTGCTGGAAATGGTCGGCGAACAGCGATAACAGGCGGTTACCTTGCAAGTCTTCCGGTACGTCCAGTTTGCCGTGGTCGAAGCGGCCGGAGGTGAGCATGATTTTTAACGACACCCGCAGAATACTAATGTCGGTTTTGGCGGTGGCCGTCGCGGTTTGTTTGGCGCCGCTACAGATCGGAAACTTGGCTTGCGCGCTGCCGGCGCTGATTTCGTAACCTTTACCGTGCTGATCGGCCAAAATCACGGTTCCGTCAAGCAAGAAAATCGCGCAGGTCGAAGGCTCGTTGACCGAAAACAGGGTTCGACCGGCTGAGTAGGTTTCGACGTGGTTCTCGGCCGCGAAGGTTTGCAGGATTTCTTCGCTCAGGTTTCTGATTGGGAAGAGTTGCCGCAAGGTTTCGGTCGTGATGGGCTGTGTTCCCAGCGGGGCTGGGGATTTGCCGGAGACTTTGCCGAATAATGATTTGATGGCCTTCATGTTGGTCCGTTAAGCAATGATGGATCGTGGAAGAGTGATTGTCGTTGGGGTGGACGGAGGTCAATCGTTTCGAAGCGGAGGCAGCGTTCGCTCGCGGTTCAGCAAATCGATGACCGGACGGGTGTCCGGTCTGACGCCCCGCCAAAGATAGAAGGCTTCGGCGGCCTGCTCCACCAGCATGCCCAAGCCGTCGAGGCAGAGCGAGGCGCCGTGCCGAAGGCCCCAGTTTACGAATGCGGTAGGCTGGTTGGCATAAGCCAAATCGTAGCAGCAGCCGCCGTCGGCGAGAATATCGTCGGCCAGCGGCGGCAGGTCGCCGCCCAAACTGGCGGAGGTTGCATTCAAAATGACGTCGAAGCGGCTGTTCAAATCGGCGTAGCCGCAGGCGTGCAACTCTCCAAGATCGGCAAACTCATCGGCAATGGCCTCGGCTTTTTCGAGTGTCCGATTGGCGATGACGAGCTGCGCCGGTGCCTGTTCCAGCAGCGGCGCGACGATACCGCGTGTCGCGCCGCCGGCCCCGAGCACTAAGATCCGGCTGGCACGCAACGGAATGCGATGGTTGATGGTCAAGTCGTTGAGCAGACCGACGCCGTCGGTATTGTCGCCGAGGATGCGGCCGTCGGCCTGGCGCGCCAGGGTGTTGACGGCTTTGGCGAGCAGGGCGCGGTCGCCGAGGCGGTCCGCGAATTGCCAGGCGAGTTCCTTGAGCGGCACCGTGCAATTGAGACCTTTGCCGCCGTCGGCAAAGAAGGTCTCGACCGCGGAACGAAATTGCTCGGCCGGTACGTCCGCCGCCCGGTATTGCAGACGTTGACCGGTTTGTTCGGCGAATAGGCCGTGGATGCGCGGCGATTTGCTGTGGTTAATCGGGTGGCCGAATACGGCGTATTGGTCGATGGCTGTCATTGGTCGGCTTGTTTGCGGGATTTGAATTCCCAATACAGGGTGACGATGACGAGCAGGCCGGCGAGCACGCTGACGGGCAACATGAACTGTTCAACGTAGGCGATAATAATTGCGCATGCGCCGAGAAACAGGCCGATCAAACCCAGTTGCCAGCCGATACGGATGCCGTCCAGCATCGTGGCCAACGACAGAATCAGCAACACCACCAGCGTCGCGGCGTTTTCGTCGATACGGCCCGATTTCTGCAGCAGAAACGCGCCGCCGGCGACCAATACCGCACTGGCCCAATGCAGCAATTGTTCCTTGAACGCAGCGGCGAAGTCGAACGTGTGGTTTTTGGCTTTCATCCGGCCGATGGCGATCGAAATGCCGGCGAATACGGTGACCATGAACAACCAGAAAGCGTAACCGTCTTCCGGCGAAAAGCGGGTGACGGCGATACCCAGCATGGACAGCAGCAGGAGCAGAATAAATACACCTTCCTCCAGTCGTGATTGCCGACGCTGTTCGGCATTGCGGATGTCGCGCGCGGTCGCCATGGCTTGTCGATCTAGGTTTGTTGCAGCCATTGTGCCGCCGGTTTGGCGAAGTAGGTCAAAATTGCGTCGCAGCCGGCCCGTTTGAAGGCGAGTAAGGATTCCAGCACGACCTGACGTTCGTCTAGCCAGCCGTTTTGGGCGGCGGCTTTCAGCATCGCGTATTCGCCGCTGACTTGGTAAGCGAACGTCGGAACGCCGAAACGATCCTTGGCGCGGCGAATGATGTCCAGATAGGGCATGCCCGGTTTAACCATGATCATGTCGGCGCCTTCTTGTAAATCGAGCGCGATTTCGCGGATCGCTTCGTCGGAATTGGCGGGGTCCATTTGGTAGCTGTATTTGTTGCCGCCGCCCAGATTGCCGGCCGAGCCGACCGCGTCGCGGAACGGGCCGTAGAAACTGGAGGCATATTTGGCCGAATAGGCCAGAATGCGGGTGTTTGGGTGGCCCTGGGACTCCAGGACGTTGCGGATCGCACCGATTCTGCCGTCCATCATGTCGGACGGCGCGACGATGTCGGCACCGGCCTCGGCATGGGATAGGGCTTGTTTGCGCAGCACGTCGACGGTGGCGTCGTTGACGACGTATCCGTCAGCGTCAATCAGGCCGTCCTGGCCGTGCGTGGTGAACGGGTCGAGCGCGACGTCGGTAATTACGCCGAGCTCCGGAAATTCAGATTTCAGCGCTCGCGTACAACGTTGCGCCAGGCCGTCGGGATTGTAGGCTTCTTCTGCGTTCAGCGATTTTTGACCGGGGTCGACGACCGGAAAGAGCGCGACGGCGGGGATACCCAACTTGACTAAGGATTCGGCTTCCCGCAACAGCCGGTCGATGGACAGGCGGCTGACGCCGGGCATCGACGCCACGGCTTGTTGGACGGATTGGCCTTCGACGACAAATAATGGGCAGATCAAGTCGTCGGTAGTCAGGCGGTTTTCCCGCATTAATCGGCGGGAAAAATTCTGGGAGCGCATGCGGCGCATCCGGGTGGTTGGGAAAAAGTCGTTAGGGGTAGACATCTTTTCCATAGTAAAATAGTGAGGTGTTTGCCGATCCTCCGCGGGTTGGTCGAGCCTGAGGCTGGGTTTTCCGCTTCGGACCTTAATTGTAGCAGTGTATGGTTTGGGAAGGCTGAAATTAGCGCCCTGTATCCTTATTAAGAGATGGTTTATATGTATATCAAACGTTATTTGCAGTTTTTATTGATGGCGATTTGGGCGGCGACGGCGTTGGGCTGGGCTTCCGGCGCGGCGGCGGAAGGCGAGCCGCAGAAGATTATCGAGGACGCCTCGAACAAGCTGAAGCAACGCATGCAGGAGCCTGGGTTTACGCAGGATTTCAAAAAAATCACGGTGTTCGTACACGACGTGATCTACCCGCATGTCGATTTCGACCTAATTTCGACGTTGGTGCTCGGCAAAATGTGGAAAGACGCTACGCCGGCCGAGAAGGACGGTTTTAAGAAGGAGTTCCAAACCCTGTTGATTCGCACCTATTCCAGAGCGTTTGTCGAGTTCAAGGACTGGTCGGTGCGTTTTCTGCCGGTTAGCAGCGAAGGCGACGATAAAAAGGTATTGATCAAAACCGAAATCTTGCAACCTGGCTTGCAACCGATTGCGGTCAACTACCGTATGCTGAACGAGAAAGGGGCTTGGAAAGTCTACGACATCCTGATCGAGGGTGTTAGCTTGGTCACCAACTATCGGACCAGCTTTAAAAACGAGGTCGAACGTTCCGGATCGTTGCAGGAAGTGATCAATCAGTTGGCCAAGCGCAATACCGAGGCGCTCAGCAACAACAACGTCCCCAACAATTCTTAAGCATTCGCCAGTCTTGCTTGGCCGCGCTTGTTCAAACCAGCGCGGTCGCTCCTCATGCCAGCTTCGAAAGATTCTTTATACGCCAGTCCGCTAGGCGAAATCGCGGCATTTAGCTTCGACGAGAACGTCGTCAAGGTCTTTCCGGACATGATTCGACGCTCGGTGCCGGGCTACGGCACGATGATTTCCGCAATTGGTTTGTTGGCCGGCCGTTACGCCCGCGAAAACAGTCGATGTTACGACTTGGGATGTTCGTTAGGTGCGGCGGCATTGGCCATGCGCGCCAACATTGCTGTCCGAAACTGCAAAATCGTCGCGGTCGACTGTTCGGAGGCGATGATCGAGCAATGTCGGCGCGATATTGAGCTGGCCCCGGCGGAGGTCGACATCGAATGGCGTTGCGCCGATATTCGCGATATTGAAATTCGCGATGCATCGGTGGTTGTGCTGAATTTCACGCTGCAATTCATACCTCTCGAAGACCGTGGTCGCTTTATCGCTGGGCTTTACGACGGCCTACTGCCTGGCGGCGTGTTGATCTTGTCCGAGAAGCTGGCGTTCGATGACAAACGTCAGCAGGATCTGCAAACCGAAATGCATCATCTGTTCAAGAAAGCGCAAGGGTATAGCGAACTGGAGATCAGTCAAAAGCGAACTGCGTTGGAGAACGTCTTGATACCGGAGACTTTCTCCGAGCATCGCGCGCGCCTGGAAGCAGCGGGGTTTTCCAGTGTCGAGGTTTGGTTCCAGTACTTCAATTTCGCGTCAATGATCGCGTTGAAATGATCGATTACCGGCCTTTATTCAACTTGCTTGTCGAGGCGGGAGGTCAGCGCTGGGCGGCATTATTGCCGAGGCAGTTAGCTACGGCATTCGATGAAACCGGGCATGGCGATTTGCGACGCTGGCGGAGCGTGGTCGATGCATTGCCGCCTCTGACACCGAGCGTTTGCGACTTGCTCGATCAAGTACAAATCGGCGGCGACTCGGACATTTCCGAAACGGCACGCTCCGAGTTACGCGAGCGGTTGATGGCCTTGCATCCTTGGCGGAAGGGGCCGTATCGTCTTTTCGGTATCGAGATCGACACCGAATGGCGCTCCGATTGGAAGTGGTGTCGTGTTAAAGATGCCATTGCGCCGTTGCGCAACCGATTGGTGCTGGATGTCGGTTGCGGAAACGGTTACTACGCCTGGCGGATGTGGGGCGCCGGCGCCAGAATGGTGATCGGTATCGATCCGACTCTGTTGAGCGTGATGCAATTTCAGGCGGTTCGTCGTCTGCACGGCGGCGATGCGCCAGTCTTCGTTTTGCCGCTGGGTATAGAGGATGTGCCGGCGGACTTGGGAATTTTCGATACGGTATTTTCGATGGGGGTTTTATATCACCGGCGTTCGCCGATCGATCATTTGCTGGAATTGAAAGGTTGCCTGAGGTCGGGTGGCGAGTTGGTGTTGGAAACGTTGGTGATCGACGGCGGGCCGGACCGCGTACTGTTGCCGGAACGACGTTATGCCAGCATGCGCAATGTTTGGTTTTTGCCGAGTTGTGAAGCAATGTTGGTTTGGTTGCGTCGTTGCGGTTTTCGAGACGTGCGATTAACGAGCGTTGAAAAAACGCGTGTGGAAGAGCAGCGTTCGACAGATTGGATGCGCTTTCAGTCGCTGACGGACTTTTTGGATCCTAACGACTCGGATAAGACTATCGAAGGCCTGCCGGCTCCTGTCAGAGCTGTGTTTGTCGCCACGGCATAGGGGTTAGTTATTTTCGGAATTTCGTATTGAAAAAATAGGTTTAGCTTCTACAATCGACTAGCTTTTCAAGTCATTCTTAATGGAATGAGCCGATTAAGCCTAATCTCTAACTAAATTACGAGGTCGAATTATGAAAAAGCTATTTCTGGTTCTATTGCTTTGT
Source organism: Methylomonas sp. MED-D (assembly GCF_050276835.1). NCBI lineage: Bacteria > Pseudomonadati > Pseudomonadota > Gammaproteobacteria > Methylococcales > Methylococcaceae > Methylomonas > Methylomonas sp. MED-D. The sequence continues at coordinate 493,355 of NZ_CP189965.1, forward strand.
TCGTTTTGGGTGAATGCTGAACCCATCAATATCAATCAGGCAGACGCGGAAGCAATTTCCACTGCCTTAACCGGAGTCGGCCCGAAAAAAGCCGAGGCCATCGTGCAGTATCGCAAGGAGCATGGTGATTTTAAAAGTTTGAAGGATTTAGAGGCGGTCAAAGGCATTGGCGAAAAAACCGCTATGGCGAACGAGAAAAATATTCTGTTTGGCGATGGTGTGCCAGTTCCATCTGATACTAAAACGGAAAAAACGGAAAAAGCCGGTAAGGCAGCAAGCGCCGAGAAGCCGGACAAGGGTAAATCCGAAGTTAAGCCTAAATAACGCGACTGAACCGGCGCGCTTGCGCGCCGGATTTTGCGCTGTCAGCCGAACGTCGAGCTGTTCCAGCCCCAAAACTCAGCCGGACAATTACTGAACTCAATGTAAATTCGGTCGCCAGCGATGCCGAGTTCCTCGGACAATATTTGGCAGAGGGACGCTGAAAGCTTTGTGGCTTGGCTGGCGCTGAGCCCTATGCTTTTGCACTCCAAATAAGCTAAAGGAGAATCGCTGCCGGTAAACAGCATGAAGTGATTTCCGGAAATGTCGATCATGACATAGCGTTCCGGTTTTCCGGTCTCCTGGGCTAGCAAGCGCGAGAAGGCTTTCAGCAGGTTAGGAGATTGTTCGGCGGTAATAGGGATGTTAGTGCGCAGTTTCAGCATGGGCATGGTCGGTTCTCCTCAGGTTTGTATCGGCTGCTTATGACAATGATGGCCACTCCTCGAGAACCCGATATTGGCGGCGTCCGGAGTTTGATACCGACTCGGCCAGGCAAAAGCCGGTGGCGCGCCAAGTTATCGGTTCGAATTCGGTATCGAGTGGGCGTTTGATTTTACGACATAGCGTGATGTGTGGAGTGAAGGGGCGGTTGTCGATTGGTATGTCCAGCCCCTTGCTGATTCTGGTCAATTGTTCGGAAAGTTCGCTCGCGGCTGTTAATCCGTCGGTGGAGGTCAGGCAAAGTATGCTGGGTTTTTGCCAAAAATCGAGTCGGTCGAACGTCAGTTCGGCGCCGTGAAATTTGATGGTGTTGGCTCGTCTGCGCAGTTCCCGTTCTTGTTTGTGATTTACGGTGCCTAAAAACACCAACGTAACGTGCAAGTTGGAGATAGCCAGAGGAGTTATTGGGCGATCAAGGTGTTGAATTAGCTGCTGGAGTTTGGCTAGGGCGTCAAGTGGTGGCCAGAGCGCGAAAAATAAGCGTTTCATAGACAGTGCTAGGGTGAGCGGGTTGGTGTTTTAGAGTCAACTATCGTCCTGAAAAGGCGATTTCCCATCGGGAAATTTCGCGGTTTGCGATGTTGGGTTTTTCGGCTGATAAAATCTTGGTCCGAGTGCCCTGAAGCTTTGTATTTGGCGGCAGTCAAGCATTGACAGCCGTGCTATTTCTATCTTACAGTTACAGATGCATCACACGTACGTGACTAGCCTAGCGGGTTGTGGCAATTTGCGAGAATCAGCTATCAATAAAATAAAACTTTTCGGAGCACATCACATGGCAAGACCATTAATTCAAATGGCGTTGGACTCACTGGATTTCAACCAAACCGTCGCGCTGGCTGACCAAGTAGCCCCTTACGTCGACATTTTCGAAATTGGCACCCCTTGCATCAAATACAACGGTGTCAATTTGGTCAAAGAACTGAGACAACGTTACCCCGATAAATTGTTGTTGGTTGACCTGAAAACCATGGATGCCGGCGAATACGAAGCTGGTGCTTTCTACGCTGCCGGCGCGGACATCTGCACCGTATTGGGTGTTTCCGGTCTGGCTACTATTGGTGGCGTGATCAAGGCGGCTAAAAAATATGCTGCCGAAGTGCAAGTCGACTTGATTAACGTGCCTAACAAAGGCGAGTGCGCTCGCGAATCCGCGAAGCTGGGCGCCCAAATCATGGGTGTACACACCGGTCTGGACGCACAAGCGGCCGGTCAAACGCCTTTCACCGACTTGGCCGAAGTCGCCAACCTGGGCTTGAACGTTCGCGTTTCCGTTGCTGGCGGTATCAAACCAGCCACTATCGATCAAACCGTTAAAGCTGGAGCCAATATTATAGTTGTCGGCGCGGCTATCTACGGCGCTCCATCACCTGCCGAAGCGGCTCGTGAAATCCGTGAATTGGTCGACGTGGCGGCGGTGTAAGTCATGCATCAAGAGTTAGTCTTAAGCAAAATTTCCAGCATTCTGGAAGCGACACCCGATTCGCACGACAAAACTTTGGTCGACATGTTGGACCAGGCCAAGCGCGTGTTCATTTCTGGTGCTGGTCGCTCTAAATTGGTCGGTAATTTTTTCGCGATGCGGCTGATGCATGGTGGCTATGATGTCAGCGTTGTCGGTGAAATCGTCACGCCTAGTATTAAAGCCGGCGACTTGTTGATCATTATTTCCGGCTCCGGAGAAACTGAGCAGCTGGTGGCCTTCACCAAGAAAGCTAAAGAAGTGGGTGCGAAAATCGCGCTGATTTCGGCCAAAGACGATTCGACTATCGGCGATTTGGCCGACGTTACGTTGCAAATCGGTCGTGCCGAACAATACGGTAAAGTCAGAGGCATGCCTATGGGTACCGTATTTGAATTGTCTACTCTGCTTTTCCTCGAGGCTACGATTTCCCATGTCATTCATGAGAAGGGTATCCCGGAAGAAGAAATGAGATCGAGACACGCCAACTTGGAATAAGGACGGCGTCAAAGCCGCGGGCGTCACTTGTCGGTCGCGGCTTTGGACATTTACAAGGTATCAAGGTGATGCCAATTCCGGCAGTCTGTTAAACAGTAGCGTCGTGTTGGTTTTCCTTGCAATTACCAAGCCCCAGCCAGAGCGATGTTCTAGTTTACGGGCATCGTACCTAAAATAACAAAATAAAGGAGACCAACATGCCTTCGCGCCGAGACTTAGCGAACGCCATACGCGCACTCAGCATGGACGCCGTCCAAAAAGCCAACTCCGGCCACCCTGGTGCGCCGATGGGCATGGCCGACATCGCTGAAGTATTGTGGAACGATTTTCTGAGCCACAACCCCACCAACCCCAAATGGCCGAATCGCGACCGCTTTGTCCTGTCCAACGGTCACGGCTCCATGCTGATTTACTCGCTGTTGCACCTGAGCGGCTATAACCTGCCGATCGACCAGTTGAAACAGTTCCGGCAACTGCACTCCAAAACCCCGGGTCACCCGGAATACGGCTACACCGACGGCGTCGAAACCACCACCGGCCCGCTCGGCCAAGGCATCACCAATGCCGTCGGTTTCGCCATCGCCGAACGCGCGCTGGCCGGTCAATTCAACCGTCCGGGTCACGACATCGTCGACCACCACACCTACGTGTTCCTGGGCGACGGCTGCTTGATGGAAGGCATTTCCCACGAAGCCTGCTCGCTGGCCGGCTCCATGGGCCTGGGTAAACTGATCGCCATCTACGACGACAACAACATCTCCATCGACGGCGAAGTGCGCGGCCACGGCGACGTCCACGGCTGGTTCCTGGACGACACCCCGAAACGCTTCGAAGCCTACGGCTGGCACGTCATCCCCAAAGTCGACGGCCACGACCCGGAAGCCGTGAAGAAAGCCATCGAGGCCGCCAAAAGCGTCACCGATAAGCCCTCCATCCTCTGCTGCCAAACCATCATCGGTTTCGGCTCGCCGAACAAACAAGGCAAGGAAGAATGCCACGGAGCCGCCCTCGGTGAAGCCGAAGTCGCCGCCACCCGCGAAAAACTCGGTTGGCCGCACGCCCCATTCGAAATCCCCGCCGACATCTACGCCGGATGGGACGCCAAAGCCAAGGGCGCCGAACGCGAAGCCGCCTGGAACGCCCAATTCGCCGCCTACCAAGCCGCGCATCCGGCCCTGGCCGCCGAATTCGAACGCCGCGTCGTCAAAGGCCAACTGCCCGGCGACTGGAGCGAAAAAGCCAACGCCTTCATCGCCGACGTCAACGCCAAAGCCGAAACCATCGCCAGCCGCAAAGCCTCGCAAAACACCCTGAACGGCTTCGGCCCACTGTTGCCCGAACTCTTGGGCGGCTCCGCCGACCTGGCCGGTTCCAACCTGACCCTGTGGAAAGGCTGCAAAGACATCAACGCTGCGGGCCACGACGGCAACTACGCCTACTACGGCGTGCGCGAATTCGGCATGAGCGCCATCATGAACGGCATCGCCCTGCACGGCGGCTTCAAACCCTACGGCGCCACCTTCCTGATGTTCTCGGAATACGCCCGTAACGCGTTGCGGATGGCCGCGCTGATGAAAGCGCCGACCATCTTCGTCTACACCCACGACTCCATCGGTCTGGGCGAAGACGGCCCGACCCACCAACCGATCGAACAAACCGCCACGTTGCGCATGATCCCCAACATGCAAGTCTGGCGGCCGTGCGACGCGGTGGAATCGGCGGTCAGCTGGAAAGCCGCGATCGAACGCACCGACGGCCCGAGCACCCTGATCTTCTCCCGGCAAAACCTGCCGCACATGCCGCGCAGCCAAGCCCAGATCGACGCGATCGCCAAAGGCGGCTACATCCTGAGCGGCGAAGGCAATCCGGACGCCATCATCATCGCCACCGGCTCCGAAGTCGAACTGGCGGCGAAAGCGGCCGAAGCGTTGAGCGCCAAAGGCAAAAACATCCGCGTGGTGTCCATGCCGTCGACCAACGTGTTCGAAGCGCAAGATCAGGCGTACAAAGACAGCGTACTGCCGCCGAGCGTGACCGCGCGAGTGGTAGTCGAAGCCGGCGTGACCGATAGCTGGTGGAAATACGCGGGCAGCCAAGGCCGAGTGGTTGGCCTGGACCGCTTCGGCGAATCGGCCCCGGCCGGCCAACTCTTCAAAGAGTTCGGCTTTACCGTGGATAATGTCGTCGCTAATGTGGAAGCCGTACTTTAATTTTTATAAACAGTAGCAGGGGTTTAAATTGTTGGTTCGTCAATGATTTAAACCCTGTGTTTCTAACAGCATAGGTGAAAGACGTGAAAACAAGTGAATTGACGAAAGGTGTGATGGCAGCCCTGCTGCTGAGCAGCTCCATGGTCGTGGCTCAGGATTATCCCGCCGCCGACTATCAGCCTAAGGTGCTATACAGCAACCCGGACTACGCCAACAGTAGCTCGGCTAGCAATGTTGCCGCGCCGGCTGCTAAAGTGGTGGAAACTGTGGAGGCGGATCCTAATTATCCCGCTACCAATTTCCAGCCGAAAGTGTTGTATTCCGATTCGGCTTACAAGCATGACAAAACGGCTCCTTCGATAGGCGGAGCCGCGACAAGTGTTAGCAGTGCGAGTTCGGATGCTGTGGTCGAATCGGCCAGTGCCGAACCAGCCAAGGAATCGTCTAACAACGCCTTGTTGGGCTTGGTTGGGTTGGCTGCGGTTGGTTTTTTCTTGTACAGCAGGAAGTCAGGGTCCTCTTCGTCCGGAGCCGGTTCTTCATCCGATAGTTCGGCTACCTCCGGTGAGGCCACCGGTGTTGAAAAATACATCGATCGCCTGGGTATGAATAAAACCGGGGTTGCTAAATACTTGGAAAAACAAGGTTCCAACCAAACTACCGGTGTGGCCAGATACATGGCTAAGCAAATCGTGAAAGACCGGGAAGCGGCGGCAGCCAAAGCTACCGGCGTGGAAAAATATCTGCGCGACCGCGGCTAATATAATCTGCGATAGCCGATAGATGTTGGCGAGTTAGTTTTCGCGCCCGCGAAATCGATCGTCGGCTTTCTCCGAGTCGCCACTTCTCAAGGATGGACGCAAGCTATTTGCGTTGAACCTTGTGGAGTGGCGATTTGGTCTTTACCGGTCTTATTAATCAACCATCCTTTCGCGAGTTCGATGCGCCCGCTTTTCCGAGCTTGGGGCTTTCCGATAGCGAAAGACGAGTTTCATTTCAATCTGAGGATATTTTCATGGCAAAAAATTTATTGGAACAATTGCGCGAAATGACCGTCGTGGTCGCGGATACCGGCGACATTCAAGCGATCGAAACTTTCAAACCGCGCGACGCGACTACCAACCCGTCGTTGATTACCGCCGCCGCGCAGATGCCGCAATACCAAGGTATCGTTGACGATACGCTGAAGGGTGCTCGCGTAACCTTGGGTGCCGGTGCGTCTGCTGCTGAAGTAGCTTCACTGGCCTTCGATCGCTTGGCGGTTTCGTTCGGTTTGAAAATTCTGGAAATCATCGAGGGCCGCGTTTCAACCGAAGTGGACGCTCGCTTGTCCTACGATGTTGAAGGAACGATTGCCAAAGGCCGTGACATCATCGCTCAGTACAAAGCCGCCGGCATCGACACCGAAAAACGCATTCTGATCAAGATCGCCGCGACTTGGGAAGGTATTCAAGCTGCCGCCGTACTGGAAAAAGAAAACATTCATACTAATCTGACACTGTTGTTCGGCATCCACCAAGCAATTGCGTGCGCCGAAAATGGTATCCAACTGATCTCGCCATTCGTTGGCCGTATTCTGGATTGGTACAAAAAAGATACCGGCCGTGACTCGTACGCACCGTCCGAAGACCCTGGTGTATTGTCGGTCACCGAAATCTATAACTACTACAAAAAATTTGGTTATAAGACCGAAGTTATGGGCGCCAGCTTCCGTAACATTGGCGAAATCACCGAATTGGCGGGCTGCGATTTGTTGACGATTGCCCCTTCTCTGTTGGCCGAATTGCAATCAGTTGAAGGCGAATTACCACGTAAACTGGACGCAGCTAAAGCGGCGAGCGCGAATATCGAAAAGATTAGCGTGGACAAAGCGACTTTCGAACGTATGCATGAAGAAAACCGCATGGCGAACGATAAACTGAAGGAAGGTATTGACGGTTTTGCCAAGGCTCTGGAAGCTTTGGAGAAACTGCTGGCCGATCGTTTGGCCGTGCTGGAAGCTTAATTCCAGACATCGGATTTGCGCGTCGTAATTTGCGCGCGATCTTTTTCCGATACGAAAGGCCGCCGAATCGAGTAAGCGGCCTTTGTTCATTAATATAGGTAAGTTAAATGGCAAAAATTTTTGATGTAGTAAAACCCGGTGTCGTAACCGGAGAAGATGTGCAAAAAGTCTTCGCGATTTGCAAGGAAAACAAATTTGCGTTGCCAGCGGTCAATGTTATTAGTACGGATACGATCAACTCTGTGCTGGAAGCCGCCGCGAAAGCCAAGTCTCCGGTTATTGTGCAATTTTCTAATGGCGGTGCCGCGTTTGTTGCCGGTAAAGGCCTGAAGTTGGAAGGCCAAGGTTGCTCCATCGCCGGCGCTATTTCCGGTGCGCGCCACGTTCACGCGATGGCCGAGTTGTACGGCGTACCCGTCATCCTGCACACCGACCACGCGGCGAAAAAACTGCTGCCTTGGGTTGACGGCATGCTGGACGAGGGCGAGAAACATTTTGCGGCAACCGGTAAACCGTTGTTTAGCTCGCATATGCTGGATCTTTCAGAAGAGAGTTTGGCGGAAAACATCGAGATCTGCGGCAAATACTTGGAGCGGATGTCTAAAATGGGCATGACGCTGGAGATCGAACTGGGCTGCACCGGCGGCGAGGAAGACGGGGTTGACAATTCCGGAATGGACCACTCCGCGCTGTATACCCAACCGGAAGACGTGGCTTATGCTTACGAGCATTTGAGCAAAATCAGCCACCGTTTCACGATTGCTGCATCATTCGGGAACGTGCACGGCGTCTACTCGCCAGGTAACGTTAAACTGACCCCGAAAATTTTGGACAACTCGCAAAAATATGTGTCCGAAAAATTCGGTTTGCCGAACAACGCACTGACCTTCGTTTTCCACGGCGGATCGGGTTCTTCTCCGGAAGAAATTAAAGAATCCATCAGCTACGGCGTCGTCAAAATGAACATCGACACCGATACCCAATGGGCGTCTTGGGAAGGGGTGATGAATTATTACAAGAAAAACGAAGGCTATTTGCAAGGCCAAATCGGTAATCCGGAAGGCGCTGACAAACCGAACAAAAAATACTACGATCCGCGTGTGTGGCAACGTGCAGGCCAAGAAGGCATGGTGACCCGTTTGTTGCAAGCATTCCGCGAATTGAACGCGGTCGACTCGTTGTAATCCGTTCGTCCGGCTGCAAAGGTACTCGCGACCTTTGCAGTCTCGTCGCTTCACCTCCGTCAACTAATTGACGGCAAATCCCCGCAAAATCTATTTACGGCCATTCTTTAGGCTCGGCTGACGACATCCGCAGGCTATACTATCTTTTCGCGACCCCGGTGTTTCTTATATTATCCGGTGCCTCGACAGCGGTCCGGCGAGCTACGTTAGGACTTGAAGCAGTTCTTGGCACGACCGGTGCTTATTCAATTCAACAGGTGGAATATGGCAGAAGAGCAAGGTAAATCGGAAGGAAAAAAGTCGCCTTTAAAGTTGATTTTAATCATCGTGGTAGTGTTGTTGGCGATGGTGGCTGGCGCTGCAGGTGGCTATTTTTACATGGCGAAAAAAGCAGAATCCGAGCACGGTAAACCGGATAACGAAGTAAAGCACGAAGAGGAAAAACACGACGAGGAACACGCCGAAGCGGTTCCGGAGGTTTATTATGAATTACCCAGCCCCCTGTTGGTCAATTTCCCGGCGGGGGCTAGCGCTAAGGTCATCAAGATTTCCTTGACGATTTTGACCAAGGGCGAGGCTAGTATCGAAGCGATGAAAAAGCACGAGCCGATGATACGCAACAATTTGTTGATGGCGATCAGCACGATTGGCGCCGATAAGGCCAAAACCACCGAGGGTAAGCAGGAGTTGCGGGCGATGATGCTGGCGGAAATCGGCAAGGTATTGGAAAAAATGGCCGGTAAGAATACGGTCAAAGATGTCTATTTCACTGAATTTGTAATGCAATAAATGTCTACTGCCGATCTGTTATCGCAAGACGAAATAGATGCGCTGTTGCACGGCGTCGACGATGGCGACGTTGAAACCGGGCCCGATGACGACGACTTAAGTCGAGGTGCGGCCAGACCTTACGACTTTAACAGTCAGGAACGCATCGTTCGGGGGCGGATGCCGACCCTGGAAATGGTTAATGAGCGTTTCGCGCGGCATTTTAGGATTGCATTGTTTAATTTCTTGCGGCGGGCTGCGGAAATTTCGGTATCGGGCATTCAAGTACAAAAGTTTTCGGAGTTTATCCAGGGCTTGTTCGTACCGACCAATCTGAATGTTATCCGCATGTCGCCATTGCGGGGCCGAGCCTTGATTGTCATGGAGCCGAGGTTGGTATTTACCGCGGTGGACAACTTCTTTGGGGGGGGCGGGCAGTTTTACAACAAGGTTGAAGGCCGCGAGTTTACCCCGACAGAAATGCGGATTATTCGTCTGATCATCGATATGATCTTCAAGGATCTGGCTGAGGCCTGGAGACCGGTGATGGACATCGATTTCGAATACATCAATTCAGAGGTCAACCCGCAGTTCGCCAACATCGTCAGTCCTTCGGAAATCGTTGTGATTTCGACGATACACGTTGAACTGGAAGGCGGCGGAGGGGATATTAATATCGCGATGCCGTATTCGATGATAGAGCCTATCCGCGAATTGTTGGATGCGGTGACCAGTGATCGCGGCGAAGTGGACGGTCGTTGGCAAGAGTCTTTGCGTATCGAGGTGATGCGTAGCGAAGTGACCTTGAACAGCAATCTGATCGAAAAGGAAATGTTGATCAGCGATGTGATCGAATTAAAGAAGGGCGACGTGATACCGATCGATATGCCCGAAACCGTGGTCCTGGAAGTGGAGAGGGTGCCGGTTTTTCGCGGAAAGTTGGGTTTGTCCGATGGCAATTACGCGATCGAAATTACCGAAAAAATGAATTTGGACAACATTTAAACGATTGTAGGTTGTGGTCATGAGCGAAAACGACGAATTGGGCGACGACTGGGCGGCCGCGCTGAACGAGCAATCGGAAGCAGAGGCCGAAGCCGACTGGGGCGATGCGCTCAAGGAGCAAGCTGCCTCGGGGGCCGGAGGGTATACGGCTGCGGAGTTCCCGGAATTAGACGGAAAAGCCGGCCCGAAGGACGGCGCGCGCGGGGATGAAGTTAAACTGGATGTGATTCTGGATGTGCCGGTTACGGTTTCGTTGGAGATTGGCCGGACCAAGATCAACATCCGCAATTTGTTACAGCTTAACCAGGGGTCCGTGGTCGAACTGGACCGTTTCGCCGGCGAGCCGATGGACGTTTTGGTCAACGGAACCTTGGTCGCTCACGGCGAAGTAGTAGTGGTTAACGATAAGTTCGGTATACGTCTGACCGATATTATCAGTCCGTCCGAACGAGTTAGAAAGCTAGGCTGAGTGCCGTGCGGATTGCTTGCATGATCGGGTTGACGCTATCGGCGGGAGCGGCCGGCGCCGACGACGCCGCATCGCTGGCCCGAGCCGGCGGGCGCGTGGTTTCCCCGGCCGATGTCGGGCAGTGGTTGTTGGCATTATTGATTGTATTGGCGGTATTTTTTTTGGCGGCTTGGCTGTTGCGCAAGACCGGCGGTTTCGGAATATCCGCGAAGGGGCCGTTGGCTGTAGTCGCCGGCTTGCCGCTAGGTGTGCGCGAAAAGTTGGTGTTGGTCAGGGTCGGCGAAAAACAACTATTGTTGGGCGTCAGTAACGGCCGCATCGACAAATTATTGGAACTGGAAGGCGATCAGCGCTTGTTTCTGGGGGGCGCCGATACGGCAGATACCTCGCCCTTCGCGAAGAAATTGCTGGAAGTGCTACAAGGTAGGGTGGGCTGATGCGGTGGCGGCTGTGGGTCGGGCTGGTTGGCGCTGCCTTGCTGATGCTGGGGCCGGTCGCCGCGGACGCGGCGGGTATCGACGCGGTGACGGTGACGACCAATCCCAAGGGCGGAGAAACCTATTCGGTGACGATCCAAATCCTGGCGCTGATGACGATGCTGACCGTGTTGCCGGCATTGTTGCTGTCGATGACGGCATTTACCCGGATCATGATCGTGCTCGGTCTGTTAAGGCAAGCCATCGGCGCCGCCCAGGCGCCGAGCAATCAAGTGTTGCTGGGGCTGTCATTGTTTCTGACGATATTCATCATGATGCCGGTGTTCGAAAAGGTTAACGAAACCGCGGTACAGCCCTACCTGGAAGAAAAAATCGATACGCTGACCGCGTTGCAAAAAGCCTCCGAACCGTTCAGGCAGTTCATGCTCAAGCAGACGCGCGAGGCCGATTTGGACACCTTCGTGCGGATTTCCGGCCGGCAACAGATCGATAAGCCCGAGGATGTGCCGTTTTCGTTGCTGGTGCCGGCTTACCTGACCAGCGAGTTGAAGACCGCATTTCAAATCGGTTTCCTGATCTTTCTACCGTTTCTGGTGATCGATTTGGTGGTTGCCAGCGTGCTAATGTCGATGGGGATGATGATGCTGTCGCCGATGATCGTGGCTTTGCCGTTCAAGATCATGTTGTTCGTGTTGGCGGACGGTTGGACGATGGTGTTGGAAATGCTGGCTGCCAGTTTTTACGTTTAATGCGGGGGCGGCAATGACTAACGAGACTATTTCAATCATTGCCCAGGAAACCGTCTGGGTTTCTTTAAAATTGATGGGGCCGGTGCTGCTGACGTCGTTGTGCGTCGGCTTGTTGATTTCGATGTTTCAGGCCGCGACGTCGATACAGGAGCAAACCCTGACTTTTATCCCTAAATTGGCCTCCATCATTGTTGTGTTGATGATCGCCGGCCCCGGCATGTTGCAGACCCTGATCGATTACTTTCAGGATTTGATGCGAGACATTCCAACGCTGATAGGATGAATGTTCGCGAAGACGAATTGCTGGCTTATTTGACGACCTTTATTTGGCCGTTTTTTCGGATCAGTTCGATGTTCGTGACGATACCGGTATTCAGCGTTCGCGCCTTGCCGGCCAGAATTCGTGTGCTGGCCAGCTTATTGATTACCTTCACTTTATTACCGGCGTTGCCGGCGATGCCCGATGTCGAACTGTTCGGGTACGATGGCTTGGTCGTCGCGGTGCAACAGGTGGCATTAGGTATGACGACCGGTTTCATTCTGCAAATGGTCTTCTCGGTGATGTTGTTTGCCGGGCAAACCATCGCCTACAGCATGGGCTTGGGCTTTGCGTCGATGGTTGACCCTGCCACCGGTGTGCAAGTACCGGTTATCGCGCAGCTGTTTGTCATTGCCGGCAGCTTCAGTTTTTTGGCGGTGGACGGGCATTTATTGTTGATCGAGATGCTGGCGCGTAGCTTCCATGCCCTGCCGGTTTCGACCGAGGGCTTACGCAAGGAAGATCTGTGGTTGATCGTGATGTGGAGCGGTCAAATCTTTGCCGAGGGCTTGTTGTTGGCGCTGCCGGTGATGGCCGCGTTGCTGTTCGTCAATATCAGCTTCGGCGTTGCCTCCAAGGCGGCTCCGCAATTGCAAGTATTCGGCGTGGGTTTTCCAATCACGATATTGTTGGGCATGATCCTGGTCTGGATCGGTTTGCCGGTGTTGCTGGAAGGCTTTGGCGAAAGTTTGCGGGACGGCTTTGCTCTGGTTGGGCAAATCTTGAGGCTGGGCTGATGGCTGAAGATTCCGGCCAAGACAAAACCGAAGACCCTACTGGCAAGCGGCTCTCCGAGTCGCGTAAAAAAGGCCAGCTACCGCGGTCCAAGGAGCTTAACACCTTTGTCACGTTAATCGTGGCATCGGCGCTGTTCGTTTACATCGGCCGACATATGGCGGAGGGCCTGTTGGCGATGATGAAGCAACAATTCCGACTTAGCCGCGATCAGGTGTTCGATCCGGCGACACCGGTCGCCCACCTTAAGCTGGCCTTGGTCGACGGCTTCACGGTCGTGGCTCCGTTTATGCTGATTCTTCTGGTCGCCGATTTTTTGGCATCGCTACTCCTCGGCGGCTGGAATTTCGCCAGCGAAGCCTATCACCCCAAGTTTTCCAAGTTGAATCCGCTCGCCGGCATGAAACGTTTGGTCGGTATTCAGGGCGTTGTCGAATTGATCAAAGCCGTCATTAAAACGCTGCTGGTGGCGATCGTGGCGTGGAATTTATTCAAATTGCATTTCGACGACTTCATGGGTATTAGCCGGATACCGGTCGATCAAGCCATCTACCGGGTCGGCGATATTATCGTGGTCGGCCTGTTGATCATGAGCTCGACGCTAGCCTTGGTGGTGATGCTGGACGTGCCTTACCAGCTCTGGAACAACCAGCGCCATTTGAAAATGACTAAGCAGGAAGTGCGCGAGGAAGCCAAGGATCAGGAGGGCAGTCCAGAGGTTAAGGGCAAGATCCGGCGCATGCAAATGGAAGCGGCGCGGCGGCGCATGATGGACGCAGTGCCTAGCGCCGATGTCATCGTCACCAATCCGACGCATTTCGCGGTGGCGCTGAAATACGATCCCAGCGGGGCCGGCGCGCCGATTTTGGTCGCAAAAGGGACGGACTTGATTGCCAGCCAAATCCGCGAATTGGCGCTGGCGGCCAAAGTGCCGCTGGTGGCAGCCCCCGCGCTCGCGCGCGCCTTGTACTACTCTACCGAACTGAACCAAGAGGTGCCGCGCGGCCTGTTTTTGGCGGTCGCGCAAGTGCTGGCCTACGTGTTTCAATTGCGGGCCTCCACTCAACAAGGCTGGGGACGGCCGACGCCGCCGACCGACGTATATGTCCCAGACGATTTCAAGCAATAACTTATTCCGATGGATTTCAGCAAAATTCTTGCTACGCTAAAGTCGCTGACCGGCCTGGGGCTGGGCGCGCCACTATTGATTGTCATGTTGTTGGCGCTGCTGATATTGCCGCTGCCGCCGTTTTTGCTGGATCTGTTCTTCACCTTTAACATCGCGTTTTCGCTGATTATCCTGCTGGTTGTCATTTATACGCTGAAACCGCTGGAATTCGCGTCGTTTCCGACCGTGATTCTGATCGCCACTTTGTTACGGCTGGCCTTGAACGTCGCATCGACTCGTGTGGTGTTGATCCGCGGTCACGAGGGTGGCGATGCGGCGGGCAAGGTCATCGAAGCCTTCGGCTCGTTCGTGATCGGCGGCAATTTCGCGGTCGGTATCGTCGTGTTCGTGATTTTGGTCGTCATCAATTTTGTCGTCGTGACCAAGGGCGCCGGCCGGGTCGCCGAGGTGAGCGCCCGCTTTACGTTGGATGCGATGCCCGGCAAACAAATGGCGATCGACGCCGATTTGAATTCGGGTTTGATCAATCAGGACGAGGCTCGCGCTCGCCGTGAGGAAGTCGCCGCCGAGGCGGATTTTTACGGGTCGATGGACGGTGCCAGCAAGTTCGTACGCGGTGACGCGGTCGCGGGCATCATCATCTTGTTCGTCAACATGATCGGCGGTTTGGCGATCGGCGTCGGCCAGCACGACATGAGCTTCGCCAACGCGGCCAATGTTTACGTGTTGCTGACGATAGGCGACGGTTTGGTGGCGCAGATTCCGTCGTTGCTGTTGTCGGTGGCCTCGGCGATGGTAGTGACGCGGGTGCGCGGCTCCAAACAGGACATAGGCAAGCAGGTCACCTCGCAGTTGTTCGAGGACCCGCGTACCTTGCTGGTGACGGCGGCGGTGATGGGTTTGTTGGGCATTATCCCCGGCATGCCCAATCTGGTGTTCATACTGCTGGCCTTGTCCCTGGTGGGAGCCGCTTATTTGATCGATCGGCGCCGCAAGCTCGAGGAAGAAAAAGCGCTGGAAATGGAGCGGATGGTCTCGCCGCAGCAATTGGCCAAAACCGAAATCAAGGAGTTGGGTTGGGATGATGTGATGCCGGTCGATGCGATCGGCCTGGAAGTCGGTTATCGGTTGATTCCGTTGGTGGATCGCAACCAAGGCGGTCAATTGATGATGCGCATCAAGGGCGTGCGCAAGAAGCTGTCTCAGGAGCTGGGCTTTTTGATTCCGTCGGTGCATATTCGCGACAACTTGGATTTGTCGCCGACCGAATACCGGATTTCGTTGATGGGGGTGACGGTCGGCGAAGCCAGCATCATGCCGGAGAAAGAAATGGCGATCAATCCAGGGCGGGTGTTTGGCACGGTGCAAGGCACGGCCTGTAAGGACCCGGCGTTCGGTTTGGATGCTGTCTGGATCGACGCCGGCCAAAAGGATCAGGCGCAAACGCTGGGATACACTGTCGTCGATCCCAGCACCGTGGTCGCGACCCATTTAAGCCATATTCTGCAAAGCAACGCGCACGAACTGTTCGGGTACGAAGAAGCGCAGCAATTGCTCGACAATCTAAGCAAGTTGGCGCCGAAACTGGTCGAGGATTTGGTGCCTAAGACCCTGCCACTGGGAATCCTGGTTAAAGTGCTGCAAAACCTGCTGCAAGAGCGGGTGTCGATCCGGGATATGCGGACGATCGCCGAAACTTTGGCGGAGTACGGGGTCAAGAGTCAAGATCCGGACATCTTGACCTCCGCGGTTCGGGTGGCCTTGGGCCGATCTATTGTCCATGAAATCAATGGTGCGCAGGCCGAGATCCCGGTGATTACTCTCGATCCTGGCTTGGAACAGATATTGCATAAGTCATTGCAGACGGCGGGCGATGGCGGCGCGGGTTTGGAACCGGGCTTGGCCGAGCAGATGCACAGGTCGTTGGAGGAAAGTGCCCAGCACATGGAATTGGAAGGCCAAGTGCCGATATTGCTGGTGTCCTCCTTCATCAGGCCTTGGCTGGCGCGCTTCGTCCGTCATTCGATATCCGGCTTACATGTGCTGGCCTATAATGAAATTCCTCAAGATCGGCAGATCAGAGTGGTTTCCACGGTTGGGCAGCGTGCAAAATGAATTGAGGTTGCGCGATGAAAATTAAACGCTTTTTTGCGGCAGATATACGTCAGGCCATGCGTATGGTCAAAGAAGAGCTGGGAGCCGACGCGGTGATTATGTCGAACCGCTCAGTGGATGGTGGTGTCGAAATTGTGGCGGCCCGCGATTTTGATGAACAAGTCATTCATAAAAATCTGAAGCAGCGGGAACAAGAGAAACAGGCGGTCGCCGAACCCAAGAAGTTGGAGTTGCCGGATTTCGACGCTGAACAAAAGCCCGTCCACTTAGTCAGCAGCGCCAGAAAGCGCGGCGCCGAAAATTCGACACCAGTCAATCCGATCCGCCGCCATCTCGATCAATATATCGGCTACGCTGAAAAGCTGCAGGTTGCCAACGTTAATGCCCAAAAAATCGGCGAAAAACTGAAAGCCGCCGACAAACCAGCCGAGAAACCGGCTTGGGCGGGCGGTGACCCGAAAATCCGAACCGTCGCGGAAGCCAAGCCGGCCGCCCCCGCCAAACCAGCGGTCGCCGACCAGTTCATGGCCGAGATGCGTGGCGAGATGAAAGAGCTGAGGGCCATGCTGGATGCCAAATTGTCCGGTTTAGTCACGCAGTTGCCGCAATCGGCGGCGCCGGTTCGGCAAGCCTTGCAGGATCGGTTGATGGATAGCGGTTTTTCCCGGACGCTGGCCGGCAAGATCGCCAATCGATTGGGCGGTCACCAACAATTGGATACCGCCTTCGCTAAGTCGCGGGACATGTTGGCCGGCTTGCTGCCGATCGCCGACGACGATTTGCTGGAGTGCGGCGGTATCGCCGCCCTGGTCGGTTCCACCGGCGTCGGCAAGACCACGACGATCGCTAAACTGGCCGCCCAGTTTATTTTGAAACACGGTACCCGCCAGATCGCGCTGATTACCACCGACAACTTCCGAATCGGCGCCCACGAGCAGATCAACACCTATGGCCGTATTCTGGACGTGCCGGTGCGCGTCGCCAACGACGCCAACGAATTGCGGCGGCATATCGACAGTTTTTCAGACAAGCGTCTGATTTTGATCGATACCGCCGGCATGAGCCAGCGCGACATGCGCCTAGCCGAGCAACTGAAAACCCTCCAGCACGGCGATTTGCCGATACGCACGTATTTGGTGATGTCGGCGACAACCCAATACAAATCGATGTTGGAAATTATCGAGGCGTTCCGGATACTGGAACCGCAAGCGACTATACTTACCAAATTGGATGAGGCGGTCAGTAAGGCGACGGCGTTGTCGGCGATAATCGAGCGACGCATGCCGTTATCGTTCGTCACCGACGGTCAGCAAGTGCCGGAAGATATATTTCTGCCCGATGCCGGTGCTTTGATACGGCAATGTCTGGCCGACGCCGAAGAGGCGCCGGCGTACGAGGGCGAGAACCAAGACGACTGGATGGCGGAAAGCCATGCATAAGCCACTCGATCAGGCAGCCGGAATTAGACAAATGAGACAGATGAAACCAGTACGAGTAATCGCCGTGACTAGCGGCAAGGGTGGCGTCGGCAAAACCAACTTGTCCGTCAACATTGGTGTGGCCCTGGCCAAAATGGGACGGCGGGTGGCCATACTCGACGCCGACATGGGCTTGGCGAACGTCGATATTTTGTTGGGGATGTTTCCCGAATACAACCTGTCGCATGTTCTAAACGGCGAAAAGACGTTGCGGGAAATCATGATGACCGGACCCGCCGGCCTGAAGATTATCCCGGCGTCGTCGGGCATCCAGCGCATGTCCGATCTGTCGAATGTCGAACAGGCTGGCGTGATTAGGGCTTTTAGCGACATCGACAAGGATCTCGATGTGCTGATCGTCGATACGGCGGCCGGTATTTCGTCGAGCGTGGTCAATTTCGCTCGTGCCTGCCAGGAAGTGATCGTAGTGGTCTGCGACGAACCGACTTCGTTGGCCGATGCGTATGCCTATATCAAGTTGTTGAACCGTGACTACGGCTTGAACAGTTTTCATATTGTCACGAATATGGTGCAGTCCGCCGAACACGGGCAGGCCCTATTTACCAAACTGAGCAAGGTTACCGATCGCTATCTGGACGTGGCGCTACAATTTGTCGGCGCGGTTCCGCAAGATGAATATCTGCGGAAATCGGTACAGAAACAGCAGCCAGTCGTCGAAGCCTTTCCGCAGAGCAAGGCGGCCTTGGCGATTAAAAATCTAGCGAGAAAAATCGACAGTTGGCCGATCAAGCCCAAGGCCGGCGGCTATTTGGAGTTCTTTGTCGAGCGGATGATTCAATATAGCGCCAAAGAGGATGTTGCATGAGTGGAGCGGCAATGTACGCTGCCGTGCAGGCCGGAAATCTGGATAACTTGGTTATCCAGCACGCGCCGCTCGTCAAACGCATTGCCTACCATTTAATGGGTCGTTTGCCAGACACTGTACAAATCGATGACATGATTCAGTCCGGCATGCTCGGACTGTTGGAAGCGCTAAAGCATTACGACGCTGCTCAGGGTGCCAGTTTCGAAACCTACGCCGGCATCCGAATCCGCGGAGCGATGCTTGACGAATTACGCCGCTCCGATTGGACGCCGCGCTCGGTCCATAAAAAAGCCAGGGCGGCGGCCGAAGCGATTCGCGATGTGGAGAGCCGCCTGGGTCGAGATGCCAAGGATAGCGAAGTCGCCCGGCAGATGGGCATCAGCCTGGAGGAATACGGCCGGATTTTGCAGGACGCGATGTCTTGCAAAACCTTTAGCGTCGAAGAATTGGTGCAGGGCGAAGACGGCGTCATCGACGCGGTACACGATGGATTTCAGCCGGAAGAAGCGTTAATCCGGCAAAGTTTTCAACAAGCGCTGGCCAAGGCGATTGCCGAGTTGCCGGAGCGTGAGCGGTTGGTTATATCGTTGTATTACGACGACGAACTGAATTTGCGCGAGATTGGCAAGGTATTGGATGTCAGCGAATCCCGGGTCAGTCAAATATGCAGTCAAGCCCTGCTGCGGCTCCGGGCTAGGCTTGCAGATTGGCTGGAAGGAACAGATAATGAAAAGTCGGGTTAATTTGTGGTTATTGCCGAACGTTGGTTCGGTTTTTTCAGCGAATCGCCTCTTTCTCAAATGAATTAAGTAGTCAGGGTGGAGATTTTCCTTGGATAAGAATATGCGCATTCTGGTTGTCGACGACTTTTCGACAATGCGGAGAATTGTAAAAAACCTTTTGAAAGATCTGGGGTTTACGAACACTGTGGAAGCCGACGATGGCCGAACGGCGTTGCCGATACTCGAGAAGGGCGGTATCGATTTTCTGATTACCGACTGGAATATGCCGGGGATGACCGGTATCGATCTGCTAAGAGCGGTGCGAGCCCACCCGAGCCTGGCCAATCTACCGGTGCTGATGGTGACGGCGGAAGCCAAGCGGGAGCAGATTATCACCGCGGCCCAAGCCGGTGTGAACGGTTATGTGATCAAACCGTTTACGGCGGCAACGTTGAAAGAAAAAATCGAAAAGATTTTCGAGCGTATCGAAGGCTAATTGTCCGGAACGAGGCCCATGAATAGTGATTTGCTGAATTTGACCCGGAATTTGGTCGCGGCGCTGGAAAAGCAGGATGAAAACGAGGCGGATCGCCTGTTGGATCAAGTCGCCGGGCTCCGGGAGACGCAATTGTTCAAGGAAGTCGGTCGTTTGACTCGGCAGCTTCACGACACCATGGTCAGCTTTTCCGTCGACTCGAAAATTACCGAATTGACTGCCCACGACATTCCGGATGCCAAGGAGCGCTTGCATTATGTGATCGCGATGACCGAGCAGGCCGCCGACCAGACCTTGACCGCCGTCGAAGAATTGCTGCCGGTTTCCGATGAGTTGAGCGATAGGGCCAAACAATTGGCGCAACAGTGGAACCGGTTTTTAGATAGGGAAATGCCTTTCGAAGAGTTCAAGGCCATGAGCGTGGAACTCAGCCAGTATTTCAATCAAACCCAAGGTTCGTTTGAGCGGATTCAACAAGGTTTGAACGATATTCTGATGGCTCAAGGCTTTCAGGACATCACGGGCCAAATCATTCGTCGCGTCATCGACTTGGTTCAGGAATTGGAAACCAGCATGGTCAATTTGATCAGTATTTCCAGCTCGCGGGTCGTGCCGCATGCCGCTCGCGCCGAGTCGGCATCGCACGAATTGCCGGGGCCTGTAGTGCCGGGCGTGGACGACAAGGCTGGCGATGTCGCCACCAGTCAAGTGGATGTCGATGATTTGCTCTCCAGCTTGGGTTTCTGAGGAAAGACTATGGCGATCGATTTGGACGACGAAATTTTGCAGGATTTCTTGGTCGAAGCCGGAGAAATTCTGGAGTCACTTGGCGAACAATTGGTTGAACTAGAGCAATCGCCCAGTGATTTCGAACTGCTAAACGCGATTTTTCGCGGCTTTCATACCATCAAGGGTGGCGCCGGTTTTCTGTCGATTTCCGCACTGGTCGATATTTGTCACAGTGCCGAGGATGTATTCAATGTCTTGAGGCAGGGCGATCGCCAAGTTACTCCGGATTTGATGGATGCAATTCTGCAAGTCATCGACATCGTCAATGAGATGTTCAATATTGTGCGTACCGGCAACATGCCGAAAGCCGCCGATCAGGGGTTATTGCAGCGTTTGCACGGTTTCGCGACAGCTTCTTCCTCTGAAGATACGCTCCCGGAGCCGGAGCCGGAGCCGGAGCCGGAGTCTGATGCTGAGCAGGAGTCCGACCATTTGGAAGTCGTCGACCCACAGGGTTTGACGCCGCAGGAATTGGTTGCGCAAGAATTCGAGGCGATGCTGGATCCAGAGGAAATGGACGAATCCGAGACCGGAGCCAGCGACTTAATTACCGAACAAGAGTTCGAAGAACTGCTCGACGCATTGCACGGGAAGGGCGGTTCACCGACGGTGCCCGCATCCGCCAAGCCGGTTGCCGACGACGAAATCACCGAAGACGAGTTCGAAAATTTACTTGATGAGTTGCACGGCAAAGGCAAGTTTTCTGCCGCTCCCGTTGAGAACCCAAGCCCGGCCACCGATTCCGGAGACATCACCGACGAAGAATTCGAGCAGGTCCTGGACTCATTGCACGGAAAAGGTAGGTTCGATGCCGCGAATTTACCGTTAGGCGACATCGAGCCTATGGTTATCGATCCGGAACCGGTCGTGGAAGCCCCCAAACCGGAAACGGCAAAACCGGTCGTGCCCCGAGCCGAGGTCAGCAAACCCCTTTCGGACAACGAGCGGACCCCGGCCGCCAAGGTAGTCGGTGTTGAAAACGGCAATGCCAAGGCGACTCCTCAAGCCGATACCACGGTTAGGGTAGACACCCAGATCCTCGACGATATTATGAATATGGTGGGCGAGTTGGTCTTGGTCCGTAACCGGTTTCAGACCTTGAAGGCGACCGCCGAAGCCAACGAACAGCTTTCCAAGGCAATTTCCAATCTGGATGTCGTGACCGCCGATCTGCAACTTGCGGTGATGAAGACCCGAATGCAACCGATTAAAAAAGTGTTCGGTCGCTTTCCTCGGGTGGTACGCGATTTGGCCAGAAATTTGAAAAAGGAAATTCGCTTGGACTTGGTCGGCGAAGACACCGATCTGGATAAAAACTTGGTGGAGGCTTTGGCCGATCCGTTGGTGCATTTAGTTAGAAACGCCGTCGACCATGGCATAGAGTCTCCCAGCGAGCGCGAAGCGCAAGGCAAGCCCAGAGAGGGTGTCGTGGTATTGAAAGCGTCGCAGGAGGGCGACCACATCCAACTGTCGATCACCGATGACGGTAAGGGCATGAATGCCAACGTGCTGCGAGCGAAAGCGGTCGAAAAAGGTCTGATGGATGAAGAAAGCGCGGCCAGGCTGGACGACAAGGAGTGCTACAACCTGATCTTCGTGCCCGGTTTTTCGACGAAAAGCGAAATTTCCGATGTGTCCGGTCGCGGTGTCGGCATGGACGTTGTCAAAACCCGGATCGCCCAAATGAACGGTATCGTCGAGATCGATTCGGTCGAGGGGCGCGGCAGTACCATTATTATTAAAGTTCCGCTGACGCTGGCGATCATGCCGACTCTCATGGTCAAACTGGGCGGGCAGGCCTTTGCATTACCGTTGGCCAGCGTGTTGGAAATCCTCGATCTGGATTTGAGCAAAACCAACAAAGTGGACGGGCAGTTGGTCGTCATGGTTCGTAATAAGGCCTTGCCCTTGTTTTATCTTAGCGA
This sequence comes from Methylomonas sp. MED-D, assembly GCF_050276835.1. Classification (NCBI taxonomy): domain Bacteria; kingdom Pseudomonadati; phylum Pseudomonadota; class Gammaproteobacteria; order Methylococcales; family Methylococcaceae; genus Methylomonas; species Methylomonas sp. MED-D. The sequence continues at coordinate 515,441 of NZ_CP189965.1, forward strand.
ATGGTTGGTGCAGACGCCTTATTACCGGACGTCGGAGGCGCAGGGTACCAGTCACGTCGTCGTGGTGAACGCCGGCGGTCGTCAGGTCGGCTTCGTCGTCGACCAGCTGGTCGGCCAGGAAGAGGTGGTTATCAAGGCATTAGGCGCAAAGTTGCACGGCTTGGATGGCTTATCGGGAGCTACGATCACCGGGGACGGAAAAATCGCGTTGATACTTGACGTGCCGGGTCTGGTGAAAAAATACGCGATCTGACGACTGCCATGACCATACGGGTTTTGGTGGTGGATGACTCCGACTTTATCTGCAAACGTATCCGGGACATTTTAGAGGAAGAGTCCGACTTTAAAGTGGTTGGGATTGCCGCAAACGGCAAGGAAGCGGTTCGGATGGCGGCCCTGTTAATGCCTGATGTGATCACGATGGATGTCGACATGCCGGTCATGGACGGCATCACCGCCGTCAGGCAAATCATGGCGACCCGGCCTTGCCCGATTCTGATGTTCTCGGCAATGACGCAGGTCGGCGCGAAGGCGACGCTGGATGCGCTGGAAGCCGGGGCCCTGGATTTTCTGCCGAAGCAGCTCGAAGATATCGACGCCAATCGCAAGCTTGCCTGTCAAACCTTGCGCTTGCGTCTGCGGCTATTGGCCGCGCAAGCGCGGCGAATGCCCGCCAAACCCGTCGCGGGTCCGGGTTACAGCTCTCCTACCGCACCCCGGCCCACCGATGTCGAGCGCCACCCGGCGGCGTCGCTCCGCGCTGAACATGGCGGCGAGTCGATCGAGCGTATTGATTTACTGGTTATCGCGGCTTCCACCGGCGGCCCGATGGCTATCCAGGACATTTTGACGCACTTGCCGCCAGCTTGCCGTTTTCCGATTGTGTTGATTCAGCATATGCCGGCGCATTTCACCAAGAGTTACGCCGATCGCTTGAATCAACTATGCGGTGTCGGGGTCAGGGAGGCCCAGGACCACGACGAACTGCAAAACGGCGTGGCTTTATTGGCGCCGGGGGGCGTACAGACCGAGTTCGTTCGCACCGCCGGCAAATTGACGGTGGCGTTGCGAAATAAAACGCCCGGTGAACTCTACGCGCCGGGGGTGGATATCGCCTTCGCCTCGTTGGCGGCTGAATTCAAAGGGCGTATGTTGGCGGTCGTATTGACCGGCATGGGGTCGGACGGGCGCGAAGGTGCCAAGCAACTCAAACGAGCGGGCGCCGCGATTTGGGCTCAGGATGAACGCAGTTGCGTGGTTTACGGCATGCCCAGAGCGATCGCCGAAGCCGGTTTGGCCGACAAAATTTATTCGTTGAGCGAAATCGCCAATCAATTCAAAAGACTGCATTAATGGATATTCTCAGCATTTTCGGAGTTCTGATAGGGTTTGCCGCGATCATCGGTGGCAACCTGATGGGTGGCGGCGAAATCGGATCGCTGGTCAACGTCCATGCCTTCGTGATTGTGGTTGGTGGTACGCTGGGAGCGACTCTGTTGCAGTTCCCCCCCAAGGTTTTTCTACGTAGCGTGCGCATCTTCGGTTGGATATTCGTGCCGCAGAACTTACAGCTGAAAAAGCAGATCGACAAAATCGTGCGCTGGAGCACCTTGGCCAGAAAAGAGGGCTTGCTGGGTTTGGAATCGGTGATAGAGTCCGAGAAGGACGGGTTCGCCAAGAAGGGTTTGCAACTGTTGGTGGACGGCAACGAGCCGGAAGTGATCCGCGATTGTCTGGACGTGGAATTAACCACTAAGGAACATCTGGACATGCAAGCCGCCAGGGTGTTCGAAGCGATGGGCGGTTACGCTCCGACGATAGGCATTATCGGCGCGGTGATCGGCTTGATCCATGTCATGCAGAATCTGGCCAAGCCCGAGCTGTTGGGCAGTGGTATCGCCACCGCCTTCGTGGCCACGATTTACGGCGTCGGCTTGGCGAACTTGTTGTTCATTCCGATTGCCAATAAGCTGAAAGCGTTGGTGTTCGAAGTCACTCAGGCCAGGGAAATGGTCATCGAAGGGATTTCGTCGATCGCCGAGGGTGAAAACCCGCGCAACATCGAATTGAAACTCTCCGGTTTTTTGCTGGATAAGTAACGATGGTACGCCGCCGCCGCAAACCGCCGCATCAGTCCGATAACCACGATCGCTGGATGGTGTCCTACGCCGATTTCGTCACGTTGCTGTTCGCGTTTTTCGTCGTGATGTACTCGATTTCGTCGGTCAACAAAGGCAAATACGAAACCTTTTCCGAATCTCTGGATCAGGCGCTGTTCCACAACGAGAAAGTCCAGCGCGACGCCGAGCCGATTCAAATCGGCGCCATTCCGACCACGGTTCAACCGATCGAGTTGCCCAACCTCGTTACGGCCGAGGAGCGTGAGCTGAGCGAGGAGATTATGCAGGAAAAGCGCCGTCTGGACGAAGTCTCCCAAGAATTTCAACGCGCGCTGCAACCCTTTGTCGAAAGCCAATTAGTCGGTATTAAAAAGCACGATTTTTGGGTGGAGCTGGAAATGAACAGCGAGTTGCTGTTTGCCAGCGGCAAGGCCGAATTGTCGGCGAAGGCGATCCCGGTGCTGCAAAAGGTCGCCGAGGCCATACGCGATGTGCCCAATGTCATCAATGTCGAGGGTTATACCGATAACGTGCCGATTTCGACCGGTTACTTTCCGTCCAACTGGGACCTGTCGTCGGCCAGGGCCACCAGCGTCGTCAAGGAATTGGTCAAGAACAACATACCGTCGACCCGTTTATCGGCGGTCGGCTATGGAGAATTTCATCCGATTGCCGATAACAATCACGAGGAAGGCCGCTTCAAGAATCGCCGCGTCGTATTGGTGTTGATGTCCCAGGCATTTGCCCGCTACGGTATGAGTGACGACGAACGCGCCAAGGCCTTGAATTTGGCGCCGCAGCCACCGGCGCCTCCCGAAGCGCCGGTCGCTCAACCGGCTCCATAAGCGGCGAATGTATGAAAATCTGGTCAGTATCCAATCAAAAAGGCGGGGTCGGTAAAACCACCACGGTCGTCACCTTGGGTGGATTGCTCAGCACTTGGGGCTTTCGCACGCTGTTGGTCGATCTCGATCCGCACGGCTCGTTGACCAGTTATTTCGGCATGAATCCGGAGGAAGTCGAACACGGCGTTTACAACTTGTTTCGGGATGCCAGCGAGAAAAAGAAGAATATCGATCCGGAGCTGTATGTCGCCCGCACCGATTTCGACGGAATCTCGGTGATGCCGGCTTCCACCGCGATTGCCACGCTGGATCGGCAGGTCGCGGCGATCGGCGGCATGGGCTTGGTGATTTCCACCGCGTTGCACAAACTTTCCGACCGTTACGATTACGTGATTATCGACAGCCCGCCAATGCTGGGTGTGTTGATGATCAACGCAATGGCGGCCTGCGAGCAACTGATCGTGCCGGTGTTGGCCGAGTTTTTGGCCCTGAAGGGGCTGGACCGTATGGTGCATACCATTCAAATGGTGTTTCATTCGCGCAAGACGCCGCCGCGTTTTACCATCGTGCCGACGATGTTCGACAAACGCACCAAGGCCGCCCGCGACGCGTTGGCGGCGCTGTATCGGCAATATCCCGACAACGTCTGGCCATCGGTGATTCCTGTCGATACTAAAGTCCGCGAAGCCAGCCGAGTCGGCGCTCCGCTGCCTTTGTTCGACAAAACCGCGCGGGCGGCCGAAGCCTATACCGAATTATTGGAATTGTTATTGCTTGAAAAAAGCGGCGACAACTCTTCGACACCGCATTCATGAAACAAGCAAAACCGCCTCCGCGCATCGTCCAGCAGCAACTTGCGCTGGACGCCTATCTGCAAACCTTATTGGAAGTCGTTCCGGAGGCGGACGAGGCCGATCTGGCTACCGTCGCGCCAGCAGAACAGCGGTCGGCGCAGACACTGGCGCCCGCTGTGGCGGTCCAAGCCGAGAAAGCGCTCATTCACCTGCCGGAGCCCGCGCTTGTCGCGCTAGAAAATCCGGCTAAACTTCAGGCATTGACGGTAATGCCCGATTGGGCGCTGACTGAATTCCAGGCTTTGTTTTTCAAGGTCGATCAATTGATATTGGCGGCGCCGCTGGTCGATTTGGCCAGAACCATCCGCCTTGAACGCAAACCCGGTAAAATTCCGGGCCAGCCCTCCTGGTTTCTGGGATTGCTCGACGATCAGGATAGCCGGATCGGCGTGCTCGACACCGGGCAATTGGTGTTCGGCAAGACGCGTGGTCAGCAACGCAATTTGGAGGAACGGCCGTTCAAGTGCGTGTTGGTGACTCAAGATAAAAAATGGGGTCTGGCTTGCGACGAAATTTTGTCGATAGGCAAACTGAAACCGGAAAAAGTTCGGTGGCGAACGGTCAGGCGCAAGCGCCCTTGGCTGATAGGCACCGTGATCGAAGAATTGACCGCGATCGTCGACGTCAAACAATTGGTGCCGCACCGCAAACCTCAGTAATCAATCCGGATGGAACAACATGAGCGAAGATAGAAAACAAAGCGATCCGATCATGCAATGGGTGACTTTTTGCCTGGGCGACGAAAAATACGGCATCAACGTGATGCAGGTTCAGGAAGTGCTGCGGGTAACCGAAATTGCTCCGGTGCCCGGCGCGCCGTCCTACGTGTTGGGTATCATCAATTTGCGCGGCAATGTCGTCACGGTTATCGACACCCGAAACCGGTTCGGTCTGCCGTCCAAGGAAACCGACGACGCCTCGCGGGTCGTCATCATCGAAACCGACCGACACATCATCGGTATCTTGGTGGATAGCGTTGCCGAAGTCGTCGAGATGCGGGCCTCCGAAATCGAGACCGCGCCGAATGTCGGTAACGAAGAGAGTTCCAAATACATCCAGGGCGTCACCAGCCGCGACAACCAGTTGTTGATCTTGGTCGATTTGAACAAATTCCTCAGCGACGACGAAAAAGCCGAATTGGACATGTTCTAGTTCGCCTAGTCGGTAAGGACCGGCGGCGATCGTTACCGAATAGCATTGCAGCCTCGGGAGGCTGGCCATGACTGAAATCACTCCGATTAGTCCCAACCCGCCGGTCATTGTCGTTCCTCGGGTCGAGCGCGACGAGCGCCAGCGTCGCGAGCAACGGCAACAACCGCCGACCAAGCCCAAATTGCCGCCAAACCGACAACCGGCCGAACACATAGACGAAAGAGTGTGATGAGCGAATATCTGCTTTGGGCTTTGACCGTAGCGGTCGTCGCGATGTTGTTGCTGATGCTCCGGTTGTTGCACGACCACCGCAAGCTCAGGCAAGCCTATGGTTTGCTGGAGGCGCAGATTCAGCGTAACCACGACGATTTGGCCGGATTGTGTTCGGCGGCGGTTGCGGTAGACCGGCGCTTGGCGAATGCCGACGCCAGACTGAATAGTATCGCCGAACGGGTTGCCGAGCGGCCGCGAGCCGCCCTGGACACGCCGGCGGTGGCCGAAGCCGTTGAGCGTCCCGCCCAAGGTTACGAAGATGTGATAGCGAAAATTCGCCGGGGTGTCGGCGTCGAGGATTTAGTGCGCGATTGCGGCTTGACGCGCGACGAAGCGGTGCTATTGACCCGCTTGCACGGCGGCCGGAGTCGTTTGTAATTCAAAGGTGTCGCCTACGCCGCGTTCGGCTCGAATCACAGCGGGGTCGGCGACTCGCGCCAACAGTCGTTGGTAGTTTTGGTCGTGGCGGCTCCGGTCGTTTTGGCGATGCCATAAATGCAGCACCGGTGCCGCGAAGCGGCCTTCCTTGCGGCGAATGCCGCAGTGCAGCAAACGGATCACCAAGTCCGAATCCTCGTACCCCCAGCCTTCGTAGATTTCATCGAAGCCGTTCACCCTGAAAAAGTCATCTTTCCAGACCGCCAGATTGCAAGTCATCGCGTTTTGCCAATGTTCGGCGCGCGCGTAGCGCCAAGCGGTCAATGGCAAATACAGCAAGGGCAGCCAGCGGTTGATCCGGCCGCACAGGCGTTGCACCAAGAAATACGCCTTGCTTCGACTGTGTAACGGCAAGCCTTGCCTTAACACCTGCTCGGTATAAGCCTGACTCAGCAGGCAGCGGTTCCCCGGCACGAAATAGCCGGTTTCGGCGAGTTGGCGGTGGCGGGCGACAAAGTCCGGCAAAGTCACACAGTCGCCGTCGACGAACAGCAGATAATCGCCCCGGCTGACCGCAACCGCCCGGTTACGTATCGTTCCGGCCCGGAAGCCGCGATCTTCGTGCCACACATGGCGGATCGGCCGGCTCGCAACGGCTTGCCATGCGGCAATCCGAGCGGCGGTTTCCGGTTGCGAGCCATCGTCGGCGACCAAGATTTCGAATTGACTGTCCGATTGCGCCAGTAAACCGGCCAAACAGGCATCCAGTGCCTCGGGCCAGTTGTAGGTGGCGACGATGACCGAAATCAGACCGTTCATCGATGTAAGCGGTGCAGTTCCCGCAATTTCAGATATTTGTAATACGCGCCCTCGGCATTGGAAATCGCCAGCATCAAGCCTTGCGGGCCGTCGAGAAAGCCGGCCTTGAGCACGTAGCCGCGGAAAAAAGTCCACAGCCCCTTGGCGATGGCCTTGCCAAGGCTGGCGCGCGCGCCGGCTTTGAACAGTTTCTCGGCACCCAGCGTCGAATAACTGTTGATTTTGTGCAGTACCTCTTCCGGATCGACGAAAGCCTCGTGTAACAACGGTTGGTTCAAACGGCCGATCGGGCCTTGCACTTCGACCCGTTCGTGAACTACCTCGTTGCTGAATCGGCCCGCGTCGCGCCGGAACAATCGCAAGACATAATCCGGCCACCAGCCGCTATGTTTAATCGGCCGGCCGCAGTAGCTGGACAGCCGGGGAATTTCGAAGCCTCGGATAGCATTTTGCCGGATGGCCTGTTGAATTTCCTCGGCCAAGGCCGGGCCGACTTCTTCGTCGGCGTCTAGCGATAACACCCAGTCGTGAGAGGCTTTATCCAAGGCCCGTTGCTTTTGCGGGCCGAAGCCGGGCCAGTCGGTCACGAACACTTGGTCGGTAAACTGCCGGGCTATCGCGACAGTGTCGTCGCTACTGCCCGAGTCGAGAACGACGATTTCGTCGGCCCAGGCCACCGAGGCCAGGCAGCGGCCGATATGGCCGGCTTCGTTTTTGGTGATGACGATGACGCTAAGCATCGTCAAGCTCGGCCGGTCGGCTCAGCAACGCGCCCAGAAAGAACGCCAACAGATAGCCCTCGGCGAACGTTTTGAAATGGGAATTGAACAGGCTGGAAGCACTGATCGCCACCAAAAAACTCGCGGCGATCGCGCCGTAAGGCCGATTCGCCAAGCCTTCCCGCAAGCCGACGCCGATGTAGGCTAAAAACAGCAGTACGCCGAAAATCCCGTTTTCGACCCAGATAAACAGATATTGGTTGTGCGGGTCGCCGGTACTCATCGCGTGCCAACCCTGACCGTTGAGTTTCGCCACTTGCTCGTAAGCCGGTTTGAAACCCGAGGTGCCATAGCCCAGCCAGGGATGCTCGCGGATCAATTGCCAGGTATTTCGGTAAAACACCACTCGCAGACCGATCGAGGTCTCGCTGGCGCTGGTTTGATAATGGGCTTGTTCGTCCAGCGTGACCTGTATCCGCTGTTGCACGGTGTCGGAGGTCGCGACGAACAGTGCAACCGCGACCGCCGCCGCACCGATGAAATACGGCAATTTCCGAAAACCGTACAGCGAGCCGAAAGCAAACACCGCCGCGACCGGCAGCGCCAGATAGCCGCTACGGGCGGTGCTGACGAAGAAAATATTGAACACGAACAGCGCGGCGGCGCTCCAGACCGCGATTTTCCAGCGCGGCGACAGTGGTTCGTGCAACACAAATATCGTACCCAGCAGCGCGGCCGTGAACGCCATGCTTTGCGTCGAATGATTGGTCATGAAGATGCCGGCGCCGCGGCCGCTACGCACCACCCAATCGGTCGCCCATAGTGGAATAGCGACGATAGCGGCGACGGCCATAACGCCGACGAAATAATAGACGAAGCTTTGTTGCCAGCGCCGCGATTGAAACAGGCCCAGCAGCATAAAGGCGTAAGCTAGTTTCTTCCAACTCGACAGGGTTTGCAGTTTGGCCGGCCAGTCCGTGTCGGCATAAAAGGTGCCGACGACCAGCCAGGCGTAAAACGCGACAATCATTTTGCCCAGCGGATGCCGCCACGATTGCCGCAGCGTGGCGAAGGCCTTTCCGGAAGCCAGCCAAGCCGCCAGCATGGCCACGCAAGCGATGCTGGTCGCGGCGGTGGACATCGGTACCGCGACGACCGCGAAAATCGCCAGTCCGCGGCTGACGTTCAGCGCGGTGTCGGAATAAGCGTGAGTCATGGAGTTAACGCCACAGTTGATAAATATATTTGCGTTTGAGTTTTTCCCAGCGGAATAGCCAACCTTTCAGCAACGGCGGCGGATCGCTTTCCAACGCGCTTCGAAACAAGCCGTTCTTGCTGCCTTGCTCGACGACCGGCTCTTCCAGCCATAGGATTTGAATGCCTAATTGCTTGTCGATGGTCTCGAACTGATTGTCGATCGGTTGCGCGATACGATTTTCGGTAATCCAATTCAGGCGTTTTTGCGCGGTGGCGGAGTCGATGATGTACGAATCGGCAAAGCGGCCGCGATGGCCGGGGTACAAATACTGGCCGGGGCGGCGCTGGCTTTTTGGCGTGAAAAAATTGCCGCCGGAACCGATGTAAATGACCTTGTGGCCTGGAAACCGCTCGCTTTGTTGCAGAGCCCGCGTTATGCCCAGCCGGAAGTCGGGACTGAACACCGCGTCGTCTTCCAATACCAGTGCGTGGCGGTCACCGGCGGCGGCGATGCGGCGTAGGGCTTCGACGTGCTTTAACGCGCACGATTGTTGGCCCGGCGTCAGGCCATCGGTGCTGAAGGTTTGACTTAGCATCTCGGTGGTCAATTCCTCGATATCCCAGTCCGTGACGAATTCGGCGCTCAAGCCGAATTCGGCCAATTGGCGTTCCATGAATTGGCGGCGCCCGGTGAAGGCTTTGACATTCAGTACCAGGATGCGGTCGAGCGTCGGCGATTCGGTCATGCAAAAGTCGAAAGTCATGGCTAAGGGACGATTATCGACGGTTTTACGTCAAAACACATCCGATTGTTCTCGTGATGCCGGACGATGGTCGCGGCTTCGCTGCTCCAGTCGGCGTCGATTGCGGCAATGACGCGCTCGGCCGGCAATTGTTCCAGGCAGTCGCTGCGGCTATCCCGGCGGCGCTCGCAACCTTCCAGTTGGCAGGGCAGGCAAGCGCGGGGCGCGGCGTCTTGAATCAGATGCACGTTGCCGACTTGGCCGGAGCCACACTTGGCAAACGGCGGCCTGTTTTCGGCGTAACCGGTCGGCCAGGGCGCCCATTTGCCGGGGTCGGTCGGCCCGAATAGCGCGAATACCGGCACGCCGGTCGCGGCGGCCAAATGGGTGATGCCGGTATCCGGGCCGACGAACAACGCAGCGTTGCCGATCAGCCGGCTCAGTTCGGCCAGGCTTGGACCGCCGCTCAAATCCAAGACATCGCAAGCCAGGCCGGATTTGAATTCCGCCAAGACCTGGCGCTCGGCCGGCTGGCCGCTGCCGGTTAATACGATGCGATAGCCGCGATCGGCTAAAAATTCAGCCAGTTGCCGCCACTGCGCCAGCGGCCAGGCCTTGTAGCGCCATTGCGGTTGAATGTGCAGTACCGCATAGGCTTGGTTCGCTAGATCCGTGGGTAAGTCGAACGATGACTCGGAATAGGGCGGCGTCAGCCGGAATACCGGCGGAATGCCGAGGGGCGCGCAAAATCTCAGGTTTTCCAGCACCGCATGGCCGTAATCGTCGCCGAACACCAGCCAGCGGGTCAGCAAGCATTGCTTCCACCAAGCCTTGCCGGTTTGCTCCGGTACGAAGCCCAAACGGACTTTGCCGGCCGCCCAGGCATACAGCGTCGGCCGGTCGCCGGTCTGAGTCGAGATCGCCAAGTCGTAGCGGCGACATAATCGAGCCAGAATCGCCAATAATTCGAAAACCTTGGGTTTGGCCGGCACCGGAATCAGTGCGCTCACGTCCGGGTTGCCTTCCAGCATGCCGACGTTGCCGCGCGACAGCAGCACGTCGATGGCCGCGTCCGGATATGCCTGCTTTAGCGCGCTGAGCAAGGGCGTGGTCAACAGCGTGTCGCCCAGATAGCGCAGCGTTATCACCAAAATGCGTTTAGGTTGTATATTGAGCGGTTCGGGCGCCGGCATGCATTGTTGTGTCGATAATAAAGCCGTTATTTTAAAGGTAAACCGCATTGAGCAAGTCACAGAAATCACGCCAGACCATGACCGACAGTCAAGTCTACCAGCGCTTGATGCGCTTTGTGTTGCCGTACTGGCGGATGTTTCTGGTCAGCGCGTTCGGCTTTGCGATTTACGCCGCGACCGAGCCGGCCCTGGCGATGATCGTGCAGCGCATCATCGACAGTTTCAATCGCGAAGACCGCACCGGTATCGAATACCTGCCGCTACTGTTCGTCGGCTTGTTTCTAGTGCGCGGCGTCGGCTCCTTCCTCGGCAACTATTATCTGGCGCGGATTTCCGGCAACTTGATACACCGGTTGCGCTGCGACATCTTCGATCATTACACCGGTTTGTCGGTGCAGTATTTCGACAGCCATAACAGCGGTTACATGATTTCGCGGATCACCAACAACATCGGCGAAGTCACCCGTGCTACCTCGGATTCGATCCGTTCCTTCGTGCGGGAAGGCTTTACCGCGATAGGCTTGTTGGCCTATCTGGCGCACACCAATCTGCAGTTGTCGTTGGTGTTCCTGGCGATAGCGCCGGTGGTCGCGACGATGGTGCGCTACGTCGGCAAACGCTTGAAGCGCCTGAGCCGCAACATGCAGGACACCGTCGGCGATATTACTCACATTACCTCGGAAGTGGTGTCCGGCAATCGCATCGTCAAGAGTTTCGGCGGCGAAGATTACGAGCGCCGCCGCTTTCGCGACGCCAGCCTGGAAAATCGCCGCCAATACCGTAAGTTGATCATGACGGTGTCGCTGAACAACCCGTTGATGCAGTTGTTGATTTCGATCGCGCTGGCCGGCATGGTTTATCTGGCCTTGATCGTAATGCGCGACTCGACGCCGGGCGAATTCGCCGGCTTTTTCATGGCGGCGATTTTGTTGCCCAAGCCGATCCGCCAACTCAGCGACGCCAATTCCGAGATTCTGCGCGGCATCGCCGCCGCCGAATCCTTGTTCGAAGTGTTGGACGAACCGTTGGAACGGGATGGCGGGGATTACCAAACCGAGCGAGTTCAAGGCCGCATCGAGTTCAAAAACTTGCGCTTCAGTTACCCCGGCGCCGAGGTGCCTGCGCTGGGCGGCATCGACCTGACCATAGAACCCGGCCAGACCGTAGCCTTGGTTGGCGCGTCCGGCGGCGGCAAGAGTACCTTGATTAATCTGCTGCCGCGCTTTTACGACTATAGCGAGGGCGAGATCCTGATCGACGGCGTGGAGTTGAAACGCTATCAACTGGGCTGTCTGCGCCGGCAAATTGCGCTGGTGACCCAGCATGTCACGCTGTTCAACGCCAGCGTCGCCAACAATATCGCCTACGGCGCGTTGCAGGGCGCCGACCGCGCGGCGATCGAGCGGGCCGCCCGCGATGCTTACGCCACCGATTTCATCGAGCGGATGCCGGAAGGTCTGGATACCGAGATCGGCGAAAACGGCGTCAAATTGTCCGGCGGCCAACGCCAGCGCCTGGCCTTGGCGCGGGCGCTGCTAAAGGATGCGCCGATTTTGATTTTGGACGAAGCCACCTCGGCGTTGGATACCGAGTCCGAACGTTACATTCAAGCCGCGTTGAGCCGGGTGATACAGGGTCGAACCACGCTGGTGGTCGCGCATCGGCTATCGACGATCGAGGCCGCCGACGTGATTTTGGTGATGGACAAGGGCCGGATTGTCGAACGCGGCAGTCACGCCGAGTTGCTGGCCCGCGACGGTGCCTACGCCAAACTGCACCGGATGCAGTTCCAGCACGCCGACGCCGAAGGCGCCGGATAAATCCCCAACCGGCCGAACCCACCGGGTTCGGCCGTTCGCCCTCAATCCGCGCTTGTGAAAATCCACCTCGCCGGCCGGGTATTAGTTAACAGCCGCGCCACTCTCCGCTCTCTATAGTCGTACCGGGTAGAATCGAGGCAGGGGTGCTCTCCGATACCGGACTTTCAGTTCGCCACAAAACGCCAATTCGTTGGCGCGCCGGCCGCCGTCGTTGTTGGTGGCCATCGGCCATTTTCTCCGCCTCGTTCACGCCGCGTTCCGGCCGGTTCGCCCAACGAACCCGGCCGCCGACCATGTTTACGACGAGGGTACGACAATGGCTAAGTCCAATGAAAAAATGCAATTGCAGGTCAATTTCGAAAAGGCGCCGTGCCAGGAAATCCCGCTGGTCGGCTTCCTGTTCTCGCGGGGCGGACGCTTGCTGGAAAAGGCACCGGTCCAAAAAGGCCAGCTCGAACTCAAAACGCCCGACAAGAATCCTCGGGAATTGCGGCTGTTGATCGCCCCGGCGGCGGACGGTCGCATCGACGCGGTGACCACGCTGGCGGCCTTGGAAAAATTCAAGCCCTACGAGGCGAGTCTGGTTGCCAATCCGCGCGGCGGTTGGCTGGCGCTGACGATTCCCGACTTCGTCGCGTCGTTCTGGCGCTTGCGCATGTGCCGGATACGCGGTCGGGTCATCAAACAGTTCAGCATCGGCGACCTGACTCAGGATCGCGGTATCTGCAACGCGCGGGTACACGTTTGCGAAGTGGACAGAGTTCGCTGGTGGATAGACCGGATTCCGGACTGGGTGATTTTGAAAATTCCGGAAATCATCGTCGAACCGCAGTGGCCTATCCCGGTGCCGGAACCCGGTCCGGACTGGAGCGCGGTCGCCTTGAATCCGCAGCCCTTGCCGCCGGTGGAAAAGCCCGCATTCGGCGCGGTATCGGAACTGCGCCGCGACTGGTCCAGCCGCATCACCTTGGCGCAATCGGAGCGTTTGGCGGCCGTCTTGGACAGTAATGTCAGCCAGCGGCTGTTGTCGGGCAATGCACAGGCAATCCGCGGCGTGCTGGTCGAGCAGTTTCCGGTCTTCCACCCTTATTTTTGCGGCATCCCCTGGTTGTGGCCGTATTTTTACCGTTGCGACGAAATTGCGCTGACCTACACCGACCTTAACGGCGGCTTCGAAACCCAATACTGGTATTGGGACGACGGCGATCAACCGGATATCTATTTGTGGGTGGAATATCTGATCGACGGCGTTTGGACTACGGTCTATAAACCGGCAATTCCGTGCCATACCTACTGGAATTACGCCTGCGGCAGCTCGCTGACGGTGCGGATCACCGACCCGCGCGTGCGTTGGGAATGCAATGACGTGGTCGACGGCGACATCGTCTGGATCAAAACCATTGGCAGCAGCGCCAGCGTCGTGCATATTCAGCAAACCGATCTGAATGTGCCGGTACAGGGCAAAAACTTCAATCGGATCGGCTTGAGCGACGTGTCGGTGTGGGCCAGTCCGAATCCGGTCGGCGAGTTCCGGCGGCCGTTCGGCGGCGGATTGAGTTTTGTCGTGCAGTTCGGTAGCGGCTTGCCGAGCAACGGCATGTATTACTACCGCTGGAACTATCGCAAATTGCGCAACGCCGATCTGTCGCCGGCCGCGCCGATGTTGCCGGCATCGCTGCACGGCGGTCAGGCGCTTTACAAATCCTATACCTACGAATTCTTCGATGCCGCGCTGCATAAACACATCGGTGTCAATAGCTTCAAATTGGGGCCGGTGACGAAAAACGGCCATGACGATTTGTTCGTGATTCCGCCGGCCTATCCCAGCGCGGCGCCGGTCAGCGCGCCGGAATTGAATCCGCTGTGGGATCAGAACACCGTCACGGTCAGCTTCGATTCGGCCAAATTTGCCGACGGTTTGTACGAATTCACGTTGGAATTGTTCGACGTTAACGGCAACAAACTGACCGCGATCCCGCGCCAGTTATTCCAAGTGCCGGACTATGCGAGTTTCGCGCCGTCGCTGGATGCGCCCGACGCTTATGTCCAACTCAGCGCGCCGGGCAGCGCGTCCGCTTATCGGATGAACGCGCGGATCGACAATCAACGTTGCGAGGCGCAAATTTACCAAATCAAGGTTAACGGCAGCGAAGTGGCCAGCAATTGTTGCGGATTCGTGCCGTATCCGCCGAATGCCAACATCGAAGTGGCATTCCGGGCCTACCATCCGCACAACTTCGCGACCTTCGATTTCGTCGTGCAGAAAGGGACTTGCGACGATCCGGTGCAATCGGCGTTAACCCACGCCGCCGGCCTGGTGATCGGCGATGTCGGCGTTTACGGCCGAGATGCCAGCAGCATTTACCGCCACGGTTTTACCCCGGCGCAATTGTTGGGAATCTGTAGCGCGGAAGGCAAGGCCGCGTTTGCCGAGCAACTCGGCGTTTCGGTGTTGACCACCGACGGCAGTTATCGGTTGTACACGCTGGATGCCTCGGCGCTGGCGGCGTTCGCACTGGAGCCGGTGTAAGCGCTTAACCGGGCGAGTTCGTCGAATCACGCTCGGACAACGCGATGCCGGACGACGCTTAGCCGATGTTTTACCGTTCGCACGGCGCGCCGCGCACGAACAGCAGCGCGCCGGACTCGGATTCGGCGTTGCCGTGCCGGCTGCCGGCCGGCGCCATCTGATAGTCGCCCGGCAGCAGCAAAATGTCGCCCAAATACAGGTCGCCGGATAGCAGGATGCACTCTTCATCGATCGGATGAGCATGACCGCTAATGCGGCTGCCGGGGGCGAAGCGGTAGTAACTGGATTCCAGTTCGCCGTCGCGATACAGCACCCATTGTTCTATGCCGGGCGCCAGTTCGCGCCAGTCCGCCGCCGAATTCAGGTAACAGCTTTGCGAGCGGTCCGCGCCCGGCAGCAGGCCGCCCAAGACTTCCCGGATCACGCCGGGCGTATCGCCGAGCGAGGTGCCGCGCAGAAAGGCCAGCGCTCCGGTTTCGGAATGGATGGCGCCGTGCCGGCTGCCGGCCGGCGACACATGGTAGTCGAATTGGCCCAATCGCAGGTCGTCCATCGTCAATTCGCCGTGCAGTACGATTCCTTCCTCCAGCCAGTTATGGCGGTGCGGCATCAGCGAGGCTCCCGCCGCGAAGTCAATCAACACCGATCCGCCTCGAGGCCCGTCCCACAGGGTTTTGTAACGCACGCCGGATTTCAAATCCCGCCAGACGCCGTGGCGGGTGCGTACCGTCAACAAACCGGCGTGACTCGCCAGACTGTCGGCGACTTTGGTCAGCAAACCTTGACGCATCGCTTCGCGTTGCGGCGCGGCGACCGGCAGCGGCGTCAGCGCGTCCAGCAGTTGCGCGGCAATCGGCTCGGCGGCGTCGGTGGGCTTGCGGGGTGGGTTGTCGGTCATTCGCGATAATCCTCGCCTAGGTTGATCGATAAAGACTGTTGCATGCCGAGCAAGGCTCGACGGATGTGCGACTTGACCGTGCCCAACGGCAAACCGCTGCACTGCGCGATTTCCTCGTGGCTCAGCCCGCGCAGAAATGCCAGCGACACCAATTGCCGGGGTATCGGGTCCAGGGCGGCGAGCGCGGCATGCACGCGATGGCCTTGTTGGGTGGCGGCCAACACGTCGATCGGTGCTTGCCCGCCTGGCCCTTCGATCGCCGCCCATGCTTCCGGTTCCAAGTCGGTCAGGTCCGAGTCGAATTGGCGCAGCAAGTCCAAGGCCCGACTGCGCGCGATGGTCAGGACCCAGGCCTTGACCGTGCCGCGTTCCGGATCGAAGCGCGGCGCTTGCCGCCAGACCTGCCAGAAGGTGTCCTGCACCACTTCTTCCGCGCTGGCCGGTTGTTTCAGAATACGCAAGGCCACACCGTAAACCTGCTCGACCATCGCGTCGTACAAGATTCCCAGCGCCGCCTGATCTTGATCGACGATGCCGGCCAACGCTTGCCGCAACGCGGTATCGGCGGCCATGTTGGCATCGAGGTCGGGAATCGGGTGGGTTTCGGTCATGTCGCCGTCGTGGTGGTTATAAGTGCTATACGCCATTCGTCCGAGTTTGGATGCAGCGGGGCCAAGTTGGCTTCGGCAGTCGCGATGAACTCATCGCATCGGCGTATCGCGCGGAGGGCGGCAAATGCCGGGAAATTTCGGCGTTTTTGTCTCCCGTACGGCCATAAGCCGGCGCTATCCAAAAATTTATCACCGCTGTTGCATCCAAATCAGCGGAGTCCCCGTAGTAGTCATTGCAGGCCAGGCACCGATGCGCGTTAGCGCGGTTGGTCGCCGAAGAGGCTTGCATTTTGACCCATGACGAGGACATTCCTATGAAAACACAACTCTACGCGGCGATCCTGAGCGGCTGCCTGATCGGCGGGCCGGCCGGGGCCGCCGATTTCGATTTTGCCGGCAATTTCAGCCGGGACAACTCGGTGGTCCGCTTCGATTTCAGTATCGCCAATCCCGGCAACGTCACGTTGTTTACGGCGTCGTGGCTGACGGGCGGTTTCGATCCGATTTTGACGCTTTGGGACGCCAGCGGTCAACTGCTGGCCGAACAGGACGACGGCAACGGCGGCGGAATCGCATTCTCGAACGGCGTGCCGCTGAGCTACGGCGAATTCGACAGCTATCTGACGACCAATTTGGTGGCCGGCGATTACATCGCCACGTTGACGCAATACGACAACTTGGCGGTTTCCAGCGCGCTGGCCGACGGATTTTTACGCGATGCCGATCCCTGGTTCACCCAGGTGTTCGGATGCGGTAACGCTCAGTTCTGCGAGGGTTCGCTAGTCGATGGCAACGGCGATTTGGTCGATGCCAATCGCACGTCGGCCTGGGACTTTCATATCGTCGGCGTCGATGCCGCGCAAGCCGCGACGGTTCCGGAGCCGCCGACCGCGATGCTTTTGCTGGCGTCGGCGATGTTTTTTGGCTTGGGCCGCTGGGCGCAACCGCGTAACCGGGGCGGCATGACCTCGGCCATTGTTTAAACGTTTGGGAGCATGACCATGAAATCGATAAATCGCTATAGCCTAAGTCTGATCGCCACGTTGCTCGCCTGCGGCGCATCGTCCACGCAAGCCGCCAACCACCGCGAAGCGCCGTTGACCGCGCTGGATGCCAAGGCCGACATCACCGATTGGTTTGCGTTCGTCAGTTACGACGATCCCAGCAAAGTCACGATGATTTTGAATGTCGATCCCTTGCTGGACCCGAGCAACGGCCCGAATTATTTTCCGTTCGATCCGGAAATCCTCTACGAAATGAAAGTGGACAACGATTTCGACGCCGACGAAGACCTAACCTTGCAATTCCGTTTTAAAACCGAATCCCGCTTGCCGGGCGTGTTTACCGGCTTCGTCGGCATCGGCGACGGTCTGAACACACCGTTCAATTCGCCGGTGCCGCTGCCGGCCGGCACGCCGCTGGTACCGGCGGCGATTTCCGCGTTGGATGGGCCGGGCTCGGAAGGCTTGGGCTTGCGGCAGAGCTACACGGTGACGCTGATCAAGGGTAAGGGTAAAAACCGTCAGGTGCTCGAGTTGAACGGCGGGCAAAAACTCTATGCGGTGCCGTCCAACGTCGGGCCGCGCACGATGCCGGATTATCCGGCGCTGGCCAAACAAGGTATTTACGACTTGGCTGGCGGTATTAAAGTGTTTGCCGGCACCGTCGACGATCCGTTTTACATCGATTTGGGTGCGGCCTTCGATACCTTGAATTTTCGGAGCGGCGCTTCCGGAGTCGGCGTGGCCGGCGTGTTGAGCGACGCGCAAAGCGCCGACGACGCGCGTAACTTCGCGCCCGACGACGTGGCCGGTTTCAACGTCAATGCTATCGCCATCGAACTGCCGATCGCAATGTTGACCCAGGACGGCAAATTGCACGGCGCCAACGAGGCTTTCGCGGTCGTCGGTACTTATGCCACCACATCGCGGCCGCGTACCAAATCCTATGCCGAAAAACCCGGCGGCCGGCCCAAATTGGCCAACGCTTATACGCAAATTCAGCGGATGGGCAATCCTTTGGTCAACGAATTGCTGATCGGTACCGGCGACAAGGACAAGTTCAGCATGAGCGAACCCAAGCAAGACGGCGATTACGCCGCCTACGTCGTTGATCCGTTGATCGCGCGGGTCCTTAATGCCGCGACGGCCGGCGTGCTGCCGGTGCCGGCGCCGCCGCGCGTCAATCCGGACCAACCGGCGTTCGATTTGGGCCCTTTGGTGTTTTACGCGGCGCCGATTTGTCCGGCCTGCACCAGCGAACAGCGCGGGCCGATCGCCGATTTGCTGCGCTTGAACACCGGAATCGGACCGACGACAACCGCCGCGCGTAAACGAATGGGTTTTTTGGCGGGCGATAGCGCGGGCTTTCCGAACGGTCGCCGGGTATCCGACGATGTCCTAGACATCACCGCGCAAGCCGCGGTCGGCGTGCTGCGCGCCGGTTTCGGCGCTTTCCCCAACAATCGGGTCGGTGATGGGGTTAACGCCAACGACCGAAATTATCAGGAGAGTTTTCCCTACGTGGCCTTCGCCAATAGCGGCCGGCAAAGCCGGCACGTCGATCCCGGCGAAGCCGGTTGCGCCGACAGTTTGAGCTCGGCGGCGGCCAATTGCCCGGAGCAATAGCCGTTGGTCGGTGGGGCGCCGAAGCTTGGCGCCCCATGATGCTAACCAATGATCATGAATCGTTTTTGGAAGCGGAATCTGAAAATCGCTTGCGTGGGTGGAGCTTTAGCCGCGATTGACAGCGTTCCGATCCTGAAATTTGTTCAGTGAATTCGGTAACTATTCAGAGGGCGTTTTGGGGGAAGGTGGTTACCAATGGCGTTAAGTTAAACGTTTGCAGTCAATGTAAGCTGCTGGCCGAGCAGAGCCGAATTAAGGTGTTGGCTGAGTGAAGCCGAAATAACGCGGTGGCTGAGCGGAGTCGAAATAAGGCGTTGGCCGAGCAGAGCCGAAATAAGGCGTCGGCTGAGCGGAGTCGAATTAAGGCGTTGCCTGAGTGAAGCCGAAATAAGGCGGTGGCTGAGCGGAGTCGAAATAAGGCGTCGGCTGAGCGGAGCCGAAGCCAGCGATTTCGCTTTGACTCCGCTCAGCGAACGGCATAGCTGGCATTGAGGTATTCATCCCCCGCTCCGTCGGGAGAGGCCGTTTTTACTTCGCGCTGAATAGCTACCGAATTTGAAACCTAACAGGAGCTATCGATGAGATATGTACTATTGACGGCGCTGCTGGTGTTCGGACCGGCAGCGCTAGGCCAAGCCTTCGTCCCGGCGGACGACGATCAGGTTTTGGAAGTACTGCCTGAGCGCGGCGGCGATGCGCAACTTCGCGCGTTGCGCGAACAACTGCGGGCGACGCCGGACGACCGGGCGCTGGCTTTGCAGTTAGTGGAGCGTTACATCGCGTTGGGACGGGCGGAGGCCGATCCGCGTTATTTCGGCCGTGCCGAGGCGGTGTTGGCACCGTTGGCTCGCGCTAACCCGTCTCCCGAGATCCTGACCTTGCGCGCCGTGCTGGCCCAGAATCGCCACGATTTTTCGGCGGCTCTGGCCGATTTGCGGCGAGCGCTGGCTTTAAGACCCAGGCTGATTGGGGCCTGGCTGACGCAGGCGGCAATTCATCAGGTGCAGGGACGTTATCCCGAGGCGCTGCAAAGCTGTTTGACCGTCAGCCGCCTGGCGGCCGGTTGGTCCGGGCGGGTGTGCGTCGAGTCCGTGTTGGCCGACAGCGGCCAGCTCGAACCGGCTTACCGGCGGTTGGCGGCGTTGTTGTCGGTTGCCGGCCCGGAGTCGGCCGACGAAAGGCAATGGGCCTGGACCGTGCTCGCTGAAATGGCGGAGCGGCTGGGCGATACCGGTGCGGCCGAACGCCACTACCGGCGGGCCTTGGCTATTGGCCGGCTGAGTGCGTACCCATTGGCCGGTTTTGCCGATTTTTTGCTGGATAGACAGCGCTATGCCGAAGTGCTTGAGTTGTTGACCGGCGAGCAGCGCGCCGACGGCTTGTTGTTGAGGTTGGCCTTGGCGGAGCGGCAGTTGGGGCATTCCGAAGCCGAAGGGCACCGGCGGACGCTGGCGGCGCGTTTTGCCGACAGTCGTCGCAGGGGCGATACCAGTCACCAGGGCGATGAAGCCCGGTTTGAATTGCAATTGAATAGCGAACCCGAACAGGCTTTGGCGCTGGCCGCCGCCAATTGGCAAGTGCAGCGCGAACCGCGCGATGCTCGTATCTTGCTGGAAGCGGCGATCGCGGCCGGCAAGTTCGACGCCGCTCGCGACGTATTGGCGTTTTTGGCGCGAACCGGCTTGGAAGATGTGCGTTTGCGGGACTTGGCGGCACGCGTCGCCGGGAGGCTGGCATGAGACGATGGCTCGTGTTTCTAATATTGATCGGTGCCAGTTGCGCCGCCTCGGCGCACAAGGCCAGCGATGCGTATCTGAGCTTGACCTGGGATGGGCAGCGCTGGGTCGGCCGCTGGGACATGGCGCTACGCGATTTGCAGGAAGCGGTCGGTCTGGATCAGGACGATGACGGCCGCATTACCTGGCGGGAGTTGCGCGAGCGCGGCGATGTCGTCGCGGCACATGCGCTAAGCCGTTTGGACATCAGCGGCGACGGCCGGGCCTGTCGCTTGGATGGCGAGGGTTTGCGGGTCGACGAGCACAGCGACGGCGGTTACGCGGTACTGGATTTTCGGGTGGATTGTCCGGCGACCGTGCGGCAATGGGTGGTCGATTACCGCTGGTTTTTCGAATTCGACGCGCGCCATCGCGGATTGTTTAGTTTGGTTGGGCCTAGCGGCGCGCGTAGTGCGGTGTTTAGTCCCGAGCAACCGACGCAGACCTTCGAGCTTGCCGGCAAAGGTGGCGTCTGGCCTGAGCTGGCGGCGTTTGTCCAAGAGGGGATGACGCACATCTGGGCCGGCTACGATCATCTGCTGTTTTTGTTGAGTTTGCTGTTGCCGGCGGCGTTGGCGCGCGACGGTTTGACCTGGCGGCGCAAGGCGAATCTCGCCGAAATTGGTACCGATGTGTTGGCGGTGGTGACGGCGTTTACGCTGGCCCACTCGCTGACGCTGGCGTTGACGGTTTGGCAATATTTGGTGCTGCCTAGTCGTTGGGTCGAAGCGGCGATTGCCGCTTCGGTGGCGGTCGCCGCGCTGAACAACATCTATGCCTGGTTTACCGAACGCCGGGTGTGGTTGGCCTTCGGTTTCGGTTTGGTTCACGGCATGGGCATTGCTGGCGTGCTGCTGGATCTGGCGTTGCCGAAATCCGGGCAAGCGTTGGCCTTGCTGGGGTTTAATCTCGGCGTCGAGTTGGGGCAATTGGCGATTATCGCGGTCTCGTTGCCGTTGATCTATTGGGGTAGCCGGCAAGGCTATTATCCGGTCTGGGTCTTGAAATACGGCTCGACCGGTATTGCAGGGCTAGCGCTGATTTGGTTGGTCGAGCGCGGTTTGGATGTGGCGATATTGCCGAGTTGACCAAGGCGCGATTGTCGTCGGCGGAACTGGGTATGTCGTTGGGAACCGGTTGAGGTCGGAAATCGATTCGTAATCTTGGCGTAAAGCAGCCGCGCAGGTTCGATTAGGTTTTAACTTCGATGACCAGATTTTTTTGCGGCGACTGCGGTGGGATGGGGTGGGTGGCATTGGGATACCACGCCAGGATTTGCTTCACATAGTTCTGAGTTTCGGCATAAGGCGGAATGCCCTTATAGCGCTCGACGGCTTTCTCGCCGGCATTGTACGCCGCCAGAACCAGATCGACCTTGCCTTCGAAATGGCGCAACAGCCAATGCAGATAAGCCGTGCCGCCCTTGATGTTTTGCACCGGATTCCATGCATCCTTGATGCCGAAGCGCTCCGCAGTTTCGGGTATCAATTGCATCAGACCCTGGGCGTTTTTGCCGGACAGCGCGGTCGGATTGAACGCCGATTCGGCTTTGATGACCGCCATCACCAATTGCGGGTCGATGCCGTAGACTGGCGCGATTTGATTGACCCAGGCCTCGACGATTTGCCGGTTGGGGTTGTTGTCGGTTACCGTCACCGTCACGACCGGTTCCGGGTGGCAGGCTGGGTCTTCGGTGGCCGGAGCGTCGCCGAAGCGGCTCAACATGGTTTGAGCGTGATGGTCGCCGCGGTCGGCGGCTTGTTTGAACCAGTGACTGGCCAGCGGCAGATCCCGTTTGACGCCGCGACCGTTGAAATACATAAAGCCCAGACCGTAAGCCGATTCGCTGTCGCCGGCCAACGCGGCCTTGCAATACATTTCGAAAGCTAATCCGTAATCTTGTTTGATGCCGCGGCCGTGCTCGAAATCGGCGGCGGTTTGGCGCAACTGCGCCAAGTTTAGCGGGGAGGTAACGTCGGCGGCGGATGGCGTAGCGGTGGCAAGCAGCAGGCCGATCAGCGGAAAATATTTCAGGTTCATCATGTTCTCGTTCTGTATTGCTGAGACTGGGCTTTCACAAACCCGGCCGGAAAAGAACGGTACCCGTTCTCCAAGCTTCCAGCTACCGTATACATGGCAAGTGCGTAATCGCCCGGACGGCTGCATCGCCTGCAATGGCCGATCTTACAAAATCGTAAGGTCGCGCTTGAAATGGCTATTGATCCGTCTAGTATTAATCTCAGCGTGAGAACCAGTTCAAGTTTTTCGTACTATATCGAGCGGCTATCTCGCTTGACATTGCCCAGATGGGCAGTTTTACGGTCGAAACTATACCACACGGCGATTCTCGACGGAATTGCGCGGCGATGACCCGGACCGGTGTAAACTAGCCTCGATTAGGCTAGTCGCGGCAGGCTGCACAAGGCTTAGGCAAGTGTTCGACTGAACGTTAGGGTTAGTTCGGCAGTCGTCGATATTGTCGATCGGCCAACAGTTTTTCAGGTTTTCCAGGATGCGTCCGTGATCGGAGCGTGGGCCTTAGGAGTGTCGCCGCCGCCAACCCACGTTCCCTTGCCGCTCGGCATGGAGCCTTGCGGCAAGGGATGTGATTTCTATAAGTTTTTCAACAGTCGCCGCACCAGGTTGCGAATCGGCATATTTTGTTGGCGGTAATCCTGGAATAAGCGTTCGATGTCGACCGGATTGAGGTACACGTAAGCTCCGTAACCGGTTTGAGCGATAAACTCGCCGCTCAAGTTGTCCATAAAGGTAGTCAGTGCAATGCTGTTGGGGTGGTTGATGGTGTTCATGGCGGTTCTCCCGATAGATGTTTTGTTTTTATATAAGCGGTTCACGTGCCATAAATAAATAGTTTTTATAAAACAAAGAGTTGTTTTTATTTTGCGGGTTGCGTCATTTTGTTGTCGGAGTGTTTTGTTAGAATTCGCGACGACATGACGTACATTTACGCTATATCGTGGCGACAACGAAGGGTGACATGGCAAATCCGAAAATTAAGAATCCGCGAGGCCAAGGCGGGGTTGGAGATCAGGGGCGGCCGGGACCGGTGTCGTTTTGCGCTTGGGACGGGGATGTCTTGGTGTTGAACGTACTTGGCACGCCGAGCGCCAAGCGCGATGTCATCGGCAAACCCAAGGGGGCTCAACTGAAAATCAGCGTTACCGCGACACCGGAGGACGGCAAGGCTACCGATCACATGGTTCGGTTTTTGGCCAGGGAGTTTGGCGTGACGATCAAGGATATCCAAGTCGTGTTCGGTCAGTATCACATCAACAAGCAACTGCGAATCCGGATGCCGAAGCGTTTGCCGCCGGTCGTCGAAGCGGAGTTGGCGGCTTCGGCAAGCCGCTAGTCATTCCGCTGCGAGCCGGGCTTGGAGAGCCGGCGTCATTTCGGGTCATTGCCGCCGAAAGGTCGGAAGCGCTGAGCCGGACAAAACCGCTTCGGTAAATGCCCGCTATCGACGGTTTTAATCCTTTAATTTGGCAACCAACATTTTATTCACTTCTGCGGGGTTGGCCTTGCCTTGGGTTTCTTTCATGATTTGGCCGACCAGCGCCATCAGCGCCTTGTCTTTGCCGGCCCGGTATTGTTCGACCGGTACCGGGTTGGCGGCGATGACCTTGTCGACGATGGCTTCGATGGCGCCGGTATCGGTGATTTGCTTCAAGCCTTCCTGTTCGATGATTTGATCCGCCGTTGCGCTGCCGTTCCAGAGTTTGTCGAACACCTGCTTGGCGGTCTTGCCGGAGATGGTGTTGTCGGCAATGCGTTTCAGCAAGCCCGCCAAACGTTCGGCGCTGACCGGGCAGGCGTCGATTTCCAAGCCGGCTTTGTTCAATGCGCCGAGCACGTCGCCGGTTAACCAATTCGCAGCCAACTTGGCTTCCCCGGATTCGGCCGCGACTTGTTCGAAGAAGTCGGCCAATTCGCGCGATGAGGTCAGCGTGGCGGCGCTTTCCGCATCCAACGCGTATTGCTCGATGAAACGGTACTTTTTGGCGCCTGGCAATTCCGGCAACGTGGCGCGAATTTCAGCCTTCAGGGCTTCCTCGACGATCACCGGCAACAAGTCCGGGTCTGGGAAGTAACGGTAATCGTTGGCTTCTTCCTTGCTACGCATCGAGCGGGTTTCGTCTTTGTTGGCGTCGTACAAGCGGGTTTCTTGGACCACTTTGCCGCCGGCTTCGATGATGTCGATTTGTCGCTCGATTTCGTGATTGATGGCTTTTTCGACAAACTTGAACGAATTGATGTTCTTGATTTCGGCACGGGTCCCGAATTCGGCTTGGCCTTTGGGGCGAACCGAAACGTTGGCGTCGCAGCGAAACGAGCCTTCCTGCATATTACCGTCGCAGATTTCCAGATAACGTACTAGCTCGTGTAGTTTGCGCATATAGGCCACCGCTTCCTTGGCGGAACGCATGTCCGGCTCGGAGACGATTTCCAGTAGCGGCGTGCCGGCGCGGTTCAGGTCGATGCCGGTCAGGCCGTGAAAATCTTCGTGCAGCGATTTGCCGGCGTCTTCTTCCAAGTGGGCCCGGGTGATGCCGATGCGTTTGGTTTCGCCGTCGACTTCGATATCCAGATGGCCGTTGCCGACAATCGGTCGTTCGAATTGGCTGATTTGATAGCCTTTCGGCAGGTCGGGGTAGAAATAGTTTTTGCGAGCGAAGATCGAGTGCGGTGCGATTTCGGCATCAATAGCCAGGCCGAAGGTTACCGCCTTGCGTACCGCGTCTTCGTTCAATACCGGCAATACGCCGGGTAGTCCCAAATCCACCGCGCAAGCCTGGGTGTTGGGTTCGGCGCCGTAGGCAGTCGCCGCGCCGGAAAAGATTTTCGATTTCGTAGAGAGTTGGGTGTGGATTTCCAAGCCGATGACGGCTTCCCATTGTGAGCTCATGTTGCTTTCCTTTAAAACTATTCGGCAAAAACGTCGTTCAGGTCGATTTGCAGGTCGGGGAATAAATAGGGGATGGCAATCTCGTCGCCGGCGTGCATGGCGTGCAGTTGGTATTTTTCGTTCTGATCGAGCACGAATTGATGGACTGCTTGCTCGTAAGGATAAACCGTCCAATATTCCGTCACGCCGTTTTCCTGATACAGCTGGTATTTCAGACGCAATTCCTTTTGGCTGTTGCCGGGCGATAAAATCTCGATGATCCAATCCGGCGCCCCATCGCAGCCTTGCTCGGTCAGTTTGTCTTTGTCGCAGATCACGCACAGGTCGGGCTGGATGACGCTGAAAACTTCGCGGTCTTGAAGCAAGGATTTACGGCGGTCGTAGAGCTTGACGTCGAACGGCGCAGGGTAGAGTTTGCAATCCTTGTGCTTAAAGTAGTTGCCAAGGCTGACGGCAAAATTTAGCGATACGCTTTGGTGCTTTCTGCTCGGCGCCGGCGACATGGCCATGATCTTGCCCTTGATCAGTTCGACCGACTCCTCGAGCTGCCAAGTCAGGTAATCGGCGTAACTATAGGTGCCGTTAGGATCCAATTGTGATAATTGCGTGATCGGCGCCATATTGCCCCCTGTTATTCGAAACCCTTCGGCACTTGATTGTGCCAGTCGGTGACCTGCTGGTAGCGGTGGCCGACGTTCAACAACTTGGCTTCGCCGAAATAGTTACCGATGATATGCAAGCCAACGGGCAGGCCGGCTATGAACCCGGCCGGAATCGACATCGCCGGCAGGCCGGCCAGGTTGATCGCTATCGTGTAAATGTCTTCCAGATACATCTGAATCGGGTCGTCGGTTTTTGAACCGATTTTGAATGCCGTGCTCGGCGTGACCGGTCCCATCAATACGTCGACTTCGCTAAGAGCGCGTTTGAAATCGTCGCTGATCAATCGGCGCACCTGTTGGGCTTTCAGATAATAGGCGTCGTAATAGCCTGCCGACAGTGCATAAGTGCCCATCAGAATCCGGCGTTTGACTTCCGCGCCGAAGGCTTCGCCGCGCGAGCGGATGTAGAGGTCGGTCAAATCGGCTGGGTTTTGGCAGCGGTAGCCGAAGCGCACGCCGTCGTAACGCGACAGGTTGGACGAGCATTCGGCCGAGGCGATCACGTAATAAGCCGGTATCGCCAGTTCCAGATTCGGCATGTCCACTTCTTGTACCGTCGCGCCGAGTTTCTGGTATTCGGCGATCGCGGACTGAATCGTCGCCGCGATTTGGCTGTCCAGTTCGGGGCTGAAAAATTGTTTCGGCAGGCCGATTTTCAAACCTTGCAGGCTGTCGTTCAGACCGGCGCTGTAATCCGGTACCGGCTGGTCGACGCTGGTGGAGTCCTTGCCGTCGAAACCGGCCATGACCTGCATCAACAAGGCCGCATCTTCGGCGCTACGCGCCATCGGTCCGCCCTGGTCAAGGCTCGAGGCGTAGGCAATCATGCCGTAGCGCGAAACCCGACCGTAGGTCGGTTTCAAGCCGGTGATGCCGCATAAGGCTGCAGGTTGCCTAATCGAGCCGCCGGTGTCGGTACCGGTCGCCGCCGGCGTCAGCCTCGCCGCAACGGCGACCGCCGAACCGCCGGACGAGCCGCCCGGCACCCGTTCGGTATCCCATGGATTGCGAGCCGGGCCGTAGAAACTGGTTTCGTTGGACGAACCCATCGCGAATTCGTCCATGTTCAACTTACCCAGCATCACCGCGCCAGCCTGATTGAAGCGTTCGACCGCCGTGGCGTCGTAAGGGGCGATGAAGTTGTCCAGCATTTTCGAGCCGCAACTGGTTTTAACGCCTTGCGTGCAAAAGATGTCTTTTTGGGCGATCGGGATGCCGGTCAGCGGCGCCGGCGTGCCGGCGGCCAAGCGCCGGTCGGCGGCTTCCGCCTGCTGCAAGGCCAGTTCTTCGCTGACCGTGACGAAGGCGTTCAGGGCTTGATGTCGTCCGATGCGAGCCAAAAAGACCTGGGTCAATTCGGTGCTGGAAAATTGCTTGCCGCGCAGTCCGGCGGCTAATTCGGTTAGCGATAGCGTGTGCATGGTTCGGAATTATTCGATGACTTTCGGGACCAGATAAAGTCCGGCTTCGGTTTGCGGGGCGATGGCTTGAAAATGCGCTCGTTGGTTGGTCTCGACGGCGGTATCGGCGCGCAGGCGTTGGGTTTGGTCGAGCGGATGCGCCATCGGAGCGATGCCGGCGGTGTCGGTTTGCCCCATCCGGGTCATTAAATCCAGCATGTTGGATAGGTCTTTGGCGTAATGTTCGACCTGCGATTCCTCGATTCCCAAGCGTGCCAGATAGGCGATTTTTTTAACGTCATTAGCCGTTAACGACATCTTCTAACTCCAAGTTTTATCGGTAAATCTATGATACTTTATATCTTGCCCTATCGCCCGCTTGATTGTTAAAGTAGCGGGATTTTCTGTGTGCATTTAGGATACCGTTTAATGTTCAAAAGAATTCGTGGCCTTTTTTCCAATGATCTGTCTATCGACTTGGGAACGGCAAATACGCTGATTTATGTTCCGGGCCAGGGAATCGTATTGAATGAGCCGTCCGTCGTCGCGATTAAGGAGGACAAGATCCGCGGCCAGAAAACCATCGCCGCGATCGGCGCCGACGCTAAAAATATGTTGGGCCGCACGCCCGGTAACATCACCGCGATCCGGCCCTTGAAAGACGGTGTGATCGCCGATTTTGCCGTAACCGAACGCATGTTGCGGTTTTTCATTAAAAAGGTGCATGAAAACAAACTGCTGCGGCCCAGTCCGCGCATTCTGATTTGCGTGCCCTGCGGTTCGACTCAGGTCGAGCGGCGGGCGATTCGCGAGTCGGCGGCGATGGCTGGCGCTCGCGAAGTGTATTTGATCGAGGAACCGATGTCCGCCGCGGTCGGGGCCGGTTTGCCGGTCGATGCGGCGCACGGGTCGATGGTGCTCGATATTGGCGGCGGCACTTCGGAAGTCGCGGTCATTTCATTGAACGGTATCGTCTATTCGGCGTCGGTGCGGATCGGCGGCGACCGTTTCGACGACGCGATCATCAGCTACGTGCGCCGCAACTACGGCACGCTGATCGGCGAAGCCACCGCCGAGAAAATCAAGCATGAAATCGGCGCGGCTTATCCCGGTAGCGAAGTTCGCGAAATGCAAGTCACCGGCCGCAATCTGGCCGAAGGCGTGCCGCGCAGTTTTTCATTGAACAGCAACGAAATTCTGGAAGCCTTGCAGGAGCCTTTGTCCGGTATCGTCAGCGCCGTCAAGGTCGCGCTGGAACAAACCCCGCCGGAATTGGGCGCCGACGTTGCCAGTCGAGGTATCGTCCTGACCGGCGGCGGTGCGCTGTTGAAAGACATCGATCGCTTGATTTCCGAGGAAACCGGCTTGCCGGTATACATTGCCGACGATCCGCTTACCTGCGTCGCTCGCGGCGGCGGCATGGTGTTGGAGATGCTGGACGCCCGAGGCGCCTCGGCATTTTCGCTGGAATAGTCCGCTCGGCGTTCGGTCGTTCGAGGGACGGCGTTAACCGGTGATGTCGGTTCCCGCCGTCTTTTTTGTTTCAGCGGGTACCATTCGGCGGTTGCGGATCGTTGGACTGGGCCTGTCGGCAATCCTTTATTTTCCGTCGGGATTGCCGCTTCAAAATCGCTAGAGGTTTTGCCATAAAACTGCTATTCGCCAAAGGCCCTTCGCTGAATACCCGTCTGTTGGTCGCGGTATTGCTTTCGGTTGCGCTGTTGGTGGTCGATTACCGCAGCCAACGCTTGAACATGCTGCGCTCGCTGTTGGCGATGGCGACCTACCCCTTGCAAATGCTGGCCAGCCTGCCCATCGACGCTTACCATGATTTGTCCGATTCGGTGATTTCCTATGTCGAACTACAAAAAGAGAATCGCCGGCTGAAGGAGCAGCAGTTCGTCAACGACGCCAAGTTGTTGAAACTCGCGGCCCTGGAGAAGGAAAACACCCGGCTACGCATGTTGCTTGAGAATTCGTTTCAACTTGGCGAGCAAGTGCTGGTGGCCGAATTGGTGTCGGTCAAACTGGCGCCCTACGAGCATACCGTCGTCGTCAACAAGGGCTCTCGCTTCGGCGTGCATCCCGAACAGCCGGTGCTGGATGCCAGCGGTATTGTCGGCCAAGTGGTCCGCACGATGCCGTCCAGCTCGGAAGTGATGTTGATCACCGATCCCGATCACGCGATCCCGGTGCAAGTCAATCGCAACGGCCTGAGGACGATAGCCTTCGGCACCGGGCAACCCAACCGGCTGCATCTGCCGTTTTTAGCGAATAACGCCGACATCGTACCCGGCGACCTGTTGGTCACGTCCGGTTTGGGCGGCGTGTTTCCGGCCGGTTATCCGGTCGCGGTAGTCGATAAATTCGAGGCTAGACCGGACAAATCGTTCGCCAATATCTATGCCACGCCGAAAGCGGAGTTGGATAAGAGTCGGGAGTTTTTGATCGTTTGGAGCGATTCGACGCCGGTCGTTCTGGGCGAGCCGGTCAAGCCGGACGTCGCCGAGCAAGCGGCGCCGGTCGCCGCGAAACCCAAGGATGCCAAACATGTCGGGCCATAACGCGCTGGCTTTGATTTATTTTGTCGTCACGGTAGCCGGTGCGATGGTGCTGCGGGTGATGGGGCTGTTTCCGGGGATGGAAGTGTTCAATCCGGATTGGGTGGTGTTGGTTTTGATCTATTGGTCGATCGCGCTGCCGGAACGCTTCGGCGTATTCAGCGCCTGGTGGATAGGGCTGTTGACCGACGTACTGACCGGGCGCTTGTTGGGGCAGTACGCGTTGATTTATCCGTTGATTTGCTACTTCAGCATCAACGAACACCGGCGGCTGCGACAGTTTCCGATGGTTCAGCAATGCCTGTTCGTACTGTTTTGCCTGCTCGGTTCGCAAAGCGTGATTTTCGCGATCGAAAGTATTAAGGCGGGTAATCGCTTGCCGTTGTCGTTTTGGTATCCGGCACTGAGCGGGGCGCTGGTCTGGCCGTTGGTGTTTTATCTGCTGCGCTTTATCCGGGTCATGGCGCGCCTCGACTGACCGGCGATGGACAGAAAATTCGCGATCAAGGACCCGCTGGCGGAAAGCCGTCTGTTTCTAAGTCGTATCGTCACGGCCTTTATCCTGATTATCGCGTTGATGATCGGGCTGGTGGTGCGGCTGGTTTACCTACAAGTGGTCGGTCACGAACATTACGCGATGCTGTCCAAGGACAATCGCATCAAGATCGCGCCGTTGCCGCCGACGCGCGGCGTCATTTATGATCGCAAGGGTCGGATGTTGGCCGAAAACGTGCCGACTTACAGCCTGGAGCTGATACCCGAACAAATTGCTAACCTCGACGACACTTTGAAGAGGCTGCAGCAACTGCTGAACATTCCCGACGAAAAAATCGAGGCGTTTCAAAAACTGCGTAAGCGCAACAAATCGTTTACCAGTACGGCCTTGCTGCAAAATCTGACCGACGAAGACGTCGCCAAATTCGCGGTCGTCCGACCGTATTTTCCCGGCGTCGACGTCTACGCTCGCTTGGTGCGCCACTATCCTTACGGCGACTTGACGTCCCACGTGGTCGGTTACGTCGGGCGGATCAATGAGCAGGAGTTGAAGACCCTGCCTTCCGTCATGTACCGCGGGACGGACCATATCGGCAAGACCGGCATCGAGAAGACCTACGAGGAACATCTGCTCGGTACCGCCGGTTACGAGGAAATCGAAACCAACGCTCAAGCCAGGGCGGTCAATACCGTGGCGACGGTCGAGCCGGTCGCAGGATCGAATATCTATCTGACACTGGATATCGACATACAAAAGATTGCCTACGACGCATTGGTCGAGTTCAACGGCGCGGCGGTGGCGATAGAAGTCAAAACCGGCGCGGTGTTGGCTTTTGTTAGCCGGCCGGGTTTCGATCCTAATCCCTTCGTTTCCGGCATCTCCGGCAAGGACTACAAGGCTTTGCAGGAATCGCCGGACCAGCCCTTGTACAACCGGGCGCTACGCGGACTATATCCGCCCGGTTCGACGGTCAAGCCGTTTTTGGGCTTGGCCGGGCTGGAGTACGGCGTCATCGATTTCGGCCACCGGCTGTTTTGTCCCGGCTACTACAAGTTGCCCAACGTCGACCATAAATACCGCGACTGGAAGAAGTGGGGACACGGGATGGTCGACATGAACGAAGCGATCACCCAATCCTGCGACGTGTATTTTTACGATCTGGCGCTGGCGCTGGGTATCGATAAGATGCATGAGTTCATGGACAAATTCGGTTTCGGTCGCAAGACCGGTATCGATCTGGTGGGCGAAATCGACGGCTTGATGCCGTCCAAGGCTTGGAAACGCCACTACCGCAATCAGGCCTGGTTTCCGGGCGAGACCCTGATTACCGGGATCGGTCAGGGCTACACCCAAGTTACGCCCTTGCAATTGGCTCACGCCACCGCGACGCTGGCCAACGGCGGCAAGGTCATTACGCCGCATTTGGTACATAGCATCATCAGCGCCGATTATGCCGATCGGATCGAAGGCAAGGCCGACCGGATCATTCCGCTGAAACCGCAAAATGTCGAGAACGTCATTCGGGCGATGACTAACGTGGTACATGGCGCGCGCGGTACCGCCGGCCGGCTGGCCAAGGCCATCAATTATCAGATCGCCGGCAAGACCGGTACCGCCCAGGTGTTTACCGTCAAACAGGAAGAGAAATATAACGAGGACGCGATCGACTTCAAAATGCGCGACCATGCCTTGTTCATCGCATTCGCCCCGGTGCACGATCCGCAGATCGCCGTCGCGGTGATCGCCGAACACGGCGGTCACGGCGGTTCGGTGGCGGCGCCGATCGCCGGTGAAATTATCGATGCTTATCTGAACCAGAAAAAGGACAGTTCGCCATGAGAAACGAAATGCGCAACGAACAATTTCAAGCGCCGTCCTTGCTTGGCAACCTGCTGCGCAAGCTGCATATCGACATCCCGCTGTTCATCGGTTTGTTGCTGATTCTGGCGCTCAGCTTCGTGATTTTGTACAGCGCCGGCGGGCAGGAAATGGCGATGTTGGTGCGTCATGCCAGCCGGATGGGCTTGGCCATTGTATTGATGATCGTGCTGGCTCACATCAACCCCCGGCAATTTCAGACTTTCTCGGTCGCTTTGTTTTCGGTGTGCGTGCTGTTGTTGCTGGCGGTGGCGGTGATCGGCCAAATTAGCATGGGCGCTCAGCGCTGGCTGGACTTGGGCTTTTTTCGCTTCCAGCCGTCGGAGTTTACCAAGATCAGCGCGCCGATGATGGTGGCCTGGTATTTGTCCGAGCACGCCTTGCCGCCTAAACCCAAGCATCTGTTGGCGGCCGGGATATTGTTGTTGGTGCCGGTGCTATTGATCGCTAAGCAGCCTGACTTGGGCACGGCTCTGCTGGTCGCCAGTTCCGGGGCCGCGGTGTTATTCTTCGCGGGCCTGTCGTGGTGGGTCATGTTGGGGGCCGTGGCGGTGTTGGGCGCGCTGACCCCGGTCATGTGGCACTTCATGCGCGAGTACCAGCGCAGCCGGGTCTTGACTTTCATCAATCCCGAGGCCGACCCGATGGGGGCCGGCTACCATATTATTCAGTCCAAAATCGCGATCGGTTCCGGCGGCGTGGACGGCAAGGGTTGGCTGGGCAGCAGTCAGGCCGAGCTGGATTTTTTGCCGGAAAGTTCCACCGACTTTATTTTCGCGGTTTTCGCCGAAGAATTCGGTCTGTTTGGCTGCGTCGGTTTGCTGTTGATGTATCTACTGGTCATCAGCCGCTGCTTTTACATTGCCGTGCAAGCCCAGGATACCTATTCCCGGTTGTTGGCCGGCAGTTTGTCCTTCACCTTCTTCGTTTACGTGTTCGTCAACATCGGCATGGTGATCGGCGTGTTGCCGGTGGTTGGAGTGCCGCTACCCTTGGTCAGTTATGGCGGCACCTCAATGGTGACGCTGATGGCCGGTTTCGGCATTCTGATGTCGATACACACTCATCGCAAGTTGTTGCCGGTTTGAGGCGATCGCCATAAACCAGCGGTCCGCTCGGGAAAAACCGCGTAATATTCCCCAATTATTCCTTTTTTCTGTCTGAGTTTATGAATTTTAAAGTCGCGTTTATGTTGTTGTTATTGTCGGCCGTCGGCCAGGCACTGGCTGAAGTTGCCACCACCGATTCCTTCAACGGCTTCATCAAGCAGATGGTCAAGCAACATCGTTTCAACGAAACGGAGTTACGGAGTTTGTTCAAGGCGGTCAACATCCAGCAGCCGATACTCGATGCCATGTCCAAGCCTGCGGAGGGCAAGCCCTGGTTTCAATACCGCGAAATTTTCATGACCGAGGCCCGCATCGCCGGTGGCGTGCAGTTTTGGAAGGATAACGAAGCCGCGTTGCGCCAAGCCGAACACCAATATGGGGTTCCGGCGGACATTATCGTCGCCATCATCGGCGTCGAAACCAAATACGGCGCGCACACCGGCAAATACCGGGTGATCGATGCGTTGGCGACATTGGGATTCGCCTATCCGCCGCGTAGCGAATTCTTTCTGAAGGAGTTGGAGCAATTTTTGGTTTTGGCGCGCGAGGAGGGCATGGACCCGTTGCAGCCGATGGGTTCCTACGCCGGTGCGATGGGCTTGCCGCAATTCATGCCGAGCAGTTTTCGAAGCTATGCCAAGGATTTGGATGGCGACGGTAAACGCAATATCTGGACGAATCCGGCCGATGCGATCGCCAGCGTCGCCAACTACTTTGCCAGCAACCAATGGAAACCCGGCGGTCCGATCGCGTACCCGGTCAACGCTGCGGGAGAGGCGTATAAAAAGGCCTTGAGCAAGGGTGTCAAGCCCGATACCAGTGCGGCCGAACTGCGCAAGTTGGGGGTCGAATTGCCGGCCGGTTTGCCCGCCGGCGAGGCGGTCAAGCTGCTGGCGTACCAACAGCAAATCGGCGAAGATTTATGGATAGGCTTGCACAATTTCTACGTCATCACCCGTTATAACCATAGCCCGCTCTATGCGATGGCGGTTTACCAGCTCAGCCAAGCGATCGCGGCACGCAAGCTCTAAACGGAAAGCGGCCGACAATATCCAAGTCCCGGTCGTTACGCTTCGATTCGCGAACAGAAAACTGAGTTTCCTTCGATGGGCGGCAAACCGATGTGTTTCGCTACGAAATGTAATTGAACAATGACAGATTTTGCACCTTGGTAAACGCGGCTTGCGCGGCTTGCAACGACGTTTGTTGCAGACTGAATTTACTCAATGCGTCGGCATAATCCAAGTCGCCTATCGCCGACGCGGTGGTTTTGTTGGCCAGGATGTAGTCGGTATTCAAATTTTGCTGATCGTCCAGTGCGTGCAAGCGCGCGCCGGTCGAGGCGCGGGTGGTTTCGAAGCGGACCATCGCTCTATCGATATCGTCCAATGATCCGCTGTTTGGCGTATTGGCTTTCAGATCCTGAGATAACCGGTTGATGGCTTGAAATGCATTGTCGATGCCGCCGGGCGTCAATGTTCCGGCCGAGTACACGCCGAAGACTGCTTCACCGGCGTCGCCATCGGTTATGGTCCGGCTGGGGCCGATGGCGATGCTGCGCTGGTTGGCGTCGCCCTGATAGGCGTAAGTGGTGGTATCGAACGGAATCGTGTCGCTCTTGTAGCCGGCAAACAAATACTCGCCGTTAGCGTTTTTGGTGTTCGCCATACCCAGAAACTGTTTGTTTAGTTCATCGATTTCTGCGGCAATTTCCTGACGATTGGTTGCGGTATTGCTGTCGTTCATACCTTGCACGGCCAATTCGCGGATGCGTTGCAACACGTTGGTCGCGTTTTCCAGGCTGGACTCTTGCAACTCCAAGCGTTGCCGGGCCGCTCCGATGTTGGTCTGAAACTGTTGGTTCTCTTTGATGTTTTGTTCCAAATTGATCAACGACACCGCCGCCGGAGCATTTTCGGACGGCGACAGATATTTCTTGCCGGACGACAATTTGAGTTGGGTGTCGCTGAGTTTGGACTGTTGTTCCAGCATCGCGTCGACGCCGAGCTGGTGGTTCCAGGTCGTGGAAATGCGCATGTGAATTCTCCTAACGGACCGCTCCAATGAGGGTGTCGAATAGCGTGCTAGCCACCGATACGGCCTTGGCGGCGGCTGCGTAAGCGTTTTGGAATTTGATCAGGTTGGCGGCTTCCTCGTCGAGATTCACGCCGGAAACGGTTTCCTTGGCGCTGGAGGCCTGTTTCAACAAGGTATCCTGCGCGGTCCGGTTGACCGATGCCGCGTGCGTTTGCGAGCCCACATCGGCCACCAACTGGCTGTAGACCTGGGTGAAACTGGCCTTGCCGTTTTGCATCAAGGTTTTCGTTTCCAGATCGGCCAGCGCCAGCGCGTTACTGTTGTCGCCCGGTACGCCGGCGCTGCTGCTGGCGGCCGCGATTTGTTTGGGATTGGTGATCGCGCTGTTCACCTTCAAGGTGCCGGCCGCGTTAAAGCTCGGGCTGAGGTCGAAGGTATCGCCGCTGGTCAGCGAACCGCCGCTGAACGTGATGCTGAAGCCTAAGGCTGCGGCGGCGGTGGCAAGCGTCGTGTCGTCCAGGCCGGTTTGGCTGGTGTTGCTGCTCAGATTGGTCAACGTATAGGCGTTGGGGCTGGTGCCGGTGACACTGATCCGGTAGCCGGTATCCAGGTTGGCCGACGAACTGGGGGCGACGAAGCTGGCGGTGGCCAGCAGGTTGTCGTCGGCGGCGTGCGGCGTGACCTGAACCACCGGCGAGCCGAGGTCGAAGAATGCCAGGCCGGGGTCGCCGTTCAAATCGAAACCGGCCTGATGGGTGCTGTTAAACTCGGTGGCCAGACCCATCGCCAGCGTGCCCAGTTGTTTTTGAGCCGGGTCCAGTACTTGGTCGCGGAAACGCAAATTGCCGTAAAGCTCGCCGCCGGAAATCAAACCGGAAATGTCCTGGCCGTTCAGCAGAATTTCCTTGTGAGTCGAGTCGGTGGCGGAGGACTGCAGAGAGAGTTGCGAGGCGGAATTACCCAATACTAGAGGTTGACCGTTGCCGATGAAGACATTGATCGATCCGTCGGTTTGGCTGGTGAAATTGACGTCGACTTTTTCGGCGATTTTGTTCAGTAGCAAGTCGCGTTGGTCCAGCAAATCGTTGGGCATTTCTCGACCGGAAGCCCTGCCGATGTCGGCGACGATTTTTACGTTGAGATCGGCCAGGGCCTTGGCATACCCGTTGATCTCGGTGAGATCGGTCTCCAGGTTGGTATTGACCTGATCGCGCAATTCGCCGAAGCGGGTATTCAAGGTGTTGAACTGTTGGGTCAACGAGCTGGCCTGCGTCAATAAGGTTTGGCGGGCCGGGATCGAGGTGGGGTCGTTGGCGACGGTGTCGACTGCGTCGAAGAACGATTTCATCGCCGGCGCCAGACCGGTGGTGTCGTCGGCGGTGATGTTGTCGATTTGGCTGGACAAGGTATAAAAACTATCGACGTCGTGGTAGGCCGAGGTACTGGAGCGGACCTGGCCGGTAATGAACTGATCGTAACTGCGGGTGATATTGACGACGCTGACGCCGCTGCCGACGTAGCCGGAGCCGGTATATTGCTCGCGACGGGTGGCGGTTTCGACGCGCTGCCGGCTGTAGCCTTCGGTGCTGACGTTGGAAATGTTGTTGCTGGTGGTTTCCAGCGAGCGCTGAAACGCCGTCAGTCCGGATAATGCGGTGTCCAATATGCCCAAGCCCATGATGGTCTCCTAACCGTTGGTGTCGCTCGCCGCGCTGTCGCCGGCATGGCTGCGATAGATAGACATGACTTTTTCCGCGTATTTGGGGTCGGTGGCATAGCCGGCTTTTTGCAAAGAGCGGATGTATTGCGCCGGGTTCTCGGCGTTTTTCAACGCTTGTTCATAACGCGGGTTGGATTTGATGAAGTCCACGTAATCGTTAAAGCTATCTTTGTACGAGTCGTAAGCGCGGAAACCGGCCACCTGTTTTTGGGCGACGCCGCCGTCGAACTCCAATGTCATTGCCTTGGCTTGCTTGCCTTGCCAGGCTCTATCCGCTTTGATGTTGAACAGGTTGTAGCTGTTATCGCCGCCGTTTTTGACCATCGCTTGTCCCCAGCCGGTTTCCAGCGCGGCTTGAGCCAGCAACAGTTTGGCGTCGACCCCCAAGCTTTGCGCGGCTTGCCGGGCATGCGGCATCAATTCGTTGAAAAAGGTTTGCTGGGCCGGCGTGGCGCCGTCATCGATTACGTCCGACGAGGCCGGTGCCGAGTCCAAGTCGCGCCAACGTCCGGCGGTGTTGGACTGGTCACGCTCCAGTCGAGCCAGGCTGCGTTCCAGGCTGCTCAGTCCCGAGGCGTCCAACGCGTTGGACGCGGCTTGCCCGCCGCGCGGCGGTTGCCGGTTGCCGTTGGCCGAGCCGCTGCCGGCGACGCGATCCAAGTAGTCGCTGGCTTGTAGTACACGGCCTGGCTCGTCTTCCTGCTTGTCTTGCCTGGGGCTCAGCTGCTTAGCGATGACTTCCGCCAGCCCGACGCCGGTGCCGGATAAATGCATGGCCATTTGCTGGTCGTACATGTCTTGGTACATCTTGCTCTGTTGACTGTCGGCAAAGCCGTCGGCCAGTTTGGCTTCGCGCATGCTTTTCATCACCATGCCCAGAAACAGCGACTCGAATTGTTTGGCGGCTTCCTTGATGGCGGCCGGCGACGATTCGCGCGCGCCTTGTTTTAATTTGGCCAATCCGGCGAAGTCGGTATAAACCGATGCGGTATCCGCGTTTAACATGGCAACCTCCCAAGCACTGTCAGACTTAAATGACGATCAATTCCGCCCGTAGCGCGCCCGCCGATTTCAGGGCTTCCAAAATCGCCACCAAGTCGCTGGGTCCGGCGCCGACGCCGTTGACCGCCTGGACGATTTCGTCCAACGAAACGCCGGGGTTGAAGACGAACATATGGTTTTTGTCCTCTTTGATCGACACCTGCGATTGCGGCGTGACCACGGTACTGCCGCCCGATAGCGGATTGGGCTGGCTGACTTGCGGGTTTTCGTTGATCGTCACGGTCAAGCTGCCGTGCGATACCGCCGCCGGCTGCACCCTGACCTTGCTATTGATGATTACGGTGCCGGTTCGGGAGTTGACGATGACCTTGGCCGGCGCGTCGTCCGGCGTGACGTCGAGGTTTTCCAGCATCGAAACAAAGCTGACCCGTTGCGAAGCTTCCACCGGCGCCCGCACGCTGACCGAGCCGGCATCGACGGCGCGGGCCGTGTCGGCGCCGAAGGCTTTGTTAATCGCTTGCACCACGTTGTTGGCGGTGGTGAAGTCGGTATTGTTCAGGTTAAAGACCAGATCGCCGCTTTGGTCGAACGAGGTCGGCACCACTTGTTCGACCGACGCGCCGTTGGGAATTCGGCCGACCAACGGATTGTTGACGGTGATTTTGGAGCCGTCCTGGCCGCCCGCGCTCAGGCCGCCGACGACCAGATTGCCTTGGGCAATCGCGTAAACCTTGCCGTCGGCGCCCTTCAGCGGGCTCATCAGCAAAGAGCCGCCGCGCAGGCTTTTGGCATCGCCGATGGACGACACGGTGACGTCGATTTTCTGACCCGGTTTGGCGAAGGCCGGCAGTTCCGCGTGAATACTGACGAACGCGGTA
The DNA here is from genome assembly GCF_050276835.1 of Methylomonas sp. MED-D. NCBI lineage: Bacteria > Pseudomonadati > Pseudomonadota > Gammaproteobacteria > Methylococcales > Methylococcaceae > Methylomonas > Methylomonas sp. MED-D. The sequence goes on from NZ_CP189965.1 coordinate 554,665, forward strand.
TTTTTGGCTTTCGGATCGGTACCCGGCGGCAGGGTCAGGCCGAGCTGGCCCATCATATTGCGCAAGGTTTGCGGGGCGAACTTGGACGATTTGTCGCCGGATTTGTCCAGGCCCGTGACCAAGCCGTAGCCGACCAACTGGTTGGAGCGTACCCCGGCCACCGACGCCAAGTCTTTGATACGTTCGGCATGCGCCCAGCCGCCGCTCAGCAGCCAGAAGGCGATGACGATCAATGTGGTTCTGTTCATGATGGTATCCTCAAAAGAGCGCCGAAACGGTTTAGAACGGGAAAATCGGACTCAGGAAAAATCGGGCCAGCCAACCGATTTTGTTGGAATCCGCGATGCCGCCGTCGCCGGTGTACATAATCGTTGCATCGGCGACTTTGGAGGACGACACGGTGTTGGCGGCATCAATGTCGATGGGGCGAACAATGCCGGACAAGCGCACGTATTCGTTACCGTCGTTCAAGGCCACCCGTTTCTCGCCGCGCACCCGGACGTTGCCGTTCGGCAGTACTTCGACGACGGTGACGCTGATGTCGCCGGTCAGCGTATTGCTTTGGTCGGCCTTGCCCTTGCCGTCGAATTGCGTGGTCGCGGCCAAGCTGGTTTTCAAGTCGTGACCCAACAAGGCCTGGCTGGCGACGCCGAACAGCGTTGGCGCGGTCGCCGACACCGAGGTGTTTTTCGAGGTGTTGGTATTGGCTTGTTTTCTGGCTTGGGTGGCTTCGTCCAGTGTGACCGTCAAAATGTCGCCGACCCGGCGGGTCTTGATGTCTTCGAACAGGCGCATGTCGTAACCGGCCTGGTAAATCGAGCCGTTGTTCTGTTGCGGGGGCCTCAGGTCTGCCGGTTGGACCGGTGCGAAATCCGGATCGCGCTTGGGCAGAGTGTCGCAACCGGTCAGTGCCAGCAGCAATGCGGCCGCCAGCGGCAAGAGTTTGCCGGAGTACCGGCGCCGATGCGGAAAATAGGTGTTCATCGTCATGCCCCTGAATTAGAGTTGTTGGGTAACGAACGACAGCATTTGGTCGGTGGTGGAGATGGCCTTGGAGTTCATCTCGTATGCGCGTTGGGTTTCGATCATATTGACCAATTCCTCGACCACGTTGACGTTGGATGTCTCCAGCGAGCCTTGCACCAGATTGCCGAATTCGTTCTCGCCCGGCGTACCGACGATAGGCGCGCCGCTGGCGACGGTTTCGCGGTACAAGTTGTCGCCGATCGGCTCCAGGCCGGCGGTGTTGATAAAGTCGGCGGTTTGAATCTGGCCGATTTGGTTGGCCGCCGCCGAGCCGGGTTGGGTGACGGTGACGGTACCGTCTAGGCCGATCGTAATGCTGGTGACATCCTGCGGTACCGTGATGGCCGGCTCTAGCGGCATGCCGTTGGAGGTGACGATCTGGCCGGTCGAATCCAGCTTGAACGATCCGTCGCGGGTGTAATTGATCTCGCCGCTCGGCATCAGGATTTGCAGGAAGCCGCGGCCGCTGATGGCCATGTCCAGCGAGTTGCCGGTTTGCTGAACGTTGCCCTGGGTATGCAGCTTCTCGGTGGCGACGGTTCTGACGCCGGTGCCCAACTGCAAGCCGGTCGGCAACTGAGTGTTTTGGGTGGATTGGCCGCCGGCTTGACGGACGTTTTGGTACATCAAGTCGGCGAAAATCGGTCGGGCTTTCTTAAAGCCGGTGGTGTTGACGTTGGCCAGATTGTTGGAAATCACGGCCATTCGGGTTTGTTGGGCATCCAGTCCGGATTTTGCGACCCATAATGCTCGTTCTGTCATGTTCGTCTCCTGATCTGACAAATTTTTGTCTTATCAGGGATAAAGCAGCTTCTATGCCACTTGCATGATCTTGGCAGTGCTGTTGGCGGTTTCGTCGGCGGTTTTCATGACCTTGCTTTGCAGATCGAAGTTTCTGGACAGTTCGATCATCTCCACCATCGCCGCCATCGGATTGACGTTGCTGTTTTCCAGGGCTCCCTGGACCAATACGACGTTCGCGTCTGCCGTCTGAACCGCGCCGTCCTTGGTATGCATTAAGCCGTCCTCGCGTTTCTCCAGCGAAGCCGGATCGGGATTGACCAGCTTGATTCTGTCGACGATCACGGTGTTGGTCGAATTTTCGCCTTGCGGCACGATGTTGATGGTGCCGTCGTCGCCGATGTCGATTTTGCGAGCCGGCGGTATCGTGATGCCGAGCGCGGCTTCGCCGACGACAGCGAGTCCGGAACTGGTTTGCAGTTGACCTTCGGGCGTTATGCGCAGATCGCCGGCGCGGGTGTAGGCTTCCTTGCCGTCCGGCGTGGTAACCGAGATCCAGCCGGGGCCGTTGATGGCGACGTCGAGTTCGTTGCCGGTGGTTTGCAGCGCGCCGGACGAGAGATCGCTGCCGGGCCGTTCGGTCATCGCGTAAACGCGGGTCGGATAACCGGGTCCGAACGCCGGCATGGCTCGAAATTGCTCGAAGTCGGACTTGAAGCCTGGGGTCTGAGTGTTGGCGAGATTGTTGGCGTTGGCGGTTTGCGCGAGCAAGGTCTGCTTGGCGCCGTTCATCGCGATGTAAAGGCTGCGGTCCATGGGAAATCTCCGTAAAAGCAGGCGGGACCGGCGCCGCTTGCCGGCCTGGTCTCGCGCTAGCCGTGTTTACCTGATGTTGAGGACGGCCTGCATAATGGTGTTTTCGGTCGTGATGGTTTGGGCGTTGGCTTGATACGCTTGTTGGGCGACGATCAGATTGACCAATTGCGCCGATAGATCGACGTTGGAACTTTCCAGCGCGCCGGATTGAATCAAGCCGAAATTGTTGGAACCGGCTTCGCCGGCGATCGGGTCGCCGGAGGTGGCGCTTTGACCCCAGGCGGTATCGCCGAGTTTGGACAGGCCGTTGGTGTTGGCAAAACGGGTCAGAGCGACCTTGCCCATGGTTTGCGAGCCGCCGTTGCTGAAGCGGGCGAAAATCACGCCTTCATCGTCGATGTCGATGCCGGTCAGGCGTCCGGCAGGCAGACCGTTTTGGGTCATCGCGTTGACGCTGAATTTCTCTTGGACCTGGGTGGACCCGAAATAGTCCATCGTCGATACGGTGATGTCGGACGCGCCGGTGGCAGGCGTGATGGTGTAGGCGCTGAGCGCGAAGCGGCCGTTGGATGGGGTGGTCAATTTGCCCGAGGAGTCGAAGGTCATTGTCGCCGGCGTCGGCGGCACCGTTAGGTCGGATGGCGCGGACACCGTCGAACCGTAGGTGCCGGCATTGACCGGCGTCTTGGCGGTCGGCGTGGCCGGTTCGCTCATGTAGTGATAGACGTCCCAGTCGGTGGAACTGGCGGTTGACGTGCCCTTGACGAAATAGGTGGTCAGAATGTGCGGCGAACCGAGCGAGTCGTAAATCGTCACAGAGGTTTGCGAATTATAGGAATTGCTGTCGGTCGGGTCGAAGGTGGTGACGCTCGGGGTGGCCGCGTTGGCGTTCAGGTTGACGGTTAGCGAAGCGGTATCGGTGGCGCTGGGCAGGCCGGTCAGGGTGTTGATTTGCACGGATTGGGTGACGCCGGTACTGAAGCCGTCGGTCACCGAGGTACCGTTGGGCGCGTACACCATCAAGGCCTTGCCCTGGTTGTTGACCAGATAGCCGTCCTTGTCCAATTTGAATTCGCCGGCGCGGGTGTACGATAAATCGGTGGTTTCGGTAGGGCTTTTCGCTAACGTAAAAAAACCCTCGCCGCTGATGGCCAGGTCCAAATTGTTGTCGGTGAATGACAAGCTGCCCTGGTTGAATTGCTGGGCCACGTTGGTGACCTTGACGCCAGAGCCGGCCGTAGTGCTGCTGACGCCGCCGAGGCTGGCGGCATAGACGTCGGCGAATTCCGAGCGGGATTTCTTGAAACCCACCGTATTGGAGTTGGCGATGTTATTGCCGGTTACCGACAGATTGTTGGATGCGGCATTCAAACCGCTGAGTGCTGTTGTAAAAGCCATGACGCCTGCTCCTTAAAGAATTTGTTTGATTTTGCTGAATTTGATGTCGCCTAGACCTTCCAGATTCACGGACAGACCGCTACCGTTACTGCCGATGGCGACGCTTTTTACCTTGGAGTTGATGCTGGTATCCAGCGCGGTATTGGTGCCGTCCAGCCAGCCGAAGGCCTTGATTTTGTAGACGCCCGGATCGGCCGGAGTGCCGGCGCTGTCGTTGCCGTCCCATTCGAATTTCAGCGTTCCGGCCGATTGCGCGCCCAGATCGAGTTCCCGAACCACCGTGCCGGTCTCCGGGTCGACGATCTGCACGCCGACGCTGGTTGCTGTGCTGGGTATATCGAGTTCGCCGGATACGCTGCCGCCGGCGCTAAGCAAGGCTTGCGAGCCAGGTGCCACGACGGTATGGCCAACGATGCTGGCCGCCTGCAGGGCTTGGTCGGCATTTAACGAATCCGACAGGGTCTGGAATGAGGTTTGTAACTCCTGAATGCCGGAAACCGCGCTGATCTGCGCCATTTGGCTGACGAATTCGGCGTTGTCCATCGGTTTGGTCGGATCTTGATGGGTGAGCTGGGTCGTTAACAGTTTCAAGAATTCGCTTTGGCTTAACGACTGGCTTTTGCTGGTCGCGCTGCTGGCGCTTGAGGCCGAGCCGGTCGTGGCCAGTCCCAAACTGTTGAAGGTATCCGTTAGGGTCGTCATGGCTTAGTCCTCATTGCCCCATCTTCAGGGTCTGTAGAATTAGGTTTTTAGCGGTGTTAAGCACCTCAACGTTGTTTTCGTAGCCGCGCGAGGCCGACATCATGTTGGCCATTTCCTCGATGGTGTTGACGTTGGGTTTATAGATGTAGCCTAGTTCGTCGGCCATCGGATGATTCGGCGCGTATTCCATGATCGGTTGCGCCTGGCTTTCGACGACGCCGCGGACTTCGACACCGGTGGTGCCGGCTCGGCGGTCGAGCTGGTTTTGAAATTCGGCCGCGAACACCGGCTGCCGCGATTTGTAGACTTGGTCGATGCTGCTGCTGACGCTACTGGCGTTGGAAATGTTGCTGGCCACCAGATTCAGGCGCAGGTTTTGCGCATTCATGCCGCTGCCGGCAACGTCGAAGATTCGCAATGAGGACATGGTTATTCTCCCTTGATGGCTCTGACCAGCCCGGCAAAGTCGTCGCTGACGAAGCGCAGACTGGCTTGGTATTGCACGGCGTTTTCGGCGTATTTCGCCTGTTCGATATTGGTCTCGACGGTATTGCCGTCCAGAGAGGCTTGATACGGCGTCCGGTACAGCAGTTCGGCGCCGAGCAAGGCATTGGGGCCGGTCATGTGGCCCTGATGGGTGCGACGTAGGTCGCCGCTAGCGTCCGCCAGGGATTGCTGGAATACCGATTTGAAGTCCAGATCCCTGGCCTTGTAATCGGGGGTGTCCGCATTGGCGAGGTTCGCCGCCAAAATTTCGCTACGTTTTTCGCGTAGGGTTAGCGCTTGCGGATGAACGCCCAATGCTCGGTCGAAATTGATTGACATGGTTTGCCGCCTCTTCGAGTTGATACCCGTATTCAGCAGAAAATATGCCAGAAATAAAAAGTCCGAATAAATCAGTTGGATTGGCTGGAGTGGCGTCTGGACGAGCGTCAAAATTTGCCGTTTGCCGCGCGGCGGCAAAATTTTTCCGCATGACCGGTGCGCAATTTTGCGGGGTTGAGACCGGCGTTTAGGCGAGGTGCGTCAAGATTCCGGCGGAGGGGGCTGGCCGGGTTGCTTCGCGGGATTCAGTGGGCTGGCGGTGGGCTGTGGGGGCGTCCGGTTCGGGGAAGCCTATCAATCGACGCGAGAGCGCATGAAGGACGCGGCGACGACGAGAGCCGCCAGTCCGGCGCAAATCCACATGAAGGGCTGGAAGAAAGCGATGATTAATGCGCAGCCGACCAGAAAGAAGCCGAGTAGGCTGAACTGCCAGCCGATGTGATATCCGTCCAGCATCGTCGATTGGCCCAATATCAGCAGGATCAGCATATCGCTTGAGACGCCGACCATTTGGCCGGATTTGTTCAACATGGATGCGGCGGCCACGACGACTATCGTATGTAGCCAATGCATTGCCTGGGCTTTTACGATTTTGCCCAGATCCGCTTCGTTGCTTTTGGCGCGCAGGCGGGCCACGAAAATTGATAGCAGTCCGAACACGAAGACCATCGCCAGCCAATAACCGTAGCCGTCGTCGGGGTTGAAGTCGGTGATAAAAATGCCCACCAGCGACAGCAAGATCAGCAGGATGAATACGGTTTGTTCGATGCCGAAATGGCGCTTGGTGGGCTGGCTTTCGGTCGGGATTTCGTCGTCGGTCATGGTTCGGGTCCGGTGGTGTGGCGGAGAATAGGGTTTTGGGAGTAATACCGGTTGGCTTGAATCCGTCGAGCCTGGACGCTGGCCGCCGTTTGGCAACCTGCCCGTGCATCGAGTACTGCTCGATATCGGGGTCGGTTGTCAAAGCCCGGTTCAGCCGCGCTTTTTGAAATAGGTTGATTGACCGTTGCGAACCGGTTCGAATGCGCTGAGGCCGGTCGGCATGGATTCGGTGCTGCTCAGAAACAGATAGCCGCCGGTTTCCAAGTTCTCGGCCATGCGGCCGATAATGTCGCGCTTGACTGCGTCCGAAAAATAAATCAGTACGTTGCGGCAAAATACCACGTCGAAACGGCCCAGTGCCGCGAAGGACTTGAGTAGGTTGAATTGCTGAAAACGGACAAGCTGCCGAACGTCGTCGTTGAGCGTATAGCCTTCGTAACTCTTTTGAAAGTAGCGGGCTTGGGTGGTGCTGTCCACGCCGCGCGATAAAGCTAACTCGGAATAAACCGCGCGTTTGGCGTCCGCCAGCACGGTTTCGGAGATGTCGGTGCCGATGATCTGGATGTTGCGGTTTTTGCCCGCGCCGCGCAGGACTTCGAGCGCGCAAATACTCAGCGAGTAGGGCTCCTGACCGGTCGAACACGCCGCCGACCAAATCCGCAGGCTGCCGCTTTTTTGGTTCAGCAATTCCGGCAATACCCGGTCCTTGAAGTCGGAAAACTGTTTGTCGTCGCGAAACCAGTAGGTTTCGTTGGTGGTCATCGCGTCGATGACCGCGCTTTTTAGTTTGGCGGCGGAAAACGCGTTGGATTGCAGGGCTTGAGCGAGATCGTTGAAATCCGCCAATTCGAACTTCACCAGCAGCGGTAACAAGCGGCTTTTTGCGAGATATTGCTTGCTGTTGCCGAGAACGATGCCGCAGTTCTGGTCCAGGAACTCGCAGATGCTCTGATAGGCGGCGGCGCTCAAATTCGGCTCGCCGCCGGCCGAACCGATAGGATTGGACATGCCGGGACTCAAACTGGTTGCGCCGGGACTCGGCCGGCGTCAATGATGAGTGGCATGCTGATGTTTAAGTTGTTTTTGAATGGAGTCCAACAAGGCATCCGGGTCGAATTTCGCGAGGAATTCGTTGGCGCCGACTTTCTGTACCATTGAGGTATTGAAGACGCCGCTCAACGAGGTGTGCAGGATCAGATAGATGTGCTTCATGTTGGCATCGGCCTTGATTTTGGTGGCTAGCGTGTAGCCGTCCATGCGCGGCATTTCCACATCCGAAATAATCATCGCGTAACGATCCTCGATTTTGACGCCGTCGGCGATCAGATCGCTCAAATGGTCCCAAGCCTCCTGCCCGTCTTTCAGCAGGGTACACTCCAGGCCGATTTGCTGACACACTCGCTTGACCTGATTGCGGGCGACCGAGGAATCGTCGACGACCAGAATATGGTCGTTTTTGCTGGCGATGTCGACTTCAATGTTTTCGGCGGCGGCTTCTTCACGGCCGCCAATGACTTCCTTCATCACTTTTTCGACGTCTATCACTTCGATCAGCTCGCCGTCCACTTCGGTGACGGCGGTCAGGTAACTTTCCTTGCCGGTGCCGGTGGGTGGCGCTTTGACCTGCTCCCAGCCGATATTGATGATTCTATCGACCGATCCGACCAGAAAGCCTTGAATCGAGCGATTGTACTCGGTCACGATCACGTAGCAGCCCGCATCTCTGGTCAAAGGGCGCATGCCGATGGCCATCGAAAGATCGAGGACCGGAATAGTTTTGCCTCGTAAATGGGCGACGCCGCAAATCACGGAGTGGGAATTGGGAATTTGGGTCAACGGCGGGCATTGAATAACCTCTTGAACCTTGAAGACGTTGATCCCGAAGCGTTGCTGGCTGGTCAGCTTAAACAGCAGCAGTTCGAAACGGTTGTGCCCCGCCAATTTAGTGCGCTGATCGACGCCGTCTAAGACTCCGGCCATAAAATTCCCCTGGAATGACAGTGTTCCAAAATTATAGCGACTTTGCCTTGGTTTACTTTAAAAAATGCTGGCATGTTTAGTGCTAGATTGACGGCATAGTCAAAAAACCGACAAGCGAATATGAAAGCCTTAGCAATAGCAAGCCTGTTGGCGGCCGGGCAAGCGGCGGCCGCGTCAACCCAGCCGGTGCAAGAGATACGGGACAGCGTGACCCAGTTTGTCGGCGCCGCGTTGGAGCCTGGCGGCCGCTACGAAGTGGTCGTCGCCCAGATCGACCCGCGCTTGCAACTACCGATGTGTGCCCAGCCGCTGCAGGCCTTCGCCCAGTCAGGTGAGATCAAGCCGGGGCGCAATACCGTTGGTGTGCGTTGCCAGGCTGATAAAGGCTGGACGGTGTACAGCGTTGCTATGGTCAAGGCCTTCAAACAGGTCGCGATCCTCAACAAGTCGTTGCGCCGCAACGATGTGATTCGTGCCGAGTATCTAAATTTCGAAATCCGCGATGCCGGCATGATGCAGGCCGGTTATGTGACCGATGCCAGCCAAGTGGTCGACAAACAAGCGGTTCGCAATATCCCCGCCGGCAGCGTGCTGAATCGTCAACATTATGCCGAACCGACCTTGGTCCGACGCGGCGAGCGGGTCAACATACAGTCGGGCAAGTTCGGGATGTTGATTACCGCGATGGGGACTGCGTTGAACGATGGCACCGAAGGCCAGAGAATCAGTGTCAAAAACCTGTCGTCGCAACGGGTGATCCAGGCCGTCGTGGTCGGTTCCGGACAAGTGACGGTCAATTTTTGACCGATGCCTAAAGGAATTTATGATGATGCCGCTAACAGCTCCAGATAAAACTCTTTTAGGAATGTCGCCATGGCTATCGAATCCATCAATGGTAAAGCTTTCAGCACGGTGGTGCCCGCAAAAACGGCCGCGAAAGATCTGGTCGAAGCCAACAAAGACCAGTCGGCGAGCGCGCTGGACACGGATACCGTCAACATTACCGCGACGGCGCAAGGCTTGGCCGAGGCCGCCGCGACCAGTGCATCCTCGCCCGCCGTGAACGAAGACCGCGTCGCCGAAATTCGCGCGGCGCTGCAATCCGGCACTTACTCGTTCGACCCGGAGCGAATTGCTCGCAAAATGATGCAATTCGAGGATAAATTACCAGACAGTTCCTGACGCCATGATAGAGAAAACCTTCCCCATCGCCGAAAAACTTCTGATTCACGGCCATAAGGCTACCGGAAAATTGTTCGAGCTGTTAAAAGCGGAAGCCGAACAGCTCGGACGGGCCGCCGATCCCGATGTCATCTCCCGCATTGCCGCCGAGAAAAAAGAGATGGTGGCCGAACTCGATCAATTCACCCGCCAATTCGGCCAGGTGCTGGCCACCGAACAACTCGGCGTCGGCGGCGACGGCGTCAAAAACTACCTCGTAAAAGCGAAGGCCGCCGGTCTGAGCGTGCTGGAGGCGTGGAATCTTTGGCGGCAAATCGTGGCGGTTTCGCGGCAATGCAAAGCCATCAACGAGCAGAACGGCGCAAGCATCGCATTACTCAGTCGCCACACTCAACGATCCCTGCAAATTTTGCGCGGCAAATCGCCGTTGGCCGCCACTTACGGCCCGGACGGTTCGACGCGGAGCGAGCTGTTTTCTCATACCTTGATTTCGGTGTAGACTGAAATCCGCTTACAAGGTAGGGTCGTTTTACATGCTCAAAAAACTTAAGCAATGGTTTGCCAAATCCGATGAGCCGGTGCCGGAATCGGACGACAGCGATTTTTTCGCGTTCGAAAATCCGAATTTTTTGACGGACCCGGATCGCATCGCCAAATTGCTGGCCGAAATCGAGACCGGATCGCCATTGTGTACGATACAAATCGAAGGTTGTCAGGAAGACTTCAGTTCTTCGATACTCGGCGTCAAGCTCGATAAAAACGCCATTATTCTCGACGAGTTGGTGCCCAAACATGGCAATGATTTGTTACTGCGTAGCCGGTCGCTAAAGTTATCGACCTTTCATAAGGGCATTCATTTGTCATTCAATCTGAGCGCGATCGAAATCGGCCATATGCGCGGGATCAGCTATTACAAGGCACCGTTTCCGGATCGAATTTTTTATCCGCAACGCCGCCGCTCGCCGCGCTTGGAGATTGCTACTCTGGAAATTCCGTTCAACGGCATTGTCCAGCGCACCAGCATGTCGATCGGCGGATATTTGTTCGATTTGTCGCGCGGCGGTGCCGGCATTAACATTCCCGCCAATCGGGCGCGGGTCCAACGCGGCGACAAAATCAAGGGTTGCCAGATTCAGTTCGAGGATTACGCGATGGATTTCGACTTGATCGTCCGTTTCGTCAAGCCTATAGGGCAGAGTTCCAGCAAGGTTCAAATCGGTGGATTCTTCGAGAGTCTGTCATCCAAAAGTCAATCCAAGCTGTCGTATTTCATCACCTCCCTGGAGCGGGTGGAAATCCGAAAACAAAAGTCCTAATCAAAAGGGCTGTGTTAAAATTCGCGGTCTAAGTCCCGGTAGCTCAGCAGGATAGAGCGGTCCCCTCCTAAGGGACAGGTCGGACGTTCGAATCGTCTCCGGGACGCCATATATATCCTAATGTTGTGTGCTGATTATTCAAATCTTAAAACGCTCTGCGTCACACTTACGTCACGCTAAGAAATAAAAATCCTCAAAAACCTATCGAATTTCTCTACTTAATAAACGCTAACCAATTCGGTTAGATGGCTTGGCTTCAAACGCTCGCTTTCCCGCCGAAATTGCAAAGTTAAGGGTTTCAATCCAAATGGACAGGTCAGATACTTCCATTACCCTCTCCAGGAAATCTTAGCGCTCATCGACTAAGGGTAACTTTGCCGCTGTCTAGGAGCCTGTCGGACTTAAAAGCCAATAGTCCCTTCGGTAACTTGGTTAGATAAAATAGGTGGTATAGAAAGAACCAGCAACCGGGAGAGCCCTTGATGAGTCGATTCATTCCTGTCAACCGCCATCAAGTCTATCTATTACCCCCCTCGGTGGACGAATGGTTGCCGGAGGATCACTTGGCGCGTTTTGTGGTCGAAGTCATCGAGCAGTTGGATTTAAGCCGGTTGACGAGCCGCTATCAAGGTCGGGGTTCGGCGGCGCACCATCCGGCGATATTATTGGCACGGCTGGTCTATGGGTACGCCACCGGCGTGTTTTCCAGCCGGAAGATCGAACGGGCCACCTACGATTCGGTGGCGTTTCGTTTCTTGTCTGGTGATACCCATCCCGATCACGATACCCTGGCTCACTTCCGCAAGACGTTCCTGGTCGAGTTGGAAGACCTGTTCGTCCAAGTGCTGAGTCTGGCGCAAGCGATGAAGTTGGTGAAGCTGGGGCAAATCGCGTTGGACGGCACCAAGCTCAAAGCGAATGCCTCCAAGCACAAGGCCTTGTCCCACAGCCATATCGAAAAGCTCGAAGCACAGCTACGAGACGAAGTTCAGGCCTTACTGCAAAAGGCCGACGAAACCGACGCGGTGGACGACCGGGACGGCCTTGATCTGCCGGACGAATTGGCGCGGCGGGAAGACCGGCTGAAAGCCTTGCGTGAAGCGAAAGCCAAGATCGCCGAGCGGGCCAAACCGCGCGACGCGCAAGCCGAACAGGCATACGAGGACAAGGTGTCCCGCCGGGAAGCCCAGCGGCAAGCTGGCCAAAAGCCGCGAGGCCCGGAACCCAAGGCGCCGGTAGCCGGCCCCAAGCCCGACGATCAAATCAACCTGACCGACGAGGAATCGCGCATCCTGCCGAGTCACGAAGGCTTTGTGCAAGGCTACAACAGTCAGGCCGCCGTCGATGTCGATACGATGCTGATCGTGGCCACCACGGTCACGCAGCAGACCAACGACAAACAACAAGTTGAGCCGATGCTGGCCGAACTGAAAAAACTGCCCGACGCCTTGGGCCAAGCCGAAGCCCTACTGGCGGACACCGGCTACTTCAGTGCCGCCAACGTCCAGGCTTGCGAACGAAACCGGATCGAACCTTTAATCGCCATGGGCCGTGACAGTCATCATCGGCCGTTGGCGGAACGTTTAGCCCCGGATGCGCCGGAACCGACTGGCGACGATCCGCTGGAAAAGATGGCTTGGTACTTGAAAACCCGCGAAGGCAAAGCCCGTTATGCCAAGCGCAAATGCACGGTGGAACCCGTGTTCGGGATCATCAAACAGGTACTCGGCTTTCGCCAATTCTCCTTACGCGGTCTGGATGCGGTCACCGGTGAGTGGAAACTGGTGACCATGGCCTTCAACTTGAAACGGATGCATATCTTGGCGAGGGTCGTCTAATGGTCGAAACGATTGGCCAGCAAAAGGCTCGATTGGCGTTATCGGAATCCAACGCCAAAACGCTCGCCTAACCAGTGGCAAATCCTTCCTTCGACCGCCGTCTTCGCTGAGCTGGATGACAACAGATGTGCTGGTAAGTTAAGTCCGACAGGCTCCTAGGTAATGCCGATAGGCCGCTTCTGCGCGCTTGGTGTCTTGGCTATCTTCCAGGTGGTCGAGTAGTGTGGTTTTAACCGGTTGGGCAGGGCCTAGGTGCTATTGCTCGGCCAGTACGCCAGCGGTTTCGTCGTCGAGTTCTAATGTCATCGTGGCGAGTTCTCATAGCGTTAAATCAGGTGGGCGATTTTTAGCAATACGCCAATAATCAAACTGGTTTGCAGAAACCCCGCGCCAATAATCCAGCGGGTTAAATCGGCCTTGGTTTCGGCAATCCGTTGATTGGTTTCGGCAATCATGCGCCCGGTCTCGGCTCTTAACAACTCGGTTTCGTGACGTAATGCGGTTTCCATTTCTTTCAGGTCACGCTTGGTGGCTACGTCGTCAAGGTGATAATCGTGACGGGCCTGCTCAAGCGTGTTGTCGGTGGCGGTGCGTTGCAATTCGGTTAATACCTGTGCTTGTTCTTCGCTGAAACCTACCGATTTAAGACGATTGGCAAATTGCAGGGTATCAAATGGAATAGCGTTCATGGTTGTTCCAGTAGATTAAGGGTTAGCGCCGAATATCCGGCTGTTCATGCGTTCGACTACGCCGGCAATATGGGCGTCGGACAGGTGCGCGTAACGCTTCACCATGTCCAGGGTACGGTGACCAAGGACGGCGGCAATATCGACCATGGACGCGCCGCCCATTGCCAAATAAGATGCTGTGCAATGTCTCAAGTCGTGCCAGCGAAAATTATTCACCTCGGCGCGTTGTAAGGCTTTCAACCACGCCTTTTTTAGCTCGATGGGCTTGTGTGGGTGTGTGGGGGAGGGAAAGACTAGCGCTGTGTCCAATCGTCTAACCTTGCTCCGTTTTTGCAGCTCGGCCAACGCTTGATTGGCTAATGGTACGCGCCGCCGGTCGCCGTTTTTGGTTGCATGCAGAATGATGCAAGATTCGGAGAGATTGACCACGCCCCAAGCGGTTTCTGTTGGCGGGCTTTCCGGTTCCCGCCAGTACAGGTTCATGGTTTCCGATTGCCGCATGCCTGTAGAGATAGCCAACACAAAGGCGGGGTAAAGCAATTCGTTTGGCGACTCCTTACATGCCGCCGTTAGCCTGGATAGTTCGCCGTCATCCAAAAACCGAACGATACCGCGCGGCAGTTCCGGCATTTCAATGATGCCATCCTTGAGCGGGTTTTTCTCAATCCAGCGCCATTCTAAATGACATATTTTCAAAACGTGACCGATTGCGACAAAGTGGCGTTTGACGGTTGCAGCGGCTAGCGGCCTGCCTTTATTGCCGCCGTGGTTTACTAGCTTATCCCGGCAGGTAACAAAATCCGTTATGCTCAAATCGGACAGGCGAAGGTAGCCTATTTCAGATTTCCACCATTCGAGAATCGGGCCGCGTATGCGCAGCTCGTTAGGTTTGAATTTGTTGGGGGCTACGTCGGTTGCATACCGGTCTATCATATCCGCGACCGTGTGCTTTTTTGCTTCGGCTGTTTTGAAGTGCCGCCCCTCCTTGATTGCAGCTTCCGTTAATTGTGCCCACTTGCGCGCATCGGTCAGGCGGTTAAAACTTTCGTTTTGTGGTGGACAGCCTTTCAGCCTAATTTGCACCGTATAGTAAGTCTCGCCGGTTTTGGTGGTGCGCTTGCGTATGTTTGCCATGTTGCCGCCTATGGGACAGCAATCGGCGTTTTGGTATGATGCCCTCAGCCATTGCTTAACCCTGTCCGTTAAGTGTATCGGTTAGGGCTTGATGATGTTGGTAGCGTCATCAGGCCCGTTTTGTTTGCGGGTTTAAGTATACTGCAGCGTCACACTCACGTCACACTAAGCCACAAAATCCATAAGAAGTGACAAACGCTAGGCCAAGATGTTTGTGAGTAAGTGTTTGATTTTTATTGTTACGTTTTGTTGTGCTTTGTGGTGGCTTTTGATTTGAAGCGCACTCATAAGGGACAGGTCGGACGTTCGAACCGTCTCCGGGACGTCATATAAAACAATGGCTTGAAGTGTTTATAACCATTCGGGTATGTGGCGCCGCGAAAAATCGCGCCGATTTCGATTCGTCGCGACGCCAAAAAAGTTTGCAAAATCGGCGTCAATCCCGTTAGACGATATTGAAATCCGCCGCCGTCAAAGCCGGAATGCCGGTCAGCGACACAAACTCGACTCGGGCGCCGACGCCGTTGCCGTCGGCGTCGTAGTAAAGGCTGCCGTCGTTGGTGTCGTAGATCAGGTAGTCGTTGGCGTCCAGCGCGGTCGCGCCGGCGCCTGACCTGAATTGATCGGCCGCGATGTTACCGGTCGCGGTAAACGCCGCGAAAATCGCGTTGTCCAGCCGCAAGGTGTCGTCAACGACGCTGAAATCCGAGATTAAGTCGTTGTTGGTCAACGCGTTCAACGCGGTATCGAACACGAACAGATCGGTACCGGCGCCGCCGTTCAGAATGTCATTGCCCAGCCGCCATTAATGACATCGTTGCCGCTGCCGCCGCTGATCGAGTTGTTGCCGCCGTTTCCGGCTAAGGTGTCGTTGTAGCCGCTGCCGCTCAGATTCTCAAAGTTGCTCAGGGTATCGGTACCCGCTCCGCCGGTGTTTTGCGCGACGATCAGGCCCAGGTTGACGGTCACCGCGCTGGAGGCGCTGCTGTAGGAAACCGTATCGGTACCGGCGGCGCCATCCAGCGTGTCGTTGCCCGAACCGCCGGTCATCACGTTGTTACCACTGTTACCGATCAACGTGTCGTTGTAATTGCTGCCGGTCAAGTTCTCGAAGTTGCTCAAGGTATCGGTTCCCGCGCCGCCGGTATTTTGCGCGACAACCAGTCCCAGATTGACGGTCACCGCGCTGGAGGCGCTACTGTAAGACGCAGTGTCGGTACCGGCTGCGCCGTCCAGGATGTCGTTACCAGCGCCGCCTTCGATGATGTTGCCGCCGCCATTGCCGGTCAAGGTGTCGTTGAGGCTACTACCGGTCAGATTCTCGAAATTGCTCAGCGTATCGGTGCCGGCGCCGACGGTGTTTTGTGCTACCGTCAAGCCGAGATTGACAGTGACCGCCGTCGAATTTCCGGCATAGGACGCCGTATCGGTACCCGCGCCGCCGTCCATCACGTCGTCGCCGAGGCTGCCAATCATCACGTTGTTGCCGCTGTTACCGGTCAGCGTGTCGTTCAGGCTACTACCGGTCAGATTCTCGAAATTGCTCAAGGTGTCGGTGCCGGCGCCTATCGTGTTCTAAGCGGTTGTCAGACCCAGATTGACGGTCACCCCTGCGGACGATCCGCCGTAAGACGCGGTATCGGTGCCGGCACCGCCGTCCATCACGTCGTTGCCCAAGCCGCCGATTATCACGTTATTTCCGGCGTTGCCTGTCAGCGTGTCGTTAAGATTGCTACCGGTCAGATTCTCGAAATTGCTCAGCGTATCGATGCCGGCGCCGGCTCCGCCGTCCATGATGTCGTCGCCGACGTCGCCCAGGATAGTATTGGCACCGGCATTGCCGGTAATCGTATTGTTTAGCGCGTTGCCGATGCCGGTCACGGCATTGCCGGCTAGCCTTAAAATTTCCACGTTCGCGCCCAAGGTATGCGACGACAAATAACTGATGACGGTGTCGGTGCCGTTACCGCCGGATTCGCTATAACTGTCGCCGCTTTGTTCGATGATATAGGTGTCGTTACCGGCGCCGCCGGCGTAACTGTCGTTACCCAAGCCGCCGTCGAATCAATCGTCGCCGTTATTGCCGCTCAGCGAATCGGCGAATTCCGTCCCTTTCGAGACGTCATGCCCGCTGGTACCGTTGATTACAACTGGCGCGACCGGCGCGGGGCTTAATGGTAGCGGTCGCTAAAGGCGTGGCAATCGTGGCATTGACCGCGCCGTTGAGAGTTAGCGTAAAGTTTTCGAGCGTGGTTTCCGCGACGATGTCGTCGGCTAACGTGATTCGCACCGATTTGGTGATTTCGCCGGGCGCGAACACCAACGTGCCACTGGCGTTTGAAAAATCGCCGCCACTGGTGGCCGTGCTGCTGGCGGTCGAATAATTCACTTTAACCTGGGACGCGCTGGGCGCCGATAAGGAGACCAGAAAGTCGACCGTACCCTTGGTTTCCAACGCCACCGCTTCGGCGATTGTGATTGATGGCAACGCCGCCGGAGCGGCATCGCTGTTGGCGATCACGACATGCGAAATGGCATCGCCAATGGTGGCGCCGATCGGGCTGGACAACACGACATCGAAGGACTCGAAGCCTTCCGCCGCCGTGTCGTTCAAAATGCCGAACACGACTGTTTTGGCAACTTCGCCTGGCAAGAATGCCACTTTCCCGAACGGGAAGCTCCGGAAATCGCCGCCGTCCGTCGCTATCACGTTTTGCGAGCCGACATTCAGCGTCACGTTGCCGGTGGACGGTTTATCTAAAATCACGGTCACGCTGACGGTTTGCGCGCTTTCGTCGACTACCGCGTCGGTAATACGAGCAATGGGCGTGCCGGAGGCGGCGTCGTTGTCGATGATGTCGGCGATCGCGCGTTCGTCGGCGATGGTGGCGTTGGCGCTGGGCGAGTACAGGTCCTGGAAGAAGTTTTGCAGGGATTCGGGGCTGACGTCGTTGGTCAGTTTGACCCGCACTGTCTTTTCGGTTTCACCGGCCGCGAAGGTCAAAAAGCCGGACTGGCTATCGAAATCGCTACCGCTGCCGGCCGTGCCGCCGACGGTGGTGTAATTCACTTTCACCGTGCCGGTGTTGGGTTTGTCCAGCCGGACAATGAAGTCGGCGTAGGCTTGCGATTCGTCCACCACCAGATCGTCCACGTAAATATTCGAGTTGGTCACCGCCGCCGCGTCGTTTTCGAAGATGATCGCGGTGCCGGTGCCGTCCAGGGTGGTGGCGTTGCTTAGGCTGGACAGCACCAGATTGAAGGCTTCCGAGCTTTCCGCCGCCGTGTCGTTGATCAGGGTGACCTTGACGGTCTTGGCGGTTTCGCCGGGTGCGAACACCAGGCTGCCGCTGGCGGCCACGTAGTCGGAGCCGGCGCTGGCGCTGCCGTTTTGGGTGGCGTAGTTCATGGTCACCACGCTGGTGGACGGCCGGTCCAGGGTAATCACGAACACGGCTTCCCTGCCGGGTCGGAGCCGGCGCTGGCGCTGCCGTTTTGAGTGGCGTAGTTCATGGTCACCACGCTGGTGGATGGCCGGTCCAGGGTAATCACGAACACCGCCTCCTTGGTGGCCTCATCGACGATGAAGTCGTTGATGCCGACCACCGGCGTGCCGGAGGCGGCGTCGTTATCGACGATGCTGGCCATGCCCCATTCGTCGGCGACGGTGGCGTTGGCGCTGGGCGCGGTCAGCCGTAGGAAGAAGTTTTGCAGCGATTCCAGCGCCGTGTCGTTGATGATCGGCACGCTAACCGTTTTAGTCAACTCGCCGGCCAAAAAGCTCAGTGTCCCGTTTACGCCGGTAAAATCACTCCCGCTGGTCGCGGTACCGTTTGACGTTGAGTAATTCACCGTAACCGTTGTCGCGTTTGCGACATCGAGTCTCACGGTAAATACCGCATTGCCATTGGTTTCGTCTACAAACAGATCATCAACCGAAATCATACTAATCGCCACGGCGCTTCTCCTAGAAGATTGTTATTTTTAATTTTCACGCGAAATTAACCCGACGATTTGGCGACGAAATGGCGATTGACGCTGGCTCAAGGAAAAGTGCGCGCAAAAAACCGTTCTCGCCACCGATAAAATCGGCGAGTCGTGTTGGTTAACCGGGTAATGAGTGGGGATAGATGAGATGAGGCAATATATGGCCTAGGAGCCTGTCGGACTTAACTTACCAGCACATCTGTTGTCATCCAGCTCAGCGAAGACGGCGGTCGAAGGAAGGATTTGCCACTGGTTAGGCGAGCGTTTTGGCGTTGGATTCCGATAACGCCAATCGAGCCTTTTGCTGACCAATCGTTTCGACCATTAGACGCCCCTCGCCAAGATATGCATCCGTTTCAAGTTGAAGGCCATGGCCACCAGTTTCCACTCACCGGTGACCGCATCCAGACCGCGTAAGGAGAATTGGCGAAAGCCGAGTACCTGTTTGATGATCCCGAACACGGGTTCCACCGTGCATTTGCGCTTGGCATAACGGGCTTTGCCTTCGCGGGTTTTCAAGTACCAAGCCATCTTTTCCAGCGGATCGTCGCCAGTCGGTTCCGGCGCATCCGGGGCTAAACGTTCCGCCAACGGCCGATGATGACTGTCACGGCCCATGGCGATTAAAGGTTCGATCCGGTTTCGTTCGCAAGCCTGGACGTTGGCGGCACTGAAGTAGCCGGTGTCCGCCAGTAGGGCTTCGGCTTGGCCCAAGGCGTCGGGCAGTTTTTTCAGTTCGGCCAGCATCGGCTCAACTTGTTGTTTGTCGTTGGTCTGCTGCGTGACCGTGGTGGCCACGATCAGCATCGTATCGACATCGACGGCGGCCTGACTGTTGTAGCCTTGCACAAAGCCTTCGTGACTCGGCAGGATGCGCGATTCCTCGTCGGTCAGGTTGATTTGATCGTCGGGCTTGGGGCCGGCTACCGGCGCCTTGGGTTCCGGGCCTCGCGGCTTTTGGCCAGCTTGCCGCTGGGCTTCCCGGCGGGACACCTTGTCCTCGTATGCCTGTTCGGCTTGCGCGTCGCGCGGTTTGGCCCGCTCGGCGATCTTGGCTTTCGCTTCACGCAAGGTTTTCAGCCGGTCTTCCCGCCGCGCCAATTCGTCCGGCAGATCAAGGCCGTCCCGGTCGTCCACCGCGTCGGTTTCGTCGGCCTTTTGCAGTAAGGCCTGAACTTCGTCTCGTAGCTGTGCTTCGAGCTTTTCGATATGGCTGTGGGACAAGGCCTTGTGCTTGGAGGCATTCGCTTTGAGCTTGGTGCCGTCCAACGCGATTTGCCCCAGCTTCACCAACTTCATCGCTTGCGCCAGACTCAGCACTTGGACGAACAGGTCTTCCAACTCGACCAGGAACGTCTTGCGGAAGTGAGCCAGGGTATCGTGATCGGGATGGGTATCACCAGACAAGAAACGAAACGCCACCGAATCGTAGGTGGCCCGTTCGATCTTCCGGCTGGAAAACACGCCGGTGGCGTACCCATAGACCAGCAGTGCCAATAATATCGCCGGATGGTGCGCCGCCGAACCCCGACCTTGATAGCGGCTCGTCAACCGGCTTAAATCCAACTGCTCGATGACTTCGACGACAAAACGCGCCAAGTGATCCTCCGGCAACCATTCGTCCACCGAGGGGGGTAATAGATAGACTTGATGGCGGTTGACAGGAATGAATCGACTCATCAAGGGCTCTCCCGGTTGCTGGTTCTTTCTATACCACCTATTTTATCTAACCAAGTTACCGAAGGGACTATTGGCTTTTAAGTCCGACAGGCTCCTAGACTCGGAAAGCGCCCGCAACTGGTATCTTGTTAACTTGCCCTCAGGCAGTCCGGCTGTCCGATCTGGATCCGCGACTTTCCGCCCCTATTTTCCAATAGGTTTAGCTAATCTGAATGGGGTGATGTTAAGGACAGCGACGCGCTTTTGTCAACCACGAGTCGGCGCTAGATTTTCGAGCTGTTTTTTCTTGCGATGGCAATGATTTCATTAACTTGACTGCTAGCGGTTTCCTGGTTTTTCTGGAGCCGATTCTTCAAGTAGTTTGCCGATAAGCCCTTTTTGCTTGTGTTTGGCACTGGCGCGTTGTTGTCCATGGGCATTCGGATTTTATATCGGCACTAAGGCTAATCCCAGTCTCTCAAAATGCCGTTGACCCATGGCAATTAAAAGGTGTTAGAAGCCATGCTAAGGTGTCTAACACGATACGCCGTTGCGTCTTTCGGTTTCTGGGTCCAATTCAAGCTATCTATCCAGGAATGTGTTCCACTGCGGTTCTCCTCAACGCCTCGGCTTTGCGTTTCCGAGGGTTGCGTTCCGAACTTCCAGCAATTAGCTTGGGTTTGATAGCAGAACCGCGTTTGTAGCAGAGCCGACAAAACCACTGAATTTTATACGGTTGTTGCCAGCCGGCTGCCGGCAGCCGAATTCCGGATGCCTTGCCGTACATGGGCTGGCGAGGCGCCGGTAAAATTGGATTGAAATTTGCTTTACCCCGGTATCCTTCACCTTCTTTTACATGGGGCGCAATATGTCGAACAGTGTTTTTTCCGAAATCTTGAGCGGCTTGTACGACAATCAAGTCATACCTTATCTGGGACCTGGCGTGGTGTTCGACGCCCAGAACAAACTGACTCGCGAGCCCATGCCGGCCGATAGCGATAGCTTGATTCTGGCGATGAACGGTGGCAAACCGATGGCGCCGAAATTGATGTACGAATTTCCGCGCGCCGCGATGAACCAGGAACTGAAGCGCGGCCGCTCGTTTCTGACCCAGTTTCTGGACAAAACTTACGGCGATGCCCAATACACTCGGGCGGCGCTGCACGATTGGCTGGCCGAATGGCGGCCCAAATACGTCATCGATATCAACCGAGACACCCAGTTGCAGGATAGCTATTCCGACGAAGAGCATACCTTGGTCGTCGGTGTCGCTCGGATTACCGCTACCGCGTTCCGGTTTAGAATTTACCATTACGACGGCTCCAGCTATTTCGAAATCCCGCAAGAACAAGTCGACAAGAAGTTGCCGGTACTGTTTAAGCCGATGGGCACGCCACGCCCCGAAGCTAACTATGTCGTTTCCGATGCCGACTATGTCGATTACATCACGGAGCTAATGGGCGGCTTCGCGATTCCGGATTTCTTGAAGGATTACCGCAAAGGCAAGAAATATCTGCTGATCGGCTTGCCGCTGAACCGCGACTCCGAGCGCATGGTGATGAGCGACATCGTCTATTCCGCCGCCGAGCCGAAAGGTTGGTTTATGCGCAAGAATCCGACCCCCAAGGAAATACGCTTTAGCGAACGTCTGGGCTTTGAATTGATCGACGCCGATGTGCAAGAGTTCTTGCAGGCCGTGCAAGGCAGCGCGGTCGCCGCGGCGTAATCCTTGGCCGTAAGCAAACCCGGTTCGGTCGTCAGGCGCGGATTGGGTTTGCGCTTTCTGGCCGAACGAACCGTGGCAATAGTGGTTCGCCAGCGGCAAACCCCGATAACTCCCGTCGTTTGGCCAAAATCCAAGTTTCTAACACCGCAAGCGTAACGTAGTTTGTCTTGTCGATCGGGCTCTGGTCGAATCGTCGGCGCGATGAGTTATTGGCTCGGTCTGGCGGACGGAAGGACCGCTCGCGCTAAACACGGGCAATGTCGCGTCGTTCCATCCGCGCCGGCACAAACCGGCTGCCTCATTAACCTTTTACGATGTTATTGGTTTGGCTGTCCGCCTCGGCTTACGGGGATTGTCGTTCCGGATAGCGGTCCTGTCACATTCCTGTAACTTGTTGGGCTTACAGTCAGGCATTTCCGGCTTTGGGCCGTTTTACGAGTGGCGAACGATGACGACTTTGAGCGAGAGCGCGACTGGCGCGCACACTGTGCGGGCATTCGACGATGAATTGCAGCAGTTACACAGCTTGTTGCTGACGATGACCGAACTGCTGATGCGGCAGTTGGAACAGGCGATGCGGGCACTGGACGCCGGCGATATGGATTTGGCGGAGAAGGTACTGGCGCGTGCCAGCAAGGTCAAACATTGCGAAACTCGAATCGACAACGAGGTCTTGGCGCTGATCGCCAGACGCTGCCCGGTGGCTAACGATCTGCGCACGGCAATTTCCAGTTCGAAAATCGTTGTCGAGCTGGCGAAAATCGGCGAGGAGCTTGCGGACTTCACCCGATTGATCACGGTGCTATACGATCCGGATACCAGCGACCCGAATCCCAAGCTACTGGCCGACATTATCAAGATCGGCGATTTGATCAGGCTGATGTTGAGCAAGTTGATTCAGGCGTTGGAGCAGAGCGACACCGAACCGGCCTACGCCTTGTTGCGTCACGACAGGGATTACGAAATCGAGTTGCAGGAAGGTATACGCCACCAGTTGGCCCTGGTGCTGAAGGACGTCAGGATGACGCGCCGCGCGCTGGATGTGATGCAAATGATGAAAGCGCTAGAACGCTGCGGCGAGCATAGCCGTAATATTGCCCAGTACTTGATTTTCATGCTGGACGGTATCGACGTACGCCACGCTCGCGGTTAATCTCTTCACGCCATTTGGCGTTCAAATCCTACACGGCGTGGGGCATTCGGTCCGCTCTTCGTCGCTCCTGGCTGCAATTGCGGTTAAAATAGCCGGCTATCACTGACTTCGTTGTGGCTAATCGGCATGAAAAGACTATTGAACCAGAGCTTTCTAACCAACCTTATTTCGTTGTTGGTGATCGCCGCCGGCTACGTCAGTCCCTACTATCCCGAAACCTTGAAGGCTATCGGTTTTTTCGCGTTTTCCGGGGCGATTACCAACTGGCTGGCGATTCATATGTTGTTCGAGAAAGTGCCGCTTTTGTATGGCTCCGGCATCATTCCGGCGCGCTTTCAGGAGTTCAAGGCGTCGATCAAGGCCTTGATGATGGAACAGTTTTTTACCGTCGCGAATATCGAACAATTCATCGAGCGCGAGGAAGCCCAAGGCGGCCGGGTGTTGAACCTGGAGCCGTTGCTGAATGCGGTCGATTACGACAAGGTCTACGAAGGTTTAGTGGCGTCCATTATGAATTCGTCATTCGGCGGGATGCTGTTGATGATGGGCGGCGAGGACGCCCTGCAACCGTTGAAGCAACCGTTTACCGATAAGATGCGGCTGACCTTGGAGGAAATGGCCGAGTCTGACCGCTTCAAGCAAGCGCTACGGCAAGGCTTGAACGCGCACCGCATCGGCGAGGATTTGACCGGCAAGATCGAAGCCGTCATCGACAATCGCTTGGCGGAATTGACGCCGAAAATGGTCAAGGACATGGTGCAAGGCATCATCAAGCGGCATTTGGGTTGGTTGGTGGTTTGGGGCGGTGTATTCGGCGGGGTGCTCGGCGCCGTGTTCGGTTTTGCCTGAGACGCGCATGACGACGCTCGAACTGGCCTACGAGAGTTACGGCGAACCAGGCGATACGCCGCTTTTGTTGATTCATGGTTTCATGGCGTCCTCGCGCAATTGGCGGACCGTCGCCAAACAACTGGCGCGGCGTTACCATGTTTATGTATTGGACATGCGCAACCACGGCGCGTCGCCGCATGCGACGCTGCTAGACTATCCGAGCATGGCGGCCGATTTAGCGGCGTTTATCGACAATTTGGGATTGGATCGCGTGCATTTGCTGGGGCACAGCATGGGCGGTAAGGTGGCGATGTGGCTGGCGTTGAACCAACCGCAGCGGATCGATCGCTTGATCGTCGCCGATATCGCGCCAGTTGGCTACCGGCACAGTTTCGATGCGCTGATCGACGCGTTGCGGGCCGTGCCGGTGGAGAGCATCGTTAACCGCAAGCAGGCCGAGGAGGCTTTGGCGGACGGCATTCCCGATCAGGCCTATCGGCAATTTCTGCTGCAAAACCTGTTGCTGAAAGATGGCCGTTACCAGTGGCGCATCGATTTGGACATTATTCGGGATAACGCCCATCACATCGCCGGCTTCCCGGACGCGGCGGGCCGGGCGTATTCCCGGCCGGCGCTGTTTATCGGCGGCGGCAAGTCCCGCTACCTCGATCGCGCGGCGATTGGTCGATTGTTTCCGCTCGCCAGCGTCTCCGAAATTCCCGACACCGGGCATTGGCTGTATGTCGAGGCGCCGCATGCCTTCTGCGGTCTGGTGGACGACTGGCTTGCCGGGCCGGATTAGCTGCTCGGGCCGGTTTTGAACCTTGGTACACTTGCCGGAATTCGCTAGAACATTAAGCTTGCTTTCCCACTTGTTCCGACCATCGGGTCGAATCGACAAGCGGCGGAATTCTCAGTTTGAAACGCGCGGGGCAGCCCAAAATGACAGATCTTTTCTTCCGTAGGCGCCGGTTTCGGCGGATCGGCAAGTCGGCATTGACATTGGCCGAGTTGTTGGCGACCGGCCGGAACGCGCCGCTGAGCGATTATCTGTCGTTATCGCTCAGCGACTGCGGGCAGTACACCAAGATCAGTCTGACCACCACCGATGCCGAACCGGTCACTTATTCGGCCCTGCTGACCGACGCTTCTCAAGCCGATCTGCAATCCCTGGTCTTCGTCGCCCAAAACGGCCGGCAAGTTAACGACCCCCGCATCACTTCCTGATTCAGCTTCGGTCGGGGCCTGTGCTAAAATCGCCGGCCTAGCGGCGCGCGGGCCTAAGCACATCCAAACGCCGCGAATGCGGATTCCGCATCGAGTACCATCACTTTCTCAACCGATAACCATCAACACGCTCATGAACAAACCCAAAAAAGTCGCAATCCTTACGGCCGGCGGTTTGGCGCCATGCCTGAACTCCGCCATCGGCAGCCTGATCGAACGTTACACCGAAATCGATCCCAGCATCGAAATCATTTGCTACCGGGGCGGTTACAAAGGCCTGTTGTTGGGCGATTCGTATCCGGTGACCGCCGAAGTGCGCCAAAAAGCCGGTTTGCTACAACGTTTCGGCGGCTCGGTGATCGGCAACAGCCGGGTCAAGCTGACCAACGTCAAGGATTGCGTCAAACGCGGTTTGGTTAAGGAAGGCGAAGATCCGCAAAAAGTCGCGGCCGACCAATTGATCAAGGACGGCGTCGATATTCTGCACACCATCGGCGGCGACGATACCAATACCGCGGCGGCCGATCTGGCGGCGTTTTTGGCAAAGAACAACTACGGTCTGACCGTGATCGGTTTGCCGAAAACCGTCGACAACGACGTGTTTCCGATCAAGCAATCGCTGGGTGCCTGGACCGCCGCCGAGCAGGGCGCGCGTTATTTCATGAATGTGGTGGCCGAGAACAATGCCAACCCGCGCATGCTGATCGTCCATGAAGTGATGGGCCGCAACTGCGGCTGGCTGACCGCCGCGACCGCCCAGGAATACCGCAAATTGCTGGATAAAGCCGAGTGGTTGCCGGAGTTGGGCTTGAGCCGCGCGTCCTACGAAGTCCACGCAGTATTCGTTCCGGAAATGGCGATCGATCTGGAAGCCGAAGCCGCTCGCCTGCGCGAAGTCATGGACAAGGTCGATTGCGTCAACATCTTCGTATCCGAAGGTGCCGGCGTCGAGTCCATCGTCGCCGAAATGCAAGCTAAAGGTCAGGAAGTGCCGCGCGACGCGTTCGGCCACATCAAGCTGGATGCGGTCAACCCCGGCAAATGGTTCGGCGAGCAATTCTCGCAAATGGTCGGTGCCGAAAAAACCCTGGTGCAAAAATCCGGTTACTTCGCCCGTGCCGCCGCATCCAATATCGACGACATGCGCTTGATCAAGTCCTGCGCCGACTTGGCGGTCGAATGCGCGTTCCGCCGCGAATCCGGCGTGATCGGCCACGACGAAGACCAGGGCAATGTGTTGCGGGCGATCGAGTTCCCGCGCATCAAAGGCGGCAAGCCGTTCAACATCGACACCGACTGGTTCAACACCATGCTGGGCGAAATCGGTCAACCTAAAGGCGGCAAGGTCGACGTCAGCCATTAAGCCGCGTTCGGTTTTTGGTCTTTTAGGGGCGGATTGATCCGCCCCTTTTTATTGGCGCCGCCGCCATTTGCCGAGACCGGTCGGTTTCACAATCCCAATTCGGTTAAACCGGCATGGTCGTCCGGGCGCCGGCCCAGCGGCCAATGAAACAAGCGCTCGCCGTCGGCGATCGTTAAATCGTTGATGCTGGCGAAGCGGCGTTGCATCAATCCGTATTCGTTGAACTCCCAATTCTCATTGCCGTAACTGCGGAACCAGCGGCCGGTGTCGTCGTGCCACTCGTAGGCAAACCTTACCGCGATGCGGTGGTCGGTAAACGTCCACAACTCCTTGATCAGCCGGTAATCCAGTTCCCGGGCCCACTTGCGCTGTAAAAACTCCTTGATCTGTTGCCGACCGACCGGAAACTCGGCGCGGTTGCGCCAGCGGCTGTCCTCGGTATAAACCTGCACGACCCGGTCCGGATCGCGGCTGTTCCAGGCGTCTTCGGCCATCCGCACTTTTTGCGCGGCGGACTCGGCGGTAAAGGGGGGTAAAGGCGGTTTGGTTTCCATGATGTGCTCCGGATAAGGAAAATTGCCAGGGTAGACAGTTTTGTCTACAGGTTGATCGTATCAGGATGTAGACTGATTTGTCTACATGAGGCTCGGTATTCCAGAGTTAAGTGATCTTGAACGGCTTTCCCGCGAGCTCTTTATTCTGTTCGATTTAAGACCGCCGCCAAATCCGTCTCGTCTCCCGCCAAATGCGCATCGCGCGGCGGCAATACGTCGGCCACCGCGGCCAAGCGTTTCCAGGCCGGCGCCGGAGTTTTTCGTTCGGCTTTGGGCACGAAAGTCGATTCTTCGATCAGCGCCATTTTATGAATGTAGCGCGGGCAATTTGGGAACATTTCTCTAAGGCTTACCCGTACTACCAGTTCCGCTTCCGGCCATTCGCCGCGCAGAACATCGTCGACTTCGATGTAAGCGTCGCCGTTGAACCGCAAACGCGCTTGACGTTGAAAATCGACAAACAGCAAGCTGACATGCGGAATGATAGACACATTGCCGGCGGACAGATACATGCCGCTGCCGTCGTATAGCGGGAAGGCAATGGTCGTTTCGTCCAAGACCCTGACGAAGCCGGTGGCGCCGCCCTTGTAAGAACAGTTGGGTCGGCCGGCTTCGTCGACGGTTGCCAGGAAAAACATGTTTTGCGCTTCGATAAACTCCCGGTCTTCCGGGCCGATTTGCGTGTCCACAATCGCTTCCCGCAAGCGGTCGGCCAACGCGCGGGTTTCGAAACGATCTTGGAAGCGCCGGCTCCCCTCGTGATAAAAGTCGGTCATTCGTTAGTCCTGGTTTGATTGTGGTTGGCTGCCGCTGGTATGGCGGACGCCTGTTGGTAGGTGGCGATCAAAATTTCAGCCACTCGCTTGGCCTGCCGCGATGCGCCGGCATGGCGTTTCATTTGTTCCGAGACGATGGCGCCTTCGACCAGTAACGTGATTTGCGTTGCCAGACTATCGTGGCCAACGATGCCGCATGCCGCGGCGAGGCTGCTGATGAAGGCCGAGAATTTGTCGTAAAACTCGGCGGAAAGCTGGTGGACCGGATTGCCTTCTACCGGAAATTCGGCCGCGGCATTGATAAAGGCGCAGCCGCGAAAACTCGGAACCGACATCCAATCCTCGATCACATCGAAAATCGCCAATATCTTGTCCTTGGGATGCTCGGCTTTGTTGTTGAGTTGCTCGACGAACCAGTGCGTAAAGTCTTCATCGCGCTTGCGTAGAAAAGCCAGCACCAACTCGTCTTTCGACGAGAAATAGTTGTACAGCGTCATTTTGTTGGTGCCGGCCAATTTGACGATGGCGTCGATGCCGGTGGCCTTGATACCTTGGCTGTAAAACAGCTCGGTGGCCGCGTCGAGCAAGCGTTGTTGTAGGTTTTTTGCCATACGGATGTTATGTCGGTCCAATTTGCCAAGCGGTCAAGGGCGGCGGATACGATAAGGCCAATTTCTCGTTTGACAGCTTGCTTACCGTTCAATATACAATAAATTAACTTACCGGTAAGTAAGTTTTCGAGATTCGCGTCCGGGATAGGTCTTGAATCAGAACAGGGTATTTTTTCAAATCAGACAAAGAGGTTGTGATGAGTGTATTACTGTTGGGTGCGGCTGCCTGCATCTTGGCGTTGATATTGTCGGCGTGGTTGATGACGTTTGCTCGCTGGTTTCCGATCGAAGGCGTCGACGGCAAGTTTCTGGTGGATTACAAAACCATGATTCGGGCGCATGTGGATTACGCCTTGATGGCCTTGTTCAATTTGGGCTTTTACGGCATCGGCATCGATCTGCCGATAGTGGCTTGCTGGTGCGTCGCTATCGGCGGCTTCGCCAATCCGACCGTATTTACCATCGCCGCCTTCGATACCGATTTTTGGCGGAAGGCGCATTGGCGCGTTTATACCGCAGCTTCGTTCGTCGTTTCGACGATCGGTTTTTTGTGGATAGCCTGTGTGCTGGCCCAAGCCGCCTTGGCCGCGCTATAGATTTTGGGAAGAAACCGTCTGGAAAGAAACCGACCAAGAAGGCTGGTAGGTCGTCGTTAACAATCCATCGGCTGTCTCGGCGGAAGGTCCGTCGAAGTTAACCTGAATCTTCGAATAGTGCATCGCGAACCCTACGCGAAAGCGGGCGAACATAAGAGTTTGCTTGCCTGCGCCGGCTGGTTGAACGCCGGTATCGCGTGGCGGAGAAACGATTCGTTACGGAACCCATCGCAGTTGCCGTCGGGTTCCGGCTCAACGCGTTCTTTTGATCCGGCCGGACTGGCGCCGTGATTGGGTTCGGTGGGAGCGCCGGCTCGACAATCCGCGCTACAATCGCCAACATGAATGACAAGAGTCCATCGATAGCCGATAAACCGCCGCGCGAGCGTATTTTGCTGACCGCGCACGATCTGTTTTACCGTGACGGCATCCGCGCCACCGGCATCGACAAAGTCATCGCCGAATCCGGCGTGACCAAGGTGACGTTTTACCGGCAATTCCCTAGCAAGAACGATTTGATTCTGGCGTTCTTGAATTACCGCCACCAGCGTTGGATGGCGTGGTTCGAGGACGCGCTGGCCCGCCATGGCGGTCGGGACGGAGGCGGCCTGGCGCCGGTAAGCTTGGCGCTGGCGGAGTGGTTCGACAACCCGTTGTTTCGCGGTTGTGCGTTTATCAATAGCGTCGCCGAGTTAGGCGGGGCGATGCCGGAAGTGGTGGCGATCTGTCGAGACCATAAACAGGATATGGAGCGGGTCATAGCCCGCTTGCTGCCGGACGGCCCGATGCGCGGGCGTCTGGCCGAGGCGGCGGCGATTGCGGTGGACGGCGCCATCATCCGGGCGCAGGCCGAGCCTAATCGCCCAGATGACGAGGCCGCGCGGCGAGCCGCGCTACGCGGCTTGGAAACCTTGCTGGCGGCCTTGTCGGCCGCCAGCTTAGCCTGGGTTGAAGCGGCGCCAGATTAATTTTTCGAGCCCCACCATTGCATAAATAACCCAGCCGACCGCGACGATTAACAACCATTCCTCGCTGCCGATCGGCGCGCTGCCGAACAAGGCTTGCATGGTCGGCCAATAAGTGAATAGCAGTTGCAGTCCTATCATGCTTAATACGCCAAATATCACCCAGGGGTTGGAAAACACCCCGACCTTGAACATCGAGTAGCGCAACGAGCGGCAATTGAACAAATAAAACAATTCGCCGAATACAAAGACGTTGACCGCGACCGTGCGGGCCTTGGCGAGCGTTTCGCCGTGACTCAATTCCCACTCGAACAAACCGAACGCGCCGGCCAGCAACAGCACCCCGACCAGGCAAATTCGGAATGCCAAGTGCTTGGTGAGTATCGGTTGGTCGGGGCTGCGCGGCTTGCGCCGCATCAGGCCGGGTTCCTTGGGTTCGAAGGCCAGCATCAAGCCCAGCAACACGGCGGTGGTCATGTTGATCCACAAAATTTGCACCGGCGTGATCGGCAGGGCAACGTTGGCAAACACTGCGGCCGTTATCACCAAGCCTTCGCCGAGATTGGTCGGTAGGGTCCAGGCGATGAATTTGATCAGATTGTCGAACACGCCGCGGCCTTCCTCGATCGCGGCTTCGATGGTCGCGAAGTGGTCGTCCGTCAAAATCATCGCCGCGGCTTCCTTGGCGACTTCGGTGCCGCCCATGCCCATCGCCACGCCAATATTGGCTTGGCGTAGCGCGGGGGCGTCGTTGACGCCGTCGCCGGTCATCGCCACGACATGGCCGGCCGATTGTAGCGCTTCTACCAGTGCCAGCTTTTGCTCGGGGGCGATGCGGGCATAAACCGAGCAGGTCGCTAGCGTTGCAGGGTAATCGGCCGGCGCGAGCCGTTGCAACTCAACGCCACTGATCACCCGCTCGGCCTGGCGCATGCCGAGTTGCTTGGCGATGGCCAGCGCGGTGACCGGATGGTCGCCGGTAATCATTTTGACGGCGATGCCGGCCCGGTAGCAGGCGGCAATCGAGGCTACCGCTTCCGGCCGGGGCGGGTCCATCATTGCTTGCAGGCCGATCAGCGTGAGGCCGCCGGCGACTTCGGCGTGGGCAAGCGCGTCGTCTTGATGGTCGCGGCGGGCGAAGGCCAATACCCTCAGGCCCTGTTCGGCCATCTCTTCCAGTTGGCGAATCAGGCGCTCCTTGTTGAGCGCGACCGGCTGCATATGGGGGTCCAATGCGCTGTCGCAGCGGGCCAGCACGCTTTCCAAGGCGCCTTTTACATAGATCCGCCGGCTGTCGGTCGTCGGGTCATGGTTCAGCGTTGCCATGAATTGGTGTTGCGATTCGAACGGGATCGCGTCCAGGCGGGGATGGGCGGTGCTGACGGCGGCATGGCGCAGACCGGCCTTGCGTGCGGCCACCAGCAGCGCGCCTTCGGTGGGGTCGCCTTCGATGCGCCAGTGGTTGGATTCGGCGATCAGACGGGCGTCGTTGCACAATAAGCCGGCCTTCAGGCATTCCATTAGTGTCGGATAGCTTAGGTAGTCTATCGCTTGGCCGTTGTGGCGAAACTCGCCGTCCGGCGTGTAGCCGGAGCCGCCGACTTGGAAATAATCGCCGCCGGCGTATATCGCTTGTACCGTCATCTGGTTTTGGGTCAGCGTGCCGGTTTTGTCGGAACAGATGACGGTGGTGCTGCCCAAGGTTTCGACAGCCGGCAATTTGCGGACGATGGCGTTGCGCTTGGCCATCCGCGATACGCCGATCGCCAACGTGATCGTAATCGCGGCCGGCAAGCCTTCCGGTATCGCGCCGACCGCCAGCGCGACCGAGGCCATGAACATCTGCAGCATCGATTCGCCGCGCCAGACGCCGACCGCAAAGGTCAGCACCGCGCAGCCGACGATGACCCACAACAGCCATTGGCTGAATTCACTCATTTTTTGGGTCAGCGGCGTATCCAGCTCGGTGGCGCTGGCGATCATCCGGTTGATTCGGCCAATTTCGGTACGGTCGCCGGTTTCGACGACGACGCCGACGCCACTGCCGAACGTGACCAGCGTTGACGAATACGCCATGTTAGCGCGGTCGGCTAGCGCGGTTTCGTCGGCCAGCGTCATCTGGCGTTTTTCGATCGGCACCGATTCGCCGGTCAGGGCCGATTCGTCGATTTGCAGATCGCGGATGCGTAGTAGGCGCAGGTCGGCCGGCACCTTGTCGCCGGACTGCAACACGACGATGTCGCCGGGTACTAATTCCGGCGCGGCGACGGCGCGGCGCTGGCCGTCGCGCAACACCGTGGCGCCAACGCTTAACGCGCGCGCCAGGGCGTCGATGGCTCGGATCGCGTTGTATTCCTGAACAAAGCCGATCAGTGCGTTGACCACTACCACACCGAAGATGACGCTGCTGTCCACCCATTCTTCCAGGAATGCGGTAACCGCTCCGGACAGCAATAGGATGTAGACTAACGGTTGGTGAAATTGCGACAAAAATAGCTGGACCGGTCCCTTGCCGCGACGCGGCGTTAATCGGTTAGCCCCGTAATCGGCTAGGCGTTTTTCGACTTCCTCGGCCGCCAGGCCCTGACCGATGTTGACGCGCAATTCGCGGAGCAGTCGATCTTCGGCGACGGCGTGCCAAACGGTTTTTTCGGCGGAGGGTGAACCGGCTTTGGCGGGTCGTTTTCTAATGGGCATCGGCTTC
The DNA here is from genome assembly GCF_050276835.1 of Methylomonas sp. MED-D. Classification (NCBI taxonomy): domain Bacteria; kingdom Pseudomonadati; phylum Pseudomonadota; class Gammaproteobacteria; order Methylococcales; family Methylococcaceae; genus Methylomonas; species Methylomonas sp. MED-D. The sequence goes on from NZ_CP189965.1 coordinate 587,286, forward strand.
CTTGAGGCTGGCGAAAATTTGCGCTTGTTCCCCGGTAATTATAGGGTTATAGTCCGAATCGAGGCCTAAGGCCTTATTTTAGAAAAATAAAAACAAAACAATCGGAGGTAGTTATGGGTGGAGTCATCGAGCTGATGGTGCTGATGTTGATCATTGCCGTGTTCGCATTCGCGCCGCTAGGGTACTTTATTTACATGTATACGATGAAAAACGGCGAGCCTTTCGGCGACATCGAGCCGCATGGCGATAGCGAGTCGGCGTTGTTGAACAACGTTGCCAGAATCATTGAAATGGTCAGGCATAAAATCGGCAAATAAGTGTTAGGCGCATCGAAAAAGCCGGGGCAACCCGGCTTTTTTGCGACTATCGGTGTGAAACGCTGCCGCAGGTTGGGCAAGCCGGGTTGCGTTTTAGGCGCATGCCATGCCATTCCATCGTTAAACCGTCCAATAGTAGTAATCGGCCCGTCAACGGCTTGCCGCAGCCGACTAGCAGCTTTATCGCTTCCAGCGCCTGCATGCTGCCAACGATGCCGGTGATTGGCGCTATCACGCCGTTTCTGGCGCAGTTTTGCAATTCCTCGCCGTCGTTTTGGTACAAACAGTTATAACACGGACTGTCGTCCCGGCCCGGTGTAAATACGCTGATTTGACCTTCGAAACGGATGGCCGCGCCGGACACCAGCGGTTTGCAGGCCGTTACGCAGGCGCGGTTGATCGCGAAACGGGTCGGAAAGTTATCGCTGCAATCCAGTACCAAGTCGGCTTCGGCAACTTCGCGCGTCAGAGTGTCTCCCGCCAGTTTTGCCTTGTGGGCCTCTACCGAGACCCCCGGATTGATCTTTTTCAAGGTCGCTCGGGTTGAAATCACTTTATCCAACCCTATATCGGCGGTGTCGTGAGCGATCTGGCGCTGTAAATTGCTCAAGTCCACTTGGTCGTCGTCGTAAACCACCAGTTTGCCGACGCCGGCGGCGGCCAGATACATCGCGGCCGGCGAGCCAAGCCCGCCCGCACCGACGATCAGCACCGAGGCGGACAGTAGTTTTTGTTGGCCGGCGATGTCGACCTGCGGCAGCATGATCTGACGGCTGTAGCGGAGTAATTGTTCGTCGTTCATATCTTGTAAGGCTGTCGGCAAGGACCAGATGATGCCAAAGAGCTTGACAGAGTGCAAAAGCGGGATATTATTAGCACTCGTCGATAGAGAGTGCTAATAACTCGGATGCGGTTTAAAAGCCGGTCCTTCGGATCGCCGGGGCTGAGTTTTAAAACGTTTCTTAACTTGTAACTTTAACTTTATCCATATTGAGGAGACCTTGATGAACATTCGTCCGTTACATGACCGTGTAGTCGTTAAACGCGTGGAAGAAGAAACCAAAACCGCCGGCGGCATCGTGTTGCCCGGTTCCGCGGCCGAAAAACCGAGCGAGGGTGAGGTGTTGGCGGTAGGTGCCGGCAAACCGCTCGATAACGGTCAAGTGCGCCCAATGGCGGTTAAAGTTGGCGATAAGGTGCTGTTCGGTAAATATTCCGGTACCGAAGTGAAAGTCGACGGCGAGCAATACATCGTCATGCGCGAAGAAGACATCATGGGTATCCTGGGTTAATCCCGGATTGCCTAACACACCACATTGATTTCAAACTCATTTTTAGGAATTAAGAAATGGCAGCAAAAGACGTAAAATTTGGTGGCGATGCCCGTGCATTGATGGTTGCGGGCGTTAATATTTTGGCCAACGCGGTAAAAGTCACCCTGGGTCCTAAAGGCCGTAACGCGGTTCTTGACAAAAGCTTCGGTGCCCCGACCATCACCAAGGACGGCGTATCAGTCGCGAAAGAAATCGAATTGAAAGACAAATTCGAAAACATGGGCGCGCAAATGGTCAAAGAAGTGGCGTCCAAAACCTCCGACGTCGCCGGCGACGGTACCACCACCGCCACCGTACTGGCGCAAGCCATCGTTAACGAAGGCCTGAAATCGGTTGCCGCCGGCATGAATCCGATGGATCTGAAACGCGGTATCGACAGCGCGGTAACCGCCGCCGTTGCTTCAATCGAGAAAGCGGCCATCCCTTGCAGCGACAGCAAAGCGATTGCACAAGTCGGCACCATCTCGGCCAACTCCGACGAGTCCGTCGGCGCGATCATCGCCGAAGCGATGGAAAAAGTCGGTAAGGAAGGCGTTATTACCGTCGAGGAAGGTACCGGTTTGAACAACGAACTGGATGTCGTCGAAGGCATGCAATTCGATCGCGGTTATTTGTCACCGTACTTCATCAACAAGCAAGAAAGCATGAGCGTCGAACTGGACGATCCTTTCGTGTTGTTGTACGACAAAAAAATCTCCAACATCCGCGAAATGTTGCCGATTCTGGAAGGCGTGGCCAAATCAGGCCGTTCCTTGCTGATCATCGCCGAAGACGTCGAAGGCGAAGCCTTGGCGACGTTGGTGGTCAACAACATGCGCGGTATCGTGAAAGTCGCGGCAGTGAAAGCCCCTGGCTTTGGCGACCGTCGTAAAGCCATGCTGGAAGACATCGCGGTTCTGACCGGTGGCGTCGTGATTTCGGAAGAAGTCGGTTTGTCTCTGGAAAAAGCCGACATCAGCCAATTGGGTACCGCGAAACGCGTCCAAATCAATAAAGAAAACACCACTATCATCGATGGTGCCGGTGACGAAAGCCAAATCAAAGGCCGCGTCGCGCAAATTCGCGCGCAAGCCGACGAAGCGACTTCCGATTATGATCGTGAAAAACTGCAAGAACGTCTGGCCAAACTGGCTGGCGGCGTAGCGGTCATTAAAGTCGGCGCCGCGACCGAAGTGGAAATGAAAGAGAAGAAAGCCCGCGTGGAGGATGCGTTGCATTCAACCCGCGCCGCGGTTGAAGAGGGCGTCGTGGCCGGTGGCGGTACCGCGTTGATCCGCGCCTTGTCCGCGTTGGACGGCCTGAAAGGTATCAACCACGATCAAGACGTAGGTATTAGCATCCTGCGCCGCGCGATGGAAGAACCTTTGCGCCAAATCGTCACCAACGCCGGCGATGAAGCGTCCGTGGTACTGAACGAAGTCAAAAAAGGCAGCGGTAACTTCGGTTACAACGCGGCAACCGGCGAATACGGCGACATGATCGCGATGGGTATTTTGGACCCCGCGAAAGTCACCCGCTCCGCGTTGCAAAACGCCGCATCCGTGGCTGGTCTGATGATTACCACCGAAGTAATGATCGCCGACGCGCCGGCCGACAACAAAGCTCCGGCAATGCCTGACATGGGCGGCATGGGCGGCATGGGCGGCATGATGTAATCGTGCCGTTTAGCTCACGCTAAATCAACCCCGGTCTTCGCAGGAAGCCGGGGTTTTTTATTGCCGGCGGAAAGATCGGCGCGAAGAAAAAAGGTGGCAGTGGTGGTGCAAAACTTCTCGGTGTTGATTGCCGACGACAACGACCTCAATCGCTGGTTGTTGCGCGAACAACTGGAAAATTGGACGGGCAATATCCACGAAGCCAGCGACGGTTTGCAAGCTTGGCACACGTTGCGACAGACCGAATTCCGCATCGTATTCCTGGATGTGAATATGCCGGGACTCGACGGTCTGGCGTTGATCGACAAATTGCGTACTAGCGAAGTGAGCTGGAGCGGTGTTCCGGCCGTAGCGGTGACCGCTCATGCCGGCGAGGACCAACGTCAGGCCGCGATGGCGGCCGGATTTGACGATTATTTGGTAAAACCTATCCGGCTGGAGCACTTGCGGCAAGTCCTGGACCGATGGTTGGAGCCCGAGAGGCCCGGTGAATACGGCGCTTGTCTGTTGCGTAAAACCGGCGACAACCGCCGCCTGACGTTTAATTTGTTGGAACAGTTTTTCGCGGAATTGCCCGGCCAAGTTGCCGGCATAGATGACGCGCTGCAGCAGGGGCGCGACGAAGAGGCCTGGAAGATCGTGCATAATTTGCACGGCACGTTTTGCTTTTTCGAGTTCGCCGATTGCCGGGCGCTAGTGGAGGCGTTGGAAACGGCTATCAAACGTGATTCACGGTTGGTTCCGGCGAGTTTTCGAGCATTTCAAGTCAGAATGACATGGCTAACGGCGAACAAAGCCGCCGTTATGCAAGGCTTGATTGCCGACTAAACCAAGACCCTTATTTCAGTTCGTCCAGTAGGGCTTGAGCGGCGGCTTGCTGTTGCTTGGAACCCTTTTCGAGGACATCGTTGGCGATGGATTTCGCGGTTTCGGTATCGCCCATGTCGATGTAGGCTTTGGCCAGATCGATCTTGGTCTCGAATTCGTCCATATCGGTCAGGTCGGCAACGCCTAAGTCGGGTGTGCCGTCCGCGCTGGTCGGTACGATCGGCGCGTCGAAGTCGAAATTGAAATCGAACTCATCGTCGCTGGTCGTCAAACCGGGCGATTCGCTGGTGCTGGTAGTTTTAGCGTTATCCTCAAAACCGGAAAAATCGAAACTATCCAGTTCTAGGGTTTCAATGGTTGGCGACGTGTCCTTGGGTTTCGGTTTGGCGGGTTCGGAAAAATCCAGTTCAAAGTCGAAATCGAAGCTGTCCGGCACCGTGGAACTTGCCGTCTGTTTCGGATCGGCGGCTTTGTCCGCGGGAATTTCCAGGCCCGAAAGGTCGAACGACTCTAGTTCCAGCTCCGTGCCGGCCGGCGTGGGTTCCGGTGTTCTGTGGGACTGTTTAGGGAGGGGCGCTTGCTCGACATCGAAGTTGAAGTCGAAACTTTCCAGATCGTCGGTATCGGTCGCGAGCTGCTTAGCGCTAGCCGGTTCGTCCTGGGGTAGCTCGGTCGGCGTTTCCGGAGCGGTCAAAGAGAACTCAAAGCTCTCGATTTCAGGTTCCGCGCGAGCCGTTGTCGGCGTGACCGCTTCGGTAACGGCTTTGCTGTCCGCGGCAAAGGCGGCCAGATCGAAGTCTAGAGAATCAGGCGTCGAAACGATGGCGTCGGACTTGCGGGCGGCCGATTGGACCGTGCCGATTTCGAAATCCAGACTTTCCAGGTCATCGTTAGTCGAGGATGATGCGGAGGTCAGATCGTTTAAGTCGAAATCCAGGCCGTCGCTTAAACTGGCGTTGAGATCCAAATCCAATTCGGCGAAGTCGTCGTCCAGCGAAAACTCGGTCTCGGCGCTTTGCACGGCGACCGGTGCCGGTTTGACGGTTTCGACCGGAGCGGGCGCCGCGACGCCGCTTCCACCGAATAGCGGCAGATCGGGAGCGATTTCCATCGCCATGTCGCTGACCTTGTTCCAAAAGGTCTTGTCGGCGGTTTTGCCGGCCGCGGCGAGCTCTTCGACAAATTGCACGAATCCGCTTCTGTTCTCGCTGGCGTAAAAAATTTCCAGCAGCTTCAGTTTACATTCATCGCGGTGCGGTTGTTCGCTGATCGCGGTGCGCATCAATTCTTCGGCTTGTTGGTAGCGGCCGTAAGCGAGATAGACATCGGCTTCCGAAATCGGGTCGATTTCGTTTTGATCGGTATCGAATGCGTCGAAATCGCTAGGCGTGAAGTCGCTGATAAACGAGCTTTCGCCAACGGTACCGACGTCGTAATCGTCGGTGCTGCTGATGTCCATGACCGGCACCGACAGGCTGCTTTCGGTGTCCGGCATCCGGATTTGGCTGGCCGATGCGAACATGCTTTCGGTGTTGGTACGTTCGTCGATTTTCCGCTTACGCCATAGCAGCCAGCCGAGCAGACCCAGCATGCCGGTGCCCAGGCCGCCGACGCCCCAGTAATATAAATCGGAGTCGAAGAAACTCGGTTCCTCGACGGGCGGCGGTACTACAACGGGCGGTGGCGGCCGTTTTCGCGGTTTGGCGGGCTCTGCTTGGGCCGGCGCCGGCTGCGCGACCTCGGCTACCGGCGCTGGCGTGGTCACGGCGGGCGCGGGAGGAGGCTCGGGAGCGGCGACCGGCGGCTGAGTCGGAGTCGCGGACGCTTGTTGGCTAGGCGCGGGTTGCGGTTGGGGCGGCGGCACGGCGGAATCCGCTGGCGTCTGGGCCGGTTTGTTGTTTTGCAAGGTGGCGAGTTGTTGATCCTTTAATGCCAACAACTGTTGCATCATGCCTAGTTGTTGTTCCAGCTTTTCAATTCGGGCCTGCAGTTCCAGCGCCTTGCCGTCGCCGGTCTGATCCGAAGTGCCGCCAATACCCGTTTGCGCGGTTTTTTCGGCGGTCTTGGCTTGGTTGGCGACTACCGCGTGTTCCGGAATTTTCGACTCGGCAGGTGCCACCAGTTCCAGCGGTTTGGCGGTCGTGGCTTCGGCCGGCTTGCGGGCGCTGGATTTCGCGGTTTCGGCGCGCGGCGGTTTCGCTTGGGCTTGCGCCATGCCGTCGGCCGCCGGAATTTTCAGAACCGCGCCTTCCTTCAGCGAATTGATATTGCCGTTGAAAGCGCCGGGGTTCGCTTTGTACAAAGCATTGAGCATCTGTTGCGCCGATACGCCGCGTTCTTCACTGAGTTGCGTCGCGATGCTCCACAAGGTGTCGGAACGTTGCACCGGGCCGAACTCGCCGTCGGTCGAGATGGGTTGAGTCGGTTCGGGGGGGGCGGCATTGCGGATCGCCTTTCGCGGCGCGCTACGTATTGGTCGTTGCACGGGTTCCAGCGGTTCGGCGCTGAAGGGCGTCGCATCGACTGCCGGAAGGACCGCTTGATTATAGCTGGTGGGCGGATCGATCAGCAGTGTGAACTCTCGCGTCATACTGCCTTGCGGCCAAGTGACTTCAAGCAGGAAATCCAGAAAAGGTTCGGTGACGACTTCTCGGGTTGTGACTTTGACCAGGATGCCGCCGTCGGCCTGTACCACCGGTTCTAAACGAAGCTTGGACAGGAAGTAATTCCAAGGTACGCCGGCCTGATCGAACTTTTCCGGCGGCGCCAATCTGACCGAGACGTCGCTAGGGTTCTCGCCGTCGGCGACGCTTAGGCGGATTTGCGCATTCAGGTTTTGGTTCAGCGAAGAGTGCAATTGTATGTCGCCAATGCCCAGCGATTGACCGCTGACGGGGGCCAGCAGGGAAACAACCGCTAAAGTCTTAGTAAAATGGCGCACATTGCTTTCCTTCACTGGTATATACCTCGGTACTGGCGGAATCGCAGGTTGGACATGGGCTAAGGTTAGCCTAGATGTAACTTTTTACCAGAACCTCGGCGATCTGCACACTGTTAAGCGCGGCACCTTTCCGGACATTGTCGCCGACCACCCACAGGTCGATTCCCGTCGGGTGGGAAATGTCCTCGCGGATGCGCCCGACGAACACATCGTCGTTGCCGGCCGACTCGGTTACCGCAGTCGGATAGCCGCCGTTCGCCCGTTCGTCCAACAGGGTCACGCCAGGAGCCTTGCTCAGCAGTTCGCGTACTTGCTCCGCGCTGATCTTTTGCTTGGTCTCGATGTGCACGGCTTCGGAATGGCCGAAGAACACCGGTACCCGCACCGCCGTCGGGTTGACCAGAATACTGTCGTCCCCCATGATTTTGCGGGTTTCCCAGACCATTTTCATTTCTTCCTTGGTGTAGCCGTTGTCCATGAACACGTCGATTTGCGGCAACACGTTGAAGGCAATTTGCTTGGGGTAAACCTTGGGTTCGATCGGCTTGGCGTTGAGCAGGTTAGCGGTTTGCGTTGCCAGCTCCTCGATCGCTTCCTTGCCGGTACCGGACACGGCCTGGTAGGTCGCGACGTTGATGCGGCTGATACCGACCGCGTCGTGGATCGGTTTCAAGGCCACCAGCATTTGTATCGTCGAACAGTTCGGATTGGCAATGATGCCGCGATTTTTGTAATCGGCGACTTTCTCCGGATTGACCTCGGGCACGACCAACGGAATGTCGTCGTCGTAGCGAAATTGCGAAGTGTTGTCGATGACCACGCAGCCCGCGGCGGCCGCCTTCGGCGCGTATTCCGCCGATATCGAGGCGCCCGGCGAGAACAGGCCGATTTGGACTTTGGAAAAATCGAAAGTCGCCAGATCTTCGACGACCAGCGAGCCGCCCTTGAACGGAATGCGCTTGCCGGCGGAGCGTTCGCTGGCCAGCGCATAGACTTTTCCGACCGGAAAATTGCGCTGTTCCAGGATTTCTATCATCGTCTCGCCGACCGCGCCGGTGGCGCCGACGACGGCAACATCATAGGTTTTTGCCATGGTCTTAAGCTCCTTTCAACGCGCCGAGGACGGCGTCGCCCATGCCGGAGGTACTGACCTTGGTCATGCCTTCCGAGTAGATGTCGGCGGTGCGGACGCCGCTGTCCAACGCACTATTGACCGCTCGCTCGATGCGCTCCGCGGCATCGTTGCGATTGAAGGTGTAGCGCAGCATCATCGCCACCGACAATATCGTCGCCAGCGGATTGGCGATGCCCTGGCCCGCGATGTCGGGCGCCGAGCCGTGGATCGGTTCGTACATGCCCTTGGCATTGGCGTCCAACGAGGCCGACGGCAGCATGCCGATCGAGCCGGTCAGCATCGCGGCGATATCGGACAGAATGTCGCCGAACATATTGGTGGTGACCAACACGTCGAACTGCTTGGGCGCGCGCACCAATTGCATGGCCGCGTTATCGACGTACATGTGGCTCAGCGCCACGTCCGGATAGTCCTTACCGACTTCGGTCATCACTCCGCGCCACAGTTCGGTGACTTCCAACACGTTGGCCTTATCCACCGAACACAACTTCTTGTTACGTTTTTGGGCGATCTTGAAGGCCGAATGGGCAATACGGCGGATTTCCGATTCGCTGTAGATTTTGGTATTGATGCCGACTTTCTCGCCGTTTTCGGCGACATGCACCCCGCGCGGCTGGCCGAAATAGATGCCGCCGGTCAGCTCGCGGACGATCATGATGTCCAGGCCGGACACCACTTCCGGCTTCAGCGTCGAGGCATCGACCAGTTGCGGATAGAGAATCGCCGGCCGCAAATTCGAGAACAGATTCAGTTCCGAACGAATGCCGAGCAGGCCGCGCTCCGGGCGCACCGCGTGAGCCAACGGCTCCCATTTCGGCCCGCCGACCGCTCCGAGCAGCACCGCATCGGCATTTTTGCACAGGTTCAGGGTTTGCTGGGGCAGCGGCGTGCCGAAGGCGTCGTAGGCGGCGCCACCGACTAGCGCATTTTCAAAACTCAAGCCCAAACCCATGTCGGCGTTCAGAAAGCTCAGCACTTTCACCGCTTCGGCAACAATTTCCGGGCCTATGCCGTCGCCGGGCAATACTGCGATTTTTTTAGTCATCTATCTACCTATCTAAACTGAAGCGTTCTGAAACAGCCACGGAGCGCGTTTGGCGCGTTCGACCTCGTAGGCTTTGATTTTGTCGGCATGCTGCAAGGTCAAACCAATATCGTCCAAGCCGTTCAACAAGCGGAAACGGCGGTTTTCATCCACGCTGAACGCGATCGTCGCGCCGCCGGGCGTGGTGATGGTTTGCTCGTGCAAATCAATGGTCAATCGGTAGCCGTCCGCAATTTCCTTGAACAAACGGTCAACCGTTTCCGCCGGCAATACGATGGGCAGGACGCCGTTCTTGAAGCAATTATTGAAGAAAATATCGGCAAAGCTGGGTGCGATGATGGCCCGGAAACCGTAATCTTCCAAGGCCCATGGCGCGTGTTCGCGCGATGAGCCGCAGCCGAAATTCTCGCGGGTCAGCAGGATTTGCGCGCCTTGATATTGCGGCTGGTTCAGTACGAAATCCGGATTCAGCGGACGCTGGCTGCAATCCATCTCCGGTTCGCCGCGATCCAGATAACGCCATTCGTCGAACAAGTAGGGGCCGAAGCCGGCGCGGCGGATCGATTTCAAAAATTGCTTGGGAATGATTGCGTCGGTATCGACGTTGGCCCTGTCCAGCGGCGCGACCAATGCTGTTAAGGTGGTAAAGGCCTGCATGATTAGCGTTCCTCCGCGATATTGACGAAATGGCCGGCGATCGCGGCAGCGGCAGCCATCGCCGGGCTGACCAAGTGGGTGCGGCCGCCGTAGCCTTGGCGGCCTTCGAAGTTGCGGTTCGAAGTCGAGGCGCAATGTTCGCCGGCTTCCAGGCGGTCGGCATTCATCGCCAGGCACATCGAGCAGCCGGGCTCGCGCCATTCGAAGCCGGCGGCGGTAAAGAGCTTGTCCAAGCCTTCGGCTTCGGCTTGCTGTTTGACCAGGCCGGAGCCGGGCACGATCAGCACTTGCTTGACCGAATCGGCCTTGCGGCGGCCGTTAATGACCGCGGCGGCGGCGCGCAGGTCTTCGATGCGCGAGTTGGTGCAGGAACCGATGAAGACCCGATCGACCGGGATGTCGGTAATTTTTTGATTGGCCCGCAAGCCCATGTATTGCAAGGCGCGCAACATGCCTTCGCGTTTGACCGGATCGCTCTCGGCGGCTGGGTCGGGTACGGCGGCATCGACCGCCACCACCATTTCCGGCGAGGTGCCCCAGGTGACTTGGGGTTTGATGTCGGCGACGTTCAATTCGACGATTTTGTCGAATTTGGCGTCGGCGTCGGAATGCAGGTTTTGCCAGTAGCGCACCGCCATGTGCCAGTCATCGCCTTGGGGCGAGTAGGGGCGACCGTGGTAATAGTCGATAGTCACATCGTCGACCGCCACCAGTCCGGCGCGGGCGCCGGCCTCGATCGCCATATTGCAGACTGTCATGCGGCCTTCCATACTCAGCGCGCGGATCGCATCGCCGCCGAATTCTATCGTGTAACCGGTGCCGCCGGCGGTGCCGATCCGACCGATAATGGCCAGCACGATGTCCTTGGCGGTGACGCCCGGACCGGCTTGGCCGTTCACTTTAATCAGCATGTTCTTGGCTTTCTTTTGCACCAGGCATTGGGTCGCCAGCGCGTGTTCGACTTCGGAGGTGCCGATGCCAAAGGCCAGCGCCGCCGAGGCGCCGTGGGTCGAGGTGTGCGAGTCGCCGCAAACCACGGTCATGCCGGGCAGCGTCGCGCCTTGCTCGGGGCCGATGACGTGGACGATGCCTTGACGCAAGTCGTTCATGTCGAATTCGGTGATGCCGAATTCGGCGCAGTTTCGGTCCAGGGTTTCGACCTGCAAGCGCGATACCGGATCGGCGATGCCATGGTGGCGGTCGCTGGTCGGCACGTTGTGGTCGGCGACCGCCAGGTTGCGGGCGATGCGCCAAGGCTTACGGCCGGACAGGCGCAAACCGTCGAAGGCTTGCGGCGAAGTCACTTCGTGCAGCAATTGCCGGTCTATATAGATCAGGCACGAGCCATCGTCTTCGGTGTGAACGACGTGATCGTCCCAGAGTTTGTCGTATAAGGTTTTACCTGCCATCGCGGGTTCTCTTTTATCTGTAGGGTACGCAATGCGTACCGAATTCAAGCTGGAAGGTACGCGGTGCGTACCCTACGCCAATGCAGCGAACAATTTGTCGGTGATGTCTTGCACCGAACCGACGCCGGCAATCGACGCGAATTTGGCGGATTGTCCCGGCGCAGAATAAAAGCCGACCAGCGGCTTGGTTTGTTCGTGGTAGACGCATAGGCGCTTGCGCACCGTGTCTTCCCGGTCGTCGTCGCGTTGGATCAGCGCTTCGCCGGTAAGGTCGTCGATGCCTTCGGCTTTCGGCGGATTGAACACGACGTGGTAACTGCGGCCCGAGGCCGGGTGCACGCGGCGGCCGCTCATGCGTTTGATGATTTCCTCGTCGTCGACGGCGATTTCGACCACGTAATCCAGCTCAACACCCATGTTCGCCAGCCCTTCGGCTTGAGCGATAGTGCGTGGGAAGCCGTCCAGCAGAAAGCCGTTGGCGCAGTCAGCTTGGGCGATGCGCTCCTTGATTAGTCCCAAAATGATGTCGTCGGAGACCAGACCGCCGGCGTCCATCACTTTTTTAGCTTCCAGACCTAGCGGCGTACCTTCGCGGACCGCGGCGCGCAACATGTCACCGGTCGAGATTTGCGGAATCGCATATTTCTCGGTGATGAACTGGGCCTGGGTGCCTTTACCTGAACCTGGACTACCTAACAGGATGATACGCATAGCTATGACTCCGGAGCATGAATCAGGCGGGTCTTGCCTGGGAAAAGATGGAAAGGATTGACGGTTTCGGCGTGGCGCGAGTCCGCCGTTAAAAAACCCGGCATTTTATCGCAATTGACTGGGCTTGCCGTTAAAAACTTGTCAAGGATTTTCTGCTTGGAAATCGGCATGGTTGGCCAGTCGCGCGAACTCGGCCAGCGAGATCGACTCGGCGCGTAAATTGGCGTCGATGCCCAGTCGCTCGAACAGTTCGGGGCCGACTAAGCCCTTCAACGAGTTGCGAATGGTTTTGCGACGTTGGGTAAAGGCCTGGCCGACCAGTTGCGAGAAATTGCGGAAGTTCGCGACGTCGACCGGAGCTTGTGCGTGCGGCGCCAGTCGGACGATGGCCGACATCACTTTGGGTGCCGGATCGAAACTTTCCGGCGGGACGTCGAATAACGCTTCGGTTTCGCAGAAATACTGCATCATCACGCTGAGGCGGCCGTATTGTTTTCCGCCCGGCTCGGCGCAGATCCGCTCGACGACTTCCTTCTGCAGCATGAAATGCATGTCTTCGATACAACGGGTGTTTTCCACTAAATGGAACATCAGCGGCGTCGAGATGTTGTAGGGCAGATTGCCGATGACGCGCAACTTCTCGCCGGGTTGGGCGAGCGCGGCGAAGTCGAAAGTCAGGGCGTCGGCGCTGTGTATCGTCAGTTCGGCGCGGCCGGCGTATTGTTTTTGCAGGCGGGCGACCAGATCGCGGTCCAGTTCGACGACGTCGAGCCGGATGCCGCTGTCCAGCAAGGGTTTGGTCAGCGCGCCCAAGCCGGGACCGATCTCGACCCAGTGCTCGCCGGCTGCCGGGTGGGCGTGCGCCAAGATATTGTTGATGATCGCGGAATCGTGCAAGAAGTTTTGGCCAAAGCGTTTACGGGGCTGGTGAGTCATGGGCGATGCGGAGTCGAGGGTGGCGGAGTGTGTCGGCCTCGCGGCCGCAAAGCCGGAGATTGTAGGGCATTTGCTTGGTCCGCGGGCAATGTAGAGAGTGGGCGGAAAGCCGTTGCGGGGCATTTGTAAGGTTTGCGACAAATTTCTCGCCGCCGGCCGGCTTGTCATGTCGGTGTTGCGCCAAGCGGCCGGGGAAGTCCGCAAAATCCCTGGATTTACGCACTTGGCAAGTGTTTTGCTTTAAGCCTAGCAAGGGTGAGGTTAAGCCCAAATCACCGAATTGTTGCTGATTTGTATCGAGGTTCCAGCATGACATTTCCCGCTCGTTCCATCGTAATCGACGATACCACGCTCCGCGACGGCGAACAGTCGGCCGGTGTCGTGTTCTCGCTGGACGAAAAGCTGAATATCGCCAAACAACTGGCCGAACTAGGCGTGCCCGAGTTGGAAATCGGCATTCCGGCGATGGGCGAGCAAGAGCGGGAAGAGATCAAAGCCATTGGCGCGTTGGGCTTGTCCAGTCATTTGCTGGTGTGGTCGAGGATGCGTCAGGAAGATTTACAACACTGTTTGGGCTTGGGTGTCGATACCGTCGATTTGTCGATTTCGGCTTCAGACCAGCACATTCAGCACAAACTGAAACAAAGCCGCGCCTGGGTGTTGGCAACGATAGATCGTTGCGTCAAGGCGGCGCTGGATGCCGGCATGCGAGTTTGCGTCGGTGCCGAGGATGCTTCCCGCGCCGATAGCGATTTCCTGGCGCAAATGGCCGAAACGGCGCAAGCCGCCGGTGCTTGCCGAATCCGGTTCGCCGATACCGTCGGCGTGATGGAGCCGTTCGGCGTTCACGACGCGATTCGCAAGCTGCGGGCCGTTACCGACATGGACATCGAAATGCATGCCCACGACGATCTGGGTTTGGCGACCGCCAACACCTTGGCCGCCGCGCTAGCCGGAGCGACTCACGTAAATACCACCGTCAACGGTTTGGGCGAACGCGCCGGCAATGCCGCGCTGGAGGAAGTCGTGGTCGGCTTGAAGCAACTGTATGGTATCGAGTCCGGCGTCGATTTACGCAATTTTCCGGCCTTGTCTCATCGAGTGGCGACCGCGTCGGGCGACACGATAGGCAGTCGCAAAAGCCTGATCGGTCGCGACGTGTTCAGTCACGAAGCCGGCATCCATGTCGATGGTTTGTTGAAAGATCCCGCGAACTATCAAGGTGTTGATCCGGCGCTGGTCGGCCGCAGTCATCAATTGGTGCTGGGCAAGCATTCCGGCAGCCAAGGCGTCGTCCACGCCTACCGGCAACTCGGTATCCAGATTAACCGCTGGCAGGCCGGCCGTCTGCTACCGATGATCCGGCAATTCGTCAGCGTCAACAAACGCGCGCCGCAATCGGCCGATCTGAATCAGTTTTTACATAGCCTATAAGCGAGGTGTCCGATGAGTAGCAAGCGTCAAAAATCAGCCGTGCCGGTCAACGGTAAAGTGGAAGCGCCGATTAGCAATTTGCCGCGGGACGAAGCGCCGGACGATCGTTATCCGGGGACCTTTTTCCGGGTGCCGGGCGTGCCAATGCCGGGTAAAACGACTTGGAGCTTAGCAAAATGATGTTCTTCTCGCCCTCCCGCATCGCTGCCACACCCGGCTTATGGCGGGATTGGCGGGAAGACGTGGCCTGCGTATTCGCTCGCGATCCCGCCGCCCGCGGTTGGTTGGAAGTCTTGTTGGCCTATCCCGGCGTGCACGCGGTATTGCTATACCGGGTCACTCACCGTTTATGGTTGGCCGACTGGAAGTTGACGGCCCGATTGTTGGCTGCGTTCGCCCGCTGGCTGACCAACGTCGATATCCATCCGGGCGCCACGATAGGTAAGCGCTTTTTCATCGATCATGGCGCTTGCGTCGTGATTGGCGAGACCGCCGAAATTGGTAACGACGTGACGATGTACCACGGCGTGACCTTGGGCGGTACCACTTGGAACAAGGAAAAACGCCACCCGACGCTCGGCGACAACGTACTAATTGGAGCCGGCGCCAAAATACTCGGCGCGATCACGCTCGGTAACAATGTCCGGGTGGGCGCCAACTCGGTGGTCATCAAGGACGTACCGGCCTGCTGTACCGTGATTGGGATTCCCGGCCGGATCATTCAGCAGAAAGGCGTCAAGATTCAAGATCCGCGCGGTATCGATCTGGATCACCACCTGGTCCCCGATCCGGTCGGTAAAGCGATCAATTGTCTGGTTGAGCGTTTGGACGAGCTGGAAAACAATCAGAAACGTTTCGTGGTGGCCGAGGAAACCTGCGGTAGTTGCGAGGCGGAAGGGGTTTGCCACGGCGAAGAATCGCCGGTCAAACTGCGAACCGCAGCGGGTGGCAAATAATGGATTTGTTACAGTTCGACGCTCAGGATTTGTATTACGAGCAGGATGACTCTCAGGAAGTGCAGGATTTGATCAAATATGCGTCCGAGCGCTATGCCAACGGCGATGCGGAGTTGCCGCTATTGCAAGCCTTCCTGAGGGCGCCCGAGTCATTGAACGTTTTGGTCTCGTTGAATCGTTTCTACTATTACCAGCACCGCTTGGCGGAAGCCTTGATCATTTCGGAGCGGGCGCTGGCCTTGATTCGGCCCGGCATCGATTTCCCGGAAGATTGGCGAGCACTGGAACGTAGCCATGTTACCGAAGCGCCTAAGGAATTATTGACCCGCGTTCGCTTCTACCTGTTTACGTTGAAGTCGATCGGATTTTTGAACATGCGCCTGGAAAATCTCGAGTTGAGCCGGGCCATATTCGAAAAACTGGTGGCCTTGGACGATAAGGACCGGATCGGCGCGCAAGGCTTGTTGGAATTGGTGGTGCGGCGCCAGGAAGCGGCCGAAGGTATTTTTCGGTTGCCGGACGTGTTCGGGTAAGCATAGCCCCCGCGACGGAAGTAAATAACCCTGGGCGATATTGTTTCGCTCACTCAACCTGAAGGTGAATGCCGTGATTAAACGAAAATCCGATCCGTTTTTAGCGCAGACCTCGACGATGTTATTGATTTTATTGGTCGTATACCTGACTGGCGCCAATGCGGCGCTGCCGGGTGTCGATTTCCCGTTATCGATGAGGTAATTCTGATGAGTTTTGAAGAAGAAATGGAAGAGATGGAAGCCGCCGAGGACTTCCTGGTGTATTTCGGGCTGGAATACGACGCGACCGTGGTTCACGTTAATCGGCTGCACATTTTGCAACGTTTCCACGATTATCTGAGCCAAGCCAAGAGCAGCATGCCGGAAGACGAAGACGCGATGCGGGAAGTGTATAAAAAACTATTGCAACGCGCTTATGGCGATTTCGTCGGCTCCGACGCGCAAACCGAGAAGGTTTTCAAAGTCTTCAAGATGATGGAACCGCAAACCGTATTCGTATCACTGGGCGATATAAAAACATGATAGAAGAACGCTTCGACGAAGAACGCTTCGAATTCGGCGAAGCCGTTCGGGTCACCCGTAACGTGCGCAACGATGGCACCTATCCCGGCATGGAAATCGGCGACTTGCTGATACGGCGGGGTAGTGTCGGCAACGTCATCGAAGTCGGCACTTTTTTGCAGGACCAGGTGATTTATACCGTGCATTTCCTGAACCACGGCCGCATGGTCGGTTGTCGGGCCGAAGAGTTGATCTCGGCAGACGCGGTTTGGAAGCCCAGTCGCTTCGAGTTTCGCGACAAGGTCAAATGCACGATAGACCTGGGCGTGCAAGGCAACGTCATCGCCGCCAAGGGTAGCGACGGCGAGATATTGAAGGTGCTGCGCGAAACCGAACCCTTGCAATACCACGTGCGCTTTCCCGGCCGAACCCTGCAAGTGCCGGAGAGCGTGTTGGAACCGGCCGATCCGAGCAAGTTCCGAGAACCGGAGGAGTAACGATGAACCAGACGGCGGACGTCAAAATAGAGCCCTATACTTTGCTGCGAGCGGCGTTGAACCTGTTCAAGAAAGCGCCGGCCGAACTTGAGCAACCACAGTTGAAGCAAGTCGAGATACAGGCCCGCAACGAATTCGAAATCGAGAACCGGGTGTTGAGCTCCGACGAGGCCACCGGGGTGGTGATTTCCGATATCGAACTGGAAAGGGCTTATCAGGACGTGCGTGGTCGTTTCGAGGACGAAGACGGTTTTATCGCGGCCTTGGAGGCCAATCATCTGGACGAACAGGCGTTGCGGAGCGCCTTACATCGGCAATGTCGGGTCAATACGGTACTTGAGCGCGTCGCGGCGCGGGCGCCGAAGGTTAACGAGGTCGAGATCGGTATTTTCTACCACTCGCATCCCGAGAAATTTCACAAACCCGAGCAACGCAAGGCTCGGCATATCGTGATCAGCATCAATCCGGATTTTCCGGAAAACACTCGGGAGAAAGCCCTGGAGCGGATGACCGAGGTACTCGAAACGCTGCATCGCAAGCCGCATAAATTCGCCGATCTGGCCTTGAAGCATTCGGAATGTCCGACCGCGATGCAAGGCGGAGAGCTGGGTACCGTGGCGGCCGGTGTGTTATATCCGGAACTCGACGCGGCCTTGTTCGCGCTTAAGGAAGGCGGCTTTAGCGATGTTGTCGAGACCGAAATGGGCTTTCACGTGATTCAATGCCTAAAAATCATCCCGGCGGAAACGCTGTCGTTGAAGAAAGCAACCCCAAAGATTCAGCAAATCATGCAGGATCGTTATCGCAGAAACTGCCAGCGCACTTGGTTGGCCAGTCTGCCCGCAATCAAGAGGAGTGTTTAACATGGTAAAAGAACCCAAGCATTGTTCGTTTTGCGGCATAGAAGCGTCAGCCTCGGTGCCTATGATCGCGGGCACCGAAGGTTACATCTGCGAAGCCTGTGTTACGTTGGCTAGCCAGGTGGTTTCCAGCTGGGGCAAGAAGAAGGAACTGGCCGACATGCAAGGCCCGTTGCCCAAGCCCAAAGAAATGAAAAAAATGCTCGATCAATACGTGATCGGGCAAGACTTGGCCAAGGAAATTCTGTCGGTCGCCGTTTACAACCACTACAAGCGCCTCAAGCACGAGACCAGCAAAACCGGCGGTTTGGGCGACGCTGATCCGAAAGTCGAAATCGGCAAGTCCAACATCTTGATGATAGGTCCGTCAGGCACCGGTAAAACCCTGTTGGCCAGTACCTTGGCGAAAATCGTCGGCGTGCCTTTCGCGGTGGCCGACGCGACGACGCTGACTCAGGCCGGTTATGTCGGCGACGACGTCGAAAACATCCTGGTACGTTTGCTGGACGTGGCCGACGGCCAGATCAGTAAGGCCGAGTGGGGTATCGTCTACATCGACGAAGTAGACAAGATCGCGCGCAGTCCCGAGCAAGCCTTCGGTACCCGCGACGTGTCCGGCGAAGGCGTGCAGCAAGCGCTGCTGCGTTTGGTGGAAGGCTCGCAAGTCAAGGTGCCGACCAAGGGCCGCCGTAAGGACCACAGCGGCAGCGATTCGGTGATGGTCGATACCAGCAATATTCTGTTCATCGCTGGCGGTGCGTTTCCCGGCTTGGAAAAGCACGTCGAAAAACGCTTGCAACCGCCGAAAACCGCGATCGGCTTCCACGCCGAAGTCAGCAATCCCGACGACAAGCCGACCCTGGAAGCGATGTTGAACGCCACCCAGCCGGACGATTTGAAACGTTTCGGTTTGATTCCGGAATTCATCGGCCGCTTCCCGGTTTTGGCGCCGCTGGAACCGCTGGACGTCGACGCGTTGATTCAGGTGTTGACCGAACCGAAAAACGCGCTGGTCAAGCAATATCAGCAATTGTTCGCCTTCGACGACGTCGAGTTGGAGCTGACCCAAGACGCCTTGGTGGAAATCGCCGAGAAAGCCATCGCCCGCAATACCGGGGCGCGCGGTTTACGCGGCATCATGGAACACGTCTTGCGTAAAACCATGTTCGAGTTGCCATCCAAGGATAACGTGACTCGCTGTATCGTCAATGCCGAAGTCATCCGCGGCGAAGCGGAAATTCAGGTGGTCGAGCGCGACAATCCGGACGAACCCGATTTGCAACGCTCGTCGGCGGGCTAACCGCCAAGGACGCCGGCCACTTGGCCGGCGTCCTTATTCCCAATTCAATCAGGCTTAATTTATGAGCACTCAAACCACCAAAGAAAAGATCTTGCAACAATTGGCCGAAAACCCGGTGATTATTTATATGAAAGGCGTGCCCAGCGCGCCCGAATGCGGTTTTTCGGCGAAAGCGGTCGGTATCTTGAATGAAACCAAGGTGCCGTTTACCTACGTTAACGTGATGAAAGCGCCGTTCATTCGCGAGCGTTTGCCTTCGGTCTCGAAATGGCCGACCTTTCCGCAGTTATTCATCAACGGCGAACTGATCGGTGGGGCCGACATCGTGGAATCGATGTACAACGACGGCAGCTTGCTACCGTTGCTGCAAGCGGCGGTGACACCGGCCGATCCGGTTGCCGCCAGCCAAACCATTACCCATTCCGAAGTCGAAGCCTTGATTCTGAGCGCCTATCCCGGCGCCAAAATCGAAATCGAGGGCCAGGGCTGCGACTTGGGTATCGTCGTCGTCAGCGAACTGTTTGCCGGGCAGACTATGATTAAGCAACATCAAGGCGTCATGGAAACCCTGAGCGAACCGTTGGCTTCCGGCCGTCTGCACGCGGTGACGCTGAAGACGTTTACGCCGGAACAACAAGCCGCGCAGCAACCGGCCGCCAATCCGGGCTTGCTGCAAATTCAACTCTAATTTCGTCAACAAGGAGTAAACCATATGGCAAAAGTAGGCATTTTCTTTGGAACCGATACCGGCAACACCCGCAAGTTTGCCAAGCAAATCTCCAGCAAGCTGGGCGACGTCGCGGACAAGCCGGTCAACATTAACAAAGCTTCGGTCGATGACCTGCTGGCTTACGATGTATTGATCCTGGGCTCGCCAACCTATGGCGAAGGCGAATTGCCGGGCATGAGCGCGGGTCACGACAACGAAAGCTGGGAAGAATTTCTACCGACCGTCACCGGCGCGGATTTCAGCGGCAAAACCGTTGCGCTGTACGGCTTGGGCGACCAGGAAGGCTATCCCGGCCACTTCGTCGATGCTCTGGGCTTTTTGTACGATGCGTTCGCCGACGCCGGCGCCAACATCGTAGGCTTTACCAGTACCGAAGGTTACGAGTTTAAAAAATCCAAAGCGTTGATGGGCGACCAGTTCGTCGGTTTGGCGCTGGACGAAGACAATCAAAAAGAGTTGAGCGAAGGTCGTCTGACCGCTTGGCTGGATTCGATTTCTTCCGCCTGGGCATAACGGCCCATGATCGAAGAACAGGCTGTGGTGACCCGAGTCGGCCTTGATGGACGGCCTTGGATCAAAAGCCTGCAAACCAGTGCCTGCGGCGCCTGTCTGCAAAAGCAGTCGTGCGGTACCGCAACGCTGGCAAAAGTATTACCCAAGCGTGAATTCGCCGTCGATTCCGAACTGGCCCTGCAAGCCGGAGATCGGGTCGTCGTCGCGATCGATGACAGTCATTTGGTGTTGACTTCGCTGTTACTGTATTTACTACCGCTATTGCTGATGTTCGGGGGGCTAGGGCTGGCGCAATGGCTAATACCGGCCGCGCTGATCGATGTTTGGTTACCGGAAATTGCCCTGTCCACGCTCTTGCTTGGTTTCTGGCTGATACACCGCGCGCAAAATCTGTTGTTGCTGCAACTCTGTTTTCGACCTCAAATTATCCGCAAATTGGCGGCCGAAGCCTGATCGTTGGCTTACCTCTCGATTTCCTACCCTCGCTCCGAAAATCTTGGCATTTTGCCTTTTCGGGTAAACGGCATGCCAACGGCCGGGCGCTCGAATATTAATCTGCGCGTCATCCTACTCCTTGAACTCGTTGGATTTAGATCAATTCAAGTTGGAATGATCGATAGTCGCCGGATTTATAAGGCGTTCTATCGTGCAAAGCCAAGTTGGCGAAGGCGTACCGCTCAAGATCGGTGAAAAGCGCTTTGCAAGCGCCTCGCGTTCATGTGCCGACTGTTGAAAATTGTCGCGGGCGCGACAAATCCATGGGCAAATTGTTGTGTTGTTGGACACCGCACTCGAATTCGACGCCGGATTTCTGGACGAAATCGGTTAAAACCCTGTATATAAGCGGGTTTTATCGTCTTGATTTTGATGGCACCTAAATTGCTTAACAGAGGCTTGAAAGTCCCGGATTTTCAGCGTTGCGGCGGACGAGGGACGCGGTTCGTCGTCGGTGTAAGCTCAGTTGTAGAGGTGATGAAATGATCGAAGTGTTGATGGTATCCCTGGTAATGCTGGTGGTGGCGGTTTGCGCGTTTGCGCCGCTGGGCTGCACGATATTCGCGCAATCCAAAACGGCGGTAGCGGCGAAAGCCAAGGTCAGCGAGTCCGTGACGGAGTTTTCCGGTATTTTGGTACCGGAAGATTCGGTTTTAAAACGCCATTTTCTGGCACAGTTGCAAGCCGAAATTGAAGCGACGCTGTTTCCGCGTCCAACCGATTCGATGCTGCAACGCCACTATGACGCTTTGGTCGCGTCGGAGTTGGAAAGCCGTTTGGCCGGTGGCCGTTAAACGCCACGGTTAGGCGGAGAAAAGGGTCGCCGGCTTTGCCGCGCGGCCCTTTTTTTGTGTGGATGGCTCGCTTTACCGGGGTGTTACCTAATGCTTTCTAAAGGTCTTTTAAGCATACGGTATGACGGAAAGCGGTTTTTAGTAGAGCTAACATAGTTTCGGTGAATTGTCGTTGCTCGGGGTCATGACCGTGAGTTACGGAAAACACTCTTCAATGGATCAACCCGTGTCGCATATCCAATCGCGCCGGGCGGGCTGGCGCGAGTCTCGCGGCTAGGATGCGTCCATCTTGTAACCGAAGCCGCGCACGGTCTTCAACAGTTTGGGTTCGTAGTCGTCGTCGATTTTTCGGCGCAATTGCCGGATATAGACGTCCACGACATTGGTTAGCGGGTCGGCGCTGTATCCCCAAACTTGTTCGAGAATCCGGGTACGGCTCAGTACCTTGCCCGGCATGCGCATAAAGCATTCCAACAATGCAAATTCCTTGGGCGTCAGCTCGATCGGGCTGTCGCCGCGGCGGACTTCGTGAGTCTCGCCGTTCAGCGTCAGATCGGCGATGCGCAATTCCTTGGCATCCACTTTCAATTCGCCGCCGCGTCGCCGCATCAAGGCCTCGATGCGGGCTAATAATTCTTCAAAAGCGAAGGGCTTGGTCATGTAATCGTCGGCGCCAGCGCGCAGGCCGGTGACTTTATCCTGTACGGTATCCTTGGCGGTTAGCATCAAAATCGGCGTTTCGACGCCGTTTTCGCGCAGCCGTTCGCAAACTTCGCGGCCGTTCATGTCGGGTAGGCCCAGGTCGAGAATAATGACTTGAAAGCCGCCTTCGGCGGCCAGCAATATCGCTTCCTGGCCGCCGCCGGCCCGCTCCACCGCATAGCCTTCCGCTTTCAAGCCGCGCTGCACGAAGTCGACGATGCGCTTGTCGTCTTCGACCAGTAGGATTCGCATATAGCCGTTTTCGGGGGAGGGGGTATATTGGTTTTTTTCGTTCATGGCTAGCCAGTTGGGGATTGCTTGGACAAGGGAAGAGCGATCGTAAACGTAGAACCGGCGCTCTCGGTACTGCTGACCGAGATCCGTCCGCCGTGGGCCTTCAATATCGACTTCGCCATCGGCAGGCCTAGGCCGGTGCCGTCGTCGCGGGAGTGTAACGCGTTTTCGCTACGAAAGTGGCGGTCGAAGATGCGCTCGAGGTCGCCGGCCGGAATGCCGATGCCTTGGTCGCTGAGACTAAACACCGCTTCGCCGTTTTCGACCACTAGCGCGGCGGCGATATGGCCGTCGGGATTGGAATAGCGGCAGGCGTTGTCGCCGAGGATGAACAACACCTGACGCAGGCGTTGTTTGTCGCCGCGGACCCATACGGGGTGATCGGGCAGGTGCAGGGATACCGACAAGGCATTCTCCTCGGCCATGACTTTAAAATCCTCGATGGCGCCGCCGATCAATTCGGCGAAGTCCAGCCCATCCCATTCGAACTGCATCATC
Organism: Methylomonas sp. MED-D; assembly: GCF_050276835.1. Classification (NCBI taxonomy): domain Bacteria; kingdom Pseudomonadati; phylum Pseudomonadota; class Gammaproteobacteria; order Methylococcales; family Methylococcaceae; genus Methylomonas; species Methylomonas sp. MED-D. The sequence goes on from NZ_CP189965.1 coordinate 610,361, forward strand.
GTGGTTTCGGCGCGCGCCATGAATAGCAAATCGTTGACGTATTTACCCAGTTGTTCGGACAGTTCGACGATGCGGTGCAGCGCGTCTTGGTACTCTTCGGGATCGCGTTCGCGGCCGCGCAGCGTGACTTCGGCCTCGCCGCGGATTACCGTGATCGGCGTGCGCAGTTCGTGGGAGATGTCGGCGAAGAATTCGCGGCGGGCGTTGTCCAGTCTTTGCAACTCTTCGTTCAGTTGGCGCAACTCTTGGGTTCGTTCGGCGACGCGGCGTTCCAGCACGGATCGGCCCTTGCGCAATTTTTCCTGCTGGCGTTCGAGTTCCTGGGCCATTTGGTTGAAATGCTTGGCCAGATAGGCAAATTCGTCGCCGCTGTCCAGCGCCAGCCGATAGCGCAGATTCCCGGAGGCAATTTCGTTGGTGCCGGCCATCAAGGCTTCCAACGGCTTGCGCAAACCGCGCATCAAGTAAAGGCCGGACGTCAGGCTGAAAGCGGCGGCCAGCAGGGCGCTGCCGATCGCCAGCCAGCGCGAGCGTTTGACCAGCGCTTCCAATTCCTCGCGGGCCTTGTCGGCCTTGGCGCGCTCCGCATTGATCGCGACATCTATCAAGGGTTGAAATTTGCCGTCGATTTCCTCTTCCGAAAATTTGGACAGCAACTGGGTGGCTTTTTCGCGTTTACCTTGTTGGCGCAAGCGCTCTACTTCGTCGAAACGGTATTTGCTGGCGTCCAAGAATGCGGTGAAATGGGCGACTCGCTCTAGCTCCGCGGATTTCCCGGACCAATCCGCCCGGTCCTCCGCCGAGGGTTGGACCGCCGTCGCGCGTAACGCGGAAACCGCGTCGTAAAGGTGCTGCTTGGAAGTGTCGACGCCGGCTTGGGCGGCCGGGCTGTCGGTAATCAGACGGTCCAGCCGTTCTTTAAAATGCCGGTAAGCTTCCAGCGATAGGCGCTGATAATGGTCGAAGGCTTCGTAAGCGCGCTGGCTGCGTTGGAAATAACCGGCGACCTGATTCGTTTCCCAGAACATCGTGCCGCCCATGGTTAGCACGAAGCCGAACGAGATGGCGATGACCAGCGTCAGGCGGCGGCGAAACATGGCGGTTTATTTGGCGTCGCCGCCGCTCTCGTCGAGTTGCTTTTCCATGGAGCGAATGGCTTCCAGTTTTTCCCTCAATAAACGGGTCTCGTCGGTTTTCGGCGTTCCGACATCGCTCCTTTCCTTCGCTTCCGCCGGTTGGGCGGTTCGTTGTTTGCGTTCCAGGTTGCCGAGTTTTTTCGAATAACCTTGAATTTGCTTCAACGTCGCGGTTTGGGTGGCTACGAATTGCTTCATCGCTTCGTCCGGCAAGGCCGCCGGCGGCAGGTTACCGACGTCGTCAAGGATTTTCGCAATATCGCCGCAGGTGTCGGAAAAGACCCGGCCAACCAGAATTTGCAGCCGGTTGGTCAAATTCGGCGCCTCCTTGTTTTGTTTGACCAGTGCTTTGCATTGCTCGGCGCGAGCCGCTGGGGTCAGTTCGGCGGTTTTCGCGGCGAACGCGAGCAGCCGGTCGAATTCGCTGGCTACTTTCGGCGGTGTGTAGCATTCTGGCGTAGGCGGGCTGGGCTGGGGTTCCATTTGGGCGCAGCCGGTTAAAAGCGCGACACTCAGAACGGCGAGTTTGGATTTCATCATCGGGTTGTTACACGGGTTAAACGGCGATTTTACCGGTTCTAGTCGAGCATCGGTAGCGATAGTCGAAAGCGGTTGCCGTGCAGGCCGGGTTCGCCGTCCACCCAGGCCAATTTGCCCTGGTGGTTGGCGATATAGGTTTTGACGGTTTCCAGATTCAGTTCGGCCATATCGCCGAAAGAGCCGGCCGGAAACCGGAAAAACGGTTCCAGGATCGCGCTGCGTAGCGCCGGATTGATGGCGGGGCCCTCGTCTTCGATTTCCAGCTCCAATTCGGTATCCTGGAGACGTAAGCGCAACGTGATTTCGCTGTCTTCCGGCGCGTGAGCCCAGGCTAGCAGCAACAACTGTTCGACGATCAGGTGCAGTTGGTCGGCAACGCCGGAAATGACCGCCGGTTGGGTCTGTTTCTTCAAATGCAGCGACTTGGCGCGTAACTTGGCGCGCAGTCCGCTGATTACTTCGTCGATCAAGTTTTCCAGGTCGATCAAGTCTTTTTCTTCCGGCTCCTGGCTGAATTGGCTGTCGTTTAGCTGTCGCAGGCAGTCGTCGTACAGTGCTTGCAGGTCGGCGACCGCGTCGTGCAGGTTACTCGGATCGCCGCCATGGCCGAGCGAGTGTAGGCCGATCTTTAACGCGGCCAGCGGGGTGGCGATCTGTCGGGTCATGCCGGCCATGGTTTGATGTTTGGCGTATTCCAGTTCGTGCAGGCGGTTTCTCAGCCATTCCAGGCGATTCCCGAGTTGTCGCCAATCTTCCAGGCCGTCCAGCAGTATCGGCTCGGCCAGACCGCCGCTCAGGCCGCGTACCGCGCGTTCCAATTGGCGGATGGCACGCATTTGCACATAGACCAATCCGATCACCAGCAAGGCGGAAATCGCCGCTAGCAAGCCGCCCTTGATCATGACATCCCGTTCCAGCGCGGCCGATTGGCGGTTCAATTGCCGAAAGCGCTGATCCACGTAGGTTTCAAAATCCCTGGACAGGGTGGCGGCCGATTCACGCAAGCTTTGAAAGGCTTCATCCAACGGAAGCTTGATATCGTCTTCGCTGGCCGAGCCGATGATTTGCTGATAAATCAAGACTTCTTTCTCGGCCAGTTCGTTGGCCAGCAGCGCGATACGATTGTCCACCCGCAGTTTCAATAGTTCGTTCAACGCTTGCTTAAACGTGGTTCGGGTGGCTTCGTAGGACTCGCGCTCGTAGGGTTGGCGCAGCGCCGGATCGGACAGCAAAACGAACAAGCGTGCCTTGCGCTCCACGTCCGAGGTCTTTTGCAGCACCAGCCGAATGTTTTGGGTTTGCTCGAATATTCGGGTATTCAATTCTCTGCCCAATGCCGAGGCCTCGCGCATCGTGGCCGCCGAATGAACAGCGGCAACGAACAGCGGGATTGCGGTCGCGACGAAGCCCAGCGCGGTCAGGGCCTTGAAAGAAATCAGTTTTTTAAAGTTCATCCTAACGTCGCCGCCTTGGTCATAATGCAATAGTAGTGGGAATTCCGGAATTCGGTAGGTTCGCGCCCGCCTGCTTGCCGCGAAATGGATGGGATAATGCCGGGTGGCCTTCATTTAATTTTAATCAAAACTTCAGGGTTAATCTCATCTGGATGGGCTAATCTCTGGTCCCGTATACGCTCGAAAAAGTACCAGCATAAGAGAAACAATGGCTTAGGCGTGGTATCTGGATTGTTTTTCATAAGCTCTCGAGTTCACTGGCAAGGGCGCTAACGAGGCAAGCCGCGAGGCAGGGTTCAGCCCCGCGATGATCGAAATCCTACACTGGCTCCCAAAGTAAACTGGGAGTGCGGTCACTGAAATTTAAAGGAGTATTCACTTGGTTTTCCAGCAGCACACCTTCGATAGTTGTTTCGAGGTCGTTTTGGCAGATACCCCCGAGAGCCAGCGTATTCATTACAATCTGAGGTACCAAGTCTATTGCGACGAAATGGGCTACGAAGATAAATCGCGTTTTCCGGACAAAATGGAGTACGACGAATGGGACCATCATTCGGTGCATTTTTTGGTGCGCGATAAACTCTCCAAGCAATGGTTGGGCGGATTGCGTTTGGTATACCCGCAGTGCTTCGAGTTTCCGTTCGAGCACAAATGCAACGATGTCGCGCCGATTTCGGAAGAGCAATATCTGCAGGCGGTGGAGATCTCCCGCTTATGCGTGATCAAGCAGGCCCGTCGCGTGGCTCAGCCGGGCAGCGAGGATTTGGGCGGCAACGTCACGATGTTGCGGGCTTACCGTCAACAGAGTAAAAGCCTGATGTGGGGTTTGTACCGGGCGGCCGTGCTGTATTGCGCCCGTAACGGCGTCAAGCATTGGTTTATTCTGGTGTCGCCATCCTTGGCTCACGCGGTAAAAAAAGAAGGCTTCCAGATGACGCAAGCCGGCAATCCTTGTGAGTTCCGCGGCCAGCGCATACCTTATATACTGGACGTCGATCAAATTCTGGCGAATCCGTTCTGGCTGACCGATTACCGAAACGAATATCTGCGGTTTTCCCAACTCGACCGCGTCGCGCCGGCGGCGCTCAAAGCGACGGCGTCAGGTCGCTCGCAGTTCGGATCAGTTCGCTGAGTTCGCGGATCAGCGCGTCCCTGGCGCTGGTCTTGCGCCAAACCAGGCCTATCGTTCGATTCGGTGCCGGCGGCTGAAACGGTAGATAGCGAAGCCCGGCCTCGGCGCGCGCCGCGATGCGCGGCACCAAGGTAATGCCGGTTCCGGCTCTGACCATCTGTCGCAAGGTTTCCAGGCTGGTGGCGCGTACGTCCTGCTCCTCGTCCGCGCCAACCGTCCGACAGACTTGCAGGGCGTGGCCGCGCAAGCAATGGCCTTCGTCCAGCAGCAACAAGTGTTCGCCGCTTAAATCGTCCGCCGCGACCGGCGCTTTATCGATCAACGGGTGGCTGTCGTGTACCGCCAATAAAAACTCGTCGTCGAACAAGGCCTGGCTATTCAGAAAATCCTCATAAATCGGCATTGCCAGCAACGCGCAGTCCAATTGCCCGCCACGCAGTTGTTGCAACAGCTGTTCGGATTTTTCCTCGACCAGTATCAAGCGTATGCGCGGTAACGCGTGTTTGATCAGCGGTACCAGTTGTGGAAACAAATAGCTGGCCAACGTCGGAAACGCGCCCAAGCGCAGATTGCCGGACAGCGGGTCTTGAGCGGTGGCGGCCAATTCCTTGATGTTGGCTTGTTCCTTCAGGATGCGTCGGGCCGAGGCGATGATTTGCTCGCCGAGTTCGGTCGGCAATACCTTTTTATTGGTGCGTTCGAAAATTTGTATACCCAATTCGTCTTCGAGCTTTTTGATTTGAGTGCTCAAGGTCGGTTGGCTGATGAAACAGCGTTCGGCGGCTTGGCCGAAACTGCGCAAATCGGCGACGGCAATCAGATATTGCAAGTCACGTAGATTCATCGCGTGCGATCGGAGGGGCGGGAGTTTTTAAACGGCATGGTGGTTACTATAACCTATCCCTTTGAATGGGTAGCTGCTCTCGGTAGCCCGCATGGTTTGTTGACCTCCTGATTGGATGCGGCGCATCTCATGCTGGCTTGTGCCATTCTTGATTGAATCGGAGATACCGATGAATTCTAAACTCATTCGTTTAGCCGGCATCGCGCTGGCCCTGGTCGCTGACCCCTTGCCGGCGGCGGACATCTACGAATTGTCTCGCGAAGGTAATCTGGCCGGAATTGCCGAGTACGTACAGCGCGGCGGCGCGGTGAATACGATCAACGCAGACGGCTATCCGCCATTGATTTTGGCCGCTTACCACGGCCATCTACCGGCCGTGCAAGCGCTGCACGCGGCCGGCGCCGACGCTTGCGCCGAAGATACCAAGGGTAACGATGCCTTGATGGGCGTGGCCTTCAAGGGCGACAGCGAGACCGCGCGCTGGCTGGTTGAAAGCGCCGGTTGCAACGTCAATCACCGTAATCGGCTCGGCCAGACCGCGTTGATGCTGACCGCGCTATTCGACCGCGAGACCATCGCCGAACTGCTGCTGCGACACGGCGCCGATCCCGAGCTGCGCGACGCGTTGGGCAACAGTGCAGCCAGCCTGGCGCGGAGCCAGGGCCAGGACCGGTTTGTCGCGAAATTGCGGCCGCTCGCGAGCTTGCGTTGAGCCTTCAGTCCCACGCCAACGCGCCGCCGCTTTGGTATTCGGTGACGCGAGTTTCGAAAAAGTTTTTCTCCTTGCGTAGATTGGCCTGTTCGTCCAGCCACGGTAAGACGTTTTTGGCGCCGGGGAAAGGCTCGATGAGGCCAAGCTGCCGGGCGCGGCGATTGGCGACAAAGCGGAATTGCTCGATATGCAAGCCGGCGTTGTAGCCCAGGATCGGTTCGCGTAGCAGGTAGCCGGCGTAATCTGCTTCCGCCGCTTCGGCTTCGTCCCACATTCGGCGGAGCGCATCGGCGTCGAGGACCAGGTTTTCTTCATCTAATAGTTGCCGCACTACGCGGATGCCGAACGCGCAGTGCAGCACTTCGTCGCGCATGATGTATTGAAGTTGCTCGGCGGCGCCGGTCATCAGGCCGCGCCGCTGCAACGCAAACACCGGGCTGAAGCCGTTGTAAAACCAACAACCCTCGAACACGGCGGCGAAAAACAGATAAGCCATCGCAAATTCGTGCAGCGCGTCGCGTTCGGTCAACGGCCGGCCGGATTGCAGCACGCCGTGCAAGCGGCGGTTGGCCAGCGCGATCTTGGCCTGAATTTCCGGCACCACCCGGTAGCGGTTATAGATTTCGCGCTGGTCCAGCCCCAGGGTTTCGATGCAATGCTGGTAGGTCCAAGTGTGCAGCGCTTCCTCGTAAACTTGCCGGGCCTGGTAGATTTGCAATTCCGGCGCGGTCATTTTTTCCATAACCGCCAGGCCGATGTTGCGCATCGCCAGAATGTCGGAAGTGGTTAAGTAAGCCAGCACGTTCTCGAACACATGGCGCTCGGCCGGCGTCAGTTTGTGCTGATAATCGTGTACGTCCCGCGCCATCGAGATTTCCAACGGCGTCCAATGGTTGCGGTTGGCATTCAGGAAAAACGACCAGGCCCACGGGTACTTGAACGGCGCCAATTGGTTGATGTCGGCCTGGCCGTTGACCACCCGTTTTTGTTCGGCATCGACCGGAGGTAAAGCCGATTCGCCTGGAAGCGCCTCGCGTCCTGCACCGGCTTCCGACAGGTCCGGCGCCGCTACTCCAGCTTTAAATGCTTCACCCTGGTCTACTGGCGCGACCGGCAAATCCCAATCGTCGAATGCTAAGCCGGCCTTCATTGGCAGGCCTCGCAATCCTGGTCGGCGATCGAGCAGACTTTTATATCGTTCCCACGCTCAGCGTGGGAATGCAGTTCTAACCGCTCTGCGGTTCCCGCCTCTGGAGCGTCCTCCACCGGGTTTCCACGCGAAGCATAGGAACCGTAATCGCTAGTGCCGCCGGCTTTTTCCATCGCCGTCGCCCCCAATCCGCGCAAATAGTAAGTGGTCTTCAAGCCGCGTTGCCAGGCTAGCCGGTACAAACGGTCCAGTTTGCTGCCGGTCGGCGCGGCGACGTAGAGATTTAACGATTGCGACTGGTCTATCCACTTCTGGCGGCGGGCGGCGGCTTCGATCAGCCATTCCGCATCGATTTCGAAGGCGGTGGCGTAACGCGCCTTGAGGTCGGCCGGCACCCGTTCGATGGCGGCCAGCGAGCCGTCGAAATATTTCAAATCGGCCACCATCACCGCGTCCCACAAACCCAGCGCCTTCAACTCGCGGACCAGTGCGGCGTTGACCACGGTGAATTCGCCGGACAGATTGGATTTGACGTACAGATTTTGATAAATCGGCTCGATGGTCGCCGACACGCCGACAATGTTGGCAATGGTCGCGGTCGGCGCAATCGCGATGCAGTTGGAATTACGCATGCCGACTTGGCCGATGCGCTCGCGCAAGGCTTGCCAATCCAACTGTCCACCGGCCGGTACGCCCAAGTCGCCGCGCGTTTCGCTTAAGCGGTCCAGCGTATCCGGCGGCAACAAACCTTGTTGCCACAAGCTGCCGCCAAAACTGCTGTAGCGGCCGCGTTGCTCGGCTAAATCAGCCGACGCTTGGTAGGCGTGATAGCACAGCATTTCCGCCGAGCGGTCGGCGAATATCAGTGCTTCCGGGCTGGCGTAACCGAGCCCCATCCGCTGCAGACAATCGGCGAAGCCCATCATGCCCAGCCCAACCGGACGGTGGCGCAGGTTGGCGTTACGGGCCTTGGCCGTCGCGTAATAGTTGATGTCGATGACGTTGTCCAGCATCCGCATCGCGGTGGCGACGGTGCGGCGCAGCTTGTCGTTGTCCAATTGCCAGACGCCGCCGCGTTCCACCAAATGCGCCGGCAGATTCACCGAACCCAAGTTGCAAACGGCGGTTTCGTCGACCGAGGTATTCAGCGTGATTTCGGTGCACAGATTGGAGCTATGAATGACCCCGGCGTGTTGCTGCGGCGAACGCAGATTGCAGGCGTCCTTGAAGGTGATCCACGGCTGGCCGGTTTCGAACAGCACGGTCAGCATCTTGCGCCAAAGTTGTACCGCGCCGATGCGTTTAAACAATTTAATCTCGCCACGCTCGGTCTTGGCCTCGTAGGCTCGGTAAGCTTCTGCGAAGGCCGCGCCGTAAAGCTCGTGCAAGTCCGGCGTATCCACCGGCGAAAACAAGGTCCAGTCGCCGTTATTTCTTACCCGCTGCATGAACAGGTCCGATACCCAGGCGGCGGTGTTCATGTCGTGGCAACGGCGCCGATCGTCGCCGGTGTTTTTGCGCAGCTCCAGAAATTCCTCGAAATCCAGATGCCAGTTTTCCAGGTAGGCACACACCGCGCCCTTGCGCTTGCCGCCCTGATTGACCGCGACGGCGGTATCGTTGACTACTTTCAAAAACGGAATCACGCCCTGGCTGTGGCCGTTGGTGCCCTTGATCCGGCTGCCCAGCGCCCGGACCGGCGTCCAGTCGTTGCCCAGGCCGCCGGCGTATTTTTGTAGCAGCGCGTTTTCCTTGATGGCTTGATAAATGCCGTCCAAGTCGTCGGAGACCGTGGTCAGGTAGCACGACGACAGTTGCGGGTGGCGGGTGCCGCTGTTGAACAAGGTCGGCGTCGAGCACATGAAATCGAAGCTGGACAGTAGACGGTAAAACTCGATCGCCCACGCCTCGCGGTCGATTTCGTTTAGCGCCAAGCCCATCGCCACCCGCATGAAAAACCACTGCGGCAATTCGATGCGGCGGCCGTCGACGTGTAGAAAATAGCGGTCGTACAGGGTTTGCAAGCCCAGATAGTCGAATTGCAGATCGCGTTCGGCCAGTAGAGCCTGACCCAGCTTTTCCAAGTCGAATTCGGCCAGACGTGGGTCCAGCAATTCGGCGGCGATGCCGGCCGCAATGAATGCCGCGAAATCGGCGGGGTAGCGTTCGCTCATCGCCGCTTGAGTCGCCGCCATGCCCAGTACTTCCTGGCGCAGATTGCTCAATAGCAAGCGCGCGGCGACCTTGCCGTAATCGGGTTCGGCTTCGATCAAGGTCCGCGCGGCCAGCACCAGGGCCTGGCGCACAGCCGCCAGCGGCATGCCGTCGTACAGATTGGGCTGGGTTTGCGTCCAGACCGTCTCGGCATCGACATCGCTCAGTCCGGCGCAGGCCTCGCGGCACAAGGCGATGAACCCGGCGCTGTCCAAGGGCAGGCGTTGGCCGTCGTCGTCCACGTGCAAAGCGGGAGCGGGTTTGTCGCCGGCTTGCCGGGCAGCGCGTTGCTCGGCGTGTTTCTCCCGGTACAGCACATAGGCGCGGGCTACGTCGTGGGCGCCTGAACGCATTAAAGCCAATTCCACCTGGTCCTGAATATCCTCGATAGGCACGGTGCCGCCGCTGGGCAGGCGCCGGGCTAGCGCTTCGACGACGTTGGCGGTCAACCCGGTCACCTGCTCGCGAATCCGCGCCGAATTCACGCCGTGTTGGCCTTCGACCGCCAAAAAGGCCTTGGTGATGGCGACGGCGATTTTTTCCGGCCGAAAGGCGACCACGGAGCTATCGCGGCGGATGACTTCCAAGCCGCTATCGCGCGCGGGTAGTGGGCTGTGATGAACGGCTTCGGTGCCGGAGGTGTTGGTGATAGGTCGGGCGGTGGCGGTGTCCATGCGATTCTCCACGAAGGCAGCGGGGAGGCGCAAAGCCGCAACGGTGGGCGCGCGACCGGGTAAGGCCCAATCCGCGACATCGACCATCGCCCTCGGAGACACCCCGCTCCCGGTTGATAAAGGTTTCGAGGGCAGGTCTCCTGGCTCTCGGGTCGTCGCCTGGGTTCGCCTTCCCGGACTCGCGTCCAGTGACATGCTTGAACCAAGACTCGCCGATTACAGTTGCGGGGGCAGCTCCGGCTTTCCGGCGATCATGCGAGAAACGCAAGCGCCGACCGGATTCCCTTTTAATCCCCTTCGGGGGGAACCGTCTTGGCGAGGGAGTTTAGGCGGGGCAAAACGATCTGTCAAGGCGATATTCACTATATATTGTGAATATTTTATTGTAATTTCCCGTATATAGTGCCTGGGAATCGATGCCGGCAGGCCGCCGCCCGCTTCGGTGACTGTCCTGCCGGATGGTTGGCGAACGCTGCGTTGGAATCTGTCGAGACACTCCGAAGGCTTGATTGACGTGATACGGACGCGGGGATATATTGCTTGTATATAGCATTCCGGAGGCGCCCATGACGACCAGTACCGTATTTACCAACAACCGCAGTCAGGCCGTGCGCCTGCCCGCCGACATGCGCTTTCCCGACAGCGTCAAAAAAGTTGAGGTTCGTGCCGTCGGGCAGGAGCGCATCATTGCCCCTGCGGACGCGGCCTGGGACAGTTTTTTTCTCGACGGTCCCAGCGTCAGCGACGATTTTCTAAACGAACGCCCTGGCCAGCAGCAAGGCGAGCGCGAGAGTTTTTAAGCGCATGCTGAAATATCTGCTCGACACCAACATCGTCATCTATGTGATTAAGCGGCGACCGATCGAGGTGTTGGCGACCTTCAACCGGCATCACGGCCGCATGGCGATTTCCGCCGTGACTCTGGCCGAATTAATCCACGGTGCCGAGAAAAGCCAATTTCCCGAGCGAAATCTTGCCACGGTAGAAGACTTTTGCAGCCGTTTACAGGTATTGCCTTACAACGACGGCGCCGCGATGCATTACGGCGGCATACGCGCCGCGTTGGAGAAGATCGGCCAGCCGATAGGCGTCAACGACCTGCATATCGCCGCTCATGCCCGCAGCCATGGCTTGATACTGGTCAGCAACAACTTGCGGGAGTTCGAACGCGTGCCGGGGTTATTGATGGAGAATTGGTTGGCGTGATTTTTTACTGAGTAGGGTTTGTTTAACGCATCCTACTGGATTGAAGGTCACAAACATCAGTTACAAATGTCCTAAATTGCGGTTTTTATGTCATTTAGGCACCAGGGTGAATTTGTCATCATGCGCATGGGCGGCGCTGCCCCAACATCCTTAACATTTTCGGAGATCAAACGATGATGCAAAAAAACCAATCGCAGCCACTTCCTTCCTATCAACGCTTCGCGCAAGCCATGTCTCCGTCCGGCACCCGGCCGTTTCGGGTCGGTATCGTGATCGGGCCGGGGTTCCTGCCGATGGATATGGTCGGGATACAGGCGGTTTTCGGCTTCTGTCCGGGGGCTGAAATCCATTTGCTGTGGAAATCGCTCGATTTGGTGGAAGGTTTCCCGGCTTGGTGGACCCAACCGACCACCACGTTTTCAGATTGTCCGGAAAAGCTGGATGTGCTGGCCGTGCCGATGCTGGCGCCGGAAACCACTAACGATCCAGAGGTCATCGCGTTTGTGGCCAAGCAAGGCCGCGAGGCTAAATATCTGATCGGCGTTTGCAATGGCGTGGTTTTACTGGGCGCGGCCGGTCTTTTGCAAGGCAAGCGCGTGACCACGAGCCTGAATTCGCTGTCGCTGCTGCATCAGTTGGGTGCGGCGGAAGTCGTAACTAGCGGCGGTAGTGTCGTGGTCGATGGTAATCTGTATACCGCAAGACCCAGCATTGGTAGTTTTGAAGCTGCGCTGATGGTGGTGGATGTTGCTTTTGGACGCGAATTCGCTGAATTGGCTAACCTGGTTCTCGAATACGACCCCCATCCGCCGCTTGGCCCTGGCACGCTTGAAAATGCCGGCAAGGCGATCGCCGGGAAATACTCGAATTTAATCGACGATATGATTCAGGCGTATAGCCAAGGGGCCGTCGCGGCTTATCAGAGACAGGTACAAGGCTGACACTAGCTAAAACGAACCGTGCCGTTCCACTAATATCCCGGGTGGTGCTGTTCTGCACATTTCGGCATGAACTCGATTCAGTAACAGGTAAGTTCCTAGCGGGCTAACTTAAATGAAGCGACAAATCACTTTCTTCGTCTATCCGGAATTCGAATTGCTCGATTTAAGCGGTCCGTGCTCGGCGTTTAATTTGGTCAACGAACTTTACGGCGGCCAATACCAATTTAGCGTGGTGTCCGTGACGGGTGGCGCGATTAAAGACCGCGCCGGATTAAGTATAGCGACGGAAAGATTGGCCGAAGTTGGCGACAATCAGACCATCGTGGCCGTTGGCGGCCCGACGGCACATGTCTACGGTTTGAACGCCTTAACCAAGGACTTCTTCTCGGAAAGCGCCCGTCAGGGTAATCGCGTCGTGAGCGTATGCACCGGGGCGTTTCTGCTTGCCGCCGCCGGATTGCTGGATGGCCGCAGAGCGACCACGCACTGGCGCTATGCGGGATTGTTGCAATCATGCTATCCCAAAGTGCTGGTCGATATAGACCGGATTTACATCAAAGAAGGCAATATTTGGACGGCGGCCGGATTGACCGCCGGCATAGATCTGGCTTTGATGCTGATCGAGGACGATTTCGGTTCCTCGGTCGCTAAAAGCGTTGCCAAGGATATGGTGGTCTACCACCGCCGCTTGGGCGGTCAATCGCAATTTTCGGCTATCCTGGATATCACACCAACATCCGGGCGGGTTAGGGACGTACTTTGTTATGCCCGCGACCATTTGCGCGAATCGTTATCGGTCGAGCGCCTTGCCGAAGTCGCTTGCATCAGTCCCCGCCAATTTAGCCGGACTTTTTTTAATGCGACCGGCATGACGCCGGCCAAAGCCATCGAGCGGCTTAGACTAGACGTCGCGCGGCCCAGAATCGAAGAAACGCTGGAGCCCCTCGAACAAATCGCCAAGGATGTGGGTTTTGGTTCCGTGGAAAAAATGTGCCGCAGTTGCTTGAATGTGTTCGGACGGACTTCGCAAGAATTGCGGCGCGCCGCGCGTAAATCGGGCGGTGGGCAGCCCGCTTAAGGTAGCGAAGCACAATCGGATGAATGTGGTGTTTTGCGATACAAACCAGCGCATCCAGGGTTCGTATCCGCGGAAGGCTTTCAACGTTTGGTCCGCCTCACCCCACCACTCCGCCGGCATGTTCCACCAGCCAGCGCAAATATTCCAATTCCGCATCCTCGTGTCGGCAAGCCAAGTACATGGTCTTGGCGATGGGTAGACCGGCAAAACTTAAACCGGTCAGGCCGAGTTTGGCGGATTTGTCGGCCAGCAGCCATTCCGGCAGCAGGCAAACGCCGCGGCCGGCGGCGGCCAGTTGCAGCATGATGTCGGTTTCCTCGACCTGGATGTGGGCGGCGGGTTCGATGCCGGCCGGTTGCAGCACTTTGCGGAACATGTCCAGCCGCTCGCGAGCGACCGGGTAGGTCAGCACGGTTTCGCCGCGCAGACCGGCAGGCGTTATTTCCGCGCGGCCGGCCAGCGGGTGGCTGTCGGCGACGATCAACACTAACTCGAAATCGAACAGCGGCTGGTAACTCAGCAGGCCGTTATCGATCGGGTCGGAGGTCAGCACCGCATCCAGTTTGTATTGGCGAATGGCGTCGAACGACTCGAAGCGGTAGCGCGAGGTGACTTCCACCGTCAAATCCGGCCAAGCCCGCAAATAGGGTTGCAGGATGTTGCGGAACCATTCGTAGCAGGCGTGGCATTCGATGCCGATGGTGAGTTTGCCGGTTTTGCCCCGGGCCAACTGGGCCAAGTGGTTTTCCGCCGAATCGACGGTGGCGATCACCGACTCGGCCACTTCCGACAAATAACGGCCGGCTTGACTCAACACCAGCGAACGGCCTTGCTTGTACCACAATGTCACGCCCAGGCGTTGCTCCAGGTTTTTGATTTGATGCGACAACGCCGACTGGGTCAGGAACAGCGTTTCGGCGGCCGCGCCGAGCGTGCCGTGGCGCTGCAAAGCCAGCAGGATGCGCAAGTGAATCAATTCCATAATTATGAATTTATCTCATGAGTTGGTGAGAAAGCATCGATTATCGTCACTCAAATGCCTGAATACAATGCCTGACTTGTAAAACATTCAACAATAGGCGTTTATCGATGATTAAAATTCACAATTTAGGTTTTCCCCGGATCGGCAAGAGCCGCGAACTGAAATTTGCGTTGGAGCGCTATTGGCGCGGCGAAATCAACGCCGACCAACTGCGCGCGGTCGGCGCCGATCTGCGCGTCAGACATTGGCATTTGCAAGCCGGTTGCGGATTGGACTATCTGCCGGTGGGCGACTTTTCCTACTATGACCACGTACTGGATACCAGCGCGATGCTGGGCGCGCTGCCGCAGCGCTTTGAATGGGCCGGCGGCGAGGTCGATTTCGACACCTATTTCCGGATGGCGCGCGGCCGAGGCGCCGACGGCGTCGGCTGCCGGGCGCTGGACATGACCAAGTGGTTCGACACCAATTACCACTATCTGGTACCGGAGTTGAGCCGGGATCAGGTTTTCGCATTGTCCAGCCGGCGCTTGTTAGACGAAACCCGCGAGTTGCAGGCCTTGGGTTACCGACCCAAACCGGTGTTGCTCGGGCCGCTTAGCTGGTTGTGGCTGGCGAAAAGCGTCGGCGATTTCGACAAACTGAGCCTGCTGGAGCGCGTGTTGCCGGTGTATCGGCAAATTCTGCAAGGATTGGCCGAGCAAGGGGTGGAATGGGTGCAGATCGACGAACCGATTTTGGTGCTGGACTTGCCGGAAGACTGGCGCGCCGCGTTAGCGACGGCCTATGCAGAGCTGCAAGCGCCGGCGCCGAAGCTGTTGCTGACGACCTACTTCGGCGGCTTGGGCGACAACGCGGCCCTGGCTTGCGCGTTGCCGGTGGCCGGCTTGCATCTGGATCTGACCCGCGGCGCCGGGCAACTCGACGCGCTGGCCGAGCTGGGCGGCGGCAAGGTGCTGTCACTGGGTTTGATAGACGGCCGCAACGTTTGGCGTTGCGATTTGGCGGCGGCGTTGGCGACTGTCGATCGGGCGCGGCGGGCGTTTCAGGGCGACGTGTGGCTGGCGCCGTCCTGCTCGCTGTTGCATGTGCCTATCGATCTGGAGCGCGAAACCGGGCTGGACCCAGCCGTCAAACCGTGGCTAGCTTTTGCCAAACAGAAATTGACCGAATTGGAGTTGCTGCGTTTGGCGTTGGCGGAAGGCGTGGATGCCGCTCAACCGGAATGGGACGCGGCGTTGGCGGCCGTGGCGGCGCGGCAGCGCGCGGCGAGCTTGGGTAGCGGCGCGGCGAGCCTCCCAAGCGGGCTGGCCGGCGATCTGGACCGGCGTGCCAGCCCGTTCCCGATCCGGCGGGCCGCGCAGCAGGCCGAACTGAATCTACCGCTGTTTCCTACCACGACGATAGGGTCTTTTCCGCAGACCCCTGAAATTCGCAAGGCCCGCTTGGACTTTAAGCGTGGCGAGCTGGCCGATGCCGATTACCGGGCTTTCATGGAGCGTCAAATCAAACAGTGCATCCGCGAACAAGTGGCGCTGGGCCTGGACGTGCTGGTGCACGGCGAGCCGGAGCGCAACGACATGGTCGAATATTTCGGCGAGCAATTGGACGGCTTCCTGTTTACCGGGCATGGCTGGGTGCAGTCCTACGGTTCCCGTTGCGTCAAGCCGCCGATCATTTACGCCGATGTTTCCAGGCCCAAGCCGATGACGGTAGCCTGGAGTCGATACGCTCAATATTTGACCGACAAGCCGGTCAAGGGCATGTTGACCGGGCCGGTCACATTGCTGAACTGGTCTTTCGTTCGCGACGACCAGCCCAGGGCGCAAACCGCCTATCAATTGGCGCTGGCCATTCGCGGCGAAGCGGTCGATTTGGAAAAGGCCGGCATTCGGGTGATTCAAATCGACGAACCGGCTTTTCGCGAAGGTTTGCCGCTACGCCGCGCCGATTGGCCGGACTATCTGGATTGGGCGGCGCGGGCGTTTCGAATCAGCGCCGGCGGCGTCGGCGATGCAACGCAAATTCACACCCACATGTGTTATTCGGAATTCAACGACATCATCGCCGCGATCGCCGAGCTGGATGCCGACGTGATTACCATCGAAACGTCGCGCTCGGATATGGCCTTGCTGGACGCTTTCGGCGAGTATCGCTATCCCAACGATATTGGGCCCGGCGTTTACGACATCCACAGCCCTAACATCCCCGACAGCGCGCAAATGTTGGAACTGTTGACGCTGGCCGCCCGCCATATTCCGGCCGAGCGGCTGTGGGTCAATCCCGATTGCGGTCTGAAAACCCGGCAATGGCATGAAGTAAGGCCGGCGCTGGCGGCGATGGTCGTCGCGGCGGCTCAGGCCCGCCGGGAAGTCGATACCGTGCCGCTGGCGAGTGCCGGCTGATCCGGCCGGCGCGGCATGGCACCGCGTTGGGACGGATAGTCGGCATAGTATGGAATCGATGATTTCCACATGACTAAGGACTTGTTCACAAAAGCTGTGGATAAGTCTGTTGGCAAGCCGTTACCGAGTCGGCTAAGTTGTTGTCGCGGCTACACTGATGTTAAATTGACTAAAAATTAGACAATCGAACGCCGATGTTCGCAACGTCGGCGCCGCCGGCCATACTTGGAAAACGACATGATAGATTGGAACAGAACTTATGCGGCAATCTGGCGTCAGCGCCAGGCTTATCTACGGCCGGTACGGGAGATCGATCCGATTCGGCTGGAGCAGTTGTTCGGCATTGACGAGCAAAAACGCCAATTGGTGTCGAACACCGAGCGCTTTTTGGCCGGCCAACCGGCCAACAACGCCTTGTTGTGGGGCGCGCGCGGTACCGGTAAGTCGTCGTTGGTCAAGGCTTTATTGAACGCGTACAAGGACCGCGAATTGCGGGTCATCGAAGTGGATAAACAAGATTTGCTGTATTTGCCGGAAATCGTCGACGAAATTCGCGAGCATCCGCAGCGCTTTATCGTCTACTGCGACGATTTGTCGTTCGAGGCCGGCGATACGCTCTACAAGCCGCTGAAAAGCGTGCTGGAAGGTTCTATCGAACTGCCGCCGGAGAACGTCAAGTTTTACGCGACCTCCAATCGCCGGCATTTGCTGCCCGAGCGGATGAGCGACAATCTGGATACGCTTTTGATCGACGGCGAAGTGCATTATTCGGACGCCATCGAGGAAAAAATTTCGCTGTCGGATCGCTTCGGTCTGCGCTTGGCGTTTTATCCGCAGCATACCCAGACCTATCTGGACATCGTCGACAGTTATTTTCCGGATTATCCCGGCGACCGAGCGATTTTGCACAAGGCCGCGCTGGATTTCGCCCATTTGCACGCCGCCAAGAACGGCCGCACCGCCAAGCAGTTTTACAATAGCCGGGCCGGGCGCGGACCCGTCGATTGAGCTTGGCCGGCATGACCGCTCCGGACATCGTCAGCAGTTTCTACGCGTATTTGTCGCGCCTGCGTTGGATCAAACGTTGGGGCTTGAAACGCAATGCCCATGCCGAAAACGTGATGGAACACAGCTGGGAAGTGGCGGTAATCGCGCATACGCTGGCCTTGATCAAAAACCGCTACTTCGGCGGCGACGTGGATGCCAATGCGGTCGCCGCCGCCGCGCTCTACCACGATGTCACCGAGGTCATTACCGGCGATTTGCCGACGCCGATCAAATATCATTCTCCGGAAATTCTCGGTGCCTATCGGCGCATCGAGCAGCAGGCCGAAACAGAGTTGTTGAACCTGTTGCCGGAAGCCTTGCGCGGCGACTTTCAAGCGCTGCTGTGCCAGGCGTTGTTGCCGGAAGCGCAGCGGCAGTTGGTCAAGGCGGCCGACAAGATTTCCGCCTATTTGAAATGTCAGGCGGAATTGAAGGCCGGCAATGCCGAGTTCGAGCTGGCCGCCAAGCAATTGGCGGTAGATATCGAGGCCTTGCAACAACCGGAAGTGGTGTTTTTCATGCGGGCCTTCGCGCCCAGTTGCGGGTTGACGTTGGACGGTCTGATGCAAACCCGGTGACGGCCTGGCTTATTGGAGTTGTTTCAAATCCAGTTTGCGTAATTTCGGCGCCAGGCCAGCCGTCGCGGTGACCACCAGCAGCGTCATCGTGCCGCCGAAGATCACCGACGGAATCAGCCCCAGCCAACGCGCGGCGAGGCCGGACTCGAACGCGCCTAGTTCGTTCGACGAGCCGATGAACAGGCCGTTGATCGCGGTGACCCGGCCGCGCATCGCATCCGGCGTTGCCAGTTGCATGATGGTGCTGCGCATCACCACCGACACGCCGTCGCAAACCCCGGACAACATCAGGGCCGCCGCGCCCAGCCAGAACAGCGGCGCCAGCGCGAAACCGATCATGCATAAGCCGAAGCCGGCCACCGCCGCCAACAGCCAGCGCCCGGCATTGCGCTCCAACGGGAAGCGGGCCAGGGCCAGGCCGGTCAATACCGCGCCGGCCGCCGGCGCGGCCCGCAAGATGCCCAAGCCTTCCGGACCGTAGTGAAACACGTCCTGGACAAAGGCCGGCAGCATCGCCATCGCGCCGCCGAACAACACCGCAAACATGTCCAGCGCCTGCGCGCCCAGTACGATTTGGTTGCCGAACACGAAGCGCAGGCCTTCGCCGATGCTGGCGAAGATCGGCGCCGCGGCGGCCGGCGGCCGTGCCTGGATGCGCAGCAGCAATAAAGCCAAGGCCGCGGCCAGTGCGAGTCCTGCCGCCACGCCGTAGGCGGCGATCTTGCCGGCCGCCGCGATCAACAAACCGCCCAGCGCCGGGCCGGCCACTAAACCGAACTGAAACACCGAGCTGCCCAGGCCGGCGGCTCGGGCGTAAAGCTCGCGCGGCAAAACCGCCGCGAACAAGGCGCCGTAAGTCGGGCCTATGAAGGCGCGGGCCACGCCGGTGCCGGCGATACCGGCGTAAATCCACGATTCCGCGCTACCCGGTATGCGGCCGGCCGCGACGGCGACCAGCAACAGGCCGTTCAGGCACAGCAGCAGACTGGCGGCCACGCCGAACC
Organism: Methylomonas sp. MED-D; assembly: GCF_050276835.1. NCBI lineage: Bacteria > Pseudomonadati > Pseudomonadota > Gammaproteobacteria > Methylococcales > Methylococcaceae > Methylomonas > Methylomonas sp. MED-D. Next base: position 629,458 of record NZ_CP189965.1, read on the forward strand.
AGCGGCGCGAATAATGATCGACCGCATAGCCGGCGAACAACGCACAGCAAAAATACGGAATCACCTCCGCTAGACCGACTAGCCCCAGGGCCAGCGTGTCGTGGGTCAGTTCGTAAAGATGCCAGCCGACCACGGTGGCCGTGGTTTGATAGGCCAGTACCACCAGCAGGCGGAAGCCGAGCAGTTTTAAAAACGCGGAATTGCGCAACATCGGATCTCGCCGCCGCTCAGGCCGCCGCGCCGGCGATGTCCAGCGCCCGGTCGAGTTCGGTCAAGCTATTATAAAAATGCGCGGAAAAGCGTATCCCGCCGCCGCGCGGGGCGCAGACCACTTGATGGCGCTGCAAATGCCGGTACAGGGCGGCATTGTCGGCGCGGCGGTGTTGAAAGGTGACGATGCCCGATTGCAACGGCGTGGCGGGTGGGGCTAGCAACACCAAATTCGGATCGGCGCCGATTCGCTCGCGCAAATAGGCGGCGCGTTCCAGCACCAAAGATTCGATGGTGGCCATGCCGGTTTCCAGCAGCAAGGACAAGCTGGCGGACAGCGCATGAATCCCGACCATATTCGGACTGCCGCATTCGAAGCGGCGGGCGGTGGGGTGGACTTCCCACGGCCGGTTTTCGTAATTGTGCGTGTCCTTCATCATGTGCCAACCGTATTGCGTCAGCTTGAGACGGTCGCGCGCGGCCGGCGTGGTGTAGAACACACCTAGACCTTCCGGGCCGAACAGCCACTTGTGGCCGTCGGCCATCACGAAATCGGCGCCGCAGGCTTGCACGTCGAATCGCACCGCGCCCAGACTTTGAATCGCATCGACGCAAAACAAGATATCGCGTTTTTTACAGAACTCGCCCAGTCGTTCGAGATTCAGGCGCAGGCCGTCGGCGAACTGGATCGAGCTGACCGCCAGCAAGCGGGTCCGGCGGTCGATCAGCGCGATCAACGCGTCTTCCGGCGTCGCGCCGTCGCGCATATCGGCCTCGCGGAACTCGACGCCTTGGTCGGCCAGCGATTGCCACGGCAATCGGTTGGACGGAAATTCCTGGTTGCTGGAGACGATGTTGTCGCCGGCTTGCCAAATAAGGCCGTAGGCGACGAAGGACAGAGCCTCCGAGGTGTTTTTGACCAGCGCGACATCGTCGGCGGACGGCGCGTTCAGCAAGTCGCGGAACTGCTCGCGCAGCTCGGTTTGTTTCTTCAGCCAGTCCAGGTAAAAGTGCGAGCCGTAGCGGCTGTTTTGCTCGGCGAAGGCGATCACCGCCGCGCTGGTACGTTTCGGCCACGGCGCGACCGCGGCGTGGTTCAGGTAAATCAGATCGTCGATCAGCGGGAATTCGGGGTGTCTCATTTCAGGTTTCCGAGTTGCGGGGAGCGCGGGCGTGGGCCGGCTCGTCGCGTGGCCGGCCCGGCTATCATAACGGTCGCGAGCGCGAATGCCAAAATGGTCGTCGGCCGTAAGCCTGGTGGCGTTGGCCCGCGACATTTTGGGGCAATTGTTTGAGAGCGCCGAATCAAGTAGTCTTTAGCCTTTTAATCGGTTAGGGACGGCATGAAACAGCAGAGCTGCAATACGATCTGGCATCAAGCCAGCGTGACTCGCGCCCGGCGGGAAGCGTTGAACGGACATCGCTCGGCGATACTCTGGTTTACCGGATTGTCGGGGGCAGGCAAATCCACCTTGGCGCATGCGGTCGAAGAGCGTTTGCACGAACTGGGTTGTTTGACCTTCGTGCTGGACGGCGATAACGTCAGGCACGGCTTGTGCGGCGATCTGGGCTTTAGCGATGCCGATCGTCACGAGAATATCCGACGGGTCGGCGAATTGGCCAAGTTAATGCTGGAAGCCGGCGTGATTACGTTGACGGCCTTCATTTCGCCGTTTCGCGCCGAGCGCGAACTGGCGCGGCGCTTGGTCGCCGACGGCGATTTCATCGAGATTTATTGCAACTGCAGTCTGGACGTGTGCGAGAGTCGCGACGTCAAAGGCTTGTACCAAAAGGCGCGCCAAGGCCAAATCCCGCATTTCACCGGTATTTCGTCGCCTTATCAGCCGCCGGACCACCCGGAATTGATCGTGAATACCGATCAGGCGGAGCTGAAGGCTTGCGTGGAGCAGGTCATGCGGGTCTTGACGGCGCGCGGCGTGGTTGCCGCCGAACGCGACGAGGCGGGCGATGCAATACGACGTCTTTAACGGCGATGCCGACGGCATTTGTGCGCTATTGCAATGGCGGCTGGCTTATCCCGAGCCCTCGATTTTGGTAACCGGTATCAAGCGAGACATCGCATTGCTGGAGCGCGTGCCGGCGCGTGCCGGCGATCGGGTGACGGTGCTGGACGTTTCGCTGGACCGCAATCGAGCGGCGCTGTTGAAGTTGTTGGCGGGCGGTGTCGAGTTATTTTACATCGACCATCATTTCGCCGGCGAAATACCAATACATCCCCGCTTTAGCCATCGCATCGACACCGCGTCCGACGGCTGTACCAGTTTGCTGATGAACGCGCATTTGGCTGGGCGTCACGTCGCGTGGGCGGTGGTAGGGGCGTACGGCGACAATCTTGATAGCGGCGCGGCGGAGGCGGCCCAGTCTCTGAGTTTATCGGCACGGCAATTGCTTGAGCTACGCCAGCTTGGCATTTGCATTAATTACAACGCGTACGGCAGTTGTCTCGAAGATTTGAATGTCGCCCCGGACGATTTATTTCGACGATTGAGCGTTTACGCGACCCCGTTCCAGTTCGTTGCCGACCAGCCGGAACTGTATCGGCAATTGCTGGATGGATACGCGGCCGATATGGCGGCCGCGGCGGGTTTGGAGCCCGAGTTTAGCAACGAGGCGATCGCGGTTTATGTGTTGCCGGACCAAAAATGGGCCAGGCGCGTCAGCGGCGTGTGGGCCAACGCCTTGGCCAACGGGGCGCCTGAGCGTGCCCATGCGATCGTCGGTGTCAACGCTCGCGGCAGCTACCAAGTCAGTGTCCGCGCGCCTTTGACCAACAAGGCCGGTGCCGACGAATTATGTGCCGGCTTCGGCGGCGGCGGCCGTAAGGCGGCGGCCGGGATCGACGATTTGGCTATCGATAGATTCGATGAGTTCGTGGAAACCTTCAATCGACGCTATTCTGATTTGCGATGAACGGACTTTCGGTGTTGCCGTGAAAAATCGGTTGTTGCTGGCTTGTGTTTTATACACGGTCTTTGTGATCTACGGCAGTTTGGTGCCGTGGCAGTATAACGGCTTGTCTTTTGGACAGGGGTGGCGGCGGTTTCAACAAATTCCCTATTTGGACTTGGGTATTGCTTCCCGAGCGGACTGGGTAGCCAACATCTTGTTGTTCGTGCCGCTGACGTTTGGCTGGTTGGGCTGGTGGTCTTATCAGCGGAGTCAGGCGGCCCGGATTGTGGCGACGCCGCTGGTGTGGCTGGCGGGCTTGGGATTGTGCTTGGGCATCGAATTTACCCAGGTCTTCTTCCCGCCACGTACCGTGTCGATCAACGATGTGGTCGCGGAAAGCTTTGGTGGGGCGGTCGGGCTGGCCGCTTGGTGGCGGTGGGGCGAGCGATTGATGAGCTGGCTGGTCGCATGGCAGCTTCGACATCAAGGCGTCACTCCGTATTTGCAACTCTATTTGGCCGGTTTATTCGGTTATAGCGTGTTGCCGCTGGATCTGACTCTCAGTCCGGTCGAGTTCTACCATAAGTGGCACGAGGACCGAATCATCCTATTGCCTTTCGGCGGTCTGACTGGCGATTGGCTGAAGAATGTCTACGATATTTTGGCTGATGTCGCGCTTTGGGTGCCGGTGCCTTGGCTTTGGGCGAAGTTGACCCCGATGACGCCACGCCAGATATTGTGGCGGGTGTTCTGGTCCGCTCTGGCGATAGAGGGTTTCCAACTGTTTGTTTACAGCCGGGTAACCGATGTGACCGATATCGGCTTGGCGGTGGTCGGCGGCGGTTTGGGTCTGCGTTTGTTGGGCCGGCGCGGCTGGCAATCCGCGGCTGGATTGCATGGCGATACGCTAGGGCGTCGCTTAACGCTTTACGGGAGGTTGGGCTACGTGTCGTGGGGTTTGCTGCTGATCGCGACCCTTTGGTATCCCTACGATTTTCGTTTCGAGCGTCAAGCGCTGCTCGGATGGGAGAGCCGGTTTTTCAGCGTACCTTTGCGGGCGTATTACTACGGCACCGAATACCGAGCCATCACCGAGGTATTCCACAAACTGCTATTTTTCGTCCCGGTTGGGGGCTTTTGCCGGGTGATGTTTGTAGCGCTTGCGAAGCGGCCGCGCCGGTGGGTGTCGGGATTGGCAATTGCCGTCGTCGCGTTGGTCGTCGAATCCGGGCAGATGTTTATCCCCGGCAAAAATTCCGATATGACCGACTTGTTGCTGGAAATCGGTGGCGGTCTGTTGGGGTTTTTAGTGACTGGGCGGGTATTGGCGGAATTTTACGAAGACTCGCGGTTGGTCCTTGGCGACCCGCCGTCGGTTCTCGCCAAGTCGCCGAACGCCGCTGCGAAGGGTAGGTCCACGAATGGCGGATGGTGGCCGATGTTGCTGGGGGTAAGCGTGACTTGGGCCGCGTTGACCTGGGTTAGCCAGTATCCAGGCACACCGTACAACGTTCGGGAGTGGTTTTCCGCCGATTTTCCGGCGCTGAGCGCTTTCGGTTTGACAGTGTTGTTTTTTTGGTGCTTCGGCGGTCCGTTGGCGTTTTTATTAAATGCGCTGGGACGCGGTGCCGGCATGGGTTTTTGTCCCAAGGTTTTGGCTTTGCACGGTTTGGGAGCATGGCTGATGGTTCGCCTGTGCCTGCCGTTGGAAAGCCTGCATGATATCGTGGGTTCGCCGATCTTGCCGGTCAACGCCGACTTGGAATTGGCGGTCCGGTTTTTGGGCTTATTCGGTGTATTTTCGATTTTGCAGCAAGGCGGCAACCATCTGGCCTTGTTGCCGTTGGCACGCTCCGGTCATTTCGCCAGGTTGTTCGTCGTCGGCGGCGTGTGGGCGGCCGTGGTGTTGCCGCTTGGTTTTTGGATCGTCGTCGATCGGGCCGCAACCGACAATCTGACCGAGCTATTGCCGAATGGCGGTTACGCCTGGGCCGTGTTGAATATCGGAATTTATTGGTTTTTGGTGAGTTGGTTAAGTTCGTCGCTGGCGGTTAGCGCGGTATTTTTCAAGATTAAGCGCTTTTCGGTGGTTTTGGCGGCATTCCTGGTGTCGTTCGAAGTGGGATATCGCTTAGTGAATTGGGGAACCGAGCAGTACGTCTTGAAATACGATCAAGTCTTTTCAACGCTGCAGTTTTTATTGAGTAGCGACCGAGCGCATTTGACGCCGATAGCCGAGCTACGCGGGCGGTTTTATCCGCTGCATGCCGGCGTCGTGGCTCTCGGCTTTTTTGCGCAGTATGCGATGGCGGTAATGTTCCGAGATCGCATTCAACAGAATTATTCGCCGCCCAAGCGGCGGAACCTCTTCAACGGGAGATAGCTTTGACTGGAGTTTGGATATTATGGGTTGCCGGCGGCTTGGCGCATCGCGATGCCGGGCGGTAACTCGGACGTGGCATTGTTTCGGATCAGTCCTTTCAGGCTGCCTCGTTTGGCTTGCGTGGCGGCATGTGTCTGGTTGGTCGGGGGAGAACCGGCATGGGCCGGCGCGCCCAGGAGCGGCGGAGTTTTGGTGGCGACTACCGAGGCGACGGCCGGCGCCGATAGCAAGCTCGGCACCGGTCGCGTCGAACAGACACCGAACACCGCCGAAAATCCGGCGGTAAATGTCGAGCGTAAGCCGTTTGCGGCGGATTTCTCGGCGCAAGTGGCGATGACTCAGGCGCTATTGGTCGAGCAGCGTAGAATGGAAGCGCTGATGACCGGCCATGTTGCGCAAAATTCGCTACCAGGACAAAGCGACATCCATGACCGCTTCCAACAGGTATACGGCTTAGCGATTGAAGCGCCGGCTTACGATCAGTTGCTGAACGACATTCGAAGTCAAATCGGCGAAGAAACGTATAGCCGTTTGCTATGGACTTATTTCGATATCAAAGCGTTGGACGTAAGTATCAATGCTCGTTTGGCGGAATACGATCAGGCCCTCAGGCAGTGGATGCAGGATACTCAGCAACGCTGGGGGCTGGACCAGCGCTTTGCTTTTCTCGGGGTTTCCGAGTTGGAAAACAGGATGGAGGTGTCCACGGATTTGGGACCGGTGCCGATTTTGTCGCCAACCCACGCCGGGGGGAAAGCGGTTTTGGATATTCGCCAAAATCCGAACGGCGTTGCCGAGGGTGGTATCAACGAGGACGGATTTGTAGCGCGATTGATAAAACTCTTTACGATCAAGAACTTCGTGCTATTGTCGCTAGTGGTGTTTTCGCTCGGTTTGCTGTTTCGCGGATTCCGGTTTTTAGTGCGCCAGCGCAATGCCTAGGCTTACTCGGCAGTGTCTGCTAGAAGGTTCCGCCGAGTTCGGTGTACGGTTCCGTCGCGGCTCGGATTTTAGCGTTTCATAGCTTGCCGGGCTTAAACGGCCTTACGCACGCCGCCGGTTTTGCCTTGAAGAGCACTCAAGGTACTTCGGTTAGCTGCCCCGCGGTTTAAACTGGTGGCGGCTTCGGCGTTTTTGTAACCAACGAACCAAGCCGGTGGCGTAGAGCAGCGCGCAAAGCGGCCCCGCCGCGAAAATTAACAAGCGGCCGGGCAAGCCGAAGGCTTCGCCGCTGTGCAGAGGATGCAGCCAACTCCAGAATAATTCGCCGCCGCTAAAATTCTCGGGGGCGTTCATCGCTAATACCTCGCCGCTATATTGATCGATCCAGACGTTGGTTTTCGGAAAGCGCCGGCCCGGCTCGCCGGGCTGGCGCAGATTGATGCGGTAGCTGCCGGCCGCGTCGTTTGGCGTTTCGATCCAGACCAGTGTCGCGTTCGGATAGCGCGCCATTCCCGCCGACACGGCGGTATCCACGTCGATGGTTTTGCCGCCGGATTGGCGGGAGCGCGGGTTGGGCGGGTCGTGCATCGGCGCAGCCTGCATCACCAACGGCTTCACGTATTCGGGGATCTCCAACGCGATGCCGGTGATCGCCAAAACCGCAAATACGAGCCATCCGTATACGCCGGCCAGCTTATGCAGATCGTAGATCAAGCGTTCGGAGCTCGCGCGTTTTTTCAAGGTCAATGCTGTTCGCCATTTGCCCGAATGCGGCCACCAGAGCACCAGGCCGCTGATTAGCGCGATCAGCAGTAAGCCGCCGATGACCGCCATCACCAGCTTGCCCGGCCGGTCCAGCAATAAGGCGTAATGTAAGTCGTACAGCCAGGTGGTCAGGCTGTCGCCCCAAAGATGGCGTCGCACGACCTGACCGGTATAGCGATCCACCGAGACCAGCAGCGGCGCGAACGACTTCCGTTCTGTTTCGATGGGTTTGTAATAGCGAGCGGTGACGGCGCGTAGCGGATTTTCGGGGTTTTCCAGTCGCCAGCCATGCGGCCGTTCCGGTTCGGCGCGGCGCAGAGTCTGGTAAGTGGCTTCCCAGCTTAGCGGCGGGTTGGCGCTGGGTTTGGCGAGCAGCTCCGGCGCCAGGATGGGGTCCAGTTCCTGGTAAAACACCAACACGCTGCCGGTAATGCCGGTCAGCGTTAGCAACAAACCTAGATTGAGTCCCAAGTAAAGATGCAGCGCCCGCCAGAATCGGCGGGTGCCGCCTGTGCGCGAAGCCATCAATAATCAAACTTGACGTTGACGGCACCGTAGAACGCAATGCCGTCGCCTGGCGAGAAGAACGGTTGGGCGGTGGCGCCGAAGCTTTCGTCGTACCAAACGTATTCCCGGCGAACGTCTGCCAGGTTCTTGGCCTGAAATTGCACTTCCACTTCCTTGGTCACCTGATAGCCCAAATCCAGGTTCAGCAAGGCGTATTCGCCGTATTTGCCGCGGACATTGGCCTGGTCTACGAAATAGTCTCCCTGGCCGCTGGTCCATAGCGACGAACGCAGTTGCGGCAGGATTTGGTAATCGATGCCGGCCGAAAACAAGTAATTCGGGGTATTGACCACCTGATTGCCTGCGACGTATTGCATCGCACTGGAAACAGCTGGCGGATTGGTGACTTTGGCTTCCTGCAACGAGTAGGCGGCCCAAACACCAACTTTGTCGGTCGGATAAACCTTGATCTCAATGTCCACGCCCTGCCGTTTGGTGGCGCCGATCATCGTCGAATCCACGCTGGCCAGATTGCGGCTGATTTCGTTGCTGGCGTCTTGCGCCCAATAAGCGACCCGGCCTTCGGCCCAATCCACTGGTTTTAGTTTTATGCCCACTTCCCAACCGTCGTTCAAAGAAGGGCCAATATTCTTTTGGCTGCTATTCAGAATGAATGTGGCTTGACCCAAACCTACCTGAAATGTGCGTCCCCAGTTTCCGTAAAGGCTATAGCCTTCGATGGGTGTAATCACCGCGCCGATTTTCGGCTGGGAAATAGTGCCGTAATCGTTCAATGGATAGGCGCCGTAGGTCGAGCCAGCGCGGTGATTGAAAAAGCTGCCGTCGATGATGTCGGCGCGGTAGCCCGGCGTCAGCTTTAACCATTTGAATGGCTTGATCACGGCCTGAATGTAGCCGCCATAATTCAAGAAGTCCCACTTCTCGTCATTACGCAAACCGTCGCTGTTGCGAACTCGGCTAGTGGTTATATAACGCAGGTATTTATTTTCTTGCTGTTGGAAGTCGAATCCGGTTTCCAATGAAAAGTCGTCCAGCCAACTGACGACCGGATGGTAGGTCAGCGAGGTCATCGCGCCGTATTGGATTTCGTCGCGGTCGCGTTCTTGCTGCTTTGCGTCTGGGCCGTAAGTCACGTAGCGCTGGTCGTCGAACAAGGTGCCGTAAACCTTGGACGACCAGAACAAGGTCGGGCTGAGGTTGACGTCCAAATGAGTGCTGACCTGGCCGACGGTGCGTTTGCCGCCGTCGGTGGCATTTCGGGCGAAGGTTTGGGTTTGGTTGAGCAACTGTTCCTGATAAGTCATGTAGCCCGGTTCTTGAGCGCCGGCTTCGCTCCAGCGGGCGATCAGACCTATTTTGTATTTTTGATCGTCCGGCGTGTAAAACCATTTGCCGGAAAAACTGTTTTTGTCGGTATCGCTGTGGTCGCGGTAGCCCTCGCTGGCGCGATAGGAAATCTGATAATTTTGCGAGAAGCCGTCCTTTTCGTAGCCAAGTCCGGATTGGATGTCGTGGGTATTGAAGCTGCCGTAACCGACCCGGCCCTTGACGTAGTTACCGCCGGTGGTGGTGTTCATGCTGATGTTGCCGGCGAAGGAGTGCAGGCCGTAGCGGGCGTCGTTGGTGCCCCGGACCACTTCAATCGACTCGATGTCCAGCGGAAACAATGAATCGACGAAATAGGTGTCGCCGCTATTGGTGTTGCTCGGAATACCGTCGATCAAAAGCTTGACTGCGTTGACCCGGCCTTCGCCGTTAAAACCGCGAAACGACATTTTTCCGGTCGTGATGCCTTGGCCGAATTGAGTGACCTGCACGCCTGGCATGCGGTGGAACAAGTCGTAGGCCGTCAACACGTTTTGATCGGCAATTTTGTCGGCGTACATGATGTCCACCGAGGTGGCAATGTCCTTGCTGGTCAATTTGCCGTTTTGTTCGTTGTCGCTCACCGTGACCGCGCCGAGTTCGAAAATCGAATCGTCGTTGACCGCTTTCGGTTTGGGTGGTGGGGCTTTTTTGATGGCGATCATGCTGTCGCCGACCGTTTCGTATTGCAAGCCGTTTTTCGACAATACTTTCTCCAAGGCTTGGCCGATCGTGAATTGGCCGCGCAGAGCCTCGGCGCTCAGGCCTTGCACGACCGCGTCGGCATAAATCAGCTTGGTGCCGGTGGATTTGGCTAATTGTTCCAGCGTCGCGGCCAAGGCTTGCGGCGGCAGGTCGAAACGGCTGGCGCCATTGTCGGCTAGCGTCTCGAAACTGGCCGCCAACGCCAATGCCAGCAACGGTAAGGTCCGGCGCGCTTGGGCCGGCGCCCATAGTCCTATCTTCATGTTGATCTCCTGGTTTCGTGGATTGCGGCAAGATCGTGTTTGCCTTAATACCTAATAACGATCCGGAACCGACGAACTGGACAATTATTTTTGCAGAGCCATGTTTGAACAGCTCTAGCGAAGCGCTTGTGCCGGAAAAATCCAGTCTGGCAAAGGGTTTAGCGCGGATGCAGTACGATGGTCTGTTTTTGCTGTTGTACCCGAACCGGCAGGATTTTTTCGAGCGCCAGCAAAAACGGTTTTAAATCGTCGGTATCGAAGCGGCCGCTGACGGTCTGGCGCGCCAGTTCGGGGGCGGCCAACACGAAATGCACCGGATGGTAGCGTTCCAACTCCGCCGTCACATCGGCGAGCGGGGTATGGTCGAACCAAAGCTGGCCGTCCGTCCAGGCGAGAGATCGTTCGCGGGTGGCGGGCTGGATTGGCAACCAGCGGCCGTTGGCGTCGATTTGCCGGCTGAAACCGGCGCGCAAGTTCTGGCCGATCCAGCTGGATTCCTTGCGCAGTTCCACTTCGCCTTCCAGAACTGCTACCGCCGTTCCCGCCGCGCTACGCCGGACGTTGAATACGGTACCTATGTCGCTGATTCGAATCCCGCCGACGGCAACGCCGAACGGTTGCCAAGTGCGATGCGCGATGTCGAACAGCGCCTCGCCCTGCTGCAGCTCGACTTCCCGGCGTAGCCAGGACATTCTGACGCCGAGGCGAGTCGCGGTATTCAGCTGTATGCTCGATCCGTCGCCGAGGACGACGGTGCGGCGTTCGCCGATGCCGGTTTGGTAGGTCTCCTGAGGAGCGCTGGCGTGTTGCCACCAGGCGCCGCCTAGCAATCCGCAGGCGAGCAGCGCGCTGAACAGTGCGGAGGTTTTGCGCCAGGAGCGGCGGCCGGCGGCGCGAGCGTCGTTCAGGCCGGGGACATCCCGGCCTTTCAGCGTGTCGATGTCGCCCCAGAGTTGTTCGATTTCGAAATACGCTTGGCTGTGGGCGGGGTTTTCAGTCAACCAGTCTTCGAACTGTTGGCGCAGTAGATCGGTGCAATGTTCCGATTGCAATTCCACGAACCAAGTCGCCGCTTGCTTCAGCAGATTTTGTTGTTCGGCGGAGGTAGTCATAGCGGGCCTCAACCGGTTTCTAGCAAGGCCCGGTGGCAGTGCAACATGGCCTTGACCAATTGACGCTGGACCGTCTTTTCCGAAATCCCCAGTTGCTCGGCGATGTCGTGGTAGCTGAGTTCATCGAATTTGCGCAGCAGAAAAATGTGGCGGCATTGGCCGGGCAGTCCGGCGATGGCTTGCAGCAAGCGTTGGCACTGTTGACCAAGCATAGCAGATTCGTCCGGTTGCTTGGCAGGGCAGGGGACGGTTTCGTCAATGATGGTCTCGCGCATTTCCCGGCGGCGATTCTGACGGACAAAGTCTATCGCGAGGCGCTCGGCTGTGCGAAATAGATAGCCGGTCAAGTTTTCGTCATGGCTGAGCTCGTGTTTGCGCAGCAAGCGTAAATAGGTTTCTTGACTGAGATCCTGAGCAGTATCCGGGCAATTAACCCGCTGTAGCAAATAGGCGACCACGGTGTCTCGGTGGTCGCGAAACAATTCGACGATTTGCTGCTGGTGTAACGTGATGGCGGTCATGGGCTGCCTCCGCGGCAAACTTGGCGGATAAAACCCTAGAAATCCGCAATCAATATGCCAGTTTCCTGTTAAGGCTTGTCGTTTCTGGATCGAAGTCTTTTTGGGGAAGAGCCGGAGTGGCGTCGGCGCGGAAAAACTGCGGCAAATGACCTAGCGGGGTGTGGGAAATGCCGTATTTTGCCGGCGGCCGCGATTCGGTCGGCATCTATAGGGGCGATCGCTTCCGCTGCCCTAATCCTTCGCTTTCCGCTATGATGCCGCCACCATTGACAAGCAGCGGGGGCAACCATGGACTTAGCGAGAGCACTGGGGTTGGGAGCGGTCGAGCCGGACGAAACGGCGGCCAGGCAGCAACTACATCTCTATATCAACCTGAAATTGGCTTCTTGCGGGCAGCCGATCTGTGTCGACGCCGCCTCGGTGCGTTTCATGGACACCGCTCAGGACTTGCTGAATAGCTACTTGGAGAAGAGTCGGCTGTTGGCCAGTTCGTCGTTGTACCCGGCCGACCGGCGGATTCAGGACTTCCTCGATCGCTATTGCGCAGACTTGAATTTGCCGGCGATGCCGAGCTTGCCCACGATGACCTTCGAACTGGATCGCCACGGCGTCGCTCGCGAGTTGTCGCTGCCGATCGGCGAGGACGAATTCCGCTCGGAAATCGTGTCCAGTTTTCGGGTCAAGCAAGGGGTTTTGCACAATCCGGCCAGCGATCGTCGTACCACTAAAGGCTCCTTTCACATCGCGGATGGCGGCCTGCCGGTGCCGGGCGACAAGAAGCAAGTCCCAAAATTGACGTTTGCGCTGATGTTGGCGGAAGCGCTGAAACCACCGGCCGACATGTTGACGTTGCCGTTTACCGCCAAGCAGGCCAGACCGGCGCGGATGTTCGCATCGCTGCTGTTGCGGCCGGTCGTATGTCCGGAGATTCCCGGCGTGTCGGCCGAAAAAACGATGGAGATTCGCTTCTTCGCGCCCGGCAATTTGGTCAGCAATCTGGATTTCGTCGAAAGCATTTTCGGCAACGGCGGCAATCCGGCCTTGCCTGAGTGCGACGCGGGGCTGGACGTGGACCATTGGAGCGGTCACAGCGGTTGCGTGATATTGGCGCCGCATCTGGCCAAACTGACCAAGCAGCAAGTCGGTTTGCCGAATTGGGAAGCGGCGACCGATCGGCAGCGCGCCGACGGCATGTGCTGGCAAACCCCCGACGAACTCTACAACGACGGTCAGGCCTTCAAGCTAACCGCCCGCGACCGCTCCGGCGTTATCGTTACCTTGTTGGCCGACAACTATTACGGTTATTGCAAGAAGGAAGTCAAAACCCAGATCAGCTATGCCGCCAACCTCTACGGGTTGGCCGAGGAAGAACACGCCGGCGGCGCACTAGCGTTTCGCCGCTTCAATCACGGCGACGAATTCGGCATCGGCAGTCTGACGCGTGAGCCGGGTTACGACTTCGACGACATGGCTTACCGCTACGGCGCCATCATGGACATCCGGCCGGAAGGCTACGCGATCGACCGGCAGTACCCGGACATCGTCTACGTGCCGCAAGATTTGCGGATGAACTTGAGCACTCAGAAAATCAGTTGGGTACGCAACGGCCAAAGTCACGGTATCCGCTTGCAGCCCGGCAAGATTTATATTCAGCCTAACGGCTATAAAATCGAGATGTGCAAACATCCCGGCGCGCCGTCCTGGCGCTTGGTCGGCACCGTCGCCGAAGGCACGTTCTGCCACAAACCGTGCACCGTGTCTGGCGGCGGCAAGTCGGAAATCTCTAAGTCCATCGAAGATGCGGTAATCTACGGTCCGCTATTCGTCGACGACTTGCAGAACGACCTGGATCGGGTCCAAGCGATCTTCGACAGGGATTACCGGAGCGGGCGCTTTCTGCCCGGTCACGAGCATGAAGATCGCGATCCGGCCAGACCAATACTCAGCGACGAACGCAGTCTCGGGTCTGTCATCAAATTGCTGACCCCGTCGCCTTATTACACGCCGGAGTTCAACGCTTGGTTGAAGTCGATTCCGCCCAGTATTTTCGCGTTGGTATTCTTGATTAAACGCTTTTATCGCAGTGAATGGGAAAGCCGCTGGCGCGACCATTTGTCGGTGGACGTGATCGACGGCGCGCCGGGCCACGAGTTGAAACTGGATCAGCGCAAAATCGTAGCCACCTATTTGCGGGTCGGTTTCGATCAGGAGGGCGGCTGGCGCACCTTCAAGGTCCGTCAGGATTACATCGCCGCCGAGAAAGTGCAGATGGAAGACGACATCACCGCCTCGGTGGTGGTGCCCGCCGACCGGATCAAGGCTTGGTTGCCGCTGACCGACTACCCGCATAGCATCAAATTGGTCAGCAACTGCGAATATCGGCTGTTTCAACGGCCCGACGACGCGATCATTCCCGGCTACGACAAGCAAACCGAGGCCAATATGGCCGCGCCGGGCAATTTCATCGCCAACTTCGAACCGCTCGATCGCGCCAAGCTGGCGGCGGTCGTCGAGGATGTGACGACGTTCTCGCGTTTCACGCCGGCGATGCGGACTCTGTTGAACCAAGCCTACCGCGACGCCAACGGTTTCGTTGTGTCGTCGGCGCATCCGCGCTTGGTCGACGGCAAACCGTCCAAGAACCCGCGCTATCTGGAAACTCGCGCCGACATCGTCAACCCGATTCGCAAATACATCGCCGAAATCGGCGCCCGCCTGCACCGCAAGATTCCGTTGTCGGAGCCGTTATGCCATCCAGTCGACGCGGTATTGACCGGGCGGCGCAACAATCCGCCGGAACCCGGCATTCGCCCTCTGGCGGTTTACAACCCGATTCATTATCAGGAATTGCCGGAATTGTTCATGGACTTTATCTGTTCGTTGACCGGCAAGTCGCCCTCCATGACCGGCGCCGGTAGCGAAGGCGCTTTGACCAAGGGACCGTTTAACGCGTTGCGTCCGACAGCCGATCTGAACAATGCCTTGGTATCGTTCATCCTGACCGACTATCCGGGCTTTTCCAGTTCGGCCGGTTTCATCGGGCCGGATACCCGAGTCGATCACGACATCAGCCTGTTGATCCCGGAAATCTGGGCGCGCTTGCCGCCGCGCGAGCGCCGGCCGGACTATCTGATCCAGCATGGCTACCTGGAAGCGGTGCGGGATTTCGAATACCAAGGGCGCAAGGTGTTGGCCAGCCGTTTGGGTTATCGGATTACCAGTCACTTCGTGCATGGCTTGATGGGCAAGATTTTCGATAATCCTTACGCGGTGTTCACCGACGAGATTTTGCAACCCGAACGGCAGAGTCTGGCGGTGTTTGTGGAAGGGGTTAACAATATCGTCGATACCCAGCAGCGGGTGGCCCGGCAGTATTTCGAGGATGGCAGCATTCAAGACGCTTGCCCGCCTCTGTTCGCCTTGCTGCATATCATGGCCGACGGATATTACCAGGGGATGGACGCCAGTCATCCGCAAATCCGAGCCATGTTTGGCCGCGAGGCTTTGTTGGCTTCCGATTGGTACCGCGAGCGGCTGAGTATTAAACAACAGCGAGACATTGCACTTTGGCAGGGTCATGTCGATTATTTGCAAACCTTTTTGAACGCCAGCGGACACCAGGCGCCGGCGGCGGAATTGAATTTGGTCGAGCGCTTGCAACGGGCGAAGACCCGCTTGCTGGCGGTGTCGGCGGAGGATTATCCGCAAACGCTGGTCGGCACGCTGGGTGCCGATCCGCTTGGACCTTATGCTGCGGGCTAGGCTTAAGGCCCGCCGGTTTCCAGGTAGCCGCGGAGTTCCGCCAGGTTCAACGGCGTGCTGAAGTGAAAGCCTTGCGCCAGATCGCAATCTAGCGCGCCTAGCATAGCGGTTTGCCGCTCGTTTTCGACGCCCTCGGCGACCACCTGCAAATGGATGCCGTGCGCCAAACCGACGATGGAACGGACGATACAGGCGTCGCCGGTTTCCGCGTGGAGGTCGTCGATGAAGGACTTATCGATTTTCAGCGTGTCGATCGGCAGCTGACGCAAATTATTCAGCGACGAGAAACCGGTGCCGAAGTCGTCGATGCTCAGGCGCATGCCGCGGCTTTTCATCGCCCGCATTTGCGCGATCGCCGCGTCCAAATTGTCCATCAACATGTTTTCGGTCATTTCGAATGCCAGGCGGCTGGCCGGGAAACCGGTTTCCGCCAGTATCGCGTCGATGCGATTCATCAGGTCGGGTTGCTTGAACTGGCGTGACGACAGATTGAACGCCAGCGTCAAGCCGGCCGCGGCCGGCAAGGTTAGAATGTCGCGGCAGGCGGTACGCAATACCCAAGTGCCGATCTCGACGATCAGGCCGCTGTCTTCGGCGATGGGAATGAATTCGTCCGGTTGAACCTCGCCGATGTCCGGGTGCCAGCGCAACAACACTTCGACCCCGACCGGCGCGCCGCCGGGCAAGGCTACTAGCGGCAGATAGCGCAATTCGAATTCGCCCCGGGCCAGCGCCTGATGCAAATGCTGCTCCAGCGTCACGCGCCGCAAGGACAGGGCGTTGGCCGACGCGTCGTAGAATTCGAATTTATTGCGGCCGCGCTGTTTGGCCTGGTAGAGCGCGTCGTCGGCGTGTTTGATCAAGGTTTCGCTGTTTTCCCCGTCGGCCGGATACACCCCGATGCCCAGACTGGTACCGATAAACAATTGGTGGTCGTCGATAAAAAATGCTTGGTTGACTTGCTCGATCACCCGCCGAGCGATTTCGCCGGCATCGGTGGCGGTGCGCAGATTTAGTCCGATGATCGCGAATTCGTCACCGCCCAGGCGGGCCACGGTTTCGTGCTCGCGCAAGCAAGCGGTGACGCGCTTGCCGACTTCGATCAACAGTTTGTCGCCGACCAGATGCCCCAGCGTGTCGTTGATATTCTTAAATCGGTCCAAATCCATGTAGAGCAACGCGAACTCGGTGCGATGCCGGCGCGCCTGACTAATAGATTGCGCCAGCCGTTCGTTGAACAGGGCGCGGTTGGGCAAGTCCGTCAGCGGGTCGAAATAAGCTAGATGCTTGATGATTTCTTCCGAATCCTTGCGGTCGCTAATGTCGTGGATGATGGAGACAAAGTGGCTGATGGCGTTATCGTCGTCCAGAATCGGCGTGATCGACTCCAGACACCAGAATAAGTCGCCGTTTTTCTTGCGGTTCAGGAATTCGCCGTGCCAGTCCTGGCCGGCATTCAGGGTTTGCCACAATTCGTCGTAGATTTCGTTGGCGGTCAGATCGGATTTCAATAAATTGGCTTTGTGGCCGATCACTTCTTGTTCGGTAAATCCGGTGATCCGATAAAATGCCGGATTGCAGTATTCGACCTTGGCCTGGTGGTCGGTGATGATGACCATGCTGGAACTGTATTGCATCGCCAAAGACAGCTTGCGCAGTTCGCGTTCGGTCTTACGGTGATTGTCGATTTCCTTGGCCAGCGCAGCGTTGGCGGCCATCAGTTGGCTTTGGCTGGGTATCGCCAGAATTTTCGGGATCAGCGGCCAGATTAAGACCGCCGTGGTCAACGAAGCCGCGGCGGTAGCCAGTTTGACCAGTCCCGACGCCCAATAATCAGGTACCCAAACGTTCCAGATACTCAGCAAATGGGTGGTGCCGCATAGGAAGATAAACAGACCGAATAGCCAGTATACCCAGCCGAATTGTATGTCCTGGCGGCGCTTTAACACATACACCATCGCGAACGGAATGGAGTAGTAAGACAGCACGATCAGCGCGTCGGACACGGTATGCAACAACAGCAAGTCGCTTTGCCATAAGTAACATTGGCCGTGCGGCATGTAAGCCTGCATATCGAACAAATGGGGCTGTGATTCGTGCATGGCGCTCCCGAAAACAACGCTCCGGCAATCGGCCGCCGGACCGAAAAGGCGTTACTCCCGAAGCCGGGATGACGCGCGAATTTAGCGCAAAATCCCTTGCAATAAAACAGTTTTGTAGCAGTGCGGGTTTCAGGCCGGCGGCAGCCGGCCCGTTATGTCGTGTCTGGGCTTTGACTCCGTGCCGCGCGTTGCCGACAAAGCCAGCGCGCGGCGGGACGGTTCCTACTGTTGATGTTTGCGTTTGCCCTTGGTTTTGGTTTTCGGAAATTCCTGGGCGATCAACGAACGCGCCAGTTTACGCAGTCCGTTGGACGAGACTTCCAGGCCGAGCGGCGAGCCTATCGATTCCAGTTCGTACATCAGGTCGGTCGCGGCCACCAGCGTCACGTAGCGCAAGTTCTCGCCGCCCGGCAGTTGCGTGGACGCCAAGCGCAGCAGCGGTGCCAGTTTGTCCCACGAGCTGTTGAAAAATTTCCGTACCGGATCGTTTTCCGCCACGTATTCGCCGGTCAGACCTTGTTCGAACGCGCTGCCGGCCTTTTCCAAAACCTCGCGCATCGTGGCCTTGGCCGATTCGTCGGCGGCGGTCAGTTTGGTGCGTTCGATGGCTTGCTCGACCGAGCCTTGCCAGTTTTGCCAGAGTTGCCGCCATTGCGCGAGTTCGGTTTCGGTCAATACCGGCGACGACTTGATCCCGTCGCTTTTCCGGTCGTTGGCCGTGTAGCCGACACCTAGCAACAAGCCCTTGGCGTCGGCCTTGGCTTGGTTGAAACGTAGACTGTTGACCGCGTCGTGCCAGTCTTCGCTGTGCTCCGCCGAGATAAACGGCAGCAGCGATTTGGCGATGTCCGGGCGAGCCCGGTTCAGGTCGATTTTTAGTGAGGCCAGTTTCGGTTCGGCGGCTTTTTTAATCAGCGACAGCAATTGGTCGATGTTCAGCGCTTGACCGTTGCCGTCGTAGGCCTGGGTGCGAGTGACCGGAAACGACAGCACGTTACCGGTCGAATCCAGCGTGGGCTGTTGAAAGGTTTGCAGAATGCCGGACCATTCGACGATGGTCATGCATTTGTTGCCGAGCGCGGTGCCGATCTTGGCCTGCACGTGGTTTTCGATTTTGACCAAGCCGTCCTCGCCGCCGATTTGCGGCTGGGACAAATCCAAAAAACTGCATTGCTTGCCGTCCTTCCAGACGCGTGCGGTTTCGCCGGCGCCGGTGTAAAGCTGGTTGACCAGTACGCTTCTGATCAGGCCGTATTCCATCGGCACCGGTACGTTGATCTCGCGAGCCTGGGCGGCTTGCGCCGTCAGCAGCAGGCCGCCGGTGAATAACAGGGTACGCAGGGTTGACATGATTTACTCCGTAACGTTGTCTTGCGCGGTTGGGTTGAGTTCGGAAATGCCCCGGTAGGCCGACGAAATCGGATAACGCCGATCCCGGCCGAAGGCGCGAGGGGTAATGCGGATGCCGGGCGGCGATTGCCGGCGTTTGTATTCGTTGCGATCGACCAGCGAAATCGCGCGTTCGACCGCCTCGCGCGGATAGCCTAGCTCGACGATGTCGGCGGCCGATTGATCCCGCTCGATGTACAGCGCCAAGATCGGGTCGAGTACGGAATAGGGCGGCAGCGAATCTTCGTCTTTCTGGTCCGGCGCCAATTCCGCCGACGGCGGCCGGCTAATCACCCGTTCCGGAATCACCGGCGTCAGCGTGTTGCGGTATTCGGCCAGTTGGTAAACCAATAATTTAGAGACATCCTTGAGCGGCGCGAAGCCGCCGGCCATGTCGCCGTAGAGCGTGGCATAGCCTACGCTCATTTCGCTTTTATTGCCGGTGGTCAACAACAGTTTGCCTTGTTTGTTGGACAGCGCCATCAGCAAAACGCCTCGGCAGCGGGCTTGGATGTTTTCCTCGGTGGTGTCGGTCTTGGAACCGGCAAACAGCGGCGCCAGCATGGCGTTGAACGCGGAGACGGCCGGTTCGATCGGGATCACGTGATGCCTGACGCCGAGCGCCTTGGCTTCCAGCTCGGCATCTTCGTTGCTGATGTCTTGGGTATAACGCGACGGCATCAGGACGCATTCGACCCTATCCGCGCCCAACGCGTCCACCGCCAATGCCAGAACCAGTGCCGAGTCTATGCCGCCCGATAGCCCTAGGATCGCACCTTGGAAGCCGTTCTTGCGCACGTAATCCCGAATGCCGAGCACCAGTGCCTTGTATTCGCTGACCACCGGCTGGTAGAGAGCGACGATGCCGGTTTTGGCCGGCCGCGAGCCGTTGAACTCGACGAGATCGAGTTGCTCCTCGAATTCGGCGGCGCGATAGACAATCTCGCCATCGCGATCGGCGACGAAGGAGGCGCCGTCGAAGACCAATTCGTCCTGGCCGCCGATTTGATTAACATAGACCAACGGAATGCCCGCCGCGCGAACTTGGCTGCAAATGATGGTTTCGCGTTGCTGCATCTTGCCGGCGTGGAACGGCGAAGCATTCAGGGTCAGGATGATGTCGGCGCCGGCGTCGCGATTGGCGGCGATGATGCCGTCGCGCCAGATGTCCTCGCAAATGGTCAGCGCCAGTTTCGTGGTCTTGACTTCGAAAAGACAGGTTTGCCGGCCAGCCTCGAAATAGCGTTGCTCGTCGAAGACGCCGTAGTTAGGCAGGGCGAGTTTGTGGTATTCGGCGACGATCGCGCCATCCCGCAACGCGGCGGCGGCGTTGTAGAGCGTCTCGCCTTGCCGGCTCGGGTAGCCGATTACGGCGGTAATGCCCTGGATGTCTCGCAGCAGCCGGGTCAGACCGCGTTCGGTCTGGGCCAAAAAATCGCCGCGCAACAGCAAGTCCTCCGGCGGGTAGCCGGTCACGCACAGCTCCGGGAAAACGATTACATCGGCGTGTTGGTGTTTGGCTTGCTCGACGGCGGACAGGATTTTTTCGACGTTGCCGGAAATGTCGGCGACCGTGAAATTCAGTTGAGCCAGGGCGATGGTTAGAGTCATCGATTACCGGGCGATACAGCCGCGCATTGCCGCGCCGATGTCCGACGGCGAGCTGACCATGGTCACGCCGGCCGCCTGCATCGCCGCGATCTTGCCTTTCGCGGTGCCCGCGCCGCCGGTGATGATGGCGCCGGCGTGGCCCATGCGTTTGCCGGGCGGCGCGGTTTGGCCGGCGATATAACCGACCACCGGTTTGGTGACGTGGGCCTTGATGAATTCCGCCGCTTGTTCTTCGTCGCTACCGCCGATCTCGCCGACCATGACGATGCCCTCGGTTTGCGGGTCGTCTTGAAAGCGGCTTAATACGTCGATGAAGTTCATGCCGTGGATCGGGTCGCCGCCGATGCCGACGCAGGTGCTTTGGCCGAGGCCTTCGCGGGTGGTTTGGTGGACGGCCTCGTAAGTCAGGGTGCCGGAGCGAGAGACGATGCCGATCTTGCCGGGCTGATGAATATGGCCGGGCATGATGCCGATCTTGCATTGGCCGGGTGTGATCACGCCGGGGCAGTTCGGGCCGACCAGCAAGGATTGCGTGCCTTGCATCGCCGCCTTGACTTTCAGCATTTGCAACACCGGGATACCTTCGGTGATGCAGACGATCAATGCTATGCCGGCGTCGACCGCTTCCAGGATCGCGTCGGCCGCGAAAAACGGCGGCACGTAAATCATCGTCGCACTGGCGCCGGTGGCCTTGACGGCTTGCTGGACCGTGTCGAATACCGGCAAATTCAGATGGCTGGAGCCGCCCCGGCCCGGCGTGACGCCGCCGACCAGTTGGGTGCCGTAGGCTAGCGCCTGTTCGGAGTGGAAAGTACCTTGTTTACCGGTGAAGCCCTGGCAGATGACTTTGGTGTGTTTGGCTATCAGAATAGACATTAGGCCACCTCTTGAGCCAGTTTCACCGCCAATTCGGCGGCTTGATTCAAATCCTCGGCGGGCGTCAGTCCCAGGCCGGAGTTTTTCAGCATGGCCAAGCCCTGCTCGACGTTGGTGCCCTCCAGGCGGACCACGACTGGAATCGTCAGATGCATGTCCTCGACCGCCGCCAGAATGCCGGCCGCGATCACGTCGCATTTGACGATGCCGCCGAAGATATTGACCAGCACGGCTTTGACGGTGCCGTCGGACAGGATCAGCTTGAAGGCTTCCTTGACCTTGTCCTTGTTGGTACCGCCGCCGACGTCCAGGAAATTGGCCGGCGCGCCGCCTTTGAGTTTGACCATGTCCATGGTTGCCATCGCCAGGCCGGCGCCGTTGACCATGCAACCGATATTGCCGCCCAAGGTGATGTAATTCAGATCGAATTGCTTGGCCTCTGCTTCCTTGGGGTCTTCCTGGCTGGCGTCGCGCAGCGCGGCGATGTCGGGATGCAAGGCCAGGGCGTTGTCGTCGAAATTGATTTTGCCGTCCAGCGCCAGCAGTTTGCCGTCTTCGGTTTCTATCAGCGGATTGATTTCGATCTGGCTGCAATCCTTGCTTAGGAACAGTTCGTACATGCCGTTCAGGATGGCCGGCAATTGCACCTGTTGCTCTTTGCCCAAGCCGAGCGCCGCGCCGATTTGCCGGCCCTGATAGGCTTGCAGGCCGGCGGCGGGGTGCACCGGAATACGGACGATCTTCTCGGGCGTTTCGGCGGCGACGGCTTCGATGTCCATGCCGCCGGCCGCCGAGGCGACAAACAACAGGCGCTCGCTTTCCCGATCCAGCAAGAGGCTCAAATAAAATTCGTTTTTGATCGCGGATGCCTCTTCGACCCAGACGCAGTTGACCGGCAGTCCGAAGGCGTCGGTTTGATGAGTGACCAAGCGTTTTCCCAGCATTTCGGCGGCGTGCTCGGCGACTTCGCGGGCATCGCGGGCCAGCTTGACGCCGCCGGCCTTGCCGCGCGCGCCGGCATGGATTTGCGCCTTGACGACCCAGGCATCGCCGCCCAATTGTTCGGCGACCTTGGCGGCGTTCGCGGCGCACTCCGCGATATCGCCTTTCGGCACCGGTACACCGTACACGGTAAACAGTTGTTTCGCCTGGTATTCGTGGATATTCATGTCCCGCTCCGATTCACGTTGATTGCCGCCGTCACTATAAGACTAGCCGCCGGGCAGGTCCTCCGCCGACTTAATGCTATGATGAAAGCCATCTTCATTCTAACTGAAACCCGCTGACAGAGACGGCATGCCTCCCGGTCAAACCCATACCTATTACCCTTGTCCGTTTTCCCGAGGTTACGGCATACCCGAGCGGCAAGCATGGCTGATGCTGAAGATATTCGCCATCTATCGCTTCATGGCCGGCAGTTTGTTCGTGATGCTGTTTTATTTACGGTTCGGCGCATCGACGCTGGGCACCTACGACAACACATTGTACCAGTTCGCTAGTCTCGGATACCTTGCGATTTCCGTGGTTGCCGCGCCGATCACGCTCAGGCATCGCTTCGGTTACGCGATGCTGGCGCAGATGTTTATCTTCACCGATATTGTCTTTATCACGTTGATGATGCATGCCAGCGGCGGCATCGCCAGCGGCATCGGCATGTTGTTGGCGATTTCGATCGCCGCCGGCGGGCTATTGATCGGCGGCCGTTGCGCGATCTTGTTCGCGGCGCTGGCTAGTCTGGCGGTGTTGGCCGAGCAGGTTTACGCGATTCAGACGCGCAGTTTCGAGCCGGTGACGCTGACCTATTCCGGCATGCTGGGCATTTCGTTTTTCTCGATTGCGTTCCTCTCGGTGATTCTGGCTCAGCGCGCCGAGCAGTCGGCGATTCTGGCGCAACAGCAAGCACAGACTATCGCTCGCTTGGAAGGCTTGAATCGCTACATTATTCAGCATTTGCAATCCGGAATTTTGATCGTGGATGGTGAGCGAATGCTGCAATTAGCCAATCAGTCGGCGCTGCGGTTATTGGATCTGGCGGATATTCCGCCGACATTGGCGGACTTGGCGGCTCCCTTGCAAGAAGCCTTCGGCTTATGGCGCGACAACCCCGAGCAGGATTTTGCCATCTTGCATTTGTCCGGCGACAGGGAAATTCAGGTACGGTTTTCCGTGTTATCGATGGACGGCGAGGCTTTGTATCTGTTGATCATCGAGGATATCGCTTTGTATAACCAACGCTTGCAGCAAAGCAAGCTGGCTTCGCTGGGTCGCTTGACCGCCAGCATCGCCCACGAGATTCGCAACCCGCTTAGCGCAATCAGCCACGCAGGACAGTTGTTGTCCGAGGCGCCAGGCTTGCCCGCCCAGGAAGTGCGGTTAACCGAGATCATTCAGAACCACTGTCAACGGGTGAACTGTATTATCGAGGATATTTTGAAGTTGTCCCGCCGCCACTTCAGCCATAAGCAAAAAATCAATCTGGACGCTTGGTTGACGGCTTATTTCAGCGAGCAGAAATTCGATTTGGGCGGACGCGCAGATGCGTTCGCGCTGGCGTTTGTCAGGACGGGCTTGACGGCTTGCATCGACGACGGCCATTTGAAACAAATTCTGGATAATTTGTGCGCCAACGCACTGCAGTACGGCAGGCCGGAAGCGGGGAAAATCCGGGTTGTGGTCGATCTGGTCGACGAACAGCCGACGATCAAAGTGATCGACAACGGTCCCGGCATCGGCGGTGAACATCTGACGCATTTGTTCGAGCCGTTTTTCACGACCTCGCACAAAGGCACCGGGTTAGGTTTGTACATTTCCAAAGCGCTCGCGGAACTGAATCAGGCCGATCTCGGCTACGTTCAGGATGGCGGAAAATCCTGCTTCGTGCTGGCGCTGGCTAACGCGGAAAACACGGTGATAGAAATATGAGCCCACCCGTCACGCTGGTTGTCGACGACGAGCCCGACATTCGGGAATTGCTGGAAATCACGCTGAACCGAATGGACATTCAAACCCGCTGCGCGGCTGATTTGGCCGGGGCCAAGCAATTGCTGGCCAATCAACGTTTCGATCTGTGTTTGACCGATATGAAATTACCGGACGGCGACGGTTTGGAACTGGTCGACCACATCCAAGCCTGCGGTCTGCCGTTGCCGGTGGCGGTGATTACCGCGCACGGCAATATGGATATCGCCATCAAGGCCATGAAAAAAGGGGCTTTCGACTTCCTATCCAAGCCGGTCGATTTGGCGGTGTTGCGGCAGCTGGTCAACCATGCGTTGCAAGCCTCGCAAGGGCGGGCGGCCGAAAAAGAGCGCCGCACTCGCGATGTGTTGTTGGGCGATTCGGTACCGATGCGGGCGATACGCTCGAAAATCGAGAAGGTGGCGCGCAATCAGGCGCCGGTCTACATCAGCGGTGAGTCCGGTTCCGGCAAGGAATTGGTGGCGCGCTTGATTCATCAGCAAAGCCCGCGCGGCGCGCAGCCCTTTGTCGCGATCAATTGCGGCGCGATTCCGCTGGAGTTAATGGAAAGCGAGTTCTTCGGTCATAAAAAAGGCAGCTTTACCGGCGCGGTCAGCGACAAGCAAGGTTTGTTTCAGGCTGCCGAAGGCGGCACGCTGTTTCTCGACGAAGTCGCCGATTTGCCGTTGCCGTTGCAAGTCAAATTGTTGCGAGCCATCCAGGAAAAGAAGGTCCGGCCGGTTGGCGAGCAACGCGAAGTCCCGGTTGACGTGCGCTTGCTGAGTGCCACGCATAAGGACTTGGCGAAAATGGTCCAGGAAGGGGCGTTTCGGCAGGATTTGTATTACCGGATCAATGTCATCGAACTGAATTTGCCGCCGCTGCGGGCCAGGGAAGTCGATATTCCGCAATTGACCCGCCACTTACTGACCAAGTTAGCCGCCGCCAACGGCACGGCAATTCCCGATCTGAGCGATGCGGCTTGGCGAGCGCTAAAGGGGTACTGCTTTCCAGGCAATGTGCGGGAATTGGAAAACATTCTCGAGCGAGCGTTGGCCTTGCACGAGGGCAATCTGATCGATGTTGACGATTTGAATTTGCCGTTGGGGCTGGAGGCTGCCGCGGCCGAGGATTTCGACGCGCAAAAGATGTCGCTCGAAAGCTATTTGGAGGGCATCGAAAAGAAAGCGCTGAGCAGTGCGTTGGAAGAAAATCGTTGGAATAAAACCGCGACCGCCAAGCAACTGGGCTTGACCTTCCGTTCGTTGCGGTATCGGCTGAAAAAGCTGGGACTGGAGTGATTGCGGCAGCCGGATCGGCTGCCGAGAAGCGGGTTGCGTTAGCGGTACTTGTCCATGGCGGCCAGTTGCTGTAGCGCGGCCTGGATTTTGGTTGTCGCGGCTTCGTCCAGTTCGTTGTTTTTATAGACTTTGTCGAGCAAGCCTTCCTCAACCAGCGCATCCTTGATCCAGCGCTTGGCAAAGGCATAGTTGCCGGAAATTTTCGCGACTTCGCCTGTTTTCGGATTTTTGACGCTGTCGGCAGTGGCGGTCGGTGCGGCGGCTTGGGCTGGCGCGGCCGGCTTGGCGGCGGTTTTGCGGGTGGAAGGACGGGGTGTCGCGGGTTTTGCGGCGGGGGCTGGCGGCGGGGGTGTCGGTTCGGCTTGACTGGCCGTGGGTTCCGGCGCCGGCGTTATCGCCGCTTCCGGTTTGGCGGCGCTCGGCTTGGGATTTTTATCGCCCATGACCACAAAGACGACGTAAGCGACAAATATCGTGGTCGCGATGAATAACAGTTCGGCCATAACCCTTCCCCTTTGTAAATATTATTTTTTGGTTTAAGAACAATGTGATGACAATTGTAGACGCCGGCCGCGAATATACCAGAGGCGGGCGAAGCGGTAAATACGGGCGATTTTCCCGGCGGGTAACTCGGCTTATTTCACCGGCGTTTGATTGGTGTGGCCGTTCAGCAAAATCGCGATCGACACTTTATGGCTATCCAGAAGATTGATGTCGGGCTTGCCGAAGGCGTAGCCCTGGCCGAAATTGACGCCGATTTCCTTGAGCTTGAGCGCGGTGCTGGCCGATTCGACGAATTCCGCGATGGTTTTTTTGCCCAATTTGGCGGCGATTTCGACCATGGATTTCACCAAAATCTGATCGGTTTCGTTTTCCAGAAGGTTTCGGATGAACTGGCCGTCGATTTTGACGTAATCGACCGGAAAGGTTTTCAGGTAATTGAACGAACAAAAGCCGGCGCCGAAATCGTCGAGCGCGAACTTGCAACCCAGCGCTCGAATTTTGTTGATCATGTGGCGGGTTTTTTCGAAATTGTCGACGGCGGCGGTTTCGGTAATCTCGAAGGTCAGGCGGCCGGCTTCCACCCAGGTCAATTCCAGCTTGTCCCGTATCGTCGGCAGCAGATCGGGATACTGGAAGGCGGTACTGGACAGATTGATCGCCAGCGACACGTAAGACATGTAAGACGGCATCGCCGCCAAAAAATCGATCGCGTGTTCGACGACCCATAGGTCGATCGCGTGGATCAAGCCGGTGCGCTCGGCGACCGGGATGAACTGATCCGGCGTGATCACTTCGTTGTTTTCGCCGCGCATGCGCAGCAACACCTCGTAGTGGGAGATATTGCCGTCGCATAACTGAACGACCGGTTGAAAAACCAGAAACAGGTTGTTTTCGCGCAAGGCCTTGCGAATCAGCGGTACCCAATAGATGTCGCGGCGGCGTTCCTTGACCGAAATATCTTCGCTGTTGTAAAGGCATACCTTGTCCCGTCCGCTGTTTTTAGCATAGTTGCAGGCCTGACGGGCGTGCAGAATCATCTCGCCGGGATGCACGGCGGCCACTGAATTATCGAGTGCGGCGATGCCGATCGAAACCGATGCGCTATAACAAACTTCGCCGGTAAAAAAACGGAAATTGTCGACCGCGTTCTTGATCGTCTCGGCGAACACTCTGGCTTGTTTTTGGGTTTTGTTTTCCAGGAACAGACAGAATTCGTCGGCGCCGATGCGGGCGAACAAACTGCCCGGCGGCGCCATTTTCCGGACCAGTATGGTCAATTCGACCAACAGACGGTCGCCGACTTCGAAACCCTCCAGCTCGTTGATCAAGCTAAAGCGATCGACGTCGATAAACAGCAGGGCGCCGTCTTTCTGCAGTTTATTGCTGCGGTTCAGGATTAAACGCAGTTGCCGTTCGAAACTGCTCCGGTTAAACAAACCGGTCAATTCGTCGTGGGCGACCAAAAACTTCAATTTGGCGTCGATGATGCTTTTGGCGGCCAGTTCGTTGATCAATTGTTCTTCCTGCTTGAAGCGCAGTAAACGCTCCTGATGCAGGCTAAGCAGAAAGCGGACCGCCAGCAACAATTCCTGGGTGTTGAATGGATTGTTGATTTTGTACACCAGGCAGTTTTCGTACTCCTGAGGGCATGGCGACGCACTGCAGTCGGGGTTTTCGTCGTCCAGGATCACGACCGGTATCACCGACGCTTCGTTGGCATTGGCCAAGCTGTGACAGAGATCCGCGGTTTTACAGGCCGGCAATTTGGCGTTCAGCACGATCAGGCCGACGGCTTGCGGCTGGTCGTGGAAGGGTTTGAGAATCTGGTAAATTTGTTCGCCGTTGCTGGCCGAACGGAGGTTTCCGAAGCCTTTGGCCTTGAGGGTGGCGGCGATTTTTTGGGCGGAAACCTCGTCATGCTCGGCAATGATGATAAGTTTTTCCTTGAGCGCGTCACTGGCAATCATCTGTCCATACCGTCCAGGTATTGAAAAAATCTTGAACCATCATAAACCATAGCGTGCGCAGGAATCCAGCAGGGTGAGGATTGAAAAATTATATAAATGGTCTAGGTTTAAACTGAGTGCTTAAAGTCATTTCTATAAAGCTGCGGTTTAGTATAGGTTAAATTTTCATTCCAATAATCCAGATGCAACTTTCTTCGTCGTTGGGTTTAAGCGTTTCGGATTTACTTCGAGGCGACATTCAGTTGGTTTCGCCCCCCAATGTTTATTTTCTGCTTAAAAAAATCATAGACGATCCGCAAAAATCGGCTAGCGATGCGGCCTTCGTTATCGAAGACGACGCGGCTCTGGCGTTGAAGGTTTTGAAGATCGTCAATAGCGCGTTTTACGGGTTTCCGTCGCAAGTCAGTTCGATCGCCAAGGCGATTTCGCTGATCGGCATGCGCGAATTGCAGAACTTGGTGTTGGCGATGGTGGTGGTTGAGAGGTTCTCGGAACTGCCGGGGCAATTGTTGTCGATGCACGACTATTGGGCGCGCAATTTACGTTGCGCGCTGCTGGCGAGAGCGCTCGACAAACTGCTGGGAAAGCGTTACGCCGATACCGCCTTCGTGTGCGGATTGGTCCACAACATCGGCCAACTGGTGTTCTACCGACGAATTCCGGTGCTGGCGCGGGAAGTCGATTTGTTGCTGCAGTCGCAAGCCCAACCGGAAAGCGACGACGAAGTGCGCATCGAGCAAAACGTCATTGGCTTCGATCATTTCCAAGTTGGCGCCGAGCTTTGCCGGCTTTGGAAGCTGCCCGAAGTCATCGTCGAAAGCGTCAGGCTGCATTGCTATCCGGACACACTGGCACCCTGCGCCGACATTGCCGCCATCGTCAGACTGGCGAATCTGCTGTGCCGAATCGAGAATCCCTACGATGCTTTTACTATCGACGCTCTGGGCTTGACGCCCGATCAGCTCAGTGTCGTGTTGGACGACATCAGCATGGAATTCGAAGGCATTTTTAAATTGTTCTATTCCTAAACCCGAAGCGGGCTATCCGAGGCCGCCGCCTACGGATTTTCCTTCGCCGAAGCCGGCGAGTTTCAGGTTGCAGCGTCGCTATGCCCGGCTTTTCGGTTTCGTTTGGCGGCTGAATCCGGTTATTATCGGGTTTTGGCCGATTTCGAGGGAAATCCATGATGGCTGCGTCAAACAAACTTCGCCGCGCTGGGTTTTGGTGCGCTTGCTTGCTGATGTTGCGGATGATACCCGCGCATGCCGCCGAAACCCGGCCGCCGGCCTGGCCGGAATTTGTCGAAGGCTTTATTGCCGGCTACTTTGAGCAGCAACCCACCTTCGCCGCCGAGGCCGGCCGCCACGAATTCGACGGTCGCTTGCCGGATTGGAGTCCGCAAGGTTTGCGCGATACCGAACGCTGGCTGGAAGCGCAGCGGATGTTGGCGCTGGCCTATCCGGACCAAGCCTTGACGCCGGCGCAACGTTTCGAGCGCGACTATTTGCTAGCGACCGTGGCCAAGGAATTGTTCTGGCGGCAAGTCGCGCGGCGGCCGTTCAAAAGCCCGCAGTTTTATGCCGGCGCCTTGGACCCGAATCTTTACATCAGCCGGCCTTATGCACCGTTGGCCGAGCGGATGCGGGCGTTCATTGCTTACGCCGGCAACGTGCCGCGCGCCGCTGCCCAAATCCGCGCCAATCTGGAATTGCCGCTGCCGCGCACCTACCTCGACATCGGCAAAACCGTATTCGGCGGCCTGGCCAAATTTTACGAAGCCGAGGCCAAGGCCGCGTTTGCCGATGTCGCCGATCCGGAATTGCAACGGGCGTTTGTAGAAAAAGTCGGTCCGGCGGCACAGGCGCTGCGCGAGTTGGTGGATTGGCTGGAGCAACAAAGGCCGACGGCGACCGACGCATTCGCGCTGGGGGCGGAAACCTTCAGCCGGATGCTGGCTGATACCGAAACCGTCGAGCTGCCGTTGCCGAAGCTGGAGCAAATGGGCCGCGCCGATTTGCAGCGCAATCTGAAAGCATTGGCGCAAGCCTGCCGCCGGTTCGCGCCGCAAGCGACGACGGCCGAGTGCGTGGCGCGGGCGGAGGCGCATAAGCCGGCGGCCGGTCCGGTCGCCGCCGCCGGCGAGCAACTCAAGCACTTGAAAGCCTTCGTCGCCGAGCGGCAATTGCTGACCATCCCCAGCGACGACGAAGCCCATGTCGCGCCGTCGCCGCCTTATGCGCGTTGGAATCTGGCTTACATCGACATTCCGGGACCCTACGAGCACGGCCTGCCGTCGGTGTATTACGTCGCGCCGCCCGATTCGGCCTGGAGCGCGGCCGAGCAGGCCGCCTATCTGCCCGGCCAAGCCAATTTGCTGTTCGTGTCGGCGCACGAGGTCTGGCCCGGCCATTTTCTGCAATTCCTGCACGCCCATCGGGCCGGCTCCAAATTCGGTCAACTATTCGGCAGCTATGCGTTTTCGGAAGGTTGGGCGCATTACGCCGAGGAATTGATGTGGGAAGCCGGCCTGAACGACGGCGATCCGGAAACCCACATTGGCCAGTTGGTCAACGCCTTGCTGCGCGACGTGCGCTTTCTGGCCGCGATCGGCTT
Source organism: Methylomonas sp. MED-D (assembly GCF_050276835.1). Classification (NCBI taxonomy): domain Bacteria; kingdom Pseudomonadati; phylum Pseudomonadota; class Gammaproteobacteria; order Methylococcales; family Methylococcaceae; genus Methylomonas; species Methylomonas sp. MED-D. The sequence continues at coordinate 660,245 of NZ_CP189965.1, forward strand.
GCATACCCAAGGCTGGAGCGTCGAGCAGGCCGAACAAATGTTCCGGGAACAAGCCTTCCGCGATCCCGGCAACGCCCGCCAGCAGGCCGCGCGCGGCACCTTCGATCCGGCCTATCTGAACTACACGCTGGGGAAATTGCTGATCCGGCAACTGCGCGACGACTGGAGCGCCCGGCGCGGCGGCCGTAAAGCCTGGCGGCAATTCCACGATACGTTTTTAAGCTACGGCTCGCCGCCGATTCCGTTGGTCGCGAAGGCGATGTTGGCCAGCGAAGGGCGTTAACTCGCATCGGAAATGCGGTACGTCCGGCGCGGATCGGCGGATGGCAGGCACTCCCATGCCGTAAAGTCGAGGATTAACCGTTGGTCCCGAGCGCGGCCGGAGGGCGAACTGGTAAACCGTCCATGGTTCGACAGACTCACCTCGAACGGTTTACGAGCTACCGCGAATGGTTCGACAGGCTCACCGCGAACGGTTTACAAGTTCACCAGCAACGGTCTACAGGCTTGCCGCGAGCGGTATTGAGGGCCGGTTTAATCGCCAATGGCTTTGCTCTCGCGACGGCTGTTTTTATAACAAAGTCGCCGGTCCAGCCGCCGGCGCACGGTTTCGGCGCGCTGCCGATCGCGGCGGAAGCCGTGCCTACGCCGATGCGTTTTATTCCGCGCGGTGAAAATCCCGTCCTGATCGTTAGGCTATGCCGGTAGGCGGTGGCGGGCCTCAAATTGTGTATCGGTTTCGCTGCACCGCGCGGGATTTTCGGCCGTTGCCACATTCCGCCGAGTCGTCGGCACGGTCGGGTGATTCGACTGTATCCGTCGCCCCCAACAGTGCCTGGACCTTTTTTGCGAGATCAACAAGGCGGTGGCTTCGGCCAAGGCTTTGTCCTTCCGGTTCTTGGAAGGATTCATTTTTTGATCTCAAATTTAAATTCGGTTGAAAATTTGAGGCGACAACTATTCTGACGCGGGCGGTCAGTTGAACAACCTGTCCCACATCGCATCAACCTTTTTAATGACGTCCTCGCGCATCACGATAGGCCTGCCCCATTCGCGCTGGGTTTCGCCGGGCCATTTGTTGGTGGCGTCGAAGCCGACTTTCGAGCCTAGACCGGACACCGGCGACGCAAAATCCAGATAATCGATTGGCGTGTTTTCCAGTATCGTCAGGTCGCGGGCCGGGTCCATGCGGGTGGTGATGGCCCAAATCACGTCTTGCCAGTTGCGCACATCCACGTCGTCGTCAACGACGATCACAAACTTGGTGTACATAAATTGCCGCAGGTAGGACCAGGTGCCGAGCATGACCCGCTTGGCGTGGCCGGCGTATTGCTTCTTCATGCTGATTACCGCCATCCGGTACGAGCAGCCTTCCGGCGGCAAGTAGAAATCGACGATTTCCGGAAACTGCTTTTGCAGAATCGGCACGAACACTTCGTTCAAGGCCACGCCGAGAATTGCCGGTTCGTCAGGCGGCCGGCCGGTGTAGGTGCTGTGGTAGATCGGCACTTGGCGCTGGGTGATGCGCTCGATGGTGAACACCGGGAATTCGTCCACTTCGTTGTAATAACCGGTGTGGTCGCCGTAGGGACCTTCCGGCGCGGTTTCGCCGGGATGGATAAAGCCTTCCAGGACGATCTCGGCGCTGGCCGGCACCTGCAAATCGTTGCTCAGGCATTTGACGACTTCGGTCTTGCTGCCGCGCAACAGGCCGGCGAAGGCGTATTCGGACAAGGGGTCCGGCACCGGCGTCACCGCCGCCAGAATCGTCGCAGGATCGGCGCCCAAGGCCACCGCGACCGGGAACGGTTCGCCGGGCCGCTGCTGTTGCCATTCCCGAAAATCCAGGGCGCCGCCGCGATGCGCCAGCCAGCGCATGATGACCTTGTTTTTGCCTATCACCTGCTGGCGGTAGATGCCCAGATTCTGGCGTTCCTTGTTCGGCCCCTTGGTAATCACCAGCGGCCAGGTAATCAACGGCGCGGCGTCTTCCGGCCAGCAGGTCTGGATCGGATAATCGGCCAAGTCAATCTCGGCGCCGATGCGGATTACTTCCTGACATGGCGGATTGCTGACGACTTTGGGTGCCATGTTCAGCACCTGCTTGAACACTGGCAGTTTTTCCAGGGCGTCTCTCATGCCCTTGGGCGGCTCGGGTTCTTTCAAGTAAGCCAGCAGTTCGCCGATACCGCGCAATTCCGAAATATCGCTGGCGCCCATGCCCATCGCCACCCGCTTGGTGGTGCCGAACAGATTGCCGAGCACGGCGATATTGGAACCTTTGACGTTTTCGAACAGCAAGGCCGGACCGCCTTGCTTCAAGACCCGGTCGCAGATCACCGTCATTTCCAGATAGGGATCGACCTCGATTTTGATGCGTTTCAGTTCGCCTTGTTTTTCCAGTTGAGCGATAAAGTCTCTTAAGTCTTTGTATTTCATCGGATGGTGGGTGGTCAGTGGGGCAGGGAACGGCAGGTTTTAAGACCGAACGACCGGCGGTTCCAGGCTAATCGGCGACAAGTTTGCCCGCTTTGTCGGGGGAATTGCAAGGCGAGCCGGGCGCCCGAGCGGCGAGCGCTTAAATTCGGTCGGCGTCGTTAGGCTTCGGAGCGGATAGCCGGGTACCGAACAGGTAGTCGCACCCAGGCCAGGTCACGCACCAGTTGCCGGGTTTGGGTAAGGTGTGGTGGTCGTAGTGCCAACTTAAATGGCGCCGGCCCCAAGCCGGGTCTAAATGGGCCTTGCGGTGGCGGGTGTAATAAATCAGTAGAGAAAAATACAGGCCGCACGGAAAGCCGGGCCAGATCGCTAGTAACGGCGCGTGCAGCGAGGCGATGCCGGCCAATACCGCCAGTTCCTTGGTCTGCGCGTTCCATGCGTTCAAGCGGATTTTCGCGTAACCCGGATCGTACATCGCGTGTTCGGCGCAGGTCGCGTGGTGCCCGTGCCAGTGATAGGCCCAAAAGCTGTTCCGGCGCTTGCCCAGGCCGTGCAGGATAAATTTATGCATCAACCATTCGCCGAGATTGGCGTAACAGAGCGCTAGAACAAACTGGACGGCAAACATCATCGGTAATCCTGTTCGATTGGGGGAAGACGCTTTGGAGGCGGCTGTGGCGACTTGGACTGGCGTGTCGATGTTCGATTTCTTGTCGGCTGCCCCCTCATCAGGCTCGGTTTTGTGTGGCGGCGCGGCCTGCTGAAGGCTGAGCGTATTGTAACTATTCAGCGCGAAGTAAAAACGCCCTCTCCCGGCGGAACGGGGGATGAACTTCTCAATGTCAGCTATGCCGTTCGCTGAGCGGCGTCGAAGCGAAATCGCTGGCTTCGGCTCCGCTCAGCCAACGCCTCATTTCGGCTCAGCCAGCACCTTATTTCGGTTCGGCCAGCGCCTTATTTCGGCTGGGCCAAAGCCTCATTTCAAGCTCCGTTCAGCCAGCGGCCTACATGGACTGCAACCGTTTAACTTGGCGCCGTTGGTCATCACTTCCCCCCAAAAACGCCTATGACTAGTTACGGCGTATTTATATAAAAAAGCTATCGATATTATAAAAACAATCGATTTTATTTATATAAAAATCTTCTCCAGAATAGCGACCAAGCCGGACGAACCGGGCGAGATATCGCCGCCGGCCTTATCAAACACCTATCAGGAGAACAGCCATGAACACCAGCAAAACCATTAAAATCGCCGCCGTTATCGCCACCGTATTGATGGCCGCCAACGTACGCGCGCACGGCGACCGAATTGAAGCCAATAGCGGGGAAGCCAAAACCGCTATCGCCGAAGTGGTCTACGACAATCCGGCCTATAGCCGGGGCATACACAGCTACCCGAACCCGATCGCGGAGCATCCGATGGGCAAAGCGCGGGCGATCTACGTCGATAAAGCATACGGCCAAGCTATTTATAGCTATCCGGGCAACTGGCGGTAATCGCAACAGCGCCGGGCGGCGCTTAATGGGCAATGCGGTAAAGCTGTCCGGCGCGCTCCAGGATGGCGGTGAGGTCTTCGGCCGGCATCGGTTTGCCGAACAAGTAGCCTTGGGCTTCGTCGCAATCGTTTTGCATCAGGTATTGGGCTTGTTGCTCGGTCTCCACGCCTTCGGCGATGACCTTGAACTTGAGGATACGGGCGATCGAAATAATCACTAGTACGATGGCGGCCGCGTCGGCGTCGTGCATGATGTTGGCGACGAAGGAGCGGTCGATTTTCAACTTGTCGAAGGCAAAGTGCTTCAGTTGGTTCAAGCTGGAATAGCCGGTGCCGAAGTCGTCTATCGAGATTTGCATGCCGGCTTCGCGCAGTCGAGCCAGAATCTCGCGCTTTTTTTCCGGGTGGCGGATGAATAGACTCTCGGTCAATTCCAACTCGACGTATTGCGGCGGCAGGCCGGTATCGGCGACGATCGCGGTCACCTGATCGGCGAAATCCTCGTGATCCAACTGGCGTGCCGAGACGTTGACTGCAACGCTGAACGGCGGATAGCCGGTTTGCTGCCACAAACGGTTTTGCCGGCAGGCTTCGCGTAACACCCAGGCGCCTATCGTTTCGATCAGACCGATTTCCTCGGCCACCGGGATGAAGGCATCCGGCGGCACCAAGCCTAGTGTCGGATGCTGCCAACGGATCAACGCTTCGGCACCGATGATACGGCCGGAATTCAGATCGATTTGCGGTTGGTAGTGCAGAAAGAATTCGTCGCGTTGCAAAGCCCGGCGCAAATCGCTTTCCAACCGCAGTTTCGACGATACCGCGAATTCCATGCTGTCTTCGTAAAAACAAAAAGTGTTGCCCTGTTCCTTGGCGCGGTACATCGCGGTGTCGGCGTGTTTGATCAACAAACCGCTGTCGATGCCGTCGGCCGGAAACAAGGAGATGCCGATGCTGCAACTGATATAGAACTCTTGCTCCATCAGCAGGAAGGGCTTGGCGATGGTGTTGCAGATTTTGTCGGCGACCGCCACCGCGACCTGGGCGTTGCCGATTTTTTCCAACAGTAGAATGAATTCGTCGCCGCCGAAGCGGGATACCATGTCTTCCTTGCGCACGCAGCTCTGGATGCGCTCGGCGGCGGCTTTCAACAATTGGTCGCCGACATCGTGGCCCATCGTGTCGTTGGTGAGCTTGAAGCGGTCCAAATCCAGAAATAACACCGCGTGCAATTGCGGGTGGATGCCTTCGGCCTGGATGACCGCGTTCAGCTTGTCCATGAACTGAGCACGGTTGGCCAGATTGGTCAATGGGTCGTGATAAGCCAGGCGGTTCAGCGTGCGCTGGCTGCGGCTGGCATCCAGCAAGTGGGCGATGCGTTTACGCAACACCGTGAAATGGATCGGCTTGGGAATGTAGTCGTTGGCGCCTATCGAGAAGGCCAACTCCACCGAATGTTCGTTTTCCAGCGCGGTGATCATCAAAATCGGCACTTCGGCGCCGTTCGGCAGCGCCCGGATTTTTTGGCAGGCTTCGAAGCCGTCCATCTCCGGCATTAGCGCATCCATCAGGATCAGATCGGCCATTTGCTGTTGACAAATAGCGACGGCTTGCTGACCGGTGCCGGCCAGGTCGACGATGTAGCCGTCCTTTTCCAGAATATCCTGCAACGCAAAGCGCATCGCGCGGTCGTCGTCGGCCACCAGAATGCGCGGACCTTGCGGCGTGGGCGCGGCGTCGGCGATCGTTTCGGTGCCGATTTCGCGTAGCAGCAATTGTTCGATGAATTGATATTCCTCGCGCAATTGGCGCAGCAGCGCTTCGCTGTTTTCAAGACTATGCTGCTCTCCGGCATCTTCCAGCTGCTTGGCGACGGCCGCCAGCTTATTGGCGCCGAGGTTGCGGCTGGCGCCTTTCAGGCTATGGGCGAGTTCGCGAACCTGTCGTGCGTCGTTGGTCGTCAAGGCCAAAGCCAATTGTTGGATTTGGACCGGCGAATCTTCCAGATAAAACCGTACCATCCGCTCGAAACCTTGACCGATTTCGTCGCGCAATTGGCGCAAGACCTGGTCGTCCAAGGTGTTGGGCGTCGCGTTGGCGCGGATATTGGGCTTCGCCGCGACAGGGGCGTTCTCCAGCCAGTGCAGCAGCTTTTCGCGCAACGGCGCCAATTTGATCGGCTTGGCCAGGTAATCGTCCATACCGGCGGCCTGGCACAAGTCGCTGTCGCCTTGTCGGGCGTTGGCGGTCATCGCCACGATCGGAATGCGCGCCAACGGCTCGGGCAATAGCCGGATGCGGCGAGTGGCTTCGAAACCGTCCATGTTCGGCATGTGGCAATCCATCAAGACCAGGTCGAAGGGTTTGCGCGCCAGCCATTCCAAGGCTTCGTTGCCGGACGCGGCGATTTCGTACGCGCAGCCCAGCCGCTCCAGCATGCCGGCCGCCACCATCTGACTGGCGCGGTTATCCTCGACGATCAGGATTACGCGGCCCAACTCGGCTGAGTGCGGCGTTTCGGCGGCGGCTTCGACCGGCGCGGAGTCCCGGTAATCCTGGCCGACGGTCAGGATGAAGTCGTATAACTTGGATACCTGTACTGGTTTGGTCAGATTGGCGGCCACGTTGGGCAGGCGGGACTGGCCGGCGGTGTTGCCCGGATTGGACAGCAGGATGATTTTCAGGTCGGCCAGCGCCGGATCGTGAGCGATCAAATCCAGCCAACTCAGGTCGCCGGCGTCTTTCAGATCGACGATCGCGAATTGGTACGCCTGGTCCTGTTCGCGCGCCGAGCGCAGCATGTCGACCGCGCGAATGCCGTATTCGCTGTGGCGGTAATGGATTTGCCAATGTTCCAGGGTCTGGGTCAGGAATTGGCGCATCTTGGCGTTTTCGGAAATTACTAGGACGCGCAAATTGGCGAAATAAGCCTGGCGGGCTTCCGACAACGCTTGAGTGCCGCGCGGCGCCTCGAAGGGCACGGTAAACCAGAAGGTGCTGCCGCCGCCGGGCTGACTGACCACGCCGATCTTGCCACCCATCAGATTGACCAGTTGCCGACAGATCGCCAGGCCCAGGCCGGCGCCTTCGTGGTGGCGGGTGCTGGAGCCGTCGGCCTGTACAAAGGCGTCGAAGATGGTTAACTGGGCGGCGGCGGAAATGCCGATGCCGGTGTCGCTGACCTCGAAGCGCAGCAGATGCAGGTCGGCGCTGGCGCTTTCCACGCTAACCCGAATCGAGATTGCGCCTTGCTCGGTAAATTTCAGCGCGTTCCCGACCAGATTGATCAGCACTTGCCGGACCCTGGAGGCCTCACCGTTCATCACCAACGGGATTTCGTCGGCGACGGCGTAATGGAGTTGCAGGTTTTTGCGGTGAGCTTGGCCGGCCATCAATTCGACGACTTCGTCCAACGTTTCGTAAAGTACGAAATCCACCGGCTGACGTTTCAACATACCGGCTTCGATCCGGGAAAAGTCGAGGATGTCCTCGATCAATTTCAACAATGCTTCGCCGGCGTTGCGGGCGATCATCGAATATTCGAGTTGCTTGGGCGTCAGGCCCATGTCCTGCAATAGTTCCAACATGCCCAGCACGGCGTTCAGCGGCGTGCGCAATTCGTGGCTGACGTTGGCGGCGAATTCGCCCTTCAATCTCGCCGATTCCAGTGCGGTGTCGCGGGCGCGTTCCAACTGCTTTTCGCGGGTTTCCAATACTTCCATCATCGTATTGAAGGCGCTACCCATATCGGTGATGTCGCGCGGGCCCTGTAATTTGGCTCGGACGTTTTTCGCGCCGGCCGATGCCTTGCCCATTTGCTTGGCCAGCAGTTGGATCGGCAGGGTCAGGCGGCGGGTCATCGCCAGCAGGAACACGAAAAACAGCATGGCCGCGCCGCCCGAGACCAGCAGCGTCGCCCAGAGTATCTGTTTTTTCATCACGTTCAGCGAGTGTTTGCCCTGGGCCAAACGCACGTAACCGATCAACTCCGGTTCGGCCTGGGCCTCGAACGGCGACGCGTCCTGGTCGCCGCCGCGCGCGAACACCGGTGCCACGAAATACCAGGCTTGATCGGTTTCCTGGACCAGACGCAGGTCGTCCGGCCAGCCGGATGCGTCGCCGCCGTCGGGCAGCGTGGTGTCGCCGCGCTCGAACAAGGCTTGCCGGGCGGCGTTGAAAATCGCAACCCCGCGCACGTCCGGGAAGGACAGAAATCGCCGGGCCGGTTCCTCGGCGTTTTCCTTGCTGGCGTAGAGCAAGGCCAGCGCGCTTTGGGCGGCGAAGGCTTCGGTGGATTGGCGGCCCTGGGCGATCCATTGATCGCGAACGATGCGGTAGGACAAGGTCGAAATGCCGAACGAGGACAGTAGTGAGATCGCCAGCAGCCCGACGGTAAAGGTGACCGTCAGTTGTTGTAAAAAACTCGCTCCCCGCAGGCGTGGCCTCGATCGCTGCTTCATTCGGGCTTAGGGGGTTGGGAAAACCATGGCGAATTCGCGGCGGGTCTGACTGGAAAAACGCAGGCCTAAATGTTCGGCGGTCCGTAAGTTGACGGCGACCAGCAAATCCCGCAGCAATTTGACCGACTCGAATTTGCCGTCGGGCCTGGCTTGTTGCAAGGCCAAGCTGGCCAAGCTGCGGCCCATGCCGAAATTGTCCGGATACAACGAAAACAACGCGCCTTTGCGGACATGGTCGAGATTGCTGGAGAACACCACGAAGTTTTTCTCCCAGGCTTCCCGGAGCACTTCGGGCAACAGCGATTGTTCGTCCATCGCCGCGTTTTCGCGCGGTAGCCACAACGCGATCGAGTTGTCTTTGATTTCCAGCAGGATCTGCCGGAACAGGTCCGAGGAATCGCGTAGGTTGCCGGTCGGTTGGGCCGTCAGGATCAAGTCCCTCTCCTTGGCGGCACGTTCGGCGTGTTCGATTTCCCAGGCGGTTTGGCGGGGATCGTAAATCACAGTGACTTTTTTGATGTCCGGCACCAATTTTTTCAGATGGTCGAACATCGCTTCCGGGGCCGGCGTCAGACTGATGCCGGCCAAGCCTTGCGGTACCTCGTCCGGGCGGATCATCGTTGCGCCGATCACGACCGGAAATGCCGCCGAGAGCGGCTTGGCCACCGCCAGTCCGGCGCGGCCCAGCGTGACGACCACGTCGATCCGGTCGTTTTTCAGGGCGCCGATCAAGCGGTCGGCGGCGGTCGAGTCGCGGTCGTTGAGCAGATAGTGGCCGACCGGTTTGCCCAGTTCCTCCTCCATGCCGCGGGCGATTTCCAAAAACACCGAGCGGTAAGGTTCGCGGACATCCGGATAAACGATTGCTACCGTCGGCGTATCGGCTCGCGCGATACCGGCCATCGCCGACAAAAAGACTGCCAATAGCAGCGTGAAAATCAAACGACCGAACAAAATAACTCCTGAATAATGCATGAATGAGCCAGTCGCGGCGACAATTCGTCGGCTAAAAGTTAACGCTGATTTCCCCGTAAAAACTGCGGGTCGCCAGCGGTAAATCGTTGGGGATGGCGGTCGGGCTGCCAACCAAGCTGGGTTCGCGGGCGCTGACGTCAAATAGGTTGCGAACCGAGAACGCCACTTCGACATGTTTGGCCAGATTTTGCCGGCGTAGGGTCAAGTCGACCCAAGTATAGTCGGCTACCGGCTCGCGTGTGTCGCCGTAGCTGCGTTCGCGGCCGACAATCCACTTGGCTTGCGGGCTGAGCGACCAGTCAGGCAGGAATTCCCAATTGGCGCGCAAATAAATCTGGTGATGCGGCGCATAGCCGGCATCGTGATTCAGCGCTTCGTCGCGGCTGCGTTGGTAGGCGTAATTGCCGATCAGTTTCAGATTGTCGGCGGCCTGCCATTCCGCTTCGAACTCGGTGCCGTAACCTTGTTGGGTGCCGGTGTTCCGCGCGGTGGACGTCGTCGAACCGCTGTCCGGCACGAAGCGGATAATATCCTTCCACCAATAGTTGAAGAAGTTCAAGCCCAGGCGCAGGCTGTCGGTTGGCCGGTAGTCGAAACCCAGTTCGAGGTTTTCCATCGTTTCCGGCTTCAAGCGCGGATTGCCGAGCTGCGCCGGGTTGTTGATGATGTACATCTCCTGAAACGACGGCGCGCGGAACGCCGAGCCGTACATCAACTTGGCGGTCAGGTTGTAGTCGGCCTCCCAGATCAACGCGGCGCGCGGATTGAAGGTGTTGCCGAAATCCGAATAGCGGTCGTAGCGGGCGCCGGCGGTCAGCGTCCAGTCGTTGGCGAAATTCCACTGATCCTGCAAAAACAAATAGGCGACCTTGCGGTCGACTTCCGGGATAAAGGTCGACGCGGTGCCCGAAACATCGGTGAGCGGAATGCCCGGTAGCGACGGAATCGGCAGGCCGGTGGTCGGGTCGATACCGAAATTCTGACTGACTTTGGCCCGGAACAGACTGTCGTAATTGAAGCCGATACCGCTGCGCAATAAATGTTGCTGAAAACCGGTGTAAGCAATCGATTGGTTGATGCGAACATGGCGTTCCCAGACTTCCGGGTTGCCGATATAGCCGTTCGGGAAGGTGACCGGCGCGCCGAGGCCGATCTGGCCGTTGCCGCCGATCGGCAACGTGGTGCCGGGCGGAAACAGTGTCAAATTGCGTTCGATTTCCTGGGTGGTTTCGAAATAACTGGCTTGGGTGGTCAGATCCCAGTTATCGATATCGTCGTTATGGTAGGTGACGTCGGCATTCCAGCGGTCGCTGGCGTAGCGGTTGATCGGGTCCAGCGCCTGAGCGACGCCCGAGCCGTTACCGAAATCGCCGCGATGTTGCAGGCCGCCGCGAAACCGCCAATGACCGCGCGATAAATCGATGCGGGCATCGAGATTGTCGCGCGACAGATTGAGCGGTCCTGGTGCCAACGAGGCTTTCGGCCCCAGGCCCAGACTGTCGAAATAGCTTTGCAGGTCGGCATCGACGATCGAATCCTGGCCGGCGGTCTTGTGGTATTCCAGCGCCAACGCCACGTCGAAGCCGGCCCATTCGCCGCCGTGCAGCGCCCAGCCGTCGTACGTGTCGAAGCTGCCGACCCGGCCGCCCACCTCGGTGCCCTCGATGTCTTGCCGAGTTTTGGTGATCACGTTGATGACGCCGGCGAAGGCGTCCGCGCCGTACACCGCCGAGCCGGGACCGCGCACCACTTCGATCCGGGCGACGTCGCGCAGCGGCATGCCGCCCCAGGCCTCGCCTCGGCTGCCGGTATAGGAATTGGTGATCGGGATGCCGTTGACCATCATCAGCACTTGCTGATTGAACTGCGAAAAAATGCCGCGAAAGGTGTAAATCGGGTTATAGCCTATGGTGTTGCGCTCCACATGCAAGCCGGGAACCGTTTCCAACGCCTCGTCGATATCGGTCGCGCCAATCGATTTGATGTCTTCCGCGGTGATGACCGTCGCGATTGACGGCGCTTTGGAAATCGGCTGTTTGTAGCCGCTGGCGATGCTGACCATTTCTTCGCCGCCGTAGATTTGCGATAGGGCTTTTTCTTCTTCCTCGGTCGAAACCGGTTGCGCCGAGGGGCTTGCGCTGACGCAAACCGCGGCGAGGAAGAACAGGCGGCGATGCATGGTGGGCTCCTGAATGGATGTCTTGTCTTGATGGCGAAGCTCGGGTCACCGATGGGCCGGGCCGGTTGCGGAGCATACCAAGCCCGGACCATCGATTGCCAGAGATAATTGAAGCGCAGTTTAGTCGGGCTTTGCGGGATGCCAAGTGCGGCGAGGCGATCCGTCGTAAACAATGCCGTCGCACGGCGTAGGGTAGAGCGTGCCGGCCGGGCGTTCGCTGGCTTCGATATAACCCGGCGGCATTCCGGCCAGAAATACCGGAAAGATGAACAAATACAGCTCGCGCGCGCTCATGCCCAGGTCGCTGCCCAAGGCGGCGACCAGCGCGGCGTAATTCATTTTCATCCGCCAGCGGCCGTTCAACAACATTTGCTCGACCGCCAAGGCCAACTTTAGATAAGGGCCTTGGTCCAGGCCCAATGCCTTCGCCAAATCCAACAACGGACCGATGCGTTCGTCGCCGTTGACTAGCGGCCTGCCGTAACCGCCGATGCCGCGGTGGGTGGTCAGTTCCTCGCGAATACAGGTCTCCAGATCGCCACCTTGTTCGAGTTGGCGTAACGCGCGGCTGAAAAAGTCGATCGATCGTACGAAAATGCCGCCGCCGTATATTTCCGCTTCCGATACCGCCAGGGCCGCCGCCAGACCCAGCGTCCCGGTGCTGCGGGTACTGCCGGCCAAGGCCGCGACCCGATTGTTCCACAGCCGGACGTCGGGATAACTGGTGTAAATCCAGATCGCGTGCAGCAATTTCAGTTGGGCTGGGTCGAAGTGGCGGCCGGTGATGCCGAACACGTACAACTCCAGCCAGTCCATGTCTTTTAATTCACTCAGCAAATCCCGGCCGCGAAACACCACGTGGCTGCCGGGGTAAAACTTGCCCATCCGGCTTTTCAAGACGCCGACGTGGCGGTCGAGTAATTTTGCCCCCCTCATGCCGCTTGCTCCACCGGTGGCGTTTCCAATTCGACGACGCCGAACGGAAATTTCTTGTAACCCAGCGGCCGCTGTTCCAAGGCATGCGCCGCCGCGCCCGGCAGACGCAACAGCAGATACAGCATTTCGCTTTGTTCCGGGTCGAAACCCAAATCCGCTAGCGCCGCCGCCGCGACGCCGGACAGTGCCAAAGGCCGGCCGGCCAGTGCTTGCAGCGCCGCCAGATTTTCGATCAGCCAAGGCAGGCGCGGCCCAACGCCGTATTTCGCCAGGCAGTCCAGGGTTTGCCGTACCGGTAGCGAGGTGCCGGCGCCATGGTCGTCAAACCCGGACGGATGCTCGACCGCCGGCCAGACACTGCCCGGATCGGCGGTCAGCGACTCGGTCAGCCAACGCCGCCAGGCGTTCAAATCGGTGCCGCAGCGCAGCCAGCCGTTCGCCGCGTTGTAGACTTCGCGAGCGCCGCCGGCCTGACCGGCGCCGACCGCCAACGCCGCCATCAACGACGAGGCGGCCGGCGAGCCGCACACGCCGCCGCACATGGCCGCATGCACGGCCGGGTCGCGCGGTCCCGGATTCGCCAGCGCCAGCGCCAAGCTGTCCAATAGGGCGGATTGTTCGGCGCTCGGCGCTTCCGGCATGAACAGCATATACAAGAGATCGGTCCAGCGGGCCTGGCCCAGCATTTCCCCGTAAACGTCGTAGCCTCGGCAATAGGCGGTTCGGGTGGCGAAACGGTTGTCGGACTCGGCTTCTTCCCGCCAGATGCGGGTGCGTATCGTCGGGATGGTTTGATCGGCGCTCATAATGCCTCCTAGGGTAAACAAACTAAACTGATGCCGCCGTCGACGACGATTTCTTCGCCGACGACATAGGCCGAATCGTCGGACGCCAAAAACAACGCGACCTTGGCGACTTCCTCCGGCGCGCCGAAGCGCTTGATCGGCGAACGGCCCTCGATATCGGTTTTGATGGCTTGAAACACGTCGCCGGGTAACGGCAGGCGGTTGAAGCCTTCGGTATCGATAGGGCCGGGGTTGATCGCGTTGACCCGTATGCCTTGTCCTATCAAGGTCAATCCCAACGATTGCACCATCGAACGCAAGGCCGCCTTGGTGGCGGCGTACACGCTGAAATTGGGGGTGCCGCTACGGTTGGTGATCGACGTGGTGACGATGATGGAGGCGCCGGGTTTGAGCATCGGCAAGGCTTTTTGGATCGTAAAAAACACGCCCTTGAAATTGACCCGCATGATGCGGTCGAATTGGTCTTCGGTGGTCAGTTCCAACGGTGTCGGTTCGGCGATGCCGGCGTTCAGAAACAGAATGTCCAAAGTTTGAAAATGTTGGCCGACCTGTTCCAGCAGGGCTTCGATGTCGTTCAGACAACCGGCCTCGCTGACGAGGGCCAGCGTGTCGTCGCCCAACTGTTGGCGGGCGGTTTCCAAGCGTTCCGGGTCCCGTCCGGTGATCGCCAGCCGGGCACCCTCGGCGAGGAATAGTTTGGCGCTGGCCAGGCCGATGCCGCTGGAGCCGCCGGTAATCAACGCGGTTTTACCGCTGAGTTTGTTCATGAAGTCGCCCCGCTTATAAGGTGTTGGTCAGGACGCGCATCCGCACGTTCATCGGCGGCTCTTCGTCGGGATCGATCAGCACGTCAAGCAGGGTCGGCCCCTTGCGTGCGCAGATCGCGGCGATATTCAGATTGGTCAAGTCGTGCGGCGAGCGGATCGTGTAAGCGTCGGCGCCGAGGGCGCGGGCCAGGGCCGCGAAGTCGCTGGGCGGCAAGTCGCAACCGATTTGTTCGGCCCCGGCCAAGCGCTGGCCGTGTCTGACCATGCCCAACGACTGATCGTTGAGCACAATAAACACCACCGCCAGACGCTCGGCGACCGCGACCGAAATTTCCTGACCGTTCATCAACATGCTGCCATCGCCGGTGATGCACACGACCGGCTGACGGCGGTTGGCGATCGCGGTGCCGATCGCGCCGCCGATCGCCCAACCCATCGCCGCGAAATTCATCGTTACCCGCAACCAGCCGCCGTCGGTGCGGCGCAGGCCCGGCGTGATCTTGCGGCCGCCGCCGCCCAATCGGCGTTCGCCGACCCGCCGGTCGATGCCGGGGTGCAGATAATGCACGGCCCACGACACGCTATTGCCGGTGTCGGCCAGAAAGCGGGTGGTCGGCGGAAACAGTTGGCCCAATTCGCGCATCAAGCGCTGCGGTTTCAGCGGCGTGGCATCGCTTTGATATTTTTCCGGCGCGCTTAACAGTTGGTGGGGGTCGTGTTGGTCGACCTTGTGTTCGCGGGAGGCGCGCTGCCGGGCATATTCGAAATTGTCGGTTTTTTGCTGGTGATGCAGTTGCTCGACCAGCCGGCTGAACACCGACAGAATACGGCCGCGCACATGCAGGCGGGCCATCGGCGTACGCGACAGGTTTTCCTCGGACTCGTCGATGTGTACCAGGCGCTCGTTGAGCAGGCTGTCGCTCCAGCCGCCGCTGTTCCACTCGCCCATGTTGGCGCCGATGGCTAGGATCAAATCGACTGCTTTGTCTCGCAGCGCGGCGTCGGCGGTTTCGTGACCGCCGAAACCAAACACGCCCCGGAACAACGGATGGCGTGGATTGACCAGGCCTTTGCCGTCGGGCGTGGTGACTAGCGGCGTGCCTTTCAGCGCGGCGAATTGCAGAATCGAACCGATCGCTTCGCCGCAGCCGCCGCCGATCAGCAGAACGACGTTTTGGGCCTCGGCCAGCATGTCGCGCAATTCGGTGATGGCGTCGTCGTCCACCATCGACGACGGCGCCAGCAGTTGCTCCAAGTTGTAGGACGGTGTGCCGCGGCTGCAGGGGCTGCGGAACACATCCACCGGCACGGTCAGATGCGACGGTCCGCGCGGGGCGCGAATCGCCCGTTGCAGCGCGGTCACCAGTTTGGTTTCCAATTGCTTGGGGTGGGAGACCAACGAGTTGTATAGCGTGCAATGCCGGAACATGCCCAGCGTGTTGATGCCGGTGCACGAGGATTCTTGCAAGGGGTATTTGCCGAACGCCGGCAGGGCCGGCTGGCCGGTAATGACCAACATCGGAATGTTGTTGTCGTAAGCGCAGGCCACGCCGGTAATCAGGTTGGTGGCGCCGGGACCCGACGTGGAGCAGCAGACGCCGATTTTGCCGGTTTCCCGAGCGTAGCCGTCGGCCATGAAGGCGGCGCCGGCTTCGTGGCGGGCCAGCACGTGACGGATACCGCCGCGCCGGCTGCTACGGGCGATGGCGTTGTAGAGCGGCTCGATGGCGCCGCCGGGCACGCCGAAAACGTATTCGACCCCCATCTGTTCCAGATAGGCGACCAGCAGATCAGCGATGTCCGCCGGCTGCGCATGTCTGGGATCGGCGATGTCGTCGATTAGGTCTGTATGGTGATGAATCAGGGAAATTTGCGCGCTCATGGTTACCCCGCGAGGTTAAACAATACCGGGTTATCGATAGCCGAATGGTTCGGGTGCCGGAACAGCGCCGCCGCGCTGCTTGCGGCAGGGTTGGCCGAACTTGGCCGGTGCGGTTCCGAAGAGAAAGTGTAGAGGAGCAATTTCCGCCGGTAGCGCGGGGGAATCGGGAGCGTTTCCAAATCGGGAGGGATTTTACGCGTGGCGGATGGTGGCGCGGCCGGATTGGCGGCTAAGCTTGGCCGGGGTACGCTTTATTCCAAGGCCGCTCGGGTTTTCTGTATCTTTTTGAGAAAATCGGCAAGCGTTGTCGCTCTGCTGCAAGCTCGATTGATCGCGAGGCGCCGACGGGCATTTAGGCGCTGGAAGGACAAGTCCAATCTGTGAAGAGGCTAACAAACGAATTTGCCTTGCCCGCGATTTGATGCAAGCGACGGCTGAGAAATGCCCGCCTTCAGGCTAACGGATTTGCGAAGTGGATCGCAAATTCATCGGAGTCGCCAAGTGTCGATTGCGGCGTATCGATCAGGTTGGCGAATGCCGGGGTTGGTGGCTGGCGACCAAGCGTTACCGAAACAGCCAAATCGCCAACCAGGGCACGACCAGAATCGCCAAGCCGGTTTGCCAGGTCGCTAAGGAAGCGCTGGGCGGCGGCGGTTCCAGACGGTCGGCATCCGGGCTGCTGGGAATAAAGGCCAGTATGAGGGCGACCAGCAGCATGAACGGCGGCGCAAACAAAAATCCCAGTAAAATTCCCCATGCCGACGAGCCCAGATCGCGAGCGCGTTTGATCATTGCCGTGATGCCGAACAGACCGAGACCGCCGACCAAGGCCCAATAAAAACCGTTGCGGATGTCGTCGGACCAATGCTCCGGCCGCAGTTCCAGCATGTAGATCACCAACGCGGCATTCAGAAGACTGGGTAGGCCCAGGGCGATAAAGCGGGAGCGGTCGTAACGAAGCATGTTCGCGGGTATTCCGAAAGGTGGCGCAAGTTGGGATTTTAACGCATTCGGATTGACGCGCGCCCGTTCTTACGAACGGCGGCCGGCCGCGCTAGCTTGAATATTAGGTACTTTACGTCGCCCGGAGCGTAGAATGCGACCCTCCTATATCAATAAAAGTCGGGGGTTGGACATGAAGAACATAACATTAGCGCTGGTTTTGTCGGTCGTCGCAAGCCAGGCGTTTGCCGATGTCCCGCTGCAATCCGGCGACGAAGTACAAGGCAGTTGGAAACTGGAATACACCAAAAAATCGGCGGCGACTCAAGAAACCATCAAGCGGGAAGACACGTGGACCTTTGGCGCCGGCAAGGTCACGATCACCCATATCCCGCGCGAAGGCAGCTATTACGACCAATCGCCGGTCAATTACGAAGTGGAAAACGGTAAATTGAAAATTTCGCTGCTGGGCCGGTCGGATAAATTCGATATCTTCTCGCTGGTCGAAAAGGACGATAAAACGATGACGTTAAAAGGCAAGTTTGGGGATATTTACCACTTTAACAAGAAATAGATTTTTTGAATTGTAGGGCGGCTTTGCGCAAGCAAGCCGCCAAACTGTATGTATTTAGGCTGGTGTATTTAAATTATTAGTGATTTTAAGGCCCATGAAGGGAAAACCAAATTATGGATTATTGAAAGGTAACTTTCGGGGCTTTCATGGTTCAAAACAGTGAACGCAGTATTTGACGTTTCTTCAAAAATCGCCAAGCCTTTTGGAGTTATGCATAAGTTTAGGTCTGGGTGTTTTATCTGGTTGTCTAGAATATGTTTCTGAATTTGGCCTTCTGGGTTTTTAGCAATTTCTGAAATTTTTCGAATCCAGTGACGTGCTTTGTCTGTCGACTCCATAACCCTGGTTGAGGTTGCTGCGGATGTAATACCCAATCCTGGACCAAAATATGCCTTTCCGTTTAAGATAATAGGGATATTTATTCCGGCCAATCTTAGTTTTTGGATTTCTCGCGGAGATATGGTTTTTTGTGGCGGCAGTATGTCTCTTAAATGAAATTGTTCCATATAGTTTGGCCAACTATGATTAACTAATATTATTAGTTCGTTGTCTGAAAACAATCCATCATCATTGTGCTCTCTGACATCTATTAGAGCAAAAGTGTCATTCTCAACTAGGAAGAATAATAGCCAACTTCTACCGTCGCTACACTTTCTCTCTGAAAATAATTCGCCTGGTTTGATCGGTATATCTGTGATATGTAAGTGAAATATGTTCCAGTCTGCCCATAAAAGGTCAGTGCGTTTGGCCTTTCTTTTTCCGCTAATGTCGTGGAAACGTTGAATTGATTTGGATTGATATGCGTTTATATCTACTCCCATACGCATCAGTTTTTGTATATGAAGAAAGCCAGTCTCGACAGTTTTAGGAAGTTTTTTTGGGAAAACCTCTGAAAATACTATCTGCCTGGGTTTGGGGTCAATATATCGGAGGCGAAAATCCAGCCATCTCATTAGAGGGCAGCTAAGGCCATTAATTTGCTTTTTGAATTCAAGATTGTAGTGTGAAATTAGGTCCTGGGCGATGCCATTTAGATCGGTTTGAAACTTCTGATTCAAATTATTCATTTGGCTGTTGACGAGGCAATTTTAAGCGCTTGAAAACTTGTCTTTGGCGTGAGTTTAAGTAACTAATTAAACGATACTGGCATGCACATTATCTGCGATTACACTTCACTATTCGGAGGAATTAAGGTGTTAAACTCGTTGGGTTACGTTTCACGAATCGGATCTACATTTCTGGAATTCCAATTTGTAATGTTTGAGCCTCTCTTGCAGCGTCAACACGTTTCAATCTTCAATCGTTGCATTAGCATTTGAAAAATTGCCGTTCAGTTGGATTTGCGTGTTTATTGGTCTATCGATAAGTCCGAATTTTTGAAATCGCGGCGTTTATGAACCACTGTGACAACATAGGCTTGATTAAACTTAATTTGGTAAATGATTCTCCAAGAATGCACGCCGATTTCCCTTAATTCCTGTTGTTCAAACTCGGGCACTTTTTTACCGAGGTAAGGAGACACCAGCAGGCTGTCGGTTTTTTGTATCAATTCCCGGATGATGCGTTTGGCAGTAAGCGGTGAATCCTGCGCGATGTAATCATGAATGGCTTTGAGGTCTGTTCTGGCGCGAGGCGTCCAAATTACCATTGCTCGATTTCGCGTAGCAAGATCTCGCTGCTAATGCCCTTGCCGTGCTCTACATCTTCTAGCCCCTGATATATTTTGTTCAGAACGTAGAGCCGATACACGATTTCTTCAAAATCTACCGTGTCTGGCAATAGACTGATGGCGGCGATGGCTTCTTGCTTGGCGGTTTGACAGTGCGACATATTACCTCCAAAAAATTAAAATCAAGATTTAGGCGCCAATCGTATCAACAACTTCTCCAAAAACGCCACCTTATCCTCCATGTCCTTAAACGTGTTGGTAAAGCGCAATTTATCGGCGCCGTCGAATTTGTAGACCTGCGACTGGCTTTGGATCATCAGGATTAACTCGGCGGTATCGATTTGCGGCGTGGCGGTAAACACGATGCGGCCGCCGCTGGCGTGGGCTTCGATTTTCTTGATGCCCAGGTTAGCGGCGTGTTGCTTGAGTTCGGTGACCGCGAACAAGGCTTTGACTTGATCCGGCAACAAGCCGAAGCGGTCGATCATTTCGATTTTTAATTTGCGCAAATCGTCTTCGGTTTCGGCGCTGGCGATGCGTTTGTACAGCACCAAACGAGCGTGAATGTCCGGCAAGTAGTCTTCCGGGATCAGCGCGGCGATTTGCAAATCCACTTCCGGGCCGGTGTCTAGCGGCGCATCCAGTTCCGGTTGTTTGCCGGATTTCAAGGCTTTCACCGCGCGTTCCAGCAACTCGGTATACATAGTAAAACCGATTTCCTGAATCTGGCCGCTTTGCTCGTCGCCCAGCAACTCGCCGGCGCCGCGGATTTCCATATCGTGCGAGGACAGCATAAAGCCGGCACCCAGTTCGCCGGAGGTTTCGAAGGCTTCCAGGCGTTTGATCGCGTCCTTGGTCATCAAAGACTTGGGCGGCACGATGCAGTAAGCATAAGCGCGGTGATGCGAACGGCCGACCCGGCCGCGCAATTGATGCAACTGGGCCAGACCGAGCTTGTCGGCGCGGTTGATGACGATGGTGTTGGCGCTGGGAATGTCGATACCGCTTTCGATAATCGTCGTCGCGATCAATAGATTGAAGCGCTGGTGGTAGAAATCCAGCATGATTTGCTCCAGCTCGCGCTCCGCCATCTGGCCGTGGGCAATCTGAATGCGGGCATCCGGCACCAGTTCGCCGAGTTCGCGCATCATCTTGTCCATGGTCTTGACATCGTTGTGCAAGAAAAACACCTGGCCGCCACGTTTGATTTCGCGCTGGCAGGCTTCCTGGATTTGCGAGTCTATCCATTCGCTGACGAAGGTCTTGATGGCATGGCGGTTTGGCGGCGGCGTGGCGATGATCGAGATGTCGCGTAGGCCGGCCATCGCCATGTTCAAGGTGCGCGGAATCGGCGTCGCGGTCAGCGTCAGCAAATCCAGTTCGTAGCGCAGCTTTTTGAAATGTTCCTTTTGGGTGACGCCGAAACGGTGTTCTTCGTCGATGATCACCAGACCCAAGGCCTTGTATTTCATCTCTTTGGATAACAGCTTATGCGTGCCGATGACGATGTCGACCTTGCCGTCGGCCAGATCGTCGGCGATCGCGGTTTGTTGTTTGGCGGTGACGAAACGCGAGGTGACTTCGACGCGCACCGGCCAGTCGGCGAAGCGGTCGCGGAAGTTTTGATAGTGCTGTTGCGCCAGCAGGGTAGTCGGCACCAATACCGCGACCTGTTTGCCGCTTTGCACCGCGACGAAGGCCGCGCGCATCGCCACTTCGGTCTTGCCGAAACCGACGTCGCCGCAGACCACGCGGTCCATCGGTTGCGGCGCGGCCATGTCCTGCAAGATGGCTTCGATCGCGCTGAGCTGGTCCGGGGTTTCCTCGAACGGGAAGGCGGCGGCGAAGGCGTTGTAATCGCTGTTGTCGATGTTGAAGGCAAAGCCTTCGCGGGCGGCGCGTTTGGCGTGGATGTCCAGCAATTCGGCGGCCACGTCGCGGGCCCGCTCCATGGCTTTTTGCTTGGCCTTGCTCCATTGCTCGCTACCGAGTTTATGCAGCGGCGCGTTTTCGGCGCTGACGCCGCTATAGCGGCCGATCAGGTGTAGCGATGCCACCGGCACGTAAATTTTGTCGCCGCCGGCATATTCCAACATTAAAAACTCGGCTTCGATGCCGCCGACCGTCAAGGTCTGCAAGCCCAGATAGCGGCCGACGCCGTGTTCCTGGTGTACCACCGGCGAGCCGACGCTCAGTTCGTCGAGATTGTTGAAGATGTTTTCCAGCGCGCGGGCGGCGGATTTGGCCCGGCGCCGGCGTTGCTGGACTTTCTCGCCGCTGAGCTGGCTTTCGGTGATGATGGCCAGTTTTGGATCTTCAAGCCATAAGCCTTGGTCCAGCGGCGCGACGACGATGCAGGGCGAATCTTCGCCGCGTAAAAACTCCGGCCAGCTCTGTATCTGTTTGGCGCTCAGCTTGACGCTTTTTAGCTTGTCGATCAGGCCTTCGCGGTGGCCGGCGGTTTCGGCGACGAATAGTACCTTTCCGGAAAAGCCTTCGATAAACTGCCGCAAGCGTTGCGCGGGCTCTTTCAAGCGGCTGTCGATCGCGACATCGGGTAGAACCCTGCAATCGAGCGATTCGCCGTGTTCGGCTTGATTGTCCAGCACGATACGGCTGAAGCCGGCGATGTGGTGCTGGATTTCCTCGGTCGACAAAAACAAACGTTCCGGCGGCAACAACGGCCGGTCGACATCGTATTTGCGCTGCTGATAACGCTCGTCGGCTTCGTGGTAAAAGCGCTCAGCGTCGCCGGCGAAGTCGGCCGGCAACACGAATAACGCGGTCTGCGGCAAGTAGGCGAGCAGCGATTCGGTACGTTCGACGAACAAGGGTAAGTAATATTCGATCCCGGCCGGGGCGATTTGCTTGGAAACGTCGAGGTAGAGAGGGTTTTTTGGCGAGGCATTCGGGAACTGTTCGCGAAAGGCCTGGCGGAAGCGTTTAATCGCGTCGTCGCTAAACGGGAATTCGCGGGCCGGAAACAACTCGATCTTTGGCATTTTGTCTTGCGACATCTGCGTGTCGGGATCGAAGCTGCGGATCGATTCGACGTCGTCGTCGAACAGCTCGATGCGGTAGGGCTGTTTTGAGCCCATCGGAAATAAATCCAGAATCGAGCCGCGCACCGCGAATTCGCCGTGCTGGTAGACTTGCGACACACACTGGTAGCCCACCGCTTCCAGCTTGGCGCGAGTTAGCTCCAGGCTCAAGGTGCCGCCGACTTCGATCGCAAAACTGTGAGCGAGGATGTGCTCGCGCGGCGCCAGCCGGTGCATCAGCGTCGAGACCGGTACGATCAGCGCGCCGCGCTTGGTTTCCGGCAACAAGGCCAGCGTTCGCAGGCGTTCGGAGATGATTTCGGGTAGCGGCGAGAATACGTCGTAGGGTAGGGTTTCCCAGTCGGGGAATTGCAGGATGGGGTAGGCGTTGTCGAGAAAAAACGCCAGTTCGTGTTCCAGCCGTAGCGCGGTTTGAGTGTCCTGGGTGACGATAACCAACAGGCGCTTTTCCTGGGTAATCGCACTGGCCAGCGCTAGCGAGTCGCCGCAGCCGCTCAGGTCTTTGAAAGTTTGAGTGGCGGCGGAATCGGGTAGACTGGGAAGTTTGAGTGGCGAGCGAGTCATCGGTTATTGGCGGTGGAGAATGGCGAGGTGTGTGGCTGAAATTTGACGGTCGCGCTGGCCGCGCAAGTCGCCTGAAAAGTCTTGAGCGGAGATTGGTGGCTGGTATGCGCTTGAATCTTCGGAGGAGCGCCGACGTAAGAGCGAATCGACTGTCTGCCGATGATCTTGGCGCGCGCTAACCGATGTTTTTTTGTTGCCGCTCGATGTCTTGGACGTAACGTTGAATGCTGGATTCGAACATCTGCGAAACTTGGGTGAACTGGCAGCCGACCCGCTGCTGTTTACCGGCCGCTCCGGCCCGCATGGTGGCGATATCGCGGACCATGATGCCGACATTGGCGCGGCTGCCGTCGTTTAGATACAGCGCGCAATCGCCATGTTCGGCGCCCTGTTGCAGGAATTCGGAGAACTTGGTGTCGTTTACCAGCATCGCGAATCCGGAAATGCTCAGATCGGCCAACGGAAAAATCCCCGAGAGCGTTTGCGGATTGTTGTCTTCATCCACGGTGCGAAACTCGATTTCACAGAAACTGTTTTTATGCGAGAGCGGAATTTTTACTCGATAAAACTGGCGGCGCTGCATCCAAAATATCGCGTCCGGCAACGGCATCGCTAGAACCGCCATGCCGTTACGCTCGGTTTTTTTTATGGCTTTGCCCCGGAAAGAGACTTTGATACCGTCGAACTCGGTACGGAACAGGACTTTCGCCGAAGTCAGCAATTGTCGGTTCAGTTGCTCGTTGGGCGCGACATCGAGCGCCAGCAGATTGGCTTTCTGGTCGAGCTCGACGATGGTGGTCAAGAACGAAGCGTTGTCTTCGCCGAAATTCGCGGCGATGATGCACTTGTTTTTTACCAAGTCGGTCAAATGGCCATAAATCATTTTGGCGTTGCGAACGAGGTAGTCGGATTCTTTTTCCATTTACAGGGCTAAATAATGCGGTTTGACAGAAACGCTATTGTAAAATGCTCCGATTATAGCGTATGTCCGAGGAGAGTTGATGGGTTGGCTGTTGCTGTTGGCGGCGGGTTGTTCTGAGATCGTATTCGCGATCAGTCTTAAATTTAACGATGGCTTTACCAAGCTGTGGCCGAGCGTGGTGACCGGGATTTCCGGCGCCGGCAGTTTTTACCTGTTGATGTTGGCAATCAGAACCTTACCGCTGGGCACCGCGTACGCCGTTTGGACCGGTATGGGCGCGGTCGGCGTGGCGATCGTCGGCATTTTCCTGTTCAAGGAATCTTCCGATTGGATACGGTTGGCTTCGATTCTGTTGATCGTGATCGGCATCGTCGGCTTGAAACTGACCCATACCGAATAATGTTGCATATCGTGGCTTCCTCGCCGGTCAGGCCGGAATGGCTGGAGCGTATCGGCTCGGGCGATGACGTCGTGCTGTTGGATGCCGCCGCGTTGTCGGCTCGCGCCGGACATCGGGATAACCCGCTGTTGCAAAGCGTGCTGGATCGGGAATGTGGGGTTTTCGTGTTACGGGAATACGCCGAGGCCTGCGGACTTGCGCCGGACGCCGCGATGGCCGGCGTGGCCTGGACGGATTACGCCGGGTTGGTCGATTTGACGGTCAAGCATCCGGTGGCTCATACATGGCGTTGATAGTCGACGGTGCCGAATTGGCTACGACCGATGACGGATTTTTGCGGAGTGCCGATCTGTGGAATCGCAACGTCGCCGACGAATTGGCGCGTCTGGAAGGCTTGGTGATCGAAGAGGCGCATTGGGAGATTTTGCTGTTTATCCGCGATTACTATCGAAAATTCCAGCATTTGCCGAATGCCCGGATGTTCGCCGCCGCGGTACGCAAAACCCTGGGTGAAGAAAAAGGCAATAGCCGCTATCTGCAAAAATTGTTTCCGCAAGGCCCGTTGAAATACGCCTGCAAAATCGCCGGCCTGCCCAAGCCGCCCACCTGTTTATAGTGTTATCGAGAATGTCGAATGAGTAACCCCCGTGTTGGATTTATCAGTTTGGGCTGCCCGAAAGCCCTGGTCGATAGCGAGCAGATCTTGACCCGCTTGCGTAGCGAAGGCTACCAAGTATCGCCGAATTACAAGGATTCCGATCTGGTCATCGTCAATACCTGCGGCTTCATAGACGCGGCGGTCGAGGAGTCGCTGGACAGCATAGGCGAAGCGCTCGCTGAAAATGGTAAGGTCATCGTCACCGGTTGTCTGGGCGCGCGGCAGGACGAGATTTTGGCACGGCATCCGCAAGTGCTGAAAATCACCGGCGCTCACGCGACCGACGAAGTGGTCGAAGCTGTGCACGAGTATCTGCCGCCGGCGCACAATCCGTTCATGGACTTGGTGCCGCCGCAAGGGATTAAATTGACGCCCAAGCATTACGCCTACTTGAAAATTTCCGAAGGGTGCAATCACCGTTGTACGTTCTGCATTATTCCGTCGATGCGCGGCGACTTGGTCAGCCGGCCGTTGGACGAGGTGATGGTGGAGGCGGAAACGCTGGCTGCCGCCGGTGTTAAAGAGCTGCTGGTCGTGTCGCAAGACACCAGTGCTTATGGTTTAGACTTGAAATATCAAAGCCGCGATTGGCGGGGACGAGCTTACCAAACCCGATTCCAAGACTTGGCGGCGGCGTTGGGCGAACTGGATATTTGGGTCCGAATGCATTATGTCTACCCCTATCCGCACGTCGACGACGTGGTGCCGTTGATGGCGGACGGTAAAATTTTGCCGTATCTGGATATTCCGTTTCAGCATGCCAGCAGCAGGATCTTGAAATTGATGAAACGCCCGGCCGCCGCTGAAAACAATCTGGAACGCATCCGTGCGTGGCGGCGCATTTGTCCGGATTTGACGATACGCAGTACTTTCATCGTCGGTTTTCCCGGCGAGACAGAGCAGGAATTCGCAGAGCTACTGCAATTCTTGAGCGAAGCGCAAATGGACAGAGTGGGTTGTTTCGCCTATTCGCCGGTCAAGGGCGCGGCGGCGAACGCGTTGCCGGATGCGGTGCCGGAAGAAGTCAAACAGGAGCGATTGGCACGATTTATGGAGCACCAAGCCGCGATCAGTGCCGAACGTTTAAAGCAACGGATAGGCCGTCGTGAGGTGGTGTTGATCGACGAGGTTGTCGAAGAAGGCGCCGTGGCTCGCACTAAAAGCGATGCTCCGGAAATCGACGGTCAAGTGTTTATCGATGGTGCAAACCACCTGAGGGTCGGCGAATTCGTTGAGGTCGAAATCGAGGAAGCCGACGACTACGATTTGTGGGGTGCCTTACTCTAACGACGGAACGAGCCATCTCTCCGCGCCAAACGGTGCGGTTGGATGGATCGTGTTACAAGCAAATCGGCCGCAAATGAAAAAGCCGCTGGTCAGGCGGCTTTTTCAGTTCAATTTACAGCGGTGTTACGTTTTCCGCTTGCGGGCCTTTTTGGCCGTTGGTCACTTCCATCGTGACTTTTTGGCCTTCTTTCAGGGTTCTGCGGCCGGAACCGTTGATAGCGCTAAAATGGACGAATACGTCTTTGCCGCCTTCTTGCTCAATGAAGCCGAAACCTTTCTCGTCGTTAAACCATTTAACTTTGCCTTCTACTTGAACTGACATAAATCTCTCTTGCTAAAAAGTGCTTTCGCTGTTTGGAACTAGGGTTGGTGAATAAAGCGGGTAAGCGGAAAACAAAGTTTGTTGATCCTATTGCGAGCTTGAAAAGCGACAACGATACCGAGCTAAATCGGCTTCATTATACATGGCTATTCCAAGCGTTCCACAAAAATAGCAGGATTTTGCGTGTTAATGGATTATGACGATCGAGCAAAGAAATGAATATTCGTCAATCGGTTTGATGTACAGGGAGTGGTTTCTTATTAAGTAATTGAAATTTTTAGAAAACTGGGTGTTGGCCGCGTGTTGCCGAATTGGCCGCTCGGTTTACGGTAGGTTAAAAATAGTGGCTGTTTAATAAAAAATGCGCGGCGATACTGCCGGCGTAACCGAGCAGGATGACCGGCATCCACTTTAAATGGGCGCTAAAGGTGTAAACGCCCTTGACCTGCCCCATCAGGCCAACCCCGGCCGCCGAGCCGATTGCCAGCAGACTGCCGCCGACGCCGGCCGTCAGCGTGACCAACAGCCATTGGCCTTGGGAAATCTCCGGGTGCATCGTCAGCACCGCGAACATGATCGTGCCGTTATCGATGAAGGCCGACAAGATGCCGACGACGATATTGGCGATCGTCGGATCCATGCCGACATACAGCACGTCGGAAGCCATCGTTAAATAACCGATGAAACTTAGTCCGCCGACACTGACCATCACGCCGTAAAAAAACAAGAGGGTATCCCATTCCAAATTGGCGACGTTTTTGAACACGTCGAAGCGTTGATTTTGATTGGCCAACGGCAGTTCGACGTTGAATAATTTGTAAACGTGGGCAAAATCGCTGACTTTTTGTTTATCTTCGGTTTTTTGCAGGTAGTAGCCTAAAAACTTCAGATAAGTCAGTCCGGCCAGCATGCCGGCGGCGGGCGGCAGATCCAGGAAGTTTTCGAAACTGACCGCGGTAATGATCGTCAACAAGAACAACACCATCATCGTCAAAGCTCCTCGTTTCATTTTCGGAGCTTTTCCGACGGCGGCCGGGTGTTCGTTGGGTATCCAAAAATGCATCACGGCGGCTGGCAGCGCGAAATTGACGACGGCCGGAATGAACAGCGAATAGAAATCCACGAAGGGCACAACGCCGCTTTGCCAAACCAGTAATGTGGTGATATCGCCGAACGGACTGAACGAACCGCCGGCGTTGGTGGCAACAACAACATTGATGCAGGCCATCGTCATAAAGCGCTTATTATGCTTGCCCATTGCGACGATGACCGCGCCCATTAGCAGCGCGGTGGTCAGGTTGTTACACACCGACGACATAAAGAATGACATCACGCCGGTTATCCAGAACAACTTGCGATAACTGAAGCCCTTGCTGAGCAACCAGACACGTAGGTTGTCGAATACGCCGCGGCTTTCCATCGCATTCAGATAGGCCATCGACACCATGATAAACAAGAACAGTTCGGCGTAACTTTCCAGGCACGCACGGAAGGCGCGGCCGGCTTGTTCGCCCATCCCGCCTTGCACGTAAATCGAAGCAATGAAGGCCCAGATCAAGCTGGCCGCCAGCACCATCGGTTTGGACTTGTTCAGCTCGGTGATTTCCTCGGTCATCGCCAGCATGTACGCCAGCGCGAATATTGCGATCGACAGATAGCCGACCCAATGCCGAGTCAGGTTGAGGGCGACTTGGTTGGCATCGGCGTCAGCCCAGGCCAGTAGCGGTAGGAAAATTAACGAAATGGCAAGCAGGGTGCGCTGCAACACGTGTGAACTCCAATTTCAAAGGCTGTCGGCGAGGTGTCCGGCGCGGAATACTAAGGTTCGCGGCGCCTCGCGAGCGGTTCCGCCACCCGGTTCGGCGGGTGGCGGTGGGCCGAGCTGGATTGGCTCTAGCCGCGTTCGCTTTCCAACAAATAGGTTAGCCACAAGGACGACAATTTCTCCTGCACCGTATTTTGCCTCAATCGCGCATTCAGGTTGGGAAAGTCGACGTAATCCAGCGCTTGATCCTGGTTGTAGCAGGAATACATAAAGCTTTCCTCGCCGGTTTCCGGATCGACGTGTTTGCACATACATTGTGCGCAAACGCCTTTCATCATGCATTGCATCGGCGAATTGATCGAGCCGACGGCTTCGTGGCCTTCTTTCAGGTAAGGCTTCAATGCGCCGAAGCGGGCCGCCTTAACCGCCGCCATCATCCGGTCGGAACCGATCACGATCAAATGCTCGACATCCTGCAGTTTCAACGCGGTGTCGCCCAGTTGGCCCTCGGCATAGGCGATCATCGCTTCGACGATGTTGCCGACGAACGTTTTGTCCTGTGGACGGGTGACCGGAATCGCCTCGTTGCCCGGCAATTTATCGACCGCCCAGACGATGACGTCGGAAGCGTCCTCGATTTCAGGCACCTTGAACAAGTCGATGCGGTTGCGGTAGCCGGCAAAATACAACACCTTGTTGCCGGCGGCGCGCATGGCCTTGCCGATCGAGAACAATACCGCGTTGCCCAAGCCGCCGCCCAATAACAATACGGTTTTGCCGGTCGGGATTTCGGTCGGTGCGCCGGTGACGCCCATCAATACCAACGGATCGCCGGCCTTCCAGGTCGCACATAGACGGCTGGAGCTGCCCATTTCCAATGCAATCAAGGATACCAGGCCTTGGTCTTTGTCAACCCAGGCACCGGTCAGAGCCAAACCTTCGGCTGCCAGCGCGGTGCCTTCGACGACGGGCGCCAAGGACTCGTAGTTCTGTACTCGGTAGAATTGACCCGGCTCGAAGTTTTTCGCCGCCGCCGGAGCCTTGATCACGACTTCGATAATGGTCGGTGTCAGGCGGTTGACTTCGACGACATGGGCCAGGAACAATTCGTCGAGTCTATCCTGCATGGCCCGCCAGGCCGCGTCGCGCTCGGCTTGTTTTCCGGCATCCAGCTTGGCGATTTCGTTTTCGAACAGCTTGACGATATACGGATAACCGTCCTTGGCGCTGGCCATCGCTTTGACGACGTTGCCGGCATAAACCGGATGGTTGTCGCCGTAGAAGCTGATGTAACGGCCTTCGCTTTGGTACGAGGTAAACGGTGCGGGCTTGCCGACCTTGACTTGCGCCTCGTCGGCCATCGGTACCAGTTTGGCCTTGCCTTGCAGCCAGTCGGGTTCGTGGCGTTTGTAGAACTTGCCTTCCATCGCGAAAGTGCGTGGGTGTTCGGACTGGTAAATCGTATTCGGCGCGGTGCCGGCGGCGATAAACAGGCCGCGCAACGCGACTTCCTGTTCACCGACGGTGCGCCAACGGCCTTCCTGCAATTCCAGCTTCTCGAAGCGCACCGCTTTTAGGTGGCCGTAGTCGTCGTTGATGGCTTCCAGCGGACTCATGCCTTCGGCCAGATAAATCCCTTCCGACAGCGCTTCGTGGATTTCTTCGTGGTTTTGCCGATAGGCCGGCGAATCCTTGATGCCTTTGCGATAGAACATCGTCACGCCGCCCCATTGTTTCAGGAAGGGCAGGAAGTTCGGCGTTTCGCCGGCCGCCGCCGCGCGGGCGCGTTCGGCTTCGATCACCCGGCCGTGGGCTAGGAATTCTTCCAGGATTTCCAGTTCTTCCTTGTCGTAACGGCCGCGTACTTCGGCCTCGCCGTATTTGGCGACCAATTTGTCGTAACGTTTGGTGATTTTGCTGACTTGCAACGGATAGTAAGCCAGCAATTCGGTGGCGGTATCGATAGCGGTCAAACCGCCGCCGATCACGCCGGCCGGCATTCTGACTTGCAGGTTGGCCAGTGACGATTCCTTGGCCGCGCCGGTCAATTGCAAGCCCATCAAGAAGTCCGAGGCCTTGCGAATGCCGCGGGTCATGTTGTTTTTCAGATCGATGACAGTCGGTTTGCCGGCTCCGCTGGCGATGGCGATGTGGTCGAAACCCAGACCCCAGGCCTCGTCGATGGTGATCGTGCCGCCGAAACGCACGCCGCCGTAACATTTGAAGGCGCTGCGGCGCAGCAGGGTCAGGTAAATCACTTTCAAAAAATTCTTGTCCCAACGCACGGTGATGCCGTACTCGGCGACGCCGCCGAAGCCGAGCATTACTCGTTTATCCAGATCCTCGTAAAGCGCTTGGAAATCGATGATCGGTAACGGCGGATTGTCCCGGTCGCCGGTCAAATGCAAGGGCAGCGGTTCGATTTTCAACGCGTCGATGCCGACCACGCCGAAGCCTTCGTTGAGCAAATAATGCGATAGCGTGTAACCGGCGGGCCCCATGCCGGCCACCAAGACGTTTTTACCGTTGTAGGGCAGTGCGACCGGGCGCTTGACGTTGAGGGGGTTCCAGCGGGTCAACAGGCTGTAAATCTCGAAACCCCACGGCATGAACAGCACGTCGGTCAGGACGTTGGTTTCGATTTGCGGAATGTTGACGGCCTCGGTTTTTTGGTAAATGCAGCCGCGCATGCAGTCGTTGCAAATCCGGTGGCCGGTGCCTGGGCACATCGGGTTGTCGATGATGATCATCGCCAGCGCGCCGATGTTGTCGCCTTGACGCTTGACCAAGTGCATTTCGGAAATTTTTTCCTCCAGCGGGCAACCGGTCATCAACGAACCCAGGTGGTTGGCCTTGAAGGTGTTGTCTTTTTTGTTCTTGATGCCTTTCGAGCACGAATCATTGTCGCGATCGTGGCAGTAAATGCAGTGATCGATTTCGTACAGTGCCTGGCGTTGTTTGAAGCGCTTGTCGGTCAATGCAAAACCATCGCGGCGGCGGTGATGGTGTTCGTCGCAGGCCCAGACTTCGTAGCCGTCTTGCAAGACGCTGGCGTGCGCCACCAAGTTGTCCAGGTCGGTTTTTTCGGCGATCTTGAAGCTCAGCCATTTTTCGACGACGGCTTGCAGTTCCGGCACTTGTTTGGCGGCGAAGCTCCAGCGGCGGACGATGTCGAGCAGCGCGGCGGCGAAGGCGGCCGGGCCGTCGCTGATGACGGCCTTGCTCAATATCGGTGAATCGGTGACTTGTTGCTTCAATGCGGCAATGTCGGCATCGCTGAGATCGGCATTTTGGGTTAAACGCCAAAAGTCGGCGCCGAGCTGGCTGACCGCCAGTTCCGGATCGGTTGCATATAGCTCGGATCTGCCGGTTGCCGCCAGCAGGGCATCCAACTGTGCGCCGAGTTCGGCGATGTCCCAGTCCTCGATAGTCTGGCCTTTGAACAGTTTGGCCAAATTGCCGACGATTTGCGTGCGGTAAGTGAACACGCTGTCGAACTCGCCGCGAATCTTGTCGATTTGTTGATCGCGCACATCGCCGACGTTGAACAGTTTCGCGACGAAGGTGCCCACTAGCGGCGCCATTTTGACCAGAAGTTCCGAGATGTCCTCGGGCCTCATGCCCGCTCCGCCGCAGGCGCGGTAAGCCGCGATTTCCTTGAACAAGTTAGGATCGTGTTGCTCGACCGACAGGTCGAACACGGTCATCAGGTCGTTCAGTCGCCGACTGTCGTACAGGTCTCGATAGTCGAAACCGGGGATGCCTAAAGTGAGTTGAGTCAGGTCGCGGGTGTTTAACTGTTTGGTCATCAAGTGTTTCCGTGATAGTTCGCTTGAAGTGGAAAATCGTAGTCTGGCATCGCGGCCGTCGTCACGGCCGCGATATGGAGCGCGCCGTGGCGCTCCTTGCGTGGAATGTTTTACGGCAGTTGATCGACGGTTTCATCTTTTTCGGGCGGCATCAGGTCTTCCCGGGTCAAGCCCAGGCTTAACGCCAAGGAGCTGGCGATATAAATCGACGAATAAGTACCTTTGATGACGCCGATCAACATCGCAATCGCGAAGCCGTGTATGGTTTTGCCACCGAGGAATGCCAAGGCCAACAGGGTCAGGAATACCGTCAGCGAGGTCAGAATGGTCCGGCTCAAGGTGTCGTTCAGGGCGCGGTTGGTGATGTCGGCGATCGGTTCGCGGCGGCTGGTACGGACGGTTTCGCGAATTCGGTCGTAGACGACGATGGTGTCGTTGATCGAGTAACCGATCAGCGCCAGGATCGCCGATAGCACGGTCATGTCGAATTCCCAGCCGAACACCGAGAAGAAGCCCATCGTGATGATGGTGTCGTGGAACAGCGCGGCGATCGCGCCGACCGACAGCTTCCATTCGAAGCGTATGCTGACGTAGACCATGACGCCGACGAAGGCGAAGAACAGCGCCAAACCGCCGTCGTTGATCAATTCGTCGCCGACTTGCGGGCCGACGAACTCGACGCGGCGCAGCTCGCCGGCTTGGGCTTGACTGCTGTTGGCGACGGACAGGACTTTCTCGCTGAGTTCCTTTTGGCTGATGTTTTCGATCGGCTTTAGGCGGATCAAAATATCTTGCGAGCTGCCGAAATTTTGTAGGTTGGCGTCGGCGAAGCCTTGTTGTTCCAGGGTCGAGCGCATTTTGTCGATGTCGACCGATTGGTTGTAATGCATCTCGTAAACGCTGCCGCCGGTAAAGTCGATGCCCAAGTCCAGGCCCTTGACGAAAAACGAAATCAGAGAGATCAGGAACAGGGTGCCGGAGAAGAAATAAGCCAGCTTGCGCTTGCTGAGGAAGTCGATATGGCGTTCGGCGGTCATGACTAGGGTTTCCGATAATTGAAGTGGTGGCGGGGCCAATGCCGGACGGCGATGGCGCCCTCGGGCGATAAGGCTGGGAATTGTACTATTTTCTCCAGAAAGTGGGAGTAAAAAGCACGATCAGCGTGATAATTTCCAAACGTCCGAGCAGCATTGCCGCCGAGCAAATCCAGGTTTGAAAATCGCCGAGGCTCTGATAGTTGGTAGCCGGGCCGACTTGGTTTAGTCCGGGGCCGGCATTGTTGATGCACGCCAGAATCGCGCTTAACGCCGAGATCGCGTCCAGCCCGGAAAAAATCAGCGAAAAGGTCAGCACCACCACCGAGATAAAGTACATAAAGATAAAGGCCAGAACCGCGAAAATGATCTTATTGGGTATCGGCATGTCGCCGATCCGGATCGGGTTGATGGCCCTCGGATGGAGAATGCTGAACATCTCCCGGCTGGCCTGCTTCCAAAGCAGCAGTGTGCGAAACATCTTGATGCCCCCGCCGGTAGAGCCGGTGCAGCAGGTAATACAACTCAAATACAGCATCCACCAGGGGACGAACGGTGGCCATTTGTCGTAATCGACGCTGGCGAATCCGCAGTCGGTCGCGATCGAGACCAAGTTGAACGCCACGTGTCGCAAGCTTTCGAGAAAGGTGGAATACACACCGTTATCCCAAATGTACCAACTGCACAGCCAGATGCTAAACGCGACCAAGGCCAACATAGGCAACACTTCGGCATCCTGCTTGTAGGGCATTAGGCTTCCGAGGTGTACGGCCTGGTAATGCAGCGCGAAGTTCATTGCCGAAATCAACATGAACACGATCAAAACCAGTTCGATGGCCGGCGAGTCGTAATAGCCGACGCTGGCGTCGTGGGTGGAGAAGCCGCCCAGGCCCATTGCCGAGAATGCATGGCATATCGCGTCGAACCAACTCATTCCGGCCATTTTAAGCGAGGCGATGCACGCCAGCGTGATGCCGGCATAGACTAGCCACAGCAGGCGGGCGGTTTCCGTGATGCGGGGCGTGATTTTGCTGTCCTTGATCGGCCCGGCGATTTCAGCTTTGTAGAGCTGCATGCCGCCGATACCTAAAAGCGGCAGAATCGCCACCGCCAACACGATGATGCCGAGGCCGCCGATCCAGACCATTTCGTGCCGCCACAGATTCAGCGACGGCGCTAGCGCGTCCAGACCGATCAATATCGTGGCGCCGGTGGTCGTAAAGCCGGAAACCGTTTCGAAGAAAGCGTCGGTAAACGACAGGCCAGGGATGCCCCACAGTAGCGGTAGCGTTGCCGCCGCCGACATCAATATCCAAAACGAGGCGACCAGTAGGTAGCCGTCGCGGGTTTTAATGTCGCCGCGAAAGCGCATCGTCAGACCGGCCAGCACGCTGCCAAGGCCGATATTCAGCGACATGCCGCGGACGAAATGATCGGCCATGCCGTCGTCGAAGTAGAGCGAGGTGGCGATGGGCAGTGCGTAAGTCAGGCCGAAGACCATCAATATCAGGCCGAGTACGAATCCTAATGTACAAAAACGTTGCATAGTGCCCCGAGGTTGCCGGAGTGGGAACGGATCGATCATGGGTTGCCGGTAGCGCAAGGTCTTGCGCGACGCCGGGCGCGACCGTAAATTGTAGCAAACCTGGCGCGCGGCTAAAAATTCAATCGCCGCGCGCTCCATCGCGCCGGAAATTGCCAACCGGAGTCCGCCGGGATTGAAATCGCGCGAAGAAACCGTAGGCGATTCATTTGGTATAGCTTGCTCGGCCGGAGTCGAGCAACCATTGCTCGAATTGCTCCGCCGGCAAGGGAACGGTATACCAATAGCCTTGCGCGTAATCGCAGCCGGCCGCGGCCAGCAAGTCGCGCTGCCGTTCGGTTTCGACGCCTTCGGCGATGACCTGCATGCCCAGCGTGTGGGCCATGGCGATCATCGCCGCGCATAACACCCGGTCGTTCTCGTTGCTGTCCAGGTTGCGGACGAAGCTGCGGTCGATTTTCAGGAAATCGATGTCGTAGCGCTTCAGGTAGGCGAGCGACGAGTAGCCGGTGCCGAAGTCGTCGATCGCCACCTGGATGCCGGCATCGCGAAACAGTTGCAGCTTTTCGGCGACGATGGGTTTGCCGCCCAAGGTCAGGCTCTCGGTGATTTCGATCGTGACGCTGTCGCCCGGCAAACCGGCGTCGAGCAGAATTTGCAGCCAGTTCTTGTAAAAGGTTTGATCGGTCTGAAACTGTACCGGCGACTTGTTGACGCTGATCTGGAAATCGGGGCGAAAGCGCTCCCGCCATTCGCCGACTTGGCGGATCGCCCGCCGGAAAACCCAGTCGCCGATATCCAGGATCAAGCCTTGTTCTTCGGCCAGCGGGATGAAAATATCCGGCCCAATCAGGCCGCGTTGCGGATGTTGCCAGCGGATCAGCGCTTCGGCCTTGTAAACCGAACCGTCGCGCAGGTCGACGATGGGTTGGTAGTAGAGTCTGAGTTCGGCGTTGGCCAGGGCTTGGCGCAGGCCGTTGACGATGCTCAGTCGATTCAGCGCGACTTCGCGCATGTCCGAGGTAAAGTAGCTATAGCGATTGCGACCCTGGTGCTTGGCATCGTACATCGCTTGATCCGCATTTTTGCGTAAGTCGTCGAGCGCCTCGGCGTCGTCCGGGTAAAACGTGATGCCTATACTGGCCGAAATGTAAAAAACCTCGCCTTCCACATGAAAACTGGTCGCCAGTTTTTCCAGGATATGTTCGGCGATACGCGAAGTGGCGCTCGGCGACTCGATGTCTTCGAGAATCACGGTAAATTCGTCGCCGCCCAAGCGCGCGACCGTGTCGGTGGCGCGCACGCTGCCGCTCAGACGCCGAGCCGCTTCCTGCAGCAATTTATCGCCGATGTCGTGGCCCAGCGTATCGTTGATTTCCTTAAAATGATCCAGGTCGATAAACATCAAGGCCAGCGGAATGCCGCTGCGCTCGGATTTTTTGACGGCTAAACTGAGGTGTTCTTGAAACATCCGGCGGTTGGGTAGGCCGGTGAGCGGATCGAAATTGGCCTGGGTCCAGATCAATTCCTCGGCGCGCTTCTTTTCGGTGATGTCGGAGAACAGAGCCACACGCCGGTGCGGCGCGCCGGCTTCGTCGAAAATCGTATTGATCGTCAGCCACTCGGCAAAGATTTCGCCGTTTTTGCGCTTATTCCAGATTTCGCCCTGCCAGGAGCCGCAAGTGTTCAAACGATGCCACATTTCCTGGTAAAAGCCGGCATCGTGGCGGCCGGAATTGAGCATGCGCGGTTTTTTGCCGACCACTTCGTCCAGCCGATAGCCGGTCAATTCGGTAAAGGCCGGATTGATGTTCAGGATCGCCCCGTTGGCGTCGGTGACCATCATCGCTTCGCCGCTGTTTTGATAGATCAGCGAGGCCACTCGCATTTCGTCCTCGTTGCGCTTGCGTTCGGAGATGTCGCGAATGAATGCGGCAAATTCCCGGCCTTGCGCGGTTTCGACCAAGGTAACCGACAATTCCACCGCGAAATGCCGGCCCTGCCGATCGATCGCCAGGGTTTCGACGCGCATGTTCAGGCGGTTGGCGCCGGATGCCAGAAAGGTCCTCACGCCTTCTCGATGCTGCTGCCGATAAATCGGCGGCACGATGGTTTCCAACAGTTTCCGGCCCAAGGCCTGGTCCCTCGGCCAACCGAACATCGTTTCCGCCTGATGGTTCCAGCCGCTGATGGCCCCGCTTTCATCCATCAGCACGATAGCGTCCAGTGCGTTTTCGATGATCGCATCGAGCTTGAGTTGTTTTTCCAGGACCCGGTTTTCGCTGGCCAACAGTGCCGCCTGATAGGTCAGCTCGGCGATTTTGGCTTGGTGCTGGCGCAATTCGTCCAGTTGTTCGTGAATGATCTGATTGAGCAGGTCGATGTACTGGCCTTCGGTGTGCTTGACCACGTCGTGTTCGCCGACGGTGGCCAGCATGTCGCCCCGGTCGTCGACAACGACCAGGTGACGGACGCCGCGAGTCTGCATCAGTTGAACCGCGTCGATGACCAGATGCTCGGGAGACACGCTGAGCACCGGACTGCTCATCGCGTCGCCGACCAGCATATCGGCGGCTTGGCGGCGATAAAGGCGGACCATGTCGCGTTCGGTGACGATCCCTACCGGCTTGACGCCGTCGACGACGATCGCGCAACTGGCGCGGTTGGCGTGCATGCGGATGGCGGCGTCGCCGACGGTCGTGGTGCGGCGTAGCGACAGCACGTTGGTGTCCATGATGCTGGCGATCGTGCGCAGCCCGACGAATTCCTCGATCCCGCTGTGCCGGCGAAAATCGGTTTCAGTGACGATGCCGGTGAGCCGGCCTTCGTCGTCAACCACCGCCAGATGGCGTATTCCGTGCTGGATCAGCAGATGAACCGCGTCCCGGAAATCGGTGTCCGCTGGCGCGGTAATCAGTGGGGCGGCCATGAAATCGCCGACCGGCAACGCCAGATCGGTGCCGTTGCCGAGCAATTTGACCATGTCCCGTTCGGTGACAATGCCGAGCGGCATTTGCTGTTCGCCGATGACCAACGAGCTAATGCGGCGGCGCGCCATCATATCGGCGCAATCCGCCAGCGGTGTCGCGGGCGCGACTTGCACGACCTCCCTGGTCATCAAATCGGCAATGGTTTTTCGACTCATCCTAATCTCGTGGTGCCCTATGCGGTGTCAGGCCCGGCCGAGCCTTCCGCTATTTTAGCCCTTTCGCGCCGGATCGGGTTGTCACACAACCTTAAACAAACCTTCATTCCACTGTCACACGGCCAATTTAAGCTAGTCCCATCGCGTTAAGGACCAAATAACAAAAGGAAAAACGGTTTTCCAACGCCGTGCGGCCGTCGCGGTCGACACGCGCGGCAAAGTTGAGGGGGAAGGGCCATGAAGCTGATTTATTCGATACACAAATACGACGTTTCGTTATTTACCTGGCTGAACGGCGTCGGTGCGCACGCCAATTTGGTAGGTGTATGTCGATCGATTTCCAAGACCGGCGACGGCGTGCCGTATGTGATGCTGGCGATTTGGTTGTACTGGGACCAGGGCGGTCACGACCGGCTGCTACAAGCGCTGTTGCTGGCATTTTTGTTGGAGCGTCCGATTTATTGGTTGCTCAAAAACGGTTTCAAACGCAACCGGCCGCAGCAGGCGCTGCGCGATTTTCGCAGCACGATCAAGCCGTCCGACCAGTTTAGTTTCCCGTCCGGCCATACCTCGGCCGCTTTCATGGTGGCGACTCTGCTGGGCAATTTCCTGCCGACGCTGATGCCGTTGTTGTATCTGTGGGCGGCGTCGGTGGGGTTTTCGCGGGTAGTGTTGGGCGTGCATTTTCCGACCGATACGTTGATGGGGGCTCTGCTGGGCGTTGCCATCGCGATTTTTAGCTTAAATCAAACCTTATTATGAAAATATTTTACGGGGTGCAGGGGACCGGCAACGGTCATATCACCCGCGCCAGAGTGATGGCCAGGGAGCTTAACGCGGCCGGTTTCGATGTGACGTTTCAATTCAGCGGCCGGCCGGCCGACAAGTATTTCGACATGGAAGTGTTCAACGGCTACCAGCTCAAGGATGGCTTGACCTTCAATACTCACAAGGGTCAGGTCAGTTACGTTAAGACCGCGTTGCAAGCCAAGCCTATCCGCTTTGTCAAGGACATCGGCAGCCTGGACTTGAGCGGCTACGATTTGATCATCAGCGATTTCGAACCGGTGACGGCTTGGGCCGCCAAACGCCAGCGCAAGCCGGTGTTGGGTATCGGTCATCAATACGCCTTTGGCCACGACATTCCGCGGGCCGGCGGCGACCCCATCGCCGAGCGGGTCATGAAGTATTTCGCGCCCGCCGACATTGGTGTCG
This sequence comes from Methylomonas sp. MED-D, assembly GCF_050276835.1. Lineage (NCBI taxonomy): Bacteria > Pseudomonadati > Pseudomonadota > Gammaproteobacteria > Methylococcales > Methylococcaceae > Methylomonas > Methylomonas sp. MED-D. The sequence continues at coordinate 699,096 of NZ_CP189965.1, forward strand.
GCCTGCATTGGCATCATTTCGGCCAGCCTATATTGCCGCCCATCATTGAAACCCCGGCGTTTCCGCAAAGCGTGCAGGCGAACAAGATTCTGGTGTATTTGCCGTTCGAGGACATCGGCGAAGTGATGACGCTGCTGAGTCCTTTCGAAAATTACCAGTTTCATGTCTACGCGCCGGAGCCGATCGCCAGCCCCTACTCGCATATTCAGTGCAAACCGCTGTCTCGACAAGGCTTTCAAACCGATTTGTACGACAGTGCCGGCATCATCAGCAACGCCGGCTTCGAGCTGGCCAGCGAATCCCTGCAATTGGGTAAGAAGATACTGGTCAAGCCCTTGCACGCCCAGATGGAACAGATCTCCAACGCCGCCGCGTTGAAACAACTGGGTTACGGGCACACGATGTACAACCTGGACGCGGCGGTGATCGACGAGTGGTTGCGGCATCCGCACGCGGTGCATGTGACTTATCCGAACGTTGCCAAAGTCATCGTCGATTGGCTCAAGGACGGCATGCCGGCAATGGACGCCGACTTCACCGAACGGGTCTGGGAAAAAGTGGACGTGCTACAGGTCAGCTATTGATCCCGTCTTCAATCATCGCCTTCGCCGCTGGCGGTGCCTTTCAATTGCTGAGACAGCAACGTCTGCGCGCCGGTCGTGACGACTTCCTCGCCGGCTTGCAGGCCGGCCGTCACGAAATAGTCAAGACCGTCCGCCGCGTAGTCCAGCAACGGCCGCGCGCTGAAACGGTCGTCGGCCGCTTTGACGAACACCGTGGCTTGCCCCAAATGCCAGACCAGCGCGGAGGCCGGAATCCGCACGCCGGTCTGGCCGGTTTCGGCGCCGGGCAGCCAGGCCGTTAGCGGCGCGCCGTAGGGCAGGCGGCAGGCCCGACACAACATAAAGTAGCGGCGGCCCTGGCTGACCGGATCGACTTGCGGCGCCGGGGCGATGGCTTCGGCGGTCAGTTCGGTCTGGCGTTGGGCGTCGGCCTGAATTCGGGCCTTGCCGACGGCAAGATCGACGGGTGCGTCGGCCGGTAAGGTGATTTGCAATAGCTGGGCTTGGCCGGTCAGTAGCTGTTCGGCTTGCGGATGATTCGGGCGGGTGAACCAGTCGGTCAGCGTGACGCCCCAGGTCAGGCGGCTGGCGGCGGCGATCGCTTGTTGTTGGTAGCCGCTACTTGCCAGGCCGGATTTGTCGGCCTGCCACAGCGCTTGTTGTTCCTGGAGGCGGCGAGTGGAAACAATGTCTTGCCGGTGCAGGTCGCGGGTCCGGGCCAAGTTATGGGCCGATTCGTCGAATTTGGCCCGAGCGCTGTCCTGTTGGACTTGCGCGGCCAAATATTGCTGGCGGATTGCCAACAGCGGCTCCGGGTTCAGCGCGCTGCCGTAGGCCGAAAATTCGGAACGGCGCCGGCTGCTTTCCAGGCGACGGGTGACGATGCCGGCCAAACGTTGGCCGGACCGAGTCAGCGTCAGCGCCTCGGTGGTGGCGCCTGCGGCCGGGACCTGGCCGGGCTCGGCATCGTCCGGGTCGGTAGCCGCGGCGGCGCTGGCCGCGACCGAGGCAGCGAGCAGACAGGCCGGAATACGGAGATTGCGCATGATGTGATCGAGTGAATGTCTGAGAAACCGGCCGATTCGACGCCGGCGGATCGTCGAAATTATAAGGGTGCGCGCCAATGGCGCCCTGAATTTTTTGTTGTGTAAAAAAATTAGCCCGTTATGCTGTTGGGCTACCGTTAGGCTTTACAGGATATCGTCATGAGTGAAACGCCAGAAAACTTGAAATACGCGGCCACCCACGAGTGGGCCAAGCTGGAGGATGCCAACCTGGTTCGGGTCGGGATTACCGATTTCGCCCAGTCCGAACTGGGCGACATCGTGTTCATCGGCTTGCCGGAAGTCGGCAGGACCGTCAAGCAAGGCGAGCAATGCGCCGTGGTCGAGTCGGTAAAAACCGCGTCCGATCTGTACAGCCCGGTTGGCGGTAGCGTCGTCGCGGTCAACGACAGCGTGGCCGACGCGCCGGAGCAGGTCAACGACGCGCCGTACGCCACTTGGCTATTCTGCGTGCAGGCTGCCGATCCCGGCGAATTGGACGGCTTGCTGGACGCCGCCGCGTATACTGCTCAAATCGAGGCTTAGGAAACGGCATGGCCAATCAAAACGCAAAAGGATTGAAGCGCTTGGTGAATGCCTGCTTCTTCTCGATCGCCGGCTTCAAAGCCACCTGGCAACATGAGGAAGCGTTTCGCCAAGAGGTGGTTTTGTTCCTGGTGACTACGCCGCTGGCGATCTGGTTGGGGCATACCCCAATCGAAAAAGCCTTGCTGATCGGCAGCGTGGTGTTGGTGCTGTTGGTGGAACTGTTGAATTCGGCGGTTGAGGCCGTCGTCGATAGAGTCGGTTTCGAGCATCACGAATTGTCCGGCCGGGCCAAGGACATCGGCTCGGCGGCGGTGATGCTGTCGCTGATTTGGGCCGCCGCGACCTGGGCTCTGATCTTGTTGTAACGGCCGGACCGGTTCGGCCGGTTTGCTATCTTTGCCTTGTACCGGGCGCCAACATCCGGTACCTTAGCGCCCGCCGAAAAACGTTATTTCAAGGACAACAATGAGCGCACTTATCTGTGGATCGATGGCCTACGACACCATCATGGTGTTCCACGACAAATTCAAAAATCACATCCTGCCCGAGAAATTGCACATATTGAACGTGTCATTTCTGGTACCGGCGCTGCGCCGCGAATACGGCGGTTGCGCCGGTAATATCGCGTATAACCTGAAACTGTTGAACGAGGAACCGCTGATCATGGCCACGGTCGGCCACGATTTCGAACCCTACGCCCATTGGCTGAGCCAATGCGGCATTTCCAGTCGTTACATCAAGGTGCTGGACGACCATTACACCGGTCAGGCTTACATCACCACCGACGTGGAAGACAATCAAATCACCGCCTTCCACCCCGGCGCGATGAATTTCTCCCATCTGAACAGCGTGCCGTTGGCGTCCGAGATCAGCGTCGGTATCGTTTCGCCGGACGGCAAGCAAGGCATGCTGGAGCACGCCGAACAATTCGCCGAACTGGGAATTCCGTTTATCTTCGATCCCGGCCAGGGCATGCCGATGTTCGACGGCGACGAATTGTTGAAGCTGATGGATCTGGCCAATTACGCCACGTTTAACGATTACGAGTCGGAATTGATGCAACAGCGCACCGGCTTGAGTCTGGAACAACTGGCCGAGCGGGTCGACGCGTTGATCGTGACCTTGGGCGGCCAAGGGTCGAAAATTTATACGCGCGGCGAGTGCATCGACATCCCGTCGGCCCAGCCCAAGCAACTGGCGGACCCGACCGGTTGCGGCGACGCATTCAGGGCCGGCTTGTTGTACGGTCTGATGAACGACTACGATTGGGACGTGACCGGCCGGATCGCGTCGTTGCTGGGCGCGATCAAAATCGAGCACAACGGCACTCAAAACCACACCTTCACACTGGCGGAATTCAAGGCCCGTTACGAACAAACCTTCGGATCGACGTTTTGAGTTTAGCCAAAACCCAAGCCTTGCTGGCCTTGATGGCCCGGCTGCGCGACCCTGAGACCGGTTGTGCCTGGGATGTCAAGCAGGACTTCCGCAGCCTGATTCCCTACACGATAGAAGAAGCCTACGAAGTCGCCGACGCGATCGAGCGCGACGACTTCGACGATCTGCGCGGCGAACTCGGCGACTTGCTGCTGCAAGTGGTGTTTCATTCCCGAATCGCCGAAGAACGCGGCTTGTTCGATTTCGAGCAAGTCGCCGGCGCGATCGGCGACAAGCTGGTGCGCCGCCATCCTCACGTATTCGCCGACGCCAAATTCGACAGCGACGAACAGCGCCAGCAAGCCTGGGAAACCGCCAAGGCCGAGGAACGTCAACAAAAGCGGCCGGCCGACGCCGATGAAAGCGTGCTGGCCGGCGTCGCCCAAAGCCTGCCGGCTCTGGTGCAATGCGAGAAAATTCAAAACCGCGCCGCCAGTCACGGCTTCGATTGGCCGGCCGTCGAACCGGTGTTCGACAAGGTTCGCGAAGAATTGCAAGAAGTCCATGAAGCCTGGCAATCCGGCGATCAAGCTCACATCCACGAGGAAGTCGGCGATTTGCTGCTGGTGGCTGTCAATCTGGCCCGCCATCTGAAAGTCAATCCGGAAATCGCGTTGCGCGAAGCCACTCGTAAATTCACCCGCCGCTTCAATTTCATCGAACGCGAGGTCAAGGCCAGCGGCCGGCAATTGTTGGATTGCGAGCTGGCCGAACTGGACGCGTTGTGGAACGAAGCCAAGCGCCGCTTGCAAAGCCAATGAGTCGCTTGGCCGGTCCGATCAGGGGGGCGTGTCTCGCCGGGGCGCTATCGTTGGGGGTATTGGTGGCCGGGACCGTCCGCGCGGAAGTGCTGGGCACGATTTCCGAGGACTCGGCCCCGCCAACGGTGCCGGCCGAGAGCAGCGGCCGCGACGATCGGCGAATTGTTTACCGGGTCATTTGTACGCCGGAAGACCACGATTTACCTGATTGCGATCAATCCACTGTCGATGGCGGCGTTGTCCCGTCTTCGGCCAATGCGGTTGCGGTACCCGATTTACCGGCCGATGCCGAGGACGACGCCAAACTGGAGCGCGCGGCCGCCGAACCGGCGGCCGCCCATGCCCGAAAATCCGGCAAGTCTAAAAAAGCCGGAAAAAAGACCGCGGCCAAATCCAGCACCGGCAAGAAACGGCATCGCTAGCCGCCGAATCGGGTTTCAGGCCGCCTGGGCGTAACCGCCGGTGGCGGTTTGCGGCTCCGGCGCGGCATCCAGCAGGCGTTGGCTGTCTTCCAGCCAATGTACGATGCTCAACTGGCCGGCGGCATTCTCGACCAGGGCGGTACAACTTTCCACCCAGTCGCCGCAGTTGGCGTAAGTCTTGCCGAACTCCATATCGCTGATGTCGGCGTGGTGGATGTGGCCGCAGATGATGCCGTCCACCTTGCGCTTTTGGGCTTCCAGACTGAGGATGTGCTGGTAGTTGTCCATGAACGCCACGATATTCTTGACCTTATGCTTCAAATACGCCGACAGCGACCAGTATTTGTAACCCAAACGGGCGCGGATCGCGTTGAACCAGCGGTTGATGTACAGCAGCACTTCGTAAGCCTCGCCGCCGATGTAGGCCAAGCTCTTATTGTGGCAGACGATGCTGTCGAACTCGTCGCCGTGCAACACCAGAAAGCGCCGGCCGTCCTGGGTCTTATGGACCGCGTTTAGTTGAATGTCGATGCCGTTGAAATGCATGCCGGCGTGTTTGCGGAACATTTCGTCGTGGTTGCCGGGAATGTAGACCACGCGGGTGCCGGCCTTGGCTTTTTTGATGATGCGTTGCACGATGTCGTTATGCAGCGCCGGCCAGTAAAAGCCGCTACGAAATTTCCAGCAATCGATGATGTCGCCGACCAGATACAGGTAGTCGGACTCGCTGTTGTCTAGAAAGTCCCGCAAGTACTCGGCCTTGCACCCCTTGGTGCCGAGATGGGTATCGGAAATCCAGATCGAACGATAGTGCAATTTCATGGCACGCTCACCATAGCAGTTTGACATGAGTTCAGCATAAATCCGTTATGTGACAGCTCGGTAAAGCTTGCGTGACATTTCGGTTAAAGCTGCTTGGGCCGCCACTTTCGGCGTTGTCGGCTATGCTTGTGGCGTGGCGTCCAGCTTGATCGCTCCGTCGATCGGCATGGTTGTCGTTATCCGAATCGCCATCGTTTCAGCCGAACCTACGGAGTAGTCATGAGTACCGAAATCAACCTGTCCGACACCGAACTGCGCCAGATCGACGCCTACTGGCGCGCGTGCAATTACTTGGCCGCCGGGATGATTTACCTGCGCGACAATCCCTTGCTGCGCGAGCCGTTAAAACCCGAGCACATCAAGCGCCGCCTGCTTGGCCATTGGGGTTCCAGTCCCGGTTTGAGTTTTGCCTACGTGCATCTGAACCGCTTGATTAACAAGTACGACCAAAGCGTGCTGTTCATCGCCGGCCCCGGCCACGGCGCGCCGGGCGTGTTGGCGCCGGTTTACTTGGAAGGCACCTATAGCGAGATTTATCCGAACAAGGGCGAAGACGAAGAAGGCATGCGTCAGTTTTTCAAGGAATTCTCGTTTCCGGGCGGTATCGGCAGTCATTGCACGCCGGAAACGCCGGGCTCGATTCACGAGGGCGGCGAGCTGGGTTACAGCATTTCCCACGCCTTCGGCGCGGCTTACGACAATCCGGATCTGCTAGTCGCGGCCGTGGTCGGCGACGGCGAGGCCGAGACCGCCGCGTTGGCGACCTCCTGGCATTCCAACAAATTCCTGAATCCGGCCCGCGACGGCGCCGTGCTGCCCATCCTGCATCTGAATGGCTACAAGATCAACAACCCGACCTTGCTGTCGCGCATCTCGCATCAAGAGCTGGAAGACCTGTTCAAAGGCTACGGCTGGACCCCGTATTTCGTCGAGGGCGACGATCCGCTGACAATGCATCGGAAAATGGCCGAGACCCTGGAAACCTGCCTGCTGGAAATCCGCAAGATACAACAGGCCGCCCGTGCGGGCAGTGACGTGGTAAGGCCGCGCTGGCCGATGATCGTGTTGCGCTCGCCCAAGGGTTGGACCGGCCCCAAGTTTGTCGACAATCGCAAGGTCGAAGGCTTCTGGCGCGCTCACCAAGTGCCGATGGCCGAAGTCAGGGAAAAGCCGGCGCATTTGGCGCAATTGGACGAGTGGCTGAGGAGCTACCGGCCGGAAGAATTGTTCGACGCCAACGGCAGTTTAATTCCGGAATTGAAAGCACTGGCGCCGAAGGGGCCGCGACGGATGAGCGCGACGCCGCACGCCAATGGCGGCGTATTGCGCCGAGCATTGCGGATGCCGGATTTTCGCGACTACGCGGCGGCCTTGCCCGGCCCCGGCAAATCGGTCGCCGAGAACACCCGGCCGCTCGGCCTGTTCCTGCGCGACATTATGGCGGAGAACATGCGCAACTTCCGGGTATTCGGCCCGGATGAAAATTCGTCCAACAAACTGGATGCGATCTACGGTGCCAGCAAAAAAACCTGGCTGGCCGACTATTTGCCGGAAGACGCCGACGGCGGCGAATTGGCGACCGACGGCCGGGTCATGGAAATGCTGTCCGAGCACACGCTGGAAGGCTGGCTGGAAGGCTATCTGCTGACCGGCCGCCACGGTTTTTTCTCGACTTACGAAGCCTTCGTTCACGTCATCGATTCGATGTTCAACCAGCACGCCAAATGGCTGGCGATGATGAAGGCCGTGTCTTGGCGGGCGCCGGTGTCGTCGTTGAATCTGCTGATTACCTCGACGGTCTGGCGCCAGGACCACAACGGTTTCACCCACCAAGACCCCGGTTTCCTGGACGTGGTCGTCAACAAAAGCCCGGAAATCACCCGAATCTACCTGCCGCCCGACGTCAACTGCCTGTTGTCGGTCGCCAACCATTGTTTGCAAAGCACCAATTACATCAACGTCATCGTCTGCGACAAGCAAAAACACTTGCAATACCTGGACATGGACGCCGCGATCAAGCATTGCACCAAGGGTATCGGCATTTGGGAATGGGCCAGCAACGACAACGGCAGCGAGCCGGATGCGGTGTTGGCCAGCGCCGGCGACATTCCGACCAAGGAAGCCTTGGCGGCGGTGGTCCTGCTACGCGAGCATTTCCCGGACTTGAAAATCCGCTTCGTCAACGTCGTCGATCTGTACAAGCTGACCCCGGCCGCCGAGCATCCGCACGGCTTGAGCGACAAGGACTTCGACAGCCTGTTTACCGTCGACAAGCCGGTTATCTTCAATTTCCACGGCTATCCGTGGCTGATTCACCGTTTGACCTACCGCCGCACCAACCACAAAAATCTGCACGTGCGCGGCTACAAGGAAAAAGGCAGCATCAACACTCCGCTGGAATTGGCGATCCAAAACGAAATCGACCGTTTCAGTCTGGCCATCGACGTGATCGACCGGATACCCGCGCTCCGAGTCGCCGGCGCCCACGTCAAGGAAAAGCTCCGCGACCGCCAAATCGAATGCCGCAACTACGCCTACGAAAACGGCGTGGATCTACCGGAAGCCGACAACTGGCTGTGGCCGTGATCGTTTGCTAAACCCGTCGGCAGCCAGCCATTCCGGCGCCGCCGGAATGGCTGGGACATCGCCTCGGGCGCGGCGGAAACCTAACAGGCTGTTGAAATTTGCCGATATACCTTCGGTTTCGACGCCATTTTCCGAAGCACCGGGTGGTCTGGAAGCCTGATTGGGCCTCAAAAACCGGTTTTAGCCGGTTATATTCACCCCGAAGGGGGGGCAATTCCGCCTTTGGGCGGATTTCAGGCGCACTAGCGCCTAGGCGGTCGTGTAACGCCAGCCGAAAATGGCGCCCATCCGCGTTAGGTTATAGGCCGCAAACGTAAAAATCGTTTGCGCGGCGACTTTCTTCAAACCCCGGAATTTGGTCTGCCGTAGTGGGCCAACGGTCTTGGCCCAGCCGAAGACCTCTTCGATCCGCTTACGGATTTTGAGGCTTTTGCGGTAGCCGTTGTGTCGGGTGGTGCGGCCGTCGATGGCCGAGCCTTTGTCCTTGCTGGCGACATGCGGGGTCACCTTGCGCTGGCGTAGATTGGCGACAAAGTCTTGGGTGTCATAGTTTTTATCGGCACCCAAGGTCGCGCCCGGCTTGTGGATCGTACGCTTGACCATGGTTTGAGCCGCTTCGCGTTCCGCTGTTCCCTTGGCCTGAGTGACTTCGACATCGACCACCAGGCCGTTACGGTTTTCCATCAAAGCATGACCAAGAAATGCCAACTGCGATTTGTCGCCCTCGCTCTTTTTGTACAGCCGCGCATCGGGATCGGTACGTGATACGTGAGTCTCGTTACTGCGCTGCTCGCCCTTGAAGTTGACCGTGGGATTACGGCCGCCGTCTTCCGGCGGAGGGGTCGAGCCGTCTTTTTTGACGAAACTCTTGTGCGAGGCCCAGGCCTGAATCAGCGTACCGTCCACGGAAAAATGTTCGTCGGACAGCAACTTTTGCCAGTCCGCCAAGGCCAACACCCGTTCGAAAAACAAACGACTGATGCGCTCGTTCAGCAAGCGGTCGCGGTTGGCGCTGAAGGTGGAGTGGTCCCACACGGCGTCATCCATGGTCAAGCCGACGAACCAGCGGTAAAGCAGATTGAAGTCGATATGCTCCACTAACTGCCGCTCCGAGCGGATGGACAACAAGACTTGCAGCAGGCTGGCGCGTAACAGGCGCTCCGGCGGAATGGAATCCCGGCCGCGACGGGCGTAGAGCGCATCGAACTCGTCATCCAATGTGGCCAGCAACAGATCGACCACTTTGCGCAGCTTGCGGAGCGGATGTTTTTTTGGAATCCGTTCTTCCAGGGTTCGGTAACTGAACAGTTCTTCTTGGGTAATGTCGGCGCCGCGCATGGATTCGATGGAATATGTGGAAAACAAAAGCATTTTACCATGAATAACAACGTGTTACGAATATATCCAGCACCTAACTCAACGAATCAATGCGGCTTGCGGGGGAGATAAAATCAACAGCCTGCTAAGTGTTGTCGCCTGGCGCTTGGCTTGATTCAATGGCCGCGCCTTAACCGCGATTGCAGATCGTAAAATGATATATGGAAAGAACAGCACGAATTTAAACAACAGGTTTCCGCGCGGGAATCGTGGTTTGGTGGTATGCGGAAACTGTTTAATTGCTTGTTAGGCACACTCGTTATTTCAATAAATATATGGATTCTAAGAAGGACCGTAGGTCCGATTAGCGGTAGCGTAATCGGACGTATGCGATTTCGTTCCTCCGATTAAGCTACGCTAATCGGAGGAACTCTAACTGGGATACGACAAAAATCTCCAGGCAGCATAGTTTGTTTGTTTGACTGAAATTGCCCGCTTCTATAGAATCCGCGCAGCCTAGCCAAAGGTTAGGAAGCCTGCCAATTCAACAATTCAAGGAGAACTCATGTTTAGATTTTTGGATATTTCACGCGGGATCGCTCTGCTAGGCGGCATGCTGGCAATCAGCTCGGCACAAGCCACAGTAGTTGCCGGAGTGGATTTCGGCAAAACCGCAACCGCTCATTACGTTATTAACGCAACGGGGAGTTCGGCTACCTACAGACCCTCTTTAATCGTAATCGGCGCGGATGGCTCGGAGCCAAGCGAGAACTTTGGACCATTCAGCATATCCGGTTCATTTGACGTCGAACGCTATCAAAGCACGGCAAGCCCTTCTTCAACGTCGGCAAGCGGAGAAATCGCCAACAGGATATTGTTTACCAACGCCAATATCACGCTGAACGGCGCAATCCATAGCTTCGATTTTCCCAGCTTCTTTAGTGCCATGATTAGCGGCACGGCATTTCAGTCGGAGCCTGAATCTCTCGGTTGTTCCATCCCGTCAGGCGTCATTGCTTCCTGCGTGACAATGCCCAATCTAAACCCATCTTTTTGGTCCGGAACACTGAGCGATCAATCCATAAGCATTGACGGTTTCGCGGCGGTAGATAGTATAAAAGCGGGGTATAACTATCACATAGAAGCTTCCGTCATTCCGTTGCCAGGAGCCATATGGTTGTTTGCTTCCGTACTGAGTTTGGTTGGAATGAGCCAAAGAAAACGCCATAGCAATTAAGTTTTTCGCGAAGGACCGTAGATACTGTTAGCGGTAGCGTAATCGGACGTATGTGATTGCGTTCCTCCGAATACGCTGCGCTAATCGGAGCTTGTACTGTGGCGCGCGCCTTTTATGTCGAATGTTCGGTCGCTTAGAGATTTACTCTGGTACTGACAATATGAATACTTACGTTGCCTTTTTTCGCGGTATCAATGTCGGTGGCAGCCATTCGCTACCGATGAAGGAACTTGTTGCCGCCTTGGAACACATCGGGGCTCGGAAGGTTCGGACATATATTCAAAGCGGCAACGGGGTATTTGAGAGTACTGAAAATAACCTGGCTCATCTTTCCAAGCAACTTTCCGCCGAGATCAATATGCGCCGTGGTTTCGAGCCGCATATTCACATTCTTACTCTCGAAGCACTCTCCAAAGCCATCGCGGAGAATCCATTTCCCGAGGCGGTGATTGCCCCGAGTAGCTTGCACCTCGGTTTTCTCTCCGCATCGCCACAAAATCCAAATTTGGAGAAGCTTGCCGCCCTAAGAACGAATAGCGAACGTTTTCTGTTAACCGAGCACGTGTTTTACCTTCATGCGCCGGAGGGGATTGGTAGGTCGAGGCTCGCTGCTAACTCAGAGAAACTTTTGGGTATCTCAATGACGGATCGCAACTGGAAAACGGTTTGTAAAGTCATGGAAATGGCGAGTTCGGGATAGCAGCTTCCTAAGCTCGCAATGCGCCGGAGCCGCGCAAAAAGCCGCGCAGTTCATGGTTCGTTACTATGTTGGTTAAAGCTCGGCGGCCGGGTTTTCGTAGAGCCGAAGGCTAGGGGGACGGCAACAGTGGTGTCCGAGACAGCAATTGCGAAGCGCCTGCGAAAGCCGGCGTTCTAAAACCCTTCAATTTCATTGTGATTCGGCTCATTCCCGACAGATTTGACTTCTTTGCTTAGTTTGAGCAGTTGAGCCGTCACCTTGATGCTCTTCTAAATGGTAAGCAATGCCTACCCAAAGCCCGAGTTTTGAGACAAACCCAGCCGTCGAAGGCTTCATTTTCGTCAACGATGATTGCTGACCGTCGGCGGAATGGAGTTGCCGCTGGCTTGCAAGTCTATGGCCTCCGGATGCGCGGTGTAGTGTTGCCTGAGGCAAGCCGCGAACGCTTGCTTGGTCGCGTCTTCGATCGGGCAGGGGTCGGTTTCCGGCAGACAGGCCAGCAGGCCGCGCAATAAAGCGTCCTGCGGCGCCGGTATTCCGGCGAGCCACGAGGCCAGCAAGCCGCGATGAATTTGGGCCGGCAACGAAGCCAGAATGCCGATGTCGTTCTGATCGTGTACCAGCAAGCCGGAAGTGGTGCCGCGATCCAAGGTCAACACTTGGAAAAGATACAAGGTGTGGTAGTCGAGCTGGCGTTGGCGGTGTTCCTCGCTGGGTTGGGTGCGGGTCGCCAGCGCCGCCGCCAATATCGCGCAATAGGTATCGATCGCGGCCGTGCCGACGGCCTGGGCCAGCTCCAGATCGGCGTCGAAATCGCCGCTATTATGGTTTTCCAAATAAAAGTGGCTGACGCCGCGATGGCGCCGTAACGCCGGGATATAGAAGTAGCGGTCGCCTTGTCGCGCGGCTTCGTCGTAGAGCGCCGGCGCGGCTTGTTTCAGGCAGTCGGCAAACCGGGTCGTGTCCGATTCGATCGGGTTCGACGGATTCAGGTCGGCCATCATCCGCCAGTAACCGTTGCCGTCCTTCATTTCGGTCCAACTGATGTGGATGTGTACCGACGGCGCCAGCGGGTTGTTCGGATGGATGATCGTGGAAAGCGCCGACGCGGAAGCCAGCTTCTTGGCGGGGTCGTCGTCGTACTGAACTTGCGAGGTGTTGACCGAGGCGCGGTTGAATGCGTTCAGGTCGGTGGCCATGTAGCGGGCGCCGCCGCCGTGCCGGCCTTGGTCGCGCAGCCATTCGATCGGCTCGAATGGCTGGCCGTCGCCGAATTGGACCGCGATTGGGTTCAGTTGGCTCACGAAACGCCGCCTAAGCTCGCGGAGCATCGCGTAAGCGCGCTCGGCGCGCGGGGATTTTGCGTGAATCGCTGGCATATTCTGATTTCCGAGATTTAACGAGTTGGTTGAGGTGGGTTAGGCAACGGTCGCCGCGATGCGCCGATCGGGTGCTACCGGGGCGGATCGATGGTCTCGACTCGGTTTTGGGTTTGTTGTTGAAATTCAGGGACCAATTGTTTCAAACAAGATAGCAGCTCGCCGGCTTCGCGGCACAGGCAGCCGGCCTGCATGCGCTCGATGCTGGCCAGCCATTCGCCGCTGTCGTAGACCCTGGCCTTGGCTAGCCGCAGTTTCGGCAGGCCGGTGGCTTGCAAGGCCTCTTGTTCATGGAACAGCTCTTCGTACAATTTCTCGCCGGGACGCAAGCCGACGTATTCGATCGCGATGTCCCGATCCGGGATTTTGCCGCTGAGCCGGATCATTTGTTCGGCCAGATAACGGATCTTGACCGGCTCGCCCATGTCCAACACGAAAATCTCGCCGCCGGCGCCGGCGGTTTCGGCCTGCATGATCAACTGGCAGGCTTCCGGTATCGTCATGAAGTAGCGGGTGATGTCCGGGTGGGTGACCGTGACCGGGCCGCCGGCCTTGATTTGCTCGCGAAACAGCGGCACGACGCTGCCGGCCGAATCCAGCACGTTGCCGAAGCGCACCGTCGTGAAGCGGGTCGAGCCCGGCCGGTCCAGGTTCTGGCACAGGATTTCGGCGGCGCGCTTGGTCGCCCCCATCACGTTGCTGGGATTGACCGCCTTGTCGGTCGAAATCAACACAAAGCGCGCCACGCCGCCGGCGATGGCGGCTTCGGCGAGGATTTTGGTGCCGATCAGGTTGTTGTGCACGGCTTCGCGGACCTGATATTCCAACAAGGGCACGTGCTTGTAGGCGGCGGCGTGGAACACGATTTCCGGACGCTCGGTTTCGATCAGGCGTTGCACGGTTAAGACGTCGGCCACGTCGCCGAGCACCGCGACGCGCGGCAATTGTGGAAACAGCCGGGCCAGGTCGGCGTCGATCTTGTACAAATTGAATTCGCATTGGTCCAAGACGATCAGCCGCCGCGGCTTTACCTTCGCGAGTTGCTTGCACAGTTCCGAACCGATAGAACCGCCGCCGCCGGTGACCAACACGGTCTTGTCGCGCAGATGGGCCTGAATGCCGGGCCAGTCCAATTTGACCGGCGCCCGACCCAGAATGTCTTCGATCGAGACGCTACGCAGATTGGCCTTGGTGACCGCGCCGCTTAACAACTCCTTGACCGACGGCAGGGTTTGGAAATCGGCGCCGCAGCCTTCGCAGATTTCGACGATACGGCGCATCTGCGCGGCGTTGGCCGACGGCACCGCGATCAACACGGTTTCGATGTCCCATTGCTTGACCAATTCCGGAATTTGCTCGGCGTTGCCGGCCACCCGGATGCCGCGAATCTCTCGGCGAAATTTGCCCGGATGGTCGTCGACGAAAATGACCGGAACGTAGCCGCTGTCGTGATTCGCAAGCAGGTCGCGCGCCAGCATTTCGCCGGCCGATCCGGCGCCGACGATCAACGCCCGCCGGCCGACCCGCTCGACGAAGGCCCGCTCCTTCCAAAACCGGTACACCAAACGCGGCACGCTGAGCAGCGAGAATAGAATGATCACGTATAGCGGTACCACCGAGCGCGGCACGCCTTGCAGACGGTTGTAAAGAAACAGGCCGCAGGCGATCCAAAACACCCCGCTTAACACCGCCTTGCCGATCCGGATCAGGTCGGGCAGCGACGAATAACGCCAGACGCCCCGGTACAAGCCGAACAGCCAGAATTGCCCGACCTGGACGCCGATGACGCCGGGCAGAAACAGAAACGCCGAATACAGGTATTCGTCCGGAATCGCGTGCAGATTAAAGCGCAGCCAATAGGCGCCGAACCAGGCCAGCGGCACCATCGCCAGATCGTGCAGAAAGATCGTCGTGCGCGAGCGGAAACGCCAGGTCACGGCTGAAACTCGGGGTGGCCGGCTTGATAATGCCGGGCAAGCAGGATCAGCGGCGTGTAGGCCAGCGCGATCGCCGCCAGCGCGTAAGCGGGGCGGGAGAACACCCAAAATGCAATCGGCAACAGCCAAAGCAGATTGATCGCCCAGCAGGCCAGCAAGACGTTGGCGTGGCCGTGGCGCTTGGCGGCGTGTTGATAGGTGTGCGAGCAATGCGCCGCGTACCAGCGTTGGCCGCCGAGCGCGCGGCGCGCCAACGTGTAGCTGGCATCGACGATGAACAAGCCGTAAAGAATGACACCGCAATACAGCAGCGCCGGGGCCTCGCGCGTGGCCAGCACGATCAGCAAACCCAGCGCCAAACCGATGAAGCCGCTGCCGACGTCGCCCATGAAGATTTTCGCCTTCGGCCGGTTCCAGATCAGAAAACCCGCGCTGGCGGCGGCTAAGGTCAGCGCCGTTGCTGCTAGGCCGGGGTGGATGTAATGTAGCAAACCGGCCAGCGCCGCCGACACGAACAGGGCTTCCGAGGCGGCGATGCCGTCGGTGCCGTCCATGAAATTGAACAGATTCAACGACCAGACCAAGCCCAACAACGCTAAGGCATAGCCCAGGCTGCCCACTTGCCAAATCAGCCCGCCCAATAATCCGTCCAGCGGCGCCGGCATCAGCACGGCCGGTAAACCGTTCAGTAGCCAGACGGCCGTGCCGGCCGACAGCAGATGAACGGCCAGTCTTAAACGGGCGCTGACTTCGGCATGGTCGTCGAGAAAGCCGATCGCGGCGACCGGTAGCGCGGCGGCCAAGGCTAGCGCGGCGTCGGCAGGTAAACGGCCGTCGAGGTATAGCCAAGCCGAGGCGGCCGCGAAACTGATGACCATCGCCAAACCGCCGCCGCGCGGGGTTGGCGTGGTGTGGGAGCTGCGTTGATTGGGGATGTCCAGCACGCGGTTGCGCAAGGCGTAAAGACGGATCAGTCCGGTCAGGCCGGCCGACAGGCAAACGACGAGGAAGAAAAGCAGCACGCGGATCAGGTCAAATAGCGAATCAGGTCGGGCAGGGCGTCCCGAAGATTGCGGGTGGTAGTAAAGCCCAGTTCCCGGCGGATTTTAGCAGACGAATACCAGGCCGAATCGGTTAATTTCCGCAAGGTGTCGCTATCCAACGGCATGCGCTGCCGGCACAGCCGGTTCAGGCCGTCGCCGAACCGAGCGGCGGCGCGCAGAGCTTGGAACGGCACGCGCCAGCGCGCCGGCGGTTTGCCCAGCGCGGTGCGAATCCAGTCGTAAATTTGCCGGGTGGAATAGGGCGTATCGTCGGTGACGATATAGATTTGGCCGGCGGCGGCCGGGTGTTCCGCCACCAGGATCGCTGCCTCGACCAGATCGGCGACATGCACCATCGAGCGCCGGTTGCCGGTTTCCGGCAGCGGCGGAAATCGGCCTTGGTGGATGGCGCGTATCATCTGCGGCAAATTGCCCTTGTTGGTGTTGCCGTACACCATGCACGGCCGGATCACGACCGGATGCGGCACGTAGCCGCCGTGCAATACCAACTGCTCGGCGGCGTATTTGGAGCGGCCGTAAGGCGTGTCGGCCGGCGCGGACGCGGTTTCGTCCCACGGCGCTTGCTCGGCGTCGCCGACGGCCTTGACGCTGCTAAAATAAATGAAACGCCGCACGCCCGCCGCTTTGGCGGCTTCCAGTAATTTGTGGGTGCCTGCGGTATTGACCGCGAAGTACTCGGCCTCGTCCTGGCGATTTTCGGCCAGCGCATGGGCCTTGCCGGCCAGATGGAACACGGTATCGATACCGTCCAGCAACTCGGGCGGACAAGCCGCTTCGCCGGCCATGTCCCAGGCGAAGTCAATGCCGGCCGTCGTGGCGCGGCCGGCGGTTTTCGGCGCATGGCCGCGCACGCATAAGGCGTCGCGTAGGGCCGAGCCGATAAAGCCGTTGGCGCCGGTGATTAAAATCGAGCGGATCGCGTCGTTCATCAAGTGGACAGGGATGCGGCCGGAGTTGGGTTTAGTCGGGGGCGGCGTCGAGCAAGAGCCGATACACCGCGAGTGTTTGCGCCAGGACGATGGCGTCGGAGAATTCCTGTTCGACCTTGCGGCGGCCGGCTAGTCCCATGGCTTGGCGCAACGCTGGGTTGGTCAGCAGTTTTTCCAGCGCGGTGGCCAGGGCCGGTACGTCCTTGACCGGCACCAAATAGCCGTTCTCGCCGTCGGCGACGATTTCGTCGCAGCCCGGCGTGTCGGTCGTGACGATGGCGCGGCCGCTGGCGGCGGCCTCAATCAGGCTCTTGGGAATACCTTCGCCGTAAAACGACGGCAACACCGCGATGTGCGCGTCGCGCCAGAAGTGGGCGACGTCGTCGACGTGGCCAACGCAGCGGACGTCGCCTTGTCGGTTCCAAGCCGTCAACTGGGCTTGGCTGATCGGCGCGAGGTTTTCGTGATCGGGGCTGCCGACCAGCAACGCGTCAAACTCCAGGCCCTTGCGTTTCAAAAGGCCGACGGCGGCGACATACTCGCCGATGCCCTTGTCCCACAGCAAGCGGGAAACCAGGGCTATCGTTACCCGGCCGGGCGGTTCCGGGATGGCGCGAAATTCGTCGGTATCGACACCCGAACCCTTGATCAGGTGCAGGGCCGACTCGGGAACCCGCAACTGGTCGCGCAACAACGCGTAATCCGCGCGATTCTGGACGATGGTTTGGCTGTTGGGGCGCCGGAACAACAGGCTGAACAGCGGCTGGACCACTTTCCGCAGCCATTTGGCGCGTTGGTGTGACGACGAAAAAATCGTACCGAGGCCGGCCAACAGGTTGACCGTTTTCAGTTCCGGCATCAGCAATGAGACGATGCCGCCGTAAAGTACCGGCTTCAGCGCGACTTGGTGGACCAGATCGGGTTTTAGGTGGCGATAGGCCCGCCACACTTGCATCAAGGTGTTTAATTCGATCCACGGATTGGTGCCGCCGCGATCGACCGGCAGGTCGATCAGTTCGAAGCCGGCCGCGCGGATCGCGTCGCCATGGCGAGTGACGCGGGTCATGACGCTGATGTCGAAGCCGGCGGCTCGAGCCGCCTTGGCCAACGCCATCCGGTGCGAGCAGAAATACCAGTCCTCGGTGACGAAATAGAGCAGTTTCGGGTTTGCCATGACCGAATTATCCGCCTAGCCCGTCTGCTTTTCCAGCCATGCCTGAAACATTAATACGTTCCACAGCGGGTATTGACGATTTAAACGGCCACCTCGGTGGGCTTGCCAGGCCTCGACTATCGGTCGCGGTTTTAGAAAACCCTGCTCGCGCAAGCGGCGTTCGTTCAATAGGTCGTCGGCCCAGTCGCGCAACGGTTCGCGCAACCATTGGTCCAACGGAATCGAAAAGCCGGTCTTCGGCCGCTCCAGCAACGCCGGCGGCACGTGGCGGTAAAGCACTTGTTTGACGATATGTTTGCCTTGGCCGCCGCGGATTTTCATCGCCAACGGCAAGCGCCAGGCAAATTCGACCAATCGGTGATCTAGAAACGGCACGCGGGTTTCCAGGCTGACGTTCATCGCCGCTCTATCCACCTTGACCAGAATGTCGTCCGCCAAATAGCCGACGGTGTCGGACAGCATCATGCGTTCGACGAAACCGAAACGAGCGTCGGGCGATGGCGTTGCCGGCTCGCGGCCGTCGACGACTAACTCGGCCGGTTCCCGCCAGTGCGAAATCAAATGCCGATACAGCGCGTCCGGCGAGCGGGCATGCAGCACGCCGGCCAGTTTGTGCAATTTGTCGCCGGGGTTGGCGTAGCGCCAGGCGTTCGGCAATAACGGCGCGGCCAACCGGGCCAGCCGGTTCCACTGTTCGGCGCCGAAGCCGGTTAACAGATTCGCCGCGAGGGTGCGCGCGACGGGCGGCAACGGCGCCAATTTGCGCCATAAACCGGCACCGAGGAAATAGCGGTTATAGCCGCCGAACAATTCGTCGCCGCCGTCGCCGGACAGGCTGACCGTCACTTGCTCGCGCGCCAATTGGCTGACCAGCCAGGTTGGAATTTGCGAGGCGTCGGCGAAGGGTTCGTCGTAAATCGTCGGCAGATTCGGGATTACCGCGCGGGCCTGAGCCGCCGAGACGTAGAGTTCGGTATGCTCGCTGCCCAAATGGCGGGCCACCGCGTGGGCGTATTCGGCTTCGTTGTAGCCGGCTTCGTTAAAGCCGATCGTGAAGGTTTTTACCGGCCGCGCCGACTGCGCTTGCATCAACGCGACGATCAACGACGAATCGATGCCGCCCGACAAAAACGCGCCGAGCGGCACGTCGGCCAGCATCTGACCGGCGATCGATTGGTTCAGCAAGTGCTCCAATTCGGCGGCCGCCTCGGCTTCGTTGCCGGGATAGGGGGAGTCGATCCCGGCCGCCGCCGCGTTTGCCGTCGACCAATACGCGACCGGTTGCGGGTCGTCGCGCCCGGCGAAACGGACGTAACAGCCAGCCGGCAATTTGCCGATACCCCGGTAAATCGAAAGCGGGGCGGGCACGTAGCTCAGACGTAGAAACAGGGTCAGCGCTTCGCGGTCGATCTCGCCGCGAAAATCCGGATGCGCTCTCAGCGCTTTCAACTCCGAGCCGAACAGCAGCGTGCCGTTTTGCCGGCCGTAATACAACGGCTTTTCGCCCAACCGGTCGCGGGCTAGCGTCAACACGCGATCGCGCCGGTCCCACAACGCGAACGCGAACATGCCGACACAGGCGGCCAGGGTTTGTTCCAGGCCCCAGGCGGCAATGGCCGCCAGCAGGGTTTCGGTATCGGAGTGACCGCGCCAGACCGGCGCGCGGTTTTCGCGTTCCAACTGTTGGCGTAGCGCCAGGTGGTTGTAGATTTCGCCGTTGAAGGCGATGACGTAGCGGGCGCAAGCCGACGGCATCGGCTGGTGGCCGGCCGGACTCAAATCCTGGATCGCCAAGCGCCGATGCGCCAAACCCAAGCCGGCCTCTGCATCCAGCCACAATCCGCTGTCATCCGGGCCGCGATGGTTCAGCGTGGCGTTCATGATAGCGAGGCTGTCGCCAAGACGCGTGGAATCGCCGCCGTTGGGCTGAAAGATGCCGGCAAAACCACACATGGTTTCAGTGTCCTCGAATATTGTATGTAAAGGTGTTCATGCCAGCGCTTCCGGGAAAATCGCTTCAACCGCCCGCCGCCAAGTATAGCGTCGATTGTAGTCGCTCAGCTCCGGCTGGGTCCGGTCGGCCAAATAGGCGGCGATTTGCTCGGCCGCCGCGTCCGTGGCGAGCGAGCAGGGAATTTGGCAGGCGCCGGGCGGGGTGATTTCCGGCAACGAGCCGCCGTCCGACACGACGATTTTGCGGTGGAAGCGGGCGGCTTCCACCACCGGTAGGCCGAAACCTTCGTAGGCCGATAAAAACATCAAGGCGTCGGTGTGGGCATACAGCGCTAGGAGTTCGGCGTCCGAGACGTTGCCCAGCACGCGGATGTCGGCGCGGTCGGCGATATAGGCGTCCAAATCGAAATCGAAGTTCCGCCGGGAACCGGCCAGCGCCAATCGGCCCTGGTAACCGTGGCGGTCGCGCAGCAACTTGAAAATATCGACGATGCGGCGCAGATGTTTGTGCGGACGACGGTCGCCGACGTAAAGCAGATACGGCGGGTTCAGCAGCGGCGGTTCGATGTCGCCGCCGGCGTCGGTCAGCACCGGTCCTTCGTAAGCCACCCGGACTTTGCCCGCCCAGCGTTCGCCGACCTGTTCGAGTATATCCTGGCGAGTCGTGGCCGACACCGCGTAACAGGCTTGCGCCCTGGCGACGTGGTGGCGCAGCATTTGTCGGAAATACAGTTTCTTGGCGAAGCCGAGCGACTGCACATAGCCGTCCACCAGCAGCGGAATCAAGTCGTGGACGACGAAGGCGCTCGGTATCTTGATCCCCAGCGGCATGTCGAAATGCGGATAGAAATAGCGGTCGGCGCCTTGCCGGTTGACCCAGCGCGGCACCGAGACGTGTTGACGGAACGAAATCGGCGGCGCATCGACGGCGTGCAAGCGGCAAGCGCCGAGTTCCAGATAACGTTGCAGGGCCCGATAGTGCATGCCGTTGGGATCGCAGCCCCGGTCGATCAGCACGTCGATGGTCAGGTCGGCGCGGCGCGGACTGTCCAACAGGGCGAGTAGCAGCGAGGCGGTGTAGCGGCCCAGGCCGGTGTATTGCAGCGCGATCGGGCGGGCGTCGTAGATCAGTTTCACGGTGGTCTGCTTGGGTTAACGGTGATTGACGGCCGGCGCTAGACGTTCGGCGATTTTTGTCAGCCAGCTATCGATGTCGTCCGGATCGGCTACCAACGCCGTCGGGTCGGCGATGGCCTCCGGCAGGCCGCCGCGCGCCGAAGCCACGACGGGAATACCTAGGACTTGCGCTTCCAGCACCACGCGGCCGAATGCTTCGTGCCAGCGCGACGGGACGATGACCAGTTTGGCGTGGGCGTAAACCCGGCCCGGCGATTGCCACGGCATCGATATCAGATTGCCGTCGCGTCGCTCGGTCAGGTTGCGCCGGTCGAACAAATAAAACCGCTCGCCGGGCAAACGCGCGGCGATTTTACGGGCGATATCGCCGCCCTTGAGAATATTGTCGCCGATCAGGACGATGCCTTTGTTCGACACGTAGGTCGCGTGTCGCGCGAAATCGGCTTGTAGCGTCGCGGTATCCAGCTCCGGATATTCAATGTCGATGGGGGCGTCCGGCGCCAAGCCCTGCAATTCCTGGGCGATAAAGTGCGAATTGGCGATCAGCCGCGACTTGGCGATGGCACGGCGCAAATCGCGCAACCACAAGCGCTCCAGCGGCCATTCGGCGAGCCGGTACAGCGCGAACAACCATCTTTTCAAGCCTTGCCGGTAGTTTCGGTTCCAGCCCAGCCCGTATTCGTCGCGCACCAGATACACGGTTTGGCCGGTAAAAGCGTTGATTACCGCCGGTGCGTACAGGCCGTAAGCGTAAAGTGCGTCGAAATCCTTCAAAGAGCTACCGAGTTCGCTTAGCGCGGCGCGGTTGCGCCAGTAGGCGAAAAAGCGGAAGCGCACCGTATCGGCCGGCAGCGAAATCGAGCGAATGTGCCAGGTGTCCGGCAGCGGCATGCGCAGCGACTCGGCGCCGTGGCTGCGCAGATTGGCGACGATGACGGCGGTGATATTGTCGCCGGCGGCTTCGCGGCGTTTCAACAGCTCCAAGGTGCTGTGTTCGGCGCCGCCGATGTTGTAACCGAAGTACTTGGAAAAGATCGCGATACGGGCCATCAAAAATTCCCGCCGGCAAACTGTAAGATCGCTTCGGCGCGCCGATGCCAGGAATAACGTTGTTCGGCGGCGCTCAGCGCGTTGGCGGCACGGCGCGCGGCGGCGGCTGGGTCGCTCAGGAATGCTTCGAAGCCGGCGTCGATACTGGTCGCTTGCTCGGGATCGAAACAAAACCCGACGCTGTCGTCGAAGACTTCGCCTATCGAGCCGATGCGGGCGCCGAGTATCGGGGTGCCGCTGGCCATGTATTCGAACAATTTCAGCGGCGAGGTACACCAGTAAATCGGCGAATGCCGGGTTGTCATATAAAACAGCAGATCGGCGGCGACCTGGTACTCGCGTATCGTGTCCGCCGGGCGGTGCGGCACGAACTGGACGTTGCTTAGGCCACGGTCGCGATAGTAGTCGCGCCAAACTGCGCACTCGCCGTCCTTGCCGCCGACATGCACGACAGTGATCTGTTCGCGGCCGCGCGCCAGGTATTCGAACAGTTCGGCGCCGCCTTTGTAGAGGCTGCCGGTATGTACCACCAAGAGTGTATCGGTCGGCAAATTCAGGCGTTGTCTGAGCGCGGCTTTCGGCAATGCACGCAACGGCGCGTAGGCTTCCGGAAAGGCGGCATTGTGGGCCGGCAGCAGGTTGGAGTCGCTAAAGCCGTAGACCTTGCGGTAGTGTTCGGCCAATGCCAGGCAATTTGTGGTCATTTTAAAGCGGCCCGCTCGGTTCAATAGCCGAAACAGGGTTTTGGGCAGCCAGCCGTGCGGTTGATCGTGCGCTTCGTAAACTACTTGGCCGCCGGCGAAAATCACGCAGAACGCGACGACGATGTCGCGGGTGACAAATAGAGCCGAGCGCTCGGCACGAGCACCGCTCAACGCCGCCAGACAGGCTCGGATATAGCGTTGCCATTGCTTGGCCGACCAGGGCAGCGGACGGTGCGCGAACGGCGGATTGCCGCTCAACCCGCCGGGCGAAATCAGCAGAAATTGCCCGGCCAGCCGGTCGTGGTAGGCCTGGGCCATCGACAGGATTTGACGGGCCTGGGCGCCGGACGCGGACAAGCTGGCACGGGTGATGTAAATAACGCGCATGCGGTTCCAATATTTTCAGCTAACGATCATGAAGCGGTTTTTTCGGCCGAACAAGCAAAAAACTTGGCGTGGGAACGGCCGGGCTTAAGCCGAACGCCCTTCCGCGCCGGACCAGGCCAGCAGCAATTTCGCGGTCGCCACGTTCAATACGGTATTGACCAGCAAGGCCAGCGCCAGCGCCAGCGGCTGGGTTAACTCCAGCGCGGCCAGCAAGGCCAGCAAGGCCGTGGCCGGCAAATAACTCAGCGGCGACACCCAATAGACTTGGCGTTGGGTGATGGCGTTGCTCAGCGTCGTCCGCCACACCAAGAACGGCGAGCCGGCCAAAATGGCCAAGGCCGCCAGCAAGGTATCGTTCCAGCCCTGTTCCAGCGCCAGCGCCAATGCCGCCAACCCGGTGCTGAGCAGCACCGAAGTCGCCAGCACCCAGCGGGCTCCGCGTCGGTATTGATCGCCCAAATCGCGATCTTGCCGGAATAGGCCGTGACGGACATGCAGGCGTTGTAGCACAAAGTCGGCGATGTTGGTCACCAGGCCGCAGACCTTTTGCAAAAAACCGAACAGGCCGGCGCTGCCGAAATCGGCTTGCGCGGCCGGAATCAGCAGCAAGTAGCGCACGCCTAACTGTTGCAGCAATTTGGAGAAAAACAGCGTCATCGCTTGATAGACCAAGTCGCGGTCGAGCCGGCGCAACGACAGATTGGCGTTCAGCCGGTAGTGCCGGCAGATTCGCAAGTTGCTCAAACAGCCGCCCAATAATTCCAGCGTGACGATTTGCAGCGCGTCGCCGTACCAAACCAGCGCGGCGGTCAAGCCCAGGCGTAACGCCGTTGCCTGCGCCAATTGCGCGTCCAGCAACTCGGCGTAACGCTCCGGATCGGCGATTTTGGCGGCGTGAATTCGAAATCCGCAACCGGCCACACAGAACAGCAACATAGACCCAAACCCGGCGGATAAGGGTTCCGGATACAAAGTGGCGAACAGGCCCGCCGCCCACGCTAGGCTGATCAGACCGGCATAAGTCGCGGCGCGATCGATCAACGCGTCGCTGGCGGCTTTATCGAGCGACAATGCCGCGCGGCGGCGGATCAATTGCTTATCCAGTCCCGACGCCGTCAGCAAGGTTGACAGATTGAACAAGGCCAGCAAACTCATATATTCGCCGATTTCCGCGAACGGCCAGCGCCATTGCATGACCAATAAAAACAGGCCTTGCGAGGCAACGCTGAGCAGGCGCAGCCAGATCGGTTTGACTACCGCGCGGGCTCGGGCGCGACGGGGGCGGGACGGAGCCGGCATCCGGTCCTACCAAATACTGTCGTGGCGGGTTTCGCCGGTGTAGGCGGAACCCGCCAATGCCGGTCTAGTCCGCATTCGCCAGACGCGCCCGCAACTCGGCAAACATTGCGCGGACTTCGTTCAGTTTCTCGGCGCGGTTTTGCCGGTAGGCGCCCCGATAATACGCGCGCCCGGCTTCGACGGTGTCGGCGTCGACCAAATTCAGCGGATATTGCCAAGCTTTTAGTAGCGATTCGTATTTTTCCGACCAGCCGACCGTCAGCAAGGGGACCTGCGCGTATAAGGCCAGGCAGCAGCCGTGGTAGCGTGCCGATACGCAAATCAGCGCTCGCGGCAACCAGTCCCAAACCGCTTCGGGATCGGGCGCGATGCTAACCTCGACGCTACCGGCGAGCGCGGCGCGGATTTCTTCGAGGTAGGCGGCCTTCTCGCCGGTATAAAACGACGCGATGACCACTTTCCGGATTGCGTCTCCGTGAGCGCTCAGCATGCGTTGGGCGGCCGCGACGATGTCGGCGGTTTGCGATTTAAAGTTGGGAATCACCAGCAGCACGTCGCGCGCTGCCGGGTCGTTCGCGGTTTCGAACGTGGCCAGCCGGGGGTGGCACAATACGAAGTCGGAGCACAGGCCGATGGGCTGGGGCAGGCCGAGCGCGGCGGCGGCGGCGTGGGAATGCGCGTCGCGGGCGTACACGATGTCGGCCAAGGCATAGAGTCCTTGGAAAATCGGGCGGTGCGCAGCTTGCTGAATCGACAGCGAATGGGGCAAAAACGCGATCTTGGCGCCGGCGGACTTGGCGAGCCGCAGCAAATGCAACTTATTGTTCATCAGCATCGGCGCATTCGCGTGGTCGTGCAAATAGCCGCTGATGTCCAGCACCGTACCGATGTCGGTCAGCGTTTTAAAGCCGAGCCGGGCGAACGGGCCCGGCGCCAGTCGCGCGCACCATCGGTCCAAGCCACGACGGATCAGCGCGTTCGGCATCAAGAAATAGCCCCGGTACCAGGCGTGCCACTGCGAGCCGCGCGGCATTTCGATGACCGGCGCCGCGCCATCCAGTAAATGATGGGCGACGGTTTCGAACATCAGCCGCGAACCGAAATTTTCGTAGCCGAAGCCGGTCAGCAATACCTGTTTTTTCACGATCAAACCTTGCAAATGCGTCCGCTTTTCGGAGACTTACCGCTGGAAAGCGCGGGGTTTTGGTGGCCGACCAACAGACAGAATACGATCTTCTGGGTGGCGGGTAAATTCAGAACGGCGCGGGATTGGCGATCGGTGTTTGGGCGGATCGGCCAGTTCAAATAGCAAGTGGCCAAGCCCCGGCTTTGCGCGGCCAGCGCGAACAGCAAGGAGGCGAAGCTGCAATCCATGACCGGCACGTGGCGGTCGCGCGGATGGTTCACCGCCGCCAGATCGGCGACGAAGGCCAGCACCGTGCAATGCTCGACGCCGGTGAAATTGGTCAGGCCGATGCTGTTTGCCAGCAGCCAGTCGCGTTTTTCCGGGGTTTCGACGATCAGTACCCGGTACGCTTCGCGGTTGCACGACGTCGGTATATGGCGAGTGTCGTGCAGGATCTCGGCGATGGCGTCGCCGGCGGGGGCAGGCGCGATGAAATGCCGGCAACTGGTGCGTTGGGCGAAGGCGGCGCGCAAGCTGGCGTAGTCGGGTGCATCGAGCGGGATCGCGACGTCGGCCGGCGCTTCGACCGGCAGCGCCGGATTGGCGTGTCGTTGCCGATATTCGGCGAGGACGTGGTCGCCCCAATCGGCGATGGCTGGCGGCAATTGCGAACGGTAGGTTTCGAAGTCGCGTTCGGTTTGGCCGGCATAGGCTTGTCCGAACGGAATCCGGCATTCCGGGTTGCGCAAGCCTTTTTCCAGCCGATGAATGTTACGGCGTAGCAAATATTCCTTGGCCTTGGCGCCGCGCCGCTGGCGGATACCGGCGAACAGCAGGCGGTTGTCGGCCAGAAAGACTCGGAAATATTCGCGAAGAGACTTTAATTTGCTGAACACGGGTGATAGGTCAATGGATTGAGCGGGCTAGCTCCCCGCGTAGCCGGCGGATTCTCCACTTAGCGGGCGGCCTTGTCAATCGGAGCGACGCAAGCGTGGGCGCGGTCGGCGAGTTCCCGATACATCTCGACGACCTTGGCGGCGTAACCGTCCCAACTGAATTGGCGCGCGCGCGCGCGGGCGTTGTCGCCCATCGCGCGGATTTGTTCGGGATGGGTCTTGAACCACAACATCCGCTCGCGCAACGCGGCGCGGTCGCCGGCCGGGATCACGAAGCCGTCGATGCCGTCGCGCACCACCGAGCCGGACGCATCGCTGACGATGGCCGGCAGTCCGCAGGCCATGGCCTCGAACACCGCCTTGGCCGAACCTTCCAGCCAGCTGGGAAAGACAAACACATCGCAATTCGGCAGGTATTCGAAGGTGTTGACGAAACCCGGCGTCAGTACCGGGTTGGTGGCGGCTGCGACATCGATTTCGGGATACAGTCGGCCGCACAAATGCAGGCTGTCGCCGGCAAAGGCCGGATCGCGCCAGGCATCCAGCAGCAGATCGACACCCTTGCGGCGGTTAATGTTGCCGGCGAAGCAGAAGTCCAGCGCCGCGCCCGGTTTTTTGGGCGGACGCGGCTTAGTCGGGCCGGAAGGCGGGTCCACGCCGAATTCGGCAATGCGGATTTTGTCCGGCGTCACGCCGATGCGTTGCAATTCCTCGGCGACGAACCACGATGGCGCGGCAATCAAGTCGGCCAGTTCGCACGCGGCTTGCTCGAAATCCAGCATGCTGCGATGGGTCATCAGAAAATCGAGGTCGTATTGCTCGGCGATGCGCAGTGAATACGCGGTCGGTGCGACCGGCATGTCCAACAGGACCGGAATACCGGCCGTCTTCAATGCCGTCAGCAATCGCGGGCAGGCGTCCCAGACGTGGGCGATCGGCCGTGGTCCGGCGCTGGCTTCTTGCCAGTGGCGGGCCGCGAACCACTCGAACAATTTGACGTCCGGATAGCGATGATTAAAGCCGGGGGCCAGGTAAATTCGGGTGGCGTTCAACAGTCTGGGGAGATGGCCGAGCCAGCCCATGTCCCGGTAGACAAAGCCCGGCGATTTGAGTTGAGCTTGGCGCGACAAACAATAGCCGCTATCACCTTGGGCCGACAGCGCGCGGATGATGCGCTCGGTGCGCACGCCGATATTGCCGGGCTTGCCGACGATGGTATTGGCGAAATGGCGGATATTCAACATGGCCGGAGGAGTGGGCAATACCCCCGCCCGGCGAGAGGTGGCCGGGATGAAGGGATCAAAAAACCTAAATTTGCGATTTGATAACGATATTCCGTCATTCGGAGGGTGTCGTAAAAGCCCCTCTCCTTGCGGGAGAGGGGTTGGGGAGAGGGTTCTGTTTCGACTTTTACGACACCCTCATTCCGACGGAGGACGCCGAATCCAGCCGCGTCAGAACACAAGACTTGGCGTTCTTGATTTGAGGTCCACTCTCGGTTATCGGTGTTTAGCTAGGCTTAAACCGGGCTGGTAAAAGCCGGGCGGGCTTGCCGTGCCAGCCGATCAGCGACCGTTACCGTGTTCGGCATAAACTGCGTAATGCCCATCCTTATCGAAAGACACGACTTTGTAGTCGTCCTGGCGGCCGCCCATTTCCATGCCGGGGCTGCCCATCGGCATGCCGGGCGCGGCCAACCCGGCGACGGCGGGTTTTTCCTTCAGCAATTTTTGCACGTCGGCGGCCGGGACGTGGCCTTCGATCACGTAGCCGTCCACGACGACGGTGTGGCAGGACGCCAATTTCTCCGGCACGCCGTAACGGGCCTTGATTTGATCCATGTCCGAGCTGATCACGTCCTTGATTTTAAAGCCGCTGTTTTCGGCATGCTCCAGCCATTTGCCGCAGCAACCGCAGGTTGGGCTGCGGTAGACGGTCATTTCGGGTTGGCTGGATTCCTCGGCGAATAACAGACCGCTGAACATCGTAGCCAGCGTTAAAACGGAAATTTTCGCTATTTTCATAAGAGCCTCTTCATTCGCCATTCAGCGTTGCGATAATCGTGCGCGGCCCCGCGTGATTGCGGTGTTCGCATAAATAAATCCCTTGCCAGATGCCCAATGCCAATTGGCCGTCGCCGACCGGTATCGTCAGCGAGCTGCCGAGGATCACGGTCTTGATGTGGGCGGGCATGTCGTCCGCTCCTTCGAGGGTGTGACGGTAGTAAGGTTCATTTTCCGGCACCGCTCGGGAAAAGTAACTTTCCAGGTCGCGGCGCACATCGGCGTCGGCGTTTTCGTTGATCGCCAACGAGGCCGAGGTGTGTTGCAAAAACAAATGCAGCAGGCCGACTTCCAGTTCGCGAATTTCGGGCAGCTGGTTGACGATCTCCCGGTTGACCAGATGAAAACCACGCGGTTTGGCCGCCAATTGCAAGCGCTTTTGAAACCACATCAGCCGGCGCGATGGTATTGCGGACTGAATTCGCGCACGGCATCGACCATCGCCTTGACGTGCTCGGGGGCGATGTCCGGCAAAATGCCGTGACCGAGATTGAACACGTGGCCGGTGCCGTGGCCGAAGTCGTGCAGGATCTTGCCGACCTTGGCGCGGATCACCTCGGGCTTGGCATACAGCGTAATCGGGTCCATATTGCCTTGCAAGGCCACCTTGGCGCCGACGCGGGCGCGGGCGTTGGCGATGTCGGTCTGCCAATCCAAACCCAGTGCGTCGTAGCCGGTGTCGGCCATCGTTTCCAACCACAGGCCGCCGCCCTTGGTGAACAAGATGGTCGGGATTTGCCGGCCGTCGCGCTGGGTGTTCAGCAGTTCCCGCACCTGGCGGGCGTAGCTCAACGAAAACTCCAGATAATCGTCGTGGCTAAGCATGCCGCCCCAAGTGTCGAACAGCATCACCGCGTCGGCGCCGGCGGCGATTTGCGCGTTCAAATACGCGGCCACCGCTTGCGCCAGTTTGTCCAGCATTTGATGCATCAAGGCCGGTTCCTCGAACATCATGCTTTTGACTTTCTGAAAGCTTTTGCTGCCCTTGCCTTCCACCATGTAAGTCGCCAAGGTCCACGGGCTGCCGGAAAAGCCGATCAGCGGCAGTCGGTTGCGCAGATTGGATTTGATTAGACGCACGGCGTCGACGACGTAACGCAATTCGGTTTCAGGATCGGGAATCGGCAGGCGCTTGACGTCGTCGGCAGTGCGGATCGGATGGGCGAATTGCGGGCCCTCGCCCTCGGCGAAGGATAAACCCAAGCCCATCGCGTCCGGTATCGTCAGAATGTCGGAAAACAGGATGGCGGCATCGAAGCCAAAGCGCTCCAAAGGTTGCAGGGTTACTTCGCAAGCCAGTTCCGGGTTGGTACACAGTTGCATGAAACTGCCGGCTTTGGCGCGGGTAGCGCGGTATTCGGGCAGATAGCGGCCGGCTTGGCGCATCATCCAGACCGGGGTGCGTTCGACCGGTTGTTTTAACAGCGCTCTAAGGAATAAGTCGTTTTCTATTGTTGTCATCGGTGAGAAGGTGGTGAGTGATCAGCGTTTGCCGTCTTTTTGAATGGCCTTGAACCGGATCGGCTGGGCGGTTTGAAATTCGCCGGGCATCAGCGTTTTAAACTGATTGGCTTCCGCCGGGCTGGCGAACGAACCGTAAATCAGCACGAACTTTTCCTGATCGCCCTGGCGAATCGTGTAGTACTTCAGACTCTCGCTGTATTCCGCGTATTTTTTGAAAAAGCGCGGCAGGCCGGCTTTATTCGACAGCGTCATGACTTGCAGCGTGTAATGAGTGCCCGGTTG
Organism: Methylomonas sp. MED-D; assembly: GCF_050276835.1. NCBI lineage: Bacteria > Pseudomonadati > Pseudomonadota > Gammaproteobacteria > Methylococcales > Methylococcaceae > Methylomonas > Methylomonas sp. MED-D. Next base: position 729,377 of record NZ_CP189965.1, read on the forward strand.
AGCGGCAATCCAGTCGCTATCGCCCTGATCCGACGGCTTGGTCGGTTTCGCCGGCTTTTCGGGCGGCTTGCCGGCGACGACCGGCGGCGTCGCGGATTCGGTTTTGCTCGGAACCGTCGGCGTCACGGCCGGTGTCGGCGGCGCAACGGGCGGAGTCGCCGCAGTGGTTGCCGCAATCGGCGCCGGAAGGCTGGGAGCAGCCACTGGCGCGGGCTGCGCTGCGACGGGTGCCGACGCGGTTTGCACGGCGTTTGGTTCGTTTTCGGCCGGCGCGGCTTTAGTCGTTTGCGGCGGAGTTGGAACTGACAGAGTGGATTGCGGCGCTGGCGGCGGCACCGGTTTTGCCGCGTCGGCGGGACGTTCGTCAACCTGCGCGGTCGGCGCCGGTCCGTCAAGCGGCTTGGATGCCGGTGCCGGCGTTTCAGCCGGGGCCTGAGCGGATGGATTCACCGGCTCGGCCGGTAGCACTTGGCTCGTCGGCTTGCCGAGGGACGGCGCGGCGACGAGGGTTTTCTCGTCATTGTTCGGCCACAACCAAACCATTGCACCCCCGGTGCCGGCGATCACCGCGATGACTCCCAGCCATAATCCCCAGCGCGCGCCGGTTCGGCCTTGTTGCTCGGCCAGTTTCGGCAGTTCTTCGAGTATCCGGCCGGGAATGCCGTGGGTTTCCAGGTACAGCGCTTCGATCAACGGGTCGGTGACCGCGTTGAACGAAATGGCGGAACCCGGTTGGGCCGACAGGTTTTGCAGAAAATCCCGATAATGGCGCTGCTTGAGCGGCGGCAGTTCGATGACGTGGGCGTCTTCGATGCGCCGGTCGGTACCGGCCTTGATGCTGAATTGGTCGTGGCTCAGTGCGAATACCAGATGCAGGCCCGGTAGCGAATCGGCGAATTCGATCAACATCGTGATCAGCCCCGGCATCAGATGGCCGGCATCGTCGATCAACAGCACCACCGCCTGCTTGCCGCAAAGTTCGCGCAGTCGAGTCAAATCGAAACTGGCGGCAAGATTAGGGATATTCAGGCTGCGCAACAATTCGTGGACGATAGTCTCGAAGCTCGACGCCGGTGTCGCTTTTAACAGCGAGATTTGCCATTGTTCGCGCTGGCTTTGTTGCAAGGCTTCCAGCAGCGTGGTCTTGCCGATGCCCGGCGGGCCGCAGACGACCAGGGCTTGCTGCAGATTGCTCAGTAAATGCACCAACAAGTCCAGCTTTTGGGCGCGCTCCGGCGTCAATAGGCTGCGCTCGGGCCTATGATCCAGCGTGCGCTTTTGGTAGCTGTAAGTCAGATTTTCGTTATCCGGCATAAGCGTTCAAGGTTGCCTGCAACGGCGCTCTCTCCACGCTGATCGGCAACAAGGCCTTGCCGAGCGCTTCCAACAAAATCACCCGAATCTTGCCGTCGACGTTTTTCTTGTCCACCGCCATCAAGTCCAGATATTGCTCGGAGCTCATCTCGGTCGGCGGCCGGGTCGGCAGGCCGGCGGCGTGCAAAATCGCCAGTACGCGCGCGACATCGGCATCGCTCAGATAACCCAGCCGGCGCGAAAGATCGGCCGCGAAGCCGGTGCCTATCGCCACCGCCTCGCCGTGTAGATATTGGCCGTAACCGCAACCGGTTTCGATGGCGTGGCCGAAGGTGTGGCCCAGGTTCAAGGTGGCCCGTACGCCGTTTTCGAATTCGTCTTCGCCGACTACCGCCGCCTTATTGGCGCAGGAGCGTTCGATCGCATAAGCCAAGGCCGCTTTGTCACGGGCCAGCAACTTCGGCATGTTGGCTTCCAGCCAGTCCAGAAACTCCGGATCGCGGATCAAGCCGTATTTGATCACTTCGGCCAAGCCGGCCGACAATTGGCGATCGTCCAGGGTATCGAGCACGTCGGCGTCGGCGATCACGCATTGCGGCTGATAGAACGCGCCTATCATGTTCTTGCCGAGCGGATGGTTGACGCCGGTCTTGCCGCCGACCGATGAATCGACTTGCGCCAGCAAGGTGGTCGGAATCTGGATGAAGGCGATGCCGCGCTGGTAGCAGGCCGCCGCGAAACCGCCCATGTCGCCGATGACGCCGCCGCCCAGCGCGATTAGCGTGGCATTGCGGCTGAATTTGTTGGCCAGCAGCCCGTCGAAAATCTTTTCCAGATATTGCAGGGTTTTGTACTGTTCGCCGTCGGGCAAGATGACCGTTTCGGTTTGGTAATCGCCGAGCGCGGCTAGCAACTTGGGCAGATACAAAGGCGCTACCTTGTCGTTGCTGACGATCGCGACCTGCTTGGAACGGATGTGCCGGGTCAGCAGCTCGGCTTGGCCGAGCAGGCCGGCGCCGATATAAATCGGATAGCTTCGTTGCTTGTCGAGTTCAACTCGCAGCTCTTTCATGGTTCTCCAGGGCGGCTTGATATTGCTGCAAAATGGTTTTGACGACGGTCTTGCCCGGCAACATGCCGGAATCGATTCTAAAGTCCGCGCATTCCCGGTACAGAGGGTCGCGGATGGCAAACAGTTCCTGCAAGCGCTGGCGTGGATTCTCGGTGCGCAGCAGCGGCCGCTGAGTATCGTGTTTGGTGCGGTGCAGGATTTTGTCGATCGAACAATGCAAATAGACGACAAAGCCGCGGGTTTTCAGGGCCTCGCGGTTTTCCGGCCGCAGTATCGAGCCGCCGCCGGTTGCCATCACGATGCCGTCCAGTCCGGTCAATTGGCGAATCATCGCCTGCTCCCGGTTGCGAAAGCCTTCCTCGCCTTCGTAGGCAAAGATGGTCGGGATGTCGGTGCCGGTGGTTTCTTCTATGACCTTGTCGCTGTCGTAAAACGGCCATTGCATCGCTTTCGCGACCTGCTTGCCTATCGTGGTTTTACCGACACCCATCAGGCCGATCAGATAGATATTGGGAGCTGGTTTCATGGCGCGGATGGGAAGCGGCTATCAAAAAATCCGGCCATTATGCCGTCTTTTGCCGTCGAACGAAACGCCAGCCAACCCGCGAACACGGCAAATCGAGATTTGCACTCCGCACAGCGACTCGAACAGACCCTACCGGAGTGCAAACCTCGGTTTGCCTCTCTGCTTATTCAAACTGAGCCGCTATTTGCCGCTGGATTTTTTCCGCCATGGTTTTGCGGTCCGCCGCGTCGCGGATCGGCCGGCCCACCACCAAATAATCGGCGCCGCTTTGGATGGCCTGTTCTACGCTGACCGCCCGTTTCTGGTCGTCATCTTCCCGGTTGTCGACCGGTCGTATGCCCGGCGTAATCACCAATAACTTGTCGCCCAACTGGGCGCGAATCAATTCCGCTTCCATGCCCGACGACACGATACCGTCGCAACCAATTTGCAGTGCCCGTTTGGCGCGCGACAGCACCAGTTCGCGCACGTCGCATTGAAAGCCCAAGTCGTCCAAATCGCCCCGGTCCAGACTAGTCAAAGCCGTCACCGCCAAGACCTTCAGATTGCCCTTGGCTTCGGTCGCGGCTTCCATGATGGAATCGTTGCCGTGTATCGTAGCAAGATCCACGCCCTTGCTACTCAGGGCTTTGATCGCTCGCCCGACGGTGGCGGGTATGTCGAAAAACTTTAGGTCCACGAAGACTTTTTTGTCGCGCGCCTTCAACCATTCGATAAAGCCGAAATAGTCGCCGGACATAAACAGTTCCATACCGACTTTATAAAACACCACGGAATCGCCCAGTTCCTCGACCAGGGCTTGGGCTTCGGCGATGCTGGCGACGTCCAGCGCCATGATCAGGCGTTCGCGAGGAGGAATAGGTTTTTGAGAGATAAAGGTATTTGACATGAGAAGTCCGAATTAACGTTAACGGCGAGATTTTAACCGCAAGCCGGATTTAAATTGGGAGCATTTGCTGGCCCGTCAAAGGCCTGGGCGGGGATAAACACGCAAACACCCTGTCCGCGCGGGAAGGGCGGAACAAAATGACTAAGCCGCGCGAGGCTTTCCTGCGATTTATCCAAGTCGGTGTAGGCCGAATTCGTGACCGTTTTCCGAGCGTGACGTGAACAAGCGACGGAACTTTTCCTGGAAAAACTTTCACGGAATGGATTTTTGCATCATTATTAACTTGGAAAAGTGGAGTAACCGATGACGAAAACATTAGGATGTCATTAAAAACGACAGATCGGAATGCCATTCGCGTATAAATCGGCCGTTTGTTTACGGCTGCGGGAATGCTCGCATTCGGGGCGGGGAGTCGTAAAGCATTGATTAGCAGGCTAAAGGTATCGCCGAAAGGCGTTTTGCGACTTTGTCGGCGTGATGATGAACCAAGATGGTGCGGTTGCAACGCTATGTGATGGTCGGCAAAAAACTCGACACTGGGCACTTAGCGCGTGTTGTGCCTGATGAAGATTGGCTTATCGGTGTATCCTTAAGGCGCACTCGGGATGGTGTGTTCGGTCACGCTTGACATTGCTGCGGTGGGCCACGAGTGGAACCAGCGTTTAGAGGTATGGCAATCGTCGGGGGCTTCCCGGCTAGCAGGGATAACTGGTGTGCATTTTGCTGGCAGTTACGTTTGAATCCAGTCGCCGCATCGAACGGCTGGCTTATAGAAGCGGCCTATCAGTGTTTGCAACGACTTAAAACACCGAAAGGCCGAATCGATAGTCGGGTAGGGAGCCTAGATTCATGGGGCTGAAATAAAGTGCTGATAAATTATTGGATCAGCGCGGATCAATCGGATGTTCAACGAATAGTCTATAACTTCTGGATATGAACCAACTTCGCTCAAAAGGATTTATCCGTCCCTTGCGGCCTGAAATGCAAGGGGTTAAACGCGCCATCGATACCGGGATCATTTTTGTGTCGATGTTTGCGTCGCTGGAGCTCTATCAAATCCCTTTCACGCGCGAGTATTTGATCCTCTTCATCGCTTGTACGGTGTTGTTCGGTATCTTCGCCGAACATCAAGAGATCTATCACGGTTGGCGCGGCGACCCGATGTTCGACGATGCATTGCGGATTTTACTGTCGTGGATAGGCTCGTTTGCGGTGGTGTCCAGCGGCGTGTACTTGCTGGAGCCGGATTTCGAATTCTCCAAGCAAGTGCTCGAGTTGTGGTTTCCGCTGGTGCCGTTGGGCATTATATTGGTGCACACGCTGCGGCGAGCGACATTGTCGTTTCTGCGTTTGCACGGCTTGAATGTCCGTTATTACGCGATATTGGGTGCCAATCCACTCGGCAAGCGCTTGAATATCGCGCTGACCGAAATGCCTTGGTTGGGCTACCATTTTGCCGGCTACTTTGACGATCGCGTCGAAAACCCGCAACGCCGCGAGCAAGGCGAGTTGATAGAAGACGACATTACCGGCGATTTCAAGGAATTGTTAAAGCGCAGTCAGCGTGGCGAGATCGACCATATCTACATTACCCTGCCGCTCCGCGCCGAAGTACGGATCAATCAGTTGATTCGCGAACTGGCCGACAGTACGGTGTCGGTGAATATCGTTCCCGATTTTTTCACCTTCAACCTGATGCAATCCAAACTCAGCAGCGTCAAGGGTATCCCGGTAGTCAGCGTGTTCGACACCCCGCTCAATTCGGTGTTGGACGGTATGGCCAAACGTCTGGAAGACTTGGTGTTGTGCGCGCTGATTTTGCCGCTGATCGCGATTCCGATGCTTCTGATTGCGCTCGCGGTCAAGGTCACTTCGCCTGGTCCCGTCATCTTCAAACAATTGCGTTACGGCGTAAAGGGCGAGCCGATCGAAGTCTGGAAATTCCGCTCGATGTCGGTCTGCGAAAACGGCGACACCGTCAAGCAAGCCACCGCCAACGACAGCCGGGTCACGCCGCTGGGCGCGTTTTTACGGCGGACATCGCTGGACGAATTGCCGCAATTTCTTAACGTTCTGCGCGGTACAATGTCCGTGGTCGGCCCGCGTCCGCACGCGATTGCCCATAACGAATACTATCGCAAGCAAATCCAGGGTTACATGCTGCGCCACAAAATGAAACCCGGCATCACCGGCTTGGCGCAAATCAGCGGCTGCCGGGGCGAAACCGAAACCATCGACAAAATGCAGGCCCGCATTCACTACGATCTGGAATACATCCGCCAATGGTCGCTGTGGCTGGACATCAAGATCGTATTCATGACCGTCTTCAAGGGCTTTGTCGGGGAGCAGGCGTATTAATTGTTTGCCCGCCGGTAGAACAGCAAACCGCACAACGCGGATGTCGCTAAACCGAAAACGATACCAATGCAGTCGATAAAGATGTCGCCCAGTTGCGGTCCTCTGCTCGGGATAAAGAGCTGTAAGATCTCGCTGCTGGTTGCGAACAGGCTCATCAAGAAAAACCGGCTGGCGGAAATCGGCCGAAACCGGTTGCCGGCGCCTATGGCCCAGGCGAGTAACGCAAACATCGTAAAATGGCCCAGTTTGTAAATATCGATGATCGGAATCGAAAAATCCAAATTAAACGTTTGTACAAATTCGGCGTGATCGCCGTGTGGTGCCAAAGCGGCGGCCGGCCATAGGGTTTCGCCGAGAATTTCCTTCAGCGATTCAGGCATCAAAACCCCGGCCAGAATGCCGAAAGTTGCCAGCAACACCAAGCGATTCGACGGGGTGTTTAAACGATTCATAACAAAGGGCCAGCCAATCCAAAAACCGAGGGCCAGCCAGGCCGCGAAGAGTACAGAACGGTAGCGGGCGAATTCAGGATTTAACTGTACAGCGTGCAAATTGAGTCCTGTAACCAGAAAGCGCCCTCGACTATGCACCAATTGGGCGCTGACTTGCAGACTAGTGGTATCCGGGCTGACTTGAAATACCCGTTGATGTTGGGTCCAATCGGAAGTGCCGAATAGCGATGCCAGCACATGTGGACGGTCGTAGCGCGGTTTCCCGGAATGGTCATAAGCCACGAGTACGATACGCGCGATTTCCCAGTCGAGCGGTCCCTTGACGACGTTTTCCACTTTGAGGGTTGCGGAAAGTTGCAATAATGTTCCGGGCGCGGAAGGTGGAAGCGACTGATTGATTGAGATAATTTTGTCGCCCATATCGCTGCTTAGAGCAATGCCGCTACGGGGTGTATTGCTGACGGCCGAAACCGAAGCATCGGTTGGTGAGCGAGTGGCTTCATCCGCCTGTTTAAAGGCTAGAACACCGTCACGGGACCACGACCAATGGGATAGCCCGTCAAGGAAATTCGGGTTTGCCAGAAGTTCCGGGCCGGCGCTCAAAACTTGCGGATACCGATTGAAATAACCAATAGTCGCCAGTCCGAGCAGAACGGCGCAGAGGACTTTAGGCAATAAGCGAGTCTGATATATGGGGTGATGGTCGGTTGATGTCATTCGTAGTCGAACAGCGATTTAGGTTGGAAAGCGAGCGGACGATTATTTAAAGCCGCTGGAAATTCTAACAGGAAGAGGTCAATTCAATCCGTGATGCGAAGATGGCAAGAAAATATAAATCGCAGTCGAACGACGTATAGCGGCCGGAGTAAAACCGGTTTGAAACAAGGCGAGTCGGCAAGCGATTTGAGTTTTTGATTTTCAACGAATTAAATGAGCATATTAAATAGCGTTAAATGGAATTATCTTGGAGTGGTAATCAAAGGCGTTTCCCAGTTGGCCGTGCTGGGCGTCATGGCCAGATTGTTGACGCCGGAAGAATTCGGGTTAATGGCGCTAGCCTTAGTTGCCGTTAAATTCGGCGGATATTTTTCGGACTTTGGATTGTCTGCCGCCATTCAGCAAAAAGACGAAATTGACGACGCGGATATTCAGTCTTCGTTTTGGTTTTCGCTCGTGACCGGCGTCGTGTTCTGTGCGGTTACCGTTTGGCTGGCAGAGCCGCTGTCGGTTTTTTTCGAATCGCCTAAGCTGGTGCCTGTCATCCAGTTGATGGCCTTTAATTTTGTACTGATCGGTGCCGCCGCGACATCCACTGGACTGATCAAGCGGCGAATGCAATTCAAATATTTATCGATACTGGAGACCGTAAACTATTTAATCTCCAACGGACTCATTGGTATCGTATTAGCTTATTTAGGTTATGGGGTGTACAGCTTGGCGATTGCGAACCTAAGCCAATCGCTGATTTTGCTGATCGCCTGCTACTTTAAGACCAAACACACGTTACGCATTAACTTAAGAATGTCCGCGTACAAACATATATTAACCTTTGGTGGAGGGTATTCGGTAGCCAGCTTTATGACGTTTGTCGGCTCGAATATCGACCACATTCTGGTCGGCAAGTTCTTTGAATCGGCGGAACTGGGCTTGTGGAACCGAAGCCGTAATATTATATCCCTGCCGGCATACAATCTTTTGGTTTCGATTACCCGCGTATTGTTGCCGGCCTATTCCCGCTATCAGCAACAACCAGACTTATTTGCGCAACTTTACTTGAAAAGCCTGACGATGACCGGCTTCTTCCTGATTCCGGTCGGCGCAGGCATGTATGCCGCCGCACCGCAATTAGTCGACGTTTTATTGGGGGCGAATTGGCAGTCGGCGGTCCCGTTCGTTTGCATGTCGGCTCTATTCGTACCGATAGAAATGCTGGCCAGCGTGGCGGCTACCGCATGCAGCGCATTGGGCGTGCTGTCCATGCAAATTCGGCTGCAAATCTATTTGCTGATCTTGTCGATACCAGCGATGTTGTATTACGCGGTAAATCATCAATTACAGATGATACTGTGGGTCTTGACAGGCTATTACTGGCTGCGCTTTACCGCATATATCCTGATTCTGGGATACAAACTAAAAATTAAAGTCGTCACGCATCTTCAAATTCTGGGGTCTCAGTTGGCCTGCGGAGCATGGGTTGCGGCGCTGATTTACTTGTTGGAAAACAAATTCGCTTGGATTGGGGCTTTTCGCTTATTGCCGGCCGAGGCCGCGTTGGGTGGTATCGGCTTAATGACTTTTATTGTTTTCGGCCCGGCGCGGTATTTTAGAGCAATCATTCGAGAGTTTTTAGCCGGTCGATCCGCGGCAAGTAAAACGGCACGAATGGCAAACTTAATATTAAAGAAAGGATATTGATGATGAAAAAACTCAGGCTGCTGTATCTGCCGGTCGAAACAGCCGAGGGCGATCAACGAGCTAGACGAAAAATTTTCGCCGACATGCTTTCCGAAGGCCGCTTGGAAGCGCTGGAAATCTTTTCGTATCGAATTTTCGGACGTGAACACGGTTGGGATGCCATGGCGGAAAAGGTCTACGAAATTGCAAAAGATTTCAGTGCGGATGCAATTTATTGGCATGGACTCTGGACCGGACATTTAAACGAGCAAATCATGGCAAGGATCAGGGATTTACCGACCAAGCCGGCGATCTGTAACGAAAACGGCGATCCGTTCGGCAATTTTTGGGTCGTGCCCTATCCTAAGTGTCTATTGTCTTTAATTAAGTACACCGATGTTTGTTTCAACTCAGGACTGGGGCGCGTAGCGGAATATTTGAAAAGACATGGCGCGAGGCATGTTTATTTATTGCCGCACGGATACGACGAGGTATCATTTGGCGAGCCTATAAAAACCGAAAGGGATTATCAGAACGACTTAGTGATGATCGCCAATCAATGGAAATCTCGCCGGCCCTTCGCATCCGCGCCCGGAGCTAAAGAACGGTCCAAGTTAATTGCCGCGCTACAAGAAGAGTTCGGAGATAAATTTGCGCTCTATGGAAAAGGCTGGGACAAGTTCCAGTGTGCCAGAGGGCCTATCGACTTTTTTAAACAGGTCGATGCATATAACGCATCCAAAGTCGCAATCGGTATTCCGCAATTTAGCGACATCGAATATTACGACTCCAATCGTCCGTTCAACACCATCGCAATGGGTATCCCTTACGTTTCCGGTTATTCGCCGAAATTTGATGAAATCTTGAAGGACGGGGTACATTGCCATTATTTCAAAACGCCCAATCAAGCCGTCGATAAGGTTAAATGGTTGCTCAGTATGCCTGAACAGCAAAGACTGGAGATGGCCTTAAACGCAGCTGACTATGTTAGGCATCATCACACCCAACGAAGCAGAATGGAAATTTTATTATCTACGTTGGAAGGGATTTGGACGCATAAACATTATAATTCTGCATTTCCTGAAGAAATAAAAAATTTTATCGCCCAATAAGTTTCAAAATTTAAATGAATATTCTCTTTAAAGTCGCCGGAAAGCTTCGATATTGGTATTGGCAAATATCGGCCAGAATGTTGGCTAGAGTGCATGGCGTGGTTTTGGGTAGGGGATGCAAATTCTATGGCATGCCGATATTCTCCATCGCTAAAGATTCGAAAATAATAATCGGCGATAGAGTTGTTTTTTGCTCCGACTCAAGATTTACCGCACTTGGCGTCAATCATCCTGTTATTCTTAGAACTTTGCAGCCGGGGGCAGTGTTGATGATAGGGGACGACTGTGGGCTTAGCGGTACGAGTATTTGCGCCGCCAAGTACGTCAGTATCGGTAAGAGAGCGTTATTAGGTGCAAATGTGTCGATATTCGATACCGATTTTCATGCAAAGGCTTCGGATAATCGCAGATATTGCAAAGACCCGGTCAAAATCGCCGTAAAACCTGTTGAAATATCCGATGACGTATTTATCGGAGCCAATTCAATTATCGTAAAAGGTGTATCTATTGCTGCGAATAGTATTGTAGGAGCTGGCGCCGTAGTTGTGCGAGATATTGCGCAGTCAAAAATTTATGCCGGAAACCCGGCTAAGGAAGTCGGCAATGTCGATTAAAAAAATTCTCTACGTCCAGCATTCCGGAGCGAATGGTGGGGCTCCGATGAGTCTGTTCTATTTGTTGGAGTATGTCAGAAAGCAATACGACATCGTTGTTTACTTTATTACCGAGGGTCCGGCTGTGGAATTCTACCGAAAGGCCGGCATTCGTTGTGTCGTAGATAAGCGGCTTGGAAAGCTGCCCCATTGCACCATCGAAAATCAGTCGCTGAATCCATTCGGCGCAAAGTTTTATTACGATTTAAAAACTTATACGCGGCACTATCTAAAATTGCTCCCAGGCTATTTGGCAATGAAGCAAATCATTGCCGCAGAGAAGCCGAATATCGTGCATTTGAACTCCACGGTATTGATTTCAGAAGGCTTGGCGGTTAAGTCGATGAATATACCCTTGGTTTGGCACCTGCGGGACTTTTTGGAATATGGCAATTTCCGCTTACGCTATTCAGTGTTGCGGAATATCATCTCTTATTGTGCCGATGTAACGATTGGGTTATGTGAGTCCGAGTTAAAGCGGATAGGCCCGAGCAAGCGCGGCGTCGTGATTCCCAATTTCGTGAATTTCGATAAGTTCGATTACCGCAAGGCCCGGCCAGTGTTCTTAAGGCAAAAGCTTGGGCTTTCGGAATCCGCCAAAGTCATTGCAATACTGGGTTGGCACACGCCGGCGAAAGGTGCGTTGACCTTATTGAAAGCGTTCGCGGCAGTCGCCGATAGGCATCGCGATGCGGTATTGGTGTTTTTTGGTGAGGGTGCTAAACACGCGGACAGCAACCCAGTCAAAAAGCTACTGAGTAAGCTGGTTGGCAAAAAGAATTTGCGTTCTGAATTGCAATGGGTGATAGAGCAACACGGTTTACAAAGTCGGGTGTTTTTTCCGGGCGTGATTTTCGATATTGCAGATTATATTGCTGAAGTCGATATCGTCGCGGCTCCTTTCACCGAGCCGCATTTTGCCAGACCCATATTGGAGGCGGGCGCGATGCGAAAACTAGTGATTACCAGCGACATCGACGGCACTCGTGAGATGGTTTTGAATGGGAAGGCCGGGTTGTTGGCGAAGTCCGGTGATATTCTCGATTGGTCGAATAAACTGGATTTAGCGTTAACGACGAATAATCAGGAGAAAATCGATTCTATGTTCGAGAATGCTTTTAATACCTACAATTCGAATGTTAACGCTAGCCGAACGATAGATTTATATAGTTTTTTGAATTATGATTATTGAGTTTGAAAGTATTGCGTAACGCGGATTGTTTCTGTTTTATTAAATTATAATTAATAGATTGCTCGCTCATTGCGAGGTGGGTTTAAAAAAAGCAGGTGGTAATGTGATGCTTGGGTAGATTTGCTAATTCTTTATTGTCGGAGGACTTATGAGCTGGAAAACATTGTTTATGCTGGTGTTAACCAATAACAAATGGATTAGGTTAATGCTTAGGCGGGTGGAGCTGCTAGAGGACATCAAGTGGTTTCAGCTTTTAAGTCCATTGAACGGAAGATATGTGCCTTGGACAGGGTCTGCTATGAGGCCTGGTGCGCTCCAAATGATTTTGAATGATATAGCGGTAAATAGGCGAACCAAAATTGTCGAGTTGGGCGGTGGATTGTCTACAATATATATTTGTCGCCTCTTGAGTCAAATGCGATCCGATGGAGTGAGCCGCAAAATAGTTTGTATAGAGCACGATGATGAATGGGTTAAGATATTAACCGCTATACTTAAGGCTAACGAAATTCCGGATGATTTATTTGAGATAATGCATTGCCCTCTGATTTCCAGCGCGAATACAACTGGGAGTTCATGGTATGCTGAGAATGAGTTCATGAAGGCTGTTACGGATATTGAATTACTGTTGATCGATGGCCCTCCCGCCTACAGAAAGGAAATTGAAATGGCAAGAGAGCCCGCGCTGCCTTATTTTTACAGCAAGTTATCCGAAAATGCTTCGGTTTATCTCGATGATATAGATCGATCAGGAGAGAGAAAGGTTGCCTATAAATGGTGCAAAAAATTCAATATCTCTATTTCAGTGTATAGACTGAGAGGGAGCTTTGCTGTTTTTAGAAAGTCGGTTGGTCTTTTTAATGTTTAATCCACTGATGAAGAGTTGAGTTCGAATCGAGTAAGGTTTTTATGGAACACAATATTTTTCAGTGTTGATAAGATATTAATATGATCGAGATTGCTATTTTTTTTGTTGTCGCCGTTTTTTTATTTCTTATGCCTACGGCGATCCCCTATTTGGCGCTGCTATATTTGTTCATTAACGGACTTGCCAGTCGAGAGTTTGTCGGCAGCCTGAAGTTTACACTGGGAAGTGTTAATATTCTTCCACTTGATTTGTTGTATGCCGTATCGGTAGTTTTTATGATGATCTTTTTTGTAAAGAAGTTTTTCTTAAAAACTGCGGTATATCGGGACTCAGCAGAAGCGAATGTTGTTATATTTTTGATAGTTTTATATTTTCTGTTTTACATGGGTAAGTTAGTCAACGGGTTTTTGAGTAATGTTCCGTTGGATAGCTTGGTTCGAATGTTCATGTCAGATACTCAGCAGGTTTATTTTTTTCTGCCATTGGCTATTTATAGTATTGGCAGTCAGTTTAAACGATTAACTGTTGTTGTTATTGTGTTGTCAATATGTTTTCCTTTGTATCAGCCGTTTTTGTATGGCTCTAAAGATACAATGACGGCCTTGAGGGGGCAGGATACTCTGAGGCTCGGGTTTGGTGATGGTAATGTACTTTTAGGTTTAGGTGCAATTGCTCTTTTTTGCTGGGAGTATAAAAAATATCTTACATTTTTACCGCTTTCGGGTATTTTAATGTTAGGTCATCGTTCTGCTTTTATTTCAATAGCGCTCGCTTTTTCGGCGCTTTCCTTTTTTAAAGGAAATAAAATAAAAAACCTTGTATTGATAGGGTTGTCTGGTGTGCTTATGCTGGCGGCTTTGACTGCGATGCAGAGTTTTGCGAACATAAATATGTTAGATAAGCTAATAAGCCGTGTTGAACAAACATTCGAGCCTACAAAAACTACCATGGTTAGGGCTGCGGTTATTACAACCGTCATAGAAGAGGTTGATAAACGTCCTTTTACCGGCTTAGAGTATCGGGAGCTAAAGGAAATAATTAAACGTGCGGAGTTCAGTCCGAGGGATTTTAATATTTATCATCCCCATAATTTTATCTATTTGTTTTTGATGGGCGGAGGTTTTTTGGGCTCGGCTTTGTTGTTTTTGGTTATTGGAAGATCAATGACGGCCGCATATGTGCTCGCCAAAACCGACGAGTTTAAATTGCACGGTAGTTATCTTTTTTCTAGTATATTGTATTTTTTGATCTTCTCATTAATGAATACAACAATGACAACGGTCGGTTACGCTCTTTGGTTTTTATGTGGTTGTGTTTTCTGGTTTTTTAATAAATATAAAGCTACCGGAATCGAGTGATGAAGATTTGGATTTGTGTTCCTGTGTTTAATCGCGTTGAATTTACATTAAAATGCCTTTCTACTATTAAAAAGCAAAGTTTTCAAAGTTTTAATGTTGTTATTTGCGACCATGGCTCTACCGATGGTACGACAGAAAAGATTGGGCAGGCTTTTCCAGATATCGTGGTGTTGAAGGCAGATAGTAGCTTATGGTGGACCGGTGCCATAAATATCTGTGTTGAATATGTGTTACAGCATGCCGAGCCTGATGACTTTGTGTTGACGTTAAATAACGATACAGAGTTGCCGGAGGATTATTTAGCTGAAATGGCCGCTCAAGCAGTTAAATATCCGCATGCGTTGTTGACGTCAGTGGTTCACGACATAGCTACCGGTAAAAGAGTTAGAGAAGGATTTCGGCAGAGTTGGTGGGGAGCTAAAGACCGGGCGGTATATTTCGCTCAAGACCATTGTCCGAGTGATGAAAACGCGATGCTGGTTAGTCTGGTTTCCGGAAGAGGGACTTTGATTCCGGTACAGGTGTTTCGCCAAGTCGGTTTATATGACGAGGTTCATTTGCCGCATTATGCCGCCGATTATGACTTTGGGCATAAAGCTCGGAGAGCAGGCTACCCGGCATATGTCTTTCAAAGCTGCAAAGTATTTTCGTATGTCGATGCTACGGGTATGACAGCGGTGCGAGATCAATTTTCTTTTAAGAAATTAGTAAATTTTTTGTCCAATATTAAGTCGCCAGCGAATTTACGCGCGCGGTGGTGGTATGGTTGGAATAATTGCCCTAGGTATATTTTTCCATTTTATATTGTAATTGATTTGGCTAGGGTGTTGGTTGGCTACTTTAGGTACTTTATACGCGGTCAATCAGTTGCTTAGCGCGCGGCGTGAGTTTAACTATATTTATTTTTGAAAATAAAATTTCCGCAGGCTAAACAAAGATGTTTAATAATTTATTAGCTGCTGGGCGTCGCATACAAACACAGTTAAAATTAATGCGCTCAACGTCGATTACTCGGGTTGGAAGAGACTTACATATCGGCGCGCGCGGTCGTTTTTGGGCGCCGAATGAAATTACCATCGGCAATGGTGTGTATATTGGTAAGGATGTGTTGGTGGAAACCAATGCGGATATTGGCGATTACGTTTTAATTGCGAATCGAGTTGCGTTGGTGGGGCGGCGGGACCACGACTTTCGATGCGTTGGTATTCCGGTTCGGTTTTCTCCGTGGATAGACAGCAAATCGTCACCGAATCCTTATCGAAACGACAAAGTGGTGATCGGTGCCGATGTTTGGATTGGCTATGGTGCCATCATTCTGTCCGGCGTCACGGTTTCTCGCGGTGCGATTGTCGCGGCTGGGGCGGTGGTAACGAAAGATGTGGGGCCATATGAGATCGTTGCAGGTAATCCGGCCCAGAAGGTGGGTATGCGCTTCAAAGACCAAGAAACCATCGATACGCACGAAGCATCCATCACTTCCGGACGTTTCGTCTCGTCGGAAAGAGGTTACGAGCATTGGGTTATCGAACCAGGTAAAAATTCAATACTTGATTAATCGATTGGATAGGACATGAAAAAAGTCGTCATTTTGCAACATCGGTTGTTGCATTATCGCTTGGGATTATTCGAAGGCTTGCGTTCGGCCAGCGCCGCTCGAGGCATAGATTTGCATTTGGTTCACGGACAGCCAACCAAGCGCGAGGAAAAGAAACGCGATGTCGGCACTTTGCCTTGGGCCAGCGTCGTCGTTAATCGTTACGTGTCTATCGGGGGCAAGGATATTCTTTGGCAGCCCTATCCGGAGGAGCATCGCGATGCGGAACTTGTGGTGGTGATGCAGGAAAATCGTTTGGTGTCCAATTATCCCTGGTTGCTGTTGCGTGGGTTTCATAAAACGAAGTTAGCCTATTGGGGGCATGGACGTAACTTTCAGACTACGAAACCGAGCGGTTTGCGGGAAAGATGGAAGCAGTACATGGTCGATAGCGTCGATTGGTGGTTTGCTTACACTGATATGACCAGGGATATTTTAATCGCGGACGGTTATCCTGCCGAACGCATCACCGTGTTGGACAATGCGATTGACAACGAACGATTCGAAGCCGATTTGGCGACGATATCGGATGATAGATTGCGGGAAGTTCGTGCCGAGTTGGGTATCGGCGATACCAGTCGCGTAGGATTGTATTGCGGATCGCTTTATCCGGATAAGCGGTTGGACTATCTGGTCGCCGCGGCCGACCGGATTCGCGAGTCGATTCCGGATTTTCAGGTGGTGATTATTGGCGACGGGCCTAGCGCGGCGGATATTCAGGCGGCAGCGGAAAGTCGCCCGTGGTTGCATTGGCGGGGCGTTCGAAAAGGGGTAGAAAAAGCGGCCTATTATCGCCTGGCCGACGTAATATTGAATCCCGGCCTGGTTGGCTTGCACGTATTGGATGCGTTTTGCGCCGGTTTGCCGATGGTAACAACGTCCGACGCGCGACATAGTCCCGAGATCGCTTATTTGAAGGACGGTGAGAACGGATTGGTCGTTAACGGCGCTTCGGATGCTTACGCCGACGCCATTGTGACACTACTTGGGGATTCCGAAGCCTACCAGCGGATACGCGCCAATGCGTTGGCCGCCGCGCGTCGTTATACGTTGACGAATATGATCGATCATTTCGTTGACGGCATGGAGCGGTGTTTGGCGATGGAGCGTAAAAAATAGGGCAAGTTTTGCCCATAGGGTTTTGCTGGCTTCTGAGAGCGCCCAACGGAAAACTGTTTTTAAGGCAATTGTCCTGGGTTTGGCAATCGTATAATAAGGCACATTGCCGAGAACTAGTTTTCTGTGGCAGACCTTATGCCGAATTGGGAAAGTTCGGTCTTATAGGGATAAAAACTCTTCCTCGTGGCTGTTCTTTGGGGTCATCGGACATAAGAGTAGAAACCGTGTTAATCGTGCTAGCGGTTACTCAATTATTTATTCAGAGGATTTTGTCGTGACAACCTTTACAGACAGGTTGATGGGGATGCCCGTTTACACCGGGCCCCACGCAGACGTTTTGGCCGAAATGGCTAGGGCGATTTCAGCGGGCGAAACCGGCCGATACATCTCGATCACCAATACCGAATCGATGTATCACGCCTTGCGCCGCCCGGATCATTTAAAATTCGTTCAAAACGCTAACTTTTCATTGTGCGACGGCGTGGGCGTCATCGCGGCCGGTTATTTTTGGGGCTTGAAAATCAACCGTTATAATGGCCCGATCTTGCAATTGGATTGCAGTGAATACGGTCAGTCCAGAGGGTGGCGGCATTTTTATTACGGCGGCAAGGAAGGCGTCGCGGATTTAATGGCGGAGAAATTGAAAGAACAATTTCCGCAAATGCAGGTGGTCGGCACCTACTGTCCGCCGTTTCGGGAACTGACCGCCGAAGAGGACGAGGAAGTCGTTCGCATGATCAACGAGACCAAGCCCGATATCGTTTGGGTCGGCTTAGGTCTGGTAAAGCAGGAAGCCTGGATCGCCAAGCATTTGCACCGGGTTCGCGCGCCCTGGATGGTTGGGGTTGGCGCGGCCTTCGATTACCATTCCGGCGCGGTGCCGTGGGCGCCGGAATGGATACGCGCGCTGGGATTGGAGTGGGTATTCAGGCTGATCATACAGCCTAAGTTAAGGGCTAAGCGTTATTGGTGGTCGTTTATATTCGTCGCCGAGGCCGCCGCGGCTGGTTTAATGCGGCGGTTTCAGCGAGCAAAAGTTAATTGAAAAGGAGTAATGCGGTGGTTCGTGTAGCTGTTGTAGGTTTGGGAAAAATGGGGTTGTCGCATCTGGCGATTATTAATGCACATCCCGATGTGCAGGTAACGGCGATCTGCGACGCGACTGGCTACGTCCTGGACGTGTTGAATAAATATACCGGGGTGCCGACGTTCAGCGATTACGACGTCATGTTGCGGGATGCCGAACTGGATGCGGTGGTGATTGCCACGCCGTCCAGCATGCACGGCCCGATGGTTCGCAAGGCATTGGAAAAAGGCTTGCATGTATTTTGCGAAAAACCGTTCAGTCTCAATCCGCAAGAATCCGAGGAACTGGCCGGTATCGCGGCGCAAAAAGGCTTGGTCAATCAGGTGGGCTACCATTACCGATTTGTCGGTGTGTTTCAAGAGGTCAAGCGTTTGCTGGACATGAACTTGATCGGCGATATCTCCCACGTTCTGGCCGAGGCTTACGGCCCGGTCGTGATGCGTCCCAAAGGCAGTTCGTGGCGAACTCAGCGTACCGCCGGCGGTGGTTGTCTTTACGATTATGCGGCGCACCCGCTGAATTTGCTGACTTGGTATCTCGGCATGCCGCTCGGCGTTGGCGGCAGTGTCTTGAACAGCGTATTTTCTAAGGAGACCGATGACGAGGTCTTCGGTACCTTGTATTACCCCGGCGGTATGAATGCGCAAATCTCGGTGAACTGGAGTGACGAGTCTTACCGCAAAATGAGCACTAAATTCAGCATTTGGGGGGCCAAGGGTAGAATCATCGCGGACCGCCAGGAGTTGCAAGTTTATTTGCGCGATACCGCCACGATACCGGCCGGTTACCAACAAGGCTGGAATGTCAACAACACCACCGCGTTGACGGAAGAAGTCTGGTTTTATGTGCGCGGCGAGGAATACTCCGCGCAATTGGATTACTTCGTTAAATGTATCGCCGAAAAACGTGCCGAAAACGTCAACTCGTTTGCCAGCGCGGCCGAAACCGACAAAGTGATCGCGATGATGATTGCCGATGCCGAAAAGGGGCCGTCGGTGAAAAACGACGAAGCTTTGCCGGTTACCGCCCCTAAAAAAGGCGGGCTGTTTTCGTTCTTGAGCAATTGACGATAGGCTGGTTGTGATCGTTATCGCCCAGGCTGGCTGAGCACGGTGTTGTAGGAGCGGCTTTAGCCGCGATTACGGCGGTATGCGTTAACTTAGCCGTTCGTGGTGAGCTAGTTGAACCATTAACGACTTAATCACCCGCCCTTCGGTTTTGCTCGGGACGAATGGTTAAGCCTTAACTAAACGGTATTGGGGTAGAAAAGAGGTTAGCGAACTGTGGGTTCGTTTTCCTCGTCTTAACTTTCCGCAGAGCGAGGGGGTAATAAACAGGGAATTTGCCCGCTTTTAGCCTTTGACGAATTGCTACCCGTTTTTAACAGTTACCCCATGAAGGGGCTGGAGTAGATTAGATGGACCAATTACTTTTTGGCGACAATCAATTTTTTGGCGTCAATCATATGTCGGAAGAAAAGGCGCGTGCTCAGGCCATGCGTTTTCAGGACATCGGGGCCGTGATCGAGGTATTGGACAATGCCTACGACGAAGGCATCAAAACCTTTATGTGTACCACGCACGAGCGGATAGCCTTGGTTTGCGACCACATGCGCGCCAACCCAACACGTTACGCCGATTATAAATTTTACCCTTGCATGCCTTATGCGCATAAATACGCCAATGCAATGACCGATCACGGTTTGTTGGGGGCGATCAAACACTTCTTGCCGGAAGAAGGCTTCCTGGATTCGGCTATGCGTGGCGGTATGTCATTGGCAAAAAAAGACATCGAAGGCATCACCACTTTATTGATAGACGCCGAGATGAAAATGTTCGCTGGCTTGCAAACACCGGTGATTTTCTTGCAGAACGTGGTCGTCGACTTTTTGCTGGGCCTGGGTTTTAACGAAGCCTTCCGGATATTTGCCAACCACGTCAAGGCGAGATACGGCGCCGAGCCCGGCTTTATCACGATGAATATGCCGAGGCTGTTGGATGTGTTGGAGGAATTGGGTGTCGAGAATCCCATCGTTTGCGCGAATATCAATAAAGTAGGATTCAGGATGTCCGGCGGATTCGAGGCCTACGAAACGGCCTTGAAAGAGAAAAAATTTCGAGCCATCGCGATGTCGGTATTCGCCTCCGGCGCCATCCCAGCCAACGAGGCTATCGAATGGGTCTGTGCCCAGCCGAATATCGAATCGATTGTCTTTGGTGCTTCCAGCAAAGGCAATATTCGGTCTACCCGCGAGTTGGTTGATCGGTATTGGCCTCGGAATTGATTTGCCGTCGCGAAATGGTTTTCACCACGACGTATACCTCCTCGCTCCAATAATGTCGTAACGCTAAGGATTGACCGTTCGTCCTGAGTCTGTCGAAGGGCGATTGGTTAAGCCGTTCATGGTTCGACAAGCTCACCACGAACGACTTAACTTAACGGCATTGCCCTACGGGAGAGGGGGGGCAAAAAACCGAACTTTGAAGTGCGATTACCATAGTAAATATACTTGTCACTGTTCGGAGTCTAGCAAAAGTCAGCTCGCGATCAAGAGTAAACTAACTTCTTCCGACTGCTGAATAATTGCGTACCATCAATTAAATTGCCGAAAATCTTTGAACGCGGAATTTAAGCTTAATTTGTACCATATTATTTAATCAAGCCAATATCGGCTGGAATAGTTTGAAAGCCGATGCGCTTTGCCGGCGATTCGGCACAAAAGACTGCTTGTTTGCCAACAATGCTAACGCATGGGTCAGCGATCGAGCTATCTTTTTCGACTCCTAGGTTAATCCAGTCTTGCCAATTAATGATCGATTTTTTCGTGCCTTTCTCGCTGAAGAAGTAATTGACAGCGACCTTGCCGGCGGTAGACCACACGATATTATTTCCTATTACAGTACCCATTGTGGGTAACCAGTATCGGAAGATTTGGCCATCTGATTTGCTGCTGACCACGACATTCCGCTCTATCCGGTTCCCTTCCGGCCAGATTTTGTTTGTCATAGGTGCCGCCAACTCAGGGTATTTTTGTTGCCAGTGTGCCGTTTTGTAGGGCGATGTATCCAATTTCTTTTGATTTTCACTCCAATTGAAGGTTTCAACCATTTGCGAGACCCAAATTGCCGAATCATTGGTGACGATTAGGTTATCGTGAATCTTGTTATCTCTTCCTCCATGTATGTGGATAGCGACAGATCCTGCGTTTTTGAATATATTGCCGCTGACATCGAAACCGCTGGCACCGTCATCCAAATACACGCCCATCGAATAATTCGGAGATTGGTAAATAGCCTGATTGTTGGCAATATCCACACTCTTCATACCATAACCGATCACCTCGTGAAGGTAATTGTTACGGATGATATTGCCTCGGGCCGACCAGTCCCGGCCCGTATAGATGGCCCCACAATCGGCCGCTTGCAGGCAAAAGTCGTGAATTTCATTTTTTTCAATTAAATGATCATTTCCTGTAAGAATGATTGCGTTGCTAGGCCCATATTCCAGCAAGTTATTGGTGACGATATTGCCAACGCCGTTTATTTCGATGCTTGGTCGATTCATCAATAATATTTGGCCGGTTTGGCCTATTTGATTGTTTCGTATTGTGTGTCCGGATACTTGTAATAGGTTTTTATCTCCCCCGGACACCACCATGCCTTGAGTCCCGGTATCGTGAACCTTGCTATTCGCCAGGGTTACGCGGCGGCCGCTCTTAATCTCCAGGCCTTTACTGCCGGTCTGACTTATTTCCACGCCATCGAAAAGCACATTCGAGGCATTCTTGACAATCACGGCCGTGTCGTCGCTATGTTTGAACTTTAATCCTTTGAAGCTGACATTGGCTATGTGATCGGCAATAAGCAAGTTCGGTAAAACACTAACTATCGCGGTACCGGGGGTGCTGTTTGCGCCGGCCTTTTCCGGCGGAATTAAAATGACCTCTTTGGCTTGGCGGTCGAAATACCATTCACCTGGCATATTCAGCAGTGCGCGCAAATTGCGCAGATAAAAACGTCTGCCGGATTGCAGCTTATATTTCGCGGGACTCGCGGTTTTGATGGTGTTGGCCGTGCTATCGATGGTTTCGACGCCAACATATTGATCGAACCAATCGTTGCCGGGGAAAATATGCAGTTGCGCATCGTAGACATCTTGACCCAGTGGTGGTAGCGATTCCATCGCGCTAAAACTGCTTTTGTCGTCGAATGGCAGTTTGATGTGCGCCCATTCCTGATCCGGCCAGCGTGCCAGGGTCATACGCTGGTCACCGACATAAACGTCGAAGGTCGGTGCGTTGCCCTGAATCCGGTCGCTATCGATAGAGTCGGTTTTGACAGGTACTTTCGAAAACGGACAGTGCCACAAATTGTCGGCGCCTGATTTGCATTGAATGGCTTGTCCACCGCTCAATATCGTGTCTGCACCGGGTTGAGCTTGCCAGACGATTTCGTGGTTCGGCGTACCGGAATCGGTGTCGTTAAACAGCAAAGAATGGTCCAGATAATAGGTGCCGCCAGCGATATTGACTTGAATGGTCTCGTCAGGTCCCCGGCTTTGTTTTGCAGTCCGGATTGCTTGCTGCGCCCGTTCCAGCGTTTTGAAAGGGCCGTCGTTTCCGGATTCATTGGGAAACTGGCGAGTTCCGGACCACGCATCGTTTCCATTCTGGCCGACAAAGTAATCCAAGGCCGCGGCTGGTGTGATGAAAACGATGAACGCCGTGGTGGTCAAGCTAAGGATCGGAAA
Organism: Methylomonas sp. MED-D; assembly: GCF_050276835.1. Classification (NCBI taxonomy): domain Bacteria; kingdom Pseudomonadati; phylum Pseudomonadota; class Gammaproteobacteria; order Methylococcales; family Methylococcaceae; genus Methylomonas; species Methylomonas sp. MED-D. The sequence goes on from NZ_CP189965.1 coordinate 752,114, forward strand.
TTTCATAATGCGTTGTCCTGTGTCTAACAATTTTGATGAAACCGTACTCCGCAAGAAAAAACAAACGGCTAGGAGAGGGATTGGGCCGCGATGTTGAGTACCAGTGTAGTATAGAGGCCCTGGGGTGAGAGCCGTTCCATTGACCTAACGGTCATGAAAACGCTGCATTCCCCCGGCAAATGAAAGTTAGTGGCGTGGGAGCGGCTTTAGCCACGATTGACAGCCTTCCGACACTGGATGGGCTACCGGCCGTTCGGTGACTTTCAGAGTGACGATCTGAAAATGCTGTATTCCCCCGGCAAATGAAAGTCAGTGGCGTGGGAGCGGCTTTAGCCGCGATTGACAGCCTTCCAATACCGGATTGGGTGGCGGCGTCCGGTGGCTTTCAGAGTAAATCGTAGGTTAGAACCGTTACCTGGAAAAGCCTATCGCCTTGTTGGCGTTCACGGTGCGTGGCTGGATTCGCTTCGTGGCACGGTCGAGAAATCTAATAGTTGTAAAGGGAGTAATGCTTAACTTCGCGGTACCAGGGCAAGTGCCAGCTATTCTTGACTAACTATTTCCCTGTCGCGCCCTTGTGATCACAAGGGCGGCAGTTCCTGGGACTGAGGGTTCTCGCGTGTCGGGCGCCTAAAACCCGCAGGCTTCAGTTTTTCAAGCTTATTTTGCCAAGCCCATATCGGATGGCAGGCTTTTGATGCCCAGTCGGGTAATCGGCGAGTTGTCGCAGGTCAATCGAACCGTGCTGCCTACGATTGTTAGGCAAGGATCTTCGTTCAAGCTATCGGTTTCTAACCCTTGGGCAATCCAGTCGCTCCAAAGTGCGCCACCTTTCAATGCCCCGGTATCCGGTATTCTATAATCCACTCGAATGTCGCTGCTCGCGTGCCATGCTAAATTGTGATCTACTTGATTGCTTTCCGAAGCCAGTTGGTATCTTAAGGAGTAGCCTTTATAAGCCGTCGAGATTACAACGTTATGCTGAATAGTATTCCCTTCCAACCAGGTGTCGTGCGCCATCGGCTGAGTCAGTTCGGGATATTTAGTTTGCCATAATTCGCTATCAATAGGCATGGTTAACAATGACGCCCGATTCCAGTCCCAGTTGTAATATGGACTATACATCGACACCCATAAGCCAAACTTATTGGTTTTGATAATGTTATTTTCAACTACAGTGTCCCTGCAATTACCCAATTGAATGGAGTTGCTTCCGGCATTGACCAGTAGGTTGCCTAATACAGTGGTTCCGCTCAGGCCGTCGTCCAAATACACGCCTCTGGCACCTGTGTAGGTGTACTGAATTATATTTTTGGCGATATCCACATTCGCCAACCCGTAGCCATAAGAGTCATGGATGTAGTTGTAACGGATGATATTGCCTCGAAATGTCCAGTCGCGCCCAGCGTATATGGCTCCGCAATCATTGCTGTTTTGGCAAATCGAATAAATTTCGTTTTTTTCGATTACGTGGTCATTGCCGGCAAAGCGTATGCCGCCGCTAAGCCCTTGTGCAATTAAGTTGTGAGAGACGTGAGTTGCAACGCCTCCTATTTCCACACCGTATATCATTAGGTTGGTGCTGAAATTGTAAATTTTGTTGTTATAAATGCTGTTACCGGAAGCTTGCAATGTCGGTCTGTCGCCACCGGTTAGAGCGATGGCGCCAGTTCCGGTGTGATGAATAGCGCTGTTGGATATTGTGATATTGGTATTGTTATCATCGACAATGCTTTGCTCGTCGGCCGCAATGCCTTTCCCGCCAACATTATTGATTTCCAAGCTGTCGAAGGCCAGGCTGTCGGAGTTTATGATCGTGATCGCGTCGCCGGTGCTGTGCCTGAGTGTCAAGTTTTCGAAGCGTATATGGCTTGCGTCGGTCAGGTTAACTAGGTTTTTTGTCGACGAAATAACCGGCGATTTGGGGATCGAATCGTAAGGTGGAATGAAGAATAGCTGGGCATTATCCTTGTCGTAAAACCATTCGCCGGGGGTGGTCAGAAAATCCTTGGCGTTTTGCAGATAAAAACGTCGACCTTCGGCTAATTCATAGTTGCTTTCAGAGGCCAAGGTGATTTTATTGTTGGCTTGATCCAGGATTTTTACGCCCAAGTATTGATCATAATAATCGTTACCGGGAAAAATATGTACTTGCGCATTGCTCAGGTCTCCGGAGAAGGTTGGCAATTTCTGGAAAACGCTGAATTGGGTTTTAGCGTTCGACGGAGTCTTGATGTAAAGCCAGCCGTAGTCCGGATAACGGGCCGGTTGCATGCGGGATTCGTTTAAGAACATTTCGAACGCCGGGCCATTGCCCTTAATGCGGCTGTTGTCTTCGGCGGTTATGCTGTCGGTTATTGTGGAGTCCAGAGGGCAACTGAGGATTTGTTCGGGATTTTCGGCGTCGTAAGCTTGACAGCCTGTTAACAGTAGGCCGCCGGTAATCAACGTGGCGCCTTTTTCACCAAGCCAAGTAATGTCCTTACCGGCTTCTCCTGAATCGGCCTCGGTAAACTCCAACGGGGCTTTCAGTTGGTAGACGCCGGCGCTTATATGTACCGTCACCGCTTCGGTCAGATTGCCGGCGGCTTTCAGGTCGCGTATCGTTTGTTGGGCTTTGGCGAGGGTTTTGAACGGTCCGGTTTTGGTGGCAGTGTTTATTGTTGTGGACGATCCGTCCAGCCTGTCGTCCCCGTTCCTGGCAACGTAAATGTCCTTGGCTAGGGATACCGAACAGAAACAAAGCGACGCGGCACTGACTATCAGTCTTATTGACATAAACTTCTCCTAAAAGCTGGCTTGGCATACCTATGTTTCGCCGACCATGGCTTGCAAGCGGTTAAAAATATAATGAATTCGGGGAGGGTGTGTTTCCGTCCTGGGATACGAGGATACTTTAGGATTATTACAAGGATGGGGTTAGGTCTATATAGCACAGAAGGTCAATTTCTCCAACCCCTGGCGATCTGTTACCCGTGGTGCTATTCCCAGCGGCAGTGTTTTCCTGGCCGCTTCTGGATGTAGGAGCCGCTGCGTCGCGAAGGCGCGTAAAAGGCGGGGAATGGTGTTTTCTGGCTACTGATCATTCCGGTCTGGAACGAAAAAGAATTTTATCTTTAGCATTTCCAATGCCGGTAGGTCATTCCCCGTATGCGGAAGGTTGGGAGGAAATTACCTCAAATCAATAGGTTGTTTTACCTCCGCAGACTCGGATGGTTTGGTTTGGCATGGTTCCCGTTTGGACAGGCAAGAGGTTCGCTTCAACACTCAAGCATTTCCTCCTGATAGCCGACGATCTCTGATGAACATCGAGCAATCTATTTTTGCAAGTCAGACTTCTTGTTTTAACAGGCGCCATTGATTGTTGGACAGTCAGGCGTTTAATTTGAACACTGGATGATTTTTGTTTGACAGCGGGGCTTCCGTGATTGCAGCGCACGCCCCACGGGCTATCGGCGGCGGTTGTATGTTGTTTGTGAATTGAGGGCTGTTTATCGGAGAACGTCCGATGTTGATCGCGGAACGCTGGATGCCCATTGGAGAATTCTGTGTGTTGATCGGTCGGTTGCGGATGTTCTACGTAAATGTCCGCGTGTCGCTAACGGATGTCGGCCTGTTCGAATGGCGTCGTTGGTTGTTGCAGCTAAAGCGTTGGGTCTTATGATTCGACCTTTTGAGGTTTTGCTTTGAAAGCCTTTTGGCAAAGTAGGGACGCGCGGGAGCCGGAATGCTCTTAACTGCGGCAACGCTAATTCCGGCTGGGCGTGTTAGCTTTGCCGGGGTGTTGTGCCCGGCAAAGCCGTTAAACAAGCGTGTTAATCGCTACTTGGGATTGTTGTCGGAAGACGAGCCTGGCGTCTTGCGGGCAAAGCGTTTGCCCAAACTATCCAGATGCTCATCCAGGGAGCCGTCCTTGCCGGCTAGTTTGGCGGACTGATAGACAACTAGCGTTTGGGTATAGGCGTCGCTGCCCGCCGCTAAAAAAGTATCTTCCATTTTTTTCATCAGTTGTCTCATAGCCATCATCAGGGGTTCCAGATTTCTGACCATTTCGACATCGGCGCGGTATTCGTCCAGATCGAAGATACGCGGCAGAATACCTGTGTTTTGCGTGGCCAATGCCAGGCCTTGATCGACGAAGGCTCGGCTCTTGCCGCCCATTTTAGGCAGCCCCTTTCTATCTTCTATCGATAAGTCGATTAAAAACGGTAGCTGGGCCTGTATGTCTCCTATCAGTTTTAATACGGCTTCTTGTTGGTCTGGGAGTAGTTCTCCTTTAATCGTAAGCGGTCCTTTAACAGCATCTGTATAAACAGCTCGAAAGGAACGAAGATAGTGTCCACTTATAATCAGGTGGACACCTATGAAGGAGCATAACACGCGATTATCGCGGCCATTAATCGTGGGGCACGGGCGAGACGGCCGTTGCCTTTATGATCCGGAAGCCAAGCGGGAGCTAGTGAAAGTTTGCTTGCATTCGGGCACATCGGTTGCCAAGATCGCTCTGCAATACGGTATCAATGCCAATCTGCTGCGCAAGTGGATGGGGCATTACCGAGAAACAGGACATCCGAATCCGAACAGTCCATTAACGTTGCCGGCTTTTGTGCCCGTTCAGTCGCTGAGCGCAGAGAAACCGGCTGAGTCAGCGCTCAGTGCGGAGTTGCCCAACGGCGTTAAACTCGCGTTACAGCCTGTCGCACTGAGCGACCTGCCGGTGATTTTGAAGGCGTTGGCCGAGCTGCCATGTTTCGTTTCGACGCAGGATTGAAGGTCTACCTGCACCGCGAGCCGGTCGACGGCCGCAAGGCCATCAATGGTTTAGCGCTGCTGGTTGAGCAGGCATTAGGCTTGAATCCGTTCGAGCCGGCCATCTACGTGTTCAGCAACCGCCGGCGGGATCGGATCAAACTGCTGTTGTGGGACCGCACCGGTTTTTGGTTGATGCTCAAGCGGCTGGAAGCCGACCGTTTTCACTGGCCGAAAGAGGCAGCAGTTGTGATGTTGACGGTCGAGCAACTCCACTGGTTGTTAGCCGGTATTGACTTGGCCGCGATGCGGCCGCATCCGGCACGAACCTATACCCAAGTGGGCTGAAACGCGGATGTAAAGCCGGTAAAATAACGGCATGACGCCCACCATCACGCTGTCCACCGAAGACTACCAAGCCTTGCTGGCCGAGCAGCAACGGCTGGCGAGTCAACTGCGGTTGGTGACGGTCGAGCGGGATTTATTGAAAGAACGTGTGGATGCCTTTCTGCATAGGCTGTATGCCGCAAAATCCGAGGCGCGGGCCAATCCGGCCCAGCGCGACCTGTTCCTGAACGAAGCCGAAGTGTTGGCGCCGAACGGTGCTCCAATCGCCGAGGAAGCCACGCCCGAAGCGGTCGAGGTGGCCGGTCACCGCCGTAAGAAACGCGGTCGCAAACCGCTCGATCCGCATCTGCCGCGTGAGATCGTGCGCCATGAATTAGCGGAAGCCGAACGCATCTGTGCGCATGACGGTACTCGTCTGGTGGAAATCGGCGCTGAAATCAGCGAGCAGCTCGACATCGTGCCGCAACAGGTGCGAGTCATTCAACATCACCGCGTCAAATATGCCTGCCCGTGCTGCGATGAAAGCATTCGCGTGACGCCGGCACCGGTTCGCATCATCCCCAAAGGCTTACTCACCGAAACGGCATTAGCCTGGGTCGTCACCGCCAAATACCAGGATAGCCTGCCGCTGTATCGGCAAGCCGCGCTGTTGAGCCGTTTCGGCGGCGATCTGTCGCGCAACACGCTGGCGGCTAGCATGGTGCGGGTTGGCGACGCAGTGCAACCCATCATCAACTTGCTGCGCGACCATCTGCTCGATGCCGATCTGATCCTGGGCGACGAAACCGTGGTTCAAGTGCTCAAAGAATCCGGCCGAGCCGCGCAAAGCAAAAGCTATCTGTGGGCACAAATGACCGGCTCCGGACCGCCGATTCGGCTGTTCAGCTACACGCCGGGGCGCGGCGGAACGCATGCGCAGCCGTTGTATGAAGGCATCAAACCCGGCGCGGTACTGATGAGCGACGGCTATGAGGTGTATAACGCCATTGCAGCCAGCCGGGGTGCGATTCACCTCGGCTGTTGGGCGCATGCGCGGCGTTATTTTGTCGAGGCCGAAGCCGCCATTCCTAAAGCCGCGCGCGGCCCGGAGCAACTGGCGACGCAGTTTATCGCGGCGATGGGTGAACTGTACGCGATTGAAACTCAGACGGAAGACCTGAGCGTCGAACAGCGTGGGCAGCGGCGCCAGGAGCAAAGCCGACCGGTTTTGGTCAAAATCGAAGCCCTGCTGCTACAACATCTGCATGCGGTAATCCCCGGTAGTTTGCTGGGCAAGGCTTTGCATTACTTGTCATCGCAGTGGTCCAAACTGATCCGCTTCGTCGACAACGGCGCTTGGCCCATCGACAACAACCTCTGCGAAAACGCCATACGCCCCTTCGTGGTGGGCCGCCGCAATTGGTTGTTTTGCGATACGGTGGCCGGCGCCCGTGCCAGCGCTAATCTTTACTCGTTGATCGAAACCTGTAAGGCCAATAGCGTCGACCCTTACACCTATCTGGTCGATCTGTTCCGAAAGCTTCCCACCGCAAAAACTGTCGAAGAGTTCGAAGCGCTGTTGCCTTGGAATCTCGACGCCCTAACGGACTAATCGTACGCCAACGGTTAAGTCATTGTCCGTTTCAGTTCTAGTGCGTCCTTCAAAGATCGCTTACCTTTAATCAATTCGCTGGACATCATAACCTCCGAGTTTAGAAAGAATTTGGCGTTTGCCGTTTTGAAATGAACCTAGGGAAATGATGGGCGTTAGATGTTTTGGACAGAAAACGCCGCGAAACAATGCTGGGCATTGTTCAAAAATGACGAATTCCGTGGACTCGACACGGAGTATAGCGGAGGAAGTGCCAATGTCGCGGCAAACGCGAAAAGCAATTCGACATGGTCTGGGTTGACCGGCCGCGATTGGGTTGCGCGGATCGCAGGTAGGTGGGGTCGGCCTGTAAGACGAGGCTTACCTAAATGTACTTTGGTCTAATGTTGCTTGCTTTACCGACTCCGTAAACTGTGACGCAAGTTTAATCATTCAGGAGTTAAATTCATGCAAGTCGTAAAATCACTTCTGCTGGCCGGCTTTGTCGTACTATCCGCATCCAGCGTATCGGCGGTCCAAGCGAGTACCGTTTTAACGCCGGCCTCGGCAACCGTGATCAACCAGTCGGTTGCGGACGGTTCGTTTCAGGACGTTTACAGCTTTGCGATCGACAACGCCTATAGCGCCTACAACTTGTCCGGCGCCTTGAGCTTTCAATCTATTCAAACCGTGGTCAGCTTGACTAGCGATTTTGCGTCGCCGTTGGTGACCAGTACCACTGGCATCGCCAGCGCTAGCGTCGAGTTGCTGGATTCGTCCGCTGCTCTCGTTGCGACCGGTTCGTTGAGTTCTTTCTCGAGCGCGTCCGCGCCGACTTTGGTTTCTTTGCCGATCCCCGGTTTCCCGTCGTTTTATCAAGCATTGTTGACGACGTTCAATACCATTACGTTGAACAACGTCCCGGTAATCGGCGCGGGCAATTACTTCCTGAAAGTGCAAGGGTTGGCATTTAATAGCGGTACGTATACCGGTAGCTTGAGCGTATCGCCCATCGTGCCTGCTGCGGTACCTCTGCCGGGCGCCGCGTGGGCGTTCCTGACCGGTTTGTTGGGGGTATTGGGTGTACAACGCCGCCGTTTGATGAAAGCCTAGGCTTACGCATTGCTCGCCTCAAAAAGCCGGCGGTAATGCCGGCTTTTTTATGTGCGGCATATTGTCGCTGTTGCGGTGCCGAGGTGATAAATGCCAGTCGAAGATCAATGGCAGTGGCGTGCGACATGCTTTTATAAAGCAAGGCGATGATGGGGGTATGATCGATCTAAATTTACTGGTAGATTTTGCGAGTTCGCCGCTGGGAGCAGGCGTTTATTTCACAGAGGCTTTCGGCATCAATGATCGAGGTCAAATCATTGTCAAAGACTCTTGGTACGGTGCGGAATCATTGACTCCGATTGCGAGTGTACCCATCCCAGGTTCAATCTGGTTATTTGGTAGTGTTTTCATTTTGCTTGTTAATTCTTTGTCAGATTCTCCACGAGTTCGTCATGCCCGCCGGGAAGCGGGCATCCAGAGCCAAGGATGGTAGGCTCGAACCCATCCATGGTGCCTGGATTCCGGCGATCCATGCCGGAATGACAACTTACAGAAGAAGTAACGCCGGTTCGTTTGGGGGGCGTTTTGCTTTGGCCGGAATGGGATTCTGGCCTAAACTGGTAGTCTCGTGGGTTGGAATGCGCCTGGTCTGATTGTTTCGGTTAGAGATTTGTAGATTTTCGACAAGAATCAGCTACACTAAAAACCACGGGATCAATTGGATAAAGCGATTCCGTTAACGATATCGAATAGTCTATATGACGAGGAGGTTTGCGACAGTGTCTCTAACTTATATTTCTGTACTCGGTCGTTAAGACCTTTATTGATTCGTGGAATCAAATACCTAGAAAATACCAACGAACCCCGAAGACGCAAAATCTTCGGGGTTTCGTGTTTTAAGTGTCCAGCGATGCCGGAGAGTCGATGGGGATATGTTTGTTATCTCTCCCAATTGCGTTGACAAATGCGCGTGTTTTGCTTCGAATTGCCGGTTTGAACGGCGAATCCGACGGATGGCATTAGCTCATTGATCGCTTTCCCGGCAAAAACAAGCTTGCGGATAGCATTAACGGGCCTGTTGAAATGGTTCCACGCATGCCCTTTGGGTCGCCGGTAGGGTCTCCGTCATAGCAAAATCAAAAAGTCCAGGGTGTCGCCTACATCTTTAACACTTTAGTAAAGTCGCGGAGAAACGAAGAGCTATCCAAATTTCAGCATTGGCATTCCGGTGTTTGCCAGACGTTGAGCTAACGCTCAAGAAACTGCTACGTCGCCCCGGCAAATGAAAGTCAACGGCGTGGGAGCGGCTTTAGCCGCGATTGACAGCGTTCCGACACCGAATTGGGTGACCGCGTTCGGTGACTTTCATAGTAAAAAAGATGGAAAGGTATTAATCACAATAAAGTTATGGTATTTTGTTCCGGCGTAACTTGCGTGTTAAACCAGGAGGATTCGTTATGAAAGCTTGTCCTATTTTAGGTGTCATACTGCTTTTGGTTGCAAGCTCAACCAAAGCGGATTTTATTTATCAGCCGTTTAGCGGTAACGAACAGAACCCTTATTGGGGTGGGTTCGGAACCATTTCCATCCCTATTGCGATCACCGAGGATTTGGGCAACGGCTTATTTAGCTTTTTCGCTGCAAATTCCTACGATTGTTGCGGGTTTTCGGGCATTAACGGGACGTTAAGTTACGAAAATGGTGAGGTCACTCGTTGGGATTTCACAAGCTATCGGGGCGATGCGCGCATAGCAACTTATACTAGCGTGAGTCGCTTCGACGGGACCAATTTTTTCGAATCTTACTCGGTAAGCGACACCGGCAGCGGCTTTCCAAGCGACGGTGGCGTAGTGTATTCCAGCGCGCCGGGAACTTGGACTTACATTGATGTCCCGCCGCCACCGCCGCCGCGAATCGTTCCGATACCCTCATCTTTGTTCTTGTTTGTGTTGGGTATGGTGCAAATTGGGCTACTCCGGGTGCGCCGAGGTTTTTCAATTCCCATCCAACTCGCTCCGTTGTTTACTATTGGGACGTCGCGCTTCGGTTTCTAACCTATCCGCTTATCCGCTTATCCGCTTGGCAAGCCGGCCGGCGCTGTCACGGGCGCCGGGCCGTCACAGGATTGACGCGCACATCGTCGTAACGTCACTATATACGCCTTCGGCTGTTCAAATTTTGGTACATCCGCCCTCTTGCTCTTCGGAGGGCTGCCAGAGTCGGAGAATGAGAAAATTGGAAAATAGGCGTGCGGTGATTTTTGCCATTAAAGGACTATGTATGGAAACCTCCGAAATCAGAAAATACGAGTCTAAATCAATTGCTGAGTGCAATCCATCCGTACTCGCGCGGCAGCGAGGCCGCTTTGTCTTTGGGAGCTAGCGAAATTAACGGCGACGACGGTAGACAGTTTCTCGGGCGGTTAGCTGACTTGACGGGGGCGGCGTGGCGGCGGCGGACATGACCGGCCTGTCGGCTTTGGGCGGTAACAGCCTGCTTGAAGTGCAAGCAGGAGAGACCGAGGCACAGGCGCCCAGCCTGTCCGACTCCGGCTTACTGAGCAATATCAATGATGCCAATACCTGGTTATTTCCAGGCCACACGGCCGGTGCATGGCAAAATCCGTTTAGTTTTGCCGCGATTAAAACGAATGGTGCGGTGATAACCTGGGGTGGGACTACGGATTATTCCGGGGAGATGGCTAGCCAGCTCAACGGCGAGAAGGATGTCGTGCATGTGTATTCGTCCGGCGCCAGTTTCGCCGCCTTGCATGCGGACGGTTCCGTGTCGGTTTGGGGCGCAAGCCTCGGCGATTACCGCGACGCGATGCAAGCGCTGGACGGCAGCGTGCCGGCGCTACAAATGTTCTCGACCCAATTCGGCGCGTTTGCGGCGTTGCGCGCGGACGGATCGTTGGTGACCTGGGGTTCCATCGCCGCTTTCAACAGTTCGGACCCGATCGCGGCGCAACTGGACGGCACGATCGATGTGGAACAAGTGTTTTCAACCAGCCAGGATTTCGCCGCCTTACGTGTCGACGGGTCGGTGGTGACCTGGGGTTCGTCGTATTATGCCGGCGATAGCAGCGGCGTGGCCGGTCAGTTGGACGGTACGGTCGATGTCCTGGACATTTCTTCTACCGGCTATGCTTTTGCCGCGCTTCGCGCCGACGGCTCGGTCGTTACTTGGGGATTTTCACCGTTCGGCGGCGATGCTAGCACGGTCGCCGGTCAACTCGATGGCTCGCTGGATGTGCTGAGCATCGCGGCGAATTTCGTATCCTTCGCCGCTATTCGCGCCGATGGTTCGGTGGTGACTTGGGGCGAATCGACGTGGGGCGGTAACAGCGGCGCGGTTGCCGATCAATTGGACGGCACTGTTGACGTGGTGTGGATTTTTTCCTCGTTGTATGCGTTCGCGGCATTGCGTTCCGACGGTTCGGTGGTGACCTGGGGACGGGCATCCGACGGTGGCGACAGTCGTTCCGTGGCAAGCTCGCTGAACGGCACGGTGGACGTGGCGGATATCTACGCGACCGAGAATGCGTTTGCCGCGGTGCGTGCCGACGGCTCGGTCGTGACTTGGGGCGATGCGCAATACGGCGGCGACAGCTCGGCCGTGGCGGACGAAATCGACGGGACTATCGACGTGATGAAAGTTTGCGCCACGAATGGCGCCTTTGCCGCGTTGCGGGCCGATGGCTCGGTGGTGACGTGGGGCTATGCGTTCACGGGCGGCGACAGTAGTACGGTCAGCGCCGCATTGGATGGCACGGTCGATGTCGTGCAACTGGTCAGCAGTGGCGTGGCGTTTGCAGCGTTGCGGGCGGACGGCTCGGTAGTGACCTGGGGCGACTCGCAATTCGGCGGCAATAGTACTGCGGTCGCCGCCGAATTGCGGAAAAACGTGCTCGAGCTAGCCACCGTCGAGGATGACCGTCATTTGACGTTCGCGGTGAATCAATTGCCGGTGCTGTCGGGCGTCGACGATGCGACCTTCGCCGGGCCGTTCCAAAGCCGGACGCCGCAAATCGTGGACGGCGACGTCGGTGTCAGCGATGCCATTACCAATAACTTGGTGCGCGGGCAATTGCTGGTTTCCTACGATCCCTATTTCGCGGGCTCATACAGCGACAATCTGTCTTTCGTGGATGGCGTGGGCGGTATCGAAGTGTCCGGGCGGGCGCTGTCCTTCGACGGCCATGCATTCGCCGAGTTGGATGCGATAGAGAACGGGGCGCACGGCGGGCGATTGGTTTGCCACTTTACGACCGATTATGCGACGCCGGCCGCGATCGAGGCCTTAATCCAAGCCTTGGCCTACCAAAACGACCCGCAAGCCAATTCCTATAATTCGGAGTCGCGGGTTCTGACGATCCGCATCAGCGACGGCGAGGGGCAGACCAGCAGTCCGGTTCAAATCACCATCCATACCGTGGCAACCACGGTCGGAAACGATGACGCGATAGGCTATTTTGGCGGGGACCGGGCCGATGCGATCTTCGGTTTGGGGGGTAACGATACGTTGAACGGCCTGGCGGGCGACGATTGGCTCGACGGCGGGACCGGCGCCGACAACCTGATCGGCGGGGCCGGTAACGACACCTATATCGTCGATAACCTCAAGGACAAAATCGTGGAACTTGCCGGGCAGGGCGTCGATACCGTGGAAGCCGGCGTTAGCTTTACGCTGACCAAGTTTTTGGAAAATCTCACACTGACCGGCGCCAACTCCATCGCCGGGAAAGGCAATAGCTTGGCGAATACGATCACCGGCAATAGCGGCGGCAACGTACTGACCGGTGCCGCCGGCGACGACACGCTGGACGGCGGTTTGGGCAACGATAGCCTGCTGGGTGGAGCCGGCAACGATTGGCTGCTCGGTAGCTTGGGCGACGACCTGTTTAACGGCGGAGCCGGTATCGATACCGTCACCTTTGCCGAGGCCGGTAATGGCGTATCAGTGAGTTTGCTGACCAGCGGCACGCAAGCGACCGGCATGGGCAACGACCGTTTCGTCGGAATAGAAAACCTGATCGGCGGCGATCAAGCGGATTATCTAAGCGGCGGCAACGTCGGTAATCGTCTGGACGGCGGCGGCGGCAACGACGTGCTACGCGGTTTGAAAGGTAAGGATGTGTTGATCGGCGGCGATGGCGAGGACATCTTCGTTTTTGATACCAAGTTTTCGAAGGCCAATCTCGACAACATGCTGGATTTCGCTAGCGGAACCGACCGTATTCAACTAGACGATGCCGTCTGTAAGAACATGGGTGGTTTAGGTCCATTGGCAATGGACGACGAGCGATTTTACCTGGGCGCTAACGCCCACGATGCCAGTGACAGGGTGGTATACGATCCATCCTCCGGGACGTTGTATTACGATGCCGACGGAACCGGCGGCGCGGCGGCGGTTCCGATCGCTTTAGTAGCCAACCATGGCCCGGTCGTCGCGACCGACCTTTGGATTGCATGAGCGGCCGGAGGCGTTAGTCCGGGGCCGGGCTTGTAGGCGCACGAATCGTCCGAGGTTTGCTTGCCGCTACCCGGCGTGGCGGACGTCGGCGGCTTATCGCGGCGGGAGTAAGTCTTCCAGAAAAAAGGCCGACAGTTCGCTGCGTCCGGCGACCCCGGCCTTGCGATAAACCGCTTGCGCTTGGTCGCGTATGGTGCGTTCGCTGGTCCGCCGCAGCTCGGCGATATCGTTCAGACCGAGGCCTTTCAAAATCAACAAGCCGACTTCCGCTTCCGCCGGCGTCAAATGCCAAAGATCAAACTGCTTCTGAATTTGAGCAGCCAGCCCGGCGACCAGTTCGCGATTGGTTTCCCGCCATTGCCGGGCTTGTTGCTCGGCTAGTGCCAAATCCTGGGTCAGTCCGGAAATTTTAGACTGCGCGAGTTGGTAGCTTAGCCGGCCGAAGTAGACCAGTCCCGCCAGCGACAACATCAAAATGACCACTTCGGTCAGCAAGTGCGTCCAGGACACGCCATTGCGATAGTCGCCGAACAGATCGATAGCAATCAGCACGAACACCAGCAGGCTGACGGCTATGGCCCACAGGTTGAAACGTTTGTTATCGTCGATTAACGCCACGGATCGTCGCTTATCCGTCGGATGACGGATGTTAAAAGTCGCAGTTTAACCCACTATTCGTTCCAACTTAATTCGTATCGGACATCCGGTTGGAGACATGTCATGAGAAACGCTAAACAAGTAGTGAACGTATGGGACCCAGTGATTCGAATTGGACACTGGACTTTGGTGCTTGCCTTCTTTACCGCCTATCTGACCGAAGACGACCTTATGACCGTGCACGTTTGGGCCGGCTATAGCGTTGCCGGCTACCTGCTGCTTCGATTGGCGTGGGGGCTGATCGGCGGCAAGTACGCACGCTTCAGCCGTTTTGTTTACTCGCCGGCCAGGGTATTCGCGTATCTGAAAAACTTAGCCGCCGGAAAGCCGCAGCATTATATTGGCCACAATCCGGCCGGCGGCGCGATGGTGATCGCCTTGCTCTTGAGTTTGAGCGGAACCGCGTTGACCGGCATGAAGTTATACGCGGTAGAAGACAATAAAGGACCTTTCGCGGTATCGATAGGGCACGCGGAAACGTCATTCCGATTTATTGCCGCCGCCAAGGCGGACGAGGCTAAGGACGACGATGAGGATGGCAAATCAGCTGATGCCGGGGAACGGGAGGATCAACAAAGCGAAGAATTTTGGGAAGAGTTGCACGAGTTTTTTGCCAATTCGACATTGTTGCTGGTGTTATTGCATGTTTTAGGTGTCGTGGTTTCCAGCCGCGTCGACAAAGAAAACTTGGTGAAAGCCATGCTGACGGGTAAAAAAGACATCGATGACACTTATCAATAGAATCGCAAGCGCCGCTACGACATTATCGATGGCTAGGAGTCAAGTTGAAACATTCGGAATTCCATAATGCGGGGAGAATCGGCTGGTTGCGGGCCGCGGTGTTAGGCGCCAACGACGGCATTGTGTCGGTATCGAGCCTCATTATCGGTGTGGCGGCCTCCCATGCCGACCCGCAATCGATAGTGGTCAGTGGCGTTGCCGGACTGATGGCCGGCGCCATGTCGATGGCGGCCGGCGAATACGTATCGGTAAGCTCGCAAGTCGATACCGAACAAGCGGATTTAAAGCGGGAAGCGCGGGAGTTGGCGGAAAATCGCCATCACGAGCTAAACGAATTGACAACGATCTACGTGAATAGAGGGCTGCAACCCGAACTGGCTCGACAAGTGGCCGAACAATTGATGGCGCACGATGCTTTGGCGGCCCACGCGCGGGATGAGCTGGGTCTAACGGATATCGCCACCGCCCGGCCCTTGCAGGCGAGTATCGTCTCCGCTCTGACATTTTCGCTGGGCGCTTTGTTGCCGCTTTCGATGGCGATGATTTTCCCGCATTTGCCGTTAGCTCCAGTCAGCCGATGGCTGATGGCGGCCGGCGGATCGGATGCATTGCCCATGATTAGTGCGGTGGGGGCGATTTCCTTGCTGGCGCTGATGTCGTTGGGCGCACTGTCCGCGAGGGCCGGCGGAGCGTCGGTATGGTTGGCGGTCGGACGGGTTTCGTTTTGGGGGATGTTGTCGATGATCGTAACCGCCGGCGTCGGTTTGCTGTTCGGTGCGGCAACCGCTTGAGGGCGTAGCTCGCGCAGGCGGATGAATACGTCACCGCTTACAAGTGCTAAGCCGGCAAGCATTTCAATCGAAACCCTTCCTGTGCTGCCCCATCGCCCAAACACCGCAGGAACATCCCTTGGTTATGGAGGGTCCCTGATGCCAACTACTGGGAAACTTCTTCAATAAAAAGCAGATTGAGGATACATAAGCTTTGTGGTGCGAATCGCAAAAGTGTGCCGATGCTGCTGGTGAGCAGGGTCAGCGTTTCTGTATCGGGTTGGAATCCGCGCTTGCTTGGGCGCTTTGCAGAGCGACCGTTCGCCTGCTGCTTCGGGCCAGATAGTGACGAGGCTGCGGCGTTACCTTGCTAAGCCAGCGTATCCAGCGCTCTCAATGCCGAAGGGTCGCCGACGGCCGGTAGCGGCACCGCCCCGGTAAACGGCTCATCCTGAAAACCCGCGTCGTCGGCAAACACGACGCGTTGGCTAGCGGTAGGCCGGTCCGGCAAGCGGTACCATGGCATCAGACCGGCCGCTTGTTCGGAAACCGGGCCTCGAGCTTGGAAATCCATCTTGCCTTGTTCCGTGCAATATCTCATTTGAGTGAGTGCGTTGGCGATGTAATTCAAACGTTTCCAACCGCGTAATTTGGCGTGCCAGCGCGATTGATCTTGTTTGCGGTTCTCCAGAAAGGCCAGATAATTGCTTTGCGACAGTACCGACTCGACTTCGTAGGCAAAGGTCAACATCTGGCTGCGGGTCCATTCGGCCGGAATGCCGCTGTGGACCAGGGTGTAATTGAGTTTGCTGTCGTGGTGGATCAGGCCTCGTCGGCGCAGCCAATTCAGTAATTCGTCGCGGTCCGGGGCTTCCAGCACCGCGCGGTGGCTGTCTTGAGCGGGCGAGAAGCCGGCGGCTTGCATCAATAATTCCAGATCTTGGTTGCCCAGCACGCAGACCGCGCTTTTTCCCAGTCCCTTGACGTAACGCAGAACCTCCAGCGATTCCAGCCCGGCGCCGACCAGGTTGCCGGTCAGCCATAAGCGGTCGGTTGCGGGATCGAAGCCGACGTCGTCCAAGCATTTGCGCAAAGCACTGAAATGGCCGTCGATACTACCTATCGCATAAATCGTCATGGTCTAGTTCCGAGGGGAATCGTTAAGGGCACTCGATTTGGCTATCAAATTGGATGCCAGTTCGGCTGTCTGATGTTGGGTAGTCGATTATTTGACTCTAGCACTTGAATTTACTGAGGGGCGCGCTTGGTCTTCGGTTGAAAGCGGTATGCCGAATGGCGATTCCCTTCGGCGATTGCTTGATTATGCGGCTTGCTTTGTCGGGACTGCGACAAAAAGCCGGGCATGCGCTCGCGACAAGGAGCGGATAACGAGTGGGGTGCCGGCGGTGCCAACCCGCTTGGGTTCCATTGGACGGATTTAAGCCAACCATCCGTGGCGCTGGATGCCTGCTTCCCGGCCGGCATGACGGTCTTGAACATATCCGACAAAGTAGAATTCGAAACGGGGGATAAACACCTTGATGTCCAAGGTGCCGTTCGCTAAGCGGAGTCGAAGCGAAATGGCCGGCTTCGACTCCGCTCAGCCAGCGGCTACCTTGTCCGCCCAGCCACAGGCTTGCATTGCCCGCTCAGCCAGCGGCTGACATGGACGGTCGCTGTTTAACTTCCGGGCACTGGATACCCGCTTCCCGGCGGACATGGCGGCCTTAAACATATCCGACAAAGTAGAATTCGAAACGGGGGATAAACACCTTGATGTCCAAGGTGCCGTTCGCTGAGCGGAGTCGAAGCGAAATGGCTGGCTTCGACTTCGCTCAGCCAGCGGCTATATTGTCCGCTCAGCCAGCGGCGGGGATTGCCAGCTCAGCCAATGACTTACATGGACTGTCGCCGTTTAACGTCAGGCATTGGTAACCGCCTTCTGCCAAACGCCCTCCGAATAGCTACTCGAATTAGTTTTCGGCATCGTGGACCTTGTCGCAAAAACACGACGTTTTTTTGCGTTGCTGTCACGCTGTCACAAAGTTGTCATATTGCCTGCCTAAAATGCCTCCCAACTCGCCGAACAGCCGAAAGCGGCTCGGTAATGTGTTGATTTTATTAAATATCGGAGACATCGAAATGAAGTTTTCTAAACTGGGTTTGGCGGTGGCGGCGGTGTTGGGCGCCGGTACGGCCGGTCAAGCACTGGCATTGGACTTATACGTGGATACAAAAACCCAGCAGATTTTTGCCGAGCCGGGTCCAGGCCGGGCCAAGCTGGGTTCGTTCGAGCGAGTGGAAGACGGTGCAAACCAAAAAGCCGAGATGAGCGCACAGAAAGCCGAGATCGCGCACATTAAGGAAGAATTGGCATTGAAAAACAACGAATTGAAAGCGTTGGACGAACACGTCAAGGACGAGAAATACGGCGAGTTGCAAATCAACGAAAAAGGCATCAAGTTCGAAAGC
Source organism: Methylomonas sp. MED-D (assembly GCF_050276835.1). Taxonomy (NCBI): domain Bacteria; kingdom Pseudomonadati; phylum Pseudomonadota; class Gammaproteobacteria; order Methylococcales; family Methylococcaceae; genus Methylomonas; species Methylomonas sp. MED-D. The sequence continues at coordinate 769,949 of NZ_CP189965.1, forward strand.
AAGGACGGCAATTTCGAAATGATGATCAACGGCCGTATGCAAGTGGATTCCCAAACCAATGTCTCGGGCTTGAGCAACCACGGTATCGCCGACCCGACCGGGGCGAGTACCACTAATCAATTGGCCGACGGTGCCGGCATCCGTCGCGCGAGGATCGGTATCGAGGGTAGTTATTACAAGGATTTCGGCTACAAGTTCGAATACGACTTTGCGCGCGGCAACGGTACGGTGGCGAGTGGTCTAACCGACGCCTTCCTGACTTGGAACGGCTACGCGCCGTTTCAAGTGAAAGTTGGTCAGTTCAAAGAACCGTTCAGCATGGAAGAAGCCACCAGCAACCGCTATTTGACCTTCATCGAGCGTAATAACGTGGTTAATACGTTCTCGGATAACGACAATGCTTACAAAGTCGGCTTGGGTTTAGGTTACTCGGAACCGCGTTGGACCGCGAATATGGCATTGCAGACCGAATCGGTCGGCTCGGGCGGCGCGACGAGCAGCACCAGTTCCTTGAATGCGATGGGTAACACCAACCGCAATAACGGCTCCGGCGATACCGGTTGGGGCGTTACCGGCCGGGTGACCGGTCTGCCTTGGTTCGAAGACAAAACCAAGTTTTTGCATGTCGGTTTGTCGGGTTCCGAGCGCCAGATTGAAAATAATTTCCTGGCGAACGGTACGTTCAGCAACGGCGGCATCAGTTTCGGCAACCAGATCAACACCAATGTCGATAGAACCTATATTCTCAACACGGGTAACTTAACCGCTACCAACGGTTCCAGAATTGCCCAACGCATAGCTCGTTTCGGTGGTGAAACCGCGTTGGTCTACGGTCCGTTCTCGGCACAAGCCGAATACATTCAGGCCAACGTTTCCGGTAAAGGTTATCACGACGAGATGTTGAACGGTTGGTACGGTTACGCCAGCTACTTCCTGACCGGCGAATCGAGAGCGTACAAAACATCTACCGGCGCTTGGGATAGAATCAAGCCTAACCGCAACTTCAGCGCGCGCGGCGGCTGGGGCGCGTGGGAACTCGCGGCCGGTTACGATTATTTGAACTTGATCGACGGCAGCATCAACGGTGGCCGTGCGCAAACCGCCAAGTTCGGTATTAACTGGTATCCGAACTCGCATATTCGGATGATGGCTAACTTTGTCCATGCCTTAAACATCGACACTGCCGGCGTAATTAACGCCGCAAACGGCTCGGCGAACGCTCGTGCTCGCGCCTATAACAGTTCCAACTTCGACGTGGTTGAATTGCGCGCGCAAGTTGACTGGTAGTTGCCGTTTCGGGCAAGGATGCCTGCTAATCACCAAAAGCCGCCTCGATTCCTGAAAAGGACGAGGCGGTTTTTTTATGGTGCGTTGGGTGAGACCGAGTACCGTGGTAAATTTGCCGGCATTCATTGACTGCAAGGTAGTTGTTTATGTACCCCACGATGCGCCAGTTGCTGTTCCGTCCGGTCATTTTCGTCAGCTTCGTGCTGGGCATCCTGGTGGTTGGCGAATTGGCCGCCATCGGTCGGCTGACCTGGGTGAACGATCAACGCATTCATACCATAGAGCAGGACATTGGCCGCGGCCGGCATCTGGAAGAAACGATATTCGAATTGCTGCATTTGCAGCTCAGCTTGTCGGCCGAGGAAGGGGTCAGCGACGCCGAGAAGGCTCAAAAAGCCGCGATTCAGGCGCAATTGTTGGACAGTCTGCAAGATCACGACGCGGCGATTCCGGTCGATTTGCAGCAATTGCAGGACATATTCGCCAAGGCGGTGCAAGGCGATCGCACCAATCTGCTGACAGCCTTGCAAGTCATCAAGCAGGTGCTGGACAAGCAAGCCATGGAGGAAGAGAAACTGTTGATCAACATCGAGGACGATGGTCAATTGGAAATGCAGCTGGCGGTCATTTTGCCGTTTTTGTTGCTTTGGGTGGTTAGCTATTTCTTCCGAAACAACGTCTTGGAGCCGTTGGACGCTTTGAAAGCCTTGTTGTCCGGTCTGGCCGAAGGTGAAATGAAACCGATCACCCGGACCACCTCCGATCCGTTGATGCATTCGTTATTCGATCGCTACAACCATCTGGTGTCTCGCTTGGTCGAATTGGAGCAAGAGCATTTGGAACATACCGCGTCGCTGGAATATCGGGTGCGCCAAACCACGCACGCATTGCTCGAACGCAGTCAGCAATTGGCCAAGGCCGAGCGCTTGGCGGCGCTGGCCGAATTGGCGGCCAGCACTGCCCACGAGTTGCGCAATCCGTTGGCCAGCATCCAACTGGCGCTGGAAAATATGTTGGCGGAATGCCGCGACAGCGATTTGGCGGAACGCATGCAGTTGGTCTATCGCGAAGTGCAGCGCTTGACGCGCAATTTGAACGATTTACTGGCTTCGGCGCGCGGCAACGATGCGGCGGCACAGCGGATCGCGGTCGCGCCGGTCGTCGCCGAACTGCTGACCTTGCTGAAGTATCAGGCTCAGGAAAATATCGGATTCGATTGCGAAATCGACGCCGATGTTCACGTATTCCTGCCGGAAAGCGAGTTCCGGCAAGTGTTGCTCAATCTATTGTTGAATTCGATACAGGCGATAGGCCCCAACAGCGGCACGGTCAGAGTCACCGGCAGGGTCGAAAACGGGCGCTTGCTATTGACGGTGAGCGATAGCGGGCCGGGCTTTAGCGGCGATTTCCTGCGGCACGGCATTCGCCCTTTCGTCAGCCTTAAGGACGGCGGCAGCGGTTTGGGCTTGGCGATGGTGCAACGCTTCGTCAAGGATAGGCAAGGCCGGCTGGATCTGCGCAACAGCCCGGACGGTCACGCTTGCGTCACCCTGAATTTGCCGGTGACCGTTTAGATCGGCTTGGGCTTGGCGGCCGGCAACTGCTAGACTAGTCGGCCTTTTTTCATGGTTTTTCCGCCTATGTCTCAATCCAATTCGCTGACGGCTTACGGCTGGCTATCGATAGCGGCCGCGCTGAGCACGATAGCGCTGAAAAGTTACGCCTACTGGTTGACCGATTCGGTCGGTTTACTGTCCGATGCGTTGGAATCGCTGATTAACTTGGTCGCCGCGATCATCATGGTGATCGTGCTGAGCGTATCGGCCCGGCCGCCGGACGATAGCCACGCTTACGGCCACGAAAAGATCGAGTATTTTTCCAGCGGCGCCGAGGGCATCATGATTGTGTTGGCGGCTTGCAGTATCGCTTTTGCCGCCTGGGAAAGGCTTTGGCATCCGCAAGCTTTACAGCAGCTCGACTTAGGCATCGCGGTGTCGGTGTTCGCGTCGTTGATCAATCTGACGGTGGCGCGCATATTGATTGGTGTCGGGCGCTCACGTCAATCGATTACTCTGGAGGCCGACGGCAAGCATCTGATGACCGACGTCTGGACGACGGTCGGCATTTTAGGCGGCATTGCGCTGATCGCGGTCGCCAACCGCTACGACCGCGAACTGGCGCTGGCCCACCAACTGGGACTCGCAGGGTGGGACGTGCTCGACCCGCTGATTGCGTTTCTGGTGGCCGTGCAAATCGTTTGGGCCGGATTTCAGTTGATTACTCGGACGGTTGCCGGGCTGATGGACGCGGCGATGGCGCCGGACGAAGTCAGGGAAATTATTCAGGTGTTGGAGCATTACGCGGTCGAGCGCGGTATCGCTTACCACGCCTTGCGTACCCGCTACGCCGGCGCGCGGCGCTTCATGTCGGTGCACGTTTTGGTACCGGGTGGTTGGAGCGTCCAGCAAGGCCACGATTTGCTGGAGGAAATCGAAAGCCGTTTGATGGATTGCTTCGATAATATCGACATCGACACCCATTTGGAACCGATTGAAGATTTGGCCTCCTGGGAGCATTGACCGAACATGAACGACACGTTGCTGATTATCGAGGACGAAACCCTGCTCGGCTCGGAGCTGGCCCGATTTTTCCGAAAGAAGAACTGGGAAGTTTCGGTGACCGAATCGATACGCGAAGCCGAAGAGCATTTGTTGAAACAGGCCATCGATCCGCTCGTGGTTTTGTCGGATATGAATCTGCCCGACGGTAACGCTCTGGATTTGCTGGAGCGGATCAAGGATAAAAACGCTTGCAGCAGCGAATGGGTGTTTTTGACCGGTTACGGTAGCGTCGCGGATTCGGTACGCGCGGTGCGTTTGGGGGCTTACGATTTCGTCGAAAAGCCCTGCGAATTGGAGCGCTTGAATTTATTGGTCGAGGGCGCGGCCCGTAGCGCCAGGGCACAGCGCCGAGTATTGCAGCAGGCAACGGCCCAACAGCGCCGCTACAGCGTCGACGCGCTGATCGGCGGCAGTCCGGCGTCGGTGGCGCTGCGCGGCATGATGACGCAGATTGCCCAAGTGCCGTTTTCCAGTCTGATCGTCAGCGGCGAAACCGGTACCGGCAAGGGTTTGATCGCTCGTATCCTGCATTGCGCCGGCGCGCGGTCCCACGCGCCGTTGATCGAAATCAATTGCGCGGCCTTGCCCAGGGAATTACTGGAATCGGAGTTGTTCGGCTACGAGGCCGGCGCGTTTACCGGCGCCAAGAAGCGCCATCGCGGCCTGTTCGAGCAAGCCCATACCGGTACCTTGTTTCTGGACGAGATCGGCGAGATGGATCTGGATCTGCAAACCAAACTGTTGAAAGCCGTCGAGGACTTGCGGATTCGTCGCTTGGGCGGCGAGTCCGAAATCGACATTGACGTGCAGATCATCGCCGCAACCAATCTGGATTTGGCCGAAAAGGTCAGGGACGGGCAGTTTCGGCGGGATTTGTATCACCGGCTGAACGTGATGAGTCTGCGGGTGCCGCCGTTACGCGAGCGTAAACAGGACTTGGACGAATTGGTGCCGATATTCATCGCCGACAGTAATCGCAAGTCGGCCAAAAACGTCCGCAATATTTCCGAAACGGCCTGGCAGGCGCTCAAGCGTTACGACTGGCCGGGCAATATCCGCGAATTGCGCAACGTGTTGGAGCGTTGCGTGCTGTTGGCCAGCGATGAGAATTTTCCGGAACAATGGTTGCAGTTACCGGATCTCGGCGGTCAAACATCGGCGGGCGTGCGCGGCGACGGTATTTATTTGCCGCTGGATGGCAGCTTGAGTTTGCAGGACATCGAGAAATTCGTGATCCAGGAAGTGTTGAACCGGACCGACGAAAATGTCACCGCCGCGGCCCGCATGTTGGGCACGACGCGCGAAACCTTGCGCTATCGGGTCCAGAAATACAATCTGAAATGCAAATAATCCGTTCAGGATTCGGTCATCGTCAGCACCGCTTCCCGGCTGACGCCGTTGTGAATTTGAAAAGCGCGCAATTCCAATACGCCCTTGGTATTCAACGAAACGATCAATTGCAAGGCCGTCGGATATCCGCTTTGCTCGATGTCGGCCGGCGACGGGACGGCCGGAGCGCTGGGATGAGAATGATAGATAGCGAATAGTGTTTCGCCTTTATCGCGCATCTGCTTCATCGCGGCAATTTGTTGGCGGCTGTCGAGCAAAAAGCGGGTGCCGGGTGTTTCGGCATCGTTGGCGATCGGGTAGCAGCTAATGGGTTTGCCGTCCGCGTCGGCGCCGATTAGACCGCAAACTTCCGCCTCGGGCGACTGTTGCGCCAAGTACAGCAGTTGATTGGTGAGTTTGCGTGGGAGTTGGATTTCCGGTCTGTTCATAGGGGTTGCCATAGGCCTGAAGTAACGCGGGGATTGCCGGCGAGGTCGCGATGGGTAGCGACTGCCCGGTAACCGTGATTGTCGAAAATGGCTTGGACCGGCGCAGTTTGGTCGTAGCCGTGTTCCACCAACAAACGCCCGCCCGGCTTTAAATGCCGGCCGGCTTGTTCGGCGATCGACTCGATGTCGCTCAAACCCTGTTTTTGGCTGACCAGCGCCGAGCGCGGTTCGAAACGCACATCGCCTTGTTGCAAATGAGGATCTTCCGCGGCGATATAAGGTGGATTGCTCAGGATCAGGTCGAAGTCTCGCTCCGGCACTTGCGCAAACCAATCCGAAACAACGAAGCGGACATTGTCGACCGCGAGTCGTTCCGCGTTGCGTTCGGCGACGGCCAAGGCCGGGCTGGAATTGTCGCAGGCTAAAACCGTGCTCAACGGCCTTTCCGCCGCGAGCGTGATCGCCAGTATTCCCGAGCCGGTGCCGAGGTCGAGTATTTTGGCGGACCGGTCTCTTGCCAGCCCGGCGAGGCTGAGTTCCACCAACAGTTCGCTGTCCGGGCGCGGAATCAGCACGTCCGGGGTCACGATAAATTCCCTCGACCAGAATTCTCGCAGACCGAGTAGATAAGCGACCGGGTGGCCTTGGCTTCTCAGCGCGAGCATGCGCTGGAATTCTTCGGTTTGCGGCAAGTCCGGGTGACGTTCCGGCCAGGCCCGCAAATACGAGTGGGGTTGCCGCAAGCAATGACATAACAATACTTCGGTATCGAGCCGCGCGGACGGGGACGTGTTTGCCAGTTGCCGCTCGCCGGCCTCGAGTAGCGTTGCTATCGAGGTAGCGCCGGGGGCAATGACAGGTTTGGTACTATCAAGCATTGCCCAGTTGGGTTAGCAGTTCTGCTTGGTGTTCGTGGATCAACGGTTGGATAACTTGATCCAGGGCGCCTTCCATGATGTCTTCGAGTTTGTAGAGGGTCAGGTTGATGCGGTGGTCGGTGAGTCGGCCTTGCGGATAATTGTAAGTGCGAATGCGCTCGGAACGGTCGCCGCTGCCGACTTGCAGCTTGCGGCTTTCCGATTGCTCGGCGTGTTGCTTTTCCTGCTCGGCGGCCAGCAATCGCGCTTGCAGTACCGACATCGCGCGGGCGCGGTTTTTGTGTTGCGAACGTTCGTCCTGGCATTCCACCACCACGCCGGTGGGAATATGAGTGATCCGGATCGCCGAATCGGTGCGGTTGACGTGCTGACCGCCGGCGCCCGAAGCGCGGTAGGTATCGATGCGCAAATCGGCCGGATTGATCTCGATTTCGTCGACGCTATCGACTTCCGGCATGATCGCCACGGTGCAAGCCGATGTGTGTACCCGGCCTTGCGATTCGGTTTCCGGCACGCGTTGCACCCGATGGGTGCCGGACTCGAATTTCAATTGCGAATACACGTTCTGGCCGGCCACTCGCAGGATGACCTCTTTATAGCCGCCGTGCTCGCCGCGATTTTCGTTGATGATTTCCACGCTCCAACCTTGGCGCTCGGCATAGCGTTGGTACATGCGCGCCAGATCGCCGGAAAAGATCGCGGCTTCGTCGCCGCCGGTGCCGGCGCGAACCTCGAGAAATATATTGCGGTTGTCGTTGGGGTCCTTGGGTAGCAACAGGATTTGCAGTTCTTGTTCGAGTTGTTCCCTCAGTTGTTCGGTCGAGGCGATTTCCTCCTTGGCCATCTCCCGTAAATCCGGGTCGCTGTCCTTGGCCATTTCCCTGGCCGATTCGAAATTAGCTTCGTTTTCCCGATAAGCGTTGTAGCAGGCAACGATGGGTTCGAGTTGGGCGTATTCTTGGCTTAGGCTGCGGAATTGGTTTTGGTTGCTTTGCACTTCCGGTTGAGTGAGCAGTGCGGTGATCTCCTCGAAGCGCTCGCCGAGGTTTTCCAGTTTGGTTTGTATCGAGGGTTTCATCAAGGGTTAACGTAATTTGAAAATTTCGCGCGAGGCGGCGATAAGATCGTGGCGCTCGTTGGCGCCGGCTTCGCGCAATTGCGCGCAGGGCGTGTGGATTAGTTTATTGGTCAGCGTGTGGGCCAGGCGCTGTAACACTTCTTCGGCGGATGCGCCGTTGCCGAGCTGCTGAACGGCTTTTTGTAACGCTTCGTCGCGCGCCAATTCAGCTTGCCGGCGGTAGTCGCGAATGGTTTCTTGGGCGCCTTGCGAACGTAACCAGGCCAGGAAGTGTTCGACCTGGGTGTCGATGATTTCCTCGGCCTGCTCTGCGGCCCGGCGGCGCGAGTCCATGTTTTGGTTGACGGTATTTTGCAGGTCGTCGACGGTGTACAAATAGACGTCGCGCAATTGCGACACTTCGGCTTCAATGTCGCGGGGTACCGCGAGATCGACCATGAACATCGGCTTATGCTTGCGCTTTTTGATGGCGCTCTCGACCCGGCCCTTACCTAGAATCGGCAATTGGCTGGCGGTGGAGGAGACGACGATATCGGCTTCGGCCAGATGGTCGGGTAGTTCCGATAGCGCGATCGCATAGCCGTTGAATTGCATTGCCAGGGCGTGGGCCTTGTCGTAGGTGCGATTGGCGATGATGACACGGCCGATGCCGTGCTGATACAAATGCCTAGCGGTCAATTCTATCGTTTCGCCGGCGCCGATCAGCAGTGCGGTTTGTTCGCTGAGTTTATCGAAGATTTGCTGCGCCAGTTGCACGGCGGCAAACGCGACCGATACCGGACTGGAGCCGATCGCGGTATCGGTGCGAACCTTCTTGGCGGCGGAAAATGTGTGATGAAACAACTTGCTCAGATTCCTGCCCAGCGTGCCGGCCTGATAAGCCGCGTGGTACGCGGTTTTCATTTGGCCGAGAATTTGCGGCTCGCCGAGTATCATCGAGTCTAGGCCACAGGCTACGCGAAACATGTGGCGTATGGTTTCGCTGTCTTTATAGCTGTACAAATAGGGCGTAAACTCCGCCGGCCGAATTTGCTTGGTGTCGGCGATCCACTCGATTAAAGGTGCTTGGCTATCGTTGTCGGTTTGACAGTAAAACTCGGTACGGTTGCAAGTCGACAGAATGGCTGCCTCGTTGATTTCCCGCAGACTCCGCAGATTCCGTAACGTGAAATCCAGGACGTCCGTCGGGAACGACAGGCGTTCCCGGACGGCTACCGGCGCGGTGTTGTAGTTAATGCCTACGGCGAGAAATGTCATCGGCTGCGAACAATAGCACACTGAAAGTATCTTATTTTAAGGACTGCGCGGTTTTTGTCCAAATGCAAACAAAGCCGGCCCCGTTTCGGCGCGGTTTTCTGGTAATCTATGGCGCCATATTTCTTGAAAAAACGGGTCGAATGATTGCATGAATAAATGGATAGGCATCGCAATACTTTCCGCTTTGTCGGGGTGCGCGTTAGCGCCGGAACAGCCGGCGGAAAACGAGGCCGCGGCGGTCAAGCCCGAGGGCTTGGATTTTAGAGTCAACCGCAATACCGTGATCGACGAGGAAGTCTTGTATTTGCTGATGGCGGCGGAAATGGCCGGTCAGCGCAATCAATACGATTTGGCCATGGATGCCTATCTGCAAGCGGCCAAGCGCGTTAACGATCCGCGAATCGCCGAGCGAGCGGTAAAAATCGGTTTGTTCCTAAAGGACGAACGGCGCACGCGCGAGGCTTTGTCGATCTGGCTGGAGAAAGACGGAAAAAATCTCGGTGCCCGAAAATTCGCGGTGATGCTGGCGTTAAAAAATGGCGACCGCAGTGCGGCTGTCGATCACCTGAATGCGATGCTGAACGATGATCCGGCCGGTTTCGAGGCCGGAATGTTGGAAATGGCCAAGATTTTGGAAAAAGAAGGCCGGGTACAGTTCGCATACGACGTTTTGGACGAATTGGCCAGGCAGCGACCCGATCAAGCCGGCTTGTTGTTCGTTCAGGCAGTGTTCGCTTCATTATTGCCGAATAACGAATTGGCCCAGCAAAAAATCGATAGAGCCCTGGAGTTGCAACCCGACTGGAATAAAGCAGTCATTTTTCAAGCGCAATTAGCCGGTCGTGCCGGCGACATGGCCAAAGCCCGGCAGTTTTTGGAAAAGGCGGTCAAACAGGCGCCGGACGACAAGCAGTTGCGGAAAATGTTGCTGGAGGTGTTGATTAACACCGGCGGGTTCGATGAAGCGATTAAATTATGCCAAAGCGTTTTGGAGGATAAGCCTGACGATCTTGAGACGCTGTTTATGCTGGCGGTTATTTACTTGCAACAGAATCAATCGGACAAAGCTGAAAATTATTTAGAAAAACTCGTGAGTAACCCGGATTGGGAAAGTCAGGCCAGTTTTTATCTGGGAAAGATAGAACAAGAGCGTCAGCGGCCCGACAAGGCGATTGCCTGGTTCGACAAAGTGGGTGAGGGTAATTACGCATTTGACGCCGACATGGCGGCTTTGTCGCTATTGATGGCGCAGAAACGATTCGATGAAGTCGAGAGCCGAATCGGGCGGATGGAGACCAAGTATCCAGACCGGCGCTTGCGGGTGTTGCTGGCCAAAGCCGAGCTCTTCAATCAACAAAGCAATTACTCCGAAGCGTTTGGTGTGTTGTCGGAGGCGCTCAAGGAAGTGCCTGACAATCGCGAGGTCTTGTATGCCAGAGCGCTGGTTGCCGAGCGCTTGGACAAGCTGGATGTTCTGGAAGCTGATTTGTTAAAGATCTTGGAAAAGAAACCGGATGATATCGCGGCGTTGAATGCCTTGGGTTATACATTAACAGACAGGACAAATCGCTATAGCGAGGCTGAGAAATATTTGGAGAAGGCCCTGGTCTTGCAGCCGGATGAGGCGGTTGTGATCGATAGTTATGGATGGTTGCAGTTCAAATTGGGCAAGCCGGAACAGGCCTTGGTTTATTTGCGTAAGGCTTACGAAAAGCAGGCGGAAAACGAAATAGCCGCTCATATCGCCGAGGTGTTGTGGTCGTTGGGTGAGCAAAAAGAGGCCACGGAGTTTTTTGAAGGCGTTTACAAGAAATTTCCCGACGACGAATATTTACTTGAGTTTAAGAAGCGGTTTCTCCAGGTTACGCCGTAGTGAATCAGCGTGTTTGGTGGTTAGTCGTTCTCGGTTTGCTGGCCGGCTGCACTACGCTGTCGGAGGGGCCGGTTCTCGAATACCGGCTGGCTGACGCAGGTGCGGCGCAAACTTTAGATCGTTGGTATTTCGAGGGGCGTTTGTCCTTTGTCGACGAGCGGGAGTCGGTTTCGGCTAGTGTGAATTGGCGTCACTCCAACCAAGTCGATGAAATCGAATTGGTTGGGCCATTGGCGCAAGGGCGCGTTAGGATTTCCGTGAGCGGCGACGTTGTTGCGATCGATGACGGTGAGGCGCGTCGCGAACTTCGGGGGGATGTTGACTCGATGGTAGAGGAAGGGCTGGGTATTTCCCTGCCGATCAGTGCGTTGCGGTTCTGGGTGTTGGGCGCGAGTCAGCCGGAATCTACGGTTACCGTCCAGCCAAGCGGTTTTTTTCAGTTGGGGTGGTTAGTGATTTTTCAAGAGATGCTTCAGGTGGAGCGAGTCGCTTTGCCGAGGAAAATGAGTGTGCAGCGGGACAAAACCCGAATAAAGTTATTTGTGGATCGGTGGGATTTGTCGTGACGAGAATTCAAGAAAATCGTTGGGGTGAGCGTTGGCCGGCGCCGGCCAAACTCAACCTGATGTTGAGAATTACCGGTCGGCGACCTGACGGTTATCACTTGCTGCAAACCGTATTTCAATTAATCGATTTGTGCGATTGGTTAACATTTCATCCGCTTGACGAAGACGTGGTTGAATTGGTTACCGAGATTCCAGGCGTGGCGGCGCAAGACGATCTCACCGTCAGGGCTGCCTTGTTGCTAAAGCAACATACCGGATGCAAGTTCGGTGTGAGAATTCAGGTGGACAAGCTGTTGCCGATGGGTGGCGGTTTGGGTGGAGGCAGTTCGGACGCAGCGACGACATTGGTGGTGCTGAATGCCTTGTGGGGGCTGAATTTGTCGACCGAAACTTTAATGTGTTTGGGGTTGCGTTTAGGTGCCGACGTGCCGGTATTTGTTGCCGGGCATTCCGCATGGGGAGAAGGGGTGGGTGATGTCTTAACGCCAATGACATTGCCTGAATCCTGGTTTGTGGTCATTAAGCCGGACTGTCACGTGAACACGAAGGAAATTTTTTTAGCTGACAGGTTGACACGGGATAGTAAATCAATCAGAATGAGCGACTTTATTGCAGGGGATAGCGTAAACGACTGTCTCGCTGTGGTTAGGGAGTTGTATCTGCCCGTGGCGAATGCATTGGACGCCTTATCGGGTTATGCGGAATCTCAGTTGACTGGTACGGGCGCGTGCGTGTTCGCGCGGTTTGAAAGCAGGCTTTCGGCTGAGAAAGTTTATTCTGCTTTGAAGGGTGATTGGTCGGTTTATTTGGCCAAGGGGGTAAATAAATCCCCGCTTCATAAGATGTTCGGACACGGATCTGTTTAATCTAATTTTTGGGCTGTCGCCAAGCGGTAAGGCACGAGGTTTTGATCCTCGCATACCAAGGTTCGAATCCTTGCAGCCCAGCCATAATCCTCGTATGTAGCCTCTTGGGAGTATGCTTCAATGCACGAAGCTTCGGTAATGGTATTCTCCGGTAATGCCAATAAGGCGTTGTCCGAAGGTATTGTAAAGAAGCTTAATATGCGGTTAGGCATGGCCAGTGTTGGCCGGTTCAGCGATGGTGAGATTTTTGTAGAAATTGAAGAAAACGTAAGGGGGCGGGATGTCTTTGTAATCCAGCCTACTTGCGCGCCAGCCAACGAAAACCTGATGGAGTTGTTGGTGATGATCGATGCCTTGCGCAGGGCATCGGCGGCAAGAATTACGGCGGTAATGCCTTATTACGGTTATGCGAGACAAGACCGTCGCAGTCGCTCGGCTAGGGTGCCTATCACGGCTCGGCTGGTTGCCGACATGATAGGTAATGCCGGAGCAGATCGAGCATTGACGGTGGATTTGCATGCCGATCAGATAATGGGTTTTTTTGCAATTCCCGTTGATAACGTCTATGCGTCTCCCATTCTTCTGGGTGATATTTGGCGGCAAGAGTACGAAAATTTGATTGTTGTCTCTCCAGATGTTGGGGGGGTTGTTCGGGCGAGGGCTATAGCCAAACGGTTAGGTGATGCGGATTTGGCCATCATCGATAAGCGTAGGCCTAGGCCGAATGTGTCCGAAATCATGCATATTATCGGCGATGTCGAAGGGCGCACTTGCGTGATGGTCGATGATTTGGTCGATACGGCCGGTACTCTTTGTCATGCTGCGGATGCTTTGAAAAAGCACGGAGCGAATAAGGTGGTGGCCTATTGCACCCACCCGGTTTTATCCGGGGCGGCTGTAGACAATGTCAGAAATTCGGTCTTGGACGAGTTGGTTGTAACAGACACGATTCCGTTAAGTAACGAGTTGGTGGCTGTTGATAAGATTCGGCAGCTCAGTGTGGCGGAGATGCTGGCTGAAACAATCAGGCGGATCGCCGTAGGCGAGTCGGTTAGTTCGCTTTATGTGGATTAGGGTTTTATTAGTTTTTGGGCGAGTGCCTTTTGGGGTGCTGCTTTTGGAGAAATAAATGGCTAACGTATTTGAATTTGTAGCGGAATCTCGCTCAAGTGCTGGAAGTAGTGCTTCGAAAGGGGTTCGTCGCATCGGTAAGGTTCCGGCGATTATTTATGGTGCTGGTGCTTCCCCGCAAATGCTGGTGCTGGATCACAATGAAGTTGTTAAGCATTTGGAGCATGAGGCTGTTTACTCTCATGTGTTGGATGTGAAAATCGACGGTAAAACTGAAAAAGCCGTTTTGAAGCAGATTCAAAGACATCCTGCCAAGCCGCAAATTCTTCACATGGATTTTATGCGTATCGATGAAACGCATAAGTTGAAAGTTCATGTGCCGTTGCACTTTGTCAACGAGGCGGTTTCCGTTGGTGTTAAAAAAGGCGGCGTTGTTACTCATGCGATGGTCGATGTTGAGGTGCTTTGTTTGCCTGCGGCGTTGCCTGAGTTTATCGAGGTCGATTTGGCTAAGGTCGAAATTGGCGAGGCCGTACACTTGTCCGATCTCAAATTGCCTAACGGTGTTGAGGTCGCTGCCCTCCAGCACGGTGCCGAGCATGATCATCCTGTTGCACAAATCGTCAAATCTCGTTCTGGTGAAGAATCGGAATAACAGTGTTTTTTGATGATTAAGGTGCTGGTTGGTTTGGGTAATCCAGGTCGGCAGTATGAAAAAACCCGGCATAATGTCGGGTTTTTGTTTCTCGATCATCTTTTGCTTGGTTCTGGTGGGCGCTGGCGAAATGTAAGTGGGTTTGAGGCGGAGATTGGGGAGCTGGTTATCGGCAATAAGATGCTGGTGTTGGTAAAGCCTCAAACGTTTATGAACAGAAGCGGGTCTTCGGTTGCTAAGGTTTTAAAGTACTACAAATTTGCGAGAGAAGCGATGCTGGTTGCTCACGACGACCTTGAGTTACCGATGGGTGTGGTTAAAACCAAGCAGGGTGGTGGGCATTCGGGGCATAACGGGCTTCGCGACATTATCGCGCATTTGGGTTCAAACGAGTTTGCTAGGTTGAGGTTCGGCATCGGGCGTCCAGACATAGGAGAGCGTGTCGCTGATTATGTGCTGAGCTCTCCTTCTAAGGAAGTGTTATCAAGGCAGTCTATGTTGTTTGATGCTGTCTCGGCCAAAATAGAAGGGATGCTTAATGGTGAAGAGCTTGTCTACGGGCTTTAAAAAGATATTGACTGAAAGGTTTAAAACGAGGATAATTGACTGATTAAGTAAAGGAGGGGTTCCCGAGCGGCCAAAGGGATCAGACTGTAAATCTGCCGGTTCTACCTTCGGAGGTTCGAATCCTCCCCCCTCCACCACTTCATTTGAAATTAGAAGGCTACGCGGGTGTAGTTCAATGGTAGAACTCCAGCCTTCCAAGCTGATTGCGTGGGTTCGATTCCCATCACCCGCTCCATTTTCTGGAAGTTTATTTTGCTCATATAGCTCAGTAGGTAGAGCACTTCCTTGGTAAGGAAGAGGTCACCGGTTCAAATCCGGTTATGAGCTCCAGTTTGGTTGATTGTTTTGTGTAGGGTGTTTTTACAATGGCAAAAGAAAAATTTGAAAGAAAGAAACCGCACGTAAACGTGGGCACGATTGGTCACGTCGACCATGGAAAAACCACGTTGACCGCCGCGTTGACGAAAGTAATGGCGGAGCTGCAAGGCGGTGAAGCAAAAGCTTTCGATCAAATTGACAATGCGCCAGAAGAGCGTGCGCGCGGTATTACTATTTCGACCTCGCACGTTGAATACGAGTCTGCGTCACGCCACTACGCACACGTAGACTGCCCGGGTCACGCCGACTACGTCAAAAACATGATTACCGGCGCCGCTCAAATGGATGGCGCGATTTTAGTTTGCTCGGCCGCCGACGGTCCGATGCCGCAAACCCGCGAGCATATCCTGCTGTCTCGTCAGGTCGGCGTTCCGTACATCGTGGTGTTCCTGAATAAAGCCGACATGGTCGACGACGCGGAACTGATCGAGCTGGTTGAAATGGAAATTCGCGAACTGTTGAATCAATACGAATTCCCCGGCGACGACACCCCTATCATTATCGGCTCCGCGCTGAAAGCGTTGGAAGGCGATCAAAGCGAAATCGGCGTGCAATCCGTCGTCAAGCTGGTTGAAGCACTGGACAGCTATATCCCTGAACCAGAGCGCGCGATCGACGGCAAATTCTTGATGCCGATCGAAGACGTCTTCTCGATTTCAGGCCGCGGCACCGTCGTTACCGGTCGTGTAGAGCGTGGGATTATTAAAGTGGGTGAAGAGGTCGAGATCGTCGGCATTCGCGACACGCAGAAAACCACCTGTACCGGTGTAGAAATGTTCCGCAAACTGCTCGATCAAGGCCAAGCGGGCGACAACGTAGGTGTCTTGTTGCGTGGCACCAAACGCGACGACGTCGAACGCGGTCAAGTTCTGGCTCACGTGAACAGCATCAAGCCACACTCGCACTTTAAAGCCGAAATTTACGTGCTGTCCAAGGAAGAGGGTGGTCGTCATACGCCATTTTTCAACGGCTATCGGCCGCAATTTTACTTCCGTACCACCGATGTCACAGGCGCGGTTGAATTGCCGGAAGGCGTCGAAATGGTGATGCCTGGCGACAACATCTCCGTCACCGTCAAATTGATCTCACCGATCGCGATGGAAGACGGTCTGCGCTTTGCAATTCGCGAAGGCGGTCGCACCGTGGGTGCCGGCGTCGTGGCTTCAATTATCGAATAAATTGCCTTTAGGCGACTGCACAATGAGTTCTCTGGAATAGGTCAGTAGTTCAATTGGTAGAGCAGCGGTCTCCAAAACCGCAAGTTGGGGGTTCGAGTCCCTCCTGGCCTGCCACCCAGGGTTTCTTTCTTACTTACATCTTTAGTCAAGCAATGAACGCACAGGCAGAAGAAGCTACCTCGGTAGGCGATATAGTAAAGCTGGCTTTTTCGCTGGTTGTTATGGTAGCGGGCATCGTTGCGTTTTATTATTTTTCGGATTTCCAGCTTCTCTACCGCGTTCTCGGATTAGTTGCATTGATTTCTGGGGCGGTTGCGGTTTCATTTACGACCGCGAAGGGTAGAGAGTTTTGGGGTTTTATGCTTGAGGCCAAGCAGGAATTTAAGCGTATCGTGTGGCCAACTCGCGACGAAGCGGTCAGGACCACTTTGATGGTGTTCCTGATGGTATTTATTGTCGGTCTGATATTGTGGTTGCTTGATATGTTCCTGTTTTGGGGTGTTCAGCTTTTGATGAATCTGGGGATTAAGTAAATGGCGCTACGTTGGTATGTGGTTCACGCCTATTCGAATTTCGAAAATAAAGTCAAACAGGCCCTGGAAGAAAGAATCAAGCGCGAAGGCTTGAGCGAATACTTCGGCAAGATTCTGGTCCCAACCGAAGAGGTCGTTGAAATGCGAATGGGGCAGCAGCGCAAAAGCGAGCGTAAGTTTTTTCCCGGATATGTTCTAGTACAGATGGAGTTGAACGACGAAACATGGCATTTGGTTAGAAACGTTCCTCGTGTATTAGGTTTTATTGGAGGTGCCTCCGATAAACCTTCGCCGATTTCTGACAAAGAGGCGATGGCGATACTGAGTAGGGTTGAAGAAGGTGTGAACAAACCTCGCCCGAAAGTGTTGTTTGAAGTTGGTGAGGTGGTTCGCATCGTTGATGGGCCGTTCAAGGACTTCAATGGAAGTATCGAAGAAGTCAATTATGAAAAAAGCCGTTTGCGCGTTTCGGTCCTGATTTTCGGAAGGTCTACTCCAGTTGAGTTAGAGTTTGGACAGGTTGAAAAAGTCTAATTCTTGTATTGAGATTTTGTGAAAATCCCTGTCATCGAGGTGGCAGGGATTTTTGTTTGTTGGGGAGCTGGAAAGCGTTAATACCCGTTTAGGAGCGAAAAATGGCAAAAAAAATTGATTCGTACATCAAGCTGCAGGTGAAAGCAGGCGAGGCAAATCCAAGTCCACCGGTGGGCCCCGCGCTTGGTCAGCGCGGTGTTAACATCATGGAGTTTTGTAAGGCTTTTAATGCCCGCACTCAAGAGGTTGAAAAAGGCTTGCCTCTTCCCGTTGTAATTACGGTTTACAGCGACAAGAGCTTCACCTTTATTACTAAAACACCGCCTGCATCAATTTTGCTTAAAAAAGCGGTTGGCATTAAAAGCGGCAGCAGTAAGCCGAATTCCAATAAAGTTGGTACCGTTACGCGCGAACAACTCGAAGAAATCGCGAAAACTAAAATGGAAGATTTGAATGCGGCCGATATGGAAGGGGCGATTAAAACAATCGCAGGTAGCGCTCGTAGCATGGGTTTGAATGTGGAGGGCGTGTAATGGCTAAAATCACTAAACGTGCAAAAGCAATCAAGGAAAAAGTTTCTAGAAATAAACAGTACAGTATTTCAGAAGCAATTGGTTTGTTAAAAGAATTCGCCAATAGCAAATTCGACGAATCAGTCGATATTAGCGTTAATCTTGGTGTCGACCCTAGAAAATCCGATCAGAACGTTCGTGGTGCTTCCGTGTTGCCGCACGGGACAGGTAAAACCGTGAGAGTGGCGGTTTTTACCCAAGGCCCCAATGCCGATGCCGCTAAAGAAGCTGGCGCCGATATCGTTGGTATGGACGATTTAGCCGAACAAGTTAAGCGCGGCGAAATGAATTTCGATGTGGTTATTGCGTCTCCCGACGCGATGCGGGTCGTCGGTCAGCTTGGTCAAATCCTGGGTCCAAGAGGCTTAATGCCAAATCCGAAGGTCGGCACGGTGACGCCTGATGTTGCTACTGCCGTGAAAAACGCAAAATCGGGTCAAGTTAGGTACCGGACGGATAAGGCTGGCATTATTCATTGTTCTATCGGTAAGGTTTCATTCGATGAAGTGGCAATTAAACAAAATCTGGAGTTTTTGATTGCCGACCTTAAAAAAGCAAAGCCGACCGCCGCGAAAGGGGTTTATCTGAAAAAGATTTCCTTGTCTTCGACAATGGGGCCAGGCTTGTCTATCGACCAAAGCAGCGTCGATATCTAATCACATTCACGACTTTGGGTTGCCGGTAAACGGCAACCGTCAAAGACCGTAGGGGCGAAAGCTTAATCATCCTACGCAGACGGAAGCTGGAACCATCGATGGTGAAAGGGACCGTAAGGAGCATCGCAAAGATGCGTTTTATTGTTTCTGATATCACATCGGAAAATAATTGGAGAAAAATGTGGCACTCAATTTAGATGGCAAAAAAGTTGTCGTAGAGGAAGTTGCTGAATTCGCCGCCAAAGCCCACTCCGCAGTTGCTGCGGAATATCGTGGATTGACCGTTACCCAATTGACGAAATTGCGTAAAACCGCGAGAGAAACGGGCGTTTACTTGCGAGTAGTCAAGAACACATTGGCTAAACGTGCTGTTGCGGGAACTGAATTTGAATGTATGCAGGAGGGTCTGGTCGGACCGCTGATCCTCGCATTTTCAATGGAAGATCCAGGCGCCGCCGCGCGATTGGTAAGCGATTTCGCGAAAGAAAACAATAAACTGGTTGCGAAGGTTGTTGCGATCGGTGGTCAAGCATTTGATGGTTCCGAACTGGAGCGCTTGGCCAGACTGCCGACTCGTGATCAGGGCATCAGTATGCTGATGTCGGTCATGAAAGCCCCCGTCGAGAAACTCGCCAGAACCTTGGCGGCTCTCAGAGACGAGAGAGAAGCGGCATAACTATCGCCTTAACCAGTTAATTAGTATTAAATTTAGAGGAATTAAGAATGGCAATCTCAAAAGAAGATATTTTGGAAGCAGTCGCGAACATGACTGTCATGGAAATCGTTGATTTGATTTCTGCAATGGAAGAAAAATTTGGCGTATCCGCGGCTGCTGCAGTCGCGGTAGCTGCTCCGGCTGCTGCGGCGGCGGTTGTCGAAGAACAAACCGAATTTGATGTAATTTTGACCGGCTTCGGTGAAAACAAAGTCGCGGTCATTAAAGCTGTACGCGGATTGACCGGTTTGGGCTTGAAAGAAGCAAAAGACGCTGTCGAAGGTGCACCTACGACTGTCAAAGAAGCTGTGAACAAAGCAGAAGCAGAAGCCGCCAAGAAAGAACTGGAAGACGCAGGCGCAACTGTCGAAATTAAATAATTATTTCGACAGCACCTTGGGCAGCGAATGCCCAGCAAACCGGGCTGGCGGTATTTTACCGCCGGCCTTTTACTGTTTGTCAAACAAACGGTAGTAAATCATCCCTGACGACGAAGGTATAGAAGCAATATGGCCTATTCTTTTACCGAAAAAAAGCGCATCCGTAATAATTTTGGGAAAGGTTCGGAAGTACTCGAAGTTCCCTATCTCTTAGCAACACAGATTGATTCTTACGCAAATTTTTTGCAGTTGGGCGCGGACCCAGAAAAAAGACGCAATCAAGGATTACATGCTGCATTTTCGAGTGTATTTCCGGTGGTTAGCCACTCAGGATACGCGGTTCTGGAATATGTCAAGTATCGTTTAGGTGAGCCGGCGTTCGACGTCAGAGAGTGTCAGCAGCGGGGGGCCACTTTCTCCGCGCCATTGCGCGTAATGGTGCGCTTGGTGATTTACGACAAGGACGCCCCTGCCAATACCAAAGTCGTAAAAGATATTCGCGAGCAAGAAGTCTACATGGGTGAGTTACCGTTGATGACTGAAAACGGCACGTTCGTTATCAATGGAACTGAGCGCGTCATCGTGTCGCAATTACATCGTTCGCCTGGGGTGTTTTTCGATCACGATAAGGGTAAGACTCACTCTTCCGGTAAATTGCTGTTTAACGCTCGAGTGATTCCGTATCGCGGCTCTTGGTTGGATTTCGAGTTCGACCACAAAGACGCGGTTTATGTGCGTATCGACCGCCGCAGAAAGATTCCGGCAACGATCTTGCTGCGCGCCTTGGGTTACGACAACGAAGAAATGATTCAAATTTTCTTCGACACCAATAAGTTTTCGTTGACTGCCGACAAATTCATGTTCCACGTGATTCCGGAACGGCTGCGTGGCGAAATGGCGGTGTTTGACATAAAGCATGACGGTAAAGTGCTGATCGAAGAAGGTCGGCGCATCACCGCGAAACACGTTCGCCAACTCGAAAAATCCGGCGTCACCGAGATCGAGGTGCCACGCGATTATTTGTTCGGGAAGATTCTTGGGCACAACGTTGTGGATACAGCCACTGGCGAATTGTTAGCCAGCGTTAACGACGAATTGACCGAAAACCTGTTGCAAAAACTGATCGATGCCGGTGTCAGCGAGATCAACACCTTGTACGTAAACGATTTGGATCGGGGCCCATATATTTCCAACTCGATGCGCCTGGATACGACAACCAATCGCTTGGAGGCCTTGGTAGAAATTTACCGGATGATGCGCCCAGGTGAACCGCCCACGGTCGAATCCGCCGAAAACCTGTTCGAGAACCTGTTTTTCACCGACGAGCGTTACGATTTGTCGGCAGTCGGCCGGATGAAGTTTAATCGGCGCTTGGGCCGAGAGGAAATCATCGGTACGGGCACGTTGAGCAAGGAAGACATCATCGACGTATTGAAGGAGTTGATCAAAATCCGCAACGGAAACGGCATTGTCGATGACATCGATCATTTAGGTAATCGCCGGGTACGGTCCGTGGGCGAAATGATTGAAAACCAATTTCGGATCGGATTGGTGCGAGTCGAGCGAGCAGTTCGAGAACGCTTAACTCTGGCTGATTCCGAAGGGCTGATGCCGCAAGAAATTATTAACGCTAAGCCTGTGTCTGCCGCAGTGAAAGAGTTTTTCGGCTCCAGCCAATTGTCGCAGTTTATGGATCAAAACAATCCATTGTCGCAAGTGACCCACAAGCGCAGGGTCTCCGCGTTGGGTCCAGGCGGTTTGGCCAGGGAGCGTGCCGGTTTCGAGGTTCGCGACGTTCATACCACGCACTACGGTCGGGTTTGTCCGATCGAAACGCCGGAGGGACCAAATATCGGTTTGATCAACTCGTTGTCGGTCTACGCCAGGACTAACGAATACGGCTTTCTTGAAACGCCGTACCGGAAAGTAGTCAACGGTATGGTGACCGATCAAGTCGATTATATTTCGGCTATCGAGGAAGGCGAGTATGTGATTGCGCAGTCCAGTGTCGCGGTAGACGAACACGGTAAATTGGTCGAAGGCTTGGTATCCTGCCGCTACAAAGACGAATTTACGTTAGCTTCGTCAGAGACCGTGCAATATATGGACGTGTCCTCCAAACAAATCGTTTCGGTCGCGGCATCGATTATTCCATTCTTGGAACACGACGACGCTAACCGGGCGTTGATGGGCTCCAACATGCAACGGCAAGCGGTTCCGACCTTACGAGCGGAGAAACCGCTGGTTGGTACCGGTATGGAGCGTGTCGTCGCCAAAGATTCCGGCGTAACTGTTGTGGCGACCCGTGGCGGTCGTATCGAAGCGGTTGACGCGGCCAGGATCGTGGTGCGAGCCAACGATAATGAAACGGTCGCCGGCGTACCGGGTGTCGATATTTACAACCTGATTAAATACACCCGGTCTAACCAAAACACCTGCATTAATCAGAAGCCGCTGGTTAAATTGGGCGATATCGTTAACAAGGGCGACATCCTCGCCGACGGTCCTTCTACCGACTTGGGCGAGTTGGCTTTGGGGCAAAACATGCTGATCGCCTTCATGCCTTGGAACGGCTACAACTTTGAAGACTCGATTCTGGTCTCCGAGCGCGTGGTTAAGGAAGATCGTTTCACGACAATCCATATCGAAGAGAAAACTTGCGTCGCCAGGGAGACGAAGCACGCTCCGGAGGAGATTACCGCCGATATCCCGAATGTCAGCGAGGAAGCGTTATCCAAGTTGGACGAGTCTGGTATCGTTTACGTCGGTGCCGAAGTCAAGGGTGGCGACATCCTGGTCGGAAAAGTTACGCCCAAGGGCGAGACTCAACTGACGCCGGAAGAAAAACTGTTACGGGCTATTTTCGGCGAAAAAGCCGCCGACGTTAAAGACACCTCGTTACGGGTGCCTGGCAACGTAAGGGGTACCGTTATCGACGTGCAGGTATTTACTCGCGACGGTGTCAAGAAAGATAAGCGCGCTCTGGAAATCGAAGAAGCCGAAATCAAGCGTTATCGGAAGGATTTGGACGATCAGCTGAAAATTGTCGAGCACGATATTTTCGCGCGGGTCAAAGCGATGTTAGTTGGTAAGAAAGCTGAAAAAGGTCCGAATGGTCTGAAAAAAGGCGAGGATATCGTTCGCGAGTATCTGGATAGTTTGGTCCCTTCGGAGTTGATGAAAATCAAAACCCAAGACGAGGATATCAACGTTCAATTGGAAACGATCGCCGAGCATATCGAGCAACAACGCAAGGAATTCGACGAACGTTTCGAACAGAAAAAGAAAAAAATCACGATGGGCGACGATTTGGCGCCTGGCGTGCTGAAGATGGTCAAGGTTTATTTGGCGGTCAAGAAGCGTATTCAGCCCGGCGACAAGATGGCGGGTCGACATGGAAATAAAGGGGTTATCTCCCAAATCGTGCCGATCGAAGACATGCCTTACACGGCGGACGGTAATCCGATCGATATCCTGCTGAATCCGTTGGGCGTACCTTCGCGGATGAACGTCGGGCAGGTGTTGGAAACCCATTTGGGTTGGGCCTCGAAAGGCTTGGGCATCAAAATCGGCAAAATGCTGGAAGCTCAGGCCAAAGTTGTTGAAATTCGCGGTTATCTCGAAAAAATCTACAACTGCAGCGGACGGAAGGAAGATTTGGATTCGTTCTCCGATAAAGAGGTGCTGGAGTTGGCGGCCAATTTAGTTGGTGGCGTCCCGATGGCAACCCCGGTTTTCGACGGCGCATCCGAGGATGATATCCGGGAAATGTTGCGTCTGGCCGATCTGCCTGAACACGGACAAACTCGGCTTTACGACGGGTTAACCGGTGAACCGTTCGAGCGTGAAGTCACCGTCGGCTACATGTACATGCTCAAATTGAACCACTTGGTGGATGACAAAATGCACGCGCGTTCCACGGGGCCATATAGCTTGGTCACTCAGCAACCGCTGGGCGGAAAGGCGCAATTCGGCGGCCAGCGTTTTGGGGAGATGGAGGTGTGGGCCTTGGAGGCTTATGGCGCCGCTTATACCCTACAGGAAATGTTGACCGTGAAATCCGACGACGTTACAGGCCGTACCCGAATGTATAAAAACATTGTCGACGGAAACCATTCAATGGAAGCGGGAATGCCGGAATCCTTCAACGTTTTGGTCAAGGAAATACGTTCGCTTGGCGTCAATATTGAAATGGAACAAGAGTAATCGGGCTCTGGATTTGGTTCTGGACAACATCGGATAACAATTAGAGAGGATAAGCTCTTGAAAGATTTAATGAATTTTTTAAAACGTCAAGGTCGCACCGAAGATTTCGACGCTATCCGCATTGGTTTGGCTTCTCCCGACATGATTCGCTCGTGGTCGTATGGCGAAGTGAAAAAGCCCGAAACGATTAATTACCGCACGTTTAAGCCTGAGCGTGATGGTTTGTTTTGCGCCAAAATCTTTGGTCCTATCAGCGACTACGAATGTTTGTGCGGTAAATACAAGCGCTTAAAGCACCGCGGTGTAATTTGCGAAAAGTGCGGGGTCGAAGTAACGCTATCCAAGGTTCGTCGCGAACGGATGGGACACATCGATCTGGCCAGCCCGGTCGCTCACATTTGGTTCTTGAAGTCTCTCCCGTCGCGTATCGCGTTGCTGCTAGACATGACTCTGCGGTCGATCGAGCGCGTGTTGTATTTCGAGACATTCGTCGTCACCGATCCCGGTATGTCGCCGTTGGAAAAAGGTCAGTTGTTGACCGACGAAGAGTATTTGAATGCGATGGAAGAACACGGTGATGATTTTGTCGCCAAAATGGGCGCCGAGGCGATTTATGATCTGTTGAAATCCATCGACTTGAAAGATGAAATCAACAAGTTGAAGGAAGAGATCAATTCGACCAACTCCGACACCAAGATTAAAAAGTATTCTAAACGGCTGAAGGTCATCGATTCTCTGCTGGCGTCCAACAATCGTCCGGAATGGATGATTATGACCGTGCTGCCGGTGCTTCCGCCCGAATTGCGTCCGCTGGTGCCGTTGGACGGTGGCCGTTTCGCGACCTCCGACTTGAACGATCTGTACCGCCGCGTCATCAACCGCAATAACCGTTTGACTCGGTTATTGGACCTGAACGCCCCGGACATCATTGTTCGCAACGAAAAACGAATGCTGCAAGAAGCCGTCGATGCCTTGCTGGATAACGGCCGTCGCGGCCGGGCCATTACCGGTAGCAACCGGCGCCCGCTGAAATCGCTGGCCGATATGATCAAGGGCAAGCAAGGTCGTTTCCGCCAAAATCTGTTGGGCAAACGGGTCGACTATTCGGGGCGTTCGGTAATCGTGGTCGGTCCAACCCTGAGATTGCACCAATGCGGTCTGCCGAAAAAAATGGCCTTGGAGTTGTTCAAGCCGTTTATATTCAGCAAGCTGCAACTGCGCGGATTGGCGACCACGATTAAAGCCGCTAAAAAAATGGTCGAGCGCGAAGGCGCTGAGGTGTGGGATATCCTCGAAGAGGTCATCCGTGAGCATCCGGTGCTACTGAACCGTGCGCCAACGCTGCATCGTTTGGGCATCCAAGCATTCGAGCCGACCCTAATCGAAGGCAAGGCGATCCAACTGCACCCGTTGGTGTGTAGTGCGTTCAACGCCGACTTCGACGGCGACCAAATGGCTGTGCATATTCCGTTGTCGATCGAGGCGCAGTTAGAAGCTCGTACCTTAATGATGGCGACCAACAACATCTTGTCGCCCGCAAACGGAGAGCCGGTGATCAACCCGTCGCAAGACGTGGTTTTGGGCCTCTATTACATCAGCCGTGAAAAAGTCAATGCGGTCGGAGAAGGCAGCATATTCACCGATTTGGCCGAGGTTATGAAAGCCTTGGATGCCAAGACAGTGGAGTTGCAAACCAAGGTTCAGGTCAGGATTACTGAAAAACTTAAAAACGCTGACGGTGAGTGGGAAAGCATCACCAGTCGTAAACAAACAACGGTGGGGCGTGCCCTGATCTGGGAGATTGCTCCAGATGGCATGCCGTATGAGCTGATCAACGTTGATATGACCAAGAAAAACATTTCGAGGTTGATCAACTATAGCTACCGCTACTTAGGTATAAAAGAAACAGTCATTCTCGCCGACCAAATCATGTATTTGGGTTTCAAATACGCAACGAGAGCGGGTGTTTCGTTCGGTATCGAAGACATGGAAATTCCGGCTAAAAAAGCCGATATCATTCGTTCCGCCGAGGCCGAGGTTAACGAAATCCAGAATCAATATGCGTCAGGGTTAGTGACCGACGGCGAGCGATACAACAAGGTCGTCGATATTTGGTCGCGGGCAAACGATCAAGTTGCGAAAGTGATGATGGAAGGCTTGGGTGAAGACGAAGTGGTCGACGCCAAAGGTAATAACGTCAAACAAAAATCGTTTAACTCGATCTTCATGATGGCCGAATCTGGCGCGCGGGGTTCAGCGGCGCAGATTCGCCAATTGGCGGGGATGCGCGGATTGATGGCTAAGCCGGACGGTTCGATCATCGAAACGCCAATTACAGCGAACTTCCGGGAAGGTCTGGACGTATTGCAGTATTTCATCTCGACGCACGGTGCTCGTAAAGGTTTGGCGGATACGGCGTTAAAAACCGCTAACTCCGGTTATCTAACTCGACGTCTGGTTGACGTGGCGCAGGATCTGGTGATTGCCGAGCTGGATTGTGGGACCCAAAACGGTCTGACCATGACGCCGATCATCGAAGGCGGCGATGTGGTCGAGCCGCTGGTCGATCGGGTATTGGGCCGCGTGGCAGCAGTCGATGTGACCGACGCTTCCGGTTCAAAAGTGTTGATCCCGGCGGGTACGATGATCGATGAGAACCTGGTGACCGTTTTGGAGGAAAACGGCGTTGATAAAATGCTGGTTCGGTCGGTTATTACTTGCGAATCTCGGGTGGGCGTTTGCGCCAAATGTTACGGCCGCGATTTGGGACGTGGGCATCTGGTCAATAGCGGCGAGGCCATTGGTGTCGTCGCGGCTCAATCGATCGGTGAGCCGGGTACTCAGTTGACGATGAGGACCTTCCATATTGGTGGCGCGGCCTCCAGGTCGGCGGCTGTCAGCAATGTTCAAGTTAAATCCAGCGGTACCGCAAAACTGAATAACCTGAAGACCGTTAGAAACCGAGAAAACAACTTGGTCGCGGTATCCCGTTCCGGCGAAGTTGGCGTGATGGACGATTATGGCCGTGAAAGAGAACGCTATAAGATTCCGTATGGCGCGGTACTTTCGGTCGACGACGGCGGACGTGTCAGTGCCGGTGACATTATCGTCAACTGGGACCCGCACACTCATCCAGTTATCACCGAAGTGGATGGCTTCATTCAGTTGATCGATTTTATCGACGGTATCACCGTTCAAGAGCAGTCGGACGAAGTCACCGGGCTTACATCGCGTGTGGTAACCGATCCTAAGCAACGAAGTGCGGCCGGTAAAGAGCTGCGCCCCATGGTACGGTTGATAGACGAACAAGGTGGACAAATTAACTTACCTGGAACCGATATTCCGGCTCAATATTTCTTGCCCGCCGGCGCAATTGTCGGGGTTAAGGATGGTGGTGAAGTAAAGGTTGGTGACGTATTGGCCCGGATTCCGCAAGAATCCAGTAAAACCCGCGATATCACCGGTGGTTTACCGCGGGTTGCGGACTTGTTCGAAGCTAGAAAAACCAAGGATCCGGCCATTCTTGCCGAAGCTACCGGTATGGTGTCTTTCGGTAAGGAGACGAAGGGTAAGCAGCGCGTCATCATTACCGACGCCGAAGGGGAGCAATATGAAACGCTCATTCCAAAATGGCGTCATATCACGGTGTTCGAAGGTGAGTTTGTAGAAAAAGGCGAAACGATTGCCGAAGGGGAATTGACGCCGCACGATATTCTGCGTCTGAGAGGTATCGAGGAGCTGTCTGATTATCTGGTTAAGGAAATTCAGGATGTTTACCGTCTACAGGGTGTAAAAATAAACGACAAACATATCGAAGCCATCATCCGGCAAATGCTCCGGAAAGTTGAGATAACGGCTTCCGGCGAAACCGATTTTGTGAAAGGTGAGCAGGTAGAGCGCGTATTGGTCAATATTGTTAACGAACAGGCGGAAAAAGAAGGGAAAATTCCTGCTAGCTATGACTCGTTGTTGTTAGGGATCACTAAGGCATCGTTGGCGACTGAGTCGTTTATATCCGCCGCCTCTTTCCAAGAGACCACAAGAGTGTTGACCGACGCTGCAGTGCGAGGCATCAGCGATAGTCTGAACGGCCTAAAAGAAAATGTCATTGTTGGTCGTTTAATCCCGGCCGGTACAGGTCTGGCCTATCACGAACAAAGGCGGAAAAAACGACATGCCGACTTGGCGAGCGGGATGGATTCCGGCATGTCTTCAGTCGAAGTGGTCGATGTCGAGGAAGCGCTGAAACAGGCGTTGAATATAGAATAGCTCTAGTAAAAAAGCTTGACCTAACAATGATCTGCAGGTATTATGCTCTGCTCACATCAGCCAAGAGATTTGGGTGGAGCAATGCCATTCGGTTGGGCGACTAATTGTATTGCTTATTAACATTGCATATTTGGAGTAGTTAAGAATGGCCACGATCAATCAGTTGGTCCGTAAGCCTCGTGCTAAAAAAATCGAAAAGACCAATGTTCCGGCATTGGAAGCCTGCCCCCAAAGGCGAGGTGTGTGTACTCGTGTTTATACGACTACGCCTAAGAAGCCTAATTCGGCCTTGCGTAAGGTGGCTAGGGTTAGATTGACCAATGGTGCCGAGGTTAGTAGTTATATTGGCGGAGAGGGCCACAATTTACAAGAGCACTCCGTGGTTCTGATTCGTGGTGGCAGGGTCAAAGACTTGCCCGGTGTTCGTTATCACGTAGTTCGAGGAAGCTTGGATACTTCAGGCGTAAAAGATAGAAAGTGCGGGCGCTCCAAATATGGCGCTAAGCGGCCTAAGAAATAAAGGTTGGTAAACAATGTCTAGAAGAAGAGTTGCGGCGAAAAGACCGGTCAATCCTGATCCAAGGTTTGGTAGCGATATGTTGTCCAAGTTCATGAATATGATCATGGTGGACGGCAAAAAGTCTGTCGCTGAAAAAATTGTATATGGTGCGTTGGATGTGATTGAGCACAAAGGGCATAAAGAGTCGCTAGAGCTTGTGGCAAAGGCGCTGGAAAATGTGCAGCCTAGGGTTGAGGTAAAGTCTCGTCGCGTAGGAGGGGCAACCTATCAGGTTCCGGTGGAAGTGCGTCCTGCGCGTAGACTGGCGTTGTCAATGCGTTGGTTGATTGATGCTGCCCGTAAGCGTAACGAGCGGACCATGGCTGCGAAGCTGGCCGGGGAATTGCTAGATGCGTCCGAGGGTCGTGGCGCGGCGGCTAAGAAGCGAGAAGATACTCATAGAATGGCCGAAGCGAACAAGGCTTTCGCTCATTATCGCTGGTAAGGTTCGTGATGCCTTTGGGGTGATAACGTGGTTCGCAAAACGCCTATAGAGCGTTATCGAAATATAGGCATAATGGCCCACATTGATGCCGGGAAGACGACCACTACCGAGCGTGTTCTGTTTTACACAGGGGTTTCGCATAAGATCGGCGAAGTGCATGACGGCGCCGCGACAATGGATTGGATGGCTCAAGAGCAAGAGCGGGGCATCACGATTACGTCAGCGGCGACAACGTGTTTTTGGTCTGGAATGTGGAAGCAACATTCCGAGCACAGAATTAATATTATCGATACGCCAGGGCACGTTGACTTTACGATTGAAGTTGAGCGGTCTCTTAGGGTGTTGGACGGCGCTTGTGCGGTGTTCTGTGCGGTAGGAGGTGTGGAGCCTCAGTCCGAGACAGTTTGGCGGCAAGCTAACAAATACCACGTTCCTCGTTTAGCATTCGTTAATAAGATGGATCGTACCGGGGCTGACTTTTACAGGGTATTAGAGCAGATAAAGGGACGATTAGGTAGTAACCCTGTGGCCATGCAGCTGCCAATAGGTGTAGAGGACGGTTTTAAGGGGGTTGTTGATCTTATTGAAATGAAGGCTGTGTATTGGGACGACACCAGTATGGGGCTGAAATTTCAGCAAGGGGAAATTCCTGTCGACATGGTTGTTCAAGCTGGTGAATGGCGGGAAAAATTGCTTGAAGCGGCTGCTGAGGCGTCCGAAGAGTTTATGGATAAATATCTTGAGCAAGGCTTGTTGAGTAATCAGGATATTAAGTTAGGTATCAGAGCGCAAACGCTTAATAATAAAATTGTTCCGGCGTATTGCGGCTCCGCCTTTAAAAACAAAGGCGTTCAGTGTGTATTAGATGGTATCATTGACTATTTGCCATCCCCTTCAGACATTGATGCTGTGGTAGGGCATGTAAATGACGAATTAGATGCTATACGTCAGCCGACTGACGACGAATCTTTTTCCGCGTTGGCTTTTAAAATCGCCACCGACCCGTATGTTGGGATGCTGACATTTCTGCGGGTTTATTCAGGTGTTTTAAAATCCGGCGATGCTGTTTTGAATGTTGCAAAAGGCAAGCGTGAACGAATTGGACGCATTGTCCAAATGCATGCCAATAGTCGGGAAGAGATTGGAGAAGTTCGAGCCGGCGACATCGCCGCCGTAATCGGATTAAAAGAGGTTACTACCGGTGATACGTTCTGCGATATGGCGCATCCCATTTTGCTGGAGCGTATGGAGTTTCCTGAGCCGGTAATCTCTGTTGCGGTAGAACCGAAAACCAAAGCCGATCAAGATAAGATGGGCAATGCGTTGGCAAAACTGGCGCAGGAAGATCCGTCCTTTCGTGTGAGTTCCGATCCGGAATCCGGGCAAACGCTAATAGCGGGCATGGGGGAGCTTCATCTCGAGATCATTGTCGATCGGATGCGGCGCGAATTTAATGTCGAAGCTAATGTCGGCGCACCGCAGGTGGCGTACAGGGAAACGATACGTAAGTCCTTGGAGTGCGAGGGTAAATTTATTCGACAGACCGGCGGCAAAGGGCAGTACGGTCACGTGTGGCTCAAGTTGGAGCCCAAGGCGGCTGGTAGCGGCTATGAGTTCGTAAACGGCGTTGTAGGTGGGGCTGTTCCTAAAGAGTATATCCCTGCGGTAGATAAAGGTATTCAAGAGCAAATGGAAAACGGCGTACTCGCTGGTTTCCCAATGGTGGACGTCAAGGTTACTTTGTTCGATGGTTCGTATCATGATGTCGATTCGAATGAAATGGCTTTCAAGATAGCAGGGTCTATGTGTTTCAGGGATGGGGCTAAGGCTGCAAATCCTGTATTGCTGGAACCCATTATGAAAGTGGAAGTAGTCACTCCAGAGGATTATATGGGGGAAGTCGTTGGTGACGTTAACCGGCGCAGAGGGGTTATTCACGGCATGGAAGACGTACCGGCTGGTAAGGTAATTAGTTGTGAAGTGCCGCTCTCGGAAATGTTTGGCTACGCAACCGATTTGCGATCGGCCACGCAAGGTAGAGCAACCTACAGTATGCAGTTTGAAAGATATAACGAAGCACCTGCGCATATAGCGGAAGCGATTATTAGAAAAGTATCTTAAATTTTTTATAAATATCAGGTATCGAGTCATGGCAAAAGAAAAATTTGAAAGAAAGAAACCGCACGTAAACGTGGGCACGATTGGTCACGTCGACCACGGAAAAACCACGTTGACCGCCGCGTTGACGAAAGTAATGGCGGAGCTGCAGGGCGGTGAAGCAAAAGCTTTCGATCAAATTGACAATGCGCCAGAAGAGCGTGCGCGCGGTATTACTATTTCGACCTCGCACGTTGAATACGAGTCTGCGTCACGCCACTACGCACACGTAGACTGCCCGGGGCACGCCGACTACGTCAAAAACATGATTACCGGCGCCGCTCAAATGGATGGCGCGATTTTGGTTTGCTCGGCTGCCGACGGTCCGATGCCGCAAACCCGCGAGCATATCCTGCTGTCTCGTCAGGTCGGCGTTCCGTACATCGTGGTGTTCCTGAATAAAGCCGACATGGTCGACGACGCGGAACTGATCGAGCTGGTTGAAATGGAAATTCGCGAATTGTTGAATCAATACGAATTCCCCGGCGACGACACCCCTATCATTATCGGCTCCGCGCTGAAAGCGTTGGAAGGCGATCAAAGCGAAATCGGCGTGCAATCCGTTGTCAAGCTGGTTGAAGCACTGGACAGCTATATCCCTGAACCAGAGCGCGCGATCGACGGCAAATTCTTGATGCCGATCGAAGACGTCTTCTCGATTTCAGGCCGCGGTACCGTCGTTACCGGTCGTGTAGAGCGTGGGATTATTAAAGTGGGTGAAGAGGTCGAGATCGTCGGCATTCGCGACACGCAGAAAACCACCTGTACCGGTGTAGAAATGTTCCGCAAACTGCTCGATCAAGGCCAAGCGGGCGACAACGTAGGTGTCTTGTTGCGTGGCACCAAACGCGACGACGTCGAACGCGGTCAAGTTCTGGCTCACGTGAACAGCATCAAGCCGCACTCGCACTTTAAAGCCGAAATTTACGTGCTGTCCAAGGAAGAGGGTGGCCGTCATACGCCATTTTTCAACGGCTATCGGCCGCAATTTTACTTCCGTACCACCGATGTCACAGGCGCGGTTGAATTGCCGGAAGGCGTCGAAATGGTGATGCCTGGCGACAACATCTCCGTCACCGTCAAATTGATCTCACCGATCGCGATGGAAGATGGTCTGCGCTTTGCAATTCGCGAAGGCGGTCGCACCGTGGGTGCCGGCGTCGTGGCTTCTATCATCGAGTAATTAACCATGGCAAATCAAACTATCAGAATCCAATTAAAGGCATTCGATCATAAACTCATCGATCAATCCGCCGGAGAGATAGTAGAGACAGCGAAGCGGACTGGCGCCCAAGTTAAGGGTCCGATTCCTTTGCCTACTAGAAAAGAAAGATTCACAGTACTTATTTCGCCCCACGTTAACAAAGATGCGCGCGACCAGTACGAGTTGAGAACTTATAAGCGGTTGCTTGATATAGTCGAGCCAACCGATAAAACAGTCGATGCCTTGATGAAGTTGGATCTGGCGGCTGGCGTAGATGTACAAATCAAGCTGAAATAAGCAGTAAGTAATAATTTTGAGGATTGGCAGATGTCAATAGGTCTTATTGGTCGTAAATGTGGTATGACCCGGATTTTTTGCGAAGACGGTTCAGCGGTACCAGTAACTGTGCTCCAAATTGACTCGAATAGGGTCATACAAGTGAAAAGTATCGAAAAAGATGGGTATCGTGCGGTTCAAGTTGCTGCGGGCGATATCAAGTCTTCGAAAGTCAATAGAGCAATGGCCGGTCACTATGCATCTGCCAACGTTACAGCGGGTAGGGGGTTGTGGGAGTTTCGGCTGAGCGACGAACAAGGTGTCGATTTGGCGCCCGGCGCATCTTTGGACGTAAATGTTTTTGAAGCCGGACAAAAAGTGGACGTTTCCGGCACAAGTATCGGTAAAGGTTTTGCCGGTACGGTTAAAAGGCATAACTTCCGTACTCAGGATGCAACGCACGGTAACTCGCGATCTCACCGCGTACCCGGTTCGAATGGTATGAATCAGACCCCTGGACGGGTTTTCAAGGGCAAGAAAATGTGCGGTCAGATGGGTGCGGTGAAAACCACGGTACAAAACCTGACGGTTCATTCTATTGACTCTGAAAGGGGGTTAATACTCGTTAGAGGCGCTGTACCCGGTGCTAAGGGCGGTGATGTCGTCATCACACCAGCAGTCAAGAAAGGTTAATAAGGTTAATTTATGAGTTTGCAAATACCTGCAATAAACGGTGGAGACGCAGCTCAAGCGCTCGATGTCTCTGAAGCCGTATTCGGTCAAGAATACAACGAGACGCTGGTGCATCAACTGGTAACAAAATACATGGCTGGTGCTAGGGCCGGAACAAAAGCGCAAAAGACTCGCTCGGACGTGAGCGGAGGCTGCGCTAAGCCGTGGCGGCAAAAAGGCACTGGACGTGCACGCGTTGGTAGCACTCGCAGCCCAATTTGGCGGACAGGCGGTGTTACATTTGCCGCCCAGCCCCGTTCGTACGACCAAAAGTTGAACAAGAAAATGTACAAAGTAGGCATACGCTCAATCTTTTCAGAGCTTTTAAGACAGGGGCGTCTTGCGGTTTGCGATGACCTCACTCCTGCCGTGCCAAAGACCAAAGAGTTCCTAAAAAAAATCAGCGGGATCGAGGTCAAACGTCTACTAGTAGTGGCTGAGGATTTGAACGAAAATCTGATTCTTGCTGCCCGGAATATTCCTTATGTCGCAGTTGTAACACCGACCAGCGTCGATCCGGTGTCTTTGGTTTCGGCTGACAAAGTCATTGCCACGGCGGCGGCGTTGAAACAAATTGAGGAGCGATTGGCATGAGTGCTCAAAAAATTAAGTTAGCAAATGTGCTGCAGGCCCCAATCATTTCAGAAAAAAGCACAAACGCTGCGGATCAAAACAACCAGTTCGTCTTTAAGGTTCAAAAAACTGCTAGCAAACTACAAGTAAAGCAGGCGGTCGAGCTCATGTTCAATGTAAAAGTCGAATCAGTTCGGGTTTTGAACGTGAAAGGAAAAATAAAGAGATTTGGACGCAGTATCGGTAAACGCTCTGATTGGAAAAAAGCATATATAAAGCTTGAATCCGGTCATAGCATCGAATTGGCAACGGCATAGTAAGTTTTAATTAGGTTAATTAGGAGCGGTAGAAGAGCATGGCTATTCTGAAATCAAAGCCGACATCTCCAGGTTCTCGGTTTGTAGTGCGTGTACAAAATAATGATTTGCATAAGGGTAAGCCATTTGCGCAACTACTGGACAAAAAAGGGAACACTGGCGGTCGTAACAACATGGGGCGAATCACCACGCGCCACATCGGCGGAGGACACAAAAAGTTCTACCGTATCATAGATTTCAAACGCAACAAGACAGATATTCCGGCTGTTGTTGAACGGATCGAATATGACCCAAATCGGACTGCGAATATCGCGTTGGTGCTATTTAAAGACGGTGAGCGCCGCTATATTATCGCGCCCAAAGGCATTGAGCTGGGTCAAGAAATACTGAGTGCCGAAACAACGCCAGTTAAACCAGGCAATTGCATGCCATTGCGGAACATGCCACTTGGCACGACTTTGCACTGCGTAGAGTTGCGGCCGGGTAAAGGAGCTCAAATCGCCCGGAGCGCCGGAACGTCGGTGCAATTGGTCGCGAAAGACGGCGCCTACGTTACAGTTCGCCTGCGATCCGGTGAGATGCGTAAGGTCTCCGCAGATTGCAAGGGTGTCGTCGGCGAAGTATCTAACTCCGAACATAACTTGATTTCGTTAGGGAAAGCCGGTGCGAAGAGATGGAGAGGTGTTCGCCCGACAGTGCGCGGTGTCGCAATGAACCCGGTCGATCATCCCCATGGTGGCGGTGAAGGGCGCACTTCCGGTGGTAGACACCCGGTATCACCCTGGGGTACCCCTACTAAGGGTTATAAAACGCGCAAAAACAAACGTACTGACAATATGATTGTCAGACGCCGTAAGCAAAAATAAGAGGTATCTGACGTGCCACGTTCAATTAAAAAAGGTCCATTTATCGATCACCACTTGTTGAAGAAAGTAGACGAAGCGGTTCGAACGAATAATAGGAAACCGATTAAAACCTGGTCTAGAAGGTCGATGATTAGTCCTGAGATGTTGGGGCTGACCATAGCGGTTCATAACGGAAAACTACACGTGCCGGTCTTGATTACCGAAAATATGGTTGGTCACAAGTTGGGTGAGTTTTCGCCAACGAGAACCTACAAGGGCCATATTGCTGACAAGAAATCGAGATAAGGAGTGAATGTGGAAGTATCAGCAAAATTGAGTAACGCTCCGCTGTCTGCTCAGAAGGCAAGATTGGTTGGCGATCAGATTCGCGGTTTGCCGGTTGAAAAAGCGCTAAACCTGTTGAATTTCAGCTCAAAGAAAGCCGCCGCAATTGTTAAGAAGGTTTTGGAATCGGCAATTGCGAATGCAGAGCATAACGAAAATGCCGATGTCGACGAGCTGAAAGTATCGACGGTCTTCGTGAATGAAGGCAGGACGTTAAAACGCGTAAGTGCAAGAGCTAAAGGGCGTGCAAACCATATCCTGAAAAGGACTTGCCATATAACCATTAAAGTAGCAGAGAAATAGAGGTAGAAAATGGGACAAAAAGTACATCCCACTGGGATTCGTCTCGGGATTGTAAAAGATTGGACTTCTAGATGGTACGCAAATAGCCAGAACTACCCTGTACTGCTGCTGCAAGATCTTAAGGTTCGCGAATACATAAAACAAAAGCTTGCGCACGCTTCAGTTAGTCGCGTTCAGATAAATCGTCCGGCGAACAACGCGAACATTACTGTGCATACTGCGCGGCCTGGTATTGTTATCGGCAAGAAGGGCGAAGACATCGATATTTTGCGACAAAATATTTCCGCAATGATGGGCGTTCCGGTTCAGTTAAATGTGGAAGAGATTCGGAAACCTGAACTAGATGCTTATTTGGTAGCGGAAAGTATCGCTCAGCAACTCGAAAAACGAATTATGTACCGCCGAGCTATGAAAAGAGCCGTTACGAACACAATGCGTTTAGGTGCCGAGGGTATCAAAATTACAGTCGCTGGACGGTTAAATGGTGCGGAGATCGCTAGAACCGAGTGGTATCGCGAAGGTCGAGTTCCTCTTCATACGTTGCGAGCCGATATTGATTACGGTACCGCCGAGGCGAAAACGACTTACGGCATTATCGGTATAAAAGTCTGGATATTTAAAGGTGAGGTGTTCGATATGGACGCCCATACAGCCTCTTTAAATGCCGAAAATAAGAAGTAGTTGAAGGAGTAAATTAGACATGCTTCAACCGAAAAGAACAAAATTTCGAAAACAACATACCGGCAGAAATAACGGCACAGCCTTGCGGGGTTCGTCTGTTAGCTTTGGCGAATATGGCTTAAAGGCGTTAAGTCGTGGTAGAATGACGGCCCGTCAAATCGAGGCGGCACGTCGGGCGATTAGTCGGCACGTAAAACGTGGAGGAAAGATTTGGATCAGAATCTTTCCCGATAAGCCTATCACCAAAAAGCCATTAGAAGTTCGGATGGGTAAAGGTAAAGGTAGCGTGGAATACTGGGTCGCTCAAATTAAGCCTGGTACCATGCTGTTTGAAATTGAGGGTGTTTCCGAGGAGATGGCTAGGGAAGCATTTCAGCTAGCGGCCGCGAAATTGCCGGTAAAAACTACTTTCTCTGCACGGACAATAATGTAATGAAAGCGTCAGAATTACGAACCAAAACAAAAGACGAACTCCTGACAAATCTACTGGAGCTGTCCAGAGAACAATTCAACCTGCGGATGCAAAAAGGCACTGGTCAACTCTCCAAATCCAGCCAAGTAAGGCAAGTCAGAAGGGACATCGCGCGGATCAATACTATTCTTGGCGAAATGGCGCGGGCTTAAATATGAACGAAAATGTAGATAGCGTACGCAAGGTAACGGGACGCGTCGTGAGCAACAAAATGGATAAAACAGCGTCGGTTCTAGTAGAACGATTGGTTAAGCATCCAGTTTACGGTAAATATATAAAACGCTCGACTAAGTTGCTGGTGCACGACGAAAATAACCTCTGCCAAGAGGGAGACATCGTCGCAATAGCCTCGTGTCGCCCTATTTCAAAGCGGAAATCTTTTACGTTGCTGGAAGTAGTTGAGTCTTCAGGCAAATAATTTAAATAAGTTGGGAATTTAAAAATGATTCAGATGCAAACTAGCCTTGACGTCGCCGATAATAGCGGCGCAAAAAAGGTCATGTGTATCAAAGTTCTAGGCGGGTCTCACCGCCGGTACGCCGGAATTGGCGATATTATAAAGGTGAGTGTAAAAGATGCCATGCCAAGAACTCGCGTAAAAAAGGGCGACGTCTATAACGCGTTGGTTGTGCGCACCAAACGAGGTGTGCGCCGTTCCGATGGCTCTGTCATCCGTTTCGACGGCAACGCTGCGGTCATTTTGAATAACCAACTACAACCGATCGGCACCCGCATCTTTGGACCTGTTACGCGTGAACTTAGGGGTGAAAAGTTTATGAAAATTATTTCATTGGCGCCAGAAGTCCTATAAGCGAGGGTTTACAGATGCAAAAAATTAAACAAGGCGACGAAGTAATTGTCATCGTCGGCAAAGACAAGGGTAAGCTCGGAAAAGTTGCGAAAATCCTGGATAACGAAAAAGTTCTGGTTGATGGGATAAATGTGGTAAAGAAACATCAGCGTGGAAATCCGAATTTGGGCGTTTCCGGCGGAATCGTCGATAAGAATTTGCCGGTCCATATTTCAAATGTAGCCCTTTATAACCCAAAAACAAAGAAAGGCGATCGTGTCGGCTTTAAAGTCCTTGATGATGGAAAGAAAGTCAGATTTTTTAAGTCTACAAACGAGAACGTCGAGCTCTAAGGGTAATTAAAAATGGCTAGATTAGAAAAAAAATACAAAGAGGAAATCGTTCCGGCTTTGGTGAACCAGTTCGGTTACAAAAGCGTTATGCAAGTTCCTAAGTTGACCAAAATCACTCTGAATATGGGCGTTGGCGGCGCCATCGCAGATAAAAAAGTGTTGCAATCCGCTGTAGCAGACATGGAGAAAATTTCAGGTCAAAAAGCCGTAGTTACTTTGGCTCGAAAATCAATCGCTGGGTTCAAAATTAGGGACGATATGCCGATTGGTTGTAAGGTTACATTGCGGGCGGATCGCATGTACGAATTTTTAGATCGCTTGATCACAATATCGATTCCTAGGATTCGCGATTTTCGCGGTATGAGTTCTAAAAGTTTCGACGGGCGTGGAAATTATTCGCTCGGTATTAAAGAGCAAATCATTTTCCCCGAAATCGACTATGACAAGATCGATGCACTTCGCGGTATGGATATTTGCATTACGACAACGGCGCAAACAGATGAAGAAGGCTTGGCGCTGTTGAAACTTTTCAATTTTCCATTCAAAAACTAGAGGCGCAACGATAATGGCTAAAAAATCCATGATAGCGCGCGAATCGAAGCGCGCTGGTTTGATAAAAAAATTCGACACAAAAAGAAAAGAGTTAAAAGAAATTATTCGTTCGCCTGGTTCTTCGTTTGACGAAAAAGAGGCTGCTCAATTACAACTTCAAAAACTACCAAGAGACTCCAGCAAGTCGCGGTTACGCAACCGTTGTAACTTGACCGGTCGTCCGCACGGTTTCTACCGTAAATTCGGACTCGGTCGGAACAAATTAAGGGAAGCCGCCATGCGCGGTGACGTTCCTGGTTTGACTAAAGCAAGCTGGTAAGTCCGGTTATAAAAGAGTTTTTGGAGATTAATTTATGAGCATGACAGATCCAATTGCAGACATGCTGACCAGGATAAGAAATGGTCAAGCGGCTGGCAAAAAAAGCGTCAAAGTACCTTCGTCGAAACTTAAATTGGCAATCGCAAAAGTTTTGAAGGAAGAAGGCTACATTAGCGATTATAAAACCGAGGTTAACGGTACGCATACCGAAATGACCGTTGATTTAAAATATCACAACGGCGTCCCTGTAATCGAAAATGTAAAGCGTATTAGTCGTCCCGGCTTGCGTATCTACCGATCAAAAGACCAATTGCCAAAAGTATTGGGCGGATTGGGCATTGCTATCGTTTCTACATCCAGCGGTGTTATGACTGACAGAGCGGCGCGCGCGATCGGTCACGGCGGCGAAATTATCTGCACCGTTTGCTAATCATTCCGAGGTAAGTTATGTCGCGAGTCGCAAATTCGCCGGTTACCGTCCCAGCCGGTGTAGAAATCAAATTGGACGGAAAAAACATGTTAGTTAAAGGTAAGCTGGGTGAATTAGCCTTTACTTTGAACGATGCTGTTGACTTAGAATTGCAGGATAATCTTATCCGAGTGAAGTGGGATGCCGATTGCAAAGGCGCGAAAGCGCATGCGGGCACGACGAGAGCTTCTATTAGCAATATGGTCGTGGGAGTTTCGGACGGCTTTGTTAAAAAAATGCTTTTAGTTGGTGTTGGTTATCGGGCTCAGGTTAAAGAGAACCTACTAACACTAGCGCTCGGTTATTCCAACCCAGTCGAATATCCGATTCCTGACGGGATTACTATCGAGGCGCCAACTCAAACGGAGCTACTGGTTAAAGGTCGCGATAAACAACGAGTTGGACAAGTCGCTTCTGAAATTAGAGCGTTACGTCCACCGGAGCCCTACAAAGGCAAAGGGGTGAGAATCGCCGATGAATATGTCGCTCGCAAAGAAGCTAAGAAGAAATAGGTGAAGTGATGGATAAAAAATCATCCAGAATGAAAAGAGCGTTGCGCTTACGCTCTAAAATTAAAGCTCTTAACGTTAATAGGCTAACAATACACCGCACTTCTCAGCACATTTATGCGCAAGTCTTGAGTGCGGACGGAAGGTCCACATTAGCCGCCGCTTCTACGGTTCAAGGCGATATTAAGAGCGCGTTATCTAACACGAGCAATATTAAAGCCGCATCTGAAGTCGGTCGCGTAGTCGCTGAAAGAGCGTTGGCTGCTGGTGTCACCGAAGTCGCGTTTGACCGTTCGGGTTTCAAATATCACGGTCGCGTAAAGGCACTTGCTGATGCCGCCCGCGAAGCCGGACTGAAGTTTTAAGGGGTTATCATGGCAACAGCACCATCTCAAGGTAGTACAGACGGATTACAGGAAAAACTCGTATCGGTAAGGCGGGTTGCAAAAGTAGTGAAAGGCGGACGGGTATTCGGCTTTGCAGCGCTGACCGTGGTTGGCGACGGCGATGGCCGTGTTGGCTACGGGGTTTCTAAAGCGCGCGAAGTTCCGGTCGCCATTCAAAAATCGCTGGAGCAAGCCAGAAAGAACATGCGCAAAGTCGCGCTTATTAACGGCACGTTGCAATATTCCGTCATGTCAGATACCGGGGCTGCGAAGGTTTACATGCAACCGGCTTCGGAGGGTACCGGTATTATTGCCGGCGGTGCTATGCGAGCTGTGTTTGAAGTGGTTGGCGTGCACAATGTATTGGCAAAATGCATCGGTACCAGTAACCCGATTAACGTCGTTAGAGCGACTATTAACGGGTTGACCTCGATGAAAGATGCCAAGCAGATCGCCGCTAAGCGTGGCCTATCCGTTGAACAAATAACAGGATAAGTATATGTCTGACAAAGTATTGAGCGTCACGATGACCAAAAGCAAGAACGGTCGCTTGAAAAATCACCAAGAGTGTTTGAAAGGGCTTGGGCTGAGGAAAATTAGGCAGACTGTAAGAGTCATCGATACCCCCGAGAACCGCGGCATGATTAATAAGGTCGCGTATATGGTTAAGGTCGAGGAAGTCTAATGTTTTTAAATACTATCCAAGCATCCGAAGGTGCTAGAAAAAAAGCGAAACGTGTGGGCCGGGGTATCGGCTGTACTGATGGTAAGACTTGCGGAAGAGGGCATAAAGGTCAAAAAGCTCGGGCTGGCGGTTTTCACAAAGTTGGCTTCGAGGGCGGTCAGATGCCGTTGCAGCGTCGTCTGCCTAAAGTCGGATTTACGTCCCACCTTAAGAAATTTACCTCTGAAGTAAGGTTGTCAGAAATCAATTCGCTTACTGATGAGATCGTTGATATTCAGGTCTTAATTGCGAACAACGTTGTCCCCGTTTTCACAAAAAAAGTTAAAGTCGTGAACACTGGCGTTGTTAATCGTGTTTTTACGGTTAAAGGGTTGGCTGTAACGGCGGGTGCGGTATCAACTATCGAAGCTGCTGGCGGCAAAGTAGAGGCGTAAAGTGAGTGCGAAAGGGTTTGATGTGGCAGCCGGCACGTTTCGGTTTGCGGAGTTAAAATCGCGGTTGTTGTTTGTCTTGGGTGCTTTCGTGGTGTATCGCGTAGGTGCTCATATTCCCGTGCCAGGCATCGATCCTAAAGCGCTTGCTACCATGTTTGAGCAGCAATCGGGTTCTATATTGAACATGTTTAACATGTTCTCTGGCGGGGCTTTGATGCGGCTTAGTTTATTCGCCTTAGGGATCATGCCCTACATTTCAGCCTCTATTATTATGCAGCTGATGACAATAGTCATTCCTGCGATGGAGCAGTTAAAGAAAGAGGGTGAATCCGGTCGTCGTAAGATTTCTCAGTATACCCGCTACGGCACGGTAGTGTTGGCTATGTTTCAATCGGTAGGGATTTCTGTCGCGTTACAGAACCAGACGGCAGGCGGTTTGGCTGTCGTTATACAGCCGGGCATCGGGTTCGTCGTGGTAACCACAATTACGCTGGTCACTGGCACGATATTTTTGATGTGGCTAGGCGAGCAAGTAACCGAGCGCGGCATAGGTAATGGCATATCCCTGCTTATATTCGCAGGTATTGTTTCCGGATTGCCGTCGGCTATCGGCGGGACTCTTGAGCTTGCGAGAACTGGCGAAATGAATGGTGCTTTTATCGTGCTGTTGTTCGTACTCGCAATCATAGTTACGGGGATTGTCGTCTTTGTAGAGAGAGGGCAAAGGCGTATCACAATCAACTACCCAAAACGTCAGCAAGGGAATAAGGTTTACGGCGGTCAAAGCTCCTTTCTTCCTCTAAAGTTGAACATGGCCGGGGTGATACCGCCTATCTTCGCGTCCAGCATTATTCTGTTTCCAGCCACTATCGCCGGTTGGTTCGGAAACGTCGATGGATTTGCCTGGTTGCAAGACATTTCTTCGGTGTTGTCTCCAGGACAACCCATTTATGTGCTTTGCTACGCTATTGCTATCGTTTTTTTCTGTTTTTTCTACACAGCGTTGGTATTCAATTCGAAAGAAACAGCTGAGAATCTGAAAAAGTCCGGGGCTTATCTTCCAGGTATCCGGCCAGGCCAGCACACAACGCACTATATCGATAAAGTCATGACCCGGTTGACATTAATCGGAGCGGTTTATATCACTCTAATTTGCTTGTTACCCGAGTTTTTAATTGTATATTGGAATGTTCCTTTTTCCTTTGGCGGTACTTCTTTGCTGATTATCGTCGTGGTTGTGATGGATTTCATATCGCAGATGCAAACGCATTTGATGTCGCAGCAATACGAAGGATTAATGAAAAAAGCCAATTTGAAAAAGTCTTAACTTAATTTAGGAGTCAGCGATGAAAGTGCGCGCCTCAATAAAAACTATCTGTAAAAGTTGTAAAGTGATCAAGAGAAATGGTGTGGTCCGCGTGATTTGCAAGGACGGACGTCATAAACAGCGTCAAGGCTAATTTGTTTTTGTGATTTATTTTTCGGAGTGATATAATCCTCCGTTTAACCTAATAGCACTGTGTTTGGAGTATCTGAATGGCTCGTATTGCCGGTATTAACGTGGCTGACCATAAGCATGCGGAGATCGCGTTAACAGCGATTTATGGGATTGGCAGGCAGACTGCTAGAAACATCTGCGATCAAATCGGGGTGTTGCCAACCGTTAAAATTAAAGACTTGACCGAAGAACAAGTTGAAGCAATCCGGAAAGTCATTTCAGGTATGACTGTAGAAGGCGACTTGCGTCGTGAAGTGTCTATGAATATTAAGCGTTTGATGGATTTGGGCTGCTATCGCGGGATCAGGCATCGGCGTGGGCTGCCTCTCAGAGGGCAGCGAACCAGAACCAATGCCAGGACTCGTAAAGGTCCTAGAAAACCAGTTACCAAGTAAGATTTCCAGAAAGGCAAGTTAGATGGCAACCCAAAATCGAGTAAAAAAGCGTGTTAAGAAAGAAGTCGCTGATGGCATAGCTCATGTCCATGCTTCGTTCAACAACACTATTGTTACTATAACTGATCGCAAAGGCAATGCGCTGTCTTGGGCGACGTCCGGAGGCTCAGGCTTTCGCGGATCCAGAAAGAGTACACCCTTCGCTGCTCAGGTAGCCGCCGAAAAGGCTGGCGCTGTTGCTCAGGAATATGGCATGAAAAACCTCGATGTCATGATTAAGGGGCCCGGACCCGGAAGAGAGTCGGCTGTTCGGTCGCTTAACAGCATGGGTTTTAAAATTTCAAACATCGTGGACGTCACTCCCATTCCTCATAATGGCTGCCGTCCACCAAAAAAACGTCGCGTTTAGGATAGTGGAGTAAACAATGGCAAGATATCTTGGCCCTGCTTGTAAACTGAGCCGTAGGGAAGGTACTGATTTATTTTTGAAAAGTAGAGGTAAATCTCTAGAGGCCAAATGTAAGTTAGATCAACGACCCGGGCAGCATGGCGCTAAACGTACAAGAAACTCCGACTACGCGCTGCAGTTAAGGGCGAAGCAACGGTTGCGCAGAATTTACGGCGTCCTGGAAAAACAATTTAGAAATTACTATAAAGCCGCAGACCAAAAGAAAGGCGCGACTGGTCAGAACTTGCTGAATTTCCTGGAAAGCCGCTTGGATAACGTGGTTTACAGAATGGGTTACGCGGCTACCCGCGCTGAGGCCCGTCAACTGGTATCTCACAAAGCAGTAATTGTGAATGACAAGTTGATCAACATTCCGTCTTTTCAAGTCTCGGTTGGCGACCAAATCAAAATCAGGGAAAAGTCAAAAACTCAGCAACGCATTAAAGATGCGTTGGTCGTCGCTGAACAATACGGGTTCCCGGCTTGGGTAGAAGTGAACGCTAAAGAAATGAGCGGTGTGTTCAAATCCGTACCAGATCGTATCGATTTGGGTTCGGACATCAACGAACAGTTGGTTGTCGAGCTTTACTCCAAGTAAAAAATAAGTCCAGGATTTAATCTATGCAGAGTTCTATTGGCGGCCTTTTAAAACCCAGACTAGTCGAGGTTGTTAACGAAACGGCCAACCACTCAAGAATCGTTATTGAGCCTTTAGAGCGCGGTTTTGGGCATTCTTTGGGTAACGCGTTGCGCCGTGTCATGTTGTCGTCTATACCCGGTTGCGCGGTT
The DNA here is from genome assembly GCF_050276835.1 of Methylomonas sp. MED-D. Lineage (NCBI taxonomy): Bacteria > Pseudomonadati > Pseudomonadota > Gammaproteobacteria > Methylococcales > Methylococcaceae > Methylomonas > Methylomonas sp. MED-D. The sequence goes on from NZ_CP189965.1 coordinate 814,403, forward strand.
ACCGAAATCTCGATCGAAGGCGTTTTGCACGAGTTTACTACGCTGGAAGGAGTTCAAGAAGACGTCATCGACATCATTTTGAATTTGAAAAAGCTTGCGGTGGTAGTGCATTCTCGAGACGAAGTCACGTTGACTCTCTCCAAGAAAGGAGTCGGTTCTGTTTCGGCTGGCGACATCGATTTGCCCCATAATGTTGAGATCATAAATCCTGAGCTGGTGATCGCCAATATCACGCAACCGGAATGCGCGCTGAACGTCAAAATTAAGGTTGAGCGTGGTCGCGGTTACGTACCCGCCAGCGTTAGAAAGGAACAAAATGAAGACGCCCCGGTTGGCGTTTTGATGGTCGACTCGTCATTTAGCCCGATTGTTAAGGTTGCATACCACGTCGAGAGTACGCGTGTTGAGCAGCGCACGAACCTGGATCGGTTAGTAATCGAACTGGAAACGAACGGCACAGTTGATCCAGAGCAGGCTATTAAGTTAGCTGCTTCTATTCTCCATGATCAATTGTCGGTTTTTGTTGACTTCGAGAAAGTTAACGAAAGGGTGGAAGAAGAAGTTGTTATCGAAGAAGAAACCTTCGACCCTATCCTATTGCGTCCAGTAGACGATCTGGAGTTGACCGTAAGGTCTGCAAACTGTTTGAAGGCAGAGAATATTTTCTACATCGGGGATCTTATACAGCGCACCGAAGTTGAGCTATTGCGCACCCCTAACTTGGGAAAAAAATCGCTTACCGAAATCAAGGATATCTTGGCCATTAAAGGTCTGTCGCTAGGTATGAGGCTTGAAAACTGGCCGCCAGAGAATTTGGCCGATCAGTCACAATCAGGCATTTGAAATATAAGGCATAAAAATGAGACACCGTAAATCTGGAAGACAGCTTAATAAAAACAGTAGCCACCGTAAAGCCCTATTTAGCAATATGGCCTGTTCGTTGTTTAAGCACGAGTTGATTAAAACTACTTTGCCGAAAGCCAAAGAGTTGCGCATGATTGCTGAACCTCTGATTACCCTTTCGAAAATTGATTCAGTAGCTAAGCGCAGGCAGGCTTTCTCTAAGCTGCGTGACCGTGATGTGGTTACTAAACTGTTTAACGAACTGGGGCCCCGTTATCAATCTAGAAATGGCGGCTATCTGCGCATCATTAAATGCGGGTTTAGGCCCGGGGACGACGCGCCGATGGCTTATGTCGAATTGGTTGATCGGCCTGAGCCGGCTCAGGCGTCCGCTGAGTAAGCTAGTTTCGAAAGGAACAAAAAAGCCGTGTCGGCCCAAGCCGACGCGGCTTTTTTAGTTTTAGGCCTTGCTGGTCTAATCTATTGAGACTCCTGAAGGGGGCGATTGAGGAGTTCAGGTAGCACACGCCAATTTTCCAGTTTCTGTTCGAAGCTCATCGCGGCATTGGCTGGGCTAGTTGAAGGTAAGCGGTAGCGCTTAATTTTTTCGGTAAACGCCTTGCTATAGTAATGCTTGTTGAATATTTTGTCGGCAGTCGCGCCGTTAAATAATATTGCTTCAATTTTGCCGTGGCTTTCGAAGAAGCTATCGAAGTCATTGATTACGACGCTCGTAAAGTCTATATCGGAATCCATGCTGCCGGGGCGGCGGCATCTCTTCATTACATCCCACAATGCGACGCCCGATAGGGTAAGTTTGTTTAATCTTTCGACATAAGCCGAATCGGGATTGATGCTTAGTAGCTTACAAATGATCGGCCAGAATTGATTCCTGGGATGAGCATAATATTGCTGATCTTGCAGAGAGCGAATGCCGGGTATGCTGCCCAGGACAAGTATTCTGGCATTCTTGTCAGCGATAGCTTGGAAGCTCTCGATTATCGTCATTTGATGAAGATTCCCGTAGATATTTATGTTCTAAAAAGATCGTTTATCTGGTTATAGGCTTTAAATGTCATGACTGTGAAGCTGGTTTTAAGCGGTCTGCTTGGCTATCGATATTGCTTATGTCTGGTTCCGGTTCTGCTAGCAATCGATTCTTTGAGGTTTTAGTAGCCAGCGCGTTTGGTTTTAAAGGTCGTCATCCTTGTCGGCGAATTTATCGGATAGCCGCAACAACACCAGTAGCGCGCCCGCGCCACCGTGACTTCTGGGTGCGGAACAGAAAGCTAATACGTCTCGGTGCTGACGTAGCCAAATATTGATGTCGTTTTTTAAAACTGGCAGTTGATCCGGCGAATTGTAGCCTTTGCCGTGAATAATCAATAAGCAGCGACAGCCTTTTTCAACGCAACGGTGTAAAAAGTTCAATAGCTGGCTTTGCGCCGAGCGACTACTTAGGCCGTGCAGATCGATTTCGGCGTCTAGGTCGTAATGCCCCTTACGTAGTTTTTTTAATACGTTCTTTTGTACGCCCGGCACGGCGAATAGCATTTGGTCTTCTTGAAATAAACGGGAAGGTACATCGTCCAACGGTATTTCCAAAGGATCGACAATCTCTGGCAATTTAGGTTTCGGCCTGGGAGGCGGGCTCTTATTGGGTCGTAAAATGACCGTGTCGGCTTTGATTTCTTTGACCTTGCCGACGGCCTCGCGAAAAAGCGTGGTCTCTTCAGGCGTTGTGGTTTTTTTTGTCACGTAAGCTGCTGGATTTGCGGTTTTTTTGCTAACATGCGGCAATTTTAAAGCGTTTTATCGCGACATGCATATTCTGATCAGCAACGACGACGGCTATTTGGCGCAGGGCATCAATACCTTGGCCGCAGCTCTCAGACCATTCGCCAAGGTTTCGGTAGTCGCCCCCGATAAGAACCGTAGCGCCGCCAGTAATTCGTTGACGTTGGATATGCCGCTTAGGGCGACCGTGTGCGAGAACGGTTTCGTTCGGGTTGATGGGACGCCTACCGATTGCGTGCATCTAGCCATTACCGGATTGTTGGCGGATGAACCCGATATGGTCTTCGCCGGCATCAATCACGGTGCAAACCTGGGGGATGACGTGATTTACTCGGGGACAGTCGCCGCCGCTACCGAGGGACGTTTTCTCGGACTGCCGGCGGTGGCTATCTCATTGGTTGGGCACAATGCCAAGCATTTCGATACGGCTGCCCAAGTAGCGGTGACTTTGCTAAACAAAATGCAACTTCGGCCTTTGCCGGAGGACACCTTGTTGAATGTCAACGTGCCCGATTTGCCGCTTTCCGAAATTAAGGGTTTCTTGTGTACGCGGCTTGGGCAGCGGCATAAAGCCGAGGCGGTCATTCGCGGCTCTGACCCGCGGGGCCAAACTATCTATTGGGTGGGGCCGCCTGGCGCCGAGCAGGACGCCGGTCCCGGAACCGACTTTGATGCCATTAAGAATGGCTATGTGTCTGTCACTCCGCTACAGCTGGATTTAACTCGCTACGAGCGTTTGGAGGGACTGCGCGACTGGCTGGCATTGGACGCATAAGTATGAGTCGACGAATACAAGGCATCGGTATGACCTCGCGGCGCACCCGCGAGCGTATGATCTCCCGGCTACGCCAGCAAGGAATTTCCGATAACAAAGTGTTGGCAGTCATGGCCGACACTCCCCGCCATATTTTCGTCGACGAGGCTTTAGAGAGTCGCGCTTACGAAGATACCGCATTGCCGATTGGGCACAATCAAACGATCTCCCAGCCGTACATCGTCGCTAAAATGACTGAGTTACTGCTGCAATCCGCTGTTCCCGCCAAGGTTTTGGAGATCGGTACCGGTTGCGGTTACCAGACGGCTATCCTCGCCAAACTGGTCAGTCAGGTTTACACCGTTGAGCGAATTGCTCCTTTGATGAAAAAAGCACGCGATACCTTATGGGAGTTGAACATCAAGACTGTCGGTTTCAAGCATACCGATGGTGGATGGGGCTGGCCCGAACATGCGCCGTTCGAGGGCATCTTGGCTGCGGCGGCTCCCGCCGAAGTGCCGGAAGCTCTATTGCAACAGTTGGCGGTCGGGGGGGTGCTGGTGATACCGGTCGGTCAAGAGGGGAAGCAGTATTTGCATCGTATTGTGCGTACCGACGAAGGTTATTTGGACGAAGTGATCGAACGCGTCACTTTTGTGCCGTTTCTGTCGGGTGTTACCGGGTAATTCGCGAAAACTTTGCTTGTGGACTCGTGATTCCTGAAGGCGGTAACCATCCGTTGTTACTCGCGAGCAGTTGACGTTGGCAAACTTGATTACAGGTTTCATTGTGCCGGCGCCAATCCTCTTCTTCGGCGAGATTGCCGGCATCTGGCATACAATGGATGCAATTCAATCGTGTCCGTGATTCCGCTTTGAAAAATAATACCCAATATTCGGTCGGTATCGACTTAGGTACTACCCACACCGTGGTTGCTTACGCCGAGGCCGAAGACCCGCACAAGACCATCCGTCTGTTCGAAATACCTCAATTGATTGCGCCAGGTGAAGTCGATTCCAAGCCTTTGTTGCCGTCGGTGCGATATCACCCGGCGTTTGGCGAGCTTAATGCCGATAGCGGTTTTTTAACGGCCCCCGATGGGGCGGTGCTTGGGGAAGCGGCGCGATTGCTCGGTGCCAAGTCTCACGGCCGGCTGGTGACTAGCGCCAAGAGCTGGTTGTCGCATAATGCTGTCGATCCGGCTGCGGCCATTTTGCCGTGGGGTAGCGACGAGTCGGTGTTCAAGGTTTCTCCGGTGGCCGCGAGTGCCAGCTATCTGCAGTATGTTCGTAGCGCATGGGATCAACATTTTCCCCAGGCGCCGTTGTCCAGGCAGAACGTGGTGATCACGGTACCGGCGTCATTCGATGAATCGGCGCGTGCGCTGACCCTGGAGGCCGCCAAGTCCGCCGGCTTGGTGGATGTACGCTTACTGGAAGAGCCTCAGGCGGTTTGTTATGACTGGTTACGTCGGCATGACGGCAAAGTCGCAGTCAGTCTGGCGGGTTGTCGTCTTTTGCTGGTCTGCGACGTCGGTGGAGGCACCACCGACTTGACATTGATTCGTATCGACCACGGTGAAGGCGATCCAAAACTCACTCGGATCGGCGTGGGCGATCACTTGATGCTGGGCGGCGACAACATCGATCTAGCGCTCGCGCGTCTAGCCGAAACACGGTTAACCGGGGGTGATAAGAAGCTGTCGGCGGGTGATTTGTCGCAATTACTCGAACAATGCCGGGTAGCAAAAGAACGTCTGTTGGCGGATGCCGCTCCGGAACAATTCGCCGTCACTTTGCTGGGCAGTGGCTCGAAACTCATAGGCGGAGCTCGAAGCAGTTTTCTTACCCGTGACGAAGTGCGACGCATCGCGCTAGACGGATTCTTCCCACTGTCCGGAATCGAGGAGTTGCCGGACAAAAAACGAAGCGGAATGGTGGAGTTCGGTTTACCGTACGCCCCGGAGCCCGCGATTAGCAAACATATCGCCGCTTTTCTTAAGGCGCATGCCCGAAGCGCGAGAGCAGCGTTGACTGGTACCGGCGAGGGGGCGGAGTTCGCTGGTCCCAGCGAGGTAGTAGACGGCTTGATCGTGCCTGATGCGCTGCTCTTGAATGGTGGTTTATTCCGTAGCCCTGCGCTCGTTACCCGCGCGCTAGAGTTGTTGGGACATTGGCGCCGTGAGCCACCAGTACAATTAGAAAACCTTGATCCGGAATTGGCAGTGGCCTACGGTGCTGTCGCGTATGCGATCGCCCGGCGCGAGCAAAAACTAAAAATCGGCGGTGGCGCGGCCAGGGGCTATTTTTTACTGGTAGACACCGTTAACGATGCGGGAGCTCGATTTACCAAACCTGGCATCTGTATCTTGCCCAAAGGTAGCGAGGAGGGGCGGGAAGTCACATTGACCGCCCGGCAATTTGCGCTACGGATCGGCCAGCCGGTACGTTTCCATCTGATGTCGAATAGCACGGACGCCGATTATCGCCCCGGCGACATCGTCGAACTTGACGATGACCGTTTTCATGGGCTGCCGCCGCTGGCTGTCGCGTTCGCCGGTGATCAACGAGTGGAAGTCGTCGTGCAGTTGGTGGCGACCTACACTGAAGTCGGCACCTTGCGCTTGCAATGCGTGGCGAAGGCGGATTTGAATCAGCGCTGGGATGTGGAGTTTCAAATAAGAAAAACTGCCCCAACGATCGGTGGAGGGGAGTTGCCGAATCAACTACCGCAAGCCCTAGAAAAGATTCAGGCGGTTTTTGGAGCGAAATCCAGGGACGTTGATCCGCAAGCGGTGAAAACCCTACGTGCCGATCTGGAAAAAATCCTGGGCGCGCCCCGAGCCGATTGGCGCACACCATTACTGCGCGAGCTTTTCAATGCGCTGCTGGAGGGTGGAAAATATCGGCGGCGAAGCGAGCAGCATGAACGTTTGTGGTTTAGCTTGGTCGGTTTTTGTCTGCGGCCTGGTTTTGGGTATCCGCTCGATGATTGGCGGGTTGAGCAAATATGGAAGTGGTATGGTGACGGACTCCAGTTTGTCAATGAGAAACAAAATTGGACAGAGTGGTGGACCTTGTGGCGGCGCGTGGCGGGAGGATTGCAGGTCGAGGCTCAGCAGCGCTTGTTCGGCGACGTTGCTAAATTTATAAACCCCGCCACGGCTCGACAAGCGGGCGTCGCCAAACAATTGATGACGCGTGGGTACGAAGATATGGTGCGCTTGGCCGCGGGTCTTGAGCGTTTGCCTGTCGCAGATAAAACTCAGCTTGGTGAATGGCTGTTGAAACGGCTGGAAAAGGCTGGAGAGCCCGAACAAAGTTGGTGGGCGCTTGGCCGGGTTGGCGCGCGCGTCTTGTTTCATGGTAGCAACCACGAGGTAATTCCGTCGGATACCGTGTCGACGTGGTTGCACCGGTTATTGGCGGTAGATTGGAAAAAGCAATCTCAAGCCGGTTTCGCCGCCGCATTACTCGCGCGCCGCTGCGACGATCGTGTCCGCGATATCGACGACCATTTGCGCGCCTTGGTGCAGGACAAACTCAAGCAGGCCAAAGCGCCTGTCTCCTGGCAACAGATAGTTTCCGACTACATACCGCTCGACGAGCAGCAAGAACGGCAAATATTCGGAGAGGCGTTGCCTCCAGGTCTTAAATTGCTTGAAGAGCATTAACCGGGCTGTAGTTAAATTGCGAAGTTGTCAATAGCTGCTTGATGGTTCCCTGTTAGTATTGTCGGCAAAACCACAAATTCACGGCGGATATCTGTCCATTCTTAAAAATTGGGCTAAACTCGACAGCGTTTTATGTCGTCGTAATTCCTAATCCAGTCATGTATGGAGCGAGTAAACCATCTCCAGCTTGACCGGGAGATCGGCACAGGCGGAACGCACAGGGGCTGCAAGCGAGTTTGCCGCTAACGACGAGTATCCGGCAATCGAAAATGGATGGTCGGCGGGAAGGTCAATCATCGGAACAGCCTAGCTTGCATTTAGGCGGCTTTCCAGGAACTCAGTAAAGTAGGTGGGCTATGGCTTCGGTAATTTCATTATTCACCACGGCGCAAATCGCCGGACTAAGCACAGATGCTGTAGCAGCGCTAACCACCGAGGACATGCAGGCTCTGAGTACTGCTCAGATCGTCGCATTTACCACTGTTCAATTTCCGGTATTCAACAGCCTGCAGATTGATGCGTTGAGCACGGCGCAAATCGTCGCCATCGAAACCGCCGATATTGCAGTGATGAGTACGCTAGCCCTATCTTCCGGGCTATCCAGCAGCGACTTCGCCGCGCTGAGCACCCAACAAATCGTCGCGCTGAGCACCGCCCAAGCCTTCGGGTTAAAAACCAGCCAAGTGGCCGCGCTGACCACCCAACAAGTGGCCGCGCTGGAAACCGCCGACCTGGTGGGCCTGGGTACCAGCAATGCCGCATCGCTGACCACCGCCGGCATCGTCGCCCTGACCACCGCCCAAGCGGCGGCGCTGGCCACCGCCCAAATCGCCGGGCTAACCACCCAACAAGTGGCCGCGCTGGAAACCGCCGACCTGGCCGCGCTGAGCACCGCCCAAGCCGCCGCGCTCAAATCCAACCAAGCCGCCGCGCTGACCACCGGCCAAGTTGCCAACCTAATCACCGCCGACCTGGCCGCGCTCAGCACCCTGGCGCTGAGCAGCCTGACCACCGCCGGCATCGTCGCGCTGACCACCGCCCAAGCGGCGGCGTTGACCACCGCCCAAATCGCCGGGCTAACCACCCAACAAGTAGCCGCGCTGGAAACCGCCGACCTGGCCGCGCTAGGCACCGCCCAAGCCGCCGCGCTCAAATCCAACCAAGCGGCCGCGCTGAGCACCGCCCAAGCCGTCAACCTGGAAACCGCCGACCTGGCCGCGCTGACCACGCTGACCCTGAGCGGACTGACCACCGCCAGCACCGCCGCGCTGAGCACCCAACAAATCGTCGCGCTGAGCACCGCCCAAGCCTTCGGGTTAAAAACCAGCCAAGTGGCCGCGCTGACCACCCAACAAGTGGCCGCGCTGGAAACCGCCGACCTGGTGGGCCTGGGTACCAGCAATGCCGCATCGCTGACCACCGCCGGCATCGTCGCCCTGACCACCGCCCAAGCGGCGGCGCTGGCCACCGCCCAAATCGCCGGGCTAACCACCCAACAAGTGGCCGCGCTGGAAACCGCCGACCTGGCCGCGCTGAGCACCGCCCAAGCCGCCGCGCTCAAATCCAACCAAGCCGCCGCGCTGACCACCGGCCAAGTTGCCAACCTAATCACCGCCGACCTGGCCGCGCTCAGCACCCTGGCGCTGAGCAACCTGACCACCGCCGGCATCGTCGCGCTGACCACCGCCCAAGCGGCGGCGTTGACCACCGCCCAAATCGCCGGGCTAACCACCCAACAAGTAGCCGCGCTGGAAACCGCCGACCTGGCCGCGCTAGGCACCGCCCAAGCCGCCGCGCTCAAATCCAACCAAGCGGCCGCGCTGAGCACCGCCCAAGCCGTCAACCTGGAAACCGCCGACCTGGCCGCGCTGACCACGCTGACCCTGAGCGGACTGACCACCGCCAGCACCGCCGCGCTGAGCACCCAACAAATCGTCGCGCTGAGCACCGCCCAAGCCTTCGGGTTAAAAACCAGCCAAGTGGCCGCGCTGACCACCCAACAAGTGGCCGCGCTGGAAACCGCCGACCTGGTGGGCCTGGGTACCAGCAATGCCGCATCGCTGACCACCGCCGGCATCGTCGCCCTGACCACCGCCCAAGCGGCGGCGCTGGCCACCGCCCAAATCGCCGGGCTAACCACCCAACAAGTGGCCGCGCTGGAAACCGCCGACCTGGCCGCGCTGAGCACCGCCCAAGCCGCCGCGCTCAAATCCAACCAAGCCGCCGCGCTGACCACCGGCCAAGTTGCCAACCTAATCACCGCCGACCTGGCCGCGCTCAGCACCCTGGCGCTGAGCAGCCTGACCACCGCCGGCATCGTCGCGCTGACCACCGCCCAAGCGGCGGCGTTGACCACCGCCCAAATCGCCGGGCTAACCACCCAACAAGTAGCCGCGCTGGAAACCGCCGACCTGGCCGCGCTAGGCACCGCCCAAGCCGCCGCGCTCAAATCCAACCAAGCGGCCGCGCTGAGCACCGCCCAAGCCGTCAACCTGGAAACCGCCGACCTGGCCGCGCTGACCACGCTGACCCTGAGCGGACTGACCACCGCCAGCACCGCCGCGCTGAGCACCCAACAAATCGTCGCGCTGAGCACCGCCCAAGCCTTCGGGTTAAAAACCAGCCAAGTGGCCGCGCTGACCACCCAACAAGTGGCCGCGCTGGAAACCGCCGACCTGGTGGGCCTGGGTACCAGCAATGCCGCATCGCTGACCACCGCCGGCATCGTCGCCCTGACCACCGCCCAAGCGGCGGCGCTGGCCACCGCCCAAATCGCCGGGCTAACCACCCAACAAGTGGCCGCGCTGGAAACCGCCGACCTGGCCGCGCTGAGCACCGCCCAAGCCGCCGCGCTCAAATCCAACCAAGCCGCCGCGCTGACCACCGGCCAAGTTGCCAACCTAATCACCGCCGACCTGGCCGCGCTCAGCACCCTGGCGCTGAGCAGCCTGACCACCGCCGGCATCGTCGCGCTGACCACCGCCCAAGCGGCGGCGTTGACCACCGCCCAAATCGCCGGGCTAACCACCCAACAAGTAGCCGCGCTGGAAACCGCCGACCTGGCCGCGCTAGGCACCGCCCAAGCCGCCGCGCTCAAATCCAACCAAGCGGCCGCGCTGAGCACCGCCCAAGCCGTCAACCTGGAAACCGCCGACCTGGCCGCGCTGACCACGCTGACCCTGAGCGGACTGACCACCGCCAGCACCGCCGCGCTGAGCACCCAACAAATCGTCGCGCTGAGCACCGCCCAAGCCTTCGGGTTAAAAACCAGCCAAGTGGCCGCGCTGACCACCCAACAAGTGGCCGCGCTGGAAACCGCCGACCTGGTGGGCCTGGGTACCAGCAATGCCGCATCGCTGACCACCGCCGGCATCGTCGCCCTGACCACCGCCCAAGCGGCGGCGCTGGCCACCGCCCAAATCGCCGGGCTAACCACCCAACAAGTGGCCGCGCTGGAAACCGCCGACCTGGCCGCGCTGAGCACCGCCCAAGCCGCCGCGCTCAAATCCAACCAAGCCGCCGCGCTGACCACCGGCCAAGTTGCCAACCTAATCACCGCCGACCTGGCCGCGCTCAGCACCCTGGCGCTGAGCAACCTGACCACCGCCGGCATCGTCGCGCTGACCACCGCCCAAGCGGCGGCGTTGACCACCGCCCAAATCGCCGGGCTAACCACCCAACAAGTAGCCGCGCTGGAAACCGCCGACCTGGCCGCGCTAGGCACCGCCCAAGCCGCCGCGCTCAAATCCAACCAAGCGGCCGCGCTGAGCACCGCCCAAGCCGTCAACCTGGAAACCGCCGACCTGGCCGCGCTGACCACGCTGACCCTGAGCGGACTGACCACCGCCAGCACCGCCGCGCTGAGCACCCAACAAATCGTCGCGCTGAGCACCGCCCAAGCCTTCGGGTTAAAAACCAGCCAAGTGGCCGCGCTGACCACCCAACAAGTGGCCGCGCTGGAAACCGCCGACCTGGTGGGCCTGGGTACCAGCAATGCCGCATCGCTGACCACCGCCGGCATCGTCGCCCTGACCACCGCCCAAGCGGCGGCGCTGGCCACCGCCCAAATCGCCGGGCTAACCACCCAACAAGTGGCCGCGCTGGAAACCGCCGACCTGGCCGCGCTGAGCACCGCCCAAGCCGCCGCGCTCAAATCCAACCAAGCCGCCGCGCTGACCACCGGCCAAGTTGCCAACCTAATCACCGCCGACCTGGCCGCGCTCAGCACCCTGGCGCTGAGCAACCTGACCACCGCCGGCATCGTCGCGCTGACCACCGCCCAAGCGGCGGCGTTGACCACCGCCCAAATCGCCGGGCTAACCACCCAACAAGTAGCCGCGCTGGAAACCGCCGACCTGGCCGCGCTAGGCACCGCCCAAGCCGCCGCGCTCAAATCCAACCAAGCGGCCGCGCTGAGCACCGCCCAAGCCGTCAACCTGGAAACCGCCGACCTGGCCGCGCTGACCACGCTGACCCTGAGCGGACTGACCACCGCCAGCACCGCCGCGCTGAGCACCCAACAAATCGTCGCGCTGAGCACCGCCCAAGCCTTCGGGTTAAAAACCAGCCAAGTGGCCGCGCTGACCACCCAACAAGTGGCCGCGCTGGAAACCGCCGACCTGGTGGGCCTGGGTACCAGCAATGCCGCATCGCTGACCACCGCCGGCATCGTCGCCCTGACCACCGCCCAAGCGGCGGCGCTGGCCACCGCCCAAATCGCCGGGCTAACCACCCAACAAGTGGCCGCGCTGGAAACCGCCGACCTGGCCGCGCTGAGCACCGCCCAAGCCGCCGCGCTCAAATCCAACCAAGCCGCCGCGCTGACCACCGGCCAAGTTGCCAACCTAATCACCGCCGACCTGGCCGCGCTCAGCACCCTGGCGCTGAGCAACCTGACCACCGCCGGCATCGTCGCGCTGACCACCGCCCAAGCGGCGGCGTTGACCACCGCCCAAATCGCCGGGCTAACCACCCAACAAGTAGCCGCGCTGGAAACCGCCGACCTGGCCGCGCTAGGCACCGCCCAAGCCGCCGCGCTCAAATCCAACCAAGCGGCCGCGCTGAGCACCGCCCAAGCCGTCAACCTGGAAACCGCCGACCTGGCCGCGCTGACCACGCTGACCCTGAGCGGACTGACCACCGCCAGCACCGCCGCGCTGAGCACCCAACAAATCGTCGCGCTGAGCACCGCCCAAGCCTTCGGGTTAAAAACCAGCCAAGTGGCCGCGCTGACCACCCAACAAGTGGCCGCGCTGGAAACCGCCGACCTGGTGGGCCTGGGTACCAGCAATGCCGCATCGCTGACCACCGCCGGCATCGTCGCCCTGACCACCGCCCAAGCGGCGGCGCTGGCCACCGCCCAAATCGCCGGGCTAACCACCCAACAAGTGGCCGCGCTGGAAACCGCCGACCTGGCCGCGCTGAGCACCGCCCAAGCCGCCGCGCTCAAATCCAACCAAGCCGCCGCGCTGACCACCGGCCAAGTTGCCAACCTAATCACCGCCGACCTGGCCGCGCTCAGCACCCTGGCGCTGAGCAGCCTGACCACCGCCGGCATCGTCGCGCTGACCACCGCCCAAGCGGCGGCGTTGACCACCGCCCAAATCGCCGGGCTAACCACCCAACAAGTAGCCGCGCTGGAAACCGCCGACCTGGCCGCGCTAGGCACCGCCCAAGCCGCCGCGCTCAAATCCAACCAAGCGGCCGCGCTGAGCACCGCCCAAGCCGTCAACCTGGAAACCGCCGACCTGGCCGCGCTGACCACGCTGACCCTGAGCGGACTGACCACCGCCAGCACCGCCGCGCTGAGCACCCAACAAATCGTCGCGCTGAGCACCGCCCAAGCCTTCGGGTTAAAAACCAGCCAAGTGGCCGCGCTGACCACCCAACAAGTGGCCGCGCTGGAAACCGCCGACCTGGTGGGCCTGGGTACCAGCAATGCCGCATCGCTGACCACCGCCGGCATCGTCGCCCTGACCACCGCCCAAGCGGCGGCGCTGGCCACCGCCCAAATCGCCGGGCTAACCACCCAACAAGTGGCCGCGCTGGAAACCGCCGACCTGGCCGCGCTGAGCACCGCCCAAGCCGCCGCGCTCAAATCCAACCAAGCCGCCGCGCTGACCACCGGCCAAGTTGCCAACCTAATCACCGCCGACCTGGCCGCGCTCAGCACCCTGGCGCTGAGCAACCTGACCACCGCCGGCATCGTCGCGCTGACCACCGCCCAAGCGGCGGCGTTGACCACCGCCCAAATCGCCGGGCTAACCACCCAACAAGTAGCCGCGCTGGAAACCGCCGACCTGGCCGCGCTAGGCACCGCCCAAGCCGCCGCGCTCAAATCCAACCAAGCGGCCGCGCTGAGCACCGCCCAAGCCGTCAACCTGGAAACCGCCGACCTGGCCGCGCTGACCACGCTGACCCTGAGCGGACTGACCACCGCCAGCACCGCCGCGCTGAGCACCCAACAAATCGTCGCGCTGAGCACCGCCCAAGCCTTCGGGTTAAAAACCAGCCAAGTGGCCGCGCTGACCACCCAACAAGTGGCCGCGCTGGAAACCGCCGACCTGGTGGGCCTGGGTACCAGCAATGCCGCATCGCTGACCACCGCCGGCATCGTCGCCCTGACCACCGCCCAAGCGGCGGCGCTGGCCACCGCCCAAATCGCCGGGCTAACCACCCAACAAGTGGCCGCGCTGGAAACCGCCGACCTGGCCGCGCTGAGCACCGCCCAAGCCGCCGCGCTCAAATCCAACCAAGCCGCCGCGCTGACCACCGGCCAAGTTGCCAACCTAATCACCGCCGACCTGGCCGCGCTCAGCACCCTGGCGCTGAGCAGCCTGACCACCGCCGGCATCGTCGCGCTGACCACCGCCCAAGCGGCGGCGTTGACCACCGCCCAAATCGCCGGGCTAACCACCCAACAAGTAGCCGCGCTGGAAACCGCCGACCTGGCCGCGCTAGGCACCGCCCAAGCCGCCGCGCTCAAATCCAACCAAGCGGCCGCGCTGAGCACCGCCCAAGCCGTCAACCTGGAAACCGCCGACCTGGCCGCGCTGACCACGCTGACCCTGAGCGGACTGACCACCGCCAGCACCGCCGCGCTGAGCACCCAACAAATCGTCGCGCTGAGCACCGCCCAAGCCTTCGGGTTAAAAACCAGCCAAGTGGCCGCGCTGACCACCCAACAAGTGGCCGCGCTGGAAACCGCCGACCTGGTGGGCCTGGGTACCAGCAATGCCGCATCGCTGACCACCGCCGGCATCGTCGCCCTGACCACCGCCCAAGCGGCGGCGCTGGCCACCGCGCAGGTGCGGGCCTTGACTACTACGCAGGTCTCAACTCTGGAAACCGCCGATTTGGCTGCATTTACGACGGCTCAAGTGGTTGCGCTGGCGACCAATCAGATCGTCGCGTTGACGACTGCGCAGGTGGTTAGCATGGAAACGGCGGATGTGGCCGCATTGACCACCAGCCAATTTATTAAGTTGGAGACCGCCGACATTCAGGCGCTGTCTACCGCGCAGATTTTCGGTTTAACCACCGCTCAAGTTTGCGCGATGACCGACGCCCAAGAACTTGCGCTGACAACGGCCCAGTTGAACGCGATGACCACCGCGCAATTGAACGCGTTGTTTACGACACCGTTGGTGCTGGATCTGAATGGCGACGGTATTTCGACTTTAAGTCGAGCAGCCGGCGTGAGCTTCGATATCGACGCCGACGGTAGTCGGGAGACAGTGGGTTGGGTCGGCAGCGGCGACGGTTTGCTTGCGATCGATACCAATCGAGACGGGGTCATCAATGACGGTTCGGAATTGTTTGGGTCCGCGACCCGGCTCGCGGACGGTCAGACCGCCGCCGACGGTTACGCCGCATTGCGAGCCCTTGATAGTAATCAAGACGGTTGGATTAGCGCCGACGATAACGCATTCAAGGAGTTGAAGGTCTGGACCGACAACAATGCGGACGGCTTAAGCCAAGCCGACGAGTTGCATAGCTTGACCGAGCTTGGCATCAGTCGGTTGGGTGTGAACGCCGAGACCACCTCTTCTCTGGATAACGGTAACTGGATAGGCTTGACTTCGAGTTACGAAACCGTCGACGGTGACAACCGCGCGATGGTCGATGTCTGGTTTGCGAAGAACGATCAGGCTAATCCAGAAGCGGATTTGAGAGCCAACGTCAATCGCCTGGCCCAAGCGATTAGCAGCTTTACCGATGCTGACAGCGGTAATGCGTTACCCGTGACACCCGGTTTGCCGAGCGGCTCGGAAAGTGTGGCCGCCAACCCGGCATCGCTTGCGACGCTCGCCCTTGCGGATACCCTCAAGCAATTCGACGCCAATGGCAACCCGCTGGCGTTGGCGGCCACACCGTCGCAGACCGCGCGGACCGGTTTGACGCCGTCGCTGCCAGGTATCGACGACCCTGCCAGCGGCTATCTCGCCAGCAAAGGCAAATAAACGCGTTACCTTCAAACAACAGGCATCGGGAGTTCGCTCCCGATGCCTTTTTTATGTCGTTTGCGTTATTTGGCTGATAGCGGCGGCATTGCAACACCATGATGTCCGGCCGGTTGTGTTTTCCAGTTATCATGCCGGGTTTGGCGTATAGCACTAGCGGGTATCACACTCTACATGGCTGACAAGTTTCAACATTCGGTTATTCAATGTTTGACCGCGATCGCCCAGCATCACGGCATACAGATCAATCCGGAACGGCTGATCGACGAGTATGCACTGGAAGCCAAGGAACCCAATGCGGCGATGTTGCAGCGTATTGCTACCGATATAGGGCTGAAAATCAAGATTGCCCGCTTAAGCTGGCAGACATTACTAGCGCAAACCGGGGTTTTCCCAATCATGGCCAGACTGCGGGACGGCGGCGCCGTGATTGTGGTCGGCATCAAGAAAGAAGCGCCGGAACAGGTGGCGATCCTCGATCCGCTGGCCGGCGACGCGGCCGTGACCTATTTGGACCGCGAGCAATGGTGGGAACGTTGGTCCGGCGAAGTGGTGCTTCTGAAGCGCCACCACGCCCTCGGCGATCCGAATCAGCCGTTTGGTTTGCGCTGGTTCATTCCGGAAATCCTGAAGCAGAAGGCGGCTTTTCGGGACATTGCCGTGGCCGCGTTCGCGATGCATTTTTTAGGGCTGGCCTCCCCGATCTTCTTTCAGTTGGTCATCGATAAAGTGTTGGTTCACCAGAGTCTATCCACGCTCTGGGTCTTGGGCATCGGTGTGATGCTGGCCTTGGTGTTCGATTCGATATTCGGCTACCTTCGCCAGTTGTTGACCTTGGCGGCCACCAACAAAATCGACATGCGCCTGACGCGGCGCGCCTTCGCGCAATTATTGTCGCTACCAATCGATTATTTCGAGACCACGACGGCCGGCGTCATTACGCGCCACATGCACCAATTGGAAGGCATACGCCAATTTTTGACCGGGCGGCTGTTCTTTACCGCACTGGACGTGTTGGCGCTGCTGATATTTCTGCCGATTTTGTTCGCTTATTCGGTCAAGCTGGCGATGATCGTGTTGGGGTTTTCGGTGGTGATCGCGGCGATTATCGCGGTCTTGCTGCCCAGTTACCGGCGCCGGTTGGATGCCTTGTACAGTGCCGAGGGCAAGCGCCAGGCCTTGCTGGTCGAAACCATACACGGCATGCGTACCGTCAAGGCGCTGGCCATCGAACCGATGCAACGGCGGATCTGGGACCAATTTTCCGCGCAGTCCATCACGATGCATTTTCGGGTCGGCAAGTTGTCGATCGCCGGCGGAACCGTCACCGATTTCCTCGGCAAGCTGTTGCCGATCGTCATCATCGTTATCGGTGCTCAAGATGTGTTCGATCAGACCTTGTCGGTCGGCGCCTTGATTGCGTTTCAAATGTTGTCCAGCCGGGTCAGCTCGCCGTTGTTGCAAATCGTCGGCTTGATCAACGAGTATCAACAAACGGCGCTGTCGGTGCGTATGCTCGGCGAGATCATGAACCGCGCTCCGGAAGGCCGGTCCGGCGCCGGCGGTTTGCGGCCGCAATTGGCCGGCGCCATTGCCTTCGACGCGGTGGCGTTTCGTTATCCGGGGTCCAGCGTCGCGGCGCTGGATAGAGCCAGCTTCACGATCCCGGCCGGCAAGGTCATCGGCATTGTCGGCCGGAGCGGCTCCGGTAAAACCACGCTGACCAAACTGATCCAAGGTTTGTATCCGGTGCAGGAAGGCATTATTCGTTTCGATGGCGTGGACATGCGCGAAATCGATTTGTCTCATTTGCGGCGGCAAATCGGCGTGGTGCTGCAGGAGAATTTCTTGTTTCGCGGCAGCGTCCGCGAGAATATTTCGGTTACCCAGCCGGGCGCCAGTTTCGAAGACATCGTCGCTGTAGCGCAGGCCGCCGGCGCCGACGAGTTCATCGAACGCTTGCCGCAAGGCTACGATACCTTGCTGGAAGAAAACGCCGCCAACCTGAGCGGCGGGCAAAAGCAGCGGTTGTCGATCGCCCGCGCCTTGCTGTCGCGGCCGCGAATATTGATCCTCGACGAAGCCGCCAGCGCCCTGGACCCGGAAAGCGAGGCGATCTTTATCCGCAACCTGTCCCGCATCGCCGTCGGCCGCACCGTGATTATGATTTCCCACCGTTTATCGACGCTGGTCAACGCCCACGCGATCTTAGTGATGCAGCAAGGCAAGTTGGTGGACAGCGGTCGCCACCAGGACTTATTAAGCCGCTGCGATACCTATCGGCAATTATGGAACCAACAAACCAGTCATCTGTGAAACCCGGCGTTCCGAATAAGCACGCCACCGACGAACTGGCGGTGGACTTCCTGCCGGATGCCGACGAAATCGAGCGCAGTCCGCTGCCGCGTCAGGCCCGCATCACGCTCTACGTGCTGCTGACCGCCTTGCTGGGCTTTTTGCTGTGGGCGATTTACTCGGACGTCGATCGGGTCGTGGTCGCGCGGGGTCGGCTGGTCACACCGCTGCCCAATATCGTCGTGCAGCCGCTGGAAACCTCGATCATCGCCAGCCTGGACGTGCGGGTCGGCCAAATCGTCCACAAGGGTCAGCAATTGGCGACCCTGGACCCGACCTTTGCCGAAGCCGATCAGGCCCAGTTGCGGATACGTCTGGATAGTTTAAACACCCAAGTGCAACGTCTGAATGCCGAACTGTCCGGGGCCAAGTCGGCCGATGCCGAATCGGACACGGCCGACCGGCAATTGCAGGCGCAACTGGACGCCGAACGCAAAGCCAATTATCAGGCCCAGCAAAAGCAGCTCTCGGAAAAAATTCAACAACTGCATGCCGGGATTACGACTAATCTACGCGATCAGCAAGCGCTATCTGCAAGGGTCAAGCCGCTGCTGGAGATCGAGGAAATGCAGAACAACTTGGTCAACCGCCATTACGGCGCGCGCGTGCAAATGCTGGAAGCCCAGGAGAAGCGCATGGAAGTCGAGCGCGATTTACAGTTGGCAAAGAACCGCGAACAGGAATTGAAGCGGGAGCTGGCCGCGCTGGAGGCCGAAAAGGCGGCCTTCGATAAAGGCTGGCGGCAAAAAACCATGGAAGATTTGCTGGCGACTCAGCGCGAGCGCGACGAGGTTAACGAACAACTGCAAAAAGCCGAAAAACGCCACAAACTGGTCACGTTGGTATCGCCAGCCGAAGCCGTGGTGCTGGATGTCGCGAAATTGTCGCTGAGTTCGGTAGCCAAGGCCGCCGAACCGCTGTTTACGCTGGTGCCGTTGGAAGCCGAATTGGAAGCCGAAGTCGAGATCGATTCGCTGGACGTCGGCTACGTCAAACCGGGCGATCTGGCTAGGCTGAAACTGGACGCCTATCCCTTCCAACTGCACGGTACCTTGGAAGCGACGGTGCGGACGCTGAGCGAGGACGCGTTTCGCCGCGAATCGGCCGGTCCCGGCATGGAGGCCTATTACGCCAGCCGCTTGGCCTTGGGCGACGGGCGGCTAAAGAATCTGCCCGGCCAAGCCAGATTGTTGCCGGGCATGACCTTGACCGCCGAAATCGTGGTCGGCAAGCGTTCGGTGATTTCTTACCTGCTCTGGCCGCTGACCAAGGCGTTGGACGAATCGATACAAGAACCCTGATGGCACACAACACAAGTAATGCAACCATGAAAGCGACGACTTTGGTGGAGGTCATGGCGCAAGCCGACGCGTTGGCGAAAAGCGGCGACAGCGCCGCCGCGATCGCCTGTTATACCGATTGGCTAGCCTCGCCCGGCGCCGAGCCGCAATTGCGCCACCTGGCGCTGTTCAATCTCGGCAGCCTGCTGCGTCCGGCCGGACGCATCGAGCAGGCGATCGCCGTCTATCAAGAGGCCCTGCAACTTAGGCCGGATTTTTATCAGGCGGCAGTGAATTTGGGTTTGACGTTGGAAGCTCAGGGCAATCAGGCCGGGGCAATGGCGATCTGGTTGCAGGCGCTGCAACCGGTCGAGGGGCAGACTTTGTTGTTGAATCACGCCGGCCGTCTGCAAGAGGTCAACCGCAACTTCGACGAAGCCGAAGCCTTGCTCGGGCGCAGCTTGGCGGTCATGCCGGATCAACCCGACGTGATGCAGCATTATCTGCATATTCGCCAGAAAAAATGCCAGTGGCCGGTGTTCGACGGCGTGGCCGGCATCCCGTTACGGACTTTACAACAGAACGTCGGGCCCTTGGGCTTGCTGGCCTCCAGCGACGATCCGGCCCTGCAATTGGCGGCGATCACCGCCTGGGTGGAGCGCAAGGTGCCGCGCAATCTGGCGAGGATGGCGCCGCTCGACGGCTATCGGCACGACAAATTGCGGATAGGCTATTTGTCCTGCGACTTTCGCTGGCACGCGGTCAGCATTTTGACCGCCGAGTTGCTGGAACTGCACGACAGAGAGCGCTTCGAAGTGTACGGCATCGATTTCAGTCCCGAGGACGGCGGCACGATGCGGCAGCGGATGCTGGCGGCTTTTGATAGGCATTTGCCTATCCATGCGCTGTCCGACGAGGAGGCGGCGCAAACGATACGCCGCCACGAAATCGACGTATTGATCGACCTGACCGGCTTGACCGCCGGCGCCCGGCCCGGCATCGTCGCCCACAAGCCGGCACCGGTGCAGATTTCGTATCTGGGTTACGTCGGCAGTTGCGGCATGCCCGAGATCGATTACATCCTGGCCGACCGCTACGTATTTCCGGAAGCGCTGGCCCGCTACTATTTCGAGAAGCCCCTGTATTTGCCGGAGGTTTACCAAGCCAACGACAGCCAGCGCCCGATTGCCGAGACGCCGAGCCGGGCGTCCTGCGGTTTGCCCGACGACGCTTTCGTGTTCTGCTCGTTTAACGGTAGCTACAAGATCAGCGAGCCGGTGTTTACGGTATGGATGAACATCCTGCGGCGGGTGCCGAGCGGTGTGTTGTGGCTGGCGATCGACAACCCGACGGCGCGCGGCAATCTGGCGGCCGAGGCGGTAAAACGCGGAGTCGATCCCGGCCGGCTGGTGTTTGCCGACAAAGCCGCCCCGTCCGAGTATCTGGCCCGCTACCGGGCGGCCGATTTATTGCTGGACACTAATCCCTACAACGCCGGCACTACCGCCAGCGACGCGTTATGGGCCGGTTTGCCGGTGCTGACCTGTTCCGGCAAGACCTTCGCGTCGCGGATGGCCGGCAGCTTGCTGCACGCGGTCGGTCTGCCGGAATTGATTACCACCAGCTGGCTGGATTACGAAAATCTGGCGGTGGGGCTGGCATCGGAGCCGACGGCGTTGCAAACCTATCGACATCGCCTGCACACCCAGGGCCGCAGTTCCGCGCTATTCGACACCCGCCGCTTCGTCAAAAACTTCGAAGCGACGATCGCCGGGTTGTTCGACTAAGGACGGACCGGGCAATCACTGCG
Organism: Methylomonas sp. MED-D; assembly: GCF_050276835.1. NCBI lineage: Bacteria > Pseudomonadati > Pseudomonadota > Gammaproteobacteria > Methylococcales > Methylococcaceae > Methylomonas > Methylomonas sp. MED-D. The sequence continues at coordinate 835,377 of NZ_CP189965.1, forward strand.
GGGCCGGCCGTTGGTTCGAAGGCGGTTCCGCGCGATTTGATTGGCGGTTTTCGACGCTTTCGCCGCTAGCCGAAATTGGCGAATCAACCTAACGATCATGAAAGGGTTCGCCCCAAGGCGTGAGAAAAAGGGCGTGGGAGCGGCTTTAGCGGCGATTGACGGCGTTCCGCCACCGGTATGTCCGTATTTTACCCAACGGATTCTTTTAGGCTTAATGACCTACGACAACCTGCAAATCACTCGGAGAAGCCCATGATAATACCGACCGAAGCCATCGGCAGCATCCCCCGCCCGCCGCAATTGTTGGATGCGCTGAGCGAATTCCGCGCGGGCCGGTTGCCGCGCGAACGGCTGGATGCGTGCTACGACGCGGCGCTGCGAGACACCCTGGAACGCTTCGAGCGGACCGGATCGCCGGTGATTTCCGACGGCGAACAGACCAAATCCAGTTTCGCCACCTATCCGCTGGAAGGGCTGGACAATCTTGCCGCTGACGGGGTGGTTATCCCGTTCGCCGACGGGCATACCCGGCAACTGCCCAGGTTGAATGCCGGGCCGTTCCGCTACGGCGCTTATGCCGGCGATTATGTCCGCGCCGCCAAACGCTATACCGCACGGCCGCTGAAACAGGCCGTCATCTCGGCGTCGGCGCTCAGTCTGCTTTACCCGCAACAGGGCTTGGAAGGCTATACGCGCGAGGCGTTTATCGATGATCTGATCCGGGAAGCCGTGGCGGACATCTGCGGTTGTCTGGCGCAAGGCGCGCAACATGTGCAGATCGATTTTACCGAAGGCCGATTGTCCGTGAAGCTCGATCCGTCCAAACAACTGCTCCGGCAATTCATCGCGCTGAACAACCGGGTATTGGCGCATTTCACGGCGGACGAACGCCAACGGATCGGCGTCCATACCTGTCCGGGCGGCGACCACGACTCCACCCACAGCGCCGACGTTGATTATGCCGAGCTGTTGCCCGAGCTGTTTCAACTTCAGGCCGGCCATTTTTATATGCAACTGGCGAGCGAAAACCGACCGGAACAGGTCTTGGCCGTGGTCCGCGACCATCTCCGGGGCCATCAGCGGGTCTATGTCGGCGTCATCGATGTGCTTGATCCGGCGGTCGAGTCGCCGGAATCGGTCCGCGACCGGATCTTGCAAGCCGCCGAATTTATACCAATCCACCAATTGGGCAGCACCGACGATTGCGGATTTTCGCCGTTCGAGGACGACCGCTCTACCGGGCGAGACACCGCATTCGCCAAAATCGAAGCCAGAGTGATCGGCACGAAGCTGGCCGAGGCCGCGCTGAAATTAGGGTAGGCAGTGGTTGAGGCAAACCATTCCGAAGCCAGCTTGAATCCACGCGATTTCGCGCGGATATTTCAACCGAGCGATCCGTGCTTGTCCTCGCTTTGGTGTCTTAGGCCCACACATCGGCGCTGACGGCCATTTCGCCGGGCGAGGCATTTTTGGGGGATCGCCCTGGTCCGGGTCGCGCCGGGAGCTTGAGCGGCGGAACGTTAATGTTCGCGCGCTTCGCGGCGTTTTTAGTTCAATCCGCCGCGATGTGCCCGACAGGTCCGGCGACTCTGAGCTGAAGACCAGCGCTTCAACAAAATCTCACATCGATTGCCAATCACACTGGACCGTTCCGGTTTAGACCGGGAAGCATTCAAGGTGAACCCGCAGCGGTCAGTGTTGGAAGTGCAGAGTTCTCGACGAAACGGCTAACGACTTCTCGGCAACCTGCAACGTTCTCGGTTGAACATAGACCAGTGTCTGGTTGAGGTAGATCGCTCGATGCCCGCCGAAGAACATTGTCCGATTGGAGTAGATCGCCGAGGTGGCGCAGTGCGGCGTTCCATGGTTATCGTGGAACGCTTCAAAAACTTTCTAGGCCGATTCGCGTTCATCGTAAAACGTTCCGTGTTCCAACAAGCACGTTGCTTATCGAAGCTGGAACGATGCTGTACCAATAGAGAAGCATGCATGTTCAACACAGATCGCTGTGGCTTGCAGCCGGAATCGTCCCCGCTCAATCCGCAACGGTGAGGTTTGAAACCGCTCCGTCGAGTATCCCGGCCGGCCGGCCCGAGGTTTGAGCCGGAACGGGAGGTTTTCGGCCGGCGGGATAGATACATCTGGTAGATTGCTTGGAAGTAATGTCTTTAAGTTAAGCCGTTGGCTGAGCGAAGTCGAAGCAAAATGGCTGGCTTCGACTTCATTCGGCCGGCGGCTTATATGGACTGTAACCGTTGAACTTCAGGGCATTGGGGTGTTCGGCAATCCGGTCGGCTATACGGATCCGACGGGGACTTTCGGGTTGTTCGGGGCGTTTGTTGGCGCAACCTTTGATTTTGGTTTGCAAATGTACAGCAACGGTGGTGATATTGGTGCCGTCAACTGGGGAGATGTCGGTATTTCCGCTGCTTTGGGGGCGACGGGTGGAGGTCTCCTAGGAAAAATTGGCAAGATTACCGATACAATTTGGGATACGAGTAAAGTTGTAAAGGAAACAACCAGAGTCGGGCGGTGGATGTCGCAGGCTGAGCATGATGCCATGAAGGCGTCTGGAAAGGTGCAGGAAAGCTTTTCTGGAACCACCCATGTTGCGGATCCAGAGGATGCTTCGGCTTTTATAAACCAGGCGAAGCCGGGAAGTATGTACGTTGAGTTCAACGTCCCGACGTCATCGTTGAAGGCAACAAATGAAGGTTGGGCTAAAATTATTGGCCCCAACTCTCTAGAGGGGCGGCTTGCGGCTCGAAAAGGAATGTCAATTCCTTAAATGCCCGAAGCAACGGATATCCTACACTCGGCAACTAAACTTCCATGAGAGGAGAGAGCGTGTTGGACACCTTTATCGGCTGGGCAAAGCAAATCACAGATAAGGCTCTCGGCAATGATGTCGAGGCGAGAGTCACAGAAAGCGAAATGTCACACAATCCATCAGCGCGACTCGATATAGATACGCCTACGATGGTGGCTCGGATTACATATTGGGAAAGTGGTGATTTCGACGCAGAGATTATTGAGCTAGAGACGGAGAGGACTATTTTCTCAAGCCATGGAAGTTTACATGAGGGACGGGCGTTCTCGGAACAGTTCGCCGACTTCTTTGAGTCGCTTAGTATCGCTGGGCCGTCCGATTATGCTTAGCGTCGGTTCCGAAGCGGTCGCGTTTAACGCGGGTCACAAATTCCCGAAAGATGCCGCGCCATTACCGGCATCATCTCGCCGGCGATCTGTTTCCCGGTCGTGGCCTTGCGCGTTGGCGGTCGGCTGCGTTGCCGACTTGGCGTCACCGCCGGCAGGGTTCCGGCCTATTTTGAGTAGCCTATGAAAATCGATATTACTTTTTTGAATTACGAGCAGTGCCAGGTCATGTTGTCGGAGACGCCGCGCGACGGCGTGCTGGTGGTTTGCCAGACCGACGCAGCCGGCGCCGAGGTCGTGCTGGGCCGCTTTCCGCTGACCGGCGCGGCCTTGCCGATCGCGATACCGATCGGCACCGAGCGGAGCGAGGAGTTGGAGCGCCTGGTGTTCCACGAATACAACGGCGACACGCAACGGGCGGTCGCGCACCGGTTGAATCTGGCCGCCACGCTGTTAGCCCGGCAAGCCTTGCAAGCCGGGGTTTACCGGGCTAGGCCGAGTACGGTCAAGCGGGTGGCGGCGCTGACGATTGCCTATAACGAGGACTTCGTGCTGCCGAAATGGGTGGATTACTACGGACGCCAGTTCGGTCTGGAAAATCTGTATGTGATCGACGACGGCTCGGACCGCGATCCGCGCACTTATCTGCCGGCGGCCGTCAACGTGATTCGCCAGCCCCGCACCAGTTTCGATTCGTGGCGACTGTCGCGCAGTCTGGGCATTTTCCAACATTTTCTGCTGGAGACTTACGACTTGGTGGTGGTGACCGATTCAGACGAATTCATCGTGCCGACCCGCTCCGCGTATTCGAGTCTGGCCGATTACGTGACCCGCTTGTCCGTCGATACGCCCAGGCGGTTAATCCCGACCGGTTGGGATTTGGTGCATCTGCGTGGTAGCGATGCGGCGATCGATCTATCTCAGCCCATCGTCGGCCAGCGGCGGGCCTTGTTGCGCAACACCGCCTTGGACAAGGTGGCCATCCTCAGCGACCCCGTGTCGTTCACGCCGGGCCAGCACCAATGCTACGAACGCAGCGAAAAAGCCGACGACCTGACGCTGATTCATTTGCGCTATTTCGATTACGAGTTTTCCCGCGAAAAACTCCAGCGCTACCGGACCACGACCTGGGCCGCCAACGATTTATCGGCCGGCCTGTCCTACCATCAACGCCAGGAATTCAGCGCGTTGGAGCAGGAGTTTCAGCGCTTCGAGGACCGTTACCAAGGCGGCGGTCAGGAAACCAACGTACTGAACGACTTCTGGCGGGCGCAGTTGGGGGTGTAGCGGGGAGGGCTTTTTTGAGCAATCAAGACGCTCGGATTCTGCGTTTGAAGAAGGCGGTTGTTGGTAACGCGGACTGCCGCTATCGATCCGTTTTTTACGGTTGCGCTTCGCCAAAGCGGCTTGCTGGGCCGGTCCAACTTCCGCGAACTTGAGGCGGCAAAGCAACCACGGGCGACCTCGCCAAATTAGCCTGTCAGCCGGTCCGGGGCAACAAGACTCGAAAGCAAGTGCCCTTGCCGACCGTGCTTTTCACTTCGATGCGTCCGTTGTGTTTGTTCACGATGCCGTAGGATAAGGAAAGACCCAAGCCGGTGCCCATGCCGACCGACTTGGTGGTAAAGAACGGATCGAAGATTTTTCCAAGCTGATCTGGCTTGATGCCCTTGCCGGTATCCTCCACCTCAACCCAGACACTGTTCTCGTCATAAGCGGTGCGAAGCGTAATTCGGCCGTGATCCTCGATGGCTTGCACCGCATTGATCAGCAGGTTCATGAACACTTGGTTGAGTTGGGACGCGATGCAGTTGATCTCGGGGATTGCGCCGTATTCCTTGACGACCTCGGCTTTGTACTTGATTTCGTTCCATACCACGTTCAGCGTGCTGTCGAGCCCCGCCTCCAGATTCGCCGACTGCTTTTCCAATTCGCCAACGTGAGAGAAATCCTTTAGATCCTTAACGATACGCCGCACTCGCTGCAAACCGTCGAGAGATTCCGCCAGAAGTTCGCCGATGTCTTGGCGCAGATAGCCGATATTGATTTCCTGCTTCAGAAGCGTAATGTCCTGCAAGGCCTCATTCACCAGCTTACCTTCGACGTCTTCGTAAGCCGCCAGCAGTCTGAGCATTCCATCCACATACTCCTGCAAGGTACTCAAGTTGGAGTTGACGAAGCCAATGGGATTATTGATCTCGTGAGCCACGCCGGCCGCGAGCTGACCGATCGAAGCCATTTTTTCGGATTGCAGCAGTTGCATCTGGGTTTCTTCAAGCTGCTTGATCAGGTCCTCTTGACGCGCCTTCTCGGCCAGCAGTTGGGTATTGGCCATTTGCAGCGAGGCGGTGCGCTTTTGAACCTGCTCTTCGAGTTTATCTCGGGAGTCGCGCAACGCTTCCTCGGCGCGTTTGTGTTCGGTGATATCGTTGAAGCCGAAGACGCGACCGATGATGTGTTCGCCAAGATATTGCGGCCGCGATCGGCATTCGAAAACCCGGCCATCCTGGAGACTCAGGATATCTTCGGTTTCCCCGTCCCCAACGAGCTCTTGTAAGCGCACACGAAATGCCTCGGGCTCGACGACCTGCCCGGTAATGAACTCGAGAATATCGGCTTCTTCTGTCTCGAACAGCAAGTCGTCCGAAATGCCCCACATGCTACTGAACTGGCGGTTGATGTTGGCGATCTTGCCGTGCCAATCGATGACCAGTATGCCGTTGCCGGTCGATTCCAGCGTGGCCCTGAGCTGGGACAATAGCTGGGCCAGGGCATCCTCGGCCTTGTGTTCGTTTTGGACATCCCTGGCTTGGATCAGAATCAGCGGACGGCCATCGTGGTGAATGATCTTGACCGATTTGGTCACCGTCAGCAGCGAACCGTCGGCGCATTGATAAAGCCCATCCTGGGTCTCGATATCCTGGTATTGGCCGTTGCGGACGTCTTCCCAATAAAACACGTCCTGCAATGAACTTTCGATATTCGTGATCGCCATGGCCAGCAAATCCAGTTCCGAATAGCCGAGCATTTTCTCTGCCATCTTGTTGGCGACGATGATCCGCAACTCACCGGGTTCAACCAGCAGCATCATATGCTGGCAGTAATCGATCATCAGATGTTCGAGGCTGCTCATCTGGCTTGCTCCTGGCCGGGGCTGCTCGGGTCGAAATAATAATTGACCCGTTTGCGAGGACTGAGGTAGTTGTATATTTCCCTCGGAACCTGCGCAGGTCTGATCGCCTTCGCGATATTCGCATCCGCTTCGCAGGCCATGTCCACCAGGATAGCCTCGTCCCTGGGGATATCCGCGTCGTAAATGAGCACCAGCGGTTTCATCGGCTTGGCGGTATTGACGGTGACGACCATGCCGATCACGCCGTTGGAAAACTGCACGATCGTACCGGGCGGATACACCCCAAGACAACGGATGAAGACCTGGAGCAATTTCTGATCGAATTTGTTGCGCAACTTGGCGAACATCGTCGACAAAGCCTCGTGAGGCGTCAGCGCGTTGTTAATGTTCACCGGGTTGCAAAGTTCATCATAATGGTTGGCAATGACGACGATGCGGGACAGTAAGCCTATCGCTTCGCCCTTGAGTCTGCTCGGGTAGCCGGTCCCATCGAACAATTCGTGATGTTCGCTGATGATGGTCAAGACGGCGGGTGCAAGCCCCAGTCGCTGGCCGATATCCGCGCCATACTGGCAATGCATTTCGAATAAATGCCGCTCGGCCTGATTGAGCGGCTCCTTTTTCATCAGGATCTTGGACGGAATCTCCTTATGACCAATATCGTGAAATAGCGCGCCTATGCCCAAAGTGCCGACCACTTCTTGGGGCAACTCGATGTCGCGCGCCATCATCAGCGACAGCATGGTGACATTCAACGAGTGGTAATACATTTCCTCGGCACCTGCCTTGCCTATCATGACGTGTATGGCGAGTTCCGGCGCGGAAAGCAGGGAGTCGATAATTTGATCCACCAATTGTCCCGCCTTTCGCACGGTCTCCGCCGGCATGGTAAACAGGCTTTTCTCGATGCCGTGTATCGTTTTAGCGGTATCGATAAAGGCATTTTCAATCCGCGCCGCTGCCTCTCGCTGCCGCTGGATGCGTTCTACCAGCGCGACCTTGGCCGCCAACACCGGCGAAATATCAGGCTTGGCCGCTTCCGGTGTTTGCTGTACCTGCTGTGTCTTTTGAGGGAGCGGATTGACATCGCTGAGGGCCGGATCGTAACGAATCGACTTGAGCCCGAGACTCTGGATGGTCTTGATCTGTGCCTCGTTCTTGATCTTGAAATTGCTGAACGAGAACGGGTGATCAAACCACTTGAGATCGAGGTGGATATATAACCCGACCCGGAGCTGATCCATCGTAATATTGAAGTTATCTGGCATCGGTAGCGACAGTCCGATCTACTTGTATCAAATGGAATACCGCGGAATTCGGCGGTCTCGACCGATATTCCGCGCCCGGCCACTCAAGATTTTGCGATCCGTCTTCCGATGGATGTCGGCACCGCCGCAGTGTGATTGAGCGGAAGTCTCTTCCAAATTGACGTGCCGGTGGCGGTTGGTTTCGTCCCGTAAACTTATGTATCGGCGCATTTGCGAAGCCGGCCGCTCATTTTTCCCGAAAACCAATGTGAAACGCTGCCGCAAAGGTTGATTCGAGATTTTCGGTCAAGGTCGTCTGGCGTTCATTCTCCGCCGAATGCCTTCGGATTAGGCCACTAATTTTCAGTGTCTGTCAACGCGCGCTTGCACGCTATCATAACAACTCGAGCAATCACAAGGGAATTGATGGAGCGATAGCGATCGGTCACTAGTTCTATTCGACTTCGTCGGATACTCTGGTGGCCGGCTAGGTGACTGATTGCCTAACGTTCGTGAAAAGATTTTCGCCCCGGAGAATGCAACAAATGGGCGTGGGAGCGGCTTCAGCCGCGATTGAGGGCGTTCCGACACCGGTCTGTCCGCACCGTGATCAACGACTTTGTGCAAGGTCCATCACCGAATACTTGGGTTACCGCCAATTTGCCGCGAAATTCGGATCAGCAATCGCCGTCGGCATTTAGCAAGCCCGGCATCAGACCGTCGACGAAGCTGGCGAAGCGGCGTGATAGCCGCTCGGGAGCCGCCGGCGTTTTATCCTCGAAGACTTCGATCAACTCGATGAACCAGCATACGACGTCGGCGGCAAACACCGGTTGCAAGCTGTAGGGCGGCGCGCAAAATTTCAGGTAGCCGGCCAGCGCTCGCGGGTGCTCTGCGAACAGCATGCGGGCGGCGGCGTGGCTGGATTCGGCACTGACCATCGGTAGAAAGCCGGCGGCGTAGATTTTGGCGAATACCTGTTGGGCGCAGACGGCGCGTTGCAATGGGTCGGCAATCGGCGAGTGGCTGCCGCCCAAGAACAAGGCGCATTGGACCGCGGTACTCAGCGCGGTGAAATACACGAACGAAAACTGCAGACCGACGCCTTTGCAGATCAGTTCGTAGAAGCGTTGGGTGCCGTCGCCGTTTTGCGAGCCGTTCGCCGGATAATGTACCAAGCAGCCCGGCCCTGGCTGGCTGACGAAATCGCCCAAGGCCAACCGATTCAATTCCCACAAGTCTTCGGCCAAGGTCAGGCCGTGCAGCGGCGTCGCGGCCAGGAATTGCAAGGCGTGGTTCAGCGCGCCGCGTCGCGAGGCGTTGTACATCGTCGCGCGGGCCACCTCGGGGCGCCAGGTTGGCAGACGTTCGGCCGGGGTTGCACCCTGCATCGCCGCTTGGCTGACGTTGACCAGCTTGCCGTCGCCGATGTCCACGAAGGTACTGCCGACCTCGGCGCAGCTGAGTTTGGCGTCGCCGCGCAGCAGTTCGAAGGCGTCGGCGTGATAAGTCGGCGACATCCAGTCGTCGTCGGCCATCATCGCGCAATAGGGTAAGTCGCCGCACCACTCGAACAGATAGCTCAAATTGCCTGCGCCGCCGACGTTCTTCTGGTGTGCGATCGCGAAGACATAGGGATTCAGGGCCCGGATGCGTTCCAGAAATTCGCGTTTTTCCGGCGTTTCGCTGTTGTCGGCGACCAGCACCACGGTTTCCTCGTTGGCCGTGCCGACCAGCGAGGCGATCACCGAGCGCGCCATCGGCGTCCAGCGCGCGGTCGGCAATAAAATCGCGGCTTGCGCGGAGGCGGGCAGCGGCGGAAAGTGCCGGTCGCCGGTGGCGATTAACGGAACTTCGTGAGTCATGGCGCGTTCGGTGCGAGGTATCGAACCATGGTTGGTGTCAAGCCGGTACGCGGCGCAGAAAGCCGTCCGGCGAGGCGGTGATGGCGATTTTATGTTCGAGGGTTTTATCAATCTCGAAATTCAGCACCTTGCCGTCGGCGGCTTGGCGGCCTTCGCCGCGCAGCAGGCGCAGATATTCCCAAACCGCGGTTTTCGGGTTGTTGCCCTTGTCCCAGGGACGGTCGCGGCAAAAGCCTTCCGGCAGATCTTCGACGCCGGTATCCCAGACCACGCAGTAGCTGTCTTCCGAGGTCAGCGGCGCGTAGGCTTCCAGTTCGGCCAGCACATGGTCGTGGGTGTGGTTGGAGTCCAGGAAAACCAAGATGCGTTGGGCTTGCGCGGCGCGGGCCTTGACGGTGGCGACGATGTCCGGGGCGATCGACGATCCCTGGAGGGTCTCGATTTTATGCGCCAGCGGATGGGCTTCGATGGCCGCGCGGTTGTGGGGACGGATGTCGATGTCTATGCCCAATACCTTGCGCGGGCTTTGCAGCGGGTCCAAGGCTTGGCCGGCGGCGACCGCGTCGCAATAGTCCAGCAGGGCCAGCATCGATGCGCTCAGCACCAGCGAGCCGCCGTGGGCGATGCCGGTTTCGACGATCAGGTCCGGCTTGACCCGCCAAATCAATTCCTGAATCGCGTAAACGTCCTGCGGCACCTGGATGACCGGCCGGCCTAGCCAGGTAAAGTTCTGGGCGTAATTATGGCGGATGGATTCGCGCACCCAGATGTTGGAAAGTCCGATGAAATCGCGGTCGGTGCCGATCCGGCGAATGTTGTCGGCGACGTAAGTTTCGAATTGCTTGTTGGCGTCCATGAGAGGTTTCGGTGTGGTGGGGGCGAAATCGGGTGGTTATTCTTTCCAGCAATACAGCACGGTTTCCATCAGCAGCGGCGAATGGTGGCGCAACGCGAAGCGATAGCTAGAATCCAGGCTACGCACGTAGGCCGGAATCTCGAAAATATCGCTGGGGAAGTGGTAGACGCTGAGCGCCATTTTGGGGCCGCAGCGGCGGATCGTGGCGGCCGCGCCGCGCAACATTGCTAGTTCCAGGCCTTCCACGTCGGCTTTGATTAAGCTGGCCGGCTGGCCTTGCAGGTAGTCGTCCAGGCTGTAAACCGCGCTAGTCGGCAGATCGTCGCGATCGGCGGCGGCCTCGACCAGATTCAAGCTTTGTGCCGGTCCGCTGACGTTGACGCAAGCCATCCGGCCGCTGGCCTCGGCAACGCCGGCGTTGACCAGCGCGATTTGACCGTCGTCCAATGCCCACTCCGCCGTCAAGCGTTCGGTCCGCCGGCGCAACGCGGCGAATTGCCGCTCGCCCGGCTCGAAGGCGTGAATGCGTTTGAAGGCGCCGTGGCAGGCCCAGATGAACTTCTCGACGGTATCGCCGACGTAGGCGCCGGCATCGATGAAAATGTGGCGGTCGTCGTCGGCAAATCCCGGCAGGCAAAAATATTGATCGGGGGCTTGCACGTCGCGGCAAGGTGCCGGCGAGCCGCTCAGCCAGGCCAACACCACGGCGCCCAAGGTTTGCCGGGATAATTCGTCGGCGAGAAAAGCCTCGTTGATTTCCAGAATGTCTGGATAGCGGCTGACCGCGAAAAACGCATCGAAACTCAGCGCGGTCAGGCCGGTTGCGGTCAATTGCTCGACGACGGCTTTAGCCGCGTGGCGGGCGGCCACCAGCACCCAGCCGGTTTCGGCGACCGAAGGATGCTCCGGCGCTACGACCGGAACGCCGCGTATCGCCGTGTGCCATTTTTCGGGATTGCGGTCCGCCACGCAAACGACCTTGGCGCCCAACCCTTGCAGATACTGGACGGCCCAGGTGCCGACGAATCCGGCGCCGTAGACGACGATGCCCGTCGAAAGCGCTGCCTGAAAGCGGCTAACCAAGGGCTGTTGATCGGTACGGAGATCGGCGGCGCGCGTCCAAAAATCGCTCAATGGCTGCTCCGTTCGTTGGGCAGGGCGTAGATCACCGCGCCGGTGCCGCACCAACTGTGCAGGCGCAGCAAGAACCGGTAATTCGGCAAGGTTTGCATCAGCCACAGCGGCAATTCCCAGAGTCCTTGGACGTTGTGGTAGGACGTGGCGACGACGATAGGCCGATGACTCAACAAGGTCTGCTCGGCGCCCTTCAGCGCGTCGAGCTCGCCGCCTTCCAGATGCAGTTTGATGAAGGTCGGCGTAAACTCCAAATCGTCCAGCGCGACGACCGGCAATTTGCGCTTGCCGAGCGGGGTCAGTTGCGAGGCATAGTCCAAGCCTTCGTAAAACCGCCCCATCCCGGTTCGAGCGGCGATTCCGCAATCCATGACCCGCAACCGGGCATCGTCGCAAAGCCCCAGTTCGTCCATGGTGACTTCGAGTTGCGCGAGGCTGGTTCGGTCAGGCTCGATCAAGCAGAGTTCGGCGAAGCGGCCCTCGGTCAGTTGGCAAAAGCGCCGGGCGACGCCGCCGGTATGGGCGCCCAAATCGATAAAACGCTCCTCGTGGTTTAGGCAGTCCAACACTTCGGGGATAAAGAAGCGGTCGTCGGTCGTGACCGGCGCGGCGGAAAACGTCCATTCCTGGCGCAGCCGCCGCCAGGCGATGAATTGCAGGTGGTGCGCGCGGGACACGGCGTCGTGCCAGCCGTCCAATACCGTTTCGATGCGGTCCAGATCAATGTCGCTGAACGGGTCGGCGAACCAGCCGTTGGAGAGCGGATGGCGATCGCGGTAGGCTTCGGCAATGTCGTAAAACGGCACGGCATCCTGCCAGCCTTGCCGAGTCAAATATTCGGCCACCGGTGTAAAAGGATCGTTGGCGATGCTGATTGCCAGCAAGGTCTTGGTTTTGAGTTTGTTCGGGACGTCCTCGGGCGCGATCAACCGGGTTTGTTCCCAGAACGGGGTGTTTGCCAGCGTGCCGGCGTTGGCGTCGACGACGGTTTGCACGGTGACGTCGATCCGCTTGAAGTAGGCATGGGCCAGTCTGCCTAAATTGCCGGCACCGTACAACGTTACCGGCTTGTCTACTCGGCGAGGGGCTGCGTGACTCGGTACTTGCTGTAACCGGCGCAGCATTCGGCGGGCTTCGGCCGGATCGGGTAGGCGGCTAAATTGCCGGGCGATGGGATGTTGCAAGATCATCGGCTGAACGGATTTGCGATCGGGAACACGACGAATCGGGGCGCTTCAATCGTCCAACAGCGTCCGGATTTGTTCGGCATGGGCGCTGAGATCGACGACGGTTTTGGCGCCGCAGTAATAACAAATTGGTTTCTGGTGCTTGAGATCGCCTCCCAGCATGGTTTTGCGAATGTCGTTGAGCGCGCGGCCTTCCAGTATCTCCCGCAGACTTTGTTGGCTCAGATCGCCGATCGCCAATTCGCCGAAGATGTCTGCGCAACAGGCCGAAATCTTGCCGTCGAATTTGACGTAGGCCATGTAGAACGGCATTTCGCAGGGTGCGTTGGAACCGGCGAAGCCGATTTTTTGGCCGTCGTGGGTGTGGAACACCGGCATGTCTTTCAGATGGACCACCTGCGAATGCTCGCATAAGGTTTTCAGGCCGTCCCAACCTCGCTGGAACAGGCTGTCGGTGATGCCGTACAACTCGGCGTCGGATGAGGCCAGTTTGATGTAAAGCTGGACGGTTTGACGCTGTTCGACGGCTTCGGCCGCCGCGTAAATGTTGCGCATCAACTTGTCGAAGAAGTCCTTACCCTTGATGGTTTGGTATTCCTCGCGGCTGAAGGCATCCAGACTGATGTGGATTTCGTCGACGCCGGAATTCAACAGTTCTTCCAGAATCTCGGGTTTCAGGACGGTGCCGTTGGTGATGATGCGCAGCTTTCCGGCTAGCCCCCGCGACTTGCAGGCGGCCAGCATCGCCGCGATCTTTTTGTTCAGCAGCGGTTCGCCGTAACCGTGAAATTGGATCATCGCCATCTTGTAAGGTAAGGCTTGCAGATCGGTTAGCAGTTTGTCGAACACCGCGTCGCTCATCATGCCCTTGCGGTGATCGGTGTCGTAACGTCCGGAGTGCATGTCGCAGAAGGTGCAACTCAGATTGCATTCCGATGTCGGCTCGACGATCAGACTCAAGATGCGTTTTTCGGCGAGCGCCTTGAGCAGATTGTCGACCCGGGTTGCGGCGATGTCGATGTTTTTGGCTTCTTGTTTGGTGAGCATAAAACTTACGCTAGGGTTTGCCGGGCATTGAGCGGTGCGGAACGGAGCGGCTCGGCGAGCGCCCGGCTCCAGGACCGCAGTCTCGGGTTGTCCGGAAAGTACTTCAAAAAGTGAAACACGCTGCCTTTTGAGCGCTCGAAATCGCCATGCGCCAAGTCCGCGCCGGCGGGGATACTACCGTCGTCGGCATACGGGCCGTTCGGGTTTTGGAAGGCTTTAAACCAGTCGCAGGGGCAGTTACCGAATACGGCGGCGTAAGCAGGTTGGCGTTTTTCGGCGTTCATCAAATCCAGGTAATGCGCATTGAGTCCGGCAGTCATTTCGGCAAAAGTGTAGCGGGTTCTGGCGAATCCGGCGGCCTGCTGGGCCAAGGCCAAGCGTTGTTCGGGTTGGTTAATCAGCCCGGTCAGCGTCTCGGCGAATTCGGCGGGGCCGTTGACGACCAAACCGGTTTGGCCGTGCGTGACGATTCGGCGCTCGGCCGGGTTGTCCAGCACGATAGGCACGACGCCCATCGCCATCGCTTCGACCAGCGCGTTTTCGGCGGTGCCGTAGTGCAGCGGGTTCAGCAGATATACCAGAATATCCAGGTCGGCCAAGGCGGCGAGGATGTCCTCGGAATAACCGGCGAATTCGAATAAATCCGGCCGGCCGACGGCGGCGCACCGCGCTTGCAGTTCGGCGCGGTTGGCGATGTCGCCGAGCAATTTAACGCGTAGGTTGGCCAGCGGCACCGCCGCCAGAAACTCGACGAAGCGCGGATGCAGCTTGGCGAAGTTCAAGGTGCCGACGTAACCCAGACGCGGCGGCCGGCCTTGACGTTGCGGGAGCGGCGGCAAGTCGGCGAGGCCGGCGCTGGAGACCACGCCAAGGCTTTGTCGCTCGGCATCGCTCAAATCGGCGAAGGCAGGGTTATCCAGCGAGCATGCCGAGGTGAACACCCAGCGGTCCGCGATCGCCGCTAAACCGGCCGGGATGAGCGGATTCCCCAGGCCGGAAATATGGCACCAAAACAAGGCCCTGTGCGGCGGGAGCTCGGCTTCGCATAAGCACTTGGGCAACAGCGGATGGTTCCAGAATTCGAATTGCACGATGTCAGCCTCCGCCATCGCAACGCGCAGCCTATCGGGCGACGGACAAACTTCGACCGCGAAATTCGGATCGCCTAGCGAGGTGATGGCTTCGACGAACTGGGTTTTTTCCAACGCTTCCAGGCAAATAAACCGGTGCGACACCCCGGCGTTCTCAGCGGCCGCTTGCCGGGCTAGGCCCGATAGGGCTTTACCGACGCCGCCGCCCAGGTGCGGGGTGATGTGCAGGACCCGGATCATTGATGGTTGGCTGGAAGCCGTCGGTTCAAGCGGTTTCTAGGACGCTGCGTCGCAACAGCTTGGGCAGCAATTGCTCGCGGTAAGGATCGATGTTGTCGGGCAGGCAATGAGTGAGCTGACCGCATTGCGAGCACACCGGGTTTTGCCGGCGCTTGCCTTCCAAATGTTGAATCCGCAAGCGGTTGAAGGCGTCGGAATGCCAGATGTCGCGGATCGATTGTTCTCTGGCGTCGCCGATGATCAACTTGCGGCCCCAGTCCAGAAAGCAGGAGCTGACCAAGCCGTCGGCATTGACCGACATCGAATAAAAAATGTAGGGGCAGGTGTCGGTCGGCGTGATGGGTTGCTGGTAAATGCCTTCGGTAATCTTGAAGCCGGTGCGGGTTTCCACGTCGAATTCCGGCCAGCATGGCGCGAAATTTTCGATAAAAATCCGGTCGCAGTAATCGCCGAAGGTATCGTAGAACTCTTGCTGCTGAGCTTCGGTAATCAACTCTCTGGGAATTTTGATGACGATTTCGCAATCGCCCTTGTGCTCGTACAACCAATGAATGTTATCGACGAAGCGCTGGAACTCGAAGTCGAACTTGGTGAAGCGTTGGTATTGCTCCTCGTTCATACCGTCGACCGAAATATTGATCTTATCCAGGCCGGCTTCGATCAGCGGTCCCATCCGGTCCGGATCGATCAGCGTGCCGTTGGTGGTGGTGTCGATGTAAGGTATCCGGCCGCTTTGCTTGGCATAGGCCACCATCTCGGCCAGGTGTTTGTTCAGCAGCGGCTCACCGTCCTTGTACATCCGCAACACTTTGATGTCTTGCGGGAAGTCCGCCAAGTCGTCGATGATCTTTTTAAACAGCTCCAGCTTCATCGCGCCCTGGTAGCGGCCGGTTTGCTTAATCAGTTCGCGGTCGCCGGTCGGGCAAAACGTACATTGAAAGTTGCAGGAACTGGCCGGATCGACGAACAACACGAACGGCGTTTCCAGCGGAATCACGTCTTGCAGCGGGGTGCGTTCGTCGAGGTTAATGCGAGGTTTGATTTGTGCTTTCATCAAGGTTTTCCTAGGGTTGGCTCCTGCGGTGTCGATAGCGCCCGACGACTCAGTCGAGCGTTCCCAACAACTGGGTCAGTTTGCGCCGATTGCCCCAAAACGCCATCGGTTCGTAATCGGGGTAGGCATGGTAGCCCAGATTCAACGCGATGTCGGCGCCTCGCTTGCGAATATGCCGCTCGACCAGCGTTCTGATCGAAATCGGCGTACCGCTACAGACGTTGTAGACACCGTTGGCGTCCGGGCGTTCGACTAATTGCACCAGGCGGCGGGCCGCGACTTCGATCGGCAGGTAATCGCGGAGCTGTTCTCCGCCGGACATATCGAATGTCGGCCGCCCGTCGGCAATCGCCCGCTCCAATTGCGCCAGCAGGCTGTTGGCGTGCTGGCCTTCGCCGTACAGGTAGAACAGTCTAGCCCATTGCAGCGTGAAGGAATGATGTCGTTGGAGTTGTTGCAGAAATTTTCGCAAACTGTCCTTCGCCAGCGCGTAGGGATTGGCCGGCAGCGTCGGCAAATCTTCGGCCAGGCAGCCGTTTCGCAAGCCGTATTCGAAGCAGGTGCCGGCGACCAATAATTGCCCGACGCCTTGTTCGACCAACGACTTCAGGAAGCGGTAATCGCCGATCAGGTTTTGTTCGAAATGGAACAGCTCGCGGTAATTGGGCAGTCCCGGCCAAGCCAGGTGGATCACCGCGTCAAGTTGTCCCAAGCGGTCCGGCAAGCGGTCGGCGTGTACGTCGCCGCTCAGGAACTCGACTCGGTCGAACCAAACCAAACCTTGCGCCTTGCCGGCGTCGCGAGCCAGCGCGGTGACGCGGTGGCCGCGTTCCAGTAAGTGTGTGACGACGTGGCGGCCGACGAAGCCGCTGGCGCCGGTAACTAAGACTTTCATGGTCGGCTCCGGGCGAGTCTGGGCTGGATTCGCGTCGGCATCTTCGGCCTAAAACACGCTCAATTCCGGCACCGCGACCGCGAATTGCCCGCCCCAGTCGCGGATTTTCCGGTAATCGGCGACGATTTCGGCGCGGATATTCCACGGCAGAATCAGCAGGATGTCCGGCTGGCGCTCCGTCAGCGCGGTCGGCGGCAGAATCGGGATGTGCGAACCGGGTAGGAATTTACCTTGCTTGGACGGCGCGGCATCGCAGACATAGGCCAGCAAATCCGGTTTGACGCCGGCATAGTTCAGCAGGGTGTTGCCCTTGGCCGCCGCGCCGTAGGCGGCGACTCGCCGACCGAGCCGGCGTTGCTCGATCAGAAAGGCCAGCAAATCGTTTTTGATGCGGTCGGCGCGCGGCTGAAACGCCCGGTAAACGGCCAAGTCGGCCAGGCCGAAGTCGCGCTCGTGGGTCAACACCTGGGCGACCGCCGCCGTCGGCTCGCGCCCGTGTTCGGCATGGCAACCGTACACCCGCAGGCTGCCGCCGTGGGTGGCCAGTTCCTCGACATCCCAAATCCGCAAGCCGGCCCGTTCGAAGATGCGGCTGACGGTTTGCAGCGACAGGTAGGAATAGTGTTCGTGGTACACGGTATCGAACTGGGCCGATTCGATCAGCCGCAAAAGGTGCGGAAATTCCAGCGTAATCGTGCCGGCCGGTTTCAACGCCGTTTTGAGGCCGGCGGTAAAGTCGTTGATGTCCGGCACGTGGGCGTAGACATTGTTGCCGACGATCAGATCGGCGCGTCGGCCCTGGTCGGCCAGACGGTGGGCCAGCGCGTCGCCGAAAAACTCGCGCAGAATCGGAATGCCTAGGGCTTCGGCGGCGGCGGCGGTGCTGGCGGTGGGTTCAATGCCCAGGCAGGGAATGCCGGCGGCGACGAAGTTTTTCAGCAAATAACCGTCGTTGGCGGCGACTTCGACGACCAGGCTGTCGGCATCCAACGCCAAGCGCTCGCGGATGGTCTGGCAGTAATCGGCGGCGTGGCGCAGCCAGCTTTGCGACACCGACGAAAAATAGGCGT
This sequence comes from Methylomonas sp. MED-D, assembly GCF_050276835.1. Classification (NCBI taxonomy): domain Bacteria; kingdom Pseudomonadati; phylum Pseudomonadota; class Gammaproteobacteria; order Methylococcales; family Methylococcaceae; genus Methylomonas; species Methylomonas sp. MED-D. Next base: position 853,352 of record NZ_CP189965.1, read on the forward strand.
AGTCGCGATCGAACAATTGCTCGGCCGCCGCGTAATCCTCGGTTTGCACCAGCCAGCATTGTTCGCAGACGTAGAGTTTCAGCGGGTAATACAGTTCGGGCTTGTTCAGGTCGGTGGCATTCAAGTAGGCGTTCGACGGCGGTGCGAAACCCAGGTCTAGGAATACGTGTTCGAGCGGCGCGTGGCAGTGGCGGCAGTTCATAAGGCGATTCCGCGAAAGTCGGGGGGCAGGGCGGGGTGTTGGGCGTCTCTGGCCGATAAGTCACCGATCGGTAAGGGCCAGGCGATTTGCACGGACGGATCGGTCGGCGAGACGCCGGCTTCGGCATCCGGACAGTAGGCGGCGGTATGCAGATACAGCAGTTCGCTGGCGGCTTCCAGCACTTGAAAGCCGTGCGCGCAGCCTTCCGGAATCACCAGCATCCGGGCGTTGTCCGCGCTCAATTCCTCGGCGTGCCATTGTAGGAAGGTCGGCGAATCGGCCCGTAGATCCAGCGCCACGTCCCAGACCCGGCCGCGCAAACAGCGAACGAATTTGGTCTCGGCATGCGGCGGCCGCTGATAGTGCAGGCCGCGCGCCGCGCCGACCGCGCGGGTCAGCGAATGATTGATCTGGACGATGCGGCGCGTGCCGACCGCTTGAGCCAGTTCGTCTTCGCAAAACCAGCGGGCGAACGCGCCGCGCGAGTCTTGAAACGCTGAGGTCTCGACGACGACGACGCCGGCCAGCGGGGTGGGTAAAAGCTTCATGACCGAGCCCAGGCGATGCCCGCTTGCCTCGCCGCTGCCGAATAGTCCTGCAATTGCGCCCGACTGACCGCCGGCTTGGCGGATAGCGGCGCTTGGTACCAAGCTGCCGTGGCGGCCAGCGCGGTATCCAGCGGCCAAACCGGCCGCCAATCGAGTCGGCTTTTGGCCTTGCTGCTGTCCAGATACAGTAGGCCGGCTTCGTGCGGTTGCGGAGCGCTGCCGATTTGCCAGTGCAGTTTCGGCCAATGCCGCTGCAACTCGGTCAATACGTCGGCCACGCTACGGTTGCCTTCGGCGTCCGGGCCGAAGTTCCAGGCGTCGGCGGCATCGCGCCGTTCCTCCAGCAAGTGTTGGCCCAGCAGCAGATAACCGCTCAACGATTCCAACACGTGTTGCCAGGGCCGGGTGGCTTGCGGGGAGCGGATTTCCAGGGTCTCGCCGGCTTCGACGGCGCGGACCAAATCCGGAATCAGCCGGTCTTCCGACCAATCGCCGCCGCCGATCACGTTGCCGGCGCGGGCCGTGGCCAGTAATGGCGTACCGGAGCGTTGAAAAAAAGCATCGCGATAACTGGCCGCCAACAGTTCCACCGCCGCCTTGGAGGCGCTGTAAGGGTCGTGGCCGCCTAGGCTATCGGTTTCCCGGTAGCCCCACGGCCATTCGCGGTTTTGATAGCACTTGTCGGTGGTGACGACGACGACGGCTTTCACCGCCGGCACGTGGCGGCAGGCCTCCAACAGATTGGCGCTGCCGACGACGTTGCTGGTCCAGGTGTCCAGCGGTTGCCGGTAGCCGCGCCGTACCAAGGGTTGCGCGGCCAAATGAAAGACGATGTCGGGTTGGACATCGGCGACGATTTCGGCCACCGCCGCGCTGTCGCGCATATCCTGAAGGTATTCGACCATGTCCAGGCCGAGTAGCTGCCAATGGTTGGGCGCGGTTTCCGGCGGCAAGGCCAGGCCGATCGGCTCGGCGCCCAGTTCCCGCAACCACAGGCTCAGCCAGCTGCCCTTGAAACCAGTGTGGCCTGTAACCAGCACCCGCCGGCCGCGATACTGGCCGTTGAACAAGGTCATGCCCAAACCTTCCAGGGCGGATCGAGGCGCCACAGTTCTTCCAATTGGGTCTTGTCGCGCAAGGTATCCATTGCTTGCCAGAAGCCGGCGTGCTTGTAGGCGCGCAGTTGGTCTCGGGCGGCCAGATCGGCCAGCGGTTGGCCTTCCCAACTGCTTTGATCGCCATCGATTACTTCGAAAATATCCGGCTCCAACACGAAAAAGCCGCCGTTGATCCAGGCCCCGTCGCCGGCCGGCTTTTCCTGAAAGCCCTTGACTGCGGTGTCGGCGATGTCCAGCGCGCCGTAGCGGCCGGGCGGTTGGATCGCGGTGACGGTCGCCCATTTGCCGTGGCGGCGGTGAAAATCAATCAACGCGCCGATGTCCACGTCGGACAATCCGTCGCCGTAGGTAAAACAGAAGGCTTGGCCGTCCAGGTAATCGCGCACCCGTTTCAGGCGGCCGCCGGTCATCGTCGCTTCGCCGGTATCGATCAGCGTGACCCGCCAGGGTTCGGCGTAGCGCTGGTGGACTTCCATCCGGTTGGCGGCCATGTCGAAGGTGACGTTGGACATGTGCAGGAAGTAGTTGGCGAAGTATTCCTTGATCACGTAGCCCTTGTAGCCTAGGCAGATGATGAACTCGTTGATGCCGTAATGCGAAAACAGCTTCATGATGTGCCAGAGTATCGGCCGGCCGCCGATTTCTATCATCGGTTTGGGCTTTAAATGCGATTCCTCGCTGAGCCGCGTGCCGAGGCCGCCGGCCAGTATGACTGCTTTCATAGGAGTTCGATTAAGGCGTTGGCGGGAAGAGATTACTCGCTGCTCCGGCGCCGGCATTGGTCAAACCGGCCGGCGGCTAAACGGCGGCCATGATACCGCAATTGGGAGGGATTCGGGTTATGGCGGCCGGGATGGAGCGTTTCCGGTGGCGGAGCGTTTTGGGATGCCAGGCGCGTCGCCGGATCGGCGCTAAGCGCCGGGCGGGCTCAGTTCCCGAAAGGTCAACACCGCGCCGACCAGTTTGCCGTCGACGTGCATCGGGTGGGCGGAGCATTCCACGGTAAACGTGCTGCCGTCCTTGCGCCGGAACAGGTCGGTGCCGTGGCGAGGCGTGCCGTCGTGGCAGGCGGCGTAAATGCCGCATTGCTCTTCGGCGACCGACGTATCGCCGTGGATCGTGGTACAAGCGTTCTGGCCGAGCAGTTCCTGTTGACTGTAGCCGAGCATCGCCAGGGCCGCCGGATTGACGAAGTGGCACAGACCCTTGCCGTCGACGCCGACGATGCCGTCGCCGGCAGACTCCAGCAACAACCGGAAACGGGCTTCGCTGGCGCGCAACGCCGCTTCGGCTCGCTTGCGTTCGCAGAGCTCGTGGTCCATGCGGGCATTGGCCGCCTCCAGAATCGCGCTTTGCTTTTCCAATTGCTCGGTGCGTTGCGCGACCAGTTCTTCCAGGCGGCGCCGGTAGTAATACAATTCCTGAGCGGTTTCCTTATCGGCGGTTACGTCGATCAACAGACCTTGCAAACACAGCGCGCCGCGCGCTTCGTCGCGCACCACCTTGGCTTCGTCCAAAAACCAGCGCGCTTGACCGTTATCGTTGAGCAAACGGTATTCGCAATGCAGCGGGGTGTAGTGTTCGTAGGTCGCCGAATAGGCTTCGACGACGGCATCGCGGTCTTCGGCATGCACCCGTTTTAAGAAGCCGTCGCTACCTTCCAGCCAGCTGTCCGGCGCGAAACCCAGTTGCCGGATCTGTGGGCTGACGTACAGCAGTTTGCCCGGCGTGTCGAGCGAGGCGATATAGGTGATGGCCGGCATTTGCTCGATCAGGCAGCGGTATTTGGCTTCCGCTTCGCGCAATTGTTCGACGGCTTCGGTTTTATCCAGCAAGGCTTGTTGTTCGCGCATCGCCCGCATCACCACCGCCGGCAGCCATTGCAGCGTTTCGCCGTTGGCGTTGGAGCCTTTCACGACGTAATCGCGGGCGCCCAGTTTTAAGGCGTCCACCGCGATCATCGCGTTGTCGGAGCCGGTCAGCATCACCACCGGCATCGGCAGCTCACCGGATGCTTCGGCCAATTCGGACAGAAACTCGACCCCGCTCAAATCGGGCAAATGGTAGTCGAGCAGGATGCAGTCGATCTTCTCGTCGCGCGCCAGCTTCAAGCCCTGGTTGCCGGTTTCGGCTTCGAACAATACGAACTCGCAGTCGTGGTGTTGGGCTAGCGCTCGCTTGCAAGCCATCCGGTCGATTTGGTCGTCTTCCACCAACAGTAGACGGATGACCGGTTTACCGTTTAAATCGGTCATAGCGGCGACTCGCTGATCGTCCAATAGGCGTCGATGGCGCGTACGATCTCGACGAATTGTTGGTATTCGACCGGCTTGCGCATGTAGCCGGCCACGCCCAACTCGAAACTTTCCACCTTGTCTTCCTGTTCGTCGGAGGTGGTCAACGCGACGACCGGAATGCGTTTGAGTTCGGGCAGCGATTTGACGGCATGCAGAAACTCGATGCCGTTCATCACCGGCATGTTCAAGTCCAGCAGAATCAAACAGGGTTGCTCTTGACTGGCATCCTGAAGGTGCGCCAGAGCTTCCTCGCCGTTTTCGACATGGGTCAGTGGGTTGGAGACATGCAGCTCTTTCAAGGCGCGCTTGACCGTCATCGCGTCCACGCTGTCGTCTTCCACCAGAAGGATGGGATTGCTCTTGATTCTCATGGTTACGGGTTCAATTGGGTTGCGGGTGCTTGTTTGGGTACCGTGAAATAAAAGATACTGCCTTGGCCGGGCTCGGAGTCGAGCCAGACCCGTCCGCCGCTTTGTTCGACGATTTTTTTGACGATGGACAGCCCGACGCCGGTGCTTTCCACCCGGTCGCGCGGGTGAAGGGTTTGGAACAATTGAAAGATGCGTTCGAAGTGGCGCTCGGCGATGCCGGGGCCGTTGTCGGCGACGCTGAATTGCCAAGCGTCCGGCTGTTCGGCGCAGTCGATGGCGATGCGGCCTTCGGGTTTGTCCAGATAACGGATCGCATTGGACAGCAGGTTTTGCAGGACCTGCTGCATGCCGGTGCGTTCGACGGCCAGCGTCGGCAGATCGGCCGCGACCGAGACCGCGATGTGGGACGGCGGGGCCAGCGCATCGATCACCTCGCGCGCCAATTCGTTGAAATCGACGGAGCTGACCGCCTCGTGGATACGGCCGATCCGCGAATAGCGCAGCACGCCGTCTATCAAGCCGTCCAATCGGCGCACCCGCTGAATCAACAGCCGCAAGTGTTCCTGGCCTTCGGCATCCAGGCGTTCGGACTGGTCGGCGGCAATCCAGTCGGCCAGCGAGCCGATCGCGCGCAACGGCGCTTTCAGATCGTGAGAGACCACGTAGGCGAAATTCTTCAATTCCTCATTGACGCTTTCCAGTTCGTGGATCATGCGTAGTTTTTGTTCTTCCAGCTGTTTGCGCGGCGTGATGTCGTACACGGTGGCCAGCACGCGGCCGCTGTCGATCGGGGTGATGCTAATGTCGGTGGCGAATTCGCTGCCGTCCTTGCGCAGTCCGCACAGCGTTAGACCGCTGCCCATTTTGCGGTATTCGGGATGTTCGGCGTAAGCGGCGCGCTTTTCGGCGTGCGCGAGCCGGAAGCGGCGCGGGATCAGGTCTTCGACGGTCAGCCGGGTGAATTCGTCGGTGTCGTAGCCGAACAGGCGCTCCGCCGCCGGATTGGCGAGCAGAATCCGCCCGTCCGTGTCGGCAACCAACATCGCGTCGGCGGCGATCTCCATCAGCCAGCCGGCGTCGTGTCCGTTCAAGATATTTCTAGCGGCAATCATGCGGATGCTCCTCGGTCCTACCGACGGTAAGAGCCAGGATCATACAATAAATTCAGAGAAAATAAGCATTCTCTAAAACTGTCTCCGGCTGGCGCGCGTCTGTCCGGCCGTGTGAAAGAGTGCGCCGGTACTGTCGCGCGTACCGGCGTTGCTGTACTAAAGTAGTGCCGAAACCGTCTATTACAATCCGACCCGATGACATTCGCTTCCCATCCTCTTAAACCCCGCTGCCTGTGCTTGGACATCGAAACCGCCCGCCAGGATAGCTTACATCTGCGCGAAATCGGCGCCGTTCGCCCGGATACCGGCGCGAAACTGCGCATTTCCGGCAAGGCTAAGGACTTGAGCGCGCGGCTGGACGACATCAGTCTAGGCGCGGCGTTTGTGTTGGGGCATAACATCGTCGCCTTCGACCAGCCGGCCTTGGCGCTGTTGCATCCGGGTTTATTCCTGCACAGCTTGCCGCTGGTCGATACCCTGGAACTGTCGTCGCTGGCCTTTCCGCAAAACCCTTACCACCGCCTGATCAAGGATTACAAACTCTGCACGACCACCCGCAACGATCCGGTACGCGATGCCGAACTGGCTTACGAGCTGTTTCTGGAGCAGCGCGAGGCCTTGTTGCAACGCGTCGAGGAACACCCGAACGACATGCTCTGCCTGCATTTTTTGTTGGCGCCGGAAAGCGGGCGCGGCGTTGCCAGTTTCTTCGCGACCTTGCGCAATGCGCTAAGGCCGACCTTGGCGCAAGCCCAGGCGGCCTGGTTGAAAGCGACCTCCGGCAAGGTTTGCATCAACGCCCAACGTCGGATCGCCGAGGACTGTTTCCCCGATCCTGACTGGCACAAGCCCTTGGCCTTCGTGTTGGCCTGGCTGCGAGTGGCCGGCGGCAATTCGGTATTGCCGCCCTGGGTCGGCAGTCAGTTTCCTCGAACCAAAATCCTGATTAGCCAACTGCGCGACGTGCCCTGCGGCGATCCGGCTTGCGCTTGGTGCCGCGAACAGTACGACTTGAAAAAACTGCTGGCGCGCTACTTCGCCGGCATCCCGGATTTTCGCGCCACGCCCACCACCGCCGACGGCCGCTCCTTGCAGCAAACCATCGTCGAGCACGGTTTCGCCGGTCGGCCGATGCTGGCGATTTTGCCGACCGGCGGAGGCAAGTCCTTGTGTTACCAGTTGCCGGCCCTGGCCCGCTATTACCGGAGCGGCAGCCTGACCGTGGTGATTTCGCCGCTGCAATCGTTGATGAAGGATCAGGTCGACAATCTGGAAGCGCGCGGCATCGCCTGCGCCGGCTATTTGAACAGCCTGCTCAACCCGTTGGAGCGGCGGGTCGTGCTCGACAAACTGCGCTTGGGCGATTTGGGATTGATCTTCGTCGCACCCGAGCAATTCCGCAGCAGCGCCTTTGCCAACGCCCTGGCTCACCGCGACGTCGGCGCCTGGGTGTTCGACGAGGCGCATTGTTTGTCCAAATGGGGGCACGACTTCCGCCCGGATTATCTGTACGTGTCGCGCTTCATCAAATCGCGGCAGAAGGATAAACCGTCGCCGGTATTCTGCTTTACCGCCACCGCCAAGCCCGACGTGGTCGCCGACATCGTCGGCCATTTCAAGCAGCGGCTGGACATGGAGTTGGCGGTGCTGAGCGGCGGGGTCAGTCGCGACAACTTGAACTACGAAGTCCACGCGGTGCCGGCCCAGGCCAAATACCCGGCGGTGTTGAGTTTGCTGGAAGCAGCCTTGCGCGGCGACGGCGGCGCCATCGTGTTTTGCGCCCGCCAGAAAACCGTCGAGGAAATGGCCGAGTTCTTGACTCAGGCCGGCCTGGACTGCGGCCACTTCCACGGCGGCATGCCGCCCGAACGCAAGCGGCGGATGCAGGAAGCCTTCATCGCCGGCGAGTTGCGGGTCATCGCCGCGACCAATGCTTTTGGGATGGGCGTGGACAAGGCCGACGTGCGGCTGGTGATTCATCTCGATACCCCCGGCTCGCTGGAAAATTATTTGCAGGAAGCCGGCCGCGCCGGCCGCGATCAGGCGCCGGCGCGCTGCATCTTGCTGTACGACGACGCCGACCTGGACGTGCAGTTTCGCTTGTTGCGTAATTCCAGGCTGACCCAGCAGGACATTTACGCGATTCTCAAAGCCCTGCGCAGCATAGAACGCAAGGACAGGAGCGAGGGCAGCGTAGTCGTCACCAGCGGCGAAATCCTTTTAGAAATCCCCGACAAGCATGGCATCGACCCCGACGCCGCCGATGCCGACACCAAGGTGCGCATCGCCGTGGTCTGGCTGGAAGAGGCGCGGTTGCTGGAGCGCCAGGAAAACCATACCCGGGTGTTTCCAGGCTGTTTGCAAGTCGCGACGCTGGACGAAGCCGGATTATTGTTGAAGCAAAAGCTAGGGCCCAACGCCGATCCCGAACCTTATCTGGCCGTGCTCGCGGAATTGCTGAACGCCGGCGACGACGAAGGCATCAGCACCGACGACCTGATATTGGCCACCGGCCAGCCGGCGCAGGTGGTGCAAAACCTGCTCCGCGATTTGGATCGCTTCAAGCTGGTGTCCAACGACACTGAAATCGGCGTGAGCTTTTACCTCGACCCGGACACCGTCGATAGGCTGGCCGACCTTGTCAAACTGGAGGACGCGCTGGTCAACTGCCTACGCGAAGCCACCCCGGACGCCGATCTGGAACAATGGCAGATGCTGCACATGCGCCGCTTGTGCGACACCTTGCGCCGCAATGCCGGCGTCGAATTGGAACCGGACCGTTTGACCCGCTTGCTGAAAGCCTTTGCCGAAACTTTCGGCGACGACGGCGACAAATCCCGGCGCGGCTTTTTTGCGTTGCGCCCCGGCGGCCCGGACCACCGCTACGTCAAGCTGTTGCGCGACTGGCGGCAAATCGAGCACATCCGCGCCAAGCGCATGCGACTGGCCCAGGCCCTGGTCGGCTATTTCGCCGAACTGCGCCAGGGCAACAACTTGCTGGTGACCTGCAAGCAGGGCGTGTTGGAAGCGGCTTTGCAAAGCGATTTGACCCTGCAGGACCTGGAAATCAGCGACTGGCAACGGGCGCTGGCCGCCGCGTTGCTGTATCTGGACGCCAACGAGGTCTTGCACTTGGCGCGCGGCAAGGCGATTTTCCGTTCGGCGATGCATATTCAACTGAATCCCGAGGCGCGCCGCCGCCAGTTTAAGAATGCCGATTACGCCGAGCTGGCTTTGCATTACAAGGACAAGATCATCCAGGTGCACGTGATGGCCGAATACGCCAAGCTGGCGCTGGGCAAGATCCAGGCGGCGATGAGTTTCATCGTCGATTACTTTGGTATGGAACGGGCCGAATTCGTGCGCCGCTATTTCGCCGGCCGCGAGGACATCCTGGAAATGGCAACCAGCGAGGCCGCCCACCGCCGCATCCTCACCGATCTGAAAAACCCCGAGCAGCAAGCTATCGTCGCCGCGCCGCCGGACGCCAATTTGCTGGTATTGGCCGGACCCGGCGCCGGTAAGACCAAGGTTATCGTCCATCGAGTGGCCTGGTTGCTGCGCGAGGCGCTGGTCGCGCCGGATGCGATCATGGTGCTGACTTACAATCGGGCGGCGGCGGTCGAGATTCGGCGTAGGCTGTGGGCCTTGGCCGGCGCCGATGCCGCCGGCGTTACCGTGCAAACCCTGCACACGCTGGCTCTGCGCCTGACCGGTACCAGTTGCGCGGTGGCCGCCGAGCGCGGCGAAGCGGTGGACTTTAACGCGGTGATCAAAAACGCCGCCGCTAATTTGCGACGCGCCGACGCCGACGAGGAAGCCGGCGCCTCGGTCCGACGCGACCGCCTGCTGGCCGGGCTGCACTACTTGTTGATCGATGAATACCAGGACATCAACGCCGACCACTACGATTTGATCAGCGCCTTGGCCGGCAGGGCCTTGAACGGTGCCGACGACAAACTGGCGCTAATGGCGGTCGGCGACGACGACCAGAACATCTACGCCTTCAACGCCGCCAACGTCCGCTTCATCCGCCAGTTCGAAGCCGACTACCAAGCCAAGGTTTGTTACCTGTTGGAAAACTACCGTTCGACGAAGCAGATCATCGCCTGCGCCAACCAAGTCATTGCCAAGGCCAAGGAACGGATGAAGCGGGAGCAAGCCATCCGCGTCGATCACGCCCGCCGCGACCAACCGGCCGGCGGTGAGTTCGAGGCCTTGGATTCGCTGACATTGGGCCGGGTGCACATACTGAAAACGCCGCCGCCAGCCGGCGCCGAACTGGCGGCGGCCTTGGCCGAATTGCGGCGCCTGAACGGCTTGCAACATCCCGAAGCACCCAGCCACTGGGGCCGCTACGCGGTCATCGCCCGCCATTGGCAGGCCCTGGAACCCTTGGCGGCATTGTGTCGACAACAAGGCATCCCGGCGCGACTGCTACGCGACGAAGATTTGCCGGCCTTGCATGCCACTCGCGAAGGGGCGGCGTTGCTGGCGCTGTTGAGCCGAGTGCGTCGCGGCAAGCCGAGATTGCTGCTGCGCCACGGTGCCCTGTCGCGCTGGTTTCGTCGCCGCTACGGCCAGTCGGTTACCGAGGCTATCAGCCATCCCTACCGGGCGATGCTGGCGCAATTCATTGCCGACTGCGAAATGACCCACACCGAAGACGTACCCTCTTCCCCTGGCGGGTATTGTGTAGGTTGGGCTGAGCAGAGCGAAGCCCAACAAAATCAAAATGTTGGGCTTCATTGCATTTACCCCCAGGGGTACAAGCAGTCCAACCTACCTCTTGCGATAACCTCCGGGAAGGGACTGGGCGAGGGGCGTTTACACCAGCCTAGTCGGCGAAACCGCCCGGGGATGACGGACTCCCGGCTGGTCGCCGCCGACCTGATAGAAGCCCTCTACGAATTCGGCAGTGGCCGCCAAGCCAGTTTCGCTGACGGCCCAAACGCGCCGCTATTGCTGCTGACCGCCCACCGCGCCAAGGGTTTGGAATTCGACCACGTCCTGATCCTGGATGCCGGCGGCTGGCAACAGACCAGCGACGACGAACGCCGCCTGTTCTACGTAGCAATGACCCGCGCCCGCCAAACCTTAACCCTGTGCCAAAGACTAGGCGGACGCCACGCCTTCATCGCCGACTGCGCGCCACTGTGCCTGACCAGCAGCGGCGAATCGGTCAGCGAAATCCCGGAAACCCGGCAACGCCGTTGGCTGGCCGGTCCGGAACAGGTCGTCCTGTCCTGGCCCGGCTACTTCGCCGCCAACCATGCCATCCACCGCGCCATCGCCGCCTTGGACTACGGCGACCCGCTAACCCTGCGCCCACGCGGCGACGGCAAACCCGGCTGGGAACTCGCCAACGGCACCACCGTCAGTCGCATGGCGCAAGCCTTTGTTCCGCCGCAAGGCGCTATCGTCGCGGTTCGCGTTGCCGGGATTTTGGCGAGGCAGGCCAAGCCGGGCGATGCGGAGGGTTTGCGGTGCGAGAGGTGGGAGGTGGTGTTGGCGGAGGTGGAGTATTTGGCTGGGTAATGGGTTGTGCGGCCTGGGTATTTTCGGGATGATATGCAGAAACTATCTAATAACTTGTTAGTCGTCACTTGAAGAGGTGCTATGAACGATAAAACAGCAGAAGAAAAATTGTCTGATCGCGTCATTGACGCCGCACAGAAGAAACGTAAGCGCACCATCAGAAGCTACCCGGCTTGCGCCTTCGAAGAGGCTGTTGACTTTGCAAAGAAAATTCTGGAATTTGGCAGTGGCCAACCAGTTCGTAGGCTTTCTCTATTCGACGAGCTTGGAAAATCTCCTGATAGCAGCACAAGCCGCCAATTAATCGTAAGCGGTCCTTTAACAGCATCTGTATAAACAGCTCGAAAGGAACGAAGATAGTGTCCACTTATAATCAGGTGGACACCTATGAAGGAGCATAACACGCGATTATCGCGGCCATTAATCGTGGGGCACGGGCGAGACGGCCGTTGCCTTTATGATCCGGAAGCCAAGCGGGAGCTAGTGAAAGTTTGCTTGCATTCGGGCACATCGGTTGCCAAGATCGCTCTGCAATACGGTATCAATGCCAATCTGCTGCGCAAGTGGATGGGGCATTACCGAGAAACAGGACATCCGAATCCGAACAGTCCATTAACGTTGCCGGCTTTTGTGCCCGTTCAGTCGCTGAGCGCAGAGAAACCGGCTGAGTCAGCGCTCAGTGCGGAGTTGCCCAACGGCGTTAAACTCGCGTTACAGCCTGTCGCACTGAGCGACCTGCCGGTGATTTTGAAGGCGTTGGCCGAGCTGCCATGTTTCGTTTCGACGCAGGATTGAAGGTCTACCTGCACCGCGAGCCGGTCGACGGCCGCAAGGCCATCAATGGTTTAGCGCTGCTGGTTGAGCAGGCATTAGGCTTGAATCCGTTCGAGCCGGCCATCTACGTGTTCAGCAACCGCCGGCGGGATCGGATCAAACTGCTGTTGTGGGACCGCACCGGTTTTTGGTTGATGCTCAAGCGGCTGGAAGCCGACCGTTTTCACTGGCCGAAAGAGGCAGCAGTTGTGATGTTGACGGTCGAGCAACTCCACTGGTTGTTAGCCGGTATTGACTTGGCCGCGATGCGGCCGCATCCGGCACGAACCTATACCCAAGTGGGCTGAAACGCGGATGTAAAGCCGGTAAAATAACGGCATGACGCCCACCATCACGCTGTCCACCGAAGACTACCAAGCCTTGCTGGCCGAGCAGCAACGGCTGGCGAGTCAACTGCGGTTGGTGACGGTCGAGCGGGATTTATTGAAAGAACGTGTGGATGCCTTTCTGCATAGGCTGTATGCCGCAAAATCCGAGGCGCGGGCCAATCCGGCCCAGCGCGACCTGTTCCTGAACGAAGCCGAAGTGTTGGCGCCGAACGGTGCTCCAATCGCCGAGGAAGCCACGCCCGAAGCGGTCGAGGTGGCCGGTCACCGCCGTAAGAAACGCGGTCGCAAACCGCTCGATCCGCATCTGCCGCGTGAGATCGTGCGCCATGAATTAGCGGAAGCCGAACGCATCTGTGCGCATGACGGTACTCGTCTGGTGGAAATCGGCGCTGAAATCAGCGAGCAGCTCGACATCGTGCCGCAACAGGTGCGAGTCATTCAACATCACCGCGTCAAATATGCCTGCCCGTGCTGCGATGAAAGCATTCGCGTGACGCCGGCACCGGTTCGCATCATCCCCAAAGGCTTACTCACCGAAACGGCATTAGCCTGGGTCGTCACCGCCAAATACCAGGATAGCCTGCCGCTGTATCGGCAAGCCGCGCTGTTGAGCCGTTTCGGCGGCGATCTGTCGCGCAACACGCTGGCGGCTAGCATGGTGCGGGTTGGCGACGCAGTGCAACCCATCATCAACTTGCTGCGCGACCATCTGCTCGATGCCGATCTGATCCTGGGCGACGAAACCGTGGTTCAAGTGCTCAAAGAATCCGGCCGAGCCGCGCAAAGCAAAAGCTATCTGTGGGCACAAATGACCGGCTCCGGACCGCCGATTCGGCTGTTCAGCTACACGCCGGGGCGCGGCGGAACGCATGCGCAGCCGTTGTATGAAGGCATCAAACCCGGCGCGGTACTGATGAGCGACGGCTATGAGGTGTATAACGCCATTGCAGCCAGCCGGGGTGCGATTCACCTCGGCTGTTGGGCGCATGCGCGGCGTTATTTTGTCGAGGCCGAAGCCGCCATTCCTAAAGCCGCGCGCGGCCCGGAGCAACTGGCGACGCAGTTTATCGCGGCGATGGGTGAACTGTACGCGATTGAAACTCAGACGGAAGACCTGAGCGTCGAACAGCGTGGGCAGCGGCGCCAGGAGCAAAGCCGACCGGTTTTGGTCAAAATCGAAGCCCTGCTGCTACAACATCTGCATGCGGTAATCCCCGGTAGTTTGCTGGGCAAGGCTTTGCATTACTTGTCATCGCAGTGGTCCAAACTGATCCGCTTCGTCGACAACGGCGCTTGGCCCATCGACAACAACCTCTGCGAAAACGCCATACGCCCCTTCGTGGTGGGCCGCCGCAATTGGTTGTTTTGCGATACGGTGGCCGGCGCCCGTGCCAGCGCTAATCTTTACTCGTTGATCGAAACCTGCAAGGCCAATAGCGTCGACCTTTACACCTATCTGGTCGATCTGTTCCGAAAGCTTCCCACCGCAAAAACTGTCGAAGAGTTCGAAGCGCTGTTGCCTTGGAATCTCGACGCCCTAACGGACTAATCGTACGCCAACGGTTAAGTCATTGTCCGTTTCAGTTCTAGTGCGTCCTTCAAAGATCGCTTACAATTAATCGTCAACTCGAACAAGTATGGACTGACCGAGGGAAGTTACACTGCTGAGTACATAAAGCTTACCACCGGCGGATTACGTGCCATTGATGAAGAGATTCAGCAACGAGAGCGGGCAAAGGCTCGCGTGCTACTCGCAATAGAGAACATCGAGCCGTTCCAGAATCTCTATGACCGTTTCAAGGGAAATAAGCTTCCGGCGAAGACGGCACTAGTTGATGCGGCGATGGAAACAGGTTTAGAGAAGGAGGCAGCAGAGGAAGCTGTAGACACGTTTATTCTCAATCTTCGTTATGTGGGCCTGCTGCAGATGCTTTCTGGCGCTGAACGCATAGTAACGTTGGAGCACTTGCTCGACAGTCTGCCTTCAAGCTCAGCCCAGCCGCAACGAGCCAGTGAAAATGCTATATCTAGCACTACGTCGCACCAGCCGTCTCCCTTGATGACCGCCGAGCAGGCACGGTTTGAAACGGTCTGTTTCTACGTAACGCCAATCGGCGAGGATGGATCGGAGCATCGAAAGCACTCCGATTTATTCCTTAGCTCTATAGTAGAACCAGCGTTAGAGCAGTTCCACATGAAGGTCATCCGCGCTGACGCAATAGACAAGCCTGGAACGATAACCCGGCAAATCATCGAGTACCTAATTAGGTCGAGACTCGTTATAGCTGACCTATCGTTTCACAATCCAAATGTTTTTTATGAGCTCGCAATTAGGCACGCAGCGCGCCTTCCGGTTGTTCAAATTATTCGCGCCGCCGACAGGATTCCCTTCGATTTAAGTCAAAGTCGCACAATTCGGATAGATACAACAGATATTTATTCACTAGTTCCCCGACTAGAGGTATACAAATCCGAAATTGCTAGTCAAGTGCGACGCGCTCTAGAAGATCCAGACGCAGTTGACAACCCTATTTCTGTTTTCTATCCGAGCTTTAAAGGGGTGGTGTCTGCTTGACCAATATAGCTAACAATAACATTCACTCGGACTGGACCGATGTGCTGAACGGAGCCCCGTAGTTGCGTAGGGTGGGCACGGTTTTTGTGCCCACGCGGATTTAAAACTGGGATGAATATTGTTTCGCTATCGTGAGGCCTAATTTTTAATGTCGGTTCGCGGACTGGCAACCGCGATACTTTTTCTACGAAAACCATCCATGGTTTTCGCCTTTCGGGCCAGCCTATCGGCTGTTCAAATTCGTTCCAGACGAATTTGTGTTTGGCCTCGGTAATTGCTCTTGCATCCTTGCAGCTATGTAGGGTACGCACCGCGTATCTTTTGCGGCGCTAGTGATGAGTAACTCTGACAAGGTACGCGATGCGTACCCTACGGTGGACAATCCAATAATTGACGGAGACATGGCCGATTATCGCCGTTGTTATATGCCGGGTCGGTCGTATTTCTTTACCGTGGTGACCGAACGGCGAGCCGGGATACTGGCGAGCGACACGGCGCGGGATTGCTTGCGCGAGGCGATTCGGCATTGCCGGCTAACCTTGCCGTTTGCCGTCGACGCTCTGGTGATGTCGCCCGACCACATCCACATGATCTGGGTCTTGCCTCCAGGCGACGGCGATTTTTCCAAACGCTGGGGCATTATCTAAAAACACTTCACCCATCAATGGCTGGTGCTCGACGGCACGGAACAAAGCCTGACCGCGTCCCGCTCGCGGAGTTAAACAACATGGGTTTGAAACGGTGGGGCTTGTGGGGGCAATCGGCTTTTGCGACATTATGAAGGCGTCGCTAGGTTCAACTGCTGGGTGCGGAAAACCGCATGTCCGATGGTGTGGGATTGGGAGGAAGACCACCGCAAGCTCGTCGCTCCGAGCTGATCATTGCTTTCGATCAGGAATGTTTGGTGCGCCCGAAGATTGTCCAGGCCAACGGCGCGGTATGCGCCGATTTGGGCCGAGGCGCCTGCGGCGCAGGTGGGCGAAGGAAAAGTTCTAGCATATTTGTTATGCAGACGTCGGCGGCAAATTGTCTTATGATTCTCGCGCTTGGATCAAGCTCCAACTTTCGGCGAGGGTGTCTGATGAATCGAGGTATGGCTTTGAAAATCGGCTTGGTGGTCTTGCTGTCGGGATGTGCTAAACCCGGCTTGCAGACCGGAGGCAGCGGTAATCTGGTGTCCGGATCGGCGGCGGGCGGGACCAGCGTCGATGCGAATAAAACGCTGGAGCGTTGCTCCAGCCCCATGGGGACCTTGGCGGTCAGCGACGGCCGCATCACCGGCGGGCAGGCGGTGACGACGGTCGATCCGTTGATCCGCTTGGCGGTGCAACAATCCAATTGTTTTGTGATTACCGCGATCGGCAACACCGCCACGCGGGCGTTGATTAACGAAATCGTCGGCGAACAGCGCAATTCCGGCGAATACCGGGCCGGATCCAAACAGCATAAAGGTCAGCGGGTCGCCGCCGATTATCTGATGGAACCGCAAGTGATCGTGTTGAACGAATCGACCGAAGGGCATCGGGCGGGCGCCTTTGGCGCCGGCTACCGTCATTACTCGCCGCCGGGGCAAATTTCGTTGGGCGGCATTCTGGCCGACTCGCTGGCCGCCACGTTGGCGGACGCCGCCGACAAACGGACCACCGATGTGACCCTGACCTTGACCGATATTCGCTCGACCGTGCAGATCGGCATCTCGCAAGGCAGCGCCACCGCCAACCGTTTGCAAACCAACGGCTGGGGCGGCTATTTGGGGGACAGCGTTGGCGCGGTGGTCGGCTTGGCGAGCTTCAAAAACACGCCCGAAGGTTTGTCCACGGCGGCGGCGTTTTTGGATGCTTACAATCAACTGGTCGTCGCGGTTAAAAACTACAAGGCGCAGGAAATCAAGGGCGGTGCCGGTACCGGCGGCGTGTTGAATCTTCAATAGCGACGGGGCGGAATGGCTTGGATCGGCTACGCACCGCGTACCGCTCGAAGTCGCGGCTCGCGATTCAGTTCCCGCGCCGGTTTTCCTGAAACGCCAGATACAGGCGCAGATCGAACTCCAGTTGGTGATAGTCCGGTTCCATGTGGCGGCACAGTTGGTAAAAGGCTTTGTTGTGGTCTTTTTCGCGCAAATGGGCCAGCTCATGGACGACGATGGCGCGCAGGAAGGCGGCCGGCGCGGTTTTGAAAACCGCGCCGATGCGGATTTCGGTTTTGGCCTTGAGTTTGCCGCCTTGCACCCTGGCTACGACGCTGTGCAAGCCCAGCGCTTGATGAACGATGTCCAGTTTGTCGTCATAGACGATTTTGCTGAGCGGAGCGGATTGGCGCAAATATTGGCTTTTCAAGTCCGTCACGTAGTGATAAAGCGCCTTGTCGGTCTGGACGTGGTGAGTCCGCGGGTATTTGTCGGCCAGCCAGTCGCCCAGCTTGCCGCTGGTCAGCCATTGTTCGGCGCGCTCGACCAATTCGGCCGGATAACCGTTTAAATATTTGGAAACCGGGGTGTGCATTGGACCGAGAGGCTTATCGGGCCGGAACCGGCGCGGTCTCTGGGGAAACGGCGGCGTCGGCCGGCTTGATTCGGCTGCCCTCGCGTAATTTGTCGCTGCCGCCCGCGACCAGGACATCGCCGGGAGCGAGGCCTTCCAAAACGGCAACGCGGTCGGCGTCGACCGGCCCGGTCTTGATCGGCCGAATCGTGACGGTTCGGTCGGGTTTGACCCAGTAAACGAAATCGCCGTTGGCGCCGTGCTGAATGGCGGCGGCCGGGGCTAGCGTCGCGGCGGGTAGGGTGTCCAGCCGCAGGCGGATATTGACGAACTGGTTGGCGTACAGTCCGCGCTCGGCGTTGTCGAACCAGGCCTTGAGTTTCAGGGTGCCGGTGGCGGTATCGATTTGGTTGTCCACCGCCAGCAATTTGCCGTCGGCCAATTTGCGCAGGCCGGAGCGGTCGAAGGCTTCCACCGTCAGACTGCGTTCGCTACGCCAGCGGCGCATCACCGCCGGCACCTGATCCTCGGGTAGCGTGAACAGCACGGTGATCGGTTGAATTTGGGTGATAACGGCCAGACCGGTCGTGTCGCCGGCGCGGACGATGTTGCCTTTATCCACCAGCCGCAGGCCGATTTGACCGGCGATTGGCGCGACGATGCGGGTGTAGTCGAGTTGGAGCTTGGCGTTGTTGACTTGCGCTCGGTCCATTTCGACGGTGCCCCGGTATTGGCGTACCAGTGCCTCCTGGGTGGCGGTTTGCTGGGCGGCGATTGAATCCTGTGCCAGCAGGGTACGATAGCGCTGCAAATCCTGCTCGGCATTGCTCAACAGTGCTTCATCCCGCATCAGTTGGCCCTCGGCCTGGTGCAATTGCACCTGATAAGGGCGGGGATCGATCTCGGCCAGCAGTTCGCCGGCTTGTACGGTTTGGCCCTCCCGGAAGGCTACCTTGAACAGTTCGCCGTCCACTCGGCTTTTGATCGTCACGGTTTGTAGCGGGGTGACGGTGCCCAGGCCGTGCAGATAAATCGGCAGGTCGCCTTGGTTGACGGTGGCGGTGGTGACGCTGGCCGCTGGTGCGTCCCTAGCGCCGGTCGAGCCGGGTCGCTCGCTAGGCTCTTCGGTGGCGTGCAGGCGCCAGTAAGCGTAGCCGGCGGTCAGCGCGAACAGCAACGCGGCGGTCGGCCAACCTGACCGGCTGGCGGCGCGGGTTTCGGGAGGTCGTGGATTGTCCATGCGGGCTTACCGTGGTGTCCTTGTCGGCGGGGCGGAGTGGCCCGGCGACTTCGAGGCGTTGTCATAAAAAAGGCATCCGGTGGATGCCTTTTCCAAACCTCGGGCCGGCCGCGCCTTAATCGTAGTGATAGTGTTTGCGTAGCGGTTTGACTACTTCCCAATGACTGTCCAAACCGGCTTGAAAGATCACCAGATCGCCGGGGACGATGCGCACCGCTTCGCCGCCGGTCGGCGTGACCAAGATTTCGCCGTCCAGGACGTAGGCGGTTTCGGTTTCGTCGAAATCGATCGTGAATTTGGACACTTCTTTTTCCCAGATCGGCCATTCGGAGACGCCCAATTCCTGTAAACGCTCCTCGCTGGGATTGTGTTCGATAATAATCTGACTCATGACTTCCTTTCGGGTTCGGGTGGTAAGAGGGTTTGATTCTACCATTGTCGGCGGCGCGGGGCCACGCGGCCGCGTGCTAGAATGGCTCGGTAATTTTAGTCAAGCGGGGCCGGGCGTCACAGTTCGAGTCCGGCACATTTCGGGCGGGGGCCGATTTTGAAGACTCTACAACACGTCAATATGCACGAGGCGATCGCCGCGTTGAGCGGCGCTCTGGACCTGGTGGGCGTCGACGAAGTCCGCCACGGTAAAAGGGTGGCCATGATCGCGCGCGGCGTTGCCGATCGTCTGGGTTGGTCGGCCACCGATCGGATGGCGATGTTGCATGCCGGCATGTTGCACGATTGCGGCGTGTCGCGGATTCACGAGCACCGTCAGTTGACCGAGACGCTGGAATGGGACGGCGCGGAAGATCATTGCATCCGCGGCGCCGAGTATTTGGCGGCCTGCCGGCCGGTTGCCCATCTGGCCGACGACATTCGCTATCACCACACCCGTTGGCGGACCTTGCTGGAATTGCCGCTGGCGCCGGACTTGCGCTTGCGGACCAATTTGCTGTTTCTGGCCGATCGTATTGATGTGCTGCAGGCGCCGTTCTTGAATAGCGAGCATATTCTGAACGAATTTTCGAATATCATCGCCCGGATTCGCGGTTTGGCCGGCTTGCTGTTTTGCCCGGAATTGGTCGAGGCGTTCGCCGAGTTGGCGGAGGTCGAGGCGTTCTGGCTGGCGATGGAGCCGGAATACCTCGACGAGGACTTGCGCGTGATTGGCGCCGGTTTGGAACCGGTGTTGCTGGACATGGCCGAGCTTAAAGATTTGGCGACTTTGTTTTCCCGCGTGGTCGACGCCAAGACCCCATTTACCGACGAGCATTCGCAGCGGGTGGCGTTGATAGCCCGCGAATTGGGCGCCGATTTCGGATTATCCGGTTGCCATCTGGAGCAGATTGAAATCGCCGGCTTGCTGCACGACATCGGCAAACTGCGCGTGTCCGAGGACATCATCAATAAGCCGGGAGGCTTGACGCCGTCCGAACGGGCGACGATGCACCGGCACAGTTACGATACCTTCAGGATTTTACTGCGGGTGTTCGCCGATTCCAAAATCCCGATTTGGGCCGGCTATCACCATGAAACCCTGGTGGGAGACGGTTATCCGTTCCGTAGTCAGCCCAAGGAATTGGATTTGGAATGCCGGATCATCGCGGTGGCCGATATTTTTCAGGCATTGATTCAGGTACGGCCTTACCGTCCCAGCGTGACGGCGGAAGAAGCTTTGGCTGATTTGCGCCGGCGCGTCGCGGAAGGCAAGCTGGACCCGGACGTAGTCGGCAAGTTGGCGGCGCGCGCGGAGGCTTACTATCAATTGGCGAGTGCCTGACGCTAGACTGTCGGCGACCGACTCTGTCTTGACCAAGGTTCTGGTACTCGCTCGGCAGCGGAGACCGCTCGAAAAGGCAGGATTTGTAGGGAGAAGGGCGTTTGTCGTTCGCGGCGTTCGTCGGAAAGACCAAAACTCTTCCGGTGCCGGAGAGCCTTCCAGCACGGCTAAATCCCGGCCTACGCCACCGGCTTTCATTTTTCGTGGGGATGCAGGGGGAGGGACCGTTAGGTTAGCGCCGGTCGCGGCGGCGGTCCTCGCCGTCTTCGCGCGGCGATTCGTTAATGGCTTGTAGCGGATCGAAGCCCAGTGCGTCGGGCGGTCGGCGCCTGTCCAGCAATTGTCGGCGATCGTTCGGAGACGGCCGGTGCGGGTAAACCCGAATGCCGGTTATCGTTTGCAAGTTGCGCAATTGTGGATTGGGATTCAGATAGTCCGCCAGCCAGACCGCGAACAGACCCGCCCCCACGCTGGCGGCCAACGCGATCGCGGCGGCCAGCCAATAATCCGGTCGAATCGGTTCGGTCGGCAGGGTTGCCCAATCGATCACGCTCAATTGCGGATGGGTCTGGCGCTGTTTGACTTCGATGTCCGCCAAGCGCTGCTTGGTGTCTTGCTGCAGTTTTTCCAGGCCTTCCAGTTCTTGCAGCATCGCTTGGTATTTTTCGAATTGTCCAGTGTATTCGGCGGCTTTTTGCTTGTGTTGAGCCAGTTGCTTTTGCAAATCCGCGACGGTGCGTCGGGCGGCCACGTAGGCGGTGTTTGCTTCCTGCAACATGAAATCGGTGCCGCTATGCTCTTTTTCGCTGATCTTGGCATCGAGTTCGCTCAACTGCTGTTTGACGATTTTCATGGTCGGATGAAAATCGATGTAATGCTCGGTGTAGCGGCCGCGCAGGTTTTCCAGTTTGTCGCGCAAGCGCTCCGCGGTTTCTTGCAGAACCGCCAAACTGCGGCTGTCTTGGTTCGGAATTACCGGCCGACCTTCTTCGATCGCGGCGCGGATCGCTCCGACTTTCGCTTTCGCCTTGGCTTCTTCTTCCAGCGCGTTATTCAGGGAGGCGTTGAGACCCTGCAGGCGGGCGTGGGCTTGGTTGTCGCTACTATCTTGGGACAGAATATTGTGGGTTAGTCGGAACTGATCCAATTCGCGGCGTTTTGCCGACAACAATAGTCCCACCCGATCCAGTTCGCCGTCCAGGGTCGCCGTGGATTGGGCGGTGACTTGGCGAATGTAGTCTTCGCGGAGTTGTCGATAAGTTTCTATCCAGGCGTTCAGAATCACCTGCAGTTTTCCAGGGTCGTAGCCTTCGGCGTGTAATTTAATCAGATTGCTGTCGGCCACCGGCGTGGCGCCCAGCATCTTATGCAGATCCGCGACGTCTGTCGGCGCGGACCGCTCGCTGAGACGCGCGGCGGTTTTTTCGAGGATGTCCTGGCCGAGCAAGACCTGGGCCTGGATGCCGGTCTGTTGCGGATCGGCCTCGGCCGGCGCTTGGTCGACCTGGGCGGATTCGCTGGTCAATACCGAAGCCTCGCTACGGTATATGGCCGGTTGCATAAAAATCAGAATTTGAGAAATCGTAAACAACGGCAGGAAGGCCAGCAAAAACAAGCTGATGCGCTGCGGAATTCTTAATGGCGGTGTTGGGTACGCGTTAGCGTATTGTCGGAACGATTTGAGAAACATCGCTGTGTTCTCCTCATGTCGGCACAAATTACGGTGGTTCTTGCGGCCGGCGCATGTGCCGGACCGTGCGGTGGAGCTGGGCCGAAGCAAGGCGCCGGAAGATCGCCGGCGTGGCTGGAAAGGGCAGGGAGGTCCGCCGAGGTACGCAGTGTAACGCAATCGGCGGCGAGTGTAATCGGGTTTTCCAGGTTGTCGGGCGACGTGCGTCGGCTATAGTCCTATTCATGTATTGCGATGGGCGTTTGCGAGCCGCCGGGAATAGCGGTGGATGGGGAAAGGGGAGAAGCGTTGGCTCGCCCACGGTGCGCCGCGATGTGAGCGGTCTTGGAATAGCACGGCGGTGGATTCGCAAAATGTGCGAGACAAATCAATATTTTGTGGCATCCAAGCGTGTTAGGCCGGTCGATCTATTGCACAATGCCGGCTCGATTTTGGTGGGGTCTATGTCTGCGAATAAAGCTGGAATAATCAGAATGCATGTTTACGAACTCAGAGTCGGAATGTGCGTATGCGAGTTGGAAGCACCGAAAGGCGAAAATCCGTTTATGCTGGATCGCATTGTCATCGAAAGCCATGCGGATATTCAGGCCATACAGGCGGTTTGCGATTACGTTTATATCGACGTCAAGTTTCAAAAAGACCATACCGGAGCCATTCCGACTCGCTCGACCGAGGCGCGCAAACAGCTCAGTTTTGCGCGTTCTTTCGAACAGACCGCCGTCACCTTTCAGCGCGTCGGCAATTTGATTAAGACCGTGCTGGACGATATTCGCTTCGGTAATCAATTCAATACCGAGGCAGTCAAGCAAGCGGTTGCCGAATGTGTCGACCAAGTGCTGGAACATCCCGAAACCATGTTATTGCTGACCCAGTTGAAGGACCAGGATCAATACACCGCTCAACACTGTATGAATGTGTGCATTTTGGCGATCCTGCTCGGCAGGGAATTGAAGTATTCGGTCGAAGACCTCAACAAGATCGGCTTTTGCGGGTTGATGCACGACGTCGGCAAAATGAAGGTGCCGTTGGAGATTTTGAACAAGCCCGGCAAGCTCGACAAGTTCGAACTGGACATCATGCGCAATCACACGGTCTACGGCCGCAACGTGTTGATGTCGGCCAGAGGGGCATTCCCCGGCGCGGTCGATGTCGCGCACAACCACCATGAACAACTAAACGGCGGCGGTTACCCGCGCGGCTTGGATAAATCGGCGTTGTCCGATTTCACCAAAATGGTTGCCGTCGTCGATACCTACGACGCGATGACCAGCGACCGGGTTTATCAGCACGGCCAACCGCATTTGATTGCGTTGGGCACGCTGGTCAAGGGGATGAGCCAACGTTACGAAGCCCATTACGTCACGCATTTCATTAACTGTATCGGCTTTTATCCGCAGGGCAATGCCGTCGAATTGAGTAGCGGCGAAATCGGCATCGTGGTCGAACAAAACAAGGTCGATCGTTTGAAACCAAAGATATTGATCGTCAAGGATAGCCAGCGTAGCGACATCGAGCCCCGGTTGCTGGACTTGGCCAAACCGGTGGCCGATCCACAGGGAAACCGCTATGCCGTCAAGCAAGTGGTGCGAGCCAAGGATTATCGGTTGGATTTGAACGAATATTACCGGGATGGCTTGTTCGTCAAGGACTACGCCATAGTCGGAGCCTAGGGGCGCGGCGGACGGCTGGCATGATAAAAAAAATTAACGCCGAGCAGCTGGAGATCGGGATGTATATCGTCGATACCGATCGAAAATGGCTGGATTTGCCGTTTTTTCGAACCCGCTTTGCCGTGACCTCGGCCAAACAAGTCGCGACCTTGCGCGAGTATTGCCGGTTTGTGTGCATTGACACCGCCAAAGGCAAGGATATTAGCGATTCGCCGCCGGCCGGCGCGATTCCCTCGAGCGCGGATCTGGATACGACGACTTGGGAAGGCTGTTACGCGGCGGTTCGCCTCGGCTACGCCGACGTTTTGCGGCGCGCGGCGGCGGAAAATACGCTGGATTTTGCGACGGTTGATAAGCTGGCGGCGGAGCTGGAGCAGGGGATTTCGCCGGACTCCGGGCGGGTTTGGGGAGGCTTGATGCGCGACACCCAACCGGACCCGGCCGCGAAAGCGGTCAATGCCGCCGCGTTGGCGTTGGTTTGGGGGCTGGCGACAGGACTGTCGGCCGAGGCCTTAAGACACTTGGGCAGCGGCGCGCTGTTGCTCGACATTGGCCTACAACGTTTGCCGGACGCGATACGAGCGGCCGAGCGGCCCTTGGATGCCGGCGAAACGGCTTTGTTTTGGCAACATCCGCAATGCGGACGCGATATGTTGCTGGCGGCTTCCGACGTACCGGCCGAGGTATTGGACATCGTGCTAAATCATCATGAACGAGCGGACGGCAGCGGCTATCCGCGCGGACTCGGTGGGGGAGATTTGAGCAGAGCGGGGCAAATCGCGGCGATGGCCGCCGAGTGCGAGGATTTGTGCTGGGAACACGCCGGTCGCCCGGCGATGAGCGGTTTACAAGCCTTGGCAAGCATTTATAACGCCGGAGCGCGGCTATTCGACGGCGATTTGACGGCCGATTTCGTGCGGGCGCTAGGCGTTTGGCCGCCGGGTTGTTTGGTCGAACTGGCCGGCGGCGAGTTGGCCGTGGTTGGAGACATTCCGGCATCCGAATTCGGCGCGCTTAGCCTAAGGCCGGTCACCAATTCGGCGAAGGAGCTGCTTGATTTTGCCGCCGATCCCGATCGCACGGTGAGGGTATCGGCGATTGAAATCGTCCGCATACTGTCGCTGGCGGACCCGATTGCCCGGTTTGTCCGCTATTACCTGCGGCAATGCGGGGGCCATTAAAGCCGCCGGCGAAACTTAGCCCGGTTGGCTTTTTGCGCGGGCCGGCAGCAAGCTTCTCGCCAACGCCACGACACTGTCGGCCTTGATTTGATTGATCGAGAAATCCAGCTTGTTCAGTTTGAAGGGGTCGACGACGGACGGCGACTTCAACACCTTGTTGATGGCCGTTTGGTAAACCCGGCTGACCGGCGTCGGTCCGAACAGCGTAATCGATGGCCGGTTCAAACCCCAGGCCATGTGGGTCGGTCCGGTGTCGTTGCCGATCAACAGGTCGCAACGGGCAATCGCGGCCTTTAGGTCGTTAAAACTCAGTTTCGGCAGCGGCCGCGCCAGACTGCGTTCGGCCAGCCATTGCGCCATCCAGTGTTCTTGCTGGCTGCCCCAGCAAATCAGCATATTGGCTTCCAGGCCGAAAATGACCCGCAGGTACTGCTCCAGCGGATAATTGCGGCTGGGCCAGGTCGAGCCGATCACCAAAATGACGTTGGGCTGGTCCGGCACGAAGTACTCGTTCAACTCGGCGGTCGGCGGCGTGAAGTACAGAAAGGGTTGCTTGGCTAAAATCCGGTCGGGGCCGATGTCCAGACCCAGCGGTTGGGTCAGCACCGCGACGTTGCGGTCTATCGTGTTGGCATCGTAGGGAAACGCCACGGTTTCCCGATAAAACCAGGCCGCGAATGTCTCCCGGATCGAATCGCGGTCGAATCCGACGCAATTGGCCGACAACAGGCGCGCGACCAGCGCCGATTTGATCAGCCCCTGGGCGTCGATGACCAGATCGTAATTCGCGGCGGCATAGCCGCGCACCTTGGCAATTTCGCTAAAAATCGCGGCTTTGTTCGATTTCAGCGCTTTCAGATTGACGGTCAGGACTCGGTTGACGTGCGGATTGTGCTCGATGACGCCGGCAAAGCCAGCCTCGACGATCCAGTCGATTTCGCTATCCGGTAGCGCTTCCTTGATAAATTGCAGCGCGACCATCGCATGGACGATGTCGCCCAGAGCGGACAGTTTGACGATGGCGATTTTCATCCGCTCAGGGGGCGAGTAGCGCCAATACTCGCTCCGGCGCGATGTCGGCCAGACAGCGGGTGTGACCGAGTGGGCAGTCGCGCTGGAAACACGGCGAGCAATCCAGGCCCAGGGTCAGAATTCGCGCGTTGGGGTGTAAAGGCGGCGTGAATCCCGGATCGGACGAGCCGTACAGCGCGACGACCGGCTTGTTCAGGGCGGCGACGACGTGCATCAAGCCCGAGTCGTTGCTGACGACCGCATTGGCCAGCGACAGTAAATCGACCGCTTCGGCCAGCGCGGTTGCACCGGCGAAATTGCGGCAAACCCTGCCGGTCAGATCGTTGATGGCGTTAGCCACTTCGCGGTCCTTATCCGATCCGAACAGCCATACCTGCCAACCCTCCGCGTGTTTGGCCTTGGCGACGGCGGCGAAATGCTCGGCCGGCCAGCGTTTGGCCGGACCGTATTCGGCACCGGGGCAGAGTGCCAAGATTTTAGTGTCGGCCGCGATTCCAAATCGGTCCGCGACACGTTGCCGTTGTTCGGCGGTTATCGCCAATTTCGGAAACGCATAGGCCGGCGGTTGTTCGGCGTCGGCCGGCAGGCCCAGCGCGACGAAGCGTTGCACCGTCATCGTCAAGCGGCGCTCATTCAGCCGGCGAGCGTCGTTCAGCAAGCCCCAGCGCAGTTCGCCGAGATAGCCGGTGCGTTGGGGAATACCGGCGAAAAACGGTATAAAAGCCGACTTCCACGAGTTAGGCAGGACGATGGCCCGGTCATAACGCCCGCGAATTGACCGGCCCAGTCTAAAACGCGCGCTCAGCCCGAACTCGCCGTGCCCCAACGGCATCGCGATGCCGTCGCGCACTTCCGGCATCCGCGCCAACAGAGGCAGCGACCAGGCCGGCGCCAGGACGTCGATGTGACACTCGGGGTGTTGTTGCTGGAGGGCGATGAA
This sequence comes from Methylomonas sp. MED-D, assembly GCF_050276835.1. Lineage (NCBI taxonomy): Bacteria > Pseudomonadati > Pseudomonadota > Gammaproteobacteria > Methylococcales > Methylococcaceae > Methylomonas > Methylomonas sp. MED-D. Next base: position 880,283 of record NZ_CP189965.1, read on the forward strand.
CAGGCTTTGCGCCATCACCATGTCGCCGACCCAGGACGGGCCGACGACCAGGATGCGATGCGGGGAAGGCACGTCGGCTTAGGACACCAAGCTCAACCACTCCTTGCGGTCGGCGCGGCGGCCGTGAACGTAATCGAAGTACAAGGCTTGCAGTTTTTCGGTGACAGGTCCCCGGCTGCCGGAACCGATGTCGCGGTTGTCGTACTGGCGGATCGGCGTGACTTCGGCGGCGGAGCCGGTAAAGAAGGCTTCGTCGGCCACGTAAACTTCGTCGCGGGTAATGCGTTTTTCGATGACTTCGTAGCCTTGCTCGCGAGCGATGGTGATCAAGGTGTCGCGGGTGATACCTTCCAACGCCGAGGTGGTTTCCGGGGTGTACAGCTTGCCGTTGCGGACGATGAACAGGTTTTCGCCGCTGCCTTCGGCGCAGAAGCCTTCGTGGTCCAGCAACAGCGCTTCGTCGTAACCGGTGGACAGCGCTTCCTGCAAGGCCAGGATGGAATTAATGTAATTGCCGTTGGCCTTGGCCTTGCACATGGTGCTGTTGACGTGATTGCGGGTATAGGACGACGTGCGGATGCGGATGCCTTTTTCCATGTTTTCCGCGCCCAGGTAGGCGCCCCAAGTCCAGGCCGCGATCATCACATGAACTTTCAGATTGTCGGCGCGCAAGCCCATGCCTTCGGAGCCGAAAAACACCATGCTGCGGATGTAGGCGCTGTCCAGATTATTTTTGGCGACCGCGTCCTTGTGGGCCTGATTGATCTCGTCCTTCGAATACGGCATTTTCATGTTCATGATATGCGCGGAACGGTACAGACGGTCGGTATGCTCGGCCAGTTTGAAAATCGCGGTGCCGGCGTCGGTTTTGTAAGCGCGCAGGCCTTCGAACACGCCGCAGCCGTAATGCAGGGTATGAGTCAGTACATGCACTTTCGCATCGCGCCAAGCGACCCATTGGCCGTCTAGCCATATCCAACCGTCTCTGTCATCCATCGTTGTCATCGTCTGAACCTGCTGTGTTGTTGAGTTAGCGCGCCGCTACGGCGAGAATCGGGCGCAAATTGTACTATAAACCCGACAATCGCGGCACTGGTCGGGCACGCCGGGCGGTTTTCGCCAACCGGGCCATTCTCCAGCGCCGCGTTTACCAAAATTTACCTTTCCAGGCATGGTTTTACGCGCCTTGCCGGTTAAAATTCAGCCACGGTCGCTCCGTAGCGGATATTCAGGGGGCGGCGTTTGCGATCGACTTTAACCATCAGGAGGAAGCATGTGCAGTGAAAGGAAATGGGCCGGAGTTGCCGCCGGTTTGATGCTGGCGGTCGGTCAGGCCGACGCCGCATCGTTTCAGATCAATTTGAACTTTAGCGGCTTGACCAGCGAACAGGAAAGCTATTTCCAAGACGCCGCCGGTTTTTGGGAATCCATTATCACCGGCTACGGTAGCGCGGTAACTGATCAACGCATCAACGGCGTCACGATCAGCGCCTCGGCGGCGGCCATCGACGGTAGCGGCGGAACCCTCGGCTCGGCCGGACCTACCCAGACCTGGCAAAGCAGTCGTTACAACACCGGCGGCTACTCGCTTACCCGGCTCGGCGACATGAAATTCGATACCGCCGACATCGCCAATATGATCAGCAACGGCACGTTCTTATCGGTGATCGAGCACGAAATGGCTCACGTGCTGGGCTTTGGTACCTTGTGGGAAGCCAATGGCTTATATACCAGCGGCAGCGGCCAGTACACCGGCGAATACGGTGTCGCGGCCTACCGTAGCGAATTCGGTCAAGCCGGCGCGACTTACGTGCCGGTGGAACAGGGCGGCGGCAGCGGTACCGCCGACGGCCATTGGAACGAGGTCGACAAAGGTGCCGCCAATACCGGCATCGTCGATACCGAAGGCCACGACATGCGTTACGAACTGATGACCGGCTGGCTGAATGCGCCTGCCTTTTTGAGTAATACCACGATACAGTCGTTCCGCGACCTGGGTTATTCCGTGGTCGCGCCGGTGCCGCTGCCGGCTTCGCTATGGATGTTCGCGGGCGCGCTGCTGGGATTCGTCGGATTGCCCGGCCGACGCCGGTCGGCTTGATGGCGGGCGCGGGTAGCGGTCGGCATCGGCGCGCATCCGGCTGCTCGGCCCGCCGATGGTGGCGGGCGTTTCCGGCGCGGGTCTGGCTGGTATTGGGTCTGGCGCTGTCGGGGCCGGCCGGCGCCGGCGGATACGGCTTGCCGGCCGACGCCGACGCGGTGATATTGCGTTTCGATATGGCCGGCGGAATGCAGTCCCGGCCGGCCGACTCGCCGTTACTGACGTTGACGGCCGGCGGCCGCTTGACCGGGTCCGCCGCCTGGTTCGGCGACGGCGCGGATCGCAGCCGCCAACTGGCGCCGGCCGAACTGCGAGCCTTGTTGACGTATCTGCTGGCCGACCAGCGCTTGCCCGATCTTGCCGCCGCCTCGATCGCCGAACGGATACGGGCCTTGCGGGCCGCCGACGGGCGTTTATTCAATATCGCCGACGCGCCAACCACGCGCATCGAGCTGGCGTTACCGGAACACCGGCACAGCGTCGAATTTTACGCGGTCGATGCCGCCGCCCGCCAATTTCCGGAGATCGCCGAGTTACAGCGCTTGCAGGCGATCCAAAACCGCTTGCGCGACATGCTGGACAGTCTGCGTTAAAGCTCGGCCAACACCGCCAGCGCTTCCTGGATGTTGCTGACCGCGTGTATCTCCAGGTTCTTGATCGGGTCCTTGGGTTTGTTGCTCTTAGGAATAATCGCCTTTTTGAAGCCGTGCTTGGCCGCCTCGTTGAGCCGGGCATGGCCGTTGGCGACCGGACGGATCTCGCCGTTCAAGCCCACCTCGCCGAAAAACACCGTATCGTAGGGAATGATGCGGTCTCTTAGGCTGGATACCACCCCGACCAGGATCGCCAGATCGGTGCTGGTTTCGGATACCTTGATGCCGCCGACCACGTTGGCGTAAATCTCGTCGTTGCCGGTGAAGATGCCGCCGTGGCGCGACAGCACCGCCAACAGCATCGCCAGCCGGTTTTGATCCAAACCCACCGCCAAGCGGCGCGGATTGCCGTACTGGCTTTCGGTGACCAAGGCCTGAATTTCCACCAGCAACGGCCGGGTGCCTTCCCACAATACCGTCACCACGCTGCCCGGCGACGGCTTTTCGGCGCGCGATAAAAACATCGCCGACGGGTTTTTCACTTCCTTCAAGCCGCTGCTTTCCATCGCGAAAAAACCCAGTTCGCCGACGCTGCCGAAACGGTTCTTGTCGGCGCGCAACACTCTAAAGCGCGAATCGTCGGTGCTCGACAACACCACCTGGGCATCGACGATATGGCTCAAGGTCATCGGCCCGGCCAGAGACTGGTCCTTGGTCACGTGGCCGACCATGAAAAACGACACGCCGCTGCGTTTGGCGTATTGAGTCAGGTAGCTGGCCGATTCGCGCACCTGCGACACCGAGCCCGGCGCGGAATCGGAATCGGCGGTGTACATGACCTGAATCGAATCGATGATGACCACCTTGGGCTGTTCTTCGTCCAGCACTTGGCAAATCTGCTGCACCGAGGTTTCGGCCAGCATCTTGATGCCGGCCGTGTTCAATTGCAGGCGATGAGCGCGCTCGGCGATCTGCTGCAACGATTCCTCGCCGGACACGTACAACACCGGTAAATGCCGGGCGATATGGGCGATGGCCTGCAGCAAAATCGTGCTCTTGCCGGCCCCCGGCGCGCCGCCGATCAACACCACGCTACCGGTGACGATGCCGCCGCCCAGCACCCGGTCGAACTCGGCCAGGCCGCTGGAAATCCGCTCGGCCTGCGCCAGATTGACCTCGGACAGCAAACGCACCTCGCTGCGCGCCCCGGCGTAACCGGATTTATCGCGGGCGGTCTTGCCACTACCCAACTGCACCTCCTTGATGCTGTTCCACGCCCCGCATTGATTGCATTGCCCGGACCATCCCGGATAATCGGCGCCGCACTCGGTGCAGACGTAGGCGGATTTGGTTTTTTTAGCCATAGCGATAAAGGTTTAACGATTTAGCCACAAGCCAGCCAAGTCATAGCCGAGTTGTTGGTGGTGTTTAATAGCGAGCGGATACATGCGTCGGCCGGTACAATTTGCTGTTGATGTCTTGCAAATTGGCGAGAAAGTGATCGGCAAAACCTACAGAGCGGTTCAAACGGATGCCGAATTTGCCCGAGCTTGTTTGATTTGCTTCAAGGCTTCGCGGGCATCCTGGTGGCACCCCGCCGCTACATCGGCCAATCCGCGTTCGATTTCATGCAGTAACAATAAGTGGATATGCGCCCGTTCCAGGCGATGGTAACGATCCAAGCGTTCCGCGCCGATCAACGCCGCCGCGCCTTCGCCATTTTTTTCCTTACCGGTTTGCGCCTCGCTCGCCAAAGCGGATAACTGGGTCCGGGCTTCGGAAAACGGCACTATGTCGGTGACGGCAATACTCATGGCGGCTCCTGATTCGTTGGCGCAAAATTTCGTTCAATATTATGAGCCTTAGACTGAGTTGCATAGCGAAACTTTCCGGTTTAGCTCATCGTCTGCGGCCTATCTTTAACGCGCTGGCTTGACCACAGATTTGGCTCTGCAGCGATTGGCTCTGAACCAGAGCTTACGAGTGATTAATTCTGTCTTGTCAGATTCTCGGTAGTGCTCGTCATTTCGGCAGGGATAGCCGAAATCCAGACCCCACGGACGGATCGAAGCTTGCCATCCAGGCACTGGATGCCCGCATCCCGGCGGGCATGACAGCGTTGCTTAAATCTGACAAAGTAGAATTAATGGCCGGGCTTTTTAAATCTGTTTCTATCGAGCCGTTGCGGACTATGGCTCGATCTGATTCAATGGCAACAGTCTGGCCGTTACCGGTCATTATTTCTCCGCCGAAGGATATACAGAAAGGAAGATCACATGCAGATCAATAAGTTATCGTGGCAAAGGTCATTTTTCGGCAGATATACGGAAACAATCTAATTCCTTGTTAGGCGTCATAGGAATGTAGAACGGCAATACCGGAGCGAATTTATTTATGAAAGAATCAGACAAACTATTTATAGGTTTAGTGAGGGCTGGGGCGCTCATAGGGCTTACCGTTATACTAAATGAACATGGGATTCCACATGGGGATAAAGCTGCTGAGGTTTTGTTCAAACTGCTTGAGCTGTTTGGCATAACTGGAGTATTTGAGCTTTGGTATTATAAGCGCATGCAAAGCCGATAAGTAATCGCTCAGTTTTCTGGTCTGCGTTGCAGTGTAGTTTATGTCATCAGGCCTAACATGGCGCTCAACCGGAGCGCGGTTATAATGCGGTTTTGTTTTTTCAGCTTTCCGGGCCGCGCCCGGTTAGCTCTACGTTAGGCACCAAATTACGCATGAAAAATATTTACGAACTGATAGAACTAATAAGCACGCGTACTGCAATGTATACGGGAGAGTGCAAGTTATCTAATGTTCGTTCATTTTTGGATGGGTATACCTTTGCGGTTGAGAATGAAACAACCCTAATAGATTTTCTGAGCAATTTTCAGGGGTTTCATGACTGGGTTGCAAAGAAATTCGGCTTTTATGAATCTACTGCTGGTTGGCAAAACATGATCCTAGCAATCGAAATAGGTTTATCGCCAACAAATATCAAATGGGAAGGATATTCGTGTAATGTTACAGAAGAGCAGCATAGGTCATCTGTTATTAGATTTTTTGAATTGGTAAAGGAGTACAAAAATGCCTAACGATTGCGTCAACGTGACCGGTTTTCCGCTAACGCTCCAAACCGGCCCGTTACGCTGGCGTTAGCCGGCGATACTCACGATGCACACGTTACCGCACACAATTTTCCCGGACGAAAGATGTCACGAGCACGGCATCATTGACACATTGCCGTGTCCATGGCCCGAATGCCGGAATGGGGTCGAAGAAGATCAGTTTCAGGTGCTGTCACTCATGGAGGGCGAGCCACCTGATATCTACACGCGCCGGAGGTGGGTCGCCACATCTGGCACACCCTATTTCTCTTGGGACAACAATAGATTTCCAAACTGGTTCTCAGCACCGAAGACGTTCTGGAACGAAGCGAGAAGAAATCACTTGGTGCGAACCAAGACACCAGATCTCATTTACCACTACACATCACTCGATGGCTTCGTGGGTATAGTCGAAAGCGGAACTATTTGGCTCAGTGATTACGCATACCTGAATGACACCAGAGAACTGGCACACGGTGCGGAGTTGGTTCTCGACGTTATTGAAGAAATAACGAAAACTGAGACTGCCGAAGGTGTTCTTGGGCTACTTCAGACGTGGGGAAAGGACATCCAACAAAGTACGCACAGAATTTGCGTTGCTTCATTTTCTGCTGATGGTGACAGCTTGAGTCAATGGCGCTCCTATGGCCCGGTTGCAGTTGGCTTTGAGCCACGCAACTTGTCCTTGCATGCCTATCGCGCTCATCTTGGCCCTGTCGAATACGATCGGGAGCGCCAGCGTAGTCTTGTATCAACCTACCTAAACCACTTGTGCCAAGCATACGCCGTTGATATGGAGGCGAGTCGTCTGGATAGAATTCCAGACGTATATCACAAGGTTGATCGCCTTCTCGAACTGATTGCCTTCTTCAAAGACCCAGCCTTCCTGGTGGAAAACGAATACAGACTTGCCTATATTGAGTATCCCAGCCTCATTGAGGCATTTGAAATCGCCCCGACGCCAAAACACTTCCGCACTACGCGCACAAGACTTTTGCCGTATGCGGCCGCCAATGAGCTTGCTCCAACACTCTCCAATCAACCGCCACTGAAGCTTAGTCAAGTAATCCTTGGTCCCGACAGTGACATGCTGCTAGAACGTGGAATCCGAGAATTTCTTGCGACAAAGCAGCTTTCTGACGTTGAAGTTAAGCGATCAATAGTGCCCTACAGAACATAGCCTTGAGAATGTCAGCGTCCGACCATACATCGCCGGCTAACCCATCGTTCCAGGGGACGCTGCGCGATAAAGCTGCGCAGCGCCCCTGAGCTCAGACATTATGCGTCCCGAAATTCAGCAACTCATTGATCTCGGACCATTGCCACCCGAGGCTGAGGCTTCGTTGGAGTATCTGCGCGAGGCAGAAGGTTTGCTTCGAGCCATCGAGAAACCGTTGTCGGATGAAGAAGCAAGAAACCTTATTTCACTTTTTGGTCCGCCCGACAGCTGTTACGGTTTTGCGTGGTCACTCCTTCATCTGATTGAGACCGCGCCAAGTTGGCCAATGGCTGATTGCCTTGAAAATCCAAAAAATGAATGGGTGTCCTCTCTCAGAGATCGTGCGGTTCGTGGAGGTTTTTTGTGACAGCTTTAATGCTAACTGTCGCTTCAGAGCATAACGATTGCGTCAACGTGACCGGTTTTCCGCTAGCGCTCCAAACCGGCCCGTTACACTGGCGTTAGGTACTCGTCATATGCCAATCTGCACGAAATGCGGCGGATCGAGGTTCAACAGTTGGAATCGCTGTATGGACTGTAGAAACGCAAGAGCCAAACTACGCGCCCAAAGGATCAAGGAAAACGGAGGGAGCCATACCAAACGCGAATGGAGCGCTCTGCTTGCAAGATCGCCAACATGTGCCGAGTGCGACAGGGAATGGTCAGCTATTCCCCCAAGGCCAGACTCGCGTTACAAGAACGTCTGGACAAAGGGGCACAAGCACGCGGTCTATCACGGCGGCACTGACGACATCTCGAATATTCAGGCTGAGTGCTATGAATGCAACTTCAAGAAGAATGCTGGCCGCCTCAAAAGAACCTAACAAGTCCGTCAACGGGACGCCAAAATGCTGCGCATTTTGGTTCCCTTCGCTGCACTCCGGCGCCCGTTACGTCCAACGTTATGCCGCTTGATACTTTCACTCCCGGTTGGAAGCCCGTGCATGTCGGCGTTGAAGGCGACGGCGTGTCCATACTTGGGCTCAAGCTCTGGAAATTCAAATGGCAAAGCGTCGGTCAAGAACCTATCGTGGTTCCACATCCGAGTTATCTCCACGAACGCCACCAAGCGTGGGTTTATGAAGTCGAGACTTCCAGCAAGGTCGTCCGGTTTGCGGCGGGCGAACTCTCCAATGGTGTCTGGGGCTTTTATGTTCCTACCTAGTGCGTAGGTTGGGTTATCGAAGCGTAACCCAACACGTCGGTGCTGTTGTTCGACCGCAACGGCAGAGCATACTGGAACAGTGCGTAGGTTGGGTTAGCGCGTAGGTTGGGTTAGCGAAGCGTAACCCAACGTGTCGGCGTTCAATGGACCGGCAACCGCGAACCTTCGCTCCTAAAACTATCCCTGGTTTTAACCCTGTGGGCCAGTCAGGCGGCTATCGAATCCGTTTTTTAGGTAAGGCATTGATTTTATCCCCCTCACCCTGCCCTCTCCCGCAAGGAGAGGGTTCTGTTTCGACTTTTACGACACCCTCCGAAGCGAGGCGGTTCGATTTCGACGGATTCTCGCTCGATAACAAGCGATTGATCTTCCGACATCGGTGGGCTGCTCGGCGCTTAACAGCGCATGCGGATGCCAACGGGTTTTGGCCGCGCATGCGCCGGGAGAATTCACACTTGCGGGGCAGGATATGCGCTCAAAATTCGCGGCGTTCGCGCCGCCGTTTCCGCCGACCGCACGTAAAACTCATTCCACCGTACAGACTATCGTCCCGACCGCGTTCCATCGAGATTCGACCGCACCTTCGTAACCGCCGAACGGACGGCCGAGAGTGTCGAAGGTACGTTCGGGTGTCGCGGCGGTACGTTCGAAGCGTTGGAGCGTGCCTTCCGGTGATTTTTATGTGTGGTCGGCGTCTTTTAAAACGCGGCCGCGGCCGTTGGAAGCGCGGGCGAAGCCGGCGGCAGGCTGAAAAAAGCCTGCGGCCATGCGATCGGGGCGTTTTAATATCGAAAATTTGCCGGCCGGCGCGTACCGGCCGAGCGATGGCCTGAATTTGCTGTGAACGTCGGTGGGCGAAGTCTGACGCCACGGACGGATTTAAGCCTACCATCCACGGCACTGGATGCCCGCTTCCCGGCGGGCATGACGGTTTTGAACAACGCTGACAAATAAGAACTAGCGGAGCGAATCCGGACTCAACAGATGGATTTAAGCCTACCCTTCATGGCACTGGATGCCCATTTCCCGGCGGGCATGATGGTCTTGAACAACGCTGACAACTAAGCACTATCGGCGGGTTTCAAGCGCGGCGGATTTAAGGTGTTCGAATCAGACCGATGATCTATGATTAGGGACTCTTACAACCAATCAGAGGGGGCCGGGATGTCGACCACACCGCATCCGGACAATGCCGCTCCTTTCCAGGCCGCCGTGTTGGCGGCATTGGCCAAGCAATATTGCGTGTTGGATGCCGACGCCAAGGTCGTGCATGTCAGCGAAGCCTGGTTGGCGTTCGATCAGGCGCACGCCAACGCCAAGCCGGCTCTGCGACTCGGCCAACACTATCCGGACCTGCTCGCCGCCGGCCTGACCAACGACAGGGGCGGCCAGGCGTTTTACGACGGCATCTTGGCGGTGTTGAACGGTTCGCGGCCGGAATTTTCGTTGGAGTACGCGTTTCGTACCGCCACCGGCCAACTGTGGTTTACCGGAAGAGTCGCGCGTTTCGCCGAGCCGGCCTTGGGCGCGGTCATCGTCATCCACGAAAACATTTCCGAATACCAACACCTGGAGAACCGGTTTCGGCAGGCGGTGGAAGCGGCGCCGAACGCGATCGTGATGGTCAACGAATCCGGTTGCATCGTCATGGTCAACGCCCAGACCGAACTGTCGTTCGGATACACCCGCGCCGAACTGATAGGCCGGGCCGTGGAAATGTTGGTGCCCGAGCGGTTTCGCGGCGGCCATGCCGACTTCCGGCGCGCCTACTTCGCCGATCCGGTGTCGCGGCCGATGGGCGCCGGCCGCGATTTATACGGGCGGCGCAAGGATGGCAGCGAATTTCCGGTCGAGATCGGCTTGGGCCTGATCGACAGCCACGACGAAACCCTGGTGTTGAGTTCCATCGTCGACATCACCGCCCGCAAACGCCTGGAACATCGATTTCGGCAGGCGGTCGAATCCGCGCCTAATGCCATCGTCATGGTCAACGAGTCCGGCACGATTTTGATGGTCAACGCGCAAACCGAGACCTCGTTCGGTTACTCGCGCACCGAGTTGCTGGGGCAGCCGGTCGAGCTACTGGTCCCGGAACGCTTTCGCGGCGGACACGTCGCCGCTCGCCAGGCCTATCTGGCCGATCCGGTATCGCGGCCGATGGGCGAGGGCCGGGATTTGTTCGGCTTGCGCAAGGATGGCAGTGAATTTCCGGTCGAAATCGGCCTGGGGCTGATCGACGACGAGAACGGCACCATCGTCCTCAGCTCCATCGTCGATATTACCGAGCGCAAAAACGCCCACGACCGCTTGCGCCAAGCGCTGACCGAAAAAGAGGTGTTGTTGAAGGAGGTCTACCACCGGGTCAAGAACAACCTGCAGGTGGTTTCCAGCCTGATCAATCTGCAAGCCGCCAGCGTGACCAACGCGGAAACCGCCGACCTGCTCCAGCAAAGCGCCGATCGGATCAAGGCCATGGCGCTACTGCACGAGAAGCTGTATCAATCGAAGGACTTGGCGAAAATCGATTTCAACGAATACATTCGCAGCCTGGTCGATCACTTGTTATTCGGTTACGGCGCGCATGCGGGCAACATCGCGATCGAAATGGCCATCGACAATGTATTTCTCGGCGTGGATACCGCGATTCCCTGCGGCCTGATCATCAACGAATTGCTGTCCAACGCGCTCAAGCACGCGTTTCCCGGCCATCGCGCCGGCCAAGTTCGCATCGCTTTCAGCCTGCGGCTGGGCGAATACTGCCTGACGATCGCCGACGACGGCGTCGGTCTTCCCGAGGCGCTGGACTTTAAAAACACCGGCTCGCTGGGCTTGCAATTGGTGGATACCTTGACCCATCAATTGCTCGGCGGGATGGACTTGAACCGGACCGCGGGCACGGCGTTCACGCTGCGTTTTCCGGAAAATCCGCAATAACCCGATAACGAGGGGGCGACGATGCAAGCCAGCAAAATCCTGATTGTCGAAGACGAAGGCATCATCGCGATGGATATCCGCAGACAGTTGGAAGGTTTCGGTTACCAGGTGGTGGCGACCGCGTTTTCCGGCGGCCAGGCCATCACGTTGGCCAACCAGCATAAGCCGGACTTGGTGATGATGGACATCGTGTTGAAGGGCGAGATGGACGGCATTAGCGCCGCGCAAGCCATTGTCGAATCGTTGCGGATTCCGGTGATTTTTCTGACGGCTTACAGCGATTCCGCGACATTGGCGCGGGCGAAAGCCACCGGCGCCTACGGCTATTTGGTCAAGCCGTTCCGGCCGGACGAACTGCATGCTTCCATCGAAGTGGCTTTGTACAAGCACCAATTGGAACGCAAACTTAAGGAGAGCGAGCAGTGGTTCGGTAAAACCCTACGCTGCATTAGCGATGCCGTCATCGCCACCGATACCGACAGTAGGGTCCGGTTTATGAACCCGGTGGCGGAGGACGCGACCGGCCAAAGTTTGGAGCAGGCCAAGGGGCGCCGAATCGAGGAGCTGATGACACTGGTTTCCGAAGCGGACCGGGGCGTGCTTGAAAATCCGATTATAAGCACCCTGAAAAGTCTGGAGGTCACAGCGCTGGAGCGCGCCACGATACTGGTCAATCCGCAGGGAACCGAGTTTCCGGTGGACGACGGCGCCGCGCCCATCATCGACGACGACGGCACCTTGTTCGGCGCGGTGATGGTGTTTCGCGACATCACCGCCCGCCGGGAAATGGAAAATTTACTGCGGGAAAGCGAAGAGCGCTTTCACAGCTCGTTCGAGATGGCCGCGATCGGCATGGCCTTGGTGGCGTTGGACGGCGCTTTTCTGCAAGTCAACAACGCGTTGTGCGACACCTTCGGTTACGGCCGGGCGGAGTTGTTGAGCGGCAGTCTGCGGATGTTGCTGCCGGAAGGCGAGCATCCTTTGCTCGATCAATGCTTGCATCAATTGTTGGCCGACGAACGGCCCACTTTTCAAATCGAATTGCAATGCTTGCACAAAACCGCCGGCAAGCGGGTTTGGACGCTGTTGAGCGCTTCGCTGGTGCGCGGTCCGGACGGCGTGCCGCAATATTTCATCGTGCAGGTCCAGAATATCAGCAACCGCAAATACGCCGAACAGCAACTGATTTACTTGGCCAATCACGATCCGCTGACCGGGCTGCTCAATCGCGATCAATTTCATGCCCGGCTCACTCAAGCGCTGTCGGCCGCGCGCCGGCACGGCAGCAAGCTGGCTTTGATGTTTCTGGATTTGGATCGCTTCAAATTGATTAACGACACCTTGGGCCACCGCTTGGGCGACTTGTTGCTGCAAGCGACCAGCGATCGCTTGAAAAGTACCGTGCGCGGCAACGACGTACTGGCCCGCTTGGGCGGCGACGAATTTATCGTATTGCTGAACGACATCACTCACAGCGACGACGTGGCGCGCATCGCCCAGAAGACCATCGATATCCTCACTCAACCGTTTACGTTGGAAGGCAACGATCTGGTGGTCACCGCCAGCGTCGGCATCAGCGTGTTTCCCGACGACGGTAAAGACAGCCACACCCTGCTGATGAACGCCGACACCGCGATGTATCTGGCCAAGGAGCGCGGCAAGAACAACTATCAATTTTATACGCTGGCGATGACGGAGCGCTCGCTGGAACGGATGACCGTCGAACGCGGCTTGCGGCGCGCGCTGGCCGAGCGGGAATTGCGCCTGCACTTTCAAGTGCAGATAGACAGCGTCAGCGGTCTGGCGACCGGCGCGGAAGCCTTGGTACGTTGGCAGCACCCGGAATGGGGATTGGTTTATCCGGACCGCTTTATTACCGTCGCCGAGGAAACCGGGCTGATCGTGCAAGTCGGGGCTTGGGTATTGCGCGAAGCCTGTTTGCAGGCCAAGGCTTGGATCGAAAACGGCGGACCGTTCGCCAGCGTGGCGGTCAATGTCTCGGCGCGCCAGTTTTTGGAAGCGAATTTGTTTCAAACGGTGAGGGATATTCTGAGCGAAACCGGTCTGAATCCTAACGCGCTGGAATTGGAAATCACCGAGTCGGCGGTGATGCAAAACCCGGAAAGCACGTTGCAGGTACTGCGCCAGTTCCAGGCCTTGGGCGTGCGGCTGAGCATAGACGATTTCGGTACCGGTTATTCCAATCTGACCTATCTGTACCGGTTTCCGGTGCAGAGCGTCAAAATCGATCGCTCCTTCGTCATCGGTCTGGCCGAAGACGGTAGCAGCAAAACCCTGGTCAGGGCGATCGTCGCGCTGGCCCACGAGTTAAGGCTGTCGGTGGTGGTCGAGGGCGTGGAGACCGCCGAGCAACTGGCCTTTTTAACGGCGCAAGGCTGCGATTCGCTACAAGGCTATCTGTTCAGCCGGCCGGTCAGCGCCGAACAATTCTCGCAGGCCTTTATCGGCGCCGGGCTAAGGAGCCACTTGCCTTAAGCCGTAATGTCGTTAGGTTAAGGTTTGACCGTTCGCCCTGAGCCTGTCGAAGGGTGAATGGTTAAGCCGTTCATGGTTCGACAGGGCTCTCCTGAGCGCAGTCGTAGGGCTCACCACGAACGACTCGACTTAACCTAAAAAGAGCAGTTTGGCGATGAAAAATCCCGTTCGTCCTGAGCTTGTCGAAGGGCGCGCGGGACTTTTCATTCACCCGTTTGGTGAGTGTATTGCGAGCCGTCCATGCTTCGACATTGCTCAGCACGAACGGCCCGCAATACACGCCAACTGCCCTTTTTAGGCTTAACGATCATGAAACCGCTGCATCGCCCAGCAAATGAAAGGTAGTGGCGTAGGGGTGGCTTTAGCCGCGATTGAAGGCGCTCTGCCACCGAATTGGGTGGCGGCGTCCGGCGACTTTCAGAGTAACGGCATTGCCGTGAGCCGGGATAGGCGGTCGCCGTGTCCGATCCAGCCCACGACGTCGATAGGCAAAGTCGAATCGATACGACAAGATTTTCCGAGCGGAAGGCGGTGTGTTAACGTGGCCGTTTTTACCGGAAACCATCACTCGTTATGACATCATCCTTCAAGCTTGCTCTCGCCGCTTTCCTGCTGCCCGCCGCCGCGCTTGCCGCGACGCCTGCCGGGCAGGACCGCTTGCATATTTTTAACGACATGCCGACCAAGGCCGGCGATGCACTGTTTTCGTATACGGCGGAATGGCGTATCGACGACGGCGAACTTTATCGCGCCACCGGACTGAGCTTTTTGAATCCGGCCAAGTTCGAAGGCGCGGCGCCGACCGCGGTGACCAAAAAGCTGCTGACCGCGATCAAGGACGGCATGATACAGCTCGATCCCAATTGGCGCGGGATGACCGTCAATCAGCCGGAGGGGCAGCCTGAATTGGCGATTGCCAATCGAGCCGGCTATGCGCTGACCAATATCATCGTCAGGGATTACACCAACCAAAAAATGCGTTATGCCTTGGGTGACCGGGCGTTCGGCGCCGCCGGCGTCCGGGTGGCGGTCGATCTGGTGTACGCGGCCGACGTTGAGTATTTGGAGGGTTTTACCTCCAAGAAGAACCAAAGCGGTTCGCACGGCGAAATCGAAATCGCGATCGACGGCCAACGGCCGGTGACGATCAAGACCGACGGCAAGACCACGTCGGAATTGGAGCAAGAACTGGCCCGGCAATTGGCCGGCAGTCAGCTCGGCGTCACGCCGCTGTTTCCGCACATCGTCAACAAGGATACCCGCAACAACAAACCTTTCGACGGTAGCGAGCTGCAATGGACCAATCTCGGCGCCAAGGCGATCGCCATCAACGTTACCGATCCGCAACTTGGCGTGTTGGTCAAATTCAAATACCCGAACGATACCGCCGGCGGCGCGGTGGCCGATTCCGGCCTGATCCTGCCCTTGCTCGGCGCGGCGGCGGTTGGGGTGGTTGGATTTTTGGCATACCGCCGTCTCCGCTCGGCGTGATTCGGCGGCGGATTTAGTCGGCAAACTTTAATCCGGTTTTCACCGTTTTTTAATTCTCTCTCCAGAAGGTCTTCATGCGGATTGCGTATTCTGTTTCACGTGCGTTACCGGGCCAGGCTGCGTCGCCGGCGGCTTGGGTTGGTAACGCACAAGACAGGATGTGGGTCGCACAAGGACGTGATTTTAATTTTTGGAGACAGTATGGTCAGATTCGGGACCGTTGTTTTGATCGGCTGGCTACTGGCCACCGATACCCCCCAGGCCAATAACCGGCTACCGACCGACCAAATTCATCATTTTCAGATTTCGGATAGGCTGTTCGACCAGTACGATTTCGAGCGGTGGGGTTTATTAGCCGAAAGCGGTGCCGCCTTGCAACGGCCGGCTACTCCCAGCGCGGTTGGCGCGCGGCGCTTGGAGCTTGCCCATCCGAGCGGCGTTTCGTCCGGAGTCTATCGGTTTCAGGGCGAACGTTTGACGAATGCCGATCTTGGCGGCGAAAGCGCCGCGCAAATCTGGCTGGATAATGTGTTTTTGTTGGCGCTAACCGACGGGCCTCGCCGTAAAGTGCCGGCGGCGGACGTCGCGCCTATTCCGGATGTTGGCGGCGTTTCGGTGCCATTGCCGGCGGCGGCGTGGACGATGTGTTCCGCCGTGATGGGGCTGCTGTACGCCGGACGGCGCAAGCCGGTTTAACGCTTTTTCTTCTCTTCCGTCCCCGCTCCGGGCGGACGGCCGCGAGTCGTCCCATGCGCCCGCGTCCCCGGTTCGGTGCTTGCTTGGCAAGCACCGGCTTCGGGTGCTATTCGGTCAAACGCTGGCTGATGCGCTGATACGCCGCTTTCAATTCCTCTCCGACCACTTGTGCCTTGGCAATGTAGTCTTCGGATGTTTCTATCGACTCGTCGGCGATTTCGGAGGCCTTGGACTTGAACTGCTGCCAAAGTTGTTCGGCTTCGGCGAATTCGTCCTTGGCATCCATAGAGGCCAGATGCAGTTTAAGTTGTAAGCTCTCCCGTTCCGTATTGAGTTTTTCCAGCAAATGATCGAAATCTTGGCTTAATGACATGGTCTATCTCCCGTTTGGTTGAGACCGTGCGACCGCCAATTAGCGGGAAAGTTTAACCGTTAAGCCGGTTCGCTGGCTTGGAACGAAAGCGCGGCCGGTAGGGCTCGGCTTGATCGAGATCAAACCGTCCGGCGCGGCGTTGGGGTTAAATGTACTCGGAAAGTTCGCCAACGCGGCCGGCCGAGTCGTTGTCGATTCGGTCGGGTCTCGCCAGCGGTGCGCCGATTCCGCATCTTTTGGAGATAGGGGAGGACAAATGGATAACGACCTACTGATCGATCAAGCCCGCCGTCTGTATGCCCGATTGGCGGTATCGCAAGTTTGGCTACCTTACCCGCAAACCGGCGGCGCGTTGCGGCGTTTCGAGCAGGCGACGGAGCGCGCCTACGGGCGCTATCTGCGTCGCTTGAACCGTTGCGCCTGCTGCCATCGCCAGCGTGGCTGCGAGTGCATCCGCCTAGCCGGGCATAAACGCATACCCTGTTTGCGTCGGCCTGCGGTCGCAAAGTCTCGGGCCGAGCAGAGCTGGCGGGATTACCGTTTAGCCGGCTGAGCCCGAATCCGCCGGTTTTCAGGCGGGGAGCTTCACTCTAGCGTCTCCTCTTCACGGCATCCGGGCTATCCTAAAATCGCCCACACCCTGGCGGCCGTCCCGCGCTAAAATCCCCGCCCAGGTTTGGCATGGGGCCAGGCCGACTGCTATCGCCACCATCATGCTCAATTTCAAAAACATCGCGATCCGCCGCGGCAACCGCTTGTTGTTCAGCGGCGCGTCCTTCACGATACACAAGGGCCAAAAGATCGGTCTGACTGGCGCCAACGGCGCCGGCAAATCCAGCTTGTTCGCACTGCTGCGCAACGAACTTCACGCCGACGAGGGCGAATTTTCGATGCCGCCGAATCTGGAGATTGCCCACGTCGCTCAGGAGACCCCGGCTCTGCCCAGTTCGGCGATCGATTACGTGTTGGACGGCGACCGCGAACTGCGCGCCTTGCAGCAACAATTGGCGGCGGCCGAGGCCGATCACGACGGCATCAAGTTGGCCGAATTGCACGTCGCGCTGGACCACGTCGGCGGCTACACCGCCCAGGCCCGCGCGTCGCGCTTGCTGAACGGTCTGGGATTCAGCACCGAACAGGAAAGCCGGCCGGTCAGTTCGTTCTCCGGCGGTTGGCGCATGCGCTTGAATCTGGCTCAAGCCTTGATGTGCCGGTCCGACGTGTTGCTGCTCGACGAGCCGACCAACCACCTGGACTTGGACGCGGTGATGTATTTGCAGGACTGGCTGGTCAAATATCCCGGCACCTTGCTGTTGATTTCGCACGACCGCGATTTTCTCGACACCATCACCGACCACATCGTCCATATCGAGCAAAACCAGGCTGAGATCTACACCGGCAACTATTCGGCGTTCGAACGCATGCGCGCCGAAAAACTGGCCCAGCAACAATCGGCTTACGAAAAGCAGCAGCGTGAAATCGCGCACATGCAAAGCTTCGTCGATCGCTTCAAGGCCCAGGCGACCAAAGCCCGTCAGGCGCAGAGCCGGATCAAGGCCCTGGAACGCATGGAATTGATCGCCCAGGCCCACGTCGATTCGCCGTTCGGTTTCAGCTTTCCGCCGCCGAAAAAAATGCCCAATCCGCTGCTGCAACTGGAACACGCGGACATAGGCTACGGCGACAAAGTCATCGTCAAAAACGCCAGCCTGACCATTACGCCCGGCGATCGCATTGGCTTGCTGGGACCCAACGGCGCCGGCAAGTCTAGTCTGATCAAGGTGCTATCCGGACAAATGCCGGCCTTGAGCGGCAAGTTGCGGAACGCTCAGGACTTGAACATCGGCTACTTCGCCCAGCATCAACTGGAGTTGCTGCGGCTGGAGGAAAGCCCGCTGTGGCATTTGCAACAGCTCGACAAGCAAGCCACCGAGAAGGACTTGCGCAATTTTCTGGGCGGTTTCGATTTTCGCGGCGACAAGGTCAACGATCCGGTCGAGCCGTTCTCCGGCGGCGAAAAAGCCCGGCTGGTGCTGGCGATGCTGGTTTATCAAAATCCGAACCTGCTGTTGCTCGACGAGCCGACCAACCATCTGGATTTGGAGATGCGGCATGCCTTGAGCGTGGCCTTGCAGGAATACCAAGGCGCGTTGCTGGTGGTGTCGCACGATCGGCATTTGCTGCGCTCGGTCACCGATACCTTGTTGCTGGTGGCCGGCGGGCAAGTCCAGCCCTTCGACGGCGATCTGGACGATTACAAGCAATGGTTGGCCGAACAAAAAAAGGCCGGCGACGAACCGGCCGGAGCGGTGGAAGCGGCGAGCGGCGTGTCCCGTAAGGATCAACGCAAACAGGATGCCGAACGCCGCCAGCGTTTGAAACCGTTGCTGGACGCGGTCAAGAAAGCCGAGGCGGCGGTCGAGAAGTTTCACCAGCAGCAGCGCGAGCTGGAGGAACAACTGGCCGATCCGGCTATCTACAGCGACGACAACAAGGAAAGGCTCAAGCAGTTGTTGGCTCAAAAGGCGAACGTCGATAGCGCGCTGGAACAGGCCGAACTGGACTGGCTGACCGCCGAGGAAACTCTGGCGCAGGCCGAATAATCGGGGTTGGCCGATCCGGACGCTGCCGCCCACGTCCGGGCGGCGATTTGACAGACCGCCGATGTCCCGGCAGTTTAGCTTGCCAAGCCGGCGCGAGCCGGCACCTACTCATTTCAGCGGAGCCATCATGTACCAACTAGTGCTGTTGTTTTTCGAGATCTGCATGCTACGCAAGGGGCCGCAAGACGTGCCGGCGTCGCGCTGGCTAACCCGGCTGGCCTTCCTGCCTTACGCGCTGATCAATCTGTTGATTTTGCTGATCGGTAGCAGCTTCGCCGGCGCCCTGCTGCAGTTATTGCTGCAAACCGCGTTGATCGTTGGGTTTACCTATCCGTTGCTGTATTTTTCCGGCAATCCGAACCGCTTTCCACAAACCCTGACGGCGTTGCTGGGCTGCGATGCAATGATCACCTTCTTCGCGATTCCGGCGATGGCCAGTTTGGAAACCCAGGCCAACCAACTCGCCTATATCGCGATGTTGTTGCTGATGGCCTGGCACTGGCTGATCAACGGCAACATCTATCGCCACGCGCTGGACAAGCCGTTGCCGTTCGGGTTGGCGTTGGCGCTTTTGTATATACTGATTTCGTCGCAAGCGATGTCCTTGCTGTTTCCCGAACTTCCCACCGCAGAATAAGAGAGAGCCATGGCCATTTACCAACATATATTACTGGCGGTCGATTTTTTCGAGGCCAACGATCAAGTCGTCTATAAAGCCAGCCAGATTGCCGAGCAGAACAATGCCAAGCTCAGCTTGGTTCACGTCGTCGACAATTTGCCGATTTCCGATCCGGCCGCCGATGCGATCATCCCGTTCGATGTCGAATTGACCCAAGAGCTGATGGATACCTGCAAACAGCGCTTGATTAAACTCGGCGAGGAGTTGCGGGTGCCGGTCGAACGCCAATACCTGGAAATGGGTAGCCCGAAAATGGAAATCGTCCGGATTGCCGAGGAAAACCAGGCCGACTTGATCGTGGTCGGCTCGCATGGCCGGCACGGTTTGGCTTTGCTGCTCGGCTCCACCGCCAACGGCGTGTTGCACCACGCCAAATGCGACGTACTGGCGGTCAGGCTGGCGGATGATTGAATTGGTGCTGGGCGGGGCGCGTTCAGGCAAGAGTCGCTATGCCGAAACGCGGGCCGCCGAATCGGGCTTGCCGGTGGTCTACGTGGCTACCGCCGAAGCCGGCGACGCCGAGATGCGCGAGCGCATCGCCCGCCATCGTCTAGATCGTCCCGCCGGCTGGGTGACCGTCGAGGAGCCGCTGGATCTGGCCGGTACGCTACGGGCCGCCGCCGCCGATCGCTGCATTCTGGTCGATTGCCTGACGCTGTGGCTCAGCAATGCCTTGTTCGATAGGAACGGCAATTTGCGGGCGGATCACTACTACCGCCACCGCGACGCGCTGTGCGAGACCTTGAGCTCGGTGCGGCGACGGGTGGTGATGGTCAGCAACGAAGTCGGTTACGGCGTGGTCGCCGCCGATCCGGCCACCCGCCGTTTCGTGGACGAGGCCGGTTTTTTGCATCAACGGCTGGCCGAAATCTGCGACCGGGTGACGTTGGTGGCGGCCGGTTTGCCGCTGGTTCTGAAATCGGCGTGAGCATGGATTGGATATTTCAAGCGCCGGCCCAGCCGGACCGGCGGCTGTTCGAGATCGCCGCCGCTCGGCAAACGCAATTGACCAAACCGCCCGGATCGTTGGGTGTTCTGGAGGAAAGCGCCGTGCGCTTGGCGGCTTTGCAGCGCCGGGAGCGGCCGAGCGTCGAACGGGTCTGGGTCAGTGTGTTCGCCGCCGATCACGGCATCGCCGATGCGGGCGTGTCGGCCTTTCCGCAAGTGGTCACCCAGGAAATGGTCAAGAATTTCGCGGCCGGCGGCGCCGCGGTCAACGTGTTGGCTCGCGCCCTCGGCGCGGACTTCGAAGTCGTCGATGTCGGTCTGGTGGCGCCGGTGGACGTGCCGGGCGTCGTCAATTGCCGCGCGGGTTCCGGTACGGCCAGCTTTTTGACGGCGCCGGCAATGCGTGCCGAGCAACTTGCGGTCGCGTTGTCCGCCGGCCGGGACGCGGTGGCGCGAGCGCTGGCCGCCGGCGCCGAATTGTTCGTCGGCGGCGAAATGGGTATCGCCAATACCGCCAGTGCCAGTGCCTTGGCCGCCGCCCGGCTGGGTTTGCCGGCCGCCGATTTAACCGGCGCCGGTACCGGTCTGAGCCCTGGGCAGATCGACAGGAAGGCGGCGGTCATCGAGCAGGCCTTGGCCTTTCACCGCGAGGCCTTGAACTCGCCGCTAGCGATGTTGCAAATCCTGGGCGGTTTCGAAATCGCCGCGCTGACCGGTGCCTATCTGGCCGCGGCCCAGCAGGGTTTGCCGGTCGTCGTCGACGGCTTCATTAGCGGGGTGGCGGCTTTGCTGGCCGCCGCGCTATGTCCGGGCTGCGCCGATTGGTTGTTCTTCGGTCACCGTTCGGCCGAAAAAGGTCACGTTCTGGTGTTGGAAGCGCTACACGCCAGGCCCTTGCTGGCGTTGGATTTGCGGCTGGGCGAAGCCAGCGGGGCGTTGATGGCGATACCGGTGTTGCAAATGGCTTGCCGCTTGCACAACGAGATGGCGACCTTCGCCCAGGCCGGCGTCAGTACCGCTTGATGCCGGCGGAACGCCAGCCGTGGCGGCCGGGCGGCGTTTCCCGTATCATGAGCGGCCGAAAACGCCAGGGCTGATCCGGCGTTTTCGGCTACCGGGTCGGACTCCGACCTGCTTCATAAGAATAAACCCGCCCGAGAGCCCGATGCGGCGTATTCGAGGCGGCGAGAACCGGGTTAACGACATGCTAGGACATATAGAGAGTTACGACGCCGATTGCCAAACCGGCGTTATCAAAGCCAAAGACCAATTTTACGAGTTTCATATCGAGCAATGGCAATCCGACGCGCCGCCCAAGTCCGGCGACGACGTGGATTTCGATTTCGAGGACGACAAAGTCACCGAAGTCAGTCTGGTCGGTGCCTATCTGATGGAATCCCAACCGGTGAAAAGCCGGATAGTGGCCGGTTTGTTGGGTATCTCGCTGGGCGCGGTCGGTTTGCACCGCCTCTATTTGGGCTTTTACACGATAGGCATCGTACAGATTCTGGTGACCTTGGCGACCGGCGGTTACGGCGTGATGTGGGGCTTCATCGAGGGCGTGCTGATCCTGACCGGACATATTTTCAAAGACGCCAAGGGCAGGCACCTGAAATAACCGTGCGAGCGTTCTGGCTGGCCTGGCAATTTCTGACCCGGTTTCCGGTCCCGGCGGTTGGGTTCGACGGACCGACGGCCGGCCGATCCTTGCTTTGCTATCCGTTGGTCGGTTTGCTGCTCGGCGGCTTGTTGAGCGGGTTGGCGGCCTGGTTGACCGGAACGCCGGCCTACTTGCTGGCGGGCATCTTGTTGACGGCTTGGGTACTGGCGACCGGCGCGCTGCATTTGGACGGTTTGGCCGATTGCGCGGATGCCTGGGTCGGCGGCCACGGCGACCGCGAACGCAGTTTGCGCATTATGAAAGATCCGGCCGCCGGGCCGGTGGCGGTCTGTTTGCTGGTGTTAATCCTGTTGCTGAAATGGGCGGCGCTGACGGCGCTGTTGGAACGGCATGATCCGTCACCGCTATGGACCGCGCCGTTGCTGGGGCGCACGGCGATTTTGCTGCTCATGTTGACCGCCGACTACGTCAGCCCAGCCGGGTTGGCGGCGACCTGGCTGGCGCATGCCGATTTCCGGGCGATGCGCTGGACCGTCGGCGCGGCGCTGTTGTTGGCGTTGGGCCTGTCGGGCTGGCTGCCGCTGCTCGCGGCCGGTCTGGTGCTGTGGTGGCTGCGGCGCGCGGCGCTGGCCCGTTTGGGCGGCGTGACCGGCGACGTGTACGGCGCCGCCGTCGAATTGGTCGAAACGACGGTATTGCTGGCGGTGGCCTTGTGAATCGGCCCGTGCCGATTAGTGAATCCGGCGAAACCGGCGCGGCTTCGGCTTTCAGTGCGGCCGAAATTGCCGGCGTTTACCGGGTGATCGCCGAGCGTCGCGATATGCGCCATTTTCTGTCCGATCCGGTCGATCCGGCCTTACTGGCCCGCTTGCTGCAAGCCGCGCATCAAGCCGGTAGCGTCGGTCTGATGCAACCCTGGCGCTTTATTCGCATCACCGATTCCACATTGCGGCAGCGCGTTCACGCCTTGGTCGAACAGGAACGCATCGCCACCGCCGAGGCGCTAGCCGAACGCCGCGACGAATTCATGCGCCTGAAGGTGGAGGGCATACTCGAATGCGGCGAATTGTTGGTGGTGGCCTTGCCGGATCGGCGCGAGCGGCATATCTTCGGCCGGCGCACCCTGCCGGAAATGGATGTGGCGTCGGCGGCCTGCGCGATACAAAACCTGTGGTTGGCGGCCCGCGCCGAAGGTCTCGGCATGGGCTGGGTGTCGCTATTCGATCCGGCGGCGTTGGCGGCCTTGCTGAATATGCCGGCCGGCGCCAAGCCGATCGCGATTTTGTGTTTGGGCCACGTCGCCGAGTTTTACCCCAAGCCGATGTTGGAACTGGAAAACTGGGCGACGCCGCAAGCCTTGTCGGCGTTGGTCTGGGAAAACGCTTGGCAAGATGATCCCTAAAGCCTTGATGGTGCAAGGCACCACTTCCGATGCCGGCAAGAGCACGTTGGTGACGGCGCTGTGCCGTTACTACCGGCGCCAGGGCGTGGCGGTGGCGCCGTTCAAGCCGCAAAATATGGCCTTGAACAGCGCGGTGACGGTGGACGGCGGCGAAATCGGCCGCGCCCAGGCGGTGCAGGCCGCCGCGTGTGGCTTGCCGCCGCATAGCGACATGAATCCGGTGCTGCTGAAGCCCCATTCCGATACCGGCGCTCAGGTCATTATTCACGGCCGGGTACTAGCCAACCAGTCTGCCGCGCAATATCACGATTACAAGACGGTGGCGATGCAGGCGGTGTTGGCCTCCTGGCGGCGCCTGACCGGGCAATATCAAGCGGTGATCGTCGAAGGTGCCGGCAGTCCGGCCGAAATCAATTTGCGGGCCGGCGATATCGCCAATATGGGTTTCGCCGAAGCGGTCAATTGCCCGGTCATCTTGATCGCCGACATCGATCGCGGCGGGGTGTTCGCCCACATTGTCGGTACCTTGGCGCTGTTGAGCGAAAGTGAGCGGCGGCGAGTGATCGGCTTCGTGATCAACCGGTTTCGCGGCGACATCGGGCTGCTGCAACCCGGCTTGGACTGGCTGGAAGCCGAAACCGGCAAGCCGGTACTGGCGGTGTTGCCGTATTTGTCCGATCTGTTCCTGGAGGCCGAGGACGCCTTGTCCAGCCGGCATGGCTGCGGCGACGGCGCACGGCCGTTCGACATCGTCGTGCCGCATCTGCCCAGCTTCAGCAACCATACCGACTTCGATCCGTTACAACTGCATCCCGGCGTGCGGGTGCGTTTCGCCAAATCGCCCGAGCAGATTGGTGGTGCCGATCTGCTGGTGCTGCCGGGCAGTAAGGCGGTGCGCCGCGACTTGGCGCGTTTGCGGGCGATGGGCTGGGATACCTTCATCCAACGCCATTTGCGCTATGGCGGCAAACTGCTGGGTATTTGCGGCGGCTTTCAAATGCT
Organism: Methylomonas sp. MED-D; assembly: GCF_050276835.1. Classification (NCBI taxonomy): domain Bacteria; kingdom Pseudomonadati; phylum Pseudomonadota; class Gammaproteobacteria; order Methylococcales; family Methylococcaceae; genus Methylomonas; species Methylomonas sp. MED-D. The sequence continues at coordinate 904,713 of NZ_CP189965.1, forward strand.
GGGCCGGGCAATACACGACCCGCGCGGCATTGAGGGCGAGCCGGGTAGCGTGGCCGGTCTGGGCCTGTTGGACATCGAGACCGAGCTGGCGCCGGACAAATGCCTGCGCCAAACCGGCGGCCGACTGGCCGGCACAGAAACAGCCGTGGCGGGCTATGAAATTCATATGGGCGTCAGTCGCGGACCGGGCTTGGCGCACCCGCTGTTGGAATTGGCGGCCGGTCCGGACGGCGCCGTGTCGGCCGACGGCCAGGTGGCCGGTACTTATTTGCACGGCTTGTTCGATTTGCCGGCGGCGGCCGATGCCTTACTCGCCTGGGCCGGTTACGCCGACGCCGGCGCGGTGGATTTGGCGGCCTTGCGCGAGGCGGGTATCGACAGCCTGGCCGACTGTCTGGCCGAGCATTTCGATTTCGCCAAACTGACCGAGGGATTGCGCGAGTTTGGTTGAGTCCGCTTAGATGTAAAGCTCCAGTTGTTCCAAGAGCTGGATGATATCCAGGTTGGCGTTCAACAAACGTTGGTAGGTCTCGCCGGTCAGCGCGGGCCGTCCCTGTTGGTGTTCTCGCAACACTTGTTCGGCCAGCAAGGTTTGACGGGCTTGGGCTTGTGCCAGTTTGCCCAGCAAACGGCGGTCGGCGCTGGTTTCCAGTTCCAAGCGTTCCAGCCATTTGTTCATGTGCGATTTTTTCTGGATCAAGGTCGGCCAATAGCCGCCGTTGTCGGCCGGCGCGCGCAGATAGGCTTCCAGACGGCGCAACCAATATTGTTGCTGCAATTTCAGCAGCGACAACTGGACGCGGCTGGGATGCAACGGGTTCCGCGCGCTAGCGGTCCAGGCCGGGTAGTTGCGGTAATCGCGGATCCAGTCGGCCAGTGCCGTGGCCGGCATGGGGCGGGCGATGCCGAAGCCTTGGGCCAAATGGCAGCCTAGATGGATCAGAAACACGCCGTGTTCAATGTCTTCGACGCCCTCGGCGACTACGTCGCGCTTGAAGGCTCTGGCCAAGGCGATCACGCTTTCGACGATCGATAAGTCGTCCGGGTCGTCGATCATGCCGCGCACAAAGCTTTGGTCGATCTTGACCGCGCTAATGGTTAAGTGCCGCAGATGGGTCAGCGACGAATAACCGGTACCGAAGTCGTCCAGCACGCAGGGGATGCCCAGTTCGTGATAGCACTGCTTCAAGACTTCGCCGACCGAGATCAGGTCGTCGAGCACGCTGCTTTCCAACACTTCCAGTTCCAATTGCCGCGAAGAAATACCCGGATGGGCCGCCAGCAATTGCTCCAACTCCGGCACGAATCGCGGCCATTGCAAATGGCGCGGCGAGACGTTGACGCTGATCTGCAGTTTGAGACCGGTATCTTGCCAGCGCTGCAATTCGGCGAAGGCGCTTCTTATTACCCAGTTGCTGATGTTGATTTCCAACTGATGGCCTTCGACGATGGGCAGGAATTCAGCCGGTGCCAGCAAGCCCCGCTCCGGATGTTGCCAGCGGATTAGCGTTTCGGCGCCGACCACTTCGCCGCTAGCCAGATTGACTTTGGGTTGGTAATACAGCCGGAACTGACCTTGTTCGAGCGCGGCGCCGATTTCCCGCAACGCCAGTTCCAGCCGATTCGGCGGCGCCGACTTCCGCTCCGGCAACTCGGCAAGTTCGTCGTAGAGGCGGTAGCAGTTGCGGCCGGCCAGTTTAGCCTGATACATCGCGTGATCGGCGTGGCGCAGCAGAAGGTCGGGTTCTTCGCGGTCGAGCGGATAGATCGTTACGCCGCTGCTGGCGGCGATCCGGACCGGACCGGCCGCCAGCTCGAAGGGTTCCGCGATGGCTTGATGGATGCGTTTTAACGTATCTTCGCATTGCGATACCGATTGCAGGTTTTCGAACAGCAGCGCGAATTCGTCGCCGCCCAATCGGCACACGGTGTCGCCCTCGCGCAGATTTTGACGGATGCGCTTGGCGACTTGCACCAGCAATTGATCGCCGGCCTCGTGGCCGTAGCCGTCGTTGACCTGTTTGAAGCCGTCCAGATCCAGGTAACAGACCGCCAGTAAGCATTCCGAGCGCTTGCTGTGGGCGATCGCCTGAGCAAAGCGGTCGCCGAACAGCGCCCGGTTGGGTAGCTGGGTCAGAACGTCGTAGTGAGCCAATACTTCCAATGCTTGTTGCTGGCGCTTGGTATCGGTAATGTCGGAAAACAGGCCGATGTAATGGACGATCTTGCCGGCATCGTCGCGCAACGCCGAAATCGTCAGTAGCTCGGCGTAGCAGTCGCCGTTTTTGCGCCGGTTCCAGATTTCGCCCTGCCAATGGCCGTTGTCGGTCAACGCCTGCCACATCTCGGCGAAAAACTCGTCGGGCTGCTTGTCTGACTTCAGCAGGCGCGGGTTGAGGCCGAGCACTTCGGCGCGGTCGTAGCCGGTGATGGCGGTGAACGCGGCGTTGACATCGATAATATTGGCTTCGGTATCGGTGATGACGATACCTTCGTGCGCGTCGGAAAACACCCGTGCCCACAGCCGCTGCTTTTCCTCGGCCGCCTTGCGTTCGCTGATGTCGTGGACGATGCCGCGCATCCGTAGCGGTTTGCCCTCGCTGTCGCGTTCGGCCTGGCCGACCGAGCGCATCCAGCGTTTTTGACCGTCGGCGTCCACGATTCGGTACTCGACATCGTATTTCGCGCCGGTTTCCAGGTGAGCGCGGGTCGCGGCCAGCACCGCCGGCCGGTCCTCGACATGCACCGCCGCCAAGAAATCGCCCCAACTGTGTTGCGCGGTTTTCGGAAAGCCCAGGCTGCCGGTGACGATCTCGGACCAAAACTGCTGGCCGGTCAGCAACTCCGCTTCCCAGATGCCGATGCCGCCGTAGATCTGGCTCATCCGGAAACGTTCCTCGCTCTGCGTCAGCGCCAGTTCGGTTTGTTTGCGCTCGGTGATGTCCTGGACCAGTACTACGAAACGGTCGGTGTCGGCCTTGTAGCTGTCGATCGCGTACCAGCGGCCGATTTCCTCGACGCGGTTTTCGAAATGGCGCGGTTCGCCGCTGGTTTCCAGGTCGTCGAAGCTGGCGATCCACGGGCAGTGGGTGTCCGGCAGCAGTTGCCGGACGGTTTTGTTCAGCCATTCTTGCCGGGCGATGCCGGTCATGCGTTCGAAGGCCGGGTTGATGTCGAGATAGCGGTAATCGACGATCTTGCCGGCGGCATCGCGAATCACTTGGTGCAGCGCGAATCCGAGCGACATGTTGGTGTAGAGCAGCGCCAATTCGGCTTGGCTGCGCTTGCGAGCCTTGACCTCGCGGTTCAGCCGATACAGCCAATAACCGACCAGGGCAAAGGTCAGGATGGCCGGCAAGCCCCATTTGAACAGAGTTTCCGGGCGGATGCCTTGCTCGATTTTCAGGCCCAGCCAGCGGTTGACGATGGCGTCGTGTTCGGCGTGGCTGATGGTGGTCAAGGCTTTTTCCAGAGCCGACAGCAATTCCGGGTTGGTCTTGCTTACCGCCATTCGGCTTTCGCTCAGGTAGCCGGCTTGGCCGGCGATGCGCAAATTCAGCAGGCCGGCGCGGCCGAGAGCGTGGCTGGCCGAGGCGGCGTCGCCGATATACACGTCGGCCTTGCCTTCCGCGACCAGGTTCAGCGCTTCGCCGACCGACGCGGCTTCCAGTTGCTGCAGCGTCGGGTGGTCGCGACGCAGCAATTCCTGGACGAAATAGCCTTTTTCGACGGCGACGCGTTGGCCCGCCAGCATTTGTAACGACCCAATGTAGCCGCTGCTTTCCGGCGCGATGATGACGGTCGGCGTCGAAATATAGGCTTGGGTAAAACTCAGGTAGTGCTCGCGTTCGGGGGTTTTGACCGCGGCGGCGATCATGTCCAATTCGCCGCGTTGCGCCATTTCCAGGGTTTCGTGCCAGGTTTTGTCGCGAACCGGTACGAATTCGACATTCAGCAGGCGGCTCACCAGACGAAGGAAATCCGGCGCGATGCCGATGTATTGGCCTTGGGCGTCTATCGACTCGTAAGGGGCAAAGTTAGGGTCTATCCCCAGCCGGATCTGGCGATGGGTCTGCAACCATTGACGTTCTTCGGCGGAAAGTTGCGGCCCGCTGGATTGGTTGCCGCCGCCGTATACAAAACCGTCCAATTGGGCGTCGTTTAGCGGCTTGGCCAGATTCAGGCTGGCGTAGATTTCGGCGACGCGCCGCAGCCGGCCGGTTTCTATCTGGCCGAGCGGGATCTTGTCCGGTAGGATCAGCTTGCGGGTTTCGGTGGCTTCGAAGCGCAGTTGCGCTTCGCTCAAGTCGTTGCGGTATTTCGAGCGGATCAGCCGGATGATTTCGTCCGGATGATCCAAGGCGTATTGCCAACCTTTCAGGCTGGCGCGGCGAAAGCGTTCGGCACGACCGGGGTGGCGCGCCAATTCGGTTTGGCTGGTGAACAGTAGGTCGCCGTAGAAATCGACGCCGTAGTTTTGCGGATTGATGATGTTGAAGCTGATGCCGGCTTTCTGCAGGGTGTAAGGGCGATCGGTGATATAGCCGGACATCACGTCGACCCGGTCCTGGATCAAATCCGCGTCGTCGAAGCTTTCCGGGACTTTGACGTAATGGCTCTCGTTGAGATTGGCTTCCGACAGCAGCGCCCGCACCGGCGCGTTGTTTTCGCCGACCACGTCGTACATGATGCGCTTGCCAGCCATCTCGTAAGGGCTGATGATGCCGGACGCTTGCTTGCTGAACAGCACCAGCGCATCGTGCTGAAAGATGGCGGCCAGGGCGACGATGGGCTTGCCGTTGGCATAGTCGGCGACGATGCCGGAGTCGCCGATACCGTAATCGGCCGCGCCGTCGGCGACTTGCCGAATGTAATCCTGGTTTGGCGAGCGTTCGCGAACTTCGACCTGCAAGCCTTCCTCGGCGTAATAGCCTTGTTCCACCGCCGCGTAATAGCCGGCGAATTGGAACTGGTGGAACCATTTGAGTTGCAGAACGACGTTTTCCGGCGGCGGGTCGGCGGCAGCGACCAAGTAAGGAAGCAGCAGAACGAAGACTGCCGCCAGCCGGGAACGGGTGAGTATCATGATTGCCGCTACGCGCTTCTGAAAAACTTAGCCCATTCTACATGCTCAGGCTTTGCTTTCAGCCGGATTTAGCGGGTTTGGTTGTTGGCGTCCGCAAACAGCGACTGGTATTTGGTTTTGCCGCCGGCTTGCCGGCCTTGCTCGGCTTGGGTCAGGGCCGATTTGGCGGCGTCGCGCAAGCGCAGGTCCGCCAACGAGGGCTGCTTGCGCAGTGGTGCCTGAATCGCTTTTTGCAGAAAGCTTACTGCTTCGGCGGTACGGTCTTGGTCGAGCAGGTAATCGGCGTAAAAATAATTGGCATCAATGCCGTTAGGGTTGATGCTCAGGCTGGTTTTCAACATTTGCTCGGCTTTCTGGTTGTCGCCGAACGATACCGGCCAGCCGGGTACCATGTAATACAAGGTGCCGAGCGTGACGTAAGCGGCGCCGTCCAGCGCGTTGGGGTTCATGCGAATCGCTTCTTCGAGTAACGCCTTAGCCGAATCCAGCGTGGACAGCGCTGTCAGCGAGGATTGAAAGGCCGCGTTGGTGACCATGATCGTGGCTTGCCAAATCTTGGGTTCGGCGGCATTCGGATAGCGCGCCGCCAATTCGGCGGCTTGCGCTAGCAACAGCGGATATTCCAGTTTCTGACGGTCTTCGTCGTGCTGGTAATACGCGTTGGCCCAATTGCTTTCCAGGGTGGCGATCACGCTGGAAAGCTCCGAAGCGGACGCGGCGGAGGAAAAAAGTATCAAAAAAACAACAATAGTAGCTTTAACCATACATTGACTATAGTGCATTTCAAACACCATTTCAATGTGTTGGTTAAATTATTGTTATTTATCCCAATCCTTGAACGGTTTTTGCGACAAATTGTTGTTGTAATAGCGCAAATCATCGGTGACTTCCTGGCCTAGCCACGCCGGTTTTTCAAAGGATTCGCCAATTTGCGACAGCTCGATTTCGGCGACGATCAGCCCTTGGTTGTCGCCGATGAATTCGTCGATTTCCCACAGGTGCGGATTACGGCGCACGAAATGGCGGGTTTTCTCGACTAACGGTTTGTGGCACAACTCATCCAATAGCGTGTTGGCGTCGGCCAGCGGAATTTCGTATTCGAATTCGTGGCGATGGGTGCCTATCGTCGCGCTTTTGATGTTTAGCCAGGCTTGAGTGTCCGAGACGCGTACCCGCACCGAACTGAGCGGACTGCCGCTCAAATAGCCTTGCCGGTAGGACACCGAATGCTCGACTTCCGCTCGCCAATCGTCGTTCGCCAACAAAAATTTATGCTCAATCTCAAGCGCCATGCCTATTCCCCTGCGATTAGATGGTGATCTGTGATAATTCTTTATTATAATGCTGGGTAATTAGGCGAAGGTACTTCCGGAGCCTAATAAGTTGCTGCTGTTCAATCACTCTGGAGAAAGAAGATGGCTTTTGAATTACCTGCATTACCGTACGCAAAAGACGCTTTGGCGCCGCATATTTCCGTGGAAACCATCGAGTATCACTACGGCAAACACCACCAAACCTACGTGACCAATCTGAACAATCTGGTACCCGGCACCGAGTTCGAAGGTCTGACGCTGGAAGAAATCGTCAAAAAATCCTCCGGCGGCATCTTCAACAATGCGGCCCAAATTTGGAATCACACCTTCTATTGGAACAGCCTGTCGCCGAACGGCGGCGGCGCGCCGACCGGCGGTTTGGCCAACGCGATCGACCGCACCTTCGGTTCGTTCGACAAATTCAAGGAAGAGTTCACCAAATGCGCGGTGACCACCTTCGGTTCCGGCTGGGCTTGGTTGGTGAAAAACGCCAACGGTAGTTTGGAGCTGGTCAGCACCAGTAACGCCGGTTGCCCGTTGACCGCAGGTCAAACTCCCATTCTGACCTGCGACGTTTGGGAACACGCTTATTACATCGACTTCCGCAACCTGCGTCCTAAATACCTGGAAGCGTTCTGGGCCTTGGTCAACTGGGAATTCGCCAGCGCCAACTACGACGCATAATCGCTAAACGCGGGGCGGGCGGTGTCCTCACAGGCCGGCTCGCTCCGCTCCTTTTTTGCCCTCCGCCGCTATTGCCGCAAATAAGCCGTCGGTTCTATCCGCCACCGGCCCGGCATTTCAAAACTTAATATCCGCCGGTTACAACTCGGCTTCGCCAAATCGTAGTCGCGCGGTTTGATAAAACGCCGTTGTCTGGCATCGAATATGGTCCTGACCTTGGGATGCAGCAAGTCTTCGCGATGTTGCTCGACTACCACGGCCAACTCGTCGCTCTCCAATTTGACCAGGGTGCCCACCGGGTAGATGCCGACCGTGCGGATGAACTGGTGCACCAAACGGGTATTGAAATGGCTGCCGCCGCCCTCCAGCAAGGTTTTCAGCACGGCGGTCGGTTCGGTACCGTTGTGGTAGACCCGGTTCGAAGTCAAAGCGTCGTATACGTCGACGATGGCCGCCATCTGACCGAAGCGGCTGATTTGCTCGCCGATCAAGCCCAGCGGGTAGCCGCTGCCGTCGTAACGTTCGTGGTGTTCGGCCGCGACGCTGATCGATATCGGCGAGATGCCGAAAGTGTTTTCCAATAGACCGCGGCCGGCCTCGACATGGCCCTTGACGATTTCGAATTCGGCGCTCGTCAATTTGCCGGCTTTGTTCAGTAGCTCCTGTGGAATCCGCATCTTGCCGATGTCGTGTAACAGTCCGCCCATGCCTGCCAATTCGATTTCGGCCCGCTCGATGTTCAGCGCCCGGCAAAAACTGATGAGCAATGTGCCGACCGCGACCGAATGTTGGAACGTGTATTGATCGGCGCGCTTCAAGCGCAACAAGCTGACCAAGGCATCCGGATTGCGGAAAATCGACTCGGTAATCGCCGTGACCACTGGGCGGGCTTGTTCCAGCGCCACCTGCTTGCCCAATCGGCAATCCTGTAACATGTCGCGCACTATGGAATGGGCTTCGTGGTAGACGTGGCGGGCTTGGCGCAGTTCTTCCGCGATCGGCACCGCCGCCACGATAGGCTCGATAGCGGCGCTGCGATGGATTTCGCTGGTCTGAGCCGGCGTGAATTGGTTCGAGTCGCCACTTGGCGCCAAGTCGTCGCCTTTGTCGGTGTCGATGTATACGTAACGCAAGCCCAAATCGGCGATTTTTTCGACATCTTGCGCCGACGCCAGCTTAAACCGGTTGCGCAAGAACGGATGCTCGGACCAGTCGCGGTTCAAATCGTGGACGTACATGCCAGGCCGCAGATCGCCGACCTCGATTTTTTTAATCACTGGGCTTAAGCTCCTGTCCGATGGGCGAAGGCCCAATCCAGGCGCCCGCGCGATCGCCTAGTTTGCGGTGTATTCGGCTTGGCCGTCAACCCGGAAAACCGGCCGAAGTGTCCGGGGACGACGGCGGGCGCCGCGTCTGCCCGCCGTCCCTTTCGGCGCTATAAAACCGTACGTTCCAACAACCAGTAAGCGCCCATCATGCACACCGCCGCCGAACAGCTTTTCAAAAATCTGTCGGCGATCGCGATTTGATTATTCAACCACCAGATGATCGGTAACACGATCGCGGCGACCGCGATCTGGCCGGTCTCGATGCCTAGGTTGAACGACAGCAGCGGCAACAAGATGCCGGTATCGCTGCTGGAAATCTCCATTTCCCGCAACACGCTGGCAAAACCGAAGCCGTGAACGAGGCCGAAGCCGAAAGTGAGCCATTCGCGGCCCTTGGGATGGTCGCCGCGTATCAGATTCTCGGCGCTGACATAAATAATCGTCGCGGCGATGAAGGGTTCGACGAAGCTGCTCGGCAGCTCGACCAAGTTCAAGCCGGCCAGCGCTAACGTGATCGAATGGGCGATCGTGAAGAAGGTGATGATTTTCAGCGCCGGCCAGAAATTGTGGGTGACCGCCAGCAATGCAAACAAAAACAGCAAGTGATCATAACCGGTCAGAATGTGTTCGACGCCCAGCTTAAAAAAGTCGGCGAAGGCCGTCAGCCAAGCGCCACCGCCGGCTTGCGCCGCGCCGGCCGTCAACTCGACGCTCAGGCTGGCGTCGTTTTTACCCAACATTTTTTCCGCCAAGGTTTTGCCGTTGCCGTCCTTGACCGTCAGGTATTGCTGATGACCGTCCGGCAGCGAAGCCAGAAACGCGGATTGCAGCGTCAGTCGGCCCGAGCTTAGCGGTCCGAAATGGAACTCGACGTGGGCGTTGTTTTGCTCGTCGTAATCGACCCGGCCCGGTTCGCTGGGCGCCAGCACGGCATTGCCGTCCAGAAGTCGAAATTGATCGGCCAATAATTTGGCGACGGCGGGTTTGGCCGCCTCGCGCTCGGCGTCGCTGACTTCGGCGTCCAGATCGCTGTCCATCGGCGAGAAGGCCTCGATGTCTTGTAGCGCGAACGTCACCTTGGCGATGACGCCGTCGGGTTTGACCACGACGTCGACCGAACTTAAACCCGGCGGGTGGGCGGCAACCCAGGCGGATTGCGTCAACAGCCAGCAGACTAGTAGGGTGCGAATCAGCCATGCCGGCTGAAAACATAGGTTTAGCTGACGCATCGCGTTAATTCTCCTGGCCTTCGGATGGCGGGCTCGGTTTGCGCTTGCGTAGAAAAAACCACACGCCAAATCCGGCCAACAATAATCCGCCAACGCTGCCGCCGATCAGCACCAGCGGCGGTTGGGCGCCGGCCGGCGCCACGCCGACTTCCAGCGGCACCCGAAATTTGTCGTCTTCCTCGATCGCATCGCCGATTAAAAAGTACAGCACGTAGTCGCCGGTTTTATCGACATCGGCCTGTGCCTCGACGGCGCCGCGCGGATAGAGTTTGGCCGGAAACTCGGCGACGGTACGGATCTCGCGGATATCGTTCGGCGGCTGTTGGCCGGTCTTTTCGACTTCAACCAGTTTCACGCCGATCGGGGTAGCGCGGATGTCGCGGTCGATCAAATCGGCGGTGAAAAACATCTTGCCGGCGCGGGGGATTTGCTGACAAAACGGCACGAAGGCGGCTTTGGCGTCGGCGGCGTTATCGGTTTTTTCCGGCTGGATATAAGCACTGAAATGCACCGCGTAAAAGTCGTTGGCGATGATGCAATCCAGATCGGGGCGATTGCCCAAGGCGTTGGATTGTTTGGCGCCGAAGCCGAGTTTATCGCAGCCGCTCAATAGCGGCAGCGCGGCCAGCAGCGCGGCTGTCAAGGAAAAGGAAAAACGGGTCATGGGCTTGCCTGGGAATTATGGTTTCACGGTGAAATCGAATTTGCCGGTGACGATGTGCGTATCTTCCGACACCACCCGATAGCGGACCGTGTACTTGCCCGGCGCCAAGTTGGCGACCGTGGCGTGAATATGGGAGCCGTCGGTCAGGCTTTGTTCGACGTCGTGATTATCGACGCGCTTGCCGGCGGCGTCGATGACCGCCAAGGCTTTGTATTCGCTACGGACCGGATCGTTGAACCACAAATCCACTTGTTTCGGCGCTTCCTTGACTTCCTCGTCCTTGGCCGGTTGCGACTTCACCAGGATGGCGTGCGCGAGCGCCGACAACGGGCTCAACAGTGCCGTCGCCACCAGGCCGGCCTTTATTATTGTTGTAATGTGCGACTTGGGCATGACTACCTCTCGAATGACAAAAATCTAATGAATCAACGCGGCCCGCCATTGTTTGGCGGAACCCGGTTGTTGCTCGTACCACAATGCCAGCCAGCCCTGGCCGGTTGCGACGATGCGCGGAAAACCGGCCGAGGCGGCCGGCGCCGACAGCAAGCGGCCCGGCGTCCAACTCGTGCCGTGGTCGGCGGACTCGGCCAGATACACTTTCGAGCCCGCCGGTCCCAGCGCGTCCCAAACCGCGAGCAAGCGCTCCGCGCCGGCGGCCAGATCGGCGTGGAACGGACTCATGCCGTTGCCCAGCCGATGCGGCGCGCTCCAGCTCGCGCCGCCGTCGGCCGACTGCAAATGATACAGGCCGATCTGTTGGTCCGCGCCGGTCCACACCAGCGCGTGCCGGCTGGCGTCGTCGGCGTAGGCCAGGCTGCCGCCGTTGTGCGGACAGCCGTCGAATTTCCAGCCGAAGCCGCCGACCGCGGCACTGCGTTGCCAGCTGATGCCGGCATCGGTGGATTGCGCCAGCGCCATGTCGCGCGGCTCCATGTCGCGGTACAGAATGTCGATCTTGCCGTCCGGCGCCGCCGCGATCCGGTTCCAGCAACACGAACAACTGCTGTCGTCCACGCTTTGCGCGGCTTGCCAATGCAAGCCGGTGTCGTCGGAGCGGGCGTAGCGCACGCCCTGATAACCGTTCTCGTCGCGGTCGTCCAGCCAGACCAGATGAAAACGGCCGGCCGCGTCGGCCGCCAGATCGTGGTGGGATTGGTCGACGTCGCTGCCGGTCGGGTTGGCGCCGGCTTGCCAGCTTTGGCCGCCGTCGGCCGAACGTGCCACGAACAGCGGGCCCATGCCTGGAATCTCGCCGCTGACTTGCCAAACCAGAACTACATTGTCGCCGCTGGCGGCCACTTGAATATCGTTGCCGGTTTTCGATTCCACCGGCCGCTGAAATTGCCCGGCCAGCGCCACCGGCGCCGACCAATGCCGGCCGCCGTCTTCCGAATGCAGATAACCGATGTAGGGCTGGCGCGGATCGCCGCCGTCGGCGATAAACGCCGCATGCACTTTAGCGCCGTTGGCCTGCACGTCGAAACTCCGCAGTCCCTGCAAGCCCAATGCCGCGAAATCGACGATTTGCACCGGTTCCGGCGCCGTGCCTATCACGTTCGCGACACCGCCGGCATCGCGCTCGGATGCGTTGTCGCAGGCCGTCAAGACGGCGGCGCTCATCAGGGCGGCGGTGCGGAACAATCGGCCGAGCGGCATCGGTGGTACTTCCGGAAATGGAATGGGGCGCTGATTAGACCACATTGGCGGGCAAAGCTGAATATCCGAAGAGCGGGGATGGGGTCGAGCGGCGCTTTTGTGGGTTTCGACCGAGACAATGTCCACCGAGGAAGGGATAGCCGGCCAATCGTCTTTTAGACTGTACAACCGGGGAAGTTTTCGCATGACTTCGCTGCAGCACTAGCGGGATAGAGGAGGCCGGTCTGACGATGATTCGGTTTGCCGCGAAATCCGGACGCAGCAGCATATCGCGCTTCCAAGCCGCTCGACGCGGGGCAGGCTGGTCATTTTAAAAACGATCCGACCGCATGGCCAGTCACTTTTTTGAAACTGCCGACTTCCCCGCCCGCGCTTCTACTAAGGTAGAAACTATTGCCTAGAATCACGCCTACCGATCTCGCCGTTTCGGTAAGCGACATCCATACAAAACGAATCTCGATATGCGGTGTCGACAATTTTTTAGAAATGTTTTAATAACCTAATTTTTAGAAGAAAAAATAGGCCTATGACCACCGCCAACATCAACACGACCATGCTGACCTGGGCGCGCGAGCGCTCCGGCATTGCCGTGCCTGAATTTGCGCGGAAATGCGGTGTCAGCCCAGACAAGCTCAGCGAATGGGAATCCGGCCATCGGCCTTTGACTTTCAAGCAGGCTATGACTTACGCTGAAAAAGCACATATCCCGTTCGGCTATTTGTTTCTGGTCCAGCCGCCAATCGACGAATTGCCGATTCCCGATTTAAGAACCGTCGAAGGCCAAGCAAACCGCAAATTCAGCGCCGAATTGCTCGACCTTATCAAGCTGATGCAACAGCGCCAGGAATGGTACAAAGATTACCTGCAACAACATTTTGTCGGTCCAAATCCTATTGTTGGCCGCTTTGCCGTCAAAGATGGGGTAACCACCATCGTCCACGACATGCGCACCGCGCTTGGTGTCGGCATTCATCCGCAACGCGGCAGTTGGGAAGACTATTACCGCGATTTGGTTAACCGTATCGAGTCTGTCGGGGTTTTAGTGATGCGCCAAAGTGATTTAGGCCACTACACGCGGCCGTTACGTGTCGAAGAGTTTCGCGGTTTTGCAATCGCTGACGACTATGCGCCGATCATATTCGTCAACCAAGCCGATGCCTTGGGTGCACGGCTGTTTACCCTGGTCCACGAACTGTGCCATATCTGGATCGGCCAGTCCGGCATTTCCGACGCTAGCACGCAAACCCACCGAGAAGAAGAGGTTCTTTGTAACGCCGTCGCCGCCGAGTTTTTAGTCCCGGCTACTGAATTTCAACCCCTATGGCAGCAGGGTCAGAAAAATTGGCAGTCTAATTTACCGACTTTGGAAGCGCATTTTCACGTCAGCACCTGGGCATTGGCGCGTCGCGCGCTGACGCTAAATTTCATCACACCGGACGAATACCAGCGTTACATCAACGCTCAGCAAGCGGCGTATCAAGATCGGAACGACGAAGGTGGTGGCCCCGGTTATTACCGCACCAAAAAAGCCCAAATTAGCCAGCGTTTTTCCCGTGCGGTCGTTAGCGAGGCTCTCAGCGGCCAATTGTTACTCCGTGAAGCCAGCCAGTTGTTGGGCGGCATCAAACCCGACAAAATCGCCACTTTTGCCAAGGAGTTGGGCGTTTGAAATATCTTCTGGACTCAAATACCTACATTCAAGCCAAGAATTTCTATTACGGCATGGACATCTGCCCGGCTTATTGGGATTGGCTGGATCATCAGTTTCAACTGGGTTTGGTCGCCAGCGTTCAGATGATAGGCAAGGAACTCAAAGACGGTGACGACGAACTGGCCGCTTGGGCCAAGGCCCGCCCAGAACATTTTATCGACAACGACGACACCGAAACCCAGGCGATGTTTTCCGAAATTGTCCAAAGTGTCGCAGCCGGCGACTATAACTCGGGTAACCGCGACAACTTCTTAGCCAAAGCCGATCCCTGGCTCATCGCTAAAGCCAAAACCCTGGGTGCGACAGTAGTCACCCACGAAGCGTTGCTGGCACCCAATACCAAGAAAGTCAAAGTTCCCAACATTTGCCGCCAATTCGGCGTGCCGTGCCTGGACACGTTTCAGTTTCTGCGGGAACTGAATGCTCGGTTCGTTTTGGAACGCTAAATTCCAGCCAAGGGTACGCACCGCGTACCTTTTTGGCTCAAACGATAGACATCAACGATCACTCCCCTCCAATCTCCACCAACCCTCCAAACAGGAAAGCACGGCGGTTTCAGGTTCGTCGTTCGTAGTGTTCTATGCGGCCCGCCCAGGATTGCGGTCAACGAATAGCCTAGTTGTCCGGAATACCTTAAACGATCCGATTCAGTATCAACCGCGCCTGCAAGCCGCCCATCGGCGAGCGGCCGAAAGCGATGTCGGCGCTGTGCAGCGCGACGATGCGCTGGACGATGGACAGGCCTAGGCCGCTGCCTTCGGCGGATTGGGCGGTTTCGACGCAGCGGTAGAAACGCTGGGTCAGGCGCGCCAGTTCGGCGTCGGCGACGCCGGGGCCGGTGTCGTCGACGCAGACCGCGACTCGGCCGGCTTCGAGCCGGCAGGACGCCAGCACCGCGCCGCCGGCCGGGGTGTATTTGATGGCGTTGTCCAGCAGATTGCGCAGCAGGATTTGCAACAATTGCGGATTGGCCGTGACCGCCAATTTGGCGTCGCCGCGCAATTCCAGATCGATTTGCTTGGCGCGGGCTAACGGTTCCAGATCGGCCAGCGTGTCGGCCAGCACTTGATGAATGTCCACGCTTTGCAAATCGATCCCGGCGTTATGGTGTTGCACCCGCGCCAGCGTCAACAATTGCTGAACCAAATGCGTCATCCGCAGCACGGCCTGTTGGGCCTTGGCGATGGCTTGGTCGCGCATGGCCGGATCGACGGCTTTTTGCGCCACTTGCAGTTGGGTTTGCAGGCCGGCCAACGGCGTGCGCAGTTCGTGCGAGGCGTCGGAGGTGAAATTACGTTCGTTAACGAAGGCCTGTTCCAGCATCGCCAGCAAGGCGTTGAGCTGATTGACCACCGGCAGCATTTCCTCGGGCAAGGCGTCCAAGGCCAGCGGTTGCAGGAAGTCGGCCTCGCGGCTGGCCAGTTCGTCCTTCAGCCGGTTGATCGGCCGCAAGGTGCGGCTGACGATCAGCCAAATCACCAAGCCCAGTACCGGCAGAGCAATCAGCACGCCGATGATTTGCTGGCCGGCGATGCTTTCGACCAGTTGCCGGCGGATGTCGTCGCGCTGGCCGACGTGGATCACGTAATCGCCGTTCTCGCTGCTCAAACTGAACACGTGCCAGAGCTGACCGTCCAGTACCGTTTCGCTGTAGCCGTTGCGGGTCAGCGACAGCGCGAATTCCGGCGCGCTTTCCGAGCGCAATACCAGACCGTCCTTGATCGAACGCAGTTGGAAGGCAATCTTGCGTTCGTATTTGTGGCCGAGGATAGGGGTGTCGAACAATTCCGGGGTTTTCTCGCGCTCCCACAATTTGGTCAGCGCGCGCAGCCGCAGCATGTTGTCGACGAAGGCCTGCACCACCCGCGCCGATTGCGCCAGCTCGGCGTTGAACAATTCGGCGATTTCGTCGCGGGTGCGTTGGTAATTCAGATAGGCGCTGACGCTCCAACCCAGCAACAGGGCCGACAGCAGCGAGAACAGCAGTTGCTTTTTCAGCGAGCGCGGCGCCAGCCGCCAGGGTTTGGTCATCAGTCGTGATCGACGATGTAACCGACGCCGCGTATCGTGCGGATCAGGCCAGCGTCCAGCTTTTTACGCAGATGGTGAATGTGAACTTCGACCGCGTTGCTCTCGACTTCCGAGCCCCAGGCGTACAGCGCTTCTTCCAGGCGGGCGCGGGAAATCACCTGGCCGAGATGACCGAGTAAATAGCTGAGCACTTCGAATTCCTTTTGCGACAAGTCCACCGGCTTGTCCAGGTAATACACCTGATGGGCGGCCGGGTCTATCGTCACGCCCTTGTGCTCGATCAGCGGTTGGGCGTGGCCTTCGTGGCGGCGGGCGAGGGCGCGCAACCGGGCGCAGATTTCGGCCAGATCGAAGGGCTTGGCGACGTAGTCGTCCGCGCCGTTGTCCAGTCCGGCCACCCGCTCGGCCACGCCGTCGCGGGCGGTCAACAGCAGCACCGGCGTGCTGTCCTTGCGCCGGCGCAGATTCTTCAGCACGGTCATGCCGTCCATACGCGGCAGGTTCAGGTCGAGGACCACCAAGTCGTAGCGGTTCAATTTCAAGGCTTCGTCTGCCTGGGCACCGTCGGTCAGCCAATCGACCGCGTAGCCTTCCAAGGTCAGGCCGGCTTTGATACCGTCGCCCAAAATTGCATCGTCTTCCACCAATAATAAGCGCATGATGTTCCCAACCGGTTGCACAATTCGGCCGGCATTGTAGCAAGGAATTGCAACGGCGGATTTGCCGGTCTCAAGCTTGGATTTGCCGTTAGACCGAATCGTTGCTACATTTCGAACGTTTAGATCAATTCCGGCCGGAGGCTAATATGCGGCACATTTCTAGGTTCAAAGGCCGGCGCCGCTGGGGGACGCCATGGCTAGCGCTGGCGTTTGCCGCCGCCGCGCAAGCCACGCCCAGCGACGATTCCGACATTCTGGCCCGGCGCGGCCAGCAACGGCCCTTGCCGACCGATGCCAACCAGCCGCCGACGCTGACGTTGAGCCAACCGGTCGGCGGTTGGACCAGCGGCTTGCAGATCAAGGTGGAAGGCACTTGTTCCGATCCGGCCGCCGACCCGGTGGTGGTCAACATCAACGGCGTGCGCTACTACGTGCGCAACGTCAACGGCGGTTTCGCCCGTGCCTTCCCGGCCGCCAAGGGCAAGAACACCGTGATCGCCGAATGCGCTAACGCCGCCGGCGTTGCTAAAGCCTCGACGACGGTGGACGCGGTGATCGCGCCGATTCCGTTGAAAGTGGTGCTGACCAGCGACAGCGACGGCGTTTACACCGATTTACATATCTACGAGCCCGACAATACCCACGTTTATTGGGCCGATACCAACTCGACCAGCGGCGGTATCTTCTTTCTGAACCAGAACGGCGACAATTTCGACCAGGCCGGTTACGGGCCTTATCTGTACGTCCATCCGGCCCCGCCGGTCGGGGTGTTCCGCATCGACACCAATTACTGGCCGGGCGGTGCGGTGCAGCATACCCTGGCGAATTTGGACATTATTCTCGACGAAGGTTTGCCCAGCGAAAGCCGGCGCCGGGTGCAAAAGCCGCTGGCCCGGCCCGGCGAAACCCAAACCCTGGCCTACGTGGTGATTCAGGGCAATCGCCGGCCGGCGAAAATCTATGTGCCGGGCCAGGACGCCGAGCGCGATATGCCCGCCGAGGTGCGCGACTACATCAAGCACGAACCCAAACGCGAAGGCGAGGACAGTGGCGGCGCGGAGCTGGGTTTCCTGCCGCCGCAAGACGAACAGGCGCTGCGTCAGGTCGTTACCGACGTGGCTCTGCTGCAAGCCCGCAAATTCAGCCCCCTGTGGGAGACCAAGCAACGCGATTGCGCCGGCCTGGTGCGCTTTGCCTACCGCACCGCGCTGGAACCGCGCGACGCCGCTCGCACCGCCAAATTGGGCGTGCCGGCCAAGCTGAATTTACCGCCGGTATCGGAGCAGGCCAGGCAGGCGCTGCCGGCTTATCCGCAAATCTGGCAAACCGGCATCGGGAACGGTTTGCCGCGCTACGGCCATTTCGCCGACGCCGAGACGTTGATCGGCTACAACTTTCGGCTGAAATCCCGCGACCTGGCGGCGGCGCGAAACGGCGATTTACTGGTCTATCAAAAGCCCTTGATTAACGACGAGCCCTATCATTTGATGCTGTTCGCCGCCGGCCGCGCCGAGAATCTGGCCGTCTACCATAACGGTGCCCTGGGTGCCGACGGGCAGGTGCGGGTGGTCAGAATCGCCGAATTGTTGGAATCGCCCGATCCGGTCTGGATACCCCGGCCGGAGAATCCGTATTTTCTAGGAGTGTACGAATGGAACCGCTTACGCCCGCAAAACGCCTGACCGCGATGGCCGCCGCCGCAGCCCTGGTCGTGACGGCCGGCGTCGTCGCTTACCGGCAGTTGACCGAAAAACCGCTGGGGCAATTGACCAGAGCCGGGTTACCGATGCTGGATTTGGCCGTGCAATTGACCGACGCCGACGGCAACGTGTTGGTGGCCGAGGGTTCGCGGGTGGCCAACGGCGAGCCGGCGCCGGAAGGCGACGAACGCTGTCCGGCCTTGAGCGGCGGCGATATCGCCTCAGCGACCGCCGTCGATGCCAGCGTGCCGCGCGCCGGCGATTGCCCGCGCCGGGCCGCGTGGTACGTCAAGAAACATCCGGTGGCG
The DNA here is from genome assembly GCF_050276835.1 of Methylomonas sp. MED-D. NCBI lineage: Bacteria > Pseudomonadati > Pseudomonadota > Gammaproteobacteria > Methylococcales > Methylococcaceae > Methylomonas > Methylomonas sp. MED-D. The sequence goes on from NZ_CP189965.1 coordinate 923,082, forward strand.
CTGACCCTGCGTTTCAACGACGGCGCGGCCTTCTTGAATTGGTGGGACCGCCAGCCGCGACTGCAAGCCTTGGCCGACGACCGCTTCGTGCATGGCTTGTTTTTCGGATTGCTGCAAAGCCTGAAGGTGAGGGCCGAGCAGCTCAACCTGGATGGCTTGCAAGGCGAGTTTCTGCAACAACTGCTACGCGACGCGCTCGGCGCCGACGCCGAATTGCATTACGACATGGCTCATGCCAGCCAGGGCTGGGTGCTGAGTTATCGGCGTAGCGCCAGCCGCTACAGCGACCGGGCCATGCCGGCGCTGGCCGGCTTGTTGGCGGCCAGCGGCTATCGGGTCGGCAAGTTGCCCCAGCCTATCTTGGAAACCCGGATTGGCCCACAAAAGCTGTTTTTTACCGAATATCAGGGCAGGGTGTATCTCGCGCAAGGCTTGGAAGCTCTTCTGAACGTGATCGATAGCGTCGCGCCGCAAACCCAAGCCGGCGCCGCGCCGTTGAGCCTAACCCTGCGCGCCGAAGCCTTCGTCGGGCATTTGCTGCCGGTGTTCGTCGGCGCGGCCGAATATCCGTTGCGTTGGGATTTCGCGCTGACCGAAGGCGAACTCGGCGTGTTGCAATTGCCGCCGGCGCTTTGGCAAACCCGCTTGCACGGCCAATTGTTCGAAGGCGTGCTGGCCAGCATGCCGCACGACGCGTTCGCCGGCGTCGCCGCCAGCCTGGCACTGCCGCCGACCTGGACACTGGACGACTGGCGCGGCTTGGCGACCGACGGGCCGGCAACGGCGCCGCCAAGTCCCGAGCCGGCCGGCATCGCGCTGATCTGGGACTTCAATGCCGATAGTCCGGCCGGCGCGGTCGGCGTGATCGTCGCCAATCCGGGCCAACCGCAAGCCAGCGCCGCCTACGTCCAATATCTGAAAAATCCCGATCTCAGCGCCGAATGCGCCGGCGGTAGTCTGTTTTTGGCCGCCAGCTCGGAAAGCCTGTTGACGCGGATGAAGGACGCTTGCGCCCGGCAATCGCTCAGTCCGTTGGATTGGCAGCGCGGCGCCGAAAAGTCGCGCTGGCAAGCCGCGCAACTGGCGGCCTTCGTCAATCCCGGCGCCGGCCTTCGCGAACTGTTTCTGGCCGGCGGCGCCGGCGAGACCGCCCAGGACAGCAACGAATTCGCGCCGCGCTGGCAGCAGGATTACGCCAACGCCAAGGCCGCGATGCGCCGCGACGGCGACAAACTGTTCGCCGGATTGCCCATTTTCAGTTACGCCGGGCGCGTCGATACCGCAGGCGCCCGGCTGGCTGGGCGCTTGCTGGCCCAGTGAGCCGCCGGCTCAGTCGGTTGCTTAGTCTTGGCGCTGGGCAAATAGTCTGTGCCGAGGTAGGCTAGACGGCCATTTCCCAGCGGTTCTTAAAGATGAAATACAAAATTCCGATCGCCGCGACCTTGCTGGCCGTGGCTGGCGCGATTTGGCTGGCCAACCGCAAGCCGGCGCCGATCGATGTCGAAGTCTATACATTGGCCGAGGGCGAGGTGCGCGCCACGGTCGCCAACACTCGGGTCGGCACGGTCAAGGCCTGCCGGCGCGCCTATCTGGCGCCGGCCACCGGCGGTCAGGTCGCCAAGCTGCACGTGCGGGAAGGCGATAAGGTTCGGCAAGGCCAGGTATTGCTGGAAGTCTGGAACCAGGATTTACACGCCCAGGCCGCGTTGCAGCAGGCCCAAATCGCTGCCAACCTTGCCGCCGCCGAGCAAGCCTGCCAACTGGCCGGCGGCGCCGAGCGCGAAGCGGCCCGGATCAGCCGCTTGGGGCGGCGCGACCAAATTGTTTCCGAGGAACAAGTCGACAAATCGGTGACCGGCGGCAAAGCCCAGCGGGCCGGCTGCAAGGCCGCGCAACGGGCGGTCGATGTGGCGCAAGCCCAGCTCGGCGTCGCCGAGGCCGCCATCCAACGCACCTTGGTCAAGGCGCCTTTCGACGGCACCGTCGCCGAAGTCAATGCCGAGCTCGGCGAATTCGTCACGCCGTCGCCGCCCGGCATTCCAACCTTGCCGCCGATCGATTTGCTGGACTTGAGTTGTTTGATCGTGTCGGCGCCGATCGACGAGGTCGATGCCGCCGCGCTGAAGACCGGCATGACCGCTTGCGTGTCGTTGGACGCTTTTCCGGACAAGCGCTGCTCGGGCGTGGTCAGCCGCATCGCGCCCTATGTGTTGGAAAAGGAAAAGCAAGCCCGCACCGTCGAAGTCGAAGTCACCATGAAAGACCCGAAAGATCTGGCCGAACTGATGCCCGGTTACAGCGCCGATATCGAGGTGTTGCTGAACCGTAAGGAAAGCGCGCTACGCCTGCCGGCCGAAGCCATTCTGGAAAATAACCGGGTGTTGACGATAGATGCCGACGGCATCTTGCGCGAGCGCGGCTTCAAACCCGGTTTGTCCAACTGGAGCTATACCGAAGTGCTGGATGGCCTGCAAGCCGGCGAGCGAGTAGTCGTGTCGCTGGGTAAGGAAGGCGTTAAGGCCGGCGCGCGGGTCAAGGTCGTCGAGTGATACGGCTGAGCGGCATCGGCCGGCAATTCCAGGTCGGCGAACAAACCGTGCAAGCCTTGCGCGGCATCGATTTGCACGTGGCGCGCGGCGATTACTTGTCGGTGATGGGGCCGTCCGGCTCCGGCAAATCGACCTTGCTGAACATTATTGCCCTGCTGGATCAGCCCAGCGCCGGAAGCTACTGGCTGAACGGCCGGGATGTCACCCAACTCAGCGATGACGAACTGGCGCGAACCCGGCGCGATAACATCGGCTTCGTGTTTCAGTTTTTTCATCTGATCCCGCGCCTGACCGCCGCCGAAAATGTCGAAATGCCGATGATCCTGGCCGGCATTCCGGCCAAGCAACGCCGGGAACGGGTCGGCGAGGCGCTGGCCTCGGTGAGTTTGGCCGACCGTGCCGCGCACAAGCCCAACCAGTTATCCGGCGGCCAGTTGCAGCGTATCGCCATCGCCAGAGCCATGATCATGCGCCCGGCTATTCTGTTGGCCGACGAGCCGACCGGCAACCTGGACAGCCAGTCCGGCCTGGAAATCGTCGAACTGCTGGAAAACCTGAATCGGCAGGGCGTCACGCTGGTCGTCATCACCCACGATCCCAATCTGGGCGCGCGGGCCGGAAGGCAAGTCAGGATAGTGGATGGGACGTTGGTTTGAGTCCGGCAGCGGCCGGACTGGCGGGCGAATCGATAGGCGCGGTGTGTCGAGTTTGGTTTGAACTGCTTAAATTTTTCGCTTGAGTAGCCGCCGACGCTTAAGGTTCGAATAGCTGCGGAACGGTCTGATATTGCGCCGATCCGGGCGTTGGAAACCTGAGATAGGTGAACGTTTCGAGTTGGAGTTTGTGAAATCGCTCAATTTGTCCTATAGCTTGAACTACAATTCCTAGCCGTTAGGTATACGGCTTGGCTTGAGTCACCGAAATTCGAGTTTTGTTGTTTTTTGGAGTCACCAACCGATCGTCAAGCTTCCAAATATTCCAATTTTTTCAGTTAGTTGTAGTTCATCTGACGGCGTTCTCGCTATTAAGGGCGGAACGTTTTTCTTAAGTGACGCCGCTGTTTTTGTTTTCAAAAACGCGTAGGAGTAACACTATGCAAAACGCTAAGACTCTACTGACTTTGTTGCTTGGGCTTTCGCTGCAATCCACGCCCGTTCAAGCGGCTACATACACTGTTACGGACCTAGGTACGCTGGGTGGCACTAGTAGTTCCGCCACGGCCATCAATAACAGCGGTCAAGTGGCGGGTCATTCCCGGACGGCCGATCGAACTAATCGCGCTTTTTTGTTTCGAAACGGCGTTATCAGCGATATAGGCGCCTCGGGCAATTTTGGCAGCGCCGCCACCGGTATTAACGATAGCGGGCAAATCGTTGGCGATAACCATGTGACGATGACGGCTTCTCGCGGCTTTCTCTACAGTGGTAATGGAATCACCGAATTCGGCACCTTGGGCGGCACGAATAGTTTGGCTTTGGCCATCAACAATGCGGCGCAAGTGGTAGGCTGGTCCAATGCATTGGACGAGGCCCAGCATGCGTTTATTTACAGTGACGGCGTGATGACCGATTTGGGCGCCTTGGGCGGAACTTCGAGCGAAGCAAGCGACATCAACGACAGCGGGCAAGTCGTTGGTTGGGCTCAAACCGCGAACGGCGAAATACATGCGTTTGCGTACGACAACGCCACGATGACTGATCTGGGTACGTTAGGTGGTCCCACCAGTGGCGGCACAGGCATTAACGGCAGAGGGCAAGTGGTAGGCTACGCGAGTGTACCCGGCGAACTTTATGGGCACGCCTTCCTATACGACAGTGGCGTCATGAACGACCTGGGTAGTCTGTATGGTATCGGTAGTGTTGCCAACGACATCAACGATAGCGGGCAAATCGTCGGTAATGTGTTCACCACCGGCGATTTGGAAGAGCATGCCTTTATTTACGATAATGGCGTCATGACCGACTTAAACCGCCTAATCGCGGCCAATTCCGGTTGGAATTTGGTCACAGCCTTGGCTATTAATGATCGGGGACAAATTGTGGGTTCGGGTTTCAATCCGCAACATGAATCCCACGCGTTTTTATTGACGCCCACGGCTGTTCCCATTCCGTCCGTCATTTATCTATTCGCTTCCGCTTTGCTGGGTCTAGGATGGTCAGGGAAGTCCGCGTGAGTGGTCCGGGCGAAGCGGCCCGGACTCCCGTTGTTTGCGATCTTGCGTTTGATTTAGCGCCGTTTTACCGGGCTGGGCCGCGGAGTCCGCGATCGCGGAAAAGTATCGTCAATAAAACACCCTGAACAACCTTTGAATCTGTTCGAATTCGAACAAATACGGTTGGGCCACGTCGCGGTTGGCGGCGACCACCAGCAGGTCGTGGGAGAACACCGAGGTGTTGTACCAGTTGAAACTGCCGTCGATAACGATGTAATCGTCGATGACGCAGTATTTACTGTGTATCGGCGAGTAGGGCACCGGCAGATCGTCTTGGCCGTAAACCAAGCCGACCCGGATGCCGGCGTCCTTCAGGCGTTGCACGGCCGGCAACAGCGGGCGGGCCAGTTCGTCGCGCATTGGCCGCTCGACGCCGATCTTGCCTTGGCGGGCCAGATGACCGTTCAGCAACAGTTGCACGTCCACGCCGCGATCGCGGGCCTGGATCAGCGCCGACACCACGCTGTCGTGGTGGTCGCCGAGCAGGTCGCCGATCAGAAACAGACAGACTTTGATCGAGCGGCGGGCGCGGTGGATTTCGGCGAGTATCGCGTGATGCGGCCGGTAGACCTTGCCGTTGGCCATGGTTTGCCGGCCGAAGGTGTACAGCAGATTGAACGGGCTGAGCGGGTCGATGCCGTATTTTTGGATGACGCCGCCGCGCTGGCTTTGGAAGATGTTGTCCAGCAGCCGGCACACGCCCTGCGAATGAAAGCTCATCCCCGATTCCCAGTTGGCCCACCAGCGGTCGAAGGTGATGTTGAACGAGCCGAGGATGCAGTCCTCGTCGTTGAAGATCACGAACTTGGTGTGCATGTCCGGCTCGACTTCGATCAGATGATGCTTGGGGGTGCAGAACACGCCGACCAATTCGATGCCGGCCCGTTTCAGGCGTGCGTAGTTGTCGCTGTTGGTCAGCGTCATCTTGCGCCAATCGACGACGCATTGCACCAGCACGCCCTGGCGGCTGGCGTGGATCAGGTGGTTGATGAAGTCGTGGTCGTCTATGCAATCGACGCTGACCTTGATCGTGCAAAGCCGCCGCGGCTGATGATGCTTGGCGGCGATGGTCTTGTCGATGTGGTCGTGGATGTAGCGCTTGGGATGGTAGGGGTGGTGCTGTTGCCCCTTGGTGAATTTCGGCGTCAGATTGAGTGTGTCGAAACGTTGGGCGTACCAGTCGGCGTCGCTTTGTAACTGCTTGGGATCGAGTTCGTGGGCACGATAATGGTTGGGCGTCGCCCAATGGTCGCCGATGTGGCGATGCTGCGGTTCGGGATCGCTGGGTTGCTGGCCGTCCATGAAGATGTATTCCTGGCGGGAGGCGATCGAATGTTCGCCGATATGGACGATGAACGCAAACTTGATGCAGTGAATCTTGCCGAACTGGCGCGAGTAGGGCAGCACGTAGAAGTCGCGGGTGCTGCGTTTATGGCGGTTCCATTCGATGTCGTAGGCGTCGGTATCGACGATATAGGTCTCGCAAATCTCGGCCCGGTACACGCGTAGAATCACTTTCAAATTGGCCGCGATGCCGTGATTCATCTCGAAATCGAGCTTGCCCCAACGGATGTCGAAGCTTTCCCGAAAATCGTTGCCGCGCGGAAAGTAACCGCCCAGTTTGCCGAACACCGGCCTAGCGTAATGTTCTGCTGCTTGCATCTGTGATTGCCTACCTCGAACTAGCGATGAAACGGGTTAACGGGGCTCGAACTCGAAAAGATAACCGCAATGATCGGAAACCCTTCCGTAGTCCTGTTCAGTAAAGACCGCCCTGGCGGCGACGGCCTTGAGCGCGCCGCTCTTGTTCATGAAAATGTAATCGATTCGATAGTCTTCCGCCAAGTAGTTATGCCAGTGCGGATCGTTGACCCGGTAGATTTGTTGGTACAAATTGGGCGCGCTGGCCGCCAAATATTGATCGCGGTATTGGTTGCCTTCGACGATCAAGCGGTAGCCGATCGAGCCGGCCGCGACGTTGAAGTCGCCGCACAGCAGAGTGCCGCAGACCTCGCTGTCGCGGCGGGCGTCGGCCCAGGCCGCCAAACGGCGGAATTGGCTTTCGAACCCGTCTTCCCACCAGCTCAGATGCGCCGAGAATACGTCGATGCGGCCGAAGCGCGGCAGCGTGACGTTGGCGGCGACTACTTTGCGAGAATGTATGCTGTAGACATCGCTGCTGTCGGACACGTAGCGCGATTCCTGGCGTTCCAGCGGATAGCGGCTGAGGATGGCGACCCCTTCCCGGTAGCGGTCGAAACCCAGATGCGACCAATCGCAATGCAAGTGAAACGGTCGAGATAGTCGCGCGTTAATGATGTTGGCGGCGTTGGACGGCCAGTCGCCGTAGCCGTTGTTCCAATGCTCGGCGACTTCCTGCAAGCACACCAAATCGGCCCGCCAGTCGTCGATGGCGCGGGCAATCTGGCTGAATTTGCGGTCCTGATCGTTTTCCTGATAACAATGCAGATTCAACACCAGCACCCGTAGCGGTGGCCGGCTGAGCCGGTAGTTTTGGCCGGCGCGATTGTCCCAGTAGCTGCGGGACCGGGTGTGGGCGGCGATGCAATATTCGATGCGAAAGGCTTCGCCGATCCGCAAGCGCGTGTGCCAAAGCCGGGCCGGCTTCAGGCCGGTCGCGGGTCCCGCGACCGGTTTGCGGCGGCGGCCGGCCGCCTTGCACGGCGCTTGCCGGGTGCGCCGCCAACCGTCGCCGCTCCAAAGCACGCTGACGTGGTCGATGTCCAGCGTCGCGTCGGTCGCGACCACGACAGGCCATTCGACGGTTTCCAGATCCAAGGCCGTCGGCAAGGTCAAGGTTTGCAAGACCAAATCGTCGGCCAGATGATGGCCGCTGCCGGCGCGGGTTTGATAGTCGCGGCCTAGATTATTATCCCAGGCTTCGCCGTCCGGCCAACGGTAGTGCAGCGCAAATCGGATACCGCCCGGCAAGGCCGACCCTGCCTCGGCGCCGAATTCGGCCGCCGCATGCCAAACTTCGCCGCCTTCCGGCGTTTTGGTCAGATAGTTCGCGGGCAGGCGTTGCCAGACGCCGTCGTGGCCGCACCAGACCACATCGACGGTTTTGCGGTAGTCCAGATCGGCGACCAGGATCAGGAAGGTTAAGGTTTGACGGCGCGCGCCGGCCCGGCCGCCGGCGGTATTGCTGGTGTAAAGCAAGCGTATCGGGTCCATGCCGGGCTCCTGGTGCGATGGGCTGGCGAAATCCGGCGCGGCGGTCCGGGACGCGATGCCGGCTTAGCCGGCGTAATCGCGAAAGTCTATGTCGGGGAAAATATCGTCCATGATCTCCAGTGCTGTCAAATATCGCTCGTCGATGCGATTCTTGCGGATCGCGTCGTGCAGATAATTGAAGCGGGCCAGATGGTCGGCGATCCGCTTTCTGGCGTAATCGACGGTGGTGCCGGCCTTCATGATGAAGGGCCAGTCGGAGGCCTGCGCCAGCAGCAACGAGCGGGCGGCCTGATTCAGCGCGCGTTCTTGCGCCGGCGTGATCTTGAGGCCGTTCAGATCGTTGGCGAGCTTTTCCATTTCGGCGGCGGCCCGGTGCAGCAGCGGATAAATCCAGTCGTTGCTTTCGTTCAGCCAATAGCTCGAATAGCCGTGTTCACCCCAGCTCGACGCGGCCGGTCGGCCGATACCGTGGCGCAGCGGTTGCTGAAGGTAGTCAGAGCAGGCGGCCGTCGTCAAGCCGCTATCCGATTCGGCCGCCAACCGTAACACCTGTTCCAGCCAAAGCGGACCCTCGTACCACCAATGGCCGAACAGCTCGGCGTCATAGGGGGCGACAATGATGGGCGCTTGCGACAGTTCGCCATCCAGCGCGGCGATTTGCTCGCGGCGGCGGCGCACGAAGTCGGCGGCGTGCTGTCTGGCCTTGGCGTGGGCCTGAGCGGGTTGATAGGCTTGCTTGGGTTGGTTCTGCCCGGTGATACGGTAATACTTGATGCCGGTATTGACGCGGGTTTCGCGGTCCAGGATGTAGGGCGCGACGTACTCCAGCGGCAGGTCGAAGCCGATGTCCCGGTAATACTCGCGGTAATCCGGATCGCCGGGATAGCCCTGCTCCGCGCTCCACACTTGGCGCGACGAGGCCGGATCGCGACCGAAGGCGGCGACGCCGTTTCCGCTATCCAGCGGCGCGTAGACGCCCAGGCCCGCCGTATTGGCGGCGGTCATCAGTGCATGGCTGTCGACGAAGAAATGGTCGATGCCGGCGGCGGCCAATTCGTCTTCCAGGCCCGGATAATAGCCGCATTCCGGCAGCCAGAAGCCGCGCGGCCGAAAGCCGAAGCGCGACTCGAAACAGCGCAGGCCGACGCCGATTTGATTGCGGACAGCGGTCGGACTGACGTTGAGCAAGGGCAGAAAGCCGTGAGTGGCGGCCGTGGTCGTCAATTCCAGATTGCCGGTGGCGTGATGAAACTGAAATGCCGGCAACAATTCGCAACGGTAGCGCTCGCGGTAGCGGTACAACGCATCTTGATATTGCCGCAGATAAAACTCGGCCAAGGCCTGAAACTGGGGCAGGCCGCGGGTGCGGGCCACCTCGCGCTCGGCCAGTTCCACCCGGCCTTGCAAATAGTGCAAGTAGCGGTTTTGCAGCAAGGCGTCGCCCAGCATCGTGATCAAGGTCGGCGACAGCGACAGGGTCAAGCGGTAGGCGATCCGGTCGTAATGCAGCCGCTCCAATACCCCCAGCAAGGGCAGATAGCATTCGGTGATCGCCTCGAACAGCCAGTTTTCCTCGAAGAAACTGGCGTGTTCGGGGTGATGCACATAGGGCAGATGGGCGTGCAAAACGATGGCGAGATAGCCTTTAGTCATCGGCGTCTGAAGTCGGAGCCGCGGGATCGGCGGCCAGGGTTGAGGAAGCCGCGAGCTGCAGCGGCAACATGAATTGCGCGACGCTCGGCGTCAGATCGTGATTGCCGTCGGGTAACGCGGCGGTCGCGGCATCGTTGGAAATTGCCAGCGGACTGAATTGCCGGTCGCCGGTCAAGCGGCCGAGTACGGCCCGGTAGTGGGCGGCGGCGCCGCCGAGGTATTCGGGCAGGACGATGCGTTGCCGCGAGGCGTCGGCGGCTACCGGCACGTCGAACCAGACCGGCGCGCTGGCCGGGGGGGCCGGCGAGTCGGCGGCCGGGTTTGTTGCTGGGGCTTGCCGGAAGATGCGCAGCGTCAGCGGGCTGGATTCCGGCTGGTTCGGCAAAGTCGCGGGCGGCGGAGCGTCCAATTGCCAAAATGCGTGCAGGTGGCGGGGGTCTATCGGCAACAGCAGCAGGCTGGCTTGACTGCCGCGCGCGCGCGGCGCGTATTCGCGGCTGATTTGTTGACTGATTTCCAGCAATTCGCTGGGCGAGAATCCGCCGGTCGGCGCGCGCCGAACCCCGGATTCGTAGCGGCGCGGCGCGAATTGGCGGCTGATGGATAGACTGATTTCGCGTAATTCTTCGGCCGATAGCGGGGCGCGACTAGGAGTTGGTGACTGCGAAAAAGCCATCGGCGACGATAAGGAATCGGATTGTTGGTTTCGACTCGCTGTCAACTGCGTGAATTGTGCGGTATTTGGCAAAATCGGCAAATTGCGAAGACTCTACTCGTTGTCGCCTATTTACGCAAGGCATAGGCCGGATCGCCCGAATTGCAGTAGAATCGGGGCTTTCGGACTTTTTCGGTCAAGGAAATGCATAAACAATACCACTTGAAGTCGGGTAGTCCTTATCCCCACGGCGCCAAAGTCGGCGAGGGGGGCGTCAATTTTTCGATTTCCAGCCGTCATGCCACTTACGTGGAGCTGTTGCTGTTCGCTCAGTCGGACAGCGAAAAGCCGTTCCAAATTATTCCGTTAACCACCGATAAGCACCACACCTTTTTTTCCTGGCACGTGTTCGTCGTCGAATTACCGGTCGGCACCTGGTACGCCTGGCGCTTGGACGGCCCGTCGCAGACGCGGGAAACGGGATTGCGCTTCGACCGCGACAAGTTGTTGCTCGATCCCTGGGCGCGAGCGGTCAGCGACAAGTTGTGGGTGCGCGGCGCGGCCTGCGTGCCCGGCGACAATAGCTATCACGCGATGCGCGGTGTCGTCGTCGACGACCATTACGATTGGGAAGGGGATACGCCGCTGTCGATACGCAGCGAGAAAGTCATCGTCTACGAATTGCACGTCGGCGGTTTTACCCGGCATCCGTCGGCCAAGGTTAAGCATCCGGGGACCTTTCTGGGGCTGATCGAAAAAATTCCCTACCTGAAAAAACTGGGCATCACCCACGTCGAATTGTTACCGGCGATGGCCTTCGACGAACAGGACGTGCCGCCGCATACCGCCGAGCGCGGTTTGACCAACTATTGGGGTTACAGTACCCACAGCTTTTTCAGCCCGCATCCGGGCTATTGCGTGACGCCGGAACAGGGTACTCACATTAGGGAGTTTCGCGATCTGGTCAGGGCGCTGCACAAAGCCGGTATCGGCGTGATCATGGACGTGGTGTTCAACCATACCTCTGAGGCCGGCAGCGATGGGCCGGTCATCAATTTCAAGGGGATTACCGGCAACAGCTTTTATCTGACCGACAAATACGACAAAAGGCTCTTTCTGGATTACACCGGTTGCGGCAATACCGTCAACGCCAACCATCCGTTGGTGACTAACTTCATCATCACTTGCCTGGAATATTGGGTGCGGGAGATGCACGTCGACGGTTTCCGCTTCGATTTGGCCAGCGCCTTGGCGCGCGGCGAGGACGGCAGCGTGTTGCAGGACCCGCCGTTGGTGTGGGGCATCGAGCTGTCCCAGCAGTTGGCCAAGACCAAACTGATTGCCGAGGCTTGGGACGCGGCGGGTCTGTATCAAGTCGGCAATTTCCCCGGCTACCGTTGGGCCGAGTGGAACGGCCGCTACCGCGACGCGATACGCCGCTTCGTGCGCGGCGACGGCGGCATGATCAACGAAGTGGCCACCCGCATCTGCGGCAGCAGCGATCTCTACGAGCATCAACATCGCTTGCCGATCAGCGGCATCAACTTCGTGACCTGTCATGACGGCTTTACGCTGCACGATCTGTTCAGTTACAACGACAAACACAACGAAGCCAACGGCGAGGAAAACCGCGACGGCTGCAACAACAATTTGAGTTACAACTGCGGTGTCGAAGGGCCGACCGACGATCCCGAGATTTTGGCCGTGCGGCGGCGGCGCGCCAAGAACGCGTTGGCGATTCTGTTGCTCAGCCACGGTGTGCCGATGTTGCTGGCCGGCGACGAATTTTTGAATAGCCAGGGCGGCAACAACAACGGCTATTGCCAGGATAACGAGCTGAGCTGGTTGAACTGGGAGGATGCCAAGAAGAATGCCGACGTGCTGCGCTTCGTGCAGACTCTGATTAAACTGCGCAAGCGCCACACCGCGCTGATGCGCCGCCGCTTCCTGACCGGAAGGCCGCTGGAAGGTAAGACGCTGCCGGATATTCACTGGTACGACGTCGATCAGATGCATCCGCCGGCCTGGACCGATCCCGAGGCGCGCTTTTTGTCGTACACGCTGTCCGCGTTGGCCAAGGAGGAACCGGATTTGCACGTGGTGATGAATATGGCGAGCGAGGATGTGCTGATCGATTTGCCCAAAATCGAAGGCAAGGCTTGGTGTTTGTCGATCGATACCGCGCTGAGTTCGCCGGCCGACGCCGTCGAACTCGCCAATCAGTCGCCGCTGTCGCTACAGCAATACTGGGTGCGCGGCAATTCGGTGGTGGTATTGGAGAACACCCGTTTTTCCAACGAAGGCGGCGGCGAGTCCGTGTCGCATAAAGCATCGGCCTTTCTGAGCAAATTGACCGGCATCCGTTTGATCGATTAGGCCCATGCCGCCGGGGCTCGCTCTCGAGCCTCGGCTTCGGCGGCGAACGCCCCAAATTAGAGCACTGGTTCGAGTTTCGGTATCATGCGGTTTTGCCGTCGATACAGGAAACCGCCCATGCCCATTTTTGCCGCGTTGTCCCGCCATGCCGCTCCGCTGCCCGAGGATTTGCAATCCGTCGCCGCCGGTTTTTGCGAGCGGTTGGCGGCGGTTCTGGACGCCGAACAGGCGGCGGTGCTGGAGCACGAGGCGATCGCGGCGAGTGCCTTAAAGGTTTGCGTTTGCAGTCAATTCGTCGCCGACAGCTGGCTGCGCGAACCGGGCTTGATCGCGGAATTGGCGGCCGCCGGCGATTTGTTCGCGCCGACGCGCCGGGATCAATACGCCGCCGCGTTACGGACGGCCGTTGCCGAGATCGACGGCGAACCGGCGCTGGCCAAGGTCTTGCGCCGGTTTCGGCGTCGGGAAATGGTGCGTATCGCCTGGCGCGATTTGGCCGGCTGGGCCGATTTGGACGAAACGCTGGCCGATCTGACCGCGTTAGCGGAAGCCTGCATAGCCGCCGCGTTGGATTATTTGTACGCTCGGGCCTGCGATCGCTGGGGAACGCCGACGCTAGCCGACGGTAGGCCCTTCAATATCGTGGTGCTGGGCATGGGCAAGCTCGGCGCCTGGGAATTGAATTATTCGTCCGATATCGACTTGATTTTCGCGTTTGCCGAAGACGGCATGTTGACCGGCAAAAAAGAAATCAGTTACGGGGAGTTTTTTACCCGCTTGTGCCGGTCCTTGGTCAAGATGTTGGACGAAATCACCGTCGATGGCTTTGTGTTTCGTACCGACGTCAGGTTGCGGCCGTTCGGCGACAGCGGCCCGTTGATCATGGATTTCGACGGCATGGAAAAGTACTACCTGACCCAGGCGCGGGAATGGGAACGCTACGCGATGATCAAGGCCCGCCAGGTGGCCGGCGACTTCGAAACCGGCCGGCAATTGGCCGCGCTGATCAAGCCCTTCGTCTACCGCCGCTATCTGGATTACGGGGCCTTCGAGGAATTGCGCTCGTTGAAGTTTCAAATCGCTCAGGAATTAAAGCGCCGCGACCGCTTGGACAACGTCAAACTCGGTCCGGGCGGCATCCGCGAGGTCGAGTTCATCGGCCAGGCCTTCCAGTTGATTCGCGGCGGCCAGGAGCCGGTGCTGCAGCAGCGCGAGATTCAAGTCATCCTCGCCGCGCTGGCCGACCTGAAGCTGATGAGCGGCGATGACGTGGCGGCGCTGAAGTTCGCGTACCGCTTCCTGCGCCGCACCGAAAATCATATCCAGGAATACCAGGACAAACAAACCCACGATTTGCCGACCCAGCCGGTGGTCCGGCAAATTTTGGCTTACTCGCTGGATTTCGAGGATTGGGAGGCCTTCAAGCGCGAATTGGATGCCGTGCGCGAGCGGGTGCAGGATACCTTCGAGCAAGTGTTTTCGCTGAGCGAACAGGACACCAAGCAACGCAGTGCCCGGTTGATCTGGACTTGCGCCGCCGACGACGATTTAGCGTTGGAAGCGCTGGCGGACTACGGGTTCTCCGAACCGCGCAATGTGCTGCAAGCCATCGTCGATTTCAAGCACAGCCACGCGGTCAAGCGCATGACCGCTAAGGGCGCGACCATACTGGAGCGGTTAGTGCCGCAGACAATAGAACGCGTTGCCGAGACCGAACACCCCGAAGCCACCTTGCCGCGGGTGTTGAAACTGTTCGAGGCGGTGACCGGCCGGGCCGTCTATCTGTCCTTGTTGGCCGAGAATCCGCAGGCCTTGGCGCAATTGATCAAATTGACCGCCGCCAGTCCTTGGATCGCCGACTATCTGGCTTTGTATCCGATACTGTTCGACGAATTGCTGGATACCGGCGCCCTGTACGCGCCGCTGCAAAAACAGGCGTTGCGCGAGGACTTAGGCTTGGCCCTGAGCCGGGTCGAAGCCCAGGACAGCGAACAATTGATGATCGCGTTGCGCCTGTTCAAACATCAGCATGTGTTGCGGGTGGCGGCGGCCGACATCATGGGCTTTATTCCGGTGATGGTGGTCAGCGATTACTTGACCTGGATCGCTGAAGCAATCTTGGAGCAAGTGCTGACGCGAGCCTGGGCCATGCTGGGCGCCAAGCACGGTTATCCGCCCGTGACCGGACCGGAACCCAAGCATTTCGCGATCCTCGGCTTCGGCAAATTCGGCGGCATCGAACTCGGTTACGGCTCCGACCTGGATTTGGTATTCCTGTACGACGCCGCCGACGGCGATGCGCTCACCGATGGCGATAAGCCGATCGGCACGGCGCAGTTTTATATCAGGCTCGGCCAGAAGATCCGCCATATCCTCGACACCCGGATGCTGTCCGGGGTGTTGTACGAAGTCGATCTGCGGCTGCGGCCCAATGGCGATTCGGGTTTGTTGGTCACGCATATCGGTCATTACGAAGCGTATTTGCGCGATCAGGCTTGGACTTGGGAGCACCAGGCCCTGGTCCGAGCCCGCTTCGTCGCGGGCGACACCGAGTTGCAAGCCACGTACGAGGCGATTCGCGCGCGGATTTTGGCGCTGCCCCGCGATTACCGAGCGCTGCAAACCCAAGTGCGTGAGATGCGCCAAAAGATGCGCGACAATCTGGCGGCCAAGGATCCGGCGGTATTCGACTTAAAACAAAGCGCCGGCGGTATCGCCGATATCGAATTCATCGTGCAGTTTTGTATTCTGGCGCATGCGGCACGGCATTCCGATTTGGCCAAGTACACCGACAACGTCCGGCTGTTGGACGGCTTGCAGGCCCACGGCTTGATGCCGGCCGCCGAAACGGCGCTGTTGAAACAGGCTTACTGCGCCTATCGCGATTACGGCCACCACCAAGTATTGCAAGATCTGAGCGCAACGGCGGCGGCCGGCGATTTCACGGCGCTGCGCGCCGAGGTCGAGCGACTCTGGCAACAATACATGTGTTAGATCCTCGATACGCTAGGCTTGAAACAGGCGTTTGGCGGCGGCAACCACTGCTCGAGCGAGGAAGGAGAGCGTTTTTCAAGGTGCGTTAGCATACGTGGAAAATGCCGGCTGGAAGCGGGTTTATTGGCGTACGGCGTAAAAACATTCGGAGGTGCGTACGCGCGCAGGCGCGTTGGAAATAACCGCAGAAACCGGGCGTTAATTTTTCGCGATGGAGTCCGCTACACTTGTGCTTCGGGTTCGTAGCCGCGTTCTTCCGGAACCCCGCGTCGATGGGCGTGCTAGTTCGGTACGGGGGAAGTTACCGGGGAAGGTGTGGACGAACGCAGAAACTTCAGCACAGAGAATAACATGTTCGATTTCTTCAATCGGCGCTTAAAAACCGACTTGGCCGAGGCTCGGCGCCGCTTGGCCGATGCGACCGATTTTGCCGACGCGATCGAGGCCAATATTGCCACGATCCAGTTTCAGCCGAATGGCACGATCATTGGCGCCAACCGTTTGTTCCTGGATGTCGTAGGCTATTCGGCCGCCGAATTGCAGGGTCAGCAGCATCGAGTTTTGTGCGATCCGGGGCATGTCAATAGCGCCGAGTACGGCGCGTTTTGGAATGCCTTGAAAGCTGGGCGTCAGCAACACGGTACTTTTCAACGCCGCCATAAAAACGGGACGACGCTTTGGCTGGAAGCCACGTATTTTCCGGTTGTCAATCGTCAGGGCGATGTCACGCGCGTGTTCAAGATCGCAGCGGACGTCACCGAGATGCAGGATCGCTTGCGCGACCAATTGGCGATACAAAAGGCCATCGACCGGTCGATGGCGGTCATCGAATTTACGCCCGATGGACAAATCGTCACCGCGAACACCAATTTTCTGAGTGTAATGGGTTACCAGCTCGCCGATTTGGTCGGCAAGCACCATCGGGTGTTGTGCTTCGATCAGTTTTATCGGGATCAACCGAACTTTTGGGAAAAAATCCAGCGTGGCCAGTTCCAATCGGGACAATTTCAGCGCCGCAGTGCGCGTGGTGACAGCGTTTGGCTGGAGGCTTCCTACAATCCGGTGTTCGACGCCGACGGGCACGTGGTTAAAGTGATCAAGTTCGCCACCGACGTGACCGAGAGCGTCAATCGCAATACCACAGTGATCCAAGCCGCCGAGATGTCGTTTTCTACGGCGGAGGAAACCAGCCAGATTGCGCAGAAGGGCGCCGAATTGCTGGCGACATCGGTGACGATGTCCAACGAAATTACCGAGCAGATCAATCAGACCGGTGAGGTGATCAACCAGTTGAACGAACAATCCCGCAATATCGCGGCCATCGTGTCGACGATACGCGAGATCGCCGATCAAACCAATTTGCTGGCTCTGAATGCGGCGATCGAAGCGGCAAGGGCCGGCGATCAGGGACGGGGCTTCGCGGTGGTCGCCGACGAGGTGCGGCAATTGGCGGCCCGCACCAGCAAATCCACCGCCGAAATCGATCAAGTGGTTTACGCCAACCGCAACTTGACCGCGACCGTGACCGAACGGATGGACATCGTCAGAAGCAGCGGCCAATCCAGCAACGAGCAAATCGCACAGGTGTCGAAGGTCATGGACGAAATCTATCTCGGCGCGGTGAACGTTTCCAAAACCGTCGCGTCGTTGCTGACCAACCGCAAGTAAGACTTAGCCGTGCTCGTCGGGGCCGCGATCGGCACGGCATCGAAAGCGTAGCGCGCGACTTCGGAGTGCGGGAACAAAGTCGCCGCGCCTATGCCGGTGAATAGCAGGAGACGGCAGCGAACGGCCTCCGCGCAGGGGGCAACAGGCGGGACATCCACCAGGCGTCGCCTTCCTTCAAATCGACCACCGCAACCTCGCACTGGGTGGCAAGTGCCAGCGTATCGAGTATTTCCATCGGAGCGGCATCGGTGACGACGGTACCCGATATGCCGATGTTGTCCGCCAGTCTAAACGCCGGGTTGCTCGGCGCGGGGCCCGAAATCGATCTTGACGCCCTGGATGTCCAGCAGCGCTTGCCGCCGCGCCAAAAACTCAACCACCACCAATACCAGTGGCGCCAAGCCGGCCAAAATAACCGTCGGGACCAAATAGTTTCCGGCGTCGGCGTTTGGCCAATCCCGGTATCGATGGGTAAGGGCCGGCAGAATGCCGCATGTCAGCTAGATCAATGGCGCGACCAATAGCGCGAGTGTTTGCCGTAAGGCCACGGCGAGAACGTTGAATCGGTCATGGAGATACTCTCGGCGCGTGAGCTTGGGAACGAAATCGGCGCCGGCGGAGCTGATCCGGCTTAACCTCGTTTCAACGTTATATATAGCATCGGTCGAAAAGCCGAAAGCCGGATAAAACGGTATTGACGAACGCCTATCGAGACCGTGGCGCCAAAGGTTTGAAGCCATTCGAAGGGCATCGTTGCAATAACCACACGTAGGCTGTGAGTAAAACGACAGTGGCCAATACAAAATGTTGGGTATACGACTACATTGTTAGGCGTTTTTTGGTTAAAAAATCCTTTATAAATCAGTATCATGACTAACTCCGGCAAACTGGCACGCCCATTGCTGTAGTAGGGTTGTTATTAACAAAGCCCACAAGAGGAGAAAGTCATGGCGAAATTACGTCAATGTGCTATTTACGGTAAAGGTGGTATTGGTAAATCCACCACAACCCAAAACCTGGTTGCCGCTCTGGCGGAAGCCGGTAAAAAAGTGATGATCGTCGGTTGCGATCCTAAAGCCGATTCTACTCGCTTGATCCTGCACTCAAAAGCGCAAACCACCATCATGCATTTGGCTGCCGAAGCTGGTAGCGTCGAAGACTTGGAACTGGAAGACGTATTGAAAGTCGGCTACGGCGACGTGAAATGCGTTGAATCAGGCGGTCCAGAGCCAGGAGTTGGTTGCGCTGGCCGTGGTGTTATCACCGCGATCAACTTCCTGGAAGAGGAAGGCGCATACGACGACGAACTCGACTTCGTTTTCTACGACGTATTGGGTGACGTTGTTTGCGGCGGTTTCGCGATGCCTATCCGCGAAAACAAAGCGCAAGAAATTTACATCGTTTGCTCTGGCGAGATGATGGCTATGTACGCTGCCAACAACATCGCTAAAGGTATCGTCAAATACGCCAACTCAGGCGGCGTTCGTTTGGCCGGTTTGATCTGCAACTCTCGTCAAACAGCTCGTGAAGACGAACTGATCGAAGAATTGGCAAGACAAATGGGCACTCAAATGATCCATTTCGTACCACGCGACAACGTTGTACAACGTGCTGAAATCCGTCGTATGACAGTTATCGAGTACGAACCAACCGCGAAACAAGCCGACGAATACCGCGCTTTGGCTCAAAAAGTTCTGCACAACAAAAACTTGGTGATCCCTACTCCGATCACGATGGACGAGTTGGAAGAGTTGTTGATGAACTTCGGTTTGATGGAAGAAGAAGACGCAACTTTGATCGGTAAAACCGCTGCCGAAGAATAAGTCTTGCTAGAAACCGGCGGGCGGCTTGCCGTCCGCCACCCTATCTGTTCCCAAAAACTGTCTGTTGGGGGATTGCCCACGACATTAGGAGGATAACATCATGGCAGCCATGACAAGAGAAGAGACCGAAGCGCTGATCGCAGAAGTGCTGGAAGTCTATCCCGAGAAAGCCAAAAAAGACCGCGCGAAACATTTGGCGGTCAACGACCACGAGTTGGAAAAATCCAACAAATGCATCACTTCAAACCGCAAATCGTTGCCGGGCGTAATGACCATTCGTGGTTGCGCGTATGCCGGTTCCAAAGGTGTGGTTTGGGGCCCGATCAAGGACATGATCCATATTTCCCACGGTCCAGTCGGTTGCGGTCAATATTCCCGCGCCGGCCGCCGTAACTATTATGTCGGTACCACTGGTGTCAACACCTTCGGTACGATGAACTTTACCTCCGATTTCCAAGAGAAAGACATCGTATTCGGCGGCGACAAAAAACTGGCTAAATGTATCGACGAAATCGAAGCCTTGTTCCCATTGCACAAAGGCGTTTCGATTCAATCCGAGTGCCCGATCGGTCTGATCGGCGACGACATCGAAGCGGTTTCCAAAGTGAAATCCAAAGACATCGGCAAAACCGTTGTACCAGTGCGTTGCGAAGGCTTCCGCGGTGTTTCCCAATCTTTGGGTCACCACATCGCCAACGACGCCATCCGCGACTGGGTTTTGGATAAAAGCGACGGCAAACAACCCGCTTACGAGGTCGGTCCATACGACGTAGCCGTGATTGGCGACTACAACATCGGTGGCGACGCTTGGGCTTCGCGTACCCTGTTGGAAGAAATGGGCCTGAAAGTGGTCGCGCAATGGTCCGGCGACGGTACCATCGCCGAGATCGAAAACACCCCGAAAGTGAAATTGAACTTGATCCACTGCTACCGTTCGATGAACTACATCGCTCGGCATATGGAAGAAAAATATTCCATTCCCTGGATCGAGTACAACTTCTTCGGCCCAACCAAAATCGCCGAATCGTTGCGTAAAATCGCCGCGCACTTCGACGACAATATCAAACAAGGCGCGGAGCGCGTGATCGCTCGCTACAGCGCGGAATACGAAGCCGTTATCGCTAAATACAAACCGCGTCTGCAAGGCAAACGCGTGATGTTGTACATCGGCGGTTTGCGTCCTCGTCACGTGATTGGCGCCTACGAAGACTTGGGTATGGAAGTGGTTGGTACCGGTTACGAGTTCGGTCACAACGACGACTACGATCGTACCATCAAGGAAATCGGCAACGCCACGCTGTTGTATGACGATGTCACCGGCTACGAATTCGAAGAGTTCGTCAAAAAAGTTCAACCTGACCTAATTGGCTCCGGTATTAAAGAAAAGTACATTTTCCAAAAAATGGGTATCCCATTCCGGCAAATGCACTCTTGGGATTACTCAGGCCCATACCACGGCTACGACGGCTTCGCCATCTTCGCCCGCGATATGGACATGACGCTGAATAACCCATGCTGGAAACAAATCAAGGCGCCTTGGAAAACCGAAGCGTCTGAGAGCGAAGCGGTAAAAGCGGTCGCTTAATAGCGAATGCGATGATGCCGTAGGGCACGCGCCATCGCTCCTCGGGGCAATGGGCGTACCCTGCCTTTCGAAGATCGGGCTGTCTGGACAAAGCAGCCCGACTAAATCCAATCAACGCCGGACCACAGATTAGTGGCGCGTTTAGGAGATTATCATGAGCCAAAATGTCGACAAAATAGCCCCTAGTTATCCCTTGTTTCGAACCGACGAATACAAGGAAAATCTTGCCAACAAACGCGCGATGTACGAAGAGCGTCACCCGCAAGATACCATTGACGAAGTATTCGAATGGACGACGACTAAGGAATATCAAGAATTGAACTTCAGCCGCGAAGCGATCACGATCAATCCGGCTAAAGCTTGCCAACCGCTGGGTGCCGTGTTGTGCGCTCTGGGTTTCGAAAAAACCATGCCGTATGTCCACGGTTCGCAAGGTTGCGTGGCTTACTTCCGTACCTACTTCAACCGCCATTTCAAAGAGCCGGTTTCCTGCGTTTCCGACTCCATGACCGAAGACGCGGCGGTATTCGGTGGTCAGAAAAACATGTTCGCGGGTTTGGAAAACGCCAAAGCCCTATATCAGCCGGACATCATCGCGGTATCCACCACTTGCATGGCGGAAGTGATCGGCGACGACTTGAACGCGTTTATCAACAACGCCAAGAAAGAAGGCCATGTTGATCAAGATTTCCCGGTGCCATTCGCTCATACCCCAAGCTTCGTCGGTAGCCACACCACCGGTTGGGACAACATGTTCGAAGGCATGGCGCGCTACTTCACGCTGAAAACGATGGAAGGCAAGGAGCCCGGCAAAAACGGCAAGATCAACTTCGTACCCGGCTTCGAAACCTATTTGGGTAACTACCGCGTCATCCACCGGATGATGAAAGAAATGGGTGTCGATTACACGATGCTGAGCGATCCGACCGAAGTGTTGGATACCCCGGCGGACGGTACTTTCCGGATGTACTCCGGCGGTACCACGATGGACGAAATCAAGGATGCGCCGAACGCGATTACCACCGTGTTGCTGCAACCTTGGCAGTTGGAAAAAACCAAGAAATTCGCCGAAACCACTTGGAACCACGACGTGCCGAAACTGAACATTCCGATGGGCTTGGAATGGACCGACGCGTTGCTGATGAAAGTTTCCGAACTGAGCGGCAAACCCATTTCGAAATCACTGGAAGTCGAACGCGGTCGTTTGGTGGATATGATGACCGACTCGCACGCTTGGTTGCACGGCAAAAAATTCGCATTGTACGGCGATGCGGACTTCGCGTTGGGTATGACCAAAATGCTGCTGGAGTTTGGCGCGGAAGTCACCGACGTGTTGGTTAACCACGCCAACAAACGCTGGAAAAAAGCTTGCGAAGAAATCTTGAAAGCGTCGCCTTACGGTCAAACCGCTACCGTGCATATTGGTCGCGACTTGTGGCACTTCCGTTCGTTGATGTTTACCAATAAACCGGACTTCATGATCGGCAATTCCTACGGTAAATTCATCCAACGGGATACCATGTACAAAGGCGAGGAGTTCGAAGTGCCGCTGATTCGGATCGGCTTCCCGATTTTCGACCGTCACCACTTGCACCGTATGACCACCTTGGGCTACGAAGGCGCGATGTACGTGCTGACTACGCTGGTTAACGCGGTACTGGAGCAGTTGGATAAGGAAACCCGCGGTATGGGAACGACCGACTACAATTACGATTTGATCCGTTAACAAATCGTTTATCCGCGGGGGCAAATGCGAGTTTGCCCCCGCTTTCGTTTGGAGAAATCTATGCCCAGCGTCATGCTCAGAAAACGCGAAGATGGTAAACTGCTGTTCTATGTTGCCAAAAAAGACTTGGAAGAAACCATAGAATCGTTAGAATTCGATGGCGAGGACAAATGGGGCGGCGAAGTCACGTTGGGTGATGGCTCAAAATATTACTTCGAACCGATGAGTCCTCCACCGAAGATCCCAACCACATTGCAAGCCAAGCGATTAGCGGAGGAATAAAGCATGACTCTCTACATTGTTGCCGAGGAATGTATTTCCTGTGGTGATTGCAAACCTGTGTGCCCAACCGACTCGATCAAGGAAGGCGCGGTGGTGTTCGAAATCAACAAAAAAACCTGCACCGAGTGCAATGGTGACTTCGACGAACCGCAATGCGTTAAGGTTTGCCCGATTGACAATTGCATATTGCCGTTAGTGGCATAGTGCCATGCGCCAGTCCGCCTTGACGAGGGAACTGGCTTTGCGTATCGGGTTGGCGTCTCGAGCCCTGCCCGATACCGCTCCCAAATTATTTGTGTCGATTTTGCATGCTTGCGTGGGGCCGGTATTGGACGGCAACACGCTGGCTGAGCTTGGCGAGGACCGCTTCCGTCAGGCGCTGAGCAATTTCGGGATCTCGGCGGACCCGCAAACCGTGCGTTTAACGCTGGGGATATTGCAAAGCATCGCCTTTCCCGATCCGCCCAAGCCGCAAACCTTGCCGGCCGATGCCGCCGGCTCGATATTGGTGGCCGTGGTCAGCGACGATCCGACTCGGATCGCCGGCCATTTCGGCTCTTGCCGCCAGTTTTTGATCTATCAGGTGTCCGCGGACGAAGCTCGGTTAATCGACATCCGTAGTGTGGACATGGATGCTCAGCGGCGTCATGCCGACAAGAATACTTACCGCGCGGAGTTAATCGCCGATTGCCGGGTGCTCTACACCGCGTCCATCGGTGGTCCGGCGGCGGCTAAAGTCGTTAAATTCGGCATACACCCGATCAAGACCGAACTGGGCGCCGTCGTCTCCGAATTACTCAATCAATTGCAAACCGTCCTCGCCGATGCGCCGCCGCCTTGGTTGGCCAAATCGATGGGCATCCGCGCGGGCCGCCGTATCAGTCTCGAACAGGAATCCACTTCATGATCAAACCCGAACAACTGCAAGAAATCGCCGGTAAAATTGGCAGCGAAGTCCTTAACGAAACGGTCGTCGGTATGCTACGCGAAGCCTATACCGACATCCATTTCACCTATTGCATGGACGACGACATTCCCAATAACGAACCTGTGCTCGAGGGGCGGGGTTTTAATTTGTATCTGGTGGATGGCCGTGAACACTGTTTATGCCTGACCCGCGACTACGATCATGCCACCGGCATCGTGATTGCCGAAGTCATCGAGGATTGAGCGCGGCATGGCGGAATCAGACGCTCCCGACTCTACACCGATAGGTGACTGCAGTATCTGTCCCTTCCGCGGCAAAACGCTATTGATGGGGCGTTGCATGCCCGGCGACACTTGCGTGTTCGTCGATAGCGGCCGCCAAATCGACCGGTTTTTCCGGGTCAATCCAGCCTACGCCACGCACTATTTGAACGATAAATTCTGGGAGCGGCGAGCAATCGCGGTACGCTATGCCCCGCAGAAAGCCTTGCAGGCCTTGATACACGACGAGGATGAGGTCGTGCGGCGGGCGGTCGCCTTCCGCTTGCCGGCTCAGCAGTTGCAGAGCTGGATAGACGACCCGGATCGGGAGGTGCGGATGACGGTTGCCGACCGCATCGACCTCGAACATCTCGAGTTATTGGCGAACGATCCGGATTATATCGTTCGCTTGACCGTCGCGAAGCGTTTGCCGCCCGGCCGCTTGTTCCGCTTTATTAAGGATGAGGATTTGCAGGTGCGCAAGCGGGTCGCCGAACGTTTGCCGGAAGTTAGCTTGGGACTGATGGCCGAGGATCCCGCGTCCGATGTGCGGCGCATCGTCGTCGAGCGCATGCCGGCCGACGATGCCGCGACGATGTTGCAAGACCCGGACTGGGTGGTGCGCTATACTGCGGCTGCCAAGGTCGATCCCGCCCGTTTGACGGTACTCGCGGACGACCCGGAACCCGATGTGCGAGAATTGGTACATCAACGCTTGAATTCCACTAACAGCCCCAAAGCCGAACATGACTGAAGCCCGACTCGCGATTGCCGGACAAGACATTGCCGAATGCTGTAAAAAAATCATCCCAGGTCAAACCGACGAACTGTTGCAAAACAAGCTGCAACAACTGATTTCAGATTTCCCGCTCCGCTTGGCCATGATAGGCGACGAGTGGTACAAGCTTGGCGGTGTCGTCGACATGAACGGCACCCGGATCGCCAACGACATCACCGAATGGGTGGAGAGATCCTATATCGAGTGCGGGCAGAATCTGCAGACTCTGATCGAATATGCGCTTGAGCAAAAGCTGATCGCCACCAAACAGACCGGTAAAACGCTGTATTTTGTCGTGCAGACCGGCGATAGGGCAGAAGACTTTACGCTGATCGAAATCGATAAGACTCACGAAGTTTCGGATAGGATGTTGGTTGACGAAGCCAATCCGCCGGACGATTTGGAAGAGTTTATCGATCCGATTCATCCGTTTTGCATCGAGAGCTTCGGTTTCGGCCATTCGCGCTACGCTTATCGGCGCAAAACCGACGTGGCGTTGTTCATGGGCGTGATAGACGAGCGCCATCCCGGAGAGCACTCGGTGCGCCGCTTCATGGACGATTGGAATCGCAGCAGCGCCGGGCAGGTGGCTCGAATGTCGGAAGACTGGATCATTCGACCCTATTCGCATACCGGGCGTTTCGGGGAGCAAATCGTTAACGTCGAGTTGGTCAATACCCACAAACATCATCTGCCGCATCTGGAAGATTTCGCCGGTAAGAAAGGTAGCGCTCTCAGCAATGTGCTGACCCGCTTCGACCGGCAGGCCGGCCATCCGTTCGCCTGGTTTTTCTACATGTTGAAAGGCCGCTTGGTATCAACCCATATTGCCGAATCGGTATTTCGCGATATTTCCGGCGATTTTGCCTACTTGCCCAAGCGCGACGAAGCGGTGTTGCGCGATTGGATTGCCACGCCCTATAACGTGTAACGCAAGCGCCGTCGTCTCCGGGCTACGCGGTTAACTTGGGCCGTGCAGCCCTGCGGGAAGGGTGTTACAGGTATTTGAGATGAGGACTTGGCCGGCGACATCGGTCATGGGATCGAGGTCGGCCAGAGTATGGCTAACAAGAAAATCTCCCGCCTGCGCCGTCTGATACTTTCGTCCTTGAACCGGAGGTTCAAGTGGAAACCAAATCCAGTCAATCAGGCTTCCTGAGTGAACAGGCATGCACACCATGACGGGTAAAAAGCTTCCGGGGCAAATGCAGGTTCAGGAAACACCCAGTACTGCTCGAACGCCGCAGGAGATAGGGTCACTATTCTAAACGAATTAAGGGGTTTCCAAAACGTTTTCTATTTTGCGGCGTAAATCCGCCAATCGGCCGGCCATATCCGGGCTGGAGCTTGCGGCCTTATTGCCGGATGCCAAGTCGTGGGCAAGATTCAATGCCGCCAAGACCGCGATTCGATCAGCGCCGGTGACTTTGCCGGTATCGCGGATTTTGCGCATTTGCCGATCCAGTTCGCGGGCGGAATCGATCAGCGTGTCTTTTTCCTCGGCGGCGCAAGCGATTTTGTATTCCTTGCCCAAGATGTTTAACGATACGGCTTGCATCGTTTTACTCATGAATCGTGCTCCATCGCCTTCAAGCGGGCGATCATCGCCTCGACGCGAGCTTTGGCCAACGTGGTTTTTTCGAGTAGTCTGGCTTTTTCCTTGACCAGGGCATCCTGTTTAATTTTCAAAGACTTATTTTCGTTTTTGACTTGGTTGTATTGTGCTATCAGCGCATCCAGCTTGGCTTCCAACGCTTCGAGCTCGGTAGTTGGGTCTTTTTCGCTTTGAGACATAGCACGGAGAGGAGTTGAACCGATAAGGCGGTATAATCGTCGGGATTTCTTAACAATGTTAGCATAAGCCTCGTGATTAAACAGCCTATCCAGGCGCCAAGAGCCAGATGACTTATCAAACCTTAAATGCCATTTTGGAGCAACACGACGCCGATATGGGCGGCGCCGAAGCGCACGGTATCGCTACCGGTATGTTGTGTGTCGAAACCCGCGCGGACTTTGGCAATTGGTTGCACGAGCTCTTCGACGAAGACCTCGAATTGATCGACGAAGACCGCGAGTTTTTGGCGGGTTTGTTCGAAAAGACCCGGCAACTCCTGGAAAATCAGGATCAGAGTTTCGAGTTCGACTTGCTGATGCCCGACGAAGCCGAGCCGCTCGACGAACAAGTCGAGGCATTGCGTTGCTGGTGCCAGGGCTTTTTGTTCGGGGTTGGCTATGCCAAAACCGACGCGGACTGGCCCGGCGATACCGCCGAAGTGATGCGCGACATGATAGAACTGACCAAAATCGACAGCGATGTCGGTGGCGAAGACGACGAAAGCGCATTGACCGAAATCCGCGAATACGTGCGTGCCTCGGTGTTTACGGTTCGCGACCAATTCGCCGGCGACGGCGATCAACAAAGGCATTGATCTTTTTCTCATGAAACAAAGCGAATTCAAGAAGCGCCGGTCGGCGTTAATGAAACAAATCGGCAAGGGCAACATCGCCATTATCGCCAGTGCGCCGCAGCGCACCCGTAACCGCGACGTGCACTATCCGTTCCGCCAGGATAGCGATTTCTACTACCTGACCGGTTTCAACGAAGCCGAATCGATGGCGGTGTTCATCCCCGGCCGAGAGAAGGGCGAATACATTCTGTTTTGCCGCGAATTCGACGAGAAAAAGGCCCTGTGGGAAGGCGCCCACGCCGGCTTGGAGGGCGCTACCCAGCACTACGAGGCCGACGACTCCTTCCCGATAGCCGATCTGGACGACATCTTGCCCGGTATGCTGGAGAACAAGGGCAAGGTGTACTATCCGATGGGCAAGGACAGCGATCTCGATCATAAGCTGATGGAATGGATCAACAACATCCGCAAGCAATCGCGCTCCGGCGTCAGCGCGCCCGGCGAGTTGGTCGCGCTGGAGCACATCCTGCACGAAATGCGTTTGTTCAAAAGCCCGGAAGAGCTGAAATTGATGCGCCGCGCCGCCGAAGTTTCCGCCAAGGCCCACGTTCGGGCAATGCAAGCTTGCCAACCGGGCTTGTAC
Source organism: Methylomonas sp. MED-D (assembly GCF_050276835.1). NCBI lineage: Bacteria > Pseudomonadati > Pseudomonadota > Gammaproteobacteria > Methylococcales > Methylococcaceae > Methylomonas > Methylomonas sp. MED-D. The sequence continues at coordinate 950,817 of NZ_CP189965.1, forward strand.
GAGTATCAGATCGAAGCGGAACTGATTCATGAATTCATTCAGGACGGATTGCGGGCGGTAGCCTATCCGTCCATCGTCGCCGGCGGTAAAAATGCCTGTGTGCTGCATTACGTCGAGAATAAGGACAAGCTGAATAAGGGCGATCTGTTGTTGATCGATGCCGGCGTCGAATGCGACCACTACGCCGCCGACATTACCCGCACGTTTCCGGTTTCGGGCAAGTTCAGCGAACCACAGCGGCTACTCTATCAATTGGTGCTGGATGCCCAAACCGCGGCATTGGCCGAAATTAAACCCGGCAATCCGTGGAACAAGGCCCACGACGCCTCGGTGGAAACGTTGACCAGGGGTTTGGTCGAGCTTGGCTTGTTAAAAGGCCGGGTCAAGAAATTGATCAAGGACGAAAAATACAAACAGTTTTACATGCACCGCATCGGTCATTGGCTAGGCATGGACGTGCACGATGTCGGCGATTACAAAATCAAGGACGAATGGCGCTTGCTGGAGCCCGGTATGGTATTGACCGTCGAGCCCGGCTTGTACGTGCCGGCCCAGTGCGAAACTGTGGACAAACAGTGGCGCGGCATCGGCATTCGGATCGAGGACGACGTGCTGGTGACCAAGGACGGTCACGAGATTTTGACCGGTGGCGTGCCGAAACGCATTGCCGATATCGAAGCGTTGATGAATGCCTAAATGGCCCACGACTACGACCTGATCATCGTCGGCGCCGGCTTGGCGGGCAACTGCCTGGCGTTGGCGCTGAGGAACAGCGGCTTGAAAATCGCGCTGGTCGAAGCCAATAGCCGCGAGCAACTACGCCACTCGCCGGCCGGCGACCGGGCATTGGCCTTGGCGAAGGGTTCCGTCGAGTTGCTGGAGCAGTTGGGCGCGTGGCGCGGCGTGGCCGCCAAGGCCACCGCGATCGCGGACATCCATATCTCCGACCGCGGTCATTTCGGCAAAACCCGGCTGTCGGCGGCGGAACAGGGCGTCGATGCCTTGGGTTACGTGATTGTCGCCCGCGACATCGAACAGCATGCGGCCGACCTGGTCGAAAAAACCGACACTGATTGCCTATATCAAACGCGGGTTGCCGGCTTGATGGCGGGATACGATGCCGTCAACGTCAGCTTGAAGCAGGCCGACGGCCGCTCGTTGAATTTGAGTGCCCAAGTGCTGGTTGGTGCCGATGGCGGCGACTCGACGGTGCGCAAGTTACTGGAAATTCCCCAGCAAGTCAGCGAATACGGTCAAACCGCGCTGGTGACCACGGTGCAATCGGCCTTGCCCAATCGCCATGTCGCTTTCGAGCGTTTCACCGAATTCGGCCCGTTGGCCTTGCTGCCGGTGGCGGCCAAGCAATCCGCGGTGGTGTGGACCCGCAGCCACGAGCAAGCCGAAGCCTTGTTGGCCGTCAACGATCGCGAATTCCTCGCCGAACTGCAAAACTGTTTCGGTTACCGTTTGGGCGAACTGAAACTGGTCGCGCCGCGCCGCGCATTTCCGCTGAGTTTGATCCGCGCCGAAAGTATGGTGGCCGACCGGACCGTGATCATCGGCAACGCCGTCCACCAATTGCATCCGGTGGCGGGTCAGGGCTTCAATCTGGGTATTCGCGACGTCGCCTTGTTGGCGGAGTTGTTGATGGACCAGCACGATCACGGCGGCGATCTCGGCGCGGCCAGTCTATTGCGCGACTATAGCCGGCAACGCCGCCAGGACCACGACCGTACGATCGGTTTTACCGATACCGTGGTCCGACTGTTCTCGAACAACCGCTTGCCGGTGGCCGCGTTGCGTAACGCCGGTCTGGCGGTACTGGATCACCTGCCGTTCGCCAAATCGGCGCTGGCCAAGCATGCGATGGGCTTGGCCGGTAAATTGCCGAAATTGGGTAAGGACGAATAATCGCGGCCGCCGCTCCGGCGAGGCGGCCGGGCGGTATGGCTCAAGCTCTGGACGAAAATTCGCCGGTTTCGGTGTTCACCTTGATGATCTCGCCGGTTTCGATGTATTCCGGGATCTGCACTTCCAGGCCGGTCGTCAATTTCGCGGTTTTGGTGCGCTTGGTGGCGCTGGAGCCTTTCATCGCGGGCGGCGTTTCGACAATCTGCAACGTGACCGTCGTCGGCAATTGAATGCCCAGCGGCGCGTCGTCCATCAGCAACATGATGATGCCTTCCAGGCCGTCGCTCAAATACAGGGTCTGGCCTTCCAAATCCTCCGCCGCCAGCGCGTATTGCTCGTAAGTCTCGCTGTTCATGAAGTAATAGGTTTCGCCGTCCTGGTAGGAATACTGCACGTTGCAGCGCGAGCAATCCGCGGCCTTCAGCATGTCGTCGCTCTTGAAGGTTTCGTCCAGCTTTTGGCGGGTTTTCATGTGGGTGAAGCGGACTTTGTACAAGGTCGTCGCGCCGCGCGACGTCGGATTGCGCACATCGATGCTTTTGACGACATAGGGTTCGCCGTTGATTTCGATAGCGGTTCCTTGCTTGAGTTCGTTGGCTTTAGGCACTGCTTATTCCTCGTGGATTGAAGGGGGTAAAAGGGATTGCCATTGGCCGGCGATCAGGCCGGACAGCGGTTGATAGTCGATTTTGTAGCGCATTTTACGGCATTCGGCGATCCAAAAACCCAGATAAACGTAGGGTAGCTCCAATTGTTTGGCGTATTCGATCTGCCACAGCACCGCATACACGCCGGGACTGTAGGCCGCCAGGGCCGGGTCGAAAAAGGTATATACCGCCGACAGGCCGTGATCGACGACGTCGACGACCGCGACGGCCGCCAGCCGGCCTTCGATCAAGAATTCGACGAAATGGGTATCGCACCAACGGCTGCCGAGAAAACGCAAATAATCTTCCTCGCTCGGCGGCGCTTCGTCCGGTTTGTCGTGGCGAGCCCGCAGATAGGTTTGATAAAGCCGGAAATGGCGAGGATCGAATTCGGCGCCGCGTATGACGGTCCGGGTGGATGTGTTCCGCGTCAGGCAACGGCGTTGTTTGCGGTTCGGTTGGAATTCTCGCACTGGAACGCGGGTGGGTATGCAGGCTTGGCAGTGGTCGCAATGCGGCCGGTACACGTGATCGCCGCTACGCCGGAAGCCCAGTTCGATCAGGCGCGAATAAACGGCGGGATCCAGTTCGGTATCGGGATGGACGAAGGCCGAGCGAGCGCGCCGATCGTCCAGATAGGCGCAATCCTGTTCGCCGCTCAGCCAAAGAGAAATCGATTTTAGATTTGCCACGCTTGCGGATGCGGTGCCTGTTTGCACAAGACGGCCAGTGCCGCCGCGAATTCGCGGCGCGGGATGTCCTCTGCGCCTAAACTGAGTAAATGATCGCTACTGACTTGGCAGTCGATCAACTGGTAACCCCAGCTATCCAAATGACGCACCAAATCCACGAATGCGACTTTCGACGCATCGGTGGCGCGATGGAACATCGATTCGCCGAAGAACACCCGGCCGATCGCCAGACCGTACAAGCCGCCGACCAGTTCGCCGTTTTGCCAGGTCTCCCAGGAATGCGCGACGCCGAGTTGATGTAGCGTTTGGTAAGCGGCGCGCATATCGTCGGTGATCCAGGTGCCGCCATCCTCCCGGCGCGGCGCAGCGCAGGCCTCGATGACCTCGGCGAAAGCCGTGTCGCGGCGGGTTTCGAAATGCCCTCTACGCAGAGTTTTCGCCAGGCTGCGCGATACGTTCAAACTCTGCGGAAACAATACCAGGCGTGGATCGGGCGACCACCACAAGATCGGTTCGCCGGGGTTAAACCACGGAAACGCGCCGTGCCGGTAAGCGTTAACCAGACGCCGAGGCGATAGACAACCGCCTATCGCTAGCAGGCCGTTAGGCTCGGTCAGCGCGCGTTCCAACGGCGGGAACGCTTGACCGGGGCGCAGGGGGTCGAGAACGCTGAGTTGCATGCTGGCCGGACGTGAATGAATGGAGTTGCCAACATTGTAAAGCAAACCGGCTTACGGCGGATTGCTGGCGGGCGGCGGCCGTTAAGACTTCGCGGTGGGCGGGTATCGGTCTGGCAGAAAACGGACTCACGTATTCAGCGACAGTCCCAACACGAAATCGACCAGATTGAACGTCAAGCCAAAAATCGCTAGTTCCAGTTTGGCGGGAGATTTAAACAGCGAGGTCGCGGCCAGCATCATGCCGCAAGCATTGGCGGCCAGGAAACCGTATTGCATCAAGCGTAATACCAACAGCGAATTGTGGACGGGACCGTCGCTGGCTTGCACCGCGAACGACAACGGTAGCAAGAACGTCAGCCAGACTATCAGCGCGATGCCGCCAATAATCAATGCCGATCTGGCATAGCCGTACGAGCGATAGCGTCGCTTGCGGAGATTGGTCTGGCGGGAGATTTTGTTGTGGGTCAAGATGGACGCGGGCGGGTTTGTAACGGATATTTAGTTCTAAACGCTTGGGTGGGCAAAGTCACGGATGATGGCTGAAAACTGTCGCGCGGTGCAAATAATATTTTGCACTCCAAACGGCGCGGACTAATACTGTTAAGTTGCCGCGCCGCGAATGCACGCAAAACATGCCCGATGCCGATTAGGCACTGTTTAGAACCAAATCAATGCGGCGTTCGGAGGTAATGAAGAGCGGGGGGATTCGGCAACGAAGTCGTCGACAAACCCCAGAACGGCAAGCCCGGTTTAAACCGGCGCGGCCAACATGCCTTGGGTGACGATGAATTGAGCGACGGCGTCCAGGCCAACGCCGGCCTTGATATTGGTAAACACGAACGGCCGCTCGCCGCGCATTTTCTTGGCGTCGCGGTCCATCACCTCCAACGACGCACCGACGTAAGGCGCCAGATCGATTTTATTGATCACCAATAAATCCGATTTGGTAATGCCGGGGCCGCCCTTGCGCGGAATTTTGTCGCCGGCCGAGACGTCGATTACGTAAATCGTCAAATCGGCCAGTTCCGGGCTGAAGGTGGCGCTGAGATTGTCGCCGCCGCTTTCCACCAACACGAAATCCAGCTCCGGGAAGCGCTCGCACAACTCGTCCACCGCCGCCAGATTCATAGACGCATCTTCGCGGATCGCGGTATGCGGACAGCCACCGGTTTCCACACCCAGGATGCGTTCTTCCGGCAGCGCCTGGCTACGGATCAGAAATTGCTGATCCTCGCGGGTGTAAATGTCGTTGGTGACCACGCCGATTTGAAAATCCTCGCGCATGCGTTTGCACAAGGCGTCCACCAACGCGGTTTTGCCGGAACCCACCGGGCCGCCGACGCCGATTCTCAATACCTGTTTGTCGTTCATGTTGTCTCCAGTTGCCCGGATGCAATCCGGGGATTTAAGTTGATCCAACCTCGATTCCGCTGTACGGCAGCGAGGATGCGTCTCTCGGTAGCGGCGAATTATTCACCCGGCCCGCTTTATCACCGGTATTCCGTTCGGGCCGAGCTTGTCGAAGCCTGAGGTGGCAAGCTTTTCGACAGGGCGAACAGAGCGTAGGGCAATGCCGTTAAGTTAAGCCGTTCGTGGTGAGCCTGTCGAACCATGAACGGTTTAACTTAACGGCATCGAAGCGCAAGCTGGGCGCAGTAAGTGCCCACCTGCGATCTCAAGACCTAAACAGCCGCGAATACTGCATCTCGTGCCGGCTACTGGCCAAAGCCAGACCGAAACAACTGCCGCCGATCTGATCGTCATTCAATTGCAACGCCCGCTCGACCAAAGCCGGCAACTCGCCGGCCAAGCTTTGCAGCAACTGCTGCCCGGCCACCTGGCCCAGCGGCACCAGCTTGATCGCACCCAGCACCTGATTTTCCAGCCAGCCCCACAAATAACCGGCAACCGCATCGGCTTTATCGATTTGCCAGCGGGTTGCCGCCAGCGCAAACAAGGCCGCCAAGGTCGCATCGGGCCGTTTTTGCCAAGTCTGGGCTTCCGGCATCTCCAACTTGATCAGCAAGCGCGCCAGGGCCTGGCCGGTCTGCTTGTCCTCGGCGCGCAATTCGGCGGTTTCCCGGCAGGCGCTCAGGGTTTGGCTCCAATGCGTGACAGCCGTAAGGTCATTGGTCCGCCAGGCATCGTACAACCTTGCCAACAACGGCGCATCGACCTTGCCCAAGCCGTTGTGCAACAAGCCGCGCAGCCAGTCGCCGGTTTGTTCGGCATTGGTTACCCAGCCGTCATGCACCGCCGTTTCCAGCCCCTGGGAATAGCTGTACATGCCGATCGGCAAACTGGGGCTGACCAGTTGCAGCAGCCGCAACAAGCTTAAATCAGTGACCATGGCTGTGGTAAGCGCCGGCTTCCGGTTCGAACGGCAGGGTTTGATGCTCGACGGTCAAGCCCAAACCGACCAGCATTTGATCCAGCACATGATCGGTCAAAAACCGCAATTCGCCGGGCAAAATTTGCAAGGCCACGTGACGGTTGCCCAAGTGGTAACAGGCGCGGGCGAACAACATCGGATCGGCGCATTTCACCACCGATAAGGCTTCCGGCGCGGCGTTGACCCGCACCTTGAAGCCCTGGGCGTTGGTTAGCACCGCGCCGTGCTTCAAGGTTTGCCCTCTGGGCAAAAACACCCCGACTTGAACGCCGCCTTGGGTAATGGCCGGTTGCCGGGACTTTTGCCGGGCCTCGAAGGGCAGGGTTAGGGTGTCGTCGGGAGATTCTTGGGATTCTGTGGTTTCGGTGAGTTTTAGCATTTGGTTTTTTTGTGTAGGTCGGGTTAGCGAAGCGTAACCCGACACGTCGGCTTCCAGATTACTTGATGTCTTTTGGTCTTGTTGTGTCGCTGTCGCGACGGTTTTTTTACATGTCGGTTCGCGGACCGACAACCGCGTTACTTTCGCTACGAAAATCGTCCCTGGTTTTCGCCCTTTGGCCAACCTGTCGGTTGTTCATATTCATTCCAAACGAATTTGTGCTTGGCCTCGGCAATTGCTCCATGCCTTGCTATACCTCCGGCATCCATATGGAAAAAGCCCCTCTCCCTTTGGGATAAGGTTGGGATGACGGAAACAAAATAAAGCTTTCTTGCCTATTTATCGCTCTCACCCTAGCTCTTCCTGAGGCAGAGGGGAGCATCCGTTCTTAACTAAATGGCAGTGGCGCAGCGCGTGGGGAAGCATAAAATTATCAGCAGCCACCGCCGCCTTCGTTTGAATGATTACTGGGGCCAATTTTCCGCCATTCACTATACCCGCAGCGTTTGCAACGATAGAAATATTCCAATTCATATACGGCTTGTTTCAATTGCCGGCTCTGGCCGGTTTTATTAAACGACCTGTATTCCTGGCAATGCGGGCATTGGTCAATGAAACACAAACCGATACAAACCACAAACAACAAAATCAGTATGAAAAATGCCATTTAATGACGCTTATTTATTTGATGTCGCTGTCGGGGCGGGTGGTTGAAATGTCGGGTCTCGGCCCGACAGCCACGATACTTTCGCTACGAAAATCATTCCTGGTTTTCTCTCTACTGGCCTTGATGTCTTTTGGTTTTGTTGTGTCGCTGTCGCGACGAGTTTTTTACATGTCGGTTCGCGGACCGACAACCGCGATACTTTCTTTTGCTTGGCCAAAAGAAAGTATCCAAAGAAAAGGCCATCCCATGCCGCTTGAATCACTCGGTACATTCATATACCTCGCCCTTCGAGTGCTATCGCATGCAAATCGGCTATCCTGTCGATTTGCCCTGTGCTCCGAAGGGTTTGAGCGGGGGCTCGAATGGGCATTCAGCCCCTGCGAAAAACGCGATGTATCCTTGCATCGCCCCTGCGGACAAATCCGCCTCAACCCTCCGGTACTCGGCGCGGCGTCAGGGGAGAAAAAAACTCCCAACATTAATGCTGTCTTGTTTCTTATCGTTCCGAAACTCCAGCGTCGGAACTACTCAAGACGTGGGTTAATTGCTTTGCAATATGGGTGTAAACCCTTTGGTTGCTAACCATAAGCTTATGTAACGGTGCATTGATTTTATGGTTGCTAGCCATTCGCCATTCGGAGCTTTTGGACGGCACTATCATCGCATCTAGCGGCGTTCTATACGTATGTAAGGCAATATGCGCAAGCTTGTTTTCGGACTTGGCTAGTTCATTAAGTAACGGGCTATTCGGCCTTAAATCCTTTACGCCTTGGCCGGGGTACAAATACGCGGTTAGCGTTCCTTTGAGCGGACCGGATATCGCGAAAAAAGCTTTTGTCCGTCGATAGCCGTCTAATTGTTGCAAGTAATAACGGGATACTATTGTGCCCATACTAAAACCGACAACGGCAATCGGCTCATCGTTACTAACTTGTTCGTCAATATATTGCTTCAGTTTTTCAGATAGATCGGCAATTCCTAGTCGCGCATCTGCTGGTTTTAAGTCAGGTGCAAAGCATTGATGACCGTTTGCTTCCAATTTCGCGATTAAACGGTGAAATATTCTTCCTGTATCAAATATGCCATGGACAAGTATTACTTTCATAATCGGATATTTAGGATATTTGTTGTATTGTTGAGCCGATTTTGAAGTGCCCAGGTTGAGCACGATTTAGCCAGCGTAGTCCAATGGGATGGACTCCTCCCCCCTAGCGGCATCGAAGTGCCGGAGGGGTAAACTTAAGTGACCCAACAAACGGATAACGACACCTAAAAACACAAAAACCATCAAGTAGGGTTTGCTTCGCAATATATGCCCATGGATAACGCTATAAACCAAACTCAAGCCATTTTCCGATCAGAATCATCCGAAAGATGGACGTTAAATTTCAGTCCCAATGCATTTGTCACCTTCAAAATAGTGCCGAAACTTGGATTACCCTCGCCGGACAACGCTTTATATAAACTTTCCCGCCCCATACCGGTATCCTTGGCCAACTGCGTCATGCTGCGGGCGCGGGCGACATTGCCCAAGGCTTTGGCGATAAAGGCGGCGTCGTCGCCGGCTTCTTCGAAACAAGCTTGCAAATACAATTCGATGTCTTCGTCGGTTTGTAAATGCTCGGCCGAATCCCAGCGTTTTAATTTGATTGTCATGATTGCTCCTTAATTTGTCTGGCCAACTGAATAGCGGTCTTGATGTCTTGAGCCTGCGAGGACTTATCGCCGCCAGCCAGTAGTACAACGATTTCGTAGCCGTCTCCACGTTGCGTGTAATAAATCCGATAACCCGGACCGGTGTTGACGCGCATTTCGGATACGCCTTCGCCAACCGGTTTGCAATCGCCGAAATGACCATCCTCGGCACGGTCGATACGCATTTGGATACGACGTTTGGCCTGAATGTCTTTCAAGCCGGTAAACCAGTGGTCGAAAAGCTCGGTCGTTAAAACGGTTTTCACGTTCCGATTGTATCCTAATTTATACAGATATAAAGCGATTGATCGGACTTAAACATTCCAGCCTTTCAACATCAAAACAAAAAATCCAACGCCGCCCTAATCTCAAACCGCAAAGCCTCCAGCGATGTTACCGGCTCCGTCAATATTCTTACCGGAACCGCAGCCAATTCCGGCATTTCCAAAACGTATTCGACGCCGTCGATGTCCAAGACCGGCATTAAATTAGCCGGTAACGAAATCGCCCGGAAGCGGTCGCGGCGCCGTAACGGGACCACAATCCGGCTATCCAAGCCATTCAAAACATCGCTTTGCACATCCAACAAAAAGGGTGCATCGGCGGATTTGTCGCTGTTATTGCCGTAGACCTCGAAACGCGCCATGTCAGAAGATCCGGAATTCGTCTAGCGGTAAACCATCTTGTTCCAAGATTTGGTTATAGGCCGAAATAAATTCGGCATGTTCCTGCCGCCAACTGCTTTCGCGCTCGCTACGCACCAGTTCGCGCAAGTAGCGGTCGCAGGCTTGCGAAATATTCATGTTCAACGTCTTGGCTTCGGCCAGCACGTCGGCGGACAAGGTGAGATTGGTGGCTTTTTGACTGTGCTGTTGGGTGCCATGATTACGCCTTAATGCGTCTAATGTATGCGCAACATAATGCACATGACAGCTAATGCTTGTACATCGGGTGAATTCCCCATGCAGTGCCGAGCATCGGAGGGTTCGACTGGTAACCAAGCTCCAGCTTGGTTACCTGATCTTGGAAACTCCCGTTTCCCGGTCAAATCAATCAAAGCTGGCGTTTTCAAGGCGCGGTTCCCAAACTGGAGTTTGGGGAACCGCCGCAAGTCTTTTTGCTTTTCGTTTAATGCTCTGAGCTTCACGCGCAAGGCTTTTTGCCTTTCGTTTATTGCTCGGAGTCTCGCGCGCAAATCTTTTTGTGTTGCGTTTATCGCTCGGAGCCTCGCACGCAAGTTTTTTTGAGTTGCGTTTATTGCTCGGGGCCTTGCGCGCAAGTCTTTTTGAGTTGCGTTTATTGCTCGGAGCCTCGCACGCAAGTCTTTTTGCCTTTCGTTTATTGCTCAGAGCCTTGCGCTTGCTGCCGGCGACAGCATCGACAAGACGGCTGGCGTTGTTGGCCCGGTTTCGAGTCGAACAGCACCCGTTAAACGCTTTGAGTAGCGCAAGCCGCGCCTTGGATTTACCACCGCAAACTAGGCATGTCCGGCTGGGCGCCGCAGTGCCGATGCTGTCTCAAACCCCGGATGCCGCGCCGAGTATCGGGATATACCGAATAAGTCATCCGCGGCTGCGCCAATGGCCGCCCGAAATAAAGCGTGGAAACCGTCACACTTTTCCAGTCTAAAACTTAACAGAGCGCCAAGGATAGTTTCCCTAAATTAACACCGTCCCAAACAGTTTCGCGGAGATTAAAAAAATGATCGCGAAGACCTACGGACACACTGCCCTTGCATTTGGATATTACCCGTTTCCGAGTAAGTGATATTCCAGATTCAAACGCAGTGTTGGTTAATTAGTCCTTGTGTTTACTATCTTTAAGGTGAGTCTCATGAAAACTATCAAAAATCTGTTGTTAATGCTGTCTGTAATTGCTGCTTCCATGTTTGGCGCCAGTGCCGCCAATGCCGCGAGTTGTGGCGGAGGTTGGACCACTGTCACCGGCGTCTACGAATATAATGTAAACGGTACGACCTACGGTTATATTTACACGGTGCCCGAGCACAGCGTATTGCCGGGCTATACCAACTATTTCTTGACTTATAATCAAACCGCCTTGATCCAGGCAAAAATGGCGCTGCAAAACCATCAAAGCTTGTATTTGTACGGTGATACCGGCACTGCAGCCTGCCCAACTTCCGGATCTTTCCGCTACCTGGGTACTTTAACCTATCTGTACGAGTATTAATCGCTAAACCGGATCATGCGGAATCTTTGGCCTGATTCGTCCGACCGAGATTCCGCTCCGAGCAAACTCAAACTAGGTCAAGATCATGAACAAATTTGTCTCAATACTGGGTGTGGCTAGCATTTTTGCGAGCGGATATTTTGCCGGTCAGCAATTTCCGGATCGCGGCGTGAGCCATCCGGCGGCACCGGAACATGCCGCTTCAGCTTCCGCGCCGGTCATCGCGGCTGGCGCAAACAGAAGGCTGGATATTCCGCCGGCAAATACCGCAATGTCTCAGGACACTCAATTACCCCCGCACGAGCGCCAACGGCTGGCGCCAGCCAATAGCTTGTCGCCCGAGGATGAGGCTGCGCGTAACGAAGCCAATGCCGAGATGATTGCGTCGATGCGAGCTAACCATTTACCGGATGAGCATATTGCTCAAATGGAACAGACTTTGAAAGAACAGGAATCTGCTGGTCCCGTTCAGCCCGAAGAACCGGTCGCGGAACGAACCGGCGCGGAATTGAGCGCAGAGTTACGGGCAAGCCTCAAGCAATCCGGTGTTCCGCCGGAAATCATCGAAGCGATGGCTCAGCAAGTGGAAGCCGACACCGTCAGCATCGACGAACCGGTTCCGCCCCATAAAGCCCCCAGACCGGGTTCCTGAGCCAACGGCTGGCGAGTTTTCTTCCGCCATCCCTTTCTTGTTGTGGCTGGCCGATACCGGGCCGGACACGGGATAGGGATGGCTAAATCGTCCTCAAAACAAAAAATACCGCTGCGCCATCGGCAACACCACCGCCGGTTCGCAAATCAACAACTCTCCATCCGCCCGCACCTGATAAGTCTGCGGACAAACCTCCATCACCGGCTGATAGTCATTCAATTTCAAATCGGCCTTGCCGATGGTTCGGGTGTTTTTCACCGTACCCACCCGCTTTTGCAGCCCCAACTGACCTGCCAGACCGGAAGTCACCGCCACCTGCGGCAAAAAGATCATCGAGTTGTTGGCGGCGGTGCGGCCGAAGCTGCCGAACATGGGCCGGTAATGCACCGGTTGCGGGGTGGGTATCGAGGCATTGGCATCGCCCATCGGCGCGGCGGCGATCAGGCCGCCTTTGATGATCAGGCTGGGTTTGACGCCGAAGAAGGCTGGTTGCCACAACACCAGATCGGCCAGTTTGCCGGCTTCGATGGAGCCCACTTCGTGGCTGATGCCGTGACTGATGGCCGGGTTGATGGTGTATTTGGCGATGTAACGCTTGATACGGAAATTGTCGTTTTGCGCGGTGTCGCAGCCCAAGGCGCCGCGCTGCGCTTTCATTTTATGCGCGGTTTGCCAAGTGCGGATCACCACTTCGCCGACTCGGCCCATGGCTTGTGAGTCCGAAGAAATCATCGAAAACGCGCCCAGGTCGTGCAGGATGTCCTCGGCGGCGATGGTTTCGCGGCGGATGCGCGATTCGGCGAAGGCCACGTCTTCCGGGATGCTGGGGTCAAGATGATGGCAAACCATCAGCATGTCCAAGTGCTCATCGACGGTGTTCACCGTGTAGGGTCGGGTCGGGTTAGTCGATGACGGCAGCACATTGTTCAAGCCGCAGGCTTTGATGATGTCCGGGGCATGTCCGCCGCCGGCGCCTTCGGTGTGGTAAGTATGTATCGTGCGGCCCTTGAAGGCGGCGAAAGTGTCTTCCACAAACCCCGATTCGTTCAAGGTGTCGGTGTGAATTGCCACCTGCACGTCGTAATCGTCGGCCACGCCTAGGCAGCAGTCTATCGCCGCTGGGGTGGTGCCCCAGTCTTCGTGCAGTTTCAGGCCCATCGCGCCGGCTTTGATTTGTTCTTCCAAGGCGCCGGGCAGGCTGGCGTTGCCCTTGCCCAGCAAACCAAAATTCATCGGCAAACCGTCCAGCGCGGTCAGCATTTGTTGCAGATGCCAGGGTCCTGGCGTGCAAGTGGTGGCGTTGGTGCCGGTGGCCGGCCCGGTGCCACCGCCGATCATCGTCGTTACGCCGGAGCACAGCGCTTCTTCGATCTGCTGCGGGCAGATGAAATGGATGTGGGCGTCGATGCCGCCGGCGGTCAAAATCTGGCCTTCGCCGGCGATGACTTCGGTGCCGGGGCCGACGATGATGTCCACGCCGGGCTGCACGTCCGGATTGCCGGCCTTGCCTATCTTGAAGATACGGCCGTCCTTGACGCCGACATCGGCTTTGACGATGCCCCAATAATCGATGATCAATGCATTGGTAATCACCAAATCCACGGCTTGATCGTTCCCCAATTGGCTTTGGCCCATGCCGTCGCGGATTACCTTACCGCCGCCGAATTTCACCTCGTCGCCGTAAACGGTGTAATCGGCTTCCACTTCCAGAATCAAATCGGTGTCGGCCAGCCGCAGGCGGTCGCCGGTGGTGGGGCCGAACATGTCGGCGTAAGCCGCTCTCGAAATCTTGCTCATGCGGTTTTCTCCAATGCGCCCATCACCTCGCCCCTAAAGCCGTAAACCTCGCGCTTGCCGGCGAAGGCTACCAACTGCACCTCGCGCTGCTGGCCCGGCTCGAAACGCACCGCGGTGCCGGCCGGAATATCCAATCTAAAACCCAAGGCCACACTGCGGTCGAAGTGCAAAGCCGGGTTGGTTTCGTAAAAATGATAGTGCGAGCCGACCTGAATTGGCCGGTCGCCGCTGTTGGCAACCAAGACTTTAACGGTGGCGCGGCCGGCGTTGAGTTCGATGTCGCCAGCGGCTGGGAAGATTTCTCCGGGGATCATATTGGGCTCCTTTTATTCATTTTTTCCGCGTGGGCACGATAAATCGTGTCCACCCTACATGTTGGATTTTCTTTGCTTTCTGACGAATTGTCGTAGGGTGGGCACGTGCTTTTTGTGCCCACGCGATGATTAAACAATCGGCTCATGCACCGTCACCAATTTGGTGCCATCCGGAAACGTCGCCTCCACCTGCACCTCGGTCAGCATCTCGGCGATACCATCCATCACATCGTCGATGCTTAATAGCGTTCGACCATAAGCCATCAACTCGGCCACAGTCTGGCCGTCGCGCGCGCCTTCCATGATCGCGGCGGAGATATAAGCCACGGCTTCCGGGTAGTTAAGTTTCAAGCCTCTGGCCTTGCGGCGCTCGGCGAGGAGGGCGGCAGTGAAGAGGAGGAGTTTGTCTTTTTCTCTTGGGGTTAATTGCATGGCGGTATCGTCAGCTAAATAGTAGTGTTTGGAATGTTGGTAAGTTGTATCGCGGTTAAATGTTTCCCAACTTGCATAGGGCTATCTTCCGAGTTATTGTGTCGTACAGTTTTTCGTACAACAGGAGCATTAATGGACGCCATCAGTTACAGCGCCGCTCGCGCCAATTTAGCCAAAACCATGGACAAGGTTTGCGCCGACCATGCCCCCATCATCATCACTCGCAAAAGCGAATCCCCGGTGGTGATGCTGTCTTTGGAAGACTACCAAGCCATGGAGGAAACCGCCTATTTGTTACGCTCGCCAGCCAACGCCCGCCGCTTGCTGGAATCCATCGCCGAGTTGGAATCCGGCCAAGGCACGGAGCATGAGTTGATCGAGTGAAAATCACTTTTTCCGCCGATGCCTGGGATAGCTATCTGTACTGGCAAACCACCGACAAGGCCATTCTTAAACGCATCAACCAATTGATCAAGGAAATCCAGCGCCAGCCGTTCGAGGGCATCGGTAAGCCGGAACGGTTGAAGCACGGTTTGTCCGGCTATTGGTCGCGGCGGATTAACGACGAGCATAGAATCGTCTATAAAGTTGCCGGCGATACGTTGTTGATCGCACAGTTGCGGTATCACTATGAGTATTGACCTTTAGGTTTTGTCGCAGATTGTTAATGTTGTGTCGCTGCCGCGACGGTTGTTTTTAATGTCGGGTCTCGGCCCGACAGCCGAGGTACTTTTCTTTGGACGGCCAAAGAAAAGTACCCAAAAGAAAGGCCGCCCCATGCCGCTTTGATCCTGCGCTCCGAAGGGTTTGAACGGGGTTTTCGGAAGGGTTATCCATAGCCCTCCGAAAACGAGCGGCATCCCTGCCGCTCCCCTGCGGGCTGATCCGTCCAAACCCTCCGGTGCTCGGCGCGGCATCAGGGGAGAAAACCGTCCCGAATTTTGAAGTCAAAAAATGAAATTCGGTAGGTCCGATTAGCGAAGCGTAATCGGACGGATGTTTAAATAATCAATTTATTGAATGCCTTATAAAAATATATAATATCAAAAAGTCAAAAATTAAACTATTCAATAAACTCATTCGTCCGATTACGCTTCGCTAATCGGACCTACGGCGCCTGAGCAGCCAGTAATAGACTTCGGGTTCGGTTTTCAAAGTCTTCAGAAAATTCAGCTCCTTTCAAATTTTCAATTAGTTTTCTGACTTGTTTACATTCTGTATAATTGAAATTTGATCGTAACCATAAAAAACACAGTATTAGCCAAGAGGAGTATTTGCATAAGTCTCTTAGGTCATTGCAATTAATTTGAACTCCATGACCTTCATGAACGATTTTAGACCGAAGATCATAAAGGGCATTAATGCGCTTAGACAACCAGCGAACATTAGGTCTATCACTAAACTCGTGTCCACAATACCATATTAATATAGGCATACCGTCAACAAGATTTCTTGTTATTCCATTTTGAGAATGAAGTCCCGTTGTTAGTAAGCTTTCAATTGAAATCCAATACTTAACAAACGCAGAGTCTGGTTTAAAATCGTTTTGAGCTTCTCCAATCCAATAGATAGCAGATTTAACTGCCTTTTCATAGTTATTGTAAGGATGAAAAATAAAATCACTTATTTCATTTAAGTAGCCATTTTTCTTTATATCGGAAAAGTTTCTGCTATAAATGTCGAAGGCAAATAATGGAGCTGCGCCTCGATGATTAGATAAGGAAATGTGGTCGGATTCTACATAAAAAAAGTCCGAATCATTTTCAGGCCATTCGTTTTCAATAGAAATCTTAACTAAGCCTTCTTGTACACGATCATGGTGCAAGACACAAAATATGAATCTAAAATAAGAAATTACTGAATTTGCCTTCTCTCTGGCAACTAGTTCAGATAAATCTCTACAACCAAAAACACTTACTATTAGAGTAGTTTTGCCAATGAACTTTTTATACAAGGTTGAGTGTAAATATTCTGTCCATTGGTAATTGTTACTCTTGTTTTCATCAAGGAGTCGGTCGGCTAACGCCTTGTCAAATAAAACTATAGATACTTCGCCGAATTCCTCATGTAAACTATCCTTTAGCATCAAGCCGTGTACGGAAAAATAAAATCTATATTTATGTAGTTTTGAGTTAATTTTCTCAATCCACGTAGAAGTAAAAAAATCAAAATCAAATTTATTTTGCTCAATAAAATGCTCGTCAAGCGAATCTGAAAATGCCCAAAAAACAGTGTCTAGGCTAGCAACTCCAGCAATGTCATCCCAAGACATAAGCTTTTTGCAAAAATCTAAAAATAAATCGCATGTCTCGCGTGAATACGCGCGCCTAGATTTATGGAGATGGTTTGGGTAATTTTTGAGGTCGTCTAAACTGGTTGGTATTATAAAGTTTTTCTTGTCGGTAATAGATGAAAAAGAGCATTGTAGTTTTTTGCATAATTTCCTAGGTATATTTTTGAAGATAATTTCCATTGAATATCTTTGTTTTTATCTCATAGGGTTCACAATGTGAAACGCATTCTGCGCGATAGATGCGCCGCCTATTGTCAGCAGCATCCTACAATAGAACTCGAAACCCAAATTGCAAAATAATCCAACAACATTTCTTCTCGTGACGGGGCTATTGCCCCTGATGCCGCGCCGAGCACCGGAGGGTTTGGGCGGATTAGCCCGCAGGGGAGCGGCAGGAATGCCGCTCGTTTTCGGAGGGCTATGGATAGCCCTTCCGAAAACCCCGTTCAAACCCTTCGGAGCGCAGGATACAAGCGGCATGGGGTGTCGTTTCTTTTGGGTACTTTTCTTTGGACAAGCAAAGAAAAGTACCTCGGCTGTCGGGCCGAGACCCGACATTAAAAACAACCGTCGCGCTAGCGACACCAAATCCCAACTCGAAGCCATCCATGGCTTCTGGATTCCGGCAATCCATGCCGGAATGACGCGTTCAGTAAGACCGCTGTAAACCGATACGACGACACCAGACAAAACAAACATGCTTACGTCGCCCAAATCCTCGGCGCACAAACGGCCTTACCAACAACATCCCCCCTCACCAAGCCCCAAACTTCTTCAAAAAACCCCTTCAACAAATCAGCCCTAAGATCCAAGCCTCGACAAATCAACAAACCCTCTATCAAAGTCACCCCGCGATTAGCCTCATCGCCAATCAATGCCTGCACTGCCGCCAACTGCAAAGGCGTAGCCGGATAAACGAACAGCGTCCCGCACGCCGAATGCCCAAACAAACCCCAGCGGGCTTGAAAGGCTTCGGCATCCAGGTGCAAGCGTTCCAAGTAAACCAATCGCCCGGCATGGCTAATGCGCCAGTTCAGGCTGGCGGCGCCGTTCTCAAAGCCCTCGCCAGCGGCCGGGCGGCCTAAGGCCAATATTTCCCAACCGATGAAGTGGGCCTGATCGGCCAGATCGATATTCATGCTGGAGTTTAAGCGCGCACCTTCGTAAACGATGGTTTCCTGCGGCAACCATTCCAGGCTGGCGTTCTCAGCAACTGTGAGGTTGATGGCCTGCCGCGCCTCGCCGCCGCCGCTGCGATAAAACTTGCCGGCAGCGGGGGTGGTAATCAGGGCTTGGGCGTCGGGTTCGACATCGGCGTTAATGCTTAATTGATCGCCGGCCACGACGCCGCCGGGTGGGTGTAGCAAATACACATGGCAGACGCCGCCTTCCGGGTAGAAGGGCCGCTGCACGGTCAAGGGGCCACGGTGGGTGCGGTTGACCAAGGCGGTTTTGGATCCACGTGGGGCGAAACCTAAAGTGAGTTCGGCTTCCCAGTGGCTGAACGATTGACTACAAAACTGTTTCTCCGCGAGCTCGTTACTCATTTGAATCTGTTAGTTGTTCAGGGTTCGAAACCTTATTTTGCGTGCCCTTCGACAAGCTCAGGACGACCGGTAATTAGAGGCGGGTAACAAAGTCAATCCGTTCGTCCTGAGCTTGTCGAAGGATGAATGGATTGACTTTTCGCCAGTCGGCTAACTTCAGCCCAATCACCTCTCATCATGGCTTCTTTCTTTTTCCGACTCCAGCCCTTGATTTGCCGTTCCGCCGATAGCGCTTCTTCTCGCGTGCTGGTTGCCTGAGACCAAATGCACTCTACCGGAAGACGCGATAAAGTGTAGCCGCCGCATTCGCCAGCTTGATGTTGGGCTATTCGTTTTTCGAGATTATCGGTATGGCCGGTGTAATAGCTGCCGTCGGCGCAGCGAAGGATATAAACCCAGAACATTCTGCTTCTTTATCCTTGTTTGAGGTGTTGTAGGTCGCTGTTACGCCAATCAATTCCGCCGGGAAATAATCGCTACTCGCCAAACCGTTCGTGCTTCGACAAGGCTCTCCTGAGCGCCGCCGAAGGACTCAGCACGAACGGTTTGGCGCAGAGATGCACGGATTTTCCCGCCCATCCTTCGACGGGGCTCAGGACGAACGGGAAAATCCTAGCATGCAAACGGAAAAGTCGATTTTCGCCCCTAGAAAATCAAAATACTACACCGTCAAATACCGCTTCACCATGTCGTCCGCCAATTCGTTCATCGCCCCCACCGCCACATTCCGCCCCCGGTCCATGATGCAAAACTGATTGGCGACCTTGCGAGCAAACGGCAGTTTTTGTTCGACCAGCAATACCGTTACGCCCAGTTCTTTATGGATGCGGTCGATGGCTTGGTGGATTTCGCCGGTTTCCGGTTTTGGGGCCGGTGTCACTACACCGCGCGATTTATTCAGACGAATGATCACGTCGCCGATTTCGCTGACGATGTTGGGCTGAATGCCTTCGGTCGGTTCATCCAAGATCAGTAGGCGCGGATTCAGTACCAGCGCCCGGCCGATGGCCAATTGCTGCTGCTGGCCGCCGGACAGGTCGCCGCCCCGGCGTTTGAGCATTTGTTTTAGTACCGGAAAAATCTCGAAAATGCTGTCCGGCACTTTTTTGATACCGTGTTTGTTGGCGGCGCGCAGCCCGGTTTTCAGGTTTTCTTCCACCGTCAACAACGGAAAGATTTCCCGGCCTTGCGGCACATAACCGATGCCCAGTTCGGCGCGGGATTCGGCTTTGGCTTTGGCCAGTTCGACGCCGTCGAATTGAATGCTGCCCTCGGCCACCGGCAACAAGCCCATGATGGCTTTCAGTAGCGTGGTTTTGCCGACGCCGTTGCGGCCCATCAGGCAGACGCAGGCGCCGGCCGGCACGCTCAAATCCAGGTCCCACAAGGTGTGGCTGGCGCCGTAGTATTGTTGCAATGCGCTAATCGTTAACATCATCCCCCCAGGTAAACTTGGATCACGCGCGGGTCGTTTTGCACTTCATCCATCGTGCCTTCGGTCAGTACCGAGCCTTCGTGCAGCACCGTAACTTTACGGGCGATGCTGCGGACGAATTCCATATCGTGCTCGACCACCACGATGGAATGCTTGCCTTGCAAGGACAGCAATAACTCGGCGGTGCGTTCGACTTCCTGATGGGTCATGCCGGCGATGGGTTCGTCGACCAGCATCACTTTCGGGTCCTGCATCAGCAGCATGCCGATTTCCAGCCATTGCTTCTGACCGTGCGACAGCGCGCCGGCCAGTTGCCGTTGTTGAGCGGGCAGGGCGATGGTTTGCAATACATCCTGGATGCGGTCGCGTTGCTCGCTGTTGAGTTTATGAAATAAAGTCGGCCAAGTGCGCTTGTCGGTCCGTAAGGCCAGTTCCAGATTTTCGAACACGGTCAAGGCGTCGAACACACTAGGTTTTTGAAACTTGCGGCAGATGCCGGCCTGGGCGATGGCCGGTTCGTCCAGTTCCAGCAAATCGATGGTCTGGCCGAAGAATACCGAGCCGCTGTCGGGTTTGGTTTTGCCGGTGATGACGTCCATCAAGGTGGTCTTGCCGGCACCATTGGGGCCGATCAGGCAGCGCAGTTCGCCGTCGTCGATGTACAGCGATAAATGGTTCAGCGCCCGGAAGCCGTCGAAGCTGACACTGACGTCTTCCATGTACAGAATCGGGCCGTGGCGGGCGTCGATTTCCCCGACCAGCGGTAGGCTGGCGCCGCCTTCGGTGGTAGTTGCAGCCGAGATCATCATGCCGGTTGTCCTCCGGTAGCGTTAAGAGTGGGTTTGGGTTTACTGCGACGGCGCAGCAGGCCGACGATGCCGTCGGGCATTAATAAGGTGACCAGGATGAAGGCACCGCCCAGGCAAAACAGCCAGGCGTCCGGCATCAGGCCGGTCAATACGGTTTTGGCGTAGTTGACCAGCACCGCGCCGATGATCGCGCCGTATAAAGTGCCGCGCCCGCCGACCGCCACCCAGATGACGATCTCCAGCGAGTTGAGTGGTGAGAATTCGCTGGGGTTGATGATGCCGACCTGAGGTACGTAAAGCGCGCCGGCCAAGCCGGCCAGCATCGCCGCGAACACGAATACCCATAGTTTGAACAATTCCACCCGGTAACCGAGAAAACGCACCCGCGATTCTTGGTCGCGAACCGCCGTGACCACCCGGCCGAGTTTGCTATTCACAATCCAGCGGCACAGCAACAAGGCGCCAATCAGACTCAGGCCGGTCATTAGTAACAACACCGAGCGGACTGCTTCGGATTGGATGTTGAAACCCAGGATGTCTTTGAAATCGGTGAGGCCGTTATTGCCGCCGAAACCCATTTCGTTGCGGAAGAACGCCAGCAGTAACGCGTAGGTCAGGGCCTGGGTGATGATGGATAAGTAGACGCCGGTGACCCTTGAGCGAAACGCCAGCCAGCCGAATACGAAAGCCAGCAGTCCCGGCGCGAGCAATACCATCAACATCGCAAAGCCGAAATTATCGAAGCCGTGCCAATACCAGGGCAGCTCAGTCCAGTTCAGGAACACCATGAAGTCTGGTAATTCCGCGTTGCCGTAAACACCGCGGGTACCGATCTGCCGCATCAGATACATGCCCATCGCGTAGCCGCCCAACGCAAAGAATGCGCCCTGGCCCAGGACCAGAATCCCGGCGTAGCCCCAGACCATATCCAGTGATAAGCCGAGCAGGGCGAAGGTTAGGTATTTGCCGATTAGAGAGACTGAATAGGCTGAGAAGTGCAGGGCCGAATCTTCGGGGAAGATTAGGTTGCAGAGGGGGATCAAGAGGGTGACGCTTGCTAGGGCGATTAGCACTGAAGAGTAGGTTTTGTCTTGGGTCAGTTTAGCGATATTCATTTTTGACTTCCGTCTGTTTTAAAGTGTCGCTGTTGCGACGGCTTTTTTGAAGTCGGGTCTCGGCCCGACGGCCGAGGTACTTTCTTTTGCTTGGCCTCGGCAATTGCTCCTGCATTGCTCTACCTCCTGCATCCATGCAGTCGAAAAGAAAGTACCCAAAGAAAAAGGCACCCCATGCCGCTTTGATCCTGCGCGCCTACGGATTTGGCGAGGGTTTTCGGAAGGGCTGTCCTAGCCCTCCGAAAACGAGCGGCATCCGTGCCGCTCCCCTGCGGGCAACTTCTCGCCAAACCCTCCGGTGCTCGGCGCGGCATCAGGGGAGAAAACCGTCCCGGAAGTTAACGTTGCGTAGGGTGGGCAACTTTGCCCACAGTTGGCGGTTGGTTCCGCGTGGGCACTCAACCGTGCCCACCCTACGACTGAGCAAATGCGAAGCACATCGGTCGCGAGCGATGCGCCTCCTGTCGTCGGCACATCCTATAAATTCTTACCATCGTCAAACTATCCATCCACTTTAAATCCGCGACGGGTTTAATCCCCGCTCAAACCCGCAGGAGCGCAGGATACAAGCGGCATGGGGCGGCCTTTCTTTTGGATACTTTTCTTTCGACTGCATGGATGCAGGAGGTAGAGCAATGCAGGAGCAATTGCCGAGGCCAAGCAAAGAAAAGTATCGCGGTTGCCGGTCCGCGAACCGGCATTTAAAAAGCCGTCGCGATAGCGACACCAAACATTCCAGTCCCAGCCGCCGCGCCAAGTCAGGGTTCCCACGCAGCGCGTGGGAACCAGTAAGCTAAAACCTCAAGATTCCGCTGCTCTTCCTTTCTGCGGAAACAACCCTCTCGGCTTCTTCTGAATAAACAAAATAATAAACACCAACACTAAAATCTTCGCCAACACCGCCCCCGCATAAGGCTCCAACACCTTATTCGCAATCCCCAACGAAAACCCGGCCACCAAGGTGCCAAACAAATTCCCGACTCCGCCAAACACCACCACCATGAACGAATCCACGATGTAAGCCTGACCCAGATTCGGCCCTACGTTGGTGATCTGGCTCAAGGCCACCCCGGCCACGCCGGCGATGCCAGAGCCCAAGCCAAACGTCATCGCGTCGACTCTAGCAGTGGGGATGCCCATGGCCCGGGCCATGCCGCGATTTTGCGCGACAGCACGGACCTCCAGGCCGAGTTTGGTGCGCTTCAGGATTTGCAGCAGTGCGGTGAATACCAGCAGGCAAAAGATCAGGATGTAAAAGCGGTTCCAGGTCAGCGACAGAAAGTCATTGATTTGCCAAGAGCCGCTCATCCACTCTGGCGTCGAGACGCTACGGTTCAGCGGTGAGAAGATCGAACGCACGGCTTGTTGCAGGAACAGGCTGACGCCGAAGGTCGCCAGCAGGGTTTCCAGCGGCCGGCCGTACAGAAAGCGGATGATGCCGCGTTCGATCGCTATACCTACCAGCGCGGCTACCAAAAAGGCCATCGGTATCGAAAGAATCAAGGCGGTACCCAGATTGTTCGGCAGCAGTTGCTGCATCACGTAAGTGGTGTAAGCACCCAGCATCATCAGTTCGCCGTGGGCCATGTTGATCACGCCCATCACGCCAAAGGTAATCGCCAGGCCGATCGCGGCCAACACCAGCACCGCGCCCAGGCTCAGGCCGAAGAACACGGTTTCGACGACCGCGTAGGTTTGCAAGCGGTTGTGGATGCTGACCAGCGCGGCTTCGGCCAGATTGCGGATGTCGCTGTCGGGTTCGATGAAATTGCCGTCCGCGTCTTTCTCGGTCAGGGCTTGCAGGCGATTGGCGGCGTCCTGGCTGGTACGGTCCTTCAAGGTGCCGATGGCGGCGATGCGCTTGGCCTTATCGTCGCTGTCGATGTCTCGGAGCAGCAGAATTTCTTCGATCGCGGCGCGGACCTTGGGCGCGCTTTCTTGTTCCAGACGGCCGCGCAGCAAGTCCAGGCCCTTGTCGTCGATCTCTTTTGCCATCGCCTTGACCGCCGCCAAGCGGGCGTCGGCGTCGGCCACGTTCAACTGTAACTGGCCGATGGCCTTGCGCAAGCTGCCGCGCAGTTTGTTGGTGACGTTGATTTTGCCGACCGCCGCGCGGTCCACTTCTGCGAGTGCCGCGCCGCTGGCCGCGTCGGTCAGTTGATAGCCGGCCGCCGATTCCACGCCGATCACCAGTTTGCTCTCAGCTTTCAAATCGAACAATTTGCCGTCCAGTAAGGCTTGCAGCGCCGGCAAGGCGCGGCCGTCGGCGGCCAGGGTTTCGATCGCGGCTTCGCGCTCGGCCATGCTGCCGACGCGCAATTGCTCCAGATTTTGGCTAAAGGCGTCCGGTTCTTGCGCCTGTACGGAAACCGCGAACATAAAAAGTAGGGTACGCACCGCGTACCAGGCGGTCACTCGAAAACCGGAACGCAAGCTACGCAATGCGTAACCCACGCACGAAAAAATCGCTTTGATAACGCCGCTCGGCTTGGCCCCGGCCCACAGAGGAGTACGAACTGAACACAGGGATTGGGAAAGAGCAACGGCAAAGGCGCGGCCGAGCGGCGTTATTAAAGCGGTTTGCGAACAATGAACAGACATGGCGATTCCTTCGAGGTGGGTTGCGCCGGCTTCCGTGCCGGCGCAACCCTTGGCTAAGCGTGAGGCGGATCTGATCGAGGACCCGCCGGGTTCATCCGATCAGTATTTTTGACCTGAACATTTCTTGGTTTTGGTGTTGTAGTTGCCGCAGCTGATCGGCGCGGTCCAGTCGGCGATGATCGGTTTGCTGTCCGGCAAGAAGTCGGACCAAGCGTCGCCGTCGACGACTTTATTGGTTTGCCAGACCGTGACGAACTGGCCGTCTTCCTGAATCTCGCCGATCAGCACCGGTTTGCTGATGTGGTGGTTGGGCAGCATTTTCGCCACGCCGCCGCTCAGGTTGGGGAACTCGACGCCGATCAGGGCTTTTTGTACCGCTTCGGGATCGGTGGTGCCGGCTTTCTCGACCGCTTTCACCCACATGTTGAAGCCGATGTAATGCGCTTCCATCGGGTCGTTGGTCACCCGTTTCGGATTTTTGATGTAGTCCTTCCATTGTTGGATGAAGGCCGCGTTTTTGGTGGTATCGACGCTCATGAAGTAGTTCCAGGCCGCCAAATGGCCGACCAGCGGTTTGGTATCCATGCCGGACAATTCTTCCTCGCCGACCGAGAACGCGACGACCGGGATGTCCTCGGCTTTGATGCCTTGGTTGCCCAGCTCTTTATAGAATGGCACGTTGGCGTCGCCGTTGATCGTCGAAACCACTGCGGTTTTCTTACCGGCCGAGCCGAATTTTTTGATGTCGGCGACGATGCTTTGCCAGTCGGAATGGCCGAACGGCGTGTAGTTGATCATGATGTCCTTATCCTTGACGCCTTTGGCTTTCAGATAGGCTTCTAGGATTTTGTTGGTAGTACGCGGATAAACGTAGTCGGTACCGGCCAAGACCCAGCGTTGCACTTTCAGGTCGTTCATCAGGTAGTCGACCGCCGGAATCGCTTGTTGGTTGGGCGCGGCGCCGGTGTAGAACACGTTTTTCGACGACTCTTCGCCTTCGTATTGCACCGGGTAGAACAGGATGCCGTTCAATTCCTCAATGACCGGCAACACCGATTTACGCGACACCGAGGTCCAGCAACCGAAGATTGCCGCCACTTTGTCCTTGGTCAGTAATTCGCGGGCTTTTTCGGCGAACAGCGGCCAGTTGGACGCCGGGTCTACGACGACCGCTTCCAGTTTCTTGCCGAGCAAACCGCCTTTCTTGTTTTGCTCGTCGATCAGCATCAGCATGGTGTCTTTCAGCGTGGTTTCGGAAATGGCCATCGTGCCGGACAGCGAATGCAGCACGCCGACCTTGATAGTGTCTTCGGCGCGGGCCGGCGAGGCGCCGAGCAGCGCGGCGGACAGAGCCGCGACGGTCGCCAGTTTGTGGAAGGAATTGCTCAGTAGTTTCATCGTTTAAGTCCTATGTCGGGAAGAAATCGTGGGTGAATCAATAGCCCGTTTTTGTAGGAATGGGCATGCAATGCCCGCGCCTGGCATCCGTTCCGCGTGGGCACATAAACCGTGCCCACCCTACGTTCAAATTTGCCATTGGAAGCCGACCATCACCTGGCTGGCGTTTTCGCCGCTGGCGGTGGATTTGTAGTTCAAGCCCTTGGTCAGCAAGTCACCGTATTGATAGGCGGCGAAAATTTTGGCGTTGTGGCCGTCGATGATGTAATTGACGCCGCCTTCGTAAACTTCGCGGTTGGGGCTGTTGTCCGGCGACACGTTGACATAGCGCAAATACGGCTGGAATTGGCCGATGCCGATTTTTTGCGGAAACAGATACATGCCGCTGATATCGTAGGCATTGCCTTCGAACATCGAGAACTGGGCCGGCGCGCCGTCCGAGCCTTCCGCATCCCGGATCGCTTGGCTGTAAGGTCCGGAAATGCCGTAGTTTTTGTACTCGCCGTTTAAAGTGACCACGCCGCCGCCCGGCAACACTTTTTCCATCAACACGTCGGCGGTGGTGCCGCGGAAACTGCCGGGCGAACTTAGTGTGCCGGCGCCGTCTTCTTGATATTGGTTGGATACGCCGACGGTCAGAATGTCGCCGCCCTTGCCGTAGTAAGTGCCGGAGGTGTAGTAGCCGGGATTTTTCTCGACGTCCCAGAAGTTGTAGGCGAAGCGCTGAGCGTACAGAATGTTGTCGTCGACGTTGGCGCCGCCGCGCAGACCGCGGAAAAAACCGGCCGCGTATTGGAAACGGCCGTCGAATACCGCGCCCCAGAAGGTGGCACCGTCGTCGCGGCCGAAGGAACCGGCCGAGGTGCCGTCTGATTTGATGGTCAGGTTGTAGTCGGACGGTTCGAACGGCGTGCCGGCGGAGAAGATGTTGTACACCGCACTGTAGAACGGACCGTTCATCTCGCGGCGTTCGGCCGGGACCAGCATCCGGCCTACCCACAAGTTGGCGTAGGGCGTGACTTCGAATTTGCCGATGGCGTCCAGCACCCGGACTTCACCGCCGTTGCCGCAGGTTTGGCAGTCGGTGTTGAATTCCACTTTCAGGTACTTATGGATCTGACCGTTGATGTACAAACGGATATTGTCCAGGTTGAAATCGTTGTTCCATTTTTCGCCATTGGCCCCGGCGCCGCTTTCCTGGGCGCGGAAACTGGTTCTTAAACCGGCGCCGACGCTGACCCATTTGGTGTCGTCGATTTTAAACGTCGCTCCGGCCAGCGCATCCGGCGCTTGGCTCAGGCCGAGGGCGCTTAGCGCCACGCTACCGAGCATCTTGGCGGCCCGGCGACTGTGTTTGGGTGGATTGATGCCTGTCATTACATTCCCCTGGTTTGGATTGAAAACTGCCGGGATTGGCGGTCCGGCGTTCGAAGACTTCGGGGAGATTTTTGAATTTTGTCGCTACCCGCCACAATCGGGTAAATGACTCATCAGTTATTTGACGTATGGCTGTAAAAGAACGGCTTCCCGTAGAGTAAGCCCCCAAGAACCGAGGGAAATTTATGAATTCGACACTAGAAATTGGGCCTGAACGGCCGGCCGGTAACTCGTTGGTCATGAAAGGTGAAAGCGGCTTCAGTCGCGATCGATATGCGGATGCGGCGCATAAGCCGCTAATGTACCGGATGGCCGGTTTGGCGTTGGCTGCCGCCGTTACTTGGCTGGCCCCGGCGGCGAACGCGCTGGCCACCGACGCCGCCAAACCGTTGCAAGCCGTGGCGTTTAGCGTGGCCGACGACAATCTGCGCCAGTTCGGCTTTGCATTGGAATCGGCGGCATTGGCCGACCGGGTCAGGGACAATCTGGCCGAATGGGAATTTCCGTTGCCGGTCCAGGGACCGTTCAGCCACAGTTTGCAAGCCAAGCTGGGCAAGGTCGCCCACCGCGAAACCCCGGTCGGTTTCTCGTTTTCGTCCGGTAACTCCGACCCGCGCGCGACCGACTTCCAGAAAGCCGACGTGTTGCCGATCACTTGCATTTTGCGCGATGCCGGCAATCAGGCGGTGTTGATCGAACGCGAATCCACCTTCAGCGCCCATGCCTTCGGCAAGGATGTCGCGCAAAGTTACGTGACCGACAAATTGGTCGATCAAATCAGCACCGCCTGTCTGGACGTGCTGGAACACGCGCCGTTGCCGAAAACCGAAGGCCGAGTGAAGACCGCGTTGTTCAAACCCAAGTGGATGCCGGACGTGCGGGTGGAGGTGAGAGAAGTTCAGGGCACGGTTGACGCGAATGGCGTGGCGCAACCGGCGGCTGTGGGCGACGAGCCGAAGAAGGAGGTGATTATCCACAACCAAGGCAATCCGGTGATTTTTACGTTTGGGCATGAGAGGAAGTAACGCTTGTCTTGCTCGCAGGGATGCGGGACGTCCAAAACACCGTCGAGCGTTAGACTCGGTCATTGCCGGCCGAGCCGTTCGCTAAGGGGCCATGTACTGAGCAGAGCCGGTCGCTGAGCGGATCCGAAGCGTTAAGCCCGAGCTGCGAACGGTCGCCGATTACGATCAGTTATAATCCGGACCGTCAGACAGGATGAGAATTAGCCATGAGTACCTACGAAACCGACTTCTACCGTTGGACCCACGAACAGGCCGCGGCAATCCGAGCGGGGCGTTTCAACGAATTGGATCTACAAAACATCGCCGAGGAGTTGGAAAGCATGGGCCGAAGCGAAAAACGGGCATTGGATAGCCGCTTGACGGTTTTATTGGCGCATTTGCTGAAGTGGCGGCATCAACCGGCACGGCGCGGTAAAAGCTGGCAACTGACGATTAAGGGGCAACGTCTCGCGGTGGCCGACGTGCTCGACGATAATCCGGGGCTTACCGCTAAATTGCCGGAAATCCTGACCCATGCCTATCGGCGAGCCGTTATCGACGCGTCCAGCGAAACCGGACTTGACGAGGAATTGTTTGCCGCCGATTGCCCGTGGACCTTCGATCAAATTGTCGATGCCGGGTTTTTTCCGGAGTGAATTGTCGCGGCGCGGCGTTGGTTTTGTTGTAAGGGTTTTGATGGTTTTGATGGTTTTGATGGTTTTGATGATTTGTGTCGCTGGCGCGACGGGTTTGATTTGAAGTCGGGTCTCGGCCCGACAGCCGAGATACTTTCGCTACGAAAACCATCCATGGTTTTCGCCCTGCGGGCCAGCCTATCGGCTGTTCAAATTCGTTCCGGACGAATTTGTGCTTGGCCAAAAGAAAGTATCCAAAGAAAAGGCCACCCCATACCGCTTATATCCTGCGCTCCTGCGGGTTTGAGCGGGGTTTTTGGAAGGGCTATCCATAGCCCTCCAAAAACGCGCGGCATCCCTGCCGCGCCCCTGTCGGGCACCACCGCTCAAACCCTCCGGTGCTCGGCGCGGCATCAGGGGATTAACCCCGTCGCGAGATGAAAGGTCGGCGGGTAGTTTTGCAAATTTGGATAAATGGTTCTGATGTAGGATGTCACAGAAATGGGAGGCGAAAGAATCCCAAACAACGCCCGTCTCGCTCAGTTTATTCTCTGGACCTAACAAATTATATTTTTTATGAAAAAACCGGCCGCTATTAATTGGGTTGTATCGCTTTTGTATCGGGTGGCTTTATTGCTTTGGGGGCCCACTATAAAAAGCTACATCAATTGTCAGTTTAAGCATTTTTTGTCGGAATATTATAGGCACTCGCAGAAAGAATGTTTATCTGATTATATTCAAACAATTATAAGTTCCTATAAAGAAGGCATCATTGTTCTAGGTTGGAGTGATGTTTGTGCCTTAAGAGTCGCTATTATTGATAAATTAAATGTTAGTGAACTAAAAATTGAGGAGAAACATTTAAAGCTGAGATTTAAGTCAATAGCTGATGATGATCAATATCATGCGTACGAGGAGTTTGTTAATAGCTCTGATGCCTCGGATGAAGTCTTTTTGCGCAGTCAAGTTGTTTATTTAGCAAATCGCTTGTATTGGGCCTATGCGCTTGCCACTAAAGGTCATGAGATTCGATCTTGCGTTAGCGTTGTAGTGTCAATCATATTTATTTTGTTGCTTTTTTTTATGTTTGCATATTCTCATGTTTATGCGGCACCTGAAAAACATGATCTTCTAGTTTCTGTTGCGTGCTTTGGCGCGTTTGGCGCATTTATTAGTTTCCATAGAAGGATGTCTCGTCTAAAAATCCATAGTGAAACTTTTTTATCATTTCTTCAGCTACGAAGTGGCTATTTTGATGGGGTATCTGCACTTTTTTCAGGAGCTTTATTTGCATTATTGGTATTGATATTGTGGGAGTCCGGTGTTTTAAGTTATATTTTGCATGGTGTTTTTAGTAAGGAGCTATTAGGGGTTATTTTGCCTGAAAAAACGCCATATGAATTAGGTTGTCCCACGAATATACCAAGTTTGTTTCTATGTATGAGCACCAATAGTTCACAAGATTTTGCAAAGCTACTCGCTATTTCTTTTTTGGCTGGGTTTGCTGAGAAATTGATTCCTGATGCTATTGATGGAATTGTTGACAGAGCAAAGCCTAAACAATAGTTCTAGTAACGTAGGGTGGGCACACGCTTTTTGTGCCCACGCGGAAACGCCAAAACCCTGATTTAACCGCCGAAATTTAACAACCGAAATGTCCCGTTACCGCCGCTCGCAAAATTCCGGAGCAACGTATTTTTTCACGGTGGTGACGTATCGGCGGCAGGCGATTTTATGTGATGAAACGGTGCGGGAGGCTTTGCGGAGAGCGATTGCAAGCACTCGCGCCAAACGGCCGTTTACCATTGATGCCTGGGTGTTGTTACCGGATCATTTGCATGCCATTTGGACCTTGCCGGCTGATGATGCGGACTTTGCAACCCGTTGGAGCGTGATCAAACGGCAGGTGAGCGTGGTTTGTGGCGAAGCATATCGGCGGGCCGAATGGATTAATGCGTCGAAACAAAAACATCGGGAATCGACCTTATGGCAACGCAGGTTTTGGGAACATCAAATTCGTGATGACACCGATTTTGCCCGACATATGGATTACGTTCATTTTAATCCGGTGAAACACGGCTATTGCCGACGAGTCAGCGAATGGCCTTATTCGACGTTTCATCGGTATGTTAAGGAAGGCGTTTATCCGATGGATTGGGGAGATGGCGTTGATATCGTCGTTGCGGGGGAATGAAGGTTTGTCCGCGTGGGCATATAAACTGTGCCCACCCTACGAAATCGGGATGGTTTTTATCCCCTGACGCCGCGCCGAGCACCGGAGGGTTTGGCGAGAAGTTGCCCGCAGGGGCGCGGCAGGGATGCCGCGCGTTTTCGGAGGGCTAGGACAGCCCTTCCGAAAACCCTCGACAAACCCGCAGGCGCGCAGGATTAAAGCGGCATGGGGCCGCCTTTCTTTTGGATACTTTTCTTTGGCGGAGCAAAGAAAAGTATCGCGGCTGTCGGTCCGCGAACCAGCATTAAATCACCCGTCGCGTCAGCGACACAACATATGAAAGCCATCCACCAAAACATCACCAAAATCCGCCGCGACTACAACCTGCTGGTCGCCAACGAAACCCTGGAAGACTACGCGCTCCGCTACGCCCCGCGCAGCTTCCGTAAATGGTCCGAGTTCGAAGTCGCCAATACCGCCTTCGGCTCGACCTCGTTTCTGGTGCTGGAAGCGATCGGCGGGTTTTTGTCGATCAACTACGGCTTCACCAATGCCTTTTGGGCGATCATCGCGGTCGGCGTGGTGATCTTCATCACCTCGCTGCCGATCAGCTATTACGCGGCCCGCTTTCATATCGACATCGACTTGCTGACCCGCGCCGCCGGCTTTGGCTACATCGGTTCGACGGTGACCTCGCTGATTTACGCCTCGTTTACCTTCACGCTGTTTGCGTTGGAGGCCTCGATCATGTCGCTGGCGCTGGAGTTGTATTTTCAAATACCGCTGGCCTATGCCCACGTGATCAGCGCGCTGATCGTGATTCCGCTGGTGACCTTCGGGATTACCACGATCAGCCGGATGCAGTTGTGGACCCAACCGGTGTGGCTGGCCTTGCTGATCGCGCCGTATATCGCGGTGGCACGGACCGAGCCGGAAGCGTTGATGACGTTGGAGACCTATTTTTGGATCGCCGGCAGCGGTCAGGGCTTCGATTGGCTGCTGTTCGGCAGCGCGGCGACGGTGGCCTGTTCGATGGTGGCGCAGATCGGCGAACAGGTGGATTTTCTGCGGTTTTTGCCGGACAAGACCGCCGAGAACAAATGGCGCTGGTGGGCAGCGATGCTGAGCGCCGGGCCGGGCTGGGTGGTATTCGGCGTGCTCAGGCAGTTGCTTGGCGCCTTGTTGGCCCATTTGGCGATACGCCACGGCATCGCCCCGGAACATGCCCACGAGCCGACCCAGATGTATCTGGTGGCGTACAACGAACTATTCGAAGACCCGCGCTGGGCCTTGGCCGCGACCGCCTTGTTCGTGGTGTTGAGCCAAATCAAGATCAACGTCACCAATGCCTACGCCGGGTCGCTGGCCTGGTCCAATTTCTTCTCGCGGCTGACTCACAGCCATCCCGGCCGGGTGGTGTGGTTGTTGTTTAACGTGATGATCGCGCTGCTGTTGATGGAGTTCGGCGTGTTTGGCGCGCTGGAAAAGGTGCTGGGGCTGTTTTCGAATATGTCGATCGCCTGGATCAGCACGGTCGCGGCCGAGTTGATGATTAACAAGCCGCTGGGCTTGAGTCCGAAGGAAGTCGAGTTCAAGCGGGCCTATTTGTCCGACCTGAATCCGGTCGGCATGGTGGCGACCTTCGTCGCGTCGGTGGTGTCGATACTGGCTTACGTCGGTTTGTTCGGCGAATGGCCCAAAGCCTTTTCGGCGTTCATCGCGCTGGGCCTCGCGTTCGCGCTGGCGCCGTTGCTGGCGTGGTGGAGCAAGGGCCAACATTATCTGGCGCGCGATCGCGACGAACACAACCGCTACGCCCGCAACACTTGTTCGATTTGCGAGAATGAGTTCGAACACGACGACGTGGCCTATTGTCCGGCCTACGCCGGCAGCATTTGTTCGTTGTGCTGCACGTTGGACGCGCGCTGTTTGGACGCCTGCAAGGTCGGCTATCGCTTCGACGATTATTTGGAACGCCTCGCCAAACGCGGTTTGCCGAATTTTTTGAGTCTGTACGTGCGCCTGCGGCTGTTGCGCTTCGGTTTGTTGTTTGTGTTTCTGTCAGTGTTGACCGGGATTTTCGTCAGCATCATTTACTACCAGGATTTGTTGAGCATTCGCCAGGATTGGCCGGCCTTCCAGTTATTGCTGAACAATTTCCTGAAAATATACGCCTCGTTGCTGGTGTTCATCGGCCTATGCACTTGGTGGCTGATCTTGAACGCCGAGAGCCGCAAGGTGGCGCAAGAGGAAACCGCCAAACAGACCCAGCTCCTGTTGCAGGAAATCGAGGAGCATCAGAAAACCGACTTGAAATTACAACAAGCGCTGAAAATGGCCGACGCCGCCAATCAGGCCAAGAGCCGTTTTCTGAGCAGCATGAGTCATGAAATCCGCTCGCCGCTGAACAGCATCATCGGTTACGCCCATATTTTGAACCAAGACCCCAGCATTCCGGAACACCGGCGCCAGGCCGTCGATACCGTCAAGCGGAGCGGCGAGCATTTATGCGCATTGATCGAGGACATTCTGGATATTGCCCGGATCGAGGCGCGCAAATTCGATCTGAAGCAGGAAGCCTTTAACTTTCCGTTGTTCATCGAGCACTTGGTGCATACCTACCAGGCACAGGCCGAGGACAAGGGCTTGCGCTTCGTTTGCCAGATCGGCAACACCCTGCCGCAGCGAGTGCGCGGCGACGAGAAGCGGGTGGGGCAGATCTTGATCAACTTGCTCGGCAACGCGGTCAAGTTTACCGACAGAGGCGAAATCGTGTTGCGGATAGGCTATAGCGGCGGCGTTGTCAATTTTCAGGTGATCGATACCGGCGCCGGCATAGCGGATGAGCAATTGCAAAATATCTTTCAGCCCTTTACCCGGCTCAATCAGCCGACCGGCAACGCGGTGGCCGGCAGCGGCTTGGGTTTGACGATCAGCAAGATCTTGACCGAAGTGATGGGCGGCGAAATAACGGTGAAAAGCCGACTCGGCGAGGGCTCGACCTTCAGCGTGCGCCTGCTGTTGCCGAGTTTGAACGTCGATGCCGAGCCGGAACCGCGCGCGGACATCGTCGGCTATCACGGCGTCCGCCGCAAGATTTTGGCGGTGGACGATCAGCGCGAGCATCGCGATTTGCTGCGGGCTTTGTTGGAGCCCTTGGGCTTCGAGGTTTGCGAAGCGGATTCGGGCGAGGAATGCCTGGTTCGGGTAGCCGAGCAATGTCCCGATCTGGTGATGTTGGACATTTCGATGACCGGTATCGACGGCATCGAAACCGCGATCCGGCTGCGCGAGCAGGGTTGGGCGATGCCGATCATCGTACTGAGCGCCAATGCCTATCCCAGCGACCGGCTGGCGGCGCTGAATGCCGGCTGCAACGACTTTCTGGCCAAGCCGGTCCGGGTGGGCGATTTGATGGACAAATTGAAATTGTATTTGGCGCTGAGCTGGCTGTACCGCGACGAGGTCGCGGCGGTCGAACCGGGCGTTCGGGCGGCGTTGGCGGTGCCGCCGGAACCTCTGTTGCAGGGCTGTGTCGATTGCGTAAGGATCGGCGATCTGCTGGCCCTAAAAAAGCAATTGGACGAACTGGCCGCGGCGCATCCGGACTATGCCGGCTATTTTGCCAAACTGAAAACACTGGCTGGCGAGTTCCGGGTCGGCGAACTACGCAAATTGTTGAACATGAACCCGAAAACGCAGGAGGCACGATGAACGGCACCTATGGCAGTAGTGGCACGGTCTTGATCGTCGACGATACGCCGGGCAATCTGGCTCTGTTGTCAGATACCTTGTCGGAAGCCAATTACCGGGTCTTGGTCGCCACCGACGGTTGCTCGGCGATCGAACAAATTCAATACGTCAAACCCGACATCATTTTGTTGGATGTGATGATGCCCGGCATCGACGGCTTCGAAACCTGTAGCCGGCTGAAAGCCGATCCGGCCACCGCCGCGATTCCGGTGTTGTTCATGACCGGCCTTAGCGAGCTGGACCATTTGTTGCGCGGTTTCGGCGAAGGCGCGCTGGATTACATCGTCAAACCGATTCGGCCGGCCGAAGTGCTGGCGCGCATCGAAGTGCATCTGACTCAAACCCGCAATCTGCTGCGGGCCGAAGGAGTGCTGGACGACGGCGAATTCGCCGCGCTGGCGGTCGATGCCGGCGGCCGGATCGTCTGGTTGACGACGGCCGCCGCCGCCTGGCTGGCGGATTTTAAGCGCGGGCAGGGAGAGGCGGGGGCGTGCGGACTCGGCGACGCGTTGCCGGGCCGCTTGTTGGCCTGGTTCGCCAACTGGCGCGGCGACGGCGCCAAGGCGCCGGACGAGGAAAGCTTTGGCGCAGCAACTGGCTTCAGCGTTGAGATCGGCGTGTGCCACCACCCGGACGAATACCTGTTGTTGCTCAGGCGCGAGGACGACGGGGCCTGGAATCCGGAACAATTGCGCGAGCGCTTGAAATTGACCTTCCGCGAAGCCGAAATTCTGATGTGGATTGCTCGCGGCAAAACCAACAAGGAAATCGGCATCATCCTCGGCAGCAGCCCGCGCACAATCAACAAGCATCTGGAACACATCTTCGAAAAACTCGGCGTCTCGACCCGCGCGGCGGCGGTTGCAGCGGCATTGCAGAGCGGTTGAGCCATAAAAAAGCCCGCGGCCGGATCGGCGGCGGGCTCTTCGGCGCGGGCGATCGCCGGCTTAGGGCATGTACATGCCGCCGTTGACGTGCAGGGTTTCGCCGGTGATATAGGAGGCTTGCTCCGAGGCTAGGAAGGATACCGCGTGGGCGATTTCTTCCGGCTGACCGAGGCGGCCCAGCGCGATCGCGCCCAACAGGCTGTTTTTGATGTCGGCACCCAATTCCTTGGTCATGTCGGTATCGATGAAACCCGGCGCGACGGTGTTGACGGTGATGCCGCGCGAGCCGACTTCCTTGGCCATCGACTTGGCGAAACCGACCATGCCGGCCTTGGCGGCGGCGTAGTTGGTTTGGCCGGCGTTGCCGGTCGAGCCGACCACCGACGAGATATTGATGATGCGGCCGTACCGGGCCTTCATCATGCCGCGCGAGACGGCTTTACACATTCTGAACACCGAGGTCAGATTGGTGGCGATGATGTCGTCCCATTCCTCGTCTTTCATCCGCATCAGCAAGTTGTCGCGGGTAATGCCGGCGTTGTTGACCAGCACGGCCGGCGTGCCGAATTCGTCGCCGCTGATTTTGACGAAGTGCTCGATATCGGCGGCGTCGGCCACGTTCAGCTTGTAGCCCTTGCCGTTGTCGCCCAAATACGCGGAAATGGCGTCGGCGCCGGCGGCGGAGGTGGCGGTGCCCAGCACGTGGAAGCCGTCGGCGGCCAGTCTTTCGGCAATGGCCCGGCCGATACCCCGGCTGGCGCCGGTGACGATGGCGATTTTTTTATCCATTCAATTGCTCCACAACGTTGGCTAGGGTGTCCGGATCGTAGACCGCCAAGTGGGCGGCGTCCGGGGCGATGCGTTTGTTCAGGCCCAGCAGCACTTTGCCGGGACCGCATTCGACAAAGGCGGTCACGCCTTGTTCGTGCATGAATTTGACGCTCTCGACCCAGCGCACCGGTTTGAATAGTTGTTCTTTCAGCGCATAGCGGATGACTTCCGGCGAGCCGTGCGATTTGACGTCCGCGTTGTGGATCAACGTCATCGCCGGCATGTCCAGCGCGGTGTTTTCCAGCAACGCCGCCAGTTGGCCGGACGCGGCTTCCATTAAACCGCAGTGCGAGGGGACGCTGACCGGCAGTTTTAACGCGCGCTTGGCGCCCAGTCCTTTCAGAGCGTCGATGGCTCTATCGACCGCTGCGGCGGCGCCGGCAATCACGACTTGGCCGGGGGCGTTGAAATTGGCGGCCGCGACGATTTCACCGTTGGCTACTTCGGCGCAGGTGTTAACTACTTGGTGGTCTTCCAGGCCGAGGATGGCCGCCATCGCGCCCTCGCTGGCCGGCACGGCTTCCTGCATCAGGCGGCCGCGTTCGGCGACCAGTTTGATCGCGTCTTGGAAATTCAGCGCGCCGGAGCAAACCAAGGCGGTGTATTCGCCCAAGCTATGGCCGGCCATCCAGGCTGGACGGATCGTGGTGGTTTCGCACCAAACCCGCCAAGCCGCGACGCCCGCCGCCAGCATGGCCGGCTGGGTGTTGCGGGTTTGATTCAGGTCGGTTTCCGGACCGTTGGCGACCAGATTCCACAGATCGAATCCCAGTGCTTCGGAGGCTTGGGCGAAGGTGTGTTCGACGGTCGGGTGGGTTTCGGCCAGCGCGGCCAGCATGCCGATGCTTTGCGAGCCTTGGCCGGGGAAAACGAAGGCCAGATTGTAGCTTTGTGCGTTTGGATTCATTTCAGTACCGAATTAAAGCGGAACCCCAGGTAAAACCGGCGCCGAAGGCTTCCATCAGCACGGTTTGGCCGCGTTGAATACGGCCGTCGCGCACGCCTTCGTTGAAGGCCAGCAGCACGGAGGCGGAGGAGGTGTTGCCTTGGTTTTCCAACGTGAGGATGACTTGGTCCATCGACATGCCCAGCTTTTTGGCGGTGGCGGCGATGATGCGGGTATTGGCCTGATGAGGCACCAGCCAGTCGATATCGCTTTGCGCCAAACCGCTGGCTTCCAGGGTTTCGTCGACGATGCGACCCAATGTGTTGACCGCGACCTTGAAGACTTCGTTGCCGCGCATGCTGATATAGGGCGCTTCGTCCTGCTTGGCGGTCGCCGCGACTTGCGGGTTGGGGCAATACAACAGGTCTTCGTAGCCGCCGTCGGAATGAATATGGGTGGACAGGATGCCGGGC
Source organism: Methylomonas sp. MED-D (assembly GCF_050276835.1). Lineage (NCBI taxonomy): Bacteria > Pseudomonadati > Pseudomonadota > Gammaproteobacteria > Methylococcales > Methylococcaceae > Methylomonas > Methylomonas sp. MED-D. Next base: position 988,482 of record NZ_CP189965.1, read on the forward strand.
CGGTCGCCGGCGCTCAGCAACATCGCGCCGGCGCCGTCGCCGAACAGGATGCAGGTACCGCGGTCGCTCCAATCGACGATACGCGAGCAGATTTCGCTGCCGACCACCAATACGGTTTTGGCGAAGCCGCTTTTGATGTATTGGTCGGCGACGCTGAGGGCGTAGACGGTGCCGGAACAGGCGGCCTGAATGTCGAAACCCACGCCGCGCTTGATGCCCAGGCGTTCCTGCAATAGGCAGGCGGTGCTGGGGTAGACTCGCTCCGGCGTGCCGGTGGCGACGATGATCATATCGATGGCGTCGGCCGGCAGATCGGCCATCTCCAGCGCCTGACGGGCGGCGATCTCGGCCATGCTGGACGCGGTTTCGTCCGGTCCGGCGATCCGCCGGCTTTTGATGCCGGTGCGTTCCTGGATCCAACTATCCGACGTATCGACCATCGTTGAAATGTCGTCGTTGGTTCGGACGGTTTCGGGCAAGTAGCCGCCGGTGCCGATCACTTGAGACCAGATTGTCATGCCACAACCTTTTGGGCTAGCGCGATTTCCAATTTTTCGCTGATTTTACGGATGACGCCTTGCGCCACTTCGACTTCGGCCAGATGGATCGCGGTTTCGAAGGCCAACGCGTCGGCGCCGCCGTGACTTTTGATGACCAAGCCGCGTAAACCGATGAAACTGGCGCCGTTGTAAAGACGCGGGTCGATGCTGTCCTTGAAGCGTTTCAGCACCGGATAGGCCACCAGGCCAGCCAGCTTGGTCAGCCAGTTTTGCGAAAAGCTGTCCTTGAGTTTGGAACTGATCATTTTCGCGGCACCTTCGATCGATTTTAACGCCACGTTACCGACAAAGCCATCGGTGACGATTAGATCGACCTTGGTATGGCCGGCGTTGATCGAATTGCCTTCGACGTAACCGATGTAGTTGAGCTCGGAATTTTCCAGCAATTTCGCGGCCGCCTTGACCTGCTCGTTGCCTTTCATGTCTTCTTCGCCGATGTTCAACAGGCCGACGCGGGGGCGTTCGATGTTTTCGACCGCCTTGACCACTTCCTCGCCCATCACCGCGAATTGGTACAGGTGCTCGGCGCTGGAATCGACGTTCGCGCCCAGGTCCAGCACATGGGTGTGGCCGAAGGTGGAGGGCAGCGTCGAAATGATGGCCGGCCGGTCGATGCCGGGGATCATTTTCAACACGAAACGGGCGGTCGCCATCAACGCGCCGGTATTGCCGGCGCTGACGCAGGCGTCGGCCCGGCCTTCCTGAACCAGGTTGATCGCGACCCGCATCGACGAATCTTTCTTGTTTTTCAGAGCCTTTTGTGGCGGTTCGTCCATTTCCACCACCTGCGATGCATGTTCAATGCTAAGCCGGCCGGCGAATTCGGTCAGGGCCGAGCCGAGTTTGTCCTTCAGCAAGGTCTCGTCGCCGACCAGGATCAAATTCAGTTTCGGGTTTTTTCTTAGACAAACCAGCGATGCGGGTATCGTGACTTGCGGTCCGAAATCCCCGCCCATGGCATCGATAGAGAGAGTTACGCTCACGCTTGGGATTAACTCCTGTGGTCGGAAGAAGCCGACAACAGCAGAAATACCCGTCGGCTTTACGTGATGGTGAATTTGCGAAGATTAATCTTCGTCTCTGCCGGCAACGATCTGGCGGCCTTTGTAAAAACCGTCCGGGGTCATGTGGTGACGCAGATGGGTTTCGCCGGTCAGGGTGTCCTGAGACAGGGTTTTGCCGACCAATGCATCGTGTGAACGACGTTGACCGCGTCTGGAACGCGATACTTTGCTCTTTTGTACTGCCATTTCAATCTCCAGTTTTTTTAAGTTTTGCTAACACGGAAAAAGGATTGTCTGCCTTAGTCCGGCTATCGGTGTAGTCGTTGTCCGAGGAGCTGTTGCGCTCGAGACAGCGGTGCTCGTGTCTGGGAAAATCCGGAATCGCCAGCAGGATTTCGTCCTCGACAACCGCGTGTAGCGAGATTTTGTCGTCGTCCAGCACTATCGGTTCGTAATCTTCCAATCGTTCGGCCTCGGTCGGCGTGGCGACGACGGCCAATTTGAAGCGAATGTCCAGTGGCCAGGCCACGCCTTGCAGGCAGGACTGGCATTCCAGTTGCACCGTGCCGACGATTTGGCCGCTCAACACGACACGCTTGCCTTCCTTGTCGAATTCCAGCCTGACGTCCACCGCGCCGTCGCGCTCGACAACGTAGTCCGACAAGCGTTCGAATTGGGCTAGCGCGAGCTGGCCCGCCACGGTGCCGCGCCTTTCGGCGAACACCAGAGGATCGATACGGTCGGGAAACTTGTCTGACATAACTGTACAATGATACAGACTACTCGCGGCCGCGTCAAACAAACACTCGATTAAACAATCACCTAGCCATGTCCGCTCTCGTTCTCGCTTCCGGCTCGTCTTATCGTCGGCAATTGCTGGCGCGCTTGCAGCTCGCATTTACCGTCGCCGCCAGCGACGTCGACGAGACGCCGCTGGTCGGCGAAACACCGGCCGACCTGACGGCTCGCTTGGCGTTGGCCAAGGCTCAGGCTTTGCGCGCCGTGTATCCAGAGCACTTGATTATCGGCTCGGATCAAGCGGCGGCAATAGACGGTGCTACCCTGGGCAAACCCGGTGGTCGGGAGGGGGCGATTCGGCAGCTCGCCCTTCAAGCCGGTCGGGTCGTGACATTTTACACTGCGGTTTGTTTGCTTGACGCCGGTTCCGGCCGCTGCTGGTGAGATCTCGATGTCTGCCAAGTGCATTTCCGGCCACTGACGCCGGCGCAAATCGAGCGTTACGTCGATCGCGAACAGCCGTTCGATTGTGCGGGTAGTTTCAAGTCCGAGGGATTGGGAATCGCGCTGTTCGAAAAAATCGTCGGCGACGATCCGAATGCCTTGATCGGCTTGCCGCTGATCAAACTGACCACGTTACTGGAACAGGCCGGCGTTTCGGTTTTGTAGGGTAGCGCGAACTTTAGTGAAAGCGCTTGCCCGGCGACAGCAATTCGAACATGTGCATGAATTCGCCTTCCACCTGTCCCATCAAGGCGATGATTTGTTCGCGGCTCAGCCGGGTCAGCGACAGCGATTGTTCCGACAGCATCGCCGCCGTGGCCTCGACGCCGTCCGCGTAGCGACCGCTATCGGCCAGCAGGGCCGAGATGTGTAGCAAGTGAGCGTCCAGTTTGTGGACCAAGGCGCGATTCGGTTCCAGGTAGCAGCCGACGGTTTCGTATAGGGATTCCGGTAGGCCCCAGCTTTTCAGCAGTTCCTGACCGACGTCGGCGTGGGTAAAGCCGATAATCTGGTATTCGAAGCCGGGTACCAAGCCGCGGTCGTGGTTGGCCGCCAGCAATACGGTCCGTGCCGCGTCCGGCATTCGTATATACAACACCAGCGAGCCGATGTCGTGCAGCAGGCCGGCCAGAAACAGCCGCTCGGCGTGTAACACGCCGCTGCGTTTGGCGAGCAGCCGAGCGATGACGCCGCAGTGCACGCTGCGCATCCAGTAGGCGGTCATATCCACCAGCTCGCAGGGAATCCGGCTGAATTCGTCGACGACCGACGTTGCCAGGATTAGATTGTTCAGATCGTCGACGCCGATAATGGTGATGGCGCGCGAAATTGTGTCTACCTTGGACTGAAAACCGTAAAACGGGCTGTTGACGATGCGCAGCAGCCGGGCGCTCAGTGCCGGGTCCTTGGAAATCACCTTGCCGAAATCCGTCATCGTGTAACGCGGATCGCGCACCATTTCGTTGAGTTGGAAATAGATGTCCGGCAGCGAGAACAGCTTGGTCGTGTCGTTGACCAGACTTTGTAGCGAGGACACGGGCACTAGCCTTTTCCGTAGAGCGACATCACATGTTGGACATAATTTTGAGTCTCGGGGTAGGGCGGAATCGTGTAGTTATACTTCATCACCGCACCTTCGCCGGCGTTGTAACCGGCCACGGCCAATTTCAGGTTGGAATTGAACATCGCTAATAGATCCTTCAGGTAGCGGGTGCCGCCGTCCACGTTTTGTTCGGCGTCGCGCCGGTCGCTGACGCCGTAACGCCGCGCGGTGTCCGGCATCAGCTGCATCAAGCCGACGGCTCCGGCGGACGACACGGCATTGGGGTTGTAGGCCGATTCGGCCTGAATCACCGCATGCAACAATTTGGGGTCCATCTGATGCTTGGCGGCGGCTTTGGCGATCAAGTCGTTGAACTTGCTTTTGTTCGCCGACAGATATTTTAGATCGTGATTGTAAGTTTTGGGGCGGGTGCGGATGATCAGCCGGTAGTCGAAGCCTTTTTTCGGCTCGTCGGTGTAATACACCCGGCCGTCAGGCGCGACGTATTTGTAGATATCGGCCTGACCCGACCCGACGGCGAACAGCAGAAACCAAGCGGCGGGCAAGCGTTTCATCGCCATATTCGGCTAATCCGCCGCTAAGATCCTGATCGCGGCGGCGGCCCGCACCGCGTTGGCGGTGGCTTCCTCGACATCGGCGGCGGTCGCCAGCGCGACCCCCATCCGCCGGGCCGCGAAGGCTTCCGGTTTGCCAAACAGTCGCACTTCGCTGTCCGGCACCGCCAATGCTTGCGCCAAGCCGTGATAGACCACGTTTTTCGCATCAATGCCGCCCAAAATGACCGCGCTGGCCGCGACCTTGTCCAAGCCGGTGTTGACCGGCAGACCTAAAATCGCTCTGGCGTGCAAATCGAATTCGCTCTGGCGTTGGCTGACCATCGTTACCATGCCGGTATCGTGCGGGCGCGGGCTGACTTCGCTAAACCAGACTTGATCGCCGCTGACGAAGAGTTCGACGCCGAACAAGCCCAAGCCGCCCAAGGCTTCGGTGACGTTGCCGGCAATCTGCCGGGCCAGTGCCAGCGCCGCGTCGCTCATGGCCTGCGGTTGCCAGCTTTCCCGGTAGTCGCCGTTTTCCTGGCGGTGGCCGATCGGCGCGCAAAAATGGGTTTGGACGGTACCGTCGGCGTCCAACGCGCGTACCGTCAGCAAGGTAATCTCGAAATCGAAATCGATTTTGGCCTCGACGATGACCTTGCCGGTATCGGTTCGGCCGCCGGCCTTGGCGTAATCCCAGGCGGCCTGGAGTTGATCGGCGGATTTAACCATCGATTGGCCCTTGCCCGACGACGACATGGTCGGTTTGATGAAGCAGGGATAGCCGATACCGTTTTCGACCGCTGATTTTAACTGTTCGAAGGTTTCGGCGAAGGCGTATCGGGACGTGGGCAAGCCCAGATGCTCGGCGGCCAGTTGGCGGATGCCTTCGCGGTTCATCGTTAGTTGGATCGCCCTGGCGTTGGGTACCACGGTTGCCGAGCCTTGCGCTTCGATGTCGGCCAGGGCGCCGGTGGCGATGGCTTCCAGTTCCGGAATGATGTAGCGCGGCTGCTCCCTGGCGATCAGGGCCGTTACCGCCGCCGCGTCGGTCATGTCGATGACGTGGCTGCGATGGGCGACCTGCATCGCCGGGGCATTGGCGTAGCGGTCCACCGCGATGACTTCGACGCCGTAACGTTGCAGCGAAATTGCGATTTCCTTGCCCAATTCGCCGCTGCCCAGCAACAGGGCTTTAGTGGCGGCGGCGCTGATGGGGGTTCCTAGTGTCATCACGATTGGGCTAAATAGTGGTCGATATCTTGTTTGGAAAAGCCGATTTTCTTGGCCACCCGGTCGGCATGGCTGATCCGGGAAATGCCGGCTACCAACTTGAAGGTCGGCAGATCGTCGGCGAATTCGACTTGTTTGGGATCGGCGATTTTGCGTTTGACGAATTCGTCCACCAGTTGATGGTTGTGGGTAATCAGGATCGTACTGTTGCCTTTGCGGTAAAAACCGTCCAAGACATCGATCGACGATTGCATCTTCTCTTCAAAAGTAGTGCCTTCCGCCATTTCGTCAAGCACGACCAAGCTTTTCGCACTGCTGGCCAGGAAAATGTCCCGGGTGCGTTTCAGCTCGGTGCCGAAGCGGCCCTCGCCGTCGTCGAGGTGGCTGATTTCCGGCGCCTGGTAGAAAATTCGGTCGGCGACGCTGAGTTTGGCCGACTTGGCCGGTACGAAGCAGCCCACCTGAGCCAACAACTGGATTTGGGTAACGGTCTTGCAAAAAGCGGTCTTGCCGCCGCTGTTCGGTCCGGTGACGCAGACCAGACGGGCTTGATCCATCGTAAAATCGTTGCCGACATAGTCCGGGTTTTTATTGCCGAGTACCGGATTTTTAGCGTCGGTCAATACCATGTCGTGGCGCTCGCCGCCGTGCAGTTCCGGCAGCACCATATCGCTGCCGTAATGTTCGGCGTATTTGATGAAGGCCAGCAATTCGTCGAGTTGGCCCAAGGCGTCCAGCAAATCGCCCAGCGCCTTGGATTGGCGGAAGATATTGCGCAACGGAATGATGCAGTTGTCGCGGTCGTAACCGCCGACCACCGGAATATACACCAAGGCCAGCGGCAAAAAGAATACCGAGGCGATCGACAGGCCGTCGCGGGTCACTTCGAATATATTGGACGGGAAGACTTTGGTTATGCCCCAGATCACCGCGACGATCATGGCGATCAGTAGCGGCTTGAACAAGGTCGGTCGGAATATCGTCGCCGGCGCGAACGAGTGCTTGCGCTCTTCCTTGCTTTGGATGCCTTTTTCGCTGTTGTACACCGGGCCGACCATTAGCGAGTATTCGTTGCTGTCGGCAAACGCGGCGATTTTGTCGAAGATGGCTTGCAAGTACGGTGTTTTCGGCTTTCCGGAATTGTGGATGGCGCCGACCAGTTCCAGCGGAAGGCGGATGCCGCGACTATAGGGTTTGTAGCCGTAGCCTTCGATTTGATGGTCTTGGCGGGCGGTGCCGAAACTGCCCAGAAACTCGCCGAACAACAATACGTAGAGGCGTTTTTCGGTTTCGGCGGCGCGGGCCACGATCGTTTCGATGTTGTCGCGTACCGCCGGATTGTCCTGAATTTCCCGCACCGCCGCTTGTTTGGCGGCAATCGCGTCGGCGTCGGCCAACGGCTGGGTCAGCGAGCGGTACAGCACCGATTGGCCGGCGGTCGTCGCGGCGTAATTGACGTGGTCGAACAATTCGTCCACTTCGATGGTGTTGAACGCGCCTTGGTCGATGACGCCGGCGCCGGTCGGCGGCGGGGTGCTGGATCGCACCGTGGGCCATTGGTCATTCCAGCTTTCTAAGATATTCGCTTGCATGCTGCCTCCCCGGTTTTATTTTATGGTTCCGCGTTTCTAACGCGCGGTTTCGATCAAAGCTTGCATCACCTCGACGTGGGCGTCGCTGTCGTTCAAGGCCGGAATATAGCGGTAGGTTTCGCCGCCGGCTTCCAGAAAAATCTCCCGGTTGGCGATGGCGATTTCTTCCAAGGTTTCCAAACAGTCTACCGAGAATCCGGGGCACAGCACATCGATGTTGCGTATTCCCTGGGTCGGCAGTTCCGCCAAGACTTCCACGCAATAAGGTTTCAGCCATTCGGCGCGGCCAAAACGCGATTGGAATACCAGACGCCATTGGCCGTCGGCCAGTTCCAATTGCTCGGCAATCCGTTTAGCGGTGGCTTGGCATTGGTAAAAATACGGGTCGCCGAGTTCGGTCAGTTTAGCCGGCAGGCCGTGGAAGGACATTAGCAGACAGTCGGCTTGGCCGTGTTCGGCCCAATGCGTGCGTACCGAATCGGCCACGGCCCGAATGTAGGCCGGGTGTTGGTGGAATTCGCCGATAAAACGCAGCGACGGCAGATGCCGCCAGCCGACGAAGACTTCGGCGACCACGTCGAAAATCGACGCGGTGGTGGTCGAGGAATATTGCGGATACAGCGGCACGACGACGATGTCTTCGACGCCGTTTTGCTTGAATTCGGCCAGTTTCTCGGCCAGCGCGGGTTTGCCGTAACGCATCGCATATTCGACTTGAATGTCGGTGCCGGCCAGGCGCGCGGCCAGTTTTTCGGCCAGCCGTCGGGTGAACACGATCAGCGGCGAGCCTTGCTCGGTCCAGATCGCGCGATAGGCGTGGGCCGATTTTTTCGGGCGGAACGGCAGAATGAACAAATTCAGGATCAGCCACCACAACGGCCGAGGCAGATTGACGACGCGCGGGTCGCCCAGAAACTCGCGCAGAAAGCGGCGCACGTCGCCGATCTTGGTCGAGGCCGGCGAGCCCAGATTGACCAGCAGAACGCCGGTTTTGCGTAGCGCTTGCCGGCTCATGTTATTTGCGGTTGATCAGATTGAGGAATTCGGAACGGGTGCTGATTTCCTGACGGAAAATCCCGGTCATTACCGACGTGGTCATTACCGAGTTTTGCTTTTCGACGCCGCGCATCATCATGCACAAATGCTTGGCTTCGACAACCACCGCCACGCCGCGCGCGCCGATCGCGGTTTCCACCGCCGTGGCGATCTGCCGGGTCAGTTGTTCCTGGATTTGCAGGCGGCGGCCATACATGTCGACGATCCGCGCCAGTTTGGACAGTCCCAGCACCCGGCCCTGCGGCAGATAACCGATGTGGCATTTGCCGATGAAGGGCAGTAAGTGGTGCTCGCACAACGAATACAGTTCGATGTCCTTGACGATGACCATGTCCTCGGTGTCGGCCTGAAAAATGGCATCGTTCAGCACGTCGTCCAGCGTTTGCTGGTAGCCCTTGTTCAGGAATTTGAAGGCTTCGGCGGCGCGTTTGGGCGTGTCGCGCAAACCTTCGCGGTTGACGTCTTCGCCTATCGCTTGAATGATTTTGGAAAAGTATTCTTCCATTGCCGTCCCCCAGGTAAAAAAATGCGGTGAGTATACCGTATCACCGGGTAAATTCTAAGGCGTCCAGCAAGACCCCGGCGCCGGCGCCGGGTTTGTTGGCATTCTCGCTGAGATGGCGCCGCCAGGCCCTGGCGCCGTCGACCCCGTGGAACAAGCCCAGGATATGCTTGGTGATCGCGTGCGGGCGCACGCCCAACCCGGCCTGTTGTTCGAGATAGGGCAGCATGGCTATCGCAATCTCGCGGCGGCTGGGAATCGTGCCGCTATTCCCGAACAGCTGGCGGTCGACTTCGGCCAGAATATAAGGGTTGTGATAGGCCTCGCGGCCCATCATCACACCGTCGATTTCTTGCAATAACTCGGCGGCGCTGTCCAGCGATGTCACGCCACCGTTGATGGCGATCGTCAAATGCGGAAAATCCTGTTTCAGTCGAAACACCACGTCGTATTGCAGTGGCGGAATCTCGCGGTTTTCCTTAGGCGACAGGCCCGACAGCCAGGCTTTGCGGGCGTGGACGATGAAGGTTTCGCAACCGGCAGCCGCCACCGTCGCGACGAACTGCGCGAGCTCTTCATAGGAGTCCCGGTCGTCGATGCCGATGCGCGACTTGACCGTTACCGGTATCGTCACCGCCGCGCGCATCGCCGCGACGCAATCGGCCACCAGTCCCGGCTCGGCCATCAGACAAGCGCCGAATCGGCCGTTTTGGACCCGGTCGCTCGGACAACCGACGTTCAGATTGACTTCGTCGTAGCCGTAGTCTTCGGCGATTTTTGCGCACAGCGCCAAATCGGCCGGATCGCTGCCGCCCAGTTGCAGGGCCAGCGGATGTTCCTCGGCGTTATAACGCAAATGCCGCTCCCGCCCGCCCTGCAAAATCGCTCCGGTGGTGACCATTTCGGTATACAGCAAGGCCTCGCGGGTCAGCAGACGATGAAAGTAGCGGCAATGCCGGTCGGTCCAATCCAGCATAGGCGCAACGCTGAAGCGGTGACTTGCGAACGGCCGGTTTTCGGTGTTTTGCATTCCTCAATATTCCACGAAATTTCAGACTAAGGGGGACAATCGTATCGCAACACGGTGCCGCCTACCGAAACTGGCGCGTTTAGTTGTCATCCGCGCGGGACCGCGCCGGCTTGGCGGGCAGACGGCTTTACAGCGAGTAACTGATGCTGAATCCGAGCCTGACGTCCTGGTCAAGAACCGGTAGCGAGCTTTGTTTGTTGGCGAACGTGCCGACTACGGTACCCATCACCGACCAATGGTCGTCGATCGAATAGGTCAGCATCGCGCTGGTCAAGGCTTGGCCGGCGTTGAGCGTGCCTTGGTTGTAGGAGATGAAGGTTAGGGTGTCGTTCCAAAAGCGGCAGTTGTAGCGTATCAGCCAGGTACCGAAGATGTCGCCGTTGCTGGTGCGCTCGCTGGCGGCCAAGCCGGTGTCGTGGTCCAGAAACGAGCGTGCCTGTACCGAGGCATTGATGTTCTGGTCGTTGGTCAGCGCGTAGTCGAAGCCGAAGGATGCGCCGATTTGATCCTTGCGCGCGGTCGAGGTATGCGGGATCGGCGCAAGGATGTTCGTGTCCTCGAGCAGGCCCACGCTGTAGGCCAAGTCCAGCTTCAGCAACAACTTGCCGATGGCCTGGTTGGCGCTGGCGCCCAGCAGCCAATAACCGTTGTTCTTGGACTGGATGTGGCCGTTCAGCGTGGTCGGCGTCAGATAATGCAATTGGTTTTCCTGCAAATAGGCCGCCATCAGGGACAGGTCGCTGTGTTCGACCGACCATTGCATCCGCGCGCCGACTTCAATCGGGTGCCGGTCCGGGCTGGGATCGTCGATCGGAAATAGCGGTGCCGAGTAAGCCGGGCTGCCCTGACGCGGCAGCGGATTGAATTGCGGATTCAGATTGACGAACATGGCCCACCGCCGATTGGCGGCGAAATGCTCCCAAACCGCGAACCATTGGTTGATGCGGGCGTCCTCCACCTCTATCGTGCTCAGGTCGCGGTATTCCAACACGTTCAAGGTGTCCAGCACCGAATTGCCCTCGGCCTCGCCCCACACCAAGGTCTGTCTGCCCAGCTTGAAGGTGTGGCTGCCGAAGGTCTTGCTCAGATACAACTCGTTTAGCCGCATTTCGACGTTGTCCAGGCGCTGTTCCATTTCGATGGACTGGCTGCTCAAGCCCTCGAAATCGTAATCCGACGGCCAGTACAGCTTGGCCTGACCGCTGCCTTGCAGATTCCAGCCGGGGGCGAAGGGGTTTTGATATTTGACCAGCAGGCCGAGACGGTTGTCTTCGACGGTGGCTTGTTTGTGGACGCCGGAACCGGTTTTGTGGTCGTGAACTTGCGCGTAAAGCAGTTGGGTGAATTTGAAGGTAAATCGGTCCAGCCAGCCTGAATCGGTATCGGCCGGCGGCGATGCCGAGGCGTCGTCGAATGCTAGCGAGCCAGTGTCCGGCAAGTCCAGCACCGGTTCGGACGCCAACGCCGCCGCGCCGGGTTCGGCTCTCGCCGGGAGCGCCAGACTCAAGACGACGGCCAAATACAGCCGTGACCGCTTAGGGCCAGGTTTGCGCGGTGGGCAAGCAATCACCGTCAGTTCGTTTGGGCCCGCAATTGTTCCAGCGTGGTTTCTCTAAAAGCCACGTCGGTTAACGTGCGCTGGGTCAGAAAGTCGTCGGGGATTTTTACGCTGCTGTTGATTTCGCTGCGGGCCATATTCGATAAACGATTGGTGACCAGATTCATCATGGTTTGCGAACGCGCCGTCCAGACGCCTTTGATTTCCTCGACCTTGGAAGTCAGCAGGCGCTTGATTTCCTTGTTTTGCTTGTCGTACAGCTCGACCCGCAACGACACGTAGCGCTCCTTGTCGACGTACATTACCCGGCGGCCGTAACGGGTCTTGCGGGCGCGCTCGGCATTGGGGATGGTTTCGATTTTCCAGACCGGCCGGCCCGCTTCCACGGTGTCGCCGAGCACGTTGATCGTGTAGTCGTCCAGTTTGCCGGTTTCGGTGTCCTCGGTGGTGAATTCCGAGCCGAACAGCGAGGCCGGTTCGGAATCGTCGTCGGAATTACCGCTGGCAATACGCTTGACCTTACCCAGCGCCGACAGGTAGAGCCAGGTTTCGTTGTCCTTGCCGGTTTCGTCGTAGGTGTAATTCAACATGCCGACGCCTTTTTCGGAGGCCGGTTCCAGTACGATGGTCACCGCCTTGGTGTCTTTTTTGTTCTTGCCGTCGTTGATGCCGACCGCTTCCAATAGTTTTTCCCGAGGCGTTTCGGCGCAGGTGATTTTGTTGTCCTTGATGCCGTACTGGCAACTGGACAGGCGCGATTTGACGAAGGCCGAGTCGGTGATGCTGCGCTGGTAATCCGACAGTTTTTCCAATATGGCCCGCCCGTCCGGCGCGCCGCCTTCCTCGGCCGCCGCCGGCTGAGCCAGTAAGGCGCAGACAGTCGCCAGAATCAGCCGATTTGCAAAGCGATTACACATGCTTGAACCTCATAAATTGACGGTCGTATCGACCTGTTTGAGACCGAATTTCGGTTTGAAAGCCACCAGCAACGCCGGTAGCAAGAACAGTTCGCACAAGATGCCGACGAAAATCGCCAAGCCGCCGAAGATGCCCATCTTCGCGGTGCCGAGGTAGTCGGAAAAACCTTGAATCGAAAAACCCAAGCCCAACACCATGCCGGTAAACAGTATCGATGGGCCGACTTCCTCTATCGTCTCCCGCAAGGCTTCGGCCATGTGCCGGGTCTTGATCAGCGCCTGTCGGTAATGGGTCATGAAATGGATGGTGTCGTCCACCGCCAAGCCGATGATGACCGGCGCCAACAGCAAGGTGTCGGTATCGAGCGGTATGTCCAGCAAGCCCATCAGGCCGTAAGTGAACAAGGCCGGAATCACGTTGGGAATCAACGACAGCAAACCGGCCTGCACCGAACCCAGCGTCAGGAAAATGATCACGCTGATGACGCCCAGCGCCAACAAAAAGCCGTCGTATTGCGAATGGGCGATGATGGCCTGGGTGCGCATCGCCAGCGGAACCGTGCCGGTCAAGGTGACTTCCAGATCGGGAAACTCGTTCTTCACGTCGCCGAACACTTGTGCAATTTCCCGGTTCACTTCGTCGAAGAAGGCTTGATATTGCGAAGAACCGGCGCTGTACACGTTGACGCTGATATGCGACTGGCTATAGTCGTCGGACACGATGCCGCGCCGATCGGCCGGATTGACGCTGTTGAACAGATACAACAATTGCGCCACCATCGTTTGGGAATCCGGGATACGGTAAAACTCCGGCCGGTCTTCGTTCAAAACCCGGTATGTATCCTTGACCAGATTCGCCAACGAATACGTCCGGCTGACCTTGTCCGGATATTTTTCGGCGATTTTTTGTTGTAGGCTATCGATGCGGGTCAGGATTTTCGGGTCGAGAATGCCGTCCGCCGTTTTGGTATCCAGCATGATTTCCATGTTTTGGGTGCCGGCCATCTTGCCGTCGGCGGTTTGGTAGGCGACCCGGATGGCGCTGCCTTCGCGGGTCAGTTCGGTGACGTTAGAGTCGATGCGCAGCCGGCTTTCGCCGTACCAGCAGGCCGCCACCAACGCGCCGAACAACAGCAAGGACAGCCGAAATTGCCGCGAGGCCAAGCGCGGCACGGCGCTCAACAAACGTTTCTGGCCGCGGATCACCGCGTAAGTCAATACCGAAATCAGCGCGATATAGCCGCCCACGCTCAAGCCCAAGGCCAGCATGACCAAGCCGACGTAGGCAATGGTGCAGACCGAGCGGGTCGCGGTAGACAGTGCCAGCCAACGATTCGCGATACGGCGCGGCCAGCCTGGTTTGACCGATGCGTCGGCCACGCCGGGATGCCAGAAATCCAATAGGATCGGCAGCAACACCACCGAAAATAAGTAGGCCAAGCCGACGCCCAAGGTGGACATCGCGGCGAACACCCGGATCGGATAAAGCTCGGACGAAATCAGCGAAAAGGTACCGGTCATATTGGTGATGCTGGTTATCAACATCGGCAAACCGGCGGTGGCGTAGGCATCCGAGAGCGCCTGCCGGTGGTGGTCGCCTTGCTGGCGGCGCGCTTGGTAAATGCTGATGACGTGGATGCAATCGGCCATGCAGCAAACGAACACCAGCATCACGGTCAGACTGATCATCGTCGATAGACTCTTGCCGGCCCAGGCGACCGCGCCGGTGACCCAGACGATGCTGAACAACACGATCAACACCGGCCACAGCACCGCGCTGAACGAGCGGAACAGCACCCACAGCAGTACCACGTTGATCAGTATCATGCCCAGATTCAAACCGGCCGATTGCTGCAGCACTTGCTGAACGAATTCCATCAGCGGCGGATAACCGACCGAATAAAATTCGAAGTCGTTGTCGTAGCGTTGGTACACCGCTTTCAAGGCCTTGACGAAGCGGGCGTAAACAAAATTATCGACCTTCTCGTATTGAATGGCCTGCACTTCGGCGCTGTCGTCGAACTTCAAGGTTTCGGCGCCGCCGGCCACATCGCCGAAGCTGTCGTCCAAGGCCACGCCGTCGGCGTTGACCTTGGGCACGTAGTCCTTGACCGGTATCGCGCCGAAATCGGTTTGGATCAACACCGCCGCGTATTGGCCGTCCGGCGAGTAAAACGCCAAGCGATAGTCTTTTTGCGCCAGGGCCTTGGCTTTGATTTCGGCCAATTCGGCTGGATTGTCGGGCAAATGGCGCGGCACCAAGTGGTTGGAATGCAGGGTATCGCCGTCCGCGCTCTGCACCCGGATGTTGCTTAAAGACTGCACCCGGCGAATATGGCGCAGTTCGTCCAAGTTCGCGGTCTGTCCGCCGGCATCCTTGACCTTGTCGCCGAGTTCACGCCAGTTTTCCAAGTCGTCGGTCAAGGTTTGCAAGGCGGCCAACGAACGCCGCGAGAAGACGTTGCCGTCCTTGGCCCGGTAAACCAAAAACACCGAGTCGTCGCTACCGAACTGGCGGCGAAACTTATCCAACGCGACGATGGCCGGGTCGCTTCTATCCAGAAAGCTGTTCGCGGCGGTGTTAATGCTGGTGCGGGTCAGCGCCCCGAATAGCAAAAACAGGGTTAGCGCGAGGGTTGACAGCAAAATCCACCATTTAAACCGTATCACCCGTGTCGGGACTCCGGCAAAATATCCGTTCAGACTGTCGAACAATTTTTCCATCGCTACTCCATTGCGCCGCTGCCGAAAGTGGGGAATCGATTTCGGCGGTTAAGTTTTTAGGTGTCTGAAGGCGCGGGTGTTGCCGGGGGGAGCTGAAAAAAATCGCGCCGCTTACGCCCGCAAGCAATTACCAAGCCAAGCGAAAGGTACCGAATAGCAAGGCTTCCGGACTCTCGAAGGGTGTCCGAATCACTAAACTACGTTATTTGACTCAGACAGCGCGTGAAATGGCGCGATTGAGCGGCTAGGAATAATCGATGAGCTGGGTTGTGCGCGGCCCGGCTAGCGGTTTGGAGTACAAGCCGAGGTTTGTACTCCGCCGTTCGTTGGCGCCCATCGGGCATAGAGGCGACACCACTCCGCCTCGAAGACGGTAGGACCGGTGTTACGGCGTTGCTACTTGGTAACGCCGCACGCTCGGATCGGCTTCGATATCGGCGTCCCGGAACAAACAAGGTCGCCAGCCTTTCTTGGAGAACAATTCAGTCTGGTCCGCGAAATGCGGCGACTCGGGGTCGGTCGATTGCGAGAAGGCCAGCACCGCTTGACCATGCGGGCCTTGCGGCGTTAATTCGACCGCCAGCAAAAACGAGGTGCCGTAATTGACCACGTAGCCTTGGTCGGTCAAACCGGTGGCCGGATTCAGCACTTTTCCCCGTTGGGTACCCGGTAGCAAGGTGTCGTTCGAGCCGCTGTAAGCCGCCATGTTCAAAATGCCTTCCTGGCCTTGACCACCGTGGATAGGAATCTTGGCGGCGTTTTTCTGGCTGAATTGCAGATCGCCCAATTTGGCATCCAATGCGATGCCGGCTTGCCGCAGCGTCTGCACGGCCTTGCCCAGCGCCAGCAGCGCCGGGTCCGGACCGTGTTTCGGCGCGGGGGCGAGGCCGTCGGGCGTCGTGAGCGGCGCGGCCGGGTCGAAGGCCCGGGCAAAGATCTTGTCCTTGGCCGACATCATCGTATCTTCGTGGCCGCCGGCTTCCGGGCGAAACGTGCTCAGAAACTCGCGAAACAACACCGCGCCGCGGCTTTCCAAATCGAAGCGTTCGTCCCAGTTGGCCAGTATTCGGCGCGCTTGGCTCAAATCGACGCGCTCGGTGCCGATTTTGACCGATTTGGCGGCGCGGCAACGTTCCACCAGGGCGGTTCTGAACAAGCGGCCGGCCAGCGATTGGTTTGACAAGGCCGCCTCCTTGACCGACTGCAACGAAAATTTAGCGTTTTGCCGGGTCAAGGCCAGCGCGTTCATCCGGGTCCGCAGCGACGGCGGCAGACGCTCGTCGCCGTACAGCGCGTAAAAGCCTTCCAGCGGCTGCTTGGGATTGCTCAGCCAGTGGCTGTCGTTGGCGTTGAACACGAAATCGCTACGCAGCAGTTGCGGCGCGCGCTCGAACGGTAGCAAGCCCGGCTTGCGGGCGGCCGGGTCGTTAAGCCATTCGTCGCGCGATGTGCTGCCGTCCAGCAAATAGATGCCGTGAAACGCGTATAGCGCCGCGACGCCCGGATCGCTTTGCTTGGCCTGTTGCCAGGCCTGCAACGCGGCCGGCGACAAATGCGGTACCGGCGAACTGTCGGCGTACCAAGCTTTGCCTTCCACGGACGTGGCGATGGTGTTCGAGAACGGTACGCTACCGGCCCAACGCCGGTGGGCGTCGATCAGGCCGTCCAAGTTCGTTGCCTTGGCCATGTCGAAAAATTGGGCGAGCATCGAATCGTTGTCGATATTGGCGTCGCGGTAAGTCAGAACGTGCTGATTATTCCATGCCAGATCGGCCATGCCGCCGGTCAAGGCGGCCGGAATAGACAGGATCGGTCCGTAGTGGCTGCGCCACAGCTTGCGGGTTCTGGGTTCCAATATGCCCGCGCCGTTCAGCACCTCTATCGTGTAATCGGTCGATTCCATCGCCTTGATTCCGTCGTCGTAACGATAGCGAGTTGGATCGCCCGGATCCAGCGCTAATCGGTAGAGCGTGGCTTTCGGCGACGTCGTTACGGTCAAGGTCCAGGCGACTGCGGCATTGAAGCCGACCAGCGTGTTCGGTACGCCGGGGACGGTGATGCCGTAGACGTCGAGTTTGCCCGGCACCGTGACGTGCGACTCCCAAGCCTGCAATGCGCCTTCCCACGGAAAATGCGGTTGGGCCAGCAATAGGCCGTGGCCGGACTCGCTCAAATCGCCGCCGATCGCCCAGCCGTTGCTGCCGGGCTTTGCCGAGTCGGCCGGGACCGCGGGCGGTGCCGATACCGGCGCGCCGTTGGCTTGCGGCGGTTGGGCGCTACTCAGGAAGGATGTCAGAAACCGGCCGCTTAAAAAAATGCTGAAATCGGTGGCAATCGCCAATAAATCAGCTGACGTAACCGTCACGTGCCGCTTCGGATCGCGGCAGGCGCCGGGCAATTTACCGGAATCGGCGACAGCCAGAAAACGGTTGATGCCGGCGGCATGCGCGGCCAGCATGTCTTGAATATCCGCGGGTAAGCCGGCCAATTTCTTTTCCGCATCGGCCACTAAACGCAGATGTCGGTAAGCAAAATCGCTTTCGACGTTAGCTTCGTAATCGCCGGCGCCGAAATAACGCGAACGTTGGCCGCGCACTTTGATGACTTGATCCAGCAATACGCAAATCCGGTCTTCGGCCATCGCATAGCCTTGGCCGAACCAGGCGCCGGGTAGATCCGGGGCGGAGATGTGCGGAACACCGTAACTGGTGCGCCGAATGGTTGCCGAATAGGCGCGTTCGCCGACCGCGGTCGGCATGGCGTTAGGTTCCATGTTTTTCAACGACTCCGAATGACAGGTACCGCTTAAAAACGGAATGAATATAAAAGCAGCCAACGCGCAAGCGTTTGTAAATGATCGATTGGCATTCATGGTTTCTCAAGAAAACTATAAAAAACGAATAATTGAATAAGCGCTTATTTAAAGCGGGAAAGTTTTTTCGTAATAAATGATGAGGTGATTATAACCATCCTGGATGGGTCTCGCTCTGAAAAAAGCGTGCGGCTGAATTGTAGTTAAATTTTTGAAAGTCATCAATCGCGGCTTTAAATTCATAACAGCTGGCAGATTAAGAATCGATGCTGAATTTTCGCGAAAAAAATTAGCTTTTAAGCTCAGCAATTGTTCTTGATTTTAGTTGGGTGTCGCTAGGCGGCTGGGCGCCGGTAACGACAATATCTAGTGTGCATGGCGGGCTAAAAGCTGTTCGTCCTAAGCCGGCAGTAGAGCATCGTACATGGTGTATAGAACCGGATCAATCCGAATAGTCATTCTGATCTCGGCGGTTGTCGGCTTATGTTTTAAGGTTCGCTTTTCTCCGGCTCCATGTGGTACTTGTCGGCGTTTTTTTAGCGCTAGGCATGTTCGACCGAAAAATAAATTTAATATTAAACGGTATGGCATATGCCGCAAGGCGCTAAAAATTGCGTGATATGCCATAAAAAATATTAACTTTTTGGTGAAATAAACTAGTTATTTAACACAGATTTTTAGTCGGTATGCGACAAATCGCCGCGCGACAATTTGTCTCATTGCGAATTATTTATTCTCGATTGAAGATGCGCCCGGCTCTAAAAGCCAACGAGAGTGTTAGAGGTGTTTTTGAACGATTTAGGGTTCTGTCTTTAAGATGCCGATTAATGCTGATTTTATTTAAAATTGTTTAAATTAGTTTGGTAACCCGCCGTAATCGAGCAGGTTATTTAAAGCCGGGAGTTATAAATGAAAAAAAGCAATAAAATCAAAGTAGGAATATTCGCTTTAACCGCGCTATCCAGCGCGTTGACGGCGATGGAGGCGAATGCGGCGTGTGCGACGGGTAAAACCGCGACCATCACGTTGAATAAAGCCATACTGGCAACGATAGCCGGCGGCGGCAGGCCTGGCGGCGTGACCTTGCCGGTCTCGAATGTCAGTTCCGGACAAGCGCTCTGGGGTGGCGTGGATTACGGCAAGCGCTATATCTACCTCAATACATTTTTGGCGGATAGCACGTTCAGTTACAGCACCTTGAGTAACACCGTGCCTGTCACGACCACTGGCGGAACCGGCGTGCTTGCCGGTACAGACACCTATCCAACACAAACCCTGCCTGTGGTCTGCGCCACGTCCGCTACACCTAATTACACAACTACTTTCCAAACCGGCAATATCGTCTCGACCTATAACGCTGGTACAGGTGCGGGAAAGATTGGCTTGGCGGGTGTGTTCAAAGTAAGAAGCGCCTTCCAAAACCCCAGTTTATCTCTTAGATGGGGAGAACTATCTCTAGAAAAAGTCGCTGGCAAATGGGTGGTTAAAGATAATTTGGTCGCAGCCATGACAGGTACGCCACAAACGCTGTTTAAACTGACCGAGGCGACGGAAACTCTATCGGGCACCACGGTGACGCTGAAAGGTAATCTGCGTTTCGCCGATGCCGCCGGACCGACAGACTGGGGTAGTTGTATTAAGGGTACGTTTAGCTCTACTTGTAATAACGGCGACCCTGGCGACACCATCGGTACCGGCGTCAACTGGTGGCAAACAAGCACCGCCACCTACAACAATCAAACCATGCTGACCGGAACCGGCACCTATACGACAGCAACTTCGACTAAAACCGGCACGCCGGCCCTCTACGGTAGTCCACGGCCAACCGGCAGCGAGTCTCAAGCCCTGGTCGGCACCATCGAAGTGACCTATACGTACTAATTGCCGATACTTCACTGGCGATAGACGTCTGTCCATCGCCTTCGTTTGAAGTTTACCACCAGGGAAAGCTCCGCCTACCCTGGTGGTTTTTCAGGACATAACTCCAAAAAATTCCGGCTGGTTTACCCCAAAACAATAATTTCAAGAAAAACTCATGAAAATCTATCCCGCAAACCTGAAACCCCTGGCCGCCGCGCTGGCGTTGGCGGCAGCCTCGCCGGCGCAAGCCGATCTGCCGAACGGCACCATCGGCGGCATGGCCTATTTCACCTATGACCAAGCTGCCTGGGCGACGATGAAGAGCTCGGGCAAGCGTAGCGACGTGCACGGCGTCGATCTGAAGAGCACGCCCGATCCCACCTCGGACACCGACGGCAACCGCTTCTTTTATCCGCAGCTCTTCCGCGACTATCGCCAGTCCGCTTTGATAGTGGCTTCCGGCACTGCGTCCGACGACTTCATCGTCGTTAGAGGCAATCCCTACCCGGAAGCGGTCGAGCAGTGGCGGATTTTCGATTTGGCGCAGCGCAAGCCTTTGGCCCAGCCTGAGGGCGGCTTCGCGATGCCGGTGGACCCAGTGGATGCTGGGCTGCCGATTGACTGGGGCGATGGTTACAGTCAAACCCGCTACGATCCCAATCCGGTAAATCATGGTGGCGTGCTTATCCGTTCGGTGATTGGCCTGGGCGGTGGATTTAGGATGGTCAGCGACTTTTTTGGCCAAAGTGGCTCGTTGTGGTTTGGCGGGTTGGAATTGAGGGAGCAAGGGCAGCCTGATGCCGACGATCCAAATTATAAATGGTATCTGGCTGCCAGCACCCCGGCTCAAGCTAATGCAACGGTATTCGAATTGATCGATCCTCTCTTCGGGGTCGACGCCCAAGGCCGGATGACTTTGGAAGCCGATTACAAATGGGGGCAGACCGCCTGGGGAGCGTTCTTTGGTTTTAGAAATGTAGACGGCAGTACATCCGAAGACGGCAACAAAGTCCTGGGCCACCTTTCCATCAATCCCAATCGCTCAGGCGCGCCGGTTTCCAGCGTACCGTTACCCGGTGCGGTTTGGCTGTTCGGCAGCGCGCTGCTGGGCTTGATTGGCGTCAAGCGGCGCATCGCTAACATTTCCGCCGTCTGACCCATCCTCGCGATCATTCAAGGAGCACGAATATGCAAACCATTAAAATCCTAGGCGCCGCGGCGTTGCTGGCCCTGTCCATGAACGGCCAGGCCGCCTTGCTCAGCCGGGCCGGCGGCACCATGGTCTACGACACCGAACTCAATGTAACCTGGCTGGCCGACGCCAACCTGATCAAATCCCAAATGGCGGCCAATCCCAATCTAGTCAGCGAGATCATCGCCAATGTCGGCGGCATCCACGACACCCCCAACGACTACGATTCCCCGGCCGGCAGCGGCTACCATTCGCTGACCGCCCGCGACTTCGACGCCGAAGACGGCCGGATGACCTGGTACGGTGCCAAGGCCTGGGCCAAAAATCTCAGCTACGGCGGTTTCAGCGACTGGCGTTTGCCGAATTACGGCACGGCGGAGTCCGGATTTGGTATCGGCGGTAGCGAAATGAACCATTTATACCAAGAACTGGGCAGTTTGGACCCCGACTACGCCACCAGTCCGGATTACAACCTGTTTAGCAACTATCCGTCGGTGCAGGGCGGCGGTTACCACACCCCACAATACTGGCTGGACGCCGAGTTCGGGCCGTTTCCGGAGTTCGCCGGTTACTTTAAGTCGGCCTTTCCACGGGGTGCCAGCGTTCCGGAGGGCTACCAAAGCTACGGCGTCAAGGGCGACGAATACCTGAATGCCTGGGCGGTGCGCGACGGCGACGTGGCGGGAACCGCGCCGGTGCCGCTGCCATCCGCCGTTTGGCTGTTTGCCGGCGGCTTGGGCTGGCTGGGCGCCAAACGGCGCAAAGCCGCTTGACTAGACGCGACACTTAAAATTTTAACGAAAAAGGAAAAACGCATATGCAACTGTTAAAACCCTTGACAGCCACCTTGCTGTTCACCCTGTCAGCCAGCGGCCAGGCCGCCTTGCTCAGCCGGGCCGGCGGCACCATGGTCTACGACACCGACCGCAACCTCACCTGGGTGGCCGACGCCAACCTGTTTCAAACCCAGGCCGCCGCCAACCCCAACCTGGTCAACCAGATCATCGCCAACGTCGGTACCATTAACGACACCCCCAACACCAGCGACACGCCAGCCAACAGCGGCCATTACAACCTCGCCGCCGGCGACTTCAATGCCGATGCCGGCCAACTGAGCTGGTATGGGGCGACGGCGTGGGCGCAAAACCTGGATTACGGCGGCTATAGCGATTGGCGCTTGCCAACCGCTAGTGCCAAAAACGTCCAAAGCGAGATGGGACATTTGTTTTTGGGCGAACTGGGCGGTGAATTGGGACAGCCGCTGGATGCCGTGCATAACGCCAATTATGACCTGTTCAAAAACATTCAGGTTGGTGGGTTCGGTTACTGGGCGTCGGGCGAATTCGCCAAGAACCCCGCTATGGCGGAGGTTTTCAGTCCTTATGACGGTGGCAATAGTTATCAAAATAAGGGCGACCCGTATTCTTTTGGCGGCACGTTCTTTAACGCCTGGGCCGTCCGCGACGGCGACGTGGCCGATACCGCGCCGGTGCCGCTGCCCGGCGCGGTTTGGTTGTTCGGTACCGGTGTAGTTGGCTTGCTGGGCTTGAAACGGCGCGGCGGTGTCGGTTAAACGTTAGTGTTGATCGAGGGCGATGGACCAAGCAGCGCTGGCACCGCCGTTGATTAAGGGAGGCCGTCGTAAAAGCCAAAATCGAAATGTTGGACGTCATTGCGATCCGCCCAATCTACCTTTTACGACAACCTCCACAGCAGGTCGTGCCCTAACTTAACGGTACTGCCCGCTTACTGGTTTCGCCAGCCGCCGTCATTTATTGTTCCCACGCGTCGACCTGCTCTCCTCTTTTTCAAAGAGAGGCTGAGGGAGATTTTTTAAATAAACCCCCCTCGATCCCCCTTTTTCAAAGGGGGAAGAGCTTTAACTTAACGGTATTGCCCCTTCAATCTCCTTCGGGTGCTTTTCCAAAGGGGAGGCAAGCTTAACGGCATTGCCGCCGGAGAAAATGGCAATTTTTTATCGTTGCCGCGCTCCAGCGTGGGAACAATACAAACAATAAATTACGCGGCGCGCTTGCTGCCCGGCAGGTCGCGGGCAATCGGGCTTAGGCTGAGTTCTTTGATGGAGTTAAAACTAGACATGCGGAAATTTAGTGTTTTTTTTGTGCCGGTTTTCCTGTTGGCATGTTTGTCGATTTATGTGCTCAAGGGCACCGGGTTTGATCGGCCCGAACCGCAGCCAGGGCAACCGGTCGGTTCGGCGACTGCTCCGCCGAGCCAATTGCTGGACGTTAACCCGCTTGGGCCTAAAATCCAGACCTTTACCGACGATCAAGCCTGGCTGGATTTTTCCGACGACACGTCTGCCGACGAGGTTGCCGATACTCAAGGCACGAGCCAGTTGCTGGCGGCATTGGAAGACAAGGCCGGGCAGGGGCTAAGCTACGAAGCGCTGCGGGACGGCGAGGAATTTCAACGGATCATGGCCCAACTCCAATCCGACCCCGCCGCCCGGCAGCAAGTGTTGGCGCAAGTTATGAAGTTCAGCGGCACGCCGTTGGGCAAAACTCTGAGTTTGGCCTTAGCGACCTCCGGTGTCGCCGTGAGCATGCCGAAGCTTAAAACGGCGGCCGTTCAGTTATTGCGGAAAGGCTCGGAGGAGCAACGGCTGGATGCCCTGCAATTGTTGGGTGCGACGGCGAGTTACGATGCTCCGACCCGCGCCGGTGTGCTGGATGTGTTACGCGGAGACGGCGCGGCAAATTCGGAATTAGCGGTGGCGGCCATGGCTAATTTGGTTAAGCAAAGCGGAGGTGCTTCGCCGGCCGAGCAACAAGAAATCGTTAAGGCGGTTTATCCGTTTGTCGGCAGCGGCGATCCGCAACTGCGGCTGAACGGCCTGCAAGTACTGTCCACTTTGGCGGGTAGCGATCCGGATGCTCAGCGGATTTTCGCCGAAGGGGTCAATGATGCCGATCCAGACGTCAGGCGTTGGGTGATTGCCGCGATGGGCAATGGCGAGTTTGCTTACGACAGCGTGCGCGAGCCGTTGCTGGCAACCTTGCAAAATCCGGATGAGGACCCGGCGGTGAAAGCCGTCGCGCAGCGGGCGCTGGAACGTTTTCCCTTGGACGAACAGGCGCAACAAATTTACCAGGAACATTTGGCTAGCGAATCTTACCAGGCGCCTACGGGCGGGTTTGGCTTCAATTAACGGCCTTGGCTGCATGCGCGTCTTTTCTTGATGCCACTACCATTATCAAAAAGGCCATTTCCTTGAAATATAGGGAATGGTGTTATTCCAGGAATGGTGATATAAAACTCAGTATTAATAGTTAAAACGCTGCTAATGTAAATGGGTGTTTTATTGTATTAAACGGTTTAACGCTTCACTCGTTTTTGCTGATTTCCGAGTTTGGCGTCCTGTTATTAATATCATTCAGTAAAGCGGTAAGTATTGATTTCAATTTAAATTTAAATAAATCGCCGCCTTCCTCAAGTCTGAAAAGTCGTCATTGAATAATAAACATTAGCTCTTAAGCTGCGTTAACCAGTTGAGGCCGGTTGTCTACAATTCGACTATTCCAGCAGAATCGGGTCGAAGAGACGATCACGATTCATCCGCCAGGGCATCGTTTTTGGCGTTAGCTTGTTTCAGAAGTTGTTGGGGGTAAAAAATATTTTCATAATCAAAAATTCGCCTGTCATTGGTAATTGCGGCATATGCCGTAAAATCGACCGAAATTGCGGTATATAAAATAGTTATTTAACACAGTATCGATATTATGGCTGAGATAATTTGTCCTGCGACAATTTGTCTCATTGCGAATTGTTTATTCTCGCTTGAAGATGCGCCCGGCTCGAAAAAAGCCAAAGAGAGTGTTAGAGGTGTTTTTTGAACGATTAAGGGTTCTGTCTTTAAAATGCCGATTAATGCTGATTTTATTTAAAGCTGTTTAAATTATTTTGATAATCCGCGCGCAAGCGAGCAGGTTATTCAAAACCGGGAGTTATAAATGAAAAAAAGCAATAAAATCAAAGTAGGAATATTCGCTTTAACCGCGCTATCCAGTGCGTTGACGGCGATGGAGGCGAATGCGGCGTGTACGACGGGTAATAACGCCACGCTCACCTTGCATAAAACCGCTTTAGCGACGATGGCGGGTGGGGGCAGGGCCGGTGGCCTGACGCTACCGTCTGCGGACTCGGATACGGGGCAGGCGCTTTGGGGAGGGGTGGATTACGGTAAACGTTTTATCTATCTCAATGCATTTCTTGCCGATAATGCTTTCAGCTACTCCACTCTGAATAATGCCACACCGAGCACCGGTACCGGCGGAGCTGCGGTGGTTGCGGGCACGACGACCTACAATGCTCAGACTTTGCCTGTGGTCTGTGCGACCTCGGCGACACCCAATTACACCACTACGTTTCAAACCGGAAATAAAGTCTCTACATGGAATAACGCTTCAACGGGCATAATCGGTTTAGCAGGGGTGTTGAAGGTGCGTAGCGCATTTCAAAACCCTGCGTTATCGCTCAGATGGGGTAAGCTTTCCCTGGAGAATACGGGCAATACGGGGGGGGGCAACGGCACTTGGGTGTTGAAAGAGTATTTGACGGGTAATACTCTTTTCAAACTGACCGAAGTCTATACCTCGCTGTCCGGAACCACCTTGACGTTGAAAGCCAATTTGCGCTTTGCCAATTCCAGCACTGATACCGATGGAACCGATTGGGGAAGATGCTTTAAAGGGACGAAGACAGGAACGGTTTGCGATGACTTCTACGGTATCAATGTAGCGCCGGCCAATGGTGCCAATTGGTGGCAATATACGGCCGATTCAGTCAATAACATGACCATGTTGACCGGTAGCGGTACTTACACCACTCCAACCTCGACAAAATCCGGCACTCCGGCTGTGTATGGTTCGCCGGCGCCAACAGGCTCTGAGTCGCAAGCCATCATAGGCACCATCGAAGTAACCCATCAATATTAACCATTGAAAGCGTGGGCGGCGATGGGTGACTAAGGCTACCTTCGCCTTCGTTGATAAGCATCAGGGAAAGCCTTTCGCCGCCCCTGATGGTTTTCCGGTAACAGTAAAGATAAAAAAATTTGATATTCAGGAAGAACCGCATGAAAAAACAATTACCTAACGTTAAGAAAATAACCCTGCTTTCCGTCAACCTGGCCGCGTTGATGATTCTATCCGCGCCCGCTGACGCCAGCACCTTGAACGGCACTATCGGCGGTATGGCTTACTTGACTTATGACCAGCAGGTCTGGGCGACGATGAAAAGCGAGTGGTTTCGAAGCGATATACACGGTATTCCGTTAAATAATGGTGCCATGGAGCCCACCTCCAACACCTACGGCAACCGCTTCTTTTATCCGCAATTGTTCGTTGGCAACGAGGTGCCGTCCGAAATTCCCAATTCGATAACCGCCTCGGATCGATCTATTCAGCGTGGCCAGTCCACGCCGGAAGCTATCGCGGCTTGGCGGATTGACGACCCAGCGCAGCGAGTGCCACTCGAGCAGCCGGTTGGCGGCTGGGCGATGCCGGTGGAATCGGCCGATTCGCCGGGGTTGGATCCTGGTTGGGGGGCAGGGTATGCGCCGGGTTCGTACGGGCCGTTGATGGCCGACGGCATGGGTTATAGCGATCCCGACTTTCCGGATTTTGTCCATTACATTAGCTTGGGCGGTTCCTTGCGCTTTGCCAGCGACTTTGCTGCGCCTGGCGGTACGCTCTGGCTGCGGGGTATTGATATTCGAGAATATCAAAGCGGTGATACTAATAGATGGTATATAGGTGCCAGCGGCCATGCGGAAACAGCCAAATATACGGCATTCCAGCTATTGAACCCTGTGTTTGGCGTTAATGCCCAAGGCATGCTGACCCTGGAATCTGATTACATTTGGGGGGACAGTTCGTGGGCCAGCTTTTTTCAACTTGGGGATCCAG
The DNA here is from genome assembly GCF_050276835.1 of Methylomonas sp. MED-D. Lineage (NCBI taxonomy): Bacteria > Pseudomonadati > Pseudomonadota > Gammaproteobacteria > Methylococcales > Methylococcaceae > Methylomonas > Methylomonas sp. MED-D. The sequence goes on from NZ_CP189965.1 coordinate 1,015,293, forward strand.
AAGTCAATTTGGTTCTGGGTCACCTTTCCATCAACCCCGATGTTACCTCTACGCCGGCGGTCCCGGTGCCGGGAGCGGTCTGGCTGTTCGGTACCGGCTTGCTGGGGCTGCTAGGCCTTAAGAGGCGGGGCCGCGCCGGCTAAGCGTCAAAGCCGTGGGACGTGCTGAACGACGCGCGGCACACCCTATAGGCTGAGTCGTAAGCAATCATAAGCGCGCCATCGAAGTAAGCTATCAATATCGACCGTTGAAAGCGTGGTGGGCGATGGGTGGCTAAGGCTCCCATCGCCTTCGTTGGTAACCGCCAGGGAACTCTTTCGGCGGGGTCGAATAGATTTTATCGTGCCCACGCACCTGCGTGGGAATGCATCCCGTACCTCTCTAGTGGTGCGGCTTGGTACGCAGGAGCGTCTGTTTTGTGTTCCCACACTGGAGCTGGGACCACAATAAATTGATGCGGGGCGCTTGCTGCCCGCTAGGGCCGGGCAATCTGGCTTGGGTTGAGTTCTTTGATGGAGTTAAAACTAGACATGCGGAAATTCAGTGTTTTTTTTGTTCCGGTTTTCCTGGTGGCGTGTTTGTCGATTTATGTGCTCAAGGGTGCCGGGTTTGATCGGCCTGAATCGCAGACTGGGCAACCGGCCGGTTCGGCGACTGCTCCGCTGAGCCAATTGCTGGATGTTAACCCGCTTGGGCCTAAAATCCGGACCTTTACCGACGAGCAAGCCTGGCTGGATTTTTCCGACGACACCTCCACCGACGAGGTTGCCGACACTCAAAGTACAAGCCAGTTGCTGGTGGCATTGGAAGACAAGGCTGGGCAAGGGCTAAGCTACGAAGCGCTGCGGGACGGCGAGGAATTTCAACTGATCATGGCCCAGATCCAATCCGACCCCGCCGCCCGGCAGCAAGTGTTGGCGCACATTATGAAGTTCAGCGGCACGCCGTTGGGCAAAACCCTGAGTTTGGCCTTGGCGACCTCCGGTGCCGCCGTGGGCATGCCGAAGCTTAAAGCGGCGGCCGTCCAGTTATTGCGGAAAGGTTCCGAGGAGCAACGGCTGGATGCCCTGCAATTGTTGGGTGCGACGGCGAGTTACGATTCTCCGACCCGCGCCGGTGTGCTGGATGTGTTACGCGGAGACGGCGCGGCAAATTCGGAATTAGCGGTGGCGGCCATGGCTAATTTGGTTAAGCAAAGCGGAGGTGCTTCGCCGGCCGAGCAACAAGAAATCGTTAAGGCGGTTTATCCGTTTGTCGGCAGCGGCGATCCGCAACTGCGGCTGAACGGCCTGCAAGTACTGTCCACTTTGGCGGGTAGCGATCCGGATGCCCAGCGGATTTTCGCCGAAGGGGTCAACGATGCCGATCCCGATGTCAGACGTTGGGTGATCGCCGCGATGGGCAATGGCGAGTTTGCTTACGACAGCGTGCGCGAGCCGTTGCTGGCAACGTTGCAAAATCCGGATGAGGACCCGGCGGTGAAAGCCGTCGCGCAGCGGGCGCTGGAACGTTTTCCCTTGGACGATCAGGCGCAACAAATTTACCAGGAACATTTGGCTAGCGAGTCTTACCAGGCGCCCACGGGCGGATTTGGTTTCAATTAACGGGTTTGATATCCAGTCCGGTCAGGCGCTGAAAACGCCAAAATGCGAATTGGGTTTGCCCAATATCGTTTATTGAGGTTCTTCCGCCTTTTCAAAATGAGGATCGAAGGGGATATATTTGGAAAATCTCTCCAGCCCTCTTTTGCAAAGAGCGGAACAAATGGCGGGAGTTTTCCTCCGGAAGGATGACGATTAACAAAAGACTCGCCTGCCAATAATCAGCTTCACCCACTGACAAAGCGCCGCAGCTGCAACGGCTGGCGGCGTATGTTTCGTCCATCTCTTTTCGGTTGGTCATTTACCTCTTCTCCGGCAACACCTTTCTGAGTTAGTTAAGCCGGTATGACTCGCATCAATGGGCCTTCGAAATTCCCGGGGCAGTTCACTCTGTGTTGTCGGCCGATAGGCGTTGAGTACAAAACGCGACGCATCAGTGTCTCATCGCGATAGGGTGCGGTGCCAGACCGCGACGCAATTCGTCGATTATCCTGGTTTTGTGAGCGTCGCGTTGAATAAGGCGGTAGGTTGAAGGGTTCAAACGCTCGGCGAGGTTTCTTAAGCTATGTGTTTTAACGCAATAAAAACAGGTGAAATCACTTACTTTTTTTACTAGTCGATTCGCAAAGCATTTCAGCAAACCCATTTTACGGTTTTGCTAGGCGAACATAGGGGTTTTTGGTTGTCTTTATTTAAAAAAATACACTAATTTTCAATTGGTTATATTTTTGATGATGGCTCGGTTGTTTCTTGTTTTTCTAAGTGGCGCGTTTGTTGCATTTAGTTGAAGCAATCTTATTGCTGCATAGATAACCATGATCTTAACGTCGCCTCAAACTCTCGCCGAAATCTCTACATGGCAAGCGCAATACCAGGGGGATTCAATTGCCTTTGTATTCGAAGACCAGAGTTTGACGTTTCGCGAATTCGATCAACGGGCTAATCAAGTAGCGGCGGGTCTGTTAGCTGTCGGGATAGAGCCTGGGGCGCGAATCGCGATATTGAGCAAGGACAGTATTAATAGCTACGAAGTGCTATTCGGTTGCGCAAAAGCCAGAGCGGTTTTAATCGGAATTAACTGGCGGCTGACCCCGCAGGAAATTCATTACATTCTGCAGCACGGCAACGCCGAGATTTTGTTTATCTCTCGGGAGTTACTAGAAAGAATCGGGGCCGTGAAAAGCGAATTGCCGAGTTTACGCAAGATTATCGTATTGGATGGCGAATTCGAGGGTTATTCGAGTTTTCAAAATTGGCGGGATCAATTTTCGCCGAATGGCGTCGGTCTGACTTATTCGCCGGATGAAGTCGTTGTGCAAATGTATACCAGCGGCACTACCGGCCATCCAAAAGGCGTGCAACTGCCGAATTATTCGTTCTTTAGATTGATGCAGGGAATGCGCGAGCAAGGCGATCATTGGATGAACTTGAATCCGGACGACAAATTGCTGATTTCACTGCCGCAATTTCACATGGGCGGAATTTGGTGGGCGATTCAGGGCTTCATCGCCGGCGCGCAAGGTTTTATTATCGATACGTTTATTGCTTGGAAGGTGTTGGAACTGATCGAACGTCACCGGATTAGCAAAGTGCCGATGGTACCCGCGATGATTCAAACCACTTTGGCGGAACCTTCTTGCGAAACCACCGATTTATCGTCGGTACGGGGTTTTTTATACGGTGGATCGCCCATCGCGCCTGCGTTGCTGCAAAAGGCGATGCAGCGTTTCAACTGCGGATTTTTCCAAATCTACGGTATGACCGAAACCGGCAATATGGCGGTTTGCCTGCGCCCCGAAGATCACTCGCCGGCACATCCAAAACGTCAAGAATCCGCGGGCAGACCTTTGCCCGGTGTGGAAATACGCGTATCGGATATATCAGGAAATGCCTTGCCGGCTAATGCGGTCGGCGAAATCTCGATTAAGTCGCCCGCTAACATGATTGGTTATTGGAACAACGACGAGGCAACCCGGGAGTGCCTGTCCGAAGGTGGATGGATTAGAACCGGAGACGCCGGTTACTTCGACGAGGAAGGCTATTTGTATATCTGCGACAGGATCAAGGACATGATTATTTACGGCGGCGAAAACATTTATCCCGCCGAAATAGAAGCGGCGCTGTGCGAGCACGAAGCTGTCACCGAAGCAGCGGTCATCGGTATACCAGACGAGCGTTGGGGCGAGGTCGTCAAGGCGTTTGTCGTATTGCGGCCTGGCCAAGCGATTAAGGCGCGCGAACTGATTAACTTTACCCGAAATCGAATCGCCGACTTCAAGGCGCCAAAGTCGATCGATTTTCTCGAAAAGCTGCCTCGGAACCCGAGCGGAAAAATATTAAAACGGGAATTGAGAATGCCTTATTGGGCTAGCCAAGCTCGGCAAGTCAATTAGCTCGAGGCGGATTTCCGCCGCGACCGGGTTTCGTTAAGGCGTATTGGCGGAGCATTTTATGAACTGTTATCCGCCGGGAAATTTATAAAACCTTCACCTTTGGTTAGAGGAGAGTATGTATGAGCGTTGAGACCTTGGAAATGGAAGTGATCGAATCAAAATCCGGAAAAATAGGCGCCGAAATCCGTGGCCTGGATATCAATGGGTTGGCGGATGACGCGCCGGAACTGGGCATGATTCGTAGCTTGATCTACAAGAATAAACTGGTTGTACTGCGCGATCAGGAATTGGATGAACAAAAATACGTTGCATTCGCCCGTAAACTTGGGCGGCCGCAAGTCTATTTTCAGCCGCAATATCATCATCCGGATCATCCCGAGATATTTGTTTCTTCGAATGTGCCGGACCAAAACGGTAACAAAATCGGCGTTTCCGGTACCGGAAAATATTGGCATACCGACTGCGCGTTCGAAAAGAACCCCTTGTCGTTTACCTCGGTTTATCCCTTGATTTTCCCGAAAATGTCTAGGGAAACCTCTTACATCGATATGGTAACGGTATTGGAAAATCTGCCTACGGATTTAAGACAGTATGTCGACGATAAAATCTATATCCATGCGGGGCAATTACGATACAAAGTTCAAGCGTCCGATATCGATAAATCGCTGGCCGAGCTTCTCGATAGGATTAATAGCGAGGTGCCGCCGGTCGAGCATCCCGCCGTTATTCAGCACCCGGTAACCGGTGAGTTTTCGCTTTACATCAGTAGCGGCTTTACGACAAAAATCGCAGGATTGACTCACGAGGAAAATCAGCGCGCGTTGACGGCGCTATTTGATTTTATCGAACGTCCCGAACACGTGCATACTCACTATTGGGAAGAAGGCGATTTGATTATATGGGATAACCGCTCGGTTATACACAAGGCATCCGGCGTCAAGCCGGGAGAAACCAGCAAAATGTATCGGGTCGGTATTTACGATGACTTGCCGTTTTACGTGGGTATCGGCAATTAACATTCGATACGGTTAGTTTGGTCGAAACTTGTTCTATTAACATTACTATTATTAAGGGTAGCGCATGATTACTAAGAGTAAGGGATTGGAAATTAACGAAGCGAAACAGGGTAAAATCGGTGCGGAAATTATTGGCTTGGATGTCAATAGTTTGTCCGAAAACGCGCCGGAACTGGCGCTGATTAGACAATTAATATATAAAAATAAATTGGTGGTCTTGCGCGGTCAGGAGCTGAATGCCGAAAGATATGTTGCATTCACTCGGAAACTCGGTCGTCCGCAAGTGTATTTCCAGCCTCAATACCATCATCCTGATCACCCGGAAGTATTCGTTTCGTCGAATGTGATCGAAGCGGACGGCAAAAAACTGGGCGTTTCCGGCACGGGGCGGTATTGGCACACCGATTGCGCTTTCGAAAAGCATCCATTGTCGTTTACTTCGATTTATCCGTTGGTTTTTCCCAAATCGGCGAGAGAAACCTCTTACATCGATATGGCGGCGGTTTACAGCAAACTGCCGGATGAACTCAGGTCTTACGTCGAAACGGCTACCGCGGTTCATGAAGGTAAAATGCGCTATAAGGTTCAAGCGTCGGATATCGACAAATCGCTTGCCGAATTGCTCGATCGTATTCACAACGAAGTCCCGCCGGTTAACCATCCGGCCGTAATCCAACATCCGGTCACGGGCGAGAAAATCCTATATATCAGTAGCGGCTTTACCACCAAGCTGGCCGGTCTGAGTTACGAAGAAAATGAACGGGTGATGCAGGCCTTATTCGACTTTGCGGAAAAACCGGAACATATTCACACGCATTATTGGGAAGAGGGCGATCTGATTATCTGGGATAACCGACCCCTGGTACACAAAGCGTCATCCATACAACCCGGAGAGAAAAGCAAAAGTTACAGAATCGGGATTTACGACGACTTGCCTTTTTATGTGGGAATTAACTAATGACTTCTATTTTGGAATTGCCGGAGCGGGAAGCGCTCAGTTTAACGGATATTGACGCTTCGTTTGTAAAAACGGTGTTGACGCCTTATCGGGAGAGTTGTCGGTACTTAAAAAAGGCGTATTTTCAACAGCAGGAAGACTTGGGTATTCAGGGTATGCTGATGAATGGCGAGTTTTCAATTCCGGAGTCTTGTTACATCGACGATACCGGGCATTTCAATGCCGTAGAATATAATATCTGCTACAACCAGATTGCTTACGTTCATTTGGGTTATTGCATAAAAAATGGATTAATTCCGGAGTTGGGCGACTACGATCCCGATTTGTTTTTTGAAAAACAGCTTTCGAATTTCTTGATTGCCAATCTTAATTCCGGTTTTCAAAGTCTGATTAACGCGAAGCACTTCTACGGCACATTCGGTATTCATACCGTAAAAAAAACGTCCCGCTGTGTGTTTCTGAAAACATTTTGTCATTTTCACGATGACGAGGTCGGTAAATCCAAGGGTGAAGTGATGCTGGCTATATTGCGTCCCGGTCCTTAATAGCGTGAGCTCCGGCATTTTCTGACTATAGCTAAAGGTGCTTCGAAACATTGAAAGCCGGCGGAATTAACGCGAGCAATGGTGTATCGGCAAAGGCTTGCTATCCGGGTTGGGACTGTCGCGATTTTGATGTTGGGGTATGAATAGCTTCCGGCATGGAATTCAAATTAAAACGGTATCGGATATGGCTAGTTATTTGCTGTTTATTTTTGCCGGACTTGGCATGGGTTGAGCGATTAATTTCCGGCGCCTGGTGAACAGATAACCGTCCGCACGCCCGCGTTTCAAGCTGCTTCGTATTTTGCCAAGACGCGCCAATGTGGCGGTCATCTTTAATTCGGGTTTTTTAGCTGTTTTCGCGCTAATTTTCGATCATTCTTAAATTATTTACTTATATATCATGGGGACGGATATACAGTTTCCGCGAACGCGCGACGAGTTCATCGACGCCAGCAGCGTTTTAGATCGGCTCGCCGTCGCGGGTTCCGGTTCGCGCCAAGCCCTATTGACCGACTTCATTCGCGATTTGTTGGTTGAGTTTCTGGAGTTGGACAGCCCCAACGAGGTGGCCGACGATCAGAATTTCGCAGCCTTGGGCGCGGATTCGATGCAGGCGGTCGACTTCAAGGTAGAGCTTGAAAAGCGCTTGCAGTGCGCTTTGAGGTCGACGGTGCTGTTCGATTATCCCAGTTTGGATTTGCTCACGCGGTATTTGCTGGATGAGGTCTTGTCCTTCGGCGACGTTTCGTCGGTTGACGATCCCTTGGAATCAATCCCGACAGCCGTGAAGGGGCAGGGTCCCGAGCTCGATCCGTTCGCTATCGCCGTGATAGGCATGGCCGGCATATTTCCGGAAGCCGAGAATGCCGCCGCGTTGTGGCGGAAAGTCATTTCAGGTTCGCCGTTGCACGTCGCCAGCCATCCGGGAAAGTCGGAATTGACCTATGCTCGGGTCGATCCGGGCAGATTGCAGGCCCTGGAATGCGTGAAGATGTCGCGGGCCGACTTCGCGGCTTTACCGCGTCAGGAGCAGTTACTTTATCAATGCATCGAAGACGCGTTGCATGACTATCGGCTTGATCTGTCCGCGCTGATAAAAAGTACGACTGCTGTTTACATCGGCAGCCGGGATACGGTGCCGACACCGGACGTGGCCTACCAAATTCCGCTCGCCAACAAGGTTTCGTTTCAATTGAACCTGAAAGGTCCCAGTGAAACGATCAACACGTTTTGCACCAATGTATATGTTGCCTTACATCGGGCCATACAGAGCCTGCGAGCCGGCGAATGTCAACAAGCGCTGGTCGGCGGCGTCAACGTGATCGGTGCCGACGAATTTACCGAAGCTTCCCGTCAGGGTCTGTACCGGGACATCTTGAGTCCGGACAATCAAACCAAAAGCTTTGGCGATGCCGCCAACGGCTATTTGCGCAGCGAAGGGGCCGGGGTGTTGATCGTAAAACCGTTGGCTGAGGCGGTGCGGGACGGCAACACGATTCTGGGCTTGGTCAGGGGCTCGGCGGTTTATCACGGCGGCCGAGGTTATTCGTTCGAGGCACCGAATTCGCAGGGTCTTAAGGAAGCGATACGCTTGTGCTTAACGCGTGCCGATCTGGACTCGGATTCGATCGACTATGTCGAAGCGCACGGCATCGGCAACCTGATGGCCGATGCGCTGGAGCTAGGCGCTATCGATCAAGCTTACCGGCAGGCCGGCGCCGATTCCGCCAAACGCTGGCATATCAGCAGCGTGAAGCCCAGTATCGGCCATCCGGAAGCCGCTTCTGGTATCGCGTCGATCATCAAGGTGTTGAAAGCCTTCGAGCACGGAGTGCTGCCTGGCGTGGCCGGCCTGGACGCGATCAATAGCGACTTTCCCGCTGGGCACGCCTTGACGCTGCAACACGAAAATCGTCCTTGGCCGGGAGCCGACCGGCCGAAACGCGCGGCCCTGAATAGTTACGCCATCGGTGGGGTAAACGCTCACATTGTTCTCGAGGAATACCGGCCCGATGCCGAGTTGCAAGCTCGGGCCGCCGGTCATTCAGCGCCGGTGACGGTAAAACCGCTGGATGGCTTGAGTCCGGATACGCCGACTTTGGCGGTCGTAGCCAAGCTGGTGAAAGACATTTTTAAGCTGGACTTGGCCACGCTCGATTTATCGCTGTCCCTGATCGATTACGGCTTCGATTCCATCGACGTGGTGCAGTTCGTCGGCCGCTTGAACGAATCTCTGGATTTGGACATCAAATTCAGCCAGGTGTTGGGGATAGACGATTTCGCCGGTTTTTTCGATTTGTTGGCTCGCCGACAGCAGCAAAAGCGCAAGGTGGCGCATGACACCAGCTCCGCGCGCTCGCTGAGTTTGGCGTCGGAGATTCGCAGTCCGTTGTCCGAAGTGCAAAAAGGTCTGTGGTATGTCAACGAACTCGCCCCGGAGTCGATCGCGTTTAACGTGCCGTTGACCTTCAAGGTCTCTGGCGGCGTCGAGGTCGAAAAACTACAGCAAGCGCTCGCCGCGATGTTGGCGGAGTATCCGCTGCTTAGGGCGGCGATTATTCAGCGGAGCGACACCGGCGATAGCGAGCAAGTGATTCGGCCACCGGATGACGGTCCTCTCTGCCATGAAATTCGCCTCGAGTCCGGGGCAATGCTGGATGATTGTTTGTGGGCGCTGTTGAGGCAGCCGTTCGATCTAGCCACGGAGGCATTGGTCAGGCTGTATGCGATCGACGCGGCGGATGCCGGCGCTTACGTGTTTTTCGTGATCCATCACATCGTCTTCGATGGTACCTCGGGCGCGTTGTTTATTGCGTCGTTTTGGCGGAAATATCATGCTTTGCTGGCTGGCGAAACCTTGGTTTGCCAAGCCCCGGACTTGGCTTTTCTGGACTACGTCGAATGGGAGCGCCGCTATCTGGCCGGTAGCGCCGGAGACGAGGATAGGCGTTGGTGGCGCGCATTATTGGCCGATCAAGCGGCGACCTTGAATCTGCCCTACGATCGTATGCCGCAAGCCAGTTTGTCGGCCGACGGCATCGGCTGTCGTAAATATACGCTGGACGACGCGACGCTGGCGGCTCTCAAACAATTGGCGACGCGCTGCAAAACCAGTTTGGCGGTGCTGTTTCTGGCGACATTCCAGATTTTTTTGCACAAGCTCACTCAGGAGTCGGCGCTTACGGTTACCACGCCGGTGCGAGGACGGCCCAAGCAGGCGCACGAGCAGAGTATCGGTTGTTACATCAATGTGATGGTGGTGCCTTACACGATGCAAACCGAGTTGGCCTTCGTGCAATGGGTCCAACAAGCCCGCCAACAATTTTTCGATTGCCTGGACCATGCGCACTATCCGTTTCCCCGCTTGTTGGCGGATTTGGGATTGAATCTGGCCAACCCGCAAGAAAATCCGTTTCCGGTGTCCTACACCTACCAAAATTTCTTCGACGAACTGTTGAATAACGCCGATGTGTTGCAAGGCGTGACGACCTTGTACGAGGTGTTTCAGCAGACCGAAGATCATTACACGCTGGAGATTTACGATTTCCGGCAGAGTCTGCAGATCAATATCAAGTACAAACGCAGTTTGTTCGACGACGCCACGATCACGCGGCATTTGGCTTGCTTCAAGCAGTTGTTGACCAGCGTAATCACCGACCCCGAGCAGGCTATCGGCGGCATCGAAATCGTTCCGCCGGCGGAAAAGCAATGCTTGTTGAGCGATTTCAACGCGACTCAGACCGCGCCGCTTGGCGAATTTTGCATCCACGACCTATTCGTTCGCCAAGCCCTGAAAAGCCCCGATCAGTTGGCGGTGATCGGAGAGGATCGGTCACTCAGCTACCGGGAGTTGCACGAGCAAAGCGACCGGCTGGCGAGCTATCTGCAAGAACGCGGCGTGGCGCCGGATACTGTCGTGGCGGTGTGTCTGCGCCGCTCGCCGCTGATGCTGGTCGGCTTGTTGGGCATCCTCAAGGCCGGCGGCGCCTATTTGCCGCTGGACGCCAATACCCCCGTCGAACGCAGCAAAGCCTTGCTGCTGGACAGCGGCGCCCAAATGCTGCTGACCGAAGCCGGCTTGGCCGACGGCTTGGCTGAAATCCGCGCCGGTTTGGCGATTCAGACCCTGGTGTTGGATAGCGACTGGCCGCTGATCGCCCAAAGCGCCGCGCAACCGCGCCCCAGCGCGCGTCCCGAACATCTGGCCTACGTCATCTATACCTCAGGTTCCACCGGTCAGCCCAAGGGCGTGATGGTCGAACATCGCAACGTCGTCAATCACAATCTGGCGGTGATAGCCGCCTATGCTCTCGACGACCGCGACCGGGTGCTGCAGTTTTCGACGATCAGCTTCGACATCTTCGTCGAAGAAGTCTTCCCGACCCTGCTCAGCGGCGGCGCGGTGGTGATGATGGACGGCGAGCGCTTCACCGACGTGGCGTATCTGAAAAGCCTGCTGGAACGCCACCGGGTCAGTCTGATCAACCTGCCCACCGCCTACTGGCATACGCTGGTGGACCAAGACTTTAGCCACACCGCATTGAGCCGGGTCGTGATCGGCGGCGAAAAGGCCGAGGCGCAAAAATATCGGGCCTGGCGGCAACGCAACCCGAACATCGCGGTGATCAACACCTACGGTCCGACCGAAACCACGGTGATCTCGCTACTGCACCCGATAGATCCGGCCCAAAATGCCGACCAAGCGATACCGCTCGGCAAACCGTTGGCCAACACCCAGGTCTACGTGCTGGACAGCGAACTCAAACCGGTGCCGATCGGCGTGCCCGGCGAACTGCACGTCGCCGGCGCCGGCGTCGCTCGCGGCTATCTCAACCAACCGGAACTGACCGCCGAGAAGTTCATCGCCAACCCGTTCGGTGCCGGCAAGCTGTATAAAACCGGCGATCTGGTGCGCTGGCTGGACGGCGGCAACCTGGCCTTCATCGGCCGCCGCGACCATCAGGTCAAGATTCGCGGGTTTCGGGTGGAAATCGGCGAAATCGAAAATGCCTTGCTGAGTAATCCGAGTGTCCGCAACGCGGTCGTTCTTGCCCAAGAACATGCCGGTGGCAAACAATTGGTCGCGTTCTACCAGCTCGGTCAGGCAATTGACGCAACCGAGTTGAGCCGATTTTTACGCGAGCGCTTGCCCGATTACATGGTGCCGGCCGCCTGGGTCGAGTTGGAGGAAATGCCGTTAACCAGCAACGGCAAGATCAATCGCAAGGTTCTGGAGGATAGGCCGGTCGATCTGTCCGCTCGGACCCATTACGTCGCGCCCGGCAACGCCGTCGAAGCGACCTTGTCCGAGATATGGCGGGATGTGTTGGATCTGGACCAAGTCGGCGTGCAAGACAACTTTTTCGCGCTAGGGGGGCATTCCCTACTGGCGATCCAAATTGTGCTCCGCATCAAGGCCGCGCTAGGCGTGGAACTACCGCTCAGCCGCTTTTTCGAGGCGGCTGACATTCAGCAACTGGCCCTCGCCGTCGCCGGCGGCGCGCAAGTCCAACAGGAAGATTCGCTGGCTAGTTATTTGAAGCACATGGAGGTGTTCATTGTTTAAACACGCTCGATCGCGGCGGAAGGCGTTCGTCCGGATTCAGCGCTTAAGATTTTTGCCATTACCACAGCCAATAGCATGTTGAGTGAATTGATAGCAAAGGGCGCGCGGTTCAGTGCCACATCCGCCGGGGATTTGCAGGTACAGGCAGGCCATGGCCTGCTGACCGAGGCGGTTAAATCCGCGCTGACCGCCGATAAACCCAATGTTCTAGCTTACTTGGCCGGCGACAAAATCGCCTGCCAGTCCTTTTCCCAGGAGCGCTTGTGGTTTCTGGATAGACTGGGGTTTGGCGGCCAGTACCACGTGCCGGGCGTGGGGAAAATCGACGGTCCTTTGGATGTCGACGCGCTGGCGAAGGCGCTGAACTGCATTTATGCCCGCCATGACGCGTTGCGCACCAATTTCACGGCGCTGGACAATATTCCGTTACAAAGAATCCGCCCGGTATCGGAAGTCCTAATCGAGCAGCACGATCTGAGCGGGCTCGGCGAAGAAGCGCGCCAGCACGAACAAAAGCAAAGGTTGAAAAGCTTTATCGAGCAGGCGTTCAACTTGGAACATTCGCCGTTATTCAGGGCGATGCTATTGCGTTTGGACAGCGAAAGCCACGTGCTGGCTCTGTGTCTGCACCACATCATCACCGACGGTTGGTCGATGCGGGTTTTGCTGAACGATCTCACGGCCGCCTACACGGCATTTATCGAAGGCCGGCAGCCGGTATTGCCGGCGTTGGCGGTGGACTACGCGCTGTTCGCCGGCTGGGAACGCGAAACTCAAACGGACGCCAGATTGGCCCGCGAACTGTCTTATTGGCAACGCCAGTTGTCCGGCTATCAAAATCTGGAAATGCCGTTGGATTTCGCGCGTCCGGCCGCCGCCAGCGGAAAGGGTGCTTACCTGTCATTCGAGTTCAGCACGGCCCAGGGGCTAGCGATCAAACAAGCCGCGCGGGCGAGAAAAACCACGCCGTTTACCGTGTTCATGACTGCGGTGTATCTGTTGTTAAGAAAATACAGCGGCCAGGACGATATTTGCTTAGGTATGCCGGTGGCTAACCGCAATCAGCGCGAAATCGAAGACATCGTCGGTTTTTTCGTGAACACCGTCGTGATGCGCATTCATCCCGAGGCGCAATCCAACTTGTCGGTCGATGCGCTACTGGATCATGTGCATGGCGTAATCGTCGACGGCCAGGACAATCAGCACGTGCCGATCGAGAAAATTTTCGACTTATTGCAGCCTGAGCGGGATTTGAGCCGAAGCCCGGTGTTTCAAGTGCTGATCAATTACACGCCGTTACGGCTTGGCGCGGTGCCTTTCGGCAATTGCCGCTTGCAGCCGGTATTCGACTTCGAAATCAACGAAGCAAAATTCGAATTAACCTTCACTTATAACGAGTATGAAGACGATCATGCCGTTATCGGTATCGAGTATGCCTCGGATCTATATTTGCCGGCGACTGTGCAACGGCTGGCGGCGCATCTGTCTCGAATCATGCAGTTTTTGGTCGAGTCGCCGAACGGTACGCTGGCGGAACTGGATCTGCTGGATGCCTACGAACGGCGCAAGATCCTGGAAGATTGGAGCCGGACGGCCGGCAAGCCAGTCCCGGATGCCTGCATCCACGACCTATTCGTCCGCCAAGCGCTGAAAAGCCCCGATCAGTTGGCGGTGATCGGAGAGGATCGGTCACTCAGCTATCGAGAGTTGCACGAGCAAAGCGACCGGCTGGCCGTATATCTGCAAAAGCTAGGCGTCCAGGCCGATACCATCGTGGCGGTGTGTCTGCGCCGCTCGCCGCCGATGCTGGTCGGCTTGTTGGGCATCCTCAAGGCCGGCGGCGCCTATCTGCCGCTGGACGCCAATACCCCCGTCGAACGTAGCAAAGCCTTGCTACTGGACAGCGGGGCCAAGCTGTTGTTGACCGAAGCCGGTCTGGCCGACGGCTTGCATGAAATCCGCGCGGGCCTGGCGATTCAGACCCTGGCGCTGGATAGCGACTGGCCGCTGATCGCCCAAAGCGCCGCGCAACCGCGCCCCAGTGCGGGTCCCGAACATCTGGCCTACGTCATCTATACCTCAGGTTCCACCGGCCAGCCCAAGGGCGTGATGGTCGAACATCGCAACGTCGTCAATCACAATCTGGCGGTGATAGCCGCCTACCATCTCAGCGAGCGCGACCGGGTGTTGCAGTTTTCGACGATCAGCTTCGACATTTTCGTCGAAGAAGTCTTCCCGACCCTGCTCAGCGGCGGCGCGGTGGTGATGATGGACGGCGAGCGCTTCACCGACGTGGCGTATCTGAAAAGCCTGCTGGAACGCCATCGGGTCAGTCTGATCAACCTGCCCACTGCCTACTGGCATACGCTGGTGGATCAAGACTTCAGCGACACCGCGTTGAGCCGGGTCGTGATCGGCGGCGAAAAAGCCGAGGCGCAAAAATACCGGGCCTGGCGGCAACGTAACCCGAACGTCGTGGTGATCAACACCTACGGTCCGACCGAAACCACCGTCATCTCGTTGCTGCACCCGATAGACCCGGCCCAGAATCCCGACCAAGCGATACCGCTCGGCAAACCGCTGGCCAACACCCAAGTCTACGTGCTGGATAGCGAACTCAAACCGGTGCCGATCGGCGTGCCCGGCGAACTGCACATCGCCGGCGCCGGCGTCGCCCGCGGCTATCTGAACCAGCCCGAATTGACCGCCGCGCAATTCATCGCCAACCCGTTCGGCGCCGGCAAGCTGTATAAAACCGGCGATCTGGTGCGCTGGCTGGACGACGGCAACCTGGCCTTCATCGGCCGCCGCGACCATCAGGTCAAGATTCGCGGCTTTCGGGTGGAGTTGGGCGAAATCGAGACCGCCCTGGCCAGGCATCCGGCGGTCAAGTTGGCGGTGGTGGTGGTCGGCGAACACTCTCATAACAAACAACTGCTGGCTTTTTATACCCACGACGGCAAGCCGCCCGAGCAGGAGGTGCTGAAAGCGTTTTTGCGTGAAAGCTTGCCGGAATACATGGTGCCACTCGCACTGTTTGCCGTCGAGGTTTTGCCGATGACGCCCGGCGGGAAAATCGACCGGAACGCCTTGGCGCGGCAAGCGAGCGGCGTACAGATCGGCAATGCCGATTTTAGTCCGCCGAGCGGCCAACTGGAGCAACAACTAGCCGACATTTGGCGGGCGCTGTTGAACATCGAGCGGGTTGGCGTGCGCGACAATTTCTTTCAATTGGGCGGCCACTCCTTGTTGACCGTGCAACTGATTAGTCGTATCAACGCCATTCTCCCCGACAGCTCGTTGAATCTCGCCGATATTTTCAAATACCCGACGATAAAAGCGTTGACCGACTACTTAGAAAGCTCGATGGATAAACCAACGAATTCAGTATATTTGCTTAATCTGCGCTCGGGGATTCCGACGTTTATCGTGCCGGGCATGCCCGGCTTGAGCGACGGCTATGTTGAACTGGCGGAATGCCTCAAGCGCGAAGGGCCGGTTTACGGCTTGCAAATGAAAGGCTATGCGGGCGATCAGCCGGCGGCCACGGTCGAGGAAATGGCGGCGCACAATATCGAGCAGATCGGGCGCGTCTGGCCGCAAGGGCGAATCAATTTATACGCGCACAGTTACGGTGGCACCGTCGTCTACGAAATGCTGCGCCAGTTGCAAGATTCGGCCTACGAAATCGGCGAAGTGGTGTTGATCGATAGCGGTTTGTTGTTGAGGCAAAGCCGCGTGGACAAAGCCTCGGTCAAGGCCTTTTGCAACTTCATGCTGACTAGCGCCGGCATTTCGCCCGAGCCTTATCGCGCCGCCATCGCCGACGTTTTAAAAACCAAGCCCTACTCGGAATGGAAAGACTGCTTTGCGTTGCTGTTGGCGGATATCGTTCCTAATCTGGATGCCGGGGATTTTCGGAAAATCTGGCAGGTGACCGAGGCGTCGATTACCGCTAATTACCGTTACACTGCCAAGTTGCCGTATTCGGTGACGCTGGTGATTGCCGACGGCAGTAAAGGTTGGTTGGCGGCCAACGAGTGGGACGATTATTACCAAACCGTCAACGTCATCAAGGCCAAGGGCGAGCACTTCACGGTGGTCAAGCAGCCATTTTGCGCGGCTTGGTTGCGCGAACTGAGTCCGGAGCCGGCGGCTTCGCCGTCAACGCTAGCCGCGCCGCCGCTTGCCGAGTCTGGCGCGATCGCTAGCCTGCTGAGCGTTAGGGGGCTGGAGAAGCATTACGGAAAAGTCACGGCGGTCGCTGGCGTCAGCTTTGAATTGCAAGCCGGGACGTGTTTCGGCTTGCTGGGTCCGAACGGCGCGGGCAAGACCTCCACGCTGGAAATGATGGAGGGCATACTCAAGCCCAGCAAAGGCGAGATCTTGTTTCGCGGCGAGCCTATCGACCGGCGTTATAGCCAACATATCGGCATTCAGTTTCAGCATACGGCCTTGCCGGACACCCTGACGGTCAAGGAATCCCTGCAACTGTTTCAAAAGCTGTATCCGCGCGGTTTGCCGCTGGAAGAGATTATCGAAGCCTGTGCCTTGCAAGACTATATCAATCGCGATTCCCGTAAATTGTCCGGCGGTCAGCGGCAACGCTTGTTGCTGGGCATCGCCTTGATCAACGATCCCGACATTTTATTTCTGGACGAACCGACCACCGGTCTGGACCCGCAATCGCGCCACAACTTCTGGAGCTTGATTCGGGAGATTAAAACGCGCGGCAAGACCATTGTGCTGACCACGCATTACATGGAGGAAGCGGAGCAGCTTTGCGACGAAATCGCCATCATGGATCAAGGCAGGATTATCGTCCAGGACACGCCACAGAATCTATTGCAGGAGCATTTCGACGGCGTACTGATCCGTTTACCGAGTGCCAGCGGCCTGGCGGACATTCCGGGCTTGCCGTTCGCGGTGACTGCCGGCGCCGAAACGGTCGAGTTCGTCACCGCCAATGTGGAAGCGGCGATCGCCCAATTGACGCGCTTGCATGTCTCGCTGGAAGGCTTGACGGTCGCCACGCCGAATCTGGAAAACCTGTTTCTTAAATTAACCGGCCACTCCTTGAGAAATTGAGATGAAGCATTTTTTGGCATTGCTAAAAGCCCGCAATATCGAATTGATCCGCGACAAAGCCACCTGGATCTGGAATTTCGTGTTTCCGGTGATTTTGATCGTCGGCATAGCGGCGATATTCGACGATCAGGACAGCGCGCTGTTTAAAGTGGGCGTGACCGGCGAGGCTAATTCGCAGATTACCGCGTTTAAGACCACCCAATATCTGCAATTCATCGACTACCCGGAACTGGATAAGGCGTTAGCCAAACTCCAGCATCATCAACTGGATATGGTGGTGCAAGGGGGGGCGGAAAACGGGTATTGGATAAACGACAGTTCCGGGCAGGGCTATCTGCTGGAAAAAGTCCTGCTGGCCGGCGATCCAGCCGCCACCTGGAAAAAGCAAGTGGTTTCCGGGCGGCGGGTACGCTACCTCGATTGGGTTTTGCCCGGCATTTTAGCCATCAACATCATGCACGGCGGTTTGTTCGGAGTCGGATTTACGATCGTCAGGTATCGCAAAAGCGGCGTGCTTAAACGCTTGAAAGCCTCGCCGGTCAACGCTTTTGAGTTCCTGTCGGCGCAAGTCGTCAGCCGGCTGGGGCTGTTGATGCTGGCGGTCGTGCTGCAATTTGTCGCGATGAACGTCTTGTTCGACTTTTTAGTGCAGGGGGCTTATGCCTTGTTGGCGCTGATAGCGGTACTCGGTTCGGTAACTTTGATCAGTCTAGGTTTGTTGATGGCGAGCCGGACCGGTAGCGAGGAGTTGGCCTTGGGCATCCTGAACCTGCTGACCTTGCCGATGATACTGCTGTCCGGGGTTTGGTTTTCGCTGGAAGGCGCACCGGCGCTGTTGCAGAACCTGACGCTGATTTTCCCGCTAACCCACATGCTGCAAGCGGCTCGCGCGGTCATGATCGACGGCGCCGGTTTGGCCGAGATAGCACCGGCGTTGATGAGCCTGGCCGCGATGACGCTGTTGTTTCTAACGACCGCCGCGCTGCGGTTTAAATGGGTGGAAGATTGAGGATCGGTCAATCCATGGAGGTCCGTGCGACTCACCGGGAGCTGGCGCATTCCGCCCGTTGATTCGACGCGGCTTAGGTTTCAATTGTTACAAATACCGGCAAATCGTTTGAATAGGTGATTTCACGCAGTTGCTGAGGCAAATCACGTGGTTTGGGTTTGTTTGGCCGTCGGTAAAAATGTTAGTCGTTGTAAAACAATGACTTTTTAATTGGCCTGGTCTTTGCTGTTAGATCAGCAACTCGGGAAATGACGATAGGTTTATGTCGGCGGGTTTGCGTTTCGCGACGCCCTCTCTAAGCCAGTATCGTTGGGTTTCGAGCCTTGGCGGCTGCCCAATGACGGCATCTTGCGCCGTTCGGAAAAGCCGCCGGAAATCTAGGAAAACCTCGCTCAAGGATTCGGGCGATGCCGCACGGAAGCGGCAATTTCGCCACATCCGCCGCGAGGCGGAGCCGGAAAGCCACGGGTCTTGGAATAAGACGGCCGGGTTGCCTTCGAACTTTGGGCTCTGCAATGGGATGTGACGCGCTTCCATCCGTATCGGGGCCTGGATTTTGCCCATTAAATCAATCTTAGATCGTTTTGTAAGGAAAACAATGAACCTATTAAACAAACACAGTTTGAAAGCGGCCTATGCCGGCGTTCTGGCAATCAGCGTATTCGGCGGCGGTCTGTTAACGGCAGGCGATGCCAACGCGGCCCTCGTTAGCGGCGTCGCGAATATGACCATCGACAATTCAGCATTTACCTCGGCCGTTGGCGGTTCCGAAGGTTGGTATATCGCCAATTTTTGGGACGAGACTTATAACGCAACGCCGATCGATCTGGACACGACCGGCGGTGTTGCTCTCAGTCAGACCGAGACCTTCAGCGTTTCGTTGCCGGTGAACGCCAATGGCACCACCATCAGCTACGGCGCGAGAAAGCAGGAGGCCACGACGATGGATGCCAGCAACACGGCGGCAGGCCAAATCGGCTTGAGCGGTGCATTTCGGATGGAACCCGCCGGTGGCGGCTCCTACCTGAACCCCGGTGATTTTTACCTGAAAAAAGCCGGTGGGACGTGGAATATCTTTACCTACAGCGCCGGTTTTAGTAGCCCCGCGCAAGATCCAGCCTTGTTCCGCTTGGTGAATGCCACCGAGTCGGTAAACGGTAACGGCGAATTATCGCTAAGCGGCGATTTGTATCTTTCCACTTTGGGTTACTCCTGGAATTTGCTGTTTAACGGCAGCACATCGGTCAAAGTGGGTACCTTCAATCTGGCGCCCGCCGCAGTGCCGCTGCCGGCCGGCGTGTGGTTGTTCGGGAGCGGATTGGTTGGCCTGTTAGGCGCTTCCAGAGGTAAATCGGGCTTATCCGCCTAAGCCTACCAGACCGCTCAACCTTCCGTCGCAAAAGGCTGCGGGGCGCTTTGCTTTCCGTTAACGGACGGGGGTAGAGCCTGAACTTGGCCGGTAAGCGACTTATTAGAAACCCAATTTTTTTCAAGGAATACGCATGAAATTTCTATACCTGATCGTGCTGTCGTTAACCCTTGCCGCGACATCCGCGCATGGCGCTACCGTATCCGGAGGTTCGCTGATTATCAATATCGATCGAGACGCTTTCGAGAACGGTATCGATTTGGATAGGACCGCTGCGCCATCCATATACGTCGAGGAATACTACGACGCTTCGCTGGCCTCAAAAACCTTTGAAGAGTTGCGCGATTACAATACGCCCGTCGATCTGACCGATTACGCGGCGAACGAAATTCCGGCCACCGGATTGAAATTTACCGTCAATGGCGCGCATGTGGCTGACAACCCGTCGGGTCGGCACAATAGCGCCACTACCTTCACGTTCGACCCTAACGACATTACCGGCACCGCGTCGGGCTCTATCGGCCTGGCCGGCGGCCTGCGCTATCGAGTGGATGTCACGCCCCCCACTAACCGGGTATTAATGGGCGACATGACGCTGACCTATAATCCCGCGGAAGCGCTAAAAACGCCGGAAAGTTCGGATTGGGTCATTTACAACACCCTCGGCTTTAAAGCGGTGGCTTTCGAGTTGTTTAACGTGGTTTCCGAGATCAACGGAAACGTGCTGTCTTTGAGCGGCGAGTTGGGTTACGGTTGGGGATTCGATCATCTTGGGGCCGGTCCGGCCCGCAATGCTAATGCGCGCATCGGTACCTTCAGCTTTCAAACCTCCGTGGTCCCGCTGCCGGCCGCCGTCTGGATGTTTATGACCGGCTTAATCGGCATGGGCGTGAGCGGTTTTCGCAACAGATCCGCTTGATCGGGATATCAGTTAACAGGAGGTTTCGATGACATGCCATCGCCTTGAAACATCAAAATACTTGACCGTGGTTTCGACGGTTTTCGCGCTGGTCGCCGGCGGATTCGTTACGCAGGCCGATGCCGCGTTGTTAAACGCGAATTCCGGAGGCACCTTCACGATGAATCTGGACCGCGATGCTTTAGCGCTCTCCAACTTCGGCTCGTTGACCCAGCCGGGATACTTTCTGGCGCAATATTTCGACACCATCGAGTCCGACTACACGGTTCGCACCGATTCGTCGTTTTACTTCAATAATCCGACGCGTGTCGAAATTTCAGCCGTGAACTTGGTACACGACATCACCCCCGTCAGTGCCAGCAACCCCAGCGGTCAGCTTTCCGGCCGCAACGTCCAAGCCACGACGCCGGACTTCTCAATCGATTCGGACACCTTGGCGGGTACCGGCACGATGGGCATGACCGGCGTCGAGATGTTTCGAGGAAGCTTTTCCGGCACCTTGCTGAACGGCGATTACTCGCTGAAATACGACCCGGAGGCGCGGCAGACCATGTGGGATGCCTTTGGCGTTTCGGGCACGCCGGGCGGCTGGTATTTGCAGAATAACGTTTCGTTTAGCGCGGTGGCTTACGAATTGGCTAATTTGCGGTTGCAGTACAGCAGTGCCGGCGATTGGATGCTCAGCGGCGATTTATTACTGTCCCCCGAAAACGCGTTCTTTTTGAAAAATACCGTCTTGGCCGATTTGGGGGATTTTTGTTTAGGCGTGGGTGCCTATAGCGGTTGCGGCCAAGTGGCCGCCGTTCCATTGCCTTCGGCGGTTTGGTTCTTCGCTTCGGGGATTGCCGGTATCGGTATCAACGGCTATCGCCGATTCAGGAGGGCGTGATGGACGTTCGCCTAGGTCGCGTCGTGCCGTTGCCGCGAGGGATTTTCGCCCATTGCTTGGGCTTGAGCGTGTTAGCGGTCTGCGGCGCGATGCCGGAAAGCGCCGCTGCGCAATCGCTGTTTCCGTACGGACCGTATTCGAGCATTCAAATGAATGTGGACCCGGCCGGCGACAATATCGCCGGCGACGCGGCTCACGAGCCGACGATCGCTCTCGATCCGAATAACCCAGACCGGTTGGTCGCGGGCTGGAAGCAATTTGCCAGTATCGCTTCGGGCAGCCGGGAAGGCGGTTGGACTTATAGCGACGACGGCGGTAAGCACTGGCATTTTCAAGGCGTGGTGACGCCGGGCGAACAACGGACCAACATCATGGTGGATGTCGATTCGGCGGGCAATTTCTACTACCAGAGTCTGCATTACGACAGCACCGGCAACTTCGCGGCGGACGTGCAGGTCTTCAAGTCGCTGGATGGCGGCGTCAGCTGGCAAGCGCCGGTCTACGCACACGGCGAAGGCGCGGATAAAGGCCGAATCGGCATAGACCGGAGCGGAACCGCCAGCGACGGCCATATTTATTTACACTGGCGGGAAGGTTTGGACGACAAGCGTTTTACCCGCTCGGTTGACGGCGGCCTGAGCTACGAAGCGCCGGTCAGCGTGCCGGAAAACCCGTCGTTCGGTACCATCGGCGTAGGTGCCAACGGCGAAGTGTATCTGGCCGGTCGTAAGGAAAGCGGCAGCTTGGTGGGTACCAAGCTGGTCTACGACGGTTATTTGTTCGCCACCTCGTTGAACGCTCGCGATCCCAACGCAATACCAAGTTTCACGACCCAAGCCATCGATATGGGCGGTTCGCCGATCACCTTCATGATTCCCAACAATCCCAACCCGCTTGGTCCGATCGGCGATATTCAAGTCGCCGTCGATCATTCGGCAGGTGCGTTGCGCAACAACATTTATCTGCTGGCTCCGGTCGATCCGCCGGGCACGGACAATCTGGACGTCAACTTTATCCGCAGCAGCGACGGCGGGCTGACCTGGTCGGCGCCGCTACGCATCAACACGGATACGGCGGACCGGAACGCCTTTCAATGGTTTCCGATGTTGGGCGTTGCCGACAACTCGCGGATCGATGCGGTTTGGTACGACACCCGAGAAAAACTCCAAGCCGGCACATCCCAGTTGTTTTATTCCTACTCATGGGACGGCGGGGCGACTTGGAGTCCGAATCGAGCGGTCACCGCGACCTTCAACACCCAAACCGGTTATCCGTTGGGCGTCGATAAAATCGGCGACTATAGCCATCTGGTTTCCGACAAATACGGCGCTCACGTGTCCTACACCGCGACCTACAACGGCGAGCAGGATGTGTACTATTTGAACGTATTTCCGGATTGCAATAACAACGGCAAATCCGACGTCTTGGACATCGAGCAACGCCAAAGCGGCGATACCAACCAAAATCATCTGCCCGACGCTTGCGAAAACATGACCGTGACCGGCGATCAAGACGGCGACCGCGATGTCGATTTACTCGACCTCAATGTCGTGCTGGCCGCTCGAAACAAACCGGCGAGCGGTGCCGGCGACCCCAGGGATTTGGATCATAACGGCACGATCAATGTGCTCGACTCGCGCAAACTGGCCCTGTTGTGTACGCGACCGCAATGCGCGAAGTAAGCTCGCGGGATTCGATACACACGTCTTGGATACGATCGCTTTAACCGTTCCCCTTCACTTCCGATTGACGTCACCGACCTGCCGCTCGGTGACGGCTTGTTCGAATCGCCGTTCCCTGCTCTCGAGAAATCGGAACTGGCATGCTTTCATGTTTGTGCAAATCATCGGTTTTATCCTACTGACACGGCTACTTGTTCTGTACCGGCGAGTAGATAAAAGACGTCACACGATGATGACCGGCCTGCTAAAACGCTCCAATCCTTCGAATCGTAGCCGTTTGGCAGCGTAGCGACTTACCACCGCTGCCAAGGTCATTGATCTATTGACTCGCGATATCGGGATCACGGCCCGACGAGTCGGCGAATTTCGGCGGAATCCTTTTCAATGTTCATGATCCGGCCGATGGCTCGGCCTCTTCGCCTATCGCTAAGCCGAGAATGCACCGATCCGTGATAATCTGCTAGCCGAGGCGATGGCGCCGCGAGTTCCGCGCGTCGATTCGTCGCTTCGACTTTTTATAACGTGCCCGGGGGATGACGATGAACGAAGATACCTTGAATTTGGAAGTCCGTAAGTTCCTGAAAACCGTTGGGATCGCTTCGCAGCGCGAACTGGAGCACGCGGTGTTGAAAGCGGTCGAGGCCGGCATACTCGAGGGTTCGGAGACTCTCGCGGTGGCGATGACCTTGGAGGCGCCCGCGCTGGGGATACGTCACACCATCGAGGGCAGTATCGCGCTGGAATAGTTTCCGCGCCTAACGTTGCGATTGGCGTCGGCGCGAGACGGCCGACGGTCCTTGACTTGTCCAGCGACTCTATTTTTAAGACCGGCCCGCATGGCTGGCCGTTTTGACTCAGCATGATTGATTTATGACCGAACTGATCTGGATCGCCGCCGCTTATTTGGCTGGCATGGTCGCCAGCCGCTTGTCGTTTCCACCCTTGGTCGGCTACTTGGCCGCCGGCTATGCCCTACATGGTTTGCAAATCGCGCCGTTGCCGAATCTTGGTCACGTGGCGGAAATCGGCATCGAACTGTTGCTGTTTTCGGTCGGTTTGAAGCTGAAGCCTTCGTCGCTGATCCGCCGCGAGGTGTTAAGCGTCGGCGGTTTGCACCTGTTGCTGACGGCGGTGACATCGGCGTTGGTGTTTTTCTGGCTGGAACAAAAGGTGACCGGCGGTTTGGTGTTGGGAGTCAGTTTGGCGTTTTCCAGCACCGTGTTGGCGATCAAGGTATTGGAAGACAACGGCGAATTGTCGACGCTGCACGGCCGCGACGTGCTGAGTATTCTAATTTTGCAGGACATTGTCGCGATCGTCTTGTTGGCGGTGGCGGACGGCAAACAACCCCAGCCTTGGGCTTTGGCCTTGTTGGCCTTGCCGCTGTTGCGGCCCCTGGCGCATCGGATTTTGTCGGCCAGTCGCGCCTCCGAATTGAAACTGCTGCTGGGAGTCTGCTTGGCGCTGGCCGGCGGCGTCGCGGCCGAACGGGTCGGCATTTCCGCCGACATCGGCGCGCTGCTGACCGGCGTGATGCTGGCGACCCATCCCAAGATCGACGAATTGACCGATCGGCTGTGGAGCTTGAAGGAGTTGTTTCTGGTGGCCTTCTTTCTGCAAATCGGTCTGGCCGATCTGCCGAATCGCGAACAGGTGACGCTGGCCTTAAGTTTACTCGGCTTGCTGCCGCTGCAAGGCGTGTTATTTTTCGGGTTGTTTCTGTTCGCCGGCTTGCGCGCGCGCACCGCTTTCGTGTCGTCGTTGGCCTTGATGACTTATAGCGAATTTGCATTGATCACGACCGGCGCGGTGGTCAACGCCGGTTTGCTGACCGAGGATTGGAAGGCGATTATCAGTTTGGCCGTGGCGGGCTCACTGGCGGTGGCGGCGCCGCTGAACCGCTACTCGCACCGCTTGTTCGGCTGGGCCGAGTGCTGGCTGGTGCGTTTCGAAAAACAATCCGGGAATCCCGACCGCTTGCCGGAATCCTTCGGTGCTGCCGAATGGCTGGTGATCGGCATGGGCCGCACCGGCGTCGCCGCCTATCGGGCGTTGTGCGAGCGCGAACAACGGGTGGTCGGGCTGGACGCCGACCCGACCGTGCTGGAAACCCTGTTGGGTAATGGGCGGCGCGTGGTCTACGGCGATGCCGAGGACAGCGAGCTGTGGAGCGGTTTGCCGCTGGAGCGCGTCAGGGGGATTTTATTGACGGTGCCGGCGTACGAGGTGCGCTGCGCCGCGATCGAGCAATTGAGGCGGCGCGGCTATCTTGGCCAGATCGGCGCGATTTGCTATCACGCCGAGGAAGCCGATCACATGAAAACGCTGGGTGCCGATTTTGTGATACATCCGCTGGTCGAGGCCGGCAATCAATTGGCCAAACAATTGCTCGAAGGCGGCGCGTAGGCTTGGCCGACATCGAACCCTGGGTAAATTACGATAAATGGATAGAAAAAGATGAGAGCATTCCGGGACTGGACCGCGTTGGCGGCGTTTTGCGGCTTGATTTTCTGGTTGTCGGCGCAGGAGAGTTTGCCGGTCAAGATGCACTTCGAGTTTCAGGACAAAGTCCAGCACGCGCTAGCTTATTTCGTGATGGAGGTGTGCAGTTGGCGGGCGTTTCGGCATCGGCTGGCTGAGCGCCGCTTACTAGGCTTGGTCAGCGTCGCCTATTGCAGTTTGTACGGGATCAGCGACGAATGGCACCAGTCCTTCGTGCCGGGGCGCGAGCCGGGCGTCGGCGATTGGTTGGCCGACAGCTTGGGCGCGGCGTTGGCGGCCGGAGCGCTTTACGTCGCCGGCCACAGATCGGTTCTGGCCTGGATCGCGCGCTGACCGTTTATTTCGGCAAGTCGCCGAGCCGCTTGCCGGCCCGGTAAAGGCTCCAGGCCAATATCGGCACCACCAACGCGATCGCGCCGAGCAGAAATGCTCGGCTGTTCAGCAAGTTTCTCAGGGAATTGTCGGCGCCAGTCTGGCCAGTTGCGAGCGCCTCGCCCAAGTTGGCCGGCGTCGGGACGATACCTTGCCGCAGCAATTCGCCGATCGCGGCGGTGTCGTACCGGGCCGGCGCCAGGCCGGCGTTTCCGTAAGTCAGGCGATACGCGCTATTGGGGTTGGCGATAAACAACAAGCGATAGTTTTTGCCCAGTCCGGTCAGCGCGGTGATTTGCAGTCGCGGATTGTCTTGATTGTGAATCACCAAGCGATATCGCTCTCCGCGTTGTTCCGGAAAGTCGATCCGGGTCTCGGCTTGCTGGATGTCACCGAAGCGCAAAGCCCGCAGTTGCCCGCTGCTTAGGGTTTGCCAAGCCGAGTCGCCGCCGCCGGTTCGAGGCGTCTGCAGTTCGACATCGCGTTGAAAGCTGGGCGTGGCGACGTCCAGCCGCAGCCCGGTCAGCGGCAGTTTGCGGCTGTCGATGTCGATTAGGGTGGCGCGTCGCTCGGCGTCTTCGTGTACCTGAAAGTCCGGCAACGGATAGTCGACGACGGTTTCGGCCTCGGCGCGGCTTTCCGAGCGCAGATGCCAGAACTCGATCCGCTCGACATGTAGTGGCTCCCGATACAGGGTTTGCGTTTCGCTGCGTTCCAATTCCTCGTGGCCTTGCATACGCCGGGTCAGCGCCGTGATTTCCGCGATCCGGGTTTGGCCGGTCTTGCCGACCAGGATTTTGAAATAGCGGTCGCCGTTGGCGGGCAAGGACACGTCGAGATTGGCGATCGCCAAGTGCCGGGAGTAATCGTAAACCGCCGCGTGCTCGGTCAGCGTCCGCCAGTGTTCGCCGTCGTTCGAGCCTTGTACCGTGAGTTCGTACTCGAAATCGTGTTGAGCGGTGATCAGCGTCAAGCCGTCGGCGGGTTCGGCGTTGTCGGCGAGGTGGACTTCGAAGCTCAGGCTGTCGCCAGCGGTTTGCAGCGCGGTGATCTGGCCGAGGCTGGGGCGGCGGCTACGGACCGTTTTGGTCGCGGCGGCCGGGCGCAACAGAAACGGTGTCTCGACGGCTTGGCCGTCGAGCAGACGTAGATCGCCGAAGTCGGCGGCGCTGGCGGCGTAGATTTGGCTGTCCAATTCCACGGCCAACAGCGCCTGACCGTTACCGGGCGCTTGCTGGACGGGGCGGCTGAATTCGGTCGCGCCCACCGGGGCGGACAGCGACAGCCAGCAGACTAAAAAGGCGTTACTGGGGCTCATCGTTTGCTCTCGGTCTCGGCGTTAGCGGCGAAGTTTTGCCGGTAGCGCATGTAGAAAAACGCGCCGCCGAGTACCAGCATGCCCAGTACGATGAAGGCGACGATTCGGTAAATTTGTTCCAGGCGGGCCAGGTCGACGAAGAACACTTTCCAGGCCACGATCGCAAACAAGACCAAACCGGCCAAGCGCAGTGCGGCGACTTCGCGGCGGATGCCGTGGTAGACCGACGTCAACGCGAACAGCGACCATAGAATCGTCACGCCGCCGGAGCGCAAGCCGGGCAAATAATGCAGCAACAGCGAATTGGTTTCCAGGCTGAGAAACGCGAACAACAATACCAGCGCCGCCGTGCCCAGCCAGCGGCGCACGTCGGCGGCGCTGCCTTCGTCGCCTTCCAGCCGGCGGAAAGCCAGGGCCAGAAACAGGATAATCGCGCCGAAGTCCAGCAGCCGCATCAGCGCCGATTCGAAGCGGTAAGTGCCGCCGTAATGCAAAGTCAGCAAACTGTCGCCGATCGCGGCGTGACCCAGCGTCAGGCCCCAGGAAGGCAAATCGAAAAACGTCAGTTTGATCGCCAGGCCGATCAGCAGCCAACGCAGGCCGGCTAACATGAGCTGGCCGGAGCCGGTCATGTAGCGATTCAGCAGTAGCGCGCCCAAGCCTAGCCAGACCAGCGTCAATGCCGGCGCTTGCAGTGGCGGATACAAGTAGGCCAGGCTGCGGTAGAGTTCCAATTGCAGCGTGACGAATACCAGGGCTACAACGATTAGTGCGATGACGGCCAAGACGCCGCCGTCCTTCAGCCAGACCGGCACGTCCTGGGCCGGCGAACAAGCCAATTCCGTCGCCGGTGCCGGTTTTTCGATCAGTGTATAGGCCAGCGCCATCGACAGTATCGGGATGCCGAAGCTGACCAGGCGTTCTATCAGCCCGAACCAGAATTCGCCCGGCGCGGCGTCCCCAGTCGCCCCTTCCGCGTATTGGCCGGGCAAATCGATGAAAGCGTAGCGGGCGACGACCAGCAAATACAACAGGTAGGCGGTTTGGCGTAAAAACGCGCTACGCACTTTGCCGGCCATCCAAATCATCACCAGTGCTTGCAACGACCAACTGACGGTGATCCATTGCTTGGACAAGATTAACGGCACCGCCACGCTCAGAAAGAACGCCGCCAAGCCGATAAACCCGACTACCAACTCTCTATCCTCGATGCGGCGGGCCAAGCAGTAATACACGTGGCCGACATAGAATGCCGACAGGGCGAGGCACGGCAACGCGGTCCAGACTTGCCCGTATTCGGTGGCGATCAACTCGTAAGCGGTGCCGAAATAGATCGCCGCGTTGACCGCCAGCGCGACCAAGTCCAGCAGCGTCGAGCGTTGCCGATTGACCAGGCAAAACAAAAACACCGTCGTCGAATACAACACGAAAAATCCGGTCAGAAACGGCAGCACTTGCCAAAAGTAGCCGGACTCGTAGCGTTGCATCGCCGCGAAAAACAGCAGATAGTTGAAGGCGAAGCCGAGAAAATTCAGTACATGCCATTGCTTGTACCAGTTCACCGCCAGAATGCCGCCGCCCAGCAACAGCATATAGCTGAACAAGCCGACGAAATTCACTTGACCGGTGGACAGCAAAATCGGCGTGCAATAGCCGCCGATGATGGCGAAGATCGCCACCAGCATCGCGTCCAGCCGGATCGCCAACGCGGCGGCGCTGGCGGTAACCGTCAACATCAAGCCGAAGGCCGGATAGGCGCCGAGCAGGTGGTAAAAGGCGTAAGCGGCGAACACGCTGAAATACAGCACCGCTATGCCGCCGCCCAACAAGCCCTGGCTGAACAAATGGTACTGGCCGCCGACTAGGCGCACGCCGCCGACGATCATCGCCAGTCCGGTCAATACGCTGAGCGCGACCCGTGCCTGTTCGCCGAGCAAGCCGTTATCGATCGAATATTTCAGAAAAAAGCCGATGCCGGTGACCAGGATTAGGACGCCGATGCGCAGCAACCAGTTGCTGGCGACCGCGTATTCGATCGAAACGCCGTCCGGACGGTGGCCCTCGCCAACTACGATCCAGTTCCAGATTTGTTGGAGTGCTTGCCTTGCCGCCAATTCGAAACGGCTCGGTTCGGCGACTTGCCAGCCGGCGGTTTGCCAAGCGTCGTTGGGAGCGGGTGTGCTCGCCGTCGGTTCGGTGTCGGCCGGTTCCGCTCGGCTGGGTTCGGGTGCCGTCGTCTCCACCGATGCGGCGCGGGGTTCGAACAATATCTGCTCCCGCGCCGGCGTTTGCGCGTCGAAACTGGCTGGCGCGGCGGCCGGACGCTCGGTGCCGACGCGTTCCGTCAACGTCAGCAGCAGTTTGCGGTCCTCGCGCAAAGCGGCGTGCAGGTCGGCGAGCGAATCCTTGATTTCCCGGTTGATTTCGCGTTGCCGGTTGAGCAGTAGAACCAGCAGTACGATTACGACGATCGGCACGACGACCGCAACCACGGCGAGCAGTTCGAAAATATCGTCCAAGGTGGGACTCCCGGTCTATAGTTAAAGCGAGCGGAGGCTGTGGCCGGCAGGGCCGGTTTCGAGCCGTTTCGCAACCTTAGCATATTTATGAAAAATGACCGGGCGGCCGCTGGAGTGGTCGTTGCCACCTGATTGCGGAGACCGGCGGAAAAATGACCAGGAACGCAATTTTTCGCATGGGTCGTTCAGGTTTCCCCGCGCGGTGCCGATGACTCGTGATAAATTTCCAAGGAATGTTAAGCGGCCCAGAACTATGAACAGTCAAACTACTATCCAATCAAAAATTCTGCTCAGCATCGCCAGCGTGTTTGTGGTGTTGATGTTGGTCAGTAACGTGTTCATGGCCGGCCGCCAGAAAGATATGGTGCAAGCGCTGGCAACCGACAAAGCTAAAAATATCGCCGCCGGCTATTTCGACGGTATCAACACCCTGATGCTGACCGGCTCGATGTCTCAGGTCGAAGTGTTGCGGGAAAAGGCTTTGTCGCATCCCGGCGTCAGCGAGGTGCGCCTGATTCGCGGCAACGGGATCGTCGAGTTGCACGGTAAAGGCAAGCCCGAGCAAGCGGTCGTCGACGAACTCGATCGGCGCGGCCTGAGCGGTGAAGCGCTGATACGCCACGGCAACGATGCCAACGGGCGTTGGGTGACCGTGGTCGAGCCGATCCTGGCCAGCAGCAATTTTCGCGGCACCAATTGCCTGACCTGCCATCCGGTCAAGGAAGGCGAGGTGTTGGGCGCGGTGCGGGTATCCTATTCGCTGGCGAGCCTGGACGACCAAATTAACCAAGATCTGATCGCCGGATCGGCGATTTCGTTGGCGATGTTCGCCGCCGGCTTGTTGCTGGTCAATATTCTGATGCGGCGCATCGTCGTCAACCCGCTGGTGACGATGCGCGACACCGTCGATGCCATCGCTCGCCATTCGGATTTGACCGCGCGCTTGCCGGTCAACAGCGGCGATGAAATCGGCCAGGTCAGCACCTCGTTTAACTCGATGTTGGCTAATTTCGCGGCGAGTTTGAACCGGGTGTCTGACGTCAGCCGTTTACTGACCGACGCCACCGATCGCATCGCCACCGTATCGAGGCAAACCTCGCAGGCGGCCAGTCAGCAGCAGAGGGAAACCGAAAACGTCATTCAGGCGATCCACGAACTGGAGGAATCGGTGAGGGATGTGCGGCACGGCGCTGACGGTGCGGCGCGGGCTTCGGTCGAGGCCGACCAGCAAGCCGCCCAGGGCGCGGAAACCACCAAAAACGCCATCGACGGCATCTATGTGCTGGTCAGCGAAATCGAGCGGGCCTCGGAAGTCATCAAGCGCCTGGACCAAAAAAGCAACGGCGTCGGCGCGGTGTTGGACGTGATCAAGGGCTTGGCCGAACAAACGAACTTGCTGGCGCTGAACGCCGCGATCGAGGCGGCTAGGGCCGGCGAACAAGGCCGGGGCTTCGCGGTAGTGGCCGACGAGGTCAGAACGCTGGCGACCCGCTCGCATCAGGCGACTGAAGAGATCGAGAAAATCATCGACCAATTGCAGCGCGAGGCCAAGGAGGCGGTGACGGTGATGGATAAAGCCAAAACCAGCGCCGAGCAACGCCGCGAACAAGTCCAAAGCGCCGATCTAGGTTTAAGCGCGATTGCCGAGCGGGTGACTCAGATTCGCTCGTTGAATTCGCAAATGGCCTTGGTGGCCGACAATCAAAGCCGTGTCGCGCAACATGTCGGCCAAAGCATCGGCAACATTGGCGGCTTGACCGATCGCACTTCGCAAGATGCCGCGCAAACCAGCGACGCCAGCCGCGAGTTGGTGCAACTGGCCGTGCAGTTGAATGAATTGGTCGGTAAATTCCGCCGTTAACGCGCTACGTTTGACAGTTTTGGCCGGTCCGGCTTATAGTCGCCCCATGAGTCGTTTTTTTTCGTCACGTTTTGCAAACAAGTCATGGCTATGGGCTTTGCTCACGGCCGTGGTGTTTGCGTTGTTCTAATATCAGTTCAAACCACCGCGGGCTCGACCGCGGTGGCTTTGTCATTTGCCTAGGGCTCGCACCAGCACAGGAGCCCTAATGAAGTCCCTTAGCACCACCTCCACTCAAACCCTGCTCGGTTACGGCCTGGCGGCCTTGGCCGCGATCGGTTTTTCCGCCAAGACGATATTGGTCAAGCTTGCCTATGTGCAAGCCGTCGATGCCGTGACGTTATTGGCGTTGCGGATGGCGTTTTCGGTGCCGTTTTTCCTGATCGTCGCGTTTCAGCAACGCGGACCCGCCGCGCGGCCGTCCCTGACGGCTCGGGATTATTGGGTCGTCGGTGTGCTCGGTTTGCTTGGCTATTACCTGTCCAGTCTGCTCGATTTCACCGGTTTGCAATATATCTCCGCCGGTCTGGAACGCTTGATTTTGTTCTTGTACCCAACCTTGGTGCTGGCGATGTCGGCACTGTGGTTGAAAAAGCCGTTCGGGTTCAGGGAACTGACGGCAGTCTTGCTGAGTTATAGCGGGATCGCACTGGTGTTCGTCGGCGAGTTGGATGGGGGCGGCGATACATTGTGGTTGGGGGCCGCTTACGTGTTTGCCGGCACGGTCAGCTATGCGCTGTACTTGCTGGGCGCGGGCCAGGCCATCGCTCGCTTGGGCGCGATGCGCTTTACCGCGTACGCAATGTTGGTCGCGTGCGCGGCGTCGATCTTACAGTTCGTGTTGACGCATCCGCCGGAGGCCTTGCTGTTGCCGATGCCGGTATACCAGTTGAGTTTGGCAATGGCGATCGTCTCGACGGTGTTGCCGGTGTTCATGCTGTCGGCGGCGATCCGCCGGATCGGTTCGGGCCATGCCTCGCTGGTCGGCACGATAGGGCCGGTTTCGACGTTGCTGATGGCGGCGGTATTCCTCGGCGAACCGATGACGCTATGGCAGGTCGGCGGGGCAGCTCTGGTACTAATGGGCGTACTGAGTTTGTCGGTGCGTTGATGCCCGCCGGCTAGGCTTCGCCGCCGCCCAGGCTCAGCATTTCTCGGGCGTGCGCCAAGGTGTTTTCGGTGATGGTGACGCCGCCCAGCATTCGCGCCACCTCCGCGACCCGTTCGTCCTCGCAGAGTTTGCGAACCGTCGACGAGGTGACTGCGGCATTTTGGTTTTTGGCGACGAATAAATGCTGATGGGCTTGCGAAGCGACTTGCGGCAAGTGCGTGACGCACAGCACTTGCCGGTTCAAACTCAGCCGGCGCAGCTTTTGGCCGACGATCTCGGCGATGCCGCCGCCGATGCCGGAATCGACCTCGTCGAAGATCATCGTCGGCGTGGTCTTATCGGTGCTGGTCGTGACTTGTATCGCCAAGCTGATCCTAGACAGTTCGCCGCCCGACGCCACCTTGGCCAAGGGTTTGGCGGGCAAGCCCGGATTGGTGCTGATCAGAAACTCGATGCGATCCAGGCCGTTGCGTTGCGGCTCGTTGCCATCCTCCCGGTCGAGCTTGACCAGGAACTCGCCGTGCGGCAGGCCCAATTCCTTGATTGCGTCGGAAATGCGGTGCTGCAACTCGTCGCCGGCCCGGCGCCGGCTGGCGGATAATGCCGTCGCCAATTCGCGGTATTGCGCCAGCAGACGCTCGCAATCGGCTTGCAGAACTTCGATGCGCTCGCCGCTATGGCTGAGATTGTTCAACTCCAGCGCGAATTGCTCGGCCAGCGCCGGTAATTCCTCGGCTGGTACCTTGTGTTTGCGGCTCAGGCGTTGAATCACGCCAATCTGGTTTTCCAGCCAGCTCAGTTGGCCGGGATCGGCTTCCTGATTCTCCAGGAAGCGCCGCAGTTGTTGGGTGGCTTCGCCGATCTGGATTTCGGCGTCGCTCAGCAATTCGACGATGCCGTTCAATTCGGCGGCGTATTGGCTTAATTCGCCGACCGAGTGGATCACGTGACCCAGCATGTCGGCGACCGATTGCTGGTCGTTGTCGTAGAGGATGTCGAGCTGTTGTTGACCGACGCCCAAAATTCTACCCAGGTTAGCCAGTTTGTTGTGCTCGTCGGCCAGGGCCTGATAATCGAAATTTTCCAGATCCAGTTGCTGCAACTCTTCTAGCTGATAACGCAGCAGCTCCTCGCGTTCGGCTTGGTCACTACCGGACTTTTGCAGTTGTTGCAGTTCTTTATGGGCTAGCCGCCAGTTTTGTTGGCAGGCGTTCAGATCGTTGAGCAATTCGGCGTGGTCGGCGAATCCGTCCAGCAGCAGACGCTGTTCGTCGGCATCGAGCAGCGTCAAATGGGCATGTTGGCCGTGGATCTCGACCAATTGCCGGCTCAGCGTTTGCAGTGTTTGCAGATTGACCGGCCGGTTGTTGATATAGGCCTTGGAGCGGCCGTCTTCGCTAACGGTGCGACGGACCAGGCATTGGCCGTCGTCGTCCAATTCGTGGTCGATCAGCCATTGGCTAACCAGCGGTGCCTTGGATAGATCGAATTCGATGTTGATTTCGGCGCGCTTGCTGCCGGGGCGCACGTAGCCGGAATCGGCGCGATCGCCCAACGCCAAGCCCAGCGCGGTCAGCAATATCGATTTGCCGGCCCCGGTTTCGCCGGTCAGCACCGACATACCGGGTTCCAGGTCCAGGTCCAGTTTGTCGACCACGGCCAGATCGAGAATGTTCAGGTTCAACAGCATGTCATTTGGCGGAATAACCGCCGCTCCAGTTCAGTTTGCTTCGCAGAATGTGGAAGAAATCGTGGTCTTCCGGGTGCAGAATGTTAATCGGTTTGTCGGCTTTTCGAATGACGATCGTGTCGTTAATGCGCACGTCCGGGATTTCTAAATGATCGCAGGTGACCAGGGCGTTGATTTGCTTGGTCTGGCTGAAACGGATCTCGATCGTGGCTTTGTCGTCGATGACGATGGACCGATTGGACAGCATGTGCGGATTCAGCGGGACCAGTACCAGCGCATTTAGGGTTGGATGCAGAATCGGTCCGCCGGCCGACAGCGCATAGGCGGTCGAACCGGTCGGTGTCGCGACGATCAGGCCGTCGGAACGCTGGGTGTTTAGGAACACGCCGTCGATGCTGGTGACGATTTCGATCATGCTCGGCGTGACCCAACGATGCACGACGACCTCGTTGACCGCGGTCTGGCGATGGATGAGTTCGCCGTCGCGGATGATGGCGGCCTGTAACAAATGACGCTGTTCGGTCTGGTAGCGGCCGTCGAGGATTTGCGCCAGGCGGCTCAGCAACTGGTCCGGAGAAATGTCCACCAGAAATCCCAGTCGGCCGAGGTTGACGCCGAGCAGCGGAGTGTCGAAATCGGCGGCGGCGCGGGCGGCGGTCAGGAACGTGCCGTCGCCGCCGACCGCGATCAGCAGATCGCAGCATTCCGGCAGCCGGTTGATGTGCATGCCGACGACGCCTTCGGCTTCGATTAGCTCGGCGCTTCGGCTATCGGTGGCCACCGAGTGACCGCGCTGCAGCAAAAAGCGGTAGAGCTCGCTGAGCGTGGCGGCGATACCCGGATCGCCGAATTTGCCGATGATGCCGATGCGTTGAAAGGGTGAAGGCATGTTTGAGCCGGGATTCAAAAATGCCTGGGATTATACAAACAATTCGAGCAGGCACTAGCGAAGCTTCGCCCTCGGCGTCGCGAGTACGTCGGTCGGCGCGGCCGGAATATCGGCGTCGGCCAAATTCCGTGCGGTTCGGTGTCGTTAACACCCTGAATTTGTTGCCAGGTAATGGCCGTGCCGCGACCAGGCATTCCCGTAGGCGTCGGGCCAATGTCTGAAATCGGGCGCTATCCACCGGCATTGCGAATGCCCGAGATCCCCGACAGGCTTGGGTTCGCACGGATTTTAGGCGGATTGACAAGGCTCCGGGCACCTGTTAGCTTTCCCCTCTGGCACTCGTTACGTTGGAGTGCTAACGAATTTTCTAGGGTGTCAATGTGGCTAGCGGACCGGATTTAAACGAAAGATCGGCGTATTTGCTGAAGGCCTTGGTTGAGCGTTACATACAAGACGGTCAGCCGGTCGGCTCGCGGGTATTGTCCAAGGATCCGCTGCTTAAGCTCAGTCCGGCCAGCATTCGCAACGTCATGGCCGATCTCGAGGAAATGGGCTTGATCCATTCGCCGCACACCTCGGCGGGCCGGGTGCCGACCGTGGCCGGATACCGTTTGTTTGTCGATAGTCTGTTGACGGTCAAGCCGCTGGCGTCCAGTGATCTGGATCAATTGCAAAGCGGTTTGCTGGCCGATGCGGACAAAACCGGCGACGTGCTCAGCAAGGCCTCCAGGCTGCTGTCGGATATGACCCATATGGCTGGTGTCGTCACCCTGCCGCGCCGTGAGATGGTCACGTTGCGACACATCGAATTCCTGCCGATGTCCAGCATGCGCGTACTGGTGATTTTTGTCACCGATGGCGAGGAAGTTCATAACAAAATCATCCATACCCAGCGTCAATTTAGCCCGGCCGAACTGCAACAGGCCGCCAATTACATGAATTCGGTTTACGCCGGCCTCAGTCTGGCCAAGATCCGCGAGCAAGTGTTGCGGGAGATGGAGCAAGATCAGCAGCGCGTCAATCAAGGCATGATAGACGCGGTTAGCATGGCGCAACTGACCTTCGCCCAACAACCCAACGACGATTACGTGTTGAGCGGCGAAACCAATCTGATGGGCTTTTCCGAATTATCCGACATGGACCGTCTGAAACAGCTGTTCGAGGCGTTCAGCCAAAAGCGCGGCGTGATCCATTTGCTGGATCAATGCCTGTTGGCCGACGGCGTGCAGATTTTTATCGGCGAAGAGTCAGGCTATAGTGCATTCGACCATTGCAGCTTGGTCACGGCGCCTTATTCGGTCAACGACGAGGTGGTTGGCGTGTTGGGCGTGATCGGCCCAACCCGGATGGCGTATGAAAAAGTGATTCCGTTCGTCGACGTGACGGCAAAAATATTGGGCGCGGCCTTGAATCCCAAATAATCGCCCTTATCGTAAGGCCGACCTAATATTTTAAGAACCACGGAGTCCCAAATGAGCCATCAGCAATCGAGTCACGAACAGCAATCCGACGCCGAATTGATCGCCGAGGTGCTGGAGCAGACCAAAGAAGCCGGCGAAGACGTTGTTGCCGAGGCAACCGAGGCCGGCGAAGTCAGCGTCGAAAGCCTGCGGCAACAACTGGAGCAAGCCCAACAACAAGCCGCCGCGAATCTGGACAAGGCTTTGCGCGTGCAGGCCGACATGGAAAATCTGAAAAAACGCGTACAAAAGGATTTGGACGACGAGCGTAAATACGGCTTGGCCAAGTTCGCCAAGGAATTGCTTAGCGTGTTGGACAGTCTCGAGCTTGGCGTGCAGGCGGCGACCGGCGATAGTCCGGAAGTGGCTAAATTGCGCGAAGGCAGCGTGCTGACCATTAAGCAATTCGAATCGGTGTTCGCCAAATTCAATATCGAAGTCCTCGATCCGACCGGGCAAGCTTTTAATCCCGAGTTGCATCAAGCCATGGCGATGCAGCCCAGCGTCAGCGCCGAACCCAATACGGTTTTGAACGTGTTTCAAAAAGGCTACATCTTAAACGGCCGTTTGCTGCGCCCCGCGATGGTGGTGGTGGCCAAGGCCGAGGACAAACCCGCCGACAGCGCGAAAGTTGACGAACAGGCTTGAAATTTCATCGATCAACCGCATATCGCCAATAACTTTTTAACTAATACCTAATTCAAGTCTGGAGAATCTCAATGGCTAAAATCATCGGAATCGACCTAGGAACCACCAACTCCTGCGTCGCGGTCCTGGAAAACGGCACCGCGCGGGTCATCGAAAACAGTGAAGGCGCGCGTACCACGCCGTCCATCATCGCCTTCACCGGCGACAACGAAGTGCTGGTCGGTCAGTCCGCCAAACGTCAGGCGGTGACCAACCCCGAAAATACCTTGTTCGCGATCAAGCGCTTGATCGGCCGCCGTTTCAAAGAAGACGCGGTACAGAAAGACATCAAAATGGTGCCTTACAAAATCATGGAAGCCAACAACGGCGACGCTTGGGTCGAGTGCCACGGTAAAAAAATGGCGCCGCCGGAAGTGTCTTCCCGCGTGTTGATGAAGTTGAAAAAAGACGCCGAAGCCTTCCTGGGCGAAGAAGTCACCGAAGCGGTCATCACCGTACCGGCTTACTTCAACGATTCGCAACGCCAAGCGACTAAAGATGCGGGCCGGATCGCCGGTCTGGACGTCAAACGCATCATCAACGAGCCAACCGCGGCGGCGTTGGCGTTCGGCATGGACAAACCGAAAGGCGATACCACCATCGCGGTCTACGACTTGGGTGGCGGTACCTTCGATATTTCCATCATCGAAATCGCCGAAATCGAAGGCGAGCACCAGTTCGAAGTATTGGCCACCAACGGCGACACCTTCCTGGGCGGTGAAGACTTCGACTTGCGCATCATCGATTTCCTGGCCGGGGAATTTAAAAAAGACACCGGCATCGATTTGCACAACGATCCATTGGCGCTGCAACGTCTAAAAGAATCTGCGGAGAAAGCGAAAATCGAGTTGTCTTCCGCCGAGCAAACAGACATCAACCTGCCGTATATCACCGCAGATGCGTCCGGTCCGAAGCACTTGAACGTCAAACTGACCCGCGCCAAACTGGAATCGCTGGTTGACGAACTGATCGAGCGCACCAAAGGTCCTTGCTTGCAAGCGATTAAAGATGCCGGCATTTCGACCTCGAAAATCAACGACGTGATTTTGGTGGGTGGTCAAACTCGGATGCCGAAAGTGCAGGCCTTCGTTAAAGAATTGTTCGGCAAAGAGCCGCGCAAAGACGTCAACCCTGACGAAGCGGTAGCGCTGGGTGCGGCGATTCAAGCCGGCGTATTGGGCGGCGACGTCAAGGACGTGTTGCTGCTGGACGTCACGCCATTGTCGTTGGGTATCGAAACCCTGGGCGGGGTGATGACCAAACTGATCGAGAAAAACACCACGATCCCAACCAATGCTTCGCAAGTATTCTCGACCGCCGAAGACAGTCAAACCGCGGTCACCGTGCATGTGTTGCAGGGCGAGCGGGAAATGGCGTCAGGCAACAAATCGCTGGGCCGTTTCGATTTGCAGGACATTCCGCCTGCGCCGCGCGGTATTCCGCAAATCGAAGTGTCGTTCGACATCGACGCCAACGGTATCCTGAACGTGTCGGCCAAGGATAAAGCCACTGGCAAGAAGCAATCCATTGTGATCAAGGCGTCCAGCGGTTTGTCGGATGCCGAAGTCGAGCGCATGATCAAGGACGCCGAAGCGCATGCCGATGAAGACCGCAAACTGAAAGAGCTGGTTTCTGCGCGTAACTCGGCGGAAGGCATGATCCACGCGACCGAAAAGTCGTTGAAGGAATTGGGCGACCAAGTCACCGGCGACGAAAAATCGGCGATCGAAGCGGCCATCAGCGACTTGCAGGGCGTGTTGAAAGGCGACGACAAGGACGCTATCGAAGCCAAAACCGCCGCGCTGACCGAGCTTTCGGGTAAACTGGCCGAACGGGTTTACGCCCAAAAAGGCGGAGCGGACGCCGCTGCCGGCGAAGCCCATGCGGCTAGCGGCCAGCAAGCCGAAGACCACAATGTGGTCGATGCCGAGTTCGAGGAAGTGAAGGACGACAAAAAATAATCCTCACCGGGGAGCCTCTCGCCGTTAACGGAGAGAGTCAGGGTGAAAGGTGTTAATCACCCTCATCGTTCCATTCATTCAACACACTAAATAACCGCTGGTAAACGCCGGCGGTTTTCTACGTTATGGCAAAAGAAGATTTTTACAAACTGTTGGAAGTCGATCGTAACGCCAGCGAAGCCGAGATCAAAAAGAGCTATCGCAAAATGGCGATGAAGTATCATCCCGACCGCAACAAGGACAATCCGGAAGACGCCGAGAAGAAATTCAAGCAAATCAAGGAGGCCTACGAGATATTGTCCGATTCGAAGAAGCGGGCGGCCTACGATCAGTTTGGTCATGCAGGCGTCGATCCGTCGATGGGTGGCGGCCGCGGCGGTTTCAGCGGGGCGGAAAGCTTTAGCGACATTTTCGGCGATGTGTTCGGCGACATTTTCGGCGGCGGTGGCGGACGGCAGCGCAGCAGCGTCCAGCGCGGCGCGGATTTGCGTTATAACCTGGAGTTGACGCTGGAAGAAGCCGTCGGCGGTACCGAAGCGACCGTCAAGGTGCCGGTGCTGGTCGCCTGCGGCGAATGTAACGGCAGCGGCGCCAAGAAGGGCAGCAGCCCGGTCACCTGTTCGACTTGCCACGGTCATGGCCAAGTGCGGATGCAACAAGGCTTTTTCTCGGTGCAGCAAACCTGTCCGACCTGTCACGGTACCGGCAAGCAAATCAAGGACCCTTGTCCGAAATGCTACGGGCAAGGCCGTATTCAGGAAACCAAAACGCTGTCGGTCAAGGTGCCGGCCGGCGTCGATACCGGCGACCGGATTCGCTTGGCCGGCGAGGGCGAGGCCGGTATCAACGGCGGTCCGTCCGGCGATTTGTACGTTCAGGTTCAGGTTAAGGAGCATCCGATCTTTACCCGCGACGGTGCGAATCTCTATTGCGAAGTGCCCATCAGCTTTCCGACCGCCTGCTTGGGCGGCGAGTTGGAAGTGCCGACCCTGGACGGCAAGGTGATGCTGAAAATCCCGCCGGAAACCCAGACCGGCAAAATGTTTCGATTGCGCGGCAAGGGTGTCAAGCCTGTACGTGGCGGAGCCATAGGCGACTTGCTGTGCCGGGTACAGATAGAAACGCCGGTGCGCTTGACCAAGGATCAGCAGGCTCTGATCGAGCAACTGCAAGTCTCCCTCAGCGGTGGCGGTAAACAACATAGTCCCCAGGAACATAGCTGGATGGACGGTGTGAAAAGCTTTTTCGACAAGTTGACGGGATGATGGCGATGCGTATCGGCGTGGTGGGTGCTTCCGGGCGCATGGGATTGTGTTTGTTGAAAGCGGCGTTAGCCGCGCCGCAAGCCGAATTGACGGTCGCGATTTCGCGGCCGGACAGTTTGGCGATAGGCAAGGATGCCGGCGATTTGGCCGGCGTTTCGCCGGCCGGCGTGCCGGTCGGCGACGATTTGGCGGCAGTCGTGGATTGTTTCGACGCGCTGATCGATTTTACCCGGCCGGATGCGACGATGGCCTACCTGGACGTCTGCCGGCAAGCCGGGAAAAAACTTGTCATCGGTACCACCGGGTTTAGCGAGAGCCAAAAAGCGGCAATCGCAGAGGCCGCGCGGGACATCGCAATCGTGATGGCGCCCAATTTCAGTGTCGGCGTCAATCTGTCGTTGAAGTTGCTGGAAACGACCGCGAAAGTGATGGGCGATTACACCGACATCGAAGTCATCGAAGCCCACCACCGGCACAAGATCGATGCTCCGTCCGGCACCGCATTACGGATGGGCGAAGTCGTCGCGGCGGCGCTGGGCCGGGACTTAAAGGACTGCGCCGTTTACGGACGGGAA
The DNA here is from genome assembly GCF_050276835.1 of Methylomonas sp. MED-D. Lineage (NCBI taxonomy): Bacteria > Pseudomonadati > Pseudomonadota > Gammaproteobacteria > Methylococcales > Methylococcaceae > Methylomonas > Methylomonas sp. MED-D. The sequence goes on from NZ_CP189965.1 coordinate 1,056,538, forward strand.
GGCGAGACCGGTGCCCGCGATCGTAAAACCATTGGATTTTCGACGATACGGGCCGGCGATATCGTCGGCGAGCACACCGTGATGTTTGCCGACGAAGGTGAACGCGTCGAAATCACCCACAAAGCCAGCAGCCGGATGACCTTCGCCAACGGCGCGGTGCGCGCCGCTATTTGGCTGGCCGACAAATCCAGCGGTCTTTACGATATGCAGGACGTACTGGGTTTGAAAAACTGAGTTTTCTCGAACGCGCCCTGCGGGCCACGCACTCGAATCAGCGTCCACTTATATTCTTAGCGGCGCTATTTCTCCGGTCAGTTTATAATGACGGTAGTCGGCTATGACCAATGCGTGATCGAAGGCCAAAACCGGCGGCAAATTGTCAAAGGTAAACAAACCGCAATTCTTGGCGTCGTCGGCCGCTGTTGGCGAGCCGTGAGCTTCCGCGATGTAAACCGCCGTCGCGGTGTGGTTGCGCGGATCGCGTTGCGGATTGGAATAAATGCCCAGCAATGCAGTCAGACGAACGTCAAGACCGGTTTCCTCCGCTGCTTCCCTAACCGCGGCATGTTCAACCGTTTCACCGACATCGACAAAGCCACCCGGCACAGCCCAGCCGTAAGGCGGGTATTTGCGTTCGATCAACACGAAGGGGCGCTGCGGGTGGTCGATCAGTTCGATCAGAATATCGGCTGCAATCAAAGGCGTAATCGGTTTGGGCATCACAGTGTCCTGTTTTCGAGTGAGGGGGAGCTTGTTGGGCGGATTTAACCATGTTTTCCCCATTTTTCGGAAGCCGACGGAGTCGTTGGATCGATACCGATACCGGACGTAAAGTGGAAAGACCAGAGGCTATCGGCGATGGTCGTACGGTCGGCATAACAGACAGACAACTAAATCAATGAACGAATTTATTCCCGGCCAACGCTGGATTAGCAACACCGAATCTGAGCTCGGCTTAGGCATGGTATTGGAAGCCGAATACAATCGCGTCACGGTGCTTTTCCTGGCGACCGGCGATCGGCGGGTTTACGCGCGCGATAACGCTCCGCTGACGCGGGTCAGGTTCGCGGAAGGCGATACCGTCGAATCGGTGGAATACGTCAAGATCAGCGTACAGCAAGTGGACGAGCACGCCGGGCTGTTGACCTATATCGGTGTCGACGAAGACGGCGGATTGCAGCAAATTGACGAGATGGAACTCAACCACCATATTCAATTCAACAAGCCGCAAGATCGATTGTTCACCGGCCAGTTCGACCCGACCGCCTGGTATTTGCTGCGCTACGAAACCTGGCGGCGCCAGCAACGCCATCAACAGTCGGCGGTCAAGGGGCTGCAAGGCGCGCGCGCCGCGCTGATTCCCCATCAATTGTATATCGCGCATCAGGCCGCTAACCGCGCCGCGCCGCGCATTATGCTGGCGGATGAAGTCGGTTTAGGGAAAACCATAGAAGCCGGCTTGATCATTCAACACCGTCTGATTAACGGCTTGAGCGAACGAGTTTTGATTTTGGTGCCCGAAAGCCTGATGTACCAATGGTTGGTTGAAATGTTGCGGCGCTTCAATCTGCGTTTCAGCCTGTTCGACGAAACCCGTTGCATGTCGTTCAACGACGACGGCAATCCGTTTCAAAACGAGCAATTGATACTGTGCAGCCAACAGTTTTTTGCTGACTTTCCCGTTCGCCAGCCACAAGCGTTGGCGGCCGGCTGGGATATGGTCGTCGTCGACGAGGCCCATCATTTGGAATGGAGCGAGACCGCCCCCAGCGTCGAGTACCGTTTCGTCGAGCAGTTGGCGCAAGCGGTGCCGGGCTTGGTGTTGTTGACCGCCACGCCGGAGCAATTGGGCAAGGAGAGTCATTTCGCCCGCTTGAGATTGCTCGATCCCGATCGCTTCTACAGCTTTGCGCAATATCTGCAAGACGAAAAGCAATTCGAGCCGGTGGCGCAGTTGGCGAATCGGCTGATTTCCGGTGAGCCGTTAAACGAGGCAGAGCAAGTCGAGTTAGGCGAGTTGTTGAAACACGACAATGCCGAAGCATGGCTGAAGCAAGTCAACGACAGTAATGTCGGCGCGCGCGAGGAATTGATCAAGTTGCTGTTGGATCACCACGGCACGGGTCGGATCTTGTTCAGAAACTCCCGACATACGGTCAAAGGTTTTCCGGACCGGGAACGCCATGGTTATCCGATTCTCGGCGAGGACACCGCCGAACTCGCCGACAGTCCCTATCTGTTTTGGCTGATTGACACCTTGAAGACCCTCGGCGACGAGAAGGCGTTGCTGATTTGCCGGCGAGCCGACACCGTGATCCAGCTGGAGCAAATACTGCGACATCACGTGGGACATACCGCGGCGGTATTTCACGAGGGCATGAGTATCGTTGAGCGGGACCGAGCGGCGGCATTCTTTGCCGATGAAGACAGTCGGGCGCAGGTTCTGTTGTGTTCGGAGATCGGCAGCGAGGGGCGCAACTTTCAATTCGTGCGGCATCTGTTTCTGTTCGATTTGCCGGAAAACCCCGATTTGCTGCAACAGCGTATCGGCCGATTGGATAGGATCGGCCAAAAGCATGTGATACAGATCCACATTCCCTACCTGGTCGGCAGTTCGCGCGAGGTGTTGTTTCGCTGGTTCGACGAAGGTTTGGACGCGTTTCGACATAACGTTTCGGCGGCGTCGCAGGTGGCCAAAGCCTTGAGTGGGCCGTTGTCGGCGGCGTTGGCCAGTCGCGAGCGAGCAGCGGTTGAAGTGTTGATAGAAGAAACTCGCCAGCTGAATGCGCGCCTCGAAGCGGAATTGCAGAAGGGCCGCGATTTGTTGCTGGAACTGAACTCCTGCCGTCCGGAGCCTGCTCGGCAATTGGTCGAAGCCATTCACGCCAGCGAATCCGATGGCAGTTTGTGGCCTTATCTGGAGGATATTTTCGATTGCTACGGCGTCGACGTCGAGTACCACTCCAAGGCTTGCCATATCCTGCGGCCCAGCGAAAATCTGCGCATTTCGCATTTTCCGATGTTGCAGGACGACGGCTTGACCGTAACGGTGGCTCGGGATATTGCGTTGGCGCGCGAGGACATGTTGTTTCTGACCGCCGAACATCCGATGGTTTTGGCGGCGATGGATTTGGTGTTGTCTAGCGAGACGGGCAATGCCGCGGTCAGCGTGGTCAGGCATGCACAATTGAAGGCCGGCCAATTTTTGTTGGAATTGCTGTTCGTACTCGAGTGTAGTGCGCCGGCCGAACTGCAAATTGGCCGGTTTTTGCCGCATACGCCGATTCGGGTGTTGATAGACCAAAACAAGATGGATCTAACGGCGTCGGTCAGCCATGACAGTCTGATCGAAACCGGCGATAAGTTCGAGAAGGCCCAAATCAGTCAGTTTTTGAATAGCCAACGCCAGCATATTCAGGAGATGATCAAAGTAGCGGAACAAGCCGCTGGCGGCAAGGCCCAGCAATTGATTGGCGAAGCCACCAATCGAATGGTGGCGGCATTGACCGGTGAAATCAAGCGGATGGTCAGGCTGAAAAAAGTCAATCCGGCGATCAAGGATGCCGAGATCGAACAACTCAAGGAAATGACGATGTTATCGCACGAGAGCATACAGGACGCGCAATTGCGTCTGGATGCGGTTCGTTTCGTGATTACCGCTTGAGCCGGATCGCGCCGGACGGTGTTTTAATTGGTTTTGATCAACACGGTACTTTCGTCAAGTTCGACGCACTCGAACATCAGATCGTCTATCGACCCTTCGACGTGGTCGATGTAATGCAGGCCGCATTCGGATTCGCTGTGCTGATGCTTGATAACGCCGTGCACGCTGAACGGCGTGCCGGATTCCGGCAATATCATCGTGATCTTGATTTTGCCGACTATATCGTCCGCCAGCGGCTTGCGAAGCCGGACGCGAATGCCGCTGTAGCTAATATCGAGGATATCGGCCTCGAACGCCAGCTCCTTGGCTGTCGTGGGGTTGAAAACGATACCTGCCTGCAGGCCTCTAGGTCTTACTCTAAGGTGATTGCGCTTCTCGGGTTTCATCGTTTGGCTCCTGCGGAATGATGAAGGGCGTCCTTCCTCGGGTCATAAAATTTCAGAATAAATATAGCCGTATTTTGGACACGGTTGTCATGTCCCGAATTTTTTCCAAATTTTCCCGAATTATATGACGGAAACAACATAAGGTTAATCCATGCTATTTTCAGAACTCGGTCTTTCCGAGCAAATTCTTAGAGCCGTTGCCGAACAAGGTTACGAAACGCCTACTCCGATTCAGGAGCAAGCGATCCCGGTGATATTGCAGGGGCGGGACGTGCTGGCCGGTGCTCAGACCGGCACCGGCAAAACCGCGGGCTTTACACTGCCTTTGTTGCAATTGCTGCAACAAGCGCCTGTGAGGAAAAAGCCCCGACCTATTCGGGTGTTGATCCTAACGCCGACCCGCGAACTGGCGCTGCAGGTCTACGAGAGCGTTTGCTCTTACGGTAAGCATCTGCCGTTTTTTGCGGAAGCGATTTTCGGGGGCGTCAGCAGCAAGCCGCAAATCCAAAAATTGCAGCGCGGAACCGATATCGTGGTTGCGACTCCCGGCCGCTTGTTGGATTTGATCCAGCAAGGCTATGCGGACCTGTCGCAAATCGAGTATTTCGTGCTCGACGAAGCCGACCGGATGCTGGATATGGGGTTTATCCGCGACATCCGCAAAATTATCCAATTATTGCCGGCACGGCGCCAGAATCTGTTGTTTTCGGCAACGTATTCGCCGGAGATCAGCACGCTGGCTGAACAATTGTTGAGCGACCCGGTCGAGATTGCCGTTGCCAAACGCAATTCGGCGGCGGAAACCGTGTCGCAGTTGGTCTACGGTATCAAGCGCGAGTCCAAGCGCGAATTGCTGGCGCATCTGATCGGCGACGGCCGGTGGCAGCAGGTGCTGGTTTTCGTGCGTACCAAGCACGGCGCGGATCGCTTGTGCAAGCAGCTGATCAAGGATGGCATACGCTGCGCGGCCTTGCACGGCGACAAGAGCCAGGGAGCCAGGACCCGCGCGCTGGACGATTTTAAAAGCGGTGCGATCACGGCACTGGTGGCGACCGACATCGCCGCACGCGGGCTTGATATCGACCAGTTGCCGCATGTTGTCAATTACGATCTACCGCAAGTCGCCGAGGACTATGTGCATCGCATCGGACGCACTGGCCGGGCCGGCGCGGAAGGGCAGGCAATCTCGTTGGTCGATGCTGAAGAAGCGCAATTGTTGGCGGCAATCGAAAAACTCCTGAAAAAGTCGATTCCGCGGGTTGCCGATACAGGCTACGAAAAAGTGTCGCTGGAACCGGTTTCCGCCAAGTCTCAGTCCAAGGCCAAGCCTAAGGCAGCGGCTAAACCTCGGTCGCAAGCTCGGCCCGGCGACCGTCCGGGCGAACGTGCTCGGGGCGGCCGGCCGCCTCGAGCCGCTGCCGGTGGCGCGCGCGGGCGATGAGTGGGCCCGTCGCTTAGTGGATAGGCTACAACAGATGTATAGGATTTAGTTGTGCTTAGGCCTGAATGATTCGCTCGGTTACTTGCTTGATTTCGACGGCGCTATTTGCGATAGCGTGGTGGAAGCCGTGGGCTGTGGGCGCGGTTTCAAGTAAGTGATAGTGATCCGGACCTACGCTAATCACGCGTTGGTATGACTGAGTTTGAAGTTCGCGCAGATAAGCGATCGAATGGGTCTTGATCAAGCAATAAACCGTATCGCCTTCCTGTAGAGCCATATCGCGGGCCGCGCCGTGGGTAATTTCGGCCAGCAACGCGCCGCCGCAATCGATTTGCACAATTAAGCTCTCTCCGCTGGGAATAAGCGCGCAGATGCGGCCCTTGATCTGGTTCTGGATCGAAATGCCGCTTAAGTAGCCGCGCGACAGCGCGATGTCGTTGGCGCGGATCGATACCTGGGTCCCGCTGCCCGGAGCCAATTGCGGCCTCAGCGGCAGCGCCAACGGCAGCCCGAAACTGTCTGCCTGGGTGTGGCCGGCGGAATGGTCGTGATGACGTATGGTGACTGGCAGCAAATTGTCTATCTGACGCATGCCCAGATAGCGAAGCATGCCTTGTCCCTTGGCGATTTCCGGTAATGAGCCGCTACGCGTCACCTTCCCCTGATCCAGCACGATCAATTGGTCGGTCAAGTCGAGGATTTCCCCTAAGGATTGACTGGCGTAGAGTGCGGGCAGGTTGAGTTCGATTTGAGCGCGCTTGAGCAGTGCCAATAGCAGCGGCCGGTAGTCGTGGCCTATCGTCGCAAAGGTGTCGTCCAGCAGGAGCAAGCGCGGCGACTTCACCAGCGACCGGGCCAAGGCCACCCGTTGCCTTTCCCCGGCTGAAAGCAGCGGTAAGGGTTGGTCGAGCAGACTGCCCAATTCGAGTAACTCGATCAAGAACGGTAGCTTGAAGTTTCTCCGATGCCTCAGCGTGCGCTCGCGGGTGGCGTTCAAGTTTTCGCGGACGGTTTCGGACGGATCGGCGCAATCCAGTTGTAGTACGGCGCCTACCGGACGTTGTTCGCGCGGCATGACGATACCCTTGCGACTGTCGAACAAGATCTTGCCGTCGACCAGAATGTAGCCGCTATGCGGCTGAATGGCGCCTGCGATCAAGCCCAGCAAGGTGCTTTTGCCGGCGCCGGATTTCCCGAGCAGGCCCATGCTGTTGTCATTGATCGCCAGCGATGTGGTCAGGTCGAAATGGCCTCTGCGCAATTTGACGTTCATTTCTAACAACATGGTGGCCTCGCTAGTTTGGTGGGTGATCGTTGCTCTCGAAGAGCCAGGGTTAACCGGCGAACGCTATCGTCAACGCCCCGACTTAAAGATCGCGCTTGTCGGCAGGTTTTCTTTGACAGCTTGGCCGGAACAGGTGTTTCAGTAACAAACGAAGCGGATATTCGGTATATCATATTATATATATCGAAAGACGTGATTGTTCGTGAAACGGTTCGGGACTAACGCTGATCGAGTGCGATAGTGGCGATTTGACTGAAAGTTGTCGCACTTTGCTTGATGGGCATAATCCACGTATTTACAAGCAGTTTTTGGGCCATGGCTCTGGCCGTGGACGAGCGCGGTAGGGCATTAGCGAATTGGGGTAGTGTGTTTGGCGAGGTAGTTCGTTAATTATATTTGAGTATATCGATTCGGTAGGGGCGCTGCAAAATAGTGTTAAAGCCTACAACGGCGAACCGAAAAATCGCGTGGAATTTGTAGTGTTTGCGACATTGTTGGCGGTCGCTGTCGGCAAATCGGGGTTTTCCGATAAGCCGGAATGACCCCAATTCGTGAATAGCCCCAGTTGCGATAAGGGTATGCTTGGCTGGCAAGGCTCTTGCTTAATTAAATTGAACCGAATTTTTTATCTATTAGGAGATGTTTCCGATGTTACTCGACAGTTACAACAGCCAAGGCCTATTGACCATTTCTACGGTATTGGGCAAAACCAGCACTGCGGGTCTGACTGCTTGGCGCGGCGACTTAGTGCTGATCGAAGGTGCCATGCGCGAAGGCGCGACCAATCCCAACGACCGTAACCCGCCCAAATTATTGATCCAGCAAGCGGCGATGCTGGCCGATAGCGACAAGATCTTGTTTTTAAACGGTATGGTCTATCAGTTGGAGTCCCTTGCACTATTCGTCGAGAAATATAAAGCCGGTTTGACCGCCGATACCTTGGCTTTGATTTACGTCGAAAACATCGCCGCTCCAATGGTTGTCGAATTGGAAGGTTATACATTCAAATTGTTGCCGTACAGTGAGGGCATGGTCTGGAACGAAACGATGGAATTTCTGTACATCGAGAAAGCAGACTTGAAAGGCCAGTCCGCCGAAGACAAAGTCATCACCGTGTACGACGCGGCAAAAAGCTTTAAATTTAAAGGCGAAACGTTGAGCTACGAAGCGGCGTTGACTAAAACCATCGAAGTTAAACGCGAAGCAAGCTACGGTCCGGTGTAACGGGTCGGCGAAGCGAAACGGGGGTGAGGACTTATGAAAAACTTTAAGACGCTTACGGTGGCCGAATCCGAAGCCTTGATCGCCGAACAGCAGCCGATGATCTTGGATTGCCGGGACCTTAAGGACTATAAGGCAGGACATATCGACAATGCGATGCACGTACACGAACAGTTGCGCGACACCTTGATCAGAAAAGCCGATAAGTCCAAGCCCATGCTGATTTATTGCTATTACGGCCATGCCAGCGAGCATATGGCGGAAATGTTCGGAGATTTCGGTTTTCAGCAGGTATACAGCATGGCCGGCGGTTACGCCGACTGGAAAGAACAGCACAAACTTTAGGGGTAACGCTATGGAATTATCAAGAGATATCGCGCTCCGCATTGCGTTGGCGTCAAGAGTGTTGCCCGGCGTGGATGTGGCGTCGCTGATTGGAATTCTGCACGAAAAAGTCGGTTCGCCGTTGACCGACGAACGCCTGAAAACCATTACCGTCACCAATTTGAAAACCGGGATTGGCAGCCACGACGGCGAGGAAGATGGCGAGGATATCGACATTGGATTGGCCAACATCAAATTGGCAGTGCGTTATCTATGGGGCGAGGAAGACGGTGACGAGGGCTTGCCGGAAATCCTCCCCTACAAGGAAGGCGACATGCCGGAATCGATCCGGGTCGCGATCGCATCCAACAGCGGGCAGTCGTTGAACGGGCATTTCGGCTCGTGCATCCGGTTTTTGGTGTATCAATTGTCCAAGGACGCCATGCGATTGGTGGATATCCGCTCTACGGTGGAAGCCGATACCGCCGACGATAAAAACCTGTTCCGGGCCGAGTTGATCAAGGACTGCCATGTGTTATTCGTGCAGTCTATCGGTGGACCGGCCGCCGCGAAAGTGATTCGAGCCGATATTTATCCGATCAAGATCCCGGACGTGATCGAAGCTGAAGCACAGTTGCGCGAGTTTCAGAAAGTGTTTGACGCGCCGCCGCCGTGGATGGCCAAGGCATTGGGTAAGAGTGCCGAGGAGCGCAAGCGCTTCGCTCACCAAGATTGAATGAGGGCCGGAGTACACAATTTCGGTGTGCTCCGGTTGTTCGGTCTAACCGGACTTAGTCCGGAGTCTTCAAGACTTTTCCATGGTCGCGATAAAGCTATCCGCTTCGTTGATCGATTTTTCCATTTCAAGGACTAGCGCGGAAACATCCGATTTCACGCTATCGAGCTGGCCTTTTAGCGAAGCGATGGCCTGAGCATTTAAATTGTGCTTTAGAAACAAGACTTGGTCTTTGAAGACATTCAGTACCGGCTCCAGTTTGGACTCCGCTTTGCGCATTGCTGTCAGCAATTGCCGGTACTGGGTTTTCGTTACGGTCAGTTTTTTGCTGCTGGTTTGTCTGAGCGAGGCGTTGGTGTATTCCCTAAGTTCGGCTTCCCATTCGGCAAACAACGCTTCCGAAACGTCCTCGATATCGGCGATGCGTTTGTGAATTTCATCCGCCTTCCGCACGCTGGCATCATACTCGTCGTTTAGTTTCCGGTAGGTTGATTCCAGGTCGCCACCCTGAAAATTGGTCAATACGGTGAACTGTTCCAGTGCCGATTTGAATTGTTGCTTGGTTTCCTCCTGGGTCTCGCGGGCTTTTTCGACCCGATGTACCATGACTTCCCGCTTAGGAATGCCCAGTTTTTCCAGGCCGCCGTAATAGGCTTTCGAGCAAGCGGTAGCGGTCAGTGCAATCAGTACAAGGGTGCAATGTAAGCGACTTTTCATTGGGTCACCAGGAGAGGTTAAGGGGAAAATTGCCGCAGTGTAAAGCCAGTTTCCGGCTAAGGCTAGCCCGGAAATCGGCTTCGACAATACTGGCGGATTGCCAACCAGTCGCGAATTTTTCGACAAAGAGTGCGATATTCCTCCAATAGTCGGTCACTGAGGTTGGCATTTGATCAAGAACTGGCTTTTACTTAGTCCCGACGCCGCCAAGTCGAATAGCGATGACTTTGGTGGGTGGATTTATTAAAGCTGTTTCTTATCAAATGTCGCGGAGGTTGTCATGAACGAATTTAAAAAAGATTTAATGATAGGGGTTATTTCATTTACCGGTATTGTCGGATTTATTTCCGGCGAGTTTATTCTTTCGACTTTAATGTTCGGTGTAGCGGCTTTAATGAGTAATATCGCGGCCGAACCCACTTATCCGGTTAAGCAGTCTGTCTGATTCTCCATTGGCGGAGATTCGCAAACGAAGCATCCATCGTTCGTTTGTTTCCACGGCCTCGCAATCCCCAGGGTTGCGAGGCTTTTTTTTACGCCTTCGAAATTTGATCGCATCAGGTTTTTTTGGCCGGTAAGCCGCGCAGGAAGTTAAGCTTTTCTTTAATTTTACTTTCCAACCCGCGTTCGACCGGAAAGTAATAACGGCGGTTTTGTAAGGCGTCGGGGAAATAATTTTCGCCAGCGGCGAATGCTTGATCTTCGTCGTGTGCGTAGCGATATTCGGCGCCATAGCCTAAATCCCGCATCAGACCGGTCGGTGCGTTTCGTAGATGCATTGGAACTTCCAGCGAGCTGCTTTTTTTGGCATCGATCATTGCCGCCTTGTAGGCCGTGTAGACGGCGTTGCTTTTCGGTGCGCACGCAAGATAGGTTACCGCTTGCGCCAAAGCCAGCTCGCCTTCAGGGCTGCCCAGTCTTTCGTAGGCCTCGGTAGCGTTTAGCGCGAGTTGTAAGCCGCGCGGATCGGCGTTGCCGATGTCTTCGGCGGCCATTCGAATCACGCGTCGGGCAATGTAAAGCGGGTCGCAACCACCGTCCAGCATCCGGGCAAACCAATACAATGCCGCATCAGGATCGGTGCCGCGCACTGATTTGTGCAAAGCGGAGATTTGATCGTAAAAAATATCGCCGCGCTTGTCGAAGCGGTTTGCGTGGCCTTGCAGGACTTCGTCGATCATTCCAGGCTTAACGACTTCTCGTCCGTCCGCGGTCTCGGCTAGGTCGGCGGCAATTTGCAGAATATTCAGACTTCGTCGGGCGTCACCATCGGCGGCCTTGGCGATCATCGTCAGAGTTTCGCGGTCTATCTCGATCGGCCGCAGACCCAAGCCGCGCTGTTTATCTCTTAGCGCACACTCCAGCAGTTCGATCAGCGCGTCGGTATCGAGGCTGAGCAGTACGTAGACTCGCAAGCGCGACAGCAGCGCGTTGTTCAGCTCGAACGACGGATTCTCGGTGGTGGCGCCGAACAGCACGATTGCGCCACTTTCGATGGGCGCCAGCAACGAGTCCTGCTGACTCTTCGAAAAACGGTGAATTTCGTCGATGAATACGATGGTATTCAAGCCCTGTCGAGCCTTGATTTCTTCAGCCTCGCCCACGGCGGCGCGAATCTCCTTGACACCGGCCATCACCGCCGACAACTCGATGATATGGCTATGGGTCATGCCGGCGATAATCTTGGCCAGCGTGGTTTTGCCGACTCCCGGCGGTCCCCAAAATACCAGCGAATGCAATACGCCGTTGTCGATAGCTGCCCGCAGCGATTTGCCTTTTGCCAGGAGGTGTTGTTGGCCGATAAATTCATCAAGGCTGCTTGGTCGCATTTTGGCGGCTAGCGGCATATAGGCGTCGCGAGGACCGGAGTATTTGCTATTCATGAATGACATAAGCGTGACGGTGACCATAGGGGAGCGGTCGCACGCTAAGCGAAACCGCGGCCGAAATAGATAGGCAATATCGGCTTTTTTTAATAGAATTGCCGGCCATTTTAGAGATTCCGCTCCCGAAAGCCATGGATTTAAAATTTCTTGATTTTGAACAGCCGATTGCCGAACTGCAAGCCAAGATTGAAGAGCTGCGCAAAGTCGAGCTAGACAACAACTTCGATATTTCCGAGACGCTGAAGCAGTTGGAGCAGAAATGCGAGAGCCTGACCGAGAGTATTTTCAGCGACTTGTCCGACTGGCAGATTTCCCAATTGTCGCGCCATCCGGGACGGCCCTACACGCTGGATTATATCTCGTTAATTTTCACCGAATTCCATGAGTTGCATGGCGATCGCGCATTCGCGGACGACCCGGCCATCGTTTGCGGCTTAGCGCGCTTGGAGGGTCGGCCGGTCGTCGTGATCGGTCATCAAAAAGGTCGAGACACTAAGGAAAAAATTTACAGAAACTTCGGAATGCCGCGGCCGGAAGGTTATCGGAAGGCCTTGCGCGTCATGAAAATGGCCGAGCGCTTTCAGTTGCCGGTCATTTGTCTGATCGATACTCCCGGCGCCTATCCTGGCATTGGCGCGGAAGAGCGCGGTCAGAGCGAAGCGATTGCCCGTAACTTGTTCGAAATGTCCAAATTGCGGACACCGATTATCTGTACCGTGATCGGTGAAGGCGGCTCCGGTGGCGCGTTGGCTATTGGGGTGGGCGACCGTTTGCTAATGTTGGAATACAGTACTTACGCGGTAATTTCGCCGGAAGGTTGTGCGTCTATTTTATGGAAAAGCGCCGACAAGGCCCAGTTGGCTGCCGAGGCCATGGGCATAACCTCCGACCGCGTGCGCGAACAAGGCTTTTTGGACGAAGTCATCCGCGAGCCGGTCGGTGGCGGTCACCGCAATTTCGCCAAGATCGCCGCCAATTTGCAGGAAGCCTTGCTCAGGCATTTGGGTGAATTGCAGGCGGAAGCTGGCGACATGGACAAACTGTTGGAGAAACGTTATCAACGTATCATGCGTTTCGGCTCGTTCATTGAAGAGCCGGCCAAATAATTCCTTTGTCCGGAACATCAGCGTAGAAAAGGCCGATTTCTCTCGGCCTTTTTTTTGGAGCGTTGCCTTATGCTGAGCTTTCAGGCAGTGAGTTCCGCGCTGCCGGAGCGGGTTGGGCGTTTGTATGTCGCATACAGTGGTGGCGTGGACTCGCACGTACTATTGCACCTGTGCGCACGGCAACCGGATTGGCAAGCCAAGCTGTGCGGGGTCTACGTCGACCACCGCTTGCAAGCGAAGTCGACGGCCTGGGGCACCCATTGTCGTCGGCAATGCGAAGCGTTGGGTGTCGAGTTCTTGCTGCTGACTGTCGACGCCTCGGCTGCGCCGGGTGAAAGTCCGGAGGCGGCTGCTCGTCGCGCTCGATACGCCGCGCTAGCCGATTTGCTGGACCGCGACGATGTGGTGCTGGCGGCTCAGCACCGCGAGGATCAACTGGAAACGGTGTTGCTGCAACTATTTCGCGGAGCTGGCGTGGCTGGATTGGCGGCGATGCCTCGGATATCGCCGCTGGGCCGAGGGTCTTTGGTCAGGCCGCTGTTGAAAGTGGGCAAGGCCGAGGTATTGGTCTACGCGCGCCAGCAAGGCTTGGTTTGGATAGAGGATCCGAGCAATGCCACGAATGATTTCGACCGGAATTTTCTGCGAAACCAAGTTCTACCGCTACTGAAACAACGCTGGCCTGGGCTGGATAAAACGGTGGCGCGGTCGGCCGAGCTGTGTGGAGAGGCTGCGGAATGCCTGGACGAGTGGGCCGAAGCACAATTGGCCGCCGTATCCGGTTTGGACAGGGGCGAGCTGGCGATCGACCAACTGCCGGTTGCGGCAAGTCGCCGTCGCTTGCTGATTCGGCAATGGTTAGCTCGCAACGGCCTCCGGCCGCCGAGCCGAGCCATAACTGAAGCGATTCTGGCGCAGGTCGTCGATGCGCGTGGCGATGCGAACCCGCAATTATGTTATCAGGGCGCGCTGATTCGAAGATACCGCAAGCGCTTAGTTTGCGTGCCGGCCCATCCGGCTGTTCGCACGCACGGCGAAGTGGTTTGGCCTGACAATGCCCAGCAGATCGAATTGGGCGGCGGTTGTCGCTTGAGCAAGGAAGTTTCCGTTGACGGCATCGCTCAAGCGCTTTGGGATCGGGCTAGTGTCACGGTGAGGTTCCGGCGCGGCGGCGAAAAGTTGAAGTTGCCGGGGAGGGGCGGCCGGCATAGTTTGAAAAAGCTCTATCAGGCAGCCGGCACCCCTCCGTGGGAACGGGAGTGGAGGCCGTTGATATATCTGGATGGCCGCTTGGCGGCGGTGGCTGGCCTTTGGGTGGACGAGTGGGTCAGCGGTTCGAAAAACGAACCTTGCTACCGAGTGTCTTGGCAGTTTCGACAAAGCGTGTGATGATGAATGGATAAACCCTAGTCGGAGAAATGAGATGTTTGCCGAAGTTTTGCAGTCGGCGATCGTCGGCATGATGATCGCCATTCCCACTATCGTAATCTATAAAAAAGTGGGGTTGAATCCGCTTTGGGCTGGACTGGTTTTTATTCCGGTGTTCGGTTTATTAATCGTATTCATCCAGTTGGCCTTCGCGGAATGGCCAAACGCGCGGCGGGGAGGTTGAGATGGCGTTGTTTTTCATTTTGTTGCCCGTCTATATCTTGTTTTGTTTGTGGTTGGGATTTCGAATACTGCGGAAAGCCGGCTTTGATGGACGTTGGGTCATCGCATTATTGGTGCCGGTCTTGAATATCATCATGATTTGGGTGTTCGCATTCAGTCGATGGCCTGGTTTGCGGGAGGATGTCGATCAGGGGTTTTAGGTGGTATTTTGCTCTGATTTTCTTTTTATTCCCGAGATATTGGGTTCTCTAAAATTAGGTTGTGAAATGTTATGAATCTGAGGCATATTTGGTGGAGAATTGCTGCAATTAAAACGCCCGGCCAAGCTTTCGATGCGGTAGCTTCAGAGCTGACGCCATATTTTTATCGGCATTTTCAACGGTTAAATCGAGGCGTTTTTGCAATTGAGATCGTGAATTCCAATTTAGGGTTTTTCGCGGTTCTGAATTGGGCGCTGTTTGTTTTGCATTTCTGTAAGAAGCAGGGTTTAGTACCCTATTTAGAATTTACTACGAAGAATTATTCGGATCCGGTTTTGGGGCGCGATTGGTTTAAGTATTATTTTTCTAATCGAGCAATGTCAGCGGCCGGTTTCGCAGCCGAGTATAGGCCTTGGTTGGTTACCAAGGTTCGACGTATCAGAGATTTACGGATGCCGGGTTGGTGTTTTCACGATTTGAGCTTGGAACAAGCCGGCGAGATTTTCCGTGAATATATTGAGTTCAATCCGGTGATTTCCGCCGAGGTGGAAGCGTTCGTTGCCGAGCATTTTGCAGGTAAGTATGTTTTGGGGGTTCATTTTCGAGGTACCGATAAAGTAGTCGAGGCGCCACAAGTCGCTTGGGCGTATTGTGAACAAACGATTCGAAATTTTTTAGCGGATCACCCCAGCGTCGATGTTCTATTTGTCGCTAGTGATGAAAGTCGTTTTATTCAATATATGCTGGAAAAATTTCCAGATATTGCTGTGGTGAGCCATCAGGACCATTTTCGCAGCGATGGCATTAAGGCAATTCATAGTCTCGATGGGGGCGGCGATAATTATTCGAAAGGATTCGATGCGTTAGTTAATTCTTTGTTGTTGTCGAAATGCGACGCACTAATCCGGTCGTCGTCATTTTTATCAGCTTGGGCGTCGATTTTTAATCCAAAAGTGCCGGTGGTTTTGTTGAACAAGCCTTTGGAAGATGCGTTATGGTTTCCTGAGGTAGAGATAATGAAGCGTTCCTTGGATCATTACTTGCCTGATTTCACTGAATAGGAAGCTTGTATGAGAGTCCTGCTAAGCCTATTGAAGAGGCTGGGAAAAAAAGTCAGTCTGGATGTTGCGTATAATTTCGTTCAGTTAAATTATCCAATTTGGGTTTTTTACTTTAAGAAACTGACGTTGCCGAATTTTGGCGGTCGCCACGAGATTAAAATTTCTGGTAAGCCCGCTATCTACGATGTATTCGTTTCCGGCGATAAAAATTACGTGGTAGCTATTGGTAGATATGACCGCGTTGCCGACTGGAGTAGATTAATATGCGTATTCGACTCAGGTTGCGAAGTTATTGGGCAGGTCGTTGAGGATTTTGCCGATGAAAAGGAGGCTTATCAGGTTTCAATCATTAAATATTTGATTCCCTCTGGTTTTCGGAGTAAGCCCGTGGTTTTGATTACGTTAAAGTTGGACGGTAGTCAAATCGTTAACTCTCTCCAGCTTTCGAATCATTCGGTCGAATTGCCGCGGCATAAGCTAAGTGTGACGACGTTGATGAAGGATGAAGATAGGTTCATCCCTGAGTGGATCGCATATTATCGTATGATAGGCGTAAGTCATTTCTATATATACGATAATCGTAGTTTAAAAAGAAGGCGGATACGTAACTTGTTGGCGCCTCTAATAGCCCAGGGAATTGTGACGTTGATAGATTGGGATTATCCTTACGTGTCCGGTGCTCCCGATAATAGCTGGCGTTTTTGTCAGCGAGGACAGATGCACCATTGTTTATACAAATACGGTAGTTTTTCCGATTGGATGTTGTTTATCGATGTTGATGAGTTTATCTATCCTGTTAATGCCGAGCAAGATTTTTTGAAGTTTTTAGAGAGTCGAGAGCATCCAAATATAGCCGCGTTGCAGTTCAAGATGATCTGGTTTGGAAATTCAGGATTTGAACAGGTTCCTAAGGGTTTAATTATTAATAATTATATTCGACGTTCTCCGGAGGTTTTGTCCTTAGGTCGAGAGAAATGTGCTGTCCGGCCTCAGTTAACGAAGCTAATGTTTATTCATGGGGTTAAGGCGTGTGAGGAAAATTCATGGATGGATGTGGTGTCTCCCGAAATGTTTCGGATTAATCATTATTATGCGACTAGTTCCAAGCGTCAATTTAAGGGGTATTCGGACCATAACGACGTGGAAGATACAGGAATGAGAAAATACGTTGACTCCGTGGAAGAGTATATTGGGAAAATATAGTTGTGCTATAAATTGATATTTATCTTGTATAAGCGCTTAACAACAAATCACCATGCATTAAAATAGCGAGATTTCAGGTGTGGTGGTAGCGACAGAATGCGGGCAAGAGCAATAGAATTGAACGAAAGCGAACGAGAGCAGCTCCAGCAAATTATCAAAAAAGGGAGCGATTGGCGAGAACGGGAGCGGGCACAGACCATTTTGATGTTAGCCAATGGCCAGACAGTCATTGCGATTGCAGAACAGCAAGGCGTGAAACCGGAAGCTATACGGGAGCGGCGGCGGAAGTGGTGGAGAAATGGGCTGAACAGTTTACCGGATCAACCCCGCAGTGGTGCACCAAGTAAATTGACTGACGCGCATCGATGCCGGCTCAAAGAATGGATCGATGCGGAACCTTTAAACTGCCGGGCATTGGTCAGTCGTCTAACGACGGAATGCGACGTGACGATTAGCGCCAGCACCTTGCGGAACGAGTTAAAACGGATGGGCTATGTATGGAAGCGCACCCGTTACAGTTTAAAAAAAAGCGTGATCCCGAGCGCTTCGAGCGGGCCCAACACGACATTGCCGCACTGATTCAGCAAGCGCAAGCCGGCGAAATCGAATTGGCCTATGTGGATGAGGCCGGATTTGCACCACAACCACCGAATCGTTCGGCTTGGACCAAAAGCGGAGAAGTTCATGCCATTACCGCTAAACGCGCGCAGCGGATGAACGTCATTGGCGCTTTGCTTTCATCGGGTCGATTAATGCTGACTAAGCTGTGGCAAAGCGTCAATGGTCTGTGGTTTTTTGGCTTTCTGATGGCATTGGTCCAACGCGTCAGCAAGCCATTGGTGGTGATTTTAGATAATGCGTCCATTCATACGGCCAAAAAACTGAAGCCGTATTGGGATTTGCTGGAAGAGAAAGGTATTCGATTTTATTTCCTGCCGCCCTATAGCCCTGAGTTGAATCGGATTGAATTGCTGTGGCATAAAATGAAATATGAATGGCTGCCATTCAAAACATTTATGCCGGATGAGCTTGAGCAGGCTATTGACGAAATTGGCCGAGGGTTTGGCTCACAATACACGCTAACTTTTTGCTAAGAGCTTAAGTACAGTTGGAAAAGGTTTTGTTAGAGCCCTTTCGAAGATGTTATACGTCTAGTAGTGAGCTATGTGCCCTCCAGCTGACAGAGGGATTCCATGTCATAACGTTGGGCGAAACGACGCAACGCTGACGAATCGAAAAATCTTTAGCGACTTTCCGGCGCCGCTTCCAATAGCGTTGGACTTTACGCCTTGTTGCTCGGCAATGGCCACGATTGTTTGACTGTGGGTAACATTAAAAATAATAAAGGTGTGCGCGATCTTGTTTTGCCAGTCGTTGCCCGTCTTTTTCTCGAGATCAGGCGCTTCGTGCGACATTTCGTCGCATTCTTGGCGTTTTAACGCTTGCTAACTTGATGTACGGCAGTTGTTGTCGTGAGCTTACTGTGAGGAATGTGCCTGAGCTTTTAGTGGTTGCTGTGGGGGCGCAAGGGCTAGATTTGCCCGGCAGGCATGGGACAAAGCTGTTAAAATTCCGGTTTAGTGTTGACCCCATTGCCAGACGCTAGACAAGGCGCAAATTTTTCATGACAAAATTCATCTTTATCACCGGCGGTGTGGTCTCCTCGCTGGGGAAAGGCATCGCTGCTTCTTCCTTGGCCGCAATTTTGGAAGACCGCGGCCTCAAGGTCACCATCACCAAACTCGATCCCTACATCAACGTCGATCCGGGCACCATGAGTCCGTTCCAGCATGGCGAAGTGTTCGTCACCGAGGACGGCGCGGAAACCGACCTGGACTTAGGCCATTACGAGCGGTTTTTGAAAACCACGATGGCCAAAAAAAACAACTTCACGACGGGGCAGGTATACGAACAAGTGCTTCGCAACGAGCGTAAGGGCGAATATCTCGGCGCGACGGTGCAAGTGATTCCGCATATCACCGATGAAATCAAGCGCCGGGTTTACGCCAGCGCGGAAGGCAAGGACGTGGCGCTGATCGAGGTCGGCGGTACGGTCGGCGACATAGAGTCGCTGCCGTTTCTGGAAACCATCCGCCAAATGGGCGTCGAATTGGGCCGCGACCGCGCGGTGTTCATCCATTTGACCCTAGTGCCCTATATCAAGTCAGCCGGCGAACTGAAAACCAAGCCGACCCAGCACTCGGTTAAGGAACTGCGCACCATCGGTATTCAACCCGATATTCTGATCTGCCGTTCCGAACAAACCATCCCGGCCAGCGAACGCCGCAAAATCGCGCTGTTCACCAACGTCAGCGAGAAGGCGGTCATCACCGCGATCGATGCCGATACCATCTACCGCATTCCGCTGCTGTTGCGCGAGCAGGGGCTGGACGACATCGTCGTCAACCAATTGCGTCTGGACGTGCCGCCCGCCGATTTGAGCGCGTGGGAAAAAGTCGTCGACGGCCTGACCCACCCAACCGACGAGGTGCAAATCGCCATCGTCGGCAAATACGTCGACCATACCGATGCCTACAAATCCTTGAACGAAGCCTTGTTGCACGCCGGCATTCATACCCGCCACAAGGTCGAGATCAAATACATCGATTCCGAAACCATCGAGCAGGAAGGCACCGCTCGGTTGAAGGATGTCGACGCCATTCTGGTGCCGGGCGGTTTCGGCGAGCGCGGCGTCGAAGGCAAGATTTCGACGGTGCGCTTCGCCCGCGAGAACAGAATCCCTTTTCTGGGCATTTGCCTGGGCATGCAATCGGCTGTGATCGAATTCGCCCGCAATGTGGTCGGCCTGGAAGGCGCCCACAGTACCGAATTTCTGCCGAAGAGCCCCCATCCCGTGATCGGCTTGATTACCGAATGGATGGACGAGGCCGGTGAACTGGTCACCCGCGACGAAGACTCCGACATCGGTGGCACCATGCGCCTCGGCGCGCAAAAATGTCGCTTGAAGGACGAATCACTGGCCTTCGAGGTGTATCGAAAAGACGTGATCACCGAGCGTCACCGCCACCGTTACGAGTTCAACAACCAGTATCTGAAACAACTGGAAGCCGCCGGCATGCGTTTTTCCGGCAAATCCTTGGACGGCCGGCTGGTCGAAATCGTTGAGCTGCCGGAGCATCCCTGGTTCCTGGCTTGCCAGTTCCACCCCGAATTTACATCGACGCCGCGCAATGGCCATCCCTTGTTTTCGGGTTTCGTCGAAGCCGCCGCCAAACACAAAAAAGCACTTTAACGAGCATAAACAACAAGGTTAAGCATGCAACTCTGCCATTTCGAAGCTGGTCTGGATCAACCGTTTTTCTTGATCGCCGGCACCTGCGTGATCGAAAGCGAACAAATGACGTTGGATACCGCCGGTAAACTGAAGGAAATCACCAGCGCACTCGGCATCCCGTTCATTTACAAATCCTCTTTCGACAAGGCCAACCGCTCGTCGATGTCTAGTTTTCGCGGCTTGGGACTGGAAACCGGCCTGCAAATTCTGGAAAAGGTCAAGCAACAATTGGACGTGCCGGTTTTGACCGACGTCCACGAAGACACGCCGCTGGCGGAAGTCGCTTCCGTGGTGGACGTCATGCAGACACCGGCTTTTCTGTGTCGTCAGACCAATTTCATCCAAAGCGTCGCCGCTCAAGGCAAGCCGGTCAACATCAAGAAAGGCCAGTTCATGGCGCCTTGGGACATGGGCAATGTGGTCGCCAAGGCCAAGGCCACCGGCAACCAGCAAATCATGGTCTGCGAGCGCGGCGTATCCTTCGGCTACAACAACCTGGTATCCGACATGCGCTCCTTGGCCGTGATGCGCGACACCCAATGTCCTGTGGTGTTCGACGCTACCCATTCGGTGCAATTGCCGGGCGGGCAGGGCAGTTGCTCGGGTGGCCAGCGCGAACACGTGCCGGTACTGGCGCGGGCGGCTATTGCGGTCGGTATTGCCGGATTATTCATGGAAACTCATCCTAAGCCAGAAGACGCTTT
This sequence comes from Methylomonas sp. MED-D, assembly GCF_050276835.1. Lineage (NCBI taxonomy): Bacteria > Pseudomonadati > Pseudomonadota > Gammaproteobacteria > Methylococcales > Methylococcaceae > Methylomonas > Methylomonas sp. MED-D. Next base: position 1,077,378 of record NZ_CP189965.1, read on the forward strand.
GAGTGACGGGCCAAATTCCTGGCCGCTGCATCGAATGCAGGAACTGCTGGAAACTTTGATGACCCTCGATCGCGCGGTAAAAGCGGCGGCCTTGATCGAAAACACCTTGAACCAACAAAACAACTAAACCTACCCATCACTCCCACGGAGCAATTGAAGATCATGAGAATCGTTGATGTAAAAGCTAGAGAAATTCTGGACTCTCGCGGCAACCCCAGCGTCGAGGCCGAAGTTTATTTGGATTCAGGTGTCGTCGGCAGCGCCATGGTGCCTTCCGGGGCCTCCACCGGCGAACGCGAAGCTATCGAATTGCGCGACGGCGATAAATCTCGTTACTTGGGCAAGGGCGTGTTGACTGCGGTTAACAACGTTAACACCGTGCTGAAAGATGCCGTGGTTGGTATGCAAGCCGATAACCAAGCCGCGCTGGATCAAAAAATGATCGATCTCGACGGTACTAATGCAAAAAGCAAACTGGGCGCCAACGCCATTTTGGGCGTATCGATGGCCGCTGCCCGTGCCGCCGCGCAAGAAGCCGGTAAACCGCTGTATCAGTTCATGAACAAATCCGGCGAATTCATTCTGCCGGTACCGATGATGAATATCATCAACGGCGGTTCGCACGCCGACAATAGCGTCGATTTGCAAGAATTCATGATCCTGCCGGTTGGCGCACCAACCTTCCGCGAAGCGATCCGTTACGGTGCCGAAGTATTCCACAACCTGGCAAAAGTCTTGAAAGGCAAAGGCTTGGCGACCACCGTCGGCGACGAAGGCGGCTTCGCACCTAATCTGCGTTCCAACGAAGAAGCCATCGAAGTGATCCTGGAAGCGATCGAAAAAGCCGGTTACAAAGCCGGTCAAGACATCTACCTGGGCATGGACGCGGCGGCTTCCGAGTATTTCGACGACGGCAAGTACGTGTTGTCCGCCGAAAACCGCAGCTTCAACTCAGTGGAAATGGTCGACTTCCTGACGGCTTGGGTCGATAAATATCCGATTATCTCGATCGAAGACGGTCTGGACGAAAACGATTGGGACGGCTGGAAATACCAAACCGAAAAGTTGGGTAACCGCATCCAATTGGTCGGCGACGACTTGTTCGTTACCAACCCCGCAATTCTGAAAGAAGGTATCGAGAAAGGCATCGCGAACTCCATCCTGATCAAGGTCAACCAAATCGGCACTTTGACCGAGACCCTGGAAGCGATCACTATGGCTGGAGCGGCAGGTTACAGCGCGGTGGTTTCTCACCGCTCCGGCGAGACCGAAGATACCACTATTGCCGACTTGGTGGTTGCTACGGGCACAGGCCAAATCAAAACCGGGTCATTGAGCCGCTCCGACCGCGTCGCCAAATACAACCGTCTGATGAAAATCGAAGACGAGTTGGGCGCGAAAGCTCGCTATGCCGGCCGTGGCGCGTTCCAAATGCTGAAATAAAAAGCGTTGGTTGGGTTGATCCTTTGCGAAAGCGGAGGATTGACGCAACTTTAAGAGTCGTCGTGTTGGGTTACGCTCCGCGTTGCTTCGCTAACCCAACCTACTCTTTTCTAAAGAGACACCGCCATCAAAACCCTGATCCTTGTCATCATCGCGTTGACGCTGCACTTCCAGTACCGGTTGTGGTTCGGCGACGCCAGTTTGTCGCAGATTCGCGAGTACCGCGCGCGGCTGGAGGAATTGACCAAGGATGCCCAAGAGAAAAAAGAGCGTAACGACTCGCTGTACGCCGAAGTGCTGGACCTGCGCAAAGGTCTGGAAACCATCGAAGAACGCGCCCGCTACGAGCTGGGCATGATCAAGGAAAACGAAACCTTCTTTCAAGTGCTTGAGTAGCGCATGAATCAAATTCTCAAATGCTGGGCAGTAGTCCCGGCAGCTGGCGTCGGCAAACGCATGCAAGCCGACCGCCCCAAACAATATCTGCCGCTGGCCGGCAAGACCGTCATCGAACACACGCTTTCTAGGCTTTTGGGCTCGGGAGCTTTCGTAAAAGTCGCCGTGGCGATTTCTGTCGAAGACCCGTACTGGCCGGAGCTGGACATTTCCAAACACCCCGACGTGATTACCGCGCCCGGCGGCAAGGAACGCGCCGACTCGGTGCTGTCGGCGCTGAAATCCCTACAAGGCTTGGCCGGCGAAGACGACTGGGTGCTGGTCCACGACGCCGCGCGGCCATGTCTGACCGCCGCCGACATTCATTTGCAAATCGACAGTCTGAAGGATGACGCCGTCGGCGGCATTCTAGCGCTGAGTTCGCACGATACGTTAAAGTATGTCGATAGCGATACCATCACCGCGACCATCGACCGCAAACACGTCTGGCGCGCCCTGACCCCGCAGATGTTCAAATACGGCATGCTGCGCGACGCCTTGCAGCAAACCGAAGGCAATCCAGCGGTGACAGACGAAGCCAGCGCGCTGGAAATCCTTGGTTTCAAGCCTAAGATCGTCGAAGGCCGCCCAGACAACATCAAAATCACCCGGCCCGACGATCTGGCGCTGGCGCAATTTTATATGGAGCAACAAACATGATTCGAGTCGGTCAAGGCTACGACGTCCACCGTTTCAACGACGGCGACCACATCATTTTGGGCGGTGTCACCATCCCCTACGAAAAAGGCCTGGAAGCTCATTCCGACGGCGACGTGGTGCTACACGCCTTGGCCGACGCCATCTTGGGCGCGGCGGCGCTCGGCGACATCGGCAAGCACTTCCCGGATACCGATCCCAATTTCAAAGGTGCCGACAGCCGGGTATTGCTGCGCCACGTGTACAGCATCGTCCAGGAGAAAGGCTACAAACTGGTTAACGCCGACGTCACCATCATCGCCCAGGCGCCGAAAATGCTGCCGCACGTGCCGGCGATGCGCGCCAACATCGCGGCCGACTTGGCGGTCGATGTCGATTTCATCAACGTCAAAGCCACCACCACCGAAAAACTCGGCTTCGAAGGCCGTAAGGAAGGCATTGCGGTGCAGGCTGTGGTGCTGATCGAAAAGTGAGCGAATTTCCGTTACCGGACTGGCCTCGCGCTTTCGGCGGCCCATCCGGCACTGGTGACATTAAAATCATCCCCGAGGATTTCTTTGTCGAAGAAATTCTCGGCTTCCAACCGGAAGGCAGTGGCGAGCACGTGTTTCTATTCGTCGAAAAAATCGGCGAAAACACCGAATATGTCGCCCGGCTGCTGGCCCGCCACGCCGGTGTTAGGCAGCGCGACATCGGTTACGCCGGCCTGAAAGACCGACACGGACGCACCCGGCAATGGTTCAGCGTTTGGTTGCCCGGCAAGGTGGAGCCTGATTGGAGAATGTTGCAGGGAGACCATCTGAAAATACTGGAAGCAGTTCGCCACCCACGCAAGTTAAAGCGAGGTGTGCTACAGGGCAATCGATTCGAGATTTTGATCCGTAACTGGCAAGGCGACCGCGAACGTTTGGATGCCCAGCTCGAGCAAGTCAAGCGCTTGGGATTTCCCAATTATTTCGGCGAACAACGTTTTGGTTTCCAAGGCCGCAATGTCGCGCGAGCGGCTGAAATGTTCGGCGGTGTCAGGGTGAAACCGGAACAGCGCTCGATTTACCTGTCGGCGGCGCGGTCTTATTTATTTAATCTGATTCTGGCCGAACGGGTGGCGACCGGTAGCTGGAGTACCGGCCTGACTGGCGAGGCTTTTATGCTGGCCGGCAGTCACAGCTATTTTGCCGCGGATGAAATCGATTCGGCGCTGGCGGCGCGACTGGCGGCCGGCGACATTCAGTGCAGCGGTGCGTTGTGGGGCAAGGGCGTTAGTGGGGCTCGCGCCGATGCGCTGGAACTAGAGCAACGAATTGTCGCGGCGCAGCCGATACTGGCGCAAGGTTTGATTTCGGCTGGCCTGACGCAGGATAGGCGAGCGCTCGTGGTTAGGCCGACCGATTTGGTGTGGGGCTTCGAGAGTGAAGCGGTTTTGCGCTTAGGTTTCGGTTTGCCGGCCGGCGCTTACGCGACGGCGCTGTTGCGGGAAATTGTCGCGCTTGACGAGTCGTTAGGCCTGGTCGCGACCTAGATTTTCTTCAGGATTAACTCCAACACCAGTTTGCTGCCGAAATAAGCCAGCAACAGCGACGTAAAGCCGATCAATGTCCATTGCACGGCGCTTTGTCCGCGCCAGCCGTAGCGCAAGCGGCCGAATAGCAGTGCGGAAAATATCAGCCAGGCGAGAATCGACAACACGGTTTTGTGCGCCAGATGCTGTGCAAACAAGTCGTCGATAAACAGAAAGCCGGTCAACAACGAAATGGTTAAAAACCCCAGGCCGGTAGCGATCATTTGGAACAAAAGCGCTTCCATGGCCTGCAACGGCGGTAGCGCTAACATAAATTGCTTCGGGTGATGATGGCGCAGTTGCTGTTCTTGAATCGCCAGTAGAATGGCTTGTACCGCGGCGATATTCAAAAGGCCAAAGGCTAAAATCGACGTCAAAATGTGGACGGTCAACTGCCAGTCGTGATGGGTGAGCGGATGGGGTCTACTTGGATAGGCTACGTCGCTAGCCAAAAGTAATGCCGCCACTGGGAATACCAATACGCCGAGTTTTGCCACCGGCTTATCGAGGGCGGCAAACAGTAGTAACCAGACAACGACCAACGCGGTTAGCGACGCGGTGTTGAAAAAACCGAACGAAAAGCCGTTCTGCTCGTGGATGTTTAGGAAGGTATAAGCGCTGTGCAGGCCGGCCGCGGCCCAAGCCAATTTGAGTGGAAGTGAGGACTGTCTTTGCGCGGCAAGGATTTCTCTAGCGATTCCCGCCCCCGCGAGCGCGTAGGTCAGAATCGATAAAATGCCGATGGCTGTGCTGAGGTACATGGCCGGAAGAATCGAAAGGCGTTGCGAAGCGCTTATGTTAAACTAAGCGGCCTGATTGTCGTAATTCGATTGTTACGGCGGATCATCACCAGGACTTCAGAACTATAAAGACGTAGCTATGTTTGACAATTTATCCGATCGCCTGAGCGGTGCGCTCAAAAAAATCAAGGGTCAGGGCCGCTTGACCGAGGCCAATATCCAGGACACCATGCGGGAAGTGCGAATGGCGTTGCTGGAGGCCGATGTCGCTCTGCCGGTCGTCAACGATTTTATCGAGCAGGTGACGGAACGCGCGCTGGGTCAAGAAGTTCAGACCAGTTTGACGCCGGGGCAAGCTCTGATCAAAGTGGTGCAGGGCGAATTGGTGCGAGTGATGGGCTCGGCCAACGAAGAGCTGAATCTGCGGACCAATCCCCCCGCGTTGATTTTGATGGCGGGCTTGCAAGGTGCGGGTAAGACGACGACGGTCGCCAAGCTTGGCCGGCATTTAAAGGAAAAGAAAAAGAAGCGGGTCGGGGTGGTCAGCGTGGACGTCTATCGTCCGGCGGCAATCAAGCAGTTGCAAACCCTGGCCGACGATCTTGGTCTGAAGTTCTTCGACAGCGAATCCACCGAGCAGCCTGTCGATATTGTTAATCGGGCTATCGATGCCGCCAAGCGCCAGTTTTTGGATGTGTTGATCGTCGACACTGCGGGCCGTCTTCACGTCGACGACGAGATGATGGCTGAAATCAAGGCTCTGCATGCCGCGATCAAGCCGATAGAGACACTGTTCGTCGTCGATAGCATGACCGGTCAGGATGCGGCCAATACCGCTAAGGCTTTTCATGATGCGTTACCGTTGACCGGCGTGATTTTGACCAAGGCCGACGGCGATGCCAGAGGCGGGGCGGCGCTGTCGATTCGGCATATTACCGGTAAGCCGATCAAGTTTATCGGTGTTGGCGAAAAATCCGATGCGTTGGAGCCGTTCTATCCGGATCGATTGGCCTCGCGTATCTTGGGTATGGGTGACGTGTTGTCGCTGATCGAGGACATCGAGCAGAACGTCGACAAGAAAAAAGCCGAGCAGCTCGCCAAGAAGTTGCAGAAGGGCAAAAGTTTTGATCTGGAAGATTTGCGCGAGCAGTTGACGCAAATGCAAAACATGGGCGGTATCGGCGCCATGATGGATAAGTTGCCCGGCATGGGCGCGGTGCCGAAAGAAGTTAAGGAAAAGGTCAACGACAAGGATTTGGTGCATCAAATCGCCGTGATCAATTCGATGACCAAGCAAGAGCGGCGCTTTCCCGATCTGATCAAGGGCAGTCGCAAGCAGCGCATCGCTGACGGTTGCGGTCTGGATTTGAATGCTGTCAATCGTGTGTTGAAGCAGCACAAGATGATGGAGAAAATGATGAAAAAGTTTAGCAAAGGCAACATTGTCAACATGATGCGGGGTCTGAAAAGCAATATGCGCGGCATGAAGATGTGATTTTTCAATTTTTTCTTTTCTTGCGCGGCAAATCGCGTAGAATAGGTAGATTAAATTTTTGACTCATTGTTATCTAGGGTGTGCAGATGGTAAGTATTCGTTTGTCCAGAGGCGGCGCTAAAAACCGTCCTTTCTATCATGTCGTCGTAACCGACAGCAGAAGTAGCCGCGACGGGCGCTACATCGAAAGGGTAGGTTTTTTTAATCCTCTGGCGAGAGGCGGCGAGCAGCGCTTGGTTTTGGATACCGAACGCGTTCAATATTGGACCGCTAACGGCGCTCAGCCTTCGGATCGAGTCGCCAAACTGATCAAGGACGCTAGCAAGGCTGTTGCCTAATCCCGCTTGTCTGCCGAAGAGTATTTGAGCGTCGGTCAAATTTCCGGCGTGTTTGGCATCAAAGGATGGGTAAAAGTTTTTTCTTATACCGATCCGCGAGAAAATATCTTGGCTTACTCGCCTTGGTGTCTTAGGAAGAACGATCAAATTCGCGAGTTTAAGGTCCTAGCCGGCAGGCGCCAAGGCGCTGCCGTTGTGGCCGAACTCGAAGATTTGGATGATCGCGACGCGGCGATGGCGTTGATGGGGTCGGATATCCTGATACGTAGACAACAGTTGCCCGAGCCGGCGGATGGCGAGTATTACTGGACCGACTTAATCGGTCTGAGGGTCGTTAATCAGGCCGCTATGGAGTTGGGGGTGGTCGATCATTTGTTGGAGACCGGCGCTAATGACGTTGTGGTGGTTTCGGATGGGCAACAAGAACGCTTGATCCCGTTTCTGATGGGGCAAACAATCCTCAAGGTCGATACCGAAAAAGGCTGCATTTTGGTCGATTGGGACGCCGATTTTTGACGGCTGTTGCGGTATGCGCTTCGATGTGATCAGCATTTTTCCGCGGATGGTCGCCGACGCTGCCGCATTTGGGGTTACCGGTCGGGCGATAGAACGCGGATTGGTTGATCTTGCTGTTTGGAATCCTCGAGATTTTACTCAAGACCGACATAAAACGGTCGACGACAGGCCTTACGGTGGCGGTCCGGGCATGGTAATGAAATACCAGCCTCTACGTGACGCGGTTGCCTCGGCAAAGCTAGCCGGTTGCGCCGGAGGTGGCACTAAAGTCGTGTATTTGAGCCCGCAGGGGCGAGTGATTTCGCAAAATTTGTTGCATGAGGCCAGTCGATTCGAACAGTTGATATTGGTGGCCGGACGCTATGAAGGTGTCGATGAGCGATTTGTCGTTCAAGAATGCGATGAAGAGTGGTCTATCGGCGACTATGTTATCAGTGGCGGAGAGCTTGCCGCGCTGATTGTTATTGATGCGGTGACCCGCTTGCTTCCCGGCGTATTGGGGGATGATGAGTCGGCAAAGCAAGATTCTCATGTGGATGGCTTGTTGGATTGCCCCCACTATACGAGGCCGGAGCATGGCGAGTTCGGTGATGTGCCGGATGTGTTGCTTGGCGGAAATCATGCGGCGATCAAGCGCTGGCGTTTGAAACAAGCGCTGGGCCGCACGTGGATGCGGCGTCCGGAGCTACTCCGGAGTTTGAACTTGACGGCAGAGCAGGAGGCTTTGTTGAGTGAATTTAGAAATGAAATTGTTTAATAGGGTGTGGTTATGAGTAAAATTATTGAAGAGTTGGAAGCGGCTCAGCTTAAACAAAACGTGCCAGAATTCGGCCCAGGCGACACTGTCGTGGTTCAGGTTCGGGTTGTGGACGGCGAGCGGGAAAGATTGCAGGCTTTCGAAGGTATAGTTATCGCCAAACGAAATCGCGGCATGAATTCAGCGTTCACCGTTAGAAAAATTTCCCACGGTGTCGGCGTCGAGCGAGTGTTCCAAACTCATAGCCCCGCCGTCAGCAGTATCGAAGTCAAACGCCGTGGGGATGTGCGTCGAGCCAAGCTGTATTATCTGCGCGACCTGACCGGTAAAGCCGCTCGTATTAAAGAACGACTGTCTTAATGGTGAGGCGGCGACTCGGCGTTAAGCAGAGTCATCAAAAAAGGCAGCCGATTCGCTGCCTTTTTTTTTGTCGGACATTGGGAGTCAACGATGACGTTACACATTCGTTGGGAGGCTGTCGCGGAGGGCGAAACCTGTGTCATCGCCGTGCCATTTTGCGAAGCTAATTTAATCGTCACGATGACTGGCGATGTCGTCGTCGATGCGTCTTGGCGGACTGAGTCGGTACGCGAGGCGGTTTCTTCGTTGGCAAAGCCTTTCGTAGCGTTTCTAACGGAGCCGGAGTTTGTCGAATTGAATGTGACCATGCTGGCGCGCGGTAGCGCACACCGTAACCGGGTTTGGCGAGCCTTGTTGGATATTCCGCCAGGTAAGACCAAAACGTACGCCGAACTTGCCGCGGAATTGGGTTCCGGGCCGAGAGCGGTTGCCGGCGCCTGCCGAGACAATCCGTATGCCGGTTTGATCCCCTGCCATCGTGTCGTTGCCAAATCCGGTTTGGGTGGATTCATGGGAGAGACTTCCGGTGATTATCTGGCGTTGAAAAGCCGCTTGCTAAACTACGAAGCATCCAGGATGCAGAAGTAACCGAGGCCATGAATTCCGCTCAAGTGGTCGAGGCGTTTTTGAACGCCCTGTGGTTGGAATTAGGTCTTAGCGACAATACGTTGGCGGCTTACGCTAGCGATCTAAAACAGTTTTCAAGGTGGCTCAAGGATAAACATTTGCTTGAGGTCGATCAGACCGACATTAAGGGGTTTTTGGCGGCGCGCCATGCACAAGGTACCGGCAATCGTTCGGCGGCCCGGTTGTTATCGTGTTTGCGGCGTTTTTATGGTTATTGGCTGCGCGAGCAACGGATCGAGCGCGATCCTACCCAACTGATCGATGCGCCGAAACTGGGGCGGCCATTGCCTGATACGCTGAGCGAGCGGGATGTGGAACGATTGATCGAGGCGCCGGAGATAGGCGAATTGTTGGGGTTTCGCGATCGGGCGATGTTGGAAGTTCTTTACGCGACCGGATTGCGCGTATCCGAGCTGGTCGAATTGACGTTCGCCCAGCTCAATTTGAGGCAGGGATGGGTGCGAGTGATGGGCAAGGGCGGCAAGGAACGACTAGTGCCGGTCGGTGAAGACGCGCTGGACTGGCTAGAGCGCTATTTCGCTGGTCCGCGATTGGCCTTGTTGGCGGGTAGGCAAAGTGATTTTCTGTTCGTCACCAAGCGCGGCGAGGGCATGACTCGTCAGGCATTTTGGTATTTGATCAAGCGTTACGCTGCGGTAGCCGGCATCGATAAACCCCTGTCTCCGCATACGTTACGCCATGCGTTTGCTACCCATCTTCTTAATCACGGCGCGGATTTGCGGGCGGTACAAATGCTGCTTGGACACTCCGACTTATCGACTACTCAGATATACACTCACGTCGCTCAGCAAAGGCTGAAAGAATTACACACTCAACACCATCCGCGAGGCTAACCATGACCGCTCTGATTCATCCCACGGCTTTTGTTTCACCCGATGCCAGCTTATCCAAGGACGTTCGGGTTGGGCCGTTCGCGGTGATCGAAGCGGGGGCGGAGATCGGTGCCGGTTGCGAAGTCGGTGCGCACGCCGTGGTGCATGGTTGGGTCAAAATGGGTGCCAGGAATATCGTGCATCCTCAAGCGGTGCTGGGTGGTTTGCCTCAGGATCTCGGGTTTGATCCGGCGACGGCATCGTGGCTGGAAATCGGCGACGACAATGCGTTTCGCGAGGGATTTACCGCGCACAGAGCCACCAAACCGGGCGGAAGCACCAAGATCGGCTCCGGCTGTTATTTCATGAACAACAGTCATGTCGCGCACGATTGTTCGGTAGGCGACAAAACCATTTTCGCCAATAACGTGGCGATCGGCGGGCATGTCGATATCGGCAAGAATGTATTCATGGGTGGCGCCGTCGTGGTGCATCAGTTCTGCCGGGTCGGTGCTTACGCGATTGTTCAAGGTACAACGGGCATTAATATGGACGTGCTGCCTTTTATGCTAATCGGTGGCCGGCCGGCCAAACACTATCGCTTGAATTTGGTAGGCTTGCGCCGGGCGGGCATCGTCGGCGATCGGCTGAAATTATTGTCCGCGGCTTTCCGCTTGCTTCGGCATAAAAAATGCCTTGATGAATTGCAATCCAGCGAAGAGCTGCAATACTTAAAAGACTGGCTGGCTGCGGACTCCAAGCGCGGATTGCATGGATTTGTCGAGTTGGCTGACTGAGTTTTTTCCGTGACGGACACGCAATTTCGTATGGTGGGGGGCCGGCTAGCGGTAATCGAGCGGGCGTGTTCGCAATTTTAAGCATCCTTAGGTTATGAAAATCCACGTAGTCGATAATACCGGACAGATCCCGCCATTGTTGCTGATGTCCGAGGAAGACGTTTCGTTTTATAACGACGAAATACAGGCTTTGAATGCCGCCGAGGCCCAGCAGCCCAGCTTGATTTTACTGAGCTTCTCGTTGCGGGGCGATGAAACTCCGGACTATATCGGCTTGTTGTTGAATGCGAGTCCTGCCAGCAAGATCGTGGTGATCGGCGACGAGATCGGCGAGGACCGCATCTTGAATTGTCTGCTTGCCGGCAGTCGAGGCTACCAAAACAGCGGTCCGTTGAGTGGCTATCTGGCGAAAATGATTCAGGTTGTTGCCGACGGCGAGGCCTGGGTGAGCCGAAGAATGGTCGGTCGTTTGCTGGACGTCATCAGTCAGAATAATCTGGTGCTTAGCGTTTAATTGGTCGAATATTGGTTAGTGGCTGCAATCGGCGTGGCGGCTAGCGGTTTAAAAATGCAGAGCGGCTTCGAAGTAGAAGGTTTGGGCCGAAATCGGTAAGTTGTAGGGATAACTAGCGATGGCCGGTTCCTTGCCCTGACTGTCGAACAGGTTGCGTACCGACGCGGTCAAATCGAGCGATCCCATCAGTTTTTTGGCGTTTAACGTCAAGTCCACGGTTTGGTAGTCTTTTAACACCCGGTTATCTCCGATATCGCTAAGCCGATGCCCGACCCAATTGACTTGGGTCTGAATTTGCCATTTGGGATGAAAGTTCCAGGACAATGCGGTGTAAACATGGTGTTCTGGGACGTTGCTGACTCGCCGTTGGGTGGCTCGGTCGACCGAGTATTGCCAAGCGTAATTGCCACGCAAATTCCAGTCGTCGTAGAATTTCCAATCCCATTCGAATTCGCTGCCCAACCCATCTTGACCGGGATTGTTGACCTCGGACAGCGTGGCGCCCTGATTGGTTAATTTGCCGCCGATTAAGTCGTTGATTTCGTAGTAATAGACATTCAATGTGGTTCGCAGGCTCTTCCAGGGGCGGTAATCGAAAGCCAACTCGGTGGTTTCTATCGTCTCCGGACTCAACGAGGCATTGCCGACGAACAGCGGATTATTTTTCTGATATTGCTCGACGAAGCTAGGTGCGCGGTAGGCCTGACCGTACAACAATTTGCCGGTTAGATCGTCGTTAATATCCCAAACCAACGCGGCTCTTGGGTTCAAAGTACCGCCGAAATCCGAATATTCGTCGTAACGCAAGCCGGCCGTCAATTGCCAATTCTTGGAGATCTGCCATTCGTCCTGCAACGCGACCGACCAGATCGATCGATGGGTGTCGTTCATGAAGGCGTAGGGCGTGCCGGTGACGTCGGTCAGGTCGCCGTTGACGACTAATTGCTGGCCGTCGATGACGCCGATGCCGTAATTGCGCAGTTCGCTGACATTCAATTCCTCGTAACGGAAGCCGGTGATCAATCGGATCAGGTGGTTTTCGAACCCTTTGTAAATACTGGTCAGTTCGGTGCTCGGGACGGTATTTTTGATACCGGGGACGAAACGCATGCCATTTGGAAACGACACAAAGTTGACTAAGGTGGCGGGGTTGAGATTGCCGTTGGCATCCACGGCTAGGTTACCGTTCCCATCGATAGGTAAAACCGTGCCTACTGGAAAGTTACGGCTATTTCCGTTCAAATCGGTGTGCAGAAAACTGGTGTGAAATTGCAGTTCCCAATTTTCCAGGTCGTTCTCGGTCGAGTAACGGACGTCACCTAAATAATGGGCGCCGTCCAGCGTGCCGCTATTATCCAACGCGCCGCTGGCGCCGGCCGGGAAGCCAACGGACTGGTTGTAAGCCCAAAAGTTCAAATCCCAGTGTTGGCGCTGTAAATTCAGATGAGCGTTCCAGCGCTCGCCGGCAGTCTGCATGGCGCCGGGTGCCTGAGACGCGTGCGTGTTCAGCGCGTTATCCAATGCGGTTTGAGCATCGGCCGCCACGATACGATCCGGATTGATCCCGCTATGGCTATATTGCAGGCTACCGGCAACATCCCATTCGCCGTAATGGCCGCCGTGCTGCGCCCAGGTGCTGGTGCGGTCGGCGCTACCGCCGCGCGCGCCTAGCGTGGTACCGTTGAGGTCGCCGGCTTTTTTCGTGACGATATTGATGACGCCGGCGAAGGCGTCGGCGCCGTACAAGGCCGAGCCCGGCCCGCGAATGACTTCGACACGCTGAATGTTTTCGACCGGTACGATCATCCCCGCCATGTGCGAGCCCTGATAAGGAATCGAAAACCGGGTGCCGTTCAACATCAGCAAGACTTCCGAGTTGGTTTGATTACGCATGCCGCGCATCGTATAGGTGTAATCGTTGGTGACCGGTTGAATACTGACGTGCATGCCGGGCACGGTTTCCAGCACTTCGTGCAGCTCGGTGGCGCCCATCGCGCTGATTTGGTCGGCGGTAATCACAGTCGTGACCGCGGCGGATTGCGATACCGATTTGGCGGTCCCCGAGGCAATGCTGACCGAAATATTGGCCAGCTCGGCCGGTGACAGTTCGAGCAAGTCGGTCATGCTCTGGTCTTGACCCTGGGCTGGTTGACCGAGGCCGCATAGCAACACGGCCGGCACTACGCACCGTTTGCCGAAGACGTTGGGTTTGGGCTGACTCATAGTTCTTCCAAGGGTACCGGTTTAGCAATGCCGTAACCCTGGGCGTAATTGACGCCTAAGGTTTTCAACAACTCGAAAATATCGCGGTTTTCGACGAATTCGGCGATGGTTTTCTTGCTCATCACATGAGCGACTTCATTGATCGATTTGACCATGGTCAAATCGACCCGGTCTTCCAAAATATCCTTGACGAATAGGCCGTCGATTTTCAAAAAGTCCACAGGAAGGTTTTTTAGATATGCAAATGAAGACAAGCCGCTGCCGAAGTCGTCCAGCGAAAACAGGCAACCCTTGGTACGCAAGGAATTAATGAACTGGCGGGCGTAGGACAAATTGCTGATGGCGGCGGTTTCAGTAATTTCAAAGCATATCTTATGCGTCGGAATATGCCATTTTTGAAACTGCTCGTCGATAAAGGTCAGCATCGTTTCGTCGGACATCGACAGGCCGGACAGGTTGACCGAGCACATTTCCAGGCGTTCCAGCAGGTTCGGAGTGGTTGCCAAATGCTCGAACAAACGGGAAATGACCCATCGGTCCAACGGTGGAGCAATGTTGTAACGCTCGGCGGCCGGCAGGAACGCGCCGGGGGGAATGACTTTGCCCTGTTCGTCGATATAGCGGATCAGCGTTTCGAAATGCAGCCCTTCGTCGTTCGAGGCAATCGGCACGATTAACTGACCGTAAAGTTGGAAACGGTTTTGTTCTATCCCCATCCGGATTTTTTCGACCCATTGCATTTCGCCTTGTCGCAACGTCAATTCTTCGTCGTCGGGGCTGAAGACGTGGACGCGGTTCCGTCCTTTTTCCTTGGCGGCGTAGCAGGCGGCGTCGGCTTCCTTGAGTATGTCGACCGCATTGCCGCTGGTCAGATTGATCGGAGCGATACCGACGCTGACGCCGATATTAAAGCTACGATTTTCCCAGGCAAACTGAAAGTCGCAAATGATGTTGCGCAGTTTCTCGCAGGTCGAGAAGGCTTGCTCGACCGAACAATGCGACATCAAAATGCCGAACTCGTCGCCGCCCAGTCGAGCCAAAATGTCGGTCTTACGGACCTGGTGGCGCAGGACCTCGCCCAATTGGCGCAGCAGTTCGTCGCCCGCCAAATGACCGCAGGTATCGTTGACGATCTTGAATTGGTCCAAATCCAGGTAGCAGAGTACGTGCTCGCTCTCGTCGATTTCGGCTTGAGACACCAAACTCTGGATGTGAATATCGAATTGGCGCCGGTTGACCAGACCGGTCAGTTCGTCGTGGCTGGCCTGATAGGCGATTTTTTCCGACAGCCGGCGGGTTTCGGTGATGTCCTCGCAGACCAGTAACAAGCGCTGGAAGTTGGACTCGTCGGTGACCAGGCGCGCGGTTTCCCTGACCCAAATCACGTTGCCGTTGCGGCAAATTTTGCGGCTTTCCTGGCGATGAATCAGTTCCGGGTGGTGGCGGCAAGTCTCGAAAAACTGTTCGAAACCGGCGGCATCGTCCGGATGCGAGAAGTTGCTGATCGCGCAGCCTTGTAATTCTTCGACGCCCAAGCCCAATTGCTTCGCGCCGAAGCGGTTGACCGATACGATGCGGCCTTGCATGTCCAGATTGAAGACCATGGTCGGATTGTTGTCGTAGAGCGCCTGGTAATTGTTTTTGACCGCGATTAAGGCTTTGTTTTGGGTTTCTACGGTGTCGAGCATGTCGTTGAAGGCATCGACCAGAATGCCCATTTCGTCGCTGCTGTGCTTTTCGGCTCGTAGCGAATAATCGTGATCTTGGCTGACTCTCTGCGCGGTTTTGGCGAGCTGGGCGACCGGCAATGCGACTCGATTCAACAGTGGGACAGTCAGCAAAAAGGTGATGAACAACGCGACGAAGAGAACCGCAATAATCAAGCTGACGAATTTCAGTTCTCGCCAAATCGCCGCACTCAAGTCCGAGGCCAGATACACTGCCCCGATTTCTTCGCTGTCAACCACCATCGCCTGGTATACATACAGCATCAAATTGTCGTAATGGGTATGCAGACCGTAGGCAACGTCCGGGCAGGGTAGGGCCTGATTGTCCAGTGAGGTAAACAGATGACCTTTCTTGACGTAAACGCAAGCGCTACGCAAGTCCGGAAAACTGTTCAACGAAATCAGGTTTTCCTTGGCGACGCCGGCGTCGTCGAACATCACCGCGGCCACGCTGCGGTTGGCGATCAGACTGGCGACGGCCTGCAGATCGTCTTGAGCCTTGCGCTTGACGTCGGCGGCATTGATCGTGACGAGAATGACCAGTGCCAGCAACATCGAAAATAGGGCGGAGGTCACCGCGATTGTCAGCAGCTTCGTTTTAATGGAGAGGGCGGTAAACCATTTATTCACGGCCGCCTCCTTCCACCAACGTGGCGACTTCGATCAGTTTAGCGCTGATCGATAGTCCGCTTTGCTTCAAAGCCTTTAAGTTGATATGCAGGCGCACTTTTTCATCGTCGAGCACGAAACCTATCATGCCGCCGGATTCGGCGAAGAAGGGCTGGCTACTGACTGTCAGCGTTTTACCGAGGTTGCCGACTAGCAAGACGCCGGTCAGATTGATGTCGATGCGTTGTTCGGTCTTTTCGGCGTACAGAATCTGGCAATCCTGCGCCTGTTTTAGGGAATCGAGGTGGCGCAAACGGATAGGTTTGTCGGCGACCGTTTTGGTCTCCAGCGTGTCGAGCAGATTGCCGAACGGGTTGTCGCCAATCAAGCAAATGTTGAACGACGGCCCAGGGTTGTTTGGCCAAGTGATGAATTTGGTGAAATTGTAAAGGTAAGCGGCCTTGATTTTGTATTCCAGATTCGGTTCGTCGGCGTGCGCTGTACTTAACACCCAGCCACAGACGAGCGCTGATTTGGCGTAAAACGCTGCACGCTGCAATGCAACATTGCAGTGGGACGAAAAGATCGGAAACAAAATTATTCTCTACCGGGCAAGAGTACACGGCAAGAATAGTAGAAATACTAAGGGTTGCTGAAAAAAACCTCCAGTGCGCCGACCATGTAAGCGTGGTCGGCGACGCCGGCGCTTTCCCTGGCGCTGTGCATCGCCCACATCGGCGAGCCGACATCGACGCTACGTATACCCAGCTTGGCGGAGGTGATCGGACCTATCGTGCTGCCGCAGGGCAGATCGCCGCGATGCGCGTACTTTTGAAAGGGCACGCCGGCCTGTTGGCAGAACTGGGCGAAAATCGCCTCGGATACGCATTCGCTGGCGTAGCGGTGATTGACGTTGATCTTAATCACCGGTCCGTGATTGACCAGGATTTTATGGCCCGGCTCGTAGGCGGCCGGAAAATTGGGCTGGTAGGCGTGCGCCATGTCGGCGCTGACCAGAAAACTTTGAGCCAGCGCGCGCGGATAATTGTCTGGCCGATCGCCGCATGCCCCGGCAATTCGAGACAGAACGTCGGCCAGGAAGCTGCCGGCCGCGCCCTTGTTGCTTTCGCTGCCGACTTCTTCGTGGTCGAAAAAGGCGCATACCCGGGTAGCCGCCACGAGTTGTTCCCGGCAATTCAGCAAGGCGGTCAGGCCGGCGTGGCAGGACGCCAAATTGTCGAGTTGGCTGTCGGCGATGAATTGTCGATCCGCGCCCCAGAACGCACCTTTTTGGCTGTCGTGGACGTTGAGCTCCCAGCTTAAAATTTGGTCCTCCGTCAAGCCGGAAGCCGATTCCAGTAGGCCGTAAAACACGTCGTTTGCCGGGCTATCGCCCGGCAGATTGGCTAGCAGCAGCGGCAGCTCCGTTTGTTTATTCAGTTTGAGGCCATCCTCGTTGACGGCGCGGTTCATATGGATGGCCAGGTTCGGCAGACGCAACAGCGGCTCGGCAAATCGGACCAGCGTCGTGGTCACGCTACCATCGCCGTCGCGGTAAGCGATGCGTCCGGCCAGACTTAAATCGCGGTCGGCGAAAGTGGCTAAGATCGGCCCGCCATAAACTTCGACGGCAATGCGTACGAATCGATCGCTGTCGACGACCGGTCGTGGCTTTACCCGCAAACCCGGAGAATCGGTATGGGCGCCAAGGATCTTGAATCCGGCTTCGGCCGGCGCGGCGGCGCCGACGATGAACGCAACGATGGACGAAGCGTCTCGAATCACATAATATCGGCCGCCAAGGCTTAACGGCCAGACTGCGCTTTCCTCCAGTTTTTGGAAACCGCGCGACAGCAGGCGCTGTTCCATGGTGGCAGCCGCGTGCCAGGGGCTGGGGCTGGCGTCGATGAAATCCAGTAAATCTTGAGCGAGTTGCGGAGAGGTCATGACTTTTCTAGATCCAACGCAACCGAGTTGATGCAATAACGCTGACCGGTCGGTTGCGGACCGTCCGGGAAAACATGGCCGAGGTGGGCACCGCAGGAGCGACAGGTGACTTCGATGCGACGCATGCCGTGACTGGTATCGAGCGACTGCTCCAGACTTTCGCCGGAGATGGGAGCCCAGAAGCTGGGCCAGCCGCAGCCGGAGTGGAATTTTTGATCGGACGAAAACAAGGGTTCGCCGCAACACACGCAACGATAGACGCCAGCCTCCTCGCAATCGGTATACTTGCCGGTGAACGGCGGTTCGGTACCTTTTTCTCGGCAGACGTGGTATTGCTCGGGGCTGAGTTTTTCGCGCCAGATTTGTTCGCTATCGTCTTGGTCGGCCATATCGTTATTCCGGAAATTTGCTGGGATGTCGCATTGTACCCAGACTTGATCCAAGGCCAAAGTGTGTCGCGCCCACGAATACCCACCGCGAGTGCGCGAATGTAACAATCTTCTATAGTTACGGACAATTCGGGTGAGGTCCGGATTCGAGGAAGGGTAGATTTTGGTTGCGTATGTTAGAAAATTCTAATATTCTAGGTTTCGCACGGTCGGTGGCTTTTATAACACGATAAAGAATAACGATAGACTCGGCCGCGTATTCGTTTAGACATCAGCGAGAGGAGCATGTCATGGCAAGAATCGTAGTATTAGGCGCGGGCATCGGTGGCGTGCCGATGGCGTATGAAATGAAGGAAATCGTCGGCAAGGCTCACGAAGTGGTCGTGATATCCGACACCCCGACGTTCCACTTCGTCCCTTCGAACCCGTGGATACCGCCGAAATGGCGCAAGCCGGAAGATTTGAAAATCGAATTGGCGCCGGTGATGGCCAAGAAAGGCATCAACTTCATACAGAAGTCCGCCAGTAAAGTCGATCCGGCCAATAATAAAGTCGATCTGGCGGACGGCACGTCGGTGGAATACGACTTTTTGGTGATCGCCACCGGACCTCGTTTGGCCTTCGACGAAGTGCCCGGTTTGGGGCCGCACGGCGGGCATACCTCGTCGGTTTGCCACGTCGATCACGCCGCATTGGCCTCCGATGATTGGGACCGCTTCATGGACGACCCCGGCCCGATTGTCATCGGCGCGGTCCAGGGCGCATCCTGTTTCGGTCCCGCCTACGAATACCTGATGATTATCGAAACCGAATTGCGCAAACGCAAGATTCGCGACAAAGTACCGATGACCTTCGTGACTTCCGAACCCTACATCGGCCATTTGGGCTTGGGTGGCGTCGGCGATACCAAAGGGTTATTGGAAAGCGCTTTGCGCGATAAGACCATCAAATGGATCACCAACGCCAAGGTCGACAAAATTGAACAGGGCATGATGTATGTCACCGAAGTTGACGACGACGGCAACGAAAAGAAAAAGCACGAGGTGCCGTTCAAGCATTCGATGATGCTGCCGGCTTTCACCGGTGTCGACGCGGTACGCCACTGCGGCGCCGAAGGCCTGACCAACCCGCGCGGCTTTGTCATCGTCGATGAGTATCAACGTAACCCGACCTATAAAAATGTTTACTCGGTCGGCGTTTGCGTGGCCCTGCCGCCGGTTGAAAAAACCCCGGTGCCGACCGGGACCCCGAAAACCGGTTACATGATCGAATCGATGGTCACCGCGACCGCGCACAATATCCGTGACGAATTGGCCGGCAAACAGCCGACCGACAAACCGAGTTTGAGCGCGTTGTGTCTGGCGGACCTGGGCGATAGCGGCGTTGCCTTCTTGGCCGTACCGCAGATTCCACCGCGTAACACCACTTGGTCGGCTCATGGCAAGTGGGTGCATCTGGCGAAGATTGCGTTCGAAAAATACTTTATGCGCAAGGTTAGAAAAGGCATTAGCGAACCCTTCTACGAACGAATGATGTTGAAATTCATGGGTGTGGTGCGTTTGAAATAGGAGGTCCTTATGTCCATCGATCGCTGGGTGATGGCGTTTGCCGGTTCGTTCATCTTGTCGAGCCTGGCCTTGGCGCATTGGCATTCGCCGAATTGGTTATGGTTTACCGCCTTTGTCGGTGCGAACCTGCTGCAAGCCGCATTCACTGGTTTTTGTCCTCTGGCGATTATTTTGAGAAAGCTCGGCGTCAAGCCTGGCCGCGCATTTTAGTCGTTCCCTCTCGGTCGGGCCGCGCAGTCAAGGCGGCCTGACCTTTTTTTCGCTTGACGGATAGTCAATCGCCTATTTTAGGACTTGAAATTTTGCAAAGCGCTCCTAAATCCAAGTCGGACGAACCGTTAGCCGGTTCGGTAACCGTGATCTTGAAATTTAGGAGGATGGAATGATGCGAGTCGAATACACCCCAATATATCGTCCTAACCTGGCTTCCGGCCAATGGGCCGCTATGCTGGACGGGATTTTGCAAACCGATCGGGCCAACTACGATTACCCACCTTACGACATTGAACTCGTCGAGGATAAACAGTACGCGATCAGTTTAGCGGTAGCTGGTTTCTCCCCGGAACAACTCACTATCGAAACCGAAAACAAGGTGTTGACCGTTAAGGGCGAAAAACCACGGGCGGGCGATAAACGGCATTTTTTGCACCAAGGCATTGTCAGTCGTAATTTTGAGCGACGCTTCAATTTGGCCGAACACATTGAAGTGGCGGGCGCCCATTACCGCGACGGCATTCTGACCGTGCGCTTGACTAAGCGAGTGCCGGAAGCGATGAAGCCGCGCCGCATCGAAATCGATAGCGCCGGTCAAGTTTTAAGCCACGACGCGGCTGAAGTTAGCGTGGTTTGAGTTCCGCGGATCGAAGCGGTTTTTCCTGAATGAAGGTCGCCGGGTCTTACCGGCGGCCTTTGCACGGATAAAACGGCGAGCGGGTTGCACTAGCCGTCGTCTTGGCAGCCGAAATGGTATTGGTAGTCGGCCATCGACCGTTTAATCACTTCGTGCGCTTCCTGTCTACCGTAGACGTGAGTAATTTCGCAAACGCTTTTCTCGCTGGGTAGGTGTTTGTAAGTCAAAAAGTAGTGTTTCAGACGGTTGATGTAGGATTCCGGACAATCGGAAACGTCGCGCCATTGCCGGTAAAACTCGTCGCCCTTCATCACCGCGATGATCTTGTCGTCGGCCTCGCCACCGTCCAACAGGCGGAAACCGCCGATCGGTATTGCTTGCAGCAAGATGTCGCCGTGCGTCACGCTACGTTCGCTGAGTACGCAAATATCCAACGGGTCGCCGTCGCCCTTGCTGACCGGCCGGCCGGATTGCACGGCTGCATATTCGGCGATTTTTTCAGCGCAATAGGTGCGCGGGATAAAGCCGTACAGGGTCGGAATCATATTGGAAAATTTCTGAGGTCGGTCGATTTTCAGATAGCCGCTGTGTTTGTCGATCTCATATTTGACGGTATCGGACGGCACGATTTCGATAAATGCGGTGACGATGTCCGGAGCGCTATCGCCGGGAGCGATGCCGTGCCAGGGATGAGCTTTGTGTAGGATATTCATGGAATCGGAGGAGTTGGATTCAAAGGGGTTATTTTAGCCGGGTTATCGGCGGCGGCGCTTGTCGGGTTGCCGCGAATGCCGACTGCGTCAGGTTCGAGATTTTCTACGGAGACGGAGACTGTCAATTCGTGATTCTGGCCGCCGAAAATCACGCCCTTCAGCGGTGCGACGTCGCCGTAGTCGCGGCCCCAGGCCACGGTAATATGGCGGTCGCCGGGCAGTTGATTGTTGGTGGGGTCGAAATCCAGCCAGCCCAGTTCCGGCAGAAACACCGAAAACCACGCGTGCGAGGCGTCGGCGCCGATCAATTTTTCGACGCCCGGCGGCGGTAGGGTTTCGATATAGCCGCTGACATACCGGGCCGCCAAGCCTTGCGAGCGGATGCAACCAATCGCCAGGTGGGCGAAATCTTGACAGACTCCGCGCCGATGCTCGAGCACTTCGCTCAGTGGGGTCGCCAGATTGCTGAAATGCGGATCGAAAGTAAAGTCGCGGAAGATACGCTGCATCAAATCGTGAACCGCTTCGATCAACGGTCGGCCGGGCGTGAAAGACGCGCCGGCATACTCGGCTAGGTCCGCCGAGGGCGGGATATAGGGCGACGTCAGAGAGAATTGGCGGGCCTCCTGCATCGCTTCGCCGGTATCGGCGGACAGTGCCGCCTTGACGCTTTCCCAATCGGCCGATTCGCACCAGTCCAACTGGGCCGGCGCCGGGGAGACGACAATATCGCTAATGGCGGTGACCGCGAATTCCCGATGGGGTTCTCGGAT
Organism: Methylomonas sp. MED-D; assembly: GCF_050276835.1. NCBI lineage: Bacteria > Pseudomonadati > Pseudomonadota > Gammaproteobacteria > Methylococcales > Methylococcaceae > Methylomonas > Methylomonas sp. MED-D. The sequence goes on from NZ_CP189965.1 coordinate 1,099,247, forward strand.
TGAAAACCAGGTGACCCTGTTGCCGAAAAAATCGCTGCGCAGTCGGTAATCGCTGGGCTTGGGGCTGATTTCCAGCGTCGAGGCCAGCAGTTGTTGGTGCGGGCACGCGCGGGGCTGCATCCTGACTTCGTTGTAAGACAGGGCTACCATGTCGCGATAACGGTAACGGGTGGTATGGGTAACGCGGTAGCGCATGCGGCCTCCTGCCTCAAGACAGCGATTGCGGCGTGTCGCCGTGACGGAAATAGCCGGCGGTCAGCGTATCCGATAACGCCGCCAGCAACGCATAAATCCGGCTGAGTTGTTGATCCAGGGTCTCCCGCACGCCGGATTTCTCGACGACCAGCCAAGTGTCGATGTCGGTCAGATTCAGTATGCAGTTGGCTTCCAGCATCAAGCGCTGCGCTGGGCCGAGCCGGCCGGTTTCGGTTTCCCTCGGCAACTTGTCGGCATGCTCCTGCAAGCGGGCGATTTGATACGCCAGCGAACGCGGATTGTTGGGGTCCAGTACCAGCAGCTCCAAAAACGACGCCAATTCCGGGTTGCTGCGGTAGTGTTGCCGATAACAGATCAAGTTGTCGCTACACTCCAGCAAGGTCTCGATCAGTCTGGTTTCCGCGCCTTCCGGCAGCGGCTCGGCAAATCCGGTCCGCAACACCGAAATCAATTGCAGACCCCGCTCCAGGCGACGGCCGATGTCCAAAAACAACCAACCGTTGCCTCGCGTCATGCTTTCCATCACCAAACCGCTGAATGCGGACAGCGACGTGACCAGTTGATCCAGGTGCTCTTGCATCGTCCACAAACCGGTTTTACCGGCGCGTTTGGTGTCGGCGATTTGCTCGCCAATTTCGTCGATAACCCGCCAAGTATCGGACGACCATAAATCCCGCACCGCGTAGCCGGCTTGTTGCAAGCCCCGCACCGAATTGGGCAGGCTGCCGGGTCGGGTATCGTCCTGCATCAAGGCCAGCAGTTCCGGCTCAGGCGCGCGCAGGAGCTTGTCGTCCGCTTTCTTGCCGAAGAAGCCGGGATAACTACCGGTCAGACTCGTGACGCAGTGCAGCAGGCGATGCAGGCTGGGCGGATAGTCGGGATGGTCGCTGTCCGGGTTAATCACCAACCGCTTCAACGTCGCCCGCAACAGACGCACGCAGCCTTCGGCGCGTTCCGCATTGCGGCCCACCCAAAAAATATTGTCGGCGGCTCGGCTCGGCAAGGCATTGCGCAATCCGGGAGGTCCGCCGGCGCTGGCCGGGCCGGCGCTGGCCGGCGGGGATTGCGGTTCGGTGGCTATGACCCAAGTATCCTTGCTGATGCTGCCGAGTTGATTGGTAATGTAAACGTCGCCATAGTTGGGCGCGCTACGGGTCAGGCCTCCGGGCATCAGTGCGTAGCCGCCGGCCCTGGCCACCGCGAAACAACGCAGCAAGGCCTGGCGCGGTTCGAAGCCTTCGCCGACCATCGACGGCACGGTCGAGAAACTTTCGTATTCCTGGGCGACGTAAAAGGCGGGGCGGGCTCGGATACGCTCGCGCCAGACCTCCAGCTGCGACTTGCTGAGCTGGTGGCCGAACACCGCGTGTTCGCCGGGTTGCCGGTAAATCGGTTTGATGACCAGACGTTTCAGATTGGCGAGGACATAGGACAATTCGCCGGCCTGACCGCACCACCAGGTGGCGATCGAATTCAGCTTTAACGGTTGGCCGAGAAAGTGTTGTGCGATACCGGGCAGGAAGGCCAACAGACCGGGGTTTTCCAGAATCCCGCTGCCGAGCGGATTGGCGATCGCGACATTGCCGCGTCTGGCCGCTTCCAAAAGGCCGGGCACGCCCAGGCGCGAATCTTCGCGCAGTTCCAGCGGGTCGCAATAATTGTCGTCTACCCGGCGCAGAATCACGTCGACCCGTTGCAAACCGGTGAGCGATTTTAGCCAGACATAACCGTCGCGGACGGTCAGGTCGTCGCCTTGCACCAGTGGGTAGCCCAGGTAGGACGCCAGGTAGGCGTGTTCGAAAAAAGTTTCGTTGAGCGGGCCGGGGGTCAGTACCACCACCATCGGCGTGTGGGCGGTTTGCGGAGCGATCGCGTTCAGGCCGGCCCGTAGCGCCTGAAAGAATCGGGCCAGTCGGTGGACCTGAGCATCTCGAAACAGGCTCGGCAATACCCGCGACATCGCCAAACGGTTTTCCAATGCGTAACCGGCGCCCGACGGCGCTTGGGTGCGGTCGCCCAGTACCCACATCTTGTTGTCGGGGCCGCGCGCCAAATCGGCGGCATACAATACCAATTGTTGCTCGCCCGGCAAGCGCACTTGATCGCAAGCGCGCAGGAAGCCGCCGTGGTTGTATATCAGCTCCAGCGGCAACAGGTTCTTTTTGATCAGCGTGCGCGGGCCGTACAAGTCGGCCAATACCAGATTCAGCAATTCGGCGCGTTGCAACAGGCCGGCTTCGATATCGAACCACTCGTTGCCGGAAACGACGAAGGGTACCGGGTCGAGCTGCCAAGGTCGGTTCAGGCCGTCCGGATCGCCGTAGACGTTATAGGTGACACCGTTCTCACGCAACAGCCGTAGCGCTTCGCGATACCGGTGAGCCAGTTCCTCGGGTCCCAACTGTTGCAGAGCCTCCATCAAATGCCGCCAATGCGGCCGGACGCGACCGGATTTGTCGAGCATTTCGTCGTAGACGCTGGGGTTCAGACGATAGCCGGGGGATAACGCTTCTTCTAGCAATAACTGGCTCATGGGCTTAGTTTGCCGGTTTAAGTCGTTTGGCGCAATTTGCGGTGGGAAGCCGAGCGATTTTTGCTGGGTCGGGGTGAGCGCGGAGTCAATGGCGGTCCTGAGTTGACGAACGATAAGCTAAGCGACAGCAAATTTCGCGCCTAAGTGTATATCGGGAGACCCGCGGGCGGGCGGGCAACGATGTGGCAGCGAGGGGCGGCATTTTCGTGTGTTTCCGACCGCCAGTATCCGTAGCGGTGGTTCGATTGTCCGATTTTTGGGCAGCTGTTGGCAATATGCACAGCTTTGGTGAATACCGCGCTTTTTCCGGGCTTTTTGGCATCAGGCTTGCATTGACGAAATGAAACCCGCGCAAACGGCGCGGGGTGAGTCCGGAATCGGCTTTTGTGCGCCAACTTAGTGCGGTCCGGCACCATAATAGCGATAACCAGGGATGCCCGCATGAAGTCCGAGCAATCGATATGGGCGCAATACCGCGCCAACCAAGCCTACGACGAAATGATGGATGGTGGCGGCCAGCCGCGTCAAACGTGCGCCACTTTGAGTCAGTACTTGCAATCCTTGGGCATGGAAGCCATCAAGGGGCGCCTGTCGGCCGCCGAGGCGGCGATATTGGAGATGGGTATTACCTTCACCGTCTATAGCGACGAAGGCAACATCGACCGGGCTTGGCCGTTCGACATCATTCCGCGCTTAATCGATTTTCAGGAGTGGCGGGGCATTGACGCCGGCTTGCGGCAGCGTTTGCGGGCATTGAACCACTTCATCGACGATGTTTATAACGAGCGGCAGATCATCAAGGACGGCGTGGTGCCGACCGAATTGATTGCGAGTTCCAGCAATTTTCGGCCGGAATGTGTCGGGTTCAAGCCCAAGTTCGGGGTTTGGGCCAATATCTGCGGTAGCGATTTGGTACGCGACGGCGACGGCGTGGTTCACGTACTGGAAGACAATTTGCGGGTGCCGTCCGGCGTGTCTTACATGATCGAGAACCGGGTCATCACCAAGCGAGTGTTTCCCGAGTTACTCGAGAACTTGAACATACTGCCGGTGGACGACTACCCGACCCAATTGTTCGAAATGCTGACGTCGATTGCGCCGAGACCGGAGGATCAGCCGCAAATCGCGGTATTGACGCCCGGAATTTATAACTCGGCATACTTCGAACATGCATTTTTGGCTCAACAAATGGGCGCCGAGTTGGTCGAAGGCGGCGACCTGGTGGTCAAGGACGACGATTGCGTGTACATGCGCACCGTCAAGGGTTTGGAAAAAGTCGACGTGATCTATCGGCGGATCGACGATATGTTCCTCGACCCGGAGGTGTTTCGGAAGGATTCGGTGCTGGGCGTCAAAGGCTTGCTGAGGGCTTGGAAGGCCGGCAACGTGGCGTTGGCGAACGCGCCCGGCGCCGGCGTCGCCGACGACAAGGTGGTGTATGCCTACGTGCCGGCGATGATCCGCTACTATCTTAACGAAGAGCCGCTGTTGCCCAACGTACCCACCTATCTTTGTAGCGATCCCGAGCAATGCGCCTACGTGCTGGAGCATCTGGCCGAATTGGTCGTCAAGCCGGCAAACGAGTCCGGCGGTTACGGCATGTTGGTCGGGCCGCATGCCACCCAGAAAGACATCAAGCAATTTCATAAACTGGTCCAGGCCAATCCGCGCAACTACATCGCGCAGCCCACGCTGGCGCTTTCGACCTGTCCGACCTTGTGCGGCGATCGGTTGGAGCCTCGCCACATCGATTTGCGGCCGTTCATCCTGCAAGGCGAGCGCGGTTTCGTGACCGCCGGCGGTCTGACCCGCGTCGCGTTAAAAGCCGGTTCGCTGGTCGTTAACTCGTCGCAGGGCGGCGGCAGCAAGGACACTTGGATCATCAACCGGGAGAAATGACATGCTATCTCGCTCCGCCGAACGTCTCTATTGGCTGGCCCGCTATCTGGAACGCACCGAGAACACCGCTCGCTTGATCAGCGCGACGATGCACTTGATCTACGATTTGCCCTACGGCGTTGAAATGGGCTGGCACAATCTGCTGAATATTTGCGGCGTGGAGGCCGGGTTTTACCAGCGCTTCAAAAACCCCAGCGAGCACAATACCACCCGTTTCCTGTTGGCCGATACCGGTAATCCCGGTTCGCTGTTATCGTCGTTGTCGGCGGCGCGGGAAAATATCCGCACCAGTCGCGAACTGATGCCGGACGAAGCTTGGGAATTGGTCAACGAAATGTATCTGTACGCCAACAACCATCTGGACAGTTTGTCGAATCGGCGTGGCCGGGCTCAGTATTTGCAGGAAATCATGGCAGGTTGCCAACGCTTCACCGGCTTTATTTACGGCGCGATGAGCCGAAACGACGCTTACCGTTTTTTATGCATCGGCCGCAATATCGAGCGCGCCGACATGACCAGCCGGATCATGGATTTCGGTTCGGTGCTGTTGGCGGAAAACCGTAGCCACAAGATGCGCGAGTACGAAACCATTCTATGGATCAATGTCTTGAAATCGCTGAGCGCGGTGTTGATGTATCGCAAGCAGGTGCGTCAGCGCATCAAGGGCGAGGATGTGTTGGACTACTTGCTGAAGAATCCGGATTTTCCGCGAGCGGTGCTGCATTGTCTGGACGAGATCGCCCATTGCATCAAGCGTTTGCCCAATGCCACGGCCTTATTCCCGCATTTGGAAGCCCTGGAGAATCGCATCCTGGCTGTCGATCTGCGTCAAACGCCGCCCGGCGAACTGCACGCATTGCTGGACGATCTGCAAACCCGTTTCGACGACTTGCACCGGCGCATCGCGGCCGCCTGGTTTTTCGACGCCGACAACGGCGAAGCGAGCATGGAGTTGGAAAAGGCGGCTTAACTGTTGCCGATTCGGCGAAGGAACGGGCGGGCGGTTCGGCAGGGCCGGCGAAACAAGTCCTCCTTCGCGCCACCTAGATCGGACGCGAAGGGTGGGCGCTTGGGTTCAGACTTTGCGCCGTGACTATGCAGATACGACGCTTTTCATCTGTCCGGCCGCTGCGTTCCCCGGTTAAAAGCAGCCCGGTAGCGGTTTAGCGTCATCCTTGCTGAATTGCGGCAAGGTCGCGAAGGCCTCCTTTAGCTTTTCGTGCCACATCCGCCGCAATTGAATCAGGTATTCGTTATCTTCCTGAAAGCAGTAATACTCGTCCAGCTTCATCGCATCCTTCGTGTAAATCAACAGTTCCACCGGCGCGCCGACGCTGGCGTTGCTGCGCATCGTCGAATCCATCGAAATCAGGCAACAGCGGCCGGCTTCGTGCAGGTCGGTATCGATTTTCAAAAATCGATCCAGCACCGGTTTGCCGTATTTGTTCTCGCCGATTTGCAAATAAGGCGTTTGCCGCGAGGTGGTGATGCAATTGCCCTCCGGGTAAACCAGATAGGCGCCGTGCGGCTCCTGGGCAATCTGGCCGGCCAGAATGAAGGTTGCCGACGGATTGAAGCTGCTTTGGCCGTCGTCGGTGTGGCGGCGCTGTTTTTCCACGCTGATTCGACCCAAATACTCGGCGGCTTCGGACAAGTAATGCACGGTGTTCAAATTGATTTCCGCGTGTTCCTTGACGTCGCGCTTGATTTGGTCGATGACCGACTGCGTGGTGGCCAGATTGCCGGCGCTGAGCATGACGATCTTGCGGTCGGGGTTGGTGTTGAACGCGTGCATCTTGCCGTAAATGCTGACATTGTCGATGCCGGCATTGGTTCTGGAATCCGAAGTTAACACCAGTCCGTCCTTCAACGAGACTGCAATACAGTAAGTCATGCGCGCTGCCTGAAATGAAGTAATCGGTTCAGTGTACTAAAGTCGGCGAGTCAGGCCAAGCCGACCGGCGCAATTGCCGACACGTCGGCGGCGGATAGGGAATTTATCAACAATATTAACCAGATAGCTTGCATGGAATCTGGCGGAGTTGGTGCGGCAGACCGCACCGTGCTGGTGCGACAGCTACCGTCGCCGCGCCGGTCGGCCGGCGCCGGCCGGCGAAATTCGTGGTTTCGATCGCTTGGTACGGTTTTTGTTTCCCGTTTGGCGGCCGCACGGAGATCGGCGGCGTGTAGTGCGGGAAGCGTCGATCCGCGTCGGCGCTTCCCGCAATGCATCGACGATGTCATGCAATTCGTACCGGAAGTCGGCGATTTCGCCGGCGCCGGTCGGGAACGCTGTTTCAACCTACCGCAAACAAGGAGTTTTATGCAGGCACTTTTGGAAAACAGTTCGGATAAATTGTTGTCGGCGATGCCCGACGTCAAGACGTTCGAACGGCAGCTGGCGTCGTTAAACGATTGGTGGGGCAAAATCGCGCTGATCGGCAAAATCAATAGCCACAATGTCGCCGCGACGATATTGGACGACATGAATCAAATCCAGGGCAAATTCGGCGAGCTGCAAAAAAAGCTCACCTACAATCTGCTGCTGGAGAACGTCCAGAAGCTGGTATTGGATAACGCGTCCAAGGCCCAGGTGGCGATCGATTTACTGGTGCGGAATTTGTTCGAACGGACCGCCGACGTCGGATTTCTGGCGACCGACGACGATATTCGCGCCTTTCTAAGTCTGGCCGCGCCAACCGCCGAACAAACCGCGTTCATTGAAGACCGGCTGCGCGAATACGTTAAAAAATACAGCGTTTACGACGAAATTCTGGTGTTGGATACCCAGGGGCGGGTCAAGGCGCATCTCGATAAGCACAATCCGGTGACGGTGTCGTCGGATCCGCTGATTTCGGAAACCTTGACCGGCGGCGCAGCCTATGTCGAAACCTTCCGATATTCGGATTTACAGCCGGATCGCCGCCACTCGTTGATCTATTCCTGTCAAATTACCGAAACCAACCAGCGCGATTCCAAACTGCTGGGGGTGTTGTGCCTGTGCTTTAAGTTCGACGACGAAATGCGCGGGATTTTCGCCGACCTGCTCGGCGCCGGCGACGACGGTATTCTAGGGGTGCTGGGCGACGACGGCCGCGTGATCGCCAGCAGCGACGAATTATTGTTGCCGGTCAATACCTGGTCCAGCGTCGAACGCTCGGTACGCATCGCCCGTTATCACGGCGCCGAGTACATCATCAACACCCGTGCCAGCAACGGTTATCAAGGCTTTCGCGGTTTGGGCTGGTGCGGACAAATGATGACCGCGCTGAATCAGGCGTTTAGCCGCGATCCAATGGCGGCGGCCAATCAGCCGGACATCATGGAGCAGGCCAGCAGTTTTCCGCCGGAACTGCGCGACATCCGCAAGGCGTCGGCCGCCATCAACGACGATCTCGGTTTACTGGTATTGAACGGCCAGATCGCCTCGGCCCGCAAAAACGCCGCCGAATTCATGCCGGTGTTGGAAGCGATCAAACAAATCGGCACCGATATCGCCAGCATTTTTACCGCCTCGGTCAACAGCTTGCAGCAAGCCACCGTGATGTCGTCGCATCTAAACAACGCGGGCTTTTTGGCTTCGTTGGCGGTCGACATCATGGACCGCAATCTGTACGAGCGCGCCAACGATTGCCGTTGGTGGGCATTGACCTCGGCATTTCGTCGTCACCTGGCCGCCGGCAGCCCCGATGCCGGCCAGCGGCGCGAAATCGCCGATATTCTGCAATACATCAACGCCTTGTACACGGTTTATACCAATCTCTATGTTTACGACGCCAACGGTGACATTGTCGCGGTGTCCGATCCTAACCAACAGGCCTTGGTCGGCGGCCGGGTTGGCGACGATAGCGGAGCGGTCACGGCCCTGAAATGCCCTGACAGCCAAAGCTATCGGGTCTCGCCTTTTGCCCGTTCGGCGTTGTACGCCCAGAGACCTACCTATATCTACAACGCAGCGATCACCGATTTGGCCGATACGACCCGGGTCGTGGGCGGAATTGGCATTGTTTTCGATAGCGAGCCGCAATTCGCGGCGATGTTGAGCGACGTATTGCCTCGCGACGAGCAGGGTAGTCCGGTGGCGGGTTGTTTCGCGCTGTTCGCAGATCGGCAAAAGCGGGTCATCGCGACCGCTGGCGACTCGGATTTGGGCGCCAGCGAGTTGTTGGATTTGGACGGTGCCTGCTTTCGCTTGCCGGCCGGTCAGCGCGAATCCCGAGTGGTGCAATACCGCGAACGAAATTACCTGCTGGGTAGTGCCGTGTCCAAGGGCTACCGGGAATACAAAGTCGCCGACGGCTACGTCAACGACGTGATCGCCTTCATCTTTATTCCGTTCTGAATCTACCCGAGGCGGCCGATCGCCCATTCGCCGTTTAACTTTGGGTGTTCGGCTGACTAGGGCATGGAAACGCAGTCTTGAATTCTCGGGGGGATAAGGCTTTGTCTTCCGGGTAGCTCGCATTGCCAATTCCGGCCCTTGCTCCACCCAACTTTTGCACATATTGGCTGTTTGGAAGCATTACTAATCCAACAAAGTTTTGCTTACTACGGCGATACTTAAAAATTAGGTACGTTCTAATTTTCAAGCTTAGAATGAAAATGCCCGGTATTTTTCCAGGTTGCATCTAATTCAAACCAAGCGGATCTGTCGGCTCCATACGCTAAAAACAGTCCAAGCTGTTGGCGTCCTTGCTGGTCGGCAACCAGCCGCTCGGCATGTCGTCTTTCAAGGCCACGCCGGAAAGTCCGCGCCGCAGCGCTTGCGCGCTCAGATAAGCCAGTTTGATCGCGGCGGCTTCGTAAGCCAGGCCCTGTGGCGGGCGGATGTTGGATAGGCAGTTGCGGTCGGCGTCGGTATTGCCGAGGCGCGGCGCGTGGGTCAGGTAAATGCCCAAGCTGTCGGCGGCGCTTAAGCCGGGGCGTTCGCCGACGATGATGACGGCGAGTTTGGCTTGCAGCAGTTCGCCGATTTCGTCGGCGACGGCGACGCGGGCTTCCGGCACCAGACAAATCGGAGCCAGGGTCAGGCCGTAAGCGCGGTAAGCGGCCGTCACCGCTTGCAATAGGTTGAAAGCGTGGCGTTCGACCGCAGTCGAAGACAGACCGTTGCTGACGATCAGCGCGACGTCGGAGCCGGTCGGGTTCAGCGCCGTCAGTTGGGCGCGGCTGTCTTCGGTCAAGCGCCGGCCCAAGTCCGGTCGGCGCAAATATTGAGCGCGATCCGCAATCGGCGTGTTCAGTACCAAAACCGGCCAGCCGGCATCGGCGACTGCATCGGCACAGGCGCGAACCGCCCACGGTTGATGCACCGCGTCCCGAGCCGCGGCGTGAGCGGCGTTGAATTCCAGTTGCGCCGAGGTTGGCAGCGCGCAGCCGGCCCGGCCCAGCGCGATGCGAGCTTGAGTGTAACGGCGCAGTTCCAGCCAGGGATCGCTCATGCGGTCAGTTCGCCGCGAAATTGGCCGAGCAGCCGGGACGCGTCGCGGCGGTCGGTTAGGCGGTTATTGTCGAAGATGCCCAGGCTTTCCAGCCAGGCTTCGAATTCCGGTGCGGGGCGCAGGCCCAGCGCTTCGCGCAGATACAGCGCGTCGTGGAACGAGGTGCTTTGGTAGGCCAGCATCACGTCGTCGGCGCCGGGTACGCCCATCACGAAATGGCAGCCGGCGACGCCGAGCAAGGTCAGCAAGGTATCCATGTCGTCCTGGTCCGCCTCGGCATGATTGGTGTAGCAAATGTCGCATCCCATCGGCAGGCCGAGCAGTTTGCCGCAAAAATGGTCTTCCAGACCGGCGCGGATAATCTGTTTGCCGTCGTACAGGTATTCCGGGCCGATGAAGCCGACCACCGAATTGACCAGCAGCGGATCGAACTCGCGGGCGACCGCGTAGGCGCGGGCTTCGCAGGTTTGCGCATCGACACCGTGGTTGGCGCCGGCGGACAATGCGCTGCCCTGGCCGGTCTCGAAGTACATCACTTGATGGCCGACGCTGCCGCGCCGTTGCTCGTCGGCCATCGCCCTGGCTTCGCGCAACAGAGCTAAATCCACGCCGAAGCTGCGGTTGGCGGCTTCAGTGCCGGCGATCGACTGAAACACCAGATCGATCGGTGCGCCGCGCCGCATCAGTTCCATCGTGGTGGTGACGTGGGCCAACACGCAGGCCTGGGTCGGGATCGCGTAGCGTTGGATGATGCCGTCGAGCATTTCCAGCAAGGCGCGGACATTGTCCAGGCTGTCGGTGGCCGGATTGATGCCGATTACCGCGTCGCCGCTGCCGTACAGCAAGCCGTCGAGAATGCTGGCGGCGATGCCGCGCGTGTCGTCGGTCGGATGGTTAGGCTGCAGCCGGGTGGATAGCCGACCCGGCAGTCCCAAGGTATTGCGAAATCGGCTGACCACCCGGCAACGGCGGGCGACCGCGATCAGATCCTGATTGCGCATGATTTTGCTGACTGCGGCGACCATTTCCGGCGTCAATCCGGGCGCCAGCGCTGTCAAGTCGGTTTGACCGGTCAGCAGCCAATCGCGGAATTCGCCGACCGACAAACCGGCGACCGGCGCAAATGCGCGCTGGTCGTGGCGATCCAGGATCAGGCGCGATACTTCGTCGTATTCCGGGTCGATCAGAGGCTCTTCTAAGAAGCGTTGCAGCGCGACCTCGGCCAGACAACGCTGGGCGGCGGCCCGTTCGATCTCGGAATCGGCGGCCAATCCGGCCAATTCGTCGGCCGCCCGGCGCGGCGATGCCTTGGCCATCAACACCCGTAGATTCGCAAATTGAAAGAAGCGGCCGTTAACGGCGGTCGAGTAGGGCATTCCGCGAGCGAAAATTGATTGATGATTGGACCGCGAGCATAAGCCGGTTTTATGACCGATTCGTGACACTGGCGAGCGCATGCTTGCCGCAAACTGGGGTATCTCAAAAAGATCCGTTGTCACGTGTTTTGGGCCGTCCATGTTTCGACTTTGCTCAACACGAACGGCCTAAAACACACTCACTTACCCGGTGAATAAAAAATCCAGCTTCCACTTCAGAGGGTGTCGTAAAAGTCGAAACAGAACCTTCTCCTCGCGGGAGAGGGCAGGGTGAGGGGGATAAAATCAATGCCTTACCTTGATATTTCCCCTCACCCCAACCCCTCTCCCGCAAGGAGAGGGGCTTTTACGACACTCTTCTTCAGTGGATGTTACGCGGTGTCGGGCGCGGATTGCGGTCAGTAGTTGAGACCGGGCAATTGGAGGATCAGCGCGGCGCTGATCATCGCGGCGGCGGTCAAAATGGCCCACAGCGAACGGCGGTTGTTGGATTTGAGCTGTTTGCGCAGCAAGACCATTTCGCGCTGGTGGTGCTGGATTTGTTGCTGCATCTGGGCGGTGCTCTGCAATGCGTGCAACATCAGGGCCGGGATTTCCGGCAGTTGCTCGGTGATTTCCGGGAGTTTGCCCAGCAGTTCCTTGAGCTTGGCGGCGGGTCCCATCCGTTCCTTGAACCAATTCTCCAGGAAGGGTTTGGCGGTTTGCCACAGGTCCAGCTCCGGGTAGAGCTGCCGGCCCAGGCCTTCGATGTTCAGCAAGGTTTTTTGCAGCAGCACCAATTGCGGTTGGACCACCATGTCGAAGCGGCGGGCGGTCTGGAACAGTCTGAGCAACAGCAGGCCGAAGGAGATGTCTTTCAACGGCTTTTCGAAGATGGGTTCGCAGACGGCGCGGATGGCTGCCTCGAATTCCTCGACCCGAGTCGTGCTCGGCACCCAGCCCGACTCGATGTGCATTTGCGCGACCCGCCGGTAATCGTGGTTGAAAAAGGCCAGGAAATTCTCGGCCAGATAACGCTGATCGGAATCCGACAGGCTGCCGACGATGCCGAAATCGACCGCCAGGTATTTGTCCGGCAGTTGCACGAAAATATTGCCGGGGTGCATGTCGGCGTGGAAGAAGTTGTCGCGGAATACTTGGGTAAAGAATATTTCCACGCCCCGTTCCGCCAGTTTCTTGAAATCGGCTTGGCCTTCGCGCAAGGAGTCGATGTCGCCGACCGGAATACCGTAGATGCGTTCCATCACCAGCACTTTGCGGCGGGTCAGCGGCCAGTGGATTTCCGGAATGTAGAGCAACTCGGAGTTTTTGAAATTGCTGCGGATCGCGCTGGCGTTGGCGGCTTCGCGGACCAGGTCCAGTTCGTCGAGTATGGTTTTCTCGAACTCGGCGACGATTTCGACGGCGCGCAGGCGGCGGGCATCCGGCCAGAAGCGCTCGGCCAGTTTGGCGAATTCGAATAGCAGCGCGACGTCCGAATGAATCTTGCCGGCGATGTCCGGGCGCAACACCTTGACGATGACTTGCTCGCCGCTGTGCAATTGCGCGGTATGCACTTGGGCGACCGAGGCCGAGGCCAGCGGCGTCGGATTGAATTCGGCGAAGGCTTCGCCCAGGGTTTGGCCGAGTTGCTGCTCGATGATTTTCCGGGCCGTTTCGGCCGGAAAGGGCGGCACCTTATCCTGGAGCTTGACCAGCTCCTCGGCGATGTCTTCCGGCAGCAAGTCTTTGCGGGTGGACAGGGTTTGGCCGAATTTGACGTAGATCGGCCCCAGGTCTTCCAGGGTTTTGCGGATGCGGACGCCGCGCGGCAGCGTGGTGCGGCCCAGCCAGTAGTTGGGCGAGCAATAGGCCAGAAAGCGGATGGCCCGGAACAAGCGGGTTTTCAGCACGATTTCGTCCAGACCGTGGAACATCATCACCCAATTGATATGAATCAGGCGCATCAAGGTTTTGGGACGAATCACAAGCAGTCCTTTTAACGGGGTTCGGTGGGTGGAGTGAGGGCGGCGGCCAGCCGGTCGAGGCGAGCGGTCAGCCGGTCGGCATCCAACCGGAGTTGGTCGATCTGTTGAAAGACTTGCTCGGCTTCCGGTTTGGCGGGCAGTTCGCGGGTCTCTTCCTGGAGAAATTCCTCCAGATTGAGTTTAAACGTGGTCAGGCCATGCCGCGACCAGGCGCGGCCGCCGCGCACCCAGCCGGCCAGGCGGTGGGCCAGGTCGGCGCCGGCGTAGCGGGCCAACTTGGCTTCCCAGGCGATGTCCAGTTTTTCGAACAAGCGCTGCAGCTTGCGGGCCAGTTGGGTATCGCCGGCCAGTGTGACGTCGCCGCGAAACAGCGAGCGCATCGGCGTGGTGCTCAAGCCCATCAGGCCCAGAGCGGCCAGCGAGCCGCTCAAACTGGCATCGGGTTCGCCGGCGTAACTCTCCAGAATCTGGATACGCCGGGTGCCGGGACACAGGAACAGTTCGGCGCCGAAGGGCTGAATGCGCAACGCGATGACCTTGCCGGCCATCGGCGCCAGATAGTCTTCGAGGTGGTCGTCCAGCACCAGATACTGGTTCAACGCGGTTTCCAGCGCGGCTACCAGTAGGGGTTTGACTTGCAGAAAATCGTTCGCCATTAGCCGTTCGTCGATCGGAGCTGTTGCGGACAATCGCGCGCTACCATCCGGGGTCGATGGAAGCCGCGGCGCTTAAAACTTGTAGCCCCGGTGCACCGCGACGATACCCTGGGTCATATTGAAATATTCGCAGCGCTCCAGACCGGCGTTTTCCATCATTTGTTTTAGTTCGTCCTGCTTCGGGTGCATCCGGATGGATTCGGCCAGATAGCGGTAGCTTTCCTCGTCCTTGGCGACGACCGCGCCGATTTTGGGCAGCAGATTGAACGAATAAAAGTCGTAAACCTTTTCGGTAATCGGATCGGTCGGATGGGAAAATTCCAGTACGATGACCCGGCCGCCAGGTTTCAAGACTCGGTACATCGAACGCAGCGCGGCGTCCTTGTCGGTGACGTTGCGCAAGCCGAAACCTATCGTCACGCAATCGAAGGTATTTTCGGCGAACGGCAGGCATTCGGCGTTGACCTGGGCGTAACGGATATTGCCGGCCAGACCTTTGTTGACCAGGCGTTCGCGACCGTTGCGCAGCATCTCTGCGTTGATGTCGGCCAATACCACTTGGCCCTTGGCGCCGACCCGTTTCTCGTACAGCATCGTCAAGTCGCCGGTGCCGCCGGCCAGATCCAGTATTTTATCGCCTTCGCGCACATTGGCCAGTTGTACCGCGACCCGCTTCCAGATCCGGTGAATGCCGAACGACATCAGATCGTTCATCAGATCGTAGTTGTTGGCGACCGAATCGAACACGCCGCGCACCATCGCGACTTTTTCCGAGACCGGTACTTGTTTGAAGCCGAAATGGGTAGTGTTGTCGTTAGTCATGGTGGCGTTTAATGAGTAATGGGCGAGCGGCGGCTAATGCCGGCGGCTTGGAGTTCTTCGAGATATTGCGACCAGAGCAGCGGAAAGTCCGAACCCAGTTTGTACAACAAGTCCCAACTGTAAATGCCGGTATCGTGGCCGTCGCTGAATACCAGTTTGACCGCGTAATTGCCGACCGGCAGGATGTCGGTGATGGCAACGTCCTCCTTGCCTGTTTGCAGGGTTTCCTGGCCGGGGCCGTGACCGACCGCTTCGGCCGACTGGGTGTAGACGCGCAGGTATTCGGCCGGCATTTCGAAGATGCTGCCGTCGTCGAAATGGATTTCCAGTATACCCGAGACCTGGTGCAGCTTGATTTCGGTCGGGACGTGGTGGCAGGGCGGAATTTCGATACGCATGGCTTATAAGATATAGCGGCTGAGGTCTTCGTCGTCGGCCAGTTCCAGCAAATGGGCGTTGACGTAGGTGGCGTCGATGGTCACGGTTTTCTCCAACAGGTCCGGGGCGTTGAAGGACACGTCCTCCAGCAACTTCTCCAAGATTGTGTGCAAGCGGCGGGCGCCGATGTTCTCGGTTTTTTCGTTGACCTGCCAGCCCAGTTCGGCGATGCGGCGGATGCCGTCGGCGGTAAATTGCACGTCCACGCCTTCGGTTTTGAGTAGCGCCTGATATTGCTCGGTCAGCGAGGCGTTGGGCTCGGTCAGGATGCGGACGAAGTCTTCGGCGCTAAGCGCGCTCAGTTCGACCCGGATCGGAAAACGGCCTTGCAACTCTGGAATCAGGTCTGACGGTTTGGTCAAATGAAAGGCTCCGGATGCGATGAACAGCACGTGGTCGGTCTTGATCATGCCGTATTTGGTGCTGACCGTGCTGCCTTCGACCAGCGGCAACAAGTCGCGCTGCACGCCTTCGCGAGAGACTTCGCCGCCGCCGATTTCGCCCCGTTTGCAAATCTTGTCGATCTCGTCCAGAAACACGATGCCGTTTTGCTCGACGGCTTGTAGCGCCGTTTGCTTGATGTCTTCCTCGTTGACCAGTTTGCCGGCTTCTTCTTCCTGTAGCAGTTTCAGCGCGTCCTTGATTTTCAATTTGCGGGTCTTGGTGCGGCCGCTGTTCAGGTTTTGAAACATGCCCTGTAACTGATTGGTCATTTCTTCCATGCCCGGCGGCGCCATGATCTCGACACCCACCGACGGCGCCGCGACATCGACTTGAATTTCCTTGTCGTCGAGATCGCCTTCGCGCAGTTTTTTACGCATTTTCTGGCGGGTGGATTCCTCGGTTTCCGACAGCATGCCGCCCTCGGCGCGCGGCAGCAGAATGTCCAGCACCTTGTCTTCGGCGGCGTCGGCGGCGCGGTTTTGCACTTTTTCCATTGCCGCGACGCGAGTCATTTTGACGGCGGTGTCCACCAGATCGCGGATGATGGATTCCACGTCGCGGCCGACGTAACCGACCTCGGTAAACTTGGTGGCTTCTATTTTAATGAAGGGGGCGTTGGCCAAGCGGGCTAGGCGGCGGGCGATTTCGGTCTTGCCGACGCCAGTGGGGCCTATCATCAGAATGTTCTTCGGAGTGATTTCCTCGCGCATGCCGGCATCTACCTGGCCGCGGCGCCAGCGGTTGCGTAGCGCGATAGCGACCGAGCGCTTGGCGTCGGCCTGGCCGACGATGTGCTTGTCCAGTTCGCTGACGATTTCTCTTGGGGTCATTTGACTCATGGTTGTTCTTGCTCCGCCGGTTTGGCTTCGGCGTCCAATTCTTCGATGCGTAAATTGTGGTTGGTGTAGATACAGATGTCGGCGGCGATGTGCAGTGACTTCTCGACAATGTCGCGGGCGCCGAGTTCGGTGTTTTCGTACAAGGCGCGGGCCGCGCTTTGCGCGAACGCGCCGCCGGAGCCGATCGCGATGAAATCGTATTCCGGCTCGATCACGTCACCGGTGCCGGAAATGACCAGGGTGGTCTTGCTGTCGGCGATGATCAGCAGGGCTTCCAACTTGCGCAGCGCCCGATCGGTGCGCCAATCCTTAGCCATTTCGACGGCGGCGCGGGTCAGATTGCCGCGGTGTTTTTCCAGTTTGCCTTCGAAATGTTCGAACAGGGTAAAGGCGTCGGCGGTGGCACCGGCAAAACCGCCTATCACCTTGTCGTGGTAAAGCCGGCGCACCTTGCGGGCGTTGGCCTTCATCACGGTGTTGCCCAGCGTGACCTGGCCGTCGCCGCCGATCACGACTTTGTCGCCGCGCCGCACGGACAATATGGTGGTACCTTCGAAACTCGTCATGTTTTCAATCAACGGAACGGGGAAAGCCGAGGATTTTACATGTTCTGGATTGCGATGGGGAGAAGTTTGCTGGGGCTCGCCGGCCGGCCAAGCGTTGAACTATCGGGCGAAACTGATTAAAGTGAGGCGGCCGGATAGGTGGTGCCGTTAACGCTGCCGTAGAGCGGCGGCCGGGACGGCTTTCGATCATTAGAATAACAACAAGGGGATCAACATGAGAGGTTCATCAGGCTGGAAACGCGCGGCCTTGCTGTGCGCGGTGTTCTTTTCGGGCGCGGTAGCGGCGGTAACGCCCGACGAAGAAGAAAAACAGCAATGTAAAAAACCCAAATTTCGGGACTTCGAGCCCGCGCACATGGCGGAAGTGGCACCGGGCGTGCCGTTGTCGTTTCACGTTTCGCCCAACGCCGACCCGTTTACGATCACCGCCGAGGCACGTGGCGAGAAAATGAAAGTGGATGTTGTCAATAAAAAGACCTTCTATCTGGTCAATACGACTTTACCGGCGCTGAGCGGCGGGTTCGCCAGGATACACGTCACCGCGAAAGCCGCCGAAAGCAAGACCATCGCTAGCGGTTGCCTGGGTCAGGATGGTTGGCTGCTGAAAATCAAGGGGGCCGAGGCGCCCGCGAAAACGGCGGTGGCGCCGGCCGCTCAATAGCGGATTTTGTCGGTTTTGGCCTGCCAACGGCGGAACGGCAGATCCGGTTCCGCCAGCGGCAGTCGGCGCATTGCGATTCGGCGGTGCTCGGCGGCCTTGCCGATTTCGTCGTAGATAAAGCCGTCGTCGAAACCGGCTTGGGCCGCGTCGTGGCGGTCGCTGGCGTAATACACCGCCTTTAGTCGCGCCCAATAAATCGCGCCCAAGCACATCGGGCAGGGTTCGCAACTGGTGTAGAGCGTGCAGTCGGGCAGCTGAAAGTCGCCGAGCGCCCGACAGGCCAGACGGATTGCCGCGACTTCGGCGTGAGCGCTCGGGTCCAGGTCGGCGGTCACCCGATTGCCGCTGGCGGCGATGACTCGGCCGTCCCGGACGATCAGCGCGCCGAACGGTCCGCCGCCTTGTTCGACATTGGCGGTGGCCAAATCCACCGCTTGCTGTAAAAAGCCGGCGTCCATTAGAGGCCCAACGGGTTGTCCGGGTCGATGCCGGTCATGAACGGCAAACGCCGGTCTTCGTTGGTGATTTGGTAAACCTTGCCCAGCCAATTGTTGAACACCGCCTTGGCGGAGTCGCGCCAAGTAATGTCCAAATGGCCGAGTATCTCCTCCTCGGGCAGGGCTTTTAGCGGTCTGGCGCCGTGCCGGGCGGCCTTGACCTCCGCTTCGTACTCGGACAGTAGGCGTTGCGTCGCCGGATCGAAGTAGTTTTCCGGGAACGGCGGGTAATCGTCGCGCTCGGCTCGGTAAAACCGCAGTACCTCGCGCTTGTATTCCTTCAGCAGGCTGATGTCGTCGTATTCCGGATGGCCTTGGAAGAATACGATACGGAAGCCGTCTGGACTGACCGCCAGATGTACGCCCGCCTGATCGCTGGCCACCAACACTTTCAATCCGTGTTTTGCCATGTCCGCTTGAAAGACTTCGTTGTAGCGCGAGTGCGGTACGTCGAAGCGGGTGTTGATTTCGGCCACCAACGGATGGCGGCGGTCGACGACCTTGTGCGAGAACACTCCCCAGCGTTTGCTGGGCAAGCGGGTGCGCTCGACGCCGTAGCAGTGTTGGATCAAGGCATGGGTGGCGAGGCAGGAGCACAGGACCGACGTGACGTTTTGCTTGGCCCATTCGAAGACTTCGGTCAACGGTCCCCAAAACGCTTCGTCCTGCAAGTGGTCGTGGGTGACGTTGGCGCCGCTGATGATCAATGCATCCAGGCCGTCCCGCTTGATTTGCTCGAAGGATTCGTAATAGCGCTCGATATGAGCCAGCGCTTCAGGGCCGCGTTCCAGGCCGGCGATCGTGAATGGATGAACGTGAAATTGGGCAATCTGATTACAAGCGCCGACCAGCCGGAAAAACTGGCGTTCGGTGGCTTCCAGCGCGGCATCGGGCATGATGTTGAGCAGGCCGATATGCAATTCGCGGATGGATTGGCCTAGCGCGCGCGCCGGACTGAGGATTTCTTCGCCTTCGTCGCGCAGACGGCCGAAGGTCGGCAAATCGGTATGGGCAACTAGCGGCATTGCGGTAGAGGCCTCATGCGCTTTGGCGGTCGATGGCCGCGGCGATCAATTCGATGAAATCTTGCTCGCTTTGAATCCGGGCCGTTTCGTCGGCGCTAACCGTGTAGCCGTATTGGGCGGCAATCGCTTCGTAGCGCGGCACGCGGGCCTTGAACAGCTCCGGAAATACCCAAGTGACGAAGTCATCCGGCGGAATTTGGTCGGTCGAGGCGTAACCGCGTTCGCTCATGAATCGCGCCAGCTTGGCATCGACGAATTCGGGGCGGTAGTAGAGCGGTTTCGGATCTTGCTTGGCCCGGTCGATGATGGTTTGCTCCAGCGCTGGCGGAATCTGGATGTAAACGATCAGCGTGTGCTCGGCCAGCGTTTCGAGAACCTCAGGGCAATCGAGTTCGCAGACGCTACCGCCTGCGTCGTTCAAAAAATGTTTGTAGCCGTAAATCGCTTCGGCCTTATGAATGAAATCCGGCACGTCGTTCATCGCCGCGATTTCGGCCTGATGGTGTAGTGCCTGCCGGCGCTTGAATTCGGCCAGCGTCAGGCCGCCCTTGGCCGGATCGCCGATTTTGCCCAGGAAACTCGATACCGGCGCCAGATTATCGACGGTAATATTGTTGCAGATGTAGATCGAGTCCGATTTAAGCAGCTCGCGCAAAAACGGCACGCCCATCGCCTGCTGTTTGATGTTGTCCAGGATGGGTTCTTCCAAGTACTTGGTGCCGATCCGGTAATCCCCGGAATAGTGGAACCATTTGTCCTTGGGCAGTTTGTTGGACAAGGTAGTCTTGCCCGCGCCGGACATGGCCAGCAGCGTGATGCTCTTGGATTCCCAGTCCAAGAATTGTTGGGCGGTCATTTTCATAAAAGGTGATTGCTTAATCCAAAAAATCGCTGATATCCAAATCTTCCGAGTCCGGGCGGGCGTGGCGATCGGGATCGGTATAGCCGAGATCGTCGGCCTCCAAATCGTCGAACGGCGCGCTCCAGTCTTCCGGATCCTCGATATAGTCTATCGTCGAGTTGTACCAACTTTCGTTGTCGTATTCGCCCAGATCGCCATTGGCGTATTGGACTTCGATGTTGTCGTCGTTGCCTTCGATGGCGACGACCTTGAAGGTGAGGTTGCTTTCCAAGTCTTTATACCAACGGCCGATCACCGGGTCTGCGATAGTAGTCATCGTTGCGTCCTCGCTAAGTGGTTTACCCGCCCAATGATAGCGAGTTTGCCGAGACTGTGCGAGCCGAGTCGCCGGCGAATTCGGTTAGAATGGCGATTTACTCTTGGTCGGTACAGATCATGAACGTGGATAGAATCATCGAATTGGAGATCAGGCAGGCGTATCAGGAAGACCTGATACAGGCCCTGAATCAGGTGGTGGCCGGTCAACAAATCCAGATCGGCAAACTGGAAGAAACTTGCAAGTTATTGCACGACAAGATTAAAAGCCTGGGACATGCCATTAACGATGGCGGCGGAGCGCAGGCGGACGAGCGTCCGCCGCATTATTGAACCGGCCGGCATCCGGCCGGGCTGTGCTTCCCGCCGTTTAGCCGGCCTTGACGCGCCGACGCGGCGTTTCGGCGCTAGCGACCGATTTGGCGGATGGCGGCAATGCCGTGCAATCCAGATTTTTAGAATGCAGTCGCCGGCAGAAATCGCGGCTGTCGTCTTGCGCCAGCCCGGTCCAAACGGTTTTCCAAAACACGCCGCCCTTGAATTTTTGGCGGACGATACGAGCTTGGCCGGCTTTGGCTAGCGGGCCGAGCGCGCTCCTGGCGCGTTTCAGATTGACGTCGGCGTCGATCTTGCGCGCGAAATTGCCCATCGCGACCGACCAGGCGCGCTCGCTGGAATGGCTTTTGACGCTGGCGGTATGGGTTTCCGGGACCGCCTTGCGGCGTTCCGAATGGCCGGGATTGATCCGAATCGGCTCGTAACGGTTGCTGCCGGAGTCGGCGCCCATCTGCTCGGCGCTACCGGCGCAACGATTGGAAGACAACTGGAACGGCGGCGGCGCGCCGCTGCCGTCTTGCAATTGGCTGATGTGGCTGCCGTACAAGCCGCTGGCACTGTTGGTAAAGCCCAGGTCCAGCAGGTTTTCCATTTGTTGAAAGCGTTCGGCACTACTGTGCGCCCCCAACAACACGCCGATCAAGCGATGGCCGTTGCGTTTGGCCGAGGCGATCAGGTTGTACCCGGAGCCGCAAGTAAAACCGGTCTTCAGGCCGTCGGCATCCGGATAGCTTTTCAGAATGCGGTTGGTATTCGGCAGAACCCGGCCCTTGTAGCGAAATTCGGTCGCCGAGAAAAAACGGTAGTGCTGCGGAAAGTCGCGGATCAATGCGGCGGACAACAAGGCTAAATCGCGAGCGCTGCTGATCTGGCCGTCGTCAGGCAGGCCGCTGGCGTTCTGAAACGAACTGTTATACATGCCCAGCCGATGCGCCGTTTGGGTCATCATCGCCGCGAAATTGCTTTCGGTACCGCCCAGATGCTCTGCCAGCACCACCGCCGCGTCGTTGGCCGAGCGGGTCGTTACCGCCATGATGGCCTGCTCGACGGTCAGGTTTTGGCCTTGGCGCAAGCCCAACTTGGAGCTGGGTTGCAGCGAAGCGTGTCGGGATACCGTGACTGTGTCGTTCAGGTGCAGGTGACCGGATTCTATCGCCGAGAACGTCATGTAAATCGTCATGACCTTGGTCAGCGAGGCAGGATACCAGCGATGCGTGGAGTCGGTTTCGTGAACGACTCTGCCCGTATCGGCATCGATGACGATGGCCGCGTAACGGGCGGCGGCCGGCGAACCGTGCAGCAGCAGGCAGGCGATTGAGGCGAGGGCTAGGTTTAGGCGCGGCACGGTACTCAAGTTCTTACTTTGCTCCAAGTAGGTGGTGTAAGGTTTTGACTGGATTATTTAATCAGAATAATCGCTTTCAAAAAAGGCTTATTTTCGAATCGGTGACCAAATATTCTGGAATTTTTTTGGGCAAGCTTAGCCGGTTTTTTGCTTGAACAAAAGGGCAATTGCGGTTTGTAAATGCTTAAAATTGTTATATTATCTAAGCTCGGGGCTGCTATTTGACAAACAGTCTGGGCAGCAAGGGATCTATAGTCGTCGGGATGGTGTCGCTTGATTGAAGAAAAACGTTATTTTGACAATAGTTTTGATGTGTTTCTGGCTGATACGCCCGAGAGTCTGGAAATCCATTACAACCTCCGGTTTCGGGTGTATTGCGATGAAATGGGCTACGAAGACAAGGAGCGGTTTCCCGATAGATTGGAGAAGGATTATTGGGATGAAAACGCCGTCCATTTTTTGGTCCGCCATCGCGATAGCGGCTGTTGGCTGGGAGCCATGCGGTTGGTCAAGCCGAGAGGCTATCGGTTTCCGCTCGAGGATCGCTGCACCCCCTACCAGCCTCTGTCGGTGAATCAATACCGCAACTCGGTGGAAATTTCCAGGCTGTGCGTGCTGCGGGAAGCGCGGCGCTTAAACTTGCACAGGCGGCCGGCCAAGGTGTTGGCCAACGGCGAAGTCGATCGGCGTGTCAGTTTCCTGCAAGATTATAAAAACTTGAGCCGTAGCGTGATGTGGGGTTTATATCGGGCGGCCGTCGTGTATTGCCGGCAAACCGGAATCAGAGACTGGTACATCCTAGTCACGCCGTCGTTGGCGCATGCGGTCAAGCGCGAAGGCTTTGAAATGACTCAGATCGCCGAACCTTGCGGGTTGAACGGCGTGCGTACCGCGTATCGATTGAGCGTGGCGCATATCCTGAAAAACCCGATATGGGAACACGACTACAAGCGCGATTTTCTGCGCTACTCCGAGCTGAACGATGAATTCGCCGCCTATGGCTATTTACGCAGGCCGCTACGCCAGATCGGTTCGGTTTCCTATATTCAGCCGCGCTATTAGAAAAACTATAACGGCGGAAATCGATAGACCGGCAACTCGGTTGCCGATCATCGACAGAAGAGTGCCGCAGCGCTAGTCACGGCGTTAGTCCTTGAGCGTTCCAGCTTGCTCGAGCCATTCGGCAAACAGGGCGCCAGACGTGCAAACTGGGTTTGCTCGCCTGGCTTTTCCGTATCAACCACCGCCGGCTTGGCGAAACTGGGGTCAAGCCGAATCAATCCTCGCGATGCCGGCCGCGGCGGCATTGACTAAAGGTCGAGTCGGCGTTCGCCGAGGCATCGCGAGCCGCCACGCCGGTGTCCGGGAAGTCGGTGAATAAGCCATCCACGCCTAAATCGAAGTAGTAGCTCATTTCCTGTTGCGGGTCCGCGAAACCGTAACCGCCGGAGTCGTTGCGGAAGGTCCAGCTATGCACCTGCAAACCCTTGTCGTGCGCCATTTCCAGTACGCCGGTACTGCCGTCCACTCGGCGGTCGTGAAGGTCTATGCTACCGTCGCCGGTACGGTCCACGCCATCGGCCACCGTTTTCACCAGATAAGGTTTCCATGGGCCGATTGCGTCGGCATAGGACTTAACGAAATCCAGGCCGGTTTCGCTTAACAAATCCGCAAAAGTGCGCGGGTCGCCGGCTTTAACGAAATCGTAAGGCTGTTTGTAAGGCGGAACCAGCGACAGCGAACCATCGGCATTGACATCGTCGGCGTCGATCAACTGCACCAAGCGAATGTCGGTTTTCCTGCTCAGATATTGCAGATTGCCGACTTCGAAGGATTGGATGAACACCGGCGCGCAGGCGCTATCGCCGTAGGCGGCGTGCAATTTGGCCAACAACTTGTTTTCGAAGAAATTCCGGCCGAACAGCGGCCGGCGGTTGGCGGCTTTCAAGTCGGCGTGATAGGTGGAATGCTTGATTTCCGGATAAATGCCGATGGTCCGGCCGGTTTCCCGGCTTTTTTGCTTGGCCAGCGCGATGACTTCTTCCAGTGTCGGAATTTCATACAGGCCGTCGTAGGCGGTGTTGGCCGGCCGCGTTTGCGGTAAACGTTCCCTGGCGCGCAGGGTTTTGATCTCGGCCAACGTAAAGTCGCTGGCAAACCAGTCTTCGTATTCGACACCATCCACCATCCGCTTGGTTTTGCGGCCGGCGAATTCCGGGTGATTGGCCACGTCGGTGGTGCCGCCTATCATCGGCTCGTGGCGGGCGATCATCTGGCCGTCCTTGGTCAACACCAAATCGGGCTCGATGAAATCGACGCCCATCTCGATTGCCAGCGTATAGCCCGCCAATGTGTGCTCCGGCCGGTAACCGGCGGCACCGCGATGGCCGATGACGAGAGGGCTGGTTTGCATGGTGCCGTGATCTCGGTGATAGGAATGGGCGGCGGCGGTGCCGGGCCCAGTCAATATAGCCAGGGAAACGGCCGCCGCCGGCAGGTTGTAAAGCATTTTAAACATGTTGGCTCCTTAGTTAAGGAAAGGTGAGCTTCCTAGGATATTAATCGCGGCGTTCGCCGTCGGCGGGCAGTACTTTGCTGAACACCGTCGCGCCATTGATGTCTTTCAACGCAACCCGCAGGGCTCGGCTGCGCTGGTCGATATCGACTTGACCGAAGAACTGCAAGCCGGCGTACGGTGACAGGTTCACTTGACCGGCCGGTGGCGCCTTGCTGAATACCACTTGCGGGCCGAAGGTGCCGTCGGTGCCGTTCGGGCCGAACGAACCGGCGTTCAGCGGGCCGGCGACGAATTCCCAGAACGGCGCGAAATCTTTGCTGGCGGCCTTGCTTGGGTCGTAATAGTGCGCGGCGGCGTAATGCACGTCGGCGGTCAGCCACACTACGTTTTTGACGTGCGCGTGTTTGATAAAGCTCAGCAAGCGGGCGATTTCCAGCTCGCGGCCGGCGGCCGGACCATTGTTGCCGTTGGCGATCGCTTCCCAGCGCGGCGTGCCGTCCGGCAAGCTACCGTCGCCGATGTTCAAGCCGATCGGCATGTCGGCCGAAATGATTTTCCAGGTGGCGTCGGAGCTGGCCAAGGCTTCTTCCAGACGAGCCAGTTGTTCCTCGCCCAGGAATGCGGTTTCCTCGCTTTCGGAGGTTTGCAGATTGGCGGTGTTCGGACCACGGTAGCTGCGCATGTCTAAGACGAACACCTCCAGCAACTTGCCGTAAGACAATTTCCGGTAAACCCGGTCGGATTCTTCCGCACCGTGCGGGCGTAGCGGCGCGTATTCGTGGAAGGCTTGGGTGGCGTGGGCGATCAGGGTCGGAATATCCTTGATGGTATAGCGCGCGTCGTTGCTCAGGTCCTTGGCATCCGACCAGTTGTTGACCACTTCGTGGTCGTCCCATTGCCAGATTTGCGGTACTTCGGCGTTAAAGCGGCGCAGATTGGCGTCCAGCAGGTTGTATTTGTAGCGGCCGCGAAACTCGTCCAGCGTTTCGGCTACTTTGGAGACTTCCGGCGTGACCAGATTGGTCCAAACTTGGCCGTTCTCGGCGACCACGCTTTCTTTAATCGGGCCGTCGGAATACACGCTGTCGCCGCTTTCGATGAAGAATTGCGGTTGGACTTTACGCATCGCTTCGTAGATTTTCATGCCGCCGAAACTTTCGTTGATGCCCCAGCCCTGGCCGGCGATGTCGCCGCCCCACACAAAGCGGATGTTGTCGCGTTTGCCTATCGTGTGGAAATGCCCGGTCACCGCCGCGCTGGCATTGCGAGCGTTGGTCAAGTCTTCGAACCAGACCTTGACGTAAACGTCTTGGCCGGCCGGCAGATCGACCAAATCCTGGCGGGCGGTGAAATCGGATTCCGGCGTTGCGTATGGGCCGCGAATCGTCACCGGATTGGTGAAGTCGGCATCGAACGCATATTGCACGAACATGCGCGCCGGACGGTCGGCACGGCTCCACACCACGGTTCTGCCCGGCAGCGGATCGCCGAATTGGATGCCTTGCGGCATTTGCGGGGCGTCCACCGCGCAAGCCGGGTTTGTTAAAGCGGCAATGGCCGCCAGCAGCGCCGATTGGCCGGCGATACGGGTAAATCTGCTTAATTTACGCATGTTTAATTCCAGGGCTGGGTAGAGGAGGCCGGGATTATAGGCAGCGCAAAATGACAGGATGATTAAGCGGAGCCGCTTGATTTCTCGAGGGAATCGGCGGGATCGGGTGGCGGGAGGGATTTGGAATGCCGCTTTTTTATCAGTCGTTCGTCGCGCGGATTTGGGCCGTGGCGAAGTCGTGGCAGACGCATCGAATGCGCCGTTAAGTCCGCCCGGCTGTTGCTGCCGGGCGGAATGAGCTGGCGTGCTGCTTTGCGTTGCAGGACACAGGCGGAATGCACTCGCCGTGTCGTTTCTTTCGCGCGTGCGTTTGGCGCGAAGGTTTGGGCTTGCGGCGCGGTCGGTTTACTGAAGACGTCGTGGCCGAGTTCCGGTGGGGACCGGTCCCCGGTTTACAAGCGGCCGTTTTGGTAGTCGTCTATCGCTTGCAGAATTTCGGCCTCGCTGTTCATCACGAACGGGCCGCGCTGCACAATCGGTTCACGCAGCGGCCGGCCGGCGATCAGTATGGCTTGGCTGTCCTGTTCGGCGATCATCACCACGCCGTCGCTTTCCGACCGATTATTTAACACCGCCAATTGCCGAGCCGCGAGCTTGCGCCCGCCGACCGTCAGCTCGCCGCGATAAACGTAGATAAAGGCATTGCGGTCGGGCGGCAGCGCTTGGCTGAATGCGTCGCCGGCCGGCAAGTGCAGATCCAGAAACAACGGTTCGGTGACCGGCCGTTGTATCGCGCCCGCCACGCCATGACTGTCGCCGGCAATCACGCGGAGCAGGCCGCCGTTCGGTAGCTCGAGTTCCGGTATCGCCGGGCTTTGCACGTCGAGGTAGCTGGGGGGCTGCATTTTGTGCGCGGCCGGCAGATTGATCCACAGTTGAAAGCCTGCCAACAAACCGTCTTTCTGCTCCGGCATTTCCGAATGGATAATCCCGCGTCCGGCGGTCATCCACTGTATCCCGCCGGTTTCCAATAACCCGGCGTGACCGGCATTGTCGCTATGCCTCATGCGGCCGGCCAGCAAATAGGTCAGGGTCTCGAAGCCGCGATGCGGGTGGCTGGGGAAGCCGGCGACATAATCGCCGGGGTTGTTGCTGCCAAAGGCGTCCAGCAATAGAAACGGGTCCAGCCGTTTTTGTAAACTTGGCGGTATCAGCCGCGTCAGTTGGACGCCGGCGCCGTCGGTTGTGTTAAGCCCGGTGACTAATTGTTCGATAGTCCGGGAGTGATTTACGGTGGAAGCGGATGTTGGGCTCATCGGTTGATCTCATTTTAATTGGGCGTGTTTAAGGTCCCTTCGGCATCGCGCGGGGACCGAGCGGCATCGGCACAGTTCCTGATCCGAGCGTGGCGTTTCCCTGAGCGGAGCGTGGCGTTCCCTGAGCCGAGCCGAAGCATCCCCTGAGCGGAGCCGAAGCGGTCCCTGAGCGGAGTCGAAGGGAACATGCCGGTCGATTCAATCATCGGCAGGGCAAATCCTCGAGGGGGTGACGGATTTGGAACTCGCCGCAGGATGGGGCCGCCGGTCATATTTCCAGCGCGGCAATTTCCAGTTCGGCTTGCCGCAAGGCCAGTTCGGCGACATCGCCGCTTCTTGCCAGGCCTTCGGCATGGATGAACGTCAGATCGGTCATGCCCAAAAAGCCCAGCATCGTTTGCAGGTAGGGCGTCATCGTATCCAAGGGAGTGTCACTGTGTTGTCCGCCATAAGTTAAGGTTAAATAAACCTTTTTGCCGCGCAACAAGCCTTCCGGGCCGGACTCGGTGTAACGAAACGTCAGGTCGGCGCGGGCAATGGCATCGAACCAGGCTTTGAGCTGGGCGGGAATCCCGAAGTTGTACATCGGAACGCCCAGCACGATACGGTCGGCTTGTTGGATTTCGTCTATCAAGGCGTCGAAACGTTCCGCCAAGGCCTGCTGTTCTGCGTCGCGCTGTTCGGCCGGCGTGAACAACACGCCGAGAGCCGCGCCGTCCAACAGCGGTGGAGAGGATTGCGCCAAGTCGCGTTTAATTAACTCGGAATCCGGATAGGCGGCTTGTAACTTTTCAGTCAATAGTGTCGCCAAATGGCTGGAGTGGCTTTGTTCGCCGCGAATGCTGGTGTTGATTTGCAGAAGGTTCATCGTTGGTCTCCCAAATGTCAGTGGATGGGGCTACTATAATTCGGGATAATCAAAACGATAAGACGTGAAAATGGATAACATTATTCCACTAGAGCAACAATATCCCGGCATCGAGCCGAACGATTTGTGGCTATTCGCCAAGGTGGCCGATTGCGGCAGCTTTTCCAGGGCCGCCGAAGCGGCGGGATTGCCCAAGTCGTCGTTGTCTAGGCGCATCGCGTTGCTGGAGCAGCGTCTGGGCGAGCGTTTGTTGCAACGCACGACGCGTAAGTTGACCCTGACCGAGCTAGGCGAACGTTTGCGGGAACATGGTCGGCAAATCGGTGAGGAAACCAACGCGGCGGCGGCCTGGGCGGCGCATCGGCAAGTGACGCCGTCCGGTCGGTTGCGTTTATCCGTTCCCGGCGATTTCGCCAGTTTGGCTTTGGCGCCGCTGTTAGCCGAATTCGGGGAACGCTATCCCGATGTGGTGTTGGCCCTGGATCTATCGCCGCGACGGGTGGATTTGGTTGGGGAAGGCTACGACTTGGCGATTCGGGTCGGCGAATTGGCCGACGACACGACGTTGGCGGCTAAGCGCCTGGACCGGTTCGAATTCGGTTTGTACGCGGCGCCACACTATTTGGCGCGCGCCGGCACGCCGGATCATCCCCGGCAATTGGCGGAGCATACCGCGTTGCATCTGGTAGCGGCCAATCAAGAAATCGCGCCCTGGCGGTTGCGGCGCGGTGAAGAACTTTGGACCGGCCTGCCGCCCGCGGCGGTCACCGCCAATTCGCCGGAGTTATTGGTTAAACTGGCTCGTCTGGGTCGCGGTATTGTCGCGGCGCCAAAAGTCTACGGTGAATTGAGTTTGCATACTGGTGAACTGGTGCGTTTGCTAGCGGACTGGCAACTTCCCGGTGTCGATGTCTGGGCGGTATTCCCAGGCCGAAAGCTAATGCCGACCAAGACTCGAGTGTTCTTGGATTTTTTGGCGGAGCGCTTCGGTAAGCAGGCAAGCTAACGAAAATGAAGTGATTTGTTATCCTGGATAATGAGAAAGATGGGCGTGGCGGTTTTGGTGGCGGTCGACCTCGTTTCAACACAGGTGTATCCGAATTTTGCCCAATGACTTTCATGGTGAAGTGGGCGGCTGTCCGTTTGGCTGGTTCGAGAAGTCAGCCAGGAATGAAAAGCGCCAGTCGCTTAGTCCGCATAATGCCGATAGTGTAAGCGTTTTTGTGTAAACGGCTATTAGTAGGTAGGAAACTGCCATTCCCTAAAGGAGAAAAAATGACCGCATCAAAAACCCGGAGACTGCGCACAAAATCTCGTTGGCTGGGCGTCATTCGCGCACTCTCAGCTCCAACGCCTTGATCCGATCCGAATAGCTACTAGTGGCTTCATTTGCGCGTCATTCGTTTTTCGGGTTTGCCTCAGCCAGCGGCGTAACGTTTCAGCCGTACGGCGAAACTTCGCTGAAATCGACTGAATCGCCGCCCATTTCGACGGATATTCGCCTTGATGTACTCGCACCATGCGAATCGCTCGCTGTCGGATTTCTGACGAATAATGGTTTGACGTTTTCTCTTTCATTGCTCCATTCACGAAAAGGCGGGAACCTCCCCAGAAATCCGGGGCGCTTCAGCTTTTTTGAGAATGTTGTCAGTTTTTTTTACAGGTCGAATGGGATGGTGTTGGCCTTCGAATAAAAATATCAATAGTTTCAGTGTGTTGAGATTTTGGCACGCTGAGTGCTTTAACAGATTCGAGTTTCTCTTTATATCTTAACTTTGGAGGTAAGCATGAACACTAAACTCACTTCAGCAATTTTTGTGGGTGCTTTGTCCGTATTTGGCGCTAGTGCGGCTAGTGCAGTCACGGTGCAGAATATTAATTGGGATCCGAATGCCGTCAACGGCAATCCTGGTCAGCCAGCTGATGATTTCGTTGGCAAAACCACCTACACTCAGTGGTTTCAAACCGCTTCGGCAGAAAACACGTTTTCGCCAAGGCTTACCATCGATCTGGTTAACCTCGGAGCTCTGGCCGGAAGCAGCTTGACGGGTACTGGCATATTCGCCGAGTTCAACGGTATTAACTCAATTGTTGGCGATCCTAGCCCAGATACTAATCCAGCTGACTTCGCTACCAATGTTCAGTTAACCTATGGTTTTGGTGGCATTGTAGTGAATAGCGTTGATTTAACCAATCCTGCGGTTCCGGTTTTCACCCTTGATTTGAGCAGCGCTTGGGTTAACATCTATTCCGACGCCGCTTTGAATTACGGTAATACATTGCCAGAGACAGTAGATGCGGTTGATACTACTTATTCCGAACCGTTCCTTAAGCTGAAAATCGATACATTGACGCTGAATACTATCGTGGCAGGCAGCAATTTGTTTGGGTCAGTCGATGCTTACTTCTCTGTTATCGGTGGTGCGGCGGCAAGTTATTTCGACACTGACAATCAAACCAATACCAACGGTGGGGTTTCGGATTTGTTTTACACCTCCAGCTCTCAGTTTAAAAATGGGGACAACTTTACTACCGGTACAGCCGAGTTGACTGGTGACACTCGTACAGTTCCAGAGCCATCGTCCTTAGCGTTGTTGGGTTTGGGGATGATGGGTTTTAGCAAATTTTCTCGCCGCAAATTCGCAGCTTGATTTTCTAGATTTTACGTTCATTTGGACTAGAATGCCCTCCTTGCGAGGGCATTTTGCTTTTTATGGTTTTTCATAACGATGAAGCGTATCCATTTATTTGAAATAGAAGACCAAAGCTGGTGTCCGGGATCTATTCGGGACAGCGTTACCGACTTTCTTCAATACATTGTCCGAATATTCAATTTATATGATCCCATTGTATCGCTGTTGTGGGAAGCCATTGCAAGAGAAGGTAGACCTAGTCGAGTGATTGATCTTTGCGCGGGTGGAGTAACATGGCTCGCTATTATTGATAAGATGAAGTTCGCGAATGGCGGGCTAGATATGAGCGTTACGTTAACGGACTTATACCCTAACGTGGAGGCCTTCAGAAGTGCAAAGGCTCGCTATCCGAACGATTTTGAGGTTTGTGTTGACTCGATAGACGCCGCTAACGTTTCTGTTGATCTACAAGGTTTTCGCACATTGTTTTCGAGCTTTCATCATTTTACGCCGGATTTGGCTCGTTCAATTCTGCAGAACGCTGTTGACCGTCGTGAGGGGATCGCTGTTTTTGAGAGTACTCAGAGACATATATTGTTGATTGTATATATGTTGTTCACCCCTCTTTTGGTTTGGGTATTGACACCTTGCATTAGGCCTTTTCGCTGGTCAAGACTGATTTTTACCTATCTGATTCCTGTTGTTCCCTTTGTGGTCTTGTTTGATGGAGTAGTCTCGTGCCTTAGGACCTACTCAGTTGCTGAACTTCAAGAAATTGTGGCTACTTTGAATGCGCCGGAATATCGTTGGAAGATCGGTTTGAAGCGTGTTGGGTTTTTACCGGTTGGTGTGACCTACCTAATAGGCTATCCTTCTGATAACCACACAGGAGAAGCCGATGAAAAATTCGAACCTTGAAAATGCTATTGCGGACTGGAAACGTCATCCCGAGTTGGCCGAAGATTCTGTCATTTTTCCTCAGTCGCTGATAACTTCGACTTTGGCTATTGACCGTCGGATCTTTGGAACGCTTATTCCTAAGTCTAGGGCGGCAGTAGAGGCGGCTGTCCTCATCGCCAATAAACATCAAATTCCTCTATATCCTATAAGTACTGGTCATAATTGGGGTTACGGCTCCGCGAGCCCTGCTCAGGACGGATGCGTTCTTGTTGATTTGTCAAAGATGAAGTCGTTGGAGTTTGATTCGGAGACTGGTTTACTGACAGTTGAGCCAGGAGTCACTCAGCGCCAACTAGATATGTATCTCAAAGAAAAGAAATATATGTATTTGGTTCCCGTGCATGGAGCTGGCCCCGATTGCAGTTTGGTTGGCAACGCTTTGGAGCGCGGTTACGGTATAACGCCTTATGCTGATCATTTTGGCGCGGTGATGAGTTTGGAAGCTGTTCTGCCGAACGGTGAAATTTATCGTTCCATGATGGAGGGATTGGGAGGAGATGAGATAGATAAGGCTTTCAAGTATGGGATGGGGCCTTACTGTGACGGTTTGTTCTCTCAAGGCAATTTTGGAATTGTGACGAAAATGACGATAGCCTTGGCGCCTAAGCCAGAACGAGTCGAGGCTTTCTTCTTTGGCGTAAAAAAGTCTGACGATTTGGAGTTGGCCGTAGAAAAAGTGCGGCAGGTTCTTAGAGAAGTCGGTGCGGTGACGGGATCGATAAATTTGATGAACAAACATCGTATGTTATCGATGTCGGAGCCATATCCGAAAGATCGAGTCGGTGATGACGGAATGATTCCGGACGATATTTTGAAAAAGCTGATGAAGCGCAACCAGATCATGGAATGGACGGGAGTTGGTGCGATCTACGGTAACAAAAAAGTCGTGAAAGCGGTTAAGGGCGAAATCCGCAGAATATTACGGCCAGTAGCTAAGCGCCTTGTGTTCTTTACGCCGGAAAAGGTCAGATTGTTATATGGTGTAGCACGAGCGCTGCCAGTGATTCGTGAAATGCATCTTGTAAAGATTTTGGACTCTCTAAACAAGAGTATGCAGATATTCGCCGGAGAGCCCAGTGAAATAGCCTTGCCACTTGCGTATTGGCGATCAGGGACGATACCAACTGACGGTGCACCTATGAATCCGGATGCTGACGGTTGTGGGCTAATATGGTACTCCCCACTTCTTCCAATGAAGCCTAAATTGACCAGGGCTTTTATTGAAATGGTTACAAAAATTTGTATTAAATATCAGATGGAGCCATTAATTACGCTAACGAGTATTTCCGATCGCTGTTGGGATAGCACGATACCAATTTTGTTTGATAGGCAAAATTCAGAAGAGGTTGCTCGTGCTCATGCGTGTTATCACGAGTTGTTGGATACCGGTATAGCATCAGGATTTATACCTTATAGGCTGGGCATTCAGTCTATGTCTTTGCCAAGCGAAAAAAATGCAGTACCTTCTTTCTTGCAAGTTGTAAAGAAAGCAGTGGATCCGAGTAATATTATGGCTCCGGGTCGTTACGGATTGTGATTCTTGGCTCATTCAGCAATGTAGTCGTTAGCAAAATCAAAAGGTTTAATAAATCATAATCCTTCGAAAGACAGGTTGTATATACTTGAGCATTGCGCAAAAAACCACTTGTTATTTAAATCGCTGGCGAGTCCAATATCGTGTAATTACTGTTTGAAAATATGTGTGGGTTAAAGGTGGCTGGATCGGTAGAGTCTGCACTGATAATTGGTTGTCAAAGCTGGTCCGAGCCTCTAAATATGCTAAAAAAAAAGGAAATGACTTTGTTTTTCGGCGGGTGCTCTTCGGGATAAAATGTTTAGTAGCTTTGGTTAATATATTGAAAGCCCATAGTGGAATAGATATAACTTTCGGTATATCTAAAACATGCTCCTTTGATATACATTGTAATATTTTTATTATATCGACTAATTTTAATGCTTGATCGGGTCCGGAGCAAAGATGAAATATTTTTCCAACGAAATCTAGTCTTTGCGAGCTGGTTTTTATACATTTTGCAACATAATCAACTGGTATTATATCCAGCTTTGCGTTGCCGAGGTGCGGTAATAGTCCAAATGTAAGGCGCCCTGACAGAAAGTCACAAATATAATAAAAAATTTGGAAGTGAATGATCTTACCTGTTTCGGAGTGTCCGACAACCATACTCGGACGGTGTACAGTTACAGGTAAATTGAGTTCGAGCATCTTTTCTCTTAAGTAATCTTCTGCTTCAGCCTTGGATTGCTCGTATGTGTTATGAAATGCTCTCGTTTCGGTAATCCATGTTTCCGGTATTGAGCCGGACATCTTGCCAGCTACCCCAATAGTGCTGACATATTCTACCTTCTGCAATACTCCCGCCACTTGGCAGGCGTGAGCCAGTTCTACAATGTTTTTGACGGCGCTCAATGCGTGTTTGCGAGCCGTGTCCAGCGGCAGATTCATCCGTACCACGCCGGCGCTATGGATAATGTGCGTGCATGAATTAACGATTTCTCCATAGGCTTGCTCGGATAGGGCAAAGCGCGGCTCATCGGTGTCCCCTTGTAGTAGGCTAATCCGTCGGCGCGCGTCGTCGGCTCGAGTGGTATCCAGTTCCCAGAATTCAATCAGTTCCTCTAGTCGTTGCCGGAGGTGCTCGGGTGATTTCGCGCGGATTAACAACCAAATTCGGTTTTGTGGTTCTTCCAGCAATAGCGGTACCAGCATGCTGCCGATAGCGCCGGTCGCGCCTGTGACGAAGTAATTGGATTTCATCGTTATTCCTTGGGTGCGATTGGACGATCTGCAAAAGGACTTGTCAGGCCGGTAACTTCAGCAGCACGATATTAGGTTCAATCAACAGGGGTTGCTGGTGAATAGTTGAATCGCCATTGTCTAATGCGTCGTAAAGCTGGTTAATCCACGTTCCGTAATCTCTTTGAATATTCCTCCGCAACAGCTTTAAATTACGCGTCAGTTCATTTCTTTCGACCGACAGTGACGAAAAGCTTAACACAGCACCGACCGGGCGCTTGTAATTGGGTAATTCCGCTGCGGTTTCGGCGAGCGTCTTCGCTAATTTTCTGGCGAAATCGAGCATTTCGTTGGCGTCTTCCGGTCGTTCGGCCCCCACGGTTACCAAGGTTGTCAAAAACTTGCGGTTTGCGCCGAATACAACCGCGTGCTCGATTTTACTATGGCTTTTTAACAAGTCTTCGATTTCGACAGGGGCGATTTTGCGGCCGGTGGAGGTCTTAAACACGTCGGATTTTCGCCCGGTCAGGCGAATGTAGCCGTGTTCGTCGATCTCGGCATAATCCCCGCTCGCCAAATAACCGTCCGTCGTTAATCTGCGGTCTTCTTGTTGTTCCGCTACATAGCCACCAAAAACTCCGCTGCCTTTAACGAGTAATTCACCGTCTTCCGCAAGTATTACCCTATTAGGGCTTAGTGGTTTACCGACAGTGCCGAATCGGTAGTCGTTGCCGCGGTTCGCGGCAATCGGAACAACGTTTTCGCTGAGACCGTAGGACTCCAGAATCAACAGCCCTGTTGCGTAGAAGCGTTTTAGCAGCCAAATTGGTATCGGAGCGGAACCGCTAATCAAATATCGAATGTTGCATCCGAACAATGATGTAAACGACTTGAATAGGTGGCGATTGATAAAACGAAATAGGCATCCGACCGGCGAATCGTTTTCCCCCGCAGACAGACAATAGCAGAGGAGGTGATAGATAGGTTTTGGTTGTCTATTTAATTTGTTCTCGACTTCTTGATAGAGCTTTTCGTAAAAACGCGGGACAGCAATAAAGACATGCGGGTTGATTTGAGGTAGATATTCAATGATTTTTTGCGGCTGAGTTACGAAAAATATTTCCGAACCTCCAGCAAGCGCACATAGGTTTACAATGCGTTGAAAAAGATTCGATAACGGCAACCAACAGACCAAATGGCAGGGGGCTTGGCCAATTTCCGGGAAGGTGTCCAATATGGCTTGAATAGCGGTGACGATCTGTTCGTGTCTGTACGCTATTCCCTTGGGGGTACCGGTGGTGCCGGAGGTGAATATGATCGTTGCAATGTCGTTGGGGAATATCGCCGTTGATAAAACCGTGTGGTCGAGTTTTTCGTCGAGGTGGTCGTGAATGGTCACCGAGTGAAGCTTGCTCTTACCGGATTCGCTGGCATCTTCAAGTGAAATAACGGTGGATATTTGATTAAAGACGCTGTCGCCAAATTTTTCCAAACGTCCAACTCGATCGATAATCATGGCATCGATTTTGACCAGAGTGGAGATGGTTTCGAGATGTTCCGAGGTTTCTTCGGGATCTATCCCGACAATGATACCGCCGAGCATCAGAATAGCGTGATGAGCCAACTCCCATTGGCTTGAGCTTGCCGCCAAAACAATGACGGTCTGCCCTTTTTCGATACCGAGAGTCTTTAGCTGCCAAGCTAGATCGACTGCCTGTAAATAGAATTGGCTGATGTTGGTGGGTGACCATTGGCCGTGAATATCGAGCGACCAATGAGCGTTAGCGTTCGGAGTTTGCCTGGCTCTTGTGGCTAACAATTCAGGGAGCGTCGCTCTTTGCATTTTGCAATCTCCTTGTTGCTATCATGGGTGGATCGTAAGCACCCAGTGGGTGGTTTACGGTCAATTCCTTTTCCGATAGGTCAAGCCATTTCAGGCTTCTTGTCACCTCACTGCCTAAAAATACTTTCTTTTTGAGCATAAAGTCGATTATAGGCACGAGTATGCGCCATTGGTTTACATTGGCCTTGCCCTCGCGTATTAATGCGGAAAACTCCGGCAGATATGGGTTGTACCCAAAATGCTTTAAGTCTGAATACATTAATAGCCAATTGATTGGATAATTGCTGAATATTGGGCTGGCGTGCTTTCCGGATTTTACCAAACCCAGTTGCACGACTTTTTGCATGATCTGTTCCTGGTTGTAAGGCCAGGCGTGATAGGGTGCTAAGTATCTGGGAAATACAGTTCCGGAAGGATAGTTCTGGGGATTGAAAAATCGGGAAAGCTCTAGTTCGTCAAATTCGGTGCTGGTTTTCAGTGCCGGTGGCGTCCAATTGACTTTGGCAATCAAATCCCTGGAGAACTCGTAAAGCATTCGTTCAGGTTCGGGTTGGCCGGGCGAATATCCGGCCAGTATCAGCGGAATATTTTTTTCGAGGGCCAACTTAATGGCATCGCCCTCGAATAGCGGGGCGTAGACGTACGACACGGTGTATACCGCGCCGCGCGGTTCCTGATTTTTCAGCAAATGCCGGAAGAGCTTTTGGTAAAACTGCTCGGAAGGCCGGTAAACGACATGGTCTATGTCCAGCTTATTCAGCGTGCGGCGAATATTGTCCCAGGCTAACGGCGGAATATTGATGTCGGTGGTGAAGGCCAGAACCTTAAGGCCGTATTCGACTTTTAACTTATAAAGTAAATAAATGCTGTCCTTACCGCCGCTAAGCGGCACCAAGCAATCGTATTCCGCTTGATTCTTACACTCGCGCAGGGCTTTTTCCAGATCGGCTTCGCGTTCGGCACGCTGTCTATCTAAAATTTGGCTGTCTTCCGGTTTATAGTTTTCGCACAGATTGCAAATCCCATTTTTGCCGAGTATGACTCCGGGTACCGCATCGGATATTAAACATTTAACGCAGTTTGCCATAATAGTTCCAGGGACAGGTTCTTAATTTCGCGCTAACAGGCGAGGGGTGTTGCGCTCGGTAAAACTATCTGGCTCCCTTACCCCATAAGATGACCTCGACGGTGCTCATCATGATGGTCAAATCTAAAAACAGACTGTAGTTTTTTACATAATATAAGTCATATTGCAATTTCTGCAGGGTGTCGTACTCGCTGGCGCCGTAGGGGTAGCATAGCTGCGCCCAGCCGGTGATACCGGGTTTTACCCGGTGCCTTTCCTTGTAATAGGGGATGCGTTCTTCGAAACCTTGCACAAATTCGGGGCGTTCGGGTCTTGGGCCAACGAAGCTCATGTCGCCTTTCAACACGTTCAGCAGCTGCGGAAGCTCGTCTATCCGATATTTGCGGATAAACTTGCCGACCTTGGTGACTCTGTCGTCTGTTTGCGCGGCCCATTGCGCGCCGTTTTTTTCGGCATCCACTCGCATGCTGCGGAATTTGATGACGTTAAATACCTCGCTACGATAGCCTACCCGCCGCTGCCTATAAAATACCGGCGCGCCAAAGCCGCTTTCGACGTAGATCGCCATCATGGTCAGCACCATGATCCACCAACTGACGGATAGCAATAACAAGCTGGCAATCACGTCGAACGTGCGTTTGACGATAGGGCGGGTGCCGTCGTTAACGAAACCGTCGGAGAACACCAGCCAACTCGGGCTTAACGTTTCCAGATATATCAAGCGCTGTTCGCGCTCGTAAAAGGTTTGCAAATCCATGATTTGAACGCCGGACATCTTGACGTCCAGCAGCTCGTCGACAGGGAGCTTTTTGCGCCTATCGTCCACCGCGATGACAATTTCGTCGACCTCGGCGGCTTCGACAATGTCGTTCAAGCGCAATTTCTCGTTGAGTGCGATGGCGTGCGGTACGTTGATGGGTTCGTCTTCGAGTGTCACATAACCGACAATTTCGAAGCCGCGATAAATGTAACTGGAATTGATGACGCTCAATTCCCCGGCGCGCTGGCCGCAACCGATGACCAGTACCCGGCGCTTGAGTTTTTCCAAGTTCACGAAACGATAAAACAGGTGGCGGGTCAGCAGTAGCCCGGCGTAGGAGAGAATCAACGCGGAAATCAAAACGCTACGTGCCAACATCAGGTCTGGAATCACGTAGTAGATAAATGCCAACATGAAAACCGCAATGGCGAACGCAAAACTAATACGCTGTAGGATATTGTATTCTTCCTTATCGAGCGTTTTCCGGTATAGCCCCAACGCCGAGCACGCGGCGGTAAATACCATTGAGTACATCAAGGCGGCGGCTCCCAGTTCGTTGGAGGTATACCAGGAGGCCGTATAGAGAAAACGGACTGTCGCGCCACAATACATCGCCAGAAAAAAGACCAGCCATTCCAGGATTAACAGCCATAAATAAGCCGTTGAAATATAGTGTCGAAAGATTCGAATCATATTGGGTGCGAATTACGGTCCGGGAAGAATTATTGGAGAGACGTTTGGCCGGCCAGTGCTCGGATGTATTCGGCCGGAATGGCATAAGTGATGCCACTGGGGTTGGTGATGGCGTTTTCCTTGCTGCCTTGCACGAACACCTTGTTGATGATGCCGACGACCTTGCCCGAGTCCGGATCGTAAAGCGGGCTGCCGCTGTTGCCCGGATAGGCGGTCGCGTCGAGTTGGAACACGTTGTACGGGGTCTGCAGTTTTCTCAGCATGTTCACATTCAATTGATTGGTGGCGATGGCTGGGATTGCATTGGGCGAAATCGCTGAAACCATGGTGTGATGGGTGACAGGGTATAAGCCCAATACCATGCCGATCGGATAGCCGGTAAAAGCGAATTGCTCGCCTTCTTTAACCTTTCGCGAATCGCCGATTTCCAGCGGCGGCAGTTTGCCGCCTTCGAGCGTCAGCATCGCCAAGTCATGCTCTCCGTCCACGCCGGCAATATTCGCGATCAACATGTGCTCTTTTTGGTCCTGTAGATAGAACACCGCGAAACGCTCCAACCGGGCGCCGTCCAGCTTTTTCTCGAGCACATGGGCATTGGTGACGATCCGGTCGCCGTTACCGACCGCAAAGCCGGTCGCCAAAAACAGCGCCCTGGGATTACGGGTAGGCATGTAAGTTCCGACAGCAACCACGCCGGGTTTGATAAGGGCGATGGTATCCGGAAGTTTGTTGTCGTTGGCAAGCAAGTCGCCACTGGCGGCAAGCGTTAAAGCACTACCCAGAAAATATGCCGCTAAGTTAATCATGCAGAACTGTCGAGGGGGTCATACGAAGCCATGCCTAAAGTTTAGCCTATCTTGTCGTCAATACTAACACCCTGCCGAGAGTAGCGGCGCAAATTCGTTGGTGGTTCGATCCAAGCAGAGTTTTGGCTTGGAAACGGTTCGGTCGGGATGGCTGGATGAATTTGGAGACGCGGAGTCGCTACGGTTGGTTTTTTCCCGAAACAGCGGAACTTGACCGGCATTGGCCGGTCTACTTGGGCGGAGATAGTGCAGCCGGTAGCGCCGCGATCGGGAAACAGTGAGATCCCGTTCCGCGTTACCGGTTTTTTTATGGGTATAGCCTTTCCTGCTGAAACGAGGAGCCGTTCCAGCACAGTGCGCTGGCGCCGTCCATCGTCCAGTCAGCCAGCACGAAACGCTTGGCATGGCGGCCTTCCAGCAGGAATTCGTGCAGGTTCGGGCGATGGGTGTGGCCGTGTATTAGAATGTCGCAGCCATGTTGGCGCATCGTTTCGGCGACGGTTTGTTGATTGACATCCATGATTTCATCCGTTTTGCCGCGCTTATGATAAAAGCTGCGTAGGCGGTACCAGCGCGCGGCCAACAGGCGAAGTATCAATGGTTTGCTCAGTACATTGTTGCGCCACCGAGGATTACGGGATTTTTTCCGAAACGCTTGGTAAGCCTCGTCGTCGGTACAGAGCAAATCGCCATGCGTCAATAAAACTCGGGTGCCGTTCAAGTCGATAACACTGTAATCGTCCAACAACGTGACGCCGGTTTCCCGACAAAACTGTTCGCCCAGCAAAAAATCCCGATTGCCTTGCAATAAAAAAATCCGGATTCCAGCTTCGGTCAGCGCTCTTAATGCCTTTTTGATACTTCGATTCGGCGGAGTTTTGTCGTCGTCGCCTATCCAGGCGTCGAAGAGATCGCCGAGTATATAGACGGCTTGGGCGCGCGGGACTCGGTACTTTAAGAAATCGAGAAAGCGCCGGGTTAGTCCCGGCTTTTCCCATGCCAGATGCAGGTCGGAGATGAACAGAATATCCGGGTGTAGAGACGCCTGCTTCGGCGTCTCTAGCGAGGATTGCGGCATGGCGTTATTCGACGACTTCGGCTTTCTCAATGACGATGTCGGTTTTGGGGACGTCTTGATGCATGCCGCGGTTGGCGGTGGGTTGCTTGGCCATCGCATCGACGACATCCATGCCTTCGACGACTTCGCCGAATACCGCATAGCCCCAGCCGCTAGGCGTTTGGTTGGTATGGTCTAAAAAGGCGTTGTCTTTATAATTGATAAAAAATTGCGCGGTGGCCGAATGAGGATCGTTGGTACGGGCCATCGCGATGGTGCCGCGCTTGTTTTTCAGGCCGTTGTTCGCTTCGTTTTGGATGGTGGCCTTGGTGGCTTTTTGATTGAACGACGTGTCGAAACCACCGCCTTGAGCCATGAACCCCGGAATGACACGATGGAAGATCGTGCCGTTATAAAAGCCGTCGTTCACGTAGGCAATGAAGTTGGCCGTCGATGCAGGCGCTTTGACGGCGTCGAGTTGGATGACGATGGTGCCTAGCGTGGTGGTCAATTTGACTTTGGATTGGGAGTCCGACATTTTGTTTTCCGTTGCAAATGAAAGGGTTGAAAATAAAAACAGCATCAGGTAAGCGAACCGGTTACGCATGAAATATCCTCGTTAGCGCTGTAAGCGGCGAATTCTATGTGTTTTTATGTTGAAAGAGAAGCCGGAATCTTGGTAGATTGCGGAGTCTTTGCGCCGTAATCGATCAACGCCGATGCTGAAAATTTACAACACCCTGACTCGCAGCAAGCAAGAATTCATTCCCCGGGAACCCGGCAAGGTCGGCATGTACGTTTGCGGCATGACTGTTTACGACTATTGCCACGTCGGCCACGCTCGGGTGATGGTGGTTTTCGATACCGTGGCCCGCTATTTGCGCCATGCGGGATACCAACTGACGTATGTGCGGAACGTCACCGATATAGACGATAAAATCATTCAGCGCGCCAACGAAAACGGCGAAGCCTTTACCGAATTGACCGAGCGTTTTATCGCCGCAATGCACGAGGACGAAAGGGCGCTGGCGGTATTGCCGCCGGACATCGAGCCGCGCGCTACTCAATCGATTGCCGACATCATCCGGATGATAGAAACGCTGATCGACAAGGGCTACGCCTACGTCGGCGGCAATGGCGACGTGTTTTACGCGGTCAGCCGTTTCGACGGTTACGGCAAGCTGTCCGGCAAGAACATCGAAGATTTGAATGCCGGCGAACGGGTCGGCGTCGATACGGCCAAACGCGATCCGCTGGATTTCGTGTTGTGGAAAATGGCCAAACTCGGCGAACCGGCCTGGGAGTCGCCTTGGGGCATGGGGCGTCCCGGCTGGCATATCGAATGCTCGGCGATGTCCACCTGCTGCCTCGGCAATCACTTCGACATTCACGGCGGCGGCATGGATTTACAGTTTCCGCATCACGAAAACGAGATAGCCCAGTCCGAGGGCGCCACCGGTCAGCCCTTCGTCAATTATTGGATGCATAACGGTTTCGTTCGGATTAACGAAGAGAAAATGTCCAAATCATTGGGCAATTTTTTTACGGTGCGAGAGGTGCTGAAACAATATCGGCCGGAAGTGATTCGGTTTTTTATACTGTCCAGCCACTACCGCAGTCCGCTGAATTACGCCGACGAACAGCTCGACGAAGCCGGCACCGCGTTGACACGTTTGTATACGGCACTGCGCGGCGTCGAAATCGCCGACATCGACATCGACGTCGATTATCGGCTGCGTTTCGAGCAAGCGATGGACGATGACTTCAATACGCCGGTGGCCCTGGCGGTACTTTTCGATTTGGCTCGCGAATTGAACAAAACCGAACACAAAGCCCAACTGGCGACGACGTTAAAGCGTTTGGCCGGAATTTTGGGATTGCTGCAAGACGATCCGGACGATTTTCTGAAAGGCGGTAGCGGCGCGGACGGTTTATCCGAGGCCGACATTGAAAGTTTGATTGCCGATCGTAAAGTCGCCAAAACCAATAAAGATTGGGCGCGAGCGGACGCGATCCGGGATCGCCTAAAAAGCTCGGGCGTCATTCTGGAAGATGTGGCCGGCGGGAACACCATTTGGCGGCGGGAAAACTGAGAGACAGAAATGACTGAAATCAAAGATCAATCCGTTCAACTGTTTCTCGACGAACTAGCCAGCAAACAAGCGACACCGGGCGGGGGTAGCGCGGCGGCGCTGTTGGGAGCGCAAGGCGCTGCGTTGGTTTCGATGGTTTGTAATCTGACGATAGGCAAACCCAAATATGCCGAAGTCGATGCCGAGATGCGGGCGTTGCTGGTCGAAGCCGAGAGCTTGCGCGAAACTCTGATCGGCATGATCAAGGCCGACGTCGAGGTGTTCGATCGCTTGATGGCCTGTTACGGCCTGCCCAAGACCACCGATGCGGAAAAAGCCTACCGTTTGGAGCGGATTCAGGCGGTGCTCAAAGAGGCCACCGATGTGCCGCTGGCCTGCGCCAAGGCTTGCGCGCAAGCGATTGCATTGAGCCGGGTTGCGGCCGAAAAAGGTGGGCAGGCGGTAATCAGCGATGCCGGCGTCGCGGTGATGGCGGCCTATGCCGGCTTGAAAAGCGCGGCGCTGAACGTTCGGATCAACGCCGGCGCCTTGAAGGATAGGGCGTTTGCCGACAGCCGAATGGCGGAGTTGCAAGTCTTGTTGACGACAGGCGAGCAGGAGGCCGATGCCATTTATCGGATCGTGCAAGACAAACTTTAACTCGCCAATCGCCCAAATCAGCCGCTCGACTATCGGGGCGTTTGCTTTGAGCTGTCTAGGTTACAACAGGTCCAAAGCCGATAAGTTAAGTGCTTACGGTCGATCTAGGCTGGGCTGAGCGGAAGCCGAACTAAGCTGCTGGCTGAGCGGAGCCGAAGCCAACCGTTCGCTTCGGCTCTGCTTAGCGAACGGCTTAACCTAACGGCAACGGCAGTTGCAGCAGGCTTAGGCGCGGATTGGCTCAAAGCTGTTTGACGTTAATATTCAAGGTTTGAATCCGATAGGCGATCTGCCTAGGCGTCATATCCAACAATCGAGCTGCCTTGGCTTGCACCCAGCCGCTTTGCTCCAGCGCGGCGATTACTCTTTCCCGCTCGTCCATGTTTTCGTCGTGCAGATCGATTTGCTTAATTTGTTGCGGCGTCCGGCCGATGCCAATTTCGCTTTCCAGCCCGGTCGCGGCAATTACGTCGCGATCGATGACGCCGTCCTGGCTCATAATCGCGGCGCGTTCCAGGCGGTTTTCCAATTCGCGGACATTGCCGGGCCAGTCGTGTTTCATCAAAATGCGGATCGCGCTTTCCTTGACTTCCAGCGGCCGGCCGCCTTGTTGCTTGGAAATCCGGTTCAGTAAAAAGCTGGCCAGTTCCGGAATGTCTTCGATGCGCTCGCGCAGCGGCGGCATATTGATAGGCATCACGTTCAGCCGGTAATACAAGTCCTCGCGGAAGTTGCCGTCGGCCACCTCCTGCTCCAGATTGCGGTTGGTTGCGGCGATGATGCGGACGTTGACTTTCAGGGTGCGGACGCCGC
Organism: Methylomonas sp. MED-D; assembly: GCF_050276835.1. NCBI lineage: Bacteria > Pseudomonadati > Pseudomonadota > Gammaproteobacteria > Methylococcales > Methylococcaceae > Methylomonas > Methylomonas sp. MED-D. The sequence continues at coordinate 1,143,878 of NZ_CP189965.1, forward strand.
CGACCCGCTCGAATTCGCCCTCTTGCAATACCCGCAATAGTTTGGCTTGGAACGAAGCCGAGATTTCGCCGATCTCGTCGAGAAATAAGGTGCCGCCATCGGCCAGTTCGAAGCGGCCCTTGCGTTGACCGATCGCGCCGCTGAACGCGCCTTTTTCGTGACCGAACAACTCGGACTCGAGCAAGGTGTCCGGTAGTGCCGCACAGTTCAGTTTCAGAAACGGGCCGTTGGCGCAGGCCGAGTTGAAGTGGATGGAACTGGCGACTACTTCCTTACCTGTGCCGGATTCGCCGCGAATTAAAACGGTGGTATGCCATTTTGCGACCTGACGAATGATGTCGAACACCTTCAGCATCGGTTCGGAATGGCCGATGATGTTTTCGAAGCGATAGTTTTTGACCAGAGTCTGTTTGAGGTAGTCGCGCTCGCTGGCCAGTTCGTTTTGTTTGCGTTCCATGACCCGCAGCATGTTGACGCTGTGGGCGATCAGGTTGGCAACCATTTCCATGAAGCGGGCGCGTTCGCCGAGGAAGCCTGCGTCGCATGGCTGAGCCGCCAGGATGCCGACTACTTCTCCTTGTTCGACGGCCAGCGGCGAGCCGATGAAGGGTAGGTCGGGGTTGTATACGCCGAGCCGGCTTAAGAAGCGCGGTTCGTCGGCGATGCGCTCCACGACGATGGTGCTGCCTTCGTCCAAAATCGCACCGACCAAGCCTTCGCCGGGTTGGTAGCGGACCGAACGGTCGATGTCTTCGCCGTAGATTTCGCAGATGCTCATGCTGTCGTCTTCAATGTCGCGTAGCGTGATCATCCCGAAATGCAGGCCGGTACGTTTGTGCAGTATCTCCAATATCCCCTTCAGTTTGGTTCTCAGATCGTGGGTGCTATTGAGAAGTTGGCTGACCAAATACAGGGTGTCCAGTTCCGATTCGACCAGTAGTAATCTTTCACTCATGGATGCTCACCATGGCTGAGTTTTTTTGACAGGGAAAACTGAGTTTGAAACTGCAGCCGTTTTGATAGTCCGGATCGATTTCGATCATGCCGTTGTGCTGGTTGACAATTTCCTTCGCCATTACCAGCCCCATGCCGGCCTGTACGCTGCCCATCGTCGGCGAAGTGGTGAAAAACGGTTCGAACACTTTGCTGCGTTGATTCGCCGGGATGCCGGGGCCGGTATCGTCGATAGCCACGTGTACCCAGGCGCGGTCGCTGGCGGTGCTGATCTTGATCAGCCGTTCGCGACTGCCGGCACGGTTCATGGCATTGACCGCATTGTCGATCAGTTGTTTGAACAGCATGCGCAGTTTGTTCTCCGACCCGAGGATAGAAGGCAAAACCGGATTGGGCAACCAATCGACGACGATGCCGTTGGCTAGAAACTTGGTGCTGTAGAGCAGCATTACCTCGTGCAGCAGTTGATTCAAATTGACGGGTACGACCGCCGATTCCGGGATCTCGGGCACGCAGCGTTGCAAAGTCGCCAGGGTTTCCTCGCCCATGGCTTGTACCTGACTGAGCAGGTCGCGCAACGGCTGGTTGTGCGAGTCGTTGCGCTGACTCATGATCTGTATCGCCGCGTGAATTTGATTGAGCGGCTGGCGGATTTGGTGCATCGCGCCCAACAGGGTTTCGCGGATGCTGCGTATGTGTTCTTCCTCGGTCAACAAATTGCGCAAAGTCTGAATCTGCAGTTTTTCCTGCTGGCGACGCTGTAGTGTGATGTCGTTGACGCTCAACAATAGATAGTCTTTAAACTGCTTGGCGAAGAAAGTGTCGGCGCAGACGTCGTTTTCGGTAAACCAGTTGCCGGAGCAGGAAAACCAGCGGGTGCCGCGGATGCCGGTGCCGTCGTAACGGATTTCCCGGTTGGTGAAGCCTTGGCGAGTCGTGGCGGCGTTCCACAGATCGCCCATGTCCTGCTCCAACGCGTCGAGGAAAAACAATGCCGGTTCCGGTTTATCCAGTTCGCTGATCAGCATCTTGTACATTTGGTTGTCCAGGACCACCCGCTTGTCGCTGTCCAATACCGCCATCGCCACCGGCGATGCGTTCAGCACCGATTCGATCAATTGCTTTTGGTTACTGACCTGCTGTTCGACGTGGTGAGCCTGGGTGACGTCCCGGTGCATGCCGATGTAATGACTGATGGCGCCGCGTTCGTCGAACATCGGCGCGATCGTCAGGTCCGCCAAATAGCGGTCTCCCAGTTTACGCCGGTTGACCAACTGGCCGTGCCAAACTTGCTTGCGGGAAATGGTGTGCCATAGGTCGTAATAAATTTGCCGGGGCGTGGACTTGTCGGAGAGCTTGGATTCGTTTTGGCCCAGAATTTCGGCGGCGTGGTAGCCGGTCACTTGGGTGAAGGCGTCGTTGATATACAGGATATTGGCTTTTTTATCGGTGATCGATATGGCGACCGGGGCTTGTTCGACCGCTTTCACGAACAGCGAGAAAGGTAGGGTTTGGTTTCGCTTGTCGCCGCGCTTGGCCGGGGTGGTATCGGCCTGGCCGGGCGCCAACAGATTGGCCGTGTCGATCTCGATTTCGCCCAGCATGAAGTCACGGGTGGATTTGGTCATGGCAAACTGCTCTCTAGGTATATTCCGGATGAATGATTGTTGCCCGCCGAGCAATCGACAGCAAAGCCGGCGGCAAGGGCGACCGGCTCCGGGCCGGTATTTCCTTAAAAGCATATGCAATTTGGACGCCAAAGTTGGTAAGGCTAGTCTGCTGTTGCTTATTCCCGGCTAATTGTAAGGTTTACGACATTTATTTGCCCGCTTGTTTTGAATCTGTGTTTTTTGGCACAGAGCTTACAGGAAACCTGAGCCCTGATTTCGCGGGATTCGGCGGGTATTCGCCGAGATAGTCGCTTGGCACGGATGATGCTGAATAGTTAACACTACACAAGGTTCTTAAAACGATGAGCGAATACTTATTGCTGATATTGGGCACGGCGCTGGTAAACAACGTGGTGCTGGTCAAGTTCCTCGGATTATGCCCGTTCATGGGCGTTTCCAACAAACTTGATACCGCATTGGGCATGGGCTTGGCGACCACCTTCGTACTGACGCTGGCCTCGGCCGCGAGTTGGGTATTGGAGCACCGCTTGCTGTTGCCGTTCGACATCGGCTTTTTAAGAGTGTTGGGTTTTATTTTAGTGATCGCCGCCGTCGTGCAGTTCACCGAAATGGTCATTCATAAGACTAGTCCGGTGATGTATCAGGTGTTGGGTATTTTCTTGCCGCTGATCACTACCAATTGCGCAGTCTTGGGCGTGGCCTTGCTAAACATCCAAGAACAATACAACTTCGTCCAAAGCCTGTTGTTCGGCTTTGGTTCGGCATTGGGTTTTACCCTGGTGATGGTGCTCTTTGCCGGTCTCCGTGAACGCTTGGCGTTGATGGCTGTACCGGCACTTTTTTCAGGCACCCCCATTGCGTTTATCACCGCCGGCATTATGTCGCTGGCATTCATGGGATTTGCGGGTCTATACAGCAAATAAGAGGCGCAGCCATGTACGTTTTATCCGCGATAGTGATTTTGACCGCTCTGGGCCTGTTTCTGGGCATCAGTCTGGGCATTGCCGCTAAATATCTGAAAGTGGAATCCGATCCGCTGGTCGAGCGAGTGGAAGAATTAATGCCGGGTTCGCAGTGCGGCCAATGCGGCTTTCCAGGATGTCGGCCGGCGGCCGAGGCCGTGGTATCCGGCGCCGCGCCGGTAACCTTATGTCCGCCGGGCGGCACGGCCTTGGTCGAGCAACTGGCCAAACTGCTGGGTGTCGATGTCGACTTGAGCCAGACTCAGGATCAAGAACCGATGGTCGCTAGGGTCAGCGAAGAGACGTGCACCGGTTGCACTCGCTGCTTTAAGGTCTGCCCCACCGATGCGATCGTCGGCGCACCAAAACAAATCCATGCGGTCGTTGCGGATGCCTGCATAGGCTGTAAAAAATGTGTGGAAGTTTGCCCGACCGAGTGCCTGCAAATGCATCCCGTCGAAGTCACCTTGCGGAACTGGCGCTGGCCCAAGCCTTTGGCGGCGTAAGGAAAAAGTTTATGTTTGGATGGTTTGAAAATCCTAGATTACGCGGCGGCGTCCATGCCGAAGAGCATAAGAGCGAAACGGCGAAGCTGAGTATCGCCAGCGGCTTTCCGATTCCGAAAAAGCTCTACATTCCGGTGCAGCAGCACGTCGGCAAGCCCGCCGAGCCAGTCGTCAAGGTCGGCGAAAGAATTCTAAAGGGTCAACTACTGGCCTATAGTCAAGGCACCATTTCGGCGCCGGTTCATGCACCAACATCGGGCGTTGTCGCCGACGTGAAAGATTTTCCGGCGCCGCATCCGTCCGCGTTGCCGATTCGAACCGTTGTCATCGAAAGCGACGGACACGACGAATGGGCGCCGCTGGAAGTGCCCGACGATCCGTTTGAACTTGATGCGGAAACGATTTGCGCGATGGTCGGCTCCGCGGGCGTGGTTGGCTTGGGCGGTGCGGTGTTTCCGTCCGCCGTTAAACTCAGTCTGGGCCGAAAAAGCAAAATTCATACATTGTTGATCAATGCTGGAGAATGCGAGCCCTACCTGACCTGCGACGATAGGTTGATGCAGGAAAAAGCCGACGAAATTGTCGCCGGTATCCGCCTGATGCTGCGAGGCATGGGCGCGCCCAAAGCGATGGTCGGTATCGAGGACAATAAGCCGGCGGCGTATCAGGCCATGCGCGATGCTTGCCGGGATTATCCGAATATCGTGGTATCCCAAGTCCCGACCCGCTACCCGATGGGCTGGGACCGGCAGATGCTGCGTTATCTGACCGGTCAGGAAATTCCGGCCGATGGCCGAGCCGCCGATATTGGCGTCGTGGTTCACAACGTGGCGACCGCCCACGCGGTTTACAAAGCGATTTGTCTGGGTCAGCCGTTAATTTCCAGGGTGGTTACCGTATCCGGTGCCGCCGTTGCCCAACCTCGCAACGTCGAAGTGCCGATCGGCACCTTGATGTCGGAAGTGCTGGCATTCTGCGATTGGGATAAAACCAAAATGGCCCGCTTGGTGATGGGCGGACCGATGATGGGCGATGCGCTGCCTATCGCCGACGTACCGGTAGTCAAGGCGTGCAATGGTATTTTGGCTCTAACGGCCGCCGAAATCGAAGAGCCCGAAGTGCAACCGTGCATTCGCTGCTCGAGTTGCGTCACGGCTTGCCCGGTGGGTTTGCTGCCGTTGGAAATGGCTAGCCGGATCAAGGTTAACCAACTCGATGCCGCAGTCGATCTGGGCTTGAAGGATTGCATCAGTTGCGGCAGCTGTTCCTATGTTTGTCCTTCGAATATCCCGCTCGTGCATTACTTCAAATTCGCGTCCGGCGAACTGGTCAAGCGCCAGCAGGCCGATCACAAGTCGGAACAAACCAAACGTCTGATCGACGAACGCAATCAGCGAATGGAGCGCATCCGTCTGGAAGCCGAAGCCGAGGCGCAACGTGCTCAGGAAGCCCGCGCCGCCCGTTTGGCCGCTCAACAAGCGCAGCAGGCACAACAAGCCCAGGCGAAAGCGGAGGAAACCGTATGAGTGTAAAACCGGTTAGTGGTCCTCACGTACTGGCTACCCGCCGTTCCGATCAGATCATGCGTCTGGTGATTCTGGCGATGGCACCGTCCGTAGGTTTCGGCGTGTTGCTATTCGGTTGGCCGGCCTTGTATTTGCTGGTTGTCACGGTCTTCTCGGCGCTGGCCTTTGAAGCGTTCTGCCTGAAATTGAAAGGCGTCGCGGCCGGACCCTATTTGCGCGACGGTTCCGCGATCGTCTCCGGCCTGCTGGTGGCGATGACCTTGCCGCCGTGGGCACCCTGGTGGATAGGCGTCGTTGGCGCCGGTATCGCTATTGTGTTGGGTAAGCATGTCTATGGCGGTCTGGGACAAAATTTATTTAATCCGGCGATGCTGGCCAGGGTGGCCTTGCTGATTTCATTTCCGATCGAAATGACGACGTGGGCGAACGTATCGCCGCTGTTCACCGGGCCTGGCGTGTTCGACAGCTTCGCAATCACATTTTCGGGCTTAAGCAACGCTGATGCGGTAACCGGTGCGACCACGCTGGGCCTGGTCAAGACCGAATTTTCACAAGGTCACGTATTACCCGGCATATTGAGCGACTATTCCGGCTTCTTGGCGATGTTGGGTTGGGAGCGCGGTAGTCTCGGCGAAACTTCGACGCTGTTGATTCTCGGCGGCGGCCTGTGGCTGATGCGGCAGGGCGTGATCCAGTGGCATATCCCGGTTTCGTTGTTGGCGACGATTTTCCTGCTGTCCTCCGGCTTTCATTTGTGGGACGCCAAACATTACTTGAGTCCGTGGGTGCATTTGAATTCCGGCGCAGTCATGCTGGTGGCCTTCTTTATCGCTACCGATTACGTGACCTCGCCGAATACGCCGCAAGGACAGGTGATCTTCGGCGCCGGCTGCGGCTTGTTGATATTCGTAATTCGTTCCTGGGGGGGGTATCCCGAGGGCACCGGTTTTGCCATTTTACTGATGAACGCCGTGACTCCATTGATCGATCATTACATTCGGCCGCGTATTTACGGACGTTACCGTAGCGGTAAACCGCTAGACATTTCCAATTCCTGAGATTGCCGATGAGTTCCGATCCCGTGCAAAAACAAGCGGCTGGCGGCGAAGCGCTGGCGGCGGCGATTTCCGCAGGCAAAACGCTGAAACGTAAGCTGGCGGTCTGGCTGGAGCCCGAGAATTTGCAGGCATTGCGGCCGCAATTGCAATTTCAGGCCGGCGTTTTGGCGGGTTTCGCGTTATTGGCGGCGCTGTTGCTGGGCTTGGCCGATCTGGCCACCCGAGGCGTGATCGCGCTGCGATTGCAGGAAGACTTGCAGGCCAATTTGGCTCAGGTGGTGCCGGCAGATTTGCACGACAATAACTTGTTGGAAGATAGCGTGATGTTGGATTCCGCCGATGCGAATCTGGGCTCGCCGCAAACGCAGGTGTATCTGGCCAAGAAAGCCGGCGCGGTCAACGCGGTGTGTTTCAAGCTGATCGCGCCGGACGGATATGCGGGACCGATCAGTCTGGTCATGGGTGTGGACCGAAACGGCGAAATTCTGGGCGTGCGGGTGATTGCCCACGTCGAAACGCCGGGTCTCGGCGACAAAATCGAAATTACCAAATCCAAGTGGGCCTTGTCTTTCGACGGCAAATCGCTGGATAACCTGACCGTCGAACAATGGGCGGTCAAGAAGGACGGCGGGGTGTTCGATCAATTCAGCGGCGCGACCATCACGCCGCGTAAAGTCGTGCAAGCCATTCGGCGCGGTCTGGAATTCTATCGCGTCCATCAAGCCGAACTGCTGGCCGCCGAATAGCCGCATCCTGGTAAACCACGTTTTCGTTTCGGAGTGTATCCATGAATCTTTCGATATTGTTTTCCGAGCCCTACCGCAAAATCGCCAAAGACGGTCTGTGGGACAACAACGTCGTATTGACCCAGAATTTGGCCTTGTGTCCGCTTTTGGCGGTGACCGGTACCGCGACCAACGGGCTGGGCATGGGCTTGGCGACGATGGTGGTGATGCTGGCGTCCAATGCCGCCGTGTCGGCCAGCCGGCATTTGATTCCGGCCGAAATTCGGATTCCGATCTTCGTGTTGTTGATCGCGGCGCTGGTGACCTTGGTCGATTTGTTTCTGAACGCCTGGATGCACGAGTTGCATAAGGTGCTCGGTTTGTTTATTCCGCTGATCGTTACCAACTGCGTCATTTTGGGCCGGGCCGAAGCCTTCGCCTCCAAGCAGGAAGTGTTGCCGTCGATGTGGGACGGCTTGATGATGGGCGTCGGCTTCACCGCCGCGATGGTGGTGCTCGGCGCGATGCGGGAAATCAGTTCGGCGGGTACCTTGTTCGCGAATGCGTCGGTATTGCTCGGCGAAAGTTTTCAATTTCTGGAAACCGTGTTGATTCCGGAATACAAAGGTTTTCTGCTGATGGCGCTACCGCCGGGCGGATTCATCATGTTGGGATTCATGGTGGCCTTGAAGCGACTGTTCGATCGCAAGGCCGCCGAAAAACCGGTCCAACCGGCCGCGCCGATCGAAGCAGCCGTCGTCGAATAACCGAGGTCAACGATGAACGTAGGAGTTTGTTACGCTCAAGCGGACCGGCAAATCTGGATGCGTCTGGAAGTGCCGGAAGGTAGTACCATCGCCGAGGCGATAGAATTATCCGGTGTTTTGAGCCAGTACCCGGAAATCGATCTGGAAACGCAAAAGGTCGGGATCTTCGGCAAACTGGCCAAGCTCGATACCGTGGTCAAGGAAGGCGACCGGGTGGAAATCTATCGCAAAATTACCGCCGATCCCAATCAAGTTCAGCGGCGCCGGGTGGCTTAGCCATGTACGTCTGCGTTTGTAAGGCATTTACCGAACGCCAGCTTGATGCGGCAATCGCCAGTGGAGTATCCTCGCGTAAACAATTAACCAATTGTTTCGGGGTTGGCGGCGAATGCGGTAAGTGCAACCGGGAGCTTTCGCAACGATTGCTCGGCAAAGCATCTTCCGGCTGTTCATCCAGCATCCATGCCGTGACCAATCATTAAAACGAATCACCGGGAGAATCGACATGCAAGGCGATAAAAAAGTCATCGAGTTTTTAAACAAAGTGTTGGAAAACGAACTGACCGCGATCAACCAGTATTTTTTGCACGCGCGGATGTTCAAGAATTGGGGTTTGCACAAACTTAACGAAAAGGAATATCACGAATCCATCGACGAAATGAAACATGCCGATCGCTTGATAGAGCGGGTGTTGTTTCTGGAAGGATTGCCCAATCTGCAAAGCTTGGGGCGCTTGATGATAGGTGAGAATCCCAAGGAAATGCTGGAATGCGATCTTAAACTGGAACAACTGGCGTTGCCGTTGTTGAAGGAAGCGATTGCCTATTGCGAGTCGGTGGCCGACTACATTTCGCGCGAATTGTTGGAGCATATTCTGGAAAGCGAGGAAGAACATATCGATTGGCTGGAAACCCAGCTGGATTTGATCGAAAAACTCGGCATTCAAAATTACCTGCAATCGCAGATGTAATCCCTATTTCGCCTCTTCCATCCGACCGCCTCCGCGTGGCTGTATGGAAGGGGCCAAGCTTCGTTTTCTCACGTTATCTTCTTTCGAACCTCCCCGTTCGCGTAAAACCGGGTACCGATGGTGTTGGCGTTCGTCCGCCGTTTTTTCCGAAGACATTGCGGAGCGCTGATCGCGCCAACGGGATTTTTCCCAGCGCTCAGCAGAATCGTCGGTTTCTCGCTAAAATGACAGCTTGATTCTCTACCGGCCGGACCAACGAACGACACGCATGGCTTGTCCGACGTCCAAGGCCAACGATCGCCAGTTCGGTGCCCACTGAAAGGATTTATGCTGCAAAACGCCTTTACGCTCGAATCATTGCTGGAGACTCACGATCTGCCGTTCGTGATCATCAATGCCGATTTAAGGATCGTCGCGGTGAATCGCGCTTGGGAATTAAGTTTTGGCGTCGATAGGCAGCAGCAGGTTGGTCGGCCCTGTTGCGCCGATAGCGGTCGCTGCCGCCACCGGCAATTGTTTCAGTCCTTGGAAGGTTACGCGGGCGTTCATGGCGGTGTCGGTACCGTTCCGCCCGAGCTGTCGTTCAATGTACGGGGATTTCCGCTGCTGGATGCCGATGGCACGCTGTATTTGGGTGAAACCCTGGCTCCGATCAGCAAGCCGACCGGTGCTTACAGCGGGCCGACGATGATAGGCCAGTCGGCGGCGTTTACCCGCTTCAAATCCACGTTGTTGCAAGCCGCCGTCAGCCAGGCGCCGGTGATGTTGTTGGGCGAAACCGGTACCGGCAAGGAATTGGCGGCCGAATTCGTGCATCGCCAATCGCCGCGCGCCGACGCGGATTTCGTCATTGTCGACTGCACGATACTGGGCGAGGATTTATTCGAAAGCGAATTGTTCGGCCACGAGAAAGGCGCGTTTACCGGCGCCGCCGTCGCCAAAAAAGGCCTGTTCGAACTGGCCAACGGTGGTACCTTGTTTCTCGACGAAATCGGCGATCTGCCGTTGTCGCAGCAACCCAAATTGCTCCGAGCCTTGGAAAGCGGCCAGTTTCGCCGGGTTGGCGGAACGACCATGTTGAAGTCGGACGTGCGTATCGTCTGCGCCACGCACCGTAATTTGGCCGATATGGTTAAAGCGGGCCGGTTTCGCGAGGACTTGTTTTACCGGCTTTCGGTGTTTCCGGTGGACGTGCCGCGCCTGCGCGACCGCAAACAGGATCTGCCGGTGTTGATCGATTTTTTTCTGGAGCAGCTCGGCGGTCGCGACGGCCGTACTTATCGGCTGAACCAGCCGGCTTTAATCAAATTGCTGCAGTACGGATGGCCGGGTAATATCCGCGAGTTGCGCAATTGCTTGCAGCTCGCCGCCGGCTTGTCGCAAAACGGCGTGGTCTCGGAGGCTTGCGTGCATTTCATGCAGCCGCTGAACCAAGCGGCTGCGGTCGAAGCGACGGTCGCGGCAACGCCGGAGCGCAAGCCCTGTTTGAACAGTTTGGCGGAATTGGAAGCCGATTTCATCAACAGCCTGATCGTCAAATATCAAGGCAACCGCAAGTTGATCGCCGCCGAAATGAACATCAGCGAGCGCACGCTTTATCGCAAACTAAACCGTTTGAATTTGAATTAGGTCGCGGAGCATATCGTTATGGAAGCCAATCTTATCAACTGGACCTTAACCAGCATCAGCCCGCAACGCAACGGATTCACGCCGCCGCGCGACATGCGGGAGACCGTGGCTCAAATCAAGGCCTTGCCGCCATTGCCGGGTAGCGCGATGCGTATCTTGAAACTGACTTCGGACCCGCATGCCGACGCCGCCAAGTTGGCGGAAATCATCGAGCTTGATCCTTTGTTGACCGCTCAGATCATACGCTGGGCCAGTTCGGCCCTGTACGGTTACCGGGGCAAGATCACGTCGGTGCATGATGCGATAACCCGGGTGCTGGGTTTCGACTTTGTCATGGATCTGGCCTTGGGCTTAGCCGTATTGGCGCCGTTGAAAGCGCCCAAGGACGGGCCGATCGGCACCCGGATGTTTTGGACGCATGCGCTGGCCAGTACTCAGTTGATGGCCAAATTAGCAGCGGCGATGCCGGAGCCGAGTCGGCCGTCGACGCAAGCCTTGTTTTTGGCGGCGCTGATGCACAACATTGGTTTTCCGTTGCTGGGCCATCGATTTCCGGACGAATTCGCCTATTTGAGCGGTTTGATCGCCGCCAATCCCAGCTTGGTGGTATTTCACCTGGAAAACTTCGCGTTCGGCGTCAATCACGCCGAAATAGGGGCGTGGCTAATGAACGATTGGTCGATGCCCCGATTGGTAACCGACATCGTTTATCATCACCACAACCCTTGTTACCGAGGCGACAATTACATGCTGAATTTGCTGACTTTCGCAAACGACAGCTTGCTCGGCGAACTCGGGATCGGCGATGCCGCCAATCAGACCTGTTCGGAGCAGGCGCTCGAGCAGTTGGGCCTGACGCAGGACGCGTGCCGGGAAGTACTGGACAGGCTGAATGACGATCTGGCCAAGGTCGTCGCCACCGCCGAACAGCTGACCGAATAAGCTCGCGCCACTAGTCGCGCATGACCGCGTTGCGGCGGTCCTTGCGTTTCAACACGCCGCCCAATATCCACATTTGGTACATCGATACTGTCCACATGAACGCGAACGCCACGCCGAGGCCGGCACCGGCGAGAATCACCAGTAGCGCGAAATGCGGATTAAGCTTGGTCAACCACCAGGATGCGATGTCGATCAGTAAAAACAAATACGGCATCACCACGGCCGGATATTTGTACTTACAAGGCACGCCGGTACTGAAGCTGAAAATAATACCGACGAACATGAAGATAAAACTGATCCCAAACAGGTGGATGTGCGAAATGCGTATCAGCGATTGAAACGTGGCACCTTCATTGGAAGCGGCCAGTTTCTTTAAATTGTCGAATCGGCCGAAGTCCGGCAACGAGCCGGCGGAGGCGTTGTGGCACATCAAGCAGCGGGTCTCGACAATCGGCTTGATGTCCCGATCGTAAGTCGCTTCCTCGGCGCCGTCCCGCACCCACTGGATGATTTTGAAGCGTTCCTGGTCGGGGGCGTTGTACTTCATCGAACCGTTCAGTTTCGATTCCAACACCGAACCGGAGCGGTCGCCGTAATAGCTGTAGACGATGTCGTCCAACGACAGGCCGAATTTGCCGTCGGCCATCCCGTGAGTGAACAGGATTTGAATCAGCGCCATCAGATAACCGGCGCCGACCGTGGTCAGATAACCGCTGAACAGCAGTTTGATCGAGGTGCCGAAGCTGATCAGATTGATGCCTTTACCGGCGCGGTCGAGAGTAGGTGGATCGCAGTTCATGGCGCAATTCCGAGGCTAAACGAAAATACCGTCCGGCGCGTGAGCGCCGAACGGGCGAGGGCGATTTTCGCGCTCGCTATTGTTGACTATTCTGGTAGTACAAGCCAAGCGCCTCGATCTCGGAGTCGCTTAAGGTCTCGGCCAGAATCCGCATCCTGGCGTAGATGTCGTTGTGGCGTTCGCCGGATTTAAAGGCGCGCAAGCTGGCGGCCAGATAATCCCCGCTTTGGCCGGACAACGCCGGAACGTCCTGCGCTTGCCCCTTGCCGTCGGTGCCGTGGCAAACTTCGCACGGCGGCAATAAGCGCTGCTTGTCGCCGCGCTTGACCAAGTTTTCGGCGGTCGGGTAGGCGTCTTTCGCGTTCGCCGACAAAATCGCCGCAGGTCGAGTCGAAAACCACGCCGCCAAATCGGCAGCGTCTCTCGGCGTTAGGCCTTTGGCGATACCGTTCATCAGTGGATTTTGCCGGCTGCCGTCGCGGTAGTCTTGCAGTTGTTTGAATAAATAAGTCGGCAATTGGCCGGCGAGCGAGGGGTAGGTCGGCACGGCGCTGATGCCTTGCTCGCCGTGGCAGGCGGCGCAGGCTTGCGCCAGTTCCCGGCCTTTTTGCGGATTGCCGGATTCAACCAAGCTCAATTGCTCGGCGGTCCACGCCAGTTTCGACGAGGGTTCGGCGCAAACCAGCACGGGTGTCAGTACTGCGATCAAGCAGAATAGGTTTTTCATGATCAGACCCCCCATCTGCCGGAACCGAAGGTTTCCATCAGGAAGAATTGCAAAATCGGGTAACCGAACGCAATCAACATGAATACCGCGATGACCGCGTTCCACAATCCGAAACTGTTCAAATAGGCTGGTAAATCCCGGACCGGACGAATCGGTTCGGCGTATTCGACTTCACCACGGTAGGCTTCCGTACCGCACTGGGTTTTATACAGGTTGTAGAGCAACATGCCGGAGGACACCAGCAGGATCGTGCCGCCGAAGATCATCGTGACTTCGTAGGGCTCCCAGGACAAGGTCAGCAAGTTGTTGTAATTGACGCTGTCTATCCGCCGCGGCTGGCCTAGCAAACCCAGAATGTGCCAGGGCGTGGTCATGATGATCATGCCGACGAACCAAGTCCACAATTGGGTGATCGCCAACGACGGGCAATGCAGCGGCTTGCCGGTCAGAACCGGCCAGAAATAATAGGCGATCCCGAAATACATGATGATGGTCGTGCCGCCGAAGATCAGATGGAAATGGCCGGATACCCAGGCCGTGTTATGTACCATCGCGTTCATTGCATAGCTGGCGTTGACCAGGCCGCCGAAGCCACCGAAGATCAGCATCAGCAAGCCCAGAATTAGCGCCAACACCATTGGGTTGTTCCACGGCAGCGCGGCGATCCAGCCGAACAAGCCCTTGCCGCCGTTAAGGCGGCCGGCGATTTCCAGCGAGGCGATCACGGTAAAACCGGTGATGAAGGTCGGCAACGTGACGACGAAGGTGCCGATCGCGTGCAGGATTTTCCAGCCGTGGCCTTGCTCAGGATCCATGTACAAATGGTGGAAGCCTATCGGCAAACTGAAGACGACCAACAGAATGAACGCGGCTCTGGCCATTTCGTCGCTGAACAAATAACCGCCGGCCTGTTTGGGGACCAGGGTATAAAACGCGGTATAGGTCGGAATCAGCCAGAAATAGACGATGGGATGCAAGGTCCAGGCGAACAGCGTACGAGCCAGACCGGCGTCTATCGTATCTATCCAGCCTAAGGCCCACGGGATCAATTGAAATAGGACTTCCACCGCGACGCCGACGCTGGTCCACAGCCACAGAATCGCATTGGCCGTGGTGGCGAACATCGCCAACGGCACCGCTTGGCCAGGATGAGCTTTTTTCCATTGCATGTACATCACGATCATCGACACGCACCAGAACCACGAGCCGACCACCAGCAAGGTCGCGCCAATATAAAACAGCGGGTGGGCCATCAACGGCGGATAAAAGGTAAACAACACCGAGGCCTTGCCCAGCAGCAACGGCAGCGCGGCCAGCACCACGCCGGTCAGGGCAACGCCAAAACCGCTCCAAGCAAAACTTAGGTTCCAGATTGGCAGTTTCAGTGTGCTGGTGGCCACGTAGTAGCCGAAGCCCATGATGAAAAACGTCGTCAGTACAAAGCCCATCAGCACGCCATGGGTACTGACCGAGGCGTAATACACTTCCCGCGACTCCAAAAAGCCAAAGAAACCGCTACGTTCAATGACTTGGTACAGCCCCATCAACGCCGCCAAACCGAAGGCGGCGAACGCGACCCACAGATGGGTCAGCGCCAGTTTTTTCGCGCTTGCGTTATCCATGTTGTTCTCCCCCTTGCTTGGCCAGCGCGTCCCACTCGGCCTTGCCTACCACCTTGATGTTGCTCCACATGTGGGCGTGGCCCATGCCGCAATACTCGTTGCACAGCAAGGGATAGTCGCCGGTGTGGTGCAGTTCGGTCTTGACCTGGGCGACATAGCCCGGCACGATCATCGTGCTCATGTTGGTCATCGGCATGTGGACGCCGTGGATGACGTCCAGGCTGACCCAGCGGAAGGTGATCGGCGTTTCCGCCGGCACCGTGAGGGTTTTTGGGAAAAAGCCGTAGCGGCCGGCCACCATGCGCACCGTGACGCTGCCGTCCGGGTTGCGGCTGGCGCCGAGTTTGTCCTCGGCGAATTCCTTGGACAAATGCAGTTTGGCCGAGTCTATGGTTTCGACATTGCTCGGCGCGTGTATGCCGTGCAGCAAGGCCGAGCCGAGAATGGCCGAGACGAACACGCCGGCGATACCCAGCGCGACACCGGCCCAATTTCGTTCCAGTTTATCGATATGCATGGTGCCCCCTCAACCGATATGGCCGCGCGGCAGGAACACCCCGTAATACATCAGCAGCCAGGCGATCAGCATGCCGCCGCTGACGATCAGCATCAGCGCCCAGGTGCCGACCGGCGAGCTTTCCAGGATTTTTTTTCGTTCTTCTTCACTTAATCGAGTCATACCCATCCTTCCTGTTTAATTATTTTTAGGAATTGAGCAATAAGCGCCGACTCGCGGCCCGTCATTCTTGGCGATGACTATTCCCTGGTTATTGCAAGGGAGATGATACCCTGATCGCGTGCGGACGCAAAACGCCAAGGTGGCGCTCGCGTTCCAACCGCTTTAATGCGGGTGGGCGTTGAGGCGATACAGCTTGTAATCGACGAACTCCCCAGCTTCGGTCAGCGTTTCGGCATGGGTGAGCTCGATGTCGAAATGTTCGGCGTAAAGGTGCCGTACTTCGGCGGCGATCTCGGGGTGCGTGGCAACCGTTTCCGTGGTTTCGGCTTCCTCGGCGGTCAACAGAAAAATCTTGTCGGTATCGGGCAGAATGCGCTCCAGATGTGCGACGTAAAGTTTGCGAACCTCTTCCGGCAAGGCAGTCAATGCCGCGCGGTCGTAAACCGCGGCGACGGTGCCGAGATCGGTAGCGGTCAGCGAAAAATAATCGCCACACAATATCGTCAGGCGATCATGCCGCCACGCCACGAATTTGCCGATTTTTCGACGGCTGGGTTTCAAGCTGTTCTCGCGGAAAAACGCCGCGACAGCAACCGGGCTGAGTTCGATGCCAATCACTTCGTGGCCTTGTTCCAACAACCAGATCAGATCCAGGCTCTTGCCGCACAACGGCACGAATACGCGACTGCCCTCGGCCAAGTCCTGTCCGTTCCAAAAGCGGCGTAGTAAGGGATTAACCGCGGCTTGATGGAAGTCGTCGCGTTGGTCTCGCCAAAATTGCAACCAAAGCGGATTGTCGCGGGCGGTGGCGGCGGACGAGGAAGGCGTGGCAGGTTGCTGGGCTCGGTTGGACATGGCTGACTCGCTGTGCGGTAGGGTTGTGCTTCGAAAAGGTTCTGATCGAACGGGCACAACGCTTCGAGAGAAGAGCGATGCAGGCCGAAAAGGCGCTTGCGGCGGCGGAGCGACTGGGTCAAAAGTGCCCGCTGGGGTCAAGGGTAACACGCGGGCCGGCTGTCGTGCGGGAATTTGTCCGGTTTGGCGCGTGACCAAGCCGCGCTTCGATCTGAGCGCGGTCATAATGGTCGAACCGAGGCCGGCGAAATCGGTTTGTGTCGGCCGTGCGACCGCTGGGTTGAGAGGGCTGGACCCGCGCCGGGGCGACCGTTGGCCGCCCCGGCGCGGGTCTGGGTTATAATGGCGGTTTTTTCAAAATCAACGAGTCGTAACATTGTGGACGTAACCCGCTACATGCAGCAATTGGGCAAGCAGGCCAGACAGGCCGGTCGCGAGATCAGCAAGGCCGATACCGGCCGCAAGAATCTGGCCCTGGTGAAAATCGCGGAAGCCTTGGCCGCCAACGCCGACACGTTGATCGCCGAAAACGCCAAGGATTTGCAAGCCGGCCAAGCCAACGGCCTGGATGCCGCTTCGTTGGACAGGCTGGATCTGACGCCGGCCCGTATCGAAAAAATGGTCGAGGGCTTGACCCAAATCGCCGCGTTGCCGGACCCGGTCGGCGAAATCACCAACCTCAGTTACCGGCCGACCGGCATTCAAGTCGGACAAATGCGGGTGCCGTTGGGCGTGATCGGTATCATTTACGAATCCAGACCGAATGTCACCGTCGATGCCGCCGCGCTGTGCCTGAAAGCCGGGAATGCCTGCATTTTGCGCGGCGGCTCCGAAGCCATTCATTCCAATCGGGCCATCGCCGCCTGTATCGCGCAAGGTTTGGCCGAGGCCGGACTGCCGCAACAGGCGGTGCAAGTCGTCGAAACCACCGACCGGGCGGCGGTCGGCGCGCTGGTGACGATGAAGGAATTCGTCGATGTGATCGTGCCGCGCGGCGGTAAAAGTCTGATCGAGCGGATTAGCGCCGAGGCGACCATCCCGGTCATCAAACATCTGGACGGCATTTGCCACGTTTACATTGATGTCAAGGCCGATCTCGACAAGGCGGTGGCGATCGCGTTGAACGCCAAAACCCATCGCTATGGCGTCTGTAATGCGATGGAAACGCTATTGGTCGCCGAAAGCGTTGCCGGCGCGGTATTGCCCATCCTGGCCGAGCAATACGCCGCCAAGGGCGTGGAGTTGCGCGGCTGCCTGAAAACCTGCTCATTGATTCCGGGCGCGGTCAGGGCCAGCGAAACGGACTGGCACACCGAATATTTGGCGCCGATTTTATCGATCAAGATCGTCTCCGGCATCGACGAGGCGATAGACCACATCAACACCTATAGCTCGGCGCATACCGAAGCCATCGTCACCGAGGATTTCACGCTGGCCCGGCGTTTCTTGCGCGAGGTCGATTCCAGCTCGGTGATGGTCAACGCCTCGACCCGTTTCGCCGACGGCTTCGAATACGGTCTGGGCGCCGAAATCGGCATCAGCACCGATAAATTGCACGCGCGCGGACCGGTCGGCTTGCACGGCTTGACTTCGTTGAAATACATCGTGTTGGGCGACGGGCATATCCGCCAATAATGATCGGCGTTTACGGCGGCACCTTCAACCCGGTTCACTACGGGCATTTGCGGACCGCATTGGAAGTGCGCGAATGCTTCGAATTGGACGACTTGAAAATGATTCCGTGCCGGGTGCCGGCGCATCGCGGCGAGCCGGATGTTTCGGCGGAGCACCGTTTGCGGATGCTCGAATTGGCGGTCGCCGGCACGCCCGGTTTGAGCGTCGATAGACGCGAACTGGACCGGCCGGGACCGTCCTACATGGTGGATACCCTGCAATCGCTGGCGGCGGAGTTGCCGGGGTCCGGCTTGGTGCTGTTCGTCGGTGCCGACGCCTTCACCGGTCTGGAAGGCTGGTATCGTTGGCGGGACCTGTTCGATTACGCCCATATTGTGGTGATGACCCGGCCAGGCTTTCAACCGTCGGTACTTGGCGATTTTATGCGAGCCCGCCTCGCGGCGCGGCGGGACGAGTTGCGCGACGCCAGGGCTGGCAAGTTGTTTTTTCAAGCGGTGACCTTGCTGGACATTGCCGCGACCCAAATCCGCCGGATCGTCGCCGACGGGACGAATCCTAGATTTTTATTGCCGGACGCCGTTCTGGCCTATATTCAACAACATCAACTTTATCGAGCAAGCTCGACATCTACGGAAACCTGAATGCAAAGTACCGAATTAGCCCAATTGGTCCAAACCGAACTGGATCTGCGCAAGGCCCTGCATATCGCGACGTTGGACGTACGCGACAAGACCAGCATCACCGATTTTATGATCGTCGCGACCGCGACCTCGGCGCGGCACGCCAAGTCGCTGTGCGATTACGTTGTCGTGAAAGTTAAGGAAAACGGCATCCAACCGATCGGTACCGAGGGCGAGCAAGGCTCGGATTGGGTTTTGCTGGATCTCGGCGACGTGATCGTGCACGTGATGACCGGCCAGGCTCGCGAGTTCTACCAGTTGGAAAAACTCTGGTCGGTACCGGCCAAATCCGCCTG
Source organism: Methylomonas sp. MED-D (assembly GCF_050276835.1). Lineage (NCBI taxonomy): Bacteria > Pseudomonadati > Pseudomonadota > Gammaproteobacteria > Methylococcales > Methylococcaceae > Methylomonas > Methylomonas sp. MED-D. Next base: position 1,162,841 of record NZ_CP189965.1, read on the forward strand.
AGCCCGGAGCCGGCGCGGCCGATTTAAATTGGCCGTCCTCCTCAAGATTTCGGCCGGTCAGTCGATGACTAGGCTAGCCCGAGGAGGAACCATGAACACCCTGAGACTGCTTCAAATCATCCCGCTGTTATGGCTGGTGGGCTGCGCCGGGCCGGCCGGCAAATCCGCCGCTCTGTCCGAATCCAAAACGCTAAGCGCCAGCGGTATCAGCCGCTTCGACGACAGCGGCGCGCTGAACGTCAAGCAACGCTGGCAGCAAGCCCAGCAGAATGCCAAACTCGACGCCTACCGAGATTTGGCCGCTCAACTTTATCGCGAGCCACTGCCCAACGGTTCGACGGTCGGCGCCCAAGTGATGCGCGACGAAGCCTACCGCGTCTACGTCGATAGCTATTTGCGCGAAGCCCGTCCGGCCGACTACCGTACCGTCCGCGACCATCTGAAAGCCAGGCTGGACCTGACCTTGACGCCGCGCTTTTATCGGTGCATGGCCGGCGACGCGGGGCAGGTCGGGCAATGTCAGCAACAGGACCAAAAGCTGGCTTTCACCCGATTGGGATACCGGGAGGCTACCATGGTTTCAGCGAATCTGGCTTGCGGTAACCGGGATTGTAGCGACCAATACCACGTCAAGGGCTTTTCCAAACAACCCAATGTCGTCGATGATGTCTTGCTTGATGCCGGCATGTACGACAGCGAATGGACAATCAACACCGGCGCGCGTACGCTGTTGAATTATTTCCTGACCAACGGGTTCCTCAATGCGCTGTAACGGCTTTAGCCACGTTTTACTGATTTTGCTGTTGGCCGGTTGCGGCGGCGCCGGTACGCGAGACGATAGCGCCAGCGATTTGGCGGCCTCGCGACAGGTTAGCGCCGAGGGTAGCGCAGCGATTGCCGGTGCGAATCGCGAGGCGGCTCGGCGGGCCGCTATCGACAACGCGGTCGACGCGGCTTCGGCTCGGCTGCGGCGCGGCAATCGCGGCGACCAGTTGATCAGCGATATCAAGGTGGTCGACGAATGGCAGGACGGCGCCGTCTACCACGTGCAAGTGCTGGCAATGTTGGCCGACAGCGAGCGTTGCGTGTCTCCCTATCGCAAGAAGATTGTCGCGACCGGCTTTCCGATTATGAACGCCGATCAGCTCAGCGGTTCCGAGAGCCAGGATTTGTACAGCGGCATTCCTCGCGAGATCAACAATCGACTCATGGAAACAGGCGACTTTATCGGCCGCAACCTGACCAATGCCGCGCTGTACGCCCGACCGGACATCGCGCCGGAGTTGGTGCCGGCCGAGGGCAGCGGTGAATCCATGGTGTTGAACGTGGCCCGCCAGCAAAACGCGCAGTTCGTGCTGTCCGGCGTGATACGCGATTTTCGGATCGAATCCACCGAGTACGTGCGCGGCACCGGCGTGTTGGCCGATCTGAAATCGTTGGTCCGCGATTTTGTCGGTCGGCGCAGCGTCGGCATCGACGTATTCGTTTACGACGGCTTTACCGGGGCGCTGTTGTTTCAGCAGCGCTACACCGACTCCATCGTCGGCGATGTCAGCCTGCCGACCGGCTACACGGTCGGTAGCGACCGCTTCAACGCGACGCCTGCCGGCCATAAGATCGATGAGATCATTACTCAGGCTTCGGAAGACATACACAAAATGTTCGGCTGTTACCCGTTCGCTACACGGGTGGCGCGGGTCGAATCCGGCCGCGTCGTGATTGCCGCCGGGGCGCAAGATAAGGTCAAGGCCGGCGACAAATTGATGGTGTATCCACTGGCCCAGAATCGGGCCGATACCGGCTTGGGTGACCCCAGCGGCATTTTGACCATCGTCGACGTTAGTGCCGCGACCGCCGTCGGTCAAATGGACGCCGGCGCCGCCATTGTCCGGCCCGGCGACTGGGTCAAGAGTTTTCAGTCGCGTTAAACGGTTTCCGCCAATAAGGCTTCGATGTCGCCGCGCAAAGTCTCCGGAGCGGTCAGTGGCGCGTAGCGTTGTTTGACGCAACCATCCCGGCCGATCAGAAATTTGGTGAAATTCCATTTGATCGCTTCCGAACCCAGCACGCCCGGCGCGCTAGCCTTCAGAAATGCGTACAACGGATGTGCGCCGTCGCCGTTGACTTCGATTTTTTCGAATATCGGGAAGTCGATTTGATAATTCATCGCGCAAAATTCGCCGATCGCCTGGCTGTCGCCGGGTTCCTGGGCGCCGAATTGATTACACGGAAAGCCCAACACCGCGAAGCCTCGGTCTCGATATTCGCGGTATAGCGCTTGCAAGCCTTGGTATTGCGGGGTGAAGCCGCAACGGCTCGCGGTATTGACGATCAACAGTACTTGGCCGCGGAAGGTGTCGAATGCCAACGGCGCGCCGCTCAGGGTGACGGCTGAAAACCGGTAAATAGTGTCCATGGTAGCTTTGTCGATGAATGTGGGTGGCCCGGACCGGCAGAAGCCGGTCCGGGGCGTTGACCCTCAGGCCGGAAAACCGCCGGTTAGGCGTTTGTCCAGTTCGGTTTGCAACAGCGCCGCGTAATGCCGCTTCAACGCGGAGTCGGTCGGTTGCGGCGGCAATTGGGATTGTATATCGGACAGCAATTGCGTCAGTACGTGCCGTTTCAACACCGAGTCCTCGGGCAGCTGCGCTGATTTGGGTATGGGGCGGGCCGGCTGGTGGCCGGCTGCCGACGCCGGTCGCACTGCGGATGCCGTTTCGAGTGCCGCTTTTTGCATTGCGTCGTAGTGTCGGCGCAGCACGGAATCGGTGGGATAAGGTCTCGCCCGTTGCTCGCGCTCGGCGAGGCGCATCGCCAGATAATGGCGGCGCAGCACCGAGTCTTCCGGGATCGCCGTATCGCTTGCGGTATGCGGCAAGGGCACCGAGGAGACGGCGCCGAGGTTGACAGGCGCGGCGCTCGGTTTTGCAGGCTCGGCGCATGTCGGTTCCGCCGCGGGCGGCGCGTTCAGGTGTTGTGGGTTCGCGTCGGCTGGCATTGCCGAACCAGGCGTTGCAATTTGCGCGGTTTCCAGCTGCCGGCGAAGGGCGATCTTGCGTTTGATCGCCCAGACCAACAGACCCAGCAGCAATAGCGAAAAAATGGTTGAGACGACGATAATTTGGATCATGAGCTTTCCCCTGGTTATTGTTGTTATCGATCCGGAATGGACGTCGGGCCTGCAGTGGTTTCAGGCTGAGCTCGGCCCAGCGGCACGGTCCGGTTCAAAGCATCGTTGCGCTTCCGCGTTCCGTTCGTCCTGGTGCCGGCGTTACCTTGGCGGTAGCGCTTTCGGGGCGCGGCGATCGGTCGGCGGCTGGCCGGCCAATCGGGGTGATTTATATCATAAATCCTTGAAAAACTTATGAAGTCTATTTAAGTGGCGTCCGCGTCACTCGATCGACGGTACGCTCACTTGGGTCTGCCGGTATGCGCTGACAAAGGGCGCGGTATAGTTGGTCGTGGCGGTCTGGTCGGACGAATGTATCGACCCGGCCGGATAGCCGCAGGGGCCGCCGGCGCACTGCGTGCTCAGGGACGGCGACGAGAACAGCAGGATTTGCGGGCTGTAATAGCTCATGATCGTGCCGAACAGGTTGTCTATGCCCCAGGCGTAGGAATATTCGAACTTGCCTTGCAAGTTGCTAAACTCCCGGTCGTGGACGTTACCGAGCGTATGGCCGATTTCGTGGGCGAAACTGCCGGTGGTGCAATAGTAATTATCCGATTCCAAGGAATACCCGTCGCCGACCACCGCATAGGCCAAGAACGGATAGGCATCGCCGCCGTTGTAGAACCCCTGGTAGGCGATGCCGCACATCTGGCCCGACGCCAAATGGTAGAAGGGACGGAAAAATACCACCACATCGGCGCCGTAGCGGTTGCGCAGAGCCTCGACATTGGCAAACGCGCCGTTACCGGCGCCCAGATCGTCCAATGCGGTGTTGTCGAGGTTGGTTTCGGTATAGGCGCTGGCTTCGGTATGCACCAGGCGCAGACTGGCGTGGATGCCCGAGTCCCGGTAAGCCTGGTTGCTGACATCGACCAGATATTGAATGCGCTGCTTGGCGTAATCGGCGCTTTGCCCAACCGTGGTGTAGAGCACCATCACGTCGACGACGTTGGTTTCGGTGGTATTGCCGCCGCCGTTTCCGTTATTACCGTTATTTTCGGTATTGCCTCCGCCGGTCTCGTTCAGTCGGGCGGCGTAATCGGCTTCGGCTTTTTCGGCCTTGGTATTGGCCTTTTTATACGCGGCGATCTTTTTGTTGTAGGCGGACAGTGCCGATTTTTCGAATTTCTTGACTGCCTTGAGGTTGGTGTTGGCCTGTTTTTCAGCGGCTTTGGCGGCATTCAGCGCGGATTTGGCGCTGGCGACCGCCGCTTGCAAGGTTGCGTCCTTGGGTGCCGATTTCAGAGTCTGCTTTCGGCTTGCCAGCTCGGCTTTCGCGGTTGCGGTGTTTGCCTTGGCCGCGGTCAAGGCGGTTTGCGCGTTGGCGACCAGTTGTTGGTTATCGGTGTAATTGCCGTACAGATTCGTGGCTTCCTGATTCAGCGCGGTGGCGTCCGCCCTTAGCGACTCGGCTTTGGTTCTCAGGCTTTCGGTCGATAGGGTGGCCTTGGCCATTTCGGTTGGCGCCGGCAAACCCGACGGTTCGATATGGTCGCCGTCGAAACCGCCTGCCGTCAGGCCGGAATGCTGCAGGTCGACCAGCACGGCGGCCCCCCCGGCACCTTCGATCAAATATTCACCGTCCGGCGTGTAGAGATTGCCCATCAGTCCGGCCGCGCCGACGGACAGATTCAGCCGGTACCCCAGACCTTCGTCGGCGAGATGGCCGGTCCAGGTCGATGAGCCGTCGGCATGGTCGGTGCGGCGGTCGTGTTCGACTTGGTATTGACCGATCGGCAGATCGAGAAGTGCGCGGTCGCCGGCTTTCAATTGCCGCAACTGGGCCATTGGCAGCTCGACCGGCATGGCCGAGCCGGGTTTCAGGCGGCGGTAACGTTCCGGCAGACCGTCGACCTTGCGGGGTTCGATAGCGATGCCAGCGGATGTCGGGTCTACAAGGCCGTTGTGACGGCGGCCGCTGATCAGAACCGAGCGAATCGCGCCGGGTTCGCCGACCAGCGTGTAGTTGTAATCCTCTAACAATTGCGCCAATGCCGCAGGCCAATCGGCGGCGGCCAGCTTGCGATTCAAACGGTCGGATTCCAGGCCGGCGGCGATCCGGAAGCCGAAGCCGCCGCGATTGGCGATCGATGCCGCCGCCTGGGCCAGGGTTTGATCGCGAACCACGTGATAAATCGGATGCGGTGGTTCGACCAAAGTCGCGCGCGCGCCGTCGGCCAGCGCACTGGTCGCGCCGAGCCAGACAGCCAGAGAGAGGTAGCGTAAGTTTTGGTTGATTTTCATCCGCTGATAACCTTGAATGTGACGGGCTTCGCAATTTCTGATCAAGAATACCACAGCTCGGACTTCCGGAAAACCGATTGACGAAAGATTTAGTCCGTTAGGAAATAATCCGGTTAAAACCATAAAAAGCTGCAATAAATGCCGGGGCCGTGTATCGTTCCCAGGCCGAAGCCCGAAATTACCGGCCGAGGCGAGAGGAGGCCACCGGCGTGGCTGTTTTGTCTGACTTTTTGATACGGATTCACTATGTGTTTTAGCGCCGATATGTCGTTGGGCTTGGGCGTCGCGGGTTTGGCCGCGGCGACCGTGACTGTGCTGGACAAGGACGAAGCGTTTTGGGTCAGGTTGGCCCGCGCTTACGCGATTTTTCATTTTTCGCTGATGGAATTCATTCAGTTTTTCGCCTATCCGGTCGCCGACCAATGCGGCTACGGTACCAATCTGCTGCTTAGCGAATTGTCCTCGGTACATATCAGCCTGCAGGCCTTCGCGATCATGCCGGCCTTGGCGACGTATTCGAGCGACCCGGCGGCCTTGAAGAAGGCCTTCATCGCCGGGGCGAGTTTAAGCGGCTTGTTTCTGGTGTTCGGCCGGCTGCCGAACGAGTGGCAATTGTTCGGTTTGGAGCCCAATTTCATCGGTCGGATGAACTCCTGCCTGTTCATGGGCATTTATCATATCGGTTATGCCATTTCCAGCGCCTTCGGTACCTTGGTGACCCACGGTTCCTTGTTCGCGCTGGCGCTCAGCGGTTTCGTCTGGAAGCACAACTGGCGGATCGCGTCTTACCATTTCGGGATGGCGATGATGACGCTGTTCATGCCGCAATGGTTGTTCGGCGTCAGTACCGGCGAGGCGGCGGCGATGTATTGCTTTTATTCGATTCCGATCACCGCCAGCTTCATGCCGCAATTCAAAAAGTTGTTCGCGGCGCGGCCGGACGACTGGTCCGGTCGGTTCGCCAAGCAGCAATCCTGAATCGAGCCGGGCCGGGGCCCGGCTTTTTTCTGGCCGCCGCCCAATTTTCAGGCGCGGCGTCCGCCTCTAACGAGCATCGCCGCCATACCGGATGCAAACAGCAGCGCGCCGGTTGGTAACGGTACCGCGACGATGCTCAGGTTGAAATCGGCGGCAATCGCCACCGGTCCCCGGTTCAAAAAAATCAGGCCTTGATTCGGATCGGCCAAATCGCCGCGTATGCCGACGATGGCGCTACCCGCCGCCAGCGCCCGAAAGTACAGCGTGGCGAGTGTGATATTTGCCGGCGTGTCGTCGGCGCTCAGTCCGGGAAAGGTCGAGCCGGCCGCGGTTAGGCCCACGGCGGCAGAATCGTCGCTAAACACCGGATTCACGCTGACGCCGGTCCATTCCAGACGTTCGTCGTCCAGATCGCCGAGGTTTAGACCGAAGGCCAGCAGCAACTCGTCCGAGTCCGCGTCGCCGAACAGGTCGTGAGCGACCACGTCGGCCGCGAAGGTATCGCCGACAGTGACGGTCGAGCTCCGCGGAATCAGGCTAAGGCTCAAGGTGGCAGCGTCCGCGGTAGGCCACAAGCCGACAGCGGTCAGAATCAAAATACAACTCAGTGTTTTCATGGCATGTTCCGGTAAATGAAAGTAAAAAGCGGCCGGTCGGCGTCATGCCGACCGGCCGTGCCGGCTTAGAGGCCGGTCGCGGCGGTTTGATACCGCTGGTAGTGGCCGTACCAGGTCCGGTAATCCGTGTAGGAAACGCAGCCGTTATTGTCGTAATCCGCTTCGCGGTTGAACGTCTGCCGGCTCGCGCATTGGCCGATTTGCGCCTTGGCCGCGGCGGCATCGGTGCTGTCCACATCGCCGTCGCTGTCCAGGTCGCCGGCCACGAATAATTGCACCAACAAGGGGTCGTGGTCGGACGAGCGATAGGCGTCGGCGGCGTAAAAGTCGGCGATCTGCCCGGCCGATTTGAACTCCTCGTTGTAATCCAGCGCCCTCGGCTCGTCGGCGTTGATGTGCCACTCCGAGACGGCCTTGACTTGCGGCGCTAGAGCGGTATTTGCCAAGGCGTGATCCAGATAGCCGGAAGCGCCGTCGAACACGTAGCTGTAGGCGGCGTGATTGCCGACCAGATTCTCCAGCAGATTGCGATAGCCGGCCGATTTTAGGGCGCTGATCGGATCTTCCTCCGCGTAGCTGTTCAAGTCGCCGACGATCAACGCGTTGGCGGAGCCGGCATGGGTGGGGTCGGTGGCGAGCCACTGGGTCAGCACCTGGGCGGCGGCGGTGCGAGTCAGATTGCAATTGCCTTGGCCATCGCCGGTATCCGGATCGTTGACATCGTCGCAAGCCGATCCCTTGGATTTCAGGTGGTTGACCGCGACGGTCAGCAACTTGTTGGAGGTTTTGTCGCGGAAAGTCTGGGCGATGGTCGGCCGGTTCTTGGTATCGATAAATGCCGGGTCGAAGGCTGAGCTCAGAATGGCCGCCGGACCGATCGGAGAGGCCTTGGCCGGTTTGTAAATCAGACCCACGGCGATTTCGTCGCTGCCCACCGGCGAGACGCCCGGGTTGATATAGGCATAGGTGCCGGGGCCGGCGGCTTGATTTAGCCCGGCCACCAGGTCGGCGATCGCGCTGTTGGCGGCGTAGCCGTCGTTCTCGATTTCCATCAGGCCGATCACATCGGCGTTTAGGCGAGTCAGGGCCGCGACGATTTTGGCGCGTTGCTTGGCGAATTCGGCCGGGCTGTCGGCGCCGCGCGCGGTTGGGAAGCCGCCGCCGTTGCCGTCGCCGTTGAAATAATTCAAGACATTGAAGCTGGCGACGGTCAAGGATGTGCGTCGGTCCGGCGTGGGCGCCTGGTCGCGCGGGTTGTCCGCATTCAGCGTCAATGTTTGAGTCGGTTGCAAACGGTAGGCGCCGAAGTCGTACGCCAAGATCCCGGTCGCGCCGCTTATGCTGTCGCCGACCCTTAAAGTATTGGCGGCACTCAGACCGGCCGGCTCGGGGTAAATCACGGGATCGGGATTTTGCAGATTGGCGCCGTCGTCAACCAGCAGTTGATTGGCCAGGTTTTGCGCGGCGATGGCCAGGGCCGGCGCGCCGGGCTCGGCGGCTTGGGTCGGCGTTAGCAGACGGCCGCCCGACGAGAGTAGGAATTCGCCGTAGCGAGCCAGATTGTAGTTTTCGGTGACGGTCAGGGTTTGCGGCAGGGTTACCAGCATGCCTTCTCGGCTTTCCTGCCGGTTGTCCGGGCCGAACGGCAACTCGACCGCGACGGCGGCCGGCAGCGCCTGTCCGCTGGCGCAGACTTGCGGCGGCGAGACGTTTTCCAGTCGAGTCATGCCGTAGGTTTCGGCGACGTTGCCGGAAATGCGTACCCGGTCACCGACATGGATCGATGCGGACGCCGCTATGAACAGGCCTTCCGAAGTGGTTGGATCGGCGTCGGTCTCGCCGGCGGCTTGCTGGACGAAGAAGCCGTTCAGTTTGGCGCCGCCGCTGAAATCGGCGGTGACGATGGCCTCTATCGTCTGGCGTGTGCCAACCAACGGACTGTCGATGTCGTTACCTTGGATCGCGCTAATCTCGGTGGCGGGATCGCCGCATTTGTCGGTCGAGTCCGGCGGCGCGGCGGCAAAGCTTTGACCAGCGTTGACGGCGCCGAAGTTGTCGTCGGATGCGCTAGCCCAAAGGAAGTCTTCGTAAACCTGACCGCTACCCTGCAATTGCAGCGAAAATCCCACCGGCGTGGCGCTGGACTCGGACACGCCGATGTCGGTGCCGGCTTGGCCGGCGGCCGGTCCGCCAACCGCGTTGAACGTGCCTTCGTAGCTTAAAAATTGTACGGCGACCTGATTGGCATCGACCAAAGCGATCCCATCCGGCGCGCCGTTTTGAATGCCATCGGTCGGAAAGCCGAAACTCAAGGTTCCGAAGCCGCTGCCCGATTGGTCGGCGATGACGCCGCTTAACGTCGCGGTTCGGTAATTGGCGCCGCCGTTGCCGTTGTAGAGCACCAACGACCAACCGCTAAGGTCGGTACCGGCCGGGCCGGCGATTTCAACGGCTTCGCCGCTGTCGGTGCCGGTGTTATCGTAATGGATTTCGTTGATGAATACCGGCGTGGCGGCTTGAGCGCCGCCGAATAAGCCCAGCGCGGCCAGCGTGGTCAGTGCCGGTTTGAAGAGGGGTCGTCTTCTGAACATGGTCGGAGTATCTCGGAAAAAAATGTAGACGCGAACGGGCGCTTGGCCCGGCTAGGCCCGACCCGGTCTGAAGCCCGGCCGAGCCGAGCCGAGCGGGTGCTTGAGCCGGCGATCATTTTGGCGTTAAAACGCCGACACTGGGTTAAGGATGCGTGACGGTTTGCTGAAGATTACGTGAAATGTAATACAGGCTCGGGCCAATGTTTGGACCCTCGCCGCGATCACGGTCGGCCCGCCCGGCGGGATTATTGCCAGCCGGCCAGGATGTGTTGATAGAAAGCGGGGTCGTCGACTGTCGCGCCGTGCCTGCCGACCAGCGCGGACGCGAAATCCTGCGCGCGGCGTAGCGTTAGCGGTAAGGGCCAAGTGGAGGCGATGCCGTGCAGCAGCACGGCGGCGAAGGCGTCGCCGGCGCCGACCGTGTCCGCGACTTCGAGCCGGGCGTTCGGGGTGACGCCGAGTAGTTCGCCGTCGGGCGTCAGAGCTAGTGCGCCTTCTTCGCCGCAGGTGACGAAAATGCCTTGCAAATCGAATTCTCGAACGATCAGGCGCATTTTGTCGGCGATATCCTGAGTGCCGGGGAAGAGTTGGGCCAGCTCGGTGTCGTTCAGTTTCAGCCAATCGGCGCCGGCGATCAAATCGAAAATGCGGCCGGGTTGCCACCACGGTGCGCGCAAATTCACGTCTAAAAACACCGGCCCGCGCCAGGCGCTCGCTAGATCGGTCCACGTATGGCCCGAAACCTCGCCGCGTAGCGCCAAACTGCCATGATAGAGCAGGCCGTCGCCGGTCCCCGGCTGGACAGGCTGGATAAAGTCGTAAGCTTGGCGGTCGAGAATTTGGTAATCGGGTTGGTCGTCGGTTATGCTGACCGCCACGGTGCCGGTCGGCCGACTCGGGTCGATTTGCAGGTCGGACGGGTCCATATCCCAGCGGGTCATCGCGGCCAGGATGTCGTTGCCCGCCGCGTCGCCGCCGACCCGGCTGATAAAGCGGGGCCGGTCGCCGAAGGCTTGCAGATGCCAAGCGACGTTGAACGGCGCACCGCCCAGTACTCGGCTGCCGTCGGGGAAACAGTCGAACAACACTTCGCCGAATAACGTAATTTGGGCTTTATTCATTGGTTGAATCGCGGATGGTGGTACAAGTCACTTACGATAGTCAAAGCCGGCGAAATTGCCAACGTATTTGCGCCGAGTGGTCGTTTTGGGGCGAGGGTGCGCAGGGTTTGCGCCAATTTGGTGCGTTGGTCGGCCGCGTTGGGCCGTCCGGACCGGTTCGCCATCGTTTGACCGGGTTGGCATGTGGATTGCTGTAAGGAGCTTATGAAGCCACTGAATTATTTCGACGAAATGCGGACACCCGACGGCAGCGTGCGGGCGCTCTATCAACCCTTTGCGGACTGGTTGGACGGCATCGATCAGGCCCAGCTGATGCAAAAGTCCCGAGAGGCGGAGATGTTGTTCCGCCGGGTTGGCATCACCTTCAACGTCTATGGCGACGAGGCCGGCGCCGAGCGGCTGATTCCGTTCGATGTCGTGCCGAGGATTCTGGCGGCCAGCGAATGGCGGCAATTGGCCGACGGCGCGATTCAGCGGGTGAGGGCCTTGAACGCGTTTCTGAACGATCTCTACCACGATCGGGAAATCGTCAAGGCCGGCATCGTGCCCGCCGCCATGCTGGAAAACGAAATGTACCGCCCGGAGATGCAGGGCGTCGCGGCGCCGGGTGGTATCTACGCGCACATCGCCGGCATCGATATTGTGCGAACCGGCGAGAATCAATTCTACGTGCTCGAGGACAACTTGCGGACGCCGTCCGGCGTGTCCTACATGTTGGAGAACCGCAAAATGATGATGCGCTTGTTCCCGGAATTATTCCGCCGCTATGCGGTGGCGCCGGTCGAGCACTATCCGCAAGTGCTGTTGAACAATCTGCGAGCGGTGGCTCAGCCCGGCGTGCAAGATCCGACGGTGGTGTTGCTGACGCCGGGCGCCTACAACAGCGCCTATTTCGAACATGCGTTTCTGGCGCAGCAAATGGGTATCGAACTGGTCGAGGGCCAGGATTTGTTCGTCGAGGACGATCTGGTGTATATGCGCACCACCGACGGTCCCAAGCAGGTCGATGTGATTTACCGTCGTATCGACGACGACTTCATCGATCCTAAAGCCTTCCGGCCGGATTCGCTATTGGGCGTGCCGGGTATCGTCGAAGCCTATCGCAACGGCGGCGTGACGCTGGCCAACGCGATCGGTACCGGCGTTGCCGACGACAAGGCCACGTATACCTATGTCCCGGACATGGTTCGGTTCTATCTGGGCGAGGAACCGATCCTGTCCAACGTGCCGACCTACAAACTGGCGGAAGCAGACGACCGCAAATACGTGTTGGAGCACCTGGACGAACTGGTGGTCAAGGAAGTACAGGGTTCCGGCGGTTACGGCATGTTGGTCGGTCCGACCGCTTCCAAGCAGCAAATTCTGGAGTTTCGTGATCGCATTCTGGCCGATCCGGATAATTACATTGCCCAGCCGACCCTGGCGCTGTCGACCTGCCCGACCCTGGTCGAAGCCGGCGTGGCGCCGCGCCACGTGGATCTACGGCCCTTCGTGCTGTCCGGCAAGACCGTGACCTTGGTACCCGGCGGTTTGTGCCGGGTCGCGATGCGGGAAGGGTCGCTAGTCGTGAATTCCTCGCAGGGTGGCGGGACGAAGGACACTTGGGTGTTGAACGAGGACAAACCATGCTGAGCCGCACCGCCGACCATTTGTACTGGATGGCGCGCTACATCGAGCGCGCCGAGAACATGGCCAGGGTCCTGGATGTCACCTACCGGATGTCGCTGGTCGCCAACAGTCCTTACGACGAAGCCGCGCGCTGGAAACCGCCGGTGCTGATCGCCGACGATATCGAGGTATTCGAACGCGATTACGGGACCTATACCGCCGCCAACGTGATTCGCTACATGGCGCTGGACGAACGCAATCCGTCCAGCATCGTCAGCGCGCTGGGCGCGGCGCGCGAGAACGCCCGCGCCGTGCGGGTCGCGATGTCTTCGGAAATGTGGGAAACCGTCAATGCGTTGTGGATAGAGCTAAGGCAACGCATCCGCGGTGGCTTGCCCGAAGCCGAAATCGGCGAGTTCTGCGATTGGGTCAAGTCCCGTTCGCACTTGTTTCGCGGCGTTACCTTCGGCACGATGTTGCGTGACGACGGTTACAAATTCGTGCGGATCGGTAGTTTCGTCGAACGGGCCGACAACACCGCGCGGCTGCTGGACGCCAAATTTCAACTGTTGTTGCCCGACGCCGATCAAACCACCGAAGTCGATTATTACGAATGGAGCTCCTTGCTGCGGTCGGTTTCGGCGTTCGAGGCTTACCAGAAAGTGTTCCGCGATACGCTGGAGCCCTGGAAAGTCGCTGAATTGCTGGTGTTGCGCGACGACATGCCGCGTTCGCTACACGCCTGCTACGACGAACTGGCGCCGATCCTGGAACAGTTGTGCGGCCGGCGCGGTCGAGAATGTCTGCGCTTGGCCGGCGAAAACCACGCACGCCTGCATTTCGGCCGGATGAGCGACATCGTTCGCACCGGTTTGCACGCGTTTCTACAAGATTTCATCGTCCGCAACAATGCGTTGGGCGTCGAGATACAGCGTACCTTTCTGAACGGTCCGTCCTGAAGAACGCCCCTAAAAACGTCCCTAGCGGCAGGACCGGTTCGGTTAATGGATAGTTACACTCACGAGGAAATTGGATGATCAATTCACTGATCCACCCCAGGCACGGCGACAAAGCCAATTCCGCCTGGTTCGACGAATTTCTGGTCAAACTGTTGGAAAACCGCGACCGCACCGGCCTGACCGAGATGATCCGCGAGATCGACGCGATGATGATTACCGTCGAGCCGGGTTGTTCGGCCGCCTATGTCAGCGAACTGGCGCTGATGACGCCGTACCATTATTTGGTGACCTTGGAAACCGAATCGCATTGGACCCATATTTTGCGTATCGACATGAATTCGCCGGATCTGCTGGTCCGCGAAGTGCGCGATGCGGGGCGCGGCGATATTTTTCGGGCCTTGAACGAGGTCTACCCGATCGGCGCCCACAAACCCAATTCGCGCTACATGGGCGAAGTGTTTCGGGTCAGCAACCTGCACGAGGTGGTCGAACAGCAAAAGTCGCGGGAGATTCGCTTCTTTAACCAGGACCAGATCCGTAAGCTGGGTTTGCCCGGCAACATGGCCATCGTCAAGCCCTCGCCATACACCCACAATATCGTCGGCTACTGGGAACGGCCGCCCGAAGATCTGCGAGTCTACGCATTAGGTAACAGTATCATTCGCGACGACGTCAATCGCGGCTATCTGGAAGCCAAGGAAATGCAGGCCGAGCTGGGTCTGGAGCGGCTGATTCAGCCCATCGACCATCTGGCGACTCGGGTATACAGCCAGAATCGCGAAGTGGCAATCCTGGAGTATCTGACCTTGTCTAGTTACTTCTATTGGGGTTCTTACGATATCGCCAACCAGAACTCGTCGACCAACGTCACCAAAAGCATACACTATGCCGAGGAGAGTTTTAGTCCGGCCAAGGTGTTTACCGCCGCCAATCAACCCTATTTCGTCAATCATTTGGTCGGTCTGCCTTCGCCGACCGAAAATTTCGTCCGCAATTACGGGCCGCGCCTACATCACGTGGCGCTCGGCGTCGCCGACGGCGATACCGGCGGCCGGGCCAACATCGACTACGTGGTCGATGCGATTCGCGCCAAGGGCAAGGACTTTTTGCTCGACGTGATCGGCTCGCGCGAGGAAGGCTTGAAGCAGATTTTTTCCAGCGCCTCGGAACACTCGTCTCTGATTGTCGAATACGTGCAGCGCTTCGGCGATTTCGACGGCTTTTTCACCAAACAAAACGTCGCCGAGCTGACCCATGCCGCCGGCGTCGAGGAAAATCTGCGGCTGCTGCAAGCGGAAAGCGAAGCCGCCAACCCAGTGGTAACTCCATGAGCATCAAAGTCGCGATCAATCACAAGACCTGTTACCGCTACGACCAATCGATACAGCTCAGTCCGCACGTACTGCGGCTGCGGCCGGCCGCGCATTCGCGGACGCCGATCAGCGCCTATTCGCTGACCATCAAGCCGGACAAGCACTTCATTAACTGGCAACAAGACCCGTTCGGCAACTACCTGGCCAGACTGGTGTTCCCGGAAAAAACTCGCGAATTCTCGATCGAAGTCGATCTAATCGCCGAAATGACGGTGATCAATCCGTTCGACTTTTTCCTGGAGGAATACGCCGAAAAATACCCGTTCGGCTATCCCGAACAATTGGCCAAGGAATTGGCGCCGTATCTGGAAGTCAAGGACGACGGTCCGTTGTTGGGCAAATTTCTGAAAACCTTGGATCGGAGCGAACGCGGCGTCGTCGATTTTCTGGTCGATATCAATCAAGCCGTGCACAAGGCTGTGACGTATTCGATCCGGATGGAACCCGGCGTGCAGACCTGCGAGGAAACCCTGGAGCGTAAAGTAGGTTCTTGTCGGGATTCGGGCTGGCTGTTGGTGCAGGTGTTGCGGCATATGGGATTGGCGGCGCGCTTTGTGTCCGGTTATCTGGTGCAGTTGACCGCCGACGTCAAGGCGCTGGATGGACCGTCCGGCACCGAAGAAGACTTCACCGATCTGCACGCCTGGACCGAGGTGTACATCCCCGGCGCCGGTTGGATCGGTCTGGATCCGACTTCCGGCCTATTCGCCGGCGAGGGCCATATTCCGCTGGCCTGTACCGCCGACTATGTCAGCGCGGCACCGGTCAGCGGCGGCTTCATCGGCAAGGCGGAAACGTCGTTCGAGTTTTCCAACCGGGTCAGCCGTATCTACGAAGACCCGCGCGTGACCAAACCCTATACCGACCGGCAATGGGAGGAGATCGATCTGCTCGGCGAAAAGGTCGATGCCGAATTGAGTCTCGGCGACGTCCGCTTGACGATGGGCGGCGAGCCAACCTTCGTGTCCATCGACAACATGGACGCGCCGGAATGGAACACCGCCGCAGACGGTCCCGAGAAGCGCAAGCTGGCCGGCAAACTGCTCCGGCGTTTGCGCGAGGTATTCGCACCGGGGGGCATGTTGTATTTCGGGCAGGGCAAATGGTATCCGGGCGAACCGTTGCCGCGCTGGCAAATGGCGTGTTTCTGGCGTAAGGACGGTGTGCCGGTATGGAAAAATCCGGCGCTGTTCGCCGATGAAACCAAGGACTACGGTTACGGTCGCGAGCAGGCCGACGCTTTTATCCGCGAATTGGCAAAACGCTTGGGTCTGCGCGGCGATTGCATCCTGCCGGGTTACGAAGATCCGTTGTACTACCTGCTGCACGAAGGATTGTTGCCGGAGAATATCGATTTCAGCCATGCCGATTTGAAGGACGATCTGGAGCGGCAACGCTTGGTCAAGGTGTTGAGCGCCGATCTCGGCGCGCCTGCCGGTTACGCGTTGCCGCTGTACTGGGATTACCGAGCCGGTGTGTGGTGCAGCAGTCCCTGGCGGTTCAGACGCGGCGACATGTTTCTGGTGCCGGGCGATTCGGCGATGGGTTTGCGTTTGCCGTTGAATAGCCTGCCCTGGGTGGCGGCGGCCGATCGCGATCCGTTGATCGAACGCAGTTTGTACGACGCGGTGCCGCCGCTCGGCGACATCGATTCCGAAGTCAGCCGCCGCTACAGCAAGACGGTCAAACAAGACCCGCTGCACCCGAACGAAATGGCGTCGGCCGACGACCGCGCTCCGCACGCCGGCGGCTGGACGCCGCACACCGCGTTAACGGTTGAAGCTCGCGAGGGCCGGCTCTATGTGTTCCTGCCGCCGACCCAGGAGCTTGAGCATTATCTGGATATCGTTGCCTCGGTCGAAGCCGCCGCCGCCGCGCTGAAAATGCCGGTCGTTATCGAGGGCTACCAACCGCCGCACGATTTGCGCTTGTTGCGCTTGCCGGTAACCCCCGATCCGGGTGTCATCGAGGTCAATATTCATCCGGCCGCCAATTGGAAGGAACTGGTGTTCAACACCACTTCGCTTTACGAACAAGCCCGGCTGACCCGGCTCGGCACTGAAAAATTCATGCTGGACGGCCGTCACACCGGCACCGGCGGCGGTAATCACGTCACGTTGGGCGGGATCACGCCGGTGGACAGCCCGATGTTGCGCCGGCCGGATTTGCTGCGCAGCTTGATTACCTATTGGCAACATCATCCATCGCTGTCCTATTTGTTTTCCGGCTTGTTCCTAGGTCCGACCAGCCAGGCTCCTCGGGTTGACGAGGCCCGCAACGACAGCTTGTACGAGCTGGAGATCGCCTTCCAGCAAATGCCGGACGGCGAGGTGATGGCCCCGTGGCTGGTCGATCGCCTGCTGCGCAATCTGCTGGTCGATATGACCGGCAACACCCACCGCAGCGAGTTCTGTATCGATAAACTCTACGCGCCGGGCGCCGACGCCGGCCGCTTGGGTCTGCTGGAGCTGCGCGCCTTCGAAATGCCGCCGCATGCCCGTATGAGCTTGATGCAGATGTTGCTGCTGAGAACGCTGGTGGCCTGGTTTTGGCGTCAGCCCTATAAAAAGCCGCTGGTGCGCTGGGGCACCCAATTGCACGACCGCTTTATGTTGCCGCATTTCGTGGCGGCCGACATTCAGGATGTGGTGCGCGATTTGCAGAGCGCCGGCTATGAGTTCAAGGCCGAATGGTTTGCGCCGTTTTTGGAGTTTCGTTTCCCGCGCATCGGCACGCTACGCGTCGGCGACTTGCATCTGGAATTGCATCAGGCCATCGAACCCTGGCACGTGCTGGGCGAGGAAATCACCAGTACCGGCACGGCCCGCTACGTCGATTCGTCGGTCGAGCGCTTGCAAGTCACGCTGAGCGGCACGATGGGCGACCGCTACGCATTGACTTGCAACGGTCGCTTGGTGCCGCTACGCGCCACCGGCAAGCAAAGCGAGATGGTGGCGGGTATCCGCTATCGCGCCTGGAATCCACCGTCGGCGCTGCATCCGACGATAGGCGTGCAAGCACCGCTGGTGTTCGACTTGATCGATACCTGGAACGGCCGGTCTATCGGCGGTTGCACCTATCACGTCAGCCATCCGGGTGGGCGCAGTTACGAGACCTTGCCGGTCAACGCCTACGAAGCCGAGGGGCGCCGGGTCAGCCGTTTCTGGCAACACGGCCATACGCCCAGCGTCGCGCCTTTCGACGTGCCGGCGGAGGATATCAACAAAGACTTTCCGTTTACGTTGGATTTGCGCTGGCAAGCCAGATAATCGGTTTTCTCATGCCCGCGCCGACTGGCCGCGGGTTAGGGAAATCCGGTGGCTGGATCGGCCGACCGGCGCGCCTCGGTCGTCGTGACGCGATTGCCGTCTTGAATCGGGCGCGAAACGGTGCTGTTGAGTTTCGAGCTTCGCGCTATCCCAGCGCTCTGCCCGGCTAAATCTTGAAACGTTGCGCGGTCTGGCGCATCGCGGTAGCAATGCCGGCCAGATTACGCGACAGCTTGGCGGTTTGTTCGGCCACGTCGCTGTTTTCGTCGCTCATTCGGGCGATCTGCTCGACATGCACCGCGATTTGCTGGCTGGCTTCGCCCTGCTCGCGGATCGCCCTGGAAATCGCATTGGCTTCGGCTTCGCTATCTTGGGTGCGTTCGGTGATCAATTTCACCGAATTTCCCGCGCCGTCGGCGACGGCGACGCCGGTTTCCACTAACGCGACCGCTTCGGTCATTCGGGCCCCGGCATCCTTGACGCCGGCTTGAATGGCAGTGATTTTGACGCCGATGTCGCGGGTTGCCACCGCGGTACGCTCGGCCAGCTTACGAACTTCGTCGGCCACCACCGCGAAACCGCGGCCTTGTTCGCCGGCTCGCGCCGCCTCGATCGCGGCATTCAACGCCAGCAAATTGGTTTGTTCGGCGACGTCGCGGATGACTCGAATAATTCCGGAAATTTCCTCGGAGGCGGCGCCCAGATGTTGGACCGACATCGAAGTCTGTTCGATGCGCGTGGCGATTTCCCGCATCTGCCGGATCGAATCGGCAATGACAGCGCCGCCGCTGCGGGCGGCATCGCCGGACTGGTGGGCCAGGTCGAAAGCGCGAGCGGCGTTCTCCGCCACTTGATTGATGCTAACCGTCAACTCCTCGACCGTCGCGGCCATGCTGGCGGCGGCTTCCGACTGGCGTTCCGAGCTTTGCGAGGCCAGATCGGCAGTCGTCAGCAGCCGTTCGGCATTGCTGGCGTTGTCGGCGATACCGTTCAGCAGATCGCGTAGCGCCGCTTGTATCGCGGCGGCGACCCGATTCACCGCGTCGGCGGTTTCGCCGATTTCGTCGTGCTTGTCGACGTTGGCTCGCAACGAAAAATCCAGGCGCTCGGCGATTGCCGTCGTCGTCGTATCGATATGTCTGAGCCGGGGCACGATGGCTTTGAACAACCAGGCGTTCAAGCCGATGGCGGTCAGCAACACGGCCAACGTGACGGCGACGGTCAGCGTTTGGCTGGACTCGGTTAGCGTATTGGCGTCTTGCTCGGCCTTGTCGGCATTGGCTAGACTGGCTTCGACCAAGACGTCTATCGTCGGCAGCAACTCGCGAAACGCGGAGCGGCCGGCGCCGCGAAAATAACTCAGCGCCGACTCGTATTCGCCGGCTTTGATCAAGGCTTCGAATTGCTGGTGGCTTTGCAGATAGGCTTGCAATTTATCCCGGTACAGCCGGTGGCGGGCGATTTCGTCGGCGCCGGTCAGCAGCGGTAGCAAGGCTTGTTCGTGACTTTGCAAGTCGGCCGAATTTTTGTTCATCCGGTTTAGCGTTTCGGCAATCTCGTCGGCGGAGCGGGTCAGCAGCAGCTGGGTTTCCCGGTTGCGGTAGTCGATCAGCGCCGACTTCATCGCCTCGGTGTGGCGGATCTGCGGCAACAAAACATGGTGAGTATGTTCCAGCGTGTCGGCAATACGATTCAGCCCGACCATGCCGATACCGCCGACCACGGCGGTTAATAGGAATACCGCGACGAACGCGAAGATGAGTTTTTGCGAGATGCGCATGCCGTCTGTCCTTGGCTGAACGGAAAAAATGAGAGCTTGGCCCGCTTGGCTGGACCGGAGATCATAAGTTTAGCCAAGTTTGACGGCGGCGAAGCAATGAGGACGTCGAGGAGGGCACTTCCCGTTGTGTCGGGAATCAACTCGGGTGGCGTTTAGGCCGTCGCTTTTGCCGCCAGCGGATGAAGCCGGTGACAAACAGCGTTGGACACGCCAAACCGGTGAGAAACACCAATATCCGCCCGGTCATCCCGAAGGCCTGACCGGAATGCAGCGGCCATTGCCAGTGGGTGAAGATTTCCCCGGCCGTAGCGGTCGGCAGGCTGGGGTCGTCCAGATCCAGAATCTTACCGCTGTAACGGTCAATCACCGTGCAGCGGCGTTCCAATAGGCTACCGGGCGCATCGACGCCGTCCTGGCAAACCGTGTAAGTCTGGTTTGGATTCGGCGCGCCGTAAATCCAGTGCGGCCGGCCTGTTGGGTATTGTTTCAATGCGATCGCCACCGCTTCGTCCATGCCGATGGCCGGCGCATCCGGCTTGGGCGCCGCGGATTGAAACCAATAGCGGTAGGTTACCGGCGAGAACAATTCCAGCACTGGCACTACATTGTGCGGCAGGACTAGGTACGCGCCGGAGAACAGCACCGGCACCATCACCAGCAAGGTGTAAAAGCCGCTGATTTTATGCAGATCGTAATTGAAGCGAACTTTGCCGGCTTTGGCTTTAAACGTCAGTGCTTGCCGCCAATGCCCGGTCAGCGGCCACCAGACGATCAGGCCGGTCAGCGTCGAGATGATCAGCAATGCCGCCGAGATACCGACGATCACCGTACTGATGTCCTCGGATGGAATCAGCAGAGCGTAATGTAGTTCGAACATCAGGCCGATAAAGGTGTTGGGTTGCCAGTTGTCGGATCGGCCTTGCAGTAGTTTGCCGGTGACTCGCGCCGTGTAAGGGTCGACCGCCACCAGCCAGCGTTCAACGGCTCCGGCGTTTGGAAAGGCAAAGTTCAATTTGAACGCTGCCTCCGCGTTGCGCGGATAAGTGGCGAAGGTATGCTTCGCGGTTGACGGCATCGCTTGCCGGCCGACCTCGAAAATTTCCGCCAAGGGTCGATATTCGGCATGCTCCGGTGGTTGCACCGTTAACATCTCGGTGTGCAACCATTCGTCGATTTCCGCATGAAACACCAGAATACTGCCGGTGATGCCGTAAATCGACAGCAAAAACCCCAAGGTCAAACCCAACCAGAGATGGGCAGTCAGCCAGCGTTGGCGCCGAGCTTTCAAACGAGTCAGGCGTTGGCTTGGAGTATGGCGAAGAGGTATCGTCGCTAAATTATCGGTTTTGATGTCCATGGTTTTAGTCGAAAACAAATTTGGTCGTGACGGCAAAAGCATCTAGTCATCAATAGGACGTCACAGCAAAGAAAATCCCCACGTCGATTGGCATTTGATCAATATTTGTCGGCACATCTGTCACGGTTGGGTTAAGTGGATTGGCTGCATTGAGGTCGATCTGGTATATCCCGACTTATTGAGCTGTTGAATATGCCTTGCCAAAACGGACTAAAACTCCAAGCGTACCGAACCCATGGCTGTCAGTGGCGCACCAGGGTAAATCCCAACTCGCGGCGGGGCGTTTTGAAAAGGATCGGTGGATTCGTAGTAGGTTTTATCCAGCAGATTGCGGACATTAAATTGGGTGATCAAGCGGGATTTGCCAAGCTGATAGGTATAGCTGGCAAAGGCATCCAAGCGGGCATAGCCGGGTAATACAAAGGTATTATCGTTGTCACCTTGCCGTTGTCCCGCGGCAAACAAACCCAGGCCAAAACTCAAACCGTTCAACGGTTCGTAGTGATGAATATCGTATTTGAGCCATAAACTGCCGGAATGCTCCGGCACATTGTTAAGACGGTGGCCCTGCAGACCGGAAAAATCTTTGGTGATACGCGCATCGGTAAAGGCATAGTTGCCGATGATGCTGATCTCGTTGGTCAGCCGTCCGGCCATATCCAACTCAATACCTTGACTGCGCGCTTTGCCGATAGCCGCACTGGCGAAAGGATCGGGGCTATTGAAATCGCGGGTCATCAAGTTTTCTTTGGTTAAATGGTAATACGCCAGTGTCGTGGACAGGCGCTGGTCGAAAAACTCGGTTTTAAACCCGGCTTCGAATTGTTCGCCGATTTCCGGATTAATCGTCGCGCCAGTGGCGGTTATGCCATTGTTGGCCCCGAAAGACGTGGTCCAATTGCCGTAAATACTGGCCCAGGGCCAGGGCTGATAGAGAAGACCCACTCTAGGGCTAAAGCCCTCGTCTCGACGCGAAGGTAGGGCTGCATCGGCGGCGCTAGCCGAATTACCTATGCCCAAGCCGGTTCTTGCCCAGTCGTAACGACCGCCGCCCAGGATATGCACTTTATCCCACAGGGTAATCTGGTCCTGAAAATACGCGCCGTACCAGTCGTCCCGGAACAGGTAATGGTTAGCCCCACCGTCGGAGGGTGTTGTCAGCGCATCGGCGTAATAGGCCGGGTCGATGCCGTATTGGGGATTATAAATATCGATCTCCAAACCCGGCACCGGATCCTGGTAGTTGCCGTAGAATTCATAGCTGCCGACCGCGCGCAAGTAATCGACGCCAATCAGGGTTTGATGACTGACTCCCATTAAGTCGAATTTCCCAGTTAAATCTAGATTGGTCGTATAGGTTTCGTTGTCGGAGGTTTGAGAAAATATATTCCGTGCATAGTGGCGATTGCCCGTGCTCGGATCGAGAAACTGTTCGACGGTAAAGCCATTGGCGGGTTTGACTGAGATATTTTTATCGTAAATAAACGAAGCCAGGAACCGATTGCGTAAGGTCCAGTTGTCGTTGAAAGCATGGCTTAGATTGAAGCCAAGGTTTACCTTGGAGTTAGTATCGACCGGATCGTTAGGGTCGATAAAGGATCGGCTAACCGGAATCGGTGCCGGGCGATTGCCGATAGCGAACAAACCTCTGTCAACCTGATAGTCCTCATGTAAGGCCTCGACCTCCAGTGACATTTCAGTTGCATCACTGGGCCGCCAGGTCACCGATGGATTGACCAGCACCCGGTCATTAAAATTAAAATCCCGAAACGATTTGTTGTTTTGATAAGCGCCGGAAAAACGATAGCTTAATGACTTATCGCCGGTTATCGGTCCGGTGGCATCCCATTCGGTTCTATAAAAATCGTACGCGCCGAAACGTTGCTCCACCGAGTAATAGGTCTCGTCGCGAGGTTTTTTTGTCACTAGGTTAATTAAGCCGCCAGGCTCGATACGGCCAAACAAAACCGCCGCCGGACCTTTCAATACTTCGACGCGCTCCAGATTCGCCGAATCGAATTGAGCCCCCTCGCCAATACCCAGGCCGTTGGCGACCAGACCGTTTCGATAAACCCGCCCGTTCCTAAAGCCACGAACGATGTAGGCATTACTCAGGCCCAAGGACGATTGCGGACGTATGCTGCTGACGTTTTCGAGCGCGTCTTTAATGGTCGTGGTTTTTTGATCGTTCATTACCGCTCTGGGTACGACTTGAATCGATACCGGGGTTTCCATGATCGGCGCATCGGTTTTGGTGGCGGCGCTGGCGCTGGTGCGGTTGTAGTCGGGATTATAAGGATCGCTGTCGGCATAGCCGGATTTGCCTGTTACCGTCACCGCCGGCATAGTCGTAGCCGTTAGGGGCTCAGCTACCGCGTTTTTTTCCAATTTCACGGTATTGCCATTATTGAATTGGTAGCTTATCCCTGAACCCTTTAGCAAGCGCGTCAACGCGGCTTCCAATGAATACAGTCCGCTAACGCCCGGCGAATCGATACCCTTGACCAGTTCCGAGTTGTAAACGAATTGCACGCCGGATTGTTCGGCCAGGGCGCTGAGCGCGGCATACAGCGGTTGCGGGGCGATGCTGAAGGCGCGGGTTTCGCCGTTGACGGCGGTGCTGTCGGCTTGGCTGGGCAACGGCAGAGCCAGGGCTGCAAGGCTGAAACACAGCGACAAAGTCTTGATGCCGCGCGATCGGCCTGGCGGGGTTTTGCCGGTTCCAATGGCCGGGCTTTCTGTATTTCTCATGGATTGGGTCCTCAGTGAATGTGTTCAAGCTGAGAACGATTGGCGGCTAACAAAGCCGTACAAGTCAGCCCGCGACAAATTGTCGCAGGGCTTCGCGGCCGGCTAGGATCGTAAAAAGATCAGCGGGCCGGCACGTACCACTTTGATGGGCAGGGTTTGTTCCAGTGCTGTCAGCCAGGCGTCGATGTTTTGGATATCTACGGCGATATTGACTTCCCGTTCCGCCAACCGATCGTTCAACAGCCGGATCGGGCCGCGCCGGTAGCGGTTGATTTCGGAGATAACCTGCTGCAAAGGTACGAAGTTCATCAACAAGCGACCACGCCGCCAGGCGTCGGCGCTGCTTAATTCCGCCGTTTGCGGCGTACCCAGCCTATCGGCGGTAAAAGCCAATTGTTGACCCGGTTGCAGCGTGGCGCTGTCGGTTTGCGCGCCGTGCGTGGAAGGCCGACTGCTGCGCACCTTGCCTTGCAGCAGCGTCACCGCGCCGGCCTTACCGTCGTATCGAACGATAAAGCGGGTGCCCAGGGCCTCGGTCGTCGTGGCGCCAGTAGCGACACGGAACGGCCGACTGGCATCGTGCGCGACATCGAATTCGGCTTCGCCGCGCAGCAATACGATGCGGCGTTCGATGCCGTTGATCGAGACATCGATCGCGGTGTCGGTATTCAAATGAACGATGCTGCCGTCGGCCAGTGCGATCGAGCTTTGCTCGCCAATGCGGGTGCGGTAATCGGCCAGCGGATGTTGCAGATAATCCGGATAAAAACCGGCCAGCGCCGCCAGCAATAGCGACGCGGCGGCGGTAGCGCTCCAACCGCGTCGAAGCACGCCGCTGGCCCGTCGCCGCTTGGCCGAGGCCAGACGTCGCCGGCGATCGGCCAGCAGCGGCTCCGGCAGGACTTGCCACAGTTGGGCGATGTCTTGATAAGCTCGCTCGTGCGCCGCATCCGCCCGGCGCCAGGCGGCGAACGCGGCGGCGGTTTCCGCCGAGACCGCGCCGGACGTCAGACGCACGTGCCACTCGACGGCGGTGCGGCGCGCGCGGTCTTCGAGAGTTTCGGGCGTATCGGTCATCGGCGGGTGGGCAAACGGTTTAGGGAAATCACTATAACGAATCGGCGCGGGCTAAACCATATTAGGTGTCCAGGGCTTGGCGGCATTGCAGTAGGGCGCGGGCCAATTGCTTCTCCACCCAGCTCAGGGAAATGCCCAGACGCGCGGCGATTTCGGCGTGGCTCAGCCCTTCGATCCGGCTTAGATACAAGATGTCGGCGCATAAATCGGGCAATTCCGCCAGCGCGGATTCGATTTGCCGCCAGTCGTCCCGCGCTTGCGCGCTGCGCTCGGGCGACGCGGAAACATCGACTTCAGTGGCGCCGCCCAGGTAGTGGTCGAGCAAATCGTGATGGCGTTTCTCGGCGCGCAGATAATCGATCGACAGATTGGCCGCCACCGCGTAAAGCCACGCGCGCACTTCGCCTTCGCTATTCGGCGGCGGCTTCAGCAAGCGTAGTCGCAGGTAGATGTCTTGAATCAGGTCGGCGGCGGTGTCCGGGCAACGCAGGCGTTGTTGCAAAAAGCCAAGAATCCGCGGTCGGTGGTCGATAAAAATTCGATAAATGTCGTGTTCCGAGAATGCCATCCGCGACCAGCCGCCGATCCCAAGTTGCCAAACGTGGCAAATCCCAAAGCGGAATGCGTGCCAGATTCGTTGGTTTGTACGGTGGACCAGCGTTTTCGGGCGGTTCATGACGACGAATCAGCGGCTCGGTGGTTCGAGCTCGGGTTAAAACTGTGTGATATGCCTCAGCGCTAGGGCATATACCTCACTCAGGCGCCGATCCGAAGGTGGCGGAAATTATCGAATCCATGGTGTTCGGACTCAATCGATACCGGTTCTAGGCTTGCCGCCGTCGCTTGCTTCGCGGCCCGAAAAGGCCTGGACCGAGCGGCTAAACGCTTGGAGTTGGGCGTCGATTCGGCCGTTGAAGCTATCCGCCGGATAGCGGCCTTGGTCGTCGGCGCGGCCGATGTCCGTTCCGGTCAGCAAGGCCAGTGCTTGCTCGACGCCGCCGACCGGGTATATATGAAACTGGCCGGCTTGGGCGGCATGCACCACGTCCCAACGCAGCATCAAATGCGGCACGTTGCCCGCCGGGATGATGACACCCTGCGTGCCGGTCAGGCCGCGGGCGTTGCAAATGTCGAAGAAGCCCTCGATTTTTTCGTTGACGCCACCGATGGGCTGCACCTGGCCCAACTGGTTGATCGAGCCGGTCATCGCCAAGTCCTGGCGTAACGGTACCTGCGCCAGCGACGACAAAATCGCGCACAGCTCGGCCAGCGACGCGCTATCGCCCTCGACATGGCCGTAAGACTGTTCGAACACCAGACCCGCCGACAGCGAGAATGGCGTATCGCGGGCGTAACGGGCGGCGATGAAGTGCGACAAAATCAGCACGCCCTTGCTGTGTAGCGGGCCGCCGAGTTCGGTTTCGCGTTCGATGTCGACGATCTTGCCGTTGCCCATTCGGGTAGTCGCGGTGATGCGGGACGGCTGGCCGAACGCGAAATCGCCGACTTGCAACACCGACAAACCGTTGATTTGACCGATCACCTCGCCGTCGGTATCGATCATCAACGTGCCGCGTTGGATATTTTCGTAGAGCTTTTCGCGGATCTTGTCGAGCCGGCGGGTCTTGAGGTCGATAGCCTGTTGTACGTCGCTGTTGGCGATGGCGGTATGGCCGTTTTCGCCGGCCCAGTAATCGGCCTCGGTCAGCAAATCCTTGATCGTGCGCAGATGGGTCAGCAACTTGTCGGCGTCGCCGGCCAGCCGGGCGCTGTGTTCTATCACCCGCGCCACCGCTTGCCGGCTCAATGGCCGCAGCTGTTCGCGGCGGGCTATCGTCGCCAGCAAGCGAGCGTATTCCAGCGTGCCGCCGTGCCGGTCCATGCTGCCTTCGAAATCGGCGGCGACCTTGAAATAGTCCTGAAATTCAGGATCGTAATAACCCAGTAGGTAATACAACATCGGATCGCCGAGCAAAATGATCTTGACGTCCAGCGGAATCGGTTGCGGTTCCAGCGAGGTGGTGCTGATCAGGCTCAACGCCCGTTCCAGCGACTCGATGCGTATCTCGCCGGCCTGCAAGGTACGTTTCAGCGCTTCCCAAGCGTAGGGTTGTTGCAGCAGTTTGCGAGCGTCCAGAATCAGATAGCCGCCGTTGGCCTTGTGCAGCGCGCCGGGCTTGATCATTGTGAAATCGGTGATTAGCGAACCCATCTGCGCTTGATGGTCGATGCGGCCGATCAGATTGGCGTAGTTCGGCAAATCCTCGCAAATTACCGGTGCCGAGCGTTTGCGACTGAAATCGACGATCAGATTGACCTGATAGCGCTTGAACGGCTGCGGTTCCTGCGGTATTTCCAGGAAGGACAGGGTTTTTTCGCCGTGCGGCATGAAGTCGCGGACATGCTCTACGATGTCTATTTGCACCGCGGTCAGATAGTCCAGAATCGGCTGCCACTTGGCGTATTTTTCCTTCAGCTCGTCGATCGAGTGATTGACCGCCAACTCGGCCATCTCCCGATTCAAGGCTTGCAGCTTGCGCTTGGTTTCCTTGCGCCATTGCGGAAACAGTTTGATCGCATCCTGTACCCGTTCCTGCAAGCCCATCACCGTGTCGTGGTAGTGGCGTTGCTTGTCCTTGTCGAGTTTGCCGAATTGTTCCGGCGTCAGCGGTTCGTTGTCGTCGTCGGCCGGCAGAAAGGCGTAACCGGTCGGCGTTTCGGTGAAGATGATGTGCGCCTGATCGGCGTCGTCGCGGATTCGGTTCAACACGTTGAGTTCGCGCTGGCGCGATTCGTTGTCCAGTTCGCCGGCCCGCGAGCGGTATTCGTCGCCGTCGAACGCCGCCGGAATCGCCACGCTGAGTTCGTCGATCAGTTCGGCCATGTCCGACTGAAAGGCTCGACCCTGACCGGGCTCCAGGCCGATCGCCTTGGGTTTGGACGGCTGCGCGAAATTGTGCACGTAACACCAGTCCAGCGGGACCGGCTGGCGATGCGCCTCATGTTCAGCCAGTTCGCGGACGATGGTCAGCTTGCCGGTGCCGTCGGGTGCCAACGCGAAGATGTTGTAGCCGGGCTTGCGTAGCCGGACGCCGAACTTGATCGCTTCCAGGGCTCGCGTCTGGCCGACGACGATGTCCAACTCCTCCAGTTCCTCGGTGGTCGCGAACGGCAACTCCTCCAGGCTGCAGGCTTTATAAAGCAGGGTCGGCGCGAGTGCTGGGATGGTCATCGGGTAAAGTCCTTGTCGAAAGATCGCGGGTTAATGGCGTGTGGCGCGCCGGTGAACGTCAGAACGTATCGTCGGCGCCGGCTGGGTAGTCGCGCGGCGGGCAGGCGTAGCGTTGCTTGAAGACCCGGCTGAAGTGAGCCATGTCGTTAAAGCCCCAACGTAGCGCGACTGCGGTCAGATTGCGGCAGGCGGGCGGACCTGCGCGTAACTCGGCCGCGCAACGCGCCAACCGGCGTTCGCGGACGTAACGCATCAGCGAGGTGTTTTCGGCGCCGAACAAGTCATTCAAATAGCGGGCGGACAGCCCCAGTTCGCGGGCCAAGCGGGCCGCGTTCAGCTCGGGATCGGCCAAGCGCGATTCGATGTGGCGTTTGGCGCGGTCCAGCGCGGCGGCGCGGCTGGCCGACAATTCGAAGCGGGCCGGCCGCAGTTCCGCGAAAGCCTTGACCAACAAATCCTGGAGCTGCTCGGCGATCAGCGCGGTTTCGTCGGCCTTCAACGTGGCGGCTTGCGCCAGCGCGGTCCGCGCCAGGGCGCCGGCGACGGCGGCCAGCCCTTGTTCGCCCGGCAGGCGTAGCGCGGTGCAATGTTCGACGCCCGGCAGGCGGGCACGCAACAAGGGGCGCGGAATGGCCACCAGCAGCTTGGCGAAACGGTCCGGGCAGTCGATGCGGTGGGCTTGGGTGGCGTCGTATAAGGTCCAATCGCCGACTTGCGGAAAGGCCTCGCGGCCGTGCTGGCGCAAGCGGTAACGGCCGTCCAGCAGCAGTACCGCGAAATAGGCGTCTTGGCTGGCCGAATCCGGTTCGCCTGGCAAGCTGCGCAAGCCCAACGGGTTGGAGCGGATCGCCGACAGACGCAGATTGGACCAGTGATGTATCGTCATTTCGTTGAACAAGGGCTGGTCGGTGGGCGGCTCGACGTCGACTCTGGCGTATTCGCGGCCGATGACTTCGCGCAACCAGGCCTGCCGGTGGGACGGCGCGATGGTCTCGGTCGAGTAAAAGTCCGCGTGTATGGGCTGGTCGTCAATACGTTTGGTCATGGCTGATCTGGGTTGGCGAGCGCAACATACTATTGGCGTAAGTGCCGTTTTGGTCAAGCGTCGGGGCCGATTCGGACAAGCGGGCGAGCGCCGAGCACGTTAGCATACGGTTTTTTCCTAGAGGTCCGCGATGAATTCCTTATCGAATCCGAATCCCCTATTGCTGAAAGGCGCCGGTTGCTGGCTGTTGGTCGCGCTGGTCATGGCCTGGTGTCTGGTCGGTCTGCACTTCGAGTTGGCGCCGCTCCAGGCCTTGTTTCCCGGCAAGCCGGCCCGCTTGCTGCAGGCTCATCTGGACTTTTTATTGATGAGCGCGTTGCTGTTGGGCTTTTACGGCGCTCGCTTTCCGCTGCCGGCTATTGCCTGTTGGGCCATGGTGATCGGGGCGTTCACCAACTCCAGCCTGTTTTTACTGATGGCGATGTTTCCGGTGCTCGACGACCCGGCCGCGACCGGCGTGGCGGTCGCGGTCTTCAAGCTGTATACCTTTGCCAGCATCGTCACGACCAGCTTCGGTTTTGGCCGCGCGGCTTGGGCGGCGGTCAGACACGCCGCTCAGTCGGCTTGAGGTCGGATCTCGATTAGGCTCAGACAGCGTTCGGCGATGGCTTGTGCTTGGGCGTCCGGCTCGAATCCGGCGTATTTCGCCGCGAAAGCTGAGGCCGCGGCGGCGTAGTTCGGCCGCGCGCTCAGGTCCTTGAGCAATGCGCGGAAATTGGGCTTGAGGGTTTCGGCCGGTAGCTGGATGCCGGCACCGACTTCGACGATGCGGCGGGCGTTGATGGCTTGCTCGATCTGCATCGGCAGCACCAATTGCGGCTTGCCGGCCAATAGACAGGCCGCGCCGGTAGCGGCGCCGCCGTGGTGGACGGCTAGATCGCAAGTACCGAGCGCCGCTTCCAGGCGTAGCGGCTGAGCGCAAATATGTAGATTGGCGCCGGCGTGTTGGTCGGCAAAGGCCGCGGACGCGCCGGGAATGTGCAGCAGGCACGACCAGCCGCTGGCGGCTAGCGCTTGCAGTAGAGGGCCCAGGGCAGGGTACTCCGGGCGCAGGTAGCCGAACAGCTTGAGTGCCGAGCCGGTCGGCCAGCGTGGCTCCGAGCCGGCGGTCGCATGCAGCGCCGGGCCCCAATAACGGGCGGAGACGCGTTGCGGATAGGCGTCCAGTTCCGGCCAAGTGCACAAAAACCTTTCGGCGGTCTCGAACAAATCCGCCAATGTCCGCAACGTCGGTGCTTCCAGCCGAGCCGCGACGGCGTTGGCTCCGGCCAGCACGCGCGCTTCGGTGTCGGCCAACTCGCGTGGCGCGGTCGGTAACCAGGGACGTAACGCGGGCAGGGGGTGGCTGGCCGGCGGAATTTGAAAGCCGCCGCCGAACAGCGCCCCGGTCAGCGGCAGACCGCGCGCGGCCAATTGTGCGGTCGGCGCGTGGTCGAACACCAGCAGGTCGGGTTTCAGGTGCCGATACAGGGCACGCCAAGCGTTTGCTCGGCTGTAGAGCGCGGCCGGGTCGGTGTAGCCGGTGTTTGCTAGTATCCCGGCGTAATTCAGCGCCGCCGGTAGCGGCCGGCCGTCCGGCCAATAGACCGGCGCTTGCAAATAGCCGAAAGCCTCGTCGCCGAGTAGCACGTCGGCGAATTGCAGATTTTTCAGCACAAAAATCACGTCGTGCCCAGCCTGTCGCAACCGTCTCGCCACCGGCAAGAACGCGGCGATATGGCCGTAACCGGCGCCCAATTCCCAACAATACAGAATACGGCTCATCGCCGGCATGCCATTGGGCTGGAAACACTAGGGGAGGCCGGAGATTGCGCATTCCGCGATTCGTTTCGGGCCGTTGGTCCCGGCGGTTCCGCACGGGACGCGGTTTCCGCCCGCCGCTCCGGATTTCCCGCCGCGCCATTCACAGAACGCTGCCCAACGGCTATCTTTAACGCTGTCATTTTTTTACCGTGTCATCTCGTGATGTTATTACCCTTGGCAAACCCGGATAGCGGCGCTATCCCAGCCGCCGGTCCGGCGTGTCGTAAACCAGCGTACCCGTTCAGTGTTCTCGAGCCGCGCAACGTCGCGTCCAAGTCGCTTATTTTAGCGGCCTTCGCGGCGTTGGCTTCGGCGCCGTCGGCGGTCGAGGCTTACACGCTCGACTTTTCTCCAAGCAGTTACAGCGTCGACGAGGCCGGCGGTGCCGTTGAGGTCACCGTCAATTTGGCATTGGGGCGGAGCGATTACGGTAGTTGTTTCGTCTCCGGCGTGGTTTCCGCCAGCGGTGGTACTGCCACCGCCGGCAGCGACTTCAGCATCTCCGGAGGCGATTTCAGCTTGGATGCGGTCCAGAACGGCTCGGCGACCGTCGTGGTCAACATTAACGACGACAGCGAGGTTGAGAGTAGCGAGACGATCAATCTGACCTTACAGTATCAGCCTGACTGCGACGGTTCGATCAATGTCGGCTCCGGGGCCACGATTTCGATCGCCGATAACGATGTCGCGCCAACGCCAACCCCGGATCCGACCCCAACGCCCGATCCAACCCCGACCCCGGATCCAACGCCGACGCCTGATCCAACCCCAAATCCGACGCCCAATCTGACCAACGATCCGGGCTTCTCGCCAAACCAACAAGCCATCTACGACGGCCTGACCTCCGCTTGCGAAAATGCCAGCGGCGCTTTGGCGGCACGTTGCGAGACCATCACCAATAACGATTTGAACCAGGTGATTCCGGATGAAGTGGCGGCTCAAGGCGCCGCCGCGATCGATTTCGGGTTCAAGCAGTTTTCGATTATTCACGGCCGTATCGTCAATTTACGAAATTCGGGGTCGCAAGGTTCGACCTTGCTCGGGTATTCGACGATCAACATCAACGGCGAGATCCTGCCGGTCGGCAAGGCTTTGCTGGCGGCCTTGAGTCCGGCGCGCGGCGGCGCGGCCGGCGACGATCCCGCCGAAGATCCGTTTCGGGACAGTCCGCTGGGCTTTTTCATCAAGGGCCAATTCAACGTCGGTCAGCGTAACGCCAGCTACAAGGAACAGGGTTACAAGGTCGACCGCAAGGCCGTCACGCTAGGCGTCGATTACCGGTTTACCGACGATTTCGTATGGGGCGCCTCGTTCGGCTACGGCGGGGCCAACACCGATTACCAACGCAACAACGGCAAAATGGCCAACGATGCTTACGAGTTTTCGTCCTACGGCAGCTACTTTCTCCCCGCCGACTTTTATGTCGATTGGATCATGAGCTATGCATTGCACGCGTTCGAAATGGACAGGCGCTTGAATTTAAGCGACATCG
Source organism: Methylomonas sp. MED-D (assembly GCF_050276835.1). Taxonomy (NCBI): domain Bacteria; kingdom Pseudomonadati; phylum Pseudomonadota; class Gammaproteobacteria; order Methylococcales; family Methylococcaceae; genus Methylomonas; species Methylomonas sp. MED-D. The sequence goes on from NZ_CP189965.1 coordinate 1,195,310, forward strand.
ATACCGTCGCGCGCAGTTCGGTCAACGGCGACCAGTACGGCATCAGCCTGGGTCTGGGCAAGGATGTCGCCATCGATAGTTTCGTGCTCAATCCCTACCTACGTTGGGAGTACATCAACACGCAAGTCGATGCCTATCGGGAAGCCGGCGGCGGAGGTCTGGGTTTGACCTACGACCGTCAGGCCATGGAGTCGGTCACCTCGACGATAGGCGCGCAAGCCAGCAAATCGGTCAGTACCCCCTGGGGGGTGTTGACGCCGGGCGCTCGTTTCGAATGGGTGCATCAGTATATGAACGACAGCCGCGCGATTCGAGCCCGCTTCAGTCAGGCGGCGGCCGGTACCGGTTCGTTCAGCGTCGCCACCGAGAACCCGGACCGGGACTATTTCAATTTGGGCGGTTCGCTGGCGATGACCTTGCCGGAAGGGCGAGCCGGCTTCTTACGTTACGAATACCGCGCCGGCCAAGCCTATATTTCCGATCATACCGTCGAGCTCGGGGCCAGGATTCCGTTTTAAGCACCGGATTTTGCAGGTGCTTGGTCGCTTGCTTGGGTAATAGCGTTGACCGGACGCTATATAGCCATGCGAACCCGCCGCCGACCAAATCCGGAACTAGGGTCGATTCGGGTCTATGCTTTCTTCACGAGGCCGTTTTTTGCGTATCGGCCGCTAGCCTTCTGGGAGGGGAAATGGAAAGTTTTGCGAACTTGTCGATTCGGGTGAAAACCGCGATTCCGATTGCGTTGATGTCCTTGGTGTTGGTCGTGGTGGCCGGGCTCGGCTACAACTATCTATCGAAACTGGGCGACCACACCCGGCGCCTGGGCGAGGTCGAATTGCCGGCGCTGGCGGTGTTGCTGGAAAGCGACCGCGACATGTATCAGGCGATGCTGGCGGAACGTACCCTACAATCGCCCGGTTTGGACAGCGCGGCGGCCGACAAACTCAAGGCGTTTCACGCCGAGAACCTGCAACAGGCCCGTACTCGCTTCAGCAAGTTTCTGGCCTTGTCCGACCTGCCGAATGCCGGCCAGTACGAAGCCCGCTTCGATTCTTCCTTTCAGGCTTGGGTTAAGCAAAGTCAGGCCAATATCGCCTCGGCATTAGCCGGTAAGCCTGCCCCCTATCAAAAAGGCGAGGCGGATTTCGAGAAAGCCCGGGCGGTCATCAACGAATTGACCGAGTTGGTCAACGCTCAAGCCGACAGCTTGCGCGCGGCCGCCGGCGCGGACGTGGCGTTCAGCGTGCGGGTGTCGTTGGCGGCGCTGTCGGTGGGATTGGCCTTGGCCTTGGCCTTTGTGTGGGTCTTTCCTCGGCATATTGCCGAGTCGCTGCGACCCGCACTGGACGCGGCGCGGCGCATGGCCGACGGCGATTTGAATTTCGAGCTGAAGACCGAACGTACCGAGGAGACCGGTCAGTTGCTAAAGGCGATGGAAAGCGTCCGGCTCAGCCTGCGGGCCATGGTGGCCGATACCGAACTACTGGTGGGCGCGGTGTCCGACGGGCGACTGGAAGTCAGGGCCGACGCGGACCAGCATCGCGGCGCCTATCGCAATATCGTCGCCGGAATCAATCGGACCCTGGAAGCGATCGTCGAGCCGGTCAGCGCCGCGATCGCGGTCCTGGAAGAGGTCGAACGCGGCAAATTGACCCGAACCCTGGACGGTGACTATCGCGGCCAATTCCTGAACTTTAAAAATACCGTCAACAACACGATCAACCGTCTGGCCGAAACCATCGGTCAGGTGATGCTGGCGGCCGATGCGTTGCGTAACGCCGCCGAGCAGATCGACGCCACTTCGCAAGCCTTGGCCAGCGCCGCTAGTCAGCAGGCCAGCGGGGCCGAACAGACCAGCGCCAGCATCGAGCAAATGGCGGCCAGCATCGAACAGAACGCCGATAATGCCCGGATTACCGACGGCATGGCCGGCGAGGCCGCGCAAGAGGCAGCGACCGGCGGCGCGGCAGTTCGGCAAACCGTGACGGCGATGCAGCAGATCGCCGCCAAGATCGGCATCATCGACGATATTGCCTACCAAACCAACATGTTGGCCTTGAACGCGGCGATCGAGGCGGCGCGGGCCGGCGACCACGGCAAAGGCTTCGCGGTGGTCGCCGCCGAAGTACGCAAGTTGGCGGAGCGCAGTCAGGTCGCGGCTCGGGAAATCGGCAAACTGGCCGAAACCAGTGTCGAAACCGCCGAAAGCGCCGGTAACTTGCTGGACCATATCGTGCCGGGCATCGCCAAAACCTCGGAGTTGATTCGGGAAATCGCCGCCGCGTCGCATGAGCAGTCGATTGGCGTCAGCCAGATCAACGCGGCGATGTCGCAAATGAACCAAGCCACCCAGCAAAACGCGTCGGCCAGCGAACAGTTGGCCGCCACTGCCGGCGGCATGACTGGACAAACCGACCAACTGTTGGAATTGATGCGGTTTTTCGACATAGGCGAAGCAGCGGGGCCCGCCGCCGAAAAATCCGTGCGTCCGGACGCGCCGCGCGGACGATTCAAACGTTTTTGAATGAGGGTCGCGGCTTTTTGAACGGTTGGGGACGCTGATGACGTCACGATTTTTCAATCGCTTCTCTCTGGGCACAGCGAGTTTGGCCGGATTGGTCGGGGTCGTCGGCTTTGCGGTATTGATGGGATTTAGCCTGTGGCAGGAACGGCTACAGCGCATTGCCCACGCCCGGGTCGAAACCGAAAACATCGCTATGGTCCTGGAAGGGCACGCGCTGGCGACCGTGCAAAAAATCGATTTGATCTTGAACGACGTACTGGGCCATTTGCGGGCCGACGATATGAAGGCGCGCTTGGGCGACCAGACCGAACGCGCGTTGGAACTGCATCGTTTGCTGATGGACAAGGCCGCCAGACTCAACGACGCGGCTATCATCGAAACCGGCGCGATTCAGGTGTTCGATGCCCGAGGCGATTGTCTGTACAGTTCGCTGGACAGCCAGCCGCCGATCAGTATCGCGGATCGTGAATATTTCCAACGCCATGGCGCCGACCCCAGCGTCGGTTTGTCGATCTCGCCGCCGCAGATTTCCAAGACCCTGGGTCTGCGAAAAATCTCGCTGACCCGGCGCATAGACGGTCCGGACGGCCGCTTTGCCGGTGTCGTCAACGTTGTGACGCTGTTGAGTTCCTTCGAAAAGTTTTACGCGACACTGGATTTGGGCGAACACGGCGCGGTCGTGCTGCGCGACGACGCGATGCGCTTGCTGGCGCGTCATCCGATGCTGACCGAGGACGCCGCCCAACCTTTTCCCGACCACCCGGTGCTCGGTTTTGTCGCGCGCGGTAGCGATCGCGGTCATTACGTCGAAATCAGTCCGGCCGACGGCGTCAAACGCCTTTACAGCTTCCGCCGGGTGGGCCATTACCCCTTATTCGTACTGGCGGCCATCGCCGAGCAGGACTATCTGGCCGAATGGTACGAGCACCTGCGCTGGTACGGGGCCGCCGGTCTGCTGATCGCGCTGTTGTCGCTGAAATTAATGCTGACCGCCCGTTACGGTCTGCTGAAGTGGCAGAGCAACGAAAAAAAATACCGCTATATCGTCGAAAACGCGCCGATCGGCGTCTTCCAATGCGACAACCAGGGCAAACACCTGTTCGCCAACCTGACGATGGCTCGGCAGTTCGATTGCGAGTCGGTCGAAGAATTCATGGCTACTTATGGTGGCGCCGACTTTCGCTTCGCCGACTCCACTCAATTATGCAAGGCTTTGGAATCCGACCGGGAAGTCCGCGAATTCGAAACCCGCGCCGTGTTGGCCGGCGGCCATACCAAATGGTTCTCGCTGTCGGCCAGGGCCGACGCCAACGGCGTCGTCAACGGTTTTACGCTGGACGTCACCGACCGCAAGCAAACCGAGGAAAAATTGCGGATGTCCGAAGAGCGCTTGCGGCTGACGCTGGAAGCCGCGCAAATCGGCATTTTCGACTGGGATGTGGTCAGCGATCGTTTCGTGGTTTCGCCGATTTACTACAGCATGTTGGGTTACTCGCCCAAGGATGGTCAAGGCGACCGCGAAGAATGGCTGGAGCGGGTGCATCCGGACGACCGGGCGATGGTGGCCGGCAAAATCAACAGCGTGTTGGCCAAGCAAGCCGACGCCTACACCTACGAGGCGCGGATCCGCCACGCCGACGGCGAATACCGTTGGTTGAGCGCCAAGGCTTTCAACGTGGAACGCGGCGCGGACGGCGCGGTCGGACGCGTGCTCGGCATTCGGATGGATGTCACCGACCGGAAACGCAACGAAGAGGAATTGGCGCATTATCGAGATCATCTGGAGCGCTTGGTCGACGAACGCACCGCCGAACTGCTGGAAGCCCGGAAGCTGGCCGACGACGCCAACCGCGCCAAGTCGGATTTTCTGGCGAATATGAGTCACGAAATCCGCACCCCGATGAACGCCATCATCGGTTTGACCCGCTTAGCGTTGGATACCGAGCTTAGTCAACAACAACGCGATTATCTGGGCAAGGTATTGAATGCGTCGCAGGCTCTGCTGGGCATACTCAACGATATTTTGGATTATTCGAAAATCGAAGCGGGCCGGATAGACATCGAGGCGGTCGATTTTTGTTTGGAAGATATTTTGCGCGCCACCGCCGATTTGTTTTCGTTTCGGGCCGAGGAGAAAGGGATCGAATTGTTTATCGACATGGCCCCGGACGTGCCGGAGTGGCTGGTCGGCGATCCGTTGCGGCTGAGCCAGATTGTCGACAATCTGGTCGGCAACGCCATCAAATTTACCGAGCGCGGCGAAGTGCATTTGAAGGTCGAGCAAAAAGAGATCACGGCGGACGCGGTGTGCTTGCGCTTCGCGGTGCGCGATACCGGGATCGGCTTGACGGCGGATCAGGCCAATCGCTTATTCCGGCCGTTCGTGCAGGCCGAGGCCGGCATCACCCGCCGTTTTGGCGGTACCGGCCTGGGCCTGACGATTTGCAAACGCCTGGTCGAGATGATGCGCGGCCGCATCGCATTGTCGAGCGAACCGGGGCGCGGCAGTACGTTCGTGTTTACCGTGTGGCTGGGTTTGCCGGATCCGCAAAAACCGCGAGCCAAGCCCGGCCGCGGCTTGCACGACTTGCGGGCGATGCGGACGCTGGTGGTCGACGATCAGGAAACCTCTTTGCTGATTCTGCGGACCATGCTGCAAAGCTGGGGCTTTCAAGTGACGACCGCCGACTCCGGCGCCGCCGGTTTGCGGTTTTTCGAAGAGGCCGAACGCGACGGTCAACCCTACGATTTGTTGATCCTGGATTGGAAAATGCCGGCGATGAACGGGCTGGAGTTCGCTCGGGCCTTGGCCGAACTGAAGCCGGAGAATCGGCCGCCGATTACGGTAATGGTGACCGGTTTCGGCCGAGAAGAACTGGCCGCCGCCACCGACGGCGCCTTGATCGACGCGATTGTCGGCAAGCCGGTGACGCCGTCTGAAATGTTTGACGTTTTGATGGCGCTGCAACGTCAGGAGCACGTTAGGTCGAAACCGACCGCCGACGTGTTCGAAACCAGCCGGGTGTTGTTGGATGGCATACGCGGCGCCCGGATTCTATTGGTCGAGGATAACGAACTCAATCAGCAAGTGGCTAGAGAGTTTTTGACGAAAAGCGGATTGTCGGTGGAGCTGGCTAACAATGGGCAGGAGGCCGTTGATCTGGTGCAGCGCCAGCGTTTCGATGCGGTGTTGATGGATTTGCACATGCCCGTCATGGATGGCCTGGAAGCGACCCGGCGAATTCGGGCCCTGGCGGAGGGCCGGCATTTACCGATCATCGCGATGACGGCGGCGGCGATGGCGCAAGATCGCGAGGCTTGCGCGTTGGCGGGCATGAACGGCCACGTCGCCAAGCCGGTTGAGCCGCGAGAACTCGCCGAAGTGCTGGCGCGCTGGGTCAAGCAGGGCGGAGAGCGGCCGGTGACGATACTTGAGTCGGCCGGGACCGTCGATGCGGCGCCGGCCGCGGTCGATAGCGAAGCCGAAATCGCCGGATTGGCGCGGGCCTTGCCGGGCGTTTCGGTCGGGGTGGCGTTGCGACGCATGGGCGGTGATCCGCTGTTCTATCGGCGCTTGTTGGCACGCTTTGCCGAGCGTCATGGCGATGCCGGCGCGCAAATTCGGCGCTTGGCGGGCGACGGCGATAATGAAGCGCTCTATCAGCTGGCCCACAATCTGAAAGGCGAGGCCGGCAATTTGGGCCTGGACAGCATTGCCGGTCCGGCCGATCGATTAGGGCGCTTGCTGAAATCCGCCGGCGCCCAAAACTGGGCCGAGTTGGCGGCAACCCTGGCGAGCGAATGCGAGGCGATGACGGCGCGCTTGGCCGCGCTGACACTCGATGCCGCCGCTGTCCCGGCGGCGCCGAGCGGCGGTGGGGCGGGGGAGTTTTGGCCGCGCCTGACCTTGCTCGAGCAGCAGTTGCGGAGTAAAAGTTTGGAGGCCCGCCATCTGGTCGACGAACTGGAAGGAACGCTGGACGATCCGATTTTGGCGGAGCAATTCGCCAAAGTCGTCCAAGCGGTCAAACAATTGCGTTACGACGCTGCGTTGGTCGAATTGGCCACACTCGGCGAAGACCGTAGACCTTAGGAGTAGAACATGAGCGCGCAAAACAAGGCTCAACGGGTTTTGATTGTCGACGATTCGCTGAGCAATATTGAGTTACTGGACCACATCCTGGGGAGGCATTACGCCACCAGCTTCGCGACTAACGGTGCCGAGGCGCTGGAACTGGTCGACCGGTGTCCGCCGCATTTGGTGTTGCTGGACGTGGTGATGCCGGGCATCGACGGCTACGAAGTCTGCCGGCGCTTGCAAGCCGATAACGCCACCCGCGCCATTCCGGTGATTTTCTTAACTAGCCTGGACAGTCCGGTTGACGAGGAATACGGTTTGTCGTTGGGCGCCGCCGATTTCATTCACAAGCCCGTGTCGCCGCCGGTGGTGTTGGCCAGGGTGCGCAATCATCTGGCCCTGGCCGATACCACGCGAGAGCTGCGCCGGCACAACGAAAATCTGGAGCAGTTGGTGGCCGAGCGCACCGAGGAGTTATTGCAGCGCAACCGGCAATTGATCGCGGCCCAAGGCTCGGTGATCTCGGCGTTTTGCGCGCTTGCCGAGGTCCGCGATAACGAAACCGGCAATCACATCCGGCGCACCCAAAATTATGTGCGCGAACTGGGTGAAGCCCTGCGCGGCCACCCGCGGTTCCGAAATTGCTTGAACGACGAAACCATCGAGTTGATGTACAAAACCGCGCCGCTGCACGACATCGGCAAGGTGGCGATTCCCGACGCGGTGTTGCTGAAGCCCGGTAAATTGACCGATGCCGAGTGGGTGATCATGAAACGGCATTGCGAGGCCGGTCGCGACGCGATCGTGTCGGCGGCTCGCGAATTCGGCGACGGCGAGGGGGCATTCCTGGAGTGCGCGGCCGATATTGCCTATTGCCATCACGAGCGTTGGGACGGCAACGGCTATCCGCGCGGTTTGCGCGGCGATAGCATTCCGATTAGCGCCCGGTTGATGTCGGTCGCCGACGTCTACGACGCACTGACTACCAAGCGGGTTTACAAGCCGGCCTTCAGCCATGCCGAATCGGTGAAATTGATCTGGGAGGGGCGCGGCAGTCAGTTCGATCCCGACGTCACCGATGCGATGACGGCGCTGGCAGGCCGCTTCGAGGCGATAGCGGAGCAATACCGCGACGGCGAATAAGACGCCGTCACAACCAGCCGTCCCTGGCGTGGTCGAGGATCGCGGTGACGGCCGGATGTTGCTGTTTGCGGCGTAGCGTGATCGCGTAAAAACGTTCCAGCACCGTTTCGATCCGGCCCAACACCTCGACGCCGTATTGCCGGCAAATTTCGCCGGCCACCGCGCTCGGCGCGACGAACAGGCCGGCGCCGCCGGCGCCGAACGTCTTCAGCAGCGCGCTGTCTTCGATTTCGGCCTGAATGTTGGGACTGATCCCGTTGGCGTCGAACCATAAGTCCAACGAGCGCCGCAGCGCGGTATTGCCGGTCGGCAGCAAGAACGGCGCGCCGGTCAGCGAGCGCGGAAAGCGATCCCGATAAGTCGCCGCCAAGCCGGGACTGCCGAACACGCTGACATCGCATTCGCCCAGAAAGTGGTTGAAGGCCTTGGCGCCGCTGGCCGGGGTCAGCGGCGTATCCGACATTACCAAATCGACGCCTTGCACGGCAATCTCGGCCAACAGCCGGTCGGCCTTGTCTTCGTAGCAATGAATCTGGACCGGTTCCGGCAAGCGGAAAACCGGTTCGATCAGCCGGTACACTGCCAACTTGGGCAATGCGTCGGATACGCCGACCGTCAAGCGCCAGGCTCGCCCGGTCGGCAGGCCTTTCAAGGTATTGGTCAGTTCCCGGCCCAGCGTGAATATCTCGTCCGCGTAATGAAACACCACCCGCCCGGTATCGGTTAGCAGCAACTTGCGGCCGCTTTTGAAGAACAACTTGTCGCCGATGGCTTGTTCGAATACCGCCAGTTGGCCGCTGACGGTCGGCTGAGCCAGATGCAATTTTTCGCAGGCCCGAGTGATGCTGGCTTCGCGGGCCACATGCCAAAAATAAAACAAATGCTGGTAATTGATGCGTTCCTGCATGGCCTTTACATAGAAATTTTCGATGTATTTATTCTAATCTTTCTATTTAACAATACCAAAGACTAGCGTTACGCTATCGACAAAGTGGCCGGCCCGCTTTTTGCTGCTCGATGCGGTAACCGCTGACCATGATGGAGACTTAAGTGACTAAACATACCGACGATAAACAACTGCGCCGCTCGATTCGTTTGCTGAGTTCGATGTTGACCAGAGTGTTGAAACACCAAGGCCAACGCGATGTGGAGGAATCCGTCGCGCAATTGCAGCGACGCTTCGCCGCGCTGATGCGCGACAACACGCCGGCCCGGCGCAAGCCCCTGCAGGATGTCGTCGAGCGCTTGGACGCCGACGAAATCGGTCAGGTGGTCAGAGTGTTCAACCAGTATTTCAGCCTGTTGAGCATCGCCGAGGAGTCGCATTCGCTAGGCCAGCGCCGCCAGCGCCAGACCGGGCATTTCTGGCCGGGCTCGTTCCACGACACCTTGTGTACCTTCAAGGAATCCGGCATCGGCGCCGAGCAAGTGCAGACCTTGTTGGCTGATTTGCTGTATTTGCCGGTGATGACGGCCCATCCGACCGAGGCCAAGCGCCGCACCGTCAAGGGCGCGTTGCGCAATTTGTTTTTGACCCACGAACAGATTGACGGCAGCCGGCAGGGTCCGGGCCGTAAGGCGGCATTGGAACGCTTGCAGGCGCAGATTCAGTTGCTGTTGCGCACCGATGAAGTGCGCGGTCGCAAGCCCGGCGTGGTCGACGAAATCGATACCGGCCTGTTTTATTTTCCGCTGTCGCTGTTCGAGGCGACCAGCAAGGTTTACCGGAATTTCGAGGAATCGATGGTCGATGTCTACGGCGAGGAAGCGGCCGCCGGCGCGCGGATTCCCAGTTTCTTGAAGTTCGGATCGTGGATAGGCGGCGATCGCGACGGCAATCCCAACGTCACCCCGGAAACCACGGTGCTGGCGCTACGGCTGCAAGCGCAAGCGATCCTGCTGGAGTATGCGCGGCGTCTCGATGCGTTGCGCGGCCAGTTGTCGCATTCCTACGGCTTGTGCGAATTGACGAGCGAATTCAGTGCCAGTCTGGAAGCCGACCGCACCGCATTGGGGCCGGCGGTGGCCGAATTGGCGCGGCCTTATCTGCAAGAGCCCTACCGCCATAAATTGACCATCGTCAAATACCGGATAGAGCAGGGCTTGGAACGCATTGCCAGGCGCTTGCGCGGCGACGCGGAACCGGCCGATTGCCACGCCTATCCCAGCGTGGCCGAATTCCTGCGCGATTTGCGTCTGATCGACCGGTCGCTGCGCAACCACGGCGACGCCAATATCGCCGAACTGGAATTGCACGACCTGATTCGCCTCGCCGATACCTTCGGCTTTCATTTGATGCATCTGGACGTGCGCCAGGAATCGACCCGGCATAGCGAGGCGGTGGCCGATATTCTCGGCGCGGCCTTGGGCATCGATTATCGGGCGATGAACGAGGAGGATCGCTTGCAATTGCTCGGCGAGGCGATCGCCGCGCCGGGCGGCTTGATGTTCGATCCGGGCGCGTTGCCGTCGGCAACCCGCGAAACCCTGGCCTTGTTCGAAGTGATGGCCAGCAGCCGGCGCGAGATCGGTCCGGACTGCTTCGGCGAATACGTGATATCGATGACCCACCACGCCAGTCACGTTTTGGAGGTGATGTTACTGGCCGCCCAGTGCGGCTTGGTTGGTCGGATCCGAGGTCATTGGTACTGCAATATCGGCGTCAGCCCGCTGTTCGAGACGATAGACGACTTGAACCGGATCGAGGAAGTATTGAACGACTTGTTCGATTCGCCGACTTACCTGACCTTGCTGAAGGCCTCCGGCCGTCGTCAGGAAATCATGCTGGGCTATTCCGATTCGTGCAAGGACGGCGGCATCCTGGCTTCGGCGTGGGGCTTGTACCGGGCGCAACGCCGCATCGTCGATATTTGCGATCGGCGCGGCATCCGCTGCCGCTTGTTTCACGGCCGCGGCGGTACGGTTGGCCGCGGCGGCGGTCCGACCCACGAAGCGATTCTGGCGCAACCCGCCGACAGCGTGCGCGGTCAGATCAAGTTTACCGAGCAGGGCGAGGTGTTGTTCTATCGCTATAACAACATGGAAACCGCGATTTACGAACTGACGATGGGCGTGACCGGTTTGTTGAAGGCCAGCGCCAGTCTGGTGCAACCGGTCCCCCCCGATAACCCGGAAAATTTGGCGGTGATGGACGAGTTGGCGAGGATAGGCGAACAAAGTTATCGGGATTTGACCGAGCGCACGCCGGGCTTTTTGGACTATTTTTACGAATCGACGCCGGTCGGCGAAATCGGCCGCTTGAACATCGGCTCGCGGCCGTCGCACCGCAAGAAACAGGACCGCTCCAAAGAGTCGGTGCGGGCCATTGGCTGGGTATTTGCCTGGGCCCAGTCGCGGCAAACCTTCCCGGCTTGGTACGGCGTCGGCCTCAGCGTATCGACCTGGTGCGCCGGTCGAAGCGAGCGGCTGGAGCAATTGCGAACGATGTACCGCGACTGGCCGTTTTTTCGCAATTTGCTCAGCAACGCTCAGATGGCCTTGAGCAAGTCGGACATGGAACTGGCGCGGGAATACGCCGGCTTGTGCGTGGACCCGGAAACCGGCAAACGCGTGTACGGCTTGATCGCCGGCGAGTATCAACGTTGCGTGGAGTGGGTGTTGGATGTGGCGCAAATCGATAGGCTGTTGGCCGATAACCCTAGCTTGGCCGACTCGTTGCGCCGCCGCGACGCTTATCTGGGGCCATTGAATTTCTTGCAGGTCTGCCTGCTGCGCAAGGTGCGAGAAGACGATGCCGGCGCCGGCGACAGTCCTTGGCTGAATCCGCTGTTGCGCACGATCAACGCGATCGCCGCCGGCATGCGCAACACCGGCTAATTTCGCGGCGGCTGGCCGGCGCCACGACAGTCGTTAGGGAGGCAGCATGATTAACGAAATCGTTAGTGGATCGACCGGCGTCTTGGCGAATGCCTACGCGGCCGCGAAGCGCCGTTATGGCGGCCGGCGTTTGGCCTACTTCGTCGCCGCGCTGGTGATGTTGAGCTTCGGCGATACGCTGTTGCCGCTGATCGGCCACGGCGTGCACGTGGCGATAGAAATCGTCGAGTGGCTGTTGGAGCATTGGTTGGAGGCCGCCTTCGGCTTATCGCCGCGCCAAGCGGAAATCACGGTGTTTTGGCTGGGCATCGTCGCGATCGGTTACGGATCGTGGCGGGTCGCACGGGCCGCGTATCTGGCCGCACTGGCCTGGCGGCGCGATTTGGCGGTGCGTTGGCGGGCAAACTCGGCGGGGCGGGCGTATTGGCCGGCCTTGGCGCGCTCGGCCTTGGTGTTCGGCGCACTCGGCTCAACGCTGTTGATGTTCACTTGACAGTAACGGCGGTGATGTCGCGTCGGCCATCATGAAACGTGGCTGCGGGAGTTGCCCGGCTGGATACGGTCTTGGGATCGGCGCGCGCGTTCGAACGACTTTAATGGGGCCGGCACCTGCCGATTCGTCAATCCATCAGGACTCGTGAAACGATGCGGACCTTACAAGCATTTTTGAGCCGACTGTTGGCGCTGCCGGAAACCGGACCGGTTCCGGACCCGCCGGCGAATTTGACCGAACTCGCCGACCGTTTGGGTCTGCGTCTCGAGCCGGCGGTACTCACGCCGAACGCCGCCGCCGAAACCTCGGCGCCGCAAACCCCGTTGCTGGCCGAACTGGCCGAGCGGGAGGGGTGGTTGGTGTTGTCGGGCTTTCGGGCCGGTTCGGTGCGGGTCGCGCTGATTCACGGCGACGCCGTCGAAGAGCGTTTGATCAAGCCGGCCGAGGTCGCCGGCTTGCTGGGCTTGAGCGGCGACCGTTCGACCGGGTGGTGGCTGATACAAGCCAGGGCGCCCTTGGCCAACGCGGTGAGTCCCGACGGCCACGGCCATCTGCCGCCTTGGCGGCGTTTGGTCGAGTTGCTGCGCGCCGATTTACCCGATCTTTGGCTGGTGCTGGGGCTGGCCTTGGGCTCCGGCTTGCTGGCCCTGGCGTCGCCGGTCGCGGTGCAGGCACTGGTCAACACCGTGGCGATGGGCGGCATGGGCCAACCTCTACTGGTGTTGGCGGTCATCCTGTTTTTCTTTCTGACTTTCGCCGGGGCGGTTCACGTACTCGAGGCCTATCTGGTCGAAATCGTTCAGCGCCGGGTGTTCGTGCGCCTGGCCAGCGATCTGGCCCACCGCTTGCCGCGAGTGCGGCGCGAAACCGGCGACGCTCACCACGGCGCCGAATTGGTGAACCGTTTTTTCGACGTGCTGACCTTGCAAAAGGCCGGTTCGGCCTTGTTGCTGGACGGCTTGAGCACGCTGGTGCAAACCGGCGTGGGTTTGCTGATGCTGGCGTTTTATCATCCGTTCCTGCTGGCCTTCGATGTGGTATTGCTGTTCCTGATCGGCTTGATCGTGTTTGTATTGGGGCGGGGCGGCGTGAAAACCGCAGTTCAGGAATCCATTACCAAGTACGCGTTGGTGGCTTGGCTGGAAACCGTGGCCGCCAATCAGCAGATTTTCAAATTTTCCGGCGGGCCGCGCTGGGCGGTCCAGCGGACCGACGAGTTGTCGCTGAGCTATCTGGACGCCAAGCGCGGTCACTTTCGGGTGTTGCTGCGCCAAATCGTCGGTTCGTTGGCCTTGTACGCCGTCGCCAGCACCGGCTTGTTGGCGCTGGGCGGTTATCTGGTGATCGACGGGCATTTGACCTTGGGGCAATTGGTGGCCGCCGAATTGATCGTGTCTTCGGCATTGATTTCGTTGATCAAGTTCGGCAAGCATCTGGAAGGGTTTTACGATCTGATGGCGGGGACCGATAAAATCGGTCATCTACTGGACTTGCCGTTGGAGCGCGGCGATGGCGAGGCCTTGCCGGCGGCCGGCGCGTTGGCGGTGAACGTGACCCGGCTCGGCTTTGCCTACGGCCAGCGCCGGCCGGTTTTCAAGGACTTGAGCTTCGCGATCGGTGCCGGCGAAAAAGTCGCGCTGCTGGCCGGACATGCCGCCGGCAAGACCACCTTGGTCGAACTGCTGTGCGGCTTAAGGCCGGCGGCTAGCGGCCGGATTGAAATCGGCGGCGTCGAATTGGGACGCTTGCGCTTGGAAAATTTGCGGGACCGGGTCGCGCTGGTGGGTCGGTCGGAGTGGGTGGCCGACACCTTGTTCGAGAACGTGCGGCTAGGCCGGTCGGATATCGACGCCGAGGCGGTCAGGCAGGTCTTGGAGCGCTTGGGTTGGACGCGCTTCGGCTACGACGCGGCGCTCGACGCGCTGGCCACCGAGTTGACGGTGGGCGGCGCGCCACTGTCGGCCGCGCAAGGCCATTTGGTGCTGCTGGCCAGGGCGATGGTCGGTCGGCCCGGCATTTTGATCGTGGACGGCTTGCTTGACGACATGAGCCAGGACTGGCGCGACGCGGTGTTGGCGACTTTGTGCGCCGCCGACGCGCCGTGGACTTTGATCGTGACGACCGGCGTGCCGGCGGTGGCAAGCGGTCTGGCGCGCGTCATCGAGTGGGGAGGAGAGGGCGATGGACGAATGGCATAACCGCTTGTCGGCCCTGGCGGCCGCGCATACGCCGAGGACGGTCGGGCGTTGGGCGCGGGCATGCGTCTGGGTGTTCGTGCTGACGCCGCCTGCCTTGTTGGTGACGCCCTGGCAGCAAAACATCCACGCCAGCGGGCGAGTGTCGGCGTTCGCGCCGCTGGAGCGTCAGCAAACCGTCGAGGCGCCGGTCGGCGGCCGTATCGTGGCCTGGCATGTCAAGGAAGGGGACAAGGTGAAGTCCGGCGAAGTGTTGCTGGATATCGCCGATGTCGATCCGAGGTTGTTGGAGCGCCTGGCCGGCCAACGCGACGCGGCCGCCGCCAAATTGGCCGCCAAGCAAGACGAGTTGAACGCCTACCGGTTGCAGCTCGACAATCTGCAAGCTACTCGGGATTTGCAGGTCGCGACCGCGCAATATCGGCTCGACGTCGCCAAACAACGCGCCCGCGCCGCCGCCGAGGCGATCGCTTCGGCCCGCGCCACGCTGGACGCCGCCAGTTTGCAGCGCGAGCGTCTGCAACGTTTGCTCGGCGACGGCTTGGTGTCGCAACGCGAGTTCGAACTGGCCGAGCGCGACGGCGTCGTGGCCGGGCGCGGTCTGAACAGCGCCCAAGCCAGTCTGGAAGGCGCGCTGGCCGAGCAGCGCGCCGCCGAAGCCGAGATCGGCCGGATTCGCGCCGACGCCCAGGCCCGCATCGATTCGGCCAGCGCGGCGGCCAACAAAACCCAGAGCGAACTCGAGGACGGCCGCGCCAGCCTGTTAAAGGCCGAAGTCGATGTGTCCCGCCAACAATCGCAATCGATTACCGCGCCGCGCGGGGGCAGTGTGTTGCGCCTGCTCGCCAATCCGCAGAGCGACTTGGTGCGCCAGGGCGATCCGCTGTTGGTGCTGGTGCCGGACCGCGACGTCAAGGCCGTCGAATTGTGGGTGGACGGCAACGACGCGGCGTTGATCACGCCCGGCCGCCACGCCCGCCTGCAATTCGAAGGCTGGCCGGCCTTGCAGTTTGCCGGTTGGCCGGAAGTGGCGGTCGGTACCTTCGGCGGCAGCGTCGCCTTCGTCGACGCCAGCGACGACGGCAAGGGCAAATTCCGGGTTCTGGTGATACCGGACCCGGCCGACCGCGAATGGCCCAGCGAGCGCTTTTTGCGCCAAGGCGTGCGGGTCAAGGGTTGGATATTGTTGAATCGGGTGACGATGGCCTACGAATTGTGGCGCCAGTTGAATGCGTTTCCGCCGCAATTGACCGTCGAGGCGCCGATCAACGATCTGGTCAGGCAGAAGCTGAAATGAGCAGGCGGCGAACTCACTACCTTGGCTTCCCAAACGTCTGCCCGGCGCTTAGCGGCTTAGTCTTGCTGCTCGCGCTGGGCGGCTGCGCCGGCTATTTCGATACCGCCCCGGACCGCCGACTGGCCAAACGCGTCGAGGAGCGGCTGCAAACCGATCAAGGATTGAACTTGCCGGCGCTGTCCGCCGCGCCGCCGCAAACCGTCGAACAGGCTTTGCCGCGCTTCAAGGAACGCTTGGTTACCAACTTGCCCAAAGCGCCGCCCAAATCCGTGCAGCCCCGACCCGAGCGGCCGGCCGCCGAGCCGGAAGCCAGCCGGCGCCTGTCGATCGCGGCGGTGCGCGGCTTGGCGCTGGAAAACAATCTGGATCTGAAAATTGCTCAAATCGACCCCAAGCTGGCGCAATTGGCGGTCAGCGAGGAACAAGCCAAATTCGACGATTTGATCTTCGCCAAGGCCAAGTACGGCCAGAAGAACACCCCGGCCGAGAATTTGGATGTCGTGACCTTTACGCCCAGCGACGCCGACTCGCCGCTGAAAAACGAAACCGATAAATTGACCGCGATTGCCCAACGCACCGAAGGCTTGGAACTGGAGGCCGGCGTGGTGATACCGCTGCGTACCGGCGCCAAGGTCACCATTAGCGCGCCGTTCGACGCCAAGAAGCAATATCGCGGCGTGGCTTCCGACCAATACCGCAATGCGCTGCGCTTTTCGATCAGCCAGCCGTTGCTGCGCGACGCCGGCATCGCCAACAATGTGGCCGGCATCCGCATCGCCCGCTACGAACAACAGGCGGTCGATGTCAAAACCCGCTTGCAGGCGATTCGGGTGCTGGCGGCGGTCGAGCGGGCGTATTGGAGTCTCTACGTCGCCTGGGGCGAGTTGGACGTGCGCCGCCAGCAATACGAAAATGCCGCCGGCAATCTGGCGATGGTCAAAAAACGGGTCGGCGAAGGTTTGACCGCCGCGGTCGAAATCAATCGCGCCGAGATCGGCGTCGCCGAGCGGCTGGAAACCTTGATCGTCGCCGAAACCACGCTGAAAACCCGGCAACGCCAGCTCAAGCTGCTGTTGAACGATGCCAATCTCGATTTGGATTCGCCGACGGTCTTGATCCCGGAAACCGAGCCGACCTTGTTGGAATTCGGCTTCGATCGGGAACAATTGGCGGCGCGGGCCTTGGACGGGCGGCTGGAGTTGCTGGAACTGGAATTGAAGCTGGCCGCCGACGCCACCAAAATCGATTACCTGGAAAATCAGACCTTGCCGATGTTCATGCTGGATTATCAATATGCCGGCTTGGGGCGCGATACCGGTTCGATCAACGGCGCCTTCGATCAAACCCTGAGCGGACGCTATTCCGACTGGTCGGTCGGCTTGCGGATGGAAATTCCGTTGACCAATGAATTGCGCCGCGCCCGTCTGGACAAGGCGGTGCAGGAGCGTCTGCAACGCTTGACCACCAAGCAATTGCGCGAACTCAGCGTGCGCCGGGAGATTTACGATGCGCTGGACGTGTTGGGCCAGAACTGGCGGCGCATATTGGCCGCGCGGCAAAACGTGCTGTTGGCCGGCTTGAATTACGACGCCGAACTCAAGCAATTTCGGGAAGGCTTGCGAACGATGACCGAAGTACTGGAAACCCTGACCCGGCTGGGCGAGGCGCAATTGCGCGAGGTCAGGGCGGTCGGCGATTATCAGGTGGCGCTGGTCGATCTGGCTTTCGCGACCGGCACCGTGCTCGGCCATAGCCGGGTCGATTTCGAGCAGGCGGCGGCGCGCTAACGCCGATTGCCGGATCGCCAATCGGGCAAGAAAAGGAAAAAACCGGGTTTACAGCGATCCGCTATCGGTCTATCGTGGCAAGGCGTCTTTTGCCGCTTAGTTTGCAAACTACCTTTCGTTGATTAAGGGTATCGCGGCGCTTGCCGCCGTCGGCCGGGCATTCCGTCGCCGTCGCGATGATCTTTTTTTGGGGAGGAATGACGATGCAACGCAAATCTTTCAAATGGCTGGGATTGGCGGCGATGGCCGGATTCGGCCTGACCAATACGGCTCTGGCCAGTCAAACCGTCTGGGACGTCGGGACCGCCGAACTGCGCTTCGACGCCGACGAATTTTTGTTTTCGATCGCTGACGACGGCGCCAACGCCAGCGGGAACGTGCAAGTCACGCCGATCCCCGCCGCCGAACTGGCAATCATGCCGATCGCCAACGGTTTTAAAGTGGACTTCGGCGGCCGGATGCAAGTCTACGACGATACCCACGGCTTGACCGACAACGGCGTGGCAGGGCTCGGTTCGATCGATCTGAAATTCAATTTCGCGCCGAAGGCCGGCTACCGGATTAGCGGCTACAACGTGGCGTTCACCGGCCGGTATTCGTTTCAGGGCAACGCTTATTCGTCGGCTTATCTCAATCTGTCCGGCGACGTGCGATCGGTCGACGACCTATTCGGGAACCACGGTTTCGGCGTCGGCGGCGCGCCGGCCAATCAGTTCACCGCTTCGATACTGGCCGTGACCCAGGTCGAGGCTTACGAGCAAATCGTCGGCTACACCACCGAATGGGTGTCGGTATACATTGGCACCGAATACAGCGATCCGAATTGCCAGGAAGACGGTTGCCCGCTTCAAGACGTTTACGAACGGATGCAAGTCGAAACCCCGGTTTACGACTGGTACGACATTCCGGGCTACGCCACGATCGCCATCGACAGTTTGAGCCTGTCCGCCAATCTGGAACCGGTGCCGTTGCCGGCCGCGGCCGGGTTGTTCGCCGCCGGCCTGCCGTTGTTACTGGTCCGCCGCCGCGCGGGGTGATCGCCGGATTGCCGCCGATTTGCTTTCCCGGCCGGCATTCTCAATAATCGCAAGCTGTTTTGACTGTCACGGATTGCGATTATGTTCGAACTTTATTTAGACAGCGCCGATCTGGGCGCGATTCACGCTCTCTCCGCCAGCTTGCCGCTGGCTGGTGTCACGACCAATCCGACTATTCTGGCCAGTAGCGGTCAAGGCTTGCAGCAATGGCTGCCGGCCCTGGCCGATATTTTCCGCGGACAGCTTCGGGTACACGTACAAGTCGTGGCGGTGACGACCGAAGCCATGGTCGCGGAAGCGCTCGAACTGGCGGCATTGCCCTACGACATTGTCGTCAAGATACCGGCGCATGCGCCTGGTCTGGCCGCGATCAAGCAAATCAAGCGGCAGCACGACATTCCGGTATTGGCGACCGCGATTTACAGCGTGCAGCAAGGCTGGTTGGCGGCGCTGAACGGTGCGGACTATCTGGCGCCGTATTTGAACCGGATCGACAACCTGGGTCAGGACGGCCTCGGCGTGGTGGGCGACTTGCAAGCGCTGATCGACCGTTACCATTTGCCGAGCAAATTGCTGGTGGCCAGCTTCAAAAACGTCCAGCAGGTCTTGCAGGTCTTGAAGCTCGGCGTCGCGTCGGTAACGCTGCCGCCGGACATCGCCCGTGCCATGTTGGCCGCGCCGGCCACCGACCGGGCCGTCGAGGCGTTCTCGCTGGATTGGCGCGGCGTACACGGCGAACGGCTGTCGTTTCAAAGTTAAGCCGGAACTACGATGCCAAGCGATGCGCACACGTCGTTCCGCTGGTGGCGGGCCGGCGATTTGGACGGCTTTTTCGGCCTGTTTGTCGATAACCTGATTCAACTGATCCTGATCGTGGTGCTGTGCGGCAACCTGCTGCAAATGCCGGGCGAACTGGTGTTTGGGCGGATTTTGCCCGGCGTCGCGGTCAGTCTGCTGGTCGGCAATGGCTTTTACGCCTGGCAGGCGCGCCGGCTAGCGTTGGCGACCGGCCAAGCGCAAGTGACCGCGCTGCCCTACGGCGTCAACACCGTGTCCTTGTTCGCTCACGTGTTGTTCGTGATGAAGCCGGTGTTGGAGCAAAGCCACGACGCCGAATTGGCCTGGCGGGTTGGTTTGGCGGCCTGCCTGGGTTCCGGCGTCATTGAGCTGGCCGGCGCCTTTCTGGCCGGCTGGGTTAAGCGCATCACGCCGCGCGCGGCCCTGCTGGCGACGCTGGCCGGCATCGCAATCACGTTCATTGCCATGGATTTTTGCTTTCGGATATTCGCCCAGCCCTTGGTCGGCTTGCTGCCGCTAGCGGTGATTCTGCTGCAGTACATCGGCCGATTGCGCCTACCTTTCGACGTGCCGGCCGGTCTGGTCGCGGTGGTGTTGGGCACCGGGTTGGCTTGGGGCTTGGGGCGGATGGATGCCGCCGCGTTGAACGCCGCGTTCGCGCTGAATCCGCAATGGCCGGCGTTGTACCTCGGCGATTTGCTGGAAGCGACTTTCTCGAACTATTTGCTGCAATTTCTGCCGGTCATCGTGCCGATGGGCTTGTTCAACCTGATTGGCTCGCTGCAAAATCTGGAAAGCGCCGAGGCGGCCGGCGACCGCTTCGGCGTGCGTAGCTCGCTGGCGATGAACGGCGTCGGCACAATCGCGGCGGCCTGCTGCGGCAGCGTGTTTCCGACCACGATCTACATCGGTCATCCCGGCTGGAAAAAGATGGGCGCCGGCGCCGGCTATTCGGTGGCCAACGGCGTCGCTATCACCATGCTGTGTCTGTTGGGCTTGGTCGGCTGGGTGGCGGCGTTGGTGCCGGTCGAGGCCGGCGCGGCTATTTTGCTGTGGATAGGCATCACCATCGCCGCCCAAGCCTTTCAGGCCACGCCGGCCGACCATGCCCCGGCGGTCGTGGTCGGTTTCTTCCCGGCCCTGGCGGGCTGGGGCCTGTTGATGTTGGAAAGCGGCTTGCGTGCCGCCGGCGCCAACGTCGAAACGGTCGGCTTGACCGCGTTGACGCAACAGTTGCCGATCGCCGGTTTGATGGCGCTGGAACGCGGTTTTATTTTCACGTCGATGATTTGGTCGGCGCTGACGGTCTGTTTAATCGAAGCCCGCTACCGCGCCGCCGCTTATTGGGCGCTGGCCGCCGCCGCGATCAGCGCCACCGGCCTGATGCACGGCTACGCGATCGCCGGCGGCGCCATCGTCAACGCCTACGGCCCGGCCACGACCTGGCCCTTCGTCGCAGGCTACGCGGCGATGGCGGCGGCGTTTTGGATGGGCGGCTGGCGGGCGTCCTGCAAAAAATCGGGAGTACAAATCTAGATTTGTACTCCGGCAAATTGCCTGCGTCGCTTGGCGGCTTTGAGTTGATCGCGGCATTGGTTAGGCCACAGCCATCCGTCAAGCGTTTTTCTAGGTCTATATCGTTAGGGTTAGCTGCGCGGAGATAGTTTCAGGTAGGCACACCTGGACATCTCCCGGAGTACAAATCTAGATTTGTACTCCATGACACGACGCTTGCTCTGGTGGACAAAGCCGACTGACCGGGAACTCGCTAGCAGAAAAATAGCGGATTTTCCGGCGAGAGCGGCGTTTCCGAGTGCAACTCCAGATGGGGGCGTCGGCTGATAGGTTGCAAAGCTTCTGGGGTTATCGCGCCTGCGATAAGTTTTCGCCATCCGCTTAGTCCATTCTCTTAAGATGTTGGCTCGGGGTCTGGTTGTCCGTTAGCCGGAGTACAAATCTAGATTTGTACTCCAAGCACGACGCTTGCTTTGGCGGATAAAACCGACTGAACTGGAAACGCGCTAGCCGAAAATTAGCGGACTTTTCGACGAGAGCGGCGTTTCGGAGTGCAAGTCCAGTTGGGTTCGCCGGCTGATAGGTTGCGAAGCTTGGCGTTTATCGCGCCTGCGATAAGTTTTCGCCATCCGCCTAGTCCACACTCTAAATATGTTGGTTCTTGGTCCGGTTGTCCGTCTCCCGTAGTACAAATCTAGATTTGTACTACCGATAAATTTCGTTAGACTCGGAAGAGGACTTTCCGGGGAGTTGAAGCCGATGTTTAAGAAAGGTCGACACGCGCCGGCGCATTTACAACTCGATCGCGCGCAATATTTCGTCACTGGTGCGATTTATCGAAGGCGGCCGCTACTGCGAGACCACGACGTTAAGCAATATTTGTTGGAAACCATGCGGGATTGTCTGGCCGAAAAAGCTTGGCAACTTGAACACTGGGTGATACTCGACAACCACTACCATCTGACGGCGACCAGCGCTCTTGGGAGCGACTTGCCGAAAATCTTCCGCAAACTCCACGTGTTGTCGGCCCGCTATATCCTGGACCGCCAACATTCCGAATTACCGATTTGGTGGAACTATTGGGACTACTGCCCGCGCGACGAACGCGACTACTACGTGCGCTTGAATTATCTGCTGAACAACCCGGTTAAGCACGGTTACGCGAGCCGCTTGGAGGACTACCCGTATTCCAGTTTTGGTCAAACCTTGGCGAGTTTGGGGCGCGAGCGTTTGGCCAGGCAATTTACCGAGCACGCCGGTTATCGTAGCCTGAATTTGCCGGAAGATCGGGACGATTAGCGGGAATACAAATCCTGAGTTGCACATCCAAGCTTTGATGCCCGCTAAAAATGGATGCGGTTTGGCGGTATTAAGCCCTAATCAAGGCTGGAATTCACGACCGTTGGGTTGGCGGCAACGCATTGTCGAAAGAAGACAACAAACTCAAAGCCGGCAACCGGTGCCAGCGACTCATTGGAGTACAAATCTAGATTTGTATTCCGCCTCGGTGACTTAGTCACTGATCGCCATTAAGCCCAGGGTTACATTGGCATCGTCCGCCGCCGCCAGCCGGTATCGCGGGCGTTCCGATAACTAAAAACGGTAGGTAATGGCTATGAGAGACTTGATCTTCGGTTTTGCCGAGAGCATTTTGCATATGAATCTGCGCGATCCGCACGACATTCCGTTCGCATTGCCGCTGATGTTGGCGGCGGGTTTGGGTTTTATACTGGGTTTTATCTTCATCCAATTGCTGGGCAACGAACAACGCCAACAGCGCGACGATTAGTCGCCGCCGGTCAGCAATCCCCGCAACGCGGCGGCGTCGACGATTTCGATGCTGCCGCGCTGCAAATTCAACCAACCCAGGCTTTCGAAGCGCTTCAAGTGTCGGGATACCACTTCCCGCACCGAACCCAATTCCAGCGCCAGTTCCTGATGGGTTTTGTGGATCGTGGGGCCGTCGGCCGCCAACAGGGTTTGCGCCAGGCGCTGGTCGATGCTGGCAAAACTCAGCGCCGCCATCCGCTTGATCACGTCGGCCAGCCGCGTCGAGAAATTGCGAAACACGAATTCGCGGAAGAACGCCGACTGCTGCAGGCAGCGGTGGAACACGTGGGCCGGAATCGCGAAGGCGCTAACGTCGGTTTCGCTGTAACCCTCGGCCGGATACTGGCTGTCGCCGAGCAGGCAGGAGGTGGTCAGCACGCAGGAGTCGCCCGGCAACACCCGGTACAATAACACCTCGCGGCCGTCGGCCGACAAAATCTGCGCCTTGACGCTGCCGGACAGCAGCAACAAATAATGCTCGCAAGTCTTGCCCGGATAAAACACCTGCTGCCCCGCCGGCACCGTCACCAGCGTCGCCGCCTCCATTAATTGTTCCACCACCGCGTCCCGGCAACCGGCGAATTCCGGGAAGCGGTCTTTCCAGGCGTTGGCGTGTTTGAGCATGGCGGTCTCCGGCGGGATTTTTGTGGCTGGATTATAAGGCGGTTTGGGGGATTGAATGGGGTTTGAGCGTTGGGGCTGTCGCGCGCTTGGTCGGTTTGTTAGAATGGATTTGATTTGGTGTTTCACGGCGTAGCGTGTGAAATACAGAACTATCTAATAACTAGTTAGAGGACATCACCGTGATTTTTGATGCCGACACAATTGCAAAGATCATTGGGCCAGTTCTCTCGCTCGTCCTGGGCGCCCTGTTCAAGCACTACACGGAGGCCCGAGCTAGGCTCGTGTCATTCATCGGCCACGTCTCATCCTTCACGCTGCAAGACGAGAAACGAACGGTTGTTCACGCCCACAGCGTTGTGGTGAGAAACGCAGGCCGTAAAGCGGCACACAACGTCCGCCTGTCGCATACAGTGCTTCCTCCCAATGTCACAGTTCATCCGCCTGTGCAGTACACAATTGAACGAAACCCCGAGGGGGCGGGTGAAATTCTCATCCCCGTGCTGGTCGCAAAGGAGCAAGTCACCGTTTCCTATCTCTACTTCCCGCCGCTCACTTGGAACCAAGTTAACGCAAGCACCAAGTCTGATGAAGGCTTTGCGAAGATTCTCAACGTCATCCCAATGCCACAACCGAGCAAGGCCGTATTGGCGGCAGTGTGGTCCCTCATCTTCGTGGGTGCTTCGTTCCTTTTCTACTGGCTCGCCAAGTTGGTGGCCTATGTCCTCTAACCTTTCGTTCCAGTTGCGTAGGGTGGGCACGGCGTTTGTGCCCACGCGGATTGAAAGCAAATCTATCTTGTGTTTCGCTAACGCGTAGCTGATTTTAACGTCGGGTCTCGGCCCGACAGCCGAGTTTCTTTCTTTTGCTTGGCCTCGGCAATTGCTCCTGCATTGCTCTACCTCCTGCATCCATGCAGTCGAAAAGAAAGTATCCAAAGAAAAGGCCACCCCATGCCGCTTATATCCTGCGCTCCTGCGGGTTTGAACGGGGTTTTTGGAAGGGCTATCCATAGCCCTCCAAAAACGCGATGCATCCCTGCATCGCCCCTAACGGGCAAATCCGCTCAAACCCTCCGGTGCTCGGCGCGGCATCAGGGGACAACCCCCGTCGCGATTGTAACGTTGCCCAATCAGCCCGCGTAGGTACGATTAGCGGTAGCGTAATCGTACGCATGTTGTTGACTTTGCCGCGACTGATTTTAATGTCGGGTCTCGGCCCGGCATCAGGGGACAACCCCGTCGCGATTGTAACGTTGCTTAATCAATACGCTCAGCCTTGCAATCTCTCGCTGCGGAGCTTGGCGCCGTGAGATAGTCGCATTGGAGTACAAATCTAGATTTGTACTCCAATGCGTGGCTTGGGCGGCTCCGGTTGGGAAGAGCGGGGTTGAATCGCGGCTGGTCGGCCGAGCGAAAAACACTCGGCGTCGAGTATCGCGGGGTCGACATCGGGTAAAAAATACTCGGCGTCGAGTATCGCCGGGTCGGCGTCGGGCAAAAAACACTCGGCGTCGAGTATCGTTGGGTCGACGTCGGGCAAAAAACACTCGGCATCGAGTATCGTTGGTTCGGCGTCGGGCAAAAAAGACTCGGCGTCGAGTATCGCGGGGTCGACATCGGGTAAAAAATACTCGGCGTCGAGTATCGTTGGTTCGGCGTCGGGCAAAAAACACTCGGCGTCGAGTATCGTTGGGTCGACGTCGGGCAAAAAACACTCGGCATCGAGTATCGTTGGTTCGGCGTCGGGCAAAAAAGACTCGGCGTCGAGTATCGTTGGTTCGGCGTCGGGCAAAAAATACTCGGCGTCGAGTATCGTTGGTTCGGCGTCGGGCAAAAAATACTCGGCGTCGAGTATCGTTGGGTCGACGTCGGGCAAAAAACACTCGGCGTCGAGTATCGTTGGGTCGACGTCGGGCAAAAAACACTCGGCGTCGAGTATCGTTGGTTCGGCGTCGGGCAAAAAAGACTCGGCGTCGAGTATCGCCGGGTCGGCGTCGAGCAAAAATGACTCGGCGCCGCATGTCGCTGGTGGTCGGCCCTAGCCGCGTAGGGTGGGCACGGTGTTTGTGCCCACGCGGATTGAAAGCAAATCTATCTTGTGTTTCGCTAACGCGAAGCTGATTTTAACGTCGGGTTTCGGCCCGACAGCCGAGTTTCTTTCGCTACGAAAACCATCCCTGGTTTTCGCCCCGCGGGCCAGCCTATTGGCTGTTCAAATTCGTTCCAGACGAATTTGTGCTTGGCCTCGGCAATTGCTCCTGCATTGCTCTACCTCCTGCATCCATGCAGTCGAAAGAAAAGTATCCAAAAGACAAATCCGCCGGGAGCGGATTTGGACGCCATTCTTCTCCGTTCCACTAGCAATGTTGCCTGTCTCGTTTTTTGTGTACGGCCATCGGCTTGGTGCAGCTAAGGTGGCCGCGGACTTCTTGAAATCGTGGTCTGCCCGCTTGCCGCAACTCATCAGTCGGCACTGGACAGCTTGTGCGAGACTTTGTTGGACTTGTTGGACTTGTTGGCGTTGGCCGAGATTCGGCCTAACGCTATCCAGTCGTCGCGGTCTCAAGCCGTTACCGTACTGGAAATCAAACGCCATGTCGAACGGCGACTGGCCGATCCGGCGCTGAATGCAAGCGGCATTGCCCAAGCCGTCGGACCGTCGCCGCACTATATCAATGCCCTGTTCGAACAAGAACAGCAATCTCTGATGCGCTATGTTCTGCAGCGACGCTTGGAGCGCTGCCATCAAGCGATCGCACGACGGCAAACGGCGGGATTGACGATTTCGCGGATTGCCTTTCGTGGGAGCTTTAACGAGTTGGCGCATTTCAGCCGGGTATTTAAAAAGCAATATGGCGTGTCGCCCAGCGCATTGAAATTAGCGGAGTAGACTTAGAACCAGATTGTTCTGGTGCAAACGTCTGTTCGATGAGGCCTCTTTGAATTGCAGGGGAGGGCAGTAAAACCCAGGTCATTGCCCGCCGACCATCTGCGCCAATCTGACCAAGGCCTGATTGACCCGTTCGTCCCAATCCACCGCGCAATTCAGGCGGATGAAATTGCGGTATTTTTGCGTCGCCGAGAACATTGGACCGGGCGCGATGCTGATGCCTCGCTCCAATGCTCGCCGGCTCAACGCCGTCGCATCGACCGTTTCCGGCAACTCCACCCAGATCACGAAGCCGCCCTCCGGCTGGGTCACGCGGGTGCCGAGCGGAAAATAAGCGCCGATGGCCGCCGTCATTCTGTCCACCGCTTGCCGGTATTGGTTGCGCGCTTGACGCAGATGGCGTTCGTAGCCGCCCTTGGCCAGCATTTCCGCGACCGTCAATTGCGCGTGAGTCGGCGTCGCCAAGTTGCCGACGTATTTCAGGTACTCGGTTTGCTCCAGGTACGGTCCCGCCACCAGCCAACCCACCCGTAAACCGGGGCACAGCGATTTGGAAAACGACGAGCAATACAACACCCGGCCTTCGCTGTCCCAGCTTTTCGCCATAGCCGGCCGTTGCGGGCCGAAACCCAAGTCGCCGTATATATCGTCTTCGATCAGCGCGATTTTATGGCGGTTGACCAACTCTACCAGCGCGCGTTTGCGTTCGTCGCTCATGCAGTAGCCCAAGGGGTTGCTGTAATTGGGCACCGCGATACAAGCCTTGATCGGCCATTGCTCGCAGGCCAGTTGCAGTGCGTCCAGCGCGATGCCATCGCGCGGATGGGTCGGAATCTCGATCGCGCGCAGTGATAACGATTCGATGACTTGCAACAGCCCGTAAAAGGTCGGCGATTCGACGGCGACGATGTCTCCCGGCTTGGTAACCGCCCGCAAGGCTAGCGTCAGCGCTTCCTGGCAGCCGTTGGTGATCAGGATGTCGTCGGGATCGACCGGGCAGCCCTGTTCCGACATGCGCCTGGCAATTTGTCGGCGCAATTCCGGTTCACCCGGTGGGAACTCGTAATTGGCAATGCGCTGACTGTAACGGCGGGCGACACTGGCCGACAGCTGGGCCATTTTTTGTGTCGGTAAAAATGCCGCCGCCGGCACCGCCGCGCCCAATTGCACGATCTTCGGATCGTTGGTGGCCTTGACCAGACGCAATACCCATTCCTGACCCGTCACCAGCGTTGGTTCGCGCGGCGGTGCCGACATCGTTGGTTCATGCAGCGAACTGCGTGGGCGCGGTTTGACGTAATAGCCAGAACGCTGCCTGGCTTCGAGATGGCCCTGATCCTCCAGCAAACGCAAGGCGCTGACCGCCGTCGCGGTGCTGACTTGGTGCTGCCGGCTAAGCTGGCGTACGCTGGGCAGGCGTTCCCCTGGCCGGTACAGATTCTGGGCGATGGCGTTATATAAATGTTCGGCGAGGTTTTCGTAACGAAGATTCATGGCGGCGAGCAATACAGTTTCGGCGCTTGGCAACAGATACAATTCAATTGTGGTTAAAATTGTATCGATATAATTAACAGAGTTTGCATCTGTATCGATTGCCGGATCATAGCCTAAAGTAGCGCCTCCAACCAACTCATTAGAACAGCTCAGGAGGATACGATGGTCAAGCAATCGGTAACTTGGTTGAACGGCCAACTGCTACCCACAGAACAGGCGACCGTTCCGGTCAACGACCACGGTTTGTTATACGGCGACGGCGTGTTCGAAGGCATACGCTTTTACAAGCGCCGTGCCTTCCGTCTGCAACGGCACTTGCAGCGGCTACAGCTGTCGGCGCGGGCGATTGCGCTGGCAATACCACTCTCCACCGAAGAATTGAATGCCGTGATCGAACGACTGATCGAAGCGTTTGCCGACGATGACGGCTATATCCGCCTGATGGTGACGCGCGGCGCCGGACCGCTGGGCTTGAATCCCAATAGCTGCGTGTTACCCAATGTCATCGCCATCGCCGACCAGTTGACGATGATTGCAATCGCTGAACAACAGGCCGGGGCGAGGTTAATCGTGTCCTCGGTACGCCGTTTGCCGGCCGACGGCCTCGATCCGCGCATCAAAAGCCTGAATTATTTGAACCACATTCTGGCCAAAATCGAAGCCAACCATGCCGGCGCCGACGAAGCGATACTGCTCAACGGCCAAGGCCGGGTGGCCGAAGGCACCGCCGACAACATCTTCCTCGTCCGCGACGGCCGCTTGCTGACGCCGCCGTGCAGCGAAGGCGCGCTGGAAGGCATCACCCGAGAATTGGTGTTACAGTTGGCGCAAGACAATGGCATCGAAACCAGGGAGCAGCCGCTGGGCGTTTACGACCTCTACGCCGCCGACGAATGTTTCTTGACCGGCACCGGGGCGGAACTGATTCCGGTCGCCAGTATCGACTGGCGATCATTGCCAAATTGCCCCGGCCCGGTATTCCAACGCTTGCAACAGGCTTTTCGGCGGACCATAGACCAAGAGTGCGGAGTGGTCTTATGAATTCATTGGAAAATTTGCAGTTGCAGGCGCGATACAGCCAGTGGGTCAATCAGCGTCTGTACGGCGCTTGCGCATCCTTGCCGGACGCCGAACGCAAATAGGTATGCGCAATGCGGCCGACGCCGGCAAGCGTTTAGAACTGGGTAAAAGCGCGCTTAAAGCGTTGGGGGTATTGTGAGAACGACGATGCCTAACCGGACAACGACTGGGATGCCGGTAAATTTGCCGCGACGATTGTCGATGCGCCGTATCTTTTAGCACCTGGAGACTTACCATGATTGAACAATCAACTCTAAAAGACGCCGAACGCGTCGTTCGCGTGCTGATGGCGATCATTCTGCTCACTGCCGGCACCAGCAAGTTTTTCAGCCACGGCGGTTTTTTCGAATACTACGCGGGGTTGTTTCAAGGCGACCTTCGTATTCGGCTTCCCACATGGCTGGTCAAGGCTTACTTGTACGCGATACCGTTCATCGAAATCGGACTCGGCTGCGTGCTTCTCAGCAATCGCCATAAAATACTTGCCGTTTATGGCTGGTTCGCCTTCATGCTAAGCCTGCTCATCGGTCACTACATCCTGCAAGAATGGTCTTCCGTCAATCAGATGCTCGACTATTTCTTTCTAGGATTGCTTTGCCTGGTATTGCCCAGGCATCAATCGTGGCTTAGACGGGACATTGCATGACTGACCGGCGGATCCGGACGCTAGGGTTCTAGGTGTGCAGCGTGAATTTTAGACCACTGACGCGTGTTGTCGCGGTCCTGCTTTTGCTTTCCGGCACTGTGTTGACTGGCTACTATGCCAACGAAATCCGTGTTGCGCGTAGCGAGACGCCCAAAATTCTAGCCCTAGCCTGGCAAACCCACGGCAAACGGATCAGCTTACGGGATCTGCCGCTCCAACGTTTGCAATGGCTCCTGGCGATCGAGGATCCGGCCTTTTACCAACACCAAGGGGTGGACCTCTACACACCGGGTGCGGGCATGACGACGATCAGCCAGGGTTTGGTCAAGCTGTTATATTTTCCAGACGGATTTCAGAAGGGTATCGCCAAGATTCGCCAAACCTTGATAGCCCGGTACGCATTCGATACGCTGGTGTCGAAAGAAGAACAACTGGCGTTGCTGCTGAATACCGCATACCTGGGGCAAGTGAACGGTGTCGCGATTTATGGTTTTTCCGCCGCCGCCGAAACCTATTTTCACCGGAATTTTGCCGCCCTTTCGGATGGAGAATTCAAGTCGCTGGTAGCCATGCTTGCCGCTCCGGACCGGTTCGTTCCCGGTTCTTCCGCGCTGCTTGAGCGCACCGCACGAATCAACGCATACCTGTCGGGCGCGTACCAACCGGCGAGCGTTCTGGATACAGAGTACGACGGTAAGACTAAAGGCTCGCTCGGAGAAGAGGTTTTTATGGCTATGCTACGGCTCATCACAGGCGCAAAACCGCAGATTCAAGCCAATTCAGCGGTCAGGCACAGCCAACCCGTAATTCCGTCAGGCCCGTCACATTAAGTCAGGCTCGGTGAGTCACATTTGAAATGGTCTAATA
Organism: Methylomonas sp. MED-D; assembly: GCF_050276835.1. Taxonomy (NCBI): domain Bacteria; kingdom Pseudomonadati; phylum Pseudomonadota; class Gammaproteobacteria; order Methylococcales; family Methylococcaceae; genus Methylomonas; species Methylomonas sp. MED-D. The sequence goes on from NZ_CP189965.1 coordinate 1,225,447, forward strand.
ATCCCGGACGCTTCTAAAGGCAGAATTCATACTACTTAAAAAGGTGGTCATAAGTAACGACAAAAACGCCGGATTCAGGATCAACGTTTGTCATTAAAACTGTCAATGGCAAGGTTCGAAAAAAAGGCAAAGGCTTGAGCTTTTTCTACAATGTCGCCACGGCTTCGATCGCCGCCGTACCGGTCAGTGCTCAGGAAGCTCCCTTCATTTTCAAGCTGTTGACGGCAGACTTTCAATCTGTGACTGTGCAAGGCCAGATGACGTATCGTGTGGCCGAGCCGGAAAGCATGGCCGAGATGCTGAATTACAGCCTGAAAAACGACGGTCTGACTTATGTTTCGGAAGACCCATTGAAACTGTCGGATATCAGTGGCGTCTGCAAGAGGCCGAACGGACGCTGAAAGCATTGGGCCGGTTTCAACTGCTGGAACGGCGTTTGCTGCCCAATTACCAGTTTGGACCAACTGATATCGTGGTCACCATCGGCCAGGATGGACTGGTAGCCAATACCCTGAAATATCTCGAAGGCCAGCCGGTCATTGCCATCAATCCCGATCCTGATCGATGGGATGGGAAACTGCTGCCCTTCGAAATAGGGGAGTTACAATCAGTGGTGACGCGTACCCTTGCCGGCAAGTCGGCTTGCAAAACCATTACCTTTGCTGAGGCAAAGACCAATGATGGTCAACGCATTCTGGCAGTCAATGACCTGTTTGTCGGACCGAAAAGCCACACTTCGGCCCGATACCTGCTGTCGTGGAATGGCCGAGAGGAAACTCAATCATCGTCAGGCATCATTATCTCGACAGGCTTTGGCTCGACAGGCTGGTTTCAGTCGATCTTGGCAGGGGCCTTAGGCGTTTCCGGCAGCGAGTCCCATCCGCTTAAGAAGGGTTTTGCCTGGCATGAACAACGCTTGCAATTTACCGTTCGTGAACCGTTTCCGAGCCGGACTACCGGTACCAGCTTGGTATTCGGCGCCATCACACTCGCCACGCCGCTCAAACTGGAATCGCAGATGCCTGAAAATGGCGTGATCTTCTCGGACGGTATTGAAACCGACTACTTGGCATTCAATTCCGGTACCGTGGTGACGATCAGTTTGGCAGCGACTCAAGGGCAATTGATCGTTTGAATTTGGAATTTGACACATATTTAGGTATTTCAACGCCCCCGCCGGTTTCAAATTGAAACCAATCTGACGCCAACAACAAAAGACCAGCTTTGGCACTGATGGGTTTTTGAAGTATCAAATGCTCGGAACCGGCCATAGGACTAAGAGAAATAGTCAAATCTGGTGTACGGCTGAATTGAATCAGGCGGCCATCTGCTGGGTTTCTTCAGTTTTCCACGTTTCCGTGATGACAGCGATGCCGTCCTGAAAACGGATGCCCTCAATCACCTCTGGCAGGCGTTTAAATCCGCGTATCTTGCGCCAACTTTTTTCGGCGACCAGCGCCAGTCGGAACACCAAACCCAACAAGGTATTGCGGGACAGGCAATTCTTAGTGCAGGTCGTTCGATGGCAAATAAAATCAACAACTTGTTAATGAAAGTTTGGCTTTGAAGGAGGGTGAATGTTTTCTTCTGGGTTTTTGGACATCTTCTAATGGACTGTTCAATTTCTCGGCGCAAGCCCTCCCAACTGCATCATCCGGGCAAAAACGGACAGATTGCAAGGGTGCTTTTGACCTGTTGCTACGCCAACACTATGGTGGGGAAATTATTTCCGTTAGTCGTCTCCATTTCAAATAACCGGTTTCAAGGAACGTTAGGTTTCTATTGTCAACCGACTAAAGCGCTCAAGCGCTACCGGTTTTACGCCACTTAGTAACAAGACAAAAGCAACACGCGATTATGAATTGCATTTGAAATTAGGGGCGGAAATTCAAAGACGAAATTTCATTCAACATTGGGTTGGATAGAACCGGAGGCAAGATGTTAAACGAGCGACATTATTTTGATGGTTCCGCCAATGATGTTTTAAGGGTAGAAGGAGCCACTTCTCTGACGGATGTGTTGCAGCGACGCGCAGAATGTCATCCTCACCGGATTGCGTATACATTTTTGGATTATGGCGCATCAGGCCAGCATTCGCTGACCTATGGCGAACTGAATGCAAAATCCAGGCAATTAGCCGCATTGTTGCTGCAGATGGGTTTGCAAGGTGAGCGAGCCTTATTACTCTATCCGCCCGGCCTAGATTACATCGTGGCCTTTTTTGCTTGCCTTTGTGCAGGGGCGATTGCTGTTCCGGCCTATCCGCCGAGTAATAATCGGCATATGCCCAGACTACAGGCCATTCTTGATGACAGCAAAGCCAAAATAATTCTTACCACCCAGCAAGTTGCCAAGAACATTCGTCATTTTCCCAGCGCCACGGGTAATTTGTTAGACAAGCATTGGTTGCAAACTGATGTCGTCGAACACAATGTCGATGCAAGCTCATGGCAGGCCCCTATCCTACAAGCCAAGGATTTGGCCTTTCTACAATACACCTCGGGCTCTACCGGCGACGCAAAGGGGGTGATGATTAGCCACGGTAACCTGATGGCTAATCAACAGTTAATCAAACGCCGATTTGGCCACGACGAACGGTCGACTGTGGTCGGTTGGCTCCCGCTTTATCACGACATGGGCCTGATCGGTAATGTCATGCAACCCCTGTATTGTGGCGCCAGTGCAATTTTGATGGCGCCGATGGCGTTTTTGGAAAAACCGCTACGCTGGTTGCAAGCCATTAGCGATTACCGTGCGCATACCAGTGGCGGTCCTAACTTTGCTTACGATTTGTGCGTCCAAAAAATCAATCGCGATGAATTGATGGGGATTAATCTCAGCAGTTGGCAATTGGCATTCAATGGCGCCGAGCCTATCAATCCGCTGACCTTGCAACGATTCAGCGACGCATTTAAGGCATGTGGATTCCAACAGCGTTCATTTTATCTCTGTTATGGCCTGGCCGAAGCAACATTACTGGCGACTGGCGGCGATAAACAATCCCTTCCAAAGATTCGCGCATTCGATAAAGCTGCCTTGGAACAACGCATAGTCCATTCGATTGATGATAATCAATTGAATGCCAGAAGCCTTGTAGGATGCGGAACCATCGATATTCATGATGGACAAGACTTGCGTATTGTCGATCTTGATAACGCCACTTGTTGCCCGAATGGTCGAATCGGAGAAATCTGGCTGAGCGGTCCCAGCGTGGCCCAGGGCTATTGGCAAAACCCCGAGATGAGCGGTAAAGCTTTTGTCAAAGATTTCAAAGGCCAATTCTGGCTACGCACGGGTGATTTGGGATTTATAGACAAGGGTGAATTGTTCGTTTCCGGGCGCCTAAAAGACCTAATCATTATTCGCGGTCGCAATTATTATCCGCACGATCTTGAATATGCTGTTGAAACGGCAACCGATGCTTTGAACCCTGCCTCAACAGTGACATTTTCGGTTGATGACGGCGATGGTGAAAAGCTGATTGTGTTAGCCGAATTAAAGCGCAGTCGGGTCAGACAAGGTGATTATCGAAGCGAATTCTCTGCCATCCGTACCCGATTAACCGAAGAATGCGGTATCCAAGCCGACCAGATTTTGTTTCTAAAACCCGGCGCTATTTTAAAAACCAGCAGCGGAAAACTTCGGCGAAATGCTTGCCGTGAACTTTTTATCCAGCAGGGGTTTGAGTATATCGCCATCGACAACTTACGAGTGTCGGGCGAGGTATCACAGTCTCTAGTGAATGTTGATTCGGGGGCAAACGAACGCCGCTTATTGCGCCAAGCTTTACTCAAGATGAATAGCAGCAATGCCGCCGACTTATTGGCGGAACATCTTGCACTGAAAGCCTCGGGATTATCCGGATTGGCCGCAGGTACTGTCGAGTCAAACCATACACTATCGCAACTGGGTTTAGACTCGTTGAAAGCCGTGGAAATGAAATATTTCATCGACGACTTGCTGGGTATCGATCTACCCATCACTGACTTACTCGGTAGCTCAACCTTATCTGCTTGTGCTGTAACTGCGCTGAATCAGGCCAAACATGCGGCAAACCTACCCGTTTCTCTTGCCAATGTCGGCATAGAGAAGGCATCGAACTCTGCTATGTCATACAACCAAAAGGCATTGTGGACACGCGCACAAATAGCACCCAGCAATGCCTCGCACCACATGTCCATAGCATTGCAAATCAGGGACGAATTAAACCGCGAAGCGCTGGGTCGCGCACTGATTGAATTGCATGAGCGTCATGCACAATTACGTGTTGGGTTTAAGCTGGGCACTGATCAACATCCGGTTTGTCTAGCTATTGACCAAGTAGGATTGCTGGAACAGGTTGATTGTTACGACTATTCGCAGCAAATCACGAATCTGCAAAATTTCGTCAACAAGCCGTTTGACCTGGAACGTGGACCGTTACTGAGATGCGGGGTATTCAGTTGTGATGATGACTATCCTGTTCTGGCATTTTGTGCGCATCATTTGATCGTCGATTTTCGTTCTCTGCAAGTATTGCTGACGGAGTTACAAACACTCTATTTAGCTCAAAGCGCCGGTCAGACATCTCTATTGTCATCCTCTACTTCGGTTTACTCGGATTATGTCGCATGGCAACGGAATTATCTGGACAGCACTGCCGCAGAACAAGACTTGAACTATTGGCGGCAGCAGCTGGCTGGTGAGTTACCCAGGTTGGAGCTGCCAGGTGAACGTTCATCAGCCGGTGCCGATTCATACCAAAGCGCTGCAGAAACGCTACATATTTCGGCTGAAACGTTGCAGAAGCTTAAACGATTGGCCGCAACCCATCACACCACGCTGTATACGCTGTTATTGAGTATCTTTAAGACCCTGCTGTACCGCTACAGCGGTCAAACCGATCTAATCGTCGGCAGTCCAACCTTAGGACGGCCTAAACGTGAATTTGCCGATTTAGTGGGTTATTTTGTCAATCCAGTCGCATTGCGTAGTCGACCTCATGGCGAACAGCCATTCTGCGATTACTTGGCTCATGTCAATACCACCGTGCTGGAAGCGCTCAATCATCAACAATATCCCTATGCTTTGTTGGTGGAAAAGGTTTTGCATCGCACTGCCAACGATATAGCACCATTTCGGACCTGGTTCGTGTTGCAGTCCGCAGATGATCCATTGGCGGCGGCGCTGGCCTTGGGACAATCGGGTATTACTGGCCAATGGGGTGATATTGCGGTTGAAACGGTTGCCTTGCCGGAACGATCGGAAGAGTTCGATTTGGCCTTGCTATGCGCGGAAATTGATCAGGGTTTGAAGGTCGTGTTTAGCTATCGTTGTGACGTCATGAGCCGCTTGACAGCACTGCGTATGCTGGGACATTTTCAATGTCTTCTGAACGGCATATTGGCGGAACCCACCACCCGTTTGAGTCAATTACCGTTTTTGACTGTGCCGGAAAAACAGCAGCTGGCTGCCTGGAATAGCACAACAACTTGTTACCCAGAGCACCGGAGCATCGTTGATCTATTTGAAGCGATTGTAGATAGCCAGCCCCAGACCACGGCTTTGATATTTGGCGAGCAGCGAATTTCCTATGCCGAGTTAAATGAGCGAGCCAACCGGTTGGCGCATTATCTGATCGCACAAGGTGCCGGTCCGGAGCGTCGCATCGCGTTAAGTATGCCCCGTGGTTCTGCCCTATTGATCGGCATGTTGGCCATCTTGAAAGCAGGTGCAGTGTATGTACCTGTTGATCCAAGCTATCCCCAAGAACGGCAGACTTATTTGTTTCAGGATGCTGGGGCTGATTGGTTATTAACTGTGATGTCCTTGGCACCGGCTTTGGATTCCGGCCACTTGGTGAAAATCTGCGTCGACGAACCGCATGAGTTCGGCGCATACAGTGCGACTAACCCATCTGTTAAGCGATTTCCGACATCCGCTGCCTACCTGATTTACACCTCCGGATCGACCGGGCGCCCCAAAGGGGTGGTGGTCAGCCATGCCAATCTGTTGCATTCAACATTGGCGAGAAGCGCTTATTATCGCGAACCGCTTGATTGTTACCTGCTATTACCGTCGTTTGCATTCGATAGCTCGGTTGCGGGCATTTTCTGGAGTTTAAGCCAGGGAGCCGCGCTGTGTTTGCCTGACGACAACCTGCTTAAAGATCCGCTGGGTTTGGGAGCCTTGATTGAGCACAACCAGGTCACCCACCTGTTAACCCTGCCCTCGTTATATCAACTCTTGCTGGAACATCTGCCCAGCGTTGCTTTGCAAAGCCTGCGCACCGCCATTGTCGCTGGTGAAGCCTGCCCAGGTGTCTTGACTGAACTTCATCACACACGTTTACCGAACGTTGATTTATTCAACGAATACGGTCCGACCGAAGCCACCGTTTGGTGCAGCGTATATCGCGTACAACCGACCGATTGTGATGCGACTCTGCCGATAGGCACTCCCATTGCCAATATGCGCATTCATATTGTCGATGCGGCAATGCAGCCTCTTCCAGTCGGTGTGGCAGGCGAGTTGCTGGTTGGCGGCGAGGGTATTAGCCGTGGTTATCTCAGCCAACCCGGTTTGACCGCAGAACGCTTTGTACCTGATCCGTTCGCACACAATGGTGGGCGCTTATACCGAACAGGGGACCGAGTGAGGCACCGGACAGACGGAAATATTGAATTTTTAGGGCGTTTCGATCAGCAAGTCAAAATCAGAGGCTATCGCATTGAACTCGGTGAAATCGAAGCCTGCTTATTGCGTCATCCAGGCGTGAATGCCGCCGCCGTCATCGTTCGAGAAGACGCACCGGGTATGAAGCGTCTGGTCGCCTATTGGAGCGGTGATGCTTCGGTTCAGGATAAGTTGAAGTCTCTGCTTAAGGATGGACTGCCCGACTACATGCTGCCATCGGCATTTGTATGGCTTGAGTCCATGCCATTGAATGCCAATGGCAAGCTGGATCGCAAAGCCCTGTCAATGCCGGAAATTCGGACCGAGGATCAAGACACCTTTGTGGCGCCGCGCGACGAGGCCGAGGAAGCGGTAGCGTCTATTTGGTGTGAAGTGTTAGGTATTGATCGCTTGAGCATTCACGACGACTTTTTCGAACTGGGAGGACATTCACTCGCCGGCGTGCAAGTGATGGCAAAAATACAGGACATGTTTGCAATCGATCTACCCGTCAACGTGTTGTTCGAGGCAACGACACTAGCCAAATTCGTTGATCGCATGGCTGAGTGTCAGAGTTAGGAAGGATGACGAATTGCATAGATTGTTGGGGCGAATTGGTTCGCATCCAACGGCTTGATAACAAATTAATGAATAGGAAACGGAAGCCATGAACGACAGAGCCCTATACCGACTTGCCGATTCCACTGCAGTAGAAGCTCTGGTTGATTACTGGGTTGCCTGGCCGCACACTTTTTCGCCGGTCCCCTACAGTCTGCATATGCTGAATTATCAGAAGAAAAATCTGACCTCATATCTGCAAAATCCCGAAATTCATCTTAAATCCAGCGCCAATCCAAAACTGCTGGGTGGCCCTTTTGTCAACGTACCGATCGACAGGGTGGCTGACATTGCGCAAATGTTGGAACGTATGGGCGGTGAGCATGCGGAAAGTCTGCAAATGGCCGAAGATCTCATCGCTTTTCAGAATCTGCTGGATCGAGAGGCTATCGGGCAAAGTCTGGAAGTGTATTACCCTCAGCTACCCCAGTCGTTACGCGGTTTCGTCGAACTGCTCTATGACTATAACAACCGCCCGATTGTCCGCTGTATCGAGAGCCTTCTTTATAAAAGTCGGCATTACAAAAAGCACTTGCAATCGTTACGGCTTTTTACCCAAACCCACGACAGAGTCCGTGCGTATTATATGAGTACGCCACGCCTGCCCGATGACGATAGCGTATCTTGGCAGATTCCGTTTGCCGAGTTGGCCGTCGACGAATTATTCAAACTGGATAGTCAGCCTCAATCCCTGGGCTATATCCGGGAGGTTCTGGGCTTGGATGCTTGCGACGAAGATAAACTGATCCGTTTATTAACCGCGCAATCGGCTCGCACTGCCGAACCCTGGCAGGGTCCAGGTCCGCGCCTCCGATACCTTGGTCACGCCGGCGTTTTAATCGAAGCCGCTGGTATTGCCGTGCTGATTGATCCCTTCATTGCTGTAAAACCCAGTCAGGGTGGAATAGATCGTTATAGTTTTCAAGATTTGCCGGCACATATCGATTACGTGCTAATTACTCATGTTCATCATGACCATTATGTCTTCGAAACCCTATTACGGTTACGGCACAAAATTGGTTGCCTAGTTGTACCTAAAAGTTCGGGCATTTTTTATGCCGATATCTCGATGAAACTGTTGGCCAGAGAATTGGGTTTTCAGCAGGTCGTTGAAGTTGATCCGTTAGATAGTATCTCGTTTACCGGTGGTGAGATCGTCGCGGTACCTTTCCTGGGCGAACACAATGATTTGCCTTTTGCGAAAAGCGCCTATTTAGTTCGCGCCGGGAACCGGAAATTGTTGTTTGCTGCCGATTCGAACTGCCTGGATAAGCACATGTACCAGAATCTATGTGCTGAATATGGATCTATCGACACGGTGTTTTTAGGCATGGAATGCATTGGCGCACCGCTCTCCTGGGTTTACGGCGCTTTATTACCTAAGCTGCCGGATCACAAGCACTGTCAGGCCAGACGCTCCAACGGCAGCAATGCCGAAGGCGCATTGCAATTACTGGAAGCCGTCGGCGCCAATCGCGTCTACGTCTACGCCATTGGTCGCGAGCCGTGGCTGCAATATTTCATGGCGCTGGAGCCGGAAGACGACGATGCCTACATTCGCGAAATCAACAAAATGTTAACGGTTTGTCATGAGCGTGGCTTTAGCGATGCCCGGCGTCTATATGGATGCGACGAGATTTTTCTAGGCCAGGATTAAGTCGGCTCTCTTTTATCAACTTAAGGATTCGACACGACATGACTATCTCAACCGCTAACCCTGTTTCCGTAACAACTGATCGCTCGCGTTTGATTGCCCGCCTCGGGCAGAATACCACGGCTGACTCGATAACGAAGCGCGCAGCTGGTGAAACGGCGCCTTTATCCTATTCGCAAGAGCGCCTATGGATTATGTCGCAATTGGAGCCGGACAATCCGATTTATAACGTTGCCGGAGCTGTGCGGCTTGATGGCGCTTTACGCGGCGAGCTGTTGGCGCAAGCCTTGAGCGAAGTGGTCCGGCGCCACGAAATTTTGCGCAGTCGTTTTTTGGCGTTGGAAGGGGGGCCCGGCCAGCAAGTCGAAACCGAAGCGCAATTGCCGCTGGAAGATTGGGATTTGTCGGCGTTGGCGGAAAACGAAAAAATGCCGGCTTTCGAGACGCGGGCGCAAGACTTCATTCGCCGTCCGTTCCGGCTAGACCTGCAGCCGCCGCTTCGGGGAGCATGGGTTGACTTGGGCGGCGAGCGGCATATTTTGTTGCTGGTCTTACACCATATGGTGTCCGATCGTTGGTCGGTCGCGGTGTTGATGCAAGAAGTCGCGACCCTTTACCAAGCCTTCGCCGAAGGCCGGCCGTCGCCTTTACCGGAACTGGCGATTCAATACGCCGATTATTGCGTTTGGCAACGCGGCCGCGACGCGCAACGGCAAAGCCAATTGGAATATTGGACGGCCAAGTTGGCCGGCGCGCCGCCGCTGCTGGAATTGCCCTTGGACCGTCCGCGGCCGCCGCAGCCTAGTTACAGCGGCGAAGTTTATCGCTTCGAATTAAGCGAGGATTTGAGCCGGCAAGTCAAGCAATTGGCCGGGCAACACAAGGCCACATTGTTCATGGTCATGGCGGCGGCGTTTTCGGCGCTGTTGCACCGCTATTCCGGCAGCCGGGATTTTTGCATCGGCTATCCGGTGGCCGGCCGCAATCGTAGCCAGGTTGCCAGTTTGATCGGTTTTTTCGTCAATACTTTGGTGTTGCGTTGCCGGGTCGAAGGCGAAATCTCTTTCGCCGACTGGTTGGCTCAGCTTCGCGAACAAGCCTTACAGGATCAAAATCACCAAGAATTAGCTTTTGGACAGTTATTGGATGCCCTGAATCCGCCCCGCAACCCCGGCCATGCGCCCTTGTTTCAAGTGATGCTGGCGGTGCAGAACGTGCCGGTGGCGGATTTTCGGATGGGGAGTCTGAATGTTTCACCTTTGACGTTAAACAACGGCGCCGCCCAGTTCGATTTGACCTTGTTCGTCGACGAAGGCGAGGGGCGTTTAGCCTGCAGTTTCGAGTACGCCAAAGACTTATTCGCCGCCGAAACGATAGAGCGGATGGCCGGGCATTTACGGGTTTTGCTGGAACAAGCGGCGGCCGAGCCGAAGCAATCCTTATGGCAATTGACGGCTTTGCCGGCCGAACAGTACCGCAGGATCGTCGAGGAATTTAACACCACGGAGCGCGATTATCGAAGCCGGCCGCGATTGGTTCATGCCTTGATCGAGTCTCAATCGGCCAAGACCCCCAACGCCGCAGCCTTACGTTTCGAGGCCGATTGCCTGAGTTATGCCGAGTTGAATGCCAAAGCCAATCGCTTGGCTCACGAGCTGATCGGGCGAGGCGTGGGGCCGGAAGTCCTGGTCGGCGTTTGTCTGGAGCGTTCGCTGGAAATGGTGGTCGCGTTGTTGGCTATCCTGAAAGCCGGCGGGGCTTACGTGCCGCTAGATCCCGATTATCCGGCCGAACGGCTGCGATTTATGCTGGCCGATTGCGAGCCAAGATTGCTGATTGGCCGGCAAAGTTTATGCGGAGCTTGGCCGGAGCCGGCGCTTGCCGGCGTTAGGACGCTGTTGCTCGACGACGCCGATACCGAGGCCGCGATCGCTTTACGTTCCGATGTCAATCCCGATGCGGCGGCCATGGGCTTGGCGCCGGTCAATCTTGCTTACGTTATTTATACCTCCGGTTCGACTGGCCAGCCCAAAGGAGCGATGAACCAGCACGACGCGGTAGTTAACCGTTTGTTGTGGGCGCAAGACCAATATCAGCTGACGGCTGGCGATAAGGTGATGCAGAAAACGCCCTTCAGCTTCGACGTGTCGGTTTGGGAGTTTTTTCTGCCGTTATTGGCGGGCGCCGAACTGGTGCTGGCTCGCCCCAAAGGCCATCAAGAGCCCGACTATTTGCAGGACTTGATCGAAGTGGCCGGCGTGACGACCTTGCATTTCGTGCCGTCTATGCTGCAGGCCTTTTTGCCCGGTTTGGATGCGGCAAAATGCCGTTCCTTGCGGCAAGTGCTATGCAGCGGCGAAGCCTTACCGGCGGCTTTGACAGCAAGGTTTCACGAAGCCTTGCCGAACGTGGCCTTACATAATCTGTACGGGCCGACCGAGGCGGCGGTCGACGTGACGGCCTGGCTGTGCCAACAAGACGATGGCGCTACGCCGCCTATCGGCCGGCCGATTGCCAATACTCGGTTATACATTCTCGATTCCGCGTTGCAGCCTGTGCCGTTGGGGGTTATCGGCGAAATTTATATCGGCGGCATTGCGGTCGGTCGCGGTTATTGCCGCAAGCCGGCCTTGAGCGCCGAGCGTTTTCTACCCGATCCGTTTGCGGAAGGGGCGCGGCTTTATAAGACCGGCGATTTGGGGCGCTGGCGCGCCGACGGCGGCATCGATTATCTAGGCCGCAACGATTTTCAAGTCAAGTTGCGCGGTTTTCGCATCGAATTAGGGGAGATCGAAAGCCGTTTGGCAGCCTGTGACGGCGTCGGCGAGGCGGTCGTGGTAGCCCGTGGCGATCGTTTAGGCGACAAGCGTTTGGTGGCTTATTTGACCAGCCGTTCCGGCGGCGAATTATCGCTTGGCGAATTGCGCCAGCAGTTGGCGGCCGATTTGCCCGATTACATGTTGCCGGCGGCCTTCGTACTGTTGCCTTCCTTGCCGTTGAACGCCAATGGCAAGCTCGATAGAAGCGCTTTACCGGCACCGGACACGGAGACTGTATTAGGCCGGGAATACCAAGCGCCGCAAGGCGAGGCGGAAGCGGCGTTGGCCGAAATTTGGCAAGACTTGTTGGAACTCGAGCGTGTTGGCCGTAACGATCATTTTTTCGAATTAGGCGGCCATTCCTTGTTGGCCTTAACGCTAGTCGAGCGCCTGCGGCAACGAGGTTGGAATTTGCCGGCCCGCGAGGTATTCGCCCGGCCGCTATTGGCGGATCTGGCGGCAGCGATCGCCGAGGATGAGGCGACCGACTGGATACCGCCGAATCTTATTTCCGATGCTTTTTCATTATCCGCTAATACGCCGACGGAGGAATTCCGGCTATGAGTTTGAACGCTGTTTTTTCGCTGCTGAAATCCCGGAATATCGCCTTATTGGAAGAAGAAGGCGAACTGGTGATACGGGCCCCGCAGGGGGCGATGGACGAAGACTTGCTGGCGCGGTTGAAACTACATAAGCAGGGTTTGCTGACTGCCTTGCGTAACGGCCGAGATGTATCGATTACGCCGCAAATGCTGACCCTGGTCGAATTAAGCCAGGAAGAAATCGATGCCATCGTCGCAAACGTCGACGGCGGTGCCGCCAATATTCAAGATATTTATCCCTTGGCGCCGTTACAGGAAGGTATCTTGTTTCATCATTTGCTGGAAAGCCAAGGCGATCCTTACGTTACGCGGACCCAAATCGTCTTCGAAAATCGGCGCTATTTGGATCATTTTCTCGCGGCCTTGCAAACCGTGATAGAGCGGCACGATATTTTACGCAGCGCTATGCATTGGCAAGGCTTGCGGCAGCCGGTGCAGGTCGTGCAGCGCCGGGCGAAATTGCCGGTACACGACTTATACGGCGGCGACGCAGAAGCCCGTTTGTCGGCGACAACGGACCCCAGACAGTGCCGGATGAATTTGCAACAAGCGCCTTTATTGCAGGTTTACATCGCCGCCGAGCAGGACGGTTTGGGTTGGCGTTTGGTGTTACTGAATCATCACTTGATCGACGACAACTATACCTTACAGTTGGTGTTGTCGGAAATTCGCTTGTTGCTGGCCGGGCGCGGCGACGAGTTGCGGGCGCCTTTGCCGTATCGCAATTTTATCGCCAGGATGCGCCGCACTTCGCAGGCCGAACACGAGGCTTATTTTCGAGAGCAACTGAGCGACGTTTATGAGACTACTGCGCCGTTCGGTTTATTGAACGTGCAAGGCGACGGCGGTAAAGTCGAAGAAGCGACCTTGCGCTTGGACACGGAATTATCGCGGCGGATACGCGATACGGCGCGCAGTTGCAGCGTTAGTCCGGCCGGTTTGCTGCATGCCGCTTGGGCGGTGGTGATGGGGCGTTGCAGCGGCCGCGACGACGTAGTGTTCGGTACGGTTTTGTCGGGGCGTTTGCACGGCGGTGCCGGCGCCGAGCGTGCGGTGGGAATGTTCATCAATACCTTGCCGATCCGCGTGCCGTTAGGGCGGCACGCTTGCCGCGAGGTGGTTGCGTTGACGCATCGGCGCTTGAATAGCTTATTGGCTCACGAACAAGCCTCGTTGGCGACGGCGCAACGCTGTAGCGCCGTGCCGTCCGGCACGCCGCTGTTTACGACCTTGATCAATTATCGGCATGCGGCCATCGTCGAGGCGGACGATAAGGCCTTGATGGCCTGGGAGGGGGCGCGGGTCTTGTTCAGCGAGGAGCGCAGCAATTATCCGTTGACGCTGGCGGTCGACGATTTCGGCGATGATTTCGCATTGACCGTGCAAGCGGCGCCGGGAATCGATCCTTTGCGTATCGCCGACTATATGAGAACCGTTGCCGAGGGTTTGGACGATGCTTTACGCCACGATCCCGATAAAGCGGTTGCCGAAATCGCCATGTTATCCGCAGCCGAGAAGCGGCGATTATTGTTCGATTGGAACGCGACCGAAGTCGACTACCCTGAGTCGTCTTGCTTACAGGCCTTATTCGAAGCTCAAGTCGAAAGGACGCCGAACGCCGTTGCCTTGAGCTTCGAAGACAACAGTCTGACTTACGCCGAACTGAACGCTAAAGCCAATCGACTAGCGCATTATTTGATCGAGCACGGCGTCGGCCCGGACGTGCTGGTGGGTATCTGCATCGAGCGCTCGTTGGAGATGGTGATCGGCCTGCTGGGCGTCTTGAAGGCAGGCGGGGCTTACGTGCCGATCGATCCTCACTATCCCGAAGAACGGCTGCGTTACATGCTGGACGACGCCGGCGTCAGCCTGCTGTTGACCCGTTCCGGTTTGGCGGAGTTAACGGATTTCGATCGGCAACGCAGTTTTTATTTGGACGCCGATTGGCTGCAGGCGGCGTTTTACCCGGCACACAATCCCGCCGTTCGCAACCGGTCGCAGGACTTGGCCTACATCATCTACACCTCGGGCTCGACCGGCCAGCCCAAAGGTGTGGCGGTGGCGCACGGCAATGCGCTGCATTCGACCCAAGCGCGGTTTGCTTATTATGCCGATCCGGTTCGGGCCTATCTGTTGCTGTCGTCGTTCGCCTTCGACAGCTCGGTGGCCGGCATCTTCTGGACGCTGGGGCAGGGCGGTTGTTTGTGTTTGCCGAGCGAGGAGGCGGGTAAAGACCCTGCGGCTTTGGCCGCTTTGATCGAACGCCAGCGGGTTTCGCATCTGTTGGCCTTGCCGTCGCTGTATACTTTGTTATTAGAGCAAGCGTCCGAAAAATTGAAGAGCCTGAAGGCCGCCATCGTCGCCGGCGAAGCCTGCGCCACCGAAGTCGTTAAGCGTCATTTCGCTATTTTGCCGGTCGTCAAACTCTACAACGAATACGGCCCGACCGAGGGCACAGTGTGGAGCAGCGTTTACCAAGCCGGTTCGGACGACCTCGATCGGACGTTGGCGATCGGTAGGCCGGTCGCCAACGTCCGCCTGTATATTCTGGGCAAATCACTCAATCCGCTGCCGGTTGGCGTCGCCGGCGAACTTTACATCGGCGGCGCCGGCATCGTGCGCGGCTATCTGAACCGCCCCGAGCTGACGGCCGAACGTTTTATCCCCGATCCGTTCCAAGCCGGCGGCGGCCGCTTGTACAAAACCGGCGACTTGGCTCGCTACCGGGCCGACGGGGCGATCGAGTTTTTGGGGCGCATCGATCACCAGGTAAAGATTCGCGGTTTCAGGATAGAACTCGGAGAAATCGAAGCCGAGCTGCTGAAACAGCCGGCGGTCAAAGAGGTGGTGGTCGTGGCGCGCGAAGAGCAACCCGGCGACAAACGCTTGGTGGCTTATCTGGTGGAAGATCAGCATGGCGCCTTGGTCATCGACGAATTGAAAGTCCAACTCAAACAAGCTTTGCCGAACTACATGGTGCCCAGTGCCTTCGTGGTGTTGGACGAGATGCCGCTTTCTGCCAACGGCAAATTGGACAGGAAAAAACTGCCGGCCCCGGACATCGGCGAACAATTGAAAAAGCCATACGTCGCGCCGCGCACCGAAACCGAAACCCTGTTGGCCGAAATTTGGCGGGAAGTGTTGGGCGTGGAAAAAGTCGGGGTCGAAGACGATTTCTTTGAATTGGGCGGGCATTCGTTGTTGGCGACCCAGCTGGCGTCGCGGGTGGCTAAATGCTTTTCGATCGATTTGCCGCTGCGCAGCGTGTTCGAGGCCGGCAACGTCGCTACGTTGGCGGAAATAATCGACGACGAAAAACGCGCTCATCCGGGCGTCGCAATGAATGAGGACAAATTTACCATCGCGGCGGCCATGCGTTCGGCGCCCATCCCATTGTCCTTCGCCCAGCAAAGGCTATGGTTTCTGGATCAACTGGAACCTGACAGTCCGCTCTACAACATTCCGGTGGCGTTGCGTTTGTCCGGCCGTTTGGATCTTGCCGCCTTGAGGCAAAGTTTTAGCGAGATCGTTCGTCGCCACGAAGTATTGCGGACGATATTCGAGACGGGCGAGGACGGCGAGCCGGTGCAAAAAATATTGCCGAGTTTGACACTCGAGATCGACAGTGTGGATTTGACCTCTACCGACCGGCCCTGCGTTTGGCAGGCGCTGTGCCGCGACGAAGCCGCCAAGCCTTTCGATTTGCGCCGGGGGCCGTTGATTCGGGCCGGCTTGCTGATGCTGGACGACAGCGGCGACAGCCAGGACGCCATCCTGATGCTGACCGTGCATCACATCGTCTCGGACGGTTGGTCTTCGGCGGTCTTGGTCAAAGAGTTTGCCGCGCTGTACCGGGCTTTTGCGCGGCATCAAGCCTCGCCGCTGGCCGAATTGCCGATCCAATACGCCGATTTCGCCTGCTGGCAACGCCATTGGCTGAGCGGCGAGGAATTGGATAGGCAAATAGGCTACTGGCGCGAGCGCTTGCAAGGCGCGTCCGGTGTCTTGGAGCTGCCAACCGACCGGCCAAGGCCGGCGCTGAAGACTTACCGGGGCGCTCATTTCGGTTTCGAAATCCCGCCGGCATTGGCTTTGCAAGCCAGAGCCGTGAGCAATCGATACAACGTTAGCTTGTTCATGCTCTTGCTCTCGGTATTCAAACTCTTGTTGAGCCGCCATAGCGGCCAGACCGACCTCTGCGTCGGCACCCCGTTCGCCAACCGTAACCGCCAGGAAATCGAAGATTTGATCGGTTTCTTCGTCAACACCCTGGTGTTGCGTAGCGACTTATCGGCCAATCCGCCCTTTGCCGAGCTGTTGGAGCAAATCAGGGCGACGGTATTGGACGCGCAAAACCACCAGGATTTGCCGTTCGAAAAGCTGGTCGAAGCCTTGCAACCTACGCGCGATCCCAGCCGCAGTCCGTTGTTCCAAGTCATGTTCGTGCTGCAAAACCGCGACAACCTGACCTTGAGTTTGCCTGATGTGGAGGTCGCCGTGCTCGAAGACGACAGTCGAACCGCCAAGTTCGATCTGACCCTGCACATCCAGGACTGGCCGGACGGTCGCTTGGGCGGCAGCTTCGAATACAACAACGATTTGTTCGACGCCGAGACGATGGCAAGATTGGCGCGGCATTACTTGATATTGTTGCAAGCGGCGCTCGAGTGTCCGCAAACACGGATTTTTGAATTGCCGTTGCTGACCGATGGCGAAAAACGGCAACTTTTGCAAGAGTGGAACGCTACCGAAGTAGAGTATCCGCAAGGCCGTTGCATTCACCAGTTGTTCGAGGCTCAAGTCGAGAAAACGCCGGATGCCGTTGCATTGAGCTTCGAAGATAGCAGCCTGACTTATGCCGAACTGAACGTCAAAGCCAATCAGCTGGCGCACGCTCTAATCGATCGGGGCGTCGGCCCGGATGGGTTGGTGGGTATCTGCATCGAGCGTTCGTTGGAAATGGTGATCGGTCTGCTGGGCATTTTGAAGGCCGGCGGGGCTTACGTGCCGCTCGATCCTCACTATCCCGAGGAACGGCTGCGTTACATGCTGGACGACGCCGGCGTTAGCCTGCTGTTGACTCGGCAAGGCTTGACGGAGATGTTGGCGGGGAATAATCGAGGCGTAGGGTACGCACCGCGTGCCTTGGCTGAACCCGGTGTTGGCGCCGGACCGGTACGCGGTGCGTACCCTACGGACGACGTCGGCCGGCGCCCTCGCCCTCTCCCAGCGGGAGAGGGCCGGGGTGAGGGGGCATTAAAAACGCTATGTCTGGACAGCGATTGGCCGGCCATCGCCCCATGTCCTGAGCATAACCCCGAACCGTGCAACCACCCGCTGGATTTGGCCTACATCATCTACACCTCGGGCTCGACCGGCCAGCCCAAAGGTGTGGCGGTGGCGCACGGCAATGCGCTGCATTCGACCCAAGCGCGGTTTGCTTATTATGCCGATCCGGTTCGGGCCTATCTGTTGCTGTCGTCGTTCGCCTTCGACAGCTCGGTGGCCGGCATCTTCTGGACGCTGGGGCAGGGCGGCTGTCTGTGCCTGCCGAAGGACGAAGCGGGCAAAGACCCGGTCGCCTTGGCGGACTTGATTGAACGCCATGGGGTTTCGCATCTGTTGGCCTTGCCGTCGCTGTATACTTTGTTATTAGAGCAAGCGTCCGAAAAATTGGACAGCCTGAAGGCTGCCATCGTTGCCGGCGAAGCCTGCGCGACCGAGGTGGTCAAGCGTCATTTCGCCGCTCTGCCGGCCGTCAAACTCTACAACGAATACGGCCCGACCGAAGCCACGGTGTGGAGCAGCGTCTATCAAGCGAGTTTGGACGACCTCGACCGGCCGCTGGCCATAGGCCGGCCTATCGGCAACGTCCGTCTCTATATCCTCGACAGCTACCTAAATCCGGCGCCGGTCGGTGTGGCCGGCGAGTTATATATCGGCGGCGCCGGCATCGTGCGGGGTTATCTGAACCGTCCCGCCTTGAGCGCCGAACGCTTCATTCCCGATCCGTTCCAAGCCGGCGGCGGCCGCTTGTACAAAACCGGCGACTTGGCCCGTTACCGGGCCGACGGCGCGATCGAGTTTTTGGGCCGCATCGATCACCAAGTCAAAATTCGCGGTTTTAGGATAGAGCTGGGCGAGATCGAGGCTCGGTTGCTGCAACACCCGGACGTCAAGGAAGCCGCGGTGCTGGCGAGGGAAGATCAACCGGGCGACAAACGACTGGTGGCCTATTTGGTGGAAGACCAGCTTGGAACCTTGGTCATCGATGAATTGAAAGTTCAACTCAAACAAACTTTGCCGGACTACATGGTGCCCAGTGCCTTCGTGGTGTTGGACGAGATGCCGCTTTCTGCCAACGGCAAATTGGACAGGAAAAAACTGCCGGCCCCGGACATCGGCGAACAATTGAGAAAGCCATACGTCGCGCCGCGCACAGAAACCGAAACCCTGTTGGCCGAAATTTGGCGGGAAGTGTTGGGCGTGGAAAAAGTCGGCGTCGAAGACGACTTTTTCGAACTGGGTGGGCATTCGTTGTTGGCGACGCAGTTGGCCTTTGCCGTTCAAAATCGGTTGCGACTGCCATTTCCGGTCAAAGCCGTGTTCGAAAAACCGACCGTAGCGGAGCAAGCCGGCTGGTTAAGCGGCGAGGCCGACGAAGAAAGTCTCGATCTGCAGGTCGAAGCCGGGCTGGGTAGCGATATTCTGCCCTTGCCGGCCAAACCGGCCGAGCTTGGGCAATCTCGCGCTCTGCTGCTGACCGGAGCGACCGGATTTCTCGGCGCATTTTTGTTGGCCGATTTATTGGAACAAACCCAGGCCCATGTTTATTGCCTGATCCGCGCCGCCGACGAAGCGCAGGCCTTTAGCCGACTGGAAAAGCAATTGGCACGTTATGACTTACTCGAGCGCATTGATTGGCGGCGAGTGATTCCTGTGTGTGGGGATTTGGCGTCCGAATGCCTGGGGCTTAGCGAAGATCGTTACCGAGAAATCGCCGCCGGCGTCGATGCGATCTTCCACAACGGTGCATTGGTCAATTTCGTTCAGCCCTACCGGGCCTTGAAGGCCGCCAACGTGTCCGGCAGCGTCGAAGTCTTGCGTTTGGCGGCGACGGAGCGGCCGAAAGCGATTCATTACGTTTCTACCTTGTCGGTATTCGCCGGCAATCCCTCGAATCCGCAAGGTTTTACGGAAACAGACGAACCGCGACTTAGCGACGCATTGGTCGGCGGTTACGCGCAAAGCAAATGGGTGGCGGAGGCCATATTGCGCAAGGCAAGCCTGCGAGGCTTTCAGGTAGCCGTCTACCGGCCGGCGACGGTTGCCGGCGACAGCCGTAACGGCGTCTGGAATACCGACGATTTTTTATGCCGCGTCTTCAAGGGCTGTATACAGATGGGCCTGGCGCCGGAAGTCGACAGCCGTTTGGACATGGCGCCGGTGGATTTCGTCAGCGGGGCGATCGTGGCCTTGGCGCAAGAAACTGATGTTGCCGGCGGCGTTTTTCATTTGAATCATCCCTATCCGCCAACCGCAAATGCCTGGTTCGATTGGTTTATTGCCGCCGGTTTTCCGTTGCGCAAGGTATCGACTCGGCAATGGCGGGCGGCAATGCTCGCCGCCGCGGAAACGATAGCCGATTTTGCGTTGGTGCCGTTGCTGACGCTCTTTGCCGAGGAGGCGGAGCCGGACGGGGCAGCGGATAGTGACGAAGCCGCAGGCTACGACTGCTCGGCAACGCAACGCAGGCTTGCGGCGCGAGGCATGGCTTACCAACCCATTGAAGATACCTTGCTGGCGCGTTACCGCGACTATTTTGTACGTAGCGGATGGATAGACGCCGGCAAGATCGAAAAAAACGGCGAATGACGATGGGGAGAACCGGGTGTGCAGTCGTCTTCCGAGTGTAAAGCGAATGCAACAGCCTGGGCTTCGGGTGGACGCTTTGTAATTCATTCTTTAACCATCGGATCAAATCATGAGTCATTCAGGAAAACATTGCGATTTCAAGGCTAGCCGGCAACAAAAGGGAAATAGGCCGCGGCATGCCTTGAAGGCGGTTGCGCTGTTGTGCGCGATGGCGGCTTCGAGCGGGGCGATTGCGGAAAATGCCGGCAGCGGCGAGGTTTACAAGTTCAATATCTCCGCCGGCGACATGTCCGCGTCGCTGAACAAATTGGCGGAAACCGCCAACTTAGAGCTCAGCTATCCGGCCGCGATGGCGAGCGATATGAAATCCAATGGCCTGAAGGGCAATTACACGGTCGAGCAGGCGTTGCAACAACTGTTGAAAGGCAGCGGACTGAATTACCGGGTGGCCGGTGGGAATTCGATTACCGTGGAGAAGGTGGCTGTGGCGCAAGCGAACGATGCGACGACGATGGCGGCGGTGACTGTGACAGGGGCTAGGCCGGGATACGATGCGACCGATCCTTACACCAAAGATTATGCGGTTCCCAGTTCCAGTGCCGCCAGTAAGACGGAAATGGCATTGATGGAAACGCCGGTCAATATCCAGATTGTGCCTCGCACCATCATGGATGACCAGCAAGATATCGAAATCACCGAAGCTTTAAGTAGAAATGTCAGCGGTGTACAAAGGAGCATGGATTACGGCGATCTGTACGAAAACTTTAATATCCGGGGATTCAGCACCAATTTTTCCACCTATCGTAATGGGTTGCGGCGTTATACCAACTATTCCGATCCTGCGAACATCGAGCAAGTAGAGGTTATTAAAGGCCCGGCAGCGGTGCTTTACGGGCAAATTCAACCCGGCGGCATGGTCAACGTCGTCACCAAACAAGCTCTGGATAAACCCTATTACTCTCTGCAGCAACAATTCGGTTCCTACGACCAATATCGTACGACGGCTGCGGCCACCGGCCCCATCGACGACGCTAAGACACTGAAATATCGGTTCGACGCGTCCTACCAGGATTTAAGCTCGTTCAAGAAATACGTGGGGGACGAGCGGGTATTTATCGCGCCCAAACTGAGTTGGACGCCTAATGACCGATTCGAGGCCAATGCCGAGTTGGAGTTCAAGCACGATAAACGTGTGAATGACAACGGAATACCGACGATTGGTAATCGTCCGGCGCCGGTAGCATTTAATACCTACCTTGGCGATGTGGCGAAAGGCCCCACCATGAATTCCGTGCTGACGGCATTTGATTGGTCTTACAAATTTAATAACCAATGGAAAGTGACGAACCGGTTTATGCACGAGGATTGGGATATCAATTATTTCGACCTTCAGCCTCAATATATGCTCAACGCTACAATGTTAAGGCGATTTCCAATAACTGGCGTGGCCTATCATGATACTTATGGAACCAACCTGGATTTAATTGGAAATGTCGAGTTGTTCAATACCAAACACGAATTGTTAATCGGCGGCGATTTCTCGAGAAGAACCCGAAAAGCCGATAAAAACCGATTCGCGTGTTGTAACGGGAACAACACCGGCGGAACGGTTGATATCTACAACCCGGCTTATAATACCGTTGACTTGGCCGCTATTTATTCTTCGCCTTACGACTATGCGGTGAGAGAGAAAGAAGAATGGTTTGGTGTGTATTTTCAAGATCATATTACCTTGTTTGAAAAGCTCCATATCTTGGGCGGCGGCCGCTACGATTGGGCAACTTTTGGACGAGGTTTCGATTTTGCTACGGGTAGCTATGATGTGGCGAGCGCCAATTATAAAAGCACCGACAATCAAAAGTTCAGTCCGCGGGTTGGTATTTTGTATCAGCCGATGTCATGGCTTTCTGTTTACGGTAACTATACCGAATCCCTTGGTAGTGCCAATACCGGAATGGTCTATGAGAACCAATCCATTAAGCCTGAGATTGGCGAGCAATTCGAGG
Organism: Methylomonas sp. MED-D; assembly: GCF_050276835.1. NCBI lineage: Bacteria > Pseudomonadati > Pseudomonadota > Gammaproteobacteria > Methylococcales > Methylococcaceae > Methylomonas > Methylomonas sp. MED-D. Next base: position 1,247,675 of record NZ_CP189965.1, read on the forward strand.
CTGGTTTTAAAACGGAGTTCTTCGATCAGAGACTAAGCAGCACCGTATCTTTCTATCATCTGACAAAACAGAATATCCAGCTTTCTGATCCTATTCATACCGGTTTCACCGTGACAGCCGGAGAGGCTCGAAGCCAAGGAATTGAGGCCGACCTTAAGGGGCGTGTCACCGATGATTTAAATCTGATCTTAACCTATGCCTATACGGATGCCAGAATAACCAAGAATGGTGAAAATTCCGATGGGGCATTGGGGAAGCGTCTAATAAATGTGCCGGAGCATCAGGCAAGCTTATGGGGAACCTATCAATTTACTCCCGAATTTAAAGCAGGTATCGGCGGAGTTTTAGTGGGTTCGAGAGCGGGGAAAACATGGACTGATCTAGAGTTGCCTGGGTATGCGCGAATGGACATGATGGCCGCTTATGTTAAGCCGATCGGTAAAACTCGCCTAACCACGCAATTAAATATCAATAATGTGCTCGACAAAGAATATTATGCCGGTGCGACTCAACAAGGGGCAAGTAATACTATTACCGGTAATCCTATTACCGTAATGGGATCATTAAAGTTGGAATATTAATTTTAATCCATAGTGCCGAGCTTTATAGTTCAGACATTAGTTTCGAAAAGCGTATGAAGACCTATCGCAACAATATTCGAAAATTCTGGCTTAAACTGCATTTGGCGCTGGCGCTTAGCGTCGGTCTGTTGTTCGTGATTCTGGGTTTGACCGGTTCCTGCAATGTGTTTTATTACGAGTTGCGGGAATGGAATCTTGCTAAGCCCATGGCTTTATCGAATCAGCAGCCTTTACCGCTGGATCATCTTCTGCAAATCGTCCAAACCGAACATCCGCAGCGCCAAGGTAGTTGGTCCTTGTTGTTGCCGGGCTACGGAGCCGATTATTTGCTGGCCGAATACCTCAATCCCGAAGAAACCCGGAGCGAAATGTTCGCGCCTCTGGAAGTATTGGTCGATCCCTACACTGGCCGCATCGCGGAGCAGAGTTTCTGGGGGCGAACCCTGCCCAGCAAGCTTTACGAGATACATGCCGCTTTAATGCTGGGGACGTTGGGCAAGGAGGCCGGCCAACTCGGCTTTAACACGGTTAGCTCGCTGGGGGCTCTATTGTTTCTATCTTGTTTGAGCGGCCTGTATTTATGGTGGCCGCGCACCGGTAAATTCAAGAAGGCATCGACTATCAAAGCGCATGCCAGCTCGGAGCGATTTTATTATGACGTACATAAAACCGCCGGATTTTATGGCTCTTTGTGTTTGCTCATTCTGGCCTTTACCGGATTTGCTTTCGGTTATGAAAATGTTTTTCGCCCCATTGTGGCATTGTTTTCGCCAGTTGCTAAAGAGCATTTGCAAGTGCCCGAATTGAAGTCGACTCGACTAAATGCACAACCGCCGATGACGGTCATGCAGGCCGTGGCTGTTGCAGACCGTATCTTTCCTGGCGCGGAATTACGCATGATCAATACGCCTGACGGCCCGGACGGCGTCTATATGGTCGCCAAGAAACAAGCCGGCGAAGCCAACCGCAAACGGCCGCGCAGCAAAGTTTGGATAGACCAATACAGCGGCAAGGTGTTGGCCGTGCAAGACCCCAACCGCTTTACTGCCGGCGAAACGTTTTTCAATTTGTTGTGGCCTCTCCATGATGGGCAGGCGTTTGGTCAGCTTGGACGCATTGTTTGGTGCATGGTTGGTTTTTTGCCATTCATTTTGTATGTCAGCGGTGTTTTGTGGTGGTTACGCAAGCGGAAGGCACAAAGAATGCGCACCAATACGACATAAGAAGCATATGTGTGGAAAGGGTTTTGGCGTTTAACTATGGAATTTAGGATGAAAAATAATAGTGCGAATCTGGCAACTACTTTTTCGGGTAGGCCGATTTTTATTTTATCGTGCGTTAGGTCAGGCTCTACTATGCTGAGGTATATTTTGGATACCAATCCTAATATTTGTAGCCCAGGACATTTAAACTTAGGTTTATTATGCTCAGGATTGTATAAGGCTTCTTATTATTCTATAGGAAGTTTGCCTGATATTAAGACTGAAGAGCAAAGGGATGTATTCGCTATTCACGAATCAAGAGCGATTATTCATCAATTGATGGATAAGTATGTGCAAGGAAAAGGAGGGAAACGCTGGTGTGAGAAATCAACAGATAATGTCGATTATGCCGGGCTTCTCGAAAAACTTTTTCCTGAAGCACAGTACATATGTCTCTATAGAAGCTGCTTGGACGTAGTCTATTCATGTATAAAGACCAGTCCCCTAGGGTTTATGGATGAGTTGTCACCCTATGTTCAGAGACAGCCTACAAACTTTGTTGCTGCAGTCATTGAAAATTGGTTGGAAAAGACAGAAAAGCTTATTCGTTTCGAGGAGAATTACCCCGATAAATCTATCAGGGTTAATTATGAGTTCTTGGTCAATAATCCTCGGGATGAATTGTATCGTTTGTTTGCTTTCTTGGGTGAAGATTGGAATAGCGAGTTGTCGAATTCTATATTCAAAGTGTCGCACGATCAAGGGCCTGGCGATAGTAAAGTCAAGTTCTCCTCTGAAATCAGAAGAGATTCTGTTGGAAATGGAGTTCAAATACCATTTACGGCAATCCCCGAAGCTTTGGTGAATAGGGTTGATACTTTGCATCAAAAATTGGGTTATCCGGTGTTAGAAGATTTGTATCGCTATAGCTCTGACTGTGTTGGTTATGACAGTGTAGATTATGGCAGCTTATTTGAAAATCTGATTGTTAGTATTCAAAAAGTAGAAAATAAAATTACAATTCATGGGGTATGTAAGTTAATTGTTTCTGGGTTAAAAGGTCGAGTCTGGAGGATTGAAGCGAATACCGGAGAGCTTCGCTTTCTCAATGGCGATGGTCCAAGTGATTGTGTTGTTTCCACTTCATATGTAGTGTTTTGTAAATTATTGTCGAAGGAAACGTCCGTTCTAAAATCTTACGAAAATGGAGAAATAGCCGGAGATGGAAATATCAGTTTGGCTTTTGAGTTTGGGAGGTTGATTTTTGGCGGGTAAAAAATTATATGGTATAGGAGGTTTTAGGTTTTTTATTTTATGATTTTGGAGATGGCATGTATATTTTGGGGATGTCTGGTGGTATTGATAGGATATTGGATAGCTCTATCTTGCCTCATATAGGCTTGGGTCATGATTCTTCGTCTCTTTTGTTAGGAAACGGAGTAGTCGCTTACTCCATTGAGGAGGAGCGGCTGAACAGAATTAAACATACCAATAAATTATGTTCGTCGTCGGCATTTTTTTGTTTGAAGTCTACGCATAAAACACTGGAAAGTTTGGATGCCATTGCTATTTATGCAAGTGAAAGTTTTTTAACTTCAAAACTCAAAGAGTTTGGTTTGTACGTGCCTGATTTAAGTGTTTTCTGCGATATTAAACATTTATATCAATTTATTTTCGAGAGAGAGTTCGGCGTCTTGATTGCTAGGGATAAGTTTTATTTCGTCAATCACCATTTAGCCCATGCCGCAGGTTCGTATTATTTATCCGGTTTCGATAAGGCTTTGATTTTAACCATAGACGGCGAAGGCGATGATGTATCTTCGATGGTTATCGATGCCAACGGCAAGAATTTTAATGTTTTAAAAAGTAAATCGGTTGCCGATTCGTTGGGACATTTTTATTTAAAAGTGATTGCCTTTTTGGGTTACAAGGATTTTGACGAATACAAAGTCATGGGCTTGGCGCCTTATGGCAACTCCGCCGTTTATCGGGACAAACTTAGCCGTTTTTACGAATTATTAGCGGACGGCGATTACCGCATTCATGCCGATCGTATTTTGGAGTTGTACGAGGTCTTAACGCCGAGGAAACGCGGGGAAGCTTTTTCTCAAGTGCATATGGATCTTGCGGCGGCCCTGCAGGAGGCGTTAGAGTCTATCGTCTTCCATGTGCTTCGCCATTATCAAGTTTTGACTGGCCATACCCGTTTGGCAATCAGCGGAGGCGTCGGGCAGAACAGCAGTATGAACGGCAAAATTTTAAATTCGGGTTTGTTCGAAGAAGTTTTCGTGCCGTCGTTTGCTGGCGACTCCGGTTGCGCTTACGGCGCGGCGGCCTATGTGGCGCATCAATTACTGCCCGATTTACCGTTTAAAAAAGTAACTCATGCTTATTGGGGGACGCCGATTCACGAGGATGAAGTAGCCGAGGTCTTAGCGCCGTGGCAGGATTTCGTGACGATCGAAAAATTGCTTGATCGCTCGGAACAAGTGTCGGATTTGATTATCGACGGCGCGGTGATCGGTTGGGTGCAAGGCCGCTCAGAATTTGGTCCACGGGCTTTGGGCAATCGCAGCATTATTGCTGATCCGCGCGTGGCTTCGCATAAGGAAACCATTAATGCGATGATCAAGATGCGGGAAAGTTATCGACCATTTGCTCCATCAGTGTTGGTTGAACGTGTCCGCGATTTTTTTGAGGTGCCGGGTAAGCAGGAAGACTTTCCTTTTATGTCTTTTGTCTTGAATGTCAGACCAGGGTGGCGAGAACAGTTGCCGGCTATTACCCATGTTGATGGCAGCGCCCGATTGCAAACGGTTAACAAAGATGATAACCCGCGTTATTGGGAGTTGATAGAAGCCTTCGGCCGTAAGACTGGTATTTCTATTTTGTTGAATACTTCGTTCAACAATAACGCTGAACCTATTGTCGATAGTATTGATGATGCTGTTGTCTGTTATTTGACATCAGGTTTGGATTATCTCGTCGTTGGCGACTATTTGGTCACCAAAAAAGACTGGGGCAGCGACCAAATGGCAACACTAATAGTCACTTTGCCGAAAGCGGCTATTTTAAATCGGGAAGATAAGTATTTAAATCATACCGAGCGTGGATTTAGTTATTTCCTAACTTGGAATTATGACACTACGCGGCGCTACGCGCTTTCGGATGTTTGGTACTATGTTTTGCAACAAGCTGATGGTTTACTTACACTTCAGGAGTTGATGATTAATCTGGGATTTTCGGGGGAACAGCAAAGTCAGATTTTTGAAGAGTTACCGAGTTTGTGGTCGGATCGCTTGATTATTTTTCATCCGGGAAGTGTTGCAAATTAACGGTGTATTCTGTCGATATTTGGTTTGAGTGCTGGAACGGTTGATCCGCTTCTGAGTTCAGGTCGTTTTAAAGATCTAGGTAAGGCTGGGAGACATAATGCCCACTTTATGCAAGTGATTAAGGATATGGGTTAAACATTCCTCAATACTCATCTGATCCGTATCGATCACTATCTCCGGGTTTTCAGGTGGTTCGTAGGGGGATGAAATACCGGTGAAGTGCACTATTTCGCCGAGTCTTGCTTTTCGATAGAGTCCTTTAACATCTCGTTGCTCACAGACCGTCAAATCGCAGTTGCAGTAAATTTCTATAAAATCCCCTTCGGCTACCGTACGTCGGGCCAGCTCTCTTTCTAATCTGAAAGGCGAAATGAAAGCCGTTAGGGTTATGGTTCCGGCGTCGAGCATTAATTTGGCAACTTCCGCAATTCGACGAATGTTTTCTTTTCTATCTGAGTCTTCAAAACCTAAATCTTTTGAAAGACCGTGTCGGATGTTATCACCATCCAATACAAACGCACTGCATCCTCGTTGATGAAGTTGCGCCTCCACTGCATGGGCTATGGTTGATTTGCCCGCCCCAGACAAACCCGTAAACCACAAAATGACCGACCGATGTCCGTTCAAGGATTCCCGGTGTGATCGTGATACTTGGGAATGATGCCAGACAATGTTTTTGCGGTATTCCATGCGCATAAATCCAATCGATAGTGATGTGGTAATGATGCAAGCCATTAACGACTTTTCTTTACAACGGAGACGATTATTGCCGTTAAGTTACTCAGTAAACTGCCTTTTTAGAGGTGGGTGCGCGGACAAGGTAAGCAAAAAAGTGGACGTTTTTAGAAAAAGGGCACCTCCATATGCCCTTTTTTCTTTATTCCAACCCCGCCTCCCGCATATGTTGCCGCAGGCTTAGCGGCCGCATGTCGGTCCAAACTTCCTTGATGTAATCCAGACATTCCTGCTTTGGGCCTTTGGGGCCGACGGCGCGCCAGCCGTTGGGGATTTCCTTGTAGTCGGGCCAGATAGAATATTGTTCTTCGTGATTGACGACGACTTGGTAGGTGGTGGTGTCTTCTTCTTCGTCCCAGCTCATTGGGCCCTCCGGATTCTGTTGAAAAGGCGGTTGGTTTTAGGCGGTCTCGCAAAGTCCATTGCCTGAAAAGTTTTGTTAATTAGAACGGCTCGGTTCTTTACCGGCAACGGTTATTGCTTCTACGTCTGTCGATGGTAACTGCGGCGAATTGGCGCAGCTGTTTGTTCGACCATCGAGGCGGAGTGATTCCGTGGAGAAGACGACTTTAGGGGCTGTGTTCCTCAGTCGTTGCTTAAATCGGCTTGGCGATTTTTGAACTGTTTGCGGCAGTGGAGTAGCGCTCGGGCTAACAGTTTTTCGACCGCGCTGTCGGAAATGTTCAACTCGACCGCGATTTCCGCGTAGGTCATGCCGTATACCCGGTTCAGCACGAATGCTGTTTTGGCCCGTTCGGGCAGTTCGTCGACGATGCTAGAAAAAATCGCCAGCTTTTCGTTGACCAGCGCCAAGTGTTCTTCCGAGGGGGTTTCTTCGGCGATGTCCAGCGTGGGTTCGGTGCTGTAGACGTGTTTTTCGGTGACCTTGCGGTGCTTGATGTGGTCGTAAGCCAGATTGCGGGCGGTGCGGAATAAAAAGCCGCGCGGATGCTCGATGACTTGTTTTTGCGATTCCCTGGAAAAAATGATGAAACATTCCTGTACCAAATCTGCGGCGATTTCCGGGCAATCGACTATGCGTGCCAAGTGCTGTTGTAGTTCCGTTTGATGATTTAAATATACGGACTCAATATTCATCATTAACTCCCTCTGGCTAATCGGTTGGGCTGCCTGGCGTTGGATTGCCGGGCCGGCTCTGGCGGCGTTGACAAATCCGGGTGCGCACGATTGCAAGCAGTGCCGGCGACCAAGTGTGGGCCGGGCTGACTGTTGGGGGGTGGGGCGGTTCCGGATATTATGCTACCGCCTCAAGCAGCAGGTTTTACGCCAACTGACAGTTTAGCCAATATCAAGGGCTTAGCCATCGCCGACGTCGGAGTTGGACCGTCAATGCGCGAAATGGCTTAATAAAAAATAGGCATATAACATAGATTAATTTTATGACCCTTTGGATATGCCTCATTCCGGTCGGCACCGGGATGGGGTGGATTTGTTTTATAGGCGTCTTCTAATATAAGCCGTAGCCGGAAATTGCTAGCTTTCGACCTTGGCTTTTTCTCAACCGGTATTTATGGGGTCAGTATGCTGAAGTTTTTATGGCGTTCGTCTTGGGTCACGATGGCTGGTGTGATGTTGACGGGCATTGTCGCAGGTTTGAGTAACGCCGCCCTGCTGGCGTTCATCAATACCCGGCTGGCCGGCGGCTTGACCGACTTTGCCGATCCTGTCTGGTTTGCCGGTTTGGCGTTGACGGTTTTGACTAGCCGATTTGTATCGCATTATTGGCTGAACCGTTTCAGTACCAAGACAATCCGTGACTTGCGCCTGCACATCAGTCGCCTGATCTTGCGCGCTCCCTATCCCGACTTACAGCGGTTCGGTAAAGCGCAATTGCTCGGGCATTTGACCGAGGACGTGACGGCTATTGCCGGCGCCAGCGAGCTGTTTCCGGTTTTATGCATCAACTTCGCGATCGTCGCCGGTTGCATGGCTTATCTGAGTTGGTTGTCCTGGCAATTGGCTGCGGTCTTGGCCGGGGTGATTTTATTCGGGATTACCACGTTTCAGCTTTGCAAGAACATCCCGACCCGCTACGTGCGCGGAGCTCGAGAAGAATACGATCGCTTGAGCCAAGGTTTCTGCGCACTAACGGAGGGCGTACGCGAATTGAAGTTACACCGGCATCGTAGCGAGGCTTTTGTCGCCCGATCGCTGGCAGCTAGCGCCGAAGCGTACCGGCGCGACAGCTTGCGGGCGGCGGCAGCCTATTTGGCGATCAATCAATGGACACAACTACTGTATTTCCTAACGATAGGCGTCATTTTGTACGGATTTCCGGTGTGGCGCTCGGTCGGCGCGGAGGTGATCTGTGGCTATATTTTGGTGTTTTTATTCATGATGTCGCCATTGACGATTTTGACCAGCAGCTTGCCGGCGTTCAGTCGGGCCAAGGTTGCGTTACACAAGGTTTTACAGTTGGACGATAGCTTGGCTGGGACGCTAACAATTGATTTGGCGGAGCCGGACGGGCCGCGCTTCGACAGGTTGGCGATGCGCGGCGTGACCCACGCCTTCCACCGCGAGAAGGAAAACCGCCAATTTCGGCTAGGGCCTATCGATCTGGATTTCCGTCCGGGCGAGCTGGTGTTTCTGGTGGGAGGCAACGGCAGCGGTAAGACCACGCTGGCGATGTTATTGCTGGGTTTGTATCACCCGGAGCAAGGCACGGTCATTTGGAACGACAGCGTGATTCACGCCGGTAACCGCGATGTCTACATGCAAAATTTTTCGGCGATCTTCGCCGATTTTTATTTGTTCGACGCGTTGTACGGCGTGGATGTCGCTAACCGGCAAGCTTTGATCGACGATTATCTGGCGCGCCTGCACTTGAGTCACAAGGTTGAAATCGTCGATGGCGCCTTTTCGTCGGTGAACTTGTCGCAAGGTCAGCGCAAACGCTTGGCTTTGTTGGCGGCGTATTTGGAGGACCGGCCGTTTTATGTGTTCGACGAATGGGCGGCCGACCAGGATCCCGAATTCAAACAAGTGTTTTACGCTGAATTATTGCCGGCGCTGAAGGCTAGAGGCAAGACGGTATTGGCAATTACTCACGACGATAAATATTTTCATCTGGCCGACCGCTGCATCAAACTCGAAGAAGGGCGAATTACCGCAATCGAATATCCGCAGGCCTACCGGCAAACGGCTGGGGCGGAGACGGGGGCCTCTATCGAGGCATTGGCGTCGAGTGACGGGGGAATTCGATGAGGCGAGTTACCAAATGGGGGCTATACGTCGGTTCAGCGGTATTGGCGCTGGCGACCGTCGCAGCCGGCCTGGGGTATTGGTGGTTGGCGCGCTCGCTGCCGGACTTGGATGGGGAGCGGCGCTTGCCGGGGCTTGTCGCGCCGGCAAGCATAGTCACCGATCGCCACGGCATACCGCTCATCAGCGCCGATAGCCGCGTCGACGCGGCGCGAGTGTTAGGGTATCTCACCGCGCGCGATCGCTTGTTTCAAATGGATTTGATGCGTCGTAAAAATGCCGGCCTATTGGCGGAAATCTTTGGCGCTATGGCATTGCCCAGCGACATTCAGGCTAGAACCTACGGATTTTCGGATCTGGCTCGGCGAGTATTGACCAAGCTGCCCCGGGCGCATCGCGACTATCTGGAAGCTTACGCCGACGGCGTCAATAGTTACTTGGCGCAAAATTCGGTTTTGCCGTTCGAGTTCGATGTATTGAGTTATCGGCCGGAGCCCTGGAAGCCGGAGCACAGCCTATTGATTGTATTGGGAATGTTCGAAAATCTGACGGCCAGGGTAGAGAGCGGCGAACGCATGCTCAGCGTTATGGCGCAAACCTTGCCCGTCGACGTTGTCGAATTTTTAACGCCGGATAGCGATCGCTATACCGATAGCCTAATGCGTCATACTCTGTCGCTACGTCCTCCGAGGCCGGTGCCGGTTGCGGCGCTGCAAACGCTGCTGGCTCGCCGCGACGCAGCAATCGGGTCGTTGGCGGCGGCGCCGGCCGAAACCCTGGCCGGTTCCAACGCCTGGGCGGTGGCCGGCGCCAAGACCGTCGACGGCCGGGCGATTCTCGCCAACGATATGCATCTGGGTATCAGCGTGCCCAATATTTGGTACCGGGTGGAGCTCGATTATCCCAAAGTGCGGGCGGCGGGATTGAACTTGCCGGGCACGCCAATTCTGGTGGTTGGCAGTAATCGCCACGTGGCTTGGGGCATGACGAATCTGGCCGGTGATTTTCTGGACCTGGTCCGGCTGGAAATCAATCCGGACGATGCCGACCAATACAGGGTTGGCGCGGAGTGGCGGACTTTCGGCGAACGCCGCGAGACAATTTCCGTCAAGGGCGGCGAGTCTAAGATCGTGACGGTTAGGGAAACGATTTGGGGCCCGGTGGCCCGGCAGGATTTGTTGGGTCGGTCGGTCGCGATTCATTGGGCAGCATTGGATGCGGATGCGGTCAATCTGGAGATCATGGCGTTGGAGCAGAGCGAAACGCTGAGTCAGGCTCTGGATATCGCCAACCGCGGCGGCGGTCCCCAGTTGAATGTGCTGTTGGCCGACGATGTAGGCCATATCGCCTGGACCGTCACCGGTAAGATTCCGCGCCGCTTTGGCGGTGATGGCGCGGTCAGCCGTTCCTGGGCGGATGCTCAAACCGGCTGGCGCGGCTACTTGGCACCTGGGGAGATGCCCAGGGTCATTGACCCGCCGGAAGGCTATTTACTGAGCGCTAACGAACGGCGTTTTGCCGCGGATTTTCCGGTTCCTGTCGGTCATCAATTTGCACCGGGTTTTCGTGCCTACCGAATTAATCAGCGTTTGGCTCAGATGACTCAGCCTAGCGAATGGACGCTGTTTAATCTGCAACAAGATACCGACACCGAGTTTTACGCCTACTACCAACAGCTGGCGCTGCAATTGTTGACGCCCGAGGTTCTGGCGCAAAGACCGGCCTTATCAGGATTGAGAGACTATTTGTTGAGCTGGAACGGTCGGGCCGATACCGGCAGTTTGGGCTTGCCGGTGTTGATCGAGTTTCGCAAGCAATTGATCGACACCGTGTTTACGCCGTTTTTGAGCGCCTGTAAGCAGGCGGATCCGAGTTTTGTTTACGCATGGAGTTATGTCGACACGCCGCTGCAAGCGCTGCTGACTGCCCGCCCGGCGGTTTTGTTGCCCGATCCCGGCGCGCGGAGTTGGGAGGCGTTTCTGTTGGCGCGCCTGGAGGCCAGTGCCGCCGCCGTTGCGAGCCGTTTTCCCGGTCTGCCGCTGATGGAACTGACTTGGGGGCGGCAAAACGTAGTCGGTCACGCCCATCCGTTTTCCAAGGCCGTTTCCGCATTGGCGGATTTGTTGGATATGCCGCGCCAGCCTCTGGCCGGTTGCGGCGGCTATTGCGTTAGGGTCACCGGACCTGACTTCGGTGCCAGCGAGCGTTTGATCGTGTCGCCTAACCATTTTCAGGAGGCGATTTTGCATATGCCCGGCGGCCAATCCGGGCATCCGTTATCGCCGTATTACCGCGATCAACAGCCCTACTGGTTGGTGGGCTTGCCGCTGGCCCTGACAGTCGGCAGACCGGAGCACACCTTGCTGTTTAATCCGGTACCGGCAGCGGGACAAAACTCGGCGGCGGCAAGCCCGATTCGTTAAAATGTAATTTAAATTAAAGCTTTGACGTCCGTTGAGACCCGTTTGGGGTAAGGTTGAGCGGGGTGTAAAATCCCGTTGGACCTTACGGTTTTTTTATCCGATGAGTACAGTGCCTTGGAATCCGAAATTGAAGATGGCATAGACGAACAGGCCGTCGCTTGGTTCGTTCGGTTGCGCGCCGATAACGTCAGCGGGCAAGACGAAACATTGTTTCTGGAATGGTTGGAACAGGCCGAAACGCATCGTAGCGCGTTTTACGAAATTTGTTTGCTGTGGGGGGACCCTGATTTTTTACACTGCTTGATCGGCAATGCCAAAAAACACGGTATCGCGCCGAGTCTCAAAAAAAAACGTTACATTGAGGCTTGGCGGTATCCTGTATTGGTTGCCGCGTTGGTGGTGTTGGCCGTGGGGGTGGCGAGACCGCTGCGCGTGGCCTTGAAAGCCGATTACAGCTCGGCATTGGGCGAACGTAAAACCGTGAAACTCGCCGACGGTTCAACGGTGATGTTGAATACGGGTAGCGCCATAGCAGTTGAGATAGCCGGCGAACAACGCATGGTTGAACTGCTGCAAGGCGAAGCTTATTTTGACGTCAAACCCGACCCCAATCGGCCGTTTATCGTGCGAGCCGACCGTTCGACGACGCGCGTGTTGGGGACGCATTTCTTCGTCGATCGCCAAACCGACGGCGACAGAATCAGCGTGTTGTCCGGCCGGGTGGAGGTATCGGAACCCCGGCGTTGGAAGGAGGCGCTGGTATTGCGCGACCGGGAAGCCGTCACGGTTTACGATAACGCCATCGGCCAGCCGCAAACGATGGACTCCGCCCTGTCCACGTCGTGGATCGACGGCTATCTGGTTTACGAAAACGAAACCCTGGAAAACGTGATGCGGCAAATTAACCGCTATCACGCCGGTACAGTGTATTTTAAGGATGATGATTTGCGGCAAATACGCATCAACGGCCGGCTCAAAATTCGGCGGTCGCGCGAGATGTTCGATGTCTTGCGGCATTCCATGGCGCTGAAAATGACCTATCTGACCGATTGGTTGGTAATCGTCGGCTAGGTTTGCGCGAAAGTCGGCAGGTTTCTTTATCCTAGTTCGAATGACGAAAACGTGAGCGGGGTTGTTACAGTTGTAAATGACTTGAGTTTTTTACGTTCTTGCTGGTCCTAGGGCGTTGCGGCCCAGTGCATAGCTGACCAAGTGCACGGTAAGAGCCGTTTTCCAATGGCATGGTTAGCTCTTAATGATGCCTTCCGTTCTTAAACAGTTCAGCGTTTCAGTATCCAGGATCAACTCTGGCCCGAGTGGCACATCATAAGTCGAAATACCTGTGAACTCGGAATCTTGCCAAGTCTGGCTGCGCGATAAAGCTCTTTAGCGTCACGACGCTCGCAAATTGTTACATCGCATCGACTGTAAATTTCGATGAAATCTAGCCGTGACGCTAGCTCCCACCAGTTCGCGTTCCAATCGGAAAGACGAAATGAATGCAGTGTAGGTGATATTGCCTGCCTCCAGCATCAGCTTGGCAACCTTCGCGACGCGGCAGATATTTTCTCGACAGTCGGCCACGCTAAATCCTAAGTCGAGGGAGCCAGACAAATCCCTTGATCGCCCAGGCGCGGCACGATCTAGTTGGGCGGACAGTCCGCAAATTCATCCGAATTGGCTACGGCCAGGACGTCGGCGCCGTGGCCCCGGCCTAGTACGTAGGTGTCTTGCCGGTGCCGCGGGTCAGCGCCACCTTGTCCGTCCAAAGTGTCGTTGCCAGCCAAGCGGGAGGGGCTGTTGGCGGCGCTGTTGCCGGTAAGCCGATTGTCCAAGTTCGTTAACCAGAGCGGAATTTTTTCCAGAAATCGGCTCCATGGCAAATGTTGAAAGCCATTTGATATCAAAACTTGATATGCGTCCTGGAAAAAGTTAGACGCCCATTTTGTTCAAAAAGTGGAAAATTTTCCACGCAGACTTACAAGCGGGTTCGAATCGCTGCCTGTCGGCAGGGCGAAAAAGACTAAAAAGCCTCTCCAATAGGCTGGCTAGATTCTGGCCGAGAGGTTGTTGAGCAACCCGCTCGATCTGTCGCCGCGAGCTTGGCGTCAGGGGATCGTCGTATTGGAGTACAAACCTAGATTTGTACTCCGGCCGCGTGGTTTTAGCCGCTCCGGTTGGTGGGAACAGCGGGTTGGAATCGCCGATGGTCGGCCGGGCTAAAAAGACTCGGCGTCGAGTACCGCCGGTGCTTAAGCGAGTTGGCGAAACGAAAGGAGGCGCATGGCGTTTGATTTGGCGCGCGACTCGACGCGTTCGGCGAAATCGGGCACACTGACCGTCAGACCAAATAAAGCGGCCAGGAGCGTGGGCGATGACGACAGAACCTTGCACGTATGTAATCTTTGGAGCGACCGGGAATCTGGCGCGGTTGAAATTGATGCCGGGCTTTTACCATCTGGAGCTGGAGAACAAGTTGCCGGATGGTTGTCGGATTGTCGCGGTCGGTCGGCGGGGCTGGGATAGGGTGATCTGGTTGGCCGAAGTGAAGGCGATGTTGCGCGAGCGGGTGCCGGACGACTTGGATGACTCGGTGTTTGCCAGGTTCGCCGAGCGCCTGGACTACCATCGCGGCGACATGGATGATCCTGCTTGCTATCAGTCCCTGGCCGAGGTCTTACAAGGCCAGCCCCAATTTTCTAAAAATATTGCGTTTTATTTGGCGATTAGTCCCGGCGACTTCGGTAACGTCATTGAGGCCCTGAGTCGGGTGGGGCTGTTGAGCGAAGACGACGGCTGGCGGCGGGTGATCATCGAAAAACCGTTCGGCTACGATTTGGAAAGTGCCCAGGCCTTGCAAAAGCGCTTGAGTCGCTATTTGAGCGAGGATCAAATCTACCGAATCGATCATTACCTCGGTAAGGGCATGGTGCAGAACGTATTGGTGTTCCGCTTCGCCAACGTGATGCTGGAACCTTTATGGAACCGCAATTACATCGATCACATTCAGATTACCCATGCCGAGGATTTGGGTATCGGTAGTCGCGGCGAATATTACGATAGCGCTGGGGCGTTGCGCGACATGTTGCAAAGCCACTTATTGCAGTTGCTGACGCTGGTGGCGATGGAGCCGCCGGTTTCGATGGACGCCGAGTCGCTACGAGACGAAAAGGTCAAGGTGTTGAAATCGATTCGGCCGATTCCCAAGTCGGCGGTGCATGCTCATACCTTTCGAGGTCAATATGCCAGGGGCAATATCGGCGGCCAGAAAGTGCCGGGATATTTGGAAGAGGCCAATATTCCGGCGGACAGTAGTACCGAGACCTACGCGGCGATCAAGTTGCTGATCGATAACTGGCGTTGGCGCGGCGTGCCGTTTTATTTACGGACCGGCAAGCGCATGGCCAAGGGTCAGTCGTCGATCGCGATTTGCTTTCGTCATCCGCCACTGCAATTCTTCCGAGATACCCACGTGCATTGCATGACGCCGAATTGGGTATTGATGGGTATCCAGCCGGATGAATGTATACGCATCGAGATGACCGTCAAGGAACCGGGACTAGAAATGCGAACCCGCACTACCAGCCTAGACGCCAGTTTTCGTCATCCCGACGAGCGGCGGGTCGATGCTTACGAAGATTTATTATTAGACGTGATGAAGGGCGACCGTTCGCTGTTTTTGCGATTCGACGAAGTCGAATACGCTTGGCGCATCGTTGATCCGATCTTGCAAACCTGGGCGATAGAGCGCGATTACATTGCCACCTATTCGGCCGGTTCCTGGGGGCCCGACGACGCCAAGCGCTTGTTCGAGAAAGAAGGTCAGTATTGGCGCAGTTCCTTACTGCCGGAGTGCCGCTGAGGTCGCGCGCCCGCTTTTTAGTCCTTGGGATAGACCAACACCCATTCGATGCGCGGTCCGTTCATCTCCTTAACGACGATGTCGAAGCGGTTGAAGGCGATGCGTTCGCCGACGTCGGGAATGTCCTGCAGTTGTGCCAGGATCATGCCGCCCACCGAATCGACGTCGTCCAAATCCAGTTCTTCGTTTTCGACGTCGACGCCCAGTATCCGCTCCAGCGAGAAGATCGGCAGGCTGCCCTTGCCTAGCAAACCGCCGTCTTCCAGGCGGGTCCAGTCGCTTTGCGAGCGGGCAAATTCGTCGCGAATCTCGCCAACCAAGGCCGACAGCAGATTGTCCAACGTAATGTAGCCTTCCGGTTTTTGGCCTTTCTGGCCGACCACCGCCAAGTGCGGCGCGCCCTTGGTAAAGCGCCGGAACAACTCCAACGCCGGTAGATGCGCGGAAATGTGCTGGATTGGTCTGAGATAGGCCTGCAAGTCGTCCAGCGGCTGACCTTGCTGTTGGGCCAAAAACAAATCCTTCAAATGCACCAAGCCGAGCAGGTCGATCCGATTGTTGTCGAAATAGGGATAGCGGCTGTAGCCGCTGTCGCAAATGGTCTGCAGGATTTCCTCGGTGGGTTGACCACGGTATAGCGCTTTCACTTCGTGGATCGGGCGCATCAAATCCGAGACTTCTAGCTTTCCGAAATCCAGCGATTTCGCCAGTACGTTGCGCTCGTCCTTGGTGAAGCCGCCGCCGGCGCTGCTGGAGCGCAGAATCAATTTAATTTCGTCGGTCGAATAATGGCTGTCGTGATGGCCTTCGCTGCACAAGCCGGCCAGATGCAGCACCAGATTAGAACTGGCGTTCAGCAACCAGATTGCCGGATACATGATCCAGTAAAAGGCGTAGAGCGGTCCGGCACTCCACAACCCAATGCCTTCGGGGTTGCGAATCGCCAGCGATTTGGGGGCTTGTTCGCCGACGACAATGTGCAGAAACGAGATCGTGCAGAAGGCAATCGCAAACGACACATTGTGGATAATTTCGGCCGAGGTAACGCCCATTTCGGCAAACATTGGTTTCAATAAGTCGGCGAAGGCCGGTTCTCCGATCCAACCCAAGCCCAGCGAGGCGAGGGTGATGCCGAGTTGGCAGGCGGATAGATAGGTGTCGAGTTTTCTATGAACTTTGGCGAGAATTCGGCCGCGCCAGCCGTGGGTTTGTTCGATGGCTTTGATACGGGTTTGCCGTAATTTCACCAAGCTGAATTCGACGGCCACGAAAAAACCGTTCAAACCGACCAATAGCAAGGCGCCGGCAACCAAAACAAGAGTGTTCATACATTTTTGAAAACCACAACGGAATAGCCATTATAGCCGATCGCATCGCGACGCCGACGCTTGCGCGTTGCTTTGCGCCGGTCCGCATCGCCTCGCAAGGCGATAGCGGCTACGGGCGTCGAGCAGGGTGGCGGTCAATGTTGGTGGTTAGGTGGACAGGCTCGGACCAGGCGGCTGGTCATGTGTCGTCGTTGGAGTAGTCAAGCTAAGTCCGCTGACTGGCGATACCGGTGCCGATTTTCAATTCGGCCAGCCAGTTGATAAAGCGTTCGACATCGTTACCGCGATAAATGGCGCCGTGTTGCGGGCAAAGCATGTCGATCTTGAGGCGGCTGACGCGTTCGCACCAGTCCAGCTTGGCCGACTCAGAACCCATCCAGCGCCTATGAAAGCCTTCGGCGTATTGGATGTGGCTATCGAAGTCTTCGACGAACAGCCCTGCGTTCGCGCTCGGCAACAAGGCTGCCCCGACATCGCCGGAGAACAGTATGCTCGCTTTGCGGTCGTAGAGTTGAAAGTTGCCCGAGGAATGCAGGTAGTGCGCAGGGATTGCTTCCAGTTCGAGGTTGCCTAACAGAAAGGTTGTACCGTCGTCGGGTAGCGCGATAAACGTATCGGCATTGCCGCCGAAATGAGGGACGAAGCTAGTCCACAGCCGGCTCAGATAACATTTCAGTTTGGGGTTGAATTCCAGCCATAGTGCTAGCGAGGAAATGATATCCGGGTCTTGGTGGGATGCAAACAGGCCTACGATTTGGTTGGGGTTGAATTCGGTATCGATCGCCGAAAACACGTCGGGAAAAATCTCCATGCCGCCGGGATCGGTGAGTATCGCCTGCTCGCCGTTGAGGATCAGGTATTCGTTGGTATCGATCAAGTAGCTGGCCTTGGTTGGATCGCGGGCGATGGCGACCCATTTGTGGGGACCGTGTTCGTAGATAAATTCGAGTTTTTTCATGAGTTCAGTGCTCCAGCGAAGCCCGTAAGGTCGTCAATAGCGAAATGATGTTGAGCACCGTTTTCTCGATTTGTTCGGCGATTTCGTTCAATACTTGACGCATATCACCACCGTGCGCGGCTTCGATTTTGGCCGACCTCGCCAAGGCGTTGCCGGCCTTGCACAGTTGTAACGTGCGCTTTGAATAGCGGTTTAGTTTTTCGATGTCTTCCGCAAACTCGTCGGTTACCGACAGCAAGGCCGCCGATTTGTTTTGCAGCGGGAGTTTCATCGTCTGTTCGCCGCGCGGACTTTTGGTTAACGTCGTCATCAACAGATGACGCTCGCGGCTGAGTTTTTTAAAGATGGCGGCTTTTTTGGACATCGCATAAGTTAACTGGCTGAGCTGAATCATCGCGGTTTCCAGCTTTCGACTGAACTGTCTTAGTTCCGAACTGACCACACCGAAACCCAGTAGACGCTGGCCGGAGGCTTTCGAGATCAGCATTGAATTGATGGCAACCAGATAAGACGCGGAAGAAATCCGCAAGATTTCCTTGATGTGTTCGTTCAGCGAGACTATCCGTTGCATGTCCAGCTGCGCGGAAATCGAATTTATCGGCATGGCGCTTAGTCTCCTAGTCAAATTGGCGGGGCATTCTACGCTACCGCGGGTAAGTGGGTTGGATCAGGTGGCGAATGTTTGAGCTGGCCCTGATTTTCACGGCGAACGAGTCCGGCCTTGCCAAGGGCAGACAGCATTGCCTATTCCCTAAGTCCGTTTACGGAATCGTTTGTCTCGACGTGTCGGCCTGCAAGGGTTACCGCGTCGTCGGAGGCAAATGAGCCGGATGATGACGCGCCGGTAAACCGTAGGCTAAATTTTAACGGTTCGACCTTCGGCGGCGGCTTGCAGCGCGGCGACGATGATGCGGCAATTGGCGCGGGCGTCGTCCAGCGACAATGCCGGGTCGCGGTTATTTAGCACGCAATCTGAAAAATGTTCGATTTCCAGCCGGAAATGGTTGCTGTAAGGTAAACGCTCTTCGGCTTGACGGCCGTCTTCGGTCCACCAGGAAATCACCGGCACGTCGCCCGGCAGCTGCCAGACGACGTGGCATTTGATGCCGCCATGGGTGCCGATGATTTCGTATTCGCAACGACGAGCCCGCTCGAAGCTGAAATCGAAGTGACCGTAGCGGCCGTCGCCGAAATCGACAATGCCGCTAGTGACACTGTCGGCGCCGCTTTCGACGTATTTGGAAACGGCGCTGACCGCCAGTGGTGCTTGCCGGAAAAACAGCCGGAGGCTGTGAATTGCGTAGCAGCCGATATCCCACATCGCTCCGCCACCGTGCGCGGTGTCGTCGGCCAGCCGATAAAGGCGGGCCGGTCTCATCATGAACGAGTAACTGGCCCTGACCGAGCGGATCTCGCCGATCAAACCGGCGTTTATCAATTCAAGAACCCGCTGATGCTGCGGATGGAAACGGTACATAAAGCCTTCCATGACTTTGACATTGTAGCGGCGGGCGGCAATTTCGATGGCATCGATATCGGCAATCGTCAGCGCCATCGGTTTTTCGCATAATACGTGCTTGCGGTGTTCGATAGCCCGCAGAGCCCATTCGGCGTGTTCTTGATTCGCCATCGGCAAATACACCGCTTGCACGTCGTCGTCTTTAAGCAGGGCATCGAGATTGTCGTAACACTGTGCTCCGGTCGGCTTTGGCGCGTATTTGGCTAGCGTTTCGGCGCCGGCGCCGGGGCGGCGGCTGGCGATCGCCACCAATTCGGCGTTGTCGGCTTCGACGATGGCCGGCAGCAGACGTTCGTTGATGCGTGCGGCGCCGAGGATTCCCCAGCGTAGTCGGGTCGGATTGTTCATCGTGTTTGCCTCGGATGAATCGACATTGATGGATCAGATTAGCAGTTTGCCCGCCGACCGCAAGCCGTCGGGTTTTGGCTGGTGGTCGGCGAAGCTTGGCGGCGGTCTTTTGAATGAATACCAATGCATAAGTTCCGCACGCCCAGCTCGTGAAGAAACCCCCGCGCATAAAAAAGGCCGAAGCGTTTCGGGCTTCGGCCTTGGGTTCGGTCGGCGGGGCCGTATTAAGCCATCGCGCGCAGTTTATCGTTCAATCTGCTTTTGCTGCGGGCGGCTTTGTTTTTATGGATCAAGCCTTTATTGACCGCGGAATCGATCACCGGCACGGCCGATCTGAAGGCCGCTTGCGCTTGTTCTTTGTCACCGGCCTTGACGGCGGCGATAACTTTTTTGATGAACGTGCGGAGATTGCTGCGTTGTCCGGCATTGCGAATACGGCTTTCCTCTGCCTGACGCGCTCTCTTTTTAGCTTGTGGTGAATTAGCCATAGGGGTATCAAGTCGTTGGGTTGGTTAGGAACCGCGCATTATCTTTTTGGATGCTATGATTGTCAACTTTTAATTGACTCCGGACCGGCGACAGGATACGCAGTGAGCAAGCAATTATACAAGTCGACGGCGATAGTCGGCAGCATGACGATGATATCGCGAGTCATGGGCTTTATCCGGGACATGTTGGTCGCAAACCTGTTTGGCGTCAACGCCGATACCGATGCCTTCTTCGTGGCGTTTCGGATTCCGAATTTATTGCGGCGTTTGTTTGCCGAGGGTGCGTTCGCCCATGCCTTCGTACCTGTACTTGCCGAATATAGCGGGCAAGGCGAACGTTCCGCGTTGCGAGGCTTCATCGATCGTACCTTCGGTACGCTGGCGGGGTTGTTGTTTTTAATGACGTTGTTGGGCACGATGGCCGCGCCCTTGCTGATACTCTTGGTGGCGCCGGGATTCGTCGCCGATCACGCTCATTTCGTGCCGGCGGCGGAGATGCTCAGAATCACATTGCCGTATCTGTTTTTCATCTCGCTGGTAGCGTTCGCCGGGGCAATCCTGAACGCGGAGGGCCGATTCGCGGTCCCGGCACTGACGCCGGTCATCTTGAATCTGGTGATGATCGCGGCGGCGGTCTGGCTGGCTCCCCATCTGGAGCGGCCGATCACCGCATTGGCTTGGGGCGTATTCGCGGCGGGGATTATGCAGCTGTTGTTTCAAATTCCGTCGCTTTGGCGGATTGGTTTGATGCCGAGGCCGCGCTGGGCTTACCGCGATCCGGGCGTACAGCGCGTCGTCAAGCTGATGTTGCCGGCCATTTTCGGCGTCTCGGTGGCCCAGATCAACATGCTGGTTGGTACGTTGATCGCCTCCTTTCTGGCGGCCGGTAGCGTGTCCTGGCTGTATTATTCCGACCGTCTGGTAGAGTTCCCGCTCGGCATTCTCGGCGTCGCGTTGTCGACGGTGATTTTACCGAATCTATCGAAAAACCATATCGCCGCCGACCGTGCCGCATTTTCGGCGGCTCTGGATTGGGGGTTAAAGCTGGTGGTGCTGATCGGCGTGCCGGCCACCCTGGGATTGACCCAATTGGCCGAGCCGCTATTATCCACATTGTTTCAATACCATGAGTTCGGTGTCGAAGACGTGCATATGACGGGCAGAAGCCTAGCCGCCTACGCACTGGGTTTACTGGCTTTGATGTTGATCAAAATCCTGGTTCCGGGTTTTACCGCTCGCCTGGATACCCGATCGCCAGTGCGCTTCGGGATGAGTGCCGTCGCCGCGAACGGGGTGTTGAATCTGTTGTTGGTGCCGTTTTTAGCACACGCCGGGGTGGCGCTGGCCGCCACGCTCGCCGCCTATCTGAATGCCGGGCTGTTACTGAACGCCTTATTGCGGAACGGCACCTATCGGCCGCGGCCGGGCTGGTTGGCGTTCGCGGCTAGGATTGTGATCGCGTCCGCGACGATGTCGGGCTTTTTGATTTACTTTGTCCAGCCGGAAGTCTGGTTCAGCTGGGGCGCCGGCCAGCGCGGCCTGCAACTCGGCGCGGCGGTCGGCGGGGCGATCGCAGTGTATGCGGCGGTGCTTTTGATCTGCGGTTTGCGGCCGAGGGACTTGAGTTTTTCCGTCGCGCCATCATAGTCATGTAGAATAATTGGGGTTCGACGAAGTCGAATAAACGTTTAATTCAGTCAACTATCTATGAAAACGAAAACAATCGGTTTTATCGGCGGCGGCAACATGGCGACCAGTTTGATCCGCGGCCTGATCGCCAGCGGCCATTCGCCCCGGCAGATCTGGGTATCGGACACTTCGGCTGAGTTGTTGAACGCTCACGCCGATCAACTGCACGTGAATACCGCCCGCGATAACGCAACCGTCGTTAACGAAGCCGAGGTCGTCGTGTTGGCGATCAAGCCGCAAGTATTGCGTGAGGTGGCGCTGGAAATCGCGCCACTACTGAAACACAAGCATGGGTTGATGGTTTCGATCGCCGCCGGTATCGGCCAGCAAAGCTTGGCGTTATGGCTGGGCGGCGACACGGCGATCGTGCGCTGTATGCCCAACACGCCGGCCTTGGTTTTGACCGGCGCCACCGCATTGCACGCCAACGCCAATGTCAACGACGAACAAAAAGATTTGGCCGAGAACATCCTGCGAGCGGTTGGGCTGACGTTGTGGGTGGATGACGAAGCCGAATTGGACACGGTCACTGCGGTATCCGGCAGCGGTCCAGCCTATTTCTTCCTGTTGATGGAAGCGATGGAAGCCGCCGCGTTGCAAATGGGCCTGGACGAACGTAGCGCCCGCTTGCTGATTCAGCAAACCGCGCTCGGCGCGGCGAAGATTGCTCTGGAATCGGCCGATTCGCCGGCCCAGTTGCGGGCCAGGGTAACCTCGCCTGGCGGCACCACGCAGCGCGCCGTCGAAACCTTCCAGCAGGGAGGCTTCGAGGCGCTGGTGTCCAAGGCTTTGCACGCGGCGCGGGATAGATCGGTTGAAATGGCCAAACAATTGGGAGCCGATTGATGGGAAGCAATTACATGACCGATCCGGTGGTATTCCTGATCGACACGCTGTTTTCGCTGTACATCCTGGCGGTGATGTTGCGGTTTTTGCTGCAGTGGACGCAGGCGGATTTTTACAATCCGGTCTCGCAGTTTCTGGTGAAAGTCACCCATCCGCCGTTGCGGGTGATGCGCCGCTTCATACCGGCATTCGGCCGCATCGACAGTTCGTCGCTAGTGCTGGCCTTGCTGTTGCAAATGTTGGCGAACTTTGCGATTTTGGCGGTCAAGGACTTGTCGGTCGGTTTTGTCGCGCTAGCCTTGCTGTCGTTCGCCGATCTGCTGAAAATGATCCTCGATATTTTCGTGTACGCGATTTTCGCGGCGGCGATTCTGAGCTGGTTCGCGCCCGGCAACTATAGCGGTGCGTCGTCGATACTTTACAGCTTGACCGAGCCCTTGCTGAACGTCTGCCGGCGGGTGATACCCGATTTAGGCGGCATAGACCTTTCGCCGTTGGCCGCGCTAGTGTTGCTGCAACTGGCTAAGATGATGGTATTGCCGCCGTTGCATCAATTGATCGCGATTTTGGGCTGACGAGGCGGGCGGCGATGCGCGGCACGTTGAAAACCACCACGTTGGTCGCGCTCGCGGCATTATTGCTGGTCGGTCCATCGGTTCAGGCCAAGAAGATGTATCGTTGGGTCGATGAAAACGGCAATGTCTATTTTTCCGACCAAGTGCCGCCGGACCAAGTCCAGCACAAGCGGGAAACCCTGACCGAGAAAGCCCGGATCGTCGAGACCGTCGAAAAGGCCAAGACCGCCGAGGAATTGGCCCAGCAAAAACGCCTGGACGCGTTGCGCAAGGAACAGGAAAAAATCGTCGCCAAGCAGGCCGCCAACGACAAGGTGCTGCTCAGCACGTTTCGCAGCCTGGACGACATGGAAAAGGCCCTAGGCAACAAATTGGCTAGCTTCGACGCCAAACGTAAGGTCATTGAAGGTAATATCGAGCGATTGCAGAGCCAGTTGCTGAAGCAGGAACAGCAAGCCGCCGAACACGAACGCAACGGCCAGAAAGTGCCCGGCAAACTGCTCGACGAGATTGCCGCGACCAAGCAGCAAATCGGCCAGTCCAATCAGGAGTTGGCCGATCACCATAGCGAGCGCCAAAATACCGAAAAAGCCTTTCGGGCCGACATGGCGCGTTTCCAGTTTCTGACCCAGGCCAATGCCGACGCCAAGGCCGCCAATTCTTCGCTGGCCGCCAGCAACGCCGGCAACGAATTGGGTTTGTTTGTTTGCCAGGACGCCGAACAATGCCAAAAAGCCTGGAAACTGGCCGGCGAGTTTGTCGCGGCCAATTCCAGCACCGGGCCCGATGTGGAGACCGAAAAATTGATCATGCGGGCCGCGCCGCAACAGGACGACGATTTGAGCCTGTCGGCTTCCTTGCTCGAGCAGGGCAAGGTCAGACAGATATTCCTGGATATTCGTTGCCGTCAGTCCAGTTTGGGCAACGAGCTTTGCAACAGCGCCAAAGTCAAGAGTTTGCGGCAAAGCTTCGCGCCGTATCTGCAATCCGGCTTAGCGGCGCAGCAATAAGGTGCCAACCCCTTGGTCGGTAAACAACTCCAGCAACACCGCGTGATCCACCCGGCCATCAATGATATGCACGCTGTTGACGCCGCCTTTTAGCGCGTCGGTCGCGCAGCGGGTTTTCGGAATCATGCCTCCGGAGATGGTGCCGTCGGCGATCAGTGCATCGATGTCCGGCATTCTCAAGCCGGTCAACAGCTTACCTTGCTTGTCCAGGATGCCGGCGGTGTTGGTCAGCAACATCAGTTTTTCCGCTTTCAGCACTTCCGCGACCTTGCCGGCCACCAGATCGGCATTGATGTTGTAGGAATGGCCGTCCGCGCCGACGCCAATCGGCGCGATCACCGGGATGAAGTCGCTATGCACCAGCATGTCCACGACGGCCGGGTCTATGCTGCTAACCTCGCCGACATGGCCTAGATCGATGATTTCCGGCGCATCGTCGACATTGGCGCCGGCCTTGGTCATGGCGATCTTGCGGGCGTGGATGAAATTGCCGTCCTTGCCGGTCAGCCCGACGGCCTTGCCGCCGTGCATATTGATCAGATTGACGATTTCCTTATTCACCAAGCCGCCCAACACCATTTCGACGACATCCATCGTCTCGCTGTCGGTGACGCGCATGCCGTCGACGAATTCCGAGGTCTTGCCGAGCCGGGTCAACAGATTGCCGATTTGCGGACCGCCGCCGTGGACGACGACCGGATTGATGCCGACCAATTTCATCATCACGATGTCGCGAGCGAAGCTATGTTTCAACGCGTCGTCGACCATCGCGTTGCCGCCGTATTTGATGACGACGGTCTTGTCCTTGAATTTTTGGATATAGGGCAGGGCTTCGATCAGAACGTGAGCGATTTGGTGTGGGGTGTTTTCTTTCATGAATGAGCTTAATTAAAAAGGTAGGTCTAGGTCGGGTTTGATTTGTAGCAACAGCTGTTTGAACTGATCTTGAATCCGGCGTAGCGCATCCTTGGTGTCCGCCTCGAAGCGGGCGGTCAGCGCCGGCGTGGTATTGGACGCGCGAATTAGTCCCCAGCCGTCGGCGAATTCGATGCGTAGTCCGTCGATGTCGATGACCTTAGCGTTCGGGAAGCGGGCATTGCCTGCCAATTGGGTCATCACGGCCGCCGCTTCGCCCTCGGCGAGCGGAATCAGCAACTCCGGCGTGCTGATGCTGTCGGGCAGATCGGAGAACACGTCGCTGCTGGAGCGCATGTCGGCCGACAGAATCTCGATCAAGCGCGCCGCCGCGTACAGGCCGTCGTCGAAGCCGAACCAGCGGTCGTTGAAAAAGATATGACCGCTCATTTCGCCGGCCAGCGCCGCGCCGGTCTCGTGGAGTTTGGCTTTCATCATCGAATGGCCGCTCTTCCACATCAACGGCTGGCCGCCGCGCTTCCTGATTTGCTCTTCCAAATGCTTGGAACATTTGACGTCGAAAATCACCTCGGAGCCAGGCTTGCCGGCCAGCACGTCACGGGCGAACAACATCAATTGCCGATCCGGCCAGATGATTTTGCCCGACGAATCGACCACGCCCAAGCGGTCGGCGTCCCCGTCGAACGCGACTCCGACATCGGCGCCGTAATGCTTGACCGCGCCGATCAGGTCGGCCAAATTCTCCGGCTTGCTGGGATCGGGATGGTGGTTGGGAAAATGCCCGTCGATATCGCAAAACAATTCGACAATATCGCAGCCCATGGTTTTCAACAGCAACGGGGCCAGCAAACCGGCGGCACCGTTGCCGCAATCGACGACGACCTTCATCGGCCGGACCAGATGCACGTCGTCGGCGATCGTGCCGATATATTCGTTGCTGAACGCGGTATTCAGCTCGACCTTGCCGAGTTCGCCCTGGCGAAAGTCGCGGGCCAGCGTGCGCTGCTTGAGCTGCTGAATCGCCGGGCCGGCCAAGGTTTCGCCGTTCAGTACCAGTTTCAGTCCGTTGTAGTCGGGCGGATTGTGACTGCCGGTGATCATGATGCCGGTGCGGCCCTCGCAATGGCGGGCGACGAAGTACAGTAGCGGCGTTGGCACCAGGCCGATGTCCAGCACGTTGCAACCGGTCGAGCGGATGCCGGCCACCAGGGCTTCGGCCAACGCCGGACTGGACAGCCGGCCGTCGCGGCCGACGACGACGGTGGGCACTTGTTGTTCCAGCGCCAGACTGGCGAAAGCGGCGCCGATGTCGCGCACGCCGTCCTGGGTCAGGCCGCGGCCGACGACGCCGCGAATGTCGTAGCCGCGAAAACTGTCGGCGAAGTCGTTGCGCGCGGGTCGTGGCGGCGGAGCGGATGGCTTGGGCGCCGAGCTGGAGGCCGGCGCTGGGTGTGGGGGCGGGCCGGGTTCGGCGTCCGCCGGTTGGCCTAGCGTAATCGGTGCGGTATTCAACACGATCGGCGCCGTGTTCAGTGAAATCGGCGCGGTGGCGAATGGCTCGGCCGCCGGTTGAGGCGCTTCCTCGACGAAGTCGATGTCGAAGGATTCGTCGAAAAAGTCGTGATCGTCGGCGAAACCGGTGCCGGTCGGCTCGGCGGTCTGTTCTTGTTGCAAGATGCGCTTGAATTGCGCCAGCGCCGAGATGATCGGCTGCATTTCTTCGAGCAATACCGGGTAGTTGCCGACCTTCTTGCCGGCCATCATGTCCTTGGCGGCTTTTAAAATCACGCTTTGGTCATGATGCAGAAAGTCGTGCAATTTGCGGTAGCCGATAAAGAATCCCAGGCAGGCCAACATGGCCGGAATCAGGACAATGCTGGCGAACAATACCGTGTTGCCGGTACTGTCGCCGCTACCGATCCAGAGATCGAGTTGCCAGCGGGTGTTGGTCAACGGCAGGGATTGCGGTTCGTCGAGTTTGGCGGCCGGGTTGCCGGCACTGGCAATCACGCTTTGGTCCTGTTTGATTTCGATCAGGCCCGCATTGAAAATGGTTCTGGACAGGAGTTGCTGAACCAGATCCGGTTTCAGGCTGACCAGTACGGCCCCCAGCGTCTGCTGGTTGGCGACGACGGCGCTGGTGATCGCCAGATGGCGGTGTTCGCCCTCGCCTTGCACCATCGGCTTTTGTTTGGCCGTCAACGTGGCGCGCACCATTTCCAGATCGGCGAAGCCCATGTTCGGCGTTTGCGTCAGTTCCGGCTCGCTGACGGTGGCCGGCAGAATGCGGACCCGCAAGGCCTGAGGTATCGCGTCTTGCAGCCGGGCGGCCAGCTTGTCCAAATCGGCGCGGCCTGCGCCGGCGGCCAGGGCGTTGGCGACTTCGGGCGACTGCGCCAGACCGTCCACCACTTTTTGCAGGGTGTCGATCTGACTGGCAACGCCGACCGACATTACGCCGGCAATCGCGGTGACGCTGGATTGCTCGGTATCGCGGACGTTGGCCGCCGCCAGCCAGTAGCCGGCGGCACCGGTGACCAGCACCATCAAAGCCGCTATCGCGGCCACTATGCTAAATATTCGGCCCATCGCGGCGGCTCCGGATTTTAATGACGGCCGCTGTGGCCGAAGCCGCCGGCGCCGCGTTGGCTGTCGGCGAATTCGGCCACGCATTCGAATTCGGCCTGGACCACCGGAACGAACACCATTTGGGCGATGCGCTCGCCGACTTCGACGATAAACGTCTCGCTGCCCCGGTTCCAGCACGATACGAAGATTTGGCCTTGATAATCCGAATCGATCAGGCCGACCAGGTTACCGAGCACAATGCCGTGTTTATGGCCGAGTCCGGAGCGCGGCAACAATACAGCGGCCAGATGCGGATCGTCGATGTGAATCGCCAGGCCGGTCGGGATCAACGTGCTGGCGCCGGGTTGCAGCGTCAGCGGCGTGTCCAGGCAGGCCCTCAGGTCCAGGCCGGCCGAACCGTCCGTGGCGTATGCCGGCAGCGGAATGTCGTGGCCCAGACGGGGATCAAGAACTTTTAGTTGAATTTTTCGCATGAAAATGTTCCGCGATCAGAGTGATGAGTTGCTCGGCCAGGGCGGATTTTTCGGTCATCGCCAAGCTCGCGGCCCCGCCCGGCCAATAGACTTGCAGGGCATTGCGATCGCTGTCGAAACCGCCGTCTTCACGGCCAATCCAGTTGGCGGCGATCATGTCCAGATTTTTGGCGATCAATTTGCCTCGGGCGTATTTTTCCAGGTCGTCGGTTTCGGCGGCGAAGCCGACCACGAACGGCTTGGGCTTTAACGCGGCGACATCGGCGACGATGTCCGGATTTTGGGTTAATGCTATCACCGAGGCGCCCCGCCCCTTTTTTAATTTGACGGGGGCGATCTCGCTGGGTCGGTAATCGGCCACCGCCGCCGCGCCGATGTAGATATCGGCTTCGCCCATGAGAGCCATGACCGCCGCGTGCATGTCGGCGGCGGTTTCGACGTCGATGCGTTCGAGGCCCGGTGGTGTCGGCAACGCTACCGGGCCGCTGACCAGCGTGACTTGCGCACCGGCCCGAGTCGCCGCCGCCGCCAATGCGTATCCCATCTTGCCGGAACTGCGATTGCTGATAAAGCGCACCGGGTCCAGCGCTTCGCGGGTTGGGCCGGCGCTGACCACCAGTCGCGCGCCTCGTAGCGGTCGGTCCCGATCGTCCGACAACAGGCTGTCGCAAAGCTCGGCGGGCTCGAGCATCCGCCCCAGTCCCAGTTCGCCGCAAGCCTGCTCGCCGCTGGCAGGTCCCAACACGCCAACGCCGTCGGCCGCCAGTGTAGCGAGATTGCGTTGGGTGGCGGGCTTGGCCCACATGGCTTGGTTCATGGCCGGTGCGACATAGACCGGACAGTCGGCGGCCAGCAGCAGCGTGGACAACAAGTCGTCGGCCAGACCGTGCGCCAATTTTGCCAGCAGATCGGCACTCGCCGGGGCGACGACGACAGCATCGGCCCAGCGCGCCAGATGAATATGGCCCATCGCCTGTTCCTGGCCTGCGTCCAGTAAGTGCAGGTGAACGGCGTGGCCGCTCAGCGCCTGGAAGGTCAGCGGGGCGACGAATTCGCGGGCGGCGGCGGTCATGACGACGCGCACCTCGCAGCCCTGCTTGCGCAACAGGCGAACCAATTCCGCCGCCTTGTAGGCCGCGATACCGCCGCAAACTCCCAGTAATATGCGTTTGTTAATCGTCTTGCCCCAAAACGGTAAAGAGTTGGAATTATGGCAAACTCCCCCGGATTCTTCTATGCTTGAACCGTTTTTTCCGGCCGGGAGCGACAATGAGCATCAAGGATTGGTCGGCGGACGAACGTCCCCGCGAGAAGTTGTTGCAGCGCGGCGCGGCGGCCTTGTCCGATGCCGAATTGCTGGCGATTTTCCTGCGTACCGGTATCGCCGGCAAGACGGCGGTGGATATGGCGCGCGAGCTGTTGCGCGATTTCGGCTCGTTGCGGGGGTTGCTGGCCGCCGACCGCCAGCGCTTTTGCGAAAGCAAGGGCTTGGGCGATGCCAAATACGCCCAGTTGCAAGCGGTCATGGAAATGGCGCGTCGGCATTTTTCCGAAGTGTTGCAGCGCGGCGACGCGCTGACTAGCCCGGATGCCACTCGCGCCTACCTAAGCGCGCAATTGCGCGGTTACGATTTCGAGGTGTTCGCCTGTCTGTTTCTGGATAATCAGCATCGGGTCATCCAGTGGGAAGAATTGTTTCGCGGCACGATCGACGGGGCCAGCGTTTACCCGCGCGAAGTCGCCAAACGCGCGCTCTACCATGCGGCGGCGGCGGTGATCTTCGCCCACAATCATCCGTCCGGTATTAACGAGCCCAGTCAGGCCGACCACTTGCTCACCGATAAGCTCAAACAAGCCCTCGGCCTGTTCGACATACGCGTACTGGATCATTTTATTGTCGGAGACGGCTTACCCTATTCGTTTGCCGAGCATGGCTTGATATGATATGCCGCCGGGAAAGTCGGACGCGAGACTCGACTAGGGCGGCCGAGTCGAATCTCGCGAATCTTCGGGCATGCGCCGCTTGGACAGCATGAAGTCAATATCGATGGATTATAAGGATGAATGAAAAACGCAGGAGATTGCCCGCGCGGATGTTATATGGTGTCAGTTCGGTTTACCTGGGATTGGCATTTTGGGTTGCCGTTGCCTTCGGCACCTGCGGCACCTTACCGGCCGCGCTCGGTGTGGCCGGGCTTTTGACGCTATCGGCCGCGATCAAGAATTACCAGGGTGGCGGCGTGTTTCTAGGCGGTACGTTGGCGTTAATGTTTTGCGTGGGTTTTGGATTGACCCCGCTACTGGATTATTCGCAACGCAAGGAAGATACGCTGTTCGTCAGCCTTGGCCTTTGTATAGGGTTCGCGCTGCTTGCCGCCTGCTTATTTTGGTTCGGACATCAGCGACATGTAATTAAGACGCGGCCGAACGCTGCCGAATCGGACAGTGACGACTCGGTGCCTGCAGGCGGACGGCCGATGCTTGTTTCTTCGAGCAAACCTCGCGCGGAGGCCTCGCTTTATCCGCCGACGCCAGTCGGGCGGGTGTTCTGGCTGTTGTTTTTTAGTTTGGGACTCTATGCTTGTTTCCTGATGTACCGCATCGTCAAGGATTTGACCGAAGTCAGCGAAACGCGTCTAAACCCGACGCGTTGCGCCTGGATGATGATGGTGCCCCTTTACAATTTGAACGTGTTCTATCAGGTGGCGCGGCGAGTTAGTCGCGTCGCGGGAAATCAGCGTTTCCGGTTCGGAGCCGCGCCCGGTACTTTGTTGGTGTTGATGATCGCCGGAGAACTCTTCGGCTGGCTGGCCCCAGGTTTTTTGTTACCGATCACGGTCGTTATCGGTGCCGTCCCCTGGTTGATATTGCAAGAAAGGATGAACCAGTTGCGCCGCAGTGCTGGGTTACCGTGGCGTGAGGAGCCGGATCGCTACAGTTGGCGGCAACGCGCCGTGTTGTTAGCGGGGTTGCCGTTCATGGTTTTCGCATTGTACCTCGGCAGGGGCGAGCTAGCGTTCTACACTGGGGAGCGTCTGCGAGCCGAACAAGTTGTCGCCGGTGTCGCGTCAAACTATCGTTTGACAATTCCGAGCGGAAAATGGCGACGGGCAAATTCCGGGAGCTTCCCCGACACCGATATGAAGCTGCTGACTTCGGCGGAAGACGAGTGGGTTTTGGTCAGAGTCCGACCCAGCGAACGGCAATCGCTGGATTACTATGTCGATCGGCGTCAGGCGTCGATTGCCGGGGACTGGCGCGATTTCAAGATCGAGGAGACCCGGACCTTGATATGGGCTGGCGAACTGCAACCGATGTCGTTGGCTCGGTATAGTCAAAACTCGCCTTTCACGTTTGGCGCCCACGAGCTTTATGTGGCAACGCTCGTTGCTCGCGACCAGGTGATCGAAGTCATCGGCCAGGGCCAAAAACAGTCGGCGGCCGACGTAGGGGCCTTGGTGCGAAGTTTTCGTTTGGCAACGGCTGGCAACGAATCATGAATAAAGCACTGGGACTGTTGTTGATGCTGGGTTGGGCGCTAGCGTGCGCGGCCGGTGGAACGGAAAGCAAATTGCGGCAAATCGGCTATTCCGCGGACTTGTTGCGTTGCCTAAAAACCGCGCGTCATTCCAGCTATCGGGAGTTGGCGCCAACTCCGGATCGCGTCCAAGCTTTGGAAAGCGCCGGCTATGGTAGTGTGGCCTTGAGCGAGGAGCATCAATTCAAACTGTTGAAGAATGGTCAAGTCGAGGAAACCGTGACCGAGACGTGGTTGTATCTAACCAGCAGCGCGATCGAGAACGACGGCAACGTGGGGTTTTGGTTCGATGCGGCATCGCAACGCGCGGAAATTCAGGCCGCTTACGTGTTGCAGCCGGAAGGTGTCTCCACCGACGTCGAGCCGGATCTTTTGCAAATCAATACCGACAATTCACCCAATATTTTCAACGATAGTCTGTTCGTGACGATTCCGCTCACTCCGCTGAAGCCAGGCAGTATCGCCGTGCTGCGCTATAAAATCGTAACCGCGTCTAAAAAGGTACCGTTGCCCTGGTCGCGCAATCTATTTTCAGCCTATTTTTACCCGGTGGAACGCTTCCAAGTCGATGTCAGCTGGGACAGCGACGCGCGCAAACCGACGTGGAGGACAGATGACAGCAATCTGGCCTGTCACGAGGAGACTGCCGCCTTGCATTGCGCGACGTTGGGCGCGGTCGCGCCGCTGCCCTACGATCAACAAATGCCCGCCCCGCAAGATCTGTTGCCGGTTTTGACGCTGGCGGAGCCCGACGATTGGCCGGCGATTTCCGCGCGGATCCGCACGTTGACCGATTCAGCACTGGCAAAAGACCAGCGCTTGGACGCCGAGATCGGGCGGCTGAGTAACGGGGTTGCCAATCCCCGTCAATTATTCAAGCGCGTTGCGGCGTTCGTGGCGCGGGATATACGCTACGTTGGCCTGGAGCA
The DNA here is from genome assembly GCF_050276835.1 of Methylomonas sp. MED-D. Taxonomy (NCBI): domain Bacteria; kingdom Pseudomonadati; phylum Pseudomonadota; class Gammaproteobacteria; order Methylococcales; family Methylococcaceae; genus Methylomonas; species Methylomonas sp. MED-D. The sequence continues at coordinate 1,280,204 of NZ_CP189965.1, forward strand.
CGGCCACGGCGGCGTGATCCCGCGTCCCACTTCGGCGACGCTAGAGCGTCGCTTCGGCGATTGTAAGGATAAGGCCATGCTGTTCGTCGATCTGGCACGCCGCGCTGGTCTGGACGCATACCCGGTGTTGACCTCAACCAAGCGCAGAGCACTGAACAAATTGTTACTGCCGTCTTCGAGCTATTTCAATCATATGATTGCTTGCGTCAATTTCGGTAAAGACCAGGAGCAATGCACCGACTTGACCGATCCCGAGACCGCCGGCAGCCGCTTGCCGCATACGCTGCATGGCGCGGTGGCACTGACGGTCGGCCAAGACGGCGCAGCACCGCGCAACCTGCCCAGCGAGCCTTTTACGTGGGTGGCCAGCGTAAAGGCCGAGAATCGGTTGACCGAAGCCGGCAGCGTTGTCGAAACTTTGGTCAGGCGCTACGAGTCGCATTGGGCCGCCGGATTGCGGCGGGTCTTGGCGGCTAAATCCAAAGCCGAGTCCGAGCGTTGGCTATTGGAGGATTTTCGGGCGGTAATGGGCGACCAAGTCGCGCCCAGCGTTTCGGTGCAAGGACTTGAAACTTCCGAAGCCGGGATCGCGTTGAATTCGGTGACGGAATACCCCAATTTGTTTACGCTCGGACAGCTGACTTCCTATCAGGAGAGCGACTCGTGGCTGCGCGATTTGGCAAACGACGCCAAAACCTCGAATCGGCACTATCCCTATCGTTTTGAAGGCATTGATTACCGTAGCGAGTTGAGTTTTCGGGTGCCGGCCGGAAGACGTGTCGCCAGCGGAGGCCCAAAAATCGATTACGTGTCGGCTTGGGGCGAGTTGCATCGGCATGTCAGTCAGGATGGCGAAGTCGTGACCGCCTATACCCGTTTGGAAATGCCAAAAGCCGAGATTCCGGTTGCCAAGATCGCCGAATACAATCGATTTTTAGAATTGGTCGGCTACGAGTCCCGGTTTAGATTCAGTCTAAGCGGAGGTTCGCAACAGTAACTGTCCCCGCCGTGAGCGGGACGCGGACGGGCGCTGCCCATCGCGGCGGCCGTCAGGCGGATGGCGGTGCGCAGTATAAATCTAGGTTTATAGTGCAGACGTTGTTGCCGCGCGAGTCGGGTAATCCGCCCAACAGACAGGGGCTTTCGCAAGATACCCACCGGGCAAAAGTACACCCGGCGCCGGATATCGCTGGCCATCAGCCGAACAAAAGCAGTCGGCGTCGGGGACTTAGCGATCGGAAAGGCCGAATTACTTGGGCTGTGGAGGATTTGAAATAAAGATGCGACAAATTGCCGCACTTTTTCTGGACAAAGCGGTTTTAGTTCACTAGAATGCGCCAACCTTGACTTAGGTCAAAACGAGCCAAAAGCTCGGCGTCTTTTGAGGGGGGAGAACGCAACCGTGTAAACGGTACAATAATAATAAGAGCGCAAGCAATTAACCTATCGACATTGGCGGTAGGCGTCCAGAAAACATAAAAAACAACACCGGACGAAGCCCACTTTACGTGGGCTTTTTTATGTCCGCAAGATTGGTATACCTTGGGTTAAACCCGGCCGGCCGACAGGCGCTTTTGCAAGTCTTGTTGCTTGGCGCGGGCATCCGGCAGATTGCCGTACTCCAGCGAGGCGTCGCAGTCTTTCAGTGCGGCTTCGTTCTGTCCCAATTGCATTTTGGCGTAGCAGCGGTTGTTGTAGGCGATCGCTACGTCCTGTCTGGATACTTGGTCGGCGTCGTATAAGAAGTCGTAGCGGTTTAACGTGGCCAGCATGTTCGGCATATCGTTGCGCTTGGCGTAAAGCACTGAGATTTGAATGGCGGCGTAAGCGCGGCCGTCTTGCTCGGAGTTTGCGACTTCGGCATAATCGGCCAGCGCGGCGTCGGTCTGGCCCAGCGCCTCGTAAGCTTCGCCGCGCCGGGACAACGCTTGCCAGTCGTTGCCGCGGTCGATCTGCGCACCGCAGGCGCGCACCGCCTCTTGATAGCGCTTCAATTTGACCAGCGCGGTGCATTGCAAATGGCTCCAGTCCTTGCGATAAATCCCCGCCAGCTTTTCGGCGGCGCTTTGATAGACGAGGACTTGTTCGTATTGTTTATTGGCGTTGTAAATGCCGGCCAAGCGGTCGTAAATGGCGGCGGTTGCCGCATTTTTCTGGGTTGCGTTTGGAAACGCAGTGCGGTCCAGGTCGGCCAGCGCCCGTCGGTACAGGGTTTCGGCGTTGGCGTAATGGCCGGCTCGGTACCAAACCGCGCCGATCTGTTGGTCCAACATGAAGTGGTTGCGACTGGTGTCGGTCGCGGCCAGTTCGATGTTGTGGCCCATGCTTTCGGCGGTCAGTTGCAACAGGTTGTTGGCTTGACGTTCGTTGCCTTCGGTGCGGGCGATACCGGCCAGGATGGGTTCCAGCGCGGCGCCAAAGGTCAGGCTGTTTTGTGGGGTATACAAGGCTAGCGCTTGGCGGATGTCGGCTTGCAGGTCCCGGCCGGCCGCCACGTTGCGCAGGGCCTGATCGATACAATCGGCGCGTTTTTCCGGCGCCAGCGCAAAGCATTCGGCCCCAGCAATATCCAGCAGATCTTCGTAGAGATTCAAATACAGCAGTTTCAATGGCGATATGGCGGCGGCCGAATCGACGTACTCCTGAGTAAACGCCAGCATCTCGGCCACCGAGCCGCCCCATTTGGGCGTCAAGGTATTCAGTTGCACTCGGTAGAGCGGGTAGTAGTCCGGGAAGCGGCGGATCGCCAGACGAAAGGCGCCGTCCATCGCCAACGAGTTGCCGTAGCCTTGCAGGATGGCCAGCAGCAAATAGCGGCTATAGGGATTGGCGTCGTCGCGGACGATGGCTTGAGCGATGTCGGTGGCGGCCAGCGAGTTTTCGACCTCGAAGCCGCCTCTGTGCCGCATGGAGACTTTGGCGGCGTAGTCGTGGCCGCGGATGCGCCAGCCGGTGTCGTAATGGTATTGGGCGCGCAGCAAGTAGGCTAGGGCCGGCGGTTGGTCTTGCGCCAACCATTGGTCCAGGCGTTGCAGCAGCGCGGTATTGCCGGGTACGACCATCAGCTTGACGAAGCGGTCGAAAGGGGCAAAGCCCCAGTCCTGGATGCGGCTTTGCGTTAATTGGACTTCCAATGCCCGGCCGGCGGCGGCGAAATCGCCGGCGAGCAGGGCTTGCCTGGCTTGCGCGGCTTGGTCGGCCAGCGTGGGAACGATGTCGCGGCCGGCCAGTAATTTATCGGCTTCGGTGGCGATATCCAAGGTCGAGGTGGGCGCGGGTGGCGGCAAGATCGGTTGAATGATGCGGGTCGGCGGCTCCGGCGCCGAGGAGGGTTGTAAAAAGGTCCAGGCCAGCGCTAGGCCGGCGGTCAAGCCCAGCAGCAGAAGTAATAACATCAGACGTAGCGACGTCGGCTCTGGTGGCGGAAAATCGGGATCGATATCAGTCATGGCAGTTAATTGCCGGATTGCCGGCAGCCTAGTTAAATTGTTAGTAGCTTAGACCAGGTTGCGAAATCTTGGCGTTTTCCGCTCTGGCCAGGCGAGGTCGGACTGGAACAATTGCGAACCCGCTCCGGGCCGGCATCTAAACGGCGGTAAAAATAACGGCCTAACTAGGCTGCCAGGTTTGTTAGAATGCGCCGGCCCGCACTGGCGGCCGATGATGTTTAACCGTGTAGGAGTGACTGTGAAAGGACGATTCGCGCGCCGCGTGGCGCTGATTCCGTGGCTGGTTGGGTTGGTGGCTTGCGGCGGTTCCCGGCCGGCGAACGAACCTTTGCCGGTGGCGGCCGCGAGACCTGGCGAATTGCCGGTTAAGGCCTTTGCGGCCTTGCCGCTGATCGAGGATTTGACGCTGTCGCCCAGCGGCGATTATCTGGCCTTTATTCAAAATACCGACGGCCATAGTGCACTGGTTACCCAAAATCGTAGCGGCGGCGATAGTCGGGTGGTGATTACGTCCGATAACCAGAAATACCATATACGCGGCTTTACCTGGGTTAACAATCAACGGCTGTTGGTCAGGATGTGGTATCCGGATCGGGTGTCCGATTTGAAATTCACCCAGACTCGCTTGTTTGCGATTAACCGCGACGGCAGCGAATTGAAGAGCGATCTGGTCAGGTTTCAAGATCCGGTGTTCGGCGGTCGGCGGCATATTCCGCAATTTCAGGATGCCTACGCCTTGATCCCCGGCGATGAGCGTCACATCTTGCTGATGCTGGACGAACGCCAGCAAGGCGCGCCTGACGTGTATCGTTTGGATGTTTACAGTGGCGAGCGGGAAACCGTGGCCGGCAACCCCGGTTATGTCAGGCGTTGGCTGGCTGATTTGCAAGGCCACGTTCGGGTCGGCCTGGGCTTGGTCGGAGGCAGTACCGAGCGGGTTGTGTATCGCTCCGCGGCGGGCGGCGATTGGCAAACATTATTCGAGCATGACGCGGTGAACGAAGACGGCATGCAGCCCTTGGGCTTCGACGCCGACCCGGATATCCTGTATTTACGCGGCCCGCACCAGGGTAGGTCGGCGATCTTTCGGATGCATTTGTCCGCGCCCAAGAGCGCTCCGGAACTGGTATACGCCGACCCGCGCTACGACGTGACGGGCGGTTTGATGTATTCGTCGGCCGGCAATCGGGTGCTCGGCGTGCATTACCGGGCCGCCACCGCGAAGTCGGTGTTTTGGGACGAGGATGCCCGCTTGGCACAGGCCAAGATCGATCAAGCCTTGCCGGATCGGGATAACGCGGTGATCAGCAGCGCCGGCAACCAAGTCATCGTATTGTCGTCGGGACCATCGCACGCGCCGGCCTATTACTGGTTAAACATGCATAACAATCAAATGGGGCGGCTGATCGACAGCTACCCACTGCTCGCGAATCAAACGTTGGCGGCATCTGAAATCGTGCATTTCAAGGCGCGTGACGGTTTGGAGCTGGAAGGCTATTTAACCAAGCCGCGCCAAGCCGGCGCCACCGCCGGCCCGGCCGTCGTGTTCCCGCACGGCGGGCCGTGGTCGCGAGACAGTCACGGCTTCAATCCGTGGACGCAATTTCTGGCCGATCGCGGCTGGACTGTGCTGCAGTTGAATTTTCGGGGGTCGGCCGGTTACGGCAACGACTTCGAGACTGCCGGATTTCGGCGTTGGGGCCTGGAAATGCAGGACGACATTACCGACGGCGTACGCTGGTTGACCGAGCAAAAATTGGTCGATCCGGCGAAAGTCTGCATCGTCGGCGCCAGTTACGGCGGTTACGCCGCGTTGATGGGGGCGATCAAAACCCCGGAGCTGTACCGTTGCGCGGTCAGTCTAGCACCGGTCACCGATTTACGACGCTTGCTGGACGAGTGGGGCGACATGCGTTGGCAGGATCATCGCTTGCGCGCCGAAATGGCCGAAAAAACCTTGGGCCATTGGTGGAGCGATAGGGCGCGTTTGAAGGATACTTCTCCGGTCGAGCAAGCCGCCCGTTTGCACACGCCGCTGCTGTTGGCGCATGGGGTCGGCGACTGGACCGTCAATGTCGGCCATTCGCGGGACATGGCCGACGCGTTGGCCAGCGCCGGATTTAAGGATGTGCGCTACGTCGAAATGGAAGACGCGGATCACTATCTGACCCGCGAGGAAGACCGCTTGCGGTTTTTCGGCGAAATGGACGCGTTTTTGCGGCGTTTTCGCTAGCCGGGTTCCGGCTTATTCGCTGTCCTGAATTGGTCGCGACTGGCTGAGTACCCGCTCGGCCAAGCGCGAGAACGGCATGCTTTGCACCCAGACCGAGCCGGTGCCGGACAGCGTCGCCAGAAACAAGCCTTCGCCGCCGAACAGCATGCTTTTCAAACCGCCGCTCATCGCGATACCGTAATCGATGTCGCCGCTGAAAGCCACCAGGCAGCCGGTATCCAAACGCAGGGTTTCGTTGCGCAGATCCTTGCGGACGATGGTGCCGCCGGCATGAATGAAGGCCATGCCGTCGCCGCGCAAGCGCTCCAGAATAAAGCCTTCGCCGCCGAAAAAGCCGCTGCCCAGGCGTTTGTTGAAGGCGATGTCCACCTGGGTGCCGAAGGCGGCGGCCAGAAAGGCGGTGCGCTGGCAGATGACTTCCTCGCCAAGCTCGGCCAGATTCAGCGGGATCACCGAGCCGGGAAACGGCGCGGAAAAGGCCACCTTGCGTTTTTGGCCGCCGCGATTGCTGAAGTGGGTCAGGAACACCGATTCGCCGGTCAGCATGCGCTTGCCCAAGCCGAACAGCTTGTCCATCACACCGCCGGAGCCATCGCCCATTTTGGTTTCGAAGTCGATGTCCTGCTCCATGTAGGTCATCGCGCCGGCTTCGGCGATCACGGTTTCGTTGGGGTCCAGTTCGATTTCGACCATTTGTATGTCATGGCCGACAATGTGGTAATCGACTTCGTGGCAACGCATGCTGTCCTCCTCGGGGATAGTGGCTGAATGGTTGACCGGTCAGCCGAATGCCGGCCGGCCGGAACTGGATCAGGCCAGTAGATTGATCAGAATTTGTCGGTAGAGCGAACTCAGGCGCTCCAGATCGGCCAGATCGATGTGTTCGTTGATTTTGTGAATGCTGGCGTTGATCGGGCCCAATTCGATGACTTGCGCGCCGGTCTGCGCGACGAAGCGGCCGTCGGAAGTGCCGCCGCCGGTGTCGTCTCGGGTCGCATAACCGCAAATGTGTTCGATAGCCGCATGGGTGGCTTCTTTCAATTCGCCTTGGGCGGTCAGAAACGGGTGGCCCGATAAGCGCCAGTCCAGTTGATAGCGTAAACCGAAGCGGTCTAGAATCGCCGCAGTGCGGGTCTTGATCGTGGCTTCGTCCAGTTCGGTGCTGAAGCGCAAATTGAATTGGGCGACCAGTTCGCCCGGAATCACGTTTTCGGCGCCGGTACCCGAAGTCAAGTTGGAGACCTGTAAGCGGGTTGGCGGGAAGAAGGCGTTGCCGTGGTCCCAGATTTCCTCGGTCAGCGCCTGCAAGGCCGGCGCGAAACGATGAATTGGGTTGTCGGCCAGCTCCGGGTAGGCAACGTGACCCTGAATGCCGAACACTGTCAGTTTGGCATTCAAGGAACCGCGCCGGCCGACCCGTATCACGTCGCCGAGTTTGGCCGCGCTGGACGGTTCGCCGACCAGACACCAGTCCATGGTTTCGCCGCGGCCTTGCAAAACCTCGACGACCTTGACCACGCCGTCGGTGGCCGGGCCTTCCTCGTCGCTGGTCATCAACAGCGCGATCGAGCCGCGATGCTCGGGGTGTTCGGCGATAAAACCTTCCACAGCGGTGACGAAGGCGGCGATGCTGCCCTTCATGTCGGCGCTGCCGCGACCGTAGAGTTTGCCGTCGCGTAGCGTCGGCTCGAACGGCGGACTGTCCCACTTCTCCAGCGGGCCGGGCGGCACTACGTCGGTGTGGCCGAGGAACACTAGTAGCGGTGCCTGGGTGCCTTTGCGTAGCCACAAATTTTGGGTGTCGCCGAAATTCAGACGCTCGTCCTTAAAGCCCAGCGGAGCCAGGCGTTCGGCCAAGACGTCCTGGCAACCGGCATCGGCGGGCGTCACCGAGGCTCGGCGAATCAACGCCTGCAGCAAAGTCAGGGTTTCGCTCATGATGCGCTTGGATAACGATCGGCGGCGAAGCCGACGATCAATTGTTGCCCGTCGTCGAGTATCGGCCGCTTGATTAGCGTCGGCAATTCCAGCATCAGCGCCACGGCCTTGGTTTCGTCCAGATCGGCTTTTTGCGCGTCGCTCAACGAGCGCCAGCTGGTGCTGCGCTGATTCAACACCGTGTTCCAGCCGGCGTCGGCGACAAAGCGTCGCAGCAGGGCTTCATCCAAGCCGTCAACTCGGAAATCGTGGAAGCGGTAATTCACGCCGCGTCCGTCCAGACAGGCGCGCGCCTTCTTGACGGTATCGCAGTTTTTGATTCCGTAAAGCACGAGCATGGCTGTCAGGCGTCTCCGGCCAGCAATTCTTCCAGGCTAGGCAGGGTCTCGTCGGCCTTGGCGCGAGCTTTGTAGACGTCGACGAATTCCATGAAGGCTTGTTCGAGGTCGTCGAGGACTTCTTCCTCGTCGGCGACTTCGTCTTCCGGGATTTCGCCGGAGTCCAGATAGTCTTTTTGAATGGCAATTTCGCCGTTCAGCGACAGCAGGGCGAGGATCAGTGCGTTATTGGAGATGTTTTCGGCCATGGCTAGATTCGAATTGAGTTGATCGGAAAGGAATGTTTGCTGTTGGCGGGACGCTCCGTGCGTCGGGCGAGAATCCTTGAACAGATTGCCTCTAGAGTACCATTTTCCGGGTGGCGGCGCTTGCCCGTTTTTGGAGCCACCCTTCGGAGGTATATCGAAAAAACGCTGCAAATCATGCGAAAATGCCCGGTATAAGGCTGTGGCGCTTGGCCGGCCGGTTAAGGAGTCTCTCGACAGTAGCATGCAAACCCATCCCGGCAGCGAATTTCAGGCAACAAATCAAGGTGTCGAATACATGGCATTAGATTGCGGCGATCAAGCCCGTATCTTGCAATTGCAGCAGGATATTCTGCGGTTGGTGGCCCTGGGTTACGATGCCGTCGAAGTGTGTCGGCAAATTTGTTTGCTGGAAGAGCAGTTGTTGCCCAATGCGGTCGCTTCGGTGATGTTATTGGACGACGAAGGCCAACGTTTGCACGTGTTCGCGGCGCCCAGTGTTCCGGTCGAGGGCGTCGCCCAACTGAACGGTTTGCGACCTGGACCTGGTGCGGGTTCTTGCGGGAACGCGGTATTTCGGCGAGAACCGGTTTTCGTCGAAAATACCCATACCGACCCGCGTTGGCAGGACCTTCGCCAACTGGCCTGCAATTTCAACATCGGTGCCTGTTGGTCGATGCCGATACGAGGCAAGGGCGGCCGGGTGATCGGTTCGTTCGCGCTGTCCAGCTTCGAACATCGCCTGCCTAGCCCGTTCCATCACAAGTTGTTGGAAATCGGCGCTTTCATTGTCGGCATCGTGCTGGAGCAGCGTAGAGCCAATGAACAGCTGCATCTGGCCGGTAAGGTGTTCGAGTACAGTACCGAAGGGATCATGATCACCGATGCCGGCAACCGCATCGTTTCGGTCAACCGAGCATTTACCCGCATTACCGGATACGCGCTCGACCAAGTCAAGGGCAAGAATCCGTCGCTGCTATCGGCTGGACGGCACGGTCCCGCGTTTTACCAAAAAATGTGGCAAAGCTTGGCCTCCAACGGTTATTGGCAAGGCGAAATCTGGAACAAAGCCCGCGACGGTCGGGTTTATCCCGAATGGCTAAGCATTACCGCGATCAACGGCGGAGACGGGAAGCTGGGTCACTATCTGGGCATCTTTTCCGACCTCAGCGACAAGAAACGCAGTGACGAAATCATTTGGCGGCAAGCGAATTACGATGCGCTGACCGGTTTGCCGAACCGTAACCGTTTTTATGACCGTCTGGAGCAAGCGATCAAGGCCGCCCTCCACAACGGAGGTCGGTTGGCGCTGCTGTTGATCGATCTGGATCGATTTAAGGAAGTCAACGACACGGTCGGCCATGCCTATGGCGACGCCCTGCTAAAGGCCGCCGGCGAGCGTTTGCAGGCTTGCGCCGGTCCAAACGACGTATTGGCCCGTTTGGGCGGCGACGAGTTCACGTTGATCTTGCCCGACATCGCCGACAACGAATGCGTCGAGCAAACCGCGCAAACGTTTTTGGATACATTGGCCGCGCCTTTCGTGCTGGATGGGGCCGCCAGCTATCTGTCCGCCAGTATCGGTATCGCCCTGTTCCCGGACGATGCCGTCGGCATCGACGCTCTGCTGAAATATGCCGATCAGGCCATGTACGCCGCCAAGAACCAGGGGCGCAATGCCTGGCGCTATTTTACGCCAGCCCTGCAAATCGCCGCCGAACATCGTTCCAGGACTTCCAGCGATTTGCGCGAAGCCTTGGCCCGCGGTCAATTCCATTTGGTTTATCAGCCTATTGTCGAGCTAGCGACCGGGCGAATTCGCAAGGCCGAGGCCTTGATTCGTTGGCAACATCCGCAACGCGGGTTCATCAGTCCGGCCGAATTCATTCCACTGGCGGAGGAAACCCGCTTGATCCGGGAGATAGGCGGCTGGGTGTTCGAGCGCGCGGTCGAACAGGTCGCGGTCTGGCAAGCCGCGTATGGCGCCGATTTTCAAATCAGCGTGAACAAGTCGCCGCTGCAATTCAAGGGTGACGAAGACTGGGTGGGGTATTTGGTCGGCTTGGGTTTATCCGGTCACAGCATCGTGGTCGAGATCACCGAAGGCTTGCTGCTGGATGCGGACGAGCAGGTTTCAAACAAGCTATTGGCGTTTCGGGATGCCGGTATCCAAGTAGCGATCGACGACTTCGGTACCGGTTATTCATCGTTGTCGTATTTAAAAAAGTTCGACATCGATTACTTGAAAATCGACCAATCGTTTGTGCGTAATCTGGCGCCGGACTCCAGCGATCTGGTACTCTGCGAAGCCATCGTGACGATGGCGCACCGCTTGGGGATGCAAGTGATAGCCGAGGGCGTCGAAACTCGAGAACAGCGGGACTTGTTAAGCGCGGCCGGCTGCGATTTCGCCCAGGGCTATTGGTTTGCCAAGCCGTTGAGCGTAGCGGATTTCGAAGCTATGTTGGCTAGGGTTGGCTAATTTTCGACCAACCCGGTTGGGTTCAGGCGTTTGCAAGTCTTCGACAGCGTCGAGTGAATACCGCTTATTGTTGATGTCGAATAAAGTCGTCAAGTCGATCGCTATACTCCTCCGGAGCTATCGATAAATTCGATTGCACGGCTATACACACCACGGATGGGTCGAGTTGCAGATTTCCGGCAATGAGGTTTTCGAAATCTTGTTGACTCCAGATGCCTTGATAAATCGGAGTCGTCATTAAGCGAATATTAGCGGGTTTTAGAATCTCTTCAACATAGATGCCGTAAATGGAATATTCGGAAAACCATTCAGCCTCGAATAATACCTGTTGCCACGGTTTTTGGTGTTTATCCTGTCGATATTGAGCGTAACATTCCGATTTTAAGTTTTTATTTTATGGGGTTTGTTTGAATCGGTTTTTACTATTGTGATTCTTTCAGAGCCGGGATGGATCTGGCCGGTAAATTGACATTGAGAAAGTGTGTCTCATTTTGGTCGCATTAATTACGCTTTTCCGTGACCGGAACATCCCGGAACCCTTACGCAACTCTTTCGCGCGGCACCGAGAATAAAAAATAACCCCGTAAAAAATGCAAGGCTTTGGATTTCTTAATTTGCCGGACATTTCGAATGGGTTGGCGGAGTCATTGTTTATGATTGCTATAAGATTGAATTTATTACACCTTAGAAAAGGATGCGCTGTTAACTATGAACTTTAACGATACAGGCACATTAATCGATTGGCCGTTGGAAGACACCGATGTTATTGCCCCATTGCAGAATAAACAGGATGGCGGTTCGCGTGGAGGTGTTTATTTATGTATACCGAATTTCGAAGCGTTGCCGCCGCCGTTTGCCATCAAACATGGCGAATACCGAATGACCCCTTGTGATAACACCTTGCCGCACCGGAAAACTTTGGCTGGCACGGCCGAAACCGATTGGGGCAAGGTCGAAGTGATCACCGATTGGACGGAACACGCCGGATTGGGCGGAAAAGTCTTGACGGTCTCCTGTCGTATTCGAGCGTTATCCGATATTGCTTGGATCCGGCCGGGGTTTCATCCCTATTTTTCGGTCTCGCCGGGCAGTGTTATCGACATCGGCCCCGAGCACATCGACATCGCGGAGATGCCGCACGATCAACTGCAAGTTCACCACGCGGCATCGTTGGCGGAGCCGGCAACAATTCGTACCGCCGATTATACCGTGGCAATGATCTGTGGTTTGTCACCGCTGCGGGAAGGGCTGTGTTTGGCGTATGGCGTGTGGAGCGATAAAAGTACCGAGTATGTTTGCATCGAGCCGATTATCGGTTGTCGTTTCGGCGCGGATGGTTTACCTGCACCGTTTAGCCTAAGCGAGGGTGAGGAATTTGCGATGACATTTACAATTCACGCGGAACGATTGGGTTTTCTGAAATAGTCGCTTAATTGCTGGGGAAGCGAAAAGGAAAGGCGAGTAATTGCCGCACTTTTTTGGCCGTGGCATCCAGGGCAATGTTGTCCCGTCAAGATGAAGCCCTGGCAGGTGTTGAATTGGTGATTATAAGGCCGGTTTGAAAAGCCGAATTTAGCCTTCGAGGTTGGTTTTCATGTAGCTTACGGTAACGAATGGCTAGGCAGTCGCGCAAGCAAGGTTAAACTATGTACATGCGATATGCTCGCGTAAACAGTGGATTTCTTGCCTTTCAGACGACGCCGTCTTGAAATGGCTTCTTTATGAAAAGCCTGTCAAGTTTTATTTTTAAATCACGCTGAATGAATACTAAATACAGGATTTTAAGGCTCGGCAAAGAGCATTCAAATTGCCGTGGATATATTGGGGTTGTTGTTCTAGGATGGTTTGTCTGACGGCCCAAGGGTCGTAATTGTTTTTAATTGAGATTAGCTGTTCGATCAACTCGTCTTTGGAACCGTAAATCAAAAAATTATTGGAGAATGATTTCCGGTCGCTGTCCTCGAGATAGACGTGACCGTTCGAAAGTAAGGAGTGGCGTTTAACCCAACTTGCAGCAGGGCTGGCGATATATCCACCTTGATATTGGATTTGTACGATCGGTAAGCCAAAGGCCTCTGGAAATGCGACGAAAGCGACACCCACTTGGGCATAAATGGCTTCGATTTCGCTAAAAGTGTATTCACCTCGCAATTCCAGAGCCGGAATATTTAGGGTTTGTAGTGCTTCCAGCTGGGTCTGCCGCGCTGCAGTGTAACCTTCTCGAGGAAAATCGATCATTGCCGTCAAAGGTCGCTGTGCTAAGAAGGTCGCTTGCGGCGTGATGTCCAGACCGATTTCGAATATCGGGCGATCTGTTAATGGTTCGATGTCGTGAATGCCGCTAACCGTCAACAATCCGTCGAATACATGGTGTGCCGTAGGCCCGAATTTGTCCCGCCAAAATTGGGCGCCTTGGTAAGCGAAAACCTCGTAGAACAATAATGGTTTGTCGAGTTGTTTTAGTGGGCGGAGGATTTGTGGGCGGCCTAAGATTCCTATCGTGTCGGATACGATGATAATGTCAAAGCTACGTAAGGTGTGGGTGATGCCTTGCAAATCCGCCCAAATTGCTTTGAAACGATGCCGGGTCGATGCGCTTCGTTCAGACATCGCTTCCAATTGCGCGAGTGCATTCGGGAAGTAGCCAAACTCCACACCCAGCTTAGTTAGCATTCGGGTCAGGCTTTCGGCCAAAAATCGCGGACTACGAAAATCGTTTTTCGCTAAGATCGCTACCCGCATGACTATTCCTTAAAGTATTTGGCATTCGGATTAAAAAATGCTGTTTGGTCTATATGGCTGGGATTCGGCTGTCCCACTTTGTGTTCCAGCTGGAGTCCCAATCAATGTCCGTGCGCTTCGTATCTTAACGCGTGAGGCGCACGGGAGAAAGTTTAGTACCGAGGACGATCAATCCCGCAACAGCTCATTAATCCCGGTTTTGCTACGGGTTTTCTCGTCTACTTGCTTGATGATCACCGCGCAATACAAGCTGTGGCTGCCGTCTTTGGAAGGCAGGTTGCCGGAGACGACCACGGAGCCGGCCGGGATGCGACCGTAGCTGACTTCGCCGGTCATGCGGTTGAAAATCTTGGTGCTTTGGCCGATGTAGACGCCCATCGATACCACGCAATTATCTTCGACGATCACACCTTCGACGATTTCGGAGCGGGCGCCGATGAAGCAGTTATCGCCGATGATGGTCGGGTTGGCTTGCAGCGGCTCCAACACGCCGCCGATGCCGACGCCGCCGGATAAATGCACGTTTTTACCGATTTGTGCGCAAGACCCGACCGTTACCCAAGTATCGACCATCGTGCCGCTATCGACGTAAGCGCCGATGTTGACGTAGGACGGCATCAGGATCGCGCCGGGGGCAATGTAGGAACCGTAACGGGCTACTGCGTTGGGCACCACGCGGACGCCGGCTTGAGCAAATTCGGCTTCGCTGTATTGACCGAATTTGGTCGGCACTTTGTCGTAGTAACGCACGTCGCCGCTTTCGATGACCTTGTTTTCGTTGATGCGGAACGACAGTAGCACGGCTTTTTTCAGCCACTGGTTGGTGACCCAGTCGCCGTCTTTTTTCTCGGCAACGCGCGCTTCGCCTTTGTCCAGCATGTTCAATGCGGTGGCGACTGCGTCGCGGACTTCCGATGAGACGGTGGACGGGCTGATTTCGGCGCGGTTTTCGAAGGCGTCGTTGATGATGGTTTCCAGGTTTGACATGGTTTTCTTAAGTTTAAGGATTAAACAAATGTAGGATGTGCCGACGTAAGGAGGCGCATCGTTCGCGACCGATACGCTTCACGTTGTTCAGCACATCCTACGCGGTGTTTTCATTGAGAAAAGCTTTAATGCGTTGCGCCGCCTCGACACATTCCTCGATCGGCGCAACCAAGGCGATACGGACATGGTAGGCACCGGGATTAATGCCGCCGCTGTCGCGCGACAAATAACTTCCCGGTAACACCGTAATGTTCTGCTGGGCAAACAATTGTTTAGCAAATTCACAGTCATCAATTGGTGTCTTCAGCCAGACATAGAAGCTGGCCGGCGGCCGGCTGATCTCGCAGACGTCTTTTAAAATATCGATGAAGGCGGTGAACTTGTCGCGGTACAACTGGCGGTTGTGTTTGACGTGTTCCTCGTCGTTCCAGGCGGCGATGCTGGCGTGTTGGGTCGGCACCGGCATCGGGCAGCCGTGGTAGGTGCGGTATTTGAAATACTGTTTCAACACCTCGGCGTCGCCGGCGACGAAACCGGAGCGCAGGCCGGGCGCGTTGGAACGCTTGGACAGGCTTTGGAAAATCACGCAATGCTTGAACGCGGTGTTGCCGCCGTGCCAGGCGCTTTGCAGCAGGCCTTGCGGCGGGTTCGCCTCGTCGTCGTAGAGTTCGGTGTAGCACTCGTCGGAGGCGATCACGAAGTCGTGTTTTTCCGCCAGCGCCAGTAGTTTCAGATGGTCACTCTCGCTCAGCACCGTGCCGGTCGGATTGCCGGGCGAACAGATGAAAATCAGCTGGCAGCGCTGCCAGATCGCTTCCGGCACGCTGTCGAAATCCGGCCGATAACCGTTTTCCTCGGTGGTGTTCAGATAATACGGTTCGGCGCCGGCCAGCAAGGCCGCACCTTCGTAGATCTGGTAGAAAGGATTGGGCATGATCACCACCGGCTTGGCGGCTGGATCGATCACAGCCTGTACCAGTGAGAATAAGGCCTCGCGGGTGCCGTTGACCGGCAGTACCTGAGTCTCGGGATCGACGCCGCCGGCCGGAATCGCGAAGCGTCGGCAAGTCCACTCGGCAATTGCCTGACGCAATTCCGGCAAGCCCTTGGTGGTCGGATACTGGGTCAGCCCGTGCAGATGACGCAGCAGGGCTTCCTGGATGAAGTGCGGCGTGGCGTGTTTGGGTTCGCCGATAGACAGCGCAATATGGGGTTGATCGCTAGGGGACACAACGCCGTTTTTTAACGCAGCCAGCTTCTCGAACGGATAGGGGTGCAGTTGAGACAAATACGGATTCATTATTTGGTGCAGTGCGGTTGTTTGCCCTGACTCCTAGCTTGTTGCTGAAGTTGAACAGCGTGGTTCATGTGTTGGTTCAAATTGTCGATGCGGCTACCGTGCGATGGGTGCGTGGACATGAACTCGATAGGCTGGCCGCCTTGCGAGGCTTGGTCCATTTTTTTCCATAGATTGATGCTTTGGCGGGGATCGAAGCCGGCTTTAGCCATCAAATCCAAACCTATCGTATCGGCCTCGGTTTCGTGAACCCGGCTATAAGGTAGCAGCACGCCGTATTGGGCACCGACGCCGAGTAGACCCAAGGCCGTCTGGCCGAGCGCCGTCTGCGGTTGGGTAACCGCTTGAACAATCGAGAGTCCGGTACTGACCGCAGTCTCTTGCGACAAGCGTTCGTTGCTGTGGCGGGAGAGCACATGACCGATTTCGTGGCCGATTACCGCCGCCAATTGGTCTTGATTGTCGACTAGCTTGATCAGACCGGTGTGAACGCCGATTTTGTTGCCGGGCAGGGCGAACGCGTTCAGGGTTTCGTCTTCGAAGACCACGACTTCCCACTGTCCGCCGGTTTGCTTGGTCAGGTCGAGTGCAACGCATTGCGCAAACTGGTTGTAATCGGCGTTGCGGCTGATCGGATTTTTGCTCTTCATACTGTCGAAGGCTTGCAAGCCCATTTGATCGACCTGATTGTCGGGCATGTAAATGAATTGGCTCCTGCCGGTAGGACTGGTGGCGCATGCGCTCAGTAAGCCGACGAGAACGGTAAACAGGGATTTTTTCAACATGGCGAAACTTCCGCAGGATGAACAGAGGCGGCATTTTAGCCCAACCGGCGCGCTGGAGTGGCAGCTTTTTGGCCGGCAGGGTTGTTACGCGGGCTCGGGTTCCGGTCGGGGCGGGGCTTGCAAGGGCGAATGAATTCTGACGGTATTGCGACCGGCCTGCTTGGCAACATACATCGCGCGATCCGCCAGTTCCAGTACCGTGTCGATATCGAAGGCATGGGGCTGGCATTCGGCGACGCCGGCACTGATGGTAAATTGAATTGGCGCGGCATTCCCGCTCGAGAAACTCAGTTCGGCGATCGCGGCCCGCAGACGTTCGGCGATTGCGCCGGCTTCCTTGACGCCGGTTTCCGGCAGTAATACGCAAAACTCCTCGCCGCCGAAACGGGCGAATAAGTCGCGTGGCCGTAAAATCGGCATCACGGTTTCGGTCAACATGATCAAAATGCGATCGCCAACGCCGTGACCGTGATGGTCGTTAATCTGTTTGAAGTGATCGATGTCCAGTGCGATTAACGACAGTGCTCGGCCGTGCCGGTTTGCCTGTTTGAGTTCGGCGTTGGCTTGGGTCATGAAGTGGCGGCGATTGTAGGCCCCGGTCAACGGATCGGTGGCGGCCAGCATTGCCAGTTGCTCGTTGGCCGATTTCAATTCGCGGGTGCGTTGTTCGATACGGTTTTCCAGGTCCAGATTGATCAATTCCAGTTCTCGATGGGCGTTTCGCAGAGCTTGCTCGCCGGCGACGATGTCGGTGATGTCGTGCAGAACCCCGATGAAATGGCTAACGCGCCCCGCTTCGTCCAACACCGGGTCTATCGTCATCCGGTTGTAAAACAAGCTGCCGTTCTTACGGCGATTGCGCAGCGTGCAGCGTATGCGTTGGCGTTGTTCTATCGCGCTACGCAGCGCCTGAATTTTGTGAGCATCCGCGCCGGGGTCTTGTAAGAAGCGCGGGTTTCTGCCGATCGCGTCGCGGCGTCGGTAGCCGGTGATGGCTTCGAAGCCTTTGTTGACGTAAATAATCGGGTTGTCCTGGCTGGTCGGATCGGTAATCACGATGCCGGCATACACGGTTTCGACCGCTCGGCTTAGTGCGCGCAGCCGGACGTTTTGTTGCTGCAATTCTTGTAGTAGCGCGGCGAGCGCCAACGATGAAAACGCCAAGGCCGCCAGATATTCTTGCAAGCGGAGGACATTGTCGGCTTGATTCATCGACACGAAATGGCCGCGACCGGCAACCGTGCCGGCAATTGCGATCATAGCGATCAGTAGATTCAGGGACGCCGCGCCGCGCAGTCCGAAGCGGGCCGCGGCCCAGATCGTTAGCGGCAACATCAGGATGGGGCTGGCCGGATAACGGGTAGTCAGATAGTCCGGCAACGAGAAAACCCACAAGCCGACCAGTAACGTGGCGGCTAACAACAAGGCGGCTTCGAACGGCCTGTCGGCCGGGGGCGTGTCCCACAGATTCGATTGAACCTGTAGCCAGCCCAACAACACCGGGGTGATCGTCAGCAATCCCAGGCTGTCGCCAAACCACCAGATACGCCATTCGCTCCAAAAAGAGACCGTGTCGGCCGAGGTCGTCACGTAAACCGCGGCGCCGAACAGGCCGGCAACCCCGCTGGCCATGATCAGAGCCAATAGGCCAAACATCGCGACTTGGCGAAGGGTGTCCAGTCTGAACGGCCAGCGGCAGGTGAGCTTAATCAAGCCGGCTGCGATCAGAGCTTCCAGAATGTTGACCGCGACGAACAACAAGGCTTGATGCAGTTGGAAGGTTGGTAGATCCGCGGCGATCTCGGCCGGTATCGCCGCTAGCGCGTAGGCGGGCCACATCCTAAGAGGGTTCAGCAAAAAACCCGCCAGCAGAAATGCGTTCGGCGGCCAGAAAATTGCGATGCCCTCGGACATGACCGAGGCTTTGACGCCCAATACCGCGCCCAAATAGTAAGCGATGCCGACGGCGACCGGTCCCCACCAGCGTCGATGATCTTGGCTGGTGGTTCCGAAAAAGGCTTGAAGTGCCGGGACGATAGTCATGGTGTGCGGATCAGCGATTCGGGCGCGTTGCGCAGTTGGAGTCTCGGGAATTGTAAGCAAATTCTTACAAGTTGCGCGAAAGTAGGGGAATATCTAACTCACAGCGGCGGTTTGTAAAGCCCATTGCAACGCGAAATCCACGGTTTGTTGGCGAATTTCGTGGCGGGTACCCTGGAAGTGTTTACGTTGGCAGCTGGCAGGTTGGCCGCTGGTTTGTAGCGAGACATACACCAAGCCAACCGGCTTATCCGGCGTGCCGCCGCCCGGGCCGGCAATGCCGGTGACCGCCAGGGCCAAATCGGCTTGACTATGGCTGAGCGCGCCGGCCACCATCGCCAGCGCGGTTTCCGGGCTGACCGCCCCGGCACCGTCCAACGTCGTTTGCGGCACTCCCAGCAACTCCGCCTTGGCGGCGTTGCTGTAGGTCACAAAACCTCTGTCGAACCATTCCGAGCTACCGGCAACCTCGGTAATGGCATGGGCAATCCCTCCGCCGGTACAGGATTCGGCGACGGCGATGCGCCAGCCTCGCCGTTTCAAAGCGGCGCCCAAGCGCGCGGCGAGGGTGTCGGCGCCGTCGGTCATTGTCGGGAAATGGTCGGCTGAGCGCTATCGTTGAACGAACCGGTTTAACTCGGCAGCTTTTTAATTTCGGCGACTTTTTCGAAATCGGCGCCGACGCTGATGATGAAGCTGGTGACTTGTTCGATGCTCATCTCCGATTTAATTACTTTCGATTCGTGGACGATGACCGCGAAGCCGGAGGTTGGGTTGGGCGAGGTCGGTACGAACAACACGTAGCGGTCGTCGGTTTTGTTGGTGACATAGGCCGGTACCCAAATGCCTTCCTTCGGGTACTCGACGTAAACCACTTCGCGCGGTTCCTGAAGCTGATGTCCGGCGATCATGTTGACCAATTTTTTGGTGACCCGATAGATGGTGCTCAGCAGCGGAATCCGCTCGATCAGGTGCTCGAACATCGCGATAATCGAAAATCGGCCCAGGCTGACCCGGTGGCCGACGTAGGTAATGGTCGCGAAACTGGCGGCGAATAGTAGAAAGGTCACCAGATAGTTGTCCGAATAGCCGTAAACGAATTGAAATAAATCGGTCAGCCGGTCTTTGACGAACAGGACGATTTGGACGATGACCATGATCGGAATAAACGCCAGTACGCCGATCAGGGTGTGGTTCAGGACTTTCTTCATATTGCGCCTACCTTTTTGTAGTTATAGTTGTCAGGAAACTAAGGTTTTATCAGGTTTGTTCGAGCGATACAAACTCATCGGGTTCCCGCTAACGCCAGCGGCTGGCAATCGCCATCAACGGAAACAGTATCCCGCCGAACATTAGCAACGCGCGCAGCCCGGTTTCGCTGGCGCTGGCGTCCCAAAGGGTTAGCGAGCTGTTCAAGGACATATTGGACGGGACCAAAAACGGAAAGAGCGACACGCCTGCCGTCAGTACCAGCATCGCCATCGCCACCGCGGCGGCCAGGGAAGCCCAATAGGCTTTATCACGGCGCGAACAGATCAGCATCGCGATACCGGCGATAAAAACCAGCGAGGGTATCGCGATCAACGAGGGTTCGTGTTCGTAATTGTCCAGCCAAA
Organism: Methylomonas sp. MED-D; assembly: GCF_050276835.1. Classification (NCBI taxonomy): domain Bacteria; kingdom Pseudomonadati; phylum Pseudomonadota; class Gammaproteobacteria; order Methylococcales; family Methylococcaceae; genus Methylomonas; species Methylomonas sp. MED-D. The sequence goes on from NZ_CP189965.1 coordinate 1,300,356, forward strand.
GGCCGTCGCCGCGTCTGACGAATTTGCTGAGCGGGTTGGACGGTCCGAGCGGTGCGATGTCGGTGGTGACGTGGTAGCCTTCGAGGTGCGTGATCCACAGTCCTGTCAAGGCGAATAGACTCAAAAAGGCTAAGCCCAACGGAAGGGCGAGGGCCTTGGCACGCTCGGAAATTTCCGAGTCGCCGTGCAATTGTAATTGGAGTGCGCCCAAGCTCGCGGCGGCCGCCGACGCGACAGCGCCGACCAACATTGAAAACGGGTTGAACAAACCGCCCAAGTTGCCGAGCAGCGCGATCCGCATATCGCTTTGCAGATGAAACGGAATGCCCTTGATCAGGTTGCCTATCATCACGCCGAGCAGAAAGGTCGGCAGCAACGCCCCGAGAGACAAGCCCCTGTCCCATTTTTCCAACCAATTGGCAGGCAAACCGGCGCGGACATACAAAGCAAACGGCCTAAGCGCGAGTGGAATCAATACAAAGGGTAACAAGGTTTGAAAACTGGAAAACACCGCCGCGTAAACGCTGGGCCAGCCGAAAAACACCAGTGCGATCAACGCCGCCAGCCAAGCCAGATTGCCGGCGGTAACGGCCGCCCATTGCGCGGTTAAGGCTCGTCGTTGCGATTCGTTGGCGTTTAACGTCGGTAGCAAACTGGCCGCGCCGAGCTCGGCCAAGACGGTTAGGCTGACGCCGATCGCAAACAGGCTGAGCAGCGCCCAGGCCGCTAACCGAAGAATCGAATAATCAAGCGTCATGACGATTTTCCTCCGAGATTGCACCGAGGCCGTCGGTGACGGCTCGTTTGACCAGGATTAGCGCCAGACTCAACAAACCGCCGTACGCCAGCGCGTAAAGGCCTAGGCCGGTCCATAAATCGCTCGGGTTGCCAAGCGATACGCCCAGCCATGTCGGCAGCGCGTCGGCGATGATCCAGGGTTGGCGGCCGTATTCGGCAATAAACCAACCGGCGCCGCTGGCCAACCAAGGTAGCGGCAAGGCGTAAAAGTTGAGTTTTAATATCGCGGGGGAGCCTAGCCAGCCGAACGCGAAGGCGATACCGGCCAGAAAATTGAGAGCCAGCAAAACGCCGCAGCCGACCATGACTCGGTAGCCCCAACGGATGGGCTCGGACGGCGGCACGCTGGCCCGCGCGGTTTGTTGAATCTGCGCTTCGCTGGCGCCGCTGACACCGTCTTTCCAATGTTTTAGCAATAAGGCATGGCCCAGGTCGGCCTGGGTGGCGGCGAAATCGGCGAGCAGCCGCGGTTCGTGGTTGTCGTCGCGGATCGCTTGGAGCTTTTCGTAGGCGCCGATGCCGTTGAGAGTACGTCGGGCATGCTCGGCGATCAAGTCGTCGGGCGGCAGGCCGTGAATAGCCGCGAATTTACCCGCTTGTAGGCTGTTGGGTTGGAAAATGCCGGTATCGCCGAGCGCCATCGTTGCCAGCACGGCGGTCAGGCCCATCACGCCGCCTAATCGGTGGCCCAGCGCCGCCGCCCCGCTCTCGCGGCCTTGCCGCCGCCAAAGCGCGCTAACCGACAATATCAGCCCGGCGGCGCTTGCGTAGCCAGCCAACGCCGCGTGCAGGAATTTTGCAGTCATCACCGGATTTCGAAACAAACTGGCCGGATCGGTCAATTCCAGCCGTAAGGTTTGCGGATTGAAGCCGCTGCCGACTGGGTATTGCATCCAGGCATTTGCCGCCACGAATCCCAGCAGGGCGACATGGCAACCCAGACACGCGGTCCACGCCAGCAGAGCGCGGCGGACGCCGGGCAAGCATTGCTCGCCGAACAGTAAACGGCCGGTCGCCTGAGCCGTGACGAAAAAGCCGGCGCAGGCCGTCAAAAGTGCCAAGCCGATCGTATCGCCGGCATAATGGGCAAAATACGCCCAGTGACTGCCGAATTGGCAGAGCAAGATCAATGTGGTTGCCGCAGTCAGTGCCATGCCGATGCCGAACAGTTTGACCCAGAATGCGGCTAGAGCGGCATAACGGGCGTCGCGGACGGATAGCGTTTCCAGCAGGGCGAGCAGCAACGATAGTCCGAGGCTGACCGGCATGAACAGAAAATGCTGGATTGCCGTCATCGCGAATTGGCCGCGCGATAGCTCGATAACGGTTTCCGAAATCATGTCCACCTCTTTGGCAGGGTCAAAAATGCCGGCAATTATAGAGGCATGGCGAACTTTGGCGGTGGTTTTTGTTTCCGGACTCGGCTCGCAAAAAATCGCCGGGCGCGGGCTGGTGAATGAGGGCGGTTGTTGTACACTTCTGGACAGGTGTCTTTCCGTGTCACGTTATGAAATCACAATCCGGCGTCACTGTATTCTTGAAGGTTATCGGGGTTGCCCTGCTATATGCGGCACTGGCCAAGCTGGTGTTGGCTTTTTTTTCCGACGCCAGTGGCGTCACCTTGGTCTGGTTTCCGTCCGGATTGGGCTTGGTTACAATTATCTTGGGGGGATGGCGCTTCGTTCCGGCCGTTTTTGTCGGTGCGTTGCTGGCGGGGCTGTTGGTAGACGATTCCTTGGCTATTTCCGCCGGCATTGCTGTCGGTAACACGTTGGAGTCCTGGTTGGGTGCCTGGTTTTTATCCGGCCACTCTGGCTTTTCACCAGCTCTGAAACATCCGCGCGACTTCGTCTGGTTGGGCATTGCCGCCCTGTTTAGTGCCGGATTCAGCGCGTTAATCGGGCCGATGATATTGCTGTTCGCCGGTCATGTGGCGCTGGATAGTGCGTTCGACAGTATGCTGCACTGGTGGATGGCCGATGTGTTCGGCATGGCATTGTTAACACCGTTGGTACTGATTTGGAAGGATTGGCCCTTGGATTGGTTTGCGCCCAAGCGCTTGCCTGAAACACTCGCTTTTATCGCGCTTAGCGCGGTATGTGGTCAAACGGTGTTTTTGGCGTGGTGGCCGGATCTGTTCGGCGATTTCGCCAAATCCTACTGGCCTTTTATGTTTGTCATTTGGGCGGCGGCCCGATTCGGCCGCCACGGCGTAACCTTGTTAATCACGATGACCGCGGTGCAATCCTTATGGGGCCTCGAGCACGGCGTTGGGCCGTTTGTCGGCAACGGTGTCCAGGAAGGCTTGCTGAGTATCTGGTTTTATCTACTGATTTTCGCGGCGGTCGGGATCCCGCTCGCGTTAATGCTGTTCGACAAAGAACAGTACACGCGGGCTTTGCGGCAGAGCGAAGCCCGAATGGGATTTGCGTTGGATACCATCGGCGCTGGCGCGTGGGACTTAGATCTAGCTAGCAAGGACGTGCAACGTACGCCAACCCATGATCGGATATTCGGGTATTCGCAAATGCGTAGGGTCTGGAGTTACCAGATGTTGCTCGATCACGTGTTGCCGGGCCATCGCGAAGCGGTGGACGCGCGTTTTCAACAAGCGATCGGAATGGCCGCCAATTGCGATATCGAATGCGAGATCCGCCGCGCGGATGGCGAAAAGCGTTGGATTCGGATCGCCGGCTGCTACCTGCCAGGTCGCCCCGCCCGGATGGCGGGAATCGTTCAGGATGTGACTGATTCTAAATTGGCCGAGGAAGACCGGCAATTGGCGATGTTGTTCTACCAAGGTTGCAGCGAGGCGATGATGATTACCGACCTCGACGGGCTTATTGTCTCGGTAAATCCGGCTTTCGCAGATGTTACCGGTTATGCGGCCGAGGAAGTCATCGGTAAAAATGCCAGGATGCTCGGTTCGGGGCGCCACGATGCGGCATTTTTTCAAGTAATGTGGGCGGCTATTCAAGCGACCGGGCAATGGCGGGGCGAAATATGGAATCGCCGGAAAAATGGCGAACTCTATGTGGAGCTGTTAACGATTAACACGATATTTGATCGCAACGGCTTGGAACTGCGGCGGATCGGGGTGTTTTTCGATATTACTCACCGCAAGCTGACTGAAGAGCAATTGTGGCAGCAGGCCAATTTCGACCCGTTGACCGGTGCTGGGAATCGCCGGATGTTGTATGCCCGCTTGGATCAGGAAGTCAAAAAATCCCAACGTAGTGGTGCGCTATTGGCGTTGATGATCGTCAGTTTCGACGGTTTCAAGGAACTTAACGAAAGCCTGGGCTACGCGAAAGGCGATAGTGTGTTGCAGGAAGTGGCGCAACGTTTGGTGGGCGGCATTCGCGAAACCGATATCGTCGCCCGTTTGGACGGCGCGGAGTTCGCCGTTTTGCTGACCGAGTTGGATAAGCTCGATAGTATTGCCAAATTGGCCGGCCATTTGGCCGAGCTTTTGGCTAAACCTTATGCGGGGGTGGAGGCGACCGGCTTGTTGAATTGCCGTATCGGGATCGCGTTGAGTCCTGTCGATGCCTCGGATGCCGAAGGCTTGCAGCGCTCGGCGATTCACGCGCTACGCCGTTGCGAAGCCGGGCGTTACGCCTTCTTCAATCAATTCGCGCTTAGCGGCACTTAACACAGCCGTTGCTTGGGGAACACGCAACGAAACCGACTCCCTTTACCTAACTGGCTTTCGATTTCCAATTTGGCGTCGTGACGCACCAGCACGTGTTTTACGATGGCCAAACCCAGGCCGGTCCCGGCAATTTTCTGATTGCGTTTGACGTCGGCACGATAAAAGCGCTCGGTAATCCTGGGGATTTCGTGGTTGGCGATACCTTGGCCGAAATCCTCGACTTCCAAATACACACTACCGTCCGGCAAGTTGTCCCAGCGCACATGTACCGGCGAGCGCGGCGGCGAATACTTCAGGGCATTGCCTAGCAGATTGCTGAATGCGCCGCGCAGCTCCAGCGCATCGCCGCGCAGGTTGGCGGTACTCGCGAGGCTCAGCGTGACCCGGCGTTCGTCTTTTTCCAGTAAATCGCTCTCGTGGCAGACTTGGCCGAGCAGATCGGCAATCTGGACGCATTCGGACTTTTTAGCCTTGCTTTCCAAACGGGCAAGCAGTAGCAGATCGTCGATCAGCATTTGCATGCGCTCGGTTTGCGCCGACATATTTTGAAACGAGCGGGTGTAAACGCTCGGACCGTTTTCCATTTCCTGCAGGGTTTCCAGATAGCCGCGTAGTACCGTCAGCGGCGTGCGCAGTTCGTGCGACACATTGGCGACGAAATCGGTGCGCATCCGCTCGATGGCCTTTAAGTGGGTAATGTCTTGCGCCATCAGCAAACGCAAGCCGTTGCCGTAGGGCACGATACCGATTTGCAGAATCAGGTTTTCGTTGACCGGCGAGGGGATGCTGATCTTCTGTCGGTAATCCTGGTCCTTTAGGTATTGGATAAACAGCGGATGGCGGACCAGGTTCGGAATCCGATGGCCCGTATCGGACTTTTTCAAGCCCAGAAATTCGTGAGCGACCTTGTTGCTCCATTCGATTTCGCCGTAGCTGCCCAGCACGACGACGGCATCGGGCAGCGCGTCGGTGGATTTACGGAACCGGTCCAACATCTTGCCGAGCTTTTTCTTACGGCGTTTCTGACTGCGACGAATTTTATACAAGTGGTAGTAAATGTCGCCCCAAATCCCTTTGAAGTTAGTGCGTTCGCCAACGCCGCCCTGGCTTAGCCAGCGCTCCAGGCGGTTGATGCTGATGGTTTGTTTGGTCAGTAGTAGTAACGTGACGGCCAGTAGCAGTTCGGTCAGATGACCGAAGAACACACTGATCAGCAGCGTGGGGATCAATAGGCCAATGACGATATTCAGTTCGCGTTGCCAGCGCTGCATCTAACGTCAATCCGCCATCGAAAACCGGTAGCCGAAGCCGCGCACGGTTTGGATCAGTTCTTCCCGGCCGTAGGTCGCCAAAATTTTGCGCAATCGGCGGATGTGCACGTCGACGGTGCGCTCTTCGATATAGACGCTTCGGCCCCAGACCTGGTCCAGCAAATGCGTGCGGCTGTAGACTTTGTCGGGATTGGTCATGAAAAATTGCATCAGCCTGAATTCGGTGGGGCTGACTTCCAAACTGCGGCCGCCGATCATCAAGCGATGTTGTTCGGTGTCCAGGGTTAGATCGCCAACGCTGAGTTGGCCGGATTCCGACAATTTGCCGCTGCGCCGCATCACCGCCTTGATTCGAGCAACCAATTCTTTTGGGGAGAAGGGTTTGGTGACGTAATCGTCCGCGCCGATTTCCAGGCCGCGGATTTTATCTTCTTCTTCGCTACGGGCGGTGAGCAGAATGATGGGGAGTTCCTTGAAGCCCGGTTCGTTTTTCAAGCGCTTGGCCAGCTCGACGCCGCTAATGCCGGGTAGCATCCAGTCCAGCACGATCAAATCCACCCGGTTGTCGGCCAGGGCTTGCATGGCTTGTTCGGCACTACCGGCGGAGATGACTTGAAATTCGGCTTGTTCCAGCACCATGGCCAGCATTTCCCTGATAGCTTCTTCATCTTCGACAACCAGGATGTTCAAGTTGGGCATATAGGTTCCATAAAAGGCTAGGTAGCAACGACTTAGCTAATCTAGCAGCGATATATTACCTGTTTGTGACAAAAAATATCGACCGGCGCGGTAAGGGGCCTGCCGAGCGCGGGCTTGACGGAGGATGGCGGAGGCTTTAGCTGGGCGGGTTGGCGGCCATCACGCCCAGTACATCCAGAACCCGGCAACAATAGCCGAACTCATTGTCGTGCATCAGGGCCAGACCCAGGTGACGACGGTTGCCGAGGCTTAAATGCTTCATCAGGACGATCGCCGAATAGGGGCTAGCCAGGTAGTCGATGCTGGCTTTTTGGTGCCCCCACGCGCCGTATTCGCAGGACAGGATTCCAGACAGGCGATTATTCGAATACTCGCAAAGCAGGCTGGCGACTTCTTCCGGAGTGGAATCCCTGGCCAAGACCGCCGCGATGTCGATCACCGAGACGATGGCGGTCGGTACTCTGTAGGACAGGGCTTCCAGCTTCCCGGCCAACCGAGGCAGCACCAGTTCGGTCGATTTGGCCACGTTGGTGGCGGTGGGAACGATGGATACCGCGCAGGCCCGGCCGAGTTGCGAAGAAGGGTGGTAGCCGTCCAGGACTTTTTGGTCCGACAATTCCGGGTGGATCGTGACGATACGGGCGTAGTCGATGCCGATGTGGCGGTCGAGAATGTCGCAAATCGGCACCATGGCGTTGCCGGTGCAGGTGCTGGCGGAAACGACATGGTGACGCGCCGGATCGTAATCGTCTTGGTTGACTCCGTAAACCAGACTGAGGTCGCAACCCGCCACGTTCCAGGTGCAGAGGATTTTTTTGGCGACGCGCTGATCGAGCAAGGCTCGGAAGTCGCCGATCGCCGCGGTACCGGTGGCGTCGAACAACACGTCCAGGTCAAAGGGCCGCAGCATGCCGAAGCTGTCGTTCTCCGGCGGCCGACGGCGGCGATCGACGCGTTGATAGCGTATCCGCTGCTCGCCCAACAGCAAGTCGGTACCGTCGTGATCCACCGCGAACGGCGGCCGGCCGTAGGTGCTGTCGTGGGCGATCAGGTAAGCGACGTGGTCGATCGGCATCACGTCGCAGATCACGCGAATGTCGAAGCGACCCGCGGGGTCGTTCAGAAAATTGTTGCGGAGCACACCGCCGCCGATGCGTCCGAGTCCGACGATACCGATGCGTAAGCTCATCGTTCCGAACCTCCGGCGTCGTGCGCGAGGAAGAGGGCAAACGTCGGTCGCGCACTACGAGGTGTGATACTTGGATTCATGGCGGTGGCTTGATTGTTATTGTTGATATGCAAGCCAGATTGAAGCTAGAGCAAGCCGTCGATTTAGTCAAGCCGAAGGCCGGGCGGATAGTCGAAACCCGGTGGGAACGGGCCGGTCGGCGGAAAGCATTCCGGACCGGCCCTTGGCGTTATTTGCCGAAGGTCAGGCCGTCCGCCGCGCGATCGACCTTGACGGTGTCGCCGGGAAGGTAGTGTCCGGACAAAATTTCGTTGGCCAGACGGTTTTCCAATTGGCGTTGGATTGCCCGTTTCAGCGGTCGCGCGCCGTAAACCGGATCGAAGCCGGATTCGCCCAGCAAATCCAGCGCGGTTTCGCTGACCTCCAGCTCGATATCCTTTTCGGCCAAACGGTTCCGTAGCAAGTCGATCTGTATTTTGCAGATCGCGCGAATTTGGCCCTGGCCGAGCGGATGGAACACCACGGCTTCGTCAACCCGGTTGATGAATTCCGGCCGAAAATGCTGGCCGACGATGTCCATTACCGCGTCTTTCATGTCGCCGTAGTTCTCCTCGCCCGCCAACTCTTGGATAATCTGTGAACCCAGGTTAGAGGTCATCACCACCACGGTGTTTTTAAAATCCACCGTGCGGCCCTGGCCATCGGTCAAACGGCCGTCGTCCAGTACCTGCAGCAGCACATTGAACACGTCGGCATGGGCTTTCTCGATTTCGTCGAGCAGAATTACCGAGTAAGGCTTGCGGCGCACCGCCTCGGTCAAATAGCCGCCTTCTTCGTAGCCGACATAGCCCGGCGGCGCGCCTATCAGGCGGGCGACCGAATGTTTCTCCATGAATTCGGACATGTCGATTCTGACCATCGCTTCCTCGGTGTCGAACATGAACTCGGCTAGGGCCTTGCACAGTTCGGTTTTGCCGACGCCGGTCGGTCCCAAGAACAAAAAGGACCCGTTGGGACGGTTCGGATCGGACAATCCTGCCCGCGAGCGGCGGATCGCGTTGCTGACGGCTTTCAGGGCTTCGGTCTGACCGATCACTCGTTTGGCCAATTCGTCTTCCATCCGCAATAGCTTTTCGCGCTCGCCTTCCATCATTTTCGAAACCGGAATGCCGGTCCATTTGGAGACAACCTCGGCGATTTCTTCTTCGGTGACCTTGCTGCGCAACAGCGTGGTTTCCTGCATCTCGGCTTGCGACGCCAGATCCAGTTCCTTTTCCAGTTTGGGAATGTCGCCGTACTGCAGTTCGGACATCCTCGCGTAATCTTGAGCGCGGCGGGCGGCTTCCAACTCCAGTCTGGCGTGTTCCAGTCTTTCCTTGATCGTGGCGGTGCCTTGCAGCGCGGCTTTTTCGGCTTTCCAGATTTCATCCAAATCGGAATATTCCTTTTCCAGTTCGCCGATCTCGTCCTGCAAGGTTTCCAGACGCTTTTTCGAGGCGGCGTCGGTTTCGTTTTTCAAGGCCTCGCGTTCGATCTTGAGCTGGATCAGGCGTCGGTCGAGTTTATCCATCGCTTCCGGTTTGGAATCCATTTCCATCCGAATCCGGCTGGCGGCTTCGTCGATCAAGTCGATGGCCTTGTCCGGCAGTTGCCGGTCGGAAATGTAGCGGTGCGACAGCATCGCCGCCGCGACGATGGCCGGGTCGGTGATGTCGACGCTGTGGTGGATTTCGTAGCGTTCCTTCAAACCGCGCAAGATGGCGATGGTGTCTTCGACGTTGGGTTCGTCGACCAAGACTTTTTGGAATCGGCGTTCCAGCGCGGCGTCTTTTTCGATGTATTGGCGGTATTCGTCTAGCGTGGTGGCGCCGACGCAATGCAGTTCGCCGCGTGCCAGGGCCGGCTTGAGCATATTGCCGGCATCCATCGCGCCCTCGGCCTTGCCGGCGCCGACCATGGTGTGCAGTTCGTCGATGAACAGAATCACCTGGCCTTCGAGTTTGGCGATGTCGTTGAGCACCGCTTTCAGGCGTTCCTCGAATTCGCCGCGAAACTTGGCGCCGGCGATCAGCGCCGCCATGTCCAACGACAGCAATTGCTTACCCTTGATGCCTTCCGGCACTTCGCCGTTGACGATGCGCTGGGCCAGGCCTTCGACGATGGCCGTCTTACCGACGCCGGGTTCGCCGATCAATACCGGGTTATTCTTGGTGCGGCGTTGCAACACCTGGATCGTACGGCGGATTTCGTCGTCGCGGCCGATTACTGGATCGAGTTTGCCTTGCTCGGCGCGTTCGGTCAGATTGATCGTGTATTTTTTCAGGGCTTGGCGTTGATCTTCGGCATTGGCGTCGTTAACGGCTTGGCCGCCGCGCAGATTTTCGATGGCTTTTTCGACGGCTGGCGCGGTCACGCCGGCGCGTTTCAGCAAGTTTTGTAGCGTGCCGCCGCCTTCCAACGCCGCCAACAAGAACAATTCGCTGGAGATGTAGGCGTCTTTGCGTTTTTGCGCCAATTTGTCGGTCAGGTTGAGCGTCCGGGACAGTTCGTTGGAAATTTGCACGTCGCCGCCCGCGCCGGAAACGCTGGCGAGCCGGTCGATTTCCTTCAGCAGATCGCCGCGAAACGTATTGACCTGTACGCCAATCTGTTGCAGCAAAGGTTTAATGCTGCCGCCTTCCTGGTCCAGCAAGGCCAGCATGACGTGTAGCGGTTCGATGAACTGATGATCCTTGCCCAAAGCCAAGCTTTGAGCGTCCCCGAGCGCTTGCTGGAATTTGCTGGTGAGTCTGTCCATACGCATGGTAGGTACCTCGATTGTAATGATGTTGCCGCTGAGATGGGGCGGTGGACGAGCGATTTCAAGCGGCTATATATTAAAAATCGCTAATATTTTGAATGGCCGGCCGGTGATGGCGGTGTGGTCGTGCTCAGTGGTCATGCCGAATAAATCACAGTACAATGCCGAGACTCGATTCGCCGAAATGACGTGGCTCGACGGGTGAAATCCGTGAGCGCGGCGGTTTGTTCGGGTAAATTTTGGTTTTAATTCGTAGGAGTTTTTGTATGGCAACAGGCACTGTAAAGTGGTTCAACAACACCAAAGGGTTTGGGTTTATCGAGCCTTCCGAAGGTAAGGAAGATGTTTTCGTCCACCATTCGGTGATCTTGGGCGAAGGGTTTAAGACTCTGTCCCCTGGGCAATCGGTGGAATTTGAAATTGAATCCGGTCCCAAAGGCCTGACTGCCGCCAACGTTCAGCCGAAATAATTCAGTTTCGGAAGAATCGAAACAGGCTCTTGTTCGCAAGGGCCTTTTTTTTGTCAATCGTTAACAGTCTATTTCAAAATCTCGAGTTTTAACACAGTTATAATAAACCTTCACTTCTCCCGGAGGACCGCATGGCCCGCGAATTTTCTACGTTAAGGCAGTTGGATATCCCCGTTAAGGTGTTGTTTACCGGTTATTTGACAACGGTCGCGGTGGGTTATCTGGTCGCGCTGATCCAGATTCTGTTTACGCACGGTTTGGCCGACGGCAAGTTCGGCTTGTCGATAGACGACATCGTTTATAGTTACTACGGGAATCGGTCCGGCACGATGCTGGAGACGAAATTGAACGGCTCGATGAAGGACAATGCCTCGGAGAAAGAGCGGTTTGCCATCATCCAATGGGTGCGGGACGGTGCCGACAAGGATGATTTTGTCGATGACGGTATCGATAAAATCATCGAGAGCCGCTGTGTGATGTGCCACAACAAAGAGGCTTCGCTGCCGGACTTTAGCGACTTCAACGTCTTAAAGGAATTGGCCAAGGAAGACGAAGGCGCCACGTTCACCTCGCTGACCAGGGTGTCGCATATCCACTTGTTCGGCATTAGCTTTATCTTTATGTTGGTCGGACTAATCTTTAGCTTTTCCGAGACCAGTACGCTGAAATACAAGTCGATCGCGATCGGCATGCCCTATGTGTTTCTGCTGGTGGATATTTTGTCGTGGTGGTTGACTAAGCTCAATCCGATGTTTGCCTGGCTGGTGATATTTGCCGGTGCCGGCATGGCCATCTCTTTTGGGTTTATGTGGTTGGTTTCGGTGTTGGAAATGTGGGCGTACAACCAAGTGTTTGTTGATAGCCAAGGCGAGCCCAAGCCGCAATGGAGTAGGATTGTCGAAGCCAAATTCAAGCAACTGGGTGGCGACCGCGCGGTGGAACGCGCGATGAGCGGGTTGATTCGGTTGGTCGGTTACGCTTGGCGGCTGTTCAATCAGCACGGCTTGCCGGTTTTACTGGACGTTTACAAAAAACTGTTCGATAGGTTCCGTCGCTGACTTTGTGATCGTCATTGGATAAACCACCGGAAATTCAAGTTTCCGCCTAGGCGGCCGCTATGACTAGCGGTATGATGCAAACTTGATTTGCAGGAGGTACGCCATGATTAGCAATGTACTGAATAGTGCCACCAACCTGATCAGCAACGCTCAGCAGAAAGCGGCCACGGCCGCTCAAACCATCGCTACGTTGCCTGTCCAAAAAGACGAAGTCGGCGGCTCGCAAGATATCGCGCCGACCGAATTGTTTAAACCTATCGTCAGTTTGAAGGAAGCCGAGCTGGAGAATTCCGCAGGCGTCAAATTACTGAAGACCCACGAAAAAATGGTCGGGGCTCTTCTCGACGTCAAAGCCTAAAGGCTGACGCCGACATCGTAGCCCAGCGCTTCGATGTCGGCGGCAAAACTCGTCATTTCACTTAAATCGGCGCCTCTCAACTCACCTGCCTCCGGTTGCAACGACGGTCGAGCCAGACTGTACAACAGTATCTTCGCGATTTTAATGTTTCTGGATTTCAGTTCCGCCAGCAAGGCCAAATACGCGGCTTTTTCGGCCTCGGACCAAGCCTGTCGATAATGCAAAATACAGGTTTGCAATTTGGTTGGGCATAAATCGCTGGCGATTTGCAGATGTTCGATCAGCTTGGCTTGACTCAATTTGGCGTGGTTCAGCAAGTTTCGGCCAGCGCTAGTGGCACTGTCCAGCTTGAACCAAAGTTCGCCGCCGCAATTCGCCAATTCGGCTAGTCCGGCTTGGACAGGTTTTTGATGTACCAGGCTGCCGTTGCTGATCAATACCAAGTTGCCGGCCGGCAATATGCCGGTTTCCACGCCGATCGCTCCTATCAGGCGGATGGCTCGGTCGAAGGATTTTAGACTGGTCGGCTCGCCGTTACCGGAGATCGCAATGTCCTTGACGACGCGCTGTTCGGCGGCGACATCGTAAGCATCGAAAAAGTCGCCATGTAACACCCACTCCAAAAAGCCCTGCAATTCCCGTTCGAGTACCTCGAAATCCAGGGTGGGCGCGGCACCGCGAGTAAGATTGGGGACTTGGCAATACACGCAACGCCAGTTGCAAGCGTTATTTGGGTTGAAGTTGATGCCTATCGATAGCCCGCCCGCCCGCCGCGACATCACCGGATACACGTATTTTAGCCCGGCACTGTCGCGGTCGTGGTTGGCGGTGGTTAGCGGTCTAACCATATCTCCGGCAAGGAACGAAATCGGCTAGGAGTCTGCGATTTTATAGCTTGACCAACACTTCGCCGCGTCCGGTTTCCGCCATGTCGCCGCCGAAGCGTCTGACCCGGTTGAAAGCGACGCCGTTGTCGGCAAAGCGGGAGTTCAGGGTTTTGAACGACGCGAACAACATGGGCAGAAATGCCAGGGTATGCGAGCCGCAATCATTGAAGGTGGCCGGCAATTGCGGTTGATTCCACAGCAACAAGGTGCCTCGGCGCATTGCATAGCCGGCGTAACGGCCGACCTTGCCCATCACCGCGATCGTGCCGGCCACCATGCGGGAGCCGCAATAGTCGCCGGCATCGCCTTCGACTAGAATCTGGCCGCGGCGCAAATGGTCGCCGCAGCGCTGGCCGACACTGCCTTTGACCAAAACCGTGCCGCCCTTCATGCCTTGCTTGTTGCCGGGTAATGCGCCGCCAACGAAATCGCCAGCATTGCCTTCGATTTGGATCAGGCCGTTTTTCATTTCGCAAGCCGCGTAAATGCCGACATCGCCGATCACCGAAATCGTGCCGCCCTTCATTTGCATTCCCAAATAAGCGCCCGCGTCGCCTTGCACGCTGATGCTGCCGTTGGCGAGTTCCTTGCCGATGAAATCCAGTTTATCGGTACTGCCGACGATGCTGATGTCGTCGGGATTGCTGCCGTTAATGTGAAACAATTGATCGACCCGCAGTTTGCGTTTGCCGGACTGCAATTCGATCGCGGCGATCTGGTCCAGGCTCAAACCGGCCAATTTTTGGCAGACCAGCGGTGACATATCGACGCGTTGCACCGGCAGTGGCGTCTCTATCAGAGTGAAGGTCAACGTGGTCATGCCATGATCTCCTGTAGATGGAAGTGGAACGGGCCGAGTTTGCCGCCGTAGTTGCCGGCGCTGATGCGCTTAATACCGTTGGCCGCGCCCAGTTCGCAGACCGCTTGAATGCCGACTCGCATCGCCTTGTCGATGTCTTCTTTGGACAAACCGTCGATGACGATTTCCATCACCGACTCGATTTCCGCCGACAGGTCGGTCTTGGTCACGCCCTTCAAGGTCGGGCAGAAGGCATCGTTGGTCGACGCACTCAAGGCTTTGTATTTGGAGCCGACCTTGGAGCCGGAACGCACCACGCCGCCGGGGAAGGGCATGATCACGTTGGGGATTTTTTTCATCGCGTCGATCGCCGCTTCGCAAGCCGCCAGGGCTTGCGGTTGCGATTCGGCTAACACCAGAAAATTGCCGCCGCCGACCGCATCGACCATGCCGGTAGTGGCTTCGGTCAGAAACTCGCCGTCCATCACTGGCACCCGCCAGTAGCGCTTGCCGGCGATTTTTTTGGCAATCTGGAAGCCGTCGCCGAAGAAGCGCAGGTTTTTACCCAGCGGAATCGGCTTGCCGCCTGCGATGCCGGCGAACAAGGCTGATGTCGGCGAGGTCAACACGCACTGGCCGGCACGGGTTTCCAATTGCTTGGCTAGGCCCTTACCGCCCATCGCGTAAATCATGATGGATACGCCGGGGCGCCCGTCCGGGGTTTCGTCCGGGCTCAACACGCGCTCTATGCCTGCCTCGCAGCCGCAGGCAATTACCGAGGTGGCAAAGCCGGTCATGGCTTGCGCGGAAATCATCGCCCACTTCTCGTTCTGGGCCGTAATAATCGCCCGCGTCGCCTTCATCGGGAAGGCTTCGGCGAAGGTTTTGTCGATGGTTACGCCATTAATGATCATGCTGCACCTCTCAACGGATGCGCCGTCAAACTTCCGCGTCCGTCTTCGCTTATTTCGTCGTCGCTGATTTTAAAGTTGCCCAGTTTCATGGTCAGGTATTTATCGAAATACGGTTTCAACTCGTTTTCTATCGACAGATCGTATTCCGGTTTGACGATGTGGGTGGTGCCCCAGGTGACTTTTACGACTTGGCCGTCTTTGACCACCAATTCGCCGTCCTTGAACACGTAATCCGGCTTGGTGAACATCGCTTGGCGGTCGGCGTTTTCGGTGTAGACGGTGATGTCGGCGAAGTTGCCGGGGCTCAATGCGCCGCGGTCTTTCAAGCCGATAATGCGGGCCGCGCCGGCGCGGGTCATGATGGCGATTTCGCTCAAGCTGTATTCGCGTTCGATCGAAGCCAACGTGGTCATTTTCTGCGCTTCCGGATGGATAGTCGCCAGCATGTCGTTGCGGAAACTGCGGTCCATCAGCAAGCGGATCAAATGCGGGTAGCTGGTGAACGGTGCGCCGTTGGGGTGGTCGGTGGTCAGGAATATCCGCCACGGGTCTTCGACCAGCAGGAAGATTTCCAAACCAATCGCCCATTGCAAGGCGTTGACGAAATTTTGGTCCTTGTATTTGAACGGCACCACGCCGCAGCCGGCATCGCATTCGATGTCCATGCACACCCATTTGTTGGGGCTGGCGAAGCGGTGATTGGCGTGTTGGCGCATGTTGTCGCCGGAGGCGGTGACGGTTTGGCCGAATAGAATCTGACCGACGTCGGCGCTGATGTTTTTGTTTTGGTTGATCGCTTCGGCGATTTGCGCGGCGCCGGACGAAAATTTGAAATCGCCTTCGGTGCCGTAGCTGTGGAACTGAATGTGGGTCAAGTGCATCGGCAAGCCTTCGATGCCTTGAATCGTGTTCAAAGTGGTTTCCAGGTTACCGGGTACACCTAGGTTGCAACCGTGGACATGCAGTGGATGCGTGATGCCCAGTTCCTTGACCGCACGGGCCAGGGTTTGCAGGATTTGCCGTGGCGTGACGTCGTAGTGGCTGTTTTTCTCGTCCAAATCCAGTTTGCGCTGGTTGAATTTGAAGGCGTTGATGCCGCCGGCGTTGACGACTTTGATGCCTATGCCTTTGGCCGCATTCAAGGTCCAGGCCACGTAATCGTTGACGGCTTTTTGGTCTTTTTTTGCGGTCAGCATGCGCAGTAAGAAGTCGTCGCTGCCCAGCATCACGTAGCCGCCTTTATCGACGATCGGCGTGTCGCCCATCTCCATGTGCGCCTGGCGGGCGTTGATTGGCAGCACGGCCGGTTCGAAACAGGCGGTGTAGCCCATTTCGGCGTAACGGTAGCCGGCCACATAGGTGCTGGGCATCGCATGACCGTTGCCGGAGCGGGTGACCGGGGTACGATGTACCGGGTCCAAGCGGTGGTCTTCCGGCAACAGGGTGCGGGCAATGTTGCCCTTGCCGCCGCCGATGTGCGTGTGCATGTCGATCGCGCCGGACATCACCACCTTGCCGCGCAAGTCGTATTCTTGATCGACCGGCCGGCCGTCTGTTGGCGCATCGACGATGCGGCCGTCTTGAATAAAGAGGTCTTGTTGCTGGCCGGCTATGCCGCTGGCCGGGTCGTAAACGGTGCCGCCTGTGAGTTTTATCAGCATGTCGGTATCCTAAAGGGCTTGTTCAATGGCGTGCAGCACCTCGGCGGTGCTGGGCAGGCCGGAGTCTCTCAGTTTTTTCAGACGAATCGCCACCACGTTGTCCAGTCGGTAAGCGTGGCCGGCATGGTCGATGCCGGGCGTGCCGACCGGGATAAACACGTCGGGTTCTTGTTCGAACACCATGCCGGAGCGGCCGACCACGATGGTGGGCAACGCGGTTTTAGGTGGCACGGCCTTAACATTGAAGGCATTGACCCACAGCAAGCTGTCGGCTTCGCCGTTATTCAGCATGGCCTGGCTGTCGTATAGAAACGGATCGTATTCCGGATAGCCGCGGGCGAAATTGACCCGTGCCGGGTAGCCGGTAGTCCAGCCGCACACCTGGTTGGCGGTCTGGTCGCCTTCGCGGCCGCCGAGCGGAAAGCCGGAGCAGCGGGTGCCTTGCAGGTTGATATCCTTGACGATGTTGCAGAGGGCTTGCACGGTCAATTCGGCGTGGTCGTAGGCCAGCGCGGCGGCACCCCATAAGATTACGCCGTATTGGGCGGCTTTCAGCTGGTCGGCAATCGTTTGCAGATCGGCGACGGCAATGCCGGCAACCGATTGAACCACTACGGGTTGCTTTTTGACCAGCGCGGCCAATACCGCAACGACATCCGGTAGATCGGCGTCGGCGCAAGTTAGCACTTGGGCCTTCTTGCCGGTCGGCGAGGTCGAGGCTTCGCCGGATGGCGCCTTGCCCAGGAAAATGATTTCGCGGCTGGCGGTGTCGGCCAAATGCATGGACTCGGCGTTCCACAGATAGCGCTCGAAGAAACGCGGCGCGAAGCCTTCCAAATCGGTGCCGACGATCAGCAATACATCGCAGCGGTTTTTCAGTTCAGCCAAGGTGGTGTTCATCCAGCCTGAATCCTGCAAGGCTAGCAAATTGCGGCGGGCATTATTGAAGGCGGAACTATCGACCACTGCGCCGGATTTATCGGCCAGCGCCAACAGAGCGCGCATACCGTTGACGTCGGTGGCGCAGCCGGTGATGACCGGTTGTTGGGTGTCGCGCAACAGCGCCGCTGCCTTGGCAACCGCTGTATCTAGATCAACAGCCTGGCCGCCAACACGCGGCGAGGTGTCGGTGATCGGCTGCTCGAAGCCCGGCGTGTTGACCGCGCAACCGTTAGCGGCTACTTGCAAGCTTAAGCCATCCACCCGGATCGCCAAGTCGTCGGTGCCAATACCGCAGAACGGGCTGGGTACCTCGGTGATTTCAGTCATCGTGCTGTCCTCAGTCTTTTTTAATGTATTTGAAACGCGGGTCGTCCGGCGTACCTTCGAAAATACCACCGGATTCGGCGGCGGCATCCCATTGCACGACGTCCTCGATTTTTTTCGCCAGCGCGAAATCCTTGTCGGTAACGCCCTTGGCGGCGTGAGTGACCAGTTTGACGATCACGAACGCATAGGAAACTGTCAGGTCCGGGTGGTGCCAGGCTTTTTCCGCCAAATGGCCGACAGCGTTGACGACCATCAATGTCGCTTTCCAGCCGGAGGTCTTGTACTTGCGGCGTATCCAGCCGTTTTCGTAATACCAATGCGGCAGTTCGCGTTGCAAACGCTCGACGATTTCGGCGTCGCTAAAAACTTTGGGCGTGTCGTGCGTCATCACAGCTCCCCGTCGAAACTAGCCCGGCATTCTATCGCACCGTGTTAATCGTGTCTTTAGCCGAATCGCCCGAATTCCGAGGGGGCGCAGCACTATCGGACGTGGCTGGAACGCGGGGCGGCGAGCGCGGCTTGGCCGGAGGCTATTTCACAACCCGCAATTGCGGACGCTGCGGCGGTGTCGGTTCAGGGGCGCTGGGCGGCGTTTCGTCGTCTTGATCTTCCGGGTCGAAGACCATACCCTTGCCGTTTTCCTTCGCGTAAATCGCCAGCACCGCCTTGGTGGGTACCACAATGTGCATGGCCTTGCCGGAAAAGCGGGCGTTGAACTGGACTTCCTCGTTACCCAGGGTCAAGCCTTGTATGGCTTCGGGGCGAATATTCAGGACGATGCGGCCGTCCTCGACGAAGTCGGTGGGTAACACGACGCCGGGGTGTTCGGCGTTGACCAATAGATGGGGTGTCAGACTATTATCCAAAATCCATTCGTAAATGGAGCGGATCAGGTAGGGTTTTAGTGGCGTCATTTGGTTTGGCTTTGCATGAGTTCTTTTTCGTCGTGGCTGAGGCTGTCCTGAAAGGCCTTGCGCGCGAATAGCCGGTTGGCGTAAGCGGTGATACCCTTGCCTAGCGAGCTGATGTCGATGCCGACGCTGCCCAGGCGCCATAAAAAAGGCGCCATCGCGCAATCGATCAGCGAATAGTCCTCGCCCATGAAATAAGTGGTGGCATCGAAAACCGGCGCGGCCGCCAGCAGACTTTCCCTAAGAACTTTCTTGGCTTTGGCGGCGCGTTTGTCGCCTTGCAGTTGCGCTTCCTCGAGCATTTGATACCAATCCTGATCGATGCGTTTGATCAGCATTCGGGCGTTGGCGCGGGAGACGGGGTCCATTTGATGCAAGGCCGGGTGTGGAAAACGCTCGTCCAGATATTCCATGATGATGCGGGCGTCGTACAGCACCAGATCGCGCTCCACGAAGGTGGGGGCATTACCGTTCGGATTGAGTTCCAGCAGGTCTTCGGGCGGGTCGGTCGGATCGAAATATTCGATGTCGGCGGGAACGCCTTTTTCGTGAACAACGAGGCGGGCGCAATGGCTCATGATGCAATTCGGCGAGCTAAAAAGAGTCATTGCGGATTTTCGGCTGCTAATGTTTGCCACGAAGTGAACCTCATTAATTGAACACGATTCTAACCGCCGGAATTGTAGCATGGTTGCCTGGCGAATTGTGGCGGCCCCAGGGCGCCGGGCGGGCGTCGAGGCCAGGAAATTTCCGGCTTCGGCGCTGGCGGAGACGGGCATTAGCCCAGCTTGACGATGATGTCTTCGAGGATGTTGGCGGTCGCGTGGACCCGGTCGGCGGCGTTGGACAGGTGGCGGTATAGTTCGCGGCGCTTGAACATATCCAGATAGTCCTGGCCCTGAAACAATTCGGCAATGGCTTTGCGGTACATCTTTTCGACCCGGCGTTCGGAATGACGCGCGGCGAACGCGTGCGTTTCGGCGTCGCGCGGGCGCTTGCCCAATACCGAGAAGCCTTGCTCGAGGGCTTTGATGCCGATCTGCAATTCCGCGACCATCGCCTTCGAATAATCGTCCGGATTCAATTGCAGAGCCTCCATCTCGTTATAGGTGCTCTTGCAATAGGTCACGATGTTGTCGAGCGCGGCGATGGCCCGGTAAATGTCTTCGCGGTCTATCGGGGTGGCAAACGAACTGTTCAATTCGTGCAAATTACGCATTCGGATTCGGTCGGCATCGTGCTCGTCCTTTTTCAACATTTCGTCGGCTTGCGGGTTTTCCTCGTTCATGTAGCGGACCAAATTGTCTACGGTGATGCACACTTGTTGGCATTGCTGGTGCAGTAACAGGTAGAAGTCGGCGGTTTTCGGAAAAATGCGCTGAAACAGCCGCGCGGCTAAACGGTTTTGCGAGTCGGACATGTCGGTAAGAGGGTTAGATTTGGGCGAGTCGGCCGATCAACGCGGCCAGTAGCGCCGAGCCGGGAATCGTGATCAACCAGGCCAGCACGATTTCGCCGGCCTTGCCCCAGCGTACCTGTCTAGGCCGGTCCGAGGCGCCGATGCCGGTAATGGCTGACGCGACGACGTGAGTGGTCGAAACCGGCGCTCCTAGCATCGAGCAAGCCGCAATCACCGAGCAGGCGGTCAGTTGCGAGTTCAAGGCGTGTATCGGCCGAATTTTATAGATCGCAAATCCTAAGGTGCGGACGATGCGCCAGCCGCCGGTTAGGGCGCCGGCCGTCATCGCGGTCGCGCAAGCGGCCATTACCCACACCGGCACCTGAAAGGTCGCGATTTGTCCGCTGAGCAGCAGCAACAGAGTCAGTATGCCCATGCTTTTTTGCGCATCGTTGGCGCCGTGGCAGAACGCCAAGCCGGCGGCGGTCAGCCATTGGGCTTGGCACAGGCGGCGGTTGATGGACGGATGGGCGGCGCGCAGCAGGAACATCGTAGCGCGCTGCAGCGCGAATCCGACCGCGAAACCCAGGAACGGCGACAGAAACAGTGCCAGCAACACCTTGGCAAAGCCTTGGATGCGGCCGTGGAGGAGGGCTGCGATTCCCCAGTCCATCGGGATCGGCTCGGAGGAGGCCAGGGCCGCGCCGATCAAGCCGCCTACCAGCGCATGCGAGGAAGACGACGGTAGTCCGCGCCACCAGGTGAAAAAATTCCACGCCACCGCCGCGGCCAATCCGGACAGAACGGCGGTCAGGCCGACCGGGCGCGGCGGCACGGACAAATCCAGCAAAGAACCGACGGTATCGGCGACGGCGGTGCCGCCCAGCAACGGGCCGAGAAATTCGAAGATAGCGACCAATAACATGGCCTGAAGCGGTGTCATCGCTCTGGAAGCGATGACACCGGAAAGGATGTTGGAGGCGTCGTGGAAGCCGTTGGTGTAATCGAACGCCAGAACGACGCCGATGGCCACGGCGACAACGGGTAAGTAAGCCTCCAAGTAGCGAGTGGTTTAGTTGAGGACGTTATGGCCGCGCTGTCTCAGGCAGCTGCGGTAAGCGTTTTTGTAACGGTCGTCGGACTGAACGCCTTGCATCGCGCCGCCGCCGATGCCGCCCGCCGCCGCGCCGATCGCCGCGCCGGCGCCGGGGTTGCCGGTGACCGCGCCGATCGCCGCGCCGCCGGCCGCGCCGAGTAAACCGCCCACGGCGACTCCGGTTGCGGTATCCTTTACCGCCGGGGACGATTGCGAAGCCAGTTGCTGGCACTCCTGCATGTCCTGGTTGAGCCGCGCGGCGTTGGGGTCGTTATAAGTATCCACGGTCGGCGTCCAGCCGGTCGCGGTGGCGCAAGCCGTCAATACAAACGCGGAAGCCGCGATTGCGGCGAACGATAAGTTTTTCATGATTTGGACTCCCTGAGTCGCTGATGGTGACAGACCAAAAAGAGCGTAGCCGATTTTGGATGGTTTGGGAATCCGACACGGCAAATTGACAGTGGTTCGTTTCATCACGTATGATTCGCAGCCTTTTTTATCCGTTTTATCCCGAGGCAATAACTATGAAAAGAACTTACCAACCCAGCAAAATCAAACGCGTCAGAACTCACGGTTTCCGCGCCAGAATGGCTACCGTCGGCGGCCGCAAAGTGTTGAATGCGCGCAGAGCAAAAGGCCGCGCATCGCTGACGGTTTAATTGTCGGCCCAAGAACACGGTTTTCCCGCTCGGTATCGGTTAGGGACGCCCGCCGAGTATAAAAATGTATTTAGCAATCCCGTAAAGTCGACCGATAAATACTTTACGGTATTGGCGACTTTCAACGGCCTGGCGCATGCGCGCTTGGGCTTGGCGATCGCAAAAAAAACAATAAAAACAGCAGTCGCGCGGAACCGCATCAAAAGGGCTGTCAGGGAAAGCTTTAGATTGCAGCGTCAACATATCGTCAGCATAGATATCGTTGTTTTGGCTCGGGGGGATGCAGCAAATGCAACCTCGCCGGTATTGAGGAAGTCCTTGGAAAGGCATTGGCTTAAATTGGTAAATCGATGCGATTCCTGCTCATAACCCTGATCAAGGTTTACAAGTACTTCATAAGCCCGTTACTGGGGCCCAGATGCCGTTTTTATCCCACCTGTTCAAGTTATGGCTTGGAGGCGATCCAGCGTCACGGCGCCGCCAAAGGCTCATATCTCACGCTTAGACGATTATTGAAATGCCACCCGTTCCATCCGGGTGGCATCGATCCTGTCCCAGAAAAATTTGAGTAATAACAATGGATAACATTAGATTTGTACTTGTCATGGCGATGTTGATGATCTCCTACATGCTGTGGGAGGCGTGGCAGATCGATTATGGCCCCAAGCCGCGGGCGATCGTTTCCGACAAGCCCATTGTTGCCGGCGACGCCGGGCTGAGCAACGTTCAGCAATCCCCGGATGCGGCGCAAACGCCGGCCGGCCAGCTGACCGCTCAAGCCGTCGCGGCGGACCGGGTCGTCAAAGTCAAAACCGATGTGTACGAGTTGGAAATCGACGTCGAGGGCGGTACGCTACGGAATCTGGATTTGCTGAATTACCCGCATGAGAAAACCAATACCGTCGTCCAAAAAGCGTGGGCTTTGATCGGCTTGCCCGCGCCCGAGAAAAATCTGGCCCCGATACGTCTGTTCGACAGCAATCCCGAAAACCTGTTCCTGGCCCAAACCGGTCTGGTCGCCAACCAGAACTCTTCCAGCGCGCCCGATCACCATGCGGTATTCAGCGCCGAGCGCACCGACTATACCTTGGCCGACGGTCAGGACCAATTGATCGTGCCGCTGACCTGGACCAACGAGCAAGGCCTGCGCGTCGTTAAAACCTTTACCTTCAGCCGCGGCAGTTACGCGGTCGACGTCGAACAAAAAATCGTCAATCAGTCCGCGACCGCGTGGTCCGGACGCCAATACGAGCAATTGTTGCGCGTCGAGCATAGCGATAAAAGCAACAACAATTTTATTCGTACCTACTCGGGCGGCGTGATTTATACCGACAAGGAGAAGTTCAAGAAGGTCAAGTACGAAGAAATGACCGAAGACAATCTGGCCGTGTCCGCGACCGGCGGTTGGAGCGGATTCATTCAGCATTACTTCGCGGCGGCCTGGATTCCGGCGGCGGATCAGGAAAACCATTACTACACCAAGGCGCTGAACGACGCGCGCTACGTGATCGGCTCCTACTCGCCGGATGTGAACGTTCAACCCAATAGCGAAGGCTCGTTCAAGACCAAGTTGTTCGTCGGTCCCAAGATCCAACCGGTCATGGAAGCCTTGGCGCCCGGCCTGGAGCTGACCGTCGATTACAGTTGGCTGACCGTCATCGCCAAGCCGATTTATTGGCTGCTCAACGAAATCCACGGCTACATTGGCAACTGGGGCCTGGCGATCATGGGCGTGACCCTGTTCATCAAACTGCTGTTCTTCAAGCTGTCGAAAGCCAGCTATCAATCGATGGCGAAAATGCGCAAGATTCAGCCGCGCCTGAAGGATTTGCAAGAGCGTTACGCCGACGACAGACAGCGCTTCAACACCGAAATGATGGCGATGTATAAGAAGGAGAAAGTCAATCCGCTCGGTGGTTGCTTGCCGATCATGGTACAGATTCCGGTGTTCATTTCGCTGTACTGGGTGCTGATCGAGACCGTCGAATTGCGTCAGGCCGACTTCGCGCTGTGGATACAAGACCTGTCCGCGCAAGACCCGTTTTACTTGCTGCCCATCGTCTACGGCATCACCATGAAGATTCAGCAAAGTCTGAATCCGGCGCCGATCGATCCGCTGCAAGCACAGGTGATGAAAATGTTCCCTATCGTGTTCACCGTGTTCTTCCTGTTCTTCCCGTCCGGCTTGGTGCTTTACTGGATTTGCAACAACAGTTTGTCGATCCTGCAACAGTGGTACATCACCAAGCACGTGCTTGAAGAAGACGCGCACGCCCATTGAGTCCGATGCGGGACGGCGACACGATAGCCGCCATCGCCACGCCGCCCGGTAACGGCGGCGTCGGCGTCATCCGCATCTCGGGTCCGGCGGCCGGCTCGGTCGCTACCGGTCTGACCCGCAAATCCCTACCCGCTCCCCGTTACGCCCGTTACGCGCATTTCATCGCCGCCGACGGCACCGTCGTCGACAGCGGCTTGCTGCTGTATTTTCCAGGGCCAAAATCCTTTACCGGCGAAGACGTCGTCGAACTGCATGGCCACGGCGGTAGCGTGGTCTTGGACATGCTGTTGCGCCGCGTCCTGGCGCTGGGCGTCCGCTTGGCCGAGGCCGGCGAATTCAGCCGGCGCGCCTTTCTGAACAACAAAATCGATCTGGCTCAGGCCGAAGCCATCGCCGATTTAATCAGCAGCGGTACCGAGCAAGCCGCCAGAGCCGCCCAGCAATCGATGCAGGGCGAGTTTTCCCGCCAAGTCAACGAATTGATCGACGAACTGATCGAACTACGCGTGTACATCGAAGCCGCGATAGACTTCGTCGACGAAGAAATCGACTTCCTCGGCGACGGCGTGGTTGCCCAACGCATCGCCCGATTACAGGACAAACTGGCCGCGATCGCGCGCGGCGCCCGACAAGGCCGCTTGTTGCACGACGGCATGACCGTGGTGCTGGCCGGCAAACCCAATGCCGGCAAGTCCAGCTTGTTGAACGCACTGGCCGGCCATGAGGCCGCCATCGTCACCGAGATCGCCGGCACCACCCGCGACGTACTGCGCGAGCGCATCCAGATCGACGGCATGCCGCTGCACGTCATCGATACCGCCGGTCTGCGCGACAGCGACAATCCGGTCGAGCAGGAAGGCATTCGCCGCGCCCGCGCCGAAATCGCCAAGGCCGACCGAGTGTTATTGTTGATCGACAGCACCGATCCCGACGCCGAGCCGGCGCTTAGCGAGCTGCCGGCCCGCGCCAACGTGACCCGGCTTTACAACAAACTAGACTTGCTCGGCGGCGAGCCTAGCCTGGTCGAGACCGCCGCCGGTTGCGAAATCCGCTTGTCGATCAAGACCGGCGCCGGATTGGACTTGCTGAAGGCGCATTTAAAACACAGCATGGGCTTCGTCGAAGGCGGCGACGGCGCCTTCGCCGCCCGCACCCGCCATCTACGGGCCTTGCAACTTGCCGAGCAAGCCGTCGCCAACGCCGCCGCGCAGCTCCAGGCCGCCGCCCACGAGTTGGTCGCCGAGGAACTTAGGCAAGCCCAAGCCAGCCTGTCCGCCATTACCGGCGAATTCACGTCCGACGACCTGTTGGGCGAAATCTTTTCGAGTTTCTGTATCGGAAAATAATGGTGCTCCGCGTCAGTCGGGGAGGCGGCGTTAAAATCGCCGGCTTGGGCCTTTGAATGATTATGGTCAGCGACCCGGTCGGAAACCGCTTTCGGAAATATCAATAAGGACAAGACCCGATGAACCACTCATCCCTTTCCGCCTTGCTCTGGTCGGTTGCCGATCTGCTGCGCGGCGACTATAAGCAATCCGATTACGGCAAGGTCATTTTGCCGTTTACTGTGCTACGCCGCTTGGACTGCGTGCTGGAAGCCACGAAACCAGCGGTGTTGGCCGAGTTTGCCGACAAACAAAGTCTCGGCATCAACCTTGCGCCTTTCCTGCTGCGCAAGGCCGGCCAGAGTTTCTACAACACGTCGCCGCTGGACATGAAAACGCTGATGGGCGATCAGGACCATATTAAGGAAAACCTGATTGCCTATATCCAAGACTTTTCGGTGGAGGTCAGGGACATTTTCGAGCGCTTCGACTTTTACACCCAAGTGGACCGCCTCGCCAAATCCGGGCTGCTGTATCTGGTCACGGAACGCTTCGCCCATGTGGATTTGCACCCTGAAACCGTCAGCAATAGCCAAATGGGATTGGTGTTCGAGGAACTGATCCGC
Source organism: Methylomonas sp. MED-D (assembly GCF_050276835.1). Lineage (NCBI taxonomy): Bacteria > Pseudomonadati > Pseudomonadota > Gammaproteobacteria > Methylococcales > Methylococcaceae > Methylomonas > Methylomonas sp. MED-D. The sequence goes on from NZ_CP189965.1 coordinate 1,326,481, forward strand.
AAATTCGCCGAGATTTCCAACGAAACCGCCGGCGAGCATTTCACCCCGCGCGAAGTCATCAAGCTGATGGTTAGCCTGCTGTTCATCGAGGACGACGACATGCTGGCCAAGCCCGGCGTGGTGCGCACCATTTACGACCCGACGGCCGGCACAGGCGGCATGCTGTCGGTCGCCGGCGAATATCTGGAAGAGCATAATCCGCAAGCCCGTTTGACCATGTTCGGCCAGGAACTCAATCCGGAATCCTACGCCATTTGCAAAGCCGATATGCTGATCAAGGGCCAGGATGTCGCCAATATCGTGTTCGGCAATACCTTTTCCGACGACGGCCATCTCCTGAAGAAATTCGACTATATGCTGTCCAATCCGCCGTTTGGAGTGGAATGGAAAAAGGTCGAAAAAGACATCCGCAACGAACACGAGAAACAAGGCTACAACGGCCGCTTCGGACCCGGTTTGCCGCGCGTATCGGACGGCTCCTTGTTATTCCTGCTGCATCTGATCAGCAAGATGCGCCAGGCGAAAGACGGCGGCAGCCGTTTCGGCATCGTTCTCAACGGCTCGCCGTTGTTCACCGGCGGTGCCGGTTCCGGCGAAAGCGAAATCCGCCGCTATGTGCTGGAAAACGATTTGGTCGAAGCCATCATCGGCTTGCCGACCGATATGTTCTACAACACCGGCATAAGCACCTATGTCTGGATACTCTCCAACCGCAAACCGGAACACCGCAAAGGCAAGCTGCAACTGATCGATGCCAGCGGTTTCTGGCAAAAGATGCGCAAAAGTCTCGGCTCCAAGCGTAAGGAATTGTCTGACGAGCATATCGCCGAAATCACCCGTTTATTCGGGCACTTCATCGAGGCCAGTGATGGCAAGAAGCCGATTTCCCTTATCTTCAAGAACAGCGATTTTGGCTATCGCACCATCACCGTCGAGCGGCCGTTACGCATGAGGTTTGAAATCAATGAAAGGTATCTGAAGGCACTTTTAAATAGCCGTTCGTCAATGGCGGTTAATGCAGCCTATGACATGAGAAGTTTTGAAAGGATCGCTGCAACTTTATTTACGACCTGCAATAACGCTTGGTCAGATCAGCAATCCTTCTCTACGGATTTGAAAGCTACGGCTAAATCGCTAGACATTAAATTAACAGCCGCAGATATTAATTTTTTTGTTAAGGGTTGTGGAATCAAAGACCCCAATGCGCCAATTTCATACGATGTGAAGGGAAAGCCTATAGTGGATTCCGAGCTGCGCGACACCGAAAACGTGCCGCTCAATGAAGACGTGGAAAGCTACTTCCAGCGCGAAGTGCTGCCGCATGCGCCGGATGCGTGGATAGACCACGATAAAACCAAGGTCGGCTACGAGATCCCCTTCAACCGGCATTTCTATGTGTTCGAGCCGCCGCGCGACTTGGCCGCGATTGATGCGGACCTCAAACAATGCACCGATAGAATATTAAAGATGATTGCCGGCTTGAGCGCGTAACGTTAACCTAGCACACGTAGCCTGAATAACTTGTTAGCAGAGGTTTTTTATGAATATCGACCAACTGGCCAGTGAAGTGTTAAAACTTAACTCGCACGATAGAGCCATACTGGCCCAAACCATTTGGGAGAGTCTTGATCCCCCTTATCTGGCAGAGGAGTTGTCAGATGATGAAGCTATCACCTTGGCAAAAAACCGCGATAGCGAAATGGAGAGTGGCGCGGTAACGCCGTTGTCGCATACTCAGCTGATGAGCAAGTTACGAAATACGCATTGAATGCCCGTTTAGGAATGAAATGAACCTTGAATATGCCCGCGAGCTACGCAAAAACGCCACCGATTGCGAACGCCTGTTGTGGCTGCACTTGCGGGCAGGGCGATTGCATGGATTCAAATTTAAAAGGCAGCAACCACTTGGCAATTACATTGTCGATTTCGTTTGCTTTCAAACCCGCTTGATCGTGGAAGCCGACGGAGGGCAACATAAAGAGCAGATCGAATATGACACACACCGGGATAATTGGCTAAGGAGCCAAGGTTTTAACGTATTGCGATTTTGGAATAATGACATTTTGACTAATACCGAAGGGGTGTTGGCTGTCATTCTGGATGCTTGTAGTCAATATGTGGACACACCCTCTCCCCAACCCCTCTCCCGTGAAGGGAGAGGGGCTAAGGGCGCTGGTTATATTCAAGATCAAGGCCCGAATTCTGCGTTTACCGATCTGACATCGATAAAAAATAGCGTCGAGTGCAACCAATGCCCCATTAATGCGGAACAGCCTAACTCCCCTCTCCCCTTGCGGGAGAGGGGGTGGGGGAGAGGGGACGACGGCTTATGAGTTTTCCGCGTTACGAAAGCTACAAGGATAGCGGCGTCGAATGGTTGGGTGAGGTGCCGGCGCATTGGGAGGTGAAGCGTCTAAAACATAACCTTCGTTTGCTGACAGAAAAGACAGACCGCCGTGAAAACCCCGTCGCGCTAGGAGCCTGTCGGACTTAACTTACCAGCACATCTGTTGTCATCCAGCTCAGCGAAGACGGCGGTCGAAGGAAGGATTTGCCACTGGTTAGGCGAGCGTTTTGGCGTTGGATTCCGATAACGCCAATCGAGCCTTTTGCTGGCCAATCGTTTCGACCATTAGACGACCCTCGCCAAGATATGCATCCGTTTCAAGTTGAAGGCCATGGCCACCAGTTTCCACTCACCGGTGACCGCATCCAGACCGCGTAAGGAGAATTGGCGAAAGCCGAGTACCTGTTTGATGATCCCGAACACGGGTTCCACCGTGCATTTGCGCTTGGCATAACGGGCTTTGCCTTCGCGGGTTTTCAAGTACCAAGCCATCTTTTCCAGCGGATCGTCGCCAGTCGGTTCCGGCGCATCCGGGGCTAAACGTTCCGCCAACGGCCGATGATGACTGTCACGGCCCATGGCGATTAAAGGTTCGATCCGGTTTCGTTCGCAAGCCTGGACGTTGGCGGCACTGAAGTAGCCGGTGTCCGCCAGTAGGGCTTCGGCTTGGCCCAAGGCGTCGGGCAGTTTTTTCAGTTCGGCCAGCATCGGCTCAACTTGTTGTTTGTCGTTGGTCTGCTGCGTGACCGTGGTGGCCACGATCAGCATCGTATCGACATCGACGGCGGCCTGACTGTTGTAGCCTTGCACAAAGCCTTCGTGACTCGGCAGGATGCGCGATTCCTCGTCGGTCAGGTTGATTTGATCGTCGGGCTTGGGGCCGGCTACCGGCGCCTTGGGTTCCGGGCCTCGCGGCTTTTGGCCAGCTTGCCGCTGGGCTTCCCGGCGGGACACCTTGTCCTCGTATGCCTGTTCGGCTTGCGCGTCGCGCGGTTTGGCCCGCTCGGCGATCTTGGCTTTCGCTTCACGCAAGGCTTTCAGCCGGTCTTCCCGCCGCGCCAATTCGTCCGGCAGATCAAGGCCGTCCCGGTCGTCCACCGCGTCGGTTTCGTCGGCCTTTTGCAGTAAGGCCTGAACTTCGTCTCGTAGCTGTGCTTCGAGCTTTTCGATATGGCTGTGGGACAAGGCCTTGTGCTTGGAGGCATTCGCTTTGAGCTTGGTGCCGTCCAACGCGATTTGCCCCAGCTTCACCAACTTCATCGCTTGCGCCAGACTCAGCACTTGGACGAACAGGTCTTCCAACTCGACCAGGAACGTCTTGCGGAAGTGAGCCAGGGTATCGTGATCGGGATGGGTATCACCAGACAAGAAACGAAACGCCACCGAATCGTAGGTGGCCCGTTCGATCTTCCGGCTGGAAAACACGCCGGTGGCGTACCCATAGACCAGCAGTGCCAATAATATCGCCGGATGGTGCGCCGCCGAACCCCGACCTTGATAGCGGCTCGTCAACCGGCTTAAATCCAACTGCTCGATGACTTCGACGACAAAACGCGCCAAGTGATCCTCCGGCAACCATTCGTCCACCGAGGGGGGTAATAGATAGACTTGATGGCGGTTGACAGGAATGAATCGACTCATCAAGGGCTCTCCCGGTTGCTGGTTCTTTCTATACCACCTATTTTATCTAACCAAGTTACCGAATGGACTATTGGCTTTTAAGTCCGACAGGCTCCTAGAAAACATAGAAAGCTGGTCAGGTCGATTTATCCCTACAGAAACGACGTTCGAAGGTGAGGGGGTTGCCTTTGAAGGCGGCGATATATTATTTGGGAAATTACGGCCTTATCTTGCCAAAGCATACCTAGCCGAAGGATCTGGAGAAGCTGTAGGCGATTTTCATGTTCTTCGCCCCACAACGACGACCCAAAGCAGGTTTTCACAGTATCAAATACTAAACCGCGAGTTTATTGCAATTGTTGATGGCTCAACTTTCGGAGCAAAAATGCCTCGTGTTAGCTGGGATTTTCTCGGCAACATGGTTTTAAGTGCTCCGCCCGTTCCAGAACAACAAGCCATCGCCGCCTTCCTCGACCGCGAAACCGCAAAGATCGACGCGCTGATTGCCGAGCAACAGCGGCTGATCGAACTGCTAAAGGAAAAACGGCAGGCGGTGATTTCCCACGCCGTCACCAAAGGCCTTAACCCCGATGCGCCGATGAAGGATTCCGGTATAGCATGGCTGGGCGAGGTGCCAGCGCATTGGGAGGTTAGGAAGCTAAACTCATTCAGCACCAAAATTACAAATGGATATGTCGGGCCAACGCGAGATATTCTTGTTGAAGACGGTGTTCCTTATGCACAGGCGACACATATTAAAGGTGGAAAAATTCTTTTCGATGGCGCTTACTTCGTCACAAGGGAATGGAGCGAAGCACACGCTAAGTCAATACTGAGCTTAGGAGACGTTCTGATTGTCCAGACTGGAGCAGGAACGGGCGACATAGGCCTTGTATCTGAGAATGAAATTGGCTTTAACTGCCATGCTTTAATCATTGTGTCGGTCGATAACACTGTAATGTATGGAGAATTCCTGGCTGCGCTTTTGCAGTCTACTTACGGAAGAGAAACTTTGTCTTCGATTCAAACGGGAGCAATGCATCCACATTTAAATTGTGGCGAAGTTAAGTTTATTATCCTTCCGGTGCCGCCGATTGAAGAACAAACCTTAATTGTTCATCAAATATCATCGTGCATAAGTCAGTATGATTCTCTTACTGAAGAAGCAATTAAAGCTATCGATCTGCTGAAAGAACGCCGCACCGCGCTGATTTCGGCCGCCGTCACAGGCAAGATTGATGTCAGAGGATTTTGTGCATGATTGAACAGATTGATCCGCTAAATATAAAAGCTGACCGCACGAATAATCCATTAACTTTGATTTGGGCGGGACCTCAAAGTCCTGCACAACTGTATTCTTTTTCCCATTTCTCTGAATGGCAAGCGTTTATTTATAAGCTGGGGTTAAATTGCCCAGTACCTTTAAACACAGTGAGGCCAAAGTTTGAACGGGCCCAAAGTCTGTATTTACTGGGCTGGATTTGCCAAGATGTTAAGCTCTTAGCAAAAAGTTAGCGTGTATTGTGAGCCAAACCCTCGGCCAATTTCGTCAATAGCCTGCTCAAGCTCATCCGGCATAAATGTTTTGAATGGCAGCCATTCATATTTCATTTTATGCCACAGCAATTCAATCCGATTCAACTCAGGGCTATAGGGCGGCAGGAAATAAAATCGAATACCTTTCTCTTCGAGCAAATCCCAATACGGCTTCAGTTTTTTGGCCGTATGAATGGACGCATTATCTAAAATCACCACCAATGGCTTGCTGACGCGTTGGACCAATGCCATCAGAAAGCCAAAAAACCACAGACCATTGACGCTTTGCCACAGCTTAGTCAGCATTAATCGACCCGATGAAAGCAAAGCGCCAATGACGTTCATCCGCTGCGCGCGTTTAGCGGTAATGGCATGAACTTCTCCGCTTTTGGTCCAAGCCGAACGATTCGGTGGTTGTGGTGCAAATCCGGCCTCATCCACATAGGCCAATTCGATTTCGCCGGCTTGCGCTTGCTGAATCAGTGCGGCAATGTCGTGTTGGGCCCGCTCGAAGCGCTCGGGATCACGCTTTTTTTTAAACTGTAACGGGTGCGCTTCCATACATAGCCCATCCGTTTTAACTCGTTCCGCAAGGTGCTGGCGCTAATCGTCACGTCGCATTCCGTCGTTAGACGACTGACCAATGCCCGGCAGTTTAAAGGTTCCGCATCGATCCATTCTTTGAGCCGGCATCGATGCGCGTCAGTCAATTTACTTGGTGCACCACTGCGGGGTTGATCCGGTAAACTGTTCAGCCCATTTCTCCACCACTTCCGCCGCCGCTCCCGTATAGCTTCCGGTTTCACGCCTTGCTGTTCTGCAATCGCAATGACTGTCTGGCCATTGGCTAACATCAAAATGGTCTGTGCCCGCTCCCGTTCTCGCCAATCGCTCCCTTTTTTGATAATTTGCTGGAGCTGCTCTCGTTCGCTTTCGTTCAATTCTATTGCTCTTGCCCGCATTCTGTCGCTACCACCACACCTGAAATCCCGCTATTTTAATGCATGGTGATTTGTTGTTAAGCGCTTATCAAGGCTGGTGAATTAGCCGCTTTATCTGCACTGGAACTGGCACTCAAGGATGTATATATGAGCGCCTATAAGAAAATAAATCCGAAAAAGCCAATAAATTCGTTTTTAAAACCTGGCCTTAAATATATGGTTGAACATGATGGGCTTGTGGATGAAAAGCTTCCAATTGTTCAGAAATTTGGGGGCGCTGTTGTTTCAAATCTGTATCGCGAAAAGCCCAATGGTCAAAAAGGCAAGGTTGACCAGGATGGAACGCTTGTGGGTATTAGGAACTCATTGGCTCATGGTGATCCCTTCGACGCTATGCCTTGGGGAAGTTTACTAGAAGTTGTGCGGGATTTGATCGGCTATATGTACCGTAATTTCCCTGAATATCAGTGAGCCATGTCTGTTGTACGGCTCGGACTTCCGCCGCCGTGACCGGCAAAATCGATGTGCGCGGTTTTTCGCAGGTCGGGTTAGGCGCAGCCGTAACCCGACACTGTTCGACGCGGCTTGTCGGGTTACGCTATCGCTAACCCGACCTACTTTCCGCCGTCACCGGCAAGATTGATGTAAGATCAGTTTCAATACCCCCGGAGAATTGACCATGCCCGTGATTTCCATGTTCTACGGCATCATCGTCATGCTGTATTTCTTTGATGACGAACAACACAAACGGCCGCATATTCATGTCCGTTACCAGGGCCAGGAAGCATCGTTTGCCATCGACGATGGTGCCTGTCTGGCTGGCACATTTCCGCCGGCTAAATTACGCCTGGTTCAAGCCTGGATTGAAATCCACCGCGATGAATTGCTGGCGGATTGGGAGTTGGCGGTGAACGGCGAAGCCCCGTTTCGTATCGATCCATTGAAATGAGGAGGTTCCGATGATTCCCGAAATTACCGCCGTGCAAGTGCAACCCGAGTATCACTTGTTGCTGTCATACAGCAACGGTGAAATGCGTTTGTTTGATGCCGCGCCTTATCTGGAACGAGGCGTGTTTACCTGTCTCAAGGACTTTAGGTTATTTTCTCAAGCTCGTCTGGCATTCGGAACTGTCACTTGGCCGGGCGAACTGGATATTGCCCCGGAAACGCTTTATCTGCGTTCGCAAGCAGTAGTTGCTTCATCCCTATCCGACGTTCGTGATTTGCTGGTGTAGCAATGAGCGTGGATTGTCGGCTTACGCTATCGCTTTTATGCCCTTTAGGGTAAACCCGACCTACTTTCCGTTGCCGTCACCGGCAAGATTGACGTGCGCGGGCTTGTTTCTTCAGATCATTGGTAATAACATTGTTATAACTTTTTATTAGGGGCTGTAGTCATGCGCACGCAGTTAAGAAAAGTCGGTAATTCGCGGGGGGTAATTATCCCGGCCGCTTTATTGGAAGCCTGCGGTCTGGGCGAAGAAGTGGATTTACGCTTGGAAGGCAAAACGTTGGTGATCGAAGCCTTAAAAACGCCGCGTAGCGGCTGGTTTGACGGTTATCAGTCGGAAGCCGATAGCGATGTGCTGGCCGCGTTGCCGGCCGACGAGGCGGACGGGGAATGGGAGTGGTAAAGCGCGGCGACGTGTACTGGATCAATCTTGATCCGACGGTCGGCACGGAAATCCGGAAAACCCGACCGGCGTTGGTAGTCTCGCCGGACGATCTGAATACAGCGTTGCCACGGGTGATCATTGCGCCGTTAACCAGTAAAGGGCAAGCGTTGGGCTGTCGGCCGGAAGTGGTTTTTGACGGTCGTCCCGCACGCATCTTGCTGGATCAAATCCGTTGCGTGGATAAACGACGCTTGCTCGGCAAAATGGGCGAGATCGAGCCGGCGGCGTGGCATGCAGTGTTGATGGAAATGTTGGCCTAAGCCGATCTGCTTTCCACTGCCAACACCGGCGAAATTGATGTGGGTACTTACTTTTATCTTGTCAGATTCTCGGTAGTGCTCGTCATTTCGGCAGGGATTGCCGAAATCCAGGCCCCACGGACGGGTCGAAGCTTGCCATCCATGGCACAGGATGCCCGTATCCCGTATCCCGGCGGGCATGACGGCGTCGCTTAAATCTGACAAAGTAGAATTACCGATAACTTGTTTTATCGCGTGATGAAGCGCACTATTTAGCGCTGTTTTGCAGGCTGTTTCAGGAGGATTGATGTCTCACATCAGCGCCAACGATTTAAAAACCAAAGGCATTGCCGCCATCGAGGCGGCGTTGAGTGAGTCCCCGGAGGCTATTGTTTCGGTGCGGGGCAAGGATAAATTCGTGGTGATGGAGATTGCTCATTATCACTATCTGCGCGAATGCGAATTGGATGCCGCGATTGCCGAGACCAAGGCGGATTTGGCGGCGGGCCGCTTTACCACGGAATCGGTTGAAGAGCATATGGCATGGCTTGACCACGCATGTTCCAGCTGATTTTTACCGATCGGTTCAAACGCAAGGAAGTCAGGTTTTTAAAGCAGCATCCCGAGCTTAGGTAACAATACGCCAAAACATTGATGTTGCTTGCCGCCAACCCCCATCATCCTTCTTTACGCTTACACCCATTGCAAGGAAAACTGGCAGGCTTGCATTCGGTGTCTATCAATCTTTCTTATCGCATTACGTTGGAGTTGCTGATTCAGAATGGGCAAATCATCCCGGTGAATGTCGGCGATCACGATGCGGTTTACTAATACCTAGCGAGTCTGACTATGCCCGATCTGCACAAGGAAGTGAATTTCGAAACCGAAATCTGCGAACACCTCGCCGCCCATGGCTGGCTATATGCGCAAGGCGACGCGGCAAGCTATGACCGCACACGGGCGCTGTTTCCGGAGGATGTGCTGGCATGGGTCAAAGACACCCAGCCGCGGGCATGGCAAGCACTGGAAAAGAATCACGGCGCACAGGCTGGCGACGTGTTGCTTGGCCGGCTGCGGGATTCCATCAATCAACGCGGCACGCTGGATGTTTTACGCCACGGCATTGAACTGATCGGCTTGCGGCAACCCCTGACGCTAGCCCAATTCAAACCCGCTTTAGCCATCAATCCGGATATTCTGAGCCGCTACGCGGCCAATCGGCTGCGGGTGGTGCGGCAACTGCGCTATTCGCTGCATAACGAAAACGCTATCGATATTGGCCTGTTTCTGAACGGCATTCCGGTGGCGACGGCGGAACTTAAAACCGACTTCACCCAATCCGTGGAGGACGCGATTGACCAATATCGCTTCGATCGCGAGCCTCGGCCGAAAGGTCAAGGCACCCCGGAACCCTTGCTGTCCTTCCCCAATGGGGCTTTGGTGCATTTCGCGGTCAGCAATAGCGAAGTCTATATGACGACGCAACTGGCAGGCGCGGCCACCCGTTTTCTGCCGTTTAATCGGGGCAATCATGGCGGGGCCGGCAATCCACCATATTCACCCTCACCCCGGCCCTCTCCCGTCAAGGGAGAGGGAGGCAAAAACCCTCCAATTTCCAGTGCAACATCGGTTCGAGAAAAAGACATTCTTGCTCCCCTCTCCCCAAGTGGGAGAGGGGCTGGGGGTGAGGGAGTTCAATACGGCCATCGCACCGCCTATCTCTGGGAAGACATTTGGGCGCGGGACAGCTGGCTGGAGATTTTGGGGCGTTATCTGGTCGCGCAAAAAGACCGGAAAAACCAAATTAAGAACATCATCTTCCCGCGTTTCCATCAGTTGGACGGCACCCGCAAGCTGCTGGCTGCGGTGTTGCGGGAGGGGGCGGGCGGCAAATATCTGATCCAGCATTCGGCCGGCTCCGGCAAAACCAATTCCATCGCTTGGTCGGCGCATTTTCTGGCCGATTTGCACTCGGCAACTGCTCCATGCGTTGCCCTACCTTCTGCATCCATGCAGTCGAATGCCGCTCATGAAAAACTGTTCGATACCGTGCTGGTTGTCTCCGACCGCAACGTGTTGGATAGTCAGTTGCAGGAAGCGATTTTTGATTTCGAACGCACGGCCGGCGTGGTTGCCACCATTAAAGGCGAATCCGCCAGTAAAAGCGGGGAACTGGCGGCGGCGTTGTCGGGCGGCAAGAAAATCGTGGTTTGCACCATCCAGACTTTCCCGTTTGCGCTGAAAGCGGTGCAGGAGCTTGCAGCGACGCAAGGCAAACGCTTTGCCGTGATTGCCGACGAAGCGCACTCGTCGCAAACCGGTGAAGCAGCCGCCAAGCTGAAAGCGGTGTTGTCGGCGGAAGAGCTGCAAGAATTAAGCGACGGCGGCGAAGTCAGCACCGAAGATCTGCTGGCCGCGCAAATGACCAACCGTTCGGCCGAAAGCGGCATCACCTATGTGGCGTTCACCGCCACCCCCAAGGCCAAGACCTTGGAGTTGTTCGGTCGTCGCCCGAATCCGGACTTGCCGGCCGGTGCCGATAACCTGCCGGCGCCGTTTCATGTCTATTCGATGCGCCAAGCCATTGAGGAAGGCTTCATCCTGGATGTGTTGAAGAACTACACGCCGTATAAGCTGGCCTTCAAACTGGCGCATGACGGCAAGGAACTGGACGACAAGGAAGTCGAGCGCGGCGAAGCCTTGAAAGGCATCATGCGCTGGGTGAGGCTGCATCCCTACAATATCAGCCAAAAAGTGCAGGTGGTGGTCGAGCATTTCCGCGAGAACGTTGCCCCATTGTTGAATGGCCAAGGCAAGGCCATGGTGGTGGTCGGCAGTCGCTTGGAAGCCGTGCGCTGGCGCTTGGCGATTGATAAATACATTCAAGAAAACGGCTACAAAATCGGCACACTGGTGGCCTTTTCCGGCGAAGTGAATGACCCACAATCCGGCGCGGACCCGTTCAGCGAAACCAGCCATGCCATGAACCCCGCCCTAAAAGGGCAAGACATTCGCGAAGCGTTCAACACCGACGACTATCAAATCCTGTTGGTCGCCAATAAGTTTCAGACCGGTTTCGACCAGCCCTTGCTGTGCGGCATGTATGTGGACAAACGGCTGGCCGGCATTGCCGCCGTGCAGACGCTGTCTCGCCTCAATCGTGCTTATCAAGGCAAAGACACCACCTATGTCGTGGACTTCGTCAACGCTCCGGAGGACATTCTCGCCGCCTTTAAAGCCTATTACGAAACTGCCGAACTCTCCAACGTCACCGATCCGCATCGGGTGTTCGATTTACGCATGAAGCTGGATGCGACCGGCTTTTATGACGAGTTTGAAGTTAACAGGGTGGTAGACGTAGAGTTTAATCCCCATGCCAAGCAAAGCGAATTGGCCGGCGCACTGGAGCCGGTCGTGTCGCGGCTGTTGCTGCGTTACAAAGCGGCACAGGACAAGCTGAACATTGCCAAGGCCAACGAAGACGGCAAAGCGGCGGCGGACGCGCAAAACGAACTGGATGCGCTGATCCTGTTCAAGCATGACATGACCGCTTTCCAGCGGATGTATGCCTTCCTGTCGCAAATCTTCGATTACGGTAATACCGCCATTGAAAAACGCTTTATCTTCTACCGGCGCTTGTTGCCGCTGCTGGCGTTTGGTCGGGAGCGCGAAGGCATTGATTTATCCAAGGTTATCTTGACTCACCACAATCTGAAGCGTACCGGCAAACGTGATTTAGCCCTGGAAACGGGCGAGTATAAAAAACTGGAACCGATGAACGGGGCTGGTAGCGGTTCAATTCAGGAAAAGGAAAAAGCCTATCTGGTGGAAATCATTGCCAAGGTCAATGACTTGTTCGAAGGCGATTTGACCGACGATGACCGGCTGGTTTACGTCAATAGCGTCATTAAGGGCAAATTGCTGGAATCGACCATTCTGGTGACGCAAGCGGCCAACAACACCAAGGAGCAGTTTGCCAATTCGCCGGATTTCTCCAGCGAGTTGCTGAACGCCATTATCGATGCCTTCGCGGCGCACAATACCATGAGCAAGCAGGCCTTGGATTCGGCGCGGGTGCGCGGCGGTTTACGCGAGATTCTGCTGGGGCCGGCTCAGCTTTACGAGGCTTTGCGCGAACGAGCCGGCGCCGGGGTTGCCGGGCGGGACTAGTCGGACCGAAGCGGTCGGATGGGTTTGGCGGACCGGTGCCGGTAATCGTCGGCGTCAGGCGGGTTTGGGAGCACGTCTCGCCGATATTGCGTGCATTCCGCCGCATGGCGAAGCCCGGAACCCACCCCGGTCTCCCGTTAAAATGTCGCGCTTCAGGTGATGGGTAGGGCTCGAAGGTCTTTCTCTACTGAACGCAACGCAAAAAGCAATACTCGCAAGGCTCCGAGCCTTGCGCGTGATGCTAAAAGCCTTGCGCGCAACGCAAAAAGCGATACTCGCAAGGCTCCGAGGGTTGCGCGTAATGCTAAAAGCCTTGCGCGCAACGCAAAAAGAAATACTCGCAAGGCTCCGAGAGTTGCGCGTGATGCCAGAAGCCTTGCGCGCAACGCAAAAAGTAATTCTTGCAGGGTTCCGAGTGTTGCACGTAATGCTAAAAGCCTTGCGCGCAACGCAAAAAGCGATACTCGCAAGGCTTCGAGAGTTGCGTGTGATGCTAATAGCCTTGCGCGCAACGCAAAAAGCAATTCTCGTAAGGCTCCGAGAATCTCGCGTGCCACTAAAAGCCTTGCGGCTTAGGCTGTTCGATTCGGACGAGGGAAACTTGGCCGGAGCGGCTGGGTGAATCGCGATCGGCGTTGCGAACCAATGCCGGAACGAGGGCTTGGCTAGTGCTTGGCTGCCCGGATTTGCCGCGGCGAAATCGCTTCGAATCGCTTCGGCCGCGGTCCGCAAAAGCGGCGGCGGATCGAGGACAGGAAAAGCTTTTCTTTCGGTCGATTTACTGGTAGTTTGTTGCGCCGCCATACCAGCAACTCATAGAATAATTCAAGGAAAAGCCATGCAACAACCGCGAAAAACCCCGATTTGGGTCTTTTTGGCCCTGTCCAGCATCCAAACCCGCAAGGGCGCGCTGATTTTAATCTGGAGCAGTCTGCTGTTCAGTCTTTACTGCATCCCCTGGGTGAATTATTTCGCCGATGCCTGGATCGCCAGCGTGTTTTTGATCGACGACTGGAGCTGGTTTGCAATGATGTTGCCGATGACCGCTTGGTATTGGCTGAGCATGAAATGGATGGACAGCAACGGCGGTTGGCGATTTGAAAATGCCTGATGTGATACCGGTATAGGGGGCGAGCGGTCGCCTCCGACACCGGCGCTAGCGTTTTCGGCAGCCGGCTCGCCGGCCCAAGCTTCGCTCCATTCCATCCCCGTTATCCGCGCCGTTGGTTCGTTAGATGAGCCGGAGGCGGTTAGCGGCCCGCCCGATCGTCTCTGTCCAACGTTCACCATGCTGTCACATATACTCCCGAAAGCCGAGATTTCGATACGCGAAAATCTCCGCTGGCTTTACATACTCAGAAATTTGATGCTGTTCGCGGTGACCGTGGCGGTGTTTATCGCCGTGAACGGCTTGGGCATCAGTTTGCCGCAAAACCAGCTGTGGCTGGCAATTTTCGCGATTTCCATCCTGAATCTCTATACCTGGTTGCGCTTGCGGACCGCCGAGGAAGTCACCGAGTACGAGATTTTCTCGCAAATCTGCATGGACGTGCTGGCGCTGGCCTATTTGTTGTATCTGACCGGCGGCGCGTCCAATCCGATCATCTGGGTGTTTTTGTTGCCGCTGATCATCACCGCGATCATGCTGCCGCAGGCCTATGCCTGGAACATGGTTATCATCACCTCCTGCGTATATACGGTGTTGATCGCCTATAACGTGCCTCTGCCGGCGATAGAGCCGCATCTCAATCACCAAGCGATGCAGGAAATGACGCCGGAAATGAGCTTGCAGATGCATTTGATGAACGACCGCCGCTATTTCAACCTGCACGTGTTCGGGATGTGGTTCGGTTTCGTGTTCAGCGCCGGATTGGTGGCGTTTTTCGTCGTCGAACTGTCGAAAACCTTGAAGGAACGCGAACGCAATCTGGCCGACGCACGCGAGAGTGCGCTACGCGACGAGCGAGTGGTGTCACTGGGCACGCTGGCGGCCAGCGCCGCGCACGACATGGGCACGCCGCTGGGTACCATCGCGATCTTGACGCACGAGATGCTGGAGGAAACCCCGGAGCATCGAAACCCGGATCTGTACCAAAAACTGATGATCGTCCAGCAGCAGATCGACCGCTGCAAGCAAGCCTTGTCGGTGATGTCGGCGTCCGCCGGCGAGATGCGCGCCGAGTCCGGCAAGGTCATGCTGGTCAGCGAGTACATCGACGAAGTGCTTAACCAATGGCGCGCCCACAAGCCGGCCACCAAACTGAAGTTGTTCGTATCGACCACCGTCGATATGGACGCCCGGATCATCGCCGAACGCACGGTGACGCATTCGGTCATCAATATTCTGAACAACGCCGCCGAGGCCTCTCCGGCCGACGCCGGCATCGAATTTCACGTAGAATGGGACGATCGGTCGCTGAGCTTGAAAATTCGCGACTTTGGACCAGGATTACCGCGCGAGTTATTGCAATTCGCCGGCCGGAAACCGGTAAAAAGCAACAAGCAGGGCATGGGCGTCGGCTTGTTTTTAACCTACACGACGATCAAGCGCCTGGGCGGCACCATCGTGTTCGACAATCCGGAAGCCGGCGGCGCCTGCGTCGAAATCAGCTTGCCATTACTAACTAAGGAGAGTACGGATGACAGATCTTACGGCTGACATACCCAATTTGCTACTGGTGGACGATGACGTCACTTTTTGTTCGGTGCTCAAGCCGGCACTGGAAAAACGCAATTTTCAGGTGACGGTGGCCAACGACGTCCAGACCGCGATGACGCTGGCCGAACAAACCGAACCGGAATACGCCGTCATCGATTTGCGGATCGGCCACGACTCCGGCTTGGAAATGGTCAAGAAGCTGATTTCGCTCGACGACAATACTCAGATCGTCATGTTGACCGGTTTTGCCAGTATTGCTACCGCCGTCGAGGCCATCAAGCTTGGCGCCATTCATTACTTGACCAAGCCGGCCAATGCCGACGAGATCGTCAATGCCCTGTACAAGGACAAAGGCGACGCCTCGGTGGCGATCAGCGACAATCCGCTGTCGATCAAGCGTCTGGAATGGGAGCACTTGCAAAAGGTGTTGATGCAGCACGACGGCAATATTTCCGCCGCCGCCAGAGCCTTGAACATGCACCGCCGTACCTTGCAGCGCAAGCTGGAGAAAAAGCCGGTCAAGGAATAGCCGGAAACGCCGGGGTTTCTTGGCTTTTGGCGGCGAAGACTGTAGACTAGTCAGAGTCCTTGAACGGTGAAACGTCTAAAGTGACGGTCAAACGGGTGCCGCGACGGCGGCGCTCCGAAAGTGACGGTCGCTTGGTCGGCGGTTCGAGCCCGTCCAGGGAAACAATGAATCAGGGCTTTGCAGCGATGCAAAGCCTTTTTTTTGGCTGGTGTTCGGTCGGCACGCGATCGGACATCATTGCAGTTCCGCCGGTTTTTCTGCTTTAGTGTTTTACCCGACTCTGAAAGACGCCGCCGCCGCGTTCGGCCGGTCCGCCGGCCATGGGATGGTAACCAACGAATCAGGAGCGCTAGGTTCGTCGCTTACCATTGCATTTTCAAGAGGTTGTGTTTTGAGTTTATCCAGTTACCAGTCCGTCGATCGCGAGCAGTTAGCGAAAGAGTTATCCGAGCTCCATCGACAAGCCCTGGCCGACATCGGCCCGGAAGATTACCGGCATATGAAGCGCATGGAGCGCTGGGGCCAACTGAGTTCGTTGGCCGGTTACGCCACGGCCTGGTTGGCGCCGAATCCGGTATCGGCCTTGTTGATCAGCCAGGGCAGTTTCACGCGTTGGACCCAAGTGGCTCATCCGATTCAGCATCGCGGCTACGATAAAGTGGATGCCGCCCCCAAGCACTATAAGAGCCGGCATTTCGCCCAGGGCTGGCGCCGCTTTCTGGATTGGCCGGATTGGATGACGCCGGCGGGCTGGCACCACGAACACGACGTGTTGCATCACTATCGGCTGGGCGAAACCGCCGATCCCAACAACGCCGAGCACAATATGCAATGGCTCAGGCAGTCGAGACTGCCGATGTGGCTGCGATACGCGATCGTCGCGGTATTTTCCGGCATCTGGAAGCTGAGTTATTACACGCCGCGTACCCATAAGGAATTGCGCTTGCTGGCCGCCCGCCAGCAAGATCGGCCGGCCCCGCCGATGACCCGCCTCGGCGCCTGGAGCTGGTTTACGCCGCAAGGCCGGGCGCTGTGGTCGCAAAGCATTTTGCCCTACATCGCTTACCGTTTCGTGTTGCTGCCTGCCTTGTTCCTGCCGCTGGGCAGCTTTGCCGCGACCAGCGTGTTGTTGAATTCCTTGCTGGCCGAAATCTTCACCAATATGCACACCTTTCTGGTGATGATCCCCAACCACGCCGGCGACGACGTGATGGGCTTCGACGATAAAGCCAAGGGCAAGGGCGAATTTTATTTGCGGCAGATTCTGGGCTCGGTCAATTATCCGACCGGCTCCAACTTCAACGACTTTTTCTACGGTTGGCTGAATTACCAGATCGAGCATCATTTATGGCCGGACCTGCCACTCAGCCAATACCAAAAACTCCAGCCCAAGGTCAAGGCGATCTGCGACAAGCACGGCATTCCGTATTGTCAGGACTCGGTCTTCAAGCGCTTATTGAAGGCGGTGGACATCATGGTCGGCAAAACCTCGATGCTGAAACCGGCGGCGGCGTGAGACCGACCGGTCGGTCCTGAGTCATGCGCTTGACACGAAGCCGTGCTGTAATCCTACCCGAACGCGTTTTCGGGTATTCTGTGGGTAGAAGGTTGAACCCTGACCGTTCGTTAGGGTTTCAGCGGATGGTTAGGATTCCGTCGACAATCACGTCCTTGTCAGATTTCCGGTAGTGCTCGTCATTTCGGCAGGGATTGCCGAAATCCAGACTTCACGGACGGATCGAAGCTTGCCATCCATGGCACTGGATGCCCGCATCCCGGCGGGCATGATGGCGTCGCTTAAATCTGACAACGCAGAATGAGCCGTTTGCAATTCACTAAAAGGAGATCGTCCGTGCATCACTTAAAAATCATGGTCTTGCTGGGCCTGTTGTTCACGCTCGATTCCGTCGATGCCTCGACGTCAGCGACGGCGACCGCCGGCGCCAGTTCGTCCGGCAATCAAGCCTGCGGCTTGGGCGAGGAATGCAGCGAGGCGCACGCGGTGGGCGGGCCGTATGCCTCGGCCGATGCGTTGGCGTGGTCGGGGCCCGGTAGCGCGAGAGCGGTCGCGACCGCGACTTCGATCAATTTGGGCATGCAGACCGCGACAGCATCGGCCAATACCGTCGTCGACGGCGGCGCCGTCTTGGTCAGGGGCGGAGGCGGCATCGGCGACGTCGTGACGCTACGCGGCCGCTTGGTTATCGAGTCGGACTTGGACTACGGACTTTCCGGTATCGCCGGCACCGGCGGCAGCTGTTGTTCGATCAGTTCGATCTTGGCGCTGAACGTCACGGTCGAGCGCAAGGACCCCGTGCATGGTTACGTCGGCGAGTCCGATTTCGAATTCGACATTACCGATCAATTCGAGTCGGTGGCGCCGCCGATCGACCGGCCGTTTTCCAATACTCAATCGATTGCAATACTGGAAAACGGGAGCGGCGCGCTCAGCCCGCTCGCCGAGAGTGCGTATTTAAACGGCGATCCGATCAGTTTTGCCTTCCAGATGAGCTACGCGGACGAGTTTCGGGTGCGCATGAATTTGGAGGTCAGCGTCAAGGCCGATGCCAGCACCAATCCGGGTTGCGTGATGTTCAATCCCGACGGCGGTTGCGTCGTGGATTCGACGCTCGACGACAATATTGCATGGATTTCGCTCGATGCCGGTCACTCGCTGTATTGGGCCGGCTTGGAAGCCAGCGACGCGGTGGGAAATCCGGTGCAAATTTTGTCGACCAGCGGTTTCGATCTTTCACAAAATTACTTCCCGCTGGTCAGCGTCCCGGTGCCGGCTTCGGTGTTTCTGTTCCCGAGCGGCCTAGCAGGGCTTTTAGCCCTGATCCGGCGCGATAGGCTCGCGCGGCTGTAGCTTGGAGCGAGGCACACGAACCTCAACGTTTACCGGTTTGACCGTTGCCTATGAATAACTGTTTTGTGGTCCCGTTGTTCCGCTGGGTTGGTGTCTGAACGCTGATCTTGTTCGGCTTCGTGCCTCATCAACCTATGGCTTTGTCGGCATATTGGGGGAGACGCCGGGCATTTTTTTCACAGGTTTCCCGATTAGCCTGATTTGCGCGGAGCGGAACCCCTGGGGCGGTCGCTAAATTCCGTGGGCTACATAGCGCCTCATCGGAACTAAACTCTGGGTAGGGAATTCCGCTAGTCGTTAGCTCTATAGCGTTTGCGCTATTCGGTCTCAAGCCCTCCAATGTGCCAAGATCCCAACAACTTAGGTGTGTTCGACAGTCAGCTATAGGGCGGAATTTCCGGGATCAAGCTTGACAACCCTAGCATCTATGATAATCTTCAACCCGGTTTGGGTACATATGCTGCAAAATACGAATAAATTGCTTTAAATCGTGAATAACTCTTCAATGATTAACTCTCGCTGCAATATTGTTTCAACATTGCGCCATGCTCGTTTTGTGTCGATGCGATAGCGGTAAATCGAAGAAAAACTGTGCCGAAGCTTGGTTCAGATAACACCCGGCGGAACTGGCAAAGAACTGATATTTTCCGTTCGAATAGTACAATACATAATCTTAAGGTTGAGATAATGGTATATCAAGAAGATGGAACGGTAGTGCCTTCATTAAATCATGCTTATTTGAATTTTCAGAACTCTAGTACGGTGGTTGGAGCGGGTGCTAGTGTTTATCTAAAAATAGATACTACCGGTTGGCGTTATGGTTATGTGCCTTAGAGTGGAAAACCTCCGCATGGATCAAGATGCCGTGGGATTGGTTGGCGTTAGGTAAAGACAGTAAGCCTCTTTTTGGCAATACTATATACCCGTCAATAAAGGCTCGCGACTCTAAAGAATCCCGGCTGCATCGGCATTAAAAAGTATTAACCTCAAAAGTAAGAATATCTACTTATGACACCGCACGAAATCAAAGAACAGGTTGACCGCTTAGCCCGCGACGCAAGTTGGCCGAATTGCCCGAACGGAGGATGGCAATATCCCTTTGGTTTCGGCTTTGGCATCGAAGCGCCAACGTACACGCCAACCCAGCGCGAACTTCATCCTTGGCGTCGGGCGGTTACGCTTTCGGCATTGGATCGATATTTCGAAGGCCGCTACGATCGAATTTCGGTTCTCGATCTTGGCGCCGGGGAGTGTGCGTTTGCCGCCGGGCTCTGGGAGAAAGGCGTACGCGATATTACCTGCGTCGAAGCACGCGATATTAATATCGACAAGGCTTTATTCGTGCAAAATGTATTAGGCTGCGAATTTAAGATAGTCAAGGAAGATGTCAATAAGTTCTTGGAAAATGACGAGCGTACTTACGATCTCGTGCTGTTCATGGGCTTGTTATATCACCTGCAAGATCCTTTTAACGTGACGAAGAAAATAGCCGAAAAGACCAAGGAAATTAGCGTTATAGAGACCGTCTTGGCTTGTCCGTCCGAGGTTGTTTTTTCAAATAACTCGGATTATCGCCCGAAATCCGCTGCCTATTATATACGGATAGAAAATAAAGACGGTCCGACGGCCGGTTTGTCCGATATTGAGTTATGGCCTACTCAATCGGCGCTGGACTATACCTTATATAATGCCGGTTTCAAACGGCTTGAAGATATTGTGCCCGAAGACGCGAACATCAATTTTTATTCGACCAAACAACGGACCTTATTATTAGCCCACAAATAATGCCGGATGAATTCGCCACATTCCAAAACGGTTAAATTCGCGAATGACGATGCCGTAGCCGGATTAGCTGATTTGTTAGCCGGCGTCCGGCCTAAACCCACAGAAATGGAATCCGGGATGAGGCCGAAAAAACCGCATTTCGCTCTGCCTCATCCAGGTTTCACCGCCTCATTGAACTCAAGCTGCGGCTAATCTTCCGGCTAAAACTCCCAAACCTCGACGTTCAGACTATCCGAGCCGCCGCCGGCCGGTTCGCCGGGCGGGGAGATGAACCATTCCCACTGGGCCGCCAAGCTTGCCGTGGCCGGTAACCGAGCCAGCAAGGGCCGGTAGTCGTTGCCGGATAGGCGTTGGCCGGCGGCGTCGTAGGTCGTGTCGCAGACTTCGGTGATCAGACAACACGGTACTTGCCAGGCAGTCAGCCAGTCCAAATGCGCTTCGACCAAGCGCTGGCCGAAGGCTTCCAGGTCGGCTTCGCCGATGCCGTGAGTCGCCAGCCAGGCGATCGGCATCAGCGGCAATTGCATCAGGCAATTGACCGAAGCTACCCAAGCCGGTTTGGCGGATAGCTCGGGGTGGGAGGGACGGGAAACCAGCACGTCGGGCGGAATACGGCGCCGTTCGGCCAACCATTCCACCGTGCCGGTCACATCCCAATAGCAACAACCGACGCGACCCGGCCAGCGCCGAGCCAAACGGCGAGTGGCTCGGCCGAACACAATGTCCAGCAACACCACCTGTTGAAACCGGGTCAGCAAATCCGCCAGCGGCAAGTCGCGGGCGATGCCGCCGCCGACGATCAACGCGGTTCCGCCCGCCGTTTCCAGGCGATCAGCGGAGGTCAGCAACGCGGCGCGGGTGGCCTGAATATGCGGCTGCCAGGCGTCACGGCAGCGCCGATGCCGGGTTTCCAGCGCGGCGGCTTCGCGGACGTATCCCAGGCGACGGGCGGCCGGACTGGCGGCGCGCGTTCCCAGATAGTGCCAGGCTTCCTCCAGCATGGCCGGCGGGTTTACTGGCCGGACAGGTCGGCAAGTATCTTGTCTCTGACCAATTGCCCCGACAACGTCACCATCGGCATGCCGCCGCCGGGATTGACGCTGCCGCCGACGAAATACAGATTACGCAATTCGCCGCTACGTTGCGGGGCCTTGAAGCCCAGGTTCAGATTGCGGTCGGCCACCACGCCGTAGATGGAACCCCGGTTGGAATAGTAGCGGGCTTCGATGTCGGGTGGCGTCCAGTATTCCTCGCAGACGATGTGGCGGCGCAGATCGGTCAAACCCATCCGTTCCAATTTGCTCAACACCCGCTCGCGCAAGGCCCAATAATCGTCGGCGCTCAGCGGTTTTTCCGGATCGATGTGCGGGATATGCGGCAGAATCTTGATGATTTCGCAGTCGGCCGGTGCCTGGGCCGGATCGGTCTTGCACGGCGCCACCAGATAAATGGTCGGGTCTTCGGACAAGTGGTGACTTTTAAACACCGCATCGAAATGCTCGCGCGGGTGATCGGAATAAAAAAAGTTGTGATGCGCCAGTTGCGGATAAAGCCGGTCCACGCCCAGGTGCAGCACCAGGCCGGAGCAACTCGGCTGGAAGCGCTGGACTTTTTTCAGCGCCGGGGCAGGGCTGTTCAGCAGTTTTTCCAGGCACGGAATCACTTCCATGTTGGATACCACCAGATCGGCGGCCAGCCGTTCGCCGCTTTGCAGGCGGATGCCGGTGGCGCGGCCGGCTTGGTGCTCGATGGCGGCGACTTCGGCATTCAGCCGAATCGTTACGCCCAATTCCAGCGCCAGTTTTTCCAGGGCCTGAGCCATTCCGTACATGCCGCCCTTGACGTACCACAGACCGTATTGGTATTGGATGTAGGGCAGCAGATTCATCAAGGCCGGCGCGTCGTAGGGCGAGGAACCGACGTATTTGATGAAGTAATTCAGAATGTCGACCAGTTTCGGATCGGAGACGAAGCGGCGCACGCCTTGATCCATGGTGCGGAATACGTCGAATTTCAAACTGCGCAGCGGACCGTAGAATTTCAGCAAGTCCCAAAAACCGTCCAGGCCCTTGGCAAAGTAACCGGTTTCGGTTTCCCGGCCCAATTCGCCGGCATAGGCCATGAAGCGTTGGAATTCGTCGTACACCTGGGGACCGAGCTTTTCCAGCTCGCGACGCTGGTTTTCCGGGTCGGCGCATAAATCGACGACGGTGCCGTCCTCGAAAAAATTCCGCCAATGGGTTTCGACCGCCTCGATCGCCACGTAATCGGCCATGCGTTTACCGACCCTGGTAAACAAGGCTTCGAAGATGTGCGGCATGGTCAGGATGGAGGGGCCCAAATCGAAGGTGAAACCGTCTTTTTCCAGAATGTTCAGCTTGCCGCCGACCTTGTCGTTTTTTTCGACCAATTCGACTTGGAAGCCTTCGGAGGCCAGTGAAATCGCCGCCGATAGGCCGCCCAAGCCGGCGCCGATCACGACGACATTGCGGTGCTTAGTGTATTGCTGCATGGTTAGCCTCGTTTGCCTGTCAACAGTAATTTAAGATTGTGCCAGCGCTGGGTCAGGTCGAAAGCCGAATACTCCCGAAACGCCTGCAAGGCCGGCCAATTGCGTTGGATGCGTTGTTTCAGCGTGCCGGCGCCGTGCACGAAGTCGATATAACCTTTTAAGTTTTGATAGTGCTGTTCGGAATAGGGAAACCAGTTCGGTTCCTTGGGCAAGCGGCTGCGGCTGGTCAGTCCGGCCACCGGATAGCTAAAGCTCAGCAAGCCCTCGGCGCCGTGATAGCGGCCGAAGCCGCTGCGCTTGACGCCGCCGAACGGCAGGCCGGGATGGCCGATGTTTTTGATGACGTCGTTGACCGCCCAGTTGCCGACCTGCAATTGCCCGGCCACCCGCTCGGCCTTGGCGATGTCGCTACTCCAGATACTCGCGTTCAAGCCGAACTCGCCGGCGTTGGCCGCCGCGACCGCGTCGGTTTCGCTGTCGAAAGCCTGGATAGGCAACAACGGGCCGAAGGTTTCCTCGCGCATCACCCGCATATCGGGTGTGACGTTCCACAACAGCGCCGGCGACAGGAAGCGGCCGTCGAGTTGCAACGCGCCCGAGGCTTGGGCGCCTTGGGCCAACGCGTCGTCGTAATGGGCTTGGACGATGTCGATTTGCCGGTCCGAGGTCATGGCCCCCAAATCGGCGTCCGCGCCGGTGCCGACTTCCAGCTTGGCGACGCCGTCCAACAACAAGGCCAGGAATTGGTCGTGGCACTCGCGTTGCACGTATAAGCGTTCGATCGACACGCACACCTGGCCGCTGTTGCTGAACGCGCCGTACAACGCGGCGTTGGCGGCGCGCGGCAAATCGGCATCGGCGAACACGATCATCGCGTCCTTGCCGCCCAGCTCCAGCAGCACCGGGATCGGATGTTGGGCGGCGCGGCGCATCGCGGCGCGGCCGGACTGCAAGCCGCCGGTGAAGAACAGCAGGTCGGGGCCGGCGTCGATCAAGGCTTCGCCGACCGCGCCGCCGCCGATCGCCCATTGCAGCAGGCCTTCCGGCAAATCCAGGCCGGCGAACAGCTCGACTATCAGTTGGCCGACCGGCAGACTCAACTCGGACGGCTTGATGATCGCGGCATTACCGGCGATCAAAGCGGTCAGTAGCGGTGCCACGGTCAGTTGCAGCGGATAATTCCACGGCGAAATAATCGCGGCGACGCCGTAAGGGCGGCGTTGGATTTGGGCGGTGGCGCCCGGAAACGCGAACGGCGAGGTCGGCACGCCGCGGCCGGCCAGAATCCCGGCGGCGTGTTTGCGGTAATAGCCCAGCAAATCCAACAACGGATAGATTTCGCCGAGCAGGGCTTCGGTGCGCACCTTGCCGGTGGTCAGGCGCAGGCAATCGACGATGGCGTCGCTGTCCGCCAATAGCCGCTCGGTCAGCGGCGCCAGTTTCGCCAGCCGTTGTTCGACGGACAGGCTGGCCCAGGCCGCGCCGGCGGTGCGGGCGGCGGCCATTTGTTCGGCCAGCGCGGCGGCGGTCGTGGTTTGGTATTTGCCCAACAGGCGGCCGTCCAGCGGTGAAACGGCGCGAATCGGCGTGGGTTCTATAGACATGGGTTGGCTGGACTCAGGGTCGGCAAGCAGTTAGGGCGAAGGCTGTCGGCCGAAACCGCGCTGGCGCGGCAAGTGGCGTTGGCTGTCACCGGCTCGGGCTAGTTTTTCAACCAACGGCTTTGATCGATGTCGCGGAACGCCACGCCGTGTTTTTGCGAAATCAGCCGCGCCGAAATCCGTGCCGATTCGTAAATCGTCGGCAGGCCGCTGCCGGGATGGGTGCCGCCGCCGACCAGATAGCAGTTGTCCAGCTCCTCGAAGCGGTTGTGCGGCCGCCAGTACAGCATCTGGCCGAAGTGGTGGGCCAGGCTGAAGGTCGCGCCCTTGTAGACGTATTCGTCGCTTTCCCAACTGCCCGGCGTGATGATTTTTTCGCATTCGATATGCTCGCGCAGATCGGTCAAGCCCATGCGTTCGGCCAAGGTATCCAAGACTTGCTCGCGCACGGTTTGGCAATGTGCCTGCCAATCCACGCTGCTATCGTTGTTCGGCATCGGCACCAGCACGTACAGCGCCGATTTGCCGGCCGGCGCCAGCGTGGCGTCGCTGGCGGACGCGTTTTGCACGTAGAACGAAAAATCCCGGCTCAGGGTTTTGTCGGCGAAGATATTGCGGATGTTGGTGCGATAGTCCTTGGCGAAGGCGATGGTGTGGTGGGGCAGGTCGTAGACCTTGTCCAAACCCAGATACAGCATGAAGGTCGAGCAAGAGTAATCGAGTTTTTTCAGTTTTTCCGGCGCGTACTTTTTCAGTTGGCCGGGTTGCAGCAAATGGCTCATCGCGTGGGCGAAATCGGCGTTGACGATCACTTCGTCGCCGCGAACCTCGTCGCCGTTGTCCAGCTTGACGCCCTGGACCGCGCCGTTTTCGACGATGAGCGATGCAACCCCGCTATTCAGGCGAATCTCGCCGCCGCATTCGCCGACGACCTTAGCCATCGCCTCGGCGATTTGATTCAAACCGCCCTTGACGTGATAGATGCCGTATTCGTGTTCCAGATAGGGCAGCATTGTGAATAAGGCTGGACATTCCCACGGCGACATGCCCAGATATTTGGATTGAAAGCAAAACGCCAACCGCATTTTTTCCTGATTGAAGTAGCGGCCGAGATTGGCGAATACGCTTTTCGGATAGGCCAGCCAGGGCAGGGCCTTGATCAAATCCCAGGACAAAAACGAAGCCAGGTCGGAATAGTCGCGGGTGATGCAGGGATATAGGGCTTTAAAGCGTTTGCGCTCGTTGACGATGAAGTCGTCGTAGCCGGCGGTGCCTTCGTCGAACACCCGGTTCAGTTCGGCCCGCATGTTCTCGCGGTCGGAGTACACCGAAATTTCGCGGTCGGCGTATTGCAGGCGGTACATCGGCGCCAGCGGCAGGAATTCCAGGTAGTCCGCGCTTTGCCGGCCGCACAATTCGAACATTTCGTCCAACACGCCCTTCATCAGCAAAAACGTCGGTCCGGTGTCGAAGGTAAAGCCGTTCATCCGAATCGCCCGGTTGCGGCCCCCGACTTCCGGGTGTTTATCGAATATCGTAACCTTGAAACCGCGCTGGCCGAGCAGCATGCCGGCGCACAGGCCGCCCGGGCCGGCGCCGACGATGATGATGTGTTTGGGCATGAGTGACTGAGGGGGAGCGTTGAAAAAAGCCGGTAATGTAACAGTATTTTTCGGCTTTGACCCAAGCGATGATGTCGGCCGCCGCCGCCGCTGTTCGGCCGGCGATGTGCCGGCTGGTCCGCTAGGCGCCGCCGGAGGCGGGTTCGATGCCGATTCGGCTCAGTAAGGCTAGGGCCGCGTCGTAATCGTAACCGGCTACCGCTCGTTGAAAATCGGCGTGCGATTCGCCGAGCGCGGCTTGTAAAGCCGCGTCCAGCTCGCGCGCCGAGCGATTGGCCAAGGCGTTGTTTTCGGCGAGCAAATCCGCCAATTCGCTCAGGCGCCGCCGCGCTTCGGTTGGGTCGATGGCGGCGGCGACCGAAGCGACGAACGGCATGTCGCCGATGTCTTGCAACAAGGGTTGCAATTCGGCCGCGCAGGCCTCGATCAGCGGCAGGCAGAGGTCGGCGCTCAGCCGGTCTCGAAGCGCGCGATCCAGCGGGGCTATCCGCTCGGCCAGCGCGACCGCGCCCAAGGTTGCCGCGACGCCTTTCAGGGTATGGCTCAGCGCCCTGGCCGATTTGTAGTCGCCGCGCGTCAGCAGTTGGGCGATGTCGGTCGGATCGTCGCGGTTATGCTCGGCGAATTGGCGCAGCAGCTGCAGATATTTGACCGGATCGCCGCGCAGCATCGCCAAGCCCCGCTCCGCGTCGAGGCCGCGAATTCCGCGTAGGCGCTCCAGGAGCTGACTCGTGTCGTCGCCAGCACCGGCGGACTCGGCAATCGGCTGCGGCGATGTCGGTTCCGGCGTCGGTGTCAACCAGTGCAGCAATGTCGCATACAGTGCCGTCGGGTTGACCGGTTTGGCGACAAAGTCGTTCATGCCGGCTTGCAGGCAGGCGGCGCGGTCTTCGTCGAAGGCGTTGGCGGTCATCGCCAGGATAGGCAACGCCGCGAACTCCGGCAGTTCCCGAATCGCTCGAACGGCTTCCAGGCCGTCCATTTCCGGCATCTGCATGTCCATCAGGACCAAATCGTAATGACGGCTCAGAATTTTCTCGACCGCCAGCTTGCCGTTTTCGGCGGTATCGACGATCAGGCCGACACCGTGCAACAGTTCCAACGCGACTTCGCGATTGATCGGGTTATCCTCGGCCAGCAGCAATCGGGCGCCGGCATGGTTGCGACGTAGCCGATTTTCGTGGTCGGTCGTCGGCGGCGGCAACGGACCCGCCGCCACGCCGTGACCGCGTTGCAAGCGGGCGGTAAACCAGAACCGGCTGCCGGCGCCGAGTCGGCTTTCGACGCCGGCATCGCCGCCCATCATTTGCGCCAGCTTTTTGGTGATGGCCAAGCCCAGACCGGTGCCGCCGTATTTACGGGTGGTGGAGGCATCGGCCTGGGCAAAGTATTCGAACAAGGTCGGCAATTGCTCGGCGGCGATGCCGATGCCGGTGTCGCTGACCTCGAAGCGGACCAGCAATCCGTCGTGTCGGTCTTCCAATAAACGCGCCACCAGTCGCACCGTGCCGGTTTCGGTAAATTTGATGGCGTTACCGGTGTAGTTGAGCATGGCTTGGCGCAGGCGGGTGGGGTCGCCGCGCAACCAGGTCGGTACGCCGGCGTTTTCGACCTCCACCCGCAGGCCTTTATGCTTGGCTTGGTCGGCGGTGAGCGAGCGAATGTGGTCCAGAACCGCTTCCAGCGCGAAATCGGTTTGTTCCAGTTCCAGCCGGCCGGCTTCGATTTTGGACAGGTCCAGAATATCGTTAATGATGGCCAGCAAGTGTTGGGCGGCGGCGTCGATCTTGTCCAGCCTTTCGCGTTGTTCCGGCGTGGGCAGACTTTGCCGCAAGATATAGGTCAGGCCGATGATCGCGTTCATCGGCGTGCGGATCTCGTGGCTCATATTGGCCAGAAAAGCGCTTTTGGCCTGGTTGGCGGCGTCGGCTTGCGCGCGCGCCGCAGCCAATTCGGCGGTGCGACTGGCCACCAGTTCCTCGAGGTGGTGGCGATAGCGGTCCAGTTCGGCGCCGATGCGTTTTTTCTCGGTGATGTCCTCCTGGACCGATACGTAGTGGCTGACGCCGCCGTCGCTACCGCGCACCGGAATCACGATGGCGAACTCGACGTATTCGCCGCCGTCCTTGCGCCGATTGACGAATTCGCCCTTCCAGGTTTCGCCGCGCGCCAAGGCCGCGTTGAGCGCTTGGTAGGTGGTCGCCGGAGTTTTGCCGGATTTTAGCAGTCCGGGCGTACGGCCAATGACCTCGTTCCGGCCGTAACCGCTACGTTCGACGAAGGCTTGATTGACGTATTCGATGTTGCGGTCAAGGTCCGTGATCAAAATCGCGTCGGGGCTTTGTTCGACGGTTTGCGCCAGTTTGTGCAGTTGTTCGTCGGCGCGTTTGCGTTCGGTAATGTCCAGATTGATGCCGGCCAAGCGGGCCGGCTGGCCGGCGGCGTCCAATCGGGCCTGGCCCTTGCTCGCCAGCCAGCGGATTTCGCCGTTATCGAGCCTTAGGCGGAATTCGACATCGAACGGTTCTCCGATTAAAACTCGAGACTCCCATTGCCGGTCGATTTCCGCCAAATCGTTCGGATGAATCAGATTGCGCCATTCCCGGTAGCTGACTTCGGTTCGGCCCGGCATCCCGTAAAGCCGGGCGCATTCCGGAGACCAGTAGCAGCGACCGCTGGTAATGTCCAATTCCCAGATACCGACGTGAGCGCCTTCCTGGGCCATCAGCAGACGCTGTTCGCTGGCCAGCAAGGCCGCCGCCGCGGCCTCGGCGCGCTGTTGGGCGGCCAGCGCGTCCTCCATCAGATTCAGCGCGGCCTGACGGGCTTGTTGCTGCTCGAGTAATGCTTGCTCTTGGTTTTCCAACAGGCGCGCTTCCGCCTGTTTTCTTTCGGTGACGTCGAAAAACGCCATCAATAAGTCGCCGCCCATCACAATGCCGGATACCACCGCGATGCGTTGACTGCCATCCTTGCAGCCGATGCGGTATTCCAACGCTTCGATGTCGCCGCCGCCGACGGTGGCTCCCAACACGGCGTCGCTCCAAGTGTTCATGGCCCAGATGCGGTAGTGTGGGTCGGGAAAGGCCAGTGTCCACCACAGATCGATGTGAGGGATGTCGGCGCGGGCATAGCCGAACGTGGTTTCGAAGCGGAGATTGGCGTCTAACAGCGTGCCGTCGCCGCCGACCAGACACAGCGGTAGCGGCGCATTGCGGAACAGGCTGCGGAAACGTTGTTCGCTGGCGCTGACCGCCGCCTGGGCGAGTTTGTGTTCGCTAATGTCCTCGACGCTGCCGCTCAAGCCCAGCAAGCCGCCGTCGGCGTCCAACTTCGGCACGCCTCTGGAGACGATCCAGCGGCGTTCGCCGTCGGGACGGACGATTTCGGCTTCGCATTGGTAAGGTTGATGCGAGGCCAACGCTTGCGCGATCGCCGCTTCCAGCCGGCGCCAACTGGCGGGTTCGAAGCGGCCGGCGATTTCGGCGAATTTCAGCGGCGCTAGGTCTGGCGGGTGGCCGAAGATGCGATACATTTCGGCCGACCAGACCGCTTGGTCGGTATGCGGGTCCCATTGCCAGCTGCCGACTTTGGCCAGGTGTTGGGCTTCTTGCAACGAGGCTTCGCTGTCCCTTAACGCAGCCTCGATGCGTTTGCGTTCCGTGATGTCTTCCACGACGCTCACGAAACAGCCCGCGCGATGTTCGGCGGCGGCGATCGAGCCGACCGTCAGGTTGACCCAGACTGGGGTGCCGTCCTTGCGCAAATAGCGTTTTTCCAGATTGTAGCGCTCGATGTCGCCGGCCAGCATGCGTTCGATTTGCGCCATGTCGTCGCGTAAATCGTCGGGGTGGGTGATGTCTTGAAACGACATGCGCGTCAGTTCGTCCGCCGAATAGCCGACGATTTCGCATAAGCGGCGATTCACGTACAACCATTGGCCGTTCGGCGCGACCAGGGCCATGCCCGAGGCGGCGTGTTCCAACACCAGGTGCCAGTGCGACTCGGCGGCGTTCAATTGACGGGCGCGTTCGGTTTCTCCGGCGCGGGAGCGCTGCAGTTTTTCGCTCAGGCCGCTGACCAGAACGCCGTTGACTATCAACAAGGTCCATTGCATGGCTTGGTGAGGGGTGCCGAATGCAAAGGTGCCGAGCGGCGGTATCAGGTAATACGCCGTGAACAGGCCGGCCGAAGCGGTGGCCAGCACGCCGGGGCCGAAGCCGCCGAGCAAGGCGCTGAGCGCGATCGGCAGCATGAATAGAATCAAGGTCGGAGCGTCGCCGAACTCCGCGGCCAGCGATAAACGCACCGCGATCGCCAAACCGGTCAGCCATGCCGCAATCCCGTAGGCGCGTAAACGGCGGTAGCGATTCTCGGGCATTAAGCGTCTCCGCTCGCGCCGCCAACCGCACCGCCGCAGTGGATAAAGTCGGTGCGGTAGAGCGGCGCTTCGCCCAATCGCGCGCTTAACTCGTTGACTTCTTGCTTCAGTCGGATCATTTCCAGTTCCCGGCCGACCATGGCCCGATTAAAGCGTTCCAGTTCGGCGTTGCGTCGCGCCAGTTCGCCGGTTTGGCGGAGCAGCAGTGCTTCGGCATCCTTTTGGGTACTGACGTCGGACATGACGCCCACCATCCGCAGGGGCTTGCCGTCGATCGTACGTTCGACGACTCGGCCCTTGACTCGGAGCCATTGCGTCGGGCCGGCCGAGTTCGCCAAGC
Organism: Methylomonas sp. MED-D; assembly: GCF_050276835.1. NCBI lineage: Bacteria > Pseudomonadati > Pseudomonadota > Gammaproteobacteria > Methylococcales > Methylococcaceae > Methylomonas > Methylomonas sp. MED-D. The sequence continues at coordinate 1,357,308 of NZ_CP189965.1, forward strand.
GATAGTCGATATCCACGTCCTGAGTTTCGCCGGCGAAGTGGGCGTTGAACGCGGTTTGAACTCGTTCCCGATCTTCGGCCAACACGCCTTGCAGGAAAAAATCGAAATAGGGCATTGTCGAATCGGGCCGGTAACCGGTCATTTCTCGATAGCGATGGGTCACGTAGGCGCCGCCGTCGACGATGTCCCAGTCCCAAAGCCCGTCTTCGCTGGCCAACAGAGCCAATTGCAAGCGTTCCTGGTTGACCAGTAAATGCCGCTCGGCCTGCCTTTTTTCGGTAATGTCGCGGGTCAGGCCGCGATAACCCAGTAGATAGCCGTCGTCCCCGCGAATCGGAACGCCATTGGCCAGGACTTGCCGGTGTTGGTCTTGGCGGTTGCGGATGGTGTATTCCAGGTCTCGAAACGGCAGACCGTGTTCGGCGATTTCGGCGAGCGTTTCGCGCGGGCCGGCGGCGTCGCCGGCCAACAGATCGAAGAAACTGGCGCCCAGCATCTCGTCGGCGCGATAGTCCAGCTGGTCTTGGATACTGTCGGACACGTAGCGGAAACGCCAGTCCGCGTCCACTTCCCAGATCCAGTCGGCGGAAGCCTTGGCAATGTCTTGAAAGCGCGCTTCGCTAAGCCGCAAGGCGCGCTCCGCCGCCTTGCGCTCGCTGATGTTCAGCGCGTAAGCCACGCGCCGGAGCGGTTTGCCGTCGGCGTCCTTGGTGACGGTGATGTCGATCATGACCGGGAAACGTCGGCCGTTTCGGTCGATGTGCTCGGTCTCGAACATACCGTGACCGTTGCGATCCAGTTGCGGAAGCAAACGCTGGATTTGCGGCCAGACTTCGGGCGGATAGACCTTGGCGATGGGCTGGCCGATCAAATCCTCCGGTGCGTAACCGCGTTCGGCCGCGAATTTCGGGTTGACGGCCAGGAAGCTGTCGTCGGTGGCATCGGCAATCGCCAGCCCGAAATCGGCTTGATCGAAGGCGCGCGCCCACAGGCGCAGACCGGCTTCGACGCGGTCCCGGCCGCGTTTGGCGCGATAGGCGACCCAGCCGATGCCGAGCAGGGCGCAAGCCATCGTGCCCAATAGCCAACCGTAGTAACGGCCGAATGTCCGCATCCTCTCACCGAGGTTGGCGGCGATCAGATTGTCCAGCGCTTGGGCTTGACGCTCCAGCTCGAAAAAACGGATGCGTAACTCGGTTTGCAAGCGGGGATTGCCGGCGATACCGTCGCCGACACCGGCCAGCGTCTCTCGAAATTGGCGCATGGTTTCGGTGTAGGCGGTCAACTTTTGGGCGGCCGGATCGGCCTCGGCGGGCTTGCCGGCAGGCGATGCCGGCGCTTCCGCCAACGCGGCGGCCAGCGCCCGACTGGCTTGGTCCAATAGCGCCAAACCTTCGCGGCGGTCGAACGGCGATTCCGGCGTCGCCGACAAAAACACGTGTAGATAGCCCTTGGCCAAGTCGACTCTGGCATTGCGTAGCCAGGCTTGCTGACTGCCTACACGATCCAGCAGGTTTTGTTGTTCGGTCTGTATCCAGCCGAAGGCCATCGAAAACAAGGCCAACACGAACAGCACCGGACCGGGCCAGGCCAACCGGTCGGCGCGCCGGTCCGCGAGGGCCGGCCAGTCGCGCTGGATCTCGGTCGGTTTCATCGCGCCATCCGGCCAAGTATTTCGGCGGTGGTGGTCGAATCGGGTAGGGCGTCGGCGCCGAAACCGAATGCTATCAGCAGTTCGCGGTGGGCTGCGCCGCCGACGAAGCCGGCCAGTTGCCGATTCCAACGCGCCAGCAGTTCGTGGTCGCCCGGCCGAAATGCCATGGCGCCAAAACCGATGTAACCCAGGCCGTTGTGGCGCGGCGCTTGAAACGGCGCGGCAATTTCCAATTTGCCCAGACGTTGATCGGCGACCATCCGGTTGACACTGGGTTGCGACAAGGCCAGCGCGGCGGTCAGACCGGTTTCGACCGCGACTCGGCCGGTCAACGCGTCCGGGACCACGATGATTTGCCGGTCGGCGACGCCGCAGGCACGCAGCAGTTCTGTTTCGACGGCACCGTGCAGGACCGCGACCTTCAGCTCGGCTTGAGCGGCGAGGTCGGCATAGCTGTTCAAACGATGAGGATTGCCGATGCCAACCAGTAAGGTTGGGCCGACGTGGAAAGTGGGTTCGGAAAATGCCAATAGCGCGGACCGTTGGGGCGTCACGAACAAGCCCGCGGCGATCATGTCGAAGCGGCCGGCCAGCAGATCGGGGATTAGCGAATCGAAGGCGGTTTGTTGCCAGTCGATTCGGGTAATGCCTAGTTCCGCGGCGATGTGTTCGACGGTTTCCACTTCCAGGCCGGTCAGACGGCCGGCGTCGTCGAGATAGACGTAGGGTGCCTCCAAGGCCGTACCGACCCGTAGCGTGCCGTCGCGGCTGATGCGCGCCCAGCTGGTATCGTCGGAGTCGGCGGTTGAGGCGAGCCACCAAGGCGCCACGAGTGCCGGGATCAGCACTAACAGCGCTATCAATCGGATGGCGTGGGGCTGATGCACGCCGGGCTCCCGGATTGATGCCGCCAAGCGAGAAGCGCGGCGGCGGAGAGTGGTTTAAGGGTTGGCATCGTCGCGGTAGGTGTCGGCGATCGCGCGGAACGCGTCGAAATCGCCGAAAAACGCCTCGACCAGATCGGGGTCGAAATGCCGGCCCTTGCCTTCTTCGATAATGCGCCGGACCTCGGTAAGGGCTAGCGCTTCCTTGTAAACCCGCCGGGAAATCAGCGCGTCGAATACGTCGGCCAAGGCCATGATCCGCGCCGACAACGGAATGGCGTCGCCGCTCAAGCCGTCAGGATAGCCGCTGCCGTCCCATTTTTCGTGGTGCCAATGCGCGATTTCCTTGGCCAGATTCAAAAAGGCCACCGGACCGGCGCCTTCGCGTTCGGCCAATTCGATCGCGTCGCTGCCCAGTTTGGCGTGGGTTTTCATGATGCGCCATTCCTGAGCGTCCAACGGACCGGGCTTGCGTAAGATCGCGTCGGGAATGCCGACCTTACCGATATCGTGCAACGGCGCGGACTGGGCCAATAGTTTGATGTAGTCGTCGGTCAACAGCGCGGAGAAGCGGGGATTGGCCGTCAGCTTTTCGGCCAGGGTCCGTACATAACATTGAGTGCGCAGGATGTGGTTGCCGGTCTCGGTGTCGCGGATTTCGGCCAATCGGGCCAGCGCGCGGATGCTGACGTCTTGAATGGCTTCGTTTTCGCTCATGCGTCTGGCGATCTCCGACTCCAGCCGATTGTTGCGGATGCGCAGCCAATCGCGGGACTGTTTCAGTTCGAGTTGGTTGCGTACTCTGGCCAGCAAGATAGGCGCGGTGATCGGTTTGGTGATGTAATCGACCGCGCCCGCGTCCAGGCCTTGCAATTCGGCTTCGGCACTATCCATCGCGGTGACGAAAATGACCGGAATGTCGGCGGTTTGCGGTTGTCCGCGTAGTTGCTCGAAGACTTGGTAACCGTCCATGTCCGGCATCATCACATCCAGCAGCACCAAATCGGGACGAGGCCGGGTGCCGGCGATGGAAAGAGCCTTTCGGCCGGAATTGGCGACGAGTACCCGGTACAACGGCGCCAGCAATTCGCTAAGGACCGTTAGGTTTTCGGGCGCGTCGTCGACGATCAATACTGTTTTTCTGAGCATCGGTTGCGGATACTCCTTAATTTTTAATGTTTGCAATCGACAATGCGTTGCGCCGTCGGTGAATCACGCTGGGAACTCTATCACGATTTTTCCGAGCCGGTCCCGGCAAAACTGTGAGCGCAATCAAACTCCTGGGCTAGGTCGCCGAATACTGGAAACCGCTTAGGTCGGCCGGGCTCGACCGCTTCGATCGCGGGATTGGATAGGCTCAGGCGGCGGCGACCAAACGCCCCAATTTCTCGACCGCGCGTTCGATGTTCCGATCCCAGTCGCAGGCACAGTTAATTCGGATGAAGTTGCGGTACTTACCGGTCGCCGAAAAGACCGGACCGGGAGCGATACTGATGCCCTCGGTCAAGGCCCGCCGCGCCAACAGTAATGCGTCGACCGCGTCGGGCAATTCCAGCCACAGCACGAAACCGCCGGCCGGTTGAGTCAGTTTGGTGGCGGCCGGAAAATATCGGACGATGGCGGCGGTCATTCTCGCGACCGCCTCGGCATAGCGGCGCCGGGATTGGCGCAGGCCGCGTTCGAAACCGCTGTCGGCCAGCAATTCGGCGACCGCCAATTGCGTCAACGACGGTGTTGCCAGATTGGCGGTGTATTTCAGGTATTCGACTGACTTTAAATAGCGTCCCGGCGCGATCCAACCAATCCTCAGGCCGGGCGACAAGGATTTGGAAAACGACGAACAATGCAGCACCCGGCCGTCGTCGTCCCAGGCCTTGATGACCGGCGGCCGCTTCGCGCCATGACCCAAATCGCCGTAGACATCGTCTTCTATCAGCGCGAACCGATGCCGCTCGGCCAGACCCAACAGTTCGCGCTTACGCGATTCGCTCATTAAAAAGCCGAGCGGGTTGCTGTAGTTGGGTACCACCAAACAGGCCTTCACCGGCCATTGCTCGCAGGCCAGTTGCAGCGCTTCCAGGGATATGCCGTCGCGCGGGTGGGTGGGAATTTCGATAGCTTTCAAACCCAGGGCTTCGATGACTTGAAATTGACCGTAAAAGGTTGGCGACTCGATCGCGACAATGTCGCCGGTTTGGGTGACGGCTCGCAAGGCCAGCGCGATGGCTTCTTGGCAGCCGTTGGTCACGACGATGTCGTCCGCCGCCAGCGCGCAGCCGGCTTCCAGCATGCGCCGGGCAATCTGTCTGCGTAGTTCCGGATTGCCTTGCGCCATTTCGTAGCCGGCGATCCGGTTGCGATGGCGGCGGGCGCAACCGGCTAGGGCGCGTTCGATTCTAAGGACCGGCAGAAAAGACGGCGCCGGGACTGCGGCGCCGAAGGGTACGGTGCGGCGCTCGGCGGCGGCTTTGGCTAAACGCAGCACCAATTCTTGGCCGCTGACCGGCGACGGCTGCAGCACCGGTCCGGACTCCGCCGGTTCCGGCAATTTGGTCGCCGGCGCGGCCGGACGCACATAATAACCGGATCTCGGTCTGGCTTCGATCCGGCCGAGGTCTTCCAAGTAACGCAAGGCCTGCACCGCCGTCGCGGCGCTAACCTGTTGGGTTTCGGCCAATTGCCGCACGCTGGGTAAGCGTTCGCCGGGTCGGTAAACCCCCAAGGCAATGGCGCTGGCGAGACGTTCGGCGATTTCCTGGTATAGCAATGACATTGGGCGACCGTTACAGTTGTGGGTGGCGGTGACGAATACAGACAAGCATTCGCGGATTCTGTACGGGTTAAATTTAACACTTTTGGGTCTGTATCGGTTTTGATTGAGTCGGCTAGCATAAGCACGTCAATTGTCGGTAGGGCTTGCGGGTCCGATTCGCCGACGATTCGACGTTTCGCCAACCTATGAGAAACCATCATGAATCTACCGAATCAACCGCGCGGTGCCGACGGGCGTGCCGCGTGCTTCGGGATGCTCGGCATCCTGGGTTTCAGTTTAACCTTGCCGGCCACCAGGCTGGCTGTCGCGGACCTGGACCCGGTCTTCGTCGGCCTGGGCCGAGCCGTGGTCGCCGCCGGGCTGGCGGCCGTCGTGCTTTGGTGGGCGAAAGCGCCCCGGCCTTCCCTACGCCAATGCGGACGATTGGCCCTGGTCGCGGCGGGCGTGGTTGTCGGTTTTCCGCTGCTCTCGACGTTGGCCTTGCATACCGCCGCCGCCGCGCATGCCGCGGTCATCGTCGGTCTGGCACCGTTGGCGACCGCGCTCTGCGCGGCTTGGCTGGCCGGCGAGCGTCCCGGCATCCTGTATTGGACGGCCACCCTGATTGGCGGCGCGACGATCGTCGGTTTTTGCTGGTGGATAGGCGGGGGCGGGCTTAGCCGGGCCGATTGGCTGCTGCTCGGGGCGGTGGCCTCGGTTGGTTTCGGCTACGCCGAGGGGGCGCGGATGTCGCGCGAGCTGGGCGCTTGGCAGACCATCAGTTGGGCTTTGCTGTTGGCGGCGCCGTGTTTGTTACCGGCGGTCTGGCTGGCCGCGCCGGCGCATTGGGCGGCGGTCGGATGGACAAGTCTGGGCGGTTTCGCTTACGTCAGTCTCGTCAGCATGTATCTGGCCTTTTTCGCGTGGTATAAAGGTTTGGCGATGGGCGGCATTGCCCGGATCGGTCAACTGCAATTGTTGCAGCCGTTCCTGACGCTGGCCGGCGCGGCGCTGATCCTGGGCGAAGCGGTGGGCCGCTCGCAAATGATCGCCGCTTCCATCGTGTTGGTTTGCGTGATCTTGGGCCGGCGCGAGCCGCGCCGCTTGCGCGTTCCGGCCCTTTCACACTCTGACGCGAGGTCGCCATGAATAAATATTCGCCGATGTTAAAACGCTTGGCTTTGTTTTTGACTTGGCTGCCGTTCGCGTCGCCGAGTTGGGCCGATCCGCCCACTCTCGGCGGTCCGGCGCCACTGTTTCGCTTGCCTACCCACGACGGCGGCGCATTCGATTTGGCGGAGCGGCGCGGTAAGGGCTGGACCGTATTGTATTTCTACCCCAAGGCCGGCACGCCTGGCTGCACCACCCAGGCCTGTGCGTTCCGAGATGCCATCGACGTCATTCGCCGCCAAAATGCCGAGGTATTTGGGATCAGTACCGATAGCGTTGCCGCTTTACAGGCGTTTCACCGCGAGCATCGCTTGAATTTCACGCTGCTTGCCGACGTCGATGCGCTGACCACCGACGCCTACGGCGTAAAAATGCCGGTGCTGACGATGGCTAAGCGGCGCACATTCATACTCGATCCGGAACTGATCGTCCGGCGCATCGACGACGATGTCGATCCGGCCTTGGACGCGCAACGGGTGGCCGATGTATTGCAAAAATTGCAAGCCGGGCCTTAAACGGCCAAATCTCACGGAGTTATCACGGAGCGGTGAGTCTTTCGTGAATGGCGTCGCGGCCTGGATTGGCCGATAATCGGCGTTTTTTAAACATCCTGCCGTCGATGCTTCAAACCAAACACCTGCTGCTGGTCGAAGACGATCCCGACATTGCCGGCCTGTTGGCCGACAATCTGCGCGACGAAGGTTATCGGGTGGATGCCGTCGGCGACGGCGATGCCGCGCTGGCCGCGATCGCCGGCAATCGCTACGACTTGCTGTTGCTGGACGTGATGCTGCCCGGCGTCGACGGCTTGGAAATTTGCCGGCGGGTGCGAGCCGGGCCGGTGTATACGCCTATCATCATCGTCAGTTCCAAATCCAGCGACATCCAACGCGTGGTCGGTCTGGAAATGGGTGCCGACGATTACATTGCCAAGCCGTTCGCGCTGGCCGAAGTCGTCGCCAGAGTCCGCGCGCTGTTGCGGCGGGTGGCGGCGTTGAGCCAACCGGCCGCCGAACCGGCCGATGCTGTTCTGATCGCCGGCGGTTTGCGGATCGATGCGCAAAGCCGCGCGGTGGCGTTGGACGGTCAACCGGTAGCCCTGACCGCGCGCGAATTCGACTTGCTGCACTTCTTCGCCCGCCATCCCGGCCGCATGTTCACCCGGCTGGAATTGCTGAACCAGGTTTGGGGTTACAACCACGACGGCTACGAACACACTGTCAACTCCCACATCAACCGCTTGCGGGCCAAAATCGAAGCTGATCCGGCCAAACCGGCGCGCATCCTGACGGTGTGGGGCGTCGGCTACAAGTTCGCCGGAGCGGACGATCCCGGCGCATGACGCTGAGTTTCCAAAGCCGCATCGCCCTGTTGTTCGCCGCGCTGTTCGTCGCGGTGCAGGCGCTGACGGTGGTCTGTATTTATCTCGCGGTACGCGACAATCTGCTGCGTCAGCTCGACCAGGACTTGCGCTACGCCGAGCAAGCCTTCCGGCAACTGCTGGTCGAACGCGCCGAACGAGTCGCCGGCGAAACCGGCTTGCTGGTCGCCGATTTTGGCTTTCGCAGTACCGTGACCGGCGGCGACCCGGCCACCATCGCCTCGGCGCTGGAAAATCTGCTGTTGCGGGTCCGCGCCCAGCGCGGCATGTTTATCGACCCGCAATTCAACGTCGTCGCCGATAGCGCCGGACTATGGCAAGGCCGAACGTTTCCGTATGCGCAAACCTTGGCGGAGGCGGACGCCGACCGCCCGCTGGTCTGGTTCGGCCTGCTGAACGACCGCTTGCAGGAATGGGCACTGGTGCCGGTCCTGGCGCCGTTGCCGATGGGCTGGGTGGCGGTGGCGCAGGCCGTCGACGAACAGCGCATCGCCCGGTTTCGGCAAAACTCGCTGTTGCCGCTGCATATCGGTCTGGCCGAACTGAATGCCAACGGCAACCGCCTGCTGGCCGGTTCGGCCCCGGAGGCGGCCCTGGCTTTGCTGAACGACGCGACCGACCGGGCGCTGACCGCCACGGTCGATACCGGTCAAGGCCGTTATCTCGGCCGGGTACTGGCTTTGCCGGCGGCCGGCCGCGCGGAAGGCATCGTCGCGTTGCTGCAAATCAAATTCACCGACGCCTTCGCCGGCTACCGCCATATGCTGTTACTGGCGGCCGGGGTGTTGTTGCTCGGCCTGTTGGCGACGCTGTTCGGCAGCGTGATCATCGCCCGTAATCTGTCGCGGCCGCTGCGCGCGCTGGCCGGCGCCGGCGAACGGGCGGTCAACGGCGATTTTGCCGTCTCTTCGCTCACCGGCCGGAGCGACGAACTGGGCCGGCTGGCCGATACCTTCGTCCGCGCCGCGCAACTGGCCGGCCAACTGGGCGAACTGCGCCAGAAAGACCAGGAGCGGCGCGAGTTGGTGGCCTCGGTGTCGCACGATTTGCGCACGCCGCTGGCCGCGTTGCGCGGCTTTCTGGAGACCATGCAGCGCAAGGCCGATACCCTGCCGTCCGACGAGCAGCAACATTTTCTGGATACCGCGTTGCGTCAGACCGAAAAAGTCAGCCGCTTGGCGCAAGAGTTGTTCGAGCTGGCCAAACTGGAATGCGATGACGCCAGTCTGAATCCCGAGTCCTTCAACTTGGCCGAATTGCTGCAGGACGTCGCCCAAAAATACCGCTTGCAAGCCGAGCAGCGCGGCGTGACCTTGCAAGCCGAACTGCGCCCGGATTTGCCTATCGTCGCCGCCGACATCGGCCTGATCGAGCGCCTGCTGACCAATCTGATCGACAACGCCTTGCGCCACACGCCGAAAGGCGGCCGAGTCCGGCTGGACGCTTGGCCGGCGCGCGGCCGGGTGGCGGTGGCGGTCGGCGATACCGGCATCGGTATCTCTCCGGAATATCTGCCAACCTTGTGCGATTGGGACTCGCCGCTGGCCCGCCGGGCCAGGGCCGACGGCGGCGGTTTTGGGTTGATCGTGGTCGGCAAGATCGCCCAGCTGCACGGCAGCCGCTTGCAAGTGGAAAGTACCCTCGGCGTCGGTAGCGAATTTCGTTTCGACTTGCCGCTGGCGGATTCGGCGCGCGCGGCCGGCGGCAGCCGGTAACCGAACCATGCTCAGCAGACCGCCAACGTCGTTCCCGTTGAGGCCGGAGTCCGCGATTTCGGTCTGCCGCGGATTTTCTCTAGCGATGCTGACTGTTTCCGGCTTGCTGTCACCCGCCCGAGGAGCCGCCGACGGCCAATTTCCGGAAGTGACTTGGCACGGCCTGCTGGACCTGCGCTACCAACACAGCGACGCCGCGCCGGGCGAGCTGGAACACGGTCTGGGCAAGCTGCGCGCCGGCGGCGAGCGCGACCGCTGGCGTGTTAACGAAGCCGCCGCGACGTTGCAGGTACGCTTGGACTGGGATTGGATGCTCAACGCCACCGTCAAATACGCCGACCGCCAATCAACGCCGTTGGATTTGACCGAAGCCTATCTGGCCTACCGGCCGGTAGGCGCCGCCGGCTGGCGTTTGGCCGGCCGCCTGGGCATGTTCTTTCCGCCGATTTCTTTAGAAAACACCGGCACCGCCTGGAGCAGCCCGTACACCTTGAGCTCGTCGACGGCCAACGCCTGGGTCGGCGAGGAATTGCGCGCGTTCGGCGGCGAGCTGCGGGTGGATTACCAAACCGAAGCCGGCGACAAACTCGGCGTGTTCGGCGCCGGCCTGGCTAACAACGACACCGCAGGCTTGACGTTGGCCTGGCGCGGCTGGAGTTTGCACGACTTCGAATCGACCTTGACCGGCCGTCTGCGTCTGCCGGATGGCATAGCCATACCGGCGCTGTTTCCTAAACAGGCCAATGCCAGCCAGAGCTTCGTCGAAGTGGACGGCCGCCCCGGCTTTTACGCCGGCATCGCCGCCGAACGGCCCCAGCGTTACAGCTTGCGCGCGCTGTATTACGACAACAACGCCGATCCGGCCGCGCTGTCCGCCGGCCAATACGGCTGGCACACCCGCTTCTGGAGTTTGGGCGCCAAAGCCGAATTGCCGTGGGAAACCACTTTGATTTCGCAAGCAATGACCGGGCGAACCAGCATGGGCGAATTGCTCGGCGACTTGCGCGCGGTCGACGTCGGCTTTTGGTCGGCAAGCTGGCTGTTGAGCCGGCCGCTGGGCGACGGCCGTTTCAGCGTGCGCTACGAACGTTTCGGCAGCGACGAACGCGATTACCTGCCGCAAGACCGCAACGGCGAACACGGTCAAGCCTGGACCGTCAATTACAACCTGACCTTTGCCCAGCACCATCAATTGAATGTCGAATTCAGCCGCATTTTCAGCGCCCGCCCGGCGCGGCAGGAACGCGGCGAAGCCGCTTATCAGGAGGACACACTGTGGCAAATCGCTTACCGGCTGTTTTTTTAACGGCTTGGGCCGTGGTCGCGCCGGCCGCGGAATTGGCGGGGAAAGCCTTGGCCGGCGGCAGGCCGTTGGCCGATATGGTGGTCGCAGCCCAAGCCTTGGACGCCGCCGGCCGGGTCAACGATCCGCCCGCGCCGGCCGCGATGGCGCTGGATCAGAAAAGCCGCGAATTCGTCCCGCACGTGTTGGCGGTGCGCAGCGGCACGCCGGTGTATTTTCCTAACAGCGACGCGATCAAACACCACGTCTACTCGTTTTCCGCGGCCAAGCGTTTCGAGATCAAGCTCTATAGCGGCGTGCCGCGCGAACCGGTACTGTTCGACCGCCCCGGCATCGTCGCGCTGGGTTGCAATATTCACGACTGGATGTTGGGGTATGTCTACGTCAGCGACGCGGATTATCTGACGGTTACCGACGCCGAGGGCCGCTGGACGCTGGATTTGCCGGACGGCCGCTACCGCTTGAGCTTCTGGCACCCTGACGCGTTGGAACAAGCGGCTGAGCAAATCGTCAGCGTACCGGCCGCCGAACTGACGCTGACGGTGGAATTAAAAACCCGCTTCCCCACCGGCAAGCCGCCGGCCAGTTTGCAAAATCAAGGTTACGGCGACGGGTTTTGACGCGGTGCGAAACCGGAGTACAAATCCAGATTTGCACTCCAAACCGGACGTGGGCAGCGGCGAAATGGGTCAGGGGGAATGCGCCATTTCGCCACCGAGTCCGAAAAATTAAAGCCAGTCGCTAGACATCAGCGATAGAACGACTCGGCTAGAGCCGGGCGCCGATCGGAGTACAAATCTAGATTTGTACTCCACCGAGTTAAGCCGAGCGCCTCAAGCCGGCAAAGCCGACGCAGGCGCCCGCCGCCGCAACCAGCCGAACAACGGCAACACGCTGCCGAACAACCAAGCCGCCGCCGGTACCGGCACTTGCGACACCGCGCTGATTTGCAGCAGCGGCGTATTGGCGCCGGGCAGGTCGGTAAAGTTGTAACCGGCCGCGGTCGCCAGACCGGCGTAGACCGCAAAGTCGTGGTTGGCCTGAATCGTGCCGTTTTGTGCCGGACTGTCCAAGGCATTGGAACCGGCCAGGAAAGCCGCGCCGGTGGTGCCGTCCAGTTCGGTGCCGGCGTCCCAAATGCTGCTGCCGTTCTCGACGAAGGTGCCGCCGGTGAAATGGCCTTGGGCGTCGAACAATTCGATTTCGGTCGGCGAGTCGTTGCCGACGAAACGGTCGTTGGACGGCACCACCATCGCGAAATAACTCAGGTAGCGGTTTTTAACCGGGTCTAGGTCCAGGGTGACGCTGCCTTTGGCGCCGGGCAGGAAAATGCCTGGGCCGAAGGCGTTGACCGACGCGGTCACCGTCGCGCTGGTACCGCCGGCCGCCGCCGCGCCGCTGGCCGCGAACGCCGACGACAAGCCGGCGCCGCTGCCTAACTCGGCAATCGCTTCGATGGCCGACGACGCCGTGGTGCCGACATCGAACGCGTCGAAGGTACCGTCGTGCAAGGCGATGAAAAACGGACTCAAGGCCGGCCCGTTGGCGGCGGACAGATTGCTGAAACTCAGCGTGACTTGAGCCGCCTCGGCCGAACTCAACGGAGCGGCGCCGGCCGCCAACAACAGCGCCGACAGCGCGAAAGCATGGTTTTTCTGCATCGTGATTCTCCTTAATGTGAATGCCAAATGGCGCGGCCATTGTGCAATCGGAAACATCACGAAATCTTCACGGGGAGGTCAAATGGGCGTGAGATGTGGGGCTGTCGGTCAGCCAGTCGTAGGGTGGGCAAATTGCCCACCGTTCCATGGTGAGGCTGTCACAGCATAGCCTCCCACGGATTGAGGATAGTCACGCCCGTAGCCTGGAAGTCGGCCACGTTGCGGGTAACCAGCGCCATACCATGCACCAGCGCCGTCGCCGCGATCAGCGCATCCCGCTCGCCGCGTTTGTCGGGCACATGGAGCTTGGCGCAACGCAGTGCAACCGCTGTATCGATCGGCAGAGTCCGTTCGGAGAACTCCGGCAAGACCTGCTGTTCCAGCCATGCCCGCGACACCGCACCTTGGCTGGCGTCCTTGCGCTCGATCGACAAAACGCCCAGCTCCAATTCCATCAGGGTGATAACCGACAAGAACAAGTCGGCGGCATCAACGCTGTCGGCCCAAGCCGCCACATTCGCATTCGCCTTGCCAATCCGGACTTTCCGCAATTCGGAAACCACGTTGGTGTCGAGAACATACATCATCCGAAATCTGCCGGCCTAGCCCCCACCGTCAAAGGCTGCGGCTCGAACTCGATGTCCGCCGCATCCGGCATGGCTAGCGAATCGGCAATGTTGCGGCGCTGCCTTGTCAGCCGCTGGTATTCCTCGATGCTCAATAACACGTGTGCGGGCTTGCCCCGATCCGTGATGAATACCGGTCCATTCTTGGCCGCCTTCTTCGCGCGGGTAACATCCTGATTCAGCTCTCGGCTGGAGATGGTCGTAATAGCCATGGCGACGCCCTCTATTTACAATGTATGAACATTACTACAAGCGAACCAGCGGCACCAGCTTCTTGCCGCCGCGCGCTGGAAAATTGGGTCGGCTTAGCGGGGTGTGGCGATTCAAATTGAATTAGAAAATGGTATACAAGGTATACGTGGCTTGAAAGCATGCAACGATTGCATCACAATCCCTAGCCATGCCAGTCGTTCAACGTTTTAGTTTTTGCCGGGTTCGGGTCAACGCCAAAGACCATCCGCCGCCACATTTCCACGTCCTGATGAACGACGGGCGCGAGGCTTGGGTCAAAATCGACACTCTGGAAATCATCCACGGCAAAATTGCGCTGCGCGAATTGTCCGAAGTGCTGGTGTGGGCAAGAGCCAATCGCGACAAGCTGACCAAGCTATTTGAGGAATTGCAACGATGAGTAAAGACCATTTTCAACTGACCAAGGTCGAGCCGTTAACCGAATACAAGCTACGCTTGCGTTACGCCGACGGCCAAAGCTTCGAGGTCGATTTGAACGCCTGGATCACCGAAACCGAAGCGCTAAGTCCGCTGAAAGATCGGGACTTATTTGCGCAAGCCAAAATAGGTTTCGCGGGACGGACGGTTGATTGGATCGAAGACGAACTCGATCTGGCCGCCGACAACCTGCGTAATCTGGCGGTCGAGCAGTTCGGCGGCATCGGCCACGAACGCATCTGGCATTGGCTACACGACACCGGACTCACGCTGGAGCAAGCCGCCGAGGCTTTGGGTATTTCCCGCCGCATGCTGATTTATTACCGAGACGGCGAAAAACCGATTCCCCGCGCGATCTGGCTGGCCTGCCTGGGCTGGGAAGCCGTACGCCCAACCGGGTCAACTTTGCCGCAACATATTCCTTCGGTTAAGGAATACGCGGCGTTGCATGCTTGATCCTAAAAAGAGCAGTTTGGCGATGAAAAATTCCGTTCGTCCTGAGCTTGTCGAAGGGCGCGCGGGATTTTTCATTCACCCGTTTGGTGAGTGTATTGCGAGCCGTCCATGCTTCGACGTTGCTCAGCACGAACGGCCCGCAATACACGCCAACTGCCGTTTTTAGGTTGATTGTTTAGCAAGAAACGGGCAGGTTGGTCGAATAATTTCGAATAGGCTCCAGTGTTGCCCGCCTTTTTATGCCACGTGGGCACAAACACCGTGCCCATCCAGGTTTGCATGAATTGCGTTAACTGGGTACCTATGCGGTTTTTTGCAAATCTTCCATGTCAACGGCAAGTGGTATTTCAACTTTAATTTGCCCTGTATCCATTAGCCAAGGAAAAACCGAAAACTGCCAAAGCAATCTTTCAACATGGATATTAAGAGCGGTTAATTCCGAAATGTCAGTCCATTTGCCTTGCTTGGAAAATATCTTTTCCAAATCCCGCTGATATACATAAATCCATTTTTTCAATCCCAATTCATCAAGGATTTTTGTTACTTGTTCTTCGTCGCCAAAAAATGATTTCCCAAGACCGTCACAATGACCAATTAACGATGCCGCGCAGCTTAAAGCATCTCCAATATTTTTAATAGCAAACTCTAAAAACGAATCCAGATCACCATCATGTCTGTAGGATAAACGCGCATTTGGAATAACTTCCTTGGCGTGTCTGAATGCAATAATCACTTGATCTCTATACCAATCTTCCTTATTTGGCTTACATCCTGCGGAAGTGCGGGCACAAAAATAGGAGCTGCATGCATTATAAATATGTTTAAAAAGAATCCCGCTCCAACGATCTTCCAGTGGCTTTATAAGAGAATCTGGCAGAGTAGTGTCTACTAATTCAATGAATGAAATGCCAGCTAATAACGTTACAAGCACATGCAACGCTGTTTGGAATAAATCTTCATTTTCTGGATTAAGTAATGCTTGTCCCAGCCAAGAAGAGGAAATTATAGATGACATAACTTTTTCATCAATTATCATTACATGAGCGGTAGCCAATCCAACGCTATGCTCTTCTTCAATTGGCTCTAGTAGCTGAGATATTAAAAATCGTTTATCGATTGTTTGAATTATTTCTGGGTGGTTAGCTGTAAAAACAACTGATTCAATTCGGTTTAGTGGCATAATTTTGGCCAACTCACAGACAATAGCTTCTATAACTGACGCTATTTTCTCTGCGCTTTCACGATCAACGGAATCAGGAAAAGAAACTGGGAAGCTAATGCCAGTTTTATCTTGAATATTGGCGCTGGTGACTTTTATTTCACCAGGAATTTCTATCGTTGACTCAAGACATGAGGTTTTACCCAGTTTCTCAACTGAGTTACGGGCAATGGACAGGATATTTTGCTTAGATTCTTTACCTATATCGGCTACGTAAGACGCAATTGCCGCTGTATTAATAGGACTTACGAAAAACTCTGCACTGCAAGCAGCAGCAAACCGATTGAATTTTTCAAATTCCACCCTCCTGTTAAGATCTCGACGGCCAACTAGAAGTTGATTGGTACTTATCGGAAGAAGTACTTGTTCAATATTTTCGACTTCGCTTCCAAGGACATGAGGAATCCACCGATTTTCCGAAACGCCAACAGATATCGCTACGCAATCGGGCAATATTAAATTGGCATCAGGTACTTTAATGACAGTCCAATTTAATTGCGTCAATGTCTCAATTCTTGGTTGTGGGGCGAGACTCTTTTCAAGAGCTTGTATATGGCTACCGCGAGCCAAAGTCGGTATTTTTGAACCAAAAACATTTAAAGCGTCAGGCAACCAGGAAAGACGTTGAGCATATATTGTTTCAAATTCTTCTCTTGAGTAAAAAAGCGCAATTCGTTGAAGTAGTGTCTCCGGAATTTCGCAAGATAGATTTTGACGTAAAATTCTTAAATTCTCACTAAGTTCTTTAAAAAATTCTGAGTTCGATTGATTGTCGTCCAGGCCAATCATAGACCTTAACGACTCCGGTTCCGAGACCAATGTACTTGTTGTAGTAATAATCTCCTGAAACCCTAATCCGAAGACATTTCTTAAAAAGTCTCCACGAATTGTCAGGTGAGTAACAAATTCTGCAGCAAGAACGCAATCTACTGATTCATTTGTTGCCAAATCACGAAACTGCTGTAACACTTTTGCCAAAGACTTTTCGTAATTGGTTATCAAATCATCAAGAGTTATTTCCTGGTCACCAGATGGTAATTCTGAATAGAAGTGTCTTTCGGCAGCAACATTAACTGTATTAGTCAAATAGGGGGCTTGGCCTGCTTTGAAAACCCATACCTGAACTTTGTTACCACGTCGCTCTGCTGAAAAGCCTTTCAGCAAACATTGGGGTATATAATGTTGTTTTCGGCCGGACATAATTTCTTTAAATAAATATAATCAAAAGTGTGCGGCCAAATCACGACCGTTTTGAAAACAGCGAATAGCACGTACGATGCGGTGAACAAAGCGAATCACATCGATCGCGTCATTCTCTCCCCACTATCTTCGACAAATCACTTGGCTCTTGGAGATTGAAAACGGTGCCGTTGCTATTTTGTTCTTTTCTCGATCGATGCGGTTTGCTCCTCACCGCATCTACGGGCACGCAAATGGGTTCAGGTCTTTCAATCAAGCAACACATTAACTTGGCAGAACAACCTTAATTTATAACTTCACCACTAGCGTTAGTTATGCTGGCGTTCATAGTGGGTCCAGATGTCATGCTTACCTTAGCTGACCGTTTCAAAGACCGTATCGACTTTGCCTAATGTTTGTTGGCTTTCTTCAAGCATGTGTGTCTTGTATCTTTAATATCGCTCGTCTTGACAAACAATATCAAAGTGTTACGAAAGCTTGGCTAAAAAATTATCTTGAATCAGCCGGAAGATTATCTTGAAAAACGCCATTGAACAACTTCACGCCGAACCTTTGTCGGGTGCCGTGACGAGGGCCGTAGGGTGGATAAGCGAAGCGCCATCCACCTATTTGCGTTCCTATGGCGGATGGCGCTTCGCTTATCCACCCTACAACTTTTATTATTTGAATGGCTGATTTAAATTTTAAACCGACATCCAAGATAAATACACGAACTTCCGCAGAGGGTCGAAGCCGGCCATCTCTAAATGTAGATAATTCTTTCTGAAATCACAGGTATTCTGCCTGTCGCTCAATTAACAATTCCAGACCGTAATATCTCACAACCACCTCGCCTCCCGCTTCAACCGCTCGGCAATCAAATCCACGAAACTTCTGACCTTGGCCGAGGCGTAGCGGCCTTCGCGGTGCAGGACGTGGATCGGGACCGGCGGCGGTTCGTGGCGGTTTAGCACGGTTTGTAACTGGCCGCTGGCCAGGTAGAGGGCGACTTGGTAGGACAGCAGGCGAGTCAGGCCCAAGCCCAGCACGGCAGCTTCGATGGCGGCGTCTATCGTGGTCGTGACCAGCCGGGGTTGGACCCGCACGCTGAGCGCGTCCGCGCCGCTGCCGAAGCGCCAGTCCGGACCAGCACTGAGGCCGCCGGCGGCGATTAGGGCATGGCCGGCCAGTTCGCTCGGGTGGTTGGGGGCTTCGTGGCGCTTTAAATATTCCGGCGCCGCGCACACCACCGGCCGCACTTGGCCGACGCGTAACGCCCGCAAACTGGAGTCCGGCAATTCGCCGATGCGGATGCCGACATCCATGCCTTCTTCCAACAGATTGACCACCCGGTCGACGAACATCGCCGTCACGCTCATTGCCGGGTAGCGTTGCAGGTATTCGACGATGCCGGGCATCACGTACAACTTGCCGAACTGCGCTGGCGCGGTGACGGCCAGGTGGCCGGCAGGCTCGGCGTTGATACCGGCGGCGGCTTCGTCGGCTTCGTCGACGTCGGCCAGTATCCGCTTGGCGTCTTCCAGATAGCGCTGGCCGGCATCGGTAACCCGCACCAGCCGGGTGGTGCGCTGCAGCAGCTTGACCTGCAAACGTTCTTCCAACGCGGTAATCGCTCGCGTCACCGCCGGCGGCGACATCGTCAAACGCCGGGCGGCGCCGGCAAAGCTTTGCGCTTCGGCAACCGCGACGAACACCGTCATCGCTTGCAGTTTGTCCATCTTCTACCTCCTTGAATCGGTCCGAACCGGGGTCGGTAAGCGGCGCTTGAACGCCTATTTTATTCCGATAACCGGAATAGTGAATTGTAATTTGTCCGTATTCTGTTTATTCGAAGTAGTCAATACACTGTCCCCACGGTTGGCAAAGGCCGGCCGCAACGCAAATCCACTACGCCTAACATGACAGAGGTTTTTATGAAAATATACGAATTCCGCGCCTTCCCCAATCCGCTCCGCGCCCGGATGGCCGCCGCCGAAAAAGGCTTGACCGACCGTATCGAGTTTATTCAGGTCGACGTGCCGAACGGCGAACATAAACGTCCCGAGTTTTTGCAACTGAATCCGGTCGGCAAGGTGCCGGTGTTGGTGCTGGACGACGGCACGGCGATCGCCGAGTGCACCGCGATTACCGAGTATCTGGACCATAGCGCCGGCACGTCGGTTTTGACCGGCGAAACCGCCCAACAGCGCGCGCAAATCCATATGCTGCAACGCCGCGCCGAGGCCTTGGTGCTGGACGCCGCCAGCGATTATTTCCATCACGCCACGGCCGGTTTGGGCAAGCTGGAGCCGATCCAAATTAAGGAATGGGGCGAATACCAGCGCCAGGTGGCGATCAGGGGCATGCATTATTTCGACAGCGTGCTGCGCGGTAGGCGTTATGTGATGGGCGAACAGTTGACGATGCCGGACATCACGTTGTTTGCCGGTCTGGCCTTGATCGAGCTGCTGCAAATCGGCATTCCGGAAACTTGCACGAACTTGCGCGACTGGCGGGATCGGGTCGGGCAACGGCCGAGTGCGTCGGCTTGATCGGGTTTGATCATGCCGTTTGAGTGGGCGGGAGTCTATTGCTTGGCCGCTTGAGGTTTTAAGTTCCCTTCGGCTCCGCTCAGGGAACGGACCCTTCGGCTCTGCTCAGGGAACGCCCGGTGATACATTCGACTCCGTGCAGGGTACGGCCGGCGGTCCGTTCGGTTAAATTCTACTCCGTGCAGGGAAGGCCAGAAGGCCCTTTCGGTTAGATTCGACGCCATCCGGAGACGAACCGGCGAGTTCCGCGAGCGAAGGCGAACCGGTGGGATCCCTGAACGGAGTTGAACGGGCGCGTTCCCCGAGCGGAGTCGAACGTGCGCGTTTCCTGAGCGGAGTCGAAGGGAATGGCCCGGTTGGCCGAAGCCGCGAAGCTTCAACAAAAAACATCCATTATTTTCATCTTTCCGCAATCGAGGTAGATCGCCATGTCCAGAGCCTTTGCCGACATTTGTTTTACCGATTCGGTGCGCGCGGCGCAGAACCGTTACGGCAGCCGGGACGGCAATCTCGGTTTCGAAACCGCCGCCGATCCGCGCGCCGAACTGGGCGAGACCGAGCAGGCCTTCGTCGCCGAGCGCGACGGCTTTTATCAGGCCAGCGTCGGCGAAACCGGTTGGCCTTACGTGCAGTTTCGCGGCGGCCGGCCCGGCTTTCTAAAAGTGTTGGACCCACGCACGCTGGCTTACGCCGATGTGCGCGGCAACCGCCAGTACATCAGCGTCGGCAATCTGGATGCGGACGGGCGGGTGGCGTTGATCTTGATGGATTACGCCGCGAGGCGCCGGTTGAAAATCTGGGGCGTAGCCCACATCGTCGAATTGGGCGCCGCCGATTGGCCGACGGCGTTGCCGGCCGAAACCGGCGTCGAGCGGGCCATCGTCATTGATGTAAAAGCTTACGACTGGAATTGCCCGAAGCATATCACGCCGCGTTTTACCGAAGCGCAAGTCCAGCAGCGTGTTGCCGGCCTGCTAGCAGAAATCGAAGACTTGCATGCCGAAAACCGCCGATTGCGCGAAGGTTTGGCAGCCCGCGATCGCAATTGAACAACCGGCCGACTTTGCCGCGTCGGCGCGGTTTGCGGTATGCTGCGCGCCTCGTTTATTCGAATGCCGACAGCCGTTATGAAAGCCCCACTCAAGCAACCGCAACCGGCGGAGTTGCAAGCCATTCACCAACTATTTCAAGCCGGACAAGTCGCGTTGGCCGAGGTCCGGGCGCAAGCGTTGGCCTCGGCATTTCCCAAATCGCTGCCGGCCTTGAATTTATTGGGCATGTGTCAACAGGCGCAAGGCAAATTGCGCGAGGCGGCGGCCAGCTTTCGCAAGATGATCGCACTCGATCCCAACATCGCCGAAATTCACTTTAACCTCGGCGCGATTTACACCCAGCTTAACGATGCCAAGGGCGCGATGGCCGCCTATCGCAAGGCCTTGCAAATCAAGCCGGATTTGACGGTCGCCCACTTCAACCTCGGTGCATTGCTGCAACAGCAAAGTCAGTGGCAGGAGGCGGCGACGCATTACCGGCAGGCGGTGGAACATCAGCCCGGTTACTTTCAGGCCTGGGCTAATTGGGGGGCGGTATTGCAAACGATCGGCGATCTGAAAGCCGCCGAACAGTGTTACCGTAAGGCCTTGGAAATCAACGCCGACGCGCTGGGCTATTTCAATCTCGGTACCAATCTGTACGATCAAGGCGCCCACGGCCAAGCGATCGAAGCTTTCAACCAAGCCTTACAACTGGATCCGCAATTCGCCGACGCTTGGAACGACCTGGGCGAGATTTACCGCGATCAGGCCAATATGGACGAAGCGTTGCGCTGTTACCGCGCGGCGCTGCAAGCCAACGCCGAGCACGGCCGGGCCAATTACAATCTCGGCGAAAGTTATTGTCTGGGCGGCCAGTTCGAGCAGGCGATACCGTATTTTGCCGCCTCCGATTTTGCCGATGCCCAAGAGCGGGTGCTTTTATGCCTGTATAAAACCGGCCAGTTCGAGGCCTTTAAACAGTGCTTGGACCAGTTCATTGCTGAAGATCGTCATGGCTCGGTGTTGCTGGGCAGCCTGGCGACCCATTACGCCACCAATTTTCGCCAAGTGGACGCTTACGGCTATTGTCGCGACCCGATGAGGTTTGTCCGGCATACGTTTATCGAAGAATTGGCCGACCCGAATAGCGCATTGCTGAGTCAATTGTTGGACGACGTCAAACACCTGGCCATCGCCGAGCGCAAGCAGGGCCGTTTATATTACGGCATGCAATCGGCGGGGAACTTGCTGCAGCGGCCGGAAGCGTCGTTTCAACAATTGGCGATGTTGATCCGCGCCAAAGTCAAAGCCTACCGGGACCACTTCGCCGGTAGCGACGACGCGTTGATCCGGCGCTTTCCGAAAGCTCTGGAGTTTGCCAGTTCCTGGTATTTACGGATGAATCAGGGCGGCTATCTGACTTCCCACATCCACGAGGAAGGTTGGATCAGCGGTTGCGTGTATCTGCAATTGCCGGATAAATGCGATAGCCACGAAGGCAGTTTCGAATACGGCACCGATGGCGACGATTACCCGCGCCTGCACGACGACTTCCCGACCCAAATCGTCGATCAAAAAGTCGGCGACTTGGTGTTGTTCCCATCCTCGCTGTTCCACCGCACCATTCCGTTCAATTCCGACCAGGAACGCATCTGCATTGCGTTCGATATAAAGCCGGCTTGAATCGCGCGCGGCAAACCAGGGTCGCCGGCGTCGCCGTTTGGCGAAGACAAGCAGAAGGCTAAGTGCGCGTTAGTCGTTAACCGGTTGCCGAAGCAGGCATTAGGCCGGCTCGACTTAGCGCTTATGGCTTACTTCCGTCAGGCCGAGGGCTCGCCACTCGTCGACGAGTCGTTGCCGAACTTTCGGCGTTTCAGGTATGGGCTTCCGAATTGCAATAAACCGACGCTGCAGCGCGACGGCGGGCGTCGATTGACAGGCGAAGCGGTAAACCTAAAAAGGGCAGTTGGCGTGTATTGCGGGCCGTTCGTGCTGAGCAACGTCGAAGCATGGACGGCTCGCAATACACTCACCAAACGGGTGAATGAAAAATCCCGCGCGCCCTTCGACAAGCTCAGGACGAACGGGATTTTTCATCGCCAAACTGCTCTTTTTAGGGTAAACGATCGTGAACCATACTATTTCTCAGGTATTTTCAATGAAGCCTGTTATTCAATTTGTTCGCGGCTTAACTAAAAAGCTAACGATTGAATATATGTAAAAACCTATCGCCTTAGTCTGATGCCTTCCCCGTAGCCCCGATTGTCAGAGTAGCTTCCAGGCTCATGCTGGCAGTGGCTAGTCCAAAAAACCCGGATTGACAAACAATTTCGTTATAACTTATTGTGCATAACGTCGATATATTTTGACGGATATAACAAATCGAAAAAATTCTCGTCGCCAGGGTCATCTTAAATACAGGCTTTGTTTGGGACTTGGCGGCGGAACGGCATGTGGCTTCCTGCGCTTGGTACTTGGTAGAGGACTGCTGGGGACTTGGGCTAACAGCCGCGACTTTAAAAACGCACGGACCACTTTATTTGAACCAGAGGAAGAAAACCATGCAAAACCTGAAATCGATAGCTCGTACCGTCTTGGCCGCTTCGGTCATTGCACTGTCGCTGCCGGCAAGCGCCGAGGCGGATGTCATGCTGAGCGGTTACCTGAAAAGCGGTAGCCCGGCAAGTTTCAGCATCGCCGATCTGCAAGCTTTCGGCGCCGCTACGTCGGTAACGGTCGGCGGCAATACCTATACCGGCGTGTCGCTGTATAGTTATTTGAACAGCTATGTCGCCACGCAGCCCAACAGCGCGAACGGCCCGAAAAACGATCTCTTACGTGAATTTGTGGTTGCGACCGGTAATAACGGTAGCGCCGTGTACACGATGGGCAATCAGCTCGGCGGCAACTTTGGGGGAGCCCAGGACATCATTGCCTTTCAAGACAGCAACGGCGTCTTGGCCGCGCCCAGCCTGATCGCGGCCGACGGCACCAGCGTAACCAGTCTGACCAGTTTGGATGTCGGTCATGTCGCTTGGCAGGGAACAGGGAGTGGCGGTATAGCGAATTCATTCACGGTCGGTGGTGCGGTAAGCAATCCCGGTAGCTACTCGCTGGCCAACTTACCGGGCTCGCTGACCCCGATTACGACTTTCAGCAATTTGGCGACGGGTTCGGCGACCGGATTCACCGGCGTGTCGATGTGGGATTTATTGGTGGCGTCCGGTATCTCGACCAATCCGTCATCGCTGAAAACTTCCTATGTGGTCGCGACCGCTACCGATAATTACACCGTGGTCTACTCGCTCGGCGAGATCCTGGCGCGGCAAGCTAGCGGCACGCCCGACTTGATTGCTTACGCCGACGGCATAGGCAGTGGTTTGGGCAATGCCGGGGTCTTCCGCACGATCATTCCCGGCGATACTCGAGGCGGACGCTACATGTCCAACTTGAGCAGCTTGACCGTGGTCAACGCGGTACCGTTGCCGGCCGCGGCTTGGATGATGCTGAGCGGCGTGCTGGGATTGGCATTCCAATCGCGCAAACGCGTTATAGCCGCTTAAATCCTTCGGTTCGGCGCACGCCGGACCCACGCCGATCCCTTGGTGTGCGACCGGCTACGCCGAGTCACCTGATAACTTGTAAAAACAGTCGCGAGAATTTTCCATGCGTGCCATGTATCGAATGCTTTGCGGCGGCGCTCTGCTGTCCGCCGTGATGACCTTGCAGGCCGCCGGCCCTCTACCGGTGTCGCTGCGCGGGGTGCCGACGCCACCGGTGCCCGGCCTGCTGGACGGCGCCAATCCGATCGTGGTCGATCAAACTGCCGCGATCGCCCTGGGTAAGGCGCTGTTCTGGGACCAAAACCTCGGCTCCGACGGTCAGGCCTGCGCCTCCTGTCACTTCAGCGCCGGCGCCGACGGCCGGGTCAAGAACCAGATCAATCCGGGACAAAATTCGGCGCAACCGGCCGGGCAAAGCTTCGATGCCTTGCCGTCCGGCGCCGGCGGTCCCAATCACACGCTGGTGGCCGAGGACTTTCCGTTGCAACGCTTCGGCAATGTCACCGACAACAGCACGCTGATTTATAACACCGACGACGTGGCCGGCTCGGCAGGCAGCTTCGGCGGCGAGTTTCAAGGCACTTCGACCTTCAGTGGTGCCAACGACCAATGCCGGCGCGGCGCCAACGAGGCGTTCAACGTCGGCCACGTCGGTACCCGCAAGGTCACGCCGCGCAATGCGCCAACCGTGATTAACGCGGTGTTCAACCACCGCAACTTCTGGGACGGCCGCGCCAACAACAGCTTCAACGGCAGCAGTCCGTGGGGTCCGCGCGATCCGGATGCCGGCGTGTGGATCAAGCTCAATGCCAGGACCGTCGTCAAACAACGCTTGAATCTGATCAACTCGGCGCTGGCCTCGCAAGCGGTGGCGCCGCCGATTTTCAACGACATCGAAATGGGCTGTCACGGCCGCACCTGGCCGGACATCGGCCGCAAATTGCTCAATCGCCAACCGCTGCAAAGTCAGCCGGTACATCCGCAAGACAGCGTGTTGGGCGGGTTAAGCAACAGCAGCGCCGGCAACTTGAAGCCGGGCTTGAAAACCACCTACAAAAACCTGGTCATCCAGGCTTTCAACTCCCAATATTGGGCTTACAGCGGTGTCGGCAAATTCGGCGCCCCGGCCAACGGCGGTGCGGCCTACAACCAGATGGAAGCCAACTTCGCGATGTTTTTCGGCCTGGCGATTCAAATGTACGAATCGACCTTGGTATCCGACCAATCGCCGCTGGATTTAAGCCCGCTGGATGCGGCCATGATTCCGACTTGGTCCAATGTATCCGATCCGGCGCTGGTCGCGTCGCTGAAACGCGGCGTTAGTCTTTTCGTTAACAATAACTGCTCGTTGTGCCACGCCGGACCAACGCTTAGTTTGGCGGCAGTGGCGACGAACGCCGCATTGGTTGCGCCGACGCCGGGCGCGACCTTCGGCCCGCCCGCGACCCCCATCGCCTACGGCCCCAATGCCTTTGGCCCGAATAATATTGCCGCCGGCGCCGGCATCTCCCGCTATGTCAATCCGGTCACTCGCGATAATACCGGCCAGAACTTGCCGCGTCTGATGGATTTGGGCTACACCAATGTCGGCGTGACTAAGCCGGATACCGATCCCGGCGTGGCCGGCGTCGATCCCTTCGGCCAGCCGTTATCGTTTGCGGCCCAATACGTGGAATATCTGGCCGGTAATAGCGCCGGGGTCTTCGATTTGCCGATCGACAACGTGCGTAGCTGCGACTTCCTGATTCCGCTGGCGGTCAACTTGAACGCACCGCTCAGTAATATTTTCCTGCCCGGCGACGGCATCCAGGCCGACGGCAGCCGGGAAGGGGGGGCGCGTAACCAAAACTGCCGCAACGCCAATCCGGTCACGGCCTATATCCCGACCGTCGCCGCTGCTCAGGCTAACCGGAACGGTAGCAAAATGGCGGTCGCGACCAACGCCGCGTTCAAGGTGCCGACCCTGCGCAACGTCGAATTGACCGGGCCTTACATGCACAACGGTGGCATGGCGACGCTGGTGCAAGTCATCGAGTTCTACGCCAGGCACGGCAATTTCGCCAGTCCGGAATTGCACGGCGTGATCGGCCCGATCGCGGCGAATTTGATCAACCCGCAAAACACCGACGATCTGAGTAATTTCCTGAAAGCGCTGACCGACGAACGGGTGCGCTACCAAAAAGCCCCGTTCGACCATCCGCAATTAACCATCGCGCACGGCCACGTCGGCAACGATGTGCAAGTTGAAGCCGGCAATTCACTGGGTGCCGATTTGGCCAAGGACGAAACGCTGACCTTGCCGGCGGTCGGCGCCAACGGCGCGGCCGTGCCGATTACCCCGTTTTTAGCGCCGTCGCCCTAAGGCTGGCCCGCGCGCGTATCGACTCCCACCATTCGGAAACCACTATGAAAACAGCGTTTTTTAGACCGCTAAACCTAGGCCTAGCATTGGCGCTAAGCCTGTACCGGCTAAATTCTGCCCACGCATCCGCGAGCTACGACAGCATCGTCACGCTGAGCTACTCGATCGGCATTTTAGACAGCACCAATCCCACGGCCGGCGACAGGACGGGCTTGTCCATCCTCGGAACCTACCAGCAAGCTAGCGACGACCAAAACTTTTACGCAGTCGTCGGCGGCGACGGCCAGTACCAGTCTTACAGTCCCAATCCGGCCGCCGCTACGGTTAGCGGCAAGTTCACCGGTTTGTATTCCGTCGGCGGCAACGTTAACTCAGGCAGCGTCGACAGCTTGTTGACGGGATTATTCGGCCTGGAATTGAACAACAACGGTCCGTATAGCTACAACGTGGCCGTTGATTTTCAGTACGCACTGCAAGCGGCCGCTCACGGCGAATTCGCCAGCACCAACATTTTGTTCGATTACTGGGACGAGGGCGGCTCGAATTCCGGCTTCGACTATGTCTCGGCCGACGCGTTTAGCGGCGATCCGGACGATCAGCAATCGGCGGCGGATACCGCCACGTTTCATTTTGGCTTAGCAGCCGGCGCTACTCGACAGCTCTACGCCCAAGCCGGCATTAGTTCCCATCTGGAATCGGCGGACGCATCGCCGGTACCGCTGCCCGGCGCTGTCTGGCTGTTCTTAAGCGGCGCATCGGCGAGTCTCGGGCTTGCCGGCCGGAGGCAACGCGCCGAGGGCGCCCGCAAAGCTTAACGCCATATCCGCGATGACGGCCCGGACACCGAAAAACCGGTGGTTAACCCAGCGCAAGGACGCGCGCCTTTAACCGGCGGATTGTCGGGTTTGGCTAGTCCCGCCGCGCGAATCGGCCTCATGCGGCGGCAAGCCGGTGTAAGCGCGTGAAATCTCCGGGTGGGTTTCACGGGTGAGGGTGCGTTCATACTCGGGGGTGTCCGTCGCCACGACGCGAACAACGTATGAACAGCGCGGGCTAGGACGTTCCGCGTGGCATGGTCCGGAGGGCAATGCCGAGGAGGGGGAGCGATGATGCGCTCGGCCATGGACAGGCTGGCATTGATCGAACAGGCGAGTTCGATCGATGCCGACTTTGATTGCTGAACGCTACTTATCGTTAATTCATCGGACTTGAGTGATTTATGAAATTTTTATCATTGCAACACGGCGCGGCCCTAATGGCGGTGGCACTAACTTTCGGTAACGGCGCCGCGCAAGCCGGCATCGCCTATAACACCAACGGTTGGGACAGCGGCGATTTTCCCGGTGCGTCCGGATTCGTGCCCGGCACCTGGACAGGCGGCGGCGCGCCGGCATACAGCGGTAAACTGAATGCGGTTTGGTACGCGGACTTGGCGGCCGGCACCAGCGAAACGGTTTCCAGTGCAAACGGCGTCGCGGCCGGCGCCGATCCTTTATACGAATTGGCGGTCGGGCCGATGGGCTGGCAGCGCAACCCTGCAGCGACCTGTCCGCATCAAGGCATAGGCCACGGTTCGGATATAGGCCTGATTACCTTGGATACCACAACCGATCTGACCATCACCGTCGCCGCCGATTCCGATACGCCGTTGGACCTCACCACGGTCGTCAAACCCGGCTTCTCATTGTTTCAAGGTTGGGACACTGGGACCACCGCCAATCAAGTTCAAGCCTATTACAACAACCTCAACAATCCGCTCGGTAGCGTGGGCCTGACGTATTTGAACGGTGCCGGCGCCGCTACCGGCCTCACCTCGATCAGTCTGGTGTTCAGCCATCTGGCGGCCGGTAACTATACGTTGATCCTCGGCGGCAACGCCGGCGGCGGCCACGGCGCTTACAGCGTCGCCTTCTCCGCCGCGCCGGTACCGCTGCCGGGTGCGGTGTGGCTGTTCGGCAGTGCCTTGGCAGGTTTGGTTGGCGTTGGCCGCCGTAACGGGAATGTCGAAGCATAGGTGCGATTTACCCAAGAGCATAAAAGCGCAGCGTAATCGCACGCATGTCAGACCTTCGTTCCTCCGATTACGCTGCGCCAATCGGAGGAACGCGGACTTAAACCGGGACAGTTTGAGGTTAAGCCGTTCGCCCTGAGTTTGTCGAAGGGCGAACGGTTAAGCCCGGTAGGTTAGACACATGCTGCTCGTGCGCTGGTGGGTTTGATGGTTAATGGTGGGCAACATTGCCCGCCCTACACCTTGGGCATTTTTAGGCAATTACATGAATAGAGGAGGCAACATGCAATGTCATTCAACCCGAAGGCGGGCGCCGCCCGGTTTGGCGTTCGCGGTTTTGGGTTTCGCGCTGGCCGGCTTGCCGGTGGCCGGTGTCGGGGCCGCCACCATCACCCTGGGGGCGGGCAAGGTCTCGACGATTTTCGAAAATCAGCCGACCCACAGTATCGGCAAGGGCCCGGCCGTGTTTATCGGCGGCGATGCCGACGGCTCGCCGCGGCGCGGTTTGATCGATTTCAATATCGCCGCCAATCTGCCGGCGACGGCGGTCATCACCGGTGTGGAGTTGACCTTGTATCTGGTCGATGTGGCCGGTGCCGGCGGGAGTGAAGATGCCACGCCGCGCACTATCGAACTGCATCGGTTGACCGGCAATTGGGCTCACGGTCCCACCGCTTTGGGCGTTACCCAAATCGAGGGCACCGACCAAGGGTTTCCGGCGATTCCTCCCAGCCCGACCTGGCTGGACCGGCGCTATTTACAAAACCAGCCTTGGGCCACGCCGGGCGGCGATTTCCAGCCATTGGCCAGCGCCAGCACCTTGGTCGGCCAGGCTATCGGCGCGGCCTATACCTGGGCTTCCACGCCGGAGCTGGTCGCCGATGTGCAGGCCATGCTGAACGCGCCGTCCACCAATAACGGTTGGGTATTGCTGAATGCCGACGAATGGAGTCCGGACACCTACCGGGTGTTTTACTCGCAAGCCTGGGACGACACCGCGTTGCGCCCGCGGCTAAAAATCAGCTACGAGCTGGCGGCCGTGCCGCTGCCGGCGGCAGTCTGGCTGTTCGGCGTCGGCTTGTTGGGCTTGGTCGGCACCCTGCGCCCTTCGACTAGCTCAGGGCGAACGGTATTTAAAGGCCGAGTTAATAACTCGGAGATGAAGTCATGAAGCTGCTGACACAGTTTTCCCGAACAGCGGCGGTGTGCCTGCTGCTAGCCGATTCGGCGGCGGTATCGGCGGCGGTCGTTACCCTGACGCCCAGCAAGGATGCGACGATTTTTGGTACCAGCATCAATCAAGGCCTGCCCAATTCGTCCGGCCAGGATTTGTTCAATCACAGCAATGGCGCTGGACCCGGCATGTTTGCCGGCGGTAACGGCCAATTCGCGCCGCATCGCGGGTTGATTGCCTTCGATATCGCGTCGCAAATACCGGCGGGCTCGGTGATTACCGGCGTGCAATTGACGCTGTACATCGGCATCGTCGCCGGTTCGGGCGGCGCGGCCGGACTCGGCGACCAAACGCCGCGAACCATGGATTTGTTTCGCCTGACCCGCGACTGGGGCGAAGGCATTACCGGCGGCAACGCCACGCAAATCGGCGGCACCGGCCAGGGCTTTCCGGCCAATCCCGGCGACGCCACCTGGAACGCCGCCGCTTACCGGCAAACGCCGTGGACCACGCCCGGCGGCGATTACGTCAATCGAGCCAGCGCCACGCTGGCGGTCGGCAGCGAGTTTGGTTCCGCGCAAACCTGGACGACTACACCGACCTTAGTCCAGGACGTACAAGCCTGGTTGGACGACCCTTCGAGCAATTTCGGCTGGATATTGATCAACCAGGACGAAGATCTCAAGCAAACTCATCGCGCCTTTTATACCAGCGAATGGACCGATCCGGCGCAGCGTCCGCAATTGCAGGTCAGTTATCAACCGGCGCCGGTTCCGGTACCCGCCGCCGCCTGGTTGTTCGGTACTTGCATCACCGGTTTGTTGAGCCTGACTCAGCGTAAGGCCGATGGGGCCGGCAAACCATCGGCTTTTATTTTTAATCGTTCAACTCAAACAGGAAAGAAACCATGAAAAAGCAGACAGTTTTAACGCTGACGGCGGCAATGCTGGTGTGGGGCCAAGGCGCTTGGGCGGCGATATTAACAGGGGGTACCGGCACGTTTACCGTTGCCAATGACGCGGGCAGATTCTACAGCTCCAGCGTCGATAGCAGCGGCAACGCCCTTTTAAACAGCAACCCCGGTTACCGGGATTTTACCTACAACTTTACCTTGGGCGGCGGCGGTTTGAATCAACTCAAGATCAACTCTTCCGCCACTTCGGGCCAAGCGGGACAGCTCGCGGGCACCGCCACTTCGGGCATCTACGACGGTAATTTTTGGGTCACCACCAACGGTGGTAAGGGTGGCAATGACGACATGATTCTGGCCGTGGCGCTAACGGGTCCGATTTCCAGCGATTTTGCGCTGACCATTCAGTCCAACGGTTATGTCGTCGCGCCAAACCAAACCACGAGACCGACGGTATCGGCCGGCAACTGGCAAACCAATGTCGTGAATGAAACCTTTTATGGATCGGACTTTATCTATGGCCCGATGACCAGTAGGCCCGCGTCGGTGTACCAGCCGCTCTATAACGGCCAAGATCCCGCTACCACGGGCGCGCTGATGTTCATCGATCTTGGCGTCGCCAACCGGGTCGGTAATCTGTCGGATCAAGTCGTTTTCAGCGTTACCGGTCTCTATGCCGAAAATGTGTTGGCGTTCAGCACGTATGCCTACGACCTTATCGGCGGCAACACGGTAGCCAATGCGATCGGCTGGACAACCCCCACCGCCTCAACCGGCTATACCGTCATAGGCGCCGGCGTCGCGCCCGTTCCGCTACCGGCGGCCGTTTGGTTATTCGGCGGCGCGGTGGCGGGCTTGGTCGGTTTTGGCCGCCGAAACGGGCGTCCGACGGTTTGAAGGTGGTTGTAGGATGCCGCCGAGCGCAGGCAAGGCGCATCGTTCGTGAGCGATGCGATTCCCCCGGTGCCGGCACATCCTACGAAACTGCTCAGGCTGAGCGGTCATTGCGTACCCCACCGGGCTAAAAATTCCCTCGCCTTTATGCTCGGTGGGTCTAAGGAAAAAAGGTTTTTTCAATGTTCAGAGATTCCCTTTAATAAATTAAATTTGGAATTGGCAATGCGTAAACAGCATCAATGGTACCCGTTTATTTTGGCCGGTTTGTTGGCCGCGACCGCAAGGATGGCAACGGCAGACGGCCCGCTGCCGGTGTCGCTGCGCGGCGTGCCTCTACCGCCGGTACCCGGCCTGCTGGACGGCGCTAATCCGATCGTGGTTGATAAAACTGCCGCGATCGCCTTGGGCAAGGCCTTGTTTTGGGATCGGAACGTCGGTTCCGACGGACAGGCCTGCGCCTCCTGTCACTTCAGCGCCGGCGCCGACGGCCGGCTCAAAAACCAAATCAATCCGGGACAAAATTCGGCGCAACCGGCCGGGCAAACCTTCGATGCCTTGCCGTCCGGCGCCGGCGGTCCCAATCACACGCTGGTGGCCGAGGACTTTCCGTTGCAACGCTTCGGCAATGTCACTGACAACAGCACGCTGATTTATAACACCGATGACGTGGCCGGCTCGGCCGGCAGCTTCGGCGGCGAGTTTCAAGGCACTTCGACCTTCAGTGGTGCCAACGACCAATGCCGGCGCGGCGCCAACGAGGTGTTTAACGTCGGCCACGTCGGTACCCGCAAGGTCACGCCGCGCAATGCGCCAACCGTGATTAACGCGGTGTTCAACCACCGCAACTTCTGGGACGGCCGCGCCAACAACAGCTTCAACGGCAGCAGTCCGTGGGGTCCGCGCGATCCGGATGCCGGCGTGTGGATCAAGCTCAATGCCAGGACCGTCGTCAAACAACGCTTGAATCTGATCAACTCGGCGCTGGCTTCGCAAGCGGTGGCGCCGCCGATTTTCAACGATGTGGAAATGGGCTGTCACGGCCGCACCTGGCCGGACATCGGCCGCAAATTGCTCAATCGCCAACCGCTGCAAAGTCAGCCGGTACATCCCCAAGACAGCGTGTTGGGCGGGTTAAGCAACAGCAGCGCCGGCAACTTGAAGCCGGGCTTGAAAACCACCTACAAAAACCTGGTCATCCAGGCTTTCAACTCCCAATATTGGGCTTACAGCGGTATCGGCAAATTCGGCGCCCCGGCTAACGGTGGCGTGGCCTACAACCAGATGGAAGCTAACTTCGCGATGTTTTTCGGCCTGGCGATTCAAATGTACGAATCGACCTTGGTATCCGACCAATCGCCGTTCGATATGAGCCCGCTCGACGCCAATCTAGCGCCGACCTGGAGCAATATCAGCGCCGCCACGCCGGCCGAAACCACCGCCAAGATCGCTTCGCTAAAACACGGCTT
Source organism: Methylomonas sp. MED-D (assembly GCF_050276835.1). Classification (NCBI taxonomy): domain Bacteria; kingdom Pseudomonadati; phylum Pseudomonadota; class Gammaproteobacteria; order Methylococcales; family Methylococcaceae; genus Methylomonas; species Methylomonas sp. MED-D. Next base: position 1,389,946 of record NZ_CP189965.1, read on the forward strand.
CAACCTATTCGTCAACAACCACTGCGGCCGCTGCCATATTGGCCCGACGATGAGTTTGGCGGCGGTGGCTACCAATGCCGCACTGTTGACACCGACGTCGAGCGCCAGCTTCGGTCCGCCGGCCACGCCGATAGGTTATGGTCCGGATGCGTTCGGCCCGTTCGCGGCAGCCACCTTGTCCGGCGCCACCGCGTCGGCCAGTCCGATCACCCGGGATCTAAACATTTTGATACAGCCCAGGTTGATGGACTTGGGCTTCGCCAATGTCGGTGCGACCAAGACTGATGCCGATCCCGGCCTGGCCGGCACCGATCCGTTTGGTAATCCCCTGTCTTACGCCGCGCAATACGTCGGTTATTTGCTCGCCGATACCGCGGCCGTCATCGATTTGCCTATCGAAAAAGTCCGGGCCTGCGATTTTCTGGCTCCGCTGGCGATCAATCAAGCACTGGACGACCCCGGTTACTTTTCCCAAGGCGACGGCTTGCAGGCCGACGGCAGCCGCGAGGGCGTGCTGCGTAGCTTGGGTTGCGCCAATCCGGATACCGCATTCATTCCGACACAGGCAGCCGCGCGGGCCGCCGCGAACGGCGCCAAGATGTCCGTTGCCACCGCCGGCGCGTTTAAGGTGCCGACGCTACGCAACGTCGAATTGACCGGACCTTACATGCACAACGGCGGCATGGCCACCTTGGCGCAGGTGATCGAGTTTTACGCCCGGCACGGCAATTTCGCCAACGACGCGCAGAACTTCAACTTGGGGGCCAGCTCGCGCGGCTTGGCGTCCGTCCAGAACATCGCCGACCTGAGCAATTTCCTGAAAGCGCTGACCGACGAACGGGTGCGCTACCAAAAAGCCCCGTTCGACCATCCGCAATTAACCGTCGCCCACGGCCACGTCGGCAACGATGTGCAAGTTGAAGCCGGCAATCCGCTGGGTGCCGATTTGGCCAAGGACGAAACGCTGACCTTGCCGGCGGTCGGCGCCGACGGCGCGGCCGTGCCGATTACCCCGTTTTTAGCGCCGCTGCCCTAAGGCTGGCCCGCGCGCGTATCGACTCCCAACATTCGGAAACCACTATGAAAACAGCGTTTTTTAGACCGCTAAACCTAGGCCTCGTATTGGCGCTAAGCCTGTGCCGGCTAAATTCTGCCCACGCATCCGCCAGCTACGACAGCATCGTCACGCTGAGCTACTCGATCGGCATTTTAGACAGCACCAACCCCACGGCCGGCGACAGGACGGGCTTGTCCATCCTCGGAACCTATCAGCAACCTAACGACGAATTCAGTTTTTATGCCAACGCCGCCGGCGACGGCACTTATCTGGCCAACAGCCCCAATCCGTCGGCAAGCGCCGTCGCCAGTCTATTCAACGGCTCGTTCGCGGTCAGCGGCAATGCCTACGAAGGTAGCGTCGATACCTGGCATACCGGACGGTTCGGTTTGGAGCTCAGCAATGCCGGACCTTATAGCTACGACTTGTCGATCACCCTGGATTACGCCTTGCGTGCCGCCGTCGACGGCGCGTTTGCGACCAGCGCGATCCTGTTCGACTACTGGGACGCCGCCGACCAGCTATCCGGCTCGGATTACAGCGCGGCGGCAAGCTTTGCCGGACAGCTACAGGATCAACAATCCGCCGCCGGCTCGGCTGTTTGGACATTCACGCTGGCACCGGGCGCAGCGATCGGCCTCTACGCCCAGGCCGGGATCGAATCCCACCTGACTTCCACGGTGCCGGTGCCGTTGCCGGCGGCCATCTGGTTGTTCGGCGGCACCTGCTTGGGTTGGGTTGGATTTAGCCGGGCTAGGGCGGCCTTTGCGACCGGCAAAGTCTAGCCGCGCACAGCTTTAGGCTTTCGTTACACCGATTTTTTTTAACGTTACCCAAAAAGGATGATTCATCATGAAAACTGTTAAACCCCGATCCAAAGCTTCGACCCTGGCGCTGGTTGCCGTTTTAGGCGCGGCCTCGTTCCCCGGCCAGGCCGCCATTGTCGAATATCAATTGAATTTGACCGACAAACATAACGGCGCCATCGGTAGCGGCGCCTTTATCTGGAATAGCGACAGCGAAATCATGACCTCGCTGAATTGGACCATCAACGGCCATAGCGGCTCGGTGTTGGATAGCGCCCTGGCTTCCACATACCGCAGCTACGATCCGCTGGCCAACACCTACGGCGAATTGTTCTACCGCTATTTCACCGCCCCGCAAGCCTTCCTCGTCGCCGAACTTGGCCTGACCGGCCATAGCGTCGGCATGATGCCCTACAACGTGTCCAGCGATTTCTTCGGCTTCGTCGGTTTCGGCGCGGAAAAAACCAGCAGCGCCGGCACCTATCTGTTCTACGACAAAAATTGGAGCGTCAACACCGAGGGCTATCTGACCGCCACCGTGGTACCGGTACCGGCGGCGGTTTGGTTGTTTGGTGGCGCTTTGACCGGCTGGTTTGGCTTTAGTCGGCGCAGGGCCGTGATTGCGACTAGCGAGGGCTAATCGCGCGCACGGAGGATAACCGTCTCGGCCAACGGTTGGGATAGCCAAGGTCAAGGGAAGCTGCGGCCGTGCCGCGCACAAGGAAGACGCGGGGCGGGCGGCCAGGGTAGGCCGGCCAACCCGAATCCGCCGCCGCGCTCGAACGCGGCGCGATAGGCTTTTAACCGATTCAACTTTTAATCCATAGGTCATTCATGAACACATTGCGATTCAAACAAGCCGAACTGGCGCTCGCCGTCGGGGCGGTGCTGATAGGGCACACCGGTCTGGCCGCCGCCAGCACCTTAAGTGTGGAAGCCACGGCCGACACCTTTTTGACCAACTACACCTTACAAGCCGACTCCGACATGTCCAGCTACGGCGCGATGATGATTTCCTCGCCGCAAGCCGACTTGGTACAAGGCATCTCCCAGGTCCGCACCATGGAAAATCTGGTGTCGTATAACAGCGCCTCCATCAAGTCCGGCTTCGACAGCCAATTCGGCGCCGGCAACTGGCACGTCACCGACGTGCAACTGAAGTGGTACACCAACTTCGACGTGCAAGGCGTGCCGGCCAACAACAACCAATTCAACGTCCCGCACGCCGGTTACTTCGGCGTGTCCTATTTCAGTAACGACAGCTGGTTCAATCCCGCCACCGCCGGCCCTACCGGTTTGACCGTGAGCACGCCGAAAGTGACCTGGAATTCGGTGTACAACGGCGGCGCCTGGAGCAGTCTGTTCTCCGGCCAGCAAGCCTTGGGCACCTTTTACTATCCGACCGGTAATTCCAACGGCACCACCGACTGCGTTTCCCAACAATGCGCGCCGCGCTATTGGGATCTCAGCCTGGATGCGACCATGGTTGCCGACATCATGGCCGGCGGCTATCTGTCCTTCCACGGTTACGCCGCCGACGATCAAGTGGTTTATTTGGTTAACCAGTTGACCAAGCCCGGTGCTCATCCGCAAATCTTCGTCAGCGCCGAAGCGGGTCCGGCCGCCGTGCCGCTACCCGGCGCGGCATGGTTGTTCATCGGGCCGGCGTTATCGTTCCTGGGTCTGACCAAACGCAAGTTCACCGCCGGCTCGGTTCGCGCTTAGCGCCGTCCGACCTCCCAGCCGCCGCCATGCGCACCGTTCCGGTAACGACCCAACGCTCGAGCCGCGCCAAAACCGCCCGCCGGCGGTTTTGTTCGCGGCCCCGCGCGGCGGTCCTAGCCATCGGCGGCTCGATTTTCTCCAACCTACGGCAGCGCTTGCCGCAAGCGCTGCCGAGCTATCCCGGCCTTGAGGAGCGGCGACCATGAGCCGCAATCCGGTCTTTATCGCTTGGGACGCGGCATTCGCCGACGCCTCGCTGGCGATACGCCAACAACGTTACGCCCAGGCGCTGGCAGTGTTGCGTCCGCTAATCGGAGACGCCGCGCGCAAAGCCAAGCAGTGGCCGCCGTATCGCCACGCGCTGGCCGGCTATGCCCTGGCCCTTTATCGACACGGCGAGGTTAACGAAGCCTTGCTGCAACAAAGCCGCTTGCTGCTGCTGACGCCCAACGACGCCGAAGCTCGCGGCAACTTGTTGCTGTTATTACAAACCGAAGCCATCGAATTCCCCGATTCCGCCGAATTCCGCCGGGTATTGCACGGCGTGCTCAGCCAAACCGAACTGAGCGATTACGCGGTGCCGGCCTGCCGCGCCTTGCTGGCCGACGCCGCCTTCCGCCAGGCCTTGCGACGGTTGCGCGGCGACGATGCCGAAGTCGTCACCGCCTTGCGCCAGGGCCGCTTGCGTCCGCTGCTGCAAGCGCCGTTATTGCAATTGCTGCTGCGTAACACCTTGATACCGCAGCCTGACTTCGAACTGGCCTTGCGCCGCCTGCGCAAGGCGCTGTTGATGCACTACACCGCTGACCCGCACCGCCCGCCGCAAACCGGCAAGGCCGACTGGGACTTCATCGCCGCGCTGGCGCAGTATCAATGGCTGACCGAATACGCTTTCGCCGAAGACCCGGAAGAAAGCCAACGGCTGGCCGCGCTGGCGCTGCAGCTGCAAGCCGGCCGCGATCGTCCGGCCGAACCCGCCTGGCAATCGGCGCTGACTTATTTTGCGTTGTACCGCTCCGGCCTGGATTTGGCCGATAGTCGGTCACTGTTTTGCCAATCGTCCGTCAGTTGGAAGCCCCATCTGCAAGCTCTGGTTCGCGAATGGCAAGCCTGTTTGCGCGAGCGCACATTGGCGGCAACCGTCGAACGCCTCACCGACATCGCCGACCCGGTGTCCGAACAAGTCCGCCGTCAATACGAAGAACATCCCTTTCCGCGCTGGCGGCAAGACCCGCAAGCCCGCCAAGTGCAAAGCGCCGGCCAATGGCTGCGCGGCCTTGCCCCCGATTTGGCGCTGTCCGCCGATTTCGACGGCGACATCGCGGTACTGACCGCCGGCTGCGGCACCGGCTTGGAACCGATTTCGCTAACCCGGCAAATTCGTATCGGCCGTTATCTGGCGCTGGATCTCAGCCGAGCCAGCCTGAGCTATGCCCTGCGCATGGCCGGCGAACTGGGCCTGCGAGACCGCATCGATTTCAAACAAGCCGACCTGACCCGGCTCGACGGCTACCCGGAACGTTTCGACCTGATTACCGCCAGCGGCGTGCTGCACCACCTGGCCGAACCGCTGCACGGCTGGCGCATCCTCTGCAATCTATTGAAGCCCGGCGGGGTGATGTTGGTCAGTTTATACAGCGAAGCGGCGCGGCGGCCGGTCGCCGCCGCCCGGCAACTGATCGCCGCCAACGGCTGGCAAGCCGAGCCGGATCGCATGCGCCAACTGCGCCAAGCCATACTCGCCGGCGACTACCCGGAACTCGCGCCGCTGTTGCAATGGCGCGACTTTTACAACCTCGGCATGTTCCGCGACTTGGTGTTTCACGCTTGCGAGCATCGCTTCACGCTGCCGCAAATCGCCGCGCAACTGCGACAACTCAATTTGCGCTTCATTGCCATGCGCGGCCTGCCGCCGGCCTTGAACGCCTTGTACCACGCCGACTATCCGCACGACCCTAACGGCAGCGACTTGGCCAATTGGGCTAGCTTCGAAGCCCGCCATCCAAACGCCTTTCGTTCGATGTATGGATTGTTGCTGCAAAAACCGCCGCCGTGACCAAGCGGGCCAGCTTGCGGAACCGACGCACGAGGCTCCTCGACGCGGTTTTGTCCCATCTACCTCGGGAAGAGCGCTAGGAAGATGAGGAGCCAATCGCGTTGGTGGCTGTAAACCTCGGCAGCGAAAACCGGGGCGTGGGGAGAGAAAAGGCATTTCGACCGGATCAAGGAGGGGGTTGGCGATGGTTAGTGAACCGGGAACTTGCACTGATCGGCTCTTGGTGGGTTGCAGGGTTTTGCCGCTGCTCATTGCCGTCATACCGGCGCTGACCGCCGGTATTCAGCACACATGGAGGTGAAGGGCTTGCGCTTATTGGGTTCCGGCATCCCGTTGTGCCCTATAGGTAGGCCGAACGACGTGTATTCCGTTAACTCAATGGTCGCCGTTCCGCTTTGCGATTGAAAGGCTAGATACGTTACGCGCTTGGATGATTCCGCGTTTTATGCCCGTTAGCTAATTGGCGGAAATTTTAATAAATCGATGAGGAAACTTATGCAACACAAGCTGTTTAAACAATCCGCCTCGGCAACGCTGGCGGCGTTGCTGGCCGGGCCGTTCGGCGCCGCCAGTGCCGGGACGTTGAGCGTCGATTCGGTCGCCGATACCTATCTGAACAGCGATCCCGTGCTGTCCAATCGGGATTGGTCCAATTTCGGGGCGATGGGGATTTCGGCGAATCTGGCCAATCCGGCAAAGGGCATGACCACGCCCAGAACCATGGACGCGCTGATTGCTTACGACACGGCGGCGATCAAATCCGGTTTCGATGCCGAATTCGGCGCCGGCAACTGGCACGTCACCGACGTCAAGGTGAAGTGGTATTCCAATTACGACATCCTCGGCGTGGCCCCTACCAACCCTCAGCTGAATGTACCGGCCGCCGGTGCGTTCCATATTTCGTTGTTGACCGATAACGGCTGGTTCGACGCGGCCAGTGCCGGCGACAAGGGTTTTGCCAATACCGATTTGAATTGGGATTCGGTGTTCGGTGCCGGCGGCAAGTACGGCAAATTGCTGGATGGCGCGCAAGTACTGGGCACCTACAGCTACGGCGGCGGCAATTTCAACGGCGGTAACAATTGTCTGAACGAGGTCTGCGCGCCGCGTTTCTGGGATTTGGGCGCCAATGCCGATCTGTACGACAGCATCGCCAACGGCGGCTTCGTGTCGCTGTTCGGTTCGGCGGCGGACAGCAACGTGAGCTACATCGTCAGCCAACGCAGCGCCGCCGGCGCGCATCCGCAATTGTTCGTCAGGGCGGCGGCGGGCGTTGCCGCCGTGCCGCTGCCGGCCGGGCTTAGTCTGTTTTTGAGCGGGGGCTTGTCCCTACTGGGAATCGGCCGTCGCCGTGGGCCGCTCGTGCCGAGCAAAGTCCAAGTAGGACCGGCCCACAACGCGCCCACCCTCTGGGCGAACGAAAAATCCCGCTCGCCCTTCGACAAGGCTCTCCCGAGTGCAGCCGAAGGGCTGAGGACGAACGGGGTGTTGTATAGACCAACTGCACTTTCTAGGATCATTTCAAACACGTTGGAGCGATGCTCATGAACCTACTTTCCCTTCGCCGCGCCGCGCTGGCGGCCAGCTTGGCCGTGATATTCGCCGGCCAAACCGGAACCGCCTCGGCCGCCACCACGCTGAACATCGACGCGGTCGCCGACACCTTCCTTTCCAGCGACCCGGACTATGCCAATCGCGATATGTCGGCGTTCGGGGCGATGCAGATTTCCGCCGACTTGCCGGATTACGTGCAGGGCATCATGTACCCGCGTACCTTGGATTTACTGGTGGCTTACGATACGGCGGCGATCAAGGCCGGCTTCGATAGCCAATACGGTGTCGGCAACTGGCATGTCACCGACGTGCGGGTCAAGTGGTACAGCAATTTCGACATCCTCGGCGTGCCCGCGCACAATCCGCAGTTCAACGTGCCGGCCGCCGGGGTTTTCAATATTTCGCTGCTCGCGAACAATGGCTGGTTCGATAAACAGGCGGCCGGCCCGTTGGGTTTGGCCAATAACGATTTGAATTGGAATTCGGTGTTCGGCGCCGGCGGCAAGTACGCTAACTTGCTGGACGGCATCCAAACCTTGGGCACCTACAGCTATACCGGCGGTGATTTCAACGGCACCAACAATTGCAGCAACGACGTTTGCGCACCGCGCTTCTGGGATTTGGGCGACAGCGCCGATCTGCTGAACATCGTCGCCGGCGGCGGCACCGTGTCGCTGTTCGGTTCGGCGGCGGACGCCAATGCCACCTATCTGGTCAATCAGCTCACCAAGCCGGGCGGACATTCGCAAATTTTCGTCAGCGCGGAGGCCGGCCCCGCCGCGGTGCCGTTGCCGGCCGGCGTTTGGTTGTTCCTGAGCGGCGCTTTGCCGTTAATGGCCGGTTGGCGGAGCCAATCCGCCGGCCGCGTTCTTGCGGTTCGAGACGACGATTAAAGCGAGGCGGTCATGCGAGTCATTCCTTTAGTCATGTTGGCCGGCGCTTTGTTGGCGGCACAAGCGGCGCTGGCGATAGGCCCGGTGCCGGTATCCTTGCGCAACGTGCCGATACCGCCGGTGCCGGGCCTGCTGGACGGCGCCGCGCCCATCGTCGTCGATAAAAACGCCGCGATCGCGTTGGGCAAGGCCTTGTTCTGGGATCAGGCGGTCGGCAGCGACGGTCAGGCCTGCGCGTCCTGCCATTTCCACGCCGGCGCCGACGGGCGGGTCAAAAATCAGCTCAATCCTGGTGGGAACAGTGTCCATGCTAGCGGCCGGACATTCGATACCCTGCCTTCCGGTGGCGGCGGTCCGAATCACACGCTCAGCCTGGACGACTTTCCGTTGCATCAATTCAGCAATCCGGCCGACAACACCAGCCGGGTGGTGTTCAGCAGCGACGACGTGGTCGGCTCCGCCGGCAGTTTTAGCGGGCAATATCAAAGCGTATCGCAATTCGGTTCGGCCAACGATCGATGCGCGCGCTCCGCCGATCCGCTGTTCAAGGTCGGTTCGGTCGGTACCCGGCAAACCACGGCCCGCAACGCGCCCAGCGTGATCAACGCGGTGTTCAACCACCGCAGTTTTTGGGACGGCCGCGCCAATAATATTTTCAACGGCAGCAGCCCGTGGGGCGAGCGCGATCCGGACGCCGGCGTCTGGGTGAAAATGAATGCCAAAACCGTCGCCAAGCAACGGCTGCACTTGGTCAATGCTTCGTTGGCCTCGCAGGCGGTCGCGCCGCCGACCAACAGCGCCGAAATGAGCTGCGACGGCCGACATTGGCAGGACATAGGCCGCAAGGTGTTGTCGCGGCAAGTGTTGCGCGACCAACTGGTGCATCCCCAGGATAGCGTGTTGGGCGCGATGAGTCTGGCCGCGAACCGGAAGCCGGGCTTGAATACGACTTACCGCAATCTGGTCACCCGCGCCTTTGCTTCGCGCTATTGGTCCTACAGCGGCACCGGTCCGTTCGGCGCGCCGGTCGGCGGCGGCTTGCCTTACAACCAGATCGAGGCCAATTTCGCGATGTTCTTCGGTTTGGCCATACAGTTGTACGAATCGACCTTGATCTCCGACCTGGCGCCGTTCGATCTCAGCCCGATCGACGCCAACATGAAACCGACTTGGAGCAACGTCGCCGCCGCCACGCCGGCGGAAACCCAGGCCTTGGTGGCCTCGTTAAAAAACGGCGTGGAATTGTTCGTGAACAATCATTGCAATCTGTGCCATGCCGGCCCGGCGTTTAGTTTGGCGGCGGTGGCGGCCAATGCGGCGTTGTTGACGCCGACGCCCGGCGCCAGCTTCGGTCCCCCGGATACGCCAATCGCCTTCGGTCCGAATGCCTTCGGCCCGTTCGGCGCCGCCGCCAAGGGCGGCATCAATCGCTACGGCAATATCGTCACCCGCGACACAAACATTCAGCAGTTACCGAAATTCATGGACTTGGGCTACGCCAATAACGGCGCCGTCGATGTGGAAGACGATCCCGGCGTCGGCGGCACGGACGATTTCGGTAATCCCTTGTCCTATAGCGCGCAATATGTCGAGTATTTGTTGGGCAACGCGACGGGCTTGCTCGATCCGGGCGTGAACAGCATCCGCGCCTGCGATTTTATCAGCCCGCTGGCCTATAACGTTGCGGTGAATCTGCCCAATGTATTTTTGCCTAGCGACGGCTTGCAGGCCGACGGTAGCCGCGAAGGCGTGTTGCGCAATCAAAACTGCACGAATGCGGTGACGGCTTATATCCCCACTCCGGCCGCCGCGCTAGCCAATTTGTCCGCCAGTAAAATGGCCGTGGCAACCCACGGCGCGTTCAAAGTGCCGACCTTGCGCAACGTGGAATTGACCGGCCCTTATATGCATAACGGCGGCATGGCGACTCTACGGCAAGTGATCGAGTTTTATAGCCGGCACGGCAATTTCAGCAGCGATAGCCTGCATTTTCATCTGGCCGGTTTTTCGACGTTGACGACGACGGAACAAAATGTCACCGATCTGACTAACTTTTTGCTCTCGTTGACCGACGAGCGGGTCAGATACCAAAGGGCGCCGTTCGATCATCCTCAGCTCATCGTCGCCCACGGCCACCTCGGCGGCGACCTGCAAGTCCAAGCCGGCCACGTCTTGGGCGCAAACTTGGGCAAAGACGAGCTGCTGGCGATTCCGGCGGTCGGCGCCAACGGCTCTTCGGCACTGATCGCCCCATTTTCGGATCCGCGACCATGACCGACCGGAATGAGCAAGGTAATAGAGCGAACCCTTGCCATCAACGCCGGCGCCGTTTTCAGGAGAACGGGCCGCGAGCTAGACGCTTATCCGCCTTGGGTGCCGGCGCGGAGGGTGTGAATGCAGTTACGATTATTGGGAGGAGCTTGTCATGCAAAACGAAGATTTAATCGCGACCGAGAGCCAGATCGCCGATCTGGTACGGGTGTTTTACGAGCGGGCCAGCGCCGACTCGCGCCTGAAAGGTATTTTTGACGGCGTCATTGACGATTGGGACGCCCATCACCGAGTCGTCGAGAACTTTTGGTCGCGCACCCTGCTGGCTACCGACCGTTACCACGGCAGCCCGTATCCGGTGCATGCGCGCTTACCCATACAAATCGAAGACTTCGATATTTGGCTGGCGTATTTTCGGCCCGTTGCCCGGGAAGTACTGCCGCCGGCCGCGGCCGAGCAAGCCATCGCTCGCGCCGAACACATGGCGGAGAGTTTCAAGACCGGGATGTTTTTCGACTACACCCCGGCTAAAACCACGTCATGCCTGAAACCGGGCGATTGAGGCGACGGACGATGGACGCCGTAAAGGAGCAGGCATGCGGACTGAAGACGCTTTAGGCTTTTACGCGGCCCAGGCTCAAGCCTTTGCCGAGACGCTGGCCCGCTTTCGCGGCGGCGATTTGATCGGCGCGATATTGACCCAAGCGTTTTCCAGTTTCGACGGCAACGTCGGGTTCGAGGCCGGCGATTATCCGCCGGTCGATTGCGACAAGGGCTGCGCTACCTGCTGCACGTTGCGGGTCACCGCGACCGCACCGGAAGTGCTGTTAATCGAACGCTTTATTCGCCACGGTCAAGCGCGCGGCCGGGAATTGAATTTGGCGAAACGGGTGGTCAAGGCCAATGCGGAAACCGCCGGTCTGGACGAGGCCCGGCGGGTGGCCTTGCGTCGGCGCTGCCCGTTTTTGGAACGCGGCGTGTGCATGATTTATCCGGTTCGGCCCTTGGCCTGCCGCGGCCATGCCTGCTACGACCGCAAGGCCTGCGTCGTCGCGGCGAAAGGGCGGATTACCGAAATACCTTATTCCGAGCCGCATCGTCAGTTTCGAAGTTTGATTCAAAACGCCTTGCAGTCGACGTTACGCGATGCCGGTTACGGCTGGGGTTTGTATGAGCTGAACCACGCCGTGACCCTGGCGCTGGCGGATGCCGCGAATCCGGAACGCTGGTTGGCCGGCGAAAATTTGTGGCCCGGCGCGGCGATTAGCGACGTGGCGCCGGCGGACATGGCCGCTGCCTTCGATCGCTTAAAGCGGATGACGGAGTAGTTGTTTGGCCTGGCTGCGCCGGGTGTTGAGAGGATTTATGGCGGAGAATCCTTGAGCGTCAGTTGCTGGGCCGCAGGTACCGAGCAATAGACGGCTGTCGCCGTATCAGACCTTGGCCAGGTCGAGATGCCCGGAGATCAAGCTCAATGCGGCGCGGTTGGCGAGCGGATCGTAGGAAGCGGGTTTCAAGATCAAGGTATGCGGACCCAGCGCATGGTGCAGTGCCCGGATTTTATCCAGACATTCCGCGACGTCGCCGACGATGGCGTTCGCCAGGATGCGTTCCTCGGCAAACACTTCGGCTTCGACGCCGAACGGCAGTTCCGCCGATCCGCTTTGCGCGGCGCGTTGGATTGCCGCGCCCATGTTGCGGGCGAAATCGCGGACGAAGGGCAAGGCGGCGTCGATCGCCGCGTGCCGATGTTCGGCGCAAAAAAAGTAACGCGACAATACGAAGGGCGGCGCGGTTCGCGCGGCGCGGGCGCGGTAGGCCGCCAGCGCGGTTTGTAGCTTTTCCACCGGTGCGGCCGACGCCCCCATCAGTCCGTAACCGCGCGTGGCGGCCAGCGCGATACTTTCCGGCGACAGGGCGGCCAGCCAGATTGGAATTCGGGATTGCCTTGGGCGAGGGTAGATCGACACTTGTTGGTAGCGGTAATAACGGCCGTCGAAATCGACGTTCTCTTCGGTCAGCAATTTCTCCAGCAAAAGCGCGCCCTCCAACAAGCGCTCGCGGCTCGTCGCCTGATCGACGCCGAAATGTTGAAATTGCAGCGGAAACGGTCCGCCGCGCGCGACGCCTAACAGCAAGCGGCCGCCGGAGAGCGCATCGACGGTGGCGGCGTCTTCGGCAACTTGCAAAATATCGCGCATTGGCAGCAGTACCGCCGCGCTGCCGAGCCGGATCGTCGTGGTGGCGGCCGCCAGATAGCTCAAAAGCGGAAAGATCGCCGCGCTGACGCTGAAGGGGTTGAAATGGTGCTCGGTGATCCAGGCTTCGGCGAATCCCAGGCGTTCGGCATGCTGGACCGTCAGCACGCTTTCCCGCAGGGCTTCGGCACAGAAACCGCCGCCCGGATTCTCGAAATTGGCGAACAGGCCGAAGCGCATGGCTTGTTGATCGGCGGACGTCGAAAGCGGTTCGGTGTTCACGGCCAATCCCTTAGACGGCGACGGCCGCGACCCGTCGTTGCAAAGCCAGAGCGTCGGCCAATTCGGTGGCCGCGCCGGCCAGAGGGATGCGGCGCGGTGCCGCGCGCATCGTGCGCCGGTTGATCACGCGTATCGACAACGATTCCACCCAATTCCAGTATTCCTCTCTAACCTCGTCCGGAAAACCGACGTCGTCGAAGGCCGACAACAGTTGCGCCAGCCAAATCTCGCGGGCCAGTTCGTCTATCGTAAACGGAAAATGCCGGGAGCGCATGCAGGTATGACCGTGGTTGGCGGTAAACAAGGCCGGACCGCCGGTCGCTTCGACGATGAAATCGGCGGTTTTTTCGACGCCGGCCGCGAAGCGCGCGGGATCTTTCGGAAACAAATGTCCGATCGGCGTATTCAACAAGCGTTGGTGATGGCGGCGGACCAACGCTCTGAGCAGGCTTGCGCCGGCCACTTCGAAAACCCGCCGGGACGGAAACGGCACGGCCGGAAACTCCAGGCCGGTGGAAGCCGGCTTCCAGCGCACCTCGTCACCGACCTCCATCGGGCCGGAGGCGGCATGGCAATCGGCGTTCGACTCGCCGGCGGGTGCCGGCGACGCTGAATCAAAGTCGGATGCGGTCATGGTCTGTCTCCTGGGTAAGTGGGTGCGCAGGTGCTTAGCGCTGGCGAACGCCGGTCTTCGCATGGCTTAGCCGTCGGCGGACGCTTTGGGGCGTTTCAAGAAGTTTTCCTGCGCGGTTCGAAATTGCAGATAGCGTTGCTGCCATTCCGACGGCAACGCGACTTTAACGACCTGCACCGCGGTGACCTTGAATTCCGGGCAGTTAGTGGCCCAGTCGGAGTTGTCGGTGGTGATGACGTTGGCGCCGGAAAACGGGTGGTGGAAAGTGGTGTAGACCACGCCGGGCTGCACCCGGCTCGAGACTTTGGCGTGCAATACCGTTTCGCCGGCCCGGCTTTGGATGCCGACCCAATCGCCGTCGACGATGCCGCGTTCCTCGGCGTCGTGCGGATGGATTTCCAGGATGTCTTCCGGATGCCAGGCGGTATTCTTGGTGCGCCGGGTTTGGGCGCCGACGTTGTATTGCGACAGAATCCGACCGGTGGTCAAAATCAGTGGGAAGCGGCGGGTGACTTTTTCGTCGGTGGCGACGTATTCGGTGGTCATGAAGCGGCCCTTGCCGCGCACGAAACCGTCGATGTGCATCGTCGGCGTACCGTCGGGGGCACTGTCGTTGCAGGGCCACTGAATGCTGCCCATTTCTTCCAGTTTTTGGTAGCTGACGCCGTTGAAAGTCGGCGTCAGCGCGGCGATCTCGTCCATGATTTGCGACGGATGATCGTAGTGCATCGGGTAGCCCATCGCGTTAGCCAGCATCATCGTCGCTTCCCAATCGCCGTATCCGCCCAGCGGCGCCTTGACCTTGCGTACCCTGGAAATCCGCCGTTCGGCATTGGTGAAGGTGCCGTCCTTTTCCAGGAACGACGCGCCGGGCAACAGCACGTGGGCGAATTTGGCGGTCTCGTTCAGGAACAAGTCCTGCACGACGATGCATTCCATCGCCCGCAGTGCGGCTTCGACGTGTTGGGTGTTCGGGTCGGATTGGGCGATGTCTTCGCCCTGGCAATATAGACCCTTGAAGGTGCCGTCGAACGCGGCTTCGAACATGTTCGGAATGCGCAGGCCGGGTTCGTTTTGCAGTTCCACGCCCCAGGCTTGTTCGAACGTGGCGCGCGCCGCGTCGTTGGAGACGTGGCGGTAGCCGGGCAATTCGTGCGGGAAGGCGCCCATGTCGCAGGAGCCTTGCACATTGTTCTGGCCGCGTAACGGATTCACGCCGACTCCGGGCCGGCCGATGTTGCCGGTCGCCATCGCCAGGTTGGCGATGGCGATGACCATCGTCGAACCCTGGCTGTGTTCGGTCACGCCCAAACCGTAATAAATCGCGCCGTTGCCGCCGCCGGCGAACAAGCGCGCGGCGCCGCGGACCTGTTCGGCGGGCACTCCGGTAATCGCCGCCGTTTCTTCCGGCGAGTGGCGCGGGTCCAGAATGAAGTCCTTCCATTTGGCGAATTCCTGGCTGTCGCAACGCTGGTCGATAAAAGCTTCGTCGTACAAACCTTCGCCGACAATAACGTGCGCCAGTGCATTCGCCATCGCCACGTTGGTGCCGGGGCGCAGTTTGAGATGGAAATCCGCCTTGATGTGGGCGGAGTCGACCAGATTGATTTCGCGCGGATCGACGACAACCAGTTTGGCACCTTGGCGCAGGCGGCGCTTCAATTGCGAGCCGAACACCGGATGGCCGTCGGTCGGGTTGACGCCGATCAGCATCACCACGTCGGCATCCATCACCGAATCGAAGCTCTGGGTGCCGGCCGAGGTACCGAAGGTCGCGCTCAAGCCATAACCGGTCGGCGAATGGCACACTCGCGCGCAGGTGTCGACGTTGTTATTGCCGAACGCTGCCCGCACCAGTTTCTGTACCAGATAATCCTCTTCGTTGGTACAGCGGGACGATACCAGGCCGCCAATCGCGTTTTTGCCGTATTTGGCCTGGATGGCTTTGAATTTGTCCGCCGCAAACTGAATGGCCTGTTCCCAACTGGCTTCCCGCCACGGATCAGTGATTTTCTCGCGAATCATCGGCTTGGTCAGCCGGTCGGGATGATTGGCGTAACCCCAGGCGAAGCGGCCTTTGACGCAGGCGTGGCCGTGGTTGGCGTGGCCGTTCTTATTCGGAAACAGGTTGACGACCTGGTCGCCCTTGACCTCGGCGACCAGCGAACAGCCGACGCCGCAATAAGCGCAAGTCGTGACGATGTGATCGTCGGTCTGGCCGTGTTCGATCAGCGTCTTTTCCATCAAGGTCGCGGTCGGGCAGGATAATACGCAGGCGCCGCAGGATACGCATTCCGAATCCAGAAACGGTTGATTCTGTCCCGCCGATACCCGCGATTCGAAACCGCGTCCGTCTATCGTCAATGCAAATGTGCCCTGGATTTGTTCGCAGGCACGCACGCAACGGTTGCAGACGATGCATTTGGACGGGTCGTAACTGAAATAGGGGTTGGATTCGTCCTTGGTCAGCGATAAATGGTTGTGGCCTTCGTAGCCGTAACGCACTTCGCGCAAGCCGACCCGGCCGGCCATGGTTTGCAATTCGCAGTGGCCGTTGGCCGGACACATCAGGCAATCCAGCGGGTGGTCGGAAATATACAGTTCCATCACACCGCGCCGAATGTTGGCGAGTTGCGGCGTTTGAGTCTTGACCACCATGCCGGCTTCGGCCGGCGTGGTGCAAGATGCCGGATAGCCGCGCCGGCCTTCGACCTGGACCAGGCAGAGACGGCAGGAGCCGAACGGTTCCAGGCTTTCGGTCGCGCATAACTTGGGAATTTCGATACCGGCCATCGCGGCGGCGCGCAATAGAGAGGTGCCTTGCGGCACTTGAATTTTGACCAGATCGATTTCCAGTTCCACCAGTGTGTCCGAGATTTTTGCCGGCGTGCCGAAATCGCCGCCGCAGCCGCAATTGCCGCATTGATGCGTCATCGAGTGTTCTCCAAAGCGTTTTCCGGACTGAGGTCCGGGTTATGTAGATCGAAATAGGTCGTTGCCTGCCGGATTCGAAACGAGCGAGACCGGCTGGGTGGGCGCTTATCCATGGAGCGAGGTGGGATGTGCTTATGGATATATCGTTTAGTATATATCGTATGATCGCGCGCATCTACGAATGGGCAGTTTTACTCGCAAATCGATCCGCTGAGCGCGGCTGCCGAGATTCACGCGGCGCCTATTAGTCCATGGAGGTGGATGTATTCTATAAAAATATATAAAAAATAATTATTTACTGTTGATTGTTTCCTGTTGTGAGCCTGTTTTTAGCCGACGATTTATTGAAAACTCGGACAGAAGTCTGTCGGGTTTCGGTCATTTTTTACTCGTTGCGAATAGTAAATTTCCTAAATGTAATGGCTGCATCCCAATGTATTCTCTGGTTCGGTTGGTCTGAAGATGCGTATAATCGTCTAACGATATATCTTAATTGATATAAAGACTTGTAGTCGCACACGCCGGGAGGATAGAAAACCATGCAACATCGCATCTACGAACGGTTGATTTCGGCGCCGGCGCCGACGAAAACGCTGGAGCAATTACTCAACAATCTGAACGACGTGGGCCGGTTTTACGAAGCCTATCCGGAAGAAGAGGCCGTTCAGGGATTGGTGTCGCACATGAGGGAGTTCATGGCGCCCAGTTTGCGCCGCCAAGTCGTCGCGCATCTGAGTCATGGTGGCGTCGGGATGAAAACGATCGTGCGCACGGCGGTCAGACGACTGAAGGAATTGACTTGATGCATGTGACATACGTTTTCGATGTGAGCCCCTGCGAATCAACCGCGCGCGATCGGGTTGGCAAACTGCGACATCGATAGCGGGCAAAGCACGCAGCCGGATCGCCGACGCGAACGCCGCGAGTCGGGTTTACCCTGTCGTTTGGAAAGCGGTTCCAGGGCCAGCCTTGCTTCATGACATCGCGTCGCGAAGCGCCCCGCCGTTAAGGTTACCGTTCGAGAGCCGACGATTTTGCCGAACAGGGAATTGTCTTCTATGCTGCATGCGGAGCAATCAGTCGTTGCATTCTTCATCAGCCCACCACTCGGTGACCGGGAGTCAGTCCATGCGGAACAGAACTTATCAATTTTGGGGACGGCTGTTTGCCGTTTTGTGCTTAAGCGGCGCGTTGCAGGATGTGTTGGCGGATGCCGGCGCGACGCCGATTCCGCCGGAAATCGGCGGCAATAGAGAGCGTGGCTATTTGCCGACCAACGCGATCCCGGACAGCTTGGGTTTGTTGCCGCTACCGCCGGCGGACGGGTCGGCGAGTTTTGCGTTGGATTTGATCTACGCCCAGAAAAGCTTTGCGTTGCGCAATACGCCTGCCTGGGCGTTGGCGATACAGGATGCCGACCTGAGTTTCCCGAATGCCGCGAGCGCCTATGCCTGCGCGCTGGGCGTGCCGGTGGACGAGCAACATACCCCCCATTTGGTGAAGCTGTTGAAGAAGGTCAAGCAGGACGCGGGCGCGGCCACCGGCGCGGCAAAGGATAGATACAAACGTCCTCGGCCGTTCATGGTCAACGACGCCCGGTTTTGCACACCGGATGATCGCGCCCGTCTGGAGGCCGGCGGTTCCTATCCGTCTGGACACAATGCCATCGGCATGGCTTGGGGCTTGATTTTGGCTGAACTGGTTCCCGCGCGGGCCGATGCGATTCTAGCCCGCGCCCAGGCTTTCGGATTAAGTCGGGTGGTCTGTAACGTACATTGGTATAGCGATACTGTATGGGGACGCTACCTGGGCGCGTATACGGTCGCTAAGCTCCATGCCGACCGTCATTTTCAGGACGATTTGAGTCAGGCGAAAGACGAATTGGACGATTTGAGCGAGGAGGCCGTGGCGCCGAACCGCGATTGCGTCGCGGAACGGGCCGGCATCGAAGCGCAGAAGCCGTTGACTCAATAGATTCGGACGACTTGGTTTGCAGGTTCCCGGCCCGGCCATGTCTATAGGGGCTTGAGTTTGAAATTGCTCTCCCGATTGGTTTCGTCGGCGCTTGGTCATGGTTTTTTCGAGCGACCGTGACCAAGCACCACCCCGGAATCAGCGGCCGAGCGCCCCCTACCACCACGTTTCAACCCTGTTCTCGCGTTTCGATCAGTTGACGGCCGACACTCGCCCCACCACCGGTCCGTCCGGTTTCAGCGTTACGCTAAAGGCTTCCTTGAGGGTAATGTCGGTTTCGAAGCGGAATGCCCGAAAGAAGCTGGCGATGATCAGCAACATTTCCAGTTCGGCGAAATGCTTGCCGATGCAATTGTGTAGGCCGCCGCCGAACGGAAAGAACGCGAATTTGTGGCGTTGCGCAACGCTATCGTCCAGAAATCGGTTCGGGTCGAATTCGTCGGGGCGAGGCCATAGGCGCGGATTGTGGTGGGTAGCATGCATCGTCAACAGGAGGATGGTGTCCTTGGCGATGGCGTAGTCGCCAAGCTCGATGTCCGCCAGCGCCTGCGTAGTCAGCGCCGAGGTGGGCGGATACAGGCGCAGGGTTTCGTTCAAGGCCGCCTTGGTGTAGCTCAGTTGGGCCAGATGGCCAGCCTGGAGCGGTTCGTTCGGCAAGCCGGCGATTTCGGCGGCGACCTTTTCGCGCACCGCCGGATGCTTGCCGGTCAGATAAAAAAACCATAGCAGCGTATTGATCGTGGTTTCCTGGCCGGCAAAAAACAGCGTGACCGATTCGTCGCGCAGCAAGTCGTTCGGCATCCTATAGCCGGTGCTTCGGTCCTGGGCTTGTAGCAACTGTGAAATCAGGTCTTGTCCTGGATTCGCGCGTTTTTGTTCGATTTCGGCGTAGAGAAAGGTTTTCAGATACTCAACCGCCGCGCGGTAGTTCTTGCTTCGTAGCGGTATCCAGCGCTTCAGCCGCTGGCCGAAGATCAGATGTACGCCCAGTTGCAGCGGCAATTCCCGGCTGAGTACGTCGATGACGTTGATCAGTTGCGCGCCGTTGCTGAGCTGGTCCACCGACTTGCCGAGCAGAACTTGCAGAAAGATGCGCTGAATCAGTTGGCGAAGCTCGGCGCTCAAATCGACATCGCTGCCGGCGGCAAGCTTCACGCGTTCGGCGGTAGCGGCCGCTTCCGCGACGATCAGTTGCTCCCAGGTTTTGACGGCATCCTTGGTGAACATCGGCTGCATCAGGCGGCGTTGCTTGCTCCAGACCTCGGATTCGCTGTTAATCAGGCCGTTGCCGAACAGCGCTTGCTTGGCGTCGTACATGAAGTCGCGGTTCAGCAAGCCCTTGCCTTCCAGATTAAAAATTTGCTCGATGTATTCCGGCGCGCGGACGAACAGTATCTTCTTCTTGAATACGGTTCCCAGCGCCAAATCGCCGTATTTGGCGTGTATGCGGGCCATCGTCGTTAGCGGTTGGACGATCATGCGCAGCATCGAAACGATCATCGAATGTTCGGGTAGGGCGGGCTTGCGGGCAGGGCTGGCGATTGTCGAATGGTCCATGAGTGTTCGTCTATTCGGTTAAGTGCCGACATTATCGACCGATTGGGCCGAAACGGTATAGTCGGGCCGTCTTCGAGTCGCGGCGCGATATTGGCGCTTTTAACAGGTTGGCAAAGCGGCCGTTCGGCCGGATGACGGAATGTCGGGTTTGCGACAAATGTGGGCTAGCCTGTCCGACGACGCATTGGCCGAGCAACTCGTTGGCTGGGGAAAATCCGCCGCCGACGACGCGCGCCGGGTATGGTGCGATTTTTGCTGAACTGTAGTCAAATTCATCAGCATAGGCCTCGACATGCGCTACGATCCCCATCCCGAAGAAATCGCCGCCGTTCCGGATATGAGTGACGAAGAACGATTGGAATATTTTCTGTATCGAATCTTCGAGACCGACGAAGTCTGGGGGCTGAAGGAGGGGCCGCAGCCCTTGATTCGGGAACTCGACGGCCGGAATACCCTGCCGGTTTGGCCTTACAAGCGCTACGCCGCCGATGCCGTCGCCGGTGAATGGGCGCATCTGGCGCCGGGTGTGGAATCGGTCGATTTCTTTACCTATCAGACCTTGAACAAGCTGGCTCGCGAGGAAGTCACGGTGGAAATCATGCCCAGACCGGGAGCGGCCGGGTGTTTGATTACGCCGCAACGCCTGTTCGGCATGCTGGAAAATATGATGGAGTCCAGGGATTACACGGTCGGGGATTAGCTCGGTCGCGGGTTCTCGTTGGACGGGTTTCTAAAGGCGGTTGGCCGAGCCTTAAGGCCGCGGCCAACCGTAACGGGACTAGCCGGCCGTTACCGGCAATCGAACTGCTTGGGCCAGTCGCGGTAGTTAAACACCTGGCCTTCCTGGCGCACGGTTTCGACGGCGGCTAGATCCAGGTCGGCGTAAATCCATTGGGCTTGGTTGTACTCGCCGATCGCCAGAATGCCGTTGTTCGGAAAGCCGCGATCGACCGGCGTGTAAATGGCTGCCGCGCCGCGATTGACATCGACCGCTTCGGACCAGGCGGCGTCGCCGACCAGCGAGGATTGCACGACGTAGCATTGGTTTTCCAGCGCGCGGGCCTGGCAACCGATCCGCACCCGGTAATAGCCGGCTTCGGTGTCGGTGCAACTGGGCACCAGAATCAACGTGGCGCCGCGTTCGGCTTGTTGGCGGGCGTAGTGGGGAAATTCACTGTCGTAGCAGATGTTGATCGCGATCTTGCCGAATACGGTGTCGAACACTTTGATGTCCAGACCGCGCGAGATATGCCATTGCTCGTTCTCGAAACGGGTCATGGTCAGCTTTTCCTGATAATCCACGTCGCCCTGCGGCGTGAAGAAATAGGCGTGATTGCGGAATTCGCCGTTTTCGTGTTTGACAGGAAACGTGCCGGCCTGGATATACACCCGGCGCTCGGCGGCCAGGGTTTTGAACAAATCCAGGTATGGCGGCAGCAGGGTTTGCAAGGCATCCAGTTGGCCGTTCAAGGACGAATAAACATCCTTCGGAAACAAGGATGCCAGTTCCATGCAGGCGTATTCGGGGAACAGCAGGATGTCGGCTTTGTTGTCGGCCGCGTCTTGTACCCAGCGGCGGGTTTTGGCTGCGAAGTTTTCCCAGGTTTCCAGGAAGCTGATGTCGTATTGGGCGCTGGCGATTTTAGGCACGGTCTTCTCTCAACCAAAAGGTCATCGGTTTGGGGGTTTCGGTCTCGTCGTCGAGATCTTTCCAGGTATAGGTGGTTTTCAGTTCCGGATGCTTGAAATAACCGCGTTTGTTCCAGAAGGCGTCCAGCGGCACATAGTCGGCCGGCCGGCGCGGATGATCGGCCGGGCGCTCGACGCAACAGAACGTGATGTGCCTGAAGCCGCCCAAATCGGCGGCATGGGCTTCGCGTTGCTCGAAAAATTTAACGCCGATGCCCAGGCCGCGATAGGCCGTGTTCAGCACCGATTCGCCGCAGTAAAACACCTGTTCCGGATCGTAACGGTGGTCCACGAACGGCTTTTTGACTTCGGCGGTTTCGTATTTCAACGGGATCGCGGTCGAGGCGCCGATGATGGCGTCGCCGTCGAAGGCCAACACGATCACGCTGTCCGGGCAGTCGATATAGGTTTGCAGGTATTTTTTCTCGTACTCGTAATCGCCGTCGTACAAGTAGGGGAAGTCGCGGAACACCTCGATGCGCAGCCGCGCCAGTTCGGGAATGTATTGAATCAAGGCCGCGCCGCTGAGGCGCTGAATGCGGATGTCTTTGCTCATGCTGGTTGCGGATTGAATGGATAAACAAAATATCGGCCGCCGGCAGGACGGTCGGGGCCGATATTGTATTGCAGGCGCGGTGCGATTGCCTATCGGGAACGCTTGGCGCGACCGGGTTGTTTGACGTAAACAGGTTTTTCGATGACGAAAGGTACGCAAGTCGCGGCCTGCCATCGACAGTCCCGCGCTGCTGCGGGGCAACCGGGAATTCGGCCTTGCTGGCCGGATTGACCAGGCTTTTAAGCAATCCCGCCTAAAAGCCGATCATTGAAGACTAACCAAACTGGAGGAGTATTTATGGCAAAAGATTTGAACGAATTGCGCGCGGTATTGAACAAGATGGAAGAGATCGTTAACAGCATGACCGAAATGGACGCGGAAATATTGGATTTTGTCGATGCGAATTATCCCGATGCGCTGAACGAACAAAAGCTGATACAAACCTTCAAAACCGTCGGCGACGCCGAAGACGAATTGCAAAGACAGATCGGTTTGCTGCGCAAGCATCTGGCCGCCGGTATTCCGGAATTGAATGCCTAACGCTCACGAAACAGTTGCGTCGCCCCGGCAAATGAAAGTCCCTGGCGTGGGAGCGGCTTTAGCCGCGATTGACAACGCTACGACACCGAATTGAGTGACCGCGTCGGGTGACTTTCAGAGTAAGTCCGAAAAATCGGCATTTCATTTAACTCAAGCGGTCAACGGATCATGAAACCGCTGGCCGTCGCCCAGGCAAATGAAAGTCAGTGGCGGAGCGGCTTTAACCGCTATTGACAGCGTTCCGACACCGGATTGGGTGGCGGCCGTCCGGTAACTTTCATTGGAGGGTGTCGTAAAAGTCGAAACAGAACCCTATCCTCGCGGGAGAGGGCAGGGTGAGGGGGGATGAAATCAATGCCTTACCTTGCATTTCCCCTCGCCCCAACCCCTCTCCCGCAAGGGGGTTTTTACGACACCCTCATAATAAGGATTCCCAACGAATTTTGGGAATTCGATATTCGAAGCGACCGGGTTGAGATGCGTGGATTGACCATCCGGTAGCCATCGGGTTTGCGATTGGGCACGGCTTTATACCTGCAATTCGTCGATGCCATTGGCTCGAAATGCTCGGCAAGTGCGGCGATCAATAGTTGCATCGGTTCCGTAGTTTGACGACGATGTTATTGGTCGTCATGCGTTAAGGCTTGGCAAGAATTGTTCCGCCGTCAGAATCGGGCAGATAAAGGGTTCGGAAATCGTCAATAAGTCCTGGTCGCCAGTTATCAGAGCATCGGCTTGCCCGGCTATGGCGAGCTGCAGGAAAGGCAGATCAAACGCATCGCGGCATTCGGGTGTAACGGGTGGCGGTTCCGGGATGACGATGGTTTGGCAATACGGCAAATAATCGGCCAGCAGTTCCTGTTGGTCAGCGGTACTGAGTTTAAATTTGGGATAATTCAGCACTCGGATCAATTCCGCTACGGTGATTTTGGACAGCAAGGGAAGAATCTGCTGGCTTTGCCAGGCTTGGCGCAAGGGTGTCAAACGGCTTTGGGCAAATACCAAGGCAGACAGCACCAGATTGGTGTCGATGACCACACGCGGCGCATGGGTTGTACTGCTCATTTATCGTGGGTGGATGTTGCATCGACAGCCTGTCTGGCCCAAACCACCGCATCGTTAATATCTTGTTCCTGGAGATTTAACTCAGCTAATTTTGCGCGCACCGCATCGCCGCGCTGAATACGCACTGGGGTCAGGATGATCTGGCCGTTGCGGGTTTCCACGTCAAAGTATTCCTCGGCGCCGACGGCAGCGGTAATGCTTTTGGGGAGTGTGAGTTGGTTTTTTGAGGTCATTTTGGCAAGCATGGCAACCTCCGAGCTATAAAGTAAGGATTCCTTACTTTATGCTTTTGACTAACAAATTTCAAGCCGCGGCCGCACCGGTTTGTCGGAGCGGATCGTCGAAGGTTTACAGTACTTGCCGAAGCGGTCGTAACCGCCGTCGAAATAGTCCTTTTCCAAACGATACCTGCTGCTGCGACACAGCGGGTCACAAACCCCGAATGGCCGAGTCCGGATATTCAACCCGGCGCTTCGCAACCCGTTCGAAGACTTGGCAAAGCCGTCCACTTGGCGCCCGTGCCACTGACCCGGCAAATTGCCGACCGGCGCGCTCTCCGACGACCGCACGCCTAATCCCGTCGTAACGGTGGCGATCCGCGCGACAACCCTTTAGCAAATCACGATCGATATGTCGGTTTAACCATTCGCCATACGTTTTTCTGTTCGTAGCGTCGCGTGCAAGGTTTTTTGTGTTGCGGGAATCACTATTTGCCTTTCGTGCAAGACTTTGAGCGTTGCCAGCAAGGCTCGGAGCCTTGCGTCTATTGCACGGAGAGTTGCGCGCAAGGCTTTTAGCGTTGCCCGTAAGGCTCGAAGTCTCGCGTTAATAGCTCGGAGAGTTGCGCGTAAGTCTTTTAGTGTTGCGAGAGTTGCTTTTTGCCTTGTGCGCAGGGCATTTAGCTTTGCCCGCAAGCCTCGGAGCCTTGCGTACAAGTCTTTTAGCGCTGCGAGGATGTCTATTTGACCGGAAATCAAGACTGGGAATATCACGAATCGGCCAATTGCGGACGGCACTATAAATTTTGATCGTTCGGTAACGTGCCTTTAGCAGACGTAAGGTGGGCAAATTTGCCCACCGTTGACCATTAAATCCGCGTGGGCACTAAATCGTGCCGACCGGGCTACTTTCGGTATGCAAGGAATAATGTTTCAGCCGTATCACCCGACGCACATCGTCCAATAAGGCTGGCGATTTGGTGCTTGACACAAAACACCTACCTGATAAAGTCAGCGGCAACATAATACGCAGGCAGGATTGCCTGATTTACCGGCTAATAGCAAGTTATCAAGGCAAACATGCCCACTTTTCCGGATACGCAGGCAAAACTGCCTGAAATGGCGGTTAATATCAACTTATACGGGCAGATTTGCATGATAATCAATTGTTATGTTTCAAAGAGGAATTTGTGACAGATATTTACAAACAAAGATTTTCTGAGCTTAAGAAACAAATGGAAGAATTATTAGCCACAGAAAAACAAACTTACTCCAGTTTTTTGGAAAAGCATGAACCAAATATTGATGGAAATGCTTTACTCGAGTGGAAAGTTAAAGTGCGCAATCTTTTAAGTAAAGCATGCGGTGAAGGTTCAGAACACTATAAAGAATTCAGTAATAATGACAGCACCGGGATGTACGGAACCTATTTAGATACTCTTAAACGTCTTCAGGCAATTTTCTTAGCAGCCAAAGAAGATTATGAAGGTGGCTATCTAAGGGCAACCCGCTCGTTAATTCAAGCAGAAGTTTTTGATTCTGAACTTGAACAAGCAAAAGAGTTGTTTCAAGCAGGGTATAAATCTTCATCAGCGATTATTGCGGGTGTTGTTTTAGAAACAACTCTAAGGGAATTATGTGACCAAGTTGGGTTACCTCACGGGAAACTAGATAAAATGAACGCAGATTTAGCAAAAAACGGACAGTACAACAAACTACAGCAAAAACGTATTACTGCACTTGCGGATATTCGCAATTCTGCTGCTCATGGTAAGACAAACGAGTTTAGTGAGAGAGATGTGGAAGATATGATTCGAGATGTTGAAAGATTTATCGCCGAACATCTTTGAAAAATCAACATAACCAGCGTATCAACTTGACCCCAAAAAGCTCCGCTCCTATCGTCGCTACACTTTTCGGGTCAAGTTATACTTATCGTTGGGCACTCAATCTAGGAGGAGTCTGTGACGCTATATGAACATTTTTGCGCTGCTCTGAACGAATCTCGTGATGTTGCAGCGAACGGTTATCTACAGTTGTTAGCTCCTTTCATCAAAGATATTGAAAGCGCATCGTCTGCCGACTCGGCTCTTGCCGAATATTGCCGGAAAATGGTGGCTCTCGTACAGAAGCATCACTTTGTGCTCAACGGCGATCTGGTTAGCGAATTCTCTCAACTCTTTGGTGAAGCGCATTTCGCTTCCCTATGCAGGGAACGAGGTGTATCACTTGTCAAAATACAAGAGCTGCAGAACAAGAAAACTCCCGACTTTCTACACTCATCTGATCAGCAAAATGTGTATTTCGAGGTTAAGACACTATCAGTTGTAAATGGTGGGCGTGGCATAAATAAGGATTTGCTAAACGCCTTGGATGCGCAAATAGATATAGAGCAACAGCAAAAAAAAGGAAAAACAGTCGCAATTGGAACTTCAGAAATGCAGCCCTATGCTGAGAAGCCATATCGAGAAGGGGCCATAACTGCGGTAATTTCTACATTGATAGAAAAGGCTCGGCAGAACATAAAATCAGATCAGTACTCAAATCCAAATACTTTCCTGGTATTAAACCTTTGCCTGATTTCTCCTGCAATTACCGACAACAGAACATTGCGGCCTGCATACTGCGACGATTATTTGTTTCCCAAAGCGATTACTGGCGATCTATGGATGTTAGCGTTTGCAAAGCCGGGGATGCTGGTGCTTGGCTGTCCTGAGTTTGAAGGAAAACCCTGTATTGAAGGTGTTATTCAAAAGCTCGGTATATTGGCTGATGAAGAGTTCGCAAATATTTCTGGCTTACTGGTCGTGGTATATCCGCTTGGCGAAAAGCCAAGTATTTACGGCTTATATCGCGGTGCAGACCATGACAAATGGGTAGATGAAGGTGCTAGCTTTTCTGGTGTTTTGGAGAGTTTAACTAATCAAAACTGGAACGATGATACAGATTCAAATGGGTGGCAGTTGGGCGGGCGAGAGTCAAATGCCCAACCCAACGCTCCAAGGGACGCTCCGCCGAAAATCCCGTAGGATGCGCCAACCAACGGGCGGCGCATCTTTCGAGTTATTCAATGCCTTCAATATCCAAGGGCATAACGCTACCCCAGTTTTCGGGATAAATTCCTTGCTTGAGTAATTTTGAAAACTCGAATAAGGCCAGTCCCTGAGTGGGACGGGGTTTGTACCCCGTCCTGAACGTTTCAAGCTAAGTTCGAAGGTAAGATAAACGTTACGGACGGATTAAATAATCCGTCCAGCATTTGTCTTAGTAATTCGCCCAGCCCCAGAAATAATATATCGGCTTCTAATCCGCTCAGCCTAAGTTGTCGGCCGGAGGTGTTTTCTAAACGGGGTTTTGGATCGCGAATAGGCGATTCATTTGGTGAAGGTCAAACTAGCCCAAAAAGGTTTTCACGTTGCACCCAGGTATTCGATTAAGGATTGATCGAATTGCAATAGCCAAAAATATAATGACGGTAACGGTAATCGGTACGCCTAGGATGGGGTTTGCTTCGCTTGCGAAATAATTAAAATGTGAGTTTCGCAGTATATCCAAGAGTAATGGGTGGGAAAGATACAGGAAGAAACTAACCGAGCTTAATGTCGCGATTATCGACCTTAAAGGGGGCAGAAAAGCATAGGTTTTTTCCCAGGCGATTGATTTTAAAAGGGTAAAAAGGCCAAGTGTCGCCAACATTATAGTAGGCGACATCGGCGATATCAAGAGCTGATCGAGTTTTCCATTGCTGTTGGCCGTAAGCAAATAGGTTCCCATCGCCGATAAAACGATTGACAGCGTAACAACGCATCCTACGATAGTTTGCTGCTTTCTGGTTAGCATCACGTCGCGCAGCCAGTATCCCAGCATAAAATATCCGACGTAGCCGCTGACTACGCTGACGGATATCGCTAAATTAGTCCATAAAACTTGCTTAATAAATGGGGGAATAGCGGAGAATAAAACCCAAAGCGAGACAAAGTAGATTTTATTGAGTCGATCCGCGCCGCGCGCATAGACCGTTAATATCGGCGTGGCAAGATACAAGCCTATCAGCATATAAAGAAACCACAAATGGTAATACGGCGTGCCTTGTATCACGTCGCGTAACAACGATATTGCCGAGATCTCGTGCGATTCGGTGGTATATAAGTCATATTTAACGGCGAGCCCGCACCATGAGAAGTAGATAATAATCCACGCAAGCAGAGGGATGATGATTCGAAACAGCCGTTTCTTCAACCAAGCGGTTGGCGCAATGTTATTTTGGGGTTTGATAAGCAAATAACCGCTAATCATCACAAACAGCGGTACCGCCGCCCGACTCGATGCGTTGAAGGCCATCGCTTCCCACCAATAAAGCAATTGGAGTTGATCGGGTTTCAGGGAAGTTAGAACGGTACCGGTCGAGGCGTGTATTACCACGACCATGATCGCTGCCAGTGCTCGAATGACATCGATAAACAATACCGTCGATTCTTTGCGCATGGGTATTATCGAGTACACCTTATTGAGCGTATTGGCATTCAGGTCTTCCTTAGTCTGTCCCGCCGCGCGTCCATCGGGTTCTGTTTCAGCGGCCGATAGATTTCCACCCGGTCGCCGTCGGCCAGCACCGCTTGCGGTTTGGCGACGATGCCGAAAATGCCGAACTTCTGAACGGTCAAATCGATTTCCGGGTGCCGGGCCAAGATGCCTGATGCCTGGATGGCTTGTTCGGCGGTGGCGTCCGGCGGCAGGGTTAGCGCGATCAAGGTTTGCCGCTCGGGCGTCGCGTAGGCGACTTCGATGCGGATGTCAGCCATACACCGCTTTGGCGCGTTGAGTAAACGCGCCGACCATGGTGTTGCAGATTTGATTGAAGACCGGGCCGAAGGCCAGGCTGGCGAAGGTGCTGGCGATTTCGAACTCCAAATCCAGCGAAATCTTGCTGGCGTCTTCGCGGAGCGGCATGAAACTCCAAAAGCCTTCCAGCGATTTGAACGGCCCGTCCAGCAGGCTGATTTGAATCTTGCCGCCTTGATCGGATTTGTTGCGGGTCGTGAACGATTTATGGAAACCGGCCTTGGCGATGTCGATTTGGCCTTCGACGATGTTGCCCTCGCGTTTCAGCACCTTGCTGCCGGCGCACCAGGGCAGGAATTTGGGGTAGGACTCGATGTCGTCTACGAGATCGAACATCTGTTTGGCCGAGAATTTGACCAACGCGCTTTTTTGCACGACGGTGATCATTACAGTACCCCCAAGACATGCAGGAATACCAGGAATACCGAAGCCGGCGCGACGTAGCGGATCAGAAATTGCCAAGCTTGAAAACCTTGCGGCGGCAGTTCCAGTTCCTGTTCGGCGTGGGCCGGTTTCATTTTCCAGCCGGCGAATACCGCGATCGCCAAACCGCCGAGCGGCAGCATCAGGTTGGCGGTCAAATAATCGAGCAGCTCGAACAGATTCTTGTCGAACCATTTATGTTCCGACCAGATATTAAACGAAAACACCACCGCCACGCCCAGCGCCCAGCAGGCGCCGCCGGCCCACAGACAGGCTTCGCGGCGTTGCAGATCCTTGTTTTCCACCAACCAGGCCACGGCGGGTTCGATGATCGAAATCGACGAGGTCAGCGCGGCGAAGAACAGCAGCACAAAAAACAACAGCCCGAACAGCCAGCCGCCGCCCATGTGGCCGAAGGCCAGCGGCAGGGTCTGGAAGATCAGGCCCGGGCCGGCGGCGGCTTCCAGGTGATTGGCGAACACCAGCGGAAAGATGGCGATACCGGCCAGTAGCGCGACGATGGTATCGGCGCCGGCGATGTAAAAGGTGGTTTTGGCGATGGATACGTGGCCGGGCAGATAGGAGCCGTAGACCATGATCGCGCCCATGCCCAGGCTCAGTGTGAAGAAGGCGTGGCCCATCGCGGTCAAGACCGCGTCGGCGTCGATTTTGCTGAAATCCGGGTTGAACAAAAATTCGATGCCTTGCTCGTAACCGCCGGAACTCATCGCATAGGCGACCAGGATCAGCAGCAGGAAAAATAAGGCCGGCATCAGAAATCGCACCGATTTCTCCAAGCCGCCTTGCACGCCGCGCATGACGACCTGCATCGTCGCCAGCATGAATACGGTGTGCCAGAAAATTTGCTGGATCGGGCTGGCCATCAAGTCGTCGAACAGGGCCTTGATGTCGCCGGCGTCCGAGCTAAAAAACTGGCCGGTGAAGGATTTGACGATGTAGGCCATGGACCAGCCGGCGATGACGCTGTAATAACCCAGGATCAAAAAACCGCCGACCATGCCCAGCCAGCCCATGTACTGCCAGCGCGGGTCGGCGCCGGCTTCGACGGCCAGACTCTGCATGGTGTTGATCGGGTTTTGCCGACCGCGCCGGCCCAACATGATTTCGGCGATCATGATCGGCACGCCGATCGCCGCCACGCAAAACAGATAAACCATGACGAAGGCGCCGCCGCCGTTTTGGCCGGTGATGTAGGGAAATTTCCAGATGTTGCCCAAACCGACCGCCGACCCGGTGGCCGCCAAAATAAAGGCGAAGCGGGACGACCATGCGCCGTGGATGGATTGGGTTTTGTCGCTCATTGCTGCTGGCCCTGTTATTTAAAGTGTTATTTGATGGGGGTGCGGGTAAAATATCAAAATTACAGTTTACAGTCAGTTTAATCATCGTCGCTAGTCATGGCCGCCAAGAAAAAAAAGGACAATAAAGCCACCGATAACACTATCGCCGTCAATCGCCAAGCGACTCACGAGTACACGATAGAGGAGCAGTTCGAAGCCGGTTTGGTCTTGGAAGGCTGGGAGGTCAAGAGCTTGCGCGACGGTCGCATCCAGCTCAAGGAAAGCTATATCGAGATTCGCCGCGGCGAGGCTTGGTTGTGCGGGGCTCATATATCGCCGATGTTGTCGGCGTCCACTCATGTCAATCCGGATGCGGTACGCCGCAAGAAATTGCTGCTGCATGCCCGAGAATTGGCCAAATTGATCGGTTCCGTCGAGCGCAAGGGCTATACCTTGATTCCGCTGTCGATGTACTGGATACGCGGTCGCGCCAAGCTGAAATTGGGTTTGGCCAAGGGCAAGAAATTGCACGACAAGCGCGTCGCCTCCAAGGAAAAGGATTGGCAACGCGAGAAAGCCCGCATCATGAAGCACGCTTAAGCGATGGCGTCCCATCCCGATTTGGCCGATTGCGCCGATAGCGCGCTGGTCGTCGTCGATTTGCAGGGCCGCTTGAGCGCGGCCATGCCGGCCGACGAGGCCGAGAGGGTCGCTAAGGCGACGCTTCGCTTGCTAAAGGCCGCCGATTGTTTGGGCGTGCCGGTGCTGGCGACCGAACAATATCCGCAAGGTCTCGGGCCGACTCAGGCCGAAATCGCCGCTGCTTGGCCTTCCGCGACGTCGGTCTTCGCCAAGACCGGATTTTCCTGTTGCCGGGCTCCCGGTTTCGTCGAGGCGCTGGCCGAGAGCGGCCGCCGACAAGTGCTGCTGGTCGGTCAGGAAGCCCACGTCTGCGTCTTGCAATCGGCCTACGACTTATTGCAATTAGGTTACCGGGTGCAGGTGCTCGGCGATGCGGTCTGTTCCAGAAATCCCGAGCATAAAGCATCGGCGCTGCGGCGTTTGCAGTCTCGGCAAGTGATCGTCACCAATCATGAATCGGTCTTGTTCGAATGGTTGGGCGATGCCGCTCATCCGCAATTCAAAGCAGTGTCGGCGCTTTTGCGCGAAAAAATTTAATAATAATCGTCACGGATAAACGAAAAGGGGGATGCATGCGGTACGTGTGGATGGTGGGGCTGCTGGAAGCGTTGATGTTGGTGGGCTGCCAGGAGCCGCTACCACCAATCGAAAAATTGAGCGGCTTCGCGCAAGGCACGACCTATAACATCAGCTATTGGTCGCCCGAGCCGGTCGACTTCAAGCAAGTAGAGGCTGAGGTCAATCAAGCGTTTGCCGACCTGGATAAAGTCTTATCCAATTACCGGCCGGATTCGTCGATAGAACAATTTAACGCCAATCCCTCCACAGAAAGTCAAACGGTCGATCCGCAAGTCGTCACGCTGGTCAAAATCGCACGTACCGTCAGCGAGCTGAGTCACGGCTGTTACGACTTGACCATCAAGCCGCTGTTCGATTTATGGGGTTTTAAGGACGACAAATTGGTCATCCCCGAGGATGCCGCGATTCAAGACGCAATGGTTAACGTCGGCATGGACAAGCTTGCGGTGGTCGACGACAACCACATCCGTAAGCATTTGGCGAAGGTCAGGGTAGACTTGTCGTCGATCGCCCAAGGCTATAGCGTCGGAAAAATCAGCC
This sequence comes from Methylomonas sp. MED-D, assembly GCF_050276835.1. Taxonomy (NCBI): domain Bacteria; kingdom Pseudomonadati; phylum Pseudomonadota; class Gammaproteobacteria; order Methylococcales; family Methylococcaceae; genus Methylomonas; species Methylomonas sp. MED-D. The sequence goes on from NZ_CP189965.1 coordinate 1,422,282, forward strand.
AAGTCATGGAACAATTGGGCGTGGACAATTATCTGGTGGAAATCGGCGGCGAATTGAAAACCCACGGCCACAAACCGGACGGCAAGTCCTGGCGTATCGCGGTGGAAAAGCCGTTGCCGGGCGAGCGCGAGTTGCACAAGGTGGTGACCTTACCCAAGGACGAGGCGATGGCGGTAATGACCTCCGGCACTTACCGGCACTTTTTCGATGTGAAGGGCCAGAGATACAGCCATATTTTGGACGCTCGCACCGGTCGGCCGGTCAATCATGATCTGGTTGCGGTCAGCGTGTTTCACGCCGACCCGACGATCGCGGATGCCTGGTCCACCGCCTTGTTGTGCCTGGGGCACGAAGAGGGCATGAAAGTAGCCGACGAAGAAAAATTGCAAGCGTTGTTCGTGCGCCAGCAAGGCACCGAATTTACCGAAAGCAAAACTCGGGCACTCACGACATCGGCGCAAATCGCAATCAACTGACGATTCGGGCGGGAAAGCCCGGACCGATATAGGCTCAACGAAAACGGGGGACGTATGTTGGGATGGCAACAGCATTTGACGATGGCGGTGCACGGCGGCGCCGATAGTGGCGGCGGGTTTGCGGGCAGCGTGGCCGGCTGGCTGGCCGCGATTGAGAGGGCGGCGGGGCGATCGCCCGGCGAGAATTTCGCCGATTTGCTGCCTGGCATTGCCGCTATGGAGAACTGGCATCCGTTGCTGGTGCATTTTCCGATTGCGCTGTTGCTCTTGTTCGTCGCGATCGACATCGTGGCCAGTTTGGCGGGCAAGCCGGCTTGGCGCGGCGCGGCGAGCTGGTTTCTGTATGCCGGTACGCTATTCGCGGCGGCGACCGTCGCGGCGGGTCTGATCGCGGCGGCCAATGTCGCGCACGGCGGCAATGTCCATGAAATCATGGAAAAACACGAACACTTGGGAATTTCGGTATTGGTTTTGGCAGCGCTGTTGTCGGTCTGGCGTATCGCAGTTAAAGGGGTGATCGGCGGGCCGGCCAATCAAGTGTTTGGTTTATTGGCCATGCTACTTGCCGGTTTGTTGGTGTTTACCGCCGACTTGGGCGGCTTGATGGTTTATAAGTTCGGCGTTGCGGTGCGGGCCGCCGACCCAATCAACCAAGGCGCCGCCCAGCAGCACCGGCACGAGGGCGGGGCGGAGGACGCGGACGATCATTCCGCCGAAGACCACGGCGGTCATGCCCATTGACGGTACGTCGGCAAGAACGCGGGTTAGGGGCTAAGCGGCCCCGGCCTTTTTTGATTTCGCCTAGCCCGACTCGGCGGGCAGTTGTGTTATCCTACGCCGCTTTTTTTCAGAGACGTTTCGATGCGGACCCGCGTTAAAATTTGCGGATTTACCAGGGTAGACGACGCGCTTGACGCGGCTGGCTTGGGGGTCGATGCGATCGGCTTGGTGTTTTATCCACCCAGCCCTCGCCACGTCGAGATCGGGGCGGCCGCGGCGATAGCCAGAGCCTTGCCGGCCTTCGTTTCGGTGGTCGGCTTGTTTGTCGACGCGGAACCTGACTGGATTCGAAGCGTATTGGGCCAAGTTCGGATCGACTGCCTGCAATTTCACGGCGACGAAGCGCCGGAGGCTTGCCGAATCTACGACAAATCCTACATCAAGGCAGTGCGGATGAGGCCTGAAATCGATCTCGACGGCTTGCAGCGCCAATACCCGGATGCGGCCGGGCTGTTGTTGGATGCTTATCATCCGGGTTTGCCGGGCGGTAGCGGCCAGCGCTTCGATTGGGATTTGATTCCGGCCAGCCGGCATCTGCCTGTGATTCTGGCCGGCGGATTGACGCCGGACAATGCCGGCGACGCGGTGCGAGCGGTGCGGCCTTATGCGCTGGATGTCAGCAGCGGCGTCGAGGCGGGTAAGGGTGTCAAGGACGCAGCGAAAATGGCTGACTTTATAAGAACGACCAACCTAGCGACATTAGAATTATGACAGACAAGTACCAAATGCCGGACGCCCGGGGCCATTTCGGGCCTTACGGCGGTATTTTCGTGGCGGAAACGCTGATGCCGGCGATTACCGAGCTCAACGAAGCCTATCAACGCTATATTCAAGACCCCGAATTCGTTGCCGAGCTCGATGCGGACTTGCGCGATTACGTCGGCCGGCCGTCGCCGCTGTACCATGCCCAGCGCTGGAGCCAACATCTGGGCGGCGCTCAAATTTATCTGAAGCGCGAAGATCTGAACCACACCGGCGCTCATAAGGTCAACAATACCGTCGGCCAGGCCTTGCTGGCTAAGCGCATGGGCAAGACCCGTATCATCGCCGAAACCGGCGCCGGCCAGCATGGCGTGGCGACCGCGACCGTCGCGGCGCGGTTGGGTTTGGAATGCGTGGTCTATATGGGCGCCGTCGATGTCGCCCGCCAAGCCTTGAACGTGTATCGGATGAAATTGCTCGGAGCCACCGTGGTGCCGGTCGAATCAGGCTCGAAAACCCTGAAGGACGCGTTGAACGAAGCCCTGCGCGATTGGGTGACCAATATCGACAATACCTTCTATATCATCGGCACCGTGGCGGGTCCTCACCCGTATCCGGCGATGGTTAGAGACTTTCAGGCCGTGATCGGCCGCGAAGCCCGTCAACAATGTCTCGCCCAAGCCGGTAAATTGCCGGACGCCTTGGTGGCTTGCGTCGGCGGCGGTTCCAATGCGATCGGCTTGTTTTATCACTTTATCGACGATGCCGGCGTGAAAATGTACGGTGTCGAAGCGGCCGGCGACGGCATCGCCACCGGTCGCCACTCCGCGCCGTTGTCGGCCGGACGGCCCGGCGTGTTGCACGGTAACCGCACCTATCTAATGGCCGACGACGACGGCGAAATCATCGAAACCCATTCGATTTCGGCCGGTCTGGATTATCCCGGCGTCGGACCCGAGCATGCTTGGCTGAAGGACACCGGCCGCGCGGAATATCCCAACATCACCGACGACGAAGCCTTGGAGGGCTTCCACGCCTTGACCCGGATGGAAGGCATCATTCCGGCATTGGAGTCCAGCCACGCCCTGGCCTACACGATGAAATTGGCGCCGACGATGGCTAAGGACCAAGTGATCATCGTCAATTTGTCCGGCCGCGGCGACAAGGACATGCACACCATCATGCAACGCGAAGGAATTAGTCTATGAGCCGTTTAGCCGCCAAATTCGCCGAACTGAAGGCGTCCGGCCGCAAGGCCTTGATTCCGTTCATTACCGCCGGCGATCCTTATCCCGAATTCACCGTGCCCTTGCTGCACGAGATGGTCGCCGCCGGTGCCGACGTGATCGAACTCGGCGTGCCGTTTTCCGATCCGATGGCCGACGGTCCGGTGATACAGCGAGCCAGCGAACGCGCCTTGGCCCACCATGTCGGTTTACGCAAGGTATTGACGATGGCCATGGAGTTTCGCAAAACCGACCAAACCACGCCGCTGGTGTTGATGGGCTATTTGAATCCTATCGAAATCATGGGTTACGAAGGCTTTGCCAACGCGGTACAACGCGCCGACGTGGACGGCGTTTTGACCGTCGATTTGCCGCCGGAGGAGTCCGATGAGTGCGTCAAACTGTTGCGCGAGCGGGGCGTCGATCAAATCTTTTTGTTGGCGCCGAATACCACCGCCGAGCGCATTCAAAAGATGCACGCGGTCGGTAGCGGTTATTTGTATTACGTATCGTTGAAAGGCGTGACCGGCGCCGGCCATCTGGATACCGCCGACGTCGAGGATAAATTGCAATTGATCAAAGCCAACACCGACCTGCCGGTTGGCGTCGGCTTCGGCGTTAAGGATGCCGAAACCGCGAAAACCATCGCCAATATCGCCGACGGCGTGGTGGTCGGCAGCGCGTTGATCAGCAAGATCGAGGCGAATCTCGACGATCCCGAGCAGGCCCGGCGTGAAATCATCGGCTTGTTGAAGTCCATGCGCCAAGCGATGGACAGTTAAACAGTGGTTAGCGGAGTAGTTTACGCATGAGTTGGTTTGAAAAATTAGTTCCCTCGGTGATTAGGACCGAAAGTACCCCGAAACGTACCTCGGTGCCCGAAGGCTTGTGGAGTAAGTGTCCGCGTTGCGATGCAATCTTGTTCAACGCCGAGTTGGTCAAGAATTTCCATGTGTGCCCGAAATGCAGCCACCATCTGCGCATTTCGGCGCGTGCCCGCCTGGATATCTTTTTGGATGAAGGCGAGCGCGTCGAAATCGGTGCCGGCCTGAAACCCAGCGATCCTCTGAAATTCAAGGACAGCAAGAGTTACAAGGACCGCATCAAACAGGCGCAAAAACAAAGTAACGAAAACGATGCATTGGTGACGATGCGCGGCAAACTGATGGGCGAGGGCATCGTCGCGGCGGCTTTCGACTTCGGTTTCATGGGCGGCTCGATGGGTTCGGTGGTCGGCGAGCGTTTCGTGCGAGGCATTAACGAAAGCTTGCGCACCGGTTTTCCGTTCATCGTGTTTACCGCCAGCGGCGGGGCGCGGATGCAGGAGTCGCTGTATTCGTTGTTTCAGATGACTAAAACCAGCGCGGCGTTGACCAAATTGGCCGAGGCCGGGATTCCCTATATCTCGTTCATGACCGATCCGACGATGGGTGGCGTGTCGGCCAGTCTGGCCATGCTCGGTGATATCAACGCGGCCGAACCGGAAGCTTTGATCGGTTTCGCCGGTCCTCGCGTGATCGAACAGACCGTTCGGGAAAAACTGCCGGAAGGATTTCAGCGTAGCGAATTCTTGCGCGAGCACGGCGCAATCGACATGATTATCGACCGACGGGAGATGCGCGAAAAAATTGCATCGATACTGGCGATGCTATGCGTCGGCCGTTCGACTGGGGCGGCGCCGGGCGGCGAAAGTTATGCCGATTCCGGAGACGCCGGAGCGGGCCAGGGGTAGTCGCGGTCGCAATGGCGCGCTTCGAGACGCTTCAGGCATGGCTAAACTGGCAGGAACAACTACACCCCAAGTCTATCGATCTGGGACTGGCGAGAGTCGCCGGCGTGTATGCCCGGCTTCGATCAGACCGTCCGGCGCCGCTGACCGTGACCGTGGCCGGGACCAACGGCAAGGGTTCCTGCGTGGCGTTTTTGGAAGCGATCTACCGAGCGCAGGGTTATAAAGTCGGGGCCTACACCTCGCCGCACATTCTGCGGTATAACGAACGTATTCGCATCGCCGGGCGATCGGCCGGCGATGCGGAGATTTGCGATGCTTTCGCCCGCATCGATGCCGCACGGGGCGAGACCAGTCTGAGTTATTTCGAATTCGGTACGCTGGCGGCCCTGGATTTGTTTGCCCGCGCCGATGTCGATGTGCAGTTGCTGGAAGTAGGGCTTGGCGGCCGACTCGATGCGGTCAACATTGTCGACCCGGACGCGACTTTAGTGACGACGATCGCGCTGGACCATGTCGATTGGTTGGGCAACACTGTCGAAGCTATCGCTCGGGAGAAGGCCGGGATTTTTCGGCCGGGTGTTCCGGCCGTCATCGGCGACCAACAACCGCCGGCTTCGCTATTGGCGACCGCAGCGGAAATCGGCGCCGTGACCTTGCGCATCGGCGCCGCCTACCGTTATCGCAAACGGGGCGAAGTCTGGGATTGGCTGGGCGAATCCGCCGAACTGCTGGGATTGCCGGTGCCAGCCTTGCAGGGCGAACATCAGTACCGCAACGCTTCGGCGGTCATCGCCGCCGTCCAGGCGTCGAACGGGCGGCTGCCGGTCGGGGCAGAGGCGATACGGAGAGGCGTGGCCGAGGCCCGTTTGAATGGGCGGTTTCAGCTCATTGATGGCAGCCATCCGGTGTTGCTGGATGTCGGTCATAATCCGCAGGCGGTGGGGACCTTGCTGGAGTATCTCAGCGAAAGCTTCCCCAATGCCAAGATACGCGCGGTGTTCGCGATGATGAAGGACAAGGACATTGCCGGCGTGATTCGGATCATGGCCGATCGGGTCGCCGAGTGGCATCTCGCGCCGCTGGCCAATCCGCGCGCCGCGCCGCCCGAAACGATTGCGGCACTGTTTCCGCCCGAACTGCGCGACCGCGTTCGCGACGGCTATCCGGATTTTTCCGCCGCCTACCGAGCGGCCAGCGGGCAGGCCGGGCCCGGCGAACTGACGCTGATTTTCGGTTCTTTTTTTCTGGTATCCGAATATTTATCTAATTTTCCCAGAGGTGCTTGAGTATGGATCAGGAGTTAAAGCAACGATTGATTGGCGCTGCGGTAATTACCGCGTTGGCCGCCATCTTCGTGCCGATGTTGTTCGACGACCCAATCGACGAAACCGGTAAAACCATCAACGAATTGAAAATCCCGGAAGTGCCCGCCAAGACTCAGGATGTAGAATTCATGCCGCTGCCCGATAAGCCGGAAGCGGTGGCCGAAACCGCGCCGGCTGGCGAGCCGCCGGTCGGCGAAGTCCCGGCGCCGAGAGCGGTGGCGGAGGAAGGTGAAGGGGAAGCGGCGCTCGAGGCGCCGAAACCTCAATTGAAACTGGGCGCTCGGGAAACCTTGCCGCTTCCCAAGAAAGCGGCGCCGGCTCCGACGCGCGCGCCGACGCCTGTCGTGGGTGACGACGAAGAACCGGTGGTGGCCGAGGCCGAAGACGTACCGCCGCCGCGTCCGACCAAATTGCCGGCGCCGACCGCGGCACCGGCCGTACAGCCCTTGGCTCAGGTCGCGCCCAGTGCCATCGCCAAGCCGAAGCCGACAAAATTACCGGAAACCAAACCCGAGACGGTCGTTGCACCGGCGACCGCGCCGGCCGTTAAGGCGCCGGTCGGCGGAGAGGAAAGCAACCGCTGGTATCTGCAAGTCGGTACGTTTAGTCAGAAACCGAACGCGGCTGCATTGCAAGAAAGTCTGAAACAACAAGGTTTCGCCGCGTCGGTCAAGGAGTTCGCCAGCGATAAGGGGTCGGTGTTCAAAGTCCGGATCGGCCCGATCGTCGATAAGGCCAAGGCTCAAGCGATCAAGGCTAAACTGGCGCAAATCAACGTAAACAGTTTTGTTTCGCCGGACGAGTAAGCTAACGATCCCGGTTTAAGCGATGCTGGATTTTGTGCCTTGGCAGCAAATGCTATGGGTCGATTACCTGATTATCGTCATCGTCGGCGGTTCGGCCTTGATGGGTTTGTTTCGCGGCTTCGTCAAGGAGGCGTTCGCGCTGACGATATGGTCGGTCGCGGTCTGGGTCGGTGTGCACTACAGCCGCGATGTGGCGGTATTGTTGCAGTCGACGATCAGTTATCCGTCGGCTCGCGCCGCCGCGGCGTTTGCGCTGCTGTTTTTCGCGACCTTGATTCTGGGCAGTTTGATCAGCTTTTTATTGAGCCAGTTGATCGAATCCACCGGATTGACCGGTAGCGATCGCTTGTTAGGCATGCTGTTCGGCATCGTGCGCGGTTCGGTGCTGGTGGCCTTGCTGGTGATGATGGCCGGCGTGACGCCGCTGCCGGAAGACCCTTGGTGGAAACAGTCGGTTCTCATTCCGCCGTTCCAGGCGCTGGCCTTGTGGTTGAAAAACCATATGCCTGCAGGTTTGGCGGATTACATTCATTATCGTTAAATCGGATCAGCTATGTGTGGTATTGCGGCAATCGTTTCTCATCAAAGCGTTAATCAGGATCTCTACGACGCCCTGACGGTGTTGCAGCATCGCGGCCAGGATGCCGCCGGCATCGTCACCTGCGACGGCGGGCGCTTGCATTTGCGTAAGGATAACGGGCTGGCACGCGACGTGTTTTCAACCGAGCAAATGATGAAGCTGAAAGGCAATATGGGGATCGCCCACGTGCGTTACCCGACGGCCGGTTGCACCAGTTCGGCCGAAGCCCAACCGTTTTACGTCAACTCGCCGTTCGGCCTGACGCTGGCGCACAACGGCAACTTGACCAATACCGAGGAATTGAAGCGGCAGGTGTTCGTCGACGATCAGCGCCATATCAACACCGACTCGGACTCCGAGGTGTTGTTGAACGTGTTCGCTCACGAGCTGCAACAATTCGGCAAGCTGCGTTTGACCGTCGACGACGTGTTCCAGGCGGTCAGCGCGGTCCACAAACGCTGCCGAGGCGCGTATGCGGTGGTCGTGATGATCGCCGGTTTCGGCGTGTTGGGTTTTCGCGATCCGCACGGCATTCGGCCGATCGTGTATGGCGAACGCAAATCGGATGAAGGCATCGAATACATGATCGCTTCGGAAAGCGTGGCCTTGGACGTGTTGGATTTTCGCTTGATTCGCGATTTAGCGCCCGGCGAAGCGGTGTTTATCGAGGCTTCCGGCAAACTGCATACCCGGCAGTGTGCCGAAACCACCGATCATTGTCCGTGTATTTTCGAATACGTCTATTTCGCCCGGCCCGATTCCATTATCGACAACATTTCGGTGTACAAAGCCCGGATGCGGATGGGTAAGAAACTGGCCGAAAAAATTCAGCGGGAATGGCCGGATCACGATATCGATGTCGTGATTCCGATTCCGGATACCAGCCGGACCGCCGCCTCGCAGATCGCCCACGATCTGGGCGTCAAGTTTCGTGAAGGCTTCATGAAAAATCGCTATATTGGCCGGACCTTCATCATGCCCGGCCAGAAGATGCGGAAGAAGTCGGTCAAGCAAAAGTTGAATGCGATTTCGCTGGAATTCGACGGCAAGAACGTGTTGCTGGTCGACGATTCGATCGTGCGCGGCACCACCTCCGAGCAGATCATTCAAATGGCCCGCGATGCCGGCGCCAAGAAAGTCTACTTCGCATCGGCCGCGCCGCCGGTGCGCTATCCCAACGTTTACGGCATCGACATGCCGGCCGCGCGCGAGTTGATCGCCCACGACCGGAGCGAGGAGGACGTTTGCAAGGCCTTGGGCGCCGATAAATTGATATTCCAAGATCTGAGCGATTTGATCGAAGCGGTCGGCAGGGGTAATCCCAATATTAAGCATTTCGATACTTCGTGTTTTAGCAGCGAATACATCACCGGCGACATCGACATGGCGTATCTGGCCCGTATCGAGGCCCTGCGCAACGATCACGCGCAGTCGCAGCGCAATGGCAGCAACTTCATCATCGATATGCAGGTGGCGAAATAATGAGCGAATTCGATTGGCAAGACTTCGGGCCGGAGACCCAGGCGATTCGGGCCGGCCAGCGCCGAACCCACGAAGACGAACATAGCATGCCGATTTTCGCGACCTCCAGCTACGTGTTTCAGTCCGCCGAACAAGCGGCTTTGCGCTTTACCGGTCAGCAAGCGGGCAATATTTATTCGCGCTTCACCAACCCGACGGTCGCCGCCTTCCAGGCGCGTTTGGCCCTGTTGGAACAGGGCGAACGCTGCTTGGCGTTTGCATCAGGGATGGCGGCCATCATGGCGGTCGGGATGGCTTTGCTGAAGGCCGGTGACCATGTGGTTTGCTCGCGCAGCGTGTTCGGCAACACCGTGTTGGCGTTTCAAAATTACTTCGGCAAATTCGGGGTCGAAACCGACTTCGTGGCCTTGACCGATCCGGCGGCCTGGGAGGCGGCCATCAAGCCGAATACTCGGCTTTTGTTCCTGGAAACGCCATCGAATCCGCTGATCGAGATCGCCGACATTCGCGTGTTGGCCGACATCGCCCACCGCCACGGCGCCTTGTTGGTGGTGGACAACGTGTTTTGCACGCCGATCCTGCAGAAGCCGTTGTTGCTGGGTGCGGATCTGGTCGTGCATTCCGCTACCAAATACATCGACGGACAGGGCCGTTGCGTCGGCGGCGCGGTGGTCGGCAGCGAAGCCTTGATCGAAAAACAGGTCTATCCCTATCTGCGGACCGGCGGCGCGACGATGAGTCCGTTCAACGCCTGGGTGTTTTTGTCCGGTCTGGAAACCTTGGCCGTGCGAATGCAGGCGCATTGCGACCGAGCTTTCGAACTGGCTCAATGGCTGGAAAGCCAGCCGGCGGTCGCCAAGGTGCATTATCCGGGTCTTAGCTCACACGCCCAGCACGAACTGGCTAAACGCCAGCAAAGCCATTTCGGCGCGGTCGTCAGTTTCGAATTGCGCGGAGGCAAGGACGAGGCGTGGCGGCTGATCGATTCTACTCGGATGCTGTCGATTACCGCCAATCTGGGTGACGTCAAAACCACGATCACCCATCCCGCCACCACCACGCATGGCCGCCTGTCGCCGGAGGCTCGCGCCGAAGCCGGCATCAAGGACAGCTTGGTACGGATTTCGGTCGGTTTGGAGAATCTCGACGATATCAAAGCCGACTTGCTGGCGGGTTTATCGGCCGCGAACGTCGAGAACGCTGGTCGCGCGACGGTCGCCGATTCGGCGTAGTGCGAAATATCGGCTATCTTTGTCCGAACTATCACCTGGATTTTCAGTATGTTTCAAGACCGCAAGGAATACCGGAAAAACTTTAGCGCCGAAGGTTTTTTATATGTCGGCGGCGAGGTATTGAAACTCGGTTGTTACGATGTCTCGTTGAAAGGCGCGATGATCGAGGTGGAACCCGGCGAACTGCTGAGCGGTATTGCCGAGTTCGAAAGCCTGCTGGCCGAGGACCGCCGTGCCGAGATCTTCGTCGAGGCCCTGTCGCTGGCCGGCGAAGTCGATATCGTCTGGGTCAAGCGCGAACGCCAACGGATCATGATGGGCTTGGAGTTTCGCGATGTGGTCCACAACGCCCAAAAACTTTGGCGGCGGAGGCGGGGCTATCGGAAAACGGAAAGCTTCGAGGTCGATCTGTTCATCGATAAGGATCGCTACAGCGCGGAAGGTATCAACCGTTCTACCGAAGGCATGTGCTTGCGCGTCCAGGCGCCGGCTTCGGTGAAGATCGGCGCCCCGGTCAAGCTACAAGTCAATCAATTGGGTTTTAGCGCGCTCGGCAAAGTGGTTTGGGTGGAAGCCAACGATTTGGCTTGCCGATTCGGCGTGCAATTGGTGATCATTAAATAGTCGAGGCCTTCAAGCCTGCAACAAAGGGTCGAGTTCGCGGCCCACATCCAATGCATAGAGATCGTCGAAGCCGCCGATGTGGCGGTCGCCGATGTATATTTGCGGCACGGTGCGGCGGCGGGTCTTCTCCATGACTTCCTCGCGCAAACCCGGTTCGCTGTCGACGTCGATTTCGGTGTAACTCGCGCCTTTCTTGTCGAACAAACGCTTGGCCATCGTGCAATACGGGCAGAGTTTCGCGGTATAGATGATGATTTCCGGCATGATAAAATTAATAAATGCTAATGAATGCTGCATTTTAGCGGGCTGGCGGGCATTGCTCAATAGCCATCGCTCGGCTCAATTGGCAAAGCAGCTGGCAAGCGGCGTCGGCCAAGCTGGTTCCGAAGGCGACGACACCGTCGAGATGGCCCAGCATTGTAAATAACGGTAGGGCCTGCAAGTCGCCGTTGGCGAACAGTTCGGCGACAGCCTCCGCCATTCGCGGCGTGCCGTACGGAATGTCGGCGCCGGTGTGGGGCAAGGCCAGCGCGGCGGTTTGCCGCCAAATTTCCGGGCTGTGCACATGGATGACGGCTTGCGCGTCCGGGCATTCGCGGTACACGCCGGCATGGGTCAGCGCTTCCGACGACGGTTGGCAGGCGCCGCGCGAACACAGCCGATTTTGTTCGGGAACGGCCCCGACGACCCAGACGAATTGCCACGCCTCGAGTTGCGGCAAGTCACCGGTTTGGGTGCCGGAGATGATAAATTCGTCGCGGCCGGGAACCAGTCGCCGGCTGATGTTGCCGAAACCCAAGCCATCGTAACGGTCGGGGACCCGGCCGATCAGACCCAAACGATGCATGATCGATCGCCAGGCGTTCAGTTCGGCGAAGCCGAAGTCGACCGGTAAATCGGCGAGCTGATGCTCGAGCCGGTATTTGATCACGCCTTCGCGGTCGCTCATGATGTTTTTCCGTTTATTTTCACGTTTTCCCAAGCGCGCATGAAGCCACATTCGTTCAAAATCGGCCTGGTTTGGCCGCTGTTATTTTTGTTTTTCAGTGTAACGCTTGCTCATGCCGCAAATCAAAAGGCGGCGATCAAGCCGGCGTCGATCGCAGACATCAAACAGCGGATTCAGTTCGTCAAGGATAAGCAGAATCTGGGCGAGGACTTGAAAAATCGCATCTTGTCCGCTTATTACGAAAGCGAGGATAACCTTAACGAAACCGAAGCTCAGGACGCTCAAGCCGAGTCGTTCAAACAGGCTTTGAACAGCTTGCCGCTGGAAACCAAGCGCATTGCCAAGCAGATCGAAGAAGCCGAAGCCAACCTGAAGAATCGCCGGCCGGAACGTTGGTCGCTGTTTCCGACCGACGAGTTGGAGCAGCGTTTAATCATCGAGAAAACCAAACTTAGCGATTTGGATGCCGAAATCAGCCGCGTGGAAGCGCAGATCGGCGAGTTGATGAATCGGCCGCAATTGCTCAGGGAAAAGGTTTCGGAACTGAAGGGCAAGCAGGCCAGCAGCCAACAGGAACAGCAATTGCTCGCCAGCCGGGGCGGGGACAATCTTTACGAGAAAGAAGCCAGCCAAATTCAGTTGGAAACTCGCGTCAAGTTGCTGAACAGTACCTTGAAGACGCTGGAACTGGAAAACATCAGCAATCCGCTGCGCTTACAGGCGCAAAAGGACAGGATGCATTTGTTGAATTTGCAGCGAGAGCAACTGGCCATGCTGATCGCCGATCTGGACAATCACTTGCTCGACCGTCGTCAGCAATTGATCGACAAGGAGCGTGACGAGTTGTTGCAGGCGGAGAAGGACGCCGAGGGCAAGCATCCGTTGATCCGCGAAGCGACTAAGGAAAACATGCGCTACAACCGCAGTTTGCAGGCGGTCAATAAGAACATGGAGCAGTACCTGATTCAAAAAAACGAGATGGATGCCCGATACAAGCAGTTGGAAAAGGACTACCAGAGCGCCGAGCAAAAAATCTCGCTGGCCGGCTTGAGTCCGGCGCTGGGCAATCTGTTGCGCGAGCAGCGTCGTAACATTCCGCAACATAAGCAGTTCGGCGCGCTGAACGACGAGATTCAAGATCAGATCGCGCTGACCAGTCTGGAAAGCTTCAAGCTCGACGAAGCCAAGAAAAATCTGTCCGATATCAATCAGACCTTACTGAACCGGGTGGCCCAATTGCCGGCCGATACCGACGACGCCGAGAAACTCCGAATCCGTGCCGAGTTGCGCCTGTTATTGAACGACCAGAAGGATTTGGTGGTTCGCTTGGCCGGGGCTAACACCGAATACGCCCGCGTGTTGGGCGACGTCGATTTCAGTTTGCAGCAAATGCTGGGTATCGCCGATAAATTCGGCGCCTACCTCGATCAGCGTTTGCTATGGGTGCCGAGTGCGCCGGTTATCGATCAGCAGTATCTAAAGGATATTGTGCACTCGGTCTTTTGGTTTTTTGACCCCGGTAATTGGCGGCAAGTCGCTCAGGGATTTTGGGATGGCCTGGTTCATAATCCGGTATCGGTGCTGGTCGGCTTGGCGATCGTTTTGCTGCACTGGCGGTTTCGCAAGTCGGTCAAACTTCGGCTGGAAACCTTGCTGCGCGGCAATGCCGCCAACGCCAGTGTCGGTGAAACTTTGTCGGCACTGGTTTACCTGGGGCTGCTGTCCTTGTACGGTGCGTTGCTGATGGCGTGGATAGGCGGCGTGCTGGCATTGAACGCCCGTGCCGATTTTTTCAGCCGCTCGTTTGCCGAAGGATTGCTTTCCACTGCGTCGGCCTTGTGCGTGGTGCAATTTTCGTTTCGCTTGTTCAAGCCGTCCGGGGTCGCGGAAACCTTGTTTCAATGGCCCAACCAAGTCGCGCAGTTGCTGTACCGCCAGATCAAATGGTTGCGTTTTTTGCTGGTGCCCAGCGTTTTCGTGACCGCGATGACCGGTAGCGATTTGTTTTCGGAGCACAGCTATGCGTTGGGACGCACCGCGCTGATTGTGCTGATGCTGGCGTTTACCTATGTGTTTCATTGCCTGGCCCATCCGCAAACCGGTTTGGCCAAGAGTTTTTACCGGCTGTCGCACGGCTGGCTGAGCCGCTTGCGCTTCGTTTGGTACGCGATCGCGGTATTGACACCGTTGGTCATCGTCGGTTTCGCGGTGGCGGGTTATTACCAAAGCGCGCTGGAACTTTACGAAAAACTGGTTTACAGCCTGCGGTTGATGTTCGCGACCGCGTTGTTGTATGCGCTGATCTTACGCTGGTTTCGGCACACCGAGCGCCAACTGGCCTTGCGCAACGCCAAGCAAAAGCGCAAGCAGGCCGAGCAAGTGCAAACCAGTAGCGCCGCCGACGAGGCCTTCGCGCCCGACAAGGACTTATTGGACATCACCAAGATCAATCAGCAGGGACGCAAATTGCTGACAACGCTGGTCATGGCGACGATGCTGGTCGGCTTCTGGGCGATCTGGAGCGATATTTTGCCGGCCTTTTCGGTGTTCGATAACGTCGTGCTCTGGCAATACGGGCAGATGATCGACGGCAAGGACGCGCAGCAACCGGTGACGTTGATTAATTTGTTGATCTGCTTGCTCTACGGCGGTTTGGCGTTTGTGTTTGCCAGCAATTTTCCCGCTTTGGTCGATCTGCTGACAGTCGGCAAATTCGCGATGACGGCCGGCAGCCGCTACGCCTTGATTCAACTGGTGCGTTACACGTTGACCGCGATTACCTTTCTGGCCGTGGCCAATGAACTCGGCGGCAGTTGGTCGCAAGTGCAATGGCTGGTGGCGGCGCTATCGGTGGGCTTGGGTTTCGGCTTGCAGGAGATTTTCGCCAACATGGTATCGGGTATCATCTTGCTGTTCGAGCGGCCCATCCGGGTTGGCGATACCGTCACGGTTGGCGATGTGACCGGTCGGGTCAGCCGCATTCAAATGCGCGCGACCCATATCGTCGATTGGGATCGCAAGGAATTGGTGGTGCCGAACAAAACCTTCATCACCGACCGATTGATCAACTGGACTTTGTCCGATACCGTGACGCGGGTGATGGTTCCGGTCAGCGTCGCCTACGGCAGCGACATCGAGATCGTCGAGCGGATTTTGCGCGAGGCCATCAAGGCAACCGAGCTGGTGTTGCCTGAGCCGGAGCCTGCAGTGAATTTCGTCGGTTTCGGCGAAAGTTCGCTGGATTTCAAAATCCAAGTGTTTGTCAGCGAACTCGCCGAGCGGGCAACGGTGACCCATCAACTGCACGTCGGCATTTACAACGCGTTGCAATCCCATCATATCGAGATTCCTTATCCGCAACGCGACGTACATATCCGCTCGATCGCCGACGGAATTCTGCCGGATCGCGGGGTGTCTTGAGCGAACGATTTCGAGATAACCCCGTTCTGTAATAGAATGGCCGACTTTTAGCCTAGATAGTTTGCCGATATGCGTTGTCCGTTTTGTGCCGCGCAGGATACCCGCGTCATCGATACCCGCCTGGCGGACGATGGCGATCAGGTCAAGCGCCGCCGCGAGTGCGTGGCTTGCAAGGAGCGCTTTACCACCTTCGAAGTGGTTGAATTGGCGCTGCCACGCATTGTCAAGCGCAGCGGAGCTAGGCAGAGTTTCGACGAAAATAAATTGCGGGCCGGCATGCTACGCGCTTTGGAAAAGCGGCCGGTTCAAGTCGATGCGGTCGAAGCGGCGATCAGCCGGATCAAGAAAGTACTGGTTACCCGCGGCGAGCGGGAAATACCGGCGCTGGCGCTGGGCGAACTGGTGATGCAGGAACTCAGTCAGCTCGATCACGTCGCCTTCGTGCGTTTCGCCTCGGTCTATCGCAGTTTTCAGGATGTCAGCGAATTCACCCGGATGATAGAGACACTGCAGCAACATGATCCAGGCTAGTTCGGACGCCTATTTCATGGCGCGCGCGGTCAAATTGGCCGAGCGCGGGCTGTATACCACCGATCCCAATCCCCATGTCGGTTGCGTATTGGTCAAAAACGGCGAGGTTCTGAGCGAGGGCTGGACTCAGCGGGCCGGATTTGCTCATGCCGAAGTCGACGCGCTGAATAAAACCCCCGATGCGCGCGGCGCGACCGCTTACGTGACCTTGGAGCCATGTAGCCATCACGGTAAGACCGGCCCGTGTACCGACGCCTTGTTGGCCGCCGGCATTGCCAGGGTCGTCGTGGCGATGGTGGATCCCAATCCGCTGGTGGCCGGACGCGGCCTGCAAAAATTGCGCGACGCCGGCGTCGAAGTCGTTTGCGGCGTGCTGCAACAGGAAGCCGAAAAGCTCAATCCAGGCTTTTTCAAACGGATGCGACTCGGTTTGCCGTGGATACGCAGTAAACTGGCGATGAGTTTGGATGGCCGCACCGCGATGGCCAGCGGCGAAAGTCAATGGATCACGTCTCCGCAAGCTCGCGCCGACGTCCAGCGCTGGCGGGCCGCCAGCAGCGCCATCGTTACCGGCATAGCGACGGTGCTGGCCGACGACCCGCGCATGAGCGCCCGTGTGGATTTCGATGCGGAACAGCCGGTCAAGGTGGTGTTGGATTCCGGCTTGCGTTTGCCGCCGACCGCCAAGCTGTTCGAGGCCGGGACCGAGGTCTGGGTTTTGACTTGCAGCCAAGACACCGAGAAGGCCGATCGCTTGCGCGCGGTCGGCTGTCGGATTTTTCAGATCGGCGCCAGCGGCGGACATGTCGATTTGCGGCAAGCCTTTCGTTTGTTGGCCGAGCAGCAAATCAACAGCGTCTGGGTCGAAGCCGGCGCGACCCTGAATGGCGCCTTGTTGGACAGCGGACTGGTCGACGAATGGTTGTTTTACCTGGCGCCCTGCATATTGGGCAGCGAAGGATTGGGCTTGTTTCATTTACCCAGCCTGCAAAGTCTGGCGGACAAAAAATCCTTACGTTTGTTGGAAACTCGCCAAGTGGGTCCCGATCTACGGCTGCGTTATCGCTGCGAAGCCTGATATAGTCATCTCTTAAGTTCACCGGAATTTGATCATGTTTACCGGAATCATCCTGGCGGTCGGCCGAATCTCGGCGATACAGGCTCGCGGCGGAGACTGCCGTCTGCAAATACACACCGGCAAATTGTCGCTGGCGGGTGCCGCGCTCGGCGACAGCATTGCCGTCAACGGCGTCTGCCTGACGGCGGTTGAGTTGGGCGAACACCATTTCGTCGCCGACGTGTCCAACGAAACCTTGTCGCGAACCACCTTGAGAAATGCCGTGGCCGGCACCCCGGTCAACCTGGAACTGGCGCTGATGCCGTCCAGCCGCCTTGGCGGTCACATCGTCAGCGGCCACGTGGACGGCATCGGCGGCGTCGTCGAAAAGCAGCCTGACGGCCGGTCGATCCGCTTCAAGTTTAAGGCGCCCGATGAGCTGGCTAAATATATCGCCGAGAAAGGTTCGATTTGCATCGACGGCATCAGTCTGACCGTCAACAGCGTCGACGGCGCTTTTTTTTCGGTCAACATCGTGCCGCATACCTTGGCCGAAACCACGCTCGGCCAGATTGAAGTCGGCGGCAACGTTAACCTGGAAGTCGATTTGCTGGCCCGTTACCTGGAGCGACTGATGAAGGGCGAAGCGGGGGCTCGTTGCGGCGGTGGCGTCACCGAAGCTTTGTTACATAACGCAGGATTCATGCAATGAACACAACCGAAGAGATTATCGAAGACCTGCGACGCGGCAAAATGGTCATCATCATGGACGACGAGGATAGGGAAAACGAGGGCGATTTATTGATGGCCGCCGCGTTTGCCCGCCCGGAGGACATCAATTTCATGGCCAAATACGGCCGGGGCTTGATCTGTCTGACCTTGACCCGCGAGCGCTGCCAACAATTGCGCTTGCCGCTGATGGTCAACGATAACAAAACCCCGTACACGACCAATTTTACGGTATCGATCGAGGCGGCCGAGGGCGTGACCACCGGCATTTCCGCCGCCGACCGGGCCTTGACCGTGCAACGCGCGGTCGCGCCTAGCGCCCAGCCCGGCGACTTGGTGCAACCCGGCCATATTTTTCCGTTGATGGCTCAAGCCGGCGGCGTGTTGAATCGAGCCGGTCATACCGAGGCCGGTTGCGATCTGGCGCGCCTGGCCGGCGTCGAGCCGGCGGCGGTTATCGTCGAAATTCTGAACGACGACGGTTCGATGGCGCGTCGTCCCGATTTGGAGGCCTTCGCCGAGCAGCACAATCTGAAAATCGGCACGATCGCCGATTTGATCCATTATCGGATCAAGCACGAAAACACCTTGGAGCGGATTGCCGAATGCGCGTATCCGACCGAGTTCGGCGATTTTCGACTCTACGCTTATCAAGATCGTAACGACGACAACGTGCATCTGGCTCTGGTGCTGGGTGAGGTCGCCGGCGAGGAACCGGTCCTGGTCAGAGTACATGCCCGCAACGTCGTCGACGATTTGTTTTGCTCCAAGCGTAGCGATTGCAGTCTGCCGATCCGCGAGGCCATGCGGCGGATCGCCGAAGCCGGGCGCGGCGTGCTGGTATTGATTCGCCAGAACGAGAACAACAAGGCACTGGTCGAATTAATCCATGCTTACCAGATGCAGGACAACGGCATCAAAAGCCAAGCCAGCGCCGAAGTCGGCTGGCGCACCACCGGTACCGGTTCGCGAATCTTGGCCGATTTGGGCGTGCGTCGCCTGAAGGTGATGGGTGCCAAGAAAAATTACATCGGTCTGGCCGGTTTCGATCTGGAGATCGTCGAGCAAGTCGAGTTCGGCGTTTGATCGCGATTTTTCGGGGCGCCGCACGCCGAAACCGCGTAAAATTAGCGGCCTTTTTATTTGCGCGGCGGCCGGTGTTCCGGTGCCGGCCGCCGCGTCGTCATCGCTCAACCCTATTGGATAAGTTATGTCAGTCAGTATCGTAGAAGGTCATTTGTCGGCCCAGGGCGGCAAGTTTTGCATCGTTTCCTCGCGTTTCAACAGCTTCATCGTCGGCCAGTTGGAAGCCGGCGCCATCGACGCGTTGGTCCGCCACGGCGCCGCCGAAGCCGATATCAAGTTGATCAAAGTGCCGGGCGCTTTCGAATTGCCGGTGGCGGTGCAACGCATCGCGGCCGCGAAAAAATACGATGCGATCATCGTACTGGGCGCGGTGATTCGCGGCGGGACGCCGCATTTCGAATATGTGGCCGGCGAATGCGTCAAGGGCATCGCCCAAGTTGCGTTGCAGTACGACGTGCCGGTCAGCTTCGGCGTGTTGACGGTCGACAGCATCGAACAAGCCATCGAGCGGGCCGGCACCAAGGCCGGCAACAAGGGCGCCGAAGCGGCGATGTCCGCCATCGAAATGGTCAGCCTGTTCAACAACCTGAGCCTTTAATGAGTCAAGCCAAAACCAACGCCAGAAAATGCGCGGTTCAGGCGCTGTATCAATGGCAGATGTCGGGCGATAGCCTGAGCCGCATCGAAACCTATTTCCTGGAAGAAGAGCATCTGAAGGGTGCGCAGAAAAGCTATTTCAACGAGATTTTTCACGGCGTGCCAACACAACTGGATGTCGTCGATGCGGCGTTGGCCGGTTTTGTCGATCGGCCCATCGAAAAAATCGATCCGGTTGAGCGAGCGATATTGCGGATAGGCGCTTACGAGTTGATTTACCGGTTGGAAACGCCGTACAAAGTCATCATTAACGAAGCCGTTAACTTGGCCAAGTGTTTCGGCGCGGAAGGTAGCCACAAATACGTCAACGGCATTCTTGACAAAGTTTCCCAGACTCAGCGAGCGGTCGAAATCGCCGCTAAGCAGAAGCAAGGGTTGCCGAAAGTCTGACGACCGGTGCGATGGCGATTTCTTGGGTGGCTCATGCCTGAACGACTAGGCGAATTCGATCTGATTCGCCGTTATTTCGCGGCGGACGCGCCGCGCCATCCTCACAACAAACTCGGAATCGGCGACGACTGCGCGCTGATGAGTCTGCCGCCCGGCGAGCACTTGGCGATCACCGCCGACACCATGGTCGAAAACGTGCATTTCTTCGCCGATGCCGCGCCCGAGGATTTGGGTCACAAGTTGCTGGCCGTGAACCTCAGCGATTTGGCGGCGATGGGTGCAGAGCCGTTTGCGGTGACCTTGGCCTTAACCCTGCCCAAAGTGGAGCCGACTTGGTTGGAAGCGTTTTCGCGCGGTTTTTTGACGCTGGCTCGCCGCTTTAATGTCGATTTGATCGGCGGCGATACCACGTCGGGACCGTTGACGCTGACCGTGCAGGCGATGGGCACGGTGCCGAGCGGGGCGGCGTTGACCCGCTCGGCGGCCAACGTTGGCGATTTTGTGTATCTGAGCGGACCTGTCGGCGATGCCGGGTTGGGTTTGAAGATCAAGCAAGGTTATCGCTGCGCGTTCCCTGAAATCCCACTACGCTGTTTTCATCGGCCCGAGCCTAGAGTCGAACTGGGGTTGGCGTTGCGGGGCATCGCTCACGCCTGTATCGATATTTCCGACGGATTGGCGGCCGATTTGGGGCATATTTTGACGCAAAGCGGGGTCGGCGCCTGTCTGGACTGGTCGGCCTTGGCGTTTTCCGATGCGATGGACGCCTATTTGGCCGAAACCGGCGACTGGCGGCTACCGCTCACCGCCGGCGACGACTATCAACTTTGCTTTACGGTGCCACCGGATCGGTCCGCCGCGCTACCGGCCGGTTGCCGGAAAATCGGCGTCATCGAAGTCGAATCCGGCCTCCGTCTGCGCCGCGCCGGGTCTATCGAATTGTTGGAGTTTACCGGTTATGAGCATTTTCTTTAGAGCGTCCTACGGTAAGGCTGGCTTATCGGCAGGCGACATCTTGCGCGATGTCAGGCTATTCTTGGCGTTCGGTTTCGGCGCCGGCTTGGCCAAGCGCGCGCCGGGGACCTTCGGCACGTTGGCGGCCGTGCCGGTTTACGCGGCCTTGTTGCAAACCGGTTTTTGGGGCTACTGGTTGGCGACGGCGGTAGTCATCGCGGTCGGCATTCATTTGTGCGATTACGCCGCCGCGCGCCTGCAAGTTCACGATTTCGGCGGCATCGTTTGGGACGAAATCGCCGGCTTGTTGTTGGCGATGGCCTGGGTGCCGTTTTCGTGGCGGAACTTGGCGCTGGGTTTTGCGTTGTTCAGATTTTTCGACATCGCCAAGCCTTGGCCGATCGGCTGGCTGGACCGTCGCGTCCACGGTGGTTTGGGCATCATGTTGGACGATGTCGTCGCCGGGTTGTTCGCGGCGCTAGTATTGGTGTTGTGCGCGCCGTGGATGTCGCAATATTAGCGCCAGCTAAACCGTTAGACAGGATGGCGGGCCTTTGCTATAAATAAATTCCCGCTCAACGCGCGGGGCCATTCCAGAATAATCAAATAACGAGAGAAGCAACTATGAAAACAAAAAAACTGTTGGCCTTAAGCCTGGGTAGCGCCGCGCTGGTATTGTCCGCGCAAACCGTTTCCGCGGCTTGCAGCGATGTTTCGCGCTCGGCGTTGACCGACGCGATCAGTGCCGCGGAAGCCGCAAGCACTGGAGGTTATGGACTGAATATGTGGGTGACCGTGGTCGACGAGACCGGCAAGGTGTGCCACGTCGCCACCAGCGGCACTACCGGCTCGGCGGCAGGTAACTCCGAATGGCTCGGCAGTCGGGTCATTTCGGCTCAAAAAGCCTTTACCGCCAACGCCTTCAGTCTGGACGGCTACGCCATCTCCACCGGTAACTTGTACTCGGCGGTGCAGCCTGGCGGCAGTTTGTACGGTCTACAGCACAGCAATCCGGTTGATGCCAGCCGGGCTTACGCGGGCAGTCCGAATGCCTACGGCACTAACAGCGATCCTTTGAAAAACAAACGGGTCGGCGGGGTGAACGTATTCGGCGGCGGATTGGCTATCTATAGTGGTGGCCATAAAGTCGGCGCAATCGGCGTCTCCGGCGATACCTCCTGCCGCGATCATGCCTACGCTTGGCGGGTTCGCGAAGCATTGGGCATGCATCCGGCCGGTACCGGCATCACCACGTCCAACATGAATGCCGCCGGTACCGCACAAACGGCGTTGACCGGCGCGGCCAAGGGCGACGAATTGATTCTGACTGGAACCGGCGGCTATTGGGACGCCTGGTCGCAGCCGGCTTGCCCGAATTCCACGCCGACGGCAACGACGGCCAACGGCACTTTGCAAGCGCCTTGATTGCTTGAGGCAGGTGCCGCGCGACCTGCCGCCATCGGCGTGAGAGTGTCGCTAGTCCTGGTTGGGGCGTTGCTTATGGCGCCTTATCTCGCATTGGGCCTGTTGCCGATTTGGCAACAGGTCCGCGTCGTTCGGCCTTGCCCGGCGGCGGGAGGAGTTCCAATTCAGGCGTCCCGGTCCATGCCGGACTTGCACCAGCTTGCTTCGTCAGCCGAATCCGGCGGTGGAGCGTCTACCCCGGAGCAGATCGCCGAAGAAGAGAGTGTCGACCTCGAACAGGTGGAAACCGCCAGACAGTGGCTCGGCGATCACGATCCCGCGCAACGTATCGCAGGCGCTCAACAACTGGCGGCCTATCCGACTCCGGAGGCCGGTCGCTATCTATTGGAAGCCTTGCGGCAAGATCGAGTCGGGAAAGTTCGTGCGGCGGCGGCGGAAAGTCTGGGTTATTTCGATCAACCAGCGCTGCCGGTCTACGATGCCTTGATAGCGGCATTGAACGACCCTGACGAAGCGGTTCGATTCAATGCCTTCAGCGCCCTACAAACACTGATGGATAAGCTGGTGGACCAGCCCAGGTTGCTGGCGCGACTGCAGGCAAAATTAAAACAAACCTTGAAGTCCAAGAAACTGCCGGCCGATAGCCGTGTAGCGGTCGACAGCTATTTGCAAGATCAGTCGCCTTGACAGCCGTGTTGTCCGGCTGTCTGGCGGGGCGAGAGGTGCGAGTATTTCGGCCGAATTAGGTCAAGCAAAATACGTAGTAACTGTAGTAAAACACGATAAAAAACAACAGTACGTTCAACAGTCTCTCTACGGCCAAATGCCCGGCCGATACTTTGGATGTTTTAGTTTTCAAGACTCCCTCCCGAACTTTAGTGCCGCGAAAGCGGTTTTGATCTATCAAGGCTTAGCGGCCGATGCCGTTGCCTATCCACGCGCCGGCGGCAGCGCCCAAACCCGCGCCCAGCGGATCACCCTTGCTGATTTCGTAGCCGACCGCGCTACCGAGCGCGCCGCCAACCAAGCCTTCGGTCGAACGTCGATCATTGCTTGGATTAGTGCCGGGCATTTGCGCGTAACGCGGTTGTAATGCGGGAGCCGGGCGGTAAACGTGCTCCACGACGACCGGCTCGCGATGATGGTGACCGTGTTTGCGGTGCCCGTGCCCGTGGTCGTCGGCCATCGCAAAATTAGGAAAAACGAATCCGACGCAGACTACCAGCGTGGTTTTCAACATGATGACTCCATTTCAAGATTGTTAAGGAAAAGTCTAGTCACGCAAGCTGAATCCCGAATGAATAAACCATTAGGAATCGATTAAAACTAAAGAGGCTTGGCCGATAGGTCGGGACTGTTTACCGAATTTGGCTTCAATGTACACGAAAGTCAAAAAACGTGTTAGCATTTTTGCTCAGTTGACAGGTGGCTGTTCAACGCCATCATTTTCAGCGATGTCAAACGGTGCGACCGATTTTTTGGCGGGCTTGATGGTAGCGAATCGATTATACTGCAACTGTTCCGGTGCCTCGTTTTTTGCGGCGGCTAAGCTGCTGCGTAAACGTTTGGTTTTCAATGATTTCTAGGAGCTGTTCATGTTGATAAGTAGTCGAAATCGAGTAGTTGCAGGAATTAGCCGGGTAGTGCTAGTGGTGGCGGGTGTCTTATTGATATCACTAGGTTTGTCTCCCAGTATTCGGGCCGATAATCTATCGGAGCCGCCATTCGGCGGGGCGGGAGTCGGGTGTCCAACCAGTTTCCGGTAAGGCGATACGCTGAGCAAGGAGACTAGCGTAGTTCTTGGCTCGTAGAGGTGACTCTACTTGAACAGTTCGGCCATCGAAATCACGTTCTTCGCCATTTCGCCGATTGCCATGTTGCGGTCCATCGCCAATTTACGCAAGGCATGGTAAGCCTGTTCTTCGCTAAAGCCCTGCGATTTCATCAGGATCGCTTTTGCGCGGTCCACCAGCTTGCGATCTTCCAATTGGGTCTTGGTTTTTTTTAATTCGTCCTTGAGCGCCTGATGTTCCTTGAAACGGGCGATTGCGATATCGACGATGGATTTGATGCGTTTCGCTTCCAGGCCGTCCACAATGTAAGCGCTGACGCCGGCCTTGATGACTTTGTTGATGGTTTCGGTTTGCTGGTCCTCCGCAAACATCACCACCGGCAACGAATAGCTCTGATTGATTTCGACGATGGTTTTCAGAATCGGCTCGGTAGGGGTGTAAAGATTGAGTACCACCACGTCCGGGTGCAAGGTTTGCACGATGCGCAGCATATCCAACTCCTGCAGCTTCAACGTGGCGACTTCGCAGCCGTGTTGGCGTAGTGTGCGTTCCAGCACGCGGTCGCTGTCGAATTCGTCCACGACTAAGACATTCAACACTGTCATCGTCAATCCAGCTCGATTTGTACCAAGCTGCCGTCCGGCATGATTTCGGTGATAAAGTTTTTTGGTTCCCTTAGAAAATAAATCAACCCGAGTAGGATCGCGCACGCGCCGCCCAACATCAGAAAAAAGCTGAATGTGGAGACGAAGGTCAGCAAGATTAGAAACACGATGGCGCCGGCATTACCGTAAGCGCCGATGATACCGGCGACTTCGCCGGTGATTGAACGCTTGATCAACGGCACGAACGCAAAGATGGCGCCTTCGGCCGCTTGCATGAACACCGAACAAATCAACGTGACGGCCACGCTCAAGGCGATGGACCAGTCCGGCGAAATCCAGGCCATCGCCAGATAGCCGACCGCAAGTCCGGCCACGAACAGCGTCAACGAGAGTTTGCGGCCGATCTTGTCGCTGAGCCAGCCGCCGGCCGGCCGGGCGACGACATTGGTCACCACGAAGCTGGAGGCCAGCAGGCCGGCATCAAGCATGTCTATGCCCTGGGTCTCGTGAAAGGTATGGAAAAAAAACATCGGTAACATCGATAGCACCGCCAATTTGGACCCGAACGTGACCAGATACGCGATCGCTAGTATGAACACTTGCTGGTAGCGGTAATGGTGGATGCTGGGAATGGGGGCGCTCAGTTTGTCGGCGTTGTTGTTGACGAGTTGATGAGCGTGAGCCAGAAACAGCAGCCACACCGTCAACTGGATTCCCAGATGCCAATCCTGGCTCAACACCGGCGTTGCCGGCATCGCCAGCTTCCAGGCCAGTAGCGAAATCGTCGCGTACAACGGTATCAGGCTGAACATATACAAAAACAGATCGCGGATGCTGGAGACTTCCATCGCCAGCGGACGTCGGGTTTTCAGGCCGGCCAATTCCGGAGGCAAATTCTCCACGCTAAAGTAATAAACGATCGAGTAAAGCAGCGCGATTGCGCCGGTTAGCGCCACCGCGTAGCGCCAGCCGTGCTCTGCGCCGAAATAAAACGCCAGGCCTGGCAGAAAAATGGCCGCGAATGCCGAGCCGAAATTGCCCCAGCCGGCATAAATACCTTCGGCGGTGCCGACCTGGCTGGCCGGAAACCAGTCGCCGATGATACGCACGCCAACCACGAAACCGGCACCGATAAACCCTAGCAAGAATCGCGACCAAGCCAATTCTGCGAAATTGTCGGCGGCGGCGAACATAAAGCACGGAATGCTACAAACCGCCAACAACACGCTGTAGCTGATTTTTGCACCAAACCGGTCCACCAGCATGCCGGTCGCGACTCTGGCGGGAATCGTCAGCGCCACGTTCAGTAGCAACAAAATGTCGATTTCGGTTTGACTGATGCCCAGGTCTTGCTGAATCAAAACCAGCAGCGAAGCATGGTTAAACCAGACCACGAAGCTGATGAAAAAGGCCATCCAGCTCATGTGTAGCACTTTGGCCTTGCCTTGTAGCGACAGTAACTTGAACGGCGTAAAAGTCATGAAAGATCCGAACGATTGAATTTGGTAAGCGGAAAGCAGATTGCATGCCAGCGACTTCAACGAGTCAAGACGGTTGCGGTGTTGATACGGCCGCGCGACCGTGTGCTCAAGCGATAGACGGAGAGGGAAGCGTTGGACATTGGGCATGGGTCTTGGTCAATCGTGGGCCAGTTTGGTGCGAATATTTTGTTGGTTTGCATTGTTTGGGTGCGCTGATCGTCGCGGTCGAGCGCCGTGAATTTTATAAAATCGTTGTAAATCAATAGAAAGAGAGTTGTGGCATGGAATTTGATTGATACTAGTCAAGTCTCGTCGTTGGACTTGCCCCCGTATTAGACCTGGACAAAGGCGTCCTGCGCGAATGATGTTAATCATTCGCCAGGGCGCCTTTTTTTTGGCCTGAACAAAAGTTTCCACGACGACTGTACCCGAGTTCGTTCGCAAAGTGAGCGGATTCGGAGCAATTCAGCCCAATTAACAGGAGTCGCGGATGAGCACGCAACAAACCTTGGTCGTGATCGGTAACGGTATGGTCGGCCAGCATTTTTTAACCGGCTTGGTCGAAAGCGAAATCGCTGGCCGCTACCGTGTGGTGACGTTTTGCGAGGAGCCGAGGCCGGCTTACGATCGGGTGCATTTATCGGCCTTCTTCGCCGGTAAGACCGCCGACGATTTGTCGTTGGTCGAGACAGGCTTTTTCGAACGGCACGGTATCGAGATCCATCTGGGCGACAGAGCGATCGGTATCGATCGCCAGCGGAAACACGTGATTTCCGCAAACGGCCAGATCATCCAATACGACAAACTGGTCTTGGCGACCGGTTCCTATCCGTTCGTACCGCTGATCGCCGGCCGGGATCGCCCGCGTTGTCTGGTGTATCGCACGATAGAAGATTTGGAGGCCATCAAGGCCGCCGCCGCCGAATCCCGAATCGGTGCCGTGATCGGCGGCGGGTTGTTGGGATTGGAAGCCGCCAAGGCCTTGAAGGATTTAGGCTTGGAAACCCATGTCGTCGAATTCGCCTCGCGGCTGATGGCGGTGCAACTCGACGACGGCGGTGCCGCGATGTTGAAGCGGAAAATCGAGGCCTTGGGCGTCGTTACCCATTTGAATAAAAACACCACCGCGATCATCGACGGCGAAACGGCCTTGCACCGGATGACCTTTGTGGACGGCAGTCATCTGGAAACCGATATCGTGTTGTTTTCCGCCGGGATTCGACCGCGCGATGAACTAGCTAGCGCCAGCGGTCTGGCGGCCGGGTCGCGCGGCGGGATTGCGATAGACAATCAGTGCCGGACTTCCGATCCGGATATTTACGCGATCGGCGAATGCGCTTGCTGGAACGGCCAAATCTTCGGTTTGGTCGCGCCGGGTTACGCGATGGCCAGAACCGTGCTGGCCGACTTAGCCGAGGCCGACGCGGCCTTTACCGGCGCCGACATGAGTACCAAATTGAAGCTGATGGGGGTCGATGTCGCGAGTATCGGCGACGCTCAGGCCAGGACCCCCGGTGCGCTGGTCTACAGCTATCAGGACGGTGCCGGCGAAATCTACAAACGGCTGGTCGTCAGCGCGGATAACCGGCGCTTATTGGGGGCGGTGCTGGTCGGCGACGCGGCCGATTACGGCACCTTGCTGCAATATTGTTTGAACGGTATAGAACTGCCGGCGCAACCGGATACGCTGATTTTACCGGCGCGCGGCGATGCGCCGGCCGGACTCGGCGCGGATGCCTTGCCGGCCAGTGCCCAAATCTGTTCCTGTCACGACGTTAGCAAGGGCCAAATTTGCGATGCCGTCGCCGCCGGTTGCGTCAGCATCGGCGATTTAAAAGCCGCCACCAAGGCCGCCACCGGCTGCGGCGGTTGCAGTGCCTTGTTGAAGTCTGTGCTGGATAGCGAACTGACCAAACTCGGCGTCGCGGTCAGCACCGATCTTTGCGAGCATTTTCCGCATACCCGCCAGAACTTGTACCATTTGGTGATGGTCGGCCAGATCAAGACCTTCGACGAGTTGTTGGACCGGCACGGACACGGCTTGGGATGCGATGTCTGCAAGCAAGCGGTTGGCTCGATCTTGGCTTCGTATTGGAACGACTACATATTGGAAAAACCGCATGTGGGTTTGCAGGATACCAACGATACCTTTTTGGCCAACATCCAAAAAGACGGCACTTATTCGGTGGTTCCGCGCATCGCCGGCGGCGAAATTACCCCGGAAATGTTGATCGTGCTCGGCCAAGTCGCTAAAAAATACCGTTTGTATACCAAAATCACCGGCGGTCAGCGCGTCGATTTGTTTGGTGCCAGGGTCGAGCAATTACCGGCGATTTGGCGGGAATTGATCGCGGCCGGCTTCGAGTCCGGTCATGCTTACGGCAAATCCTTACGCACCGTGAAATCCTGCGTCGGCAGCACTTGGTGCCGCTACGGCGTCGACGACAGCGTCGGTCTGGCGATCGAATTGGAAAATCGCTACAAAGGCTTGCGGGCGCCGCATAAAATCAAAATGGCGGTGTCCGGTTGCACCCGCGAATGCGCCGAAGCGCAGGGTAAGGACATCGGCGTGATCGCCACCGAAAACGGTTGGAACTTGTATGTGTGCGGTAACGGGGGGATGAAGCCGCGCCACGCCGATCTGTTCGCGACCAATCTGGACAGGGAAACCTTGATTCGCTATATCGACCGGTTGCTGATTTTTTACGTGCGCACCGCCGCGCGTTTGCAGCGTACCTCGGTGTGGCTGGAAAACCTGGACGGCGGCTTGGCTTACTTAAAAGAGGTGGTGATGGCCGACAAGCTCGGGATCGCCGCCGATCTGGAGCGGCAAATGCAGCATGTCGTCGACACGTATCAATGCGAGTGGAAAACCACGCTGGCCGACGAAACCCGCTTGAAACGTTTCCGGCACTTCGTCAACAGTGATTTGGGCGACGACGATGTCGTGTTTGTCGAGGAACGAGGTCAAATTCGGCCGGCCGATCCTGACGAACGCAAGCATTTTAAACTGATCGAGGAGGCTGCCTGATGAGCCGTTGGACAGAAGTATGCCGAGTCGAGGATTTGCAAGCGGACTCCGGCATTTGCGCCCGCTTGGCCGACCAGCAAGTCGCGTTGTTTTTTCTGCCCCGTTTGAACGCGGTGTTCGCGATCGGCAACCGCGATCCCTTCAGCCAAGCCAACGTATTGTCGCGCGGGATGGTGGGCGACATCGGCGGTGAGCCGATGGTGGCCTCGCCGATGTACAAGCAGCATTTTAGTCTGCGGAGCGGGATTTGTTTCGAGGACGCCGCGGTGCGGGTACCGGTATTTCAGGCCCGCATCGAACAAGGCCGGGTTGAAGTCAACAGTTCGGCGGACTGACCGGGGGGAGGTCGGTCCGCCGCCGGGGTCATTCCTGCGGTTTGGCGCGTTTCGACGGCGAACCGACCCGCTTTTTGCTTTTAGCCTTCTTGATGGCTGCCGGGTCGAAGTGGGAGATATTCAGCGGCTTGCCGACGACCCGGACCTTTTTCAGTGCTTGAAACAAGTCCTTGGGCATGCCGGCCGGCAATTCGACGGTGCTATACGTTTCCTCGATTTTAATCCGGGCGATATGTTCGCCGTCGATGCCGGTTTCGTTCGCGATCGCACCGACAATATTGCCCGGTTTGACGCCGTCGTTACGGCCGATTTCAATTCGGAACAATTCCATTTCGACTTGACTGGCGCCTCGGCCGCGTTCGCGCTGCGGGCCGCGCTCGCCTCGTTCGCGCGGTTTGTCGTCGGCCGGCCGGGCCGGTTTTTTCCCCGAGTCCTTGAGTAGCAGCGGGGTGTCGCCCTGCAGCAATTGCGCCAGCGCGGCGGCAATGTCGATGGCCGGTACGTCGTGTTCGACTTGGTACTGACTGATTAGTTGGTGGAAAAAGCTCAGCTCCGCCGACGCCAGTGTGTCGGTAATCCGCTGTTTAAAGCGGATCACGCGGGCATTATTGATAAACTCGGTGGAGGGCAATTGCATTTCCGCGACTTTCTGGCGGGTGGCTTGTTCGATATTGGCCAGCAAGCGTTTTTCGCGCGGCGAAACGAACAGTATCGCGTCGCCGGTGCGGCCGGCGCGGCCGGTACGGCCGATCCGATGCACATAGGATTCGGTATCGTAGGGAATGTCATAGTTGACGACGTGAGTAATCCGGTCCACGTCCAAACCGCGCGCGGCCACGTCGGTGGCAATCAATATATCCAGTTTGCCGCTTTTCAGATGATCGATCGCCCGCTCGCGCAGGGCCTGCGACATGTCGCCATTGATCGCGGCGGCGGAAAAGCCGCGCGCTTCCAATTTTTCGGCGACTTCGACCGTGGCGGTCTTAGTTCGGACGAAGATGATCATACCGTCGAAATTCTCGGCTTCCAGAATCCGGGTCAAGGCATCCATTTTGTGTTGGCCGTTGACGAAGCAATAGCGCTGGCGGATGTTCTCGGCGGTCGTGGTTTTGACCTTGATCGTGATTTGCTCTGGCTGATTCAGGTAGCGCTGGGCGATCTTGCGGATTTCGGCCGGCATCGTCGCCGAGAACAGCGCGGTTTGCCGGGTCGGCGGGGTTTGCTCCAGAATCCATTCGACGTCGTCGATGAAGCCCATCCGCAGCATTTCGTCGGCTTCGTCGAGCACTAGCGTCGTCAATTGGTCCAGTTTCAAAGTCCCGCGCCGCATATGATCCATGACCCGGCCCGGCGTGCCGACGATGACATGCGCGCCGCGATTCAGTTGCCGCAATTGGCTGGTGTAATCCTGGCCGCCGTAAATCGGCAACACGTGAAAGCCCTTGATATGCGCCGCGTAGCTTTGAAAAGCCTCGGCGACTTGGATGGCCAGCTCCCGGGTGGGGGCTAGCACCAAGGCTTGCGGGTCTTTTTGTTTCAGATCGATTCGGGTCAGAATCGGTAAAGCGAAGGCGGCGGTCTTGCCGGTACCGGTTTGGGCCTGGCCCAACACGTCGCGGCCGGACATCACGAAGGGGATAATTTGGGCCTGAATCGGCGAGGGGGTTTCGTAACCGATGCCCTCTAGAGCTTTAAGAATGGGGTCGGATAGCGCTAGATCTTTGAAGGAAGGCGTGGCGGCGGGGGTTTCGGACATTAAATTTACCTGTGGAAAAAAAGAGATCGCCCCGGTTGATACCGGGTCACTCGACCATTGTACCTCAGTTTGCCGGGTTTATTTTTAACTTATTGATAATTTGGATAAAACGTCCACGGATTAGGCAGGGCGCCCAGATGCGTATTTCAGACAAATCCAAATGAAAAATTGAGCGCCGAAAATCAGATTCGCCATCAGCAGATGTAGCGGTTGGGCGGTGGCCGGAAAACCCAGGCGATCTAGGCTGACGCCGGCCAGAATCGCGGTCACGATCAGAACGCACAGGGCATAGGCCATGCGCCGCAACAGACTGCCGGGCGAGGTGTGCGCGACGATTTGCCAGGCCAACCACAGATTGGTGAACAGGATGATCGACGAGAACGAGCGGTGTACGTAAAAAATGATGGGAAAGCTATCCCGCCAGAATTGGCGATCGATATAGCTGTGCTGGTGAGCGATGAAATCCACCGATTCCCTGACTTGGGTTCCCATCGCAACCTGCAGCAAGGTCATGCCGATCGCGATTTTCAGCAAGAGCGCGAATCGCGGGGTTTGCCACCCGCCGTCCAATTGCGCCAACAGCGGTTGTTGCGAGCGGGCGATGGCGTAGATCAACAATGCGACAATGCCCAGCGCCAACAACATGTGCAGGGTGATCATCAACGGCTTTAAATTGCTGGCGACGACGGCCGATCCCAACCAACCCTGGAAGCCCACCAGCAGAAACACCGTCACAGCCAGATAGAAGATCCCCTTGTCGCCTTTCAGGTAAATGCGCGAAGCCCAGGCGGTCAGCAATATCAGCAGGCCGGTGCTGGCGCCGATCAAGCGATTAGTGTATTCGGTCCAGGTTTTTACCGGGTTGAAAGTGGTGTTCTCGTAGC
Source organism: Methylomonas sp. MED-D (assembly GCF_050276835.1). Classification (NCBI taxonomy): domain Bacteria; kingdom Pseudomonadati; phylum Pseudomonadota; class Gammaproteobacteria; order Methylococcales; family Methylococcaceae; genus Methylomonas; species Methylomonas sp. MED-D. The sequence continues at coordinate 1,454,330 of NZ_CP189965.1, forward strand.
CGCGTTGGGCGTAGATGTCGTGATAATTGGCGGGTAACTGCGCTTCGTCGGTTGGCGGTACCCATTGGCCGAAGCAGGTCGGCCAGTCCGGGCAGCCCATGCCGGCTCCCGAGGCGCGGACGATGCCGCCGACCAGAATCACGAAGTAGACGGCAAAAATGGTTAATGTGCCCAAGCGGCGAAAGCGGGCGGCGGCAAGCGGGTCTATCATCGTGATTTAAAAAAATAGGGATTGAGCTAATTCGATTTCTTCGGACACGCCTTCGATTTCGAGAATTTCGGCATCGCCGGCCAGTCCGAGCTTGGCGAAGGCCGGTACGGAATGCCAATCGACCCGGCAGGCCGGGTGGTCGGTGCCGGCCACGCTTTGCAGAAACGCGACTTGCACTAAATCGACGTAATCGGCTTTCGGACCCGCGTCGCGTTGAAAGTCGACGTATTCGGAAGGCACCGGTTTAAGTTCCTCGGGAAAATGCCAGGTGTCCATGATGATTTTGCCGACGTGCGGGTGGGCTTTTTCCAATAACTTGTCGAGGCGGGACGGACTGTCGCGAAATTCGGGGATATTCTCGACCAGGCTGAGTATCGGCAATTTGCCGATTTGGTGTATCAAGCCGGCCAGCATGGCTTCGTCGGCGTTCAGATGCGGAGCAAAACCGGCCAGTGCCCGGCAGATCGCCGACACGTTGACGCCTTGCTCCCAGATCGTTCGGAAGTAACTTTCCAGCAAGGCCGATTTGGGGGCGAACATTTGCTGCATGATCAGGCTGGTGACTAAAGTTCGGATGGTGTTGTTACCCAGGCGAGTCACCGCCATCTGGATGTTTTTGATTTCCATCGCCCCGCGATAGAGCGGGCTGTTGGCGACTTGTATCAGCCGCGCGGAAATCGCCGCGTCGGTGGCAATGATCTCGGCCAGACTTTGCGCGGTCACGTCGCCCTTGCTGACGGCGTCGCGAACCTTGATCGCCACGTCCGGCAGGGTCGGCAGCACCAAACGATTGGCGTCCAGTTCCGCTTGGACATGGGCTAAAAAGTCGTTGACGGATTTGAATTGCATGATGCTGTGCCCTATTCGGCGAGGATTAAACTAAGCGGCGTCTGATGTTCGTCGCCAAGTATAAAGCGTTTTGACTCGCCTTCAAGCGCGTGTAATACCAGCAGCAAGCGGGTGTCGCCGTTGTGAGCGGAGCTCAGCACGCTGCCGACGGTTTGACCTGTGTCGCCATCCAACACCGGTGTACCCGGTGCGATCGTCAATTCGCCGGCACAGCCGCCAACAAGCAATTGCCGTTTCACCTTACCAAGATAATGGCTTCTGGCGACGATTTCCTGGCCGGTGTAACAGCCTTTGGTGAAGCTGATGCCGCCGAGGCCGTCGATGTTGAGCATTTGCGGCAAGTGTTGTTCGGATTGAGACGCATCGAACCAAGGCAAACCGTCAAGCATATCCTGGTAGCGCCAATCGGTTTCAGGTCGGCTAATTAAGTCTGTTAGTATGGCGCTATCGTGCTTTTCCAAGATCAAAAACCGGCGGCGGCCGGGCAGTTTGACTATCGTTAGCGGTGCGTGGCCGACCGACCAATCCTTCTCCGGCAACGGAAGCGAGTGGAATTCGTGGCCGGCCGCAATCGTCAGCCCGGCGACGCTTAGACGGTCGCTGGCGTCGCCGAGAGTCACGGCGGCGCGCAACACGTATTTGCGCAGTTTTTCGATAACCGGGGTGACTAGCGAGGTTGGCATTACCAACCAATAGCCGTTGGTTTTTTTTATCACCAGCAAGGTACTGATGACCCGACCCTTCGCGTTGCAAAAAGCCGCGATACTGGCTTGGGTTTCGCTGATCTGCTGAATGTCGCACGTCAGCTGACCTTGCAAAAACCGGGCGCTGTCGGCGCCGATGACCTCGATCGCGGCTAGCCCGGTGGCCGGGTAAAGAGTGGCATGCTCGTCACGCGGATCAAGATTGTCGGGCAGTTTGTCGATCGTATCGGTGTTCATGTTTAAGTTTAAAGGTGGCATTCCGCTATTAGTTTACCGTAGCCTGATCGCGAGATCGTTTTAATGAAGCGAAATTTCGAACCTCCGTTGCAGTTTGCCGTCCGCGAGTCGCGATCGGCGCTCAAGTTGTTGTGTGGCCTGCACGCCGCGGCACTGTACGCTTGCTTTGAGAACGGCATGCCGTTGGTCTATCGGTTGGCGGCGGCCGGCTTATTGATTTTGACGGCGGTTAACAGCGGGGTGTTTCGAAAAACACGGCCATTTTTTCTGCGCTATACTCCGGGCGGCGGCTGGGAAATATCGGCGGACCTTGAAGCATTTCAGCCGATACGAATCGAATCAACTACGGTGACAACTCGGATGCTGACTATTTTGCATTATCGGACGGATGGCGGAAGTGTCGAGAGGTTGCCGATTTTTCGGGATGCACTGCCCGAGAACGACTATCGCAGATTGGTCGTCAGTCTAAAAATTTCCGGCTTTTCGCGAGATAGACGCTAGTGAATGCGATGGAAACCTTGCAGTTGCAAGTCGGGGCGCTAAAAAATTTGCCGGTATTGCCCCAAGCCAGTTTGCAAATTTTGCAGGCGATTAACACGCCGGATATTTCCATTGACCGCCTGGTCGCGGCGCTTTCGACGTCGCCGAGTTTAGTGGCCCGCCTGTTGGGATTGGCTAATTCCGCGTATTTTTCGCGAGGCAAGACGACTACCGACATTCGGAGCGCGGTGTTTCAGGTTTTGGGGCTGGATTTAGTCAAGGGCTTGGCGTTAGGGGTCATTTTTAACGTCCAGTTCGATACCGGTAAATGTCAAACTTTCGAAAGCGACTATTTTTGGATGCGTTCCCTGGTCACGGCGGTCGCCGCGCAAAAGCTGGCCTCGGAAATAGGCGCGCTGCAACATTTGGCGCCGTCTACCGTATATACCAGCGGCTTGTTATTGGACATCGGTATATTGGCCTTGGGATTTCTGGCGCCGGATCAACTTAACCAGATCTTTATCACCGCCGAGCGTGGTCCGGAACGAGTGACCGATTTGGTCAGCGGTCAGTTTGGTCTCAGTCATTTTCAAATTGGCGCGGCCTTATTAAAAAAATGGCATTTGCCGGAGTTGTATCAGTCGGTTTTGTCTCAGTATCAACGCCACGATGATGTCGGGCAGGAGCAGTCGTTGTTGGATTTGTTACGTCTTTGTCGACGGTTCAGCGCGGAGTTCGCCTCTGGCGTCGAATTCGAGCCGGCCGCTTATTTGCAGAATTGTCAGGCGTTGCGGTTGCCGATCGAGACGTTGAACGCGATAGCCGAGCAGTTGCTGGAAAGCCGGGTGGCAATGCAGCAATTGGCCTACGTGATGGGGAACTGATGGCCGACAATAGTTATGGTTCCGGGACGAACGGCGGTGCTTACGGATTCGGCATGCACGATCTGGTGGTGGACTTGTTCAACGCGCTTTCGACCGTTAAAGAACTGTCGGAAGTCAGCTATCAGGCCGACGATGAAAAACAATTGATTCGCCGGGCCTTGGCCAGTTTGATCCAAAATCAGGACATGGAACGTTGTTCTTTTTTTGCGGTGGACGGCGATGGCTGGTTAACCAATGTGGTCGGCCTGAGTTTTGTCGAACTGAACTTGCCGGAGGTGCCGGCCGGCGACACGACCCGATTCAAGGTCGGGGACGGCGTGATCGGTTTGGCCGCTTCGACCGGGCAATTGCAGTATTGTCAGAACTGCCTTGAGGACGAACGCTTCAGCTCGGAAAGCGACAGCGCCGCGATGCCGGGTTCGTTGATCAGTGTGCCGGTGTTTACTTGCGACGAGCAATTGATCGGGGTCTTGAACGTTTCGCATCCGCTGCCGTATTTCTTCACCGATTGGCATATGCGCTTACTGGAAATCTACAAGAACATGTTGGGCCAATTGATAACGACTCGGCGATTGCTGCGACAAATGGATCAGCAGATTGCGCTAAGAACCTCGCAATTGGAGTCATTGGTTGCCGAGACCAAGCAACTCAAAGACCATTTCGCCAGTATGTCGATGCTCGACCAACTGACGGGATTGCACAATCGCCGCTACTTTTACGACCAAGTGGAAATCGCAATCTCGCATCACAAGCGCTACCGGAACAGCTTCTGCCTGCTGGTAATGGATATCGATTTCTTCAAGCGCATCAACGATCTCTACGGGCACTTGTTTGGGGATGAAGTTCTGGTAGGGGTGTCCGAAGCACTCAAAAAACTGGTCAGGGCCAGCGATATCCTGGTTCGGTTTGGCGGAGAAGAGTTCGTGCTGGTATTCACCAATACTTGCTGCGAGGGCGGCTACGCGTTGGCGGAACGTATCCGGCAGGAAATCAAGACCTTGCGCTGGCATGTCGGGCTGGAATCGGTCAGCGTCACGTTGAGCGTGGGTTTGCATTGCGTCGATAGCGGTTACCACGATACCCACGAAGCCATCGATATCGACGACATCATTCATTGCGCCGACTTGGCGCTTTATCAAGCCAAAACCAGCGGCCGGGACCGTATCGTGGTGTACTCCAACGGTTTGACCAAAGACGGTTGAATTCGCCGCGGCAATAAAAAAGGCGCCGGTTAAGCGCCTTTAACGAGTGCCGGCCTGGCGCTATTTTACTTTCAACGAACCGCCGGTACCCAAACCGTCTTGTACGTCTTGCGCTTTATAGTTGCGTACGGCGATGACCATATTGTTGTAAGCGTCGAAGAATGCCGCCGCGATGGCTTGGCCTTCCGGCGTGCGCGAGAAGGAACTGACACCGCCGCCGACCCCGCCTCCGAGCAGATAACCCCAGCCGCCGATACCGGCGGCCGCGGAAAAATTGGTATTGTTGGCGGTCGCGCTGCCAGAGGAAATCGCGACTTGTACCGTCGAACGGATATCCGTCAAGGTCAATGCCACATCCGAGGTTCTGGTCTCCACCGAGTTCGACAAGGCGCCAGCGGCCGCGCCCAGCGCGCCCAGGCCGGCCGCGCTCAGACCAATGCCGACCAGACCGGCGCCGATGTTGTTGCTATTGCCGCTCGTGGCTTCGTTGGCGACAATGACTTGCGGATCGAGCAGATAATCGGCGGCGACGCGTTGACCTTTGTGTTGCTTGGAGCCTGAGCGGTATTCGCCGGAGTCGCGCTGTTCGCCGGTAATTTCATTGATCAGCGCCCGGGTGGCGCGGTTGCCGATAGAGGTCAAAACAAAGCAATTCGATTGTTGCACCGCCAGCCGAATCAACGGTTCGACCGTAGTTACGTTGCTGGAGCCGCTGAAGCGGCCGTCGGCGACGGCCAAGGTTCCCAGCGGGGTAGTGCAACGCTCCAAGGATTTATTCGCATTCACACTGGTTGCTCCCCCCGCGGAACCGGTTACCATTTGGCTGCTGCCGCCCGTTTGCAATCCCGCTTGTTGCGTGGCGCAGCCGCTTAGGGTCGCCATGACAGCCGATAGCCAGATTTTGTTAGTGGGCCGTTTGCTCATAAAAACTCCTCAGTTGTGTGGGTCAATTCTCTTTGAAAATACACGGGGGTGAACGTGAAAACCAGTTGTCTAACGCGCCGATTAGCAAATAAGATAGGCCGGCATGATAGCTCAAGTTAGAAACTAACGCGATAACGAGACCGACAAATATGAAAGCATCGTTCTGGATAGCAATTCTATGGGAAATCGCGACTTTGCCGGGGTGTACGCAGACGCCGCCGCCGGTTGCAAACGTCAACACCGTTACCATTTGCGACGAAAGCGGTTGCGCCGACCGGCCCAGGAATTACGCAAGCTTCGACCCGGCCAAACGCAGTCCGGAGGAGGAAGCCGCCAATCAGCGGATGGTTGATCTGGAAGCTCTCGCGGAAAAAGACCCTTCCGCCGCCTACGATTTAGCATTACGGTTATTTCGCGGCGATGGCATCAAGCAAAACACGCATAAATCCGTGGAATGGATGCGCAGCGCCGGCGAGCGCGGGCATTTCGAAGCCCAGAAAGCGCTGGGACGTTTGTACTTGACCGGCTTGGGCGAAATGGGGTCGGACCCCGGCGAGGCCGAAAAATGGCTGAGCATGACCGCGAGCAAGGGCGACAAAGAGGCGCGTACGCTGCTAAAGGAAGCTACCCAAGCTCGGCAAACCTTGCAAAGCAACTACCGCTATTGGGATCGCTGGCGTTCGACCTTCTATAACTATTGGTCTAGCGGATATAACTACCACTGGCGCTGGGACACCGGGCGTTGGTATTACAACTACTAAGCGTTAGGCGGCTATTGCCGTCATTGTTTTCGTGGCGACCGCTTAAATCCAGTGGCTTTCATCCGGAGATTTGGCATCGAGATACCGCGTTTGTCCTGATGTTTGCTGGCCCATTCCTTGCTATAATTCCGGGCTTTTCGTACTCCGGCCCCGCCGGGTTTCATCGACTCTCATCACTGCTGAATTATTGCCATGGCACTTCATTGCGGAATCGTTGGCTTGCCCAACGTCGGTAAATCGACTTTATTCAATGCGTTGACCAAAGCCACGATCGCCGCCGAAAACTATCCCTTTTGCACCATCGATCCCAACGTCGGCGTGGTCCCGGTCCCCGATCCGCGCATGGATAAACTGGCGGAAATCGTCAAACCCGAGCGCATACTGCCGACGACGATAGAATTCGTCGATATTGCCGGACTGGTGGCCGGTGCGTCCAAGGGCGAAGGCTTGGGTAACCAATTTCTGGGAAATATCCGCGAAACCGATGCCATTGTTCATGTCGTCAGATGTTTTGAAGACGACAACGTTATTCACGTGGCGGGCAAGGTCGATCCGATCGGCGATATTGAGGTGATCAATACCGAATTGGCATTGGCCGATATGGCATCGGTCGAAAAGGCATTGCAGAAAGCGGCGAAAATCGCTAAGTCCGGAAACAAGGACGAATTGGCCCGAAAAGAAGTGTTGGAGCGGGTGTTGGAACAATTGAATCGGGGGGAGCCGGTCCGCACGCTCGGCTTGAGTGACGATGAAGTCAAGTTGATCAAGGAGTTATGCTTGATCACCATCAAGCCGACTCTATACATCGCCAATGTACAGGACGACGGTTTCGACGATAACCCGATGCTGGATCAAGTCAGGGCATTCGCGGAAAAGGAAGGCTCCTCGGTTGTCGCGGTCTGCGCAGCAATCGAAGCCGAGATCGCTCAGCTCGAAGACGAAGAGAAAAAGGAGTTTTTGCAGGATCTGGGTTTGGATGAACCAGGGCTGGATCGCGTCGTTCGCGCCGCCTATCAGTTGTTGAATTTGTCCACTTATTTCACAGCCGGCGTCAAGGAAGTCCGCGCTTGGACCATTCCCGTGAACGCGACCGCGCCGCAAGCCGCGGGCGTTATCCACTCCGATTTCGAAAAAGGCTTCATCCGGGCCGAAGTGATCTCTTATCAAGATTTTGTCAGCTACAATGGCGAACAGGGCGCTAAGGATGCTGGAAAATGGCGTTTGGAAGGTAAAGAGTACAAGGTGCAAGACGGCGATGTCATGCATTTCCGTTTCAACGTTTGACACAAAAACCAGCTTGTCATACACTATGCGGCTCTTGAGTTGATGTCAGTGGCGACATAGCTCAACCGGTTAGAGCGCGGGATTCATAACCCCGAGGTTCCAGGTTCGATTCCCGGTGTCGCCACCATTCATATCAAGAGTTTAGCGTTGTTTTAGCTTTGTCACTGTTTTAGGCTGCAACGGTTTTGCAACGAGTCCGGAAACGTTAGCGGCAAAGTCGGCTAGGTGATCTGGTGCGAGGTGGGCATACCTCTGCACCATATCATAGCTGGCCCATCCCCCCAATTCCTGCAGCACATTCAGCGGCGTGCCGTTTTGCACGTGCCAGCTGGCCCAGGTATGGCGTAAGCCATGCCAAGTAAAGCCGTCTATCCCTGCGCGTTTCAGCGCTTCCCGCCAAAACTTCGTCCCCGCTTTTTCGATCGGGTTGCCGCGATACGTAAAGACTCGCGTTTGATGCTTGCCGATCTGTTCCCGTAGCACGTCGATCGCGTCCGCGTTGAGCGGTACCCGGATGGTTTTGCCGGCCTTGGCTTGGTCGGCGTGTATCCAGGCGATCTTCCGTTGCATGTCGATCTGCGACCATTCCAAATGCGTCACGTTGCTTTCGCGCAGGCCGGTGGCCAGCGTGAAGATCGCCATGGCCCTCTGGTGCGGTGGCAGTTCCGCCAGCAGCCGCTCGGCTTCTTCGTGCGTGAGCCAGCGCAGCCGACCGGTGCGCTCTTTGAAGCGGCGGATGTGCGGCACGCTGGCTATCCATTTCCACTCATCCCGTGCTTTACGCAACACCGCCCGCACCAGCTCCGTGGTGCGATTGACGCGCACCGGGCTGGCGACCTTAAGCTTAGCTTGAATGATTTCGTCGATTTTGACCTCGTCGATTTCGTCCAGGTGCACGTCGTCCAAGTGCGTCCGCAGCCATTTAAAATGATAGCGGTCAGTGTCGATCGACTTTTTTTCGCTTTCCGACAGCCATTTAGCTACCGCGTCTTGCCAGATGTAGCGCGGCTTTTGGCCAAGTACGGTGACGTCGTAGGCTTGAGCGCGGGCGCGGTCGGCGATTTCTTGCGCTTGTCTTTTTTCGGCGGTTCCAGTAGATCGGTATATTGTTTTTCCGTTAAGCGAAAACTTGTAATACCAGTTATTTGAGCCGGTTCTTTTAAAGATCGGGACCATGCGGCCTCCTGTTTTGGTTCTTCGCTTGCATCCTGCCGGGGCGAAGTGTACAGCCCGCGCAGGTAGGCGATCAAATCGTCTTCGATAAACACCCAGCATTTGCCGGGTTTGGCAGCCGGGATTTCGCCGGCGCGGGCTTTGGCCAGTACGGTGCTGGGGTGGAGCTTGAGCAAGTCGGTGGCGGCGTGGAGGTCTAGGGTTTTCATGAAGTCAAAACCCTGAATGCTGTTGCCGCCACTGCCGGTACTTGTCCGTTGCCAAGGGCTCTAGTGCGGTCCACCCGATGGGCCAGTCCATCGCTTGTTCTAAGAATCCAGGATTCGGGTACACGGTAGCGTTGGCCTGTGTGTATTTCGCTAAGAATTCGCGCAATGTCAGACCGTTGCCTTTTTTGTGCCGCCTTTGCACTTGATGTGGCGTCGATCCTTTGTAGTCTGTCGCTGTCGGCGTTGGCAACAAGCCATAAACGTTTCCGGTTGTTATCCAGGCCGGCGTCGATCGCTCCAATAATTCCCCATTGCGCAACATACCCCAGCAAGGAAAGATCACCTGTGACTCGGATAAGTCCGTTGGAAACAAGGAGTGGTGAATTTTCCACGAACACGAATCTCGGTCGAACTTCACTGATAATGCGTGCCATGTGTCGCCACAATCCTGACTTTGCGCCATCGATGCCGGCCCCTTTTCCGGCGGCGCTAATATCTTGGCAAGGAAATCCTCCCGATACCACGTCAACAAGTCCGCGCCACGGCTTTCCGTCAAAAGTGCACACGTCAGACCATATCGGGAAAGGTTCCAGGATTCCGTCGTTTTGTCTCTGTGCCAGAATTTGTGCGGCGTAGGCATCACGTTCAACGGCGCAGACAGTCCGCCAGCCGAGCAATTGTCCGCCGAGTATGCCGCCACCAGCGCCTGAGAAAAGAGCCAGCTCATTCATTGATCCCCCATCAATTCTTTAGTCATGCCCTCAATTTCCTCGGCTGTGGCAGTTTGCAGCAGGTCGTAAATCCGCCGCATCAAGCCGACTTTGCGCTGTTTGGCGCGGCGGAAGGTTTCTTGCCAGTGGCCGCCGCCGGCGTGGCCGATCGAGGCTTCCAGCATGGTGCTGGCAAGTTCCTGGATTTGCGCTGGGCTTAGGCGGTGGAGTTGGGTGCTGAGCATGCGTTATCCCCGGTAAAAATTCGGATTGCCCGCTCGCTCCGCTTGATCCAGCGCCGCTTTGCATTGATTAGCAAAATCGGTATCGCTGTAGATGTCAGCCAGGGCGCGGGCGGTGGCTTGGTTGATCGTTAAAGTGCGGCGTTTGCCGCTGGTTTTGTCACCGACAAAGTGGCGTCCGTCGGCACGGTCCCAGACTTGGTATGAAGTCAGGCCGCGACTGACGCGGCGGCGGGTTGTATTGGCCCAGACGCCGTGGAGGTGGATGGTGGTCATGCTGCGCTCGCTGGGATGCCAAGATCAGAAAGAGTTTGTTTGACGCTATCGACTTGAATCATCGGCAGTTTGGCCGGGGTTTTGGCTTCTGGCAGATAAATTGCCAGAGCGGGGAAGTCTGTTTCGAATTTTTTGCGGGAGTTGTAGCTATGGGCCAGTTTGGATAATTCGCTGTTTGCGGTAAATAAATCGCTCCAGGTTTTGATATACAGCGCATGCAAGTCGTCGTGCTCTATTCGACAATCTTTTGTCTGAAAATCGCAAATTAAGCCAGGTGCCCTGATAGGTTTTGCGCCTTCACCCCTGTAGCCAGGTATGCTCCACAGCACTTTCAAAAAGTCTGGCCTAGTCATAATGGTATAAACCAGCTGATTTTTATCGTTGGGTTGTGTGCTGGCGATGTTGATGTATTGGTTGCTAAATTTTTGCAAGAACGGCAACGCTGCTTCGTCTTGTAACAGCTCGATAAATTTCGGCGGAATCTTGTTGGCGACCAATGCGGCGGCTTCTCTTTGAATTTGTTCGAAAAGCGGATCAAAGGTAGCTTTGGTGGCGGCCAAAATCAAATGGTTGCGTTCGGCGTTGTTCATGAGTTCTCCTGTTTTAATGCTTGGTATAGTTTGCAACGCTTGCCCAGCGGCTTGGCTTTGCCGCAATAGTCGCGGCCGAATGCGTGTTCGATGTGGGCGCAGCCGGCGCAGGTGCGTTGTTCGGCGCGGTCGATGATGTCGGCCGGGTCGCCATAGCAGTAGCGCGGCAGGGCGTTGGACGGTTGGGTCATTTTTTTTAGATGTTGCAAAAAGAGCAACTGTTGTAAGTGTCGTTTCTGAGAGCAGTTTTTCCAATTTTCTGCTCAAGAAAATGCACGGTTCGCCACTGGTTTCTGCCGAATTCATCGTGTCCAAACGCCCAGCGCATTTGGTCGTCGCTGACAGCTAAGCAGGGAAAGCAGCCTACGCGTTTAGCGCCATGTGAGTAGAGCGGGTTTTCTTCTCCGCCCAGATAATCAAATACATCGTCTGCAGACCAATCGATGATCGGCAGCCGAAACATAACTCCGTTCGCGGCTAGGCGTTTGGGGTATTCGCTCATAAACTCGTGAGGGCACAAAATCTCATCTCCGATTAACCCGGAGTAGCGCTTCGCTCTGGCCGTCGATTCATCTTTGCGAACCCCTATCCACACCTCAAATGGTCCTGCTTCTCTCGATAGAGACTCATAGAACCGCTTGGATGGCCTGATTTTTAAATTCTTGGTGCAAAATCTATGGCGGATACCGGGGAATTCCCTATGTCTAATGACTTGTTCAGGAACGCTAGACCCTTCGTTAATTCGATAAATTTTTATACCGTACAAGTTTTGCATTCGATCAATGTGAGAATACGTTAGCGGGTGTTCGAATTTAGTGTCGCAAAACGCGCCGATAACACGTTTTCCTGTCGTTTTTGCCAGTTTTATGCAGGCCTGGCTATCCTTGCCGCCGCTACACGGAACGACAATTAAATCGGCTGTAATCGTTGGGTTGCTTTCGATTCCAAACCGGTTAAGTCCGAAGATGTCGGACTGTTTACGTTGTCCGTGGCTACGCTGATTCATTTAATCGCCCCCGTCAGTACGTCGACCAGCCAGTACATATCGAGCTTATGCGCGACCAGGCTTTGCCGGTAATGAACGATAAACTCCTTGCATTGCCGCGCGGTAATTCGGTGCTCGCCGCTCTGTTTGTCTCGGATCGCTTTAATTTTTCCAGTCTGGATCAGCTGCCGGATACGGGATGCGCTCAGTCCCAGCAGAGGTGCTAGCGTCTCTGGATTGTAAATTCCGGCGTCAGTGCGTTCTTGGCGCTGGCTGATCTGCAGCTGGCGCAGCTGGCGCTGGATCGCGGCGACCGAAGTGGTGCGGTGTCCGGCGGCGATCAAAGCGCAGCGAATGGTTTGCAGCGGTTTATGCGCGTTGTCGATCAGCAGCGCGTTTTCGGCATCGGTCCAGTTGGGGTTTTCTTTGTAGCCCGGTACGCAAATTCCGAGCGCCACCGCTCGGTTGTGCACGGTATCCAGCGACAGGCTCAGCACTTTGGCAGCATGGCTGACGCCGCGATTGGTGCCGTAGTTTTCGGGAGCGTAGGCAACGCGAATCACGGCGTCGTGATGCGGCTCGAAAATCACAGAGTTCCGGGGCCCGCGTTTCATGCTTCCCGCTCCGGTAGAAATTCCTCGGCGCGGCGTATCCAGCCGCGCAGGAATTCGCGTTGGGTTTCGTCGTGTTTAACGATGGATTCGTAGAATGTGACGCGGCGCTGAACCAGGGTGCGAAGTAAATCGTTGCCCAGATCGTCCCAGCATTGCTGGGCGGCGCCGATGGTTTGCTGGCCGATGCGGCCGTCGGCGCGGCCGATGGGTTTGCCGTGGCACAGTAATACTTCTTGTAGCAATATCACGGCGCGGTTGGGGCCGTGGTTAACGGCCATGTCCGTCAGCACCGGTTGCAGCGCTTCGGGTAAATCGCAAATCCGCGGCACTTGGTAGTAATGCCGATAGTAAATTTCGTAAGCCGTGCGCCGGTCGATTTGTTGCACGTCCGTCGCGGTGCAGGCCCGGCCCAGGTAGGATTCCAGAGTTTTCAGCGTGATGCCGTAGTTAGTCGGGCCACCCCGGTCGGCGGGGTGGTTAACATAGCCGCCTTCGCGGTTAAGAATGGCGGTGATGATTTGGTTGATGGTCATGCGGCATTCCTATTGTTTTGTTTGCGGCCGGTAATCGCGATTTGCAGGCGGTATCCGCGAAATAGCAGGCCGGGGAGTTCGTGGGCGTATTCGCGCAAGGTTTCGATGCAGTCGTTGATCATGTTGCTGTGCATCCAGCATAGGCAGGGCACGTTATCTCTGGTGTAGTTCCGTAGCGCTAGGCAGTGTTGACAGGTCCTAAATTGTTCCGGTCTGTCCCACACGCCAAACACGTATTCGTAACGTTCTCCAGGTTGGATAGTCCGGCAGCATTCGTCGCAGCGATGGGCTTTGCGGGCGATGCGGCGAGACGCTGAATAAATTTTCGGGCGTTCGCCGTCGCAATAGCAGCTCATTTCCAAGCTCTCATCGAGGTTAAGCTTTCCCGTTCCAAGCGGTCTTGCCGGCGTTGCCAGCGGCGGCGCTGGTGGTGGTATATCCAATCGATTAGCCGGCGCATGGGTAGTCCTCCAATTCGTCGTTGTTGGTCTCGTCGGTCGGGGCGATGCCCAGGCCGGCGTAGTAGCTGCGGCCTTTTGGCGTGATCAGCCAGCGCAGCGAGCCGTTAACGCCAACGCGCTCGGCGTGACCGGCTTTTTTGAGGTTATCGCCGACTACGTGGCAGTTATTGATAGCAATGCCGGTAATTTTTTCCAGCTCGGCATTGGTTAAGCCTACCCGGCTGGCTGCTAGGGCGGCGGCGACGCGTTCTCGGTAAGTGGCCATCGGTGCTCCTAGTTCAACGCTTGTGGGCGAAACAGCGCCAGCTGGTTGATGTCGGCCAGCAAGTTGGTCACGGCGGCGCTGCGGCGGTTTTTGTCGCGCAGGTCGTGGGCCAGATGGCGTGCGGCTTCCAGTGCGGCGGCGTGGTCCAGGCCGTCGCAGATTTTCTCGACCAGCAAGCCGGTGATTTGCCGGACTTGGTCTGGATTGGCGATGGCGTTGGCCTGCGCGATTTGGTAGGCGCTGGCGGTAATGCGTCTAAGTTGGTCGTTCATGGCGTTATTCCGGTTTGGAAATCGGCAGGTCTTCGCTAATCGACGGCTTGCCGGATATTTGATCCTGCATGGCTTTGATGGCTTCATCCCAATGCGCCGCTTCTTGCCATCCATGGCTTTGGATATATATGTGGCATTTCTGAGAACACGACCCGTTTCCATGATCAAACAGCTCATACTTAATGCCGTGATTCTTTCCGGCGGCTAAGTCCATCAACACTTGCTTTGCTTCTTTCATGTTCATGTGTTTCTCCCGTTGTTTTTTGGCAAGCCGCCCGGCGTTATGCGTGGCTAAAAAGCTTGGCTGAGGTAGTCCTCAATCCGAGCGGCTTGCAAAAAAGCCCGGCCGGAGCCGGGCGGCGGCTTATTTACGGAACCAAATCCACGCTAGAAAAAAAGCGATGGCAATAATGTCTATAACGATGCACATCACGCGGCCAGTCCGTATTCGTCCAAGCTAATGCCTAGGCTGCGAGCGACTTTGGTTAGCACGGCTTTTTCTCCCGGTTCGATTTCGCCGTCGCTTTTGGCAATGGCCAGCATGTTTAGGAAAACCTCTTCGCAGTGGTCCGGGTTGTCGCTGATGTCGGCCAGTTCTTTCATCATTTTTTGCTGACCGACACCGAAATCGGCTTCCAGCACGTTCTGATAACGGGATATGACTTTACGAATGTCGCCCGGCTTGAATGCCGACAAGTTTTCGTTGCTGGTTAAAAGTTTGTCGAGCTTGTCGAGTTCGGATTTCTCGACGGTCCCGTCGGCGGCGGCGACCAGCATGGAGCCGGCAACAATGGCTTCCATCAGGTTTTGGTGGTGAACGGCTTTGGCGGTTTTAAATAATTTTCCAAACATAAAATGCTCCCGGTGTGAAAAAAGCCCGGCCGGAGCCGGGCAGGTGTCGGAGGTCAGTCAACAAGGCTGGCTGCTTTGTTGCGTAGTAAAATACTGCTAGTTTTTTAGTTGGTCAAGTAAAATTTCACTAACGATAGTAAAATTTTTATTGCCGCGCGGTTGCGGTGCGATAGCAGGGGCGGGAAATGAGCGATAGCGCACAGATAAGCGAACGCCGCCATCAGGGCTTGGCGGCCATTTTGGATAGCTTGGGCGGGGCTGATTTAGAGGCGGCGCTGGTCGCGCGCGGCGTTTCGGCTCGTCAGGTGCCGGCGGTGGCGTGCTTTATCAATGCCGTGCTGTTTGCGGTGCGGGAGCCCGAGCAGTACGAGTGGATTTTTAGGCTGTTAGATGAGGGAATTGCTTGCTTGCAATTGGCCGACGCCGGAGCGCAGGCAGGCCAGGTTGATTTGAATCGACCGGCGCGCGTGGTTGATGAGTGCGTGATCGGACTGATTGGCGGAACGACGATGGAGGCGCTGGAAGTCTTGACGAATGGGGCGGAGAAACGCCAGCGCACGTGGTTGGTTCGACAAGCTATGCTCGAGGGGTACCAAGGCAAGGTCGAGTAAGGTTTTGCACTCGCTCAGATTGGGCGATGGAAAGGGGTTTTCCGCCAGTTTATCCAGCTCCGCCAAATGCTGGGCGTAGCCGTTAAATGGAAAGGGGCATAAGTCCATCGGCTGGCTGGCTACGGCGTCATCGGCACAATGATCAAGCCGGAGTAGTCAAAAAAAGCATTGCCGATCCCGTCTACCCAGCAGCTGATGATACAGGCGTCCAGGATCAGGTCTTGAATCAAGAAGCGGGTTTTAAATTCCGGGTCGTCGCTACCGGTGCCGTGTTGCGTGGACGATTGGCAATTGGCGACGGCCGGGTTGCCGTCGCGGTGCAGCACAAAGGCTTCTCCGGGTTTAATGTTGCGCCAGTGGCCTTCCTCGTTGCTGACGTCGCAGCGGGTGTCCTGACCTTGATCGTTGCGGGTGACGATTTTGGAGGTTTGGGTAAAGCCGTGATCCATAGCGGCGCAGCCGGCGAGTAAGCTAATTAATAAAAACAAAAATAATAGGGTCTGTTTTTTCATGGTCAATCCATATTCAAGTTATAACCGTCGAAATACCCTAGCCGTTTTCCGCTAAACCCGTCATAAATGGTGACCAGTTCGGAGGCGTATAGCACTTTCACTAAATTCAGTGCGGTGCGCTTGTCGTCGATGGTGATGACTTGAAAAGATCGACCGATAAAGGCGTGCGGGGTGTCTGAGCTTGCGTCGATTTTGGTAAAAATTCCGGCTTTTATATATTCGTTTATTAGATTTTTTAGGTTTTCTTTTTGCGCTTGGCTAAGTGGATTTTGCTGGTGGGTGACTGAGGAGGTAGCGGATTTTGAAGGCTTGCTTGAACCGCTTGATAAATACGCCGTGAAGGCGACTAAAGCGGCTAGGATCAATAGTAGCGTGCCAAGGCAGCCGGTGTTTCGCTTAACTCCGCAATGTGGGCATTTTTCCGCTTTTGAGCTGATTTCTTTTCCGCATTCTTTGCATTTGATTAGCATAGATCATCCTTTTTTTTGCTCAACGATATAGTCTTGAGCGCGAATTTCAGAAACCGATAGGGTTGCATCGCGGCCCTTTTTGTCGTTGTGAATGAAATTATCAACGAGTTTCTCTATTGAGTGGTTAAACAAAAGTTCATCCGGGCAGTTTGGCATCATGATATGCCAAATCGTGATCTTAAAACACCGCTCGCAAATGTCCTGAACAATCGCTATTCCTGGCCCAAATTTTCCGCGCGCGCGCAGGATGTCTGAAACATTTTTTTGCGAAACGCCAGCCTTCGCCGCAACATCCGTTTGTGAGTAACCGTAATGATCCATCAAGCGGCGAAGGTTGGTCGCGAGGATTTCTTGTGCATTCATTCAAGCATGATATATCTGAGGATTAGTAAAATGCTGCTTGACTAGCTAGTGTAATTTCACTAGCCTACGCGCATGAACATCATCGAACGCGTAGAGCGGTTACAAGCCTTGGTTGCCGAGCGCGGCGACTACAAAACCGTCGCGGCAGAAAGCGGCGTGACCTTCCATTGGCTGCAAAAGTTTGCGATCGGCAAGATTCCTAATCCCGGCGTGGTCAACGTCGCCAAGCTGGAGGCTTACTTCAGCCTGGATTGCGAAGATGCTGTCTACCGCCTCGGCTACATGCAGCAACGAGGCGCGGCATGATCAGCCTTGGATTATTGACGTTTCCAACGTACCTCCTGGGGGAAGGGATGCCCAGCTCGCCCGGTTTCGGCCGCTCGGTGTTCCGAGCGGTCGGCCGGGCATTTTTTTTGGAGTTTTTATGATTAAGCAGTGGTTGGCTAGGCGGGCATTAGCGGTTCTGCGGCCGGTGGTACAGCGGCTGGAGGCGGCGGATGGTCCGTGGCTTAAGGTGCCGGTTAGCGCGGTGGAAGGGCTTACAACGCGGGTATGGCCTCGGGTGTTTACGTTGGCCAATGGGTTGCCGATGGAGTTTTCGGAAGCGTCGGTGTTGCTGCGGGTCAATCGGGCGGGTGATGAGCTGGTTTTGCTGCGGGAGTGCTTGAGCCGTCGCCCGATTCCGGTACGGGAAAAGCTAGGGCATGTGGCCGATTTGCTGGCGGTGTTGGCGAAGAAGGCGGCGTCCGGGAGAGGCGCGGGGCCGGCGGAAGCGCGGTTGTTGGCCGATTTTGAAGTGCTCATAAGTTCAATCCTAGACGGCTAGCGGCTTCTTGTTTGAGCCACGCGGTCAGCAGGTCGAAGGCAAGGCCGGCGCCGGGTTTGATGACGTGGGTTTTGGCATTTTGCCAAATGCCGTCGTCGCGAATCTGGTCCAGGAATTCATGGCCGTGCCAGGTTAGGCGCGGATAGCTGGCGAGTTTATGGCGGCCGGAAGCTAGGGAGGTGTCGATGGCTTCTACGAGGCCGGCTTGCCACAGCAGGTAAATGTGATGGCCGACGGTTTCGGCGTCGTAGTTTGGGAAGGTTTGCGGAGCGTCGGATTCCGCCGCCAGCAGGATCAGGCGGATGAGGTCGTAGTCTCGTTTCATGTTTGTGCTCTGTATGCGGAATGGAGGGTTTTTGAAAGTTAAGCGTTGGTTGTTTCAGTTGATCGTCACGGTGTTCAGGCCTGTCGTGGTGGCCGTTATCGCGGATGAGATCAAGCCTGGCGGACGATTAGCGAAGTAGCGGTTTTCATGGTTTCGGCTCCGTTGTGGGCAATGCGGTTGTGGTGATTGCATTCTGACAGCGGGGCCGGTTTTTAGCTATCGGGGCTTTGCCTTAGCACGTTTGGACAATTGACGCCGTAGCAACGGCAAGGGGTGGGTATGAGTGAAGAGCATCAGTATCAACATCGGGCGATTGTGGGCGAGCGGACCTTTGTGTTAGCCAATTCTAGTCAGCCTGGGGTGTATGCGATTCCGGGGCAGGTGGAATATCAGGGTATTGGTCCAAACGGCCGGCCGATTCGATTATTTAGGCTGCGTACCGCCACACTGGCGGATTTAGAGCGGTTCGCGGCGCGGCGTGGCGAGCGGTTGGAGTTGCATGACCGGTTTCCGATCATGCGATCGGCGGCGTGGCAATGATGCCGGTACGCGCCCAAGTGCTGGATGCCCAGGATTTGACCGCCCGTGAGGCGGCGGTGTTGGCGTTGCTGGCCGAGGGTGCTCCGGACAAGGTGATTGCCCAGGCGCTGGGTATCGCGTTGAAAACCGTACAGACGCACCTGGATCGAGTGTACGGCAAATTGGGGGTGCGGGACGCGCGGCTGAATGCGCGTTGCGCGGCGGTATCGTCGGCGATTGCGCGGGGCATGCTGAGCGTGTCGGCAAAGTCGTTGTGTGTGGTGTTGTGTGTAGGCGCGGCGCGGTTGGACGACGCGGCGCTTCGGGTGCGGGTGCGGCTGCCGCGCGTGCAAGTAACGAGGGTTTCGGGCCGGGAGGCGGGATGTTGATAGAGTTGGGTTTGTTGGCGGTGTGGGCTTGGTGGCGTTGGCCGGTGAGTGGAGTGATTGCCTGGCGGTCCACGGGGTTGGTCGTTGGCGCCGTGGGCTTGGCGGTGGCTGGCGTGGCGCTGGCGTGTTGCTGGGCCGGCGACCAGTTGCGGCGCTTGGCGGATTGGGCGGCGGAGAATGCGGAGGTGTTGGAGTGATGGCGGGTAAAAAATTCGACGCGGGTAAGCCGGATTATACGTTAGTGCCGTGGTCTGGCGTGACGAAGGTTGTCGAAGTGCTGATGTTCGGTGCTAGCAAATATTCAGCGGGTGGTTGGCAGTTTGTGCCGGACGGTGAGCGGCGATATTTAGCGGCGGCTTTACGGCATTTATCAGCATATGCTGACGGTGAGCAATGCGACCAGGAAAGCGGGTTGTCGCATCTTGCTCATGCGGCTTGCTGCTTGTTGTTTTTGCTAGCTGACTAAGGGATGTGGCGTGAAATTCTCAATCCAAATCAATCAGCTTGGCGTAGTTGAGGCCGGTTTAGCGGATTCAACCGATCTGATCGACTGGGCGTTGCTCGAATACGTCTTCGATTGGCAAGCCAACACGCGCGCGGCGCGCTTGGAGGATCATGTGTGGCTGAATTACGCGCATTTGATCGACGAAATGCCGATGCTTGGGCTGAGGCTGAAGAGTGCGATTTCAAATCGGGTCAAGAAGCTGGTGGGGTTGGGTCTGTTGACAGTGCGGCGAGCTGAAGATAGGCGGTTGTTCGCGAGAACGACCGACTTTTATCTAGACGTGGTCAAGTTTAGACCGGGGGATTCGGTGGGCATTCCTCCCTCAGGTGTTCATATACATGAACAGGGTGTTCATATACATGAACAGGGTGTTCATATACATGAACAGGGTGTTCATATGTATGAACACATATTAAATAACCAAGTATTAAATAATCAAAATAAATTACCAGGAACACACGCATTCCCAGACACAGAGGCGGAAAGCGAATTGTCCGCCGTCAGCGTGTGCGCGTTGTGGTTTGGGATGGGGATGATGCACGTGAGACACAATCACCCGGACCTGATCGAGCTGATCCAGTCCGGGGCAACCCGGGCGGAGTTCGAGTATGCCGGGACCAAGTCGCTCAGCGAGGGCAAGGGGTTTGGCTATGCGCTGGGCATTGTCCGGGGCCGCCTGCGCGAGCTGCAAACGCGGGCGGCGGAGCAGGGGGCGACGGTCACGCAGTTGCGGCAGCCGTGGGCAATGGTGCCGCGCGACGATGAGGCGCTGTGGCCTTGGGCCAAGCAGCATGGTTATCCGGGGCCGGGCAGTCGCAGTTATCGCGATTACCGGCAGTATTTGCACGGCAAGGTGGAAGAGCGGTTGAAGCGGGAGGGGAAGCGTGGTTAAGCGTTTGGGGGTGAGGTTTGATTTGCATCCTGGCCGGTGGACGGCGTTGCCGTGGCTTTCCACGCGGCCTGATGGCTGGGGGTTTACCTGGCTGTTTGTCGGGATTTACTGCTGGCGGGAGGAATTTAGTGAGCGAAGTTGATCCAGCTGCCAAGGCGACGGCGTTGGCTGAGCGGGCCAAGGCGCGCAGCGCTGAGCGGCGGGCGGCGGTGGCCGAAGAGAAGGCGGCCAAGGCCGAGCGGGCTAATGCGGAGCGGGACAAGATGCGGGAAATGATGCCGGAAATCGCGGCGTTGGTGGATGCGCTGTCCGAGCGATTTGGGCCGGTGCGGGTGCTGGCGGTGCGGTCTGGGGATTATGTGCGAGTGAACGGCGCGGCGTGCGCCAGGGCGGGGATCGATGTCAAGACGTTCTAGGCCGATAGGCCGACCTAAGACCGATGTGGTGTTCGGCATTCTGGCTAGCGAGGCCGAAGGCTATCGCCGCTGGTGGTGGGCGAATTACGCGGACGGCGGCAAGCAGGCGGCGCTGCGGGCGGAATGGGCGCCGTATCTGACGCCGTTTTCGGAGTTTGAGATCAGGGACGGCTTGAAGCGTTGGCGGGCGGGAGATGCGGATTTGAGCCATCCGCCGACGCCGGCGGAATTCGCGGCGTTCATGCGGCCGGTACACAGTGAGGCGAGCCGGAAGGGGTTGGCGGGGTTGCGGTCGGCGTTGGGTGTTTAATTTATCTTGGGGGTGAGCGTGGCAAGAATTGAGGCGGCGGAGATGTTGGGGAGATTGGCAGCGGGTGCGGTGGACTTCGGCCGTGTGGGTGGATCGTCGGCACCGGCGTTGCAGGCGGTGGAGTTTGCGGGGTATTTGCGGGGATTGGGCGAGGCCGCGACGTTGGTGGCGCTGGCGAAATACATGGGCGATGCGGCGGCGCTGAGGCGGTTGGGGGTGGTGCATGCCGCATGGGTGTCTGCTCGTGAATGGGTGGGCGTGGATGATGTAGATCGGGCGCAGCGGATTGCGGCGTTGTCGCTGTCTGAGCTGGTCGACGATAAGTGTCCGCGTTGTCACGGTACGCGCTTCGTGCGAGCAAAGAGTTGCCCGGCGTGCGACGGGTCAGGCGTGCGCCGGATTAGCGGCCGGCAGATGGCTGTCGGGCTGGGTGTCAGCGAGGCCAGTTGGCGGCGGGTGTGGATCGGGCGCTATGGTGAGGCGCTTAGCCGATTACGTGGGCTAGAATCCGAGGTGAATCAGGCGGTTGCGCGTATTCACTGGCGAGAGATTGAAAAAGGCGCTTGACAGGTGACGCAATAATGCATTAAATTTTCCCACAATTGCACCAAAGCCTGCTCAGAGCGATTTGAGCTGGCTTTTTTTATGCCTGAAAAGGGGATTGGATGCCGATAGAGCACGCGGACAAATGGGCGGATTTTGGGCTAGGCGGCATGGTGATTGCGGCGTTGTTCGGTTTCATTTGGTTCTTAGTCCGCGAGCATCGCGCGGAGCGGCGCGAGTGGTTGGATGCGTTCAAGATTCAGTCGCAGCAGATGATTGATGTGGCTCGCGAAAGCAATGATGTGACTCGGGCGTTGACTTCGGCAGTCGAGCGGCAAGCCAGTCGACGGCGTGCGGATGATCGATAGTGCCGGTATCCGCGCCAAGGCCGTGTCGGCAATCAGGTTGCCGGGAGCTGGTGCGTGGGCGTGATGGTTACTGCGATGCGCACCGGCGCGAGGCATTCAGGGTGCAGCATCAGGCGGCGCCGCTGTCTCAGGTTGAGCGCAATCGATTTTATCAGCGCAAGGCGTGGAAGAATCTTCGCGCTCGGCGATTGCAAGCCGAGCCGCTCTGCCGAAAATGCCGTCAGCGTGGCAAGCTTGTCGAAGGTGTTGCGGTTGACCACGTCGTACCTTTCGATTCAATCGACGATCCGCTGGCGCTTGACTACGACAACACCCAGACGCTATGTGTCAGCTGTCACAGTAGCAAGACCCGGCGCGACCGACCCAGGGGCGGGTCAAAAGTCTAGCGACCCGCTCGCCCTTTGCGTCGCTCCAGCTAAATTTTTGCTGGAGTGGTTTTTGCAAATTCAAAAAGCCACATAGGAAGGTGGTGGTATGGCTAAGATGAAGATGGTTCTACGCTTCACGGCCAACGATTTAACAGGCCAAGATTATGCAGAGGCGGCGCGGCTCAGGCCCGAAAAGCGCCTTGAACCGGAAGAGCTCGCTATCTGGGACCGTATCGCCCCGCTACTGGCCGCTCACGATTACTTAAACGATCTGTTTGTTGACTCGCTAGTCGAATATTGTCGCGTCGTGCATTCGATAGACGAAACGGTTCGCTATTTGCGGCAGCACGGCAAGACATACACCAGCGAAACGCGCAACGGCCTGCAAATCAAAAACCGCCCGCAAGTTGGCGAACTGGGCGAGCTCCGCCGCATGCTCCGCAGCTACGTTAGCGATTTCGGCCTGAGCCCGCAAGCGCGCAAAGCTCTGGAAGCGGTTCAAACGGACATATTCGACGACGATGGCAGCGACGAAAACCCATTCACGCGCGACCAGGCATCGGCGGACGCGCACATCGCAAACTCAGGCACCCGACACTAAGCGCTTCAGCGAAGACGCCGATTGGTTTCGGATGATGATGGGCTATGCGCTGGACATAACCGAAGGCCGCAAGCTGGCCAACCGCTACGAAATACTAGCTTGCCAGCGCTTCATTGACGACTACAACCGGCAAAAAACCGACGCTGACTACCCGTTTCGATTCGACTTTGCCAAAGCCTGGAAAGTCATCAGCTTCATCGAAAAGCTGCCACACGTCAAAGGCCCGCTGGCCAGCAAGCCCGGCAAGGATCGGCTGCTGAACCTGTGCGGTTTCGAGCTGTTTATTGTCGCCAATATATTCGGATGGGTCGTTAAGAAAACCAGCCTGCGGCGGTTTTCGATCGTTTACCTGCGGATTCCCCGCAAGAATAACAAATCGACGCTCAGCGCCGGCATCGGTTTATACATGCTGTGTGCCGACGGCGAAGCCGGCGCGGAAGTGCTCTGCGGGGCCACTACCCTGGACCAAGCCCGCAAAGTCTACGACCCGGCCAAGCAAATGGTTCGCAATACTCCGGCCCTGCGCGAAGCGTACAAGCTAGAAGCCAAAGAGCAATTCATCCGCCGGCCGGATGGCTCGCAAATGCAACCCCTGATCGGCGATCCGGGCGACGGCGGCAACCCGTCCTGCGCCATCGTCGACGAATACCACGAGCACGACAGCGACACGCTCTATGAGACCATGATTACCGGCATGGTCGCGCGGTTGCAAGCGCTGATTTTGGTGATTACCACCGCCGGAGAGAACCTGTTTTCGCCCTGCTTCGCGATGGACAACATGATGCGCGACATTCTCGACGGCGTCATGACCGGTATGGATCACATATTTACCGTGCTATACGGCATCGATCCTGAAGACGACTGGACCGATCCGCAAATGCTGATCAAGGCCAACCCCAACTACGGGCGCTCGGTTAACCCGGTCGAAGTGGAAAAGGCCCGCAAGCTGGCCGTGCAAAACCCCGGCAAGCAAACCGCTTACAAAACCAAGCATCTCAATATCTGGTGCAACGAAAAGAACGCGTACTACAACGTTTTGGCTTGGCAAAACTTGCACGATCCGGCCATGAAACTCGAAGACTTCGACGGCGAGCCCTGCTGGATTGGTCTCGATCTTGCCAAGTTACGCGATTTATCGGCAAAACTGACAGTATTCGTCAGGAACATCGGCGGCTCGGCGCACTACTACATATTTACTCGCTTCTACATCTCGGAAGCGCATATCGAGAACAACGAAAATAAAACGCTGGTTAAATTGTTCGACGAATGGCGATCCGCCGGCGTGCTGGAAGTCCACGACGGCAACGAGATCGATTTCGAAGAGATCAAACAAGACATCATCGAAGACGCCAACCGCTTGAAAGTCGAAGAGGTGGACGGCGACCCGTGGGGTCTGCCAATCATCAGTTCCGGGCTAGCCCAGGCCGGCATTCAAGTCGTGCAAATCCCCCAGCATGGCAGCCACTTGACGATCCCGGTGGATGAGCTGGAGTCGGCCATCGAATCCGGCCGAATTCATCACGACGGCAACCCGGTGATGGCCTGGTGTATCGGTAACGTGCGCGTTAGCGAATACAAAGGCGGTCGCAAGATGCCATACAAGCAAGACAACGACAGCAAGATCGACGGCGCCTCGGCCCTGTTTAACGCCTTGTCCCGTTGCGTCGTCCCCGAAGATAAACCCGATTTCAGCTACTTCTTAAACAACCCGATCGTGCACTGATGGGACTACTCCAATTTCTAGGCTTCGGCCGCTCTGCCGCGTTGCGCAATCGCTACGGTCGGCAAATGACCGATCCGGTGGAGCCATTGGTACCCGACACCGCGCCGGTTGGAATCGACGCCGCGATGCAAATCGCCGCCGTCTGGCGAGCGGTCGAGATTCGCGCGAAAACCGTGGCCAGCATGCCGCTGATGGTGTATGCCAACGCTGACGGTCTGCGCACCGATGCCCGCGGCGAATCGTTATGGGATTTGATGCACGAAAGCCCCAACGCCCGCCAAACGCCGTACGAATTCTGGGTATCGGTCATGGTCAATTATCTGCTGCGCGGCAACGGCTACGCCGAAGTGATGCGCAGCAACGACGGCACGCCTTACGCCATCGTGCCGCGCTCGGCCGACGATGTTTATCCGGATTTTCGACTGGGCGGTGACGATATATACAGGCTCATTAACAGCGACGGCGGCACCCGAGACGTGCCGGCGGCCGACGTGTTGCACATCAAGGAAATGTCCGGCGGTTTGGTGGGTATTTCTCGCTCGGCGTTCATGCGGAACACGCTGGCGGAAGCGCGCGCCACGCAGGGTGCTGCATCCAGTTTGTTCAGAAAAGGCGGCAGAACGACCGGCGTTATCGGCCTGAGCGGGACGTCGTTAAACCCGAAACAGTGGGATGAAGTCAAGCAAACAGTGCAGCAGATGGTTGACGAGATGCGCACCGTTTCGGTCCTGCCGTTCGACGCCAAATTTACGCCGGTTAACCTAACGCCGCAGGATATCGAGCTATTGACGACTCGCCAGTTCACCGTCCAAGAAATTGGCCGCTGGTTCGGTGTGCCGGCCGTGCTGATGAACCAAACCGAGGGCACGACCACGCTCGGCGCGAGTGCCGAACAGGTGATCGACAGCTTTTACAAAGTCACCATCCGCCCGGATGTCGTCAACATCGAACAATCCCTGCGCAAGCGGGTGATGACCGCCAAGCAGCGCGTCCGGCTCACCGCCGAATTCAACATGGATGCCCTGCTGAGGGCCAGCCTCAAGGATCGAATGGAAATCTACGCGAAAGGCTCGCAAAACGGCATTTACAACCGCAACGAATGTCGCGCTTACGAAAACCTGGCGCCGTTCAAAGGTGGCGAAGTCTACACCGCCCAGTCCAACCTATTGCCCATCGACAAACTCGGCACCCAAACCACCGCGCCGGCATCGCAATCGCAAATGAACAACATCGCCCAATAAGAGGCCGCTATGAAAAAAAACCGCTTTGGCCCACCGACCGAGACTAAAACCCAAAAGCTGAGCGCTTGCGAAATCAAGATCGACGGCGCCGGTGTTGGCAAGTTTTCCGGCTATGCCTCGGTGTTTAACGGCGTAGACAGTTACGGCGACACCATTTTGCCCGGCGCCTACGCCGAAACGCTAAGAACCACCTGGCCGAAAATGTTTGTCAACCACGATTCCTGGGATTTGCCCGTCGGAAAATGGCTGGATATACAAGAAGACTCGACCGGCCTATTCGTCACCGGCGAATTCACGCCGGGAAACTCCGAATCCGCGGATACCTATGCCGCCCTCAAGCACGGCACCATCGACGGCCTGTCGATTGGTTATGTGCTGAAGTCGGGCGACTACGAAGACCGTACCGACGGCCCGGACGGTTACGGCTCCGGCCGCATCATCAAAAACGTTTCGCGCCTGGTTGAAATATCGCTAGTCACCTTTCCGGCCGACGATGCCGCCAGGGTCAGCAACGTCAAATCCGAGATCGACACCCTGGAAACCATCACCGATTTCGAGCGCTATCTAAGAGATTTAGCCGGCCTCACCCGTGGCGAAGCCCTGCATTTCGTCACTCGATTCAAAGCGGCCGCGCTGAGCGAGTCAGTGCCCGCGCTGGATTACTCAAAAATGCTCGCCCGCATCAATCAATTCTCTCAAAACTTGGGGTAACACCATGAAAATCTGCAAAATAATCGCCGCGTTTTTCGCGGTGCTGGGCCTGTTTGTACTCGCGTTTAACGTCGAGGCGGCGCCGGCTGTGTCGGGAATGGCTGCTGGACTGCCGGCTATGGATCCATCCAGCCTGATCGGGCTGGCGTTGGCCGGCACCGTCGGCGACATGGACGCGATCATGAAAGCGCTGGACGGCATTGAATCCAAAATGGCCAAATTCGCCGAAAAAGCTGAGCTGGAAGAAAAAGCCGGCACGATCAGCACGGAAACCAAGAACGCCATCGCTGCACTGGGCGACAAACAAAAAGAACTGGCCGACGAAATCCTGCAACTCAAGCAAAAAGGCGCGGCCGGTGCGGAAAATCCGCCGGAAGCCAAAACGCCGGGCGAATTGTTTGTCAAGTCGGAGGATTACAAGCACGTCCAAGCCAAGATGGCCAGCAATACCAGGCTAGGCTTTATGGGGTTGGATGTCAAGAATACCATCACCAACACCGTTGGCAACACTTACAGCGACCGGCGCGACGGCGTGGTGGGTGGCGCGTTCCGGCCGCTATTACTCGAATCGTTGCTGGCCACCTTGCCGACCAGCTCGAATGCGATCGACTACGTTCGCGAAAACGTGTTCACGAACTCAGCGGCCGAGGTGGCCGAGGGTTCCGACTCGGCGGAATCGGCGATTACATTCACTGCGGTACAAGAGCCGGTCTGCAATATCGCGCACTGGGTCAAAATCTCTCGGCAGTTGGCCGCCGACAATGCCGCACTGGCGGCGTACATCAACACCCGCTTGATTTACGGCGTTAATCTTAAAGTCGAGAACCAAATCATCGCCGGGAATGGTACCGCGCCGAATTTGTCCGGATTCACCAAATCCGGCAACTATACCGCCCACGGTTATGCGGACGCCAACTTGGGGACTGTCCTGAAAAAGCTGGTCTTGATCCGCAAAATCATCGGCGACCTGGACGCGGCTTCGTTCCCCGCCGATGCGATTTTGCTCAATCATACCGATTGGGCCCAAATCGAAATCGATCTGTTTACCACGGCGGCCGGTCAAGCCCTGTTTACCGTCGATGCCGGCGGTAATCCAATTCTGTTCGGCCGCCGCGTCGTGCCAACCGCTGCCGTCACTGCCGATAACGTGTTAGTCGCCAGCTTGGCCAATGCGGCGACATTCTACAACCGCGAAGATGTCACGATTGAAATGTCCGACAGCGACGATGATAACTTTACCAAGCGTTTGGTGACTGTCCTGGCAAGCCGTCGCTGCGCGTTGGCGGTCGATCGTCCCGCCGCGGTCCGTTACGGCGACATCACCCCGGCTTAATCCGGTTAGATAACCCCCCCCTGGCGCCACGGACGGCGCACCTTATTAAGGAGACGTCATGGCTACTGTCAAAATCACCGGCACCGCCATCACCGCTACCCACGGCACGCTGACCACCGGCGACATTCTGCGCGGCATTTCCGACGAATTCGCCGCGCATTTGGTTAATGATTGCAGGGTGGCAGACTACTTGGACGCCGCGCCAGCCGCAGCGCCAGTTGCCGACCCCGTTGCCAAGCCGCCTAAAAAATCCGCCAAACCGGCGGCTGTTGAAGTGGCGGAGGTGCTGAATGACGATTAAGTTCAGAACGAACTGGAACGGTCATGACGTCGGCGAGGTGGTATCGCTACCCACGGCTACCGAGACCTTGTTAGTGAGAGGAGGGCTGGCAACTTATCAAATAGATGCCGGCGGCGCAAAAAATAGCGGCCAATATCGCACATCCGTCGTCAAAGCCGCTGTCTACGGCGATTCCACTGCCAGCACGGGAACGGCTGTCAGTCCGGATAACCAGGTCATTGCCACGCATACCGCGCCATTCCCGGCCAGTGGCGCAACGACTCTCAGCCTCGCGCCGCACAAGTGGATGGCATCAGCCTTGTATCCCATGCTGGATTTGGTTGGGCATTACGGCGTCGCCGGCGCAATGACTAGCGGCGGATCAAGCCCGATTGGCATGCTAGATCGTGATGCGCAATCCGCTTCCGTCACTCGCCGGGCGGCGTCTGACATGCTGAATCAAGCGGTGGATGTGGTTTTTTATCGCGGCACCTCGATCAACAACGGCCAAAACCTTTGCGACGGCACGAATACCGCTTCGGTCGTGCAAGATTGCGTCAATGATCATATCAAGATTGTTGAATTGCTCAGACAATCGGGCGCGCCGATTTTAGATGTGATGCACTACGGTTACGGGGGGCCAAACGGCGAGGAATATGCCGCTGCCACTCCGCCCAGTCGCGATGCGGTCAGAGATTTTCTGTTGAGAGTCAGCCGTGAACTCAAAGGTTATTACGAGAGTAACGATCAAGTGTTTATTCTTGATCCGGATGGTGTGACCCGCGATCCCGCCACCGGCCGTTATTTGTCCAATTGCAGCGGCGATCATTTGCATTTGCACATGGTAGGACAATACAAATTCTGTAAAGCCCGCGAATTGCCGATGCTTGAATACCTGTTCGGAAAATCGTTGGGTATGCGGTTTCAGGGCGCTAATCTATTCAGCAATCCAGTGTTTAACGCGCTGGGTTCGACGCCGTCGTATGGCACTGAGCAAGCGTCCGGATTGACCATCACAACCACAGGCACCGGAGCAACGCGCGCAGGCGCTCAGCGTGAATGGCGAGACGGAAAAGTGTACCAAGTATGCGATGCGGTCATGACCACGGCGGCGGGCGGGTTAGTATTTACATTCACCGGTTTGCCCGTATTGACCACGACGTTTTCCGCCAATGCGGTGTTCGGGTTTGAGTGGGATTATTTCTGGGAGCCCGTCGATGGTCAAGAATATCCTATTACCTCGTTCCAAGGTAAAGTTGATTTGACCAAAACCGGCAACGGTCGGGTGGTACCGTCAAACGATCCCGGTGCTGGTAACTATGGCACGCTGACTGCCGGCGGGATCAGCGGAAAAATGCGCTGGAACCCATTTCAAATCACTGAAGCCAATTCAGCATTGAGCGCGCAGACTATTTCGCATACGTTTGCGACGACCGGGGTTGCTGGCCGCTGGAAAGTTGGCGTCTCGGTACCGCGCATGGTGCAAATTTCATAATCGGAGAAACTCATGTCAATTAAACCTGGCGCGTACCAACAGCAGGCGCAAGACTTTTTGGATAATGCCGGCGCTGATACGGCGACTTGTCTGTTATTTGCCGATCATGTACTCACCGATGGCCAAACCGTATCAGCTGGCAATTTGTTAACCGCCTCGGTCGATTACATCGCCGATTTGATTTCAGTCGGTGATGCCACCGCTGCGGCGGATGAAGTCGAGGTGGCGAAAAGTTGTGGGCGAGAACCGGTTGTCATCGAATGATCCACACCATCAAAACCGCCCCCGCCGTCGAGCCTTTGACGCTGGCCGAAATGCGCCAGTACCTTGGCATCGGCGACCCCACGGCCATCGATCGCGATGCGGTGATTACCGCGCGCGTCAAAACCGCGCGCAAAATCGTCGAGAACTACACCGGCCGGGCGCTGATCAACCAAACCTGGCAAGCGGTCGGCGAGGATTTTGGCGACGTCATCATGCTAGTAGCGCCGTTGGTGTCGGTCACGTCGATCAAATACACCGACAGCAACGGCACCCAGCAAACGCTAGCCGGTAGCGAATATTACGTGCAAACCAAGAACGCCCGCATCGTCACCGCTTACGGTAAAACCTGGCCGACCGTGCGCTCGGATGTCGAGCCGGTGATTGTCGAATACGTTGCCGGCTACGGCGCCGACGGCGATGCCGTGCCGGGCGCGCTGAAAGAGGCGATCGCGCTGCTGGTCAGCGTGTGGGAGCAATTCCAAAGCAGCCAAGCCGGGCTTGGATACCCGCCGGACTTGCCGAACGCCTGTCGCACGCTGATGAACCCATACAACGACTATCGCAATATCGCCCGGAGCAACGGATGAGCACCTCGCTGCGCGGCGTGATTGTGGATTGCCACAAAGCCCAGCTGAAAACCTTAGTGCCAAACGGCGAAGTCTGGCGCACCCGCGCCGAGCCTCCCAGCAATACCCGGCCGTGCTTTACTTTGTATGACGACAGCGAAACCGTGCAGACGCTCACGGTTCACCCGGCGCCGCGCCCGCAACAGCGCGAACTGCAATTGGTCGTCGTCGGCTGGTGCTTGTACGACGTCGGCGACCCGGAACTGGCCGAACAGCGCATGGACGCGCTGGCGCTGTCGATCGAGCAAACCATCACCCCGCGCGCCGGTACCGACGATCTGCAATTGCAAGGCATCGAAAAGCTATACGACGATGTCGAGCCGCGCAGTAGCTCGGTGACGCTGCGCTATTTGATCAAATATCGAACGACTGAGCGAAATCCAGTCGCGTAACTTGATTACGGCCCGCCTCGGCGGGTTTTTTTATGCCCGCCGTTTGGCGGTAACTATCACAGTCAGCGAGAAAATCTTATGTCAGCACCCAGCATGCTTGGCGTGACCGTGGCGATGCAATCCGCGATTGCCGCCACCAAAACGGTCAGCGCGATTACCAAGGCCAACCCGGCCGTATTGACTTCCACCTCCCACGGACTCGCCAACGGCACTTATTTGCTGGCGCAGGCCCAGGGTATGACCCAGTTGAATAACCGGATCATCCGGGTCGCCAACCAAGCGGCCAACACTTTCGAGGCCGAGACCGAGGATTCCACGCTGTACGACACCTTCAGCTCCGGCACGGTCGCGGCGCTGACGTTGGGCACTACCTTCAGCATTTTCACGGATTTTTCCATTGCCGGCGGCGAGGCCGATTCGATCGACATTACGACGATCCACGACACGCAAAAGAAAACCCGGCCGGGCATGTTCTCCGCCACCGAAATCACCGGCGAGGCATTATGGGACTTGGCCGACACCGGCTTGATTGCCGCGATCTCCGCCTCGGCCGTCACCGCTCAGCGGGCGTTTTTGCTGGGCTGGCCGGATGGTAAAAAAATGGCGTTTTACGGTTACATTTCCGCGTCCGGCGCGCCCAAGGGCGGGGTTGGCGACGTGGCGAAAACCTCAATCAAAATCACCGCCTCCGGCCGTCCCAGCTATTGGACCAGCTAATGAGTTTAGCCGAACGCATCAGAGACAGCCGGCGCAGCATCGTCGAGGTCGGCGGGCATCGCTTCAAGATCGAGCGGCCGACGCCGCACGATATGCAGCGGATTCGTGCCGCGTTGCGCGCGTTGAGCGAAACCGAACGCCCGCTGGTCTGGGTGGATGAGTTCCTCGGCTTTGTCGTCGATTGGCCGGGCATGCTTGAACTGGATTTGCTGCCAGGCGGTACCGGCGTGGAGGTCGCCTTCGACGCCGAGGCGTTCCGGGTCTGGGTCGCCGACCATCCCGACACCGCCCAGGGTTTAGCCGAGGCGGTGATGGCGGCTTGGTCGGCCTATGTTGAGACGCTGGAAGCCGACGAAAAAAAGTCGCCGACTGGCTCGCCGCCAGACAACTAGACCGCCAAACCGGCGGCCGCTTTGCTGCCGATCTGCCCGACAGTCTGGCGCTTTACTACGAAGCCCTGTGGCTGATGGGAGGCCGGCTCGACTGGGACGCGGTGGAATCCGTCTGCGAAATGCTGGGTCTGGATGACCTGGAGCGCACTGTCCGAATTGTGTTGGCGTTGATTGAAGGATTCCGGAATGAATGAAAAAAACAATCTGATTGATGAGCTCTGCAAAGCGTGGGGCGTTCGTGCGGCTGCTTTGCGTTGCGCCGCGAATGCTGGTGGGCTGGTCGGCGAAGAGCTGCGCCTACGCATCGCGCGGGGAGACGAGGTATTGCGTTGCCTTGGTGAGATCAGGGCTGTGCTGACGCTTTTAGAAATAGGGGAAACCAAATGATGATGATTTTAATTTTGCTAGGCCTCCTCGGCCTGTTCGCCCACTGGGCCAAACGCCATTGGCGCGGCCAGTCCGAGTGCAGTTTTACCGATTACCTGCTCACCCACAAACGCCACACCGCCGCCTCGGTGCTGACGCTGATCGGCAGCGTGGTCGGCCTGTTCGCGGTTGGCGATGTCGAGCTGACCCAGCAAACCGCCGCGCTGGCCTTCATGGCCGGCTACAACATCGATTCGGCCGTCAATAAAGGCCCGGAGGATTCTGCATGATTAACGGTAAGTCGATTAGAGCATTATGTATACCGCTCAATACCGAGATAGACGCGATATTCGTAAAAGATGGCGAAGAATGGGAAACGTTACAGCGCTATCGATGCATTGCGCCGGCCGATTTATGGGGTGAATCGGTCATTGTCGGCCTGCAAAAAAGCTCGCGCTTCTCTTCGATGCTCGGGACGGTGCTCAACATCGACGGTGATGATGAATTTGTTGTTTTTCTCGCTAGTCCTAAATTAGCCGCTGAACTAAAAAAGATTAAGGATCGCAATGCTTGAACTCTACCTATTCGCCGGCATCGCCGCCGCGATCCTGGGCCTGATCGGCTTGGTCAAATTCAAAGCCGCTCAAGCTAAAGCTGCTCAAGTGCAAGCCCAATCCGCCGAGCAGCGCGCCGCCGCCGCTGAAACCGTTGTCGAACAGCATCAACAGCTGGACGAAGACTTGCAACAACTCCACCAGGAGCATCGCCGTGAAACCATCATCGAACGCTCGCAACTTGATCGGCGCTTGGATTTTGATAACGACTGGTCTAACGGCGTGCTCGGCTCCGGCGCCGGTGACAATTACCAAAATCATCCCGCTCACCCGACCGACCCGGCCGGTTCTGCCGGCCATCACAGCCCCAGAGCTGACCTGTCTGACGGATGACGCCTACGCCAAGCTCGCCGAGCGCAACCGCTTGCAGCGCCAGTACGCCGAAGAGCTGGAAACCATCATCGACAGCACCCGCTTGAAAGATGACAACCCGTAGCGTCCAAGGCCTGGACAAAGTCGCCGCCGCCATGCGCCAACTGCCGGACAAACTGGCCGAGCAACTCACCCGCAGCGTGTTGCGCCAGGGCGCTAACGACATGGCCCGCAAGATACGCGCCGCCGCGCCGGTCGATACCGGCCGCCTGCGCCGGGCCATCCGGGTGCGCACGTCCAAGATTCACCGCTTGCGCAAGAACGGCCATGTCGGCGTGTATGTCACGGTCTATCCCGGCAAGAATCGTAAAGACCTCAAAGGCGCATGGTATGGCCGGTTTGTCGAAAATGGCTACAACCGGGGCAGCAAAGCCGTGACCGGCGGCCAAGCCGTCCGGCTGGGCGTGGTCAGTCGCCAGCAATTGGCCGCTAAAAAGCGCGAAGTCGCGCTCAAGCGCCGCTTTGGCAAAGCCAAGCAAGGCATCCGCTATCGCGCCGGCGGCCGGCGTGTGGAGGGACAACACTTTGTCCGCGATACCTTCAACGCCAATGCCGAGCAAGCCGCCGCGCGGATTGTCGCGGCCGGCGAGGTCGCGGCGCTGGCCGTCGCTAAACGCTTAGGACTCGAGGTGAAATAATGCAAGGCGTGACTATCGATTTTACGGCCAATATGGTCAAGCTCCAGGGCCAGATTGATAAGAGCCTGGAAAAGCTGGATAGCTTCCGCGCCCGCGCCGAAACTGTCAGCGCCCGGGTGGAGAAATCCCTGTCCGCGGTCGGCGTGGGGTTGTCGGTCACTGGGCTGGCGGCGTTTGTGAAAAGCGGGATTGATGCGGTTGACGCGCTCAACGACCTCAGCGACCGCACTAACATCGCCATTAAAGACCTGGCCGGCTTCAGTTACGCCGCCAAGCTGGGCGATACCGACGTCGAATCGATGGCCAAGTCGATCAATAAGCTGTCGGTAAACATCGGCAAAAACGGCGAGGACTTTAAGAAACTGGGCATTGATTCCAAAGACCCCCTGGAAAACTTCCTGAAATTATCGGATGTTTACCGCGCCATCGAAGACCCGCAAACCAAGGCCGCGTTCGGCGCGGCGGCGCTGGGCAAGGCTTACGCGGAAATGGCGCCGCTGCTGGAGCGCGGCAGCGCCGACTTGCGGCAATTGATCGACGTGGGTCGGTCGATGAGCGGCGTCACCGAAGAGCAGGCCAAGGCGGCGGGGGAGTTTAACGATAAATTGGATGAGTTGTCTAACCGCTCGTTGGGGTTTCGCTCGGCATTCGCAATCGGTGTATTAGAGCCGCTGGTAGCCATCGGCGAGGCGATCGATGCGGACATTAAAAAATCCGGCGTGCTGATCGGTACCCTGGCCGGCATTGCCGACGGCTACAAGAATTTTGCGTTATCCGGTACCGGCGGCGGTTTGTCCAAAGAACTGGACGACATCAATCGCAAGATTGCCGAGCAAAAAGAACTGCTGTCCAATGTGCGGCGCGGCGATGTGTACGGCGGCGCGGCGCGGGAAATTGCAGAGCAGAAGCAGCTTAATCAGTTAATCGAGCAGCGCGGCCAGATAGAGCGGTCGTTGAGCGAGCAGCGCCGGTCTAGTTCTCAAGAATCTAACGATACTAAGGTTTCGTTGGAAAATGTGCAATACATAATTGACAAAAACAACGAATTAGAAACCGCGAGAAAAAAAGCGGCAAAAGCTGCAGAATTGGCGGCAAAAAAAGAGGTTGAGCGAGCTGCTGAAATCGCCAAGACAATTGAAAATCTACAATTCGAGATCGTGATTAGTGGGGAGCTGGAGAGCCAGCAAAGGCGGCTGATGGAATGGCACTCTCTTAGTGCAAAAGCCACGCAAAATGAATCGGAGCATATAGCTGAACTAGTATGGAAAAAGCACGACTTAATCGAGGCAAATCAGCGGCAAATGGCTTCTTGGAATCAGCTGGTTTCAGATGCCAATGCTTATTTTGATCTGAGTAAGTCTGTAGATAATTTTAGCCGTCTTAATTCCATTTCTTTAGACCAATTCAATTCAATAATTGAAAAAATTCGGGAGGTTGGGCGGGAAACTGATCTCAGTGAAAAACAAGTGTCTTATCTACTGGACAAGGCCGGCAGAGCCTATAACGAAGTCGGCGAGAATGGCAAGACTGCGTTTGATACGATCGATCAATATGCCGTCCGAGCTGCTGGCAACATGGAATCCGCCTTTGCCGATTTCGTGGTCGATGCGGATGGCAGTTTCGGCGACCTGGAAAGTAGCTTTTTAAAGACCGTTGCGCGGATGCTGGCCGAGGCCGGCAGTGCGCAATTGCTGGAAACCCTGCTAGGCAAGACCGGCGCTAACGGCAAGATCGACTATTCCAGTGGCTTGATCGGTACCGGGTTCACCGCGCTGGCCAGCTTTTTCCACGACGGCGGCATCGTCGGCGCCGGCGGGCGGGCCATGGCGGTCAATCCGGCGGTGTTCGCCGGGGCGCCGCGCTTGCATGGCGGCGCGTATATCAAACCGGACGAAGTGCCGGCCATCCTGCAAAAAGGCGAGCTGGTGCTGAGTCGCCGGCAAGTCGCCGGCATGGCCGGCGGCGGTAGCGGCGGCGACATTCAAATCAATACCAGCGTCACCGTCACCAACAGCGGCAGCAATATGGACGCCGCACGCGGCCAAGCCCTGGGCAACGCCATTGAAGCCAAGTTTCGGGAGTTGATAGTGGACGAAAAACGACCCGGAGGCTTGCTGGCATGACCGCGTTACCATTTCCGGATAAAGTCTCGATCGCATCCAGCGCGGACATCAAAGACAGCGTCGTCAGCGTCAAATACGGCGACAATTACGAGCAAGTCGCCAACGACGGCATCAACGCCGAGTATGAGCTGTGGACCATCATCTGGCCCTATCTCGATGATACCGAGTTCGACGCGGCCATGGCCACGCTGCAGACGGTCGGCTGCCATACGCCGATGACCTGGCAATCGCCGATCGACGGCACGACCAAGTATTACCGGATGCAGCCCAACACCCGCCAGCCGCGCGCTATCGTGTCCGGCGCCTGGTCGCTGTCCATCCAGATTAAAGAGGTCGCGTATTCGGCATGAGCCTAGCCTACGACATCCACACGCTGGACCCTGGCGCCAAGGTCGATCAGTTCATTGTCGACCTCAACCCGATAGGCGTCGGCCAAACCTATTACTTTTACCCCGGCTTGGGTTTAGACAGCGCCCCGGTCGAATATCTGGGCCAGACCTATCTGCCGTGGATCGTGCAAGTTACCGGGCTGGATAAGCGCGGCACCGGCGCCGCCCCGCGCCCCAGCGCTACCATCGCCAACATCGACGGCTTTGTGACTGATCTATGCCGGCAATATCAAGACCTGGTCGGCGCGGTGGTGATCCGCCGCCGCAATCTGGCGCAATACGTGCTAGCCAATGTCGCCAATTACCGAGACGAGAAGTATTTCATCGAGCAGCGCGCGTCCGAGTTGCGCGAAGCCGTCAAGTTCGTGCTAGCCAGCCCGCTGGACTTTAACGACTTTCAATTGCCGGCCATGATCGCCGTAGCGACTTCCTGCCCGCACCGCTACAAATCCACCGCCAACGGCTCCGGCTGCTCTTGGCCGGGGACCGACTCCAGCAAATGGTTCGACCGCGACGGCAACCCGGTCGGCAGCGCCGGCCTGGACGTCTGCGGCAAGCGCTTGAGTGATTGCAAATTGCGCTTCGGCGCCAACAATCCCCTGGATTTCGGCGCCGAGCCGGCGCTGGGGCGGAGTGGGGCGTGATTTAAACCTGCACCAGCCTCAGGAAAAAGGCTGATTTTTTTTGGAGTAGTTATGCATTATAGAAACGGTCGAGAAGCGCAAAATGGCGATAAAATTGTAAAGTTACAGGAAGGGAAGATTATTGCATTCGGCGTTCTGCATAGTGCAGTTCCCGGAAATGATTACTGCAACGGAAACATTGCGGTAATCCAATCATCGACAGAAATGGCTTGTATGTGTGATTGTCTGCATGTTGATGATGTTGCAGGAATTCTGGCAAGCAATGGGCTGGATATTCGCCCGTATGGGAAATAGCCCTGAGTGAACGACACCATCCTGACTCAAATCCTCGCCCACGCCGCCCGCGCCTTCCCGCGCGAAGCCTGCGGCCTGTTGCTGCGCGACGGCGGCGGGGTGCGGGTGTTGGAGTGCGACAACCGGGCTGCCGATCCGGAGCGCTCGTTTCTGATCGATCCGGCCGTCTACGCCGTACACGCGCACAGGATTGAGGCGGTTTATCACAGCCACCCCAACCGCGATCCGGCCCCCAGCGCCGCCGACATCGCCAGCGCCGAGCGCTGCGCGGTGCGGTTTGTAATCGTATCTTACCCGTCCGGCCAGGTCGCGCAATACACGCCCACGGGCTTGCCGCCGGCACCGTACGAAGGCCGGGCCTTTGTCTACGGCGTGATGGACTGCCTCAGCCTGGTCGCCGACTGGTACCGCTTCGAGCGCGGGATCGTACTCAACGACGGCGAGCGCAAAACCTGGGGCTGGTGGGATGATCCGGCCAACGCCAACGCCTTCATCAACGGCTTTCTCGCTCAGGGCTTCGCGCGGGTCGATAGCCCGCAACCCGGCGACGTGGTCATCATGCAACTGCGCGGCGCCTGCCCGCAGCACGCCGCGATCTACCTAGGCGACAACCGCATCCTTCACCACGCCAGCCCGGACGCGCCGAGTCGCGTGGAAATGTATGGGCAGTTTTGGCGGCATAAAACCGTCAATTTCTTGCGCTACGGTGCTCCGGAGTGCAGAACCTAGGTTTTGCCTTTAGTCAGTCCGGGCCGCGCGATTCAGCGCGCCGCGCACCCAGTTCGAAAGTTTTTCGCCCGCCGCCGCATGCACCCAGGCGGCTTTCTCGGCCGGCGTTACCCGGATTTGTAGGGTGCTGGTTGCCGGCTGGTCGCCGGTTTGGGCGTTGGTGTTGCCCGGTTTGGCGCCGGGCTTTGATTTTTTTAACTGAGCCATTCTTTTACGATCCCGATCAAATATTCGCTAGTAATCTCTTCAAACTCTTTTGCTATTTTTGCGTTTTGATGAAAGCTTATAGCAATTTCTTCGGCAATAGCCGGGTCAGCTTGCTTGTCATCACGAATAGCAATCTGGAACTGTAAAGCATCTCGCATTAAAGACAAATCACAGCAAATTTCGTCCGGAAAGTCTTTCGAAGCCTGAACAAATGCATTTTTATAAGCATCCCATAGCTTGTAAATATCTTGATCTTTTAAGTTGTAAATAAAGCGATGGAAAGCTAAAAACCCCGTTCTTTGCCCAAGCATTGACTTCTCATGCTGCGTTGGCATTACGCTTAGGTATGCAGGGTTCATGATTGCAACCTTGCCAACTGAAAGCAGATATTTTGTTTTTTCGATGTGGTTCATTTCATGATCTCAAAGAGTTAATGAAAGCTTGCTTATATTCTTCAACGCTGTTGTATTTTTTACTAAAGTCATCAGCATTAACAGTGAAAACTAGCTCTTTGGATTCAATATCGATATATGCATCATACGGCTGAGCAACGACTGATCTTGATACAACGTAGTGATGATCTTCACTAAAATAAGCTCTTCGGCCTTTTTTATCCCAGATGTTGCCGCCTTTTTTCTCTATAATTTTTGCTAGCCTTTCAATATCTGTGTCTTGATTAAATTGGTATTTAACAATCATTGATTCAGTGTTCATGATGCTTCTCCTTCAAGTTCCCGGTTCCGCCGGGTCGGTCGTTGTCTCTCAACGTGGGTATAGTCTCTCACACTTATATTTGTTTGTCAATACAAACAAATAAATATTTTTACAATTCTTTCATCTAAGCGCTTGCGCTGAGCGGAGTCGAAGCATGAAAACCATCCACCTCCTAGGTGACCTCGCCACCTTCAAACCCACCTGGACCCTAGACGTACGAACCCCAGCCGAAGCGCTGCGGGCGATCGCCGTGCAGCGCCCCGGCTTCCTGGCCGCTTGCGATGCCGGCGATTATGTCGCGCTGCTGGTCGATCCGGACGATGCCGCCAAGTCGCGGCAAGTGACCGACGTGAACGCGGCCGATCCGTGGGGCGATGAAATTCTGATGGTGGTGCCGAGGGTAGGCGGGGAATTGCCGGTTGCCGCCGTCGCGGCGGTGGTATCTACCGTCACCGGCATCACCGTTGCCAATTTCACGTTGATTGCGGCCGTAGTCAACATGGCTCTCTCGATCGGCATCAGCGCCCTGGCTAACGTGCTGACCGGCCCCAAAACCAAGGCCAGCGGCCGCGACTTGGAAAGCTATCAAAACAAACCCAGCTACATCGCCAACGGCGCGGTCAACGTGGTTCGCGCCGGCAATCCTTACCCGCTGCCGGTCGGCCGCTTTCGCTGCGGTACGGTGGTACTCAGTTCAAACGTGTACGTCGAAGACATCCCGGTCAATTCATGAGCAAACCTATTTCGATGGTCGGCGGCGCAATGGGCGGCGGTGGCGGCGGTGGTTCTTCGCGCGCGCCGGTCATTGCCCGCGATACCGCTCGCAGCGAATCCAAACTCGAAATCGTCGAGGCCTTCGGCTGGGGCGAAATCGAAGGCTTCCCGGCCGGCGAAGACCCGCTCAAATACGTATATCTCGACGGGACGGTCGTTAGGAATGCCGACGGCAGCTACAATCATCAGGGCGTGACGTTTGACTGGCGTCCGGGTACTCAAGACCAAACTTACATCCCCGGCACCATCGGCGATGCGGTTGGCACCCCGGAATCGGTGGGCGTCTCGGTAGTGCATGCTACGCCGATTGTCCGCTCGATTACCGATCCGGCCGTGGATGCGGTGCGAATCATCCTGATCTTTGAGGCGCTGTATAAAACCGACACCAGCACCGGCGACCGCAAGGGCGTCACGGTGGACGTGCAGATCGAGGTCAAGCCAGCCGGCGGCAGCTGGCATGTGATCGATCTGCAAGGGCGCGGCACCGTCAAAGACAAGACCGAGTCGCCCTACCAGCGCGGCTTTGACATCAATCTACGTGAGGTGGACAGCTCTGCCACTAGCTGGGACATCCGCGTTAGCCGCAACAGCGCTGATCCGGCGTCGAATGAGCAATCGGCGTTTTCGTGGGATTTGCTCGTCAAGTTGACCTACGCCAAGCTGCGCCGGCCGAACGTCGCTTACTGCCGGATCGCCTTCGACACCAAATATTTCAGCCAAATCCCGTCCCGCTCTTACGACTTGCTCGGCTGGAAGTGCCTAGTCCCGCCGGCCAGCGTCTATAACCCCGTCGCGCGCACCTACACCGGCGCGGACTGGGACGGCACGCTGATCAAAGCGTGGTGCAACAATCCGGCCTGGTTTCTATATACCCTGCTGGTCACCGCCGGCCACGGCCTGGGCGAGCATATCGACGCGGCGTATCAGGATAAGTGGCAAATCTACGCGCTGGCCCAGCGCTGCGATACCTTGGTCGACAACGGCTTCGGTGCGACTGAGCATCTGTACAGCATTGATTACCAATTTATGGCGCAAACCCCGGCGCTGGATATGCTGCAGCAAATCGCCGGTATTTTCGACAGCCAGGCATTGTGGAACGGCACGGCGGTGTATCTGGCCCAAGATGCGCCCAAGACTGCCCGCACTCTGTACTTACCCGCCAACGTGCGCGGAGGCCGCTTCGAGTACGCCGGCACCGGCCGGCAAACCCGCTACACCGCCGCGCTGATTCAATGGAACGACCCGGCCGACGAGTACCGGCTGGCGACCGAATACGTGGAAGATCGCGACGGCCTGGATCGCTACGGCTACCGGCCCAAGACCGAAACCGCCATCGGCTGTGTTTCGCGCGGCCAGGCCCACCGCCACGGCAAGCGCTTGCTCAGCACGGCACGCCGAGAAACCGATACCGTCACGTTTTCGGTCGGTCTAACCGGCCTGCTGGATTCGGTGGGCGACGTGTTCCGCATCGCCGATCCGCTGCGCGACGGCGGTCAGCGCTACGGCGGCCGCATCCTGGCCGGCGCCACCGCCACGGTGATTCCGCTGGATGCACCGGTCACGCTGGCCGACGGCGTGGTCTACCGGCTGGCGGTGATCGGCAACGACGGCACAGTCTGGGACGAAAGCATCGCTACCGCTGCCGGCACTCACAGCACTATCACGCTGTCCGCCCCATTCGCCGAGGCGCCCAGCCCGATGCTGGAATGGATCGTTTACGATCCGGCCGCCGCCGGTAAGCTGTGGCGGCTGCTGTCGATCGCGGAAAACGACGACCCGAGCAACGGCGACGGCTTTTACACGATTTCCGCGACTCAATACGACCCGGACAAATTCGCCGAAATCGCCGCCATCGGCGAGCTGGCGCCGGTGCCTACTAGCCCCTACATCGTCAGCGCGGTGGTGCCGCCGTCGGGGCTGTCCGCTAGCGAAGGCACGTATGTTGGATTGGAAGGGGTCCGCCGCTATCTGGACATCCACTGGTCCGCCAGTACCGACAAGCTGTTGCGCGGCTACCGGTTGGCGGTGCGCCGCGACGGCGTGCCGCTGCTGGATAGCGAGGTCTACGGCCAGGGCTACCGGATCGACAACCCATTGCCCGGCGTTTATGACATCACTATCGCCGCGGTCAATCTGCCGGGTAAATCCTCGGTATCGATTTCAATCAGCCATACCCTCGGCGAGCTGTACGCGATCGAGGCGGTCAGCATCACCAGTTTGCAAATGCCCAGCGGGACCGGCGAGTTTACCGGGCGCTCGGCGCAGTTTGCGTGGAACACCGACGCCGCGACGGTGCTGGGCAATACGGCCTATGCCAGCGGCCAGGGCGGATCGTCGCCGTGGTTCCGCGATTTCGAAGTCCGGGTGTATACCACCGGCGGCGCGCTGTTGCGGACCGACTACGTCACCGAGTATCTGTACACCTACACTTACGACCGCAACGTCGAAGACGGCGGCCCGCGGCGGTCGTTCAAGGTTAACGTCCGTGCCCGCGACTACTTCGGCCGCTACAGCAACGCCGCCGAGCTGACCGCCAGCAATCCGGAGCCAACCGATTTCAGCGGCGTCAGCCTGGAGGCGGGTCTCGGCCAGGTGTTCGTCAAATTCACCGAGCCCAGCGATCCGGATTACGAAACCACCAACGTCTACGCCAGCCAAAGCGCGCATTTCACGCCGGGGCCGAGTAACCTGGTCGCGCCGGGCGTTGGCCGCCTGTCGGCCTTTCCGGCCGCTGCCACTGGCTCTTGGTACGTCAAGCTGCAGGGCGTGGACGCCT
The DNA here is from genome assembly GCF_050276835.1 of Methylomonas sp. MED-D. NCBI lineage: Bacteria > Pseudomonadati > Pseudomonadota > Gammaproteobacteria > Methylococcales > Methylococcaceae > Methylomonas > Methylomonas sp. MED-D. Next base: position 1,496,880 of record NZ_CP189965.1, read on the forward strand.
TTGGCGCGGCTTCCACATATTCCACCGAGTTTTCGGTGGTAGTGTCGGCGCTGGATGTCACCAGCCTAGTCGACGACGTGCTGGCCGATCCCGGCCGGGCCGGCGATATCATCGTCGAAGCCACTCGCTTTCTGGTGGTACCGCCGTCGGCGACCTCGCCGGCCGTGGCAATGTTCGGAACGGGTTACGTTAACGGCGTCTTTACCGTCGGCGTGCGCGGCGATCTGGCGATCGACGGCAGCATCTACGGCCGGTCGATTGCCGCCGGCACGATTACCGCCGACAAGCTGACCGTCGCGCAATTGTCGGCCATCGTTGCCGATTTGGGCACGGTGACGGCTGGCACCTTGAAAACCTCAAACGGCACTGGGCATCGGGTGGAAATATCCGACAGCGGTCTGTTCCCGCTCTGGTACGGCTCCGGCGCAAAAACCGCAGGCAACGGCCTGTTTTATCTCGACACATCCGGCAACCCGGTATTCAAAGGCCAATTGTCCGGCGCCACCGGCACGTTTTCCGGCGCGCTGAGCAGCGGTACTATCAATTGCGGCAGTGGGCAATTCACCGTCGACGGCTCCGGTAATGCGGTGTCGCATTCGCTGACGGTGTATGACGCCCTCGGCAATATCGTGTTTCAGTCGAGCGCCGGCGGGATCGATTCGGCGAAGGTGCTTAACCAAGCCGGCGACAATTTATTGCCGAATCCGGATTTATACGGCGCGCTAGACGGCGGATTGACCTGCGCCGATTGGACGATCAGCGTTAGCGGGGTGCCGGCGATTGTCGGGTTTTCGGTGGGTGCCGGTTATGGCCCGCTCTGGGATTCCGCGGCGCCGGTGCTGCGCGTTTATCTTAATAGCGCAGACGACGTGGTTAATCTGGCCAGCGCCGGCAAAATTGCGATCGACCCGGCTCAGCCGGTGAACTTGTCGGCCTGGCTGGTTAAAGACGATGGCAGCGGCGCTATTCTGATCCGCTGCTATTGCTACGACAGTAGCGGAACATTAATCGACGCGACTGATGTTACGGTGTCGCCCACGTCGTCCTGGTCGCGAATATCGGCAATATTCGGGCCGGGCGGGGCGGCGTATCGCGCCGGTACTCGATCTGTTTCGTTCGGGCTACGGCTGACGACGGCGTCCGGGCTGGTGGCTCGCGCGACGCGGTTCACGTTGAACGTCGGCATCAATCCGTGCGTCGGTGTAGGTCCGTACAACCAAACCACCGTCAGCAATGTCAACCGCATCACCGCCGGCAATCGCTCGACTTACATCGCCAGCGCGGCTATCGGCAACGCCGAGATGGACCGGGCCACGGCGAATAAGCTGCAAGTGGTCGAGGCCGACATCGTCGATCTCAACGTCACGACGATTAAAATCGAAAACGAAGCGGTGATCGTGCCGCGCTACGGATTCGGCGATGACCTGGTCACGCTGAGCGTGACGCTGCCGATTGGCACCACGGTGAATTTGATCGCCACTTGCCAAGCGACAGTTTGGGATTTGGATTCCAGCCAAACGCTCTATCTGTTCCTGGACTCTACCAGCGGCACCGAGCTGGCGAAAAACAAATTTGAGGCCTACGCCGGCGGGCGGTTCTCGACGACTATCGCCGTAACGACGCAATACGTCACGACTGCCGCGACGACCACCTTTGTAGCATATGCCAACGGCGGCAGCCGGACAAAGGACACAACTCTACTATTGATCGGGACCAAACGATGACGGATTTACTCTACTCCCGGCCCTATGCGGTCTACGAAATAACCAGTGGTAGTATCGTCCAGACCGGCACCGCTCTTGAAACCGAGCTGGATATGCAGGCTATCGGCTGGGGCGAGGCTTACGCCGTTTATGCCGGCGAGGCCGATCGGGCGATGCAATACATCCTCGCTGGCGAGCCGGTATCTAGGCCAGCGCAAGCCACGGCCATCGACAAAACCATCATCAACGCCGACGGCGTGGACGTGGCGACGATAACCGGCGCGCCAACGGATGCGATATTTACCGCTGTCAATCTAACCACTGGTGACGGTGCCAGCGGGTCGATCGGCGAAACCGACGGCTTTAGTTCAGCCGTGGCCGGCACTATCGTTCTCACCATTTCCAAATGGCCCTATCTCGACTGGTCCGTCGCCGTGGAGGCTATCTAATGCCGTTGGTATTAACCAAGCCCCTGGCCGATCTGAAAGCCGCCGCCGGCGCCGAGGTAGACCGCCTGGCCGGCGAGATTCGCGCCCGATACATCACCGTTTCGCCGGGTCAAGAGGTGACTTACGCGCTCAAGCGCGCCGAAGCCGCCGCCTACATTGCTGCCGCTTACCCAGCGGACGCCACGGCGTATCCCTGGATCGCCGCCGAGGCCACCGCCACCGGCAAAACCCCAGCCCAAGCCGCCGACCGGATTGCCGAGAAGGCCGCCGAGTGGGTCGCGATCGGCTCGCAAATTGAAGGCGCGCGGCAAGCCGCTAAAGCCGCCATCTCGGCCGCCAGCAGCGCCGCCGACATCTGGGCAGCCAAAGCCGCATTCGTGGCGGCGGTCGAAGGGCTGTAGCGGGTGGGCTATCACCTGCGGCCCATCGGCGATCGGCCGCACGTGCTGTATTTTTATCCGCCGGGCAAATCGTTTGAAGCGGGTGACGACTACGACGGCACGGTCGTTATTGAGTGGCCGGCAACTGATACCGCCCGCCTGCTCGCCGCCAGCGGCCGACGTGGTGCAGCCGGACTAGCGGAAGCCGTCGAGGTATGCAAAAGCCTCGGCGCCCGCCGCATCCTCGCCGACCGGGCCAATGGTCACGCCATGCCGCCGCCGTGGCGGCTGGTTGAGGTTGGTCGGGTTTTCAGTGAGTGGGAGCTGGTTATTGAGTAGGCGAGGTTTAACATCCGACGCAATACGCTTCGCTATTGCGCCCTACGCGGGCTATGCGGGCTGGCTAGTTATGCCTCGCGGCGAGCCGCTTGAATTCGTCCAACACATCGCGGCCCGTGGCGATCAGACTCAGCGCAGGCCGCAATTCTTTGCGTAGCGCGGCAATTTCATCGCGCAAGCTGGCAATCTCTGCTGCGAGTTCATATGGCTGCCGCTCAGGCCCGAGCATTCGCCGAATTATCTCGGTCTGGTGCTGGGTCGGCTGCGGAGCTTCTTTCGTGTTCGGCATCTTCAATTCTCCGTGTTGGGTCATGTCATAACCATGGCCATGGCCATAGGGCGCAATAGGCGAAGCCGATTGCGCCGGATGGCTTTGTTATGCACCGCCAAGGGTGCAACTATTTTGCAACTCTGCCTATTTGTTCATCCGCATAATCAGGCGCTTTTACACGCTATATTGTAATTAATGCAGAATGCAAGCGATTGATTTTATTAAAAATCCTGTAATTCTCTAGGATTCATAACCCCGAGGTTCCAGGTTCGATTCCCGGTGTCGCCACCATTTCTCGATTCAGAGAAACTCAAGGAAGATCAGAAACCCGCAAGCTGTAAGGCTTGGCGGGTTTTTTATTGCGTTATCGGAAAATTACCGGCCAGTCCCAGAACTGCACCAATGGCGCGGACGGTGTATGCGCTGTTGCTAATGGGCAGATATATAAGCTCCTGTAATCTCTACCCTTGGCGCTTAAACGGTGACGATGCCGCGCACCAAGATCATTCACTGTAAGTTTGAGCGTTAACCTGAAGGAAGCGATCAAAACCGACGTCAGTTCGAAAGGGCCTTACGCCATGTCGCGGACACCAATTACGCAGATGGCAATGAATAACGCGTGGTTAATGTCGGAGGGATTAGTGTCGATCAAAGACCAGTGGGTACGTTGTCATTACCGTGTTTCATCTACTTGCACAGCGGACCCGCATAGGTCGTGTGGGGAGGATCCGAGAGAAACTCGCCCTGACTCGTTTGGGCATGGAATTACCAGCTTTCATACCAATACCACCATCGTCCATAAATATGTTTATAAGAATCTTCGCCCAGCTTCAGTGGTGGATTATTTGGTGAATTAGCAAAACCAGCTTTATCCATAACCGAATGTGAAGATGTAATCATTCTTACCGTTCCATCAGCCAGTAAATCTGTGACCGTCACCGTGTATAAGCCGACTTGACGCGGCGGGTGCTGAAACTCAAAAGCAAGATCAACTTTTCCGGCACGAACATGCTCCGCATAGTTTGTAAGAGCCTGTTCGCTTGCCATAAATCGAATATAAGAAAAAACGCCAAAATTCGATAAAACCAAAGACACTATTAGCGTGGCTGGTTCTAATGCCCAATAAATCCAAGTATATTTTGTGCTGATATTTTTATTTTTAGCCTGGTATTGGCGGGACCGATAAATCATTAATCGCACGAACCAAACCATCCACCATATACCGGCAATTGGTAAAGCAATAAGAAAAAAAATATTAAAGCCCGCATTGCTAAATGCAACAGCGCAAAGTGCAAACCAAAGTATGCAGGCTATGGCGGTTTTCTTTGAAGTACTCAAGTCTTTATCCATTTTAGCGCATGCCTAACGAATGAAATGGACTTTCCTAACCCTGCTAGAGGGAAATATGTTAGATCGAAGGTAAGTAACTCGTTCAATCAACAAACAACTCGCTAGGGAACCTCTGATTAATTCAGTTTTTCAAAACATTATAATACATAAGTCGTTGATATAATTGGTTATAGAATTCTAGGTTGCGGATTAATCAGAGGTTCCCTAGATGAAAGTCGGCTACACTGCGGATAAAACTTCGGACCTCGCGAAATTGATTGAACTGACCCCAGTGGGTATTGGGGTCCCAGATCAGCGGTTGGCCGATGTTGTTGTAGAGGATACCGTCTATGGGGATGTTAGTTTGGATTCCAATTTTTTGATTTTGGTAGGCTTGATATGTATCTATTAACTCCGGCGTATAGGCTGAATCGATATGCTGGTTGATTTGATATTCCAAGCGGAGTTGCAGGCGTTGGGCTTCGAAGAAAGCTGGTGAGTCACCACCACCCGCATCGAGATAGGAACTTATTTTCTGGTTAATGATTTTTAAATTTTGGTCTAACCGATTGTATTCATCTGTCCATTGTTGCATGGTGGTTTGGCTTGCCATTTCTAGCTCCTTATATAAATATTTAATCAGTCAGTTTGGTTTCGCACCATTGTTCCGGATCATATTGTTCCGATACCTTTACGCCTTTTTGCTGTGCTCGTCGGATCGCTCTATTTAGAGTTGCTGTCTCAATTGAAGCCTCCCCGGTATCAACTTGTTTTGCTAGCGCAAGCCAACATTTAGCTTTGCCGATGTCCAACGGGTAGCCTTGTGCCATCCGTCTGCATATCCATTCATCAGATACAACCGTGCCCTTTCCACGCCCATCTTTGCGGCCAACAGTTTTAGTTCTCGACCCTTGCTGTCATTCTTGGGTACAGTTTGCCAATAAGGTGCTTGCACGGAACCCAGGTCTATATGGATTGTTAACAACCCACTCAATATATTGGTGCAATAAGGCTGCCCAGCATTCGCCGCCTGCACGACATAACGCTCGTAATTCCGCATATCCAACCCCCAGCGGGCAATCACCAAGGCCGCCAGACATTGCGCCGAGGGGTCGCCGGCATCGGCCAGCCTGCGCAAATGGTGGTAAGCCGAGCGCTCCCACGGCATCAGCCAATGCCGGCGGGAATTGACGGTGGGGCCGATATTCAACAGTTGATACGCCAGATCGGCTACTTCGAAGCCTTGCTTGGCCATGTCCAGGATCAGTTGCCGGCGCCTTTCGACCGTGTAATGCGGCGGCCTTGAACCGTTGACCGCCAGTTCGTTGAACAACTGCAAATCCATGCGTTGCCGATCGGCTTCCGCTAGCGGCGGATACTCGCGCGGTGAATGGTAAGGCGGCGTGTAGATGTACCAACCCAGTACCGACAGGGCCATAACGCTAAGAACGAGCAGTATTTTTTCGAGGGGCATGTTGGCGCGAATAAGCGAACCGAATGAAGATGTGCAAAAGAGCGTATTTTATAAAAATGACAAATCAATGACATCGGCTGAAGTCAGCTGATTCAGACATTGATCTATTCGCTAGTCGTTGATTTATAAGTCTTTTACGTCAGTGCTCGTCCCGGGGCGAATAGGATTAAATCCTTCCTGCTTACCCACGGCCGTGGCGTGAACCGAATGGTCGTGGGTATCGACGAAATGGGCGCTTTGATTGCCGATTAAATCGGGATGGTTCAAATCAGCGGCTTGCCGGCCGACGGCGAATTGGCCGCTGGGCTCCAGTACCAAGACATTGACGCCTTGTCCGCGATTGCCGTTTATTCCAATACGCAACTGCCCGTCGGCGTCAGGATCGCGTCGTTGGGGTCCAGGTCCAGGAAGGTGGGCAGCGGGTGGTGGGAGCCGCTCGCGCCGACCGCGCCGATTCTCGCCAGCGGTTGGTAGGGGCGGCCGTCGATCGGCAGACGCAGTTCCGGATGGTCGAACGGCGCTTTTTGGTAGCGCACGCGTTGGTCGGTCAACGACACCAGAAAGGCGACCAGTTCTTCCTCTTGCAGGTCGGTCAAGCCCAACGGTTTGATGTTGGGGGCGAGATCCGGCGCGTTGAAGTGGCAAAAGTTGCCGCCGCGATTGTAAAACTGCACCACCTGCCGTAACGTCGCGACGCCGCCGTTGTGAAAGTAGGGGCCGGTCAATTGGCTGTTGCGCAGGCCGGGGGTTTTGAAAGCGCCATCGACCGCCGCCCGTTTAAAGTCCCGGTTGAGGATTTCGTCGGGATCGCAGATCTGATTATGGTTGGCATCCGTGCAGACCGCGCTGTTGCCGTCTTCGCTCAGCGCTGGAATCGCATCGTTGCCCAGAATTGGGAACGGAATCGGGTCGGGTTTTCGCGGCTCGTCGGCCGGCAAGGCTTGATTGGCTTCGAAATTCCGGCGCTGCATCAGCGCCTGCCGAGCAAAGGCCAGCGGCAGATTGGCATTGTCCGAGCCGCCTCGGCCCAAGTCGTCGGTGGTTGGCGTCACCGCGATATTGTAGAAGCCGCTATCGTAAAGGGCGCTGCCGTCGGCCATAGTCATCGGCCGAATCAGGTTTTTACCCTGGTTGGCGGCGCGGATGGAGGCTTTGGTCAGTTCCGGACCGGCGTGGCATTGCACGCACTGGCCCTGGTTGACGAACAGATTCAAGCCGGCCAGTTCCTTGTCGCCGAAGCCTGCGTTAAAGCGGCCGGTTTCCATCCAGACGTCGAAATAACTGCGGTCGGCGACCAACGTCGATTCGTACAGCGACACCGCCAGCCCGAAAAACAGGCTGAAGTTGTATTCCATTTGGTTGAAGACGATGCCGGGCGCTTCGATGGCTTCGTCGGATTCCCAATATTGGTCGTTAAACGCGGCCTTGATCAAATCGGCGTAACTCGTATCCAGGCCGCGATAGGGCGCCTTGGCGAGGCCGCCCAGCACCGAATCCTCGGGATGCACGACTTGCTGTCCCAGCGGCGTTAAGGGTTTGCCGGTCGCGGCGGATGCCGCCAACAGTTTTTTGCCGATTTCCGGAAAGCTGCGGCCGTTAGGCAGGCTGGGGTCGGTGGTTGATTTTTGACGCGGGTCGCCGAACGACATTTCCGCGAAGCTGACGGTCGGGTCCATCGCCTGCGACGCCAAACTGGCCTGGGCTAGGGAGATTTGTTCCAGGGCCAATCCGTCCGGAGTGTTGACGACGATCGCGGCGTTGGGATTTTGGTCGCCGAAACCGTCCTGGCCGTTGAAATGCGGATTGGCGCGGCCGTCCCAGAAGTTGCTGAAGTTGAACACCGCGTTGATCACCGACGGCGCGTTGCGTGGTACCGAGCGGCGCACGTTCTTCTTGCCGAACAGGTTCCAGACCGGGTCCTGGACCGGCGTGCCGCTATCGACGGCGAGGCCGGGGTTTACGTGGTCGAAAAAGGTGTACAACATGCCCATCGAGCCGGCGATGTCGTTGCTGTTACCGGTGCTGGGATCGATGGCGCTATTGGCGCCTTGGACCACGCTGTCGATGGTCTTGACGAACGGGAAGTCCTGGCGGGTTAACCTGGCGTTCGGGCCCTTGATTTCGAAATCGGCGGCATTGATTTTGTTTGCGTTAGCAAAACCGTCGATCGGATTGGTTTTGGCATTGGCTACCGCGAGAAAGCCGGGGTTGAGTTGATTTTTAGCGCGACTGTCGGCACCGGCGTGAAAATGGCAACTGGCGCAAGCCTGCACGCCGTCGCTGCCGATTTGGCTGTCCCAGAACAGCGCCTTGCCCAGTTGCAGGGCCGCTTCGCGGTTCTTGACGAAGCGGTCCAGTCCTTCCGGCAGCGGCGCGCCGCCGTCTTGTCGCACGGCCAGACGCAAGGATTCCAAGCCAAAGGAGCGAGCGTCGGCCGGCGCTTGCACGATGGTGGTATTGGCGGAGACGCCGGCACCGGCCAGCAGGCCTGTTATCAAGGCGGTGTTCAGAAAAATCCTGGCGGCTCGGGAATGGGCGGCCGGTTCGATGGTGCGTGCGCTAAACAGGTGGCGGTACATGACAGTCCTCTTGATGTTTATTCGATCATGTCCCGGAATGCTTGGATCGCAACCCCTGCGAGACCGGGTTGCCGTGACGAAGGATGGCTTGCAATCTCGCCGTTGATTCCGCGGTTTGGGTTTGGAGAAACCGGTCCGGGCGTTATTAGTTTTTCAAAATAAGATTGGCGCGGCGGGCTTGGTGGCCGGCCGAGCCAAGAAGCGAGGGACGTCCTTTTCCCTCTAGGGTTTTGGCTTAGGCCAGTACGATGCCGCCGCTGCAACGGCCGCCGACTGAACTGCCCAATTTGACAGCCAAACCAGCACGAATGTTGGATTTTACTTTCATGACACTCTCCTCTTTATACCCGTGCCCATCGCACGTCGATTCGCCGGCCCCATGCCGACTGATCCGGTTCGAGTTTGACCGCCCGCAATCCGCTGCGCAGGCGCGGTCCGACTATCCTCTAAATTCAAAATCGCTGGCGCCACGCCGGAATAGGGTTGACGCCCCGTTAAACCATTCGGCCAGATCGTCCGGCCGCTCCGCCCGCGCGTCCGGCCCCAACGCGATAGGCCGACCCGAAAGGCTATGTTCGCGTTAATAGTCGCCGTCGCCCCGGTATCGATCGCTCAGGCCCGGTAGCCGCGGATGGCGATGGCTAAGCGTCCTGCCAGCCGAGTCCTGGCTAAGCGATGCCAGAGGCGACGGTCGCGCATCCTTGTCATGATTAACGCGAACATAATCGTTAGAGGCGCTCGGCCATCCCTAGCCGAGGCCGCGTGCCGGGCTAGCCGTGCTCGCGAATGTCGATGTTGCTCTTGGTCACCCGTATCTCAACGTGGAACAATTGCTCGAAGACTTCGCCGATGTGCGGAATACGCTGGACTTCGCCGAGCAGCAGGTTGTAGATATTCAAATCCGCCGCCGAGAATTCGCGCTCGGGTTGCGGGCGGCCGAGCAGCCGATTGATCGCTTGCTGGGTTTGTTCGGCGGCGGCCAAAATGCCTTGCTCGCGGCGGAAATATTTCATCAAGCAGCGAATCAAGCGCTCGAACGCCGCCGCTTCGTAGGCCGGTCGGCCGAATTGCGTACTCAAGATGCCGCGCAATTGCGCCTCGGCGATCCGGTGATAGGCGCTAAGCGCCGGCGGCGCGATGCGTTCGGCCAAGCTGTCGGCATTCGCCGTCAGTCCCAGACCTTCGCAGGTTTTTTGATACATGTCGGCGTAGACCTTTTCCCGATCGGCCCGCCATGCTTCGCTGGCGATCAGTGATTTGGATTGCAACTGCTTGATCTGAGTTTGCACTAGCGCCTTGAACGCGTTAAATCGCTCGGAATCGACGTTCGGCCAGGTATCCAAAATCGTCCACAGCTCTTCGTAGTGGCGGCTCATCAGCGGCCATACCGAGAAAGCGATGGCGTGGGCCTGCAAGCCGTACAGGCCGTAATCCAACGCCGCCGGCAATGCGTCCAGCGCGGCCGCGACCTCCGGGGCTTGCGGAACGTCGTCCATGCCGGCCAGCGTCGTGCCGTCGACCAGCACGCCCAAAAATTCTTCGATCATCTTGCGCGGTCCGGCGCAAACGCCGTGCGCGGACTGAAACACGTAGTTGCGTTCGGCGTAGTCGTAAATGCCTTGGGCTGTCATCGGCGCGTCCGGGGCGAGCGTGGTTTCGACGACCGGCAGGAACAGCATTTGATGGGTGGTCATCCGCACACCGTCGGTGACGCGGTACATCGATGACAACACCGGATGCAACTCGCCGTTCGCGACGCGGGGCGCGGTTTTCATTAGTTGGTAGGCCGGAACCGCCAGCACCAGCGCCGATAATCGCTCCAAATGACCGACGGTCCAGCCGGCGCGGGCTTCCGGAAAACGCCGCAGATAGGCTTCGCGGATTTGCAGCAAGGCGGCCATCGCCGGCAACCAATGCTGGCCCATGCTTTTCAGCGCGGTCAAATTCATCGGCCGCTCGTTTTGGTAGCGGCTGCCGGGGTAGGGGCAGGTCGTCCATTCGGTCGACACTTCGACACGCAACGGTTTCGGGAAGACGTTGGATTCGCCGACTTGGCGGCCTTCGTTATCCATCGCGATATGAGCCACCCGAAATACCGGGATCATCAATTCCAGATAGCCCAATTCCACCGGCCGGCCGGTCAGTTCGGCCATGATGGCCTCGCATTCGAACCAAGTGCGCGGCGATTGACCGGGAGCCGTTGGTAGTAGGTGGTTGGCGCCGGTTTGCGCCATTTTAGGGGCGGGTGCCGGGTTGGTGGTTTGCAGGATGCCTTGTAGAATCAACTCTTCGAGCAGATCCTTAACCACCGGCCAATCGTAGCCCTGGCCCCAACCGGTGGCGCTTATGGCTGGAAAGCTGGCTTGCTTGGCCAGGTTTTCGCCGAATGCGAACAACTCGGGTTCGTCGAAGCTGATTTCCTTGTCTTCGTAATACAGGCGTAGTTCGGTGGCGCCGGTCTCGTTGGTGACGTATTGGGCGATCGTGCGTTTATGCATCGGCAGAAACAGCCAATCGTCCTGGCTCAGTTCCGCCAGTTCCGGCGTTTCGGTCAAGTCGGCGTGAAACGGGCAGCCGCCGCTGTGTTGGGTGTCGTCGGTCCGAGACCTTTCCAAAATCGGCTGGCTCATCGCGCATGTCTCCGGAATGGGTTGAGTTCGAATGGCACGCTTGGCAACGACGCGCCGGCTCTAAGGACTGGAATCCCGTGCCGCCGGTCATTTCTACTGATATCCGCAACCGTGTCGGCGTGATGAAACAATAAATCCAGCGCCGGTTGGTGTCTGTGAATAACGGCATCGGCGCGTTGCGAGATAACTCACTTGACACCGGAAAGTGGGCGTACAGTGTTCGTCAGACCGTGTGGCGTAAGTCGTTCCGCTGCTTTGCGTAGCTCGAGGGGGAGGCGACTGCTTGGGTGTGGTGAAACTGGTTCGGATCAACCAATTGCGCCGGTTGAAATCAACCAAAAGTTTCGCTGGAGCGTCGATTAAGCGCACGACGATGATGCGGTCGCTTGTTTTGTAAGGGTGTTGGCGCGATTGGCTCGGGTATTGCCTGAGCGCATCTGTCGTAACACAAGATCGGCGAGGTGTGGCAATGAGCGATTCGGTAGCGAATCCGGCTGAAAACGGAGAGATAGCCTCATGGTGTTGATATTGGCCTATGCCGCGGTGCTGTTGAGTTTTGCGTCCGGGCTGCTGGCGCTGCTGGTCAACCGCCGCGCCGGTTTGCTTCGGCTAGGCCACGCCGCGTTCCGGCGTTGGCCGGCCGGCAGGCGATGTTGGACTAGCGCCGATGCCTGGCTGGAAGAAAGCCGATACGCGGCGTTACTGAAAACCACGGTATTCAGGTTGCTGGGTGCGGCGGGCGTCGCCGCGATTCTGGCCGGTTTGTGGGTGCTGTTGGGTCAAACCTCGGTGGTCACCGACCGAATTGGCTTGGGCTTGCCGTGGTTGCCTTGGCATGTACGTTTCGACGGTCTGTCCGGTTTCTTCTACTTGATAATCGGCATCGCCGTTGGCGCGGTCAGCCTGTACGGGCCGGGTTATGTGGCGGCCTATCAAGAAGAAAAACATCCGTTCGCGGTGTTGGGCTTGTTCACCGGTCTGTTCGTTGCCGGTATGTTGTTGGTTCTACTGGCGGACGACGCCTTCTTTTTCATGATCGCCTGGGAGCTGATGTCGGTCGCCAGTTATTTCCTGGTGGCGTTTCAGCACGAACACCCGGCCAACCGCCGCGCCGCTTTTCTGTATTTGCTGATGGCCGAGGTCGGCGCGCTCGCCATCATTCTGGGATTTGGGGTGTTGGCGGCCTTTACCGACGGCTTTACCTTCGACGCCTTGCGTCAAGCGCAACTGTCCTCGAATTGGGCGACCTTGGCTTTCGTGCTGGCCTTGTTGGGTTTCGGCATGAAGGCCGGCATCGTGCCGATTCATGTTTGGTTGCCGGAAGCGCATCCGGTCGCGCCGTCGCATATTTCCGCGCTGATGAGCGGCGTCATGCTGAAGGTGGCCGTCTACGGACTGATCCGGTTTTGCTTCGATTTGCTGGGCGACGTGCATTGGCAATGGGGCGTCGTGCTGTTGGTGCTGGGCACGTTCTCGGCCTTGGGCGGCATTCTGTACGCGATGATGCAGCCTAACCTGAAACGCCTGCTGGCGTACAGTTCGGTGGAAAACATCGGCATTATCTTCATGGTGCTGGGCTTGGCGGTGATCTTCATGGCCAACGGCTTTCCGCAGCTGGCGGCCTTGGGCTTATTGGCGGCCTTATTTCACGCCTTCAATCACGCCTTGTTCAAAAACCTGCTGTTTTTAGGGGCCGGCATACTGCAGCATCAGGTTCACGATTTGAATATCGATACGATGGGTGGGCTGATCCAACGCTTGCCCAAGACCAGTTTCCTGTTCCTGATTGGCTGCATGAGTATCTCGTCGTTGCCGCTGTTCAACGGCTTTGTGTCGGAGTGGCTGGCGTTCCAGACCGCACTGCAGGTGGACGCGCTGGAAAACGGCGTGCTGCGCAGTCTGATACCGGTGTCGGCGGCGGCCCTGGCGTTGACCGCGGCCTTGGCGGCGGCTTGCTTCGTCAAAGTGTTCGGCATGATTTTCCTGGGGTTGCCGCGTTCGCGCAACGCCGAAAAAGCCCAGGAAGTGGACGATCGCGGCATGCTGTTGGCCTTGAAATTGTTGGCTGGCTTGTGTTTTTTCATCGGGATTTTTCCGGCTTTCATCATTGACTTACTCAATCAGGTGGCCAGGCAATTGTTGGGTCAAGCCTTGCCCAACGACACCGCGCTGAGCTGGTTGCGGCTGGCGCCGGTGTCGCATCAACAGGCATCCTACGCGCCGCTGTTGGTGTTGATCAGCGTTTTGTTGGCGTCCGGCGCGGCGTTCTGGTATCTGCGCCGCAACCCGGAAACTAAAACCATGCGCCGCGCGCCGGCTTGGGATTGCGGCTTCGGCGGTTTGAACGCGCGCATGCAATACAGTTGCAGCGCGTTTACGATGCCGTTCCGGCGCATTTTCGCCAAGGTCTGGTTGATCGACGAGCAAATCGATAAAGACCTGCACGGTGCCGGGGACATCGAGGTCGCGGCGATTCATTACCGCCTGCAAGTGCAGGATCACAGCTGGCCCAGGCTCTATCTACCCATTGCCCATGGCATCAATCAACTGGCCAGGCTGGTTGGCCGCATCCAGACCGGTAATATCCGGGTTTATCTCGGTTACTCGTTTGCTACGTTAATTTTGATGTTGTGGGTGGTCAGCCTATGAACTGGTTCGTTGCCGTGATTCAAACCACGCTGTTCGTGGCCTTGGCGCCGCTACTGAGCGGTTGGTTGAAATGGTGCAAATGCCATTTGCAAAATCGCCGGGCGCCGTCCTTGCTGCAACCCTATCGCGATTTGCTTAAGTTAACCCGTAAACAGCCGGTTGTGGCCGAACATGCTTCGTGGCTATTCATCTACACGCCGTATATCGTGTTTTCGGCGATGGTGCTGGCCGCATCGGTGGTGCCGTTGATAGCGGTGGACTTGCCGACCTCGGCCAGCGCCGACGTGATTGTGTTGGTCGGATTTTTTGCGTTTGCCCGGTTTTTTCTGGCGCTGGCCGCGTTGGACATAGGGACCGCGTTCGGCGGCATGGGCGCGTCGCGGGAAATGACGATTTCGTCGCTGGCCGAACCGGCAATGCTGATGGCGGTGTTTACGCTGACGATGACCGCATCGACCACCAATCTGTCGCTGGCGATCGAACATGTACTCTACGAAGGCTTGGTGTTAAGGCCGTCCTTCGTGTTCGCGATGTTCGCGCTGATGCTGGTGGCGATTGCCGAGACCGGCCGGATTCCGGTCGACAACCCGACCACTCACCTGGAGCTGACGATGATCCACGAAGCGATGATCCTGGAATACAGCGGCCGCCATTTGGCGTTGATCGAGTGGGCCAGTCAGTTGAAGTTGGCGTTGTACGGGGTGTTGCTCGCCAATATCTTCGCGCCTTGGGGTATCGCGCGGGAATTGACGTTGCCGGCGCTTGGCTACGGCTTGCTGGCGATTGCGGGCAAGTTGGCGGTGTTGGCGGTGTGCTTGGCGATTTCGGAAACCCTGGTGGCGAAGATGCGCTTGTTTCGGGTGCAGGAATATCTCAGCTTCGCCTACCTGCTGGGTTTGTTGGGCATGTTGAGTCACATCATCTTGGAGGCGGCGCGCTGATGAATCTCGAACAACAGGATTTTTACACCCAGGCGATTTTGTCGATGGCCGCGCTGGTCGGTTTGACTTCGTTTCTGATGCTGGGGCAGGGCCGTTTGTTGCGGCTGATCTTCGTGTTCGCGCTGCAAGGTTTGCTGTTGACGCTGACCACGGCCTTGGCGGCCTACAGCCTGGATAGCCATCATCTCTACATTTCCGCGCTGTTGACCTTGGTACTGAAGGTGTTGTTCATTCCGTGGATGCTGCGGCGGCAGGTGCTGTTGCTGAATTTGCACCGCGACGTGGAGGCTTTGAAGAATAACACCTTCGTGATGCTGGGCGGCGCGGCGCTGATGGTGTTCAGCTATTACGTGCTGCATCCCATCGTGCAGACCTCGTCGGCGGTGATGTTGAATGCGTTGGCGGTCAGCCTGTCGGTGGTGCTGCTGGGGATGTTGTTGATGATTTCGCATCGCCAGGCGATTGCCCACGTGGTCGGCTTCATGTCCATCGAAAACGGATTGTTTTTCGCCGCCATCGTGGCCACGCGCGGCATGCCGATGGTCGTCGAATTGGGGATAGCCTTCGACGTGCTGGTCGCGGCGGTGTTGTTCGGGATCTTTTTCTTTCATATCAGCACCAGCATCGACTCGCTGGATGTCGATCGCATGAACCGTTTGCACGAGGTGGACCGATGATCGCCGCTTATCTGGTCATGCTGATTCCGCTGATCGGCATCCTGTTTTTCGCGTTTGTCGGCCACCAGCGCGAAACCGGCCAACTCAACGTGCGCTTCAACGCCGTTACGTTGCTGGCGACGATTTGGCTGGCGGTCAATGTGTTGAACAACGGCACCATCCTGTCGGCCGGCAAGGCCTTCATCGTCGATTCGTTCAACGTGTATCTGATCGTGTTGACCGCCTTTGTCGGCTTGACCACCTCGATTTTTTCCGCGCCTTACATGGAGCACGAAAAGCACCGGGGTAAATTGACCGAGAAGCGGCTGAAGCTTTACTACTCGATGTATCAAGGCTTTATGCTGGCAATGTATCTGGTATTGACGACCAACAACATGGGGGTGATGTGGGTGGCGATGGAGGGGGCGACGCTGGCGACCGTATTATTGGTCAGCCTTTACCGCACACCGGAATCGATAGAAGCCGCCTGGAAATATTTCATTCTGTGCGGGGTCGGTATCGCTCAGGCCTTGTTCGGCACGATCTTGCTGTATTACGCGGCGGTGCAGATCGGCGACGGCGATAACGCCTTGCTGTGGTCGGTGCTGTTCGACAACGCCGCGCGTTTGAATCCGGAAATTTTGGAGTTGGCCTTCGTGTTCATGTTGATCGGTTACGGCACCAAGATTGGTTTGGTGCCCTTGCACAACTGGTTGCCGGACGCCCATTCCGAAGGCCCGACGCCGATGTCGGCGGTGTTGTCCGGATTGTTGCTCAACGACGCCTTGTACGCGGTGGTGCGCAATAAGATGCTGGTGGACGGCGCCACCCACACCAACATGGCCGGTTTGTTGATGATGGGATTCGGCTTGCTGTCGTTTTTGGTGGCCGCCTTGTTTTTGCACCGGCAAAAAGACATCAAGCGCTTGTTCAGTTACTCGTCGATAGAGCACATGGGCGTGATGACCTTTGCCTTCGGCATGGGCGGCGCATCGGCGACCTTCGCGGCGCTGCTGCACATGACGGTGCATTCGTTGACCAAATCGGCGATCTTCGTGACAGTGGGCCATGCCGCGCAACTGGCGGGCACCCAGCAGATGGAGAAAATCCGCGGGTTGATCAAAACTCAACCCGAGATCGGTTGGGGGCTGTTGATCGGTACCGTGGCGATTGCCGGCTTTCCGCCGTTCGGCGTGTTTACCAGCGAATTTTTGGTATTGGTGGCGACGATGCATAGTTATCCGTGGCTGGCGCCGGTATTGTTGCTGGGAATAGGCGTCGCCTTCGCCGGGCTGTTTCGGCACATTCAACCCATCGTCTACGGCGAGCGCCCCGAGGGCCAGCAGCCGATTAAAGCCAATCTGTGGCCGGTGATGATTCATCTGGCGCTGGTATTGTGGTTGGGTCTGGCAATTCCCGATTTTCTGGCGAATTGGTTTTCGCAAGCCACGCAGTTGATTTCCGGGAGCGTGCCGCTATGAGCAATCCGAATTGGACCGAAGCCTTGCGCTCATCCCTCTCGGCGGCCGGCGTCGCCGTCGAATCGGATGCCGCCGGCGACGCCATTTTCCGTTGGCGGGTGGCTTCCGAACATTGGCGCATGTTGGCCGAGCTGGCGCTAGCCGATAGCGTGCGCTGGTCGGCCGGCTGGGCCGAACAACGCGCGGCCAGTTTTGTCGTGCATGTATTGCTGGAAAAACACGGCGTTTATCTTTGGGCGCAAACCGAGCTGGGTCCGGCAAAGCCGGAAGTGCCCAGTCAGGCCGGCGTGTATCCGGCCGCCAATCGCAGTGAGCGCAACACCCAGGATATGTTCGGCATCCAGTTCGTCGGCCATCCGGATAACCGGCCGTGGACGCGCCACAAGGCGTGGGACAAACACCAACATCCGTTGCGCAAGGATTTTCCAGTCGAGGGCCGCCCGGAAAGCGTGACGCCGCCGGACATGGATTATGCCTTCGTGAAATCGCACGGCGCCGGCACCTACGAAATCCCGGTCGGTCCGGTCCATGCCGGCATCATCGAACCCGGCCATTTTCGGTTTCAGGCGGTCGGCGAATTGATACTGAATTTGGAAGAACGCCTGGGTTACGTGCATAAAGGCATCGAAAAAATCGCCGAGGGCCGCGATCCGCTTAGCTTGGCCAGGTTGGCCGGCCGGGTGTCCGGCGATACGACCGTCGGACACGCCTGGGCCGCCTGCATGGCGATGGAGCGGGCGGCCGGTGTTGACATTCCGCCGCGCGCGGCGCTGATACGCGGCATTCTGGCCGAACGCGAGCGGGTCGCCAATCATCTTGGCGACATCGGCGCGATCTGCAACGACGTGGCGTTTACGTTCGCGCAAATCCAATTTACCCGATTGCGCGAAGACTGGTTGCGCACCCAGGCCGCGATGTTCGGGCATCGGCTGATGATGGATTGCGTCGTTCCTGGCGGCGTGACATCGGACTTGTCGGCTGAGCAATGCCAAGCCA
Organism: Methylomonas sp. MED-D; assembly: GCF_050276835.1. Taxonomy (NCBI): domain Bacteria; kingdom Pseudomonadati; phylum Pseudomonadota; class Gammaproteobacteria; order Methylococcales; family Methylococcaceae; genus Methylomonas; species Methylomonas sp. MED-D. The sequence continues at coordinate 1,514,757 of NZ_CP189965.1, forward strand.
TGCGCGTCGGTATCGTCAAGCTCAGAGACGAATTGGCCGACCTAATGACCACGCTGGATTTGAATTCGTCGCTGGAAGACCGGCTATATACCGCCGGGTTTTTGTCCGAGGACATCGCCGCCGCCTACGGCGTGGTCGGCTACGTCGGTCGGGCCAGCGGTCAGGATTTCGATGTCCGCCGCGACGCAGCCTATCCGCCCTACGACGCGGTCGGGTTCAAGGTGGCGTTGGAAAATCAGGGCGATATCGCCTCGCGCTTTTGGGTGCGTTACAAGGAAATCATCGCCTCGATGAAGCTGATCGAACAGTTTATCGACCGGCTGGCGCCGGGCGCGCTGGTCGGCGAGTGGCTCATCCCGGCCGCCGGCAGCCGGGGCCTGGGCATCGTCGACGGCTGGCGCGGCGAGATCGTCAGCTTCGTGGCTTTCGAAGCCGGCAACCGCATCGCCCGGTTCTATCCGCGCGATCCCAGTCAGTTGAACTGGCCGGCACTGGAAAGATTGGTGTTGAACAACATCGTGCCGGATTTTCCGGTGTGCAACAAATCCGTGAACGGCTCCTATTCCGGCAACGACTTATAGGTAGCGGCCATGCTGAAACAGTTTAAGAAAATCCTGACCACCGGCATCGTCACCGAGCGGGTGAGCGTGCCCAAGGACGCGGAGTTGGAGGCCCTGGGCATTGAAATCAAGCGGCACGTCGACCGCAAGTTTTCCGGCAGCATCGCGATTCGTCAGGTGGATGCCGGTTCCTGCAACGGCTGCGAGTTGGAAATTCACGCGCTGAACAACCCGTATTACGACATCGAGCGCTTCGGGATTCACTTCGTCGCTTCGCCGCGCCACGCCGATGTGTTGTTGGTGACCGGGCCGGTATCGCGGCACATGCAGACCGCGTTGATCCGGACCTACCAGGCCACGCCGGATCCTAAGTGGGTAGTGGCGGTCGGCGATTGCGCGACTTGCGGCGGCGAGTTCGGCGTGTCCTACGCCAGTTGCGGCGCGGTGGCGAATGTAATTCCGGTCGATGCGACGATTCCCGGCTGTCCGCCGACGCCGTTGGCGTTGATGCAAGGCTTGTTGGCGTTGATGACGCGCTAGTCCCGGCCTTGCAATGCCGGCCCGACCAGGGCTGTTCGCGCGGCACGGCGAAGTCCGCTCTTCGTGGCCTAACCGTCGCCCGACTTCTCGTAGCCGATCAAAATCGGCGCCGTTCAATGCCAAACTCGGGAAAATCGCCGCCTGAATAATTGACCCGGCCCGCGCCGGATGGGTTAAGCTTAACCGGTTGCCGTCCGAGTCGTCGCGGCCGTTTGGCCGCTGCTACGTCGCCGGGCAACGTTGAAGTTTGGTTAGCCATATTCCTCCCTATAACAACGACAGGAGACAACATGAGAATCGGCGTACCCAAAGAAATTCACGACGGCGAAAAACGCGTCGCTACCACGCCGGAAGCGGCGGAAAAAATTATTAAGCTGGGCTTCGAAGTCGGCGTGGAATCCGGCGCCGGCGCGGCGGCGAACATCAGCGACGAAGCCTACCAGGAAGTCGGCGTCAAGATTCTGCCGGACGCCAAGGCAGTCTGGCAGGAGTCCGATATCGTTATGAAAGTCCGGGCGCCGGAACGTCACCCGGAACTGGCGATAGACGAAGCGGAATTGCTGAAAGACGGCCAGACCCTGATCAGCTTTATTTGGCCGGCCCAAAACGACGCGCTGATGCAGCAATTGGCGGCTAAAAACGCCACAGTGTTGGCGATGGATAGCGTGCCGCGCATGTCGCGAGCCCAGAAAATGGACGCGCTCAGCTCGATGGCCAATATCGCCGGCTATCGGGCGGTGATCGAAGCCGCCCAGCATTTCGGTCGTTTTTTCACCGGTCAGATCACCGCCGCTGGCAAGATACCGCCGGCCAAGGTCTTGGTCATCGGTGCCGGCGTGGCCGGTTTGGCGGCGATCGGCGCGGCCAAGGGCATGGGCGCCATCGTCCGCGCCTTCGACACTCGCCCAGAGGTCAAGGAACAAATCGAAAGCATGGACGCCGAATTTCTGATGCTGGATTTTCATGAAGACGGTTCCGGCAGCGGCGGTTACGCCAAAACCATGTCCAAGGAGTTTATCGAAGCCGAGATGGCGCTGTTCGCCCGTCAGGCGATGGAAGTGGACATCATCATCACCACCGCGCTGATTCCCGGCAAACCCGCGCCGGAACTGATTACCGCCGGCATGGTGAAATCGATGAAGCCCGGCAGCGTCATCGTCGATTTGGCCGCCGAGCAAGGCGGCAACTGCGCGCTGACCGAAAAAGACCGGGTGGTGGTCAAGCACGACGTCACCATCATCGGCTACACCAATCTGCCCAGTAGGCTGGCCAACCAGTCCAGCCAACTGTATGCCACTAACTTGCGCCACTTGCTGACCGACTTGTGTCCGACCAAGGACGGCACGCTCAACGTCAATTTCGACGACGAAGTGATCCGTGGCGCCACCGTGATCAAGGAAGGCAAGATCACCTGGCCGCCGCCGCCGCCGAAACTCTCCGCCAGCCCGAAACCGCTGACCGAAGCGCCGGCGGTCGAGCCCAAAGTGGAGAAACCCCAATCGGCGCTGGCGCAACTGCTGCCGATTCTGCTGGCGGGCGCCGCCTTGTTCGGCATGGGCGCGGTCGCGCCGGCGTCGTTCCTGTCGCATTTCACCGTGTTCGTGCTGGCTTGCTTTGTCGGTTATCAAGTGATCTGGAACGTCACCGCTTCGCTGCATACGCCGTTGATGAGCGTGACCAACGCGATCAGCGGCATCATCGTCATCGGTGCCTTGCTGCAAGTGTCGACGCCGAATAATTTAGTGATTACGGTATTGTCCGGCGTGGCCATCTTGATCGCGTCCATCAACATCGCCGGCGGCTTTCTGGTCACCCGGCGCATGCTCGAAATGTTCAGAAAATAAGGAGTAGGCAACATGGCACAAGGTTTAGTTACGATGTCTTACATCTCGGCATCGATTCTGTTCATTTTAAGCTTGAGCGGTCTCAGCCGGCAGGACACTTCCCGGCGCGGCAACTATTTCGGCATGCTGGGCATGGCGATCGCGATTGTCGCGACGGTGTTCGGCGGTCACGTTACAGCGTTCGGCATTCTGGCCGGCGCGCTGTTGATCGGCGGCTCGATCGGCGCCTTCGCGGCGGCGCGGGTGGAAATGACGCAAATGCCGGAACTGGTCGCGCTGATGCACAGCCTGGTCGGTATGGCGGCGGTGTTGGTCGGTTACGCCAGTTTCCTCGATCATAATTCCACGTTGGTCGGCGTCGAAAAAACCATACACGAGCTGGAAATCTACATCGGCGTGTTCATCGGCGCGGTGACCTTCTCCGGTTCGGTAATCGCGTTCGGCAAACTGTGCGGCAAGGTCACCGGCAAACCGGTATTGCTGCCGGCCCGGCATTGGTTGAATCTGGCGCTGTTCGTCGCCACCTTCATTCTGGGCCGTCAGTTCTTGGCTAACGCCGAAGCCGGCGACGCGTTGACGCCGCTGCTGATCATGACCGGCATCGCGCTGGTGTTCGGCGTGCACATGGTGATGGCGATCGGCGGTGCCGACATGCCGGTGGTGGTGTCGATGCTGAACAGCTACTCGGGCTGGGCGGCGGCGGCGACCGGTTTCATGCTCAGCAACGACTTGCTGATCGTCACCGGCGCGCTGGTGGGTTCCAGCGGCGCGATTCTGAGTTACATCATGTGCCGGGCGATGAACCGCCATTTCCTCAGCGTCATCGCGGGCGGTTTCGGTACCGCCGGCGGCGGAGAGGCGGCGGAAATCGAAGGCGAAGTTCAGCCGATCGAAGCCGAGGAAACCGCGCAACTGCTGAGCGAATCCAAGAACATCGTCATCATTCCCGGTTACGGCATGGCGGTCGCTCAAGCCCAGCATACCGTCAACGAAATCACCAAGTTGCTGGTCGGACAGGGCAAGAAGGTACGCTTCGCGATCCACCCGGTCGCCGGCCGGATGCCCGGCCACATGAACGTGTTGCTGGCCGAAGCCAAGGTGCCTTACGACATCGTGCTGGAAATGGACGAAATCAACGACGACTTTCCGGACGTCGATGTGTCTATCGTGATCGGCGCCAACGACATCGTCAATCCGTCGGCCTTGAACGACCCCAACAGCCCCATCGCCGGCATGCCGGTGCTGGAATGCTGGAAGGGCGGCACCACCATCGTCATGAAACGCAGTATGGCCTCGGGCTACGCCGGCGTCGGCAATCCGTTGTTCGTGCTGGAGAACACCCGCATGCTGTTCGGCGATGCCAACGACAGGTTACAAGCCTTGTTGAAAGCCTTGCAGGCTTAATCTGAACGGCCGCTGTCCGGACCGCGCTGATTGGCGGGCGGGCGCGACATTCGGTAGTAGCCCCGACCGGCACCGTTACCGATGCCGGTCGGGGCTATCGTCATTCCGTCTCTTCAATACGAGCCGCAATCCGTGCCAAATACGGTCTGCGGCTTACTCCCGCCTTAGTCGGTAGGCGCTGCCCCAGTCGAATGGGTTGATTTAGGGCGCGGCGGCGAGCTGTTGGTGCGGCGCGCAGGCCGGACAACTGACTTCCGCCAATTGGCCGCTATGGCGATGGCGCAAGGGTCGGGCAAGACCATCTTCTTGGTTCATGGACCGGTACAACCGGTTTTCCTCGGCTATGACTTCCCGCTCGTGTTCGAAAGGGTAAAGATTTTGCGCCATGCCGCCGCCGGCGATGAAATGGCCGCTATCCAACAGCATCAGCTTGGCGTGCAGCAGTTCGTGCAGCAGCGCGTCGGCCGGCGATACGCCGCAGGCCGGGTTGGCGTCGCAGCCCGGTTCGGCCAGTAGTTGCGCGCCTAGTCGGGTATCGAAATAAATCGTCACGCTATCGACCCGGTATTGGTTGCCCCAGGCTTGCGCCTGCCAGGTGTTCTTGCGGTATTTCAGCAGCACTTTTTGTTGGTCCAGATCCCTGATTAGTGCCGCGACCGCCGGATAACGGGCGTAGTATGCCGCGATGCTCTCGAAATCGGCGGCGACGGTGGCCGGTTCGCCAAGCTCGGGCCGATAGGCGTTTTTCAGAAAGTCGAGTATCGTTGCTTCCGCGTCGGCCGGCGCCGGTTGCGGGTTCGCGACTTGTTGATAGGCGTTGGCGATGTCGGCGGCGCTCGGCGGTTGGGTTCTTCGCAACTTGATCAACGTATGGTTGGCTTCGTCTCGACTGGCGATTGCCTGCATCGCGCCGGCCGGCGGCGCCACCAACCGCGCGGCGGGACTTGGCGGAGGCGCGAGCAAGTCGTCGGCGCTGACCGCCCGCGACCAACCCAGCAAGCCGATGCAAAACGTCAATACCAAGCCGACCTCGCGGCGGCGGTTGCCGTGCGCCGGAGGACAGTCCGACGAACGCCGGTCTTGTCTCAGGAGTACGCCGTGCGCCTCGGCGATTGCCAGCAGTTCGCGATAAGCGTCCGCCGCCGAGACGCTCAAGTCGGCTCGACAAACCAGGGCGGCCTTGCCGTCGATGACGCAGGGATGCAGAAAATTGTGCGTCGGCCAGCGCTGGTACCAGTCGTTGAGTGCTTGGGCCAGGCGCTCAGGGTCGCGCGGCGGCCGGACGGCGGTTTGGTAGGCTTGTTGCAGCGTGCGGGTTTCGCTCATCGTGACCGTGGCATTGCTCGAATATTCAAGGGACAGCGCATTATAAAAATTTCCATAGAATCGCCACAAAATAAATGACCGTGAACGACGGCGCGGATTTGCCGTCGTTTGGCGGAGTCGTGCTTAAGGATTGCAAGTATCCGATTCGAGCCACTGCTCAGTGCCGACTTGCCAAACCCGAAAAAATATTTAGACTATACAATAATTATTGAATAGTTAAACCGATGGATAAGGAATCAGCCGCTAAATTGTTCGAATCTCTGGCTTCCGGTGTGCGTTTGGACGTGTTCCGGTTGCTGGTCAAACACGCGCCGCAAGGTTTGGTTGCCGGCGAAATCGCTGCGGAACTGGGTTTGCCGCCGACCAATCTATCGTTTCATTTAAAAGCCCTGACCCATGCCGGGCTGGTTGACGCCACCCAGGAAGGCCGCTTTCAACGCTATCGGGCTGATTTGAACCTGATCCGCGAGTTGATCGGGTATCTGACCGAGGAATGTTGCGCCGGCAGCCCGACGGCCTGCTTCGGACCGGAGCAAATGGCGTGCGGCGACGGCGAGTCTTGAATCAAACCCATAACATGGTCATCTGTATGAACGTTTTATTTCTATGCACCGGCAACTCCTGCCGCTCGCTGATGGGCGAAGCGATCTTCAATCACTTGGCGCCCGAGGGCTGGCACGCGATCAGCGCCGGCAGCCGGCCGATCGGCCGGTTGAACGACGGTGCGGTGGCGATACTCGAAGAAAAAGGGATATCCACGGCCGGCTATTACAGCAAGTCCTGGAACGATTTGCCGCTTACCCCGGATATCGTGATCAGCGTCTGCGCCAATGCCGCCAACGAAACTTGTCCTGCTTATCTCGGCCCGGCCTTGCGTAGCCATTGGGGCGTGGACGATCCGGCGCATGCCGAGGGCAGCCCGGAACAAATCAAAGCGGCTTTCGAAACCGCTTACGGCATCGTGCGTTACCGAATCGAGCGCTTTCTGGAGCTGCCGTTGGATGAGTTGAAAAACGATCCCGAGCGCTTCAAGGCCGAGCTGGATCGCATCGGCGCCTTGTTACCTTAACCCCTCTCGCGGAGAAAACAGCCTTATGAAACGTTTCCATATTCACCTTGCCGTCGACGATCTACAACGGAACATTGCGTTCTACAGTGAGCTGTTTCAGGCCGAGCCCAGTGTGGTGCATGACGATTACGCCAAATGGATGCTGGACGATCCGCGCATCAACTTCGCGATCTCCAACCGGAGCCGAGCAGCGGGCGTGGATCATCTCGGCATTCAAGTCGAATCGGAGCAGGCCTTGACCGAAATTCAGCAGGTGCTACAACAGGCGGCGATGCCCGTCATCGAGCAAAAACAGGCGGCCTGTTGCTACGCCGAGTCGGACAAATACTGGACGGTCGATCCGCAAGGCATCCCCTGGGAAGCCTTTCATTCGTTGAAAAGCATTCCGATATTCGGTAAAGACGCCGATTTGCCGACCGATAGCGCCGCGAGTTGCTGCGGTCCTTCGTCGAATTGCAGCCCTATCTGATCGAACAGTTCGAGGTTTTCCACGATGAATTTGCCAATCTGCCCGCAGCCGCGCTTGTCGTTTTTGGACCGCTTCCTAACCTTGTGGATATTTCTCGCGATGTTGCTGGGTGTGGGCATCGGCTTTGCGTTTCCGGAACAGGTGAATCGCCTGAACGCCCAGGCTTCGGTCGGTACCACCAACGTCCCGATCGCGATCGGTCTGATTCTGATGATGTATCCGCCGCTGGCGAAAGTGCGTTACGAGGAACTCGGCGACGTGTTTCGTAACGGCCGGGTGTTGGCGCTGTCGCTGGTGCAAAACTGGCTGATCGGTCCGCTGTTGATGTTCGGCTTGGCGGTCGGATTTTTAGCCGACTATCCGGAATACATGACCGGCTTGATCCTGATTGGCCTGGCCCGGTGCATTGCGATGGTGATCGTCTGGAATGACCTGGCGCGCGGCGATAACGACTACTGCGCCGGGCTGGTGGCCTTTAACAGTGTGTTTCAAGTGCTGTTTTTCGGGGTTTATGCCTGGTTGTTCGTCACCGTGTTGCCGCCGCTGTTCGGTTTGCCGGGCAGTTTGGTGGCGGTGACGATCGCCGATATTGCCCAAAGCGTGTTTATTTATCTGGGGATTCCGTTTATCGGCGGCTTCGCGACGCGTTGGCTGTTGGTAAGAGCCAAGGGCAAGGACTGGTACCAGCAGCGCTTCGTACCCAAAATCAGCCCGCTGACGCTGATCGCGTTACTGTTTACGATCGTGACGATGTTCTCGTTGAAGGGCGAATTGATCGTGCAATTGCCGCTCGACGTGTTGCGCATCGCGCTACCGTTGCTGATTTATTTCGTTGGGATGTTTCTGGTCAGTTTCGCGATGGGCAAACTGATCGGCGCCGACTACGGCCAAACCACGACCTTGGCCTTTACCGCCGCCAGCAACAACTTCGAATTGGCGATCGCGGTGGCGGTGGCTGTGTTCGGCATCGACAGCGGCGCGGCTTTCGCGGCGGTGATTGGGCCGCTGATCGAAGTGCCGGTCATGGTCGGCTTGGTGAACGTCGCGTTCGCGATTCAAAAGCGCTGGTTTGTCGGGCGCTAGTCCCGGCAGGTTTCGGCGTTCTCGCCAGCACCGGCTTTTTCGAACGATCGATCCCCCTGGAACCTCGGTTTCGGTCAATTTCTCGCAATTCGGCGTCAGCCGCCGCATGCCCTCTACATCCGGCCCTATTTATCACTGGTGATTCTCGGGCTGAGCTGGTCTAAGCCCGGACCGGCGTGCCCTTCGACAGGGCGAACGGTATTATAGGAGCCGTGTTAATAGGCCCCGCGCCGGCGGGGAAGCAAAAACACGCCATTCCCAATGCCACGGGCATCCTGACTTTGCAAGCTATAGTTTTCCCGTTTGGGAAACTCCGGTAGGCGGCGTTTTAGCGGCGACCGAGTGTTTAGCCGCGAATCGCCGATAACTGCGGTTAGCGCGTTTGCAACGCCGGGCAAAGTCAGTCCATCAGTTCTTGGTCCCCGCGACAGCGTCTAACGATTAGTACAGTTGCCCTCTCGCCGATATTCGTTTCCGGCCAATGTTAAGTCCTCCAATCGTTGAGCGGGCGGCCGATGCCGCGCGCCAAATTCGACAGTCCATGTCGGATGCGCCCAATTTAGCCTGTTAGGTACGCGGTCCGTGGCGGCAACGATTCGCCCTTAAAAAACAACGTGCTGCGGCATTCGGCGATGTTTCGGCGTATCACGCATGTAATACATTTCACGATTCTTTAACAGAGCTGTAACGGAAACTTATTGATTTGTTTGGAATAATTCGCCGCAACTGAGATGGCAGGGAGCCGCGGGATCTTGGTTGATGCGGAATTACAGGGAACAGGGAAGACCAGCGAAGGGAGCGGCAAGAGGAAGAAGGTAGGGAGTAGGTTGCAATACGGACACATGGTAGCGGGGATAGCGACACCACTCGAGGTGTTAGAAGTTTAGTGAGCAGGTAAGCGTGTAAAAGCCAAACTCGCCGCGAGGCGGGGACGGAAAGTTTCAGGTCTTGGCTTGGGTCGGTCGCCGGGGATGGCGGCGGGCGGTAGGAAGCCGACAAGCCAAGACGGCTGGGCTGTCACCTTATGTATTTTTTAAATCTTAAACATAAGGAAACCATTATGAAATCTTTAAACAAAGCCTTGTTGGCGGCGGCGATGTTCGCTGCCACCGGCGCGGCGAATGCGGCGATCAACAATACTAGCGCCGCCACAGCCGAGGCCTATTTGTCGGTTTACGACAAAAGCCAAACCTTGACGTTCACGCTGGATTTGGGGTTGTTGATGAGCGATCTGATCGCCAACGTCAACAACGACAGTTATACGCTGAGCTACGATTTGAGCCTCAATGACAACTGGAATACCTTCGCCAGCGGCATGGATGCCTCTCAGACCAAGTTCGCGATTGCCGTCGGTTACGGTTCCAAGCAGTTGATCACCGGCATGACCGAGATCGCTAAATACAACAGCTTGCAACAATCCACAGTCCCTGGTACTGCGATCAAAAACCATGCAAACCAGATCACTACCGGTCAAGTCAAAGCTACCCCTGGTGCTTCCGCCAGCGACTATGCCGCGAATCTGAGTTCACTGGTGTCTGACGCAGACACCCCGAATACCGGACAACACAATGACTTCAACAGCATCTTCGGTACGGTCAGCTTGGCCCAAGCCAATATCGCCTACGGTACCTCCGGCGACTTCTGGTACTACAACGGCACTCAAGCCCATACCCTGGCCGCCGGTAAATGGACCCTGGCCGGCAATCTGCTGAGCTTCGGTCCGGCCCCGGCCAACGTGCCGCTGCCGGCCGCGGTTTGGATGTTCGGCGCCGGCCTGATGGGCATGTTGCGCGCGACTCGCCGCAAATACGCCGCCGCATAAGCGGTATTCGGAGCGGCGTTGGCGCCGCTCCGGTTTTCACGATTGATAACTCGAGGAACTACCCATGAAAAACTTAGTATTAGGCACCGCGATCAGCGCTCTGTTGGCCGCATCAGGTGTGCAAGCCGCGACCGTCAACGATCCGATTCCGGTCGACGGCAACAACCTGCCCATCATTGATGCCAGTCAAACCAACGTGTTGTATCTGTCCGGCGCCTCCGCGGCGGTCAACTTCATCGAAAAACTGATCACCGATTCATCGGTACCGGCCGCCGATAAAGTCTGCGACACCACTAAAAAAGTCTGGAAATACAAAGATAGCCTGACCGGTTCCGACCAAAACGCTTATTTGTGCACTCGCGCTACTACCAACAGCAATGTGCCGACCAACAAGCCTTACATCTTGGTCTACAAACGTAGCGCCGGCGGTTCCGCGTTCGGCGTCAGCCCTATCATCGCCGAAGCCAACGGCGACACCGCCGCCGCCACGATCGAGTATTTGAAAATCAGCTCGGCTTGCACCTCCAATACCTTGCCGGTCGCCGGTTCGACGCTGGGTTTGATCACCTGCCCTTACGACTTGGCCGACGCCAGCAAATACAGCACCCACATCTCCGACTTCGGCATTTCCGACGTCGACCCGGGGCAATTTATCGGTAACAACGCTCCGGTCGGTTATTCGGATGTAACATCCGACGATGTCGCTAAAATGACCGTGAAAAGCGCTTCGGCGGTGACCTTCGGCGTGCCCGTCACCAAAAAACTGTATTTTGCATTGCAAGCCGCCCAAATCGCCAACGGTTCCTTGGCGGGCTGCGCGGTTGGTGCCGAAACCGAGGCCTGCATGCCTAGCCTGAGCTCGGCTCAAATCGCATCGATTCATGCGGGCAGCTGGGCGGACTGGAACCAATTGAAAGTGACCGGTTCCACCGGTTTGTACGATTGGGTCCAAGCCAATGCCGCCGCTTACTTGCCGGGTTCCTCGTTGTTGCATACCTGCCGCCGCGAAAACGGTTCCGGTACCCAAGCTCAATCCAATATCAAGTTCCTGCATGATCCTTGTACTTCGGCTGCTTCCGCGACGGCTCCGGCTTCCGACGCACTGGCCTTGGGTTTCGGCGAAGGCGACGGCTATCCGATGATCCACGAGAACAACACCTCGGGTTCGGTCGGCAACTGCTTGGACGAGCTGAACGACGGCAGCAACGCCGCCAACGGTTTCGATAACACCTACGGTGTGCGCTGGGCGGTCGGTATCCAGTCTCTGGAGAAAAAGACCGCCGTATCCAGCAACTTCCGTTTTGTTAAAGTCGATGGCGTAGCGCCGACCCTGGCTAACGTAGTCAACGGCAAATACAAGGACTGGGCGGAAAACACTTTCCAATATTGGACCGACCACTTTTCCGACGCTAACCTGAAAAAACTGACCAACGCGATCATTACTTCAGCCGGCGCGCCGGAAGTGATGGCGGCGCTGAACGCCGGTTTCACCCACACCTTTACCGCTACTCCAGGTGCATTCTTGGCCGTACCGACCAGCTTCGCTCCCGAAGCCAACGGTGCGTTTAACGCCAGCCGTCCGGTCAATCCATACAGTCATGCGACAGCAGCCGCATCGACTAATGCCTGCCGCGCACCAACCATTTACAACAACGGCGATGCCAAACTGTAAGGGTTGATTAGGGGCAATCCCGAACCAGGTCAGGGACGACCGCCTTAAAAAGTGACCGGGGCAGTCGCGGCAACGCGGCTGACCCGGCCGCTTTTTCGGTTTTAACGCGATTGCCGTTTTCGGGGCGACGCGGCCGATTCGTAGTAGGCCGGTTGCCGGTGCGAATGCCCGCCGCGCGTCACCGGTTTGTCATAAAAGCTTAACCTGGGCTACCTAAAATGGCGGCTCGCAGGCCTTCATAACGAAGGCCGTTTAGGTTTCATCGGAATTCAATGAGTTTGAACACTGTCCGCTTCCGCCGGGTTTGGCGCGAAGTATTGATGGCTGCATTGCTGGCTAGCGGCTCGCTGTCCGCGCTCGCGGCCGACCAGGCCTCTACGCCTTCAAACGGCAGCCAGACCGACCAAGCCGGCGCGCCGGCCAAGTTCGATTTGCTGGAATTGCGGGTCAAGGGCAATACGCTGTTGGACAAAAAGCAGCTCGAGCGCACGGTGTATCGGTTTTTGGGGCCGGACAAAAGCATCGATAACGTCGAATTGGCCAGGGCCGCGCTGGAAAGTCTGTATCAAGCCAACGGTTTTCAAACCGTCTCGGTGGATATTCCCGAACAGGACGTTAAAAACGGCGTGGTTTATCTGCAGGTCGTCGAAGGCAAGGTGTCCAAGCTGCGGGTCAAGGATTCGCGCTATTTCGCATTGGGCAAAATCAAGGCCGGTGTGCCCGAGTTGGCCGAAGGCAACGTTCCCAACATGCCGAAAATGCAGCAGCAACTGGCCGAGTTGGCCGGCCAATCGCCGGACCGCCAGATTCAGCCGATTCTGCGGGCCGGCGAAACGCCCGGCACCTTGGAAGTGGATTTAAAGGTCAAGGACGAAATGCCTTTGCACGGCCGCGTCGAACTCAACGGCCGCAACACCTCGACCACCTCGCGGTTGCGGCTGATTTCGTCTTTGCGTTACGACAACCTATGGCAGGCCTTTCACAGTGCGTCGTTGATGTATCAAGTGTCGCCGGAAAACAACGCCGAAGTGGACGTTTGGGCCGGCACCTATGCGATGCCGCTGTTCGACTCGCCGACTCGGTTGGCTGTTTATGCGGTCAGTTCGTCGTCGAATGCCCAGATTGCCAGTGCCGGCGCCTTGTCGGTGATCGGTATCGGTAACATTTACGGCGCCCGGTTGGTGCATCCGTTTAAATCCCTACCCGACTACTACCACAGCGGTACCTTGGGCGTGGACTACAAGGACTTTAAGGAAGATTTGAATTTGATCGGCGCCGACTCGATCAAGACTCCGATCAGTTACACGCCGTTCCTGGCTCAGTACAGCGGTACGCTGAACGGCGATGGCCGTCAGACCAGCTTCGATTTGGGCGCGCACTGGTCGTTTCGCGGCTTGGGCAACAGCCAACGCGAGTTCGAGAACAAGCGCTATTTGGCCAAGGCCAGCTATCTGTATTTGACCGGCGATTTAAAACATCGGCACGATTTGCCATGGGGCATGAGCTTGGTCGGCCATTTCGCCGGTCAGGCGGCCGATAGTCCCCTGATCAGTAACGAGCAATTCTCGTTGGGCGGCGCGCAAAGCGTGCGCGGCTATTTCGAAACCCAGGCCTTGGCCGACGACGCGGTGTTCGGTTCGTTGGAATTGCATAGCCCGCATTTAGGTTTGGCCGATTGGGAAGCCGTCGATGAGTTGAAGCTGTTGGCGTTTCTCGACGCCGGCAAGGGCTGGGTCAAGAACCCTTTGAAAGGCAACGCCAAGGGCAATTTCTTGAGCAGCGCCGGCGTCGGTTTACGCTTTCAGGTGTGGAAGCATTTGAGCGGGGCTTTCGACGTAGGCATACCGTTCAGCGGGTTGGCGCCGGTCAGTAGCGGCGATCCGCGCGTGCATTTCAATATCGCCACCGATTTTTAAATGCTGTTCCGTGTTCCGCTATGCGAAGCGCGACGCTCTATTTGACGAGTCGCGGAGAAACTCGCGGATTTTTTCGATTGTTGAAGGGAGTACAAACCTAGGTTTGTACTCCGGCTGGTTTCTGGAGTCGATAAATAGATGCGTTTAAACGGTATTTAAAACATCGGCTTGAACGTATGGAAATTCGGCGTATTTATAGATTTTTTTGAACGGCGGCGCGCGAACGACGAAATCGGCAATGTTGGTTGTTACGATAATATGACCTAATTTTTATACTATTAATTTTCAAGATTATCCCGGCGATTTATTTGCTATAAACAATTAATTAATAAGGTATTTAATTGGATGTTTTTTGTTCGGCGATGAGTTTGGATTTTGGGTGTAATAGACTCGTCATGTTCCGAATGGCTAAACAATTTGATTGCTACTTTAGTACAGTTTTTGGCGACCGTTAGTCGGATAGATTAATAAATAGTCACTATTCGCCGGGCATTTGGAAAAGGGTGGTTTATTCCTTCTCCGCGGGAAAGAAATTCGTGCCGCGCGCTGAATGGTTGCAATCAATAGAACATTAATTCGGCGAAGTCGCTGTTTGCGCTAATCTGTTTGCGCTTATTTGGTTAATTCCCCGCCGGCGCGTAATTTTATTTGAAGGGCTAATTCCATGACCAACAAACCATCGGCTAAATCCCAGGACGTTCAATTTCGATTGAAACCGCTCGCGGCTCGCGTGAGCTACGCATTGGCCGGCGGCCTGTTGGTGGGTAACGGCGCCGCGTTGGCCGAATTACCGATACCGGCGGCCGCTTGGATCAGTAGCGGTAGTGCGCAAGCACCGGTCGTGGACGGGAATACGATGGTGATCAAGCAGCTTTCGGACAAAGCAGTCTTGAATTGGCAAAAATTCAACGTCGGCAAGGAAAATACCGTCAAGTTCGAGCAGCCCGGCACCTCGTCGATCGCATTGAACAAGATAAACGATCCAGATCAAGATCCCAGCAGGATCATGGGTCAGATCGTCGCCAACGGCCAAATCTATCTGTACAACAAAAACGGCTTTATCTTCGACAAAGACTCGGTGGTGAACGTCAACAGCTTCATCGCCACCACGTTGAAAGTTACCGACGAAGCCTGGGCGCGCGGCATCACCCGCGTCTACGACGAAAGCAAGGGCGCGGCCTTGGTCATCGAACCCAAATCGCCTGACGATAAGCTCGATCCGAAAACCGCCGAAATACTGATTAACGCCGGCGCCAAGATCACCACCGACAAGGCCGGCCGCATCATCATCGCCGCGCCGAAAATTACTAACGAGGGGACCGTGAGCGCCGGCGCTCAAGGCCAAATCATCATGGCGGCCAGTGAAGACAAGGTGTATCTGCAGGCCGCCGACGATAAAAGTCCGTTCGCCGGCTTGCTGGTCGAAGTCGGTACCGGCGGCAAGGTGACCAATCGCGGCGACATTTCGGTGCGGCAGGGCAATGTGACCTTGGCCGGTTTCGCGGTCAACCAGGAAGGCCGAGTCAGCGCGACGACGTCTGTCAACGTTAACGGTTCCATTCGTTTGATCGCCAGGGAGAAAATCAAGGAGAACAATCCGGTATTGCTCGCTACGCAGACCGTCCGCGACAATGCCGGCGACGGGGCCGAAACCAAGGCCAAGGTTCGCTTGGGTGACGGCAGCGTCACCGAAGTGGTGGCCGATAGCGACGGCGGTAGCGCGATCGACGAACAGACGCAACCGGCGTCTTATATCGAGATTGGTGCCCACACGGTGGCCTTGGAGTCGGGTTCGACGATACACGCGCCCGGCGCGACCGTTGCCGTTAACGCGACCGACACTCCGGAAAACGCCGGCCTTGGCAAGTCCGGCCGAATATTGATTGATAAAAACGCCAAAATCGACGTGGCCGGCTATAAAAACGTCAAGGTAGCGATGGAGCGCAATGTCGGCGAGATTTCGGTGCAGAGTTACGACTTGCGCGATTCGCCGCTGCAGCGCGGCGGGATTCTAAAAGGCAAAACAGTGTATGTCGATTTGCGCAAGGGTACCGAGCTGGTCGATGACGACGGCGCCTTGGCCAGGATCAGCCGAACGGTGGAAGAGCGATTGGGCACGGGCGGTAAAATCACGTTGACGTCCGGTGGCGACGTGATCGCCAACGACGGCTCGCAATTCGATATTTCCGGCGGCTCGCTGCAATATCAGGATGGTTACATCAAGACCACCAAGCTGCTGACCAGCTACGGTGAGGTTGTCGATATTAGCGATGCCGATCCTACGGCACAGTATGCCGGCGTTTTCGGTAGCGTCGAGGAAAATCATGCCAAATGGGGGGCCAGTAAAACGTGGAACTTGCTGGGGTCGTTCGGCAAAGGCGTTTTTGAAAAAGGCTATACCGAGGGTCTGGCCGCCGGCAGCTTGAATATCTCGGCACCTCGGCTGGCGTGGGGCGGCACTCTGACCGCTGGTTCCGAGGTCGGTGTTTACCAGCGAGCTTCGGCGAGTGCCGCCGCGAACGGCAGCTTTGAGATCGATTTGGCGACGTTTCAGGACGCTCAAAAAACTCTGCAGAACGTTCAATTCGTCGATCGCGCCGGCGCGTTGGCCTTGGCGTTGAACGACGAATTCCCCAAGAACGGCGAGACCGATATCGATTTGAAAATCGCGGCCGCCACGCTAACCCGCTCCGGCGTCGGCAACGTGTCGGTGAAGACCCGCGGCGACGCTTCCCTAGACACCGACTTGGCGATGGGGCCGGGCGGCAAATTGAGCGTCGAGGCGACCAACATCGCCGTCAACGGCGATTTCAAAGCGGCCGGCGGCGCTCTAAATTTGCAAACCGATATTTCAGCGGTGGCGGATGGCGTCGATCTAGCGCAACAGGGGCGGATAGTCGTGGCGTCCGGAGTCAAAGTGGATGTATCCGGCGCATGGGTCAACGATTTGCGTAGTGGTCTGCATGGAACCCCGACCGATCCGTTGCTGATCGACGGCGGTAAAGTGGTGTTTCGCGCCAACGGCGACGTGCTTGTAAACAAGGGTGCCAAAATTTTGGCCGACGGTGGCGCATGGTTACCGGTCAACGGCAACCTGCGGTCCGGTCGCGGCGGCGAGATTACGTTGGCGGCCGAAGGCAGCACCGGCGACTTGATTTCGACGCTGACCTTGGCTGGCGAAATCTCCGCCTACGGTTTGGAACAAAACGGCGTGCTCAATCTGACGAGCGGCAAAATCCTGGTGGGATTGCCCGACGCCGCCGCCGACGTGACCGATACGCTAGTGCTGGGTACTTCAGCCGGATCGTTCGACCTATCCAAGCAGTTGGCCTTTCGCGAAATCAATCTGAGCGCCGACTTCGGCGGATTGACGGTAAAACGCAACGTGGACTTGAACTTGAGCCAGCGCAATCTGGTATTGACTGCCGGTTACCAGAACGCGGCGACCGGCAGTTCGATACGCCGGTTTAGCCGGACCGTCGAATTGGCCGACCATTTGCGCCAGTCGGTCACGCTAACTTTAAAAGGCTATGCCGGCGTCGTGATGGAAACCGGCAGCCGCATCGTCGCCGATACCGGTTCTACGATCGGACTGACCGCGACGGCCGGCAGCGTCTTTATCGATGGTGCGTTGAAGGCGGCGGCCGGAAAAATCAATTTGATCATCGACCCGGCCGCTGGCTTGCAATACGATCCCACTCAAACCATTTGGCTGGGCAACCATGCCAGCTTGGACGCGCGCGGCGTCGCGGTGAAGGAACTGGCGGACGCTTACGGGAACCGGGGCGGTCAAGTGCTGGACGGGGGCACGATCGCTTTCGATGCCAAACGCGGCGCCGTGGTGATCGCCGAAGGGGCGGTCCTGGATGTTTCCGGTACCGTGGCGACCGTCGATGTCGAGCGTTCCGATACGGTTTCGGCGGCGGCCTTCGTCAAGCGAACCTTCGCCTCCAATGCCGGCAACATATCGATCAAAGCGGCCGACGGTATCGTTATCGATGGTGAAATGCGAGCCTATGCCGGTTCGGCCAGCATGCACGGCGGGCGATTGTCGCTGCGCCTCGATCGTTCGGAATTAAACCGTCCGGAAATTCCGGTCGTGCCGTTTCCCGACGGACCGTTGGTCATTAACGTCAGTCAGAGCGGCAAGCGCCAATCCGAAGAGGATCTGAAGTTCGGCGACGCCTACCCGGAAGACGGCATCGGCTTCGCAAGTATCGGCGCGGATCAGATTAGTGCCGGCGGTTTCACCGACCTGAGTCTGGCCGTGAACGGGACGTTAGGCGACGCGGCGGTGGCCTTCGTCGGCGACGTCAATCTGACCGCGGCGGAACGCATCCACATCGATGCCGCCGAGCTGCGCGCGGTCGGATCGAACGGCGCCGACGCCGGCTCGGTTGTGTTGAATACCACTTTTCTAGAGCTCGGTTCCGATAAGCTACGCACTATTGCCGACAGCGCCGAAACCGGTAGCGGACAGTTCGCCGGCAATGCGCAATGGATACAACTGACCGGCGCTAGTCTCTGGAACGGCTTCCAGAAGGTCACGCTAAACAGCGCCCACGATATACGCACGATAGGCGTCCGCGAGGAAAGCGACGAGCAACGCGATTATGTCGGTGCCCTGGTGACGGCCGGCGATTTGTATTTGCACGCCAGCCAAGTATATCCCAGCACACTGACCGACTTCACGTTCGCGGTGCGCGGCAATCCGGACGGAAAAATCGTTATCTCCGGCACTAACACCGATGCGACGCCGTTGTCGGCGGCCGGTTCGTTGACTTTCGAGGCGCCCTTAATTAGCCAGCAAGGCGTGGTCAAGGCGCCGCTCGGGAAGATTACGTTCCAGGCCGGCGATACGCTAACGCTGGCCTCCGGTAGCGTGACTTCAGTCTCGGGTATCGATCGGCTGACCGCTACGGAGCTATTGATTCCATTCGGTGTTGTTCAGGGCGGAACCGACTGGTTATATACCTTGGATAATGTTCGAAATCTGGTTTGGGGCGCCGCGCCGGAAAAACGCATCGTCATGGACGCGCCGGAGATCGATGTCGCCAGCGGCAGTCTTGTGGATTTGGCTGGCGGAGGCGATTTGCTGGCCTACGAATTCATACCGGGTGCCGGCGGCTCCTACGATTATTTAACGTCCGGTAGCGGCAGCTATCAGGGCGGCTTCGCGATTTTGCCGACCTTGGGGTCGTTGCTGAGTCCGTACGACCACTACCAAAGTAGTAGCTTCGATTATTCGCTCGGCGCTACGATTCATTTGGAAGCGAGCGGCGATCTGCCGGCCGGCGACTACGCGATTTTGCCGGCGCATTATGCATTGCTGCCGGGCGCCTATCTGATCACACCGGTCGCCGACACTCAGGACCAAGTCGTCACCCAATACACGCCTGACGGTAGAACCATCGTGTCGGGTTATTTCGCCCAGGCCGGCGGCAGTATTCGCGATGCGCGTTCCAGCGGTTTTCTAATCGAAACCGGCGCCGACGTTCGTAAGTACTCGGAATATCAAACCTACACCGCCAACAGCTTTTACCAGGAGCGAGCTAAAACCAACGAAACCGCAACACCCAATTTACCGATGGACGGCGGCCAGGTTTCGTTGATCGCGCAAACCCGGTTGGTGATGGAAGGGGAGTTCATGCTGCAAGCCTTGCAAGGCGGCCGCGGCGCTCGAATGGATATCGCCGCCAATAACATCCGCATCGTCGCCGACCGCTCCGGCGAGGCTGCCGGCACCGGCGTCTTGGAAATTCTGGCCGACGACTTGAGCGCGCTGAATGTGGAAAGCCTGTTGCTCGGCGGCGCGCGAGACCGCGATGTCGAGACTGGCGAGACTGCGGTTGATGTCAGTGCCGATAGCGTGGTGTTCGCCGAGGGCGTCAATCTGCGCGGCGGCGAGATTATCGCGGCGGCCAAAAACCTGGTCGAAGTGCGTACCAATGTGAGCTTGGATGCCGATCGCCGTGTGGTCGGCGGGGACAGTGTGTTCAATCTGGTCGGTAACGGGGCCTTGCTACGCTTGTCCGGCGGCGATCAAATCGAACTGAACCGTACCGAAACCGACGGTTCGGCGGGCGATTTGTTGGTCGCCAAGGATGCGTTGTTGCACGCCGCCGCTTCGATGTTATTGGATGCTTCGCACTCGACCGAGTTGCAGGGCGATATTCGGATGGAGGGGGGGTCGTTGAATCTGGCGGCCAATAGCGTCAATCTCGGTGCCGTGGACGGCTTGGCCGGCGGCGCATTGAATCTGACCAACGCCAAATTGGCCCAGTTAAACGTGGACGAATTGGTGCTGACCGCGCGTGATAGCCTCGGCTTTTACGGCAATGTGGATTGGCGGGGCGAGCGTTTGGCGATTAACGCCGCGGGTATGACCGGTCACGGCGCGGCCGGCGACGTGGCGTCGATCAGCGCCGGAACGCTGGTCTTGGCGAACAGCGGAGCGGCGGAAAATCTACAGACTGTTGACGGCGGCGGTCGATTGGCTATCGTTGCCGATAGACTGGAAACCGGTGCCGGCCGGTTTTCGATACTGGGTTTCGACGCGGTCGATGTCAACGCGAGCGAGCAAGTCCGCGCCACCGGTGACGGCGAATTGCGCGTCGCGGCCGATTTGCGGCTGGCGACCGGCGGTTTCGGCGCCGACGGCGGCGCCAGCTTGAACATTGACGCGAGCGGGCATGCGGCGGAATTCGCCGGTCTAACCGGTAACGCGGCTATCGTCAGCGGATACGGCGCCGAATTGGCCGTTACCGCCGACAATATCGACTTCGATAGTCGGGTGGTGTTGCCGTCCGGCGCGTTGAGCCTGCACGCGTTGAGCGGTGACGTGAGCTTGGGCGAACATGCCCAGCTCGATTTGGCGGGGCGGGCCGTTAAATTCGGCGACGTCGAGCAATACAGCCAGGGCGGTCGCTTCTCGGCGGTGGCGGATCACGGCGGCATCGCCGCCAAGGCCGGGTCATTGATCGACGTGGATAGCGGCGGTGGCGATGCCGAGGGCGGAAATGTCGAAATCCGGGCTCTGGAAAAATCGGCTTCGTTGCAAGGCGAACTGCAAGCCAAGTCCGGCAGCGCGACGGTCGAGGTCGGCGAGTTCGCCGCCGGCCAGGGTTTCGACGCGTTAACGCAAAAATTGAACGGCGCCGGTATCGATCGTTCGATATACATCCGAGTCGGACAAGCCGATATCGTGCAAAGCCAGTCCGGCTCGGTCCGCGCCGAACAAGTGACGCTGGTCGCCGATACCGGTTCGATCGAACTGGCCGGCACCGTGAACGCCGACGCCGCCGACGCCGGCGGTAGCATCAAATTGTATGCCGGCGACGATGTGGTTCTGAACGCCGGCGCTACGCTGTCGGCGCGCGGTACCGGTGACGGCGCCAAGGGCGGTTCGGTGTTGTTGTCCAGCGTCGATAGCGACGGCGACGGGATCTCCGGCGTCGCGGTGGGCGAAGGTAGTCAAATCGACGTGCACGGCACCGGCGCGGAAGGCGGCGACGTGACGCTACGGGCCTTGCGGGACGGCAACGGGGTGCGGATACAGCCGGTCGCCGGCTCGGTCAGCGGTTACAAGACGTTTTATGCCGAGGGCGTCGCCAAATATGCCAACGCCGATTTGGGCGACGACGGCCGAATCGACGCCGCCGACATCGCCAAAATCAAGGCCGATACCGCCGCCTACATGACCGAAGCCAACATGGCGGCGGTCGCCGACCGGTTGGGCCAAGGCATCCGGTTGCTGGCCGGCGTCGAGATCGATTACAGCGGCGACCTGACCTTAAAGGACAAGTGGGATCTGGCCGACTGGCGCTACGACGAAAACAGCGACGACAATGTTTGGGACGACGTGCCGGGGCGCTTGGTGATTCGGGCCAGCGGCGATTTCACACTGGATCAGTCGTTGAGCGACGGGTTTAAAAACGTCACGTTTCAATACGACAATTTCGACGGCACTACCAAGTCGGTCTCGATTATCGACAAATTGCAGAGCGGCGCGTCCTGGTCCTACCAACTGACCGCCGGCGGCGATTTGACCAGCGCCGATTCGGACAAAACCTCGGGTGCCGGCGATCTGACGCTAACCAGCAACGTCAAGGTTAGAACCGGCACCGGCGACATTCAGTTGAATGCCGGCGGCGATATAGTGATTTCAGGCGGCGACAGCGCCACCAACCGGCTGGCTTCGACCGCCGCGAAAAGCAGCACGGTTTTGGCGGTCAGCGATGCGTCGGCCTGGAAAGCCGGCGGTTATCTATCGGGTTCGGGGATTGTCGCCGGGACCTATATTACCGATGTAGCCGCGGGCGGAATCGCGCATGCGACGTCCGCTTCGGCAATCAATCGCAGCCTATCGTTACGGCTGGGCGACAGCGACGCGTCCGGGTGGCGGGTTGGCGATTATTTGACTGGTAACGGCATCGCGTCGGGTACCACTATCACCGGTATTAATCCGGCCGGCGTCGCGGCGCAAACCACGGCTTTGGCCGCCAAGAACACCAAGAGTCTGAAAGTCGCCGATGTCGGCGGTTGGGTGGTTGGCGACTACCTGTCCGGCAACGGTGTCGCGGCCGGGACTCAGATTACCGCGATCAACGTCAACACCAAGACAGTCACGATCAACAACGCACTGACTGCGGCGGTTTCGGCCAATTCGACCTTGACGACCCTGCCTTCGGTACATTTAAGCACCGCGACGACCAAAATAATGACCGCCGACACGGCCATTTCGACGTTGCCGACCGTGACGCTTAGCCAAGCCACGTCGTTGCAGATAGCCAATAATACTCAACTAACCGCCACTTACACGCCGGCATCCATCTACAGCGCGGGCACAACGACGCAAGTCGCTCCTTACGGCACGCTCAGCGACCGGGCGGTTGCCCTGTTTGCCTATAGCGAATATCCGGTGGACGGCGGTAATGTCGGTCTGGCGGCGGCTGGTAATATCCAAGGGACGGTCAGCAATAACAACTATAACGATTGGTTGCTACGCATCGGCCAGTGGTCGGATCAGGCTCAGGAAAAACCAACCGCCTGGGGCGTGGCCTTGGGCTATATTCCCGGCGCCGCCAGTAACACCCAACCGGGTAAGGCACCAATGCCGTTGTTCCAGCAAAACGTCGGCGCTTTCGGCGGCGGCGCGGTTAAGGTCACGGCGGGCGGCGATATCAACGATCTGGAAGTGGTCATGCCGACTACCGGCAAGCAGGTCGGCGACGCCAACGGTAGCCCGAACCTGAGCGGATTTAACAGTAACCAAGTCGAGGTCGGCGGCGGCGGTACTCTGGCGATACAGGCCGGCGGTAACGTCAACGGCGGTGTGTTCTATGTGGGTCAAGGCGAAGGCTCGCTGAGCGCTGGCGGAAGCATAGGCGGCGGCAGTCAGTTTGCCGACGGTCCGGTACTGTTGATGGGGGATACCCGTTTCGACATATCGGCTGGAAACGACTTGTCGCTGGCCGGCGTCACCGATCCGATGATAGCGGACGACGGCGAAGTGAATTTTTTCAGCTACGGCGCCGACAGTGGTTTGACCTTGGCCACTCTGGCCGGCGACATTGGCTTATATAGTAGTACCTCGAAATTGATTTCCGTGTTGATTCCCACTGGAACGAATGAGCAACAGTCGTTGGCGGCCTTATATCCCGGCTCCTTGAATGCCACCGCGTTTGGCGGAGACATCGTATTGAACGACGAAATCATCCTGTTTCCGGCGGCGACCGGTAGCTTGAATTTGTTGGCGGAAGGCGACATCAGCGCGGCCGATCTTACCGATCGCCTGGGAGTATCCGATGCCGACCCGGCGTTGGCGCCCGGCGCCACCGCACCGCTGGCGCGGACATCGATGGCGGATTTGGCCGGCGCCTTCAATCCGCTCGGGAATTCGCCGCTGGCGCATGCCGCCACGCCGATCCACGCCGGCGACAAGCAACCGGCGCGCTTGGTGACGCGCAGCGGCGACATCAAGAATATCGAATTGGTGTTGGCGACCAAAGTCTTGGTGGATTCGGGGCACGACATCCTGAATCTAGCGGTGTCGGCGCAACACGCCAACGTCGACGATGCCAGCCTAATCAAGGCCGCCCGCGATATTCGCTTTAGCAGCGCTCGCAATGCGAATGGTTCGCTGTTGGATAACAGCGCTAGTATCGAGATCGGCGGCAGCGGTGAGGTGCTGGTAAAAGCCGGCCGCGACATCGATTTGGGGGCTTCCAACGGGATATCGACGGTCGGCGACGTGACAAATGCCAATCTGCCGGACCAGGGTGCCAATCTGACAGTGATGGCCGGCGTCGGCGGCGAGATCGACTATGCCAATTTCATTGAGGTTTATCTGCAAGGTCCGACGCGTTACATCCAAACCTTGTTGGCGTTCGCCGATTATTACGAGCGATTGAATAATTTAAAAAATGCCGACTTGTTTAGTGACGTATCCGGCGCGGCTGGTCTGGACGCCGCCAAGTACCAGAAGTTGGAAACCTTGATTTCGGCGGTTTACCAAGCCCATGAAAAGGAGCATGCCGACGCCAGGCAGGCGATCGGCGCCTTGGTAACCGACTTTATGCGGACGCGCACCGGCGAGGCTAATTTAAGCGAAGCCGACGCGCTAACGGCGTTCGCTAGCCTGTCCAACGACGATTTGGTTGCGATAGAACCGCAACTGAGCAAAATTCTGATGCCGCTGTATTTCCAACAAATTCAATCCACCAGCGGAGAAGCGGTTATCAAGGTTTTGGGTGAATCCAAAGTGCAGGCATTGTTCCCCGGCGCCACTTGGAAGACCGATCTCGGTAAGGCGCTGAATGTGTTGGGCTACGCGTCCGAAGCCTTTCTGTTCCCCGGTGCCGCGACTCAATCCAAGCTTATCGATGCGACGCGGTCGCTGACGGGCGACACTACGCTAACTTCGGCATCGGCACTGGAAGCTTTTCGCGAGTTGCCGACGCAGCAAGTAGCGGCGGCACGGAAAACCTTCGATCTGATTAAAACGCAGTTTTTCAGCGGCTTGAAGTCGGGCGACGGCGCCTTGGCCGAAAGTGCTTTGCAAGCGCTGTTCCCGGAAGGCGATTGGCTTGGTGCCGACGGTCTTGCGCAGGTCTCGTTTCCGTGGCAGGGTAACTTGCGGATGGTGTTCAGCAAAATGCATACGCTGGATGGCGGAAACATCAATCTGTTGGTGCCGGGCGGCGAAGTCAACGCCGGTCTGGCGGTATCCTTTCAGGGCGCTAAGCCGGCGTCGGACCTGGGTATTGTCGTGCAGCGCGCCGGCAGTGTGAACGCTTTCGTGCGCGATAATTTTCAGGTCAACACGTCCAGGGTGTTCGCGTTGGACGGCGGCGACATTATGCTGTGGTCGTCCAAGGGTAATATCGATGCCGGCCGCGGTGCCAAATCGGCTATTTCCGCGCCGGCGCCGAAAATCAGCTTCGACGAAAAAGGCAACATGGTCATCGAGTTTCCGCCGGTGGTATCCGGCAGCGGTATCCGGACCGCGGGCAGCTCGGAAGGCGTGGTCGGCGGCGACGTGTATTTGTTCGCGCCGCAAGGGGTGGTCGATGCCGGCGAGGCTGGGATCGGCGGTACCAACGTCACCATTTCGGCGACGGCGGTATTGGGCGCGCAAAACATCCAGGTCAGCGGAATTTCCACCGGCGTGCCGGTGGCCTCGGTTGGTAGTGTCGCCGCCGGCTTGACCGGCACCAGCAATTTGACCGCCGGTGTCAGCCAAATGGCCGAAAGCACGGTCGGCGGCGACGTGGCCGGCAAGAACACCGCCGCCGCGATTGCCAAGGCTATCCTCGGCATACTCAGCGTCGAAATCCTCGGTTTCGGCGATTGATAGCGGTACCGGCGGCAAGCTGCCGCTGATTGGCTCGGCGGAGCGCGCCGTCCGAGGCTTTGGCGTCATTCCCAAGGTGTCATAAAAATGTAAGATTTGGCGGGGATAATTCGCGATATGTTTTGATTTGAGAGTAAACATGAAGCGGATAGTCCTGGCAGTATTGACCTTGTTGAGTTTATCGCAGCCGGCCCTGGCGTGGTGGAACGACGATTGGGGTTACCGGAAGAAAATCACCCTGGATGCCAAGCAATTGCAGCAGGAAGGCGTCAAGCCGGTCGGCGAGGCTTTGATACCGGTACGGCTGCATACCGGCAATTTCGGCTTCTTTACCGATCTGGGCGAAAACGGCAAGGATGTGCGCTTTATCGCCGGCGACGACAAAACCCCGCTGAAGTTTTACATCGAGAAAATCGATGCGATCAACGAGATGGCGCTGATCTGGGTGAAATTGCCCAAGGACATCGCCAATGCCGACGAGCCGGCGATCTGGATGTATTACGGCAATCCCAAGGCCGTGGACGGCCAGGACGGCGCCGGCTTGTTCGATGTCGCCCAAGGTCTGGCTTTCCATTTCGAGGCCGATGCGGTCAAGGATGCCACCGCCTACGCCAGCCAACCGAGTAGCGCCGGCTCCAGCCGGATCGAGGGCGGCGCGATCGGCGACGCGGCGGGGTTTAACGGCGGAGCGGTCATCAAGGTGCCGGCCACGCCGGCGATCCAAACCGCGACCGATCCCGGCTGGACGCTGTCGATGTGGGTCAAGATCGATCAGCCGCAGGCCGACGCGGTCATATTTCAACGCGATAAATTGACTTTATCCGTTAGAGGTCAGGCGCCGGTCTTGCAAGTGGCCGGCAAGGAATTCGTCAGTCCGGCCGGCTTGAATCTGGCCGCGTGGCAGTTGTTGGCGGTGACCGGCAACGCTGGCGGTTACACCTTATATGTCGACGGCAAGGCGGTCGGCAACGTACCGGCGACGGTGACTGCGCTGGACGGCGAGTTGGCGATCGGCGCCGCGCTAGACGGTAGCCGCGGCTTCGTCGGCGCGCTCGACGAATTCGGCATTGCCAAAACGGTGCGCGACGGCAACGCCTTGCGCTTCACCGCCTTGTTGCAAGGCCAAAACTCCACGTTGTTGAGTTACGGCGAGGACAGTACGCCGGACAGCGAGGAGGGCGGCGAGTCGTATTTTACCGCGACGCTGAACAACGTGACCGTGGACGGCTGGGTGGTGATCGGCATCCTGATGGTGATGTTCGTGATCAGTTGGCTGGTGATGATTGCCAAGGCCATCGTGCTGGGCCGGACCCAGTCCGAAAACAAAAAGTTCGAAGCGGCCTTCAGCCGGTTAGGTCAGCGCGATATTGCCACGTTGGACCACGCGGACGAAGACGGTCAAAGCGACTTCGACGAGTCGCCGTTGCTGTTGTCGTTGACCGGTCATCACGCCGCGTTCGCCGGGTCGTCGATCTACCGGGTCTATCACGTCGGCGTGCAGGAAATGAACAAGCGTCTGGCCAAGGCGGTCGGCGCCGATGTCGCGGACCGAGCGTTGTCGGCGCAGGCGCTGAACGCGGTCAAGGCCTCGATGGACGGCGCGCTGGTCCGCGAACTGCAAAAACTCAATTCGCAAATGGTGTTGTTGACCATCGCCATCTCCGGCGGACCGTTTCTGGGGCTGCTCGGGACCGTGGTGGGAGTCATGATTACGTTCGCGGCGATCGCGGTCAGCGGCGAAGTCAACGTCAACGCCATCGCGCCGGGTATCGCGGCTGCGTTGACCGCGACAGTCGCCGGGCTGGGCGTCGCGATTCCGGCCTTGTTCGGATACAACTATTTAGGTAGCCAGATTAAGGTGATTACCGCCGATATGCAGGTGTTCGTCGACGAGTTCGTCGCCAAATTGGCCGAACAGCATAGCTGACCACCCATTCGTAGGGTACGCATTGCGTACCTTGCAATTTAGCCGGTACGCAATGCGTACCCTACGAAAACGCGAGAAGTTTCCATGAAAGTTCAAGAAGAAAATGCCGCTTACGACGAGATCAACATCACGCCGATGCTCGATCTGGCTTATGTGCTGTTGGTGGTGTTTATTTTGATGACCACCGCGGCGGTGCAAGGCGTGCAAGTTAACCTGCCTAAGGCCAGTAATACGCCCAGCCTGTCCAAGCCGCAAACTAAAGCGATTACGGTCACCGCCGACGGTACGATTTTCTTGGATACGTTTCCGGTGACGATGGAACAGCTGGAATCGACCTTGTTGCAATACAAGGCCGCCAATCCGGAACTGCCGGTGGTCGTCAAGGGCGATGCCACGGTGCAATATCAAAGTGTTGTGGACATTCTGGCCTTGTTGGGCCGCTTGGAAATCACCCAGGTCGGCTTGGTAACGCAGAGTTTGGTCAAGTAACGTCTTATGTCCGGACACAAACATTGGCGGGTGTATATCCCGCGTCTGATCGGTTTTGCGCTGGCGGCCTTGGCGATCTATTACATCGTCAAGGTGATCGGCGAGTTCATCAACGAAAAGCCGGCGCGCGGCGAAAAGAAGATTCAGCCGATTACCTTGCTGAAACCGCCGCCACCGCCCCCGCCACCGCCCAAGGTCGAAAAGCCGCCCGAGCCGGAAATCAAGGAAAAAATCGAGGAGCCGGAGCCCGAGCCGGAAGCCAAACCCGAGGAAACGCCGCCCGACGAAGCGCCGGCCCGTGATTTGGGTTTGGATGCCGAAGGTTCGGCGGGTTCCGACGGGTTTGGGCTGGCGGCGCGCAAGGGTGGTACCGGCCTGTTCGGCGGAGGCAGTCCCTACGCCTGGTACGGCGGCTTGATCAAGAGCGACATCACCAACTTACTGAGTAGTCACGACGATTTACGGCGCAAGGGTTATACCGCCATCGTCAAAATTTGGCTGAAGTCGGATGGGTCGGTTGAACGTCTGGAATTGGCGAAAGGCAGTAACGACGCGGAGATCGACGAATTGCTGACGCGCTCGCTGGAGAAATTCAAGCGCGTCGCCGAGCCGCCGCCGCCCGGCATGCAGCAACCGATCAAGTTAAAAATTTCATCACGACTATAAATCTAAACAGGTAGATCCATGGCGAACAAAAAACGGCTGATGGCCCTGGCATTGTCCGGGCTGATCGGCACGGCGCAGGCCGGCGAAAAGGAGGAGTTGCTGAAGCTGCGAAACACCACCACCAATTTGATCAAGCAATTGGTCAAGCAGGGCGTGATTACCGATAAGATGGCCAATGAGATGATCAAGCAGGCCGAGGTCGACGCGGAGCAACAGGTGGCGCAAGCCAAGGCGGCCGGCGCCAAGGAAGCTGTGCCGGCCGACGAGGTCAGGGTGGCCTACGTACCCGATTTCGTCAAGGACGAGATTCGCCAGCAGGTGCGTAGCGAGCTGCGTGAAGAAGTCGTCGGCGACGTGATGCAAAAAGCCAAGAACGAACAATGGGGCTTGCCGAACGCATTACCGGAATGGACTAAGCGTTTCAAGCTGTCCGGCGACATTCGCTTGCGTTCGCAGCATGAGTATATGGCCCAGGACAATATCGCCGACTCGTATTTTAACTACCAAGCCTTGAATGACGCTGGCGGCTTCACCAATGCGCAAGATAACTTAACGTTGTTTCAAAACTCGACCAATGATCGCCAGCGTTTCCGCGAGCGCTTGCGCTTGGGTATAGACGCTAGTATTACCGATAGCGTCAAGGCTGGTGTGCGTTTGGCGACCGGTAACCAGCGCGATCCGGTTTCAACCAACCAGACCTTGGCCAATTTTGGTAATCGTTACGAATTCACGGTCGATAGAGCTTATCTGCAGTACGACGGGGTTGACGACAACAAATTCAAGTGGCTGACCTTGAGCGGTGGCCGGATCAAGAACCCTTGGTATACCGGCGGCGGCGAATTCAGCGGTGGTAGCGAGTTGGTATGGGATACCGATTTGTCGTTCGAGGGTTTTGCCGCCACGGTCAGGCAGCGCCTGGGTGGCTCGGACAGCTTACTGGAGAATACCGATCACTCGGATTCGGTGTTTATAACGGCAGGCGCGTTTCCGTTGCAGGAAACCGCGTTCAGCAACGATAAATGGCTGTTCGGCGGTCAGGCCGGTCTCGAATTGGGATTCGACAACCAAGATAGTTTGAAGTTGTCCGGCGCGTATTTCGATTATGTGAACGTCGAGGCGAACCAAAACACCTCGACCACATTTACTTGCGATAACAATACTGCGGCTAATAACGCTTCGAGGCCGAGTTTCTTGCAAGGAGGCAATACGTACGCGACGATCTGCGCGGAGGGCAACCGTAACGACCTGGCGTCGCGAACGGGTTTTCCGGCCATGGTCGGCTTAGCCTCTGACTTCAACATCGTCAATATCAACGCATCCTACGATATGGCGGTGTTTGCGCCCTACCACCTAAGGTTTAGCGGCGATTACGCGAAAAACATCGGCTTCAACAAAGCTTTAGTTAGCGCTAGATACGGTTTGCCGGTCGATGAAAAAACCAACGCCTGGCAATTTCGCGCCGACTTCGGCTGGCCGAAAGTGGAAGTGGCCGGCAATTGGAACGTGTTCGCGGCCTACAAATACGTTGGGCGCGACGCGGTGTTGGATGCCTTCACCGATTCGGACTTCCATTTGGGCGGTACCAACGTCAAGGGCTGGTTCGTTGGCGGCAATTACGGCCTGATGAAAAACGTCTGGCTGACCGGCCGCTGGCTCAGCGCCGATATGATCAGCGGTCCGCCCTGGGGTATTGACGTGTTGCAGATGGACATCAATACCCAATTTTAGGAGGCTGGCATGGGATCGGCAATGAAAACGGGTTTGATGGCGGCCATTCTAGCCACGACGGTCGTTGGCGCAGCGCAGGCGGCACCGCGCGAAGCCAAGGGGGATAGCGCGGCGGTGTTGAAGTTGCAGGCGCTGGTTAAAAGCTTGACAGGCGAACGCGACGCCGCGCAAGCCGATGCGGCCAAACTTTCCCAGGAAATCGACCGTTTGAAAAAGGAGAAATTGGCGGCGCAGGCGGCCAAGGACGAATTGAGCGGTGCGTTGGCGGCCCAACGCAATGCCGTCGGCGATGCCAAGCAACGTTTGGATAGGTCCCAAGCCGCGTTACAGGACTGGCAAGACAAACATCGTCAGCTCAGCCAGACTCAGGCAGACTTGACCAAACAGTTGAACGTTTCGCGCGGCAAGCAGCAGGATGTCGAGCAGCATTTGCAAGAATGCGCCAGGCGTAACGTTAAACTTTACCAAGCCGCCAGCGAGTTGCTGGAGCGCTATCAAAATCGCGGTACCTTGACCGCGCTGGTCGGCGACGAACCTCTCTTGCAATTCGACAAAGTCGAAATGGAAAGTCTGGTACAAGATTACCAAGACAAGTTCGACGCGGAAAAGCTGAATTCTGACGAGTCGCAGTCCGGGCGTTAGTCCCGAGGGCAATACTTTCGGGCCGGTTTTATCCTGTAGCGATAGCGGCTCGCGAGGAATTGCATTTATTCTCAGGTCAGCCGCTTATGCTGGCTAGGCGCCGGCACGGGTGGTGATGAGCGACGGTATGGCTTGGCGTTCGATACCGTCGGTTTGCCGACTTTGGCGCCAAAATCCTCATGCAAATCCCCTGCCGCTTTACGCCGTTGCTGGGTGCGTCATCATGTCGCACCCAGCAACGCACGGTTTTTGCCGATTCCGGCACTGCTTGACCTTGCAAATACGTTAAAATTTGAACAGGCACCTTCACTTGCCGGCAGTTATTCATCAAACGCAGGAACTAGCGAGATACGCAATGACGACAAAAACAACCTTTTTAAAGACTCTGGGCATTGCGGTGCTGACCACGGGCTTGGTAGCCTGTAACGGCGCCGAAGAGCGTAAAGCCAAATACATGGACGAAGGTAAGCAGTTGCTGCAGGCCGGCGATTTCGAGAAAGCCCAGCTTGCTTTCAAAAATGTGTTGCAAATCGATCCCAAGGATTGGGAAAGCCGTTATCAAATGGCCGAGGCTCTGAGCAAGCAAGGGAAAATTGAAAACGCTTTCAAGGAATATAGTACCGTTGTCGCCAACAGTGAAAATCATGTAATGGCGCGCGTTAGGGTTGGCCAGCTGTTATTACTGAATCGGGCGGTGGACGAAGCTGAAAAAATGGCCGGCGAAGCCCTGGCGAAGCAACCGGACAATGTCGAGGCCTTGGTGTTGTTGGCGGGCGTTCAGGCGGCGAAAAACAATGACGACACCGCGATTGCCACGATCGAGCGTGCGTTGAAACAGAGTCCGGACGACGTGTCGGCCACGCTGATGATGGCTTCGATTCAAACCAAATTGAATCAAGTCGATAAGGCTATTGGTTTGCTCAAGCAAGCCAGTGAAAAGAAGGCCGACAGCGTGCCGTTGCGCAGCATGCTGGCCGGCCTTTACGCCAAATCCGGCCAACTCGGCGAAGCCGAGACTTTGCTGGCTTCATTGATCAAACTTGAGCCGCAACAACTGCAGCATTACCGAACCTTGGCTTTGTTCCAAGTCAGTACTCAGCAACTGGATAAAGCCGAGGCGACATTGCGCGACGCGGTTCAACAGCTCCCGGACAACGATACCGCCAAATCCTATTTGGTGGATTTCTTGCTTGAAAAGCGCAGTCCGGAAGTGGCAACCGCCGAGTTGTTGCCGATGATCGAAAAGAAACCGGACGCTTACGATTTGCGCTTCAAACTGGCCAACATCCAGCTAGGGCAGAAGCAAGTCGATAAGGCCGAAGCCACGTTAAAAGAGGTGGTCGAGCTCGATAAACTGGGAGCCAGCGGTATCAGTGCCCGCAACAAGTTGGCCGCGTTGTATTCGATGACCAAGCGCGTCGATGAAGCGAAGGTCTTGAACAAGGAGGTGTTGGACAACAATCCGCGTGATGCCGAGGCGTTGACCTTGCGGGGCCAATTCGCGCTGAACGACAACAAAATGCCGGAAGCGATTTCCGATTTCCGTTCGGTACTGGTCGATCAGCCCAACAATATTGCGGTCTTGAAATTGCTGGCCGCGGCACATCTGCGTAACAATGAAGATGAACTGGCTAGGGAAAACATGGAAAAAGTCGTCGCGGCGGCTCCCGCCGACGAGGTCGCGCGCATGGATTTGGCAGGCTTGTTCATGAAGGCGGGTCGGCAGGATCAAGCCAAGCAGCAGTTGGAAGCGTTGATCAAGGCCAACCCTAAAAGTTTGAAAGGTTTGGAAGCATTGTTTAAGTTCGAACTCAGTCAAAAGCACTGGGATAAAGCCCAGGATGTCGCGACCCAGGTACAGCAACTATCCGATAAGGATGCCACCGGTTTTTATATGTCGGGATTGGGTTATCAGGCTGAAAACAAACTGGAGGCCAGTGTCGAGGCCTTTCAAAAAGCCTTGGACCGCAAACCCGATGCCATCGAGCCGCTAACCGAGATGGTCAAAAGTTTGTTGGTGTTGAAGCAACCCGAGAAGGCGGTCGCCAAACTACAGCAAGTCATCAAACAGCAGCCCGACCATTTCGTCGCTTACAATTTGCTCGGCGGCGTTTATTTGAACCAACAAAAATTCGCCGACGCCAAAGCCATTTATCAAAAGGCGTTGACGATCAAGCCGGAGTGGTACAGCCCGTATCGGAACTTGGCGCTGATCGAACTCGCGCAGAAGAATCAGCCTGAAGCCGAAGCGATCTACCGCAAAGGTATCGAAAAAACCAACGGCGCGTTGGAACTGGTCGACGACTTGGCGCGGCTGATACACCGCAGCGGTAATCACGAGAAGGTTTTGGCTCTCTACGAAGAGTCTTATAAAGCCCATCCGGATTCGGCGGTGGCGGTCAATAATTTGGCCAGCTACATTTCCGATTTCGCGGCGACGCCCGAGAATTTGCAGCGCGCCGAGAAAATGGCCGAACCTTTGGCTAAGGCGAACAACGCGAACTTGCTGGATACCGTCGGTTGGATTGCTTACAAACAGGGTAAGTTCGACAGAGCCAAGGAGTTGTTGCTACAGGTTGTCGAGAAAGCGCCGAATGCCGCGATCAGCCGCTACCATTTAGGTATGGTGTATTTCAAACTGAACGATACCGTTAATGCCAAGGAGCAATTGCAAAAGGCGGTGGACGGTAAGGTTGAATTCGACGGCTTAGCGGAAGCCAAGGAAACGTTGGCGAAGCTTTAAACCGGCAAGTCGCCAAACTAAAAAGGCTAGTTCCGTTGGGAACTAGCCTTTTTTATTGTTTGATGGTCTGGAAAGTTTCTTTAGCCGATCGGGTTTAAAGTGTCGGAGCGGTAAGTTGCGCCTAAAACCGTAATCGACTCGAAAGTCATTTCAACGAGCTTTAAAGCGCGGCATTCAGACTTGTTCGAAAGAGAGTGTCTCGTCGGTGGCTTTATTGAATACGCTGCCGAGCAAGTCTATGCCTTTCAGCAAATTTGCGGCGTGTTTTAGCTCCTCGGTTTTGGTATGTCCTTCGTCAACGACCAGCAACACGCAATCGACGTAGGGCGAGAAACCCAAGGTGTCGTCGTGCGACAGTATCGGCGGCATGTCGAATATGATAATCCGCGACGGATAGCGGCTTTTCAGTTCGTTAACCAGACGAACCATTTTCGGAGAACGCAACATCTCGGTCGAATTGAACAGCGGTTTGCCGGCCGGCAAAACCACTAGGCGTTCGATACCGGGGTTGACCAGCATCGTGCTCAATTCGCTGTCGTTGAGGAGATAGTCGCTGAGGCCGGCGCCTTGTGGAAAGCCGAACAACTGATGCTGGCTGGGATTTTGCAAATTGGCGTCCACCAATAATGCGGTGCGGTCCAACTCCATCGCCATGCTGATGGCTAGATTGGCGGCGGTGAGGCTATTGCCGGTTCCGGAGCCTGTGCTGGTGATGGCTACGGTTTTCCATTCCATCGCATCCATTTGCTGCAAGCAACGGGTGCGCAGCATGCGATAGGACTCCAGCCATTTGCCCTGAGGGAAGGCGGATATGATCCGATTTTGCTTGAGCAGGCGCTCGTCGGCTTTTTGTACCTTGGTTTGGGTGTAGGCGATGTTGACTTTATCGCTAGGCAGCCCGGCGGCCGGGTTTGCGGTATTTTTATCCGCTAAATTTTCGATGGAGTTCATGGCGGGTTCCCTGGTGTTTTAAGCGTTGCCCGCGACGCGCAGCAGTTTGTACCAAAATACGTCGAGCGGCATGACGATGAAATGAAATGCGATTAACGCGGCAAGACCGGCGCCGATCGCCGCGATAATCAGAATTAACCGATGCTTGCTTTGCTGTTGTTTCTCCTGCTGGCTTTCCAAATACGGTATCGTAGCCAGCGGCTCCGAGCCTAGAATCGCCGCGACGGCCTTTGGGCTATTGATTGTGGAATCCACCATTTCAGTTAACGCAACGGCGCCGAAACCGCAGGCGCCAGCGAAGACTATGCCCAGCACCAAGATTGCGATGCGGTTGGGGCTAAAGGGCTCCAGCGGCTCTTGCGGCGGGTCGATCAGGGTAAAGCGCTCGCCCTTGCGTTCTAATTCCAATTGTTGCGAGATTTGCGCTTCCATCTCGCGGGCGCTCACTTCGCGGTAGCGCAGATTGGTGTTGTCCAGTTCTTGGATCAAATCGCTGTATTCCTTTTCGACCAAAGGCGCTTGGCGCAGGCTACTACGCAGATCCTCCATTTTGGTTTGGATTTTTCCGCGAGTGTAATTGAGCGATTCGATTTCGGTATTGACCGAATCAAGCTGCGATTTCAATGTGATATAGGCCGGATTGTCCGGTTTTAGCGAAACATTGCTGTAGCCCGACGATTTAGCTTCCACCAGGCTTTGTTGCAACGCGGTGATCTGCTTCTGCAATTTTTGTACATCCGGGTGTTTCTCGGAGTATTGCTTCAATAGCAGGGCTTGCTCGGCTTTTTTGTCGGTCAGCTCGGCGTTCAATTTGTTAAGGTCGTCGTTAGAGCCGATTTCTTTCTGTAAGGAATCGATTTCGCGCTTGATTTTAATGACGTCCGGATGGCTTGCGGAATGGGTCGATAAAACCGAGGGATATTGCGATTGCAGTTCCTTCAAACGGTCTTTCATATCGAAAACCCGGTTGCCGGTGGCATTGACCGCCAGCGCATTGGGATCGAGTTGAGCCAGTTCGCCCTCCAGATAAAAACGCCGGTCATGTAGCGAGCGCTCCTGACTGTCCAGCGACAATAGTTGGTTACTTAGGGACGTCAGTTCTTGTTGGTTCAGGGCGCTAATTTGCGGCAATTGATTCAGGTTTTTTTCCTTGAAGTTAGCCAAGGCATTTTGAATTTCCTGGATCTTGACCTTCAGGCGCTTGGATTCCTCACTGAGGAACATCGCGGCATTTTCAGCGGATTCGGTACGCGCTTTGATGTTTTCTTTCAAGAACAACGACGTCAGTTCGTTGGCGACTTTTTGCGCCAAAACCGGCGAACGATCATCGAATGTCAGCGTAAAGGCGATCGTCGCTTGAGTGGGTTTTCCATTACGTTGGTCGGCCACGTCGGCGCTGATGGTTTCGACCTTAATTCGGCTGCGCATTTTCTCCAGGATTTTTTCTTCTGGTTCGCTCTTGCGGTTGTCGGCATAGAGATCGTACTTTCTAATGATTTCCGACAGGTTGGGCCGGGTCATGATGCGCT
This sequence comes from Methylomonas sp. MED-D, assembly GCF_050276835.1. Lineage (NCBI taxonomy): Bacteria > Pseudomonadati > Pseudomonadota > Gammaproteobacteria > Methylococcales > Methylococcaceae > Methylomonas > Methylomonas sp. MED-D. The sequence goes on from NZ_CP189965.1 coordinate 1,550,991, forward strand.
GGCTGATAATTTGAATCCGCTGGTCGGCGAAGGTTGTCACAGTCGAGCGTACTAAGTCGACCGGAATTTCCTGGGCTTCGATCAAAATCGTGGAAGTCGAGCGATAGGTGGCCGGCAAGGCTACGGCGAGAACGGCGGCGATACATGCAATGATCAGGAAGGGAATATATAAAAACCGCCTGCGCCGCTTGATGATTTTTAGGTAGTCCTTGATGTCGAGGGTTTGATTGTCCACGCTATTTCACCTGACGATTGATTTGCGGTTGATAAGAAAATTGTAGTTGTACGCTGTTGCCTATCGAAGTCTGATTTTCGGACGCGAAGGAGCGGTCTCGATAGGTATAAGACAAATCAAGGTCGATATCCTCGGTCCAGCGCCAGCGTAAATTCGGGGAGATGGTTAAATAGGTTCGGCTAGTATTGGTGTTTGCCGAGCTCAGAGTCGACTGAGACTCCGAGATCAAGTAGTTCGCGTTAAATCCGGTGCTGAGGCGCTCAGTTAAGTTGTATTTGCTTCGCAACCCGAATGTAGTCGATTGTTGTTGGGTGCCGCTGCTGGCCGGGTTCAATTGCTGGCCGGCCGATAGGTTAAAGTTGCCCCAATCTTCTGCATGAGTCAGGTTGGCGGAGAACACATGCCCGATTTTGCTGGAAGATTGCGAGAACGCGCTGCCGGGGATGGTTAATCCGCGGAGCTGATTTGCGCTCGACGTTTGAGTATTGGTGTCCCTCAGACCGGCCGACAGCGAGACTTGAGTGGCTTCGTCAAAGGTGTATTGCATGCCCATTTGATAGGTAAGCGTTTGAGACCCTTGTGAGTACGCTCGAGTGAAGGTGGGTAACAGTGGGTTTATCGGCGAATTGCTGCTCGACTTGAAGTCCGCGTAGCTCGTGGACACGTTGGCGGAGAGCCGCTCGCTAAAATTGTGCACGGCAGTTAACGAATATTGAGTATTATCGTAATCGGAATACCGAATCGCGTTGGTCAGATTTGGCTTGCGATCGAAGGCCACTTCTACGTAAGCGAAACTGAACTGTAGTGTGTCTTTCTCTGTCAGGCTGTAGCTAATGTTAGGGGCGATTGATTTGGTATTACGCGGCACTTGAGTTTGTACATCGCCGGAGCCGGTTAGGTCCAACTGGGTGTTGATCGACGATTCTTCGGCATAATTGGCCGAGATGTCGGTTTTAAAGCGCTCGCCCTTGAACAAGTGATTGATGTCCGCAATCTTTTCGGAAAAGTCCAACTCCGAGTTGCCGTGGTAAATTAACTCATTCCATCTGAAGCTGGATTTCAATTCGTTGTCGTCGGCCAAATACCCAAAGGTCAGGCTGGGCGAAACGGTGCTGATCCAATTGTCGCGGCTAGGCTTGGGCTGCATGCGCAAGTTGTCTTCATAGCGTTCCTTGAGCCTGAAATCGGGTTGCAGCAGTAATTCGAGAGCATAACTGCCGGCTGGACAAAGCGCCATCGCAGTTACCAGTAAATCCTTTTTGATAGTCATAGATAGTCGTTTCTATCTAGGTCCTTAAGGTACGGTAACAGTGTCTCCGGGTTCCAGCAGTATGTTCTGTTCCAGATCTTCGCCATCGATGACATCGCCGTAGTCAAAAGGAAACACTTGGATTTCATTGCCGTTTCTGCGCAAGATACTGATAGAGCCTTCCTTCGCAAAAATCGACAAACCGCCCGCCAAACTGAGTGCTTGCAGAACGTCCAGGCGCCGGCCGGAAAACACTTGACCGGGTTTGTTGACCTTGCCGATAACGAACACTGAATTACCTTGATTGTTGAGCAGCTTGACGCTGACCGACGGGTCGGAGATGTAATCGGCCAGACGAGCCGTCAGATTGTCCTTCAATTCGGAGATGGTTTTGCCGGACGCGGCGACGGTGCCGATCAGCGGGAATACGATGGTCCCGTCGGGAGCGATCAGGATCTGCAATTGTTGCAAGCCTTCTTCCTTCCACACCGTGACTTCCAGGGCGTCGCCGGGAGACAGTTGGTAAGCCGCGTAGTCGGTGGTCTCGACGATGACGTTGGGTGCTGGCGGCGGGGTTGGGCTAACGGCCGGTTCGCTCGGAATCGCGGTGGCTTGGAGTTCGGGCTCGGCGCGGGTTACCGCCGGAAAAAGCAGACAAAACGACAAAAGAGTAATTACCTGTTTCAAAATGTTTCCCTTATGATGTTATTGAGGTTGCGATCCGTACGGTCCCGACAATTCTACGCCGCCGTCGCGGATTGTATGGACAAAATGTAACAGCAATGCGTCTTGGATAAATTTAGCCGGTTGCAGCGCGAATGGCTAGATATTTCATTCAATTATAATCTTTTATGCCTGCGTTTTGGGCGATATGGTCTCTAATTGTCTCAACTATAAAGGAGTTTCATGAGTAAGCCAATGATGCTTAACGAATTTTTACTGAAGATTCGAGATGACCAACCGGTGACATTTCAAGATTCGATCACCGTGATTTCGGAAAATTATCACTACCAGCCGACCGAATTCAGTAACGGGTCAATAGAGCCCTTGCTCAATCGCGCCGGGCAAAACGAAGGGTCGTGTAAGCTGTTTGCGTTCGGCGCGTTGCAGGGTTTGACGGTAGAGCAGACCTTGAGTTTGTTCGGCGATTATTATCGCAAGGACGTACTCGAACACCCGGATGGCGACGATCATCAAAATATTCGCCGTTTCATGCGCGACGGTTGGGACGGCATCCGCTTTAGCGGAGAGGTCTTGACGGCCAAATAAGTGAAAATCGACGTTTTGATCGTCGGTCAGGGTTTGGCCGGCAGCCTGCTAGCCTGGACTTTACTGCGGCGCCGGCTGCGCGTCGTGTTGGTTGACGACGGTCGGGAGAGCGCGTCGAAAGTCGCGGCGGGTTTGATTAACCCGATCACCGGTCGGCGCTGGGTAAAGGCGGCATATCTGTCGCAGATGTTGCCGGCGGCGATGTCTTGCTACCAGGCGTTGGCGAATCACTTTGGGCAAGCGTTTTTCGTCGAAATGCCGATGTTGCGGCTGTTGCGGGATGAGCGCGATCGTCAGCGGGTGGTCGCTCGGCTGGAAGACCCAATATACGAAGGCTTTCTGACCTTCGACGCAACTTTGCCCGTAGGCTTGCGATCGCCGTTTGGCGCGGTCCTGCAAACTAGCACCGGTTTTTTAAGGACCGAGGCTTTGTTGGGGCAAATTCGCGAAGCCCTGCTGGCGATGGGCGTTTATCGTACGGCCGAGTTCGATTGTCGGGAAATCGCGTTGGCATCCGAACTTCGCTGGCGAGAGCTGGCTCCGCGCTGCATCGTATTCTGCGAGGGACATCGCGCCCGTTTTAACCCGTGGTTCGGCGGTTTGCCGTTTCAGCCGGCCAAAGGCGAAATTCTGACCGGCGTAACGACAGGGCCACTGCCGGAGACCATGTTGCATTACCGGCATTGGTTGGTGCCGGTGGGCGATGGACGTTTTAAAACCGGCGCGACCTACGATACCACGCAACTGGACGCGGTTCCGACCGAAGCCGGCAAGCAAGCGCTGCTGGCTGACTTAAGGAACGTGTACCCCGCGTCGGTCGACATTCGAATCGAACAGCATCGGGCCGGTATTCGCCCGACCACGTTGGACAAGCAGCCATTTCTGGGATGTCATCCCCGGCACCGGAATCTCTATATATTCAACGGTTTCGGCAGCAAGGGTAGTTTGACCATTCCCTGGCTGGCCGAACGCTTTGCCGACTTTTTGCAGCAGAAGGCGGATTTGCCGGCTTGGTGCGACGTGTCTCGATACCATGACTCGCATTTCCCTGGTTGAGCGCGCGCACGCCCTGGTGGGCGAATGCGTTAAGCCCGGCGACGTCGTCGTCGACGCAACGTTGGGTAACGGTCATGATGCCGCATTTCTGGCGCAATGCGTCGGAGCGGGCGGCACGCTGTTCGGATTTGATGTGCAAGCGCGCGCTTTGGAAAACACTCGGTCGCGCTTGCGCGAGGACGGTTTTCAAGGGCGGGCGGCGTTGACGCTGGCGAGTCACGCCGAAATGGCGGTTCACATTCCGCCACAATGGCACGGCAAGTTGGCGGCGGTGATGTTCAATCTCGGTTATCTGCCGGGCGGCGACAAAGCGGTCGTCACGACGGCGGCAGCGACGTTAACCGCTTTGGAAACGGCTTGTCGCTTGTTGGCCTCCACCGGGATCTTGACGGTATTGGCTTATCCCGGTCATCCGGGCGGGGATATCGAAACCGAACGGCTGACAACGTGGTGCCATGCGCTGGACCCGGCCGGTTTTGCCGTCGAACGGGTTGCCAGTGGATCGGACAAGCCGACTGCTCCCCGGCTTTTTGCGATTCGAAAGCGAGTCGATCTGATATGATTGCGCTCCTTTTTTACCCACGGACTCGTAATATGACCGAATTCAACAACGTATCCATCGTCAAGCAAGCCAACGTCTATTTCGACGGTAAGGTTAACAGCCGGACCATTCTGTTTGCCGACGGCAGCCGCAAAACCCTGGGCTTTATGCAGCCCGGCGAATATACCTTCAACACCGGTGCGCCGGAGTTGATGGAAATTCTGGCCGGCGAACTGGATGTGCGCTTGCCGGGCAGCGATGCTTGGCAAACCGTCAAGGGCGGCGAGTCGTTTAACGTGGCCGGCAATGCCGAGTTTACGATGAAGGTTCGGGTGGCCAGCGACTATTGCTGTTCGTTTCTGGGCTGAGCCGGATGGAGAAGATAGCGATATTTGTCGATGTTCAAAACATTTACTACACGACTCGGCAACGCTATCAACGTCACTTCGATTACACCGCGTTTTGGCGTTTGGCGACCTCCGATGCGCAAGTCGTTGTCGCCATCGCCTACGCGATCGAGCGCGGGGACGGCAAGCAGCAGGCGTTTCAAAACATACTGAGAAATATCGGTTTCACGGTAAAACTAAAACCCTACATCTTGCGTCGCGACGGGAGCAGCAAGGGCGACTGGGATGTCGGCATCACGTTGGATGTGTTGGATTACGCCGCCGAAGTGGATCGGGTGATTTTACTGTCCGGCGACGGGGATTTCGAACCTCTGTTGCAGAAAATTCGTCGGGATCACGGTACGGCCAGCGACGTTTACGGCATTTACGGATTGACCGCGCCGGCGCTGATCAAGGCCGCCGACAATTTCATCGCGATCGCCGGTGGTTTGTTGAAAGCCGACGACAATCGCAAATCCTGAGTCGCTCGGCTTATTGTTCGACGTCCTCTTCGAGGATTTCCTTGCCTTTTTCCGCCGCCGCTGGCTCGGGTTTGGCGTCGGTGGAGTTCGCGGCGCCGGTCCGGCGCGGCAAGGTATCCGGCTCGTCGCTAAAGATGCCGCTGATTTTTTCCCACATCGACCGGTCCAGTTCGCGCTTGGGTAAATCCACGCTGGTTTCGGTCGATTCCTTGACGACCGGCAGGGAACTGGGGCGGAAGTCGCCTTGGACCCCCATCAGATTCTCGCCGTTGAAAAATAGCGAAATGCGTTTTTGCACGCGATCTTCGCCGCTGGGTTGTTCGGAGTATAAGTAATCCCAACGCCGCTCGTGAAAGGCGTCGGCCAGCATCGGCGAACCCATGATGTAAAGCACTTGGCGTTTGGTCATGTTTGGGCGAAGTTGATCGACCATGCTTTGGTCGATGATGTTGCCTTGCTCTATATCCAAAGAGTAAACGCCGGGGAGGTTGTTCAAAATGGTGGAGCAACCCGGCAGCGCCAGGCCGGCGGCGAGCAAAACGGCCAGTTTTTTCATTGCATCATCCAGTGAATTCGGTCGGAAACGGACGACCATTATCCCATAATTCACCCAGCGCCTGACCGTAAAAAACGATACAATGCCGGGATTGACTGTTAGACGGGGATAGGCTTGTGGAAACTAAGGATTTGCGTAACGCCGGGTTAAAAGTGACGTTGCCCAGACTGAAAATTCTGGAAATACTCGAAAAACAGCAAGACGACCACCACCTATCCGCCGAAAAACTCTACAAGATTTTGCTCGCCGAAGGCGAGGAAATCGGTCTCGCCACCGTATACCGGGTTCTGACCCAATTCGAGGCGGCTGGTCTAGTCAATCGCCACCATTTCGAAGGCGGCAACTCGATATTCGAATTGAACAGCGGCAGCCATCACGACCACGTCGTCTGCATGAAATGCGGCAGGGTCGACGAGTTTACCGATGAAGTCATCGAAAAGCAGCAGGACGCAATCGCTCGCCGTCTGGGCTATACCTTGACCGACCACAGCTTGTACCTCTACGGCTATTGCGCCGAGTGCAGTAAAAATCCCTGATTCCCCACTTATGTTCAAACCCCTGATCCTGTACATCGGGTTGCGCTACACCCGTGCCAAGAAGCGTACCCAATTCATTTCATTCATCACTTTGACCTCGGTGCTCGGCATTGCTCTCGGGGTTACCGCGTTGATCACGGTGCTGTCGGTGATGAACGGGTTCGAGGCCGAACTGCGCGAGCGGATCCTGGGCATGACTGCCCATAGCACGATCACCGGTCGCTACGGGCAATTGGAGGACTGGCGGCTGTTGGAAAACCGTACCCACGGTTTGCCGCATGTATTGGGGGCTGCGCCGTTCATTCACGGCCAAGTGATGATCAACGCGGATCGCCAAGTCAGCGGAACGTTGTTGCAAGGCGTGTTGCCGGAATTCGAAAGCAAGGTTTCCGAAGTCGCCGCGAATATGAAATTCGGCGCGTTAACCGATCTGAAACCAGGCGAATTCGGCATCATACTCGGCGCGGAACTCGCCAGTTATTTGGGCGTGATGATGGGCGATAAAGTCACTGTGATTACTCCGCAGATCAATTCGACGCCAGCCGGGATTTTGCCCAGGATGAAGCGCTTCACCGTGGTTGGCGTGTTTCAGGTAGGGATGTACGAATACGACCGCAACATGGCCTTGATGCATCTGGACGACGCCGGCAAGTTGTTCCGAATCGAGCCGGCGGTGTCGGGCCTGCGCCTGAAGCTCGACGATTTGTTCAATGCCCCGCGCATTACTCAAAGCTTGGCCGATACCTTGGGCGACGACTATCGGGTCAGCGATTGGACGCGCGCCCACAGCAATTTCTTTAAAGCGGTGCAGACCGAAAAACGCGCGATGTTCGTGATCCTATTACTGATCGTCGCGGTGGCGGCTTTCAACATCGTTTCGACCTTGGTGATGGTGGTTACCGACAAACGCGGCGATATCGCCATTTTGAAAACCCAGGGTCTGAGCAACGGATCGGTCATGGGTATCTTTATCGTATTGGGCTGCGTGATCGGCAGTATAGGAACTTTGTTAGGAATTGTCGGCGGCGTGTCGCTGGCCTTGAACGTCGAAACGATAGTGCCAGCCATCGAAAAAACCTTCGGTGTCAATTTCATGCCTTCGGACGTCTATTACATCAGCGAGGTGCCGTCCAAACTGATTTGGGGCGATGTGTATTGGATCGCTTGCGCGGCATTTTTGTTGTCGTTGCTGGCGACCTTGTATCCGGCCTGGCAGGCCGCCAAAGTGAATCCGGCCGAGGTGCTGCGCTATGAGTAATCCCGTGATTTTGCAATGTGCCGGTCTGACCAAGCGTTACGTGCAGGGCGATTTGAATGTCGAAGTGTTGAAGGGTGTCGATCTGTCGATAGCCGCTGGCGAGCGCGTGGCGATCATGGGGGCGTCGGGATCGGGCAAGAGCACCTTGTTGCACTTGCTGGGCGGTTTGGAAAAGCCCAGTGCCGGTTCGGTGGTACTCGACGGGGCCGATTTAAATAAGATCGGCGCCGGCAAACTCAGCCAATTGCGTAATCGAGCCCTCGGCTTTATTTATCAGTTTCACCATCTGCTGGGCGAATTTACGATCCTCGAAAACGTGGCGATGCCGCTGCTGATCGGAAATCAGTCGATTAAACACGCTAGACAGCAAGCGGTAGAACTGTTGAAAAGAGTGGGGTTGGGGCATCGTATGGCGCATAAGCCCGGCGAGTTGTCCGGCGGCGAACGCCAGCGCGCCGCCGTGGCGAGAGCATTGATCAATAAACCGAAATGCGTGTTGGCCGACGAACCGACCGGTAATCTGGACAGCAAAACCGCCGAACAGATCTATCAACTGATGCTGGAGTTGAATCGGGAGCTGCAAGTCAGCTTTTTGGTGGTCACTCACGACCCCGATTTGGCCGCGCGCATGGATCACGTGCTGTACATGGAAGACGGTTTGATCGTGTCAGAGCGCAGCCATCATGAGCAGGGTTAGCGCTGGAACGATTTTCGACGGCGACCGGTAAGTAAAACGGTTACCGTCCTTGTAAGTCGCTGGCTGAGCGGAGTCGAAGCCAGCGGCATAACGGACATTGAGGTTTATCCCCCTCCGTAGGGAGAGGGATTTTTTTACTTCGAGTTGTATCGTTACAGCGGATTAACCCTTCACGCTAGTATTGCGGTTACGACGTCCGAATATCGCCAATAAACCGGGCGCAAACAAAAAAGCGGCAGCCGGCACAGGTACCGGTGCGGGATCTTGAGCGGGGATAATGGTCACATTCGCGCCGCGCAACGAACCGGCCAGCGAAGTACCGTCGAATGAATACACAATTGGGTTGGTAATATTCAGCGGGTTATTCAGCGCGGCGTTTAGCGCTTTGAATTTGACGGTGCCTAGTAGCGTCGGAGCGGTAATGTTTAAACCCGCTTCCAGCGTGGAAGTCGCCGAAATAGCTTCCGCGAAATGAATTTTGCCGCCGCCGACCGTCGAGATGGAATTGGCGAAGGTTTCGGTATCCGCGCCGAAAATACTGGCGCTGGTCAGTAATTCGGCGGACAGGTTGGCGCTGTTATACGTTAGATTGAAATCGAATCCGCCGAAGTCCGCCAGACCATCGACATAAATATTCGCATCGAAAAACGAGCCTACCTCGGCTGTGTAAAGATCGGTATTGCCAGGTAATTCGATGGTCAAGGTTGTGGCGTTCGCGTTGGAAACGAAGGCCGCGAATCCAAGTGCAAGCACTTTAGAGAAAAGGTGTTTGTGCATCATCATAAAAGAGTCCGTCGTTAAATTGGCCGGGAGGAATGTTCCCGGCCTTGGCTGAAAGAGTGTTAGCGATTAGGGTGTCGGCGTGACCAAGGCGCATTGCGGTTTGGTGCAAAGCGACGCGGCTTTCCGATAGTCGGCGATATTAACCTTGCGGTCGTTGTTTAAATCTGCCGGGTCATTTGCCGCGACCGCTGCGCCGTACTTGGCTTTAATCGTTGCCAAATCGGCGGAGTCGATGTCGTTGTCGGCGTCGGTATCGCCGGGGCCGGTCACTTTAACGGTGTAGTTTTTGTTAACGATGCTGCCGTCGGCATCGGTGGATTCAACAAAAAAGTTAAATACGCCGACTTTGGATGGGGTGCCGGACAATACGCCGGTACTGGAAGCGATCGTCAAACCGTTAGGCAGGGTACCGCCGGTCGTCGTTACATACGGCGTGTTGCCGCCGAAAACGACCGCGCGTTGCGGGAAGGCTTGGCCAACGTTGCCGCTTTGAATTTCGTTAATCGTCGAAAGCGGTGCGGCTGCGTTGAATTCGCCCATTTGCGCACCACGGTATGCGCCGACGATGGCCACGCTAGCGCAGTCGAATTCGGTGTCGTTACCGTTCGCGTCGGTAACGGTCACAACGTCAACACCGCTGACATTGTCGGCACCCACCGCATCGCACATGGCTTCGCCGCTTTCGCCGTCTATCGAAGCGGCCGGACCCACATATTCGTAGAACTCGTAGCGTCGGGTCACGACATCCCGTCCGTCCTTCATGTCCTCGGCCTTGCCGGCCAGTTCGGATTTGTTTTTATTGTTTTTATTGTTGGTTTGCAACAGATACCATTCCGACTCTACTTCGTCGGGTTCGCCATTGGTCCAATCGGAATGACCGTCGTTATCTTTGTCATCGCCTACCAATTCTTCCAAGGCCAATACCCGGACTTTATGCGTTTTGGTTTTAATGACCTTCACCCAGCTCGGCTCGCCGAATTGCTTTGCCGGCGGAATAGGTGCTACCGGTGCCGGAATCGCCGCGACGACTTGCGCCGGAAATTGCACGACGGCCGGAACTTCGACGATGGGCGGTTGATTCGGAACCGGATTCGGTTTGATCACCGGCGGTTGTACGAAAACCGGCGGCTGATAAGTGTATGTCGGGGTGCCGACGTTCACCGCGGGACCGAGGACGACTTTGCCGGTGGCGTCCTTGACCAGCCAGTTATATTTGATCGTGCTGTAAGAGCCGTAGATCCCAACGCCAAAATGCTCACAACCCTGGTTGACCGAGGGATTGGTGCACATATGGCCATTGGTCGGAGAAATGGCGCCCGGCGTGGCCGGGTTGGTAAAACCTGTCGTGGTGCCGCTCGCTGTCGGGGCTTCGTAGCGCACGAAGACTTTTGGGTGGTTGGGGTCGCTATTGTCTTCCCGAATCTTCGGTATGCCGTAATGATTCCATGAGTAAGTGCCGCCGATACTGGTGCTGTGGATGTCGTCAATTTCGATCTCGAAGCCATGGCAGGTTTCGCCGGTATCGTTGACCGCGTCGAAATTGCCGAGCGAACCGTATGCAGTCGACGCGCCGGCGTCGTGAGTGCTCAGCAAAAAGATTGCCGGCAAGATCAGTTTTCTCATGAGTGGATCCTTGGGAGTGGGTTGCAGTAGAAAATGCTCAATTGAGTGTTTAAAGCGGACCGTATTGAAGCACACGAAGATAAGTTTTCAATTAAAATGTGATTAAGATAACACTATGGGAAAATAATCCGCGCTTCGGCTTTTGACGCGAGCCTCGGGTTTGGTATCCCTGTCCGAGGCGAGTTCGGGAACATCCATGCCGGCGGCAGACCGAGTTTGGCTGGGCGCCTGTCAAGGTGATAATATCCCGAATTGTTCAATACTGAATCAATCAATGCCTCTCACACTCTTTCCGCACGCGTTCGTTCGACTGATTTGTTTTCGATGTGGCCTCGGTGTGGAAATCACTTTGAGATGCGGCGCACCTAGTCCACTATAAAATCCACATGCTACCCAACGATTCCAGCGCGATCGGTCCGGACGCGGATTTCGCGGAGACCTTTTTGAAGCTAATGGTCGATCAAGGTGTTATCGACGCGGCCAAACTCAAATACGCTTTGCGCGTGCAAAGTAAATTGGAATCCGCCAAGCCGATTTTGGTCGTGCTTTGCGATTTGGGTTATGTGACCCAGCCTCAATTGGCCGAGTTGTTCCGTCGCTATCCGGTTAAAGTCAAACTTGGGCGTTTCCTGGTCGAATTCGGCTATATCGGCAACACCGACTTGCAACTGGCGTTGGCCGCGCAACAGCAGGAGTTGGGCCGCAAGCGATTGGGCGAAATTCTGGTCGAGCGCAATCTGATCGCCGAATCCAAAATGTTGGAAGTGTTGGCGGACTTGATGGGGATTTCGGTCATCGATCTTAGCGTTGCCAATGTCGATCAAACCTTGATGTCCAGGCAGATGCTTAAGTCGGCCAACAAACACTGCTTCTTGCCGATCGAAAAACAGGAAGACGGCGTTTTGGTAGCGTTTGGAGATCCCCTGGACCACGCGGCCATTGAAATGGCCAGACATGTGCTCGGCAGCGAGATTATCCCGGCGGTCGGGCGCTATTCGCAGATCATGCGTTTTTTGTTGAATTTCGAGCGCAACGCCGGCGCCGAGAAAGTTTCGGTTTCCGAACAATCGGTGGTGGCGATCGTCAACAGTATCTTCAACGAAGCGATCCGCCTGGAGGCCAGCGATATCCACATCGAGCCGCTGGAGCACAAATTGCGGGTTCGTTTCCGGATCGATGGCATGATGGTGCATTATCGCGATTTCTCGTCGAAGCTGGTTCAGTCCTTAATCAGCCGGATCAAGGTGATGGCCGGTGCCGACATCGCCGAAAAGCGGCGCCACCAGGACGGCCGCGTCCAGTTCGAACAAGCCGGGACGAGTCATGTCATCGACATGCGGGCCTCGTTTTTCAGCACGCTCAACGGCGAGAAAATCGTTTTGCGGCTATTGAACCGCAAGACCGAATTGCTGGATATACACGAAGTGGGCATGGCACCGCTGATGTTGGAGCGCTTTGTCCAGGATTCGCTGGACGTGCCAACCGGCGTCGTGATCATCACCGGTCCGACCGGCTCCGGCAAAACCACGACCTTGTACAGTGCCGTGGATTATTTGAATGTGCCGGAAGTCAGTATCGTTACCGCCGAAGATCCGGTCGAGTACGTCATCGACGGCGTCGCTCAGTGCTCGATCAATCCGAAGATCAATTTGACCTACGAAGAAACCTTGCGCCATATTGTGCGTCAGGACCCGGATATCATTGTACTCGGAGAGATTCGCGACCGGTTTTCCGCCGATACCGCGATACAAGCGGCGCTGACCGGCCACAAGGTCTTGACCACGTTTCATACCGAGGATAGCATTGGCGGCCTGTTGCGTTTGCTCAATATGGAAATCGAAGCATTCTTGATCTCGTCGACCGTGGTATCGGTGGTGGCTCAGCGTCTGTTGCGACGGGTCTGCCGTCACTGCGCGGAACCCTTCCGTCCCGATCCGGCCTTGTTACGACGTTTGAACATCACGCTCGACGATTTGACAGGCGGAGCCTTCATGTTGGGTAGGGGCTGCGAAAAATGCCGTTATACCGGTTATGCCGGCCGGGTTTGCGTCTTCGAATTGTTGTCGATGAACGAAATGGTCAAGGATGCGATCCTGCAACGCAAAACCTCCTACGAAATTCGCCGGATTAGTCTGGAGACGGCCGGTTTGGTGACGCTGGTCGAGGACGGCTTGGTTAAGGCCGCGGCTGGCGCGACCTCGTTGCAGGAAGTCATTCATAATTTGCCGCGTTTCGGCAAACCCCGTCCACTTTACGAATTGCGGCGCCTGCTAGGCAGCCGTTGATGCCCAATACTACTAATAATGAGCGATAAGTCCCTCGCGGAGTTGATAGACGAAACCATCGCGTCCGGAACTGCCGGCTTGCCGGTATTTCCACGCGCGGTCACCGAACTGCGGCTGGCACTAAAAGACGAGAATCGCTCGCTGGACGCTATCGCCAAGCAAATTGCGATGGATGCCAGTCTGGCCAGTCAAATTTTGAGGGTCGCCAACTCGTCGTTTTATGCCAGTCTGAGCAAAATTAATACGGTTAAGGATGCCATTGTCCGATTGGGCTTACCAAAGATTGTGCAAATAGCCACTTTGGTGATGCAAAAGGGGCTATTCACGACCAAGGATCCGGCCACCACGCAATTCATGACCAAACTGTGGCAGCACAGTGTCGCGGTGGCGTTGGGTAGCGAATGGTTGGCGAAACGCCTGGCTTTTCAGGCTCAGGCCGAAGAGGCCTTCATGGCCGGTTTGTTTCACGATATCGGCGAGTTGTTACTGATACGCTGCTTGGAAGACCTGCGTCTAAAGGAGCCCGATCTAAACTTGCCGGACGACTTAATACAAGAAGTTATTTCGCGCCAACACGAAGCAAAAGGCGCTTGGTTATTGCGATCCTGGAATTTGCCGGAAATTTACTGCAAGGTCGCCGGTTCTCATCACCATGCCGAATGCGCCGATAGCGGCACGGTCGAGTTGATCGTCAGAGTGGTCGATATGGTCTGCTACAAGCTCGGTATCGCACCGCGCGCGCAGCCGGACTTAATGGTTTCGAGCAGCGAGGAAGCCGCGCGCTTGGGCTTGTCCGAGATTACGCTGGCCGAATTGGAGATTGCGTTGGAAGATTCGTTGGCCTTGTCGGCCTAGCGTTTGGATGGGGCTGCCTTTGCGTTCGAACTGATCGCATGCCGCGCGGCGAGGGCTTGAGCGTCGAACGATGCCTACGTTCACGAACTTGCCGGGTACTTGGAATGTCGGTTGCCGCGCCAACCGCAAGCGGCGCGGCAACCGGTTTGCTTAGACCGCCTCGATTAAACTCGGGTCGTAGTCGTCCGGCGCTTCGAAGCCCAACAAATTCAGAATAGTCGCGGCCGAATTCGACAAGCCCGGCGCCGCGATGTCGCCGCGCAATCTGTAGCCGGGATTCTCCCCTGACACCAACACGAACGGCACCGGATTCAAGGTGTGAGAGGTTTTGGCCTTGGTGCGGCCCTCGGCATTTCTGACCACATTACCTTTTTTGTCTAGCTCGTACATTTCGTCGGCGTTGCCGTGATCGGCGGTGATGATCGCGGTACCGTTCATTTCCAGAATCACCGGAATCAAACGCGCCAATTGCAAATCCAGACCTTGCATCGCGGTGACCGCCGCTTCGAAATTGCCGGTGTGGCCGACCATGTCGCCGTTGGCGTAATTGACCCGCAGGTATTTGTAGTTACCGCTGCGCACCGCGGCTATCAACGTATCGGTAATCTCGGCGCACTTCATCCACGGCCGTTGTTCGAACGGCACCACGTCGCTGGGGATTTCGACGTAGGTTTCCAAGGAATCGTCGAATTTGCCGGAGCGGTTGCCGTTCCAGAAATAAGTCACATGACCGAATTTTTGGGTTTCGCTGATGGCGTATTGGCTGATGCCGTTTTTGGCGAGATATTCGCCCAGTGTGCGATCAATGGTGGGCGGCTCGACCAAAAAGCGCGGCGGTAGTTTGGTGTCGCCGTCGTATTGCATCATACCGGCGTAAGTCACTTTCGGCAGCGGGCCGCGCTCGAACGGGCTGAATGACTCTTCGGTAAAGGCGCGGGAAATCTCGATGGCGCGGTCGCCGCGAAAGTTGAAGAACACTACCGCGTCGCCGTCCACGATGGTACCCAGCGGTTTGCCATCCTTGGCGATCACGAAGCCCGGTAAGTCCTGGTCGATGACATTGGCTTCGTTGCGGAAGGTTTCGATGGCTTCGTGGGCGCTGGCAAACTGCCGGCCCAAACCCAGCACGTGAATGTCCCAGCCGCGCTTGACCATGGACCAATCCGCTTCGTAGCGGTCCATCGTGATTTGCATCCGCCCGCCGCCGGACGCAATCGCCACGTCGAAATCCGCGCCGCGCAAGCCGTCCAGATAAGCTTCGAACGGATCGACGTACTCCAAAGCCGAGGTTTCGCCGACATCGCGGCCGTCCAGCAGGATATGCAGGCGAACTTTCGCAACACCTTCTTGCTTGGCACGCTCGATCATCGCTTTCAAATGGTCGATGTGCGAATGCACGTTGCCGTCGGAGAACAGACCCAGGAAATGCAAGGTGCCGCCTTGTTTGGCGGTGGCGACCACCTCATGCCAAGCATGGCCTTGCCATAAGTGGCCGCTGGCGATGGATTCGGCGACCAGCTTGGCGCCTTGGGCAAATACCCGGCCGGCACCGAAGGCATTGTGGCCGACTTCGCTGTTACCCATGTCCTCGTCGCTGGGCATGCCGACCGCGGTGCCGTGCGCGCGTAGCGCAATCATCGGATAACTGGCCATCAGCTTATCCAGGGTTGGGGTACGGGCGGTTTTGACCGCATCGCCGTCCTCGCGCGGCGAAATACCGACGCCGTCCAGTACGATGGTGACCACGGGGCCGGGACAGGCGGAAAAGCGGGAAGATTTTTCGAGTTTCATAAGGTTTCGATAGTGTGGAAAATCAGCGAATGGAGGAATGAGCGCCTTGGCGGCAATGGGGGCGTATTTTAGCAGTTGTGCCGCTCGCCGGGAAAACCGGCAAAGGCTAAGTAACGGCCGAGTAGGCAATTCATCCCATTGGGCCGAGGCCGTGTACGCCGCGAATCGCTGTGTCGTTGAATTCGGCGACGCGGCGCTGGCGAATTCTCGGCAATGCCATTACGATGGCGCGCCGCGTCCGCCGGATGGGCGCGGCGACATTTACGATAAAAGTTTAAGGAGCGCCTGATGGCATTAGCGTCGTTACGACAAATTCTGGATTACGCGGCCGAGCACGGTTTCGCGGTGCCGGCCTTCAACGTCAGCAATATGGAGCAAGTCCAGGCCATCATGGCGGCGGCGCATGCTTGCGACAGCCCGGTCATCATGCAAGGCTCGGCCGGCGCCAACCGTTATGCCGGCGAAGTGTTCCTGCGCCATTTGGTTTTGGCCGCCGTCGAACAATATCCGCATATCCCGGTCGTCATGCATCGCGACCACGCGCCGGCGCCGGCGATTTGCGCGCAAGCGATCCAATCCGGTTTTAGCTCGGTGATGATGGATGGCTCGCTATTGGAGGATATGAAAACGCCCGCTTCGTTCGAGTACAACGTCGAGGTCACCCGGCAGGTCGTCGCGATGGCGCACGCCTGCGGGGTGTCGGTGGAAGGCGAGATCGGTTGTTTGGGATCGCTGGAAAACCGTTCGGACGTCGAACACAGCCGTTTGCTGACCGATCCCGACGAGGCGGTCGAGTTCGTCGCGCGTACCGGGGTTGATGCGCTGGCGGTTGCCATCGGCACCAGTCACGGCGCTTATAAGTTCAGCAAGCCGCCCACCGGCGAAGTATTGGTGATCAGCCGTCTGAAGGTATTGCAACAACGGCTGCCGAACCTGCATTTTGTCATGCACGGTTCCAGTTCGGTGCCGGGGGAATGGTTGCAAGTCATCAACGAATACGGCGGCGCGATTCCCGAGACCTACGGCGTGCCGATCGCCGAGATCGTCGAAGGCATCCGATACGGCGTCCGCAAAGTCAATATCGATACCGATCTGCGGATGGCGTCCACCGGCGCGATGCGCCGGTTTCTAGCTCAGCCCGAACAGGCCGCCGAACTGGACGCCCGCAAGACCTACCAAGCCGCCAGGGACGCGATGCAGGCTTTGTGTCAATCCCGTTACGAAGCGTTCGGCTCGGCCGGGCACGCCGGAAAAATCAAGGTCGTGCCGCTAAGTGCCATGGCCGAGCGGTACCGGCTGATTAAGGCTTAGCCAGGATGATCGCTGGCCGGCGTCCTCGGACATTCGGCCGGCGGCTCGTTGATGCCGGCGACGACCACGGTCCATCACTTTCCGATTGGCGAACACTGATGAACGATTCATACCGCAACGCCAAAACCTTCGACACGCAAGGCTATTTGCTGGTCCGAAGCCTGTTTTCCCAAACGCAGATCGCGGAGCTGAAAGCGATAGTCGAACGGATTTATCGAGCGTGGTTGGCTGAAAACCGGGCGTTGATGATCGCCAATCGCTTGGTGAATATGTATGGTTTGACCGACACTCGCTATTTTCTCGGAGAACCGGGACAGCGCTTAGCCTTGTTTGACTGGATCGCTCAGCCTTGCCTTGCGCTCTGGCTGGAAAGCCTATTCGGCGACACGCTCTACTTTCACAATACCCAGTTGTTTTTCAATCCCCTCGATCCCGGCCAGGCGCCGTACTGGCACCGGGATCTGCAATACAGCGACGTGGACGATAGCACGCAACGCGCGGAGCAGGGCCGGTTACTGGCCTTGCATGTGCGGGTACCGTTGATCGCGGAACGCGGCGTGGCGTTGGTGCCCGGCAGTCATTGCCGTTGGGACAGCGAGCTGGAGCGGAATGTGCGCTTCGAAACTAACGGTTATCGTCAAGGCGACGATCTGCCCGGCAGCCTATTGATCGGGCTGGAGCCCGGCGATGCCTTGCTATTCGATGCGCAAGTGCTGCATCGGGGACATTACCGGGACAATGCCGAGCGCTTGGCCTTCGACATTTGTATTGGTCGTTATCATCCGGCCACTGCTTCGTTTTTGGATGCGGCGGTTTTACCCAGCGAAGCCGAGATGGCGCGGCTGGTCGATGATCGTTGGTATCGCCGAGCTTGGCGGGTGGCCGCCGGTATGGACCGAGTTCGAATTTTGGCGGGTTTGGGGGATGAGTGCGCGTGGCCCTAGGACCGGAGAGGCTAGGGCGAGACGATCGATTGGTACCCGGCCGATGGCTTCGAGCATCAAACCCACCGCCGAGGGCTCTCGAAAACCGGCAAAACGTTCAAGCCGTTATACCGGTGCTAAAGCAGTTGGGGAGGCGGCTGAGCTTGTATTAAATCCCCGTGACGGAGATACGTCTGATGACAGCTCGCCTCGCGCCTAGGGTGTATTAAAGCGATTTATACAGCGCTATCGCTTTGTTTAATTCTTCAGTGGCTTTTTGGATGTCGCCTTTCTTGGCTTGAATTTGTCCTTGCATCAAGGTTGCGTGGGCTTTCTTAGCGGTTTCGGAGCTGCCGGCAATCGCTTCTGAGGCAAAGCGCGCGGCTTTTAACTGAACTTGAGCGGCCGAGAAATCGCTTTTGCTGACTTCGACCAAGCCTTTTTCGATCCGCGAAATGATTTCGGCGGTGGCTGCCGCCGGGCTGCTGGCGGTTTCTTCGGCAAGCGCCGCAGTGCTGCTCGCCGCGAATGAGGTTGCGAAAACGAAAATGAGTGCTGCAATTTTGAGTAGATTCATGATGTATGCGTTTTATGAAAAGTAGGAAGGAGCCAATGACTAAAAATTGCGCCGTTTCAGCATATAGGCTGAAGCATGGACACCATGAGTGGCAATGGGGTTCACGTCCGTGCGAATGGGATAGGCGTTCTGCCCGAGCGTCGATGAAGACCCTGAGAACGTAAAGCGAATCCGTGCTGCTTGAAGGTTTGGTTTATCGCATTGGGTTAGGTAAGGTGTCTGCCCTACCGAGACCCATCATATAGGAAAACTCGATGCGCGGTACGGACAATTTGACAGTCCCTGGAGCGAATTTGATGTTGTGGAGGGGTAGGGTGGTTTCATTGGCAAATTCGGCCAAATCCCCTTTAGGTCGAGCAAAAACGTTTCTTGGTGTTTGCCGAGATTTTTGATGTTAGAGGTCAAGGCGTTTATGCTAAACCTTCGTTGCCTACCCTTGGGAGAACCACCTTGAAGCTCTACGATATGCTGCTGTCCGGCAATTGCTACAAAATCCGCTTATTTTGCGGTTTGCTGGGACTCGAATACGAAACGGTGCCTATTGATTTGGCTAGGCAAGAAAATCGAAGCCCGGAATTCTTGCAACTCAATCCGCGCGGTCAGATTCCGGTTTTGCAGGACGGCGAGATCAGGCTTTGGGATTCGACGGCCATTTTGGTCTATTTGGCCAGGCAATACGGCGCGCCGCATTGGTTGCCCCTGGAGCCTTCTGCCTTAGCCGAAGTCATGCAGTGGTTAGCGCTCGCTCAAAACGAGCTGCTATACGGCTTGGCGCGGGCCCGGGCGGCTAATTTGTTCGGTAGGCCGTGGGACATCGGCCAATGCCAAGAACTGGGCAAGCGTGGTTTGGCGGTGTTGGAGCAACGGTTGGAAAACCGCGAGTGGCTGGCGAACGGCCGCATCAGTATCGCCGATGTGGCTTGCTATCCTTATGTCGCGCTGGCTTCGCAGGCCGGCATAGCGTTAGACGAATACCGGCATATTGGCGCGTGGTTGCAGCGAATCGGCCGTCAACCGGGTTATGTCGGCATGCCGGGGCTTTAGCCGTCCGCCGGTTACAGTGGCGCGCGCCCTACAGGCTGATGTTTCCGATGGGTGGATGGGCTGAGGTCGGCGAGGGCCTGACCGAATTCGCCGTTCACATTTGGCAATCGCGGATTTCCCCGAAACCTATGCGCCGCGGACCGGCTTGGTCGCTTGAAATGCTTGCGGGACGCCGACTGAATTAGCCTTGAAGGACGATGCCTCGACCAAAACGAGCAGGCTAGGCCACGGTATCGATATTGCCGCCGACACCGGTTGCCGAAGTATCGCCGGCCGTCGTCGTCAAACCCGACGCCGAATAGGTCGCCGGCTGTACTTCGGCTTCGTTGACGATTTTGGTCACTTGCTCGCCGGCTTGGCGGAAAGCGTTGCTCAGCGTCAAACGGTTATTCAGGTCGTCCGATTTGACTTGCGCCTGATTGGCTCGGCTATCCAACGCCAGCGCTTTTTCCTCGTATTTATCCGCCATGGCTTGAGCGGAATCGGCTTGTTTCCTTAAGGATTGGGCCAGCTGTTCGGCTTGCTCGGCATTTCGTTTGGCCGAGACCGAACTCAGCTGTTGAAAGCCGGATTGCAGCGCGCTGGTAACGGACAAATCGCTCATGAGGAGACTCGAAATGACTAGGGAAACCCGAAACTCCAACGGTTGAAACCAAGATCAACCGACTGAATTACTCCCGCTTGTTACGCCGATTTGTTGGTTAAGTCAAGTCGATTGTTTGTCCGCTGCCACTCGAGGGCCAATCTTGGTTTTATCCGGGTTTCTCCATGGAGGACAGCGCCCGGCGGGAGATGTCGTCGGGCGCTCGGATCGCTGGTTTCGGCTTAAAACTCGTACTTCAACGAACCCATCACATTGACCGGATAACCGGGAATCGCGCCCAGACTGCTGCCGTCGGAGTTGGCGTAATAGCGTTTGTCCAACAGGTTGTTGACATTCAACTGAGCCGTCAAGCGTTGTTGGCCGAAACGTTGGGTATATGCGGCCATTGCATCCAAACGGACATAGCCGGGCATGTAGTAAGAATTATCCGAATCGCCTGGTCGCTTGCCGACCGTTACGACGCCCAGGCCCGCTTTAAACGCGTCGTTAAATTGCCACGTGCCCCACAAACTGCCTTGGTGCCTGGGTACGTTTTCCAGGCGTTTGCCTTGCAGTCCGTCGAAGTCCTCAATGTAATTGGCTTGCGTATACGCATATGTGCCAAGCAGATGCAGTTGGTCGGTAACTTGTCCGGCCAAGTCCAGTTCTATGCCTTTGCTACGGATCTTGCCGGCCAGAATCTGAAAATTGGGATCGGCTTGATGGGGATCGTCGGTCAGCAGATTGCTTTTGGTCAAATGGAAAAACGCCAAGGTCGACGAAAATTTCCGATCGGCCGATTCGGTCTTGATGCCGACTTCGTACTGTTGGCCTTGCTGCGGATCGAAGCGTTGGCCAGTGCCGGAGAGGCCGTTGTTGGCGCTGAACGACTCGGTGTAGCTGCCGTACAGCGATAGCCAGTCTTGGGCCCGGTAGACGACACCGGCGCGGGGGCTGAAGGCGTTGTCTTCTTGCTTGACCCGGCCGGCTTGGGCAGCCGCCAGCGAGACCGGCGAAAACCGGCCGCCGGTGCTGACGTTGTCGTATCGGCCGCCGAGCAGGATGTGCAGGCGGTCGAACAGCGTGATTTGGTCTTGAACGTAAGCGCCTATCCAGGATTCCTTACGGTAGAAGAACGCGTTGTCGGCGGGCAGGGCGTTGAAATCGACTTGGCCGTAAACCGGCGCGAAGATGTCGATTCCCGCGACCGCCGCTCGCGCCGAATTCGACTCGGTTGTCGCATGAAAACCGTCGACGCCGATCAGCAGGTTATGCCGGCTGCCCAGGATTTCGAATTTGCCGTTCAAGTCGATATTGCCGGAATGGGTCATGATGTCCTGCACGCCTTTGGAGGCGGTGCGGTCTAAAAACAAGTGTCCGTCTTCCTCGCGCAGACCGCCGAAATTGAACAGGGTCGGTCCGCTCAAAGACCAATCCTTGAATAAATAACGCTGGGTGATTTTCCAATCGTCGTTGAAATGATAGGTCCAGTCGAAGCCGACTAGCTTGCTTTCCATCAACTGGCGTTGCGCGCCGTCCTTCAGCGTGCGGGTGATCGGAATCGGCGCCGGGCGATGGTCGATGGCCGGAATCCCGAAGTCGGCGTTGAAGCGGTCGCGCTTGTATTCCAGCTCCAGATTGGTTTCGAATTTTTCATTGGGCCGCCAGCTGAGTTTCGGCGCCACGAAATAGCGTTCGTTACCGACAAACTCCCGGAACGATTGGCTGTCCAGGTAGGAGCCATTCAGGCGGTACAGCACGGTTTTGTCGGCATCCAGCGGGCCGGTCGCGTCGATCAGCGTGCGGTATTGATCGTAACTGCCGAATTGTTGCTGGACCGAATAATACGCGGTATCCAACGGCTTTTTGGTCACGTAATTGACCAGGCCGCCGGGTTCGATGCGTCCGTACAATACCGCCGCCGGCCCTTTGACGATTTCCACCTGCTCGATATTGGCGATGTCGTAAACGTCCTGGCGGTTGAACAAGCCGTTGCGGTAGGCATCGCCGAATCCCGAGCCGGCCAGGCCGCGGATGATGAAATTGTCGTACAGATAGCCGCCGCCGGTGCGGCCCAGCACGCCGCTGACGTGGCCGTTGACCGCATCGGGCAGGGTGATGGATTGTTTGTCGGCCAGTACGGCCTTAGGTACCACTTGGATCGACACCGGCGTGTCCATGATGGGCGTGTCGGTCTTGGTGGCGGTGGTGGCGTTGGGAAGGCGGTAATCGGTGTTGTAGGGATCGCTGGAATCGTAAGCGGCTTTACCGATTACATTGACCGGCGCCATCATCGTCGCATCGCCGCCGAGCGGCTTAATCGCCAGCGAGCCGTCCCCGGCAACCGAATAGCTCAGGCCGGTGCCGGCCAGTAATTTGGCGGCGGCCTCGGCTAAGGTTATGGAACCTTGCAAGGCGGGCGCGCGGCGGCCGGCGACACTGTCGTGAGCGTAAAAGACTTGCTTGCCGGATTGCGCGGCCAGTTTTTGCAGCGCGCCCGCCAGATCTTGCGCCGGGATGTCGAAGGCGTAGCTCGGGTCGGCGGCGCGCACTTCGCAAGCCAGCAACGCGGCGGTCAATAAGAGCGGATGTTTTAGCGATGCGGTCATAGGGTCTCCTTGAGTTTAGGGTTTCCTATGAAACGCACCAGCATCGAAAAGACGCCAAACCGTCCGATTTATTTTGACAAGCGCTTACGCGGCCTGTAGGTGCGGGCTTTAGAGGTTGTACTGTGTTTTCGGATTGCTATTGCGGCTTGGTCAGGGGGAGAGATACGTCTGGTCGATTCTCCCGCGAATCCTGAGACGCCTCTAATCCAATTTCGGGTTAGAGGGTGGTTGCCCCCCTGAATTCATAAGTTCCCGTTGGACTGCTTGTCGACGCGATATTAGGCGCGTGACGACGCAAAAAAAATTCGAATGGAGTTGGGGGATTTTCGTTTCTCAATCGTCTTACAAAATGTGCGCCGCTGATTAAACGCGTTAATACGGGTGCTGCCGTTTGGATAAATACTGATTAAGGAGACAACATGCTTGCTACCCTGTCTAGTCGATTGCTGATAATAGTCGTTGGAATGTGCTTGCTTTCGGCTAACGCGTATCCCGATCCCGGTTTGCCTTACGAGCAATTGGCGGGACAGATGCAAGTCGAACAATCGGACAAGAACCGCGTACCTCAAGTGGAATTTCAAACCGAGCCGCTGTATGGCGCGACACTGCTGAAGGAAACCGACTATCGGGGCGAAGGCCAGTTTCCATTGGAGTTTACCCGGTTCAGTACCTCGCCGCGAAGCATCATGGCGGAAGACTGCGACTATCAAGCCGCCATGAATGGGGAGTGGACTCATAGCTACTCCAGTTGTCTGATAGACCATCTCAACTATGGTGGATCCTCCGGCAATCGAACTATCAGTGTTTGCACGATGGGGATTTGCACCAAGTTCATGGAGAACCTGAAGCCTTATGCCAGAGACATACACGATACTCTGGTTAAAAACGGGTCTGTTAACGGCGTCACCTACAAATGGGTATATACCAATTTTAAAACCGGGATTCGCGAAGCGTACGACAGTAAAAGCCGCTTGGCGGCCCGGTTCGATCGTTCCGGGATAGAACACCGCGTCACCTATCAAACCAGCTCGCCGTACCGCGTCAGCGAAGTGACTCACATACCGAGCGGCCGCCGCTTAAGTTTTCAATATACCTCCGCCGTGCTGTCGTCGGTCACCGATCCGGACAATCAGGTTTACCGTTACAACTTCACCGCTAGCCCGCGAACCATTACATTGCCCGCCGCCGATGGGGCTTCGGCGGCGCTCGTCAGGACTTATGCCACGGTGACGACCGTCGATTGTAATTCCAGTCCTGGCGGGATACCTAACGCGTTTTCTTATCTGAGCAAAGTTCAAGAAGCCGGGCAAACAGTCTTGGATGTCAAATTTGATTGGCTCTGCGGGACTCTTTTTCCAACCTACTCTCAAATCACCCGTGCCGGCCATAACGCGAAGAACTTGCTACAAAAGCGCGGTTTAGTTCTTAACTCGAGTCCCACCAAATACAAACTGACCGAGCAATTTACCGATTCAGATTCGAGTGCCTATCGCTCGGTACCCTATTTCCGATCCTTCAAATGCATCAATTGTACCGACACCGACGCGGCTTTTCTTTATAGACCGGTCGCCGTCAGCACCCGTTGCGCCGGCTGCGACGCCGACTACCAAGGCTACACCTGGCAGAAAAACGGCGACATGCTGACCCGCACCGATTACCTCAACCGGGTCACCCGCTTTACCTACAACAGCAACGGCCTGCCTCTGACCGAAACCGAAGCCGACGGCACCGCCGAAGCCCGCACCACCACCCGTACCTGGGACAGCCGCTTCCCGCTGAAAACCTCGGAAGTGGTTGGCGAAGTCGCCAAGGATTGGCGCTACAACGATCAAGGCCACCTCACCCGCGAAATAGTGCGCCCCGCCTCGGAAGCCTTGGTCAACGACGCCTGTCCGGCCAATTCCAAAACCTGCCACCAAACCGATGTCAGCTACAACTACGATCCCAACACCCATGTCACGCTGCGCGTCGTCAAAACCGGGCCGCGCCCGGAAAACGGCGCCAGCGTCACCGACTACCGCAGCAACGGCGACCTGTGGAAAACCACCGACGCGCTGGATCACGTGAGTGAAGTCGTAAGCGTCAACGCCCACGGCCAAGTTACCGATCAGTCCGACATCAACGGCGTTCACACCGTCACGTCGTACAACGCGCTACGTCAACCCAAGACCGTCACGGTCGGCAACGACGTGACCCGTTACGACTACTACACCGACGGCCGTTTGAAAACCCTGACCCGGCCGGACAACAGCGTACTCCACTACACCTATACCCCGGCCGGTTCGGTCAAGACCGTCAGCCTGACCCACGACGGCATTACCGACAGCGTCGAATATCAACGCGATAGCCGGGGCAAGGTCCTGCACACCGTCGCCAGCCGTAGCGGCGACAACCCACAGACCTGGCACCAATCCTTCGACGACAAAGGCCTGCTGTTGACCGCCTCGGACGGTAGCGGCGGCTGGAACCGGGAACTGAAACACAACGCCAACAACCTGCTGGAACGCAGTTGCCTGAGCGGTGAAACTTGCGACCTGAGCTTCTACACCGGCCTCGATCAAATCAGCGACCGGGCCAGGGCGCCGCTGCTGAGCAATGGCACGCTGGGCGCGCAAACCCCGCTATTCAGCCTGGACTACGACGTGGCCGGCCGAGTCAAGCAAGTCGTCGATCCGGTGAACGCCACCACGCTATTAAGCAACAACGAACTCGGCAAGCACACCGACGAAGACTCGCCGGACTTCGGCAACCGCGGTTCGGAATACGACAAGGCCGGCAACGAAACCTACCGGGCGGACAGCGACGGCCATAGCGCGGTCAAACAATACGATGCGCTGGACCGCTTGACCCGGATTGACTATTCGGATGGCGGTTCGCTGGTGCAAGTTTGGGATGTGCAAATGGTCGATAGCAATCCCCTTGATCCAACGGCGTACATCGGGCGGTTGAGCGCACGGACAAAAACACACGCAGCGTCCCATGGCGGTTTAGTGGTTACCGATCGTTTTAAATACAACGGTCGGGGCGATCTACTCGAAATGGAACAAGCGATTCCCAACGGCGGAGGCACGGACAAATTGTCCGTTCAATACGGCGTTGGCGCGGACGGTCAAGGGCGACCGGAGCGCTTAACCTACCCCGGCGGGTTGGCGATTCAATACGGATACGGGAACGATGGCCGGATTGCCACGGTGCGCGCGCTATTCCCGTCGGGCGGTACCAATACGTTAGCAGCCGAAATCACATACCAACCTTTGATCGGGCGGCTTCGGAGCATGGTTCTCGGCAACGGCATACGCTACCGGCGGGATCGCGATGCCGGTGGTCGCCTATCGTCGATTAGTGCCAACAAAGCTGACGGAACCCCTGTTTATGCTTACGACGTCAGATACGACGACCGTAACCGTGTATCGGGCTATGGGAGTCTTAGTTTTGGTTATGACGATTTAGACCATCTGAACTTGCAAACCACCACGCAAAGTCAGCAACGTACCGTGCTCGACCACGACAACAACGGCAATTTACAGCGCCTGGAAAATTACAATGCCGCGGGTGCCCTCATGCGCGGCGACACTTTTCGTTACATCGACAACCGCTTGAGTACCGAAACCTTTAATCCGGCGCCGGACGGCAGCGTCAACGTCAGCTACGGCTACGACCTGTCCGGCTTCGTGACCGGCATAGCCGGCAACGAATACGGATACGGCGCGGATCGGACCATGACGTACTTCAAAAACGCGTCCGGGCGAGAGAACTACTACTATGATGGCGCTCGGCGTAGAGTGTATAAAACCGGCGGGTCGGGTACCGTGCGGTATTTTTACGACCAGTCCGATCGTCTAATCTACGAATACGGATCGGGTCGGCAACGCAATTATATTTGGCTAGGAGATATCCCCGTGGCGGTGATTGATCTGGACGCCAACGGCTCGCATATCGCGACACATTACATCGAAACCGACTTCACCAACACCCCGCGTTATTTGAGAAAAGAAGGGGGTGATCCTGGAAAAGCAGTTTGGGCCTGGCCGATCGCCCCCTACGGCGACACCCCGGCCCTGGAAGACCCGGACGGCGACGGCGTGAAGACCACCTTCAACCTGCGCTACCCCGGCCAATACTACGACGCCTTCTCCGGCCTGCACTACAACCACACCCGCTACTTCTCGCCCCGCGCCGGCCGCTACCTGCAACCCGACCTGATCGGCCTGGAAGGCGGCACCAATGTCTATACTTACGCCAACGGCAATCCGGTCAGCTATACCGATCCGACCGGGACTGAAAGTATTTTGGGAGAATTCACCTCATTTTTTTCTTCAATGTTCTCTTCAATATCATCGGGTTTTAGTTCAATTTCTTCGGGTTTTCAAGATGGTGTAGGCAGTTTTGTAGGTAAAATATGGAATGGCGCTAATACAGTTATTGGCGGTATTTGGGGTGGTATTGGGGCGTTGTTTGGGGCTAATGTTAGTGCCGGTAACAATGCAATTGAATTTACCAACCATCCATTCATGCGAAGCGGAAGTGCAATTACTATTGGAAATACAATTTCATATGCATCTGATTTTGGTCCTACTAAGAAATTTAAAAATGGCAATTTAGTAGGTAATCACGAGTTTCAACATACAATACAAGGTGAACAACTTGGCCCCTTATATCTGCCATCAAATCTTTTAGGTGGTACAGCAGGATTAATCTTCAATGGGTTATGGGGAGGGAGTGCGAACTGGAATGAAGTTGGGCCGTATTCGTCCCCTCAGTCTCCGTGGTGACAATTATGATGTGGATGCATTTTCTAGAAAATGAAACTTTGTAATAACCTTTGGTGCTAGTTCGTAAATTATTTCATATAAAGTTCAATGATATATAGATTATTGGGTATGTTGCATAGGACTGCATGACCCGCACAAGCTATTGATGCAACCGATAAAAATACAACTAGCACTAAATAATATAAAAAGTAATGAATGCAGATAGACCCTCTTTCAGAAGAATGTGTGTATTAATGCTGTTATCAATTTTTACGGTTACCGCTTATGCCTAGGTTCTGGTTTTTTATTTTAATAATTAGCTTGAACGGGTGTGATGTTTTTTATATTAAGCGGCTTGATTTTCAAAGGCCTAGCGAATTTTCATTTGTTTCTCGCTATGAAGCAAATAAAGCTGAAATCATTTCAGCAGTGGAAAATTATGCTTTGGCAAACAATATGTCTTGTAGCGTAAAACCCAGTGTGCTTTTGGATTGTAGCTTACAGCCTAAAGATGTTGTGGTTTTTGAAGATGCAAATGGAGTTTCTATTTGCTTATTTATGCTTGGAATTAGTTGGGAGGCTGGTGATTTTAATCAATTCACCGAATTAATTAAAAATTTAATACACGAAAAGTTACGTTATGCAACACTAAATAATTTTAGTGAAAAAGACGATTGTAATAACATACCAATGCCGTAAGAAGTGTTGCCGGCTGGGTAAATCTCGTAAGGTGGAACGAATCGCGGTTCCGCCGTATGTGGCATTTCGATTGCGGCTCGCCTACGACCGCGCGGCGGATTATTGTGATTTTGCCGGGTGATTCGCGGCGCAATCCACCTGTTGCTATAGGACCGTAGGTCCGATTAGCGAAGCGTAATCGGACGCATGTATTTAATTCATTCCTCCTACGCAAGTTGGGCGACATCCCGCTGGCGGTCATCGACCAACGGCCGGACGGAAGTCTGGTCAAACTGGCCTACATCGAAACCGACTTCACCAACACCCCGCGCTTTTTGCGCCGGGCGGCCGGCGAGCTGACCCAAGCGATCCGGGCCTGGCCGATCGCCCCCTACGGCGATACCCCGGCCCTGGAAGACCCGGACGGCGACGGCGTGAAGATCGCCTTCAACCTGCGCTACCCTGGCCAATACTACGACGCCTACTCCGGCCTGCACTACAACCACACCCGCTACTTCTCGCCCCGCGCCGGCCGCTACCTGCAACCCGACCTGATCGGTCTGGAAGGCGGCACCAATGTGTATACTTACGCCAACGGCAATCCGGTCAGCTATACCGATCCGACGGGGACTTGGGCGGAAGCGAGCTTGATGCGGCAAATCGGCGGCTATTTAGATGCGCGTTATCGTGGTTTGGTAGGACGCCGTTTCCCAGTTACTACGGGCAATCGAGTAGCTTGGCTCAAGACGTATTCCAACTGCCTGGTGTCCAAATGTCCTTGTTGCCGGCGATGTTTACGCCGCTGGGCCTTGAGGAAGCGGGAGTTTGGAGTGTTACTAGGACTGTAGCCACTAAGGTTGATGATGTTCTAAAAGTTGGTGAATTCAATTACACTAAAACTGTTGGAAATCATATCAATGACCTCGTTAAAAAGGGCGCGAATAAAGGGGAGTTAGCTAGGCCTTATATGAACTCACCAAACACAATTAAAGAGATAATTTCTTCAGGCAGGGGTATTGCTGATCCAGGTGGTGTGCCAGGAGCTCTTAGATACGATGTTCCAGGATCTTTTAGGGGATCTAACGGCACGTGGGAATTAGTTGTCCATCCGGAAACTAAAACGATATATCACTTTAATTTTGTGTATTAGGATGGCTGTGGAATTTAATGTTGGTGATAAATGGTCAAGTAAAGAAATAGAAATTAGGTACGATGTAGCTGAATATTCCTTCGATTTTACGCCTAGGTATGATAGCTATTCACCGTTACTTATTAATGATCTTAACTTGTCATTGAGTAGCGATGGCTTGTTGTTAGGTGTATGGGGGTTTTGTCCCCATACGACGTGGAAAAGCACCAGCAATGTTCCACCCGAGACAAAAAAATGCGATCTTTACGTGAAAAGTGGATGTTTGCCTGACACAGGTGTTTCAACCAGGATAAACGAAACTAATTGGGATGCTTATTTCAACGAAATGGAACGATGGTTGTGCATAGGTAAGTCTGATGCCTTTGGTAAAGCTATTGAATTTGCTCCAGGAGCGATTTTGGTTTTGTTGGAAAATGGCGATGTGGTATCGCTGTGGATTCGCGTAATCTAAATTTAAAGACCGTAGATCCGATTACGCTTCGCTAATCGGAGCAGGCTGGGCGATACCCCGGCCCTGGAAGAACCCGGACGGCGACGGCGCGAAGACCACCTTCAACCTGCGTTACCCCGGCCAATACTACGACGCCTTCTCCGGCCTGCACTACAACCACACCCGCTACTTCTCGCCCCGCGCCGGCCGCTACCTGCAGCCCGACCTGATCGGCCTGGAAGGCGGCACCAACGTCTATACTTACGCCAACGGCAATCCGGTCAGCTATACCGATCCGACCGGGACTTTCGCGTTGTTGGGGGCGTTTGTTGGCGCAACCTTTGATTTTGGTTTGCAGATGTTCAGCAACGGCGGTGATATTGGCGCCGTCAACTGGGGAGATGTTGGTATTTCCGCTGCTTTGGGGGGCGACGGGTGGCGGTCTCCTAGGAAAAGTTGGCAAGATTACCGATACAATTAGGGATACGAGTAAAGTTGCAAACAGTGGAAGTGCATTAGCTAATGCATCTAGCTCTGCGTTTAAAGCCGCTGATAACGTTGTGGCATGGACACCGAAAAATAAGCATTTATTAGACTCCACTGCTCAACGAGCAGCGAAATTTAATACAAATAGTTTTGATGATATTCAATCAGTCGTAGCTGAAGCGTTACGTTCACCTAATGCTAAATTTATGACAAATAACGTTGATGATTCTTTCCGTGTTGTTATTGATTTAGGAAGGGAGATTGGTTCAAAAGGCCAAACATCAGTTAGAGTAATAGTTGGTAATGACGGTAAAATATGGAACGCTTTCCCTGTAAATGCACAATAGATTTTGAAATTGCGCAAAAGCCTTGTTTGCCAATAACAAACAAGGCTTTCTCTGAGACTGAAGGTCGATTGGTAATTTCAGTTGATGAAAATATTATTTTCGATGAGGAAGATATTTTATTGGCTGAGTTGTATTCGGCGCTAAAATCTTGGGTTTCTCGGGGTTGTTCAGAGGATTTCAAATATGACTCGATGGATTATGAGGAGTCGCCGATCCTTGAAGTCAGAGTGAAAGATGCTTTTATATTTATCTCATCTGTTTGGATGGATAAGAGTTTCAGCTTGCCATTTGAGATTGGAAAACAAGAATTTATAGATGCAGTTAAACTATTTGTCTGCCGGTTTGAATCTGAGTTACCTGAAATAAAAGCAGTTTCTTAGCACAAGGACCGTAGGTCCGATTAGCGCGGCGTAATCGGACGAATGGTTGGTATGTCTCCGATTACGCTTCGCTAATCGGAGCAGGCTGGGCGACATCCCGCTGGCGGTCATCGACCAGCGGCCGGATGGCAGTCTGGTCAACCTGGCCTACATCGAAACCGACTTCACCAACACCCCGCGCTTTTTGCGCCGGGCGGCCGGCGATCTGACCCAGCAGATCTGGGCTTGGCCGGTCGCCCCCTACGGCGATACCCCGGCCCTGGAAGACCCGGACGGCGACGGCGTGAAGACCACCTTCAACCTGCGCTACCCCGGCCAATACTACGACGCCTACTCCGGCCTGCACTACAACCACACCCGCTACTTCTCGCCCCGCGCCGGCCGCTACCTGCAACCCGACCTGATCGGCCTGGAAGGCGGCACCAATGTGTATACTTATGCCAACGGCAATCCGGTCAGCTATACCGATCCGACGGGAACTTGGGCGGAAGCGAGCTTGACGCGGCAAATCGGAGGCTATTTAGACAGCGCGTTATCGTGGTTTGGTAGGACGCCGTTCCCCAGTTACTACGGGCAATCGAGTAGCTTGGCTCAAGACGTATTCCAACTGCCTGGTGTCCAAATGTCCTTGTTGCCGGCGGTGTTTACCCCGGTGAGTTTGGAGGAGGCTGGGTTATTTGCTATTAGCGGGGGATTTAAGAATACAATTCCAACTGGAAAACTGGCGAATCATATTTTCTCTGGAAAAGAAGGAAAATTAGAAGATTCCATCGCAAACCGTGAGCTTTTAACTAAGTTATCAAATGAGATCGCCAATTTTATAGGTGTTGATAAATATGGGAAAAGCTGGTTTTCGCAGACAATGCCGGATGGCTCACAAGTTTATTCCTATACTCAGAATGGAGTGATTAAGGGGGCGGGCAGAAATCCCGCATTTGTCGATTTGGTAGTGCGCTATGGACTCAAATAAAATGAAAATATTCAGTGATAACACAATTACTGAGAAAGAGGGATATGAAGCGATGCTTTATATGCTTAATTATTATTGGGAGTTGACGGGGTCGAATGATCTGACAGATATTCTTAGTGGTGGTGAGTATGTCGTTGAAGACACGCCTGCTGATAGTGCTTTTTGGGAATATTGGTTGGATGCCGTTAAAAAGGTAAGGAGAGAAGGCCCACCACCATTAAAAACTCTTATACGGTAAACATGGTGCATTGCCGAAGGTCCGATTGGTGAAGCGTAATCGGACGAATGATTGGTATGTCTCCGATTACGCTTCGCCAATCGGAGCAGGCTGGGCGAACACCGCCGCTGGCGGTCATCGACCAACGGCCGGATGGCAGTCTGGTCAACCTGGCCTACATCGAAACCGACTTCACCAACACCCCGCGCTTTTTGCGTCGGGCGGCCGGCGACCTGACCCAGCCGATCTGGGCCTGGCCGATCGCCCCCTACGGCGACACCCCGGCCCTGGATGACCCGGACGGCGACGGCGTGAAGACCGCCTTCAACCTGCGCTACCTAGGCGAATACTACGACGCCTACTCCGGCCTGCACTACAACCGCACCCGCTACTTCTCGCCCCGCGTCGGCCGCTACCTGCAACCCGACCTGATCGGTCTGGAAGGCGGCACCAATGTGTATACTTACGCCAACGGCAATCCGGTCAGCTATACCGATCCGACGGGGACTTTCGCGTTGTTGGGGGCGTTTGCTGGCGCTACCTTTGATTTTGGTTTGCAAATGTACAGTAACGGTGGTGATATTGGCGCCGTCAACTGGGGAGATGTAGGCATTTCCGCTGCTTTGGGGGCAGTGGGTGGCGGTTTCTTAGGAAAAATTGGCAAGATTACCGATACAATTCGGGATACGAGTAAAGTTGTAAAGAGTGGAGCCGAGAGTGCGAAGCAAGCGGCAGATCTTTCAAGACACCTTGGTTACACGGAAAAATACGGCCAAGCTGGCCTCAAGGAGTTGGAGAATGGCCGGATTCGCTACTATGGTGAATTGCAGCCCGCCGACAAGGCTGGAGAAATGGCGGGTCGTCGCTACGTTCATGAGTTCGACCCCGCAACTGGCGGTTCTCGCGGATGGCACGAAACGCTTGATCACAGTGGTAGCGTTCGGCAAGTCCGACCGGAGCTGAATAACGGCATCAAGCAGCACTACAAGTTTGACCGTAACGGAAATTATACGGAGAGCTGGTAAGTGGAAATTACTTTGGAAGTAGTGAGATCGGTCTTCGTTGATGTGTTGGAAGGCCGGATGACGCGAGAGGCAGCAGACCGCTGGGCTTATGCAATAACCCGTGAGTCTGAATCAGGAACGTTGACTTTCGCACCTCACGAAGAAATGGCGCGTATTTGGGCAGGCGTGATGTATCTCTACGGGATCGACACGATGGAGGAGCCGGGCGAGTATCTTCATACTGAAGAAGACATTCGTACAGCGATGCAAGAAAAGGTGGGTGGCCGTTAACGGAATGGTTGGTATGTCTCCGATTACGCTTCGCGAATCGGAGCTACGCTCGTTGCTAAGTTCCAAGAGCACTGTTTAGGCACCTGCACAAGCATTGGATACTGGTAACTTTGCTCGAACAATAACGACAAATAATACTGTTGGAACCTTGGCAGACAAGATGGGTGGAGGTTTAACAAATACCTTTACGGTAATAACCGATAAGTATGGCAATTTACAAACGGCATTCCCTGGAGGGCTTTAATTCGTGAGTACTGAAGCTAGAAGAATTGAGTTGACTAAGAAAGAAATTGTCGATGTCAATGCAAAGTTTCACCAAAAAATACTGCTTGAGAGTGAGTTTTATAGGCAGTTAATGCAAGCGGGGTGTGTCTTTAACAGGCTGTTGAAATTTGCCGATATACCTTCGGTTTCGACGCCATTTTCCGAAGCACCGGGTGGTCTGGAAGCCTGATTGGGCCTCAAAAACCGGTTTTAGCCGGTTATATTCACCCCGAAGGGGGTCAATTCCGCCTTTGGGCGGATTTCAGGCGTACTAGCGCCTAGGCGGTCGTGTAACGCCAGCCGAAAATGGCGCCCATCCGCGTTAGGTTATAGGCCGCAAACGTAAAAATCGTTTGCGCGGCGACTTTCTTCAAACCCCGGAACTTGGTTTGCCGTAGCGGACCGACGGTCTTGGCCCAGCCGAAGACCTCTTCGATCCGCTTGCGGATTTTGAGGCTTTTGCGGTAGCCGTCGTGTCGGGTGGTGCGGCCGTCGATGGCCGAGCCTTTGTCCTTGCTGGCGACATGCGGGGTCACCTTGCGCTGGCGTAGATTGGCGACAAAGTCTTGGGTGTCATAGTTTTTATCGGCACCCAAGGTCGCGCCCGGCTTGTGGATCGTACGCTTGACCATGGTTTGAGCCGCTTCGCGTTCCGCTGTTCCCTTGGCCTGAGTGACTTCGACATCGACCACCAGGCCGTTACGGTTTTCCATCAAAGCATGACCAAGAAATGCCAACTGCGATTTGTCGCCCTCGCTCTTTTTGTACAGCCGCGCATCGGGATCGGTACGTGATACGTGAGTCTCGTTACTGCGCTTCTCGCCCTTGAAGTTGACCGTGGGATTACGGCCGCCGTCTTCCGGCGGCGGGGTCGAGCCGTCTTTTTTGACGAAACTCTTGTGCGAGGCCCAGGCCTGAATCAGCGTACCGTCCACGGAAAAATGTTCGTCGGACAGCAACTTTTGCCAGTCCGCCAAGGCCAACACCCGTTCGAAAAACAAACGACTGATGCGCTCGTTCAGCAAGCGGTCGCGGTTGGCGCTGAAGGTGGAGTGGTCCCACACGGCGTCATCCATGGTCAAGCCGACGAACCAGCGGTAAAGCAGATTGAAGTCGATATGCTCCACTAACTGCCGCTCCGAGCGGATGGACAACAAGACTTGCAGCAGGCTGGCGCGTAACAGGCGCTCCGGCGGAATGGAATCCCGGCCGCGACGGGCGTAGAGCGCATCGAACTCGTCATCCAATGTGGCCAGCAACAGATCGACCACTTTGCGCAGCTTGCGGAGCGGATGTTTTTTTGGAATCCGTTCTTCCAGGGTTCGGTAACTGAACAGTTCTTCTTGGGTAATGTCGGCGCCGCGCATGGATTCGATGGAATATGTGGAAAACAAAAGCATTTTACCATGAATAAC
The DNA here is from genome assembly GCF_050276835.1 of Methylomonas sp. MED-D. NCBI lineage: Bacteria > Pseudomonadati > Pseudomonadota > Gammaproteobacteria > Methylococcales > Methylococcaceae > Methylomonas > Methylomonas sp. MED-D. The sequence continues at coordinate 1,586,023 of NZ_CP189965.1, forward strand.
AATGTGTTACGAATATATCCAGCACCTAACTCAACGAATCAATGCGGCTTGCGGGGGAGATAAAATCAACAGCCTGTTAATCAGTGTATATTGATTTCGATTTTTCCTGATGGAAGCAACATGTACTGCGGAAAAGTTATCAGACAAGATGGGCGGGTTATCGATTTTGATATCGATTTTGATGCAGCTGATTATTCAATATGGACAGATACTACTGACGCGTTTCATGAAATATATGAAAAGAATAAGAGTAGTAAGCCTTGGATGAAAGAGGTGATTGCTTATGATCTAAGCGCTTAACAACAAATCACCATGCATTAAAATAGCGAGATTTCAGGTGTGGTGGTAGCGACAGAATGCGGGCAAGAGCAATAGAATTGAACGAAAGCGAACGAGAGCAGCTCCAGCAAATTATCAAAAAAGGGAGCGATTGGCGAGAACGGGAGCGGGCACAGACCATTTTGATGTTAGCCAATGGCCAGACAGTCATTGCGATTGCAGAACAGCAAGGCGTGAAACCGGAAGCTATACGGGAGCGGCGGCGGAAGTGGTGGAGAAATGGGCTGAACAGTTTACCGGATCAACCCCGCAGTGGTGCACCAAGTAAATTGACTGACGCGCATCGATGCCGGCTCAAAGAATGGATCGATGCGGAACCTTTAAACTGCCGGGCATTGGTCAGTCGTCTAACGACGGAATGCGACGTGACGATTAGCGCCAGCACCTTGCGGAACGAGTTAAAACGGATGGGCTATGTATGGAAGCGCACCCGTTACAGTTTAAAAAAAGCGTGATCCCGAGCGCTTCGAGCGGGCCCAACACGACATTGCCGCACTGATTCAGCAAGCGCAAGCCGGCGAAATCGAATTGGCCTATGTGGATGAGGCCGGATTTGCACCACAACCACCGAATCGTTCGGCTTGGACCAAAAGCGGAGAAGTTCATGCCATTACCGCTAAACGCGCGCAGCGGATGAACGTCATTGGCGCTTTGCTTTCATCGGGTCGATTAATGCTGACTAAGCTGTGGCAAAGCGTCAATGGTCTGTGGTTTTTTGGCTTTCTGATGGCATTGGTCCAACGCGTCAGCAAGCCATTGGTGGTGATTTTAGATAATGCGTCCATTCATACGGCCAAAAAACTGAAGCCGTATTGGGATTTGCTGGAAGAGAAAGGTATTCGATTTTATTTCCTGCCGCCCTATAGCCCTGAGTTGAATCGGATTGAATTGCTGTGGCATAAAATGAAATATGAATGGCTGCCATTCAAAACATTTATGCCGGATGAGCTTGAGCAGGCTATTGACGAAATTGGCCGAGGGTTTGGCTCACAATACACGCTAACTTTTTGCTAAGAGCTTATTTCATGAATTGGAGAGAGTGAGTACTTCTAAAAGGTAGACCACCAAGTGGCGGCGCGCTTGATTCAGGATAATCTGGGTAATTTGAAGAATGGAGCCATCTCAGTGCCAGTCCCGAATGGGTTTCCCGCCCGCGTGATTATGCCAGATGGGTCGTAAGCGGTCCTTTAACAGCATCTGTATAAACAGCTCGAAAGGAACGAAGATAGTGTCCACTTATAATCAGGTGGACACCTATGAAGGAGCATAACACGCGATTATCGCGGCCATTAATCGTGGGGCACGGGCGAGACGGCCGTTGCCTTTATGATCCGGAAGCCAAGCGGGAGCTAGTGAAAGTTTGCTTGCATTCGGGCACATCGGTTGCCAAGATCGCTCTGCAATACGGTATCAATGCCAATCTGCTGCGCAAGTGGATGGGGCATTACCGAGAAACAGGACATCCGAATCCGAACAGTCCATTAACGTTGCCGGCTTTTGTGCCCGTTCAGTCGCTGAGCGCAGAGAAACCGGCTGAGTCAGCGCTCAGTGCGGAGTTGCCCAACGGCGTTAAACTCGCGTTACAGCCTGTCGCACTGAGCGACCTGCCGGTGATTTTGAAGGCGTTGGCCGAGCTGCCATGTTTCGTTTCGACGCAGGATTGAAGGTCTACCTGCACCGCGAGCCGGTCGACGGCCGCAAGGCCATCAATGGTTTAGCGCTGCTGGTTGAGCAGGCATTAGGCTTGAATCCGTTCGAGCCGGCCATCTACGTGTTCAGCAACCGCCGGCGGGATCGGATCAAACTGCTGTTGTGGGACCGCACCGGTTTTTGGTTGATGCTCAAGCGGCTGGAAGCCGACCGTTTTCACTGGCCGAAAGAGGCAGCAGTTGTGATGTTGACGGTCGAGCAACTCCACTGGTTGTTAGCCGGTATTGACTTGGCCGCGATGCGGCCGCATCCGGCACGAACCTATACCCAAGTGGGCTGAAACGCGGATGTAAAGCCGGTAAAATAACGGCATGACGCCCACCATCACGCTGTCCACCGAAGACTACCAAGCCTTGCTGGCCGAGCAGCAACGGCTGGCGAGTCAACTGCGGTTGGTGACGGTCGAGCGGGATTTATTGAAAGAACGTGTGGATGCCTTTCTGCATAGGCTGTATGCCGCAAAATCCGAGGCGCGGGCCAATCCGGCCCAGCGCGACCTGTTCCTGAACGAAGCCGAAGTGTTGGCGCCGAACGGTGCTCCAATCGCCGAGGAAGCCACGCCCGAAGCGGTCGAGGTGGCCGGTCACCGCCGTAAGAAACGCGGTCGCAAACCGCTCGATCCGCATCTGCCGCGTGAGATCGTGCGCCATGAATTAGCGGAAGCCGAACGCATCTGTGCGCATGACGGTACTCGTCTGGTGGAAATCGGCGCTGAAATCAGCGAGCAGCTCGACATCGTGCCGCAACAGGTGCGAGTCATTCAACATCACCGCGTCAAATATGCCTGCCCGTGCTGCGATGAAAGCATTCGCGTGACGCCGGCACCGGTTCGCATCATCCCCAAAGGCTTACTCACCGAAACGGCATTAGCCTGGGTCGTCACCGCCAAATACCAGGATAGCCTGCCGCTGTATCGGCAAGCCGCGCTGTTGAGCCGTTTCGGCGGCGATCTGTCGCGCAACACGCTGGCGGCTAGCATGGTGCGGGTTGGCGACGCAGTGCAACCCATCATCAACTTGCTGCGCGACCATCTGCTCGATGCCGATCTGATCCTGGGCGACGAAACCGTGGTTCAAGTGCTCAAAGAATCCGGCCGAGCCGCGCAAAGCAAAAGCTATCTGTGGGCACAAATGACCGGCTCCGGACCGCCGATTCGGCTGTTCAGCTACACGCCGGGGCGCGGCGGAACGCATGCGCAGCCGTTGTATGAAGGCATCAAACCCGGCGCGGTACTGATGAGCGACGGCTATGAGGTGTATAACGCCATTGCAGCCAGCCGGGGTGCGATTCACCTCGGCTGTTGGGCGCATGCGCGGCGTTATTTTGTCGAGGCCGAAGCCGCCATTCCTAAAGCCGCGCGTGGCCCGGAGCAACTGGCGACGCAGTTTATCGCGGCGATGGGTGAACTGTACGCGATTGAAACTCAGACGAAAGACCTGAGCGTCGAACAGCGTGGGCAGCGGCGCCAGGAGCAAAGCCGACCGGTTTTGGTCAAAATCGAAGCCCTGCTGCTACAACATCTGCATGCGGTAATCCCCGGTAGTTTGCTGGGCAAGGCTTTGCATTACTTGTCATCGCAGTGGTCCAAACTGATCCGCTTCGTCGACAACGGCGCTTGGCCCATCGACAACAACCTCTGCGAAAACGCCATACGCCCCTTCGTGGTGGGCCGCCGCAATTGGTTGTTTTGCGATACGGTGGCCGGCGCCCGTGCCAGCGCTAATCTTTACTCGTTGATCGAAACCTGCAAGGCCAATAGCGTCGACCCTTACACCTATCTGGTCGATCTGTTCCGAAAGCTTCCCACCGCAAAAACTGTCGAAGAGTTCGAAGCGCTGTTGCCTTGGAATCTCGACGCCCTAACGGACTAATCGCACGCCAACGGTTAAGTCATTGTCCGTTTCAGTTCTAGTGCGTCCTTCAAAGATCGCTTACGATGGGTCGTTCGCTCCCGCATCGACTATTCGCTTGGTTCCAAGTGGTAACGGTGTAAAGACAGCCTATCTGGAGCTTTGACCTATGTCGCGCGAGTTTTATGGCCCAAAGGCGGATGCGGAAAGCGTCATCAATCAATTATTGAGCCTCCCCGCTACCGGAAGGGAGCAGGATTGGGAGATTGAGCTTGCCGATCCAGCGAGAATCGACGAGATGCTTGACATACTTGAATCGAAAGATATTGATTTCGAGTGTAAAAGTGCGCTTGCTCTATTGGCAATAAGCTCAATGGAAGAAGCTAATGAAGCAGGTATGCTTGAGGCCGCACAAGTACGACGGGCCTATCAACTCTTTTTCAAAAGGGATGAGCTGCGCGAAAGAATGTGTTTTTACTGGATCGAATTGGGAAGAGCGAACAATATTGAATTGGTAAAAAGCGTTATTGCTTGTTGATTCCTTGCTGGTCGAGCTGATAACCGGTGCACGGCCGTAACCAGACTAAACGAATATGTCGGTGACCGGCCTTGGACAGCCGCATTTTCTTGCGCACACTTTTGCCGGATTCAAAGGACCGATTAGCCTGGGTGGGTACGGTTTTTGTGCCCACGCGGATTTTAACGGTGGGCAAATTTGCCGATCCTATCTGCTCGTATATGCGCTGACGCAGGGTGCCGGTAAGGCTGGGCGGCATCCCGCTGGCGGTGATTGACCGAAGCCCGGTAGGGCGTTTTTACTTCGCGCTGAATAGTTACTAAAGCCCGAATCAATCGTTGCCGCGCTTGTCGAGCACGGCTTGCCGCGGATTGGGTCGGCGAATGTCGATGGGCAGCGTCATCGCGATGATGTTCAAGGTGTTGTCGAGATTGTCGGTATGAAACGTGCCGCTGACCTTGAGTTTGGCCAAGGCCGGGTCGGCCAGGGTCAGGCGGATGTCGTGGTAACGCTCCAGCTCGGCCAAAACCTCGTCAAGCCGGCGGTTTTCGAAGATCAACCGGCCTTCGCGCCAAGCGGTCTGCATCGCGATTTGGTTGGCGGGCAATTCGCGAAACCGGCCCTTACGGTCGAAACTCAACGCTTGGTTGGCGTGGATTTCCCGACTTTCGATGTGATCGACTCGAACCGCGCCTTCGACGACCGCGACCGTCACTTCGTCGTTATGCAGACGCACGTCGAAGCAGGTGCCTAAATCGACGACGCTAGCGCCACCGACTTCGATTTGGAACGGGCGGTCCCGGTCGTGCGCGACGTCGAAGTAAGCCTCGCCCTTGATCAGCACCAGCGAGCGATGCCAGCGGTCGAGGTGTACCGTCAATTCGCTGTCCGGACTCAATTCCAGCCGGGAGCCGTCCGCCAATTGAACCGTCCGGCTGGCGCCGCGCTCGGTCGCGTAAACCGCGTTGCGCCCGTACCAGCCTCGTTCGGAGAAGGTCGCCACGCCCAGACCCAACATCAGACAGGCCGCCAACGCCGATTCGGCGAGCCGGCGGCGCGGGCGCCGGTAGGTCAGCGCGGCGGCGCGGACCGGAAAGTCCTGGCCCTTAAAGCGGTCAAGTTGTCGCCAGCGCCGCGCTATTTGCCGGTAGATCCGCTCGTGACCTTCGTCTCGCGCCAGCCACGCTTCGAAAGCCGCGCGCTCGGCCGGCGTGCAGTCGGCCGATTCCAGACGCAGCAGCCAGTCGATCGCTTGTTGCTGCAAGGTGGGCGGAGATTCGGGCATGCGCTTCAAGACGGTTGGCGAGTCGGGTAGGAAGGGCATTGTAAACCCTTGGGTTGAGCCATCGCGACCATGCTCGCGCCTTGAAAAACGCCAAATCCGCTCGCGAGAGCGGCTTCGACGCCAATTTCTCTCGGTCCGGCGCGGTATCGACGCGAGGGCGGGCAAAACCCGTTGCCGCCTTGATTTGCAGGCTGTACGCAGCGGACGTTCAATATGTCGCGATTCGGTTTGCCAATGGTGTCGCGACAATCGACTCGCGGTTCGTCGCGCCGGACTAAGCTACTGGAGGTACCGCGCAAGCTAGTCGCCGCACATTGACCGCGACCGGAGTCTTGGCGCCCGGCGAAGGGCTCGGGGGAGGCGGGAAAGGTCATTGTTCGCTCCAGTCGGTAAAGCGCGTCAGTACGTGATGAGCGGCGATGCCCACCAGCCGGACCGAGTTACGTTCCGAGATGCCGAGGCGCCGGCCGATTTCCCGATGCGATAGTCCTTCCAGGCGATACAGCACGAAGGCGTGGCGGGTGTTTTCCGGGAGCTCCAGCAAAATGTCGTTCAGGGTTTGCAACGCTTCGCGGCTGGTCAGGCGGTCTTCGGGTAGCGGCTCCGCGTCGGCGATTTGCGCCAATAGCGCGTCATCGGCGCCGGCATCGTGGTGAAAACGCTCGCGGACCGACTGACGGCGGTGTTGATCGATACTTAGGTTGGCTATAGTCCGGTACAGAAAAGCCCTGGCGTTATCGATCGATTGCGGGTCGGGACATTGCAGCAGCCGCAAATAAGCCTCCTGCACCAAGTCCTCGGCGCTGTCCTGCCCGCCGCGCTGCCCGGCAAACACCCGCAACTCTTGACTGTGGCGTTGAAATAATCTGTCGAACAGCGATCGTTTGGATTTTGGCACGCGGCGGTCCGGAAGGGCTGGGTCGGCGGTCGACTTTGGGTTAAAGTCCCGTTTCAAGCAAGGTTCGTACCCCAATTGGATCGCTGTCGCGGATTGAGTTGCTGTTGTTTAACAAATCCAACGGTTTGGCGGAGTTTGACGAGGGCGATTTTTCGAACCGGCGACGTTCGCGGCGGAGAGCAAGTGCGGCATATCCCGCAACAGCGGTCGCGCGTTACGGCAAGTCGCGCGTTTGGGATGGCCGGGCGGCGAACGCCATTTGAATACCGATGCGGGCGCTTTGTCGCCAACCGATCCGGTCGTTACAGCTTGTCAGACGCCTCGACGACGATTTCCCGCTCGCCGAGACGCTTGATTTTCACCGGCAGCAGCGTGGCGACGGCATTTAACAAGTTGTCGAGTTGCTCGGTGCGGAAATTGCCGTTCACCCTTAGGCCGGCCAGTTTGGGATCGCGCAGCCGGATGACCACGTCGTGGTAGCGGCCGATTTCGGCCATCACTTCGCCGAGCGGCCGGCCGCGAAACAGCAATTGGCCCCGGCGCCAGGCGGTAGCGGCGGTGATGTCGGTTTGGCCGGCGGCCACGAAGCGGTCGTCGCTGTCGTAGGCCAGTTGTTCGCCGGCGCTCAACTCGCGCCGTTGTTGGCCGCCGGCCATTTCGACCTTGCCTTCTTGCACCGCCACGCTGACCCGACCGGACTGTTGGTAAACGTCGAACGCGGTGCCGATGTCGCGCACCGTTAGATTGCCGGCGGTCACGCTAAACGGCCGAGTCGTGTCGTGGCGTACTTCGAAGAATGCCTCGCCGCGTACCAGATCGACGTGGCGCCGGTTGCGGTTGTAGCGTACTCGAACTTCGGTATCGGTATTCAATTCCAAATGGGAGTCGTCGGACAAGGTCACCGTCAGCCGCTGGCCCTTGCCGGCGCTGTAGGTGCTGGACCAACCATACCAGCCTTGCGGCGAAAACACGGCCCAGCCCGCGCCCAGCAATACGCTCGCGGCCATGGCCCAAACGGCCGGCCGGCGGCGGCGAACGTCGTTCCGGGCCGCGCGGTAGCGCAACGCGGCGTCGCGAGCCGCAAAGGACTGCCGGGTAAAGGGTTCCATCCAAGCCCACTGCGCCTCGGCTTCGCGATAAGCGTCCGGATGGGCCGGATCGGCGGCCAGCCAAGCCGTAAAGGCCTGGCGCAGCGCCGGGTCGGTCGGCGTTTCGCGCAGTCGCAACAGCCAAGCGATCGCTTGGTCGCGTTGAGCTTGAGTACAGGCCGAGGACTGGGTCACGCGGATGTCGGAGTCGAAGTTCGAAGGAAGCAGTTTAACCAAAGTCGGGCGGAGACGGTCGGCTGGGATTAGAGTCGCGCCGCGTCGGCGGCCAGCCGGGCGCTGATGTGCTGCATCGCCAGCATCACGTAACGTTCCGAGCCTCGCACCGAAATTCCCAGCCGGTCGGCGATTTCTCGGTGCGAACAACCTTCGATCCGATACAACACAAAGGCGTGGCGTTGCAATTCCGGCAACTCGTCCAGCCAGGCCGAGAAGCGCTCGAGCTGCTGGTGGGCTTGCCAGTAATGTTCCGGCGACAAGCCGCGATCGGGAATCAGCTCCGGCTCGGCGTCGGCATCGGCCAAGCGTTCGCGTATCTCGCGGCGGCGATGCCGATCGACGGTCAGATTGGCGGCGGTTTGCAGCAGAAAGGCTTTCGGATTGCGGATGGTCTCCGGCGCCGGATATTGCGACAGTCGCAAAAAGGTTTCCTGCACGATGTCGCCGACGTCCGGTTCCTTAGGCCAGCGGCCGCGCACGAAGGCGCCGATTTCGTCGGCGTGCCTCAAGAACAGAGTTTTTAAAAAACCGGAAGATGCGTCGGACATGGACGGCTTGGCTGGATTTTAGGATGGTCGAGCGCCTTAGGCAGCAAGAAACACGCCACGGGTTGGCGTTGGCTGGGAAGACTGCATTGTCGTGTCGGCAGCCGGTCAGAGTCGAAACGCTTGGCGAGCGGAGCGAATCGCCCGGTGCCGGTTGGCGACGGGGCGTGATAGCTCGCTGGGGCCGGCTTTCACCGCGCTGGAGGGCGTTTAGCCGAGAATCGGCGCAACGATTCGAGTGTCACCCAAGACGTGCGGGGGTAACAGGCGTCGGTCGAATCATTTCTCGGCAAACCCTTGGAACTAAAGTGCGTGATATGCCGTATTATTTGGAAAAATGCGGCATATCACGCATAGGGAGCGCGCCGGCCAGACACGGCGGGCGACCGGGTTTGCCGTGAATTCACGGTTTGGCGGCGAGTAACGTGGCTGGCGACTTTCGCGCCACCGGAAAGTCAGGCATCCGCTCAGGCTGCGACCGGTAGCTTCCGTTTTTTCAGTTCCATGCGTAAATCAGCTGTCGATGCAGCGGGAACGCGCCGGATGTTCAAATGCGTTAATCCTCGGAGGGGCACGGACTCCGGCCGAACCCATCCGTACCAGTACAAATGTACTGTTGCATATCGCCTATGATTGGACGATCATCGCCAACGCAACGGTGTCGATGCCGGCGGTCGCCGGCATCGGAAACTCGCTACCCATCGCGCGAAACGACCGGCGTCCCTCGGTCCGCCATTCAAGTGAGGTTTGGCCATGCCTGTCTCGAGAACCAGCGTCAATTTGCCCGGCTTTGTCGGCGGCGTTTTCGCCACCGTCTTTCTGACCAAGGCGGCCAGCTATCTGACGCCTTACAAACTGTATTTTTCGTTCTCTTCGTTTATGTACAGCGAGAACGGCGCTTTTCGTTGGGAGTCGTTGACGATAAAGCTAGCCATTCCTTGTTTAGTGGGCTTTCTGCTGTTCTATTTGCCGTTCAAATGGATGCAAGTCACCAAGGGTAGCCGGATCAATTACCGAAACATCTACCGTTATTTGGCTCAACAAGCGGCATTGACCGCGCGTACCGCCGGATTTTTCGCGGCGCTGTTATTGGCTTGGCCGTTCATCGTGTTTTGGGACGTGTTGCAGCAGCCGGTTCTGCATCATCTGCAATTTCAATTCGCCTGCGTGTATTTTTTGTACTTCGTGTCCTTCTCATACTTTGCCGGTTTGGGGGTCGATCTGGCCAAGCTATTATTGCGCGAGCAATTGCCGCAACCGGCGACCCACGATGTGGCGGGAAATCTCGCTTGGCTGGAAACCGTTCGTACATCTTTCATGGGGATTGTCACCAGTGGGATCGCTACTTATTTCGCCGCTATCTTGGGCCGCGCTACTTAAAAAAACCGGGCGCGAATTGCTGCTGTTCGCCGGTTTGGGCGGCTTATTCGCCGCCGCGGCTTTTTTCGAGCCCTTCAACAACGAAAAACCCTATACCGGCCAAACACCGGATCAAGTGGTTCGCGATCATTTGACCATGCCGGAGCGCTTGGGTTACGCAATTCTGTTGCGATCCGGCTATGCTCAAGTTCAGTTGTACGACGAGGGCGAAGGAACGGCCATTTCGCTGTCGGAACAGAAAAACAGACAGAATATCGCGCTTCACCTGAGTATCGCCTCGTCGCATCCGGAGCTGGCCTGCTTGCGTCCGGATTACACGGTTGCGGTGGCCGACATCGGCGGCATCGATATTCATAATTTGACGATCGCGATCTTGGCGGCGGAAAAATACAACCGTTCCGCATTCGAGCGGCGCATCGAATTCGGTTTGGCCGACATCATCTTGCGATTGACGGGGCGACTGCCGAATTTCTCCTACGGATTGGCGCAACTACGTCCGGAAATCGCCAGGCAGGTCCTGCGGAACGAGTTGGGGGACGCGCTATCGGACCGGGATTTGCTGGCCTTATTGGACAATCCCTGCCAGAACGCCAGACTGGCATCGCAATACCTCGAAATATTGGTCAAACAGGCCGGTGCGGCGAAAACCCTGGAAGCGTTGATTGCCCAAGTGGCTCGGACCTACAACGGTGCGGTGACGCCGACGATACAAGGTCTCCGTTACGCGGACGCGGTTATCGGCGCATACGGCCTGATACCTTCCGATTACGTCGGTGACCCGGCGCCCAGCGTTGCCGCCGACGTCGACATCCATTGTTTGACGTACGAACCGGGCGCGGTCGCGTTCAGCGACGCCACGATGCTGAAGTCGGCGATGCTGGGCTCCGGCGATGCAGCAGAATCCGAGCAGGATAAGAGCGCTCCGGTGTCTAAAAAACCGGTAGTGCCGCCGGCGGAGCGAGACATTCAACTGAAATTTTCGACCACCGATCCGGGACCCGGCGCTTATACGGAATTATTAGCTCAGCGCCGCAAGCTATGGTTGGTCGAGCAATTGACGGCGTTGGGTTATAACAGACAACGAATCTCTATCGCCGACATCCGGCCGGAGGAATCGTTGTCGGCCGCGTGCGGCGATTCCGAATCGAAGTCCGATTTGGAGCCGAGCGTCGAAATCGATGTTTCCAAACCGGTTTCCGAGGCGGCAGCGGAATAGCCGTGGCGAATGCCATCGACATGGCGGATCGCGAGTAGCACGATAAGACCTCAAGTTCGCCAGCGCTATGGGTTTTCCGCAAACAGTGCTTAGCGGCTTGATTCGACACTGACGGGGATACTTATGCAGATGCTCGGGGCGATTCCTATCGGCATTTGGGCACCGTTGCTGGGCTTGGGCGTGGCGGTATGCGCCGGGGTGTGGCTTGGCGAACGGAAGGCATTTGCCCGGCGCGGCAAAGTCGCGGCCTGGCGCTGGGTCCGGCTGGCGACTCTGCCTATCTTGGCGGCGACCGCCGCAATCGCCTGGCTGCCGGCGCAAGCGGTCGGAGGCCCGGAAGCCTTGGCGGTGTTTTACCTGTGTTTGTTGTTCGTTTGCCCGGTCGTGTATTTTGGCTTGCATGTCTGGCTGGGACGATGGGTTTCGCCGGCACTGATCGGCGGCGAAGCCTTGGGCATCGCCGCCACCGGATTACTGCCGATCGCGGTGCCGGTCGCCGCCGCTCATCTGTTGCAACCCTGGTATTTCGAAGCACGCGCGGCGGTCGCCGAGGCCGGGCGATTGCGAGCGCCGGTGCGGCCCAGGCCGCATCGCATTGTCGACGAGCGTCGGTTTTTACTGCCGGAAATAGGCGAAGTGTGGGCCGAACATTGGGCGGCGCCGGGCGGGGTTCGGGTCGAACGTATCGAGTCGCGGCACGGCGGCGAGTTTTCGCGAGCCGACGATAGCAGCGGCGGCGGCTTGTGCCGGGCGGGCGATGACGTGTATCTGTTTTGGTCCGCCGCCGCGCCGACGCCGCATTGGCGAATGTTTTGGCGCGACGAGAGCGGCGAGTTGTTGCAATCGGAATGGACTTCGCAGCCGGCCGCCGGGCCAGCCGAGCATTTTGAGTTGCGTTGGTCGGACGCCGGCTTGCGTTTGCCGGCGCGGATTCCGTTGGGCATGGTTGCTTTGGCGCGTGTCCCGGACGGCGGGGCGGAGTCTTTCGACGGTTTGTTGGGACCGGGGGCGGTTTACGATCCTCTCGACAATTGTCTGCCGCTGGATTTGCGCTGGCCGGCCAAGCCGGGTTGGTCGGCGCCGCAAGCATTGCGGATCGCGCAGTGGCGCATCGACTTGCAAGCGATGCGTTTCGCGACCTTCCGCCGACCCTAGCCCAAATCCCGGACAACCCCAACACCACCCCAGCCGACCGTGGCTGCGGTGGTTAGCGTCGAGGTATGCCGTGGCAAGCGTAAGGCGCTTGTCCGGCGCAGATGCCCCAATAGCGGCCGAACAAACCTTCGTTGCCCGGCTTCCAGTTTTCGGCGAAGGCCTCGAAGACCACGCCGGACCAGCCTTTTTCGGCCAGTTTCGCCAAGGTCGACGTCACCACCAGGGCCTGATTGGCGGGACTGGCCACGCCGCAGTGCTGACCGGTATGGGCGTTGACTTCGGTGCCGTTTTCCGGGCCGCTGGGCCAGCCGAATTCGGTGACGACCACCGGTTTGTCGGGATAGGTCTTACGCAATTGGTTCAGGCGGGCGATATGAAAGTCGGCGGCTTGTTCGGCGCTGGTGCAAGGATACAGACCGGAAAACTTGTTCTCCCACCACGGAAAGATATTCGCGCCTATCCAATCCACCTTGGCCGCGAACTCGGTGGGCTGACACTCGGCCGCGCGGTCGCACCATTCCCACCAGGTATCGATCGTCGTCAGCGGCTGACGGACGCCGGCCTCGCGGAAGGCGTCCAGGCAACGCAGGATCTCGCCGTCCAGGGCCTTGGCGTGGCGGGTGCGCACTTCCGAGCCGCAAGCCAACTTGATGATGGTGTCCGAATAGGTTCGGGCGGCGGCGATGCCCTCCGAAATCGACTGAGAGTTCATCGCAATATCCCGGTCCAGCCAGATAATGGCAATCACCTTGAGTCCGCGAGCGCGGGCGGCGGCGAAGGTGTGCTCCAAGCCGTTGGTGACGCCGTAGGTCATGATGCAGCGAAACGGGGTTTGCGCGATCAGGCGGTCCAGCAAATTGTCTATCAATTCCGGGCTGGGATGGGCGCCCCAGTCCGGGTTCAATTGGCCGACGTAGGGACTGAAGGCCGCGCAGCGCATCATGTCCGCGCTAACGGCCGAAGTCGGGGCGGGACTATCGGCGGCGCGGCCGGAGCCGGCGGACAGGCTTAGAATCAGGATCAACCACATCCAACGTGACATGAGAACTCCTCGGCTGCAAGGTCAGCCGCTGTTTAAAGAGGGATTGCCGTTAGCTTGAGCGCCCGAACGGCTGCCTGGGATGCGGGAGGTTCGCGTGCATCCGGAGTGCAGGTTAAAGCCTATCAGCGCGCCGCTTAACGCCGAATTAACGCAGTTTTCGGCGGTCGCTCCGCCGGCGGCGTTGTAACTATTCAGAGGGCGTTTGGGGGAGGGGTTACCTGTGGCGTTAAGTTAAACCTAAAAAGGGCAGTTGGTATGTATTGCGGGCCGTTCGTGCTGAGTCCTTCGGCTGCGTTCAGGAGAGCCCTGTCGAAGCATGATGACGGCTCGCAATACACTCGCCAAATGGATGAATGAAAAATCCCGCGCGCCCTTCGACAAACTCAGGACGAACGGGATTTTTCATCGCCAAACTGCTCTTTTTAAGTTAAACGGTTACAGTCAATGTAAGCCGCTGGTTGAGCGGAACAGAAATAAGGCGTTGGCTGAGCGGAGTCGAAATAAGGCGGTGGCCGGGCGGAGCCGACGTAAGGCGGTGGCTGAGCGGAGCCGAAGCCGGCGATTTCGCTTCGACGCCGCTCAGCGAACGGCATAGCCGACATTGAGGTGTTCATCCCCCGCTCTGTTGGGAGAGGGCGTTTTTACTTCGCGCTGAATAGTGACGCGGCGTTTTCGGCGCGGTTTGGGTTCGGCCTAAAACGCCACTTGCAGTTTCGCCAACAGCGGCTTGAGTTCCGGATTGGCGGCGTTCGGCGCCGGATAAATCGCCGAGACGGTCCGACGAATGTCCGGGTCGGACAAATAGCGCCATTTCAAGCGCTCCGCTTGCTTGGGTACGTTGAATTCCGGCAGCAGCGCAACGCCGATGCCGGCGCTAGCCATCGCCAGAATCCAGTCTTCGCTGTTGCTGCGATAAGCGGCGTAGAGATCGATTTGCCGGCCCAGGCACACGCCGCGCAAGGTTTCGCGCAACTCGCAATTCAGCCGGTCCAGATAGGGTTCGGCTTGTATTGCCGCTAGATCGATGGCCGGCAATTGATTGAAACGGTGCTGGTCGTTAAACACGACGACGTAACGCTCCTGGTACAAGCTCAAGGTCTGCAAAGGCGCGGGCGGCGGCAGGGTGGGGGCGCTGATCACCAGGTCCAAGGTTTGTTCGTCCAGTTGCCGCAGTAACTGGGCCTCGCCGTCCACGACCAATTCCAGTTCCAAATGCGGGTGTTCTCGCTGGAAATCGGCAAAGAAAGGACTCAAATGCCGGGCGGCGATGGTCGTCATCACGCCGAGCCGCAGAGGCACGGTATTCAAGCGGCTGAAACGAATAGCCTCGGCTTTGACGGCTTGGGCCTCGCGGAAAATCTGACGCAAGGTCGGTTCCACCAAGCGGCCCAACGAGGTCGGTCGGCAACCGCTACGGTCCCGGCTGAACAGTTCGCCGCCCAACTCGTCTTCCAATTTTTTGATGGCTTGCGTCAACGACGGTTGGGCGACGTAGCTGGACTGGGCGGCGCGAGTAAACGAGCCCTTGTCGCAAACCGCCAGGAAATAGCGGATTTGTTGCATTTCCATGTTCGCTCTCCGGATAATGAATAGGTAATACCTATTGTTTCATAGGTAGTCGGTATTTTACTACTGGGATAAAAAGGCGTTTCATATGTGCTCCCATTCATCAAAACATTGGAGTTACCTATGAAAGCAGCAAAATTAATCGTGATGTACCCCGTTCCGACCGATCTGGAAACCTTCGAGCGGCTGTATGCCGACGAGCACGTGCCGATGGCCGTCGAAAAATTGGCTGGGAAAACCCGTTTCGTGGCCTCGCTGATCTTGTCCAACGCCGACCAAAGTCCGGCGGCCTTCCACCGGATCGCCGAAGTTTATTTCCCCAGTCTGGCGGATTTGCAAGCCTGCTTGAGCTCGCCCGGCGGTCAGGAAACCGCCGCGCACGCGGTAGCGATCTCCAGCGGAGGCGCGCCGGTATTCATGATTTCAGAAGTGGAAACGTTCGACTTTTAATCGAAACAACCGGCCGGAAAGCGCCGAACCGGCTTATCCGCGATTGAGCGGGATAGGGCGGCGGCGTTTTTCGGTGCCGGATTCGAAACCCAACGGAGGAATCGAATGAATACCCGATACCGCAAATATCCCTGGCGCCGCCGGCTGAAAAGCCGATGGCCGCCCCGCCTGCTATTGCTGGCGCTGGCCGGCTTGCTGAGCGGCTTGGTCTACGCCCGGCGCGGAGAGGTTCAAGTAGAGCCGGTTTGTGGTCCCGGTGGAGGCTTTCCGGCGGATGGCGGCAACGCTTACGTCACGCCGCCGCCGGTTAACGCGGCGGCGGTGATCGACGCGGTTTACCGGGCCGAACCCGGCCAAACCGCTTGTCGGACTCAGCGGTCGGACGGGGCGGCTGCCTGGACGTATTAAGATAGATTCGGCCCAAGATGGATGATGGTCATGCCGGCTCGCGTCGCTGCGACGCTGGCTGGGCGTTACGCGGGCTTCGGGGATAGTTCGTTTCGGGATCGTCGGACTGTAAGCCGGGTGGTAGATTCGGCCTGCAGCCATTCTAGGTTCCTTTCGGCCCCGTTCGGGGAACAAATCGGCCGGTTATCACCCAAACGCCGCCTCTCTAACGGCGGCGTTCGAAGGGTCAGGAATCGGTGCGGATGTCGGTGGCGCGGGTCGTTGATTGCGGCGCCTCGGCCGCGGGAGCGATCGATTGTTTGGCCGAGTTCAGCCAGGCGGTCCAAACCGCGTCCAATGAGCGGGTGGTCAGCCATTCGTAAAACCGGTCGGCTGGCATCGGCCGGGCGATGCCGTAACCTTGCGCCAGTTCGCAACCGTTTTCCAGCAGCACTTCGGCGTGAGCCAGGGTTTCCACGCCCTCGGCAATCACCAGACGCTTAAACGCGGTGGCCAGACCGATCACGCCCTTGACGATGGTGAGGTCGTCCGGGTCCTCGAGCATGTCGCGGACGAAGCTTTGGTCGATTTTCAGAATTTCGGCCGGAAATCGGCGTAAATAGGTCAACGACGAGAAGCCGGTACCGAAATCGTCCAACGCAAATTGTACGCCGAGCCGGCGGCAGGCGTGCATCGTGTCGATGACCGCCGCCATATCCTGCAAGGCGCTGGTTTCCAGAATTTCCAGTTCCAGCGCGGTCGGCGAAACATCCGGAAATGCCGACAACAGCGCCGCCAGCCGCGCCGGAAAGTCCGCTTGTTGCAAGTGGAAGGCGTCGATATTCACGCTGACCGTCAAATGCACGCCGACCGCCGCCCAGGCCCTGATTTGCGACAGCGCGGTGGTCACGACCCATTCGCCCAGCGCCACGCACAGCGGATGGTTGTCGATGTGCGGCAAAAACAGGGCGGGCGCCAACAAGCCTTGCTCGGGGTGCCGCCAGCGGATCAGCGCTTCGGCGCCGACCACCTCGCCGCCGCGCAAATTCACCTTCGGTTGGTAGTGCAGGCAAAATTCGCCTTGATCCAAGGCCAGACGAATCCGCTCGATATTTTCGAAGCGCACCTTGACCGCCGCATCCCGGCCGACGTCGAACACGTGATAGCGGTTCTTGCCGGCTTGCTTGGCGATGTACATGGCCTGATCGGCGTGGCGCAAGAGTTGGTCGGTATCGGCTTGATCGTCCGGATACAGTGTGATGCCGACGCTGGCGGATACTTGTAGCGGGATTTGGTCGATCGTCACCGGATTGGAGGTGGCCCGCAGCAGACGCTCGACCACCGCTTCGAAATCGCCGGCCTGGTTTAAGTCGACCAGCACCGCGATGAATTCATCGCCGCCGATACGCGATAACGAGTCGCCCTCCCGTAACGTATCCTTTAAGCGGTTGGCGACCGCGATCAGCAGTTGATCGCCCAGGTCGTGACCGTAGCGGTCGTTGACCGCCTTGAAACCGTCCAGGTCGATATACAGCACCGCCAGCGAGGTCGCATGCCGTTCGCATTGCAGCATCGCTTGCTGAAGCCGGTCGGTCAATAACACCCGATTGGGCAGCCCGGTCAGCACGTCGTAATGGGCGATATGCTCGAGTTGTTGTTGGTGCTCCTTGATCGCGGTGATGTCGGTAAACAGCGCCACGTAATTCTGAATCCGGCCGTCGCCGTCGTGAACCGCGCTGATCGTCAGCATTTCGGCAAACTCCCGGCCGTCCTTGCGCCGGTTCCAGATCTCGCCCGACCAATAGCCCTTGGAGATCAGCTCGGCCCACATCATCGCGTAGAAGGCTTGCCCCTGCCGGCCGCTATGTAAAAAACTGGGTTTTTTACCCAGGGCTTCGGCGTTGCTGTAGCCGGTGATATGGCTGAAGGTATCGTTGACTTCGACGATGACGCCGGCGGCGTTGGTAATCATGATGCCTTCGCGGGCATGGCTGAACACGCTGGCGGCCAATTGCAATTTGGCCTCGCCTTGCTTGCGCTTGGAAATGTCCTCGACGATGGACCAAATATATTCCCGGCCGTCCGGGCCGTGCACCAGCCGGCCGTTCAGATTGATCGGCACCAAACTACCGTCCTTGCGCCGGTAGTGTTTTTCGTAAGGTCCGTAGCGGCCGGAATGTTTTAGCGACTCCAGTTGCAAGGATTCCTCGTGCCGGTACTCCTTGGGCGTCAGCGTCCAGTAATCGATATCCGTCAATTCGTCGGCCGGATAGCCGCAGATGACGCGAAACGCCTCGTTGAACTCGATGTAGCGGCCGTCCATGTCGGTCAAGGCGATGCCTAGCGGCGCTAGTTCGTACAGGCCGCGCAATTTTTCCTCGCTGGCGCGTAGCGATTCCTCGGCGAGCTTACGCTCGGTGATGTCGGTGTCCATGCACACGTAGCCCAGCCGATTGTCCTCCAACGGTATCGTAAACAACGTGGAAAGCATCCAGCGCATTTGGCCGTCGCGGGTGTGCAACCGCACTTCGTAAGGACCTTGCGGGCAACGCTGTAGATGGGCCAGCAACAGCCGGCGACGAAAATCGGCGGTGGCTTCCGGCGTGAGGATCAATTGATCCAGGGTTTTGCCGAGCGCCTCCTCGGAACGCCAACCGTACAGCTTCTCGGACGCGGGATTCCAGTAAGTGACCCGGCCGGCGGCGTCGTACCACTGCACCGCGATATTCGGGGTATTGTCCAGCGTGGCGCGCAATTGCGCCTCGCTGCGAATCAGTTCGGCGGTGCGCGCCGACACCCGGTCTTCGAGCGCCGAGATCCGGGTCCGCGCCTGTTTGCGCAGCAAGCGATGCCAAATTAAGAACGCCGCGATCAGCGACAGCGCTGCAAACGCGACTTGGCCGGGGGTAAACAACCCGTCGGGTTGAACGGCGTTGCCCGAAGCGGGGTTGCTAAGCGCCGACGGGTTGCCTTGGTCGGTTAAGGTATTGCCGAGCCGGAGGGTGACACGGTCGGGTAGGCTGCCGGGGAGCGGTAGGGCGTCGACCCGGCCGAGGGCCAGTAAGGCCAGCGCAGCCATCCAGCGCCGCGCGGCCGGCTTGCCGGCGCGGCCGGTGGTCCGCAATCGGGAGATCAGCATGAACGAAGACGGTTTAGTAATGGGCGGCTGGATTTTTCCATGCTCAAGTCGGGTGCCGATGAACGCGTTTGCCCAAATTTTTACAGGAAACCCTTGCAAATTGATAGGGGGAATTTTCCGCGCGGCGACGATCAACGCGCAATTCGCCGCGCGGGAAATGGTGGCTGGTTTCGCGCCGCGAGAACCGGACGACAGGCGTCCGCGCGGTGTTTACCACGATCAGCCGCGAGCCGGCACCACGGCTACGGCCTCCAATATCCGCAGCCCAACGCTCAGCAAACGAACTCTGCCTAGCAGCGGAAAACTCTGCCGTGGAACCGCTGCAGCCGCGCTAGGCCGCGTCCCGCACGGTATTGAATTGTGCGCGGCCGACCCTACCAACATTTCGGTCCACCGCACGGGATTCTCGTCCGACCGCGCCAACATTTCGGTCCACCGTACGGGATTTTCATCCGACCGCGCCCACGCTTCGGTCCACCGCGCGGGATTTTCGTCCCACCGCGCCCACATTTCGGTTTACCGTACGGGACTCTCGCCCGACCGCGCCCACGGTTCGGTCCACCGCACCGGATTTTCGACCGACCGCGCCAACTGTTCGGTTCACCGCACTGGATTTTCGTCCGACCGCGCCAACTTTTCCACCCACGGCCCGGCCTTTGCCGCGCTCCAGGCCCTATTGGCCGACAACGTCCCCGATTTTGCCGTCCACGGCGGGGCGGATCGCGAAAACCGTCGAATATTGGGCGGGGTTTATGCTAACCGGCGCGAAGTTGTTGGGCTATTCGCAAATTAGGGTTGGAAACAACCCGCTGATCGATGTCATGGAGTCGAATCAACTGCTTGGAATTCGGTTATCGGGAAGTCATCGGCGTGGTTAGGTAGGGCACGATCGTCTTGTCTCGACCCTAAGCGGTCGGATTATGTGTGATTTTGATTGGCTGCTCAGTTTCGTATTGCAGACCCAGAGAAGATAGCCCAACAATGTTCCTGATTTTATTGCCTAGCGTCTGGTTATCATGGAAGATATTGCCGTTTTTGGGCTTCGGTCAGAATGTCGTTTTTATCAACACCAGTTGGGGCGTTGAAATCCGGGACTGGCTTCAAATCAATTGCTTAAAATTTATCATTTAAGTTATGCGACATACGAACCGAATTATAAGACATCAAATGTCGTATATATTACGTTATGCCTACTGGATACATCATGACGCGAGTCGATAAGCTGACAAGACTGGTCGCTGTATTCGATCAGTTCCACAACGCCATTGCGGCGCTCGACGATCCATTGGCCAAGCAGTTAACAGGGAACTGGGCGGGGCTTCGGAACCAATATGTCACACCGAACGGTGCTCCTCGCTCTGCTTTTGTCGCTGGAATGGAGCAGGGTCTGCGTGAAACGCCGATGCTCCTGCAATCCATGCGGTCCGAGACTAGGAAACTCGCGGCCGAAGCTCTCGCGGCAGCGATTACAACGCATTACCCCGAGTTCTTGACCAAGGATGCCGCGCGGCTCGAGAAGATAACAGCACGTGGCTCCATCCGGGGCGAGAACGAGTACTACTTGGTTCGTCACCATATCGACATCCTAGAGGGAGAGCCAAGTCGAGAAGAAGAGCTTCGACTGTTGTATGAACTCGTGGATCGATTTGAGGCGCGAGGCACATGAGGCATAACATGGCGATCAACCGGAGCGCGGTTATAATGCGGTTTTATTTTTCAGCTTTCCGGGCCGCGCCCGGTTAGCTCTACGTTAGGCGGCTCCACGCACACCATGAAACGAACCTTTGGAAACCTTTTCGAGCGGTTGCTCGGAGGCGGCACCACCCTCACCGAGGTCGAGTTTCAGTTGCTTCAGCACTTGGTTGGCGCGTTGCCGCTGCAACTCCGTTCCGTGGTTGACGCGCAGTTCAGTGCTTACAATCTCGTTCAACGGGAGAGCGATGGGCGCGCACTGAATTTCTACCGAAAGAAGGCAGGACGGGCGAATAACATGGATGGCTTGCCGCTTCTCCAGATGTCCGTGGATGAGGCGCCGCTCATCCGATTGACAGCTACGCTCGCCGGAGACGCCGAACCACTCCATGCCACGCTCAATGCCGTAGGCGGGCGTGTGTTTTGTATGGCGCTCAGTCGCGCCGTGCGTGCTGAGGGCGCTGTGACAGTTTCGGATTTTAAGCAAGCATGGCGCTCAAATTTTCGTTATGAAACCGCTGCCGCCTAACCATGCGCTGCAGCGAACCCGGCGGGAGCGTCGCGGTTGCAAGTGTTGCGTCTTGTGCGCCGGGTCGCTGAGCTTGGGTCGTTATGCACCATGACTGAAACTATCTCTGCCGCTGCCGCCGAAAACAATGAACGCCTTCTCGCTAGGGTCGAAGGCCTTGGCGGGGGATACTGCTGGGATGCCGAAATTTTCGCTGTAACGCTGATAGACGTTGCTGTCGCAGATACCGACGCAGCAATCCTTTGTGGGCTTGTTGGTGTTCAACAGGTGGCACTAAATGCCTCATTACTGTCTTTCCCTGTGCTCGAACGAATCGCTCAAATACCAGGACTGCAATCGTTGGTCCTGAATGTTCCAGCCGTATCGGAATCGGAGCTTGATGCGCTGAAACGCTTTGTTCCAGAAGTCCTCGTGGTTGACGAATAAGGCATAACATGGCGCTCAACCTCGCTCCCTTCGGTCGCTGGACGCCGCGCGATACAGCTGCGCAGCGCCGGTTAGCTCTAGGTGTGTGCCGGGCATGGCGCGTTACTATGTAGGTGAAAGTCCGGCAGCCAGGTTTTCGTAGAGCCGAAGGCTAGGGAAACGGCAAGGGCGTTGTCGCGAGGCAGGGTCTGGAAGAAGCCGAACCCAAAGCTGCGGGGCGATGAACAAGAACCGGATATGAGGCGTGATACATCCGGGGCGAGCGGGCACGTGACCGCGAAGCCCTCGGCTTTGGCATCCTGCGTCGCCCTACCTCCTGCATCCCTGCAGTCGTCCATCTACGATCGGGATGTGTTTTGTAAATCCGGCGTTCGCGCAGCGAAAGAAACGTGTCTTACCCCGGGAGGTCTCCAAACTGCTTTTGGAATGAAGCTGGACGACCGGCAACGGTTGTTGAACCGTTTGGAGAAGACAGACAATTGCTCTTGCATTGTCTGCATACATGCCATCCATGGCATTATCAGCAAATGGCATAGTAGGCGGCTGGCCGCTGCTGAAGGCCTGAACGATGAAAGAGGACAACGCTTTGCAATGAATCAAGTTATCGCATCAGACTCCCTGCGTGAGCGGGCTGTGGCTATACCGCAGGATGAAAGCCTGATTGGAGCGCAAAGCAAGTTGGACTCCATCCAACCCAAGGCGAACTTGCAGGCGGTGCTGGACCGCGCCAACCTGCAACGCGCGCTGAAGCAAGTCCGCCGGAACAAAGGCGCGCCGGGTATCGACAGTATGACCGTCGATGAATTACCGCAGTACCTGAAACAGCATTGGCCGGCCATTCGCGAACAACTGGAAACGGGGCGTTATCGGCCTCAACCGGTAAGACGCGTGGAAATACCCAAGCCCGACGGTTATAGGCGATGTTACTTTGAGAATAAGTGCCATAGGCCAATAACCAGAAATGGGGTGATGCAATAGGCTATAAATAATCCCACATACTTTAGCAACGATTCCCTATGCCTATTTCCATCTTCGGTGAAGAAACTCGGGAACAAAACACAGAACGGAAAATAGCGGCCCCAACCCATGTTTGGTTTGAAACCATTTAGTAATCCAAACATGTGTCGTGTAGCCATTACCCATAGGTAAAGGCCAACACCAAACAAGGGTAGACCAATAACCATCACCAAAATGTTGATCGTTTCTTCCGACATCACTATGCGCTAGCTTATAACGCCCGCGTTAACAGGTGGCAAGCCGCGAAGCGGGTTGACGTCTTGTTGAACAAATAGTCATGCACCTGTTCGAACCTCACGCAGAAGTCGAACAATCTGCCATTCAAACTCATTAAGCCCCAGCCAATAGCTCGATGTGACAGGAAAAAAATGTCTGTGCTCAGCGAAAAAGGATTTAAATTTAACTTTTTCTTCTTCAGTAAGCGATCCACTCTCCAACCCCTCCTGCGCCGACTGGATTATAAGCTCGGCCAAAGCTTCTGGCTCCCAAGGATGGCTGGAGACATGCTGCTCAAAAAATTCTATGAGTTCAATAACTCGGCTTGGGTCTGAGTTCTCTATTCCCCAGTCTTGCCCTTCACTTCGTAAGCCGAGCAAACTATTAAGTTCTCGCTGCCAATTCATAGTGCATAACGTGGAGATGATGAGCGGCCGGAGCCGAAGGCGGAGGGAACCGCAAGCGCCAGCTTGCGGACGTCCTTCTCGATTGCAGGGTTAGACGTAGCGGATGCACACAAACAGATTTTTTGCTGCCTCATGAGCCCGCTCACTTGCCTGATAACAAAGATACGCCAATCAGGCTCGCCAACAAACCGGGGAAGCACCCACACAGGAAAAACGCTGCTTTGTGAAAGACAGATTCCTTCCTGATTTTGTGAAGCCTGAATGAATACAGGAGAGTGGCCGGGAGCACCAATACGACCAAAGCGACAAAAGCAATTGAGTGCATTGCGGACCACACCTTGAACAAAGCGGATACGAAAAACAACAACACCGCTCCGTAGCCCGCGAAGCTAATGAAAAACGGAATCTCTAGCTGCGCTGACACTCCTTGCCTACACATGCTCTTTACCAATAAGACATACGCAGCAACTCCCAAAACAGGAAGACAAATCAGCAGGCTCGCGTAGGCAAAAAGCATCTTGAGAGAGACGTCTAACGCCAAGCTAAGCGGAGCGTCCCTTTGAGCGACGTGTTATGGGGAAAGCCTCGCCATTTTGATGATTGCCGCACCGCTGACACCTCGCTGCTAAAAATTGGAAAGAACGCCGTTAATGTAAAGCCCTCTGCGACTGGAAGCAAGGCTAATGAATTCAGCGCCGCTAGCGGTCGGAAGACGGCTGCAATTTAAAGCTGCCGCAACCGGAAGCGCTGAGGCAAAACAATCAGTAACGCATAGAATTGTAAGGCCGCCAAACCACCAACACCTGGTTGACGACAGCGGAAAGCCCTCCAAAAAACTTGGTGCGGAAAACCGGAATATGACCGCTGACCTATAACGTTCGAGCTAACCGGACTGTGGAGGCAAGCGCCGTAGCGGGTCCGGTTGAGCGAGGGGTTAGGCGTCACCGCGCACCGCCCACTCAATACGTTGACGATCCTCGCTCGGCTCCAAAAGATACCGCTCGCCACTGAGCGGACTGACCTTAGAAGACTGATCGAGCGGCGGGCTACTCTGAGACGATCACGTCGCACCACTCACGCGGCGGATCCTTCTGTCCGAGCCCGACCGTGGTTTCAACTCACTCCAGTTCGGACTCATAGACCTCCGCTTCGTACAGGGTAGGTTGGCTGAGGTCCGGAGGGAAGTATGCAATCACCATTGGCAGATTGTCTGGGCCAGTAAATGCTTGGTCGAGTAGGGCCGTGGGTTGAGGTAACGAACCCCAACATGTTGGCTAAACATAACATTGACGCCCTTCAAGCCATCAGTCACTTGGATATTTCGGCACCTCTACGGCGTGCTGATGGCTTTGCGGCTGTCTACGCTCTTGGCCTTGTTGGAATTGGGCGAAGCGGATGCTTGACGGTTTTATCGGCGGATGACGCTTCGCTTATCCGCCCGACCATGAAAAAACCCAATATTAGTATTTGGTGCAATACAGGTCATATCACCTAAATTTCGATAGATTTAAGTGATTTCACGCAGTCCTTCCAACTCAGCCCAGCCCAGTTCAAGGAATTATCCATGATACTGTAAGGTTTTAGGGCGTCATTTGATTTTGGCATATTTTCTGCCTCACCACTTAAGACAACTTAAGTCTAATTTTGCTAATTGTTTGGGGTATAGAAAATATGAAATTTAAAAACTCGGCACAGTCAATCGCCGCCGCACTCGTTTTTGGAGGGCTTTCATTCTCAGCGGAGGCTGCCTTAGTAGATATGGGGGGTGGTTTATTGTACGACAACGTCCTGGATGTGACATGGCTGCAGGACGCCAATTACGCACACACCACGGGATATTCGGCAACCGGTGTTGATACGACGACGGGTCGAATGACCTGGGATGCGGCAAACACCTGGGCAACTAACCTTGTGTATCACGATTCCGTGCGAAATGTCGATTATGGCGGTTGGCAGTTGGCTTCCGCCCTACCTGTGAATGGAGTCAGCTACAACATGACCAGAGCATTTGATGGCAGTACCGATAACGGTTTTAACATTACCAGTCAGAACTCGATGTTGATGTATATGCTTTATGTCAACTTGGGTCTGATTGGCGTGGTCGATACCTCTGGCAATTTTACGTATCACGATGGGCCATATGGAAACGGCACGTATCCCGCCAATTTCAATGTCCCGGTTATAGGTTTAGTGCACGACTTGATGACCAAACCTTATTGGTCCAGTGAATACGATGCAACCACTGCCTTCATTGGCAATATGAGTGGTGGCGGCCAGGCGACGAATCCAAAAACCAATCAATACTTCGCTTGGGCGGTACATCAAGGCAATATTGCCGCTGTTCCAGTGCCCGGTGCGGTATGGCTATTTGGCACTGGGCTTTTGGGTTTATTAGGTTTGCGCCGCAAATAAAGCCTGTTTTTAATTTGTATTGGAAAGAACACAAGGAATTTTTATGAAAACAAAATTGGATAGAGCGATTGTTAGTATTTTAGGTGTTGCTGCATTGTCGGCAGTGTCTGCTGAATCATTTGCATTCGGTTCAACCAATTTGGGTGTTTTTACCGGGACGACGATTACCCAGACCGACTCAACCCCTCTGAGATCTTGGTCGGATTACGGTACTAGCTTTAACCTCGGTTGGGTACACACGGCTGATTGGTTCACAATTCAGGTTGGTAGCGCGTCCGATATCGCCGCAGGCAATCGCTTAAACGTCGAGTTCAAACTCACCGCTGGTTTCACCGACCCTTTAAGCTATGGCGGCTTTTCGATTTGGACCAGCGGATCAAACCCCATCGTCAACGGCAGTGGTTTTCATAAATATAATCAGGTACGCGGCCCTAACGATGGTGGCGTACACACTAACGATAAGTTAGCGTCGCCAGGTAATATTATTTCCGGTCATAACGGTTGGGTTGGGTACGCGCAGAACGGTTTGACCTTTACCAATTCGGACGGTGATTTAGTCGCTAATGGCGGCGCATGGAACACGACATCACCTTACTTAAATGGCGGTGCCGCCAGTTCGGTGGATGGTTCTACTCTGGATTTGTACGGATTAAAAGCCGGGTATTACTTGATCGGCTTGGGTGGCGTCTGTCCGGATAATGCCGCGTGCATGAGCCAATCGCCGACCACCCGAAATTATGTGTTCACCGCATCAACAGCACCAGTCCCCATACCCGGTGCTGTTTGGTTATTCGGTACTGCAATTTCGGGTTTGATCGGTTTCGGTCGACGTAAATCAGCCTAATTTAGCGCACTCATCAAGGAAAAAGGCCACGGAAGGTTTTTTCTATTGTAAATTTTGGGAGTCTTGACAATATGACATTTAAACAATCAACGAAATCAGTAGCCATGGCACTGGTTTTTGGCGCGTTTTTTTCCTCCGCCAATGCTGCGCTGACAGACCGTGGAAATGGGCTGTTATATGACACGGTTTTAGATGTAACCTGGCTGCAAAATGCCAATCTTGCCGCAACCAATACTTTCGGCGTATCCGGCATTAATGCCAATGGCACCATGTCTTGGACAACTGCCCAAGATTGGATTTCTGCAATGAACTCTGCAAACTACCTTGGTTACAGTCAATGGCGACTACCAGCGATCAAGCCGATCGACGGTAGCGCGACCAACTACAATCTAACCTATGCGACTAACGGTAGTTCGGATAACGGTTTCAGCATAGATAGCCCGTATTCGGAACTCAGTTATATGTATTACGTCAATTTGGGTTTGAAACCTGCTTTTGATGCCAACGGCAACTTTACTTCCAACTTTGGGATATTTGGTAATGGAACTTACAGTAGCTCAGCGCCGTATCTGCAAAATAACGTAGGACTGGTTCAAAATCTCCAAGCTTATGCTTATTGGTCAGGTTCACCGGATTTGTCAAACCCTGTATATGCATGGTGGGTGAATTTCGGGAACGGTCGGCAAGGCAGATATTTCCAGACTGATAAATACGAGGCATGGGCCGTTATTTCTGGTGATGTTGCTGCAGTACCGGTTCCGGGTGCGTTATGGCTATTTGGCTCTGCAATTGCCAGCCTAGTTGGATTGAGCCGTCGTCAATCTGCGTAAATTTGATTATGGACTTACTGCTATGGAAGGCTTTCATCATGCTAATAAGTTCCAAAGAGTGCTTGGGATCCTCGTAACGCAACGATAATGTTAATTTGCTCGCCGAATACCGGCCAGTCGCCTGGGCAAAAAAATGTCCTAAATGTCGACATTGGATAGTTACCCCGACTGGCCGGGTTAGGCTGCTTTCCATTCCAATGCGGTCACTGAAACCAAGGCTCGATGATGGTCGGCTAATGGCCGGTAACGAGCATAATTCCCTAGCAAATTTGCACATAGCCGCTCATTGGAAACACTAATAATCCAACCAAGTTTGCTCAATGCGGAGTGATTTAAAACTTGGGTTAGCGCTAATTTCCAAGCCTAGAATACAAATAGTCGGTTTTTGAAGGAAATCAGTGTTTGCAATGTAGTCGTTCGCGGCTAAAGCCCTCGGCCGTCAATTTTGAGTAGCGCGTAGCGATCGGCGTCGCTCGGTGACGGCTTCGAACAGGCCGCTTTGCGACTTTACGCCCGCCAAACATAGGTCGCCACGGTCCCGGCCGCCAGGCTGGCGGCGGCGTTGAGGTCGCGGTAGCGAATCCGGAAGTCGCGGGTCTCGGCAGTGTCGTTCAGAACGATCAACACGATGCGGTCGTCCGGGGTCAGGAAGGCGACGTTAGGCAGCGTGTCGGCGTCGGTTTCCAGGCGCAGCGAGCCGGGGCGGACCCATTTGGCGGCGTGGGCTCGGCGGTTGGCGCGGGAAATCCAGCCGTTGCCGCATTCCAGTTATTGTTTGTCGCCACCTTCCCAGGATTTGCCGTCCGGTGTTTGGCGGATGCCGCGAACCGTTAGCGTTTGGGCGGGGTTTAAGCTCAACGTCCTGGAGTTTCTCTCCGACAATTTGCTGTCGCGACGTGGTCCATCGCGGCCATAGTCCCTCCAGCCCTGTATTTTTTAATGCTGCCTAGCTCTGCGCGCAGCGGAAGGGACAACCCCGATAGCACACAACCTAGATTGTTCTAAGCTGGCGCCAGTGAGTTTGACGCTGGGTGAAGCCGTGATCTTCAGTTGGTAAAAGCCTTAGTCGCTAGAACCTACTTAGCTTTTGCATATAATAAATACCCAAGCCTAATTTGCTGGGAGCACGGAGATGGCCTTGCGCTGGATACACCTGTCCGATTTTCATTTCGATGGCAAAGACCCTTACGAACGCAATACCGTCTTAACTGCGTTGCTGACCGAAATTTGCCGCCGCCGCGAACACGAAGGCTTTCAGGCTGATGTCGTTTTCGTGACCGGCGATATTGCCTATTCCGGCCAAGCCAAGGAATATAAAGCGGCTAGCGCATTTTTCGATGCACTGCTGGTGGCTTGCGGTTTGGATAAAAGCCGCTTGTTCATTGCGCCGGGCAATCACGATGTGGATAAAAGTGTTGCGGAGGGTTTGGCACGCACCTTAAAAAGTGAGAACGAATCCGTCGAGTATTTTGCCAACGGCAAGCCGAAGTACCACTTCAACAAGTTTACGGCGTTCAAAAAATGGTTTGACGGCTATTTCAAAAAAATCAGGTCATGTCCTAAGGACAACACCTGCCATCCGCTACAGCGCTTAGAAGTCGATGGAAACTCGATTGCCGTGCTGGCAATCAATAGCGCCTTGTTCAGTTTACCCGACGGCAAAGATCACAACGCCTTATGGATAGGCCGCCGCAATCTGGGTGCTGCGGTTGCGGAACTGGAGAAGGCCAAATCCGATTTAAGTTTCGTGTTGATGCACCATCCCTTGGAATGGCTTAATGATGCTGAGCGCACCCAAGTCAAATCAGCGTTGCAAGAGTATGCCGATTTTGTTTTGCGCGGCCATTTGCATCAAAACGAAGTGGATTCTGTGATCAATCCGCAAGGAAACTGTTTTCACATTGCGGCGGGCGCGTGTTACCAGACTCGGGACTATCCCAATACCGCGTTGTTTTGTAAGGTGGAATTTGAAAAAGGGCAATTGGAAGTCCTGCCCCTACAGTATGTGGATAGTCCGAAATCGAAATGGGTGCCTGACAACAGTCTGTTTGACCCACCCGATTATATTGGCTGCTTTCCGTTATCCAATCCCAAATTTAACCAACGGCCTGCTGCCGATGAATTCATTTCACCAACTCCCTCGACCGTTCAGTCAGAAAATCAAGCGGACTCGGAAATCAATATCGAAGACATTGATCCCGAACTACTGAAAATGGTGGCGTTAATCTTGGACAAAAGCGAGGCCGCCAGCAGATGTTTAGCCGACGCGTTACAAGTCGTTGGTTACGAACACATTGACGAGGGTAGGGAAAAGCTGGCAAAGGTAGCTGTTACCACGCCGCTGGAAGATTTGTTTGAGCATGCCTTTGATTGCCAGAAAAAACTACGCAAACAGAAGCCGCCGCAAACGACCGCTATAGCCTTAATCGCCCGTTTTGTAGAAGCGATTTTGCCGGCGCAAGACTCGGCAAAAGATCGGCAATATCAGCAATACGCCGGACAAAATGATCCGTTCCAACTATTAGTTAGCCGGGCTACGTTGGCGGAAATTCGGATGGCGAGTCGCGACAAACGGCCGGTCCAGTTTCTTTTCGATGAAAAAGGCAATCCTAAAGGCACAGGCCAATTGGATAGCGGTGACGGTTGGGAAACCGGCCGGGATCAGGATTTTGACCAATTCGAAAAAGATGTAACTCATTTTCTGATCGAACAGTTTGAAAGTCTGATTGGAGATTACTGGAAACAACTGCATAACGGCAAAAGTTTTCGCGACAGTTTCGAACAAGCGAATGGATCGATCACGGGCGATTTTGATCGGGACGTGATAAAACTGATTGAAAAGGTCGTGGAGGCCAAAGCGAAGAAAGCTGCTCGTGAAATCAATGACAATGGTTTTGAATGTAACCGTTTTACCTTTTATTTTCTGATCAAGGCATCGCCTTGGCTTACCGAAGCGGAAAATGCCAAGCAAAATGTGGTCTTGAATAAACTAAGAGGCTTATTTCCGGGTATTGCCTTTTTACGTTTGGCCCCTGACACCGACAAAACGCCTCATGAATTAGTGCCGTTTTTAAGTCTGCACGAATTGCTCAATCCCAAACTGGACGACCGCTAATGGACTTCATCCCCGTCAAACCCCAAATCGTCGAATTGGCTTCCACCAATTCCAATTTACCGCTGCGCCATCAATTTGAATTGCGCCAGATCAAAGCCATCAACGCCGCGTTGTCGGCGCAGCGGCCGTTGTTGGTGCGCGGCGAGCCGGGGGTGGGTAAGAGCCAGTTGGCGCGTGCCGCCGCCAAGGTCTTGGGTCGGATGTTCGTGCAACATGTGGTCGATGCCCGCACCGAATCCCGCGATTTACTCTGGCATTTTGATGCGGTAGGCAGGCTGGCCAAGGCGCAGATCATGGGGGCGTTAACGTTCAATAACGAAGAAACTGCGTTAAAAACGTTGGAAGACGAACTGGCCGTCGCGCATTTTCTTCATCCCGGCGCGTTGTGGTGGGCCTTCGATTGGCACGGTGCCCTGCAACAAGCTGAAAGCGTTCAGGAAGGTGCGCCGCCCAATCCCGACGCCGGCGATCCGGCCAACGGCAGCGTGGTGTTGATCGACGAAATCGACAAAGCCGAGTCGGACGTGCCCAACGGGCTGTTGGAAGCCTTGGGCAACGGCGAGTTTACGCCGCAAGGTTTGGGCCGGCCGGTCAAAGCCGACGGGCCGCCGCCGCTGGTAGTCATCACCACCAACGAAGAACGTACCTTGCCGGATGCCTTCATCCGCCGTTGCCTGGTGCTGCATCTGGATTTGCCCAAGGACAGGGACAAACTCATCGCCAAGCTGGTAGCGCGAGGCAAAGCCCATTTTGGCGAGCAAACCACCGCCGCCGTTCTCAATAAAGCCGCCGAACTACTAGCACAAGACCGTGCCGAGGCCGAACAGCGCCATTGGCGGCCCTTGCCGGGTCAGGCGGAATATCTGGATTTGCTGCGGGCGGTGGTGACCCTGGCGCGGGGCAAACCCAAGCAACAACAACGTCTGATTGACGAAGTGGCGCGATTTGTCCTGAAAAAACACCCGGAAGCCGCTCAGAGCGACTACGGCGACGATGCATGAGCAAACTGCCGCCCCGTAGCGGCGCATTAAGCCGCGCCGATTTGCTGGTGGCGCTGGCCGAATTGGAAGGCGCCGCACCCGACGCCACGGCGCTGACCATCGCCGATGCCTTGGGTTTGGAATGGCAACCGCCGAAAATCAAGTCGCGCAAAGCAACAACCAAAAAGACCAAGCAGGAGACAAGTTCAGAAACCCAAACACCGGCAATCCATCAAGCGCCTTTGTTGGACAGCCGTTACTGGCGAGTCGAGCAAGCGGAGTTTTTCGGCGAAGCAGAGCCCTACCAACCGCCGCCGCCCACACTGTTTAAAGGCTGGCGCAACCCTCCGCCGGCCCCGGCGGATTTTCAACCCTTGTCCACCTGGGCCGAATTGGCACCGCGCTTGCGTAAAGTGCTCAGTCAGTACCGCGAAGGCCGGGGTATTGATTTGAACCTGACCGTCCACCGGATCAGCCGTGGTCAGTTGCTCGAACGCTTCCCGCGCGAACATCGCCGCCGCTGGGGGCCGGCCTTGCTGTTAATCGAAGACGATAGCCAACGGCTAACACCGTTTCGCGAGGACAAGCGCCGAGTCCGTTGGGCGATCCAGTCGCTACTGCCCCGGTATGCCTTGTATCGGGCACTGATGGACGATCACCGTGACTGTCCCGAATTGCTGGGGCAAGCCGCCACCGACTGGCCGCCACCTCCCGGCACCTTGGTGTTGGCCTTAAGCGATTTGGGCTGCTTGGCGGCCGGCAGCGAAAGCGTCAACGCCTTCAACTCAGCCCGTTCGCTGAGCGGAGCCGAAGCGAACCCAACGGCTGCGCATCCGCTGTGCCAGCGTTGGCTGGAAATCGGTCGCGTATTACAGGAAGCCGGTTGTCACCCCCTCGCGCTGTTTCCCGCCCCGTTAAGCCG
Source organism: Methylomonas sp. MED-D (assembly GCF_050276835.1). Taxonomy (NCBI): domain Bacteria; kingdom Pseudomonadati; phylum Pseudomonadota; class Gammaproteobacteria; order Methylococcales; family Methylococcaceae; genus Methylomonas; species Methylomonas sp. MED-D. The sequence goes on from NZ_CP189965.1 coordinate 1,618,217, forward strand.
TTGCCCGCCGGAATTGGCCGCGGTTTGGCAGTTGGTAGCCTGGGAACGCCCGCGCGCCAACGATGGCTTGCCGTTGGCGCAACGGGCCGAACGGCTATTGCGGCTAATGTCGCCCGCCTCACGAGTTACGCCGGCTTTGCTGCGGGCGGTACGCCTGCTGCTGCCGGACGAGCAGGCCGATGCCGGCACCGAGGCCGACGTTTGGCAACACCCAGACTTCAACAGCCAACTATTGGTGCCGGCCTTGTTGCCGGAGCGGGCGCAAAGCCTGCGCCGGGAGCTGGCCGAACAACCCGGCGAAGCGGCCCGGCAATTGCGCGCCCGGCTGATACGTTGCCTGAAACCCTTTCGCCACGGCCTGCCGCAAGAAATCTGGTTCGATGAATTGCTCAATTTCGACGAGCAGGCCTTGGATGATGAACTGCGTCAGGACCGGGCAGACGCCCAAGATTATTTCGCCAACTTTTGCGATGAAATCTCCGATCTCGACCAGCCCGCGATGCCGGCCGGCGACCGGGCCTGGTTGTTGCGGATTAAAAACCGCTCGGCGGAAACGTTGTGGCGCGATCCCAAAGTGGGCAAGCGCCTGGCGCAACTGGCCCTGGCGGTGGACCCGGACGGCGCGCCGCCGCGAGGCATCGGTGCTCGTGATCTACCCAGCAATCAGCCGGAACGCAATTTGTATCTGAGCCAGCGCGGCGGGCGCTTACTGGTGGACGAAGACGCAGCGCCGGCGCAAACTCAGGGCAGTGTGCTGGCGATGGTGCCGAGCCGTAATGGTTTGCTCGAAATCGCTTTGGAGCCGGGCGATGCGGATGCAAATGCCTTTTGGGAATCCGGTCAGCCTCCGGCCTGGGCCAATGCCTGGGGTTGGGATGATTATGGCGCTTGGGTGGAGTTTTCGGTTGCCAACGAATTTTTACCCGACCAACCTCGAGTCAGTCAAAAACTGCGTTGGATACCGCCGGGCCGTTTTCTGATGGGGTCGCCGCCCGATGAGGCAGAGCGTTCTGATGATGAAGGTCCCCAACACTTGGTTACCTTCAAAGAAGGTTTTTGGTTGTTCGACACTGCCTGCACCGATTGGCTTTGGATGGCGGTGATGAATAACAATCCCAACGTTTTCGGGCATGCAGGCAAATATAGTCCGGTTGAAAACGTTTCATGGCTTGATGCTCAAGCTTTCATCCAGGCCCTGAACCAATTGCTGCCCGGTTTACATCTGTGTTTGCCCAGCGAAGCACAATGGGAATACGCCTGCCGGGCGGGCACTACCACCCCGTTTGCCTTTGGCGATAACATCACGCCTGATCAGGTGAACTACGATGGCAACTCTCCTTATGCCGACGGCGCGAAGGGCGAGTACAGGGGTAAGACCGTGCCGGTGGCCAGCCTGCCCGCCAATCGCTGGGGTTTATATGAAATGCACGGCAATGTCTTGGAATGGACCCAGGATGCTTGGCACGCGGGTTACGACGGCGCGCCCGGTGATGGCCGTGCTCGGGAAGTTGGCGAAGCGGACCGGCCTCGCGTGGTTCGCGGCGGGTCTTGGGACGACGGCGCCGGGAGCTGCCGGTGTGCCTGTCGCGGCCGCATCGATCCCGACGTGAGCGGCGACGGCCTGGGTTTCCGTTGCGCCCGAGTTCAGACCGGTGAGCGCGGAGCGCACGAAGCGGAGCGGGTCCGGCCCGCGGAGCGGAACAGGCTGGGCCCGATTCGCTTCGAGGCGCGTAGCCGGGGCGAACCGGCAGTCGCCGACGCCGCGCTAGCCGCAACGGCGGACTCTAGCCGCGTGGTCAGGCCGAGCAGCGATGCCACGGCATCCTTGATGTTACCGAAAGCTCGGGGTTTTACCCTGATTACCGACTGTGGCAGCCTGACCGTCCAACCCATAATCAAACCGGATTGGGCCACAGCCATGGGCAGGGACCGTTTTGGTCTGTGGGCCGAGTTTGCCATCCAACCCGCACAAGGCCAACCGGTCGTGCAGCGCCTGCGCTGGATACCACCGGGGCGTTTTATGATGGGTTCTCCGGACCACGAGCCGGGGCGCTGGGATGACGAAGGTCCCCAACACTGGGTGACGATATCACAAGGCTACTGGCTGTTCGACACGCCGTGTACCCAACTGCTGTGGCAGGCGGTGATGGGCGATAATCCCAGTTATTTTAAGAGCTCGGAGCGGCCGGTAGAGCAGGTCAGTTGTGATGATGTCCAGACTTTCCTAGGCCGGATCAATGAGCTATTGCCGGGACTGGCTTTGAGCCTACCCAGCGAAGCGCAATGGGAATACGCCTGCCGGGCCGGCACTGACACCGCGCTTTACAGCGGGCCGATCGACTTCATTGGCAAAAACAACGCCCCCGCTTTGGACACGATTGCCTGGTATGGCGGCAACAGCGGCGAACAGTTTGATTTGGAAGATGGCTTTGATACTTCGGACTGGGAGGAAATGCAATATCCCCATGCCAAGGCCGGCTCGCACCCAGTGAGGGGCAAACTGGCCAATCCCTGGGGTTTGTACGATATGCTGGGCAATGTCTTGGAATGGACCCAGGATGCTTGGCACGCGGGTTACGAGGGCGCGCCCGGCGATGGCCGGGCTTGGGAAGATGACGAAGCAGGCGGGCCGCGCGTGGTTCGCGGCGGGTCTTGGCTTAACGTCGCTAGGTACTGCCGCTGTGCCTATCGCAACCTTTACGATCCTGTCGAACGTCGCAGCTACATGGGTTTCCGTTGCGCCCGAGTTCAAGAATGAGTCGGGTGCGGAGCGGACGATATAATGGCGCGGCCCGGCCCGCGGAGCGGAACAGGCCGGGCTGCGACAGTGCCGCAACGTTGCTTTGGATAGCGGCGGCTGGGGGCTGTCGTAAACGTCAAAACAGAACTCTCTCCTTGCGGGAGAGGGCAGGGTGAGGGGGTAAAAATCAATGCGTTACCTTGCGACTTCCCCGCAAGGAGAAGGGGCTTTTACGACAACCTCGGCTGAGCGGAATCAAAGTTGGCCGTTGCTTCGGCTCGGTGCCTCTTTTTCATCGTTGCCTAGCCCCGCGCGGGAGCCAGGCTAAAACTAAAAGTAGAGATTCATCATGCAAACGCCGCTAGCCATCGACACCGCCTGGCACCCTTTGGTCTCCGGTAATCCGCCCGAATGGGCCTGCGCCTGGGGGCAGGACGAATACGGCGTGTTTGCCGCCTTCACGTTAGGCGACGTAACTCAGCGTTTGCGCTGGATACCGCCGGGTCGGTTTTTGATGGGTTCGGCCGAACATGAAACCGAAAGCTTGGCGAGACAAGACTCTGAACGCAAATGGTTCGAAGCCGAGCACCCCCAGCACGAGGTTTACCTCAGCCAAGGCTTTTGGCTGTTCGATATGCCCTGTACGCAAGCGTTGTGGGAAGCGGTGATGAATAGCAACCCCAGCCGATTTAAAAGCCGCAACCGGCCGGTGGAAAACGTTAGTTGGGACGACGTGCAAGCCTTCCTGCAACGCATTAACGAGCGCGTGCCAGGCTTAAATCTGATCCTGCCCAGCGAGGCCCAGTGGGAGCACGCTTGTCGGGCCGGCACCAACACTGCTTTATATTCAGGGGCTATCGACATTCTGGGCGAATGTAACGCACCAGCCCTCGATCGGATTGCCTGGTATACCGGCAATAGTGGCGTCGAATACGATTTGGCGGAAGGTGAAGATTCGTCCGCTTGGCCGGATATGCAATATCCCAATCCGCGGTCAGGCACGCGCGAAGTAGGCCGTAAGCAGCCCAATCCCTGGGGCCTCTACGACATGTTGGGTAATGTCTGGGAATGGTGCGCGGACGGTTACAGAGACTACGGTCCGGAAACGCAATTCAATCCGCTTGGTCCGCTGGAATACGGTGGGGATCGCGTGGTTCGCGGCGGGGCTTGGCTCAATGGCCCTAGGAGCTGCCGCTGTGCCGTTCGCATCCATAACGTTCCCAACTTCCGCTGGTACTCCCTGGGTTTCCGTTGCGCCCTAGTTTAGGCGTGAGCCTGGAGAGGAGCTGGCGCGATTCGGCCCGAGTCGGTACCGCCGAAGTGGGAAGGTTGGGCTGTCGGTGTTAGGTCGAGCTTCGGCATTCCAGTCAAAACGCACACCTGTTGCTCACGCTTGACGGCATTAAACCGGCCAAACATACGTCGCCACGTTCCCTGCCGGCAGGCTGGCGGCGGCGTTGAGGTCGCGGTAGCGAATCCGGAAGTCGCGGGTCTCGGCAGTGTCGTTTAGGGCGATCAATACGATGCGGTCGTCCGGGGTCAGGAAGGCGACGTTAGGCAGTGCGTCGGCGTCGGTTTCCAGGCGCAGCGAGCCGGGGCGGACCCATTTGGCGGCGTGGGCGATGATGTAGTAGGCGACGTTGCGGGTGATTTGGTCGCCGTCTATCGTCAGCGTGCCGACGCAGCGGGCTTCGCCGCCGGCGGTGTGCGGCCGGCAGTGCGGGTCGGAGGCCAGGTTCCATTCCAGCACGACGCCGGCCCAGTGGCGGCTAGCGCCGATCAGCACGTTTTTGACGTGCCACAGCAAGTCGCCGCCGAATTGGCCGTCCGAGCCTACCCATTGTTCGGTGAAATATAGTTTTTTGTCCGGGTGGGCGGCGTGGATTTGCGACAGCACCGCGATGTCGCCGCCGTACAAATGCCAGGCCGAGCCGCTGAAATAGGCACGGGCCTGGTCGTTGGCCAACACGGTCAGCGGGTATTCGGGGACGTCGCAATTATGGTCCCAGCAAAATACCTCGACCTCGGCCAGACCGGCCTCGGCCAGGGCCGGCCCCAGATGCAGCCTGACGAAGTCGGCCTGTTCCTCGGCGCTCATGACCATGCTGGGGTCGTTTTTGTAATTTTGCGGTTCGTTTTGCGGGGTGACGGCGTGGATGGCGATGCCGTGCTCCCGCATCGCCAACAGGTATTTAACGAAATAGGCGGCGTAGACTGGTTGGCATTCCGGTTTGAGGCTGCCGCCGACCCAGGCGGCGTTGGTTTTCATCCAGCGCGGCGCGGACCAGGGCGTGGCGATGATTTTGATGGCCGGATTCAAGGCCAGAATGTCTTGCAGCAAGGGCACGACTTCGCGGTCGCCGGCCTGTAGATCGAATCGGGCCAGTTCGAAATCGGTTTCGCCGTCGGCCAGATCGTCGTAGGAATAGCTGCGCTCGCTCAAGTCCGACGCGCCGATACTGACGCGCAGAAAGCTGACCCCGATGCCGTCGCCGTCCGGCAAAAACAGTTCTTCGAGCAAGGCTTGCCGGATGGCGGCCGGTAGCCGGCTGATCAGCATGGCGCTGCCGCCGGTCAGCGTGTAGCCGAATCCTTCGATGGTTTGGCGGCGTTGGTCGGGATTGACGGTGATGGTCGGCTGCTCGATGTCGTCGCCTTCGCTCTCGAAGGCCAGCGTTTCGAATTGCCGTTCGAATAGCCAGGTTTGGTCGGCGCTGGTTTGCCAGACCGTCGCCGCGAGTGGGTTGTCCGTTACTGTGTCGCTTGCCTGCATCTGCTGTCCTCCTGCTCGGTCAGAGCCGGCAGTCTACCGAAGCGGCGTGGGATGTCCAGCGGCAAGGTGAAGTCGGTCGCTTCGGCTTGACGCCGGCGCCGGCAGCGACCGCAGGTCGAGCGGCGACGAAGCCGGGCAGGTTCCTTTCCGCGCCCAACGACTTACCTAGCGACGATCATGAAACCGCCGTATCGTCCCAAGCAATGGCGGGTAGTCGGCGGGAGCGGCGTCCTGGTCGCGGCGAAGGTGCCGCTCCCAACATGACTTTCACTGTAAAAACTGTTCTTGCGGCAAACACGCCATGCCGAAAGCGTCGGCGATGCCGGGGTGGGTGACGTGGCCGGCGACCACGTTCAGGCCTTTCAGCAAGGCCGGATTGTCGCGCAGCGCGGCTTGCCAACCCTTGTTGGTCAGTTGCAGCACGTAGGGAAGGGTGGCGTTGGTTAGGGCCAGCGTCGAGGTGCGCGGCACGCCGCCCGGCATGTTGGCGACCGCGTAATGAACGATGCCGTCCACCAGATAGACCGGGTCGGCGTGGGTGGTGGGGTGGGTGGTTTCCACGCAGCCGCCTTGATCGACCGCGACGTCGACGATGACCGCGCCGGGCTGCATCGTCGCCAGGTCTTCGCGGCGGATCAGTTTCGGCGCGGCGGCACCGGTGACCAGTACGCCGCCGATGACCAGGTCGGCTTGGGCGATGTGTTCCAGAATCGCGTGGCGGCTGGAATACAGCAGTTGCACGTTGGGCGGCAGAATGTCGGCGAGGTGGCGCAGGCGGTCCAGCGACAGGTCCAATATCGTGACTTGCGCGCCCAAGCCGGCGGCCATTTTGGCGGCATGGGTGCCGACCACGCCGCCGCCGAGGATGACGACCTTGGCCGGCGCCACGCCGGGCACGCCGCCCAGCAGCACGCCGCGCCCGCCGTAGAGCTTTTCCAGATAATGCGCGCCTTCCTGCACCGCCAAGCGGCCGGCCACTTCAGACATTGGGGTCAATAGCGGCAACTCGCCATGCGGCAATTGCACGGTTTCGTAGGCGATGCAGGTGGCGCCGGAGGCCAGATGCGCTTCGGTCAAGCGGCGGTTGGCGGCGAAGTGAAAGTAGGTGAAGACGGTCAGGTCAGGACGTAACAGCGACCATTCCGGCTCAATCGGCTCCTTGACCTTGACGACCAGGTCGGCGCTGTCCCACACCGGCGCGGCGGCCGGGGCCAGTTCGGCGCCGGCCGCGACATAGAGTTCGTCGGCAAAGCCGGCGCCGGCGCCGGCGCCGGTCTCGATCACGACCTGGTGGCCGGCGCTTATCAGTGCGGCCGCGCCGGACGGCACCAGCGCGACCCGGTTTTCGTTGGGTTTGATTTCCTTGGGTATGCCGATTTTCATGTTGACCTCATCGAAGTGGTTGATGCAGGGTTTAAGCCCATTTCAGCGTGCTGCCGGCGGAGATTCACCCGGCCTGTCACTATTTGGCTGGGCTTCTCCAGCGGCCTTAATTCCGGTTTCCCCGTTTGGGGGTGCCGGAAAAGCCCCCTCTCCTCACGGGAGAGGGGGCGGGGTGAGGGGGAATTACAAGGTAACGCATTGGTTTTTATCTCCGCTCATTCTGCCCCTCACTTAATTCAACTTGGTTAGATTTCAGGCTTCCCCTTACCGAAGGCTGTCATTCCGACATGGATTGCCGGACCCGTTAGAGCGCGGAGCGAATCTAGCCGCCATGGAGGGTTCGAAGCTCGCCATCCATGGCACTGGATACCCGCTTCCCGGCGGGTATGACGGTCTTTCTTCCAATCTGACAAGAACTACCCCCTCTTTCTCAAACTGGGGAACAGATCGCTGAGCGCTTGCCGTCTACCGACCCCGGCCTTTAAAACTCCGAATGGTGGACCGGATTTGCCGGTCGGCAATGGGGCCGAGTTAAGCATACCTACTATAGGCCAAGCAATATCCGCGCCCGGCGCCGTTCGGCGCCGAAGCGCCGGGAATCCGCGAGCCCCGGCGTTTCCGGCCGTCGGTCGGTTCCGGCATTGTCGGCAATGTCGATCCGGTTTGGCGTATCGCCGACAGAGCCGGCGGCGTCGGCGGAAAATTTTCGGCTAAGCTTAGCCCAGCTTGTTCCGCAGCCGAGATCGCCATGAGTGACACCACCGACAACATCCTGATCGCCTATTTGACCGAGGTGCGCGCCGACGGCATGGACGCCCGCATCGTCGAGGAGCACGCTACCGCGGCGCCGATCATCCGGTTGGGCGATGAAGAGATTCTGGCCGGCCATTTGGGTTCCTACGTGGTGATTCGCCAATCGCATATCGGGGTGCTGGCGTTGGTCTTCAAGATGTGGGAGCGCGACCGCTTCGATCAGGCCGGCAACCGCGCCACCGACCGCTTTATCGCGTTGATTCCGGTCGGCGAGCTGAACGAAAGCAATGTGTTCATCCGCGGCGTGCGCCATTATCCGACGCCCGGCGCGGCGGTGTATGCGGTGGGCTTGGCCGAGATCAACGCGATTTTTTCCAAGTTCCGCGACTACCAATTTTTCATCGGCCAGCTCGCCAGTCACAAGGATTACCATCTCAGCCTCGATCCGCGCGCCTTGTTCGGCCGGCATTTCGCGATCGTCGGCCAGTCCGGTTCCGGCAAATCGTGGACCGTGACCAGTCTGATCCAACACACGATCGCGGCGATGCCGAAGACCCATTTGATCATGCTGGACCTGCACGGCGAATATTGCTGGAAGACGCCGGACGGCCGTATCGAGTCGGCCTTCCCCAGCGAGCGCGTCAATTACGTCGACGCGATGGAATTGGAAATGCCGTATTGGATGATGACTTACGCCGAGCTGGTGGATTTGTTCATCGACCGCGACGATCCCGGTTCGTCGATTCAAATGGCCTTCATGCGCGAGATTTTGCAGCAGCTCAAGCGTAAGGAAGCCAAGAATGTCGGCTTGGGCGTGGTGTCCATCGATACGCCGATTTTCTTCTCGCTGGCCGAGCTGTACATGCAGTTCAAGGCCGCCAACGAGGAACGCAAGGACTTCGGCAAGACCAAGGGCGCCTTGTTCGGCCAGTTCGACGAATTTTTGGTGCGGATGCAAAGCCGCTTCAACGACGTGCGCTACGACTTTTTATTGAAACCGAAAAAGCGCAACACCTCGGACAGCATGGCCGAATTGCTGCGCGAGTTCGTCGGTCTGGGCCGTAAGAAGGCCAATATCACTGTCGTCGATCTCAGCTCGGTGCCGACCGACGTGCGGCCGGCGGTGTCGGCGCAAGTCGGCCGGCTGGCGTATGAGTTCAATTACTGGAATCCGCGCCGTCGCGAATTCCCGATCACGCTGATTTGCGAGGAAGCCCACGCCTATATTCCGCGCGAAAAAAGCAGCCAGTTCGAAGGCACCCGCAAAATGATGGAGCGGATCGCCAAGGAAGGCCGCAAATACGGGGTGTCGATCGGCGTGGTCAGCCAGCGGCCGACCGAGTTGTCGGAAACCATGCTGGCGCAATGCAGTTCGTATATCTGTTTACGCACCACCAATCCGGACGACCAGCAATACATACGCGGTCTGGTGCCGGAAGCCGAGGGCGATCTGGCCGACATTCTCAGTTCGTTGGGGCGCGGCGAGGCCCTGGTGCTAGGCGAGGCGGCACCGCTGCCGACCCGGGTGCAAATCTACCGGCCCAATCCCGAACCCAAAAGTAACGACGTCGATTACTTCACCGCTTGGCGGGAAGGCCCGGACGATTTGGACGTGGAAGGCATCGTCGATAACTGGCGCAATCAAAACCGTCACTAGGCCGGACGGGAGTCAAGCGCCGCCCGGATACCAAACCAGTAAGGCGTGGCTGTCGCTGGTTCTAGCCAGCCCGAAGCCCAGCTTGGCGTAAAACGCCAAGGCGCCGGGGTTGTCCAGCGCGGCGACCAACGTCAACGGCGCATGGGCCTGTCCGGCCGCCTGCTGTAAGGCGCGAATCACCGCCCGACCGTGGCCGCGATTTCGGGCGGCCGGCAGCAAGGCTAAATCGATCAAACGCACTTCGTTGTGGCCGAAATCGACGGCGACCCGGCCGACAGCTTGGCTATGTATTTCGATGATGAAGTACATCGCGTTCGGAAATTGTTGACCGTAGCCTTCGCGCTGGGCGCGAAACTGCATTTCGATCAGTTCCTCGACGAAATCGCGCTCGGCGTCGAGCAGGCGCAAGTCGTCGCGCAAGCTGTGGTACAGGCCGGCTAGAAAGGTCGCGTCATTGTCGCGTTGCGGCCTCAGATTCAAGCCGGCCGGCGATGGCGCTAGCGCCATCGCCGTCGCCGCTGGGGTTGAACCGAGCTTTTTCGCCGTTCGCGTCGGTAGGTATGCGCGCTCATGTCAGTTAAACACTGCTTGAAACAACGCCGCCGGTTGCGGGCCGGCGTTCAAGACCCGGCTCAGGTAAATGCCGGGAACCTCGAACGCTTGGGCGATGCGCATCGTAAACACACCGTCCAGATACGGACAATCGGCGTCGCCTTTCAGTAGCAGCGCGAACGGCATGCGGCTGTCCCGGTCGCCGCTCGGCGAGCGGGCGCCGGGTTTTTCGTCGACACGCGCCAGGACCGTGGCGATCGTCACCGCGCCGCTTTCCAACAGACAAGTTTGGCCGAGATAGGGCAGGAAATGTCCGCTACTCAAGTCGGCGATCGGTGCATTTTTTGGATCAGGATTCGCGGTACTCATTGCTGCATCGGGAAAATGCCGTTCAGCGCGATGCAGAAGTTCAGCGCCAGATAGGGAGACATCGCGGCCGGGACGCTGAAGTTCAGGGGTGCGCTGACCGGGGCGCCGGCGCCGGTATTACCGACCGTGACCGTGCCGTTGCCGCTCAAAGTGGTCGTCACTCCGCCCAGCGTGATCGGGTTGGTTTGCGGCGTGGCGGCCGGCAGAAACACCGCGGCCGAGGTCTGGCCGTTTGGGGCGTTAGTCAGCGTGGCGTTGGCATCGGGATTAACGCCGCCGCCGGCGCCGGTGGAGACCTTGACGGCCGTGGCGGCGTTGACGCCGGCTAGCGATAGATCGGCGGCGTGGGTATGAGACGGCAAATTGGCGGTGGTCAAACTAAACGCGGTTTGGGTTTGGACCGTGGCGCCAGATGTGCCGCCGGTTTGCGCCATCTGGTAAGGTTGCGAAGCGGACAGCGGATTGGCGCCGAAATGAATCGGCGCCCGGCCTTGCAGATTGGGTAAATTGAAGAAGCTACGGCCGTCGCCGCCGAATCTTGTCCCAAGCAGCGCGTACAGTGCATTTTGTTGTTGTATCGCCATTTGCTGGCCGTTGCAGAACGCCCAATCTTGCGGGGCATATGCAAAACCGAAGATGTGGATTTCGCCTAAAAATGGATCAGCCATGATGGACCTCCTGGGGTCTTTGCGAAAAATAGCCGGGAAAAAGCCGCCAAGCTTGTTCTCCGGGCGAACGCCGAAATTTTGTAAAGCGTAAGCGACATTAAGCATAATCGTTCCTAACGGAAAAGCTAGGCTACTGTGAGATCCGATACCGATGTTCGGCTTGAATGCGCCGCGCGGTTGACAAGGTCGCGGTCTGCGACTATTTTTCGAACCCATTACCCGTTCGCGAACTTGTTACCGACACTGTGCTGATGAAAAATATCGATATGCCGCGGGTTGTCGACGCGACGGCCCGCGCCTTGGTGCTGGGTTCGCAATGAGTCATCGTTACCACTTTATTTCCGGCCTGCCGCGCTCCGGTTCGACGCTGCTGGCCGCTATTCTGAAACAGAATCCGCGCTTTCAAGCCGGTATGACCAGTCCGGTCGGCGCATTTTTTTCGGGTTTGCTCGATCAGGTCAGCGCCGGTAGCGAGTGGGGGCCGGTCGTGACCACCGCGCAACGCCGCCGCCTGCTGCGCGGTTTGTTCGACAGTTATTACGCCGAGGAAACCGGCAAGGATGTGGTGTTCGATACCAACCGGGCTTGGTGCGGCCGCTTGCCGGCACTGCTGGATTTGTTCCCGGACGCCAAGATCATTGCCTGCGTCCGCAACGTGGCCTGGGTCATGGACAGTCTGGAGCGGCTGTACCGGGCCAGCCCCTATGAAAACAGCCGCTTGTTCGCCGACGACGTCGAGCGCAATACCGTGTATAGCCGGGTGGAAACCTTGGCGCAGCGCAATCGCCTGGTCGGTTTTGCCTGGTCGGCGCTGAAGGAAGCGTTTTACGGCGAGCAGGCCGCTTCGCTGCTGGTCGTCGACTACGATTTGCTGGCTCGGGCGCCCGAGAAGGTGATGCCGTTGATTTACGATTTTCTCGGCGAGCCCGCGTATCCGCACGATTTCGCGAATCTGCAGTACGACGCGCCGGCCTTCGACAACAATTTGGGCTTGTCCGGCCTGCACAGCATTCGACCTCGAGTGACCTTGGAGAACCGGGCGACCATTCTGCCGCCGGATCTGTTCGAGCAATACGCCGATATGGCGTTCTGGCGCGACGGCCGCGGCAGTCGCGCCCACGTTGTTTCCGCGCAACCGGCCGCCGCTCGGCCGCTGGCGAAATCCGTTTGATTGACCGTCGATTTTGGGGAGCAAGACCATGAAACTATTCGAGCGTATTCGCCCCGCCGGGACTCGCCATCGTTCCAAGGCGGCACCGCTACGTGCCTGGGCCTTGGAACCGCGCATCCTGTTCGACGGCGCGGCGGCGGTCAGCGCCGACGCCGCTCAAGCGGACGCGCCGCCGACCGCCGATCAGCCGCCTTCGGCGCTGGACGCTCAACATTTGCTGGATGCGGCGGCCGCCTGCCAATTCCCGGAAGCGACGGCCGCCCGGCCTACCGCCGTCATCTTCGTCGACAGCCGGGTCAGGGACGCCGAAACCTTGTTGGCCGGCGCCGATCCGCGCGCCGAAGTCGTAATGTTGGAGGCCGGCCGCGACGGCGTGCAACAGATGGCCGACTATTTGGCGGATCGCCGCGACATTTCGGCGATTTCCATTGTCGCCGAGGGCGGCGAGGCCAACGTTTGGTTGGGCAATGCCTGGCTGAACAATGATTCAATCGGCGGCTACGCCGCTCAACTCGATACGATAGGCCAAGCGCTGGCGGCCGACGGCGATCTGCAAGTCTATTCCTGCAACCTGGGCAGGGGCGCCGACGGCGCTACGTTTGCCCGGACCCTGGCCGATCTGACCGGGGCCGACGTGGCGGTGTCCGACAACCGCACCGGCGCTGGCGGCGATTGGGATTTGGAAGTGCGCACCGGCGACGTCTCGGCACCCGCGGCGTTTTCCGCTTCGGCCATGGCCGACTACGATTACGCGCTGGCGACGGTCACCGTGACCAACAATAACGATAGCGGTGCCGGGTCGTTGCGCGCGGCGATTGCGTCGGCGTCGTCCGGCGACACGATTACGTTCAACGCCGGAATGACGATTACCTTGTCCAGCGGCCAGTTAAGTATCAGCCAAAATTTGACGATAGACGGCGATCTGGACGACAACGGTAGTGCCGATGTTACCGTCGATGCCAATTACCACAGCCGGGTGCTGTCGATTACCAGCGGCAACGTGACCGTCGACGGTTTGACGATCACCCACGGTTTGGTTTCGGGCGACGGCGGTGCGTATAACAGCGTCAACGGCGGCGATGCGTTGGGCGCCGGAATCTCGGTGACCGGCGCGGGCACCACGGCCACATTTTTGCATTCGACAATCACCGGCAACGTCGCGGCCGGCGGCGGCGGCAACGGCGGTAGTGACAACGGGTCTTACGGTTACGGCGGCGGCGGCGGCGGCGGTTGGGGGACGACTGTCGGCGGAACCGGAGGGGCTTTTAATAATACTACACCTGGCGCCTCGGGTTCCGCGGGTACTGGCGGAAATGGCGGTGTTAACGGGGTTGCCAGCGCCTCTGGCCGGGGCGGTAGCAGTGGCGCCAGTGGCGCCGGCGGCGCGGGGGGAACCAGCGGTAGTGCCAATGCGGGCGGAACCGGGGGAACCGCCGGCTCGGGCGGACTGAATTTTATCGGCGGCGGCGGCGGCGGATACGGTTCAGGCGGCAGCGGCAGCGCGGTGGTTGGCCGGGGCGGGATCGGCGCCGGCGCTTTAGCAATCGGTTCCGGCGCAACGGTGTACATGGCGTCGACCTCGATCACCAACAATCTCGGCGCCGGCGGCGGCGGTGCGGGTGGTTACGGTGTCGATGGCGGCGACGGCGGAGCCGGCGTCGGCGGAATCTACAACAATGGTGCCTTCAAATACGAAAACGCTACCATTACCCACACCTCGAATTACGGAGGCGGCGGTGCCGGCGGAACGTCCTCGGGCGGTAACCCCGGCGCCTCCGGGTCGGGCGGTAACGCCGGCACCGAATGGCTAGACGGGCCGGGTAGCACGGCCGCCTGGACGCCGCCCTCGCCGACGGCGTCGATTACGTCGGCTACCTACGACGCCGGCACCAACGTGCTGTCCGTCACCGGCGCTAATATGACCACCGGCGACAGCATCGATACCACCAAGCTGACACTGACCGGCGAGGGCGGCAATACCTATACCTTGGCCGGCAGTTACACGGTGACCGCCAGTAGTTCCACCAGTTTTAGCATTACTTTGGATGCCACCGATCAGCTCAACGTCGAAGGCCTGCTGAATAAGGACGGGACCGCGTCCGCCGGCGCGACCACCTACAATCTGGCCGGCGCGGCGAATTGGGACAGCACCGCCTCGGCATCCGCAGATACCACCGGCAACGGCGTTACCGTCAGCAGTACCCAAACGCCGACCTTGACCTCGGCGACCTACGACACCGCGACCGGCTTGTTGGTCGTGACCGGCACCCATCTGGTCAAGCAAAGCGGCGCGACCAACGATATCGACGCTTCGTTGTTTACGTTGACTGGTCAAGGCGGCAGCTACACCTTGACCGACACCAGCGACGTGGAGATCACTTCGGCGACTGCGTTCACGTTGACGTTGTCGGCCACCGACAAGGCCCAGGTCAACACCCTGCTTGATAAAAACGGCACCAGTTCCAGCGGCAGCACGACTTACAATTTGGCGGGGGCCGATAATTGGAACGGGCCAATCACCGGCGGTAGTATTGCCGATACCAGTGGCAACGGCATCACTGTTTCCGGCATCAATTCGGCGGCGGTGATTAGCGGTTTGAACGGCGATAGCGTGGCCTTGTCCGGCACCGTGACCCTCGATGCCAGCGGCAATTTGACCGTTTCCGATGCCGAAAACGACGTGAGCGGCTGGAACGGCGCTTCGTTGACCGTGCAGCGCGGCAAGATCGGCGATACCAGTATCGCCGATGCCACTAGCAACGACGTCTACAGCTTTAATGCCAGCGGTTTCAGCGATACCGGTTCGGCGTTGCAAACCGGCGGCGCGACCACCTTCGCTACTTACACCAATACCGGCGGGGTGTTGACGATCAACTTCAACGCCAATGCCACCACCGCGTTGGTGCAAGCGGTGATGCGCGGCATTCAATACGCCAACAGCACCCCGTTCGGCGATGCCACGATCCGTTTCGCGTTGAGCGACGGTACCGCGACGACGAATGCCGATGTCAGTGTGACCAGTTCCAGTATTTACGTGACCCAGACCAGCGACGACAGCGGTAACGACGCCGCCGACGGCTTCGGTTTGCGCGAAGCGTTGGCGCGCTCGACGGCCCAGGCCGGCGCGGATAGCGTGATTCTAAGCAATTTGACCAGCGGCACCACGCTGACCTTAACCGGCTCCACCGCAACCTTGGGTGCCGGCGATACGGTGACCTTGCAAGCGGCAAAGACCGTGACGATAGCCGGTAGCGGCGGTGGCGGTCTGGTACTGGCCGGGTCCGGCACCTTGAATTTGCTCGGCGCTAGCGCCGCCTTGACCGTGTCCGCCGATATATCCGGCGCCAGCGGCAGTCTCAGTAAAATCAGCGGCGGTGCCTTGACGCTGTCAGGCAGCAATACATACGGCGGAGCGACTTCGTTCAGTAACGGCGCCGTGACTCTGAACGGCGGCGCGGCGATCCCCAACGCCAGCGCGCTGACCTTGGGCAACGGCGCAAGTCTGGCCGTCACGCTGGGCGCGGATGAAACCATCGGGTCGTTGAGCGGCAGCGGCGTGACCGGCAGCTTCGATCTCGGTTCGTTCACGTTGACGACCGGCGGCGACGCCACCTCGACCGGTTTCGACGGCGTGCTGAGCGGAACCGGCGGCTTAACCAAAACCGGTAGCGGCACCTTCACACTGAGCGGCGCCAACACCTATACCGGCGCGACCACCGTGTCGGCCGGCACGCTGGCTTTGAGCGGCGGTAGCGCCTTGGCCGACACCAGCGCGGTCAGCGTGGCCAGCACCTTGAGTCTCAACGCATCCGAGACGATCGGTTCGTTGGCCGGGGCCGGTAGCGTCGTTCTTGGCTCCAATACCCTGACCGCCGGCGGCGACAATTCGTCAACCACGTTTTCCGGCGGAATCTCCGGTAGCGGCGGATTGACCAAAGCCGGCAGCGGCACCCTGATTTTGTCGGGTAGCAACACCTTCAGCGGCGCGCTGACCTTGTCCGGCGGCACGTTGCAAACCGCCAGTCTAGGTAGCGCCGGTTCGCTGGTCATGGACGGCGGTACCTTGGCGGCTAGCGCCGGGGGTATTACCTCCTCGGTTGGGGTATCGGTCACCGCCAACGGCGGCGCGTTCAATACCACGGCCGGCAACATCACGCTGAACGGTAATCTGACCGGTACCGGTGGCATCTCGGTCGGCGGGGGCGCGGGCAACGTGCTGAAGCTAGCGGGTACCAACACCGGTTACAGCGGCACCATTACGTTGAACAACACGATCATCGACATCGCGTCGGACAGCGCGCTGGGGACCGGCGCGCTGGCCTGGAACGGCGGCAAGCTGCGTTCGACCACCACGGCGCGCAGCATAGCCAACGCGATCACGCTCGGCGGCGATGTGACGATGTCGGGCTCGTTTGCGTTGACCTTTACCGGCAACGTCGATTTCGGCAATGCGGCACGCACCATCAACAGCGGCGTCGATACGACGTTCTCGGGTGTCTTGAGTAATAGCAGCGGTCTGTTCACCAAGACCGGCGGCGGCACGATGACGCTGTCGGGCGCGAATACCTTGACCGGCGCCGTCACGCTGTCGCTAGGCGGGTTAACGTTAAATAACGGGAGTGCCATCGCCAACAATACCGCGGTCACGCTTGCTAGCGGGACCACGCTGACGCTGGGTGCCGCCAAAACCATCGGTTCATTGGCGGGCGCCGGCAATATTGCGCTCGGGGCTTTTACGTTGACGGCCGGGGACGGCTCCAACACCAGTTTTACCGGCGTCATCAGCGGTAGCGGCGGTTTGACCAAGACCGGTTCCGGTACCTTGACCTTGGGCGGCACCAACACCTATACCGGTGCGACCACAATTTCGGCCGGTACCTTGACCACCAGCGGCAACAACCGAATCGCCGACAGCTCGGCGGTGACGGTGGCCAGCGGCGCTAGCTTGACGCTATCGTCTGCGAGCGACCGGATCGGTTCGTTGGCCGGCGCCGGCGCGGTGTCCTTGACCTCCAGCACTTTGGAAATCGGCGGCGACAACACCAGCACCAGTTTTACCGGCACGATCACCGGTAGCGGCGCGACCGTCGACAAAGTCGGCAGCGGAACGCTGACCTTGGCCCTGTCCGGGACGAATGCCTTGACCGCCACGTCGCGTCTCCAAGCGTCCGGCGGTACGGTGGTGTTGTCCGGTACGCTGAGCGGCACGCCCGAACTGGCGCTGAACGGCGGCTCCTACCAGTTAGCGTCGGATGTCAGCGTCGGCCAAATCAATAGCTACAGCAGCGGTAATATCGATCTGCAATCCTTCACGCTGACTAGCGATTCGGCATCGTCAGGGGCGTTTTCCGGGGTAATCAGCGGCAGCGGCGGCCTGACCAAGCTGGGTAGCGGCGAATTGGACTTGTCCGGCACCAATACTTACACGGGGGCCACGACGATTTCGGCGGGCACGCTGACCTTGTCCGGCAGCGGCTCGGTGCTGGCAGATACCACCGCCGTCACCGTGGCTTCCGGCGCCATTCTGAATCTGCACGCCATCGACGACACGATAGGCTCGCTGGCCGGAGCCGGCACCGTGACACTGAACAGCGGCACGCTGACGGTGGCCGGTAATGCTTCGACCACGTTCTCCGGTATTCTGCAGGACGGCGGAAATAGCGGCGGCTTTGCTAAAGCCGGCAGCGGTAGCTTGACCTTGTCCGGCGCCAATACCTATACAGGTTCGACCGCGATCGACGCCGGTACCTTGGTGGTTACCGGCAGCTTGAACGGCGCCGGAGCCGGCGCGGTTAACGTGGCCAGCGGCGCCACGCTGGCCGGCACCGGTAGCGTCAACGGCGGCCTGACGATCGCTTCGGGCGGGACCTTGGCGCCGGGCGTGGCCGGCAGCAACGACGGCGTCGGCACGCTGACCGTGACCGGCGGTTTAACTATCGCCTCCGGCGGCAGCTTGGCGGCCGACATTGCCGGTTCGGCCAGCTACGATAGCGTGGCGGTTACCGGCGCGGTCAATGTCAGCGGCGCCACGCTGAGCTTGTCCGGCGCCCATGTCGCCACCAAATCGGCGAGCGGCGAAGCCTTCACATTGATTTCCAACGACGGTTCGGACGCGATCACCGGCAGCTTTAGCGGTTTGGCGGCGGCCGGCACCGTGACGTTTAACGCGGTGGCGTTGACCGCCAGTTACACGGTCGGCAGCAACAGTAACGACTTTCGCTTGACCGGACCGGTCAACCAGGGGCCGGCCCTGGGCGGTACCTTTACTACCGCCGGCAGCGTCAACGACAATGCCACGACCACGCCGTTCGCCAACGTGACCTACACCGACGCCGACGACAGTTCGGGCACGTTCACGCTGACCATCAGCTACACCGGCGCCAACGGCACCTTGAGCAGCGCCGGCGGCGGTTTGACCGGTTCGGCCGGCAGCTACACCTTGACCGCGAACAGTCCCGGCGCGCTGCAAACCCTGCTGCAAGCGCTGGTGTTTACCCCGACCGACAACCAAGCCGTGCCTGCCGGCACCGTCCAGACCACGTTTACGTTGACCGGCAACGACGGCACCAGCAGCGGCTCCGCCGACAGCTCGACCGTGATCACCGCGACCTCGATTAACGACGCGCCGACCGATTTGCAACTTTCCAACAACGCGATCAGCGTGTTCGACGGGCTCAACGCCACGGTCGGCACGCTGTCGGCGTCCGACGTCGATACCGGCCAGACCTTGACTTATAGCTTGGTCAGCGGCAGCGGCGATACCGACAACGCCAGTTTTACAATCAGCGGCACCACGTTGAGCGTCGACAACGCGGCTTTGACCGCCGGTCAGACGTATTCGGTTCGTATCGGCGCCAGCGACGGCACCGATTCGGTCGAACAGGTCTTCTCGATCACGGTATCTAATGATCTGACAGTGACCGTCACCGCGATAGACGGCAATGCGGTCAGTAGCTTTAATGCCGACGTCGCCGACGGCGGCGGTTTGGACCTGCGGGAAGCACTGTATTACGCCGGCACGATTGCCGGGCCGACCACGATCAACTTCGCCGAAACCTTGAGCGGCACCATCACGTTGGGCGGGGCCTATACCGTGGCCGACGGCGTGACCTTGGCGATGGATAGCGACACCGACAGCCGCTCGCTGACGATCGCCAGCCAGTCCTTGAATTTGGCCGGCGCGATTGGGGTCAGTGTCGGCACCGGCGATACGCTGACCATCAATTCCGCGCTAGCCGACGACGGTAGCGTGGTTTCTAATTTGACCAAAAGCGGCGCCGGCAAACTGGTGCTCGGCGGCACCAACAATACCTCGACCGGCGGCACCAGCGGCACCGGCTTGAATACCGCCGGCATCGCCGGTGGCACGTTGGCGGTGGCCGGCGACGCCAATCTGGGAACCGGCAACCTGACCTTGAGCGGCGGTACCTTGCAGACGACCGGCGGCTATCCCAATGCGATCGACAACAATATCGTGCTGGCGGCGGACAGCGGGATTCTGGTCGATACCGGCGCCTACCTGCAACACACCGGGGTGCTGAGCGGCAGCGGGGCTCTGACCAAACTGGGCGGCTCCACGCTGGAGCTGGCCGGCGCTTCGGCCAACACCTACAGCGGCGGCACCGCGATCGGCGCCGGTTATCTGCTGACCAGCAAGAGCGGCGCGCTGGGTAGCGGCGGGGTGGTTATCGCCAACGGCGCCTCGTTGCACCTACAGAGCGCGGCGACCTTCAGCAACACGATCTCCGCCGCCGGCGTCGGCGCGGACACTAACGGCGCGATCCGCGCCATCGGCGGCGACAATACTTTGAGCGGCCTAATCACTTTGACCGGCAACACCAAGATCGATACCGGCGGCAACACCTTGACGCTATCCGGCGGCATCACCGACGGCGCCAACAGCTATGCGCTGACTCAGTTCTGGACCGGCACGCTGCTACTGTCCGGTACCGGCGATTGGGACGGCGGTCTGGCCGTGACCGGCGGCACCGTGCAGACTGAAGGCGGCGCGGCGATCAAGGACAGTTGCGCGGTGACCTTATCCGGTGCCGGAGCGCTAAGCATCAGCGCTAGCGAGACGATAGGCACGCTGTCCGGCGGCAGTTCGGCGGTCGCCGGCATTAGCTTGGATAGCGGCGCGGTATTGACCGTCAATCAAGCGACCGGCAGCAGTTTTTCCGGCGCGATCGCCGGTGCCGGCGGTTTGACCAAGGCCGGCGCGAACGAGTTGGAACTGTCCGGAACCAATACCTACAGCGGCGCGACCACGGTAACGGCCGGCATGTTGTCGGTCTCGGGCGGCGAGGCCATCGGCGACGATAGCGCGCTCGACATCGCAGGCGGCGCCACGTTGTTTTTATACGACAACGAAACCGCCGGCTCCCTGTCCGGCGCCGGCAGCGTGACCTTGAACAGCGGCAGCCTGACCGTCGGCGGCAATAATGCCTCGACCGGCTTTTCCGGGGTGGTCGAAGACGGCGCCATTGGTGGGAATTTGATTAAAACCGGCACCGGCACTTTGACCCTGTCAGGCAATAACAGCTATAGCGGAGAAACCACGGTGCGTGGCGGCGGTACCTTGGCGATAGCCTCCGACGCCAATCTCGGCGGCGGCGATCTGACCTTGAACGCCGGCACGCTGTCGATTAGCGCCGCCACGAACATCGATAACAATGTAACCCTGATCGGCGCGGCGACCGTTTCGAACAGCGCCGCCGCGACCTTGTCCGGCGTGTTGTCCGGCAGCGGCTCGTTGACCAAGCAAGGTAGCGCGGCGTTGACGCTATCCGGCGCCAATACCTACAGCGGCACGACGACGGTATCGGCCGGCGCGCTGGCGGTGACCGGCGCGCTGGGAGGGACCAGTGGCGTTTCGGTGCAATCCGGGGCGACCTTGGCCGGCAGCGGCAGTATTTTCGCGGTCAGTTCGACCAATCAATTGACGATACTCGACGGAGCGACATTGGCTCCCGGAGTGGCCGGCACCAATAACGGCATCGGCGTGCTGACCGTCAACGGCAATCTGCGGCTCAGCGGCGACATGGCCGCCGAAGTCGGCGGCGACGGCGGCGTGGCCGGCACCGACTTCGACCAAGTCGTCGTCAACGGCGTCGTCAGTTTGAACGGCGGATCGTTGAGCGTGAGCCGGGTCGGCGCTTACAGTGCCAGCAACGGTGCCACGTATCGGATCATCGACAACGACGGCGCCGACGCGGTGTCGGGCAGCGCCGGCACTTTCAACGGCATACCCGAGGGCAGCGACGCGACGTTGAACGGCGACATTTATACCGTGCGTTACGCCAGCGGCACCGGCAACGACGTGGTGCTGACCGCGTTGGTCAACCCGCTAGTGACCGACGTGTCGGCTTCGACCGCCAGCGGCAGTTACAAAGCCGGTGACATCGTCACCATTACCGTGACCTTCAACCGGGCCGTGACGGTGACCGGCACGCCGACCTTGGCGCTGAATACCGGCCGTAACGCCAGTTTCAGCGGCGGCTCGGGCACGACCACGCTGAGTTTCAGCTATGTCGTGCAAGCCGGCGACACCAGTGCCGACCTGGACTACGCGGCCACCACCGCGTTGGCCTTGAGCGGCGGCGCGATACTGGATAGCTCGACCAGTCTACCGGCGATATTGACCTTGGCCGCGCCCGGCGATCCCGACTCCTTGGGTGTCAACCGCGACATCGTGGTCGATACCTCTGCGCCGGCCGCGCCGAGCTTGAGCTTGGCCACCGACAGCGGCACCAGTAACAGCGACGCCATCACCAACAGCGGCGCGGTGACGGTGTCCGGTCTGGAAGGCGGCGCGAGCTGGCAATACAGCAGCGACGGCGGCACGAGCTGGACGACGGGCAACGGCACCAGCTTTAACGTCAGCGGCGATGGGGCCAAGTCGCTGTTGGTTCGGCAGATTGATATTGCCGGCAATGTCTCGGCCAATTCCGCCGCGCTAGCCTTTACCCTGGATACAGTCTCCGCCGCGCCGAGCTTGGCCTTGGCCGAGGATAGCGGCGCCAGTGCCGTCGATGGCTTGACCAACAATGGCGTCGTCAATGCGGGCGCTCTGGAAAGCGGCGCCAGTTGGGAATACAGCATCGACGGCGGTACGACTTGGGTCGCCGGCAGCGGCGACAGTTTTAGCGTGGCCGGCGACGGCGCCAAGTCGGTGTTGGCGCGGCAGACCGACTTGGCCGGCAATGCATCGGCTGAGTCGGTCGCATTGACCTTCACGTTGGACACCGCCGCGCCGGCCGAGGCGAGCGGAAGCTTGAGCGTGGCCGAAAATGCCGCGAACGGCACGGCGGTCGGTAGTGTGACGGCCAGCGATCTGCATGCGGTGGTTTACAGTCTGGTTGACGACGCTAACGGCCGCTTCGCGATCGACGCCGCGACCGGCGCGGTCACCGTCGCCGATGGCGGCCAACTAAATTACGAAGTCGCCGCCAGCCACTCGATCACAGTGCGCGCCACCGACGCGGCCGGCAATAGCCGCGACACCGAACTGAGCGTGACGCTGACCAATGCCAACGACGCGCCGACCGGCACGTTGACGATACGCGGCACGCCGACCGCCGGCGAAACCCTGACGGTCGTCGATGCGCTGAGCGACGCCGACGGCAAGGGTAGCGTGGTATATACCTGGAAGGACGGCGACGGCAATGTCCTGGGGACCGGCTCTCGCTTGTTGCTGACCCAAGCTTTCGTCGATAAAACCATCAGCGTGACAGCCAGTTACACCGACGGCTTGGACAACGCCGAGGAAGTCACTTCCAGCCCTACCGCGGCGGTGGCGATAGGCATCGTCACCAACGCCACGCAAACCGTGGACTTTAACGCGGGAACTGGCGGTGGACTGGGCGGTTTCGGTGGTTTGGGCGGCTCGTCCGCTGGTGGTGCCGGCGGCAATACTCAAACCTCGGTCAACGCGATTGCGCCGCTTGCGGTCGGTCCTGGCGTTGGCGGCGTTGGCGGCGTTGGCGGCGCTGGTGGTGTCGGAGCGACCGGCGCCGGCGGCACGGTTGGTTCGGGCGGCTCTACTGGCGGCGGTTTGGGTGGCGGCATCGGCGCTGGCGCCGCCGGCGGTTTAGGCGGGGGTTCCGGATTTGGCGGAGCCGGCTTAAGCGGCGGGCTCGGCGCCGGTGGCGGCGCGGGTTTCGGCACCTCACTGTTTTCCAGCACCGTTGGCGACGGCGGTTTGTCTTCGACCAGCGGGCAAACCACCTCCTTGCAAATGCAGGCCAGCGTGTCGGCGGATGGCGGCAATGCGTTTACGATGCCGGCTCAAGCACTGTCCAGCCTGGATACCAGCTCGGGCGTCAGTTTTCAGGCGACCCAGGCCAATGGCGCCAGCCTGCCGAGTTGGGTACGTTTCGATCCCGCGACCGGCGGCTTGAGCGTGCGAGAAGGACAGGGCGGCGATAACACCGTCGTCAAAATCACCGCGACCGACGGACGGGGCAACCAGACCGTCGTGACCGTGGTGCTGAAACCGCAGAACCGGCCGGGCCAGGGTACGGGCGGCGAAGGTCGGAGCGGAGGCGAAGGCCAGAACGGGGCCGGCGAAGGCCGGCCGGGCCAAGGCGGCGGACGCCCCGCTTCCGGCCGTGGCGGAGAGCCGCGCGCCGAGCTTGGCAAGACGCCGCTAAGCACCCAATTGCAAGCGTTCGGCAGCCAACGCACCCTACGGGATGCCGACACCCTATTGAACCATCTGGCGCGAGCGTTCCGCGATCCACGGGACGCCGCATGACTTTATCGACACAGGAATTCGCTATGGCTGAAAACCATTCCCGACCGACCCCTCGGTTTAATCCCGGCCTGTTGGCGGCGGCGATCGGTGCCGTATGGCTGACCGGTTGTTCGCTGACGCCTTCGCCGCTAACCCAGCAAGAGCGGCAGAGCCAGATCGGTCTCGATCAGAGTCAGTTGTTCAAGCAACAAGAACCGCTGACCGCGCCGTTGACCTTGTATCAGGCGATGTCGCGGGCACTCAAATATAACCTGGACCATCGGGTCAAGATGATGGAACGGGCGGTCGCGGAAGGCCAGGCCACGCTGGCGCGTTTCGATTTGTTGCCGGAAGTGGTGGCTTCGGCCGGCTATCGCAGCCGCGACAATTTCAACGCCTCGGCCAGCCGCTCGATTTCGACCGGCCGGCAATCGCTGGAAACCTCGACCTCGCAGGACCGCAGCCGCTACCTGGGCGATTTGAGTCTGCGCTGGAATATTCTGGACTTCGGCGTCAGTTATTTCCGGGCTCAGCAGGAAGGCAACAAGGCCTTGGTGACCGCAGAAAGCCGGCGCAAGGTCAGCCACAATTTGATGAAGGACGTACGTAGCGCCTATTGGCGAGCCTTGAGCGCGCAGCGAATGACCGCCAAGATTCAACCGGTGCTGACCGAAGCCCGCCGCGCCTTGGAACTCGCCAGCCAGGCCGAGGCGGAAAAACTACGGGCGCCTCTGGAAGCCTTGCGCTATCGAAAAAGCCTGCTGGAAATCGTCCGCCGCTTGGAAGGCTTGTTGGAGCAACAGCAATTGGCTAAAGCCGAATTGACCGGCTTGATCAATCTGCCGCCGAATCAGGACTATCAATTGGCCGATGTCGCGGCCGGTGCTTGGCCCGGCATCGCCACGCCGCAGTTGAGTCAGGAACAACTGGACGAATTGGCCTTGCAACTGCGTCCGGAATTGCGTCAGGAAATGTATCAAACTCGGATCGGCTCGGCCGAAGTCAAAAAAGCCATGCTGCGCTTGCTGCCCGGCGTCGAGGTGCAATTGGGCGGCAATTACGATTCCAACTCCTATTTGCTGAATCAAAGCTGGGGCGAAATCGGCACGCAGATTTCCAAGAATCTGTTCGAGCTATTGTCGGCGCCGCAAGCCATCGCCACCGCCGAGACGCAGGAGTCGCTGGCCAACTCGCGGCGCTTGGCCGCGCACATGGCGATTTTGACCCAGGTGCGGCTGGCCCGGCAGCAATTGGCGCTGAGCGAAAACCAATTGAAATTGACGTCCGAGCTCGACGACATCAATCAGCAGATCCACCATCACGTGTTGAACAGCGAGTTGACCGAAGCGATGAGTTCGCTGGAGCGGATACGCACGTCGGTCGATTCGGTCTTGTCCGAGTTGCAACGCCACCAAAGTTACGCGGATTCGCAGGATGCGCTGGGTAAATTGTATGTATCCCTGGGCTTCGACCCGTTGCCGGCGACGATGGCCGACGATAGCGTCGATACGTTGGCGCGGGCGATCGAAGCGATCGATCAGGATTGGGCGCAAGGCCGCTTTCCATCGCAAGCCACCGACGATCCGACACCGGAAACCGCCGCCGCCGGCCAGGGAGAACATTCCTGATGGGCAAAGCTTGGTTTTTGTTGGTCGGTCTGGCGTTGGCGCCGATTTTGCGCGCCGAGCCGGCCGCCGACACCGAAATCCGCGCGCAACTGACCGCGCGCAACGCCACCACGCTGTCGGCGGAACTGGCGGCGGTGATTAAGGAATTGACGGTGCGCGACGGCGAGCGCTTCAAAAAAGGCCAATTGCTGGTGGCTTTCGACTGCTCTATTCAGCAAGCGCAATTGGAAAAGGCCCGCGCCACCGCGCAGGGCGCGGCCAAGACCTACGAAGTCGATCAACGCTTGGCCAAGCTGGAATCGATCAGCGTGCTGGAAGTCGAAGTCGCCGCCGCCAAATTGGGCGAGGCCAAGGCCGACGTGGCGCTGACCCAGGCCGGTCTGGAAAAGTGCAAGATCGCCGCACCGTTCGACGGCCGGGTCGCCGAACTGAAAGCCCAGCGCCATCAACATTTGAAAGTCGGCGATCCGATCATGGATGTGTTGGACGACGGCCAACTGGAAGTCAAACTGATCGTGCCGTCGCCGTGGCTGCGCTGGCTGAAGGCCGGTCAAGCGTTTACCGTGCACATCGACGAATTGGACCGGGATTTCCCGGCCGAAGTCGTCACCTTGGGCGCCCGTATCGATCCGGTCAGCCAAACCGTTGCCATTTTGGGGCGTATCACCGGCAAACATGCCGAATTGCTGGCCGGCATGAGCGGCCGGGCAGCCTTTCCCAGTCAATCACACTAATTCATGAGCGAGACCGAGGACGCCCGCCTCCGTCAGGCGCGGGGCCTGGCGCTGCTGCTGCAACTGCAACGCCGGGCGCGGGCCGCCGAGGACTTGGCCGCGCTCGGCTTCGTGGCGGTCAACGAAACTCGCGGCTTGGTCGAATATCGGCAAGCCGCGTTATGGCTGGATCGGCCGTTGCGGCCGATCGCGGCCTTGTCCGGTGTCGCCGATGCCGATCCGCAAGCGCCGTACGCGGTCTGGTTGGCGGCGGTGTGCCGCTGGCTGCACGGTGCCGACCGCGCGTCGGCTTATCGCTGCATGCAGCTGGACGAACTGCCGGAGGCGCTGCGCGGCGATTTGCGGCAATGGTTGCCGGCTCAGGCCTTATGGTTGCCGTTGACGGCGCGCGGCCAGTGCCTCGGCGGCTTATTGCTGGCCAGGGAATCGGCTTGGCTGGACGCCGAAGCGCAACTGCTGGCCGAATTGGCCGACGCTTACGCTCACGCCTGGCAAGCACTGGCGCCGAGACCGGCTTGGTATCGGCGCGGGTTCGGCCGGCGCTCGGTCAAGCTGTGGGCGTTCGGCGTCCTGCTGGCGTTGATGTGGCCGCTGCGCTTGTCGGTGCTGGCGCCGGCCGAGATCGTCCCGGCCCGGCCCACGCTGATTCGCGCGCCGCTGGCCGGCGTGGTCGCCGCGTTTCACGTCCAGCCCAATCAAAGCGTCGCGGCCGGTGAACCGCTGCTGAGCCTGGAAAATACCGATATCGCCAACCGCTTGGACGTATCGCGCAAGGCGCTGGCGGTGGCCGAGGCGGAATATCGCAAGACCGCGCAACAAGCCATGTTCGATGCCGACAGCAAGGCCGAAGTCGCGGTCTTAAAGGCGCGGATGGACCAGCACGCCGCCGAGGTGACGTTCATGCAAGGCCAGCTGGCGCGGGCCGAGGTCGCAGCGCCGCACGCTGGCGTGGCGATCTTCGCCGACGTGCACGACTGGCTGGGTAGGCCGGTGGAATTGGGCGAGCGGATTTTAATGGTGGCCGATGCCAACCAAGTGGAGCTGGATATTCGTCTGCCGATCGGCGATTTCATCGAATTGGCGGACGGTGGCCCCGCGACGGTGTTTTTGAACGTCGACCCTCAGCATCCGATCGCGGCCGAGGTGTATAGCGTCAGTTACCAGACCTCGGCCGAGGTCGGCGACGCGCTGGTGTACCGCGTCAAGGCGCGTCTGACTGACAGCGAGCGGCCGCCGCGCATCGGTTTGAAGGGGACGGCCAAGCTTTACGGCGAACGGGTGACACTGTTTTATTACTTGTTTCGGCGGCCGTTGGCGGCCGCGCGTTTATGGTTGGGATGGTAGCCGATCCGACGGCCTTGCCGCCGTTGCGGGAAGAAATTCATTGTCTGGCCGGGCCCGCCGGATTTGACGGCGCGCCGACCTGGACCCTGCACGATCCGGCCAACAACCGTTTTTACCGGATCGGCTGGCCGGAATTTGAAATCCTCAGTCGCTGGCGGTTGGCGGTTCCGCAGGCGATCGCAGACGCGATCGGGCGGGAAACCACGCTGGCGGTGAGCGCCGAGCAAGTCGCCGATCTGGGCAAGTTTCTAATGGCGCACAATCTGCTGCGCGCGGAAGGTCCGGCCGGTCTGGAAGGGCTGCGCCGACAAGCGGCGGCCAGCCGAATCGGCGTCGGCGAATGGCTGTTGCACAATTATCTGTTTTTCAAGATTCCATTGGTGCGTCCCGACGCCTGGTTGGCGCGCTGCTATCCGCGATTGGCTTGGGTTTACAGCGGGCGTTGCGCCGCGCTGTTCGGACTGTGCGCGTTACTGGCGCTGTTTTTGTTGTCGCGGCAGTGGGACGCCTTCCTGAACACCTTTCCGTATTTCTTTAACTGGCTAGGTCTGGCCCAGTGGTTTCTGGCCCTGGCTCTGGCGAAAACCTTGCACGAGTTCGGTCATGCCTTGACCGCCCATCGCTACGGTTGCCGGGTACCGACGATGGGGGTTGCCTTCATGGTGATGTACCCGATGTTGTACACCGATGCCAGCGAGGCCTGGAAATTGGTGTCGCGCCGGCAACGCCTGGCGATCGCCGGGGCCGGTGTCGCCGCCGAACTGGGCTTGGCCGTGGTCGCGGCGCTGGCCTGGAGTTTTTTGCCGGACGGGCCGGCCCGTGGCGGCGCGTTTTTGTTGGCGACTTCGACCTGGATCGTCACGCTGGCGATCAATCTTAGTCCGTTCATGCGCTTCGACGGCTATTACCTGCTGGCCGACTGGCTGGGCGTCGATAATCTGCAGCCGCGCGCGTTTGCCTACGCCCGCTGGCGCACGCGGACTTGGCTGTTCGGTTTGGACTGGCCGGCCCCTGAAATCCTACCGCCGCGGATGGCGCGGTTTTTCGCGGTCTATGCTTGGGGAACCTGGCTGTACCGCTTTTTCTTGTTTTTGGGGATCGCGGTACTGGTTTACCACTTCAGCTTTAAATTGCTGGGTTTGTTGTTGATGGCGGTTGAAATTGGTTGGTTTATTGTCCGGCCCATCGTTTCCGAATTGCGGGTCTGGTGGAGCTTGTCCGGCCACGACATCGGCCAGGGCCGGCGTTTGACTGGACTCGCCGCGCTGCTCGGCGTAGCCGCCCTGCTGCTGTTGCCGTGGCAGGGTTATACGACCGCGCCGGCCATGATCCGCGCCGAGCAGTATGCCGAGATTGTCCTGCCCAGAGCGGGGCGCTTGGAGAGTTTTCCGGTCGCCGCCGGCCAGACCGTCAAACGCGGCGAATTATTGGCCCGTCTGAGTTCGCCGGAGTTGGATTATCAAGCCTCGGACGCCGGCAGTCAGGGCCGCGCGCTGGCCTGGCAATTGGCTTATCAGGGCCTGCGCCAGGAGTTGTTGCAACGCCGGCGGGTGTTGTTGAAGGAATTGGAATCCGCCGCCGCCAAGCAGGCCGGCACCCAGGAGCAACAAGCCGAGCTGACGTTGTCGGCACCGTTCGACGGCGTGGCGCTGGACGTTAACGATGCGCTTCAGGTCGGTCAATGGTTACCGGCCGGCGAGGCGATGCTGATTGTCGCCGATCCCGGCGCTTGGTTGGTCGAGGCCTATCTGGCCGAAGAGGATTTGCTGCCCGCCGAGCAAGCGGTGTCCGGCTGGTTTTACCCGGACGATCCGGACGCGGCTCCGGTCGCGTGTCGGGTGGAACGCATCGATCGCGGCGGCGCGGCCCGGATTCCCGACGCGCTGGCCTCCAGTTACGGCGGGGAGCTGGCCGCGCGTCCGGACCGGCAGGGCCTGCAGATACCGGAAAGGGCGGTGTATCGGATCGTATTGCGGCCGATTCAAACCCCAAGCCGCAACGCCTTTCCCGGCGTACGCCGAGGTAGCGTGCGCTTGGATACGCCGGCCGTCAGTCTGCTCAGTAAAGCCTGGCGAAGGGTTGCCACCGTGGCGGTCCGCGAATCGGGGTTTTAGACGTTTACTCATTCCGAAGATAACGTTCACGAAACCGTCGGGTCGTCCCAGCCAATCAAAGCGCCGGCGTGGGAGCGGCTTTAGCCGGGATCGGTGTCGTTCCCACGTTGGCACGCCGTGATTTGCCTCCTGACTTTCAGAAAGATGATCAGCTAAACGGCACAGCGAGGACAAAGCCGAGCGCAACTACGGCCTTGGCCAGGCTAGCTGTTCCTATTTCCCTACTGCCCGGATTGGGCGGGCTGTTCCAGTCCTTCTTCTCCCGAGTTCGTGGCGTCCATCGGTGCGCCATTACGGTATGCCGTATCGCGCACGAAATATCGTGGCGTTTAGACGGTGCCAATGAATTTGCTTGTCGCAGGTCTCTAGTCTATAGCGCTTCAGTTTCAATCGCTTAAGGCGGATTGAGCGTGGTTTGCATGACTTGGCATCCGATTTGCCCTTATAGATTCAAGTTCATCAAGTTTCTAGGTAATTTTTTTATCATCAAATTTGGTGACTTTCAGCGATATCACACTATCGGATTAGTCGACCTTGTAAAAGGCAAATCAGAATAGTTTTAACTTAATTCACTTTGTTGGGGATATATCATGAAAAAAATAACCGGTATTTTAAGCGTTATATTAGGTGTCATCGCATCGTCGGCAAACGCCGCGGGCTCGGCCGTCGCGGAGGACCCGAATGCCAATAGCGGCCCGGCTACCTACTTTGAATTCAGCGCCGGCGCGATTACGACCTATTTCACCGACTGCAAGGGCATGGGTTCGCAAAACGAGGTTGTCGAATCCAAGGTCGTTAGCGGGCGGGGGGAAATGGGTGCGGTTAAAGTACCAGGGCGAATGTCGGTTAGAAATCTAACTTGCAGCAAAGCCTTGGGTAAATCGCTGGAGTTATGGAATTGGCGGCAACAGGTCGCGGACGGAAATATCGGCAGGGCACGTTACGATGCGACTTTGATTGCCTACGATGCGTCGATGACACCTATTGCGGAATGGTCTTTTAGTCGCGCATGGCCGGTATCGGTCGATTACAACGAAACCACGCCCGGAAAAGAAACCCTGATATTCGCCGCCGAACGTGTCCAGCGGGTGAAGTGATCGAGTCCCGGCCCGGCCTATCGCCGGATTGTGGAGCGTTGACGGTCGCGGTTTCAAATTCGTTTAAGCCGAGCGGATCGATAGACAATAAGTTTGGCCCCCCAATGCTTCGTGTAGCCAGACCACGCAGGGGGGCGGGTTTCGTCGCAAACCTTTTTAAACAGGGGTAATGCCCCTCCGTTGCCAGCGCTTGTTGCGGCGCGGGTGTTTATTCACGATGGTTTTGTAAGATGTCCAGCGCCAATGCCGCCGCCAAGCGGCCGGTTTGGGCGCCGCCTTCCATGAAACCGTAATTGGCGTCGCTCAAATGCTCGCCGGCAAAAATCAATTTGTCGAAAGCCACTTGTTGGGTCGCGGAGCCGTCGCCCTCGACCCAAAAGAATTCGGCGAATGTGCTTAGCTGTCCAGGCGCAAAGTTAGCGTAGCCGCCGCCGACATACGGATTATTGCCCCAGGCGCTTTTTGCCAAGCCCCCGCTCGCCGAGGCTTTCGCGCCAGGGATAAATTTGTCCAGATCGGTGATGAATTGTTTCGCCAGCGGTTTGATATTGCCGGTGTTATTCAGTTGTCTGGCCTGATCGCCGCCCAAGAAAAAATTCAACGCGCCGCCGCGACGATGCGGTTGGCGCTGAGTTTCGTCCCAGACCTCCGAGTAGCCGAAGTCCGTCCAGGCCGCCAAACTAAAACCGGCGGGGCTATGCCAGAAGCGTTGCTTAAAACCGGCGATCAATTTTTCATTGGCGCCCGGATTGGTTTCGGCGACGAAACGGCGAAACAAAGCGGGTAACGGGGCATCGAGCTCCACGTTGCGCAAGGCCGGAAAGGGTGTCGCAATGATGACGATGTCGGCTTCAACCCGGCTTCCGTCGCTGAAGGTCAGATGGTATTCGTCGTTGCGCAGCTTGAGCGCTCGCAAAGCTTTACGCAGATGAATTTGCCCCGCCAAGGCGCGCGCCAGCGCATCGGTGATCCGCGCCGAACCGCCGACCACGGCGTAAACCTCATCGCTGTAGCTGAGCAAATCGACGGCTTGACCGTCGACCACCGGCAAAATATCGATTAGTTGTAATGCCGACGCTTGTGAGGTTTCCGCGCCGAATTCGGTCCGCAGCATATTTCCCAGCAGGCTGCGCACATAAGGCGCGCCGATTTTATCGGCGTGTCGGTGCAAGTAATCGCTGACCGACCATTGATCGAACAGCGGCGCATGCGTTTCCCAGTCCTGGTCCAGCAAGCCGGCATCTTCGTGAATCTGCGCGGCAATGGCGCGCAAATCGTCGGCCAGCTGCGCTTCGCTAAAGCGTTCGCCGTTGAAGAAATAGACTTCTTTCGGATAAGGTAAGCGCGCCGCATCCTGGCGTTTATCGAACAGCTTAATCCCGAAGTCCTTGGCCAACCCCAGCATGTCCGGATGATTGGTATTGATCAGCTCCGCGCCCAAATCGATCGTCAAGCCGTCGTCGAGGCTGGCGGACAACATACGGCCGCCTACCCTGGAGTGCGCTTCGAAGACTGTCGCCGCAACGCCGGCTTTTTTTAGCCGGTAAGCGGCGTTTAGGCCAGCAATACCGGCCCCGATGATCGCCACTCGCGCATCGCCGCGATCTTTCGCCCAAGCCGGCGGCGCCAAGCTTGAGCCCAGCGCGCCGGCGAATCCGGCCGCCGTCGAGGTCTTGATAAAGCGGCGCCGGCTCCAGCCCGCCTGGCTAGCGGGAATCGGGTCGGGCAAGTGATTGGCTTTAAGATGGTCCCGTCTGGCAGCCTGTAAAATCAGAACCAGCCGCCGAAATAAAGTGCTATGCGTCATCAGCAAATCTCCCGTATTCGAAAATCGCATTATAGAATTAAAATCCGCCGCGGCTGAGGTCGCGCGCTGGAATAAACGTGTTGCCCGCTACCGCGATACCAAGCCGAGGACGGCGCTTTGGCGGGGAAATCGTCAAATCCGGCGTACGGTCGAATGGAGTCAGGCGGCCATCGGCTGTGTTTCTTCAGCTTTCTCCGTTTGCAAGATGACAGCGATACCGCTCTGAAAACGAATACCTCCATTGGAACGCCCTCGATCGCGGCTAAAGACGCTCCGGCCCGGTTTTTGTGCTGCGGGCGAAAACCCTTCCACGATCCTTAGATTGAGGCAAGCCGCGATGTTTCGAGCGAAAACCGCTATCTAGGCAAACGGACGGTCGCAGGCGTTGTGCGGCTGGGTTCGCCTGGTTCCGAGGTTCGCCGCCGGAACCAGGCGTTGGGCTTACTGATTCCGGACGGCGAATCGCGCCTATCCTTACTCGGCCGGCCCGCCGATAAAACGATATGCCAAAGCGCCCAATATCGCGCCGATAAACGGCGCGACCCAAAACAGCCACAGTTGCGCCAAGGCCCAATCACCAACGTACAGTGCGACGCCGAGGCTGCGAGCCGGATTGACCGAGGTATTGGTGACCGGAATGCTGATCAAATGAATCAAGGTCAGGCAGAGGCCGATCGCTATCGGCGCCAGGCCTTGCGGAGCGCGGGCGTCGGTGGCCCCGAGTATCACCAGCAGAAACATCATCGTCATCACGACTTCGGTGATCAGCGCCGCCAGTAGCGAATAGCCGCCCGGCGAATGTTCGCCGTAGCCGTTGGAGGCAAAGCCGGCTGATACATCGAAACCGGCCTTGCCGCTGGCGATCAGATACAGGACGCCGCCGGCAATCACCGCGCCGACGACTTGCGATGCAATGTACGGCAACAATTGTTTGGCCGGAAACCGGCCGCCCATCCACAAGCCGACCGATACCGCCGGATTGAGATGGCAGCCCGAGATATGGCCGATCGCGTAAGCCATCGTCAGCACCGTCAATCCGAAGGCCAGCGAGACGCCGAGCAGGCCGATACCGACTTGCGGAAACGCGGCGGCCAATACTGCACTGCCGCAGCCGCCCAATACCAACCAGAAAGTCCCAAAGGACTCGGCTACATAATTTTTCATCTGATTCTCCCGTGTATAGTTATTGTGGTGCCGATTTTGGGACTTTATTTTTGTTTGTGAATCAATCGGCTAGCAGACTCTAGCCCCGCCCCGCACGCGCTGTCAATCATAAAAATTCGTGCTGACCACTAACCGGGGCGATGGTCGGATTTGGCGACGGGATTCTCCGGCTGGGAGGGCGTTTAGGCGAGGAAACCGAAGGCCGGTAACGGCGGTTTGGCAAAACCGGGTTATCGATGTGAAAATATTCGGTTAACGATCATTCCCAAGGTAGCCGACCCGACTATGCCCGACATTTCCCGTCACGGACACAGTACCAACTTGATCGGCGTGGCGACGGAGTGCATCGCGAGCCACTTGTTCAACGAATACCCCAAATCCCTGAGCATTGCCGGTACCCGCGAGGCAGCGCACGGCCTGTTCGACAAATTGGCCGAGCAAACCACGCTGGAACAATGCGGTCAGGTGTTTCAGGATTATATGTGCGTGGTGTTCGGCTTCGAGACCGAGCAACGTTTGAGCGACGACGCTCTAGGCCGGCGGCGTTACCGCAACAGTTATTTGCGGCTGATTCAGGATTGGGGACTGGATTCCAACAACGCTCAGGGGGCGGTGTTGAAGGGGTGGGTGGAAAGTCGATTCGGCTTGTTTCCCAATTATCATAAGACCCGTATCACCAGTTTCATGAGCTACGACTGGCTGGCCTATGTCGAAGAAAAGATGAACAGTCGTTATCACAACAACTGCATCTTCATGCAGCTGGATTTGCTGTACGAGTTTTGCCAATGGGTGGTCGCCCGCTTTCAGCGGCCGGCGGCCACGCACAAGACGCTGTATCGAGGGGTCAACGATTTGGGGGATTGGGTTGTCGAAGGAACTGGCGATCACCATGAAAAAATCGTTCGCTTCAACAGCATCGTGTCGTTCACGGATAAGTGCGGTATCGCCGGCGAGTTCGGTAGCTACATTTTGGAAGTCGAGGTGCCGATGGTAAAACTGGTGTTTTTCAGCGATCTGCTGCCGCACCACGCCTTGCATGGCGAGGCTGAATATTTGGTGATCGGCGGCGATTACCGAGTTACCGTGAGGCGTTGATGAACGAAGCTTTGCTGAACCGGGCACTGGGCGCGTATCTGGGTTTTGCCTGCGGCGACGCGCTGGGGGCGACGGTGGAGTTTATGTCGCCCAAACGTATACAAAAACGCTACGGCGTGCACAGCGAGATGATAGGCGGCGGCTGGCTGGCCTTGGCGCCGGGACAAGTCACCGACGATACCCAGATGTCGCTGGCCTTGGGCGCGGCGATACTGGCTAGACCGGACTGGGATTTGGCGACGGTGGCCGACCATTTCGTGGCTTGGCTGGAAACCGAGCCGCCCGATGTCGGCATGACTTGCCGGCGCGGCATCGTCCGCTACCGCGACGACGGCGAATTGATCGGCTTGCCGCGCGAGGACGAGGCGGGCAACGGCGCCTGCATGCGCAATTTACCGGTGGTGTTGGCGACCTTGAATCGGCCGCTCGAATTCGATCGTTGGAGTCTGGAGCAGGGCAGGATTACCCACCACAACCCATTATCCGACGCCGCGACTCTGACGCTGGGGCGGATGACGCAGAGCTTGTTGTTGGGCGAGGAGGTCGCGGTTTGCCGAGCCCTGGCCGCCGGTTTGGTCGAACAATTCGAGCTATTCGGGTTCGAGCCGTATCCGGGGAAGTCGTCCGGCTATATCGTCGATACGCTGCAGACCGTGTTGCACTATTTTTTCACGACCGATGATTTCGAGTCCTGTCTGGTGGCGACGGTCAATCAAGGCGGCGATGCCGACACGACAGGGGCGCTGGCCGGTATGTTGGCGGGCGCGCGCTACGGCTTGGCCGGCATTCCGCCGCGTTGGCTGGAAAACCTGGACGGCAAGGTTGCCGCCGAAATTCGCCGCCAGACCGAGGAATTGTTGCGACTAGCGGCTTAGCGCCGCTGAACGGCCATCGCGGTCAGACGCGCGCGGCCAGCTTCAGCAACAAACCGGCGACCAATGCGGTTTGCAACAAGCCAACGTCAACGACCGCGCGGATCGGTTCGGCCTGATGCTCGGTAAAGCCGCCGGCTTTGAACTTGTTGGCGAATTCGAGCGCGTCGAGAATGATGCTGCTCATGGTGGGTAGACTCTGGATGCGGGACATTGATCGTAGAGTCTGCCCAAATTCAGAGCCACCGACAAAATGCCTGTTGTCTCAAGCGCAAAACGCCTCAATGCTGGCCAACAGGCCCTTGGCGTCGAGTCCGCACAAGCCGAGCAGTTGTTCTCTGGAGCCCTGCTCGACGAAGCGGTCGGGCAAGCCGAGGGTCAGGACCGGCATCAGTATTCGTTGCGCTTGCAGGAATTCCAGTACCGCACTACCGGCCCCGCCGGCAATGACGTTTTCCTCGACCGTGACGAACACGTCGTGGGTTTTGGCGAGTTCCAGAATCAAGCTTTCATCAAGGGGCTTGACGAAGCGCATGTTGGCGACCGTGGCACCCAGTTGCTTGCCGGCTTCGACGGCCGGGGCGACCATCGCCCCCCAGGCCAGGATGGCAATCCGGCCGCCCTGGTGGCGAATCTCGCCCTGGCCGATCTCAAGGTCGGTCAGGCGCGGATCGATCGCCGCGCCGGGCCCCTTGCCGCGCGGATAGCGCACCGAGGCCGGGCCATTGTAATGGAAGCCGGTGGTCAGCATTTGCCGGCACTCGTTCTCGTCGGCCGGGGCCATCACTAGCATGTTCGGAATGCAGCGCAGATAGCTGTAGTCGAAGGCGCCGGCATGGGTCGGGCCGTCCGGGCCGACCAGACCGGCTCGATCCAACGCAAACAACACGTCCAGATTCTGCAAGGCCACGTCGTGGATCAACTGGTCGTAGCCGCGCTGCAAAAACGTAGAATAAATTGCCACCACCGGCTTGGCGCCTTGGCAGGCCTGGCCGGCGGCCAGGGTCACCGCGTGCTGCTCGGCGATGGCCACGTCGAAATAGCGTTGCGGGTATTGCTGGGAAAACTCGACCAACCCCGAGCCTTCGCGCATGGCCGGGGTAATCCCCAGCAGCCGCTCGTCCTCGGCCGCCATGTCGCACAACCAACGGCTGAACACCTCGGTATAGGTCGGGTGCGGCGACGGCGCCGCCTTGGGCAGAAAATCCTGGGTCGGATCGAAGGCCGGCACGCCGTGGTAAGCCAAGGGGTCCTTCTCGGCCGGCGCATAGCCCTTGCCCTTCTTGGTGACCACGTGCAAAAACACCGGTCCGCGCAAATCCTTGAGCTTGTCCAGGGTCGACACCAAGATCTCCAGATCGTGGCCGTCGATCGGTCCGAAGTAATTAAAGCCCAACTCCTCGAACAAGGTGCCCGGCACGATCATGCCTTTGACATGTTCCTCGGCCTTGCGGGCCAACTCCCAAACGCTGGGCATGCTGGACAAGGCCTTCTTGCTTTCCTGACGGACCGACGAATACAGCTTGCTGGACAAAATCTTGGTCAGATAATTGTTCATCGCCCCGACCGGCGGCGAAATCGACATCTCGTTGTCGTTCAGAATCACCAACAGATTGGCATTGACGTCGCCGGCATGATTCATCGCCTCGAAGGCCATGCCGCCGGTGATCGAACCGTCGCCGATGATGGCCACCATCTTCTTATCCTCGCCGCGTAGCTGCGAAGCGATGGCCATGCCCAAGGCCGCGCTGATCGAAGTCGAGGAATGGCCGACGCCGAAGGCATCGTATTCGCTCTCGGCCCGGCACGGAAAGGCCGACACCCCGCCCAGGGTACGGATCGTGGTCATTCTGTCCTTGCGGCCGGTCAGAATCTTGTGCGGATAGGCCTGATGGCCGACATCCCAAACCAATTGATCGACCGGGGTATTGAATACGTAATGCAGCGCCACGGTCAATTCCACCGTGCCCAGGCCGGCCGCGAAATGGCCGCCGGAAATGCTGACGGTATGGGTCAGAAACCGGCGCACCTCGTCGGCCAACGCCTGGAGCTGCTCGGGCGCCAGCGCGCGGATGTCGGTCGGGCTGGCGATGGTGGCTAGCAGCGGAAATTCGTTAGTCTGTTTCATATTAGTACAGGGGTTCGCGGTAGAACATCAGAATCACGCCGATTTGGAATAGCGCAAAAACCGAGATAAAGCCGGCCACGTTTTTGCCCGGCGCGTCCAATTTCAGCTCCAGCCAACGGCCGCAAGCCAGGATTAGCGCGAACACGCCCATCAGGGTGTGGCCGACCTGGATTAGAAACGCGGTTTTAGCCTCGAAGCCGACATGCGAGTGCGCTAGCAGCATCATGCCGCCGAAGGCCGACATCAGCGGAAACAAATAGGGCAGAATACCGGGGTCGGCCTTGACGCGGGCGCGGGTCTCGTACAAGCCCAGCATAAACACCAGAAAGGTGGCGATCCGGTGTTGCAAAATCTCGCCGTTGTTGAAAGTGCTATCCCAAAAGCCGATCGGACCCAACGGCCAGCTCTCGGCGTCGGAACGGAAGAACAGGAATATCCCGAGTCCCATGAAGCCGACCGGCCAGTAGCGCGCCCAGTTGTGAAAGCGCTCCGAGTAGGACAGCATCGCGAAAAAACTCATCGCGGTCAGGAAGATACCGGAGATGTTGTGGTTGTAATCCGACCAGGCGGTGGCGGCTTCCGACGGGATTTGGCCGACGATGGCGATCCGGCCGGCCTCGCCGGCGAGCAGGGCTTCGTGGGTTGGCGATTCCCAACGCGGTATGCGCGGGTGAAACATGTTCAACACTTCTTCCCAGGTTGCGGTTAAGTGCGGAATATCCACCGACGGCGGTTGCGAGGCCAGACTGGCGGCGGTGAACAGAATGGTCAACAGAATCAGGGTTTCCGCTTCGATGTAGTAGGGCACCCGGGCGGTCAGCACGTACTGGCTGCGGCTGGTGAAGTACTCTCGGACGGCGGATTTGTTCATCCAGGCAAAGCCCAATGCCAGTCCCATCATCATGATTTTCACGGTTAGCAGGTTGCCGTAACCGGCGCCGATAAAGCCCTGGAAGGTGCGAATGTAATACCAGGCTAACGGGGTGCCGGTCACCAGCAGCAAGCCGACCGCGCCTATCCCCAGGCCTGAGAAACGCTTCAACAGCAGCGGCCAGATTTCCTCGGCGATGGCGTTTTGCTTGCGCAAGCCCCACAGAGCCAGTATTTGGAAAATGCCGCCGACCCAGGCCGCCGCTGCGATCTGATGGCTGACGGTCAAGGTCATTAGCAAACCGCGGTCTTCCAGGCGACTGGCTCCGTGGACCAGCCAGGCGGCGGCTATCACTAGCGGCACGATAATGGCGATCGCGATTTGCCAGTGCCGTTTGGAACGTAAGTGGTGTTTCAGGCCGAACTTGATGAATAAATACAGCGCAAAGGCAAATAGTGCGCGGGCCACGCCGGCGTTGAATTGCACGGTGTGAAAAAACGCCGGGAACGGCGATTTGCCCAATGTAACGGCCATTAGCCAAATTTTCAGACCGATTTTCGACAATTGGGTGATGACCACGGCTTTGCTGCCGAAGTGGATCAGATTGACGGTTCTGTCCAGTAACGCGCTATTGTAATTGGCGCTTTCGTCCCAGGGGCGCAGCACGAACAAGCCCCACAGCAAGCCGCCGATGGCGATGGAGTAGAAGGTCAGATCGACGCCGCCGATCAACGAGTCTAAATAATTGGCAATGCCTTCCATAAGGATTTATTTGGGTTCTTTAACGAAAAAGCGCAGCAGGTCTTCACTGAGATGACCGTCCGCGGCGAAAATCTTCAGTTTGATCGCATACTCGCCGGGCGCCAAGGCCGGCAGGTCGAGCACCACTTGGCCGGGTTTGGCGCCGAGCGAGGCGCTGACCGGCGTCATCACGTCGCCGGCGCTGACCAGAAACACTTCCGACAAATCGAGCTCCACTTTCGAATTGAACGACAATTCGACCTGGCTGGCTTGATTGACCGGCACCGGTTTCAATTTCAACGAGTTATGGGTAACGACGGCGTGACCGAACGCAATGTTGCTGGTAGCCAGCGTTAAAATCAAAAGTATCCGTTGTAACGAGTGCATAACAATCTCCTTATTTCTTGTTTTTCAGAGCATGACTGGCTAGGTTTTTGCCCAGCGTCCAGATCGAGCCGGTGACGTTGTGGGTATCGGCGATGGTTTTTTCCATCGCGTCGACGATCCAGTCGCGGTCTTTTTGCGTCAGGTTAAGCGGCGGCAACAGCTTGACGACATTCATGCCGTGGCCGGCGACCTGACTGAGCACCCGATGTTCCTTGAACAGCGGGATCGTAATCATCTGACAGAACAGACCTTTGTTGGCCGCTTCCAGCATCGCCCAGGCGGCTTTTAGCCCCAGGCTCTTCGGCGACTGGAATTCGATCGCGATCATCGAGCCCTTGCCGCGCGCTTCCTTCAGGAATTCGTACTTCGGACTCATCTCGTTCAGCGTGGCGATGATGTCTTCGCCGATCTTGGCGCTGTTTTCCACCAGCTTTTCGTCGTGGATCACATGCAGGCTGGCCAGGCCGGCGGCCATTGCCATATTGTTTTTCGAGAAGGTCGAACCGTGGACGACGGCGCGGTCCATCCGGTTGAACACCGTGTCCATGATTTTGGCGGTCATCGCCACGCCGCCGACCGGCACGAAGCCGCCGGACAGTGCTTTAGCCATCAAAATCATATCGGGCTTGACGCCCCAATGTTCAATCGCCCAGAACTTGCCGGTGCGGCCGATGCCGGTCTGGATTTCGTCTGCGACGAACAGCGTGCCGTATTTTTTACACAGGCGTTCGACTTCCGGCAGGTAGTCGTCGGACGGCAGGTTGACGCCCTTGCCTTGGATCGGCTCGACGATGAAGGCGGCGACGTCCTTGCCGCTAAGTACTTGTTCCAGCGCGGCCAGATCGTTGAACGGCACTGCCGAACAGTTCGGCAATAAGGGGCCGAAGCCCTCGCGGAATATTTCCTCGCCGTTCAGCGACAAGGCACCCATGGTCAGACCGTGATAGCCGTGTTCGCAATAAACGATGCGCGGCCGCTTGGTGGTGTAACGGGCGAATTTGATGGCGGCTTCGACCGCCTCGGTGCCTGAGTTGCAGAAAAACATTTTTTCCAAATTGTCCGGACAGGTGGCGATGATTTCCTTCGCCAGTAAGCCGCTCAATAAGGAAACGTCCATTTGCACCAGATTCGGTAATTCCAGCGTCAAGGTTTCTTGCAAGGCCTTGACGATGGTTGGGTGATTGCGGCCCATCGCGAACACGCCGAAACCGCTCAGCAAATCCAAGTACTCGTTGCCTTCGTCGTCGTACAGGTATTGGCCGATCGCTCGCTGGTATTTGCGGTCGTAACCGATGGTACGCAGGACTCGCACCATTTGGTTGTTAAGGTATTGCTCGTGCAGATCGAATTTTTCATCGAAATGCTGGGAAAACAGATCGGCAATGCTGAAGGACATTTATTACCTCGTAAGCTGCGCCGTTGCCGGTAATCGCGGCAAGGGCTGGTTTTTCTAGTAAATGACGATTTCGTTTAAGTGTTTGGCGATGGTTTTCAGCGTCTTTTGGGCGGCGCCGAAATGTCGGCCGAGTTTGATCAATCCTGGAAGCTCCCAAGGATGATTCAGCAAGTGGCGTAGTAATTTAGCCATCTCGACGCGGCCCTGATCGTTCAAGGCGCCGACCACCGCGCGCGGCAGGTCCATCGCGGCCGGATCGGCGATCGCGCGCAATACCAGGAATGGTAAATTGGCTTGACTGGCGACTTTGGCAATCGCGCCGCTTTCCATGTCCAACGCTACCGCGCCGGTTTCGCGGTGAATCAGTTGTTTGTCGCTACTCAGCGCGACGATACGCGCTTCGGTGGAGAGATTGCCGCTCCCCACCGTCAGGCGTTCGCTGAGTCGGTTGCGCATTTTGTGCGACCAACGTTTGTCGGTTTCGTAACTTTGACGGTCGAAAAAAATCTGGTCCGCGACTACCAGAACGCCGGGCCGCAACTGCGGCGCCAATGCCGCCGCGCAACCCCAGCTGATCAGCCGATCGGCGCCCTTGGCGATGAGCAGGCGAGCGGCGCTGGCGGCATTGTTGGGACCGGCGCCGGCATAAGCGACCAGGATGTCGGCGCTTATTCGGCAACATTCGCCGCGCGCCAATTTCCGGGAAGTCAGCGTGGCAAGTTCTTCTGGCAGGGCAACGACGATTCCGCAACTCACGTTACTGTTTATTCAGTTCGTTGCGGTATCGGGCCAAAGCCCACAACGGGAAGAACTTGTCGTAGCCGTGATATTTCAAATAAAACACCTTGGGAAAGCCGGGTGCGGTAAAGCAGGGGTCGTTCCAGACGCCGTCGGCTTGTTGGGTCCGCATCAGGAAGTCGATGCCGGCCTTGACTTCCGCGCTACGCGCTTCGCCGGCCGCGATCAGGCCCAATATCGCCCAAGCGGTTTGGAACGCGGTGCTGAAGTGGTAGCTGCCGCGATACTGAATGTCGTCGTGATAACTCAAGTTATCCTCGCCCCAGCCGCCGTCCTCGCGTTGCACGCTCTTTAGCCAAGCGGCCGCCTTGACGAACATCGGGTCGGTTTTCGGCACATCGGTTTGTTCCAGACCCAATAGGGTCGACCAAGTACCGTAGATGAAGTTGGTACCCCAGCGGCCGAACCAGGAGCCGTCGGCTTCCTGTTCGCCACGGATGTATTCGATCGTGCGTTGCAAGGCCGGACGGTATTCGTCGTGGTCCTTGGCGACGCGCGCCATCAACATGGCGCAACGGGCGCTGACGTCGACGGTCGGCGGATCGAGCAAGGCGCCGTGATCGGCAAACGGAATTTCGTTCAGGTAGTAATAGGTATTGTCGACGTCGAAAGCACCGTAGCCGCCGTTCTCCGATTGCATGCCGACGATCCAGCGCGTGGCGCGGTGGATGGATTCGTCCAGGTTGTCCAGGCCGGATTCGGCCATTGTGAAACCGACGATCGCGGTATCGTCCACATCGGGGTAATGCGGGTTGGCGAACTGGAAGGCCCAACCGCCGCCGGCTAAGTCGGGTTTCCGGACCCGCCAATCGCCGGGTTCGTCCGACAATTGCACGCTTTTCAACCAGTCGTAGGCATGGGTCAGGGCCGCGGCGTTACCGCGTTTGTCGGCTTCGATCAATGCCATGCTGGCCAATGCGGTGTCCCAAACCGGCGACAAACAGGGTTGGCAATAGGCGTCTTTTTCGTTGACGACTAATAGTTTATCGATGGCTTGCCGGCAGATAGTCACATTCGGGTGGTCGTTAGGCATGCCGAGCAACAGCATCGCCTCGTAGGCGTTGACCATGGCCGGGAAGATGCCGCCCAGGCCGTCCTCGCCGTTCAAGCGATCGGTGAACCAAGTCACGGCTTGGTCTATCGCGCGTTGGCGCATGCGGTTTGGGATCAAGGGTTCGGTGACTCGGCCCAGTTTATCCAGGGCCAGAAAGCATTTGTTCAACAACGTGCGTTCCGGGAAGTAGTGCTTCTCTTCGTCGGGGTGGACGACGAACAGTTCCAGGATGTCGATATTACGCGGATTCTTGGCCTTGGCTTTCAGCGTGCACAGGATGAACAACGGCACCATCACGGTTCGCGACCAATAAGAAACCTTGTCCAAATGGAAAGGAAACCACTTGGGCAGCAGCATGATTTCGACCGGGATGTAGGGTACGCCGCGCCAGGGCAATTGTTCGAATATGGCCAGCGCGATCCGGGTAAACACGTTGGCGCGCGCCGCGCCGCCTTGGGCCAGAATCCAGGTCCGTAGTTTGACCATGTGCGGCGCGTCGATGGCATCGCCGGCCATCTTCAGTGCGTAGTAGACCTTGACGCTGCAGCTGATGTCGCCGGGACCGCCCGTGAACAACGGATAACTGCCGTCGGGATTTTGCCGCCCGCGCAGGTAAACGGCGATCTTGGCTTGCAATTCTTCGTTAATGTCGTCCAGGTAATGCATCATCATGATGTATTCGGACGGGATGGTGCAGTCGGCTTCGAGTTCGAACACCCAATAACCCTTGGGATTTTGCAGGCTGAGCAATCGGGTTTGGGCGCGCTCGATGGCGATATTCAGCGCGCTTGACGCGTTGGATGTCGCCGAGCTGCTGGGTGAAAAGTCGTGGTTGCTCTCTACGGGGGCTTCAGTAAACATGGCGATTCCTTATTGTCCGGAGTGAGATACGGGTAAATACTGCCAGTCAGGCGTCTTCAGGCCCCGGCTGGACAGATTGAATAAAAGCGACAAAAGCCAGTTGCTGCGAGCCGCTAATTTACTGGCGACTATCGTGGCCTTGACGCTGTTGCGGCTGATCTTGACCTGACTCGAATCATTGAAATCAAGGTGTTGCTTGATTTTTTTCAAGGTCAGTACCGCCATGCCCAGTGCCCACAGGCAAAAATTGCGAATGCCGGTTTCGTGGCTGGGCAGAAGTTGGGTGTAAGTCAGGGCGTTTTGCAGATGGCCGTGGGCAATGTCGATCAAATGTTCCAGGCCTTTCCGAAAGCGTTGGTCGTTGGTGGTCGGCGTCAGTTCGGTCAGTTTGAAACCGGTCTCGTCGAAAATATCTTGCGGCAGCCAACAGACGCCGCGTTTGGCGTCGTCCCAAATGTCCTTGAGAATGTTGGTCATTTGCAGGCCTTGACCGAAGGAAACCGACAGCTTCAATAGTTCCTCCCGA
Organism: Methylomonas sp. MED-D; assembly: GCF_050276835.1. Lineage (NCBI taxonomy): Bacteria > Pseudomonadati > Pseudomonadota > Gammaproteobacteria > Methylococcales > Methylococcaceae > Methylomonas > Methylomonas sp. MED-D. The sequence goes on from NZ_CP189965.1 coordinate 1,662,634, forward strand.
TGCGCGGCGATTTCCGGAGAATAGTGACAGAACAGTTTTGCCAACATCTCGCCGACGCAGCCGGCGACGTAGTAGCAATAGTCGTCCATGTCCTTCATTGTTTTCAGGCCGGCGTGTAGATCCAGCGCCTGGTAAATCGGCATGCCGTTGGCCATCGTTTGCACGCATTCGGCTAGCGCTTGAATTTGCGCCGCGTCAAGGCTGTGGGTGATCGCGATGACCCTTGGAATCACCCGGATCAAGCTGTGTTCGGCCGGAATGGTTTGTTCGGAAAGCAATGGCGCCAATTCGGCGGCAAACGAGTCAGCGTGGGCGCCGGTCTTGACGACTTCGATAAAGCCGCGGCAGAAGTGCTTTTTTTGCTCGGCATCCAGAGACACTTCGTCTTCGATGGTATCGACAATGCGGCACAGTAAGTAGGCATTGGCCACGGCCGTGTAGAGCGCGCCGGGCAATTGCGGGATGGTCAGGGCGAAAGTGCGCGACACGCCTTCAAGCAATACGGCTTGAAACCCGCTGTCCGGGAGCCGGTTGAGTTCGGCTATGTCGGTGATTGGCGATCGAGGTCCTTTCATGGTTTTACGGTCTATTGAAGATGTGTCAATGATAGTCGGTTTGTTGGCGATTTGCAAAGCGGTGTTGTTTTAGGGCAAATTTTTCGGCGCTTTGCTTAAGGTAGACCATGAGTTAGTTGAGATTAATTAAGTAAGTATATGATTTATAATGGTGCTGATTTGTTGTGTTGGATCGGCTTTCCTATGACGCGGCTGTTCAATTGAATAGATTTACCGCAGGCAATTTGCCGTCGTTGTTGCTTTTTCTTCATTCTTACTGGAGCGAATCCAGAAAAAGTAGTATTCTAGCGACATCTGCTTGTATCGCCGCACTGTATTTCACTAGTATTTCTCAGGTTTTATGGGGCCTCGGCGGCATACGGAAGGTTGGCTTGGGTTGTTGTTTTTTTTTAACAACAAATCGATGTCAGTGTCTTGATAGATTTTGGAGAAAACGCTGTGAGTGTTCCTTTACGTCAGCAATGGGCTGTAGGTAGTTATCTGGTTAAGCAAAAACTCAAGGGTGTGAAAAAATACCCGTTGGTGTTGATGCTGGAGCCGTTGTTTAGATGCAACTTGGCTTGCGCCGGCTGCGGTAAAATCGATTACCCGGACGATATTCTCGATAAGCGCTTGTCGGTGCAAGAGTGTCTGGATGCCGTGGACGAGTGTGGCGCGCCGATGGTCTCGATTCCGGGCGGCGAGCCTTTAATACATAAGGAAATGCCGCAAATCGTCGAAGGTATCGTCGCTAGAAAGAAATTCGTCTATCTTTGCACCAATGCGTTGTTGTTGCGCAAGCGCATCAACGATTACAAGCCTTCGCCGTATCTGACTTTTTCGGTACACCTGGATGGTTTGAAACATCGCCACGATGCCTCCGTTTGTCAGGACGGCGTGTTCGACATTGCGATCGAGGCCATCAAGCTGGCCTTGGGCAAGGGCTTCCGAGTCACGATCAACTGTACGTTGTTCCAAGGCGAAACCCCTGAAGAAGTAGCCGAGTTCCTGGATTACGCGATGGACCTGGGCGTCGAAGGCGTGACGATCGCGCCGGGTTTCAGTTACGAAAGGGCGCCGCGGCAGGATGTGTTCATCCGCGGCGTGGATACCAAGAACCTGTTCCGGGGTATCTTCAAACTGGGCAAAAAACGCAAATGGAAGCTTAACCACTCGGCGCTCTATTTGGATTATCTGGCCGGCAATCAAAGTTACGATTGTACGCCGTGGGGTAACCCGACCCGCAATGTGTTTGGTTGGCAGAAGCCTTGCTATTTGTTGGCTGACGAAGGCAACGCCGCGTCCTTTAAAGAACTGTTGGACGATACGCCCTGGGATAAGTACGGCACGGTAAAAAATCCCAAATGCGCGAATTGCATGGCCCATTGCGGTTACGAGGCGACAGCGGTCGAAGATATGTTGGCGAATCCGTTGAAAGGACTTTGGGTGTCGTTACGCGGGCCGAAAACCTCCGGAGATATGGTTGCCGAGACGCAGCCTAACTATACCGGCGGTCGCAAAACCTCGATTTCGGAAATTCCGGTGAAAATCGAGTCTTAATATAAATCACCGAGTGCGTAACTTGAATTGGCGCTGTAAACCGAACAGTTTGGATGGCAAGGCAATGATGTTGAGAAAGATCTTATTGAGTATTGGTTTTCTGTCGCTATTGTGCGGTTCTTCGGCGGGCATTGCCGGCGAAATGACGGCACGGCAGGTCGTCGAGGGCTTTCAGAACGAGCTGTTGGACGTGATGAAGCAAGGTAAAGCGCTTGGTTTTCAGGGGCGATACGAAAAATTGGATGTTGCCGTCAAGAAAAGCCACGACTTGCCGAAAATTGCTCGTATTGTCGTCGGCAAGCAGTGGGAGGAGTTGGCGCCCGAGCAGCAATCCAAGCTGGAAGAAGTATTCAGTAAATTAAGCGTGTCGGCTTACGCGCATAATTTCAAGGATTATTCCGGGGAATCGTTTAACTTCGTGTCAGAAGAGGAAACCGGTCGGGGTGGCGTGGTTATTCACACTAATCTGTTGATTCCAGGTGAAAAAGACGTCAAGTTCGATTACATGATGAAGAAAAAAGACGATGGTTGGCAGATTATCAATATAATAGCCGACGGCGTTAGCGATTTGGCTCTGAAGCGGTCCGACTACACAAGTGTGCTGAGTCGGGAAGGTTTCGATGCCTTGATCGCTAAAATTAACGAAAAGATCGATAGTTACGCGAAACAATAAGTCTGTTTTAGGAATTTCTGTAATGTTTAACCCCAGTTTTCAAGCGAAAAGTCAGGCTCCCCTGCTTTGGGCGCTGTTGGTTTCAGGCGCCTTGGCCGGTGGCGGATGCGCGACGACGGAGTCGCGTAGCGACCAAGCCGCCGGCAAGAGTAAGGATGTGTCTGGTTCTTCGAACTCCGTCGATCCGTACGAAGGATTCAACCGTTCGATGTATGGCTTCAACATGGGATTGGACAGGTATTTGCTCAAACCGGTCGCGGACGGTTACAAATACGTCACGCCGGATTTCATGGAAACCGGCGTCAGTAACTTTTTCAATAACCTTAAAGGCATCAACGTCGTGTTGAATGATGTTTTGCAAGGTAAGTTCGAACAAAGCGCGTCGGATACCGGCCGTTTTCTGGCGAATACCACATTCGGCGTCGCGGGTTTGTTCGATGTCGCCAGCGATTTGGGTTTGCAAAATAATGTCGAGGACTTTGGTCAAACCTTGGCGGTTTGGGGTGTCGATCAAGGCGCTTATTTGGTACTTCCGGTGCTGGGTCCTACCACGGTTCGCGACGGTGGGGCAGTCATTATCGATAAAGCCGCCAATCCGGGTACTTATGTGCCGGGCAGCGGCATCGTCGAAGGCATTAACGACCGCGCGAATGCCGAAGGCGCTCTGAATTTCATCGACGAAGCGGCGCTCGATCCTTATGTATTCACCCGCGAGTCATTCCTGCAGTATCGGAAAAACCTGATCAACGACGGTAAAGCCGATACCAGTAGTTACGATTTGGATGTCGACGCGGCGCTTGAAGAGACTTCGGGTTCAGAAGTCGAAAAAAAAAACAGTTCAGGAAAGCCGGCGCCGGCCGATAGCAGCAAAGTCGACCAACCGGTAGCCGCACCGGTCAAGTCCAGTGCCGTAGCAACGGCAGCGAGCCCGGCCTTCGAAAAAATGCTCAAATCCTTTGAGGAGGCCTCGGCTAAAATGGATAGGATTAGTAAAAAAAAAACCAGACACAAGCGTTAGTCTGAGCTGATTAGGTGTTTGCTAATAACAAAAAAGGCCGGTTTTACCGGCCTTTTTTGTTGGAAAGCCCTCGAATTAATAGTGCAGCAAGGAATGAATTTCGTACCCTTGCAAATTCCCTCTCCCGTTCAGAAAATCCAATTCGACGACGAAAGCGCATGCCACCACGCTGGCGCCGAGTTTTTCGATCAATTCGCAACTGGCCTTCGCCGTACCGCCGGTTGCCAACAAGTCGTCTATCAGCAGCACTTTATCTTTGCTATCGACGGCATCGATATGTACCTCAAGTTCCGCGGAGCCATATTCCAGATCGTAAGACACGCTTTGTACGTCGTAGGGCAACTTGCCGGGCTTTCGTAGCGGGACGAACGGAATACCCAGTTCCCAGGCAACTAGAGAGCCGAAAATGAAGCCGCGGGCTTCCATGCCGGCTACCGCAGTAATGTCGCGGCCGAGAAACGGATGTAACAGTTGATGTACAGCCAGCCGTAGCGTGGCCGGGTCCTTGACCAGTGGCGTGATGTCCTTGAAGACGATACCGGGTTTTGGGAAATCGGGAATGTCGCGAATTTTGTTTCTGAGTCTGTCCATTGTTGCCTGTTGTCTCAAGCGCAAAACGCCTCGATGCTGGCCAACAGGCCTTTGGCGTCGAGTCCGCACAAGCCGAGCAGTTGTTCTCTGGAGCCCTGCTCGACGAAGCGGTCGGGCAAGCCGAGGGTCAGGACCGGCATCAGTATCCGCTGCGCTTGCAGGAATTCCAGTACCGCACTACCGGCCCCGCCGGCAATGACGTTTTCCTCGACCGTGACGAACACGTCGTGGGTTTTCGCCAGTTCCAGAATCAAGCTTTCATCAAGGGGCTTGACGAAGCGCATGTTGGCGACCGTGGCACCCAGTTGCTTGCCGGCTTCGACGGCCGGGGCGACCATCGCCCCCCAGGCCAGGATGGCAATCCGGCCGCCCTGGTGGCGAATCTCGCCCTGGCCGATCTCAAGGTCGGTCAGGCGCGGATCGATCGCCGCGCCGGGCCCCTTGCCGCGCGGATAGCGCACCGAGGCCGGGCCATTGTAATGGAAGCCGGTGGTCAGCATTTGCCGGCACTCGTTCTCGTCGGCCGGGGCCATCACTAGCATGTTCGGAATGCAGCGCAGATAGCTGTAGTCGAAGGCGCCGGCATGGGTCGGGCCGTCCGGGCCGACCAGACCGGCTCGATCCAACGCAAACAACACGTCCAGATTCTGCAAGGCCACGTCGTGGATCAACTGGTCGTAGCCGCGCTGCAAAAACGTAGAATAAATTGCCACCACCGGCTTGGCGCCTTGGCAGGCCTGGCCGGCGGCCAGGGTCACCGCGTGCTGCTCGGCGATGGCCACGTCGAAATAGCGTTGCGGGTATTGCTGGGAAAACTCGACCAACCCCGAGCCTTCGCGCATGGCCGGGGTAATCCCCAGCAGCCGCTCGTCCTCGGCCGCCATGTCGCACAACCAACGGCTGAACACCTCGGTATAGGTCGGGTGCGGCGACGGCGCCGCCTTGGGCAGAAAATCCTGGGTCGGATCGAAGGCCGGCACGCCGTGGTAAGCCAAGGGGTCCTTCTCGGCCGGCGCATAGCCCTTGCCCTTCTTGGTGACCACGTGCAAAAACACCGGTCCGCGCAAATCCTTGAGCTTGTCCAGGGTCGACACCAAGATCTCCAGATCGTGGCCGTCGATCGGTCCGAAGTAATTAAAGCCCAACTCCTCGAACAAGGTGCCCGGCACGATCATGCCTTTGACATGTTCCTCGGCCTTGCGGGCCAACTCCCAAACGCTGGGCATGCTGGACAAGGCCTTCTTGCTTTCCTGACGGACCGACGAATACAGCTTGCTGGACAAAATCTTGGTCAGATAATTGTTCATCGCCCCGACCGGCGGCGAAATCGACATCTCGTTGTCGTTCAGAATCACCAACAGATTGGCATTGACGTCGCCGGCATGATTCATCGCCTCGAAGGCCATGCCGCCGGTGATCGAACCGTCGCCGATGATGGCCACCATCTTCTTATCCTCGCCGCGTAGCTGCGAAGCGATGGCCATGCCCAAGGCCGCGCTGATCGAAGTCGAGGAATGGCCGACGCCGAAGGCATCGTATTCGCTCTCGGCCCGGCACGGAAAGGCCGACACCCCGCCCAGGGTACGGATCGTGGTCATTCTGTCCTTGCGGCCGGTCAGAATCTTGTGCGGATAGGCCTGATGGCCGACATCCCAAACCAATTGATCGACCGGGGTATTGAATACGTAATGCAGCGCCACGGTCAATTCCACCGTGCCCAGGCCGGCCGCGAAATGGCCGCCGGAAATGCTGACGGTATGGGTCAGAAACCGGCGCACCTCGTCGGCCAACGCCTGGAGCTGCTCGGGCGCCAGCGCGCGGACGTCGGTCGGGCTGGCGATGGTGTTCAGTAACGGGAATGTTCCGGAAAGCGTCATGTCGTGATTGGGTTTCTTCGGATTACCGATGGCGGTCGTGTTGCGGTTCGATTAATGGGTGCGCTCGATAATGTATAAAGACAGCTCGCGCAGCAGATCGGCTTCGTCACCGAAACCGGCCAAACTTTCGACGGCTTGCTCGTGCAGCTCTTGGGCTTTTTGTTTGGCGCCGGCCATGCCCAGCAACGCGGGGTAGGTCGGTTTATCATTGTTCACATCCTTACCTTGGGTTTTGCCCAAGGTGGCGGTGTCGGCCTCGATGTCGAGTATGTCGTCCTTGACCTGAAACGACAGGCCTATGCATTTAGCGTAATGATCCAGTTTTTTGGCGGTATCGGTCGCTAAATCCGGTTTGGAGAGCGCGGCCAGATTGACGCTGGCCCGAATCAGCGCCCCGGTTTTATGGATGTGCATGTTCTCCAGCTCGGGTAACGTCAGTTTACGGCCTACCGATCCCAAATCAATGGCTTGGCCGCCCACCATGCCTTGCGAACCGCTGGCGCGAGTCAACGCCGCGATCATCTTGACTCGGGCTTCCGCGCCGACCTTGATGGCGGCGTCGTTGGCCAACACGTCGAAGGCCAGCGCCTGCAAGGCGTCGCCGGCCAAAATCGCGGTGGCTTCGTCGAAGGCTTTATGGCAGGTCGGTTTGCCGCGGCGCAGGTCGTCGTCGTCCATGGCCGGCAGGTCGTCGTGAATTAGCGAATAAACGTGGATGAACTCGACCGCGCAAGCTTGGGCGTCCAAAGCGTCCTCGGCAATGCCCAATGCTTGACCGGTTGCGTAAGTTAATAGCGGGCGGGTCCGTTTGCCGCCATCCAACACGGAATAACGCATGGCTTGATGCAAAGTTTGCGGCAGAATATTTTCGCCCGGTAGTCGAACGTCCAGAGCGCGTTCCACGCGATTTTGACAGGCGGTCAGGTAGTCTTTCAGTTTACTCATCGGTGAATGGCTCCAGGGTTTGTTGGCCGTTTTTTTCTAATAGGATGTGCACTTTTTGCTCGGCGTCCTGCAAGGCTTGCTGGCAGGTGCGGGTGAGCTTGATGCCGCGCTCGAACGACTTTAACGATTCTTCCAAAGAGATGTCGCCGCGCTCCATTTGCTCGACCAATTTCTCCAGTTCTTCCATCGCTTCCTCAAATTGGGATGCGCTTTTGCGTCTCGACATATAATGCGCTGATGTGCTCGAAAAAATGACCGAGCATTATAGTATGAATTAACCGCCATTTGATGAGTAACGATGACCCAAGAATATAACGCCGCCGCGATTGAGGTGCTGAGCGGCTTGGACCCGGTGCGCAAGCGCCCCGGCATGTACACCGATACCACCCGGCCCAACCATCTGGTGCAGGAGGTGGTCGATAACAGCGTCGACGAGGCTCTAGCCGGACACGCCGACAGTATCGAAGTATCCCTATACAAAGACGGTTCGGTTAAGGTGATCGACAACGGTCGCGGCATGCCGGTCGATATTCACCCAGAGCAAGGCATGCCGGGCGTGGAGGTGATCCTGACTCAGTTACATGCCGGCGGTAAGTTTTCCAATAAGAATTACCAGTTCTCCGGCGGCTTGCACGGGGTCGGTGTTTCGGTGGTCAACGCGCTGTCCGAGAAATTGTTGGTCGAGATCAAGCGCGGCGGCGGTATCTATCAAATGGAATTCGCCGGCGGCGACAAGGTCGGCGAACTGCAGCAGACCGGTACGGTCGGCAAGAACAATACCGGCACCAGCGTACACTTTTGGCCGGACGGCAAATATTTCGATTCCAACCGAGTCTCGGTCAGCAAGTTAAAGCACGTATTGCGGGCGAAGGCGGTGTTATGTCCGGGGCTGAAAATCGTGTTGGTGTCCGAGCTCAGCGATGAACGCATCGAATGGTGTTACCAGAACGGTTTGCAAGAGTATTTGTTGGACAGGGTCGGCGACGCCGAGATCTTTCCGCAACCGCCGTTCATGGCTAAGATGGCCGCCAGCACCGAAGCGGTGGAATGGGGTATCGTCTGGACGCCCGACAGCCTGCCGGAAGCCGTTGCCGAGAGCTATGTCAATCTGGTGCCGACCGCGCAAGGCGGTACCCACGTCAACGGATTACGCGCCGGTCTGACCGAGGCGATCCGTGAGTTTCTGGATTTTCGTAATTTGCTGCCGCGCGGCGTCAAAGTCGCCCCTGAAGACGTCTGGGAAAATTGTCATTTTGTGTTGTCGGTAAAACTCGAAGACCCGCAGTTTTCCGGCCAGACCAAGGAACGCTTGAGCTCGCGCGAGTGCGTGACCTTCGTTTCCGGCGTCGCCAAGGATACTTTCAGCTTGTGGCTAAACCAGCATCCGCAGGAAGGCGAGAAAATCGCCGAGATCATTCTCGCCAGCGCCCAGAAGCGCTTGCGAGCCGGCAAGAAGATCGTCCGCAAGAAAATCACCAGCGGTCCGGCCTTGCCCGGTAAATTGGCCGATTGTTCGGGGCAGGATCTCAGTCGAACCGAACTGTTTCTGGTCGAGGGCGATTCGGCCGGCGGCTCGGCCAAACAAGCTCGCGACCGCGAGTTTCAGGCCATCATGCCGTTGCGCGGCAAGATTCTAAATACTTGGGAGGTCGATTCCGGCGAAGTGATGGCTTCTCAAGAAGTCCACGATATCGCCGTCGCCTTGGGTATAGAGCCGGACAGTAACGATTTGCAAAACCTGCGCTACGGCAAGGTCTGTATATTGGCGGACGCCGATTCCGACGGCAACCACATCGCGACCTTGATCTGCGCGCTGTTTTATCAGCATTTTAGGGCCTTGGTCGATGCCGGTCACGTATTCGTGGCGATGCCGCCGCTTTACCGGATCGACGTTGGTAAAAAGGTGTTTTATGCATTGGACGAATCCGAACGCCTGGGGGTATTGGCGCGCATCGAAGCCGAAAAATTGACCGGCAAGGTCAATATTCAGCGCTTCAAGGGCTTGGGCGAAATGAACCCGTCCCAATTGCGGGAAACCACGATGAATCCGGACACTCGCCGACTAGTACAATTGACCGTCGCGGAAAACGACAATACCCGCGAGCAGATGGATTTGCTGTTAGCCAAAAAACGTGCCAGCGACCGTAAGAGTTGGCTGGAAGACAAAGGCAATTTGGCTGACGTATAACCGCGCCCAACAGGACTGAAATCATGATAGAACTCGGCAAACTCAATACTTTAAGCATCGTCAGCCATCGCGATGATCAATGCTATCTCGATGGCGGCGAATGGGGCGAAATCGCGTTGGCCGACTCCGGCGGGGCGGCTGGTAAGCCGGTCGGCGATCGCCTAACGGTTTTCGTCTATATAGACGGCAAGAATCAAGTCGTTGCCACCTCGCAAACGCCTAAGGCGCAAGCCGGCGAAGTCGCTTGGCTGAAAGTGGTATCGCTGAGTCACGCCGGCGCGTTTTTGGATTGGGGTTTGCCCAAGGATTTGCTGTTACCGTTCAGCGAGCAAAAAGGTAAGGTGATCGAAGGGCGTTTCTGCCTGGTGCGGCTGTTTCTGGATGAAGATAATCGGATTGCGGCGTCGATGCGTCTGGACGATTTTATCCAAGATGAGGCGTTTTATTATCAGGACGGCCAGGCGGTGGAGTTGATCATCGCCGAGCATACCGAACTGGGTTTTAAGGCCGTTGTCGATCACAAATACTGGGGTGTTTTATATAAAAGCGAGGTGTTCCAGCCGTTGAAAAAAGGCCAGAAGCTGGCCGGCTTCATCAAAAAGATACGGCCGGATCGACGGTTGGATCTGATTTTAACGCAAGCTAAATACGGCGAGAAAGTCGATAGCACCTCGCAAAAAATCTTGGATATCTTGGCGGAGCGCGGCGGTTATATCGCGTTGACCGACAAAAGCGACCCGCAATTGATTTACGACACCTTTGGCGTCAGTAAGAAGGTGTTCAAGCAGGCTATCGGCGGCTTGTACAAGCAACGCCGAATAGTGCTGGAGTCGGATGGGATCAGACTGGCCTGAGGCCTAGCCAACGGGGTGACGCCGGACGGAGTTGCCCGCCCGGCAGCAAACAGAGCTGTGGGACCGGCTCTAAACAGCGCTCGCGGTGCCTTAGGCTTAGGTCGAAGGATGGGCGGTTTCTACGATGACCTTGAGCTTGGTGCCGGGTTTTATATCGGCCTTGTTTTTAGGGACATTGTTCCACTTGCGCAGCTCGGTGACGGCGACGTTAAATTTCTTGGAAATTTGCGCCAGGGTGTCGCCCGATTTAACCGTGTAGCTGATTTGCTTGAATGCCGGTGCCGCCGAAGCGACAGTAATATCGCCGCCTTTTTTGACGGTGATTTTTTGACCAGGCTTCAGAACCGCTTTTTTCGGCAGTTTGTTCCAATTGACGATGTCGTCTCTGTCCACGCCTAAATGTTGCGCGACGCTCCACAGCGTATCGCCTTTCTTGACCGTGTAGATTTGCTTGCTCGGCGCGGCTTGGGTTGGCGCCGAAGGTTGCGTGGCGGCTAGGTTGCCGGTCGGTTCGTCGCGCAAGGCTTTGTAAGAGGTCGGTATCAGCAATACCTTGCCGTCGGCGACCGTTTCGCCGTCCAGGTGATTGACTTGCATGATCTCGTCCACCGACGTGTTGTGTTTCTTGGCGATGACTTTCAAGCTTTCGCGGTGGCCCACGGTATGGTGCATCCATTTGATGCGCTCTTCGTGGGGCAATTCCGCCAGCTTTTCCTTGAAGGCCGGGGCTTTGTCGACCGGAATCAGTAAACGGTGCGGACCTTCCGGATCGGTGCTCCAGCGGTTGAACCCTGGATTCAGCTTGAAGAAATGGTCCATCGGCAATTGCGCCAGTTCGGCGGCCTTGCCCAAATCCAGTTGCGATTTGATATCGACCAGTTCGAAGTACGGTTCGTTGGGGAATTGCTGCAAACTGACGTTGTATTTCTCGGGGTTGGCGAAGATCTTGGCGATGGCCAGAAGCCGGGGCACGTAGGCGGAGGTTTCGTTGTTCAGGTCCAGCGACCAGAAGTCGGTGGGTTGGCCTCGATCGAGATTGCGATCTATCGCGTTTTTGATATTGCCTTTGCCGGCGTTATACGAGGCCAGCGCCAGCAGCCAATCGTTGTTGAACCATTCGCTGAGCTCCTTCAGGAAGGTCGCGGCAGCTTGGGTGGATTCTATGACGTCGCGGCGGCCGTCGAACCAGCTGTTTTGTTTCAGGCCGTAGAGTTTGCCGGTGGGCGGAATGAATTGCCACAGGCCCGAGGCTTGGGCCGGCGACATGGCGTCGGGTCGGAATGCGCTTTCGACGGCCGGTAACAGCGCCAGCTCGCCGGGAATGTTTTTGGCTTCGAGTTCGTTCAGGATGAAGTACAGATAAGGCTCGGCGCGCTGTTGTACCCTGGTCAGGTATTCCGGATTTCTCAGGTACCAGTTAACCTCGCGATCGATTCGGGCGTTATCGATTTCCGGTAACGCGTACAATGACAGCATCCGGTCCCAGATAGTCGAAAACTCCTTGGTTTCGCTCGGTGATTTTTCGTTACGGTTGGCTTGGCCGTTGCGGGTAAATATCGAGAACTTGCTGCCGACGGCCTGGCCCAAATGGTCTTTTTTGGTGGACTGGCTACAGCCGGACAACAGCAGTATCGGCAGAATCAAAGACAGATGACAGGCTGTTTTTTTCGAAAATGAGCAGGGCATTGTCTGTACTCGCTAAAATAAAAAAATTAGATGCTAGCATGGCTTTCCCGATTAGCCAAAAAAACATGCTCTAAAACGGTTGGGGTAAATGAAGAGAGACTTTTTGTTCGCACTGTATCAGACGCCTAGGGGCAAGCTGTTGCAAAGCATGGAGGCGAGTTATTTGAAACGCTCGATCACGGTCAGTTGTAAGCAGACGCAATTGCAGATCGGCGGATTGGGTTGGGAACGGGACTTCGTGGATTGCTCGCTCTACCAAAATTATTTAATTCTGGATGCCAAGCGTCTTGGTAGCGCCGAGGCGTTAAAGGTAACCGCCAAGGCCTACAGCTTGCCGATACAGACAGAGTCGATGGACTTGGTGATATTGCCTCATTTGCTGGAATTCGATGCCCAGCGTTTTCGAACCCTGCGGGAAGTGAATAGAGTGCTAAAACCGGGCGGTGAGTTGGTAATGCTGAATTTCAATCCGTTCAGCCCGTCGGTGCGCTTTCAATTCGTTTGGGACCGCAAACTGGCCGATTCCTGGCGCGCGCATTTCATCAGCCGCGCCCGGCTGTTGGACTGGCTGAAACTGCTGAATTTCGAAGTCTTGAACACCGTGGAATTTGGCTTGGACCGTTTTACGATCACCCACGGCCAATTTCGGACCGGTTATCCTTCGTTGCTGACGATGGCTTACGGTGTCAAGGTTGTGAAGCGTCAGTATTCTCTGATTCCGTTGGCGGCGGAATTTAAGCGCAAAGCCGGTTTGGCGACCGCCGGAGCCGGCGTCGAAAATCGATTACCGAATTACTAAAACAAATTAAATCATGAGCGAGTTAGTTGAAATCTATACCGACGGCGCTTGTCGCGGCAATCCCGGTCCGGGCGGTTGGGGGGTTTGTCTGCACTATAAAGGCAAGCAGAAACTGCTGCACGGCGGCGACCCGGAAACCACCAATAACCGGATGGAGTTGATGGCGGCGATTCAGGCCCTGGAAGCGTTGACGCACGCTTGCAACGTGCGTTTGCATACCGATTCCAAATACGTGTTGCAGGGTATTACCGAATGGATGGTCAATTGGAAGAAGCGGTCCTGGAAAACCTCGGCCAATCAAGCGGTCAAGAACGAGGATTTGTGGCGGCGGCTCGACGCGGCGATCCAACGCCATCGCATCGATTGGGTATGGGTGAAGGGCCACTCCGGCAACGACGGCAACGAGCGGGCGGACCGCTTGGCCAACCAAGGCATCGACGAACTCAAGCGCCGATGAATGCCGTCGGGCTATCGGTGGGCTTGGTGGCCGGCGACGATGGCGGGCAAACGGCCCCCAATGCGGAAGTCGCGTCCGCCGAATGGTCGGTTTACATTGTGTTGTGCCAGGACGGCAGTTTGTATACCGGAATCAGCACCGACGTGGCGCGCCGCTTCGACGAACATCGGAACGGGCGCGGCGCTAAGTTTTTTCGGAGTCGAATTCCGCTCGCGGTTGCCTATCGCGAAGCCGGACACGACCGCGCCTCGGCGTCTCGGCGCGAGGCCGCGATCAAGAAGCTGTCCAAGCCGCAAAAACTGGCGTTGATCGAAGCGGCGGGCGGGCGTGAAACGCTGTAAACCACTGGGATTGGTAGCCTAGCCGATACCTGGTCCGGTTGCCGGTCGTTATTTGGGCGCTTTGTACGGCCACGGCGATTCGGATTTGTAGCCGTCGGTCAAAGTCTTCAAAAACGCCACCAAATCGTCGATTTCCTTTTTCTTCAGGTTCAATGCGCCGAGCTCGGCATGGTTGACGTTGGTATTTTCCTCGGGAGCCGGCCAACACTTTTTCGACAAGGCGGTCGCTTCCAGCGTTAACGTATTCCCGCAACGTTTTTTGATGTCGCGGTTGCTGTACAACTCAACCGCGCCTCGCAGGGTTTTGAAATAGCCGTTGTGCATATAAGGTCCGGTGACCGCGACATTGCGCAGGGTCGGCACTTTGATTTTGCCGAGTTCGGCGTTGAGGTGCAGGCGGCCGCCCAGACCCTCGTCGATGAAGGTCGCGCCTTCCGGGTTCAATTCCGCGCTCAAGGTATAAAACAAGTTCGCCGGGTTCTTCGGCACGCCGAGGTTATCGTAACTGTGGTCGGTGAATAGCGGCGGAGTGCCGTCGGCCAGTGGGCGATTGGGGTGGCAGGCCGCGCAATTGCCTTTGTTGCCGGCTTCAAAGAGTTGCAAGCCGCGTTTTTCCTGAGCAGTGAATTTGGCTTTGCCGAATAAGTAAAAGTCGTATTTGGACGTAAAGCGGTTGAATACCGGACTGCGCTCGAACTCGGCAATCGCGTCGGCGATCCTGTCGTAGGCGAGGTCGACGTCGTCCAGCGCGCCGTTGCCGTAAACGGTGTCGAACATCGCGGCATACGCGGCGGAGCGGACCTTGGACACGACCGTCGCGCTATCGGGGTTGGCCATTTCCACGGGGTTTAAAAACGGCCCCTTGGCTTGGTCTTCCAGCGTCGCGGCTCGGCCGTCCAGGAATTGGCCGCCGATGTAAAGACCCGAGGCGCGGTCGTAATAAAACGCTGGGGCGTAACCGGAATACATCGCGGTCGGCGTGTTCCGGTTGCCCTGCAAATTGCTCAGTACGCCTTGCGATGTCGGCGAGTTTTTGTCCGGGTCGGTAAAGGCGAACGCCGGATCGTGGCAGGTAGCGCAGGCCTGGCCGGCCGGTTCGGATAGATTGGTGTCGAAAAATAACTGTTGGCCCAGTTGCGCCTTGGTACTGAGATTGCCGGCACCGGGCAGAACCGGAATGTCGGCCCCGGCAGTCGCGGCGAAGCAAGCGGCGGCGAGGGTAGTAAGCAGCGAAAATAATTTCATGATCGTATCTCGTGGGGACCGTTTCGCGCGAGGCGAGCGCACCCGAGGCGGCGGATGTTGGTCAGGTCGCCGCCCCGTCGCTGTGGTTATTATTAATAGATAAAGCCGAAGCCTAGATTGAACTCGTCGCCGAACGGTACGCCGGCCGGGACCAGTTTTCGATCGCGGATGTTGCGGTAGTCGGCCTTGATGACGACGTTTTCTATGGGTTTGTAGCTGAGGCCAGCTTGATAAATCCAACGATCGAGGCCGCTGCCTTTCTCGAAACCGCTGGCGACGGCGGCGACGGTGTCGTAACGCTCGACCCGGACGAATGGCGCGAGATATTGGCTGCTTTCCTTCCAGACGAAGGGCATGATGTCGTGGGCGGCTTCGAGGTACCAGCCGAAACTTTCCTTGCCGATTGGGCCGTCGCCAGCGATGATCGGATTCAGGAATTCGGTGTTCTCGATGCGGCTCCAGGCCCCCAAGGCGCGCAGTTCCAGGCCGCGGTATTTGTATTGCAGATGGCCTTCGTAGAGTTGGGTATAAAAATCCACGCCCTTGCCGTCGAAGTCGACCAAATTCTTTTGACTGCTGTTGCCTTGAAACGTCGAAGCACCCACCATCAAGCCCGGCACAAAATTCGGCGAATAGTCCAGGCGGGCGGTGAAGGCAAAATCCTCGGCCTGGGCGTTGCTGCCGCCGCCTCTACCTTCCTTGATACCGATATTGGAGAAATTCGCGGCGTTCAGGCCGTTGACGGCGTAGGCCCGATATTCCAGGCCCGGCAAGATCTCGCCGAACAGGCCGGCGCCCATTTCTCGCCAAGTGGAAGGGATGATGTAGCGCTCGACGTCCGGGCGGTGATTGCCATGGTAGGTGGTCGGTTCGTGCATTTCGTTGATAAAGCCCATCGGCATCAACATCAAGCCGGCGCGAACGTTGTATTTGGGATTCAACAGGAAGTCCAGTTGCGAGAACTCGACGGAAATTTCGCCTTTTTCCTCGGCGCCCTCGCCGGTCGAGGCGTGTTCGAATTCGAATTCGTTGTTCAGCACGATCCAATCGTTGAATTTGTAGCCCAGGTAAATGACGGCGCGCTCCAGGTCGGCGGTGTCTTTGTTGGTGGCGCTGTCGCCGCGCGGATCGGCGTAATTGGTGTACATCGCTTCGCCGTACCCGCCAATCGAAATGCCGCGATTGACCCGGTAGACGTTGGATGCGGCCGGACCCAGGCCGTACTGGCTCTTGTATTCGCGAGACTCCGGGATGAACAATTGGGTTTTCAGGCGCTCGACTTCGGTTGCCAGCACATCGGTTTTGCGTTCGAGTTCGCCGCTGGGTCCGGTCTTTCCGTTAACCGCCGGTGCGGATTGCGCTGCCACTAGGGTGGTTTTTTGTTGTTCCTTCAACGTGTTGACTTCCTGCTGCAAGGCCTCGTTTTGGGCGGTTTTCGCCTTCAACGCCTCGATTTCCTTTTGCTGTTGTTGAACGATTTTCCACATCTCCTCCATCGTGTTCGGTATTGGCGGAGCGGCATCGGCGGAACCGAGCGCCAAGCTGATTGCCCCAGCGAGGCATGCGGACGGTTTGAATTGTTTGCAAATAATCATCGGATAACCCCTTGATAGGATGTTGAGCAATAAGGTGAGTTTTTCAAATAATAAATGCCAAGCATTCTCATTTGCAAGGAATATTGCTAGGCCCCCTGTGGTAATTTACGAGCTACACTGGTTTGTCCGAGCGGGAAATGAGGCAAAAAAGATGGAGTAGGCTGACCGCTGGTGGACGATAAGGTTGGAAATGGTATGGGGAAAGGTTTGGCAAATCGGTCGGCTGTCTCTATCATAGCCACCCTTTATTTGCGGGAACCGTAGTGAATATTTTTAGCCTGATCAGATCATCAATAGCGTTGATTGTCTTGCTGACCGCCGCTAGTTCGGCGCTGGCGACGGTGTATTACAGCAAGGCGGAAGCGCTGAAACTGGCCTTTGCGGAGGACGTCGGTGTCGAAGTGCTCTCGCTGTTTCCGACGCCGGAGCAGGTTACGGAAATCGAACGACTGGCTAAAGTTAAGCTCGATTCCAATCTGATTAGTCTGCATGTCGGTAAAAAACAGGGCCAGATTGTCGGGTACGCATTGATTGAGTCCCACACCGTAAGAACGCAGCCGGAAACTCTGTTACTGGTCTTGAACCCCGATGGCCGCTTACGCAACGTGTATACTCTGGCCTTCCATGAGCCGACCGAATACCAGCCGCCTGAACGTTGGTTCGCGCTATTGACTAACCGCAGCCTGGAAGATTTGAGCTTCGACAAAGAAGTTCAGGCCGTGGCCGGCGCCACCTTGAGCTCGCGGGCGGCGTTAAATAGCGCCAGAAAACTGGTCGCCATCTTCGAAGTCCTGTTGAAACCAGCAAAACCCTAATGCGATTTTTTGTGACCGGCGAACAAAACCGCCAATTGTTGATCAATTCCTTGATCCTGATGTTTTTGGCCTACGTGGCGCTGTTGTGGGTCAGTAACGGCTTGATGTATTTTCATAAGATGAGTTTGACCACCGACTCCGTCGTTACTTTCTATCTGGGTTCGGAAGAAGCCTTCACCCAGCCCAGAAGCTATCAAAGTCTGCTCGAAGTCACCCACTTTCATCTTTTTGCGATGGGCATGCTGGTGCTGACCTTAACGCATCTGATGCTGATGACCTCGTTACCGACTTTGTTGAAAGTGTGGTTAAGCGGCATCATTTACGCGGCGGCTTTGGCCGACGAAGCGGCCGGTTGGCTGGTCAGGTTTGTTGACCCACGTTTCGCCTATTTTAAGATTGCCGCGTTTCTTACCCTGGAAGCGTCGCTGCTGGCGCTGATCGTCATAGTCTCGATTTCGTTGATCCAGTCCCGACAGCGTATTCAGTAACGCGGAACGAATCCGGCCGGCTCAATCCACGCGCATTCTAAATTTCATTAACAGCGGGTAACTATGAACAAGCATTTACAATTGGTTAAGGAATTTCATCGTCAATTCGGCATTTCCCAACCCGATGACGGCGATTTAGCGCATCTGTCAGACATGGATATCGTCATGCGCCAGGCGCTGTTGTTGGATTGTGCCAGCCACACCTTCAAAGCGGTCGCTGGCGGTGACTTGCTGAAAATACTGGCGGGTTTGGTCGATTTGGCGTTCAACGCCTTGGCGGCGATTGCCTGTCGCGGCGACGAGGTGGTCACGGTGTCGGTCAATTGGCGCCAGGACGGCTCGGTATTGTCGTTGATACGAGCCTTATCCGATAAAGTTCAACAGTGCGTCTCCGGTGAAACCGTGCACTACTCGGCCTTGTATGCGTTATGCGGGCATTTGGCGCAACGCTTCGTGAACGCCGATTTCGATCAGGCGTTTCAGTTGGTCCACGGCCATCTGATGGCAGGCATGGACGATAGCCAACCGGTCGATCTGAGTCCGGCATTGTTCGAATAAGGCAGAAGAGGGCCGCGATGCGCTACTCCTTGGGATTTGTCGGCATCGGCTTGATGGGTAGGCCGATGGCCTTGCGCTTGCTGGATGCGGGGTTTACCGTGCATGTCTGGAATCGCAGCCCGGAAAAGCTGAGCGATGTTGCCGCCGCCGGTGCGGTTGTGTGTGCCAGCGTTGCTGAGTTGGTCGCCAATTCCGATGTGATCTTGCTGTGTCTGGCCGATAGTGCCGCCGTGGAAAGCGTCGTGGCCCAAGGCGTCATCGCCGCCGGCAACGCCCAGAAATTGTTGATCGACCTGTCCAGCATTCATCCGGACGTGACCCGGCGTTTGGCCGCCGCGGTCAAGGCCGGTTGCGGCATGCGTTGGGTGGATGCGCCGGTGTCCGGCGGCACGGTCGGTGCCGAAGAGGGCAGTCTGGCGATCATGGCGGGCGGCGAAGCGGACGATATCGATGTTGCCCGGCAGGTGTTACGACCACTTTACAGTCGCTTAACCCACATGGGGCCGGTCGGCAGCGGCCAGATTACCAAAATCTGCAATCAGATGATCGTCAGTTGCAATGTGCTGGTCATCGCCGAAATGATGGCGCTGGCTCGGGCGGCCGGGGTCGACGCCGAGCGGATTCCGCAAGCGCTGGCCGGCGGCTTCGCCGATTCCAAACCGCTGCAAATTGTCGGTCCGGAAATGGCGGAGAATCGTTTCGAGCCGGTGAAATGGCGGGTAGGCACGCTATTGAAAGACCTGACGATGGCGGCGGATATTGCCGGCCAAGCGGGTTCTGCGGTACCAATGTCCGGTCTGGCCGCGCAACTGCTGCGGCTCCACGCCGGTCGCGGCTTTCTGAATCAAGATCCGGCGACCTTGATCAAACTTTACCGCGAGACTTGATAGGCGATGTTGCGTTTTTCGGCCAATCTCAGTTTGTTGTTCGACGAATACCCACTGCTCGAACGGTTCCAGGCCGCGCGCCGCGCCGGTTTCGACGCTGTCGAAATCCAGTTTCCCTACGATTTGCCGGCCGAAGCGATCACCGACCAATTGCAGTATCATGATTTGCGCCTGGTGCTGTTCAATGTCGACGCGGCCACTTTGTTGCAGGGCGGCGAAGGCCTCGCGGCTGTACCGGAGCGCGTCGCCGAGTTTCGGCGAGCGGTGGCGCAAGCCTACCGTTACGCCCAAGTGTTGCGACCGGCGTTCGTCAACGTGCTGCCGGGCCGGTGCTTGACTGCCGAGTGCCGACCGGCGTATTGGCAAACCTTGCTGGATAATTTGCGATTCGCGTCTGACCAGTTTGCCGAATTGGGCGTCGAGACAGTGTTCGAGGCGATCAACACCTTCGACATGCCGGGTTTTTTGGTCGACAGCGGCCGACAAATGCTGGATATCCTCGATCAAATCGGCCATCCGCATTTAAAAATGCAGTACGACATTTATCACATGACCCGGATGGGCGAGGATTGCGCGGCGTTTATCGCGGCACATGCCGAGCGAATCGGCCACATTCAGTTTGCCGACGTGCCGGGGCGGGGCGAGCCGGGGAGCGGGGCGGTCGATTTTTCCGCCATGTTCGGCGCGATCGCCGATTCAGCCTATCGCGGTTGGCTCGGCGCCGAATACCGTCCCTCCGGTGCCACGGCCGACAGTTTAGCTTGGCTGCCGGCATCGACGGTATAATCGACGGGATTTTCAATCCGGGGTAGGGCCATGACCGCACACAATTTTACGTTACATCATGCCAGTCTGTTGGTGTCCGATACCGAACAGTCCTTGCGGTTTTACCGCGACGTTTTGGGTATGCCGCAGACCGAGCGACCGGACTTGCCGTTTCCGGGTGCATGGCTGCAGATCGGTGCCCAACAAATTCATCTACTGGAGCTGCCCAATCCCGATCCCACCAGTGGACGCGCGGCGCATGGCGGCCGAGATCGGCATGTGGCGATGCATGTCGATTCCATAGATGCCCTCAGGGAAAGCTTGGAGCGGAGCGGTATAGAATTCACACTGAGTATCTCCGGGCGTAAAGCCTTGTTTTGCCGGGACCGGGACGGCAACGCCCTGGAGTTTATCGAGCGTCCGTAACGATGTCCGGACGTTTGGTTTGGGCGGCGTTGCTGCTCGGTAGTTTAGCCATGCTGTTATTGTTGGCCGGGTTTTTGGCGATGCAAGCGGGCTTGGCGTTGCTAACCGGTTTGCTTTATCTGCTGGGCGCCAAAATTTTACTGGTGGCCTTGGCCTTATGGGGCGGCCTAGGGTTATTCGGTTTGATTAGAGAGGTCAGTCGCGATCTGCGGGCATTTTGCAGCGAAACCGCGGCGGCTTTGCGGCGCGTCGCCGCGCTGGAACTGGCCAGGCGCGCAGCCGCGACTCGCCGGGCTTTGGAGTTCAAGCAGTTGCAATATCGGGCGGCCATGCGGCGCCGGCGCATCCTGGCGGCCGACGATCGCAAGCAGTTGCGGGAGTTGTCGGCGGCTGTCGAGTCGGAATTGTTGGCGGGCAAGGCTCTGTTGCCGGCCAAGCGTTTCAAAACGCTTAGGCGCGAATTGAAACATTGTCTGCGCAGCGGCGACGTCGCGGGCATCCTTGCGGTCCGCGAGCAAGTCTGATGGCGGCGATCGGGCGCTGGCTGAGCGCGGCGCTTTCATTTTGGCGGCGGGCTAGCGACGATCAGCTTGATTGGCGTTTGGCGCGCCAAGACTTGGCCGCCGAATTGCGCCGAAATCAAGCCGTCGCGGAGCAGGCGCTAGCCGCCCAGCTGCGCAAACAGGCTCAGCAATTGGCCCACGAGTTGGCAGTGAACAAAGCGCGCAACGCCAACGAACTGGCGATGGTCAAGGTTCAATGCCAGCAGGATTTAAAGGACTACCGGCAATATCTGGAATCGTTGGACAAATTGAAAAACTCGCTACGCGCCAGTTACGCGCATTTGCCGGAGGCCGTGGCATTTACGATACATCACCACGCCAAGCAGTTGTTGAACAGGATGTGGGACAGTGATGAACCGGAGGAAAAATTACGGATGGAGATGGCTTTGTTGCAATTCATGGCGGCGGTGCACGAGGACAGCCGCGCCGCGTTGCAGCAGGAGACGAGCACCGCCGGTATGCCGCAACGCGCGTTGGCGTTTATCGATGCGGATCGCGAAGGTAAACCTCTGCCGGATTAATGCCTTCGACGGGTGGCGCGGGGGCGCTCAGATCGGTTGGAAATATTCCTCGATATCCTTGACGTGCTTCTTGTTCAACGCAAACATCACCACATGATCTCCTTCCGCGAACACGGTGTCGTGATGTACCGGAATCACTTCCTTCTCGCGAATTAGCGCGCCCAGAATCACGCCGTCGGGCAGATTGACCTGATCGACCCGTAGACCGACCACCGAAGAGGCGTTTTTGCTGCGATGGGCGATCGCTTCGATGGCCTCGGCACTGCCGCCGCAAACCGAGCTGACGCCGACCACGTCGCCTTTGCGAACGTGTTTCAAGATGCCGCCTAGGGTTTCCAGCTTGGGTTGTATCGCCAAATCGATGTCGCTGCCGTCCAGCAATTTCAGGTAGGAGTTATTGTTGACCAAGCAGATGGCTTTCTTGGCGCCGAGCTTTTTCGCCAGCCCCGCCGAAATCAGGTTGATGCCGTCGTTATTGGTGATGGCGCAGAACAGATCGGTATCCTCGATCATTTCTTCCAGCAGCAGCGATTCGTCGGTGCAGTCGCCGTGCAAAATCATTGTGTTGCGCAAATCGTTGGCGATGTCCTTGGCGCGCTCGATGTTGTGTTCGATCACCTTGACGTGATAGTTGTTTTCCAGCGCTAACGCCAGACGTTTGCCGATGTGGCCGCCGCCGGCCAGCATGATGGATTTGATCGGCGATTCCAGTTTGTGTAAATCGATCAGGGTCTTACGGACCTTGTCGCGCGGGCAGACGAAAAACACCTCGTCGCCGGTGGCGATGACCGCTTCGCCGTTGACCGGAATCGCCTTGCCGTCTCGAAAGATCGCGGCAACGCGGATCATGCCGTCGGCCAGTTTTTCCTTGACCGCCTGGATGCGTTTGCCGGTCAAAAAGCCGGTGGCGACTACCTTGATCGAAAACAACCGCACCAAACCGTCGGCGAATTCGGAGACATGCAGCGCGCCCGGAAATTTGATTAGGTTGCGAATGGCTTCGGTGACTACTTGTTCCGGACTGATGACGATATCGATAGGAATACCGTTAGGTTGGAACAGTTCGGGGTGGGTCAGAAAATCGATGGCCCTTACCCTGGCGATGGTTTTCGGCTTGCTGTACAGCGTATTGATAACCTGACAGGCCAGCATATTGGTTTCGTCGCGGTCGGTCACCGCGATGACCATGTCGGCGTCGCGAATCCCGGATTGCTCCAATACGCTGGGATGCGTGGCGTTGCCTTCGACGGTGGCGATGTCCAGGCGCGCTTTAAGGGCCGTCAGCAAGTGCGATTTTTGATCAATGACCACGATGTCGTTTTCTTCGCTGGCGAGAGCGCCGGCTACCGATGAGCCGGTGACGCCGGCGCCGAGTATCACAATTTTCATACGGAGGAGGCGTGCCGGAAAATGGGTGGCGAGGTGGGAAAGTGAAGGAGAGAAATTATACCTGCATTGCCTGGCTTGTCCATGTTCCAGCGGTTTTGGCGTCGGTGGCATGGGCTTGTTTTCTAGTCAGCGCCCCCCCATAACGTTATAATCGCAAACTTTGGTTCACTCTAATACTGGAATTATCATGCTGGGGAAGCTGGTTAAAATGGTAGTTGGCAGCCGGAACGACAGGCTGATCAAGAAAAAGCGCAAAATAGTCAAGAAGATTAATGCGTTGGCCGCCGAATACGAAACACTGTCCGATGCCGCGTTAACCGCTAAGACTCAGGAATTCCGCGATCGCCTGGCACGGGGCGAAAAACTGGACCAACTATTGCCGGAAGCTTTTGCCACGGTGCGCGAAGCGTCCTCCCGAGTGTTCGGCATGCGCCATTTCGACGTGCAGTTGATCGGCGGTATGGTGTTGAATTCCGGCAAGATCGCCGAGATGAAAACCGGCGAAGGTAAAACCCTGATGGCCACGCTCGCGGCCTATCTTAACGCCTTGCCCGGCCGCGGCGTTCACGTCGTGACCGTCAACGACTATCTGGCGCGCCGCGACGCCGAATGGATGGGTAAGCTTTACGGTTTTCTGGGTTTGAGCACCGGCGTGATCGTTAGCGACTTAAACCACGAACAACGCCAAGCCGCATACGCCGCCGATATTACCTATGGTACCAATAACGAATTCGGCTTCGACTACTTGCGCGACAACATGTCGTTCAGTCTGGAGCAAAAGGTTCAGCGCGACCTGAATTTCGCGATCGTCGACGAGGTCGATTCGATCCTGATCGACGAAGCCAGAACGCCGCTGATCATCTCCGGGCAGGCCGAGGGCAATACCGACGTCTATTTGAAGACCAACGCGATCATCCCGCTGCTGACCAAGCAGGAAAAATCCGTAGATCCGGAATTGCAAGACAAAATGCCGGGCGATTATGCGGTGGACGAGAAATCGCGGCAGATACACCTGACTGAAGCCGGCTACGAAAAAGTCGAGCGTTTGTTGGTTGAACACGGCTTGATCGAGGCCGGTTCCTCGTTGTACGACGCGGCCAACATTCGTTTGATGCACTACCTGAATGCCTCGTTGCGGGCGCATATTTTGTTTCAGCGCGATGTCGATTACGTCGTTAAAAACGATCAAGTCATCATTGTCGACGAATTCACCGGGCGCATGATGACCGGTCGACGCTGGTCGGATGGTCTGCATCAGGCGGTCGAGGCCAAGGAGCGCGTTACCATTCAAAACGAGAACCAGACACTGGCCTCGATTACCTTCCAAAACTATTTCCGCCTGTACAACAAGCTGTCCGGGATGACCGGTACCGCGGATACCGAAGCGTTCGAGCTGAACAAAATTTACGGCTTGGAAGTTGTCGTTATCCCGACCCATAGACCGATGATCCGTAAAGACATGGGCGATTTGGTGTACTTGTCGGCGCGGGAAAAATACAACGCGGTCATCGAAGACATTAAGGATTGCGTCAAACGCGGCCAGCCGGTGCTGGTCGGCACCACGTCGATCGAAAACTCCGAGCGGATTTCGGCGATGCTGAAGCAACAAGGCATCCAGCACGAAGTCTTGAATGCCAAACAACATGAGCGCGAGGCCCATATCATCGAGTTGGCGGGTATGCCGGGCGCGGTGACGATTGCCACCAACATGGCCGGTCGCGGTACCGACATCGTGTTGGGCGGTAATTTGAACGCCGAGTTGGCGGCCTTGGGAGAAGATGCCGGCGACGGCGACAAGGAGCGGGTGCGCGGCGGCTGGTTGGAACGCCACGAAAAAGTCTTGGCGTCCGGCGGTTTACACGTGATCGGTTCCGAACGCCACGAGTCGCGGCGGATCGATAACCAGTTGCGCGGTCGTTCTGGCCGGCAGGGCGATCCGGGTTCAACCCGGTTTTATTTGTCGTTGGAAGACGATTTGATGCGGATTTTCGCATCTGAGCGGGTAGCTGGCCTGATGCAGAAGTTGGGCATGCAGGAAGGCGAAGCGATCGAGCATCCCTGGGTGACTCGGTCGATCGAGAGCGCCCAGCGCAAGGTGGAAAACCGCAACTTCGATATTCGTAAGGAAATTTTGGCCTACGACGATGTCGCCAACGATCAACGCAAAGTGATCTATTCGCAGCGCAACGAGTTGATGGCCGCCGAGGATATCAGCGACATCGTGGCGGCGATACGCGCGGATGTGCTCAACGACGCGGTGACCCAGTTCGTCCCGCCGAAAACGATGGAAGAACAATGGGATATTCGCGGTCTGGAACAGCATTTGTCGCAGGATTTTAACCTGAGCATGCCGTTGGTCGAGATGATGGCGCGGGACAAAACCTTGAACGAAGCCAAGCTGCGGCATTTGGTCGTCGAGAAAGCCGAGCAGGAAGCCAAGGCCAAGGAAGACAGTATCGGCGCTTCCGTGATGCGTCACTTCGAAAAATCGGTGATGCTGCAAGTCCTCGACAACAGTTGGAAGGAGCATTTGGCGGCGATGGACCAACTGCGCCAAGGCATACATTTCCGCGGTTACGCGCAAAAGGACCCCAAGCAGGAGTACAAGCGCGAGTCATTCCAAATGTTTACCAGCTTGTTGAATCACATCAAACAGGAAGTCGTGACTATACTCTGCAAGGTGCAGGTCAGTCGCGAGGAAGATGTCGAAGCGATCGATCAACAACGCCAAGCGCCGCAGGAAATGCATTACGAACATGCCGAGGCTTCGTCGCTTTTCGAATCCGGCGACGAAACGGCCGAGCCGGCCGACGAGAATGGGGTACCTTTTGTACGCGGCGATCGTAAGGTCGGTCGTAACGATCCGTGCCCTTGCGGTTCGGGTAAAAAGTACAAGCAGTGTCACGGTAAGCTGAGCTGATCGGGTTGACGGGCGGCTCCGCCAGTCGCCCGGCTCAAGTCGTCCGGTTTTGAGCGGATCGGATTGTTTGCCCGGCTTGCCGGGAGTGTATCGTCATCCATGTTTGCGCTATGGCTTCCAGAGATTCATTGTTTTACAGGGTAATCACGATGCCGCATAGAGTTTTTCATAAGAGCAATCCCGCTTCCGACATCACCAAGCTGCCCAAGTTGGGGATGGAAAAGAAGCATTTCATCTCCGATTTCAAACACTATTACAGCCATCGGTTGGGGCGAGACGAAAATTGCCGTTCGCCGCACTATGCCTACGAGGCTTTGTCGTTGACCATCAGCGACAGGTTGGTCGAGCGCTGGAAAAAAACTTACAACGTCTACCGCGATTCGGATTGCAAGAAGGCCTTTTATCTGTCGATGGAGTTTCTGATCGGCCGGTCCCTGAGCAACGCGATGCTGAATTTGGGCGTGGACGACGTGGTTACTCAAGCGCTATACGATCTCGGTTTGGAAGCCGAGGAACTGGTGGAGAGCGAGCCGGACGCCGGATTGGGTAACGGTGGCTTGGGTCGGCTGGCGGCCTGTTTCATCGACAGTTGCGCGACTTTACAGTTGCCGGTCACCGGTTACGGGCTGCGTTACGAATACGGCATGTTTACCCAGCAGATCGTCAATGGCGAGCAGGTCGAGCGGCCGGACCACTGGCTGCGGATGGGCAACGTTTGGGAGATCGAACGTCCGGAATACATGCATCGGATCAAATTCGGCGGCCGGACTCAAAGTCACATTGACGAACACGGCAATCGGCGTACCAGTTGGATAGAAACGCACGATATTCTGGCCATGCCTTACGACACGCCGGTACCTGGCTACAAGAACGGTACCGTCAATACTTTGCGGCTTTGGAAGGCAATCGCCACCGAAGAGTTTAATCTGCAGGAATTCAACGCCGGCGACTATGCCGAGGCGGTCGCTCAGAAGGTCACCGCCGAGAACATCACGATGGTGTTGTACCCCAACGATGCCAACGAAAACGGCAAGGCGCTACGCCTGCAACAACAATATTTGCTGGCATCCGCCAGTTTGCAGGACGTGATCGCAAACTGGGTCGGGCGGCACGGCAACAATTTCTCGAAGTTTTCCGAAAAGAATTGTTTTCAGTTGAACGACACCCATCCCAGTATCGCGGTTGCCGAATTGATGCGTCTGCTGATGGATATCCATGGGTTGTCCTGGCGCGATGCCTGGAATATCACCCGCAACACGATGGCCTACACCAATCACACGCTGTTGCCGGAAGCCTTGGAAAAATGGTCGGTCAATCTGATGCAAAGTTTGTTGCCGAGGTTGTTGGAGATCATCTACGAGATCAACGCGCATTTCCTGGCCGAAGTGTCGGCGCGTTGGCCGGGCGACGGCGAGCGCATGGCGAGAATGTCCATCATCGAAGAAGGCCCGACGAAAATGGTGCGCATGGCCTATTTGGCGATCGTCGGGAGTTTTTCAGTCAACGGTGTGGCCGAATTGCATTCCAAATTGCTGAAGGAAGGCTTGTTCCGGGATTTCTACGAACTGTGGCCAGGCAAATTCAACAACAAAACCAACGGCGTCACACCGAGGCGTTGGCTGGCCGGTTGCAATCCCGAACTGGCGGAATTCATCACCGAAACCATCGGCGATGCCTGGATCACCGACTTGTCGCAATTGGCCGAGCTCAAACCCTATGCCGACAACGCGGCATTTCGTAAAAAATGGTACGAATTGAATCGGGCGAGCAAGCAACGTTTGGTGGATTTCAAGAAATTCGAGTACGACATCGATATCAACGTCGATGCCTTGTTCGACGTGCAGGTCAAGCGGATCCACGAGTACAAGCGGCAAGTCCTGAACGTGCTGCATGTGATTCATCTCTACGACCGGATCAAGCGCGGCGATACCGACAACTGGGTGCCGCGTTGCGTGTTGATCGGCGGCAAGGCGGCGCCGGGCTATGCGATGGCGAAGAAAATCATCAAGTTCATCAACAATGTCTCGCATGTGATCAACAACGATCCGGATGTCGGCGACAAGTTGAAACTGGTGTTTTTGCCGAATTACTGCGTCTCGGCGATGGAAAAGATTTGTCCCGGCGCGGACTTGTCCGAGCAAATTTCGACGGCCGGCAAAGAAGCATCCGGTACCGGCAATATGAAGTTCATGATGAACGGTGCGCTGACGATAGGCACGTTGGATGGCGCGAACATTGAAATCCGCGAGGAAGTCGGCGAGGAGAACTTTTTTCTGTTCGGCTTGACCGAAGCCGAGGTGGAAGCGTTGCGGGGTCATTACGACCCGGAGGCGTACATCCGCGACGATAACGATCTGCAGCGGGTCATGTATTTATTGGAATGCGGCCATTTCAATCGCTTCGAACCGGGTATGTTCGACGACATTATCGCGTCGATTAAAAGCCCCAACGACCCCTGGATGACCCTTGCCGATTTCCGCAGCTACCTGGAAGCGCAGAAACGCGTCGACGCCGCGTACCGGGATCAAGAGCATTGGACGCGGATGAGCATTATCAACACCGCCGCCAGCGGCAAGTTTTCGACCGACCGGACCATCAGCGAATACAATCACGACATTTGGCACTTGACGCCGATCCAAGTCGAGGGATAGCCGGGCGGGCGATGCTGGATATCGTGCTGTTCGAACCGGAGATTCCCGCGAACACCGGTAATATTATCCGGCTATGCGCCAATACCGGTGCGCATCTGCACCTGATTCGTCCGCTGGGTTTTGAGCTGGACGACAAGCGCTTGCGCAGAGCCGGTTTGGATTATCATGAGTGGGTCAATATTCGTCAGCACGGCTCGTTGGCCGATTACTTGGAGCGCGGAAAGCCCAAACGTTTGTTCGCGTTTACGACCAAGGGCACCAATGTGTTTAGCCAAGTGGGCTATCAAGCCGGCGATGCCCTGTTGTTCGGGCCGGAAACGCGCGGATTGCCTCAGGAATTCCTGGAGAGTTTGCCGCCCGAGCAAAAGCTCTACTTGCCGATGCGGGCAGAGAGCCGTAGCCTGAATTTATCGAATACTGTCGCCGTGGCTTTGTATGAGGCCTGGCGACAATTGGGCTATCCGGAGGCCTTGCCGAAGGCACGTTGAAACGCCTCCATGTCAACCCTTCGCTAGTGGGCGATTACGGTCCCGGATCCATTCGCTCCACGAGCCGGCATACAGCCGAGAACCGCCTAGTCCGGCGATTTCCATTGCCAACAGGTTGTGGCAAGCGGTCACGCCGGAGCCGCACATATGGACGACTTGTCGGGGCTCGATCGGACCGAGAATATCCTGGAATTGCGCTTTCAGATAATTGGCCGGTAAAAAAAAGCCTTTGCTATCCAGATTGGCCTGAAACGGCCTATTCCGCGCGCCCGGTACATGGCCAGCGACCGGGTCGATCGGTTCCTGCCGGCCCGCGAAGCGCTCAGGGGGTCTAGCGTCGATTAAAACGATTTCATGTTTGGCCAGACCGTCCCGAACCTTGTTCGCATTCAGCCAACGGCTATCGTCAAGATAGCAACGAAACGTGCCGGAAATCGGTTTCGGCAATATCGTCGTTACCGGTTTGCCCAGGCGCCGCCAGTTTCGGTAATCGCCATCCAGCACCGCAACCCGGTCGTGTCCCATTGCGCGCAACAGCCACCACAACCGTCCGGCAAAGGCGCCGGAAGCGTCGTCATAAACCACGACTTGATGGCGGGCACTGACTCCCCAGGCAGTCAGCTTTGCGGTGAGTGCCCGAAAGTCCGGTAATGGATGGCGGCCGGTATAATCTCGGATGGGCGCGGAGAGGTCTTGATTGAGATCCGCATAGCGGGCGCCTGGGATATGATGCTGGCGATAGGCCCGATGTCCAGCTTCCGGCTCGGCCAGCGAGAAGCGGCAGTCGACGATCAGCCAATTCGGGTCGTCTAGGTGGGTGCTTAGGGTGTCGGCCGAGACTAGCGTAGTGCAAGACATCGTTATACCTCCAGGATAATTTTTCCGATATGTTGAGAGCTTTCCATTCTGGCGTGGGCTTCCGCGGCGTTTGCCAGAGGATAGAGTGAATCGATGACGGGTTTGATTCGGCCCGATTCAAGCAAGGGCCAGACTTGGCTCAGCAATTGTTGGGCAATCGCGGCCTTGAATGTATCGTCCCTTGCGCGTAAGGTGGAGCCGGTGATAGTCAGCCGCTTCATTAAGACCGCCGCCAAGTTGATCTCGGCCTTGGCGCCGGTTTGAATCGCGATCTGCAACAGGCGGCCGTCAGGCGCCAGCGCTTTCAGATTACGCGGAAAATAGTCGCCGCCAACGATGTCCAGTACCATGTCCACGCCCCGCCCCACGGTCAATTGCTTGCAGGTCTCGACAAAGTCGTGGTCACGATAATTGATTGCCGCTTCGGCGCCGAGTGTCATGCAAAAATCGCATTTCTCTCGGCTGCCGGCGGTGACGATCACTCTGGCACCAAGCGCACTGGCGAGTTGGATAGCTGTCGTGCCGATGCCGCTGCTACCGCCGTGGACCAATAAACATTCGCCGGAGCATAACTTGGCTCGGTCGAATAGATTGCTCCAGACCGTGAAAAAGGTTTCGGGAATCGCGGCGGCCTGCACATAGTCAAAGCCGGCTGGTATCGGTAGACAACAGATCGCACTGGCTATTGCGTATTCAGCGTAGCCGCCGCCGGTCAACAAGGCGCAAACGCTGTCCCCCGGTTTGGGAGAGACGACGTCCGAGCCGGTTTCAATCACCGTGCCGGCGACTTCCAGGCCTAAAATGGGGGATGCGCTTTCCGGTGGGGGGTATAAGCCGGCGCGCTGCGCGAGATCCGGGCGATTGACGCCGGCGGCGGAGACCTTGATCAGGACTTGGCCGTTGTCTGGCTTGGGCGTCGGCAATTCGGTTAAAGCGAGTTGACGAGCTTCGCCGGGAAGAATGGTGATCGCGCGCATCGGCGTCTGCGGTTGGGGAAGAGTGTCGTATTATATGCGGCCATTTCGAGTATTAGCGGATTTTCAGCGAGATCAACATGATAAAAGCGGGCATCGTAGGCGGCACCGGATATACAGGGGTCGAATTGTTAAGAATCCTGACATTGCATCCCGAGGTCGAGGTCGCGGCGGTGACATCGCGGGCCGATGCGGGCACGCGGGTCGACAAAGTCTATCCTAGTCTGCGCGGCTATTGCGATGTGGTCTTCACGCGACCGGAAATAGAAAACCTTCGCGACTGCGATGTAGTGTTTTTCGCGACGCCAAACGGAATCGCGATGACCATGGCAGAGGCTTTGCTCGCACTGGGCATCAAAGTGATCGATTTATCCGCCGACTTTCGACTGCAGGATAGTGCGGAATGGGAGCATTGGTACGGCGTCGAGCACGCCTGTCCGGAGCTGATCGGCGAAGCAGTTTACGCGCTGCCGGAAGTGAATCGCGCGGCGATACGCGCCGCCAGATTAATTGCCTGTCCGGGTTGTTATCCGACGGCCGTGCAGCTGGGATTTTTGCCGTTGCTGGAGCATGGGCTGGTTGATGTCGGTAATCTGATCGCCGACTGTAAATCCGGCGTTAGCGGTGCCGGTCGCAAGGCCGAGCTGTCCTCGCTGATGAGCGAGGCCGGCGAGAGCTTCAAAGCTTACGGCGTGGCGGGTCATCGGCATTTGCCGGAGATTCGTCAAGGCTTGCGGCGCGCCACGACCGAACGGGTCGGCCTGACCTTCGTACCGCATCTGACGCCGATGATTCGCGGCATACACGCGACCTTGTACGCCAGATTGACCAAGTCGGTCGATTTGCAGAGCCTGTACGAAACTCGGTATCAAGATGAAAAATTTGTCGATGTGCTGCCGGCCGGCAGTCATGCCGATACGCGTAACGTCAGAGGCAGTAATCGCTGCCAGATCGCGGTTCATCAGCCACAGGGTGGCGATGTCGTCGTGATTCTGTCGGTCATCGATAACCTGGTTAAGGGCGCCTCCGGTCAGGCGGTGCAAGCGATGAATTTGACGATGGGTTTGGATGAGTTTATCGGATTGGAGTTGGTGCCGCTTTATCCGTAGTCTGTATGCCATGACAAACAAAAAGGCCCGTCCCAGCGGTTACTGGGGCGGGCCTTTTTGTTTCGGTGCCGAATAGCGATGGACGGGCTTAGGCTATTAGCAAATTTCCGCGAGTGTCTCTCATCCTGGCTCTAAAACCCAGCAAGCCCAGCGCAATCAATAGGGCGCTGGCGGGTTCCGGCACGCTGCCCGTAGTGGTGCTGACGATGCCTGAAACGGCGGACAATTTAAAGTAGTCGTTGCCGAAGCTTAATAATGAAGTCGAATCGCCTTTACCGGTTCCCGCGCTGGTCGTATAAGCGCTGATCAGCCAGTAACTGGAGGACACATTATCGGAATTGATCGCTTTAGCGGTGTTGGTCGAACCCATATTGTAATTACCGATGAAAGACCAACCGGCGCTGAGTAACTGAGCAAAGGTATGGTTGGCGATTGCGGCCGCCGCAGGCAAGGCGCCACCTACTAGAGAACCAGTGTAGGCCAGCACTGAAATGTCGGCATCTCCATTGATGTAGCCAACACTCAGGCTGTCGATATCGACACCGTTGGGGCCAAAATACAGCAACGCCGCGTCGACGTTTCCGTCAGGCGCGTAGTCGGTATATGACGACGCGCTGCCATCATTGTCGAACGCATGGTCCGGCTGGCTGCCGAGTGTTCCGTCGTTACTAGCGGCGGTCGCCCCTAAGCCGTAACCGGAATACAAAGCCAGGGTTGCCGCGGCAAAAGTTGATGCGGGTGTGGCTGAGGTGGACGACGTTGAAAATGCCGATACCGTTAGGTTAGGCGCGCCCGCCGTGGACGATGAGAATGCCTGACTGTTGCCAGAGGTCGGAGAGTAAGTTGGGTAGTTTGCCGTACAGCCATTTAAACAATTCGCAGTATTTAACAAATTCCAGGCGGTAGCGTGCGCGGAAAGTGGCGAAAGAATGAAGGCTGCCAGCACTAAGTATGTTCTAGTCATTTGGGGATCTCCGTATTTAGCAGGTGTGCTCGCCCGGTATTCTCTATAATTTCCGATATAGAAACACTGTACTGAAGGATTAAAGCGGGAAGCGTCAATATTTTTACAGCAAGAAATGTGCGTATATTTGATTTATATGCAATTTCAATTGCTTGGTGTTGCTTTTGAGGGGCGGGGAACTGCGCGTGTAAAATAAGCCGACATGAGGGTTAGCGGTTGAGTTTTTCCAATAAAATCTTTGCTTTGTCGATCCCGTTAAATGATTGGCCACTATTCAAGGCTTCTTGCAACTCGGCCTTGGCTTCGTCATTCCGCTGCAGCATTTCTAACGCCGCAGCAATATGGTAACGAATTTCCGGGTCGCCGGATAAGCGAGAGTGTGCGTCGCGTAGGTAGCGAAGGCCTTTTTCCGGGTTCCCGGTATTGGCCAGAATCCATCCTAATGTGTCGTTTGCCGAAGGATGCTCGGGCGCCAATTTGACGGCGTTTTCCGCTAAAACCAGAGCTTTGGGATTGCCCAGATTGAAGTACACGTATGCGAGATTGTTTAAAAACTGTGGTTCGTCCGGGAATTTTTTCAAGAGCTTATCGTACTGTTTTTCGGCGGCGGCAAATCTGCCGGCACGCATGTTTTCTTCAGCCAACGCAGCCAGCGGTACGCTATCTTCGGGGTGTTTTTCTAACCAGTTGCTCAGTAGACCGTAAGCTTCCGAGTTCCGGTCGGTTTGCTTCAACGCATCGAACAACTTCATCAATACTTGCGAGTTAGGCTCCAGATTGAAGCCTTCCTGAAAGTGCGTTACGGCTAATGCGTAATTTTTGTCATGCATCGCGATATCGCCCAACAAGGTGCGGGCGAAACTTCGGTTTGGGTACTGCTGACGTAAATTTTCGGCGCGGCTAAGCGCAAAAACCGGTTTACCGTAGTTCAGCTCCGTTTCCACCAGCGCGATCTGCGATGGCAGATGTTTAGGGTCGGCCAGGACCGCTTTCTTTAACGTTTTGATGGCTTCATATTGGTCTTCGGCGTCCAATTGACGACGGGCGACTTTGTAGAGCAGTTTCGCGCTCAGTCTGGCTTGATCCGCCATGCGGATGTAAATTGCCAGCGCTCGGTCTCGACTGTTGTTCGCCAGGTAGCAGCGCGCAAGCGCGTCCAGCACTTTATGGTCGTTTTTATCGATGAGTTCGGCGGCTTCGGCGATACTGACGGCTTCCGTGGTTTTGCCAGTGTGTAATTTGACTTCGATCAGCGCCAGTAGAACCGGTATGGACTTTTGATCGACTTTGCGTGCCTTGGCCAGCCAGGACTCCGCGCGTTCGGGATTCCCGGCGGCCAGTTCGATCAGCGCCAACTCCGTCATCAGCGTCACATTATCGGTTTGTTTATTTAGCAGGTTTTCCAGTCTGGATTTTGCAGCATCGAGTTTATTCTCGGCTGCATCCAATCGGCCCAAATTCACATAAGCGGCTACAAAATTAGGTTCCAGTTCGATCGCGCGTTCAAAACTTTGTCTGGCCTGTTTGTATTGTTTCGCGCTGACTTGGGCGGTGCCCATTAAGTTGATCAGTGTAATATTTTTCGGCGCTTGTTCAACCATGGCCTTTGCAACGCGTAGCGCGTTTGCGGATTCGCCCCGGCTGATATAAATCGACACTAAATGGGTTCCGGCCTGAGTATTGCCGGGGTTGTTTTTGAATGACGCTTCCAACTCTTCGGCGGCCATCTGCTCTTGCCCCATCGACAGCAGGTTTAAGCCGATTTCGGTGTGGATTTGCTCACCATCCGCGCTTAAAGCCGAAGCCTTCTCCAACATAGTGCTGGCCAAATCGTGTCTGCCGGTGCGCATATAGGCGCTTCCCAGTAAAAACATCAGGCGATAGTCCCGAGGATTTCTGACTAATACCGGTTTGAGTAGGGTAATCACTTGTTCCGGTTCGTTTTTCGCAAGCAGTGCCGATGCCAGCAATTTATAGCCACCGATTTGTTCCGGAAATTGGCGGACGTACAGCTGCAAATGACTTACTGCGATATCGTAGCGCTGCAGGCCGAAATTTACCAAGCCTGACAACATCAAGGTCTGCGCGTGGGCGGTTACTAGTTCCGGCTTTAGATTGACTAACGTATCCGCCGCGGTATTGAGTTCCTTGACCGATTCGTCGATTCGATTGTTGCGCGCCAGAATGACCGATCTTAGATAGTTGCCTCTTGGGTCGAACGAATAATGTTCCTTGACGTAGTCCAAATCTTGCAGGGCCTGATCGTCACGATGCTGATCCATCAGTATCCCTATGCGGGCCAGGCGGGCGTCAAGATGTTCCGGTTGGGCCGCCAAGGTGGCGTCGTATTCCGTCAACGCCCCATTTAGGTCTCCTTGAGAATGCTTGATCGAGCCTATAACGAAGCGTACGCCGGGATCGTCGGGCTTCATCTGCAGTGCCTTGTCCGTGGCGGTCCGCGCGCCGTCGATATCGCCGCGACGTAATAAGGTATTGGCGCGCCCAATCAGCGAGTCGATTTGTCCCGGATTGATTTGGCTGGCCATATCGTATTCGTTAAGGGCGGCGCTGAGTTCTCCCAATTGCACATAAGCGTGGCCTCGAAACAAGTGAAGGGTGGGTTGCAGATCCCGGCTGAATCGGCTGGGATCGATTTCCTTAATCAATTGATCGTATTTGAGCTGATACAAGTACAACTGCGCCAGTGGCTTAATGAGCAGGGCTTGATCGGCGCCCAATTGCTTGGCCTGAGTCAGTTGTACCTCGGCTTCCGACAGCGACTGTTGTTTGAGGTAGATTTCGCCCAATAAAATATGCGCGGCGACATAGTTGGGGTTTTCTTGCAGCGCATTTTTTAGATCAATGATCGCTTCCGGTAAATTTTGATTCTGCTGTGCCTGAATCGCTTGCTCGTAAAATTGACCGGCTCGAATTTCGTCGGAAATAGCGGCTTGAAACGGCGACAAGGTCGAAGCAAGCAACAACGCGGCGGGAATCCGGCGTAACGGTGGGCGAATTTCGGGCGGATGCTTGTGCATGGCGTTATGACGGTGATTGGTTAGCTCCGATAGCATAGCCTGAAAGAGGTCCCGCCACCAGCCGTATCGCGCGATTGAATCGATACCCGTTCTGTCCAGCTCGCTAGACTGCGGAAGATCGGCGCCAAAATCTTGGCGTTATGATCTAAATATTTGAAAGTATAATGAAATTATTCATGGTCCGGTTTTTGCTGATTGCCTGGCGTAACCACTAGGCGTCAAGATTATGGAGACTTTCAGCTATCACCAACAACGGCAAGCCGAACGTTTGACCGATGCGTTTCGGGCCTTCAATGCCTTGTCCGAAAATCTAGCCCAGTCCTATCACGGGTTGGAAGAGCAAGTGACCGCTCTGAATCGCGAACTGGCGGCGGCGCGCGACGAACGCGTGAACACCTTGATCGAAAAGGAAAGACTGGCCAGCCGTTTGCAACAAATTCTGGCGGCGCTGCCTGCCGCGGTGATCGTGCTGAACCGAGAAGGGGTGGTGATCGATTGCAACGGCTACGCGGTCGATTTCCTCGGCGAGCCCTTATTGGGCGAGAGTTGGTGGCAAGTCGTTGGTCGCAGTCTGCAGCCGGTGTTCGATTCCCCGCACGAGAGGCAACTGCGTGACGGCCGTACCGTCAACATCACCTACAGCGCCTTGGGTAACGGCGCGGAGCAGCTGATTTTATTGTCCGACGTTACCGAATTGCGTTCCCTGCAGAATTTATTGGCCCGTCAAAAGCAATTGAGCGCGATGGGTGAGATGGTGGCCGGATTGGCCCATCAGGTGCGCACACCGCTATCGACCGCCATTCTGTACGCCTCGCAAATCAATACGCCGGGCTTGAGCGGCGACAAGCGCCTGCAATTCTCCGCCAAGATACTGGAACGCCTGCACTATTTGGAAAGGCAGGTTAACGATATGCTGATTTTCGCCAAGCAAGGCCGAATGGCCATGCAGGACTTCGAGTTGCAAACCTTGTGGCTATTGTTGGCGGATAGTGCGGATGCGCTGACTTGCGATTTTACGCTCGAGGACCGATCCGGTATCGCACGTTTGACCGGGAACCAGGATGCATTGCTCGGCGCGTTGCTGAATTTGCTGACCAACGCCGTAGAGGCCGGAGCCCGGTGTGTCATTTTGACCGCGACGGCCGGCGAGGTGGGCGATTTGCTCATCGAAGTGGTCGACGATGGGCAGGGCGTGCCCGAACCGCGCCGGGAGCGCCTGTTCGAACCGTTTTTCACAACTAAGGCTAACGGCACCGGTCTCGGACTGGCGGTTGTCGATAGCGTGGCCAAGGCGCATGGCGGCCGGGCGACTTATCGGCCCTTGCCCGAACGCGGCAGCCGTTTTACGTTAATTTTGCCATCAACCCGTTACGAACCCAGTTTATCGGCCGGTGTCGCCGGCCGCGGAGAATGCTATGAAACCGTGTGACGTATTGATCGTCGAAGACGACCCGGCTTTGGCCGAAGCCTTGTGCGACACGTTGGAACTGGCCGGCTATCAGGTCAAGTCAGCGAAAAACGGCGCCGACGCGTTGGGCTTGTTGTCCCGGCAAACGGCGCGGCTAATCGTCAGCGACGTGCAGATGCCGGTAATGGACGGCTATCAGTTATTGCAAAACCTCCAGCAAAAGCCCGAGGCGCCGCCGGTATTGCTGATGACGGCTTACGGCACGATTCCGAAAGCGGTCGAAGCGATGCAGGCCGGAGCCGCCGATTATCTGATCAAACCCTTCGAAGCCGGGGTTCTGCTCGACAAGGTGGCGGGATTTATTCAAGGTCCGCAACCGCAACAGTGCGAAAGAGTCGTCGCCGACGCATCGATGAAAAAATTGTACGCTCTCGCGGCCAAGGTCGCGAAGACCGATGTGACCATGTTGCTGGAAGGCGAAAGCGGCACCGGCAAGGAAGTGTTGGCGCGGTACATACACCGAAACTCGCACTTTCATCAAGGTCCGTTCGAAGCGATCAACTGCGCGGCAATCCCGGAAAACATGCTGGAGGCGATGTTGTTCGGTTACGAAAAAGGCGCGTTTACCGGCGCGGTGCAGTCGATGCCCGGCAAATTCGAGCTCGCTCACGGCGGCACGTTATTGCTCGATGAAATATCCGAGATGGATTTGGCCTTGCAGGCTAAATTGCTCAGAGTCTTACAGGAAAAAGAAGTTGAACGGCTGGGCAGTCACCGCAAGATTGCACTGAACGTCAGAATTTTGGCGACTACCAACCGGAAATTGAAGTCCTATGTTAACGAGGGCCGGTTTCGCGAGGATCTGTATTTCCGATTGAGCGTATTTCCGTTACGCATCCCTCCCTTGCGCGAGCGTCCCGGCGATGTGCTGCCGCTGGCCTACGAATTGTTGGCGAAACACAGCCCGCATGGTCGGCCGGCCTGCACGATAGAGCCGGAAGCCGCCGTTCGCTTGCAACAATACCGCTGGCCGGGCAACGTGCGCGAACTGGAGAACGTGATACAGCGCGCGCTGATTCTGCAAAACAACGGTCGAATCGGTTGCGCCGAGTTGATATTCGAAGAGGGCTGCGAAATCTTGCCGGAATTGCCGGCCGAACTGCAAAGCCTTGCCTCGCCGAGCGATGGGGCTGCCGAGGCGGCGGGGGCTCTTTGCAGTGCCAGTCTCGATGAAGGCGTGCGTTCGGCCGAGGAAAAGATCATCCTGCAGATGCTGCATGAGGCCAGCGGCAGCCGCAAGGCTACGGCCGAGCGGTTGGGAATCAGCCCGCGCACCTTGCGTTATAAAATTGCCCGGATGAAGGAGGCCGGGGTGTTGGTTCCTTGTTAAAAATTGGCTTGAAATCTGCTTGTCCGATATAAAATCACCAGCGAGTCATTTTTATGTCAGATATGAATATCAACCAAGTCCTGGCTCAAATGCGGACCATGTCCATCGAAGCCGGCGGCAAACCGCCGGTTGGCGACAATTCCGGCGATTTCGCCGCGATGCTGAAGCAATCGATCGATTCGGTGAACCGCACTCAGCAAACCGCCAACGACATGGCGCAATCCTTCGAAATGGGCAAGCCGGACGTTAGTCTGGCCGAGGTGATGATCGCCTCGCAAAAAGCCAGCGTATCGTTCCAGGCCATGCTGCAAGTCCGCAACAAACTGGTCGATGCCTACAAGGACGTTATGGGCATGTCCATGTAAGCTGCTATGCTGTGAGCCATGAGCGAAATAGACCGAAACCTACCGATGGAAAGCGCGTTGCCGATGGTGACGACGGACAAGGGCAGAATGCAGACGGCGTTGAGAAGCCTGAGCAAACTGCCGCTGTCCAACCAATTGGGCTTGATGTTGGGCCTGGCCTTAAGCGTCGCTATTGGGGTTGCCGTCGTGCTCTGGTCGCAGGAGCAACATTACGACTTATTGTTTCCGGCAGTCGCCGAAAAAGATGCCACCGAAATCCTCGATGCGTTGACCAAGCTAGGCGTCGAGTATAAGGTCGAGACCGGTACCGGAACGATCATGGTGCCGGCCGAAAAAGTCCGCGAAGTCAAGCTCAAGCTGGCCGCGCAAGGTCTGCCGCGCAGCACCAGCCTCGGTTACGAGTTGCTCGACAAGGACAACGGTTTCGGCGCCAGCAAAAACGTCGAACAGATGCGCTTTCAGCGGGCCTTGGAAGGCGAGATTGCGTTGACCGTGCAAACCATCCAAAACGTCAAATCCGCCAAGGTGTTGTTGGCGATTCCGGTACAGTCGGTCTTCGTCCGCGAACGTAAAAAACCCAGCGCTTCGGTCGTGGTCGAGCTGTATCAGGGCCGCAGCTTGGAAAAGGAACAAATCGAAGCCATCGTCCACTTGGTATCGTCCAGCGTGCCTTTGATGGAGCCGGGCCAAGTCACCGTCGTCGATCAAAAAGGCCGTTTACTGAACAGCAAGGAAACCTCGGAGGACATGTCTCTATCCAGTAAGCAGTTCGATTACAAGCGCAATCTCGAGGAGCATCTGCGCGGGCGGATCGAGAACATCCTGACGCCGCTGGTTGGCGGCGACGGCATGCGGGCGCAGATTTCCGCCGACGTCGATTTCACGGTGACGGAAAAAACCCAGGAAATGTTCAACCCCGATCTGCCGGCGCTGCGTAGCGAGCAAACCCAGGAAGACAAAAACTCGCAATCCAAGGTACAAGGCGTTCCGGGCGCGTTATCCAACCAGCCGCCGCCGACAGGCGTGGCGCCGGAAGTCGCCAGCGGCCAGGAGAAAACCGAAACCAGCGGAGAAACCGGTTCCACCAGCAAAAGCGCGACCCGCAACTACGAACTCGATAAAACCATTACCCACACGCGGCTCGCGACCGGCGCGTTGCGGCGACTGTCGGTGGCGGTCGTCGTCGATAACAAAAAGGTCGCTCAGGCGGACGGACAATTCGGCCAACTGCCGTATTCCCAGGAAGAACTCAACCAATTACGCGATTTGGTCAAGCAGGCGGTGGGCTTCGACAACAGTCGCGGCGATCAGGTCACTGTCACTAACGTGGCTTTCAAAATGCCGGAAGCGCTGGAAGAAGTGCCCAGCGAACCGTTCTGGCAACAAGCTTGGTTTGGCGGTAGCATGCGGCAATTGGCGGCCGTGCTGGTGGTGCTGATGTTGATTTTGGGTGTGCTGAGGCCGGCGGTGCGGACCTTGATCGCCAAGGAAGCGCAGATCGAAGCGTTGGAAGAGGCCAAGGCCATTGCCGAGGCGTCCGGGGGTATCGTGCGCTTCGACGAAGAAGGCCGGCCGGTGCCGGTCGCCGTCAAGGTCGATGAAGAAACCGGCGAGGTGCGGACGATCACGACCGGCGCCGAGGATTTGTTGCTGCTGGAAGCCCCGCAAAGCTACGAAAAAAGGCTGGAATACGTGCAAAAACTGATAGACGAAGATCCCAAACTGGTCGCCCAAGTCATCAAAACCTGGTTGAAGGACAATGGCTGAGGATCCCAATGACCTATCCCATGCCCAGCGCGCCTCGCTGCTGCTGCTGGCCGTCGGTCAGGACCGGGCGGCGACGGTACTGCGCCACATGGGACCCAAGGAAGTGCAATTGATCGGCTCGACGATGGCGCAACTGGGACCCATCAGCTCGGGGATGGTGGATCAGGTCTTGGAAGAGTTCATTATTCAGATCAAGAACGAAACCGGTCTGGGTTTGGATTCCGACGAATACATCCGGGCGATGCTGACCAACGCATTGGGTGCCGACAAGGCCGGCAGTATCATCGACCGGATTTTGCTGGGCGCCAACAGCAAGGGTATCGAGCAGCTCAAATGGATGGATACCCGCTCGATCGCCGACTTGATCCGTCTCGAACATCCGCAAATCATCTCGATCATTTTGTCCTTGTTGGACGCCGATCAGGCGGCCGATGTGCTGACGATGCTGCCGGAAAACATGCGTTCCGACATTCTGATGCGCATCGCCACGCTGGAAGGCGTGCAGCCCGCAGCATTGCGCGAGCTGGACGACATCATGGAAAAACAATTGACAGGCAGCGAAGGCGTCAAGTCGTCGCAAATCGGCGGTATCGACGCTGCCGCCAATATTCTCAATTTCATCGAAAGCACGGTCAGCGATCCGATGATGCAAGACATCAACGAAGCCAATTCCGATCTGGCTCAACGCATTCAGGACAAAATGTTCGTATTCGGCGATTTGGTCAACGTCGACGACCGCGGCATTCAAACCCTGCTACGCGAAGTTTCCACCGACCAATTGCTGTTGGCTTTGCGCGGCGTGGACGGCGCCTTACGCGACAAGATTTTCGCCAACATGTCCCGCCGCGCGGCGGAAATGCTGCGCGACGACCTCGAAGCCGCGCCGCCGGCTCGCCTCAGCGAAGTCGAAGCCGCGCAAAAAGACATCCTGGCGATCGCCAAACGCTTGTCCGACGCTGGGGAAATTTCGTTAGGCGGCGGCGGCGGCGATGAATTCGTCTAAGGGCAATAAATTCTCCGACGCCGAGCTGCAAGCGCTGAATCGCTGGACCGATTTGCAGGATTTCAGCGCGCCGCGCTCCGAACCCGTCGATGTCAAGGAAGCCACGGAAACCTTGACGGTCGATCAAATCGAAGCGATCCAAAAACAGGCTTACGCGGAAGCCTACGCGCAAGGTCGGCAACAGGGCATGGAAGAAGGGCGCGAGATTGGCTTGGAAGAGGGACGGCGGCAGGGTTACGAAGAAAGCCTGCACTTGCTGCAAAAGCAGGCCGCCGAACTGAATGTGCTGCTCGAAGCCTTGAGCGAGCCGTTTCGAACGCTCGACGCCGCCGTCGAAGAAGAATTGGTCAAACTGGCCTGCGCGATAGCCGGCCAATTAGTCCGCCGCGAACTGAAAACCGAACCCGGCGAAGTCGTCGCGGTGGTGCGCGAAGCCGTCAAGGCCCTGCCGCTAGCCTCGCAAAAAATTACCGTCAATCTGCATCCCGAAGACGCGGCGTTGGTCAGAACCGCGCTGAGTCTGGACGAAAGCATGCCGCCTTGGTGTTTGCGGGAAGACCCCTTGCTTAGCCGCGGCGGTTGTACCGTCGAAACCGAAGTGTCCAGCGTCGATGCCAGCGTCGAAACCCGCTTGGCCGCCGTGATCGCCACGGTCTTGGGCGGCGAACGCCGCCAAGACACTCAGCGATGATTCCCACGCCGGACCGTGGACGGTTGTGGTTGGCACGTTTGCAACCATATCGGCAACGTTTGCTCGAGCCGCCGCCGTTAATCGTCGAAGGCCGCTTGACCCGAATGGTGGGGCTGACTTTGGAAGCCGAGGGTTGCCGAGCCTCGATCGGCTCGCTGTGCCGCGTCGTCACCAAGTCCGGCAAAGTCATTTCCGCCGAAGTCGTCGGCTTTTCCGGAGCCCGCTTGTTTTTGATGCCAACCGGCGATACCCATGGCCTGGAGCCGGGTTGCCGGGTGATTCCGCTCGGGCAGGACAGCCTGGTCGGCGTCGGTTTCGGCTTACTTGGCCGGGTGCTGGACGGCGCCGGTCAGGCGCTGGACAACAAGGGACCTTTGATCACCGATGCCAAGGTCTCGCTATCCGGCGTGCCGATCAATCCGCTGACCCGCAAACCGATCCGCGAAGCCTTGGATGTCGGCGTCAGAGCCATCAACTCAATTCTCAGCGTCGGCCGCGGTCAGCGGATGGGCTTGTTCGCCGGCACCGGTGTCGGTAAGAGCATCCTGCTGGGCATGATGACCAAATTCACCAATGCCGACATCGTCGTCGTTGGCCTGATCGGCGAGCGCGGCCGGGAGGTGAACGAATTTGTGTTGAAGATCCTGGGCGAGGAAGGCTTGAGCCGCGCTGTGGTGGTGGCATCGCCGGCCGACGATTCGCCGCTGATGCGCGTGCACGGCGCGCTATTGGCGACGGCGATCGCCGAATATTTTCGCGACCAGGGCTTGAACGTGCTGCTGTTGATGGATTCCTTGACCCGCTATGCCCAGGCTTACCGCGAAATCGCGCTGGCCATCGACGAGCCGCCGGCCACCAAGGGTTATCCGCCGTCGGTATTCGCCAAATTGCCGCAGTTGGTGGAGCGGGCCGGCAACGGCGACGAAGGTGGCGGCTCGATCACCGCGTTTTACACCGTGCTGGCCGAGGGCGACGACACCAACGACCCGATCGCCGACGCGGCTCGCGGCGTGTTGGACGGGCATATCGTTTTGTCGCGGGCGCTGGCGGACTCGGGCCATTATCCCGCCATCGACGTCGAAGCGTCGGTTAGCCGGGTGATGCCGGATATTGTGGATAACGAGCACATGCGCATGGCTCGCGATTTGCGGCGTTTGTATTCCACTTACCAGCAAAACCGCGACTTGATCAGCGTCGGCGCTTACCGGCCCGGCGCCGATCCGCGCATCGATCAGGCGATCGAGTGCAATCCGGCCATCATGGCGTTTCTGCGGCAGGACATGGACGAATCGGTCGATTTGAGTCGTAGCATCGACGAGCTGGCGCAATTGCTGGGCGGCCGATGAAAAAATCTCAGCGCCTGAATGTCATCGTCGATTTATACGTTCGCCAGGAACGCGAAGCGTTGGAGGCGATGGGCGTCAGCCAGCAACGGCTCGCCGATCAGCAAAACCAGCTCGATCAACTGGTTCAATATCGGCTGGAATATTTGCAGCGTTTCGAGGCACGTCAGCGGGCCGGGATTAACGTTGGTCAGTTGCTGGAGTTTCGAGCGTTCGCCGACAAGCTGGACGGGGCGATCGAAGGTCAGCGCCGCCAGGTGCTGCAATGCGAAAGGGATTTGCAAAAAGCCCGTGGACTTTGGGAACAATGCCATCAGCGCACTAAAAGTTTGAAGCGCGTCAAGGAATTGGCGGCCGTCGACGAAGCGAAAACCGAACAAAAACGCGAGCAAGCCGAGCAAGACGACCGGGCAGCTCGCTCGCGCCGCGACGATGGCACGGGACGTGCTTAGATCGATGATATAGTCCGAGGAGTGGCGCCATGAATATTCAAGGTTTCAATTTGGTTTCGTTGTTGGCCGGCACCGAAAATGCCGCCGGTTTGAACGGTTTGAACGGTTTGAACGGTTTATTTTCCGGCGAAGGCGGTGCGGCCGGGTTTTCCGATACGCTGATGCGGCAGTTGACGGCCTTGCAGCAGGCCATGGCATCCGGCGGCGCAAGCACCGCTGGCGATTTGTCGTTGCCGAGCCAAGTT
The DNA here is from genome assembly GCF_050276835.1 of Methylomonas sp. MED-D. NCBI lineage: Bacteria > Pseudomonadati > Pseudomonadota > Gammaproteobacteria > Methylococcales > Methylococcaceae > Methylomonas > Methylomonas sp. MED-D. The sequence goes on from NZ_CP189965.1 coordinate 1,707,095, forward strand.
TCGGGCAGCGAAGGCCAGGTGATCGACGGGCAAACCCTGCAAAACTTTGCCGCGTTATTCGGCAAACGCTTGCCGGCTACCACGGTCGGTCAAGCCGGCGGAGCGGATTCGGCCAAATCCGAAATCGATCTGGACGACACCTTGCAGGCTTTGGCCGAGGTGCTGCAATCGTTGCAAAGCCTTGAGGCCGCTGCGCCGGAAGCCGCTCAAGCAACGCCGGTCGCCGAGATTGACACGTCTACCGAGCAAAGCCACGATTCCGAGATCCGTAACTTGACCGAGCAGTTACAAGCCGCACTGGACGCCGCTGGCGTTACCAAGGTGCCGGCGTCCAAGATGGCGGAGCTTGGTTCTCAAACCTCGGCGGAGGTTTCTACCCAGACCGCCGCGACGGTTTCCGCCCAGACGGATGAGCAAGTGGCCAACGCCTTGCAAACCGCTTCGGCGATAGGTCAGGAACGCCAGCCCGCCAAATTGCAAACCGCGGCCGGCCGGGATGCGTTGCTGGCAACGTTGACCGGTGACGACGCCAAGAATTTGACGGCCTCGGCGGCGACCAGCATCGGTTCCACCGCGGGCTCCGAGGCCGCCACCGGTAACGCCGGCGGGCAGACCGGCAACAACGAGCAAGCGCCCCAGCAACCGTCGTCGGACAGCGGTCTGTCCGCCGTTAAAGTGTCCGCCGAAAGTGGCGATAGCGCCGACAGTCGCTGGTCGCGGGTCGCGGCGGATGTGGGCCAATTGAATAGAGTCGCGGCCAATGCAGGCCCGCAGCCTGAAGCCACTGTGATTGGACGGCCGGTCAACCACCCGGAATGGAATGCCGAGCTCGGTCAGAAATTGTTGTGGATGCACAATCAGGCGGTACCGTCGGCGGAAATTCGCTTGAATCCCGAACATTTAGGACCGATTTCGATCAAGATCGATGTCAATCAAGATCAGGCCAACGTCACGTTCACCACTCAGCACGCGGTGGTCAAGGAGGCGATCGAGGCGGCGATTCCCAAGCTCAGGGAGATGCTGGGCGGTCAAAACTTGAATCTGGCCGATGTCAACGTGTCGCAGCAACAGTCCGAGCAACGCTCGGGCCGCGAGGGTTTTCAAATGGCCGGCGACCAACAGCGCGGGCGGCAGGGTCAAGCTTCCGGGCAGGAGGTGTCGGTTGCCGACCCGATCATCGACGAAATCGAAACCGGGCGAGCGATCGCCAGCAATGGCTTGCTGAGTTTGTTTGCCTAAGCCGATTCGGTAAACCGCTGGTAGAGGATGCGCCAGCAGAGCCGCGAGCAGGGAAGCCTCCCCCTTACTAATTAACCAACGCTGGACCGCGAACTGGTCGTTCCTCGCGGATCTATTCCGATCGCCGCGCCGCCTGATTGCCTATCGAGTGGCCGAGAAAGAAACCGGCGCGCTGCTGGGGCCGGCCAAGCTTTGCTTGATTTTGCGCGCCAGCGCGGCAATCGCGTGCTCGGTGACGCTGGAGTGGTTGCCTTTCAGTTCGATGTCGTAGCGGGCCAGAATTTGCCGGTTGCGAGTATCGACCAGATATGCCCAAAGATAGGACACCAAAAAGCTGGGTTTGCTGTGTTGGGCGACGACGATCCAGTCCGCGCCTTGGGCTTTGCCCAGATCGGCGGCCAGATCCGGATGGTGGAATAAATAGCCGAAGCCGGCGTTCGCCGAGGTCAAGGCCGCGTCCGCGACGCGCTCGCCGAGGTAAGCGCCGTCGCGGGACAGCGCGGCGATCAACAGCGGCGCCATCGACGCGGTACGCTGTTTTTCTTGCGGCGTATTCGGCAGCGACGTAATGTCGTTTAGCTCGAAAGCGGGGATCGCGATGCGCGGCGCGGCCGGGGTTGGGCCGGCGATCAACCCGACTAGAACCAATACTGGTTTCAGCAATGTTTTAGTCATGATTATCTCCTAGTGATCAATTACTTCGGTTGACCCTCGGGCATGAAAATCGGCGATTCGGCAGCAGCTCTAGCCGCGATTGGCGGCATGCCGACATCGGCGGCAGCGCTACCGGCCTCTATTTCCACCCACCGGACGATTTGGCTACCGCCGCCAGCGAGGAGGCGATCGTCTTTCGCGAAGGTGGTGCCAGATTACGCCGCCCGGCCCAGCGGATCAGCCGAGATTTGCCCGGCCGATTCGGGCAATTTGCCCGCCGGGCGGTACTTGCTAGGCAGCTCGGGACGGGCTGCTTACAATGAGGCCATCCGTTTTTCCAGGCATGCTCGATGAATTTGAAGTGGCATTTGTTATCCCGCATCGCCGTCGCGGCGGTACTCTGCTTGTCCGCGATGTCGTATTACGCGTTGCAACGCAGTGCCAAGCAAGTCAATGCGTTAGTCGTCGCGAGCGCCGATTCGCTGGCTCGCCAACTGGATTACCAATTATTGATGGAGCGTTCAGGCTATCCATCGGCAGCCGGGTTTCCGGATTTCGAGTTGTGGAAGCAAACCAGCCGAGTGCCGGGCTTGTGCGTCGGCTTCGAAACACTGGACGGCCGCGTGGTGCGCCATGTCTGCACCGGTGCCGTGTTGGCGGCGGCGCCTTGGCCGGTCTGGTTCGACGTGCTGTACCGGCACGGTTTCGGCGCGGAGCCGGTCGGCCGTCGCGATGTTGGTTTAAACAGCGCCTCGAAAGGCACGGTGGTTGTAGAAGCAGGCGCGGAGTTGACCGTGGCGCGTGCTTGGGCAACCTTGACCGATCTGGCCGAGCTGTCGGCGCTGACAGTGCTGACGATTTCCGGACTGGTCTATCTGGCGGTGGGCCGGGCGCTACGGCCGGCCGGCGACGTGGCGGCCGGTTTGGCGAGACTGGCGCGCGGCGAGCTGGACTATCGCTTGCCGGAATACGCCTTGCTGGAATGGCGTTTGATTGGCGCGGCGATCAACCGCTTGGCGGACAGTCAGCAACGTTTGCTGAGCGAGCGCCAGCGCTTGGCGGCGCGCTTGCTGCAAGTGCAGGAGGATGAGCGCCGTCATCTGGCCCGCGAACTGCACGACGATTTCGGTCAAGCCCTGGCCGCGATAAACGCGGTCAATGCGGCGATCGCCCAAACCGCTCGTCGCGACTGTCCGGAACTGTTGGCCGAAACCGAACGGATTGCTCGCTACACACGGGGGTTACATGACGGATTGCGCGGCTTGACGACCCGGCTGCGGCCGACGGAATTGGACGAGCTGGGGTTGGCGGCCGCGCTGGCTGCCTTGGTACGGTCCTGGCAGCGGCCGGTGGCCAACCACACCCGTTACGCGCTAAAAATAGACGGCGACTGCCAGCGTTTGACGGCGGATGCCGCCACTGCAGTGTATCGCTTGGTGCAAGAGGGTATCAACAATATCGCCAAGCATTCGGGTGCCGGTCAGGCCGAGATTTGCTTGACGATCGCCGAGCGCGCCGAATTGACGATTAGCGACGACGGATGTGCCGAAGGCCTACCGTTTGCGGACGGCCCAGGCATTGGCTTGGTAGGCATGCGCGAGCGGGTGACCGCGCTGGGCGGTCGGTTCGAGTTGGTCGTGCGCCAACCGCGCGGACTGCGGGTGCGGGTCAGTCTGCCCTTGCCGGAACAGGCGGTCGAATGAACGGCGCGGCGATTCGCATCCTGCTGGTCGATGATCACGCCATCGTTCGCGAGGGGTATCGCGCCTTACTGGCCAAGCAGCCCGATATGTTGTTGGTGGCCGAAGCCGGCGATGCGGCGACGGCTTATGGCTTATTCCGGGATGTCGATCCCGACGTGGTCGTCACCGATTGGAGCTTGCCCGGCCAAAGCGGCTTGGAATTGATCGGCCGGATTCGCCAGCGCGATGCCCGCGCCAAAATCCTGGTATTCAGCATGCATCAGAATCCGGCGTTCGCTTGGCAGGCCTGTCGGGCCGGCGCGTTGGGCTATATCGGTAAAAACGAGGACCCGGAAACGCTGTTGCAAGCCATCCGCGATGTGCGGCGGGGCCGTCACGTATTGAGCGGCACCGTGGCCCAAGCGTTGGCGATGGAAAAACTTGGCGGCGAGGGCTGGGCCTTGGAAGTCTTGACACCGCGCGAATTCGAAATTTTGCGTTTATTGGTCGCGGCGCGAACGCCGGCACAGATCGCGAAACTGCTCAATATCAGCGTCAAGACCGTTTGCAATAGCCATTACCTGATCAAGCGTAAATTGGGCGTCGGCAGCGACATCGAGCTGACCCGGCTGGCGATCAAGCTCAATGTTGTCGATTTGCTGGAGTTGACCGACCCCAACGAACCGGAACGCGACACCTAGCGGATTTGGCCCGGTGCGATCAGTCTAGCGCTTGACCGGCTTCGTCGAAGCTCAGTACCGTGATCTCACCGTCCACGTCGGTGATTTCCGCTTGGCTCAACGTGCCGTTACCGTGATAGCTATATTGATGGCGCAGTTCTACGTCGCCGTAAACCAGTTTTTCCAGCAGCAATAGCCGTTCGTCGCCGTCGAAAAAGCCGCGAAAGTAGGTGTTGCGGTTTTCCAGATGGCTTGCGTCGGGCAGTTCGTTAACCAGTTTCAGCGGCAGCTTGACGCCGCTGTAGCTGATGAAATAGCGACAGGCGCAGTTTTCCAATTCCACGGTGGGTTTCCTCGTTATTTTTTGAAAGCCTAATTTCCGCAAGTTTTGTGCCGAAATTAATCCGGCGCATAGACGAGTCCACGCGCTGAGCCGGGTTGGCGGGTGAAACCGCGCTTACGCCAAGGGCTTGATCGTTGAGTTGTCGCTATTCCAACGGTTCTCGCCGGATTAAGCCCGTAAAGTCTGTGGTAAATCGTTCGCGCCGGCCATTGATTGTCGGTTTTGCGACAATCGGCGCTGGCCCAGCCGCGTTGCGTTCGCCGCTAACCAGCGATTTCGGCCGGCGGAGCAGGGTGGCTTCGTTTTTGCTTGATGCTGGTTTTTCACTCGTTCAGCATTTATGAAGTTGTTATTGGACTGGTCGTCCTACCGCAATGCCGGCATGGGCGATGCCTACGCCGACATCCCCAAGCACGGTGCCGATTTTGCCAAGGCGATCGCGGTTTGCATCGGCAGCAAGCAATGCCAGCAGCAGGCCGACAAGGGCGTGATGTGCCCGAGCTTTCGGGTTAGCGGCAATCCGGATTTGTCGCCGGGCGGACGGGTCAAGTTGCTGAAAGCCGCGCTGAACGCCGACGACGCGGAAGCGCTGTTCGATCCTGCCTTGGTCGCCGCGATGGATCTGTGCGTGGCCTGCAAGGGTTGCAGGCGCGAATGCGAAAACGAAGTGGACATGGCGGCGATCAAGGCCGAATTCCTGGCTCAGCAAGCGGCCCGGCGCGGCCTGCCGTTGCGTCGCCAATTGTGGGGGCATCTGCCCAAATTACTGAAGTGGCCGGTGCTGCGTCGGTTGATCGCGTGGCGCAACCGTTCGCCGCTGTTGGCCAAACTGGCGCAATCGGTGTTGGGCATTAGCGCAAAGGCGGAATTGCCGCTGCCGGCTGAGCGCCCATTTCAAGTGCCGCGACAATCCAGTTTGGTTCTGCACCCGGAGTTGAGCGACCGGCAAGTTGTGCTGCTGGTCGATACTTTCAATTACTACTTCAACCCGGCCTCGGCCGAGGCGGCAAAAAATTTGCTAACGGCGGCCGGCTACCACGTCCATGTCGCGGCGGCGTCCCCCACCGACAAAGACCAGCGGCCGCTATGTTGCGGGCGCACCTATTTTTCCAACGGCATGCTCGACCAAGCTCGCGCCGAGGCTCGCCGGATGCTGGCCGCGTTGACCGAGCATATCGACGCCGGCCGCGCCATCGTCGGTCTGGAGCCGTCCTGTATTCTGAGTTTACGCGACGAGTACCTGAAACTGGGTTTGGGCGAATCGGCCCGTAACTTGGCCGAAAAAGTCGTACTGCTGGAAGAGTTTATCGTCCGCGAGCAAAGCGCCAAGCGCTGGAATCTGGTTTTTCAAGCGATCCCGAGTCAACCGCGGGTGCTGCTGCACGGCCATTGCCACCAGAAAGCGGTCGGCTCGATCAAGTCGGTCCGCAAAATTTTAAAGCAAATTCCCGGCTTGTCGTTCGAACTGATCGAGTCGTCCTGTTGCGGCATGGCCGGTAACTTCGGCGTCGAAGCCGAACATTACGACGATGCCCAGGCGATGGCCGAACTGGCCTTGTTCCCGGCGCTACGCGCAGAGTCCGATGCGCTATTGGTCGGCAGCGGATTTTCCTGCCGCGAACAAATTGTTGGCGGCGGCTTCGCCAAGCCGCTGCATTTGGCCGAATTGCTGTGTTTGGCGTTACCCCAACCGGACGGAGAGGCTAGCACCGGTTGAGTGGAGCAGAAGCCGGCTAATGTTTGTGAAAGAGCTTGCTTTCGGGAGATTGAAAAAGGTGGGTGTAAGCGCGGCTTTAACCGCGATCGAAGGCCTTCCGACACAGAGATGTCTCGCTCACCGGTGTTCAGAGTAACCAGCGTTGATTTTGCCTCGACCGCGAGTCCACGCTCGCTAACCCATTTTGTTTTTCGCCGCTTTGATAAGGAATCGTTCGATGAAACTGTCCATAGATAAACCGCATCTTCAGCAACTGTTGACCGCTCACCCGCGCCTGACCGGCTTGAACGAGCAACTGCGTTTCGGCAATAAAGCCCAGGTGTTTTACGATCAACTCAGCGGCGTCGAGATGGAAACGTTGGCTGGCATTTACGCCCAACAAGGCGAGAGTTATCAGCAACAGGCCGCGCTGCTGACGGCGTTGCGGCAAGCCTTAACCGACGATCACCGCCGCTACGGACCGGACGATCTGGAAAAACTGCTGCCGGACATCGCGAGCTACTTGTTGGACGGCGCGATTCACGGCTGGTTGTTTCACGTCGAGCATGGCGGCCGAACCCTGGCTTATTTAGTTACCCGCGTCGATTACACGCCGCCGGGCGAGGAAGAAGCGGGGCGCATCCTGATCGAATTAAAAGCCAACAGCAAGGGCAAGATCGCGATCGAAACTCTGGTAATCCGCGGTAAGGATCTGGACCACAAAACCATTCCGGAAATCTTTGCAGGCAAGGGTTATTTGAAGGAGACCGCCGAGTTGACGGCCAGTTACGATGACGCGGCCGCCCGCTATTTCGATTGGCGCGGCCGCTACGGCGAGCAATTCTCCGGTTGGGGTACCGGCATCTACGCCGAAGACCCGACCGCCAGCCACCGCAGCAACGACTGGACCCGCAAAAATACCGTGGTGCTGTCGTCCGGCGGCGGCGCGTGCCGGCTGGTCAACGACGAAAATATCCTCAGCGACCGGGTGCTGACGCTGGAAGCCTCCGGCGACATCTTCGGCACCTATTTGCGCAAGGCTGGCAAAAGCATGCGCTACGACAGCAAGACCGAGAGCCAGATGGAGCAAGCTAAGGCCGAGGTCGGCAAGGGCTTGTTCACCGAACTGCCGGTACACGGCTACATCCTGCTGTTTCATCTGGAGTTGCACCACCACGTCTGGGTCCATGTCGACGATATGCAGCCCTACGTCTACCAGCCGGAACTGAAACAAAAGCTGATCCTGCCGCCCGAGCAAACCGATTTGATCGACATCTTGACCGCCGAAATGGACATGCTGATGGACGACATCGTCGAAGGCAAATCCGGCGGCACCACGGTGCTGTGCGCCGGGCCGGCCGGGGTCGGCAAGACCCTGACCGCCGAGGTGTATTCGGAAATCATCAAGCGGCCGTTGTACCGGGTGCATTCCGGCCAGCTCGGCTTGAACGTCGCCGAAATGGAGAAAACCCTGAAGGAAACCTTGATCCGCGCTCAGCGCTGGGGCGCGGTGATGCTGATCGACGAGGCCGACGTGTACATTAAAAAGCGCGCCGACAACCTGGCCTCCAATGCCGTGGTCGGCGTGTTCCTGCGGGTGCTGGAATACTTCAACGGCCTGCTGTTTCTGACCACCAACCGGGTCGACGACATCGACGAAGCCATTATTTCCCGCTGCATCGCGATGATCCGTTATCACTCGCCCAATAGCGCCGACCGCCGCAAAATCTGGAAGGTGATGACCGAACAGTTCTCGCTGCCGATCTCGGACGAACTGATCGAGCAACTGGTGGACTTGTTCCCCGGCGCCTCCGGCCGCGATATCAAGGGCCTGACCAAGCTGGTTGCCAAGTTCTGCACGCAAAAACAACTGGCGCCGACCTTGGATGTATTTATTCGCTGCTCGGTGTTTAGAGGCTTGGAGTTAGTCGGGGAGGCGGCTTGAAACGCTGAACAGGATACTGGCCCGAAACGCCATCGGCGAAACAGATCGGAGACTTAGCGGTCGGCGGTGGCGTGATCCAAGCGCGCGTCGGCTTAGAAACTTAGGTTTGTATCTCGGCTGACTCTTGAATGTATCGAGTTTTCTCGCGGCGGTAATCCTTTGATTCGAGCCGAATGCTTGGGTATGAGACCTTCGGCCGCCGTGGTTGCGTGTATCGAGCAGAATTCACTGATTTAACGACATTGTATGAAGAAGAGCCCACACATCTTGTTCTACGGATTCAAGAAGGGCCTCATTCCCGGCGTCCACGGCACATTCAGCCGCTATAAAAAATTTCGGCGAATTGTTCTTGGCTTGGTTCGAACCGATTATCGCGGTAATAGTTAATGCCGCCGATCTATCAGCCGTATCCTTGCCGAACCAATGTTTGTGCGTGGTTTGCCAGCCGTTGTATTGGCCATTCAGTTTAATAGCCTCGAAAGCAATTCGTATCGCCCGGTCGGAACGTTTGGAATCGCAGCAAGGAACCGATAGGCCGTATTCCAGATAGTGATTGATACCGTAACCCATCAGGACTCGATTTCTGACGTAAGCAATCTCAGACGCCAGTTTGGCAAAATCCCAAGCGTATCCGACTTCATTGGAGGTGTAGCGTAGCTCTCGAAACTTACAATCAGCAAGATGGTCGCGCCGTTTCAGCATTAGCAACGACTGGATTCCGCTGTCCGGCGGATGGTTTGTAGAGATTCTATTTAACTCGGCAAGGTATTGCGAAGTATCGTCATACCAGTGGCCGGGGACGGTCAATTTGACGATGCCTAGACGATCACTAACACGGGCTGGTTGCAACTGGGTACACGCTGACAGGATCAAGACCGCAATCGCAAAGATTAAGTAAGAATATCCCAAAGCGATCAACAGGTTAGCGTGTTGAGCGGGCGGGAATATGAAATTGTCCCGAGTTTCTCGCGGGAGCACTTACAGCGTTACTATCCTCGATAAGCGGGATATCGGAAAACTCGGACTTGGAATCAATTGCCGCTTTCAAGTCTGGCTTTAGATTAGCGTAATCGGATTGTCTGTAGGATCGATTCCCGCATTCGGTGTTGTATTTTCCATTCAGTAGGTTCAGGGCGTTTGCCTTGTCGTTATAGGCGTTGACGGCTGCGTTATATGTCTTGATATCATCGTGATTTATTTGGATGCGTCGGTTGAAATCGTTCACGGCCTTGATGCTGTCGGCTTGTATACGTCCGCGTAGCTCATCCAACGCTTGAGTTTGTTCGTACAATTCCGTTTTTTCAGCCGCGAGTTTGACATTTTCCTTTTGCAAGGCCACTGAATCTTCCTTGGCTTTAATAATACGCTGGGCGCAAGCAACTAACTCGGATGCAGTCATCGGTTTCACTCCCGCTACCGATTGGCGAGATACGGCGTTACCGATACTGGGCATGGCGACGACATCCGAATCAAGAGCGGTTGGAGCGGGCGCCTTGGTTGGAGGAGCACTGCAAGCGGAGAGTAGGCCGCTGAATATTAAGGTAAGCCAATATCGTATCTGCGTTTGCCGCTGTGTTTCAGGGCGATAAATTGTCATATCGGGAGGTCGCGTTGTTGGATATTGGGATCAATGTCCGGGAAATAATTACGGTCTTTTTTGATTTTGAAGTCATTGGAATCGCCATCTTCGGCAAACTCGATTCGGTACCTTGTAGGTACATCGGTGAATCTACCGTTTTGCAACAGCAACAATTGTTGGACCGCAGGTTCATAACCTTGTTTCGCCGCCAACGTTGTCCATCGAATCGCTTGCTCTACATCCATGGTTTCCACACCTATACCTTGCGCATACATTAGCCCAAGGTTGTATTGCGCGAATGCATTGCCTTGTTCCGCCGCAGCAGTGAGATAGGTCACGGCTTTGCTCTCGTCTTTATCGGTGCCACGTCCCTCTAAATACATCATGCCCAATAAAAACCGGGCTTTTAGATTGCCGTGATCGGCGGCGGTTTTTGCCCATTTGAATGCGGCCTGTTGATCCTTGGACCAGAAATAGCGAGATAACCGATATTCAGCCTCCGAGTCGCCAGCGTTGGCTTGCTCAATCATCCAATCCAGTTGAAAAATCTCGTAAATTAAGCCGGTTTTGCCGTTGTTAGCTTCGATTAAAACCTGGGAACTACTGGCGGGAAACGGCCCTTTCCAGTTCGTCTGGACTTCATCACCATTCTTGGAATGTACGATGACTTTTTCGATCGGAGCGAGCTGGAAAACGCCGCCGTTGGCGCGTTGTTTTTCCGCCATGGCATACCATTTTTCGGACTCCTTCGTATCGATTGGGACGCCTAAACCGGCTCGATACATCGAGCCTAAGTCTTCTTGGGCGGAAGCGTGCCCTTGTTCAGCGGCGGCCCTTATCCACTTTACCGCTTGCGAAAGGTCTTGTTTGATTTCCACGCCATCGCGTAATAACAAACCCAGGCGATACTGGGCATCGGCAAAATCTTGCTTTGCGGCAAGTTCGAGCCAACGCGCGGCTTCGATTTCGCTACGGGGAACGCCGTTGCCTTCCAGGTGCAGCAAGCCCAAACTTGCTTGCGCCATCTTGTGGTTTTGCTCGGCGGCCAGACGGTACCATTTGACGGCTTCTTCAACATCCATCGGCACGCCTGCGCCAATTCTGTAACAGTTTCCCAAATTGTTTTGCGCTTTGGCTAAACCCTGGTCGGCCGCTTTGCGATACCAGTCCGCGGCCTGTTTGGGGTCGATTGCGACGCCTTTCCCCTGTTCGTAAATCACGCCCAGCGCGGCCTGTGAGTCAGGTAGTACGGCAGCTTTGAGGTACCATTTACGAGCTTCGACATAATCTTGATTTACCCCTTTGCCTTCAAAATACATGGTGCCTAAATTCTGTTGCGCCGCCGTGTAACCTTGCTCCGCAGCCGAACGAAATAAGGCTTCGGCTTCGGAAAAACTTTGTTTTACGCCTTTCCCAAAATAATAGAGCGCTCCCAAGTCGGTTTGGGCTTGCGCCAAACCTTGGTTGGCGGACATCCGCAACCAACGCACACCCTCGTCAATTTGATTGCCGTCCCGTAATAAAATACCGAGGTTATATTGAGATTCTTTATGGCCACGCGAGGCGGCAATTCTAAATAGACGAGCGGCTTCTTGCCGATCGGGATTCAAACCTCGCCCCAACTGAAATAGTATCCCCAGATTGGCGGTGGCGCCCAGATGGCCTCGATCGGCCGCGCTGGCATACCAGCGGCGAGCTTCTTTATAATCTTGTTCCACCCCTCGACCTTGATCGAACATGGTCGCCAAAGACATCATGGCTTCAGTAAAGCCATGTTCCGCCGCCAAGCGATACCAATGCGCCGCTTGCTTTAGATCACTTGCGACGCCAAGTCCCTTGTCGTAAAACACGCCGATGTTATTTTGCGAATCCGGATAGTTTTGCTCTGCGGCCTGACGGTACCAGTGCAAGGCTTTTTGGTAATTCTGGGTAACGCCCAAACCCATTTGATTCATGACGCCCAAATTGTGTTGTGCTCGTTTGTCGCCGGATTCCGCCAGAGGAGTCCACAACGTTAACGCAGCGACGTAATCGTTCCGAGCCGCGGCAGCGACCCCGTCTTCAAAATTACCTGCAAAAGCCGGAGTGGCCAGCGCCAAGAAATAAAGTAACTGGATGGTGTTCTTAGTTAATGTTTTCACGAACGTTTCACGATACGGTTACTATTGGAGTTGTGCCGCAAATCCGCGGGCAGGGGGGGGGGTGTTGGTCTAGTGGATGTTCTAGGGTGATTTTAGTAACAATCTGTTACAAATCGATGACGGCCATGGCTGAAGAGTGCATCGACGGTATGCAGATGAGTTCAACGAGCAAGCTCTGGCAAAAGTCTACAGCTGAGGCAAAGGAACGATTCAAGCGATTGTCGACGAGTCAAACCTAAGCAATTTTCCGAACGCTAAAAGACTTGCTCGCGGTAGTCCAAGCAAAACAGGGATTAAGCTCAGGGAGAACGATTGGATCAACAAATTGACAAGTTGCCAATGTCATACTCGGGCGTTGTGCCGCGCTTGATTGGGATGCGGTCGTGCAACACTCCCGCTTGGCGTCTCGTTACAATGGCAGTCGTAGGGCAAAGCGCGGATATGCCGCGTTGGAACGCTATCGGTCGCGGTTAATGCCGCTCACTCGCCGTTCTTTTGATTGTCAGGGGTGTAAATCCTTGCATAACCGCTGGATGCATGGTTCGGGTTGATATCAAAGATCGTTTTGATCCTTACAACTCGGATTTATCGGTGTCGGACAAGCTGTTAAGACGATTTGGAACGCATTTGACTGTCGAATTGACAGTTTGCGTTTGGGCTGGAGTTAAAGCAACGACGTCGTAAATAAAATCAATCTGTTATCTGCTGTTTTTTGCGTTGGATTTCGCAATGTTGATGTTTACGTTTGAAATTCAAAGGTAAAGCAAAATCCCGGCCAGCATTAACGATGATTTACTTTTCAACGCACTAGAATGGTGGGCACGCGTGTTACAATCGCCGCCATTTATACATCTTGGTTGAGTGCGTGAAGAAAAATCCGCTATTTCAAATACTGTTGCTGAGTGCCTTGGCCGGCAAATTGGCCCACGCCGGCAGCTTCGTAGTTGATGACATCCAGGTCAAGGGATTGCAACGGATTTCGGCGGGTACGGTATACAACTATCTGCCGGTATCGGTTGGCGAAACCTTCACCGACGAAAAACAAGCCTCGGCGATCCGCTCCTTGTTCAATACCGGTTTTTTCAAGGACATCACGCTGGAGCGGGACGGCAATACCTTGATCGTGACCGTGGTCGAACGGCCGTCGGTCGCCAAGATCGTCATCGAGGGCAACAAGGACATCAAGAAGGAAGACTTGACCGAAGCCTTGAAGAAAATCGGTCTGGCGGAAGGCAAGGTTTACAACAAGCAAGTGTTGGACAAGGTCGAGCAGGAGATGCGCCGCCAATATTTCAGCCACGGTAAATACGGCTTGAAGATCAAGACCGAGGTCACCGATCTGACCCGCAACCGGGTCGGCATCCGCATCGAGATTTCCGAGGGGCGGGTGGCCAAGATCAAGCAGATCAACATCGTCGGCAATAAAACCTTCGCCAGCGATGCCTTACGCAAGGAATTCGAACTCAGCACCACCAATTTTCTGTCTTTTTATTCCAAGGACGATCAGTATTCCAAGCAAAAGTTATCGGCCGATTTGGAAAAGCTGCGTTCGTATTATCTGGATCGCGGCTACATCAATTTTTCGATCGAATCGACCCAGGTCGATATCACCGCCGATAAGAAGGAAATCTACATTACGATCAACGTCAAGGAAGGCGAGGTGTATACGCTGGAAAAGGTCAAATTGTCCGGCGAGTTGATCGTGCCGCCCGAGGACTTGATCAAACTGGTCAGGGTCGGGCCTGGGGAAATTTTCTCTCGTAAAAACGCCACCGAGACCTCGAAGGCGATTTCCGACCGGCTGGGCGACGAAGGTTATACCTTCGCCAACGTCAATATGGTGCCGGAAATCAACGAGCAATCCAAAACGGTGGCGATGACTTTTTTCGTCGATCCGGGTAAACGGGTTTACGTCAGGCGGATTAACGTGAAGGGCAACACCAAGACCCGCGACGAAGTGATCCGTCGCGAGGCCCGGCAAATGGAGTCCAGTTGGGCGGCTAGCAGTAAGATCGAGCGCACCAAGACTCGTCTGGACCGCTTGGGCTATTTCGAGGAAGTGGGGGTCGAAACGCCGCCGGTGACCGGTGTGGCCGACCAGATCGACGTCAATTACACCGTCAAGGAAAAAGCCTCCGGTAACTTGCAAGCCGGTATCGGTTACTCGCAGGTGCAGGGCATCATTTTCAACGCCAACGTGTCGCAGGACAACATCTTCGGTACCGGTAAGCGGCTGGATTTCGCGTTCAACAACAGTAGCATCTTGACCCGCTACAACTTGGGCTTTACCGATCCTTACTACACGCTGGACGGTGTGTCTCTCGGTTACAATTTGGGCTATACTTCGCGTAACGCCTATGCCGCCAACTTGGCTGCGTATAACACGACGATCACCAATGCCGGCGTCAACTTCGGCATTCCGCTAAACGAATTCGACAGGGTGGGTTTCGACCTGGAATTGAAACGGACCGAAATCGAAAATACCGCGTATTCGTCCGATACCATTCTGAAGTTTCTCGGCTTTACCAAATATACCAGCGGTCAAATTCGCTCGAAAAGCTTTACCAGTTTGTCGACCTCGGCCGGCTGGACCCACGATACGCTGGATCGGGCTACTTTCGCGCATAGCGGCGGCCAGCAGCGGATTTCGGCGTTGGCGACGATACCGGGCAGCGATCTCGAGTATTACAAGGTCGGCTATAAGCACCAACACTACTTTCCGCTATCCAACGATTTCACGTTCCGCTTATTGGGCGAGGTGGCTCACGGTGGCGGCTACGGCAGCACCGACGGTTTGCCGTTCTTCGAAAACTATTTCGCCGGCGGTACCGGCGACGTGCGCGGCTTCATGCAGAATACGCTGGGTGTGATCGACGCGACTACGCTCAACTCGAATGCCTACACCAATCGTCCGATCGGCGGCGCGACCAAGCTGATCGGTAAGGCCGAATTGTTTTTCCCGATTCCGTTTTTGAGCGACGTCAAGTCGGTGCGGATCGGCTCGTTTGTCGATGCCGGTACCTTGTCGCCGGGCTTGAGCACCGGCGATTTGCGCAAATATTTTCGCTATTCGGTGGGCTTGTCCGGGGAATGGCTGTCGCCGTTCGGCGCGTTGGCGGTCAGCGTGGCTCAACCGCTCAATTCCGAGTCTGGAGATAGAACTCAGGCCTTCCAGTTCACGTTCGGCTCGGGATTTTAGTTCAGTTCAAGGCAGTTTTACCCTATAATCGGGCTTGCGTTCTGTCTTAACACAATTTAACCGGAGATGGTTATTACCATGAAAAAAAGTATTGCTTTATTCTTAACGCTGATGGCGTTTGCTGGCGTTAGTCACGCGGAACTGAAGATCGGTTTCGTCAACGTGGCAAAAGTATTGGAGAAGGCCCCGCAGGCAGCGAAAGCAAAAACGCGTTTGGAAACCGAATTTTCGCCTCGGGATAAAGCTTTGGTTTCTCAGCAAAAAGAAATCAAAACCTTGGAAGACAAACTCGGCAGGGATTCCGCTGTGATGGGGGAAGAAGAACGCCACCGTTTGGAAAAAGACATTTTGGATAAAAAACGCGATGCGGCCAGAGCTCAGCAAGAGTTCAGCGAAGACTTCAATATGCGCCGCAACGAAGAACTGGGTAACCTGCAAAAACGTATCGTTGAAGCAGTAAGAGCGTTAGCCAAGGAAGAGTCGTTCGACCTGCTGCTGACCGACGGCGTCATTTACGCCAACGACCAAATCGACGTCACCGCGCGGGTACAACAAAAGCTCGAAACGCTGTCGCAATAATTCAAGAGCGTTTCCGTTGGAAACGCCGACGTCAAAGCGAGGGAGACGGCCCGCCGGCTGGCTCCCTTTTTCGTTTACCTCCACCGACTCCGGACCATCATGACAGGTACGCTAGACATATTGCAAATTCAGGCACTTCTCCCGCACCGTTATCCCTTTTTGTTGGTCGATAGAGTCGTCGAGTGCGAACCCGGCGCGAAATTGGTCGGTATTAAAAACGTCAGTTTCAACGAGCCGTTTTTCCAAGGTCATTTTCCGGCGCAACCCATCATGCCCGGCGTGCTGATCCTGGAAGCGCTGGCGCAAGCTACCGCGCTACTGACCGCGAAAAGCGACGACAAATTGGGGCAGGGCAATACCACTTTCTTCTTGGCCGGCATCGACAACGCCCGCTTCAAAAAGCAGGTCGTGCCCGGCGACCAGTTGCGCCTGGAAGTGACCTATCTGAAACACAAACGCCATCTATGGTCTTTCGACTGCCGCGCTGAAGTCGATGGCGAACTGGCGGTCGGCGCACAAATCATGTGCGCGGTCGCGACGAGCTAAGTCATGATAGATTCCAGAGCGGTAGTCCATCCCAAGGCCGAATTGGCCGAAGACGTTTCGGTCGGTCCGTTCAGCGTCATCGGTCCCGAAGTGCAAATCGACGCCGGCACCGAAATCGGGCCGCACGTGGTTATTCGAGGTCCAACCGCGATCGGCCGCGACAACAAGATTTACCAATTCTCGTCGATAGGCGAAGACCCGCAAGACAAAAAGTACGCCGACGAAGTGACTCGGTTGGAAATCGGCGACCGCAACGTGATCCGCGAATTCTGCACGATGCATCGCGGCACGCTGCAGGATAAAGGCTTGACGTTGATCGGCAGCGATAATCTGTTCATGGCCTATACCCATGTGGCTCACGATTGCGAGATCGGCGACCACGTGATCATGGCGAACGGTGCGTCGATTGCCGGCCACGTACACATCGGCGATCACGCCATTCTCGGCGGCTTTACGCTGGTCCATCAATTCACCCAGATCGGCGAGTACAGCTTCTCGGCGATGGGTAGCGCGATTACTCAGGACATTCCGCCGTTCGTGATGGTTGGCGGCCGGCCAACCCGGCCGCACGGCATCAATTCGGTCGGCATGGAACGCAACGGTAAATCGCCGGAAGTGATACGCCAGATTCGTCAGGCCTACAAAATCTTGTACAAGAACAACTTGCGCCTGGAAGACGCCATCGAAGAGATGGAAGGCATGGCCGGCGAAAGCAACGAACTTTCCAATATGGTCAGTTTCTTGCGCAATGTCACCCGCGGCATCCTCCGTTAATCCTTCACGCCTGATCGCCGGCATCGACGAAGTGGGGCGAGGCTGTCTCGTCGGTCCGGTCGTCGCGGCGGCGGTGATCCTCGATCCGGCCAAGCCGATTGCCGGTTTGACCGACTCCAAAAAACTCAGCGAAAAACGCCGCGCCGCGCTGGCCGACGAAATCAAGGTCAAGGCCTTGGCGTGGGCGGTCGGCCGCGCCGAAGCCAGCGAAATCGACCGCATCAACATCTTGCAAGCCACCTTCGTCGCGATGCGCAGAGCTTTCAGCCAATTGGCGATCAAACCCGATTACATCATGGTCGACGGCAACCGGTTGCCCGGCATAGCTTGCCCCGGCGAAGCGGTGGTCGGCGGCGACGCCTTGGTCGCCGAAATTTCCGCCGCGTCCATCCTGGCTAAGGTCGCGCGCGACACGGAAATGGACGTGCTGGATAGACTCTATCCCGGTTACCAATTTGCCGTTCACAAAGGTTATCCGACCAAAGCTCACTTGGCCGCACTGGCCGAACTAGGCGTATCGCCGCAACATCGCCGCTCCTACGCGCCGGTCAAAAAATTCCTGGGTTGACCGCGATGAATCCCCGCTTCGTCCACCTCCGCATCCACACCGAATTCTCACTGGTTGACGGTATCGTCCGGATCAAGCCGCTGGTCAAAAAGCTCGGCGAATTCAATATGCCAGCGGCGGCGATTACCGAACAGAGCAATCTGTTCTCGTTGGTCAAGTTTTACAAAACCGCGCAAGGTGCCGGCATCAAACCGATCGCCGGCGCCGACGTGTGGATATACAACGACGACGAACCGACCGCGCCGCACCGCCTGACTTTGTTGGCCCGCAATAAGACCGGCTATGTGACCTTGACCGAACTGGTGTCGAGGGGTTACCAGGAAGGCCAGCATCAAGGCATTCCGATGCTGCAAAAAGCCTGGATCGCCGAAAACCACGAAGGTCTGATCGCCTTGTCCGGCGCAATGCAGGGCGATGTTGGCGCGGCCCTGTTGTCGGAAAATTTTGCCCTGGCTAAGGCTTGCGCCGAATTCTGGGCCGGTTTGTTCCCGGACGGTTTTTACCTGGAAGTCCAGCGCGTCGGCAAACCGGACGAGGAGCGTTACATCAAGCTGGCGGCGGATTTGGCCGCCGAACTGGATCTTCCGGTCGTCGCGACCAACGACGTGCGCTTTTTGAATCGGAGCGATTTCGACGCTCACGAAGTGCGGGTCTGCATCCATCAAGGCCGGGTTTTGGACGACAGCCGCCGGCCGAAGGATTACACCGAGCAGCAATATTTGCGCAGCGCCGAGGAAATGTTGGCACTGTTCGCCGACTTGCCGGAAGCCCTGCAAAACAGCGTCGAAATCGCCAAGCGTTGCAATGTCGAGTTGCGGCTGGGCGAAAATTTCCTGCCCGACTTCGCGGTCCCCGAGGGGATGACGCTGGCCGACTATTTTAAGCAGGCCTCGCGCGAGGGTCTGGAAGAGCGTTTGCTGCAGCATGCGCCGGTCGGCAAGGGTTCGTTCGAGGACAATCGCAAAGTCTACGACGAGCGGCTGGAAATCGAACTGAGCGTGATCGTGCAGATGGGTTTTCCCGGCTACTTTATGATCGTCGCCGACTTCATCCAGTGGGCCAAGAATAACGACATTCCGGTTGGGCCGGGTCGGGGTTCGGGCGCCGGCTCGCTGGTGGCTTATGCGCTAAAAATTACCGACCTCGATCCGATCGAATTCGACCTGCTGTTCGAGCGCTTCCTGAATCCGGAGCGGGTGTCGATGCCCGACTTCGATATCGACTTTTGCATGGAACGCCGCGACGAAGTGATCGATTACGTGGCGCGTCATTACGGCCGCGATCACGTGTCGCAGATCATCACCTACGGTTCGATGGCGGCCAAGGCGGTGATTCGCGACGTCGGCCGGGTGATGGGCCATGCCTACGGTTTCGTCGATAGGCTAGCCAAGCTGATTCCGTTCGAAATCGGCATGACCTTGGACAAGGCCTTGAAGGAAAGCCCGGAACTCAAGGACTTGTACGAGGCCGAGGAAGAGGTCAAGCAGTTGATTGACATGGCCCGCGCGCTGGAAGGCATCTCGCGTAACGCCGGCAAGCATGCGGGCGGCGTGGTGATCTCGCCGACCAAACTGACCGACTTTTCGCCACTGTATTGCGAGCAGGGCGGCGGCAACTTGGTGACCCAGTTCGACAAGGACGACGTCGAGGCGGTCGGCCTGGTCAAGTTCGACTTTTTGGGGCTGCGGACCCTGACCATCATAGCCTGGGCGCTGGAAACGATTAACCGCCAGCGCGCCGCGAAGGGCGAGCCGCCGGTGGACATTGCCCAAATTCCGCGCGACGACCTGCCCAGCTACGAACTGCTGAAGAAGGCCCAGACTACGGCGGTGTTCCAGCTCGAATCCAGCGGCATGAAGGCGCTGATCAAAAAGCTTAAACCCGACTGCTTCGACGACATCATTGCGTTGGTGGCGCTGTTCCGGCCCGGTCCGCTGGAGTCGGGCATGGTCGACGACTACATCAACGTCAAGCACGGCGCCAAGGCCGAATACGCCCATCCGCTGCTGGAACCTATCCTGAAGCCGACCAACGGCGTCATTCTCTATCAGGAACAGGTGATGCAGATCGCCCGCGAACTGGCAAGCTACACGCTGGGCGGCGCCGACATGTTGCGGCGGGCGATGGGTAAGAAGAAGCCCGAGGAAATGGCCAAGGAACGGGAGAAGTTCATGTCTGGTGCGGTCGCCAACCAGATCGACGCAGGCATCGCCACCTACGTGTTCGACTTGATGGAGAAATTCGCCGGCTACGGTTTCAACAAGTCGCACTCGGCGGCTTATGCATTGGTTGCTTACCAGACAGCTTGGCTGAAGGCGCATTATCCGGCGGCCTTCATGGCGGCGGTGATGTCCTCCGATATGGACAACACCGACAAGGTGGTGGTGTTGATCGAGGAATGCCGGGAGATGAAATTGCAAATCCGGCCACCCGACGTCAATCTGTCCGATTTTCGCTTCACGGTCAACGACCAGGGCCAGATCGTCTACGGCATCGGCGCGATCAAGGGTGTCGGTGAAAACGCGATCGAGGATTTACTGAAGGAGCGCAACGCCAACGGGCCGTATTCGGGTTTGTACGATTTATGCAAGCGCGTCGATCTGCGCAAGGTCAACCGACGAGTGCTGGAAGCGCTGATCAAGGCCGGCGCCTTGGATACCATCGACCCGAACCGTGCCGCTCACATGGCCGAACTGACCACCGCGCTCAGAGTGGCCGAGCAACATGGCAAAATGGCGCTGGCCGGCCAAAACGACTTGTTCGGCTTGGGCGTCGAAGTCGAGGAAAGCGATAACGAGGCCGACGCCTACTCCACCGCCGTCGAACCGTGGACCGAAAAAGAAAAACTGGAAGCCGAGAAGCAAACCCTGGGTTTGTTCCTGTCCGGCCATCCGATCGCCGAATATCTGCCGGAGCTCAAACACATCACCCACGGTACGCTGGGCAGTCTGGAAGTCGACGCCGGCCGGGCGCGCGGCAAGATGGAGGCGCGGGTCGCCGGGCTGATCGTCGAAATGCGTACCCGTCAGACCAAGCAGGGCAAGATGATGGGCTTCGCGACGCTGGACGACCGCACCGGCCGTTTGGAAGTCGCCGCGTTCAGCGGCATCTTCGACAAATACCGCAATCTGCTCAGCAAGGACACGATTTTGGTCGCCGAAGGCTCGTTGGCGATGGACGACTTTACCAACGGTTTGCGGATGACCGCTGAGAAACTTTACGGCATCGAGGAAGCCCGCGAGCTGTTTTCACGCGGTATTCAATTGACGATAGATACCGCCAACCGCAGTTTGAGCGGCGATTGGCCGGCGCGTTTGCAGGACATCCTGGCGCCGTTTCGCGGCGGCAATTGCCCGGTCCAGATCGACTACCGCACCGCCCGCGACAAGGCCGCGTTGCAACTTGGCGAAGAGTGGCGGGTCCGGCCGGCCGATGAGCTGTTGATTCGCTTGCGCCGTTTGTTGTCCAACGAGAACGTGTCGGTTAGGTATTGAGCCGTTAGGCGGTCTTGCTTGGCACGCCGGGCGCTTCGGCGCGAATTCGGCGGCGGCCGGTCGCTCCGGGCTATAATGAGCCGACTTCATCAACTTAACGGATTGAACATGGATTGGCTGCATTTCTTGCTCGACGTATTGCTGCACATCGATAAACACTTGGCCGATTTGATCGGCGAGTACGGTACTTTGACTTACGCGATTTTGTTTGCGGTGATCTTTATCGAAACCGGTTTTGTCGTGATGCCGTTCCTGCCCGGCGATTCCTTGTTGTTCGCGGCCGGCGCGTTCGCGGCGCTGGAGTCTTTCGAGATGCCGACCTTGTTGAGCCTGTTGGCGCTGGCGGCGGTGCTGGGCGATACCGTCAATTATTGGATAGGACGGAGCATCGGTCAAAAAGCCTTTACGCTGAGTTGGGTCAACCACCAGCATTTGTTGACGGCCCAAGCTTTTTACGATACCTACGGCGGTAAAACGATTGTGTTGGCGCGCTTTGTACCCATCGTTCGCACCTTCGCGCCGTTCGTGGCCGGTATCGGCCGAATGCGCTATCGGGACTTCTTGCTGTTTAATCTGATCGGCGGCTTGGCGTGGGTACTGATTTGCGTGTTCGCCGGCTATTTTTTCGGCAATATTCCGGTCGTCAAGAAAAACTTCGAACTGGCGATCCTGGCCATCATCGTGATTTCAATTCTACCTATCGTCATTGAAGTCTGGAAAGCCCGGCGGCAACCCGCCGAATAGGAGAGGACGATGGGAGATCTCAGCGATTCGCAAAAATGGTTAGTGCTGGCTTTTCTGATTGGTGCTTCCGCATTGATTTACTTGCTGTCGCCGGTGCTGATGCCGTTCGCGGTGGCGGCAGTGCTGGCTTATCTTGGCGACCCGCTGGTTGACAGATTGGAAGCGCTGGACTTTAAAGGACGAAGCTTGAGTCGCACGGTCGCGGTGGTTCTGGTGTTTTCCGGCATTTCGCTGGCGATCGCCGCACTGCTGATCGTGGTTATCCCGGCCTTGGAATACCAAATCGGCGAGTTCATCGACAAACTGCCGGCCTATTTGAATTGGCTGAATCGTACCGTGATTCCGGTGCTGCAAAAATATTTGGGCCGCGGCGTCCGGCCCTTGCACATCGAGCAGCTGAGCACCTTGATCAAAAACCAGTGGCAGGACGGCGGCGGGGTATTCGAAAACTTCATGCAGTCGGTATCGCACTCCGGTGCGGTGATCATCGGCTGGTTGATGAATCTGGTGCTGATACCGGTCATCACCTTTTATTTGTTGCGCGACTGGGATGTGTTGGTCGAGCGCGTTCACGATCTGTTTCCGCGACGTTACGCCGCTACGGTCGGCGCGCTGGCCGCCGAGGCCGACGACGTCCTCGGCGCCTTCTTGCGCGGCCAGTTTTACGTGATGTTGGCCCTGGGCGGCATTTACAGCATCGGTTTATGGCTGGTCGATTTGGAATTGGCGCTGGTGATCGGTATGACGGCCGGTTTGATCAGTTTCATTCCTTACATGGGGGCTTTGGTCGGCATTGTGTTTTCCTGCATTGCCGCGCTGCTGCAATTTCAAGACGCGGTACATTTATTACCCGTGCTGATGGTATTCGCGGTGGGGCAGAGCTTGGAGGGCATGGTGTTGACGCCCTGGCTGGTCGGCAACAAAATCGGCTTGCACCCGGTCGCGGTGATGTTCGCGGTGATGGCCGGCGGCCGTTTGTTTGGCTTTCTGGGCGTGTTGCTGGCCTTGCCGGTGGCTTCTGTGATCATGGTCTTGCTGCGGCATTTGCACGAGCGTTACACCTTCAGCGGTTTTTACAGCAAGGGTTGAGCGATGCGTCTGGCGATCGCGTTTTGCGGTGTTTGCTTGGCGTGTTCGGCATCGGCGGGCGATCAGGCCCGCGAGCAGGCCTATGCCGATGCGATTCAGCAGCAACCGGCCATCGGCGAAGCGGTGTGGCTGCAAACCGGGGACGGCGGGCGATTTTTAGCGTTGTTCGTCGATGCCGAAAAAACCGCCAACGAGCAGGTGGTCATCATTCTGCACGACGCGGATGGCCATCCCGATCAGCAACCGCTGATCCGCGAACTACGCACGGTGTTGCCGCGGCACCGCTGGGCGAGTTTGGCGATACAGTTACCGTTGCGCGAAGCCGGCGCGGCGCTGGAAGACTATTACCCGTTGGTTGGCGAGGCCGACGCCCGGATTCAAGCGGCCATCGATCATGCGATCAAAATCGGCGCGAAGCAAATCGCGATGGTCGGTTACGGCATCGGCGCGGCGATGGCGGCCGCCCGCCTCAGCCAGAATCCAGCCAATGTCGTCGCGTTTGCCGCGATCAGCTTGCCGGTGCCGGACAGTAGTCAGGCCGGCGTGCAAACCCTAAGCTTCGTGAAGAATATCAACCTGCCGTTGCTCGACGTTTACGCCGAAGCCGACTGGCCGGACGTGACGGAAACCGCCGCCAAGCGCCGCGTCGCCGGTAAGGAGAATCCGGTTTACCGGCAGATCCGCATCGACGGCGACGATCACGCCTATCGGCAAAATTACCCGTTGCTGGTCAAACGCGTCTATAGTTGGCTGGCAACGACCATCATGGAAAATCAACAATAACAGAGGGGAGACTTTATGCCATTGAACGAAGACTTATACGCCGAGATTCGGCTGTTGGCGCTGTATAACCTGGAGTCGATTCAGGAGGGGGTCAAGGTGCACGGTAACGCCGAGCCGGCCTTGATCGCGGCCGCGCGACGTTTGCACGACAAAGGTTTGGTGAGCCAGGCCGACGGCGGTTACTTGACCGACTTGGGCGTCGAAGCCGCTGAGCACGCCCAAAAACTGCTAACCATCCTGAAAACGCGTTAAGCCGTTTTCAGTGTCGCCGGTCCGACGCGGAAAGCGCCGGTCCGGCGGCGCTTCACAGTCCCAAATCGAACAACCATTTTACCGAGGCGTAGCCGACTGCGGCGATCAATGCGCTGTAACTGAGAAAATGTAAGGGTTGGCCGAGGTTATGCCGCCAAAAACCGGTGTGTTGGCCTTGCAGTTTGCGTAGCCGATACAGTTCGCGCTGGGTTTCGGCGCGTTCGGCCTGATAGGCATCGCACAGCGCGCGGGCCTGTTCCAGATCGTCGGCATCGTAAAGCCAGATGGCCGCGGTTGAAATGCCCCAATTGCCGGCCGAGGTTTCGTAAAAGCCGATCTCGTGTTCGGTCAGCAGTTGGCGGATGTTGTCGGCTTCGTCGAACGGAACGTCTCTTAAATTGAAAAATAACACGGCCATGGAAGATCTATTGCTGGCAAGTGGGACAGAAATAGCTGGCGCGCTGGCCGATTTTCAGGTGTTGGACCGGTTCCCGGCAGCTTAAACAGGGTTCGCCGCGCCGGCCGTAAACCCGCAACGATTGTTTGAAGTAGCCGGGTTTGCCTTGCGCGTCGGTAAAGTCGCGCAACGTGGTGCCGCCTTGGGCGATGGCTTGCTCCAGCACGGTTTTGATCGAGGCGCTCAGCCGGGCGCAATCGTCGGCGTCGAGGCCTCCGGCCGGCCGGGTTGGTAGTATGCCGGCCAGAAACAAGGATTCGTTGGCGTAGATATTGCCGACCCCGACGACGATGTGGCTGTCCATGATCAGCTGTTTGATCGGCACTTGCCGGCCGGCGAGACGTCCGGCAAGATAGGCGGGATCGAAGTCGGCGGATAATGGTTCCGGACCGAGTTCGGCCAACAGCGGATGCGCATGGGGGACTTCCGTCGTCCACAACACCGCGCCGAACTTGCGTTGATCGTTATAGCGCAGCAAAGTGTTGTCGTCGAACACGAAATCGAGATGGTCGTGCTTGCTGTGGGCCAGCCCGGCCTGACCGATGCGCAAATTGCCGGACATGCCGAGATGAATTAGCAGCGTACCGTTTTCGAGGTCGAACAAAAGATACTTGCCTCGCCGGTCGATGCGGCGCAGCCGGCGGCCGGTCAGCAGATCGGCCAGATCGGCGGGAACCGGCCAGCGCAAGCGGGATTCGCGAACAACCACCGAGGCAAAGGTTTTGCCTTCGATGTGCGGCGCGATGCCGCGTCGGCTGGTTTCGACTTCGGGAAGCTCTGGCATCGCGGACCTTAAGTTTGCGTCAGCAGAAATCGGGCTTCGTCCTGAATTTTTCGGCGCGACCATAACAAGGTCCAGCGCGTGCCTCCGCACTGCCGCCACAACAAGGTCGAGCGGATGCCTGCCAGCAACAAGGCCCGGATTTTATTGACGATGGCTTGGTTGCCCAGATATTGGGGGTCGCCCGCCACCATGATGCGCGGTTGCAGGGTACTGATGGAGCTGTGATAGATGTCGGCTAAATTGGCCAGGACGTTTTCGTGCAGGATGCCGAAATGCTCGGACTGGGCTTGCGCTCTGGCGATGCCTGCCCGGATGTTATCCTGCATCTCGGTTTTGCCGGACAGTTTTTTTTGAAGATAGACCAGTTGGGCGGCGTAGCGGGTCTGTTCCGCGCTGGCCTGTTCTCGATTTGCCAATTGTCGCTGCAACTGCTCGAGTCCGTGAGTGACGCCAGCAATGCCGCCGTACACCTCGGCAACGCTGTCCGAGTCGATTTTCAGTAGGCTGCCGATGCTGCTCTGCATCGCCGGGGACGGGCAAGCGCCGGCGGTGGCCAATTGGTGTACGAGCGAGCAGGCCTGGGCGATACCGGCCAGCGCGATCGTCTGGTTGCTCAGCGTCTGTATTGTCATCTCAGTTGCAAGCGACCGTCGCGCAACTGGGTTTGACCGGTTTGCCGGATTTGATCCAGCCTTGAATGCCGCTGGACAAATGATAGATGTGGTTCATGCCTTTTTGTTCGGCCAACAGTTTGCCGAGTTTGGCGCTGCGGTTGCCGGACCGGCACACCAGAATCACCGGCTGATCCGGTGACGTTTTCAATTTCTCGACTTGGCTGCTCCAGGCCTCCTGGTCGATTTGGCCGTTTGCGTCGAACGATTGCAACAAGCGGCTTTGCGGGATCACGCCGGACGCCTGCCATTCCTGTTCGGTACGCACATCAATCACCAGTGCGTTTTGGTTTTTTTGCATGTCCAGCAATTGCTCGGCGCCGACTTCCGCCAATTCTCCGGCCGTTAACCGAAAGCTGACCACCAGGGTCGACAGAGCCAAGAATATCGATTTTTTCATAAACCACCGGTAACGGGACATTTAAGTACTTAACAGCGGAAACACGCATTTGGCCCACCAATCGATGCTTTCCAAATACAGTTGGCCAATTCGAGTATGCGAAACGCCCCGATACGACCCCAAGGACGGTTCCCAACGCTCGTGAGCGACGCAAAACTTGAGCGCTTCGCCGGGGCCGCCCGCGTATTCCAGCACGGCTTGCATTATATCGTCGGACAGCGGCAGCTGTTCGATAACTTTCGGTAACGGCATGTCCAGCAAGGCATCCAGGCCGGACAGCATGCCGACGAAGAAAAACAGCTCCCTGTCCTGGCCGGTTTCCTGCGCCAACAGTTCGCACAGCTTGGCGCGGACTAATACGTTTTGTAGAACCGACGAGGGCTTGTCGCTTAGCGACGACAGCGTCAGGATGTTGACCCAGCGTTTGACCTCGATCAGCCCCAGGCAGACGATGGCGTGCTGAATCGATTCGATCTTGCGCGGCAACGCGAAAAACGCCGAATTGATGTAATGCAGCAGCTTAAAACTCAGACCGACATCTTGAGAGACGATGCGGCCGATCTCCGAAAACTCGACATCGGGCTGGTTGACGGCCGACATTAGCCGGATAGCGGAGGCCTGGCTGACGCCGAGGCGCTTGCCTTCCACCAAATTGGGTTTGCTGAAGAAAAACCCCTGGAACAGTTCGCAGCCCCATTCCTTCAACGCTTGAAATTCCTCGTGGGTTTCGACTTTCTCGGCCAGTAGGCTCAGCCCGTAACCTTTGAGCTCGATGATCAAGGCGTGGGATTTTTCGAGGCCGTCGGCCATGACGTCCAGTTTGACGATGTCGGCGATTTCCAGCAACGGCCGCCATTCCGGCGTCAACACGAAGTCGTCCAGCGCGATGGTGTAGCCCAATTCGGACAGGGCCTTCAAATTGGCGACGATGGCGTCGTCGACCGCGACCGATTCCAGGACTTCGATGACGATGCGGTCCTTGGGCAAGTGTAGCGGTATGTTGTCCAGCAAGTTCCTGCCGGTAAAGTTGATGAAGGCCTTATGTGGGCCAACCAATTCGTTCAGGCCGATTTCCAGGATGGTGTCGGTAATGACTTGGCGGGTCGCGTTGGCTGCCCCATCCTGTTGACTCAGATCGAAGTCCTTGCCCCGAAACAGAATTTCGTAAGCGAAGGTGCTTAAATCCCGGTCCAATATCGGCTGTCGGCCGATTAGAAAATCTGTCATGCGTTGCGGCTCCCCCCGTGCATCCTCTATCATGAAGCTTGGTGGGGTTTTATACACGAGCGTGCCGCGCTCGTCGAGTGACCCGCCGATTCGGATTTCAACAACTTTGGGAGAACTCTATGTCGGAAACAGCGTCTTTAGCGGTAACGGGTATGAAATGCGGCGGTTGCGAGAATAACATCGTCGGAAAACTGTCGGCGGTGCCGGGCGTGATAGCCGTAAAAGCCTCGCATACCGAAAAACGGGTGGACGTCGAGTACGATCCGACCCAGACCGACCTCGATGAAATCGAGGACACCATCGTCGAAGCCGGTTTCAAAGTCGAATAAATCGCAATGCGCGCGTACCTGACCAAGGTGCCGACCGCCGGTGCCAACGATCAAGTCGCAACAACGGCAAATGCCGGGGATATTCAATGACCACTGACCAAGTTCAAACCGCCGAAACCCGCCTGTCGATTCTGGGCATGCGTTGCGCGGGCTGTATTGCCGCCGTCGAAACCGCATTGCAACAAGTGCCGGGCGTCAAAACGGTCGCCGTTAATTTCGCCGACCATTCCGCGACCGTCACCGGTACCGCCGACCATGAAGCGATGAAGCGTTCGCTACGGGAAGCCGGCTACGACGCGGCGGTGATGGAAGGTCTGGAAGACCCGCGCGAGGAGGAAGAGCAGGAAGAACGGCGCTATCGCGATTTGATGAACAAGGCCAAGGTCGCCGGCGCGCTGGGCGTGCCGCTGATGTTGGGCGCCCATATGGACTGGTTTCCGGCGATGGGTACGGCCGCCGGCGCCGACTTTTGGTCCATCGTCGCCTTGCTGACGCTGGCGGTGATGTTTTATTCCGGCGGACATTTTTTCGTCAGCGCGGTAAAGCTGCTGCAAGTCCGGCAAAGCAATATGGACACGCTGATCGCGCTGGGTACCGGCTCGGCCTGGTTGTATTCTTGCGTCGTCATCGATTTTTCCGGGCAATTGCCGTCTCTGTCGGCGCATGCCTACTTCGAAGCCTCGGCGGTGATTTTGGCCTTCATCAATTTGGGCAGTGCCTTGGAAACCCGCGCGCGCGGTAAAACCTCCGCGGCGATACGCGCCCTGATCGGTCTGCAACCGCGGACCGCCCGCGTGGTCCGCGACGGCGCCGAAATCGACGTGCCGATCGAGCAGGTCGGTTTGGGCGAAACCTTGCGGGTCAGGCCCGGCGAAAAAATTCCGGTGGACGGCGTGGTGCTGGAAGGCCATTCCAGCGTCGACGAAGCGATGTTGACCGGCGAGTCGATTCCGGTCGAAAAGCAGGTCGGTTCCAATGTGGCTTCCGGCACGATGAACTTGCACGGCAGCTTTTTGTTCAGCGCCACCCGAATCGGCCGGGATACCGCGCTGGCACAGATCATCCAAAGCGTGCGTCAGGCGCAGAACAGCAAGCCGGCCATCGCCAAGCTGGCCGACCGCATTTCGGCGGTATTCGTGCCGACCGTGGTCGGCATTTCCGCGTTCACCTTTTTGGTTTGGCTGATATTCGGACCGGCGCCGTCGTTGGGTTACGCCTTCGTCACCGCGATGACGGTGCTGGTCATCGCCTGCCCGTGCGCACTGGGCTTGGCCACCCCGATTTCGGTGATGGTCGCGGTCGGCCGGGCGGCGCAAACCGGCATATTGATCCGGCGCGGCGAAGCCTTACAGAGCGCCGGCAACATCAGTTGTCTGGTGTTGGACAAGACCGGTACCGTGACCACCGGCAAACCGAGTCTGGCCGACGTGGTGGCGTTCGGCGAATACTCGGTCGAGCAAGTGTTGCAGCGCGCGGCCAGTCTGGAATCCGGCTCCGAGCATCCGTTGGCGGCGGCCATTTTGGCCGGCGCGGCCGATCGCGGCTTGACCCTGGATAAAGTCAGACGCTTTCAGGCGGTGGCCGGCCACGGCATCAGCGGCCGGATCGCGGATCGTCTCTGGCTGTTCGGCAACGCCGCGTTGATGGCGGAAAACGGCATCGACGACACGCCCTTTCGGGAAAAAATGGCCGAACTGTCGGCCAAGGGGCAAACCGCGATGCTGTTGGCGGACGAGCAGACCGTCGCCGGCATCGTTGCCGTCGCCGATCCGATCAAGGCCGATTCGGCCGAGGCGGTGCGTCGGCTGCAAGCCGCAGGCGTCAGGGTGTTGATGGTGACCGGCGACAACGAAATCACCGCCAAGGCCATCGCCGCGCAAGCCGGTATCGGCGAAGTTCGCGCTCAGGTTTTGCCGCAAGACAAGGCGGCCGTGGTGCAAGCCCTGCAACAGCAAGGGGAAGTGGTCGGCATGGTCGGCGACGGTATCAACGATGCGCCGGCGCTGGCTCAGGCGGATGTCGGTCTGGCGATAGGCACCGGTACCGATGTCGCGATCGAAAGTGCCGACATCGTGTTGTTGCAAGGCTCGCTGCTCAAAGTGCCGGAAGCAATGGCGCTGTCGCGGCTGACCGTCACCAATATCCAGCAAAATCTGTTCGGCGCCTTTATCTACAACACGATAGGTATTCCGGTCGCGGCCGGGTTGTTGTACCCGCTGTTCGGCGTGTTGCTGAACCCGATGATCGCCGGCGCGGCGATGGCGATGTCGTCGGTCACCGTGGTCAGCAACGCCAACCGGCTGCGCTGGATGAAGTTGGAGTAAACAAGGTCGCCGGCCGGAGCCGGCTCCGGCTAGCCGTTACAGCTTGAACTGCGAAATCGTGGTGCGCAGGTTGCCGGAAATCTGCTGCAGGGTACTGGCCTCGCCGGCGGTTTGCTTGGCGTCGTCGGCGGTATTGGCGGTGACTTCGTTGATCGCGATGACGTTTTGATTAATGTGGTCGACGACCAGGGTTTGTTCGCGGACCGCGTTGGAGATGTGGGCGTTCATTTCCGAGATTTGCTCGGCCATCCCGGAAATATTGTCCAGCAATACGCCGGTGTTTTCGATGACGGTGACGGTTTGCTTGGCTTGGTTTTGACTGTCGAACATGGCTTTGACCGCTTCCCTGGAGCCGCCTTGCAAGCGTTCTATCATCGCCTGAATTTCGTGCGTCGAAGCCTGAGTGCGGCTGGCCAGGGTGCGGACTTCATCGGCGACCACCGCGAAGCCGCGTCCTTGCTCGCCGGCCCTGGCGGCTTCGATCGCCGCGTTCAGCGCCAGTAGATTGGTCTGGTCGGCGATGCCCTGAATCACATCCAACACCGAACTGACGTTGACGCAGTCTTGCTCGACGTTGCCGATCACATGGCTGGCGCTATCGATGTAGGCCGACAACGCATGGATGGCTTGCACCGTCTCGGTAACGACGCGCTTGCCGTTGTTGGCGTCGGCGCTGCTTCTTTGCGCGGCTTGGGCGGCGCTGCCGGTGTTGCGGGACACTTCGGCGGCGGTCGATGACAGTTCGGTCACCGTGGTAGCCACCTGATCGGTACCCTGTTGCTGTTTGACCATGTCGAGTTGTACCCGTTCGGCCAATTGGCTCAGTCGGCTCGACGAGCCGGTGAGTTGTTCGGATTCTATCGCGACTTGCCGCATCATTGCGTGCAGCGTCGTTAAAAACTCGTTGAACAGATTTACAATCGTTCCGATCTCGTCCTCTCCGTCGTAGGGAATCCGCCGGGTCAGGTCGCCGCCGCCTTGTTTCAGCGCTTGCAGCGACTGCCGCAATGCGGTCAGCGGCGGCTCGATTTTAAAATAGAGCATCAACAAGCAGATCACGACGAACATCAGCAAGGCGATCGAAAACGCGATGCGCGTGGTTCCGTAGTCGGTCAGCGTTTGGCCGAGCAACTGTTTGGAGCGGGCCACTTCGTCGTCTATCTGGGTACTCAGGGTTTGCAGTTTTTCGGTCAGGCGGGCGGCC
This sequence comes from Methylomonas sp. MED-D, assembly GCF_050276835.1. NCBI lineage: Bacteria > Pseudomonadati > Pseudomonadota > Gammaproteobacteria > Methylococcales > Methylococcaceae > Methylomonas > Methylomonas sp. MED-D. The sequence continues at coordinate 1,738,478 of NZ_CP189965.1, forward strand.
GAGTCGTCCAGCCCCGTGCCTGCGGCCTTCATCGTGGCCGTGCCGGCTTCGTTGCCGAACTTGATGTAGTCCCAACCCATTTTGACGCCGGTATCGTGCATGTTCTGGACATGCTCTTTCAATACGTCGATTTGCGGCGCCAGATTGGGTTCGATTTGACGGGCTTTTTCCAAATTCTCCAGGGCCGAGCTTAGATTGTGCTTGGCCTCGGCGAAGCCGTCGTCGGAATGGGTCGCGCCGACGTCGGTCAGAAATTGCTGGATTTGCACGACATGAAAGCGAACGTGCGACAACGCGTCGGACACGTCTTGCTTGCGGGTGGCTTCCGCCAGCGTGCGATCGATCGACTGAAATGCCTGCCACAGCGAAATCACGAAGAGTAGATTGGCTAAAGCCAGTATCGAGGCGATGGCGATCAGATAGGTTTTAATGGATGTCGATTTAAACATTAAGTGGGTAAGTGATTTTGAGTGGGTTAAACGGGTTGTTTCGGCGCACGGCGAGTTCTAAGGTAGCCGATTGCTGAAGGCCGGCCGCATACGACTTATAATTTTTCCAGTTCGTCGGCCAACTTTGCCAGCGAGGCGAGGGCGTCTTGCTGGCTTTTCGACAACGTTTCGGGGTTTTCCGCGACGCAGCGCTCGATTTGCCGGCGTTGCTCGGCAATCAGATGCAGGCGCCGTTCACGGCTGCCGCGCAGTTTGCCGACCATGTCGCTGAACGCGCCGGCCAGTTCCTGCAATTGGTCGTTTTCCCTCAGCTGAGTGACGGTGTCCAGATTGCCGTCTCCGACTTCCCGGCACAAGGTCTCGAAACGGTACAACGGCCCCGCGATCTTGTGCGACGCGTACAGCACGCCACCGACCGCAATCCCGCCGGCCAGCAAAATAGCCACCACGTTGCCGATCAAAATCGATACGCCCAGGCGCTCGGCGGCGTTGACGATACTGACGTGCGCCGATTGCGCTTGTGCTTGCAAATCGCCGCCGGTCATCCAGTAAATCAGGAGCGCCGAGCACAAGCCGGCCAACAATATCAGCGCGAACACGCCGAGGATGAATCGACCCTGGAACGCTTTTTTAATGAAAACGCGGCTGCGTTTGGATTCGGTGTTGTTCATTTTCGGAAACCTTAGTTGACGTTGTGACAGGTTAGGCAAAGCTCGCCGTCGCTATTGTTGCGGCGTAATAAAAAGCTTTTTTTCAGGCGCTCGGCGTTCATCAGCTTGTCCATGAAACTGTGACTGGCTTGCGGCCGATCACTGTCCAACCTGCCGTGGGTGTAATGGCAGGTCAGGCAAGTCATATCGTGTTCTTCGTTCAGAGGCAGGTCGGCCGGTACCGGGAAATCGATGTTCAAACCGACTTTATGGCCTTGATTAGGGTTGTGGCAAGATGAACACATCGCCACCCCGTCCTTGGCGAAAGCCGCCAGATCCACCGTGTGATTCTTGGTGGTGAGTATCCCGTCATCCTTGACGTCGGCGGCGGTGTTATGACATTCGCCGCAACCGGATTGCGGCGTTTGCCGGGAGATTTCGTGCGGATTTTCGGCGGCGGTACGGGCGCCGCCGACGAACAGCAGCATCGCTAGGCTGCCGCCAACTACCAAACTTTGTATAAGACGCTTTTTCATGGCTAGAAAGACATCACGATTTGGGCGATACCCAGGCGGCGGTCGAAGTAACGCTCGTAGGTGCGAGTGCCCAACGAATCGTCGTACTCGAACTTGATCCGCAAGTGATCGCTGAATTTGTAATTGAAGCCCAGCGTCAGCATCGACAAATCGTTGACGGCGACGGTACTGCCGTCGAAATCCAAAGCCAGGTCTTGCGACGGCTGCCAGCGGCTATAGCGGGCAAACAGCGTGACCGGCTGCTTGACTAGGCTTTCCAGGTCGGCGGTTAATGTGGAGTGGTAACCCAGTTGGTGGCCCTTGCCGAAAGGGTTTCGATCCGGATTGGGCACGATGTTGCCGCCGCTATCCAAAAATACCTGTTGATGAGCATTCAGCAGCATGAATTCGTTTTGCAAGCGCCACGGACCGTAGCCTACGCTCAAATCCGCACCGTAAACGGTGTTGCGGATGCGATTTTCGCCGTCGAGTTCGCTAAGGTGGGATACGCCGAGTTCGATGCCTTCCGGGTTGGCGCTGTGGATTTTGTAGGTATTTTGCCCCAAGGCCAGACCCAAGCGCCCACCGATCGCGTGACCGTCGTTGGCGTACAGCGCATCGGTCCAGAACACCGAATAATTGAACCCGTCCCAGGCGCCGTAGGACCGAACGCCGTCTGAGTTGTAACCGCCCAACTGCATGCGCGAGGTAGTCAGCGGCGCGGTCACGGTGATCCGGTCCTTGTTGGCGAAGTTTTGGTAATCGTTACCGAACGGCAAGTCGAAACGGCCGGCTTGAATATGCAGACCCTTGTTGTTGAAGATACGGCCGCGCGGAGGGATGCGGTCGTTAAATAAATGGTAGTCGACCAATGCGACGGCGATGCCGGCCATCGTACTGCCGCCGCTCAATGCACCTGGGCCGCTGTTACCGCAAAAAATCGCGCCCGGCGCGCCGTAATCGGCATTCGACGAATTGCCGCACAGCACCAAGGCCGAGCTGGCACCGAAATGGTCGTCGTGCACATAATCCAAATCCAGTTCCACCGAGCCGACGCTAAAGGTCTGGTCGGTGGAATTGCCGGTCTTGGCGTTGATGTCGAAAAATCCGCTGATTTCCAGGCCGCTGGCCGATGCGGCTTGGCGGAGTTCGCTGACTTTTTTATCCAGAGCCTGCAACTTGCGGGCAACCGAGCCATCGTCGCCGGCGGGCGCCGGCTTAGCGGCCGCAACCGGGGGGGGCGGCACTGGTTGCCCTGGTGCGGTGGCGACCGGCGGCGCGCGTTCTTGCTCGAGTTGCTTAATGCGAGCCTCGAGTTGTTCGATCTTTTGATCTTTTTCCTTGAGCATGGTCTGCACAATTCGGCGGATGTGCTCGTCATCGGCTGGAGCCGCGATGGCCGATGTGGGCGCGGCGCTGAGTACTACCACCGATAATAACGATAAACTTCGACGCATATACAGGTTTGAATATCTGAGTTTGGAAATTAACCGGACTGTCATGTCGAAAATCAGCCTAGTCGGTTTTTTTGTGAATACAACCAAGTGATTTGCAGGGAAAATGTGCGCAAAAATTCGCGTGACTTGAGCCGCACGCATGCTTAGTCTCGGTGAATTTAGGAAATCCTCCTAGTTGCGGATATTTTTAGGTGTTAGTCGTTTTCCGCCGGTTTTGACAAGCCAAGCGCGTTGGCAAGACACTCGCGCATATCCGGCGATTGGGAACACTAGTGTCGACGAGGCTCGCCGGCCAATCGGCGCCACCTTTCTGGCTGTAATGCGCTGGCGTGATGCTGGCTTGGAGATTGGGCCGTGCGGGCCGGGTTTGTTTGAAGCCGCTAAGCGTTTAGCTGAAAGCGAAGAGGACAGGCCGGATTCAGCCCCCCAGGCATCGCCATCCGGCACCCAGCAGCGCCGCCGCGACAATAACCGGGATGACGCCCAGGCGGTATCGACCGAGCGCCAGTAGTGAAGCCGCACTCAGTGATACCGCAAAGCCGTCGATAGGGCCGTCCCAGCCGTTCGGCCAGCCGACGTGGTAGGCGAAAAATACCGCCAAGTCTACGATGACGCCGACCACGGCGGCAGTGACCGCCGTTAGCGGCGCCGTGAATCCGACATTGCCGTGGCTGGTTTCGATTAGTGGCCCGCCGGCCAGGATGAACAAAAAACTGGGTAGAAAGGTAAAGTAGGTAACGACGGTCGCCGCCAGCGCGCCAGCCGCGAACAAGCGTTCCGGTCCGAATAGCGCCTGGCCCCAACCAGCCACGAAGCCGACAAAGGTATTGACCATGATCAGCGGTCCCGGCGTGGTTTCGCCGAGTGCCAGCGCGTCCATCATTTGTTGAGCGCTCAGCCAGCGAAATTCCTCGACCGCGCCCTGATACACATAGGGTAGAACCGCATAGGCGCCCCCGAACGTCAGCAACGCGGCTTTGGTAAAGAACCAGCCCATTTGCGTCAGCGCGCCGTTCCAGCCGAATAGCAACCACAGCAGCCCCAACGCGCCGGCCCACAGTAAACCGCCGACCGCCGACAGTTTAACCAGGCGCGGCCAACTGAAAAGCGCGTGCGTCGGTATCGGTGTCGCGTCGTCGATCAGCGCCGGACCGAAATCGGCGCGGGGTTTGCCGCGACCGCCGCCGACCGCGAAAACCTGCGGAGCGAGTTTGCTGCCTACCGCGCCAATCAGCGCGGCGCCGATTAGGATCAATGGAAACGGTGCCCGCAGCAAAAAGATCGCGCCGAAGGCGGCGGCGGCCAGTGCCGCTAGCCAGCGGTTTTGCAAAATCCGCGAACCGATCCGGTAAGCAGCAAACCAGACGATCGCGGTGACCGCAGGCTTGACGCCGTAAAGCAAAGCAGTCACCGCCGACAGATCGCCGAAACTCAAATACAGCCAGCCGAGAACGATCAGCATCAACATGGCCGGTAGAAAGAACAGGCTACCGGCGACCAAGGCGCCAGGCGTTTTATGCAGCAGCCAACCCAGATAGGTTGCCAGTTGCTGGGCCTCCGGCCCCGGCAATACCATGCAAAAGTTCAGCGCGTGCAGAAAGCGGCGCTCGCTGATCCAGCGGCGGCGCTCGACCAGTTCTCGGTGCATGATCGCGATCTGTCCGGCCGGGCCGCCGAAGCTGATCAAGCCCAGCTTTAGCCAGAATCGGCAGGCTTCGCTAAAACTGGGGTGCGGCGGGGGCAGGGTTGGTGGCATATGCAATTTCCCGAAATAGTTGTTGGCCGAACATCGTTGACGCTCTATCAGCACTAAAGATCGCGGCTGGGGCGAGTTCGTGGCATCCGGTTCGGTGCGGAGCGGAAGCGAACGAGGCCAAGCGTGGTACTCGCTAAAACCATGAAAGAATAGCCGCCTGTCCAACAATTCCCCCCCCGGCGGCCGACGAAACACTGAAGCGGCTTCAGCAGCGATGGACGACGGTCACGGATTCGTCGATCGGTAAACCGCACTCCAGCCACTCTCTCGCTACGCGCGTCCGCCATCCTACCTCGAATCGGCGCCCGTTCGACAAGCCGATCCCAGTCCGCTTTGCGGATACGGCAACACCGTGACGACCGGCTGTTGCTGATTAGGCAGCGAGTCAGCAGTTGCTGGCTCGCAGTCAGCAGGCGATCGCCGTGCCCCGCTTTCCGGCAGTGTCTTTACTCGCGGAGTTTGACGGGATTTTCTGTCTTTAACCAATAGAAATCAATTGTTTATCGAGGCTGGTGCGGTTGGCGTCGGTCGCTAACCGCATTCATGGCATATCGGTTGCACTACAGGGCTTAGGCCGGTTTGCGCGCCGACGCTGTCGGCCGGGCAAACCGGTTCGAATTTTCGAAATTGACATTCGACTGGGTGAGACAGTGAAACAGTACTTAGATAGCGCCGATGCGCCAGGTGTCGGCCTTCGGGCCGGCGTTCCCAAAACTTTAGGTCGCAACACCTTGTCGGCTTGCGTGAGCTTGGCATTAGCGGGGGCGCCGCTGATGGTCGTCTCGGACGCCGACGCCGCGCCGACTAAAAAGTCGGTCAAAAAAATCGCCGCGCCCGACAAATCGGTGTCCGATTTGGAAGAGAAAGTAGCCAGACTGACTGCGGAATTGGAAGCGTCCAAACGCCGCGAACAGGATTTGCTCCGGAAAAATGCCGCGAGCGCCGCGGCCGGTTCGGCTGCCACCAGCGGCGTTGCGTCGGAAGTTGGCGCGGCTACCGAAGCGGCCGCACTGGCGGCGGCCGAGCCCGAACCCGAACCGGTCGTCGAAGAGGAAAAGCCGAAGAATTTGTCCGAAATCTCGGTCACCGCGCGGCGCAAGGAAGAGAAATTGCAGGAAGTGCCGATTCCGATCGCGGTCATCAACCGGGAAACCCTGGAGCGCGACAACGTAGTGTCGGTGCAGGATTTCTCCCGTCGCGCGCCCAACCTGGGCGTCACGTCCGCCAATGCCAGGCAAACCAGTATTGCCCTGCGCGGTTTGGGGAAAAACAGCGGCAACGAATCGATGGAGTCCAGCGTCGGCGTGATGGTGGACAACGTCTGGCGGGCTTGGGTCGGTTCGGCATGGGCCAACTTCGCCGACCTGGATCAGGTCGAGGTGTTGCGCGGCCCCCAAGGCACCCTGCAAGGCAAGAACAGCAACCTGGGGTTGCTGAACATCACCACCAAGGCGCCGTCGTTCAAGGACAGTTACTACGTTGACGGCTTTGCCGGCGACCGCGATACCTTGCAAGGCAAGTTCGGCGCCACCGGTACGATACTGCCTGGGCTGTTGGCGTACCGGGCAAGCGGTTTTATCGACAAGCGCGACGGTTACATCAAAAATTACGACATTCACCGTAGCGAGGGCGATCTCGGTGAAACCAATGCGTTGGGCGGGCGCTTGCAATTTTTGTTGACGCCCAGCGACGTGTTGAGTGCGAAGGTCATCGTCGATAAAACCGCGTCTACCCAAACCATGAGCGTACAGCCGCTAATCGCCGATCCGTCAACTTTCGCAAACGGCGCTTCTAGGGGGACGACGTTTAGCACCCGCTTGGCTCGAAACTGGTTTGACCCGGTGCGCAGCAATGGTCAACCTTTAGCGATCATCGGAGATCCGCGAGCGATGGCGAACAATGAGCGACGTCAATCGCGCGGTGACGGTTCGGGCGTGTCCGCGGAAATCAACTACGACGCCCTGGGGCATCGCTTTACATCGATTACCGCTTGGCGCGACGCCTTGTTCGAACCCAACCACGACGGCGACGGTTCGACCGCCGACATCGAGCGGATCAGCGGTTGGACCGTCAAGAACCAGCAATGGTCGCAGGAGCTGCGGGTCAGTTCGCGCGATCCGGGCCCGATCGATTATCAAGCCGGCGTGTTTGCGATGCGCACCATTGCGGACACGTTTAACCAGCGTTTGTTTGGGAGTGACGCCGGGGCTTTTTATGCTAGCAACTCGCAATACTCAACCTTGAACAGCAATGCGATCGGGCGGCAAATGATGCTGGCGTCCCTTAACAACGTCATGTACCGGCAAAGCGTTGTGCCCGCGACCGACAGTTACGCGGCATATGGGCAGGTCAACTGGCATGTGACGGATGACGCGACATTGACCGTGGGTTTGCGGGATACCTTTGAACGGCGGGAAAACACCGGTTGGAGCCATCCGATTGGCGGAGTCGACTTAGACGTGCTCGGCGCCCAAATCGGCGCTTCGGCAAATCAGATTGCTGCCGCCAAGGCGGTTCGGAGTGGCCGTTTGGGAACCGAGTGGGATGCGCCGCGCCAAGGATTCGACCAAAACTCGCAAAACTGGCTGGTCAATCCCAGCTACAAAATCAACAAGGATCTGATGGTTTATGGCTCGGTATCGGGCGGCAACAAATCCGGCGCGGCACAATTTAACTTGAACACGGGTAAGGTAGAAAACGTCAATCCGGAGAACGTGATGGATTACGAATTCGGCATCAAGAGCACTTGGCTGGATCGCAAGCTGGTGGCCAACGTCAACTTCTACCAAACCGACATCGAAGGTTTCCAATCGCAATTGGTTATTCCCTGCACGATTGGCGTGGACGGATGCACCACCGGTAACCGAACGACCTTGGGTAACATCAAGGGCATCCAATTGCGCGGTATCGAATTGGAGACCAACTACGATATTACACCGGGCTTGAGCGTGTTCCTGAACGGATCATTCAATAGGGCGATTTATACCGACTTTGCCAACGCCCCGTGTCCGCCGGAAGCAAATTCGGTGATTTGCGACCAAACCGGACGGACCTTGCCGAATGCGCCGACCTTCACCGCCAACTACGGTGTGGACTACCGCGCGCCGTTGACTTTCGGCTTGGGTAACGACTACGGCTTGCAATGGCATGCCTATTTGATCGACAGCTATAAATCGGCGGCTAATTATAACGCCAGTCTGTCGGTGTACGGCAAACAGGCGGCCTACCACGTCACCGACGGCGGTATCGGTATCGGCACCAAGAACGGCAAATACAATCTGGACTTGGTCGGTCGCAACCTCTTCGACACGATCTACTTTACCAATGCCGGAAATTTCTCCAATACCGCGGCGGCCAGCGCGTCGTTCGGCGACGCCCGGTATTACGGTGTGCATTTCCGGGCCAAATTTTAATGCGAGCCGACCGGGCGGCTTAACGGTCGCCCGGTCGGATGTTTCACTCACATCGATAGAGGAATGTTATGTCAGTCAAGTATTCGACCCTGTTGTTGAGTATCAGCGCTTTGTTGGCGGCCGGCGGCGCGCACGCCGACGATCCGGTCACGCCGGCGATTCCGGGTGTCGCGGCCGGCGGCGTGGTGCTGGAATTGATCAAGGACGGCTTCAACGGCACCGAAGGACCGATAGGCTATAACGACGGCAGTTTGCTGTTCACCGAGACCAATGCCAACAAAATCGTGCGTATCGGGCCGGACGATCAAGTGTCGACCTTTTTGGAGAATTCCAACGGCGCCAACGGCTTGGCCCTGACCCCGGACGGCAAGATCATCGCCGTGCAGACCAAGGATACCCAAGTCGGCGCGATTTATCCGGTCAAGGAAAAAACCGTGCTGGCCAAGGATTACCAGGGCGTTAAATTTCAACGGCCCAACGACTTGGTGCGCGCCGGCAACGGCGGTATTTATTTCACCGATAGCGGCACCCGGCCGACCAAGGAAAATCCCAACCCGGAACCGTCGCATCCCGGCATGTTTTACATCGGTCCGGACGGAGCGCTCAAGCAACTGGCCAACGACATAGAGCGGCCCAACGGCATTCAGCTCAGCAAGGACGAAAAAACCTTGTACGTCGCCAATACTCAGGGCGAACACATTCTGGCTTACGACATCGCCGCCGACGGCTCGATTGCCAACCGCCGCAATTTCGCCAAGCTGGAAGGCTGGCAAAAAGGCGAGGACGGCACGTGGTCCAGCGGCGCGGACGGTTTGGCGCTGGATGATGAAGGCCGGCTGTTCGTGGCTTCGAATGCCGGTATCGAGGTGTTAAGTGCCAAGGGCGAAGCGCTGGGTACGATCCCGGTGCCGAAAAAGCCGCAGAATTTGGCCTTCGCCGGCATCAACAAAAGTACCTTGTACGTCGTCGGTCGCGGCGCCGCTTACAAGGTGCAGTTATTGACCAAGGGCATTTCCAGCCGGCCCAAATAATAGCGAGCGGAATACGAAATGCCAGGCGGCTGGGGCGGGAGCCGCACGTTACAACGGTTTGGACTTGATCGCCCGGAATAGCCATCCGGTTTTTACGCGCGGCTTTAGCCGCGATTGACAGCGCCTTCAATTTCTGCAAACGCGCGCTCGGAACACATGGGGTTTGGTTTATCGATTTAGGCATCGTGGTGGCCTCTTAACGGGACGAGGAATTTCCTCGGCCCGTTTTTTTTGCCCGTCTCTTGGCTTCGACGGAGCGGATTTTTGGATGCTAGCCGAGCAGCACAGCCTGTTGCAGGGGTGCTGCAAATTCATCAGTCCTTAGCGATTTCCGGTGAGAATTGCGGTCGTGCTGGCGATTTCGTTTGTAAAAATCTTTTATAAACAGTGGGTTGTGTGGTTTTTGGTTAGGCGTTTTCGGTTGGCATGCTACTTGCCATATGGCTAATGAGTTAACCCTTGCCGCGTCGAACGACGCTTGTTCAAAAAATGAAACGAGAAAACCCGAATATGAAACAACCTCTGTCATTAGTTTTGTTGGCGATGCTGCTGACCGCGCCGGTCTTCGCATCGGCGGCCGAGAAAGACGCGCACGTCCACGCCGATGCCAAACCTGCGGCGCAGGCGCCCAGGCCTTACGAGTACAAAACCCCCAAGCTGAATCGCGCCCAAGTCGATGCCTTACTGGCTAAACCGAGCGAATTGCTGTTCATCGATACCCGCCGCCCGGACGAAATCAGCAAGATCGGTTCGTTTCCGGTGTATCTGAACGTACAGGTCGATGGTATTGAGGCGGCGCTGCCCTTCATTCCCAAGGACAGGTCTATTGTCACGGTATCCAACCACGCCGGCCGCGCCGGCAAGATCGCCGATTTGCTGGCTACGAAAGGCTTCAAGGTGGTCGGCGCGGTCGGTTCGCAAAATTACGAAGAAGAAGGCGGCAAGATCGTCAGGATCGTGCCTCCGGAACCTAAAACCAATTGATCGTAACCGCGGATCGCCGGATGGGCGGCGGTTCGCGTTCATCCGCACGGGGCGTTCCGGTGCTTGAGTTTTTGGAGTGGTGAAATGAATAAGAAAAAATTAACGATCGCAATCGCCTGGGCCTTGTCCGTGGCGATGGTGGGCGAGGCCGGTGGGGCCGACGAAAAATCCGCCGGCGATGCCGCTCCGGCGGCGCAAGGCAAGGCCAAACTTTGGTCGTATCAAGCGGTCAAGGCGCCGGCAGCTCCGGCGGTCCAGCATCAGGATTGGGTCAGGACGCCGATCGATGCCTTCATCCTCGCCAAACAGGAAGAAAAAGGCCTGACGCCGTCGCCGGATGCCGATAGAGCCGCCTTTATTCGCCGAGCCACGCTGGACGTGTGGGGCATCATTCCCAGCCCGGAAGACGTGGACGCCTTCGTCAACGATGAATCCGAAAACGCTTACGAAAAGCTGGCCGACCGCTTGCTGGCATCGCCTAAGTACGGCGAACGCCAAGGCCGCAAATGGCTGGATTTGGCGCGCTACGCCGACAGTACCGGCTTCCAGAACGACAACGATCGCTTGAACAACTGGCGTTACCGCGATTACGTAATCAATTCATTCAATCAGGACAAGCCTTACAGCCGCTTCATCCAGGAACAACTGGCCGGCGACGAATTGTGGCCCGGCGACGAGCAGGCCCTGATCGCGACCGGTTTCATGGCGCAGTTCCCGGATAACTCCAACTCGCGCGATCTGGTGCAACGTAAATACCAAATCACCACCGATATTACCGATACGGTCGGGAAAGTGGTGTTGGGCCAAACCTTGGAATGCGCCCGTTGCCACAACCACAAGTTTGACAAGATCAGTCAGAAAGACTATTTCTCGTTCCAGTCCTTCTTTGCCAACGTGGCCCCGGTGGACAACATTCCGGCCAAGAAAGGCCCGATCGAAGTGGCTTACGACCAGCAATACGCCAAGTGGCAGGAAGCCACCAAGGACATCCGCGCCAAGCAAAAGGCCATTATCGATACCCATCGGGAAGAAGCGCTCAAGTATCACAAGGAACGTTATCTGACCGACTCGCGCGACGCGATTTTCAAACCCAAGGAAAAATGGACAGCCCAGGACCGCTGGGTCAATCATCGCTTGGCTAACGTCACCAACGAAGCCAGCATGCAATCCTACTTCCAGGAAAAAGGCGAAAGTACCGACGCCAAAACCCGCGACCCCAAGATTGCCGAGCAGTGGGCCGAATTGGAAAAGTTGAACAAGGAATTGCGTAAATTCGACGATTTGAAACCGGCGACGTTCTCGAATGAAATTTCGGCGATGACCGAACTGGGCCATCCGGATGCGCCGCCCAGCTTCGTGTTTGCGGTCGGCGACCATGAGAAACCGTTGGAACAGGTGCAACCGGCCTTCCCCGCGGCGATTACCGACGAAAAACCGGACATCAAACCGTTGCCGTTCTCGTCCGGCCGTCGCTCGGCCTTGGTGAAATGGATCACCAGTCCGACCAATCCGCTGACCGCCCGCGTTTACGTGAATCGGGTTTGGGACCAGTATTTCGGCAAGGGCATCGTCGCCACCGTCAGCGATTTCGGCAAGGCCGGCGAAAAACCGCTCAACCCGGAACTGCTGGATTATCTGGCCGACAAATTCGTCAAGGACGGCTGGAGCGTCAAGAAACTGCATCGCGAGATTCTGTTGTCCAGCGTCTATCGGCAGTCGTCCGATTACCGCGAAGACGTGCAGCAGGCCGATGCCGAAAACCAGTTGCTGGCGGTATTCCCCAGGCAGCGTTTGGAAGCCGAACAAGTCCGGGATTCGCTATTGGTCGCTTCCGGCAAGCTGGAGGACAAGGTCGGCGGGCCGAGCGTATATCCGCCGCTACCGTCGGCGATCAACACCAACTACGGGGTCAACAACGCCAATTTCAACGACAAAATGTGGCGGACTTCCAAGGACGAGAAGGACCATAACCGCCGTAGCTTGTACGTGTTCACCCGCCGCAGCATTCCGTATCCGATTTTGGATTCGTTCAACATGGCGTCGCCGCAGGAAGCCCACAGCAAACGCGAGGTGACCACCACGCCGCTGCAAGCCTTGACGCTGTACAACAGCGAATTGATCTTCGACTGGTCCAAATCGCTGGCCGGCCGGGTCATCAACGAGGCCGGCGAGAGCGAGGAAGAACGGATTGCCCGACTCTACCAAATCCTGTTCGCCCGCCAGCCGAACGATCAGGAGAAAGAGGAGTTGCAGGCCTTCTTGAACGAACAGGAGGGCGTGATTCGCGCCAAGGCCGCCAACGGTAAATTCGAAGTCAACGTGCCGGCCGGCGTCAAGGATAAACCGATCGGCGACCCGGTGCGGGCTGCCGCCTTCGTGGATCTGGTGCACGTGGTCGCCAATTCCAACGAATTCATCTACCGGTTCTAACGATCCAGTGCAAGCCTGGGGGCGCCGCCGGCGCCCCGTAGGGCCAGTTGCCGACAACTCATTTTTAAGAGGTTTACCCATGAACAACAAATCGCGACGTGATTTTTTAGTAAAAACCGGTTACGGCCTTGGCGGCTTGGCCGTTACCGCCTTTTTGCCGGGCGGCGGCGTTATTGCCAGCGCGTTGGCTGAAGACGCCGCTTTGAACGCGCTGACCGGCGGCAACCCGCTGGCGCCGAAAGCGCCGCATTTCCCGGCGAAAGCCAAAACCGTGATCTGGCTGCACATGGCCGGCGCGCCCAGCACGCTGGATTTGTACGATTACAAACCGGAACTGGTCAAACTGGCCGGCACCGGCATACCGGCTTCGTACTTGAAAGGCATCAAGACTAGTACCCAGGGCGGTATCACCAAACTGATCGCGACCAAGCGGACCTGGAAACAACACGGCCAAAGCGGCGCCTGGTTCTCCGACTGGTTGCCCCATCTGGCCGAGCAAGCCGACGATCTGGCTTTCATTAAGTCCAGCGTGACCATCGGCGCGACCCACGACATTTCGATCATGAAAATGAATACCGGTGGCTTGAACCCCGGCCGGCCGACTTTGGGCGCCTGGATTCAATATGCGCTGGGTTCCAACAACCCCAACCTGCCGGCTTACGTCGTGTTGTACAACGACAAGCGCGAGCCGCGCGGCGGCGTGACCAACTGGGAGTCCGGCTTCCTGCCGGCGGTTTACCAAGGCACGCCGTTCCGGCCGGGCAACTCGCCGATTCTGCATTTGAACAATCCGCAATACGTCGTGGATACCGAAAAACGCAAGGCCCTGGATTTGTTGAAACGTTTGAACGAAGCCCATGCCGGCCGTTATCCGACCGATACCGAACTGCAAGCCCGCACCGAATCCTACGATTTGGCGTACCGGATGCAGGAAACCGCGCCGGAAGCCGTCGATTTCAGCAAGGAATCCGAAGCCACCAAAAAGCTGTACGGCCTGGACGAGGACATCACCAAACCTTACGGCGAATTGCTGCTGCGTGCCAGACGCTTGGCCGAGCGCGGGGTGCGCTTCATTCAAGTGGTGTCCGGTCCGACCGACATCAAAGGCGACAGCCGCGACTGGGACGCGCATCAAAACATCGAAGACAACCATGGCAAGCACAGCAAAATCATCGACAAACCGATCGCCGGTCTGTTGAAGGATTTGAAAGCCAAGGGCATGTTGGACGAAACCCTGGTGGTGTGGACCTCCGAATTCGGCCGCACGCCGTGGAGCGAATCCGGCGACGGCCGCGACCACAATCCCTGGGGTTATACCCAATGGATGGCGGGCGGCGGCGTTAAAGCCGGTTACACCCACGGCGGCACCGACGATCTGGGCGTGCAAGCGATCAAGGGCACCGAAGTCGATACCTACGACCTGCACGCCACGGTACTTAACCAGCTCGGTTTGGACCACTTGAAGCTGATTTACAAATATCAAGGTCGATCCGAAAGGCCGACCGTGGTTTACGGCAAGGTGATTAAGGAGCTGATCGCCTAGGGACGCCGCCGTAGTTCGCTGCCACGCCAGCCGATCGATGCCGCGGGTCCGGTGTGGGACATGCGGCGGCTGGTTCGGGCGGCAGGGATTTTTCGATTGGGGGATTTTTTAGCATGATACGCAAGACCTTGCGGATACTGGCCTTGACCTGGATTCTGGCGCCGGGAGCCGCGTTCGCCGAAGCCGAATTCGACTTCGAAGAATTGATGAAGGACGTCGAAACCAAGATCCAGAACGTGCAGAACACGATTTCCGCGCAGGATACCGCCACCGCCAGCGCCGAAACCAAACAATTGCAAGAGGCTTTTAAGCTGGTGGAAGGCTATTTCGCCAAGCGCGGCGACGCCGCCGATGCGGTGGCCGATGCCCAGGATTACCAAAACAAGGCGGCATCGATCCAAAACGCGTTGGGAGCCGGCGATTTGAACAGCGCCGCCGGCGCCGCCAACGACTTTTCCAAACAATGTCGTGGCGCCTGCCACGACAAGTACAAACCACTTTGACCGGAAATCCATTATGAAACCCGTTTTTTTGACCGGCCTGGCCTTGGCTTGGCTGTCCGCGCCGGCACTCGCCGCGCTGCCGGAAGGCCATCCGGCCCCGGCGATCGAGACCCAGGCATCGCAAGCCGGCAAGGCGTTCGCGTACTCGCTGGGCGACGCTTTAAAGAAAGGTCCGGTCGTCGTTTATTTTTATCCATCCGCCTATACCGGCGGCTGCAATATCCAGGCGCACAGCTTCGCGGTCAACCATGACAAATTCGCCGCCGCCGGCGCAACCATTGTTGGCGTGTCGCTGGACAGCATCGAGCGTCTCAACGAATTTTCCGCCGACCCCAATTTCTGCGCCGGCAAGTTTCCGGTGGCATCGGATGCCGGCGGCGCGATTTCCAAGGCCTACGATCTGGCGGTACGCGATCCGCAGCTCGGCAAGACCGACAGTCGCGGCCAGGCTATCGATCACGGTTTCGCCGAGCGCACCACCTTCGTCGTGACGCCGGATGGCAAGATTGCCGCGACCCTGGGTGGTTTGAAACCCGAAGAAAACGTCGCGCAAGCGCTGGCCACCGTCGAGCGCTTGGCCGGTCAGCGCCACGCCGCCCAGTGAGCGCGGCGCGAAGGCCACGGGAATTTACCGCGAAAACCGCGATTCGTCGGCGCCGCTTGGGCCGGCGTTGGCTGGCGCTCGGCGCGATGGCGTTGTTGACCGCCGCGCAGCAGGCGTCGGCCGAGCGGGCCGGCGACGCTGCTGTCGGCCGGCTGACGTCGGAGAACGAGCGCTGTCAGGAATGCCACGGCAGCGAGGGTATCAGCGTCGCCGACAAGATTCCCAACCATGCCGGCCAACCGGCCGAATACCTGGCTAAACAATTGCGCGACTTTCAGTCTGGCGCGAGGCAGCACGAAACGATGA
The DNA here is from genome assembly GCF_050276835.1 of Methylomonas sp. MED-D. Classification (NCBI taxonomy): domain Bacteria; kingdom Pseudomonadati; phylum Pseudomonadota; class Gammaproteobacteria; order Methylococcales; family Methylococcaceae; genus Methylomonas; species Methylomonas sp. MED-D. The sequence continues at coordinate 1,754,119 of NZ_CP189965.1, forward strand.
CGGTGATGGCGGCGGATTTGACCCCGGCCGACATCGTCGATATCGCCGCGTATTTTTCCGGCCTCCCGGCACCGGCGGGCGATGCGAACGGCCAGCGGCCGGCGGCCAAAAAGTTGGCGGAACAAGGCGACGAGACTCGCAAGGTTCCGGCCTGTTTCAGTTGCCACGGACCGGACGGGAAGGGCCGTGTCGCCGACGGTATCGCCTATCCGCTGCTAGGCGGCCAACGCTTGGTGTATTTGCGCTCGCAATTGCGAAATTGGAAGTCCGGCGATCGCCGCAATAGCCCGGAGGGGGTGATGAACCGGATTGCCGGCGCATTGAGCGACGACGAAATCGACGGGTTGGCAGCCTATTTGGCGACTTTGTAAAGATTGAGTACTGCCGCGATTATTCGCGACCAGAGGCTGTCGTAAACGGCCATCGCCTCGCGGAAGAGGGGTGGAGGGGTGAGGGGGATTGCAAGGTAATGCATTGATTTTTTATCACCTCACCCTGCCCTCTCCCGCGAGCAGAGGGTTCTGTTTTGACTTTTACGACAGTCTCTATAACAAGGAGATGAAAATGAAGAAATCGTTGAACTGGTTGCTATACGAAACCCATCGTTGGTTGGGCGTGGTGCTGGCATTGTTCATGTTCGTTTGGTTTGCGACCGGATTGGTGATCATGTATTCGACGCCGACCGCGCAAAGCCGCGCCCAACAACTGGCGCACGCCGAGGTTTTGCAACCCGAGTCCGGTTGGCTGAGCGTCGGCGAAGTTTGGCAACGTAGCGGCGCGCAACGCCAGGCCGCCGCCGAGCAGCGCAAAGCCAAGGCTAGCGGCGGCGAAGCGGCTCCCGGCAAGCTTGGCGGCGAACCGGCCCTGGCCGACGCCCGCTTGTTGCGCAGCGCCGGCGAGCCGGTCTGGCTGATCGAGGATACCCACGGCCTGCGTTATGTGTTATCGGCGGTGGACGGCGGTTTACGGGAAACCGACAGAACCCAGGCACTGCGAATCGCGCAAAACTGGTTCGTCGCCGAGGGTCGTAATCCGGCCGAGCTGATTTATCTGGAAAGCGTCGAGGCGCCGGCGATCTTGCGTAACCGCGAGACTTTACGGCCGTTTCACCGCATCGCCAGCAACGAGGGCGAGGAGTTGCTGATTTCGGCGCGGACCGGCGAAGTGCTGCACGCCTCCAGCCGTTGGCAGCGCGGCCTGTTTTGGGCCGGGAATTGGATACATTTATTCAAACCGCTGGATTTGCTGGGACTGGGCGACATTCGCCACGACGTACAACTGTGGTCCGGCGCGGGCGCCACGATAGCCTGCATCACCGGCCTGATTATCGGCTGGTTGCGCTGGCGGCCAGGTTTCGGCGGCAAGCCGACCTACTCGCAAGGCCGAACCCAGCCTTATCGCGAATTCTGGTTCAAATGGCATTTCTGGACCGGTTTGATCGGTGGCACCGTGGCCTTGAGCTGGGCGCTGAGCGGCTTCGTCGATACCAATCCCGGTAAAATCTTTTCCAACGGCGAAATCAGCAAGGCCGAGTTGAAACGCTATTTGGGCGCCGAAGTGCCGGCGACGATGCTGGATTGGCGGCCGGCGCCGTTGCGGTTGGCCGGCACCGGTATTGAAGTCGTCGAGCTGAACTGGCGGCGCCTGGGCGGCGAAACGGTACTATTGGCGCAAGGCCGCGACGGTTTGCGCTTGCCGCTGACGCCCACCGGGGCCGGTCCGCGTTTCAGCGAAAACGCGATCGGCGACGCGGTCCAGCGCTTGGCCGGCGAAACCAAGGTCGCGGCGGTCACGGTATTGGACGACTACGACAGTTATTACTATCCGCGCCACCATCAAGGCTCGGTCGAAAAGCCGTTGCCGGTGGTGTTGGCCGAACTGGACGACGCGGCGGGCAGCCGGGTTTATCTCGACCCGCAGGATGGCCAATTGCTGGCCAAGCTGGATCGCAGTCGCCGTGTGTTCCGCTGGCTGTATTCCGGTCTGCACCATTGGGATTTCGGTTGGCTCTACTACCGCCCGCTGTGGGATGTGTGGATGCTGACCTGGGTCGGATTCGGCTTAGTGCTGGGGGCCAGCTCGCTGGTGATCGGCTGGAAACGTTTGGTGAAAACTTTTGCGCCGAAGAAACGCCGAGTTAACACGGCGGCGCCGAGTTCGGAGTCCGCGGCGGCGTCGCCAACTCGTAGCGGCACCTTGGTGACCGAGGCGGCCGATTGACGGTCGAGTTCTAAACAGCGCCTCGCCGGGGCTTAGGCATCAGTCGAGGCCCCGGATTTTTTAAATGACTATTTGGAGTGAGATATGGGTTTGAGCGTACCGCATTTATTGGTGGTGTTGGCCATCGTGGTCTTGGTGTTCGGCACCAAGCGTTTGAAAAACGTCGGCGCCGATTTAGGCGATGCGATCAAAGGTTTTCGGAAGGCGGTGAATGACGCGGAAACCGACCAAGCCGAGCCGGCCGGTGGCTTGTTGAGCTCGGCGGGGACCGAAGAGCGCGAGTCGGTCCGGTAAGTGATCGGTAACGGCGGCGGATTTGGCGTAATGGGGGATTGTCGGTTGCATGAACCTATTGCGTCGTTATTGATTCGCGATAGGTTTACGCAATCATACACATCGATTCCGCGCTGATTTCTGTGTAAGCCGGATAAGTAGCGCAGCGTCCGCCGTTACCTAGACAACACCAGCAACCAAACCCAACGCAGCGGCGGCGTCAATCTCACCCTGGCCTACGACGCGCTGGACCGCCTGGCCTCCGCCAGCGGCGCCGGCCTCGCCGAGAGCTACCGCTACGACCACCAGGGCCGGCGCATCGAAACCGTCAGCAACGGCACCCCGACCCGCTTCGTCTACAGCGGCCGAGACATCCTCAGCGAATACGGCGCCAACTGGAACGCCGCCCAGGCCCACTACGCCTACGCCGGCCTCGACCAGCCGCTATTGAGAAACACGCCCAGCGGCAACGCCTACTACCATGCCGACGGCTTGGGTTCGGTCGTCGCCACCAGCAACGCCGCCGGCGCCGTGACCGCCAGTGCCCGTTACGACGCCTTCGGCCAGACGATCAACAAAACCGGCACCATCCCGCGCTACGGCTACACCGGCCGCGAGCCGGACGCCACCGGACTGATCCACTACCGCGCCAGAAGCTACGACCCCGGCCTCGGCCGCTTCGCCCAGCGCGACCCGGCGGGCTTTGCCGATGGGATTAATCCTTATGCCTATGTGGGGAATAATCCGATTAGTTTTAGTGATCCGTTGGGGTTGATGAAGGCGGTGCCGATTCCGGGTGGGAATGTGTCGGCGTTTGCGGGGAATAATCAGGTTAACTGGTCTGGAGTAAAAGACTCGGCAATTGGTGTTCTGGGTAATGTAATGGGAGTCCTCGGTGGTGCCTCGATAGTAGCGGGTGGCTCTGCAGTGGCCGCAGCCGGTCCGGGTGGCTTCAATCAAGTTGCAGGATACGGCACGATAATGACTGGGTCAGCGATAATAGGAAAATCCCTTGGTGGGGTAGCGTTAAATGCCAGCAACTTAGTGGATGCATGGAATGGTCGCGCCCCGTCGCTTCCGACAACTGTTCCAAGGCTGATTGCCGAAGCCAACTATCCTGGAAATATGAAAGCCGTTGTTGCGGCAGATCTTATAGATGTCGGGCTGAGTGTCGCTGCGCTAAAGGTGCCAATCGGAGGTTATTCTGATAGTGCGGGCAATTTTGTTAGAACAAACGCATTGGAAATTAAAGATTGGACAGCGGCTGCGAATACTGCGTCTAGATTACCTGGGGTGAGTGTTGGAGTTGCTGGAACATCTAATGCCAGTGCTATTTCGATTACCTCCGCAGTTTTTAGTGCCGTTAGCAATGCCAATAATTGGCTTAACGGCAGCGCATGTGTAACTTGTCAAAAATCGGGAAAATGAAATATATAGATCAAGCAGCGTGGCTACTAATGCCACTGTTAACGTTATTGTGGCTATTTGGAACTGGAATTTGGATTCTAACTGGGGCTAATATAAAAACATGCAATGGTGCGGTACTTGATGAAGTTGGAATTATATTAGTTAGTTTGATTGTCGGCTATAGAATAATATTTAGGCGAGGAGATCGTATGTATTTTTATATTGCCTATGCCGTCCCATCTGTTATAGGGCTTGTTTTGATGTGCTCATGCTATTTGACGGCATTGATCTAATAGGGGTCAATTAACCATGGCCGTATGGCGGACAACCCAAGAGCAAAGGGGTCATATATGATCCGCCCCGTATTGCAAGAAAAAATTCGCTAGCCAAGTACCTTTTGGCGTTTGATCCTTCGGAAACCTCGAAAATGGTATGCGGTGCATACCCTACGTTGCTTCGACGCGAATGACGGCTAACCTGCGTATGGCCGTATGGCGGATACGGTCGTACAGCGGATAAATCGCGCGGTGACGTGTCGTAAGGTGGATTCGCGAAGCAATCCACCATTGATGGCTTTTAATTTGCTCGCGCCCTTGCTATGCGGTTGGCTTGGGTTTTGGCGGATTGTCGCTGCGCTCCGAATCCGCCCTACGCCATTCCCATGGCGTTGCATGGCGGTGCACTTCATGGATTGATTTTGGGAGGGGTTGTGCCGAACTATCGACGGAACTTTGTGGCAGGCGGCGGCTATTTCTCCACGGTGAACTTGCTGGAACGCCAACGGACGTCCTGAGCGGGACGGGGTTTGCACCCCGTCCTGAACGTTTCGACAATGTGGACAGGCAGGATGAAACGTTAGGAGCGGGTTTCCCCTCGTTCCCACGCGCCGTGTTGGAGCGCCGGGCTTGACCGCGCGGCGGTCATTATCACTACGAGCCAACGGCCGTATGGCGGGTCATTTTTTCTGGGCGTAAGGTGGATTCGCCGATAGGCAATCCACCATCGATTGCTTCCCTACGACGATAGCCTGTCCTATTGCGATGATTTTTGGGTCGTGGGCGGGGTGTTTGGCGGGGCACTTCATGGATTGATTTTGGGAGGGGTTGTGCCGAATTATCGACGGAATTTTGTGGCGGGCGGCTGCTATTTCTTCACGGTGAACTTGCTGGAACGCCAACGGACATTGTTGACCGATCACATCGATTTGCTACGCGACGCGGTGCGTAGGGTCAAAAGGCGGTATCCGTTTCATATTGACGCCTGGGTGGTGCTTCCGGACCATATGCATATGGTATTGACCTTGCCGCCCGATACCGACGATTTTCCCGTGCGTTTGCGCTTGATGAAATTGTTGTTTGCCAAAGGATTGCCGCGCACCGAACGTCTATCGGCCACGCGCCGCAAACGCCGCGAGCGCGGTGTTTGGCAAAGACGCTATTGGGAACATACTGTCATCGACGAATTGGACTATGTCCGGCATATTGATTACGTGCACGTCAATCCGTTGAAACATGGCTATGTCGAGCGAGTGAGAGATTGGCCATATTCCACCTTCCATCGCTATGTTTTGAATGAAATTTTACCGTTGGATGGGTGTGGCGACATAGGCGAACTGCCGACGGTCAACGATTAGCGTTGGCGATGAGGGGTAAACGGTAAAGCCGTAAGGCGGAACGCATCACGGTTCCGCCATTTTGGAACCGGTTTACCGGGTTAGGTGGTGGAACAGCGGCCGATCCCGTTAACAGGCTGTTGAAATTTGCCGATATACCTTCGGTTTCGACGCCATTTTCCGAAGCACCGGGTGGTCTGGAAGCCTGATTGGGCCTCAAAAACCGGTTTTAGCCGGTTATATTCACCCCGAAGGGGGTCAATTCCGCCTTTGGGCGGATTTCAGGCGTACTAGCGCCTAGGCGGTCGTGTAACGCCAGCCGAAAATGGCGCCCATCCGCGTTAGGTTATAGGCCGCAAACGTAAAAATCGTTTGCGCGGCGACTTTCTTCAAACCCCGGAACTTGGTTTGCCGTAGCGGACCGACGGTCTTGGCCCAGCCGAAGACCTCTTCGATCCGCTTGCGGATTTTGAGGCTTTTGCGGTAGCCGTCGTGTCGGGTGGTGCGGCCGTCGATGGCCGAGCCTTTGTCCTTGCTGGCGACATGCGGGGTCACCTTGCGCTGGCGTAGATTGGCGACAAAGTCTTGGGTGTCATAGTTTTTATCGGCACCCAAGGTCGCGCCCGGCTTGTGGATCGTACGCTTGACCATGGTTTGAGCCGCTTCGCGTTCCGCTGTTCCCTTGGCCTGAGTGACTTCGACATCGACCACCAGGCCGTTACGGTTTTCCATCAAAGCATGACCAAGAAATGCCAACTGCGATTTGTCGCCCTCGCTCTTTTTGTACAGCCGCGCATCGGGATCGGTACGTGATACGTGAGTCTCGTTACTGCGCTTCTCGCCCTTGAAGTTGACCGTGGGATTACGGCCGCCGTCTTCCGGCGGCGGGGTCGAGCCGTCTTTTTTGACGAAACTCTTGTGCGAGGCCCAGGCCTGAATCAGCGTACCGTCCACGGAAAAATGTTCGTCGGACAGCAACTTTTGCCAGTCCGCCAAGGCCAACACCCGTTCGAAAAACAAACGACTGATGCGCTCGTTCAGCAAGCGGTCGCGGTTGGCGCTGAAGGTGGAGTGGTCCCACACGGCGTCATCCATGGTCAAGCCGACGAACCAGCGGTAAAGCAGATTGAAGTCGATATGCTCCACTAACTGCCGCTCCGAGCGGATGGACAACAAGACTTGCAGCAGGCTGGCGCGTAACAGGCGCTCCGGCGGAATGGAATCCCGGCCGCGACGGGCGTAGAGCGCATCGAACTCGTCATCCAATGTGGCCAGCAACAGATCGACCACTTTGCGCAGCTTGCGGAGCGGATGTTTTTTTGGAATCCGTTCTTCCAGGGTTCGGTAACTGAACAGTTCTTCTTGGGTAATGTCGGCGCCGCGCATGGATTCGATGGAATATGTGGAAAACAAAAGCATTTTACCATGAATAACAATGTGTTACGAATATATCCAGCACCTAACTCAACGAATCAATGCGGCTTGCGGGGGAGATAAAATCAACAGCCTGTTAAGGCACAGATAAAAGTTAAATAATTGTTCTATATAAAATCGAATTTGATCATTTTTTTAAAAGCATGAGTATATTAAAAAAACGTTTAAATATTTTTTTGTGTATTTTCTTTGTTTTTGGTATTTTCACAAGTATATTTAATAACGACTTTGTTGCTTTATCAGTTCATTTATGGTTAAATCTTTATAGTGAAGTTAGTATTGGTAAGGTAATAATTAAAAAGCCTGCTAATTGGATAATGGCTTTCAAAGAATGTGATAATAACGGAGTTTTTTCAACTGGATATTTTTATGGGATTGTTCCTGCTATTTTTTTTCAAAAGAATTTTGTTGGCATGAAATATTTTTATATTTTTCATGATATGAATGATAAAAAAAAGGAAGTTATTTTTACTCAAATTGATGATAAATATGTGACCAAGGGAAAAGAAGCAATAGCAAAATTTCAGGATGTGGGTGGATTGGCTGGTAAATTTAACATTCAAGACATTAACGGCTTTAAAGGAATTGTGATTAAGTCTAATGATCGAGCAATACTTTATTCGGTCACTATCCCTGATTTATCTTTATATATAATGTTGAATTCCATGGATGATTTGAAAGATTTTAAACTTTCATTCGCTGAAAATCCTGAGCGCGACGGGGTTTGCACCCCGTCCTGAACTTTGACCGCGGCGGTCATTGTCACTACGAGCCAAACGCCGCTGGGTTAATCAGAGCGAAACTCAGCATCGGTGGTTTCGATAGCCGAGGGTACGCACCGCGTACCTTTTTGGCGTTTGATTCATCGGTGACTCCGAAAATGGTATGCGGTGCATACCCTGCGCTGCTTGGTGTTCGGCACAAACGTCGGCGCCGATTTGGGCGATGCGATCAAAGGCTTTCGTAACGCGGTCAAGGACGCCGAAACCGACCAAGCCGAGCCGTCCGGCTTGTTGAGCTCGGCGGGGGCCGAAGAGCGCGAGTCGGTTCGGTAAGTGAGCGGTAACGGCGGCGGATTTGGCGTATCAGGCGTCGTGCGATTCCATCGGAGCATCGAAATAGGCGAAATATCGCCGTTCGCTTGATTCAAATCGATACGAATCGTTCCGTACGCCTACCGGGCCTTGTTGCACTGGGCTTACGGAATTCGGCGTACGGAACTGCTGGCGTGGTGGGTTCTAACTACAATGGCTGACGCGGGTTGCCACCACCCCCGCGACCGCCGCCGGTGCCGGTACAGGTCGATACCGATAATTTTACCGCCGTACCCGGCGCTACGACTGCACCGCTGGATGGGGTTGTACTCTGAACCGTACCGGGATCGAGACAGGTGTTTACGTAGGTGATTTCGCCGGAAGCGAGACCGGCGCCGTTGATGGCATTCATGGCCGAGGAAGCATCCCACGAACGTACATTGGGTACGGTGACGGCACCTAGGGACACGGTAATGTCCATCGGCGTCCTTGTTGCCACCGTGCTTCCGCTTGCCAGACTTTGGGCTATCACCGAACCCACTGATGCGAAGTTGACCTCGCGCGACACATTGCCCACGCGTAAACCGGAATCCGCTATTGTCCTACGCGCGGCATCTTCGGATAAGCCTGTGACGTTGGGAACATTGGAGCCGACGGTCCAGGTGAAGGTGATGGTGTCGGATTGATGGTTGGCTGAGGTGACCATCGCGGTGATCTTCGAAGACGTTATCGAGTAGTCGGACGGCGTACCCAATATCCGCCCATCGGATGTTGCGTAGAGGCCGCTGGGGAGGCCTGACACGACCCAGGAATAGGGCGCCGTTCCGCCGTCCGCCGTCAACGTTTGGTTTACCGGTGTCCCCGCGATAGTCGTGACATCGCCTGGTGATTGTATGAGGGGGCGGCTGCCATCGCCACCAGCACTGTGCACCGTTCCGCTCGTCAGTACATCGCAGCGACCGTCGCCGTCGGCGTCCTCTAGCGTGACATCGGCTAAGCGGCTTGGCGACTGTTCCAAAAACACCCAGCGACCGCCAAGCCGCGTAGAGCGATACCACCAAGTCGCGCCAGTGGCAATGAAGTCGTCGTCCTGGCCGTCGGCGTCGAAATCGCACCGTTTACGCGCGTCGAACGTGTTGAGCCCGTATAGGTTGTCCGCCGCCTGCAGTCCGGTTTCCTCCTGGGTCATCGCACCCGGCGATACGCCTCCATTGATCCACTCCCATTGGTCTTGATGCGCGAACACGTTATGTTTCACGTCCATTCCAACCGAGAAGGAACTTGGCGACTCGGATGCAAGAGCTGGCGTACCGCGCAGCTTGATGCCGGTGCCGGCCGTGTAAAGAATGGTGTTGAACTGGATGTCCATCCATTCGCCTGCGAGGCCGCCGAAGCCGTTGTCACCTCTACCGTGCATATCGATCTGGTGTGTGTGGTAAATATGGTCGCCGTCCACCACGCCCAACGCGCTGAGCGGAAATAATACGCCGAAAACGATGTCCCAGGTATTCACACAATGGAAGTGGACACCGCCGTGCTGAAGGACTAGATTGCGGTAAGCCTTATAGCCCGAACCCTCACGGCCATCGCCGGCGATGGCGTGGCGGTTCCAATCGAATACGTTAGACTCGATCAGTGCGTAGGCGCCGTAGGATACTTCCACGCCATAGCCGGCCGCATGGCTGCCGCCGTCGATCAAACACAGGTTGCCGTTGGGGTGCTGATTATGATGAATGTAATTGTCATTTACCCGCATCGTGTCGGCATTGTCCTGGGCGATGCGGTTGTCGGGGTCGCGGATGCTGATACCTTTGCCCCGCCAGTGGTCGATTTCGTTGTGATCGATCTCGACGTTTTGGCTGGAACGGACAACTATCGCGGTAGCCTCGGGCCTGCCTACGGCTGTGAACGGGTCGTCGCTCATTCCGCCATCGAGACGGATGCCGGTGATGCGCACACCGTCACTTGGACCGTGGGCCTCGTCGCCGACGTGCAGCAGTTCGGAAGGAAACGTCCTGGTGTACAGACGGGGGCCCGCATCCCGGACGCTACGGTCGCCGATTATCTGTACGCCTGGGGCGACATAAACGCCGTCCAGACCGCTCAGGTCCATGTCGCCCTTGATAATCACGGTCTCGTTCGGTGTCCGTAGGGCCCGCACAAACAGGCGCCGTGAAACCGGATCGTTGCCGAGCAAGGTAATGGTTGGGCGCAATTCGCTGTCGTCGGGTAATGGCTCGGGGTTCCAAGGCTCGACCGCTAGCGGAAGCGAAGCCAAGGTACGCGAGCCGGCGCCGTTTACGGCGACCAACGCGACCGTGGTAGTCGCAGCCGGAGTCACACTGACGTGGCCTTGAGTACTCGTGTGCGACGTAGTGTTAGCCTGCAGTTGGCTGTCGGCTTGAATCTGGAGGGTTACGCCCATTCCGACACAATAGCTCGAAAGATTGGCCATCCAAGAGACTTCTACAGACTCTCCCCAGACTACGCTAGGCCGAGACAAAGTTACCGAGCCGCCGGATAGCCTCAGGCACTCGTTCATGTCGAGGGCTTGGTCGGCGCGGGTTTGCTGCCAGTTTGCGAGTGTACCAATCGCCAAGAGCGTTACTGCGGCGGCACGACAGGGATTTGGCCTCTTCGTTCTCGAGGTAAACATTTTCATGACGCTCGTCCCGCCGAATTTAAGCTTGCTCAACCGGAAATTATTTCCTTTCACCAGGATTTCTTCAGGTTGATCGGTTGGACAGACTGAATTAACAGGTAGCGGCCACACTCTAATGCAGAGCGGGATAAACCTTGGATGGAAGTAAATCATGACTCCTCCTTCAAAAAAATAGGGGGTAATGCCCTATGCCGCCCAGACCGTTCTAATTAGTCCAGGATTAAAAACTGTCATTCGATCTGAAAGGTCGTTTGTTCGCGAGCAAGTCCGGCTGCTAACAGAGCTGTACACAGCTTGTCTAATGTTCGAACACGCTTATTAAAAACGTAGTAGCGGCGGCTTTAAGGCAAGCGCCGTAACTCAGTGCGCTCTAGCTTACACAAGGTGTTATTTGTTAAATATCCTCTGTGTGGGGGGTATTTAATCGTGGGGCCCTTAAGTATTTGGATGGCCTTTGTCGGTCGATGGCGGGCGGGGAGGGGGGCAGGAACGCAACATTTCCGACTTGTTTTGCCGCGGAACTAAAAATTCGCTAAAAACCGGGGAAATATGTCGATTCAACTCAACGTTGTGGTGAATTTCGGCGGGTAGAAAGGAGCATTACGCCGCAGGTAATGTAGTTGTTGAATTTGATAGCCAAATTACGATTGAAGGTTGCCGGGTGACGCCGCTGAATCGCGATGACGCTCGAATAAGCAAGGGTACGCACGGCCGTACAGCGGATAAATCGCGCGGTGACGTGTCGTAAGGTGGATTCGCGAAGCAATCCACCATTGATGGCTTTTAATTTGCTCGCGCCCTTGCTATGCGGTTGGCTTGGGTTTTGGCGGATTGTCGCTGCGCTCCGAATCCGCCCTACGCCATTCCCATGGAGTTGCATGGCGGTGCACTTCATGGATTGATTTTGGGAGGGGTTGTGGCGAACTATCGACGGAATTTTGTGGCAGGCGGCTGCTATTTCTTCACGATGAACTTGCTGGAACGCCACGGCCGTACTGTGGATCGATTTTATGGTGAGGTCAGGCGTGGCGGAACGCATCGCGGTTCAGCCGTTACCGCTGTAAATCCTCCGGCTTGAAATGTCGCCGTCTATGAATGACGCCGTGGATGTAGATCGTGTCGCCGATCAATTCATATAGGAATACAAACCGATTTCCCGCACATTCTCTTCGCCGATTTCCGGCACCATCCGGCCTAATTTGGGCAACTCCCGCAGCACTTCGATTTTCTCGGTGATGTCCTGTGCCACGCGGGCGGCGCAGTGTTTGGAATCGTGGGCAATATACTGGTGGACCAGACGCAAGTCTTCGCGGGCTGGTTTTGACTATACGATCACCACTGCTCGATCTCGCGTTTCAGTTCCTCGTGGCTGATGACCTCGCCTTTTTCGATGGTCTCGCGGCTCTTGCGCAGTTTGTCGATCACGTAGAGGCGATACATGATTTCGTCGATGTCGGCGTCGTCGGGCAGATGTCGCAGGGACTCTAAGGCTTCCTGTTTAAGCGATTGCGTTTGCATGATCGGTCTCCTCTGTGAGTGGTAGTGGCTGGTTCGTCGGAACAGGCGAGCTGCTGAAAGCGGCTCTTGAAAGTGAAAAAATCCAATCAACTCCGAACAACGAAATCCATTTGGAGGAAAGAAGGCGATAAATTCGTCCGATTACATTTTGCTAATCGGGCATAGCTCTAATAACAACGTCATAGAGTTTACGAATAATCCATTGCCGAATGCAAATACGCCATAACCCCAGGGGCGTCCAAGGAAGTGGTTTAGAAGCAAAAATCACTCAACGAATAACACTATCGCCAATGCGCCTGCGGACTGATGTTCCATTTCCAAGTCCCCCGGCCAGACGGCAGGCATGGTGCGCGTGATCGGCCGAACGGCAACGTCATGCAGTTCGAGTATTACGCCAACGGCAAGACCTTCCGCCGCACCGACAGCCAGGGCCATAGCTACACCTTCCGCTACAACAAATTCCGCCGGGAAACCACCACCGTGGATGAGCGCGGGAATAGCCAGACCCATTTATTCAACGAATAGGGCCAGCCGCCGCAGCAATTGCAAGGCGACGGTTCGCGGCTGGTCTACGAGTACCAGGATACCGCCAACCCGCTCAGCGAAACCCGGCGCCGCGACGCCCTCGGCCACGCGGTGCAATATACTTAATCGGCACCAGCCTGGCCGGCTTCGATGCCCAGGGCAATTACCGCCTGCTGCAACAACAAGTCGCCGAATACGACAACCTCGACCGGCCCATCACCCAGCGCGACACGGCCGGCAACGCCACCCGCACCGTCTACGACGCCACCGGCAACGTGGTCAAAATCACCAACCCCGACGGCTACAGTGTCGGTTTCGAATACGACGCCGCGAATCGGCCGACCCGCGCCTTCGACGCCCAAGGCAACGCCGTCGCCACCGAATACGACCAAGCCGGCCGCCCGGTGAAAACCACCGACCCCAACGGCCTTGTCACCCAATACGCTTATTACGATAAAACCGGTAACGGCCGTCTGCGACGCCTCACCACCCCCGATCGCCGTTACACCGACTTTTACTACGACCATAACGGCAATGTCACCCGTAGCGTCGATAACGGCGGCCGCGAAACCCTGACCGACTACGACGCCCTGGGCCGCCCGGTTAAAACCGTCGGCCCCGTCCACGATGCCTTAGGGTTGGCCGGTATTCGCCAGGTCACCGAAACCCAATACACCGCCCTGGGCGATGTCCAAAAAATCCGCGCCGGCTATCGCAGTGCCACCGGCGTCGAAACCCTGACCGATCAGGCCATCTACGCCTACGACGACTTCGGCCGGGTTATCGAACAAACCGACGCTCTCGGCCACACCACCCGCTGGGTCTACGACGCCCACGGCCAGCCCGTCCGCCGCGAGTCCGCCAACGGCCATATCGTCGAATGGGAGTATGACCATAGCCGCAACGGCCTGTTGACCCGGCAAACCGCCAAGCTCAACGCCACCGACCCCGCGCCCCACGTCACCGACTACCGCTACGACGAACTCGGCCAAGTCACCGGCGTCGACGCCCCCGAAGTCAGCTACGACTACAGCTACGACAACGCGCAGCGTCTGGCATCGGTCACCGACAGCCGCAGCGGCAAGACCATTACCTATCGCCACAGCCCCGGCGGCTTGCTCGACAGCCTGGAAGACAATGAAGGCGGGCGGCAAGACTACCTCTACGACGCCGTCGGCCGCCTCAGCGCCATCCAAAGCGCCGGCGAGCGCATCGATTTCCTGTTCGACGCCGGCGGCCGGCTCCAGGAAACCGCCATGGCCAACGGCTACCGTAGTCTTTACCGTTATAGCGCTGACGGCAACCTGCAGGAACTCATCAACCGCACCGCCGGCGACAACCCCGTCAGCCGCCACCAGTACGGCTACGACAGCCTGGGCCGGCGCAATAGCCACCTGGAAACTATCGCCGGCACGGTCACCGACTACCGCTACCAGTACGATACCCTGGACCGGCTACGCACCGTCTCCACTCAAAACGGTACCACCCTGACGCAGGTCGAAGCCTACGCCTACGACGCCTACGGCAACCGCCGCCAGCGCACCGCTCAGGACAGCAGCGTCCGTCGTTACCTTTACGACGCCGCCCAGCAGCTGACCCAAGTCCGCAGCGGCAGCGACACCGGCACGTTGCTGACCAGCTATAGCTACGACAACGCCGGCAACCAGACCCAACGCAGCGGCGGCGTCAATCTCACCCTGGCCTACGACGCGCTAGACCGCCTGGCCTCCGCCAGCGGCGTCGGCCTCGCCGAGAGCTACCGCTACGACCACCAGGGCCGGCGCATCGAAACCGTCAGCAACGGCACCCCGACCCGCTTCGTCTACAGCGGCCGAGACATCCTCAGCGAATACGGCGCCAACTGGAACGCCGCCCAGGCCCACTATGCCTACGCCGGCCTCGACCGTCCGCTGCTGCGCACCACGCCCAGCGGCACAGCCTACTACCATGCCGACGGCCTGGGCTCCATCGTCGCCACCAGCAATGCCGCAGGTGCCATCACCGCCAGCGCCCGCTACGACGCCTTCGGCCAGGCCTTGGCCAAAACCGGCACCATCCCGCGCTACGGCTATGCCGGCCGCGAGCCGGATGTAACCGGATTGATCCACTACCGCGCCAGAAGCTACGACCCCAGCCTCGGCCGCTTCGCCCAGCGCGACCCCGCGGGGTTTGCGGATGGGATCAATCCTTATGCGTATGTGGGGAATAATCCGATTAGTTTTAGTGATCCGTTGGGGTTGATGAAGGCTGCGCCGATTATTGGGGGGACTTCGGCGTTTGCGGGGGTGGTGAATACTGGCGTGTCCCTACTATTTGGAGTAGATGCCACAGCGCGTGACCGTTTCGATGAAATCCCAGGCGGGGGCGGATATAAGCCTATTGGTTTACAAAGCTCGGCTTCGCCTATTGATGCGGTTGCTAGTGTGACGGCGGCTGGTTCGATTAGGTTGGCTAATTCGATTAGGACTGGTGTGTCAACGGGATTAGCTGACTCAAGTACGATAAGATTTACTCAAAGTAGTGTCAGCGCCACATTTAAAGATGGGCGAACAGTTCAAGAAACTGTTGACGCTCTTCGTTCTGGAAAATTATCCCCAAATGACCTTCCTCCTATCAGAGTATTTGAAAAGGATGGATTGACTTATACGCTTGATAACAGAAGACTATTTGCCGCAGATCAGGCTGGGGTTGGAGTTAAAACAGTTCCTGCTACAGTGGAAGAAATAGCAAAGGAATCTTGGAAATTTACTACACCAAACAATGGCACAATTGTTTGTGTAAAAGGTGGTTGTGTTCAATAGTGGGGAGAATAAAGATATGGAATTGCATGAACGGATTAGCAGGATTAATTCGAAAGATGACTTGGCAGACTTTATCGCTGCTTTAAGGTCTGATTTAACTGCTAATCCTGAGACTTGGGAAAATCCAACCCTTGAAAGGTTTTTGAATGCTATGGAGAGTTGGATGAGAACAATGGATATGTATTACAAAAATACAGGGCAGTCATTTCCAGAAACACCAAGTTGGAAGATTTTTGCCGATGCCTTATATGCGGCAAAAATATATGAATAACCACGATACGATGCGCTAAATCCTGGTAACCGATAGGATGCTGCCGTCAGGCGCATCGATCACGACCGTTGCGCCTCGCCGCTGGCTCGGCACAACCTATCCGGGGGCGCACTTTACGGCCGTACAGCGGATAAATCGCGCGGTGACGTGTCGTAAGGTGGATTCGCGAAGCAATCCACCATTGATGGCTTTTAATTTGCTCGCGCCCTTGCTATGCGGTTGGCTTGGGTTTTGGCGGATTGTCGCTGCGCTCCGAATCCGCCCTACGCCATTCCCATGGCGTTGCATGGCGGTGCACTTCATGGATTGATTTTGGGAGGGGTTGTGCCGAACTATCGACGGAATTTTGTGGCAGGCGGCTGCTATTTCTTCACGGTGAACTTGCTGGAACCTGAGCGGGACGGGGTTTGCACCCCGTCCTGAACGTTTCGACAATGTGGACAGGCAGGATGAAACGTTAGGAGCGGGTTTCCCCTCGTTCCCACGCGCCGTGTTGGAACGCCGGGCTTGACCGCGCGGCGGTCATTATCACTACGAGCCAACGGCCGTATGGCGGGTCATTTTTTCTGGGCGTAAGGTGGATTCGCCGATAGGCAATCCACCATCGATTGCTTCCCTACGACGATAGCTTGTCCTATTGCGATGATTTTTGGGTCGTGGGCGGGGTGTTTGGCGGATTGTCGCTGCGCTCCGAATCCGCCCTACGCCATTCCCATGGCGTTGCATGGCGGTGCACTTCATGGATTGATTTTAGGAGGGGTTGTGCCGAACTATCGACGGAACTTTGTGGCGGGCGGCTGCTATTTCTTCACGGTGAACTTGCTGGAACGCCAACGGACGTTGTTGACCGATCACATCGATTTGCTACGCGACGCGGTGCGTAGGGTCAAAAGGCTGTATTCGTTTCATATCGACGCCTGGGTGGTGCTGCCGGACCATATGCATATGGTATTGACCTTGCCGCCCGATACCGACGATTTTCCCGTGCGTTTGCGCTTGATGAAATTGTTGTTTGCCAAACAAAGGATTGCCGCGCACCGAACGTCTATCGGCCACGCGCCGTAAACGCCGCGAGCGCGGTGTTTGGCAAAAACGCTATTGGGAACATACCGTCATCGACGAATTGGACTATGTCCGGCATATTGATTACGTGCACGTCAACGCGTAAGGCGGAACACAACATGGTTTCGCCGGATGCTGGCTTTGATTGCGAATGACGGTTGAATTGACCGGCTTTCGCGTCGGTTTAGCGGAACGCCTACCGGCTGTGCTGGCTAAAGCGGCGTACAACACCACCCCAGGCTAAGCCGCTTAACAAAAGCAACCACGCTGCTGGCACTGGGACCGGCGTCACGCCATAAGTGATGCGAGTGACATCCCAACCCGACCAAGCCTTCACGGTGCCTCCCATGTATCTATTGCCACCGGTCAAGGTTACGCTGGAAAAGGGGGTGTCCGAAACCAGGCCCAAAAATGCGCGAGGGTTCGAGCCGCTTAAATCACCATAGAAATTTATACCGCTACTAGAAGCGGAAACACCGGCCACATCGGTGCTGATATTGAACGTTGAAAGCGAAGCAATGACCAAACCGACCCCGAAAGAGTTGATTGGGGTTGAAAACGTGAGTGTGACGGAATCGTTGAGTTGCGTTAAGCCGCCCGGTTGGAATGCCGTGCCGTCGCCAGGAGGGGTCAATACAGGGTTGAAACCCGACCAGGCATTGTTGACAACCTGCCCCGTCGTATCGTTTGGCAAGTTAGGATTGGCACGATTAAAGATACTAAAGGCATAGGTAATGCCATTGATGATGTCACCTGAATGAATAGTGCCAACCGGCATATTGGCTAATTCATTGACGACCATGGTTTGATTGGCGGTGGCATCGGTGAATCTGGCGCTGACGGGTAGGTAAGGATTATTAGAGACTATGTTGTAGTTTGAGAACGTTGTCACTGCTGCCGTTGCGGTATCACTAATGGCAACAACCGCGACTGCCATTGAAAATAAAATTCCTGTTTTCATAAATTCTCCTAGCGTTGATTTTCAGGCGTTAAATCCGTATTTAGCCTATCAATTGCCCTGATCTCTTAGCTTCACATTAGATTAGGAAGGCATTGATGAAGCAATTTGTGATCCACTTTGCCCTGTCGGCGGTGCTAGATTTCGAAGTTTGAATATTCATGTTTCATTGACCTCGCAAGCACATTTCCAAGCATAAAGTTGCTGGAAAGTGCTCGAACGGTATCAAAGAAACGTAAATTTAAGCTTAAAGTACCTTGCTCTTTACAAGGTAATTTTTCGATGGCAAGTAACCCTTGGGTCAATCGCAAACCCGATGTCGGTTTAATATCAATTTTTGGACATAAGCAAAACTGGAGGAGGTGTTACCGATGGGCCGGAATCCTCCCTTCACCGCCACCCCGAAACCACAAACCGTAATTTCCCGGTAATACCCGGCGCTTTTTTGGCGACGGTGGGAATCGGGATTTCGACGGTCAGCGAGCCGCCGGCCTCGACAGCTTCGTGTTCGTCTTGGGTGATAAGCCGAACGTCGGTCGGTTTGGATTTGGCTTGGCTCCAGTGCCATGTGACTTGTTGGCCTGGGGTGATGGCGATGATCGCGGTGTCGCTGAACAGGCGGGCGCCTTCGACGTGGGAGTCGAACAGCCAGCCGTCCACCAGGTATTCCTGCACGCCGATGCCCAGTGTGACGGCATAGGTCAGCGTGTTGTCGGTTTGATCGACCTTGGCCCAGTTGGCCAGGAACACGCTGGATAGATACACGCTGCGTTTCTGGTGTTTGACGATCTCGCGGTGGCCGCGAATCGCCGCCGAATCTTCCTCGGCGGTGCGGCGGGTCAGCAGGCCGCGCATTTTGCGCGGTGCGGCTTGCAGTTCGAAGTAGTAGTCGGCCTCGACTTGATCCGCCTGACCTTGCAAGGATTCGGGCAGCGTGACGCCGGCGACGTCGAACCAGATATCGACCTTCAGATTGCCGAACAGAAAGCGGGTGAGGTTTTGAAACGCGTCTTCGGAATTGACGATGCCGAAATAGCCGGAATGCGAGCGGTAGGTGTAGGCCTTGGGGCAGGGCAAGGTTTGGCCGGCGCGGTCTTGACCGGTCAACACCGCGTTGGCGACCTTGACCAGGCCGTCGCTGCCGTGGCCGGAAAACATCCGCGACAAGCCGGCGGCGACGTTGTAATCGGCGCGGTTGCTGCCGACCATGCAGAAAAAGCGGTCCGGCGGAAAGTGCCGGAGCAGGTCGACGCGTTCTTCGGCCAGGTACTCGCTATCCTTGTCGAGATTCAGATATTCGGCCATGCGCGGACGGCTGAAATTGTTCATGTCCGCCGTTTTCAACCAGTCGGGTACGTTGACGCCGGCTAGTTCGATGCCGTTGTGCGGGGTGGCGTAGGTGAAGACTTTATCCACCCAGGCGCGGGTTTGGGCATCGCCCAGCGCCGGATTCTGCAAGAAGGCCCGGCACACCAGACCGCCCATCGAGTGGGCAACCAAATAGCATTTGAAGTCGGTGTCCGCGATCGGTTGGCCGGCTTCGTCGCGCGCCAGGTCTCGGACGCGCTGAATCAGTTTCCCCAGGCCCTCGGCATAGGTTTCGATCGGCGAGGATTTACCGCTACCCAGCAGGCTGGAGCCGTCGTCGTAGTAGCGGTATACCACCACCGAGCGGTAGGGGATGGTTTTGTCTTTCGGCCAGTCCCGGTCCATGATGTCCAAGCCCTCGTCGTAGACGTCGGCGTAACCAAAATCCGAAATCAAGCGGACCACCGGCGATTCGAAAATGAATTTCCGGGCCTTGGTATCTTTATCGCCAGTACCGGCGCGGACCACGGTGGAGCCGGCGTTGAAACCGCAAAACGGATCGGCGGCGGTTTCGTCGCGTTCGGATTCGGACATCGCATAGCCGCGCACATAGATGATCGGATGGGCGGCGGGGGCGACGGCTTGTTGCAGGGCTTTGGCGGTGTCGGACATGGTTGAGGCTCCGTGATTTAATGTCGGGTGGTGGTCGTTGGCTTCGAGTTTCGGTTTATTGTTCCCTCGCCCCTCCGAGGCTGTCGTATTAGTCAAAATACAACCCTCTCCTCGCGGGAGAGGGCAGGGTGAGGGAATTAAAACAATGCGTTACCGGGCAGACTGACTTTCCTGGCCTCAGTGCCCGCCGGCACAGTCGTCGCGCTTGCCCAACAACTGCATCGCGATCAATTTGCGGTAGCTGGTGGCGTGGTGTTGCAACAGGATGTCCGGGCGGTCGCCGATGGTGTAACAATCGCCGCCCTTGGTCAGGCCGAACACCGGGATCAGTTGGCCAGCCAGCGTGTAGTTCAGCGACTTGGGTTTTAGATCCGGCAGCTCGATCGCGGTATCGCCAAAGTAGCGCTCAACGGAGGCGGCGATGCCGGTTTCCTCGAAATCGTCGGCCAGGTGGCCGGTAAACATTTCGGCTATCGATCCGCGGATGGCGTTTTTGGCGCTGGTGACGGCATCGATGACATGGTCCAGCGGCCCGCCGACGCTGACGTTGTCTTCTTCGACGAATTCGGCGACTTCCGAGACGGTTTCCAGACTGAGAGGCACTTGCGGGACCGGGTCTCTGTCGTTGTTGATGACATAAGCGGTTTCGGCGGCGATACGGGCGAAATCCTGGGAAAATTGCAGATTGCCGGGCTTGGGCTGGGCAAACAGATAGGATTTCAGCGCCGGCTTGGCGGTGAACGCCAGTTGGTAGGGATTGTGCTCGTCGCTGGTGGCGTAATACAAAAAGGCGTGAATCAGCGTGGCGACCGCCGCGCCCTGACTGTGGCCGGTCACCGTGATTTTGGTAATCGCTTGTTGCGCCAGTCGCTGTTGTAGTTGCGTCAGGATACCTCGCTCGGGATCGAACAACAGCGAAAACGCGGCGTAACCGAAACCCAGGTGAACTTCGGCGTCCGGGGTGGCGGCGAACACGATGGGCAGCGGTTTATTCTCGGGGTACTCGACGCCGGCGTAGGCGGGGATCGTCGTCGCGTAAGCGTCCGCCAGGATGCTGCGCCGTTCGCCGACCGTGCCGCGTATCGCAATCGCGACATGGCCGGGATCGCTGGTCGATTGCGCCAACAGCCAAGCGTTGTTCAACGGTTTCAGACCGTTGGTCTTGATGTCGTTGGGGTTGTCGCCGTGCCCGTCCCACGGCCAGATCCGGTTCCATTCGGTGTTGCCGGGCTGGCGGCTGTCGTAGGCCAGTTGCCAGCCGGCCGGCTTGGCTTGGTATTGATGGTTGGGGTCGGGCAAATTGGGATTGTTGCGGTCGTCCTGGTTGTTCAGTTCTATGCAAAGCTCCAGCAACGAAGTGGCTTCGGTGGCGTCGAAGCCGCCCCAGGCCGGCCTTACCGGCGGCAGGCCGCTGTCTCGGAGTTGTTGATAGGCTTCTAGCGAATAATTTGTCGGCATCGTCGTGCATCCGGTAATGATGAATGGAATCAGGGCCAAACCCAGCTTGTGGGCAGTGCAGGCGTTATGGCGTCGTGGCATGGGCTTCTCCGGCTTGGGCTTTTACGCACCATTGGGCGCGCTCGGTGACGTGGCGGGCGACGACGCCGGCGGCGGTTTCCACCAGTTTGGCGACCGCTTCGTTGTTCAACGCGCCCCAGGACCCGCCGCGAATGGCCTTGCCGACCGCGCCGGCCACACTGGCTTCGGCTTTACGGGCATGGGCCTCGATTTCTTGGAAGCCGGCTTCGTCGATGCTGATGTCGGCGGATGTACCGGCGCGGCGGTCGTAAACCCAGTGCACCGGTTTGCTGAAATCAATGACGTAATCGGTCAAGCTGGCGGCGGCGTTGGTATTCGGCAGAACCGGTAACGGCGCGTAATGGTCGCGGACGGCTTCCAGGGCGATGCGCAAGGTGTCGGCGGCGACTTGGCTGTGGTCGATGCTGACGTGTGTGCCGGTTTCGACGATGCCCGGAAAGCCGTATTGGGTGCCGTCGCGACCGACGAAGCCGGGACTTTTTTTGGCCAGTTTGCCTGTCGATTTGGCAAGTTGCTTGTTGACCAGGTTCAAAACCTTATCCAAGCGAGGATCGTCGGCTTTCAGCTTTAACAGCGACGCGGTTTGCTGCTGCAACTCGGTTTGCTCGGCGGGGTCTTGGATGATTTGCGAAACCAGTTGCGCGCCGCCTTTTTTAAAATAGGCCTTTAGATATTCTTCTTCGAGCTTCAGGGCTTGCCGGGTGTCGGCTTCCAGAAATTCCTTTTCTGTATTGACCCGCTGTTTAAAGTGTTTGCGATGTTCGACCAGATCGTCCTTGATTTTTTCGGCCAGACCGGCCGGGCCTTCCAGGTGCGGCGAGGTCGTCAGCTTGTCCAGCAGATCGGCTATCAGCGATTGCTTGCCCAGCAGATTGCGGTCGTTCAAGCCTTCCAGCGTGTCGAGTTTGGCTTTGAGTTCGTCGGTTTTCTCTTCAACTTCGCCGAGTACCTTGGCCAAGCCGGGTTCGAGGCGCGACGTCAACGGCGCCATGCAGCCGACGAAGCGGGCGGCGTCGATATTGAATTCCGGCTTGGGCAGCGTCAGGTTCAAGACCTCTAGTTTGTCCTTGATTTTCTCGAACGCCGGCAATTGGCCTAACGTGGTCAGTGGCGCCTTCGGCGCATCGGCACAGCCGGCGATCAGGCCGGTGGACAGGGCCAGCAGCCAGGGTAGCAGTCGTGAAGTGTTGTTGTTTGAGTGGTCCATGGTTTGTCCTCATTGGCGTGAGTCATTTTTATGTTCGGCAACCGTTCAGGCCGTTGCCGTGTCCGTTCCGGCGCGCTTGCACCCTGTGTCATCAACCGCGCCACGTCCCGATTCCGCGCGGATCGAGTATAGAAGCAATATCAAAAACTGTTAGGTGGCTCACATTTAAATTGGTGCGCCGGTCAGAGTCGCGGCTAATCGGGAAGCGCCACCACCAAGCTGGAGTCGCAAACCTAGGTTTGCACTCCGGAGCGAGCCTTACAGGCGCTTTCCCTGGTCTGGCTGTTGCCTAGGGTGCATGTTGCCGAGACTCTTTTGTCGCAATTCCGGCGCCGGACACCTTTGATTGCACCTGCTATAAGCGCCGAAAGTAGGTGCTTCTCCGGCAAACTGGAGTTGCAAACCTAGGTTTGCACTCCGGCGCGTGCGTTACAGGCGCTCCCAGACCTGTTTCGATTAAACCCGCGTTGGTGGACGCCGTCGCTTAAATCCATGGTGGGAGGCGCTTTAGCGGAGGCTGCAAGCATATGCTCCGCCGGAAGCCCTCGATCGAGATGGAAGCCGCCTATAGTCGCTGATGTAACAAGTGTTGGCCGAGACTGGGCGAAAGCCGAGATTTAACCTCACCAACCGTTCGCTGAGCGAAGCCGAAGCG
Organism: Methylomonas sp. MED-D; assembly: GCF_050276835.1. Classification (NCBI taxonomy): domain Bacteria; kingdom Pseudomonadati; phylum Pseudomonadota; class Gammaproteobacteria; order Methylococcales; family Methylococcaceae; genus Methylomonas; species Methylomonas sp. MED-D. The sequence continues at coordinate 1,777,277 of NZ_CP189965.1, forward strand.
GATTTCGGTTTCGCTCAGTCCACCGGCTCATCGCTGCGATTTCGACCAGGGTTTGCCGTCGAAGGCATCGAACAGCCCGGCTCGCCGATTGGGCGAGCCACGCGCCATACGACTTTCCGCCTATTGCACCAACGGCTTGATGGTCCGATACAAAGCCAAGCGATCCTGCAAGCCGGCGGTGCCGCCGTTGATTTTCTTGGTGATCGCGGTGAAGTCCTCGACGTCGTTGTCGTCGGTTTGGTCGTCGGCCAAGGCATTCAAACCGTGACCGAACCAAAAGTAGGCGGCGCTCAAAGCCGCCCATTTCGGTTCGATCAACAATTCCGGTTGCGCGAGCAAATCCACGCCCAAGGCCTTGCCGACATCGGCGTAATTGCTGCGGCCGGTGATTTGAATCAAGCCCCGGCCGCGAAACCGGTAGCCGTCGCCGGAGCTTTCCGGGCCGTTGCCGATCCGGTTGGCGTAAATGTAATTGGCTAGCTTTTCTTCGTTGGCGACATAGGGCGCGGCGACGGCTTCGGTCGGAAAGCGCTTGGGCCACACTGCTACCAGCCGCGCGGCGGTTTTGTAGAACAGGCCTTCCGTCAAGCGGTTGAATTGACCGGATTCGTGGCCGGTCTGGGCCAGAAAGCAGGCGATGCGGCCGGGATTGTTGATTTGAAATTGCTCCATCGCCGGGTTCAACGCCGCCGCCCAGATATCGGGCGACTTACATTGCGGCAGCGCGGATTTGATTAGGTTGGCATCTATCATGGGTCACCTCCGTACGAGTATTCTTGGCTGGGACTTCACGGTTGAGCGCTGTTTTTTTGCGCCGTGAGGACGAGTTTTATCAAGGTCGCCATGTCCTGGCAGGTTTGATCCAGTTTATTGAGCAAGGAATTGCGCCGGTAATACAGCGCCGCCAACGTGCCGAGCATCAGCAGAGAAATCCAGCCGTGGACTTCCACCACGTAGCGGATAAAGTTTTCGAAGAATACCGGTGTCAGATAACGCAGCAAATCCGAAATCGAGCCGCTGAAGCCGCCGCTGGTCAGGTTGGTTACCGAATCGGGCGGATAGACCCACATAAACCACGACGCTAGGATGATCGCCATCGTCAGTTCCGAGAACCAGACGTACAAGTGTTTCCTGGCGTTAATGACGGCGTCGGCCTCGGCGCTAAGTTGCTGCCAAGCGGCGGATTTTGCCGAGGTATCCACGGTCAGTACCACCTTGGAGGCCGCCGCCGCAGGCGGATTGTTTGCGTCGAACTTGTGGTCTACCACATTGAATTTAGGCGGCAGGCCATCGGGTGCATAGGCCTCGCTGACTTCCAGGATTTTTCGGAACGCACTGCGGTGAATGGCGATGTCGGCGTCGTTTTTAAGCAGCCACTTGCCGGTTTTGGAATCTTTGGATAACTCGGCCAAATTGCGCGGTCCGTAGCGGTAATACATCGCCAAGCCGTCGCGCGAATCGTAGAGTTTGTCGTAAATGTTGGCGCCGTCCCGATAGCTTGCCAACACGTCGTCGTAGATAACCAAGCCGTGGGCCATGGCTTTTTCCAGCATCCAGACCAAGGCCACGTCGGACATGCCGGTGCGCGGGTAGCCGCCGCCGACGTTGGAATGCACTCCGGCAAACCAGACTTGCTCGACGTAATGGTCGTAGTCGCGCTCGTCCCAAACCAAGGGATGAAAGGTTTCCCGATCGTCGTCGATGGCGATCGCGTGATAGGCATTTTGGATGGCGTTATTCAGTTTGTAATCGTAAAAGCTATGCTTCCACCACGGGCTATGATCGGTTAACCAGTCCATGCTTCGACCGAAGCCTTGCAGCAGAACGCTGAAGTCCTTGGGAAAGCCCAACGCCGACACGGTATCCCAAACGCCGACGAAATGGATCTTCAGGTTGCCGTCGGGTGCGTGGTTTGGATCTTGGAACGCGAATTGTTTTTTGAACTGCTGATGTTGGTCCGGATTTCCGGTGCCGTAGCAGGTCATGGCTTGCTTGACCAAGCCCGATAGCACCGCGGAATCGATCGAGCCGTCGGTCTTTAAGAAGTGTTTGGGATCGATCAAGCCGCAAGCGTTTAAAAATCCGGCAAAGGCGCGCACGGTCGCCGCGCCGCGGCTGAAACCGAATAAAAAGATGTTGTCGCCGGGTACGTAGCATCTGGCCAGGAAGTGGTACAGATGGAGCACGTTTTTTTGAAAACCGAAACCGAATGCGCCGGACATCGCGGTCCAGTATTTGTTTTTGCTGGTGTCGCTCTTGTCGGTGCCGACCCCTTGGTCGTAAAACGTGAATTGATGAGCCTTGCCGCTGGTGACGTCCACGGCCTTATAGGTTTTGTACACGTTGCTGTCGCTACCATACCCGCCTTTGTTGCCGGTGCCGTCCGAGCACAGCACGATATTTTTATTGCTCATGGAATACCTCTCTTGAAATTGGCGAAGAGTTTGTTCTTATTATTTAAACACCGAGATAAATGGCTCTCGGCCCTAACGCTTGTTACCTCGGCAGTTTAGTTCAGCGCGGAAAAAACGCCTTGTCGGGCCGATGATCGAATGCCGATTTTTCATTCGGCCGCAACGTAAGCCGACAGCTATTTTTTAAGTTCAAGGTTTATTTAGGGTTATCACTTCTACTTTGTCAGATTTACGCAACGCCGTCATGCCCGCCGGGAAGCGGGCATCCAGTGCCATGGATGGCAAGCTTCGATCCGTCCGTGGAGTCTGGATTTCGGCAATCCCTGCCGAAATGACGAGCACTACCGATTATCTGGCAAGGTAGAATTAATCCGGCCCTTGAATACCGTTCGCCCTGAGTCCTTCGGCTGCGCTCAGGAGAGCCCTGTCGAAGGGCATGCCAGCCTGGGCTTAGCCGAGATCAGCCCGAACGGATTACCAGTGATAAATAGCGCCGGGTTAATAACGCCGACCGGCCCCGCCTTATAAATTCTTCTCGATGTTTTGAATATAGTGATCGATAAAATGATGCTCGATAAAGGATGGAATTAAATCCAGTTTCTGGTTTAGCGAACCTTTAATCCGCTCCATGAATTTAAACCAGTAACCGACATCCTCGTGTAATTTGCCTTCCGAATCGAAGAAGCGAATGCTGCCGCCTTCCTGGTATTGGTTGAGCCGGTCCGGCACGCGCGGCACGATGTCGTTATCGTTAACGAAGCGGAAATAGCGCGGCTTCAAGGCTTGGTCAAGCTCGCCGACAAAGCGGCGATCGCCGACCCGAGGTTGGCCGAAGGTGTACAAGCCGTTGATCGATTTGTAGATGCGTTGATCGATTTCCAGACTCAAGCGCGCGGCGGCCAGCACCGCCAACGCGCCGCCCAGGCTATGCCCGGTCAGCCACAGCGATTGACCGTATTGATGGACGCTTTCCAGGGTATCGACCAAGGTATTCCAAATGGCGTCCAGGGCATCGTCGAAGCCGGTGTGAATGTGGCCGTGCGGCGTCACGCGAAACGCCATCTTGGCGTCGGTACACCAGTCGTCCGGCACTTTCTCGGTGCCGCGAAACGCGATCACGATCGCACTGCCGCTGTGGGCGATAAAAGCTTGAGTATCCTGGCGCGAACCGGGAATCTTGCTGCCGTCGATGAAGCGGCCGTTAAAGCCTTGTACCGACAGTTTGTTCAAGACTTCGGCTTCGCCGGCATAGGCCAGCTTCGACGCCAGGGCCAGCGCATAGGCGTTCGGCAGCGAAAATTGGGTGTTGTTGGGTTCGATGCTGAGTTGTTTCATCTGATGTCCTCCGTTTGATTACAAAAAAGCCAGTGGCCTTGTCGGCGTGAGCTATTGGGTACCGACGCCGGCCGGGAGGCGGGTGGCTGAACTGAGCATCCTGCCCTTTATTCGCGCTACCCCAAGCCGTTGCCGCTAGGATAAAGCGTCGTCGCGCGAGCCAAAGTGACCAAATCAACTTGATTTTGCGGCGCGGTTCACTCGCTTGGGCTTGCTGGTCGCGCTAGACGGCCCGCTCGCCGACAAGTTCCGACTCGGGTGCGCGAATACTAGCTCAATGCCAAACGACACCAGTGTGCCGATGTCTCGGGGCGCCTTGTCCTCGATGTGTAAGGTCCAATTTCCCGAGCAATCCTTGCCTAACAACTTGGCCAGATCCGGAGCGGTGCTTCTGTCGTAGGTCTTCTTTAGATTTTTTGCCGCGCCGCCGGCTCGATTGTGCAACACGATCGGTTTCACGCCGGTGCCGGCCGGCGGCAGCACCGCGACTAGCAGATCGCCGATGTAGCTATGCTTGATGTCCACCGATACCGCGATGGCTTCCATCGGCGAGTTGTCGGCGACCGCCAGCGTGAACTCAACCGTTCGCAGGTCCGGTATCGGCGCGTCGAAGACTCGGCTGACCTTGACGCTATTACGGGGTTGCGGCTTCGCCAGATTGACGGCGGTCAGCGCGTTCAAACGGCCGTAGCCGTATTTCGGACTATGGCCGTTGGCGTCGTAGTTGCCTTGTTGCGGATCGATCCGGTCGCAGGCGCGTTTGAACAACTCCTTGACCTCGAACCACTTTAGATTGGGATTGACCGCCAGTACCAAGGCCGCCACGCCGGCCGCGCCGGGGCAGGCGCTGGAGGTGCCGCCAAAACTGTTGGTAAAGCTGCCGTCGTTATCGCCGTCGGCGACGCTGCCGGCGTTGTAGCCTTTTTGGCCGAGCCGGTCGGTGGTCCAAATCCCCGGCGTCAACGGTTCCGGATGGTTCAGCTGGGCTAGGCCCAAATCGCTGCTCGGGAAGGCGCACCACACCGCGTTGCCGAAATCGCTGTAAACGCTGCGTTTGCCTTGGTCGTTGCAGGCCGCGACGGCCATCAGTTTGTCGTAACTGGCATAACCGTCGTTATCGACCGACTCGTTGCCATTGCCGGCGGCGAACAGAATCACGCAGCCCTTGCCGCCGCGGCCGTTGGTCACGGCGTAGTCGATCGCCAATTTGGTACTGGCCGGTAGGCGGGTGATTTGCTGGTGCGCTGGATCGCCGAGGTTCCACCACTCGCCGTCGGCCGGTCCCCAACTGCAAGAAATCACGTCCGCGCCGTGGTCGGCGGCCCATTTGAAGGCGTTGGCCTCCTCGATCGAGCCCAGGCCGGACGCCAGCCTAATCGGCATCAGCCGGGCGTTGGGCGCGACGCCGGAAGCACCGAGCGTGCCGTTCGCGCAGGCGACGCCGGCGCAGGCGGTGCCGTGGTCGTCCGGAAAGCCCTTGTCCTTGGGTCTGGGATCGCCGGTTTTGCTGGTGACATCCCTGGGCGCGACCACTTTACCGGTGCCGGAAAACTCCGGATGATCGATGTCCACGCCGTCATCAATGAGCGCGATTGTCACGCCGTCACCGAGGGTCACGGCGTGAGCGGCCTCGACATTGGCATGGGCGTCGATGCCGACGCCATTCACCTCGGTCTTCTTTAAATGCCACTGCTGCGGGAAAATACTCTTGCGAGTGCGCGGCCGGATCAGTTCCGGATGGCAATACTCCACGTCGTCGCGTTGCAACAGCTCATCGGCAATATCGAATACCTTCTGCCCGGTGCCTTCGACGGCGCCGACGAAGTAGGCGTTGGTGGCGTAGCTGACTTGTTCCTTGATCCGCAAACCGAGGCCGGTCAACAGCGCGCTACAGTCGTCCGGGTCGGCGCTATCGACGAATTTGACGAACAGATTTTCGGTGTACAGCACCGGCTCGCGGGTGCCGGGATCGATCAACACCCCACCGGCGAAGCGCACGTCCGGCACGGCGCGCAGGGCGGCTTTTCGGTCGCCGAGCGAGCGCGTCGGCGGCACTCGATACACCTCGACGCCGACGTCGGGGTAGGCCGCCACCAACACGCCATCATTCAACTGAGCCGAATTGGGGTTGGGCACGGCGCCTCTGCTTTGAGTGATCGATCGGCCGCTCCGGGTCCGCACCGCGATTAAATCGTCGCCGGCTTCCAGATCGAATCCGGGCTCGTTTTTACTGCCGAAGTGGATGGTGGGCATGGTGGACTCCTCGAAAAGAAATTTGCGTTAACGCATTGCTACGGCTGACACCGAGAGAATTTTTGATTGCTTATCGAAACGCAGCCTTTGGAAAGGTAAAGCGGGCGGCGATAGGCGTTCCGCCGGTTCATCGATCAAATCGCGCGGTGGAAACGCTAGCCGCTAAAGTATTCCGTTTTGCCAGAGCTGGTTTTTTTGTTACTTCGACACAAACTCCACCGTGTTCAGATCAACTTCTATCCTAATCTGATTATTGACCTGCTCCAGCACCTGACTGAGCCGGCTCTTGAGTCGGCCGCCGTGGCTGATATGGGCCATTAACTGGTCGTCCTCTCTCGGCAACTCCGCCAGAAAATCGTCAAGGTCGCGGCCCGGCTCGAATTCGCCGCCGGCCCAGCGCAAGGCGTCTACGCACCGCCGGAAAATCTTCGGATAAATCAAACTGCCTTGCTCGGGCTCCAGATCCTCCAGACGAGTCGCGGTAAACCGCTTGGTTCGGTCCAATTTCCAGAGTCCTAATTTGGCCGTCTTGGCTTTTTTATAGGTCGCGATCAATTTGGATTGAATATCGAACGATAGTCCGCCCGAATAAAGGCCCAAGTATGTAAGTCCGGTTTTGACGGCGTGATAGTTGTAGGTTTTGCCGAGTAGGGCTTCGGTGAGCTTTACATCGGCGCCGTCATCGTCGTCCAATTCCCGCAGCACAAAGGCGATAGGTCTGCCGTGGCCTTCGAAGCCGTCGCACAGTATGGCCGCCTCGGTTTCCCACTCGAAGCCGCTGGGTGCGACACTCCAGTTCCATTCCGCTGGATCGACACCCAGCCACCTCAAAAGCCCGTTGCGGCTTTCCATGCCGTGGGGTTGCGCCGCACCACCGTAATGCAGCTCCGGCGTGTCGATGGCCTGAAAACGGAGTTGATAACTCTCCTCGCCGCCGGCCACACTGGGCGGCGCGAAGTGCGGCAGTCCCTCGAACAGCGACATGTCGTTGGCAATAAAACGCATGCTGTCCCCATCCGGCGACTGCCGCTGCCGAACAATCAAGCGGCCTTTAATGAGACGATAGAAACCTAGTGACATGATGGGCCTCTCTGAAGTTGAACGGCATGGATAGTCTAGCGTCTTTATTAGGGCCGCAAGGGCGAGTGCCGATAGGCGATCCGCCAATTCGTGCAACGTATCACTTGGCGGAACCGCTGACGCATTCTGGCTTACTGTTTATCGCAACATTTAGAAGTACTCATTACATTTCTCCGCTAGAAAATTGGATAACAAAAGCGATACTCAGGAAATAGGCCAAAAAACCGTCATTATTTAAACTACTTAGACTCTAACTGAAAATGGATTGCCTGTTTAACTTCTAGGATCGCCTGGTAAAAACGAGCCGTTAACCTGCTTATAAGCAGTTGAAGTTTTCTCGCCGGGAACACCATCAATTTGTACGAAAACGCCTGGGAAGGTATTCAGCCAGCGTTGCAAATCTTCAACTCGCTTAACGACCGCCGAATCGGTGGATTTTGTAATCGAGTAATTCACCAGCAGAGGTTCGGTGTCGTTATTCGGTCTAGGCTGGTCAGAAAATTCGATTTGGTGTAATTCCGCCATGCGGCGTAACAAAACGGCCGCGCCGCATTGCCTAGAAATGGCAGTGTCTGACCAAGTCCCGTCGGAGACGTATTTTCCGCTGGAGTAGTGATTGGAATACGACCATAAATAGGGGGTAAGTACATGAGCGTGAAACAACCGGTATCCCCAGCCGTTGTAGCCTTCCAGTTGGTATAACACTCCAGCCAAACTCCAATCGGATTTTGCGCCGATGCCGCGCAGCGTCAAAGCATCTACGGCGCTTTCTTCCCAGGTGAACGGTGCATTGCCGGTTTTGGGTCTACCAGCCGGCACCTGAATAGTGCGGGCAGTCAAAGGATCACCGTTATGTAAATGCTTATTAAAGCTTTGGCTGGCTTCCATGTTGTGGATCACGGCGATAAAAAACCACGGTATGCCTAACTGATCGGCCACGCTTTGATAGCGTTTTTGATTGTTGATCAGTTGGTTATTGAGGCTTTCAATCTCAGGTAGTTTATTAGGGGTAATTACGCAAGAATTAAATAATTTCTCGTATTCAATGCCTAATGTTGAAGTGAAGTTGATCTTCGCCATATTCCTTCTCCTTAACAGATTGTAAAATTAAATATATTTGCCACTGCCGTGAATCGTAGCTACTAACAAATCTATAGATTGATTGTTAGCGACTTTGTGTTGAAACTTAAGATTCAGCTCCATCAAATTGGCAGATTTTCAATTTTGCATCTATTTTGATTTGTTGAGATAAACCAATTGTCAATTGCCGTTTCAGGGTTGGGGAAATCAACATTAAATAACTCAAACCCAGCTGTTATAAAATTTTTATAAGGCTTGTTTATTTTCAATATTCCAAAATTATTGGCGTTTGTAGAAAACGCTCTTACGCCCATGAATCCAGGTAGTTTATTTGTATATGTATAGAATTCACTAAAGTCTAGTGTTACATCTTCTGGTGTGCCAACGTTATATTCAGTGCTTAGCAAGCTTTTAATTCCACCCACTCTCGCCAGCGGGGATGATACAAATTCAATCAGTTTGGCTTGGCTATTTTTTGGCGAAACCCAATAAACTAAGCGCCCCCAGTGAATATCCCCTGTGAGGATAATAAAGCTTACTGCTCGTTCGTTAATATTTTTCACGAGAACATCAAGTAATTCATTATATTCTAGGCTATAGTCTTCTAGTGCGTTATCAAATTTAGTTGACCTTAGCATCAATGGTTGACCAATGACCAGCAAGCCAATTCGTTCAACTGTATTAATCCATGATATTAACGCTAACTTTTGCGGGGCAGATAATGTGTGAGGTTTGTTGGAATCTCTATTTGTACGGTCAGTGCGCGTATCTGAAATAAATAAGTCTATACCTGCTAATTTGTAGGAAGCCCAGCAACGCTCAAATTCAAGCGGAGACTCTCCTATCATATTCATTACACCTTGATTTCTCCAAAACGCTTCTTGTCCACATTTTGCCCAATTTGATTTATTCTCACTCCAGCTTCTCGTTAAATAAGGCATTGCTTCGGGATATCCGTTCCAATATTCATGATCATCGCATGTAAACACATTAGCTCCAGTTTTGAGAAGGTTTCCAAGTCGGCAAATTTGAAAAGCTTCCTTGTAGCGGATTTGATATAATAATTTTGGTGCAATAGAATTGAATGCTGCTGGAACATCCGCATATATCTGGTCGCCACAAAATATTTTGAGATGAGGGATGTTGTTTTTTATGAAATTTTTCATCCTTATCGGATATCCAACAAATTGGTCTGATGGAAAATAGCATGATGATAATGCAATAACCAACTCTTCTTCAGGATGATCTAAAGAAATAGGAGGGGTTCTTATTCGGATAATTTCTTTATCTCTATTCGCTTGGAATTTTGGTTTTATCTCGTAATTCTCATTTGGTTTAAGACCGGTGATTAGAGCGATGTGGCTATCCAATCCTAATGCACCAGGTATTGGGTCAAGACCAATTATATTTTCATTATTGCTATTTGGAGCGATTTCTAGGTGATTACTTGCTTTGCATGGTAAATGGGCAGGCCAACCATCAACTCTTAATCGTAACGAATATGTATTGCCTTCAGCGTTAATGGCTCCAGGATACAGCTTAAGATCTGCCATATTTATCTCCTAAATCGGGCGCCAATTCCAACTATAGTTTGAAGTAGACTTTTACCTGCTTCAGACCCAAGTGTGAGAGCGCCAAATCCGAATAGAAAACCAATGATTTGTGTATAAAATGAACATGACGCAATAAAAACAAAATTAATTGAAATAGCCTCGATAAATGCAAGAAACGCCGAAAATGAGCGAAGTTGCCTGTGATAGCGGAATTCAGCCGACTTCAGCGCATTTGCGAGTTCGCGTTCGGCTCGAATTACTCCAGGTAGGAAAGATTCAATAAACTGAACCCTCCATACATAAAATAGAGCAGGGCTTACATCTTGTCCTTCGGTACTTAAGATATTAATCCAGTTCCGTAAGGTATTTTTTAAGATTTTATCCTTATGGTCGTCTAAGGTGGTTAGAACTGCATCTAATATATTTTGTGCATCATTAGGATTGCGTATATTCAAACGAATCAGTTCATCTAATGCCGTAGCTGTCTGTTGGACTCCCAAGGGTGCCATTAATTTTGATATATCCGAAACATTGCGAATATCGGCATCTGACACCTCTGTGATTGGGCTGTCTCCAACCGAGCGTAATAAAAAGCTTTGAATTAGACGCGTTTGTTTGCCAGATTTCTTATAATGATCACGAATTCTTTTAGGGAAAGTCGTCGGTATTCCAACCACAAATCCTTTTAGAATATCTGATGCAGAGCGTTTCAGTTCTTCGTTATCATCGAATCCGTTTTCTGTGCCATACACTATATAGTTTAATGCTTCCCAATATCTTCTGGTTCTGGACCCAAATAGTTTCCATAATTCGATGATACCTTGATGAAATGGAATAAATGTTGCTGTCAATCCAATTGCATCGTATAGGTCGTTAAAAACTACTGACATAACATACCGTATTGAGTAATTTAATTAAAAGTTCAGGTTATACTGGTTTATCTTCTGGTTTAACTTCTGGTTTAACTTCTGGTTTAACTTCTGGTTTAACTTCTGGTTTAACTTCTGGTTTAACTTCTGGTTTAACTTCTGGTTTAACTTCTGGTTTAACTTCTGGTTTAACTTCTGGTTTAACTTCTGGAGTAGAGGATGAGCTTGATTCGTTAGCAGGTGTAGACTCTAGAGCTTTTAATTGCTCGGCAATAGCAATATAACGATTTTTTATACTCGAATATTGAGTGTCTTTGTTTAGATCTTCTTCTGAAATAGTACTTACGGCTTTTTCCGTCTTTAAGCGATATCTTCTGGTATCCAATTGTTCTGATAGTCTGTTTAATAAATTATTTAATTCTGAAATACGTCCGGGTCTTGAGTCCTTTGTTCCTTCTTGTACCGCTTTTTGTAAGCCAAACATAAAAGAACAAGAATTGTGATAATCCGATAAGTCCAAAATAGCCACGTTTAAAGGGTACTCGGTATACGGTTTAGGTTTTAAGTAAATGTTTTGTTTAAGAGCCTGTAGTTTGGAGGCTCTGTATTCATCAATTTTCTGAACTATCGCTGGCACAACCATGTTTTTGTAAACAGTTTCGTTACCTAGTGATCTTTCAGCGTTAGAGAACAGGGCTAATCCAGCTAAAATTGCCTGTCCAGCGCCACCGGTGACCACAGTAGCTGCTCCCGAGAACGCATTTGTTAATGTTCCTGTGACAAGATTGAATGTTGCATCATTACCCCAAATTGACCGCTTATGTTCTTCGCAAGTGGCGTTTGATATAGCAATTAGATCACCTATTACTGTTGTCCTTTGGGTGCTACATTTATTGTTCCAGGTGGTATCTTCGCTTTTGAATAACGTACTATTTGTGCAGTCATCCGTGACCAATTTATGTTCGCTTAGTTTTTGTAAAATAAACGTATTATTCTTGGATTTATCTTCATATGATGATTCCAAGTCAGAAACACCATAGTCATTGTAAAGCCAATGTGTGGTTGAACATGATGTTAATGAAATAGTTATAAATAGCAAGCACGCAATATAAGTTGTTCTGTTCATGGTGAATTATTTTTTATTAGCAATTAATTAAAATATAGACATGGATTTGTAAGTTATTCTATCTTTAAACAATTTTGTATCTTCGAGGTCCGACGTAACCAACGCCCAAAAGTCATCCGTCAAGCCATCTTTTATATATTTATGTGGCAACCAGTCGTAACCTTTTTCGCCCTAAGTATCACCCCAGGAGTTTCTAATTGATAACGCGCCCTTGTTTTCCCGATTTTCTTGGTGTCGTCGTAGCCAATGGCAACGACCGCATGGCCGCCGACAACTTTTTCGTTGGCCAAGGTGCGGGTGGCTTTGTAAAGAAACAATCGGGAGGCATCCAGATATTTGCCAAAGGCAAGGCGCTCTAAGTGTTTGATTGCGCCGACAATGGCATTGTCGGTATGGCAATCCTGGTCGCCATGATCCCAGCCGGGAGCAGGACGGAGGCCCGGATCGAACGGCCTGCGCTTTTGCTTGGCGGTGGTGGTTAATCGCCGCGATGCACGCGGCCGGGTTACAGCCTCGGCTCGCGGTTCGCAAGAATCGCGCGCAACGCTCACATCCCGTAGCCAACCGAGTTGAGTTTGTGTAGTCGCCATGTTTGTCCGTTATTTGGGTCTGCACGGATTCTGCCGTAACGCCATTGTCCAAGCCACTTGTTTTCCGTACTAGTACAAATGTACTGGGTCTATTGCGGGCTGTCCGGGGTTACAATCCTCTAATCAGGCTTGCCACGGGGATGAAGACTGTGAATATTTTGTTGATCGACGACCACTTTTGCGCGCGCGAAGGGGTGGCGTGTTTGTTGAAGCAGATTTATCCGGACGTGCAAGTGTTCGAGGCGGAGAGTTTCGCGGCTGGCCTGGCCATTGCCAACGCCCAGCCGTTGAATTTGGTGTTGTTGGATTTGCAACTGCCGGATTGCAGCGGTTTGGAGGGCTTGGCGAAGCTGAAGGCGGATTTTCCGGAGCTGTGCGTGGTGATGTTTTCCGGAGTCGGCGATCGGGATTTGGTGTTTCAGGCTTTGAAGGCGGGGGCGATGGGCTTCGTGGTCAAGACGATTTCTCGGCAGGGGTTTGTCGAAGCCTTGCGCGATTTGTTGTCGGGCCGGGTGTATTTGCCGGCGACGGTGACCGGCGAGACGCCGGCCGGCGACGCCGGTGCGCCGAGCGGACTGGCCCAGGTTACCGATCCGGCCAGTCTGGGTTTGACGCCGCGCGAATTCGATATTTTGCGCTGGATCGCGCGCGGCTACAGCAATAAGCAAATCGCGCTGCAATTGGCGATTCAGGAGCAAACCGTCCGCAACCACCTGCGGCCGATTTTTTTGAAGTTCGGCGTGACTCGGCGCACCGAGTTGCTGGTCAAGCTGTTTGTGCGAGGGATTGTGTTTGGTAAGCCGGGAGTGGGCAATAGCTAGGCTGATTCGGCGTCTCACCCATCGTGCGCAGCATGGCTTCCATCAGCGTCTTGGGACTGGCCGGCTTGCGCAACAAGCCGGTACGGGCCGGCCACAGTGCCTTGTCTTGCTCGGAGATGCCGTCTGCCGAGAGCACCAGAACCGGCACCGGGCCGCAGTCGGCGTGGACGGCGGCGATGACGTCGTGAGCAGTTTCGTGTTGTTTCAAGTAAAAGTCGGTAATTAGCAGGTCCGGAATCGCCAGATTGTCGGCCAGTGTCATGTGGGTGTCGGCCAACGACAAGGCGGTTTGCACTTCACAACCCCAACTTTGCAACTGGCAGGCCAGGCCGTCTAGGGCTTTGGCGTCGTCGTCCACGATCAAGACGTAGCGGCCGCTGAAGTCGCCGGTGACGGCCGGCTCGCCGGTGTTGGCGTCTTGTTGGTGCGCGATCGGTAGATAGACTTGAAAGTCGCTGCCCCGGCCTGGGCGCGAATCAAGGTTCATCGTGTGGTTGGGCAAGTGTTGTACCATCGTTGACGCATAGTACAAGCCGATGCCCAGGCCCGGCGTCGTGGCGTCGGTTTCGCGTCCGAGTTTACCGCGCACCGCGTCTTCGAAGATCTTGTCGCGCAGTTCGGCCGGGATTCCGGCGCCGCTGTCGCGGATGTGCAGTTTTAGCCGGCCGGCGCCGATGTTGACCGCCGCCACGCTGATCCAGCCCGAGCGGGTGTATTTGATGGCGTTGTCGATCAGATTGCCGACGATTTGCGCCAATATGCTGGGATCGGTATGTACGTTGTAAGGCGGTTTGCGGCGCAAGCGGACCTTTAGGCGCAGGCCGCGCGCGGCGGTTTGCGGGGCGAATTGGGTTTCCAGACTCGCCAGAAACACATTGATATCGACGTTGGCGAGTTGCGGGATTTGCTTGCCGTTTTCGACGTTGGCGATCTGAAAGATATGGTTGATGGTGCGGCTCAGTTCGTCGATGGCCAAACCCATGCGGTTGGCCAGCGGTTTTAAATGTGCCTGAGTCGGCTCGCCGCAGGCGGTTTCAATCACCGAGGCGTAACAATTCAAGGCTTGTAGAGGTTGGCGCAAGTTGTGGCCGATTTGCGCTAGGAAGCGCGCTTTGTCGTCGGCGTTTTGCTGGGCATTGCGTTTTTCCCGGAAGGATTTGCGGGCGTAGGCTTCAAGTTGGCAACGGGTGCAGACGCCGAACAGGTTGACGATGGTCAGATTAATCATCGACGAGATCAGGTCCGCCGCGCCGACACCTAAGGCATGGCCGGCCAACGGCATCGCGATCGACGTGGCCCAGCCGAAGCCGATCGTCGCGCGCAAGGACATGAACATTTGTCCGTAACTAAAAAAGTACATCGGCAGTAAACAGGGCCAGGTCGATGGGTAATCGGCCGCTTTGCCGTCGATGACGAACAGGATAAGCAAATTCGCGGCCGACAGGCCGGCGCTCCATTTAGCGATGGTATCAATCTGGCGGACGGCATCCTCATGAGTTTGCAAATATGCGAACAAGCCGACCAGTACCGCGATGATGGGCATTCGCGGCAGGGTATTGCCGATCGAGTCGGCGCCAGTGTGTAAATCCAGCAGGATGTAGGCCAGGAAGGCGCCGGCACCGAGTAATAACGCCCATTTCAGAGGAGCCAGCAATACTTGGTAACGTTCCCGCCAAAACGCCTGTTCGGACGCGGCGTCGAATTTGGGAATCGCGAATAAATGACCGGGACTTATAGCGTCGCAACAGGCTTTGAAGACTGCGGAAAAATCGGGTTTGGCCGGCGCTCTGAAAAAAGCGAGGTTGGCTAGATTGGCGTAAGGACTGAAGTTTTGCATGCCGCGATATCCGAGTGCTCGGCGGCATTTGCTGACGAATGAGGAAGCCGGCTAGCCGCGCTGATTGTTATTTTTCATGCGAGCGGCATTGTCCCTAGTCCGGACGGATTTGGCAATTGTGAAAATCTAACAGGGAAACTATAGCATTCCTCGACTACACTTAACGGCTACCGTTTAGAACGCGACGTCAATATCGCCGGTAAACTCGGTGCGTGCTGATGGACGAGGGGACGCACACGGGCCACGATTGCCGAAATGTGCATTGGTTAGTTCAGATCTGTTCAAGACCGCGATGCCCGCCGGGAAGCAGGCTTCCAGTGCCATGGATGGTATGTTTAAATCCGTCCGTGGCGTCCGGATTCGCTCCGCGCTCTAACGGGTCCGGCAATCCGTGCCGGAATGACAATGTTCATTGAGTAATCCGACAAAGTAGCAGTAGGCGGCAGACTTTCTCATCCCCGCAAAAAACGTGTCGTAACGGTTCAATGTTACTCTCGTAACACGAACTTCGCCCCCGCAATCGCGGCTGAAGCCGTTCCGACAATCGCCAAAGCGTTTTTCCGAGCCAACGCGCCGAATGTGGATTGAATTTTCAAAGGTGCCTGTCAGAGCGGCTCGTACCGCTCCAACACTACCAATTTTCTACAGCACGTCGGCGGCCATCAAAAATTACAGCGGCCGAACTTGCCGCGTCAGCCGGCGTTTTCCTCGGCGGCCTTGGCAAGTTTCTTCAGTACGCTTTTGCCTATCTTAGCCACGAAGTCTTCCGGATTGTCGTATTGCTGTTGTTGCACGAATTCGACAATGGATTTGACCAGTTTCTTGGTGTCGGCGATTTCCTGGTGCGAACGGCCGCAGCCTTGGCAATGGCTGCCGTCGCTGGTGCATTGGTCGATACAAGGGCTGTATTTCATGGTCTGTCCTGTTCAAAGAGTGAAGGTTGGTGAATCGAGTTCCGGGATTAGGGTGCTTTGACGGCGCTCGGGGTCGCGTCCGTGGCGGTTATCGAGCACGCGTTCATACGAACAAAGGTGGCCCCAGAACGCTCGCAAGCAAGGCGTCCCCCGAAATCCGGTGTGAAAGCGCTGTCGATCGCGGCTAAAGTCGCTCCGATGCGGTTGACGTTCATTGGCTGGGCGGAGGCAACCGTTTCATGATCGTTAGGGTGTTAACGCGCGTCGGCTTCCGGTGTATGCAAAGTGACCGGCCAACTGACGATGTGCGCCAAGCCGCCTTGAATTTCCAAGTGGGCTAGGATAGCGCCAACCCGCTCGGGGCGGTCGTAAAACTCGACCACCAGCGGCAGGTCCAGCGCCAGATCGGCCAGTGCGGCGGTGCGGATTTCCCGGTCGGCGCCGAAGCCTGCGATGCCGCGCAGCACCGTGACGCCGCGCACGCGTTCGTCGCGTAAAGTATCCAACAACCGGGCCAGCAGGTGTTCGCCCTCGCGCAGATAAATCCGCGCCAACGTTACGGTTTCCATTGCCATAGCCAATTCCCCAAGCGCGAACCCAACCAGACCGTCGCGACGCCGAGCATCGCATTGACGACAAACAAACTCAACAAGCCCTGGAACTCCAGGCGAATCTCAGGCAATCCCAACGTCAGCCTCAGCGTCGAGACCACGGTCAATAGCCCTAGCAGCACGACGTAAATCGAGGCTCGCCATTCGGCCGAGTAGGCGCCCAGTTGCAGCAACCATTCGGTGCCGGCGGCGATCAGCAAGGCCAACAAAAGCGCCAGCGCCATTTCGCCGTAGCGCAGACCGTGGCCGAGCCAGGGGTATAAGGTGTCGGCGAACAAGGTGCGGCCCCAAATCAGTCCCACCCAGCAGGCCACCAGGCATAACACCGTGCTCAGTAAAATATTCAAAAAAGCCTTCAGTAAACTGCCGGCCTCGAACAGATACAGGGTTTCGATGGCGAAGGTCGAAAACGTGGTGTAGGCACCCAGGAATCCGACCAGGATGGCCGCCCGCCATTCCACCGCCAGCGCAAAACGTTGCAGCATCAATTCGGTCAGAAACCCCATCAAAAACGAGCCGGACACGTTGATGAACAAGGTGCCGTGCGGAAAGCCGCGCCCGAGCAGCGCGTAGATCGCGTTCGCCAGTAAAAACCGGCTGACCGCGCCGATCGATCCGCCCAGGGCAATGGCCAGGATTTGCTGCATCGCCGCGCCGTCAGTTCGCTTCGTCGCCGCCGGCCGGCGGTAACACCCGGTCCACGTACACGGTCGCGGCGATCACCGCGGTCTGGCCCATCACCAGATTGACGATGGGCAGCGTCAGGCCCAGGCCGGTCAGCGCGCCGAAGCTCAACATGCTCCAGCGCCGCTGTTGCATGAAGCGCTTTTGCGCGTCGAAGGTTTGGCCGCGCATTTCCAGCGGATAGGCGATGAATTCCATCGCGATGCCCCAGGCCGCGAACGCCGCCCACAGCACCGGCGCGATCAGATTCACCACCGGAATCAGAAACAGCACCAATAGCGGCAGCACCCGCAGCAACAGATAGCCAATGCGCTTCAGTTCGCCGAAAAACACCCGGTCCCAGCCGGCGTCGGCAGCGACCGGCGCGTGGCCGTGCAACAGAGACAAGGTTTTGGCGGCCAGGCGGCTGTAATAGGGCGCGGCGATCAAATTGGCGACCAGCGTGAATGTGAAGAAGCCGATCAGCAAGAAGCTGATAAAAAACAATGGCCATAGTATCCAGCTCAACCAGGATAGCCAGTCGGGAATCGCTTGGTGGATCAGCGCGGACACCGAGTGATAGCCGAGGATGAAGGCGCCGGTATACAGCACCGTATTAATCAACAGCGGAATCAGCAAATACTGGCGCAGTTCGGCGCGGGTCAGTAATTTCAGGCCGTCCAGCAAACAGCCGACGGCCAGCAGCGGGCTGTTAGCGTCGCGGATAGCGTTCATGGCGCCAAACTCCTTACCCCGTGCAGGCCGGGATCGACGACGACACCGCGTTCGGTGACGATGGCGGTGATCAATTCGGCTGGCGTTACGTCGAATACCGGATTCCAGGCGCCGACCAGCGAATCGCCGCCCAAATAGCAATCGGCCAGCAATTCGTTGGGATTGCGTTCTTCGATTTCGATCGCGTCGCCGGTCGCCAGACTCAGGTCCAGCGTGGAGGAGGGCGCGGCCACCATCAACTTGACGCCGTGGCGTTTGGCCAGCACCGCCAGCGAATAGGTGCCGATTTTGTTGGCGACGTCGCCGTTGGCGGTGATCCGGTCGGCGCCGACCACAATCCAGTCGATTTTGCCTGACTTCATCAACCAGGCCGCCGCCGAGTCGGCGATCAGCGTGGCCGGAATGCCGTCCTGGGCCAGTTCCCAAACCGTCAACCGGGCGCCTTGCAGCCAGGGGCGGGTTTCGTCGGCGTAGACTTTGTTAATCTGACCGCGCCGGTGCAGGCTACGGATCACGCCCAGCGCGGTGCCGTAACCGCCGGTGGCCAACGCGCCGGCATTGCAATGGGTCAGTACCGAGCAAGCCCCGCCGATTAAATCGGCGCCGCGTTCGCCCATCGCATAATTGGCGGCGATGTCGTCGGCATGGATGGCTTCGGCTTTGGCGGCGAGCGCCGCGAGCGGGTCGGCGGGTGCGGCGGCCAGCACGTCGCGCATTTGCGCCAGTGCCCAGAACAGATTGACGGCGGTCGGCCGCGATGCGGCCAGCAGGTCGATGTCGCGGGCGACTTTGTCTTGCCAGGTCGGGTCCGGGTAGTGATATTTGGCCGACAGTACGACGCCGTAGGCGGCGGCGATGCCGATGGCCGGCGCGCCGCGCACCCGCATCGACACGATCGCGTCGGCCACGCCGGCGGCATCGCGGTATTCGTCGTAACGGATATGCGCCGGTAAGGCCCGTTGATCCAAGACGTTCAGACTGGAGCCGGTCCACTGTAGGGCTTGTACCGATAATTGAGAGCTCATGCGTAAGATGTATGTTGTCGGAAAAGGGGGCTTGGCTTAGATCTACTTTGTCAGATTATTCAATAAGCATTGTCATTCCGGCATGGATTGCCGGACGCGTTAGAGCGCGGAGCGAACCCGGACTCCATGAATGGATTTAAGCCTACCCTCCATGGCGCTGGATGCCCGTTTCCCGGCGGGCATGACGGTCTTGAACAAATCCGACAAAGCAGAATTTAGTCGCTGTCGTCAGGCAACGGTTCGGGAAGTCGAAGATTTTACCTGAGCGTTTCGACTATTTTAAGCCGATTCCGGCCCGCTTCGATAGGCCGGCGTTCGGCTTGACCGGGCGAGGAGGGCCCACTTTAACCGCTTTCGTCGTCCAGGCCGGGATATTGCGCTATTAAACCCCGTAAATAGTGCAAGGCCCGCGGCAGGTCGTATTTTTCGACCAATGGGTCCATGGTTTGGATTGCTTCGGCCGCGACCACGCGGGCCAGCGCCGGCTTGAGGTCGCGCCAAGCGTCGGCGGCTTTCAAATTGCCGCCCGCTAGCAATATCGCCAGTTCCCGCAGCCGCTCGCGTAAGGTGTCGAGCGAAATCGGCGCGGCCGCCGCCGGCGGATCGACGTCGCGGGCGCTGGTGCCGGCGGCGGGAATCCAGCGCCGCAACACATCGAACAACAGGTCCGGATCGAAGGGTTTGGCCAGAAAATCGTTCATGCCGGCGTCGCGGCAGGCTTGGCGGTCTTCCTCGAAGGCGTTGGCGGTCATCGCCACGATGGGTAGCTCGCGGCCGTGGTCGGTGTTCCGAATCAAGCGGGTGGCTTGCAGGCCATCCATGACCGGCATCTGCATGTCCATTAAAATAAGGTCGTAGCGGCGTAGCTCGACCATTTCCAGTGCTTGTTGGCCGTGTTCGGCCACGTCGACTCGCAAGCCGACGCTTTCCAGCAAGGCCTTGGCGACTTCTTGGTTGATATCGTTGTCCTCGACCAACAAAATCTCGGCCGAGCGACGGAAATCGGGCGCCGGCACTTGGGCGATCGGCGCGCTAGGGTTCAGCTCGCGTTGCAGCGGAACTTCGAACCAAAAGGTGCTGCCCTGGCCCGGTTGGCTGTCGACGCCGACGTTGCCGGCCATCATCCGCGCCAAGTGGCGGCTGATGGCCAAGCCCAAGCCGCTGCCGCCGTAGCGGCGGGTGGTCGAGGATTGGCCCTGCTCGAACGCGTTGAATACCCGCGCGCACTGTTCCGGCGTCATGCCGATACCGCTGTCCTCGACTTCGAAACGCACCCAGCATTGATGCTCGTCGCACGATTGCAGGCGGCTGCGCAGCACGATCCGGCCCTGTTCGGTGAATTTGACGGCATTACTCAGATAGTTGATTAAGATCTGGCAGATGCGCAGCGGATCGCCGAGCAGTATCAAGGTGTTCAGCGGCGGATCGGTTTCGTGGGTCAAGCTCAGGCGCTTGGCGGCGGCGCGCTCGCCGACGATGCTGCAGGCGTGATCGGCGATGGCGGCGATATTCAGCGAGGTTTTCTCCAAGGTCATGCGTTCGGCCTCGATTTTCGACAGATCGAGGATATCGTTGATCAAACCGAGCAAGTGCTTGCCGGCCACGCTGATTTTTTCCAGCTTATCGCGTTGGCTGGGTTGGGTTATCTCCATGCGCAGCAAGTGAGCCATGCCCAGAATCGCGTTCATCGGGGTACGGATTTCGTGGCTCATATTGGCCAGGAAAGCGCTCTTGGCGCGATTGGCGCTTTCGGCTTCCTCGCGGGCGAGTTCCAGTTCGGCGGTGCGCGAACGCACCAAGTCGGCCAGATGATCGCGGTAATTACGCAGCTCGGTTTCGGCCCGCTTGAGTTCGCCGATGTCGGTAATCACCACGACTCGACAGCTATGGTGGGCGAAGATGATGTCGTGCGAACTGACCACGACCGGTACCGCACTGCTGTCCTTGCGCAGATGTTGCCATTCGCCGGTATTGGCGAACCCGCGCAGTTTGGCGGCGAGCTCGATGATCTTGGGTCTCTGCGTGGCGTCGAACAAGTCGGTCAGCAGCAGGTGTTGCGCTTCGTCGGCTCGGTAGCCGTACAGCGCGGTGAAGGCGTCGTTGACCGCCACCAGCTTTAACGTGCCGCGCTCGTAAATCAGCATCGGTGCCGGGTTGTGCTCGAACAAGTTGCGAAATTGCGCTTCTATCGATTTGCGTTCGGTAATGTCCGACCAGATCAGCGATAACATCGGCCGATTTTCGATTTGAATCGCTTGGACGCTGACGTGAACATCGCGCGGACTACCGTCCTTGCAACAGCTGAGCGTGTCGAATTGCCGGGCGTCCCGGCCCTCGGTCGGGGCTAGCCTTTCCAGCATTGGCGCGGCGTCGGCTTGGATATCCGGCAGGCGGAGTTTGGCGAATTCGTCGCGGCTGTAACCGAGGTTTTCGCAGGCGGCGTCGTTGAATTCGACGAAAGCCAGCGTCTCGGCATCGATGAGCATGATGGCGTCCGAGGCTTGCGAAACGATGGCCCGAAAGATTTTTTCGCGCTTACGCGATTTTTCCTCGATTTGGCGGCGTTCTATCGTCGAAGCGAGCCGCTCGGCGATCGCATTCAGCAACTGTTGCTCTTCGGCCAGCATCGCCGGGGCGTCGGCCGGGGTGGGCGGCGGTATCGCATAGGCGACGCTAACTTCGCCGTCGTTCAGTGTCCCGACGCGGATCGGGGCGCTGATCCAAGCTGCGTCGGCCGAGCAGTCGCCACTGCGAAACGTGAGATCTCGCCAGCGTATCGCCGCGACCGCGAAATCGGGGTAAGGCCAACCGGCCGGTAGTTCCTGGACAGCCGCTTGCAGCACGTCCGGCAACGGCAGGTTCAAATTTTCGGTGGCGCGAAACACCGCGTGTAAGCAGGCTTGCTCTTGAATGCGCCGGTCCAGGGCCCGTTGCGCTTGGTACAACTGAGTAATGTCGCGCGCCATGCCCAATACGCCGAGTAGCTTGCCGTCGGCGGTCGTCACCGGGGTTTTGATGGTTTCGTATAGCCCGGTGTGGCTGGCGTCGGCCAGGGTCAGCCATTCCTGGTTGATCATCGGTTTGCCGGCAGCGACGGCTTTGAAGTCGTGTTCCCGAAAAAAGTCGGCGAGTTCGACATCGACGAAATCGTAGTCGGTCTTGCCGACGATGCTGGCTTCGTCGGCGCCGAATAGGGCTTCGAAACTGGCGTTGCAGAGCAGATAGGTGCCGTTGGGGTCCTTGAACCAGACTTTGTCCGGCATGGCCCTGAGTAGGGTGCGCAGTAGTTCGCGGTGTTCGGCCAAGGCGTCGAGCACCCGTTGGCGTTCGGAAAAATAACTGGCCAAGGCCATGCCGATCACCGACAGTACCGACATGAACAGCCAGTAATTGATTTCCGGTTGGCCGATCGGCCGGTTTTGGTAAATTTCCCAATGGTGTCCGTTCATGCCGACCATGGCTTGCATCGCGATGACCGCGAGAATCAGGGTCGTGGTTCTCGGTCCGACCCTGACCGCCGCCCAACTAACCAACAAGTAAATCCACGGCGTTTTGGCGTATTCGCCCAAGTTGTCCTGAAACCAGTTTAAAAATACGATTTGGCCGGCCAGCGCGCTCAAGCCCAGAATCAGGCAGGCTTCGGCGACCGGCTTGACGCGGCGCGGTAGGCGAAGACCGTCCCGCCAGACCAGAATCAGCGGCGCGACCAGTATCGTGCCTAGTGTGTCGCCCAACCACCAGTGCAACAACGCGATCCGGAAACCGGCCGTATCGACTACGCCGTTGATCAATAGGCAGCTAGCGCCGACTAGCGCCGACAGCGTACACGCCAGTCCGCCGAAGCCGATCAATAACAAATAATCGGCGAGGTTGAGGATGCGGCGGTCGAATCCGACGATTCGCCGCAGCAGATAAGCGCCCAAGCCGGCGCTGGCAATGCTACCAGCCGAGATGGCCAGCGCGATAGCC
Organism: Methylomonas sp. MED-D; assembly: GCF_050276835.1. Classification (NCBI taxonomy): domain Bacteria; kingdom Pseudomonadati; phylum Pseudomonadota; class Gammaproteobacteria; order Methylococcales; family Methylococcaceae; genus Methylomonas; species Methylomonas sp. MED-D. The sequence continues at coordinate 1,800,152 of NZ_CP189965.1, forward strand.
GGCGGTTGGCCTTGCCACAGATTTAAACTCAGCGCACCGAGCCCGAGCGCCCACAAATAACGGTGGCCGCCGAGAAGTATCGTCGCCAGCGCCAGACCGCTGGGCAAAAACAGCACGCTGGCGACGCTGACGGTGGAGAAATACAGCAGGGACAGTCGGCCGCTCAACGCATAAAGCCCCGCGATGCCGAAACCGATCAACCAGTCCGACAGCCTTACCGCTTTCATATCCCACTCACCAGAGCGCCGAGTGGATTGCGGCGCGGCCAGGTTTCGCCGCGCCCGGCCGGGAATATCCGAGGCGGGACGGCGCTAGAGAAACCGATTGGCTGCGAGGAAATGGGGTCTGACATGTTGTTTGACGCTTCTCGATTGGCGGGGACTGGTCTCGGCCCTACGGCGGCGCGGTATAATCATCGCCTTTTCAGCTCGGGAGTACCCATGCAGGTCGACCTTTTGATTCAGGCCCGATGGATTATACCGGTGGAACCGGCCTCGGTAGTTTACGATAACTATAGTCTAGCGATAGACGGCGGCAGAATTGTCGATTTGTTGCCTAGCGACCTTGCCCTGCGAAAGTATCGTCCCAGGGTGCTGGAGATACGCGACCGGCATGCGCTAATTCCGGGCTTGATCAATTGCCACACGCATGCGGCGATGACTTTGCTGCGCGGCTTTGCCGACGATCTGCCGTTAATGGATTGGTTACAGAACCACATTTGGCCCGCCGAACAGCAATGGGCTAGCGAGGCCTTTGTGCGCGACGGTACCGATTTAGCCATCGCCGAAATGTTGCGCGGCGGTACTACCTGTTTCAACGATATGTATTTCTTTCCGGAAATCACCGCGCAACAAGCGCTGCAACACGGAATTCGCGCCAATATCGGCTTGATCGTGTTCGATTTTCCGACTCTGTGGGCGGAAAACGCCGACGCCTATCTGGCCAAGGGCTTGGCCCTGCACGAACAATTGCGCCACGAAAGCCTGCTCAGCCTGTCGTTCGCGCCGCACGCGCCGTATACGGTGTCCGACGCGCCGCTGAGCCGGGCGCTGACCTATGCCGACGAGATGAATTTGACGCTGCATATGCATGTGCACGAGACGGCCCACGAGGTCGAACAACAATTGGCCAACACCGGCCAGACCCCGTTGCAACGTTTGCGCGATCTGGGTTTGCTGACTTCCTCGTTCATTGCCGTGCACATGACCCAGATGTCCGCCGAGCAAATCGCCGAATTCGCCGAGACCGGCGCGCATATTGTCCATTGCCCGGAATCCAACTTGAAACTGGCCAGCGGATTCTGTCCGGTGGCGGACTGCTTGGCGGCCGGTATCAACGTGGCGCTGGGGACAGACGGCGCCGCGAGCAATAACGATCTGGATATGCTGGGCGAAATGCGCACCGCGGCCTTATTGGCCAAGGGTGTCGCCGGCGACGCCAGTGCGGTGTCGGCCTGGACGGCGCTGGAGATGGCGACGATCAACGGCGCGAAAGCGCTGGGCTTGGACACCGAGATCGGTTCGCTGGTGCTCGGCAAGGCAGCCGATGTCGTGGCCATCGATTTAAGCGCCCCGGAAACTCAGCCGTGCTTTCATCCGGTCGCGCAAATCGTCTACGCGGCCGGCCGGCATCAAGTCAGCGACGCGTGGGTAGCCGGCAAGCCCTTATTAAGTCAACGCCGTCTGACGACGCTAGATCTCGACGAACTGACGCAACGCGTCGAGCAGTGGCGCCAAAGGATGAACGCCGGGCCGAGCTAGAAGGAATATTGCCAGCGGTCGTCGCCGAAGGAAACACGGTGTTGATGGTCCTGACCGGTTGGCTACCTGCCGAGCCTCGATAGCGTGCCGGACAGGTTTTTGTTGAGGGCGCGCGTTGGCCGAAACGAAGTCATGGCTTCGGCTTCGCTTCTCTCAAGTTTCCCGCCCCAGCGCTCACCGCTTGGCTGCCGAGAACCAGAACGGCGCTTACCGGTCGCCGGGCGTAGGGATGTTCCGCCAAATCAAGAAGGCACGCTTACAGTTTCAAATTATCCAAGGCCGTAACAGAGACGGCATCTCCTAAAATTGTCTATAGAAAACTTCTGCAATAGGCTATATTTCAACCGGAACTGACAAGTCTAAGCGGGAAAGCTAGCTTATCCGAGGTGTTGAAATCAGCTGGCGGGCCGCTTTAGATGGAATGGGTATATTTATTTAAAATTAAGCCTGATAATTTTTATATTAAAAATATTCAATTGCATATTCGAATTCATATTCGAATTTCGGCAGGGCTCTGTCGATGTTTGAACTTAGCTTCCAGGCACTATAGAGTAACTGAGCGTTTTATGAGTCAATCGGATTTCGAAGAGTATTCCCAAAAATCGATACATTTTTTTAGTCGCCGCGTTCCGCCGTTATTGGTAAAAGCGCTGAGTTTAATTCAATCAAATCCCACCGTGGTGGATGTGGGTTGCGGCGATGGGCATTTGGTTTGGTCGTTGTCCGAGAATAGTCATATCGCTGTCAATAGCCGAGTAATCGGCGTCGATATGTCGCCTATTCGCGTTCGACGATTCAGCGAATTAACCGGCTATCCTGGCATTGTGGCCGAAGGACACCATATTCCGGGATTGGCCGACGAAAGTGTCGATCTGACGATCAGTACCATGGTTTTGGAGCACGTACCGGACGAACTCGAATATCTGGCCGAATTGGCGAGAATCGCCCGTCGGGGCGGTTGGTTGTATCTCAGTACCGTCATTAGAAAATCGGGCGCATGGTATTTTCGCAAGGCGCCGGACGGGCGGCGCGTACTCGATTCCACGCATCTTCGAGAATATCCTTCGGTGGATTCGGTGGTTAAATTATTAGAAGCCAGTGGTTTTACCGTAAATGATCAATGCCTTACCCGTTTGATTTTTCCGATTGCTCATCCTGTCGTCAGGCTTTTGCATGCCTGGAGACCGATTAAAGAGGTTCAGAGAATTTTCCTAAACCCGGCGTATGCGTGGATAGAGAAACTTGCGTTGCCAATTCCGCGTTATCGTTCGATTGAGCTTTTAGCGACGCGTCGCGATATCTGAGGCTCTCAAGATTCGAATGCTGTTTGATTCGGTCAACAAAATAATAAGGTTTTAGTAAAAATACCCATTGTAGGAAATCAGTTAGTGACATCTGAAAATATCGAGTTATCCCGTATTTTGATTGTGATACCAACCTTAGGCGAGCGGCTTGACACGCTGCGAAGAACGCTGTCGTCTATTAAAGACCAGGCAGGTGTTTTAGTGGATACCGTGTTGGTATCTACCGCTCAAACACCGGAGCTTTCAGAGATTGCAACTGCTTTTGGTGCAAGAGTCTTGGTGCATCCAGGAAAAATTTCAGCGGCGGTGAACGCCGGATTCTCGGAAGCGTTGCCGGTGCATCGCTATGCGGGCTGGCTGGGCGACGACGATATGCTGCGTCCTGGGGCGCTGGCCACCGCGAGCGCTTTGCTGGGCAGCGATGCTTCCGCCGTCGTTGCTTATGGCGCTTGCGATTATGTCGATAGCAGCGGGAGTTTGCTTTTTACCCGCCGTCCGCCGTTCGCGGCGCCGTTTTTATTGCAGTTTGTTCCTGGTTTGATTAAGCAAGAAGCCTGCCTGTTTCGGCGTAGCGCGTTAACCGAGGTTGGCGGATTGGATGAAACATTAAAGTACACGATGGACTTGGACCTGCTGCTGAAATTACGGCGAGTAGGTGCGTTCGTTAAAACAGAACAGGTCTTGGCGGCGTTTTGTTGGCATGCCGGGTCGTTAACGATAGCCAACCGCCGGGCGTCGCTAGACGAAGCACAAGCCGTCCAGTGTCGGCATGTTCGCGGAATTTTCAAAATCTTCAGCCCGGTTTGGATGTATCCCATCAGGTATCTTATTTTCTTGCTGAATTGGAAAATCAACAAAGGATTAGCAAGCGCTTGTGAACAGCAATCATAAAATCTTATCCGTGTTATAGGATGTGGGTTTGTCGGCTGGCCTAATACAATTTTCAGCTTAATCAGAGCTGCAAATAATAAAATAAAATTCATTCTAAAAATTTCAGCGTTGAGCTATGACAAAGCGAAAAAAGTACAATCAGACTCGTCAGCTTGAAAATTCAACTCAAGCGGATCTGAATAAAAGGAGTTCGGGTGCTGGCCGCTCATTCAAGCTATTTAATGCACAGTTTTTTCGTTTCTTAGTTGTTGGTACGATCAATACCGGGTTCAGCTACTCCGTTTATGCTCTACTATTATTCTTTGGATTAAACTATAAGTTAGCCAATTTGGCGGCTTTGATTCTTGGTATTATCTTCAGCTTTATTACTCAGGGGCGTTTCGTATTTCGGAATACGAATGGCAAGTTATTTTTCCGTTTCGCATTTTGTTGGGCCTTGCTTTATATTTTTAACATTCGTCTGATCGAGTTTTTTATTAACCAAGGCTTCGATGCCTACCAAGCGGGCGCTATCGCGGTGCCACCAATGACGGTGCTTTCTTACTTTATTCAAAAAATAGTCATTTTTAGGAAACGCGCGGTTCAACCCGAGACGTCAACGATAGAAAATATCGTTAAGCCTAAACTATCTTTTAAGAATACTAAATTGTCGATAGTGCTGCCTTGTTACAACGAAGAAGAAGTATTACCCGAAACGAATAGCCGGTTGCTTGAGTTAATGAAGGAGATGCAAGAGCTTGGCTTGGTGTCGAAGGATAGCTTTATCTATTACGTTGATGACGGTAGCAAAGATAAAACCTGGGAACTGATTTCGAAATTTAATCAACAGAATGCGTGTATTCGAGGGATTAAGTTGTCTAGAAATCGCGGTCATCAGAATGCATTAATTGCCGGACTTTTTAATGCGGATGGCGAAGCAATTGTATCGATCGATGCGGACCTGCAGGACGATATTCAGGTTATTAAAGAAATGATTTATAAATTTAACGAAGGTTGCGAAATCGTGTATGGCGTCCGATCCTCGCGAGAGACCGATAGTTTCTTTAAGCGAGTGACCGCGCAACTTTATTACAAGTTGTTGAAAACGATGGGTGTCGATATTATTTATAACCATGCCGATTATCGATTAATGAGCAAACGAGTGATCGATTGCTTAAAAGACTTCAACGAAGTTAACTTGTTTTTGCGAGGCATCATTCCACAGCTCGGGTTTAACACCGCGACAGTCTATTACGAACGCGGCGAACGGTTTGCCGGCGAGTCCAAGTATCCGCTAAGTAAAATGTTGGCACTGGCTGCCGACGGCGTCACTTCGTTCAGCGTGGTGCCGTTGCGGATGATTACTTGGATTGGTCTTGGCGTCAGTTTGGCGAGTTTAGCGATGGTCGTTTGGATTTTTGTGGCTAAATTCGCTCTGGAAGCGACAATTCCAGGTTGGGCCTCTACTGTTTTGCCCATTTATTTTATCGGTGGAATACAGTTGTTGAGCATAGGCATCTTAGGTGAATATTTATCCAAGGTTTACATGGAAACCAAGCAACGGCCAAGATTCTTTATCGAAGAGATTCGTTGATAATGATTGCAAACTTTCCCATCGCTTATTTGGACCGGCGATACCGCTTTTCTCTATACCTGTTTATTATCCTGTCGATTGCGTTGACGACAAGGTTGGTGTTTTTTAACGGGCCTTTCGGTTCCGACGATCTGGTTTATCTCCGCCGCTCGCTTGATGTTACCTACGGCGAATGGGCTAGCGCGAATTACAACGGCGCATTACGCTACGGTTACAATATTCCGTCCGGTTTCATTCTCTATCTGTTTGGAGTGAATCTTTTTACAGCCAATTTATGGCCTTTGCTATGTTCATTAATTGAGATAGCTTTGGTATTTCGATTTGTTTGGAACGGGATCAACCACAAAACGGCGATTTATTCGGCACTTTTTCTGGCGTTGATGCCCTTGCATGTGGCCGTTTCCACACGGCTACATGCCGATCCCGTGGTGTCGATGTTTTTGACCTCTAGCTTCATTGCGTTTTTTAAGGCCGAAACAACCGGGAATAAATTGGCTTATTTTCTGACCGGTATCGCGTTAGGTTGTGTATTTTGGGTCAAGGAGTTGGCGGTATTAACTTTTAGTGCATTTCTTTTATACCCGCTGATTTTTCGTTGTTGGAAGTTTGGCTGGATTTATTTGGTTTTTGGCGGACTGGTGATGCTGTTGGCTCACTTTGCGCTGATGACAATGATTGCGGGCGATCCGCTGCACGCTTTTAAAACCGTCATCGGTCAGCTTAATCGTAGCTTTATTGGCGGAAACCAAGGCGAAGATAGTCCCTGGTACTATTTTTATTATTTGTTTTTCGATATTAAACATACCTGGTTAATACCGGTATTGGCGTTGTACGGTATCTGCGCGACTATCAAAACAATATTTTCCGAACGGTCCGTTAGCGCCGTTGCCTATGCCGCTTATTGGCTAGTTTCCTTGTTATTGGTGCTCTCGTTTTTTCCGGTGTCGTTGGCACCGCTAAAATTTGCAATGAAACAATCCAATTATTTAACCTTGTTTCTAGCACCGATCGCGGTTTTCGCCGGTATCGCGATTCAGCGTTTGCCACGCAAACTGGGCCATTTCTTGGTTTTTTTAGCATTGGCCGGGGGCATCGGTTTGTCGTTTTTGGAACAGCAGGCTTACCAAGTGTTTACCGCGAATAGTCGAGCGCTGGTGGCGTTCGCGGAACAACATCCCCAAAGGCTTGTTTTAGGTTCGGTCAATAATCGGAACATCGCCTGCGTCTACGCATTGCTGGGCGGCGACACCTGTGATCGACTGCGAATAAACGATTTCGCCGATATTACCTCCGAACTCACATCCTCGAATTCCGAGGAAGCCTACGCAGTTATTGATCGCGAAACCTTGGGATGGAGTCCCAGAGATATTAAACTGGAAAAAGCCCCCAACTGTTGGCGGGACGGAACGCTTTTAAGCCCGGCGGATAGCGGAAATAGTCGAGCTTTACTCACGCTCGTTTTAAATTCGGCGACATTCTTGCCGGCAAGCCTGAAGAATAAATTGCAGAGTTTGCAGACACCACAGCCCGCAACACTTTACCGGGTCGATTTGAACAATCTCTGGTGCAAAGGCTAATACCGGACTCGGCGAGGTTTTCGTAGAACTCGGCGCTGTTAAAAACCCAAGCCTGTGTCCATCTTGGTCCACGCACAGGCCGACGGACGCATCCGTCACGGCGCGTGCATCAAACCTATTTCGCCGGTTTCGTTGCGACCTATCCAGCGTTCGATCAGCGGCGCGATCGCTTCCGGCGCCAGCTTTTGCAATTCCGCGGCCGTGGGTGCCACCAAATCCAGCAAGTGACGGTCGCGGCCCAGATCGGCGATTTTGAATTGGATCTGGCCGGTCTGACGGCTGCCCATCACTTCGCCGGGACCGCGCAATTCCAGGTCTTTTTCGGCAATCACGAAGCCGTCGTGGCTTTCCTTCAAGATACCCAGGCGTTGTTTGCCGAGTAGCGATAACGGGGCTTGATACATCAAGACGCAGAAGCTTTCCTGGTCGCCGCGGCCGACTCGGCCGCGCAATTGATGCAATTGCGATAGACCCAAGCGCTCGGCATTTTCGATGATCATCAAGCCGGCGTTGGGAACGTCCACGCCGACTTCGATGACCGTGGTCGCCACCAACAAGTCGCATTCGTGACGCTTGAAGGCCTGCATCGCGGCGTCCTTGTCCACCGTTTTCATGCGGCCGTGTACCAAGGCGATGCGTACGGCCGGCAGCGCTTGTGTCAATAACACCGCGGTTTTCTCGGCGGCTTCGCATTGCATTTGCTCGGATTCTTCGATCAAGGTGCACACCCAATAGGCTTGGCGGCCCTGAACGACCCAGTGACCGATGCGGGCGATGATTTGCTCGCGCCGCTCGGCGGGTAGGACGCTAGTCGTCACCGGCCGGCGGCCGGGCGGCAGCTCGTCGATGATCGAAATATCCAGATCGGAGTATTGCAGCATCGCCAACGTGCGCGGAATCGGCGTCGCGGTCATCACTAATTGGTGAGGCCGCATGCCGGTGTTGCTGCCTTTTTCCCGCAGGGCCAAGCGCTGATGCACGCCGAAACGGTGCTGTTCGTCGATGACGATCAGTCCCAGTTTGTGAAATTGCACCTGGTCCTGAAACAGCGCGTGGGTGCCGACCGCGATGCCGGCGCCGCCGTCGGCCAGCGCTTGCAGGGTGGCTTGTCTGGCCTTGCCCTTGAGCTGGCCGGTCAAGAAATGCACTGGATAGCCGGTGTCGGCAAACCAGGTCGAGAAATTGCGGAAATGCTGCTCTGCCAGCAACTCGGTCGGCGCCATCACCGCGACCTGATAGCCGCTGTGCAGCGCCATCAAGGCCGCCAGCGCGGCGACCACGGTCTTGCCCGAGCCGACGTCGCCTTGCACCAGCCGCAGCATCGGTTGGGGCTGCTCGCAGTCGGCCTGAATTTCCGCGCTAACCCGTTGCTGGGCGCCGGTCAGCCGAAACGGCAGCCGTTCGATAAAGGCTTGCTTGGCTGCGTTTTCGAAATGAAATTCCGGCGCTCGCCAGCGTTTAAAGCTTTGTTTGCCTTGTAGGAGCGCTAGGTGATGAGCCAGAAATTCTTCGAACGCCAATCGCCTTAGGGCAGGGGACTGGCCGTCGCTGAGCTCGGCAATGTTTAAGTGCGGCGGCGGATTGTGTAGGGTTTGCAAGGCCTCGGCTAACGGCGGAAAACCATTACGGCTCAACACGGCGGCCGGCAGCCAGTCGCGGATACCGCCGCCTTCGCTTAAACATAAAGTCAGCGCCTGTTTGACCGCCTTGCGTAGCGTGGTTTGCGGCACGCCTTCGGTCAACGGATAGACCGGCGTCAGCGTCGGTTCGCAAAGTTGCTCCGGGGACTGGACGATCCGGTATTCCGGATGCACCATTTCCAAACCGGAGTAGCCGTAACGCAATTCGCCGTAACAACCGATCAGGGTACCGGGCTTGAGCTGTTGGCTTTGTTGCACCGAGAAATGAAAAAACCGCAACGATAAGCTGCCGCTGGCATCGCCGATCCGGCAAATCAGGCTGGGCCGGCCGCGTTGGATGGCGTCTATAAACTCCACCGTGCCGCAGACCAGTGCCGACGTGCCGGGTAACAATTCGCCGATCGGCGTGATTCGGCTGCGGTCTTGATAGCGCAAGGGCAGATGGAATAGCAAATCCTGTAGCGTGCGAATGCCCAGCTTCTCCAGGCGCGCGGCGGATTGCGCGCCTATGCCGTTCAACTTGGTGACCGGTTGTTGGGTGGGTTCCAGCGGAACGGATGATGATTTAAGCATGCCGCCAATTTGGCATGCTTGGCGCGGATTGGCAATGCCCGGCTGTTGCAAGTCTTGTTGGTCCCCGCGAACCAAGCTAGTCAGGCCAAAGCGGCGCTGACCGAGTAATAGCAATACAGCAGGCCCGCGATACCGACCAACAGGGAGCCGAGTCGCTGTAAAGTGCTGAGTGCCGGTATCGCCGCGCCGCGATTTCCAACCAAGGCCAGCCCGTAATATAAAGGTAGCACGGCACTCAAATGGCCCAGCTCCACGCCCAGGCTGAACGCGGCGACGGCCCAGGCCACTTGCTCGGCCGATAGCGCGGCGATGCTGTCCAACAAGCCGCCGGCAAATCCCAAACCGTGAAACAAGCCGAAGCCGAATGCAATCGCTTGCCTGGGTTTGCCGTGGCTGAGACGGGGCCAGACGATGTTTTGCATCGACACCGCGACGATGCTGAACGCAATCATAGGCTCGACCAATCGCGGCGATACCCGCCACCAATCCAGTACCGCCAGCGTCATCGTCAATCCGTGGGCCAGGGTGAACAGCAACACGATGATCGCCAATTCGCGCAGCGAACCGACTGCCAGCACCAGGCCGGCGACGAACAGCAAGTGGTCGTAGCCGTGCAGGATGTGCAGCCAGCCCTGAACCGTGTAATCCCAGCCCAAGCTACTGTCGAAGCCGGCCGCGTCCAACGATAGTCTCAGTATTTCTTGGTAAGCCAGCAACGCTTGATTGACCAAGTGCCCGTCTCGATAAACGCTCAAGCGGTAGCTGACTTCCCACGGATTGCCCGGCGCAAACTCGATTTCCCTCAGCAGGTTTTGGCCGATCTCCACGACGCCGGGTCTTTCGACGGGCAGCGGATAGGTTAGCCGATAGACCAACGCCTGGTTGAGCGTAGTCGGTGCCGACACGACTTTCCCGGTCAACGTTACGGAATCGGCGGTAAGGCGCAGGTGGGCCAGCAGATAGTCGCCATGTCGATCCAGCGCTTGAGCGTCGATGCCGCTATCGGCCGGCGTGCTTCGGTTGGCGATGACGATTTGCTCCAGCGGCACCGTCATCTCCAACAAGGTTTGCTCGGTGCCGATATGCAAGGTTGCCGAACCTTGCGCAATCGGATGGGAAAAGCTAGGCCGGCCCGCCAAGCCGCCGGCCACTTGCAGACAGAAGCACAACAAGCAAAGCCGGCAAAGGCTAGCGATGCGCATGGAAATCGTCGTAATGCGGATTGATTTGCCGGGCGCGTTCCAACGCCGCCCGGCCTTCGGCGTCGAATCCGGCCGCCAGCAGAATCATGCCGGCATGGCCGTATAGATGGGCGTCTTCCCAGCGGTAGCTCAGCGCGGCACGGGCGTGAACGACCGCCGCCTGGATTTGTCCGTCGCGGAACAGCGCCCAGGCCAACGCATCGTGGCTCACGGCGTTCGGCCGCTGTTCGAGATCAAGTCGCGCCCAAGCGCTGGCGTTGGTGCCGTCCAGATAAGCGTCGGCGTACAAGGCCGCCAGATGATGGTAGTACTGGGTTTGGCCATTGCGGGTGGCATCCAGGTAAAAATCCAAAGCCTTGTCGTGCCAGTATTTCGCCGGCTCGGATTGGCCCAGGAATTGGTAAAGATCGCCCAGGCTTTGATAAAACTCCGGCTTGCGGGTGCAGAGCGCCAATTGCCGATAAACCGCCACGGCTTCGGCGTAACGCCGTTGCGCCGCCATCCATTCGCCCCAGTAATCGGCCGCCAGCCAATAACCGGAGTAGGCGCGTAGCGCCAGCCGGTAATGCGCCTCGGCCGCGCCGGCATCGCCGTGGCTCAATGCCAGGTAGCCGCGCTGCAATTCCAGCCAGGCAAAATCGCGCATTGCCTTGGAGGACAGCAAATCCTCGGCATCTTGATAGGCTCGATCGGCCAGTTCGGTTTGCCCGGTTTTGTCCATCAGCAACGCGTATTGGGCCAACAGCGCCCAGTCGGTTTGCCGAGCCGATTCGGTCAGCAACTTTTGAGCATCTTCGATGCGGCCTTGCTGCAAGGCGATGTCGATCGCCAAGCCGAGCCGGCTAGGCGTGTCGTCCCAATTGGCCTGTGCGGCCAGTTCGGCTAGATGAACCGCTGCTTCGGCGGGTTTATGGTGGTGAGCGGCCCAGCGGGCCTCCAGCATCCGTAGCGCCGGGCTATCCGGCGCCGCGCGCCGCGCCGCCGTCAAGCGTTGTTCGACGGTGGCGCGGTCGCCGGGGGTGGCGCTCAGCCAGTAGCGTTGGGCGGCCAACATCGCCTGATTGATCGGGCTTTCGCCCGAAGTACCGGCCGCTAAATCGGTCAGCTTCGACCAATCGCGACGATAATCGGTGGTTTCGAAAGCGCCGAACAGTGCCAATGCCAGCCCCGCCCAGGCGGCCAGCATCCAGCCCGCCACCGCGAGAGCCATTCTCGTGGCTGACCGGGTTCGCGAGCGGACGCGGTCGCCACGCGGCGCGCCTGCCGGTCGGTGCATGGCTTCGGTAACGGCTTACCAGGGCTCGGCCAGATACGGGAATTCGGTTAAGAACGGCTTGTCGTTTTTGACCGGATTCGGCGTGGTTTTGGGCTCGATTGGGGCGGAAGCCCATAGCGCCGGGTTGTTCAAGGATTCCACGCTGCAGGGTTTGCCGCCGCACCCGTTTTCCATGTCCAGAAACAAGGACAAAAACCGCGTCGCCACCTGGTCTTCCAGGCGCCGGCCGAAGGGCCACGAGCCGTTGGTATCCATGTCTATCGACGCCACGTTCGGAATAAAGATTTCGAAGGTGCGCGGCGGTTTGATGTCCAGGCCTTTGACGTTCCAGCTGTTGTCCGGCATGTTGACCCGTTGGAAAAAACACTTTTTGGAGCGCTTGAAGGCCTCGATCGCCAGATCGTAGGTCTTGAACACCGAGACCGGCGCGTTGGAATGGTCGAAGCAACTGTTCAGCCCCAGTGCGTTGATCGACGGCCCGAAGCCCCAGCCCAAGTGGGCAAAGCGCTTGACGTAGACTTCGCCGAGTTTGACGTTGTCGGCCAGTTGCTTTTCGTCTTCCCGCAGATTCAGCGCGGCATCCAGGAAGGGTACGCCGTCCACGTCGACTTTTTTGTAATCGCTGAGGCGGTTGTTGAAGCCGGCCACCGGCGCCGGCGATTCGTGCGCGCCGCCGAGCTTGGCCAGCAACGACCATTGCGAATGTTCCGGAATCGCCTTGGCCTTCGCCGATGCGCGCAGCATCCAACTTTCGCCCCATGTCCGGACAATGCGTTCGGTTTCCGGGGTTTTGGTCAAAAACTTCAGCGGCAGTTCCAACACAATCGCGTTGACGTTGCCGCCGGCGCGGGCGTCCTGGCCGGTATAAACGAAGCGGAAATTACCGTTGGCATCCTTGTAGAAGCGGTTGCCGTTCCAGGTCATTGGCTGCTTCGGTAGGTCCTTTTTGACCGTGATACCCCATTCCGGCAAGTTTTTATCGTAGTTGAAGAAGCTATTGCCCTCCAGCTCAAGCAAGGTTTTCGGAATCCGGGCCTCGGCGGATTTTTTGTCCTTGACCGGTACGTGGTAGTACTGCGGCGCGTAATTGATCGATCGGAAAAAGCCGGGTAAGTCGTTAAAAAACGCATCGTCGCGGCCGCCGACAAAGGTTTTGATCGCGAATCCATCCGGCGTTTTCAGTTCGACGACTTTGTTGGTATCGATCACCTGCGAGAAGTCGCCGCCCGGAAAGCCCAGGAAATCGAGTTTCGCTTGGTTTTGTTGATTGAACGTGACCCTCACCTCGCCGGGTTTGAAATTAATGTATTTCTTGCCGACCGCCTCGGCGTAATTCAGCAGGTTTTTCAAATCGATTTGGTCGCCCATGCCCAGCGCCGCGCGCGGATCGGGATCGAATTGGATCCGGTAGAGCAGGTCGGTATCGAATACCCCGGCCTTGGGAATGGACGCGAAGGTCAAGGCCACGACGACTTGTTCGCCCTGACCTTGGTCGGCACTGGGGTAGCCGAATAAATCGTACAAATCGGCGGCGCTCGGCGGGATGTCGGCGAAAATCGAGTTGATCGCGTTAGGGTCGTTGTGGTCGGCGGCTTGACCGAAGTGCGGAATCAGGCATAGGCCGAGTGTCGCTAGACCGATTCGGCAGGTACGTGCGGTGCGAAACGAACGGAAGATGTGCATGGCTGTAATCCCCTTCTGTAGTTGTTGTAGGGAAAGCGCCGCTCGGCGGGGACGCGTGCCGGACCGGATTCGGCTGGGGCGCGAGTGTCGAAACGGAGTCTGCAAGCTAACTCCAGACCCGAATAAAGTCAACGTTACGAAATGTAGGCTTATTTTATGGAACGGGAGCTGGAACATTTTGCAATGTCCCATAGGCGTAATTGAGTGAAAAAATTCACCGCTTAAAAAAAAATTTTGGTCTACGATTCACATTATTGGCAACCTACTAACGCCTTCCAAGGGGGTAGACCGTGGTGACAGGCGCGAAATCCTTAGCTCTCGCTGGTAACGCACTCCGCGAAACTCCTACCATCTTTACTAAGCCGCCGCTAGGCGCAACGCTTGCTCGCCGTCTGTTTTCGAATCGGCGCACCTCCGAACTTGCCCGCTTACCGACCGGCCTCCGTCCTCCGGCCGGCGGTTTTTTTTGCGCCTGGATACGGCAGCAAGGCGAGCCGACTTCGGTTTCGGACGCGCGGATTTTTTTAAGCTCCAGTTCCGTTTATCGATGTCGTCTTAACTCGCCGCCGCTTGGCTGAGCGCTACTGGCCGATCGCCGAGTACGGCGGACGCCTGGTCAACCGCGACTTCGATCGAATCCCGTACCGGGCGGCGCCAAGGCGCGGCTCGGTTTAACTCACGGCTTGCCGAGCGGCGCGTCATCGCGCGCCACCGCTCGAGAAGCCGCGCGAAAAACGCAGCGGCGCGGGATGGCCCGCCCAGGCACAAGCCGCTGTCGGCGTTATCGAGCAAATGCCAATAACCATAACAAGGCGTTGCCCGCTGAATCTATCTATCCGGAGGAAATCATGAACTCACAACTACCCAAGTTATTGGCGCTGGTGGCGATACTGGTATCGTCGTCAACGGCGCACGCGACGTTTTGGTCCAAGGCCGGCAAGGTCAAGGACGAAGCCCTGCAAGCCGGCCGCGGCGCGGAAACCCTGAAGGGTGCCGACGACGATTACTTCAAGGACATGGACTACGGCGCCAGCAAGGACCCCGAGGCCTTGGCGCGCGCGCTGAGCCCCTACGTGCCGGGCATTTCCGCCAAGGACGCTCACGACGCGGTGGTACGCGGCCGCAACAACTGGATCGTCTGGACCGCCGGCAACGACCGCTTCTGGAACGACATCGGCAAAACCAGCGTCGGCACGCTGGATTTTTTAAAAATGCTGTCCAGCCACGATACCTTGAAATTCAGCCGCGACAATCGCTGGAATTATTTGGGTCTGGTCAACGAACCCTGCTTCAAGAAACCAACCGCGCCGCGCCAGGACCGTTTCGGCCTGTGGCTGGACGAACGGACCGGCGATTGCCCGGCCGACCCGTTCGAGGACGAAACGAAATATCCCGGCGTTAAAATCGGCGCGCGCGGTAAAACCGTGCCGGTCGGCTCCTACTACGGTTACGCGACTGGCGTGGTCGGCTTGCGTTTGTTTCCGAATCCGGATTTCGACGAGAAAGCCGCCAAGGCATGGAACCCGGAAAAGTTCTATAACGATCCCAGCTATTACAACAACAAAGACCTGATCCGGCCTTACCGAGTCGGCATGTCTTGCGGCTTTTGCCATGTCGGCCCCAATCCGGCCAATCCGCCGGCCGATCCGGAAAATCCCAAATGGGAGAATCTCAATTCCAATCCCGGTGCCCAGTATTTTTGGATAGACCGGATTTTCTCCTACGAGGCCGATCCATCCAGCTTCCCGTTCCAGTTGTTCCATACCTCGCGGCCAGGCGCGCTGGATACCTCGCTGGTTTCGACCGACTACATCAACAATCCGCGCACGATGAACGCGGTTTATAACTTGGGCGCGCGGATGAAAAACGCGCTGAAATTCGGTCAGGAACGCATCGCCGGCGGCGGTCTGAACAATCGTCAGTTCAACGATTTGAAACTGCCGGCCGAAAGCCCGCTCAACAGCTTTTTCAAACAACCGGATACGGTGTGGACGCCGCGCGTGCTCAAGGACGGTGCCGATTCGGTCGGCGCGCTGGGTGCGTTGAACCGGGTATTCGTTAACATCGGCCTGTTCAGCGAGGAATGGACCGAACACTTCCGCCCCTTGATCGGCGGCGAAAAAATCTCGCCGTTCCCGATCGCTACCGCTCGGAAAAACTCGTCCTACTGGAATGCCACCGAGCAACAAACCCCCGACTTGGCGCTGTTCTTCCTGGCCACCGCCCAGCCGGACTATCTGAGCAAGGCTCCCGGCGGCGAACAACATCTGAAAGCCTCGGCCGAGGTGTTGACACGCGGCAAGGAGGTGTTCGCCGAAACGTGCGCCCGTTGCCATTCCAGCAAACTGCCGGAAAAAGCCTATAGCTTCTTCCCCAACGGTTGCGTCGGTTCGGATTACCTAAGCTGCTGGAACAACTACTGGAAGTGGAGCAAAACCGACGAGTTCAAAACCGAGATGAAGGCCATCGTCGCCAAGCCGGACTTCCTGCAAGACAACTTCCTGTCCACCGAATTGCGGGTACCGGTGACCCTGTTGCAAACCAACGCCTGCAGCCCGTTGGCGACCAACGGCTTAGCCAACAACATCTGGGATAACTTCACCTCGCAAAGCTACAAGGATCTGCCGTCGGTCGGCAAATACACGGTGCATCATCCGATCACCGGCGCCGCCTACGACTACGACATGCCGGGCGGCGGCCGCGGCTACACCCGGCCGGCCTCGCTGGTCAGTCTGTGGTCGACCGCGCCGTATTTACTGAACAACTCGGTCGGCAAGTTTTATCCCAGCGGCTCGGTCGAAGACCGGCTCAAATCCTTCGACGACTCGATCCGGCAAATCCTGTGGCCCGAAAAACGCAGCGGCAACCGCGACATTGTGGTGGTCGATTCCGCCAATCCGGCCGAACGCAAGGTCTTGAAAGGCCAAGTGGATGTCACGACCGCCAGCAGCTATCTGCGGGTGCCGAAAGGCTATCTGCCGGACTTGCTGCAACCGCTGGTCGAGCCGTTCAGCCTGTTGAAACCTTGGGCCTTCGATAAGTCCGGCGTGGAACTGGGGCCGATTCCGAAAGGCACGCCGGTCAATCTGGTGTCCAACATGAACCTCGATCCCAGCGATCCCAAGCACGTGTTTCACTTAATCAAAGTGCTGAAGGACGTCAAAAAGGCCTTGAAAGCGATTCCGCAAGGCGCTAGCGACGAAGAGGCGATCAAGGTTTTCGACGACAGAAAAATCGTCGACGACATGTTGAGCGTCAGCAAATGTCCGGACTTCGTGGTCAATCGCGGCCACTACTTCGGTACCGACTACTTGGCCGAGGAAAAAGACCGGGCCTTGAGCGACGCCGACAAGGAAGCCTTGATCGAATTGTTGAAAACCTTCTGATCGGGGAAGCCACTATGAGCGATAGCACAAAATATGACTATATCGTGGTGGGGTCGGGTGCCGGGGGCGGCACCCTGGCCGCTCGATTGGCGGAAAACGGCCGCAAGGTGTTGGTGTTGGAAGCCGGCGGCGATCCGTTAAAGATGCAGGGCGGCAACGCGATTTCCGACGCCAACCGCCTGCCGGAAGACTACCAGGTGCCGGTATTTCACGCCCTGTCCAACGAGAACAAAGCCATGCGTTGGGATTTTTGGGTGCGCCATTGGGGCGATACCCAGTTGCAACGCCGCGACGAGAAATATCGCGATGTGTGGGACGGCGAAAAGGTGGACGGCGTGCTGTATCCGCGCGCCGGCTGCCTGGGCGGCTGTACCGCGCACAATGCGATGATCACCGTGTACCCGCATAACGACGACTGGAATCACATCGCCGATCTGACCGGCGACGCCAGCTGGCACGCCGACAACATGCGCGGTTATTTCGAGAAAATGGAAGACTGCCACCATCGTCTGCCGAGCTACCGCTGGGCCGCCAAATTGGGTATCAACCCGACTCGGCACGGCTTCGGCGGTTGGCTGCAAACCGAAAAAGCCATCCCGTTGGAAGCCCTGGGCGACAAAACCCTGGTGCAAACCCTGAAAGAATCGGTCGAGGAAGTTTGGAAAAACATCGATACCGATCCTATCGAGGGCGCCGAATGGTTCGGCGAAAGCCTGGGCGATCCCAACGACTGGCGGCTGGTCGAGAAAAACGCTACCGGCTTACGTTATCCGCCGTTGATGACCCGCAACCACGCCCGTTTGAGTACTCGCGACCGCTTGCTGGAAGTACAGCAAAAACATCCCGACCGGTTGCATATCGAGTTGAACGCGCTGGTGACCCAGGTGTTGTTCGACAATGACTATCGGGCCATCGGCGTTGAATATCAAAAAGGCGAAAAACTCTACCAAGCCCATTATCAGCCGGCGACGCAATCCGGCGAAACCCACCAGGTATTCGCCGCCAAGGAGGTCATTCTGGCCGGCGGCGCCTTCAACACCCCGCAGTTGCTGATGTTGTCCGGCATCGGGCCGAAAGCGGACCTGGAGCGTTTGCGCATCCTGGTGCGAGTCGATCTACCCGGCGTCGGCAGCAATTTGCAGGACCGCTACGAAGTCGGCGTCGTCAACAAGATGAAACAGGACTGGGAAGTTTTGAAGGGCGCGCGCTATGCCAAGGGCGATCCGCAATACACCGAATGGGAAACCCAACGCAAGGGTGTGTATACCACCAACGGCGCGGTGCTGGCGGTGATCAAGCGTTCATTGAAACAGCGCAAGTTGCCCGATCTGTTCTGTTTTGCGTTGCTGGCCCGCTTTCAGGGTTACTTCCCCAACTTTTCGCAATGGATACCGGAGTTGAATTACCTGACCTGGGCGGTATTGAAGGCGCACACTAACAACCGGGGCGGCGAAGTGAAATTGAAATCGGCCGATCCGCGCGAGCGGCCCTACATCAATTTCAAGTATTTCGAGGAAGGCACGCCGGACGGCGGCGAAGACTTGGAGTCGGTGGTGGCCGGCGTCAAATTCGTGCGTAGCCTGACCGCCCCGCTGATCGCCAAGGGCATCATCGAGGAAGAAGCCTTTCCGGGCGCGGCCGTGCAAACCGACGACGAAATCCGCGACTTCATCCGCTATCAATCCTGGGGCCATCACGCCTCCTGCACCTGTCCGATCGGCGCAGACGGCGACCCAATGGCGGTGCTGGACAGCCGGTTTCGGGTACGCGGCGTGCAAGGCTTACGGGTCGTGGACGCGTCGGTCTTCCCAAGGGTTCCGGGTTTCTTCATCGTCTGCGCGATCTACATGATCGCCGAAAAAGCCGCCGATGTCATTCTGTCGGAGGCTTGATTCGCAAACCGTCACCCGGCGAGTAACCGCTAGTTTGCGGCTACTCGCCGGCTTATTGAGCCTGCTTTTCTAGGGTTTAACCGTAAGTGCTCCGGCGAACGGGCATAAAAAAGGCTGTTTGCGTGCTAAGGCTGGAATGAAAGCCTTAGCAATTTAATGTTGGCTCCGGTTATTTCGTTGGATTTTAGTTCTTGGAAAATTCAACGTTTTGTAGGGCTAGGTATGGTCGTCTTGTTCCGACCCTTATCCGACAGTCCTGTTTAATTGTTTGAAAGCAGCTATGTAACATATTGCCGCCATTCCAACGTAATTTACGAATCAAATATGTCGTCATTTCTATTTTTTTAATTTCACCGAATTAGTACATTTGTACCGGTACAAATGTAACGTTGAGGTATGCCGCGATATATTGCAACATTAAAATAAGATGTGGTTGTAATTGAATTGGTGTTGTAGATCGCTCACAGATGATTAAAGGACGACTTGCCAACGCTATTAGGTATCGCCGAATATATACAAACTGATAAAAGTATAACAATATGAAGTAGAAATTACTGGTGGATATATCGCTAAATAACTAACTTTTCATTAAATCAGTAAGGAATTATTTTTAGAATATTCTTGTTTTTGTTTCTTTAGGATCGGTTTTGCGCTGGTTTATAGAAACATTGGGATGCGGCTTATTAAGCTTATCTAGCTTTACTATACTTCGAATAATCAGTACTATCAAAATAATGCGATTTAGCCAACGAATAGGGAATAATAAGATGTCAGACCAACATGATAATAACTTTAGCGGGCAACGTACTGCAATTCCATTCGGAAAATTTGATACCGGTGTGGAGGATGTATTTCCCTGCAACGAATCAATGATCGGTCGAGAAGGCGCTCGCACTAAACTTATTGATTTTCTCACCAACGCCGGCACTCGAAAAGCAATTTTAGTCACTGGCCGGCGCGGCATGGGCAAAAGTAGTTTTGTAAAGTACTGCCTGGATGAATATGAAAAAGCTCGTATAGAACGCTACTGGCGTAGTGATTTCGGGCGCACCATCTTCGCGTTAATATGGCTGTTGTTTATAAGCATGTTAGGTGCAATAACGTTTGTTGTGGCCAGCGATCTGATACAAGTACTATTGTACAATGCGATTGACAAATGGAATAATTTTATGTGGATTCCATTATTGATATTGAGTGCATGCGTAATTTACCTGATATTCCATGCGAGTAAAATTCTCACACTGGTATTCCAGCGCTTTAGGATGGCACCTAGTATTTTCGCATTGGTGGCATTAATCTCATTTCTGGTTGTATTTGTCTATCTACCAGATGGAGGATCACCGGTATTGACTATGAGCCGTTTAATTGTTGCAGTATCTGCGGTATATCTTCTTGGTGAATGGTTAGATCTTATTGACAAACGCATACAGAAATCGTCATGGTTTGAAAAATTAAAAACTATAATAATATTTGGAAGAATATATGAGGGAATAATTCCAATATCGCTATTTGGGGCGGGAGTTGTATTCGCTGCTTTTACATATCAGTTAGAAGCCATCGTGTTTTTTGTGCATGACCATGAGGCAATAAATATTGATTGGCTAAGTAATATATTAGTTTCTACTGAGCTATTGGGCATTGCGCTTGTGAATAAATGCATAGGGCTTATCAAGTTGCCAAAGCATCTGAATGAGCTACAAATCAGTCACTCTCTTGATAAAAGCAAATGGTGGTTTTTTGGTTTAGGTTTATTATTGCTGTATGTTCCTATAATTACAATACTAGCAGACGAGCTGGTTTTTGGCTCTTTTAGTTACAATACAAGTTCTGGCTGGGTTTTTTTAGTTGGTGAAATTTTATTAATCACTTTCTTGCGATGTTTATTCCAACCTCATGCGACAAAAGAACAGGTCACAAATGTCTTGAAATATAAGAGAGATTGCTTTAGACCTAGGGTTTATCCTAGTGCGTTATTTTCTTTAAAGGCGATTCTTTTGCTAATTATCAGCATGAACACGCTCCATCCGATAGTTGCTAGATTTGACGTAAGAGGGCAAGATCGCTGTAACCATAAATCGATATCGAACATTAAAAGTTGGAGTCTTTGTGTACTAAATGATCGGCCTTATACAAACGGGCTATTTAAGGAGAGTGACGATAAAAAAGCCAATGCCGGAGGTGGGGGGTATTTTCCGTTGCTTCCAAAGATAAAGGAAAAATTAGTTTATATAACGCTAATAGTCATGTTGGTTTCATTGATATTTTTGATGGAATATGAGTGGATTATTCGACCTGATCAATTCTGTAGAAGCGATAAGACTTTGGCACCTCGGAGGAATCGGCCTGGTTATTACCATAATTCTGAACAGCCTAGTTATGAAATGTATAAAACTCAAAATGCTGAAAAAACGGATAAAAGAAAAACTGCTCGCCAGGAAATACAACAATATTTACAACATCAGGCTACTAACCGGGAGCACTACCGCAAGTATGAGGAGCTGACATTTCTGGGCTATTTTAACAGCTTCCATCTCTCAACGTTGATCAGTACGATAAATCTGGGATTTGAAGAACTCGATCACTGTCGGGTGATTCATGCTATGGCACAGGATGTTCGGCACCAATATTTTGAAAAATTCGTTTCTATGCGCAGCCCTTGTGTTTTAATGCGTTCCGCTTTTGGATTAATTGCTGCGATGGTATTAGTTACTGTTTTAGCTACTGATCGGTTTAATACTGATGCGGAAATCGTCACGACAAAAATTGAATGTTCAGCAACCGATCAGGAATGCACAGATGACCCTCAATTTAGCGTAACTATGCCAACCATAAATAGCGCAAAGCTGGATGGAGAAAAAACAATAATTGGACAATTTGAAGGTCATAAGATTATTATAAACAAGCCAGTTAACGACATATTAAAAGACAAATATTGCCAGCGGGATGAGGGGCATATCTATGAATATCTACCAATAATACCAAAATTATTATGTGAATTAGGTGGGTTTTATTCAGAAACACTATTGCCATTTATCTATTTTGAATTATTACCTATTGAATTGCCAAGCAACTTTCAGTCAAAATCGTCAACTGAGCTGCTACGCTGGGTATTTGATGTTAGAATACCTTATTACTACCAAAGGAAATGTAATGTAAAAAATAATTGTGATAAAAGTTTTGTAATGAGTTTTTGCGCGTACCATCTCATACTATTTGTTTTTATATTTTATTTATACCGCCGTATTAACTGGAATCTTGAATTGATTCCATATTCGATAAATTTGGATAGAATTGACGCGTTGTTAAGCGCTTAACAACAAATCACCATGCATTAAAATAGCGAGATTTCAGGTGTGGTGGTAGCGACAGAATGCGGGCAAGAGCAATAGAATTGAACGAAAGCGAACGAGAGCAGCTCCAGCAAATTATCAAAAAAGGGAGCGATTGGCGAGAACGGGAGCGGGCACAGACCATTTTGATGTTAGCCAATGGCCAGACAGTCATTGCGATTGCAGAACAGCAAGGCGTGAAACCGGAAGCTATACGGGAGCGGCGGCGGAAGTGGTGGAGAAATGGGCTGAACAGTTTACCGGATCAACCCCGCAGTGGTGCACCAAGTAAATTGACTGACGCGCATCGATGCCGGCTCAAAGAATGGATCGATGCGGAACCTTTAAACTGCCGGGCATTGGTCAGTCGTCTAACGACGGAATGCGACGTGACGATTAGCGCCAGCACCTTGCGGAACGAGTTAAAACGGATGGGCTATGTATGGAAGCGCACCCGTTACAGTTTAAAAAAAAGCGTGATCCCGAGCGCTTCGAGCGGGCCCAACACGACATTGCCGCACTGATTCAGCAAGCGCAAGCCGGCGAAATCGAATTGGCCTATGTGGATGAGGCCGGATTTGCACCACAACCACCGAATCGTTCGGCTTGGACCAAAAGCGGAGAAGTTCATGCCATTACCGCTAAACGCGCGCAGCGGATGAACGTCATTGGCGCTTTGCTTTCATCGGGTCGATTAATGCTGACTAAGCTGTGGCAAAGCGTCAATGGTCTGTGGTTTTTTGGCTTTCTGATGGCATTGGTCCAACGCGTCAGCAAGCCATTGGTGGTGATTTTAGATAATGCGTCCATTCATACGGCCAAAAAACTGAAGCCGTATTGGGATTTGCTGGAAGAGAAAGGTATTCGATTTTATTTCCTGCCGCCCTATAGCCCTGAGTTGAATCGGATTGAATTGCTGTGGCATAAAATGAAATATGAATGGCTGCCATTCAAAACATTTATGCCGGATGAGCTTGAGCAGGCTATTGACGAAATTGGCCGAGGGTTTGGCTCACAATACACGCTAACTTTTTGCTAAGAGCTTACATGACTTAACCGCTACCTCAACCACTAAAAATAGCCGAGAGCTTAATCTGATCTCCCGTATCGGTGCGTCAATATCAGGACATTATCAGGAAAACGAAAAGAGTTTCGAACGTCAACGCCTTGACTCCCGCCAGGTGGAATTATTGTTCATGCAAGTATTGGATAAAATCAGTCATTCTCACCCCGCTTATTTTAAGCCATTGCAAACAGGCAAGCATTCGCCATCGGTAGAAATCACCTTCGTATTCGACGAGTTAGATAAATTAGCAACGGATATTTATTCTCAGCAGTTAAAAGGCAATCCCGACAATAACGATAGCGAGTTACATCGGCTAAATCTGATGAAAGGTTTGTTATCGAATATGAAACGTATTATCACCTCATCCGAAGCGCGTTATATATTCCTCGGCGGAAGGCTTCTTCATGATGACTGGCTAGCCGACGGCGCAAAGCGTCAGCCGTTGTTAACCAGCATATTCTGCGACGAAATCTATCTGCCTTCTTTGTTGACTGACACAAGTATAGATTGGTATAGAAACGCGAACGATTCAGGTATCCAGCCTAGTGGTAATATACATTTAAATAATCGTATTGAAGAATATCTTGTTTGGCAGTTTTATTTGGCAAGAATACGCTTCAAAGACTGGTCAATGCGAATATGGGCGCCTGTTATAGGGCTGCGAGAATGGGACGTGCGCCAGCGTGGTTTTATTCAGGCATCGTATCTGGAACTGAATGAGAAAATAAAGGCACCCAATTTTCCTACTGAAATTAAGACTTTGCTGCACAGTTTGACTATACGCTATACCGATAATGGCGAACATTTAAACAGGAACGAAGATGAACGAGAATATAGTCGGCTTAAAGCATTCGCTGATTTTTTGGCATACCGTAGTGCCGGTAACCCCAAGAGACTGAATGAATTACTCGCAAGTTTCGTGAGCACTGCCGATCGGACTGTAGACAGTAAGGCGGCACGGAACGAAGGCTTCAACTGCCAGGATGTATTGTATTTTCCCGATCATAAGGTTATGCGGGTTCAATTGATCGCTAGAGTTTATAAACAGCTTATCAAAGGTTTTGAAGAAAAAATTCGGGATAGGGATGACAAGACAATAGTAGCGTTGATTTATCTATCGGACTTTCTTTTCAAATTTCATCAACGAGCATTTTCCTGGGAAAACTTGGAACTCATAGACGAACTGATCCACATGCATCGCGGGCACGATCTGCGGACTCTACTACATGAGCTGGTTCAACAATATTCAGACCGATACCTGCACCGAATTATAAATGGCATGTATACCTATCGATTTCGCAGTTATTTCGCCAACGAATTGGAATACTTATCTCGACATTCCGAAGAAGAGATGGCCGCATTCAACTTTACTTTGGACGAAGGTCAAACACTACGTGATCATCTAGAAAGACAACTGGAGCACGGCAATCGAGATAATACTGATATCTTAAATATGTTAGGAGAGCTACACGAGTTTTATCAAGAATATGAAACCGCCAGGCAATATTACAGACGTTGTATTGCCAATAGACATCAGTTATTTAAAGAATATCTGGGTGAAAAGCTAAGTAATGGCGATGATGAAATCGCATTACTTCAGGCCATTTACGGTAGCGAGCCATCCACAGGAAATGCACTGTTAGCAATCCAGCAGTGGGGGCCGGCTACGCTCAGAACATTTCTAAAAATCGTTATGACCTATGAACGCGAGCACAACGACAGCGAAGCGATGATCCGTTGTGAACGCTGTATTAAATTTGCCAAGAGCATGATTCAGGCTTACGCAACAACGAAGCAGGATACACCTAAGTATTTTGGTTTTCGTCCTCAGCCTCCTTCAGATGTTCACACAGGCAAGAGTTTCTACATCCTTGAGTATCTAGGTTTGTTATTCGACCCGTTATTCACCCAGGCTTGGTTGTTGGAGAAAAACCCCTATACCAGTAGTAACTCGCTTAGTGTGCTTAAGAGAGGTCTAGAGGATTTTGATACAGTATTGAATGACGGAAATTATAAAATAGAGCTGGACTTTGTTCGTTCGCAATGGTTTAAAAAAACAGGGGCTTTATGTTTTTATAAAGGGCTTGTTGAAACTGTTTCAGAATATAATGCAAGTAACTCAAATAATCAACATTATGTCGAAATAGCTAGAGTATATTACCGTAAAAGTGCAATCGCTATTTCACGTTATTTTCGAAAACACATCAAAACGCAATTTTCGAATAAAAAATGCAATTCTATCTCGGAGGCGTTACTAAAAAATCGTTATCCAGCAGATTATTATCTAAGCGTGGCAGAATGTTTGGGCGACATTTCGGAGAGCATAATTGCGACAATTAAGCCTAACGATTTATTTAAAGATTCAAATTATCGCATAGTTGAGAAACAGAGTAACACGTTTGAACAGATAGCAATAACGCTTATATGCCAACTAGATGACTATTTTTTCAACTCTAAATCAACCAGAGATGACGAAGCTTGTGTATTAGATTGGATGGTCTTCCAGAGCGAAATGGGTCTAAGCAGGTTTAATGATCTGAATCATCAGCAGCAATTTGATTTTGCAATAAATTTGTCTTTTGTTAGCTCATTGTACTTATTGCGTGCAGGTAACCTGGAGTCTGCAGCACGTGAAGCCATGCATACCGCCGAAGTCATAGCTCAGTACTTACATTGGTATTGGTTTGATTTTGCCACTCATGGAAAGACTAAGCATCATTCGTCAGTATTTTTCATTATTAAGCAGATTAAAGGAAAAGTTATTTGGTACACCCATTATATAAACGAATTATTTAATGATGCTAGATCTACAGTCGATTGTTATAAAGAGTCAAAGCCATATTTAATGGGCGACTTGATTCCAAGTTCCGCCTTAACTTCACTTTGCTCTATAGCGTTGAATTTAATTTTTTTCTATTAAATATTGAGGCTAAAAATAAAAATAGAATCGAACTCTATGAGTTTGTGAATGACTTACGCGACGTAGTGGACGAATGGATTGGTAACGAATTCCCTTCCTTCAGCTTCGGAGATTCTAGTTTATACTACTACTTTGAAAAAAGACTAATATACTCCCTTAAGCGTCATCGCTACCCAGTATTAAACCAGTTAAACGCACTTAATACCTTGGTTAATGTAAGTTTAATACGTGCCTACCTATCGAATGAGAAGGATGCCTTACAAAACACAACTGCTTGGCTTCAGGAGCTTTGGCATATTAATGAAAAATATAATCATCCTTTACATTTTACTCCTGTACAAATGGGTAGTAGCTTATATCTTTATTGGTTTCTTAAAAGCCAGAGTTTTCAATTTAAAGAAAAAATTAATGACTTTAATTTAGAAGCAGAAGCCGGTCGCTTTCTTGAACAAAGCCTGGATATGTGTCATATGGGAAGGGGCTATTATCAAGCGATCAACAAAATGTACTATCTCTATGACGACTTTAACGATAACCAAATTCACCGTAACCATGCCCTGCAGATGGCTGGCAGAGATCTGACACATGAAGCGCTAATAAAATTAAGGTCTAAGAGCCGGCGTTGATGAGTTAATTGAATTTATTATTTCATTGTCTCCAAACCTGTGTTGCTTTGTGTAACTTGGTATATCTTCTGTTGAAGACAATCCCATTGTTAATAGTTGTTTCGTTTGTAGACGTTTTCTCAAAATTGTGTTTTATGTTGTGGGTAGCGCATAGTTCGTGATTGGTGCAGTTCGTAATCGCACCGCACACTACGCCAGCTATCGGCTGGACAGCTGCTATTGACTCAGTTGTTTCTTCTGTCGGGTATTGGCCGATACCAAGCATTGCTCTCAACTAACTTTTGCACATAACAAGCTATCGCGCCCAGCTAGAATCCAATCGTGTTTTGCTGAAAACGGTGTAGTCAGAAAACATGAGTCGAGCTGATTTCAAATCCAAGAATGCAAACAGCCATTAAAACTTCATAAGGTCGGGTGAATAGTCAGGCGGCCGTCCGCTTCGCCGGACGAGAAGCACCGATCAACCCTCCACTGCCCCCGCATCTGTGTCGATTGAGGTGTCGGCCGCCTTAGGCCTTATCTTCCGGCTACGCGACTTGACCGTAAACTTGCCGAACCACCTGGTAAAACCAGTGCGGCCTGCTCAGGATGATGACGAAGGCGATGACCGGTGTGACCGGGACCGGAGCGATGTCGATCAGGAACAGCGTAAACAGGCTGGCGAAGGTTTTAATTCTGGCTGCGCGGGTTTGCGCGGTAGTGATGAAGTCGGTATCGCGCGCTTTATCTCGATACATGGCCTCGATCAATAAGCGGAACCAGTCCGGGCGCTTGACGACAATATACATCCCGATCAAACAGCCGGGCGAAATAGGCCCGAAGCCTATGATCGCGAATATCGAGAATACCGAGAGACATTTTATCTGGGCGGTGTTGAGCATGGGCTGAATAGTGTGTATGGCGATCTGAAATAGCAAACTAGGCTAGGGCTTGAGGTCTAAAGCGGCTATCGTAACGGCAAACCGGCGCGTTGTGGGTAACGGCGTCGATTCGGCCGTCGGCGTTAGAGTTCTACTTTGTCAGATGACTAAATAAGCATCGTTATTTCGGCCTGGATGGCCGGACCCGTTAAAGCGCGGAGCGAATCCGGACGCCATGGCCGGATTTAAGCCTACCCTCCATGGTGCTGGATGCCTGTTTCCCGGCGGGCATGACGGTCTTGAACAAATCCGACAAAGTTTAGAATTAGCGCCATGCTAAGTGGGCACGACCGGCCCATTGCAGGGGCTTTGACGCCGGTCGGTCCTTGAGGCGGTTGTCAGCCCAAGGTCTGAATAAAATCGGCCAGATCGGTCAGCGTCTTGCCGCTGGCGTCGGCGGCCACGCCGAGGTGTTCTTGAGGCGCTTGCACGCGATTGACCCAAAAGGTCGGATAGCCGAAGGCCTTGGCGCCGGCCGCGTCCCAGCCGCCGAATGCGGCGAAGACGATTTGCTCGCGAGGTAGACCGAACGCTTCCGTACCCATCCGATACGCGCGCGGGTCCGGTTTGTAGGCCTTGACCCGGTCGGTGCTCAGGTGCTCCTCGAAAATCCCTTCCAGACCGGCCTGTTTGACGCAGGCGTCCAACATCGTCGCGGTGAAGTTAGACAAAAACGCCAAGCGCAAGCCCGATGCCTTCAAGCGGAGCAAGGCCGCCTTCGCGTCCGGCCAGGCGTCCAGCGACAAAAACGCTTGCATCAAGCGCTCGCGCTTCTCGCCGGTCAATTCCAGCGCATGTTGTTGGGCGGCAAAGATCAAGGCCTCTTCGGTGACCTGCCAGAAGTCGGCATAATTGCCCATCAAGGTGCGCAGCCAAGCGTACTCGAATTGACGCGTCCGCCAGGATTGCGCCAGGGTTTGGCCTTGGCCGGGAAACAAGGTTTCCGCCAGCGCGGCGATCGGTCGGGGATCGAAAGTCGTAAAGCCGTCGAAGGCGACCGCCTTGATGCGGTTTGCTGCCTTGGCTTGGGTAACCGGTAGCAGCAGGCCGGCGGTGGCGGCACCGGACAGGCGTAGAAATTCGCGGCGGGTCAGTGGCATGGCAACTCCAAAGTGAATAGAACGAAAGGAAAGCCGGCCGCTCGGCTCAAACCGAGCGGCCGGCTTCGATTTAGCGGACCACCAAGCCGGTAACGCCGGCCGGTAAGGTGTTCAAATGGGTCACGGATTGCAATTCGCCGTCCGCGCCGATTCGATATACGCCTATGCTGTGGTCGCCGTTACTCAAGCTGTACAGCCGGCCGCCGTCGTCGGACACCGCCAAATCGTTGGGGCGGCTTTCTTCGGCGGCGCGGGCTTGCAGCAATTCCAACTGGCCGTGGCGGCCTATCGCAAACGATGCAATCGAGCCGGCCGGCGTATTCGCGGTGAACGCAAGTTTACCGTTCGGCGTGGTTGCCAGCCAGCAAGCGGCGGTTTGTTCCACGGCGACCGCGCCGTCCAGCAATTGCAAGCTACCGTCTTCGTGTAAGCGGTAGGCCGACACGGTAGCGCCGTTGGCCGCGCCGCCCTGCGCCTCGGAAACGAAGAATTGGTTGTGCTTGCCGAAGGCAAAACCGAACGGCGTGTTGCCGGCCGAGGCCAAGCTGTGCTTCTCGTCCGGCAAGCCGCGATTATCCAGGGTAAAACTGACAATTTTGTTACCGGCTTTCTCGGTCACCACCAGCGCGTCGCCGTCGCGGTCGAAACTGATCTGCGCCGGCCCGCTGGCGTCGTCGCCCAGTTTACGGTAAGACTGTTCCAGCGGATAGAGTCGGCCGCTACGCGCATCGAATCGGTAACCGAAAATCGAATCGTCGCCGGCGTTGACCACGTAAACCCGGTCGTGGGCGACGGTCAGGCTAACCGGCGTCAAGCCGGGTTCGGCGGCGCGGTGCACCAATTCCAGGCCGTTGTCGCGCACTCTAAACACCGACACGTCATTACTGCCGGCGTTGATCGCAAACAGAAAACGCTGGTTTTCGCTGAAGGCCAACGCGCCTTGATTACCCAAGCCGGCACCGGTGCCGGCGCCGCCGGTTGCGTAACTGCCGGCCGCTTGCATTTTGCCGGCGGCGTTCAAACGGAAGGCGAGTACCGAGTTACTCGCGGCGTTCGACAGCGTATAAGCGGTTTCCCGGTACGTCTCGGACCAGGCCTGAGCGGTTAACGGTAATATTAACGGTATGGCGGCGGCCAGCGTCTTAAGGGTGTTGTTCATGTAGACCTCGAAATTAAATGGAAGGGAATACCCCGCGATGGGGCGAAACGAATATTGCGCCCCGGCCGGTCACCGAATCCTCACGACGAAATCAAATCTTTGTCACTTGCTCGCTAGGCTATTTC
The DNA here is from genome assembly GCF_050276835.1 of Methylomonas sp. MED-D. Lineage (NCBI taxonomy): Bacteria > Pseudomonadati > Pseudomonadota > Gammaproteobacteria > Methylococcales > Methylococcaceae > Methylomonas > Methylomonas sp. MED-D. Next base: position 1,830,154 of record NZ_CP189965.1, read on the forward strand.
AGGCAACCGGACCCGGTCGTTTCGGCGGCTGACATGTCCGCGGCCGCTTGCGGCCAGCCGTTACGGGGCGGCGTGGCGATGAACCACACCCTGGACATCGAGGAATCGTGCGGTACGCTGGATGTGGATTCGCGGTGCCGGTCAACGGCGCCGTAGAAGCGGATTTTCTGAAATTTGCGGGGAGAGAACGATGGGACCGTATTACCGTGGAACGTCGCAAGGCGTCGGCAATTTTTTCGAGTTGTTTTACCAGCATCCGGTGCTGATGCTTTTGGTCGTCGCGGCTAGCGCGGCGGCGGGATATTTTGTCTGGAAGCGGAAGAAAGACAGCCAAGCTAGCGACGGCTGATAAGGATGTGGTTATAAATAACTCCCCTGTTTCGGGTTACAAGGATTTTCCCGTTCGTCCTGAGCTTGTCGAAGGATGGACGGGAAAATCCGGGCATCCACCGCGCCAAACCGTTCATGCTTCGACTAGGCTCAGCACGAACGGTTTGGCGGGACAAATTCATTTCGGGAAGTTATTTTTAGCGGAATCCTAAGTTGAGGCGCCGGTGTTTTAGGATAGGCGCTTGCGTAGCGGCGATAACAAGCCCTTCGAATGCCCGAAGGCGTCGATTTCAACGGTGGCGAGCCATCGATTGAAACCAACGCGTTCGCGACGGGATTAACGTCTAGCGATCAAGCGGCCTTCGCGGTGGCGGCCGGCAGGCAATGTGGGCACGGTGTGACCATTTTCAAAAACTCGCTGGCTTTCTTGGCGGCGCTAGTCGGGTTCGAAATGGCCCCCAGGTAACGCAAAGTGTCTTTTGCAGGTAATGCCGTGCATTCGGCTCTGTGCAGAAAGCGTTCGCCAGTGTCTTGCGCGTTTAGTTCAACGTAAAATTCAGCCATGGTAAGTACCTCATTGTTCCGGTTAATAAGGATAAGGAGAACGGCCCGAAAAACGGACGGTTTGGTGATGGTGCTTGTGTCGGGCCTCGCACATTAGTGACGGGTAATGTGGAGGAAACGATACAAAAACCGGCCGAATCGCCCGTTTTTCGTGCTCGACTGGCTGTTCGCAAGTTCTGTTCCAGCAATTTTTATGTGGTTACTTGTCGCTGTGTAGTAAACGCGACAGTCGAACGATCAGCAGCACACCGAGAATGGCCGCGAACGTCAGCGGGCGCGTCAGGTCTTTTTTGACCAACCAGATAAAATGCGCCACGCCGCCGCAAGCCGCAACGTAAACCCAGCGGTGCAAGGCTTGCCAGCGTTTGCCGCCCAACCTGCGGACCATCGCGTTGGTCGATGTCGCGGCCAAGGCCAGCAGGATTAAAAACACCGAGAAGCCGACCGTGATGTAAGGGCGCTTGAACACGTCCTCGGCAATCGCCGGCCAGTCGAAGAATTGGTCCAGCACCAGATAACTTAGAAAGTGCAGTAGCGCGTAAAAGAACGCGAACAAGCCCAGCATGCGCCGCAAGCGCAACCACCAGGACCAGCCGGTCAACAGCCGCATCGGCGTCGCGGACAATGTGACCAACAAAAAAGTCAATGCCCAGTAACCGGTCAGGTGAGTGACTTTTTCGATCGGATTGGCGCCTAGGCTATCTGTATAGGCGGCATGACCCAGCTTTGCCAACGGCAACAAGGCCACCGTGAACAGCGTGACTTTCAGCAACGCGATGCGTTTCGAACTTGGGTTTTTCCAGCTCATCGCGTCAAAAATTCTCCCGCAGGTCCATGCCGCTGTATAGCCCGGCGACTTGCTCGGCATAGCCGTTGAAGGGCAGGGTCTTGCGCTTTAAAAATTCGCCGAGCCGGCGTTCCTTGGCTTGGCTCCAGCGCGGGTGATCGACGTCCGGGTTGACGTTGGCGTAAAAGCCGTACTCGCTGGGCCCGGCCTTCATCCAACTGGTCAGCGGCGGCTTTTCGACCAAACGGATTTTGACGATGGATTTCGCGCTCTTAAAGCCGTATTTCCAAGGGACGACCACCCGAATCGGCGCGCCGTTCTGCTTGGGCAGTAGTTCGCCGTACAGGCCGAAGGTCAGCAAGGTTAACGGGTGCATGGCTTCGTCGATGCGCAGGCCTTCGCGGTAAGGCCAATCCAGTACCGGATATTTTTGCCCCGGCATTTGCGCCGTATCGTGCAGACTGACGAATTCAACGTATTTGGCGTTGCCGGTCGGCTCCACCCGTTTCAGTAATTCGGCCAGCGAATATCCCAGCCACGGCACCACCATCGACCAGGCTTCCACGCAGCGCAGCCGATAAATCCGTTCTTCCTGCGGCGCCAGTTTCAGCAACTCGGCTATGTCGAATACCTTGGGCTTGCGGACCTCGCCCTCGACCGCGACGGTCCAGGGCCGGACATTCAGGCTCGCGGCCCGAGCCGCCGGATCGTCCTTGCTGGTGCCGAATTCGTAAAAATTGTTGTATTCGGTGACCGACTTATAAGGCGTCAATTCTTCGTCTAATTTATAGGCCGACGCCTTAACGTCCGGCCATTTTTCGCCGGCGCTCAGCCAGTCCGGCCACAAGGCGGCCAACAGCGCGCCGCCGGCGCCGCGCATAAAGTCGCGGCGGGCTTCGAACACGGCCTTGGGGGTAATTTCGGAAGGTTTGATCGGCATCATGCGGGGCGCTCCTATTTATGGGCGGATTCGGGTGATCGCTGGGTAGAGCCTGGACCGGCGGTTTCGGTTCCTGGCGCCGACAGCGTCGGGTAAGCTTGCAGATAGACGCCGTCGGTGGCCTTGGCCGGCAAATGGCAGTTTTGGCAGGATACCTGGTAACCTTGCGAAATGTTGGCTTGCGGGCTTTTGGCATCGAACAAGGCCCAACCCCAGCCGTCGGCCCAATCCCGGTGGCCTGGAAAACGCCGTTTGGCATCCTTGACCATGACAAAGCGAAGCTTGATCGCGCTGGCATAGTCGGCTTGGCCGGTACTCAAGGCTTGGCGGCCGATTGCGCGAATCTCCTTGACCAGCACCGTACCGTCCGGAAAACGGCCGCCGCGACGAAATTCGGCCGCTGCATCGGCTTGGGTGTAGACGTCGTGGAATCCGTATCCGGGGGCCTGCGGATCGGACACCAGCCACGATCCCAAATGCACCCAGCGGCCGCGAACATCGTCCGGCGCGCGGATCGTGCCGTTGGCTGAAACCAGCGTGGTGAAGGTGTCGGCGATGCCGTCGCCGGCCAGCGCCGTAGCGCTGGCGGCCAACAGGACGAACCCGATTGCGCCGTGCGATCTCATGTTGCCTCCCGCCGAGTCAGCCGCCGCCAAGCGTCCACCGACCAAGCGCCGGGGCCGCGCGCCGCCAGCGACAACAATACCAAACCCCAGGCCAAATGCTGTTCCAGCCCGGCCGGCCCCAAATCCGGGTAGGACAACACCGCCGCGGCGTTGAACAAGGCCAACAGCGTCGCCGTTACCCGGCCGTAACAACCCAAAACCAAGCATACCGGTAACACCAATTCGATGGCGGTCGCCAGGTAGGCGGCCCATTCCGGCGCGAGCAGCGGCACCCGGTATTCGTATTCGAACAAATACAGAGTGCCGGCCCAACTGGCCAATTTTTGTTGGCCGGATACCCAGAATGCGTGGGCCAGCCAAAGCCTCAGCGCGAAATCGCTTGCGGCGGCGGTCCGGTTGGTCAGGGTCTCGAATATCGCCGGTTTCGGCGTCTTGGTGGTTGGATGAAAATAGATACTGTGCATCGCAAATCTCTGTCAACGGATAAAAAAGCCGGTTAGCAAACCCATGCGCAACCAGCGCGGTAGATAAAGGTCTAGCGGCGGCGCGGTGGTTTCGCCGCTTGGCCGGTCCATCGCCTGACTCAGCGTCAATCCGGCCGCCAACGCGGACAGCAGCCGGAACTCGCCGCGTTCGATTTCGCTGGCGTTCACCTCGAAACCGTTGCGATGCACCACGACATGGCTGGCACCTTCGGCCAGCGAAATCGGCGTGGCGGCGTCGGCGTCCGGCAAATTGGCTTGCCAGATCGCGAAAACCGGGTAAGGCGACGCCAACAAACGCAACGACGGATGGAAGCGCAGACGCAGCGCCGGATAAAGGCTGGCCGGCACCGCCGCCAGGCCGCGCGCGTCCAGCAGCGCGGCGTCGGCGGCGTGATAGGCGCCGTGCCAGTACCATTCCAGGCGGGCGACATCGGCTAGATAGTCCAGCCCGTGGGTCGGCGGAAAATCGGTCAAAAAATCGGCCAGCGCCTCGCCGTAATGCAGCAAGGCTGCTTGCGCCGGCGGATGAGCTTCGATGAAAAACCGCGCCAGATAATTGAAAAATTGCTCGCCGACCAGGCGTTCGACGACCGGATATACCTCGCGCAAGGCTTGGGTCAGGCCCAGGCGAGTATTGTTGCGATATAGCGCCAAGCGTTTTTCGGCGGCGATTTCGCCGCCGACGATAGCCGCCGGCACCCGTTCGGCCAGGCCGAACGCGTAGTCCGCCATGTCTTGTTGCAAATCACGCAATGCATGCATCGTTGGTCTCCAATAACTCGTCGGCCTTGGCGGCCTCGTTTAGCAACACCGGCCAGGCCGGCAAATCCGCATCCCATTCGATCAAGGTCGGCCGCCGGCCGAAGCGTTGCAACACTTGCCGGAATAGTTGCCAGACCGGTGCCGCCACCGGCCCGGCGTGGGTGTCCAGCAGCAGGCTCGCGGTATCGATAGTACGCAACGCATGGCCGGCCAGATGCAATTCGCCTACCCGCTCGCCGTCCAACTCGGCCAGATAATCGGCCGCGTTCCAATGCAGGTTGTGGCTGGACACGTACAGATTGTTGACGTCCAGCAGAATTCCGCAGCCGCTACGCCGGGCCAGTTCGTTCAAAAACCCGCTTTCGCTGTAGTCGGCTTCCCGGTATTGCAGATAGCCGGCCGGGTTTTCGATCAGCAGCGTCCGTCCCAGAAAATCCTGGACCCGGTTCAGCCGGTCGCACAGGTGGAGCAGCGTGGCTTCGGTATAAGGCAGCGGCAGCAAGTCGTTCAGATAGCGGCCGCCTTGCGAACTCCAACTCAAATGTTCCGAGACCAGACCGGGCTCGACGCGGCCGATCAAATGCTTGAGTTGGCGTAAATGCTCGCTGTCCAGCGGGTCTGTCGAACCCAGCGACAGACCGACGCCGTGTAGACTGATCGGCAACGCGTCTCGCAAGGTTTCCAGGTAGCGCAGCGGCGGACCGCCGGCGCCGAAATAGTTTTCGCTGTGGACTTCCAGCCAGCCGACCGGCACCGGGCCGGCCAAGGCGTCGCCGTGATGGGCCGAACGCAGGCCGACTCCGGCGCAAGCCGGAATCGGCGCGGCGACCCGCCGCGAAAGTTGTGAGGATCGTGGCGTCGTCATCGCGGCGGCTTACATGCCGGGCATCTGGGTTTGGCCGCCGACGATGCGTTCGCAAGTGCCGGCCGGCACGGCGATGAAGGCGTCTTTTTGGCCGTCGCTGGTGGAATGGCCGGCGCAGGCGTTGGACAAGGTTTTGCAATCGTTCTTGCCGGCCTTGGCGACGCCATAGCATTTCTCCATGTCCATCTTGTCTGCGGCCACCGCCGTGCTTTGCGCGCCGATCGCGGCCAAGGCTAACAACGAGGCGACAGCGCTGGTAATGATAGTGTTCGAGTTTTTCATGGTGGTATCTCCAATTAAGTGGTTTGGTTTGAGTGATGTCGGCGGCGCTCGCCGCGACGTATTAGGTATTACAAACGCCGTGCCAACTGGAGGTTGTCGAAAATAACCAAACGAATTCAATCTATTAGCGGATATTCGGCCGCAATCAACCGTCGCAACGACACCCATATGCCCGCCACTATTCGCGGCGGCCGCCAATAGTGGTGGGTTGGGGCGCGAGCCGGGCATCGAGAAAATGTGTTGGAGCGGCTTTAGCCGCGATTGACAGCCTTCCGGCACCGGATTGGGCGCGGCATCCGGCGACTTTCATAGTAAAAGCCACCAGTTGTTTAGGCATTTCAATGGATTATCCGGCGGGTAAGCGTAACGGACGAAGGTCTGCCGCCGAATCGCAACCTACAATAGCTCGCGGAGCCGGCGAGCGCGGGCTATCAATTAAGCCGAACTCGATGGCGCGCGTCTTGGGCTGCCGGCGGCGCAAAAGACTCTATACTTTGGGCGAGCTCCGCTCGACGCTGTTGCCCCGATAAAAATTCTAAACGAGACGCCCCATGCCAAACATCAATAGCGGTATTGCCTTCGATACCATCAAAACCTTAGCTAAAAGTTACGGAAAAGCCACGCCGCAAATGGTCAGCACCAACTTCAACGCGATGCCGATTGCGGTCTTTAACAATAATTTACTGAAATACGATCCGCTGGAGAACGTCGCGCAGATTACTTCGGACAAAAAGGTGGTTTCCCTGTTGCGAGAAACCAATGCGGGGGTAAAAACGCCGATTCGGTTTCTAAAATGGGGTCAAAATTGTTGCACGGGCATGGAACTCGATCCGGGCGCGCGCGTTGTGATCAGCGGTCCGTTCTCGGGCTGTTCCTTTTTGATCGCGAAGGATATGCACAGCGGCCGGACCGTGATGCTGCATTCCAACGACAACACCAATCAAGGGGCGATGAATCGAGCCAACACCCTGGCGACTCAAATGGCCAGGGCCAATCAGTATCTGCAAGTGTTTCATAACGGTGTTCAGCCGCTGTACCACTGCAGCTACGAGGAAATGGGCATGGTGCCCAGTTGGATTATCGCGGTTGACGAACACGGCGATAGCCGCAGTTGGTTGATTTACTGCGTGAATTTGCTGGCGAGTCAACGGGGTGAAAGCGTGTTTCAATTGGGCGGGTGTTTCGTATTATGAAGTGCCACGGCCATCGACAGGCTTAATTTGGCGGGTCGGATTAAACCCTCGGCGTTCGCCGACTGAAAGCGGATTTGGCGAATTCTACTTTGTCGGATTTGTTCAAGGCCGTCATGCCCGCCGGGAAGCGGGCATCCAATGTCATGGATGGTTGGCTTAAATCAGTCCATGACGTTTGGATTCGCTCCGCGCTCTAACCGGTCCGGCAATCCATGCCGGGATGACGATGTTGATTTCCTAATCGGACAAAGCGGAACTAATATAGCCCTACCAAATTCGTAGGGTTCCGCCGCGCCAGCGCGGGTAGATTGGGTGCCGCAACGCAAGGGTCTCGATCGGTTTACCGGAGCGCGGCTGGCGGCATTGCCAGGTCGGCGGGTGGTTCATCGGTCCGGCGGGCGCTTAATATTGGCTCAACGTCCAGTATTCCGACAGTTGTTGAAACAACACCAGTAGCGCGCCGGTGCCGCCGAAGGCTTGCAGCAAGGGCCATTCGTACCAGGGCCGGAAGGCGCCCTCGCGCAGGGCGCGGGCGCTTTCGATCTCGGATTCGATCCGATCGATTTCCGCGCTCGTCGCGTTACCTGAGTGTCGCAATTCCCTTACCTTAAAGCTCCATTGCTCGATCGCTCGGCGCCGGGTGGTTCTGGCGCCGCGCTGCAACAGCCATTCCGCCGAAAATGCATAGATAAACATCAAGATAAACACCGTGCGCAGGCCCCAGGGCAAATTCCAGTCGTCGATGGCCGGATTGCGCGCCAGCACCATCAATCCAATCACCGCGACCGGGCCCCAGATCAACGGCTGCATGGCTTTGGTCAGCTCCTTGACCAACTGGATTTTCAACCATTCCGAAACGCAGGGTTCGGCGACCGCGTTGGCTTGGGCATGCTCGATGGCCCGCCGGTTCCAGCCATCGCTCTGTTGGGTGAGATTGGCGATCAAGCGTTCGCACAGCCGCGCGTGCTCGACCACCCACATGGTCAGCATAACCGTGGACAGAACCGACAGCAGCAACAAGGCGGCATTCACCGCGACCACCGAGGTACCGCGCGCCGGAATATTAGGAAGTTGCCCGAAGCGCATCGTAATGCCGGCGACGACGATGAAGGCCAGGCTATGGATCAATACCCGGAGCAGGTTGCCGGGAATGCCCAGTTTGGTGTTGTCCAGATAACCTAGATAGTGTTGCCAGAGCCGGGCGGTGGCTGCCGCGGGCGTGGCGAGTTTGCGCTGGATTGCGTCCGCGCCAAGTCGGATGCCGATCGCGCACGCGGAATTCATGACTAACAGGGTCAAGCCGACAAAGCTCAAGATGCTCAGGCCAAGGTATAGCTTAGTTTGCAGCGGCAGCGCCATCGGGGTTTGCGGCACGCAGGTTTGGGAATAGTAGTAAATCAACCACGCAAGCGTCGCGATCAGCAACAGATCTTTCACCAGCCAGTCGGAGAACGGCGGCACGCGTTGAGTCAACATTCGCCGGAGCGTATCCCAGCGGCCGGGTTGGGTGCAATTTTCCGTCACCTCCCAACTACCGACAAACATCAGCTTGCATTCCTTGATCGACGCATCGGCATGGTTCGGCAAACCGAACGTTTCGGAAACGGTTACGCGCATTTGGGCTAGCCGGCGTTGTCCCCAGCAAAAAAAGGCCACAGCAACCAGGTAGGAAACCAAGCGCAGGCCCTCGGTCGGCCAGATGCTGGCGCCTTCCAGCCAGTAAAACGGTTCGGCCATCGGGCTGGCAAGATATTCGTTAAAAACCACAAAAATGCCCAGCGCCGATAACGCCACCGCCGTGGCGATGCAGGCCGTGAGTCCGCTGTCTAAAACCCGGCAAACGGCCGACAATGCCCATTTGCGAATTTGCCAACTGACCAGACAGGCCATGCAGATCAGGCTAAGGCTTAAAAACAGCAGGTTTTTGAATTCAAAACTGAAGCGGCTCGATTTGACGGCCGGTTGAATCCCTTGATCCGTTTGCTCCCAGTTCGGCCACATGCAGTGCTCGGGATTGGGCGAAAGGCCGCGCGAGTCATCGCAGCGCGGCACCGCCAACGGAATCGGCCGGCTACGGCCGATTTCGAACAGCGTCGGTATGATGGGCTTGATGTTAAGCGGTGGGGGCGTGACGGCCAGCTGCGTGGACAGGAACAGCGCGGTCTGATAATTGTCGCGAAACGGCGGGATGCTGCCTTGCCACTGGTCGTCAAGATATAGGCCGTAGGGCGCCGCTACCAACAAATTATGGGTTTGCAACCATTTGCTCGGATGATTGTAAATGGCGTCCAAATCGGTGGTAAAAAACAAGGTATGCGGGAAGTACTGGCGCAAGGCCTGTAAAATCATCAGCTTGTCGTAGACGTCCGATCCCAGGATGCCGATCGCGGCAATCCCGCCGTCGGGGCTGCTCTGGATAAGGCACGCGTCCAGTTCGGCGATATTACCGGCCAGTCGCCGCAGATAGTCTTTTTGGCTTTGGCCTTCGGGCGTTTCGATGTTGGCGTTTTCGGTTGGTTTGTCCTTGTTCGCGCCGGATGCCTTGGCATCCGCGCTCTTATCGCCGGATTTCGGCAATTTGCCGTCCAGGCCGCGCATATAGCTGTAGCTATGCACGGTTTTCTGACCGCATAGGCTGTCGGGAGGTGTCGTCTTGGGTTTGGACGGCCAGGTTTTCACAAAGGTATCGCGCATGGCGCGGCCGTAGAAGGTATCCCACTCCGACAAGATGACGATATGTGCGTCGGCGGTGATGCGCCGCAACGATAATTCGCTGACCAAGGCCTTCATCAAGTCGTCATCGCTGGACGTGGTGCGCAGCAAGCGGATGCCCTTGTCGCTGAAGAGCTTTTCCAGACAACGCTCGCTTGCGTTGCTGCATAAACTGCTCAACTCGAAGTCGGCGGCGGTGGCCGCCGCCGCGTAAAAACCGATGTCGAGTCTGCAATCGGCGGCATCGCCAAGTTTGGGTGATGTAGGGCAGGGGGGATGCGCGAAGGACGGGTTTTCGATTTCCGCCAGCATCGTGCGCAAAGTCGCCGAACTGTTAGGGCCGATCACCCGATAGCTGACTTGGTCGTGTTCGGGGACGGCCAGTTTCAGCAAGCGGTTGATTTTGGCAAACGGGGTTTCGGTCAGGCTGGCTTCATCCAGCCATAGCACCAGGATCGGCGACTTCTGATTTCCGTCGCGCGGCAACCACCATTCGAACGGGACTTTTTTTTGCAAATCGTCTTGGTCCGGCTCGAAGGCGCCGATATGCTGTTCGTCGCTCGGTATCCAGTCTTGATTCGCCAAGCCGGACAGCACGGCATAGCGGCGGCGCATGCGCTGCTCGGCTTCTTCGGGATAGGGTCCCCCAGGCAAGGTAACCGCCATCACCGTGATGGCCTGATTCGAGTGTTTTAGCGTGTCCGGAACGATGGATTTCTTTTCAACCGATGGTGGCGGAGTCGGTGACGGGCGAATTTCAACATTGGCTGGACGGCCGTCCAGAAACAGCGTTAACGATTTCGCCTCGGCGGCGGGCTTGTTGGCCGCGTTGGCGGCATTTTCGACAGTGGAAAACGGATCTTGCCAAAGCCGGGCGTCGATATTCTGCAACGACGGATGGCTGGATTTCAGCGGGTCGGCCGAAGGCCGTTCGTCCTGATAGGGCAGGGAATGGCCGATCAACAAACTCGCCAACATGGTCACGATTAATGCAATCGGCAACGGCGAACCGTAGCCGCCGCTTTCGGGTTTTCTATCCTCCGCCATGGTCCGTATCCTGCAAATTAAACACTGCCGGCATGCTGGCGCAGTTTGGCGGCTTTTGGCAATAACGCATTTGTGCCGGTACAAACGTACTGGGTCGGCATGATCGATGCGTTGCCAACTTCGCAAACTTCATAGCCTTGCGCACAAGTAAATTAGAGTCGCGCGCAAGCTTATTTGGCTTGCGGGCAAGGTTTTTTTCGTTGCGCGCAAGCCAAATAAGCGTGTGGTTGGAGTTTAATGCCTTGCGCTCAAGGCTTTTTAGGCTTACGCCCAGAGAAAATTGCCTTGCCCGCAAAGTCATTTACCTTGCGGGCAAGGCTTGGAACCTTGCGAGTGCTGCGAATAAGCTTGCGGGGTTAGCGGCAAAGCTTGCGAGCCTTGCCTTTATCTATTCCGCTATGGGCTGGAGCTTGGTTGGTGTGCCGGAAGGCCGAGCCGGGCGGCTGACCTACTTATCTTGTTTAGCCGACAGGCTGGCCGGCTTAGGTTTTTGGCTTGGCGCCGCGGTTAAATCGAACCGACATGGCCTGCCGTAGCGTTTCCAATCCCGCGCCTTTACCGGCGATTTTCAACGAGGCATAAGCATCCAGACTAAAACTATAAATATCGCTGCCCTGCGCCATGTCGGTATCTTCGGCTCTGCTCAATAAATCGCGCAGCCGATGCAGGCGAGGGCGGAGTCTATCGAGCGTCGCCAGATCGGCTTCCGCCGAGGCGGTATCCAGACCGGGCGGAATGGCGGACGTATTTTGGCTGGACACCGTCAGCGTCTGACGGCAAAACGCTTCGGTTTTATCGCCCATCTTGGGGATGGCGCGACGCTCTTCCGGGGTTAAGACCAGAAAGCCGGCGAAGCGGTCTTCCAATGTCTTCAGGGCGGCGTCTATATCCGCGAGATCGTTGTCGGAAAGGCTTAAAGAAATCAGATGCTGGTTCATGTCGGGCTCCTTTTGGCGTGGCTGATACGGCGGACGATGGAGCAGTCCGCAGATGAAAAGCGTAGGCCAAATTCAGAAACGCGCGCTACATTGTTTACTAGAGCACTAACAGGCGTTGGATGGCATCCGAGTGCCAAGCGCTGGCTGGCAACCGGCGTTATTCGAACAGGACTATAGGCAAGGGATGCGAGCTAACCGGCGTTCTTTGTTACAGAGCCTGCGATTGTTGAAATCGGACGGCGGTAGCCGACTAAAACGGGCTTATAAACCGTTGAAATAGGCCGCCGCCGATCGGCGAAGCTCGGCCATGCCGTCCAACCAAGGCCATTGCATCGCTAACACGTCGCGATACAAAAACAGAATGGCCGACAAAGCCTGATTTTGCGTGGAACTGGAGACATGTCGCTCGGTTGCCAGATAGGTCAAGAACCGTTCGACTTCGGCCGCTCACATCTTCGTCGGATGACGTTTGGCGTTAAACAAAATAAATTGCTTAATCCAGGACACGTAGGTATCCTCGGTACTCAGGCCGTAGTGCTTGAAACGAATTTTATCGCGTACCTGATCCAGTCGTTTTTTTGGCGGTGCCGATGTCGTATTTGTTTCCATAACATGTCCCGTTTGCCCGAGCGAATTCTTTCACAAACAATAACTTGCCATCATGAAAAAAGGATTATACGACATAATGCTCTGGATTATAGGACAAGCGATGTCGTATACATTACGTTATGCGTTTCAGTAGCTATGCGTGAACGAAAAGATTTTACAATCTGCGAATTGGAAGGCGTTCAAGCCAATCCTCCCGAACGGGCTTCAAAATTGGGCATAGCGCTGGGGACGCTCGGAAAAGAACCGATAAATGGGTTGCGTCTCAGACCTAAGAACGGGACGAATGGCTGGTATTTGTGGTGCGGCACTGAAATGCCAACAGAGAATGACGCCTTTTCACCGTTACATGTAGAGCACCTTGAAAATTATCTTCCACAAGTTAAAAAATATCTTGAGCTCCCACCGGGCTATAGATTTCTAATTGATGAAAACAACTATGAAGACTTATGGTTTGATGAAGTGCTTATGCTCGCATAACACATCGCTCAAAGGGACGCTCCGCTTCGCTACGCGTTTAGGCATAAGAAGGCCTGAAGGGATGGTTCGATGTCATTACTGAATAAGCTAATTCCAAGGACGAAGACAAATCCAGCAATCAATAAAATTCCTCCATATCGGAAGGAACTCCTATTCATTTCTTACGACAAGCCAAAGGATCATGGCTTTGGCTTGCAATTCACCATCTCAATTTCTGAAGCTGGAGATGTCGACCTCAATCAGGAAGTGTCTGATGATCCCAGCACAATATATGCCGTATTACCTGCCATAGATCCACCTGCCCCTGATAATGTTGAAAAGCTCTCATATTTTCCTTCTTATAGCGGAATGAACCCAGAGCAGCGGGGTTTATATCTGCGGTGGCTTTATGATGTTACGGCAGAAATAGATGTTGGGTATGTGTTTGTTTATTACTACGGCCTAGAAAGGCAATTAGTTTATGGGGATTTTGATGCGGCATTTGATGAAATCAAATTACTGAGAAGACACCATGATAATGGGTCGTTTCAAGGCTATAGTGCATCAGCTCTTGTGCATTCGTGCCTCTTACGCAAAAGAGCGGACAAGTTACAGGAGCTATACACTAAGGGGGATTTTGACTATTTTGGCAACTCAAGCCTATTAATCCTCTATTCTAATAATTTAGAAATCCTCCCTGATATGATGTTTCAGTTAGCTACTCACCTATCTGGCGTAAACAGGCGGTACATCAAGCAAAAGCCAGAGTTGTACAAAGAGAAAATACGTGAAGTTTTGATAAACAAATTTGAAAATGCAGGTTACCCATTGGCATCTCGATTCTCATTGGATGAAGTTGAAGGAATACCCTACCCAATATTTGCCAATATTTCATTTCCTCCAGAGGTTCGCTCGCCTCGCTTGCCGAACTTACTGAGGAATGTTGCGTTTCAAGATGAAATGGGGATGTTTTTTAAAGAGATTCATGAGGCTGTTAAAAGTGAGTCGGCGCGGAAGCGAAAAAATACCTAACAAGGCCGTAAACTCGGACGCATTTTTCGCTCGCTACGCTCACTACAAATGCGCCGGTTACGGCTGGTGTTATGCCTTTGGTACCTGATCATGGCCGATGCTTACGAACCACCTGAGTTAAACAAGAAGGCATTCACCTGCCCACATTGCGGTGCATATGCCGCAATGGATTGGAGCAACTTGGGAGCGATGACAACACGCGGCTTATCTTGGTCACCAATCTGGACCGCCTCTTGCCACCACTGTAGCAAAGAGTCAATCTGGCTAAACGAAGAGGGCTACGGAATCCAGGAGATGATCCACCCAAAATCATCTGTTGCACCGTTGCCTAATCCAGATTTGCCCGCCGAATGTATGAAGGACTACATGGAGGCACGATCCATCGTGGAGAGCTCTCCGCGTGGGGCAGCTGCGTTGCTTAGGCTCTGTGTGCAAAAGCTCGCTGTGCATCTTGGGGGTACGGGGAACAACATCAACGAGGATATTGCAGCCCTTGTTCAAAACGGACTCCCTCTTCGAGTTCAACAAGCTCTTGATGTCGTTCGCGTTGTGGGCAACAACTCGGTTCATCCTGGGGAAATGAATATTGAAGACCAGCCTCAAACTGCTTTGGCACTTTTCGGCCTTGTAAATCTAATTGTCGAGAACCAGATCACCCAGCCTAAACACGTTGCAAATCTATTCTCAAGTCTTCCAGATGGGGCAAAGAATGCTGTTAGTAAGCGTGATGGCAAGGCATAACCCTGCGGTCCACCGGACGCTGCGCGATAAAGCCGCGCAGCGCCGGTGACCTCCACGTTAGGGGTCATTGGTGCGCGCATTTTTCGCCTCGCTCTGCATGTTTGTCATTGTTGCCATTTCCTCTTCAGCTTCGGCCGCGGAGACCAGCTTCAATGGCACGTGGTCTATTGATCTGCGCTCAAAAACAGAACAAGAGAGTCGTGTTGAGTGTGGGTTAGCCACATTCGTACTTGTGCAAAACGGAAACAGAATCTCCGGTGACCACACATTTTCAACGCCAGGCTGTGGCCGGCTAAACGAGGGCGGCGAACGTACGGTCAAAGGTGTGGTGGTTGGCAATACAGCAGTTCTTGTTGTCACCAGCGGGCGCAACGGTGCCGTTGTCATGGGCAAGGCCACTAAAGACGGTACGTTTTTGCTTTGGCAAACGCTGGAAGAGATAAGACAAGGTGAGCCTGAGGGTGATTCACCGCTCATTCTAGGAAAAGGGCGACTGGCTCGGCAGCAAGCGCATGAAAACAACCCCTAACATGGCGCTCAACCCCGTTCGCTTCGCTCTCTGGACGCTGCGCGATGAAGCTGCGCAGCGCCGGTTAGCTCTACGTTGGGCGTCATGCCATGTATGAACTAACCGGCACGGACAAGATTTGGAATCGCGCATGTCAAGGTGGAGGGGAATCTCCTCGCCCCGGCGACACTGCTTTGGCTGGGTTGCTGCTCTTTCACGGCCCGACCATGAATGGCGGAGTCCTTAACGCAGTCGAATGCCTTTCCGCAGAGCAACTCGTTGCCGCCCAAGCCGGTTACACGTACTTTGGCTTTGGAGGTATCGCCGACCTTATTGGCGCTGCTCAAAAGGCTATTCGCCAAGGCGATGACTTGGAGCCTCTTGAAGCTGAGTTCGATCAACGCTATTGGGCTCTGGTCCCAGACGATGGGGTGTTGGTTGAGAGCTTCGAGCGGCGCCAACAGCAACACCCGCTGGATTATTCACCGATTGTCGAATAACTAAATGCCCTCGTTTGCTGAAATCACGCCCAACCCGGCGCTCAACCACGCTCCTTTGTAAGCGGTCCTTTAACAGCATCTGTATAAACAGCTCGAAAGGAACGAAGATAGTGTCCACTTATAATCAGGTGGACACCTATGAAGGAGCATAACACGCGATTATCGCGGCCATTAATCGTGGGGCACGGGCGAGACGGCCGTTGCCTTTATGATCCGGAAGCCAAGCGGGAGCTAGTGAAAGTTTGCTTGCATTCGGGCACATCGGTTGCCAAGATCGCTCTGCAATACGGTATCAATGCCAATCTGCTGCGCAAGTGGATGGGGCATTACCGAGAAACAGGACATCCGAATCCGAACAGTCCATTAACGTTGCCGGCTTTTGTGCCCGTTCAGTCGCTGAGCGCAGAGAAACCGGCTGAGTCAGCGCTCAGTGCGGAGTTGCCCAACGGCGTTAAACTCGCGTTACAGCCTGTCGCACTGAGCGACCTGCCGGTGATTTTGAAGGCGTTGGCCGAGCTGCCATGTTTCGTTTCGACGCAGGATTGAAGGTCTACCTGCACCGCGAGCCGGTCGACGGCCGCAAGGCCATCAATGGTTTAGCGCTGCTGGTTGAGCAGGCATTAGGCTTGAATCCGTTCGAGCCGGCCATCTACGTGTTCAGCAACCGCCGGCGGGATCGGATCAAACTGCTGTTGTGGGACCGCACCGGTTTTTGGTTGATGCTCAAGCGGCTGGAAGCCGACCGTTTTCACTGGCCGAAAGAGGCAGCAGTTGTGATGTTGACGGTCGAGCAACTCCACTGGTTGTTAGCCGGTATTGACTTGGCCGCGATGCGGCCGCATCCGGCACGAACCTATACCCAAGTAGGCTGAAACGCGGATGTAAAGCCGGTAAAATAACGGCATGACGCCCACCATCACGCTGTCCACCGAAGACTACCAAGCCTTGCTGGCCGAGCAGCAACGGCTGGCGAGTCAACTGCGGTTAGTGACGGTCGAGCGTGATTTATTGAAAGAACGTGTGGATGCCTTTTTGCATAGGCTGTATGCCGCAAAATCCGAGGCGCGGGCCAATCCAGCCCAGCGCGACCTGTTCCTGAATGAAGCCGAAGCCTTAGCTCCTAACGGTACGCCGGTGGCCGAGGAAGCGACACCCGAAACGGTCGAGGTGACCGGTCACAACCGCAAAAAGCGCGGCCGCAAACCGCTCGATCCCCATCTGCCGCGCGAGATCGTGCGCCATGAACTGCCGGAATCCGAACGCATCTGCGGCCATGACGGCGCGCTCTTGGTGGAAATCGGTGCTGAAATCAGCGAGCAGCTCGACATCGTGCCGCAACAGGTGCGAGTCATTCAACATCACCGCGTCAAATATGCCTGCCCGTGCTGCGATGAAAGCATTCGCGTGACGCCGGCACCGGTTCGCATCATCCCCAAAGGCTTACTCACCGAAACGGCATTAGCCTGGGTCGTCACCGCCAAATACCAGGATAGCCTGCCGCTGTATCGGCAAGCCGCGCTGTTGAGCCGTTTCGGCGGCGATCTGTCGCGCAACACGCTGGCGGCTAGCATGGTGCGGGTTGGCGACGCAGTGCAACCCATCATCAACTTGCTGCGCGACCATCTGCTCGATGCCGATCTGATCCTGGGCGACGAAACCGTGGTTCAAGTGCTCAAAGAATCCGGCCGAGCCGCGCAAAGCAAAAGCTATCTGTGGGCACAAATGACCGGCTCCGGACCGCCGATTCGGCTGTTCAGCTACACGCCGGGGCGCGGCGGAACGCATGCGCAGCCGTTGTATGAAGGCATCAAACCCGGCGCGGTACTGATGAGCGACGGCTATGAGGTGTATAACGCCATTGCAGCCAGCCGGGGTGCGATTCACCTCGGCTGTTGGGCGCATGCGCGGCGTTATTTTGTCGAGGCCGAAGCCGCCATTCCTAAAGCCGCGCGCGGCCCGGAGCAACTGGCGACGCAGTTTATCGCGGCGATGGGTGAACTGTACGCGATTGAAACTCAGACGGAAGACCTGAGCGTCGAACAGCGTGGGCAGCGGCGCCAGGAGCAAAGCCGACCGGTTTTGGTCAAAATCGAAGCCCTGCTGCTACAACATCTGCATGCGGTAATCCCCGGTAGTTTGCTGGGCAAGGCTTTGCATTACTTGTCATCGCAGTGGTCCAAACTGATCCGCTTCGTCGACAACGGCGCTTGGCCCATCGACAACAACCTCTGCGAAAACGCCATACGCCCCTTCGTGGTGGGCCGCCGCAATTGGTTGTTTTGCGATACGGTGGCCGGCGCCCGTGCCAGCGCTAATCTTTACTCGTTGATCGAAACCTGCAAGGCCAATAGCGTCGACCCTTACACCTATCTGGTCGATCTGTTCCGAAAGCTTCCCACCGCAAAAACTGTCGAAGAGTTCGAAGCGCTGTTGCCTTGGAATCTCGACGCCCTAACGGACTAATCGTACGCCAACGGTTAAGTCATTGTCCGTTTCAGTTCTAGTGCGTCCTTCAAAGATCGCTTACGCTCCTTTCAGTCGCTGGACGTTGCGCGATAAAGCCGCGCAGCGCCGGTTAGCTCTACGTTAGACATGCGCGAACGAACTGCAAATCTCTCGACTGCGGCCAATGGTCATCTTCAACTTTGTTTTGAGCGCGCGTCCCCACTGTTCGCTCTCTGGTTGCGGCTCAAGCTACAATTTGTTCATGGTTTTCGGCGGGAAGGTCATCGCGTGCGCGGCTTGGACGAGGTTATCGTTCCTGACTTCGTGCGGGGCAACACTAGGCTGCTCGCTGGATGGGACAACTGGTCTGGGTATTACCTTCTTTCAGAAAGCGCGGCAGGTGATGATTTTCTCAGTGTTTATGCCAAGGACTATGTCTAACCCTACGCTCAAGTTCGCTCTCTTTGGTCGCTGGGACCCCGCGCCTGCGGCGCGCCCCTTAGCTTCACGTTAGGTTTCTCAACATGCCTTCAATCGTCCTAAGAGACTCAATTGCAGACGCTGGCTTCCTACTGGTGGCGGGCGATGATCCCCTATCCAAGGAGGGGCTGCGCGACGTAATCCTTATGAGTCTGCCTCTTCCAAATAACTCAGAGTTGGCAGCCTTCATACGCCAGCACAAGCACACCGAATTCACGGCCGGCATTACGTCTAGCGCGGGTGGCTATGATCTCGCGTTTTCGGTTACACACGAACTGAAGGTCTCGCTGCATCTTGAATCTGATGGCAACGGCTACTGGTCTGTGGCCTGCATTGGTCAAGGCACTTGTAAAGTTCTCGCCAGTGAAACCTAACCCGGCGCTCAACCTCGCTCCTTTCAGTCGCTGGACGCTACGCGATAAAGCCGCGCAGCGCCGGTTAGCTCTACGTTAGCTATACAAGGAAAATCCCCTTGAAAGTTATCAGAAATGACTCCGATTCAAGCACCCCACCAACCGACCGGGGAAAATCCTTCACACAAATTGCATTAGCATTTTGGTTGCCTATTTCGTTAGGAGCGGGTATGGGGTTCGACGCGCCCGGATCGACGAAAAGCATATTGTTATGGATCGCAGTGCTCCCCATATTTACTTATCCTCTTTGGGGGATTATCGCCTTAAGAACCAAACAATACAGATATGCCTATATTCCATTCATTATTTTTTTCTTGGCAGGAAGTCTTCATGATTATTTTAGCTAACCCTGCGCTCAAGCGGGACGGCGCAAAAGCGCGCCGCCCCTTAGCTCCACATTATAAGATTTGGGGCACCCGTGGATAATGACCAAAAAGCTGCTGAGTTAAAGAAAATTACGAAAAAAGGGAAATATTGCTATATCCCTGTTGTGCTAGCGTTTTTTGTAGCAGTAATATCAATAAACACAGGTGCGAATCCTGATATATTCAATCTTATGGTCATTCCAGGCTTATGTCTTTCATGGGGGCTAATGGCTTATCATATTTTTTCAGCCAAATGCCCAATTTGTAATCAAAGGTTTTATAGCTTGTGGGATTTAGTTGTCTCGGGTACTTTTAGAAAATATTCCTGTTGTAATTGTAAGTTCTCATTGAAACCAAACAATCAGTCAAAACCTTATCCAAATGATCGATCACGTGATTTTTGAAAGATTGCGAGACCTTGGCGCTGGGGAGTTTGAGCATTTGAATGGAACCCTACTCAGTCATCTGATAGGAACCCACGAGTTGTTACATCGTTGGGGAGCAAATGAAGTTCTATGCAAGGCGGGTCTCTATCATGCCGTGTATGGAACTGATGGCTATGATGGGAAATTACTTGCCCTAAATGAGCGCTTGCAAATACAGAAGTTGGTCGGCTCGGAATCTGAAGAGGTTATTTATATGTATTGTGCTTGCGATAGAGACTTCTTCTGGCCCCAGTTCGGGATGGTTAAGAATCCAGTTTTTCGAAACAGATTTTCTTGCGAAGAATATGTGCTAGCGAATGATGCGCTCAATAAATTCTGCGAATTGACAGCTGCCAATGAATTAGAGATTGCTGGCGGAAGCACTCAATTTATTGACCAATATGGGGCTGGCTTACGGTCTCTTTTTATGCGAATGAAACCATATTTAAGCAACCCAGCTTACGATTTTTTCATACAGACACTAGGTGAAGCAAATGGATAACACGTCGCTCAAAGGGACGCTCCCCTTAGCTTGGCGTTATACATCAATAGACATTAGGACTTGAGTTTAGAGAGAACCAAAGAATGAATGCGTACCTGATATTGGACTTATCAATCAACAATTTTGAGAGCTTTCGAGAATATATCGAAAAAATACCTCTTTTTATAAAAAAACATGGTGCCGGGGAGTCGCTATTTTTGCCGAAAGATTTTTTCGAGCTTCCCAGCAGGAAAAAATCGGCAAAAATTACGCGACCACTAATGCCTGCGGCGCCCCGATTCGTCCGCGTCACCTCGTTCCGACCCAGCAAGGGGTCGAAACATCGGCTCTCGCATGACTTGACGCCGTTTCGCGATGCCTTGCAGGTTTTCTCCGCTTCGCTGCGAAAACCCGCCCGGCGCTACGGCTATCGGGGACTAAAAATCTTCACTTCGCTCGCGCTCCGTTTCCAAGATTTTCAGCGGTAGATATATCGTGCAAGGAGTGGAGCCTGAGGTAATGGAAGGTGACTGGTGCCCGGAGCGTGTTGTAATTCTTGAGTTCCCCTCAAAAGAAAACGCAAAGGAATTTTTAGGGGATACTGAGGCTCAACCGTTATTCTCAATACGACATAAATCTACAACCAGTAAGCTAATCCTAGCTGAGGGATGTTCTTAAACTATGCCGCAAAAATGTATAACATGGCGCTCAAGCGGCACGGCCGCAATCGTGCCAGCCCCTTAGCTTTACGTTGGGCCACTATCTCTGATCGGACTTTTCCATGAAACTGTTTCCGCTACTCGTCGGCGGTGTTGTCGCTGGACTCATAATTGTTGCCGGTGAGGCAGTCCTGAATTTGGTCGTTCTCGCTGACGAATGGGTCTATCTGTTCTCGCGCTTTTCCCTTCCTCAACCAACCCCACTCGTCGCAGTACAGGGACTACTTAAGCTGCTTCTCCTTGGCATCTTTTCTGTCTGGCTGGCGGCTACTCTTAAGTCTGCGTTTCCTAACCCCTGTCGTGCGGGTGTCGTATCGGGCCTTTGCGTTTGGTTTCTGGTCTGGGCCTGGGTACAGTGGGGAATGTTGCTCGCCGGTTACGTTACGACATACGTTGCTGCAATTACGGTCGCGTGGGGTTTTGTCGAATTGCCTTTTGCTATATGGGCAGGCACATGGGTGCACTGGCGACTAAACGGCGGGTTGCGGTGAAAGTGCTTTCGTGTGTTTTCGGCAAGTGGCCCCCGGCAGTCGAGCGGGCCTGCGCAAAAGGCTGCGCTGGCCGCTCACTTCTGCATTAAGCAATATTGGAGAACTTATGACTAAAAAACTTGAAGGCTCTTGCCACTGCGGTGCGGTACATTGGATATTCGATGGAGTACCCGAGTCGGCTACTGCCTGCAACTGCACAGTCTGCCGACGTTATGGCGTATTGTGGGCATATGACTTCGAAAATGAAGGCATAATTGTTTCAGGCCAAACTAAAATTTACACTCGTGGAAAGTCCATCGAATTCCATTTCTGCCCTAACTGTGGCTGTGTTGCGTACTGGCGAGCACAAGCAATTGACAAGGAAGGTCGCCGCAGAATTGCCGTCAACTTGCGTCTAACCGAACCAGAACCTATTGCCAAGCTACCTATTGACCACTTTGATGGACTGGATTCATTCGATGACTTGCCACGGGATGGGAAATGTATAGGCGACTATTGGTTTTAGCGAGTAGGATGGGTAGAGGCGGTAGCCGAAACCCATCGACAATTGCCGGAATATGACTAACTATCATCGCCACAAACGCAAAGGCGGGATTTACTTTTTTACTGTCAATATTGCGGACAGGCGGAAAACGCTGTTGACCGAACGAATCGATGTATTGCGAGACGCGTTTCGGCAGGTAAAAGCGCTTCATCCGTTTACTATGGATGCCATCGTGATTTTGCCGGACCATCTTCACACCATTTGGACATTACCGAAAGGCGACGACGACTTTAACTTACGCTGGCGCCAAATCAAATCGGCATGTCATCGGGACGCAGGAGTGTCCGCCTCAGCATTCCCACGCCGGAGCGTGGGAACGATAACAAAGCTGATTTTTGAAGCCAATAATGTTGGCTTATAAGCTTTTCATGATTTCCCGATGTCGCAATTTGTCATAGATATGCCTTAACCGGATTCTCCAGCTATATTTCGAGCTACGAATATTGCCTGACGAAGAAGGGCGTTAGAATGACGAGTCTAAATATTGCGGGTTTGCTTCACTACGGCATATGGCGCTGCATTGGCTATCTGGCATTCAGTCGAATAAGAGTCATCGGCAAAGAGCGGCTAACGTTAGTCGGCCCTGTCGTGTTTGTAGCCACTCACCGTAATGGCGCACTCGATGCCGCACCCTATTCGTTTGCTGTTCCTTTGGCCATGCCGATGGTATCGGCGCAGCTGCAGCGTTTACCGTTGGGCAGATTTTTGTTCCGTGGTATCGCGGTAGCCCGTGCCAAGGATAAGGCTCGCGGAATTAAGGCCAATAACGGCAAGGCCTTGGCGGAATGTATAGAGTTACTGAAAGTGGGTGGACAACTGTTCATCATGCCGGAAGGCACTAGTTCCCTCGGTTGCCGACATTTACCGTTTAATCGCGGTGCCGCGCGTATCGTTGCCCGAGCCATGGCCGCTGGAGTCAGGCCCATTATCCAGCCCTTGGCTGTTCACTACGAAGACCCTACTCACTGGCAAAGCCGTGTTGAGGTGTTAATAGGCGTACCCATCATTCCGCAAAACGCCGACGAGATAGCGATGCATCAGTCAATTGTCGATGGCCTGGAGGCTGTTGGGGCTAATTTTGTCAATACCGAAGCTCAGCAAATGGCAGAAAAATTGGCTTATGCCCGCATTTTAAGTACCGATCGTTCTTACGCTGAACATTTAAAAAAATTCGAGGGGCAGGTTGCGCCTGCTTTATCCGAGCAACTGCGGGAGTTGGAGGCAGTTGCCAAGGATAAAGGTCTTTTTCTTCATCAAGGCCTACCTTTAATACCGCACCGGTTGTGGCAACGGGATTTAGTTAAGTGGTTACTGCTGGCGCCTATCATCGCTTGTTTCAGCATATTGAATTTTCCGGTACTGGCTGCCGGGCGTATCGCTAGTCGGCTTCTGTCTGACGAGCAGAATGTCATCGCCTTTTGGCGCATGGTAGTCGGTTTGCCGGTAGGATTATTTTGGGTCGTGACCGTTTGCGTAGGTTTGTTTGTATGTGCCGGACCAAGTTGGTTTGTTCTTTACGGCGCGATCAGTACCGTTGGCCTATTGGCTTGCTACCGATTCCGTAAATTGACGGTAGCACTCGGTAATGCGGTTTTTCATCCTGAGATGAGGGCGGTATTGGTAACAGCCTATCGGAATTTGGCGGAGCGCAAAGCGCATGAATAAACTTCTCGACCCGCCCTTACGCTATTTCAGTATCTATCTGGGCGCTGTTTCAGCCATCGAAATCGCGCACCTGACGGTTTGGAGTCTATTGTTTTGTCCGATGTTGGCCGGCATGGCCGGATTGGCGCGCAGGTATTCCAGGCAACGCAGTTGGGAGCTATTGGCTGCCATTTGCGTCAGTCTGGCCGTGGGTATGAATGTGTCATATCAAGCCATGGCCGGGGCTATCCCCGCTGTCAGGAGCGTACGCTTCGATGCCCAGTTGTTGGCATTGGATCGGCTATTGATAGGCGAAACGCCGTCGGTATGGTTGGAACGATGGATTAGCCCACCGCTCACCGAACTAATGAGCGCTTGCTACTTGTTATTGATGCCATTGTTGCTCGTCAGTCTGCTGCGTTATTTTTTCCGGCGCAGGGAGTTGCTCGGCGAATTTTACACCGGCCTATTCGCGGTTTACGGCTTGGGGTTTCTCGGTTATCTGCTGGTGCCGGCTGCCGGGCCTTGGCTGGCCTATCCGGAGTTGTTCAACGTGAAATTGAGTGGCGGCGCGGTCACTGCATTTAATCACGCGATGGTTGAGCAAGGCAGTAATAAAGTCGATGTCTGGCCGAGTCTGCACGTGGCTGTGACGCTTTATATACTGGGATTTGCCGGACGGCATCATCGCCTTGAGTTCTGGGTTTTGTTGTTGCCGATATTGGGTTTATGGATCGCTACTTTTTATTTGCGTTACCACTATTTTGTCGATGTCCTCAGCGGCTTGGCGTTGGCAGGCTTTGGTTTATACGAAGCTCGCCGTCATGCCGCTCACCCCGCCATCAACCCCAACAAGAAGGATACCTATGCCAACGCTGTTTGATTTTCATCATCCGTCTGCTCTGGATTCCGCCATATCCGGCGGTAAGGGCGCCAACCTTGCCCGCTTGACGCAGGCTGGGTTTGCCGTTCCATCAGGCTTTGTGTTGCCGCCGGAGGGATACTATTCGTTCATTGAGCAATACGATGCATTGCCGGATTTGCTTCGGAATTTGCCTATAGACGAACCCCTGGCCTTGGAACAAGCGTGCACAAGTTTATGCGAGCAGTTGACCCAGCTATCGGTGCCAGAAAGCCTGAAGCAGGCAATTGCGGAGGTGTTGGCTGAGTTTTCGGACGACACGGCGTTCTCCGTGCGTAGTTCCGCCACTGCCGAGGACTTGGGCGGCGCAGCATTCGCCGGGCAGCATGAGACGTATCTGAATTGCATCGGCATCGACGACATTGTTTCGCGTATCCGGGATTGTTGGGTGTCGCTGTGGAGTGCCCGCGCCATTGCTTACCGCTTGCAGGCCGGTATCGGCTTGTCGAACACAGCGATGGCGGTGGTGGTGCAAAAAATGGCCTTCAATCGGGTCGCCGGCGTGGGGTTTTGCATCAATCCGGTTACCGGCGATCCAGCACAACAGTCGGTGGATGCCAATTATGGCTTGGGTGAATCGGTGGTGGGCGGTGAGCATCAGGTTGATCATTGGTTGCTGGAGAAGTCGTCCGGGCGAGTGTTGGACGCGGTTCTGGCGCATAAATCCTCATGCATCGTCGCCGACCGCACCGGTACGCGCAGCGAGAACTTATCAGATGATCGAGCTAATTTACCTTGTCTCAGCGAACTGGAGTTGGCTGAGTTATCCGATTTGATGCGGCGCGTCGAAAAGTTTTACGGTTATCCGCAGGATATAGAGTGGGGTTTTGAGGGTGAACAATTATGGCTGTTGCAAGCGCGACCGATTACCCGCATCCCTCCGCGCTGGACCCGTGACGAATCCGCCGAGCGATTTCCCTCGGTGATTACGCCGCTGGCTTGGGATTTGGTGGCGGAGGGTTTTCACCAATCGCTGTCGCATTCTTTCGAATTGATGGGCTTGCCGCCGTTTCACGGCAAGTGGTTCGCCTTGTTCGATAATTATGTATACGGCAACCAGAATGCCGTCGAAGTTTATGCCGAAGGCACTGCAAATTCATTGAACGTGCGTTCGGTTGCCGAACTGATGTCTGCTTTACCGACACTGCGCAAACGCTATGCCTGGGTGCAGGAATTACCGATGGCGTGGTCGCGCGATTTGGATCGCTATTTACTCGGCCTCGGCGAATTAATGGCCGAGCCGCTGACAGGACGCTCTATTCCCGAGTTGTGGGATTTTGTACTGCGGGTGAAACAGCTCGGTGCAGAATATTTTCTGCCAAATATTGCTATTTCCATTACTCAGCGCACGCTATACAAACTGGTGTACAGCATCGTCGGAGCGGCGGTCGGCGACGCGGATGCGCCAGCGACCTTTGATCGCTTGTTGGCGTACTGCGAAACCAAAACAGGCTTCGTCAATAAGGAACTTTACCGGCTGGCACGGCGGATCGCCGAGTACCCCAAACTCGTGCAAGCGTTGCGCACCCAAACGGGTCAGCAATTTCTGGCTTCCGGCGGATTCATACAGGAAGCAGATATTGCAGCCGCTTTCCAGCGTTTTTTACTGGATCATGGGCATCGGGAAGTAGAGTTCGATCCCTATCATCCGACCTGGTTGGAAGCGCCATGGCTGGTGATTGAAAATCTGAAAATGATGTTGGACTCGGCCGTGGAAGACCCTGCCGAAAAGGAACGTACTTTGAAAATCCGGATGTTGGAAACCGAGCGGCAATTGATAGTCGGGTTGCCGGAGGATTTGCGGTTTCCGGTTCAGGAGCTGTTGCGCTTGACGCGGGTTTATACCGCATTGGACGACATAGAGCATTACCAGACGACACGATTGACATTGCCGTTCCGCAAGGGTTTACGGGCCTTGGGCCTAGCCTTGCAGGCTAGGGGCGTAATTACGGATGCGATGGATGTGTTCTTTGCCAGAGCCGAACAGCTCTCGGAAACAATCCGCCTTAACGACGCCGAGTCGTGGCGTTGTTTGGCCGATAGCATAGTCCGGGAAAAACAGGCGTATCAAAACCATAGGCAGCATTCTCCGGAATGGGAATTGGGTAAGTCACAAGCCTATACCGCTAAAGACGGGGACTTTGTTGGTTTGCCCGGTAGCCCCGGTATCGCCAGCGGCACGGTATTTAAGGTGTTGTCGCAGGACGATTTCGCCGATTTTCCGGTCAACGCGGTACTGGTGGCTCGTACCACCAATCCGGCTTGGACGCCTTTATTTTATAAGGCGGCGGCTGTGATCACCGAAAGTGGCGGACCTTTGTCGCACGGCGCAGTGACTGCGCGGGAAGTGGGGTTACCTGCGGTAATGAGCGTCAGAGGTGTGTTGGATGCTTTGACGAACGGCGACATAGTGACAGTCGATGGTACTGCGGGCCGGGTAAGACTGGATTGAAGCAAGTCTTCGTAAGCAGGTCGGTCGGTCCACTTTGCGAAAATTCGGGATACCCCCGGTTTTTGCCATAAGCGCAAGATTCAGAGCTTTGGCTTGGCGCCGCGGTTAAATCGAACCGACATGGCCTGCCGCAGCGTTTCCAATCCCGCGCCTTTACCGGCGATTTTCAACGAAGCGTAAGCATCCAGACTAAAACTATAAATATCGCTGGCCGGCGCCATATTGGTATCTTCGCCTCGGCTCAATTATTTGCGCAGTCGGTACAGGCAAGGGTAGAGATTAGGGCCGCATTCGCCGATGCGATTCTGCCTCCCAAGCCGCGCGTACGCCCCCGCGTGGGGACTTAGTAGCGCGCGTCTAGCGGGGAATGGCACCTCTGCGGCGAGACGGGTTGGCGCGTGGGATCGATAAATCTTGGCTTTCAACGCTGTTTCCGGCTAGTATCGACCCGGCCATTCCGATACGAGAGTACCCTGATGATCAGCGCTAAACTGCGGCAATTACCTGCAACCGAAAAACTCAAGCTCATCGAAGCGCTGTGGGACGATTTGCTCGATAACGAAAATGACGCCCCGGCGTTACCTTGGCATCAGGAGGAATTACAGCGCACGGAAGTCGCTTATGCAGCAGGGGATGTCGAGGCGGTCGATTGGCGGCAAGCCAAAAAGGCATTACGCTCGCGGTTCGAATGAAAATTCGGATTTTACGCACTGCCATGGATGATTTGTCGGCAGGCTGCGTGTTTTACGATAAGTAGCAAGAAGGATTTGGCGATTATTTTTTCGATAGTCTGTTCGCCGAAATTGATTCATTAGCTTTATATGCCGTGGTTCATAGCCTGCATTTTGGATTCCATAGGCTTTTGGCAAAGCGGTTTCCCTATGCCATTTATTACAAAGTGATCGACGATCAAGCCCTTGTAATCCGAATTCTGGACTGCAGGCGGAATCCAAAGCGGCTTCGGCGGGAGATAGAGCATTAATCGGTTCAGGCTTAGCTGTGCCGCATTTCACGTATATTCAAGCTCTAGCTTGAATACCTAAAACTTGGAAGCTCTTGCGTCCTGTCAAATAAAGAGTGCTAGAGCTTTCAGGGTTCAGCTGCCAAGCTGGAGTTCGGTAACCAGTGTAAAAACAGCGGCAGTCGGCCAAGTGCGGACGGATAGTTTTTCCGACGAAGGTCTGTTGATTGATCTACAGCCGCCAGCCGTAATCCCAAAAAGGTGCGACCGCCTATAGGTTGTGCCGAGCCATGCGAGGCGCAACGATCGCGAACGGTGCGCCTGACGGCAGCACCCGTTAGTCTGCGCACCTTATGGCCTTGACAACCTCTGGAAAAGGAATGCTGCCGTCAAGAGTGGCATGTGCAGCTTCGGCAACAACTTCAGATTTCATAGTAATCCTTCAATGTAAGAGTATTAACGTCTAGCATGAAGCTAAGAGGCAGCGCGCTTTTGTGCTGTCCCGCACCGCTCATGCGGTGCATATTTGGACGCTGGAGCGTCCGTCATTGCGTTCCCACGCTGGAGCGTGAGAACGATGGAAGGCAGTTAGAGATTGTTGGTGCCGCAGCCTTATTGTTTGCCGCGCAACGCAAAGGGTTGATCGTGGATGCTGAGACGGTGAATGCACAACTCAATGGCGCCGGTCGATGGCTAACGGCAGCATCCTATTTGGCGCACCTTATCGAGTTGTAGGAACGTAGGAATCGCCCATTCACAAATATGATTGAGTAATGCAGACATTGGCTTAATCTTGTTTGGCAATAAAAATTTTGCTAAATAATTTGACAAAAAATATATTGTCTATTACGGTAGCAACATATTTTTTGTCAGTAGTCCTTCATGCCTCATTATCAGCCTTTACACGATATATTCGAAACGCTAACCGAGCGCTTGACCAGTGGCGAGCATGTCATCCTCAGTGGTCATCGCCGCATCGGCAAAACCCAGTTGATGCAACATCTGGAAGCAAACGCTCCAGATACTTTCCTGCCCACTTATTTGATCGTCGAGTCGTCGGATACTGTCGACGAGTTTTATCGCAAGCTGATTTCCCATTTGGTGGATCAAAATTTTTTGAACCGTTGGGATACGCTGGGATGGAGTATTACTAGTCGCTTCAAAAGTATCAATATCCAGGAACTGGGCAAGAGTGTACGTTTCGGCGACGCCAAATCGCTGGATTATCACGCCGAGTTTTGCCGTTTACTGGAACATCTGGAGCCGGGTCGGCCCATCGTATTGATGTTGGACGAATTCCCACAGACGTTGGAAAACATCCGCGAAAACGAAGGGGTGCCGCAAGTGCGCAAGTTGCTGACCACCCAGCGCGAATTGCGACAAGAGCCGAAGTACAAAGGCAAAATTCAATTTCTCTATGCCGGCTCCATCGGCTTGCAGAACGTGGTGGAGGGTATGGGCTTTACCAAGCACATCAACGATTTGCGCGAAGTTAAAATGCGTCCGTTCCGGCGCGATGAGGCATTAAGTTATACCCAGTGTTTGTTGCTGCGAAAAGGACTGCAGGCCGACGCTATCTGGCTGAAAACGTTGCTGGACCGTATCGATTGGTTGGCTCCGTTCTACATCAGTTTGCTGATCGACGAACTCCACGCGTCTCCGCTCGAAGAGAAGCATATCGATGAGGCTTTCCAAGCCATGATCGGCCATCGCAACAACTTCGAACACTGGCACAACCGCCTGAAACCGCAAGCGTTAAGCAAAGAAGAATACCGATTTTGTAAAACCTTGCTCAGTTTGGCGGCTGATCCGGATCGCCTCGGCATCGACTACGCTGAAGCCTGTAATTTGGCGGTGCAACACGATGTCATGGACGAAGTTTCCCGCCTGCTGAATATCCTGCAACACGACGGTTATCTGGCCCGTGACGAACAAAATCGCTTTCGTTTCATCTCCCCGGTACTGCGTGCCTGGTGGTGGAAAGAAATTGCCAACTGATCGGAGCCTAAAGATGAAAGTCGCAGCCATTTATAATCCGCAGGAAATGCAGGAAGACTTGTTCGTCGAACGCTTCGTGGTACGCCGCGATACCTTGGTGGAACTGCTGCAACGCGTTCGCGAAACCGGGCCTAATCAATTGTTCAAGCACACCATCATTCAGGGCTTGCGCGGCCAGGGTAAAACCACGCTGTTGCGTAAGCTGTCGATTTGCGTGCGCGACGACGCCGAAATGTCGCCTTGGTTGATTCCGGTGTTGTTTCGCGAGGAGGAATATTCGGTCACGTCTTTATGCCGTTTGTGGGAACTGGTAGCCGAGCATTTGGCCGACCAACCTGAGTTTGAGACATTGCCGGATCAATATGAAGAAGCTTACCAGTCGCCGCACTACGAAAAGGATTGTTTCTCTATCCTGGGCGATGCTTTGCAACAGGCGGATAAAAGCGTTTTGTTGTTGATCGATAATCTGGGAGAAATGCTCGGCAAGTTCGAATTGCGTGATCAGCAACGGCTACGGGAAATCCTGCAAACCAGTCGCCGCATCCGCATCGTCGGTGCTTCTGCCGTGATGCTGGAGCAGCATTACGACCAAGGTAAGCCGTTTTTCCAGTTTTTTACCGTCAAAACCTTGTCCGGCCTCAATCGCGAGGAAACCCACGAATTGTTGTTGGGGCTGGGTAACGCCGAGCAGACCGCAAAAATGCGGGAAATTCTGGAAACCAAAGCCGGAAAGGTCGAAGCCCTGCGTCGCCTCACCGCCGGCGTGCCGCGCACGATGATTCTGCTGTTCGAAATCTTTCTGGACGACCACGGCAGCGCGTTGGACGATCTGGAGGTGTTGCTGGATCGCGTCACGCCACTATACAAACACCGTTTGGACGACCTACCAACCCAGCAACAGGCCATCGTCCACTCGATTGCACTGGGTTGGGACGCCATGTCCACCAAGGAAATAGCCGCCAAAACCAAACTCGCCAGCAAATTGGTTTCCGCGCAATTGAAGCAGTTGGAAAAAAACCGCCTGATTCGCTGCATCCCTACCTCGACCAAGAACCATCTCTACCAACTGGAAGAACGCTTCTTCAATATCTGGTGTTTGATGCGCTTGGGGAGGAAAAACGACAAGCAACGGGCGATTTGGCTGGTCAAGTTTTTGGAAAGCTGGTGCGATGAACGGGAGTTGGCCGAACGTGCCGAACGGCATATGGATGCCTTGAAAGGAGGCAAACTGGCCCCGCGTCACGCCTTGTCGTGGAGCCAGGCGCTGGCGCAGAGTTTGCGGGATTTGGAGTTGCAGCAGCGGGTGTTGGATACAACGCGGGAGTTTGTCCCGGAAGTGGCGGAGAGTTTGCAGGAGTCTGATTATGCGTTGTTCGACAAAGCAGATAAAGCATATAAACGAGGTGATTTAAAAGAAGCGTTGAAGCTTATATTGCCTGTAGCTGAAAAAGGTATCCCAAGGGCAATGGGATGGGTTGGTGTTATTTATCAAGATGAGGGTAAATTGACGCTGGCCGAGTCTTACTATCAAAAAACTGCGGAGAAAGGTCTTCCTGTTGGCTACTGGGCATTGGCTCGTTTATATCAAGATCAAGGGAAGTTTAAAAAAGCAGAGCGTTATTATCTCTTAGCAATTGAAAAGGGATTTTCAGATGCGACGATTGATCTAGCCAAAAACTATGCTGAACAAGATAAGTTAGAACGTGCCGAACACTATTTTTCGATGGCTGTAGGTGCGGGGAATGCAGAAGCAATGCGCGATTTCTCGACCTATTATCTGATGTGCGGCCAACAGCCGCGTAAAGCGCTAAGGCTACTCCGTAACGCTTTGGAAATTGAGCCAAAAGCTGTTTCAAATAGGTTGTTGGGCATGGTGACCCTATGGAACGAAGATTATCTTGAGGCCTTCAATTTTATCGATCAAGCTTTGTCTGAGCTCGAGGGAGAAGAACATGAAATGACGATATTGCTTCCATTGCTAGTTATTATGTTAGTTGCCAAAGATCAAACCGCATTTGCATTAAAGTTATTCGAAGATGAAAAATATCGACATCTAAATTTGAAAGAACACCTAAAGCCGTATTACTACGCTGTGTTGCAGGAAATTGGCGAATCCCGCCGCGATGACGCCTTGCGTATGGGGCCGGAATTAGGCCAAACAGTTACCGAAATTAGGGCTGACTTCGAAGGGTTTCGGCAGCAATACCGCTTATTGCCGGAACAATCAACCAACATAAACCCCGTATAATCTCCCGCTTTTTACCTGCTACATCCAATGTCCTCAACCGAAACCTTGAAACAACTTTCCCGAAACCTTGCCAGCTGCATGAGTGCCGACCGCCACGGCTTGAAGCGGCAATTGGATAGACTGCGCGGCGAGGCGGGGAAGGGCAAGGATGTAGCTGGGCAGTTGCAACAACTGGCCGACAAGATCGACCGTTCGGTGAGCCGTTGTAATCAGCGTCGCGCTTCGGTACCGGTAATCAATTACCCGGATTTGCCGGTCAGCGGTAAGAAGGACGAGATTGCCGAGCTGATTAAAAACAACCAAGTGACGATAGTCTGCGGCGAGACCGGTTCCGGCAAGACCACCCAGTTGCCGAAGATTTGTTTGGACATCGGCCGAGGCATCAGCGGCATGATCGGCCATACCCAGCCCAGAAAGATCGCGGCGCGCACCGTGGCCGACCGCATCGCCGAGGAATTGGGCCAGGCCATCGGCAACACGGTCGGCTACAAGGTGCGCTTTCACGACCAGACCGCGCCGAATTCATTGGTCAAACTGATGACCGACGGGATTTTACTGGCGGAAACCCAGAACGACCGCTATCTGAACCAGTACGACACGCTGATCATCGACGAGGCCCACGAGCGCAGTCTGAACATCGACTTTTTGCTGGGCTACTTGCGCTGGCTGTTGCCGAAGCGGCCGGATTTGAAAGTGGTGATCACCTCGGCAACCATCGACCCGGAGCGTTTCGCCAAGCATTTTAACGGCGCGCCTATCGTCAACGTTTCCGGCCGCACCTATCCGGTGGATGTGCGTTACCGGCCGATCGAACTGATCGAGGAAGACGACGAAACGTCGGCCGATTTGCAGCAAGCAATACTGGATGCGGTGGACGAGTTGTATCGGGATTTGCGCGGCGACATTCTGATTTTTTTGAGCGGCGAGCACGAAATCCGCGAGACCACCGAATCCCTGCGCAAGTCGCATAACAACGGCCGCTACGAGGTGTTGCCGCTGTATTCCAAACTCAGCGTCGCCGAGCAGGAGCGGGTGTTCAAGCCGTCCGGCAACAAGCCGCGCATCGTGTTGGCGACCAACGTCGCCGAGACTTCGCTAACTGTGCCCGGCATTCGTTGCGTCATCGATTCCGGCCACGCCCGCATCAGCCGCTACAGCGCCAAGAGCAAGATTCAACGCTTGCCGATCGAACGCATCTCGCAAGCCAGCGCCAACCAGAGAGCAGGGCGCTGCGGCCGGGTGGCCGAAGGTATCTGCATTCGCTTGTATTCCAAAGAGGATTATCTGGCGCGGCCGGAATTCACCGATCCCGAGATTCTGCGCACCAATCTGTCGTCGGTGATCTTGCAGATGGCGGCACTCAAGCTCGGCGACATCGAGGAATTCCCGTTCGTCGAGCCGCCCGACGAAAAAATGGTGCGCGACGGCAAAACTTCGTTGTTCGAAGTCGATGCCTTGGACAAGCAAGGCAACTTGACCGACACCGGCCGCCAGTTGGCGAAGATTCCGACCGACCCGAAGCTGGCGCGCATGCTGTTGGCGGCGGCGCAACTGGGGTCGCTGCACGAGGTCGCGATCATCGTGTCGGCCTTGAGTATTCAAGACCCGCGCGACAAGCCGGCCGATAAATTGCCGCAGGCCGAGGCCAAACATGCGCAATTCAAGGCCGAGGATTCGGACTTCCTGACCTTGCTGAATCTGTGGAATGCCTTCGAGGAACAGAAGAAACACCTGACCAATAGCAAGTTGCGTAAATACTGCCAGGACAACTTTTTGTCCTATATCAGGATGCGCGAATGGCACGACATTCATACCCAGATCATGCAGGTGGCGCGCGGCGATTTGGGCTTAAAGACCGCCGGCAATCCGGCCAATTACGAGCAAATCCATATGGCGCTGCTGCCGGGCTTGTTGTCGAATATCGGCTTTAGGCATGAGCAATATGAATACCTTGGCGCGCGCGGCCTGAAGTTTTTCATCTTCCCCGGTTCCGGCCAGCATAAGGCGCGGCCGAAGTGGATCATGGCCGCCGAGCAGGTCGAGACCAGCAAGGTTTACGCCCGCACCGTCGCCAAGATCGAGCCGGAATGGATAGAAGCCTGTGCCCAGCATTTGGTCAAACGCAATTATTACGACCCGCATTGGGAGAAGAACGCCGGCCGCTGCGGCGTGTTCGAACGGACCTTGCTGTACGGCTTGACGCTGACCGCCAAGCGCAAAGTGCCGTACGAAAACGTCGATCCCAAGGCGGCGCGGGAGATGTTCATCCGCCATGCGCTGGTTAATCAGGATTACCACTCCAACGCGCCGTTTTTTAAAGCCAACGAAAAACTGCTGGAGGAGGTCGGTTACATTCAGCACAAGGGCCGCCGCGTCGATTTGATCGAGGATGAGGAATGGCTGTACCAGTTTTACGATAAAAAACTGCCGGCCGAAGTGGTCAGCGGCATCGCGCTGGATCAATGGCGCAAAAAGGTCGAGCGCGACAACCCGAAGATTCTGTTTCTGACCAAGGAAGACCTGACCAGGAACGACGACAACCAGATTAACGACTGGGATTTTCCGGACAGCAAGAAAGTCGGCGATTTGACTATCGAATTGCATTACCGCTTCGAGCCGGGCCACGACGAGGACGGCGTCACGGCCATCATTCCGGTGCACCAGCTCAATCAGATTCGGCAGATGCCGTTCGACTGGCTGGTGCCCGGCATGCTGGAGGAAAAAGTTACGGCGCTGATCAAGTCGCTGCCCAAACATTTACGCAAGCACTTCGTGCCGGTGCCGAACACCGCCAAGGCTTGTCTGGAAATCGAGCCGGATTTCAAGGGTTCGGTCTACGAATGGCTGAGCAATCGTTTGCGCAAGCTGACCGGCGAAGCGATCCCGCTCAACGAATGGCAGCCGGATCAACTGCCGGAACATTTGAAGATGAACTTCCGCGTCGTCGACGATGCCGGTCGGGCCATCGGTTACGGCCGCAATCTGGCCAAGCTGCAAGCCGAACACGCGACCAAGGCCGGCGACAGTTTCGACAAATTGGCGCAGGAAGAAATGAATCACACCGGCTGCATCGCCTGGGCCTTCGACGACTTGCCTGAAACCTGGCAGTTCATGCAAAAAGGCCAGAGCTTCATCGGCTTTCCAGCCATCGTCGATGAAGGCCAGACGGTCGGTGTGAAAATACTGGAAACCCAGCACAAGGCCGAACTGGCTCACTTCGACGGCTTGACTAAGCTGTATCAGTTGGTTTGTAAAAAAGATGCGCAATACCTATTAAAAAACCACGGCGTGTTGCCGGCCTTGCAACTGGCCTACAACCAGCTGCCGGCCCATCCCTTACTCAAAGACCGCGCTGGCGGCGACTTCAAGGACGATGTGTTGCACGCGATCTTCGCGGCGGTATTCGTCGAAGGCCAGGCCATCCGCACTCAGCAGCAGTTCGAGGCCATTTTGGCGGCGAAAAAATCGACGCTAATGACAACGATGACCCAGGTCGGCAAGCAAATCGGCGACATCCTCGGCCAATACCAAACGCTGCGGAAGCGCTTGCAACAACCCGGCGTTGCGCCGGGCGTGCGACAGGACATCGAGCAGCAGTTGGGCTTATTACTCTACAAAGGTTTTTTGCGGCATACCCCGGCCGGGCAATTGGCGGCGATCGCGCGTTATTTGAAAGCCAGCGAATGCCGCTTGGATAAACAAAAGCCGGATTCGCCGGACGTTCAGGGACTCAACAGGTTGTGGCAGCATTACTGGCGGCATATCGAAAAACAGATGAAGACCTTGACGCCGACGCCCGAGCGGGAAAGCTTCCGCTGGGCCTTGGAAGAATTGCGAGTGTCCTTGTTCGCACAACAGT
Source organism: Methylomonas sp. MED-D (assembly GCF_050276835.1). NCBI lineage: Bacteria > Pseudomonadati > Pseudomonadota > Gammaproteobacteria > Methylococcales > Methylococcaceae > Methylomonas > Methylomonas sp. MED-D. The sequence goes on from NZ_CP189965.1 coordinate 1,865,978, forward strand.
TGAAGACGGCATTTCCGGTATCGGTGCAGCGTCTGGAAAAGCAGTGGGATCAGGGGGGTTAGGTCGGCCGCCGCCGCGTTTTGCCGTCTTAGGCTAACGATTGCGAACCTCTGTTTGCCGCAGCGAACGTCAATCGCGAGCCAGGAGCGGTTTCAGCGGCGAAGCGGCGGGTTTTTCGGTGTTCGATTTCGGCGCGCGAATGCGGCTCGGCTCGGGTTGCGACCGATCGTTTAACAAACTATGTTAAATAACGGATATGAAATCCGGCAAATCCCTCGGCCCGGTTTGCGCTGAGCGCTGGCCGCGGCTTGCCCGGCAGCCGCCCGGTTCAATCAGAGGGGTGTTGCCGGGCACGCGCGGATGCCTGCGGCCGGCGGTGCCCGGCAGGTGCGCCGGTTTAACCGCCCCGGCAGTATCGCTCGACTCGATTTGTGGCACGAATATGGCTGGAGGTCCGGTTTGCCAATCGGATTCCGCCAGGTTCAGGCTCATGCGTTCATGACAGTCGACATCAGCAACTTGTATCAAAGTTACCGCAAGGAATTAATCAACCATTTGTCGCGCATCGTTAAATGCCCGGACACGGCTCAGGATTTGGTGCAGGACAGCTACATCATTTTGGCCAAAACTTCGATCGACACGCCTATCGAGCATCCGCGCGGCTTTCTGTACCGTATCGCCGGTAACTTGGCCTTGGATTATCTGCGGCATTCTAAGATCGTCGAACGCCACGTCGAAACCCATGTCGCCGACGAAGCGCAACATCCCAGCCCGGAGCAAGAAGTCGGCGCGGATCAGCGCCGAACCTTGCTGCATCTGGCGATCGCCGAACTGCCGCCGCGTTGCCGCGACGTGTTCATCCTGCACAAGTTACGAGGGCTGAGCTACCGGGAAATCGCGCAACGATTGGCGATTTCCGAAAGCGCGGTGGAAAAACATATCATCAAAGGCTTGCAGCATTGTCGGGACCGACTCGGTCCGCATTTTGGCCGGCCCGACTCCGACTGAGGATTCGGCGCCGATGGACGTCTTATCAGCGGCAGTCCCATGCCGCGCCCGCCGTTTTATAATGCCCCATGACCGATTCAGTACCCGATAACGCCAAGGCTCAAGCCGTTGCCGACCAGGCCATGCATTGGTTCGCGCGCTTGCGGGGTGATTCGGCATCGTCGACCGAGCGGGAGGCGTTCGCCGAGTGGTACGCCGCCGATTCCGTCCATCGCGCCGCCTACGACGATATTGCCCGATTTTGGCAAGACGACGATTTGGCCGGCGCCTTGGCCGACTTTTCGATAAGTGCTTCGGCGTTGCCCGCGAGGCGGCGGGTTCGCTATCGCATGCCGCTGTTGGCGGTGGCGGCCAGTTTGGCGTTGGCGGCGGTGGTTCTGCGTCCCGGTTTGAGTTGCCTGCGCGCCGATTTCTGTAGCGCCGTGGGCGAAGTCCGCAACGTGGAACTGGCGGACGGCAGCCGGATCACGTTGAATTCCGACACCGCGCTGTCGGTGGACTATCGGGCCAGCGAACGCCTGGTTCATTTGGCGTATGGCGAAGCCTATTTTGAGGTCAGCCACAATCCGGAACAGCCCTTCGTGGTCGACAGCAAGCATTGCCGGACCCGGGTGTTGGGTACCCGTTTCATTGTCCGCGACGGCGTTGGCCACGACGAAGTCTCGGTGCTCGGCGGCAGCGTCGAAGTGGGGCAAGGTCGGCAAGTCGCGGCGGTATTGAAAGCCAACGACAGTATCGCGGTCGGCGCCGATCTGGACGGCGGCCGCCGCAAACTGGCGCCCGTCGGGATCGGCGCTTGGTTGAAAGGTAGCGCGGTGTTCGACAATGCCTCGTTGGCCCAAGTCGTCGCCGAGCTGAGTCGCTATCGTCGCGGCCGCATTTTAATCAAGGACGCCGCCACTCGCGAGCTAAAAGTCAGCGGCCGTTTCAATATCGCCGATACCGACCAGGCCCTCGAAGCCCTGCGGCAAACGCTGCCGATACGGCTATACAAACTGACGCCCTGGCTGGTCGTTATCGGTTGAATTGGCGAGGTAGGCACTGGCTTACGGCGCTTCATCGCGCGGGAATGCTCTCGGTCGCCGCTTTAGCGCCTACCACGGCGGCCTGGGAAGCCGCCGTCTGGAAGGCGCGGCTTCGGCCGCGATCGATGGCGCGGAATTTGGCCGGGCCGTTACTTGCCGCAAATACGCCGCGCGCCGCTCCGGCGTAAATAGAAATCACCGAGAAACTGTTTGCGCGACCTGAGGGAAACTCGTCGCCGCCCGTCTTCCTGTCAACCTCGAGGTTTTCGAGGATCTTTCGACTACATCAGGAGACACGCATGGCAATTCCGACTTTTCGTCCTATCACCGCGAATTTCGGCATCTCGTTGGCGCTGGCCATCGCGGCGGCGCTGACCTCGCCGGTCGCCATCGCCGCCGAGCAGACGCTGGACTACGACATACCTCCGCAAGCGCTGAGCAGCGCGCTGAACGCCTACGCCGACGTCGGGAACGTCCAGCTCAGCTACCCGGCCGGTTTGACCAGCGGCCTGCATTCGCCCGGCGTTTCCGGAAAATGGTCCCCGCGACAAGCCCTGGAAAAATTGTTAACCGGCACCGGGATCAGCGCCAAAACTACCGCCAACGGCACGATCACGCTGGAAAGCACGGCGGAGCCGCCAAAGCCGGGGTCCTCGGCGACCACGCCAACCTTGCCCAGCGTGACGGTGACCGGGCAGGCGGCTTACTTGAGTAGCGATCCCTATAATCCGGACTACCATCGGCGCACGGCGTCGACCGCGACCAAAACCGACACGCCGCTGATGGAAACGCCAACATCGATTCAAGTAGTGCCGCGCGCGGTGCTGGACGATCAACAAGCCATCCGGCTGGACGAAGCCACCAAGAACGTTAGCGGCGTGCAGGCTCCCAGGCAGTTGGGCGTGCTGTTCGACAACTTCATGATCCGCGGCTTTACGACGCCGTCGTTCAATGTTTATCGCGACGGTCTGCGCCTGGCATTGCAATCCTTCGAAACGGCTAACCTGGACCAAATCGAGATCTTCAAAGGTCCGCCGTCAACTTTGTTCGGCCGCAGCGCGCCGGGCGGTCTGGTCAACATGGTCACCAAAAAGCCGTTGTTCACGCCGTATTATTCGATCGGCCAGCAATTCGGTTCTTACGATTTGTACCGCACCACGCTGGATGCCACCGGTGCGCTTAACGACGATAAAACGCTGGCTTACCGAATGAATTTTTCGTATATGGATGCCAATTCCTTTCGGGATTTCGTCGGCAGGGATCGGGTGTTCGTGGCGCCGCAACTGACTTGGAAGCCGAACGACGCGTTTGAAATCAACCTGGGTTATGAATACAAAAAGGACAATATTATCGGGGATAGGGGAGTCGCGGCGGTAGGCAACCGGCCGGCCAACGTGCCGATCAGCCGTTTTCTTGGCGAACCGAGTTTCTCTTCGCAGCAAGCCGAAAGCCATCTGGGTCACTTAAGTTGGACCTACCATTTTAATGACGACTGGAAGATTCAACAGCGCTTCGCGGTGAACATGCTCGATACCTTTAACCGTAACATCGTGCCGATTTCCATGGAAGCCGATAACCGGACTGTCAATCGCGGTCTGTTTTACGGTTTGACCGAACGGGCCACCTATACCCAAGATTTAAATCTCAACGGTAAGTTCGATACCTTCGGCATTGGCCACAACGTGCTGCTTGGTTTCGATTACTATCGCTTTGAGGAAAGTCGGGGGGTGACCTTTCTGCCTGGCGCGGCTTTTATTCCCGCAATCGATATCTTTAATCCGGTATACGGCAACGTCAAGCTTCCAAACGACTTGGCTAAAAACAATTTCGTTATCGAAAATCAAGAATGGTTCGGGTTATATTTTCAGGATCAGGTCGCTCTAACCAAAAATCTGCATTTTTTGTTTAATGGACGGCACGATTGGTCTACCGCAATCGCGGGATTCTCTAACTCGGCGATGCCGGAGGCCACCGCAGTAGCGGCGGAAAAATTCAGCCCGCGCCTGGGCTTGGTTTATCAACCCGTTAAATGGCTTTCCTTGTTTGCTAATTGGACCGAGGCTTTGGGTGCGTCCAATGGCCGATCAGCCGCCGGCTTGCCCTTGCCGGCCGAACTTGCCGAACAATTCGAAGGCGGAATCAAAACCGAGTTTTTTGACGGACGTCTGACCGCATCGCTTGCCGCATATGAGTTGACCAAGCGCAATGCGCTTACCGACGACAGTTCCACCCCCGACCCGTCTGACCAAATCGCGGTGGGCGTGGCCCGCAGCCACGGTTTGGAATTCGATTTCTCCGGCGAATTGACCGACCGATGGAAAGTCATCGGCAGCTATGCCTACACGGACGCCCGGTATTTGCAAGACAATGGCCAATTCGGTGATGCGCCACTGGTCGGCAAGCGCTTGCCGAACTCCCCGGAACATTCCGCCAATTTATGGACCAGCTACCAAGTGACGGACGGTTTTAAAGTCGGCACCGGCGCCTATCTGGTCGGCAAGCGCCAAGCCAACGCGGCCAACAACTGGCAATTGCCGGGCTACGTGCGCTGGGACGCGATGGCGGCTTACCAATGGACGCTCGGCAAGTCTAGGATGACGGCGCAGGTCAACGTCAACAACATTCTCGACAAGCGTTACTATGCCTATGCCGACGAATTCGGGAATCCGCGCTTTGACGCGATGCCCGGCGAACCGACCACGATACTGGGCTCGCTGAAGGTTGAGTACTGAGACCTGGCTTGATTAATAACGGTCGTATTAACTGGGGGAGGGCGGTCGTTTGTTCGTATGCGGCGGCCGGCCGACAACAAACGGGAGCAGGGATTTATTGGTTTAGCGGTAGGTAAAACCCAAGTTAAAAACGTCTTATCAGTATAAGCTTGCCGCGCGAAAGGACTATAAAATCATGAACTCACCCGCATCCGCCGTTACCGCCGCTCCAGTCAATGCCAACGCCAAAAGAACCGCGCGTTTGGATGGGCTCAAGGCCCGCCGCAAACTCTGGCTGAAAGTCCATCTTTGGCTGGGTTTGAGTCTGGGTTTGTTTTTGGCGTTGATCGGCTTGACCGGCTCGGTCCTGGTATTTTGGCAGGAAATCGACCGGGCGCTGAATCCAGCATTGTACGTTTCGGCGCGCGCCGGCGGCGATCACCAGTCCCTGGACTCGATATTCGCGGCGGCCGAGCGCGTCGCGCCGCCGGCTTGGGAGTCGGCTTGGGCCGACGCGCCTACCGCGGCCAACGGCAATTACGTGTTCGGTTTTTATTACCCGAGCGGCAGCCAATCGCCCGAATCCGCGCAATCGTTGAATATCGCCATCGACCCCTACACGGCTGAGCCGGCCGGACGGCGGGTGTTTTATCACGCCAGCAATCCGCTGAAACACAGCTTGATGGGGTTTTTCTTCAAGCTGCATTATGCCTTGCTGTTGGGGGATACCGGCGTGACGGTGATCGGGATATTCGGCGTACTGTTTTTGGTTTCGGTTTTGTCCGGCCTGATTTTGTGGTGGCCATTGACCGGAAAATGGCGGCGGGTCTTGACGATTAAGCGGCGGGCCAGTCGCGAACGCTTCAATCACGACCTGCACCAAAGTGCCGGCTTTTATAGCCTGGCGGTCATGCTGGCCTTGCTGGTATCCGGCATTTACTTCAATTTGCCGGAGCAGTTTCGCTGGCTGGTCGGACAGTTTTCCGAACTGAGTCCCGAGCCGGCGATTCCGGCGCATGCTTCGCCCGGTCAAGCCGGCGCGCTGGACCTGGCGATCGAGCGCGCCCGGCGCGATTTTCCGGGCGGCGTAGCGCAATATTATACTTGGGAAGGCGGAACTCACCGGCGTTTTCAAGCCTGTTATCGCGACGTCGAATCCTTGCGATACAAGGTTATGAACGACCGCTGTCTGGTTTTCGACCCGGCTAGCGGCGCGTTGCTACAGGTTCAGGATGCCGAGCACGGTAGCGCCGGGGACGTTTTCATGCTGTGGCAATGGCCCTTGCATTCCGGCCGGGTGTTTGGCTGGACCGGTCGGATTCTGGTGTTCGTGACCGGTTTGCTTTGTCCCTTGTTATTCGCGACCGGCTTGATTCGCTGGTTGCAAAAGCGTAAATCCGCGAAAGCGAAACTTAGGGCTAGGATTGCGTGAAATAACATTGTTTAAATTCTGGCGATCCCGGTGGCTACCGGCGAATGCGCGCCGATAGGATGGGGCGATGCCAAGTTCTTCTTTGGGCGGAGCGGATGTGGCGCGGTTTCCAGCCAAGCTGCTGAGCTGAACATCGTTGTTCGGCAAGTTTCGGCGTAAATTTTGCTGGCTAAATGCCACACCATGACCGCCCCACTTCTATCCTCTCAATGCTTGAACTGACCGCCGACGACATTGCCGATCTGATGCATAAGCATCGCCGCGAATTGCTACGCTTTCTGGCGCAACGCATCCGTTGCACGGACGCCGCTCAGGATATTTTCCAGGAAACCTTTATTCGCTACGCCGGTTACGGCGGTAAGGATCGCATCGATAATCCGCGCGCTTTCATTTTTCGCATCGCCGCCAATTTGGCCACCGATTATTTGCGCAGCCACCAGCGCCACGCCGGGTGGGACCGCGAGGTTGGGGAGGGCGCGGAGAGCGACGGCGGCGAGCCGGCATCAGTCTCCGCCGAACGTACCGTGATGTCGCAACAACAACTGGAACGCTTGATTGCCGCGCTGGACGAATTGTCGCCCAAGTGCCGGGAAGTGTTCGTCTTACTAAAAATCCAACATTGCAGCTATGCGGAAGTCGAACAAAAATTGGGAATCTCGCAGACGATGATTTTCAAGTATTTGACCCAGGCCATGCGCCATTGCCGGCGGACGGTCGGCGAGTTGGATTGATTTGGCTGTCGATGGCGTCCAGCGCGGCAGCCCTTACCCTATCGTGGCTTTATAATCCGCTACTCGCACCAACAGCAGACCGGCCCTAGCGATGAATTCTCCCATTCCGCCATTTCCTCAAGGCAACCCCGACGAACAAGCCGAGTATTGGCTGGCGTTGCGCGACTCGCCGTTTTACGACGGCGAGCAGGAACGGTGCTGGCAAGCTTGGTTGGCGGCGAGTGCCGACAACCGGGAAGCCTGGCGACGGGCCGAGGCGTTTTTCGGCCGAATAGAACGCATCGATCCGGCGCAGATCGTTGACGTCCAAGCGGCGCTACGCGGCGCAACCGGCGCGCGGCTTGAAGTCGCCGACCGGCCGGCGCGACGCCGGCATTCCTGGCTGGTGCCGATGGCCGCCTGTCTGGTACTGGCCGCGTGCTTGAGTTGGGCGATGGCTGCCGGTTGGTTGGCCGATTTCCGCACGGGCACCGGCGAGCAGCGCCGGATTCAACTCAGCGACGGCTCGACGGTAATTCTGAATACCGGCTCGTCATTGTCGGTGGATTTTTCCGAAACCCAACGAGTGATTCGCTTGCACGGCGGCGAGGCCTACTTCAAGGTTGCCGCCGACGCAGGAAGGCCTTTCGAAGTAGTGAGCAGCGGCGGCCGGGTCAGGGCCTTGGGTACCGCGTTCGACGTTAAACATTGGCGGGACGATCTGGCGGTCACGGTTTACGAACACAGCGTGCGGGTCGCGTTCGCCGATGGCGAAACCGTGGAAAGCCTACCGGAAGGCCAGCGTGTCGAGTCGGTCGGCGGCAAGGCCGGCCGGCCGGAAAGCGTGAATCTGAAGCAAGTCGGCGCCTGGCGGGAGCGGCGCCTGGTGTTTAAGGAACAAGCGCTGCAAGCCGTGATCGACGACTTGAACCGCTACCGTCCCGGTCGGATCGTCATCGCAGACCCCGATTTGGCCCGGCATCGAGTGACCGGCGTGTTCGACGCCAACGACACTGAAGCGGCGCTGGCCGTCATCGAGAAAACCTTGGCCGTCGCCGAATGGCGGCTGACCGACGCTTTGGTGATTTTGCGGCGCAGATGAGCAGTCTCGTCGCTCGAGCATGGTGGGGGCAATCGGAAACCGCCGTTGAGCACGGCACTCTCGTTAACTCGCATTGAGGCTAGCCGCGGGAGGCGCTTTAGCGGCGACCGACAGCTTATCCAGGTTCAAGCGGTCTTGAGTCGCGGCTAAAGCCCCTCCGACAACTATTCTTTTACGGCCATGGTCCGCGCTCAGCGATGGTTGCACCTTTGGCTTTTGCAAACCAACGCTTTTTTCTGCCGAAAAATATTTTTTTGCAATGAGGTTATAAAACCTGCCGGCCCGGTCGTCTTTGCTTACGAACCCGCACGGATTGTCCGAAGCAGCATTCGCTATCGGCGATCCGCGACTTTCGTAACCGACGCCAGGAGGCCCGATGAACCGCCGTTTATCTCCGATCAATCCATTTTGTTTGTCACTGTTTGCCGCCACGCTGACGGCTAGCCCATTGTGCGCGGCCGAGGCTGAAATCGATTTTGCGATTCTGGCCGCGCCGTTGGCCGATGCCTTACTGCAGTTTTCGGAAACCAGCGGCGTCAAGGTGTTTTTCAGTTCGCAACTAACCGGAAATTTGCGCGGTAATGCGGTGCAAGGGCGTTACACGCCGCGACAGGCCTTGCAAAATTTGTTGATGGGCACAGGCCTTGTCGCCAAAAGCGCCGGTGATGGGACCGTGACGTTGGAAAAACTGGAAAGACCCGTCGAACCACAATCGGCGGTCGGTCCGACAACTTTGCCCAACGTGACGGTACTGGGAAAAACGATGACCGACCCCAATGACCCCTTTAATTCGGACTATCGCCTGCCTAATACCAGTGCCGCCACGAAAACCGATACGTCGATTATGGAGTTACCGATGTCGGTACAAGTTATTCCCAAGCAGATATTGAAAGATCAGCAGGCGATTCGAATCAAGGACGCGCTCAAAAATGTCAGCGGCATAAATTGGGCCACCGATCCCATGTATGAAGGCTTTCAGTTACGTGGTTTCCAAACCGATGGCGCCACCACGGTTTATCGCAACGGTCTGCGTATCCGGCGCGCAGTGCAAGAGGTCGCTGATCTGGAGCGATTAGAAGTTCTGAAAGGTCCGGCTGCGGCGGTGTATGGCCGCATCGAGCCGGGTGGATTGATCAACATTGTTACAAAAAAACCGCTGGATACCCCGTATTACGCATTGGAGCAGCAGTTCGGTTCGTACGATATGTTCCGTACCACCGCAGACGCGACCGGGCCGATCAATCAAGACCATTCTTTGTTGTATAGAGTTAATTTGGCCTACCAGAATAATGACTTTTTTGTCGAGAAAATGGATCAGGAACGGGTGTTTTTCGCTCCGTCCATTACATGGAAGCCCAGCTACCGTACTGAAATCAATTTGAATCTGGAATATCTCTACGACACTCGTACCAGCTATACCGGATTGCCTGTTCTGGGCAATCGTCCCGCCAACGTGCCGATCAGCCGTTACTACGGTTTTGGGTCGGATAATGAAAAGTCGGTATTCGACAAGTTTTTGATCGGGTTCGATTGGTCGCATCAATTCAACGACAATTGGAAAATCCAGCATCGCTTTCATTACTACAAGCTGGATTACCAAATCAATAATTCATCCTTTTTTCCGGGACCGGTCAGTCCCGTCAATAATCGCACGGCAATTAGAAATGTCACCGATAGGCCGATCGATATTACCGATACCGTTGCGACCAACATTGATCTCACTGGCAAATTCAAGCTGTTAGGCACTGAGCACCGAGTATTGGCGGGATTCGATTACTTTTGGGAGGATTTCGAAGGGCAGGGATTTTTTGGTGCCCCCGCGCCGGCCAGCCTTAGGCCGGTGGTCGATATTTTTAACCCCGTTTATGGTCAGGTACCATCCGCTGCAAGCCAGGGTTTCAATAGTTTCAGTACATTGGAACAATATTGGTACGGTGCCTACTTTCAGGATCAAATTACGCTGTTCGATAAGCTGCATATCATGGGCGGTGGACGCTACGATTGGGCGACGCGCGTCAGCGGAGCGGCCTCGACTTCCATCGAAGCGGCCAGAAGCAGCGAGACTGAGGTTCAGAATGAGGCGTTTAGTCCGCGCGTGGGCTTGGTTTATCAACCCTGGCCGTGGCTGTCGCTGTACGGAAATTACGTGGAATCTCTGGGCGGGGCGAATAGCGCGTTGGCTTCGAACGGCAAACCGCTGGATGCCGAAACCGCGCAGCAGCACGAGGTTGGATTTAAAACCGAATGGTTCGATAAGCGGTTGCTGACCACCGTTGCCTTTTACGAATTGACCAAACAAAACATTGCAACGCCGGATCCGGTAAATACCCGGTTTTCCGTCCAAACCGGCGAAGCTCGAAGTCGTGGTATAGAAGTAGATGTGTCAGGGCAGGTTACCGACGGCTTGAATTTGATCGCGACCTATGCCTATACCGATGCGACCATCACTCAGGACAACAGCGGGAATCTAGGGCACAAGCTTTGGAACGTTCCGGCGAATTCGGGCAGCTTCTGGGCCAAATATGCGTTTCAAGATTCGACATTACACGGTCTGAACGTGGGGGCCGGTGCGTATCTGGTTGGTGAGCGCCAAGGCAATAATCGGAATAACTGGCAAATGCCGGGCTATGTCCGAGTCGATGCGTTGCTTGGATATTCTTGGGAAATCGGCAAATCTAAAGTAACCGCGCAGTTGAACGTCAACAATTTGCTGGATAAAACGATTTACGAAACATCCGCATTCAACGGCTATTTGACTCAGCCTGGCGCGCCGCGCAATTTCATGGGTTCGATCCGTTTGGAGTTCTAAGGTTCGGTTATTCGATGAAGCGACGGAGCTACTCACTTCTACACTTACCCGAGAAAGTGGTCTCGATCGCGTCGCTGATTGGCGATCGTAATTTGTCGAGGCTCAAGGCTCGACGCAAGTTCTGGTTGAGAGTGCATTTGTGTCTGGGTTTGGTACTGGGGGTTTTGCTGTCGATCTATGGCGTTACCGGAAGCATTTTGGTGTTTTACCCGGAGATCGAGGAATGGCTGTATCCGAAGGTATTGGTGGTCGAGCAACCGGCGAATACGCAATATCGCCCGTTGGCGGAGATTTTCGCGGCCGGCAACTCGGTGATGCCGGCCACGGCGAAGCACGCTTTCGCCTATTATCCGCGCAATCGGGAGGCGGCATTCAAGCTGCGTTTTGTTGTACCGATATCCGCCACTGTTCAAGAGCAGTGGTTGGTCGGCGTGAATCCCTATTCGGCTGAAGTAACCGGAAAATTTCTCCAACACCGCTCGGATGAATGGCTGCCGGCCACTTTCATCGATTTGATGTTCGAGTTGCATTACGCGCTGCTGATTCCGTCGAAAGACATCAGCAGGGTGGTCGTCGGCCTCTCGGCGGCGTTGCTAATGATTTCGACGCTGACCGGTCTGATCGTCTGGTGGCCGCTGACCGGGCAGTGGCGTAACGCGCTGACCTTCAAGCGCGGCGCCGGTAAGGTGCGTTTCAATTACGACCTGCACAAAACCAGCGGTTTTTACACGTTGCTGGTGATGCTGCCGGTACTGTTCTCCGGGGTTTACATGGTGTTGCCGCATCACGTGGTGCCGGTGCTGGAATTGTTTTCGCCGGCGACTTATCGCTATTGGTTCGAGTCCAAGCCGCCTTATCCGAATGCGCCGGCCATCGGCATGGATCAAGCGGTGGCAATCGCCGTGCAACAATATCCGCAAGGTCGGCCGCACTGGATTTACGGCGCGCCGAATCCCGCTCAAACCTACACCGTCTGCCAGGATGGCGTGGATGCGCCCGGAAGTCTCTTGCAACGCCGCTGCACCGTGATCGACCGCTACTCCGGCGTCATTTTGGATCGGGACGACCCCAGCCCGCCGACCGCCACGGCCGGCGAAATCTTGACCCATTGGCAATGGCCCTTGCATTCCGGACAGGCTTTCGGCATTACCGGGCGGATTCTGGTGTTTGTTACCGGTCTGGCCTGCCCAGTGTTGTTTGTCACCGGTTTGATTCGCTGGTTGCAAAAACGGCGTTCCGCAATTCGACAGCGGCTGACTCGATTGCCGGAACGCACCGCTCGGTAAGCGTGTTTCCGGCTTTCGCCTAAGTTCCCCTCGATCCCCTCGACCCGCTGAGCGGGCGGTTTTTGGCTGCTCAAGATCGCTAGGCCAAGCAAGTTGCCAAATTCCTGGCAAACTAGCGTACGAACCTGAAACCGCCGCGTCGCCCCGGCATATCCAGTTGCGGCGTTAAACATCCCGAGCGACTAAGCTTATGTCGGCGTCGATGCGCCCGTTATTGGCGGCGATTCGGGAACGGTCCAAGCGGCGGAACCAAGCGCCGGGCTATTTGCCGAAGTGTTTAAAATACGCTGGCGGCATCGGCGTAGCGTTCGAAAGTGGGCATCGGCGCCCATCCCGTTGCGGACTGCGACATGATTCCGATTATTCAAGAGGCCAGACCATGATACCCATTCGAGATTCGATACCTTGCCAAACCAAGCCCTACGTGACGTGGGCCGTCATGGCGGTTTGCACGGCGGTCTATGTCGCGATGCTGTTCATGCCGGACGAGGTCGGTCAACACTTTGTCTATCTTTACGGCATGGTACCGATCCGCTACTCGAATCCGGATTGGGCGTATGCCTTCGGCTTGCCGCCGGATCATTATTTGTCGTTTTTGACCAGTTTGTTTCTGCACGGCGGTTTTCTGCACTTGCTGATGAACATGGTGTTCTTGTGGATATTCGCCGATAACATCGAGGACTTGATGGGGCACTGGCGCTTCCTGGCGTTCTATCTCGTGTCCGGATTGCTAGCGACGGTCACGCAGTGGTATTTTTATCCGAATATCGCGATACCGGTGGTCGGCGCGTCCGGGGCGATTGCAGGGGTACTGGGGGCCTATTTCGTGAGGTTTCCGTATGCGACCGTCGTGATTATGGTGCCGATATTGTTCTATCCCTTGTTTTTTCAGGTGCCGGCCATCGCCTTTTTGGGTTTTTGGGTGATCGTACAAGTGGGCGACGTGTTCACCGCCGCGATGTTCGACAACGTCGCGGTCGATTCCGCCTGGTGGGCGCATTTGGGCGGTTTCGCGGTCGGTGCCTTGTTGCATCCGTTTTTCATCGACAAGCCGGCGCATCGGCGCGAATTGAGTCCGCCGGCCGAATGACGGCGCGACTTTCAGCCAAAAAGTTGAGGATTCCGTAGGGGTTTTATTTTATAATCTCGGCGTTCAAGGCTGGTCCGCCGGCCGAATCAGGCCGGTTGTCGGCGCTTACCGATTCTTTATTCATTCGAGACATTGAAAACCATGAAAAACCTAAATGTTGCTTTGGTCAGGCTGGTCCAGTTCGTCGTGTTCGTATTGTTTACGTTTATCGTACTGGTCTATTTCGGCACGATGATTTTGTTGCCGCTGGACATTGTGGTGCTGATCACCAAATTGTTAGGTGTTTTGGGTATCGGTAGCTTGTTCGGCGCTGTCGTCGCGGTGCCCTTGGTCGCTTATCTGGGTAAAATCGTCTACAGCACGCCGGGTTTGATCAAATTGGTGGTCGATAACGGTATCGAATTGGCCAACGCCGGCAAACAACGTGTCGAGGCCTTCAACGACATCGCCGCCGCCGTCAAATAAGCGCGCTGTGCCGCGAGCGAAAAAGGGGCCGTTTCGGCCCCTTTTTTGTGTCTGCGGGATTCGGGAATTGCCGGAGCGGCTTGGCGTAATCAACGTAGTTTAATTCTTGGCCCGCCCCGAGGATCATCCAAAATCTTTGCGGTAGCGTGGGTGAGGGCGCCTGCTGACTCTGCCCGGCTTTATCGGAGCGCGGGCGATATTCGAAACAGTCGTCGCGTCTTGTGCGGTCTTGGTTTTCCGGTGGCCTGGAACCGGATACCGGCACTCTAGCGCGATTTTCTCGGTATCGTACCCGCGCTCGGCATCGGAATTTAACGGCGAACTGTTCGTCCGTCAACGCGCCGGCGCCGGTTCGCGGTCCATCATCAATTGTTCAATCTCGCCGCCATCGCGTAAAATCCCGGCTAAAAACTTTCAAGCCAGGAGCCAAACCATGAAATATCTGTTGATCGCGTTGCTGTTGACCGCGAATTGCGCCGCCGCCGAAGAATCCGCCAAGGACGAGTGGAACGAAACCTCGCTCAGCGAAGACACCATCCAAAAAATCCAGCAAGCGCAATTCAAATATAAAAAGTGCGTCGTCGACGAGATGCGCAAGCCGGAAAACCAAAAACTGGAAAGCCGCAACGCCACCGACGCGATCGCCAAATACTGCGAGCCGACGTTGGGCGACATGCGTAAGGTCTACACCGACGTCGGCGTGCCGGGCGTCGTGGCCGACCGGCACTTGAAAAAACTGCGTATCCAGACCACCCGCAATATGTTGCAAGAATTGATGTACCTCGAAGCCGCCAAAAAAGCCGGCGCTCAACCCTGATAATCCGTGCGGCGGCCGGCCGCCGCGATTGCCGCCTCCGGCGGCTTGTTCTCAACCAAGCCTTACACCATGAACACCTATACCATCGATTTATCGCTACGCCCGACTACGTTCGATTTGTGGCACGTTTGTCTGGCCGGCACCGCCGCGGTGCTGGCCTTGATCTTGATCGCCGTTTTGATTTCGGTGTTGCTGGGTCTGCGCCGCTGCAAAAAATCCGAACCGGTGGCCGCGCCGGCGCCGCCAATGCCGGCGGCGCAACCCGAGATCAAGATCGTCGAGAAAATCGTCGAAGTCGAAAAAATTGTCCAGGCCCCCGCGCCGGAGCCGGTGATCTTGAAGGAAGCCACTCCTGATGCGGCTTTGCAATTGTTGAGCCTGTTGCAGAAAGAAGCGCGCTTCATCGACTTCATCAAGGAAGACGTCAGCGCGTTTTCCGACGCCGACATCGGCGCGGCGGCGCGGGTGGTGCATCAAGGTTGCGTCAAGGCGATCAACGAGCATTTCACGCTGGCGCCGGTCAGTTCGGATGCCGAAGGCAACCGCGTCACCTTGAATCCCGGCTTCGACGCCGCGTCGTTCCGCTTGACCGGCAATATCGTCGGCCAGGCGCCGTTCACCGGTACTTTGGTGCACAAAGGCTGGCAAGTTACCGATTTGCGCCTGCCCAAACTGACCGAAGGCCATAACGCCAAAATCGTCGCGCCGGCCGAGGTGGAATTATGAGTGCCCGTTATTCGGTCGGTATCGACTTGGGTACCACTCACTGCGTGCTGTCCTATGTCGATTTGCAGGCCGGCGACGATCAGGTGGCGATCGAAGTATTTGCGATCCCGCAGTTGACCGGGCCGGGCCAGATCGAGGACAAAGCGCAACTGGCCTCGTTTACCTATCTGGCGCATTCGGCCGAATTGGCGGAAGGCTCGACAACGTTGCCGTGGACCGCCAAGCCGGACAAACTGGTCGGCGAAATCGCCCGCAATCTGGGTAGTAAAACGCCGATCCGGCTGGTCGCCAGCGCCAAGAGTTGGCTGTGCCATGCCGGCGTGGACTGCAAACAGCCGATTCTGCCGGCCGAGGCGCCGGACGAGATCGAGCGCATCTCGCCGTTCGCCGCGACCCAGGCCTATCTGCAACATTTGCGCGATGCCTGGAATCATCGCTTTCCGGAAGATCGCCTGGAATATCAGGATTTGACCATCACCGTGCCGGCCTCGTTCGACCCGGCGGCGCGAGAATTGACTGTCGAAGCGGCGCGTTCGGTCGGCTTGGGCCAAGCCGTGCTGCTGGAAGAACCGCAAGCCGCGCTGTATAGCTGGATCGAAAACAGCGAAGGCGATTGGCGCAACCACGTCAATGTCGGCGATGTGATTTTGGTCGTCGATGTTGGCGGCGGCACCACCGACTTGTCGCTGATCGCGGTGACCGAGCAGGACGGCAATCTGCAATTGACCCGCGTCGCGGTCGGCGACCACATCCTGCTGGGTGGCGACAACATGGACCTCGCGCTGGCCTATACCGTTAAGGCCAAGCTGGAACAGGACAGCGGCAAGAAGCTGGAATCCTGGCAGGTGCAGTCCCTAACGCACGGTTGCCGCGAGGCCAAGGAAAAGCTGTTCAATCAGCCCGAACTCGGCAGCATGCCGCTGGTGGTCGCCAGCCGGGGATCGTCACTGATTGGCGGTACTTTGCGGACCGAACTGACCCGCGACGAACTCAATCGGGTCTTGGTCGAAGGCTTTTTGCCCAATGCCCAAGCCGGTGACAAGCCGGTCAGTCGGCCGCGTAGCGGTCTGCGTAGCGCTGGTCTGCCGTACGCGCAAGACGCGGGCATTACTCGCCATCTGGCGGCGTTTTTGGCACGCCAACGCCAGGCGACCGAGGAATTCCAGGCGGTGAATCTGCCCGAGCATGCCAGCTTTTTGCATCCGACCGCCGTGCTGTTCAACGGGGGGGTGTTGAAGGCCAGCGTGTTGGCCGATCGCCTGATGCAAATCCTGAACGGCTGGCTGCAAGTCGAACAAGCCCCGGAAGCGCGCTTGCTGCAAGGCGCCGATCTGGATTTGGCGGTGGCGCGCGGCGCGGCTTATTACGGCTTCGTTCGGCAAGGCAAGGGCGTGCGCATCAAGGGCGGCACGGCGGCGGCCTATTATGTCGGCGTCGAAAGCGCGATGCCGGCGGTGCCCGGCTTGGCGCCGGAAATCGAAGCGCTGTGCATCGCGCCGTTCGGCATGGAAGAGGGCACCGAGCAAAACCTGCCCAACGACGAATTCGGCTTGATCGTCGGCGAACCGGTACGCTTTCGCTTCTTCGGTTCTAAAACCCGCCGCGAAGACCAGGTCGGCACCCGTCTGGAAAGCTGGCACGACGACGAGTTGGAAGAACTCGACGAAATCGAAATCACCCTGCCGGAAGAAGGCCGCGCCGCCGGCGACATCGTGCCGGTCTATCTGTCCTCGGCGGTTACCGAAGTCGGCACGCTGGAATTGCGCGCCGTGTCCCGGCGCGAGCAGCAGCAATGGAAAATCGAATTCGAGGTCAGAGCCGGGGAAAGTTGATTCAGCCGACACACGGGGATCATTTCCAGCGTATGTTTTCGAATCGCCGATCCCAGTGGGATCGGCGTTTTTGTGTAGTGTAGCCATGCGCGAAGTACAGTTTGCGTAGAACCGGTAGTCAGGCCCAAAACTTAATAAACCGGCCCAGGTCCGGAATCCCGTATTGACAACCGCTATCGACTGTTCTCGATCCGAAAATTCAGTCGATTGTCGCGCGGTCCGTCAAAAGCCTGTTCTACAAATCGTTCCTAACGGTGGTTAAAGGGGGGGCAATAAAAGAAAAAGATAGGCGTAGGAAGGGCTTTCGCCGCGATTGGTATTTTTGTCTCGCGGTTACGTGTTTTCACATGCTTTTCATCGCCAAAATAAGTCATATGACACAGTGGTCCCTAGAGTTTCTTGATGGGCGGCCGTTGCTACGTGGTCTGCTTACACAATAAGCATCGTCATTCCGGCATGGATGGCCGGATCCGTTAGAGCGCGGAACGAATCCAGTTTTCAAGGACGGATTTAAGCCTGCCCTCCATGGCACTGGATGTCCGCTTCCCGGCGGGCACGACGGTCTTGAACAAATCTGACAAACTAGAGTTAGGACATTGTTGAAATACCGGCTTGGTTAGAATTTGTTATCAATGCCGAATTACATGTAAGTCGTATATTTCAACAATAAACCGCAATACAGAATACTGCGCGAAACATGCAGTGGAATAGTTTTTGCTTGAATGGAAGGCTTTTGGTAAAAAACAAGCTCTCTTGAGGGCGACAAAATCAGCAATCTTACGGATGGAGCGAGGCAAGCAAAATTATGATCGACCGCCCGCATGATGCATTGAAGCCACATCTTTCAATCGTAGACAGGAGTGATTAATGGCGACGGAATTGCTGACGAATGAAGCCTTGTCCCTGCTTTATCGCGAGCACCACTCCTGGCTGCTGGGGTGGCTGAATAAGCGTGTGCAATGTCGCTTGCAAGCCGAAGATCATGCGCACGATACTTTTGTACGGGTGATGGCATCGGGTCGCACACTGGATTTGGACGAACCCAGGCCTTACCTCGCTACCATTGCCAAAAATTTACTGATAAACCATTGGCGGCGCGCCACCATTGAACAAGTGTATTTGGAACGCTTGTCGGCGCTTCCGGAAGCCACTTCGCTGTCATTGGAAGAAAATGCCATTATTCTGGAAACGCTACAAGAAATCGATGGACTGCTTAATCGCTTAGCGGTAAAGGCACGCAAGGCATTTTTTATGTCCCAGATCGATGGACTTACCTACGTCGAAATCGCCGAAAAACTCGGCGTCAGCGATCGTATGGTTAGAAAGTACATGGTACAAGCCATGGTGCTATGCCTGAGCGTGGAGTTCTAACCGCTGATGTCGTCCGAAAATCGACAAAAGATCCATCCCCGCGTCGTGGCTGAGGCTGCCGAATGGTTTATGGTTCTGAGCTCCGGCAACGTTCGTCCTGACGAAACCGCACAGTGGCAAGCCTGGTTGGCTTCGCATCCGGATCACCGAATGGCTTGGGCCAGAGTTGAGTTTTATACCGACAAATTTAAATCGCTGCCGCCACAAGCGGCCTTCGCCGCAACCGAAGCGCTTAATGCCCCCGATCTCAATCGAAGACGCCTGCTGTTAAGCATGGCCCTATTGGGTATGGCCGGATTGTCCGGTTGGCAGGTTTCTCGCGGCCGTTACTGGCAGGAATGGTCGGCCGATCAACATACGGCGCTTGGCGAAAGTAAAACCATTACCCTCGCCGACGGCTCCAGCGTCGTTCTGGATAGCGGCAGCGCGGTTAACGTCGATTTCTCGGTTAATTTGCGCCGGCTGCAGTTGGTTAAAGGCGAAATTTACATCGAAACGGCACCCGATACCGTTGGTTGGAAACGGCCGTTTGTCGTCGATACATTGGATGGCAGGGTGCAGGCGCTCGGCACCCGCTTCAGCGTCGGCCAATACAAAAATCTAACGCAGGTTGCGGTGTTTCAAGATGGTGTAGAAATCCAACCAGCCGATGCAATTTCCGCCAAACAAACCCTAGTTGCAGGTCAACAAGTTCAGTTTGCGTCAAGCCGCATCGAGCCGATACACCGACACAACCAGAATAAACCGGCTTGGACTGAAGGCTTCATCGTCGCCGACGATTTGCCGCTCAGCGAGTTTTTGCTGCAACTAAGCCGTTACCGACCAGGCTACATCACCTGTGACCCTGAAATTGCGGATTTACGGATCATCGGCTCCTACCCGCTTAAAGATACCGATAGAATTCTGGCTTTTCTGGAGGCTAACCTGCCGGTCAAGCTCTCACATCCGCTACCTTTCTGGGTTAAAGTCCTGCCGCGCTAATCATCCCTGCACCTCATCTAATGAATAAACGCGTTCTTCACCTTTGCGTACGCGTACCAACACGCCGGCGGCCAAGTAATAATCTTCCATATCGTTCAACCTAAAAAGGGCAGTTGGCGTGTATTGCGGGCCGTTCGTGCTGAGCAACGTCGAAGCATGGACGGCTCGCAATACACTCACCAAACGGGTGAATGAAAAATCCCGCGCGCCCTTCGACAAGCTCAGGACGAACGGGATTTTTCATCGCCAAACTGCTCTTTTTAGGTTCAATCCTTTTTCGATGATTTCTCGTAAATAAAATGCCTTCGTACGCCCGGTTTGGCCTGCCAAATAATCAAGCCGTTGTTCAATTTCCGGAGAAAGTCTTATTGAGGTAGCCATTTCAAATCCCCTTTGCGTCAACTATTGAATGCGTGTAATCAATGTATCACGCAAGCTCGGAAGCATCTGGCATCGCCGTTCAAGTGGATGGGAAAGTTGTAGACGGTGCTCGACACTGGCTCGCCAAGCGCATTGTTGCTTAAAAAGCGGATTATTTTTCCATCTAAAAACAATCCGTTAAAAAATTTATTAAATTTTTTTCAATTCGCAGTTCCGGTTTTTCAACGCTTGTTTGTATTAGCTAATGAAAACACCACAAATGGAGAAAAACCGATGTCAAACACACACCATCGCTGCGATCCGGGCTTTCGTTCATCCCGATTGAGCCACGCTATACAGGGGATTTTATTGGCTTCAGCGCTGACCGCTTCAGTGGTAGCGCAGGGAGAAGAAATAACCAACAGGAAAAGCTACCACATCGGCGGCGGCTCCTTGGGACAAGCACTTAGCCAGTTTGCGCGCGATGCCGGCATTTTATTTACTGGGGAATCCAAATTAACCGACGGCAAAACCAGCAAGGGACTGGACGGCGAGTACACCGTCGAAGAAGGCTTTAGAAAACTCCTGGCGGGAAGCGGTTTGACCTATACCATCACGGATGATAATTCCGTAGCAATCAAGGTTGCGGGACCTGGAAGCGATGCGGCATCGACTTTGCCAGCGGTGAAGGTTTCCGCTGCCGTGAGTCACGAACCGGAAATAGACACCAGCGAAACCTATAAAATCACCAATAGCCGTACCGCGACTAAGACCGATACACCATTGATCGAAACACCGTTTTCTCTACAAGCGGTGACTCAAGAAGTCATCAACGATCAACAAAGTATCCGCGTCGAAGATGCGTTAAGAAATGTCAGTAATATCATGACGCAGACGCCTAACGGCGGCCAATTCGACGGCTTTGTCGTGCGGGGGGTTCCGCAAGCGACTTTGTTCAAAGACGGCTTTCGTTTCCCAAGTAAAGATTATGCGGCTATCGGGCCGCGCGACCTCAGCAACATCGACCGCATCGAAGTCTTGAAAGGGCCGGCATCGTTAATGTACGGCAGGATAGAGCCGGGCGGCATGATAAATTTAGTTACTAAGCAGCCTTTAGAAACTGCCCATTATTCGTTGCAACAGCAAATCGGCTCGTTTGACCATTATCGTACCGTAGCCGATGCCACAGGCCCTTTAACTGATGATAAGTCGCTGCTTTATCGGATTAATTTAGGCTATGAAAGCACAAGTTCGTTTATCGATTTTAACGGTACGGATCGAGTGTCCGTTGCGCCACGATTACGTTGGAAGCCCAGCGACGATACGGTATTTGATTTGGAATACCAACACCTGCAAGGGGATGTGACAACTTTTACCGGTGTTCCGGCTATTACTTTGGCCTCAGGCGGTATTGTCGGCAATCGGCCGTTGCCGCTAAATAGAAGTTTTTTCAAAGGCGAACCATATAACGGCCTAGCTTTCAATGAAGATATGGTCGATTTTAATTGGTCGCATAATTTCAATAAGGATTGGAAGATTAATCAACGCTTTAGTTACGACCACAGTCGGACATCCGGCGAATTTACACTTGGTTTATTATTTAAAGATAATATGGCCGATTTGTTACGCCGAGAGTCGGAAGTCCAGACCGAGCAAGATACTTTTTCTACTGGTATTGATTTAACGGGTAATTTTAAGACTTTCGGTTACCAGCATACCTTATTGGCTGGTGCGGATTATTATCATACCGACATGCAGCAAGCCTATAATTCGATATATCCCGGCCAATTGGGTGGACGTTTATTGAATGTTTATAATCCAATCCATAATTCGGTCAAGCCTATTTTCGATCCCAATAAAGCCAAATTAAATAATGTAGTCAATGATTGGTTCGGCTTATATTTGCAGGATCAGTTTCAGTTGCCGTTCGATTTACAGTTGTTAACCGGTTTACGCTACGATGAAGCGCGAGTACAGCAGGTGGTTAATATTCGAAATCCCGTTGAACGTCCGCAAGGTATTACCGAAATGAAAAATACGACCGGTGTCGTAAAGCCTAGGGTTGGGTTAGTTTGGCATCCTATTAAAGAGTTTTCTCTCTACGGTAACTATGTCGAAAACTTAGGAAATACCCCGTTAACGACAGTAGGCTCTAGTTTAAAAGCCGAGCAAGCTCAACAATGGGAAGTTGGTGCTAAAACCGAATTGGCTGATGGTCGATTAACCGCTTCTTTGGCTTATTACGAGTTGACTAAGCAAAATACTCCGGTGCCATATTTGGATACGGGTTATATGATTCCGGTTGGAGAGGCAAGGAGCCAAGGCGTTGAACTCGATATTACCGGTGAAGTGTTGCAGAATTGGAAGATTATTGCCTCTTATGCGCATATGAATACGGAAATAACTAAAGATGCTTCCGGTTTGCAAGGTCACCAGTTGTCGAACGCCCCTAGAAATAGCGGCAGTTTATGGAATACTTATGCTTTTGACGATGATTTATTACGAGGATTTAAAGTGGGGGCCGGCGTGGTTGCCAGAAGCCAAAGGCAAGGCGATCCGGAAAATGATTTTCAATTGCCCGGCTATGCGATTTTCAATTTAATGGCTGGCTACGAATTGAAAATAGGCAAAACTAAGTTAAGCGCTCAATTCAATGTCGAAAACTTGCTGGATAAATATTATTTTAGTGAATCAGGAGGATTTCGCGGTGCTTCGATTTATGGAACGCCTCGTAGTTACATCGGAACACTTAGACTGGATTTTTAAGAGCCTTAAGTCGGTCGCAGCTCAACTTTTTTTGAACGACCTAAACTACCCAAAATGACCAGTTAGGCTAAATACTAATAATGAATGATTGATACTTAGCCTATATCATCAATCGAATTAGATTTCCTGATGTTAAGACAATCAAATAACCAAATTAGCCCACATTTAATGCCTAACAAAAGATTTATATGGCTGAAGACACGACGCAGATTTTGGTTAAATGTGCATTTGACGTTGGCATTAACCGTGGGTTTTGTTTTTGTCATTCTGGGATTGACAGGCTCTTGTAATATTTTTTATTCCGAACTGAACGAACTGGGGTTGTCGGCGGTAAACCCAAGCAATCAAATACCACGCAGTTTGGATGATGTCATGCAAACCGTTAAGGCTGCTCACCCGCAAAGAACAGGTGCGTGGTCTATCGTCTTGCCGGGTTATTTAAGCGATTATCTTTGGGTAAATTACCGCGAACCCGAAGAAACTAAAAATGAGCTGTTTGCACCACTGCAAATACTGGTTGACCCTTATAGCGGAAAGATTACTGAAGAACACTTTTGGGGGCAAACAGTACTTAGTCTGATTTACGAACTGCATGCCGATTTTATACTGGGCAAAATCGGAAAGGAAATCGGCGAAGTTGCTTTTAAAGTGGTCTGCTTTTTCGGAGTTTTTCTATATATTTCCTGCCTATCAGGCTTGTATTTATGGTGGCCGCGTGGCGGTAAGTTTAAACAAGCCTTGTCCATAAAACACAATGCCAGTCGAGAACGCTACTACTTTGATTTGCACAAAACGGTTGGATTTTATAGCGCAGCATTACTATTAATACTGGCTTTTACCGGCTTAGCTTTTAGTTATAAAGATTACATCACCCCGGTGGTTTCGGTGTTTTCGCCAATAAAAAAAGATCATTTAAAAAATCCACCGCTGAAATCCAGCGTGATTGATTCGGCTCGTTCTATTTCCATCACTCAAGCTGTAGCGATTGCCGACCAAGTTTTTCCCGGCGCGGAATTGCGCGGAGTGAATACGCCGGATGGCAAAGAAGGCGTGTATATGGTGGCCAAAAGGCAAGCGGGAGAAGCCAATCGCAAACGCCCCCGGAGCAAGGTCTGGATCGATCAATACAGCGGCAAGGTGCTGGCAATCCAAGATCCGAATCAATTTACCGCCGGCGAGACGTTTATGAATATCTTGTGGCCTTTACATGACGGGCAGATTTTAGGACTTACAGGCCGTATCTTATGGTGTCTCGTCGGCTTTGCGCCGCTGATTTTATATATCACTGGCATTTTACGCTGGCTGCAAAAACGCCGCGTAGCGGACAAGAAGCTGGCCAAGGGGGCGTAGGTTGAGGTTACGATAGGAACCCCAACACGACAACCTTTGAGCCACTAGCCAAACAGAAAAGCGAGGTCTCGCGACCAAATAAAACCATCGGCAAGCAGCAAAGGCCGAACCGGTTAAAAATGTTGGGGTTCGTTACCTTATCCCAGCCTAAGGTCCTAACCGGCTACTTGAACGGTTAATATTGGATATTGACCGACCCCATAAATGTACGTGGTGTGCCAAAATCGGCATTACCGGCGTTAAAACCGACTGGCGCGTTGTAATTGGTAAATAAATTCGAGGTGTAGTGATTGTCTAATAGGTTGTCGACATTCAACTGGGCGGTGATTTTGCTTTTGCCGACATCGATACTATAAGCCGCTAGTAAACCGACCGTGGCATAGCCGGGCAATTGGAAGGCGGGGAAGCTGCAACAAGCCGTCACTCCGTCGCGCACGGTCACTCCACCACCCAATTTAAAGCCGCGCATTGTCCCTGCTTGTAGTTCGTAAGTGCTCCACACGCTGCCAGTATTCCGGGGGACGTTCCAAAAACGCGTGCCGACCGCCTGATAACCGGTTCCCTCGGTTTTGATGATGCGGGCATCGATATTTGCGTAAGTGCCAATGACCCTCCAACCTGGCAAAATTTCTCCGCTAATGTCCAGTTCCGGCCCACGGCTACGCACCGCTCCAGTCAAGATGGAAAAGCCGGGGTGGTTGGGGTCGGAGGTTGGGACGTTAGTTTTAGTCAAATCATAATAGGCCAACGTCGCCCGCAAGCGACCGTCGAAAAATTCGGTTTTGATGCCGCCTTCATATTGTTCGCCTTCGGTCGGGGGTACCGGTTTATTGTCAGGCGTAAAAGTAAAAGCGGTGTTCACGCCAAAGCTTTCGACATAGTTGGCATACAAACTCAGCCAGTTTTTGGCTTGCCATAAAATACCGACGCGAGGCGTGACGGCATCATTGGACTGGACTGAAGGCAAGACAAAGTCAAAGCTGGGGAAATTAGCGACATGATCCTGATGGAAATTTTGGTAGCGGATACCACCCATGACATGGACGTTATGCGGCAATTTGATTTGATCTTGGATATAAGCGCCGTATTGGTCGGTGCGGCTGGTATTGATGACCAAAGGGTATAGCGGTTGGGTAAAAGGCGTACCGGGATGCACTGGATTGAGCAGGTTAATATTAGACAGCGGATCGCTGACTGAATTTTTAAACACCGAATCAACCCGATAATAATCGCCGCCTATCAGTAACGTATGATGTAGCCCGGCAGTATCAAAATGGCCTGTTACGTCTAAGCTGGTGGCGTACGTGTTGTTTTGGGTATCGTAGCTATTCAATTGTCTAGATACGTCAACGCCATCGGTGGCAATAGGGAATACAAAATGCGGTTGTGCGATATTCTGCTGATTGACGGAAAAATGATGTTTGATAGACCAATCATCATTAAATTGGTGTGACCAATTAAAGCCGCCATAAACGGTTTCGGTGGTTGATGGCGAATAGCCGCCGTAATTACGGTTGCGCGGTACAGTGAAGATTTTATCGTTATACAGCGGGACGAATCCGGTATCCAAACCCAGATGTTGGTGGTCGTATTCCAGTTCAAGAGTCGCCTGCGTTTGGGAGCTGATGTTCCATTTCAACACGGGGGCCAGAAACACATCTTCTTTACCGTTAAATTCCCGAAATGTGTTGTTGTTTTGGTAAGACATATTCATCCGGTACAGCAAACGGTCCTGATTGCCGACCGGGCCGGTGGCGTCGATCGTGGTGCGATAGAGATCGTAGGAACCAAACTGTTGGCCCAGCGCGTAATACGGTGTCGCCAACGGTTGCTTGGTGACCACGTTGACCATGCCGCCCGGTTCTACTTGTCCGTATAAAATCGCCGCCGCGCCTTTCAGCACTTCAACGGATTCCACATTCGCCATTTGCCGGTTCGCCCCGCCTTGCTGTAAGCGAAAGCCATTGCGGAAAAAAGTCTCCGATTCAAAACCGCGGATAAAAAATGATTGGTTGGTGCCGCCGAAGGTGACGTTGCCACTGCCGTTAGAATTGCTCGTGATGCCGCTGACATTTTTCAAAGCCTGATCCAAGGTAATCACCTGCTGATCCTTCAACACCTGCTTGGAAATCACCTGCACGTTCAGCGGCGTTTCAATGATCGGCGTGTCGGTCTTGGTGCCGGCGGTGGCATTGGGCAACACGTAATTCGGGTTATAAGGGTCGGTGGCATTGTATTCGGCCTTGCCGACCACTTTCACCGCCGGCAGCGTGCTGGAGTCGGCGGGTGCGGGAGGGTTGGTGTGTTCGGCTTTTTCCAGGGTAACGGTGTGGGCATCGACGAAGCGAAAGCGGTAACCGGTGTCTTGCAACAATTGCCGTAAGGCTTGTTCCGGCGTCAGATCGCCATCCAGGCCGCGCGTGTTGATGCCTCGGATTTGTTCGGAATTGAACAGCAGGATCAGTTTGGCTTCCGACGCGAATTTGGTCAGCGCATTGTTGAGCGATTGCGCCGGGATTTGATAATGCCTGGTTTCCTCGGCTAGCAAGGGTTGGCTGATCAGCATGCTGCCGATCAATAACGACACCCGGCCGGCGGCGGTAAACGGGTGTAGGGAATATGGCGATGGGCGTCCTTTAGCTAAGCATTGGTCTGGATAACCGCTGTTGTTCATCTTTCCTCCGGGTGAATGATATTAATCTCCTTATAAACAACGATTGGCCGAGCAAACCTAGCCAAAAAAAGTGTTGCCCGCATGCATTTGGCCGCTGATCACTACTCCTGTACGCTGGTCATGCCGCGGCGATTTTCAGCCGAGATTGAGTGCAGGGAACTGATGGCACGAGATGCCTAGCGCTGCAATACCACCCACGGGCCCAGACGGGTAGCACGGATGCCGAGGACTTTGTGCAAGGTTTCCAGCACCACGTCCGGATTGTCCAGCGGGAATACGCCGGTGACATGTTGCTGTTTCAGCGTTTCATCGGCGATATAAATCCGCCCCAGGCGGTAGCGTTCCAGTTCGTTAACCAGATCCGCCAGCGGCCGGTCGCTGACGATCAATTGCCGTTGCTGCCAGGCTTGCGCCAATTCTAAATCGATCGTTGCCAATGCGCCTGTTTGACCGGGCCGATAGCTCAGTTGCTGGCCCTGCTCGATCCTGATGCCGTCGGCAGTCTGCCGGCCTGTCGGCAAGGCGAGTACGGCATGTTCTTCCACGATGACCTGAGTCTGGCCGCCGCTTTGGTAGACGTCGAAAACAGTGCCCAAGGCCCGCACGTTAAGTTCGCCGGCTTGTACCTGAAACGGATGCGCTGCATCGGCCGCCACCTGAAAACGAGCCTGGCCGTGGTGCAACACGATTTGCCGTACGTCGGCGTTGAAGTCGACCGAAATCGCGGTATTGGTATTGAGCAGCAGGCGGCTACCGTCCGCCAGTTCGAGTTGGCGCTGTTCGCCGGTGCCCGTATGGTAGTCGCTAAAATAGTCGGCAAGCAGATGGCTTTGTCTGGGCATAATCGTGAGCACGGCCAACAGCCAAACCGCCGCCATCGCTAGGCCGGAGCCAAACCAATATCGGCCCCGCGCAGCTTGCCGCGACAGCCGCTCGGGCGGATTTGTCGGTGACGCAGTCTGCGGCGGGGGCGTAACGGCCAATTTATCGGAATGGGTTGCGACAACGGCCATCTCGTTCAGGGTGTTTTCCGCTGCGGCGAAGGCTTCGGAATGGCGGTAATCCTGCGACAGCCATTCGGCGAATGCCAGCGTTTCCGCTTCGCTCAAATCGTCCGAACGCAGGCGCACCAGCCAGCGCACGGCTTGGCGTTTCAAGTCTAAGGCGCTCGGATCGTTGCGGGTCATCGGCGGCATTCGACTGCCGAAAAGGGCAGCAGGGACTCGATACCTGCTAGTAGGGTGTGACCTGTATCCATATCAATCGTCCAGCCGCAGCATGCAATGCAAAATCGCCTGTTCCAGCAGCCTGCCGACCGAGCGCTGCGAAATATTCAGGCGACCGGCGATTTCCGCGTAGGACAGGTTTTCGATTTTGTTCAGGATAAATGCGGTGCGGCAGTCGGCGGATAATTCGCTCAATGCAGCTTCCATCGTGCCGAAGCGTTCGCGCGATAGCAGAATCCGCAACGGATCGGTCTGGGCGTGGTCAGCCACGGTGTCGGCCAATAGTTCGTCGTCGACGTCGGCCAAAATTTGGCTTTTGACCTTGCAATGACGCTGATAATCGATCGCCAGATTGACCGCGATGCGAAACGCCAGGGCTCGGGCGTTGTCCGGCAGGTTGGTATGGGCGCTTTTGTAGAAACGCAAATAGGTTTCGTGAGCCAAGTCCTCGGCGGCTTCCGGGCATTTGACCCGGCCGGTCAAAAACGTCCGCAAGTCGTTTGCCAAGGCCTCTGTCCACAACTGGGCGATGAAATGGTCGGTTATGGTCGCATTCAAGGTGCGTATTTTGGTTTCAGTGTACTGGTAAGCAATTGGCATTTAACCGCAGTCGGCGATCGGCCGTGGGCTGACTCTTCTGTCATTAAGCTACCGGCGGATACGCCCCGTTGTCAAACGCAACGGATGCACGGGAGGTATTGGGCGGCGCTTAGGCAGGTGAAAATCGGCCAGAGACATAGGTTGAGAGTGAGGCAACGAACCCCAACAGGGATGATCTTTAAATCATCGCTGACTTGGATGTTTTGTTGTCGATGGCTTGCGGGATGGTTTTGCGGTTGTCGGGTTGGGGTTGCTGTCGTCTCGGCAAGGCAATTGCTCCAGGCATTGTGATCGTCGCGCCGAATCAATAGCATAATACCCGGCATCCTAATCCCGACCAGAACCGTAATGACAGCCAAGCCCTTCTCGCAAGCCTGCGAAAACAACAAAGACCCGATATTGCAAGTGTTAAAGACCGCGTTTACCGAGCCGGCGACGGTGTGGGAGATCGGCAGCGGCACCGGTCAGCATGCTTGCCATTTTGCCAGGCATTTGCCGCATCTGGAATGGCAGCCCACCGACCGCGCCGAGCATTTGCCCGGTATCGCGCTGTGGCGCGACGAAGCCGGACTGGACAATCTGCGCCCGGCCCTGGCCTTGGACGTGACCGACGCGATCTGGCCTTGTAACGGCATTGATGCCTTGTTCTCCGCCAACACCTTGCACATCATGGGGCATGCCGAAGTCGAAGTGTTGTTCCAAAAATTGCGGATTCATCTAAGGCCGGTCGCGACCGCATGCTTTTACGGCCCGTTCAATTACCAAGGCCGCTACACTAGCGACAGCAATGCCCGCTTCGACGAATGGCTAAAGCAGCGCGATCCGCGTAGCGGCATCAAGGATTACGAATGGATCGCCAAATTGGCGGCGTCGGCCGGCTTGACGGCTGTAGCCGATGTAGAAATGCCAGCCAACAATCGGACCTTGGTGTTCCGGACCGGCTGATCGCTCAGGGGAGAGCCGAGTGCGGCTATCCGCCGGATATGCAATTGTTGGCTACAGAAACCGTGTTAAAGCAGGCTGAGATGATTGCAAGTGAGTTGGCTGCTTAATCCTAAAATGACAAATAACTAAGCGATGGAAACGGAAAAGGGCAAACTGGTTCGTTGGGTAGAAGACAGAGGCTTCGGTTTCATAAAACCGGAGTCAGGCGGCGCCGATATTTTTATCCACATATCGGCTTTGAAAAGTATGAGCCGTTCTCCAGTTGTTGGAGACGTTATTTATTACGAAACAAATCTTGATGATAATGGCAAGCTACGCGCGATCAACGCAAAAATAGAAGGTGTGTCTCCGGTTTTAACAGTCGCTCCAATTGACAGAAAGCGTAAAACACCGAAATCCACTTTACCGGAACAAAGACCTCACGGAAGCCGCAACACCTATAGACCACCGTATAAGAAATCAGGATATAGATTTATTCCTGTGCTGCTTATAGTTGCCGCTGTTTCAATCTTCAGCAAGTTTGCGAATCAAAATGGCTCTAGTGGTCAGCCGGTATTGCCAATTGCTGAACCCGAAAAACCCATTCAACATTTTCAGTGTCAAGGTAAGGTGTATTGCTCGGAAATGGGGTCGTATGAGGAAGCTGTTTTTTATCTCCGGAATTGCCCTGATACGAAGATGGATGGTGACAATGACGGCATTCCTTGTGAGCAACAGTTTTAGCTTATTTGACGTGATAAGCTAGATGGTAGGTTGAAGGCAATCATATAACAGGAATAAGTTGAAAACATTCGAGAATATCGTCATCTGTGTTTTTTGCAGTATGGGACTATCCGGCTGCGCCACTTTCAAAAGCTTAAATGCCGAAGTTCCGTTGTATGAGCGCGTATTCATCTACTGCGGCACTCGGCTGGATTGGGCGGCGTTGGAAAACGACAATGCGACTATCCGAAAACTCAAGACCGAAGCTCCACGCTATCCGCTGGTCGATCTGCCGTTCAGCTTTGCGATGGATTCCGTGTTTTTACCGTTAGCGATCAGTGCGGAGATTTTTCACTGATGGCGGTTTTTCATTTGGGATTCCCGTACCGTCTTTAAAAGGCTCAATTCTACGTTGTCGGATTTTGCGCCAAATTTGATGCCGTTGTCTAACACTTGGGCATTTCCGAAATATAAGCTCGCTGCTTCCGTTAGGCGTAGTCCTGCCTAATTGCCAAGCCCAGACTGGCTAAATTGGCCGGTTTTCGACAAATCCGTCAGTAATTAAACTAACATAAAAAATCAGTCATTTTTTTAAATGTTGGCTAGGCTTTAATACGCGGAACGACAGCTTATTCCGCGCGTTTGGTAATCAGTTTAAGGAGATGACGATGAGTCAAAATTTGATTTCAATCAGTTTTACCGATAGCGCGCTCGCTGAAATCGATGCGGCGCTGAGTGTTTTGGAAAGTCATTTTTCCAGCTTTCTCAATCTATCGCCCAACGAACGGCATAGTCTGGCGAAGATGGGCGATAAGACCGAAGCGTTTTGTCGGCAGACGCTCATCGTCTCCGGTCAAAATCCGCAAGCGCTGCCGCCCAGCCTGGATGTCAACGAAGCCGTGGCCGATTTTACCGCGCTGGATCAATTGTAAGCGATCTTTGAAGGACGCACTAGAACTGAAACGGACAATGACTTAACCGTTGGCGTGCGATTAGTCCGTTAGGGCGTCGAGATTCCAAGGCAACAGCGCTTCGAACTCTTCGACAGTTTTTGCGGTGGGAAGCTTTCGGAACAGATCGACCAGATAGGTGTAAGGGTCGACGCTATTGGCCTTGCAGGTTTCGATCAACGAGTAAAGATTAGCGCTGGCACGGGCGCCGGCCACCGTATCGCAAAACAACCAATTGCGGCGGCCCACCACGAAGGGGCGTATGGCGTTTTCGCAGAGGTTGTTGTCGATGGGCCAAGCGCCGTTGTCGACGAAGCGGATCAGTTTGGACCACTGCGATGACAAGTAATGCAAAGCCTTGCCCAGCAAACTACCGGGGATTACCGCATGCAGATGTTGTAGCAGCAGGGCTTCGATTTTGACCAAAACCGGTCGGCTTTGCTCCTGGCGCCGCTGCCCACGCTGTTCGACGCTCAGGTCTTCCGTCTGAGTTTCAATCGCGTACAGTTCACCCATCGCCGCGATAAACTGCGTCGCCAGTTGCTCCGGGCCGCGCGCGGCTTTAGGAATGGCGGCTTCGGCCTCGACAAAATAACGCCGCGCATGCGCCCAACAGCCGAGGTGAATCGCACCCCGGCTGGCTGCAATGGCGTTATACACCTCATAGCCGTCGCTCATCAGTACCGCGCCGGGTTTGATGCCTTCATACAACGGCTGCGCATGCGTTCCGCCGCGCCCCGGCGTGTAGCTGAACAGCCGAATCGGCGGTCCGGAGCCGGTCATTTGTGCCCACAGATAGCTTTTGCTTTGCGCGGCTCGGCCGGATTCTTTGAGCACTTGAACCACGGTTTCGTCGCCCAGGATCAGATCGGCATCGAGCAGATGGTCGCGCAGCAAGTTGATGATGGGTTGCACTGCGTCGCCAACCCGCACCATGCTAGCCGCCAGCGTGTTGCGCGACAGATCGCCGCCGAAACGGCTCAACAGCGCGGCTTGCCGATACAGCGGCAGGCTATCCTGGTATTTGGCGGTGACGACCCAGGCTAATGCCGTTTCGGTGAGTAAGCCTTTGGGGATGATGCGAACCGGTGCCGGCGTCACGCGAATGCTTTCATCGCAGCACGGGCAGGCATATTTGACGCGGTGATGTTGAATGACTCGCACCTGTTGCGGCACGATGTCGAGCTGCTCGCTGATTTCAGCGCCGATTTCCACCAGACGAGTACCGTCATGCGCACAGATGCGTTCGGCTTCCGCTAATTCATGGCGCACGATCTCACGCGGCAGATGCGGATCGAGCGGTTTGCGACCGCGTTTCTTACGGCGGTGACCGGCCACCTCGACCGCTTCGGGCGTGGCTTCCTCGGCGATTGGAGCACCGTTCGGCGCCAACACTTCGGCTTCGTTCAGGAACAGGTCGCGCTGGGCCGGATTGGCCCGCGCCTCGGATTTTGCGGCATACAGCCTATGCAGAAAGGCATCCACACGTTCTTTCAATAAATCCCGCTCGACCGTCACCAACCGCAGTTGACTCGCCAGCCGTTGCTGCTCGGCCAGCAAGGCTTGGTAGTCTTCGGTGGACAGCGTGATGGTGGGCGTCATGCCGTTATTTTACCGGCTTTACATCCGCGTTTCAGCCCACTTGGGTATAGGTTCGTGCCGGATGCGGCCGCATCGCGGCCAAGTCAATACCGGCTAACAACCAGTGGAGTTGCTCGACCGTCAACATCACAACTGCTGCCTCTTTCGGCCAGTGAAAACGGTCGGCTTCCAGCCGCTTGAGCATCAACCAAAAACCGGTGCGGTCCCACAACAGCAGTTTGATCCGATCCCGCCGGCGGTTGCTGAACACGTAGATGGCCGGCTCGAACGGATTCAAGCCTAATGCCTGCTCAACCAGCAGCGCTAAACCATTGATGGCCTTGCGGCCGTCGACCGGCTCGCGGTGCAGGTAGACCTTCAATCCTGCGTCGAAACGAAACATGGCAGCTCGGCCAACGCCTTCAAAATCACCGGCAGGTCGCTCAGTGCGACAGGCTGTAACGCGAGTTTAACGCCGTTGGGCAACTCCGCACTGAGCGCTGACTCAGCCGGTTTCTCTGCGCTCAGCGACTGAACGGGCACAAAAGCCGGCAACGTTAATGGACTGTTCGGATTCGGATGTCCTGTTTCTCGGTAATGCCCCATCCACTTGCGCAGCAGATTGGCATTGATACCGTATTGCAGAGCGATCTTGGCAACCGATGTGCCCGAATGCAAGCAAACTTTCACTAGCTCCCGCTTGGCTTCCGGATCATAAAGGCAACGGCCGTCTCGCCCGTGCCCCACGATTAATGGCCGCGATAATCGCGTGTTATGCTCCTTCATAGGTGTCCACCTGATTATAAGTGGACACTATCTTCGTTCCTTTCGAGCTGTTTATACAGATGCTGTTAAAGGACCGCTTACGACCCATCTGGCATAATCACGCGGGCGGGAAACCCATTCGGGACTGGCACTGAGATGGCTCCATTCTTCAAATTACCCAGATTATCCTGAATCAAGCGCGCCGCCACTTGGTGGTCTACCTTTTAGAAGTACTCACTCTCTCCAATTCATGAAATAAGCTCTTAGCAAAAAGTTAGCGTGTATTGTGAGCCAAACCCTCGGCCAATTTCGTCAATAGCCTGCTCAAGCTCATCCGGCATAAATGTTTTGAATGGCAGCCATTCATATTTCATTTTATGCCACAGCAATTCAATCCGATTCAACTCAGGGCTATAGGGCGGCAGGAAATAAAATCGAATACCTTTCTCTTCCAGCAAATCCCAATACGGCTTCAGTTTTTTGGCCGTATGAATGGACGCATTATCTAAAATCACCACCAATGGCTTGCTGACGCGTTGGACCAATGCCATCAGAAAGCCAAAAAACCACAGACCATTGACGCTTTGCCACAGCTTAGTCAGCATTAATCGACCCGATGAAAGCAAAGCGCCAATGACGTTCATCCGCTGCGCGCGTTTAGCGGTAATGGCATGAACTTCTCCGCTTTTGGTCCAAGCCGAACGATTCGGTGGTTGTGGTGCAAATCCGGCCTCATCCACATAGGCCAATTCGATTTCGCCGGCTTGCGCTTGCTGAATCAGTGCGGCAATGTCGTGTTGGGCCCGCTCGAAGCGCTCGGGATCACGCTTTTTTTTAAACTGTAACGGGTGCGCTTCCATACATAGCGCATCCGTTTTAACTCGTTCCGCAAGGTGCTGGCGCTAATCGTCACGTCGCATTCCGTCGTTAGACGACTGACCAATGCCCGGCAGTTTAAAGGTTCCGCATCGATCCATTCTTTGAGCCGGCATCGATGCGCGTCAGTCAATTTACTTGGTGCACCACTGCGGGGTTGATCCGGTAAACTGTTCAGCCCATTTCTCCACCACTTCCGCCGCCGCTCCCGTATAGCTTCCGGTTTCACGCCTTGCTGTTCTGCAATCGCAATGACTGTCTGGCCATTGGCTAACATCAAAATGGTCTGTGCCCGCTCCCGTTCTCGCCAATCGCTCCCTTTTTTGATAATTTGCTGGAGCTGCTCTCGTTCGCTTTCGTTCAATTCTATTGCTCTTGCCCGCATTCTGTCGCTACCACCACACCTGAAATCTCGCTATTTTAATGCATGGTGATTTGTTGTTAAGCGCTTAACACTAAAAGCCTTGCGGGCAAGGCAAATAGTGATTCCCTTAATACTAAAAGAGTTGCGAGCAACGCTCCGAGCAATAAACGCAAGGCAAAAAGCGGGACGGACGGGGATTTTCATTTACAGCGGCAAGTATGTTGCCGTTCAGGCTTCGATAGGACTCTTGCATATTCCGATCGAACCCGCGAGCGATTCCGACTTCAAAACTGCCAGGCATTCCGGTCGCGGAACGGTCGCCGGTTCCGACCCAAAGTCGGCCAATGACCGGAGGTAAGCCAATGGCCGACAGTAGGATGGGTAGAGCGAAGCGAAACCCATCAATCGAAGCGCCGGTAAATGCGATATGACAGAATATCGTAAGCGGTCCTTTAACAGCATCTGTATAAACAGCTCGAAAGGAACGAAGATAGTGTCCACTTATAATCAGGTGGACACCTATGAAGGAGCATAACACGCGATTATCGCGGCCATTAATCGTGGGGCACGGGCGAGACGGCCGTTGCCTTTATGATCCGGAAGCCAAGCGGGAGCTAGTGAAAGTTTGCTTGCATTCGGGCACATCGGTTGCCAAGATCGCTCTGCAATACGGTATCAATGCCAATCTGCTGCGCAAGTGGATGGGGCATTACCGAGAAACAGGACATCCGAATCCGAACAGTCCATTAACGTTGCCGGCTTTTGTGCCCGTTCAGTCGCTGAGCGCAGAGAAACCGGCTGAGTCAGCGCTCAGTGCGGAGTTGCCCAACGGCGTTAAACTCGCGTTACAGCCTGTCGCACTGAGCGACCTGCCGGTGATTTTGAAGGCGTTGGCCGAGCTGCCATGTTTCGTTTCGACGCAGGATTGAAGGTCTACCTGCACCGCGAGCCGGTCGACGGCCGCAAGGCCATCAATGGTTTAGCGCTGCTGGTTGAGCAGGCATTAGGCTTGAATCCGTTCGAGCCGGCCATCTACGTGTTCAGCAACCGCCGGCGGGATCGGATCAAACTGCTGTTGTGGGACCGCACCGGTTTTTGGTTGATGCTCAAGCGGCTGGAAGCCGACCGTTTTCACTGGCCGAAAGAGGCAGCAGTTGTGATGTTGACGGTCGAGCAACTCCACTGGTTGTTAGCCGGTATTGACTTGGCCGCGATGCGGCCGCATCCGGCACGAACCTATACCCAAGTGGGCTGAAACGCGGATGTAAAGCCGGTAAAATAACGGCATGACGCCCACCATCACGCTGTCCACCGAAGACTACCAAGCCTTGCTGGCCGAGCAGCAACGGCTGGCGAGTCAACTGCGGTTGGTGACGGTCGAGCGGGATTTATTGAAAGAACGTGTGGATGCCTTTCTGCATAGGCTGTATGCCGCAAAATCCGAGGCGCGGGCCAATCCGGCCCAGCGCGACCTGTTCCTGAACGAAGCCGAAGTGTTGGCGCCGAACGGTGCTCCAATCGCCGAGGAAGCCACGCCCGAAGCGGTCGAGGTGGCCGGTCACCGCCGTAAGAAACGCGGTCGCAAACCGCTCGATCCGCATCTGCCGCGTGAGATCGTGCGCCATGAATTAGCGGAAGCCGAACGCATCTGTGCGCATGACGGTACTCGTCTGGTGGAAATCGGCGCTGAAATCAGCGAGCAGCTCGACATCGTGCCGCAACAGGTGCGAGTCATTCAACATCACCGCGTCAAATATGCCTGCCCGTGCTGCGATGAAAGCATTCGCGTGACGCCGGCACCGGTTCGCATCATCCCCAAAGGCTTACTCACCGAAACGGCATTAGCCTGGGTCGTCACCGCCAAATACCAGGATAGCCTGCCGCTGTATCGGCAAGCCGCGCTGTTGAGCCGTTTCGGCGGCGATCTGTCGCGCAACACGCTGGCGGCTAGCATGGTGCGGGTTGGCGACGCAGTGCAACCCATCATCAACTTGCTGCGCGACCATCTGCTCGATGCCGATCTGATCCTGGGCGACGAAACCGTGGTTCAAGTGCTCAAAGAATCCGGCCGAGCCGCGCAAAGCAAAAGCTATCTGTGGGCACAAATGACCGGCTCCGGACCGCCGATTCGGCTGTTCAGCTACACGCCGGGGCGCGGCGGAACGCATGCGCAGCCGTTGTATGAAGGCATCAAACCCGGCGCGGTACTGATGAGCGACGGCTATGAGGTGTATAACGCCATTGCAGCCAGCCGGGGTGCGATTCACCTCGGCTGTTGGGCGCATGCGCGGCGTTATTTTGTCGAGGCCGAAGCCGCCATTCCTAAAGCCGCGCGCGGCCCGGAGCAACTGGCGACGCAGTTTATCGCGGCGATGGGTGAACTGTACGCGATTGAAACTCAGACGGAAGACCTGAGCGTCGAACAGCGTGGGCAGCGGCGCCAGGAGCAAAGCCGACCGGTTTTGGTCAAAATCGAAGCCCTGCTGCTACAACATCTGCATGCGGTAATCCCCGGTAGTTTGCTGGGCAAGGCTTTGCATTACTTGTCATCGCAGTGGTCCAAACTGATCCGCTTCGTCGACAACGGCGCTTGGCCCATCGACAACAACCTCTGCGAAAACGCCATACGCCCCTTCGTGGTGGGCCGCCGCAATTGGTTGTTTTGCGATACGGTGGCCGGCGCTCGTGCCAGCGCTAATCTTTACTCGTTGATCGAAACCTGCAAGGCCAATAGCGTCGACCCTTACACCTATCTGGTCGATCTGTTCCGAAAGCTTCCCACCGCAAAAACTGTCGAAGAGTTCGAAGCGCTGTTGCCTTGGAATCTCGACGCCCTAACGGACTAATCGTACGCCAACGGTTAAGTCATTGTCCGTTTCAGTTCTAGTGCGTCCTTCAAAGATCGCTTACAGAATATCGCCGACATCGCCTCAAAGGCGGTTGTTATTTTTTCACAGTCAATTTGGCGGAACGAAACCGGACTTTGCTGACCGATAGGATTGAACTACTTTGCGAGTCTTTTCGTAACGAGAAAGAGCAACTCTTCGATCGATGCAGTTGCACGGATATCAGTGCAAACACCGCGGCGGCCGCGACGAGTGCAGGGCCAAAACGGAGCCAGTACTCGACGGGTGCGAAAAGTAGTGGCATGAACCAAAGAGCGTCTTTTGCGGTCTTCGGATTGTCGATAGCAATATATACGCCAAAGAAGAAGGACCCTGCGACGTTGAACAGCAAGATGGTCAATAGGAGGCTGGTTGTGGCTCGGTACGCGGATGGGCTTCTGTTTCGCTTTTCGCGGATGATCGATTGACCGATCGCGGCAGTCGTGGCGAAAACCGGGAACGCAAGCGCGACTGCAGCCTTCATACGCGGCCTAACGTGAAGCTACCCGATTGGCCCTCACGGCGCAACAACTCACTTCGTGACTTTCAGTCGCGCTGTAACAGAAAGGACTCGGCCAGAAACTTTGTCTTTGACGGTCGCTGTGACCTTGTAGTCGCCAACAGGATCAGTCTTGTCGAAGCCTACAGTCATACTGGCTTGGCCGAGCTGTAAGAGGCGTTGCTGCATGGGCTTTCCAGACCAAACTGGGCCACCACCCGCCGTCATTTTGCTTCCATCTGGCCCTTCGAGGATGAAATCAGATACCACGTCGCAAACGCCACCGACATTCGGCGCACAGCCATGAAAGATGAGGAGTGCGGAGACCGTTTCGCCTAGACGTACCGTGTTGGTAGTAGTCAGTTTCGGCGGGGGCGTGGATGAGTTCCATGTTTGGCGAAACTGACCTTCGTTCGCAGTAAGAACGATTTGAATGCCGAAGTCTCCAGCACTGCGCATGTTGTCAGAATCAGGAATGGGCTTTCCGCTCGGATCAATCCATCCGCTTTGAGCGGCAAGCGGAAGAAGCGCGACGAGTAAGGCTAGACACCATTTCATAAAAGAGGCTCCAATAGTGAGGGCCAACGACAAGCTCACCCGACGAAAACCGCATCGCGGTTTTTGGTCGGGTGAAGCGACGGGTTATGCGCATTCTTCATGCAGCCCATCAATAAATTCTGAAAGTGCATTGGACAACTTTGTCATATTCTCTTCCCAAGGCTCACCGTCATAATTTGCCATCTCATGATCCCAATAGTAAACAGCGCCATAGTCTTCGTCTTTTAGACTCAAGCAATAGACATTGCCACCAGGGCTTTCGCCGAAGGGAAGATAGTGGCCCGGAATTAAGTCTCGATAGTTCTCCGTACTCAGTATTAGGTCTGACACATACGAACGGAACTCTTCACCATAGAAGAAAGCAACAGAATCAAAGTATTCGCCCTCGAAGCAAACGGTGTCCGGTTTTGGTTTACCTCCATTGGACTTTAGCAGAAACATCTTTAGTTCCGACGGCAACTTAATGCCAATTCGTTCTTCTATACGCTCAATATCCGATTCACTGAGCGGAACTGCGGATTCGATGATTTCAGTTTCCATAGCTCTTTCGCGCATAACGTTTAAGGTAACGGGCGGCCAAACAGGCGGCGAAGCCGGCTGTTTGGGCGTCCCTGTTGACCGCATTGTTGGGCGTTTTGCTCATCGATTTAGCGCCTCGGGTTCTCTCAGGGGCAGCTTGGCAAGGATCGCTTGGCACCCCGCAACAATGGGCGGAAGGTACGATTGGTCAATGTTGTCTGTGTAGCTGTGGGTTTCAGTCATGTGATCTGGGGTAATAGATATCTTTACTCGTATGTGCCCACCTGTTTGCGCCAAGAGTTCTATTCCGAGATACGGTTCCATGCACTGCAGCGCGGCTTGGCCTTGGAGTGTTTTATAAAGACTCTCCGTTTCCCGAAGAAGACCAGCAATTTCTCCCAAATGAACAATGGAGCCATGTGTACGTACAGAAGAATTTGGATACAAGCAATAGGCCGTGACTCTTAGCCAATGGCCATCCCAGTAGTCCTCGGATTGAGGAAACTCGCGGCCATGTACCCATAGATGAAGGCCCGCAATTTTGAGATCGGGTTCGCCTAGTGCTTCAAGTTCCCGTGAGTTCATGCTCGTGATGCCCAACGTAGAGCTAACCGGCGCTGCGCGGCTTTATCGCGCAGCGTCCAGCGACTGAAAGGAGCGAGGTTGAGCGCCATGTTATGCGTGGTTTCATTGGCATTACTCATAAACAGATGAAATCCCATGCTCTTGAAGATGACGTTCCATCACTTCGAAATACTCAGAGACCAGACCATAGTAAGGGCGCCATTCCTCAGATGCCGGGCTTTGAAGCATGTGTACCCTGCCACGCTGAATGAAAAGGGGAATGGGTTCGGTGTTGTGCCCCAAATAACAGCCAATGATGTTATTTACGTAACAGACGAGCATATAAACAGTGGTGTTTCTTCTAAACCCGCGCTGCGGCACATTTTCCTGTGCATTCAGGCGCCGATGCCAATTGTCCAACGCGCTCGAAACGAACAGATTACCGGCCATGGGAGTAACACGCATAACGTAAAAGTGAGGGGCGCGACGCCGATAGGCGGAGCGTCCCACTCGACTGCCGGGTTGGGCGGCTTATCGCTCGAAGAACCACTGCATGAACTCCTCGGCGACTTCCGGCGACAACTCCTGAACTGCCTCAGCAACAGCGACTTGGCCTTTTGATGCTGCAATGGCAGAGAGAGCACAAGACAACAAGGTGTCATCCCATTCGCGAGCGGAGGCAGCCGCAACTAAAGCTGGCAACCGTGACAATGCCTCAAAGTACGAGGGAGCAATATCTTCTGGAACGGGTACGCCTTTTTTCTTGCGGCATATCTCTACCCATGCGGGAAACTGAAAATAGGTGAAGTCCGCTTTCATGGGGGAAGACGCAAGCGCCTGTACCACATGCGGGACTGCTGCGAATGATGCTGAGTAAACATCGCCTTGATGAGCGAGAGCGCTCCACAAAGTGAACCAAGGTTCTTTGTCATCCGAGGAGTCTGGAACATCAGCTAGTTGCTCTAGCAAAGCTGGAATGTCGGAGGCGTGCCCGTAGGCATGCTGTAGCTCAGACCAACGAGGACTTTCGAGACTAAGCAATGCGTTCTCCTTTTGACGCCCAACGAATAGAGTTAACCTGCCAAAACGGAGCGAAGCGGAGTTTTGGTCAGGTTTAACGACTGGTTAAATGCCTTGATGACATTTCCAAACAATAATTTTGATTCAAGCAAAGAAACACGAATGACGCTGAAAATCATGGCTTAACCTGGAGGGAAAAACCTTGTCTGGTTGAACGCATGTTAACCTGCAAGGTTTTTCCCTCCAGGTAATAACATATTTTCATGATTTCTTCAGCCATTATTTGCTATTTCTTTACGATAAATTAATTGCTTTCCAAGCCTTTCGAGATTGGCCCCGCATTTAACGCCAGCGTAACCGGCCGGTTTGGAGCGCCAGCGGAAAACCGGTCACGTTGACGCAATCGTTAGAGCCCATTAGTTCACACTCTGAACTATCTGTTGCCCAAGAAAAAAGTAGATACTTGGCAAATTAAAACGAGGGTCAGACGCAGGGAACACTAAATCGCTATTCGTATCACCTACTTCCCGAAAGTCAGTTCCGTTACGCTTTGTCCTGAATTCGGTAAGTTCGCTGGTGCCAATTTTGTACCGCCCGCCTGGGTGAATGTCTGAGTAGCCCTCCTTCTTTAATTTATCAAAAAGGCGCTCCTCTTCTCCCGAAGATTCAAAATTGTTTTGAACGGAACCATCTTGGAGCGCAGGGAAGAGCCAAGCCCAACCGCAATAAGCCTGAAAAAGATCATCGTCAGATATTGCGTTTAAGTCACTACCAAGAAAAGACCACGTTAGCCCCCCGTTGACGAAACCTCTACCGACAGTTCCGTCCGGCATGGTATATGAGACGAGATGGATTTGAACATTCCCGTACGATATTAGCTTCGCGTTGTAAGTTTTAATAAAACTCACACTCTTCGGTGCGACACCAAACTCTGCTGGGTGAGATAGCCACTCGGCCATCTTTTCTTCGATGGGTCTCTTGTTACTAGAACCAAACATTTCATTCTCTTGCGCACATGCCGAGACCAAAAAGCTCAACATCGACACAACAATTGCTCTGTTCCACATACCAATGTCCTTTACGATCTAACGCCAGTGTAACGGGCCGGTTTGGAGCGCTAGCGGAAAACCGGTCACGTTGACGCAATCGTTATGCGCTGAAGCGACAGTTAGC
Organism: Methylomonas sp. MED-D; assembly: GCF_050276835.1. Classification (NCBI taxonomy): domain Bacteria; kingdom Pseudomonadati; phylum Pseudomonadota; class Gammaproteobacteria; order Methylococcales; family Methylococcaceae; genus Methylomonas; species Methylomonas sp. MED-D. The sequence goes on from NZ_CP189965.1 coordinate 1,907,720, forward strand.
ATTAAAGCTGTCACAAAAAACCTCTACGAACCGCACGATCTCTGAGAGAGGACACCCATTCATTTTTTGGATTTTCAAGGCAATCAGCCATTGGCCAACTTGGCGCGGTCTCAATCAGATGAAGGAGTGACCACGCAAAACCGTAACAGCTGTCGGGCGGACCAAAAAGTGAAATAAGGTTTCTTGCTTCTTCATCCGACAACGGTTTCTCGATGGCTCGAAGCAAACCTTCTGCCTCGCGCAGATACCCCAACGAAGCCTCAGCCTCGGGTGGCAACGGTCTGAGATCAATGAGTTGCTGAATTTCGGGACGCATAACGCCCAGCTCACCCGACGAAAACCGCATCGCGGTTTTTGGTCGGGTGGAGCGACGTGTTATAAGCCATTTTGGTCGCTTTGCACTTTTGCCAATTCATAGAGTTTTTCGATGGCATTTTCTCCTCCTCGCTCCTTTGGTTCAACAGAAACTCCATTCGGAAAATCATCGTAAACGAAATTAAGGATCGAACCTTCATATTCAATTTCCCAAAGGTGAATGTCTGGCCCTTCAATTTTCTTAACAATTGTTGCGCCTATCTGCGCGGCATATTTTTCGGCAAATAAAGGGAAGGACTCCCAGCTTCCGGCCTCAGTGAGTTCTAGGCAATAAAGCCCGGATGCCATTTTCTGAAGTTTCGGATGTGCAAATCGAATCATCTCTTGTGCCTATAACGTTGAAATTCAGCGGCCGCCGAAGGCGGTCCGCTGGAATGACGGGTTGGGCGGCAATTCATCGTCACCGCTCCCATGATGGCAGTTCGTCTCCGTCGGCTAGCTCGCAACCGTAGAAGGTTGCGCCCTTAACCTTAACGCCGTTAAGCAAGGCACCCGTTGCCTTGATCGATTCGATTGCGGCGAGCTCGAAGATGGCACCTGTCAGGTCCGCATTTGAAAAGTCGGCACACTTGACGTTGCATTCCCGAAAGCTAGTGCCCCGCAAACTTGCACCCGAAAAGTTGGCGTCAAAGAACCATGAATGTTTCTCAAAGTCTGCGCCGTCCAGCACAATCCCGGAAAGGTCGGCATCGCTCAGCTCGGTATCCGGGAAACGGCGTTCCCCAGCGGCATAGCGTTGCTCAAGTTCGGCGCGGCTTTCTGGAGGTCGATAGTCTTTCGGATGGTTACGCACGAGAAGTTGTCCTTGCTGCCCAACGTAGAGCTAACCGGGCGCGGCACGGAAAGCTGAAAAAATAAATACCGCATTATAACCGCGCTCCGGTTGAGCGCCATGTTAGGCCGGAAAGTAAGAATTTAATTTTACTCGGACCCAGTTTTTAGGGTTATTTCCAGAGATGGCGGAATATACGCGTAAGCGAACCAGAAATCTCAGGCAGCTCATTTGGCAACCCCTCATGAAATTTGATTTCATTAATATTCGATAGTGGAGTTTCAATATAACTTTTCTCCTTTGGCGACCAAATAATGTTTGTTGTTTCAGTCGTTAAAAACAAGTTACCGTTTTCCTCGCCATTTTTTAGCACGAGAGTAACCGGAACTCCTCCTCCGTATTGTATTTCACGCAAGAAAGATGCGTAGTTTTCGGCATCAAATATTTTATATGCTACCAGAGCAACCAAGGAAATAGACGTGGTAAGCGCGAATGGCCTTATAAATGACTTCCAGACAATTAATGCTCCCAATATAAGACCCGTAGCAACCACAAAAATAATTAGCTCAAATTTTCCCCATGAAATCGAAATAGATTTGTCACCGTTAGAAAGGTATTCGACGATTACAGATACGATAGCACTTATAGTCGACGTAAATAATCCAGAGACCATTTTGATTACTACTTGCGGTAAGTTTTCAAATTTCCTATGAAGAATCTCGGCTATATAAGTTAGCAGACCGTATACAAGTAGTGCACTTATTAAAGAAATCGCAAGAAAGGCAAAACTAAGCACAGAAATTGCGATATCTAAGTACGGCACATTTTCTACTGGTAACCTTCCACCATATGACACGGCATAATTGTAAATTGCATATTTGTTGAGAAATGTTATAAAACCAGATCCACCAAAAACGCCAATGACTGATGCCAAAGCCAATTTAATCCAAGGATATGCAGCTATTAGCTCCTTAAATGAAGCCATGACTTTTTCCATAGTTTCTTTAATGGCCATATGACCGGAAAATTCCTGGATGCCTAACTATTGATTATCAGGCAAATCTGCCCGTATAACCTGATATTCATCGCCTTTTCAGGCACTTTTGCCTGCGTATCCGTAAAAGTGGGCATGTTTGCCTCGATAACTTGATATTGGCGGCCAATTCAGGCAACCTTGCCTGCGTATTAAATTCGCCGCTGACTTTATCAGGTAGGTGTTTTGTGTCAAGCACCAAATTGCCAAGCTTATTGGACTGTGTGTCGCGTGATGCGGTTGAAACATTATTCCTTGCATACCGAACGTAGTTACTGCGATTGGATCAAGCAAGGCCGTAAGGTGCAATCGTAGGGCGTCAATAGGCGTAGCCGTATTGCGCCGTATGTTGGTCTTTAATCATTCGGCGCATGACGCTACCACTAATGCGCCCTACGCGAGCTTCAACACCGCCAGGCATTCCGGTCGCGAAGCGGTCGCCGGTTCCAATCCAAATTCGGCCATCGATTCCGATGCCTTTACGCCGGCAGTGAATGACGGCGTTTGGGAATGGCGAATTGACGCAAACGACCCTTAGCCGCCTGTTACGTTTCTCCTAACCCGCCAGTCAGCCGAATCCGGATTCCGCGAACTGTAAGTCCGTAAAGCGACCATTCGGAATCTAATAAACCAAGCACAACCGATTAATTAAAATGGTCATTGTGAGTTTTCCAGTCGCGCAATTCTTTCAGCATCTGCTCGATCATCTCGGCTAGCCGCCGAGCCAGACCAAAAGCCTCCTCCTGCTGTTTGCGAGCCATCGTCGTCAATTCAATTGCGACCTGCATGACGGCATTGGCCTGTAGGTTACCGGCTTCGCTCTTGAGTTCGTGGGCCAGAGATTCGATGGCGACATAATTCCCATCCGCCGCCAGGCAGCGCAATTGCGCCGAGGTGCTGGTATGGGCGTCGAGAAATAATTGAACGATACGCCCGACCAAATTGGGGTATTTGCTGAAGTTTGTATGTAAAGCCGACCAGTCAATCAAACTCGGCGGATCTTCAATGCCTCGTTCGAGGACTGACTCTGCAGCCTTCGGGCATGTCGAAGCGGAAGCGCCGTTAACCTGTGCCAGGATGGTTTCCACCAGTTGGTCGATCGCGATGGGTTTGGTGACGGTCGCCACCATCCCGGCAGCCAAGCAATTGTCGTGTTCTGCCTTCATTGCGTGGGCCGTCTGACCTATCACCGGCAGGTTGGGACGGATAGTCTTGATTTGTCGAGTGGCTTCCAGTCCATCCATGACAGGCATCTGCACGTCCATCAGGACGGCATCGAACGGCCGGGTCGCCTGCGTAACCGCATCGACAGCCGCCTGCCCATGCTCGACGATTAGCAGTTCCGCGCCTTCGTCCTCGAGCATGCCTTCGATGACAACCCGGTTGATTTCGGTATCCTCAGCCACCAGCAGTCGCAAACCGGCCAGTCGCCGGGTGCCCGTTATTGCCAGAGGGTTAACGGTAACGGGGCGTTCGGTTTCTGGCAGCGTCAGCCGTAAGGTGAAGGTGCTACCTATGTCAGGCGTACTCTCCATGGTCAACGAGCCGCCCATCAGTTCCGCCAGACGGCGACTGATGACCAGGCCGAGGCCGGTTCCGCCGAATTTGCGGGTCGTGCTGCTGTCCGCCTGTTCGAAGGGCTGGAACAAGCGGGCGATCGTTTCCGGCGGAATGCCGATGCCGGTATCGCGAATCGCAAATACCCAGTCACCGCTATCGCGCCAAGCCGAAAGGCTGATTTCGCCTTGCTCGGTGAATTTGACGGCGTTGGACAGCAAGTTGAGGAGAATTTGTGAAATGCGTGTCGGATCGCCCAGGCAGCGAACGGGCAGATCAATCTTCTCTACCGATAGCTTGAGGCCTTTGCTGGAAGCCACGGTAGCAAAGGACTGGATAGCTTCTGCCACGACTTCGGCCGGGTCGAAGGGCACGGTTTCGATATCGAGCTTACCGGCCTCAATTTTGGAAAAATCGAGGATATCATTGATGACGGTCAGCAGCAGTTTGCCCGAGTCGAGGATGCGCCCAAACGTCTCCTGCACTTTGGGACGGCCGGCATTATCGCGGTAGCCGATCTGGGCCAGGCCCAGCACACCGTTCAACGGCGTCCTGATCTCGTGGCTCATGTTGGCGAGAAATTCGGATTTGGCTAGAGCGGTTTGTTCGGCGGACTCTTTGGCCTGGTTCAGGGCTTCCTGCAAGGCCAGACGTTTACGAATGTCGAAGAAATAACCATATAAGTACTGCCGGCCGTCTCCCTGAAGCAGGTTGATAGAGACCTCCACCGGTATCAGTTCGCCGGTGGCAACGCGATGGCGGGTCTGGATCGTTAAATGCTCCGCGGTTTTGATCTCGCTGAGGACTTCTTGGAGTTTTTCCGAACTAACATCCGGATCCCAATCCGGGACTCGCATCGTCAGAAGTTGCTGTTTGGGAAATCCATAATGTTTACAGGCAGCCTTGTTGGCAAAGATCAGGCGAAAACCATCGTCGGCATCCACAACATAAAAGGGGTCGGCACTATCCTCCACCATTGAATTGAGCAGTTGCAGATTTTCGTTGGCGCTTTTCAAGGCCTGCTGCTGCTGCTGCAGCGCCAATTCGAGTTGTTTCCGTTGACTAATGTCACGCCACGCCACCATCAAGGCCTTGCGACCCGAATAATCGATAGGCGAAACGGTAATCTCGGCCCAGAAGTCTTCGCCATCAAAGCGACGGTGTACCCATTCAAACCGGTTGTATTCTTGCTCGAGCGTCTTTTTGATTTTTTCGGGAACCGATTCCCGAGAGGTACGGCCATCAGGCTGTTGCGGCGGTGACACTTGATCCGGTGTCAGGCCGATAATCTCGGCTCTTGTGCCTCTCAGCATCTTCTCGGCGGCTTTATTACAGTCCGCGATCTTGCCGCCGTCGAGTTCCATGATGAGGTAGGCGTCGGGTGAGTCTGTAAATAAAATGCGCAGTTGGTGCTCGCTTGCCGCCAATTTTGATTCAGCGTTCTTGCGCGTGGTGATGTCCATCGCCACGCCTTGCAGGCCGATGGCGGCTCCACTGTCGTCTTTTACCAACTCGCCACAGGCAAATACCCAACCCCGACTGCCATCCGCGCGTTGAGTTTGCAGCTCAAGTTCGTACGCTTCGCCGGTCTCGCGGGTCCGATGCAATGCTTCGTTCAACCGCTCCCAGCTGTCCGAGGTAAAGATGGCTGCCTGTCTGGAATAGTCGGGTGCTTCGGCCGACGGCTCTATCTCGAACATCCGGTAAAGTTCCGGCGACCAGGCTACCTTGTCGGTCGCCAGGTCCAGCGTCCAGCTCCCAATCTTACCGATGCGTTGGGCTTCATTCAGTGCTCGGGTACGCCGCTCGACTTGTTCCTCCAAACGTTGATTGAGACTGGCCAGCGCTGCCTCGCTGGTCCGTAGAATGTCTTCAGCTTGCTTTTGGCTCTCGATGTCGGTACTGGAGCCGAACCATTTGATGATTTCCCCGGCATCATTCCTGACAGCCTGCGCGAGGGATTTGAACCAGCGATATTCGCCGTCATGCCGCCGGATGCGGTACTCGATCTCGAACGGTAGGCCTTGAGCTGCAGTCGCCATCCAACCATCGATAGTCCGCTGGCGGTCATCCGGGTGGATCTGATCGAGCCAGCCATAGGTCAGTTGTTCGGCCTGGCTCATGCCGGTATAGGCTACCCATTGCGGGCTCAAGTAATCGCACGTGCCGTCGGGTGTGCAGGTCCAGACCAACTGCGGCAGGGACTCGGTTACTTGCCGGTAGCGGCTCTCGCTCTCGCGTAGCTCATTCTCCGCCCGCTTACGGTCGGTGATGTCGAGGGCGATGCGGCAGATGTATTCGGCCCGGCCCGCGTCGTCGAGGATCGGGAAAATGTGGGATAAGTAGATGCGCGGCACACCGTCCACCGGTACGATTTCCTCTATGGAGTGGCGGGCCATGCTCTCCAGAACCAGCTGGTCGTGGGCCTGGAGGACCAGGGCGGTCGCCTCCGGGTATAAGTCGAAATCGGTCTTGCCGATGATCTGCGCCTCACTCAGATGGTGAATGCGTTGCAGGTTGGGGTTGGCCAGGGCGTAGCGGCCGTCCGGGTGTTTGAGCGATAGGACCGAAGGCGAGTATCTAACGATAGAGTCCAGCCGGTGTTCCCGTTCGCGCAGGGCTGCCTCGGCTTGTTTGAGGTTCTCGATGTCGGTATTGGAACCAAACCATTTAACGATGTCGCCGGCATCGTTTCTGACCGGCTGGGCGACGGTTTTGAACCAGCGATACTGACCGTCATGCCGGCGGATACGGAACTCGATCTCGAACGGCAGACCGTGTGCGGCGGTTGCCAGCCAATGGTCCATGGCTAGTTGACGATCATCGGGATGGAGCTGATTTAGCCAGCCATAGCCCAGTTGTTCGGCCTCGCTCGTGCCGGTATAGGTCAGCCACTGCGGGCTTAGATAATCGCAGGGACCATCCGGCCTGCAGGTCCAGACCAGTTGCGGTAAGGATTCGGTCACCTGACGGTAGCGGCCTTCGCTCTCGCGCAGCCGCGCTTCCGATTGGCGTATCTCTTCGTTGGCCTGTCGAACGGAGGTAATGTCGGGCAGAGTAAGAACGACGCCGACAATCCGGCCATCGAGGTTTCTGTAGGGCAGGACCTTGCGCAAATACCAGCGCCCCGCGGTACTACGAACTTCCACTTCGGGCGCAATGCCCCCTTGCATGATCAGCAGGCAATCCCGCGCCAGTTCCGGATCATCGAAGTGGCGGACGATGTCGTCGAGGTGGCGGCCCAAGTCGCCCGGAATCACACGCATCAGTTGCGCGCAGGCGGGAGTGAAACGGCGGATACGCAATGCCTCGTCGAGCAGCAACGTGGGCGTATCGCTGTTATTCAAGAGGTTGCCGAGATCGGCATTAACGGTCTCGAGTTCGGAGACTTTGCCATCCAGCAGCGCATTGGTCGTCGACAACTCCTCATTTAGGGATTGCAGCTCTTCCTTGGAACTTTCCAGTTCTTCATTGGCCGACTGCAGTTCCTCGTTCATCGCCATCACTTCTTCGTTGGCGGTCTTGAGTTCTTCGCTGGAATGCCAAGATTGTTCGATGGTGCGGTGCAAATCCTCACGCACCGTATTCAATTCTCGGTCCAACTGTTGGGTAATCCAGGTTTCGCCGGCGCTGCCGGTTTGAACCACGGTACTTTGTTCGGTTCTTTCCTGCGGGCTCAACACAATCAGCAGGACCTCGTCAGCTTCCGTCTGCTCCAGTGGTGTAACCTCGATTCGTATCAGGGCATCCCCCTCGGCGGGATCGATAGTGACCGCGACCTTGTCGTGTTGCTCTCTGGCTCGACCGATCGCGGAACGCAGTATCGTGACCAAAGATGGGCGTACCAGCTTGAATATCTCGAGGGAAGGCTCACCGACCGGCACGCCGAGATAAGAGGCCGTGTTCCCGGACGTGAAGAGGACTTCATTGTTACCATTGATCAGCAATTGGACTGTGCCGAACCGGTCCAACAGGCTGCGGTAATATTGAGTATCTCCCCATGGGTTAGCTCCACTCCTGGCTTCCCGCAGGGAAGGGAAGCCGCGGCGCGGAGAGGCGGCGCCGGCAATTGGCAACTGGGGCGCCTTGCGAGTATCGCTCCCGGAGACAAGGTTGCGATAGATACGCCAAGGCTTTGATACTGAGCGGAAATAAGCGGGCTGATGGCCGATGCTCTCCGAACTGCCCAGAAAAAGGTAGCCCTCCGGATTCAGCACGAAATGGAATAGCGCCAAGAGCTTCTTTTGGACCTCGGCATTCAGGTAGATCAGGACGTTGCGGCAAATGACCAAGTCGAGTTTGGAGAACGGCGGGTCGGCGATCAAGTTGTGCGAGGCGAAGACGATGGATTCGCGCACGCCTTTCTTGATCCGATAACCGTCCTTGCTGCTGTCGAAGAATTGCTCGATCTGGGCCGGGCTTAGGCCGCTCAGGCCGTCTTGGGGGAAACTGCCGTTGCGGGCTGCCGCGAGGGCCGTTTCGTCGATGTCGGTTGCAAATATCTGGATCAGCGGCGGCTGTGCATGGGCGGCAAACCACTCAAAGAAAAGTATGGCTATTGAATAGGCTTCTTCGCCAGTGGAGCATCCGGCCACCCATACGCGGACCGGATCATTCGACGTTTTGGCTTGGCAGATGGCGGGAACCACCTCCTCCTCAAGGATGTGGAAGGCTTCCGGATCGCGAAAAAACTCCGTGACACCGATGAGCAGATCTTGGGCCAACCGATCAATTTCCTCGGCTTGCCGGTCTAGCAAATTGAGATAGGAGGAAACATCTTGGATTCGCACCGAAGCCATGCGCCGGGCAATGCGGCGCCGGATAGTGGCGGGTTTGTAGCCACTCATGTCGTTGCCCCAGCGATCACGGACCTTGCTGAGAATACGGTGAATAATATCCTCTTCCGGCTCTGGTTTGGGATCGGCAACGACCGGCAGAGTACTTGGCTTGCTAGCCCATGCCTGCAATACGGTCGCGATGTCGACTACGGGCATGATCTGGTCGGCTATCCCCGACAGAATGGCACTGGTCGGCATGCCGTTAAAGTCAGCATTCACCGGGTCTTGGACGAGGACAATTCCACCCGCTTGTTTGATCGCCGCCCCCCCTTTGGTACCATCGACACCGGTACCGGATAACACGACGAGCGCCAAATCCATGCTGTTCTGCTCAACAACCGCTTGACAGAATTCGTCGATCGGATGGAATCGTTCATCGGGCGATGCGGGCGAGGTCAAGTGTAGTATGCCATCGCTGAAACTGAGCGACATGCCGGCAGCCGCGACATGAATTCGGCCCGCTTCAAGTTGCATGCCTTCCTTGATCTCTATTGCCGGAAGATGTGTCCAGACGGACAGGAGCGAGGCCAACATGCTCTTGTGATCCGGGCTACGATGCTGAATCAGCACAAAAGCAACCTCGGTCTCCGCGCCGACATCTCGGAATAGTTCTTTGATAGCCCTCAATGACCCCGCTGAACCGCCGATGATAGCGAGTTTTGGTCCTTTAACGGTGCTCACAAAAGACTCCAAATCATACCCACTAAAGTTTCTGGGTTATAGAACGTTGGTTCCAGTATAGGCTAATTGCTTTATGCGCCACTACGACCGAGAGAGGGGGCATCTTGTCGAGTTTAAGGGGAGTCATTAATTCTACTTTGTCAGATTCTCGGTAGTGCTCGTCATTTCGGCGGGGATTGCCGAAATCCAGACCCCACGGACGGATCGAAGCTTGCCATCCATGGCACTGGATACTCGCATCCCGGCGGGTATGACGGCGTTGCTTAAATCTGACAAAGTAGAATTAATCGTAACTGGAATATGCATGCCATCGCTGTTGCATTGGAAGGTGGCGACTGGGAAGCGTCTTTAGTCGTCGGCGCCAGTGGTGATTTTGTCATTGGAATTCCTGACCGAATTGGATTGAAACCGGCGGTGGTTTTCAATCGGAATGGGGGGCTGGTTTGGGGTGGCTTTAGTATCGCTCTCACCAACAGCCCGCAACACGCGCCAATGGCTCTTTCTGGGATCAAGGATGACCAATGGACCGCCGAGTCGGCGATGGTCGAATGTGCGGCAATGTCGGCCCATAATCGGATCTTGCTGTTCCGGCCCAGCGGCGGCCGGCTGATCGCGCCGGATTTGGGCGGCGCGCACCGTCCTTGCATTCCTGAGCGCCGCGTAACCTGATACCATAAGCGGCTTTAGGATACCGCGCGAAGAGGAGTTGGGTTTGACACAGGTTCAGGATATTACCAGTCCGATGACGGCCATGGAGAAACGGGCGACCGTCTCGCTGGCCAGTATCTACGCGCTGAGGATGCTGGGTTTGTTCATGCTGCTGCCGGTGCTGTCGTTGTTCACCGAGCAAATGCCCGGTTCGACGCCGAAATTGGTCGGTTTGACGATGGGCATTTACGGTTTGAGCCAGGCGATTCTGCAAATCCCATTCGGTTTGTTGTCCGACCGCTTCAGCCGCAAGACCATCATTGTCGTCGGATTGTTGCTGTTCGTGGCCGGCAGTGTGGTGGCCGCGCTGGCGACCGATATTTACGGCGTGTTGATCGGCCGGGCCTTGCAGGGCTGCGGAGCGGTGTCGGCGGCGGTGATGGCTTTGTTGGCCGATTTGACTCAAGAGGTACACCGCACCAAGGCGATGGCGACGATAGGCGCCAGCATCGGCATTTCGTTCGGCGTGGCGATCACGGCCGGACCCATCATCGCCGACCATTGGGGTATCGCCGGCATTTTTTGGATGATCGCGTTGTTGGCGGCGTTGGCGATTCTGGTGGTGCTGTTCGTCGTACCCAACCCGGAAAAAATCACCACGCACCGCGACGCCGAATACATTCCGTCCGAGCTGAGTTCGGTGATTACCAACCCGGATTTGCTGCGTTTGAATTACGGCATCTTTGCGTTGCATTTGATTTTGATGGCCAGCTTCGTGGTCGTGCCTTTGTTGATGCGCGACGCCGGCCTGGAAGGCGGCAAGCATTGGCTGGTGTATTTGCCGGTGTTGGTCACGTCGATGGCCGGTATCATTCCGTTTGTCATCATCGCCGAGAAAAAACGCAAGATGAAGGGCGTGTTTCTGACGGCCATTTCGACGTTATTGGTGGCGAATTTGGGTTTCGTGCTGCTGCACGGCGAGTTGATCGGCTTGATCGCTTGTTTGTGGATCTTTTTCTGCGGGTTCAATTTGTTGGAAGCGACCTTGCCGTCGCTGATTTCCAAAACCGCGCCCGGCGATTTAAAGGGCACGGCAATGGGCATTTATTCCAGTGCCCAATTCATCGGCGCCTTTTTAGGCGGCGCGGCCGGCGGCTGGCTGTACGGCGAATTCGGCCCGGCCTCGGTATTCTTGTTCTCGGCCGGTATCGCCGCCAGTTGGATAGTGATTGCCTGGTTCATGTCGCCGCCGCGCTATTGGGCCAATTTACTGTTGCCATTGAAAAACGTGTCGCCGGAGCAAAGCGGCGAATTTTCCAAACAACTGCTGAACATCGTCGGCGTCGAGGAAGTTCGTCTGCATTTCGAGGAACAAGCCGCCTATCTGAAAGTCGATAGTCAGCGCCTGAACAAGGACGATTTGAACCAATTTTTACAGCAATGGCGTTGAGCCGCTGCTTAGTTTTTTTACGGAGAAAACCATGCTGAATAAAGTCATGCTGATCGGAAATCTCGGGGCCGACCCGGAGGTGCGTTATATGCCGAGCGGCGATGCCATTACCACGATACGATTAGCCACCACCCGCCGCTGGAAGGATCGCAATTCCGGCGACCGCAAGGAAGAGACCGAATGGCATCGGGTCGTGTTCTTCTCCGGCCTGGCAAAAACCGCCGGCGAGTATTTGAAAAAAGGCAGCCAGGTTTATGTCGAGGGCCGGATTCGTACCCAGAAATGGCAGGGGCAGGACGGCCAGGATCGTTACACCACCGAAATCGTCGCCGAATCGATGAACATGCTCGGTAGCCGCAGCGGCGGAACCGCTAATTATTCCGATAACAATACGCCGCCGCCGAGCAGTTACGATCAGCGTCCTTCCGCGCCGTCTTCGTCGTCCGGTCCGCAATCGGCGCCGGCGTCTTACGACGATTTCGACGACGATATCCCGTTTTAATCGGTTAAGGCATCCCTCGTCTCGGTGACAACCGCACCCGCTATTCCGCCGGTCAACGCCGCTGGTTCACGGCCGCCCTCGATCGCCGCGAACGTAACGTCGGCGGGCTTGGAAGTCGCCTTCGTCGGCGATTGGCTGTTGCAGTCCGATTCGGCCGACATCGAGCCGATCTTGGCGCGGGTCAAGGCGTTAGAAGCCGGCCAGCGATTGTGTTTCGCGACGGCCGAGCTGGGCCGCTGGGACAGCCTGCTGGTGACCGAGTTGATCAAAATTATCGACTGCGCGACCGGAAAACGGTTGGCGGTCGATAAAGCTACGCTGCCGGCACCGTTGCAAGGTTTGTTGGCGCTGGTTTACGCGGTGCCGGAACGCCTGGACGCCCAACGCGTTACCCGGAAAATGCGCTGGAGCGAGGCGCTGAGCGCCGAAACCGCCGCCGCGGTCCGGCATGCCAAGGAGATGCTGATCTTCGTCGGCGACATGACGCTTAGCACCTTGGCCGCCGTGCGCGGTCAGGCGCATTTCCGGCGCCAGGATTTGTGGTTGTATATCCAGGAATGCGGCCCGTCGGCCCTGCCCATCGTCACGTTGATCAGTCTGTTGGTCGGTTTGATTCTGGCCTTCGTCGGCGCGGTGCAGTTGTCGCTGTTCGGCGCGCAAATCTACATTGCCAATCTGGTCAGTCTGGGCATGACCCGCGAAATGGGCGGGTTGATGACCGCGATTATCATGTCCGGCCGCACCGGCGCCGCCTATGCGGCGCAGATCGGCACGATGCACGTCAATAGCGAAATCGACGCATTGAAAACGATGAATCTGGACCCGATGGCTTTTCTGGTACTACCCAGAATGCTGGCCTTGATTATCATCATGCCTTTGCTCTGCTTGTATGCCGATTTGATGGGTATCGTCGGCGGCGGCTTGGTCACCGTGAATTTTTTCGACGTGTCGTTGACCGAATATCTTGACCGCACCGCCAGCGCGGTCAAGATGAAGGACTTTATCATCGGTTTCGTCAAATGTTCGGTGTTCGGAATTTTGATTGCGTTGTCCGGCTGCATGCGCGGCATGCAATGCGGCCGAAGCGCGTCGGCGGTCGGCGATGCCGGGACTTCCGCGGTGGTGACTGCGATCGTATTCATCGTGGTCGCCGACTCGGTGATGACCATAATCTGTAATCGCCTGGGAATTTAGCGATGGCCGATGCCTGCATCACGATCAAGGATTTGACGATGACCTACGGCGATTTCGTGATTCAGCGCAACCTGAATTTCACGATCAATCGCGGCGACGTGTTTGTCGTGATGGGCGGCAACGGCTGCGGCAAGACCACGCTATTGCGGCACATGATAGGCTTGAAGGCGCCGGCCGCCGGCGACGTATTCTACGGCGATCAAGCCTTGTGGGCCGCCGATCCGGCCGGTCGCCAGCGCATTCTGCAGCGCACCGGCGTGTTGTTTCAGAGCGGTGCCTTGCTCAGTTCGATGACGTTGGCCGAAAACGTGGCGCTGCCGATTACCGAGGCGACCCGTCTGCCGGCCCGGAAGGTCCGCGACATCGTGTCGTATAAGCTGGCGCTGGTGGGTTTGGCCGGTTTCGAGGATTATTATCCGTCCGAGTTGAGCGGGGGCATGCAAAAACGCGCCGGTTTGGCTAGAGCCATGGCGCTGGACCCGGAAATTTTGTTTTTCGATGAGCCGTCGGCCGGCCTGGACCCGATTACCGCCAAATTGCTCGACGACCTGATCCTCAGTTTGAGTCAGGCCTTGTCGGCGACCGTTGTCGTGGTGACCCACGACTTGGATAGTATTTTCCTGATCGGCAGCAATTCGGTGTTTCTCGATGCCGAAACCCATACGATGATTGCCGGCGGTCCGCCCAAGCAATTGTTGGCGGAATCCAAAGATCCCAATATCGTGCGTTTCCTGACGCGCGGTGATGCCTCGGTCTCCCGGCAAGCCGGTGGCCGTAATCGGAGTAATCTGTGAGCAAGCAAGCCAATCCATTGGCGATCGGTTTGTTTTTGACCGGTGCGCTGACTTTGTTGACGATGGGCGTGATGATTTTCGGCGGCGGCGATTATTTCAAGGACAAAAATCGCTTCGTGATCTTCTTCGACTCGGCCTTGAACGGCTTGAACGTCGGCGCGCCGGTTAAGCTGCAGGGCGTGCAGATCGGCAACGTTAGCGAGATTTCGTTGGTGATGGAAACCGACACCGACCGAATCTACAAACCGGTGGTCATCGAAATCGATCCGGCCTTGCTGCGCAACACCTCGGGCGAAGAGAGTCACGGCCACACCAAGAAACAGCAACAGGAAGCGGCGCAACGGATGATAGAAGCCGGCTTGAAGGCGCGATTGGAAACCCAGAGCTTGCTGACCGGCTTGCTGTATGTCGATTTGAATTTCTACAGCGACAAGCCGATCAATCTGGTCAAACTGGATTATAAAAATTTGCCGGAACTGCCCAGCGTGCCGACTACGGTCGACGAAATCCGCAACACCGCCGACGAAATCATCAACCGGGCCAAGCAATTGCCGGTCGAGGAAACCCTGAAAAATCTGTCCGATACCTTGACCGAAATCCGCAATCTGTTGCAGTCGGATAACACCAGGCAATCGATGACCGCCTTGGCGAAGTCCTTACAGGAAACCCAAAAGTTGATGGCGACGCTGAACCGGCAAACCGAACCCTTGCTGAGCAACGCCAACGGCGCTTTGACGGACACCCGCGCCACGCTGCGGGATTTCAACCGGGAATTGCTGCCGGTGTTGCGCGCCGCCGAACAAAGCCTGGCCGCCGCGACCCAGGTTCTGCAGGAATCGCGGCACGCGCTGAATGCGGTCGAGACGCTGGCCGACGCCGACGCGCCGCTGAACCAGGCCTTGCTGGAAGTGCGCAACGCCTCGCGTTCGCTCAAAGACTTGGCCGAGGGGCTGGAACGCCAGCCGCAAGCCTTGATTTACGGCAAATAACTTTCCCACTCTTTGCGGCACCCTCGTTTCGCCGGTCCCGCTGAAACGATGTTTTCCGGCGTCAGTCCGGTTTTAGGCATCAATTAATCTTAAATTTAATAAATTATGTTATACGCCGCGAAGTGCATTGGGCATTTGCGGTAGGAATATTAATTTTAATTTTGTTTCAATAACTTAGCTTATCTATAGTTGAGATTAATTGAGTGAAATCACTCAGTAAAAAATAGGCGAATGGGTTTGTCCGTTTGCTTTTCATGCGCCCCGTCGACCGCAGTCGACGATGTTCAGATTCTCTGTGTACCCCGGTTTTAGCAGTGATGACTCGGTTCTGGACTCCAATAGCGCCACCGACAGCCGGTCACCGTTTCCCGGTTTTAGCGAGGTATGGCTGGCACACTAACTGCTTGAGTCTGTTCGCCGCACCGGAAATTACTTTCGGAATCAGCATCTGGACAGTGTGCCGGCAAGAGCGGATCAGGAGAGGCCGCGAGAGTCGAGCCGAGTTTAAGGTGCGGTATCGACGGTAAATTTGCCACATCCGCCGCAAGACGGAGCCGGAAAGCCTTGGGTCTTGGTTCAAGACAGCCGGGTTGCCTCTCGAACGAGAGTAAGCGTCGGTTCGAAGCGTTCGAATCGGCTACCGAAAATCTATCTTTCAAGCCTATAGGAATTAAATATGCAATTTCATGGATCAAAAAAAATGACGTTAGGAAAAACCTGGTTTGCCGCGGCGGCGCTTGCGGCGACCAATCTAGCCAACGCCGGTACCTTGAACGGCGGTGTGTTCAATATCGCATTCAACGACCCAAACGACTTATTGGCCGGCTTGAACTTGGGAGAAGGTTCGATTACCTCTTACTACGTCGCCAATTTTTTCGATAAGGCGGTGGCCGACACCTTGACCGCGAACGATATGGTCGCGACTCCGACGAATACCTATCCGGCGCCGAACATATTAAGTTACGACGTGAATCCAAGCAGTTTGGCGGGCACCGGGATACCGACCGGTTATATCGGCGGCAGCGGGCGCAGTAATCAAGCGACGACGTTGACTTGGGCGTCCGATCAAGACCATCTGCTGAACGCCTCCAGCTTGACCGCGAGCGGTCAGGTCGGTTTGGATGGCGTGTATATGACGCGCGGTAGCTTTACCGGCACGCTGCTGTCCGGCGACTACAAATTCTCTTATATCGCCGCGCGAAACAACGGCACCAACACCGGTTGGACCTTAACCAACAACGTCAGTTTTGCTTCCAATACCTTCGACACCCGTAATATCAGTATTACCACCGACGGCGATAGCCTGGCCTTTACCGGCGAGCTCTGGTGGTCGCCCAACACATCGGCCTTTTTATTCGGTGGCGACGGTTCCAATTCCGCCGGCATGGCCGGCACCTTCAGTCTGATTTCGCCGGTTCCCGCCGCCGTTCCATTGCCGGCCGCCGCGTGGTTGTTCGGTAGCGGTCTGTTCGGCGTGCTGGCGTCGCGGCGTCGCAAGTCGGCACCGCTCGCCGCGTAACCGGCAACCCTGACCGGGCGCAATATCCGGACGACTAAGTCGTTCGGGTATTTTGCGCATCGGCTCTCAACGGAAATGACTTCCTCTGGCAAATTTATGCATATTCAAATGATAGGGTCGCGCGCGCTCGTTGCCGCGGCACTGCTGGCCGCGTTATCGCCGCCTGTTTCCGCCGCCACGGTTTCCGGCGGTACCATGGTGGTGAATCTCGATCGAGACGCGCTCGCCGACGCAATCGCGATTGACGCGACCGCCGCGCCTTCGATGTACTTGGAGGAATTTTTCGACGCCCCGGCCGCGAATAGCCGCACCGCCACGCAAATTCTCGAAGATCATATCGTGCCGGGCGTCGCCGAAATTCCGGCTAAGAACCTGACGTTTTCAGTGAACGGCACGCATGTCGCCAATCTGACCGGGCGCCACGCAAAACCGACCACGATCGAATTCGATCCGGCCAATTTCGCCTCGACCGTTACCGGCGTGATTGGTTTATCCGGCGTGTTTCGGTTCCGGGTCGATACAGGATCAGAATTCAATCGCATTTTATCCGGCGACTACGCGCTGGAATACGACGCCGCCAATATGGATGGCGCATCCGGCCGTTCCGCATGGTCCTTGTACAATCATGTGTCGTTTCGCTCCCAATCCTATAATTTGTTCAATGTCGTGCTGGATATTCACGACGGTTCGCTGGATTTGAGTGGCGAACTGGGTTTGGGCGAAGGCTATGACCATTTGTTCGGCACCCGCGATGCTATCGTCGGAAATTTCAGTTTGCATACTTCGGTGGTACCGGTTCCGGCCTCGATTTGGCTATTTGTTTCAGGTTTGGGCGGTTTGGCGCGCATTGGCATGCGGAGGCGCCAACTATGACGCGCGTTTCCGCGATGGCGTGGTTAAGTAGTGCGGCGTGGATCGCGGCGGCCGGCTCGAATGCGGTCGCGGCGAACGCGCCACACCGATTCGGTGCCTACGCCAGCATACAAATCAACGTCGATTCGGACGGCAATAATATTGTCGGCGACGCGGCCAACGAGCCCGCGCTGGCGATCAATCCACTCGATCCCACCAACCTTGTCGCGGCTTGGCGGCAATTCGACTCGGTGGCGTCGTCGTTTCGTCAAGCCGGTTGGGCCTACTCGGCCGATGGCGGGGCGAGTTGGCATTTTAGCGGCGCTATCACGCCGGGCGAGGGACGCAGCAATCCGACCTTGGATGTCGACGCGTTCGGCCATTTTTATTTCCAAAGTCTGCATTTCGATCCGACCTACACCTTTGTTCAAGATATTCAGGTGATTAAATCGCTGGACGGTGGTCGCGGTTGGGAAGCGCCGGTCCACGCTCATGGCGAAGGCGGCGATAAGGCACAGCTAGCGGTCGATCATAGCGGTGGCCCCGGAGACGGGCACGTCTATCTGAACTGGCGCGACTGCCTAGACGGCAAATGTTTTAGCCGTTCGCTGGACCGCGCCGCCAGTTTCGAAGCGCCGATCGAACTGCCGGAGAATCCGACCTTCGGCACGATGCGGGTTGGTGGCGACGGTACCTTATATATGGCCGGGCGTTTGGAATACCCGTACTTCGACGAAGAAAACATGGATCGCAATCTGCACAAGCATATTTTCGTCAAATCGACGAATGCCGGCGATGCGAACCAAAAGCCGACGTTCGAAGTACGCGAGATCGATATGGGCGGCTTGGCGCCGCTGTTTTTGTTCAGACAAAACCCGAATCAATACGGGCCGGTCGGCGACGTGCAAATGGCGGTCAACTCCGCAATCGGCGCCCGGCAAGGCGAATTGTACGTGCTCGCCACCGTCGATCCGGCAGGACCGGACAACTTGGACGTTAACTTTATCCGCAGCAGCGACGGCGGCGAAACCTGGTCGGCACCGATTCGGGTCAACGACGATACGCCAGCGGCGAATCATTGGAACTGGTTCGGAATGATGGGAGTTGCGCCGAACGGCCGTATCGACGCGGTTTGGTACGACACTCGCGACAGCAATAGCTACCGGGTTTCGCAACTCTATTACAGCTACTCGTGGGACGGCGGCTCGACCTGGTCCAAGAATCAAGCCGTCAGCCAGAGTTTCGATACGACGATCGCCTCGCCGCACGGTTCGCTGAAAATCGGCGATGCCACCACGCTGGTTTCCCGTGCCGACGGCGCTAGCGTCGCCTACACCGCAACCTACAACGGCGAACAGGATGTTTACTACCTGAAGGTATTTCCGGACTGCAACGCCAACGGCTGGTCCGACGTCGCCGACGTCGCCGAGCGCCGCGTCGGCGATACCAATACCAATCACATTCCGGACGTTTGCGAGACGATCACGGTGGCGGGCGATCTGGACGGCGACCGCGATGTCGATCAAGCCGACGTCAATTTCGTCATCGCTAAACGCAATCGCCGCGTGGTGGACGCCGATCCGGCCGACATTGATCGCAACGGCGCCGTCAACGTATTGGATGCTCGCAAATTGGCGTTATCTTGCACTCGGCCGCGTTGCGCGCTCGAGTAAACTTTTTTTCAACTTACTTCAAGGAGACCATTCGATGACACAAGGGTTTAGACAGATTTTAGCCGGAGCGATGTTGTTGTCGGCCGCCGCCGCCGCGAACGCCGCGATCGAACTTTCACTATTGCCAGTCTCGCAAAGCGCGGCCGAACTTAGCGTCGGCGTCGCGATATCCGGATTGAGCGACGGCGCGGCGCCGGCCTTGGGCGCTTACGATTTCGACGTCTTGTTCGATACGGCACACCTCGCCTATGTATCGGCCGATTTCGGCGATGCGGGGTTAGGCGATCAATTGGATGCGTTCGCTCTAGGAGTCAATCCGCAATCGGCGGCTTTAGCCGAAGCTGGAAAATTGAATGTGTTTGAATTATCGCTCGACGATCCGGCCGACTTGAACGCTTGGCAAGCTGACAATTTCACGTTGGCGGTTTTGCATTTCAACATTCTGCAAGCGGGTGATACGACGCTTAGTTTGGCGGTCAACGCGTTGGGCGACGCGGACGGCGACGCCTTAGCCGCTAGTACGACGCCGCTAACGGTCACCGCGGTACCTGTACCGCCGGCCTTCGCGCTGATGGCGGCTGGCCTGGGTTTGTTGTTTAAACCGCGCCGTTCGGCTTAACGAAGGGTCTGGCGCTAAGGTCAATAGCGGTTCCGAGCGCGCGGGTGAGCCCTTGCGCTCGGAAGCCGAGCCGTTTCACAAGCCGCATTGGCCGCGAACGGTTCAAATCGGAGGCTGTCGCGGCCTATTCCCCTGCGGTGATTCGGCGCTCCATGACGGAGCGCCAATTTCATGCAAGCTAACAGGAGGTAAACAAAATGTTTAGACGAATTAACTACGCCCTAGCGTACTGTCTTATTTCGATAGGCGCGTTAGGCTTACCGACCACGGTCTCGGCGGGGAGTAAAAGCAATTTCACGTTGTTCGAAAGCGGACAGGTACGACCGTTGGCATTATCGGCAGACCGAGGCCGGTTGTTTGCCTTGAATACGCCGGATAATCGCCTGGAAATTTTTAAAGTAGGCGATCAGCGACTGACGCCCGTCGGGTCGGTACCGGTGGGTTTGGAGCCCGTCGCATTGGCAGTTAGAAACGACAAGGAAGTCTGGGTGGTTAACCATTTGTCGGATAGCATCAGTATCGTCAGCCTGGATGACAACGGCGGCGGTCGTGTCACTCGAACCCTACAGGTGGGCGACGAGCCGCGCGACATCGTATTTGCCGGCGGTAAGGCTTTCGTCACTAGCGCTCACCGCGGACAGAATACCGGCGTCGATCCGCAGTTGTCGGTGCCTGGCGTGGGCCGGGCCGATGTGTGGGTGTTCGATGCCGGACAGCTAGGCGATGCGATGAACGGACCGCCTTTGACGGTGCTGACCTTATTCACCGACACGCCGCGTGCGCTAGCGGTGACGCCCGACGGCAAAACGGTTTACGCCGCCGGCTTTCACACCGGTAACGCCACGATGACGCTGAACGATGCTGTCGTCGAACGCGGCGTCGCGCCGCCATTCAATCGGGTTTATCCCGGACCGGCCACCAATCACGCAGGAGAAGCTCAACCCAAATCCGGCTTGATCGTCAAATACGACGGTAGCCATTGGCTAGACGAATTGGGGCAACAATGGGATGACATGGTGCCGTTCTCGTTGCCCGACCGCGACGTGTTCGCGATCGACGCCGCCGCCAATCCGCCGGCATTGCGGACGGATAAGGTCTACAGCGGTGTCGGTACCGTGTTGTTCAACATGCTGGTCAATCCCGCTAGTGGCAAAGTCTATGTGACCAACACCGAAGCGTTGAACCATAACCGCTTCGAGGGTGCCGGCGGTTACAGTAACGGTCAAACCGTACGCGGACATTTCAGCGAAAATCGCATCACCGTGCTGGGGGGCAATCCCACCGTGGCGCCCCGGCATCTGAACAAGCATATCGATTACAGCCAATGTTGCGAGCCGATTCCGAATCGGGAAAACGCCGACAGCGTGGCGCTACCGCTGGACATGGCAATTACCGGCGACGGTAAGACTCTATACGTAGCCGCGTTTGGAACCAGCGAAATCGCGCGTTACAACACCGAGGAATTGGAAAATGACAGTTTCGTTCCCAGCAGCGCGGCGCAGATTCCGGTCAGCGGCGGCGGGCCCAGCGGACTGGCGCTCGACGAAGCGAGAGGCTTGTTGTACGTGTTGACGCGATTTGATAATTCGATTTCGGTAATAGACGCCGTCAGCGGCCGGGAGGTCAAGCATGCGGCAATGTTCAATCCTGAACCCAAGCATATCGTCGAAGGCCGGCCCTTCCTGTACGATGCGGCGCGTAGTTCCAGCCACGGTGATTCGGCGTGCGCCAGTTGCCATGTATTCGGCGACTTCGATAGCTTGGCCTGGGATCTGGGCGATCCGGATGGCGATCAAGGCGAAAATACCGGCCCGTTCCGCAGTACCCCCGAGGTGGCCGCCCGCGTATTGGGCCATGAATACAATCCGCATTTTCGGCCTATGAAGGGACCGATGTCCACCCAAAGCTTGCGGGGCATGGATAACCACGGTGCCTTGCATTGGCGCGGAGACCGCACCGGCGGTAACGATGCCAATGCCTTGCCGAATTCCGGTCCCAATGTCCAACCCAATGGCGGTTCGTTCGACGAAGACGCGGCGTTTCGAAAATTTAATGTCGCCTTTCCCGGATTGGTTGGGCGAAATGCGATGTTAGGCGACGAACAAATGCAAAAATTCGCCGATTTCGTCATGGAGATTACCTATCCGCCCAATCCGATACGCAATTTGGACGACAGCTTGACCGCTCAGCAGTCGGCGGGTCGAGACTTTTATTTCAAGGCCCTGCCGTCGGATAGCTTCTTTTCCTGTAACGGTTGTCATGTACTCGATCGAGAAGGCAACGCCGAGTATGCCGATGTCAGCAAACCGGGCTTTTTCGGAACGGACGGCCATTACAGTTTCGATCACGTGCTGCAAATCTTCAAAATTCCGCACTTGCGCAATATGTATCAGAAGGTCGGTATGTTCGGGCTGGCGTCGCAATCGACGACCACCGAGTCCAATTACTTTTTACCCAAGGGCAATATCGGCAATATGGGATCGCAGATTCGCGGTTTCGGCTTCGGACCCGACGGCAGCGTCGATACCTTGTTTCGCTTCCTGAGCGCGCAGATATTTTCCAAATCGTTTTTCTCGGCGGAACCCGATCCGAACGACGCTCGAACCCCAATCGAACGTTACTTGGCCGGTATTCCGATCGGAAACCCCGGTGGTTTCGGTTTCGGCGCGGACGGAAATACCGAGCGGCGTAACGTCGAAGCGTTTTTGTTCGCGTTCGACAGTAATTTGTTTCCGGTTGTCGGCCAGCAAGTAACCTTGAGCGCCGCAAGCACCGAAGCGGTTGCCGCGAGAATCGACCTGTTGAAGGCGCAGGCTGATGCCGAGCATTGCGATCTGGTCGCGAAAAATCGCTACAGCGGGTTTTGGTATGTTGGTGGCGGTAAGTATAGAGCGTCGGCACAAGGGATCGGCGACGTCGGCGATCAGGACTTGCGCGCGTCGGCGGGGTTAACCGGCGGCGAGCTTACCTACACCTGCGTGCCGCCAGGTTCCGGCGAACGCATCGGTATAGACCGCGACAACGACGGCGTTTTGGATAACGACGAATTGCGCGCCGGCGATCTGGACGGTGACGACGACGTCGATAAGGACGACTTAAAGCGGTTGTTGGCCGGGAAAAGTGCCGCGGTCGCGCCCGGCGATCCCAGGGATCTGGATTACGACGGCGGCGTGACGGCGCGGGACGGGCGTAAACTGGTTGCGTTGTGCACGAGGCCGCGTTGCGCATCGAACTGAAGCGGTAGTGTAAAAAGCGAGCGGCGCAAGGCTTAACCGCCGCTCGAATACTATCGGTCGCGAGGTATATACGCGATAATCGGCGTTTAGCCTCGAAGTATTCGGTTGCCACGATGAATTTACTCAGCAAGCTTGTTCTAACGGTTTTCGCCGGGTTGGCCCTGTACGGATGCGCGGGCGAGCCCATCAGGTTTTATTTGCTGACTGCCGAGTCCGGCGCCGAGGCGGTCGCGCCGTTGCCGGCCGGGAGCGTTGTTGGCCTGGGGCCGATCCGTTTGCCGGCTTATCTGGACCGGCCGCAACTGGTGGTCGAGGTTGGGCCGCACGAATACCAGCTAGAAGAACATCAGCGTTGGGCGGAGCGGTTGGACGACAACATCACCCGCGAGCTAATGCAATCCCTGGCGCATCGGCTGGGTGTGCCGCAGGTATTGCGCTTTCCCTGGCCGCAGCGGCAGAACGTCGATTATCAAGTGAGCGCCGATCTGTTGGCGCTGCATCAGACCGCCGCCGGTGTCAGCCGGATGGCGGTGCAATGGCAATTCAAAAAAGCCGAGCAAGCCTGGCAGGGGCGGCGTTTCGAATGCGAAGAGCAGGCCGGCGGCGACGCGGAAAGCATAGTCGCCGCGCAAAGCCGTTGTTTGAGCCGGTTTGCGGCCGAGATTGCTCATGCCTTGGCGCAAGCGCGGTGAATTTCGGCCGGCGAAGAACAGCTTTGCTTGCCGCGTGGCGGCCATTCCCCTGAAATTACCCAAACCAAGGCCGTTTGCCGTGACCGTTCGTCAGCGCGAAGCTAACAGGCGCGTATTGCTCGCTAAAACGCGAGCCGCCGCAAGTACCGTCGGACAGGGTTGACAACCATTCACCGAACCGGCCGGTTGCAAAGATGCCTGGCGCATCGCGCGGATCGCGGAACGTCCTTGGAATGTCTCCTGTTTTGCCGACATCGCTCGAGCGTAGCGGCTATTGGCCTACACGTCCAACGATCGGAGATTCGGCGCCGTCCGTACCTGTTGTCATAAAATCTTAACCAAACCGCTTTAAAAACAGCAAATTCAGGATTAAACCGGCGCTCCTCCAAAAACGCGGACATCCAGTGCTACTTTGTCAGATGACTCAACAAGCATCGTCATTCCGGCAGGGATGGCCGGACCCGTTAGAATGCGGAGCGAGTCCGGACGCCACGGACGGATTTAAGCATACCCTCCATGTCACTGGATGCCCGCTTCCCGGCGGGCATGACGGTCTTGAACAAATCTGACAAACTAGAATTAGCCAGTGCAATACTCGGATTGCTAAAGGGCGGGGTTGCGAACTTTAACCATTTCCGGGCGGGCTAGCGTATTGCCCGGAATATTCAGCGGATTGGAGCATTTTGTGGAGATTGGTATCGTCGGCGGCGGCGTTAACGGTTTGTGTTGCGCTTGGCAACTAGCCAAGCTCGGCCATCGGGTCAGCGTTTACGAGCGCGGCAAATTGATGCGCGCCACCAGTTGCGCCTCGTCTAAGTTGTTGCACGGCGGGCTGCGATATTTGGAAAACGGCGAATTGCGTCTGGTGCGCGAGTCGCTGCGGGAGCGCGACGCCTGGTTGCGGCGCGCGCCGCATTTAACCGAAGCCTTGCGCTTGCGGATGCCGCTCTATCGGCAAGGCCGGCGAGGTCGCTTCACGGTCGGGGCCGGTTTGTTTATTTACGACCGTTTGGCCGGTCGCAGTCTGTTGCCCGGCGCGGTCTGGCTGGACGCCGCGCAAATGTTGGCGGAGGACCCTGGTTTGGATGGCGACGGCCTATTGGGCGGCTACGAGTTTTCGGACGGCCGGATGGACGACTACGCCTTGGGCGTCTGGGTCGCCGAGCAGGCTAGGACTGAGGGTGTCGAGATGTTCGAGGACGTCGAAGTGCTGAGACTGGATGCGGCCGGCCTCATCGAAACTACCGCCGGCGTCGTTCGTTTCGACCGGGTGTTGAACGTCGCCGGCCCGTGGGCCGGTCGCTTGCTGGAACGCAGCGGCGTCGATTCGCCTTATCGGTTGGACTTGGTCAGAGGCAGCCATCTGTTATTGAATCAAGCTTGCCGGCAAGCTTATTTGCTGGAAGTGCCCGGCGAGCGGCGCATCTTTTTCGTGTTGCCTTGGAAAGGCCAAACCTTGCTCGGCACCACCGAGGTTCGCCAAGGCCTGGACGATGCGATTGCTTGCAGCGATGCCGAACGCGATTATTTGTTGGCGGCTTATAAGCGCTACTTTCCGAATCAAGAGGCGACGATAGCCGGCCGTTTCGCCGGCGTGCGGCCGCTGATTTCCAGTGCCGCCGATCCGTCCCGCGCCACCCGCGAGTATGCGGTGCATCGCACCGGCCAACTCATCAGCGTATTCGGCGGTAAATGGACCACCGCGCTGGCCTTGGCCGAGCAGGTGGCGGCAAGGCTCTAATCGGCGCTCAAATTTACCAAGCCGCCGGCGGTTTATTGACGATTTTCAGCGCTTTGCCGTCAACCACCACGTAACCGCCCTTGGTGAGTTCCTTCATGATCTTATTGATCATTTCTCGCGACGAACCCACCATGTTCGCCAACTCCTGTTGAGTGGGCTTGTGGGCGATGACCTGAATGTCGCCGTCCTTCTCGGCCATGTCCTGCAACACTTTGATCGTTCGTTCGTACACATTGGACAGCGCCAGTTGTTTCACTTTTTCGGTCAAGTGGCGGACTTTTTCGGCCAGAACGCCGAGCAAGGTGATCGCCACATCCGGATGGGCCTTTAACCACAATATGAAATCGCCTTTCGAGACAATGCCGCATACGGTGTTTTCGGTGGCTTGGACCGCCGCCGAGCGCGGTTCGTTGCTGAGTAGGGCCAATTCGCCGAAATAGCTGCCGGCTTCCTGAATCAACAGCGTGACTTCCTTATCCTTGTCGTCGGTCGAAAACACCCGCACGGCGCCCGACAATACGATGTACAACGAACTGGTGTCGTCGCCCTCGTAAATAATCATGGCCCGTTTCGGAAATTTCACGGTTTTCACCTTGGCGGCCAGCGCCGCCAAGGCCTCTTCCTCGGCGTCGGCCAGAAACGGGATTTTCGCCAGATTGGCAAGGACTTCGCTTTGCATGGTGTTTCCTAGGTCAACGTTCGCCGTCCGGCTGTTTCCGCCGGTTGATTCCCAATGATTTTAGCGCTTTCCACTGTGAAAAGCGTCACGAATTCCCGGTGAAGCTTGTCACAGCCCCGGTGCCGGGAGTTGCGTACAGTACAAGCACCCGCCGAGTTTCGGCGGGCGGCGCGGCAAACTCACTGTAAGTTTAGATTGCCGCGGAATCGGCGCTAGCGCCATTTTACGACGGAGAAACGCAATGAACACAAAACAACCCTTTCAAGAAACGTTAAGAACGCTGAGTGCCCAAGAAATCGAGGCGGTATCCGGCGGACTGGTGTCGTTCGACGGCGACTTGAACCAATTTCCGAAGAAATTTTGGCCGGTGATCAATCCGGGCGCGATCAATATCAAGAACATCGCCACCAAATTTGCCATCGGTTAATTCGTATTCACATTCATTGAGGAAGTAGCCATGTCAAAAAAAGCATCGCGTATCGCAACATCCGAATTGGCCCAATTCGCATCGCAAGGTTTAAACCGGGCTCTGGAAGTCAGGGAATTAGCCGGTCAAGAATTGAGTCCGGAACAATTGGCGCAAGTGAGCGGCGGGGTGGCGCTGTTGAACTGGAACGGCATTATCAACGGCGGCCGCTTGCTCCAGCAGCTTCAAGTCGCGCCGCAACTGGACGCGGGCCTGACGCTGAATAAATTCGCCGCATTCTAGGGTTGATCGTGCCATGGCCTCGGAAACCTTAGTGTTGTGTCCCAGCGCCCAACCGGATTGGGAGGGCAGTCAGGTCATCGGCGTGATGACCGGTTCGGCCGAGCAGCCGGAACTGGCTTATCTGAAGGAAGCGCTGCCGGTCACCGACGAGATCCTGGAAATGGCCGGACCGGTCACGCCCGGCGAAGTGTTTCGCTTTTCGGCGCCGTGCGCTTGCAGCGGATGCGGTCACTATCGGTCCGAACAGTCGAAGTGCGGTCTGGTCGAAAAGGTCGTGCGGTGGACCCCGACGGTCGTCGAGCAGTTACCGACCTGTTCGATACGCTCGAGCTGCCGCTGGTGGCTGCAGGAGGGCAGGGACGCCTGTCTGCACTGCCCGCAAGTGGTGACCAACGACCTGAACCCGAGCGAGGACATGCGGCGGGCTTCGGATCTGGATGTCGTCTGAGCGCCATGGTCTCGATCAGGCTATGCGAAGAGAAGGCGGTGATATGAACGAAACCGGATTGTTTCGAAGTCAGGCCCTGGCGTTCAAGCGCGACCGGCCGCTCGGCGAGGCGATAGGCATCGCGTCGCCGGCACTGCCTTTACTCACCGCATTGGCGTCGGCGGCGGCGCTGGCCTTGATCGCTTTCGCCTGTTGGGGCGAATATACCCGCAAGGCGCACGTCAGCGGGTATTTGGCGCCCAGCATGGGCTTGATCAAGGTTTACGCGCCGCAGTCCGGCACCATCGTCGAAAAGCAGGTCGTCGAAGGCCAAAGCGTGAAGGCCGGCGATACGCTGTATGTACTGTCCACCGAAAGCGGCTCCAAGGAAACCCCGCAAGTGCAGACCGCCGCGCTCGAACAACTGCGTCAGCGCCGCGACAGTCTGACCGCCGAATTAAACCAGCGGGCCGAACTCGATCGTATCGAATATCAAGCCTTGCTGGATCGCGAGCAAGGCCTGCGGCGCGAATTGCAACAACTGGACGGCGAGATCGCGACCCAGCAAGCCCGCGTCGAAGGCTCGGCCACTAGCGCCGAGCGGTTTCGGCAATTGGCCGGCAAGCATTTCGTGTCGCCGGTGCAAATCCAGCAAAAGCAGGACGAGTGGCTGGACAACCAAGGCAAGCTACAAGCCTTGCAACGCAACCGGCTCACCGCGCAGCGCGATTTGCAAGCCACTCAGACCGACATTGCCGGCGCCCGTTTGAAGTTCCAGAATCAGCGCGCCGCGATCGAACGTAATATTTCCGAACTGAACCAAAAAATCACCGAATCCGAATCCCGCCGCACCATCGTCATCAGCGCGCCGGGGGACGGCACGGCGACAGCGATCTTGGCCGAACGCGGTCAAGTCGCCAATCCCGCCAATCCGCTGTTGTCGATCTTGCCGGCCGGCGCGGCCTTGCGGGCCCAATTGATGGTGCCGTCCAGCGCGATCGGCTTCGTCGAGATCGATCAAACCGTGTTGATCCGCTACCAGGCATTTCCTTATCAACGCTTCGGCAGTTACAGCGGCCGCATTGTCGAAATCGCCAAAACGCTGATTAGCCCCAAGGATGCCGACCTGCCGATCGAGCTACAAGAGCCGGCGTATCGGGTGACGGTGGCCTTGGACCGGCAAGCCGTGTCGGCTTACAAACAAGAAATGCCGCTACAATCCGGGATGCGTCTGGATGCCGATATTTGGTTGGACACCCGTCGCTTGATCGATTGGGTGTTCGATCCGCTGTACAGCTTAACCGGGAGAGTCTAAATGAGCGCGTCTATCGGCCTGAATTTTTCCGGCGGCAAGCGCACGCCGCTGATCCTGCAGACCGAAGCCGCCGAGTGCGGTTTGGCCTGCTTGGCGATGGTCGCCTCGCACCACGGCCATCGAGTTGATCTGGCTAGTCTGCGCCACCGCTTCGCGCTGTCGCTGAAGGGCGTGACCTTGAATCAGTTGATCGGTATTGCAGACCAATTGCAGCTGGCCTCCCGGCCGGTGCGTATCGATTTGCCGGACTTGAGCCGTTTGATCTTGCCGGCCGTCCTGCACTGGGATTTCAATCATTTTGTGGTTCTGACTCGGGTCGATAGCGGCCGGCTGGATATTCTCGATCCGGCCCAGGGCGCGCGCCGTGTGACTTACGCCGACGTCTCCAAACATTTTACCGGTGTCGCGCTGGAACTGGCGCCGACCCAAGAATTCGTGCCGCGCGAGGAACGCCGGCAAATCGAACTTTCCCGCCTCATTGGCCAGTTGGACGGTGCCGCTCGCGCTATCTGGCAAATCGTGACCTTGGCCTTGGCCATCGAAGTGTTTGCCATCGTAGCGCCTTTTTTTCTGCAACTGGTGGTCGATCAAGCGGTAGTGGCCGGCGACCGGCATTTGCTGACGGTGCTGGGATTGGGATTTTCGTTATTGATGCTGATTCGGGTCGCGGTCACGGCGCTACGGTCCTGGTGGGTGCTGATCTTGAGCAACTCGGCCAATTTGCAGTTATTGAGCAATCTGTTCGGCCATTTGCTGCGGCTACCGATGACGTATTTCGAGAAACGCCATTTGGGCGACATCGTGTCGCGCTTCGAATCGATGAACGCGATTCAACGCACGCTGACCGGCAGTTTTCTGGAGGCTATCCTCGACGGCATCATGGCGGCGGTCACACTGGGCATGATGTGGTTTTACAGCGGCCCGCTGGCCTTGGTCGTGGTGGCGGCGGCGGTCGGTTACGGATTGCTGCGCTTGGCTTTGTTCAGACCGCTGAAAGAGGCGACCGAGGAGCAGATTCTGCGCGGCGCCAAGCAGCAAAGCAATTTGTTGGAAACGGTGCGCGGTATGCAAAGCGTCAAGTTGTTCAATCGTCAATTGCAGCGCCGGGTGCAATATCAAAACCTGTTGGTCGAGCACTTTAATGCCGGCATTCGGGTCCAAAAGCTGGGTTTGTTGTATCGGACCTGTAACGGCTTGCTGTTCGGCATCGAAAATGTCGCGGTGATTTGGTTGGGCGCCTTGTTTATTCTGGACGGCGGATTTTCGGTGGGGATGCTGTTTGCGTTTATGTCGTTCAAGGACCAGTTTACCGACCGGGTCGGCGGCTTCATCGAAAAAGGCATCGAATTCAAGATGCTGGCGCTACATACCGAACGGGTCGCCGATATTGCGTTGCACGAAACCGAAGCCGAGCGCTTGGCGGCGATGCCCGCCGATGACAGCCGGCTGCCGGCGATTAAAATCGAGAATCTGGAATTCCGTTATGCGCCGGGCGAACCGGCGGTCCTGCAAAATCTGAATCTGGAAATCGCCGCCGGCGAATCGGTGGCCATCGTCGGGCCGTCCGGTTACGGCAAAACCACGTTGGCGAAGCTCATTCTCGGCCTGTTGCAGCCGGTGCGAGGCGAGATTCGGATTGCCGGTACCCGCTTGAGCCAAATTGACACCCGCGTCTACCGCGACATGGTGGCGGCGGTGATGCAGGAAGATCAGTTGTTCGCCGGCTCCATCGCCGAGAATATCTGTTTCTTCGATGCCGCGCCCGACCAGGCCTGGATAGAGACGTGCGCGCAATTGGCGGCGGTGCATCACGACATTGCCGCGATGCCGATGGCCTATAACACCTTGATCGGCGACATGGGCACGGTCTTGTCGGGCGGCCAGAAACAACGGGTGTTGCTGGCCCGCGCGCTGTATAAACGCCCGAAAATTCTGATCCTCGACGAAGCTACCAGTCATTTGGATGTCGCCAGGGAAAAGTCGGTCAACGCGGCAATCGGCCAACTCAAGTTAACCCGGATTATCATCGCTCACCGCCCGGAAACGATAGCGTCGGTGGATAGAGTGATCGACCTGCAAGCCTTGGCGCAAGTCGACGCTCCCGCGCCGAACACAAAGGTATCGGCTTGATGGTTTCCGCTTCCGTGGGACTGTCCTCGAAGCAGCCGGTTGAAAGCAGCGGCGGCAGTCTCGGGCCGTCGGTCTTTGTTAAACGGCAAGTCCTCCGCGTCAGCCGAACTGGCTTGAATCGAGCGATTCCCGGCCAACCGAGATCACCGCTAAAACCTGGCTTGGCATTCAGTCCGAAATGAATCGCGGGCCGAGCTTGACTCTAACGCGCCAAGTTGGCTAAGTTAGTCCGGACCGCCGCGCCTCATACGGCGCCGCCGCTCGTCATCCAATGGAGACTCGCCCATGTCCGAAGCCATGTCGCTCGCCGAGCGACCCAGCGCCGCCGATAAAAAGGCCGCCCACGAATTCCTGACCGAACTGCGTACCCGCATCGCGACTCAAAGTCTGCCGTATCAATACGGTATCGAAGCCAGCGCCTTGCAAAGTCTGTTCGACTTGTTCGGTTTCGGCCGGACCGCGATCAAGGACAATCCCGGCTGCGAACTGTTTGCCGCCAAAGTCACGCAGTTGCTCAATGTCGAGTTACGGCCGGTGACTTCGAAATGGCACAGGGCCAAGGAAGCCGGCGTATTGGATTCGCGCGACGGCGCCGACGCGTTTCGTGGCGAATTGCACCGGATACAGCGGGTGCTGCGCGAATTCGCCGACGAATTCCATCAAATGGCCTACGGGACCAGTTGGCGGGACCAGGATTGTCCGGGGGCCTTGGCACGGGAAGACGTCGAGGGCTTGTTCGAGGCTTTGCGCTTCGGCATTCCCGATGCCTACTTGCCGGACGGCGACCCCAGGGAGATTAACCGAGACGAAGCCGGCGATATCGGTCAGCGCCGGAAACAGTACTTGATCGAAACGCCGGAGGGTGAGGACGCGGTTGGGCTGGCCTTGTCCGGCGGCGGCATTCGTTCGGCGACGTTTGGCCTGGGTGTCGTGCAGGTGCTGGCCGACCATCTATTGCTGCATCAGGTGGATTATCTGTCCACGGTTTCCGGTGGCGGCTACACCGGCAGTTTCATCAGCAGCCGTTTGAGCGAAGGCGTTTCGGTGTGCGATTTAGGCAAGCCGCACGGCCCGGACCCCGATGCTATCCGCTACGTTCGACAACGCGCCAAATTTTTGTCTGCCCAAAATCTGAAGCAAGCTTGGGGGATGGCTACGGCCACGTTGGGCGGTATGTTATTGAACTGGATGGCGCCGCTGTTTGTGATTGCGGCGATCGTCGAGTTAACGCTGCTGACCCAACCCTTTCTAAAGGGCTATTGGCAAGAAGCATTAAATGTTCTAGCCGGGCTGTCCGCGCTCAGTTTGATCGGCTGGGGCGTGGCGATGCGCTGGCGCCCCGATTACGCGAGCAAGGCCGGTTGGTTGTTCGGTACGCTCACCGGTTTCACGTTGTTGGGTTACTCCGCGCAAGCGATCGGCAACGGCTATAAAATCGCGCTGGATGTTTATGTTTGGTTGAAAGCCCACTGGACATTTCCGGCCGTCATCGGCGGCTTGATTACCGCGACGCCGGCGGCGATGCGATTTCTGCCTATCTTCAAGGAACCCAAACTGCGGCGTATCGTGTTGCAGGTTTTGTTATGGTCGGCGGGCTTGTTGATTCCAATCGTGGGCCTGTTGCTGGGTTACGCACTTTGGCATTTGCGGACCATCAATGTGGCGGTGCCGGTATTGGAATGCGTACCCGGCGACTGGGCGCTGCTGGCTATCCTGGCCGCCTCCGGCGTCATCGCCTTTTGGGTATTGAATATTAATTTGACCGGTCCGCACCGCTTGTACCGGGACGGCTTGTCCCGGACTTTTATCGGCACGGTCGAGCAGCCGTATCGAATCGTCGAGTTGGCGAAACTGAATAGCGGAAACCAGGCGCCTTACCATCTGGTAAACACCGCGCTAAACCTGCCGTCCAGCGAACGTCCCAATCTGCAGGATAGACGTTGCGACTTCTTTTTGTTTTCCAAGTACTGGATGGGCGCGCCTTCGGTCGGTTACACCAATACAGCGAGCTGGCGAGCCAACGGCAAGCCGGTGGATCTGGCCACCGCGATGGCGACTTCGGGCGCCGCGCTCTCCGCTCACATGGGTTTGGGCGCGATGCCGACGCTGACCGCGTTGTTGGCGGTACTAAATTTACGATTGGGATTCTGGATCAAGAATCCACGGATATGGTCGCCGTTTTCGGAACCCGGCTTCTTGTGCTTGATTCGGGAAATGTTCGGTGTCGGGATGTCGGAACGCAAGGCTTGGCTGAATCTGTCCGACGGCGGGCATATCGAGAATATGGCGGTGTACGAATTGTTGCGGCGGCGCTGTAAATTCATCGTCTGCGTGGACGGCGAGGCCGATCCGGGATTTGGCTTCGGCGGTTTGATGACTTTGGTACGCCACGCCCAAATCGATTTCGGCGTGCGCATCGATCCTGTGTTGGACGACATCCGCCCGAATCCGGCCAGCGGTTTCAGCCGGAGCCACGCCCATTTTTGCGTGATTGACTATCCTGCCATCGATGCCACGCCGGCCGGTACCGGTTTCTTGTTGTACTTGAAACTGTCGGTCACCGGCAACGAGCCGGCGCTGATCGAACGCTACCGTCTGAACCACCCGGATTTCCCGCACCAAACCACGCTGGATCAATTCTTCGACGAAGAACAATTCGAAGCCTACCGGCAACTGGGTGTGCATGTCGCCGAAGGTTTGTTTTCCCGCGCGCTGGTTGGCGCCAAGCCACCTAAGACCATCGCCGCCTGGTTCAGAAGCTTGGCGGAGAATCTATTGCTGCCAAGTCGAGCACGGTAGCGCTTGGTTTGAATGGAGTTACATCCTAGCGTTCTTGAAAAGATTTTCGCCCCGGAAAATGAAAACGATGGGCGTGGGTGCTGCTTTAGCCGCGATCGAGGGCGTTCCGACACCGGTATGTCCATACCACGCCCAACGACTTCCTTAAGTTACAAGCGAAAGCGCCCAACCGCTGGCTGAGCGGAGCCGAAGCCGACGGGCGCTTCGGCTCCGCTCAGCGGCCAAGCCAATGACGCGCCGGGTCTTCAACGCCACGGCCGAAGCTCGGTCGCCGCGAAAGCGACAGGTGTTGCGACGAAACCTAGTCGGCGGCAAAACAATAGAAATAGCCGGCCCCGCCGGTAGCGACCAGGTTTTCCTGGCTGCAACCCCGGCTATCGTGGGTTGAGTTCCACGACACGTTACCGCCGGTGCGGCCGCCGTTGGTGCGGTCGAAATGGCCGACGCGGACCGTGCCTTCGCCGCTGCTCGTGTAATTTTTGCAGGTGTGGTCGGCGGCATCGGTATAGGCCGTGCCGTCCGGTTTAGACCCGGTCAGGATATCGTGTTCGTTCGGCGTGTCGCCGACGCCTTTCAGCGCTTCGCCTTTCTCGGTGTACGCGGTCTTTTTATGCAGATTGTTACCCAACTGCGCCAGTTCCAAGGTATCGCCGTGCAAATGCGCGACGTCGTTCGCGACGATGACGCCGGCGGCATTGGCCCAAGGTCCTTTACCGATGCGGTCGCGGGCATTGACGGCGGGCTGGCCACCGCTGGGCTGGGTGCTGAGATACGCATGCCAGGTTCGGTGGCCGGCACCGACCGCGCCGGCCAGTTGTTGGCAATGAGCATCGGCGCCGGCTAAGCCGCCCAGGTCGGCGCCCTTGCCCAGTCCGGTACTGGTCACGAAAAAGCCCAAGGGCGGTTTGGCGGCTTCCGGCGCTTGTTGAGCAAGGGCGGCTTGACTGCCTAAAAGCCACAGGCCGGCAACGAAACAAGTTTTCTTCATCTGATGTTCTCTCAATTGGAATGAATACGGCAGGCTCACTGTTAAGCCTACAACCAGGCACGGCGGCAGTTATCGTGCCAACTGCTCGAATCGCGCGGTGACAGGCGGCAACGCGTTTCTAAGGCGGTTGGGCTGTTGGTACTCGGGCAGGTATTGCTGGCGACATGCTGAAAAATCAGCAGTGGTTGGCCGCGATCGAGCGTTGCCCGCCAACGTGCCTACAGGCGGAAACGCCGAGTGAAAACCCGGAGTCTGTACTAAGCTGG
This sequence comes from Methylomonas sp. MED-D, assembly GCF_050276835.1. Taxonomy (NCBI): domain Bacteria; kingdom Pseudomonadati; phylum Pseudomonadota; class Gammaproteobacteria; order Methylococcales; family Methylococcaceae; genus Methylomonas; species Methylomonas sp. MED-D. Next base: position 1,942,198 of record NZ_CP189965.1, read on the forward strand.
ACAGCGTTTTCATCGCGACATCCGAGGTCATTCCGTTGAACCAGTCCGCTTATTTGTTCGACTCGGACGGCGCTTTCGTCATCGAGCAATACAACGACCAAGCGCCGTTCGCCAGTTTTCTGCCGGGCATCGCCGGCGTTTCGGGCCGTCCGGCCTGGGCGTTTTACGTCAATCGCGGCCAGGCCATCGCCAGCTTCGGCGTTCGCAACAAAGACGGCGCGTTCCTGGAGTTTTTTCCGGCCGACAAGGCCTACCAACTGACCGCGTCGCGCGGTTTTCGCACCTTTCTGAAGATCGGCGACGGCTCGGCCGCGATTGGCCACGAGCCTTTCCAGCGCAACGCCGGCGCCGACGTTCGGCAACGTTTGTACGTGTCGGAGCACGAAGTCGGCGTCGAGGAATCTCATCCGCGCCTGGGCTTGCGCATCCGCGCCGACATGTCGACCCTGCCGGAAGCGGCGGTGGCCGGGTTGATGCGCCGAGTCGAAATCACCAACACCTCGCCGGTCGGTCTGTCTATCGAAGTCGTCGACGGCTTGCCGCAAGTGCTGCCTTACGCAATGAATCAATGGATACTTAAGTTCATGAGTCGTACCTCTGAAGCGTTTATGCGCGTCGAGGAGGCCGCCAGCCGGGTAGCCTTTTATCGGCTACGAGTGTGGCCGACCGACAGCCCGCAAGTCGAGCCGGTCGTGGCCGGCAACTTTTTTGCCGGGTTCCGAGATGGCGTATTGAATCCGGTCATCGTCGATCCGGAGCGGGTATTCGGCTTGGCGGGGGATTTCGCGAAGGCGGAACGGTTTTTTAGCGACTCGGCGTTGGACCTGGACCGCCAGGTGGCCGGCAATCGCACGCCGTCGGCCTTCCAAACCCTGAGGCTGGACGTGCCGCCCGGTGCCAGCCGGGTGTTTTACGGCGTTTACGGCCATGCCGTTTCGCCCGAAGTTTGCCTATCCTTTGTCGCCGAGGCCGCCGAGGCCGGCTATTTTGAAGCCAAGCGCGAGGCCAACCGGCGTTTGCTGGATAGAATCGGTCAAAAAGCGTTTACCGCCACCGCCAAACCGTTGTTCGATGCACACGTTCGTCAGTGTTACCTGGACAACGGTTTGCGCGGCGGCTTCCCGACGCCGGTGCCGGGCGGCGCGTTGCTGTATTTGTTCGGCCGTAAACACGGCGACCTGGAGCGCGATTACAACGACTTTTTATTGCAGGACACGCCGTATTCCGAAGGGAACGGCGACTTCCGCGACGTGCTGCAAAACCGCCGCGTCGATTTGTTCTTCGAGCCGGCGCTGGGCGCCCGCAACATTCGCTATTTTTTCAACCTGATTCAGCCCGACGGTTACAACCCCTGTGCGTTGCGCAACAGCCGTTTCGTGGTCGATGCGCCTGAGCGTCTGACGGAACGACTAAGCAGCTTGCCTAGCGTGGCGGCCTTGTTGGCCACCGAGTTCAAATACGCGGAACTTTGGCAAGCGCTGAGCGAGGCCGGCGCCGATGTCGAAGACTTGATCGCCGCGATCCTGGCCGAGGCCCGCGAAGTGGAGGATGCCGAATTCGACCGCGGCTACTGGTCCGACCATTGGACTTATCTGGTCGATTTGTTGATCGCCTACCGGGCGATCTTTCCCGAGCGGCTGACCGGCTTGTTGCTGGAAACCGGCTATAGCTTTTTCGAGGCCAGCCACTTTGTCGCGCCGCGTACCCAAAAGAGCGTACTGACCACCCACGGGGTTCGCCAATACGGCGCAGTGCGATTCAGCGCCGACAAGCAAGCGATCATCGCCGCGCGAGCTGCCGATAAGCATCGGGTTCGCGACCGGCACGGCTTGGGTGAAGTGGTCTATACCAGCTTGCTGGGCAAGATTTTGACCTTGGTCGCCAACAAGCTGGCAACGCTGGACCCGGCCGGTATTGGCATCGAAATGGAAGCCGACCGGCCTGGCTGGTGCGACGCGTTGAACGGTCTGCCCGGCATTTTCGGTTCGGCGGTCAACGAGACGATAGAACTGCTGCGCTTGGTGGATTTCACCCGGCTGGCGCTGGACAGCCCGGACGGCAGCTGCGATTTGCCGATGGAACTGGCGGAATTCATCACCGGCCTGCAAGGCTTGCTGGCGGCGCCGGATGCGAGCGCCGAGCGGTTTTGGCGCGACAGCGGCGAGCTAAAGGAAGGCTATCGGGCTCGCGTATTCATGGGCTTTGCCGGTGAACTCAGGACGGTAGGCTTGGCCGAATTGCGCGAGTTTCTGGCCGAGGCCAGCCGGCATCTGACCGCCGCGATCGAAAAAGCTCGGATGCCGCAAGGCATACACACCTATTACTCATACGAAGTAAGCGATTACCGAGCGCTGGAAGGCGACAAGGCCGAAGTGCTTGGCTTCGAACAGCATACCTTGCCCCTGTTCCTGGAAGGCTTCGTGCATGCCTTGCGGATCGCCGGGCCGGACGAGGCGCGCCGCTTGTACCAGGCCGCTCGCGCTTCGGAATTGTTCGACCGCAAACTGGGCATGTACCGCTTGAATGCGCCGCTGGGCAACGATGCGTTGGCCTTGGGACGAATCGGCGTGTTCAATGACGGTTGGCTGGAGAACGGCTCGATTTTTCTGCACATGCACTATAAATTTGTGTTGGAAATGCTCAGGGCCGGGCTGGTCGACGAATTCTATGCCGACATCGAAAAACTGCTGGTGGCCTTCCGCGATCCAGCGGAGTATCAGCGCAGCCCCATCGAAAACTCCAGCTTCCTGGTCTCCAGCGGCTTCGACGTCGATCCACGTCAACACGGTCGCGGCTGCGTGGCCCGCTTGTCCGGTTCGACCGTCGAATTATTGCATCTGTGGACGCACTTGTTTCTCGGTCCCCAGCCCTTTGCGTGTCGGAACGGGGAACTCTGTTTCGCGCCGGCGCCGCTACTGGCCGGGACGATGTTCGCCGCCGATTCGCGAACCGTGAGGCCTTTTGGGTACGACGACATTCTGCCGGCCGACAGCGCAGCGATGGTCTTGTTTGGAAGCACGCTGCTGGTATATATCAATCCAAGTCGGCGGGACAGTTTCGGAATCAGCGCCGTTCAGCCGCTACGCTATCGCTTGTATGACGGGAATCGGGGCTCGAGGATCGTCGAAGGCGGTAGCTTGCCGGCCGGTATGGCACAAGCGCTGCGGGATGGGCAATTTCGGCGAGTGGATGTCGAATTGGGCTAATGGAAAGTTCTCGGCCGATTCGAAATGCCGCCGCGTCGGGTTGCGTTGGCCGTCGCTACGGCCGGGCCTAAGCCTGACTGGCGCATCAAGGTCCGGCGTTTTCTGGCGAATTTGCCGGTTTTCGAAATCAGTTGCTTTCACTCTGCCAGCCTATCTTACTCGGGCTGGGGTACGCCGAGACGCATACGGTGGCCGACATGCTGTTCGCCAGCTCAGTAGACGTCGACATTCGGCGCGGCCAACGACAAGCGATGTAGGGGCCAAAATCACCGCGAGTTCCGGAGCGCTAACCGCAAAGCCGGCGGGCGGAAAGACGCCAGGAAAATTAAACCTTCCGACGCTATGGAGCCTGAGCAATTCTGGGGTTGGGATCGATTGCCGCATGCTGTTTAGACGGGGGCCGATGACGACTTGGCAATTAGGCTGAGGATGAAACGCCGATTGACAGCGTGGTTATTAAGCGCGGAACACGAAAGCAGCGTTGGTCGTCGATTACAAACAGCTAATTGAGATCAGCTTAATGCCGTTTTTGGCGGTTCTTTGGCTTTGTTCAATTGCGCTAGAAAATAGGTTTGGTAGTTCCAGTTGATTCTGGGTGGAGGCGGGGTTTTGATTTGAGGCATTGCATTACTTCATTTGTGGAAAGCTTGCAGTCTACACTAAAAACCCAGCCGACCGCAGGTTTCATTTACTGAGCGCGACGGTTTCAGGCGAAATATGCTCGAAATGACCGCGAATCGGAAAAAACTCCGTACTTGGAAGCGGGCTTCCCACGCACAATGGGCTCAAAGACTAAGCAAGGCTAAACCGGTTTTTCTGTGGTAACGACCAAGATGGTATCGCCGTCTTGATAACCGAGTACCGACGCAATCATCGTAATGTCCAGTATTTGCTTATTGCGTGTCAGGCGCTGGCTTTGCGTAACCTGATAGTTGGATTTGCCGGACGTGATACTTTGAAACATTTCGCGGGCTTCAGTGCGGAGATAATCCGGCACCAAGCTGTCAAACTTCATGCCAATGGCCTCCGATCGGCTCCATCCGTACAGCGATTCCGCGCCGGTATTCCAAGCGACGATACTCCCCTCGAAATCGATGACGATGATCGCTTCGTCAACATCCATCAGAAGCGTGGCCAATTTTTGGATGCAGCTGATGCAATGGCGTTTGTCTATTAAAAGATGGCTTCTGAGATCGCGTTCGGTCAATGCAAAGATTTGGCCGGTATCGTTTTGCGACGAAAGCAAGGTAGCGGAAACCGAGACATCGATGACTTCTCCGTGGCGGTTCAGACGTTTGCTATCGAATTGGGCCATTTGTTCGCCCTGTTGGAGCTTATCGAAGACGCCACGCATGCGCGGACGTTCAGCCAACGGCACCAGACTTTCGAAACGCATTTGCAGCGCTTCCTGCGAACTCCAGCCGTATAAATTTTCCGCGCCGCGATTCCAGGTAATAAATTTGCCCGTATCGTCCAGCAGAGTAATCGCGTCCGCCGAATCATTGACAAAACTGGCCAAACGTTGGGTTTCCAATTCGGTCTGTTGGCGCAGACTCTGTTGAGTTTGCTTTAACAGATCGATATCGACAAAGGTCAGAATGACGCCGGAATAGATTCGGTCGGATACGGCGTAGGGAATGATCCGCATGAAGTACCAATTGCCGTGTTGATTTTGAACCTCGGATTCCAAGATAATCTTTTTTTCGACTACCCGGCTGATCAGATCCTCGAGGTCGATATCGCGAATCGAATGAGTCAGATGAAAGAACGGCCGGCCGATGTCGTTTTCGACAATATGGAACAGGCTTTGCAGCTTGTGGGTGAAGCGGCGAATATCCAGATTTTCGTCCAAAAACAAGATCCCGATATTGGTGCTATTGAACAAGTTGTCGAGATCGTTGTTCAGAATGGTCAATTCGGTAATTTTGCTCTGATGTTCGGCGTTGACCGTATACAACTCTTCGTTAACGGATTGCAGTTCTTCGTTGGTGCTCTGCAATTCTTCGTTACTGGCCAGCAATTCTTCGTTGGTCGCCTGCAATTCCTCGTTCGAGGTTTCCAACTCTTCAACGGTGGCTTGCAGGTTTTCGCGAGTCAGTTGCAGTTCATGCTCCAGATCGTTGATACGCTGGGCGGCATCCTGGTTAATATCGAAATTGTCGGCGACGAAACCTATATCCTGGGTGGCATGATGATCAGCCTCGAAGATCAGAATGGCAATCAGGGTTTCTTGGCTTTTGCGGCCGGGAAGCAACCTAATATGGATATTCAGCGTCCGAACTTTGTCTTTTTCGCGTAATTTGATGTTGGACATGTTGATGCTGTCGCCGCTTTTCAGCGCTTTCCGCACACCGGTCGCGATTGGAATCGACAAATCCTTGCTGACCAGTTTGGTAATATCGGTGACTAGCTTGCCGCTGGGATAGCTCAGGTAGCGCTGAGCGTCGCCAAAGATGTGGGATATTTCCATGTTTTCGTTCACTATCATCGTGAACGGCAGTATGTCTTTGGTCAGCGCGTTGAAAAAGCGTTCCAGAATCTTGTCGTCTTGATAGCGATTGGCGAAGTTGCGACCCGATTGTGGCGAATTCGCGCGGAAAGAGGTCATCAGTGCCGGCGGCGGGTCCATGCTGCTAATGCCCAAGGTCCGATATTTACCTCGGGCCCGGTATATCTTGCCTTTCGGACTGATCATGTCGAAATAATCGACCATTTCGCCGATGGATTCGCTGGTGCCGAGCATCAACAGGCCGTCTTTGACCAGTGAAAAATTAAACAGCTCGAGTATCTTTTTTTGCAGGACCGGCTGTAGATAAATCAATAAGTTTCGGCAACTCAACAAATGAATATTCGTGAACGGCGGGTCCTTGATCAGGTTGTGTTGGGCAAATACCACCATTTCGCGGATCGATTGCGAAATTTGAAAGCTGTCTTCCTTGCGCGAAAAATATTTGACCAGCAAATGCGAAGGCACATCGGCGGCGATACTCTCGGGGTATAAACCGGTGCTGGCTTTTTCCACGGCTTTGGCATCGACATCGGTGGCAAATAATTTCATTCGGAAGAAATGCCCGGAATATTCTCGATACTCCGCCAACATAATCGCCAGCGAATAGGCTTCCTCGCCGGTCGAGCAGCCGGCGATCCAAACCCGAATTTCGTTGTTGGTCAGCGATTTGACCAAGGGCGTCAGCCATTTGCCGCGGATTTCTTCGAATACAAAGTCATCGCGGAAGAAGTTGGTGACGCCGATCAGCAACTCCTGAAATAGCGCGGACACTTCTTGCGAATTATCTTCCAATAGATTGCGGTATTCCTTGAGGTCGCGGCATTGGTTGATCGAGATGCGGCGTTCAATGCGGCGGACTATGGTGTTGGGTTTATAAAACGTGAAATCGACTTTGTGCTTGTCGCGCAGCAACGCGAATATCCGCGTCAAATCGCTGTCTTCCGAGTGGATGGTGGCTTCTTGAACGGCGTAGGGATGCTTGACGAATGCCATCAACTGTTTCGGCATGTCTTCGGGCGGCATTATGAAGTCGACCAGGCCGGTGGCAATGGCGTTGCGCGGCATACCGTCGAACTTAGCGCTCTCCTCATCCTGAACCATGACCATGCCGCCATGTTCCTTGATGGCGCGAATGCCGCGAGTGCCGTCGCTGCCGGTGCCGGAGAGAACGATGCCGACCGCGAATTCGGAAACATCCTCGGCCAACGAGCGCATGAAGATATCGATCGGAAGATTGAGTTCGTTGGTGTGGTTTTGATTGTTCAACAGCAGATGGCCGTGAAACATCGTCAGGTTTTTGCGCGGTGGAATCAGGTAAACATGATTCGGCTCCACCTTCATGCCTTCTTCGATTCTCAGCACCGGCATTAGGGTGTGCTTCGATAACAGTTCCACCATCAAACTTTTATAGTCGGGCGACAGATGTTGGACGACGATAAAGGCCATGCCGGTATCCGGCGGCATTTTTTTAAAGAAACTTTCGATGGCTTCCAAACCGCCGGCGGAGGCGCCGATGCCTACGACGTATTGCGGCTCCTTCTTGTCATTGGGTGTCTTCATCGGTTCACGGCGCGGAGTAATCGGTGGCGGGAGTAGTTTCCAAGGCTGGGCGGAAGGCGCGGTATTAGGCTTAGGTCGGGATTAGGCGACTCCGTCGGAACAGATTGCTTGTCATGGCTGTCAGGCGCGCCGCGCTGAGTCTATCGATGCTTAAACGGCGTTTTCTTTCCAGCCTTGCAAGGCGGAAAGCGGAATTCCAGCGGAAAGGTATCGTGGTTGGCTTTACACTGTCATCGAGGTATATCATCACGGCAATTCGATTTTGCTTGTTCTCGGGCCGCGGAGTCTAAACGAAACCGAGAGCGCCGATGGTGGAAAGCGTTGATTCGCAACGATACCTACGGTGGCGCCATGGACTAAGCCGCGCGAACAAGACGCTATAAATCGTTGACGTCCGCGACGGTGATGATCAATGTTTGGTCGGGTTGGTTCATTAGCGCGACCACATCGTCGCCGCCGATTTTTTTGCCCGACATTTTGACTTTCAACGCTACGTTTTTTCTGCCGTTCACGCTCAACACCAGCGACTTGCCGTCAGGGTTCTTGAAAAAGCTGTCGAAGCGCGAATTGAAAAGCACTTTATCGTCTTCGAGTATGACCGATGACAAGTGTTTTTTAACAAGTCGCCCTTTTTCAATACCGAGCCATTCCAGGAGGGTGTCATTGACCTGTTCCACAAAGCCGGTCGAGTTCACAATCACAATGCCGACGGGGAGTTGATGGAACAAGTAGTGGTAATTGTTTCTTGAACGGGTAAGTTCTTCTTGAGCGGTACGCAATTCCTGATTTTGCATTTTGAGCTCGATCTGATGAATTTGCAGATCATAGAAAATGCGTTGAATTTCATCTGGCGTGATCTGGCTAATTTCTTCCGGCGTGAAATCGATGATGTCTTCGGCCCTGTCGTTAATCTTCAGCAAATAATCCGCCATGGCAATTCTCCTATTGAAGTAATACACGTTTTCCAGTTCGTGACTGATCCGAAAGCTTACCAGAAAGCAATAAAGTTACAACGACTGTTAATGAACGAACGAAGTCTGGAACGGGCGTGGGAGTAAGGACGGGTCGCTGAATAGAACTGTGTTATTTAACATATATTGGGCCAAATCACGTATTTGTTACCCGAAACACGGGGCGGCGATTGACCAGAGAATGTTGATTTCTATTGAGTAATGCTTTCAGGTGCGACTTGTGCTTGCCGACAGCACGACCGGTAACTCACACACCGCCATGGCAGACCATTCCGTTCCGACAAAATCATCGAAAACGTTAACGCATCAAACCAGCTTGACAGCCGCGCGGATTGCCGAATTTCTCGACCAGCATCGCGATCAGCTCAGCCGTTTTATCCTGCGCAAGCTGGGATCGGAAGAGATGTCGGCGGATATCCTGCAAGAAGCCTATCTGCGCCTAAGCCGGCACGGCGCGCCGGAACGCATCGAGAACCCGCGCGCTTTTGTGTATCGGGTCATCGGCAATTTGGTGATCGATTATCAGCGGCTGAGTGCAAATCGCTTGATGCAGGATATCGACGAAGTCAGTCTGCACGCTATCGCCGCTCCGGCACCGGGGCCGGAACTTAGATACGAACACCAGCAACGCTTGCAAGCGATGCAGCAAGCAATGGCCGAATTGCCCGACGATTGCCGCTTGGCGTTTTATTGGAATCGCGTCGAGGGCCTCGGTCATGCGGAAGTCGCCGCGCGCCTGAATATCTCGGAAAGCATGGTGGCCAAGCACCTGGCCAGAGCCATGCGACATTGTCGGGACCGCCTGAAAGGCTATTAGACGCCTGCCGGCCACCGAACTCGAATTTTGCGGCAAGATGGCTAGGCAATCCCGTCATAATACTGTTCAAACCGCGATCCAGCACCGATGACTAAAGCGTCCGTTTCCGAAATCACCGTATTATCCGATCAAGCGATCGATTGGGTGATTCGCTTGCATGCCGGTAATGCAAGCGACCGCGAGCGACGGGCGGCCGCCGAGTGGCGCAATCGTAGCGCTGCCCATCTACGCGCATTTCGCGACGCCGAACGGTTATGGTTGGAAATGGGTCTGGCCGCGAGACCGGCGGAAGACTCGGCGCGTCCGCCGACGCGGCCGGATGACGTCAAACCAAGTACTTTCGGGGCTTTGCGGGTCTTGGCCGTCGCCGCGGTATTGGCATTCGTCGCCGTGCTTCCGTTCTTGGGCATGGCCGATGCCTGGTTTAGCGATTACCGCACCGGCGTTGGCGAGCAGCAAACCGTCAGGTTGGCCGACGGCAGCGTTGTGTTTTTGAACACCGATACCGCGTTGGATGTGCGCTATACCGCTAGCGGCCGCCAATTGACCTTGAAGCGCGGCCAAGCCTTGTTTCGGGTTGCCGCCGATGTCGGCAGGCCGTTCGAGGTGGCGACCGACTCGGCGGTGGTCAAGGCCTTGGGTACCGTGTTCGAAGTCTGGCAACAGGACGCCGCTACTCGGATTAGCGTAAGCGAACACGCCGTCGCGGTTAAAGGCTTGGCGGACGCCGATTACCGCGCCGATAGCCGCGTCGAGGCCGGAAATCAGGCGGTTTATCGCGCGCAAACCGGTCTGCAAGCGGATTTGGGCGTCGATGCCGGGCAAGTGTCTGCCTGGCAGCGCGGCAAGCTGGTGTTCAAAAACCGGAGCTTGGCTGAAGTAGTGGCGGAGTTGGACCGTTATTTTCCCGGCACCATCCTGATCGCGGACGCCAAGCTAGCGCAATTTCGGGTCAGCGGCGTGTTCCCGCTGAACGATGCCGACGCCGCGCTGGGGATGATAGAGCACATCCTGGCGATAAAAGTCAGCCGATTGACGCCTTGGTTGGCGGTGTTGCACGGCTGAACGCAGACTTTGCTTGGGTGAACGTCGGGGCGATAGCCGGAACGTCCGATGCAGACGATCGATCGGCTCGCTAGTCAAACGCATCAACGCGCGGGGGCTGACGTTGCCGGTGTCGGCGGTATGGCCTGCCGCTTCTGCAACAGGCCGACGCGGCCCCTCGCAAAAAATTTCGGTGTTCATTACAAGATCGTTCCGCTCGTCCGTCTTAACGAAGACGCGGCATAGGCGCCGCCTTAACGTTAAGGAATCGACATGAAACTTCATCCGCAAACCCTCACTGCCGCCGAGCGCGCGTTCCGGCTCCGTAGGACGGCCTCGGCCCTGATGGTCGGCTGCGTCAGCCTGGCGGCGCTGGCCGACGAGCTTCGGCAATTCGATATTCCGGCGCAAGCCTTGGACGGCGCGTTGACCCAACTGGCCGATCAGGCCGACCTGCGTTTGCTGTATCCGGCCGAGTTGGTCGCCAAATTGCGTTCGCAGCCGCTGACCGGTCGCCATGCGCCGGAACAGGCGTTGCAAATCCTGCTGCACGCTTCGGGCTTGAGCGCTCGGAAGACCGCCGAACACACCTTTACCGTGGAAGCCGCGCCGGCCAAGCAGTCGGCCGAACCGCAATCGGCGGCGACGATGCCGGCGGTCTCGGTGGTCGGCGAAGCGGTCTACGATCTTAACTCGCCGGACAATCGGGACTACGCCGTGCGCACCGCCGCCAGCGCCACCAAAACCGATACACCGTTGATGGAAACGCCGGTCAACATCCAGATCATCCCGAAAGCGGTCTTGAACGATCAACAAATCATCCAGATGACCGATGCGTTGAAGAACGTGGCCGGCGCCACGGTCAGCCACGGGTCCGGCGGCTTGTCGGACGACATCTTTCTGCGCGGGTTTCGGAGCAGTACCTTTTTTCGCAACGGCTTTCGCATCGATAGCCAATTCGCGTCGATCGGTACCCGGCAAATGGCCAACGTCGAACGCCTGGAGGTCATCAAAGGCCCGGCCGCGATCATGTACGGGCGGATGGAGCCGGGCGGCATGGTCAACGTCGTCACCAAACAGCCGTTGGCGACACCGTATTACGCGCTGCAACAGCAGTTCGGATCCTTCGATTTATACCGCACGAGCTTGGACGCTACCGGCCCGCTGACCGACGACGACACCTTGCTGTACCGTTTCAACGGTTCGTTTGAAAGCAGCGCTTCGTTTCGAGATTTGGTCGACAGCGAGCGCACCTTCATCGCGCCGATGCTGACCTGGAACGTCAGCCCGCGTACGCAAATCAGTCTGGAAATGGAATATCGCCACGACAATCTGATTGACGATAACAATACTTGGCCGTATTTGAACGGCGGCTTCATCAACATGCCGCGTTCCCGCAATTTGATGGAAGCGGGTAAAGTCCGGGTCGAGGAAAAACTGATCGGGCTGAATTGGTCGCACCAATTTAACGACGATTGGAGCATCAAGCAGCGCTTCGTCGCCGATTTGCTGGATAACGTTCAGCATTGGACCAGCGCGGCGGCCGATACGTTGTTACCCGGCAACTTGCTGCCGCGCAGCCAAACTTTGATAGACGGCACTCACAACACCTACTTTACGACCCTGGACTTGACCGGTCGGTTCGCGACCGGGCCGTTGGCGCATACCTTGTTGTTGGGCGGCGACTATTACCGCGTCGATCATATTAGCGACCCGTACTCGGCCGAGTTGGCGAACATCGATGTTTACCACCCCGTCCACAACGCCGATATTGTCAGCCCTTGGGTTTCCGCGGGCTGGGGTGGCAATAATAGCGCCGATTACATCGGGATTTACGCCCAGGATCAGATCAAGCTGCCGCACGGCCTGCATGTGCTGGGCGGATTTCGTTACCAGTACGTCAAGCAGTGGGATAATTTAAGCCACACCGCTCAACCGGTGGACGACGACGTGACGCCCAGGGTTGGCGTGCTTTGGCAAGCGCAAGATTGGTTGAGTTTTTACGGTAACTACATTGAAAACTTCGGGGTGTCCAATCAGTGGGCCATCTCGGCCAGCGGCAAACCGTTACCGCCAGAGAGTGCCCAGCAGTGGGAGATCGGCAGTAAGTTCGAATTTTTCGACGGTAAATTCAGCGCTACATTGGCGTATTACGACATCACCAAACAAAACGTCGTAACCCGCGACCCGAATTCTCCGCTCAACAGCAACTTCAGTATCGCCGCCGGCGAAGTGCGTAGTCGCGGGCCGGAAGTGGACATCCGCGGCGAATTGCTGCCCGGTTGGAACCTGATCGCCACCTATTCCAACTTCGATACTCGTGTGACCAAGGACAACAACGGTTTGCAGGGCAACCGCCTATACGCGGTGCCGCGTAATGTCGGTAGTTTGTGGTCAACCTACGACGTTCTGGGTGGCGAATTGCGAGGCGTGAAAGTCGGTGGCGGGGTGACCATGCGCGACGGCTCCACCGACGGCACCGGCGACAACTACCAGACCGCCGGCTACGCGACCGTGGACTTGCTGGCCGCTTATTCCTGGAAGGTCGATAAATCCAAATTGACCGCGCAGCTCAATGTTTACAATTTGCTTGATAAAAGCTATTTCACCGATGCTTATATCAGCGGGGCCAGTAGTAGCCGCACCATAGGCACACCCAGGGCATTTTTGGGCTCGATCAAGTTGGAATTTTAGCGCGGACAACGAGGAGGGATGTCCCATCGTGCGTCCACGACCGGTCGGCCATCGGGTAAGCACAGCGTTTCCTGTTTGCCGACTGCGTGCGGGCTTGTCTGGCTGAATTGGCTGCGGCGACCCGCTATATCGCGTTCAACAGCGCCAATTCCGCCGGGTGCGGCGACAGGTAAAACGATTGGTCGATGAACGGATCGGGTTCGCGGCGGAAGTGGTGTTTCAGCAGCGTTAGCGGCACGATCAGCGGGAGCAGGCCGATTCGATAGGCTTCGATAGTTTCGACCAGCTCCTGCTTGGCGTCGCTGTCCAGTTTCTGCTTCAAATAGCCCTGGATGTGCTGCAACACGTTGACGTGGTTGCCTCGGGTAGCGACGACCTTCAAACAGGCCATCAAGGCCGCCAGGTAGGCGTCGGCGATTTCGGTCAGATTCGCGGCATTGGCGTCGGCGACCAGCCGGCCCAGTGCGCGGGCCTGATTTTGGTCGTGGCTCATCGCGATCAGTTTATGCCGGCTGTGGAAGCTCATCAGGGCGTGTACACTGAGGCCGGCCTCTGTCAGCTCCCGCCAACGCCGCAACACGAATACTCGCTGGATAAAGTTCTCGCGCAAGGCCGGGTCGCCGAGCCGGCCTTCCTCTTCGATCGGCAAATAGGGAAACCGGCGTTGGATAAATCCGGCGAAAATGCCGGTACCGCAACGCGCCGGTATGTCGTTTTTGTAGACCTTGACCCGCTCCATGCCGCAACTCGGCGAATCCTTCTTCAATATATAGCCGCATAACTCGGCCAACCAGTCGGCCTGCTTTGCCGAGGCTTGTTCCAAACGCTCGGTGACGTCGAATCCGTGGTCCTTGACGCCGACGCAACGTATCACGCCGGGCGAGGTTTCTCGCAGTTGCACGCAAGGGCGTGGGATGCCTAGGCCAGCCTCCACTTCCGGGCAGAAGGCGCGGAATTCGAAGTACTGGCCCAGCGTGCGTTCGATGTAGCTGTGGTATTTGTGAGCGCCGTCGTAACGGACTTCGTGGCCCAATAGACAGCTGCTGATACCGACTGGAATTTTCGTCATAGGCGTTACTCAGGGTTGCGGATGCTGATCGTAAATCAGTTGATCGGTGGCAAAGCCCAGGGTTCGAGCTTGGTCCACCAAGGCTTTTAACGTCGCGGCGGGTAATTGCGGATCGCGGGCCAGTATCCACAAATAGTCTCGGTCCGGGCCGGCGATCATCGCGTAACGATAGCCCGGTTTATCCAAGGCGATGATGTTGTAGGCGCCGTAAAACGGCCCGAAAAACGACACTTGCAAGCGGCCGACAGTGGGCGTATCGACGAATTCGGCCTGGCCTTCGGCGCTCTCCCGCTCTCCGGCTTCCGCCGAATAACCGCTGTTCAACACCTTGACGCTACCGTCGGAATTCAGACTGTAGTTGGCGCGAATGTCGCTCAGGCCGCGTTCGAAGCGGTGATCCAGCCGAGCGATTTCGTACCAGGTGCCGAGGTATCGGGACAATTCGAAATCCTCGACCGCGACGACGCCGTCCGGGATGCCGGTGCAGCCGGCCAGAGTCAGTAACAGTAAACAGGTTTTACGCATCGGAGTTCTCTTGGATCGGCAGCGTGGTCAGCGCCTTGAATTGGGCTTTGATTAACCGGCTTTGGGTGCCGTGCTCGACGATCGGTGGCGGATAAGCGCCGGCCAGCGGTTGGCTGGCCCATTGGTGTATCACCTTCGCCGAATAAGCCCGCAATTCCGGCAACCAGGTTTTGATGTAGTCGCATTGCGGATCGAATTTTTGCTGTTGCAGCCAGGGGTTGAAGATCCGGAAATAGGGTTGGGCGTCGCATCCGGTGGACGCCGCCCACTGCCAATTGCCGTTGTTGACGCAGGGATCGTAATCCAGCAGATGTTGGGCGAAATAGCGTTCGCCCCAGCGCCAGGAAATATGTAAATCCTTGACCAGAAAGGACGAGACCACCATCCGCAAGCGGTTGTGCATCCAGCCGGTTTGCTTCAATTCGCGCATCGCCGCGTCGACGATCGGGAAGCCGGTCAAGCCCTTGGTCCAGGCCGTGAAGTCGTCAAGATTATTGCGCCAGGGCACGGCGTCGTAGCGGCGGTCGAAAGCCTGCCCGAACACGTGCGGAAAGCGATAGGCGATGTGGCTGAAAAAATCGCGCCAATACAATTGTCGCAGCAACGGATGTTCCGGCCCTAATTGATGCTGAATCGCGGCGTATGCCTCGCGGACCGAGCAGGTGCCGAATTTTAGGTGTACCGACAACCGGCTGGTTTGGGCCAGTGCCGGGAAATCGCGGTTTTGCGCGTAGTCGCGACAGCTCGACACGGCTTGCAGACTTTGCAACGCGCTGGCGCGGCCGCCGGCAATCGGGTTGCGATGCGGACGCCGGTAGCGTTCCGGTAAATCGGCATCGTCGCCGGCCAGAGTGTCGGTATACCAACCCCCGTCGGCCAGCGCGGCCGGCGCAGCGACCGGTATTTGCCGGGCTCGCCGGTAAAACGGCGTGAATACCTGAATGGGATTACCTTTAGCACTGGCGATTTGTTCCGGCTCGGTCAGCAGCAGGTCGTTGGTGATGTGCAAGGCCACGCCCAACGCATTGCAGCATTCGCGGATTTCGGCATCGCGACGCAGACTGAACGGCGTGTAATCGCGGTTGATGTAGACCGCATCGAGGCCGAGCGTTTCGCGGAGCCGGGCAATCAAATCGTGGGGCAGGGTTGCGAAGCAGTACAGCTTGCCGCCGTGGTTAACTAAATCGCGTTGCAGACCGGCGACGGCCTCCAGCATGTATTGCAGGCCGGGCTGGCTTTGATAGGTATGGGCTTCGATTTGGCGCGGATCGAACGCGAAGGCCGTTATCACACGGTCCGCACCGCGCCGCGCGGCATTCAGCGCGGTATTGTCGTCCACGCGTAAGTCTCGCCGAAACAGGAACAGCGCAACGCGATAGGGTTTGTCGCTCATGGCTTAGCAGTCGCCGAACTGTGCGATCATCTGCTGGCAATTGAACAGAATGTTGGGGTAATACCGATAAATCACCCAGCGCAACGCCAGATCGGCAAATGCGGCGATCGTGGCCAGCCTGGCCAGCACTGCCCAATATCTTGCCGTGCAATGCGCCGAGCAGCGCCACACCGCGCCGGTCCAGTAAATCAACGGCATCAGGCAGATGAGGTGTATCGTGATCCAGCTGGCGGCCGTGAACGAACCTTCCTGAAGTCGATAATCGACGCCGAACAGGATCGGATTGTAAATCAGAAAGAACGGCCAGAACGCGCTACTTAGCCTGGTATAGCCCAGCCAACTCCATTGTAGGTAGAGGTATAACGTATTCGGCAGCTTGACTTCCCAGTAAGCGGGTGGCGGCGGCGTTAGCGAGTACAGCAGGATGGTCAGCGCAACGCCGACGGCGAGTGCCTCCCACCAAGCCATGAAGGTGGTGAATTCCAGTAATAAAGCCAGACTGTTGAAGAGCATAGACGGTCGGGATGGTCAGTGGCGGAGTAAAAGTTGGTTTAAAGCGTCGTCCAAACGCGGATAGCGAAAACCGAAGCCGTGATTCGATAAGCGGGTTGGTAACACGCGTTGTCCGCCCAGCAGCAGTTCGGCCATTTCGCCCATTAACGGCCGTAGCAGCCAGGCCGGCAGCGGCAACAGCATCGGCCGACGTAGCGTCCTGGCCAGCGCTTGGCTGAATTGACGATTGTCGACAGGCGTCGGCGCGGTGGCATTATACGGTCCGACCAGGTTGCTATCGTTCATTAAGGTTTCGACGATCGCCAGCCAATCCGTCAAATGTATCCAGGACATCCATTGCCTGCCGTCGCCGATCGTGCCGCCCAGCCCCAGGCGATAAACCGGCAACAGGCGTTGCAGCAGGCCGCCGCCGTTGCCCAATACCAAGCCGGTACGCAGCAAACAGACCCGGCAACCGGACGATCCGGCGACAATGGCCGCCGCCTCCCAATCGGCGCATAGCTGCTGCGCGAAGTCGGGATTGGGTGGGCTGGTCTCTTCCAATGGACGCTCGCCCTGGTCGCCGTATATGCCGATCGCCGAACCGCTAATCAGGACGCCCGGCGGCCGGGTCGAGGCATTAATCCAGTCGGCCAGTTGCCGGGTGGGGCCGATCCGGCTGTCGCGCAATTCCCGCTTGCGGTCCTGGCTCCAGCGTCGATCCAGAATGCCGGCACCGGCCAGATTGACGATGGCGCGGAATTCCCCGGCGTCCGGCAAGTCTGTTAGCGCAACCACGGGCGCGACCCGATCGCCGAAGCGGGCGCGGACTTTTTCGGCGTCGCGGCTGAAGATGTGGACCGAATAGCCTTGCTTGAGCAGGACCTCGGTTAAGGCGCTGCCCAAAAAGCCGGTTCCGCCGGTGATTAATATCGCTGGATTTGCCATCTTCGTCGCCTCGTCGTCGGATCGTCAGTCGCGCTGGCCGGCGCCAAGCACCAAGGCTTGCCGCAGGCTTTTCAACCAGCCAACCAGTCTAAAGCCCAGCAGCAAACCGAGGATGACCAGATAAAAACCGGGTTCGGCCAGATTGCCCTTGAGTTGCCAATAGTAGTGCAGAATCACCAATACCGAGGCCAGATAGATGTAGCGGTGCAGCCGCTTCCACTGTTTGCCCATCCGTTTCATCGCCCATTTCGACGAGGTGATTGCCATCAACAGGATCAGGCTGTAGGCGATCAGTCCCATCCACAAATAGTTGCTTTGCAGGACATCCGGCACGATGGCGTCCCAGGCCAGCGCGTGATCGACCCACAAATAGGCCAATAAATGCAGGCTGGCGTAAAGGAAACTGTACAGTCCGAAAATCTGCCGGTAATCGGCCATGCCGCGCCATTTGGATATGCTTTGTACCGGGGTAATCGTCAACGTGATCCATAAAAACCGCATGGCCCAATCGCCGAGCCGAATGTGCACGGCCTGAATTGGATTGGCGCCCAAACGATCCAGTTCGGTATCGGCGATCAGCCACAACAGCGGCAGCAAGCAGACCGCGAGCGTGATCGACTTTAAATGGCGGAGGATGAACGCGGACATTAGAAAAAATGATTCAGGTCCATCTGGCTATAAAGTTGGCCGACTTGGTCGGCATAGCCGTTGAACAATTCGGTTTTGCGGCGCGGCGTGAAAAAATCCGAGCCGAGCACGCGCTCGCTGGTTTGGGTCCAGCGCGGATGGGCCACCGCCGGGTTGACGTTGGCGTAAAAGCCGTATTCGCTCGGCGCGTAGCGGCTCCAGGACGTCAACGGCGCTCGCCGGGTCAATTCGATTTTGACGATGGCTTTGATGCTTTTGAAGCCATATTTCCAGGGTACGACCAAGCGCAGCGGCGCGCCGTTTTGCTTGGGTAGATCCCGTCCGTACATGCCGCTGGCCAAAATCGTTAACGGATGCATCGCTTCATCCAGGCGTAGTCCTTCGACGTAAGGCCAGTCCAACATCGCGCCGGCCCGCAATTTGGGCATGGCCTCGGGTTGCGCGGCCGAGGTGAACTTGACGAAACGGGCGGCGGACAGCGGTTGAGCGCGTTTCAGCAAGTCCTCCAACGGAAAGCCCAGCCACGGAATTACCGCCGACCAACCTTCCACGCAGCGTAAGCGGTAGATGCGTTCCTGGAGGGGATGGTCGCGCAGTAAGTCCTCGAGTCGGTAGAGGCCGGGCTTTTCGACTTCGCCGGCGATTTCGATTTGCCAAGGCTCGACGGCGATATGTCTAGCCAATTGCGCGACGCTTTCCTTGTCGAAAGCTAGCTCGTAGTAGTTGTTGTATTGCTCCACCAGCCTGGCCGGGGTAACGGCGTTGGCGTCGGCTATCGATTGCCGGGTTTGGGTCGCGGCGGCCAAGGTCCACGGCGCGGCGGCGGCCAGCCCCATGGCTTTCAGAAGAACGCGGCGGGCTTGGAATACGGCTGGGTCGGTCACGTCGTGATCGCGAAAGGCCGGGCGGGTTTTAATCAACATGGCCGGGACCTCACGGCTTTTTGCTGTTGGGTATCCAACGCAGCAACTTGCGAAACTGGCGTTCGGTAATGAAGGCCAGCGAAAACAATTGAATGAAATTTTCCGCTTCGATCAAGTCCAGTCCGATCTGGGCCGGCGCCAATTCCAGCCGGGTGCCGAACAGCCGGTCCCATATTGCCAGCACGATGCCGTAGTTACTGTCGTGTTCGCTACGCAATTTAGAGTGGTGGGTGCGGTGCAGCGACGGGGTAATAATCAGTTGCGACAGGGTCTGCTCGTGCGGCACGCGCAGGTTGGCGTGGTGAAAAAAGATGAAAAACAGTTCGATGATTTCGATCGATAGCACTAGATAGGCATCCACCCCAATCAATACCACGAACACGCATTTGTAGAGGATTTCCAGCAACAGGTCGAAGACGTGGAAGCGAAAGCCGGTCGAGACGTTGAAACACTTGTCGCTATGGTGGATTTTGTGGAACCGCCACAGCCATTCGAAGCGATGACTGGCATAGTGCCAAGCGTAAATCGCCAAATCGAAAAAGGCGAAGGCCAACAGCCATTTCACCGGACCGTTGTCCAACTTGCCAAGTAGACCGAAATCGGCGAATTGTTGCGCGACCAGAAATAGCGACGAGGCGCGCAATACCGTCAATATCAGATTGTTGATTAAAAAGGCGGCGGTGTTGGTCACCAGCGATTCTTTGTAGATTTTGGTCGAAAACGGCAAATGGGGCTGACGTTTTTCCAAAACCAGTAAAGCGACGAAGGCGAGAATGGCGAGCCCGAACAAGGCTTGGTTAAAAGCGATCGCGGCGGCGGGTTGGGTATCGATTGCGGCGTTCATTGGACACCTCCGTCGGATTAACCGGTTTGGCCGGGCGTGCTGCCCAGCAGGGCGGAGAGGGCTTGGATTTCGTGGTCGGCGTTGACTTGCTGGGTAATGTCGTATTGCACGCCGAGGTAGTACATCACCCGTTGTTTGTTATCGAACAGCGGGATAATGCGTAGCCGATTGTGAAACAGGGTGCCGTCTTTCTTGTAATTCCGCAGTTCGACTTCGACCGATTCATGCTTACGCATCGCTTCCGCAATTTGGCGGCGGGCCGGCTGATCGCGGTCTTCACCTTGCAAAAACCGGCAATTGTGGCCGACGATTTCATCGCTACCGTATCCGGTCAGGCGCTCGAAGGCCTTGTTGGCGTAAACGATGGGGGCATCGTCGAGATCGGGATCGGCCAACGTCACGCCGTTGACGCATTCGTCGAGTATCGCCGATAGAATTTGCGGAATGATGCCGCTGTCTTTTTTGACTACGAAAGGCATGTTAGTTACTCCCGGTAAGCGTTTTATTTTTATGGTCGAACTTGACGCCAGACTAAGGCGACTCGGCGACGATCAGGTTGCGAATGTTTTCCACGGTATTTTCGGCGCCGTCTTCTATCGCGGCTCGGATCAGTTTCTCGAAGGGCCGCATGAACACGTCGAGATTGAGCAACTCGAAGCGAAAGGTCAGGCGAGTCGGGCTGCGGTCGTTGAGACCTTGGAGTAAATAACTATGCCGATACGGTGACGTCAAGCCGCGAAAAATCAGGGTGTCTTCGGGTTGGTATTCGGTGATTTCGAACACCGATTCGATGGGCTCGCCGTTTTCGAGTATGCATTGTCGAGCTTTGGCGCCGACGAAGACCTCCTCGCCGTCCAGGGCTTGAAACGCCAATAACTCTTCGGCCCATTTCGGGTAATTGTCGAAAAAGCGGGTGCCGACGAAATCGAACACTTCAGTGATCGGTTTTTCGATCTCGACACTGGCTTGGCCGGCGACCGGTCTGGTGGCGTCGAACGGTAGCTTGATAGGCATGGAGTCCCCCTCTCTGAATGCAAGCTTGGTGAAGTCGGCCGGTTTGTCGTTATTGTGGTGCCGGCCGTTGGTCGATTAACTTTGCGTAGTCATCAATTAATGTCCTCTCGAAGCGGAAGATCCGCCGTGTCGATCTTGGCGGAATGCCGCTAGACCGCCGTACACCAGGTGAGATGCGCCGGCGTACAGGAATAGCTCGGCGTATTTCTCGTCGATTTCGATCTGGTTGATCGAAGCGTAAAACCCCAACGACGCGGTCAACAATAATAGAAACACGCCCAGACCGGCGACCGCGGCCGGGCTGTTGCCGTATAAATAAAAGCTGTAGACGGCAATCTGCACCAGACTCAAGTAAAACATCATCAAGCGCAGATTGTTGGCGAGCGGACCGTAAAGGTCGCTGTTATCCTCGAAATAGATGGCACCGCCGAACATCGACAACGCCGAGCTGATCAGAACCAGCAACACCGCGGCGTTAAAGTTGACTTGCAGCAGCAATTCCACGATGTCGAGGGTTTTGCCCGCTAGGGTTTTGGTCTGCATCGCGACACCTCGAAAAAGATACCCTCCAAGAGTGTTGCAGGTTTGGAGGGTATATAGAGGAGGAAGGTTAAGACGCCAGGGCCGGTCCCGGTTCCAGGCTTCCGTCTATTGGGTTTGCGTCGGCGGGCTCCGCATCCGCGTCCTCGGCAACCACCGGTTCCGGCTCGGGTTCCGGCGGCGCGATTTGGTGGCCGCGCATCAGTTGGTCGATTTGAAATTTATCCAGGGTTTCCCAGTCCAGCAGGGCGTGCGCCATGTTGTGTAGGATTTCGATGTTCTCCTTCAAAATGGTCTCGGCGCGGTTGTAATTCGTATCGACCACCGCACGAATCTCGTCGTCGATCACTTGCGCCATTTTTTCCGACATCGGCTTGGATTGCGGACCCATGTAACCGCCTTCGCTGTCGCCGTAGTCCATTGGACCCAGTCGTTCCGACAAGCCCCATTTGGTCACCATATTCCGGGCCAGTTGGGTGGCGCGCATGATGTCGTTCGAAGCGCCAGTGGTGACCTTGTTCTTACCGTAGATCAACGCTTCGGCGACCCGGCCGCCGAACAGACTGGAGATTTGGCTCTCCAATTTATCCTTGCTGGCGCTGTACTGATCGCGCTCGGGCAGGAACATCGTGATGCCCAACGCGCCGCCGCGCGGCATGATGCTGACCTTGTAAACCGGATCGTGCTCGGGCACCAAGCGGCCGACAATCGCGTGGCCGGCTTCGTGGTAGGCGGTCATCAGCAAATCGTCACGGCTCATCACCATCGTGCGTTTCTCGGCGCCCATGATCATTTTGTCGCGGGCTTTGTCGAGTTCGGCCATCGACACCACTTTCTTGTTGTTGCGAGCCGCGAACAGGGCGCCCTCGTTAATCAGGTTGGCCAGTTCGGCGCCGGAAAATCCCGGCGTGCCGCGCGCCAGATCGTTGATGTTGACGTCCTCGGCCAGCGGTACCCGTGCGCCGTGGACCTTGAGGATTTGCTCGCGGCCCTTGATGTCCGGCAAGCCGACTTGCACTTGACGGTCGAACCGGCCGGGACGCAGCAGCGCCTTATCCAGCACGTCGGCGCGGTTGGTGGCGGCGATGACGATGATGCCTTCGTTGCCGCTGAAACCGTCCATTTCCACCAGTAATTGGTTCAGGGTTTGCTCGCGTTCGTCGTTGCCCAGATTGCCGCTGCCGCGCTGGCGGCCGACCGCGTCGATCTCGTCGATGAAGATGATGCAAGGCGCGCGCTTTTTGGCTTGCTCGAACATGTCGCGGACCCTGGCCGCGCCGACCCCGACGAACATTTCGACGAAGTCCGAACCGGAGATCGAGAAGAATGGTACGCCCGCTTCGCCGGCGATGGCTCTGGCCAGCAGAGTTTTACCGGTTCCGGGAGGGCCGACCATCAGCACGCCACGTGGGATTTTACCGCCCAGGGCTTCGTATTTGCTGGGGTCTTTCAGGAAGTCGACCATCTCCTTGACGTCTTCCTTGGCTTCCTCGACGCCGGCCACGTCGCCGAAGCGAACCTTGACTTGATCCTCGGCCATCAATTTGGCGCGGCTCTTGCCGAAGCCCATTTGGCCGCCGGGACCCGCGCCTTGCTGACGGCGCATGAAATAAACCAGCACCGCGATCAATAGCAAGGTTGGCGCCCACGACATCAGTATTTGAAATAAGGTTGACGGCGGTTGCGGTTTTTCGACTTTGATCTTGACGCCGTATTCCAACAATTCGTCGATCATCCGGGCGTCATTCGGGTTATAGGTGACGAAGCGGGTGCCGTTCTGACGGCGGCCCTCGACGTCGTAACCGCTAATCACGACTTCGGTAACGACTTTGTTGCGGACATCCTCGATGAAATCCGAATAAGAGATTTCGTAATGCGGATCGTAATCGGGCAGGCTGCGGTTGAGCACCGCCGATACCACGATACCGATCGCCGCGATGATCGTAATGAAGATTAAGAATTTTTTCATGGCGCGGTTCCCCGTTTATTTTTCGCTGGAGAAGTATTTGAAAAAGTCCGAATCCGGTTTCAACACCAGGGTATCCTGAGTTTTCTCGAACGAGGTTTGGTACGCCTGCAGCGAGCGGTAAAAGGCGTAGAACTCCGGATTGCGTCCGAAACTTTTCGCATAGATTTCGGCGGAGCCGGCGTCGCCGCGGCCGCGAATGTTTTCGGCATCTCGCTGGGCGTTGGCTACGATGACTTGCCGCTGCTTGTCGGCCTCGGCGCTGATTTGTTCGGCGCTTTCGGCGCCTTGCGAACGGAATTCCCGGGCGACCCGTTCCCGCTCGGCGCGCATCCTTTGATAAACCGAGCTGCTGACTTCCGGTGGCAAATCGATGCGTTTGACGCGGATATCGATCAGCTCGATGCCGAACTTGGCCGCGGTCGGCGCCAGTTTTTGCAGCAAAGTGTTGCGCAACTCGCTGCGGTCTTCGGAGATCAGTTGTTTGATGGTCCTGACGCCGAACTCGCTACGCATCGCGTCCTTCATGATTTGGTCCAGGCGCAGGTTCGCTTGAAACTCGTCGCCGCCGACCGTGGTGTAAAAAAGACCCACATCACCGATTCGCCACTTGGCGAACGAGTCGACTATAACGTTCTTCTTTTCGGAGGTAAGAAAACGCTCGGACTTGGCGTCCAAGGTCAGCACGCGCGCATCAAACGTGCTGACGTTATTGATGATGGGGGTCTTAAAATGGAGTCCCGGCTTGTAATCGGCGCTAACCATTTCACCGAGACGGAACAGGATGGCTTTTTCATGTTCGCGGACGTAAAACACGGACATGTAGGCCAAAATCAGTAACAACAGACTGCTGGGAATCAGGACTTGGATTCGGCTGCTCATGGTTTGCTCCTGCTTGGGCGTAAATCGCCGCCGCTGCTTTTGCGGGCGGCATTTTTATCTTTTGCGGACGGTTCGATGTTATGCTCGGCTTCTACTCCGCCGGTGGTCGCCGAACTGGCCGGATGGCCGGCGGTTTGCGGTAGCGGCATGTACAGCATCGGGTTGGCGCCGTCGGCGCCCAACATGATTTTATTGGTACTGCTGTACAGTTTTTCCTTGGCTTCCAGATAGAGACGCTTGCGGGTAATCGCCGGGTTTTTCTCGTATTCCACCAATAACTGATCGAAACGTTCGGTTTCGCCCTTGGCCTTGGCGAGTTTCTCAGCCTCGTAAGCCTCGGCCTCCTGGATGATTCGAGACGCGGCACCGCGGGCCTTGGGGATAATCTCGTTGGAATAGGCTTCGGCTTCGTTGATCAAGCGTTGCTTGTCCTCCCGAGCCCGAATCGCGTCCTCGAACGCGCCTTGAACTTCTTCTGGCGGTTGAGCGTCTTGCAAGTTGACGCTGGCGATCGTGATGCCGGTGCGGTAGTCGTCCATCGCTTGTTGAATCTGTTCCTTTAGTTCGGCGACGATTTGGCTGCGGCCCTCGGTCAGTACGAAGTCCATGTTGTTACGGCCGATCACCGCTCGTTCGACGCTTTCGGTGACTTGCTTCAACGTGTTTTCGTTATCCTTGACGCTGTACAAATAGTTTTTGGCGTTGTTGACCTGATATTGCACCGCCAGACGAACATTGATGATGTTTTCGTCCGCGGTCAACATTAAGGATTCCGCCGGAATCAACGACGATTTGCTCAACCGGCTGGAATCGCGGTAGCCGATTTCGATGAAGCGTTGTTGCTCGACGTTAACGATAGTGACGTCTTCTATCGGCAGCGGAAAGTGCCAATGCGGGCCCGGTAGCGTCGTGTCGGCATAGGCGCCGAAACGGGCGACCACGCCGCGATTGCCTTCTCCAACAATGTAAAAGCCGCTGCCCAGCCAAGCGACGACCAGTGTGCCGCCGAGCATCGAAGCCACCTTGGACATGGAAAACAGGTGTTTGTGATCGTTATAAAAATCGTTGGCCTTGCCCGAAAACTGTCGCCATTGCTTATCCACCTCCAGCTTCCAGTCCGGCTGCGGCTCGTGTTTACCGGTATTTTGTTTTTCTGATGACATAATCACTCCTCTTGTTAAGTGTTAGCCTGACCTGCGTCGTTACTTGTTATAGTTAGCCGTCCCTGGGCTCGAGAAATAGCATAAGGTCAAAACCAAACTGTTGTTTCAGTTTTTTTAAGGCATCGTTCTGAATTTGCCGAACTCTTTCCCGGGTGACATGCAGTTGGTCCGCGACGGCCTGTAAGGTCATTTCGGTATGATCGCGCAATCCGAAACGCATCGTCAGAATGGCCGCTTGCTTCTCCGGTAAGGATGCCACCGCTTTGTCGACGTATTGAGCCAAATCCCTTTCTATTAGTTCATCCAGCGGTAAACTGAATTGGTGTTGTTGCATTTTCGCCATCAGATCCAGGCCGTCTTCGTCGTCGTTGACCGCCGCGTCCAGCGAATGAGTCGCTTGGTAGTAGCTGCTGATGGTCTTGATCTCCTGTTCCGACAGATCACAACCCGCTTTCAGTTCTTCAAGCGTCGGCCAACGTTCGTTCTTTAAATAACAGGTACGCATCGCGTCGAACACGGTGTTGGCTTTTTCGGCCAGCGCGACCGGCAGGCGAACGATGCGCTCCTGCTTGACGATCAAGCGGGAAATCGCTTGTTTGATCCAGTAAATCGCATACGTGGAAAAGCAGATACCCCGATCCGGATCGAAACGGTCGACCGCCTTGATGAGTCCCACCAGCCCCTCCTGCATCAAATCGTCGAAACTCAGATTGCTGGTTTTGTATTTGTGGGCGACGAAGGCCACCAGGCCGGTGTTGGCGCTGATCATTTGTTGACGGGCGGTTTTCAATTCCTTTCTGGCCGCCGTCAATCGCGCCTTGTACGCCGTATCCTCGATCAAGGCTTCGGCGCTGGCGGCGACGGCCAATAAAAATACGGGCATGAAGTGCAACTTGTCCAGCAGCGGTAATAGAGTTCGGATGGCGTCGCATTGATTGAGTCTTTGCGGTTCGAAAAGTTGTACAAAGTAATCTTCTTGTACAAGTTCTTCATCGACAGTGTCGTCGCTCTGATCCGGGCAGTGGCTGCAATCGACGTTCAAACCGATGGCGAGCGTATCCAACAAGGCCTTATAGTCTTGCTGGCTTCTGGAGGCCACCAGTTCGGAACAATCGCTGCCTTTTTGCAGTTGCCTTATCAATTGTTCGGCCAGGGCTTGTGCGGCGCTCCGGTCGTTCCGAATCAGGACGGACAGATGTTGCCGGGCCTGTTCCAGTTTGCCGGCCAGCCGAGAGGTTTCCGATTCTTGCGTCGGTTGAATCTCTTCGAATGCATTGGAAGCGGTGAGCTCTGACATAGCGTTTCTTTTTTTATTTTTAAGTTGGCAATAACGTTACTACCTTGTAGAATATTTGTCAAAGAAAATAATGTACAAAACGTGAACAATGTACTCAATCAAGGCCATTACCTCGTTGACCGGCTTGACCCCCGAGACCCTTAGGGCCTGGGAGAGACGCTATTCGTGTATCACGCCGTCCCGCACCGGTACCGGTCGGCGCTATTATTCCCAGCAAGACTTGGAAAAACTGACCTTACTGGTCAATCTGACTCGCAACGGCCATCCGATCAGTAAGATCGCCGGCATGGATTGCCCGCAATTACGGGCGTTCCAGGAACAAGCTGCGCCGACGGTGGCCGAGCCGCGCACTTTGCCGCTGATCGAGCAAATCGTCGATGCATTAGCCGAGTATCGGATCGAGCGTTGCGAGCAACTGTTGAAACGGGCGCTGTTGGCAAGCGAGCCGTTGGACTACGCCAGAGACGTTTTGTTGCCGGCGTTGCATAAAGTCGGTTATTTGTGGGAGCAGGGCGGATTGAACATTGCCCAGGAACATATGTTTTCGAGTTGCGTGCAGCGTATCGTGCTGACGATGGTCAACAATTTGCACCGACCCTCGCCTAACAACCCGTCCATCATGTTCGCGACCCCGAGCGGCGAGCCGCATGAATTCGGAATCCTGTTGTGTTGCCTGGTGGCTTCGGCCCAGCAATACCAATGTTATTACCTCGGCGCCGATTTGCCGGCGGCCGATATTGTCGCCGCCGCCGCGCATTTACGTCCGGACGCGCTGGTCATGGGGCTGGTGAAGACGCCGCCGGAAACAGCGACGCTCTTGGAACTAAAACAGATACTCGGCGCCAGTCTCGACAGCAAGCTTTGGTTGGGCGGCAGCGGTGCGGATTACATCGCCTCACACGCCCTGGCGGATTTGTCCCGGTGCGAATTGATCGGCGACATCGATCATTTCGACGCCAAGATCAAACAGCAACGGGTGCTGAGTTAGCGGGGCGCCAGACAGAGAGGGCCGCCGAGGATCGGGCATGCACCGAATGGCGTCGAAGCGCGTTTCCGGGCGCGTTACCGGAACCGTTTCGGCCGCGAACCTCGCCGAGCCGATTTTGTTTTAAAATTGCCGCCTTCCGCGTCATCGAGCGCACTCGGGTATTTGTAAAAACGCCACAGACCAGCGATGCACATTATCGATTTAGCGGCCGAGCCCGAGCATCTGCCAACCTTGGCTGCTTGGCACCATCAGCAGTGGGCCGACTTAAACCCCGGCTTCGTTCTGAGTGAGCGGGTCGCTCGAATGCAGGCTTATCTAGGCGCGGACTTGGTGCCGAGTACTTTTGTCGGCAAGTGGCAGGGTAGGCTGGCTGGCTCCGCCGCTATCATCGAATCCGACATGGATACCCGGCCGGAACTGAGTCCGTGGTTGGCCAGCGTCTACGTGGCGCCGGAATTTCGCGATCGCGGCGTCGGTTCGGCACTAGTGCGCCATGCGATGGCGCAAGTCGAGGCGGCCGGCGTCGGCGCTTTATATTTGTTCACGCCGGATCGCGCGAGTTTTTACCGCCGTCTAGGTTGGCGGAGCGTGGCCGAGGAATTTTACCGAGGCCACGCCGTGACGGTGATGCGGGTGGATTTTTGAATTGATTTATGCTGACAAGTCTTTGATATTTTTTATGAAAAACGAAACAGCTTGAGCGTATCGGTCATCCAGCCGTAAGCCGCTGCCCGATCCGTCAGCGGAGACCAGATGGCTTCGTTGTTGGAAACGAAGCCTTGCACTTGAGCCTGCGTGTTGAGTGCTTGAGTATGTATAGTCACGATCATGTCTCCACATCCCAACTTTTGCAGCATCAGGCGCATCTCGCACTGGACATACATCCCCTTGTCTAGGCTTATGTGTCATTGGACAAGGCTCCAAATCCCCGTTCGAGTCGCTATCCGTTAAAATACGCGCTTTTTGGGCGCTTGCCATGCGGATACACGCTTTACCTCCTCAACTGGTCAACCAGATCGCCGCCGGCGAGGTCGTCGAGCGTCCGGCGTCGGTGGTTAAGGAATTGGTCGAGAACTGCTTCGACGCTGGCGCCAACCAAGTCACGATAGACATCGAGCAGGGCGGTATCCGCCAAATTCGGATTCGCGACAACGGCTGCGGCATCGTCAAGGACGATCTGGCGCTGGCGTTATCTCGCCACGCCACCAGCAAAATCGCGTCGTTGGATGACCTGGAGCAGGTCGGGACCATGGGGTTTCGCGGCGAGGCCTTGCCCAGCATCAGTTCGGTGGCGCGGTTGACCTTGATTTCCCGCACCCCGGAGGCCGATTGCGCCTGGCTGGTCAGTGCGGACGGCACCGAAAAAAACTTCGATCCGCAACCCGATCCGCATCCAGCCGGGACCACCGTGGATGTCCGCGATTTGTTCTACAACACCCCGGCCCGCCGCAAATTTCTAAAAGCCGAGAAAACCGAGTTTGCTCATATCGAAAGCCTGATCCAAAAACTCGCCTTGGCCCGTTTCGATGTCGGTTTCGTGTTGAACCACAATCAGCGCGAGATTCTGCATCTGAAGCCGGCCACCAGCCTGACCGAGCAGGAAAAACGCATCGCCGCGATCTGCGGCTCGGCGTTTATCGAGCAGTCGGTGAAGATCGATTACGCCGCCTCCGGTCTGCAGTTGCACGGATGGGTAGGCTTGCCGACTTTTTCGCGCGGTCAGCAGGATCAGCAGTTTTTTTACGTCAACGGCCGCTTGATCAAGGACAGGCTGGTCGCGCACGCGGTCAAGCAAGCCTATCAGGACGTCCTGTATCACGGTCGCCACCCGGTGTTCGTGTTGTATTTGACGCTGGACCCGGCACTGGTCGATGTGAATGCGCATCCGACCAAGCTGGAGGTGAGGTTTCGTGAGGGCCGGACGGTACACGATTTTTTGTTCCAGGCTTTGCATCGCAGTCTGGCGGCTCAGCGACCCGGTAGCGAGGGGGGCATCGCGATAGACCATCAAAGCTTGCCTGATGCCCAAGTGCAAGTTCCGAAGCCTGCTGCCGCGCCAGCGCCGTTGCAAGCCTCTTTACCGTTGGACTTGTCCGAGCCGCCGGCGCGGACCGGACAGCCGGCGTCAAGCGCTTACCGGCCAACGGCGCGGCCGGCGGTTAACGTGCCCGAGCAAATCCTGGCCTACGCCAAACTCTATCCGACCGACGATACGCCGCCCGCCGCCGCGCCGGCCTCGGCGATGCCGCCGCTGGGTTTCGCGGTGGCGCATATCCACAATATCTACATTCTGGCCGAAACGGCCGACGGCATAATTCTGGTCGATGCGCATGCCGCCCACGAGCGAGTGACTTACGAGCGCTTGAAGCAGCATTACCATCAGTCCGCCATCGTCTCCCAGCCTTTGTTGCTACCGATCAAATTGCAGGTGACGGTCGCCGAGGCCGATCTTGCCGAACGCGAGCATGCGTTTTTTCACGACTTGGGTTTCGAATTGACCCGCTCCGGACCGGAAACCGTGGTGCTGCGCGCGACCCCGGCCTTGCTGGCGAAGAGCGATGTCGATCGGCTGGTGCGCGATTTGTTGGCCGATTTGCTCAACGACGGCTTCAGTCGACAAGTCGAGGAGAAAATCAATGCTGTGTTGGCGACGATGGCTTGCCACGGTTCGGTCAGAGCCTACCGCAAGCTCAGTATCGACGAAATGAATGCCTTGCTGCGCGACATGGAGCAAACCGAGCGTATTGGTCAATGCAATCACGGCAGACCGACTTGGGTACGCTTGAGCCACCAGGATCTGGACCGCTTTTTCATGCGGGGTCAATGATGGAGCAGCCGAGCAAAGCCAAGGTGGTCTTGTTGATGGGGCCTACCGCATCCGGCAAGTCGGCGTTGGCGGTGGCCATGGCGCAAGCGATGAACGGCGAAATCGTCAGCGTCGATTCGGCGCTGGTGTATCGCGACATGGACATAGGCACCGCTAAACCGACGCCGGCCGAACGCGGCGGAATCCCGCATCATTTGATCGACATTCTCGATCCGCGCGATAGCTTTTCGACCGGCCAATTCCGCGATCGAGCCCTGGCCGCGATCGACGACATCCTGCAACGCGGTCGGTTGCCGATTCTTGTCGGCGGCACGATGCTGTATTTCAGCGCGTTAACCCAAGGTTTGGCTCGATTGCCGGCCGCCGATGCCGACCTGCGGCGCCGGCTGGACAGCGAGTTGGCTGAATTCGGCAAGGCGGCGATGCACGCCCGCCTAGCGCAAATCGATCCGCAAGCGGCGGCACGCATCCACGCCAACGATCCGCAACGGGTACAGCGGGCGCTGGAGGTTTACCAACTCAGCGGCCGGCCGCTGAGCAGTTTTTTCGGTGCGGCCGGCGAGGTCGAAACGCCTTACCGCTATGTCAAATTGATCGTGGCGCCCGAACACCGAGCTACCTTGCACGACAAGATCGCACGGCGTTTCGACGCAATGCTGGCCGGCGGATTTATCGACGAAGTACGGGCGTTGCGCGCGCGCGGCGACCTGGATACGGCGATGCCGTCGGTGCGTTGTGTCGGCTATCGCCAGGCCTGGAGCTATCTGGACGGCGAATACGACTTCGCGACCTTTCGGGAGAAAGCCATCGTTGCCACCCGTCAACTTGCCAAGCGCCAATTCACTTGGCTGCGTAAGGAACAGGACGCGCTGCATTTGTTGAGCGAGACACCGGATTTATTGGCGCAAGCGCTGGCGGCGGTTGAACATGACTAAAGCCGATCAGCGCCGGCAAGCGTATCGAGCCAGAGCGGCGCAACGCGAGCCGGCTTTGCATAGCGCGGCAATCCAATGTCGCTTAATGAATCAGATCTGGTTTCAGACCGCCGTTACGGTGCTGTGGTATGTCGGTTGTCGTTCCGAAGTCCAGACCCATACGGCGATTAACGACACCTTGGCGCTGGAAAAGTCGGTGGTCGTGCCTTATTGCACCGAGGACGCCGGCGGCGTGCGCTGCTTGGGTTTGTGGCGCTTAAACGATTTAACCGAGTTGCGGCCCGGTACCTGGCGGATTCCGGAACCGCCGGTAGAAAGACGCTACCAACCCGAGCGGAAAGTGGCGGTCACCGATCTGGATTTGGTACTGGTGCCAGGCGTGGCTTTCGATAAGCGCGGCGGGCGTTTGGGCAACGGCGCCGGGTACTACGATCGCTTGTTGAGTCAGGTTCGAACCGATTGTTTATTGGTCGGCATTTGCTACGAGTCTCAATTGGTATCCGACGTCGTGACCGAGCCGCACGATGTGTTTATGGATTATGTGATAACCGAAGCCGCGCTTTACCGTGGCAGGGGGAGAGAGGGGTGACGATGTTTAGAGCGTGTTTGGAGAGCGTCGAGACGACGCCGGCTTTTGTGTTGGACATGGACAAAGTCGCCGAAAATTTGCGACCGTTGTTGGCCTTGCGGGATATGGCCGGCTGTCACGTGCTGTATTCGATCAAGGCCTTGCCCTTGGGCTTTTTAATGGAATCGTTGCGCGGGCGAATCGACGGTTTTTCGGTCAGTTCCTTGTTCGAGGCGCGATGGGCTTACGAAATTCTGGGCGGGTCCGGCACCGTGCATTTGACTTCACCGGGTCTACGCCCGGCCGAAATCGCCGAATTGCGCAAAATTTGCACTCATATCAGCTTCAACTCCTTGAGCCAGTATCAGCGCCTGGCCGATAACTCCTTGTATGCCTCCAAGGGATTGCGGATCAACCCGAAACTTTCGTTTATCGACGACCCGCGCTTCGACCCGTGTCGGCCGCATTCCAAGCTGGGCGTGGATGTCGCCGAGTTAAGCGGCGGCTTACCGCCGGGTGTTAAGGGTTTGCACTTTCATAATGTATTCGACAGCGCGGATTTCACCCCGCTGATGAAAACCCTGGCGGTGATCCAGCCGTTGCTGATGAAGGCGCCAACCTTACACTGGCTGAATCTGGGTGGCGGCTATCGTTACCGCGACGCACCCGGCCAGTTGGTTCAGGTCTTGCGACGCTTGCGCGAAAGCTTTGGATTGTCGGTGTTTTTGGAACCGGGCAAGGCCTTGGTCGGCGACGCCGGTTATTTGGTGACTACAGTGCTGGATCGCTTCGACAGCGACGGCAAAACCGTGCTGATCGTGGATACGTCGATCAACCATCATCCGGAAGTCTTCGAGTACCAACGCCAACCCCGATTGTTGGATAGCGATGAATACGGCTTGCATTCGGTGATAGTGGCCGGGTCTACCTGTTTGGCCGGTGACGTATTCGGTACTTACCGTTTTCGGCGTGTGCCGGAGGTGGGCGAAAAATTGGTGTTCGCCGAGCTCGGCGCCTACAGTCTGATCAAGGCCAATCGTTTTAACGGCTATAACTTGCCGGATGTCTATTCATTGTCGGCCGGTAGCCTGCAAATTCGCCAGCAGTATGCCTACGATGTCTATCGCGAACAATGGCATTCCGCCAATTGTGAGCCGTCTCTAAGACCCGCGGATTAATCGGCCGATTTTTCCGTGTATCCCGCTAAACCGGACCGGTTTCACAAATTCGGTTCGGTGAATTCCTACAATAACTTCGTGTTTCAAATAAAGGGAGTGTCCATCTTAAAAGATGATACTTATTGGTTGGGAGATTTCCGAATATAGCGGAAACTCTCGGATTCAGCAGAGTTGGCTCGGTTGGTGTGCCTGCTGATGATAATTTAAAAGGTGACCGAAATGAAAGCGACAGAATATAAAAAGATAAGAACACTTGCGACCGCGATTTTGGCCGTGGTGTCCGCCAATGCAATGGCCAGCCAAGCGCCATTGATTAAAGAATTGCCCCACAACGTTTATCACGTTATTCAAAACAAAACCTTACGGGATGCCGCCGATCAATTGGCCAACCGTACCGGTATAACCTTTAAAATCAATGCCGATCTCGAGAATGACGCCATTACGCATAAAATTGTTGGCGACGATTGGAATATGGGATTGCATCAATTACTCGCCGGCTATAATCACAGCATAATCGCCGAAAGTGGAATTATTAAAACCGTAGTCATTACCGGACGCAACGGTAGTGGTTTAAATAAATCCGCGGACAATTCACTGGGTGCCGAAATGATCGTAGTCGCACCGGATTATGCGAATAATCTTCCGGAGCGATATAAAAATTTTAAACCAGGCTCGGTCATGAATGTTAATTTGCCGATGGATCAATTATCTGAGGTACCGATCGGAAAAACCTTTACGCTGGATTTACCGATAGGCCAATACAACGTAGTTCACGATAATGCCGTAGAGCATGCGGATGGCAGTTCAACCTGGATCGGTTATTTGGACGACGAAGGTAAAGGCTATCGGGTTTATCTCTCCCAAGGCGATGCCGGTGTAATCGGCAATGTTTTCACACCGGATGGCGCCTACAATATCGAAATGGTCGACGGTAAAACGGTCGTGGTTGATTTGGATAAATCCGGCTTGCAAACCGCCGGTTTCGAGGGCGATCAACAGGAAGCCATGGCCGACGAATCGGTGACGATGAACGATGCTGTTGGAAACTCCAGCAATTTGGACGTACTGCGGACTGCGGCCGAAACTGCCAGGGCAACGGCGAATGCCTTAACCGCCGAAGCCAACGCGTTGTATCAACAATATCTGGTTGCAAAATCTCAAGCCGACGCCGGAGCGCAAACGGCCGTTTCGCTTGGTAACGCGTTAAACGTCGCCAAAACTGCTTTGGCAAACGCGAAAACCGCGTTGAACAAGGACAAAAAAAATTCGGCTTTAAAAGCGGCGGTGAATTCGGCGCAAGCCAATGTCAACAACTTGACCGCTCAATTGAGTCAAGCTAATTCGACCAATAAAACGGCTCAATCCAATGCGACACAATTGAAGTCGTCTTACGATAAAAAATATGCGCTCGCGGTCGCGGCGGAAACCAAGGCGAAAACCGCCGAAGCCACGTATGCGGCGGCTAGCGTGCAAACGACGGCTAACGCTACGGTCAGTACCACGACAAGTTCCAGCAATGCGGTGGTCGATTTGATGGTGCTTTACACCACCGTCAACCAAACCGCAACGTACGCGAAACAACGGATTGCCTATTTGGTCGACGTATCCAACCAATCTTACAAAGATTCGGGAATTAATATGAGCTTGAGATTGGTACACGCGAGACCAACCACCTATGTGGAGAGTAATTCCAACTCGCAAGCCCTGTCCGATTTGGCGTACGACAAAGGCGCGTTTGCCGGCACTGCCGCGCTCCGTAACAAGTACGGCGCCGATTTGGTGATGCTATTTAGACCGCTCTACGCAAAAACCGCCGGCAGCTGCGGCACCACCTACGTCGGCTTTGCCAACGGCGGCGCGGCGAACGCCAAATTCGGTTTCGGAACTATTGGCGACGGCTACTCCAAAGACTCGATGACCAATTACTATTGCGGAGCCAATACCTTCACTCATGAAATCGGCCATACCTTAGGCAATGTCCACGATCGTACGTACAGCAGTTTCCAAGGTAAATTTTCATATTCCTATGCATGGGGTATCAGCGGCAAATTCGGTACCGTGATGAGCTACTACGGTCCGTCCGTGATGTTGTTCGCGACGCCAAATTTGAGCACGCAATGCGCCGGCAGCGCTTGCGGTTTCGCGGAAGGCGATACCAATTCGTCCGACCAAACCAGAACGACGAATTACACCGCGCCATTGGTCGCCAACTACCGCTCCACCACGACCACCGTACCGGTTATTCAATAAACGATTCGTCTCGGTCCAGGCCCCGTCGGGGACACTCGACGGGGCTTTTTGTTTTTCGGCTCGAGTTGAATATCGTCACGTCGGCTAATTATCGCTACGAGGCGGTTAGTGGCCAGCCAACGCTAAGCGGTTGGCGAGAAGGACCAATTGGTCATCGTCGATTTCGATGTCGAATTGCTCGTTTAGCAAGGCTTGTAAGTGCGAGGCGCCTTCCACCGCAGTACTGAGTTGCTCGCCGCCGATGAATTGGGAAAACCGGGTATTGAACAACTGCACCCAACCTGCGCAGGTATTGCGGCAAACCAACAGATTTTGCGACAGTAGCGATTGGTCCCAAGTCGTACATACCAGATTGGCCGCTTCCAAGTCGCAACGTTGGACTCTGGACAGATCGAAACTGTACAACGCAAACCAGCCGTCGTCTTGTAGCCGCTCCAGCACGGTTTCTCCGGAATCCGCTTCCCGGCGCAAGCGGAAGCGGTTATGGTCCTGTATTTGTTCCTGTTCGGTGTTCAACCGCAGCGGCCGATAGTGGCTGGGACCGCCGAAGCCGACATCCACCAACCAGGGTTCGCCTTCGGCTTCGACGATAAACGCCAGATGTAGACGCGGTCCGCCTTCGCTACGACCCATCCGCACCCGCGCCAGGATGGGGCGATAGGCGAATCTCAGTTCATCCAGCGCGTGCCCGAACAGACTGTTCAATTCGAAGCAATAACCGCCGCGCCGTTTGGCGATAATTTTGTCCATCAATGCAACGGTTTCTAAATCCGGGAGTAGGCCCAACAGCGGATTGATGTTTTCGAACGGAATCGCACTGAGCTGAGCCTGTTGTAGTTCGCTAAGGCCGGCGAGGGTGGTTTCCGGTTTAGCGATGCCGATGCGGTTAAGGTAAGCGTTGAAGTTAAAACTCATGGTCGTTGGTTTTATCGCGGTTAGTCGAGATGAATAGGTTAGCTTGCAAGCAATTATGGCGTGGCAAGTATGCTGTGTTTTACGCAGCAATCGTTAAAACCACGTGCTTCAAATCTGTAGTGCGATGATTTCGGCCTTTACCACCGAAGCGTCGACAATCAATTCGGCGACGGCGATCGGCAATTTAAACCGACGTGGACCGGCGCTGCCGGGGTTTACATACAACACACCGTTCCGTTCCGAAATCGACGGCTGGTGCGAATGGCCGGAAATGACGACGCGAATTCCGGCTGCCGCGGGATCGACGTCAAGTTCCGCTAGATCGTGGATCAGGTGGATTCCGATTTGCCCCGCCTCGACGCGGGCGCAGACTGGTAACTCGTCGGCCCAGACACCTTTATCGTTATTGCCGCGTACCGCCGTTACCGGTGCCAACGCGTTCAGCGCATGCAACACCTCCGGCTTGCCGACGTCACCAGCATGCAAAATCCGCTCGCAGCCGCGAAACGCGGCCAGCGCTTGCGGTCGCAGCAGGCCGTGGGTGTCGGAGATGATGCCAAGGCGGGTAGGGCGCGCGGGTACGTTAGTCATGGTTCATTATGCGGCGTTCGGCACCACGCGGAAATAACCGGGCTGATTGGCCTTTCACTGCCACTGGAAATATTGGCGGGCGATTGCCAATTCCACCATTTTTCGAACGACAAGGTTTCGAAAGTACCATAGTTTCAGCCACGTTAGCTACTTGACTTTGCGCCACCATCTTTATTGGAGATAAACTCCGCGCCGGCGCCATCACCCTGCCCAGCCTGGGCTACAGGATGATATTTGAGTCTTGTCGCGGCGGGGCCGAGTCTTGCGTTACCACGCGGCGCTTGGTAACAAGGGAAACAGGGGGCGAGAAAATTTAAACTTTGTTTCGCGTGCAGTTCGTTATCTCACGGCACGCCAAGGGCTAAGCCTGTCTTTCAATCCACTCTCTCTCAAATTCGCGAAATCGTGGGTATATTCCTGGAAAGAGCTTGCGATAGTTTGCAATGGCACGATTGATCAACTTGGCAGCCTCTGAATCGAGGTTGATATCTAACGTCTTTCCGGCGCATAAATGTTTGAATTCGTTTCTAATGCCATTTCGCAATTCGGCATAGACCTTCCGGTTGGGTTCTTCTTGAAACGCTGCCGCGTGCATAGCACAAAGGGTATCCAATACTTCGTCAAATGCGTTTTTCATTCCTGTATCTCTAACAAGCTTTCCAAGAATTTCCTCTGCGGCACCAGCTAACGTGACAGCCGAAATCAAGTCTGTCTTATCAACATATAGTTGTATCGCTCTGTCCAATTGGGCTGATGCAATATCCACCTTGGAAATATTGATAACTTCAGTCATACGTATGTTAACTAATAAATAAATGGGTTTGTAATCATTTATAACTTACTGATGTCCTTTGTGAATGTAACACAACACCCACTAAAAAGGCCGGTTGCCCGGCCTTTCTAAACTGATAGCTCGATTGGATTACAAATCCTATCGAAAGCCAACGTGTCGGGTTACGGCTGGCACCTTTTATGCCCTCCGGGTAAACCCGACCTACTTCAAGAGACCCTGCAACAACCCATTCAACTTATGCACGAACGCCGCCGGATCGTCCAATTGGCCGCCTTCGCTGAGGATGGCTTGGTCGAACAAAATATGGCTGATGTCGGCAAAGCGGGCGTCGTCCTGCTCGTTTTTCAAGGCCTGGACGATGGCGTGGTCCGGGTTGATTTCGAAGATCGGTTTGCTGTTGCCGCCCATGCCGAACATCCCGCCGGATTGGCCGGCTTCCTTCATGATCCGCTCCATGTGCAAACTCATGTCGTAGGCGCCGGTGACCAGGCAGGCCGGGGAGTCGGTCAGGCGGTGGCTGATTTTGACTTCGCTGACTTTGTCATCCAGCACTTCCTGGATTTGCTTGACCACCGCCTCGAAGTCCTTGCTGACTTCTTCCTGGTGTTTTTTCTCTTCTTCGCTGTCGAATTTGTCCAGGTCCAGCTCACCCTTGGCAATCGATTGCATATGCTTGCCGTCGAATTCGGTCAGGCTGGATACCAGCCATTCGTCGATGCGGTCGGTCAGCAATAAGACTTCGATGCCTTTCTTGCGGAATACTTCCAGATGCGGGCTGCTTTTTGCGGCGGCGAAGCTGTCGGCGGTGATGTAATAGATTTTTTCCTGGCCTTCCTTCATCCGGCTGACATAGTCGGCCAGCGACACGTTTTGGGTTTTGTCGTTGGTGTGGGTGGACGAGAAACGCAGCAAGCCGGCGACGCGATCCTTGTTTTTGTGGTCTTCGATCGGGCCTTCCTTGATGACGTTGCCAAACATTTCCCAGAAGTTTTGGTATTTTTCGGCGTCGTTTTCGGCCAAGTCTTCCAGCAGACCCAATACTTTTTTCACAGCGCCGGCTTTGATATTGCTGATTTGCTTGCTTTGTTGCAGGATTTCCCGCGACACGTTCAGCGGCAGGCTGTCGGCGTCGATCACGCCGCGAACGAAGCGCAGATAGCGCGGCATCAGTTGTTCCGGATCGTCGGTGATGAAGACTTTCTTGATGTACAGTTTGACACCGTGTTTGGCATCGCGGTCCCACAAGTCGAACGGCGCGCGGCCTGGCACGAACAACAGTAGGCTGTATTCGTTGGTGCCTTCGACCTTGCTGTGGACGTGGGCCAGCGGGTCTTGGAAATCGTGGGCGACGTGTTTATAGAATTCGTTGTATTGTTCTTCGCTGATGTCGTCCTTGGACTTGGTCCACAAGGCCGATGCGCTGTTGACGGTGTCGTCCTCGACGCGGGCCGGCGCGGTTTCGTTGCCGTCGTCGTCTTTCTCGGCCGGGACTTCCTTGCTCATGATGATGGGCAGGTTGATGTGATCCGAGTATTTTTTGATGATGGAGCGCAGTTTCCATTCGCTCAAGAATTCGTCTTCGCCGTCTTTCAGGTGCAGCACGATTTCGGTGCCTCGATCGGCTTTTTCCACCGAGGCGATGGTGTATTCGCCCAGGCCGTCGGATTCCCAGCGCACGCCTTGGTCGTGCGGCGCGCCGGCCTTGCGGGTGGTCAGCGTGACTTTGTCGGCGACGATGAACGAGGAATAAAAGCCGACGCCGAATTGGCCGATCAGTTCGCTGTCCTTGGCTTGGTCGCCGGTGAGTTTTTCGAAGAAGGCCTTGGTGCCGGACTTGGCGATCGTGCCGATATGGTCTTGGACTTCCTCGCGGGTCATGCCGATGCCGTTATCGGTGACGGTGATGGTCTTGGCTTTTTCGTCGAAATCGACGCGGATTTTCAGTTCGGCGTCGCCTTCGTAAAGGCCGTCGTTGCCCAGCGCTTCGAAGCGCAATTTGTCGGCGGCGTCGGAGCCGTTGGAGATCAGCTCGCGTAAAAAGATTTCCTTGTTGCTGTACAAGGAGTGAATCATCAAATGCAGCAGGTGTTTGACTTCGGTTTGGAAACCCAGGGTTTGTTTATTGGCTTCAACAGTGCTCATGTCTATACTCAATTAGGTTGTGAAACGGACTGGGGCGACTTGGGGATGCCGACGAATTTTTTCAAGACCCTAACGATAAAGTTTGACGGAGCGTGCGATTGAACCGTTTGTTAATGTTTAACCGGCAATGAAATTCAGTTTATTAGGCAAGGCGACCTTGCTCGTCGAAGACAATCCGGTGATGCGTAAGGCGATCAGGGAGATGTTGTACGCGCTGGATGCCGATCAGGTCAGCGAGGCCGACAGCGGTCAGGCTGCGATCGTGGCAATGACTAAAACCCGTTTCGACGTCGTCTTGTGCGATTACAACCTGGGACCCGGCAAGAACGGCCAGCAGGTGTTGGAGGAGGCGCGCTTCCGCCGCTTGATCGACTATCGTTGCGTGTTCGTGATGATCAGCGCCGAACAATCCACCGCCGCGGTCTTGGGCGCGATGGAAGGCAAGCCCGACGAATACCTAACCAAGCCGTTCAACGCGCAGCAATTGATCAGCCGGCTAAGTCGTAATTTCTCCCGCAAGGATTTTTTGGCGCCGGTCGAGCGAGCCATCGATAAGGGCAATTTGCCGCTGGCGATACAACAGTGCGACCGCTTGCTAGCCGAGAGCGACAAGAAAATGCATCTGAATTTGCTGAAATTGCGTGCCGAATTGGCGATTTCCGTCGGCGATTTCGACAAGGCCAGGGCGATTTATCAGGAAGTGCTGCACCAGCGCGAGCTGTCCTGGGCCAGGATAGGCTTGGGCGTCATCGATTTTCAGAACAATAACATCGAACAGGCGATTGCCGGATTCCGTAGCTTGATGGCCGAAAATCCGATGCTGATGGAATGTTACGATTGGTTGGGCAAGGCCTACGAGGCGCTGGACCAGTACGGCGACGTCGAGAACGTGATGCATCAAGCCTTGGAGTTGTCGCCGCAATCGATACTGCGGCAGAAAAAATTGGCCGAAACCGCCGACAAAAACGGCAATCTGGAAACCGCCGAAAAAGCCTATAAAAACGTTGTTAAATTGGGGAAGCATTCGGTGCATCGTTCCAGCGCCGATTATGCCGGGTTGGCAAGGCTTTATGCGCGAAGCAATGCGGGTACTCAGGCCCTGCAAGTCCTGGAAGAAATGCGTAAGGAATACGCAAACCAGCCCGAGGCCGATTTGCGGGCTAGCGCGCTGGAAATCGAGGTGTTCAAGGCACTGGGTAACGAGGAGGCGGCGGACAAGGCATTGCAACGCACCGTCCAGCTGGCGGGCTTGCTCGGCAACAAGGCGCCCAGGGAATTGCAGTTGGAGGTGGTCAAGGCCTGTTTCCAGAACGACCAGCACGGCAAGGCCGAGGAAATTTTGTACGATTTGATCAAATACCACATCGACGACGACGCGTTTCTCAACGCCGTCCGCAAGATGCAGAGCGACATTGGTCTGCACAATCATTCGGAAATCCTGATTCAAAAAACCAAACAGGCGTTGATTGCCGCCAATAACCGCGGCGTGGCTTTGTACAAGCAGGGCAAGTTCAAGGAAGCCCTGGATTTGTTCGAGCAGGCCATCGTCAACTTGCCGGACAATAAAACCATCATCTTGAATATGCTGAAAATCATGATCCACGATCTGAAAGCCAACGATTTCGACGAGGAGAAAAATCGCCGCACCAAGGCCTTATTCAAGAAAGCCAAACAGGTCGGAGTGGACCCGCATAAATTGGGCATTTTGCAGATCGAGTACGCCAAGTTGCTGCACGCCCATTCGGAACGGATCTAATCGATGACGGCGCGGGCGGATCAGGCCGGGATGTTTCCGGCGGTGCTGGCGTCCACCGTCCACGATATTAAGAATTCGTTGGGCATTTTGTTGGAACTGACCCGGCAATTGGCCGTGAAGTATCAGGATCGTGCCGAGGACATCAACCAGTTGGAGTTCGAGGCGACCCATATCAATCACACTCTGATGCAGTTGTTGGTACTGTATAAAATCGATGCCGATAAGTTTTGCTTGATGGTCGACGCCTATCCGGTCATCGACATTCTGAACGAGGCCAGAGACCAACAAAGCCGTTTGTCGCGGTTGAAACATGTCGAGGTGGTCATCGAATGTCCGGACGATCTGTTGTGTTTTTGCGATTACCCGCAAGTAAGCAATGCGTTGGCGACGATTTTGAACAACGCGCTGCGTTATACGCGGGAGAAGGTGCTGGTCAGCGCCGTCGAGCAAGACGGCTATTTGCGGTTGGCGATCGAGGATGACGGCAAGGGGTATCCATCCGAGATACTCGACGCCGATCTGAGCGGCAGCGTCGATTTGGATTGGATCGGCGGCAATACCGGTCTGGGCTTGTTTTTTGTGTCGGTGATTGCCGCTTTACATAAAAACGGCGAGCAGAGTGGCTATGTCCGCGTCGATAACCGCAGTCGGCTCGGCGGAGCGCGGTTTTGTTTGTTTTTGCCTTGAGCGTTTAAGCACTGGACAAGTCATGGTAGACCTACGTTAGAATGCGGTTAACCCAATCTTGAACCGGCTTGGCAACTGGCCGACAGCAACTCATGACTTTATTAGTGACCGGCGGCGCCGGATTTATCGGTAGCAATTTCGTTTTGGATTGGTTGGCGCAACACGACGAAGCCGTCGTGAATCTGGACAAGCTGACCTATGCCGGTAACCCGGAAAATTTGGCGACGTTGCAAGGCGACGGCCGGCACGTCTTCGTCAGGGGCGACATCGGCGATTATGGCTTGGTGTTGGATTTGTTGAAGCAGTATCAAATCCGGGCCGTTGTCAATTTCGCCGCCGAATCGCACGTCGATCGTTCGATACACGGTCCGGAAGATTTCATTCAAACCAACGTGCTCGGCAGTTTCCGCCTGCTCGAAGCAATCAGGGCCTACTGGG
Organism: Methylomonas sp. MED-D; assembly: GCF_050276835.1. Classification (NCBI taxonomy): domain Bacteria; kingdom Pseudomonadati; phylum Pseudomonadota; class Gammaproteobacteria; order Methylococcales; family Methylococcaceae; genus Methylomonas; species Methylomonas sp. MED-D. Next base: position 1,984,771 of record NZ_CP189965.1, read on the forward strand.
GCGGGCTGGATGAAGCCGGCAAAAGCGGGTTTCGCTTATTGCACGTGTCCACCGACGAGGTCTACGGATCGCTGGAAAAAATCGATCCGCCGTTTGCCGAGACCAACCAGTATCAACCTAACAGTCCCTATTCGGCTAGCAAGGCCGCCAGCGACCATTTAGTGCGCGCTTATCACCATACCTATGGCCTGCCGGTGCTGACCACCAATTGTTCCAACAATTACGGCCCGTATCATTTTCCGGAAAAGTTGATTCCGCTGTGCATCCAGAATGCGTTGGCCGGCAAGCCTTTGCCGATCTATGGCGACGGCCAGCAAATTCGCGATTGGTTGTACGTCAAGGATCATTGCAGCGCGATTCGCCGAGTGCTGGCAGCCGGCAAGGTTGGCGAGGTGTATAACGTGGGTGGTTGGAACGAAAAGGCCAATCTCGACGTCGTCAACGTGCTGTGCGCGATACTCGACGAACTGCAAGCGCGCGCCGATGGCAAGTCCTATGCCGAGCAAATTACCTACGTCACCGATCGCCCCGGTCACGACCGCCGCTACGCGATCGACGCCGGCAAGCTGGAACGCGAACTGGGCTGGAAGCCGGCCGAATCTTTCGAAACCGGCATCCGCAAGACGGTGGAATGGTATTTGGCGAATCAGGATTGGGTGCAAAACGTCATGTCTGGCGAATACCAATCCTGGCTCGACAAAAACTACGCGGAGCGCCAAGCCTAATAGTATGAAGATTCTACTGTTTGGCAAAAACGGTCAAGTCGGCTGGGAGCTACAGCGTAGCCTGGCACCGCTTGGCGAGCTGGTGGCCTTGGATAGACACAGCCGCGACTACTGCGGCGATTTGGCCGATGCGGCGGGCATCGCCGACACGATTCGCCGGCTCGCTCCGGACGCGATCGTCAACGCCGCTGCCTATACCGCCGTCGATAAAGCCGAGAGCGACGCCGAAACGGCCCAGTCGATTAACGCGTCAGCCCCGCAAGTCATCGCTGAACAGGCCCGTTTATGCGGCGCCTGGCTAGTGCACTACTCGACCGATTACGTCTTCGACGGCAGCGGCGAACGTCCTTGGCTAGAGGACGATGCGGTCAATCCGCTCGGCATCTACGGCCGCAGCAAGTTGGCCGGCGAACAGGCGATTCAAGCGTCCGGCGCCAAACATCTGATATTCCGAACCAGTTGGGTGTACGCCGCGCGCGGTAACAATTTTGCGAAAACCATGTTGCGTTTGGCGCGGGAACGCGAGCAATTGGCGGTGATAGCTGACCAGATCGGCGCGCCGACCGGCGCGGAATTGATCGCCGACGTGACTGCCCATGCGCTAAGAGCTACCGTCTGCAAACCCGATGTCTCCGGGGTTTATCATTTGGCCAGTGCTGGTGCCACTAGTTGGCATGCCTATGCCCAACACGTGTTTAGCGTTGCCCGCCAACACGGCGAAATCCTGAAAGCCGCCGAAGCCGACGTCAAGGCGATTGCGACTAGCGAATATCCAACGGCGGCCCAACGTCCGCTCAACTCGCGTTTGGACACCCAAAAACTGCAAACCACGTTCAATCTCCAAATGCCCGACTGGCAAATGGGTGTGGAGCGGATGTTGGCGGAAATTTTAGGAAATTAGTCATGGCAAATCGCAAAGGCATTATTCTCGCCGGCGGCTCAGGTACGCGGCTGTATCCGGTCACCAAGGCCGTCTCGAAACAGTTGTTGCCGATTTACGATAAGCCGATGATTTACTACCCGCTCAGTACGCTGATGCTGGCCGGCATACGCGATATTCTGGTGATTTCCACGCCCCAGGACACGCCGCTGTTTCGGCAATTGCTGGGCGACGGCAGCGATTGGGGTATCAACCTGCAATACGCGGTGCAACCCAGTCCGGATGGCTTGGCGCAAGCCTTCATTATCGGTCGAGAATTCATCGGGACCAGTCCGAGTGCATTGGTGTTGGGCGACAATATTTTTTACGGTCACGATTTGCACGTTCAGCTAAGAGGCGCCACGGAACAGGCTAACGGAGCCACGGTGTTCGCCTACCACGTCAACGATCCGGAACGCTACGGCGTCGTTGCCTTCGATGCCGCCGGCAAGGCCACATCGTTGGAAGAAAAGCCGATCAAGCCGCAAAGTAATTACGCCGTTACCGGTCTGTATTTCTACGACAATCGGGTTGTCGATATCGCCGCGGAATTAAAGCCGTCGCCGCGCGGCGAATTGGAAATCACCGACGTTAATAAAATCTATTTGGCCGAGCAGCAGTTGAGCGTCGAAATCATGGGACGGGGTTACGCTTGGCTGGATACCGGTACCCATGCCAGCCTTATTGAAGCCAGCAATTTCATCGAGACTATAGAATCCCGGCAAGGCCTGAAAATCTCCTGCCCCGAGGAAATCGCTTGGCGCAATGGTTGGATTGGCGATGAAAAAATCGAAGAACTGGCGAAGCCACTTGCAAAAAACGGCTATGGAAAATACCTGCTTGGATTGCTCGATAAGCAGGTGTTTTAACAAACGGGTTGATATTCGAAAATAAAATGCTAGGCCATGAGTTTGAACGAGCAGCAGAAATATTTGATCTTGCGAACTATTTGGCAAATTGCCGGAGAGGACACAGACGTTTATTTGTTCGGTTCCAGGCCTGATGATAGGGCAAAAGGCGGCGATATAGACCTGTTCTTGGAGTCCAATTTGTTGCCGTCTTCGCTTCGGCGTGCGCAAATAAAAATGCAGTTGGAGCACGCATTGGGATTGCCCGTCGATCTGGTTTGCAAATCCAGGGACGCCGAAGCCAAACCATTTGAAGTGATAGCTAAATCCAAATCGGTAAAATTGGAAGCTCGGCAATGAGCCAAGCCGCACTGTTAGCAGAGCAACAACGTCTGGCTGATTTATTGGAGGCCATACAGCGCTGTGCGTATTTTCTGAATGCCTCCAGCCGGAAAATTGATTGGCCACTACTTGCAGATACGTTGCGATCGGAGAAAAAGAATGTGGAATTGTTTGAAACTCTGGCGGCAATCAATGAGCGGTTTGCCAAGCTACAGGATACGCTGGCTGCTGCCATGCGCCATGCTAGTTTGCTATCGGGAGAATCGAGCGACTTTTTTCTTAAGGTATTGGGTTTTTATGAAAAAAATAGATGTGCTCGAATCGGTGGAAGTTTGGCATTTGTGTCGCGCCGCACGCAATTTGGCGGCTCATGATTACGAAATCGATTACGCGGAAACTGCCGGACATTTTAGTGCGTTACATGAGCTAGCCCCTGTTCTTTATCAGGTTGCCGGGCGCTTTATGGAATATTTTCGACAAGCGCTTTCAATTCACCCCAGTGGCAATGACTTTACCGATGACTTTAAGAGCATTGCCGGCATTTAATTTATTTTATTAACAGAAAACTCATGGAAGCTAATCGATTAGAAATATCCGATGTGATTTTATTTTCGCCCAAGGTGTTTGGCGATGAGCGAGGTTTTTTTTTCGAAAGCTTCAATGAACGGTTATTTGAGGTGTTGACCGGTTTGAATCCCCGCTTCGTTCAAGACAACCATTCCAAGTCCCAAAAAGGCGTACTCCGAGGCTTGCATTATCAATTGCCGCCAAATGCGCAAGGCAAATTAGTTCGAGTGATCCAGGGTGAGGTTTTTGACGTCGCGGTCGATATTCGTAAAAGCTCTCCGACTTTCGGGCAATGGGTTGGCGAGATACTGTCGGAGGAAAATAAACGGCAAATGTGGATACCGGCCGGTTTTGCTCACGGGTTTTTGACGCTGTCCGAGTCGGCGGAGTTTTTATATAAAACGACGGATTACTATGCGCCGGCGGCGGAGCGGGCCATTATTTGGAACGATCCCGAGATCGGCATTGAGTGGCCTCTAGGCGGTCAGTTGCCGATTTTGTCGGGCAAGGATCAGCAGGCAGGCGCTTTGGGTCTGGCTGAGATTTTTTCGTGAGTTCAATCTTTATCACTGCGAAAGTCAACGGATGCAGTCCCAATCAGGTATCGGAACACTGTCAATCGCATGAATCATGCTAACAACTTCGATTTGCCGGGGCGATGTGGCGTCTTTATGATCGTTAATCGCGAACGTTCGGTGTGAAACATCCGGCATTCGTTAGGTTCTTCAAGTAATAACGCGCCACACCGATCGATCGCCAAATGCAGTTTTCGGATTGCCCAAAAGTACAGTCGGATGGTATCATCCGCCGACTGATCTGGAGGGCTAATGTTTGGAAAAGAGAAGCTGGGCGATAAGGCGTTTATCATTGCTGAAGTCGGTCAAAATCATCAAGGCGACTTGGAAGTTGCCAGGGAATACATCAGGGTTTTTGCGTCAGCCGGTGCCGACGCCATCAAGTTTCAAACTCGTAACAATCGATATTTATTTTCTCAAGACGCTTACGAAGCATCCTACGATAGCGAAAACGCATTTGCCGACACCTACGGCGAACATCGCGAAAAGCTGGAATTAAAACCGGAGTGGCTGTCGATCCTGAAACAGGATTGCGCGGAACATGGCGTTAAGTTCATGTCGACCCCGTTTGACGAGCCGAGCCTCGAATTGTTGGAAGACATTGGCGTCGATTTGATGAAAGTCGCGTCGTTTGACTTGGGCAATTTGCCGTTCATCAAACGTATTGCTCAAAAAGGCAAACCGGTCGTGATCAGTATCGGCGGAGGCAAAATCGATCAAATTCGCGCCAGCGTCAATTTGCTGTTGGAACACAACAGTCAAGTCGCGGTGTTGCATTGCGTTTCCGAATATCCTTGCGAATACGATCGCTTGGGGTTGGAAAACATCGAACTGTTGATTAAGGAATTTCCACAATGCGCGATTGGCTTGTCCGATCACTTTAACGGCACCTTGTCCGGTCCCATTGCATACATGAAGGGCAGCAGAGTGTTCGAAAAACACGTCACGCTGAATCGTGCCTGGCGAGGCACCGACCATAGTTTCGCGCTGGAGCACGAGGGTTTTCGTAAGTTCGTACGAGATATCCACCGGGTACCGGCGATGATGCCGCGCAAGGCTGAGGAGTCGCTGGGTCAGGAACGGGTGTTTAAAAAGCTAGGTAAGTCCTTGGTCGCCTACCGGGATATCAAGGCCGGCGAGGCCATCGATCTGGAAGCCCTGTCCGGGCGGATTTTTCGGACTCAATACATTCCGGTGCGGGAAGCCAATCGGGTCATCGGTTGCGTGGCCAAGCGGGATATCGCAAAGGGAGAGGCCTTACAGTATTCCGATATCGACGCGGCTTAAAGAGGGTGACGATTGAATATTAGTCGACAACTGTTGAGCGCTGTCGAACTCGTCGTATTCGATTTCGACGGCGTGTTTACCGACAACACGGTTTTCGTCGATCAAGAGGGTAAGGAATCGGTCCGTTGCTGGCGTAGCGATGGGCTGGGCCTTTCCCGCTTGCGCGACAGTGGCGTCAAAACCTTCATTATTTCCACCGAGGCCAATCCGGTGGTGTCCGCGAGAGCGAAGAAGCTGAAAATCGATTGTCTGCAAGCGATCGAAGACAAGGCGGCGGCAATTCTTTCCACGTGCCGAAACCTGGGTGTCGATCCGGCGCAGACCCTGTTTGTCGGTAACGATATTAACGACATCCCCGCATTCAAAGTGGTCGGTTTACCGGTAGCGGTGGCCGATGCCTACCCTGACGTCTTGCCTTACGTCATTGCCAGTACCGCCAAACCCGGTGGTTTCGGCGCGGTTAGGGAAATCTGCGATGCCATTGTCCAAGCCAAGCAGGCCGAGTCCAAGGCTGAGGAGGATATGATTCATGTCAGCCGATAATTTGTTCGACGTCAGCCGGGAACTGGTATTGATTACCGGCGTATCCGGCCAACTCGGCTCGGAATACGCGCGGGCCTTCTTGGAACGGGGTGCCCGCGTGGTTGGTTTGGATGCCAGGACTTCGCCGGCCAGCGAGGCTTTGCTGGCCGAATTCCCAGAACATTTTGGATTTTACCCGGTGGACGTCACTGCCAAGGCCACTCTGGAACAAGCGGCCAGCGAGATTGCCGAGCGCTTTGGGGTTGCTAGCGTATTAATCAATAACGCCGCGATCGATTCGCCACCGTCGGCGCCACCGGAAGAAAACGGCCCGTTCGAAGACTACCCGGAAGCTTCCTGGGACAAGGTGATCGACGTCAATTTGAAAGGCGTCTATCTGTGCTGTCAAGTGTTTGGAGCTTTGATGGCGAAGGCCGGTCGTGGCTCCATCATCAATGTCAGCTCAATTTACGGCGTGGTGTCGCCGGATCAAAGTCTGTACGAATACCGTCGCCAACGCGGCGAGGTGTTTTTCAAACCGGTAGCCTATTCGGCGTCAAAGTCCGGCATTTTAAACCTGACCCGCTATTTGGCGGCTTATTGGGGCAAAGCGGGCGTCAGGGTCAATTCGTTGACGATAGCCGGCGTCTTCAACCAGCAGGAGCAGGCATTTTTGGACGCTTATTGCGGGCGGATTCCGGTCGGACGCATGGCTGACAAGCAGGAGTACAACGGTGCGGTGCTGTTTCTTGCCAGTCCCGCATCGCAATATATGACCGGATCTAACTTAGTGGTGGACGGCGGCTGGACCGCAATTTAAAGCATGAGCGAATCAGTCACGGACATCTTAAATTGGATAGCGGGACGCCCCGTTGTCGCGCAATCCCAGGCTTGGCTGGATAAGTTTAATCCGCATAACGGTCGTTTGTTGTATCGAGTATCGAGTTCCAGCGCTGCCGACGTCGACCATGCGGTGGTCGCCGCGAAGTCCGCTCTTGCCGAATGGTCGGGCCTGACACCGGTGCGGCGCGGCCAAGTCCTGACCGACATCGTAGCGTTGATGAAGCAACGCGCCAACGAACTGGCCGACTGCATCGCGGTCGAGACCGGCAAGCCGCCGCAAGACGCCAAGGGCGAGGTAGGCGGCGCTATCATGCAAGGCGAATTCTTTGCCGGCGAGGGCATGCGTTTGTATGCCCGCTCGTTGACTTCCGGCATGCCGGGCAAATACAGTCACACCGTGCGTCAGCCGCGCGGATGCGCGGGTTTGATCGTGCCGGCGAATACGCCGATCGCCAACATCGCCTGGAAAACCTTTCCGGCACTGATTTGCGGCAACAGTGTGGTGTTAAAAGCCGCCGAAGATTCGCCGCGTATTGCTTTACTGTTTGCCGAATTGACTAAAGAAGCCGGATTGCCGGACGGCGTATTCAACGTGATTCAAGGTCTGGGCCAGCCGGCCGGCGCGGCCTTGGTAGAGCATACTGGCGTGGACGTAATCAGTTTTACCGGTTCTACTGCGGTGGGGCGTTGGATAGCCGCGACCGCCGGTCAGCGGCTGGCGCGGGTTTCGCTGGAATTGGGCGGCAAAAATCCGTTTGTGGTTTGCGACGATGCCGACCTGGATCAAGCCGTGCATTGGGCGGCATTGTCGGCGTTCAGCAACGCCGGCCAACGTTGCGCCGCCGGCAGCCGCATCATCGTGTTTCGTTCGGTTTACTCGGCCTTCGTCGAAAAACTGGTCGCCAAGGCCGAATCCCTGAAGTTGGGCGTCGAAGCGGGTTGCGATTTGGGCCCGCTGATCAATACCCGCCAGCACGCGGCGGCCCTCGCGGCGATTTCCGAAGCTGCCAACGGCGGAGCCAATGTTTTATGCGGTGGCGCAGCGCCGGATTCAGTGGCGCTGGCGGGCGGCTATTACGTCAAGCCCACCCTGATCGAAGGCGTGGACCCCAACGGCGGCTTAAGTTGCCAAGAGATTTTCGCGCCGGTCGCGACTCTATATTCGGTCGATAGCTTGCAGGAAGCCTTGGCCTTAGCGAACGCCGGTGAATATGGTTTGACTGCGGCGATCCACACCGGGAGCGTCGATCGGGCAATGTGGTTTGCCCAACGAGTCAGGGCCGGGGTGGTGAACATCAATATCGGGACTTACGGTAGCGAGCCGCACATGCCGTTCGGCGGTTTCGGCGCATCCGGCAACGGCACGCGGGAGCCGGGCGTCGAGGCATTGGACGTGTATTCCGAGTTGAAGAATATTTCCTTTTTGGTTCGGAACGATCAGGTATGAACGTCTCCAAACCGCGCGTAGTGGCGTTCATTCCGGCCCGGTCCGGTTCCAAGCGGGTGCCGAACAAAAACGTGCTGGAATTGGCCGGTCATCCGATGTTGGCATATTCGGTACGCGCCGCTATAGACAGCGGTGTATTCGACGCGGTGATTTGCGCGACTGACAGCGAGCAGTATGCCGCGGTCGCCCGACATTATGGCGCCGAAGTGCCTTTCTTGCGGGATGCCGCAATTTCCGGCGATAAGTCGCCTGATATCGAATGGGTGGTTTGGATGCTGGAGCAACTAAATCAGCAAGGCCGAACATTCGATGCGTTCAGCATTCTGCGTCCGACCAGTCCGTTTCGTTTGCCGACTACCATTCGCAGCGCTTGGGAGACTTTTGTCGCCGATCCTCGTGCCGACTCGTTGCGCGCCATCGAAAAATGCAAGCAGCATCCAGGCAAAATGTGGGTGGTGCGCGGACAACGGATGTTGCCGCTGATGCCGTTCAGCAACGGCGACACGCCTTGGCACAGCAGCCAATACGCGGCATTGCCCGAGGTCTACGCGCAGGATGCCAGTCTGGAATTGGCCTGGACCCGCGTGCCGCTGGAACAACACAGTATCGCCGGCGAGGCGATCATTCCGTTTATCAGTCAAGGTCTGGAAGGCTATGACATCAACGAACCCGAAGATTGGTGGCTGGCAGAACGTTTGTTGGCGAACGGTCAAGCCACCCTACCGATGATCGACATAGCGCCGTACTCGGCCGACGCATAACAATTTGGAGTTTAGATGGGCGATTTAGCCGGACAAGCCGTAGACGGCACCCTGTATTATTTGGATTACCCGCAGTTCGAGCGTATACGCCGCACGGAATTGCCGGCAACCGAGCGCGTGGCGCTACTCGCCGACATGTGTCGGTTGAATACGCTGTACATGATCGCTCGCGCCGGTTCCGGCCATATCGGTAGCAGTTTCAGTAGCATGGAGATATTCAGCTGGTTGCTATTGGAAGAATTGGATATCGCCGACAACGTGAAAGCGGCGGGCGATTTGTTTTTCAGTTCCAAGGGTCACGATGCGCCGGGCTATTACTCAGTGCTGATGGCCTTAGGTAAACTGCCGTTCGAATTAATCCACAAATTGCGGCGCATTGACGGTTTGCCTGGCCATCCGGACGTCGGCACGCCTGGCATGATCACCAACACCGGCTCGCTGGGCATGGGCATTTCCAAGGCCAAGGGCATGGTGCAAGCCAACCGCTTACTGAAGCAAGAAGGTCGCGTCATGGTGTTGACCGGCGATGGCGAGTTGCAGGAAGGCCAGTTTTGGGAGTCGTTGGCCTCGGCGGTCAATCACGGCTTACACGAGATTACCGCGATCATTGATCACAACAAATTGCAGTCGGATACCTTTGTCAAAAATGTCTCGGACTTGGGCGATTTGGAAGCCAAGCTGAACGCCTTTGGCTGGCGAGTGGCGAGGTGCGACGGCAATGATGTCGGGGCGCTGGCGGCGACCCTGGCCGAGGTTCGCGACGACGCCAGGCCGAAAGTGATCATCGCCGACACGGTAAAAGGCAAGGGTGTGTCCTTCATGGAGCACACCTCGCTGGATTCCGACGTGGCGATGTACCGTTTTCACAGCGGAGCGCCGGACGGCCCGTCTTACCGCCGCGCCGCGCAGGAGTTGATGGATCGATTGAAGCTCCGCGTCGCCGAATTGGGGCTGGAACCGCTAGAGTTCGAAGCCATCGAGCGAGAGCCTACCGCGCCGCCGCCGGACACCGCTCAACGTTTGATTCCGGCTTATTCGCGTGCGCTGCTGGAACAAGCCGCCAAACATCCCAATCTAGTCGCGCTGGACGCGGACTTGGTGTTGGACACCGGCCTGATCCCGTTTCGCGACCAATATCCAGAGCGTTTCTTCGAATGCGGCATCGCCGAGCAGGATATGGTGTCGATGGCCGGCGGCATGGCGCTGAAAGGCTTGTTGCCCATCGTGCATTCGTTCGCTTGCTTCCTATCGGCCCGTCCCAACGAGCAGATCTACAACAACGCCACCGAGCATACCAAGGTCATTTACGTCGGTTCGCTGGCCGGCGTGGTACCCGGCGGTCCCGGCCATTCGCACCAAGCGGTGCGCGACATTTCCGCGCTGGCGGCGATCCCCGACCTGACCATCGTCGAACCGAGTTGCGAAGCCGAAGTCGGGCCGTTATTGGATTGGTGCATCAACGAGGCGCCGGGTAGTTGTTATATCCGCTTGGTGTCGTTGCCGTGGGAAATTCCGTATCGATTGCCGGATGCTTACCTGCCGAAATGCGGAATTGGAGTTGTAGTGACTGAAGGCGACGACGTTGCCCTGGTTGGTTCGGGTCCGGTTGTACTGAGCGCCGCCGTGCGAGCCGCTCTGATTTCAGCCGAACGCCAAGGTATCGGTATAAAAGTGATTAATCTGCCTTGGTTGAATCAGGTGGATAGCGACTGGTTACGGACGGCAGTCGGAACGTGTGAGAAAGTTTACTGCCTCGATAACCATTACGAAATCGGTGGGCAAGGGGATGCCATTTTCAGAGCGGCGATGCAGTGGGAGCAATATAGAGGTTCGATCGTCTCGATGGGATTGAAAAACGTACCTCCCTCGGGCGCGAATGCAGAGGTGTTAGCGGCATTGGGAATTCAAATCGACCGACTAGTGGAAATCATAACTGGCGTTCCGGTTTAGCAAAAAACAACGATGGTTTTCTCCGACAAATTTACCGAATCAATTTCGGAGTCACAACTTCGGGCGCTTTATGCGCTTTTACCAGACGTGTTGCGTGAAAATATCTACGCATCCATGTTCTCCAAGCATTTGCAGCGGTGGCGAGAAACTTTGCATCCGCACGGAAAGGTTGATGTCAGGGAATTAGACGGATTTGACGCGATGACTATCCGAGTAAATTTGGGCGATCGCTTAGGTTGCGACATTTACTACGGGTTTGTACAGGAAATTTGGGATTACAGCTTGTTTATGGCGATCCTGAATCCGGAAGATATTGTCGTCGATATCGGCGCCAATTTCGGAATGTATACACTTGGGGCCGCAAAACGACTAGGCGATGCCGGTCGAGTCTATGCGTTCGAACCCGACGAGCGGTCCATGTCCTTGTTGAAGGAAAACCTCCAATTGAATGCGCTCGAGGAGCGTGTAACTCGGATCGGCGCATGTGTTGGTAGTTATGATGGTGAAGTTAAGTTTTATGCGGCCGCCAATCCGTCGTTTAGCGGCATATTCGACACAAACCGATCCGAAACAGCCGAGATTCTGAATTTGCCGATTCGCAGGCTCGATTCTGTGATGCGCGAGCATGGCGTCGATCGGATAGACAAAGTTAAAATCGATGTAGAAGGGGCTGAATATGAGGTTTTGGATGGCGCTTCGGAAACTCTCGCACATTCCGACGCCATCATCATGTTGGAAATTTCCAACAAAAACCTCGACGACCAGCGGACAACAAGATTGTCTGAAATGCTCAAGGCTATGAACGACAATGGTTACGGGGCGGTTCACATCAACCAGGACAATGTGCTTGCCCAACTAATTTTCGATGAGTCGTTAAGTCAAGTTGTGAGACGGACTCTCGATGGACAAACCAGAAATTATTTTCTGCTAAAACGCGACACAATTCAGATGGAGATTATTCGACAGGCGTTTAAGCAATTAAATACAGAAAGCATGTCGTCTTTACGAAATGGTGGCTTCCGTTTTGATTCTTCGAATAAGCATGTCGTTGCTCGTTCCGAGCTATTGGTTAGGGACGGAAACGAACTGGATGACATTAATGCCGCGCTTTGGGCTGAGAGAATAGACAAACATATTGCTCTTGATTTCAATCGTAAAATTATTAGTCGCAATCGAGCGCTCCAGACAAAACTCGACGAACTGAATAAGGAGATGAAGCTTCGATTGCAAGAATTAGCTAACTTGAGCAGCAGACTCGCCCAAGTTAATGGCGAATTGGAACTTCAAGAAATTAAGGTTGACGCGGTTACAGGCAAACGGACGGAAATTAGTAAACAATCAGAGGAGCAGATTGAAGATACTAGTTTAATACGTGCCAAATTTTCTGAAGCGACTGAAGCTTTAATTGCGAAACAAGCCGAAAACGCGAACTTTAAAATTAAGCTTACAGAAACCAGCCGCAAATTAAAAGACCAAAAAGCTAGCAACGTCACTTTGAAAGAAAAACTCGCGAAAACCACGGATAAGTTAGCTTCGTGCCAGGCGGAGAAAAAGGCGTTGAAAGAGAAACTTGACGAAACTAGTTTCAAATAGGTTTGAATTAAATTCGAAGAATCGACTGTAAAGAATGAGGTTGTTTGGATTGATACTTATAATAAAAAAGCAAATGATCAAAAAAGGTGTTTTCGGTGACTAGACATATCATTATTACCGGTGCAAGCGGATTTTTGGGGCGTTATGTCGCACGTCATTTTGCTAATCAAGGTTGGTTGGTGTCTGGCATTGGGCATGCCGCAGAAAACTTTACGCCTTCAATATGGGGTATCTCTCACTGGGTTGAACGAGATATCAACTCGGATTCATTGTCGGTTTTAATTGAACATGTAGGAAAACCGGGGGTGTTAGTTCATTGCGCCGGTACTGGTTCTGTCGGTAAGTCCTGGGAAACGCCGTTAAAAGAGTTTGAAAGGACGGTGCTTACCACGGCAACGGTGATCGACGCTTTGAGGCGGTTGGCACCAAATGCATTACTGGTATATCCATCAAGTGCTGCCGTTTATGGTGAATCTGAAGATGATACTTTGGCGGAAGATAGTTTATTGCATCCGATGTCGCCTTATGGGCTCCATAAGTTGGCGGCGGAGGATTTATGTTTAGGTGCTCATCGAATATTTGGAATAAACGTTGCTATCATACGTTTTTTCTCCATCTATGGTCCCACTCTACGTAAGCAATTGCTTTGGGATATAACTCGAAAATTAGGGTCAGGGAACAGCGTGTTAAAGCTTGATGGGACCGGGGACGAGTGCAGAGATTTTATATATGCTGACGATGCTGCACGATTGGTAGGACATATTGCAGATATGAGTCCGCGTGAGCCGTTGGTAGTGAATGGGGCGACCGGAGCACCCACGACAGTGGCTTTGGTAGCTAAAGCGATCGTTGAGGAAATGGGTAAAAATGACTCAGTAAGAGTCGAATTTTCCGGTATTTCCAGAGCGGGAGATCCGTCACGATTAGTTGGTGATATACGCAAGTTGGAATTGATTGGTTTCAATTCGAAGGTGAATGTTGAAGAAGGTATTAAGCATTTTATAAGCGCTCTAAACCATTAAATTTGTAATAAATATATATCTCAATGAATTCTTTAGGTCCAAAATTATCTATTGTCGTTGGAACGTACAATCGAATCGATCAAATAAAACGTTGCGTTGAAAGTATACAAAGGGAAACTACAACGCCATATAAGTTATATATTACCGATGCTGGATCTACCGACGGTACAGTTGAATATTTAGAGTCAGTTCGTTCCGAAACGAATATACCGTTGTTGATAGGTAAATTGCTAGGGCAGGCTAAAGCTTACAACGATGTATTTTCGAAAATCGATACGCCTTACGTTTGCTGGTTAAGTGATGATAATGTTGTAGTAAATCGAGGCTTAGATATTGCCTTAAAAATATTAGAGAATAACAAGGAAATCGGGATGGTTGGCTTAAAAACCAAGGATGTGCAGGGTCCATTCGTCGATGCGCCTTACATCGGTGGGATTTCCGACATAGGGGTATTAAACATCAATCAAGGCATGTTAACGACTGATGTATTGAAAGCAGTTGGTGGATTTAGCGAGGCGTTTCGAGATTATGGGATCGATCCCGACTTAACTGCAAAGGTATTGTTTTCGGGCTTTGATCTGGTATATACAAAGGCGGTTAGTCTCCATCATTTCAGAAATTGGAATACGGATAAGTCTAGTAGTGAATACTCAGCAATAAGGGAAAAAAATGAGCGCGCACGTAGACTTTATTTGGAAAAGTATCGCCAATTTCAATTTCGATCTTCTGGAAGTCAGGTTAAACAGAATGTAAAAAGTATTTTTAAATCGCGTATTTCAAATTTAAAAGGTGGCAATGGTCGAAGCGTAAAGAACTCTCCAATCACTCGAGATTTTATGAATATTCTTGGCGGGCGTTTCATTAGTGTTCTTGATCCACTTTTAAGCATGGGTAAAACTTATCATCTTAGGCAGCATTGCCCAATTCAATTATTGCCTAATCAGTTGCCCGTCGATCCTGATATGCAATAGATTTTGAGTTTTAAGGACGTTAGCTGAATAATTGTAAAGAAATGAATTAAACGAGTTTTGTTGCATGAAGAAGAGCGTTAAATCTATTGTAAAAAGAATATTGGGAAATAGCCCCGGCAGTAGCTTGGGGGCTGCTGTTCATAAAAACTTTCCAAACTGGCACGAGTTATTGAACGGTAAAACCATTCAGTCTAAGGAGCGTTTGTTTGATTCAGCCAAAAAGAGAGTGCTGATCGCGACGAGCATAGGTGGAGATTCGCCATCCACCACGGTAGAGAGTTTATTAGCCGTGGCGTTATCGGTTCGTGGTGCGGTCCCGGAAGTGCTTTTATGTGACACGGCATTACCAGCTTGTTTGAGAGGAAACGTCAATAACTACCCCAATCTGAATGAATTTGTAGAGTATGGACCCAAGGACAAGTACTGCAACGGATGCTTCGAAAATAGTCAAAACTCATTTTCATCGGCAGGTATAAAGGTTCTTAGATATAGCGATTTCATTACTGATGATGATAAGGGTTACGCTCGCTCTGTTAGTAAACAGACTTCATTCGTGGAGATACAAGATTTTCGCTACAACGATATGGCGATTGGAGAGCATGCGTTAGCGGGAGCGCTTCGATTCTTCGCTAGAGGTACATTGGAAGGCGAGCCTACTGCTGAACCCGTTTTGCGGCGATTTCTCGAGGCTGCGGTACTTGCCGCCTTCGCGGTCACTCGATTATTAGAAGCGCGGATTTACGATGTCGCTGTATTCAGTCACGGGATTTATATTCCTCTGGGTATCGTAGGAGAAGTCGCTAGAAGCAAGGGAGTACGAGTCGTTAATTGGGTAACCGCGTATCGAAAGCAGCGGTTTATATTCAGTCATGGCGATACATATCACCACACGATGATTACCGAGCCAGTAGCTGATTGGGAAAAAATTCAGTGGAGTGAACAGCTGGATAAACAAACAATTAGTTATTTAGAGAGTAGAGCGCATGGAACTCGGGATTGGATATGGTTCCATGAGAAGCCAGAAGAGGAAATGGCGAAAATTGCGTCTGAGTTAGGCCTAGATAAAAACAAGCCTATTATTGGGTTGCTGACTAACGTGGTCTGGGATGCTCAACTGCATTTTAAGGCAAATGCCTTTGAGAATATGCTCGAATGGATAATGGCAAGTATCGAATATTTTTCCGAGCGTTCCGATATTCAATTAGTTATAAGAGTACATCCCGCTGAAATTAGAGGCACGGTCAAATCGCGACAAAAAGTCGTGGATGAAATCAATAAGCGCTTTGATCGCCTACCGGCTAACCTTTATATTATCGGTCCTGAAAGCCCAATCAGCACTTATGCTGTAATGGATGTTTGCGATTCGGTCATAATTTATGGAACCAAAACAGGTGTCGAACTAGCAGCAAGAGGAATACCGGTAATTGTTGGGGGGGAAGCCTGGGTTAGAGGTAAAGGAATAACCATGGATGCTAATTCCAAGAGCGAGTATTATGAAATATTGGATCGCCTCCCAATTAGGCAACGAATGGATATGGTCGCGACCGAACGTGCCCGAAAATATGCATATCACTTTTTTTTCCGAAGGATGATACCTTTGCCGATGTTAATGCCAAACGAAGGCTTTCCACCGTTTAAAATCAGTCTTACTGATGGTTTTGACGATCTGAAACCAGGCCGTAGTTTGGGTTTAGATGTGGTTTGCCAAGGAATTCTCGAAGGAGTGCCTTTTATTTATCCAGAAGAGGAAGGACGTGAAGAGTATATTGAATAAAATTGCACGAAGATTGGTTATAAATGCTAGGCCGGAAATTATAGGCACTCCAGTTAATATCAGCGGTGCTGGCAGCTTTAACGGCAAGATTGCCAAGAAACATTCATCGGTGAAATGTGGAAACTCCATTCTAGACAAAGCTTTTGGTATCGAGTTTAGAGTTGACAGGTCCGACGTCTGTGTCGAGATCGGTGACGATTGCATACTCAAAAGCAAAATAATTTTTGAAACTAATACCGGATATGTGAGTATCGGAAATGGTTGCTATCTTGGCAGCGTAAAATTCATCTCTGCTGAATCGATTACAGTTGGTAATTGGGTCACCATGGCATGGGGGATTACGATTTATGATCACAACTCCCATTCTTTAGACTACAGAGAACGAATAAACGATCAAAAGCAACAATTAGCCGATTGGGGCACCGGGAATTTTATAAAAAATAAAAATTGGACCGTTGTTGATAAGAAAGCAGTTTCAATTGGCGATTACGTTTGGATCGGTTTTGACGCCGTGGTTTTAAAAGGCGTGACTATTGGTGAAGGTGCTGTAGTGGCGGCCCGAGCAGTAGTTACGAAAGATGTGGAGCCGTGGACGGTTGTTGCAGGCAACCCCGCTCGTGTCGTTAAGCGATTGACTCCCGCTGACCTAAATAGAGAAGTGTGAAATGTTGGTGAAAAATATCAGAATTTATCTATTAATGACGGGTGGTCAGCATTGGATCGGGGGTGTGCAATATACGCGTAATTTAATCCGCTCGATTTCTTGTTTGCCTGAAATTGAACAGCCATCGATCGTGCTATCACTGGGTAGCAAAAACCAAAATGCGGGCTACGAGCAGGAATTTTCTAAATATGACTTCATAGCGTTCGAAGGCCAAGCACCTTGGGTCAGAACGCTGTGCGGTGGAGTCAGGAAAGCTTTTGGCGAATCAGCTTGTAAAATGCTTCTGCGCATTCTGGACTATTTCGATATTTCTGCAGATAAATGCGAAGTTGCTTATCCTGTAAAAGGAATGCCACTATCAATGAATTTGGAAAGCGTCTTGTGGATTCCGGATTTTCAGTATAAATGCTTGCCGCAATATTTTTCCGATGACGAAATAGCGCGTCGAAATCAAGATTATGCAAGGATGTTGGCAGGAGACGAAATACTCGTGTTGAGTAGTGAATCCGTGCGTAAGGACTTCTACCATTTTTTTCCGGAATATGCGGATAAAAATATAAGAGTTCTTAATTTTGTTTCGGTGATGGAGAGCGACGATTTTAGTCGTGATCCTGGCAATGTTTGTAAAAAATTCAATCTACCTGAAAAGTTCGTATATCTGCCAAACCAATTTTTTATGCATAAAAGGCATGATTTGGTGTTCGAGGCTTTGGCGAAATTAAAGCAGGCCGGGAAAGAAATTGTTTTAGTATGTACTGGAAATTGTTCCGACTACCGCGCTCAGGACTATTATCAGTCTTTGTTGGAAACGCTGAAAAATCACCAAATAGAGAATCAAGTCTTTATTCTCGGCCTGATTTCAAGATCGGATCAAATTCAAGTATTTAGGAAAGCGGCTTTTACCTTACAACCTTCGGAATTTGAAGGCTGGAGCACAACCGTCGAAGACGGTATTGCGCTTGGAAAAGACATGCTTTTGTCGAATATTGATACACATATCGAACAGAATCCATTATATGGAACGTATTTTCAAGCAGGTAATGTTGATGATTTGGCTGAGAAGTTAATACTGTTGTGGGAGCGATGCGCCCCAGGCCCCGACCTAAAGCGTGAAAGTTTTGTCAAAGAAAATAACCAACAACGTTGCGCCGCTTTCGCTAAAACTTTTTTGGACATCATGTATGCAGCGCGAGAGAAATCCCTGAGCGGTAAGTCTACGCTTAAGTTGGACTGTGATCCTCGTTATTCTGTAAATGACGTGTCGGATTGAGTTGCGGTTACGTCATGCGAATTACAGATGAGATTGTTATTCGAGCGCCAAATCGTGCTGCTTTAATTAATTTCCGAGAATTGATTAGCTATAGAGGATTGCTATGGTCTATGTCGATACGACAAACAAAAGCTGAATTTGGAGAATTGCACTTAGGTATTTTTTGGGTTTTGGCTCGTCCAGTCCTGATGACGATTATTTTTGTGTTTTTTCGTAATGCATCTAACGCCAATACCGGCGTATCGATTACTTACTCAGCCTATCTATACAGTGGCTTAATCTTGTGGTTCTTCTTTACTGAATCAGTTAGCAGGGCCTCAGCTTCCATCAGCGCGGATGCTGCATTGATGCAGAAGATTTATTTTCCAAGACTGCTTAGTCCGTTATCCAGTGTTGTAGCGCAACTTTCCGGTCTCGGAATAACAATGGTGCCGCTAGTCGGTATTATGTGTTTCTATCGAATGATTCCCGGGTGGAATTTACTGTTATTGCCAGTAGTGTTGCTACAAACGCTAATGCTGGCATTCGGCTCAGGTTGCTTATTTGCGGCGCTAGCAACATTGAGCCGCGATTGGGAGCGATTGTTAAGCTTGCTACTTTATATCGGTTTATTTATTTCTCCGGTCATTTTTGCGCCTTCCATGCTGCCGAAAGCAGCTCAAAGTGTTCAGATGCTAAACCCTATATCCGGCGCGCTACTTGGTTTTCGTGCTTCTTTATTTTCTGAATTTTCTTTGCCTTTATATGAATGGCTTTATTCTGTTTTAATCTCGGTATTATTTGCAGGAGTTGGCGTTTTTGCCTTTCAGCGCGCAGAGCGTACGTTTATGGATAGATTGTGATGGTGGACGATTACGTAATCAGAGTTGATCGTCTTTCTAAGCGATACGAACTGGGGAAACATAGTAGTACCCAGCCGGTTAATAAGGGAGTGTTGGGTGGCATTGCAAGACTATTTAACGGTGGTACATCAGATGAGAGTAGCTCAATATGGGCTCTTAAAGACGTTAGTTTCGAAATTAAACGAGGAGAACGTTTAGGGTTTGTTGGCAAGAATGGAGCAGGTAAGTCGACATTATTGAAGATACTTTCTAGAGTGGTGTATCCGAGCTCCGGAGAGGCCCGAATTCGAGGTAGAGTTACGTCTCTGTTGGAGGTCGGCACTGGTTTTTTGAACCATTTAACCGGCCGGCAAAATATCTATTTAAACGCGTCTTTCCATGGCTTGACCAAGCGAGAAACCGATCAACGTTTCGAGGATATTGTCGAATTTTCCGAACTACAGCGATTTATAGATACTCCTATTAAATTTTATTCCAGCGGCATGCGAGCTAGACTGGCTTTTTCGGTTGCGGCTCATCTTGATCCCGATGTTTTGTTGTTGGATGAAGTTTTATCCGTTGGCGATATGGCATTTGCAAAAAAATGCCTTGAGAGAGTTGAAGAATTAACCCACGGGGATAGAACGATCTTGTTTGTCTCTCATAGCATGGATTCGGTAAGGAGGTTTTGTAATCGCTGTATTTGGCTGGATCGAGGGCAAGTCGTTATGGATGGTGCGGCCGATAAAGTTACCGATGCGTTTACTCAAGACAGTATGACTCTGAGCTCGCATCAGCGTTGGATCAGCAACCTTTCTTCAAACTCTTCCCGGGTGAGTGTAGGAAGTGAGCCTATAAAAGCTGTAAATCAGGTTTCGGGTCCCGGCTTACCGGATCCTCCACACGCTAGGCTAGTTGAAGCAACCGTATACGATGCCGAGGGTAGGCAGACATCCACCGTTTGTGTTACGGACGAAATCAAGTTAGAGGTCGTATTCGAGGTTTTCTTTGATCGTGCCACTATCGTGCCTTATTTTAGAGTAATTACTGATGGTGATTTGTTGGCTTTTAATGCTGTATATACGAATTTTAACTCTGTATTAAACAATTGTAGAATTGGAAAATATCGGGCTTCAGCTGTTATACCAGCTAACTTGCTCAATAGTGGTAGGTATTCTATTACGGTAGGGTTGTGCACACCTAGTACCGGTAAAATTATGCGGCACGACGAAGCGGTTAAAGCACTCTCGATATATGTGCATGAAGCGCCTTTTGGGGTCTTATCGTCATTAGGGCCTTACTCAAAAGTACCAGGTACGGTAAGGCCGTTATTAAAATGGTCGGAACAGGAAGTTTTAAATCATTAGATCTAAATAGGTTAAGATGCTTTTTGACGAGTCATATTATATCGAAATAAATGAGGCGCGTTGGAGCGCTGCGGACCAAATTATTTCAAATTTGCCTTCAATATACAGTTGTATTGATATGGGGTGCGGGCCTGGTTGGTTTGCAAATAAATTAGTACAAAAAGGATTGTTGGTTCGAGGCATAGACGGAAGAGAGGAACTGGTTAACGAAGCACGTCAGCGCGTTCCTGAGGCAAAATTTCACATTGGCGATGTTACTTCAAATAGCCTTTTTGAATCTTTGCCCTCCGCCGATTTGGTGTTTTGTTTTGGTTTGCTTTACCATTTAGAAAATCCCTTTGCAGCCATTCGTTCTATTTCTAAAGTTGCCAGCCGGTTTTTGTTAATTGAAACTCAGATTTCTCCAGGAGACGCTGCTGAATTTAAGTTGGTTTCAGAGGGGCGGAATGAAACTCAAGGGTTGACTTATCATGCCTTGATTCCATCGAGAGCAGCGCTCATTAAGATGTTGTTTGTATCAGGGTTTAATCAAGTTTTGCGTTACACAGGAAGCGTCGATCACTTGGATTTTATCGATTCCCCAACTCGGATTCATCGCAGGGAAATTTTTCTGGCTGCCCGAGATTTCGGGGAGTTTCGCGATTTTGTCACCGAAGTTGAGCCCGTTACCCCAAAAATTGATTATACAGTCAACGGTGATGGATAAGTGCTTTATTGATGGTAAGGTTTCTTAACGACTATGTTTTCTATTTGTAATAGTCGATAATCCACGTTCAATTGAAGCTCGATTGAGAAATTTAGACTCAACCTGATTATGCTTTTTTCATCGCCTATTTTTTTGTGTTATTTTTTACCCATAGTGGTATTGCTGTATTTTATTTTGCCATGCAAAAAATGGGTTCTGCTGCTTGCAAGTTTGATTTTTTATGCGTGGGGCGAGCCTGTGATTGTTGGGGTTTTATTTTTTGTAATTTTATTTAACTATTGTTTTGGATGTTTAATTGGTGGTAAGCGGTTCCCGCGCTCACAATATACGCTGCTACTTATAGGTGTGGTTGTCAATTTGGCAGTGCTGGTTGTTTTTAAATACCTTGGCTTTTTTGTGGAGGCATTAAACCAATTTGCTAATCTATCAATTCCAGTTCCAGAGATAACTCTTCCCCTAGGAGTTTCATTTTTTACATTTCAAGCAATTTCCTATTTAGTCGATATCCAAAGAGGAGAAGTGGTTTTTGAAAGGAATTTGTTGAATTTGGCTGTTTTTAAGGCATTTTTCCCTCAGCTAATTTCCGGCCCAATTGTGCGTTTCGGTGAAATGTCGACAGATTTACACAGCCACAAAGTACTTCTAGTAGACTTTTCGTTAGGAGTTGAAAGGTTTGTAATCGGACTTTCTAAGAAACTTCTTATCGCCGATACGCTTTCTGTTCCCGTAGACCGAATATTCAATACTCCCGCTACCGATTTGAGCAGTCCAATAGCATGGTTGGGATTACTTTGCTTTGCTTTTCAAATTTATTTTGATTTCTCTGGGTATACCGACATGGCGATAGGGCTGGGGAGAATGTTTGGTTTTCATTTTCCGGAGAATTTCAACTACCCTTACGCTGCCCGTTCTGTACAAGAGTTCTGGCGACGTTGGCATATGACCCTATCACGTTGGTTTCGTGATTACTTGTATATACCTTTGGGTGGAAATCGACATGGGCCAGCGAGGACCTATTTTAATTTATGGACTGTGTTTTGTGCCACGGGCTTATGGCACGGGGCAAGTTGGAATTTCTTACTTTGGGGAATCTGGCATGGTGGTTTTCTTGTGTTAGAACGAAGTTTTTTAGAAAAGCCATTGGCCTCGCTGCCGTCACCATTTCGACACGCCTACACTTTTACTGCAGTGATACTAGGTTGGGTTTGGTTCCGCGCCGAGACAGTTGTTTCCGCTGTGTATTATTTTTCAGCGTTATTTTCTTGGCGAACTGATTATCTTGAACGCGATTTAACCATAATGTTTAATCCCTTCATTTGGGTGATGTTGCTCATTGCTATTATTTTTTCATTTTCGAAAATTCGACTATTTTCGTTGTTTTTGGGAAGTGAATTAATTTCCGGTAACTCATTCCAGGTGTTTTGCAGAAATATATCGCTAGCGGTGTTAACGTTGGCCTGTGTTGGGACAATTGCCGCAAGAACCCTTCAGTCATTTATTTATTTTCGGTTCTGATCAATGCATCGAGTAAGGTTTTTTATTTTACCGATATTGTTTTTTGGAGCTATTTCAACAAATACGTTGCTTACTTCGCTTGGGTACGTGCTGCCATCAAAGCTTGACGAAAATCGGCAATTGGCATCAATGCCTAAGTACTCCGGTTCAATTGAGACCTTCATTCGGCAATTGGATAGTTTTGTTTCTGATAATTTTGCATTTCGGAAGCCGTTAGTTGAAGCTTACAACTCGTTGCTTTATAGAGTTTTTAATAGTACTTTCAACAACAAAGTAATCATTGGGCGAGATGGTTGGATTTTTGGGGCTGATTTCGATACGCAACATTCTTTGGCCCCGAGGACTCTATCCGATGAATATAAGCGTAATGTTAGGATTTCCCTGATAGAGAGACGGGACTGGCTGGCCGAAAGAGGGATAAATCTCGTAATTATGTTTATGCCATCTAAATTGAGTATTTATGGCCCAAATTATTTGCCTAGTGCGCTGCGGTTTTCTAAAGAACAGGCAACAGAGAGTGAGCAAGTATATGATTTTTTAAGCCGGGATAGTGGGATTCAATTTATACCGGTTAAGAAGGCTATTTTAGAAAAGTCTAGTGCTATTCAAACTTATTATCCTACAGATGGTCATGCGAATCATCAAGGGACTTTTGCTGCATTTAATTCTCTAATTTATCAGCTTCGTCTGAACTTCCCTAACGAGGCTCCCTCTGAATATCCTCCATCGGAATTAAAAGATGACTATCTAGAACCAACTTCTTACGGTCGACTTATGGGTGTGCCTTTTAAAGACCTCAGTTGGGTATCAGTGCCTTTGGCTGGATATAGGCAGCGGGAACGTCTAGCGCCGCAGTTCGCTGAGCTTGCTCCGGTTGGTGTAAGAGCTAGATATTTAACCAATGATCAAGCGCCATTCGTGAAAACTGTTCTGATAGGAGACAGCTTTACAAACCGACTGGCAGCCTACATTGGAGAGGTCTTTAGGGAAACAGATGTCTTCAATCTTAACAACGTTGCGCCAACGCCAGAGTTGAAATTTCCGATTGAATACCTTGATAAGGTAAGACCAAAATTTTTAATTATGACCTGGGTTGAAAGTCGACTAGTTGAGTGTTTACGTCCCTGCCAAGATGCCTTCCCCGTTGAGAACCCAGCTGCGGTTAGGCAAGCTAGGTTACGCCGTCTTTTCCTCGAATTTAGCGTTTCCAAGAGTGATTGGCAAGGTCCGCGTAACGGTGCTGTGCTGGCCGAGCTTCGAAATCCCGGGCAAGAAGCTATCAAGGTCCGAGTTAATGGTCGATCTGATGTGTTGAAAGGTGAAATGACTGAGATTGTAATCCCCGCAATGGACAAAGCTTATTTGTTCTTAGATACTGATTCAAAAGGGAATATCACTCCGCCGATAATTGAAGGTAATAGTTCTATCAAGCCTTTGCAAGAGTCTGTTTTAATACCATTAAGTGCTCTTTAGTGGTATTAGTCGTTGATAATCGGCGGTATAAGGTCGCGTTTCTTAGTCCACTACCAGTAAATGTTGTGTTTTTCAGCCTTGTGAGTAAGCTAATCAAATCGTTGTTTGGTCAGCAATTGTTGCGTCGATATCGCCCTTATTCCGGGGTGAGACCAGATTGGTCGTGGCTTAAGAACTCTAATGAATGGGGGGGCGCTCGCCGTTTCGCGGAAACGGGGCTAAAAGTTCTCATTGCTACAAGCACTGGGTCCAATTGGCCTTGCAGTGCTCTCGAGAGTGTTTTGGGAGTTGCTCTGACACTTCGCGGTGCCAATGTCCGGTTTTTACTATGTGATGGTGTACTGCCCGCTTGTCAGGAGTGCGATCATCAATGGCTTTCGGAATCTAGCTTTGTAGATCGAGGTCCGCTTTCCAGTCTGTGCTCATCTTGTATTTCTCCAGCTAGTGCGATGCTAGCGCCGCTCGGTTTACCAATATTGCGCTATAGTGAATTTCTGGGTTGCGACACCATAAGTTCTTTGCCTAGCCAAGTTGTAAATGGATTGTCAGAACATGCTCTCGCGGGAACATTGCGCTACTACGGTTGCGGGTCTTTGCCAAGAACTGATAGTTCCGGATCGATTCGCGCTCGTTATCAAGACGCTGCCGAAATTACCGCAAATGTCATGTATCGATTGTTGGGTAAAGAGAAGCCGGATGTTGTTGTGTTTCATCACGGGATTTATGTGCCGCAGGGGGCGATCGGAGCTGTGCTCCGGGATGCCGGAGTTAGGCTTGTCAATTGGGGGCCTGCGTACCGCAAGAAGACCCTACTGTTCAGTCATGGCGATAGCTACCACCATACGATGGTAGATGAGGCTACGTCGCAATGGGCCGATGTAGTCTGGTCTTCGACAGAAGATGAAAACCTCATGAAGTATTTACAGAGTCGTTGGACGGGTGGAAACGATTGGATCAGTTTCCAGTCGGAAGCGGAGTTGGATAGCAGTCGGATTGCCGACTGGCTGGGGTTGGAACGCGGCAAGCCCATCGTCGGCTTGCTGACGAACGTGATTTGGGACGCGCAATTGCATTTTCGTCAGTCGGCGTTTCCGTCCATGCTGGATTGGCTGTTCGCCAGTATCGACTACTTTATCTCGCGTGCGGATCTGCAATGGGTCATTAGAATTCATCCTGCCGAAGTCAAAGGCACCGTGCCGTCCAGGCAAAAGGTGGCTGACGAGATTGCGGCGCGCTACGGTTCGTTGCCCGATCATATCAAATTGGTTTTGCCTGACGATAAGGTGTCTACGTATGCGCTGATGTCGCTATGCGATAGTGCGTTGGCGTTCGGCACGAAAACGGCGCTGGAATTGGCTTGCACCGGCTTACCGGTCGTCGTTGCCGGCGAAGCGTGGTGTCGCGGTAAAGGTTTTACAATCGACGTTTCCGATCCGGATCAGTATCGCCAAGTGTTGGAAAGCTTGCCGTTGGCCCGGCGCTTGCCGCCGGAGCAAGTGGAATTGGCGCGCAAGTACGCATATCATTTCTTTTTCAGGCGGATGATACCGTTGAAATGTCTGGCGCCGATCTCGCGTTTCGGCCCTTATAAAGTCAATGTCACCAGTCTGGAGCAATTGATGCCGGGGGCCGACCCTGGGCTTGATTTGATTTGCGATGGGATATTGAACGGCAAACCGTTTATTTACGACGCATGAGCGAGCCGCTAGCGGAGCGTCCCCCGCGCCGATGGATTTTGCACGACTACATGCAGGTAAACGGTGGTGCCGAGCGCTTGGTGCTTACGATGGCCAAAGGCTTGCCGGGCTTCGGCTTGGCCGTGTCGGCGCTATATTCCGATTACACCGAGAGTGCCGACACCAGTGATGTCGACATTAGGGTGCTATCCCGCGAAACGCGTTGGCCAAGAATAGCGCGAGCTCTTTGGACTTTCGCGAGGCGGTTGCCGATGGTTCGACAGGCCGAGCTGGTCATTTACAGCGGGATTTACGCGCCGTTGGCCGTTCGTTCTCAGCGCGCGGGACGACGGGTTTATTATTGCCATACGCCGCCGCGCTTCGCATTCGACCGCAAAGACGAGTATTTACAGCGCGCACCGTCAGTTTTGCGTTGGGTGGCGAGTTTGCTGATATACCTCTATCGTCAGGCGTATCTGCAGTCGGTCGCGCGGATGGATTTGATTCTGACCAACTCGGCGCATGTGCAACGGAGGATTTATCGGCAAACCGGACTCAAGGCCGAGATTTTGTATCCGCCGATTAACGTTGACGCTTTTCGTTGGCAGTCGGCCGGCGATTATTTTTTGTCGCTGGGTCGCTTGGAGCCGAACAAGCGGGTCGAGCGGGTAGTGCGGGCATTTATGGGTTTGCCGGGTCAGCGCCTGGTGGTTGCTTCCGGCGGATCGCAGTTGGCTTATTTGCAGCGGCTTGCTGAAGGTGCCGACAATATTCATTTCACCGGTTGGTTGAGTGAAGCGGGTTTGATCGAATTGATTGGCAACGCCAGGGCTTGTATTTACATTCCGTTGGATGAGGATTTCGGAATGTCGGCCGTCGAAGCGATGGCCGCCGGCAAGCCGGTCATTGGCGTTGCCGAAGGTGGCATGCTGGAAACTATTGTCGATAATGAAAGCGGGTTTTTGCTGCCGGCCGACCCGAGTCCCGGGCAAATTGCCGATGCGGTCGTCGCGATGAGTCGCGAACGTGCGGCGTCGATGCGTGCAGCTTGCGAAACGCGGGCGGCGGGATTTTCGGAAGAAAAGTTTCTGGAACGATTATGCTCGTTACTCGATAACGGTGCATAATTTACGGAATGAGAGTTTTACATTTTTACAAGACAGCATTTCCTGACACGATGGGGGGGGTGGAACAACTCATCCACCAAATCGCCAGAGGCGCTAGCATGCGCGGTGTGCAGGTTGACGTATTGTCGTTAACGCAGGAGAAAGTGGATCGTACGATTGCGATTGACGGCTATTTGGCGCACCGGGCTCGAATGGATTTGCAAATTGCGTCGACCAGCATTTCGGTTTCGGCTCTGTTGCGGTTTGCCCAGCTGGCCCGGAAAGCCGACATCATTCATTACCATTTTCCCTGGCCGTTTATGGATCTCGTGCACTTTGTGACGGCCGCCAACAAGCCCACAGTGTTGACCTACCATTCCGACATCATTCGGCAACGGAACTTGTTAAAGTTGTATCGGCCGTTGAAGCGGCGGTTTTTAGGTAGCGTCGACAGGATCGTCGCGACGTCACCGAATTACTTCGCGACCAGTGACGTATTGGAAACGTTTGCCGATAAAGTTCGGGTCATTCCAATCGGTTTAGACAAAGCCAGCTATCCGGAACCTTCGACAGAAAACATACAGGCGTGGCGGGAGCGTTTGGCTCCACGGTTTTTTATGTTCGTCGGCGTGTTGCGCTACTACAAGGGTTTACACATCTTGTTGGAAGCCATGCGGGGTGTCGATTATCCGGTGGTGATCGTCGGAGCGGGGCCGATCGAGCAAGAATTGAAGGCCCAAGCGGCGCGGTTGGGCTTGAGTAATGTGCACTTTCTGGGGCACTTGCCGGATGAGGATAAAGTGGCCTTGCTGGCTCTGTGCTATGCGGTGGTGTTCCCTTCCCATCTGCGCTCCGAGGCGTTTGGCATCTCTCTACTGGAAGGCGCGATGTTCGGCAAACCGATGATTTCCAGTGAAATCGGCACCGGCACGACCTTTATCAACATCGGTGGTGAAACCGGAATGGTCGTACCGCCCAGCGATCCGATAGCACTTAGACAGGCGATGACTTATCTGTGGGAGCATCCCGAGGAAGTCGCGAAAATGGGTGCCGCGGCCGAGGCTAGATATTGGCAACATTTCACTGCCGAGCGCATGGTTGAGGCCTATCTGGATATTTATCGCGAGTTGCTGGCAAACCGCAAAGCGTGATCCGCGTGGATTGTCGAGAACCCTCTTTGGATGTGGGTTGGGATAATTTGTTAAAATGCGTCTGACCTGATTTTTGAGATGGACATGAAACACGTCGAACTTCTTTCCCCGGCCGGCACGATTCGGAACATGCGTTATGCGTTCGCGTTCGGCGCCGACGCGGTATACGCCGGCCAACCGCGTTACAGCTTGCGAGTGCGCAATAACGATTTCCTAGCGGACAATCTGGCGAAGGGGATAGCCGAGGCACATGCGATCGGCAAGAAATTTTATTTGGCGGCGAACGTCATTCCGCATAACGCCAAGGTGAAGACGTTCGTCAAGGACATGCAACCGATTATCGCGATGGGGCCGGACGCGCTGATTATGGCCGATCCAGGCCTGATCATGATGACCCGCGAACAGTGGCCTGACGTGCCGGTGCACTTGTCGGTCCAGGCCAATACCGTGAACTATGCCAGCGTCAAATTCTGGCAACGCATGGGGGTAGAGCGGATCATTCTATCGCGGGAATTGTCGTTGGACGAGATCGCCGAGATTCGCCAGCAATGTCCCGACATGGAGTTGGAGGTGTTCGTGCACGGTGCGTTGTGCATCGCCTATTCCGGGCGTTGCCTGTTGTCCGGCTATTTCAACCATCGCGACCCCAATCAAGGGACTTGTACCAATTCCTGCCGTTGGAAATACGACACCAAGCCGGCCGACGAAACCGCCGAAGGCGATTACGTGTTGGCGGACAGGCCGGTGTTGTCGATGAACGATCTCAGTCACGGATTGAGTGGCGCGAGCTGCGGTGGTGCCGAGCGTCATCCGCTGGCCGATCAGATTTATTTTCTCGAGGAAGAAGGTCGGCCCGGCGAGTTGTTGCCGGTCATGGAGGACGAGAACGGCACTTATATCATGAACTCCAAGGACCTGCGCGCTATCGAACACGTGCAGCGTTTGGTGGAGATCGGCGTGGATAGCCTGAAAATCGAAGGGCGGACCAAATCGCATTTTTACGTGGCGCGTACTGCGCAGACCTACCGTCAGGCGATCGACGACGCGCTGGCCGGCCGGCCGTTTCAGCCGCAATTGCTGGGTGTTCTGGACAATCTGGCCAGTCGCGGTTACACCGATGGTTTTTATCAGCGTCATCATACGCACGAGCATCAGAACTATCTGTCCGGTTATTCCAAGAGCCATCAGCAACAGTTTTGCGGCGAAATCACCGCCTACGATCCCGACACCGGTCTGGCCGATGTCAGCGTCAAAAACAAATTCGCGGTTGGCGATCGGTTGGAAATGATTTTGCCTGGCGGCAATCGGGATATCGTTGTGGATCGGATGCTGGATAAATACGGCAATCCGATGCAAGAGGCCTTGGGCGGCGGATACGAAGTGCGAATTCCCTTGCCTAGCGAAGACTGTCGCTACGGCTTGTTGGCGCGTTATTTTTGATGGACTTGGAGGCCGATTTGGCATTTCTGACCGCCGATTTATGCGATCGCTTCGGCGATGCGGAGAATTTCCAGGTCGCCGAACCCATGCTGCGCCATTTCGGCGGGCGCCAACGGTTTTGCGGGCGAATCGCCACGCTGAAGGTTTTCGAGGACAATTCCTTGGTGCGTAGCGCATTGGAGGAAGATGGCAACGAGAAGGTGTTGGTGATCGATGGCGGTGGCGGCAAGCGTTGTGCCTTGTTCGGTGATACCTTGGCAGCTCTGGCGATCGAAAACGGCTGGAGCGGCATCATCGTCTACGGTTGCGTGCGCGGCGCGGAACTGTTGGCGCAACTGCCGATCGGCGTAATGGCCTTGAATACCCATCCAATGCGTAGTCGTAAGCATGGTCAAGGCGACCGCGACGTGATGATCACGTTTGCCGGGGTCAATTTCAAAAAAGATCATTACCTCTATGCCGATAGCGATGGAATTATCGTCGCCGAGACAAAATTGGATTAGAATTCCAATGCCTTAACCTAGTAAAAAACTCAAGAATATGCAAATCGTACTCGCAAACCCTCGTGGATTCTGTGCCGGCGTGGACCGGGCCATTGAAATCGTCGATCAAGCCATCGATACCTTCGGCGCACCAATTTATGTGCGTCATGAGGTCGTGCACAACCGGACCGTGGTCGACGGATTAAAGGAAAAAGGCGCGGTGTTTATCGAGGATTTGAGCGATGTACCGGTCGGCTCCTATCTGGTGTTCAGCGCGCACGGGGTTTCCAAGCAGGTGCAGCGCGAAGCCGACGAGCGGCAATTGACGGTGTTTGATGCCACCTGCCCGTTGGTGACCAAAGTTCACATGCAGGTCGCCAAGCATGCCAAGCAGGACCGGGAAGTGATTCTGATCGGCCACGCCGGACATCCGGAGGTGGAAGGCACGATGGGGCAGTACGAAAAATGCACCGAGCACGGCAATATCTATTTGGTGGAAACGCCGGATGACGTTAAAAACCTCAAAGTCAATAATCCGGATAATCTGGCCTATGTCACGCAAACGACGTTGTCGATGACCGACACCAAGGTGATGGTCGACGCGCTACGCGAGCATTTTCCGTCGATCAAGGAGCAGAAAAAAGACGACATATGCTATGCCACCCAAAACCGTCAGGATGCGGTGCATGATCTGGCGAAAATTTCCGATCTGATTTTGGTAGTTGGCTCCCCCAACAGTTCGAATTCCAACCGTTTGCGGGAAATCGCCGAACAGCTCGGCAAATCCGCGCACTTGATCGATACCTATCGCGACCTGAAACAGGAATGGTTGTCGGGCGTGGATGTCGTCGGCGTCACAGCCGGCGCGTCGGCGCCGGAAGTGTTGGTACAGGAAGTGATCGATCAATTGAAAGCCTGGGGCGGCGCCGACACCCTGGTCCGCGAGAATAAAGGTATAGAGGAAAAAGTGGTATTCTCTATTCCCAAGGAATTGAAGAAGCACATGGAAGCCTAACTTAATCAGCCCAACGAGGAACCGTATGGCTATTACCGCGCAAGATTTAGTCGCCGCCGCCAAGCAGCAGATTTCGGAGATCGACGTCGCCGCCGCTCGCGAACGCTTGACGACAAATTTGATTCTGGATGTCCGCGAGCCCAACGAATTTGCCGCCGGCCATTTGCCGGGCGCGGTCAATATTCCACGTGGCGTACTTGAATTCCAAATTTGCGGACATCCCGCTTTCCAAGGTCGGCAACAAGCCCCGACCGTGGTGTATTGCCAGGGAGGCGGCAGGTCGGCGTTGGCGACTCAGGTATTGCAGCAGATGGGTTATTCGGCGACGGTCAGCATGGCCGGCGGTTTCAAGGCTTGGGCGGAGAGCGGTTTGCCCGTTGAGTGAGCAAGACGAACTCCGTATCGATAAATGGCTATGGGCCGCACGGTTTTTCAAGACCCGCGGCTTGGCGTCCGACGCGGTCAGCGGCGGAAAGGTGCATGTCAACGGCCAGCGCTGCAAGCCCAGCCGGGATGTTCGGCTCGGCGATCGCATCAGCATCACCAAGGATCAGTATACCTGGGATATTCTTGTCACCGGTTTGAATCGGCAACGCCGTCCGGCCCAAGAGGCGGCCCAATTGTATGTCGAAGACGAGGCCAGCGCCGCCAAACGGCAACAATTGGTGGAATTGCACAAACAGCAGCAAGCCGCGTTCCCAGTCTCGGAGCGTCCCTTCAAACCCAACAAAAAGCAACGCCGGCAAATTCATCGTTTCAAAGAGGGTTCGGCTTGACCGGACCTCGTTCAACAAAACGATAGCCACACTTCCCGCAAGACTTTATTATTCCAGCGTTGTGCGCGCGCCGGAATAAGCCGGTGTTTGTCAAACGGCGGCCGGACCTTAAGTCCGGCCTAAGAACCGGCGTTTAGTTTGCCGGTACGCTTTCACCCACGCAAGATTCCAAAAGGTTTTTGAATGTCGCAACGCTGTTTTTTCATAATCGCGCAAGCGGTGCTGGTCAGTGGATTGCTGGTCGGTTGCGCCACCACTCGGCAATTGGCGGTGGATTATCCGAAAACCGAATCTGTAGCCGTCAAGCCGTTGCGAGGGCAAACGACGGTTTCCGGCGACGATTACTACGTGCAGTGGCTGTCTGAGTTCGAGTTCAAGGGCGACAGCGCATTGAAAGGTGGTTGCAATGAAATGGGCGGTCATTACGAAAACGGCGATTTGTCGGCCGCGGTCGTGTTCGCGGTGCATAACGATGCCTTGAAGCTGCAGCGCGAAGCCAGCGGATTTCTTTATCAGGCGACGACCGGGCGGTGCAATTTCAAACTGGAGACCAAAAAGGCCAATTTGACGCCGTGGTTACGCTTGGATTCGGCCAAGGACACCCAGATTGAATACCGCTTTCTGACCAGTAACAGCCACGAGTCTAATCTGTCGCAGCTGGTCGAGGATCTGAACACCGCCAGCGGTTTGTTTGCGTTGACCGGCGTCGGTACCGGCATGGCGGTGATGGGGAAGTTGGCTGGCAATTGGGTGGAAAGCAATCCGCCCGTGGTCGCGAAAGCGCCGACGCCGGCCGGCAAGCTCAGTTCCGAGACCCACACGCTGCCGGCCGGCGTCGTACTTAACGCCGACAGCGCAGGTCTCAACCAAACCCGCTTGCCGGTTTACGAAGTGCTCGAAGGCGGTTGGAACATTTGGTCGTCGGAAACCAAGATACTGGGCGAATTGCGGATTTATCCGGAATTGGTGTCGTCCCTGCTGCTGAAAACCGTTGGCGACGCGACGCCGGACGCTCACGATTTGTCTCTGGAAGAACTGTGGCGGACACCGATACAAACCGCCAACGGCGAACAGCGTCTCCAGCAATTGCTGGCTCAAATCGATGCCGCCGATCGGCCCAATCTGCAACCCGATTGGCGGGATTACAGCGATGTCGAGACTCAGTGCCGGCGGCTGAAACTGGTCATGAAGGACTTGGGGTTCAATAAATTCGACCGCAACGCCTTGCTCTACTATTTTCTGAATAAATCGCCGGATTGGAAGAATTTCAATATCTCGATGCAGCGGGCGATGACCGATGAGATCCGGCCCAAATTGTTGGAGCAATACCGTTCCACCAACTTTTCCGGCTGTTTGGCGCCGGAAGATTATTGGGTCATGAAGAGCATGCGTCTGGCGGTCAATACCGAGCAGGACTGGGATGCGCTGGCCAGTTCCAGGCAAAAGAAGGAAGGCATCTTGAATCCGGTGCAGTCGGCGGGCCGACAATTGCTGGCGGCCCTGAAAAGCCCGGATAAGGATGAAGTGGCCCGTCAACTGTATCCGCTATTGAATACCGAAAAGGCCGGCAACGGTAGCGTATTGCTGCAAAACCATTTGAGTAATTTCGGCCTGGAAACCTTGCTGCAACTACCGCCGATTCCCGACGAAGGCGTGGTCGTTAGTGCCGCGCAATTGGCCGGGGTGTTCGCCGGTCTGAACGTCGATAGTTACAGTTGCGCTAGGCCGGCCCAGGAACAAGGTCAGCCGCTGGCCCATATCGGCATTCTGTTGTTCGCCACCAAGCCGGGCAGTCCTCGCGACAAAGGCGGCGCGCTCGAATTCGAACTGGCTCAGGGCCGCATCGTGCGTTTGGCGTTTCAGCATCCGTCGTTTCGCGATTTTGAACAGAATCTGGCCGATTATCCCGATCTCGGCGGCTGTCGCATCGACGCCGAATTTCTGAATCGACTGCATTAACACGGGGGTGCCATGGTCCTGAAACGCTCCACCGGGTATTGGATAGGCGGCACGCTGGTCGGCTTGGTCGGTTTGTATGCGGTGGCCGGATACTATGTTTTGCCCTATTGGGCGAGAACCCGCTTGCCCGAAATCGTTCACCAGGCCACCGGCGCTCAGTTCGGCATCGAGACGGTGGCCTTCGATCCTTTCGAATGGCGGGCCGAGTTGCGAGGGATACGTTTGACGGGTGCCGACGGCAAGGATTTACTCGGTTTGGAGAGTCTGGTTCTGGATATTCAGGCGATGGAGTCGCTAGGCATGCGCGGTTTGGCGGTAACGGCGATCGAATTCGGCAAACCGACCATCAACCTGGAGCGCCGCGCCGACGGCCGCTTGAATTTGGCCGATCTGCGGCCTGCCGAAGCCGAGCCGGACCCTTCGTCCGAGCCCGCTAAAGAAGACTCGCCGCCGCCACTGTTGATTCACCGGCTGGCGATCGATGCCGGCGAAATCCGTTGGCGCGACGCGTTGGCCGGCGAGGATGCCGCCGAAACGCTGATGCCGCTGCAGTTGGAAGTCGCCGAGTTGGGTACCGTCAACGGAAAGAACGGCGCTAGCGGGCGTTTGGCGGTGGGCTTGGCGTCCGGCGGTACGTTGAATTGGCAAGGACAATTGACGTTGATGCCGTTGGTCTCGACCGGCAGCCTAAGGCTGGAGGGTATCGTCATCCCGAAATTGCTGAAATTGGCGCCGAAGGACGTGCTGCCGGTTACGATCGACGCCGGCCAGTTGTCGGTCACCGCCGATTATCATCTGAGCCAGCACGACGGCGGTGTCAATTTGGCGCTAAACAACGGAGTTATCGACCTTAAAAAGTGGGCGATCAGCGAGCCGGCCCAGCATCGCTCGTTACTGGACTTGCCGTCGTTGACGCTTAGCGGCGTGGCCGTCGATCTGCAGGACCGGCAGTTGACCATCGCTAAAGTCGCCGCCGACGATGCGGCGATCCAAGTTTGGCTGCAAGCCGATGGCGTGGTGAACTACCAAGCCTTGTTTGCCGAGCCCGGCCAATCAAGCGCCAACGCGTCCAATCCGGCCGCCGCTCCACCGACGCCCGTGGAGCCCGCCAAACCTTGGCGAGTTAAGGTCGACGACGTGGCATTAAGCAATCACCGCATCGAGTTCACCGATTACAGTCTGACCAAGCCGGTGACGCTGGAGTTGACCGAACTGGCCTTGGCGGTGCGCGGTTTCGATAGCGCCAATCCAGGCAAGTTACCGTTGACCTTCGCTACCCGTATTAACCAAAAGGCGTCCTTGAAACTGGCCGGCGATACCGTTTTGCAGCCCTTCGGTGCCGCGTGGCAGGTAACGCTCGATAACTTGCTGATCAAGCCGTTTCAGGCTTATCTCGATCCCTATTTGAATCTGGAACTGGTGGATGGCGCCGTCAATCTGGATGGCAATCTGCAACTGACAACCACTGATCAATTTCAACTTACCTTTACCGGTAACGCCAACATCGACAATCTGGTAACCCGCGATCAAATCAAGAATAAGGATTTCTTGAAGTGGTCGGACCTGACCCTAGCCGGCATCGACATCGATCTGAACCAGCGGGATTTTAAAATCGACCGGGTGGTATTCGAACGGCCCTATTTTCGCTTCAACATCAAGAAAGACGGTACGACCAATGTTGACGAACTCAGCGTCGTCAAGCCGCCGGCTCAGCAAAACGGGTCAAAAGTGGCGGAAGCACCGACCAAGCCGGACGTGAAATCCCCGGAACCGAAATTGGTCATCGGCAAAATCGAGATGAAAAACGGTCGCTCCGATTTCGCCGATTATTCGCTGATCTTGCCTTTCGTCGCGGAAATGAAACGCCTGAATGGCGAAGTCAGCGGTTTTTCGACTGAGAAAGACGCCTACGCGCAACTCGATTTGCAAGGCAAGGTTTACGATCTGGCGTCGGTCGATATCAAGGGCAAATACCAATTCCAAACCGGCAATACCGATGTCGGCCTGAAGTTTACCCACATGCCCTTACCGCTGATTACGCCTTACATGGCCGAATTCGCCGGCTATAAAATCGAAAAAGGCCAGATGGCGCTGGATTTGCAGTACAAAATCAGCAAGGGCCAATTGGAGGTCCAGAACAAATTGTTCATCGATCAGTTGGCGCTGGGCGACCACGTCGAGAATCCGAAAGCGATGTCGCTACCCTTGCATCTGGCCATTGCCTTACTGAAAGACGCCGACGGCCGGATCAATCTGGATTTCCCGATTTCCGGCAGTCTGGAAGATCCGAAATTCAGTCTTGGGGCACTAGTTAGCGACGTATTGGTCAATCTGATTGCCAAGGCGGTGGCTTCGCCGTTCAAGATGTTTGGGGCACTGCTCGGCGAGGATAAGGATTACAGTGTCGTAAAGTTCGGTCCGGGTAGCGCCAAATTGGCGGCCGAGGAGTCCGCCAAACTCGATCAACTTGGGCAGGCCTTGACCACCAAACCGGAATTGACGCTGGAAATCAAGGGCAAGGCTTATGAAACCCAGGATTGGCCGGCGATGCGTTACGATGCGGTCAAGGATGTTCTGAAAAAAATGAAATCCGGCGAGTTGCGCGATCAGGGCCAGAAAATCCGCCATGAGTATCTCGAGTTGTCGGACGACGAATACCGGCGCCTGCTGGCCAAGTTTTTCGGCGAAGTGTTTCCCGAGGAATTGGATCGCGGCCTGTTCGGCAAGCCACGCTTGAAAAGCGATCCGAATGCAGATTTTTACAGCGTCGCTCAACAGCGCCTGGAAGGTATCTTTCATCCCGATCCGCAGCGCTTGACCGAGTTGGCGGTGGACCGGGCCAATCACATCGCCCAATACGTCACCATGCAGGGCAAGGTCGAACGAGGGCGGGTTTACATCTTGGCGCCGGAATTGAGTCAAGCGGAAACCGCCGACGGCCTGAACTCGGTGTTGTCCTTGGGGGCCTTGCCCTGACCGAGCGCGAAACGGCTTTGTACTATAATCGGCTGACTCGACGGCGGCTGGCCGGCTGGAAATTGGGGTTTAACACGTGGAGAAAACAATGAAAATCGGAACGTTCAACTATTTACCGCTAGTGCTTGGCATCGCATGCGCGGCGCTATCGGCCTCGGCCGCGGCGGGACCGCTGACCTCTTGCACGATGACCTACAAATTGAGCGGCTGGTCGCTGGTCTACAAACAATACGACGGTATCGGCAATATCAGTTGCAGCAACGGCCAGCGCGCCCAAGTCGCCTTGGCGTCCAAGAGTATCGGCTTCACGATAGGCAAATCGGAAATCGAAGGCACCGGGGTATTTTCGGAAGTCAAAAATCTCAATGAGATCTACGGTAACTTCGTGGCCTTGGAAGGGCACGCCGGCGCTACCAAATCCGTGGACGCGCAAGTCTTGACGCGCGGCGAAATTTCGCTGGCCTTATCCGGCAAGGGGCGAGGCATCGACATCGGCGTCACGCTGGGCGCGCTGACGATTTCGCCGCGCTAGGCCGTTTTTACCGGCACATGCCGTTCGTCACCCGAGACGCCGCCGGGGCGATCCGGCGCCTCGACGATACCGGGGCCGCTGGCGATTGGCTGGCGGATGACGATCCCGAACTGGCCGCGTTTTACCGCGATGCGGGTGTGCGGGCCAAGCGCGCGCTAACCGAAACCGATGTCGATATGGTCAGGGTTATCGACGATCTGGTGGACATTTTGGTCGCCAAGCAAACGGTGATCTTTACCGAGTTGCCGGACGCCGTGCAACAAAAGCTGCTGGCCCGTAAACAACTGAGAAGGGATATCGGCGCGTTAC
This sequence comes from Methylomonas sp. MED-D, assembly GCF_050276835.1. Classification (NCBI taxonomy): domain Bacteria; kingdom Pseudomonadati; phylum Pseudomonadota; class Gammaproteobacteria; order Methylococcales; family Methylococcaceae; genus Methylomonas; species Methylomonas sp. MED-D. The sequence goes on from NZ_CP189965.1 coordinate 2,022,155, forward strand.
AGAACTTAATGCTAGACGACGAAGGTTTGTTCTAATGAACCCAAGTCGCGCCCGGTCGGCTCCGCGCTCGCCGCGATCGGCCCGCCTGGAATGGTACTGATTGGTGCCGCCGGCGCGGCCGTCAGCAACCGCGGGCGGCCGGAGTTTCGCCGGACAACGGTTGGAAGCGCCGTTGTATTGAATTTGGACTTTGCGTGAAGAACTCTTTTTTTCTGGTCATACCCGAACAAAAAAACGATCCCCGCTTGCTGGCGACTTTCTCGGAAACCGCCCTGCAACAATGGATCGCCGAGTTGCCCGCCGCCAATCCGGGTCTGGCCGCTCGTTTGTTTCAGGAATTGCTGTCCGAATTGATTTCGGTGGAAATGCCGGCTGCCAAGCGCTTGCAAGCGTTGGAGCAGCTCAGGGACAGTTTTTTTCTGATCGACGATTATTTGCGGTCGCGTCTGATCAAATTCGGCTTTCCGAAAGGCGATATCGAGAAAAAAATTTTCGGGCTGGTGTGCGTCGTCGAGCGCCAGTTTACGATCGGTTATTGGAGCGTGGTCAGGGACCTGACCCGGCGCGATGTCGGCTGGCTGCAGGGCAAGACCGTGGCCTTGGCGATACAGCGGACCATCAAGGGCTTGAGCCGCATCGTCGTCAGCCAGTACATGATGAGTTACCCGATTCCGGACTGGATTTGGATAGATCTGCATTCGCTGTACAAACTGGCGGTGAAGTTGGGCAAAGACGATACCAAGGTCGCCGACCAGCGCGGCCTGTTTACCAAGCATTCCTCGGTCGCCGACAGTTACAAGCAGATTTTGCTGCTCAGTCTGGCCTACCCGTCCGGCCTGATGCAGAAGGAATTCCAACTGGTTTACGAGTTCATCGATAAGATTAGCGATTTGGTAAACATAGAAGCCAAACCGGTTGCCGGACAAGCCGTGCAATGTCTGATTTCGATCGACGAAGACCTTGCCCCGGCCTTTCAGCCGGCCGCCAAGACGGCGGACCGACGCGGCGAGGCGGCCCTATTGTATTTGGATCTGACCAAATTGGCTAAGATCTACAAGTTGACCGATAAATACTGCGGCAAGGACGAAGCCAGATTCAGTTCGCTGGACATCGATCCAGGCAGCCATAACAAATTGTCGCCGGAACTGTTCGAGTATCTGATACAGCGCTGGCAGGGCAGGGAACCGCAAGGGACCGTGTATTTCGCCGATCGGCTGGATCGTTACGTAGTCATTGGCCTGGACGCGACGCACGATTTACTGGATACCGGCCGGATTGCCGCCGGCTATGAAGCGACACCGGAAATTCCGGCACACAGCGAATCCGAGCGGGCGTTGTCCTGCGTATTGCAGCAGGAAGGCTTGTTGTCGATCGGCAGTTTGGTCAGTTTTAGAAAAACCGATAGCTTGCCGCATCTGCGGGCCTTGGGCGTGGTCTGCAAGATTCTGCTGCCCAAGCAAGACAGCAAAGTGGTGTTCGAGTTGGTCGTGATTGCCCATCAAGCGTTTCCGGTGGCTTATCACGCGCTGGATGCCGAACCCGACACCGAACGCAAAAAAGCCCTGATTTATGGTACAAAGGACCAAGAAGGCGAAAAAAGCTTTATTATCATGGATTCTTTCATGCTCAAGGATGGCGACTTGTTACGGATGTACATGGGGAGCGAGAATTTTCCAATTATTTTGAATGGCCGGAAGAATATAGGCTTGGGCTATTGGCAATTCGAATGTCGGCAGATACTTGAAAATATCCCGTCGGCCCACGGCAAGAAGAAAGGCTATGACTTTATTTGAAACATCCGTTTGCCGGGCGCCCCATGCGCGACCCCGGCCGCATGACCCGACACCGAAACGACTAATCAATGACATCCAATTCCGATCAGCCCACTGATTCCAAAACGTTCGTCGATCCTTACGCCGAGCGCGAAGCCGAAAAATACGAACATCCCATTCCCAGCCGCGAACTGATACTGCAGCTGGTTCAGCAAACCGGCAAGCCGTTGCGGCGTCAACAAATCGCTCAACAATTCGGGTTAGAGTCCGCCGACGCTCTCGAAGCCCTGCGCCGGCGCTTGCGCGCGATGGAACGCGACGGCCAGTTGGTATTCAACAGCCGGCAAAAATACATGATCGGCAACGGTCAAAACTTGATTAACGGGCGGGTACTCGGTCATCCCGAGGGTTTCGGCTTTCTGAAACCGGAAGACGGCAGCGACGATTTGTTTTTGTCGCCCAGGGAAATGAAGCCGCTGATGCACAACGACAGGGTCGCGGTTAGGGTAACCGGCATCGATCGCAAGGGGCGCCGCGAAGCCGCCGTCGTTGATATTCTGGAACGCAATACCCACCAAGTGGTCGGCCGGTTCTTCACCGAGGGCCGCGTCGCTTATGTGGTGCCGGATAACAAGAAAATCATTCACGAGGTTCTGATCGCCAAGGAGGACGTCGGCGGCGCCAAAAACGGCCAGATCGTCGTCGCCGAAATCGTTCAGCAACCCAGTGCGCATTATCAGCCCTTGGGGCGGGTCGTCGAAGTGTTGGGCATGCATATGGCGCCCGGCATGGAAATCGAAATGGCGATCCGTTCGCACGAACTGCCCAACCATTGGCCGGAGGCTTTGCTGGCCGAGGTTGGCGGCTTGCACGCGGAAGTGCCGGAATCGGCCAAGCAGGGCAGGGAAGACGTCCGCCACCTGCCGTTGGTGACGATAGACGGCGAGGACGCCCGCGATTTCGACGACGCGGTGTATGCCCAAAAAACCAAGAAAGGCTGGAAGTTACTGGTGGCGATCGCCGACGTATCGCACTACGTCAAGGTGGGTACCGCGCTGGACGACGAAGCCAAAAACCGCAGCACCTCGGTGTATTTCCCGGAAAAAGTCATCCCGATGCTGCCGGAGATTTTGTCCAACGGCTTGTGTTCGCTGAATCCCAAGGTGGATCGGCTATGCATGGTTTGCGAGTTGCTGATCGGCGAGGACGGCCTAGTGGTGCGTTCGCGGTTTTTCGAGGCCGTGATGCGTTCCCATGCCCGGCTAACCTACAGCGAAGTCGCAAAAATACTGGTCGACGGCGATCAAAAACTGGCCAAGAAATACGCGGATTTGGTGCCGCATCTGCAAACGCTGTACAGCCTGTACCAGGCCATGCGCCGGCAACGCGAATTGCGGGGGGCGATGGATTTCGACACGCAGGAAACCAAGATCGTGTTCGGGCCCGAGCGTAAAATCGCCGAGATCGTGCCGCTGGTCCGCAACGATGCGCATAAATTGATCGAAGAATTCATGATTACCGCCAACACCGCGGCGGCCAAATTCCTAACCCGCAAAAAGTTGCCGCGCCTGCTGAGGATACACGACGGCCCAGGCCCCGAGAAATTACTGGCGCTGAAGACCTTTTTGAACGAGCTGGGTCTGCATCTCGGCGGCCACGCTCAACCGACCCCGCTGGATTACATGCACTTGCTGGAATCGGTGGCCGGCCGCACGGATGCCCACCTGATCCAGACCATCTTGCTGCGCTCGATGTCGCAAGCGGTGTACAGCCCGGAAACCAAGGGTCATTTCGGCTTGGCGCTGGACGCTTACGCGCATTTCACATCGCCGATCCGCCGTTATCCGGATTTGCTGGTGCACCGGGCGATCCGCCACGCGCTGGCCGGCAAGGCGCCGGACAGTTTTGCGTACAACTACGCCGACATGATGGCGCTGGGCGAGCACTGTTCCGCCAACGAGCGCCGAGCCGACGACGCCACCCGCGACGTGATCAGTTGGTTGAAGTGCGAGTATATGATGGACAAGATCGGCGAGGAATTCGCCGGAGTGATTTCGTCGGTCACCGGTTTTGGGTTTTTCGTCGAATTGCAGACCGTTTACGTCGAAGGCCTGGTGCATATCGCCTCCTTGCACAACGACTATTTCCAGTTCGATTCCGGCAAGCATCAGCTTTACGGCGAACGAACCGGCGTGCGCTACCGGCTGGGCGACGCGGTGCGCATCCGTGTGGTACGGGTCAATTTGGACGACAAAAAGATCGACTTCGAATTGATTCAGACCGGCAAGAAGGCCGAGAACGCCAAACCCAAAAAGGCCAAATCCAGCAAAGCCAAAACGACCGAGGGCAAGGGCAAGTCCGCCAAGTCCGAACCCGCCAAAAAATCTACCCGATCCAGACGGCGCCGTAAATCATGAGTTTGACTCAGCTTTTCGGCGTGCACGCCGTGCAGGCCGCCTTGGAACATTCTCCAGACAAAATCCGCCGTGCCTGGATCGACGGCCAACGCCAGGATGCCCGCTTGAAACCGCTGCTCGACGCGTTGGCGGAGTTGGGTGTCAATCCCGAGAAAACCGAGCGCAAAAAGCTGGAGCGGATGGCCGACGGCAAAAATCACCAAGGCATCGTGGTCGCGGTCGAATTGCCGGCGATGCGCAGCGAAGATCAGCTAAAACAGGATTTCGACGCGCTGACCGAAACGCCGTTTTATTTGATTCTGGATCAAGTTCAGGACCCGCATAATCTCGGAGCGTGCTTGCGTACCGCCGACGCGGTGGGCGTGCATGGCGTTGTAGTTACCAAAGACAATGCCGCCGGCATCACGCCGACCGTGTGCAAGGTAGCCAGCGGCGCGGCCGAGACGGTGCCGGTCTATCAGGTTACCAATCTGGCTCGGGTGCTGCGCTGGTTCAAGGACCAAAATGTCTGGATCATGGGCGCGGCCGGCGAAGCCGAGCAAACCGTCTACCAGATGAAACTGGATATGCCGCTGGCTTTGGTGATGGGCGCGGAAGGCAGCGGTTTGCGCCATCTGACCCGCCAGCATTGCGACTTTCTGGTAAAGATACCGATGGTGGGCCAAGTGGAAAGCCTGAATGTATCGGTCGCGACCGGCGTGTTGCTGTACGAGGTTTTCCGGCAAAAAGCCGCGAACTAAGCGAATGCGGGCGGCTGTCGGCTTACTGCTGCTAGTGTTGACCACCGCCGCGCGCGCCGATTTCGCCGCCGAGGCGATCGCCGCCAATTGCACGATCTGCCATCCGCGAGAGGACGGCGACGCCGGCATGCCCGCGCTGGCGGACCAGTCGGCTGAAAAACTTCGTCAGTCTTTGCTGGATTTCAAATACGACCGCAAAACCGCGACCTTGATGAATCGGATCGCCAAAGGCTACAGCGACACCGAATTAGCGGTGGTGGCCGATTACCTGGGAAAACGCTAGATGGCGGACTGGTCGCGCCGACGATTTCTGCGAACTGGTGCCGTCGCGACGGCCGGCTCGCTGAGCGCCTGTCAAACATGGACGATCGGCGGCGCGGCAAGGGCGCATGTCGTGGTCGTGGGCGGCGGCTTTGCCGGCGCCACCGCCGCCAAATTCATTCGTTGCTACGACCCGACGATCGACGTCACGTTAATCGAACCCAAATCTGCTTATATCACCTGTCCGGCCAGTAACTGGACTTTGGCCGGACTGTTGAAACCGGCGCAGTTGCAAGTCGATTATCGGGCCTTGGTCGATCATTACCAAGTTCGCCTGATCGGTGACCGAGTGGCCGCGATCGACGCCGACCGGCGTGAACTGGTGCTGGCCGATGGCGATAGCTTGCGCTACGACCGGTTAGTGTTGGCACCCGGCATCGATTTCGACTGGCAAGCCATCGCTGGTTACGATGCCGAAATGGCCGAGCGTTTTCCGCACGCCTGGCAAGCCGGCCTGCAGACCGAATTGTTGATTCGCCAAATCCAGGCGCTGCCCGACGGCGGCCGGGTGCTGATTTGCGCGCCGCCCGATCCCTACCGCTGTCCGCCCGGCCCCTACGAGCGGGCCAGCCTGATCGCGTTCTGGCTGAAGCAACACAAGCCGCGCGCCAAGGTGGTGATACTCGATCCCAAAACCGGCTTCTCCAAACAAAAATTGTTCGAATCCGGCTGGCGGCGGCATTTCGGCTACGGCACGCCGGCCGCGAGCATCGAGTGGCTGTCGATCGCCAACAATCCGGTGGTGCGCTTGGAGGTCGCCGGCCGAGGGGTGGTCACCGATTTCGGCGACCGCTTTACAGGCGACGTGCTGAACATCATTCCGCCGCAACGCGCCGGCCGCATCGCCACCCAAGCCGGTTTGACCGACGCCGGCGGCTGGTGCCCGGTCGATCCTTGGACCAGCCGATCGCGCTTCAACGAATTCATTCACGTAATCGGCGATGCCGCCGATTACGCGCCGATACCCAAGTCGGCCTTCGCCGCCAATTCCGAAGCCAAGGTCTGCGCGCGCGCCGTGGTCGATCTGCTGAACGGCCGCCCGCCAACCGAGCCGCATTGGCTGAACACCTGCTACAGCCTGATCGCGCCGGATCATGGCATCTCGGTGGCGATGGTGTATCGGCTGAACGCCGGCCGGATTACGCCGGTGCCCGGCGCCGGCGGCGTCAGCGCCGATAGCCCCGCGGCGGCCGCATTGGAGGCTGGCTATGCCGTCGCGGCCTACCGCAATCTCAGAAAGGATAGTTTCGAATGAGTAGGGTACTTGATGGCTGAATGATTAAAAAGGGCTGTTGGGCGATGAAATGCCGGTTCGCCCTGATATTCGACATTCCGTCTGGCGCTTCGACAAGCCCGAATGGTTCGACGCTCACCATGAACGGATCGGCAACCTACCGTTTAGATCCACATCAGAGGTGTTCCGCACGGTATGGTCATACCCGTTGCCGGGTGAAACAGGTGCACAATGATACAACTCGGCACGTTGGCTTGAGCGGGAATGCACTCAAGTCATTCTGACACTTTTGCCTGCCGGATTCGGCGTTTTGCCGCTTTGGCTTTTCAGTCAGCCTGCACACTGTCTGCAAACTTTAGCGGTCTGTTCGATATAACAACAGCAGGCATTAAAACTCTTAAACGCCTGAGCTTCCTTGACGATGTGGATCAACAGTGGCCGTTTTTCCAGGTAATTGCGCAAAACCAACAAGCCAGTTTGTTTGTCGCTTTGGTGATTCATTTGGATGATTAAAGTGACGGTTCGGTGGCGAGCATTGTGCCGTTCGGTGCTCAGGGGGTATTTGTGATACCGGCTAAAGCCCGAAACGATTTGCTCGAAATGTACCGCTAACGCCAAGACGTCGCGGTAAATCGGCACAAAATCGCTGGGAGCGATTTTGAACGCACGAAGTGCGGCACGCAGATCAGCTGGCAGCAAGCCCGTTGTAAATGTTCGTAACGCGCCATAAGCCCGAAAAAAAAAATCGTAGGGGGCTACCGCCCCTTAACCCCCCGAAATAACCCAATTATCCTGCGTGCCCGCGTCGTTTCAAACCCAGCAATCCCAACAGGCCACTGCTCATCAGCCACACCGCACTCGGTACCGGCACGACGCCCACTTGTCCGGGGCTGACTGCCCATGCGTAGTGCGGAATGCCCTTAAAGGTGACGTTCTGGTAGCCACCGCTGGTATCGAAGTCCCACGCAGCATAGGGATCGGGCGCGTACTCTGTACCCAACCAGTATGCATAATAGGATTGGGATTGGACGTTAGTGAACGGGCCTACGACGCCGCCAACTACTTGATTGCCGTCATTACCGAAGATGCCGTAACCGCTTTGCGGGTCCGTAAAGCTGGTGTAGTAGCGGGATTTTTTGCTCAATTCGCCGTAATACAGCTGCGCCAGAGGGTCGATGCTGGGGTTGACGTTAAAACCACAGTTGGTGCCGCTGAAGGCAAAGTCACATGCTGGCGCGGCTGTCTCGATTAGGGTTGGCAATGCCCATTGTTGGCTGCCGCCGTAGTGGATGCTGTTCAGGTAGTTAACGTAGGCTTTGGCACCAAACCAGGACATTTTACCGGTGCTGGTATTGAAGTCGCCACTAATCAAATAGTAATAGTTGCTTTCGGATGGTGTGTTGTATTCGTTATCTGTATTGTAGATCTTACCACCGGAGGCGTTGATGACGGCAGTGACAAAGGCCGACGTGCCGCCGGCATAGCTGTTGGCTAATGTTTGGAACAAGTTGCCGTCTTTAGTAAAGCTCAGGTCAAAGCCTGCGCCTTTCATACGCACCAAATCTACACCGTTAGTGGTGTAGCTGGTCAGGCTGGCTTGAACGTTGAAAGACTCGGCACTGAGTATCAGACTGGCGATGACTATCAGTTTTGTGATTGGCATGAGTTAAGCTCCTTGCATGTTGCAGTAATGAGTTTCTATCGTTTAACAGTGTTTGATCGGCCTGCCTGTTTACCGCAAGTTCTGTCCAGGCGTATTGACGCAATGAACCATGGCTTTTGGGGCTTGGGGTGGCAAGCCAACTGACAAACTTCCTAAACCCAACGAGTCTCAAGCATAGTGCATCGAAAAATACCCGCGCGAAGTCGTTAGTGGCCATTCTATGCTGGTTTAGATTTATAGGCTATTCTTTCCATAGTTCAAGGATATTACGCCTCTGTTGTGCCGCTAGTTGTACTGCTTAACTTTGCGCCCTGGCGAACGGATAGAGACGCATGACACGCGGCTGGCGGTAAGCCGCTTTGCTTGCCCGTCCCTGAACGGTTTTTACACGCGCTTCCAACGTTGGGGGAAAACCGCTGCAGGCCACGGCTGGCAAGGCTTCCGGCGATTCGGGTTTCACGGAGTTGTAGAATCACGACACGGAAGCCTGGAAGGACGTCACGGAACGTTGGAAGGACGACACGGAAGGCTGGAGGCACGTCACGGAGCGCTGGAAGGACGTCACGGAAGGTTGGAAGGACGTCACGGAACCTTGGAAGCACGTCACTGGACAGCGGAAGGACGTGTTTCCAACATAAAAACACGGCATGGAAACGCCGATACCCTCGTCGCGGGTGTTGCCGGTGGCGAAACTGGAGTAGGTGCGGATTCAATTCATTCATCGAGGAATTTAATATGCCCAAATCCACGTTTATCCCGAACGCCGATCACGACTTTCTGGCCTGGTTCGATCATTTCCTGGCCAATCTGAAACCCGAACACGGCGTGGCGGACGCCGACTTGGCGGCGCTGACGGCGGCGAACGCCGATTTTCACGATAAGTCGCGGCTGGCCGGCAACGCCGCGCTCGCCAAGCAGGCCACCGCCGACAAGAGCGACAGTCGTAAAGCATCCGAAAACCTGATTCGGGCGGAAGTGCGGCGGATCAAGGCGCGCGCCAATTACACCGACGGTATCGGTGCGCAATTGGGTATCGACAGCAGCAGCCGGGCCGGCGATCTGTCCACGGCCAACCCCAAATTGAGTGGCAACGATCAAACCGGTGGGGTGGTGGTACTGAGTTTTGTGAAGCACCGCAGCGACGGCGTGAATATTTATTGCCAGCGCGACATCGACAGCGACTGGGTGTTGTTGGGCCGCGCCACCGTCTCGCCCTTCGTCGATCGCCGGCCGCTGCTGACGCCCGGTAAGCCGGAACTGCGCCGTTACACCGCCGTGTTCATGTCCAAGGACCAGGAAGTTGGCCAGTATAGCCAGGAGCTGGTGGTGAATTGCGCGCCTTGAACTCGGTAATTGTCCGACTCCAGCCTTGCGCGCCAGCATCGGCGCCAACCGGTCGTCGAGGCCATCGTCGAGGCCTGAAGCGCTTCGGCAGCGACGTACCGCCACGTATATCAATCGCCAATAATGCCAGGGTTCAGTAGCTTCCCGGCACTTCGATCCGCGTCCAAGTTCCGGCTATCCCTGCCGGAACGGTGTGCTTTTCAAAGCGGGGCGATCGGAAGTGGCTTTAGCCGGTTAGTTCGTCCAGGTATTTTTCGGCGTCCAGCGCGGCCATGCAGCCGGCACCGGCCGAGGTGATCGCCTGTTTGTAGTGCGAATCCATCACGTCGCCGGCCGCGAATACGCCCGGCACGTTGGTCGCGGTGGCGTTGCCGTGTATGCCGCTTTTGACGACGATGTAGCCGTGCTCCATCTCCAGTTGACCGGTAAAGATGTCGGTATTCGGCGTATGGCCGATCGCGATGAATACGCCGTGTACGTCGATATCCTTGGTGCTGCCGTCGGCCGTGCTTTTGATGCGAATGCCGGTGACGCCCATGTCGTCGCCCAGGACTTCGTCGAGCTGGTAATTCCATTCGATTTTGACGTTGCCGGATTTGGATTTCTCGATCAGTTTGTCCGACAGAATTTTCTCGGAGCGGAACTTGTCGCGACGGTGAACCACGATCACTTCCGAGGCGATGTTGGCCAGATACAAGGCTTCCTCGACCGCGGTATTGCCGCCGCCGATCACCGCGACCGGTTTGTTGCGGTAGAAGAAACCGTCGCAGGTCGCGCAGGCCGAGACGCCGCGGCCCTTGAAGTCTTCCTCGGACGGCAGGCCCAAATATTTTGCAGAGGCGCCGGTAGCGACGATCAGTGCGTCGCAGGTGTAAACACCGGAGTCGCCGGTCAGCGTGTACGGTTTTTTCGACAGGTTGGCGGTGTGGATGTGGTCGAAGATCACTTCGGTATTAAAGCGTTCGGCATGGCGCAGCATCCGATCCATCAATTCCGGTCCTTGCACGCCGTCTACGTCGCCGGGCCAGTTGTCGACCTCGGTGGTCGTGGTTAGCTGGCCGCCTTGTTGCATGCCGGTGATCATCACCGGATTCAGGTTGGCGCGGGCGGCGTAGACGGCGGCGGTGTAGCCGGCGGGGCCTGAGCCCAGGATTAACAATTTGCAATGTTTGGCTTCGGCCATGTTAACGGTCTCCATTGAGTCGGGTGGGGGATGATCGGATTATAAGGGTTATTGGCAGGTGGCGAAACCGCGGTTTTGCTGGGTTTGTAGCGGGCGGAACCGACGCGGGGTCAGCGGCGGCTATCGGCCGTTAGGTTTTCGCGAAACTCGGCGTATACTGAATTCGCCCGGAGCGGTCTCCGCGCGGTTGAGTCGGCTCGGAGCGGCTTGCTCGGGGGTGGTTGCCGGCAATCTAATGTGGTCTCGACGTTTATCATCTATAATTCTGTTTTGGGACGCTTTTATTGAGAGCTTTTAGTCATGGTTGCCGTTGTTGAAGAAAAAGCCGCGCGAGGTTATCGCGAAATCGCCTTGCTGGGCTGCACCAGTTGCGCGTTGTTTTTCCTGATTGCACTATTGACGTTTAGTTCCAACGATCCCGGCTGGAGCCATAGCACGTCTTATCAGCAAATCGCCAATGCCTGCGGCCTGTTCGGCGCGTGGTTGGCCGATTTCGTGTTGAGTTTTCTCGGCTTGATGGCCTACCTGATTCCGGTGATGATTTTTTGGTACGGATTCATACTGTTTCACGGCGGCAAACAGCAGCCGGGCGGCCAGTGGCTGATTGCGATGCGCTGGAGCGGCTTTCTGGCGACGATGCTGTCCGGTTCCGCGATTTTATTCTTGCATCTACATTTTCTGCGCACCAAGGTCGATCTGCCGGAAAGTCCCGGCGGCATTCTGGGCAGGGAAATCGGCGACGCGCTGGTGCATCTGCTAGGCAATTCCGGTTCGACCTTGTTGTTGCTGGCGATCTTCATGACCGGGGTGACCCTGTTCACCGGCTTGTCCTGGCTGATGATGATGACCTTGATCGGCAAGGGCGCGATGACCGCTTGTTCGGTGGTGGGCCGTCAGGCGGTGGCCGCGCCCGGCCGTTATCGCGGCGAACGGCCGGCGACCGAGCGTCCGGAGCGTCCGGAAACTCAGCGCAAAGCCAAACCAGCCGACGCCGGCAAAGCCGAAGAACGTACCGCCCGCAAACCGCAGATTCAGGTGGTCGAAACTCCGCCTACCGCGCCAGCGGCCGTCAAGCCGGCCCGCCGCAAGGACGCCAAGCCGCTGGAGAATTACGAACCCGGCGAGTTTTTGAACGCCTTGCCACCGCTATCCTTGCTGGAAAAACGCGACATCAAGGTTAAGCGCTATTCCAAAGTCGAGTTGGAAGAAATTTCCCGGCAGGTCGAAGATGTATTGCAGGATTACGGCATCGCCGCCGAGGTCGAGGCCGTGTTGCCCGGCCCGGTGATTACCCGTTTCGAACTGCGTTTGGCGGCCGGCGTTAAGGTCAGCCGGATCAGCAGTCTGGCCAAGGATTTGGCACGTGGCCTGTCGGTGACCAGCGTGCGTATCGTCGAAGTGATCGAGGGCAAGTCGGTGATCGGCTTGGAGATTCCGAATCAGGAACGCGAGATGGTGTCCTTGCGCGATTTGCTGGTGTCCGACGAATTCGACCGCGCCAAATCCAAATTGACGCTGGCGATGGGTAAGGATATTTCCGGCACGCCGGTGGTCGCCGATTTGGGCAAAATGCCGCATGCGCTGGTGGCCGGTACCACCGGTTCCGGTAAGTCGGTGGCGATCAATACGATGATTTTGAGCCTGGTCTACAAAGCCAAGCCGGAAGATGTGCGCTTGATTATGATCGACCCGAAAATGCTGGAATTGTCGGTTTACGAAGGCATTCCGCATTTGTTGACGCCGGTCGTCACCGATATGAAGGACGCCCAAAATGCATTGCGTTGGGCCGTGGCCGAGATGGAGCGCCGTTACAAATTGATGTCCAAGGTCGGCGTGCGCAATTTGGCCGGCTACAACCATGCGGTTCGGGAAGCCGATGCCGCCGGCCAACCATTGCGCGATCCGCTGTTTTACCCGCAAACGCCGATTCCGGCCGACGATTATCCGTTATTGACCACCTTGCCCAGCATCGTCATCGTCATCGACGAGCTGGCCGATATGATGATGGTGGTCGGTAAAAAGGTCGAGGAATTGATCGCCAGGCTGGCGCAAAAAGCTCGGGCCGCCGGTATTCATTTGATTCTGGCGACTCAAAGGCCGTCGGTGGACGTGTTGACCGGCTTGATCAAGGCCAACGTGCCGACCCGGATCTCGTTCCAGGTGTCGTCGCGGATCGATTCGCGGACCATCATCGACCAAGGCGGCGCCGAAGCCTTGCTGGGTAACGGCGACATGCTGTTCCTGCCGTCGGGTACCAGCATTCCGCTGCGGGCGCACGGCGCCTTCGTCGACGACCACGAAGTCCATGCCGTCGTCGAGTTTTTGAAGAAAACCGGGCCGACCAATTATCTGGACGAAATCACCCAGGAACGCACCGACAGTGGCGAAATCGCCGGCGAGGGCGGCGAGGGCGGCGAAACCGATCCGCTGTACGACGAAGCGGTGGCTTTCGTTACCGATTCGCGCAAGGCGTCGATTTCCAGCGTGCAACGCCGCTTCAAAATCGGTTACAACCGGGCGGCGCGGATTATCGAGGAGATGGAAAACGCCGGCGTGGTGACGCCGCCGGAAACCAACGGTAGCCGCGAAGTGCTGGCGCCGCCGCCGCGATGAGTCCCGCCATCGCCGGCTTTCTGGGCGTGGCCGGCTTTGCCGGTTTGGCGGGCTGGTTGATTGTCCGGCGCAAGCCCGTCGAAACCGCCGTTAAAGTCATGATGTTTTTCGGCTATTTCTGGTTGGTGGCGTTTTCGCTGCTGGTGCTGCTGGCCGGTGCTTATTATCTCCGGGAGTTTCTGTAATATTTCGCACGACAGGTTTTCAGTTCGTTTTCCGGCCGCCCATTTAAATTCAAGACCGTGGCCGCGGTGTTCGCGGTTTAAATTTACGCCCGAGTTTGTCTGTCCGTCGTAGGATTCAAGCCGCGTTTCCCAACCAACACTCCACTAAGTTCTAAACCGTAAGTTGCCATGGCATTTTCCTACGAATTCATCGGCTATCTGGCCGCGATGCTAACCACGCTGTCGTTTTTACCGCAAGCGATCATGACGATCAAAACCCGCGATACCGGTTCGCTATCGCTGGGCATGTACAGTATGTTCACGCTGGGGGTATTGATGTGGTTGATCTATGGTTTGTACTTGCGCAATGTGGCGATTATTGCCGCCAACGCGGTGACCTTAGTCTTGGCGGCGTCGATATTGTTGGTCAAAGTGCAAAACCTGCTAGGCAAACGCTAAGTATCGGGAGGCCTGAATGGCGGCAATCGCGTCCGACGACATCAGCACCGGCCCTTTGGCCGCCAACGACAGTGCGGCCTTCATCGAGAAAATTCGTCCGAATGCCGGCGTATCGGAGCCGGTATACAAGCAATTGCAAAAACGCATCGCCGACATGATTCAGTCCGGCGAATTGGCGGACGGCTTCAGTTTGCCGTCCGAACGCGCGTTGGCCGAAGCCTTGGCGCTGAGTCGGACCACGGTCAGACGCTGCTATGAAGAATTGCGGGCGCAGGATCGCATCGCCAGTCACGGCCGTTCCGGCGCCAAGGTCAAGGCGCCGGCGCGCATCAATCCGGAGATGGGGAAGTTGAAAGGCTTTACCGAGGAAATGCGCGAGCTCGGCATCACGCCGTCCACCCAAATCCTGGAACACCGGGTCGTTGTCGATAGGACTATCGCTTCGCTATTCAATCGGCCGGCATCGGCGCGGTTTCTACGTTTGGTGCGGGTGCGCCTCGGCGACGGCATGCCGCTGTCGCGCGAAGTGGCCTGGTACGATTTAACCGTGGCGCCGGCGCTGGCCGATTGGGATGGCGAAGGTTCGGCGTATCAGTATTTGGAGTCCGTTTGCGATTTGGGTTTGGTGCATGCCGAGCAAACCATCGAGGCCGTGCTTTGCGACGACGTCGAAGCAGCGGTGTTCGGGTTCGCCGAGCCGGCACCCTGTTTGCTGTTGAAACGGAAAACCCACGCCGACAACGGCCAGATCGTCGAATATGTCGAAGGCACTTTTCGCGGCGACGCCTACACCTATCGGGTCAATCTAAAAATTCGGCCGGACTAATTAGTTTATTGGTATCGGATTGGTCGCGATAAAGCGCTCGATCTGAGCGCCGGTCGGCAAACTCTTTAGGACGCCTGGGCGGGCCGCGACCCAAGCGCCGCACGCGCTAGCCTTGAACAGCGCGTCCTCCGCCCGATGCGTTTCTAGCCAACCGATCGCCAATCCGGCATTGAAGGCGTCGCCGGCTCCGGTGGTATCCACTGCAAGGATAGGCCAGGCCGCTTGCCGGTAGACGCGGCCGTCACTCAAAGCCATGCAACCCTGGTCACCTAAGGTGACGATCAGCAATTTGCCGGACCAGCTGATCCTTTTTGCCCAGGTCGCCAATTCAAGTAGGCATTGCGCCGGCTCTATCCCGTCATTGTTGAGATTAAACAAATGGGCGGCTTCGGTTTGGTTCAGCACCAGAATGTCGGTCAGCGCCAATATTTCAGGATCCAGCGCTCGCCACGGCGACGGATTCAACATCGTTGCCATGCCGCGTTGGCGGGCGATTTCGAATCCCGCGCGGATCGGCGCGTCCTGAATTTCGAATTGGGCATACATCAACGCCAAACCGGGCAGGGCGAGGATGGCTTGCCGGACATGGCCGGCGTCCAACAGCGCGTTGGCGCCGGGATAGACCGCCAGAAAATTCTCGCCGCTCGGGCCGATAAAGCCCACGCCAAATCCCGAGCTATCGCCAATCCGCAATAGCCAGTCCACATTCATGCCTTCGGCCATCAAGCATCGCGACACGCTGTCCGCCGCTGCGTCGCGCCCTAGCGGCAGTAGCAGACTTACTTCGGCGCCGAGTCTATGTAAGCCGACGCCGACGTTGAAACCCTTGCCGCCGTGTTCGGAAAGCAAGCTCTCGGCCGCCAGGGATTCGCCGGGCGCCGGCAAATGTTCGACGTTCAGGCAATGGGCCTGGACGTAACTGCCTAACACCAGGATGGACACGCTTACTCCCCAGCAGCAAAAGAATCCATGAAATATTACCGGATCGAAATCAATAATCCACGATTGACACCGAAATTTGTAACTGGTATTTCTATGGTATCTAAAATAGATACCAAATTGAGTGATAAAGTCGCGACGATATGTCAAATTCGTAGCGCTTAATCGCGCGGTGGCTTTTCGCTTCCATTCAACCGTTAACGGTTATACCAAGGGCAATACGATGAGACTCAAACAGACCGTACTCGCAATTTCCATCCTGAGTTTGATGGCCTTCAATCACGGCGCCGCGGCCGGCAGCGCCAGCTCGACCGCGGAGGTCAGCGTGGACTGGCGTAGTTTTCGCGTGACGTCCGGCACCGATGTCAACGCCGGAATCGCTTGGTACGACAGGTCGTCGCGCGTGGATACGCGCATGGAGACCCCTTACGGCGATGGCACCTATTCATCCGATTGGGTGACGCCGTTAACCAGCCTGCAAACAGGGAGCGGGATTCGTTCCCTGATCTCGAAAGCCGATGTCGATCCGGACTTGCTGCATGCCTATTCCCAGGACAGCGATCCGGCCTATGGCGACGCGGTGGCGACCGAGAGCTATCGCACCGGCAGTTTCACCGGTTCGGGAACGGGGGCGACCACATTTTCGGTCGATTACAGTATGAGTATCGGCTTGGTGCCGGGCAGCGGGATGAATGATGTCGCGGCGGCTTGGGTGTTGCTGGTGGTCAACGATTTCGGCGACCCCAACCAGGCTATGTCCAGCCGTAAGGATCTATTCCTGAACGCCAATCTGGTCGGACACGTGCCGACCCAGGCGTCGGGGACCTTATCGGTCACTCTACCGACCACGAGTATCGGTCGCATCTCCTTTAAGGTGACTAGCCACGCCTATGCGAACGTCTCGGGCGTTTCTCAAGTGCCGCTACCGGCCTCGGCCTGGCTGTTCGGATCGGCACTATTGGCTTCGGGCTGGCTTCGTCTCCGGCAGCGTTCAACATCCGTGCGGATTTGATGCTCCCGAAATCGTTGCTCGCATAAGCCCTGTCGGCCATCCCATCTCCAATTTCTAACCATCAATATCGAGATTTTTTATGAATCGCTTAGTTTTCGTGTTGCCGTTGTGCGCCCCATTCGTTTACGCGCCGGCCGCCAATGCCTACAACACCTCGTTAACCGTGACGGCTAGCGCCAATGCCGCCTATGGCAGCCCGTCCTACGATTCCGATTTCAAGGCGATAGACAACGTTAACGGCCCCTCCGCGTACGCGGTCGATGCGCTGTATCAAGTACCCGATCCGAGGAGCGGTCCAGGCACAAACCTTGAAACGTATCGCTCGTCCGCCAGCGGCTTCGTCAGCGCCGGTATCTTGAAAGCCACCGCCAACGCCAGCGCGACCGCTTATGCCGCCAATGTCGCCAGCGGCAGCAGCAAGGTGTCGTTTTCCGATCATTTTAGCGTGGCGGGACCGAGCGGCCGCAATATCGATTTGACCTTGACGTATCTGGTATCCGGGGGATTGTCCGGTTCGGCGACCGCTCGCGGCAGCGTCCAACTCGGTACCGGCGATAGCATCTCGTTCTCCGAGAATGGATACACGCCGCGCAGTTTCAACTGCTCTTGGATGCCGTCTTGCACCGGCGTCGCGACGTTTTCGGTGCCGGTGAATACCTTGATTTCGCTGGATGCCTTCCTGGAAGTGGGCGCGAGCGCCAGCAGCTACTTCAAACCCACGGCGACCCAATCGTCCGCCAATTTCGGGAGCACCGGATTGGTGTATTTGGGGATTGCCGACAATCGTTATCAGTTGCAGACCGACAGCGGATACGGTTATGCGCCGGTGCCGCTACCGGCCGCGGCTTGGCTGTTTGCCGGCGGATTGGCTCTATTCGGAACCTTGGTCAGCGACAAACGACGAGCCACCCAGGCACTTTAGAGAGCCGGCGGTCGCTTGCTAGATGGGTTTCTCTGCTGGATGTTTGGCGTTGGTTTTGTTCGGTTTCCATTCGTGAGCAGCTCAAGCGTTAGCCGGTAGCTTAGTCCGTCCCGCGCCGTTTAATTGTTACAATGCACGTGAACCCTGGCGTCGCCGGGAGATCACGAAGCAGAGACCATGAAAACCAGAGATAGAAGACAGGGTGTGGTGTTGGTCCACACCGGCGAGGGTAAGGGCAAATCCTCCAGCGCGTTCGGGATGGTGTTCCGCGCGGCCGGTTGGGGCATGAAGGTTTGCGTGATTCAATTCATCAAGGGCCAATGGCAGACCGGCGAGCAACGCGCGGCCGAACGTTTCGACAATATCGAGTGGCACGCGTTGGGCGACGGCTTCACCTGGGATACCAAAAATCCCGAGCAGGACATCAAGACTAGCCGCGACATTTGGGAATTCGCCAAGCAAAAAATCCTTTCGGAAGAGTTCGATTTGGTCATTCTCGACGAAATCAATTATTGCTGCGGCTACGGCTGGATCGGCGGCCCGGAAATCGCCGATTTCATAAAAAACCAAAAACCGGCTTGGCTGCATTTGGTGTTGACCGGCCGCAACGCGGCCCCGGAAGTGATTGCGGTCGCCGATACCGTCACTGAAATGACCCGGATCAAGCATGCTTACGAAACCGGCATCAAAGCCGAGCAGGGCGTCGAATTTTAAGCTGAAAAAAAAGCGGTTTTCTGGCAGAATCGCCGGCTTTTCAACACCTTTCCCGACGGGTAATGCCATGCAAAAGCAAGCGATCGAATTGATTCAGAACTACTACCAAGCGTTCAACAATGGCGACATGGACCGCTTTCTGAGCCTGCTGACCGACGATGTCGTGCACGACATCAACCAAGGCGATCGCGAAACCGGTAAGGAAGCCTTCGGTCAGTTCATGCAAAAAATGAATCACCACTATAAAGAGCAACTGGTGGACATGGTGGTGATGGCCAATGAAACGGGTACCCGCGGTGCGGCCGAGTTCGTCGTTTTGGGCGAATACCTGAACACTGACGAAGGTCTGCCGGAAGCCAACGGCCAGACCTATCGCTTGCCGGCCGGCGCATTTTTCGACATTCGCGACGGTAAGGTCGCCCGTATCACCAACTACTATAACCTGGGCAATTGGATAGAACAGGTCGACCCGCAATAACGGCGGTCGACTTCGATTGCCGCTGCCAGCCATTTAGCATAGAATCCGAAGGGCAATACTTCGGATTCGCCGAAAATAATTACAATAGAGAGAGGAGAGCTACAATGGGTGAGACACAGAAATTGATGATCGCTATGGTAGGCGTATTCGTGGTCGGCTTCATATTGGTCGGCGTCAGCAAGGATCAATCCAACGAAGAAAAAGAGGCGGCGGCGCAAATCCGCGCCCTGGTGGCGATGCAGGAAATGGCCAACCAAAAATGCCCGAAACTGATCGAGAACAAAACCGGCACGCAAGTGTTCTTTCCGTCCAAGACCTCAACGGATAAGGCTACTTACGTGACGATGGAATGGGTCGGCGAGAAAGACTCCAATTTTAAAACCGCGTCCTGCACCTTGCACTTGTCGCTGGGCGGCGTTTCCAAGCTGATTATCGACGACCAAGTCTTGATCGACAAAAAACTCTGATTCGTAACGTTGGCTGTCGAGCGCAGCTCGACGGCCAACATCATCGTTCCGCTTGTCTCTCGATGAGTTGCGGTCTGTTTTCTTCCCAAGACGCGCCGGTTGCGGTGCGAATCGTCAGGCAGCCTAAGGTGTTGAATTCGCTGCAACCTCTTCCTTCGATCTGATCGGTTGACCGCCGCTTCGCTAAATTGCCGGAACCCGGAAGCGGAATCACTGGTCGATTGCCTTCCCAACCACTTTCCATCGAACCGATCCATGCCACGGACCTTGCCCAACATCCCGCCGCCGGAAGCCCAGTCCCCCAACGTTATCGTGGCCGTGCGCGGCGTCAATAAAGTCTATGCCGGGGGTTTTCAAGCCTTAAAGAATGTCGACCTGGATATCCAGCGCGGTGAAATATTCGCTTTGCTCGGTCCGAACGGGGCCGGTAAGACCACGCTGATTGGCATCATTTGCGGCATTGTCAAAGCCTCGGCCGGCAGCGTCGTCGCCGACGGTCACGATATCGCCCGCGATTATCGGGCGGCGCGGGCCAGTATTGGCCTGGTGCCGCAAGAACTGCATACCGATGCGTTCGAGTCGGTGTGGGCCACGGTCTCCTTCAGTCGCGGCTTGTTCGGCAAGCCGCCCGACCCCGGCTACATAGAAAAGATCTTGCGCGATCTGTCGTTGTGGGACAAGCGTAACGAAAAAATCATGGCCTTATCCGGCGGTATGAAACGGCGGGTGCTGATCGCCAAGGCGCTGTCCCACGAGCCGTCGATTCTGTTTCTGGACGAGCCCAGCGCCGGTGTCGATGTCGAGCTGAGGCACGATATGTGGCGCATGGTGCGCGCATTGCGCGAGCGCGGCACCACCATTATCTTGACCACCCATTACATCGAAGAGGCCGAAGACATGGCCGACCGCATTGGTGTTATCCGCAAGGGCGAACTGATCGTGGTCGAGGACAAAGCCGTCTTGATGCGCAAGCTCGGCAAAAAACAATTGACGTTAACGCTGCGCTTGCCGATAGACGAGCTTCCCGCCGGCTTGAGTCACTGGCCGCTGGAAATCGCCGAGAGTGGCCTGGCTTTGGTTTACAGCTTCGATAGTCAGACCGAGGAGACCGGGATTGCCGAACTGCTCAACGCGTTGGCCGAGCACGGCATCGAATTCAGGGATCTGCGCTCCAGCGAAAGCTCGCTGGAAGATATCTTCGTCAGTCTGGTTCACCAGCCCAAGGAGGCTAGCGCATGAACGTTTACGGCATTCGCGCGATTTACCGTTTTGAAATGGCGCGCACGTTTCGCACACTGGCCCAGAGCGTTGCCGCGCCGGTGCTCACCACGTCGCTGTACTTCATCGTGTTCGGCAAGGCGATCGCGTCGCGGATGGGCGACATCGACAGCGTCAGTTACGCAGCCTTCATCATTCCGGGTCTGGTGATGCTGAATTTGCTGAACGAGAGCATTTCCAACGCTTCATTCGGTATTTTCATGCCTAAATGGGCGGGTACGATTTACGAATTGCTGTCGGCGCCGGTGTCCTGGATCGAAGTATTGCTCGGCTACGTCGGCGCGGCAGCGACCAAATCGGTGATGCTGGGTTTGCTGATTTTGGCGACGGCCCGTTGTTTCGTGCCTTACGACATCGCTCATCCGCTGTGGATGGTCGGATTTCTGTTACTGACGGCGATTACCTTTAGCTTGTTCGGCTTTATCATCGGTCTGTGGGCCGACAGTTTCCAGAAATTGCAAGTGGTGCCGATGTTGGTCGTCACGCCGTTGACCTTTCTGGGCGGGGCGTTTTACTCGATTAACATGCTGCCGCCGCTGTGGCAGAAGATTTCCTTGTTCAACCCCGTGGTCTACTTGATCAGCGGTTTTCGCTGGAGTTTCTATGGTGTTGCCGACCTTAACGTCGGCGTCAGTATCGGAATGATTTGCGGTTTACTGGTGATTTGTCTGAGCTTCGTCTGGTGGGTCTTTAAGAGCGGCTACAAAATCAGACATTAATCGCGGTGCCGAGATACGCCGGATATAGGCTGAAAATAGCGAGTTTGTCTTAAACAAGTTATAGTCTGTGGTGAATCCGCTGGGGCGTTAGATGCGCGTTTGGCGACACGCATCTCTCGGTCCCGCTGGCGGCTCGTGCCATTTGCCGGTCGGTTCAAATTGGAGCTTGAACGATGAAAACGACCTCGCTGGCCCATATGGCCGTCAAACACGGTTATAACCACTTGGCGGAGGCCTTGTACCTTAGGAGCGGCGCCGATTTGACCAAGCCCGTCAGCTTCTACGCGTTGATCAACGAACGCTGCAACGTGAAGTGTCGCTATTGCAAATTTTGGCGCTTGCCCGAGTACAAGCCGGAAATGACGATTGAGCAATGGCAAACCGCCTTGCTCAGTATTCGAGCGTTCGTCGGCACCTACTCCATCAACTTCAGCGGCGGCGAACCCTTCTTAAAGCCGGGCTTTCTGGACTTGATGGATTTCTGCCGCAAAAACGGGATTCACAGTGGCGTAACCACTAACGGATCGACGCTGAACCGGAAGAACGCCGCCCGGTTGGTGGAAACCCAGCCGTTCAATTTGAATATCTCCTGCGACGCGCCGAGTGCGGAACTGCACGACTACTTGCGCGGCTATCCCTCGCTATTCGAGAGGCTGGTCAACGGTATTCGATACGTTCGCGATGCCCGCGACAAGGCCGGGCTGAATTTTCCTATCGTCATTAAAACCACGGTGAATGCCAAAAACTTCCGCTTGTTGCCGGAGATGGTGAAATGGGTCCAAGAAGTCGGCGCGACCGCGCTGAACTTGCAACCTCTGGATCGCTGGACCCAGGAAACCTACGACGAACTGTGGATCGAAGAATCAGACTGGCCGGAACTCGAGCGGGTGCAGAACACGCTGATCGCGCTCAAGCGCGCCGGAGAACCGATCATGAACAGCGAAACGGTCATCAACCAGATGGTCAAACATTTTCGCGAGGAAAAAGCGCCACCCGAGGCCATGCCTTGCCGAGTCGGGATGCGCGACTTTTTTATCCGGACCAATGGCGATGTCCAATCCTGCTTCTACTTTCCCGTGATCGGGAATCTGACGCAACAGAACGCCAGGGAGATCTGGCGCGGTCCGGCGGCCCGTAAAATTCGGAAGGAAACCATCGCTTGCCAGAAGTTATGCCTACATACCTGTCTTAGTCAAAAGACGCTGCGCGATAAGGTGAAGATGGGCTTGATTTTGCTCCGGGGGCGCTGAGGCAACGCTATTTAGTTCGCGCTTTTCCCGCCGCTGCTTCGATATGGGTGGGGATTGCGCGGATGGCCCGTCGTTCGAAGCTTACCGAGTGAATCTTTACGGCATTTTTATCCGCTAGTCCGTACACTGATTGCTGTCTCCCAAATCAAGATCCGCTACATTTTCAAATGAATCCAGAACGCCCGGATCCCGACCAATTGCTGGCCCGCGTTGCTCGGGACCGGGCCAAGGCCAAGCGAGGCCGATTGAAGATATTCTTCGGCGCGGCGGCCGGAGTTGGCAAGACTTACGCGATGCTGTTGGCGGCCAGGGAGCGGCGCGCGGAGCAGTTGGATGTGATCGTCGGCTTGGTGGAAAGCCACGGTCGTAAGGAAACCGAGGCCTTGCTGGACGGCTTGGAGTGTTTGCCGACCCGGCCGGTACCATACAAGGGCGCGGTTCTGCGTGAGTTCGATATCGACGCGGCCCTGAAGCGGCGACCGGCCATCATTCTGGTCGACGAGCTGGCCCACACCAACGCGCCCGGTTCCCGCCATCCAAAACGTTGGCAGGACATTCATGAATTGCTGGAAGCCGGCATCGACGTCTACACCGCGTTGAACGTGCAGCATCTGGAAAGCCTGAACGACGACATCGGTCAGATTTCCGGGATTCGGGTTTGGGAAACCGTGCCGGACACGGTATTCGAAGATGCCGACGAAGTCGAACTGGTGGATTTACCGCCGGACGAGCTATTGCTCCGATTGAAGGAAGGCAAAATTTATCTGCCGCAACAAGCGCAACAGGCAATACAGCATTTTTTCCGCAAAGGCAATTTGATTGCGTTGCGTGAACTGGCGCTCCGCCAGACCGCGAGCCGAGTCGATGCGCAGATGCTGGATTACCGAGAAGACAATGCGATCCGCGAAGTCTGGCAGGTTGGCGAGCGCTTGCTGGTGTGCATAGGGCCCAACCCGTTGGCCGAACGGCTGGTAAGGGCCGGCAAGCGCCTGGCGGCCGGGTTGCGGGCCGAATGGATCGTCGCTTATGTCGAGACGCCCGAGCTGGCCCGGCTGCCGGCGGTCAAGCGCGACGGGGTGTTGCGGATCTTGCGACTAGCCGAGCAGTTGGGCGCGGAAACCGTCACGCTCAGTGCGCCGGCTATGAGCGAGGCGATCATCCGCTTTGCCCGGGAACGCAATATCAACAAAATCGTCGTGGGCAAGCCCAGTCGGCGCGGTTGGCGGCGCTGGTTATTGGGTTCGGTTGTCGATGTGTTGATCGCTCAAGCCCACAATATCAATATTTATTTGTTGGGTAGTCCGCGTCGCGGCGAGATGGATGCGCCGGAAGCCGAACCGTCGCTGTTCAGAAAAAGCCCGCTGCCGGGACTCAAGCAGCGCATCCCGGCCAAGACGCGCCGGCGCTATCTGGGTTACGCCTGGGCGGTCGGCGTGACGGCGTTCAGTACCGCGGTCGGTTATTTATTGTTCGGCAGCGTCGAACTGGCAAACTTGGTCATGGTGTTTCTATTGGGGGTAGTGTTCGTTGCCACGCGCTTCGGCCGGGGACCATCGATTTTGGCGTCGGTGCTGGGTGTCGGCGTGTTCGATATTTTGTTCGTTCAACCGTTTTACAGTTTTTCGGTATCGGACAGCCAATATTTGATTACTTTGCTGGCGATGCTGGTGGTCGGCATCGTGATCAGCAATCTGATGGTCAACGTGCGTTCGCAGGCTAAGGTGGCGGCGCACCGGGAACGGCGGGCGGCGGCCTTATATGCGATGAGCAAGGAACTATCCGGCGCCCAGAACGAAGCGGATGTCGTCAAAATCGCGGTCCGCCAGTTGTATTCCGAATTCAGCAGCCGCAACGCGATTTTGTTTGCCAACGCCGAAGATAGAATCGAGCATCCGCGCGGCGCGGCATTGGCGGAGTCTCTGCCGGGCGCCGATCTGGGCATCGCGCAGTGGGTCTTCGATCACAACGAAATGGCCGGACAGGGCACCAACACCTTGGCCGGCGCCGAGGCGATTTATTTTCCGATTCAAAATGATGATAAAGTCGTCGGCGTGCTGGCGATGCGGCCGGTCAATCTGCGGCGGGTGTTTTTGCCGGAGCAGCAGAAATTGCTGGAAACCTTTTTACGCCAAATCGGCCAGTCCGTAGCCCGCATTCGCTTCGCGGAAACGGCCCGCGTAACCCTGTTGCAAGTCGAGGCCGAACGTTTGCGCAATTCCTTGCTGAGCGCGATTTCCCACGATTTGCGCACGCCGCTGGCGACTATCATCGGCTCCGCGACCACATTGGCCGAAGACGCCGGCCAGTTGCAGCCGTCGGATAAATTGGAATTAAGCCGGGCCATCGTCGACGAAGCCGAACGGATGTCGACTTTGGTTAACAATATCCTGGACATGGCCCGCCTGGATTCCGGCGTGCTGGAACTGAACAGGCAATGGCATCCGTTAGAGGAAATCGTCGGCACCGCATTGACCGTGCTGCAAAAACGCCTGGCCGGCAGACCGGTGCGGGTATCGCTGCCGGCCGGTATTCCGATGGTTTACGCCGATGCGGTGATGATCGAGCAAGTGTTGATCAATCTGCTGGAAAACGCGGCGCGCTATACGCCGGTGGGTAGCGATTTGGATATCCGCGTGGAAACCAGCGATCAGGCTGTCGAGCTCAGCGTCGCCGATCGTGGGCCCGGTATTCCGGCCGGCAAGGAAGAGCGGCTGTTCGAAAAGTTCTTCCAGGTTCGCCACGAAGCCGCCCAGAGCGGAGCCGGCTTGGGTTTGGCGATTTGTCGAGCCATTGTCGAAGTCCATGGCGGCCGGATTTTCGCCCGCAATCGGTCTGGCGGCGGCGCGATTTTTACCTTTATACTGCCGCTGGACCAACCACCGCCCAGCCTGGAGTTAGAAGAATGATGGTCGAAGCGACCGTAAGCCGGCATGGCTAAAATCGAGCCGGTCATCATCGTCGTCGAGGACGATCCGTCGATACGGCGGTTTTTGCGCACCGGTTTGACCACGCATGGTTTCGCGGTGTTCGAGGCCGAGACCGGCAAGCAAGGCCTGGTCGAGGCTGGCGTGCGCAAACCGGATCTATTGATTTTGGACCTGGGCCTGCCGGATATGGACGGGGTTGACGTGATTCGCTCTTTGCGGGCTTGGTCGGCGGTGCCTATCATCGTATTGTCGGCGCGCAGCAACGAGCAACACAAGATCGACGCGTTGGACGCCGGCGCCGACGATTATCTGACCAAACCCTTCGGTTTCGGCGAGTTGCTGGCCAGGATTCGAGTGGCGCTCAGACACGCTAATCGCGGCGCGGAAGGTGCCGGCGAAGCAGTGTTTACGGCCGGCAACCTGCGGGTGGATTTGCAAAACCGTCTGGTTAGCGTCGCGGACGAGGATGTGCATCTGACGCCTATTCAGTACCGTTTACTGGCGGTATTGATCAAGCATGCCGGTAAAGTTCTGACTCATCGGCAGATATTAAAAGAGGTTTGGGGACCGTCCTCTCAAGAAAACGCGCATTACTTGCGGATCTACATGAGTCAATTGCGCCAAAAACTGGAGGCCGATCCCACTCAGCCGCAACATCTGTTAACCGAATCGGGCGTCGGCTACCGATTCAAAGTTTGACGGTGAGCGATTCCGGCGCGGGCTAGCGACGCCAGCCCCAGCGGCCGCCGGCAATCCGGGCGGATTCGAGTGATGCGGACCCGGCCCGCGAATGCAATAAGCCATGTTTTTTCCGCGATGGCTTTGCAAGTCGCGGCGTGCTGGCGGCCAGCGGGGCGGTTTGCAATCGCCGGCTCAATGGTTATCTTTCAGGCAATGTTGTTCATCATGGGCCGGGCCTTCGCTCAGCGTGCCGGCCAGATAGGCTGCCAAGGCTTGATCGGGCGACGTCTCGCCGGTGGTAAGCAACTCGGTAGAGCGGGTCGCCAGATTGCGGATCACGCCGTCACCGGCCGATCCGGCAATCGCGATATCGACAGTATGCAAGGGATGGCGATTGCCGTCGCCACGCACATGCCATTCGTGCAGACTGCCGATGTCGGTCAAATCCAGCGTCCAGGCCAGATCGGCGCGGGACTCCTTGGTAACGACGTAGACCAGCCAGCGCGACGCTCTGCCCGCGTGAGAAGCGACGCGGCCATCGGTGTCCACGGCGATGGCTATCAGTTTATCTGTCATAGTTTGAATGCCTCTGTTGATATCGAATCGAGTGCAACCATCGGAAAACGCACTCGGCGCACCTATTTCCCATAGCAATTGCACGGTTAAAGGCAGTATCGCCGATTCGAATCTAAGCGGTCAATGGCTCGGCTAGCGAGGCTGGATCAGCGGGGAGGTTTACTGCCGATCCGGATCAGCGTGCTTGAACGGCAGATAGCCTTGGGCGGTGAGTTTGTAACGCTGCATGCCGACCTTCTCTCGCTCCAGAAAGCGTTCGATCGCGTCGGCGAAGCCGGGATCGCGCAGCCAATGGGCGGAATAGGTGGTAATCGGTTCGAAGCCTCGGGCGATCTTGTGTTCGCCCTGGGCGCCGGAATCGAAACGGCTCAGGCCGTTGGCGATGCAAAAGTCGATGCCCTGGTAATAGCAGGCTTCGAAATGCAGTCCGCTGAATGCTTCTTCGCAACCCCAATACCGGCCGTATAAGGTATCGGCGCCGATCAAGCTCAGCGCGGCGCCGACATAGCGGTCGCCGTTGATCGCCAGGATCAGCAATATCCGCTCCGGCATGGTCAGCGCGATTTCTCGAAAGAAATCCAGATTTAAATAGGGTTGCGAGTGGTGCTTGATGTAGGTCGCCGCGTAGAAGCGGTAAAAGGCTTGCCATTGCTCGTCGGTGATGTCGGCGCCGGCGACGCGTTGCATGACGATGCCTTGCTCTTCGACCTTACGGCGCTCGCGTTTGACCATCTTGCGCTTGGCGGCGGTCATCGTATCGAGAAAGTCGGCGAAATCGCGGTACTCGCGATTGAACCACTGAAATTGCACACCTTCTCGAATGCTCATGCCCAACGCGCGCAACGTGTCGGCCTCGTCGGGCCGCGGGAACAAACAATGCCAGGAGGAGACGGCTTCCCGTTCGGCTCGGTCTTTCAGGTATTCAATCCAGCTTGTCAGCACCGTTTCGTTTCCGACACCGGGCGCTACGGCCCAACGCGGCCCTTGACAGGGCGTGAACGGAATCGCGGTCAACCATTTGGGATAATAGGCCAGCCCGTGTTGGCGATAGGCATCGGCCCACTGTTGGTCGAATACGTATTCGCCCCAGGAATGCGATTTGCGATACAGCGGCAACAAGCCGACCGGCCGGCCATTCTCCAGCGCCAACAAATGCTGCGGCCGCCAGCCTCCGCGCGGGCTAACCGAGCCGCTGTGTTCCAATGCCGTCAGAAACTCGTGGCATAAAAACGGGTAGTCGTCGCCGGTCAGTTCGTTCCAGACCGCCCGGTCGATGCGGTCCAGGTCGTCCAAGGGAATTACGTCCATTTTAAAATTGGTTTAGAAACTGACTGATGGTGAAAATGGCAAATGGCGTACGCCTGATGCATAAAAAACGGAGCCGGAATCTTACCGGCATAGTTCGGAGCGAATCGTAAAAAGGCCGTCCGACCCTGATACGGTTTGGGAAATCAGGTCGGGCGCGATCATTTCAACCTTCCGAATCGGGTTTGTCCAGCTGCTGTTTACAGCGAAGAGCAGAGACTGTCGTGGTTGAAACGATTGGTGCGATCGTCACCGTTGCTTGAATACTAAACCGATTCCAAGCCGCTTGCCAGCGGCTTCCAAGCCCGCGTTGCTAAAGCTGTCCTCGAGCCGTTCAAAAATTGGGCTTCGCGAACGGCTTGGCCGGCGGCCCGGCGGCCCGGCGGCCGAGCGTTGCGAATTCGGCCTTCTTGGCGGTGAATGCACCGCCGGGCGAGCAGACCGAATGCGAGCCATTCAGACAGGGGTAGGTTCGGGGTAGCCAGAATGTCGACACAGTCCGACTGGATAGATGGCGAATCAAGCCCCTCCTCAAGTCCGTTTTCCGCAAAACAAGCAACCTAGGCATGGCTTGCCGTTAAGTTTGAGTTAAGAGCCCGATGCGATATTTTTCTCTAATAGAACCGAATTCAATTTTCTAACGATTAGAGGGATAAACCGAATGAAACAAAGTATCGAATTTGACTCGAATAATGCGTTTACTCAAGTCAGGTCAGCCATCGCGGAGTTAATGACGTTTTCTTTCGCGGATAGGGAAGATGACATGCTGTATGCGGTGAATAAATTAAAGTCGGTATTAAGAGCCGTGCATGATAATTATCAGTGCTGGAATCGCGACACGATACGCGAATTCGTGCTTTGTAAAAACGATCCGTTGAGATTCGTTGATTTGAATTCCGACCAGTTCAATGCCCGAGTCCGCAACATCCAGCAAGATATGATCGCTAAATTCTCGTTGAATTAAAATTCAAAATTTCTAGCCTCTGTTTGGTAAGCAGTCTATTAACAGCGTCTATATCAATAGGTCGAAAGAAGCGAAGATAGTGCCCATTTATAATGAGGTGGACATCGAGCCGCGCATCTATCTTGTCGCGTTGTTCCGTCAATTGCCATTGGCAAAAAACATCGAAGACTTCGAAGCCCTGCTGCCTTGGCATCTCGTCAACCCAACGGTCTAATCAAGCTCGTACGGCTTTATTCAAAAAATCAACGACGTTGTTTAAAGGACGCTTACCATTAAACCACGCCATTTTCTTACAGCTCTAAAATCAGTGATCAGTTAGGGCTATCGGAATTTAGCTCGACGTCCCTAATCGATCGGTCCTAGACATTCTGAACCGAACTGCCCCGGCCGATGAATTGCACCGGTTCGGCGCATACGCGCTCGCCACTCCGAAAGGGAAAGAGACTGACTGGCCGAGGGTGCGCGCGGCCGCGAATCAGATGCGCGTCTTGGCGTTGGTTGTCCTCTAGCCGGCATTTTTACCGTTCCCGACGGAAAAATAAATGCTTAAAACGTCGCCGGGGTCATTCCCGGAACTTCTAGGGAGATTCCCGGATTGATGAGATGTTAAAAAATCTGGATTGGATTATTCCTGAACAAACTAAAAAGGTGATGAGCGATGCCGATTGGTTGATGATTGTACTTGCTGTCTACTTTCACGACATGGGGATGTTGGTCACCTAAAGATGAGTTCAATGCTAGAGTAAAACCTGAATCGGGGTTCACTGATTTTTGTGAGCAGGTGCTTTTCTCTGGGCAAAGCGGCCCTGACTACAAAGCAAAGGTCGCCAAACTTTCAGATCAGGATAAAGATCGCTTTCTTTATCAAGAATTCGTTCGCGCCAAGCATGCCGAAAGGATTCGCGCATGGATTATGGGGCAAACCAAAGATCAACTGGGTATCCGCGACTCGCCGCAAACCGCTCTAACCCACCGCGACCGCTAATGGGATATCCGGCTGGC
Source organism: Methylomonas sp. MED-D (assembly GCF_050276835.1). Taxonomy (NCBI): domain Bacteria; kingdom Pseudomonadati; phylum Pseudomonadota; class Gammaproteobacteria; order Methylococcales; family Methylococcaceae; genus Methylomonas; species Methylomonas sp. MED-D. The sequence continues at coordinate 2,052,125 of NZ_CP189965.1, forward strand.
CGCCGGAGCAGCGCTTTCAACGCGAATCCGGCAATTAACGCGGTTCCCAGTCTCGATCGCAACGCAAAAAGTCTATCCCGCAACACTAAAAGTGATTCTCGCAACGCTTCGAGCAATACACGCAAGGCTCCGAGCCTTGCGCATAACACTACAAGCCTTGCGCGCAAGGCAAACAGCGATTCCCGCAACACTAAAAGAGTTGCGCGCAATTCTCCGAGCAATAAACGCAAGGCTCCGAGCCTTGCGCATAACACTAAAAGCCTTGCGGGCAAGGCAAATAGTGATTCCCGTAATACTAAAAGAGTTGCGAGCAACGCTCCGAGCAATAAACGCAAGGCAAAAAGCGGGACGGACGGGGATTTTCATTTACAGCGGCAAGTATGTTGCCGTTCAGGCTTCGATAGGACTCTTGCATATTCCGATCAAACCCGCCGGCGATTCCGACTTCAAAACCGCCAGGCATTCCGGTCGCAAAGCGGCCGCCTTTTCCAACCCAAAGTTAGCCATCGATTCTGATACCATTACGCCAGTAGTGAATGACGGCTTTTGGAAATGGCGAATTGACGCGAACGACCCGTTGCGGACTATCGCTCGCTCCATCTGATTCAATGGCAGCAATTTGACCATTACCGGCCATTATTACTTATCACTAATGATATACGTAGAGGGAAATCATATGCTAATCATGAAACGTAGCTCTACGTAGACATCCGTGCGCCCTGTAGCTGAATTACTGTCTGAACCTGGCCGTGAGTGGCGAAAAGTTGATTGTGCATCGCAGTCACACATCGTCGAACTCAACAGTGCTCTCCCGTTCGAACCACCAGTTGAGTACATAGAGCTCCTCCGCTACTCAAACGGTGGTGAAGGCGAGTTGGCTCTTGAGCCACTCTGGTTTCAGTTGTTTGACGTCGCCTTTGCAATCCAGTTATGGCGAGACGACAACTACCGCAAGGAATATCCAGACTTATTCTTCTTCGGTAGCAACGGTGGGCTAGAATCCATCGCCTTCGATATGGGGTGCCCCAAACCTTGGCCTATTGTTATGGTTGATTGCATAGCAGGACTAGATAGTGCTTGTCGCGTATCGCGCAGCATTGAAGAATTCATAGAAAGGATTGGGCTTCGTGACGATCAAGATGTCTGACCAGCGCGTCAACTTGACCGTCAAGTTACCCTTACCGCATGATCGGCTGAGCAAGGTAACTGAATAAGGCATAAAGATGGGTGCTTGGGGCGTTGGAATACTACAAGATGATACGGTTTCGGATGTTGTTGGATTCGTCAAGGATCGCATCAAAGCTGGTGAATCCGTCGCCATCGCGACTGATTCTGCACTTTCACATTTCTCAGAACTTGAAAATGACGAAGATGATGCTCCTTTGTTATGGCTCGCGCTCGCTCATGTCCAATGGACTTACGGAATTCTCGAAGATCGCATCCTTTAAAGAGTTCGCAAAGATTTGCAGTTGGGAAACGGCCTTGGGCGCTGGGGCGATGATTCCAAAGCTCTGGCAAAAAGAAAGGAAGTGCTTAATAAGTTCTTCAATAAGATCGCTAAACCCAAGCCAAAACCTTCACCGCTGCCGCGACTTATTGTCAGAAAGGCTCCTTTCAAGGCTGGAGATTGCTTATCAATTCTTCTCGACGACGGTCGTTACACGGCAGCACTTGTGTTAAGGGCAGACAATAGCAACCCTGAATATGGCAAGAATCTAGTTGCAAGCCTCGACTACTTAGAAACAGCGCCGCCATCTCTGGCGTTTTTTGAACTGAGAAGGTGGCTGATTAAGACACATGGAAATTGGAATAACGAACAGGACATTAGTTGGTATCAGACTGTCCGCTTCAAGGAAGCAAGTAAACGCATCAGGATTATTGGCTGTATCGATGTGTGGCCAAGTGATCCAAATGACTCCCGCTTTTATTCAGGGTGGATCAGCCTTGGTACACAAATTACTCTATGTCGTGCGCATGCGGCAAAATTCTCCTAAGGCATAAAAATATGCAAGTTTCGATCAACGCCAATGTTTGTAATCAGCAAACAATGACGATATGTGACCGCCTTCGGGGGCCGTTTAATGAAATCAGGCCGCCTCCTCGATTCCGCTAACGCTGCATCGAGGCTACGCAAGACCTGCGCCGGTCGTGCAATCATAACACTATCAAACGGCTATCCATTCCACTGCGGTCACTAAAGCCGAAGCCCGGTAGGAACGAACCTCATCAATCGCGAACGATGCGATTCACTGTTAATCGACAGCTTGGGCAAGTTTCCACGCCATAATTACGCTCAAGTTCTGAAATATTATTAAGAGGATGCCTGCAATGAAAACCACTATTTCCCTGGACAACACCGTACTGGAACAACTGCTGACTTACACTCAAGCCAAAACCACCAAGGAAAGTATCGCCAAAGCCATTGAAGAATACATCCGCTTTAAGCAGCGTCAAGAATTGCTGGATTGCCGGGGAGCAGTCGATATTGAAGACAACTGGCAAGCATTACGGGATTTGGAACGTCCATCATGAAACGGGTATTGATCGACACCTGTGCCTGGATCGATTTTTTCAAATCAAAAAATGGTCAATTAGGTGATCAGGTTGTGGCGTTAATTGAATCTAACTAAGCCGCAATAACGGGTGTGGTTGTCGCGGAATTGCTACAAGGCGTCAAACAGGAGAAGGAAAGCCAGCGCTTTAAAGCTACTGTTTCGTTCCGTACATTATCTGCCAACCGAAGATAGCGATTGGTTCGCGGCTGGTATACTTGCCCAACAACTGCGAGCAAAAGGTTTAACCTTGCCGTTGACCGATGTTTTAATTGCCGTCATCGCTCAGCGGCATGCCATAAAGGTTTTAACCCTGGATAAACATTTTCAGCACCTTCCGGTTGAGCAATTTTGCGGCGGGTAAACTAAAGAACCAACCGGATGGACGGGGATTTTCATTGAGGGTGTCCTGAAATTTGCAGCGGCTAGTGTGTTGCCCCAGAGTCGGCCATCGATTCCGATACCATTACGCCAGTAACGAATGACGGCTTTTGGGAATGGCGAATTGACGCGATCGACCCTAAACAGACAGCCCTGATTTCTGGTGAACGACTGATTTAGTCCTTATAGCGGCCCATTAACCCCAACAGTTTGATCACAATTTCAAAATGGCTGTAGGGCGGATAAGCGCAGCGTCATCCGCCAAATCGGTTAAACTCTTTTCATGTCAAACTATCGACGAAATCGCATTCCTGGCGGCACCTATTTCTTCACCGTTAACCTTCTCGAACGGAAATCGACGCTGTTGATCGAGCATATTGCGGAGTTACGGGAAGCGGTGCGAGTGGTCCGGGAAAAGCAGCCATTTCATATCGATGCCTGGGTGGTTTTACCTGATCATATGCATGCTATCTGGACATTACCGGCTGGTGACGATCAATATTCCAACCGATGGCGGGCGATTAAAAAAGCCTTTTCGAAAGCGATACCAACAACCGAATATCGCTCCGCAATCAGAATAAAACGCCACGAGCGAGGCATATGGCAACGTCGTTTTTGGGAACATACCATTACCGATGATGCCGACCTATGCGGCGCATATGGATTATAAGCATGATTGGGCTGTTACCGTTAAGGATTTACCCAAGGGCATAAAGGTCATATTCAAGTTTTCATCGCTTGGTCAGGATGGGTGTTTATCCGTTAAATTGGGCGGGGCTGGACTTGGTAGTTTCAGAAGCGGGTGAACCGGATAATTGACGGTTTTATCGGCGGATGACGCTTCGCTTATCCGCCCTACGGCCTGAGGCCATTTGTAAACGAGCCGGTTGATTTGGTAATCTTGCGGGCTGTTGGACTGTTAGCGACCCTAAGCAGAATTCGTTTATTTATCTGAATGTTAGGTTTAACTCCCAAAATCGCCATATCTATTGTAGAAGGGCGAATTGTATGGTCCATATGTCTGACTTAATGGCAATATAAAATACGATACGAACTTAGCCAATTTAATTTAGAGACAGCAGATGCCAAAATCGCAACAAACGATGAGGATGCCGGAATTACTCGTGTTTGCTCGGGTATTTACAATCTGGTTTGTGTGTGCTGGAGGCTTCCGAGTTTTCTTCTATGTAGGCGAAAAATTCGCACCCACAATAACTGACGTCGATTTGATAGTTCGAGCAATCGGCATTGCTGTTTGCCTCATAATCTGTCTTATCTACGCAATTATGCGAGATGTCTGGTCTTATATCGTTCGTCTGAGCCGCAGCTTCCGGTTCGATATATACGCTTTCGCAATCATTGGAGTTTGGTCAAACTATTTGACGTCGTCTTGGCTGTTGAAAGTCCAGAAATTTTTGGATGGCGCAAATCCTTGGTGGGCTCCTACTATATTGGTTGCCTTGGTTTTAGTGCTCCTGTCACCGTTATTTCGGACTTACGTTTCTCTTAGAAGAAAGTCCTCACCTCAATTCTACTTCCTTGGGGACGATGAAATCGATACAGAGGAGGAAGACTTACTGCAAATTAAAGTGTTGGCCAAGGACTTCGCTGACACTGTAGTTGCTAGTGAAGCGCACTCGGGTCTTGTGTTTGGCATCGATGGGCCTTGGGGAGCCGGCAAGACCAGCTTTATCAATCTTGCGGAACGGCATTGGGAGGTGGTAGGCAATTCGGTAATTGTTTTTCGTTTTGAACCTTTGCGGTACGCCGCTGAACCCGATCTGCCTGAACGTTTCTTACGCGACCTTACCGCAACTATTCAACGTCAGATTTATGCACCTGAATTTCGTCCAGCCGCTTCCCGATATTCAAGAATGGTTAAAGGTCTCTCGCTTTTTGGATTCAGGCTCTCAATTGAGCCATTAAGCGAGACAATCGACGAATTACTGGAAGCCATTGACAGTGTCCTCAAAACTATCCGTATGCGGGTCATCGTGGTCATAGATGACTTAGATCGCCTGGATGCCAAAACGGTGAACAACGTACTGTTTACCATACGGCGGACCTTCAAGTTGTCTCAGGCAACTTATATCTTGTGTTATGACACTGAGAATTTAGTAAAGGGGAAAGACGAAGGCGGCAATGCGCGAGAGTTTTTTGAGAAGTTCGTGACAGTCAAATTAAGCCTGTTTGTGGACAGCTCTACTCTCCGAAATTTCTTGCTTAGGGATTGGAAAAGTAACGAGCATCCATTTCTGACTATTCCGTCGGATACCATGCTCAAGCTCGAATCTGTCCTCACGGAATTAGCTGAAATTCTCAAATCAGACGAAGCGACTAAATACTTGCCGCTAATTGGCGATATGCGCAAACTCAAACGTTTCGTAAATGCTGCACTCATGATGCAAATAGAGAAAACAGACTTTACTAAGACAGATTTCAATCGACGTGACCTAGTCAATCTAATGCTTTTGCATCTGAATTACCCCGGATTGTTTCGTCGAATTTATGCAGAGGAAACCGAAGGTCGGGTGGGGGTGTACTCAGCAAAACGTGACGTTGTCGAGAGGAATGTGAAATTTTCCAATAAAGAAGGATTCGAGAAAATGATAAGCGACAACAACGATTCGACAAGTCAGTTCTTGTTGCGGCAGTTGTTCGACGTGAGCGTACTCGGTGTTATGAATACTGATTCCACGAATGAAAGTGTTCTGAGCTCGCGTGCATGTTTTAACGCTGATGAGTACAGAAACCTTGAAAAATACCTGAAGCTAATTGTCAGATTTGCCACGCCAGATCGGCAAGAAACATTTGTGCTCTACCAAGATGCTGTCTATAGGGTTAAGCACGGTACCTCTATTGCTGCAATTTTAGAAGAGCCGGAATTCCTGCTACAGAAAAACCCGTTTACTCAGGAAAAGTTTTGGTCGGTTTTGATCAACCAATCTTACGATTTGACGCAAGCGGTTGCAGAAGAAGCGATCAGAACACTAGTGGTATATCTCCCGCGTTATTTTTTAGTTTACCGAGGAATGTGGGCTCACAGAAGGAGCGCAATCTATAATCTAATCTATCTCTTAGATCGAGCAGGTTGGGGGCGTACCGATGGAAAAAGACTAAATAATACCTCGGAAAACGTCGTCGAAATTGCTGAACGCATATATGGTGAAGGGTATTTCTCTGGTAGGGGACTTATTCAATTATTAGCATCAAATGATCGGGGCGTACTTGGATGGAATGACTTAATGCTTTTTAGGCTGCATTGTTCTGCAGACATGCAAAGCCAGACTTACAATCTCCGTAGGGCGTTAATAGTCCATAATGATAAAAGCGCACCAACCGACGGGTTACTTTCCTTGCAGGCCTTAAATGGTATGCGAGAGCTATCACAGAGAATCTTTCAACATTTTAAAGAAAACTATATTGAACAAAGTCGTAACTTTCTTACCGACGTTGACAATACTCCGGATGATGCCTTCTTTGGGGATTTAGAAAATTGGTTAAAAGCGCAGGACTCGGAGAGTAACGAATCTTGGCAACTATCCGATCAATTGTTGGCTACCCGTTCAGCAGTAAAGAGTTTTGTTCTATACCAACTTGCCAATCGGGAATATCCAAACGGTTCGGGCGCCGGCTGTGGTTTGTATGATGAGTCAGGAAATTCGGATGCAGGCGGCATTAGCCTCAAAATGAACAGGTACATCTTTGGAGTTTGCTTCAATCCTGATAGCGATGACAACATTTTCCATTTTGCTGACTATTGCTTACGCAGCTTAAGCAGTAGTTATTTTGGCGCTGTTCATGGTAAGAATGGATACGCAGCCACTGAAACGAGTTTGGCGGCTGGACTAGATCCCGATGAGTTCAAGCGCTATTGGACTGATTTTGGGCAAAGGATAAAAGAGAAAAATTTGCCAACTGAGGATAGGCGAGTTGTGACGCAGAATTACGTAGCAACATATTCCGGAGATCTACCATATGTATTTGAAACACTTGATAGGATGGTTAGTGTGCCCTAAAACACAACGAATAGTTTCCATTGTCACAAGCCAACGTATAAAGTATCAATCCATCTCAACGCTTAATTTACATCTTGTAATCAACCCCCCTTTTAATTTTAACTGAAAGGCGGGTATATCTACTATTTCAGTCAGTCGAGTTAAAACATAAGCGGCCGTTTTGACCGTTACAAAACATACTCACCCGATGAGCTACTGAAAAACCCCCAAGTCGCCCTTCGACTGAAGGCGGGCGCTTGCCGGCCCATCATCGCATTAGCTATTACCAGTTTTTAACTTGTCGATCGGAAGGGCAAAATCTCTAAGTCGCCTCAGGCGGCTCGGCTAGCCATAGGCAGTTGCCGGACACCTTGGCGATTTTGGCTAGGCGTTGTTCGTGGGCGGTTTGTTCTTCGTCGTTGCAGGCGATGACTTTCAAGGGCGGCCGGTCGGCCGAAAGCCGGACGATGGCCTGTTCGCCGGCGCTGTCGGTTTCCGCGTCTTCCAGCAGCGAAAACTGGCCGCCGGTCATTAACAGATAAACGTCGGCCAGAATCTCGGCGTCCAACAGGGCGCCGTGCAATTCGCGGTGGCTGTTGTCGATGCCGTAGCGCTTGCAGAGGGCGTCCAGGCTGGCGCGGGCGCCGGGGTGTTTTTTGCGAGCGAAGGGCAGGGTGTCGAATACGCTGCTGTTGGATTCGACGGTGCGGGTCTCGCCCGGCAGCAAACTCAGCTCGTGATTTAAAAAGCCGACGTCGAACGGCGCGTTGTGGATAATCAACTCGGCGCCGGCGGTAAAGGCCATGAAATCCTCGACGACGTCGGCGAAGCGCGGTTTGTCGCGCAAGAATTCGTTGGTGATGCCGTGGACTTCGATGGCGCCGGCATCGATTTCCCGGTCCGGATTCAAATATACGTGAAAGTGGTTGCGGGTCAGGCGGCGATTGACCAATTCCACGCAGCCGATTTCGATAATCTTGTGGCCTTCCTTGGGATTGATGCCGGTGGTTTCGGTATCCAGTACGATTTGCCGGTGTTGGCGCGAGCTCATCGTTGCTCCTTAGCCGCAGAAGGCTTTCAACAATTCGGTTTGCACTTGATAGGTGCTTTGTTCGCCGTGGGCGGCGCGTTTGTATTGGCCGTCGCTTTGCAATAGCCAAGCCTGGGCGTTGTCGCTGAGATAGCCTTCCAGGTCGGCCAGAATCCGATCGATGTTTTTGCGGTCGCCGATCGGGAAACACACTTCCACGCGGCGGAACATGTTGCGGTTCATCAAATCGGCACTGGAGGCATACACCGCCCAATCGCCGCCGTTGTAGAACGCGTAAATCCGGGTGTGTTCCAGAAAACGGCCGACGATGGAGCGGACTTCGATGTTCTCGGAAACCCCCGGCACGCCGGGCTTCAGGCAGCACATGCCGCGCACGATCATTTTGATTTCGACGCCGGCCTGGGAAGCGCGGTACAGCGCGCGGATCGCTTGTTCCTCGACTACCGCATTGACCTTGATGATGATCTTGGCTAGCTTGCCCTTCTTGGCCTGGTCGATCTCCTTTTCGATCATCTTCATCAGGCCCGGATGCAGCGTAAACGGCGATTGCAGCAGTTTGTTCAATTTGCTGACCTTGCCCAGGCTGGTCAATTGCATGAACACCCGGCGCACGTCCTCGGCCAATTCCTTGTCGCACGTGAATAAGCCGTAGTCGGTGTACAGCCGGGCGGTTTTGGGATGGTAGTTGCCGGTACCCAGATGCACGTAGTTGCGCAGCGTGTTGTTTTCCTTACGCAACACCATGCACATCTTGGCGTGAGTCTTGTAGCCGACCACCCCGTACACGACGTGGGCGCCGGCTTCCTGCAACTTGGCGGCCAAGCCGATGTTGTCCTTCTCGTCGAAGCGGGCGCGCAGCTCGATGACCACGGTGACTTCCTTGCCGGCGCGAGCGCCCTTGATCAGCGCGGCAACGATCGGCGAATCGACACCGGTACGGTACAAGGTTTGCTTGATCGCCAACACGTCCGGATCGGCGGCCGCTTGCTTGATGAAATCGACGACCGGCGTGAACGATTCGTAGGGGTGATGCAGCAGTACATCTTGTTTGCGGATGCTGGCGAAGAAATCCTTATTGCGGCCGAAGGCGCTGGGCACGCTGGGTTTGAACGGCGGAAACTTGAGTTCCGGCCGTTCGATCAGGCTGTAAATCGCTTGAATCCGGCTCAGGTTGACCGGGCCGTTGGCCAGAAACAGCCGGTCGGCGGTCAGGTCGAAGCGGGCCATCAGGAAGTTGACGGTTTCTTCCGGGCAGTTGGCGTCGATCTCCAGGCGAACTTCGTCGCCGTAATTACGCATCGCCAATTCGCCTTCGACAGCCAGCATTAAGTCGTCGATGGCATCGTCGTCGACGAAGAAGTCGCTGTTGCGAGTGACCCGGAATTGATAACAACCCTTGACGGTCATGCCGTTGAACAAGTCGTTGACGAAGGCGTGGATAATCGAGGAAAGAAACACGAAATCGTGCGGACCGCTGTCGGTGTCGGCCGGCGGCAGTTGCACGATGCGGGGCAAGGCGCGCGGCGCCTGCAGCACGGCGCGGCCGCTATTCCGGCCGAAGGCGTCCTTGCCGGTCAGCGAGATGATGAAATTCAAACTCTTGTTGAGGATGCGCGGAAACGGATGGGCGGAATCCAGCCCGACCGGGGTCAGAATCGGCAGCAACTCTTCGTTAAAGTATTTTTCCAGCCAGGCTTTTTGCGAGGCGCTCCAGCGGTCGCGGCGTAGGAAGCGGATATGGTCGGCCTCCAAGCGGGGAATCAGGACTTCGTTGAGCACCCGGTATTGTTCGGCGACCAGATCGTGGGCCTTGACCGACAGCCGGTCCAGTTGCTCGTTGATCGTCAATCCGTCCGGGCTGATGACGTTGGCGTCCATTTCGGCCATTTGCAGCAAGCTGGCCACTCGCACTTCGTAGAATTCGTCGAGATTGGAACAGGAAATGCATAAATAATTGAGGCGCTCCAGCAACGGCAGGCTGTCGTCCAGCGCTTGCGCCAAGACCCTGGCGTTGAATTCCAAAAGGCTGAGTTCGCGGTTAATGTAAAGCTCCGGGCTATTAAGTTCGATTGGCTGCATGGCGGTCCTGGAAGGGGCGGTCTGGCGCCGATTATAAGGCAAATGCTTCGGCCTTAGGTTACGGCGGCGTTTAAGCGTCCGAAGTTGTTATAATCGCCGCCCAACGTTAATCGGATGTTTGATTCATGAATTTTCCAACGATAGAAGCTTTTGTCGGAAACACGCCATTGGTACGGTTGCAACGATTGCCGGTGGCGAATGCTTGCACGATTTTGGTCAAGCTGGAGGGTAACAATCCGGCCGGCTCGGTCAAGGACAGACCGGCTTTGAGCATGATCCAGCATGCCGAAGCGCGCGGCGAGATCAAGCCGGGCGACCGCTTGATCGAAGCCACCAGCGGCAATACCGGCATCGCGCTGGCGATGGCGGCGGCGATCAAGGGGTACAAAATGACGCTGATCATGCCGGATAATATGAGCGCGGAAAGGATCGCATCGATGAAGGCGTACGGCGCCGAAATGATCCTGACTCCGGCCAAGGGCAGCATGGAGGGCGCGATAGACCTGGCGCGAGCCATGGAAGCGCGTGGCGAGGGCCGCATCCTCGATCAGTTCGCCAATCCGGACAATCCGCTGGCGCATTACGAAGGCACCGGCCCGGAAATCTGGCGCGACACCCAAGGCACCATTACTCACTTCGTCAGTTCGATGGGTACCACCGGTACCATCATGGGGACCTCCAAATATTTGAAGGAACAAAATCCGGCCATTGAAATTGTCGGGGTGCAGCCGGAAGGCGAGTCCAAGATTCCCGGCATTCGCCGCTGGCCTAAGGAATACCTGCCGAAGATTTATGACGACAGCCGGGTGGATAGAATTATCGAAGTCAACCAAATCAACGCCGAGAACACCACCCGCGCGTTGGCCGCCGAGGAAGGCATTTTCGCCGGCGTGTCGTCCGGCGGCGCGGTTTACGCGGCGCTGCAATTGTCCCAGCAAGTAGAAAATGCGTTGATCGTGGCGATAGTCTGTGATCGAGGCGATCGTTATTTGTCCACAGGGATCTTCCCGACCTGAAATTCGCAAGGCGTCGGTTAAATCGCCCGACCTCAAAGTTCCCCGCCGTCCCGTCGGATCGCGATGCGCCGATCCGACCCACGTTAATTGAATAATGGCTTACAAGAAAAAACTTCCGTTAGACCCGGTTACCGTTACCATCGAATCCTTGTCCCACGACGGCCGCGGCATCAGCCATGTCAACGGCAAGGTGGTGTTCATCGACGAAGCCTTGCCCGGCGAGAGCGTGGACTTCGTCTATACCGACAGCCGCCGCGATTACGCCGAAGGCAAGGTCGTGAAACTGCACGACCGCAATCCGCACCGTGTCGATCCGGCCTGTCCGCACTTCGGCAGTTGCGGCGGCTGCAGCTTCCAGCATGTCGACGACGCCGAGCAGATTCATTTCAAGGAAGATTTGCTGCGCGAGCAGTTTCGCCGCATCGGTAAGGTCGAGATTCCGCAAATATGGGAAGCGCTGACCGGGCCGCATTGGGGCTACCGCACCAAGGCGCGTATGGGGGTGAAATGGGTCGCCAAAAAGGGCAGGGTGCTGGTCGGTTTTCGCGAGCGCCGCAATCCCTATCTGGCTGAAATCGATGCCTGCAAGGTGATGCACCCTATCGTCGGCGAAAAGCTGACCCTGCTCGGCGACATGATCGCCGGCCTGACCATCAAGGACAAGATTCCGCAAATCGAGGTCGCGATCGGCGACCACGAATGCGTGCTGGCGTTTCGGGTGTTGGAAGCGCCGACCGCCGAGGACAAGCAGCGGATGCGCGAATTTGCTCATCGTCACCAGATCAGCATTTGCCTGCAACCCAAGGGACCGGACAGCATCGTACCGCTGGATGGCGAGCCGGAGGTGATTCCAAGCTATGCCTTGCCGGAATACGGCGTCAAATTCAACTTTCGGCCGGCGATGTTCACCCAGGTCAATTACGACATCAATCGGCAAATGATCGCCCGCGCGTTGGCCGCGCTGGAATTGACCAAGGCCGACCGGGTATTGGATTTGTTTTGCGGGCTGGGCAATTTCACGCTACCGCTGGCGACCCGCGCCGGTTACGTGGTCGGCATCGAAGGCGACACGCCGCTGGTCAATCATGCCCGCGAAAATGCCCGCTTGAACCGGCTGGACAATGTCGAATTTCACGTCGCCGATTTGACCAAGGACGTTCGGGATCAGCCCTGGAGCCAGCAAAAATTCACCAAAGTGTTGCTCGATCCGTCGCGGGCCGGCGCATCCGAGGTGTTGCACAACTTCAAGCATTGGCGGCCGGAACGCATCGTCTACGTGTCCTGCAATCCATCGACATTGGCGCGCGATGCCGGTATTCTGGTCAACGAATTGGGTTACCAACTGGTCAAGGCGGGCGTGATGGATATGTTCCCGCAGACCGCCCACGTCGAGTCCATCGCATTATTCGTCAAACCATGAGTCCACATTGTTACATCGACGTATCGCTTGCCGACCAGCGTTTGCTGTTGATCGAAGACGATAGCGTGATGCGGGTGTTTGCGGTCTCCACCGCCAAGAATGGGCCCGGCGAGCTGAAAGGCAGCGAATGCACGCCGACCGGCTGGCACCGGATTCGCGCCAAAATCGGCGCCGAGGCCCCGGTCAACACCGTGTTCGTCGGCCGGCGACCGACCGGCGAAATCTTTACTCCGGAACTGGCACTGACCCAACCCGAACGCGACTGGATACTCAGCCGGATATTGTGGCTGGGCGGTTTGGAGCCGGGCAAGAATCGCTACGGCGAGGTCGATACCGCCTGGCGGTACATTTACATCCACGGCTGTCCGGACGAAGCGATGCAGGCGGTGCCGGCTTCGCACGGCTGCATCCGGATGCGCAATGCCGATATGATCGAATTGTTCGACATGGTGTCGCCCGGCTGCCGGGTGTTTATTCACGCCTGAGCGGCCGCGCGTGAGCCGCATCGTTCTCGGTGTCGAATACGACGGTAGCCGCTACGCCGGTTGGCAGATTCAGGCTGGTAAAGCCACCGTGCAAGGCGAGTTGGAACGGGCGCTGACCAACATTGCCGCGCAACCGGTGACGGTGTTGTGCGCCGGCCGCACCGACGCCGGCGTGCACGCCCTGGAGCAAGTCGTGCATTTCGATTGCCCGGTCGAGCGGGATTTGCGCGGCTGGGTGATGGGCGGCAACAGCCATCTGCCGGACGATATCCGCATCACCTGGGCCAAGCCGGCCGTCGATGATTTTCATGCCCGCTACAGCGCCATCGCCCGATTTTACCGCTACGTGATTCTGAACCGGGCGATGAAGTCGGCGTTGCTGCGCGACCAGGCGACCTGGTGTTATCAAACGCTCGACGCCGAGCGCATGCACCGCGCCGCCCAACATCTACTCGGCGAGCACGATTTTTCGTCTTTCCGCGCCCAGAGCTGCCAGTCGGTCAGTCCCTATCGGCTGATGTATTTCATCGACGTGGTTCGCGACGGCGATAAAGTGGTCATCGACCTGTGCGCCAATGCGTTCTTGCACCACATGGTCCGAAACATCGCCGGCGTGCTGATCGATATTGGCAGCGGCAAACAGCCCGAAGACTGGACTTCGCACCTGTTGGAAATCAAGGACCGCGCCCAAGCCGCGAGCACCTCGCCGCCGCACGGTCTGCACCTGGCTGGCGTGTTTTATCCAGAGCGCTACGGCGTTCCCACTCATCCTGTCTTCTTGAAGTTGCCTAAAGACGCCAAACGTTTTGATTGACGGCGCCAATTGTTACTCAGCTTTACTTAATGCTTCTGTAGATTAGGTTTTTTTGACGTTTTGAGTTTGCTTCGGCTTGGTCCGAACGGATTAGATTCTCTCTCGGAAGGTCGTCGTAAAACCCTATTTTTTCGACTGTCCTTCATAAACCGGCCGTATTTTCCGTGACCAACCGAAATCCGTGGCAGTTGGCGGGCAAATGCCAACTGTCGAATATTCGCACGTGTGTGTCGGCAATCCAGTAAAACCTGATCAAGAGGCAGCGGCATATCGGTGCCTGGATAAGCGTATTGCCCTAATTCTGCCTACGTTAGCCAGAGCCGTACCGCCGTCTTATCCCGCTTGAGTTCCTCGCTAACCCGACCCATAGCTGACGATGGCCTACATGACGCGTTTGGCAGTACTTGTCATGCCATCGCTGGCTGATACCTCGTGCTGCAAATCTGTGATAGACCTCAATAAAATCCTCATTTATTTGATTTCCATCAAAAAAACGGAATTGGCACGGAAAGCGCTGAATTCCAGAAAAGACAGATGGTGTGGCTTCAATCTGCTTTGTCAGTCAACTCAATCAACTTAGGGGAATTACATTGAACACGTCAAAATCCAAATTCGGCTATTTCACCGCCATTTTGTTGTTGTCCGCAGCTATGCACAATGCATCGGCGGCAACGCTAATCGATAACTTTACCGACTTTCAAGTTGCCGAAAACGGTACCGACGGGCCGCTGCCGATATTTGGTACCGATTTGGTTAACGCTTACAGAACCTTGACTGCGGAAGCAAACCCCACCGACGCCGATACCGAAGTTGCGGTGGAAAGCGGGATGCTGACGATCAGCAACAGCACCGATTCCAACGGTACCGCAAGCATTTTATATAGCTTCGATCCGATTAACTTGATGTCGGTCGCCGACGCGCTGCTATTGAATATCGGCTTTATCGATTTGAGCTTTGAAATTCAAGTGATCGCAAACGGTTTGTCTGTGTTCGATTTTCACAATTTTGGCGGTACCGGTCAGCACGCCATTGCTTTTTCAGACTTCACCAACCCTTCCAGTTTCGGCAACCTGAGCAGCTTGCAGTTGAATTTTCGCGGCGTTGAAGCTTGGGACGCACAGATCGATTTGATGGCGGCCAATCGCACCGGCACGCAAACCAACACGGTTCCCGAGCCGACCACATGGGCACTGTTGATTATCGGCATGTTTTATTTGCGTCAAATGTCGGTAAAACCTGCGCTGTCCAAATTGTTTTGAAGTTTTATTAACGAATTCGAACCTATCCGAGGAATCCAATATGAGTAACCATTTTCCATTGAAACTACTGAGCTCGATGCTGTTTTCAGGCTTGCTCTCGATTGCGGGTCATGCTGACGCCAGTAACCTGACTATCGATAATTTCAACCAACTACAAAATGTGACGGACCGCGGCAATGGAAGGCCGGGAGAAGTCTATGTGCCGGGTGCCACGAGCAACAGCGTCGCTGAAATTTCCGGCAGCGATTTGGCGCACGTATCCAGGACCTTTTCCGCGACGGCTACCGAAGGACGTTATGCGAATAAGGAAGAAATTCAATCCGGCGCCGGCGCTTTGAAAATCTCCAATTCCGCTGGTTCCGCCGGTGCCGCGTCGATTTTATGGACGTTTGATCCGACGAACTTCACGTTATACGGCAGTGCGATATTGTTAGAAGTTCTGACCATCGATCTGGACGTCAATATCGAAATGGTCGTTAACGGTATCGCCGTGGCGGGCAGCAAAACGGTTAGTCAAACCGAAGATTTCTGGTTCGATTTCAATCAGTTTTCCAATCCCAGCGTGTTTTCCAACGTCTCCAGTTTACGTTTGAATTTTACCGGCCCGCAGGCTTGGGATGGTCAATTTCGCTTGTTGACCGCTGGTACTCCGACTCAACCTGACATTATCGGTTCGGTACCGCTGCCGCCCAGCTTTGTAATGATGGGAACGGTATTGTTCGGCTTCCTAGGGGCCGGCAGACTGCGCAAGGCAACGGCTTCGTCGATCTAGCGAGGCCACGTAATTGCAAACGCCCCTCCTTGCTGAAGTCCGCTGGCGAGGAGAGGCGATAGCGAAGATGGACCAAGTAGGGGCGGGCAGGTTTTTGACGGAGGGGCCGCATTAGGGATCGAGTTTCCCAGCCACGCTCGGATCGTCGGACTTATCCTCAGCCTGACCAGTAGCTAGCAACCGGGATATGCGACTACCGAACTCTATTTACCTCTTCCGAACCCGGCTCAATTTTTCAATCGATTCTCCCTGCAAACCAAGGCAAAACCCGTTGCCGATTGAAGGTCCCCGCCGGTCAGCCCGTTTCGAAACCGCGATTCGCCGGAACTCTAATATTAACTCGCCGCTTCTTCGATAAAATCGCTGGCTTCGATCCCGGGTCAAGGGTTTTCTACCTCGGAACTAACCCAAGCGGATACCGGAGCCGAATGGACAAATTCGGTTTTTAGCAATCCGTATTAATCCTTCGTGGCTCTTCGCGCCGGAAGGGACGCCCCGCTCAGCATGGCTGCTTCCGGCAAGCTCTTGTGGCAAACTTCCTGTTGTGAACATCGTTAGTCTGAGTAATTGCTATCGATTGAGGCTGAAGAGGGCTCATTACGTTATCTCTTTTTCTCCGAAGCAAAAGCCCTGTAATGAACATGATTGGATTGATCGTCATCGTTTGCTGGTGCGGGACCTAGGCTTTTCCGGTAACGTAAAGGCCTATGTCAAAGAGTTTGCATGGGAGAGTTTTGTTGACCGGTCGCTTCAATTCCAAAAATACAGCTCTCGATTCGGCGATCGCGCAAAATTGGGCGAGTGGCAGACGAGATCGCGGGCAGGCCGAACTATTGCAACCCGGTCTGGGTGTGTTGCATTTGTTGGCTCTGGGTGTCGGTGCCATTGTCGGTACCGGGATTTTGACGTTAATCGGTGTCGGCGTCGCCAAGGCTGGGCCGGCGGTTATTGTCGCCTTCGGATTCGCAGGTCTGGTTTGCGCTTGCGCGGCGCTGGCTTACGCGGAAATGGCGACCGCAATTCCCAAGGCTGGTGGCGCTTATACTTACACGAGGGTTGTGATCGGTGAGACCGCCGGCTGGTTTGTGGGTTGGTGTCTGATTCTGGAATATTCGTTGGTGGTCAGCGCGGTTGCTGTGGGCTGGTCGGGTTACGCCGCGCCGATTTTGCAGGACTGGCTGGGGATTTCGACGACTTGGTTGGTCGCTCCGGCGCGGGGCGGAATCGTCAACTTGCCTGCCGTCGCAATCATTGGGGCGGTTGCGGGCTTGTTGACGCTGGGCACCAAGGAAAGCGCGACCTGCAACGCGTGGTTGGTAGTGTTAAAAATCGGCGCCTTGCTGATGTTTGTAGCGCTGGCCGCCCGTGGTTTCGATGCGAGCCATTTGCAGCCGTTCATGCCATACGGCTTCGCGAAAACGGTCGGCGCGGACGGTGTCGAACGCGGCGTTATGGTGGCGGCCGCGATTATTTTCTTCGCGTTTTACGGTTTCGATGCCATAGCGACCGCCGCAGAGGAAGCACGCCGTCCCGATCGTGATTTGGCGGTCGGCATCATCGGCTCGATGCTGATCTGCGTGGCGATCTATATCGCGGTGGCGTTGGCCGCGTTGGGCGCGCTGGACTATCGCCGGTTTGCCGACAGTGTTGAACCCTTGGCTCTGGTGCTGCGGGAGTTGGGTTCGCCGCTGGCCGCGAAATGCCTGGGATTTACGGCGGTGGCAGCGCTACCCACCGTGATTTTGGCCTTCTTCTACGGCCAAAGCCGAATTTTCTTTGCAATGGCTCGCGACGGATTGTTGCCGAACGGCTTGGCACGGGTATCTCGACGCGGTAATCCGGTGCGCACGACCTGGTTTACCGCCGCGCTGGTTGGCGGCGTAGCCGGTTTTTTCCCGCTAGCGGAGATTGCAGCATTGGCTAACGCTGGAACATTGCTGGCTTTCGCCACGGTCGCGCTGTGCATGCTGGTTGCCCGCCACCGGGCACCGGGTGCCGTTCGCAAATTCAGCGCGCCGTGGCCGTGGTTGACTGGGTCCGTAGCAATACTTGGATGCGGTTATTTGTTCGTCAGTTTGCCGACCAAAACGCAAATCGGTTTTTTCATCTGGAACGGATTTGGCTTGCTGATTTATCTGATTTTCCATTGCCCCCGTTTCTCGATGTTTGGGCGGCGTTGAGCGGCGAAATCGCAAGTGTGTCCGCTCGGCGCCGCTAAATAACGGCCTTGCATTTGGCTGGGTCACGGTATAATGCTTTTTTGTTTCCTTTCTTCCGAAAGCAATGGCGCAATACATATTTTCGATGAATCGGGTCGGCAAAATCGTGCCGCCGAAAAAGTACATCCTCAAGGACATCTCGTTATCGTTCTTTCCGGGCGCTAAAATCGGCGTGTTGGGTTTAAACGGTTCGGGTAAATCGACGCTGCTACGTATCATGGCCGGCGTCGATAAGGAAATCGAAGGCGAGGCGATTCCGCTGAAAGGCATCAACATCGGCTACTTGCCCCAAGAGCCGCAGCTCGATCCTAGCAAAACCGTGCGCGGCAACATTGAGGAAGCCGTGCAACACATAAAGGACGCTTTGGCCAAACTGGACGCGGTCTATGCCGCCTACGCCGATCCGGAAGCCGATTTCGACAAGTTGGCGGCCGAACAAGCGCATCTGGAAGACGTGATTAATGCTTGTGACGGTCACAATCTGGACCGGACCCTGGAAATTGCCGCCGATGCCTTGCGTTTGCCGGATTGGGAGGCTGACGTCAATAAATTGTCAGGCGGCGAGAAGCGTCGGGTGGCTTTATGCCGGCTGTTGCTGTCCAAACCCGACATGCTTTTGCTCGACGAGCCGACCAACCATTTGGATGCCGAGTCGGTTGCGTGGCTGGAGCGCTTCCTGCACGATTATACCGGCACCGTGGTAGCGGTAACTCACGACCGTTATTTCCTCGATAACGTTGCCGGCTGGATTTTGGAGCTGGATCGCGGCATGGGCATTCCTTGGGAAGGCAACTATTCGTCGTGGCTGGAACAAAAGGAAAAGCGCCTGGAGCTTGAGGATAAACAAGAGTCTTCCCGCCAGAAAGCGATGAAGGCCGAGCTGGAATGGGTGCGATCCAATCCCAAGGGTCGTCACGCCAAGAGCAAGGCGAGGTTGGCGCGTTTCGAGGAGTTGTCGTCGGTCGAGGTGCAAAAACGCAACGAGACTCAGGAAATCTATATTCCACCCGGACCGCGCCTGGGCGATGTAGTCATCGAAGCTGAAAATGTCGGTAAGGGTTTCGGCGATCGTTTGCTGATCAACGATTTGAGTTTCAAGTTACCGCCGGGCGGTATTGTCGGCATCATCGGTCCGAACGGGGCCGGTAAGACCACGTTGTTTAGAATGATGGCTGGTTTTGAAAAGCCCGATTCCGGTACGTTTACGATGGGACAGACCGTTCAGCTGTCGTACGTCGAACAGTTTCGCGATAACATGGACGATAACAAAACGGTTTGGCAGGAGATTTCCGACGGTCTGGACATGATCACCGTCGGCAAGTACGAAACGCCGTCTCGGGCGTATTGCGGGCGCTTTAATTTCAAGGGCGCCGATCAACAAAAACGCATCGGCGATCTGTCCGGCGGCGAACGCAACCGGGTGCATTTGGCGAAGTTGCTGAAAAGCGGCGGCAACGTGTTGCTGCTTGACGAGCCGACCAACGACTTGGACGTCGAAACCTTGCGGGCGCTTGAGGAAGCCTTGTTGGCTTTCCCCGGCTGCGCGGTGGTGATCTCGCACGACCGCTGGTTCCTGGACCGTGTCGCGACCCATATGCTGGCATTCGAGGGCGACAGCGAGGTGGTTTGGTTCGAGGGTAACTACGCCGACTACGAGGCCGACCGCCATCGTCGTCTGGGTATCGACGCCGATACGCCGCATAGGATCAAATACAAAAAAATCGGCTAAGCTGAACTTAAGCGTCCGTGCTTACTCTGACGGCGAGGGCGTGAGAGTTTACGTCCGAACAACTGGTTTTTTGATCCGGCTTGCGTTTAGGCCAGACCAGTTTAAATTTTATTCGCGCACCGCGTGTTGAAAATCACGGAGGTAGCGGGTAATGTATTAATCAGTACACCGAACAATAATAAGGAGAAATAGGATGTCGAAAGCACAAAACTTGCAGGATAATTTTTTGAATGCCCTGAGAAAAGAACACACTCCGGTGTCGATTTTCTTGGTTAATGGTATCAAGCTGCAAGGCCGTGTCGATTCTTTCGATCAATACGTGGTCATGCTTAAAAATACCGTGAATCAAATGGTTTATAAGCACGCCATATCCACCATCGTTCCCGGAAAAAACGTCAACATGCACCGCGAGCCGGAAGTTAGTGACGACAATTAAGGGGTGTTTTTTTGTTTGAACGTCCCGATGCAGGTGAACGAGCAATACTCGTTCACCTAAATTTGCAAGCCGGGCAAGAAGATCTCGACGAGTTAAAGGAACTGACCAAATCCGCCGGCGCCCTGCCGATACATGTGGTGACAGGCAGTCGGCACCGGCCCGACCCAAAGTATTTTGTCGGCATCGGCAAGTTGGATGAAATCAAGTCGGCGGTAACCGACGCTAGTGCCGATATCGTCATTTTCAATCATCCGCTGTCGCCTAGTCAGGAACGCAATCTGGAGAAAGCGCTGGAAGTGAGGGTCGTCGATAGAAACGGCCTGATTCTGGATATTTTCGCTCAGCGCGCTCAGACTTTCGAAGGCAAGTTGCAGGTCGAACTTGCCCAGCTTAAACATTTATCGACGCGCCTAATTCGCGGCTGGACTCACTTGGAGCGGCAAAAAGGCGGTATCGGTCTGCGCGGTCCCGGCGAAACCCAATTGGAGACCGATAGGCGTTTGCTGGGCGTTCGCATTAAGCAAATCCAGCAACGCTTGGAAAAAGTCGAGAAACAACGCCACCAGGGGCGCAGCAAACGCAAGAAGGCCGAGATTCCGGCGGTATCCTTGGTCGGCTATACCAATGCCGGTAAATCGACTTTGTTCAATACCCTGACCGGCGCCGGCATTTATGCGGCCGATCAATTGTTCGCGACCCTCGACCCAACCCTGCGGCAGTTGTCGTTGACCAACGGCAACGACATCATCCTGGCCGACACGGTCGGATTTATTCGTCACTTACCGCACGAACTGGTGGCGGCCTTCCGATCAACCTTGCAGGAAGCCAGCGAGGCGGATTTGTTGTTGCATGTGATAGACGCACATGCCGAAGATCGCGACGAGACAATTTTCCAGGTCAATCAAGTGTTGAACGATATCGAGGCGGGTAAAATTCCGCAGCTCAAGGTTTTCAACAAGATCGACCTGCTCGATAGCATCCAGCCGCACATCGATTACGGCGAAGACGGCAAGCCGACCGCAGTTTGGATCAGTGCGCGGACCGGACAAGGTAGCGAATTGTTGTTGCAGGCTTTGTGCGAATTGTTTGCCAGCAGCAAAGTAGTCCGAAAATGTTATCTGCCGGCCGCGCAAGCCGGTGTCAAAGCCAAGCTGTTCGGTTATGTCCGGATACTCGACGAGGTTTGCAACGAAGCCGGCGATTGCGAATTGACCTTGGAGATCGATCAGAAGCATTTGGGCTTGCTAAAGGGTATCGAAACCTCGAGCCCGTTGGAAATGGCCTAATGCGTAACCGCGAACCGGATAAATTTGGCGCGCCGGTCTGACTTAGTTGTCCCGGTCGGAGTGATTTACGATAGAATGCCGCGTTCTTTGGCCTGTCGATACTGGTTTTTTTGAGTGGGATCGATTGGGTGAAATTGGTTCGGTGGTGCGCGGTTTTTTAAGTTCTCAAATCCAATTTTTGGAGCATTTAGTATGTCTTGGAATGAGCCCGGCGGTGATAAAAAAGACCCCTGGAGTGGTCGCAACGACCAAAATAGTCCTCCCGATCTGGACGAGGTCGTGCGCAACTTGCAGGAAAAGCTGGGAGCTCTGTTTGGCGGCGGATCCAACGGGGGCGGTAACCGCACCTCGGGCTCATCAATGCGCGGTGCGGGTTGGGTTGCCGGCGGTGCATTGGTATTATGGAGCTTGAGCGGGTTTTATACGGTTGACGAAGGGACTCGCGGCGTCGTTACGCGGTTCGGCGCCTATGTCGGCACGTCGCAACCCGGTCTGAATTGGCACGTGCCGGCACCGATCGAGCAAGTACAAGTCATCAATGTCGAGCAACAACGCTTTATAGAAGTCGGTTATCGTTCGGGCGGCGGTCAGGCGATGGGCTCGGTACCCAAGGAAGCGATGATGCTGACCAAGGATGAAAACATCGTCGATGTCCGTCTGGCCGTGCAATATCAGGTCAAGGACGCCAAGGATTATGCCTTCAACGTATTGGACCCGGCTTCGACTCTGAAGCAAGTCACCGAAAGCGTGCAACGCGGTGTGATCGGCCGTAGCGACATGGATTTCGTATTGACCGAAGGCCGTAGCGAAATCGTTCAAGAGATCAAGAGCGAGATTCAATCGGTGATGGATGCCTACCGCACAGGCATTTTGATCACTAGTGTCAATTTGCAGGACGCTCAGCCGCCCGAGCAAGTGCAGGGTGCTTTCGAAGACGCCATTAAGGCGCGCGAAGACAAACAGCGTTTGATCAACGAAGCCGAAGCTTATGCCAACGACGTGGTACCCAAGGCCCGCGGCGCTGCGTCTCGTATCGTGCAGGAATCCGAGGGCTATAAGGAAAAAGTCATTGCCAAGGCCAATGGCGATGTCAGTCGCTTCTCGCAACTGCTGACCGAGTACAAAAAG
The DNA here is from genome assembly GCF_050276835.1 of Methylomonas sp. MED-D. NCBI lineage: Bacteria > Pseudomonadati > Pseudomonadota > Gammaproteobacteria > Methylococcales > Methylococcaceae > Methylomonas > Methylomonas sp. MED-D. The sequence goes on from NZ_CP189965.1 coordinate 2,074,750, forward strand.
GCGCCTGGGGTGACCAAGCAGCGGATGTATATCGAAACGATGGAACAAGTCCTGGGGCGCGCCAGTAACGTGTTGGTAGACGTCAAGGATGGCGGTAACGTCATGTACTTGCCGCTGGATAAACTGGGCGTCGGTCGCACGGAAGCGGCGCCGGATTCGGTTACGAATCATGAGCCGGTTGCCCCTCAGCCGACCTTGCCGACAGTCAAAGAATCGAAAACCGATGTGCGGATTAACAGCCGCGAACGCGATGTGAGAGGACGTTACGATGGGAAATAAGATTTTAGTCGCGGTCGGCGCGCTGATTGTTGTGTTGTCGCTGTCGGTGTTCACGGTCGCCGAAACCGAGCGCGTGATTAAATTCCAGCTTGGCGAGATCGTCGGCGCCGATTTTCAACCGGGTTTGCATTTCAAGCTGCCGTTCATCAATAACGTCAAGAAATTCGATGCGCGCATCCTGACCATGGATTCCACGCCGGAACGATTTTTGACCGCCGAAAAGAAAAACGTCATTGTCGATTCTTTCGTCAAATGGCGCATCGGCGATGTCAAAACCTTTTACACCACGGTGGCCGGCGATGTGAATCAAGCCAACATCCGGCTGGATCAAATCATCAAGGATTCGTTTCGTAGCGAGTTCAGCAAACGCGACATCAGGCAGTTGGTATCCAGCGATCGGAGCGCGATCCGCGAAGCGCTGATCACCAATGTTTCGCCCCATGCCGCCAAATTGGGCATCAATATTGTCGACGTGCAAGTGAAACGGATCGATCTGCCCAACGAAGTGAGTTCGTCGGTCTATCAACGGATGGAAGCCGAACGTGCCAGGGTCGCACGCGAATTCCGCTCGCAAGGCTCCGAGGCTGCCGAGCGTATCCGCGCCGACGCCGACAAGCAGCGCGAGATCATTTTGGCCAACGCCTACCGCGACTCCGAGATATTGCGCGGCGAAGGCGACGCCAGGGCCGCCGAAACCTTTGCCAAGGCTTACGGCGAAGACAGCGAGTTTTTCGCGTTTTACCGTAGCTTGATTGCCTACAAGGAAAGCTTGGGCAAACCGGGCAACGTAATGGTGTTGGAACCGAGTTCGGATTTCTTCAAATACTTCAAAACTCAAAAATAGTGGCCGCCGAGTTCGGCAAGACCATAACGCCCCGCTCTGCGGGGCGTTTGCTGTAACTGGAATAGACGACATGCAAAACAAAGACACCTGGCTGCTGCCCGAGGGCATCGGCGAAGTATTGCCGGAGCGGGCCGAGCATCTGGAGAGGCTGAGAGCCAAGTTGCTCGAGACCTTCGCCGCGTGGGGGTATCGCTTGGTGATCCCGCCGTTTGTGGATTTTCTCCGCTCCTTGCTCACCGGTTCGGCCCACGATCTGGAGTCGCAGACCTTTAAGCTGACGGATCCGCTTAGCGGCGAGACGCTCGGAGTAAGGGCCGATATGACGCCGCAGGTCGCCCGTATTGACGCTCACCATTTGCAACATCCGTGGCCGAACCGGCTGTGCTACGCCGGTACCGTATTGCATGCGGTAGGCGATCCGCTCGAAAAGAGCCGCAGCCCGATGCAAATTGGCGCGGAATTGTACGGCCACTCCGGACTCGAGAGCGACTACGAAGCCATACAGTTGATGTTGGAAATGTTGGCGATCAGCGGCATCCAAAACGTGCATCTGGATTTGGGCCACGTTTCGATATACCGCGGCTTGGTCGAATTGGCCGGCTTGAATGTGGCGCAAGAAGCCGAGTTGTTCGACGTATTGCAACGCAAGGCTGGCGCGGAGTTGGTCGAATTGGTCGAACGCTTTCCGGTCGGCGACGGATTTAAAACCATTTTTAACGCGCTGCCCAAACTGAACGGTGGTCAGGATGTGCTCGATCAAGCCGCGAAATTGCTGGCCGGTATCGACGCCAACGGCATTTTGGCCGCGGCACTGGCCGATTTGCGCGGGATTGCCGACCGGTTGCGCCGCGACTATCCGGCCTTGTCGCTCAGTTTCGATTTGGCCGAACTGCGCGGCTACCATTACCATACCGGCATCGTATTCGCCGCTTTCGTGCCGTCGTTGGGACGAGAAATTGCTCGCGGCGGACGCTACGACAACGTCGGTCAAGTGTTCGGCCGGGCGCGGGCGGCGACCGGTTTTAGCGCCGATTTGAAGGTACTGGCGACGTTTTACGACGTCAGCGCCGATGCGCCGGTGCGGACAGTCTTCGCGCCCTATTGCGAGGATGCCGATCTGCGCGAGACCGTTCGCGATTTGCGGGCGTCCGGCGTTCAGGTAATTCAGCAATTGCCGGGGCAGCAGGGCGGGGCCGAAGACATGGGTTGCAACGCGATTTTAGAAAAACAGGCTCAGTGCTGGGTCGTTAAATCATTGGCTTAAGGTTAGAAAAAGTTATGGGAAAAAATGTTGTTGTCATCGGTACGCAGTGGGGCGATGAAGGTAAGGGTAAACTGGTCGATCTGTTGACCGAGCAGGCCGCCGCCGTCGTTCGGTTTCAGGGCGGACATAACGCCGGCCACACCTTGGTGATCAACGGCGAAAAAACCGTGCTGCATCTGATTCCGTCGGGCGTGCTTCGCGAAGGAGTACAGTGTTTGATCGGCAATGGTGTCGTGCTCAGCATGGAAGCCTTGCTAAAGGAAATCGAAATTCTGGAAAAGTCCGGGATCCCGGTGAAGAACCGGCTGCAAATCAGCGAGGCCTGCGCATTGATTTTGCCTATCCATGTGGCAATCGACCAAGCTCGCGAAAAGGCCAGGGGCGATAAAGCCATCGGCACCACTGGTCGCGGTATCGGTCCGGCTTATGAAGATAAGGTGGCGCGGCGCGGTCTACGGGTCGGCGATCTGCGTAATAGCGATGAATTCGCCGCGCGTCTGAAGGAACTGGTGGATTTTCATAATTTCATGCTGGTTCAGTATTACGGTGCCGAGCCGGTTGATTACGCCACGTTGTTGGCGGACACCCTAAGTCTGGGTGAAGTGATCAAGCCGATGCTGACCGATGTCGGCGAGGCACTCTACGCCCACCAAGCCCAAGGCCACAACGTATTGTTCGAAGGCGCGCAAGGTGCATTGCTGGACATCGACCACGGCACCTATCCTTACGTCACATCCTCCAACACCACGGCCGGCGGCGCCGCCACCGGCAGCGGCGTCGGTCCGTTGGCGCTGGATTATGTGTTGGGGATCACCAAGGCCTACTCCACCCGAGTCGGCAACGGCCCGTTTCCGACTGAATTGCTGGATAGCTACGGCGAGCACCTGGGTGTCAAGGGCCACGAGTTCGGCGCGACCACCGGCCGCAAGCGCCGTTGCGGTTGGTTCGACGCGGTGTCGATGCGTAAATCCGCGCAATTGAACAGTCTGACCGGCATCTGTTTGACCAAATTGGACGTGCTGGACGGCCTGGACAAAATCGGCATCTGTACCGCGTACAAAATCGACGGCGTCGTCACCGACACCGCGCCGCTCGGTGCCGATCAATATGCGGCTTGCGAAGCGGTGGTCGAAGAAATGCCGGGTTGGAGCGGTAGTACCGCCGGCATTACCGAATACGGGCAACTGCCGGCCAACGCCAAAGCGTATATCGCGCGCATCGAAGAGCTGGTCGGCGTAAAAGTGACTATCCTTTCCACAGGTCCCGACCGCAACGAAACCATCGTACTGGAAAATCCGTTCGACGCTTGAAACGCCTTAGCTAGCCCTCGTCAGCACCAAGCAATTCAAGGGCTGTCGAGGGCAACGGCATCTATTATAGGCGGGTAACTTACAGGCGAGACGTTGCTTCGCGAACAGTTCCGATCAGCTGTCGTTTCCGCGTCGGCAATAGAATTTGACGACTTTTTTCAATTGCACACTGCCCCGCTTTGGATATTGGCCTTCAACGTCGGTTTATCACCTGCCGGATCGGCAGGGGTTTCTGCAGCCGATGGCTCACGGGCGGTAGGCGCGGAGTGCATTCCATGCTGATGCACAACCGAAAATCAATGGGTACGGAGGATTCGTCGCTGGGAGCTCGTCTGATCTGAGTGTCGGGCTGACGGCTCGTTTTGAACTCGCTCGCCGGCACTGAACCCGCTTGATACCGTTTCGATATTAAAGAACACCGAGTAAAGGCCAATATTCTGAAATTCTAATTTTGCCAGCCGCCACCCAAAGCCTTATACAAATCCACCATCGCGCTGATTTGTTTTTGTTTGGTTTCGATCAATTCTTTCTTGGCTTCCAGCGCGTCGCGCTGGGTCAATAAAACCTCCAAATAATCCGCTCTTGCCGAGATAAATAATTGGTTGGCGACTTCAATCGATTTGACCAACGAGTCCACTTGCTGGCGTTTTAGCTGGTAGTTTTTGTCCAGGTTGTCGATATTGGATATTTGATTGGCCACTTCGGCGTAAGCAGTAATGATGCTTTGTTCGTATTCGTAGGCCGCCTGCACTTGCTTGGCGTTGGCGTTTTTGTATTCGGCGGTGATCGCGTTTTTGTTGACCAGCGGGGCGACCAGTTCGCCGGCCACCATCGCCGCCAACGATTCCGGCGTATTGATTAGGTATTTCAACGCAAACGCCTGAAAGCCGATGCCGGCCTTGATGCCGAAGGATGGATAGAAATTGGCCCTGGCGACGTCGATGTTCAAGTCGGCGGCTTTTAATTCCAACTCGGCCTTGCGAATGTCGGGCCGGTTTTGCAATAACTCGGATGGCAGGCCGACACTCAAGGCTTTGGGTTTAATATCCATAAAGCCGCTCGACGCGCGGGCTATCGGTTGCGGCGTTCTTCCCAGCAGCGTATTGATCCGATTCTCGACCACGGTAATCTGCTGCTCGATCTCGTATTGGCGGGCCTGGTTTTTTGCGACTTCGGCTTCGTAACGCTTGACGGCCAGTGTCGTGGTTCTGGCGAAGGTTTGCAATTGTCTGACCACTTGCAAGCCGTTTTGCTGAATCGCGATGTTTTGCCGTAAGTTTTCCAGCTGGTTGTCCAAGGCTATCAATTCGTAATAGGCATGCGCCACCTCGGCGACCAAGTTGGTTACCAAGAAATTTCGGCCTTCGCCGGATGCCATGTAATCGTAGACTGCCACTTGGGTGGCGTTCCGGAGCTTTTTCCAGATGTCGATTTCCCAAGTCGAGAACAGGCCGAATTGGTAATCGCCGAGAAAGGCCGGAAACGGTTGGCCCTTGGCGATATTCAGACTGTCCTCGACGGCGCCGTTGCGGGTGTATTGCGCGGTCTTGTCGCCGCCCGCCGACGCGCCGAGTTTGACGAAGGGCATATATTCCCCTTTACGCGCTTGGATTTCGTTCTCGGCGATGCTGATCCGTTGCGCCATGATGTTGATTTCCTTGTTATTGGCAACGGCGGTATCGATCAAGCTGCGCAGCTGCGGATCGTCGAAGAACTCTTGCCATTTCACGCTCGCGGCACTGGTCCGGTCGTTTACGCCGGGTTTGAATTGCTCGGGTAACTGCGTATCCGCGGCTTTCTTGGTCATGTCCGGAATGCCGCAGGCTTGCAACACAGCCATCGCCAAAGCCGTTACTAGCAAAACATGGGTTTTATTCGTCAGCATCTTGGGTACCGTAATGATAGGTTTCGGTGAACGGATTGACGTCTTCGTCTTTGATCATGCGTTTGCCTTCGATCAGTTTGGCGAAGATGTAATACAAGCCTGGGATCAGCACCACGCCGAACACGGTGCCGAACAACATGCCGCCCAACGCCGAGGTACCGATAGTACGGTTGCCGACCGCGCCGGCGCCGGTGGCGAAGGCTAGCGGGACCAGGCCGGCGATGAAGGCAAACGAGGTCATCAGAATCGGCCGGAACCGGGCCTTAGCGCCTTCTATCGCCGCTTCGCGGACCGACAAGCCTTGTTCCTGGCGTTGCACCGCGTATTCGACGATCAATACCGCGTTCTTACCGAGCAAGCCGACCAACATCACCAAACCGACTTGGGAATACACGTCGTTGGCCAAGCCCATGGTTTTCAGCAGTAAGAACGAGCCGAAGATGCCGGCCGGCAACGAACAGATCACGACCAACGGCAACACAAAACTTTCGTATTGGGCCGCCAACACCAAATACACAAACACCAGGACCACGACGAAAATCACCAGCGCCTCGTTGCCGCGCGCCGCTTCGTCGAAGGACAAACCCTCCCAGGCTACATCGAAGCCTTGGGGCAAAGTCGCCTTGGCCACTTCCTTGATGGCTTTGATCGCGTCGCCAGAGGTATAGCCGGGCGCCGGTTCGGCGCGGATCGCCGCCGAGTTGTAGAGGTTGTAGCGGGTCAGTTCGTTCGGGCCTTGCTGTGGCTGCACGGTCATAAAGGCCGAGTAGGGCACCATTTCGCCGGCGTCGTTTTTGACGTAATAGTTCAAGACGTCGGTCGGGAAGCGGCGAAACTCCGGCAAGGCTTGCACATAGACTTTGAAAAAGTTGTTGAAGCGGATGAAGCCTTGTTCGTAGGTACTGCCGATCATGATGTCCAGGTTTTCCATGGCCTTATCGATATTCACGCCTTTTTGCATCGCCAATTTGTTGTCGATTTTCAACTCGTATTGCGGGTAGTTGGCGGCATAAAAGGTGAACAAGCCGGTCAATTCCGGGCGCTTGCGCAACGCGGCCATGAACTCCTGATTGAGTTTGTCGAATTGGAAGTAATCGGTGCCGGTGGTCTTATCCAACAAGCGGAAGGCCAAACCCGATGCCGCGCCGTAGCCCGGTACAGCGGGTGGTTGGAAGAACTCGATCACCGCGCCGAAGTCGTGGGTTTTTTCCTCTAGCTGGCGAATTACGTCCTCCACCGACACCTTGCGCTGGGTCCAATCCTTTAGATTGATGATGCAGGTGCCGGCGTTGGAACCGCGGCCCTCGGTCAAAACCTCGTAGCCGGCCAACGACGATACCGACTGCACGCCGTCGATTTTTTCGGCGACTTCTTCCAGTTGTCGTGCCACTTTGTTGGTGACTTCGATAGTCGAGCCGGGCGGAGTTTGAATGATCGCGTAGATCATGCCTTGGTCTTCGCCGGGTATGAAGCCGGCCGGCAAGGTTTTATCCACAGTGAAGATGCCGAAGGAGAATGCAGCCAACACCACCACAGTGACGATGCGGCGGGTAACCACGACGTCCAGCAACTTGACGTAGCGGCCGGTAACTTTTTCGAACAGATAGTTGAAGCCGTCGATGAACAGGGTAATCGGCGTCCGGCGCTTGGGTTGGCCGTGGGTGTTTTTCAAGATCATCGCGCACAACACCGGCGCCAAGGACAAGGCGACGACGGCGGAGATAATGATGGACGAAGCCATCGCAATCGAAAACTGCCGGTAAAACACGCCGACCGGGCCGTTCATAAAGGCGATAGGCACGAATACCGAGACCATCACCAAGGTGATGGCGACGATGGCTCCGCCGATTTCGCCCAAGACCTGCCGAGACGCGGCATAGGGGCTTAAGTGTTCGGCTTCCATTTTGGCGTGTACCGCCTCGACCACGACGATGGCATCGTCAACGACGACGCCAATCGCCAACACCAACGCGAATAGGGTGATCAAGTTGATCGACAAACCGAAGGCCGACATCACCGCAAACGAGCCGATCAGCGATACCGGCACCGCCAGAATCGGAATCAAGGTCGAGCGCCAGTCGCCGAGGAACAGGAATACCACCAAAGTCACTAACACGAAGGCTTCGCCCAAGGTGTGCAAGACCTTGTGAATCGAGGCTTCGACGAAGCGCGACACGTCGTAGTTGATCTCGTAATCCATGCCTTCCGGGAAGGACTTTTTCAGTTCCTCCAGTTTGGCCTTGACGTCTTCGATGACTTTGGTGGCATTGGTGCCGTAGTTTTGCTTCAACACAATCGACGCCGAGGGGAAGGAATCCTTGTCCGAATAAATGTTGTAAAACTCGCTGTCTAAATCGACTTTGGCGACGTCCTTCAAGCGCAAGATTTCGCCTTCCGAATTGGCGCGAATGATAATGTCCGCGTACTGTTCCGGCGTGTTGTACCAGCCTTGGTAAATCAACACGTATTCCTTGGATTGCGCCGCCATCCCGGTGCTCTGGCCGATCCGGCCGGGACGGCCGATGATGCTTTGCTTGGAGATCGCATCCATCACTTCTTCGGTCGAAACGCTATAGGCGCGCATCCGGTCCGGATTTAACCAAATGCGCATCGCGTATTGGCGGGCGCCCAAAATCTGCGCTTGGGCGATACCGTAGATGCGCTGGATTTCCGGTATCACGTTGACGTAGGCGTAGTTGAACAGGAATTTCTGGTCGGCATTCTTATCCTTGCTGTACAGGTTGACGTACATCAGCATGCTGGGCTGGACGAAGTTGACCACCACGCCTTCCAGCCGTACCAGATTCGGCAAACGGCTCATCACCTGATCGACCCGGGTTTTGACGTTGACCATCGCGATATTCGGGTCCACGCCTAACTCGAATAACACTTGAATCGTGGCTTCGCCGGCGCTAGTGGCGTCGGAGACGATGTATTTCATGCCTGGCACGCCGTTGATCGCCCGTTCGATGGTGATCAACGAGGATTTAACCAATACGTCGGCGCTGGAGCCGGGGAAGGATAGGGATATTGTCACTCGCGGCGGCGCGATATCCGGAAATTGCGAAACGGGCAGGGTGCGGATTGCCAAGAATCCCATGAACAGGAAACTAAGCGACAATACGATCGCCATGACCGGTCTTTTAATAAAGATACTGAACATAGTTAATCTCTGCTCAAAGGATTATTCGGTATAGAGTTTTAATTCAGAGCGAACCTTTTCAGGCGGCAATAAATCGATGTCCACTTTATCGCCCGCGTGGACTTTTCTTAAGCCTTCCAGTAGGATTTTATCGCCGTCTTTCAAGCCCTCTTTGATAATGAACAAATAGGGCAGTTCGGCCCCGATTTTTACGAGTCTTTGTTCTAGTTTTCCGTCGTCTTTCACAACATAGACATAGGTTTTATCGAGAATTTCGAAGGTGGCTTTTTGCGGAATCAATAGCGCATGCTTGTACGGTTTTTTCATCAGTATCGTGCCGGTTTCGCCATGACGGAGCAATTTATCGGGATTGGCGAATGTGGCGCGGAATTCGATATTGCCGGCAGTATTATCGAAATCCGCCTCAATAGTTTCTATGGTGCCATCCGTATTATAAACCCTACCGTTAGCCATTCTTAATTTAACTTTGGTGATTGCCTCATCGGCTTTTTGAGATTTGAAATCAAGATATTCGCTTTCAGGTACGTTGAAATACACCCACAATTTACTAATGTCCGATAGCGTGGTTAATAAGGCGCCTTCCTCCACCAAACTGCCAGTCCTGACATTCAAATGGTCCATGATGCCTTCAAACGGCGCATTGATACTGGTGAAGCCTAAATGAGTTTCGGCGAGTTTGACCTCGGCGTTAGCCTTATCCAGCTTGGCCTTGGCCAATGCTAGTTCGTTTGGCGACACAATTTTTTGATCCGCTAAACCCTTGGTGTTTAGGTATTCGATATTCATCGTATTCGCTTCGGCCTGAGACTTTAGTAATTCGGCTTGATAGATGTTAGGCATGATTTTGAACATCGGCTGACCTTGATGGACTAACTGGCCTTCGTCGACGAAAATATTCTGCAAATACCCCCGTTCCAGCGCACGCACTTCAATATGCCGAAACGCGTGAATCTGGCAGACATATTCCTTGGTTACCTCGGTGTCTTCCCATAAGGGTGTGGTGGCTTCCAGTTTGGGAGGCGCTTCGTGAGTTTCCGTTTCGGTTGTTTGGCAGCCGGATAATAGAATTATAATTAAGCTAAGATAAGCACGTGTTTTAATAATCATCGGTTTTCTCTATGCGAAGCTCCGCAATCGCTGTTGACTTCGGTTTTATGGTGAGTTGCATTAAATCCAATAGCGAATAGCTTGGTATTGGGTGTAACGATTGAGTTAATATTTTGGTTTCCAGTTTTCCCTAAATTGCGACCGCTTATGAATGATTCGGCGAACGTCGCGCAAAAATGCGCGAATTGCGTTAGTTACGGTAAAGCAAGCAAAGTGCCAGTTTTTTTTGGCTTAATATCAGTGGGTTATGCGGGCGAGGGGTGAGTTGGGGAATATTCCCCGGTGCAAATCCACAACGTGGGGAATATTCCCCACTTTAAAATTCGATATGAGCGGTGAGCCGAGAAGGTCGCTTTATTTCAGGCTCGTAATTCACGCGGCAGCGTTAACGTTTAGCCAAAACAGCGAGCTGGATTTCCTTTGTTTTCAACGAGTAGGCGCGACCACCGACGCTCTCCACTTCGGTGGAAGGAATTGCTGGCATGGATATCGCTGTAAGGGTTTGGAGCCCGACTGTTATCTGTCAAACGGCTCGTTTTCAAGTGAACTTGAGGAATGAATGATGAAAAATTACGTACACGAAATAGCCCAATGCACGGCAGCGATATTGATTTCCGCTATGCCGTTTTCGGTGAATGCCAGCGTCGATCCGTTACAGAGTATTAAACCGGCCGCCTTTGAAGTCAGTGTGGATGGCGACGCCAGCGAGCCGCCTTTGGTTGGAGAGCAAGACGAGTAATCGGTGCTTTAATCTCTCCGCATAAGCAATTCCCCGGCATCGCCGGGGAAGAGGTGTCGGCCAGGCCGCTAACGCGCGAGTCGATGTTGCATTTGCGAAGGCAACCAAAAGCTAACGTTTGCGCAACATCATTTTCTAGTCATGAACGGTCGGTGCGGCGTGAGCCAAGCTTAAGTCAGCTAAGACTGTTGCTCCCGACCGAAATTGTGTGCCGCTAGGCAATCCGCTCCAACAAGTCCCGCCTTACTTTTCAAACCTCGACCTTGCTCGCCCAGCTCCGGTTAATCCTTGTCTTTGGGATTGCCGCTAGACACCAATCCCACGAACAACAAGCCGAATAACAGCAATAGTGGCCACGAATACGGAACGATCAGGAAAACACCGAGAAGGGCAAATCCGAGGGAGGCGAAAAACAGCATCATCCCGACGCCAACTAGTGCCAATACGGCCAGTATCCCGAATAGCGCGAACACCGCCAACAGGGTGGGGATTGCCGCCAGGCGAAACAAGGGCGACGCCACGGGTTGGCCGTTGATGGTCAGGTTGAATCCGCCAACTTCTGGATGAAACGCATAGATCAAGCTGGCAAGTAATAGCCCAAGTAGCAGGGTTGCGAATAACAGATGGCGGTTGGGGGATCTGGGCATGCGATTTTCCTCGGGCTAAGATGTGGTTGACGACGTCGCCGTCGCCATAAAATAGGAGTTCGACGGGCTGGTTTCGTCGGTACGGTATTGATGGTTATTTTCCATGAAAACTTCGTGCCCGTTTTTGTTTCGGACCGATGGCGTTGCCTCGCGACTTATTCCGCGAGCGCGGAACACTGGCGATTCGCCCGGAGTCGTGGGTTTGGCGCGGTATTCGAGTCGGCCTAAGTATTGCCGACGGCAAAATCCGATACCGGCTATCATGCCACCCGTGGTTGCGTTGGTGATTTTCAACCAAATTAAACGGTGATTTTCCCCAAACCTCGATGGGCTAAGACCTTGGTGCGGCGACCGGACGGCTAACTGGACGTTCCGTTGAGCATAGGCGTCGATCTTGCATAAAAAGTTGATATCCGCATGCCGCCACGACTAAGAACCAACAGTCGCGTTTCGGCCGCCGCAATGGGTGACGGTTTCACTCGCCCACCACCGCCTTTCGCCAACTTATGAACGACAGTATCCTGATCATCGAAGACGAAGCCTTGTTAGGTAGCGAGCTGCAGCGCTATTACGCCCGTATGGGGTTCGAGACCCTGCTGGCGGCCGACTGCGCTCAGGCCAGGGAGATACTCAGCAATCCGGATTTGCGGCCGTCGCTAATCTTGTCCGACCTCAGTCTGCCGGACGGCAGCGGCTTGGACTTGTTGGAAGAAACCCGCGGTAACTTGTCGGATAGCGAATGGGTGTTTCTGACCGGTTACGGCGACGTGCCGGATTCGGTACGGGCCTTGCGTCTGGGCGCTTTCGATTTTTTGATCAAGCCCTGTCTGCAGGAGCAACTGGACATGGTGGTGCGCAGCGCGTTGCGTAGTGCCAAGGCCCAGCGGCGGATTCTGACCGACTCGGTCAACGCCGGCAAACGCTACGCGCCTGAAACTTTTCTCGGCAACAGCCCGGTCACCCGCCAGACCGGCGACATGCTGCGCCAGCTTAGCCAAGTGCCCTACAGTGCGCTGATTCTGACTGGCGAGACCGGCACCGGCAAGGGCTTGGCGGCCAGGATTCTGCATTACAACAGCGAGCGGGCCAAGGAGCCGCTGGTCGAACTCAACTGCGCGGCCTTGCCGAAGGATCTGCTCGAGTCGGAATTGTTCGGCCACGAAGCCGGCGCCTTCACCGGCGCCAAGGCCCGCCATCGCGGGCTGATCGAACAAGCGCATCGCGGCACTCTGTTTCTGGATGAAATCGGCGAAATGCCCTTGGATCTGCAGGCCAAATTACTGAAAGTGCTGGAGGATCGCAAGTTGCGCCGCCTGGGCGGAGAGAAGGAAATCGACGTGGACATCCGCGTTATCGCCGCTACCAACCGGAATTTACAGGATGAAGTCAAAAACGGCGGGTTTCGTTCCGACCTGTATTACCGGTTGAGTGTGTTCGAACTGCGCTTGCCCAGCTTGTGCGAGCGCATTGGCGACTTGGACGATTTGGTGCCGGCCTTGATCGCTGAATTCAATTTACTGGCCGGCAAGCGGGTCAGCCAAGTATCGCCGCGCGCCTGGCAATTGTTGAAGCGTTATCGATGGCCGGGCAACGTGCGGGAGCTGAGAAATGTGTTGGAGCGTAGCGTGATTTTATCGTCGTCCCAGCAGTTGCCGGAACAATGGTTGCCGAACGAGGATAACGGCGTCGCGGCGATTGCGCAGGAGTCGGTGCGTCCGGCTTGCGTTTCGAATGTCTCTGCCGCCGACGGCCTCGTCGCGCGCCTGGAACTGCAGTTTCCGACCGACGGCAGCATGGGCTTGGAGGATATGGAGAGCGAAATCGTCCGCAACATGCTGGACCTTTGCCACGGCAACGTCATGGAAGCCGCCCGTATCCTGAAAACCACCCGCGAAAAAATTCGCTACCGGATCGAGAAATACAAGCTCCGTTAAGTTGAGCGGCGGAGACTCAATACGGGCGGCCGTCCTTGTGTAAAAACTGCCATTGGCCGGCTGCGTCCAACCGCGCCTGCAGGTCGTCGTCGGGATATATAACCGTATCTCCGGGGGCGCGGTCGCCGATTTCCAGGTAAACCACGTCGGCATCGGTGCGGTTGAGTAAATGATGGGCGTCGCCGTCGCCGGCCGGGAAGCCGGCACACATGCCGGCGCATAGCCGGGTCTCGCCTTGATCGGTGACCAAGCTTGCTTCGCCCGACAAGATGTAAACGAATTCGTCCTGTTCGGCGTGGGAATGCCGCAAGGCCGAGCGGGCGCCGGGCGCCAAACGGGTCAGATTGACGCCGAAATTGACCAGGCCGAACGCATCGCCCAAGGCCCGTTTTTCCCGGCCGGCCATTAGCGATGCGAAGGGTTCCGGATAGAGCGAGCGACGGACTCGAGGCGGCACGTCCTCGGCGAAGATGGCGATAGGTTTTTGGCCGGTCATGGTTGTAAGGTCCTAGAATTAAATGGTTCGCGAAAGTATGGCCGGAAATTCGAAACCCACGGCGGCGAACCGAATAAGAACTTGGCGGCGGCGTCTTTCAGAATTTCGCTCGTCATGCGACGAGTCGCCGAAAAAATGGTCCGATCGCCTCGCCCGCGGCCGCCGTTGTCGCCGCGAGTTTATAACTCGATCCGTATCCCCAGTTCGATGACGCGATCGACCGGAATCTTGAAATATTCGATCGCGCTGGAGGCGTTATGGAATAAAAAGCGGAACAGCGGGCGTTGCCATTTGGGCATCGGGCAGCGGCGGCGGAACGAGAGTTTTTCGCTGGCGATGAAGAACGACGCATGTTTCTGATCAATGATCAAACCCTCGCGGGCGCAGAGTTGCAAGGCCCGGCGCACATCTTGTTCCTCTTGGAAACCGAAATACATTTTGACCCGGTAGAAACTGTTGTTTTCCCCGAATAGTCGGATTTTGATGCGTTGAGCCTCGTCTACGTAAGGAACGTCCTTGGTGACGATGGTCAGAACGATCATTTGCTCGTGCAAGATGTGGTTGTGTTCCAGATTGTGCAGCAGGACCAGCGGTACGCCGTGCAGGGTTTTTGCCAGATAGATCGCGGTGCCGGGTACGGTTTTCAGTTTGCGGGTTTGCAGTCGGTTTTCCAATTCCTCGAACATCACCCGTTTTTCGTCCATGTGCCGGGCCAGTAACTGTCGGCCTTGGATCCAGGTGACGATGATGACGAACAGCGCCGCGCCGACTGTCAGCGGCAACCAGCCGCCTTCCGGAATCTTGATGCTGTTGGCTAGAAAGAACAACACGTCGAAACTTAAAAACAGCGACAGGAAACCGATGCTGGTGGCTTCGTTCCAACGCCACAACTCTTTGATGACGATGAAGGCCAGTATCGTCGTGGTAATCATCGTGCCGGTCACCGCCAGGCCGTAGGCCGAGGCCAGCGCCGAGGAGGAGCGAAATTCCAGTACCAGCACGAATACCGCCGCCATCAGCAACCAGTTGACCGCCGGGATATAGATTTGACCCATCTCGTCGCCGGAGGTGTGCAAAATCCGCATTCGCGGCGTGTAGCCCAGTTGTATCGCTTGGCGGGTCAGCGAAAACGCGCCGGAAATCACGGCCTGCGAAGCGATGACAGTCGCCAGCGTCGATAGCAACAGCAGCGGGTACAGCGCCCAATTCGGTGCCATCAGATAAAACGGATTTTCCACGGCGGCGGGATTTTCCAGTAGTAGCGCGCCTTGTCCGAAGTAGTTCAGTAACAATGCCGGAAAGACGAAACCAAACCAGGCGAACCGAATCGGTTTTAAGCCGAAATGCCCCATATCGGCATACAAGGCTTCGGCGCCGGTGATGACCAGCACGACCGATCCCATTACGACGAAACCCCGCCAACCAAGCTCGCTGAGCAGCGCTACGCCGTGGTAGGGATTAATCGCACCGAGGATTTGCGGATGGCTGGCGATGTTGACGATACCCAAGGCGGCCAAGCTGACAAACCAGACGCACATGACCGGAGCGAATAGCCGGCCGACGTGTTCGGTACCCTTGGCTTGCACCAAAAACAGCGCCGTCAGCACCGCTAGGGTAATCGGCAGTACGTAATGCTCCAGTTTGGGCGCGACGATCTGCAGGCCCTCGACCGCGCTGAGCACCGAAATCGCCGGGGTAATGATGCTGTCGCCGTAAAACAACACCGCGCCGATCAAGCCGGTGGTGATGATGAAGCCGGCCTTGCGCGGATCCTGTTTAGCGGTCTTCAGCGCCAGTGCCAGCAGGGCCATGATGCCGCCTTCGCCGTCGTTGTCTGCGCGCATGATGAAAATCGCGTATTTGGTGGTGACCACTAGCGCCAGCGACCAAAAGATCAATGACAGCGCGCCATGCACATGCGCGGTATCGGTCGATAGACCGGCATGGAACACTTCCTTGACCGCGTACAGCGGGCTGGTGCCGATATCGCCGAAAACCACGCCGATGGCGCTGAGTGTCAAGGTTTTCAGTTGCGACGGGTTGGGGTTTGCTGACATGAAGTATCCGGGCAAAAGGCTGGGGCGGGCGGAAATTGGGGTGCGCCTGCTAAAGGCAAAACGCCGGCCACTATAATGAATCGCGCATAAAAATGACGTAAAAAATCGCAGACTGGGCTACTAGCTGGCTCCAATTCCGTCCTGTCGAATCGTCGGCGACACAGCTTGTCTACGCGGTCGGATTCCATCGAGCCTACTCCTGTTCGCCGGCCGCTTCTTCGCAAACCAGGCGATAGCCGACGCCGACTTCGGTCAGTAAATAGCGCGGTCGGGCCGGATTGACTTCCAGTTTACGGCGTAATTGCCCCATGTAGATTCTCAAATAATGCTGGTCATGGACATGCTCGCCGCCCCAGACTTCCTGCAACAATTGGCGATGGGTGACCACCAGATCGGCGTGGCGGATCAACAAGCTTAGCAAGCGGAATTCTATCGGCGTCACCCTAACCTCGCTGCCGCGCATACAGACCCGGCGCCGCGCCATATCCACTTGCAGTTCCCCCGTCTCGAAAAGCTCTTGAGTCGCCGAGCCGCGCGCGATCCTTCGCAGCAAGGCTTGCAGGCGGGCATGCAATTCGCCGCTACCGAACGGTTTGGTCAAATAATCATCGGCGCCGGCGTCCAACGCGGCGATTTTATTGTGTTCCTGGCTACGAGCCGACAGGATCAGGATGGGCTGGTCCGACAGTTGGCGCAAGCGGCGGGTTACGGCGATGCCGTCCATATCCGGCAGTCCCAGATCGAGTATCACCAGATCGGCTTGGCCGGCCAACGTCAGCCCGGTCTTGCCACAATCGGCCTCGGCGATGCGCCAGCCGCGATTTTGCAGACTGGTCTTCAGAAATCTACGAGTTTGGGCGTCGTCTTCAATCAACAGAATGCGTGGGGCCGACTCGTTCATACTAGTTCCTCGAGCGCGGTCGGGAGTGCTTGTTCGGGTTGCGGCAAATCGATGACGAACACCGCGCCCTTACCTGGCTGATTTTCGGCCCGAATCCGCCCGCCGTGGGCCTCGACGATGGTGCGGCACAGGGCCAGTCCAAGACCGACTCCAGTGTGCTGGGTTTCGTGGGCGCCCCGGAAAAATTTCTCGAAAATCTTGTTCTCCAGGCCGCCGGGAATGCCGGGGCCATAGTCCGCGACACACAAGCGGATGCCGCCTTCGGCGCGTTCGGCGGATAAATCGACCGGCGTACCGGGCGGCGTGTGTTTGATCGCATTTTCGATCAGGTTGACTAACACTTGCTCCATCAGTACGGCGTCGATTCGCATCAGCGGCAAGTCGTCGGGAATCCGGGTGCGTACCGGACGCCCTTGCAAACCGCTGTCGAGCCGATGCAGCGCACTGCCGACCAGTTCCTCGATCGCATTCCATTCCCGGTGCAGGACCCATTCGCCGCAATTCAGCCGGGCCATGTCCAACAACTTGCCGGTCAAATCCGACATGCGCCGGGCTTCGTCGAGTATCGTTTTCTGGCAGTCGTCGCGGTCGGCGACGCTCAGACGGTCGCGATGGTCGATCAGCGCGCCGACCGCGCCGACAATACGCGTCAGCGGGGTACGCAAGTCGTGAGAGATCGAACTGAGCAAGGCATTGCGCAGGCCTTCGGCTTCGGCTTGCAAGCGGGCTTCCCGCGCTTGGCCGGCGAATTGCAGGCGTTCCAGATTCAGCGCGATCAGATTGCAAAACGTCTCAAGAAAGGTGTCCGCTTCGCGACTATCCGAATCGGCCCGCTTCAGTATTAGGACGCCTTGCCGCGATTCCGAGCCGCATAACGGAAAATAGCGGGCCGCGGCGGTGGTGACCGTCCGATTGTCCCGAAAGGCCAGCGTCGCGGCCGCCGGGTCGAGTTCGTCCGCGAGGCGACGTGGGAGTTGGTCCAGATCGGCGGCCGCCACCAGCCTGCAAACCGTGCCGAAGACTTGGAGGATATGGCGCTCGGCGAGTTCGGTCACCCGTTCGCCGTTCTCGACGCCGGCCAAATCCCGGCTGAGTCGATACAAGGCGTCGCTGCGGGCTTCCCGTTGCCGGGCCAGTTCGGTCTGCTTTCGGGCTTGATTCTGCAATTTACTGGTGAGGTTGGCGACCACGACCATGACCGCCAAGCCGACCGCGTTTTCCAGATCGGAAATCGCGAACGAAAAAATCGGCCGTGCGAAATAAAATGCAAACATTGGCGCGCTGATCAGCGATGCGAGCAAAGAGGCGTTGCGGCCATAGCGACTGGCGACCAGAAACACGCCCAGCAGATAGGTCATCAGAATGCTGGCCTCGCCGAGCAGATGACGTAGCGGCCAGGCCAACGCGGTACACAGCAAGGGCGCGGCGACGCCCCAAGCGTAGCCGGTCAGGCGTTGGCGGGATTGATGTGGGGCGGCGAGCGGGTTGCGATTCATCGATAGCTTGCGGTACCTGCCGGGTTGGGTTTAAGCCTACGGAGTTCGGCCCTAAAAGGTAGCGGCGTTGATCCAGAAATGTACGCCGATGCTGGCGAAGTAAGCCAGTAAAATCACCGGACACCATTTCATGTGACTGGCGAAGGTGTATTGGCCTTTGGCTTGGCCCAACAAGCCGATGCCCGGCGCCGAGCCTATCGCCAACAAACTGCCGCCGACGCCCAGCGTCAAGGTCAGCAGCAACCATTGGCCTTGCGGGATATCCGGATGCATCGTCAGTACCGCGAACATCAAGGTGCCGTTATCGACGAAGGCCGAGCAAAGTCCGATCATGACATTGGCCAGCGTCGGGCTGAATTGCCCATACAGTACCTGCGACACGGCATCCAAGTAGCCGATAAATCCCAAGCCGCCGATGCCCATCATCGCACCGTAAAAAAACAACAGGGTATCCCATTCCAGGCGGCCGACTTTGTCGAATATATCCAGACGGCGGGCTTCGAATGCGGATTGTTGCAGATCGCCGCCGCCGAAGAACAGCGAGAAATCCGATGGGATCGGTTTGGCGGGGTTGTCCGACTTTTGCAGGTAGAAGTAAAAGAATTGCAGCAGAGACAGTCCGGCCATCATGCCCGCCGCGGCCGGCAATTTCAGACTCATATCGAAACCCACCGCCAATGCGATCGTCACGCTGAACAAAAACAGAATCCGTTTGGCGCCGCGCGGCATCATCAATAACTCGGATGCCACGGCCGGCTTGGCGGTGGGTACCGCGAAGTGCATCGCCAGCGCCGGCACTAAGAAGTTGACCAGACAAGGCAGGAACAGTTTGAAGAATTCGGTGAAACCCAGCATGCCGTGCTGCCAGACGAATAGCGTCGAAATTCCGCCCAACGGACTGAAAGAGCCGCCGGCATTGGTTGCGATCACCACATTCAGACAGGCTAGGCTGACGAAGCGCGGGTTGTCCTTGCCGACCGCGACGACCACCGCGCCCATCAGCAATCCGGCGGTCAGACCGTTGACGACGCAAGACACCAAGAACACCAGCCCGCCGGTGATCCAGAACAACTGCCGGTAGCTCAGTTGCTTGTCAACCAGCCAAATTTTCAGGGCCTTGAATAGCCCCATATCCTCCATCGCATTCAGGTAGGTCATCGATACCATGATGAACAGCAGCAGTTCGATGTAGCTTTGCAAATTGCTCTTGAAGGCGGCAACCGCGACCGGTGCTTGGCCGAGTTGCCGGTAGGCCAGCACGATCAGAAACCAAATGAGTGTCGCGGCCAGCAACATCGGCTTGGATTTGCGCAATTGGGTGGTTTCTTCGAACATCGCGGCGATGTAGGCGGCGAGCATCAATACCAAGCTGGCGTAGCCGGCCCAATGTCCGGTCAAATTGATCGGTATCGGCGCCGTCACCGACTCGGCATGACCAGGAACTGGCCAAAACAGCAAGGCCAACGGCAGGGACGTCGCTAGTCCAGTTCCGCCAAGCGCCAATCGGATTGGGGGGAGTTGAATCCGACATTGTGACATGCTGTTTTCGCGGCCTCTCGCAAGTGTGTGGGGCGCCGGCGCGGGCGGCGCGGCGTGGATGCGAGGATTCTAGCGGCAGGGGCGTAAAAATGGCGTAAAGGCGGTGGTTCGGCTAACGATGCGGCGAACGTCGATTCCGACAGTGGTTATCCGAATTGGGAGCCTAAACCGGCCGCGCTTGATGTTGCAAGTTGCGGCCGGAAATGGCGTCTGCCCTGTTGTCTCAAGCGGCCGCGCGGCGACGGGCTGAGAGGATGTTTAGCCCCAACAGGCCGAAGCCGAATAAGGCCGCCGCTCCCGGCAACGGAACGGCGCCCAGGCGCACGTTATCGAGGCCGGCGGTTTCGACGATCCCGTCGGTGTATTCGGCGTGGATGTACAAGCCACTCAAATTGGACAACACGGTGCTGAAGTCGCCGATCGTGGCGAATGCGCCGTCGGTAGTCGCTACTCGCCATTCGGAGGACGGTGCGAAATTGACGCTAACCCGCGTCCAGCCGCTGTTCGGGACAATCGCGGGATCGCGGCGCCATAGCAGGCGTTGGCCTCCGCCGACCAGCATCAGGTCGGTGGTTTGCCAGTTGACCGCGCCGTCCCGGTAGGTTAAATCGTAGGAAAGTGCTTGAGCGGCGGTCTGGTTGCCCAGAAACGCCGCCGGCGCCGAAAACGTAAAATCGCCGTTGTCGGGATCGGTCGCGGCAATGTAATTGCCGGGATGGCCGCCTCCCAGGATGTGGTTGACGGCGTAACGGCCTTTCTCGGTGTAGTCGTTTCGACTGAAGTCGGTAAAGCTGACGACTTCCCAGCCTTCGCTATCGGTTTCGAAATTGCTGACGACGGTCGCGTGAGCCGCCGCGCCGTAAAACGCGGCGGCAATTATTGATACGAGTTTGGATCGAGTCATGGCATGCTCCTTGTGGGGTGGATAAGAACGTTAACCGGCAACAACGCCGGCTTAGTTGCGGTAGTGGTGTATCTCCGGCGGCCGGCCCGGAATCAGCAGACCTTGGTCGATTGCGATCGGCTTTTGGTCGCGCGGCGTTCGATAAATCCAGTAAGTAAAGTACAGCGAGCCGGGTGTGGCGACCGCGCGTTTCTCTAACTCGCGAAACGGGCCGATGTTGATCGCCCCCAATTGCGGAACCAGGTTGATGTCGGTGGGACCGCCCAAGGTGTGCGGGATCGCGTGGCCGCGATGGTAGAGCGGACCGGCGCTGAGTGGATGGCCAGCCATCCGCGAGCGATCCCTGGGCTCGCCGTGGCGGCCCCGGCTGATGCCGAAGGCCGCCAATAGGCGCTCGGCGGCGATATCGAACAAATAGTTAAAGCCGTCGACTTCGGTTTCGACAATGTCGTATGCGGTACCGACTCGCCCGTAATCGTCCAGCCAGACCTTGATCAAGTACGGAATCACTTTATCGTCGAAGACCCCTGGTCCACCGCTTGCCGCGGCCAGGAATTTCGTCAAGTCGGGATAGTTTGCCATTGGTGCTCCTGAAAAGCCCCGTTCGGAGGGTGCCGGGGACGGTTTGCCTAGCCGGGATTCTGATTCGACCACAGCCGGCGCGCAAGTGGAATTTTACCGGAACCGACTAGATTGGTTTGCCTCGGGGATGGCAGTTCGCAATACCTAATGGCTTTTGATGCTCATCGCTTGACGGGTACTTGATCGCCCGCGACAACGACACTCAGAGGGTACAAGCAGTTTTGCGATTCGAACTCGACTTAGAGTTCGAGAGTTTCGGCAATCCAGCCAGGTTTCGCGACGAGTTATTATCTAAAATACAGATTTAGTTTTCTATTTATATCATTTCATCTGTTATTCGCAATTCTTTACCATTGGCTCCGACTATATCGTTTTACGCAATAACGGAGCGGAGAGGCGCGATGACGCAAAGCAAGATCATACCGGGCTTTAGGCCGGCGCTAACCTACACGCTGATTTACTTGGCGCTGGTGGTTTTGATTCCGCTGAGTACGCTGGTATTCAAGAGTTTGCAATTGGGATGGCAGGAATACCTGGACATCATCACGCATAAACGCGTGTTGGCTTCGTTTCAAGTCAGCTTCGGCACCGCGTTGTTGGCGGCCTTGGTGGCCGGCGGTTTTGGCGGCGTGATCGCTTGGGTGTTGGTGCGTTATCCGTTTCCGGGTAAGCGCTTGCTGGATGCGTTGATCGATCTGCCGTTTGCGTTGCCGACTGCCGTGGCTGGCGTGGTGCTGGCGACGATTTATCAACCCAGCGGCTGGTTGGGCAAGTGGTTGAACGCCAATCTGGGCCTGCAGGTCGCTTACAAGCCGCTGGGTATCGTGGTGGCGCTGATCTTCATCGGCATTCCGTTCGTGGTTCGTACCGTCGAGCCGGTGTTGCAGGAATTCGATACCAATATGGAAGAAGCGGCGGCTAGCTTGGGGGCGTCGCGGCTGCAGGTGTTCGGCAAGGTGATATTTCCGAACATGTTTCCGGCGCTGCTAACCGGCGTGTCGCTAGCGTTCGCGCGCGGCATCGGCGAGTACGGCTCAGTGATTTTCATTGCCGGCAATCTGCCTTACGTCTCGGAAATCGTGCCGCTGCTGATCGTCACCAAACTCGAACAATTTCAATACGGCGCGGCGACCGCGATCGCGCTGACGATGCTGGTGGTGTCGTTCTTATTATTGCTTTTAGTGAATTTATTGCAGCTCTGGGTGCGGCGGCGCTCCGGGCAGATTTAGGAGTTAACCATGCATGCCACTGTACATGTCGTCGGCGACGGTGCCGGTCAAGCCCAGCGGAAAGCCTTACAAGATCCAAGCTGGCTGCGTTGGAGCTTGGTCGCGGTTGCGGTCGGATTCATCGCGTTGTTTCTGTGCGCCCCGTTGATTCTGGTACTGCTGCAGGCGTTCGCGAAAGGCTGGGACGCGTATTGGCAAGCCTTGGGTCAACCGGATGCGGTCGCGGCGTTGAAATTGACCTTGCTGGTCGCGGCAATCACGGTGCCGCTGAACACAATATTCGGCGTCGCGGCGGCCTGGACCATCACCCGTTTCGAGTTTCCCGGCAAAAGCTTGCTGACCACGCTGATCGATCTGCCGTTTTCGGTATCGCCGGTGATTTCCGGTCTGATCTTCGTATTGCTATTCGGCGCGCAAGGTTGGTTAGGCGATTGGTTGTCGGCACAACAGATCAAAATCATTTTCGCGGTACCCGGCATCGTGCTGGCGACGATATTTATTACCTTTCCGTTTGTGGCTCGCGAATTGATTCCGCTGATGCAGGAAATGGGCAGCGAGGAAGAGGAGGCCGCGTTGTCGTTGGGCGCGACCGGCTGGCAAACGTTCTTCAAAGTGACCCTGCCCAATATCAAATGGGCCTTGTTATACGGCGTATTGCTGTGCAACGCCAGGGCGATGGGCGAATTCGGCGCGGTATCGGTGGTGTCCGGCCATATTCGCGGCGTGACCAACACGCTGCCGTTGCACGTCGAGGTCAGCTACAACGATTACGACGCGGTCGGCGCCTTTGCCAGCGCGTCAATCCTGGCCGGCCTGGCGATTATCACGCTGGTATTGAAGAGTTTCCTGGAATGGAAGCAAGCCCGAGCCTAAAGCACTCTCGGCCAAGCTTAAGCCAGTTCCCGAGCACCTTATTGATTGGAGTTCCAACATGAGCATTCTATTAGCCGACATTAGTAAAACCTTCGGCGCATTTCACGCGCTGCACAACATCGACCTGGAGATTCCGGAAGGCGAGTTGGTTGCGCTGTTAGGGCCTTCCGGCTGCGGCAAGACCACTTTGCTGCGGATTATTGCCGGCCTGGAGTCGCCCGACAGCGGTCGAGTCTTGTTGAGCGGCGAGGACAAAACCGACCAACATGTTAGCCGGCGCGGCATCGGCTTCGTGTTTCAACACTATGCCTTGTTCCGGCACATGACGGTGTTCGACAACGTGGCGTTCGGTTTGCGGGTCAAGCCGCGCAAGCAACGTTCCAGCGAAACCGACATCGCCAAGAAGGTCCACGCGCTGCTGGAGCTGGTACAACTGGATTGGCTGGGCGAGCGCTTTCCGGATCAATTATCCGGCGGTCAGCGCCAACGGATCGCGTTAGCCAGGGCCTTGGCGGTCGAACCCAACGTGTTGTTGCTGGACGAACCCTTCGGTGCGCTGGATGCCAGCGTCCGTAAGGATTTGCGGCAATGGCTGCGCAATCTGCACCAGGAACTGCACGTCACCAGTATTTTCGTGACTCACGATCAGGAAGAAGCGATGGAAGTCGCCAGTCGGGTGGTGGTGTTGAACCAGGGCCGGATCGAGCAAAGCGGCGCGCCGGCCGAGATTTACGACCACCCGGCCAATGCCTTCGTGTCGCGCTTCATCGGCCAGACCAACGTAATCCATTTGACGGAGCAAGATCAACACTGGTTGGCGCGGGCGGGGATCAGTTTGGACGAGCCGGACGGCTTGATCGCCCATATTCGCCCGCAGCATATCGACGTCGCCAAGGCCGGGGCCGCGTCGCCGTCGCAAATCACGTTGAAGGATTGGCAGCACCTGGGCTCGACGATACGAGTGGAATTGCTGAATCCGCAAGACAACGGTTCCGGGGCCAGGTTGTTTGCCGAGATGCCTAACGAGCTGTTCACGCAACTTCAGTTGAACAAGGGCGATCGGGTCGATCTGCAAATACGGCAGGCACATTGGTTCAATTAACACGGTAGCCGAACTCAGCCGCTTCGTGGCGATTCGGCAAGGTAGGGAACTCTATGAATTTGAATCAACTGGAATTGCTGCGGGCGTTGCGGGAAACCAATTTCAACCAATCCAAGGCCGCCGAAAAGCTGCACGTGGTGCAGTCGGCCGCCAGCCGGCAATTGCAATTGCTGGAAGAGGAATTGGGCTCGCCGATCTACGAACGCCAGGGCAAAAAGCTGCTGCGGCTGACACCGTTCGGCGAACGTATCATGGAGCAGGTGGAACGCATCACCCAGGCCAAGAAAAACATTCAGGTGATGGCCGACGACTTTCGCGATAATCGCAACGGCGCGTTACATATCGCCACCACCCACACCCAGGCCAAATATCTGCTGCCGGGGCCGGTGCAACGTTTTCGCGGCAAATATCCCGGCATCACGATTTACATGGTGCAATCGGCGCCCGAGCAACTGATTGAGCAGTTGTTCCAGCACAAGGCCGACATCGTCATTTGCACCGAAAAACTGGTGGAAGACGAAAAACTGGTGGTGCAGCCTTGTTACGACTGGCAGCATATTGCGGTGGTGCCGCGGCATCATCCGCTGGCGCAGGGGGATATCACCTTGGGACGTCTGGCGGCGTTTCCGATATTGACCTATACCCACGGTTTTACCGGCCGTTCCAATATCGAAAAGGCTTTCAAAACCACCGGCAAGCCGCTGGACATTACGTTGGCGGCCGCCGACTCCGATGTGATTAAAACCTATGTTCGGCTCGGTTTGGGTGTCGGCATCATCGCCGATATTTCCTATCAGCCCGAGGAAGACAGCGATCTGGTGGCGCTGAATCTGGCTCACTTGATTCCGCGTTCGGTCACTAAACTCGCTTATCTGAAGCAGCTCTATCTGCCGGCCTATCTACGCTACTTCATCAGCGAATTGCTGGAGGGCCGGCCAGCCGGGCGATTTCCGGGCTGATTGGGTTAAAGTTGAGTGCAATTTCGGTTAACTACCTGGCGCACGACGCGGTTTGACGGGCAACGATACCTTGTCGCCAACCTCGGCGAACAAAGGAGGGGTTGCGCGAAGTCGCGGGGCCCACGTGTTTCTGATTTAATACACGGGTTTTTTCCGGATTTAATACATGAACCTTTCGACGATTTTATCTTCACTAGCCGGCGGCGCGCTGATCGGGCTGTCGGCGGCGTTGCTGCTATACACCCACAAACATACCGCCGGAATTTCCGGAATTGCCGCTGGATTATGGCAACGCGATGCCGGCTGGCGCGCTTGGTTTCTGGGCGGTTTGTTGATCAGCGCGCCGCTGTATCGCTTGGGCGGCGGCGAGATTGCGATGACGCTCGATCATTCTCCGGCGTGGCTGGCGGTGGCCGGCTTGTTGGTCGGTTACGGTACCCGTCTGGGCAGCGGCTGCACCAGCGGCCACGGGGTATGCGGTATCGCCCGCTTGGCACCGCGTTCGCTGGCGGCGACCGCCACTTTCATGCTTTGCGCGGGCGCGACCGTTTACGTGGTTAGACATATCCTCGCGGCAGGACAATCGTTATGAAAGATAGGGTGTACTTATTTGGATACGGTTTGTTGTTCGGTTTTGGCTTGATCGTCGCGCAAATGACCAATCCGGCCAAAGTGTTGGCGTTTCTGGACGTCGCGGGCGCTTGGGATCCGAGCTTGGCGTTGGTCATGATCGGCGCTTTGGCGACCTTGGGGGGCGCGCGCTACTGGATGCATCGCGATAACAGCGTTGCCGATCACGAGTTGGAACTATCGGTCGGGACTCGGGAGTCGAATCAAATAGATCGCAAATTATTGATCGGCTCAGCCATTTTCGGTATCGGTTGGGGATTGTCCGGGTTTTGTCCAGGACCGGCCCTGGTCGGATTGACCGCTGGGGACGCCGGAAACTATGCTTTCGTCTCGGCGATGTTCGCCGGATTTTGGTTGTTCAAACGCTTAAACCGATCCTAGCCGTCGTTGCTGGTTCGGTCGATATACAGGAGCTTTCATGCAGGCGGAATTTTGGTTGGAACGTTGGGCGCAAAATCAAATCGGTTTTCACAATCCCGATTACCACCCTGGCTTGGCGGCCTATTGGGACGATTTGCAAGTGCCCGAAGCCAGTACGGTGTTTGTTCCATTGTGCGGAAAGAGTTTGGATTTGTTATGGCTGCGCCGACAAGGCTACCGGGTCGTGGCGGTGGAATTGAGCCGAGTCGCGGTGGAGGCGTTTTTTGCCGAAAACGATTTATCGGTTTCAGTTAGCCGGCAGGACGAGCTAGCCGTGTTCGCGGCCGACGGATTGACCATCTATTGCGGCGATTTTTTCGCGCTGACCGCCGCCGAACTCGCCAATGTAGCCGGCGTTTACGACAGAGCCGCCTTGGTCGCCCTGCCGCCAGCGATGCGATCAGCGTATGCCGCAAAAATGCGCGAACTCCTGCCGGCGGGCTGCCGGACGCTGCTGGTGACCTTCGACTACGATCAGGCTGAAATGGCCGGGCCGCCTTTCGCGGTGCCGGCTGGGGAAGTCGCTACGCTATACGGGAGTTGGTGCGATGTGACTGAAAAGGCGGTGGCGGACATATTGGACGATGAACCTCGATTTCGCGAGCGAGGCGTAAGCCGAATCCAGGAATCGATTTATGCGCTGACCGTGCGTTGAGCCGGAATAAGGAGCCAGTTCAGCCGGAGTCTTTGGGCTGGCTTGCTGCGAGATCGGTTCGGGGATTGCCAGCGGACCCGGCCGGGTTTAGTTTCCGGAATAACTGATTTTACCGCTCTGGAGCAGGGCGCACTATACTAAGACTGTCGCTGGCTTCAGGCCCGCGGCTCATAATAATTCTTACAGCGAGGTGCGCCATGTTAGCCAAAATTGCCGCTGCCGATTACATGTCGGCTAACGTTATCACCGTTTCCGCACACACCGAGACCTCCATAGCCATCAAAAAATTGCTGGACCATAAGATTACCAGCATGCCGGTCGTCGATGACCATGGCAAATTGCTGGGGATATTTTCAGAGCGCGACGGGATGCGCGTCGCGGTAGGCTCGGCCTATAACCAGAGCATGGAAGGCCGCGTCGAGGAATTCATGAATCTAAGCCCGGTCACGGTTAAGGCCAGCGACAGCTTGGTGGACATCGCCACCAAATTTCAGGATTCGCCGATGCGCAGTTTTCCGGTGTTCGAGAACGACTCGTTGGTCGGCATGATTAGCCGGGTGGATGTCCTTAGAGCCTTGCTGACGATTCGTTAACCCGATTCAGGCTTCCGGCCGCCGAACACTTCGGTCGTCGGGGGCTAAGCCTTTTCCACGCTTTCCAGGCAGACGACCATCGTGTGACGGACGATGTAAAACGTCATGGACATCGGGTACAGCGCGTAATGGCGGGTAACCAACAAACCGACGATGACAAAGCCGATCACCGATCCGAAATTGAAGCGGGTGATTTTTTCCAGGTAACGCAAATGTTCGATCGAGTCCAAATCAAAGCGTTCGGCACGGTTAATCAACGATAGCGTTACGAGGGTGGTCAGGGTCGCGAAATACACTGGAAAGAAGAAAAACATCGGCGCGTCGTCATTGAATTGCGGCTTCCAATAGGCGTACCAAACCAATAAGCCGGCACTCGCGAAGCCGTCGTGCCACACAATGGTCGGCAATTTTTTCAAGTAGCCGGCCAGTAGCGCGACACCCATCAAGGTCAGACCGATCGCCAGCGCGACCGGAGTTTCCAATAAAGCCAAGTAAGGATTGCCGTTCTGCACCAAGAAGGCCAGGCCAACGCAGCAAAAAATAAAGCCTATCATCGCAATGAACTCGTCCGGTGGCCCGGCGTTTTCTAGCCCGACCTGAAAAAATTTATGATCCACGCATTTCCGCGCGTGGCGGAAACTCAAAATATTCGTTGATCGGTTGAACAATTCCAGTTGATTATTCAACGGGTCATGGGTTAGTTAGCAAAGACCGGCCGATTGCGCCAACCGACCATTTAACGCTGATAGAATAAACCCTTTGACGATGGCGGCGCGAGCGAATTACCTTTTGTATCATCGCCTCGAGCTTTTTGGCGGGCAACTCAGGTGTTGCGGCCAATGAGGTAGGCCGTCGGATTTATCGGAGTGTTCATGAGTTTTTTTGCGAAACAAACCATCGTTGCCCAACCGGGATTCAACCGTTGGCTGGTGCCGCCCGCCGCGCTTTCGGTACATTTGTGTATTGGCCAGGCCTACGCGTTCAGCGTGTTTAACGAGCCTTTGAGCCGTGCGGTCGGTATCGGCGCCGCGACAC
Source organism: Methylomonas sp. MED-D (assembly GCF_050276835.1). Lineage (NCBI taxonomy): Bacteria > Pseudomonadati > Pseudomonadota > Gammaproteobacteria > Methylococcales > Methylococcaceae > Methylomonas > Methylomonas sp. MED-D. Next base: position 2,103,393 of record NZ_CP189965.1, read on the forward strand.
CGGAGGACTGGAAGCTGACGACGCTAGGTTGGATTTTCAGCTTGGCAATTGTGTTCTTAGGGTTGTCTGCGGCGGTGGGTGGCAAATGGTTGGAGAAAGTCGGGCCGCGTTTAACCATGTTCGTCGCCGCGTGCTGTTTCGGTGGCGGTTTCTGGGTTGCGGCCTTGGGTGTCCAATTGCACGAAATTGGCTTGCTGTATCTTGGCTACGGTGTGCTGGGGGGGATCGGTTTGGGCTTGGGTTACGTTTCACCGGTGTCGACCCTGATCAAATGGTTTCCGGATCGACGCGGCATGGCGACCGGCATGGCAATCATGGGTTTCGGTGGCGGGGCCATGATAGGCGCGCCGTTGGCGGTTTGGTTGATGACGCATTTCAAGTCGGCGACTTCGGTGGGCGTGGCCGAGACGTTCATGACCATGGGGAGTGTGTATTTTCTGTCGATGACTATCGGCGCGTTGGCGATCCGAATTCCGCCGCCGGATTGGCGGCCGCCGGGTTGGACACCCCCGACGGTACGCCACAAAATGATTACCGACAAACACGTACATATCGACCAAGCGCTGAAAACACCGCAGTTCTATTTGTTGTGGCTGGTGCTGTGTCTGAACGTGACCGCCGGCATCGGCGTGCTTGGGCAAGCTTCGGTGATGATACAAGAGATGTTCAAGGGCCGGGTGGATGCGGCGGCAGCGGCCGGCTTCGTTGGTTTGCTCAGCTTGTTTAACATGGTCGGACGGTTTTTTTGGTCGTCGGCATCCGATTACCTCGGGCGCAAGCAGACCTATTTCGTGTTCTTTGCGATCGGCGCCTTGCTGTACGCGACGGTACCGACGTCGGGCGGCGCCGGCAATCTGCCGCTGTTCGTGGTGCTCTATGCCCTGATCATGAGCATGTATGGCGGCGGGTTCGCGACCATCCCCGCGTATCTGGCAGATATTTTCGGCACAATGTACGTCGGCGGCATACATGGCCGGTTGTTGACCGCTTGGTCCACCGCCGGTGTATTAGGGCCGGTGTTGGTAAATTATCTGCGCGAGTATCAAATCGGCCAAGGAGTGGCCAAAGGCGATGCTTATAACGTGACGATGTACATCATGGCGGGAATCTTGGTGTTGGGTTTTATCGCCAATCTGGCTATACGCCCGGTCCATGAAAAACATCATATGAAACACGACGAATTCGACGAGCTGGATGGGGTGTATCCGGCCGACGATCATTGAGCAACCTGGAGCAGGCGTCATGATAGAGAACAAACAACGCGGTATATCCCGCCTATTGATCGCAATCGTATTTTGGCTGTATGTGTTGATTCCATTGAGTTGGGGAGTGTGGTCAACCTTACAAAAAGCGCTGGCTTTGTTCGCTTAGAGCCCGCAAGCTATTGCCTGGATTAGCGGCGATCAATGGGGGTTCGCCTGTGCGTGAGGTTGGTTGGCTCAAACGATTGCGTTTTCATGTCGGGCGATCGACTCCGTGATCGGCTAATTTTTGCCGATTTGGCCGCCTAGGTATTGATTGATCTGCTCGAGGTCCTGTTCGGCTAAGCTGCCGGCGGCTTCCTTTAGGCGAATGCCGTTGATCAAATAATCGTAACGGCTACGGGCGAAGTCGCTTTTGGCCTTGTAAAGATTGCGTTGCTCGGTCAGTACGTCGACCATTGTCCGGGTGCCGACTTCGAAACCGGCTTCGGCGGCTTCCACGGCGACTTCCGCGGATTTACTGGTGGCTTCCAGTGCTTTGACCCGGCTGATGCTGGAGACCACGCCGCGAAAAGCATCCTTGACGTTGCGGTTGACGCTGCGTTTGACTTTGACCAGGTCCTCTTTCGCGGATTCGTATTCGTGCGCGGCTTGGCGGGTGCGAGAAACCGTGCCGCCGCCTTCGAATAGGGGGAGGTTGAGTTGCAGGCCGAAGCTTTCGGTGTTACCCAAGGTGCCGTATAGACTGCCGCTGCTATCCTGTTCGGAGTACTGAGCGACAATGTCTATTGTCGGTAAATGTTTGGATTGCTGCAGATCGACGTTTTTCCGAATGTATTCGGCTTGGTTTATCTGGGCGACGATAGAAAAGTTGCTGTTCTCGGCGGCATTGGCCCAACTAGCCATGTCTTCCGGTGTCGGGGGGCTGAGCGGTAATTGCGGGGCGAGCGTTGCCAAATCGGCGGCGTTTTCGCCGATGATTTCGCGTAATGCTTCCTTGGTGTTGTCCAGCTGATTTTGCGCCTCGATCTCGCTGGCCGACGCCCTGTCGTAACCGGCTTGAGCTTCATAAACGTCGGTGATGGCGATGATGCCAACCTCGAAACGCTGTTTGGCTTGCTCCAGTTGTTTTTCAATGGCTTTTTTCTCGGCAGTGCTATATTCGAGATTGTCTTGGGCGGCTAGTATGTTGAAATAGGCTTCCGCCGTGCGGCGCATCAGAGCTTGCTGTTTGGCCTGAAATTGTGCCTCCGCCTGGGCGATACGGTTATCGGCTTGGTCGAGTTGTATCCAGTGGTCCCAGTGGAACACGGGTTGGCGCAAATTGAAAGTCAGTCTGCTGTCCAGATAGTGCTGTAGCGGCGTATTCGGTAAAAAGCTTTCGATTTCCAGGCGCGTGCGATTGCTGCCGGCGGTGAACGAGACATTCGGCAGCATTTGGGCGATACTTTGAGACTTTAGTTCCGCTGTCGTTAGCTTGTTGATATCCGAACTTCTGAATTCCGGGTCGTTTTGTAGCGCCAAGCGATAGGTTTCGAGCAAATCCTGCCCGTAGGCCGAATTTGTCGCCACGAAAGCCATCAACAGGGTACTCAACGGTTTTATCATTGCCATATCTCACGGAAAGGGTAAAAATACTCGGGTATTATCGCTTAAAAGAACACTAAATGTTTAAGTTTGCCATAAGGTTAGGCAAACAATATAGAAACGTCAAAAACAATTCTTTAATTCATCAGAGTCTATATGAGCCAAAAAATCAGCAAAGCCGTCTTTCCGGTCGCCGGATTGGGAACTCGTTCGTTGCCCGCGACTAAGGCGGTTGCCAAGGAAATGCTGCCTATCGTCGATAAACCGTTGATTCAATACGGCGTCGAAGAAGCGATTGCAGCCGGTATCGATACGATGGTGTTTGTGATCGGTCGCAATAAGGAATCCATCGCCAACCATTTCGATAAATCCTACGAATTGGAAAAAGAATTGGAAAAGAGCGGTAAAACCGAATTGCTGAACATGTTGCGCGGATTGCTGCCGTCGCATGTATCTTGCGTTTTCGTTCGTCAAGCCGAGGCTTTAGGTCTGGGACACGCTGTGCATTGCGCCAAACCGGTGGTCGGCAACGAACCGTTCGCGGTGATCTTGCCGGACGATCTGATCGAAGACGGTGAGCGTGGTTGTATGAAACAGATGGTCGAGTTGTTCGAGCGCGAGCAGAGCAGCGTACTCGGTGTCGAGCGGGTCGATCCGAAGGAAACTCATAAATACGGCATCGTCGAGCATAGCGAAACCGCGCCGCGCGTTGGTCGTTTGAGTTCCATCGTCGAGAAACCGAAACCTGAAGTGGCGCCGTCGAATATCGCGGTCGTCGGGCGGTATATTTTGACGCCAGCCATCTTCGACAAAATTGAAAATACCGGTCGCGGAGCCGGTGGCGAAATCCAATTGACCGACGCCATTGCATCGCTAATGAAGGACGAGCACGTATTGTCTTACGAGTTCGAAGGAAACCGTTACGACTGCGGGTCTAAGTTCGGTTTTCTATTGGCGAATGTCGAATACGGTTTGCTGCATAAGGAAATCAATCGCGAATTTTCCGAGTATTTGCGCGACCGCGTCTCAAAGATCTAGTCTTGACTTAACAATGGTCGGCGCCGCCTTGGTGCCGACCAGTGATAATTAATTTGGCGCAAAAACCACGCAACCCTATTTATTATTTTTTTTCAACTTGCTCATACGCCGCAACAGCATTTTGGAATCTGGTTTTTGTTCTAACCCATTCCGTAATATTTCGACCGCCTCGTCAGTCCGTCCCGATCTTGCCGCCAAGTCACTGAGGGCCGCATAGGCTAGGGCAAGTTTCGGGTTCAGCTTGATTGCACTTTGGTACTCTTGGATCGCTTCTTTGATCTGACCACTCTCTTCGTAAACTTGTCCTTTCTCGTAATGAATCCTCGGGCGCCAAGCAAAGTTTTTAGATGAGTGCTCTTCCACGTACATAAAGCCACCGATAGAGTTCTTATAAAGTTGCCTCTTCTCCATGGGGTCGCGCTCTACGCGTGCCAACATTGCCGAAAACAAGCCTTCACAATAGTGATGTATGTGCATTATGTCCGGGCCTATGCGCTTCGCCCAGAGTTGGTACTCTGCGGTGTCTTTTCCTTTTAGTCTCACCCAGCAAAACCTGGGTAATCTGGCGAAGTCGTAATCTGTCGTTGGCCAAGCGCTTTGCGCTTGCGGGCAGATTCCGAATAGCGCAATTATCAACAATAAGCTTCTTAACAGCATGATCGATTGACCTCACATTGTTGTAATACCCCATTAGACAGTTTTTGGAGCATTTTTTGAAATTGATTGTTTAGAGGAATACAAATCGCCAACCTGATTATCTTGGAGCTCAGCGTTGCTTCCTGGGTGCCAACAAGCGACGATAAACCGTTTCGACCTGAGCAACATGGCTGCGTATCGAAAATCGCTGCAATGCGGATGTACGAGCTTGCTCGCCTAAACGGATGCCCAGTTGGCGGTCTGAGTAAACTCGATAAATCTGCTCGGCCAAACTCTCGGCATCGCCGGGCCTAAACAACAAGCCGGTTTTTTCGTGCTCTATCATTTCAGCGGCGCCGCCATGCGCCGGACCGATCAATGGTCGCCCCATCGCCAAAGCTTCTATAACCACGGTGCCTAGGGGTTCTGGACTAGTGGACGCCGAGACGATGACGTCCAAACCGTTATAAACCGTTTCCATTTTATTGATATGGCCGGTAAACGACACTGTTGCGTTCAAGCCTTCGTCCGCGACTCTGCTCACCAGATCAGCCTCGTAACCTTTACAGTCGTCCGGCGTGCCGCCGACGATGAGCATTTTCAAATTTGGGATTCGACTTTGCAAGCGTTTTGCCGCATCCAAAAACAGGTGTTGTCCTTTCCATGGGATCAGCAAGCCGATCAAGCCCACGACAAATTGGTCGCTTTGAATGCCGTATTGACGGCGGAAGACAGCACCATCGGCATGCGTATCCAGCTGATCCAGCGCAATGCCGTCGTATATCACGCTGATTTTTTCGGCCGGTATCTTAAGTTTATCGCGCATACTAGCGGCTACCCAATGTGATACCGACACAAAATGGTCCGGCAGCGAATATGCCCAACGCATCGATCTTGAGCCTTGCTGATCGCCGCGCACGTGGCAAATCGCCGGAACGTTTAACACTTTGGCCACCAGTAACGCGGCGCGGTTGCAGAGCGGTTCGTTATTGGCGTGTATCAAATCGGCCTTGAAACGCCAGGCTTGCCAAAGCAAAGCCAGAAAGAACGGCAAAAAATTGGCTATGTCGTCGGCTCTCGCGAGTAGTTGGTTGCATAACACTCGCAATACCGGCTGGTTTTGGATCGCTTCGATATCGGAGATTCTTTGCCGCCAACCGACGATGTCGAACCGGCGGTCCGGAATATGTCGCCATAGGGTTTCGTCGGCTATTTCCCGATATGACGGCCCGTCTCTACCCGTGACTACCATCGCCGAGAATTCAGTTGTGTCTAGGTTTCTAACCAAATGGCGGAGGCAAATGATGGCCCCGCCGTAGCCGATACCGTTTTCGACAAAGACGATGCGTTTAGGAACTGGTGCGGACATTGGAATAGGGGCGATGGGTTAAATGAATTAATGGCCGATCAACCGCTGCTTAACGGCACGTACCGCCGCTATGGCACCCGGCGTTAGCTGGCTGGCGATCAGATAAAGTAAGGCCGGAGCATTTGCTTTGCGCGTTAAACTACTCCGGAAGGCGGAGCGAGCGTCAGTTCGAGCGCCGTTATTGAAGTACCAATACCCCAATGTCCAAAACGCCCGAGAGACTAAATCATCCGGGGATACGCCTTGAGCGCGCAGCTCCGGGCCAATTTGCCGTGCCAACGAGTCCATCACCCGAGTCAGATCAACCAGCATGCGTTCGCTGGCTTGAGTGGCGTTATTGCCATGCTGGCGGCGCAGCATTAAAGTGTCCGGCAGGCAACTGATCGGATGTTTTGCGGCGATTTTGGCCCAAAGCTCCAGGTCTTCGCCGAAGCGTATCGTCGGGTTAAACAGGCCGGCTTCGTAAAGCGCGGCTTTACTGACCAATACGGTACCGGTCGGAATAAAGTTTTTCGCGACCAAGGCCGCCAACGCGTTAGGCACTGGAGCGCCGGCCAATTGCGAAAATTTTTCGGAAAGCCCGTGTTTGTCCAGCACCGAAGCAGTGAGTAATCGATTGTCGGTGTCGATTTCCGCCATGTCGCCGGCGATTAGGCGTAGCGCTGGATGGGTCTGTAGCGCTTGTAATTGTTTGCCGATTTTATCGGGTGTCCACTGATCGTCCGCGTCTAAAAACGCGATCCAATCGCCGTTGGCCAGTGAAATGCCTTGGTTGCGCGCGGCGGAGGGGCCTTGGTTGTCTTGACGGTGATAGACAATATCGCTGCCTAGATCGGCGATAACCGTTTCGGTATTGTCAACCGAGCCGTCGTCCACCACTATGATTTCGTCGACCTGATGGCTCTGGTTGCGTACACTGGCGATGGCGGCTCGAAGAAATGCGGCGTTATTATAAGCGGGAATGACCGCGCTAATTTTCATCGAATTAAACGGTGTCAACTGTCGCGGGTGCTGGTTGCGCACACGAACCAAGCCGGGAAGATTAAACCGCTTAGATAGGCGATCCACGCCAGCTTCGGGTGTCGGTAATACAATCGGTACAGAAAGGCACCAACCTTACGATATTGACTTGCTTGACTCAAACCTTGCCAAGTTTCCCCGTTAAACCGATTGGTGATTTCATTTCGGTTGCCGTTTAGCCATTCCGCCAATTCCGGCGAAGCCAGAAACCGGACGTGGGGTAGCGTCGTGCAAATTCGACTTAACAGCCGCTGCAATCCGGCGATCGAGTCTCGGCACTGTGTATCGCTACGGGTGAAATTGTATTTGTGCGTGGAAATGGTCAGCGGCAAGGCCTGGCGACGTGCGGCTAAGGCTTCGGCGTAGGCGCTGTCGGGCGTATGTTTGCCGTCGGTGGGTTCGAACATGACGTTTCGAACCAAATAGACTTGGTCGTATCGGTTGCGCTCGCCGCAGCGGATCAGGGTAGGGTCGGCAAAATATTTGCCGTTTCCATCGCGCCCGAGGCAACGATAACCGGCGGTTTGGATCGCCGTAATTCGCTGCTCGCGCCAACACGCTTCGATGGCGTCGCCCCAAAGATAACACGGTGCAACCGTGGTCAGCGTCGGTTGCCCGAACATTTCGATAAACAAACGGCCGGCTGTTTCGACGATGTCGCGCGCTTTATTTTCGGCTATCGGTGTCGTCGGCAACTGGCTGCCGTCGACATAGTGGCCTTGCAGCGGTGAATCCAGCGATTCCCAATCCCACCAGTCGGCATGGGCTCGAGCGTCGTTTAGGCGCGAGTCGCCATCGCCTAGCAGTTTGGCGAAAGCTTCACCATTAAGATGTTCAAGGCCGTGTAGTTGCGGAACGAATGTGCCTTGCGTCATGCCCGATCGCATCGCTTCAAAAATTTCCGGAAAGTCGGTATCCAGGCGTTTTCGGAAGTATCGGTTGTCGGCATCGTCTTGGATTTTGGCGACGTCGGGCACGGCTAACACCACGTCGGCGGTTAACACCGCACAACGCCCCCGAGAATCGCGCGTCGTGGCCAAGGAGCCCAGCAGATTTCTGAGTCTTTCAGCCTGATAATCTCCGCCAGGCCCCCAGTCGTCGCTTTCAATCAATACCGGCGTTTCGGCGAAGTAAGGTTCTCGCCAAGTGGCGATGAACAATGGCTTTTTCCAGAACCAAAGCACGGTCAACGCGGTTAACCATAGGCATAAAAAAAACAAAATCACGATTAACATTGTTCGATAATACTCAGTTGAACGGATCTGGCGGGGTGGCGGATATACATCGTAGCAGAGAATCCGCTGGGATAAGCAAGCGACAGTTCGACACCGTGAATTTTATCGCGACGCGGTATCGAATCGACAATCGCATGTCACATGCCTATTCTAAAATGTATCCAGGCCCGGTCGCGGGGCTTGCTGAGCTGTCATAAAACCAAAGTTGAGGAAGCGAATGTTGATTTTCGGGGCTTTGCCCATTCAGTGGCGGTATCCGGTCGCGGGTGTCGTTTTGGTTACCGTGGTCTGTGTCGGCGCTTTTTTTTCGACTTGGGCATCCATTGTCGAGATTTGGTCGCGATCCGAGACATTTACTCACGGTTTTTTGGTGGCGCCGATCAGCCTTTGGTTGATCTGGTCCAGACGCCACTGTTACCGAAATCTGCAACCCGAGAGTGCCTGGCTGGGTTTGCTAGTGACGGCTATAGGCGGGTTCGTTTGGTTGGTGGCGAAATTGGTCCACGTGCTGGTTTTGGAGCAATGGGCTGTCGTAACGATTCTGATCGGCGGTTATTGGGGGCTATTGGGTGGATCGGTTATTAAAAAAATGCTGTTTCCCATCCTGTTTCTTTACTTGATGGTGCCTTTCGGGGAAGCGTTCATCCCGTGGATGATGGAATATACGGCGTCATTTGTGGTGTGGATGATACGCCTCACAGGCATGAGCGTTTACCGTGACGGCATGTTTTTTATGCTGACTTCCGGGAGCTGGTCGGTAGTGGAGGGATGTAGTGGCTTACGCTACTTAATCGCTTCGTTGACCTTGGGTCTTGTCTACGCGTATTTGAATTTCCGTAACTTACGAAAACGAACCCTATTCATTATCGCATCGTTTTTAACGCCGATTCTGGCGAACGGTTTGCGTGCTTACATGATCGTGATGATTGGTCATTTTAGTGGCATGAAATTGGCTGTGGGTGTCGATCATATTATTTACGGTTGGTTGTTTTTCGGGCTGGTCATGCTATTGCTGTTTTATGCCGGTTCGTTTTGGGCCGATCAAGAAACAATCGTCGATACATCGTCCGAGCAAAGTATGCCTGAACCGATGACGAGGTATCAGGGGTTGTTGCCGATGATAGCCGTCGTCGTGATAGGTCTTATTGCTTGGCCTATCGTCTTTCGGAGTTTGGCCGCTCGGCAGGCGGTAGCGGCTGCCATACCTGACCAAATAGTCACGCTCCGAGGAAGTGGGGGGGCTGTTCAATCGCCGCCCGATTGGGGATGGCGGCCAACTTTCAATGGCGTCATGGCGGAGGTAAAAAACGCGGTTGACGATCCATCTGGAACAGTGGCGATGTATTTTGCGAATTTCGGTGACGAATCGCAGGGCGGAGAATTGGTGAACTCCCAAAATTTTCTGGTGCCGCAAAAGCATAAAGTTTGGCGTATGGCTTCCGAAAGAGCGGTACAGGTAGATTGGCCTGATGGAACGTCGGGCGAAGTCGTCGAGTCGCTGTTGAAAAGCGAGGCCCGAAACTTGCTTGTGTATCGATGGTATCGTGTCGGCAACTTCAATACCGCGAGCGATTATCGAGCGAAATGGTGGCAATTGCTAAAACGATTAACTGGCGATGCCGATCCGGAAATGTTGATCGTATTGTATACCGAAGTGATCGGTGACGATCTGGTCGAAGGCCGGGCGAGATTGCAACGAGTTTTGGCGGTTTGTTGTCAATGAACCGAGGATGCTCTCTAGCGGTGAATTACCCGCTTCACGCGAAAATGCGTCCGCTTGCGATGCCCATCCTCAGGTTGACGCCCGATGCAAGCATGATGCTAGACTACCCCATTGTTTTTTATTTCGATGCAAGGAAACCAAACTATGACACCGGTAATACTCTCAGGCGGTTCTGGAACGCGACTGTGGCCACTTTCGCGCGGTCAATATCCCAAGCAATTCTTACCGTTGGTCTCGGGTTATACGATGATTCAGGAAACGGTATTGCGGCTGGATGGTTTAGCTGGATTAAAAGCGCCGATCGCCGTATGTAACGAGGATCATCGTTTCATGATGGCCGAGCAATTGCGCGAAATCGGCGTCAGGCCAGCCGCGATTATTCTGGAGCCGGTCGGCAAAAATACCGCGCCGGCCGTGGCAATGGCCGCGTTGAGTGCCGCCGAGGACGACGTGTTGTTGGTACTGCCCGCCGACCACGTCGTTGCCGACCGAGCTGCATTCCACCATGCGGTGCTGGAGGCTCGTGCATTGGCGGAACAGGATTTGCTGGTGACCTTCGGAATCGTCGCGACCGAACCCGAAACGGGGTACGGCTATATCAAGCGCGGTTCGCTACGCTATGGCCCCGCTTACAAAGTCGATGCCTTTGTCGAGAAGCCCGATGCGCAAACCGCGCAACGGTATCTGGACAGTGGTGAGTTCTTCTGGAACAGCGGTATGTTTGCGTTTAAAGCCGGTGTTTTTCTGCGCGAGCTGGAGCGCTTCAATCCGGAAATGTTGGCGGTTTGCCGCGCTTCGTTGCAAGCCGCCAAACCCGACTTGGATTTTGTACGTTTGGACAAACAGACATTCTCGACCTGTCCGTCGGATTCTATCGATTATGCAGTCATGGAAAAAACCGATAAGGCGGCGGTGATACCGTTGGATGCCGGCTGGAATGACGTTGGCTCTTGGTCCGCGCTGTGGGACGTGACCGATAAGGACGGTTCCGGCAATGCGATCAAAGGCGACGTGTTGACCGTCGATACCCGTAATTCCTTTGTGCATTCCAGCAACAAGTTGGTTGCGGTGATTGGCGTTGACGACCTGATTGTCGTAGAAACCGACGACGCGGTCATGATCGCGGCAAAGGATCGAGTGCAAGATGTGAAGGAAGTCGTTGAACAATTGAAGACATTGAAGCGTAGCGAAGCCAACGTTCATCGTAAAGTCTATCGTCCCTGGGGACACTATGACTTGGTCGATTGCGGCGATCGGCATCAGACCAAGCGCATTGTCGTCAAACCAGGCGCGAAACTGTCGGTACAAAAGCACCATCATCGCGCCGAACATTGGGTGGTTGTTAAAGGAACAGCCTGGGTCGACAAGAATGGCGAAAAAATTCTAGTGTCGGAAAACGAATCCATTTACATCCCATTGGGTGTGATTCATAGTCTGGAGAACCCTGGCGTCATCCCGCTAGAAATGGTCGAAGTCCAGTCTGGCAGTTATTTGGGCGAGGATGACATTGTGCGCTACGAAGACCAGTACGGACGCATTTGACCGCGCGGGACGCACGCCGTTGCGTCCTTGTTATTCCGCAACGACTCGGGAGGCTTAGGCCTCCCGTTTTTTGAAAAATCCGCTCGATAAGTATGCTTCGAGTACATTCGACGATCATGCCACCCTGTAGACCTTATTCCCCTTGGAGTTGTCCTTGTCGCTACAAACCGTCAACGATTTGTTGAGAAAGCATAAGCTGGTCGAAGGTATGTTGAGCAATCAAACCATGCCTAGACGCAAGCTCGTTACCGCTTTGGTGCAGAAACAGCACATGGTGGAACTGCGTAGCGTGCTCGACAAATTGTCCGCGGTTGAAATCGGGCATATTTTGCAGTCCATAGATTTGGACGACGCCCGCTTGGTATGGGAACAAGTGGAAGACGCTCGTCAGGACGACGTACTCTGGGAGTTGTCGGATGCGTTGCGGGAAGCCTTGGTCGGCGATCGGGAGCCGCACTGCGGCGTCGGCCAAATGAGCGCCTTTGAATTGGTCGACGGACGTTTGTCGAAAGTCGCGATTACCTGTCGTCACGACTTGTTGGCGATTCAGCCGATCTGGGTCGATCTGTTGGCGCCGAGTAAGGCTCAACGCGCATTGATCGGCCAGCACTACGGCTTGGACCTTCCGGATCCGCTGGACTTGACCGACTTGGAGGCCAGCGCGCGCTTTTATGTCGAGGACCAACACGAGATTCACATTCACTCGGATTTTTTGTTGGATCGGGAGGGTAAATCGCGTAGCGTGCCGGTTGCCTTTATTTTGCGCGGTGAGATGTTGTTTTCGGTACGCAGCGAGGAGTTGCCGGTTTTTCGTTTGCAACGTTTACGTGCCAGAACCCAACCCGGCTTCGTATCGGACTGTAAGGATATGCTGCTGGATTTATACGGGGCGGAAGCGGAATATTCGGCCGATGCCTTGGAAAACGTCTATGCGCAGCTGGAAAATGTCAGCAAGCAGGTATTGAGTCAAAATATCAGCGATGAGGAGGCTGCGGCTATACTGGCAGACATTGCCGAGGAAGAGGATTTGAACGGCCGGATTCGTCGTAATATGCTCGATACGCAGCGCGCGGTGTCGTTCCTGATTCGCCGCAAATTGTTGAACACTACGCAACTGGATGACGCCCAGCAAATCTTGCGTGATATCGAATCGTTAAACAGTCATACCGCGTTTTTGTTCGATAAGATCAATTTTTTGATGGATGCGACGGTTGGTTTTATCAACATTAACCAAAACAAGGTCATCAAAATTTTCTCGGTTGCGTCTGTCGCGATGTTGCCGCCAACGCTGATCGCCAGCATATACGGTATGAATTTCGATAACATGCCGGAGTTGAAATGGGCGTTGGGGTATCCGTTCGCGCTGGTATTGATGACGATTTCGGTGGTAGCGCCTTTTGTTTTTTTTAAACGGAAGGGTTGGTTGAGATAATGTCGTCTCCAAACCGGGAGGCATTATGCTGCTGCGACAATATGCCACATTTTCAATCAGTATTGACTCGATTAATCTAACGCTAACTTTTTTGTTCGGTTAACAGTTAAAGTTGCGTTATATTTCTTCCTAATGCTTTGAGGCGGTAACTTTAGAGTTAGCGCCTTTTTTTTTGCATTTCGCGTCAAACCAGCGAATGGCATTTTACGAGTTTGATCGTATTATCGTCTCGCTTGAGAATTTCCATGACATGTCCGTAGAGCTTGATGCTGGTTCCTGGCTCGGGAATGGTTTCCATGTATTCGATGATTAAGCCGTTTAAGGTTCTGGGGCCTTCGGTGGGTAATTGCCAATTGGTGAGCCGGTTGAGCTCGCGAACTGTCGTACCCGCATCGATCAAAAAGCTGCCGTCTTTTTGAACTTTGATGTCGGCTTCTTCGGCGATCAACTCTCCGAGGATTTCTTGCAGCAAATCGTCTAGCGTGACCAATCCCAATACGTCGCCGTATTCGTCGACAACTAGGCCGATCCGCAGTTTCTCGGATTTAAATATCTGCATTTGCTTCGAAATGGGCGTGCCGGCCGGTATGAAAAAAGGTTTGGCGAGGCTATTGACGATTTTTTGTTTATCGAAATCTGGTTGGCTAACTTGTGCCAACACGGTACGCAGATGCAAAAAGCCGATCACCCGGTCGATATGTTTTTTGTAGACCGGCATCCGGGTGTGAGGGCTTTTTTGCAGCTGGGCAATGATGTCCTCGAGTGGCTCCTCAATATCGATACCGACCACGTCATTGCGGTGCGTCATAATGTCGGCGACGCTGGCCGATTCCAGATCCAAGATACTGAGTAGCATGTTTTGATAGCGGGTCGGCATCGAATGATTAGCATCGGAGACGATGTTTTTTAACTCTTCCTTATCTCGCGTCACCAAGTCGGCTTTGCTACTGTTGACGCCGAATATTCGTAGCAACAGCCTGGATAGTAAATTTAGAGTCCAAACCGCTGGATATAGTAGTTTCACTAGAGGGATGAAAAACCAAGCGGAGAAAAATGCCAGTTTTTCAGGTCTGAAAGTCGCCAGGGTTTTGGGAATACTGACCGAAAAAATCAGTATCAAGCCGGTTAGCACCGCCACTGCCGGTAAAATCAATGGTTCCCCCCCCAAACGCAGCGCGATGACGGTGGTCAGTGAAGCAGTGAGCACAATTCCCAGGTGATAACCAAGGGCAATTAGCCCGTTCAGGCGCTCCGGTCGCTTTAACAGTGCCTGAGCCTTGACCGCGCCCTTGTGCTTTTTTTTCGCTAGATGTTGCAGGCGGTAACGGTTTAGCGTCATCAGCGCGGTTTCCGAACCGGAGAAAAACGCGGAAATCAACAACAGTGCGGCCAGTATACCGAAGAGTATACTAAGGGAAATATCGTTCAAGGCAACGGTGCTCTTGGCAGTGGAACATCGGCTTAGTTTGTCTACTGGAGAGTTTTTGTCAAGCCTAAACGTCCTCCCAACGGAGTGGAATGACGTATGCTTCATTCAAACCACTTCAACAATTTATTGCAATAAATTGAAAAGCTAGCATTTTGACAATGTAGGGTTTCGGTGCTTAACTTAAAGCCCATTCCTACCCTAAATCGTACCGTCAGGCTATTCCAGAGAAACGAAGCATGGCTTTGCCAGAAATTTTACTCATTGACGACAACCCTGTTCGGGTCCAGCAAGTGGAAACCGTACTCAAGTTCTTGGAATATCGGGTATACACCCTTACAGTGAAGGAGTTCGAAACCGCATCGGACCGATGCCGAGAGGCGGACGTGGTGTTTGTTGGTGGCTCCAACGATAAATTGGCGATTCTGCTTAAGTCGGTCGCTGATGCCGCGAGTGGAGCGCCAATTGTGGTGTTGGTCGAGGCAGGAGGCCAGCAGCAGGCGTTAGCGACCCCTGTTCATCAATTGGTCACCAAGATTCTGGAATGGCCCACGGTCTATCCCGAGTTGATTCAACTGCTCGATAGTTTTCAGCCTGCCGAGTCGCCGAAAAAGTCGCGTTCCGATAAGGGCTTGGCCGGCGTTAGCCGGGCGATCGCCCGGACGCGCGAACTGATCGATCAAGTGGCCAAATCCGATGCCACCGTACTGATTTTGGGCGAATCGGGCACCGGTAAGGAGGTGGTTGCTCAAGCCTTGCATCGCGGCTCTTCCCGTCGGGATAAACCCTTTGTACCGGTCAATTGCGGTGCTATCCCCGGCGAGTTGCTCGAAAGCGAGCTGTTCGGTCATGAGAAAGGTGCGTTTACCGGTGCATTGACCGCTCGGCAAGGCCGATTCGAACTGGCCGAGGGCGGAACCTTGTTTCTCGATGAGATAGGCGATATGCCGATGCCCATGCAGGTCAAGCTATTGAGAGTATTGCAGGAACGCACTTTCGAGCGCGTCGGCAGTAATAAAACGATACATTGCGACGTCCGCATCGTAGCGGCAACTCACCGTCAACTGGAGCAGGAGATTGCCGAAAAACGGTTTAGAGAGGATTTGTTTTATCGCTTGAACGTATTCCCTATCGAAGTTCCGGCCTTGCGCGAACGCACCGAGGACATTCCTTATCTGGTAAGCGATCTAATTAGCCGTATGGAAGCGCAGAATCGCGGTTCCGTCAGATTGAGTCCTCGCGCGGTCGCGGTCTTATCTCAACACCATTGGCCGGGCAACGTCAGGGAATTGTCGAATTTGATCGAACGGCTGGCCATCATTAAGCCCGATGCGTTGGTCGATACCGGCGATTTGCCGGAAAAGTTTCAAGCTTACGAAATACCCGATCATCTTCCGGCGACTTTGCCGGACCAGGAAATTCACGTATACCGCCCAGCCGAGCATCAGGGTTTGGGTGCGGCAGTACCTGGTGGCGTCGGGGCGATACACTTGCCCGAACAAGGTATCGATCTAAAAGAATATCTGACTGAACTGGAGAACGAATTGATCCGCCAGGCGCTGGAAGAGTGTAACGGCGTCGTAGCTCACGCCGCCAAATTGCTGAATATGCGTCGAACGACATTGGTCGAGAAATTGCGTAAAGTGGATACGGCATAAGCGCCGATGACATCTTCAGCTCGCTGTTGTCCAGTGCAGTCTCGATATTATTGCGGTTTCATACGCGTTTTGCGTGCCGCAGCCCCGGTCGCGCCGCGATTGGGTCGGTGGCAATCATGCCTCGGTCGCTAAACCAACAGATTTTTGTCGCGGCGCTGTTAGGGCTCGCGATTGGCTTGGGTTTCGGCGCAACCGGGCCGGATGCGCCCGGCGTGAAAGTCGGTTTGTATCTGGCTGGATTAGTCGGCAATGTATTTGTCGATTTGTTGAAAATGGTATTGGTCCCGTTGGTGTTCGCTTCGATCGCGGTCGGTGTCGCAAATCTCCGTCAGCATAGCCAGTTGCAACGGGTGTGGGTCGCAACATTATGTTTTTTTGTGTTCTCGATGGCGTTGGCGATCGCGCTGGGCTTGGCGGCCGCGCATCTGTTTCAGCCGGGTGCCGGTCAGTCGGGGACTTGGTTTCGCGACGCCACCGCCGGATTCGCCGCCAAGCAAATGACGCCGCTCGAATTCGCCGCCAGTTTCCTGCACGGCTTGTTCATGAATCCGTTCGCCGCGTTGGCGCAAGCCAATATCTTAGCGATCGTGGTATTTGCGTTATTACTCGGAATCGCATTGGTGGTCGGCGGAGAGCGCTACCGGAACATATTATTGCTGCTTCGTGAAACACTGGAGTTAATGCTGCGCTTGGTCGGATGGATCATGCGTCTGGCGCCACTGGGCATCATGGCCTTGTTGATTCAGTTGGTCGCCACGCAAAATGCCGCCGTATTAGCAACCTTGGCCAAGTTTGTCGCGGTTGTGATCGGGACTACGCTGCTGCACGGCTTTGTGGTGTTGCCGCTGGTTTTGTATGGGGCGACCGGCATGGCGCCGTTGACCTTTTTTAACGGCGCGCGCGAAGCGTTGCTAACGGCGTTTGCTACTAGTTCCAGCTCGGCAACGATGCCGGTGACGCTACGCTGCGTCGAGCAGCACTTGCATGTGGATGCCGAAATCGCGGGATTCGTCGTGCCGTTGGGGGCGACCATGAATATGGACGGTACCGCGCTCTACGAAGCGGCGGCAGCCTTGTTCGTCGCCAATCTGGCCGGTATCGAGCTCGATTTGACGCAGCAATTGATCGTGTGTTTCACGACGATGCTGGCGGCCATGGGAGCGCCGGGCATACCCAGCGCGGGAATGGTGACGATGGTGATGGTATTGCAATCGGTGGGCTTGCCGGCGGAAGCGATAGCCATCTTGTTGCCGGTGGACAGGTTGCTCGATACGGTGCGCACCATGGTCAACGTCGAAGGCGATATGATCGGAAGCTTGGTTGTGCAGAGGTGGGTCGGCCGCCCCGGCTAATTCTCCACACAAGCTGTCAGTGCGAGTCTTAATCAATCGAGAATTTTTCCTATGGTCGATCGGGAGCGGGCCGAAGATAATAGCCGATTAATTCCGATGACCGCCTCGATGAGTTTAAGAAATCAGATCATTTCACGGATACTGCTGTCCTCGCTTTGCATCTTGCTGATCGGCGGCGCGATTGCGATTTGGCAGGCGCGGCAGGCCGTTAAGAAAGAGGTTGACGCCTCGATCAATATGGCGGTGCAGTTAATATCGCTGGGTTTGGATGCGCCGGTCGAAGATCTGTCGCGGTTCAGCGCATTACAACAAACCAGGCATCTGAGCATTCAGTTGCTAAAGCCGGACGGCCAATTGGTACATTTTTCCGGAGCGGGCCAACCGAGTCATCCCGAAGACATGCCGCCCGCATGGTTCGTGACCTGGGTGCGAAGCGATTATCCGAAGGTCGAACATCAGCTGCACACCAGGGACGGCAAACCGATGACCTTGGTCATTCAAGCCCAGCCGTTGGACGAGATTACCGAGGTGTGGGAGGAGAGTGTCGGTTTTTTCGCATCCCTGTCGCTACTGACTTTGCTGAGTTTTTTAGCGGTCAATTTGGTGTTGAGTAAATCGCTGAAAGCGATTGCCTCGATTGTGGAAGCCTTGCGTATCATCGAAACCGGCCAATATCGCTACCAATTGCCGCAATTTTCGACGATGGAGTTCGACAGTATCGCCAATGCCATCAATCATATGACCGTCGAATTGGAAAAGAGTCGTCAGGAAAATCGAGCATTGACGCAACACTCGTTAGCCATACAGGAAGAAGAGCGTCAACGGCTGTCGCAAGAATTACACGACGAACTTGGGCAGTCGTTAACCGCGATCAAGGTCATGGCGGTGACGGCGGCTCACCAGCGCGCGGATACGGCCAAGATTACCTCGGCCATCAGCGATATTTGCGATCACTTGATGACCGTCGTCCGTTCGATGATGCAGCAACTCCATCCCTTGGTTCTGACTGAGCTGGGTTTGAAAGCCACGTTGGAGGACTTGGTAAATCATTGGTCGGAGCGTAACCCCGATTTGAACCTAACCATCGATTGCGGCGATGAGGTCGACAGTTTGGACAAGGCGGTCACCATTCAGATTTTCCGGGTGATACAAGAGTGCCTGACCAATGTCGTGCGGCATGCTCAGGCTGGACGGGTTGCGATCGTTTTGCGTAAACTCAATCGGCCAGCCTTGTTGCAATTGCGCGTCGAAGACGACGGTCGAGGCTGCGATTTGACGACCGTCAATCGGGGGTTTGGATTGCGCGGCATCAAGGAGCGGATCAAGTCGCTTGACGGCGAGCTGGATATCCGGTCCGCACCCGATAGCGGGATGACCATACAAGCTAGGATACCTTTGGCATGAAACGCGCTGTCGGTATTTTGTTGGTGGACGATCACGCGGTAGTCAGAGCCGGATTTCGGATGTTGTTGTCGGCCAGTCCCGGCATTGAGGTGATCGGCGAAGCCGAACGGGGTGAACAAGCGATACAGTTATACCAAGAGGTAAAGCCGGACGTGTTGGTCATGGATTTGTCGATGCCGGGCATTGGCGGTCTGGAAACGATTCGTCGCATCGTACAGCGTGACGCCGACGCGAAAATACTGGTATTCAGCGTCCACCAAGAGCAAGTCTACGTCAGTCGGGCCTTGGATGCCGGGGCCTTGGGGTATATCACCAAGAACAGCGCCCCTGGCATTTTAGCGGAAGCGATAGCCGCGGTCCTGCAAGGCGTCACTTACGTGGAGCGCGGCTTGATGAAGTCCTCCGGCGAGCACTTGTCCGGCAATCATCAGACGATTATTGCCGATTTTTCGCCTAGGGAATTTGACGTCTTCAGTCTGCTCGCGCAAGGTCTGACGGTCCATAAAATTGCCGACCAACTCTGCTTGGGCCATAAAACGGTCGCCAATTACGCCACGCAGATCAAAAAGAAACTACAAGTCGCGACGACGACCGAACTGGCGCACATTGCCGTCAATTTGGGGCTGATGCAGCGTTAATTTTACTCAATCGATCAATTCGTCCAAATCGCTGCCCAATTCCAGCATCTCGTGCAAGCGCGATTGAACGAAATCCGCCGATAAACCCAAACCTTCGGCGACCGTTAGTGGAAAGGCTTTAATAATCTGGTCGGAGGATTGATTGGCTTCGAGAGCATTTGCGGTAAAACGACCTAAAAAGACCGCGCATGCCAAGCGATTTGGCGTTCCTGATGCCAACGGATCGGCCGATTGTTCGACGGCCTGGGTTAAGTCGTCGGGAAATTTCCAGCGGCGGCAGAGTTCCGCGGACGCAGTCGGCGTCACGAACCCCAGCCGGCGCAGCTCGATATCGGAACGCGAATTGCCGGCTTTGACGTGTTGATCGATCTCGTTAGCCTCGCTGGGTAGTCCTAAATGGATCAGCACGTTACCAAGGTCGGCTATCAAACCGGCCGTGTAGGCAATATCGGTTTGCAAGCCAGCTTGCGTGGCAAGCCAGCCGGCATGCGTAGCCGTTCGAAAGCTTGTTCGCCAAAATAGCTTGAGATCGAAATTGGCCAGCTTCGGAAACGAACCGACAAATCCGGAGGCAATGACCAAAGTTTTTAGTTGATTGGTGCCAAGCATCGTGACCGCTTCTTCTATCGAACCTACTTTTCGGGATAGGCCGAAGTGGGCGGAATTGACCAGCCGCAATACCTTTAACGTAATGACTTGTTCTTTTTCCACATCCTTGACGATTTGCGGCATGTGGAAATTAGGATCGTTGAGTTGTTTGACAATAGTTCGGACGACTTCGGGAATTTGCGGAAGTTGATGGATTTGATCGAATAGTTGGTTAATTGACGCTGGCATGGTTGCTCTCTTGTCCCTAAAAAACCGCAAGCCCGGATGGCGTGGAGCGAGTCCGACGCTACCGGGATGTGGAGTGCGCGACGATCATCCGCGGCATTCGGCCATGGATGATTTTAAGTTCAACAAAAACGAATTTCTGTTTTTACGACGGAGCAAAGACACCGCTTACGATGTTTGGGCTCCGTGGTAAAAAGTATAGACGTCATTTGGCGACGCGATACTCGGCGCAGCCTAGGCTCCGTCGGCTGATTCACAAGTTTAGGTTCTAAAGCTACCAACGGTCGTGCGAAGTTGATTGGCGAGTTCCAGCAATTCCCGGCAAGCGTCGGCGGTATTTTTCGCGCCAATCGAGGTTTCTTCGGACACGTGGCTGATGTTGCTGATATTCCGATTGATTTCCTCGGCCACCGCGGTTTGTTCTTCGGCGGCGCTGGCAATCTGGTTGTTCATGTCATTGATCGTATCGATGCGCTGGCTGATCGAGGTGATCGATTCGCCGGCCGATGCCGCTTGATCCACGCTCGAAGCGGCACGTTTGCGGCCGTTCTCCATTACCGAGACGGCTTGTTTGGCGCGCCCTTGTAAACGTTCGATGGTTTGCTGAATTTCCAAGGTCGAATTTTGAGTCCGGCTGGCCAGCGTTCGGACTTCATCGGCGACGACCGCGAAACCGCGGCCTTGTTCGCCGGCCCGAGCCGCTTCGATGGCGGCGTTTAAAGCCAGCAAATTGGTTTGCTCGGCAATTCCTTGGATCACGCCAAGCACCTCGCCGATACTGTTGCTGTCGTTTTCCAATTCGTGAATCACATTCGCGGCATTTTCAACTTCGCTGGCCAAGCTGTTAATACCGTTGACCGCGTCCTTGACGATGTTCTTGCCGGTCGAGGCTTCTTTATCGGCAATTTCGGCGGCCTCGGACGCTCGGACCGCGTTTTTAGCGACATCCTGAACCGTCGAGGTCATCTGCTTCATCGCGTTGGCGACCAGCGTGGTCTCGTGCAATTGTCTTTCGACGCCGCTTTGTGTCGTATTGGTGATGGTCGCCAATTTGTGCGAGGCGCTGGCCAGTTTTTCGCTAGTCGCGCTGATTTCATCGACGGTTTTGGCAATTTTACGGACAAAGGAATTAAAGCTATGAGCGACCCAGGCGAACTCCGATTTACCGGAGGCATCCAGTCTAGCCCGCAAGTCGCCGTCGCCGCTGCATATGTCCTGCAGCTTGAGCGCCAACGCGGTTAGCGGACCGATGATGATTCTGCTCATCATAAAGTAGCCGGTGAAGCCGATGATAAATAGCGTGGCAATTAAAAACCCGATGGCGTAATAGGTATCGGATTTTAATTGGGCCAATGCCACCGAGAACGGCGTAATGATTTCGAAGGCTCCGTGCAAATCGCCGGCATGCCGATTCTCCATCGTATAGCCGAGCAAGTCTTGGCCTTTGTCGTTACGCCAAAGCGACTGCGAGTTTTGCGGATCCCCGTGGCACAGTTCGCATTGTTTGGCCAATTTAACTGGCCGCAGATAGCGGATTTCCTGCTTGTCTTCATCGATGTAACTGTATTCGCTGGCGCTCGGATTATTCCGAAAATAATCCAATGCGGTGCGTTCGATTTCGTCGGCGGCGTTACGCGGGTTACGCGGATTGTTAGCGGGCGCCTTGAAACGGAAGCCGTATTCCTTGGCCTTGGTTTCTATGACATCCCAGGCGTTCGCGGTTGGCACGGTCGCTAGCACCAACTCTCTGGATTTCGCCAAGCCGAATTTATCGATGAGTTGATTGAGCTGTTCGGGAGAATAGACGCCGGTCTCCCATTTCTTGACGACATTGTCGCGAATCGACTCCGACAAAACCAATAACTGACGTGACGACTCGATCTCCCGATCGATCATCTTTTGCTTGCCGACATTGGCGTAGACAATCAGTATTAGGATGCCGACACCAGTGAGTACCGACATCGTAATCGCTACTACTTTCACACCTACGGAATGCCAGTTCATCATCAACATTCGAATCTCCAGAAATGCTTTGTATAGTTATTATTCGCTCTTGCGGCCGCGCGCCGTAAGGATAGGCGCCGTGAGTATAGCCTACAATTTAACGTCAACTAGCTGGAAAACTTTATTAGTTGTGCGGAAAATTCCAACGCCCTCTTTTCGCTACGCAGGATGTAATGCCTAAAAGTTTAGCGAAGTATCGAATACTCCATTCACTCTTACGGATCCGAGGCCATCACGGCCGCCTATTTCAACCCGATTTTGTGGGTTTCGCGTAATGAGAGTGCCGCACGTGCCAACGATCAATATATCGAATTTGCGAACCAGTCCGCGTTGTGAATTGGCCTATCGCTAGGCGACTTCGGCAACTTTTCCAAGCGCAATGGCTATCAATTCAATAAGGTCCTGAGTTTGCGCTAGCACATCCGCAATTGGCGCTTTCGACCGGAGTTTATTCTATGTCGATCAACCCGTTACGCGAATAGGGATGTGATGTCGCTGACAGTGTTCGGATTTGGTCGTGACGTCTTAGCGTACGGTGCGATCACCAAGCGATCGAACGGCGCTGGAATGTTTTAACGGTCTTTACCTAACGGAGGTTGCGCCGAACCGGTCTCGTGAATGACAACGGGCTGACCGACGCTAAGCAAGCCCGTCCGGTCGTGCAAGGCATTTTGACCGAAATAGACTTTGTTGTTCCATTTGCGTAGTCGATTTAACGTCGTTAAAGGCTCCTTACCGGGACGTGCGGTTTCCGGATCGATCGTCGGAATCGCGCAGCGCGAGCAGGGTTTGGGCAGGCGGAACACGATATCGTTGATGGAGATCCGGCGCCAAGTATCCTCGGCATAACTGTCGCATTCAGCGACCACCAGATTTGGCCTAAACCGGTTCATATCCAAGGGTAATTGCATTGCCATGTTCAATGCATTCAGCGAGTTTTCCGAGACCAGTAAAAATGGGAAGCCGTCGGAAAAACCGGTCTGATCGGTATCGAAGGCATAGTCTGGATCGACTTTGCGGACGTCGACGTCGGCCTGCCGGACCAAACGGCAATCGCGGTCCAGAAATCGACTCAACCACTCATCCGCCGCGGGGCCGCAGCCTATCCCCAGGCAACGATCGTCCCAAACCGTGACTTCGATCGCTTCGCCGGCGACTTCGAGTAACGGTAGGCGCAATTCCGCTTGACCGGGCGCCGACAGGATTAGCGCATCGCTCTCGATACGGGTTTTGATCAACGCCATTTTCGGCAGTCGCCGTTGGCTGAGAAATTGCCGGTCGGTATCGACCAACATCCATTTACGGTCGTATTGTAAGCCGCGCTGGTCGACCGGCCAGACGTTTACCTGAAAACCGGCCAGCGATTTGACAGGGTAAACGTGTATTTGACTAAGAACGGGCATAGATGCAATTAGCTGAAGTGCAAATCGGTTTGGGTGTGCAGCAGGTGTTCGGCCAGCTCGGCGTGGCGGCCGTCGAATTTTAGGCCGTAACGCTGCTTTTTATGATCGCAGTGTACCACTGTGGCGACGACGTCAAAGCGTTGGCCGTCCGGGAACATCAGGTACAGGCTAACCTTGCTTTTGCGGTTCAGTTTGTCGTTGCTGATGACTGCCGCGCCGCGGCTGCTGATGTCGTAGAGTACCACATGAAACAAGCGCGGAAATAACAGGCTATGCACCTTGATCGCCGCCCGCAGGTCGGTTCGCCGGTAACGTACAGCCATGCGCTGGTTCGGCTGATCGGCGTCCAGGTTGATCTCCCGGTCCCAATCGTCGTGATCGTGCAATGGGAAGTCTGACTCGGACATGGCACAGGCGCTGGTTTAGAAGGTGGCTAAGTATTGACGGGAAGCCTTGGAAATTCAATAGCGCCCGCTGGATTATTGCTGACGCCGCGGCACGAATTTTCGTTAAAATTCGGTTTTTACGAAAACAATTGGAAGGACATGAAGCCATTCTATCGCTGGAGTCGTTGGGGATTGATTGCCGCCTTGCTCACAGTACCGGCCATCGTGACCGCGAAGTCGGTCTCCAAAGCAACGAAAGCGCCGCCGGCCAAACAGGAATCCAAGCCAACACCAGCCGCCGCGCCGGCCAAGCAAATCGTCAAGATCGTCTATTTCAGTCAGGAGGTCGAGGCGCCGCCGGCCTTGTCCAATCTCGACCCCTTCATCCAAAACAAGGGCCTGGTCGGCGCCGAGTTGGCTGTAGCCGATAACAATACCACCGGTCAATTCACCGGCCAGCAATACGACCTGCAAAAAGTGATCGTGCCGGTGGGTGGCGACGCTTTGCAGGCCTTCAGCCATCTAGCCGGCGATAGCAGCCTGGTGGTGCTGAATCTGCCCGCCGAGACCCAGCTTAAATTGGCGGATTCGCCGGCCGCGCAAGGCAAGTTGCTGTTCGACGCCAGCAGCAGCGACGACGAACTGCGAGCCGGCCAGTGTCGGCGCAATTTGTTGCACCTTTTGCCGAGCCGGGCGATGCGCGCCGACGCGCTGGCCCAATACATGCTAAAAAAACGCTGGCAAAAATGGTTTTTGGTGACTGGCCGCGAGTCGGCCGACCAAGCCTTCGCGGCGGCGATCAAACGCGCGGCCAAACGTTTCGGCCTGAAACTGGTGGCTGAAAAGGCATGGAGCAACGATTTCGATGCGCGCCGTACCGCGCAATCGGACGTGCCGGTGTTCACCCAGATTGAAGATTACGACGTGTTGGTAGTGGCCGATGAACAGGGCCTGTTCGGCGAATATTTGGATTACCGCACCTGGCTGCCGCGTCCGGTGATCGGTACCCAGGGTTTAGTAGCCACGTCCTGGCATCGGACGCACGAACAATGGGGCGCGGTACAGTTGCAGAACCGCTTCAAGGACAATACCGGCCGCTGGATGGAAGAGGCCGACTACGGTGCCTATCTGGCGGTGCGGGCGATTGGCGAGGCGGCGGTGCGCAGCAAATCCAATCAGGTAGCGCCGATCCGCGACTATATGCTGTCCGACAAATTTGCGTTGCAGGGCTACAAAGGCATGCCGCTATCGTTCCGAACTTGGGACGGCCAATTGCGTCAGCCGATATTGCTGGCGGCGCCGCGCGCGCTGGTGTCGGTCGCGCCGATCGAAGGTTTTTTGCATCCCAAGACCGAACTGGATACGCTGGGTTACGATCAGCCCGAAACCGGCTGTCATTTTCAATAGCATGCGGGAGTAAGGCAATGACCAGTAAACGGCGCATGGAATACAGTCAGGTGGCGATCAGCGGCGGACCGGAAGGTCTGGATCAGGTCGCCGAACTGGCCGGCGGCCATAAGCCGTTCAAAATCCGCAGCAACTACCAGCCGGCCGGCGATCAGCCGACCGCGATCACCCAACTGGTCGAGGGCCTGAACGACGGCGAACTGCATCAGACCCTGTTGGGCGTAACCGGCTCCGGCAAGACCTTCACGATAGCCAACGTGATCCAACGCACCCAACGGCCGGCGATGATCCTGGCGCCGAACAAGACCTTGGCCGCCCAGTTGTACGGCGAGATGAAGGAGTTTTTTCCGGAGAACAGCGTCGAGTACTTCGTATCCTATTACGACTATTACCAGCCGGAAGCCTATATTCCGTCGTCGGATACCTTCATCGACAAGGACGCCTCGCTGAACGATCATATCGAGCAAATGCGCTTGTCGGCCACCAAGGCGCTTTTGGAGCGCCGCGATACCGTGGTCGTCGCCACGGTGTCGGCGATCTACGGTTTGGGCGAGCCGGAGTCCTATTTCAAAATGGTACTGCATTTGGTGCGCGGCGACATGGTCAAACAGCGCGACGTGCTGCGCCGGCTCACCGAAATGCAATACACCCGCAACGACACCGAACTGCGTCGCGGTACCTACCGGGTGCGCGGCGAAGTGATCGACGTGTTTCCGGCCGAGTCCGAGGAACACGCGTTGCGCATCGAATTGTTCGATGACGAGGTGGAGCGGATGTCGATGTTCGATCCGCTGACCGGCGAAGTCGTGCAACGGGTGACGCGCTATACGATTTACCCGAAAAACCACTACGTGACGCCGCGCGACCAATTGCTCAGCGCGGTCGAGAAAATCAAGATAGAGCTGGCCGAACGCCTGGAGCAATTGCGCGACAACCATAAACTGGTCGAAGCGCAACGTCTGGAGCAACGTACCCTGTTCGACATCGAGATGATACTGGAAGTGGGCTATTGCTCCGGTATCGAGAACTACTCTCGCCATCTGTCGGATCGCAATTCCGGCGAATCGCCACCGACCATGTTCGACTATTTACCGAACGATGCCTTGGTCATCATCGACGAAAGCCACGTCACGGTGCCGCAGATCGGCGCGATGTACAAAGGCGACCGCTCGCGCAAGGAAACCCTGGTCGAATACGGCTTTCGGCTGCCGTCGGCGCTGGACAACCGGCCGCTGATGTTCGACGAGTTCGAGCGTATCTGCGGCCAGCGCATCTACGTGTCGGCCACGCCGGGCGGTTACGAGAAAGAGCATTCCGGCGCGGTGGTCGAGCAGGTGGTCAGGCCGACCGGTCTGGTCGATCCTCAGGTCGAAGTCAGACCGGCCACGACTCAAGTCGACGATCTGTTGTCCGAGATCAATCTACGCATTGCCGTTCGGGAGCGAGTGTTGGTCACCACGCTGACCAAGCGCATGTCCGAGGATTTGACCGACTACCTGCTGGAACACGGCATCAAGGTACGTTATCTGCATTCGGACATCGAGACTGTCGAGCGGGTGGAAATTATCCGCGACTTGCGCTTGGGCGTGTTCGACGTGCTGGTCGGCATCAATCTGTTGCGCGAAGGTCTGGATATTCCGGAAGTGTCGCTGGTGGCGATTCTGGATGCCGACAAGGAAGGCTTTTTAAGGTCGCTGACTTCGCTGGTTCAGACCATAGGCCGCGCCGCCCGCAACGCCAACGGCAAGGTGATACTGTACGGCGACAAAATCACTCGCTCGATGCAGCAAGCCATCGACGAAACCGAGCGCCGCCGCGACAAACAGACGGCGTTCAATGCCGAACACGGCATCCAGCCGCGCACCGTGTTCAAATCGGTGACCGACATTCTGGAACTCTCGATCCCCGGCGCCGGCGGTTCGATCAGCCATGCCCGCGCCAAGGCCGCCGAACCGGCCGGCGAGTATAAATCGCTGACGCCCAAGCAGGCCGCCAAGACCTTAAAGCAACTGGAAGAAAAAATGTTCCAGCACGCCAAAAACCTGGAGTTCGAGGAAGCCGCGCGCATCCGCGATCAACTGCGCTTGCTGCAGGCGGAGATGACGATTTGATTTTAGCGTGATGGTACTGGAGAGCTTTGTTCGCGCGCGTGAGGATGTGTATGGCCACGGGGCGACAGCTGATCGGAAGGTGCAAACTCGTAAGCGCCCACATCCAGGGCGCCCGAGCCGAGCCGTTTTTCGATACGCGCGGGGTGCCGGTATTGATAGGCGGGCGATAACAGAAAGCCGTTGGCGGCGACGCCGGGATCGATGCCTTGATCGATAGCGCTCGCTCCGGCCGATAGCCGGTAATCGAACGCGCCTCGGTTTCGAAAACGTTCGCTGTTCGCCACGATATTATGCTGTCGGTCGCTCGATTCCAAGCCGATCAAACTTGCACCGACCAGTAAATTGTTGATCAAAATAGGGCGGACGATGCTGTGGTTGTTCAGAAACGTACCGTCCGGTTTATCGTTGACCAGCGTGTTGTTGATCAAAATCAGCGTTTGATGGGGCAAGGTCTGATTGTGTTCGGCGGCAAACGACAACATGGCGCGGTTCTCCGACGCGGCGCTTTGCCGGAATTGGTTGCCGATCAAGTAGGCCTCGCCACCGTCCGGGAAATCCACCAGATAGCTCGAGGCGCGGGTTTCATCGCCTATTCGGTTATAAAGTAGGTAGTTTTCGCGGGCTCGCGACTTAACGTTATGGCCAGTATTGGCGTCATGCACATAACAGTGATTAAGGGTAAAACGCTTGATGCCGCCAATATAGATATTGTGACCGAGTTTGCCGAGCAAGCGATAATCGACCGTATTGTCGTTGAATTCGGAGCCTTCGATAGTAATTTCGCTGCTGGGGTTGGCGCCGGTCAGGATGCCCATTTGATTGTCGTGAAAATGACTATCGCGTATCGTTAAGTTGGTGCCTTCGAAACGAATGCCGGCACCGTTCAAGGCCTTGGCTCTGGCGCCGGAAAATTCGATGCTCTCTATCGTGACGTCGTCACCCTTGATAACCCAGGTGGCCTTGCCTTCGGCGTTGTTGCCCATCGCCTCGAGATGCGCGCGGCCGCCGACTCCCCGCAGAATCAAGCGGTGCTGCGGCCAAGTCGCGACATCGTTAGGATACAGACCCGCGTCGATTTCGACGATGTCGTCATTCCCGGCCACTATCGCAGCCTGACTGGGTAGTTTCAGTTCTTGGGATGGTCCGACTTGCCAAGTGGCGCAATCGCCCGAACCCGCATACAGCAGCAATACCAGTCCCCAGCGACAATAAGCGAGAGCTTTGGCGTCAATTCCGATCATCAATAACCAGCAGCACCAAGTGAGTGGCGTTCAATTGGAATGAAACGGCGCATCGGAATCCGATCGGCAAGCAGGCAACGGCATTGTAAATGCGAGGTTAGGGTAGGGTATATCCGACTTTGATGGTGACCTGCCAGTGCGCCACCTTGCCGTTGTCGATGTGGCCGCGGGTTTCGACGACTTCAAACCAGCGTAAGGTCTTGATGGTTTCGCCGGCTTTGGCGACGGCGTTTTCGATGGCGGCTTCGATACTGACGGCTGACGAACCGGTCAATTCAATTTTTTGATAAACATGGTCAGGCATGGCGTTCTCCGTTGGCTTGAAACAATGCTTGAAAACGACGGGCGGCGGGCAAAGGCTCGGCGTCGAACAGGCCGCCGATCACCGCGAGCAAGTCTGCGCCGGCCGCCAACAACTGTCCAGCATTATCCGGTAGGATGCCGCCGATCGCGACGATGGGCACATTCAGCGTCTGTTTGGCTAGCGACAGCGTGGCAATGTCGGCCGGCGCCGCCAACGGCTTGGAGCCGGACGCGAAAAAGCGGCCGAAGGCGACGTAATCGGCGCCGGCTCTTTCCGCGCGCGTCGCGCGGTCCACGTCGTTGTAGCAGGACACGCCGATGATCGCGTGGCTGCCGAGTGCGGTTCTGGCGGCGGCGATGTCGCCGTCGTCGCGGCCCAGATGCACGCCGTCGGCACCGATTTCGGCCGCCAGCTCGACGCTGTCGTTGATTAGCAGCGGAACTTGATAGGCATGGCAGACGACGAGCAGTTCGCGCGCCAGCCGGGCGGCGTCCAGCGGCTGCTTCTCGCGGTATTGCACGACGGCCGCGCCGCCTTGCAGGGCCGCTTCGACTTCGGCCAGGACTTGGGCGATGGCTTTGCCTTCGGTCTGGGTGATCGCGTACAGGCCGCGCGGGGGAAACTTCAGGAATCCAGCCAAAACCAGCGCTCCGGGTTGTGTTGCCCTTGGCCGGGGCGGTAAGCGGCTTGCAGGCTTTGCCAAGTGAATTCCTGGGCCTCGTTGACGGCGCTGAACAGGTCCAAGCCTTGTGCCAATAACGCGGCTACGGCGCTCGCCAACGTGCAGCCGGAGCCGTGGTAGTGATACGGCAGGCGCTCCCAGTTGAAGGTTTCGTCCAGGTCGTCCGGGCCGAACAGTCGGTTGCGGACCAATGCGGAATCCTCGTGGGTACCGGTGATCAAGACGTGTTCGGCGCCGCATTGTCGCAGTCCGGCGCCGCAGGCGGCCAAATCGTCAAGACCGGTCAAGCGGCGGGCTTCGATGCTGTTGGGCGTTGTCAGCGTCGATAACGGCAGCAACTGTTCGACGATGGCGGCGATCAGTTCCGTGCCGGCCAAATCGGTGCCGCCGCCGGCGGCCAGCACCGGATCGAGTACGACCGGCACTTTGCCGGCTTGGCGGATCACGTCGGCGACCGCGACGGCGATTTCGGCCGAACCGAGCAGGCCGATCTTGATCGCGGCGACCTGGAAATCTTCCAGCAGGGTTTGCGCCTGATTGACGACGTCTTGGGGTCGTTGCGGCAAGACTTTTTTGACGTTGCGGCTGTCCTGTTCGGTCAACGCGGTGATGATGCTGGCGGCGTGGCAGCGGTGGCTGACGATGGTTTCGATGTCGGCTTGTACGCCGGCGCCGCCGCTGGGGTCGTGGCCGGAAAAGCACAACACGATGGGGCGGGTCATTCCACGTCTCCGTTTAATAGTTGCAGAAATTCCGCTTCGTCGATGACGGTCACGCCCTTGTCGCGGGCGGCGGCGGTTTTGTTGGCGCCGACGTTATCGCCGGCCACCAGGTAGTCGGTCTTGGCGGACACAGAGCTGCCGACCTTGGCGCCCTTGGCCTTGGCTTGCTTGGCGAGGTCGTCGCGGCTGCCGCTGTGCAGGGTGCCGGTGAAGACGAGGGTCTTGCCGGATAGCGGATGCGCCGACGAATCGGCTTTGCGTTGGCTGGCTTGGAGGTTGAAGCCAAGCCCGGTCAGCTTTTCGTACAAGTCCTTGATGTTGGCGAAGCCTTCGCTGATCACCGCCGCGGTTTTTTCGGCGAAACCCTCGATGGCGATGATGTCGGCTTCGGATAGCCCGAAAATCTGGTCGAGCTGGTAGTGAGCCAACAGCCGTTCGCAATTGCCCAAACCCATTCGAAACACGCCGAAGGCCGCCAGAAAACGCCAGTCCTCGACCGCTTCGCTACGGCTGCGCGACAGTTGCTCGACCAGATTTTGCGATTGTTTGGGGCCGAAGCCCATGCTTTCGAATTGTTCGGCGCTCAGCGCGTAGATTTCGTCAACGCGGCGGATGCCGTACTCGTAAAGCTTTTTGATCGTCGCGGCGCCGAAGCCGTCGTTGTTTTTCAGCACCCGGAAAAAATGTTCCATGCTGTTGCTGATTTGGGCCGGGCAAGCCAAATTGTTGGGGCAGATCAGATAATCGTTATCCCAAATCAGCTCGTGACCGCAACTGGGGCAGTGTGCCGGCACTTCGGGTTCGGCGGGTTCCAGGACTTCTTCAATTTTGGGGATGACTTCGCCGGAGCGGGCCAAGCGAATCAAAGCGCCGGGACCTATACCTTTATCGACCACCATTTTGTAGTGGTGGGCGGTGGCGCGGGAGAGCAGGGCGCCGCTCAGGCGGGTTGGTTCCAGCTCTGCAACCGGCGTGATACGCCCGGAACGCGAGGTTTGCGGCGTTACGCTCACGACTTTGACGTTGGCTGTCGCCAAGTTTTCCTTGTAGGCGATCTGCCAGCGGTGATGATGGCGGGTCGCGCCGAGGTATTGCTTGAGTGGCTCGTCGGTGATTTCCAGAATCACGCCGTCGACGTCGTAATCGACTTTATGCCAGATGTCCTGAACGATAGCTTCGAAATCGGCGATCAGTTCGCTCCACGGACCGGACCAATGAGGCAGCAAGGCAAACGGAAAAAACACCGCCGCGTGGTCGGCGATGGCTTTAAAAGCATGTTCCTCAAGTTCTTTTTCCTTGATGACGCTGGCTTGAAAGTTCCGGGGGTTATCGAAGTGTTGAGCCAGATTCTCGTCGAAATAGCGGCGGCCGACGACGATTTCGCCGGCACCCAGGCCGCGCGCGCCTTGCCCGGCAACTTGCAAGCCGCGCTCGAACACCCGGGTGATGTCCTGACCCTTGCGGCCGTCACCCCGTGTATACAGCAATTGTCCGTCGTCGTAGGCGGCGTAGCCGTCCAATTTGGGCGTCACCTTGAAGGTCAGCGCGCGAAAGTCCTCGCCGATATCGGCGGCGGCTTTCTCTATCCGTGCCGCCCAGCGTTCGATGTCTTCGCGGCTGTAAGCCTTGTCGGTGGACAGCATCACCACCGGCAAATCGACGGTCTTGCCGGCGAATACCGGTTCAGGCTCGACTTCGTGAAGCAGGGGATGCTCGGGTTGGCGTCGCTTTAACTCGTTTAGATACACGAAATCGTAGTCGGCGTCGCTGACGATGGGGGCGCCCGCGCGGTAGAGGGCGTTGGCGACCTCAAGCGCGGCGATTAAATCTTCGTCGCCGGCGGCATTGATCAATGCTTGGTTGGCGAGTAGCTCAGTAACGCGGGCCAATTGGTCGGCGCTAAAGTTTAAGTTGGCTTGATCGAGAATTTGGCGGTGACTATCGGAAAACATGGTACCGGTCGGATTGGAGTCAAGCCGGGATTATAAAAGATAAGCGCTCGATGCAGGATCGGCGCATAAAAAAAGGGCGGGAGTTTTGAGGCTCCCGCCCAGGCATCTATCTTTCAAGAGGATCATGTCAACGGTAGGAAAGCGTGTGACATGGGTTGTATCGTATCGATTTTCCGAAGATTGACGTTGATCTGGGTCAATGTTTGCTGGGTTTTACCAAAACGTGACTCATTGCGGGCGACAACTGCGACATAGTCCATGAATCTCGATAGTCTTGCGTTGGGGAGAAAACCCGGCGGTTTGCAATTCCTCGCTCAACGACTGGATCACGCTCGGCGCGCCGCGTTCTTCGACGGTGTGACACGCGGTG
Organism: Methylomonas sp. MED-D; assembly: GCF_050276835.1. Classification (NCBI taxonomy): domain Bacteria; kingdom Pseudomonadati; phylum Pseudomonadota; class Gammaproteobacteria; order Methylococcales; family Methylococcaceae; genus Methylomonas; species Methylomonas sp. MED-D. Next base: position 2,136,071 of record NZ_CP189965.1, read on the forward strand.
CAGATCAATAGCAACTGATCGTGCTGGGTGCCGGAACGGTGGCAGCCAACGAATGCGTTAAGGCTTTCCACCCGATGGATCAATCCTTGTTCCAACAGAAAATCCAAAGCTCGGTAGACGGTAGACGGCTTGGCGGCGTCGTTGACCGGTCGAAGTTGGTCGAGCAGGTCGTACGCTTTGACGGCTTTGTGGCTGTTCCAGATCAGTTCCAGGACTTTGTGGCGTATGGGCGTCAGTTGCACGCCGCGTGACAAGCAAAGTTGTTCGGCTACACTGATGGCATTGCGAATGCACAGATTGTGGTCGTGCTCAGGTTCCGGCGCATGATCTGGATCGAAGTCGGTCATCGGTAAAGGGTGAAAGGTTTCATTCATTTGCTACGAGGATTCCGTTATAGTGCCAGCATCATTCGCCTAATTCAATTCGGCCGAATCGCGGCAGCTTTTGCTGGCATTCGCCATGTCTCCATAGTATGGTTGTTTGGCAGGCACCCGAAGAACTTTCACGATTACACAGGTAGTAATTTCGAGGCAATCAATTAATGAGAAGGATCACGTTCCTGGTTTATGCAGTCTTGTGGATGATGCTGATCAGCCTCAGCTACTACCAGCAGCTTAAGGATACGAAGCGTTATGCCGAGGACATCGCTATCCGCCAGGCGGCCATGTTTTTCGATCACATTGTGTTGATTCGGCAATGGAACAGTTCTCATGGCGGGGTGTACGCCGTTGACGACGGCCAAATTCGGGTGGACAGTACCGCCTCGCCGTTCGTGGAAACCAAGGACGGCCGCCGTCTGGCCTGGATAGGCCCCACCCAAATGGCCCGTGAATTGGCGGATGCCGCCAAGAGCAAGACCGTGATTCGTTTTCATGTCGCCAGCATCCGGCCCTCGTCGGCGGATAACAAGGCCGACGATTGGGAATTGCGCGCATTGCTGGCCTTTAGAAACGGCGAGACCAGCGTCAGGGGAATCGCGGTACTGGATAATCAGCCTTACTATCGGTATATCGCGCCGCTGCCGGCGGCTGAAAATTGTTTGACTTGCGCAGGCCTGGACGATGATGGCGGCGGCGCGATCAGCGTCAGTATCCCGGTAGCGAGTATCGATGCGTTTATCAGCGAGCGTCTACGCCAATTAGGCGTCACGCATGGGATTATCGCCAGCGTTGGCGTTATCGTGCTGCTATTGTCCTACCTCGCGCAAGTTCGACTCAGTAAGCGGCTGGACAAAGCGAAAAGCCGTTTGCAATTGGCCTATTTGGATTCGTTAACACTATTGCCCAACCGCCGATATTACGATGCCTTCGTCAAGCGGGAATGGAAACGGGCGATGCGGCATCAATATCCGATTTCGATGATCATGATCGATATCGATTACTTCAAAGCCTACAACGACAGCCTTGGGCATCCCGAAGGCGATCAATGTTTACGCCAAGTCGCGCGGACCTTGAAGCGTTTTTTTCGCCGGCCCGGCGATTTGATCGCCCGTTACGGTGGCGAGGAGTTTTGCGTTGTGGCCGCCTGCGACGCCAATCAAATTCTGGCGTTGGCGGAGATTTTGAGAAAGGCCATCGAGAATATGCGTTTACCGCACCCCAATTCCAAGATATCGGAGTTCGTGACGATTAGCTTGGGTGTTTCGACGATAGTACCTCGCGAACATCAGGAGTTCGAGCAGTTGTTGCACGCCGCCGATCAGGCCTTGTACAACGCCAAGGCCTCGGGACGTAATCGGGTCGGACGCTAACGGATCGGCGGGCACGAGCCGATCGAGCGCTTGTTAACCGGCAGCCTCTTCCAACAATTTGGCGTGGGCGGCTGCTAAGCGAGCGATCGGTATCCGCGGTGCCGAGCAAGAGACGTAGTTCAAGCCGATGTTATGGCAAAAGCGGATCGAACGCGGATGTCCGCCATGTTCGCCGCAGATGCCGATCTTCAAATCCGGCCGTTGTTTGCGGCCCAATTCCACGGCCATTTTCATCAATCGGCCGACCCCTTCCACATCCAACGTTTCGAACGGATTGTCTTGCAGTAACCCGGATTCTTCGTACAAGGGCAGAAATTTGTTCTCGGCGTCTTCCCGCGAAAACGAGAATGTGGCTTGGGTCAGGTCGTTGGTGCCGAACGAAAAGAAAGCCGCCGTCGTGGCCAGTCTGTCGGCTCGGGTGCAGGCCCGGACCGTTTCGATCATCGTGCCGAATTTGAAGTTGAGCTTGAGTTTGTATTGACTTTCCACCTCCGCTTGAATTTCGTCGACATACTGTCTGACCTTGATCAGTTCCTGAGCGGTAATGACCTGCGGGACCATGATTTCCGGCTCCACCGGAGTCTTTTGTTTGACGCAACGCGCGGCGGCTTCCAGAATGGAGCGAATTTGCATCCGATAAATTTCCGGATAACTCATGCCCAACCTAACGCCACGGTGGCCGAGCATGGGGTTAACTTCGTAAAGCTCCAGTACTTTGTTCAGCATCATCTGCTTTTTGGCCAACGCGTCAATCACCACTTCTTCGTTGAGGCGGTTGAACGGTGCGGGTAATTCATGCGGTTTGGCCAAGGTTTCCAGCGTGACGCGTTGGCCCTTGATAATCGTCAGGTAATGTTTCAAGGCGTCAATTTCGTCCAGCAGTTGATGCTCGTTGGGCAGAAATTCGTGCATCGGCGGATCGAGTAGGCGAACCGTGACCGGGTGCGGCGACATGGCTTCGAACAGTTGCTGGAAGTCGTCGCGCTGAATGGGAAACAACTTAGCGAGTGCCGCCTCCCTTTCCTCGGTGTTTTGGGCCAGAATCATATCGACGACCAGCGGCAGGCGATCGGCGGCGTTGAACATGCGTTCGGTACGGCATAGACCGATGCCCTTGGCGCCGTAACTGGCGGCCAGACGCGCGGTTTCCGGGGTGTCTACGTTGGCATGTACCCGTAATTTGGCAATGCTATCGGCCCAGCTTAATAAGGTTTTCAATTCCTCGGAGAATGAAGGCGGAATGGTCGGGATTCGACCGAGATAGATGTTGCCGTTGCTCCCGTCTATCGTGATCAAGTCGCCTTCCTTGATTAAGATGTCTCCGACCATCGCGATGCGAGAACGGACATCGACCTTGATGTCCTCGGCGCCGGCCACGCAAGCCTTGCCCATGCCTCTGGCGACCACCGCCGCGTGCGAGGTTTTGCCGCCGCGACTGGTGAGGACCCCTTGAGCGGCGAAAAAGCCATGAATGTCTTCCGGCTTGGTTTCCTCTCTAACCAGAATCAGTTCTTCGCCGGTCTTGCCCAGCCGCACAGCCGTGTCGGCATCGAACACGCATTTGCCGCAGGCGGCACCTGGCGAGGCAGGCAGACCTTGGGCGATCGGCTGATTGTGGTGGTTTCGCGCTAGTTGCGGCAGCAGCAGTTGTTCCAAAAGTTCGGGATTGATGCGAAGCAGGGCGCGTTCCTTGTCGATCAAGCCTTCCTTGACCATGTCGATCGAACTTTTCACCATCGCCGCCGCGTTCATTTTGCCGTTGCGGGTTTGCAAGCAATACAGTACGCCGCGCTCTATCGTGTATTCGTAATCCTGGACTTCATGATAGTGGGCTTCCAGCTTGTTGCGCAGTTCTACCAGCTGCCGATATTGTTCCGGCATTTCCTGCGCCATTTCCTGCACCGGCTTGGGCGTGCGGATACCGGCAACCACGTCTTCGCCCTGTGCGTTGACCAGATATTCGCCGTACATTTCATTGGCGCCGGTACCTGGATTTCGCGTAAAACCGACGCCGGTCGCGCAGTCGTCGCCCATGTTGCCGAAGACCATGGTTACAATGTTGACCGCGGTTCCGTTGGCGACGTCTGGCGTGATGTGAAATTCCCTACGATAGTCGACGGCGCGCTTGCCGAGCCACGAATTGAAGACCGCTTTAATCGCAATTTCCAGTTGTTCGTAAACGTCTTCCGGAAACGGTTTGCCGGTCTCCTCGTGGACAACTTTCAGAAAACGGTTGCTGATTTCCTGCAGTTGTTCGCTATTCAGCGCGACATCGGCCTTGATACCGGCCGCGCGCTTGACTTCGTTGAAATGCGAGTCGAATTTTTCGTCCTCAATCCCCAGCGCAACTTTACCGAACAATTGAATGAAGCGGCGGTAGGCGTCGTAAGCGAAGCGCGGATCGTCGGTCATTTCGATCAAGCCGGTCAACGTTTGCTTGTTCAAACCAAGGTTCAGGATAGTGTCCATCATACCCGGCATCGAAATCGCCGAGCCGGAGCGTACCGAAACCAGCAGGGGTTCGCTGGCGCCGCCGAAGGTTTTGCCGGTTGCCCGTTCGATGTCGGCGATTTGTTGGTGGACTTCGTCCAACAAACCGGCCGGCAATAACTTGTTTTCAAGGTAGAGCAGGCAGGTTTGGGTGGTAATGACGAATCCTGGCGGCACGTTGAGGCCTAATTGGGTCATTTCGCAAAGGTTGGCGCCTTTACCGCCCAGCAGTGCTTTGTTTTTACCGTCGCCTGAATTGAATGAATAACTATATTGCGGATTCATGGTGTCCTGTTCGGAAGGCAAGAGGTTGGGATTTTTGCTAAACGGCCGCGGTTGACACGGCCGTGGCTGTGCTTGGCTAGCGTTAGGATAGCGGTTTTTACCGGGTTTTGTAGGCTTTTACAAGCGACTGGATCCGGCTCGAGACATAATCGCCAATCCAATCGAATTTCATTCTTCGATTTCGAATCGGGAGCCGGCGCGTCTGTCCTGACAATCGTCGAATGTGCGAGCTTGTCGCCGGCTACATTCATTATCCTTGCTCATGTCGCAAAGGTTTGGACGATTCGCTTGCCTGTGTGATAATCCGAACCAATCCGTCAACTTTCGCGATCGAAAACTGAGGAAACCATGGCAAACGACACTTTGCTGGTCAGACATACCGGCACCGGAAGGGAAGTGGAGTATCCATTGTTGCGGGGGACGATGGGTGCGGATTCGGTCGATATTCGCGCATTGCCGCGAGACTTGGGCTGTTTTACCTACGATCCCGGGTTTATCGCGACGTCCAGTTGCAAGAGCAAAATCACCTATATCGACGGCGAAAACGGTATTTTGTTATATCGCGGCTATCCGATAGAGCAGTTGGCCGAACACTGCGAATTCACCGAAGTCGCTTATCTACTGATGAACGGTGAATTACCGAATCAGACCGAGCTTCGCGATTTTAACGAAGAGATCAGCGATAGAGCCATAATCCACGAGTCTCTCCGCAAATTTTTCGACGGTTTTCATTATGACGCGCATCCGATGTCGATGTTGGTCGGCGTGGTGGGATCGTTGTCGGCGTTTTACCACAGCGAGTTGAATATCAAGGATTCGACGCACCGCAAGGTTTGCGCGGCTAGATTAATCGGCAAAATGCCGACAATTGCCGCGGCGTCCTATCGCCACTCGGTGGGGCGTCCCTTTGTTTATCCTCGTATCGACCTGAGCTACTGCGAGAACTTTTTGAACATGATGTTTTCGCGTTCTTCGCAAAACTACATCGACCAAGACCATTACATCGACCCGTATTTGGTCAAGGCCCTGAATTTACTATTTATCTTGCATGCCGACCACGAGCAGAACGCCAGTACCTCGACGGTACGACTGGCCGGCAGCACCGGCGCCAATCCTTATGCGTGCATCGCGGCCGGTATCGCGGCGCTCTGGGGACCGGCTCACGGTGGCGCGAACGAAGCGGTACTCACTATGTTGGCACAAATCGGCAGCGCTGATAACGTTCCAAAATTCATCGCCAAGGCCAAGGATCATGACGATCCCTTCCGTTTAATGGGGTTCGGGCATCGGGTCTATAAGAATTTCGACCCGCGCGCGACGATTATTCGCAAGACCTGTCACGACGTACTGGCGCGTACCCAAAAATCCGATCCGCTGTTCGATTTGGCCTTGGCCCTAGAAGAGCAGGCATTGAACGACGATTATTTTATCGAGAAAAAGCTTTATCCCAATGTGGATTTCTATTCGGGCATTATTTATAAAGCCTTGAACATCCCGGTCGATATGTTTACCGTGATGTTTGCAATTGCTAGGACGGCCGGCTGGGTTGCCCATTGGCTGGAGATGATGGAAGAGCCGGCGCCACCGATTGGTCGACCACGACAGCTCTATATAGGCCCCGCCCGTCGCGATTTCCTGCCTAAAGGCCAACGATCAGGTGATACCCATGTCTGCAACGGATAAGCCGGAGTCCCCGCGACGTAATTCGACTGAGCGGGTCATCGAAATACTTACGCCGCCCGAGAAACAAGGCGAACGACGGGAAATCGGCGGTCCTAAAGGCCCGGAGCCGACTCGCTATGGCGATTGGGAACGCAAGGGCCGTTGCGTGGATTTTTAACCGATACGCCAAGCTTAACGAGGTCAATCATGGCAGTTCATAACCGGCCCTTGTCGCCGCATTTGCAAGTTTACCGTTTGCCTATTACAGGTTTGATTTCGATCACGCATCGAATTACTGGCGTGTTGTTGTCGGGTGCGTTGCTGTTCGCGGTCATAGCCTTATTTGCGATTGCGGCCGGACCTGAACAATACTCCAGTTTTCAAGCGTGCTTGGCTTGGCCGCCATCGCGGTTGGCTTATTGGGGCATTATTTTCGCGCTATATTTTCACCTGTGCCACGGAATTCGGCATTTGATATGGGATGTCGGAAAAACCTTTGAGAAAGCAGCTTTGACGCGTTATGCGGTTATCGAACTAGGTGTCGCTGTCTTGCTGTTTTTAATCACTTTTATTTCTTAATTTGACGAGTACCGCATGGATCAGTCTCTAAGGAACGGTGTCGCCGGCTCGGCGGCAAAAGGGCATCCGGTTCGCCACTGGTTGCATCAACGCCTGACCGCGCTGTTGCTGATACCTTTGACGGTTTGGTTATTGCTCTGGTTCGACAAGTTACCGCACGCATCGCACGCCGAAACCAAAGCTTGGTTGTTACAACCGCTCAATGGGTTGGCAGTGTCGCTCTGGGTGCTTCTGACGGTATACCATGCCGCGCTGGGCATACAGGTGGTGTTGGAAGATTACGTGTCGAATCCGAAGTTGCGCCGAACCGCGATCGGCGCTGTCCATGCGGTATTCGGGATTTTGGGATTGTTGGCTTTGGCTGCGATGGCCATGATTTGGACGGGAAACTGATTAATGGCTGCGGCTTACGAAATTATCGAGCATCAACACGACGTGGTCGTGGTGGGCGCCGGCGGAGCCGGTTTGCGGGCGACATTCGGCATGGTCGAAAAAGGCTTGAAGACGGCATGCATCACGAAAGTGTTTCCGACGCGCAGCCATACCGTGGCCGCGCAGGGCGGTATTAGTGCCGCGCTCGGCAATATGGGCGAGGATGATTGGCGCTTCCACATGTACGATACCGTGAAGGGCTCGGATTGGTTAGGCGATCAAGATGCGATCGAGTACATGTGCCGGGAAGCGATACCGGCGGTCATCGAATTGGAACGTTACGGCGTACCGTTTTCCCGGACCGCCGACGGCAAGATTTACCAACGGGCGTTCGGCGGCATGTCGGTCAATTATGGCAAGGGCCAAGCGCAACGCACTTGCGCGGCCGCCGATGTCACCGGCCACGCGATCTTGCATACCTTGTATCAGCAAGCATTGAAGCACAAGGCGGAATTCTTCGTCGAATACATTGCGCTGGATTTGATTATGGAAGACGGCGAATGTCGCGGCGTATTGGCCTGGTGTCTGGATGACGGTACGATTCATCTGTTTCGCGGTCATCAAACAGTACTGGCCACCGGCGGTTACGGTCGGGCTTACTTTTCGTGTACCTCCGCGCACACGGTGACTGGCGACGGCAACGGCATGGTGCTAAGAGCGGGATTGCCGCTACAGGATATGGAGTTCGTTCAGTTTCACCCGACCGGCATATACGGCGCCGGTTGCTTGATTACAGAAGGCGCGCGCGGCGAGGGCGGTTATTTGACCAACTCGGAAGGCGAACGCTTCATGCCGCGTTACGCGCCGCATGCACACGATTTGGCCTCGCGCGATGTGGTCAGCCGGGCGATCACCGTAGAAATCAATGCCGGTCGCGGGATAGGACCGAAAAAAGACCACGTTCATCTTCATCTGGAGCACCTCGATCCGGCCGTCGTCCACGAGCGATTGCCCGGCATCGCCGAGCTTTCCCGGATATTTGCCGGAGTGGATGTGACCAAGCAGCCGATTCCGGTGTTACCGACGGTACATTACAACATGGGCGGCATTCCGACCAATTATCGAGCCGAAGTCGTGACATTGAAGGATGGCGACCCGGATTACGTTGTTCCCGGTTTGATGGCTATCGGCGAGACCGCTTGCGTATCGGTGCATGGCGCCAATCGCCTGGGCTCCAACTCGCTGCTGGATTTGGTGGTATTCGGCCGGGCGGCGGCCATCCGTTGCACCGAACTGATCAAACCGGGAATGCCGCTGAAGCCGCTGGCGAAAGGGGCTTGCGAGACGGCCCTGGCCCGATTCGATCGAATTCGCCATGGTAATGGTAGCCGGACGACAGCGGAAATCCGCATGGACATGCAAACCACGATGCAATCCAAGGCGGCGGTGTTTCGCACCCAGTCCACGCTCGATGAGGGCATCGCGGCAATGGCGGATATTTCCGAGTCATTCTCGGACGTCAAGCTTGCCGATCGTTCATTGATCTGGAATACCGATCTGGTCGAAACCCTGGAGCTCGACAATTTATTAGGACAAGCTCAGGTGACGATGAACGCCGCGGGGAACCGCCACGAAAGTCGCGGCGGTCATGCGCGGGAAGACTATCCGCTACGGGACGATGAAAACTGGTTGAAACACACGTTGACTTGGCGAGAGAAAAATCGGGTCAAAATCGACTATCGGCCGGTGCATCTGTACACGCTAACCGACGAAGTCGAAGTCGTCGCGCCGAAAGAGAGGGTCTATTAATGGTCGAGTTTGCGCTGCCGAAAAATTCCCAGCCGATGCCTGGCAAACACTTTTCCGCGCCGGGCGCGACGCATGTCCGGGTGTTCGAAATTTATCGCTGGGACCCGGACAGCGGGGATAATCCGCGTATCGATCGTTATGAAATCGACATGGACCATTGCGGACCGATGGTGCTGGATGCCATCTTGAAAATCAAGAACGAAATCGATTCGACACTGGCATTTCGCCGCTCTTGTCGGGAAGGGGTCTGCGGTTCTTGCGCGATGAATATCAACGGCCGAAATACGCTAGCCTGTACCAAGGCGATTGCGGAATATTCGGGCACGATCAAGATTTTTCCTCTGCCGCACATGGCCGTGGTCAAGGATTTAGTGGCCGATATGACCCATTTCTTTGAGCAATATGCGTCGATCAATCCGTGGTTGACGAACAGCGCGGAAGCGCCGGTCGATCACGAACGACTGCAAAGCCGAGACGAACGGGCTAAGCTCGACGGCCTTTACGAGTGTGTATTGTGCGCGTGTTGTTCGACCAGTTGCCCGAGCTATTGGTGGAACAGCGATCGCTACCTCGGGCCCGCGATACTGCTTCAAGCCTATCGTTGGCTGGCGGACAGCCGCGATGACAGTGACGCCGAGCGCTTGGCGCAACTCGACGACGCGTTTAAGGTGTACCGGTGCCACACCATCATGAATTGCACGGATACCTGCCCGAAAGGCTTGAATCCCGCGCAAGCGATTGCCGAAATTAAAAAGCTGTTGGTAGTGCGCGAACGTTAGATGGGCGAAATCGATAAACTGCGTTGGCGGTGTCGGCGCGGTACGCTGGAACTGGATTTGCTGCTGACTCGCTACTTGGATATTGCTTATTCTTCGGCACCTTCGGAGCGACGCCAGGCCTTTTGGCGGCTTTTAGCCTGTGAAGATAGTTTGTTGCTGCGTCTATTCACTAGCGACACGCAGGCGGAAGATCCTGAACTAAGGGCCATTATTGCCGAAATCCGCGCCCTGCCCAACTAGCTTCGCGGTACTTGGCGACCAGGTCGCCGTTCGATGCCGGTCGAGAGACCGGATGCCCGTGTAAAATCCCACATTTGATCTTTTCCGAGTTCGATCGCTCCTACGCGAGCCTTCGGCGTTCATTGATTATTGCGAATGAAAAAAAGCGACTTTTTCTACCACTTGCCCGACGATTTAATCGCCCAGCAACCTTTACCGGAGCGCTGTGCCAGCCGGATGTTGTGCCTGAATAGGTTAACTGGGGAGTTGGGCGATGCTCGATTCCTGAATATCGTTGACCGGCTGACACCGGACGATTTGTTGGTGTTCAACGATACCAAGGTCATACCAGCTCGCTTGTTTGCTGAAAAAGAAACCGGCGGCCGCGTCGAGATCTTGATCGAGCGCATCGAAAACGAACGGCAGGTATTGGCGCACGTCAAAGCGAGTAAATCGCCAAAATCCGGCGCACTGTTGTTGCTGAAAAACGAGGTTTTCTTCAGAGTAGTGGATCGCGAGGGTGACTTGTTTCGCTTGCGATTGGAAGCCGAAAATACCGTTCTGCAGGTGTTGGCCGACATCGGCCATATGCCGTTACCGCTGTATATTCATAGGGCCGACGACGCAAGCGATTTGGATCGGTACCAAACGGTGTTTGCCTGCCGCGCCGGTGCCGTCGCGGCGCCCACCGCCGGTCTGCATTTCGACGAAGCAGTTTTGCTCAGGTTAGCCGAAAAGGGAGTTCAACGCACCTTTGTTACGTTACATGTCGGCAGCGGTACCTTCCGGCCGGTGCGGGTGGAGAATCTCAGCGAACATACGATGCATAAAGAGTTTTTCGAGGTCACCAAGGAATGCGTGGCGGCGGTACGGTACACTCGCGCGCGCGGTGGGCGGGTCGTCGCAATCGGTACAACGGCCGTACGCGCCTTGGAGTCCGCGAGCATCAGCGGTGAACTACAAGCGGGAGTCGGCGAGACCGATTTGTTCATTACGCCGGGTTACCGTTTCAAATCGGTCGATGCCATGTTAACCAACTTTCATTTACCGGAATCGACCTTACTGATGCTGGTCTCCGCCTTCGCCGGATACGAAAACGTAATGGCGGCTTATCGCCATGCGATCACGCAACGTTATCGTTTCTTTAGTTACGGCGATGCGATGTGGCTTGCCTGAGTCCTATCAGCGATTCCAACAAGTTGCCGCATCCAGTGTGGCGCCAGATACGGTTTTCTGGTTCAGATTATCAAGAATCAACGTCCCGCATTTATCGCCGGCTTGCGTGCCTGTCGGTGCCGCTTGTATCGTGTAAGTAGTGGCGGTAGCGGCCGAGAGTGTCAGAAGATAATACGCAGTGCCTGTCGCCGGACTTTGCGAAGCGAACACGGTAGGCGACGGCGAGCCCGTATCGTTAACCGCGCTACTGCCGCAGGCATCGCCGCCGCCGCTGCCGCCGGCGTCGCAGTAACTATTATTGGTCGTGAAGTGTTTTTCCAGCGCACTGGCCAAGCCCAATAGGGCACCCTTGGCATCGGCTCGATGCGACTTCATGACGCTATCCTGGTAGGCGGGGATGGCGATAGCCGCCAAAATGCCGACGATAGCGACGGCAATCATCAGTTCGATCAGGGTGAAGGCTTGTTGTCTGTTCATAAGTAGTTCGCTGGGTGAATGGTCCGATGAAAACGGCGGCTTGCCGTTTTCATCGGCAGTCGAGTTATTGAATTTGCAACCAATATTCTCGGTTTACGGTACCGGTGCCGGTGGTTGGGACCGCGCAACGGTTCCTGACGGTCATGATGTCGCCGGTGGTGCCGGACAGTTCCTTGAACGCCTTGCAATCGGTGGTGCCTGAGCCAGACTCGAGCCAAATCGGAACCTTGGCGATGCCCACCGTGGACTTGACTCCCGTCACGGTATAGTAATTGCCGTTGATCAGGATTTTGTCGCTGTTATTGAAAGTACTGTCGCTATTGATGTCAAACGATGAGTTCGTTGGCGCTCCTCCGGTTAGAAAATCGAGTTCCATTAGCCACGTGTCGCCTCCCGCGTCGCAGGGGTCTGATTTCGGTTGAGTGGTAGCAAAAACCGCTCTGTCGTACTTGATAATCGGCGTGGAGTTGCCACGTTCGCCAGCGGGAAAATCCAGGTGCCAACCACGCTTGCTACTCCAGTCCACGCTATTCGAGGTCGAAACTCTGACGTTAACGCCATAGGCCGTGGTAGTGTCCGTAATGCTCTGTTCCTGCAACTGGGCACGAGTCACCGTGCCCGTCGTGGCACTCGGTTTGTCCCAGATGCCATAGGCTGACTGAACTTGAGTATTCGCCGTGTCGGTGGTGGTCAAATAGCTGCCGGTATTGAATATCACTAATACGCCGCCATCCTGGTGGCCGGCGACCACCGGTGCGGAGGTGATAGGCTGTACTTGGCTGGACGGGTTTATAGCGGTAAACAGCGGTAACTGACTGTTGCTCAATCCCCACGCAGTCGAACTAGTGCTGCTCAAGTCGAATTTCCATAAGTTACCTTGTAAATCGCCAGCGTACACCGCGTCGACGATTTTGTCGTTATCGGAATCGTAAAGATAGGGTGTCGATAAACCATTGCTGGTCGCGGTGTTGGTCGCGATCTTTTTGATTAGGCTACCGTCGCTCAAATTGACGATATAGAGGTAGGCCTTGCCATTACTACTGTTATAGCCGTTTCCAAAAATCGCCGCCCATACGCCGTTATGCAACAAGCCGATTTGCGGCTGACTGAAGGTGTAACCGAGATCTGTCGCGACCGTCGCGTCTAAATCAATATTGCTGGTATTGGGAAATTCCCACATGACCTTGGTCTGATCGAAACTGGTCGGACTGGTAACGTCCAGCGCATAAATGGTTTTACCGCCCTTGCCCAATCCACCGACCAGCACGGTTTTCCATGCGCTGCTCAGATAGGCGTCTCCGGCCTTGGGCGCGCCGTCAACGTAATATTTGTGGACGTAATCCGGATCGGTGAGTTGGTATAAATTTGCGTATACGCCGGCCGGTATGTAGGCGAATAATTCCTTTCCGGAATCGGTTTGGCCTGTATCGGCTTGAAACGCATGCAACATGCCGTCGTTCGCTCCGACGTAGACGACCGGCGTGCGGCTGGCGTTAGTACTGACGTAGCTGGCGTAATTGGATTGCCCGGCAGTCGTGCTCGGTAAAGCGGTATAGCCGAAATCGGTATTTTTGACGTACATCGGATCGGAATTGACGATGTCGCCCAACAACGAGTTTTTTCGCTCGCGGAAGTCGCTGATCGTGGTTGAGCCTCTAAGCCAGTTAAGCCGGTCGGTGCAGCGGCTGTCGTCGCTGTCGAGCGCCGATTTTTGGCTGGCGCTTAGCGTGTCGCAACTGGTGAATTCCACGCCGGCGGTACCGGTATAGGTGTAAATGTCGCGTGCGCCGGCCTCGGGAATCAGGTCGCCGGCGTCCCAAATTTCACTACCGGGCACACCCGTTGTTACATCGATATTCTTGGTCAGAAAATGTCCGGACCAATCGGACGGATTGAACTGGGCCTGATAAAGTTGCGTCGATGTTTCCAGCGCCGTCGAGTTTGCGGCAAGCGCGGCGGCGGTCATACTTTCGTCGGCCACTTCTTCGAGGATGCTATTGAACGCGGTCACGATATCCGAGGAACTCTCGGTTCCGAAAAACTTGCCGCGACTGGCTATAGCCGCATGCCATAGATCGTAAACCTTGGCCGGTGTGGTGCCGACAAAGCCGCTACAGCTCTCGCCATTCTTGGTATAGGGCCAACAATAACGAGATGAGGTGCTGGTAGATGTGGTGCTCGTTGGGCAGGAAGTCCCCGCAACCAAATTATCATAGTCCCCCGCATAGGTACTTCCGCCCCAAATAGGGTAGGGCGACACCAAACTGCCGCTTAAACCTAGGCCGACGGTATAGGTATTTAAGTGCTGCCAAGTAGCGGGGTCATTTTTCGGGTTCAACCATTCGGCGGTAGCCTTAGCGGAAGCGTCGGTTAAACTGGACGGATCCGAGACAATTGGCGAGATTTTGTTGTCTATCCCGCTTTGCAAGTCGTTAGCCCAATAATAAAAGGCAATATCCGCCAAATTGGTGTTTTGACCATCACGGTAGGGTGCTAAAGGTGTCCAACTATAGTTGCTTGACCCATCCGGACCTTTGGGGACACTAGTGGCAGTACTATTGACGTCGGCTATTCCTGAATAGTCTGACGAAGTATCGCCGCACCAGTAGCCGTCGGTCATCATCACATGCGCGCTTCTCCGGCAGGCGTAGTGATTGCCGTCGGTAATTTGCGGATCCTCGGCGTAGGGGTGATGGATATCAACCGTACCCTGGAAATATTTGCCGGCATTGTTTGCCGATTTCAGCAAATAAGTGCCGCCGGAAGCTGGAAATCGCGACAGCCAATAATATAAATCTTGCCGGTGGGTGAGCTCTTCAGTGTCGTAAACCGTGGTCGTGGCGGTTTCGGTCCAGGTAACTACCACACTAGTAATCGTTTGGTCTGATGAAAACGATTGAGATATTGTGATTCGGTAAGATGTGTAGGAATCGTTGTAGGAAGTATCCTTCACGGTATAGTTTTTGCAATACGTCGAATTGCTGCAACTGACAGTAATTTGACTAGAGTTTGCGTTCAAAGGCGAACCCGTTCCGGTTAGCGGGGGGAACGTATTGTCTTGCGCGGAAGGCAGAGTCCGATTGCAGCTAGACAGCTCCAGACGATCATCGCCATCCCGCTGATTAAACTTGACTGTGCAAGTGTATGAATAATCGACCGACGTTTCAGTCTGGCTTAGCACAGTATTTGTGTTTATTGTTCGGGTGACTGCATTTAGGCGCCTGATGCGATTGTCGATATCCTGACCGGGCGAGCCCCAGCCGTCGCAGTTGGTTCCGAAACTATTACAAGAATTGATTGCCTGCCAAGCGACGCGGATATTCCCGCTCATACCCGCGAAACCGGACATGGCACCCGATACCGTCGCTAAGTTTCGGGTTCGGTAATACGAGTACCAATTGGCGAAATTTTGTTTGGCAACGGTGGCTTCGTTAACGCCACTAGTGCTGGCGTCGTCGGTAATAGCCGTAACGTCGACATAGGTATAGCAGTCTTCGTCGGTTAGACCGCCATCCGTACCGGAAGTGACGCAGTTAGTATTGGTGGGAACGAATTTGTAGTAAAACGCCGCGCCTCCGGAAGATGGCGTCGAAACAAAACTCTGACTGCTCGAACTGGGATCATACTCCAGCGTAGGCCGGTAATTGGTGGATAGGTTGACCGTGCCTTTGCTGGTATCGAATCCGTTAATCGGCGCGGCGGTAAAGCTGACGTTTGGATAGCAGGTGCTGGGGTTTGACGAATCTAATTTGCAGTTGCCGCCGTTGTATTTCGGCGGGGGTAGGTATGTATTGGCCGGGTTGTAATACAGCGCGTTGAATGAAGAAGACTTGTAGCGTTTATTGCCGCCGGTTCCAGAAATACCGTCGGGAACGTAAGCCCAAGCCATACTGCCGGAATCGTCCAACGTTAAAACGATATTCGGCGGCATCGTGGCGGTGACGAATAACGGCAAGTCGGAAATGTCCAGGTCTACCGCTAAGGCATTGGCGCTCGCAACCAATAAGGCAACGCTCAAGACCGTTGGAGCGGATTCGAATTTGATTCGGTTCAAAGTATTCATGGCTGGCTCCTGTTCAGTGGCGCGGCGATGTCGGTTTTAGCGCGGAGCAAACCGCGTTGAATTCATACCCGTTTACGGCGGTGGGGTGTAGCTCAGGCCTGCTTGTAAAAGTACCACCGCATTGGTGTCGCCGCCAACGCCGCGCGCGGTCACTCGGTATTGTTCAACGGTGCCGATGTCCGGCAGCTTTTCAATAATATACGTGGCGCTCGCGCCGCTGACGGTAGCGGTCTTATAACTGGCCCAGTTATCGACGTCGCCCCAGTAACTCACATCGTTGGTATGAGTGGGGTTGTTGGCCAAGCCGGCCGGTACCGTGCCAGTCCAGGGTCCGACCCGCCAGGTCGTCAGGGTATTTTCCGCTTGCTTAAGTGCCGCCTCCGCTGCTTGGAATGCTAGGTCGCGATTGCGAGTATTGCCGGCCATGCGTTCTTCCAGACTGCTGGTTTGCATGGCACTACTACCTAACAACATCAACATGATTAAAAAAATCAGCGCGGTAAACAAAACCGCACCGGCTTGTCGTTTGTTGATATTCGGAAAGTCGACGTTCATGGCGATTCCTACAAACGGTTTCTGATCGCTATCGTAGTGGTGAACACCTTACGCAGCTTGGTATCGCTAGAGGTGTACGAACTGCCGTTGAAGGTATAGGTTTGTTGGCCGGATACACCCAGCTCCTCCGACCGGGAGACCATCAACAGGCTAATTCGGATACCCAGGACCTTGGACCAATCGGTGACCGCATTGGCCGCGACGTAACCGTCGATATTCTGATCAGCGGTTGCCGAGGTATCCACACCATAGCTGATCTGCATGTCTTCGACGCCTTCCACCAACTCTTGCGCGGTTCCAGAGTAAGACTCGCGGTACAAGGACGGCTCTCCGGCCGGATTGCTGCCGATATAGTAGGTGTTGGCGCTGAACTCGAACACGCTGGAGTTTGCCGGATAAGTGATCACCGAACCCGTGGACGAACAATTGGCCGGTACTGTTCCGAGTTCGGCGGTGCAGTTGCCTGGACTACTGCCACCATCCGCGTGGGTGATGGTTTTCGAAGATTGATTGACTGCGCTGGCTTGAAAAATCGAGGTATTGCTGGCATTGCTGATAATCACGAGTTGCCCGGCGCTGATCGAATGCGCGTTGGTGAGTGTAATCACGGGCGGACTGGCCGCCGTATTGTGACTGGCGACGATGTATTCGTTGAACTTGTCCGCGCGTATCACCGAAAACGAATCGCCGGCGATGCGCGCGCTGGCGGTCATATCGGAGGGCAGACTAGCTTCGTAGCCTGCTAACGGTTGGGTCAGAAGCTTATGGTTCCACCAAGTTGTCGCAGTGTTCGTGACATCGTTACACTGCGAAGCCGTGCATGAGGCGTAACCAGAAAATCCGGTCATGCGGATATCGCGATCGATCAGTTCGAATGCAAAGCGGGCGTTTTCCTGCATCCTGGAGAGAACTTCCTGAGTCCGAAAACTTTGCCGGCTAGCCAAAAATATCGCGCCAATCGCCGCCAGGATGATCAAACCTATAGTCAGTGAAACCATCAACTCAATCAATGTCGTACCGCGTTGATGTTCTGAAAAAGAGATCGGTATTCGGCTTGAATGCGGGTTCATATCAAACTATTGGTGCTAAAGCTGGTGACGACACCATCGCCGTCGTCGTCCCATTGAATGGTAATCGTGGCAGTGCCGCTGCTGCCAACCGACAGGCTGGCATCGCCTGCTGGGAGCGCTTGGCCGACCAAGGTTTTCCAATCACCCAGATCGGTGCGTAAGGTTGAGCTGCAGTTGGTGAGTTGATTCGGCGAATTGGGTGGAGCGGCACCGAATGCCACGTTACAGTTGCCGCTTATCGCAATCGTACGGCTGAGGCGTAAACGCTCCAGCACGTCATTTGCCAGAAACGTGGCTTGACTGCGCAAAAAAGCGGTGTGATTGTTTTTCAAGGTGGTCGTCAGCATCGCCGCGTAACCCAGTAACCCGATCGCGACTACCAGCATTGTAATCAACACCTCGATCAGGCTGCTGCCGGTGGTTGTCCTGGCGCGACGTATAATCCGTAGAGAAGCGCGATGAGTGGTCATGGACTGCTACAGCTATCCAAGTCGTCAGGGATATTGTTGTTGTCCAAGTCTTCACCTAGGCGAACTCGACCGACCATCGTGACAACGACCAACCGTGCAGTACCGGCTTCAGCGGTGTCGTTCCCGTCGGCGTTGTCGCAAATGGCAAACGAGCCGTTTTTCGATTCTCCGGACGCTTTAAAATAGATATAGTCGGCAACAGTGCCATTTCCACGCAGTGTAAAGCCGGTCGGTAAGGCATCGTAAACTCTTAACAGGCAATCTTCATCAGCCTCGCAAAGCGGGGCGGTATTATCGTCGTTAAAAACATTGGCGTTGGAGCCCGAGCGATCCACATCGACAAAGGTTTGCCAACCACTCTCCCAATTGGTGCCAGTCTTCCTGACGACGACATATTGGCCCCGTTTGATTGCTTCGCTGCGCGCA
Organism: Methylomonas sp. MED-D; assembly: GCF_050276835.1. Taxonomy (NCBI): domain Bacteria; kingdom Pseudomonadati; phylum Pseudomonadota; class Gammaproteobacteria; order Methylococcales; family Methylococcaceae; genus Methylomonas; species Methylomonas sp. MED-D. The sequence goes on from NZ_CP189965.1 coordinate 2,154,253, forward strand.
TAATTCAACGCGGCGACAAATTGGTTGGTTGCGCCGGTAAGACGACTATTCCTTACCGCACTGATAAAGCTAGGTATCGCGATTGCACTCAATATACCGGCGATCGTCAGCGTGATCATGAGCTCGATCAACGTGAATCCTCGGTTGTTAGGGTGTGAATAGCGCATTTCGGAAATGGCTCCATGATATCGAGGCGACTCGTTCGGGGAATGGCAGATGGATTGAACTCGGTTGAAGATAGCACAGAATTAAACTTAGTTTTGCGAGTCTCACCGCATAGGAGTTGACTGCGGTGCCGACACCAGCGAGTGCTAGATTTGACTGGGATTCAGTTTAGTTCGGTTTAGATATTCATTTTTTTGTGGTGACTAGAGAGTAGTCTCCAGCGAAATGCCAGCTCCATGATCACGAGCGAGTTCAGTGGAGGCCAACAAAAACCGACGCTCTCACCGACTAAGAAAGTCACTCGCTTCACCAGGCTGTTTTTCGCACTGCGGCGAGAAGACAGCGGGCAACTAAAAAGTCTCTTCTGGGTTATCAATACCGCGACTTAGCAGACTAATATTTGTATACTCCAGCCTGGAAGATGTTGGGATTCTTCAAGTAAAATCAATCGCCTAATCGATTATTCCGGTCCAATTGCTTGGCGTCAGCACCGTGTTTTCTGGCGGACGGCTATTATCCAAATTCGGATAATCCTTGGTGTAATGCAGGCCGCGGCTTTCCTTCCGCTGTTGCGCGCAACGGATGATCAATTCGGCAACGGTGACCAAACTGCGCAGTTCCAATAGGTCGCTGGTCACGCGGAATTGACCGTAGTACTCGGCAATTTCTTCTTTCAGCAACACCAACCGGTTCATGGCGCGTTCGAGACGTTTATTGGTGCGAACGATGCCCACATAGTCCCACATAAAGCGCCTGAGCTCGTCCCAGTTATGGGCGATCACGACTTCCTCGTCGGAATCGCCGACTTGCGATTCGTCCCAATCCGGCAGGGCGGGCGGCATCGGAATAGCATCGAAGCAATGGCGAATATCCTGGTTGGCTTGCTCTGCGAAAACCAAGCACTCGAGCAGGGAGTTACTAGCCATCCGGTTAGCACCGTGCAAGCCGGTGCAAGCGACTTCGCCGACTGCGTATAGGCCTGGAATGTCGGTGCGGGCATTGGCATCCGTCAATATACCACCACAGGTGTAATGAGCGGCGGGGACTACCGGTATCGGTTGCTGACTGATGTCGATGTCCAGCTCCAGGCATTGGGTATAAATTGTTGGGAAATGTTTTTGGATGAATTCCCGCGATTTATGACTGATGTCCAGATAAATGCAATCGATACCGTGTTTCTTGATTTCGTTATCAATGGCGCGGGCGACGATGTCGCGCGGGGCCAGTTCCAAGCGGGCGTCGTAACGTTGCATGAAACGCTCGCCATTCGGCAGAATTAAATGACCGCCTTCGCCGCGCACCGCTTCGCTGATTAGGAACGAACGTGCGCTGGGGTGATAGAGACAAGTCGGGTGAAATTGCATGAATTCCATGTTGGCGACCCGGCAGCCGGCCCGCCATGCCAGCGCGATGCCGTCGCCTGTGGAGATATGCGGATTGGTGGAATAGAGGTAGACTTTGTTTGCGCCGCCGGTGGCAAGTACCACCACTCTCGCGGCGATAGACAAAATATGGCCGGTTTGGCTGTTCAAAACATAGGCACCGCAGACCCGTCGCTCGGTTAGTCCCAATTTGTCGGTGGTGATCAGTTCGACAACATTATGATTTTCCAACAACGTCACGTTGGGATGCGCCTTGGCGCGGTCGATCAACGACAACGAGACGGCTTTGCCGGTAGCATCGTCACTGTGTACGATGCGACGGTGCGAATGGCCGCCTTCGCGGTTCAAATGCAATTGCTTTTCGCCGTTAGCGGTGTTTTCCTCGGTGAAGCTGACCCCTTGGCGGCATAGCCATTCAATGCTTTCGCGACCTTGGGAAACCGTCAATCGGACGATATCTTGATCGCAAAGATCGGCTCCGGCGATCAAGGTATCCTCGATATGAGACTCTATGGAATCATGCTGATCGTCAAACACCGCCGAAATGCCGCCTTGAGCGTAATAAGTGCTACATTCGGTCAGTGCGAATTTGGCAAGAACCGCCACTTTATAAGTATCGGCAAGGCGGAGGGCCAAGCTTAAACCGGCGCCACCGCTGCCGGCGATCAGAATGTCGTAATAGGGATGGCGGGAATTTCCTGGGCGTTGGTCTGTCAAGGCGGTCTATGTAAGCAAAAATGACGAGAGCGCGGCGGCGGAATCGGTGAAAATCCGGGCATTCCGGCGAGGCGGCGCATGAGCCGGAAAATCATATCTTGTTTTAAGGGTGCGGTAATTTTTTTTGTATTGCCAGAACTAATGATGTTTAATTCTGTCCACTTTTATATCAAAACAGAGCAGTGAACGAGCAAGTAAGGCAGACCGAGGATTTGGACCAAGATCTAGTGCAACGCGTGCAGCAAGGCGATAAATCCGCCTTCGATCTCTTGGTGATCAAATACCAACATAAAATCGTCCATCTGGTGAACCGTTACGTCAAAGATCCCAGCGAGGCGCAGGACGTAGCTCAGGATACCTTCATTAAGGCATATCGGGCGTTGGGCGATTTTCGCGGCGAAAGCGCTTTTTACACTTGGCTGTACCGGATCGCCATCAATACCGCGAAAAACTACCTGCTGTCCCGTTCCAGACGCCATTTTGACTATGAAGTCGATGTTCAAGATGCCGAGCAGGTTGAAAATGCTCCGCAATTGAAGGATATCGAAACGCCGGAAAGCGTCTTAGCCAACGAACAAATTGTTCGAGTAATACGCTCGGCGATCGAAAATTTGCCCGAGGAAATGCGGATCGCGATCACGCTACGCGAGTTCGAAGGCATGAGCTACGAGGAAATCGCCATCGCGATGGATTGCCCGATCGGTACGGTGCGATCCAGGATTTTCCGGGCGCGGGAAGCGATAGAACAAAAACTTAACCCATTGCTCGACTAAAGGTATTTCGATGCAAGACCAACTTAACGAAAAAATTTCTCAATTGGTGGACGACGATCTGGCCAACGGCGAAGCGTTGCGACTCCTGCAGCGCCTACGCCACGACGACGAACTCGGCGCGAAATTGCGACATTACCAGATCATCGGAGAGGCATTTCGTAGCGACGAATGTATCGTGCTGCGTAAAGATTTCGCCGACCGCATACACAGCGAAATTCGAGCCGAGCCCATTTATCTCTTACCTCGCAAAAAACCGGTCCTTAACTGGCGGAAAGCCTCGCTGGCGATAGCGGCTTCGGCCGTATTGGCGGTTGTTTGGATGGCCAGTTACATGAACTCAAACCAGCCTGCCAAAATTGGCGGCGTAGAAATGATCGCGCAACGCCAAATCCCCGCCGGCGAGATGCACGCCCGCTTCAAGGAATATCTGCAAGCTCACGATAACTCTTTGTATGTGAACAGCGAGCCGCGTCAGCAGCCCTATACCCGCGTTGTAGGCTACCAACAGGAATGATGGCGTGAAAGTAATAGCGGTGTTTCTGTTTTGGGTGGTTTGCCAAACCGTCCGAGCCGACGATGTGGCCGGCGGTGCCCTGAAATGGCTGGAAAATATGAGTCTCGCGATGAAGACCCTCAGTTTTCAAGGTACGATCATCTTCATGAAGAACGGCCAACTCGACACGATGAAGTACCATCATCTGGTTGAGAACGGCGTCGAGCAAGAACGTTTGACTTCCCTGAATTCGCCGATGCGGGAAGTCGTCCGAAAGTCCAACGAAGTGACCTGCATTTTTAAGGAAACCCAACAAAAAATCGTCAATCATCACCCGTTGGATAGTTCCTTTATTATCAACATGCCGCGGAATACCGCGGGCCTGGAAAAAAATTATCAACTAGGTTTGGAGGGGCAGGAAGCGGTTGCCATGCTCCCAACCCAAATCGTCACGATTCAACCCAAGGACGATCTGCGCTACATCCGTAAGATCTGGATCGACACCCAGTTCTATCTGCCGTTAAAAGTGGAAGTGTACAACCTGGACGGCACCACGCTGGAACAAGTGGTGTTTACCGATCTCAGCAGGGACGGTGTCGGCACGGCGACCCCCGCTGCGGTCACCGGCGACGACAGTCGGTTCCACACCAAACATATCCATACCAGTCAGGCCGAGCCGCTGGAGCAAGCGCCTTTCGAACTCAAACAATGGCCACCCGGCTTCGAACCGGTGTTTTTCATCCGCAATTCAATCGAAAAGTCCGGCAAAGCGGTGGATCATTTGTTGATTAGCGACGGTTTCGCAACGGTTTCGGTTTATCGAGAAGCTAAGGAAGCGCAAGGCATCGAAGGTTTGCATACGCTCGGTTCCGTGAATTCGGTCAGTCGAATCCTTGGAGAACAACAAATCACCGTTCTCGGCGAAGTGCCCGCCAAAACCGTCGAAATGATCGCCGCCGGTATTGTGTTGCGGTAAACGCGCGAATTCGTTTTTCTTTGTAAATTTGGAGCTTACATGCTGAATAGGCTGTTTTTCGGAGTCTTGATCTACTATGCGTCGGCCTTTGCCGCCGCCCATGCGCAATTGCCGGACTTTACCGAGATGGTAAAAACCAACGGCGACGCTGTCGTCAACATCAGCACCACGCAAAAATCCACCGACCCGCAAGCCGACGGCGACCAACAGCCAATTCCGCAGGATGTGCCGCCTGAAATGGAAGAATTATTCCGGCGCTTCTTTCAGGGACCGGGACGCGGTTACACCCCCCGCGAAACCAATTCGCTGGGTTCCGGCTTCATCATATCCCGCGACGGTTATTTGCTGACGAATCACCACGTGGTTAATAACGCGTCGGAAATCGTCGTTAAGCTCAAGGATCGCCGCGAATTGATCGCGAAATTGATCGGCTCCGACGAAAGCACGGACGTCGCATTGCTGAAAGTCGATGCCAAGGACTTGCCTGTCGTCGAAATCGGTGCCCCGGAGCAATTACAGGTTGGCGAATGGGTCTTGGCGATCGGTACGCCGTTCGGCTTCGATCAATCGGTCACCGCGGGCATTGTCAGCGCCAAAGGGCGTAGTCTGCCAGACGGCAACTATGTGCCGTTCATTCAAACCGACGTGGCAATCAACCCGGGCAACTCCGGTGGACCGTTGTTTAATATGCAGGGTAAGGTGGTCGGCATAAATTCGCAGATTTATAGCCGATCCGGCGGCTACATGGGATTGTCGTTCGCGATTCCGATCGATGTCGCGATGAACGTGGTCGAGCAAATCAAAAGCAAGGGTAAAGTCTCGCGCGGCTGGTTGGGCGTCCAGATTCAAGACGTCAACCGCCAGTTGGCCGAATCCTTCGGCATGGATAGGCCGCACGGCGCGTTGGTCGCCAAGGTCGTGCCGGGCGGACCGGCGGAAAAAGCCGGCCTGCAAATCGGCGACATCATCGTCGAATTCAACGGCCACGTCATCGAAACCTCCGGCGAATTGCCGCCCCGCGTCGGCGTGACCCCTATTGACGAAAAGGCCAAGGTCAAGATCATTCGTCACGGCGAACAACAGGATATCAGCGTCAAAATAGGTTTATTGCCGGCGCAAAACACCGCTGCGTTATCGAACGCGCCGACCGCCGCCGAAACGCAGATCAACCGCTTGGGCATTGTGGTGGCCGACTTGACCAGCGAACAGCGTCAACAAGCTCAGGTCGAAAAAAACGGTGTGTTGGTACAAAAGGTCAATAAAGGTATCGCGTTGGATGCCGGTATTCAGCCGGGCGACATTATTCTGCGAATCCAAAACACCGTCATCCGCGATTCGGCGGATTTCAACAGCGTGATCACCAAACTGCCGGCCGAGAAATCGATCGCGGTCCTTGTCCAACGTAACGGTAACCCGGTATTCTTAGCGTTTAAGATAGACAAGTGATCTGATTGAGGTGACTCAATGGCTACGGCAAGCAATGTGACGCAATTGATTGGCAACACGCCGCTGTTGAAGCTGCAAAAAGTGGTTGCCGAGCACTCCTCGACGGTTTACGTAAAGCTGGAGTCTCGTAACCCCGGCGGCTCGGTTAAGGACCGGATCGGCATGGCGATGATCCAGGCGGCCGAGCGATCGGGGCACTTGAAGACCGGCGGCACGATTGTCGAGCCCACCTCGGGTAATACCGGTATCGCGCTGGCCATGGTCGGCGCGGCGCGCGGCTATCGCTGCATTTTGACGATGCCGGAGACCATGTCGGTCGAACGTCGGCAGTTGCTGGCCTTGTACGGCGCCGAGATTGTCCTGACGCCGGGCAGTGAAGGCATGAAGGGCGCAATCGCTAAAGCCTGGGAAATCGTTGAACAAACGCCTGGCGCGTTTATGCCGCAGCAATTCGAAAATCCCGCCAACCCGGAAGTGCATCGACAAACCACCGCTCAGGAAATCTGGTCGGCGACCGACGGATTGGTTGATGCTTTCGTCTGTGGTGTCGGTACCGGCGGTACCATCTCCGGCGTTGCCGACGTCATCAAGAACCGGAATCCCAAGTTTTTGGCGATTGCGGTCGAGCCGGCCGAATCGCCGGTCATTTCCGGCGGCAGTCATGGTCCGCATAAAATTCAAGGCATCGGCGCCGGTTTCGTACCGAAGAACTTGGATGTCGATTTACTGGACGGCATTGAGCTGATCAGCACCGAGCAGGCGATGGCCATGCGCAAACGTCTAATCGGCGAAGAGGGCATCATGGTCGGCATCTCTTCCGGCGCCAGTATTTGCGCGGCACTACGGGTGGCCGAGCGCTTGGGGCCGAACAAATCCGTCGTCACTATCGCCCACGATACCGGCGAACGCTATCTGAGCATGGGCTGAACCGGTTCGCCGGCCGCCGTTAATCCGTTTCCCGAGACCTATGGCGGACATCAAACTTAAATCGCGCTCCGGCGGTCTGGGCTATCTGATCAACCGCATCCAGACGCTGTTCGTCAGCATGTTGCGGATCTGGACGATACCCATCGTGTTGATGTTGAGCCTTTCGTCCGGATTCACCACTTACTACGGCCTGTCCCATTTTATTACGCCGTGGATCGCGTTGGTCATTACCATCGCGATTCAATCCATCATCGTCATCTGCTCGTTGGAAATCGCCGGTATCCATTGGAAAGCCAACCGGATGCGATTTTTCAGCGTCGTCGCGTCGTTGACGATAGCCTTGGCGGCGTCGGTGACGTTCTCTTATTTCAAGTTTTACGAGATTTCCGAAGCAGAAACCCTGCACATCAATCGTTTGCATCAGTTGCGCGAGCAAACCAAAACATACCTGGATGCGGTATTGCAGCTCAAGGCCCGCGTACTACAACAGCAAAAACAGGCGCTGGACCAAGCGTCGCTGGACGTGTCGCAAGCTTATTTCGGCACGCACAATCAAATTGCCCCCGGCTATAAAAACCAAGTGGGTGAAGGTCCGTTTTGGCGGCATTACAACCAGCTCTACCAGGAGAAGAAACAGCGCTTCCAGCAACAGGAACAAGCATTTGCGGCGCTGGACGCACCTCTGCGAGAATTGCAAGTCCATTTGAACGAATTGGACGTGACACGCGACGTCGAAACTACCTACGGATTGTTCCTGAAAAGCTATCAGGACCTGCAAGCTGGAATCAACCAGATTGTTGGCGGCATGGGCGAGGCCTTGCCGGACGCGCCGCTGGTGATGACTTACAAGCAGTTCACCGAGGAAGTCAAACCGTCGTTCGCGATGTGGCGCGGCTTCTCGTGGTTTGCCTTCGTCTGCGCGGCAATGGTGGATTTCTTCACGGTGTTGCTGTCCTACCGCCTGGAATTTACCGCGCCGGGACCGTTAACCGAGCAGGAGGAAGAACTGGTCTTCGAATGTTTGCGCCAGTTCAGCGAATTTCGGATCAACGCAAACGACGAATTGGAAATGGTCATCGAAAAATCCGATCTGGAAAAGGCTCGGCGTTATTCGGATTGGTCGCGGATGTTCGTCGTCGGTTTATTGCTCAGTCGGGGTTTTCTGCGCAAGGTCGACGAGCGCACCGTCGAATTCGCCCCCAATCTCTATCCGCTGATCGCCGAAAAAATGTCCGCCAAGATCGCCGCGATCAAGCAAAAAGCCGCGCAAGCCGGCGCCGGGGCGGGCGATGGCTAACGAGCAGTCTGAACTCGACGCATGGTTGACCGGCGCCGATTTGGCCGACGGCGATCCCGCCGATGCGATGCCCTGGGTGGCCGATTTCGATCCCGATCGGCAAATGGTGTTGCGTCGCTTGGGGCCTTACCAAAAATATTACCCACGCCCCAAGCGCTTCATCAAACGTTTTTATCACCGTTTGTACCCGTTAGCGATTGCCTACTGGCCGCAGCGCAAACAGATCAAACTGTTCGACGAATTTTGCACGCTGGATTTACGTTTGGAGTTGCGCTTTCAGGCGACTTTCGACTACGCGATGAAGAATCTGGACCGTTTGGAGCATCTGAACGAGCATATCAAACAACGTTATGCCGACATCGTCGAAGACGTCGTACAACGTGAACTAACCAATCTGGCCGACGGCGCCTGGATACAAAACGGCCTGAACGCTGTCGAAGCGCGGATGGCGTTGGCCTTAGCCGAGACTTTCGTGCAACAAAGCCTACAAGCGCAGGCGATGTGCCGAATCGACGTCGAGTTTAGCGAATTCGAATCGGTGAAATTGGGTCGGGACAGCGTCTATCTGAACGTGCTGCGCAAGACCTACGAGTTCAACCGCGACCGAACCTTGGAACTGGCCCGTCAGCAACGCTTGCTGGAGCAAGAGGAAATCGTCGAACGCCGCCGCCAGTTGGAGCATCTGGCGCAAACGGCCGAATTGGACTTGCAAGCCCAGGCCATCGAAGCCGACAAACAATGCCGCTTGTTGGCGGCCCAACAGGATCAATTGGCGGAACAACTGGCGCTGGAAAAACGCTTGCAAGCCGAACGCCTGCGTCACGAAATGGAATTGCAGGAAATGCGCCAGGAAGCCGAATTGCGCAGCCAGGAAAAACAAGCGGCGCGCCGGCGATTGGCCGAAAGCCTACATCTGGCCGACCAATTGGCGCATCAGGCCGCGCAGCACGAAAAACAGGTCGCCGCCGACATTCAGCGGCGGCTGAGGGAGCAACATTTACGGCAAACCAGCCTACTTAACGACGAGGGACTGAATCATGACAACCAGACCGAATAAGCTCATTTTTACCCGCTTTCTAGCCCTGATATTGTTGGCTCTGACCGGCGCCTGTGCGACGACCCCGCAGCCGTTGCGGTTTCGTACCGAGATCGATGCCTTGACCGCCGCCGACGTACAGTCCGTCGCCGGCAAGCGTTACGTCATCCTGCCCGGCAATACCGACGGCAACCCGCAAGACTTACAATTCATCGAGTTCGCCGGGTATATAGAAAAAATCTTGAACAATCGCGGTTACCTCAAGGCCGATAAGCCGCAAAACAGCGATTTGGTGATGTTTTTAAGCTACGGCGTCGGATCGCCGGAGTCGCGGCAATTGGCATATGACGTGCCGATGTGGAACGACTTCTATCCTTACGGTCCCTACGGCATGGGCATGTACCGTTATTACCGGGGTTACTATCCCGGTTGGGGCGTCGGCGGTTATAGTCAGCGCGTGGAATCCTATACTACCTTCCGGCGCTATTTGTTGTTGGAAGCTTGCGAGACCGCCACGTATCTGCAAAGCGGGCAACGCAAACAAATCTGGCGCGCCAATGTGCAAAGTAGCGGTCTCAGCAACGACTTGCGGTTGGTTTTCCCTTATTTGGCGGCGGCAATGCAACCTTATCTCGGCACCAACACCGGCCATATGGTCACGGTCGACATCGACGAATCCGATCCCTTAGTCGGCAGTTTATTGGGGCCGTTTCGCGGCACCGGGATTACACCGCAACCCAACAGCGTCGGTCGTTAGCTCTTCGACCGGCTCCGGCTTGACTTCCCGATAGGCTAGCGCCAGACTTGTCAACCCCGGTGTAGGTAACATCGGGGTAATTCAGGGACTATCAAAAACGACAATCGGGAGCCTACGATGAAGGTACTAACAGCCGTTTGGCTATTCATAGCCGCGTTGACCGCCGCAAACCCGGCCTGGGCCAAATACGAACTGGCGCCGGGCGACACCGTCCTAACCAATTGCCGCGACATCTACACCAAGGGCGTTATCAAGGCCAAGGTCGATGACGGCTACACCGTGCATTTTCCAAAGAACGCCGGCCCTATCCAATGTCCGCCGTTTCGGTGGCACGCCGAATTCGTATTGCCTTTCCAATCGGTGCCGGAATATCGGCTGAAGTTTTTGGGCGGCTTCAAAAAAGACATCGTGTTTCGGACCGGCGAAGCGGTGACGCTACGCTTCGAAGCCGATAAGCGTATCGTCAAGAGTCGGGCCGTCGTCGATATCGATGCCCAGATCACCGACATCAGCGCCAACGGCGCCATTGCCGTCAAATTGCTCAGTCAGGACCCCGAGGCGGCCGCCACCTTCTGGCAACAAGTCGGCAGCAATTATGTCGATGTGCGCCATAAAGCTCTGGAAGCCGAGCGCGACAAGCGCGCCCGCTGATCGACCGGTTTCAATCCCTGACCCAGTTCTCCACCAGCCGGCTGGGAATATGTGCCGACTCGCTGGAACGGGGGTAATCCTTGCCGGCAATCACGCAGTACACCACCCGCAAGGTATCGCCCAATAGCAGCCAGGTGATTAGCATGAACAAGCCGGTCAAGCCGGCGTTCAGGTAATCGTTGAAAATCAGATGCGGCGCCTTGCCGGCCATGTCCGCGCTGAGCGTCCCGGCCTGCAGTTTGGCCGACAGGTCTTCGGCGTGGCTTAAAAAACCGATTCGTAAATCCGCCGAAAACAGTTTCTCCCAGGCCGCGCTGCTGGTAACCACGATCAGCCAGGACAAGGGCAGGGCGGTGACCCAAACGTATTTCAATTTGTTCGACTTCACCAAAATCGTGGTGCCGACGCACAGCGCGATCGCCGCCAGCATTTGATTGGCGATGCCGAACAAGGGCCACAAGCTATTGATGCCGCCCAGCGGATCGATGGTGCCCATGTACAGGAAATAACCCCAGGCCGCGACCACTGCGCCGCTGGTCAAAATAATGCTGGCGTAATGATTGGTCTGGCCGGCGCCGATGCCGAAGTTGCCCAGCATGTCCTGCAACATAAAGCGGGCCACTCGGGTGCCGGCGTCCAACGTGGTCAGAATGAACAAGGCTTCGAACATGATCGCGAAGTGGTACCAGGCCGCCAGCATGTTTGCGCCGAAAACTTGCGCAAACAAATTGGCCATGCCGACCGCCAACGACGGCGCACCGCCGGTCCGGGCAAACAGCGTCGATTCGCCCATGGTTTGCGCCAATCGCTGCATTTGCTCGACACCGACCGGAAAGCCCCAACTGCTGATTTTGGCGACCGCATCGGCCGCATTCGCGCCGACGATGCCCGCCGGGCTGTTGATCGCGAAATACACGCCGGGTTCAAGCACGCTGGCCGCGATCATCGCCATGATGGCGACAAAGGATTCCATCATCATCGCCCCGTAGCCGATAAAGCGGGCATCGGTTTCGTTAGCCAGCAGCTTGGGCGTGGTACCGGACGCGATCAACGAATGAAAACCGGAAATTGCGCCGCAGGCAATCGTAATAAACACAAACGGAAATAACTTACCGCCGAAAATCGGCCCGCTGCCGTCCACGAACTGGGTCAAGGCCGGCATCTTCAAATCCGGGCGCAACACGACGATAGCCACCGCCAGCGCCGCGATCGTGCCCAGTTTCATGAAGGTGGACAAATAATCGCGCGGCGCCAATAACAGCCAGACCGGCAACACCGCCGCCGCGAAGCCGTACAAGATCACCATCACCGCCAATTGCGGCGCATCGTAATCGAACCAAGCGCGCAAGGTCGGATTCTCGTCTATCCAGCCGCCGCCGACTACCGCGAAGATCAACAACGACACGCCGATCAAGGTCGCCTCGGCGACCCGGCCGGGCCGCAGATTATGCAAATACAGCCCCATCAATACCGCGATCGGAATCGTCGCCGCCACCGTGGATGTCGCCCACGGACTGTGCTTCATCGCGTTGACCACCACCAGGCCCAGCACCGCGATCAAGATCACCATGATCATCATCACGCCTATCATCGCCGCGCCGCCGCCGATGGCGCCGAGTTCATCCTTCGCCATTTGCCCCAGCGAGCGCCCGTCGCGGCGCACCGAGAAAAACAAGGTCACGAAGTCCTGCACGCAACCGCCCAACACCGCGCCGATCAAAATCCACAGCGTGCCGGGCAAATAGCCGAATTGCGCCGCCAGGGTCGGGCCGATCAACGGGCCGGGGCCGGCAATTGCCGCGAAATGATGGCCGAACACCACCCATTTGTGGGTCGGCATAAAGTCGCGGCCGTCGTCGAAACGTTCGGCCGGTGTGGCCCGGCCGGCATCCAGCATCAACACCTTGGCGGCGATGAACGCGCTGTAAAAACGGTAGCCCAAGGCGTAAACGCAGATCGCGGCGACGATGATCCACAAGCTATTAATGGTTTCGCCGCGTTGTAGCGCAATGCCGGCCACGGCAACGGCGCCGATCGCGGCGATGACTATCCACAGTAAATTAACGGGTAAGCGTGAGCTTGAGCTCGGCATGACCAAATCCTTGATGGTGCAAATGAAAAATGTGAGGGCAATCATGGTATCACGACGGCGGAATCGCCTGAAACCGTGAAGCTTTCCGGATGGGCATCGTGCGGGGAGGGTGGCGCAATAATGGAGGGAACCGCGGTGCGGTCTCGATCGGCTCTCACCGCGAAACTGGAAACGACCTTGCTGGCCGATTATGATAGAGTCCAGTCCAGGTGCTTATGTCGAATGGTTGTGCGTAAACGACATGCCTTGGTTGATTCGGCAGACTCGTGACTCGATCGATTAGGGGCTGTTGCCGTTTTACATGGGTAACCAAATAAAAGCGCAGGCCAAAGCGACGAGGCTTTCAAAATTGCGTTTCAATTTGTCATATCGCGTCGCGATGGCTCTGAAATGTTTCAGTCGCGCAAAGACATTTTCAACGAGGTGGCGATATTTGTAGAGGCACCAATCCATTCCGTCATTCCCGATGGTTGAATTCTGTTTTCTAGGAATGATGGGCACACTCCCTTTCTCTCGAATTTGAGTCCGTAAGGGTTCACTGTCATAACCTTTGTCAGCAACCGTGTAGTTAGCCAAAGGCAGTTTAGCCACTAATTTCGGTGCTTCTTTGCAGTCATGGACTTCACCACCGGTAACCGAGAAATGAATAGGAAGCCCGCAGGCATCAACGGCCATATGGATTTTCGTAGTGTTACCCGCGACTGATTTCCCAATCGCGGCATCCTGTTCATGGGCCGCGCCACTACTATGCTGATGCGCTTTCACGATACTGCCGTCAATAAAGGTCCATTCCAAATCCGGTTCCACAATCAGTCCCCGAAAGATGCCCATCAGTTTTTCTTGACGCGACCAAGCATTGAATCGTTTGTAAACGGCATTCCACTTGCCAAACGTTGCAGGCAGGTCTCTCCAGGGACAACCGACTCGCATGCGATAAAAAATCCCTTCTACCGTTTGCCGGAGCGATGGCTTGTCATAAATCCCTAACAGGCTGTTGAAATTTGCCGATATACCTTCGGTTTCGACGCCATTTTCCGAAGCACCGGGTGGTCTGGAAGCCTGATTGGGCCTCAAAAACCGGTTTTAGCCGGTTATATTCACCCCGAAGGGGGTCAATTCCGCCTTTGGGCGGATTTCAGGCGTACTAGCGCCTAGGCGGTCGTGTAACGCCAGCCGAAAATGGCGCCCATCCGCGTTAGGTTATAGGCCGCAAACGTAAAAATCGCTTGCGCGGCGACTTTCTTCAAACCCCGGAATTTGGTCTGCCGTAGTGGGCCAACGGTCTTGGCCCAACCGAAGACCTCTTCGATCCGCTTACGGATTTTGAGGCTTTTGCGGTAGCCGTTGTGTCGGGTGGTGCGGCCGTCGATGGCCGAGCCTTTGTCCTTGCTGGCGACATGCGGGGTCACCTTGCGCTGGCGTAGATTGGCGACAAAGTCTTGGGTGTCATAGTTTTTATCGGCACCCAAGGTCGCGCCCGGCTTGTGGATCGTACGCTTGACCATGGTTTGAGCCGCTTCGCGTTCCGCTGTTCCCTTGGCCTGAGTGACTTCGACATCGACCACCAGGCCGTTACGGTTTTCCATCAAAGCATGACCAAGAAATGCCAACTGCGATTTGTCGCCCTCGCTCTTTTTGTACAGCCGCGCATCGGGATCGGTACGTGATACGTGAGTCTCGTTACTGCGCTGCTCGCCCTTGAAGTTGACCGTGGGATTACGGCCGCCGTCTTCCGGCGGAGGGGTCGAGCCGTCTTTTTTGACGAAACTCTTGTGCGAGGCCCAGGCCTGAATCAGCGTACCGTCCACGGAAAAATGTTCGTCGGACAGCAACTTTTGCCAGTCCGCCAAGACCAACACCCGTTCGAAAAACAAACGACTGATGCGCTCGTTCAGCAAGCGGTCGCGGTTGGCGCTGAAGGTGGAGTGGTCCCACACGGCGTCATCCATGGTCAAGCCGACGAACCAGCGGTAAAGCAGATTGAAGTCGATATGCTCCACCAACTGCCGCTCCGAGCGGATGGAAAACAAGACTTGCAGCAGGCTGGCGCGTAACAGGCGCTCCGGCGGAATGGAATCCCGGCCGCGACGGGCGTAGAGCGCATCGAACTCGTCATCCAATGTGGCCAGCAACAGATCGACCACTTTGCGCAGCTTGCGGAGCGGATGTTTTTTTGGAATCCGTTCTTCCAGGGTTCGGTAACTGAACAGTTCTTCTTGGGTAATGTCGGCGCCGCGCATGGATTCGATGGAATATGTGGAAAACAAAAGCATTTTACCATGAATAACAACGTGTTACGAATATATCCAGCACCTAACTCAACGAATCAATGCGGCTTGCGGGGGAGATAAAATCAACAGCCTGCTAGGCTTAACATGATGGCTTTGAGTTTATTCCAGTATTCATCCGTAAATAGCTGTCGGGGCATCGGTTGCTTGTCTTTTGATTGAAAAATCAATCTAATGAGGCAGAGCCGCTCAATTTCAAGGCTATTGTTTCAAAATGGCAACAGCCCCTATTTGCTCATGGATAGACTGGGAACGACCCAAAAGCGACATTTGGCGTTGGCTAAGCTGAGAGTCTGGTTTTGCTTAAAATAAAATCAATACATGGCTATGTTTTTCTTAAGGTGATAGTATCCTGAACTATAGAATTCATAGCGAATATAAACGGTGAAAATTTGCCAGCCAGCCAATTTAGGTTGGGCAGACGGTTGTTATTTGTAAAGTAGCAGAAACACCTCGGCCCCCACCGCTAATGGAAGCTGACCGTATACCACCGATTATTGGCATCGGCGCATCAGCAGGGGGACTGGAAGCGCTCGAACAATTCTTTCGTCATGTTCCATCAGTCTGTGGCGCAGGATTCGTGGTTATCCAGCATCTTGATCCGACTCGCAAAGGCATCGCCTGAATTGTTGCAGCGGGTCACATCGATGAAGGTCGAGCAGGCTGAAGAAGGCATGAAGGTCAAAGCCGATTACGTCTATGTCATTCCCTCTAATAAAGACTTATCTATTCTCCAGGGCAAATTGCATTTGCTCGAGCCCACCGCTCGACGCGGATTGCGATTGCCGATTGATTATTTTTTTCATGCTCTCGCAGATGACCAACACGAACGCGCCATCGGTGTGATTCTGTCGGGCATGGGCTCCGACGGTACTGAAGGTTTGCGCGCCATCAAAGAAAATGCCGGGTTGGCATTGGTGCAATCCCCGGATTCCGCCAAATTTGATGCAATGCCACACAGCGCTATCGATGCGGGTTTGGCGGATATTGTCGTCACTCCGGACGCGCTTTGGGATCATATAGTCACCTATCTCCGACAAGGGCTCCGCGGTGAGTACGTGGCGTCCGAACCCGTCTTAGCGCTGAAATCACAAAGCAGCCTCGAACAAATCATCGCTTTACTGCGCTCACGCACGGGCAACGATTTTTCCTTATACAAGAAAAACACCCTCTATCGCCGTATTGAACGGCGCATGGGGTTACACCAGATCAGCACGATTGCTCAGTACGTTCAGTATCTGCACAAAAATGTGCAAGAGCAGGATCTGCTGTTCAAGGAATTACTGATTGGTGTGACCAATTTTTTTAGGGATGCTCCCGTATGGGAGCAGCTTAAAAATCATGTCATTCCGGCTCTGCTCGCTGAATACCGTACTCAGGATAATGTCATTGACGGCGTGGTCATCACCTTTATCGACATATCTGAAACTAAAAGGCTGGAAGCTCAACTCAGAGGAGATGGGGTATGAAAAAACAACCAGACCTTACTCGAAATCCAGATGAGCTGAGGCGTCAGGCCGAACAGCGGCTGACGACCAAACCCGAAATCGTCCCGGCATCGCCTAGTGACGAAAAACGGCTGGTGCATGAACTGCAGGTGCATCAGATTGAGCTGGAGATGCTGTATGAAAACCTGCGGTATGCGCAGGACGAACTGGAAAAATCCTGGGCCAGTTATTTCGATTTATACGATTTGGCCCCCGTGGGTTATCTGACTATCAGTGATCGCGATGTCATCCTGAATGCCAATCTGACCGCGACATCTCTGCTCGGCGTTACTCGCAAAGCTTTGCTCAAAAAGCTCTTGACTCAATTTATACTGGATACGGACCAGGATGTTTACTACTTACATCGTCAACAGTAGACGGAGACCGGCAACCCCCAGATATTTGAACTGCGTCTTATTAAACAGGATGGCGCGGCCTATTGGTCGCGGCTGGAAATGAACCGCTCGGTCGGCACTGACAAAAATCAACTGTTTCGTGTCGTAATGATCGATATCAGCCAACAAAAAGCCAACGACGATTATCTACGTCAGGCTGCGGCGATGTTCGAATCAGCTCGAGAAGGGGTCATGGTGACGGATGCGGGTTCCCGGATACTGGTCGTCAATCGGGCTTTCAGTGAGCTAACCGGTTATTCGGCTACTGAAGTGATAGGACAAACGCCGCAATTCCTCAAGTCGGGTCGGCAGGCTACGGTGTTTTATCGGCTCATGTGGGCTGAAATCGATAAAACCGGCTACTGGCAAGGCGAAATCTGGAATCGGCGCAAGAACGGCGAGATTTATCCGCAAATGCTTAGCATCAGTGCGGTACGCAATGAACATCAGCAGGTGACGCATTATGTCGGCGTGTTTTCCGACATCACTCAACTCAAGGACGCGGTTAATCGCCTGGATTATCTGGCGCATCATGATCCATTGACGGACCTGCCCAACCGTTTATTGTTATTCGCACGTCTGGAGCACTGCATCGAGTTGTCAAATCGTGAACGTAAATCGGCCGCGTTGTTAATGCTGGATCTGGATCGATTCAAGGACGTCAACGACAGCTTTGGTCATCTGGCCGGTGACGAACTGCTGCAAAAGGTCGCTGAACGTTTAACCAGCCGCTTGCGGGGTGTGGATACGGTAACCCGGCTGGGTGGCGATGAATTTGCATTGTTGTTGGAGGATTTGTCGCATCCGCAGGATGCAGCGCTGGTGGCCACCGAGATTATAGAAGCTCTCAGCGATCCCTGGCGCTTGTCCAACGGTGTGGAAGTTCGTATTGGAGTCAGCGTTGGCATCAGCTTGTTTCCCGAGCATGGCGAAACGTCCGAAGAATTGCTGCAGCATGCCGATGCCGCCCTTTATCGCGCCAAAAATGAAGGCCGGGGTAACTTTAGATACTTTTCTGAGGATCTGACTGAGGCGGCTAAACGCCGCATCAACCTGGAATCGTTATTGCGACGCGCGATCACCAAAGCAGAATTACGGGTGCATTATCAACCTCAGGTAGACCTGCGTACCGGTGCCATCATCGGTGCAGAAGCCTTGTTACGCTGGCAAAATAGCGACGAAGGCATGATACCGCCCAGTCAGTTTATTTCGGTGGCGGAAGAAACGGGGCTGATTGGCGAGATTGGTGAATGGGTACTATTGGAGGTTTGCCGACAAGGCAAGCACTGGCTCGAAGCCGGCATTCCGCCGCTCACTTTGGCTGTGAATTTGTCGCCCTATCAATTTCGGCATGGTGATATCGTCGCTAGTGTGGTCGCCATACTCAACGAAACGGGGTTTCCGGCAGAGCGTCTGGAATTGGAACTAACGGAAAGTACACTGATGGCTAGGGAATCCGAAACCGTGGATATACTCCGGCAATTAAGGTTTTTAGGCGTACGTCTGGCCATTGACGACTTCGGTACTGGTTATTCTTCCCTGGCCTATCTTAAACGCTTCCCGCTGGACACCCTGAAAATTGATAAGTCGTTTATTGATGACATTCCACAACTGGAAGACGACAATGAAATCGCTGCAGCCATTATTGGAATGGCTCACACGTTACGATTAAAAGTCTTGGCTGAAGGCGTAGAAACCGAAGAGCAGCTTAACTTTCTGAAAGAGCACGGCTGCGATTTTTATCAAGGCTATTACAAAAGCCCGGCGGTTCCTGCTGAAACATTTGTTGGCCTTTTGCAATAGTTTACATAACGTCGCTGTGAGTTGTAAGCATCAATGTTGAACTTAATCTAAGGCGTAAGTGGAGGTTCAATGGCCTGGGTTTTGGCTATAAAAACAAGGCGAGCCCTAGGCTCGCCTTGATTAAATTGCTAATTTATTAGCAGTAATGTATTTTGATTCAGCAATGCTTTTTAGTGGTGGTCACCTCCACGCTGCCCGGCTTTTACAGAGGACTGAATTGAGTCCACCGAAAACTGTAATAATTGTCCATTTTGACTGCCATCTTTTTGAATCCAACCATAAGTTAATGTTGGGCCTGCGTCAAATTTAGACAAATCAAATGACAATGGTAACTTAGTATTCTTTAAAGCGCCTTTGCTGCCGGATTTGCTCGAAAGATTAATTCCTGCCGAACCCTCTGAATAAAGCTCGTTATCTAACAATATTGAATTTCCGGCGATGTTTGCCATGTCCTCGACATTACCACCTTGATTGTTGAAAACTGTAATGGTAATTCCTTTGGACATCACAAAATGGTCGCCAACGCTTACGGACATTACAAACGGTGCCGGAATACTATAAGAAGCGTAATTAGGCAATGACAAGTCTTGGGGTTGGCTCTCGTAAGATAAAACACCAGTAACCGTATCTCCTATTGTAGCGAGACTGCCACCATAAACGACTGTCCCGGTAAATTTAAGTGTTGCCAATTCAGCTCGTGCAAAACCGGATACGAAAATTAATGCAGATGCCAAAACTGACAATGTTTTAGTTGGAAGCATAAATACCTTCTAATGAGGGTTGAAAAATTGAGAAGTATGAAAACTAAAATGTGACTAATAATCACCAAAAGCGCAATTTTCTGAACTGCATGAAAGAGGCGTTTTTACGTGTGCTCAAATAAAGCAACGCGATAATAAGAAGGATAGCCGTAACTTATTGTGCGCCCACTCACATTGACCACTAATCATTCCGCATCAGTTTGGATTTGTGACTCAAGCCCATAGGCTGTGCGTATCTATCGGATCGGCGCTTGAAACTCCATTGCCGCGAGTGCCGGAAATACGCTGTTGGTGGCTGGCGTTGTTGGGAAGGGATGGGAAGCTAGTAGTGGGTTAAAACGCCAATGGTCTTTCAATTGCTATTGTTAGTTTGATGATGGAACGGTCGTTCTTTCGATTATGCTAGTGCTGCATCAAGGCCGGGCAAGGTCTGTCGGACGCGCTGTATGCCGACTATAGTCACGCAATCGCCCGCTTTTGATCGTTACCTGAGCAGCCATTGCGGCATCTTCGACTGTCTGGCCGTGCCGCCTGCGGTGATCGTCCTATCGGAAATAGCAATATTAACGCTGCCCCGTTCGCGCTACGTTTATTTCAGTTTTGTCTTCCGGCACGATTTCGATGTCTGCGACCCGTTACTGCTAGCTTGTCGGTTCTACGCGCGACGGCGGCTGTTCTTGTCCATAGTCTTATGGGTCAAAAAAATTAGGTTTAAATGCATGTAAGCGTTAAAACAGCTAGCAAAAAAAATCATTCATTTCCCTGAAAATTGTCTGCGCTTTAGCACTCGAACTGAGCTGGCATTCGGTGTGTTTGGCAATCCGTTTAAGGAGATTTGGATGACTTAAAATTTAATTCCAATCAGTTTTACGACAGCGCGCTCGCTGAAATCGATGCGGCGCTGGGTGTTTTGGAAAACCACTTCTCCAGTTTTCTTAGCCTATCGCTCGACGAGCGGCGCAATCTGGCCAAGATGGGCAATAAGACCGACGCCTTTTGCCGGCAGACTCTGATCGTCTCCAGTCAAAATCGGCAAGCCTTGCCGCCGAGCCTGGATATGGGGGAAGCCGTGGCCGACTTGACCCGCGCCCGGTTTACCGTGCGTAGCGGTCGGTTCGCGAGTTTGGCGGGCCGTGTTGCTCGCTAATAGGCGATTGCCACCGGATGCCCGGACCCAATCGAAAGGCATTTCGCCTTGCGCGCAAGGCAAAAAGCCATTCGCGTAAGTCTCCGAGTCCCAATCGCAAGGCTACTCGCCTTGCACGCAACTCTAAAAGCCTTGCGCGCAAGGCAAAAAGCCATTCGCATAAGTCTCCGAATCCCAATCGCAAGGCTACTCGCCTTGCACGCAACTCTAAAAGCCTTGCGCGTAAGGCAAAAAGCCATTCGCATAAGTCTCCGAATCCCAATCGCAAGGCTACTCGCCTTGCACGCAACTCTAAAAGCCTTGCGCGCAAGGCAAAAATCTATTCGCGCAAGCCTCCGAGTCCCAATCGCAAGGCTCCGTGCCTAGCTCGCAATTCTAAAAGCCTTGCGCGCAAGGCAAAAAGCTATTCGCGCAAGGCAAAAAGCTATTCGCGCAAGTCTCGGAATCCCAATCGCAAGGCTAAAAGTCTTTCGAGCAAGCGAACTAGAATCGCCGGCAGGGTATAAAACGATTAATCCAGTCCGAAATTGGGGTGTGTCCCAAATTTTGTGTAAACGGAGGTATAGCTTCACGGCAGTTGGAGTGTGGTTGCCTGCAATGCGTTGAGAATGCTTGGGTAGTCGAAATTTTCCGCCAACTTCGACAGGTTTTTGTAGAGGACTAAATCGTAAGGGAGAACTTGCTCGATCACCGTGTTGATATGTTCTTGTTCCAGGCTTTTTAACGCCTGGATGAG
This sequence comes from Methylomonas sp. MED-D, assembly GCF_050276835.1. Taxonomy (NCBI): domain Bacteria; kingdom Pseudomonadati; phylum Pseudomonadota; class Gammaproteobacteria; order Methylococcales; family Methylococcaceae; genus Methylomonas; species Methylomonas sp. MED-D. The sequence goes on from NZ_CP189965.1 coordinate 2,175,582, forward strand.
TTCGTTGCGTAATTCTTGGGGCAATACGGATAGTCTTTCAGTCGTCAATTGCAGGGTATCCGGTTCGGTCGGCTGCGAGTCGGTATAAATATATTGCACGCCTAATTGTCTGGTCAGACATTCGTAGATTTCGTTAAAGCGGTAGGGTTTGCGCACGAAGTCGTCCATCCCCGCATCCTGCATTTCTTGCTGCTGTTCCTTGAAGGCCGAGGCGGTGACGGCGACGATCTTTACCGTTTGACCATCTTGCAATTGACGCAGGCGTTTGGTGGCTTCTATGCCGTCCATGATCGGCATGCGCCTATCCATCCAGATCAAGTCGGGGCGCCATTCTTGGAACACGTCCAAACATTGCCGGCCGTTCTCCACTATTTTCACGACGAAGCCTAAGTCTGTCATCAGGCGGCTGAGCAGCAACTGATTCTCCCGTTGATCCTCGACAATCATGATTCGATACCGAGGCGTTCCTGGTATCGGACTCACCACTTCGCCGGGTGTTCGAATTTCCGGTCCGTGAATATCGGCAGGGCTTGCCAGTTCCAGCGGCAAATCCACCCGGAACAGCGATCCCTTACCCGGCGTACTCTCGACGGCGATGCTACCGCCCATCATCCGCACAAACTGGCGGGTGATGGTCAGGCCCAAGCCGGTGCCGCGTTGTCCGCCTCCTTCCGTCAGCTGTACGAAAGGCTCGAATAGGCGCTGATGATCTTCAGGCGCGATGCCGGGTCCGGTGTCCTCGACTTCGATCAATATGTGCTGGCGGGCGTTGTTCTTGACGCCCAAACGCAGCGTCACGCCGCCCTGCTCGGTGAATTTCACGGCGTTATTGATCAAATTAATGATGATTTGACGAATGCGGGCTTCATCGGCCTTGATATAGCGCGGGAACTCGGATGACTGATCCAGGGTCAGCGACAAGCCTTTTTCCCGAGCGCGGAGTTGCATCATTTCAGTGACTTCCCGCACTAGCCCGCCTAAATCGAAGGCGGTGGTTTCCAGTTGCAGCCGTCCGGCTTCGATCTTGGCGACTTCCAGTACGTCGTTGATCAGGGTCAAGAGATGTTCGCCGCTGCGGTTGACGATATCGAGGTTTTCGCGCTGGTGTTCGGTTAGATGCGGATCGCGGCGCATGATATTGGAGAATCCGAGTATGGCATTCATCGGTGTGCGTAGTTCATGGCTCATATTGGCCAGGAATATGCTTTTGGCCTTGTTAGCGGCTTCGGCGGCATCTCGTGCTAACAACAGTTCCGAGGTCCGTTGCCGAACGGTATCCTCCAACCGGTCCTTGTAGCTCAACAACTCGGCCTCTGCCTGTTTGCGCTCGGTAATATCCAATGAGGTACCGATAAAGCGCACCGGTCGCCCATCCTCGTCGAAATAAGGCTCGCCGCGTTCATGGATGTGTTTCACGCGGCCATCCGGGAATAGCAGTCTGTGCTCGACCTGATACAAGCTTTTATCGATGATCGCCTGGTTATAGGCTAATGTCACCTTGTCTCGGTCTTCGGGGTGCACCGTCGCTAAGAATGCGGCAAACGTCGCTTCAAATTGCGTCTTGTCGATCTCCCAAATACGGAATATTTCGTCGCTCCAAATCAACACATCGTTGATCATATCCACATCCCAGCTACCAATGTGGCCAATACGTTGCGCCTCTTCCAGCGCCGACTGACTACGTTGCATCGCTTCCTGGATCCGCTTGCGCTCGGTAATGTCCATGTTGGTGCCAATCATGCGCAGAGGCTTGCCTTCGCTATTCTGTATCGTCTGCGAGTCCGCCTTGATATAGCGGCAGGAGCCATCCGGATGAATGATGCGGAATTCAGGCGAGTACTCGCGCTCGCCCCGCAGGGCGGCCTGAATTTCTCCGTCTATATACGCCTTGTCCTCCGGATGAATGGTCCGTATCCAAGCGTCGTAATCGCCACTGAAGCCGCCTCGTTGAATACCGTAGAGTTGGTACATCGAGTCATCCCACACCAACTCGTTCTTGACGATATCCCAGTCCCATATGCCGATCTTGGCGACGCGTGTGGCCAGTTGCAAGCGCTCCGACGAAAGACTCAAAGCTTCGTCGGCCAGCTTACGCTCGGTGATGTCTATCGCCACGCCATCCCACACCGTTAGATCATTGACCAATCTGGGTCGGGAATTTATCTGAAACCAACGGTTTGTTCCATTAGCATGCAAAAACGGCAGTTCTATTGAGAAATCGCTTAATCTCCTGGCGCTGTCTGCTTCCGCTTCCTCAAGCAAAACCTTATATTGCGGGTCTAATTGAGTTAATAGCAATGCGGAATGCTTCAGAACTTGTTCCGCTTTTAGTCCATGCGCCTTTTCAACGCCGGCGCTGATAAATTTAAATTCATGCTCGCCATCCGTGGAGATTGTATATTGAAAAATATAGCCATTGGGTAAGTTGTTACCAATGGAACGCAGTTGCTCTTCGTTGGATTTAACGATTTGCAAAAGGTGAAAAGTCGAAACTTTCTCATTTTTTAACTTAATGTTCAGTATTTTTATTCTAACAGTCGTTACCAGCAATGCCAGTACAATGACGCCGAATACAATAATTTGCCAAGAATATTGCTTCAAAAAATCCAGTAGGGTGATTCGATCGATGCGATCGTACGGAGGGGCGTGTATTGCATGTAAAAGTTCGTACACCGGGGAATAATTGGCAGGCAGATCAAAGCCGCCAATAGTTAGCTTATCGATTAACTCCCGGTTGTTGTTCATGGAGAGCAGCGTGCTCACCAAGTCGCGTTTTAACTGTGGGTCGATATTGCTGACGGACACTAGCGGCCACTCCGGGTACAATATCGTCGAATGTCGATAAGGGTAGCCAGGAGAATTCATGGCATGAATGATTTTAACGCGATTGAGATCGACTTTATTCTCCTCGGCCATATGCTCCAAAATACCGGAGCGGATAAACCCAACCTCCGCTCTGCCGGCGAGCACTTCTTCAACGACTTTATCCTGCGGCATGCCGGTAAAAACGATATCTTTCGGATTAGGTAAATCTAAGCCCTCCGCCTTAAACAGGTATAGCTGCGCCTGGTAACCCCCCAGCGAATCTTCAAAAACGGCTGCTATTTTGCGGTTTTTAATGTCGGCTAAAGAGTTAATATCCGTATGATCCTGAGTCGTGAATATGATGCCGCCAAAACTACTTAAACTGTAACTAGCTTCGCGATTAATTAAAGTTGCCAGCGGCTGAGTTAAGTTAAATTTATGCGAAAGCAATACATAATGCGAAGGGTTGGTCAACACAAACTCAAAACGGTTTTCTTCTATCGCCCGTACAAGTCCCGGATAATCGAGTACTTTTACCTCAAAATGATAACGTGGAAGCGATTTTGTCAAATATTCGGCCAAGTTATTCCATCTCGCCTGTTCCTGTGGGATGGGCCGAGGGGATAACATCCCGATGGTTACAAGCTCTTCTGCCGAAATAGCGGTGCAAAAAAGCAGTATGCAAAAAAATGAAATGACTTTTGCCGACATATTCTGTTTATAGGTATACGAGAGCTCAAGGAAATTGAATATGTTTATAAGCGTCTAGTAAAAATTTAACCGGAATTCGTGCTCCCAGTCGTCTAAACGCCACCGATTGCGCATAAGCGCTTTTTATCGGTCGTCCGGGCCATGAGCTCATTATTTTGCGCGGTCTACTGTCGAATTTTCCTCAAAAACCCCGGCATTTCCGTTCACCGTCGCATGTTCTAGCTATTTGGCCGCTAATCGGCAACCGCAGATCGGCAGGGAAGGCGAGTGCTTTGATCGCGTCGCGTTCGTCGCGCTTATCCGCCCATCGACCACCGCTTCGATGTTGATGATGTCCAGGCATGTCCCACCAAGGCCAACGAGGAATACGAGGTGAATTCTGTTTTTAACGCCGTCGGTTTGAAGCGGGCCATGACCAGTACGGTTCAAGGAGCCAATGGTAATTGTCCTATATATATCGTTCTGATGACTCATAAGCCTCGGTCAATTTGAACAAACGCCCTGACTGGCATGGCGGAGTATTGGCCTCCGCGATAAAAAAACCTGATCATCATAGTCTTTGCAGATCGAATAGGTGGTTGAATCGATGCCAACACTCGGCTAGATGGCGCGGCGAATCTTTGGACTTGGATCGCCAGAAGCCACACCGTTAGAGGCCGTTTGGTACCTTCAAACGGCGTCCCCGTTGGTCAGTGGCGCTGGGTGATGACAGGCCGTACATTGACAAAGTTTGCGGGTCTTGACCACGTTAAAACGATAACCACCATAACTTGGGTATTGAAAACCGGCGGTCATCGTGCCTGAAATAGGGTTTCGGCGTACTGGGCATCGGTAGTTTACAGCTTCAGAACATCCATCAAATCGAAGCCTTTTTGAAATTGGATCGGGTTCTTCTTAATGTCAGGATCCTGCAGTCGGACTAATACTTTCATCCGACTTATCGGAGACTTCTAAGTTGTTGAGGCTTATCGATAATCAGCTTGGACTATGGCATATGCCGCAACAATTAATTAGAACTGTGTCAAATCCCGTAGAGCGGACGGTCGAATGAATTAACAGGGGTGTTGGGTTTTTAATAAGTACATGAAATTTATAGTGATTGTTCTTTGGTCTTTTTATTGCTTTCCAGTAAGTGCTCTATTTTGAGCGCTAGCCAAACCTGTCGCGAGGCAGGGCCGGAAAGCCACGGGTCTTGTAGGCAAGATAGCCGGGTTGCTGTGTCACGGGTAGGGATGCCGGGAAAGACTGCTTTTGCCTTGAAGAGGGTTAAAGCAAGTGACGCACACACAGTTGAGAAGTTTATCCAGTCAACCCTTCTTTTTTGAAACAAGGTAATTAAATGAATTTGGAAATTAACGCAATACGCAAAACTAAACTCGCGGGATTGGCTATGATGTTGGCCGCCGCGACTCTGGCCCCGCAAACCGCTAGCGCGGCCCTAGTCTCAGGAACAGCGACCATCTCGCTAAACGGTGTTTGGAACTCGGCGTTTCTCGCTTCAGGATGGGCTCCGACGACTTTTTTCGATTCGTCCTTTAATAACACGATGATAAGCGGCTCTCTCGCCGGCGGAACCGCGATTAGCGGCTTTACCGGTGCTTTCGAGGCACCGATTAACACCAATACGACGACGATCGTCATCGGTGGTTTCGGTACCGCCGGCACCATTCAGGCGACGACGATGGATACCAGCAATTCCTCGGTCGGGGTTATCGGCCTTAGCGGCGCCTTCCGGTTTACCGCTCCTTCGCTGTCAACCTATCTGTCGTCCGAGGATTGGACGTTGCAAAAAATCGGCGGTGCATGGAACCTAGTGGACCACTCACCCGGCTTTCCGGACAACACCTTATTCCAACTGGTAAACGTTGTCGATAATCTGGCGACGACCGGCATGCTTGACGGCGACCTGCAGTTTTTGCCTGATCCGGCCCATCAAGCGGGTGGCTTTTCCTACTCGGGCTTTTTGGGTGCTACCGGAGCAAAACTCAGCACGACTATAGGTCATCTGAGCATCGCGCCGGTCGCGGCGGTACCTCTGCCAGCCGCGGCATGGTTGTTTGGCACCGCTTTGTTGAGTTTGTTCGGTATCAACCGCCGCAAAAACAGCATCAGCGCCTAAGTCGTTCATGGAATACGGCGTGGATTTAGCGCTAGATTGCCGCACGATGAGGCTTGCGGTATTCAAGATTAGAATTATTCCAATCGTTCTTGAAATTCATACATTGACTACTGTTGTAGTAGCGGCGTAAACGTTGCGAGAGCACGTCCATGCTTCCCCCTGAGCAGGATTTGGGCCAGGGGGTTGTTTTTTAGCGCTATCCTCCGTTTAAACCTTTTCGAAGATTTCTGATTTGATGGGCCCCTGCTTCAACTAAATGCCACAACCCTGTCAAATCAAACCAACTTAACCCAAATTTTAAGGGTCTCGCGCGGTGTTAGCGGAGAGGCTTTCCACGGCGCCCGACGCAAGATCGTGCCGACATTGCCGAGGCGTTTATATCCAAAAGGACGTATATCGCCAAAATGGTCTACAACCAGACGACTCGGGTAATGCCGGACGGCCCGACGGATAGTGCCTCTAGGCGAATTTATGGTTGGGAGCGTAAGAATGTTTAGCGCCCGCGTTACATCCACCAACAAGCGGCCGTGCCAATCGCCGAGACCCTATGCTTAGTTATTTTGGTCGCGCTCCGGGCCGTACGCTCTCATGAAAACGTCGACGGCGCGTTCGACCACGCCTTCGATCAAATCCGGCGTCAGTTCGTGCAGGATATTCAGCAACCAGGGTTCGAAGATCTCCGACTCCAGCAAACCGTGAAAATGCGCGGCCACCAGCTTCGGATCGGCCGGGCGCAGTCGACCCGCCGCGATGACTTCGCCAAAATACTGCTCTAAATATTTCATGCCTAATCCCGGCCCGCGTTCGTAATACAGACGACCGATTTGGCCCTTGCCGGATTCGGCAACAATCATGCGTTTTAACGCTAGCCGTTGCGGCGTGAAAAACACGCTCAATATTCGCTCGCCAAGCCGCTTTAAGGTGAAGGCTACATCTTCCGACGGTTGAAGCAGGGCGAGGGTCGAGCGAATTTCGTCGGGATCGAAATTGGTTTGTTCGCCGACGTAGATCGAGTGCATCTGATCCAAATGTTGATCTGCGGACGCTTCTATCAATTCCACGAATAATTCGTTTTTGGCACTGAAGTAGCTATACAAAGTTGCTTTCGATACGCCCGCCAGAGCGGCAATGTCCGCCATCGTGGCCCGTTCGAATCCCAATTTCTCGAAGGTGGTTTTTGCCGCATCCAAAATCGCTTGGCGACGCGCCGGGCTTTTCTTTCTCAAGTTCGACTCCTTAACTAGACCAATCGGTATATTTTTGTTTGACAAGCGCGCGGGGTCAAGCCTAATCTTAACTATACCGTTTAGTTTAGTTATTATTCAAAATCGCTGGCAAACGGTTGTAGCTCTTAAGCGGGGTTTTTACCAACTATTACACAGGCTTATATGAATATGCGAGTTGAGTTTGCTAGAACACTGATCTTGAACGGCACGTTCGCCTTGTTGAGCGCCTGCGCCGCCACGCCAGCGACGGATCCGAGAGATCCTTACGAAAACTACAATCGAAAAGTCCAGTCGTTCAACGACGGACTGGACGATTACTTGATGAAACCGGCGGCGGAGGCGTACCGGTCGGTGACGCCGGATTTCGCTAACCGCGGCATCAGCAATTTCTTTAGCAACGTGGACGATATTGGCGTGATCGCTAACGAGGCCTTACAAGGGAGTTTTTCGCAATCCGGCCTGGACGGCGCCAGATTGCTGATCAATTCCACGGTGGGGCTGGCGGGATTTGTGGATGTCGCCACGATGCTGGATTTTCCCAAGCATGAGGAAAGTTTTGACAAGACGCTGGCGATTTGGGGTGTCGAAACTGGACCGTATTTGGTGTTGCCGGTGCTGGGGCCGAGTTCGGTTCGAGGCTTGGGTAGCGCGGTCGGCGACGCGGCGCTGAATCCGGTCACCTATCTCGGCCTGCCGGTGGCCGCGTCGGTGGGTTCCGGTGCCTTAAGCGCGGTCGACAAACGCGCCGATCACTTAGCGATCGAAAAAATCGCCAGTGAAGCGGCAATCGACCGGTACGACTTTTTCAAGAACGCCTTCCTATCGCATCGGCGTTATGCGGTCGAAGTGGGCGACTTGCGTGAAGACGATCCGCTCGAGTCCGCCGATTCGGACGATAGTCAAACAAAGGAGGCCGGAAATTAACGGCCGCGCGTTGGCATCGAGAGGCTCGTCAAGTCGGTGCGGTCCAGAGCGATGTGAGGCCGTCGGCAAGCCGCCGGCGGGTCGGACGCCTAGATCAGCGGGTTTTTGCGAAAAACGCCAATATTTTTTGCATTGGTACTTGTCGGGAGGCGATTCTTCGGGAATAATAAAAACGAAACATTTTATTTTTATTTTACCGGAGCAAATTATGGCAGCGGAAACGATGAACAAACCCAAAGTAGGGCGGCCGAGAGCCGGTACCGAAACCGAGCGGAACGACTATCTGCTGGATCAGGCTCTGGCGCTGTTCATGCGCGAGGGCTATGCCAACACCAGTATCGCTAAAATCGCGGCGGCGGCCGGGGCTTCGACCCGAACTATTTACGAACGCTATAAAAACAAAGCCGAATTGATGCTGGCTTCGGTGGACCGCTTGGTCGAAACCGATATTTCCGAACTGCAGCGTATCGATGGCTTGGCGACGATGTCTTGCAGCGAGGGTTTGACCGCGCTCGGCGAAACGTTGCTGGCTAAAGTCATGCAGCCCGACATGATTTCGTTTTACCGCATGGGCGTTGCCGAGGCGCGGCAATTTCCGGAGCTGAGCGATTTGATCGAAACCAGCGGTCCTCAACGGATTTACCAGATGATTGCCGAATATTTGCGCGGCCACGACGAGATAAGCGGGTTATCCGCTGCAGAGCGTCAGCGCGCGGCGGCCCTGTTCTTGGAAATGTTGGTCGCCGAGCCGAGAAACAAGGCGCTATTCGGTTGCCTGGCTGCCGACTGGGATGCCCGCGCCCACGTCGAATTTGTCGTTAAGGTGTTTTTGTTCGGCATTGCCGACGGGAGGTCTGCGTGAGAGCGACCTTATTGACTATTCTGGCCGGCGGCGCGTTAGCCGGATGCAGCGTGTTTCCAGACTATGTCCGGCCGAGCATCGACACGCCTGCCCAATGGCAAGCCCAAAGGACCGAAGCCGCCGGCGCGGCGGAGCGGCTGGACTGGTGGCGCCAGTTCAACGATCCGGTGTTGAGCCGTTTGCTCCAGGCCGCCGAACAGGATAATCCGACGCTGGAGCAAGCCGTGGCGAATATAGCGTCGGCGCGCGCCAGCCTGGCCGGCGCGGAGGCGGGCGGCATGCCCAGCTTGACCACCAAAGGGGCTTTCACTCGCTCCAAGGGTGGCACCTCCACCGGCACCGGCACGCAAACCACCAGCGCTAGCGGCTCGAGTTTCAATACCGGCATTACTCAAATCTTGTCCGGTAGTCTCGATGCCAGTTGGGAGTTGGATTTATTCGGCAAATTCGCCTTCAACCGGCAGGCCGAGCAGGCCCGACTGGCGGCGGCCGAATTGACGCTGCACAACGCTAAAGTGAGTTTGGCGGCCGAGGTAGCGAGCGATTACGTCAGTTACCGGGCCTGTCAACTGACGGCGACCGCCTATCAAAACGCGATCGCTTCCAAACAAGACACCGCGCGCTTGACCGGCGTGCTGGCCGGTGCGGGATTTTCGTCGCCGGCCGACGCGGTATTGGCCGACGCCAGCTTGCATGCCAGCGAATCCAGTCTGATCGCGCAACGCACGGAGTGCGACAACACCGTCAAGGCCTTGGTGGCATTGACCGGTCTGGCGGAAGCCGATTTACGCGCTTGGCTGGCGGCTGGCGGAGGCATACCGGTACCCGCGCAATTTCAAGTGGATAGTGTGCCGGCCGATTTGCTGACCCAGCGGCCGGATTTGGCCGCCGACGAGCGTAAGTTGGCGGCGGCCAGCGCCGACATTGGCAACGCGGTCGCCAAACGCTATCCCAGCGTCAGCCTGACCGGTTCTATCGGCAAGCGCAAAACCGAAACCACCGGATTGACCTTGAGCAGCAACACCTGGTCGATCGGACCGACCGTTACCTTGCCGATCTTCGACGGCGGCGAATTGCGTTCGAAGGTCGATAGCGCAGAAGCGGCTTATGCCAGCGCGCTGGCTACCTACCGGAGCGACATTCGCAGCGCGGTCAAGGAAGTCGAGCAAGCCCTGGTCAATCTGAGCGGTGCCGAGCAACGGGAACGCGTGGAAGGCCGTAGCGCCGAGCAATATCGCCAGTATTTTCGCGCGGCCGAGCTCAACTGGCGGTCAGGCGGTCTTAGTCTGCTGTCGCTGGAGGACGCGCGCGGCCAGATGATCACCCAAGAAATCAGTCACATTACCCAACAACAAAATCGCGTTCAGTATTGGATCGCGTTGTACAAGGCGCTGGGCGGCGGTTGGCGCGCCCAGGACACGCAATTAAGCGCCGGCGACACCCAGCGCGAGGAGTCATTATGAATATCAGCCAAACATTTTCGATACCGACCTGGATTGCCGGGTTAACCTTGGCCGGTCTAAGCATTGCGTTACCGGCTCTGACCAGCGCGCCGGCGCCGGCGGCGGTCGCCGCTAAATCCAAGGCGGTGCTGGCGGTCGAAACGCTGGTACCGACTAGACAGGAGTGGCCGGTGGCTATTAAGGTCAACGGCGCGGTGGCGGCTTGGCAAGAAGCCAAAATCGGCGCCGAAATCGGCAGTCTGCGCATCAAGCAAATATTAGTCGACGTCGGCAGCCGGGTTAAGCGCGGTCAGGACTTGGCGGCGTTGGCCGACGACACCGTCCTCGCCGAATTGCACAAACAACAAGCGAACGTCGACAAGAGTCGGGCCAATCTGGCTAAGGCCCAGGCCGATGCCGCCCGCGCCCGCGAAATTCAAGATAGCGGCGCCTTGTCGTCGCAAAAAATCGACGAATACGTGATTGCCGAGCAAACCGCCCGCGCCGATCTGGCCTTGGCGGAAGCGGAGCTGGAAAATCAGCGGATCCGCTTGAGCCAGACTCATATCGTCGCGCCGGACGACGGCGTGATTTCGGCGCGCGGCGCCGGCCTGGGCGACGTGGTGGCGGCCGGGACCGAGTTGTTCCGGCTGGTGCGCCAGGGGCGGGTGGAGTGGCGGGCCGAGGTCAATGCCCAACAGCTTGCGCAAATCCGCGTCGGCCAAGCGGTGGAATTGAGCTTGCCCGACGGCGGCGGTGTGATCGGCAATGTGCGGATGACCGCGCCGACCGTGGACGACAACACCCGCAACGCGCTGGTTTACGTCGATATTCCCAACGCCGGGGCCAAGCCGGGCATGTATTTGCAAGGCAGCATCGTCGTCGGCGCGCAAACCGCCTTGGTCGTGCCGCAGACCGCGTTGGTCTTGCGGGACGGCCGCGATTACCTGTTCGAAATCGCCAAGCCCTCCGGCTCGGCGGACCAAACCGCCAGGTCGGTGATTCAACGTAGCGTCGTCACCGGCCGCCGAGTCGGCGACTGGGTGGAAATTCGCGAAGGCATCTCCGGCGATGCCAGTTTGATCGCCGGTGGCGGGGCGTTTTTGAAGGATGGCGACATCGTCAACGTAACGCCTAAAACCTGAACCGCGCCGAAGCAGTCCGCCCGGTAGCGCGCCGGCCTGACGCCGGACCATCCGCCTGCCAACGGCGACTTTTTCAGCCGCGATGCCGAGCGCATCGCTATTTATCAACGTCCAAGCACCGTATCGCGGTCTTGGGCGTGGGAGCAAAATCATGAACTTTTCCGCATGGGCCATCCGCAAGCCGGTACCCAGTCTATTGTTGTTCGCGGTGCTGTCCATCCTGGGCGGCATGGGTCTCAAGCAACTGGGCAAACAAAACTTCCCGGACATCGAAGTGCCTATCATCACCGTCGCCGCCACGCTGGAAGGCGCGGCGCCGGCGCAATTGGAAACCGAAGTGGCGCGCAAGATCGAGGACAAGATCGCCGCCATCGGCGGCGTCGAGCACGTGCGCACCACGATCACCGACGGCTCGGTGGCGATTAAGGTGGAGTTCAACATCGACAAGAACTCCGAGGAGGCGTTGAACCAAGTGCGCAACGCGGTGGATGGCGTGCGCGCCGAATTGCCGTCGGCGATGGCCGCGCCCATCATTTCCAAGACCACGACGGCCGGTAACGCCATTCTGACGTATGTGGTCAGCGCCGAGAATATGGATGAAGCGGCACTGTCGTGGTTCGTCGATAACGATGTCAGCAAGCGTTTACTAGCGGTCAACGGCGTCGGCAGGGTGACGCGTACCGGCGGGGTCGATCGCGAGGTCCACGTCGATCTCGATCCGGTACGGATGGCCGGCTTGGGCGCGCAGGTCAGCGAAGTGGCGACGCAGCTGAAAAAAGTCCAGCAGGATGCGTCCGGCGGTCGCGGCGACATCGGCGGCGGCGTGCAGGCGGTGCGTACCTTGGGCCGGGTGGCGACGGCCGGCGAATTGCGTAACCTGGATATTCCGCTCGCCGACGGCAGCCACATCAAGCTGGATCAAATTGCCGACATCAGCGATACCATCGCCGAACGTTCCACTTACGCGACCCTCGACGGCCAGCCGGTTATCGGCTTCGATATCGTGCGCAACAAAGGCACTAGCGAAGTGACCGTGGCGGAAGCGGTGCGCGCGGCACTGGCCGAGTTTGGCGCCGCGCATCCGCAGGTACAAATCCGCGAGGCCTTCGACACCGTCCAGCCGGTCGAGGACAACTATACCGGCTCGATGCATTTGCTGTACGAAGGGGCCTTCCTGGCTGTGGTCGTGGTTTGGTGGTTTTTGCGGGACTGGCGGGCGACGCTGGTCGCGGCGGTCGCGTTGCCCTTGTCCATCCTGCCGACTTTCGCGGCGATGTGGTATTTCGGCTTCAGCCTGAACATTCTGTCCTTGCTGGCCTTGGCGCTGGTGGTGGGTATTTTGGTGGACGATGCCATTGTCGAAATCGAAAACATCGTGCGTCATTTAAGGATGGGTAAGACGCCGCTGCAGGCGGCAATGGACGCCGCCGACGAAATCGGCTTCGCGGTGATCGCCACCACCTTTACCTTGGTGGCGGTGTTCTTGCCGACCGCGTTCATGGGCGGGGTACCCGGCAAATTCTTTCGTCAATTCGGCATGACCGCGGCGGCGGCGGTATTGGCCTCGTTGTTGGTGGCGCGCTTGCTGACGCCGATGATGGCGGCCTATTGGTTGAAACCGCATCCGGAACGCGACAGCGGCGATAATCCGGCTATGCGGGCTTATCTGAAGGTGGTGGACTGGTGCCTAGGCCATCGCTGGATGGTTGGCGTCGGCGTGGTGGCGTTCGTGGCCGGTTCGCTGAGCCTGATGCCCTTATTGCCCAAGGGTTTCGTACCGGCTTCCGACAACAGTCAAACCAAGGTTTCGCTGGAATTGCCGCCGGGCAGCACGCTGGCGCAAACCCGCAACATCGCCGCCGAGGCCGAACGCCGTTTGCGCGAGTTGCCGGACGTCACCCAAGTCTTTACGGCGGACGGCGTTTCCAGCAGTGGCGGTGGTGGTCCGGACGCCGCAGCCACCAACTACGAGGTGCGCAAGGCGACCTTGACCTTGAGCCTGCGCGACCGTACCGAACGCCCGTATAATCAAACTACGATCGAGGCGGCGATACGCGACAAACTGGCCGATTTGCCCGGCGTGCGCGTGGCCGTCGGCAGTGGCGGTAGTGGCGAAAAGCTGCAACTAACGCTGGCTAGTGACGATCCGCAAGCCTTGCGCCGGGCCGCCGACGCGGTCGAACTCGAACTGAGGCAAGTGCGCGGCCTGGGCAACATTACGTCGAGCGCTAGTTTGCAACGCCCGGAGATTCAGATTACCCCGGATTTCAACAAGGCCGCCGAATTGGGCGTCACGGTCGAGGCCTTGGCCGAAGTGGTTAGGGTCGCCAGTTACGGCGACTATGCCAACGTGATGGCCAAGCTGAATCTGCCGCAACGGCAAATCCCGATTCGGGTGCGGCTGGCCGAGTCCGTGCGCCACAGTCTCGACGAAATCGGCCAACTGCGGGTGGCCGGACGCGCCGGCAGCGTCAGTTTGGCGACCTTGGCCGACATTCGTCTGGCCGGTGGCTTGCAGCAGATCGATCGCTTGGACCGGATGCGCAACACCACCTTCGAAATCGAGTTGGGCGAGCGCGTAGTCGGCGACGTGCTGGCCGAAGTCATGCAATTACCGACCATGCAAAACCTGCCGGCCGGCGTGCGCACGATTGAGTCCGGCGACGCGCAACGGATGAACGAGTTGTTCGGCAGTTTCGGCGGGGCGATGGCGATTGGCGTGTTGTGCATTTACGTGGTTTTAGTGCTGCTGTTCGGCGACTTCAGCCAACCGGTGACGATACTCGGCGCATTGCCGTTGTCGCTGGGCGGAGCCTTCCTGGCCTTGCTGATGACCGGCGGCAGTTTCGCGATGCCCAGCGTGATCGGGTTGTTAATGCTAATGGGCGTCGTCACCAAAAACTCTATCCTGCTGGTCGAATACGCGATGATCGCCCGCCGCGAGCGCGGCATGAGCCGGCTGGACGCGGTGATCGATAGTTGCCGTAAGCGGGTGCAACCGATTCTGATGACGACGATCGCGATGGGCGCCGGCATGTTGCCGATCGCGCTGGGCCTGGGCGCCGACCCGAGTTTCCGGGCGCCGATGGCGATTACCGTGATCGGCGGCTTGCTGACGTCGACCGCGCTGAGTCTGGTGGTGATTCCGGTGGCGTATACCGCGATCGACGATTTGATGAGCACGCTACGTCGCGGCTTGGTTTGGTTAGCGCGGTTACGGCTCCGGCCGGTTTGGCGGGGATCGCCGGCGCGTTGACGTCTCGCCAACGGTGCGCGGGCGGCGGCTATCACCGAAGTCCGCGTGGCGTCGTTGGTGGCCGCTTAGACTATCCTTAGTCAACGTAGGGTATGGAAGACCGGCGTGAATTGAAACTCTTGGGGGGATCGGGATGCCAACCATGCTAAGTCGCATGTTAAGGCGCGGTAGATCGTGGCTATTGCTGTCGTTAACGGCGATGGCTTGTCAGCGCGCTGAAGAACCGGCTTATAGTCCTAGTCTGAGCGATGTGCCGACGGAAATCGTCGAATATGTCGTCGGCATCCATCCCTTGCATAATCCGCAACGCTTGATGGAAATATACGGCCCCATCGTAGATCATATGAACCGGTACCTGCCCGACGCCCGCTTCAAGCTGGAAGCTTCGCGCAATTACGAAGAATTCGACAAAAAACTGTATGCGGGCCATTTTGCGTTCGCGATGCCTAACCCCTATCAATCGGTCGAGGCCCTGCAACACGGCTATCGAATCTTCGCCAAAATGGCCGACGACGAGAACTTTCGCGGCATCATCTTGGTACGCAAGGATGGCGGGATCCGTGAGCTAAGCGATTTGAAAGGCAAGGCGGTGGCTTATCCCGCTCCGACTGCGTTGGCGGCGACGATGTTACCGCAATATTTTTTGCAGACCCACGGTATCGACGTTAACCGCGACATCGAGAATCGCTACGTCGGATCGCAAGAGTCGGTGATTATCAACGTATTGCTCGGCCACGTCGCCGCCGGCGCGACTTGGCCGGTGCCTTGGACCAGCTTTTCCAAACAGCGTCCGGAGCAGGCCGCCGAATTGGAAGTGAAATGGCGGACGGATACGCTACCGAATAACGCCTGGGTCGTTCGCGCGGATATTCCAGGTGGGCTGGCCGGACGCTTCGCCGAGGAATTGCTGGCATTGCAGGATAGCGAGGAGGGCAGAGCGATTCTGGCTGGTTTGCCGGTATCGCGTTTCGAAGTGGCCGACGCCGAGACCTACCGGCCGGTTCGCGATTTTCTGGTGAAATTTTCGAGCGCGGTGAGGCCGTTAGACTGAATGAACGACAAATTTCGATGAAAGGGCTAAGCGAGTTGCTGTCCTGCGCGCACAGCTTTTGGGGGCGTTCTATCCGTCGCCAGATGGTTTGGTCGTTTTCGCTGGCGGCTTTGGCGACAGTCGCCGGTGCCGGAATATTATTGTTATCGGCGCAACGCGAATTTTTATATGAGCAAGGTCAGCGAAGCGCGTTCGAGTTGGCCAGGACGCTGGCCTTCGGTAGCGCTTCGTGGGTGTTGGCCAACGACCTGGCCGGCTTGCAAGAAGTCTTGAAAGGGGCGGCGGAAACCACCGATTTGAGTTTTGCCGTTGTCATTTCGCCGCGCGGAGAAGTCTTGGCCTCCACTCGGCCTGAGTATATCGGCCGATATTTCACCGATCCGGTCAGTCTGAGTTTGTTAGGCCGGTCCGCGGAGCCGCAAGTCCTCTTGAATCGGGATGACTTGATCGATGTCGCGGTCCCGATCAAGGCCAACAACGCACCGATCGGTTGGCTGAGAGTCGAATTGAGCCGGGTCGGTAAAATCCGTGAACTGCGCTCGTTGGCCTTTGCCGGCTTGGGGATTGCCGGATTGTTGTTGCTGAGCATCGTCGTGATTGCAACCGCGCTGTCGAGGGGATTGACCCGCGGCCTGAATCACTTGATGACCGTCGCGATCGATGCCGAGCATGGTCGGACCTTTCGGCGCGAGGCGCTGACCCGTCGAGACGAGGTTGGCGTTTTGGCACGCCATCTCTATCGTATGCTGGATGCGATCGAGTCCGAAAAAGCCGCCAAATTCGCCAGCGAGGCGCGTTTTCGCCGATTGGTGCAAGTCATGCCGATACCATTGGGTTCGGCCGACAAGGACGGTGTGATCCGGGAGTTCAACGATTGCTTCGCGGAATTGTTCGGATACTCGCGCGCCGATATTCCGACGTTGGATGATTGGTTCCAAAAGGCCTACCCGGATCCGGACTACCGAATCTGGGCTATGGCTACCTGGGATGCGGCCGTTCAAGAAGCCATCGAGAGCGGCGAGAGTATTCGTCCGCGCGAATACCGGGTGACTTGCAAAAACGGTGACGTGCGGGTCATGGATATTGCCGGCGTGGTATTGGGCGATGACGTGTTGGCGATCTTCATCGACATGACCGAGCGGATGCGGAATGCCGAGCAACTCCGGCGTTATAAAGACCATCTCGAGGACGAAGTGCAGCAGCGCACCGCGGATTTGGTGTTGGCCCGCAATGCCGCCGAAACCGCCAACAAGGCCAAGAGCACTTTTCTGGCAAATATGAGCCACGAGTTGCGCACGCCGCTGAACGCCATTATGGGCTTTTCCAATGTGATGCGCGGCGATCCGCAATTGCGCGACGATCAGCGTATGAATTTGGACATTATTAACCGCAGCGGCGAACATTTGCTAAATCTAATCAACGACGTACTGGAAATGGCCAAGATCGAGGCCGGTCGGTTTCAATTGGAAAACGTCGCTTTCGATTTGGGTGGTTTGATTCGCGATATCACCGAGATGCTGGACATTCGCGCCAAGGAAAAGGGCTTGCGCTTGTTGGTCGATCAGTCGTCGCGGTTTCCGCGTTACGTGGTTGGCGATCAGGCGCATTTGCGCCAAGTGTTGATTAACTTGGTCGGGAATGCGGTTAAATTCACCGAGCAAGGCGGGGTGATCTTGCGCTTGGGTGTG
The DNA here is from genome assembly GCF_050276835.1 of Methylomonas sp. MED-D. Lineage (NCBI taxonomy): Bacteria > Pseudomonadati > Pseudomonadota > Gammaproteobacteria > Methylococcales > Methylococcaceae > Methylomonas > Methylomonas sp. MED-D. Next base: position 2,192,811 of record NZ_CP189965.1, read on the forward strand.
CGGGAGAACAGTACCTCGCACCTACTGATCGAAATCGAAGACACCGGTCCCGGTATCGAGCCGCGCGACCAGCAACGGGTGTTCGAGCCGTTCGAACAATTGGGCGAGCAGGGCGCCAACAAGGGCACGGGATTGGGTTTGACGATCACCCGTCAGTTCGTGCGGTTAATGGGTGGCAAATTGGAATTGCGCAGCAGCCCTGGGGTGGGTTCTATATTCGCAGTCGATCTGCCGCTGATCGAGGCGGACGAAGCCGACGTACTCAGTTCGCCGCGCCGAGAGCCGGCCAACGTGGTCGGCTTGGTACCCGGACAGCCGAATTATCGTATCTTGATCGTCGAGGACCAGATCGAAAATCAATTGTTGTTGAGCAAGCTCATGGAGTCGGTCGGTTTGCCGGTCAGGGTCGCCGAGAACGGCGAGCGCGGGGTAGCGCTATTTCGCGAATGGCGGCCGGATTTAATCTGGATGGACCGGCGTATGCCGGTCATGGACGGTCAGGAAGCGACCCGAATCATTCGCGGCCTGCCGGGCGGCGAGCTTGTCAAAATAGTGGCAGTCACCGCGTCGGTATTCGTCGAACAGCGCGAGGAGTTATTGCGATCGGGAATGGACGACTTTGTCCGCAAGCCCTACCGGTTCAGCGAAATTTACGATTGTTTGTCTCGGCAATTAGGCATCCGCTTTATTTACGAGGGTTCGTTCCGGCCGGAACAGCAAACCGCCGTTTTGACGCCCGGCAGTTTACTGGTGTTGCCGGCGTCGCTACGCGAAGAGTTGGCACAAGCCTTGGAGAGTCTGGAGGCGGAACGGATCGCCGATGTGATCGGCCGCATCACCGCGAGCGATCCGGGTTTGGGTAAAACCTTGACTCAATTCGCCGAGGATTTCGACTATCCAGCCATTTTGAAAGCCTTGCAGGCCTTGAATTAAACGGCGGCCGCTGTTCGCGGGAATTTGGCCGGCGGCGGGCTGGGTTGATCCAAGTTTGAGAATCCGAGCCGCCAACGCTCAATCCGGCTCCAGTACCCGGTAGAGCATTTCCTTGACCGTGTGCGGATCGAAGGGTTTGTCGCAAATCGCCGACACGCCGGCCTTGTGGACGTTGCTGAGGCGGGTTTGGTTATCTTCGCTGGTGACCATCAGAATCGGCACGATGGAATTGCCCAGGACCTGACGGATGTGTTTGATCAACTGCTGGCCATCCATGATCGGCATGTTGTAGTCGGTGACGATCAATTCGAAACCATCCTGATTTTGCTCGAACAGTTCGACGCCTTCCTTGCCGTCTCGGGCTTCGGTGATTTTTACGATGCCCATGTTGTTCAATACCCGGCAAATATGCTTACGGGCCAAATTGCTGTCGTCGACGACCAGGACCCTGACATTCTCGATGTCGTAATGCTCCAGGCTAATTTCCTGCGGATCGATGAATTCTATCGTCGCCCGTAGCGCATTTTTTAAGTCCTCGTGGGCGAAAGGTTTGGGCAGAATCGCGACCACGCCGGCTTGGCGGATAGCGTCCAGGACCGAGAAACTCGATTCGCTGGAGATCAGCATAAACGGAATGGTGTGTAGTTTAGGATCGTGACGGAGTTGTTCGACCAGTTCGACCGCCGTCATATCGGGTAAATACAGACTGCTGATGATTAAATCCGGCGGACTGCCGGTTTGCAGCAGTTTCAACGCGTCGGCGGCGCTTCCGACGCCTTCGATGGTGCTGACGCCCTCGCCGCGTAAATGCTGGACGATGACTTTCAGTTGAGTCGTGGAGGGCTCAATGAGTAGAATCGATAAGTCGGCTATGTTGATCGCATGCATGATGTCATTGCTTGAATAGTGACGCGAGGCGACGGCGATAAATAAATTACCCCCAAGAGCGGGCGTCGCGATTAGAATTGCGCGCTCGCCGGCCGATGGACTGGTGATTATTTCCCGATTCAGAATAGACCTTATTCCCTATGATTCAAGAAACCGTGGTGACGACGGTCAACCGCCAGGGTCGTCCGCATATCGCACCGATGGGTATTCACGTCGAGGAAGGCGGCTTGGCGATTCTGCCGTTCAAGCCGTCGACGACACTGGACAACATCCTGGAAACCGGGGTGGCCGTCGTCAATTATTGCGACGACGTACGGATTTTCGCCGGCTGCGTTACCGGTCGCCGCGATTGGCCGCTAACACCGGCCGAGCAAGTCGCGGGCATGTTTTTGACCGACGCGCTGGCGCATAGCGAAGTGCGCTTGAGCCGTCTGGAAGAGGATGAACATCGCCCAAAGTTGTTTTGCGAGGCGATATACACCGCCAATCACAAACCGTTTCGCGGCTTTAACCGGGCGCAATATGCGGTGTTGGAAGCGGCGATTTTGATTAGCCGTCTGGGTATGCTGCCGTGGGAAAAAATCGATGCGGAGCTAAGTTATTTGCGGATAGGTCTCGATAAGACAGCCGGCCCGGTCGAGCGCGAAGCCTGGGCTTGGTTGATGGCGGCGATAGCCGATTTTCGCGGCAAGGAGGCTTCATGACCGGGATGTTGGCTAGCGTCGATTGCTTGGACGAAGCGTTGCTGATTGAAGCGCTGGATGTCGATATCATCGATTTGAAGCAACCGGCCAGGGGGGCATTGGGTGCATTGGACGTGGCCGACGTGGCGGCGATCGTTGCCGCGCTACGACCGGACACCGTGGTCAGTGCGACAATCGGCGATTTGCCGATGCGGCCGGATCTGGTCGGCGCGGCGGTGGCCGGGATGGCGGCCACCGGCGTCGATTACGTCAAGATCGGCCTGTTTCCTGGCGGCGACTGGTCGGGTAGCATTGCCGCCGCCGGTCGATTCGCCGATAAGCAATCCCTGATAGCGGTCCTGTTTGCCGACGCTCAGCCGGATTTCTCGGTGGTCCCGCTACTGGCGCAAGCGGGCTTTCGCGGGGTGATGCTGGACACGATGGACAAAAGTGGCGGCTCGCTGACCGATTGGCAGAGCCTCGAGCGACTCGAGCGGTTTTTGAGCTTGGCACGCGAGCACGCACTGCTGACCGGCTTGGCCGGATCGTTGCGATTGGCGGACGTGCCCGGTTTATTGCCGTTGGCGGCGGACTATCTGGGCTTCCGCGGCGCCTTATGCCGGCAACACAACCGGGTGGCAGCGTTGGATCCGGCTCGTATTGATGCAATACGCGCGCTATTTTCCGGAGTCGAGGTTGGCGGATGCGTCGATTGCGGTCCGGCTTGAGTGGTCGTTATCGGTGTACCGTGAATCCTAGCCGAACGTTTTTGCTGGTGTAATCAACCACCAAGACGCTATTTCGCGGATCGGAGTTGCGTTTACAGGTCGGTCGTATCGGCGATGTTTTTATGGATGAGTTTGGTGCCGATCGCGATGATCACCAGAATAAACGGAATGGCGGCCGCTTCGACCAGCGCCGGGTCGATAGGCCAGCCGGCGGCGTGCAAACCTTCGGCGATTTTACCGGTCAGGCTGGCGGCGTAGTAGGCGATCGCGACGATGGAAATGCTTTCGACCGTTTGTTGTAAGCGCAATTGCATTTTAGCGCGTAGGGCCATCGACGACAGCAATCCTTGATTTTGCCGCTCGATGATAATGTCGACCTTGGTGCGCAACAACTGGCTGGCGTTGCTGACCCGCTCCGAGACCAGGTTGAAGCGGTGCGAGAGCGAGTTGCAGGTTGTCATCGCCGGATCGAGTCGCCGCTTTAAAAATTCTCCCAAGGTTTGAATGCCTTGAATCCGCACTTCGCGCAGATCGGTCAGGCGTTGGCCGACTAGCTGGTGATAGGCGCTGGCGGCGGCGAAGCGGAACTGGTGGCTGGAAATTTGGTTTTCGACCTCCGCCGCCAATGCGGTCAGTTCGTCCAGCAGTTTCGCGTCGTCGGCGTCGGGTTGGGTCATCGAGTTGGTGATCGCGTAGAGCTGGCGATCGGCCTTTTTAAGTTCCGGGTACTGTTTGCGGGCTATCGGGAAGGCCAACAAGGCGAGGACCCGATACACTTCAATATCGAACAAACGGTGCAGCAAGCGACCGGCCTGCGCGGTCTTCAATTCGTGGTTGACCACCAAAAAGCGGCTGAAGCCGTCGACGTGAATTCTAAAATCGGTAAATACCGACGCGGCACCGCCTGTCACTTTCGATCCGGCGACGGCATTGCCGACGAAGTAAGCGGTCAGTGGCGACAAGTCCGTTTCGTCTTGATACCGAATTTCTTCCGCCGAGACCACGGCGGCGTGCGCGGCGACGATGGTTTGGCCGCCGATTCGGGCTAGCCAGTCCACCGGCACTTTGCTCAAGGCCGGATCCTCGAAGGGTTCATCGGTGGCATCGTAGGCGTAAAACGTATACGTGCTGAATTCGCCGTGCTGCTCCCAACTCATCTGAAAAGCATCGAAGTTGGCGCTGAAATGATCGGCGTCGTTGCCTGGCGGAATGACGCCGAAACGTTCGCACAGCGCTTTTAGGTGCGGGCGTTCCAGGATTTTTTCGTCGTTCGACAAAGTCAGCGCTAGGTAACTGGCCCTCACCGGTAGGCGCGGAATCGACGACGCCCGGGCATGGACTTCGTTGTGCAGCACGAAGCGTTGCGGATGGTTTTGCGGGATTTGAAATAGCTTGGCCACGAGATCTGTAATAAAAGTCGAAGTGTTTAGGCAAGGTTGGTAGCCATTTTACTCGGAATTCGCCGGCTCAATGCATCCGGCCGGGCCGGCTGGCTTCCATGGATGGAAGCGAAGGTCCGCCAATTAAGCCACCTCGAGCCGCCGATCCGCACGAGTGGATGCTCGAAATCGGCGTCCGTTCCGCTAAATGAGCCTTGGGAAGCAGGTCCATGCCGGGCGAACGCCGATTGATTGTGCGAACCAACGCTCGGATACCGGAACAGATACGTTCTAATATTAAGCTTATACCGCTTATTGTTGCTTTTATGAAAACAATTAATCAATATCCAGCGGTATTGTGTAATTTTCTATCGGCGATATAGTGGAATCGTATTCACTCATCGACCGAAATACGGTTTAGGAGGCAAAATGACAATTCCGAAAATTGGAAAACCCGGCCCTGCTATCGGACTGTTGGCATCGGCAGGCGTATTAGCGGGTTTACCTTTAGAGTTCGTCGTGTCCGCGTTGTTATTTGCCGCGGTTATTCGCGGTAGCGTCTACATGATCGATCGGGCGATTCAAGGCGACCCGAACACCTAACGAGCGTTATCGGCTCAAATCCAAGTGGGTTAGTTCTTGTTTTACAGCGGATTCGGTTGATCCGCTGTAAAACGCCGTAAGTTTGCGTTCCGAGTTTTACCTTTGGAACGATTTCGAAAAGTCAATCGGCCAATTCCAATGCTGGCGCGTCGTTTTGAATACCTCCGCAATCAATATCTGTTGAGCGCTTAATTGCGGCATCGCCGGGACTTTCCAGGTCGTACTTATCAATTTGGCTAGCAAATTGCGCAGCCATCGTTCGTCCGAGCACGCGCGGCAAATAATGAAGCGGTAAGACTCTCCGTCATGAAATACTGCAAAATCCTCCAGACACAGCTCCAGCGAGTCTTTTTCGCCATATGGGCGCTTCTTAAGGCGGATTGTTCCGCCAACTAAATCGAGCTTGAATTCGGCTAATCCGACGATACCTTTTAGCATCTAGTTGGCGGCCATACCGGCAACAGATTGGGAGGCGTTGGCCGTTCGTATTAAAAGGGATTTTAGGCCTGTACTCGGATTTTTAGGGGAGTCAAAAATACCGAATCCATCCAGGTTTTGCTTGCGGGTCTGCGATTCGGCTCAACCTAACCACCGAGCCTATATTCGGGGGCACTCGGCTCGCTACGCCAGGATTAAATTCTTGAAATTTAAGATAGCTTTATCTCTCGCCAATTCGACGCGTCGTCGAGATCGCAGCGTTGTGTTTGTATTGCTTATCTAAAAAACGCTAGGCAAGGTCGTCCGATTTGGGTAGAATGGGCGCTTTAAGTTTGGCTGCGGTTAATCAGATTCGAAAGTTCGGCTGGTTCTTACGTATCTCAAATCTTATGGCCGAAAACATTGCCCAGGTAGCTCAGTCGGTAGAGCAGAGGACTGAAAATCCTCGTGTCGACAGTTCGATTCTGTCCCTGGGCACCACGTTCCGGTTGGTGGATCTCGAAAGCCCCTTTTAGGGGTTTTTTGTTTTGTGGGTCTTCGAAATGGCGAAGCTCGCAAGTTCTTGGTTGTTTATGGAAGAGCCTGAGGCTCTTTTTTTTTGGGTTTGAAAAGGTTAGGCGGTCATGAAACAAGCTCCCGAACATTTGGTCGAGTTGATAGAGCCGATTGTCGAAGGTCTTGGCTACGAGTGCGTGGGCATCGAATACAATCCGCATCCGCAGCACGGCATGCTGCGCATCTATATCGATCACGAAAACGGGATCTTATTGGACGATTGCAGCAAGGTCAGTCATCAGATTAGTGGCGCATTGGATGTCGAGGACCCGATACAAGGCAATTATCAATTGGAAGTTTCGTCGCCCGGCGCGGATCGGCCGTTTTTCAAGCTAAATCAATTCGAGCGCTACATCGGCAGCAGCGTTCAGGTCGCATTGTTCAAGCCGATAGACAAACGCCGCCGGATCACCGGGGAAATCAAGGCGGTCGAGGGCGACGCTGTCGTGTTACGGGAAGGCGAACGTTTAATCGCCATTCCGTTTCACACGATGAGTAAGGCGCGCTTGGTACCCGAATATTTACTGAATAAAGGAGGTCGCAATGGCAAATAAAGAAATTTTACTGGTGGCGGATGTTTTCGCTAACGAAAAAGACATAGACAAGGAGTTGATCTTTCAAGCCATTGAATCCGCTCTGGAAGCGGCGACCGTCAAACGTTACGAAAACCCGGTCAAGGCGCGGGTGGAAATCAATCGCCACACCGGCGACTATACGACTTACCGGCGTTGGCAGGTGGTCGAGGCGAACCCGGATATTAACGGCGACGTCGAGCATCCGGGCTGGCAAATCCTGTTGGAAGCCGCTCAGATCGAAGAGCCGAATATACAAATTGGCGACTACGTCGAGGAAGAAGTCGAATCGGTGGAGTTCTGCCGTATCGCCGCGCAGACCGCCAAACAGGTCATTATTCAAAAAGTTCGCGAAGCCGAGCGCCGCAAGATCGTCGAAGCTTACGAAGACCGGGTTGGGGAATTGGTGACCGGTATTGTCAAACGCGTCGAAAAAGGCAGCGTTTACTTGGACTTGGGCGGTCACGTCGAAGCCTATATTGCCCGCGAGGACATGATTCCCAAGGAACCGGTCCGAATGGGCGACCGGGTGCGCGGTTACTTGAAGGCCGTTCGTTCCGAACAGCGCGGTCCGCAATTGTTTGTTAGCCGTACCGCGCCGGAGTTGTTGATTGCGCTATTCCGGCTGGAAGTGCCGGAAGTCAGCGAAGGCTTGATCGACATTTTGGCGGCCGCCCGCGATCCGGGATCGCGGGCCAAAATCGCGGTCCGCGCCAACGACCCGCGGCTGGACCCGGTTGGTGCCTGCGTCGGCATGCGCGGCTCTCGGGTACAGGCTATTTCCAACGAATTGGCCGGCGAACGGGTCGATATCATTCTCTGGAACGCCAACGAGGCTCAATTCGTCATCAACGCCATGGCACCGGCCGAGATTCAATCGATCGTCGTCGACGAGGACAAACACAGCATGGACGTCGCGGTCGCCACCGACAGCCTGTCGCAGGCCATCGGGCGCGGCGGCCAGAATGTGCGCTTGGCCTCCGAGTTGACCGGTTGGGAGCTGAACATTATCGACGCCGCTCAGTTCGGCAAAAGCCACGACGAAGAGGCGGCCAAATCCAAGCAATTGTTTATGGAGCAACTGGATGTGGACGAAGAGATCGCCACGGTTTTGGTCGAAGTCGGTTTGAACAACATCGAAGAGATTGCCTACATCCCGGTCGAGGAAATGCTGGAAATCGACGGTTTCGACGAAGAATTGGTCGAGGCGCTGCGCAGTCGGGCCAAGGACGCCTTGTTGATCAGCGCGATCGCGTCGGAAGAAAAAATCGAAACCGCCGAGCCTAGCGAGGAATTGCTGGCGATGGAGGGCATGGACGAAGAGTTGGCTCGCGAAATGGCGGCCAAGGGCATTGTCACGTTGGACGATCTGGCCGAACAGGCCATCGACGATATCATCGGCTTTGCCGGCATGGACGAAGAACGTGCTGGTAAACTAATCATGAAGGCCCGCGAATCTTGGTTCGCAGAGGACAAGGGCTGAGACGGGAGGACACTATGAGCGATAAAACAGTTAGAGAGTTGGCGGAGGTTGTCGGCATACCTCTGGAGCGTTTCTTGGAACAGCTTAAGGAAGCCGGATTGAGCGCCAGTGATCCCGACGACGTGATAGACGACCAGGAAAAATTCAAGTTGCTGGCCCATTTACGCAAACGCCACGGTAAAGCGGAAACCGATCCGGAGGCCGCCGCGCCTAAGCGCATCACTCTGAAGCGCAGCACCAAAACCGAATTGAAGCAGGCTTCGCCGCCGGGCAGTGCCGTCAAGACCGTCAGCGTGGAGGTCCGTAAGCAAAAAACTTACATTAAGCGCAGCGAAGCGCATGTCAGCGATGACCAAAAAGAGGCCGAACGCGCCAAACTGGCGTTGGATGAGCAGAAAAAGCGCTTGGCGGAGGAAGAAGAGCGTCGTCGCCAGCAGCAGGCCTTAAAAGCCCAACCGGCCGGCGACGACAGTCAGCCGGTGGAAATCGCGCCGACTATCGTCGAGGAAGCCGCTCCGGTGGTTGCCGTCTCGCCCGCCATCGAGGTGTCCGCCGAAAAACCGGAAGCCGAAATCGTCGTCGAGCCTGTTCAACCGAAAGCCGAAAGCCCGGTCGTTGAATTGACCGAGGAACAGCGTCTGGAAAAAGAGAAGAAAGAGCGTCTCGAAGCGGCGGTGCAGCGCAACGCCGAAAAGGTCAAGAAAAAGGCCGAAGCCAAGCAGCAACAAACACTGCACAAGAAAAAGGCCGAATTCAAGCCGACCCGCGGCACCGTTCCGGAAGTGGATGTCGATAGCGCGCGTAGCGGCGATCCGCGACGCGGCAAGGGTAAAAAGGCCAAGCCGCAACCCAAGCGCGACAAATCCGATTTCGAGCCGGATATTCAGGCTCGCCATAAGTTCGAAAAACCGGTGGCGCCGACGGTCTACGAAGTGACAATTCCCGAGACTATCATCGTGTCCGATCTGGCGCAAAAGATGAACGTCAAGGCGGCCGAAGTCATCAAGCATTTGATGAAATTGGGCATCATGACCACGATCAACCAAACTATCGATCAGGAAACGGCGGTGATCTTGGTTGAGGAAATGGGGCATAAGCCGATCATGCAAAGCGAGGACGATTTCGAGAAAGAAATGCTCGCGGAAGTGATGGCCGAGTCCGACGAAGTCAAAGTGGTCGGCAGGGCGCCCATCGTTACCATCATGGGCCACGTAGACCACGGTAAAACGTCGTTGCTCGATTACATTCGGAAAACCCGCGTCGCCGCCGGCGAAGCGGGCGGTATCACTCAGCATATCGGTGCTTATCAGGTTAGAACCGATCACGGCGCGGTCACCTTCCTGGATACGCCGGGCCATGCCGCGTTCACCGCGATGCGGGCGCGCGGCGCCGAAGTCACCGACATCGTGATCGTGGTGGTGGCCGCCGACGACGGCGTGATGCCGCAAACCAAGGAAGCGATCGAGCATGCTCGCGCCGCTAACGTGCCTATTATCGTGGCACTGAATAAGATCGATAAAAACGAAGCCAACCCGGATCGGGTCATGCAAGAGTTGGCGACGCTGAACGTGGTGCCGGAAGAGTGGGGCGGCGACGTGCAGTTCCTGAAAGTATCGGCAAAAACCGGGGTCGGTATCGACGATTTGATCGAAGCCTTAATCGTGCAAGCCGAGGTGCTGGAATTAACGGCGCCTAAAGAAGGCGTTGCCTCCGGGGTTTGTATCGAATCGCGGCTGGATAAGGGGCGCGGCGCGGTGGCGACGGTGCTGATCCAGAAAGGTACGCTGAATAAAGGCGACTTCGTGCTGTGCGGTCACGAATACGGCCGGATTCGGGCCATGTTCGACGAAAACGCCCACGCCATCAAAACCGCCGGACCGAGTACGCCGGTTGAGATTCTGGGGCTTTCCGGCACGCCGGATGCCGGCGACGAGTTGCTGGTTGTGCAAAACGAACGGGTGGCCCGCGAATTGGCGGCCCACCGCGAGGAACGCAAGAAATCCAGCCGCCACGCGGCAATGGGTGCTTCCAAGCTGGACGACGTATTCTCACGGATGACCGCCGGCGAAACGTCGACATTGAATGTGGTGATCAAAACCGACGTGCAGGGCAGTTTGGAAGCGTTGCGCGAATCGTTGGTCAGTTTGTCGACCGACGAAGTTCAGGTCAAATGTATTTTCGGCGGCGTCGGCGGCATCAACGAGGGCGATGCCAATTTGGCGCTGGCGTCCAATGCGATTCTGATCGGTTTCAACGTGCGGGCGGATGCGGTGGCGCGTAAGCTGATCGAAGAAAAAGACATCGATCTGCATTACTACAGCATCATTTACGAAGCGATCGACGAAGTGAAACGCGCGATCAGCGGCATGCTGGCGCCGGACATTCAAGAGAAAATCGTCGGCTTGGCCGAAGTGCGCGACGTGTTCCGCTCGCCGAAGTTCGGCGCGGTCGCCGGATGCATGGTCATCGACGGTTTCGTCAAGCGCAATCTGCCAATTCGGGTGTTGCGGAACAACGTGGTGATTTACGAAGGCCAGTTGGAATCCTTGCGCCGCTTCAAGGACGACGTCACTGAAGTCAAGATGGGCATGGAGTGCGGTATTGGCGTGAAAAACTACAACGATGTGCAAAACGGCGATCAGATCGAAGTGTTCGAGCGTATCGAAGTCAGACGGGAAATCTAAATGGCGAGAGAATACGGCCGCAGCCAGCGGGTTGCCTCGGAAATGCAGAAGGAATTGGCGGCTATTTTGCAGCGCGACGTCAAGGACACTCGCCTGGGTTTCGTGACGATCAACGATGTCGAGCTGTCCAAGGATCTGGCGGTGGCTAAAGTGTATGTCACGGTGTTGAACGGCGACGACGCGGCCAAGCTCGCCAACGTCAAGGTATTGAATGAAATCTCGCCGTTCATTCGCCACGAGTTGGCGAAGCGGATGCGGCTCAGGCATATATCCGAGCTGCATTTCTACTACGATCATTCCTTCGACACCGGTATGCGCGTTGCGGAATTGTTGCATGATTTGGAAGATCGGCAGGATCAGAGCGACTCGTCCGTCACCGGCAAGTCCGAGGACGAGTAATGGCGAAGCGCAAATCCGGGCGCGACGTGCATGGCATCGTTTTGCTCGATAAACGCCAGGGCGTGTCGTCGAATAAGGCCTTGCAGGAAGTCCGGCATTTATTTAACGCCAACAAGGCTGGCCACACCGGCGCGCTGGACCCGTTGGCGACCGGATTGTTGCCGCTTTGTTTCGGCGAAGCCACCAAGGTGTCCGGCATGCTGCTCGACGACGACAAACGCTATACGGTATCGATGCGGCTGGGCGTGATGACCGACACCGGCGACAGCGACGGTAACATCGTTGCCGAAATGCCGGTTCCGGTGTTTAGCGAAGCGGTGTTACAAGCCGCCTTACTCCGCTTTACCGGTGCGATAGACCAGGTCCCGCCGATGTATTCGGCGTTGAAACATAACGGTAGGAAGCTTTACGAACTGGCGCGCGAAGGCTTGACGATCGAGCGCAAGGCGCGGCCGGTCTCGATTTATGCGCTGACACTATTGGCGGCTAGCGATCGGGAACTGACATTGGACGTGGTTTGCTCGAAGGGAACTTACATTCGTTCCTTGGTCGAGGATCTGGGGCAGGCGTTAGGCAGCTGCGCGACCGTGATTGCGTTGCGCCGAACCGAAGCCGGATTGTTCCGCTTGGCGCAAGCCCACACGTTTGAGCAATTGCAGGCCATGAGCAGCGAACAGCTTCAAGCGGTTTTGATCGCGCCGGACGAACCGTTGCGCGGCGTGCCGGCGCTAGCCGTGGCCGCTGAGGAGGCTGGTCGGATACGGCAGGGACAACAAATAGAAGTCGGCGGCGGCCGGCCGGGGCCGGTGAGAATCTACGGTCCCGAAACCTTTTTGGGGTTGGGCGAAATTCTATTGAATGGTAAACTAGCGCCTAGAAAACTGTTTCTGATGGATGATCGAAATGCTTGATTATCCTCGAAAACCGCGTACGCTCCTACACCCTATTGTGGAAGCGGCGCATCTTCGCCATCGTCCGATGGCATTCTTTTAATTGATTAATCGATAGGGATTAAAATGGCATTAACCGCAGAACAAAAGAAAGCAGTCGTCGAAGAATATCGTTTGTCGGATTCCGACACCGGTTCCACCGAAGTTCAGGTGGCTTTGTTGACCGCGAACATCAACCAGTTGACACCGCACTTTGCCGCTCACAAAAAAGACAACCATTCGCGTCGCGGTCTGTTGCGCATGGTTAACCAACGCCGCAAATTGCTGGATTATCTGAAAGAAACCGATGTGGCCCGCTACCGCTCCTTGATCGAGCGTTTGGGCATTCGTAAGTAATACCGCCCGGAAGAAACGGCGTGTCGAGCGCCGTTTCTTTTTTAGGCACATTTCAGCACAACCTTTAAAAAAGGAACCTTATAGTGAATCCTATCAGGAAACAATTTCAGTACGGGGATCGTCTCGTCACGCTAGAAACCGGCGAAATCGCCCGCCAAGCCAACGGCGCGGTGATCATTGATGTAGAGGGCACCACCCTGCTGGTGACTGTGGTCGGTAAAAAGGAAAGTAGCGGCGGCGACTTTTTTCCATTGACAGTGGACTACCAAGAGAAAGCCTTTGCCGCTGGCAAAATTCCCGGCGGCTTTTTCAAACGCGAAGGCCGTCCCAGCGAAAACGAAACCCTGATCTCGCGCTTGATCGATCGCCCGATTCGCCCATTGTTTCCCGAAGGCTTTACTAACGAAGTACAAATCATCGCGACGGTATTGTCGCTGAACCCGGAGATAGACACCGAAGCGCCGGCCATTATCGGCGCATCCGCCGCGTTGGCGGTTTCGGGCCTACCGTTCAACGGCCCGCTGGGTGCCGCGACTATCGGCTATATCGACGGTCAATACGTGTTGAACCCGACCTTGCCGCAACTGAAGGAATCGCGCTTGCGTCTGATGGTCGCCGGCACCCAAAAAGCCGTGTTGATGGTTGAGTCGGAAGCCGATTTGCTGCCTGAAGATGTGATGCTGGGCGCGGTATTGTTCGGCCACGAGCAAATGCAGGTAGCGATCAATGCGATCAACGAACTGGCCGCCGAAGTCGCTACGCCGGCCCTGAACTGGGCGGCGCCCGCCGACAACGAGGCCTTGAAAGCCGCCGTTGCCGCCGAAGCCGAAGCGCAAATCAAAGCTGCCTACCAAATTCCCGAGAAACTAGTCAGACAAGACGCCTTGAGCGCGATCCGCGCGGCCGTCGTCGAAAAATTGACCGCGGACGGTCTGTTTGCCGAAAAAGACATACGCGACGTTATCGAGACCTTGGAATACAACGTCGTTCGCGGAGCGATTCTGAACGACCGCACCCGTATCGACGGCCGCGATTTGACCACGGTCAGACCGATCACGATTCGTACCAGCGTATTGCCGAGAACCCACGGTTCGGCACTGTTCACCCGCGGCGAAACTCAAGCCCTGGTTGTCGCGACCCTGGGTACCGAGCGCGATGCGCAAATCATCGACGCACTGGCTGGTGAATACAAGGATACCTTCCTGTTTCACTACAACTTTCCGCCGTTCAGCGTCGGCGAAACCGGCCGCACCGGCTCGCCCAAACGCCGCGAAATCGGTCACGGCCGCCTGGCCAAGCGCGGCGTGCAAGCCGTGACGCCCACGATCGGCGAATTCCCTTACGTGATTCGCGTTGTGTCGGAAATCACCGAATCGAACGGCTCCAGCTCGATGGCTTCGGTGTGCGGTAGCAGCTTGGCGCTGATGGATGCCGGTGTACCGTTGAAAGCGCCGGTCGCCGGCATCGCGATGGGCTTGATCAAGGAAGGCGATCAATTCGCGGTGTTGTCGGATATTCTGGGCGACGAAGATCATTTGGGCGACATGGACTTTAAAGTGGCCGGCTCCGAAACCGGTATTACCGCGCTGCAAATGGACATCAAGATCGACGGCATTACCCCGGAAATCATGAAAGTCGCTCTGGACCAAGCCAAGCAAGGCCGCCTGCACATCTTGGGCGAAATGAACAAAGCCTTGTCCACATCGCGCACCCAAATGTCGGACTTCGCGCCGCGCATCATCACCTTCAAGATCGATCCGTCCAAAATCCGCGAAGTGATCGGTAAGGGCGGCGTGACGATACGGGCGATCACCGAGCAAACCGGCGCTAGCGTCGATTTGACTGATGACGGTACCGTGAATATCGCTTCGGTCGATAAAGCCGCCGGTGAAGAAGCCAAGCGCATGATCGAGGAAATCACCGCCGAGGTCGAAGTCGGCAAGACTTACGAAGGTAAAGTCGTTCGGTTGATGGATTTCGGCGCATTCGTGACGATACTGCCCGGTAAGGACGGCTTGGTACACATCTCGCAAATTTCGGAAGAACGCGTCGAAAAAGTCAGCGACAAATTGTCGGAAGGCGATGTAGTAAAAGTCAAAGTGCTGGAAATCGACCGCCAAGGCCGGGTGCGTTTGAGTATGAAAGAAGTCGATAACGCTTGATCTTCACGCGTTAAACGATAAGGAAAAGGGCCGAGAGGCCCTTTTTTTGTTCTCCGAGACCGGCGTGTTTTCACCTGTATTCGGACACTAAAGCTTACTCGGCGATGGCAGCGTTCAGATTGACCGTTCAGGTTTAGAACTGCCGAACATGCCTGGCCGCACCGCTCCTAGGGCGGCGAATGACGGGGCCGCTGCGGCGGTAAACTGAAAGCTTCGGGTCCTAGCGTCGTTGGAACGCGTTATTCCGGATTATCCGGCGGTGCTCGGCAGGTTGGAGACGCGTTACAGTGTAAGCTGTTGTTGCACCAGTCGGTAGGCCTTGAGTGAGTAGTCCAATTAAAACCACCAATCGTTCCGATCGCAAAGCCGCCACGGGTTACAATTCAAACCCCGCCAGATATTGAATGTCTGTGATCGGCCGATTGTGTTGAAAAAGTCGGTTTTTCGTGATTTTTGGCTAATTTCGCGATTTTGTTGACTTTTAAGGCATTGTTTTTATTATAAAATGGTTTTGTACTATAACCCGTTTTTCCAAGAAAGGGACTTTTTCAACACAATCGGCCAATTGCGGACGACTGCGTTTCTTCCATAAATGACGGCAGTTGAATGAATACCTGCCTGCCAATTTAGCTATCAATGCTTGATTGCAAAACCTGAACCTGAATTTCTCGTGGGTTGTCCAGGCTATACAACGCTTGAATAAAATTTAAATTTTTAAATTTTTCCAAGTTTCGATAACATCTGGCTGTTCCAAATATTTTTGGATATCAACTATTGTCTGCATCATTTCGTTAATACGCTGATCAATCACCCAATTCCAATAGCCAGTAAGATTCATTCTTTCAAATATTTCCTTCCTAAAATATTGAGAGATAATACTATCGGCTTCACTATAAAAAAAAGAATCACAGTCATCAGAATAAAGTAAATAATCAATTTTAATCTGTTCGCGATTAAGTTTATCAATATCAACTTTAATTCTGTTAAATTGTACGAAATCTAGCAAAGAAATCTCGCTAGGCATTAGATGAAAATGAGCGTGACTTACGCAAGCTCCGCTGTAACAGCGGTCGAATAAAGTTCCATGTTCCATCAGGATTATCTTTTTCCCATATATTTCAGACAAAATTCCAGCTAAAAACTTAACCAAATCTTTTAACTCTGTGAGCTCTGGCTCCATAAGGCGTGCCATAGCTGTAATATGTCTTTTTGGGGCTATTAATATATGACCGGGGACTAGGGCTCCAACACTCGGAAAAACTAGAAAACTTTTACTTGTTAATAAATCTCTTTTACTCACGCCTAAAGAAATTGCTACTTCACTTAGAAAAAAACTTCCTTCAACATCACCCTGCATCTCTGCACAATAACTGCAAGAATTTTTTGAAATCATCCAAGTATTACTGATTTAATTTTTTAATGAAATTTTTGAGGCTTTCAACTATCAACGAGTCAGTGCGCATAGGCTTGGCTATACTAATATGGTCGGCGTCTATCGGAGTATTGCGACTACCAGGAAACCCAAAATCGGATGATTCATTGTTGACCACTGTGAGTATGGCCGTTTTTTTTGTTTCGGAAAATGATATGTGTTTTATATTTAAATTATGCGCCAGATTTTTATACTCGGTATTTAGCGCTATAACTTCTTTATTGTTAGCTAACAAATCATTTATTGGTTGGGTTGTTCTTGCTAGTGGGTTAATGGTCTTAAATCTATTAGCCCACTTAGAACCAAAATGAGGGGTGGCAACAAAGCATACTCCAATTGTGTTCGCCAGTATTCTATATATTGGCGATGATTGTGGCTCATTCATATGTATGTCGCGAATAATACTTTTAATTAGTAATCCGCCAAAACTATGACCAACAAAAACAAATCTCCCAACTTCAAAGTCGAAGTTTTCCAATAGCTGAATGATGTTCGTAGTCCGATTTTTCAAAGACATAGCCTCGCCTAGCCAATAACTAAAAGCATTGTTGTAACCGACTGTATATATATTTATTTGAGGTATATCATCATTTACCAATGCATGAGGAAAATAGAGTTGAGTACTCTCGTTTAACCACGTATCAATCGGATGACCATCTAATCCGTGAAAAAACACCACATTAATTCCGTTTTTGTTGAATCTGTTGGACTTATGAACTTGGAAAACTTTAGGGAAATCAGATTCCTCCACAGACGACTTTAACTGATCTAAAGCATCTTTGATTGCTTCACCACCTTTTTTGCTGTCTGCGGGTTTTTCTAAAATTGACATAACAATATCATGAACCCCATAGGAGGTATCTTTTCCATCCATGGTTTTAGTCCCATTGAACACTTTATGGTTTTTCAACGCAGTAAGATACTGAGTGAAAAATATATGGTAGTCTTCTTCGTTAGCAAATTTTGAAAGACGGACAGCTCTAATTGCTAAAGGTGTGATGGGATAATAGAAGGTTGTTCTTACTGGCTTATTGTTTATAAGAACCTCAACTTCTTCATGGTTAAGAAGGTTTTCCCAAAAAAACTCTTGGTTATGCTTAGCTAAAAGCCAATTAGCCGCTCTATTGATTTCTACTGAAAATTTTTGTGGGGATAAATTATATAAAGCAAAAATAGCATACGAGGTTGCAGAAACACATGGATTTCCTGTTGAGTTTCGCCAAAAATACCCTTCGTTGCTATCCTGATTTCGTTCTAAATAACTTTTTGCCTTATCAATAGCTGGTAGAAAGTTATCATCTTTAGCAGCCAGCAGAGCTGATATCGCAATCGATGTACTAATAGTACGAGGGCTAGAATCTTTGATCAGCCCCCATCCGCCAGATTCAGTTTGGGTGCTAATTAACCAATCAAAGGATGTTTGTAGAAGATTCTTGTTTTGGTAATAAGGTGATACGTTTGATTGTAATGCCAGAAGAACCCACGCTGTCGAGTCAATAACACCAACATCGTTAATATTACTTATAAATGCCCAACTTCCATCTGGTAGGCGATTTTTCAGCAACGAATCGAATACTTCATTCTTATGGGGAATGTTGCTATTGGTTAAAGCATAAACGAGTATTGATTGTGCTGTAGCAACGTTTCCAATCCGATCTTCTCTACTTAAATCTCTATACCATCCAAATCCAAATTTATCATTTGCGACGATTTTGTTGTTTAGTAATGAAATGTACGAATTTATATCATCCATGTTTTCAGGGTTGAGCTTAAGCTATGCTGAGTAAAAAATATTGCCCCATTCTTTATCTAGGCTGATCATTTCACTTCTATTTATGTTGAGGGTATCGCATATTTCCTCTGCAATTTGCTCTCTCATATCTACAGGGTAATTTATCATGTCATTTATCGCGTTAGCTGAGTAGGAAATAGCTGACAGAAGTGCACTAAGTTCTATTGATTTTTCACAGCCAGGGCTATGTCTCTTCTTGACTCGATCTGCTATTAAGGCAAATGTAGTATATGATTTTATGCCACTGATTGAACTTTCAAGATTTTTATACTCGTCGGTGGATAGCGACTCTAATATGGTTTGAATACAACTAATGTCGAGTTTATAACCTTGCCTACATTCACTCCAAATTTTATCCGAAAGACTAATCAATGGAGCAATATCATTACTCGTTATCTGTTCAAGGTTAGTGAATTTCATTTTAGGAAAAATTTTTTTTACAATTTCTTCGTGAATATCATCTCGAGTCCTATAATTCCCTTCGGACAAGCAAGTGATAATTATTTTTTCAGAATAAGGGGTTTCTATTTCGCTGTATAAGGTTTGTGCCTTTTCGAGCAGCTCATCATTTTTTTCATAAATATCGTGGCTTTCTGTGTAATTTCTGGCGCCCTTTGAGGCAACCAACTTCCTAGATGCACTTAAACTGCCCATAAATACAATATAAAAGTCAGGCCTTGGCAAGCCTAACGCCACATGTTCTAGTGAATCGACCCATTTTGAAATATCCTCTCCTGCTCTAATAGTCTGAAACACACTGTTTGAAAGCGAATATCGATTGGTTATTACGACTTGTTTTTTAGCAATTGCATCTGTTATTTGTTTGTAAAATTGCATTCTATCCAATGAAAATAGCATTGCCATTAATTTCGGTGGAAGTGTTAGTGCATCATGTTCTTTATCAGCTGAGTCTGAACTCAGCAAAGAGCCTATTTCTTTGCCAACAAATGATTCATACGCCGGAAAATCAAAGTACACTGAATCGATTCCTTCGGCATTTAGGCGCTCCTGCAACAAGATTGCTTGCGTTGCTTTTCCTGTTCCGTCAATTCCTTCAAATGAAATTAGCATAAATTCGGTTAATATATGGTTGCGGCAATCGTTGGGGCGGCAGCGTTAAAAGAATCAATTTTAGTCAAGCTGACTGCTTTTATATCTGGCTGGTAAGTATGCCAGAATTTGCCCCTTATCTTAACGACTTTTAAAAAATGGATGGGCAAACCGTTGCCACCATAAGACTCTCGCATGTAAATCGTCAACCCTTGCGATCACTCATTGGCACACAGTCGATACGAAGAATGCAAATGAAGCGCCGATTAGCGATAGCGTGTCGGATGAATGTAGACATTCGAAATGTGGGATTGCGCACGCTAATCGCCTCGAAATTTGATCGGCAGCTTGCTTACCTTTTCCTGTCACCTTAAATTCAATCCTGTCTGTCAGAAACGGGTCGATCTCACTCATTGCGCCCGCGCCTTTGCTCCGTCGGAGAGCCAACGCTATCCACCAAAACTTCGACGAACCATACCGGCACCGTAACTTGTCGATCGCGGGGCTTGGCAAGGCGAGCGTCGGCGCGACGGACCCGGAGCTACATGTTGCCGCCGGTCTGGCGGGTTCTTGCTCGATCCTTCGCGGTTCGGGCGAATCGAAGCTGTCCTGGGTCCTTTATCACTCGACGAGTTGCCATTACAACACCGAACAATCCATTGCGGACACGGACCGATGTTAGATAAACACCCACCATCCTCTGTTGAACATAGAGCGACGTCTGATCAACAGACAAGCGTCTAATGCAAACACCGAGTGCCGCGTGTTTAACAGCGGCGCTCCGCAACTCGACACTGGGCGTCCGCCGATGAACAGGCGACGATCTCGACTAAACATCGAGCCGCCAGTGATTGACAGGCAGCCGTCTCTGCCGAACAGCGGCGCGTGTCCGATCAACAGCGGCGCTTGCGTGTTAAACAAGCGGTGCTGACTGTTTATATTAGAAGGCCGCGTGTTTAGCGTGAAGGTCTGCATGTTCACTGCGGAACCCTGGATGTTTGTATGGCGATACCGCGTGTTGAGATAAGAACGCTGCCGGTATCAACGGCAACCTAGCCTGTCGCGACGGCACCGCTGCCGGTCGAACGCGGACACCTGACCGTTCAAACCGCACCGCTGCCGGTTTCGATGGGAACGGTGCGATTGATCGGCGGCATTGTCAATGAAGATCATGCGAGGCCGGATTTATTTTCCCATTCTATTAAGCTCGCAATTCACGGAGCGCAATGACATTTTGAATGACCGCTTCTGCCTTTTTCGGCCGCCGTAACTTAAACCTTATTTGGCGGGAAGTGGGCGATTGCGACAATTCATCACTTCCAAAAGCGGTCATTCAACGCTGGCGCAATCATTTCGGAATCGATGGCTGGGTTTGCATCGGAACTGGTGGCGGCTTTCAAGCGGAATGGCTGGCTGATTTTGGTCGGAATACGGACTTGAGTCTTCGCGGCGATCCGATTCGTTCGGATTCGTTTGACTTGTCTCGGACCGGGCCGCTTAAAACTCCCAGCGCAATCCGCCTTCCAGGGCGTGATTGTAGGAGCCGGACATAATTAAAGCCTGATAGCCCAAATTCGCGGCCAATCCGTTCGGCAGATTGAGTTGCAGGCCGGCGCCCATGTTGCCCCAATCGCGTTCGGCGGCGCTAGAGACGATGCTCGCCGCCAAGCCGGAGCGGGTAAAGGCGCGGGTGACTCGCGGATCGTTGGCGTATTCGCGCACCCACTCGCCGTTGACGCGCGGCGTCAGCACGCCGAATGGCAGGCTCCAGGCATAGGTCAATTCGACGCCGAAGGTGCTGGTGACCGAGACTACGTATTGCTCCGGTACCGTCAGCAGGCCGCTGCCTGCACCCAGCAGGCCCTGTTCGCGGTAGCCGCCGATATTCATGTAAATCGTCGAGGCTTGACCGTAGCCGCGCAGGCTCCAGGCGCCGATGTTGTGGGTATAGCCGGTGCCGGCCAAAATGTTGAATTCGTCGGTTTCGAACTGGGCTTTGGCCCCGCCGCCGCAAGTCAGGCATTGCCGGTTCGCCGCGTTATCGTGTTTGGCGTAACCGGCCGCCAGATCGATATAAGTGTTTTCGGTGGGGGTTAAGGTTGCGAATGGCGAGAATCGAAAGATGTTCGCATCGAAACGGCCTTGCCCGCGGTCCAGCTCGGCGGCGGAACTGGTATAGCCGAACAGAACGCCGGTCGCGAAACGCTCGCTGATTTTGAAATCGAGCGCGGCGTTGAAATTGCGGTTGTACAACGCAAAGCCGGCACTGCCGGTGTTGCCGTCCACGTGGCCCCAGGAACCGCCGGCATTGACGAAAAATCCGAACGGTCCGACCATGCTGTACAGGTCGTCGCCGGCACCGCCGCCTTTCGCGGTGGAATGATCGATGCGCAGATGACGGAGCGACTGTAACGAGCTGGAAATCTGGGTGGTGCTGCGGTTGAGTTGCAAACCGATCGTGGTGGCGTCGTTGACGGCATTTAGGCTTTTCTGCTCTTGAGGAGTGGTGCCGGTCGCGAAATTGCCGGTCGCATAGGCGGTAAGACTGGCACAGTCCTCGATTGAGGTGGCGGTACGGCCTTGGTAGTAACAAGTCAGCAAGCCGCCCAGCGTGGCTTCCAAGGTAAAGACGTTGTCGGTGACGACGATTTTCGCGGCGGACAAGTCTAGATTGTTGCTGGTTTCGTAGTTCAGTAACTGAGTGTAGGCGGTTTCGATCAGCGAAGCGGACGAAAAGTCGTTAATCGAGTAGCTTTGCAGCGAATCGGAACTGATCAGACTGCCGGTGATCGTCGCGTGGGCGGACATGCTCAATCCTAAACCGGCCAGGGCCAATAGTGTTTTCACGGTTCAACTCCATGGTGTTGAGATGGTAAACCCTTCGGATTATAAGGCCTTAGGCAACTTTGTCACAGTCTAGTCGCCTTGAAACCGCGCGGGCTCTGGATGCCCGGTTTGGGCACGTCTCCCCAAGCGACTTAGTTCAGGATGGAAGTGCCCTTGATTTGTGCGTAGACCAGCATGCCGGTTTTTAAGCCCAACACGACGGCGGATTTTTGACTGACGTGCGCCAGTAGCGGCAACGGGCCGACTTGCAAGCCGACCACGCACAAGCCGTCGCATTCGGCGGCAAGTCCGGTGACCGTCGCGGGCAATACGTTGAGGATGCTGGTCGCCGCCGGTTTTTCCAGCGCGATGCTGACATCCCGCGCCTGAATTTGCAGGCGTAGCGGCGTGCCCGCGGCGGCGGGTAAAGCCGCCAAGCTCAGCGAACCGGCGGCGGTTTCCACGCGGGTTAGATGGTAATCGGATTCATGACTTTGAATTAGACCTTGCCAAACCGTGGCTGCTTCGCGGTCCTGAGCTAGCGGCATATCCAGTCGGCTCTGGGTTTCGGCGAGCGGGCCAGCGGCTAAAACGCGGCCGTTGGCCATTATTACCAGATGGTCGGCGAGTTGAGCGACTTCCTGTTGCGAATGCGTGACGTAGACCACCGGGATTTTCAGTTCCCGGTGCAGGCGGGACAAATAGGGCAGGATTTCTTGCTTGCGTTTGAAATCCAGTGCGGCCAGCGGCTCGTCCATCAGCAGTACTTTAGGGTTCAGGGCCAATGCCCGCGCTATGGCGACCCGTTGGCGCTCGCCGCCGGACAGCGCGTCCGGCATGCGTGCCAACAAATGGTCTATGCCCAGCAGTTCCAGAATGTGCGTCAGGTCGACGCCGGCTTGGCCGGTGCGTTTCAAACCGAATTGCAGATTACCCTTGACCGACAGGTGCGGAAATAGATTGGCTTCCTGAAATACGTAGCCCAACGAACGTTGGTGGGTTGGTAAAAACAGCCCGCGTTCGCTGTCCTGCCAGACTTCGCCGTTGATCTGCAAAAAGCCGCTATTGGATTTTTGCAAACCGGCGATGCAGCGCAGCAGCGTGGTCTTACCGGAGCCGGAATGTCCAAACAGCACCGAGACGCCGCTGCCGGGCAACACCAAATCTACATTGAGTCGAAATTCGCCGTAGTCGAGGTCGAATTCGGCGCGGATGGGTGCGGTCATTTAAGTTGATGGGCGACGGGGTGGGTTTTCAACGCGCTGTACAACGCCATTAGAACGGTAAAGGAAAACAATAGCAGGCCGCCGGCCAACCAGTGGGCTTGTTCGTACTCCATGGCCTCGACGTGGTTATAAATCTGTACCGATACTACTCGGGTCCGGTCCGGGATATTCCCGCCGACCATCAACACCACGCCGAATTCGCCGACGGTATGCGCGAAACCTAAAATCGTCGCGGTCATGAAGCCGGGTTTCGCCAATGGCAGCACGACGCTGAAAAAGGTATCCAACGGTCCGGCCCGTAGCGTCGCGGCGGCTTCCAAGGGTTGTCGTCCGATTGCGGCAAACGAGGCCTGCAGGGGTTGAACGACGAAGGGCAGCGAATAAAACACCGAGGCCACGACCAAACCAGGGAAGGTGAAAGGCAAGGTACCCAGTCCTAATTCGCCGGTCAGTTTGCCGATGGGGCCTTTCGGCCCCAGCGTCACCAACAAATAGAAGCCCAACACCGACGGCGGCAATACCAGCGGCAAGGCCACCAACGCGTTGCAGAATCCTTTGAAACGGGAATGGGTGCGCGCCAGCCACCACGCCAGCGGCGTACCCAGAATCAGCATGATCAGGGTGGCCAGGCAAGCGACTTTAAACGTCAGCCACAAGGTGGCGATATCGGCGGAGTTGAGCATGCTTAGGGTTGGCTGGGCAGGCTGTAGCCGTATTTCAAGATGATGGTCGAGGCCGCCGGCCCTTTTAGGAATTCCAGCAATGCTTGCGCGGCGGGATTCTCGTCTCCCTTGTTAAGCAGGATTGCATCTTGCCGGATAGGGTTGTAGCTATCGCTGGGCACGATCCAGCCCGAGCCGCTGCCGATCTTGCCGTTATCGATGACTTGAGACAAGGCGACGAAGCCCAGTTCGGCATTGCCGGTACTGACGAATTGATGGGTTTGCGAGATATTTTCGCCTTGAACGATCAGCGGCTGCAATTTCTCCCGCAAGCCGAGTTTTTTCAAAACGTCAATCGCCGCGGCACCGTAAGGCGCCAGTTTGGGATCGGCCAGCGCCAGATGTTTGAAACCGCCCTTGGCGAGGATTTCGCCTTGCTCGTCGACCAAGCCCGGCGTTGCCGACCACAACACCAGCTTGCCCAATGCATAAGTAAAACGAGTGTCGGCGACCGCCAACTCGGCGTTGACCAATTTGACCGCGCTTTCCTGATCGGCGGCCAAGAAGACTTCGAACGGCGCGCCGTTTTCGATCTGCGACACGAATTTGCCCGAGGAGCCGAACGACAGCTTGGCCTCGTGACCGGTGGCCTTCTGGAATTCGGCGGCGATTTGTTCCATTGGTTTGGTGAAGTTGGCGGCGACCGCGACCAGCGTGGTTGCGGCCCAGGCCGACGACGCGGGCAATAGCGAGGTCGCCAGAACGATGGCGCGAAGGGTAAGGCGATGTATCATAGGGTTCTCCCAAAGGTTTAAAACAGCAGGTTCAAAATTCAAACTGACGCAAATGGGTGCCGGCACGAATCGGCACGGCGAAAGCCTCGCCGATCAGGGATAGGGTTTCGGTCATCAACGTGCTTGGTGTGAAGCCGCGCCCACCGATCGATACTGGCTACCGGAGTTCGTGACTGCCGAATCTTTTTAGACCGAGCAATTTCGGGTCTGTCGCCGCCACCCGAATCAGGAATCCGTTACCGGTCATCTTACTAACTGGCCTTCTAAAAACCCTTGACCTATCGGATCAGTCGCGACGTGAGGTGGCGCGTTAAAACCGAAACAAACTTTGCACATAGAAGTAATCGATGTCCTGAGGTGCGGGTGCGTTGGTCGCCGTTTTGGCAAACGTTCCTTTAAATAAGTGAGTCCAGCCGGTTTCGAAATTCAGACTGCTGTTAAAGTCCCAGCGCGCGGTCAATTCGAGTTGCTGGCCGATGAAATTTTTGGTCTTCCCGGTTCTGTCGCGCAGCATGGTGGTCGCGGTGCCGGAAGTTGTCCAGCCGTCCTTGTCCTCGGCCAGCCAGAAAAAACGGTGGCTCAGGCCGAGCTGGACTGCCGAAGTCGGTGCAAGATTGATGCGGTAGCCCGGCGAGTTGATATTGCTGCGAGCGAAGGCGCCATAGATGCCGGTCGCGCCGAAGTCTCCCCGTCTGACGCCGTATAAGGTATCGAAGCGTTGATCTTTGTTGTCGTTGGGATCGTGGTCGCCGCTGGCGTAATCGTATTCCAGACCCAGTCGCGGAGACCAAGGGATTCCCAGGGTATAGCCGACATCCAGATGTTGGAACCAGGCGGAGTGTTCTTGATCTAGGCTGGCGGAGGCGGCGGTCGATGCGCGAACCGTCCCGAATTGGCCGATGGTTTCGGTTTGGAAGTCGAATTTGTCCTTGCCGGGTTTTCGGTAAAAACGCATGCCCGGCGTAAAATAACGGCGATTGCGAGTTTGATTGCGAATGCTGTCGCCCTCGTCGAGGTTGTACAGGTATACCTCGCTGTTGACGCCCCAGCCGATGTCGAAAACCTCTAAAAAGCCGCCGGAAAACCAAGTATGGGTGTCTTCCTCATCGAATTCGTGGGTCTCGTCGAGGATATCGACGGCAGTGTTCGGGTAGCGAAGCACCGGCATCGTCACAAAACTGGTGAATTGCCATTTGTCGTAATCCAGAACCCGCAGTTTTACCCCGGTGAAGGTGTTCATGGTGTTGCGCATCGCGTTACGGGCGACCAGGCGGCGGCTCCCCAAATTCAGGGTTTGCCGGCCGGCGACCACTTCGGTGCCTAAGCCACTGTAAAACACGTTTTGGTCCGCCCAAGCAATATAACCTTGTAGAAAATCCGCGGTATCGGCGTGAGTGTTGTTAACGCCGGAGCCGCTGTCGGCGCCTAAGGCCCGCGAATCCACGAATTCGGTCGCGAAACGGAATTGACCGAGGTGCGCTTGCAACCACAAGTCGGTTTGCAATGGAATTTGTTGGTCGCCTCCCTTGGCGTTTGCTGTGAAGCGTCC
This sequence comes from Methylomonas sp. MED-D, assembly GCF_050276835.1. NCBI lineage: Bacteria > Pseudomonadati > Pseudomonadota > Gammaproteobacteria > Methylococcales > Methylococcaceae > Methylomonas > Methylomonas sp. MED-D. Next base: position 2,218,935 of record NZ_CP189965.1, read on the forward strand.
ATCCAGGCTTTCGTAGCGGGTGCGCTGTTCAATCGATATGTCCAACCATTTGGGTAACTGCAACGCATCGTGCAGATTCCAGACCGGCTTTTCGAATTTACCGCCGCCCAACAACGCATCGTCCATTTGACTGGAGAAGGCTGTGACGGCGGGTTTGGTGTAGGTTTTTGCTTCGGCGCAGTCTGCCGGATTTGCGTTAACTCCAGCCAGCGCCATCGCAATCAGGTAGCGGCCGGAAGTGGGGGTGGAGAATGGGCAATTAATCATCACGGTATCCCTGGTTAGTTTGTCGGACGACGGCTCCTTCCGGCGGTCCGGTTTCGGAGTCTCGTGGTTAGCCGGCAAAGACTGGGCTCAAAGTATATCAGCCGTTATGTATCATTGATAATAACGTAGAGCAAATACACTATTGCCGGTCAGTTAATTTTAGTCGAGGCTGCGCAAATGGCTGGCTAGGGCGCGTTGCTAGGATTTTCAGGCGTTGGAACCGTATTCCGGGCGTAGCGGCGACCTCGATTGGGAGCGTCGTTTCCAAAACGTCGCCGGAACTGACGAGGCGGAGTAAGATGGCTGGCGGCTGTCGAGAAGTTCGGAAAGGTTGCGTGACCGAGAGCTGGATTTAGACGCTAGTCGATTTGGATTCTAGATGAATGGCCAGCCAGACGGTTTCTGTGTCGGGATCGGTCCAATCGACCCGATGCCGGCGGTGCGCCGGAATCAGCAAATAGTCGCCGGCCCGCATCTCCAATACCGCCCGGTCCGCGAACGCGAGTCTGGCTCGACCTTGCAGAACGATGACCCATTCGTCCTCGGCTTGATCGTACCAATCGTCTGGAGCGCTGGCATGGCCCCGCGAGACGATGCGCTCGATGCGGGCGGTAGGCGCGGCATGCAAGGTTTGGCATAATTCGGCCGGCAATCGGCTGGGAATGTCGGCGAAGATCGAAGAACAGCCAGTCATGATAAAAACGAACATTTCGAGGGGGAGAGCATGAATAATACGACGTTTGCCACGTTAATGAACATCGCGGCCGAAAAGGTGCCGGTCGCGGCGCGTTGGTGCCGAAGGGCTTGCGATGCCGCTAGGTGTCTGGATTTTCTGGCGCCGCTGCTGATCCGGCTGTATTTGGCGCCGGTATTTTGGATGGCCGGAACCAAGAAATTCGCCAACTTTACCGACACCGCCGCATGGTTCGGCAATGCGGAATGGGGCTTGGGCTTGCCAGCACCGTATGTGCTGGTGTTTCTGGTGGCCTTCGTCGAGACCTTCGGCGCCTTGTTTTTAGTGTTCGGTTTTGCAACGCGGGTGATCAGCCTGCCGTTGTCGGTCATCATGGTGGTGGCGGCCGTGACCGCGCATTGGCAAAACGGTTGGCTGGCCATCGCCACCGGTAGCGGCCTATTCGCGACCGATCGCACCGTGGCGGCGATCGAACGATTGGACAAGGCCAAGGAGATTTTGCAGGCTCAGGGCGATTACGCCTATTTGACCGAATTCGGCAGTCTGGCGATGCTGAACAACGGGATCGAATTCGCGGCGACCTATTTCGTGCTATTGGTTGCGTTGTTTTTTCTGGGCGGCGGCCGTTACGTCAGCGCCGATTACTGGCTTAAACGCAAATACCTGATCGATTGAGCACTCAGCGCGCTTGTACCAGCACCCACGGTTTGACGACGACGGCCCAAACCAGGCTGTCGTCGGCATACCAGCGTCCGGCTTGCTCGTCGCTAACATGGCCGATACGGCCGCTATTCAGCCATTGCTCGACTTGGGCCTTGTTGTCTTGGGAGAATTGCCAAGCCACGTCTACTAAATCCAAATCGGCGGCGACGGCAATCGCCAGTCCGGCCGCGAAGAAACGTTGCAATTCCCGCCAGGCGATGGCGGAGGTTTCCAGATTGATTTTGGCGAATTCGGTAGGGTTGGCGGTGTCGGTCATTAACATTTTCCGGCGGCTGGGCGATGGTGTAGTATGCACGGCTATTTTAACGCAACCCGATCGGTTAACCATCAGCGAGGATTTTAGATGTCGTTATTGAGTTCCATTAAAAAACGTTCGACGTTGGATGCGGCGATCAAGCAAGTTGCCCAAGCCCGCAAAGCCGACGGCGGTAGGGCCGAGCAATTGTTCAAGGGCGCTTATCAAGGTTTCGCCAGCGTGGTATCCGACCAGCCCCTGGTGGCGGACGGCTTGTATCATTGGGGTTTTGCGTTATTGCACGAAGCCAAGACCAAGCAAGGTCAGGAGGCGGTCGAAATCTACGAGGACGCGATTTCCAAGTTTTCGTTTTGTCTGTTGATCGCGACCAATTATCTGGGGGCAGCCATCGACGGCGGCGTGGCATTTATGGAATTGGCCCGGATCAGTCCGGACGAGAGCAAGCCCGGCTTGTATCAATTGGCCGAGAGTTTTTTCGAAAAAGCGTGCTACATTCAAACAGGTAGCGCCGCTTATAACTTGGCTTGCATTTTTGCGTTACGAGGCGACCAAGAGGCTTGCCTGGCGGCTTTGCGGACGGCCCGCGATTACGGCAGCCTGCCTGACGAGCCCAACATACTGCAAGACGAGGACATGGCGGACGTGATCGACCAGGCTTGGTTCAAGGATTTTCTGGAAGAAGTCCGAGCCAAGGTAGCCGAACCCAAGGAAAAGCTTAAAGACGTTCGAATCGATGTCGAGCCGAATTTTAAGTTGAAAAAGACCGAAGATTTCGACTACTACTCCAAATCCTGAAAGCAACCGGCGAGGATGTCGCGTAATTTCTCCACCCCCATTCGCCGGGTCAACGCAATATTGCGTTCCGGGATCGTTTCGGGATGGGCGTAATGGGCCAGGGCCGCCGCGATGCTGGCTTCTCGGATCAGATGCAGCATCGGGAACGGCGCGCGATTGGTGTAATTGGCGGCATCCTCGGCATCGACGCGGTCGAAGCAATAGTCGGGATGAAAGCTGGCCAGCTGGTAAATGCCTTCGTAGTCCTGATCGCTCAGCAACTGTTCGGCAATCGCCAACAGGTCCAGGAAATCGTCGAAATTCTGAAAGTCCTCGTTAAAAATCAACAAGGTGGTTTCGGTTTCCGGTTCGGCGTCCAGATGCAGGCACTCGCTAATCAAGGTTTCCAACGCGAATTCCAGGCTGTTGCCTGCGACGAGCCTGTATCGGATGCTGCCGCGTTGATGCTCGCGCCGGGCGAAAGGGCAGATGTCGTAGGCAATCACAAAGTGTTCCAGCCAACGGCGGGTGGCGGTAATCGCGGGGTGTTCAGTCATGGTTAGCGGTTAGTGATGGAGAAGCGGTGGGTATTATGCGCGTTGGGCATGCTGCTTGTCTCGGGGGTCCAGGGCGGCGACGTTTATCGTTGGACCGATGCGCAAGGTCGGCGACATTATTCGGACCGGGGTACCGAAACCGCCGAGGTCATGAGCGTCGATCCCGGTGTCGCGCTAGTCGAAGTCGAGAAGGTCTACGATGGCGACACTATTTTATTGGCAAACGGCGAAAAAATCCGATTTCTGGGAGTGAATACCCCGGAAGTCGCTGGTCGCAACAAGTCCGCCGAAGCGGGTGGAGAACAAGCCAAGGCCTGGCTGCGCGCAAAGTTGGAACGCCAAAAAGTGTATTTGGAAGGCGACGTCGAAAAGCAGGACAAATATCAACGCCGATTGGCTTACGTGTTTACCGAGTCGCGTGAGTTCGTCAATCTGGAGTTGATTCGGGCCGGTTTGGCAATGGTCAATATATTTCCGCCCAACCTGAAATATGTCGATAGTCTGTTGGCCGCCCAACGTGACGCCGAACGAGCCGGTTTGGGTATTTGGGGCCGGTCCGAGTACGCGGCGCAACCCTATGCCAGCTTGAACGCCGAAAATTATCACGGTTGGAAGCGGTTGACGGGCCGAATTAGCGGTATCAAACGCACCGCGAAATATAGCTATCTGCAATTTTCCGACGGGGTGGCCGTCGCGGTGGAAAATCGCTATGCGTCTTTGTTTCCGCCGCTTGCGTCCTATGTCGGCCGGCAAGTCGAGGCCAGAGGTTGGGTCCGGCGCAGCAAGGACAAATTCGCGTTGCAAGCGCGCCACGGCGGCGACATCCTGCTCGGCGACTAATCGTCGTCCGCGAACAGCTCGCGGATCATCTGTTTTTCGTCGTCGTTGAGCAGATCGTCGGCGGACAGCAGGCGAACCCGGCGGAAAGCGTGTTCGGTGGCGGCGGAGCGCAACGAGGCGCGCCTGTCCATCGCACGGCGTTCGGACTGACGCCTATCTCCCGCTCGCCGGTCGAATTTCGGCCAGAGCAGATATTGTTCCCGCATCATCGCAATCCATTCCTCGCTGTTGAAAGCATAGGGATTAGTTCTGCGTTCTGCTTGGCGACGTACGACGCTACGGCGCGCCGAGAGCTTGCTATCCATTAATGGCCGTTTTCCAGGCTGCTCCTACCCTGCTTGCTATTTGATCCGGCCGATTAAGGAACGACCGGATGGGTAGGCAATTGGTTTCGAATGCTGCTTTTTAGCGCGATTACCCTGGTAAATAGAGGTTTTTTCGCCTAAAAAAGCAACGGGCACCTTGATTTTATCTGGAAATCGACTAGCGGGCGAGACCTTCGGTCTCGGCGTTTTGAGGAGGAGCGTCCCGAGTCGCTTGGCGGCGGAACTGGAAAGTTATCCAGTAAGGGCGCAAGATTATGTTCCTAGGCCATTATTCGTGGGTTGGTCGCGCGTTCGAGTTGTACTGCCTTTAAAATGCAAAATTTGGTAAATTCCGCCGAAGCACAACGATTTCGACCGTGAAAGCGGTTGAAATCGTGGTTGCTCCTTAAGAAAGCGTTGCGAATTCGGCTGATCAGGCTTTGGAGAGAGCTGCCAGCGCTGCCGCGTAATCGGGTTCGTCGGCAATTTCGGCGACCAGTTCGGCATGAATCACGGTATCGGTTTCATCGAGTACCAAGACCGCGCGCGCGGTCAGGCCGGCCAGGATGCTGTCCAGCAATTCGACGCCGTAATCGCGCGCGAAGCCGGAGCGGAATGTCGAAAGCGCGCCGACATGTTTGATGCCTTCGATTTCGCAGAAGCGCACCTGGGCGAACGGCAGGTCGGCCGAGATCACCAAGACTTCGGTATTGTGAAGATGGGCGGCCTTCTCGTTGAACTTACGGGTCGAGGTGGCGCAGGTTGGGGTATCCAAACTGGGGACGATATTCAGTAATTTACGCTTGCCGGCGAAGCTGGTCAGACCGACATCTTGCATCTTTCGGTTGGTCAGCTTGAAATCCGGGGCTTTGGCGCCGATAGCCGGTAAATCGCCGCAAGTATTGATCGGTTTGCCTTGGAAGGTGATGGTGGCCATGCAGTTCTCCGAGAATGGCGGAACAGAACAGCCGGGCGTCGAAGCTCGGCTCCGTTCGCGGGTTTACTATTTGTTGCGCTTGCTGAAATCGATCAGCCGTTTGCGTTTTTTGACTTGGCGGTCGCTCAGCTGATTTTTCTGGCCGTGGAACGGATTCTCCGGCGATTTGAACACCAGCCGGACCGGTGTGCCGGCCAAGCGCAATTGCACGCGGAAATAGTTCATCAGATAGCGCTTGTAGGCGCCGGGCAGCACGTCGGTTTGTACGCCGTGAATCACGACGACTGGCGGATTGCGGCCGCCTTGGTGCGCGTATTTCAGCTTGATGCGTCGGCCGCCGACCAGCGGCGGTTGGTGGGCGGCGACCGCATCGCTCAAAATCCGCGTCAACAGCGGCGTGGACATGTCCACCATCGCCGAGTCGTACAAGGTATGCACCACATCGAACAGCTTGCCGACGCCGCTGCCGTGTAGCGCTGAAATCGGATGTTTTTCGGCGAAATCGAGGAAGGACAATTTCATCTCGATCTGCTTCTTGACGAAGTCCTTGTGTTCGGCGTTCAGGCCGTCCCATTTGTTCAAGCCGATAATCAGTGCCCGGCCGGCTTCCAATACCAAGCCCAAAATGTGGGCGTCCTGATCGGTGATGCCTTCGCGGGCGTCGATCAGATAAATCACCACGTGGGCTTTTTCGATGGCTTGCAGCGACTTGATGATGCTGAACTTCTCGACGGTCAGCGATACCCGCGAGCGGCGACGCATGCCGGCGGTATCGATCAGCGTGAATTTTTTGCCGTCGCGTTCGAACGGAATGTAAATGCTGTCGCGGGTGGTGCCGGCTTCGTCGAACACCACGACCCGTTCCTCGCCGAGCAGGCGATTGACCAGCGTGGACTTGCCGACATTGGGCCGACCGACGACCGCAATGGCAATGCCGGGATCGACTTCCTGAAACTCGTCGATTTGCGGCGGCAGCAGCGTGTCGATCTGGCCCAGCAATTCGTGAACGTTGCGGCCGTGGGCGGCGGCGATCGCCACCGGTTCGCCCAGACCCAAGCCGTAGAAATCGTTGGCGACGGTGTTGCTGTCGATGCCGTCGATTTTGTTGACGACCAGCACCACCGGTTTGCCCAACTTGCGCAGCATGTCGGCGATGGCTTCGTCCGACGCGTTGACGCCGTCGCGGGCGTCCACTAAAAAGAACACCACGTCGGCTTCTTGCAGCGCGATTTCGACCTGCTTCTTGGCGAACACGTCAATGCCGTCGCGCTCGTCGGTAATACCGCCGGTATCGACGACCAGGCAGTCGCGCTCGCCGCGCTTGACTCGGCCGTACTGGCGGTCGCGGGTCAGGCCGGGATAGTCGGCGACCAGCGCTTCGCGGCTGCGGGTCAGATAATTGAACAGCGTCGATTTGCCGACATTGGGACGGCCGACCAGGGCGATGACGGGTAGCATGATTTAGTGGACTCTCAATGCGGCCAAGGTGCCGTCTTTAGCGTAAACATAAACGGTATCGTCCACGACGACCGGCTTGGCCTCTATCGCGGCCTTGCCGACCTGGATGCGGCCCAATTGGCGGCCGTCGGTAATCGACAACCAATGCACATAGCCCTCGTAATCGCCGACCACCACATAGTTTTGGTAGGCCACCGCGGCGGTCAATTGCCGATTGTGCAAATCCTTTTGTTTCCACAGCGACGCACCGCTGCGTTGATCCAACTGCCAGACCTCGCTTTTGGTATCGCTGACGTAGAGATAACGGTAATCCAGACTCAAGCCGCTATACGACGACACGGCTTCGTTGCGCCACAGCACATCGCCGTCGACTTCCGACACCGACGAGGTGCCGCCTTGAAAGCTGGCGATATAAATCGCCCCGCGGGCGGCGACCGGATCGACGTCCAGATCGACCAAGCGTTCGACTTCGGAACGTCCGCTCGGAATCGCGATTGTCGCTTCCCACAAGGCCTTGCCGTCTTTTAACTGTAAGGCCTGCAATTTACCGTTGGCCGAGCCGATGACGACGCTGTCGTCGATGACGATAGGGGCGCCGGTACCGCGTATGCTCAGGGCCGGCACGCTGTGCTCGAACGACCACAACACGCCACCGCCGTTTTCCTGCAAGCCGAGAACCTTGCCGTCGGTGGTGCGGACCAGGACGATGCCGTGGCTGACTACCGGCGTTGCGAGTACTTCGCTGGGGACGTCGGTTCTCCAACGTTGCTCGCCGGTGCCCTTGTCGAAAGCTACCACTTCGCCGGTGCTGGTGCCCATGATGACGCTGTGCGGCCCCAGACCGGGGCCGGCCGAAAAGCTGTACTCGCTATTGTTTTCCCAGGTCAAACTACCGTTGCCGGCGCCGCGCGCTTGCAAATGGCCCTTGTGGTCGCCGACGTAGACGCTGCCCTCGGCGGCGGCCGGGATCAGTTTCAGATATTTTTCGTCGGCGCCGCTACCGATCGATTCCTTCCAGACGATTTCGGGCTGGACTTCCATCGTATATTCTTGCAACGTCGCCGGCGGGTCGGCGTTATCGTCGTCGCCGGTAATGTATTCGGTGATGCCGGAGATGAAGTCGCGGCCGGCATCCAGACCCGCGCAACCGCCGAGTAACGGCAGGCAGGCGATCAGAGCGGCCAGCGGGTGAAGTCGATAAATCCTGGTCGGCATATGCATTGAATGAGGGTTAGTTGGCGGCTGGCGGCGTTACGGCGTTTCGGTGCTCAGATCGTCCAGCTTGAATTGAGTCAGCGGCGTGGCTTGCCCGGTGCGGATCGCGCTTTGGTAAGCGTTGCGGGCCTCGTCCGGCCGGTCCAGGGCGACGTAAAAGTCGCCTTGCAGTTCGTCGTAGGCGGAGGCAAAGCCTTCCGATTTGGCGGGGTCCACCGACGCGATCAGTTGCAGGCCTTGTTCGAATTCGCGGCTGGCCAGCAGCAACTGGAGCAGACGCAGGCGAGCGACATGGCGCAGTTCGTCGCTGGTGGTGGTTTCGACGGTTTTTTTCAACAGGGTTTTCGCGCCTTCCAGATCGCCTTGTTCGACCTTGGATTTCGCCAATTCCAGGCCGGCGAACTCGGCGTAAGCGGTTGACGGAAACTCGCTAGGCAGGCGCTCGGCCAGTTTTTCGGTCGATTCGCGGTTGCCGGAATTCGCGCTTTCCAGCATCTGCTGAAACATCAGGGAAGCTTGGCTGTTTTTATCGGTTTGATGGTTTTGCCACAGATTCCAACCGGTCACCAGGACCAGCGCGGTGACGACGCCGGCAATCACGGCTGTCTGATTGGCTTCCCACCATTTTTTCAACTGTTCCAGTTGTTCTTCTTCGGTATCGTAAATTGCCACGGTAATTCTCTACTTAGTTTGCGGTTGTGTGAAATCGTTGCTGTTGCCAGGCGCGCAAGGTTTCGATGAGCGCCTGATGATCCAGCGTGGTTTGTTCCTGTTCAAGGCGCAACGGCTTTAGCGCCGCGACCTGGTTTTGCGCTTCGTCGTCGCCGATGATAATCGCGTATTCTGCGCCGGATTTGTCGGCCTTTTTGAATTGACTCTTAAAGCTGCCGCCGCCGCAATTGACCTGGATTTTCAAGCCGGGCAGGGCGTCTCTTAACCGCTCCGCCAAACGCATGCCGACGGTTTCGGCCTGTTCGCCGACCCGGATCAGATAAACGTCGACGCCGGCCGGAATGTCGACGTGTTCCAATTGTTCGATCAGCGCCAGAATGCGTTCCATGCCCATCGCGAAGCCGATCGCATGATTGGCCTTGCCGCCGAGTTGCTCGATTAGGCCGTCGTAACGGCCGCCGGCGCAAATCGTGCCTTGCGAACCTAGGCGTTCGGTGACCCATTCGAACACGGTTTTGCCGTAGTAATCCAGGCCGCGTACCAGACGGGTGTTGATCGCGTACTTCAGCCCCAAGTCGTCCAACGTGGCTTTCAGACGGTCGAAATGCGCCAGGCTATCTGTGCCCAGATGATCGAGCAGAACCGGCGCGCCGCGCAGCATCGCCTGCATGTCGGGGTTTTTGCTGTCCAGAATGCGCAGCGGATTGGAGTCCAGGCGGCGGCGGCTGTCTTCGTCCAGGCAATCCAGGTGTTGATTGAAGTATTCGACCAGCGTGCCGCGGTAGGCCAGCCGTTCTTCGGCGGTACCCAGCGAGTTGATTTGCAGTTCGACCATGTCGCGGATACCGAGGCGTTTCCAAAGCCGATCGGTTAACAAAATCATTTCCGCATCGATGTCGGGACCGGCCATGCCGTAGGTTTCGACGCCCAACTGGTAAAACTGGCGGTAACGGCCTTTTTGCGGACGTTCATGGCGGAACATCGGTCCGTAATACCAGAGCCTATGGCTTTGATTGTGCAACAAACCGTGTTCCAGACAGGCGCGCAGACAGCCGGCGGTGCCTTCCGGACGCAAAGTCAGCGAGTCGCCGTTACGGTCATCGAAGGTGTACATTTCCTTCTCGACAATGTCGGTGACTTCGCCGATCGAACGTTTGAACAGCTCGGTTTTTTCGACGATGGGCAGGCGAATTTCCTGATAACCGTAGGCGCCGAGCACGTCGCGGGCATGACCTTCCAGCCATTGCCAGTGCGGCGATTGCTCGGGAAGAATATCGTGCATGCCTCGGATGGCCTGTATGGCCTGCTGTTGTTTTGCCATGTTGGGTTTACTTGCTAATCGCGGATTTAACGAGTTGAGCTTCCTTCGAAGCCGGGAAAGCGGATAGGAGTTTGTCGCGGTACTCTTCGGCCAGTTTGCCGTTGCCCAGCGAGCGTTCGGTTTGAAAAGCCAGCCACAGGGTTTCCGGGGTGTGATTGGCGACGGCCAGATAGCGTTCCAGGAAGCCGCGCGCCGACAGATATTGGCGGTTCTGATAACTGATTTTCTGCATCTCCAGCAAGGCCGGAGCGTATTCGTTTTGGGCTTGCAAGGCTTGGCGGAAATAGCCTTCGGCCTGCTGCGCGTCGTTTTGCTTGAGCGCGCAAGCGCCGAGATTGGTCAGTGCGAACCACGGCCGGGTGTTCATTGCCGAGTCCAGCGCTTGCTTCAATAGTTCCACGCCTTGGTCGACCCGGTCGCGTTCGCATTGAAAGCGGCCGTAATTGTTCAAGGTGCTGAAATTGGCGGGGTCGCGGCTTAAGGCGCTACGATAGCTGTCGTCGGCGGCGTCGTAGTCCTTGACCCGCTCGTAAAACACCGCCAATGTGTTATGGATTTCGGCATTGCCGGAGTCCAGGCTGAGCGCGGTTTGCAATTTTTCGCGGGCGGCATCCAACATGCCCATGTCCAGATAGCGAGCGCCCATTTGCAGATTGAGCGTGGCCTTTTCGGCATTGCTCATCGACGGCTTGATGTCGGGCAGCAAGCCGCAGCCGCCGGTCAGAAGACCGGCGATGCCGCAGATAGCCCAGTATCGTATCGGTTTACGCGACATTGCCGCTGCCGTGCGCCTGCATCGCTTGGAGTTTTAGATGGCGGCGACTTTTATCCTGGACTTGGCCGACCAGTTGGCCGCAGGCGGCGTCGATATCTTCGCCGCGCGTTTTGCGTATCGTGGTCACTAGTCCCGCGTCCTGCAGAATGTCGCGAAAGCGCAGGATGTTGGCGCTGCTGGAGCAACGGTACGACGACTGCGGGAACGGATTGAACGGAATCAGATTGAGCTTGGACGGGACGTTCTTCAACAGTTTGACCAAGGCGCGCGCGTGCTCGGCGCCGTCGTTGATGCCGTCCAGCATCACGTATTCGAAGGTAATATGCTTGCGCGGACCGGTCTTGGCGTAGTCGCGGCAAGCGTCCATCAGTTCGGCGAGCGGGTATTTGACGTTGATCGGCACCAATTGGTCGCGCAGTTCGTCGTACGGCGCGTGCAACGATACCGCCATGCTGACGTCGCAGACGTCGCCCAGTCTTTTCATCGCCGGCACGACGCCGGAGGTGCTGACAGTGACCCGGCGTTTGGACAAGCCGTAGGCGAAGTCGTCCATCATTAGATTCATCGCCGCGACGACATTATCGAAGTTCAACAGCGGTTCGCCCATGCCCATCATCACGACATTGGTGATGCGGCGCTCGGGCCCGAGGCGTTGTTGGGCCAGATAAAGCTGGCCGACGATCTCGGCGGTACTTAAATTGCGGTTGAAGCCTTGCTGGGCGGTCGAGCAGAAACTGCAGGCCAGCGCGCAGCCGACTTGCGACGACACGCACAAGGTCGCGCGCCGATCTTCCGGAATATAGACCGTCTCGACCCGATTGCCGCAGCGCATTTGCATCGCCCATTTGCAGGTGCCGTCGCTTGCCAATTGTTCCGTGACGATGTCCGGCGCCCTGACTTCGCAATGTTCCCGCAAGTGCTGGCGCAACGATTTGCTCAGGTTGGTCATTTGCTCGAAATCGGCAACGCCTTCCTGATAAATCCACTTCAGTAATTGGGTGGCGCGAAACGGCTTTTCGCCGAGTTCGACAAAAAAGGCTTGCAGACCTTTTCTGTCGAAATCCAGCAAATTGACCAATGCCGGTTTAGCGGATGCGGTCGCAGAGTTCATTCGCGCTGAAGAAGTAAGCGATTTCTCTGGCGGCCGATTCCGGAGCGTCGGAGCCATGGACGGCGTTTTCGTCGATGCTGACCGCGAAATCGGCGCGGATCGTGCCCGGCGCGGCTTCTTTAGGGTTGGTCGCGCCCATCAGTTCGCGATTTTTCAGAACGGCGTTTTCACCTTCCAACACTTGTACGACGACCGGACCGGAAGTCATGAAGCTGACCAAGTCTTTAAAAAAGCCGCGTTCCTTGTGTTCCGCGTAAAAGCCTTCGGCTTGGTCTTGGGTCAATTGCAGCATTTTCGATGCAACGACGCGCAGTCCGTTTTTTTCGAAGCGGCTGACGATTTCTCCAATCACGTTTTTTGCGACGGCGTCGGGCTTGATGATGGAGAAAGTACGTTCGATGGCCATTGATTTAACTCCCGTAGGTTTATGATTAAAAAATAGAATAGGGCATTATAACCCGTTCGCCGGGGTGATGAGAAACCCGGCCAAGCATATGGAGCGCCTGTGCCGGAGTAGCCCAGCGTATCGGCCGGGCTTCCGGACAGCGGTGCGGGCGGATTAGATCGACAGCCTGCTGGGGTCGCTGTTGCTGCCGTAGAACCAATTGACGAGCATCCGGGTGCTGGTGACCGCGGTAAACACCGACGTGGCGATCCCGATTACCAGAACCAGCGCGAAGCCCTTGACAGGGCCGGTACCGAAACCGAACAGCAGGATCGCGACGATGAAGTGGGTCACGTTGGAGTCCAAAATCGTCGCGAAGGCTTTTTCGTAGCCCATGTAAATGCTGGTTTGCAAGCTGTTGCCGTGACGCAGTTCCTCGCGGATCCGTTCGTTGATCAAAACGTTGGCGTCCACCGCCATGCCCACCGTCAACACGATACCGGCCATGCCCGGCAGAGTCAGCGTCGCTTGTAGCACCGACATGATCGAAATCAGCAGTACCACGTTGAACAGCAGCGCAAAGTTGGCGATTAGGCCGAAGGCTCGGTAGTAAATCACCATGAAGACCACGACCAGCAAGAAGCCGGCGACGATCGAGTTCATGCCCTGATCGATGTTTTCCTGACCCAGGCTAGGGCCGACAGTGCGTTCCTCGACGATCTCGACCGGTGCGGCCAATGCGCCGGCACGCAGCAACAAGGCCAAGGTGCGGGCTTCCTCTGGGCTGTCCAGACCGGTGGTTTGGAAGCGTTTGCTGAAACTGTCGCGAATCGTCGCGACACTGATGACTTTTTCGACTTTTTCCTTGTGTTGAACTTTCTCGCCGTTGACGACGCGGGTCTCGGATTTGTATTCGATGAAGACGACCGCCATCGGCTTGCCGATATTTTCCTGGGTCAATTTGCCCATTTTTTTGGCGCCGGCACCGTCCAAGGTGATGAAGACCGCCGATTGGCCGTCCTGATCCATGCCGGACGAAGCGTCGGTAATTTGGTCGCCGGTGACGATGACCGAGCGTTTCAACAAAATCGGATTGCCGTTTTTGTCTTTGTAAAGGCGCGCGCCGGCCGGTTCGTGTCCGGACAGAGCCGATTGCACGTCGTGTTCGACGTCGACCAAGCGGTATTCCAGCGTCGCGGTGGTGCCGAGCAGTTCCTTCGCGCGAGTCGTGTCCTGTACGCCGGGCAGTTGGACGACGATACGGCTGTCGCCTTGCTGCTGGATGATCGGTTCGGCCACGCCCAGCTCGTTGACCCGATTACGCAACGTCGTGATGTTTTGGCCCAGCGCCGATTTTTTAATGTCGCGCAATTCGCGCTCGGTGATCGACAACGTGAATTCGTTGGGGCCGGTTTCCTTCAGGTCCAGATTGCGGAAATCCTTGTTCAATACCGCCGCCGCCGCGACCCTGGCCTCTTCGTTCGGCAACACCACCTTGATGCCGTTCGCTTCCTTGCTGACCGACTGATAACGGACCTTGGCGTCGCGGAAGGCGGTGCGGATGTCGTTGTTATAGCGTTCTTCGGTTTGCTTCAACGCGGAGTCCATGTCGACTTCCAGCAGGAAATGCACGCCGCCCCGCAAGTCCAGACCCAGATGCATCGGCTCCGCGCCGATCATGCGCAACCAATCCGGCGTGGCCGGCGCCAGGTTGAGCGCGACCGTGGCTTGCTCGGCCAGCTTGTCGCGCAACAGGTCGGCGACTTTCATTTGTTCGTCGGTATTGTTGAAACGGGCCAGCACCTTGCCGTCGGTAAATTCGAAGGCCTTGGTCGTGAAACCGGCGTCGCGGATGCTGGCGGCGACATCGTCCGCTTGGCGTTGTTGCAACGGCGTGGCGGAGGACGAAGCCACTTGCACCGCCGGATCGTTGCCGTACAGATTCGGCAATGAGTAGAGCGTGCCGATCACCAAAAGGGTCAGAACCATCAGGTTCTTCCAGACTGGAAAATGATTTTGCATAGGTTTCCGTTAATAGCTGCGCGAGCTAGGCCGCCGGAGGGGCGAGCGGATCGAGGGCGGCGTTGTGAGCAGTCGTTAGGCTTTTTTGTTCAGGGTTTTGTACGTGCCTTTTGGCATCATCGTCGCGACGGCGTGGCGTTGGACTTGGATGAAGGTGTTGTCTGAGACTTCCAATTTGACGAAGTTGTCGTCCAGATCGACGACTTTACCCAGTATCCCGCCGCTGGTGACCACTTCCGAACCCTTGCCGAGCGCGGCCAGCATTTGTTTTTGTTCCTTGTTGCGCTTGGATTGCGGGCGAATGAACAGGAAGTAGAAAAAGATCAGGATGCCAAGCGGAAACAGCATGCCTTCGATGCCGGGTTGTTGGGCGGCGGGTGCGGTTTGCGCAATCGCGTCTGAAATCAAGAAACTCATTGTTGTCCTCTAATTGTTATCGTTTTGTTAGCGGTCCGGCCGGGGGGCGGACAGGCGCGCATTATGCCATAGCCCGCCGCCGATCGCATTTTAAGGGTGTTAAACCAAATGCCTACCGATGCTTTCGCCCAGCCGGACCGCCCGGCCGGCGGTCAGATCGGCATGCCAGGCGACTTGCTCGGGGCCGAACAGGACGATGATCGTCGAACCCATGTTGAAGCGGCCCATCTCGGCGCCTTTAGCTAGCGTCAGTGCGTCGGCGCCGTATTGCCAAACCCGCGCTTGGCTGACGGTCGGTGGCGTGACGACGCCGTGCCAGACCGTTTCGACGCTGGACACGAAGATGGCGCCGACCAAAATCAAGGCCATCGGCCCGGCTTCGGTGTCGAAAATGCATGCCACCCGCTCGTTACGCGCGAACAGATTCGGCACCGCGCCGACCGTGGTGTTATTGACGCTGAACAACCGGCCGGGCACGTGGATCATTTCCTTCAGTGTGCCGGCCAACGGCATGTGCAGGCGGTGATAATCCTTGGGCGACAAGTAAATCGTGGCAAACCGGCCGTCACTGAAAGCCGCAGCGCGCTCCGCGTCTCCTCCCAGTAACTCCAGCACGCTGTAGTCGTGGCCCTTGGCTTGAAAAATTCGTCCGGCCTCGATCGTGCCGGCTTGACTGACTTCGCCGTCCGCCGGGCAAGCCAGCTCGTCGCGGCCCGACGCAAAAGTGCGGGCGCCGTCTTGCAATTCGCGGGTGAAAAACTCGTTGAAACTGGCGTAACTGTCCGGGTCTGGATATTTGGCTTCCGCCATGTTCACGCCGTACAGGCGGACGATGGTCTTGATGAACAGGTTTTTCCAGGTCGGGTTTCGGCAATGGGTCAGCTTGGCCATCAGATTCGACAGCGCGTGATGGGGCAAGCCGTATTGCGGCAGGACGGTTAACAATTCTTTTAAATTCATGGATTACAGGTCGGGCGTTTTGCCGGCGATCAGATAGGCGAAGGCGATGACTTCGGCGACGGCGACGTAGAGTTGTTCGGGAATTTCGTCGCCTAGCGGCACCTGGGCCAGAATGCGCGCCAGTTCGGGTTGATTTTGTAGCGGAATGTCGTGTTTTTCGGCAATCGCCAGAATTTGTTGAGCGGTAAAACCTTCGCCCTTGGCGGTGACCTTGGGCGCGTTCTTGCCGTCGTATTTCAGAGCGACGGCAATGTCGGCGTTGTAGAAGGTTCTACCGCTCATCGGACGGATCGGATCAGGGCAACTGGACCGGCGTCGGCGCTTGCCAAGCCGGGTTGCGATGTTCGACGACCACCGTCGTATAGATCCCGCCGCGTACATTGAAGTCGGCGCGCAAACGCATGAAATTCGGTTGGGTCGCCGCGGCGATGTGGTCGAGTATTTCATTGGTGACGGCTTCGTGAAAGGCGCCGCGCTCGCGGAAGGTCCACATATATAGCTTCAGCGATTTCAATTCGACGCACAGCCGATCCGGCACGTATTCGAGCGTCAATTTGGCGAAATCCGGTTGGCCGGTCATCGGGCACAAACAGGTGAATTCCGGAATGTCGATACGGATCGTGAAATCGCGCGCCGGTCTGGGGTTTTCGAAAGTGGTCAGGTCGGAACTGGGTTGGGTACTCATGATGGACTTATTGGAATTGATCGCTCGAAATGCCGCCGAATGTCGGCGATCCGCCAATTTTACCAGCTATCGGTTCACAATGACGGTTGATTGTCGCCAGTGGCGATCTTCGCTGGGTTTCAGTTCAAACGCACTTGGTCGAACGGCGTTGTCTTATTGTCGTCATCCTTGCGTGGTATTCATTCAGAGATTTCGTGCGGGGCTAAGTGGGAAGCGTTACTAGATAACGGCTCGGGCTCTGGAGGAGCCGCTAACGATCCCGATGCGATTTCCACCTCGCGGAAGAATCAAAGAAATCGGTGTGGGAGCGGCTTTAGCCGCGATCGAGTTCGTTCCAATACCGGAACTATCTTGTCTCGCGCCAAGAGTTTCAGGCCAAAATTCGATTGTCAGACCAAAATTGCTCTGGCTGAGTTTTCAGGGTAATACGGCTAAGAATTTATTCGGAAATGGCGGTTTTGTGAAAATAAAAAAATATACTTGGGCATTGTTATTTATTTTGTTTTTGGCGGTTTCAATCTATTATGCCGACAATTTGACGCTGGAAACGGTGAAAACTAATAAAGTTTGGTTAAGTCGGTTTATTCAAGATCATTACTCGTTTTCGGTGGTTTTGTTTTTTCTGGCTTGTGTCGTTTTCGTCAACTCCCCGGTACCGGCCGCCGCGGCGATAAAAGTGTTGGGCGGCTATTGTTTCGGGTTTTATCTGGGAGCTATCTATAATGTCGGGGCGACTATTTTAGCCTGTTTGGTCGGGTTCGCCATTAGCCGCTATGCGTTAAAAGGGTGGTTTGAAAAAAGCTATTACGATCGAATAAAAAATATCGATACCGAGTTGGAACATAATGGCTTTTATTATTTCCTGAGTTTACGACTGGTCATGGTGGTGCCGTATTTTATCATCAATATCACCGCCGGGATTTCCAGAGTATCGTTTCGGCAATATTGTCTGAGTACGATATTGGGCGTGTTGCCGACTTCGTTGATTTACGCCAACGGCGGCGAAAAATTGGAACGCATCGCGTCGTTTAGCCAGTTGTTGGAGCCGCAGGTACTTGCGGCTATTTTATTGGTCGCGGCACTGTCGCTGGTGCCGGTGCTGTTAAACAAGAAACATCCGAGTCGTGGTTGACTCCGGTCCGTCCGGTCGAGTTGCTCGGGACGGATGATGTCGGTAAAGCGCATCGTTCTCCGCCGATGCGCCTCATCCGTGAATTAACGAGAATGACTCAATCAACTTTTAGCTCGACCCAGGCCCATCAAACCTAGGATCGCTGGGCCGAACAGCCAAACGCTTGCCGGAACCGGCACGGCTGCGATCGAACCGAAAAGTCCGTGAGTCTCATCGTTTGGGCCGGCCGTGAAATAAAGCTTGTCGAGGCTGCCAGACGCCGTGCCATTTCCGATCGACAAAGCCCACAAACCGTCGATGGTCAGCGGATTGCCGTCGGTACCGGTCAATTGTCCGCCGAAGCTATGGTCCGATGCCTTGAACGCGCTGATGGTGCCGTCGCCGAAGTTGCCTACCAATAAATCGCCGGCGAATTCGCCGAACGATGCCGGCGCGATTGCCAATCCCCACGGTGCATTCAACGTCCCTTGGCTGGCGACGCGTTGCAGTAAATTGCCTTGTAAATCGAAGGCATCGACAAAGCCCAAGCCGGCGCCGGCCACTTCGTCGGGCGAGTTTGCGTCTTGCAAGGCGTAAGTGACGTAGAGCGTTCCGTTCAGGTTTTGAATATTAAAGGGCGCGTAACCGTTCGGCAAATTGGGGTCGGTAAATTGACCGCTTAAGTCGTCCGCCGCCGGCGTGCCTTTGAAAACGTCGATACGACCGGATTTAAAATTGGCGGCATACAGGTAGCTGTTTCCGGACAAGGCCGCTTCCGCCACGCCTTTGTAAAGATTTTGACTGGACCCGGTGATCAGCGTTTCAGCTGAGCTGCCCACGCCTCGCCAGCCAGATACGGTGCCGTCTTCGCTGACGAAGATAAACAGATTGCCGTTGAAGGCAGCGGCGTTATTGTTGAACACTTGGCCGGTCACGTTGCCGGCGCCTGGAATCGACAGGTTCAAATCCAGTTTCGTGGTGGCGTTGGTGCTCGGATTCACAATGTATAGCGTGGAGAGTCCCGTGCCGTTGTCGGAGATCTAAAACGGGCCGGTAGGCGCGTAAGAGATTCCCCAGGCATTGACCAAAGATGTGTCGGTAATTTGCGCCGGATTAGCCGCCTGATCGTCGGTGACTAAATCGACGCGCGAGAATGAGGTTGCCGCCGCCGTTGACAGCGAACCGAAGCTCAGCGCGGCGGATAACGGTAAAGTCCAAAGTGTTCTGCGAGAAAAATAAGAAAGCTTGGATAACGTACTCATAGCGATTTTCTCCAATTGAAAAGATAGTGACGAGGATATGTTGACTGGGGGCGTTTCGTTTGACAGGTGCTGATCGATCGGGAGTCGTCTTGTCAGCTAACAGGAGTGGCGGATTTGACAGCGTAGAGGTTATGTTATCCAAGTCGGCTGGTAAGGCGTCGCGCTGAAATGCCGGTGCGCGTCCGTCACTCGAAATGAAGACGGCGGTCTGTGTTACACCGCCGTCTTGCGGTCGTCAAGGTGACGAAGTGACATCGGAACGTTTAGTGGTTGCGACGAATGCGAGCAAAACCAAACAGAGCCGAAACGAATAGCCAGATGGATGTGGGGAGCGGAACGGGGGCGGGGCTAGAGCCCGCTATCAAACTAAAGTTCAGACCACTGCCGTTGGTTTGACTGTGCAGATTCAAGCTAAACGAAATACTCAATATTCGGTTGTTGTCGCTGATCCAACCATACCAATTGCCCATATCCAGAGTTTTGTTCGAGAAAAAATTAGCAGCGCTGTCCGGATCGGAGAAATCAGTTAGATCGGTGAAACTAAAGCTGTTCGAATAACCTCCGTTCGCTCCGGATACATTGATATCGAAATTCAACGATTCGCCGGCTGCAAGGTTATTGGATCCAAATACCGGGTTTATCAGACCTAGTAGCGAGTCTTGATGCATGTCGTAGGCGGAGGCGTCCAGATTGAGGCGCAAACTAGCATGATAGTCGTGAAAACCAGTATCGTTGGATTCGTTTGACACTCCTAGCGTACCTAGTAGCCATATTTGGCTGGCACCGCCTACATCGAAGTCATGTAGTACGGTGGGGCTGGTTGCCTGCAATGCCAAGGCGTCGTCATTATCTGGCAACACTGTGCCGAACGCTACCGCCTGCTTACCAGCCGCGTCGGCTTGTGTGGCCAGCGTCTGGCCTATGGCTGACTGGGCGTCGGCATTTCCTTCTACGCCCTTCGCCGTTTGCGCGGAAGAGACTAGCATCATATCGCGGAAATGCGTCGAAGCGTCGGCGCTTGCGCCGATGGCACCAACTGCCGAGGCGTCAGCCTTGATAACGCTGGGTCGATTGGAACCGCCGCCAGTACCGCCGTAGGCGTCGGCGTACGCGGTGGCGTAATCGTGATCACTGTCGGCACTGGCACGAGCAATGGCGTCGCCTCCGCTGCCGCGTTGCCCAACAAAAGAGCTGTTTCCACCCTGGCCGCCTGCCGCGTAAGAATGAGCGCTTGTGTAACCGGTTGCGTGGTTGGTGGCGGTGGCAACCGCGGTGCCGCCGTTACCAGCACTGCCGCGGCCTAAGTCGCCGCCGCCGTTGCCGCCGACGGCACTGGCGCCCGCGTCCGCCGAATAACCAGTGTTGGTTTCGGTGTATGTCACACTAGCTAGCGCATCGGCGTTACCGCCGTTGCCGCCTACACCTTCGCCAGTATCAACTTGACCGCCGTCGCCTCCGTGAGAGTTAGCAATTACGTAGTAGCCCGAGCCAGTTTGCGCTAGTGATTTAGCAGAACCACCGTTGCTGGCGCTACCACCGCCGTATGCGTTTCCGCCCTGACCACCGTAAGCAGAACTACTGAGGTCAAGTGGGCCGCCTCCGAGGATGATGTTTGTCAAAACGGATTCGGCGTTGCCTGCCGAGCCGGCGTTGCCGCCGCCGTTTGCGTCTCCGCCGTCACCGCCGTAAGCGAACTGAGTGAGAAGACCCGAGCCAGCCGAAGTCGGTCCGCTAACGAGGTTAATGCCGATTGAATCGGCGCCTGAGCCGCCGTTTGCGCCTTCCTCTCCGCTACCACCAGCACCGCCGTATTGATAGGTGTTGGCCTCCTCGTAGCCTCCTTTGAAGTTGACGGAGGTTTTCGCTGTTGCCGTGCCGCCATTCCCACCGGTATGGCCTATTCCCCGCCCAGATCCGCCGTTTCCACCGTGAGCGGTGGCGGTGGACCTAGTTTCCACCGTCTGCGAGTCGCCGAAAGTACTTTCGCTGGTATAAGCGCTGGCCGAGCCCCCGTTTCCACCTTGCACGCTCCCGCCTATTTCAGCGCCTCCGCCGCCGTTTCCACCGGTAGCTGATGAAGTAACAGAAGCCCTCCAATAGTTTACGTCGTTACTAGCGTTTGCGACAACGGTAGACGACGCCGAACCGCCGTTGCCGCCGACGCCTTTGCTAACTCCGCCACCTGCCCCCCCCTGAGCGGAACCGATTACGGAATCAATACTGCTGCCGTCGGCGATGACGGTATTCACACCGTTACCGCCGTTGCCGCCGTTTGCGCCGTTGCGTCCTGTACCACCACGACCACCATTTGCGGAGCCGGTGGCGGACGTTGAACCACTGTTTTTGGCATTGACGTATGAAGTGCCTGACGCACCCGCACCTGCGGTTCCGCCAGCCTTGGCGAGGTCACCGCCCGCACCACCGTATGAGTAGGAGCCGAGCGACAAATAACGTGCAGATGTCGATTTGCTCAGGCTGCTGGAAGCGCTACCGGCAATACCGGGGGTTCCACTCTCACTTCCGCCGCCTCCGCCGCCGGTGGCGATTTGGTTTAGTGTTAAAGTGCCGGCGGTTTTGCCATCGACGACATTATTTAACTTGACCGATACCCCGTTGCCGCCATCGTTGATGCGCTCGGACATGGTGCTATTGTACCCATTGCCCCCGTTACCCCCTGTGGCCGATCCGGAGATGTCCACTCCCCCGTCATCGGTGGATTCACCGTAGCCGCTGATCAGAGCAATTCCACCATCTCCACCGGCGCCGAAACCGCCATAATTAAAGCCTCCGTCGCCCCCCGTTGCGTTTGCCGAACCGAAGACGCTTCCTGCCTGAATCAATTCGACGGTTGATTTTGCTGAACCGCCGCTGGTAGCTAGACCACCGTTATTAGCTGAGCCGCCGAAACCACCGTAAGCGGAGCTATTCGAGCCGATGCCGTTGCCCCCGGTATTGCCGTTGTTCAAGACGGATATCGCGCTTCCGGCCAAACCAGCGTTGCCGCCGCCATAAGCTGGTCCACCGCCGCCACCAGTAACTTGTTGGCTCAATGATAAGAAGCCGAAAGTTGCGCCTTCGACGACGTTTTGGGCTGTAATATTCGCTCCGTTACCGCCATCGGCGCCTTCTTCACCGATACCTCCAAATCCGCCGAAAAGGTATGCCTGCGCGCCCACGTTGACTAATCCGGTTGACTGAGCATTAGCCGATCCTCTCGCCGTACCGCCGGAGCCGCCTTGCTTACCGATACCTTTGGCGCGACCGCCGTCACCACCGGTGGCTGATGAGGTAGTCATAATGGTAGCTTCAGAACAGATCAGTGTAACGCAGCTATTTCCGAGTGGATCATTGTTCCGCGCAGCACTGATCGCACTCGCGCCGCCGCCGTCTCCGCCGCTTCCAGCCAAAAAAGCCGATCCTCCGTTGCCTCCGTGCGCGGTAGTGGATGCATAGAGTTTTCTGCCTTTTTTGAGCGTGCCTTGGTTGCTAGATTCCGCGCGGGAGTCGGCATTACCCCCGTTTCCGGCGACTCCAGAGCCTTTATATAGCAGACCGCCGTCTCCACCGCGCGCTTGGTCGTAGGTGTAAACGTCGTTGCCGTCGTCGGAACGGCCGATACTTTCACTGGTTGCCGTGCCGCCATTGCCGGCAGCACTCGATTTAGAGTCGCCGCCATTACCACCTTGCGCATTGCCCTTGACTTCAATCGGTTGATCGGCGCCGCGGGTTTCCGCCTTACTCTCGTTCGTGGCAGCTCCGCCATTTCCACCAGCCGCTCCTCTATACCCAAAGCCACCCATTCCTCCACGTGCGTTACCGTTACTGATCGCGCGGCCAGCACTGTTGACCGCCAAACTGCTGCTAAACGCTAAGGCGCCGTCTGCGGCTTTGCCGGTAGCGGCACTTAACGCGCCGCCGTTACCGCCGAGAGCATTGCTAGTCACTTTCAACGATTGGGAGGCGCTGCTTTTAGACAGAAAGCTTTCAGCTAGGCCGCCCACTCCGGCACCACCGCCGTCACTGTCGCCACCCTTGCCACCGCTGGCGGTTTGGAAAAGATTAATTTTGCCGCTGGTGGCACCATCAACTTTGTTGATCAGCGTAACGCTTGCACCACTGCCTGCGTAACCGTGAGACGAGCCACCGTTGCCGCCGCTAGCAATGCCTGTGGCGGAAACATTGCCGATAGTCGAACTAGCCAACAGTGCTTCCGAGGGTGTTCCGCCCAGCGAGGCCGATCCGCCGTTACCCGCGTTTGCCGAGCCGTAATATCCGTTTCCACCCTGGCCACCGACCGCTTTTCCGTAGACATAGGCATTCCCGCTACCGGTGTTGATAGCGTTCGCTTGTATCACGGCATTTCCACCGGCCCCGCTAGCACCGGGCATACCACTAACGCCACCACCTGAAGTGGAACCACCCGAGCCGCCGCCGCCGCCGTTGCCGGCAATCGCCGTTGCAGAAGCACTGACAGTATTCGTAACGAATGCGCTGCTTCCCGTTTGAGAGCTGGCATTGCCCCCATTACCGCCAATGCCGCCGCGACCCGCGTCGGCACCGCTAGAATTTCCGTTTCCGCCACTACCGCCGTTGCCCCCATTACCGCCGTAAGCAATGGCGGAATTTTCGATGTCTGAATTGCCGACTGTAAAACCCGCGTCGGCAATCGCGTTTTGGCCTCCGCTAGCCGCCGCCCCGTCGCTTCCAGGGTTTCCAGAAACTCCGGTGTTGCCGTTGATACCGGGAGCAGCGTTGACTGAGATTATCGACGCCCGTGCCGCTTGCGTGTGGATCGTCAAACTGGCCGTCAGGAAAACTGCACAAATCGAATTGAGATTAAAACGTTGTGAATCCAGTTGCATAATTTCCTCTATTTGTTAAGGAATGTGGGCTAGCGACAAGTCTCGACTCTCACGTGCCAGTTAAGTTGCCACTGGCTGGCCCTAGGACGTATTTGTAGCGAAACGATCAGCACAAACAATTTGACGAAAGTGGCGACGAATGACGTTAAATCCTTTTATTTTGCATGGTATATCACGCAATTCGCCTTTGTCTATGGAAATTTTGTGGCGCCATTGCGATAAATACTGAGAAGCTTCTCGCTCTAGCACAATCTTGTTAAGGTCAGATTCAGGTGGTTTTGTCGGTTACTAGGATATGGGAGTATTCGAAAAAACAACTGATTATGGATGGGAGGCTCTGTTACATCAAAACTTAACCAACGGAATGTAAGAGCATTCCCATGTCAATCGCAACTAGGCACATAAATTCGGAGCTTCCCTGCCTCAACCCGCATACACCTCGTCCTGCTCGATCAAAAACAGCACCCAGGAAAACTGGCCGGTGCTGATCTTGCTGCCGCAATAACCGCATTCGCCGCTTTGGCCCATGTTGTCGGCCGGGGCGCCGCAACTGGGGCATTGGCTTAGCGCGTAGGGCTGGTCGCGGCGTTCGGCGGCGGTACGGCGGACGAAGGTCCAGTATTCGGAATAGCGCCGCAACTTGGATTTGGAGCCTCCGACCAGTTTGCCGTTGCCGTCTTCGGTGTAATCGTTGCAGGCGGCGAAGATGCGTACGGTGACGGCTTCGTAAAACAGGTCGCTATCGATTTTCGCCAAAACGACTTGCTCGATCCGCAGATTGTCCAACCGGTTGAACCAGCCGCGCGCGACGTACATTTTTTG
This sequence comes from Methylomonas sp. MED-D, assembly GCF_050276835.1. Lineage (NCBI taxonomy): Bacteria > Pseudomonadati > Pseudomonadota > Gammaproteobacteria > Methylococcales > Methylococcaceae > Methylomonas > Methylomonas sp. MED-D. Next base: position 2,243,366 of record NZ_CP189965.1, read on the forward strand.
CCAAAAGGCGTTGGTTTCGTAGAGCCGGTCCGACAGCAAATGCCGGGCCGCTTGCCATTCGCGCCGGCTCCAGCAGCCGTAAATGGTCAAGAAATATTGACGAACGACGTCTTTCTCGAACGGCGCCCAGAACGGCGTCCAATCGGCGAGGCCGTATCGTTGCTGCCAAGCATTGATTTGTTCGATCAGATCGCTTTGTTTGATCGTGACGGCTTGCGTGCCTTGCTCTTCGGCGTAGGCCGCCAAGCCTTCGTCCACCGGTACCGCGTGGGTACCGACCACGATGCGCTTGCCCAGACACCATTGCTCGCCGCCTTTTTGCACGGTCGCGCCGCAATAGCCGCACACGCCGGTATCGGTAAAATGCGCGGGGCCGCCGCATTGCGGGCAGCTCAGGGTCTGCATTTTTTCAGGTTCCGCCGACAGTAAGCCCTTGCGGCGGTATAGCCGCCAACGCTCGACGACGGCGTAGCGCGAATGCGCGTCTTGCAGGTCCAAGCTGTAGTTGGCGTCGATCTCGATGTCGATACTGTCGCTGTCGGCGCCGGTCGTGTCGACGGCGAGCCAGCGCATGCCGTTGACGACGATTTCGCTGACGGTCCAGGGTTGGGCTTTGCTGAAATGGCCTTGTAGCTCGGCGCTTAAGAATGGCGACAAGTACTCGAATTCCGGCTTGGTTGAGTATTCGTAAAATTTGCAATACAGGGAATGCACGAATTCCAGAAACACGATCGCCGAAAAGTGGCGGTCCAGCCGCTTCAGCGCGGCGACTTGCTCGGCAATGCCGTTTTGTCGGCGGACGCGGACTTCCGGCGGCGGGGTGGCGGGGATGGCGCGGGTTTGCGATTGTTGGTGGATGATGTAAATGACGATCGCGGCGATGATTAAAAACAGGACCAAGGCTTCCAGCGTCGACATCGGATGAGCGGCCGACGATCCGCCGCCGTGGGTGCTCCAACTGGAACTCGAATGGGAGCCGCCGCTAAAACTGTGCGAACTCGATGAGCTGTGCGAACTGCTGGAATGCCCGCCGCCCGGCCGGGCCGGCAGCGCTTGGGAAACGGTCAAACCGACCAACGTTACGATCGCAAGCCACTTTTTCATAAATCGACGTCCAGCCGGTCCGGCAATTCGTTGAGGTCGCCGGTGCGCACCGGCAGGTAGCGGGCGCAGGCGTCGGCGGTGTTCGCCAAGGCCGGCAGCAAGGCCTGTTCCGGCCGGCCGGCGGCGAAGACCGCGTCGAACTCGGCTTGCAGCGTCCGCCAAACCGGTTGCGGAATCGCCTGCTCCAGTCCCCGATCCGCCAACAGAAACACTCGCCGCTCCAACAGCGAGCAATACACTAGCAAGCCGGTCTTGCCGCTCGTATGCTGAATGCCGGCTTTTTGAAAGATCGCCCGAGCCAGGATTTCCACCGCCTTGTCCAGACGCGCCCGGCGTACGCTAAAGCGCTTGATGATCGGCAACGTGGCGACGGCGTAAGCAAAAGCGAAAGTCAGCAGCGGGGCGTAGTAGATTAGCCAGTTTTCGAACTCGACCGGCGCGTACATCAGCAGCGTAAAACACAGCCAGGCCGCAGCCAATCCCCAGACCAACGGCACCGAGCCGTATTCGGCCGAGCGCGCCCGGAACACCACCACGACTTCGGCTTGCGAACCGCGTTCGATATGCTTGATCGCCTCCCATAACCGGGCCTGATAGTCTGCCGCCAAATATCGTTTCATCGCTTTTTCACCGCCGTGCTCTATAGTTGGTTTCCAAGTTTTATTCTCAGGGGACAATCATGGGACTTTTCGACGGTTTGCAACGCCAACTGCGCTCGGTTATCGAATGGCAACAGCCGGCGCCGAACGCCTTGTTCGAACAATGGACCGACAACGGTGACGAAATCAAAAACGCTTCGACCTTGATCGTCGGCCCCGGCCAGGGTTGCATCTTCGTCTATCGCGGCAAAGTGCAGGCGGTGTTCGACACCGAAGGCTCCTACAACCTGCAGACCGACAACATCCCGTTTTGGACCACGATTGCCAGCTTCATGCAGTTTTTCGAAAGCCAGTACAAGGTCGGCATTTATTTCTACCGCAAGACCGTGATTTTAGATCAGAAGTGGGGTACCACTTCGATGATCAAATATCTGGACCCAACCTATAAATTTCCGGTCGGTCTGCGCGCCTACGGCAATTATAGTTACCGTCTCGCCGACCCCGCCGGGTTTTTCGTCAACGTGGTCGGCGAGCAAAAGACCTTCACCACCGAGCAATTGCGTACCGTGATCGTCGCGCGGCTCGGCCAGCCGCTGGCCGATTTTCTGGCCACCAGCCGCTTCGGTTATCTGGATATCGATACCAATCGCGAAGAAATCGCCGCCGGCGTGCTGCAAAAGTTGCTGCCGATGTTTGCGGAACTGGGCTTCGCGATCACCGACTTCAGAATCGAAGGTACCGACTTCGACGAAGACACCCTGAAACGCATCAACCGCATCGCCGACATGACCGCCGAAGCCCAGGCCGCCAAGGAAGTCGGTCTGGACTACGCCCGCATTCAGCAATTGGAGGCGATGCGCGAAGCCGCCCGCAACGAAGGCGGCGGTGCCGGGATGGGCATGGGCTTGGGCGCCGGCATCAGTTTCGGTCAGAACATCGCGCAAGCGATGAACAATCCCGCGGCCGGCGGAGGCACGCCCGCGCCGGTCGCCGCCGATCCGATGGAAAAACTCGCGCAACTGAAAAAAATGTTCGAAGCCGAGTTAATCACCGCCGAGGAGTACGCGGAAAAGAAGAAAAGCATTTTGGACGGGATGTAACGGCGCGCGGCGCTGTCGCCGGTCGTTTAAGCTCGACCGGATGATTGCGGGGCGGGCAGTTTGGCCGGAACCGAGCGCGATGCTGGACGCATTGGACGCAAGAGGCCGCGAATCGCGCTAACACGGCCGCTCGAGTGCTGGCGTTTAGGCCAATGGCAGGTAGATATCCGTGATCTGTTCGTGTTCCGGCGTTTCCGGCACGCGCTTGATATAGTGAAAAAACAGCGGAAAGTCCCGCAATTCCTCGCCGCTGCCGGGCAGCCAGTCGCGGAACAGGTAGTACACGCTATCGCTGATGCGGTCGGTCGAGCCGATATGGCGCACCACGGCGCAACGTCCTTCCGGAATCCGTTTGTTGACGACGCCTTGCGGGTTTGCCGGCACGGCTTGCTCGACCTCGCCGCAGACATCGAAGCGAAACTCGTCCGGCGGTGTGACGGCCGGGTCGTCATAGGCGATACCGAAGGTCCGGCTCGTGGCAATCGGCGACAGGCCGCTCTGCTTGCGCCAATCGATGAAGGTTCGAACCGTGTCCATCACTAGGCTGGGCGCGGCGCGGTGCTCCAGCACGGCAATCAGAGTTTCGGAAAATTCGACGATGTTGACTTGCATAAAGTGACTCCTGATACGTTGGGGTAAGCGCATGCGCTGGTTCCACGGCTGCCATGCGGGTTGGGTTCTGAATTGAGTCGGCGTTTGTCCGAAGCATTTTTTGAAGGCGCGAGAGAACGATTCCGCGTTACCGAATCCGGTTTCCAACGCAATATCGGTAATCGGCCGCCGTTCCTGAAACACCAGTTGATACGAGGCTTTGCGCAAGCGCAATAGCTGCACGTAGCGGGTCGTGCTCAGCCCGGTATAAGCGGAAAACTGCCGTTGAAAGTGGAAGCGGGAAAAATGTGCCTGCCGGCTCAATTCGTCAACCGACAGCGGCTCGAACAAGTGCCGGTCGATGTACTCGAAAACCCGATCGAAGCGCGCCGCATAGGCCGCGTTCGCTACTGTGTCTGTCACGGTAATACCTCCTGATTCGAGGCTTACTGTAACAAGCGCCGAATCCCGCCGCCTGACCGAACGTGCGGAGTTGAGTGGATTTACGCTGGCTCTCAAGCTCCGGCTTGGGAGCCCAAACCTGAGAAGTTCCAGCTTCCTAATTCAATCATCGGGAATCCCTGATTGTGCCGATGACTCGCTCTGCCTGGCCAATAGGGCCGGTTCCGGTCGGAACCCGATGGGTCAAGGGAGGGTAGGGGGTATTCGGCCGCCCGCCTGCGAACCGCTGCCTAAATAAAAAAGCCCCGAACGCCGGGTGGCGCTCGGGGCTCCTCTTAACAGTCCGTGGCCGGTTACCCGGCCGACTGGGCGCTTATTTCACGATTTCAGCGGCCGCCGCTTTCAACTTGGCGGTGTCGGCCTGCATTGGTTTCATCATGTCGTTTTTCGAGGCTTTCGCCCCGGCGACCAACTCGTCGGCCGTTTTGAACTTGCCTTTCAAGGTTTCGAAGCTGGGCGCTACCGAACCGTTGTGGCAACCCTTGCAGGTATCGGCGTCGCCCGCGTGCGACAACGACGGTAGCCAGGCAAGAAACAGCGATGCGATAGTGGTGATTAGAGCGTTCTTCATAACTCGGACTCCTCGGTTTTATAGTAATTATTGAGTTGAGAATCGGCGTTCGTTCCAATCGAATTTTCTCGACGGACGGACACCGAGCGCAGTCGGATTTTTTCCGATTGCGAAAAAATTTCTATCACACGACCTACCGCAATGCAAATCGTGGCGGCATAAAAGCGCGAGCGGACCGTGGCCAGACCGGCGCGGCGCTTCGCTAAACGATGCGGGTTCCAGCCTTGGACCAAGCGTCGAGTTTGGATTTCCAGGGCAAAGACGGTTAAAGATCTGAACCACGAGGGTATTAAACCATCGGCCCGACCAGCCAGCCGACGAACTCGGCCCTTCAATGCCGTTTGCCTGTCGAAGGGCGCGCCAGCCTGGGCCCAGTCCGAACGGAATGCCGGCGATACAAGGGGCCGAGTTAACCGCTCGATCCTTTTCTACCGGCGCGTCCTTAGAGGATGTCGCCAATCCAAGCGCCGCCAATCCTGTGCTGAATGCCGCTGAAACGCTCGGCTTGAACGGGCGTCCGCCGGAGCGCGCCGCGCGGACGCGAATGCCATCGGCAAATCCCGCCCGAGCACCGGCGATACTCGACGTCGAGTCTTTTTTGCTCGGCCGCGACCCGGCGATATGCGGCGTCGAGTCTTTTTTGCTAGGCCGAACCCAGCCATACGCGGTGCTGAGGCTTTCGCCGGAATCCGGTGTGGGTTTCATTCAACTTTGTCAGATGACTCAATAAGCATCGTCATTCCGGCAGGGAAGGGCGGACCCGTTAGAGCTCGGAGCGAATCCGGACGCCATGGACGGATTTAAGCCATACCATCCATGGTACTGGATGCCCGATTCCCGGCGCGCATGACGGCCTTGAACAAATCCGGGGCGATGGCGCCGGATCACGTTTTCGCTAAACCGATGTAGGCTGCCTTTCGAACCAGGTCCGGAAGCGCCAGCTTCCCAAATTCTCGCCAGTCTTTGACCGCTTCGATCAATCCCTCCGCGCCCGCATAATGCCGCGAACCGGAATAACGCCAATGCTCCGGCAAACCCACATAGCCGCGTTTGGCCGGATCAAGGTGGATGTAAACCGGCTTCCGCCGCCTCGCCGCCTCGGATTCGATCCGCCGCGGATGACTACCTTCCTCCCAAACCCGATATTCGTTCTCGATCTTATGCGGCCGCTTCAACAGCGCCAAGAATTCCAGCACCCGCGCCGAACCGTTTTGTTGCAAATGACCGATGATTTGCTTGGCGGTGTAAGTCTTAAACCGCTGCATATCCCGGCTCAAATCCGGAGAAGCGGCGATCAGGTGCAAGTGATTTTCCAGGATCACGTAACCGTACAGCTGAAACCCGCTGTCCCGCTGCAAGAACCGCCAGGAATCCAGCACGATATTCACCGTCGCCGGGCGAGTAAACAGCGGCAGCCACTGATTGATCGTCGCGGTCAGGAAGTGCGGGCTGGGGTTTTGCAGGACTCGGTAGCGGCTGCGGGGCATGGGCTATGGTGAGTTGGGTGGAACGGAAGCAGGGGTTTGGGAACTAGCAACACTAGCAAAGTGGTGTTAATCGGTAATAAATAAAGCTCATAAACTGGGTGGCGGTTTGCCTTTGGTCTTCTATGTCGTTACCAGTCCAAATATGGTGTGCAGGATTTAAAGTTTCTCTCCATTGATGTGCTTCAGAAGTTGTAATCTCGGAAATAGCTCCAATCTCCTTCAGTTTGTCTATTCTGTCAGAAAGATTTTGTTCGTTGATACCTAGAAGTTGTTTGGCAAAACGAAGATTAATTTCGATTTCCAGAAAAATTCTTAAGTCTCCAGCGTTATGGGTATTAGTAGTTCCTTGAACAAAATGAAAAATGTTTTGTGCTACCTTTTCATGGTTCGTCTTTATGAAGTTTTCAATTTCTTCAACGTGAATATCTGAAGAATTTACTTTACGTTCAATAGAAAGAAGCTTGACCGGTTTGTTATACCTATAAGTATTTAAAAAGTAGGTGACCCCTTGTTCAAAATGGCTAAGCAATATGATTTGCCTAATATTGTCGGATAGCTTGATAATTTCCTGATACACCATTGATATTCTATGATTGTCAAATGATGTGACTGGATCATCTAAAACCACAATACAATTTCTCTTTTCCTCATCGCTTAGACCGTCCACTCCAGCCCAGAATACCGATAAAGCTAGAGATCTTCTGTCCGACTCACTAAAAACACGCTCTAAGTTTTTCTCGGAAATATCATGTCCATTAAATTTAACTTTTAAATAGTAAATTGGCTTATACCCTTTAGTATCCAAACCTTTTTCAAGCTGAAAATCATGGCTACCGAAAAGATTAAAAAAAGCATTGAGGCGACCAAAAAACTTATCAAGAAATTGACTTTGTTCTGCTTCTAACTCCTCTTCAAGTTTAGGTATTTCTTCTTTTAATCTCTTAATGGTGCTATCAAAATCCTTATAGTTTTCACATTGTTCCGACAACTCAAGGCGTTTGAGCTTTTGTGCTTCTATCTTTCCTTCGCGACCTATCGCGGAAAGCCGATTTGCAATAGTATCATCTAGCACTGATGCCTTAAAGGCGTAAAAAATAGAATTTATCTTTGCAATTACGCCGTTGTATGAATCAATTATTTCTTCGATTTTAGTGTTGACTTGCAATAGAGTATTAAATTGTAAAGTATCAACAGTCCTATGCGGTGAAGCCAGTTTTTTCTTTAATGCAAAATCTAGTTCATTGTTTGAATCAATTATCAGTTGCTCCCACTGAGAAAATAAATTTTCTAGCTGAAAAGTCAAGGAATTTATTTGAGCTTCAAAAACCTTAATTTCTTGATTATCTTCTAATAGTTCAGGATAGCTCATTACTGCCGCTTTATTGCTTTCAATGGCAATTCTCAACGGACTGATTCGGTCTTTGATAAACGTAGCTTGGCTGCTTTCCAATTCTTGTTGTATTTGCTTATCATGTTCGTCGTAAGCGGTATCGAAGCTTTGCCGATAAATCTCCAATAAGGCCAATGCTTCTGAGCTAAGCGTTTGTCCGCAAAATTGGCAGGTTTCTGAATTATTTTGATCTAAACCTTGGCGTATCCAATTTTCGGCATTCTGGTTTCCATTGAAATTGGTCTTAATGTGTTCAATGAGTTTTTGTTGGGCTTCTTGATGGCAAGATTGCAGTGATGATTGTAGGGTATCATTTAGCTTGGTTAATGCTGCGGAAAAGTTGTTATTCCATTCAAGGGTTCCACATTCTTTTCGTTGTTGAATTGCTGCGGCACTTTTTTGTTGCTTACTTAGTTTTCCATACTCATTGCGCAATAAGTCAATTTTTTGATTAAGCTCTTCGCATGATTCTGTTGGTGACAATGCAATGAAATTCGATAAATTATCAACATCTTTAAATGCTGCTTTCTGTAAGTCATTACGTTTTCGTGTCGCATCACCTTTTTGCTTGTTTTTGCTTTCAATTTCCAGTCTTTTGGCGACACCTTGTTCGCCAAGTACGAATAAACTGAAGTTGCCTTTAGTTTCCCTGGAAAACTGTCGTCCTGCAAAAAGGTTGTTGTGATAAAAACCATCGTCGAAAATTTTTATTTTAAATCCAGCAGGTGGAACAGATAGCCAAGTCCCATTTAAATATTTAATTGTTTGCTCGCCTTGTAATTCGTCAACAGAAAATGAAATTTCAGCTTGTTGCGATTGTCCGTCGCCAGGTATGGTTTTTCTTTGTTTGACGGCATCGGTGTTTCCGCTTTCCAAGCTTGATAACAAATCACCCAAGGTTGATTTACCATAAGTGTTTCTACCGAATATCAATGTAATCTTTTCAAATTGGGCATTCCCTGGTTGGCACGACTTAAAGCGACCGATATTTTGAATTTTCTTTATTCTTTTTAACATGGCAATTAATCCTATGTTTCTGAATATTCGCTAATATTCAGAGCTGAGCTAGTTCCCAAGCTCCAGCTTGGGAATGCAACCTCGGAAGCTCTAGCTTCCTATCCACAACTAGACTGGAAACTAGAGCTTCCAAGGCCGGGGTTCCCAAGCTGGAGCTTGGGAACCAGACCGACCGGCTGGTCGATAGCTCAATCCAACTCATCATCCATTCCAAGCGCCCGCATTTCCAAGCCCTCGATCTCCTGCAAAGACTTGCCGGCGATGCCTTGCAAATCGCCGTACATACCCACCGTGGCATTCATCACCCGCTCGATTTGCGCTTCGCGTTTGGCCCATTGTTTGGTGATGGCTTTGCGTTCCTTGTCCAGGTCTTCCTGCATGGTGGAGAAGGCTTCGACGATGGCTTCGACGCGGTGACGGAAGCGCGGGCCGGTCAGGTATTGGTAGACCATCTCGGTTTTGCCGTGTTGGCCTTCGGCGGCGAGGCGGGCCATGCCCACTTCCAGCAGCGTGTGGCGCAGTATCGTGGCGACCGGCAAGGCGGCGCGCGGGGCGGTGACCCAGATACCATCGATGACGTCGAAGCTGTCCACGCCTTTGGGCAGGGCGTGGCTGACCAGCACGGCGATGTCGGCCTTGGCGCTGCGCTGGTCTGCGCGCAGTTTCACCAGCCAGCCGTCGCTCCAGTTTTTGGTGCGTTTGGCTTCCCAGAGAATGCTGCCTGCGGCTTGCCCGGAGCCGCCGACCACGCGTTGCAGCAGGTCGCCGCCGAATTCGCCTTTGGCGACCGGTTCGATGTTGTCGAACGGAAACTTGGCGCGCAACAGGTTTTCCAACTCCAGTTCCTGCACTTCGCCTTGCAGTTGCTGCGAGCCTTGTTCGGCTTTTTGTTTCAATTCCTCGATTTTTTGCTGCATGGAAGCGATGGTCTGGTCTTTTTCCATCACCCGCAGTTTCAGGCCTTCCTCGGCTTCGCGTTTGGCTTGGTTGCGCACTTCGGCCAGATTGGTTTGTACGCGTTTTTCGATGGTCAGTTCCAGCTCGCGCTTGGCGTCGTCCAGTTCCCGTTGTTTTTTGATCAGCTCGGCCTGGGCTTGTTGAGCTTCGGCGAGCTTGGCGTCGCGGACTTTCAATACTTCGTTCAGTTCGGCCAGCTCTCGGCTTTTGTGCTCCAGTTCGGCGGCGGCAGACTGTTTGGCTTTGCGGGTTTCTTCCTCGATGACCCGCTGACGCTCGGCTTGCAATTGTTTGGCGACTTGCTGCGCGACTTGATCGTCCAGGCCGCGCTTGGCTTCTGCCAGTTGTTTTTCCTGGTCTTTAATACCTTGTTCGCGCAGGGCGATGGCTTGGTCTTTTTGCTGTAACTGCTGCTCGAACTGTTTGCGGGTGGCGGCGAGCAGCGGCGCGGCTAGCGATTCGGTCAACGGTACTTGAGTGTTGCAATTGGGGCAGGTGATGGTGGCTTCGGTCATGTGGGTTGGAAAGTCGGCGGATTTGGGAGCGGCATGATACCGGCACGGACCGGTTTCGTCTAACGGGAACACTACTTAGGTGTGTCGGTCCAGCTCGGCCAGGTCCAGTGCGGTATTCACGTTGGCGAAGATGCCGGGCCGATCCGAGAAATCTACTAGGACTGGGTTGTGCTCGGCAAACCACAGTTGCAATTTGCGCTCGCCGCGGTCCAGATAGGCTTGCAGATCGGCGGCAAGGTGGGTGCGTAACGCGGCGACGGTCGGATGCCAGCGATTGCCGTCGTGGGCGGCGGCAATCGCTGGCTCGTCGCTTAACGCGGTTAGCAGTCGCTGTAAATCGGCGGTTTCGATCAACGGCGTATCGCAGGGTAAGATCAGCAGAATCTCGCTATCGCAGGCTCGCATGCCGGCCAGAATACCGGCCAGCGGGCCGTCGAAGTCGGTGTTGGCGTCGGCAATTACCGGATAGCCGAGTTGACGGTAGGCGTCGCGATTGCGGTTGGCGCTGATCCAGGTAGCGCCCACCAAGGGTTGCAACGCGGCCAAACCGTAAGCGGCCAGCGGCAAGCCTCGGAAGGGCAGCAAGCCTTTGTCGCGGCCGTCCATGCGTCTGGCGCGGCCGCCCGCCAGGACCAAGCCGGCGACTGTGTTTTGCCCGTTCATGATGATAAACTTTGCCGATGTTGAAGAGAGCCGTCATTGTCGCAAGCCTGCCGCTGTTTGCAAGCTGCGCGGCGCTGCCGCCGAATACCGAGTTGGTGCCGTATTACCAGGTCGAAACCGTCAAGCCTTACGACGAGGTGCTGGCGGAACTGGAAGTGGCGATCGCCGAGCACAACTTTCGGATCACCGGCCACAGCCGGGTCGGCAAGGTGATTCGCGATCGCGGCGCCCAGGGTTTTCCAGAATACGACACGGTCCAATTTTGCAATCTGACGCTGGCGAAGGTGGTGTTGGAGATTACGCCGCACGCGATCGGCTTCATGCCTTGCAATGTGGTGACCTACCAGTTCGACGGCAAGACCCGAGTCAAAACCCATTTGCTGCCCGAGGACACCGATAATTCGGCCTTGAACGCGTTTGCCAAGGAAATGAATCCGCAATTGCGGCAAATCGTCGATTTCGCCGCCCAACCCTGATTTCAATCAACCCCATCCGAAATACACCATGAAAAAAACCTTGTTTTCGACCATTGCCGCGATCGCGCTTTTGACCGGTTGCGCCGCCCAGCAGGAAAATACCCAAGCCGAAGCCTCGGCCACCGAAGCGGCGCCGGCCAGGATTAACGACTTTCCGACCCGCGACCGGGTGGAGTACGTGTTGGAATGCATGGCCAAGCGCGGCGGTAGCGGCAGTTACATCACCCAATACGCCTGCGGCTGCAAGGTGGATAAGATCGCCGAGAAACTGACTTTTGCCGAATACGAGGCGGCGCGCACCTACACGCAAATGCAGAAAGCTCCCGGCGAATCCGGCGCGGCCTTCCGCGATGCCAAACAGAGTAAGGACTTGCGCGCCAAATTGAAGGAAGCCGACGCCGAGGCCGAAAAAGCCTGCTTCGTGAAATAAGCTGTTGTCGCCAACCGATACGTGGGCGGGCTTGCGTTCAGCGGCGGTTCCGCGTTCCGCTCGGCGGCCAATTGCGTATCGGCCGGTTTGCCGGCGTCTCCGAACTGAATGCCGGAAACCTGGACTATCTGCCTCAATCACCTATTATCCTGGCTTTTGAATACCGTTCGCCCTGGGCCTGTCGAAGCACCCACCAGCCTAGGCTTCGACGAGCTTAGCCCAAACGAAATACCTGTGATCAATAGGGCCGGGTTAATAGTTCCGTCTTGTTCCGATGATGCGGTGCTGGATCGCCGGTCACCGCTGACGGCGCGCTATTGCGGATCGCTTTTCGTCGTGGATGGTGTCGATTTCTCCGTCTCAAACGCCGTTGAAGGCCAAAATGCTTAAATTACTGGGTTGGCTGCTGTTGGCCGCGCCGCTGGCATTGAAAGGGCTGTACGTCGATCGCTTTATTTACGACTACACCGGCACCCGCTGGCTGGGTCTGGGGCAGGTAATCGCCAACGACGCGGTACTGTTTTTCGCGATCTTGTTATTGGGATATGTGTCGCTGTCGCCGCGCTTGCCGCGTCCGGCGGTAGCGCTGTTACGCCTGACGGCCTTGGCGATATGGGCGGTGTATTGGATCGATTACGCGATCATCGTTAATTTCAATACCCATCTAGCGCTCGGCGATGCTATTAAATACACCGATTATTCGCTGAAATACATTCGGCAAATTTACGGGTTGAGCGATGCCGGGCTGGCCTTGCTGGGCGCGGCGCTGGCGATATTGCCGGCTTACTGGGTTCTGGCGCGGTTTCCGGCCGTCGCGACCCGCCGGAAGTGGCCGCTGGCACTGATTTGCAGTCTGCCGCTGGCTACCGCCTTCGCGGAAAACGAGCGCTACGCCCACGCCTGGATTTACAAAAACGTCATCGACTACAACCTGACGATCCTGTCCGAAGCCTCGCCTTACAGTCCGGCTTTCCGTCATGCGCTGCGGTATCGCGAAACCTTGAGTTGTCAAACGGCGGCGCCGGCCGGGCCCAACGTCATTGTCCTGATGGTCGAGTCGCTGTCGGCCTACCAGAGTCGATTCTTTTCCGGTATCGAGGACTGGACGCCGAATTTGGACGCGATTGCCGCCGAACAACGGGCCTACACCCAGTTTTACGCCAACGGCTTTATTACCGAGGACGGCGAAATTGCGTTATTGACCGGGATTTTGCCGCTGTATCCGCCGTCCAGCTACAGCGACGACGGCGGCACGTCATTCCATAGTTTTTACGATTTGCCGGAGGCCTTGCCGCGTGTGTTGAAACCGCTCGGTTACCGTAGCGAGTTCCTGACCACCGCCGATCTGGAGTTCGGCAATACCGGCGATTGGGCGCGGCGCGCCGGTTTCGATGGTGTCGAAGGTCACGATCATCCGGAATACGACCGCTGGGAGCGTTTTCACTTTCAGGCCGCGCCGGACGAAGCCTTGTACCGGCGGCTTATGGATCGCGTCGCGATGCAACGCGGACCGTATTTACTGTTCGCCAAGACCGTCAGCAGTCACCATCCCTACATCAATCCCGAGACCAAGGAAAAATCCGAGTCGGCGGCGATTCGTTATACCGACCAACAATTGGGCCGGTTTTACCGGCAATTGCGGGCCTCGGGATTTTTCGACAACGGGGTGTTGGTCATTGTCGGCGATCATCATTCGATGACGCCGCTGAAAAAAGCCGAGGGCGAGCGCTTCGGGCCGTTCAAGGCCTCGGCCAGAGTGCCGTTGGTACTGGCCGGCCGCGGCATCCCGCCCGGTGTGGAAGCTCGGCCGTTTCAGCAAATCGACGTGTATCACAGCCTGCGAGGCCTGATCGAAGGCCGGCAATGCCACGGCGATTGGATCGGCGATTTGCTGGCCGGCGCACCGCCGCGTTTCATTTTGCATCGGCGCGGCGACAATCGCGATATGGTCAGTTTGTTTAGCGAGGACGCCGATTATCTGATCAAGCTGGACGGCGGTGCGACCCGCTTGGCCGGCAAGGCGCCGGCCGATCCGAATTTGGCGCGCGAGTGGCTGGACAAGGTCAATTCGGCGCGGATTGCCCGAGCGGACTGGGCGGCGCGGCAATCCGCCGAAAGGTCAAATTGATGCGCGCTTGCTTGGCTAGACGGGTTTTCGGCAATTCGTGACGCCAGTGGTGTTGCAGGCTGCCGGCCATGATCAGCAAGTCGCCGTGCGCCAAATCGATGTCCAGGGTTTCGCGGCCGCGCTTGTGCCTAAAACGTAGTAGCCGGCTGTCGCCGAAACTCAGCGAAGCGATCAGCGGATTGCGGCCCAATTCGGGTTCGTCGTCGGCGTGGAGGCCCATCGAGTCGCGGCCGTCGCGGTACAGATTGGCCAACACGCTATTGAAGGGATGGTCGCAAGCCGTCTCCAGCTCGCCGCGCAGGGCTTGCAAGTGGGCGGTCCACGGCAGAGGAGGGTGATCGACGCCGGAATAGCGGTAATGGGCGTCGGCGTCGCCGTACCAGGCCATCAAGCGCGGCACGGTCACCCAGCGGCCGAACAGGTGGATTTGTTCGGATTGCCAGGCCAGTTCGGTTAACAAGCGCGCGAAATGATCGTCGGCCACCGCCGGCGGATAAAAACCGCGTAGCCAATACAGTTCGCCGTCGAACGGCGCCAGATTGTCGGCGATCGCCTGTTTCAATGGACCAGCAGGACCAACATTTGCGCGGCGACGATGCGCAGGATCATGACTAGCGGATACACGCTGGCATAGGCTACCGAGACCGCCGGCGACGGGCTGAAGCTGTTGGCGAAGGCCAGCGCCGGCGGATCGGTCATGCTGCCGGCCAACAAACCGCATAGCGACAGAAAGTTCATCCGATACACCAGCCTCGCGATGCCGGCGACGATTAACAGCGGCAACAAGGTAATCGCCGCCGCGCAGGCCATCCAGTAAACGCCGTCGCCGTGCACCAGCGTGGCGACGAATTGGTCGCCGGAGTTCAGGCCGACGCAGGCCAGGAACAGCACGATGCCGATGTCCTTCAAAATGATGTTCGAGCTTTTCGGCAAGTGCCAGGTGACCGTGCCCCAATTGCCGATGCGGCTCAACACGATGGCGACCAACAGCGGCCCGCCGGCCATGCCGAGTTTGATCGCCGACGGCACGCCGGGCACGTACAACGGAATGCTGCCCAGCAAAATACCCAGAGTCAGGCCGATAAAGATCGGGATGATTTGCGGGTGGTCCAGCGTCTCCAGCGAATTGCCCAAGGCCGCCGCGATGTTCGTCAGCGCCTGTTTACTGCCAACCACGTGCAACTCGTCGCCGTATTGCACCTGCACGTTGCTGGCCGGCGAGAATTCCACGTCTGGGCGATGTACCCTGGAGATCGTCACGCCGTAGAGCAGGCAAAGCTCGCCGATGGTAACGCCGATCGCCGAGCGGTCGGTCACGACCATGCGCTTGCTGTCCAGATGGCTGGGGATTTGCTTTAGGTCGACGTCGGATTCCGGTCCGATTAGCATTTTGAGCTGTTCCAACGGCTCGCGCGGACCGACCAGGCGTAGGATGTCGCCGACCGCCAGTTGGCTTTGGCGCTTGGCCAACTGCACTTGGCCTTCGTGCAGAATCCGGGTGGTCACCACGTTATGCTCGTGAATAAACGGAATCTCTTCCAGCGTCTTGCCGTGCAAATTCAGGTTTTCGACGCGCAAGTCCTTCCAGATCGGTACATCGTTTTTTTGTTGGCTTTCGGCGTATTGTTGGGTTTCGGCGTCGATGTCCACCTGGCAGAGTTTTCGATAGATCAGCATGGTCAGGATGATGCCGATGATGCCGAACGGGTAGGCCACCGCGTAACCCAGACCGGGCATTTTCAAGGTTTCCGGGTTGATGCCCGGCGTGCCGCCGAGCACTTGCTGAGCCGCCGCCAGCGAAGGCGTATTGGTGGTGGCGCCGGAAAACAGGCCGACCGCGACCGGCATCGGAATCTCGCCGAAGTGCGCGATCGCCACCACCAACAGTGCGCCCAAGCCGACGATGGCGGCGGCCAGACCGTTCAGCCGCAAGCCGTAACGCATGAACGAGTTGGCAAAGCCGGGACCGACTTGCAGGCCGATCGCATACACGAACAAAACCAAGCCGAAATCGCGCAAAAAGTGCATCACTTCCGGATTGATCGTTAATCGGTAATGGCCGAATAGTAAGCCGGAGAACAGTACGCCGGCGATGCCGAGCTGAATGCCCGCCAACGACAGCCGGCCGAGTATCAACCCGCTGGCGACGACCAGCGCGATGATCAGCAGCGTATGCGGCACCGAATCTTGTTCGATCAGAGTCAGCAGCCAGTTCATCGGCGCTCTGCTCCAATCTGGATTCGGCCGGTTTGTCGGGCAAATCGATACCTGTTGCCTAAGCGGCGCGGCCGCGCCATGCGGGCGGGTTTGCCTAGCCGGCCGAGGCTGACTATGATGGTCGCGCGCAGGGTAGCGGCAACGTCAAAAACCAATTGGGATACCATCATTTAATTCGCGAGTCCATTATCCAAACCGGGAGAAGTCTATGAAGCGATCTTACAATATCAAAATTCAATGGCTGGCGTTATTCGCCTTGTTCGCGGGGGCCGCGCAGGCCGCCGATGTCGGGGCCGGCAAGGCGAAGTCGGCCGCCTGCCAAGCGTGTCACGGGCCGGTTGGCGTGAGTAGCGGGCCGTTGTGGCCGAGCTTGGCCGGTCTGAATGCCGGTTATATTGAAGGTCAGCTGGTCAAATTTCGCTCCGGCATGCGCGATGACCCGGTCATGCGGCCGATTGCCGAGGAACTTAGCGATGCCGATATGCAAAATTTGGCCGCCTATTTTTCCAGCTTGCAAGGCAAATCGGCCGGCGGCGATCCGGCATTGGCCAAACTTGGCAAGGATAAGGCCGGCATGTGCCTGGGTTGCCACGGCAATAACGCTCAGGGCGTCGGCATGGCGCCGAAACTGGCCGGCCAGCTACCCAAATACTTAGCCAAACAATTGACCGATTTCAAGAAAGGCGCCCGTAAAGCACCGCAAATGAATGCGATGGCTCAGTCGCTTTCAGACGATGACATCAAAGCGCTGGCGGCCTATTTGGCGTCCTTGTAAGCTAGGTCCGCGCGGGGTGGCAAAGACTTGCCGGCCGGCGGCAAACCGACTTGCCACCGGCCGGTTTTTTGTTGCAAATCGGCGAATTCATTCGATTTCGAGGCTTCTTCCTCGACATTTCTTAACCAGCTTTTACTCATCTTTACCAAAACTGTCGTCCAGAACGGCGGATTTAGGCCGATAGTTTGCACTAGCTCTAGTGCGGCGCGGCCAGACAGGCCGATTTCCGCGTTAATCGGCGGCAACCTTGGCAGGTTGCCCGGTCACTACCTAGCAAAGATGAGGATACAGCGATGAGTAGCATCAGCAGCATTAACGGTTCCGGCGCGGGAGCGATGTACGGCGGCACGAAAGCCTTGCAAAAACCCGATACCGCCAAAATGGCCGAGGACTTGTTTTCCAAGCTGGACACCAAGGGCCAGGGCTATATCGAAAAGAGCGATTTACAAGCAGCGTTGAGCAATGTGTCCGGTTCGGATTCGAGCTCGAATAGCAGCGCCGACGACCTGTTTGCTAAGTTGGATGGCGATGGCGACGGCAAGGTAACCCAATCGGAAATGCAGGCAACCCTGGAAAAATTGGCATCGGAGTTAGACGGCCCGTTTCCGAGGATGCGGATGCAAGGGCAGGGCGACATGCCGCCGCCACCGCCGGGCGGCGAGGACGATTCAGGTTTGACCAAGGATCAATTATCCAGTATGTCGGAGAAATTGAGTGCCACCGACAACGAAGGTTCGCAAACGCTAAGCGATATCGCCGCCAACTTTGACGCCGCCGACAGCAACGGCGACGGCAAGGTCAGCGCCAGCGAGGCCAAGGCTTACGAAGACGCCAAAAACACGTCGGGGTCGGATAGCGCTTCGGCCGATTCGGCCACGACAACAGCGTCCGCCGGCACTTCCAGCCTCGACCAACAATTCATGAAACAAATGATGCAACTGATTCATGCCTATGGCGGCGGAGGCGATAGAGACCGCAATGGCGCCGGGATTTCTACGACCGCTTGAGGCATCCTCCCATGCAGGCGGCAAGCGGCTTGGTCGGCACGCGCCGGTCTTTACGCCGTTGCCGCCAATCGCACGGTTGATGGGCACGCAGACTGTTCGGTCGTGCTCCCGACCGAGGCCGGCTTGGCCGGTGGGTCAAGCGTGGGGGCTTGCAGAGGTTGGGCCGCCGAGGGGAAATTCCAGGATGATTTTCAAGCCTCCGCGCGGCCGGTTGACCGCTTTGATGCGGCCGCCGTGGGCCGCCACGGCCCGCAACGCAATCGTCAAACCCAGGCCGGTACTGCCTGCCTTGTTGTGATTACGGCTGCGGAAAAACGGCTGAAATATTGTTTCCAGTTCGGCTTCCGGCACGCCGGGGCCGTCGTCTTCGACCGAGACGGTGGCGAGCTTGCCGTCCGAGTTGGCCGCGACCGTGACCGCGCCGTCGGTACGGCAGTGCTGAACCGCGTTGCGGATGACGTTCTCGAAGGCGCGGTGCAGCAACTCGGCGTCGCCGCGCAACAGGATTTCGCCGCCCGCCCGGTAGACTAGGCGGATGCGGCCGGCCGCTTCCAGTTCGGCGTCGGCGACGATGTCGCCCAGCAATTCGTCGAGGTCGACGGTTTCGGTCGGTTTCGCCGACACGCCGCTTTCCAAGCGCGATAGCATCAATAGCTCGCCGATCAAATCGCTCATGCGCTGCGATTCGCGTTCGATGCGCTCCAATGTGGCCGGCAATTTGGCGGGCATTTGCTGTACCAGACCGATCGCGGCCTGGATGCGGGCCAGCGGCGAGCGTAGCTCATGGGAGACGTCGTGCAACAAGCGCTGTTGAGCGTGGACCAAGTCGCCGATTTGTCCGGCCATGTGATCGAAGTCGCGGCCCAGATCGGATAATTCGTCGTGGCGATGTCCCATGCGATCGGCGATGCGGGTGTCCAGCTTGCCTTGGGCCAGCGCGGCGAACGCCGCGCGCAAGGTGCGGATCGGTTTGGCGAAGTACCAGGCCAACAGGCTGCTGAACAGCAGACCGGCCAGGGTGCCGGCGGCGATAGGCAACACCGGCGGTGGGTGCTCGCGCAACGGCGGTCCGCCGTCGCCGAATTCCGGCGGCGGACCGCCCGGGTGTTGGTGGTCGTCGCGCGGCGGCGGACCGAGTTCGGCGAAGTCCGATTTTGGTCCGAGACCGTCGTGGCGATCGAAGTCGGGAGGACGCGGCGGCGGATCGTCGAAAAAATGCGGTTCGCCGGCGCGTAGCAACGGTTTCAGGACGTCTGTCAGACCGAATTCGCGCGCCGGAATAAACAGCAGATACTGCCGACCATCCCCGGCGGAAATTTCTCGCAACGCGTCGGGATAAGTGCCTTTGTCGTGCAATTCGCGCGCTTGCTTCAAGACCTCCGGTGACAGTTCGCGATTCAACACGTCGCGGCCGTCGTTATCCACCGCGAAAATTGCCGGAAATCGGGTTTGGCTCAAGGCGCCGAGAAACTCGCGTAACGCGTCGGAGCCGCCGTGAGTCAGAATCCGCGCGGCGACTTCGATCAACGCCGCTCGGCGGACGTCGATCGTTTGGTTGCGCGCTTGATTCTCGGCCGCGTGTTGGGCGTTATGGCGCAACCAGACCACGCTACCGACACCGAAGCCGGCGGTCAGCAAGGCCAGCCAGAAGGCGAAAAAAAACTTCCAGAACAAACGGTCCATCGGGTCAGGCTTTAATCATTTGATAGCCCTGGCCGCGCACGGTCTGGATATAGGAGCGGCCGTCCTGTTGAGTGCCGAGTTTCTGGCGAATACTGCTCATGTGTACGTCGATGCTGCGGTCGAAGCGCGCCAGCGGCCGGCCCAGGGCTTTCTCCGACAACTCGTTTTTACTGACGATATGGCCGACGTGGCTGGCCAGGGTTTCCAGCAAATTGAACTCGGTGCTGGTCAGTTCCAAGTCGCGCTCGAACCACAGCGCTTTGCGTTTCTCGCTCCAGATCTTCAGCGGTCCGGCAACGATAGGGCCGGATGAGGTCGCGGTATCGCGCTGAACCCGCCGCAAAATCGCACGTATCCGCGCCACCAATTCGCGGGGCGTACACGGTTTGGGGACGTAGTCGTCGGCACCGGACTCAAGGCCGATGATTCGGTCGACATCGTCGCCCTTGGCGGTAAACATCAGAATCGGCAAACGGCTTTCGGCGCGAATTTTTGCGAGGACTTCGGTGCCTTTGATGTCGGGGAGCATGATGTCCAAGATCGCCAGTTGATACCCGCCGGACAGGGCTTTTGCCAGGCCGGTGGCGCCGTCGTTGGCAATGTCCACGCCAAACCCTTCCTGTTGCAGGTATTCGCCGAACAGCGCGGCCAGTTCGGTGTCGTCGTCGATAATCAGTACAGTGTTCATAACGGGGAATCTCTAAGCTAGACCGGTTCATGATAACGGCCAGCGTCGGCGCGCGCCAGCGTCGGATCGCCGCATTTACCTGAATTTACATCGCTCTAACGCCACTTAACTTAGCGATTGGCATACTGGATTCCGACGCCGCCCGCTAGGCGATGTCGAATTCTTAATCGACTTCGAGGAAACTCTATGAACAAACCATTTTCTATTTTAGTACTGATGTTGGCGCTACCGGTCGCCGCCCAGGCTCAACCGACGTTCGGCGCCGCGCCGCGCGACTGGGCGGTCATGTACGCCAATAACGATGTTGATCCTGAATTGGAGGGGCCCGCGCACGGTGGGCGGCCGCCGCATCATCAGGCTAAACATCCCGGTGGTGAGTTGCCGCCTTATTTGGCCAAGTTGGAGCTGTCCGAGCAGCAGAAAACCGCGATTAAGGCGCTGATCAAGACTACGCTCGGCGAACCCGGCGCCAAGCGCGACGAATTTCGGGACGCGGTGCGCGAACAGCATAAACTGTCGTTTTCCAGCGAATTTTCCGAGGACGCCGCCGCGAAGTTAATCGACAATCAATTGGCCGAACAACGTCGTGCCATGCTGCAAAAAGCCAAATTGGATAACGGTATTTTCAAGCTGTTGACCAGCGAACAACAGCAAGCGATGTTGGCCGACATGGCCAAGCGCGATCATTGAACAGATCTGCTGATCGCTCATAGCCCAACCCTCTGGATTGGCGCTACGGCGATCGAATTCGATTGACCGTCCGCCGCATCGGGATTTTCCTCAATGCACCAAAATAGAAAATTATTAATGACCAAACTGGCATAATTTCGTAAAATTGGCCTGTTTTTATCTCTCTGGAACGGGATGAGTCGCAAGACTTATCCCGTTTTCTACATCTAAGGTGGCCAATCTTGAATAAACCTGCATTACTGGTATTGGAAGACGGGACGGTGTTTCACGGGGCGTCGATCGGCGCCGACGGTTGTTCCGTGGGGGAAGTGGTATTTAACACGGCACTGACCGGTTATCAGGAAATACTCAGCGATCCGTCCTACGCCAAACAGATCGTCACTTTGACCTATCCGCATATCGGTAACGTCGGCACCAACGCCGAAGACGACGAATCGGCCAAGGTCTACGCCAGCGGTCTGGTCGTGCGTGATTTGCCGCAATTGGCCAGCAACTGGCGTATCGAAAAAACCTTGCCGCAATACTTGCGCGAACAAAACGTTGTCGCGATCGCCGACATCGATACCCGGCAATTGACCCGTCTGCTGCGCGATAAAGGCGCACAACGCGGCTGCATTATGGCCGGCGATGCCGTCGATGTCGAGGTTGCCAAGGCCGCCATCGACGGTTTTCCAGGCTTGCAGGGTATGGATCTGGCTAAGGAAGTCACGACCGCGCGAGCCTACGAATGGACCGAGACGGTCTGGAAATTGGGTGAAGGCCACGCGCAAGCGTCGAATTTAACCAAGCACGTGGTGGCTTACGATTTCGGCGTCAAACGCAACATTCTCCGCTTGTTGGCCAGTCGCGGATGCCGGGTCACCGTCGTTCCGGCCCAAACGCCGGCCGAGCAGGTGTTGGCGATGAATCCCGACGGCGTGTTCTTGTCGAACGGCCCTGGCGATCCGGAGCCGTGCGATTACGCAATCGCCGCGATCCGAGCCATCATCGAGAAAAAATTGCCGGTGTTCGGCATCTGCCTGGGACACCAATTGCTGGCTTTGGCCAGCGGCGCTAAAACCGAGAAGATGAAATTTGGTCATCACGGCGCCAACCATCCGGTGCAGGAGTTGGCGAGCGGTCGGGTCATGATCAGCAGTCAAAACCACGGTTTCGCGGTCAGCGCCGACAGCCTGCCGGCTAACTTAAAGCCTACCTATGTGTCGTTGTTCGACGGCAGTTTGCAAGGCATTGCCCGTACCGACGTGCCGGCCTTCAGTTTTCAAGGTCATCCGGAAGCCAGCCCCGGCCCGCACGATGTCGAGTCCTTGTTCGACGTTTTTCTGGAAATGATGAACCAGCCTCGTTCCGCTTAAAGATTTCCCTAGAGTGATATGCCAAAAAGAACCGACATAAAATCGATTTTGTTACTGGGCGCCGGACCGATCGTGATCGGTCAGGCCTGCGAGTTCGACTACTCCGGTACCCAGGCCTGCAAAGCCTTGCGCGAAGAAGGCTACCGAGTGATTCTGGTCAACTCCAATCCGGCGACGATCATGACCGATCCGGACATGGCCGACGCGATTTACATCGAGCCTATCGACTGGCAAACCGTCGAGAAAATCATCGAAAAAGAGCGTCCCGACGCGGTGCTGCCGACGATGGGCGGCCAGACCGCGCTGAATTGCGCGTTGGCCTTGGATAAGCATGGCGTTCTGGCCAAATACGGCGTCGAAATGATCGGCGCCACCAAGGAAGCCATCAACAAGGCCGAGGATCGCGATCTGTTCAACCAGGCGATGCGTAAGATCGGCCTGGAAGTAGCGCGCTCGCAAGTCGCCCATAGCATGGAGGAAGCTTTCGCGGCTCAGGAAAAAGTCGGCTATCCGACCATCATCCGGCCGTCGTTTACGATGGGCGGTAGCGGTGGCGGTATTGCCTACAATCGCGAGGAATTCATTGAGATTTGCGAGCGCGGCTTGTATTTGTCGCCGACCAACGAACTGTTGATCGAAGAATCGGTTTTGGGCTGGAAAGAGTTCGAGATGGAGGTGGTCCGCGATTCCAAGGATAACTGCATCATCATTTGTTCTATCGAGAACTTCGACCCGATGGGCGTGCATACCGGCGATTCGATTACCGTCGCGCCTGCGCAAACCCTGACCGACAAGGAATATCAGATTCTGCGTAACGCTTCGCTGGCGGTATTGCGGGAGATCGGGGTCGATACCGGCGGTTCCAACGTGCAGTTCGCGATCAACCCCGACAATGGTCGTTTGATTGTCATCGAGATGAATCCGCGCGTGTCGCGCTCGTCGGCATTGGCTTCCAAAGCCACCGGCTTTCCGATTGCCAAGGTTGCCGCCAAATTGGCGGTCGGTTTTACGTTGGACGAACTCAAAAACGAGATCACCGGCGGTAAGACGCCGGCGTCGTTCGAGCCGACTATCGACTACGTCGTCACGAAAGTACCGCGCTTTGCGTTCGAAAAGTTTCCGCAAGCCAACGATCGGTTGACCACTCAGATGAAATCGGTCGGCGAGGTGATGGCGATAGGCCGCACCTTTCAGGAATCGCTGCAAAAAGCCTTGCGCGGCTTGGAAGTCGGAGTTGACGGTCTCGACGAAATTGCCGATCTTGGCGACGCTAACAGCGAAGACATCATCCTGCGGGAATTGCGCTATCCCGGCCCGCAACGCTTATGGTATTTGGCCGACGCTTTTCGCAGCGGTTTGAGCTTCCAAGAAATTCATCAAGCATCGAAAATCGACCCTTGGTTCCTGGCGCAAGTCGAGGATTTGATCAATACCGAAAAAACCTTGGCCACCAAAACCCTGGCGACTTTGGAGCCCGGCGAATTGCTACGGCTCAAACGCAAGGGGTTTTCCGACAAACGATTGGCGAAGCTGCTGGAAACCAAGGAATCGGAAGTGCGCAACGTGCGTCACAAGAAAGGGGTGCGTCCGGTCTACAAGCGCATCGATTCCTGCGCGGCTGAATTTGCATCGGATACCGCCTACCTGTATTCGACTTACGAACAAGAGTGCGAGGCGAATCCATCCTCCAGGGAAAAAATCGTTATTTTGGGCGGCGGTCCTAACCGGATCGGGCAGGGTATTGAATTCGACTATTGTTGTGTACATGCGGCGCTGGCCCTGCGGGAAGACGGTTACGAAACCATCATGATCAACTGCAATCCGGAGACGGTATCCACCGACTTCGATACGTCGGATCGCTTGTATTTCGAGCCGCTAACGCTGGAGGACGTGCTGGAAATCATCGATCTGGAAAAACCCAAGGGTGTCATCGTCCAATATGGCGGGCAAACCCCGCTGAAACTAGCGCGAGCGTTGGAAGCGGCCGGCGCGCCGATTATCGGTACTTCGCCTGATTCAATTGACTTGGCCGAAGATCGCGAACGCTTTCAGAAATTGCTGGAACGCTTGAATTTGCTGCAGCCACCGAATGCCACCGCCCGTTCGGTCGAACAGGCCGTCGCGTCGGCGAAGGAAATCGGCTACCCGTTGGTGGTAAGGCCGTCCTACGTATTGGGCGGTCGTGCGATGGAAATCGTGTTCAACGAGGAAGGCCTGCGCCGTTACATGAAGGAAGCGGTTAGCGTTTCCAACGATTCGCCAGTATTGCTGGATAGATTTTTGGACGATGCCGTGGAAATGGACGTGGACGCGATTTACGACGGCGAAACCGTTCTGATCGGCGGCTTGATGGAGCATATCGAGCAAGCGGGCGTGCATTCCGGCGATTCGGCCTGTTCTTTGCCGCCTTACGATTTGCCGCTGCATATCCAGGATCAGTTGCGGGCGCAGGTTGCGAAAATGGCCGAAGCGTTAGGCGTTCGCGGCTTGATGAATACCCAGTTTGCGATTCAAGGCGAGACAATCTTTGTGCTGGAGGTCAATCCGCGAGCTTCGCGGACCGCGCCGTTCGTGTCCAAGGCGACCGGCTATCCATTGGCGAAAATCGCCGCGCGCTGCATGGCCGGTAAATCCTTGAAAGAGCAAGGGGTTACCGAAGAGCGTATTCCCGAATATTTCTCGGTCAAGGAAGCGGTGTTTCCTTTCATTAAATTCCCCGGCGTAGACCCGTTGTTGGGGCCGGAGATGAAGTCTACCGGCGAGGTAATGGGCGTCGGCAAGACCTTTGGAGAAGCCTTCGCCAAGTCGCAAAGGGCTTCAGGCGTGGATTTGAGCCATAGTGGTAAGGTGCTGATCAGTATCCGCGACGCCGACAAGGCAAAATTGCCGGAATTGGCGCGAATGTTGATCGCCAAGAACTACGAGATCGTCGCGACGCGCGGTACCGCGCGGGTTCTGAGGGAAGCGGGCATCGCCTGCCAGGAAGTGTTCAAGGTGAACGAAGGCCGGCCGCATACCGTGGATATGATTAAAAACGGAGAAATCCAATTAGTCGTCAATACCACCGAAGGGGCCAAGGCGGTGGCGGATTCGTTCACGATGCGCCGTGAGGCCTTGCAGCGCAGGGTCACCTATTACACGACGATGGCCGGCGCTCGCGCCGCGTGCTACGCCTTGGGCGAACTCGAAGCCGGCGATGTTAATTGCCTGCGGGATTTACATCAAACCTTTAACGGATGAATTGAAGAGGGGAAGAGGAAATGCAGAAATTTCCGTTGACCGTGGTCGGCGCCAATAAATTGCGCGCCGAACTGGAAGAGTTGAAAACCGTGGTTCGACCGCGCATTATTCAGGCGATCGCCGAAGCGCGCGAGCACGGCGATTTGAAGGAGAACGCCGAATATCATGCCGCGCGCGAACAGCAAAGTTTTGCCGAGGGCCGAATTGCCGAGATCGAAGGCAAGTTGTCGAATGCCAATATTATCGATGTGACCAAAACCGATGCCAACGGAAAGGTGGTGTTCGGCGCTACCGTCGAAATCGAGGATACCGGTTCCGGCAAGGTGGTTATCTATCAAATCGTCGGCGAGGACGAAGCCAATATTAAGGAAGGGCGAATTTCGGTCGGTTCGCCGATAGCCAGGGCTTTGATCGGCAAGGAAGTCGAAGATGTAGTAGTCGTCAAGGCGCCGGGCGGCGATATCGAGTACGAAATTATTTCAGTAAAATATATTTAGCCGGCGTTCGCCGTTGAGAGGGGCTGGCTTTCTCAACGGCTGCTAGGTCGCTGTTACTTCTTAGGGTTGGGCCTGAACAACACCGCGATTTGGCCTATCGATTGCACCAGTTCGGCACCGGTTTCCCCACAGATTTGTTCGCTGATCGCGGCGCGATCGTCTCTTTCGGCGCGGATTTTGACTTTAATCAGTTCGTGGGCGAGTAGCGCTTGATCGACTTCTTTCACTACGGCGGGCGTCAAGCCGGCTTGTCCGACCATCACTACCGGGTTGAGGGCGTGCGCCTGGGCTTTCAGTTGTTTTTTTTGGATCGGATTCACTCTGTTTCCTTCTGTGGTATTTCCGCAAATTTTACATGAATCGGGCATATGGCACGCAGCAAAAGTAGTCATCAATGGATGCAGGAACATTTTCAAGACGAGTATGTCAAGAAGGCCCAAGCTTTGGGATATCGTTCCCGTGCCGTCTTCAAACTGATTGAAATTCAAGAAAAGGACAAGATTTTACGGCCGGGAATGAATGTCGTCGATTTGGGCGCCGCTCCCGGCGGCTGGTCGGAGTACGCTCGCAAGATGCTGGCGAAAAGCGACAAGGTGGTCGCGCTGGATTTACTCGCCATCGAGCCGATTGCCGGCGTTGACTTTATCGAAGGCGATTTTCGCGAGGACGAGGTGTTACAACAACTTTATCAAGTGCTGGATGGTCGACCGGTACACTTGTTATTGTCGGACATGGCCCCCAATATGAGTGGTAGCCGGGAGACCGACCAACCGCGGGCCATCTACTTAGGCGAGCTGGCATTGGATGCCGCCGAGCAGTTTCTAATCCAAGGCGGGACCTTTTTAATAAAAATGTTTCAAGGCGCTGGTTTCGACGAGTACTATAATCAGGTGCGGCTACGCTTCAACAGCGTGGCAATCCGTAAGCCGAAAGCGTCGCGACCCAGGAGTAACGAGGTCTATATCCTGGCGAAAGGATTTAAAAAATAAGGAAAGTCCCCGCTGATCGAGCTATGATGGGCGGCGAGCTACGAGTATACCTGATACAATTACTCGGTTTATAAACGTTTGGAGCCATTCCTGGCCGGAGCGCGTACTTTGAGCGATATGATTAAAAATTTGGTTTTGTGGGTGGTTATCGCCGTTGTATTGATGGCCGTATTCAACAATTTCGGCGCGCGCTCGGCGCGTAGCGATTCGAACTTGTCGTATTCGCAGCTGATTGATGCGGTAAAAGCCGGACAAGTCCAGCAAGTAGTGATAGCCGACAACACGGTTAAGGGACGGATGCAGACCGGCGATAAATTCAAGACTTATATGCCCAACGATCCGCATTTGATCGATGATTTGTTGGGCAACGGCGTCGAAATCAACGTGCAGCCTCCCGAAGAACCTTCGATGCTAATGCAGGTGTTCGTGTCGTTTGGACCCATCCTGCTGCTGATTGCGGTTTGGGTGTTCTTCATGCGCCAGATGCAAGGCGGCGGAGTCGGTGGCCGCGGCGGTGCGATGGGCTTTGGTAAGAGCAAGGCCCGCATGCTGGATCAAGACCAGAACAAGGTGACCTTCGCCGACGTTGCCGGGTGCGACGAGGCCAAGGAAGAAGTTCAGGAAATGGTCGACTTCTTGAAAGATCCCGCCAAATATCAACGTCTCGGCGGTAAAGTACCGCGCGGCGCATTGATGGTCGGACCTCCGGGTACCGGTAAGACCTTGCTGGCTCGCGCGATTGCCGGCGAAGCCAAAGTGCCGTTCTTCACGATTTCCGGTTCGGATTTCGTTGAGATGTTTGTCGGTGTCGGTGCTTCTCGGGTCAGGGATATGTTCGATCAAGCCAAGAAACATGCGCCTTGCATCATTTTCATAGACGAAATCGATGCGGTTGGCCGTTCCCGCGGTGCCGGTTTGGGTGGCGGTAACGACGAGCGCGAACAAACCTTAAACCAGTTGCTGGTCGAAATGGACGGTTTCGAGGGGCACGAGGGTATTATTGTCATCGCGGCCACCAACCGTGCCGACGTCCTCGATAAAGCATTGTTGCGTCCCGGTCGTTTCGACCGTCAAGTGGTCGTGGGTTTGCCAGATGTTAAGGGTCGCGAACAGATTCTGAACGTGCATTTGAAGAAAGTGCCGGCCGCCGAAGATGTCAAGATCAAATACATCGCGCAAGGCACGCCAGGGTTTTCCGGGGCTGATTTGGCTAACTTGGTCAACGAAGCGGCTTTGTTCGCGGCGCGTTTGAACAAGCGTCTGGTCAGCATGATGGACTTGGAAAAAGCCAAGGACAAATTGATCATGGGCGCCGAGCGGCGCTCGATGGTAATGGACGAGAAAGAAAAGAAAATGACTGCCTACCACGAAGCCGGTCATGCGATTGTCGGCCGCTTGGTTCCGGAGCACGACCCGGTGTACAAAGTCAGTATCATGCCGCGCGGACGCGCATTGGGCGTGACGATGTTCTTGCCGGAGCGCGACCAATACAGTGCCAGCAAATGCAAGTTGGACAGCATGATCTCCAGTTTATATGGCGGTCGGATTGCCGAAGAGTTGATTTTTGGCTGGGAACAGGTGTCGACCGGTGCGTCCAACGACATCGAGAGAGCGACCGAGTTGGCCCGCAATATGGTCACCAAATGGGGCTTGTCTCAGCGCTTGGGGCCGTTAGCATACAGTGAGGAAGAAGGCGAGATTTTTCTGGGTCGTTCGGTGACTCAACATAAGTCCGTCGCGGAAGAAACCTCCCATACGATAGATGAGGAAATTCGCTCCATCATCGACCGCAATTACGAGCGTGCAGAGAAGATCTTGAAGGACAATATGGATATCCTGCACGCGATGGCCGACGCGTTGATGAAATACGAAACGATCGACAAATATCAAATCGACGACTTGATGGAAAGACGGCCGGTACGGGAGCCAAAGGGTTGGGATGATACTCCGTCCTCCAACACCGACGCGCAAACCGGTCCTTGGGATCAAAAAACACCCGATTCTTCGATCGGCGGCGCCGCGGAACAAGGCTAAGTAATTTTCGGCAAAACCAAGAGAGGCTTCGGCCTCTCTTTTTTTTGGTCATATCAAGGTAGAACTAGCACTATGGCAAAAAAATATTTCGGAACCGATGGCATCAGGGGCAAGGTGGGCGAGCCGCCGATTACCGCGGATTTTTTACTCAAGTTAGGTTGGGCCGCCGGTAAGGTGTTTGCCAAGGAGAGCAACGGATTCGTATTGGTAGGTAAAGATACCCGGATCTCGGGTTATATGTTCGAATCGGCGCTGGAAGCTGGTTTGTCCGCGGCGGGCGTCGATACTCGCTTATTAGGACCCATGCCTACGCCGGGAATCGCTTACCTGACTCGAACCTTTCGTGCCAGCGCCGGCATCGTTATTAGCGCCTCGCACAATCCTTACTACGATAATGGCATTAAGTTCTTCTCGGTTGACGGTACCAAGTTGCCGGACGATGTAGAACAGCAGATTGAGCAATATCTCGACATGCCGATGACAACCGTGGAGTCGTCTAGATTAGGTAAGGCCAAGCGGGTTAACGATGCGGCCGGTCGGTACATCGAATTTTGCAAGGCCTCGGTGCCGGCGCATTTGGACTTCAAGGGCATTCGTATCGTGATCGACTGCGCGAATGGCGCCACCTATCACATCGCGCCGCATGTTTTCAGCGAGTTGGGCGCGGAAGTCGTAACGATCGCCGCCGAGCCGGACGGCTTGAACATCAACGACGAATGCGGCGCCACCAAGCCGGAACTGTTGGCAGCCAAAGTCATGGAGTTTCGCGCCGATGTCGGAATTGCCTTGGACGGCGACGGCGATCGCATCATCATGGTCGACCACAAGGGCGAAATCGTCGATGGCGACGAATTAATTTATATCATCGCCCGTTCCCGTCAGGCTGAAGGTAAATTGGTCGGTCCCGTGGTGGGTACCCTGATGTCCAATCTTGGCATGGAGCACGCGCTAAAATCCGTGGGCGTGCCGCTGCTCCGCGCCAAAGTCGGCGACCGCTACGTGATGGAAATGCTGACCGAAAATAAGGGTATGCTGGGGGGAGAAGGTTCCGGCCACATCATTTGTCTGGATAAGACCACGACCGGCGACGGTATCGTCTCGGCGTTGCAAGTACTGGCGGAAATGCAGAAGTCGGGCCAGAACTTGCATGAACTCAAATCCGGCATGAAAAAGTACCCGCAGGTTTTGATTAACGTCAAAACCGATAAAAAAGTCAAAATCGATGAAATTGCCAGCCTGAAACAGGCCGTCGAAAACGTGGAAAAGAAGCTCGGGGAAAAAGGCCGGGTATTGCTGCGATCTTCGGGAACGGAGCCGCTAATTCGCGTGATGGTCGAAGGCGTGGACGAAGACGACGTCAATAAATATGCCAATCAATTGGCGAGCGACGTCAAGAAAGCCATCCCGGCTTGAACAAAAACACGTTAGCCGATATGATATGCGGTCTTATTTAGCTCGGAGGAAGTAATGCGTCGGTCTTTGATTATGGGAAATTGGAAAATGAACGGCACTAGGGAAGACGGCCAAAAACTCGCGAAAGCCTTGGCCGACGGCTTGGGCGATGTCGCGCAGGAAATCGCGGTCTGCGTCCCGTTCGTTTACTTATCCGATATCCGCGCAACTTTGGCAGGTTCACCCATCGCTCTGGGTGCCCAAAACGTTGCCGACCAAGCCTCCGGCGCCTACACCGGCGAAGTATCGGCGGCGATGCTGGCCGAATGCGGCGTTAAGTACGCGCTGGTCGGCCACTCCGAACGGCGTAGTTATTACGGCGACAGCAACGAGTCGGTTGCCAAGCGTTTTTGTCAGGCGCTGAGCCAAAACGTTCTACCGGTACTCTGCGTTGGCGAAACGCTGGAAGAGCGCGAGCAAGACAGAACCTTCCAAGTTGTCGACGAGCAGCTTGATGCCGTCATCGCCGCCGCCGGCATCGAAGCATTCGAGCGAGCCGTTATCGCTTATGAGCCGGTTTGGGCCATCGGTACCGGTAAAGTCGCCAGCGACGAGCAAGCCCAGGAAGTTCACCAATATATTCGGAAACGGATTGCCGATAGAAGCCCGGCCATTGCCGAGAAAGTGCAAATTCTGTACGGCGGCAGTGTTAAGCCGGACAACGCGAAAGGCTTATTTGCAATGCCCGACATCGACGGCGGTTTGGTGGGCGGCGCATCGCTGGATGCCAAAGGCTTCCTGCAAATCTGCCATTCGGTCTAGTCCAACCCTTTAAAGGTTTTTATGTTGTACCAAATTATAATAATTATTCATATATTTCTGGGAATAGGCATCGTCGGTTTGGTGCTGATGCAGCACGGTAAAGGTGCCGATGCCGGTGCCGCCTTCGGTAGCGGTGCATCGGGCTCTGTCTTCGGTGCTCAAGGCTCCGCATCGTTTTTATCCAGGACCACCGCGATATTCGCGACCTTGTTTTTCATTACCAGTTTGGGTTTGGCCGCGTTAAGCGGTTATCAAGGCAAAAAAACCGACGTGATGGACGTAGCGCCTGTCGCAGCGCCGGTTAAATCGGACGTGCCTCTGTCGCAAGTCGCCCCTGGCTCCGATAGCGCTCCTGTCGTCGATGGCAAATTGCCGGAAGCGCCGGCAATCAAAGAGGTTGAGAAGCCGGCCGGAGCCGCTCAATAAAAGGCTTGGCACTTAAAGTTATGCCGACGTGGTGAAATTGGTAGACACGCCATCTTGAGGGGGTGGTGACGCAAGTCGTGCCGGTTCAAGTCCGGCCGTCGGTACCAAATTAGGGTTTGAAGAAGCCCAAAGAAGTACAGAAACCCGCAAGTTATAAGGCTTAGCGGGTTTTTTGTTGTCCGAAGCAATTCGGGTGGGTTCGCCTAAATCCGAGCAAATACGCCACGCTGAGAGCCACCTCAAGATATTCAGCGCGAAGTAAAAACGCTTTCTCCCGACAGAGCAGGGGAATGAACACCTCAATTTCGGCTAAGCCGTTCGCAGAGCGGAGTCGAAGCGAAAGCGCTGGCTTCGGCTCCGCGCAGCCAACGCCTTATTTCGGCTCCACTCGGCCAATGCCTTATTTCGACTCTGCTCAGCCAACTTCGTACATCGACTGTATCCTTGCATTCCTGAGTGCCGCGTAACCTGATACTCAAGTCGCGTTCGGATCAAGAGTCGTCAGGATATTACCAGTCCAACGACGGCCATGGAGAAACAGGCGACCCGTCTCGCTGGTCGGTATCCATGCGCTGAAGATGCTGGGTTTGTTCGTACTGCGACCGGTGAGCATGTTTTGGCCGTCCATGCTTCGACATTGCTCTCAAGAAACCGCTCAAGATGGCATCGCCCATTTATCGGATAATGCCGCTTACGCAGACATGACCACCACGCCGATTAGCGACCACGCCAACAATACGCAGCATGATGATCAACGTTGCATTATTATCGTTTAGCGTAACTGGCGGAGATCGGTATACGATTGACTAAACTAAATATTACTTGCAGGCAGCAAGCGTTAGAAATAATAAGGAACCCGCATGGCCAAAGCCCCAAAAGTCGTCAAAGAAGAACCGCTGGAAACCCAACTCTGGAAAGCCGCTGACAAACTCCGCAAAAACATAGATGCCGCTGAATATAAGCACGTGGTGCTTGGACTGATCTTTCTCAAATACATATCCGATGCGTTTGAAGAACATTTTGCCAAACTGCAAGCAGGCGAAGGCGAATACGCCGGTGCTGATCCAGAAGATAAGGACGAATACCAAGCCGAAAATATTTTCTTTGTGCCAGCAGAAGCGCGTTGGTCGTTTTTAATAGCCAAAGCCAAACAGCCTGATATTGGCAGCTTTGTTGACGGTGCGATGGATGCGATTGAAAAAGAAAATCCATCATTAAAAGGCGTATTGCCCAAAGTCTTTGCCCGACAAAATCTTGATCCCACCAGCTTAGGCGGTTTGATAGATTTAGTTGGTAACATTGCCCTGGGCGATGCGAAAGCCCGCAGTGCCGATGTGCTAGGTCATGTGTTTGAATATTTTCTCGGCGAATTCGCACTGGCGGAAGGTAAACAAGGCGGCCAATTCTATACGCCGCGTAGCATCGTTGAATTGTTAGTGGCGATGTTGGAACCCTATAAAGGCCGGGTGTTTGATCCGTGTTGTGGTTCCGGCGGTATGTTCGTGCAATCGGAAAAATTCGTTGAAGAGCATCAGGGCCGCATCAACGACATTTCCATCTATGGACAGGAAAGCAACCAAACCACTTGGCGATTAGCCAAAATGAATCTGGCGATTCGCGGTATAGACAGCTCGCAAGTCAAATGGAACAACGAAGGTTCGTTTCTCAATGACGCACATAAAGACCTGAAAGCGGATTTCATTATTGCCAATCCACCGTTCAACGTCAGCGACTGGAGCGGTGAACTGTTGCGTACTGATGGTCGTTGGCAATACGGTACACCGCCTGCGGGAAATGCCAACTTTGCTTGGCTACAGCATTTTATCTATCACCTATCACCGACTGGCAAAGCGGGCGTCGTTTTAGCCAAAGGCGCATTGACCAGTAAAACCAACGGTGAAGGCGAGATTCGTAAAAGCCTGATTGCGGATGGCAATTTGATTGACTGTATCGTCAACTGTCCAGCCAAGCTGTTTTTGAATACGCAAATTCCAGCAGCGTTATGGTTTATGAATCGCGCCCGGCAACAACCCTCTCCCACAGGGAGAGGGCAGGGTGAGGGTGAATATCCACGCAAAAACGAAATTCTGTTTATAGATGCGCGTAACTTAGGGCATTTAATTAACCGTCGTACTCGTGAGCTATCGCATAAGGATATTCAGCAAATTGCTGATACTTATCATGCGTGGCGTACTGGTGAAGGCCATTACGAAGATATAAAAGGTTTTTGTGCGTCTGTGCCGTTAAAACGTGTCGCTGAGCTGGATTACGTTTTAACCCCTGGTCGTTATGTTGGCCTACCGGATGAAGAAGATGATTTTAATTTTGCTGAACGCTTTACTGCGTTAAAAGCGGAGTTTGAAGCGCAGTTGTTGGAAGAAGATGAACTCAATCAGGCTATTGCTGAGAATTTGGCGAAGGTTGAGTTATGAGTGAGTGGCAGGAATATCTTTTAGAAGATGTTATTGAAAAGTTTATAGATTATAGAGGTAAAACGCCGACGAAAACTGATTCTGGAATACCTCTTATTACTGCAAAAGTTGTAAAGTCTGGAACTATACTTCCTCCAAATGAATTTATTGCGCCAGAAGATTATGATTCATGGATGACTAGAGGGTTGCCAGAAATAGACGATGTTGTTTTAACAACAGAAGCACCTCTTGGAGAAGTTGCTTTAATTAAAGATAAAAACGTTGCTTTAGCTCAGCGGATTATCACTTTAAGAGGGAATAAAAAATTACTTTTTAATCCATTTTTAAAGTATTACTTTCAAAATCAAACTGGACAACATGAGCTTCAAGCCAGAGCATCAGGTACAACAGTTTTTGGTATTAAAGCTTCCGTACTAAAAAAAGTTCCAATTTCAATTCCTGATCTTGCCGAACAAAAAGCTATTGCCAACCTACTCAGCAGTCTTGATGAGAAAATTGACCTGTTGCACCGGCAAAATAAAACCCTTGAAGCTATGGCGGAAACGTTGTTTCGGCAGTGGTTTATTGAGGAGGCAAAAGAGGATTGGGAATTTGTTGAGCTTGGTAATTATGTAAATTGCTTTAATGGAGTTTCTTATAAAAGTGATGATTTGAACGCATCAACTACAGCAATGGTAACTTTGAAAAGCTTTGACCGAGACGGCGGTTTTAGGCTTGATGGATTTAAAGAGTTTACTGGAAAATATAAAGATCAGCATGTGGTAGTTCAGGGTGATTTAGTAGTCGCTCATACCGATATAACTCAAAATGCTGAAGTAATTGGAAATCCGGTGTTAGTAATATCTAATCCATTATATGAAACTTTAGTCATTTCAATGGACCTGGTCAAAGTCACGTCAAAATATGAATGGCTTTCTCACGAATTTCTTTACCGAATGATGAGAACAAGAGAGTTTAAACAGCACTGTTTGGGGTTTTCAAATGGTTCAACGGTTTTGCACCTGAGTAAAGAAGCTATTCCCACTTACGAGTTTTTATTACCACCTCAAGAAAAAATAAAAGAATTTACTAGGTTGACAAAGCATGTGTTAGGTAAAAAATATCAGAATATTACACAAGCACGTAAGCGCCTTACAAAAAGTTAGCATGTGTTTTCGGTGTCGCGTCCCTGGGTGGATGCTGGACTGAGAGCCATCTATACATTCAGACTTGTTGTTATTCGCTTACCCTAGAAAAACTCCGTGATACCTTGTTACCAAAGCTGATGAATGCTGAGGTACGGGTACGGGCGACAAACTGATGGAAAAGCTGCGCTCATTGATTGCCCAACATCAGAGATGGGATGTCTTGGAAGAATACATAGACCGTATTGAAGTTTCAATTACTATTGATTTCAGCTTAGCGCTTGAAAACGCCAAAGCACTTATTGAAACAATTGGTAAAGAGCTTTGTGATGCAAATGGAGTAGTACTAAAAAATGAGGATTTTCACCAAATAGTTAAAACTGCTTTTTCTGCCCTCGGATATAGTAATACTGAAAAAGTAAATCAAATATCCAGAAGTCTTGCAACAATCGCCCTACAAGTAGGCACATTAAGAAATCAAATTAGTCCAACATCGCATGGTCGAACTTTGGAAGAGCTGAGAAATCGGAACAACCAATTTGATGAGATGACAAAAGAGTTTCTAATTGACAGCACAGTATCAATTGCAGTTTTTTTAATCCGCGCTTTTGAAGAAAGGAAATCTATCGTCGCGTTAAACACTGGCGCTGATAAAGACTTAATACCTGACTATGAACTCAATGAAGAATTTAATACTTTTTGGGATGATTCTTTCGGGGAATTTTCAATGGGAAGTTATTCATATACCGCCAGTGAAATATTGTTTAATGTGGATTTTCAGGCCTATGTTACCGAATATAAAGAGTTCTTAGGGACTGAGCAAGATATACGAGGAGATGATGCGTGAGCCGGTTAACCGAATCAGCTATTGAAGATTTTGCCATTAAGCTATTTGAACGACTAGGCTTTGAATATTTGTATGGTCCTGATATTGCGCCTGACGGTGAACATAAGGAACGACAACATTACGATGAGGTGTTGTTAGTTGGTCGTTTGCAAGCGGCGCTCAAACAGATAAATCCGACTGTATCGCACGACGTATTACAAGCAGCATTAAAAGATGTGCAACGCGTCCACTCACCTGATTTGTTGGCGAATAACGAAACTTTCCATCGTTTGCTGACTGAAGGCGTCAAAGTCAGTTATCAGCATGATGGCGCAGAGCGCGGCGGATTAGTATCGTTGATAGATTACGCCAATCCCGTCAATAACGATTTTGTCGTCGTCAATCAGTTTACCGTCATTGAGAACCATCAGAACAAGCGTCCGGATTTGATACTGTTCGTAAACGGTATGCCGCTGGTCATCATTGAGTTAAAAAATGCGACTGACGAAAACGCGACGATCAAGTCTGCGTATAAACAGTTGGAAACGTATAAGCACACCATCCCCTGTTTATTCACCTCCAATGCGCTGCTAGTCATTACCGATGGTCTGGAAGCAAAAGCCGGTTCCTTGTCAGCAGGTTATTCGCGCTTCATGGCGTGGAAAACTGCGGATGGCAAAGTAGAAGCGTCGCATTTGGTCAGTCAGTTGGAAACGCTGATTAAAGGCATGTTGAACAAAACCACTTTGCTGGATTTGGTGCGTCACTTCATTGTCTTTGAAAAGAGCATACGGGAAGACAAGGTGAATGGCGCAGCCAGAGAAGGCACCCTGGGGTGTCCTGATACCGGCATCATCAGTATTCACACCGTCAAAAAAGTTGCAGCCTATCATCAGTATTACGCGGTGAATGCCGCTGTCGCCTCTACTTTACGCGCTGCGGATATGGGCGTAGCGTTACTGGTTCAGGAAAATCCTGCCAGTTATGGCTTGCCTGGTGTCACGCAACAACCGCGTGGCGATAAAAAAGCCGGTGTGGTGTGGCATACGCAAGGTTCCGGTAAGTCACTGTCTATGGTGTTTTATACCGGCAAAATTGTGTTGACCATGGATAATCCAACGGTGCTGGTCATTACTGATCGTAACGATTTGGACGACCAGTTGTTTGATACCTTTGCGTCGTCCAGTCAGTTATTACGGCAAGACCCGATACAAGCGGAAAGTCGTCAGCAATTAAAAGAGCTGTTGCGTGTGGGTTCTGGTGGTGTGGTGTTTTCCACTATCCAAAAATTCCAGCCTGATGAAGGCAATGTCTACGAGCAATTATCAGACAGACGCAATATCGTGGTGATTGCGGATGAAGCGCATCGCACACAATACGGTTTTAGCGCCAAAACCATCGCTGAGAAAGATAAAGACGGTAACGAAATTGGCAGCAAAGTGGTGTATGGCTTTGCCAAATATTTGCGTGATGCGTTACCGAATGCCACCTATCTAGGTTTTACCGGTACACCGATTGAAAAGACCGATGTGAATACACCGGCTGTGTTTGGCAACTATGTCGATATTTACGATATTGCACAGGCGGTTGAAGACGGTTCCACGGTGCGGATATATTACGAAAGCCGTTTAGCGAAAGTAGGCTTGAGTGAGGAAGGCAAAAAACTGATTGCTGAATTGGATGAAGAGTTAGATCAAAACGATTTAACGGATACCCAAAAAGCTAAAGCCAAATGGACCAAGATGGAGGCGTTGATAGGCAGCAGTCAACGCATCAAAAACTTAGCGAAGGATATTGTCAGTCATTTTGAAGCACGGCAGGAAGTGTTTGCCGGTAAAGCCATGATCGTTTCCATGTCGCGGCGGATTGCGGCAGAGCTGTATCAAGAAATCATTCGTCTCAAACCAGACTGGCATTCCGATGATTTGAACAAAGGTGTGATTAAAGTCGTCATGACGGCAGCGTCTAGTGATGGCCACGAATTAGCGAAACATCACACCACCAAACAGCAGCGTAAACAATTAGCTGAACGCATGAAAGATGATGACGATGAATTAAAACTCGTCATCGTTCGGGATATGTGGCTGACAGGCTTTGACGCACCGAGTTTGCACACGCTGTACATTGACAAGCCGATGAAGGGCCATAACTTGATGCAAGCGATTGCGCGGGTCAATCGGGTTTATAAAGATAAACCGGGTGGTTTGATTGTTGACTATTTAGGTATCGCCGCTGATCTAAAAGAAGCGCTGTCGTTTTATTCTGATGCTGGTGGTAAAGGTGATCCGACCTTAGTGCAAGAGCAAGCGGTACATCTGATGTTGGAGAAATTGGAAGTGGTTTCTGGCATGTATCACGGTTTTGCTTACGAGCATTACTTTGATGCGGATACCTCGCAAAAACTGTCGCTGATACTGGCTGCTGAAGAGCATGTGCTGGGTTTGGATGATGGTCGTAAACGCTATATCAACGAAGTGACTGCGCTGTCTCAAGCGTTCGCTATTGCCATTCCGCATGAACAAGCGATGGACGTTAAAGATGAAGTGGCGTTTTTTCAAGCCGTTAAAGCCAGACTAGCGAAGTTCGATGGCACAGGTGAAGGCCTGAGTAACGATGAAATTGAAACCACCATCCGCCAAGTTATAGATCAAGCATTAGTGTCCGAACACGTTGTAGATATTTTTGATGCGGCAGGTATTAAGAAGCCGGACATATCCATTTTGTCTGATGAGTTTTTGGAAGAGCTAAAAAATCACCAGCATAAAAACGTCGCACTAGAAGTATTGAAAAAACTATTGAACGACGAAATTAAAGCCCGCGCTAAAAAGAACTTGATTCAAAGCCGTTCGCTGATGGAA
The DNA here is from genome assembly GCF_050276835.1 of Methylomonas sp. MED-D. Classification (NCBI taxonomy): domain Bacteria; kingdom Pseudomonadati; phylum Pseudomonadota; class Gammaproteobacteria; order Methylococcales; family Methylococcaceae; genus Methylomonas; species Methylomonas sp. MED-D. The sequence continues at coordinate 2,281,911 of NZ_CP189965.1, forward strand.
ATGCTGGAAACGTCCATCAAGAAATATCAAAACAAAATTCTTACTGCTGCTGAAGTCATTGAAGAGCTGATTAAAATCAGTAAAGAAATCGTCGCTTCAGATGACAATGCCAAAAACATGGGCCTGACGGATTTTGAATATGCCTTTTATACCGCTGTTGCCAATAACGACAGTGCTAGAGAGCTGATGCAGCATGAGCAGCTGCGGGAGTTAGCGGTGGTGCTGACACAACGAGTGAGAGAAAACGCCTCGATTGACTGGCCGATTAAAGAAAGCGTCAGAGCAAAATTAAAAGTTATCGTCAGGCGTACTTTGCGACTATATGGCTATCCGCCGGATATGCAATTGCTTGCGACTGAAACCGTGTTAAAGCAGGCTGAGATGATTGCAAGTGAATTGGCTGCTGAATCCTAAAATGACAAATGACTAAGCGATGGAAACGGAAAAGGGCAAACTGGTTCGTTGGGTAGAAGAAAGAGGCTTCGGTTTCATAAAACCGGAGTCAGGCGGCGCCGATATTTTTATCCACATATCGGCTTTGAAAAGTATGAGCCGTTCTCCGGTTGTTGGAGACATTATTTATTACGAAACAAATCTTGATGATAATGGCAAGCTACGCGCGATCAACGCAAAAATAGAAGGTGTGTCTCCGGTTTTAACAGTCGTTCCAATTGGCAGAAAGCGTAAAACACCGAAATCCACTTTACCGGAACAAAGACCTCACGGAAGCCGCAACACCTATAGACCACCGTATAAGAAATCAGGATATAGATTTATTCCTGTGCTGCTTATAGTTGCCGCTGTTTCAATCTTCAGCAAGTTTGCGAATCAAAATGGCTCTAGTGGTCAGCCGGTATTGCCAATTGCTGAACCCGAAAAACCCATTCAACATTTTCAGTGTCAAGGTAAGGTGTATTGCTTGGAAATGGGGTCGTATGAGGAAGCTGTTTTTTATCTCCGGAATTGCCCTGGTACGAAGATGGACGGTGACAATGACGGCATTCCTTGTGAGCAACAGTTTTAGCTTATTTGACGTGATAAGCTAAATGGTAGGTTGAAGACAATCATATAACAGGAATAAGTTGAAAACATTCGAGAATATCGTCATTTGTGTTTTTTGCAGTGTGGGACTGTCCGGCTGCGCAACGTTCAAGAGCTTAAATGCCGAAGTTCCGTTGTATGAGCGCGTCTTCATCTACAGCGGAACCAGACTGAATTGGGCAGCGTTAGAAAACGACAATGCGACTATCCGAAAATTAAAGGCTGAAGCTCCACGCTATCCGCTGGTCGATCTGCCGTTCAGCTTTGCGATGGATTCCGTGTTTTTACCGTTAGCGATCAGTGCGGAGATTTTTCACTGATGGGCGATAAGACCGAAGCGTTTTGTCGGCAGACGCTCATCGTCTCCGGTCAAAATCCGCAAGCGCTGCCGTCCAGCCTGGATGTCAACGAAGCCGTGGCCGATTTTACCGCGCTGGATCAATTACGCCCGCGCCTGCATCGCTTGCGGGATTTGTTGAGTCGCGGCGAGGATACCGACATGGCCCTGGGCAGCGATATTTACAATTTTAGTTTGGATGCCTATGCCTCGTTAAAGATTGCCGGCAAGGGCGCCGCGTTGGAAACGCTGCGGCAAGCAATGTCGGTCCGTTTTAATCGCGGCGCTAAACCGAAAGCGGCTACTTAAGGACTGCCTATCGCCGAAAATCCTGCATTACGCGGCGAGCCGGCCGGCCCGACTCGCCGCAAACCGTTTTAACCACGCCGCGACCGCTGATTGGGTATCGGGTTGGCCGCCGGAGTAGCGCTTTCAACGCGAATCCGGCAATTAACGCGGTTTCCAGTCTTGATCGCAACGCAAAAAGTCTATCCCGCAACACTAAAATTGATTCTCGCAACGCTTCGAGCAATACACGCAAGGCTCCAAGCCTTGCGCACAACACTCAAAGCCTTGCGGGCAAGGCAAATAGTGATTCCCGTAATGCTATAAGAGTTGCGAGCGACGCTCCGAGCAATAAACGCAAGGCTTCGAGCCTTGTGCATAACACTAAAAGCCTTGCGCGCGAGGCAAATAGTGATTCCCGTAATACTAAAAGAGTTGCGCGCAATTCTCCGAGCAATAAACGCAAGGCTCCGAGCCTTGCGCATAACGCTAAAAGCCTTGCGCGCAAGGCGAATAGCGATTTCCGCAACACTAAAAGAGTTGCGGGCAATTCTCCGAGCAATAAACCCAAGGCAAAAGCGGGACGGACGGGGATTTTCATTTACGGCGGCAAGTATGTTGCCATTCAGGCTTCGATAGGACGCTTGCATATTCCGATCAAACCCACTGGCGATTCCGACTTCAAAACCCCAGGTATTCCGGTCGCAAAGCGGCCGGCGGTTCCAACCCAAAGTCGGCCATCGATTCCGATGCCATTACGCTAGTAAAGAATGACGGCTTTTGGGAATGGCGAATTTCGGCGCTTAGCGAGCGAGCGCGGGGCGAGATTTGCACCCCGCCTCCAGAGGTTTTAGCAATCGCAAATGTCCCCTGAACACACATTCTGAAACGTTATGAGCGGCAGTGAACCATCAGCGGCAATGTGCCGGTTCCCAATCTGGGCTTATTGGGGCGAATGTTTTCCGCAGCCCGAGGAACGGCAAAAATTCGATTCCAATTCTACTTTGTCAGATTTGTTCAAGATCGGCATGCCTGTCGGGAAACGGGCATTCGGTGCCATGATGGGTAGGCTTAAATCCGTCCATGGCGTCCGGATTCGCTCCGCGCTCTAACGGGTCCTGCGATCCAGGCCGGAATCACGAGGTTTATTCAGTCATCCGACAACGTAGAATTGGTGTCAGACCCTATCAGACCACGGTAAAGCCGGATACGATACTTTCCAAGTTGCGGGCCAACGCCGCCAATTCCTGAGCCGAGCGCGCGGCGCCGCCGGCGGTTCGGCTATTTTCGGCGGCGCTATCGGCGATCAGTTTAATCCGGTGAGCCATTTCTCGGGTCGCGGCGGATTGCTCAGCTAGAATCCGAGTCATGTCGCCGATCGCTTCGGCCACTTGTTGGCTGCTATCGCGGATTTCCGAAATCGAGTCGGCGGCCTGGTTCGCCAAGTCAACGCCGTCGCCGACCCGACTGACGCCGGCTTCGATTTCCTTGGCCGCGCGTTGCGTGTTGACTTGGATTTTTCCGACCATATCGGTGATTTCCTGCGTTGAACTGGCCGTGCGTTTCGCCAACTCCCGGACCTCTTCGGCCACCACGGCAAAGCCGCGGCCTTGTTCGCCGGCGCGAGCGGCCTCGATCGCGGCATTTAGGGCCAGCATGTTGGTCTGATCGGCTATACCGCTAATGATGTTGACGATGCCGTAAATTTGCCGGGAAAAGTCTTCCAATTCCTGTATGGTCGTGGCAGTGGATTTGACCGCCGCCGCGACGTTCCCCATTTCGCTGGAGGTCTGATGTATGATACGGCCGCTGGCGAGCGATAGGTTGCCGGACTCTTCGGCGATTTTATGCACCTGTTTGGCTTGCTGGCCGATTTGCTCAAAGGACACCGACAGTTGTTCGACCGCGCTGGTCATCATTTCCGACGATTCCGCCTCGACTATACTGGCGCGCTCGCTTTGAACCGCGGCGGTCGCCAGCGAGTCGGCGGATAAATTCAAGGTCTTGGTGTTATTGACGATGACGCCTATGATCTCCAACAACCGCAAACGCATGCTATCCAACGTTCTGACCAGTTGGGCAATTTCGTCGCCTCCGGTCGTATCGGATGTCTTGGTTAAATCGCCGGTTTGGATGCGCTCGGCGATCTCCACACATTGCCGCAACGGCGTGGTAATTGAAATGGTCGCTATTCTTCCCAGCAATAATCCTAGGACTAACGCAGCGCCTATCAGCGCAATCAATATCAATTTACTTTCAGCGTCGGTGGCTTTGAGGTTTTGCAACGATAGTTTAACGTCGCCTTGAATCGCCGTTTCCAGCTTGTCGATTTCCTCGATAAAATCATCGAACGCCGCATCGAATTGGGCGTCCAGTTGATGAAACTCGGTCTCTCCCAGGTTTTGGCCCAAGGTCGCGTACCGGTTTTCCAGTGCCGTACGTAAAGTCCGGAACTTTTCGTTTGAAATACTTAATTGGGCCAGCGTCGCGGGATTATCCACCGGGAAGTATTTGCCTTCGGCATTTTCGCCGCCCTTGCCGATCACGTTTAGATACCATTCGGCCTGATCCATTTTACTCTTAACGACAGTTATGGATTCATTCGCATCGCCACCCATGATTTCTTCGAATTTCAAATGCGCCTCGGTCGCGAGCAATTTGGATTCCATTACCGCATCGACCAAGGGTGCGGCGGATTCGCCGACGTAAATCCCGGTATTACCTACCTTGTCGACAAAGTAAATGCCGAACAGCCCGGTGGCCAAGGTAATCAGGGTGCTTACCAAAAATGCGCCGGTTAGCCGTGTGCCGATACCGATATTCTGAAACATATTCACCTCTAACTAACACGCTTTGCAATTAGTATTGCCGATAAACGGAATTTGCCAATGATAAGGCGGGTGATCGCCTTGGATTTTCCTCAACCACTCTACAATCGCAGCTGGAGCTTGGCTGATAGCCCTAGCCTAGTGGAATAGACGCTAGAATTGAGGCGAAGTCAGGGCAAGCGGTTTCGCATATGCCCAACTTCTGTTTAACACGCCAACCTGGGGAGCAAGTATGAGTACGACAATCGCTCCGATACCGCTGGCCGAGCATGGTGGAGGCAATTGTGGGCTTTTGGCCGGATTTTTTGCCGAAACTGTTGGAAGCCGCAACAGCTCGTGCCTGGTCCGGGTTGGAGAACAGCTTAGCCGAGAATTGACAAACCACCGTCAGACATGGCCGGTTCCGGGCGTTGCATGTCGTGCTTGGAGTCAACGAATCGGATCGAGAAATGGCAAATAATTGGAACATACCCGCTTGGCTGGAAGCGGAAGTCAGAGCAAGAGACAAGACTTGTGTTTACTGCGGCATTGAATTTACACCGGCCAAGGTGTCTTATAAATCCGCGGCCAGCTGGGAACACATCGTTAACGATGAGACGATTGTCACCAGAGAAAATATCGTTCTTTGTTGCCGTGGCTGCAATGCCAGCAAGGGACCGAAGAGACTGTCCGTATGGTTGCAGTCTAAATATTGCACGGAGCGAGGTATCACGTCGGCTTCGGTGAGTCCAATAGTCCAATAGGTAATTGCCAATGGTCAATAAGGCCACGGGTTACCCGGCGCTCAAAGGACGCTCCCCTCGGTTATTTACCCTTGGCTTTGAGGTGGGTCGCTTGCGAAATCCGATGAATCTTATCCTTGAACTTACCGGGTGCGGGCGGTACCGTTTGAGCAATTGTCGCCTCCACGAAGCGGTCAACAGCGGTGCTAACGTTTTCCAAAGCTATCGGCGAACCATCGATCCAGCATCGCCTTTTCGTAACGCAAGGGATCGTTGTTTGGGTAGCGTGCCGACTCCTGTAGCATCAGGTAATTCAGATCGCTGATCTGTTCCTGCTTCTCGGCTTTGATTTGGCCGTCCGGGCCGTACCAGCGGTAGTTCAATTTGATGCGCGGATAGTATATGTCGCGGATGAAGCGGGTATTGGTGGCATTGGGTGTTCGCCAGGGTTCGAAGGCGCCGGCCATGTCGATGTCCTCGACCACCAAATCCAGGCTGTCGCCGGCCGGCAAATATTGCCCCGCCAATTTGCGAAAATGCGCTTCGAATTGCTGGAGTAAATCCGCCTGTACTCTTGGGGTAGCGGCGCCGGATAAGGCCAAGTCGGTGTAATGCTCGACATTCTCGAAGCGGATGCTGATGTCCGCGCACGCTGCTTGAGCCATGACCAGCATAGCTATTGCCAGCAAGGTAAGTTTTGGCATGGAATTCCCCCGTCATATTGCGGTTATCGTAGCGCCGCCGCACACCTTATTAACCCGGCCCTAAAATACCGCTGGATTGTCGAAGGGCTGGCCAGCCTGGGCTTCGGCCAGCTCGGCCTGAACGGAATACCCGTAATAAATAGGACCGGGTTAATAGGCCAATGTGCCTATCGGTTGCTACTTGCGCGATATCGACCCGGAAATTCGATAAAAATTTCGTCGATGCGCAAATCCAGGCGGGATTTAGCGTTCTCAAGTTGAATAGCAATTTTCGCGCGGCTGGTTGGAAGACGCTAGTCAGTCGCCGGAAACTTAAAACAGCCGGCTTCCGCCCGATCATGACCGCCACCAAATGGGCGGGGGCTTGGTAAGGCCATCGTCATAATACCCAAGAGTATTGGCATGCCGGGGTTGGAAATCAACACGCTCCATGGTTCCGATCTGAGCCGAGTCACGCAAGAGTTGGTTGGGCTGGCAATCGGCCACTTTGGGACATTCGAATATTTCAGCGAATTTCGGCAGTAACGCCTGAATCTCACAGGTTAACCCGTACGCTGGAACAAACCGGAGGGAATTCTTATCCCGAACTGATCGAATGAAAGCACGGTTTTGGCAAGATTAAACACTCAAATCGTCATCAATGTATTGAATGATGCGTGATTAAATTATGTCATTTAACAATGGTTTAGCGATCCAGTATGGTGTTGTCCAACCCAATAACATACCGGAGAGGGTAGTGAATCTTGTAACTCTATTTTGCGCGGCCATGGTGTTTGCGACCAGTGACGCCTTGGCTGACGGCAACTCGAATTTTGATGTATTCGCCAACCTCGAGACCGGGCCGGGCAATGTCACGGCGACAGCCAACGGCCGGATCATCATGAGCCAGCATCAGTTTTATCAGCCGCAATACACCGTGGTTGAATACAAGGATCAAGCCTTGCTACCTTTTCCAAATAAGGAAATGTCCGCGGCCGATTCGACTGCGCCGATCAAGCTCGACTCGGTACTAGGTATCCGCTCCGACAGCAACGGTATCGTCTGGATGCTGGACAACGGCATGCGCAGCGGCGTGACGCCCAAATTGGTCGGCTGGAATACCAAAACCAACAAGCTCCAGCGCTTGATGTATTTACCCGCACCGATCGCACCCAAGGATGCGTTCGTCAACGACTTTGCGTTGGATGCCATCCACAATCATGCCTTCATCAGCGATCCGGCGGGGGGCGCGAATGCGGCCTTGATCGTGGTCAACTTGTCGACCGGCGCCGCTCGGCGGGTGCTGGAAGGTCATAAAAGTGTGGTGCCGGAAAACGTCGATTTAGTCATCGACAATGTACCGATACAGCTGAAAACGCCGTCGGGCGAATTGGTGAAACCTCATATTGGCGTGAATCCCATTACCGAGGATTTAGCCAACGAATGGGTTTATTTCGGGCCGATGCACGGCCTTAGTCTTTACCGGATTAAAGCGGCGGATTTGGTCAATGAGTCGTTAATGCCGCAAGAACTTGCACAGCGGGTTGAACGCTATAGCGACAAACCGATCTCGGACGGCATCAGCATTGACGAGAACAACAATATTTATCTGGGGGACTTGGCCAATAATGCGATTGGCGTGATCGCGCCTAACCGACAATACCGGCAATTGGCGCAATGCCCAAGATTGTCTTGGGTCGATTCCTTCAGTTTTGGCGCTAACGGACAACTCTTTGCCGTCGTTAATCGCTTACATCGTTCGGCCACACTGAACGGCGGCGACAATCAATCCAAACCGCCTTATTTTTTGCTAAAAGTCAAAGCCTTAGCCGCAGGCTTGCCAGGACGTTAAAGACTGATTTGGGATGCGCTTATTTTCCGGCCTATGCTGCTGATTTGCTCGCGCAACCAGCCATGGGCCGGGTCTTTTTCCCACAACGGATGCCAAATCATCGCCAAATCGTAGTCCGGCAAACTCACCGGCACCGGCAACACTTGCAGTGGCACCAGTTTCTGAAAGGCGATGGCTAAACGATAGGGTAAGGACAAAATCATATTGGACTGAGCCACGATCAAGGGCGCCGATAAAAAATGCGGCACGATGAAGTTAATCCGGCGCTCCAGGCCCAACTCGGTCAATTTCTCGTCTATCACCCCCAATTTATCGCCGGTTCTGGAGATCAGCATGTGCGTGGCGGCCAAATACGTCTCCAGCGACGGTGGCGCTTTTATGCTGGGATGATCCTGCCTAACCACGCACGCCATGCGATCAATGAATAAATGTTCGCAGTACAAATGCGCCGGCGGATTCAATACCGAGGCAAAGCCCAACACCACATCCAGACTGCCGTTTTCCAACTGCGCCAACGGAAACGCAGATTCCGTGCGTTTGACATGAATATCCACGCCCGGTGCCGACTGCTCAATCGATTGCGACAACTCGGGCAAGATCAAAAACTCCATGTAATCGGTCGCGGCGATAGTGAAACGGCGCAGACTGGATGCCGGATCGAAGGCTTGCGGCGCCTCGAGCAAACGTTCCATTTCCTGCAAAAGGCTACGTACCGGCTCCACCAATGCTAGTGCCAATGCCGTCGGCTGCATGCCGGCGGGCGATTTAACCAAGACCGGATCGTTCAATTGCTGTCGCAAGCGATGCAAGGTATGGCTCATCGCCGACTGGGTGACGAACATGGATTCCGCCGCGCGGGTGACATTGCGCTCCCGCATCAATATATCGAAAGCCAGCAACAGGTTTAAGTCGAAGGTGCGCAGGTTGGCCATGTGGATATTCCATAAAAAATTCGGCTGCATACTAAACAAAATCGCTGCTGGCCAGCATGAACAGTCTTGATGATAACGGATGAAATTTGACCATTTCACAGCTCATCAAATTCTCCTTACCTTATATCGCGAGCGTGTCGTTCAACCTATATGACGTTACTCCCCCAAGGGTAGTTTTCGGTTGGCGACACGCCCAGTTTCGATGGCTATCGCCGTCATTTACTACAAAACGTTACGGGGGAAGCACACATGTCCGCACAAATTCCTATTTCCACGTTCAAACCCTACCGCGGCGAGAAAGCCCGGTTGGCAAGAGCCTACGACTATTTGATACTGGTCCTGGCTTTATTTCTGTTCATCGGCTCATTTCATCTACATTTTGCCCTGACTGTCGGCGACTGGGACTTCTGGATCGACTGGAAGGACAGGCAATGGTGGCCATTGGTCACGCCGCTGATCGGCATTACCTTTCCAGCCGCCGTACAGGCGGTGTTGTGGGATAAATTCCGTTTACCGTTGGGCGCCACTCTGTGCGTAGCGGCCCTATTGATCGGTACCTGGGTAACCCGGGTATTTGCTTACCACTACTGGAACTATTTCCCCATCAACATGGTGTTGCCGGCGACTATGGTGCCGGGCGCCTTGGTATTGGATACCTTGTTGATGCTCACCAATAGCCTGACCATCACCTCGATTTTTGGCGGCGGCGCGTTTGCCTTGTTGTTTTACCCGACCAACTGGCCGATCTTCGGCATGTTCCACCAAGCTGTCGAATACCACAACAGCCAGCTGACGGTGGCCGATTTATTCGGTTTTCAATATATCCGCACTGGCATGCCGGAATACTTGCGCATAATCGAACGCGGCACCTTACGCACCTATGGCCAGTACGCCACGCCATTGTCGGCATTTTGTTCAGCGTTGTTGTGCTCGTTGATGTATCCGCTGTGGTGGAAAATCGGCAAATTGTTCGCTGATACCCGTTATCTGAAAAAAATCTAAGGAGAACAGCCATGAAATCATTTTTTAAACCTTGGCTGTTGGCAGTGCTTTGCATCAACGTATTGTCGATATTTGCAGTACCCACCGCGCAGGCCCATGGCGAAAAAGCCCTGGAGCCGTTCATCAGGATGCGCACCATCCAGTGGTATGACGTGCAATGGTCCACGCAAAAATTCAACGTCAACGATGAAGTCAGCGTCAGCGGCAAGTTTCACGTCGCCGAAGACTGGCCGATCAGCGTGCCGAAACCGGAAGCCAGCTTCTTGAATATCTCCACCCCAGGACCGGTGCTGATCCGTACCGAGCGTTACCTGAACGGTAAGCCTTGGACCAACTCGGTGGCCCTGGAGCCGGGTGGTGACTATGAGTTCAAAGTGGTCTTGAAAGGCCGTTTGCCGGGCCATTATCACATCCATCCGTTTTTTAATTTAAAAGACGCCGGTCAGGTGATGGGACCTGGGGTGTGGCTGGACATTGGCGGCGATCCCGCCGACTTTAGCAATACGATTCAAACCATCAACGGTGAAATGATCGACATGGAAAGCTTCGGCTTTGCCAACGGCGTGTTCTGGCATCTGTTCTGGGGCGCGTTGGCGGCTGCATGGTTGCTGTGGTGGGTGCGTCGGCCCTTGTTCATCAGCCGCTACCGCATGCTGGATGCCGGTTTGGAACAGGAGTTGATCACCGATCAGGATAAAACCATCGCCAAGGCGGTGTTAGTCGGCGTGCCGGTATTGGTATTGGCGCTGAATGCCGTCACCGCCAACCAGTATCCGGACGCCATCCCATTGCAAGCGGGCTTGGATCGAATTTTGCCTCTGCCGGCTCAAGTGAATGCCGGCATGGTCAATGTCGACACGCTAAAAGCGGAATACAACGTGGCTCAACGCGCGATGCTGTTGCAGTTTAGTATCGACAATCGCAGCCAAGGCGCGGTCAGGATCGGCCAATTTTCCAGTTCCAACGTGCATTTCATGAACGCTGATTTAGCGAGCGTCAACAGCAAACCCGGCAAGGATGACGTCAGTAATAACGGTCTGAGCTTGAGTGACAATACACCTATCGCCCCCGGCGAACAACGCACCGTCACCGTAGAAGTGCGCGATGCGGCCTGGGAATCGGAGAAGCTGGATGGGCTGATCAAAGATGCGGACAGCCGGCTGGGTGGCTTGCTGTTTCTTTACGACGACGTGATGGGAAAACGCTATATCTCCAGCATTTCCGCCGCCGTCATTCCCAAATTCAATTAATTCAGGAGCACACATCATGGCTACCACGACAGAACACGTTAGCTTGAGCACCGAAAACCCCAAATCATTGCCTTGGTATTTGCTTGACTTACCCAAATATTTAAAGGGATTTGGCTTTTTAACCGTTATGTACATCAGTTTACGCCTGTATCAGGGGGCTTTTGCCATAGCGCACGGTCTGGATTCCTCGGAACCGGCGTTCGAACAATACTGGATGCGGCTGTTTTATATCGAACTGGCGGTCATCGCCGCCGTTGCCAGTGGTTTTTGGGGTTACTTATGGACTACGCGCGACCGGAATCTGGATCAACTGGCACCCAAGGAAGAGATACGCCGCTATTTCACGTTGACGATGTGGATCAGCATCTACACCTTTGCCGTGTACTGGGCGGGCAGTTATTTTGCCGAGCAGGACAATTCCTGGCATCAGGTGGCGATCCGCGACACGCCGTTTACCGCTAACCATATCATCGAGTTTTACTTCAACTTCCCGCTGTACGTGATCCTAGGCGGCTGCGCCTGGCTGTATGCCAGAACCCGCTTGCCTTTGTACGCCAAAGGCATCTCGCTGCCGTTGACCCTGGCGGTGTTCGGACCATTCATGATTTTGGTCAGCGTCGGTTTCAATGAGTGGGGACATACCTTCTGGTTTAGAGAAGAATTCTTCGCCGCGCCGATTCATTGGGGATTTGTGATTGGGGTGTGGTTTGCATTGGGCGTCGGGGGTATCTTGCTGCAAGGGGTAACCCGACTGATCGAACTGATGGACAAAATCGAAGACGCCGAATAGATCTGTATTAACCCGGCCCTACCAATACTAGTACGCCGTTCGGGCTGAGCCTGTCGAAGCCTGATGTGGCGCGTCCTTTGACAAGCCTGTCCTGAGCGCAGCCGAAGGGCTCAGGACGAACGGTATTTAAAGGCCGGGTTAATAATCAATAATCGCTTCCCGTTTAGGCTGGGATTAAGCCTTTATGTGTCCCGCATTAAACGGAAAGCCTCACAATTAAAACCACACGACCATGTTTCAGCCAAAGTCCGATGTCATCATGCCCAAGAGTCGTTCCGATTCAGTTCACTATGCCTGGGTAGTTCTCGCGGTCACGTTTCTGTGCTTGTTTGTTGCATCGGCGCTGCGTTCTGTTCCAGGGATCATCATGATGTCCCTGGAACAGGAGTTTGCCTGGAACAGAGAAACCATTAGCGGCGCGATTTCAGTCAACCTGCTGTTATTCGGCCTGGCCGGTCCCTTTCTAGGCCGATTGATGGATGTCTACGGCGCTAAACGGATCAGTGTTATCACGTTGATTTTGTCGGTGGCAGGCGCCGGTGGCAGCGTTTTCATGCAGGAATACCGGCAACTGTATTTGTTTTGGGGATTGCTGATTGGCGCGGGTTCGGGCGGCACGTCGATGATTATGGGGTCGGCGTTGATCAATCGCTGGTTTCATAAACACCGCGGGCTGGCATTAGGCATATTGGGCGCGGCTTTCTCCTCCGGCCAGTTAGTGTTCACCCCGCTGCTCATGCAAATCAATGTTCATGAAGGCTGGCGAGCGGCGACGCTGTTTATCGCCGTAGCCTTAGGTTTAGTGGTTTTACCTTTGGTGCTGAAATATTTAAGAGACGATCCCGAATCCAAGGGGTTGCAGCCCTTTGGCGCCAATGGCGTTCATGGAACAGTACTTAAGCCCGATCGACATCCCATGCGATCGGCCATGAGCAGTCCGCAATTCTGGCTGTTGGCTTCGAGTTTTGGCATTTGCGGATTAACCACCTCCGGATTGTTTCAAACCCATTTGATTCCACACGGTATCGAACACGGCTTTACCGAAATGACCATGGCGATGTCGTTAGGGGTCATGGGCGCGGCCGATGTGTTCGGCACTATTTTATCCGGCTGGTTATGCGACCGGTACGGCAAGCGCTGGCCGCTGGCGTTCTATTATGTCGTCAGAGGCGCGACGCTGATCGTTCTGCCGAGCATAGATACGACCGGACAATTAATGCTGTTCTCGATTATTTACGGCATGAATTGGTTGTCCACTATTCCGGCAACCTCAGCTTTGACAGCGGATTTATTCGGGAAACAAAACGTTGGCGTGGTGTTCGGCTGGATCTGTTTTGCCCATCAAATCGGAGCGGCCATTGCTGCTTACAGTGCCGGGTACGTCCATAGTCTGATGGGTGACTACCACCTGGCTTTTGTGGCGTCAGGCCTGTTCGCTTTTGTTGCAACCGGCATCGTTGTTTTTATTAAAGAACCCGGCGGCTAAAAATGAAAATATTGCTGACATAGGCTCAAATGAGGTGACTGGCAGCAAGGCTCGTAACAAGACGCTCAAGTGCTGTTGCGATTTCCCGCCGGCGGTTGGTGTTTCTTGTAAGCGAGCGTTTAAAACGATGGTGGAGAGGCGGGGACGGGTTAGATGGAGCAATGCGGGCGGATCGGACGGTGCCATCGTTCGAGGGTGGCGGGCGGCCGACCCTCGAATGCAAATAGCCCGGAAAGCCGCCCGTCTGGGCTGATTTCCGGGCGAGGCGGTTTTATTCTCTAACCCGGATCAAGTCGTGGCAACTTTTGCACGACGCGCCGAGTTTACCGAATTGCGCTTTGATATCCGCAACATCGCCGTCGTCGGCGACCTTTTGCAATTCGTTGGCTTCCTTAATAAAAGTGGCTTCCAGTTCTTTGACTTCCGCTTGTTTTTGAAAATATTCCGGCTTCAGACGGGTGGGTTTCCAGCCGGTGCCTTGATCGGTGCCGGGGCCGTACAACTGTTCCAGAATGCCGGAATTGGCGGCGGCCGCGATGGCGTTGGCGGCGGCTATCACTTGATCTTTGTTGAAGGTTTCCGGGTGATCGACGGCCTGAGCCTTGATTTTCGCGGTGTTCCAGCCCAGGAAGGAATAGGCGGATTGGCGGAAACGGATTTGTTCTTCTATCGGCCCGGCCAGTGCCGCCGTGGTGACGGCGCTCAGCGCCAGTGCGATAGCCAGTTGGGATTTCATGCGTTGCTCCTATGGGTGATAAAAACTCGGTGTGGGGTTTCGTTCGGTGAAGCCGGGCCTGCGCCTCAGCGGCCGCCGGCTTGCGCCGACCGTACGCCGGCCAACGGCGGCAAATAGCGCAAGGGGTCGCCGCCCCAGACGCTCCAGACCACCGTCGCGGCGATCAGCAAACTGGCGGTCAGCCGCAAGACGCCGGCCGGACGTGCGTCGGCCGGGGCCAGCGAGCGGGGCAGGCGCTTCTTGCCGGTCAGCATCGGCACGACCAGATCGGCTTTTTTGACGCGTTGGTAAAACGCAATCGCCGCGACGTGGGCGCCGACTAAAAACAGCAGGACGTTAACGCTACGGATATGCCAGCCGCTGAGTTTGTCGCTGAAATCCTTGTCGATCAGATCGAACAGCGGGCCTTCGAAAGCGATGTCGTCGTTGGCGAACAAACCGGTACCGACCAGCACCGCCAACACCGTCAGCAACGCGAACACCGCCAGCGCGCCGGCCGGATTGTGACCGACGCCTTGCCAGTCGCCCCGGACGTAAGCCAGCAGGCGGGACAGCGTCGGGAAAAAGTTGACGAAGCGGGCGTGGGTATTGCCGACAAAGCCCCACAGCAGGCGGAACACCACCAGGCCGAGGGTCAGGCTGCCGAAGCGGCAGTGCCAGTCGGTCCATTCGCCGCCGGCCTTGCCGGTCAAATAGGCACCGGTGACCGCCAATACCAACAGCCAATGAAACAGCCGTAATGGCCAATCCCAGACATGTACTTCCACTTTCACGGTAACCTCCGCGCGTTAGCTGTCGCGTAAATAAGCGTTGAAGAAGGCGACAGTGCGGTCCCAGGCCAGTTTGGCGGTACCGGCGTCGTAGCGCGGCGTCGTGTCGTTGTTGAAGCCGTGCTGGACGCCGGCATAGGTGTGGGCTTCGTAATTGGTGCCGGCTTTTTGCAGGGCCGCTTCGAAGGCCGGCCAACCGGCGTTGATGCGGTCGTCGACGCCCGCGTAATGAATCAGCAAGGCGCCCTTGATCTTGGCGACATCCTCGGCCGGCGGCTGGGCGCCGTAGAATGGTACGCCGGCGCTCAGGTCGGGCAATCGGGTCGCCAGGAAGTTGACGATGCCGCCGCCGTAACAAAACCCGACCGCGCCGAGTTTGCCGTTGCCGCCCGGCAGCTTTTTCATCGCTTGCGCGGCGGCCAGAAAATCGTTTTGGGTTTTGGCTTTGTCCAGTTTCTGGAACAGTTCCCTGGCCTTGTCTTCGTCGCCCGGATAGCCGCCCAGCGTGAACAGCGCGTCGGGCGCGAAGGCGATGAAGTTATCCAGCGCCAGCCGGCGGGCGATATCTTCGATGTGCGGGTTCAGCCCGCGATTTTCGTGGATGACCAACACCACCGGCAGTTTGCCCTTGGCGTTGGCCGGTTGCGCCAGATAACCGCGCACCTTGCCATTGCCCTGCGGCGACGGGTATTCCAGGTAACTGGTTTTGATGCGCGGATCGTTGCCGGCCACCTGCTGGGCTTGGGCGAAGCGCGGGTTCAGCGCATCCAGCAAGGCCTCGGCGGTCAGGCCGAGCAGCGCGTATTTGGGGACCGAGGACAGGAACTCGCGGCGGGAAATATCGCCGTGTACGTATTCGTCGAATTTTTTCAAGGCTTCCGGGTGGAAGTCGTTGGCGGTTTGGCGCGCCATGCAGCGTCTCCTAAAAACAAAAAGCCATCCCGGCGCCGTCGCAGTGTCGTTAAGTTAAGCCGTTCGTGGTCAGCTTGTCGAACCATGAACGGCTTAACCATTCGCCCTTCGACAAGCTCAGGACGAACGGTCAATCCTTAACTTAACGGCATTGAGCGCCGGCCGGGATGGGGGTACGGTTATTGGGGGGCGGTCAATACCGCCAGTTTAGTGACGCCGGCCCGTTCGATGGCGGCCATCACCTTGGCGACGACGCCGTATTGCACGCCGTCGTCGGCATTCAGGTTCAGTGCCAGTTCCGGATCGGCGGCCTTGCGGTTTTTCAATTCGGTTTCGACCGCATCGACCGCGTATTCCTGTTTATCGATGAAGACTTTGCCGGTGGCGTCCACGCTCAGGTAGACGGCGGCTTTTTCCTCGGGCGGCGCGGTTTCGGCGGTCTTGGGCAGATTCACGTGGACCGCGTTGGTCAACAGCGGGGCGGTGACGATGAACACCACCAGCAGCACCAGCATCACGTCCACCAGCGGGGTGACGTTGATTTCACCCATCACGTCGTCGTCGCCGCCGTTGTCTTTGGTATTGATGGCCATCAGGCGTGCGCCTCCTTCGCGATTAAGTCTTCATGAGCGGCATCGCGGGTTTTTTTGCCGCCGCCGATTTCAGTCAGTTTGGCGGGCTTCGCGGCGCTGGCGCGCTCGATGACGAAGGCGTTTTTCAGGGCCAGATGCACGAAGTCGATCGCGAAGTCGTCCAGGAAGGCCCAGATCACTTTATTGCGGCGAATGAAGAAGTTGTAGCCGACCACCGCCGGTACCGCGACCGCGATACCGACCGCCGTGGCCACCAAGGCCTCGCCGATCGGGCCGGCGACCACTTCCAGACTGGCCGAGCCGCTTTTGCTGATGTTGGTCAGCGCGCCCATGATGCCCCACACCGTACCGAACAGTCCGACGAACGGCGAGATGCTGCCGATGGTGGCCAGCACGGCCAGGCCGCTTTCCAGCGAGCCGCGTTCTTTTTGCATTTGCTGGCGCAGACGCCGATCCAGCAACTCCTGACGATCCCAGGTATGTTCCAAATCGTGGGTCGAGGCGCCGCTGTCGGTTTCGATCAAGGTCGAAAAGCCGATGCCCGCCACGCGGGCCACCGGACCTTGCTGATCCTGCAATTGGGCGGCGGCCTGAATGTCCGGTGCGCCCCAGAAGCGCTTGCTGAAATTGCGGTTATGGTAGGAAATCCGGATGTGCTGGATGCCCTTGATCAGGATCAGCGCCCAGGTGATCGCGGAAGCGCCGATCAGAGTGTTCAAAGTGCCGTCGACAATGACGGTGGTGGCGATATCGGACATGAAGTACCTCAAGATAAGTTAAAAGTAATCGGAACGGTCACGTAGCCGGCGACCGGCGTCTCGCCGCGCTTGGCCGGCACGAAGGACCATTTGGAAACGGTTTTGACCGCCGCGTCGTCCAGTACCGCTTGGCCGCTGGATTTGACGACGCTGACGCTATCCGGCTTGCCGTTGGGTTGAACGTGGACCTTCATCAGCACTTTGCCTTCCCAACCGCGCTCCTGAGCGATTTCCGGGTATTCGGGCGGCGGGTTGTTCAGGTAGTCGGCGCCGGCCGTCGGCGGCGTGATCTTTTCCTCGACCACCGGCGCCGGCGGTGCCGGTGGAGCAGGAGTCGGCGCGGCGTCGACGATAGGCGCCGGCGTCGGATCGGGTACCGGCGCTTGCTCGACGACCGGCTTCAACACCGGCTTGGGTTTTTCCTTGGGCGGCTTGAGCGGCACGACCTTGGGCTTGGGCGGCGGCGCTTGCACGATCGGCGGCGGAACCACCGGGCGCGGCCGGCTCAAGGTAATTTGCAACTTGGGTTCCGGTTTGGGCGGTTCCACGAAATCCTGCTCCAGCGACGCGCCGCGAAATTGATCCATCGCCGCGCTGTGAATCAGCACCGACAGCACGCCCAGCAAGACATAGTCGAACCATTTGTGGTCGCTGCTCGCGCTACGGTATTGAAAGCCTTGCAAAGCGCCGGCCAGCGGATTCAGCGCCAGCTCGCCGGCCGCCGCGCCGGTCGGCTCCAGCGGTAACAAACCGCCGGCCTGCCAGTTCGACCCGGCCGCGAGCGGCTGAAAATTGTGGCGTGTCGCGAAAAGATTGCTCATGTCGATATTCCTCGTTCATCGGTACGCATTGCTGTGAAAGTCGGCGCGGGGCTGGGTTCTCTGGCCGAGACCTTGCCGGTACCCGACTCGCCGGGCGTTAGCTCGTTCGGCGCGGTGTGTATCACTCGCCACCGCATCGGCGCGGATTTCGGCCGACTTCGCAACGACTTTCGCACGAGGCGTGCCAGCTTGCGCGAATCGCCGCCGAGAGGACGGGTTTTGTTCGGCGGGTTTGGAGACAAGATATTGATTGTTAATGGATACTTTATCCTTGGCCGCTGCTGCGCCCACGGGGTCGGGCGACGCGGTGGAGCGGATCGCGGCTGGGTTCGGTGCTGAACAAGCACCAGATTTTGGGTCTTTCTGTTTGTCGGGTGTTGCTGGATCAACAGTTGTTCGGATCGGGGCTGTTTGACCGAATGAGGTCTGGTCGGTCGCGAATTTAAGCGCCCGGCGCGGGACAGGTTTGGTCGCCGCTAAAGTGCCGCCCATCTGAAAATGTCGGAAATATGCCCGCCAAGCGGTATTGCCCAATCGTCCGCTATTTCGCTAAAACACAAACTCGCTCGCGGGAGCGGTTTCAGCCGCGATTGAGGTCGGCCGGTATTGGACAAGGACTCAAAACGCCTCACGCGCGGCAAGCCAAACATGGGCAACGCATCAGCCCGCCATCCACGCGCTGTAAGTTGTTTATCTGTAAATTCGATTTAATTTTCGAAAATTAACGTTTTATTCGCTATATGGCCGGCTTGTATATTGATCCCGGAACAAGAATTACCGTTTCGCGGGTTTCGAACCGTTGCTCGAAAGTACCGGGACATCGGTGCCGGCATTTGCGCGGCGCGAAGGCGCGATTCGGGCGACTTGTGAACTATTTGATATGCGATGCAACGCTAGCCGGAATCCGGGGGACTTATGACTTTATTGGCTTTTGACGAACAACAATCGCGCTCGCTGGCCTTGTCGGTCAGGGCTAGCGCGTTGGTCTTCGAAGACCCGGTATCGCGGCGCTTGCTGGAACAAATCGAACGGATCGCGCCCAGCGACGCCACGGTATTGATCATCGGCGAAACCGGCACCGGCAAGGAGTTGGTGGCCCGGCATATCCACGCCTTGAGCAAGCGCCACCGGGAAACCTTCGGCGCGTTGAATTGCGCGGCCTTGAGCGAAAACCTGATCGAGAGCGAATTGTTCGGTCACGAACGCGGCTCGTTTACCGGCGCGCTGTCCACCAAGTTGGGCTGGTTCGAGACCGCCAACAAAGGTAGCTTGTTTCTGGACGAAGTCGGCGACTTGCCGCTGGGTTTGCAAGCCAAATTGCTTAGGGTCCTGCAGGAACGCGAAGTGGTCAAGGTCGGCTCGCGCCATCCGGTGCCGGTGGACGTACGCATCATCGCCGCTACCAACGTCAATCTGGAAGACGCGGTCGCCGCTCAGCATTTCCGCGCCGATTTGTATTACCGCTTCAACGTCGCGACGATCCAGTTGGCGCCGTTGCGGGAACGGCCGGGCGACATCCTGCCGCTGACCGAACATTTCCTGAAGATATACGCCGATCGCCTGGGTTACGGCGACGTCAAACTGGCCCCGGCAGCCGAAGTGGCGCTGTTGAATTACGACTGGCCCGGCAATATTCGAGAACTGGAAAACGCCGTGCATCGAGCCTTGCTGGTGTGCCCCGGCAATCGGCTGCGGCCGGAGGACTTCAAGTTGTCCGGGGTGCGTGCCGCCGAGCAAAGCCCGTCGATTTCCACGGTCTCGTTGGAAAACGCGCTGCAGCGTTTGTTCGACCAGACGCCGCCCAAGTTATTTGAAATCATCGAGGAAACCGTGATTCGCTCGGCTTTCGAATACTGCGAGCGGAATCAGGTGCAAACCGCCAAAATGCTGGATATCAGCCGCAACGTGCTGCGCCACAAATTGGGCTTGTACGGCATGCTGCCCGCCAGCCGTCGGGTCAGCGAGCAGGAAGTCGCTTAAGTCATTTTCCCCGGTTCGACGCCGGTGGTGAGCCCGTACATCCCGGACCGATCAACTTCAAAGGTGTTGGCTGGCGCGTTGACTTCCGGCGTGCGGGTCTACGGTTGAGAGTATGTCGGTCGGCATTTTGCGCGGCAGGTCGGGCCTAGATAACACAATCAGAAGCGCGGCGACGATGACGGCATATCGGCGGTGGAGAGCTATTTGGACGATCCGCACGGCGCTTGGGTTTGAGCGCAGGCCGGCGGTGGTGGAGGGCCTCGGTCGGTGGGCGGTCGCTCAGCACGTGCTGCCGATACGGCAGCAGGCGGCGGGTCAGCGGCTGCGGTCGTCGAGATCCGCGTAGAGAGTGTCCACCAGCATCTTAAACCAACGCGGGCGAAACAGCGATACGTACAAACCGATCGAACTGGTGATCGGAATCGGGCCGATGCTGAAGACCATGAACAGGATGAAGACCAGCGCGCATTTGATCCGGGTCGAGGTGGATGGGGTCATCGGCGTTCTCCGAAGTGGTCGATGTGATCGGGACACTACGCCGGACGCCAGCAAATAACAAGCGGCGCCTGGCTTCAGACCTCGGCCCACATTCTGAGCAGGTTGTGGTAGCAGCCGGTCAGATTGACGGCGGGCGCGGTATCGCCGCGGGTGGCGCGCAGTTCCAGGATTGCCATGTCCATTTCGAACAGCAAGCGGCGCTTTTCGGTTTCGCGCACCATGCTTTCTATCCAGAAGAAACTGGCGACGCGCGCGCCGCGCGTCACCGGTTCGACCCGGTGCAGGCTGGAGCCGGGGTATAGCACCATGTCGCCGGCGGCCAGTTTCACGGTGTGTCGGCCGTAAGTATCTTCGATGACCAGTTCGCCGCCGTCGTAACTGTCCGGATCAGTCAGAAACAGCGTGGCCGACAGGTCGGTGCGTACCCGTTGGCCGGTGACCGGACAATGGCGGATCGCATTGTCGATGTGGTCGCCGAAGGTATTGCGCTCGCCGGCGTAGCGGTTGAACAGCGGCGGGAAAATTTGCTTGGGCAGGGCCGCCGACAGAAACAGCGGGCTTTGGTTGAGAGCGTCCCGCACGATGGTCCGCAGCGCCTGGCTTTGCGGACTTTGTTCCGGTAGCTGATCGTTGTTTTTAACTTGAGCCGATTGGCTGCCGGCGGTAATCCGGCCGTCGGTCCACGGCGCGTCGGCCAACAGTTCTCGGCATTGTTGCAAGGCCTGGGCCGACAGCACTTCCGGAATTTCGATCAGCATCGCTTAGCCGCCTATCGCTTGCAGGATAAAAAACGTCGCGAGGGTTAACGAGCCGAAACCCAGCCCGGCGGCGGCCAAGCGGCTGCCGTGCAGGCGGGTCCACAGCAGCGTGCCAGTCACGCTCAGCAAGATCAGGCCGCCGGCCAAGGTATCGATCAACAATACCCAACCGACCCCCATGCCGGTACCTTTGTGCAGATTGTTCAAGGTTTGCAACAGGTTCGCGTCGCTTTGCTTGACCGTGACGAAAGCATTGCCTTCCCAATAGTCCGCCGACAACAGGTGCTGCGGGTTGCGGATGTTGATTTGCCAGGACGCCGGTTGTTGAACCGGCTGATCGTGCCAAATCAGGGTTCGGGCCGGTTCGCGGCGGATTCGGGCGTGGCGGGTGTCCACGCTCAAGGTTTGCCCCAACCACGCGGCCAGCGCCTTCGGGTCGGCGGGGCGGGGGTCGGGCAGCGCCAACTGGATTTCCCGAGGCTCCATGCGGCCGATCGGAATTTTCATCACGTCGCGGTGGTTCAGCAGGATGCCGGTAAAGCCGAACAATAGCCCCAGCGAGGCGCCCCACAGACCGAACCAGGCGTGGGTGCGGCGCAGCCATTTTAAAAAAGCGCCGCGCGAGAGCGAGTGGGGCAGGAATAAATAGCCGCCGTTCGGCTTGTGTTGCGGGCGGCGAGCTGGCGTTGCGGTGGTGTCGGCGGTGGTATTCATGGGCGGGTCGTCGTTAAATTGGAAAGGTTTGCGGATGCCGCCGCCGAACTTGGGTTGTCGAGCATTCGGCGGCGGCAAACAGGCGTATCTTGCGCCGGTCGGGCTGAATTAATACTTAAAACCGACCGTCAATTGTCCGGATACCGGCGTGCCGGGCAAGGCCGAGTTGGTTTGGCCGGATTCGTAATAGACGGTGTCGGTCAGATTGAATACGTTGAGCTGCACGTCGTAATGCTTTTGGTGGTAGGCCACAACCGCATCCAGGCGGGCGTAACCCGGCAATACCGCTTCGTTGACGCTGTCGGCATACCGATGGCTCGCGTAATACACTCCGCCACCGATTTCCCAGTTGTCGGTCAGGTGGTAGGTGGTCCAGGCCACCCCGCTGTGTTCCGGGACGTTCGTCGCGGTCATGCCTTCATAGGACTTCACCTGGCCGCTCACCGAGCCGGTGGCGGTGGTGCTGGATTTGATAATTTTCGCATCCAAATAGGCGTAGGTCAGCGACACATCCCATTTCGGTAGGATTTCGCCGGCCAGACCGGCTTCGAAGCCGTCGGTACGCTGTTCTCCGGCCAGCACTTGCAAGGCGGAGTCGAGCGGCGACGTGGTGCGGGCATTGGTCTTTTCCAAGCGGAATAACGCGGCGGTGGCCGAGAGCTTACCGTCGAACAAGTCGAATTTGGCGCCGATCTCGTAGTTGTTGTTTTGTTCGGGCGGCAGGTTGGCATTGTTCGCCGTTAGACTAAGGCTTTCGGCCGATGGGTTGAAGGATTTGCCGTAACTGAAATAGTAGGATTGCCAATTGGCCGGTTGCCAGACGATGCCGCCGCGCGGACTGAATTGGCTGTCGCTGCGCGAAAAGTTCAATACGCCGAGCCTGTCGTCTTGCTGGGCATCGAACACGTCGTAGCGAGTGCCGCCGAGCAATTTGATTTGCGGGGTGATGTCGAACTGATCCAGCACGTAGCCGGCATAGGTTTGGGTATGGGTTAGTCGGTTGGTGGCCAGTGTGCCGCTGAAGTCGAACGCCGTGCCGGCGGCGCTGGCGGTGACGACGGGATCGAAGATCGAGATGCGGGTGACGCCGGTCGAATTTTTCGATTTGAAATTGTATTCCTCCCAACCGAATTCGCTGCCGAACATCAAAATGTTGTCGTGGCCGAACAGCGGCTTTTTGTAGACGAAGTCGGTTTGGTTGTAGACGTTTTCCTGGGTATTCAAGCGCAAGGCCTGGCTGCGGGCGATCGTGCCGGCATTCGCGCCGCTGTAGGCCGCCGCGCCGGAATACAAATGAGTCAGATAGTTGCGTTCGTAATCGCCGTAGCGGACGGTATTTTTGACCGAAAAATCGCTGGAAAAACGATGGGTCAGCGCCACGGTGGCCACATTGACGTCGGTGTCCAACATCCGATTGTTGACGAAGCCATAATAAGTGTTGATTGGTACGCCTGCCGGCCGTCCTTTGTACATCGGCACGCCGTAGTCGAATACGCCGTCTTCCTGTTGATGGAGCAAATTCAAGGTCAGGTCGGTATCGGCGCTGATGTCCCATTTGAAGGACGGCGCGATGCCCCAGCGGTTGCTGTAGTTGTAGTCGCGGTAGGAATCGGCATCTTGATACATCACATTCAAGCGCGCGGCCAGGTCTTGGTATTTGGTTTCGGCGTCGATCGCGGTCCGCTTGAAGTCGTACAAACCATAGGTGAAGCTGCCGCTGACGCCGGTCTTGCCGGTCGGTTTTTTGAAGACCTGATTGATCACGCCGCCGGTGGCGCCCCGGCCGAACAAGATCGACGAAGCGCCTTTCAGCACTTCGGCGCGCTCGATGAAAAAGGTATCGCGGTTGTATTGGCCATTGTCTTTCACGCCGTCGAGATATTGGTCGGAATTGGCGGCGAAACCGCGCAGCGTGATCGAGTCGCCGGTGCGGCCGCCTTCGCCGGCGGCGATCGTCAAACCGCTGACGTTGCGTAGCGCGTCGCGCAAGTTAAAGGCGTTCTGCGATTCGATCAATTCTTTCTTGACGACGCTGATCGATTGCGGAATGTCGCGGATCGCCATTTCGGTTTTGCTGCCGGTGGTCGAGGTATCGGCCTTGAAGCGGCTCGTCGGTTTGTCGCGTCCGGCTTTGACCTTGACGTCGTCGAGGACGATTTCCTGCTCGCTATCGGCGGTCTGGCCGGCCGGCGGTTCGGCTAGCGCCATGCCGCTCAAGGCCGCGCCAAGTGGCAACAAGGCGCCCAGTCGCCATTTGGCGGCACTGGGCTGGTTTCGGTTTGGATGGGTATCGGGCATAAGTTCCTCTGCAATTGGCATCAAAGTGGTTGGCTGCCTGGCGAGGAACGCTGGGTGGCTAGAGTATTCGCGGCCCGAATCGGCGTATCGTCTCAAGGTCGGTCCGGGCAAAACTTTCATCGCAATTTCACCCGAGAACATCGGAAATCAATTGCTTTCAAATAATAACGATTCTCATTTTATGGGGTTTTCCCGGCTTGTCAACCGGCGTAGGCAGGTGCCTTCCGGGCTAATATGACGGGTGGAATACGGCGAATGAGCTTGGCGGGGGAGGTCAAAGCGTCCTTGACCGGATCCCTGTCAACTGTATTGGGGTCGTGTTTGGGTTGACCAAAACCGTAACATTCCGAGTGTTTTTCCCTATTCCCAAGGGATTTTTCCACATCGAACGTCGAATATCGCCAACCTGAGTAATGGCTATTATTTCAGCGGACTGGCTTCGCACTTTGCGAGCCGCAACGGCATTGCTTATTGAACGCGAATAGACCGTTTCATTAGAGGAGGCAAAAAAATGTCTTTACGTCTTAAATGAGAATAATTATCATCTATCCAACTTCTCAAATTGCCCTGTCACCGTGAAAAGATTTTTCTCATTTTTCAGCAAGACGGAAAGCGTCAAGCTCGCGATAGCGCCAGATGTGTTGGCGGTATTGGTGGAGAAGGGCGAATTGCACGCTACCGATTTCCGCTGTCTGGATTTGGGCTCGAAACAAATCGTCTGGAAGATGTTTTTATCGCTGGCGGTCGCCAAACTTTGCGACCGGCAAACCCGCCACACCTGATTTTTATCAAACCCGAGGAACGACCGATGAGCAAGAAACCCTGTAATCACGAATACCTGGCCGCCACCGAATTCGGCAAGGCGCAAATTTGCCGGGAATGCGGCGTCGTACACTTGCACGTGCAGAATTTGACAATGCGCTTCGAAGTCGCCGATTTTCTTGGATTGGCCGATACGCTGGCTGATGCAGCAATCCAGGCTAGAACCGGCGGAGACAAGGATAAGGCCAAGCTCGCGGCATTTACCGTCATCAAATCAAGCCAGCGCTTGAACTAGGCCTGGCTGATGCGCTACCACCCGCAAGCGTTGATCGTCGCGGCCTTGTCCGCGGCAATCGGCTCCAGCTTCGTCGTTAACATTCTGTTCCCGGAAACCCGCGCGAAGATCCTTGCCGCATTGGCTAGCGATGCCGCGCCCATTGTCTGGCTGGCCTTGCTGTCCGCGCTGATTGCATTGGTGTTTTTCGTGAAAGCCAACAAATCCATCATAGACAAGGTCTTGAGCGGCCGGGCGACGCCAGCCGAAGTCTGGCGTTCGTTCGTCAAGCCCGGCGCCACCCAATTCCGCAAGCGCGATTAGATTATCCCGGCGGACCTCGCCCGCCGGAATTGCTGCCTACCAGTTATAACGCAAACTCGCCAACACGTTGCGGCGGTCGCCGTAGTAGCACGAGCCTTCGCCGCAAGTCGCGACGTACTCGCGGTCGAACAAATTGCTGATATTCACGCCCAGCCGGGCGCCGCGCAGGCGGCGGTCCAGTTTGTCCAATTCGTAATGCACAGAAGCGTCGATCAGCGTGTACGACGGCGCTTTTTGGCTATTGCTCAAATCACCGTAATTGCTGCCGGTATAGCGCACGCCTCCGCCCAGGCCCAATCCTGCCAGCGCACCGCTCGGCTGGGTGTAATCCAGCCATAGCGAGCCTTGAGTTTCCGGTGTGTAGCTAAGTTTCTTGCCGAGTTGGTTGGCCTCGTTGGTTTTGGTGACTTGGCTTTCGATCAGCGCCAAGGCCGCCGTAACGTCTAGGCCCATCTCCAAGCGGGCCTTGCCTTCCAGTTCGATGCCGCGCGAACGCGCCGCGCCGGTCTGGATGCTGAAGCCGACGTGCGCCGGATCTGGGTCCGGCGTCACCACGTTTTGCTGGGTCAACTCGAATGCGGCCAGCGTAATCAAGGCGTTGACGCCGGGCGGTTGGTATTTGACGCCGATTTCGAATTGCTGACCGGTGGTGGGTTTGAACGGCGTGCCGGCGAAGGTGCTGCCGGCGGTGGGCTCGAAAGACTCGGAATAATTGAAGTAGGGTGCGACGCCGCTATCGAACAAATAGCTTAAACCGGTGCGGTAGGTAAACGCGGCGTCGTCCTGGCGGCTGCCGGAGTAGCGGGGCTTGGCGTAATCGACGCTGTCGGTATCCGCATCGTAATAGTCGGTGCGCAAACTGGTGTTGCTGGCCCAGTCGTAGCGTACCCCTATCGTCGCGATCCATTGCTTCCATTGGATTTGGTCCTGACCGTACAAGCCGATCTGGTCCTGCTGCTGGTTGACCAACGTCTCGATTTGCGGCTCGGCAAACGGCTGGCCATACACCGGGCTGTACATATCCAGGTCGCTGGGAGAACCGAAACCGCGCTGGCGGTCGCCGTTGATTTGGCGAAAATCCAAACCCAACAACGCCGTATGCCGCACATCGCCGATGGCGAAATCGGCTTGCGCGTGGTTGTCCAGGGTGAAAGTTCCGGCCTGGTCGCGGTAGAGCCCCGCCAGCCGGCTGACCGTGCGGTAATCGACCGGCACGCTGTCGTTGTCGGTGACAAAACCCAGCGCAAACGTCACCGGATAGTCGCTTTTGACGTCGGCGTAGCGCAGATTTTGCCGCACGGCCCAGTGTCGATTGAAGCGGTGTTCGAAGGCGTAACCGACCGCGAATTGCTCGCGCCGGTAGTGGTCGAAACCGGGCTCGCCGAGGAAGGTGCTGGTCGGCAGCCGGCCGTTGGGATTGCCGACTACGCTGCCTTGGTAAGGCAGAAACTGCATGGTGTTGCCGGCGTCGTCTTTTTGATAATGGCTCAGAAAAGTCAACGAGGTGTTGGCGTCCGGCTGCCAGGTGAAACTGGGCGCGACGAAATAGCGGTCGTCCTTGCTGAAATCGACCTGGCTGTCGCTGCCGCGGCCCAGCGCAGTCAATCGGTATAAAAATTTACCCTGTTCGTCGAGCGGGCCGCTAAAATCCAGCGCTCCCTGTACCCGGCCAAAGCTACCGCCCAACATTTGTAGTTCGTGAAACGGCTGCGCGGTCGGCCGTTTACTGACCATATTGATCAAACCGCCCGGCGGATTTTGGCCGTACAACACCGATGCCGGCCCGCGCAGCACTTCGATGCGTTCCAGGCCGTAGGGGTCTATGCGCAGATTGGCGTAGTTGGCGCCGGCCAGCCGGGTACCGTCCAGATATTGCGGGGCGTCGAAGCCGCGCAGATTGAAATAATCGTCGCGGGTGCTGGGGCCGAACATGCCGGTCAACAAGCCCGGCGTATACGCCACCGCTTGGGTGATGTTCTGCGCGGCGCGGGCCGTGAATTCGGCATTGTCGATCACGCTGATCGCCTGCGGCGTTTCGATCAGCGGCGTATCGGTTTTCGAACCGGCCGTACTGCGCTTGGCGACGTAACCGTTATCCGCCTCGGTTTCCGCTTGCGCTTTAACTTCAATGGCCGGCAGGGTCGTGTCGCTATCGGTTTCGGCGGCGTATAAGCCGGGTTGACTGTGTAAAAAAAGGAGCGTCGCGGCAACTGCCGGCGCGGCACCGTGTGCTTTGGTCAATGACATGGCTTGCTTCACCTTTGGTCGATTTAATAGGTTAGGCTGCCTGGCACGCGGCTGGGTGGCGGTGGCTTGTTGTTACATCGTTTTATTTTCTGTTATTTATGGCTGGATGCTAAACCGCGCCGGGTTTTCTGCTTTCCGGTCGTGGTTCGCAAGCTTACCGTCAGCGCATGTTATCACCAGAGGCAGGGTGGTCAAAATTGTTCACCATTTAAATCCAGTGGGCTCAAAAATCGTGTCCCTCCAGACTTTCCGTCGAAGGTATTCGCTTAGCCATATTCAAACAATGTCGATTTTAGTTTCACCGGCTTTTGATGACATGCGTCGTCGGATCGGAAGGGAAGAACCGTAGCGCGGTATTATTGTTGGAACCCGGCTGCTTGGAAATCGATGCCCAGTTCCGGCTTGCCGGGCCGATGGTCGGGAAGCCGGGCGGGGTTGGCGCAATGGCGCTGAATCTTGCTTTGTAAGCGATTGGAAAATCCAAGGCTGCCCGTGTGGGAACGGCTTCCGTCGCGGCGAAAGCCCCTCCTACGGCCGGTATTGTTCCGCGTCGGGGCGAATTCCGGTTGGTGGTCGCTAAGACGCGGAATACACCGGAAACCGCTTGCACAAAGCCGAGACTTTTTCCCGCACCGAGGCAATCACGCTGTCGTCTTCCAGGTTGTCCATCACGTCGCACATCCATTGGGCGATTTCGCGGACTTCGGCTTCCTTGAAGCCGCGGGTGGTTGGGGCCGGGGTGCCGACGCGGATGCCGCTGGTGACGAACGGCGATTGCGGGTCGTTGGGTACCGCGTTTTTGTTGACGGTAATATGGGCGCGGCCCAACGCGGCGTCGGCGGCTTTGCCGGTAATGCCCTTGGGGATCAGCGACACCAGCATCAAATGGTTGTCGGTGCCCCCGGATACCACGTCGTAGCCGCGTTCGATAAACACCGCAGCCATGACGCGGGCGTTTTTGACCACTTGTTCCTGATAGGCTTTGAATTCCGGGGTCAGCGCTTCCTTGAAGGCCACGGCTTTGGCGGCGATCACGTGCATCAGCGGGCCACCTTGGATACCGGGGAAAATGTTGGAGTTGAGTTTTTTCTCCAGTTCCGGATTGGATTTGCACAAAATCAAACCGCCGCGAGGGCCGCGCAACGATTTATGGGTGGTGCTGGTGACCACGTCGGCGATCGGTACCGGATTGGGATACAGGCCGGCGGCGACCAGGCCGGCGACATGAGCCATGTCCACCACCAAGTACGCACCAACCTTGTCGGCGATGTCGCGGAAACGCTGCCAGTCCCAGATACGGGAATACGCCGAGAAGCCTGCGATGATCATTTTCGGCTTGTGTTCCAAGGCCAGGGCTTCGACTTGCTCATAGTCGATTTCGCCGGTGGCTGGGTTTAGGCCGTATTGAATCGCGTTGTAGATCTTGCCGGAAAAATTGGGTTTGGCGCCGTGGGTCAAATGGCCGCCGTCGGCCAGACTCAAGCCCAGGATGGTGTCGCCGGGTTGCACCAAGGACATGAAGACCGCCATATTGGCTTGCGAACCGGAGTGCGGCTGGACATTGGCGTAATCGGCGCCGAACAAGGCCTTGGCGCGGTCTATGGCCAGTTGCTCGACGACGTCGACATATTCGCAGCCGCCGTAATAGCGTTTTTCCGGGTAACCTTCGGCGTACTTGTTGGTCAGCAAGGTGCCTTGAGCCTCCAGCACCCGCGGGCTGGCGTAGTTTTCGGAGGCAATCAATTCGATGTGATCTTCCTGGCGGCGGCGTTCGTTTGCGATTGCCTGGTTCAGCTCGTCGTCAAAGCCGGCAATGGTCATCGATGCGTTAAACATGGTTTTCTCCTAATCAGGTTCGAGTTATTCGTTGGGATGCAGCAGCAGGATTTGCAGGTCCGCCACATTGGTGCCGGTGGCACCGGTAATCAGCAAATCGTCGGCCGCTTGCAGCGCGGGGTATGAGTCATTATCGGCTAGCCGTGCCGCCGGGTCGAGTCCCGCCGCGCGAATTCTGGTCAAGGTGCCGCCGTCGACGATGGCGCCGGCGGCATCGGTCGGGCCGTCGCGGCCGTCGCTGCCGCCGCTCAACAGCGTCCAGCCGGCTGCCAGACCGATACGCTCGGCGCTAATCGCGAACGCCAGCGCCAGTTCCTGGTTGCGGCCGCCCTTGCCGCTGCCTTGCAAGGTGACCGTGGTTTCGCCGCCGGCGATCAACGCGACCGGCTCGCGGATTTCCGTCATCAGGGCTTTCGCTTTCAATGCCCATTCTTCGGCGACGGCGCTGGCTTCTCCGCACAATTGCGTGCTGTAAAGCTGGGTTCGATAGCCCAGTTCCGCGGCTCTCTGCATTGCCGCGTTCACGCTGATTGTGTTGCCGCCGATCAAGGCGTGGCTGGTGCGAATAAACAGTGGGTCGCCGCTTTTCGGGGTTTCCGGGTGCAAGCCTTGCGCGCCTTGTCGTAAATGGTTTTGGACCGCGAGCGGTATTTGCCGGCCGATGCCGAACGAGTCCAGGATTGCAATCGCATCGGCATAGGTGCTGTCGTCGGGGACGGTCGGGCCGCTGGCGATCGCGCTCAAATCGTCGCCCAGCACATCGGAGAGTATCAAGGCATGCAAGTCGGCCGGCGCGGCGAGTCTGGCTAGGCCGCCGCCCTTGAGTCTGGAAAGATGTTTGCGCACGCAATTGATTTGGCGGATGTCGGCGCCGCAGGCCAATAGCGCTTGAGTGGTGGTGATTTTGTCGGCCAGCGTAAGCGATTCGGCCGGGTAGGCTAGCAAGGCCGAGCCGCCGCCGGACACCATGACCAGCACCAGTTCGCCGGCCTGGGCTTGGGCCAGTCGTCTGGCGACGGTTTTGGCCGCATGCAGGCCCGACGCGTCCGGTAATGGATGGCCGGCACCGAACACCTGGCAGTTTTTCACCAGATCGACGTTATCGTAGTTGGTGACAACGATGCCTTTCTCGGCCAGCCAGGCGTGGGGGATGATTTCCTGGGCGGCATCAGTCATCGCGCAGGCGGCTTTACCGAAGCCGATCAAATGAATGTGCCGCCAGTTGCCGCTACGCAGACCTAAGAATAAGCGCTCGCCGTCGGTTTGCAGATGGCGCTGAACCGCTAGCCGGGGATCGGCGGCGATCACGCCGGCCCGAAAGATTTCGGAGGCTTGCGCGCGAAAGCGGTTGGCAAGAGCCGGCATGGACTGGCGGCGCCTGCTTACGCCATCACTTTGGCGAGGTCGAAAATAATTTCGGCGTCGAAGACCTGTTTGTTGCTTTCGAATAGTTTGGCGATGCAAGCGCGGTGCAAGGCCAGTTTCAGGGTGCCGAAGCCGATGGCGCCCCAGATGATCTTGCCGTGGCGCAATTCGCCTCGGTCCATGACTTCGGTGCCGCCGATACCGACCGGCGGGGTGGCGTTGGCGTCGGCGAGGATTTCCAGGTGCGGATTGTCTTGCCAATGCTCGGGCTTGAGCAGTTCGACGCCGGCCGCGCCGGTGGCCAGCACGATATTCGCATCCTTGACCGCCTCGGCGCGGGCGTCCAGGTCGGCAGCCTCGATAGGCGTCAGGTCAACGTCGAAACGCTCCTTCATCGCGAAGCAGGCTTTTTCGGCGTTGAAAATATGCCGGGAGGTAATCGATACTTGCGCGCCTTCCAGAGCCATCATCGCCGCCGCACGTTGGCCGACCGGGCCGGTGCCGGCCAGAACGACAGCTTTCTTGCCTTTCAGGTTGCCGCTACTGGCGATTTTGGCCACCGCCGCCGCCGCCGTGGTGTTGCTGCCGTTGCTGTCCAGCATCACCGATACCTGAAAGCCGGGGAAAAAGTGCTGTTGCACGGCCGCCAACAAGTTCTGTCCCGCTTCCATATTGCTGCCGCCAATGAAAATCGCGGTGTATTTTTTGTCTTTAGGGGCGCGG
Source organism: Methylomonas sp. MED-D (assembly GCF_050276835.1). Lineage (NCBI taxonomy): Bacteria > Pseudomonadati > Pseudomonadota > Gammaproteobacteria > Methylococcales > Methylococcaceae > Methylomonas > Methylomonas sp. MED-D. The sequence goes on from NZ_CP189965.1 coordinate 2,313,488, forward strand.
GTAAAAATGCAGCCGTCCACCAAGGCGCCGACGTTTTCCGGGGTGAGGCCGCCGTGGCCGATGACATGATCGGCGCCGCCGTCGTATGCGACAACGGTATCGAAAACGGAAGGATGGGTATCGGTATCGAATTGAAATAACAACTTTTTCATTAACCTGCCTGTGTATCGGGAAAGAGAGACGCGGCGCGGCGCGGAATCCGGCGGGCCATTATACAGAAAGTTGGCGGTGCCGCTCGAAAACGGCGACGGCGGCTAGGGGCGGGGAATTGCAGTTGTTTGCCCAAATACTTTATGTCATATTGAAAAGTCGAAAGTCGCCCTCCGGCGCGTGGATGACAGTCTAATAATAACGAGGACCGCGGATGAAAACCCCCATCGATATTGCCGTAACCGGGGCGGCAGGCCAAATCAGTTACTCTCTGTTGTTTCGGTTGGCGTCCGGCGAATTGCTGGGGCCGGAGCAACCCATCGTGTTGCGCTTGCTGGAAGTGCCTCAGGCCATGCAAACCTTGCAAGGTGTAGTCATGGAACTGAACGACTGCGCCTATCCCTTGCTGCAAAAAATTGTCATGACCGACGATCCGAAAGTGGCGTTCGATAACATCGATTATGCGTTTTTGGTGGGTGCCAAACCACGCGGTCCCGGCATGTTGCGCGCCGATTTGCTGAAGGACAACGCCGAGATTTTCCGGGTGCAGGGGAGGGCGCTGAACGAATACGCCAGTCGCCGCGTGAAAGTCTTGGTGACCGGCAATCCGGCCAATACCAACGCGCTGATCGCGATCAGCAATGCGCCCGACTTGGGGCCGGATTGCTTTACCGCGATGGCGATGCTGGATCATAAGCGAGCGATCGGACAATTGGCCGAAAAGTGCGGTGTAATCAGCCGCGACATCAAAAACGTCATGGTCTGGGGCAATCATTCCTGCACGCAGTATCCGGATTTGCATCACGCCAAGGTCAAGGGGTTGGATGCGTTGTCGCTGGTGGAACGCGAGTGGTTTGTTAACGAGTTCATTCCGACCGTGCAACATCGCGGCACGGAAGTGATAAAAGTACGAGGTCAGTCCAGCGCGGCTTCCGCTGCACATGCGGCGATCGAACACATGCGGATTTGGGCGCACGGCACCGAGATTGACGACTGGGTCAGCATGGCGGTGGCCTCCGACGGCAGTTACGGTATCGAGGAAGGCTTGGTGTATTCGTTTCCGGTGACCGTCGCGGACGGCCGGATTAGCATCGTCAAGGCTCTTGATCTCAACGAATTTAGTTTGGAGCGCTTGCGCTTGAACGAAGCGGAGCTAAAAGAGGAGAGACAGGCTGTCAAACACTTGCTGTAAATTTGGAGTCGGCCTGGGCCGGCTTCCGATCCGGCCGGGCGGCCGCCCGCTGAAGGTGCCGCCATCCGTGGCGGCTTTTGTTAACGCGGTGTTCGGGTGGCGCGACCCTAGGCGCTACCGTTAACTGTAACGCCTATAGAGAACTCAAGCGGCCGACAGGCGACGGCGGTTGACGCCGATCATGCCGGCGATCGCGCTGCCGAACAGCCAGACGGCGCCGGGGACTGGTACCGGTGATGTCGCAAGATCCAATTTGTAGCCCGCGACACCGCTATTCCAGCGGTCGAAACCCACGCCGCCCAGATACAGCGAGTAGACTTTGCCGGCTTCGGCGATAAAGGTGTAGCCGATGGTATCGGTGACGTTGTCGCTATGACCGATATTGGTCAGGCCGGTGGTGCCGAACGGATTTTCGGCGGTAAAGGGTTTTGCCGGAGTGCAACCTGGGCAGTTCCAGGAGCCGTGGTGGCTGTAGTTACCGGTATTGGTATCCATGCCTTCGAACACGGTGACGCCGAAGCGGCTGAACAAACTATTGGTCGTGGACAAGTTGATCGTAACTTTTTGGGTAACGTCGGAGCTGATCAGGCCGATGTCGGTTTGATGTCTCCAACCGGTTGGGCCATTGACAGTGGCTTGGCCTTGCGCATTCAAGCCGTTGTCGTTCCAGGCACCGCCGCCGGTGTCGATTTCAGCTTGCGTGAAGCCGGTAACGGTACCCGCGTACTTGGCGGAATCGGCGGCGGAAATCACCGCGCTGTCGCCTGCTCCGCTCAATTGCACGGCCCAGTTCAAGTGAGAGGAGCCGCTGTAACTATACGGCAGCGCATTGCCGGTGGTGCCTACCCAGGGTACCAATGTACCTTTGTTGCCTTGGCTTTCCGGACCGGTCGCCACGCTGTCAACGTCGGCGCCGTCGAACGTGCGAGTCCAGCCATCGGTCGCGGAAGTATCGGTGGTGGTAAAGGTGTTGTACATCGTTGTGGACGCGGCTGCCGAGCCGCTCAGAGCAGTGCCGGCGATGACCAATCCAATGGCTTTGGCTAATACGGATTTCATAAGACTTACCCTTGTTTTTTGCAAAATAAATTTAAGCGAATCTTGGTTGTCAAGGATCGGCTGATCGGAGCCTTGGCGTTGTTTCGCTTAATACATTAGGCAATCCTTATGCCAACCCCGGAAAGCCATGTAAGACGCGGCTTACAAGCGATCGGGGGTTGCCAAGAATTTTGAAACTGCGGCATATCACGCAGTCATGGCGTGATATGCCGCACTTTTTTAGAGGTAGTTCTCGTAATGAATTGCTGACTCATGTTAGCTGGCCGCTGGTTTTCATCAGGGACAAGGTTACAGGGTATCAGCAAGGACGGCGGCCGAGGGTGCGTTCGAGTCCTTGGGTCGCCGATGGGGGACGTCGATCTACCGGTCGCGCCGCCGGCAAGGCGTTAGAAGTCGCTCGACCGGTCGTTCGTAGCATGGAACGGGAGAACGCCGTCAACCTTGGAAGGTCGATTTCGCAGCCATCGTGTCAGCACAGGCTTACCGATCGTTTGCTGTTGCGTTGGCCGGCCGATTCGCGAGAGCGCTTTATCGCGCGGTTGTTCGCGGCGCGGCTTCGGTTTGAGCTTGTGCGTCCGGCACGATCTGCCAACCGCCGCCCAGCGCCTTATAGACTGCCGCCAGTGCGGTCGCGGTGGCGGTTTGGCTTTGCGCCAGCAGATTTTGGTTTGCCAGCAGTTGTCGGTCGGCTTCCAACACCGTCAAAAAGTCGGAGACGCCCTCGCGGTAACGCAAGCGCGCCAACTCTACGGCTTTTTCGCTGGCTTTGGCGGCGGTGGTCAATTCGGCGCGGCGGACCCGCTCCTGGTTATACGCGACCAACGCATTCTCGGTTTCCTCCAGGGCCAGCAACACGGTTTGCTGATATTGCGCCAGACTGGCTTCGCTACTGGCATCCGCGGCCTTGATCCGCGCGTAGACTCGGCCTAGATCGAAGGCCGCCCAACTGATTTTCGGGCCGACCGAATACGATTCCGACCCCGGCGCGACGACATTGGACAAGGTACTGGCTTCCAGAGACAGATTGCCGACGAAGGTTACGCGCGGGAACAGGTCGGCGGTGGCGACGCCGATTTGCGCGGTCGCCGCCGCCAGATTGCGTTCGGCGACCCGGATGTCGGGCCGGCGTTGCAGCAACTGGCCGGGGTCGCCGATCTGAATCGTCTCGGGCGCCGTCGGTAGCGGCTTGTCCGGCGACAGTTCGCCGGTCAACGCATCGGGCAGGCGTCCGGTCAACACGCTCAAGCGGTGGATAGTCCGGCTGATCGCGGCTTCCAGATTGGGTATCGCCGCTCGGGTGTTGGCCAATTGCGCTTCGGCTTGGTTGGTATCCAGTTCGGTGCCGCGGCCGTTGATCAGTCTAACCTGAGTCAGTTCCAGTGTTTGGCGTTGGTTTTCGGCGTTATCGCGGTTGATGGCTAGCTGGTGCTGCAAGCCGCGCAACTCGAAATAATTGCGCGCCACTTCGGCGATTAGACTGACGCCGACATCGCGTAGCGTGGCTTGCTCCGCCTCGGTTTGGTCGTTGCTGGCCTCGACGCCGCGCCGCACCCGGCCGAACACGTCCAGCTCCCAGGACGCGTCGAAACCCATGTTGTACAGCTTCAGTTCGCGAGGTACGAAGGCCCGGTTGTTCAGCGCCGAGGTGCTGCGCTTTTGCTCGGTGTAATTGGCGTGGGAAGTCACGGTCGGCAACAGATTTAGGCCGGATTCCAAATACAAAGCCCTGGCTTGTTCCAGATTGGCGCGGGCGGCCGCTAGGTCGTAATTGTGTTCAACCGCAGTATTGACCAAGTCCTGTAACTGGCTGTCGCCGAATAAGGTCCACCAGTGGACTTCGACATCGCCGGCGGCGAACTGCGGACCCTGGGCATTGGCGAAGCCGGCCGGCAGTTCGGTGGTCGGCGTTTGGTAATCCGGGCCGACCGCGCAGCCTGGCAAATAGGCGGCGAATAGCAAAGCGGGTAGCGGTCGCAAGACTATTGAGAAAATCGCTTTAGGCATCGTGTTCTCCCTGCGCGGGGCTAGAGGGGTGGGTCGGTTTCAAACGCTGGGCGATCGCTTGCACCGTCACGTAAAACACCGGCGTCAGCAGCAGGCCGAACACGGTCACGCCGATCATGCCGCTGAATACCGCGGTCCCCAACAGGCGCCGGGATTCCGCGCCGGCGCCGCTGGCGACGACCAGCGGAAACACCCCCATGATAAAGGCGAACGAGGTCATCAAAATCGGCCGCAAACGGATGCGGGCGGCCTCGACCGCCGCGTCGAAGCGGTTCAAGCCCGATTCTTGCCGGTGTTTGGCGAATTCGACGATCAAAATCGCGTTCTTGCTGGCTAGGCCCACCAGCACGATGAAACCGATCTGGGTGAAGATGTTGTTATCCATGCCGGCTAACCAGACTCCGGTCATCGACGACAGGATACACATCGGCACGATCAAAATGACCGCGAACGGCAAGGACCAGCTTTCGTACTGAGCAGCCAGCGCCAGGAATACAAAGACGACGCTGAGCGGAAACACCAGCAGCGCCACGTTGCCGGCCAAGACTTGCTGCAGGCTCAACTCGGTCCATTCGAAGTCGAAGCCGGGCGGCAGCGAGGACTTTAGCAATTGGCTCATCACCGAGATGGCCTGGCCCGAACTGACGCCGGGCAAGGTAGCGCCGTTGATTTCGGCGGCCGGATACATGTTGTAGCGGGTGATCTTATCAGGACCGCTGATTTCCTCGACCTTGGCCAATGCGCCGAGCGGCACCATGCCGCCGGTCTGGTTGCGAGTTTTCAGCTCGGCGATGTCCTTGGGTTTCATTCGAAACTCGGCGTCGGCTTGGGCGACTACTTGGTAGGTGCGGCCGAAAGCGTTGAAGTCATTGACGTATAGCGAACCCAGATAGATTTGCAGCGTGTTGAAAATATCGCTTAGCGGCACGTCCATTGATTTGGCGCGGGCGCGATCGACATCGACAAACAATTGCGGCACGCCGGCCCTGAAGGTGGTGAACAAGCCCACCAAACCCGGTTGCTGATTGCCTTGGCCTATCATTTCGTTGGCGGTTTGCTGCAATGCGGCTATGCCGGCGTTGTTACGGTCCTGGATTTGCAATTTAAAGCCGCCGACCGAACTCATGCCGCGAATCGGCGGCGGCTCGAACACCGCGATGTAGGCGTCGCCGATGCCGGACAAGCGTTGACCTAAGGTTTTGACCAATTTGCTGGCGTGCAGGTCGGGCCGGCCGGCGCGAGCGTCGAAACCGTCCAGCCGGGCGAACATTGTCGCGACGTTGGACTGGTTGGCGCCGGTCAGAATCGACCAACCGGCGTAGGCGTTGACGTGAGCGACGCCCTCGGTTTCCAACATGATTTTGGTGGCTTTTTGCACGACGTCCTGGGTGCGGCCGAGCGCCGCCGCATCCGGCAACTGCGCGTATAGAATCAGATAGCCTTGATCCTGCTGAGGAATAAAGCCGGTCGGCACTTTTTCGAAGGCCAGGAAGTTCAAGCCGTTCAGGCCGACGTATAGGATCAGCACCACCGCCGTGGTCCGTATCATTCGGCTGACCAGTTTGGAATAACCGACGCTGATCCGATCGAAAAAGCGGTTGAACGGTACGAAAAACCAGCCGAAGGTTTTATCCACCAAACGGGTAAACCAGTCTTTGTCGCCGTGGGCGCGGTCGAGCAACAGCGCACACAAGGCCGGACTTAAGGTCAGCGAGTTAAACGCGGAAATCACCGTCGAGACCGCGATCGTCAGCGCGAACTGCTTGTAAAACGCCCCGGACACGCCGGTGATGAAGGCGGTCGGCACGAATACCGCCACCAATACCAACGCGGTGGCGATAATCGGCCCAACCACTTCGCGCATCGCCAGTTTGGTGGCTTCGCGGGCGCGCAGGCCTTCGGCGATATGGCGCTCGACGTTTTCGACGACGACGATGGCATCGTCGACGACGATACCGATCGCCAACACCAAACCGAACAACGACAAGGTATTCAGCGATAAGCCCAGCGCGGCCATCACGCCGAAGGTGCCGATCAGCGACACCGGCACCGCCAGCAGCGGAATCACCGCCGCCCGCCAGTTTTGCAGGAACACGATGACGACCAACACCACCAGCAGCAAGGCCTCGAACAAGGTTTTGACCACGGCATCTATCGATTGCTGCACGAACACCACGGTGTCGTAAACCAGGATGTAATCCAGGCCCTCGGGGAAGCGGGTTTTCAACTCTTCCATCGCCTTGACCACCGCTGCCTTGGTTTCCAGCGCGTTGGAGCCGGGCAGTTGGAACATCGCCAGACCGACGGTGGGTTCGCCGTCCAGATACAGGCCGGCGTTGTAATCCTTGGCGCCCAACTCGATGCGGGCCACGTCTTTCAGACGGGTGATCTCGCCGTTCTTGTCCTGCTTGATGACGATGTCGCCGAACTGTTCGGGTTCGGTCAAGCGGCCCAGGGTACTGATCGTATATTGGTAAGCGGTCTCGCCGGCCGCCGGTTGTTGGCCGACCACGCCGGCCGCGACCTGGACGTTCTGCTCGCGGACCGCACTGACTACGTCGTTGGCAGTCAGGTTGCGGGCGGCGATTTGCTCGGGATTCAGCCACAGACGCATGCTGTAATCGCGAGCGCCGAACACCAAAATATCGCCGACACCCGGTAAACGCGCCAGCGTGTCGCGGATTTGCAGCAGGGCGTAGTTGCTCAGATAGACGCTGTCGTAGCGTTTGTCCGGCGAGACCAGATTGACGACCAGACTCAAATCGGGGCTGCGCTTTTTAACGCTGATGCCTTGCCGGCGCACTTCTTCCGGCAAGCGCGGCTCGGCCAACGCAACCCGGTTTTGGACCAGCACCTGAGCCTTGTCCAGATTGGTGCCGGGTTTGAAGGTGATGGTCAGAGACAAGTTGCCGCTGTTGGTCGAGTTCGACGACATATACAACATATCCTCGACGCCGTTGACCTCTTGTTCGATCGGCGTCGCCACCGTTTCGGCGACGACGCTGGCGTTGGCGCCAGGGTAGCTGGTGCTGACCACGACCGTCGGCGGGGCGATTTCCGGATATTGGGCGATCGGCAGGCCGATCAGCGCCAAGCCGCCGACCAACACGATCAAGATCGAAAGTACCGACGCGAATATCGGCCGGTCGATGAAAAAGCGGGTGAAATTTCCCATGGCTTAGGTTCCTTGTCCCGAGTTCAGGGCGATGCGTTCCGGATTAACCTTGGTGCCGGGCCGCAGCTTTTGCTGGCCTTCGACGACGACCCACTCGCCGGCCCGCAAGCCGTCGCTGATCACGCGCATTTCGCCGATCCGCGCGCCCGGCGTGACCTTGCGGTATTCGACTTGTTGTTCCTGATTCATCACCCATACGAAGCGCTGGGCTTGGTCGGTGCCGACGGCTCTATCGGGTATCAGCAACGCGTCGTAGGGCGCGCCGCCTTGCACGCGCATCCGGGCGAACAAGCCCGGACTGAGCAGTTCGTCGGGATTGGCGAATACGCCGCGCAGGGCGATCGTGCCGGTGGCGCGGTTTTCCTGCGGCGCCACGTAATCGAGCTGGCCGCGATGCGGGAAGCCGGATTCGTCAGCTACCGCCACTTCGGCCGGCGTGCCTTTCAGTTCGGCCGCGCCGGGCTTGCGTTGCAAGGCCTGGCGCCGGTATTTCAATAAGGATTGCTCGTCGGCATCGACATAGACATAGACCGGATCGATCGAGGTCACGTTGGTCAACACCGTTACGTCGCCGCCGGTGACCAGATTGCCGGCGGTCAGCATTTCCCGGCCCACCCGGCCGGCGATCGGTGCGCGGATCTCGCAGTATTCGACGTTGAGGCGGGCGGCGTAGACGTTGGCTTCGGCCGATTGCACCGCACCGTCCGCTTCGCGCCAGCCTTTGGCGCGGGTGTCGTATTCTTCGGTGGAAATCGCCTTGGCCTTGACCAGGTTTTCGGCGCGGCTCCAGTCGTTCTTGGCCAGTTCGCGCTTGGATTTGGCGCGCTCCAGTTCGGCGATGGCGTAGTTTAGTTGGGCCTTATAGGGCCGGGCATCGATGACGAACAGCAAGTCGCCCTTGTTGACCTTGGCGCCGGCCGTGAAATTGACCTTTTCCAGATAACCGCCAACTCGGGCACGGACTTCCACCGAGCTGATCGCTTCGACCCGGCCGGTATACTCGTCCCACTCGGTGACGCTCTGGGCCAGCGGCTGAGCGGCTTTGACGGCGGCCGGCGGCGGCGCGCCATTGGCGGCATTGCCGGTTTCGCCGCAACCGCTGAGTAAAAACTGCAGCAAGGCCAGTAGTGCCAGCACGCCAGGCGTGAACGGTGTCGAGAAAAATACGGCGGATTTTGCCGGCGGGACCGAGGGCTGATTTATTCGTGTCATGGCGGTTAACGCTCCTGCGCTATCTAAAACGGTAATACATATTACCGTTAAGTCTAGGGTATCATCTTGGTTCGAGTCAACTGAATTTATTGGGTTTTACCGATGGTGAAATGCGGACGCCCTCCCAAGGGCGCTGAGCAACAAAGCCGCGACCGCGTATTGGACGCGGCGCTGCAATTATTCCTGGAACACGGCTACGGCAACTTGGCCATGGAAACCATTGCTCGTGACGCCAGGGTATCGCTACGCACCATCTATAACGAATTCGGCGGCAAGGCCGGCTTGTTCGGAGCCTTGATCAAGCGTTGCAGCGACCGCATTATCGACACGTTGGCCGGCGACATAGTTCCGGAGGTGGCGCTGGTCGAATTCGGCACGCAATTCTTGTTTCGGGTATCGCGCCCGGAAGTGGTCAGGATGCGGGCCATTCTGATCGGCGAATCGCCGCGCTTTCCCGATCTCGCCATTCAATTCTACGAGCATGGCCCGCGCCGCACGTTGGACTTGTTGAGCCGTTACTTTTCCACGCAGCAGCAGCTGGGCCGAATTCGGCCGGGCGACCCGGAGTTTTTGGCCGGCCAGTTCGTCAGTGCCTTGCGCAACGAGCGCTTTCAGCGCCTACAACTCGGTCTGGAACCGACGCCGGACGAGGCGCAGGTCGAAGCTTGGGTCCGGCAATCCTGCGAATTGTTTTTGCGCGGTTGCGCGACCGGCTCCGGATAAGTCTAACGCATCATGCGAGGCGAGCCGTAGCGCTGGACGGTTTGAGGTTAAAAACAATGAAATAAACCTGATAAAACTCAGGATATGTTCCCGAGTCTGACCAGGTCGCCGCCGTCGATAATGCCGGGCTTTTATCCACTACCGGTCATTACGATGCAAAAATTGCTACTCTCCTTCGGTGCGCTGCTACTGTCCAATTCCGTTCTGGCGCACGGTCCGACCCCGCAAAAAGCCAAGGAAAGCGTCACTATTCAGGCGCCGGTCGCCAAGGTTTGGGAAGCGGTCAAAAATTTCGACGACATCGGCCAATGGCATCCCGATTTGAAAGCCGCCGAAGGCGACGGCAAAAATGCCAGCGGCGGCACCCGCAAACTCACCTTTCAAAACGGTGAAAGCGTCGTCGAGGAACTGGATTACTACAGCGAGCCCGAGCACGAATACAGCTATCGCTTGAAAGCCGAAAACGTCAAGGCCTTCCCGACCAGTTCGCACACCGTCGATTTGAAAGTCGCCCCCGGCGATGGCGCCGACAGTAGCGTGGTGACCGTGAAAAGCCGGTTTTATCGCGGCGACACCGGCAACACCCCGCCGGAAAACCTCAGCGACGAAGCCGCCGTCAGGGCCATGACTCAATTTATCAAGGACGGTTTGAGCGGGTTGAAGGCCAAGCTCGAGAAATAGTCGTTCCGCGACTGCGGCGGCACTTCGTGGTATCGAAAGCGGTGCCGCGAGACTTGGTTACACATGCCGGCGAACCGGGGCGTTGCCGGTTTGCCGAAAGCATTGCCTCGTCCCTCCCTACAACGATGGTTGCTTAGTGCTACGTCGTTCCGGCATGGATTGCCGGACCCGTTGGAGCGCGGAGCGAATCCAGACGCCAAGGACGGATTTAAGCCATACCATCCATGGCACTGGATGCCCGATTCCCGGCGGGCATGACGGTCTTGAACAAATCTGACAAAGTAGAATTACGTCGTTTTTAAAAACCAGAGTAAGGACACTTTGCTGGCGATACGCCCGGATTCGCACAAAAATTGCGTGTTCCGGGGAGTCGAGAATGGAGCCGGATCGATTTGCGGCGAGTCGGTCGAAAGAACGTGGCTCGGTCGAGCGATTTTAAGCTTGCCATCACACTTAGAACACCGGTTGCGGGGCATGGTTAAAATTCAACCTTAAGCGAGCCCAGGAACGTGCGCGGCGCTCCCGGAATGATGTCCGCGCGCGGAATCGCCGAATCGATAGCGTCGGTACCGACGTAATAAATCTTGTCCAGCAGATTGTTGACGTTGAATTGCGCGGTCATCGTCGATCCCATCGCGCGAAAGCGGTAACTGATCGCGCTATCCACCCGCACATACCCCGGCAGTTGCACGCTGTTTTCCTTGTCGCCCTGTCGCACGCCCGCCAGGAAAGCGCCGGCTGCCAAGCTCAGACCGCGCAGTGGTTCGGCATCCACTTCGTAACGAGTCCAGATACTGCCGGAATGGCGCGGCGCCAGCGGCAGTTGATGGCCTTGATTGCCGTCGTTGTCCTGGGTGATCTTGGTGTCGGTCCAGGCGTAGGCGGCGTTGATGCTGAGATTGTCGGTCAGTTTGCCGTTCAGATCGAACTCCAAACCTCGGCTGCGCGCGGCGCCGATCGCGGATTGGTCGGTCAAGTCGGCGACGGTTTGGGTATTGGCGGTGAGTACGTTGCGTTTTTCCAAGTGATAAAACGCCAAATTCGCCGTTAGGCGGCCGTCCCAAAATTCGCTTTTGATACCGGTTTCGAATTGCGAGGAGGTTTCCGGCGCAAAAGGCCGGCCGTCCGCCGAGCGGCCGTTGTTGGTACCGAAGGCCGCGTTAAAATTGCCGAAGATCGACAACCAAGGCAGCGGCTTGTACAAAATGCCGACGCGAGGGCTGAAACGTTCGGTACGGTTGTAACTGAAATTGGCTTGCGCCGCGCTGAGCGAATCCGCAAAATTGTCGCCCCGCCCAGTCTCGGCCCAATCGTGGCGGCCGCCGCCGGTCAGAAACAGGTTGTTCAGCAACTGAATCTGATCTTGAAAATACACGCCGTGCCAGCGGTCCTTCATGACGCTGACTTGGCGAAAATCGCCCCAACCCGCAAAATCCACCAAGTCGACCGGTAATGCCGGAAATACCGGATTGAAAATATCCACCGCCGCGAACGGCGAGGTATCGAAGGCGTGGAAGCGGTAGAGGCTTTCCTTTTGGAAATAGTCGTACCCCAACAATACCTCATGTTTTAACCCGCCAGTCCGGAATTTGCCGGTCAGCGACAAGTCCGATGCGTAAAACGCCTGATCGTCGGTCTGGCCGACGCCGTTCCGGAACACGCGACGGTTGTCGTCCAGCAAAAATACTGGCTTGATGGCCCGGTCCATATAGGTTTTGTGCGGTACCGCCATGAAATGATGGCGGACGGTCCAGTTGTCGTCGAATTGATGATGCCAATTCAGATTGATCGCCAACTGGTCCTGATTGTCCAGCGGGTCTTTAGGATCGTTGAGAAAGCGACTAATGGGAATGTTGGCGGGGCGATTAAGCACGGCAGGTATGCCGTCGTCGCGTTGGAAGTCGTCGTTTTGAAACTCCAGACCGAGACTAAGCTCGGTGCGGTCTGACGGCCGCCACGTCAAAGTCGGCGCCACCAATACCCGTTCCATCGACACGTAATCGCGAAACGAATTGTTGTCCTGATAGGCGATGTTCAAGCGGTAAAGCAAGGTTTTGTCGGCGTTTAGCGGACCGCCGAAATCCAAATGAGTGCGATAGAAATCGTAGGAACCGAATTGCTGTTCGATGGAATGGTAGTCGCGGTCCAAGGCTTGTTTGGTGACTATATTGACCAAACCGCCAGGCTGGCCACGGCCGTACAACATCGCCGACGGCCCTTTCAACACCTCGATCCGCTCCAGATTGGCGGTGTCGAAGTTAAATCCCTCCAAGCGCATACCGTTCCGGAAAACCGCCGAATCGCCGACAAAGCCGCGTAGCACGAATACGTTGTAAACGCCACCGTCGACCGGCATGAAACCCACGCCGCTGACGGTTTCCACCGCTTGCTGCAGCGAATTGGCTTTTCGGTCGTTAATGACGGCGCGCGGAACCACTTGTACCGAGAACGGCGTATCGATGATCGGCGTATCGGTTTTGGTGGCGGTTTGAGTGTTGGGTAAGCCGTAGTCCGGATTGTGGGGATCGTCCGCGGCATAAACCGGCGTGCCCAATACGGTTACCGGTGGCATCGCGGCGGGCGCTAAATCTAAGTGGCTGGCGCCGGGCTTATGGCGCGCATCCTGGCTCAACACCACCGCCTGTGGTGTCGTAAACCGAAAGTTCAGTCCGCTACCGCTCAGCAATTGTTTCAAGGCTGGTTCCGGTTCTAGGCGGCCGGCGAGGGCTGGGGCGTGCAAACCGTGCGTCAGTTCTTCGTTGAATGCGATGCGGATTCCGGTGGCTTGCGAATAGGCCAACAAGGATTGCGACAGGCTCTGCGCGGGGATGGCGAATTCCACCGGTTCGGCGGCGGCCGGTCGCGCGGCGAGAACGGCGGCCACGGCGAGGCTTAACGGCAAGCGGGGCGAAAAATCCATAAAAACTCCTTTTGCGAAATTCGTGGTTATTTAGAGCCGGTCTTGGCCCTTGAGAAATAAGACGAAACGCAAAATCGGAATTTTCAAATTATTTTTGCTCGATCGATTCGGCTGGGTTTGGGAGACGGCTCTAGCGGGATGTGTTTGGGTTGAGATGCGGATTACGCGGATGCGGCCGGGTCTACGCTTCGGCTCCGCTCAGCGAACGGTTCGGCCCCGCTCAGCGAACGGTTTGGCTCCGATCAATGAACTGTTTGGTTAGGCTCATGGAACGGTTCGACGTTTCGGTTCAACGCGGCGAGGAAGTTGGCGGTGACGGGACGTATTCGATCGGATCAGACTGTGTACTCGCGCGCTGTTCGAGTTTGGAAGAGTCGCAAGTTATTCGATCCAGGAGACGCACAGGCTGATTGATAGGGCCGCCGGCTCAACTGAGCCGCCGAGCGGGCTGAGAAGGCTTGCCGTTGGCTGAATGTAGTCGCTACGGGCTGAGAGGGCTTGCCGTTGGCCGAGCGTAGTCGCTGCGAGCTGACAGGGGGGTGCCGTTGGCTGAGAGGGGGCACCGGTGGCTGAGCGGAGTCGAAGCCCCGGTCCTTAGGCGCTGCTCGGCGAGAGAGAAAACCTCGTAACCGGCGTTTTGGCGGAAGACTTATCCGCGCCGCAAGAATACCCAGCGTCCGGCAAGTTGGTAGGCGTGCAAGCCCAAGCTTTCGGTGATTAGAGCCAGCGCTTCGTCCGGACGGCTGGTGTCGAAAATGCCGCTCAGGCGAAGTTGTTCCAAATCCCGTTCGGCCAGAAAAATCCGGCCGCGCCGGTAGCGGTTGAGTTCGGCCACCACTTCCGAAAGCGGCCGGTTGAAATACTGTAGTTGTTGTCGGTGCCAGGCCGATGCGGTAGTGGTGTCGGCCTCGGCGTTAACCGGTTCCAAACCCTCCCCGAAGCCGACGGCGGTGCCTTCCGCCAACATCGGCAGGTGCGCGCCGTTCGCCAAGTCTATGCGCACCGCATGTTCGTAAACCGTGACCTCGGTGCGGTCGTCTTGTTCGGCGACGTCAAAGGCGGTGCCTAGCGCGCGCACCGTGCCTTGCCCTGTACTTACCTCGAACGGCCGGTCGGCGTTGGCGGCGACCCGGCACCAGATCTTGCCGCGGTGCAGCTCCAGTAGCCGGCGGGTGTCGCTGTAATGCACCGAAACGGCGGTATCGGTATCCAGCAACAGTTGCGAGCCGTCCGCTAACGCCACGGCCAACTGTTGGCCAGGCGCGGTGCGATGATCGGCCAGCCAGAGGCCAAGCTGGTTGCTCGACAAGACCGCCGCGATCAGAACGCTAGCCGCCAGCCCCAAGTGTTGAATTCCGAATCTGCGAGGCGAACGGTGGGCGTCGCTGAGCGAAGCTGTAGCTATCGGCGCGGCCACGACGCCCAGTTGGGCGATGTCCCGCCACAAGGCTTGCGCCCGCCGCCAAGCTTCGTGATGCGTGGGATCGGCGCGCAGCCAGTCTTGAAACGCGGCGCGGTGACCGGCGTTCGCCTCGCCGGAGCTGATCAAGGTCAACCAATACAAGGCTTGTTCGTCGGCCGGGCCGGCCGGCAGTTCCGGGAAACCGTTCGCACCGGTGAGGCGGGCATCCGTTGGATCGGTGTGTTCTGATTCGGCCGACATCGTGGCTTAATCCGGCATGCGTTTCTGGCAGAACGATAGGGCTTCGTTCAGATATTTGAAGATGCTGTTATAGGCCAGTCCGGTGACTTGGCTGATTTCGGTGAACGATAAATGTTGAATGTGGCGCATCACGAAAATCTGGCGATTTTTCTCTGGCATTTCGGCAATGATGCGTTCCAACATCGCCATGCGCTGGCGGGCGGCGATCGTGTCCTCCGGCGATGGCGCCGGATCGATCAATTCCGGCCACGCCTCGAACTCGATCCGCCGGTCGTCGGCGCGGCGTTGCTGGCGGATGTGGTCTATGGTTTGGTTGGCCGCCATTTTGTACAGAAACGCCCGTGGGTTTTGCACCTGATGACGCTCCAGGTAGTTGGAAAAGCGCATGAAGCAATCGTGCAAGATATCCAATGCCGTTTCCGGACAATCGATCCGTTGCTTGATGAAACGCAGCAATTCGTCTCGGTGCAGGGCCAACAATTCGGCGGCGATCGGCTTGGACATGGGCATCTTCCTGATTCGTGGTTTTTTAGCTTATCCCGTTTGTCGGGAGGCTTTCAAGTGGGTTGCGCTTTTCCTCAATTCCCTCAAACTCAACGTCGGGTTCAAAAGGGTGGCGGGAATTCAAGATGGCATAGGGTGAGACTGAACGGCTATTGGCTATTAGCCGCGACAGAAGGCGTCTTGCGCGGAGGTATTTCTATCGCACGTCTATCGGGATCGAGCCCGCGTTGAGACAGGCCAGCGGCCCCTTCGGCCGAGCGCCGAAGGGGCCGCGCGGGACTTAGGCGTAATACAGTTTGCGCAACTCCAACATCGACGGGGCGCTGAGTTCCTTGCCATCGCTGGCGCGGGTGACGCTGTACACGGTTTTCAGCAACGTGATTTCCTCGCCGGCGGCGGCGTATCCGACCACGTGGTGGGCGACGTCCAGATTCCGGCGTTGCAGGCCGCCGTTCAGACTGTTGAAGTCGGCAATCATGCCGGCGTGAGGCGGATTCATCACCGCACCCCACCAGGGCAACTGTCCGACGTCGTGCGCCCAGGTGTCGCCGATGGATTCCGGCGGCAGGCAGCGTTCGACCAGCAAGTCGCCGATCACCGCGTATTGTTTGCGACTGATTTTCGCGGGTTCTTCGCCCACGGTGTCGCGGCATTCCAGAACTTCGCCATTAACGAAGCTGTCGGTTGCCGGAATGGTTTTGTTCCATTGGCCGTCTAAATTTTTGTGTTCGAACATATTGCCTCTCTCTAGGTTTAATGGAATGAAGAGCTGGCCCGGTTTGGGGGATTGCCGTTTGCCGGTAAGAAAACCGACAATTTGGCGGCGAGCCGGGTATTTACAGATCGAAATTAGCAAAATCGCGGCCAATTTTCGCGAGCGGCTGGATGGTTTTTTTTGGAATTTAAGTGACTGAAATTAAAGTGTTTACTTTCTAAATCCGCGTAAATGTTGCGGTTTTTAGGTGGGATTTAGACGTTCCCGCTGCGATGTGGGGTAGCCGATGGCCGCGACAAATTGGCGGTTTTGCGACAAGCGGCGATTGCTTTATCGAACCCGAGCGCATCGAGGTCAGCGCAACAAATTGACTTGTACGTTGACCAACATCCGAGTCGAGATTTGTCTGGGGCCGATGAAACTGCCCGATACCGGCGGCACGGTTTCCGGATTGCGGGCCACGGCGACCGCGATATGGCGGTTTCCGGTCATTTGGCCGACGGTCGGGTCGAAGCCTTGCCAACCTATCCCCGGAAAATAAACTTCGGCCCAGGCGTGGGTCGAGGCATTGCCGGCTTCTGTCGCCGGAGCGTGCAGATAGCCGCTGACGAAGCGGCTGGCCAGACCCAGCGAGCGGCAGGCTTCGATAAACAGCGTGGCGTAGTCGCGGCACGAGCCGCTGCCCAGATGCAGCGTGCGGAGCGGCGATTGCACGCCGGCTTCCTCACGGATTCGGTATTGGAATTTGTCGTGTATGGCCCGGTTCAAGGTGGTTTGCAAGTTCAGCGCGTTCAGCGTCTGGACTTTCAGACCGATTTCGCGCAGCCAACATTGCAACGCGGGCTGGTCCTGCTGAAAAATCGGCCGCTGGTAGGCCGCCAAGTCCGCTAATTCGCCTGCCTCGTAGCCAAAAGGGCCGGCGAGAGGAAAGTCGTCGGCACCGATGTCGCGTACCGGATCTTCGTAGTGCTGGATGACGACGTCGCTGCCGATGCGCAGCCGGTTGGAGGTTTGCTGAAAACGCACCAAAGCCAGCGAGTTGTCGAACACGTCGCGGTACCACTGGATGGCGTAAGTGGGGCTGATGTCCAGCCGCGACGATTCGATGCGCACGTCGTGGCCTTCGCGTGGCCGCAGCAACAGCCGATGACAGTTTAGCGTGACCGGCTGCGAAAACAGATATTCGGTAACGTGCTGTATCCGTAGCCGTTGCACGCCGTCATTCCCGCGCGTTGGCTAAACGCTCGACGCCGACCGCCATCCGGGTTGGAAATAGCGGCGGGCCGAATTGAGTGAATACGGCCACGTCGGCGGCATCGTGACCGTAGGCAACGATCACGCGGCCGCCGCGCGGTTCCCGCTGGGTTGGATCGAAGGCATACCAACGGCCGCCCACATAGGCTTCGAACCAGGCGTGAAAATCCATCGGCCGCAAGCCGTACAGGTAACCGACCACCATCCGCGCCGGGATGCACAGAGCTCGACACAAGGCAATGCCCAGATGCGCTAAATCCCGGCAGACGCCTTCGCCGGCCAGATTGACTTCCACCGCCGAAAGTTGGGACAGGCCGGCCGCCGGATTGAAGCGAATATTGGCGCGCAGCCAGCCATTGACGGCGTCCACTTGGTCGTAGCCCGGCGTGTAACCTCGGACGATCTCTTGCGCTAGGTCGATGAAGCGGTCCGATTCGCAATAGCGCGACGGCAGCAAATAGGTCAAGACCGTGTCGGGCAAGGTTTGCACTTCCTCGAACGGCGCGCCGGGCGCGACGTCGACTTGTTCGGAGGTGCGAATGTCGGCGTTGGTATGGATAGACAGAATCCCCGGCGGCGCGATCAAGCGCTGGCAAAGATTACCGTAACCGTCGGTGTATTCCAGAACCTGAACCGTCGGCTTGATCGTGTAGAACTCGCTGGAAATCCATTGATTCGCGCCGCTACGTGGCCGCAACATTAGAATAAACGGCGTGGGAACGCCAACTTCAAAACAGATGTCGCAACTGGTTCGCAGCCACATGATTCTCGCCCCGTTGGAAATCAATTGAGTCCGCAGTTTACGTGAATGTGCCCGGCACGGATATAGAAACCGATCGGATGACGGTCGAGCGTGCTTAGGCCCCGCGGCAAGCTTCGCGTTTTCAGGTCGTGCGGGTAGGGAATCGCCGCGCGTCGATTTTAACGGCGGCTGGCCGTACAATTTCGGTTTTTGGGCTGTTGGATAGCGATGATCGAAACCCTTTTAATCGAGCGGCAAAGTGCTCAGCGGTACAGGCGCAGTCCGGCCGACTCATTGACCTCTAGAAGCAAATCGGCGAGATCGCCAGCGGCGCTCGAAGGGCAGTCGGTATCGCATCGACCCGGCGGGCGCCGATGAACGGCGGCTTCGTTGACGTTTGGCAGGGGCGTTTGGATTTGCCCGAAGCGGTCACGATTCGGCTGGCCGAAGTGTTAAGCGAGGACGAGCGCGCCAGAGCCGCCGCGTTCAAGTTTGCGCATTTGCGCGATCGCTACGTGGTCGGGCGCGGTTTGCTCCGGCAAACCCTGGCCAGCTATACCGGTAGCGATCCGGCCGGATTGCGCTTCCGGGTCGGCGAATTCGGCAAGCCGGCCTTGTCCGGCGGGCCGGGCTTCAATGTCTCGCATACCGCCGACGCCTTATTAATCGCGGTCGCCGACGCGGCCGACATCGGTATCGACATCGAGGCGGTCAAGCCAGCCAGAGATTTGTCCGGCTTGGCGGAACGCTGTTTTTCGGTAGACGAGTATGCGGTTTGGCTGAGCTTGGCGGAGTCCGAGCGCGTCGCGGCGTTTTACCGTTTATGGACCAAGAAAGAAGCCTTCGTCAAGGCAGTCGGTCGCGGAATCGCGCTGGGCGTGGAGCTCTGCGAGTTCGATGTAACGGCGGGCGGCGGGCTGCGCAAGGTGCCGGACGAATACGGACCGGTCGAAGCCTGGCGGGTCGAGGAGCTGGACGCCGGTGCTGATTTTAGCGCGGCGCTGGTCGGCCCGGCCCGGGCCTACCGCTTGCGACGACTGTTGCTGGCCGACGGGTATGGCGGCGGCATTTAATGCGCAACATCGAACGGGGTGTTATACACAAAACTTGTGGATAACTCTGTAGGCAAGCCGTTAAGTGTGAGGCTAATTTTCTGAAAAATAAAAGAAATGATCAAATTGATCGAATATTGGTCAGCGCCGGGGCTTAAGGCGGAGGGTTTTTAATAAGTTGCTGAAATTTAAAGACTGAAATTGGCCTGTAACCTAGGCCGTATGGCAGATTCGAGTAAGGAGTCGCGATTTTTCCCAGCTTGTGCTCAACATCCTTGGATAAGCGCGAGAAATTCACAAAACTTGTGGATAACGCTGTCGTTAAGTCGTTTATGACGGTGATAAGTCACTGATGCGTATGATTTTCCGTTAAATTGGTTATTTTTTAGACAACTGGTTCATCGGCGGCTATGGTTGTTGACGTGTTCACGGAGGGCTGTGGGGCGTATTCCGATCAATCGTGCCCCCTGTCCCGATACAAATCCGGCCGGATTTTGTCGTTGCGTGCGGTGAGGTAAGGAAGCGCCCGGAATAATTGCACCGCGTCTCGAACGGTGGTAAGCGCCCAAGCGTACCGCTGGTTTAATTCCGCTAGAGGCAATCCATGCCGCCAAAAAGCAATGGCTCGTCGATGCGGCTGTCGGGCCGAGAGGGGGGGCAAAGTGTCTTTTAGCCTGGCGCTAGGATCGACACCATTGAGTTTGACGGTGCCGAGCAGGGTTTTAATGTCGGCGGCACGTTGGCCGGCATCGACGCAAAACGTCACGATATTTTCATCGCAAGATGGCTATTGGATTCGATCGGGTCCTCGGCATGGACCTTAATCGTACGGCAGCGCAACATCTGTTTGCACACTTCAGAAGATGCCTGCGGATGAAATCCGGAACGCGGTTGGGATGAACGGCTTTTCCCAACCGCGTTTGGTCTAGTGACGTCCGCCGTCCGACGGCCGTCGCCGGGCGGGGTCGGTTATTCGCAGCTCAGCGACGGATCGTTGCAATACGCCACGTTTTCCCACTGGAATGGCTGGGACTTTCTCGGATCGATGGTCAGGCGCAACCACTCCGACGGCGCGGTAGTGGAGCCTTGCACGGTAATACGGGTCAAGTTGGGCACCGCTTGGGTGTGGTGAATCACGCCGGTGGCGCTGCTGGGGTCGGCCAGCGGCCGGTCGGAACCGTAGACGTGCGAATCGCCGT
Organism: Methylomonas sp. MED-D; assembly: GCF_050276835.1. Lineage (NCBI taxonomy): Bacteria > Pseudomonadati > Pseudomonadota > Gammaproteobacteria > Methylococcales > Methylococcaceae > Methylomonas > Methylomonas sp. MED-D. The sequence continues at coordinate 2,333,733 of NZ_CP189965.1, forward strand.
TCAATAACAATACTTGACCACGAAAATCATCCGTTAAGTCGGCCAGTTTTTGCACGATCGGCGTGTAGGCGGAGAGTTCGTTGGTTGTGGCGGTGATGGCGGCCGGGTCCCACATGTCGGCTTGAATCGCGATGACGACGGCGCGGGCATGGTCTTTTTTCGCTTTCTTGAAGGTCGCTTCCAGCCAGCGCAAGTCTGCGGCGGTGCGTTCGGCCACTTCCTGATCCTGAGCGGCTTGATTGGCGAAAGTGCCGGCCCACGGCAGAGTGTCGTTATTCGAGCCAGGTACGTTCAAGGTGGCGAACACGACTTTGCCTTGTTGCCACATCGCGTTTTCGACAAATTGCGCGTCGCTTGGAAAGCTTGGGTCGAAGGCGCGCGCCTGACTGACGACTTGGGCTTCTTTACCTAAGGTAACACCCGGTTTCGCAAAAAACAGTCCGCGCACGCTGGCCAGTTCTTTTAAAGGGTCGCCGCTTTTGAATTGCTTGGATTTTTGGCAATCGGTCCATTCGTTGTCGCCTGGCGTATAGACGACGGGCTTATCGAATTGCTGAAATTGGTAAAAAATCTTTTGGTTGTAGCCCGGATTGGACAGCGGAATCGGCGGCAGGATGTCGGCGCTGGTGCAAGGCATGCTGCCGGCGTGAATGTCGCCCACGTGGATCAAGCGGCTGACCGCCGGGTCGGCGTTCACCGAGTCGATCAGCAAATGTGCATTGTCCAGCAGTAACGGGTTGTACGGCCAATCGCCGATGACCGCGATCGTGACCGGCCGGTCGGCATTATCGTCATCGCGTCGGTCGCTGTCGGCGTTGGCCGACGCGGCAAACACCAGGCTGGCGGCAGATAGCGCGGTAGCCCATGTCAGTTGGTTGAGGGTCAAAAATCGAGCATTCATCTGGGGGGGGCCTTTATTAATGGTTTTCGACGGGGACCGAGCGCGCGCTTGAAGCAGAAAGCCATGTCGGCGTCTGGCCAACAATAGGCCAATCGATTTGGCGGGCGAACGGGGCCGGAATCCGTTCACGAGACGGATGGCTTAGATGGTAGGGTGGGCATATTGCAAACAGATGACAAGGTCCGCCGAAGGAGGGGGCCGCGCTCGACCGGGGATTTGCGGGGGATAGGGCACGCCGCTGAATTTTACGGCGCGTTCGTCGGACTTAGGCCGCGCCGAATCCGCCGCCGCCCGGCGTTTCGATGACTAAGTTGTCGCCGGCTTGGACCTGGACTTCGGCTCGGCCGGGCAGGATTTGTTCGCCGCCGTCGGCGCGTAACAAACGGTTGACGCCAAGGGCGCCCGGTGCGCCGCCGTGCAGCCCGAACGGCGGCAGGCGCCGATGGCTGGACAGCAGTGAAACCCGCATCGCTTCGCGAAATTCGATGCGGCGAATCGCGCCGTTGCCGCCGCGATATAGTCCGTCGCCGCCGCTGCCGGGACGTATCGCGAATGCTTGCAGTACCACCGGAAACCGCTGTTCCAAGACTTCCGGATCGGTGATGCGCGAGTTGGTCATGTGGGTATGCACGGCGTCGGCGCCGTGAAAGCCGGCCCCGGCGCCGGCCCCACCGCACAAGGTTTCATAATATTGATAATCCTGGTTGCCGAAGGTCAGATTGTTCATCGTGCCTTGCGAGCCGGCCAGCACGCCGAGCGCGCCGTATAGCGCATCGACCACGTATTGCGAGGTTTCGACGTTGCCGGCGACCACGGCGGCGGGCGGGCGCGGATTCAGCAGGCAGCCGGCCGGAATCACGATGTCCAACGGCTTCAGACAACCGGCGTTGAGCGGGATGTCGTCGTGCAGTAGGGTACGAAACACATACAGTACGGCGGCCTTGCAGACCGCCGCCGGCGCATTGAAATTGTCCGCCAGTTGCGGCGAGGTGCCGCTGAAATCGATGCGGGCGGTGCGCGCGGCCCGGTCTACCGTGATCGCGACCGCGATTTTCGCGCCCTGATCCAGTTCGTATTCGAAACGGCCGTCGGTTAGCGTTGCCAACAGCGCGCGGACGCAGGCTTCGGCGTGGTCTCGCACATGGCGCATGTAGGCGTTGACTACCGGCAGGCCATAGCTGGCGATCAGCGCGGCCAATTCCTCGGCGCCCTTGCGGTTGGCGGCGATCTGGGCTTGCAGGTCGGCCAGGTTTTGCTCGGGATTGCGGGCTGGATGGCGATGGTCGCTCAGCCAGACCCGAATCGTGGTTTCCTGGAATTCGCCGCGCGCCAGGATTTTCAGGCCGGCGCTGCACACGCCTTCATCGTCGATATCGCGGCTGTGGGCCGGCATCGAGCCGGGCGAAATGCCGCCGACGTCGGCATGGTGGCCGCGCGAGGCGACGAAGAACAGTAACTCGCGGCCGGCAGCGTCGAACACCGGCGTGACCACGGTGATGTCGGGCAAGTGGGTGCCGCCGGCATAAGGCGAATTCAGCAGAAAGGCCTCGCCCGGCTCGAAGCGGCCGGCCTGATCCCGTAACAACGCAAGCACGCTTTCGCCCATCGAACCCAGATGCACCGGAATGTGGGGCGCGTTGGCGATCAAATTGGCGTCGGCGTCGAACAGCGCGCAGGAAAAGTCCAGGCGTTCCTTGATGTTGACCGAATGCGCGGTGTTTTGCAGCACGAAGCCCATCTGTTCGGCGACCGACATGAAGCGCTGGTTGAATATCGCCAGCAGCACCGGATCGGGGCGGGCTGCCGCGTCGGATATTTTTGCCGCGTCGCGGCCGGTTGACGGTTCGGCGCTAGCCGAGGCCGGGCAGGCTTGCAAGAGCAGATCCCCGCCGGCCAGCCGTTGCGCCCGCCAACCGGGCTCGACGACGATGGTCGAGGTCGGCTCCAGCACGACGGCCGGGCCGGTCAGGGTTTGGTCCGCCGCCAGATTTTCGCGTCGGTAGACCGGCGCGGCGTGCCACGCGTCCCGGCTGAAAATTCGGGTGAAGCTACCTGGCCGGCCATCGCGCGGTTCGGCGTCGGCCGGTGCGGCCGCGCTGCGCTGTTCGGCGCCGGCAATGCATTCGACTTCGATCGTGGCGATACAAATCGGCCGGTCGGCGTAACAAAAGCCGAAGCGGCTTCGATAGCGTTGTTCGAAACCGGCCAGAACTAGCGGTGCCGGACCGGATTCGACGCTCAAGGCGGTGTCGCTGCCTTGGTAACGCAAGCTCAGGCGACGTTCGCGAACCGGCTCCGGATCGGCAACGCCTTGCTCGCGCAGCTCGGCCAGGGCTTGACCTTCCAGGGCCAGAAAAAGTTGATCCAGTTCGGCGGCGTCGATGTCGTCCCAGCGTCGTTCCAAAGCCCGTTGTTTCAAGACCCGAAAATCCGCCAAACCCATGCCGTAGGCCGACAATACCCCGGCCAGCGGATGCAGCAACACGCGCGGCATGCCCAGGCGTTCGGCCAGCAAACAGGCGTGCTGGGCGCCGGCGGCGCCGTAGCAACACAAGGCGTATTCGCCGAGGTGATAACCTTTTTGCACCGAGATTTTCTGGATCGCCTCGGCCATGTTTTCGATCGCGACGCTGAGAAAGCCTGCGGCGACTTGTTCAGGGCCGCGTCGGTCGCCGGTTTCGCGATGAATGCGCTCGGCCAGCTCGGCAAACAAGGTTTTCACCCGGTCAAGGTCTGGCGGCAAATCGCCGTTCGGACCGAACACCGCCGGAAAGTCGGGGAGTTTGCCGAGCAGCAGATTGGCATCGGTGACGGTCAGCGGACCGCCGTGCCGATAGCAGGCCGGACCGGGATTGGCGCCGGCCGAGTCGGGTCCGACCTGGTAGCGTAGGCCGTCGAAATGCAGAATCGAGCCGCCGCCGGCCGCGACGGTATGGATCGCCATCATCGGCACCCGGATGCGCGCGCCGGCGATTTCGCTGTCGCAGCTCCGCTCCAGCTCGCCGGCATAGTGCGCCACATCGGTCGAGGTGCCGCCCATGTCGAAGGCGATGATCTTGGACAAACCGGCCCGCCGCGCCACCGCGACCGCGCCGATCAGGCCGCCGGCCGGGCCGGACAAGATGCAGTCCTTGCCTTGAAAGTCGGCGGCGCGCACCAGGCCGCCGTTGGATTGCATGAACCACAGCCGGGCGTTGGGGTCGTGGTCGGCCAGACCATGTTCGACTTGTTCGACATAACGGCGCAGCACCGGCGACAAGTAAGCGTCCACCACGGTGGTATCGCCGCGAGCGACGAACTTCGGCAAGGGGCTGACTTGGTGAGACAGCGAGATCTGCTTAAAGCCGACGGCCACGGCGAGTTCGCCCAGCGCCAACTCGTGGGCCGGATAACGCCAGGCGTGCATCAACACGATGGCGACGGCGCGCAGGCCTTGCCGGTAAAGCGCTTGCAATTGCTCCCTGGCCCGGTCGCGATCCAGCGCCTGCAACTCGCTGCCGTCGGCGGCCGTACGGGCGTCGATTTCGACGACGCAAGCGTATAACGGCTCCGGGCGGCGGATGTCGAGCGCGAAAATATCCGGCCGGTTCTGGTAAGCGATGCGCAAACAGTCGCGGTAGCCTTGGTTGACCAGCAAGGCCAGCGGTTCGCCTCGGCGTTCCAACAAAGCGTTGGTACCGACCGTCGTGCCCATTTTGACATTGGCGATGCGGCGATCGGCGGCGCCGTCCAAAATATCGCGAATACCTTGCAAGGCTGCGTCCCGATAGCGCTCCGGATGGTCCGACAGCAGTTTGCGGGTGACGATGTCGCCGTCGGCCGAGCAGGCGACGATGTCGGTAAAGGTGCCGCCTCTATCGATCCAGAATTGCCAGCCTGCTGCCATCGAAATCCGCCCAGAAGAAATTGCCGATCAAAAATTGCGTCACTTTATGTGATGATAGTCGGTTTAAGAAAGGGTCCGCCGGCCGGATTCGTCAACGATATGCGGCGAATCCGGCCGGCAGGCGCAATAATAATCACTGGAGAGGGGGAGTGCGTGGAAACTTTGTTCGATATCGCTTTGCTGGCCATTGCGGCGTATGCCGCCAGGGCCTATTTGCTGTTGCCGGAGACGGTGCAGGATAGAGACATCTTTCCGAGCCGGGCGGCGACTTTCGTGACCCGCTTGGTGCGTGAGCAAAACCTTCGCGACGTGCCTGCCGATCGAGCCAAACCGATTTCGATCGCCGGTTCGGCCGCGGAGGCAGATGCGGTGGAGATCGTCGAAAACCCGGCCGCCGAGTTGACAACGGCGATCGAGGAAACCGCCCTTGTCGAGACGCCGGCCGAGTCGGCGACGGTAACCGATGATGTTGAAACGATGGCCGAAGCGGCACCGCGCGTGCCGGAAGACTCCATCTTGAGCCGCCATTATTTCGCGCGACTGCTGGCTGAAAAAGCCGCGCTGGCAAATCCGTATCCGACCGAGTCGGTGCTGCGCCGGCACTATCGGCAACGTCTGGATGCGCTGCTTGATCTGAAGGCGTCGGACTCCGAGAGCGCTAGCGACCATGATGTAATTGAAGCAGCGCCCGATTTCGCCGATGAATCGGCGAATCTTGAGCTTGCGGATGGCGGTGCCAGCGTTTCGGTCGCCGTCCCAACCGATTCGGTGTTGAGACGGCATTTTCTGGCGCAGCTACAACGGGAACTTGAGGCCGAATGGCCGGATAGTCCGACCGATTCGGTTTTAAAGCGCCATCGCCAACAGTGGTTGGAAGCGAAAATCGCCGCCCAACTTGGCGAATAATCCGAGCTGATCCGACAGGCCCGTCGGCGCCGAATAAGACGCCGACGGCGCTAGTCTGCGATTAAACCGCTTGCGGCGCGGTTTGTTTACGCTTGCCGGTGCCGAGCAGGCCCAACAAACCGCTCAAAAATAGCCAGGTGGCGCCCGGCAGCGGTACCGCGGAAACGCCGGTCAACGAAAAAGCTTGGTTGAACGGGGTGCCGCCGACAATATCGGTGCCGATCCGCAGCCAGTCGGGGGCCAGGTTTTCATCGCGTATCCAGGATTGCAGATCCGGCGAGAACGGCCCGCTGCCGCCAACGATGGGTTTGGCCGCCGATAACCACAGAAAATTGCCGTTCTTCAACTCCACCTGCGGCACGAAAAAGTAGTGATCGGCGTCCAGCGTGATGGCTTGGCTGAAATCGATATTAAAGCTGATTTCCCGACCGCTGACGGCGCCTTCGCCGCCGGTGGTTTGGTTCGGTAGCGGGTGAATGCCGTTCAACACCGAGTTGGCGGCGGTGGCGACATCGCCGAGCACGCTGACGCTGTAGCTCAGCGTGTTATCGGCCGAACCGCGCGATTCGAATGCCACGTCGGCGGGTGAATTGACCCGGGTCGGGACCCGGCCGGACGGCGGATTGACCGAGTCTTTATCGAAAACCCGGTAAATTTCCACATTGACCTTGGCAATGTCGGCCAAGGTGGCGCCATTCGCCAATAAGCCGGTGAAACTGGCCTGGCGAAGTTGGGTTTTCTCGGCCAGGATGAAATCGTCGGCCGATTCGATCTCCAGGGCTCCGGCTTGGGCGCCGACAGCGATTCTAAAGTCGGGGTCGCCGGTGCTGAAGCTAAAGGCCGAGGCTTCGTAAGACGTCGCGAACAAAGCGGACAAGGTCAGGACGGGAATGAATTTGTATTGCATGGTCGTTCTCCTAAATTGTAATGAGTCATGATGAGACGGAGTCTCCGATACCGAAACTGCTGACAGCTTCTGGCAATGACTATTGCGAGCAGCGTGCCAAGTCTGCTTTCGAAAATTAATTTTTGATTTTCATTGGTTTAGCCGAGACTGGCCTTGGATTTTTCCTGGCCGAGTCCGCGACGAAAGTTGCGGCGTTTTAGCCGAAATCCGCGGCGGACGCCGGTCGACGCCGGCTGACCTCATGCGTCGGCAAGGTGGACGCGGCAACTTTCGTCGCAGGGGTGTCCGCGGCGGTTTAATCATCGAAGGGGGTAGGGCTGTGCCGATTCGAAGTAACCATCATTCGCCGCATCCGGAAAAGCCAGCGGAGCGGCAAGCGTGAACCGGAAACGGTATCCGGGTATTTTGGCGATAGGCTGGCTCAGTCTCGCTTGCGCGGCTCTGGCGCGGGCGGAAGTACTGCCGACATTGCTGCCGCTGCCGACGACGGTTGGCGGAGATCCAAACCGTATTGCGCTGGGACAACGTTTGTTTCACGAGCCCAAGCTGTCCGAGCAGGCTACCCGCTCTTGCGCCAGTTGCCATCCGCTCGATGCCGGCGGCATGGACGGCAAAGCCCGCGCTGCATCGGCGGATGGCGCGGCGGTTTTGCGCAATACCCCCAGTTTGTTCAACGTGGCGTTCAATTACTTTTTCAATTGGGACGGCGTCGTGACGACGCTGGAAGCGCATACCGAAAAAGTCATGTTGAATCCGAATATCATGAATGCCAAATGGCCGGGGGTGATCGCGCGCTTGGCCGGCGAGGCCGATTATGTCGTGGCCTTCGCCAACGCGTATCCGGACGGATTGACGCCGGCCAACGTCGTCGATGCCGTGACCAGTTTCGAGCGCAGTCTGGTGACGCCGAACGCCCGTTTCGATCGCTTTCTGCGCGGCGACAGCGCGGCGTTGAGCGCCGAAGAACAACAGGGTTACCGTTTGTTCAACGATCTGGGCTGCGTGGCCTGCCATCAAGGTATCAATCTGGGCGGCAATTTGTTCCAAAAGTTCGGCGTGTTCGGCGCGCCGCCCAGCGAGGCCGATGCCATCGACGCCGGTCGCTATCTGGTCACCGGCAATCCCAGGGACAACGGCGTGTTTCGCGTGCCCAGTTTGCGCAACGTCGCCGCGACGGCACCCTATTTTCACGACGGCCGCGCCGCCGATCTGGAGACCGCGGTCAGTACGATGGCCAAATACCAGCTCGGCAAGCCGCTGGCCGCGCGGCAACGCGATTTGCTGGTCCAGTTTCTACGTAGTTTGACCGGCGAATATCGGGGTAAATCGGTACTCGCCGAGCCTCCCGCCAAACCATGACCGGCTTTTCTTGGAAACCCAGGTTGATCGTCGCCGCCCTGGTCAGTGCGATTACTTATCTTTGGATACAGAGCGCCAATCCGGAATTGGAACGGCGCGATCGCTTGCAGGCGACGCTGCGGATCATCGAATTGCGCGACGCCGAATTGATGCGCGACATCTTGCTGACCAGGGCCGGATTGCTAACCAATTACGACGCATTGACCCGGACCGGCCAAGCCTTGCTGAGTTTGTCGCGGAGTCTGCGCGACGAGCTGGCGGCTTCGGCAAACCCCGCGCCACGTCGGATGAGCGATTTGGCGGGCGGTTTGTCCGCCACGATACAGGACCGGCTGACGCGGATCGAATATCTGAAATCGGACAATGCCTTGTTGCGCAATTCGGTGATGTCCTTCAATGAGATCGGTAGAAACCTTCAGGTAAGCGCCAAGCCGGCCGAAAGCGCCAGGCTCACCAATTTGTGGCGGTTGATGGCCGGCTTTTTAGACAAGGCCGGATCGGGCACCGCTCTGGAGCTCGAACAGGAGCTGGAGCGTTTATCCGGGCTGAATTCCCTGTCCGACGATTATCAGGTGTTGCTTGCCCACGGCCGATTGATTGTCGAGGTTTTGCCCAAGGTTGACGCGGCGTTGCAATCCATCATCGGCCAGCCGATTTTGAGCCGGATCGACGATTTGCAACACGCTTTACACCTCTACGGCGACGGCGCCGAACGGCGCGCCGAAAACTTTCGGTTGGCGCTGTATCTGGTGGCGGTGCTGTTGGCGGCTTATCTGTTGTATCAGTTCGCGTTGTTAAGGTCGCATACCTTGGCGTTGCGTAGGACGCACGCCAGTTTGAAACAGGAGATAGGCGAACGCTTGCAGGCGGAGTCCTGGTTGCGGGAAAGCGAGGCCCGCTTGCGGGCTATTACCGATTCGGCGCGCGAAGCGATCGTTTCGGTGGATGCCGGCGGCAACCTCGTTTCCTGGAACCGGGGCGCGGCGTTAATGTTCGGGGAGGCTGCCGAAGAGGCCCTCGGGACGTCGAGCCAACGTTTCTGGATGGCGATACAAGCGCAATTGCAAGCGGAAGCCGATGCGACCGACCGGATGATAAATCCAATCACCGAATCGCTTGGAATACGTCGGGACGGTGAGACGTTTCCGATCGAAGTCTCACTCTCCCATTGGACCCGAGGCGAGGAGCGCTTTTCGACCGCGATTATTCGGGACATCAGCGCACGCAGACAATTGGAAGCGGTGGCCAGACAACAGGAGCTGCAACTGATACAAGCCAACAAAATGACCGCTTTGGGCACTTTGGTATCCGGGGTCGCGCACGAAATCAACAATCCAAATCAACTGATTTTGTTGAACGCCGGTTTGCTGGCCGATATTTGGAGCGACGCGCTGGAGATTTTGGACGATCGCTACCGGGCCGGCGGCGAGTTCTCGTTGGCCGGTTTGCCGTATACCGAGTTGCGCGCTAGCGCCGGCGTCTTGATAGACGACATCGGAGACGGTGCCAAACGCATCGAGCGCATCGTGGCCGACCTGAAACATTATGCCCGTCCGCAAACCGAACAGGCGGGCGCCGCATTTTCGCTGAACGAGGCGGTGGAGCGCGCGGTTCGTTTGGTCAAGCACTTGATCGCCCGCAAAACCGAGTGTTTCGAAATCCGCTTGGATTCGGCGCTACCGCCGCTGCAAGGCGACCCGCGGCAGGTGGAACAAGTCGTCGTGAATTTATTGATTAACGGGCTGGACGCTCTAACCGATACCGACCAGACGCTCGGCGTAGCAACCCGCCGGCTGGACGACGAGGGCGAGGTCTGCGTCGAGGTCACGGATCAGGGGGGCGGGATTTCCCCAGAACACATTCAGCAACTGTGCGACCCGTTCTTTACGACCAAGCAAGCGTGCGGCGGTACCGGATTGGGTCTTGCGATCAGCGCTTCGCTGATGCGCGCCCACGGTGGCCGCTTGAACTTTTCGTCCGAACCGGGGCGGGGCACGGTGGCCCAAGCGATTTTTCCGGTCAACTCTAAACCCCGGTCGGCGGCCGAACATGCGGACTAAAGCGTTAAATCCGTTACCGATTTTATTGGTCGACGACGAATCCCAGATACTGCATAGCGCCAGTTTGGTCTTGCGCGGCGCCGGCCATGCCGAGGTATTGACGCTGGACGACAGCCGAGCGGTTTTACCGTTGTTGGCCGAACGGCCGGTTGGTGTGATCGTGCTGGACTTGACGATGCCGCATCTGTCCGGATTGGCGTTGCTGGCCTCGATTGCCGCCGAATATCCGGAGATCGCCGTGATCGTGATGACCGCCACCAACGATTTGCCGACTGCGGTGGAGTGCATGCGTAACGGCGCCAGCGACTATTTGCTGAAACCGGTCGAGCGCGATTGTTTGGTTGCCGCGGTACGCCGAGCCGTCGAAGCGCGATTGCTGCGAGCCGAGTTGCTGTCGTTGAAAGACTGCTTGCTGGCCAACCAGCCGCACCAGCCGAGCCGCTTCGAAGAAATCGTTACCCAAAGTCCGGCGATGTTTGCGATTTTTCGTTACATCGAAGCCGTCGCCGCGTCGCCGCAACCGGTGTTGATCAGCGGCGAAACCGGCACCGGCAAGGAATTGATCGCCCGCGCCCTGCATCGGCAGTCCGGCCGGCCCGGCGAATTGGTGGCGGTGAACGTTGCCGGATTGGACGACAACCTGTTTGCCGACACCTTGTTCGGCCATGCGAAAGGTTCGTTTACCGGCGCGGAGCGCGCGCGCGACGGTTTGATCGCCAGTACCGGCGACGGTACATTGTTTCTGGATGAAATCGGCGACTTGAGCATCGCTTCGCAAGTCAAATTGTTACGCTTGCTGCAGGATGGCTCTTACTATCCGATTGGCGCGGACCGGCCGCGCCAGAGCCGGGCGCGCATCGTGGTCGCCACTCACTGCGACGTCAAGCGCCAAGCCGAACAGGGCGGGTTTCGCAAGGATTTGTACTTCCGGCTGCGTACCCATCATATTCAATTGCCGCCGCTCCGCGAACGCCGCGAGGATTTGCCGCAACTGGCCTTGCATTTTGTCGAGAAAGCGGCGGCTAGCCTTGGCAGGCCGGCGCCGAACGTGCCGCCGGCATTGTTTCAATGGTTGGAGAATTACCGTTTTCCGGGCAATATCCGCGAGTTGGAAGGCTTGTTGTTCGATGCGGTCGCTCGCAGTCAGGGTGCGGTGCTATCGTTGCAAAGCGTGAAGGACGCGATCGCCGACGAAGGCTTCGGCAATCGGTCGGGCGACGCCGCCGGGGAATTTGCCGCGCCGGCCGCCGAATTTCCGGAGCGCCTGCCGACCTTGAAAGAAGCCGAGGAAGCCTTGATCGGCGAGGCCTTGCGCCGTGCCCAGGGTAATCAGGGCGTTGCCGCCGGCTTGCTGGGTATTAGTCGGCAAGCCCTGAATAAACGTTTGATTCGGCGCGACGCGGATGGCTTTTGACCGGCCGCTTGCCCCGAATGGCGAACCGGCGCGGCCCGGACAAAAAAGGGAGGCCTAGGCCTCCCTCGTTTTACTCCGCCAGACGGCGCGAATTAACGGTCGGTGCGTTTGTAGACGACGCGGCGGTTGTAAGCGCGGCCCTCGTCGGTTTCGTTGGTATCGACCGGTTGCGATTCGCCGAAACCTTCCGCGGTCAAACGTTTGCCGTCGACGCCTTGTTTGATCAACTCGTTTCTGACCGCGTTGGCGCGGCGTTGCGACAGTTTTTCGTTATAGGCGTCGCTGCCGTAGCTGTCGGTATGACCTTGAATCTCGACCGTCAGGCCGGGGTTCAGTTTCATCACTTCGACCGCGTTTTGGATCAGCGGGTGGTATTTGGATTTGATGTCGGACTTGTCGAAGTCGAACAATACGCCGCGGAACGCCCAGCAACCGTCTTTATCGACGATCGCGCCTTTCGGGGTGTCGGGGCATTTGTCGGCGCAGTTGTTGACGCCGTCCTTATCGTCGTCCTGTTTCGAGCAGTCGGCGACGGCGGGTGGAGTGCCGGCTTTCAGGAATACGTTTTTAACGAAGTCGCTCATGTCTTTCGGAGAGCTGATCGCATCGGCCGTGGTCGAAAAGCCGCAACCGCCGGCATCGGCGATTTGTTGCAATTCGGCTTGCCCGGCGGCGTCTTCGTCGTTACCGACCCACACCGTGTAGATGCATAAGCGGTCGCCGTACTGAGCTTTCAGGGCGGCGGCGGCCGGGGCGGGCGAGGACTCTTCGATGCCGTCGCTCAATACGATCAGCGCCAAATTGCCGGTGCCGCCGGCCAGGTCTTGGTTGGTCGCTTCCAACGCGGTTGCCAACGGGGTACCGCCGCTGGAACAGGTCAACGAACTTAGCGAGCTTTCGAAACCGGCTTGAGTGTAGCTTTGCAGCGGCTGGTTCAACTTAGTCGCGCTCCAATCCAGGCAAGGGCCGAAACCGAAGCTGCGCAGGCCGGAAGTCAACGGGATGCTGGGAATGGATTTGTTGAATTTGTTGAGCAGGTTTTTCTCGACATCAAGTTTGGTACCGCTGTATTCGGCAGAATTGACGAAGGTGCGGCTCATCGAAGAGGACGAATCGTTGACGACCAGGAAGCTATTGGTTTTCTGAACCAGTTTTCCGGATTTGACCAAGGCGTTCAGGTCTTCGGGTTGGAATGCCTGGAAGGTATTGCTCGATTGAGTCGCGCAACCGGACAAAATAGCGCCCGCCAAGCCGGCCGTAACGAGTAAGGTTTTTTTCATGGTGGAATTCTCCTGTTGTTATTCTTGGTAGCGGCAAGGCCGAGTTTGGATGCCTTGGGTGCTTAAGTCTAACATCAAACCCTTATTTTTTTGTACTACGTTCACCTGGATGCGGGGCCATGAAATAATGTAGGTTTGCGAATGGCCTTTTTGGGGGGAATGATGGGCAGATTGATAGGGTTATGTTTGATATTGCTGCAACTGTCGTCAGCTTGGGCGGACGAGGTTTTGCAAGCCGCCGAACAAGGCAGTCCACAGGCGCAAGCCAAGCTGGCATCCTTGTATTTATTGGGCCGGGACGGTTACGAGAAGAACGAGAAACTTGCCGCCGAATGGATGGAGAAGGCTGCCAAGCAGGGCATCGTCGACGCGCAGGTGGTCATGGGGGCATTGTACGATCGCGGCCTGGGTGTGACCGGCGATACCGATAAGGCGACCCAGTGGTACGAAAAAGCCGCCGCGCAGGGCCATGCGACTTCGTTGGCGATCTTGGGTCGCAACGACGCCGCCAAGGGCAGCGTGCAATTCAATTATCAGGCGATGCGCTTGAATGCCGCGCGATCGATACCGACCGAATACGCTAAAAGATTTTTAACCAGTAAATAAGTGAAGATGAGTATTAGAACCCGATTTGCACCGAGTCCGACCGGTTACCTGCACGTGGGCGGCGCCCGAACCGCGCTGTTTTCCTGGTTGTACGCCCGCAAGCATGGGGGCAAGTTTATCTTGCGGATCGAAGACACCGATTTGGAGCGCTCCAGCCAGGAATCGGTCAATGCGATTCTGGAAGGCATGACCTGGCTGGGACTGGAATACGACGAGGGGCCGTTTTACCAAACCCATCGCTTCGATCGCTACAAGGAAGTCATTCAACAATTGCTCGATCAGGGCGATGCCTATTATTGCTATTGCAGCCGTGAAGAACTGGATGCGTTGCGAGAGCAACAAATGGCGGATAAGGAAAAGCCGCGCTACAACGGCAAATGTCGGGATAGCGCCGATCAGCCGGAACGGGAAAGAGTGGTGCGGTTTCGCAATCCGGATCACGGCGACGTGGTGATCGAAGATTTGGTCAAGGGCCGGATTGTGGTTGCCAATAAGGAGCTGGATGACTTAATCGTCGCCCGTTCCGACGGCACGCCGACCTACAATCTGACCGTCGTCGTCGACGACATGGATATGGGCGTGACTCATGTGATTCGCGGCGACGACCACGTCAACAACACCCCCCGGCAAATCAATATTCTAAAGGCGCTTGACGCAACCTTGCCGGTCTACGCGCACGTACCGATGATCTTGGGTTCCGACGGCGCGCGCTTGTCGAAACGTCACGGCGCGGTTAGCGTGATGCAATACCGCAACGACGGTTATCTGCCGGAAGCCTTGCTGAATTATCTGGTACGGCTAGGCTGGTCGCACGGCGATCAGGAGTTGTTTTCGATCGACGAGATGATTGCCTTGTTCGAGCTGGAGAAGGTCAATGTCTCCGCGTCGACCTTCAATACCGACAAGCTAATCTGGTTGAACCACCAGTACATCATGAGCAGCGACCCGGCCCATGTCGCTCGGCATCTGGCTTGGCACATGGGCGAGCGGGGTATCGATCCGGTAACCGGCCCGGCCTTGATCGACGTCGTCAAGTTGCAACGGGAGCGTTGCAAGACGTTGGTGCAGATGGCCGATGAGAGTCTGTATTTTTATCGGGACTTCGATAGTTACGACGACAAGGCTGTCAAAAAGAACTTCAAGCCCGGCGTCGAGGACGTGTTACAGGCGGTGTGGTCCGGTTTCGACGCCTTGGCGGATTGGTCGGCCGAGCCCTTGCATCAAGTGGTGCTGGATACCGCCGAAAAGTTGCAACTGAATCTCGGCAAGGTCGCGCAACCTTTGCGCGTCGCGGTTTGCGGCGGCGCGGTGTCGCCGGCCATCGATGCGACGCTGGCCTTGCTGGGCCGCGAAAAAACCCTGGATCGGATTGCGCGCGCGATCAAATTTATCGAAGATCACGAAAATTGATAGACAGAGATTTTTAAGTCTGTATAATAGTCGGAATCAGCTACGGGGCCATAGCTCAGCTGGGAGAGCGCTTGCATGGCATGCAAGAGGTCAGGAGTTCGATCCTCCTTGGCTCCACCAATAGTTGATTTCGTCTTAGTCCCCATCGTCTAGTGGCCTAGGACACCGCCCTTTCACGGCGGTAACCGGGGTTCGAACCCCCGTGGGGACGCCAACGCACTCGGTGTGTTGTTCGAAAAGCAATTCTAAAATCCGCAGTAAAAATGTTCTTGGTCCCCATCGTCTAGTGGCCTAGGACACCGCCCTTTCACGGCGGTAACCGGGGTTCGAACCCCCGTGGGGACGCCACTTCTTGCAAACCTCGCTGGTACGCGCGAGAACGGTCTAAACCCGGTTCCGGGCTGAGTTGTCGCGAGCGACCACCCCATTCGCTATTTGCTCGTGCGTTTCTACAAACACCCCTCCCAGAAATTCCGGTAACCGATAGACGCTAGCTGGCGGATGTGTGGCGACCGGTTCGGTGTGGGGCCTAGGGATTCAGCGCGGATTGGAGCAGTGACACTAGGGGTCTTGGGAGCTAGGCGTTTCCAGTTTGGATAAGCCTAACTGCGGTACCGCCCATTCCGATCCTGCTACCGATAAGTGCCCGCCGTCTTTGTAAATCGACGTGCCGTCCGCCAACCGCGTTCGACAGTATCCATCCTCGCATAAAATATCGTCGAAGCGCAGTAAACTACTCCGACTGCGTTGTTGGACTTCGGTCAAGCTGTCGATAATGCCGCGCTGATAGACTTGGTGTTCTTCGAAGCGAAAATTGCAGTCGTGACGGCCAAGCACCAGCAAGCCGCTTTGCTTGTGTCGCCAACATTCGCCGACATCGAACCCAGGTCTGGGGGGCGGGGCGATCAATACCGGTATTTTGCCGCTAGCGGTCAGTCTGGCGAGTGTGGCCAACATTTGTTCTACCGCGAGCGCGCGGTTGCCGACGATTTTTTTGCCTTGATAAAATTGCGTCAGTTCGCCTTCGTCGAAATAGCCGGAGTAGGGCGAACTCATGATCACGTAACGGATCGACGGACTGGATTCGATAAAGCGGATGGCTTTTTCATTGAAAGCCAGACAGCGTTCGGCCCAAGTTTCATCGTAATTTTTGTCCAGCGAAGCCAGACCCAGGATTGGCGCGCAGGCTGCCATCGTAATTTGGATCATCGATTCGGCGATCGGTTTTTCGTTTTGCAAGCCGGGTATCAAATGCATCGTGTAACTATCGCCCCACAGCGCGTAGACCGGTTGCGCGGCGGAGCTGCATTGTTCCGGGTGCTCGAACACCAAACTGCCCGCGGAGCAAGCCTGCTTTAAGCCCCAATTCGGCGTCCTCGAGGTAGGTTTGGCGGCGGAGCCATTCCATGACCTGAGTAAATCGGCGGATAGCGGTGTTATAACCACCAACAGCGACGCGGCGGCCAGCCATTTAAAGGTCTTATTTCGATTGACTTGCCAGCCGTAGCGGAAGCGCTGTTCCACGTATTCGAATTGTAGATAAGCCAGCACCAGTGCGGCGAGCAACAGCAGGTATTTGACGTATAACGGGACGGCGTCGAGATAGGCGGTTCTGGCCAATGCAAATAGCGGCCAATGTACCAGATAGAGCGAATACGACCAGTCGCCCAGTTTTTCGACGGCGCGGGTCAGTAAATTTTGTGCTAGCCAGTCGCTATTGCCGGCGATCAGCACGGCCGTGGCCATCACCACTAGCAGCGCATCAATGCGGGGATGGGCGCTATCGATAGGCGCGGCGCATAAATAGCCAATCAGCAGCAAGGCCGGTAGTTTGACACGCTTGGTAACGTTTAAGGCAGGGGCTTTCAACATGCGCCAAGCCAGCAACGATCCGGTCAGCATCTCCCAAGCGCGGGTGGGTAGGAAAAAAAAGGCGGCAGTCGGCGAGTCGAGTTCGGGCAAGCGCCAATAACTCAGCCTAAAACTGACGAAAATCAAGCACAGGCTCAGACTGAGCAAGGTCGCGACTGCCAGTGCCGGAAAACGCCAGCGGGGCCTGATCAAATAAAGCATCAGTGGAATGCACAAGTAATATTGTTCTTCGACCGACAACGACCAGGTATGCAGTAGCGGCTTACTTTCCGCCGCGGTTTCGAAATAACCGGACTGAAACGGCAATACGATATTGGCGGTAAAGGTGACGGTCCCGATCAGTTGCTTAACGAAGTCGTCCCACTGTTCAGCGCTCAGCACCGTCGCGCCGAGCAGGCTGGTAAAAATCAACGTGCAATAGGCGGCGGGCAACAGCCTTTTGGCGCGTCTGGCATAAAAGCGCAGGAAGGAAAATCGGTCGGCGGCCAGGTCCCGCAGGATAATCGACGTGATTAAATAGCCGGAAATCACGAAAAACACGTCCACGCCCAGATAGCCGCCGCTGAGCGGAACGACTTCCGAGTGGAAAATCAGCACGGCGAGGATCGCGATGCCGCGCAAAAACTGTATGTCGGGACGCACGGACGTGGTTTTCATGGCCGGCAAAGCTGGAGCAATGATTATAGGAATCCTGGGATTGGCTTACTCAGGCGTCTTGACGTTTCCTCCGTGCAAGCCGCATTCTTTCTTGGTGGCTTCTTCCCACCACCAGCGGCCGGCGCGTTCATGCTGATTGGGCAAAACCGGCCGGGTACAGGGCTCGCATCCGATACTGATATAGCCGTGTTGGTGCAAGTCGTTGAACGGCACCTGATAAGCCTCGATGTAATCCCAAACCTGTGCCGACGACCAATTCAGCAGCGGATTGAATTTGATTAGCTGCTTACCAGGTCCGGAAAAGCCGGCGTCCAGTTGCACTTCCGGAATATAGCCGCGCGTGTCCACGCTTTGATCCTTGCGTTGGCCGGTGATCCAGGCATCCAAGCTAGCCAACTTGCGTTTCAACGGTTCGACCTTGCGGATGCCGCAGCATTGTTGGTGGCCCTCATCGTAAAAACTGAACAAGCCTTTTTCCTTGACGAAGGCTTCCAGACTGACGTAATCGGGGCTGAGAATCTCGATCGCGATGCCGTAATGCTTGCGTACCCGGTCGATAAAGCGGTAAGTCTCGGGATGCAGCCGGCCGGTATCCAGCGAAAACACCTGTATGTCTTTTCTGATTTGCAGGGCCAGATCGATCAATACCACATCCTCGGCACCGCTGAATGAAATGGCGATATTGTCGAAATGGGCCAGCGCGGTTTTCAGGATGGTGCGGGGATTCTTGCCTTGTAGTTCGGATTCAGCGGTAGTAAGGTCGAATGCGGTCATCGGTTCAGCTCTGGGCGAAATAACGGGATAAATATTCGTCGAAGTCCAACGTGTCCGAGGCTTCGATGTCGCGTTGTTTTTGTAGCGAAGCGGCGGCCATCGCCTCGAATTGTTGCTGGGTCGCATCGTCCAGCGGTTCGGCATTGAAATAATGCTTGTGCAGCGCCGATGTATTGCTGGCGAAACAGCCGAATTCCTGGCCGTTCTCGCGCATGCAGGCCAGGATGCGCGCCGACGGCGTCAAGGCCGGATTGTCCACCACCGCCAGTTGCTGTTGCAAGGCCAATTGATAGGGTCTATCCAGGCTGCCTCGGTCCAGCACCGCGCAGATTGCTTGCATCGCGTAGAGAATATCGTGGGCCCATTGTTGCAAGGTCAGGGTTTGGCCGTTGCGGCTCAGCTCCAGTCCGGGGCGGCGGCCTTGATTGGCTACCAACAACTGGTTGCTATTGTTGACCTGAAACTCGTCCGGGCATTGCGGCGGGCTGTCTTGGAGCAGACAGTACAGCAAAAACGCTTCCACGAAGCGGGCGGTGCTTTCGTCGATGCCGATCGGATTCAGCAGATTCAAATCCAGCGAGCGCATTTCCACGTAAAGCACCCCGCGTCGCTTCAGCGCCAGCGTCGGTTTTTCGCCGGATTGGGCGATTTGCTTGGGCCGCATCGTGCTGTAAAACTCGTTCTCGATTTGCAGGATGTTGGCGTTTAGTTGTTGATACTCGCCGTCGACCTTGACGCCGATTTTTTCGTAATCCGGGTAGGGGGTGCTGATCGCGGCCGTCAAACTGTCGACGTAACCGTCCAGCGAGTTGTAGTCGATTTTCAAGCCCGCCTGGTTTTTGCTCTTGTAGCCGATGTCGCTCATTCGCAGCGAGGTGGCGTAGGGATGAAATAGCGTGTGTTCGTCGAATTCCTTGAATTGCTCCATCAACTGCGGGCGGCTTTTAAAGAAGCTTTTGCAGATGGCCGGCGATGCGCCGAACAAGTATAAAATCAGCCAGCCCTGGCGGTGGAAATTGCGGATCAGCCCGAAGTAGGCCTTGGAAATAAACTCTTCCAACGTGGCGCCGTTGCCGGCGTAGCTATATAAGGCCGGCCACAGGGCTTCCGGAACCGAATAATTGAAATGAATGCCGGCGATGGCTTGCATCGTGCGGCCGTAACGGTGCCATAAACCCTTGCGGTATACGTGCTTCATCTTGCCGATATTGGAGCGGCCGTATTCGGCGATCGGGATACTCAAGTCGCCGTCGATACCGCAGGGCATGCTGGTGGCCAGCAACATCTCGTCGCCCAGATGCGGGTAGACGAACTGGTGCAACTGGTGCATGTAATGCAAGGTTTGCTTGATGTCGGAGAACGGCGGCGTGATGAATTCCAGCAGCGCTTCCGAATAATCGGTGGTCAGGTAAGGGTGGGTCAGCGCCGAACCCAAGGCCCGCGGATGCGGGGTTTGGGCAATCACACCGTGTTCGGTAATGCGCAGGCTTTCCTTCTCTATGCCTTTCAGCCCCTGTTTTAGTAGATATTGTTGATCGTTGTCGATCAGGTACTTCAGGCGGTCGGGTAACTCGCAATAGGTGATGTTCATCGAATCAGTGATTAAGCGCCGAGGCGTCTCCAAGAAGCCCGGCATTATATAGGGGGAGGGGGATTTGTTGA
Organism: Methylomonas sp. MED-D; assembly: GCF_050276835.1. Lineage (NCBI taxonomy): Bacteria > Pseudomonadati > Pseudomonadota > Gammaproteobacteria > Methylococcales > Methylococcaceae > Methylomonas > Methylomonas sp. MED-D. The sequence continues at coordinate 2,353,427 of NZ_CP189965.1, forward strand.
AATCGGTCGACCGTTCGGCGCGAATTGCTGTTTGGGATCGGAGGCGCGAGCCGGGCGGCCGCCGGCGCCAACTATGTTTTAATATGGCGATGCTTTCGTTCCGATCTATCCATTTCTAATATCGATTCATGACCGCCAATCCCGCCTTGGACGTCCTGCGCAACGTGTTCGGCTATGCCAGTTTTCGCGGCCCGCAGCAGGCCATCATCGATAGCGTCGTCGCCGGGCAAGATGCGTTGGTGCTGATGCCGACCGGCGGCGGCAAGTCGCTGTGTTACCAGGTGCCGGCCTTGGTCAGGGACGGCGTCGGCATCGTCATTTCGCCGCTGATCGCGTTGATGCAGGATCAAGTCAGCGCCTTGCACCAGCTCGGCGTGCGCGCGGCGTATTTGAATTCGACGCTGGATTTGGAACAGGTTCGCGCCACCGAGCAGGCCTTGCTGAACGGCGAACTGGATTTGCTCTACATCGCCCCGGAACGGTTATCCAATGCCCGAACTCAGGCCTTGTTCGGCCGCTGCCGGATTGCGTTGTTCGCGATCGACGAAGCGCATTGCGTCTCTCAATGGGGCCACGATTTTCGCGCCGATTACCTGCTGCTGTCGGTGTTGCACCAACAATTTCCGCAAGTGCCGCGCATCGCGCTGACCGCCACCGCCGACGAGCGCACCCGCCAGGAAATCATCGTCCGCTTGGGCTTGGAGCAGGCGCGGGTTTTCGTCAGCGGCTTCGACCGGCCCAATATTCGCTACCGCATCGTTCAAAAAGACAATGCCCGCCAGCAACTGTTGAACTTCATCCGCACCGAGCATCCCGGCGATACCGGCATCGTTTATTGCTTGTCGCGCAAAAAAGTCGAGGAAACCGCCGACTGGCTGAATCAGAAAGGTTTGCGGGCGCTGCCCTATCATGCCGGCATGGACCATGCTCTGCGCCAAAAAAACCAGCATCAGTTTTTGATGGAGGATGGCCTGATTATCGTCGCGACCATCGCTTTCGGCATGGGCATAGACAAACCCAACGTGCGCTTTGTCGCTCATCTGGACTTGCCTAAAAGCGTCGAAGCCTACTATCAGGAAACCGGTCGGGCCGGCCGCGACGGCTTACCGGCCAACGCCTGGATGGCTTACGGCTTGCAAGACGTGTTGACGTTACGGCAAATGCTGGCGTCGTCGAATGCCGACGAGGCGCATAAGCGGGTCGAGTACCACAAACTGGATGCGATGTTGGCGTTATGCGAGATGGTCGGCTGCCGGCGCCAGGCGCTGCTGGCCTACTTCGGCGATGTACAGGGATGTACAAGTGTCGTGGAAGGCACGACGCCGGGAGCGACCGACGGTCCTAAGTACTATTGCGGAAACTGTGATACTTGCCTGGAACCGGTGGCGACCTGGGACGGCAGCGTGGCCGCCCAGCAGGCCCTGTCTTGCATTTACCGCACCGGCCAACGCTTCGGCGCGACTTATTTGATCGACGTATTGCTGGGCAAGAGCGACGAGAGGATTCGCAGCAACGGCCACGACCGGCAATCGACCTTCGGTATCGGCAAGGCGCTGGACGAAAAAACTTGGCGTTCGGTGTTTCGCCAGTTGGTCGCCAAGTCCTTGGTCGAAGTCGATTTCGAAGGTCACGGCAGCCTGAAACTAACCGATGCTTGCCGGCCGGTATTGCGCGGCGAACAAACCTTGATGCTGCGCAAGGATGCGCAAACCGCGAAGGTTGGCCGCGATCGCGTTGAAAAGCGCCAACCCGGCGGCGCGGCCGACAGCGCGCTGTGGGAAGCCTTGCGCGCCAAGCGCCGCGAATTGGCCGATGCCCAGGACGTGCCACCCTACATCATTTTCAACGACGCCACCTTGATGGCGATGGTGGAAAACCGGCCGCGCGATCACCAGCAGTTGGCGCGCATCTCCGGCGTCGGTCAGCGCAAATTGGCATTGTACGGCGACGATTTCCTGGCCGTGTTGGCCGAGTTCGACGACCGTCCGGCAGGCGACACCGTTGGGGAAAGTTTGGCCTTGTTCCGCTTGGGCTACAGCGTCGAGCAGGTGGCCGGCCAGCGCGGTCTGACGGCGGAAACCGTTTACAGCCACATGGCTAAGGCCCTGGAAGCGGGGCTCGTCGCGCTGGACGAAGTATTGAGTTTGGGTTCGGCCGAAATCGCCGAAATCGAGCAAGCGATATTGGCTCTGCCGGAGGCGCAACGCAACGCGCTAAAACCGGTTTACGAACAATTGGGTGGGGCTTACGGCTACGGCGTGCTGCGCTGCGTGCGGGCAGCCTTGCAGCGTCAGACGGCGTGAGGCCTGGAATCGAAGCGGTATTCGGTTTTCAGGCAGTGGTCCAGCCACTTTTCCAGGAAGTAATTCAAGCGCCATTTGTAATTCTGGATTTCCAGTAATCGGCCCGGATTGGGGAACACCTGATCGACGGCCGGCCGTTCATGATCGCGGATCGCTTCGGCCAGTTTGGCGTCCAGATAAATGCGGATTTTGACCGCCGGTACCATCAGCTCGCTCAAATGGGTACCGAAGCAATGGCTGAGTTCTATCGTCAAGGTATAGGGATTGCGCTCCAACACTTCCAGATGCAGGGCCGGCTTGTTGCCGGTGATGCCGACCGCGGTCTTATCGAAGGCGCTCAGATTGGGAATCAGCCGGAACAATTTCTGGTAGTTGGATTCGCACAGCTTTTCCAGGCACAGCGAGGTATTGACCGGATGCACCAAGCTCATGTCAGTCTTCCCGGTAGCAGGCGCAGGCGCTGGATGTTTCCCACAGTACCACCTGATCGACGTCGAAGCCGCGTTGCTTGACGTATTGGTAAATCATTTTACTCAGCACTTCGGCGGTCGGATGCTCGTCCAGCGCTAGAAATTGCTCGTTGTGGGCGGTCAGGGCCGGAATCAGCGGATCGTCCTTGTGTAACAGAAAATTGTGGTCCAGCACGTCGTCGATAAAGGTTTCCACGCAGGCCTTGACGTCGGAAAAGTCGCAGACCATGGCTTGTTCGTTCAACTGGGCGGCGCGGATCGAGATACTGGCCTTGACGCTGTGGCCGTGCAGGTTGCGGCACTTGCCCGGATGGTTCATCAGCCGGTGGCCGTAGCAAAAATAAACTTCTTTGGTGATGACGAACATAGATTTGAGTTTACATCCCTGTCGGGGCGAGGGTGTCAGTTGCCCTTGATGCTTTTGATCGAGGCGGCGATTTCATAGCTGGCATCGGCTTGCCGAACGCTACGCACCACCTCGATGAAGGCCGTCATCGGCGGGGTGATCGAGGTTTTCGGGATAATGCTGACTTCCATCGCCGCGCCGATGTCGAAGGACCGTTCCGCGATAAACGACACGCCGGCTCCGCTCAAGGTCAAGCAACGGCCCACCTTGATCTCATCGGAATCCGCCGCCCGGTAAGTGATGTCACAGTCCACATCCATCCGGATGTAATCGCGTTTTTCGTCATGAGTCAGCATGGGCCCTCCGCGTGGTTCCAGCAGTGATAGTAAATAAACCGGATTGAGTGTACATAAAAACGGGCGATTCTGCTTGGCAAATAGCCCTGAGTTCGCGGCCGCGCCCGGCCTTTTTGTCCGGCTTGTGACGGCTCCGACAACCCGGCTAGTAACGGCTTGCCCCGCGTTTTGCGCCTGACGCGGCGGGGCGATTTGTGTAAAATCCCGCCACTTTTCTCGACAGTCTTTAGGCATACGCATGAGCAAATCCATCGTTCTGACCGGCATCACCACCACCGGCACGCCGCATCTGGGCAATTACGCCGGGGCGATTCGGCCGGCCATCCAGGCCAGCAAGGACGAGCAAGTCCGGCCGTTTTATTTTTTGGCCGACTATCACGCGCTGATCAAATGCAGCGAGCCGGCCAGGGTCAAGCAATCCAGCCTGGAAATCGCCGCCACCTGGCTGGCGCTGGGCTTGGATACCGCCAACGCGGTGTTCTACCGCCAATCGGACGTGCCGGAAATCCTGGAACTGACCTGGATGCTGACTTGCGTGACCGCCAAGGGTTTGATGAATCGAGCGCATGCCTATAAAGCCGCCGTCGCCGAAAACGAAGAAACCGAGGGCAACGATCCGGACAAAGGCATCACGATGGGCTTGTTCAGCTACCCGATCCTGATGGCGGCCGACATCTTGATGTTCAACGCCAACAAGGTGCCGGTCGGCAAGGATCAAATCCAGCACATCGAAATGGCCCGCGACATCGCCAGCCGCTTTAATCATATCTACGGCGAGCACTTCGCGTTGCCGGAAGCGGTATTGGACGACAACGCCGCCACCTTGCTGGGCCTGGACGGCCGCAAGATGAGCAAGAGCTACAACAACACGATACCGCTGTTCGAGCCGGAAAAGAAACTGCGCAAGCTGATCAACAAGATCAAGACCAATTCGCTGGAGCCGGGCGAACCCAAGGATACCGAAGGCTGCACGCTGTTCGGTATTTATCAGGCCTTCGCCAATCATCACGAAGTCGAGGCGATACGCCAGCGCTACGCCGAAGGCATAGGCTGGGGCGAAATGAAGCAAGTGCTGTTCGAAAAAATCAACGACGAAATCGCCCCGGCCCGCGAGCGCTACGAAGCCTTGCTGGAAGCGCCCGAGCATATCGAACAGCAATTGCGGGAAGGCGCCGAAAAAGCCAGAGCCATCAGTCGGCCGTTTATCGAACGCTTGCGCGAAGCGGTGGGGATTTCCCGGTTGCACGGCTAAGCGCGGCGTCGGCGGTGGCGGGTTAACGGACACCGGCGCCGATGTCGTTCATCGCGCTCTATATCGCCAAAGCTTTGTTGTTGCCGCCGTTGGGCTTGCTGTTGGCGGCGATCCTGGCGCTGGCCGGCAAACGTAAATCGGGAGGACGCGTGGCGCTGATTTGTCTGATCTTGCTGTTGCTGTTGAGCTTGCCTGCGGTCGTCAACCGGCTGGCGCTGGCTTGGGAACGCTTTCCGCCGTTGGCACGGGATGCTTACGCGCAAGTTCAACCCCAAGCCCTGGTAGTGATCGGCGGCGGCTTGCTGTACGGCGAAAGCGAATACCCCGACGGCGTGACCCTGCATCCGCGCAGCCTGATTCGGGCGCGGTACGCCGCCAAATTGGCGCTGGCCTTGAATCTGCCGGTGTTGGCCTCCGGCGGCGGCAGTCCGGAAGCGCCGGAGATCAGCGAAGCCGGCTTGATGGCGGAGATGCTGGAAAGCGAATACGGCGTCCCACAACCCTGGCGGGAAACCGCCAGCCGCAACACCGCCGAAAATGCCCGCTTCAGTTACGCGCTTTTGCACGAACTCGGCATCGACCGCATCGTGCTGGTGACTCAGGCCTACCACATGCCGCGCGCCGAGCTGGAGTTTCGCAAGGCCGGGTTTAGGGTTGTACCGGCGCCGACCGCCTTCATCGGCCGCGAAGGTCCGTTGACCTGGGCCGATTGGCTGCCGTCGGTTTCGGCGTGGTCGAATGTGTTCTTGCTGGCCCACGAAGCGGTTGGCATGTTCTGGTACCGTTTACGGTACTGATTCGAATCCCGCCAACCGGGCGCGGGTCGGCCGATTCGTTATAATGGCCCTTGCTTCGTTCCCCGTTTCCGTCATGCTCAAATCCCAGTCTCCGTCGGACTTGCGACGTTCCGCCGACGCGCCCGCGCTGCCCACCGGCTTGTTTCGTTTCGTATTGTTTTGTCTGCGGCCGTATCGTTGGTTACTGTTGCTGATGTTGATCCTGGAAACCGGCCAAGCCGCCGGCGGTATCCTGGTGCCTTACGCGGTGAAGGCCTTGATGGATGCGGTGGCCGCCGCGCCACCGGGCGGCGATTGGTGGGCGGTGTTCCGCGACCCCTTGATTCTACTGGCGGCGCTGAATGTCGGCGAAATCGTTTCCAGCCGGGCCAGCGGCGCGGTGCTGATTCTGATCGGTCCGCGTTTGCGCCAGAACACCACCCGGATGTTGTTCGCCTATCTGCAATGCCACGCGCCGCGCTACTTCGCCAACCACTTCGCCGGCGGCCTGGCGCACCGGATCAGCGAAACCGCGATCAGCGTCAATCACACCACTTGGTCCGTCATCTGCGATTTCTGGCCGATCGGCGTGACCTTCGCGGTATCGATCGGCCTGTTGCTCAACGCCCATCAAGGCTTGGGCGGCTACGTCGCCGGCTGGGTCGGCGTGTACGTGCTGATTTCCTATTGGCTGGCGACCCGTTGCCAGCCTTACGCGCAAAACTACGCGGCCACCCGCAGCCTGGTCAACGGCAAGATCGTCGATGCCGTGACCAATATCCTCAACGCCAAGTTGTTCGCCCGCCTCGGCGCCGAGCGCGAATACCTGGACGGCTATCTGGATACCGAATTGAAAACCGCCCGCCGCACCTTCTGGTACATGGAGCGGGTGCGCTGGTTTCAATTCACCGCCGCCGCGATCCTGAAGATCGGCACGATCGCCTATGCCTTGCAGTTGTGGCGGGACGGCGCGATCGGCGTCGGCGACTTCGCGATGGCGACCGGTTTGGCCTTGCTGATCATCAACGACGCCCGCAACCTGAGCCGGCGCTTTCTGGAGTTCTTCGAATACGTCGGCAACGTCGCCAACGGCGTCGAGACCATTGTGCAAAGCCACGAAATCGTCGATGCGCCGGACGCGCAAGCCTTGCAAGTCAGCCAGGGACGGATCGAGTTTCGCCAGGTCTGTTTCGGGTACGAGCCCGAGCGCCGCGTGTTCGATCGGCTTAACGTCACGATAGAACCCGGTCAGCGGGTTGGGCTGGTCGGCTTCTCCGGCTCCGGTAAATCGACGTTCGTCAACCTGATTTTGCGCAACTTCGAGCCGCAATCCGGCCAAATCCTGATCGACGGCCAGGACATAGGCGCGGTGACCCAGGCCTCCTTGCACAGCCAGGTCAGCTTGATCCCGCAAGACCCCAGCCTGTTCCACCGCAGCCTGCGCGAGAATATCGGCTACGGCCAGCCGGGCGCCGACAGCGCAGCCATCGCCGCCGCCGCCCGCCTGGCCCACGCCGATGGCTTCATCGACGCGATGCCGGAAGGCTACGAATCGTTGGTCGGCGAGCGCGGCGTCAAACTCTCCGGCGGCCAGCGTCAACGCATCGCCATCGCCCGCGTCATGCTCAAGGACGCGCCGATTCTGATCCTGGACGAAGCCACCTCCAGCCTGGACTCGGTCACCGAAAAAACCATCCAGGAAAACCTGGAGCGGGTGATGGGCCAGAAAACCGTCATCGCCATCGCCCACCGTCTTTCCACGATCGCCCATCTGGACCGCATCCTGGTGTTCGACCAAGGCCGCATCGTCGAAGACGGCAGCCATCAGGAATTGCTGGACCGGCAAGGCTTTTACCACCGCTTGTGGACGATGCAAGCCGGCGGGTTTTTGCCGGAGGACGTGGTTTAGTTGATTCAAATACAAAGTCCAGAAGGGTAGGCAATGCTGTTCTGCTCACCAGTTCAGCGAAGTAACGTTAACCCCGCGTGGGCACAAAAAAGCGTGCCAACAAGTCTTGGTGTCCGACCAAGGCCGCATCGTCGAAGACGGTAGCCCTGTAGGGTAGGCACGGTCTTTGTGCCCACGTGGAATTCTTCCTGCCCCATCAATTGAAAAAATGTCTCGCTTGATGGGCGCGGAAAATCGGCCCGACGGCGCCAACTTTTTGGTCCACCGCGTGTGATTTTCGACGGTTGGCGCCAACGGCCGGATGGTTGGCGCGTTCCGGTGAGCCGTTGGCGCCAACGGCTGAATTTTCATCGTTCCCACGCTCCGCGTGGGAATGCAGCCCCGGACGCTCGGGCGTTTTTATGAATCAAGGTAAAGCATGGGAAGAAGCCGTTATCTCATCACCGAAGCCGACAAACCCCATTTCATGACTTGCACCGTCGTGGAATGGCTGGCCGTGTTTACCCGCCCGGAAACCGTGCAAATCGTCCTCGACAGTTGGCAATACCGACGCCAACACACAGATTTAAAACTCTACGGTTACGTGGTTTATCATCGTTCCCACGCTCCGCGTGGGAATGCAGCCCCGGACGCTCGGACGTCTTTATGAATCAAGGTAAAGCGTGGGAAGAAGCCGTTATCTTATCACCGAAGCCGACAAACCCCATTTCATGACTTGCACCGTCGTGGAATGGCTGGCCGTGTTTACCCGCCCGGAAACCGTGCAAATCGTCCTCGACAGTTGGCAATACCAACGCCAACAAACAGGTTTAAAACTCTACGGCTACGTGATTTTGGAAAACCATCTGCACTTTATCGCCCAAGCCCCAGAACTCGACAAATGCGTTGCCAGCTTCAAAGCTTATACCGCCCGCCGGATCATCGACCACCTCCAGCAACAACAAGCCGAGCGCCTGCTGCAACGCCTGCATTTTGCCAAAGTCGCACATAAACGGGATCGCGAATACCAGTTCTGGCAAGAGGGCGTACATGCCGAAATGATTTTGAACGAAGCGATGATGCGGCAGAAGCTGGACTACATCCACGCTAACCCGGTCAAGCGCGGTTATGTCAACGTACCGCAGCATTGGCGTTATTCCAGTGCCGCCAACTATGAAGGCTTGGCGGGGGTGATGGAGATAGACGTTTGGTGATGGACGCTGGAGCGTCCGAAGCTGCGTTCCCACGCGGAGCGTGGGAACGATTAAAAATATTTGATACAGTACATCATCAGAATTGATGTCGAGAAAACACCATGAGAACCACCGTAACCATTGACGACACCTTGTATCAAAAAGCCCTGGAAATGGCCGATCCGGACATGGACAAGGCCGAAATCTTCCGGGAAGCGATGAAAACCTTCGTGCGGATTCAGGCCGCCAAACGCTTGGCCGCCTTGGGCGGGAGCCTACCGGAGATGGCCGATATTCCCCGAGAACGCGGCCAAACCGAACCGTCTGCATGATATTGGTCGATACCTCGGTTTGGGTTGATCATTTCAAAAATCGCAACGAAGACCTGGTGCGTTTGCTTGTTTCCGATTCGGCGTTGATTCACCCGCTGATCGTTGCCGAATTGGCTTGCGGTACGCCGCCCGCGCCGAGAACCCAAACCCTGAACAACCTGCGTCAGCTAAGGTATTGCAATCAAGCTGGTTTGCAGGAAGTGGAAGACTTTATCGAACGTGAAGCGCTATATGGCTTGAGTTGCGGGCTAATCGATTTGCAGTTGCTAGCCTCGGTTTTGATCACGCCCGGCGCCAAGCTGTGGACGTTGGACAAGCGGTTGGCGAAACTTGCCGAGCGGTTTGGTGTGGCTTATCAGGCTTCGCCGACTACGAATTGATTTACATGTTCCGTGCGGTTCGTTACCTCACCGCACGCCACGAGCTACGGCTACGTGGTTTTGGAAAACCATCTGCACTTTATCGCCCAAGCCCCGGAACTCGATAAATGCGTTGCCGGCTTCAAAGCTTATACCGCCCGCCGGATCATCGACCACCTCCAGCAACAACAAGCCGAGCGCCTGCTGCAACGCCTGCATTTTGCCAAAGCCGTACATAAACGGGATCGCGAATACCAGTTCTGGCAAGAGGGCGTACATGCCGAAATGATTTTGAACGAAGCAATGATGCGGCAGAAGCTGGACTACATCCACGCCAACCCGGTCAAGCGGTTATGTCAACTTACCGCAGCATTGGCGTTATTCCAGTGCCGCCAACTATCAAGGCTCGGCGGGGTTGATGGAGATCGATGTTTCAAATTATTTATCAGATTTATTTTCTTGATGAAATTCATACCAAGAACAGGTTCTGAACACAGCCATGGTTGCTGCTAGCATGGCTGTTATCGAATACAGAAACGTTAAGTAGCCAACACCATTGCCAAAACAAATGATCCAAAAAAAATACGGCGGAAGATCGGCATGGAAGTCAAAAGACTTCGCTACGATAGCGGACAACAACGCAATAAACTGAACAATAATGAAATGGACAAATGAAGCGCATAAGCTCATATATGGCGTCACATTCCCATCCTCATCTTTTTCAGCAAGGACAGCTCTAAATTTTTCATCGCCAAAACCTAAAAACATCGCAAATCCACCAAGGGAGAAGCCAAGCAGGTTTGGAAGCACAGATATGCTTTGCTCCCACCATTTTTCATTTATCCAAAAATGATTGGTTAAGATCAGCAGCAATAGAGCAAGATGTAAATAGGGCGACTTTATTAGCAATGAAAAGCCGCCATATGAAGCCCAATACCGCTTAAAAATATTAAACGTGCCAGAATACATGATTATACAAAAGTGAATTGTATGTTTTTCATTCTAACATAGAGATAAGTTCTCAATATTTTCTTTTCCAAAATTTATCGCTATGCAATTCTTCGGCTTTATCCTTCAAAGCGCTGTAAGCAGTTTGAGTTTCTTTACTGTATGGTACCCTTATTTTTAAGGGAGACTCTTTTGTGGCCAAAATTACGGGCTTTTCGTGAACATCTCGGCCTTTAGCCTCAACATATCCGTTGGATGCAGCGACGTTAACCAGTATTTTCGTTTCGTTGTCTGGTTCAATAGTGGAGTGCTTGGTTGCAACTAAAGATACATGCATCTTTTTTGCATTTTGCGTCCTTAGTCTCTCTAACAATCTCTTTTCATCTTCTTCATGATCGTCTGGATTTGGCCTTACCAACTCAATATCTAGCTTGTCCAGCCGGTGTAATTTAAATATTTCTTCAACTTTGTTACGGTCTGGTTCTATCGTAACCTCTACAACTCCATATTCGAGCTCAATGTCTATATTGCAAAAAAAATTTTCAAATATTTTTTTTGCAACGTTAACGCCAATCGATGACTCATCGGTTCTGATAGATATATATAAGCGATGGTCGTGTGGAAAGAAAATAAATGGAAATCGTTTTAAGTGAGGTTTTAAGTGTTCAGGAATAATTATTTCATCCAAATCATTTTTTTCAGCTTCTTTATTGCTATTTAAGTTCAACCAAGGCTCATTGGTATCTAACTCGATAAATTTAAATACTTCTCCGTAGTAACATACTTCATCGCTTTCCGGTAACTGATAAAGTCTGCCGAGTATGGCTGATCGATCCCCGTGAGCATGCGCTTTTACTTTTTTTCTGTAAATTTCATTAAATAGTGACGCATACCTTTCGGAATGATGTGGATCATGCAAGGCAATATTCAAAACGCTTAATTCTATGCTGGCTTCTCTTGGCATGTTTTTCCTTAAAGTTGTTATGATTTAGAAGTAAATGATCCTAGAATTTAATAAATACTTATCAGCACGTAGGGGATGCCGGAGCGGCTGTCTTCGCCTTGCTCGGCGCCCATCGCCAATCCTTGTTCGGTGACCAGCCAGCCTTTCAGGCCTTTTTTGATCCAGCCCAATTCGGACAGGATGTAGTTTATTTTGTTGGCGGTAAGATCGAACTGTTGCCCCAGCACGGTGGCGGTCAACAGTTTCGGTGCGTCGGGTTTGGCTGGCGGCGCTTCGATGGCCAAATCTTCAGGCCAGGCGACGTATTGGCCGTACTTGCCGTTAAGATAGACGCCACCGGCGGCACTTCCGGCGTTGGTCAGTTGCCATTTGTCGTCTTTTTTTTCGATCAATCCCAAAGCCGTCAGTTGCCCAAATATCTGTTCCTGGGCGATGCCGCGCAATTTGGCGAGTTGGGTGGTGGAAAGCTGTTTTTCGTCGTTCATCGCGCAAGTCGTTTCGTTAGACCGGGCGAATTGTAGACCAAGGTCGGAGAAGTATGGCGGAGAACCTTAACGATGTGCAGTGCGGGGATGCTGTGTGTTCCAGGCAAGGCCATAAGCCGCAATAACTAACGGGCATTGCCCCGTATTGGGCCATGTTGTTTTGGTGATGTTCTTATTGGACTGACGAGTCGTATCTGCCCGGTTTATTGAAAGGGTATTGCCGTCGGACGTATGTCAGCGCTTCAAATCGGTAAAACCCGCACTTCCGGCGTGATATCGGCGTCGCGCGCGGACTTGCAAAAATCGCGGTCGAAGGTATGCATCACCGCTTTACCGCAAGCCGCCAGATGCAGGGCATCGGCAAAATCGGCGCCTTGTGCGTACCATTCCAGCGCATGACTGACGGCTTCGGCATCCTCGACCACCGTGTTGTCTACTTCCAGCAATGCCGAGAAAAATGCGCTGAGTTGGTCGCGGGTTTTCTTGTAGCGGGCGCGCAGCACCCATTCGGTTTCCAGCAGAACAGTGCGCGAGATAAAAATACTGTCGCTGGCAATCAGTTGCCGAACCACGGCGACCTGTTCCGGATGATCGTCCACCAGCGCCCGTACCAGCAGGTTGGTGTCAAAGGCGATCATGAGGCATCCGAACTGTCTTCTTCGTTGAGGTCTACCGGCTGGCATAAGGCTTCGGTAGATAGCGGCGGCCCGTCATGTTTGAGCATACCAATCAAGTCGGCCAAATTACGGCCGGTTTTCTTCGGCGCCGCTTTCAGCGTAACGCCGGACGCATTGGAAACCAGGGTTAGTTCCGTGCCGGCTTCCCAATGCAGTTCGTCGCGAATTTCCTTGGGGATGACAACCTGGCCCTTGCTGGATAGGGTAATCGTGGCGGTAGACACTGGCATACTCCTTCGAGTAAGACAAAAAGTAAGCCGGATTATCCGCTGGCGACGCCTTGGTGACAAGTTTGGGGTGGTGTCGTCACCTATGGCTGGATTTTGCGGCTCCATGTTGCTTGATGGAAACGGATTTCTACATCGACACCCCGATAATGATCTAGGGAAAACATCTCAATGAATAATCTGCACAATTTTTCAGATCCGTTCCAAGCCTTCCTGGCCGCAGTGTGTACTTGGCTAATTTTCCGTTTTCGTTGGATGGCGTTGGAAAATAAAAAACCCGCGAAGCCAGTAAACTTGCGGGTTTTTGGATTGGGTTACATCCGTTTGGACGCATAAATGGTGCTCAGACCGGACTAGAAATATAGCTAATCATATGAAATAAAACGTAAATTATTTGATAAAAATCGGAAGTACACGATCGAGTACACGATTTTAGGTTTTGCTCTTTGCCTCGGTTTTACCGTCTCCATCAAAGTAGTAAACTTTTTATCAACTTTCGAAAATGCTACGGGTTCAATTCTCAAATGACCAATCGAATTCGAATGCTTGTTGATCAGCTTGGGGCAGCCATTCGGTAGCCCATTGCCCGATATCCGCGTTGACGTTTGTCCCACATACGCAGTAGAGCCGGGTGGCCTGTGTCGACAAAATCGATAATCCGAACATCGGTTTTGGTGGCGTGTTCTCGGTGTAAGCGTCCGGCGTATTGTTGCAGAGTTCCTTTCCATGAGATCGGCATGGCCAGAACCAAGGTATCCAGTGGTGGGTGATCAAAACCTTCACCCACCAATTTACCCGTGGCTAATAAAACCCTCGGAGCATCCGGCGGCAGCCCTTCGAGCTCTGTTATCAAAATTGAGCGTTGCTTTTTCGACATTCGACCATGAAGAACAAAAGGTGGCGGTAAATTGTTGTCCAGCGCTGACAAAATAGCATCCAGATGTTCGGTGCGCTCAGTCAGGACCAGCACTTTTCGCCCATGATCAAAAGCCGCAATGACCTCGCGGGCAATCGCCGCCGTTCGGTCCACATCACTGGCAATGTGACGAAATACATCTTGAATAGCGGATTCCTGAGGCAGATCGATTGTCTTGTACATCATCTGTGGAATAACTTCCAGATCGCTTGGAGCGTTATCTGGCTTGGCGGCTGTGTACCGAATTGGTCCACACTGCATGAAAATTATCGGTTGTTGCCCATCTCGGCGCACTGGAGTGGCAGTCAACCCCAGCACATATTTGGCTTTAACCCGTTTCAATATGGCATCAAATGAAATGGCGCCGATGTGGTGACACTCGTCGACGATCACATGGCCATAATTTTCTACCAATGGATTCACTTCACCTTGACGTGACAAGGATTGCATCACCGCAATATCAATCTTGCCGGTGGGTTTGGCTTTACCGCCGCCAATGGTTCCAACCACACCTTTGCCTACGCCCAGGAAGGATTGCAATCTTTCCTGCCATTGTTTGAGCAGTTCGGTTCGATGGACCAGAATCAGGGTATTGATGCCTCGCCGAGCGATAATCGCGGCCGCAGTCACCGTCTTACCAAATGCGGTAGGCGCACAGAGCACACCCGCGTGGTGTTGCAACATTTCACTGACTGCCAGTTCTTGATCCGATCGCAGAGTACCGGCGAATGCAATGTCGATTGCTTGTCCATCAAAGCGTTCATCCTTTAAATCATAGCGAATACCATTTTCCTTCAATAAATTAAAGGCGCCATCCAGGCAGCCGCGCGGTAATGCAATATGGTTCGGATAGTTTTCGGCACACCCAATGACACGTGGCTTATCCCAAACCGGGAAGCGCATAGCCTGTGCTTTATAAAACTCAGGATTCTGAAAGGCCGCGAGACGTATCAGTCGATTTGCCAAAGGTTGTGGCAGCTCGGATTTCTCAAAATAGATCAGGTTAGCCAGAGTAATAGACAGTGAATCAGGCAACGGCCCGGCAAGTTTGGCATTTTTGCTATCAGACCGCTTCCAAGGTTCTTTGTGATCTTCCTCATCGATAAAAGTGACATCCAATGGATGTGCATTGCCCGTGGCCCGCAAAATAGTTGGCTCAATATCCACGGTAGCCATCGGCAGAATACTGGCTAAAAAGCCCCACTGGTCGGGATAGGGCTGTAAGTGCTTATCGACAAACACGCTAAACCCATTCTCCCGTGGTTTTTTCTGCAAGGGCAATGCGATCAAATTGCCAAAACCACCTTTGGGCATGGTGTCTTGATTAGGAAATAGGCGATCGTAGGAAGTCAGCTTCAGTTGCCGAGTCCGAGAGCAGGTATGGCTGATGATGGCAGTGCCAAGTCGTCTGGCATCACGCGCGGAAACCTTGCTCGCGAAGAAAATCCAAGCATGAGCACCATTGCCGGAACGCGATATTTCCAGTGCTGCCGGTACCCCTAGTTCAGAGCATGACTGGACAAATGCCCGTGCATCTTCCTTCCAATCGGCCTCGTCGAAATCGACTGCCAGAAAATAACAACTGTCGTCAGCCAGCAACGGATAAACACCAATGGTGTGCTCGCCGGAAAGATGGCTATAAATGACAGCATCGGACAAGGCACTCAGTTGCCGAACGCCACAATCTGAGCATTTGATACGAGGCTTGTGACAGACACCGGGCCGCCATTCATTCGCGCAAGCTGGCGAGTAGCCAGATTTGCCGGTGGATTTGCTTTCCCAGCGAACGGGATATACGTCGGACCTGCCGCGAAACAATCGACGAAATAACGCAACTTTTTCGATCGTTGAAAGAGCTGATAATTCCGGTTCAATTGAGACAGTATTGGGTGGAGGTTCTGGCGGTACCTCGCCACTCGATGTTATGCGCTTCGAGTAAAGCAATCAGCCGGGCATTTTCAGCTCGGAGCCATTCCGACGTAATTTGATCAGCCATCAATCCCATACTCGGATAACAAACTTTCCATGTAGTCGCCAACACCCCAGTTATGGCCTTGCTGCGCGACTCGCTCGAGTCGGTCGATTAACGGTGCGCGGTTGATTTCAGGTAGCGCCATGACGTACTTCAGTGCCTGCTCAAATAGTCGCACCAGAGCGTCGAAATACCCTTCATCGTCCATGCCGCAGTAACCCAAGAAAACAAATACTTCTTCGCAATAGAAAATTGACAGTTCGGCCAGTCCTTCAGGTTGACCGACTGCTTTTTTGTAATCAGTAATCGCTTTCTTCGCTTTGGCCACTGAAATAGGTTGATTACGCATGACATCCGGACAAATCCAGCGGGAAATCGTGTCCTTATAGGGTTTAAGAATATCCTCGCCCAACCCGAATCGGGCATGTAGAAACGTTTGATTATCTTTATTGGCTGCGTATAGATCTTGTATCAGACCGATCAGGCCAACACGATCGACGTCAGCCAATTTGGATTTAACGTCGCTCCAGGTTGCTTTGGATTTTTTCTGTTTGCTAGTCATTTGCTGTCGGTTGTTTTCACTTGGTTCGTTTTTGCAATTACCCTAAGTTATATCATCAGCATTCAGCGCTAACCATCAAAGTCAGATAGACTTGACACAGAAAGGGGCTATTTTTCCCGAACGGGAACTTCGATGCTTGTCTCTCGTAAATTCTAAATTAATTTTCCCGTACGGGAAATTAAACTTGAATATTAATTGTTTTCGCCTAATAATTTCCCGAACGGGAAGAACACTATGATCAACATCCAATCGACCCAACAACTTGGCCAAGCGCTACGCTCTGCCCGCAAACAGCTCGGATTAACGCAGTCCGAACTGGCATTGGCGGCAGGCGTTGGCGTTCGCTTTATCGTCGACCTTGAAGCCGGCAAGCCGACTGTACGTCTGGAAACGGTGATGCGAGTGATCGAGGCATTGGGTGGTCAGATCATGCTCGACGGACTGCCGGACATCACCGAAGCACCATGAGCCATTTGCTTGCCGTCTATTTATTCGAACGCCGGGTGGGGGATTTGGCGCTAGTTGAGGGTAGTCTGCAATTTAGCTATAGCGCCGACTGGTTGCAACAAGCCGATGCGATCCCGCTCTCCTGTTCGCTGCCGTTGCAAGTTGAGCCGTTCAACGACGAACAGACGCGACCTTTCTTTGCGGGATTGTTACCGGAAGGCAAATTACGCCAACTGATCGCACGCCAGTTTCAGGTCTCGAAGCAGAACGACTTTGCCTTGCTCGATCATATTGGCGGTGAATGCGCCGGCGCCGTTTCGCTTTTGCCGCCAGACCGATTACCCACTGTATCTGAACCAGCGAACGAGATAGACTGGTTATCCGACTCTGACGTAGTTACCTTGTTGGATGAATTGCCGCAGCGGCCGATGCTGGCTGGTCGCGATGGCTTGCGCCTGTCCTTGGCGGGCGCACAGGATAAGTTGCCGGTGGTGTTTGATGGTCAACGAATAGGCTTGCCCCGCAATGGCGCGCCCAGTACCCACATTCTCAAACCGACCATCGCTGCCGTGAAAGACAGTGTGATCAACGAAGCTTTTTGCATGACCTTGGCCAGAGCAATGCAACTTGATACCGCACAGTCGCAAATTGGCAGCATTGGCGAGCGCCAATTTCTGTTGGTTGAGCGTTACGACAGAACACTGGCTGCAAATGGCCGACGCGTGAGACTGCATCAGGAAGATTTCTGCCAGGCACTTGGCATAGTGCCCGAATTGAAATACCAGAACGAGGGTGGGCCGGGGTTGGATCAGTGCTTTGACTTAGTCCGCCGCGTGACCCGACCGAGTGCGCCGCAGGTGTTGCGTCTGCTGGATGCGGTCATTTTCAATGCTTTGATCGGCAACCACGACGCCCATGCCAAGAACTTTTCTATCTTGTATGCCGACAAGTGCGCCGTTCTGGCGCCGCTCTACGACGTATTGTCAACCGCCGTTTATCCCAGCCTGACGCCCAAGATGGCGATGCAGTTGGGTGGCAAATACAAATTCAGCGAAGTGCAAGCCCGACATTGGGATCGCTTTGCCCAAGCGGCGGGCTTATCGGTAGCGCAAACCCGAAAACGTATCCTCGGCTTGTGCCAACGGCTACCGCTTGTCGCGCGCACTTTGCAAGCATCGGCGGATCATGACTTTGTCGGAAATCCGGCGGTTGAACAAATCGTACAGCTGATAGAGCAACGCGCGGCGCTGACGGTCAGGCGGTTGAATGATAAGACCTAAAGCCAATCGGCTGGCGTTGATTTTGGCATCGCTTCTAAGTGTGTGCTGGACTCGTTTTCGTTGGATGGCGCCGGACAATAAAAAACCCGCTAAGCCAGTAAACTTGCGGGTTTTTGAATTGGGTTGCACCCTGTTGGATGCATAAATGGTGCCTCAGACCGGAATCGAACCGGTACGACCTTTCGGTCGCGAGATTTTAAGTCTCGTGCGTCTACCTATTTCGCCACCGAGGCCCGGTGCTGTCGCGGAGACAGTAGCCGGCGAATTCTAAAGCAAAGCGCCGAATTGTCAACGTAAAGTTGGCCGTCCGGCGCGGCGTGCTCAGACCGCTTGCTTGATGCGGGCCAAAGCGTTTTCCAGATTGGCCATGCTGGTGGCGATCGAGATGCGGATGTGGCCTGGGCAGCCGAAGGCCGAGCCGGGCACCAGCGCGACGCCGGCTTTTTCGATCAGGTATTCGGCGAATTCCAGGTCGTCGTTGATGCCGTCCAGGCGGGCGATCAGCTTGTCCACATTGGGGAAGACGTAAAAAGTACCGTCGGTCGCCAGGCATTCGATGCCGTCTATCGTGTTCAACTCGGCGACGACGAAGTCGTGGCGCTTCTTGAACTCGACCATCATCGCGTCGATGCAGCCTTGATCGCCGTTCAGCGCGGCTTCGGCGGCGACTTGCGAGATCGAGGTCGGGTTGGATGTGCTTTGAGATTGAATGATGCACATTGCATCGATCAAGTTGGCCGGGCCGGCGCAGTAGCCGATCCGCCAGCCGGTCATTGAATAGGCTTTGGAGACGCCGTTCAGCACGATGGTGCGGTCGTAGAAGCCGGGGTGGGCGTTCAGAATGTTGACGAATTCGCCCTTGTTCCACAGGATGTGTTCGTACATGTCGTCGGTGGCGATTAACACGTCCGGGAAATCGACTAACACGTCGCCCAGCGCTTTCAGTTCATCCAAGCTATAGGCGGCGCCGGTCGGGTTGGACGGGCTGTTGATCACCAGCAGACGGGTTTTGGCGGTGATCGCGGCGCGCAACTGGGCAGGCGTGATCTTGAAACCTTGCGATTGGCCGGCTTCGACGATGACCGGCACGCCGTCCGCCAACAGCACCATGTCCGGATAGGATACCCAGTAAGGCGCGGGGATGATGACTTCGTCGCCGGGGTTCAGCAACGCTTGAGCCAGATTGTAAAAACTTTGCTTGCCGCCGCAGGACACCAGGATTTGCTTGGGCTCGTAATCCAGACCGTTGTCGCGCTTGAATTTGGCGATGATGGCTTTCTTCAGGCCGGCGGTGCCGTCCACGGCGGTGTATTTGGTGAAGCCCGAGTTGATCGCATTGATGCCGGCGGTTTTAATGTGTTCCGGCGTGTCGAAGTCCGGTTCGCCGGCGCCCAGGCCGATGATGTCTTTACCGGCGGCGCGCATGGCGGCGGCTCTGGCGGTGATGGCCAGGGTAGGGGACGGTTTGACTGCTTTAACGCGGTCGGACAATGTGATGCTCATGCTTCCTCGGTCGAAATTTACTCAAATGGCCGGCATTATACGGTAATTTGCCGGTTACGCTTGGTTTGGCGCGCTAAAACCGATTATTTTTTAGGGTTTGCCAATTTTGCGGCCAGTTCGTCGGCATACGCCAGCAGTTGCGCCAGTATCGCCGGATCTTGCTTGTCGGTATCGGGCGACAGCGCGGCGATGCTGGCTTTAAAACTTTCCAGCGCGCTGGGCCGGTCGGGCGCCGGTTCCAGCAGGCGCCGCCGGCAATGCGCCGACCAAAGCCCGCGCTCTTCGGCGGTCAGGGTTTCCGGATAATTGCGAGCCCGGTAGCGAAACAGCATTTCCGGCAAGCGGGCATCGTCGAAGCCCGGATCGAAGTCGGCCAGTTCGGCCGGCGGCAATTGGCGGATTCGATTCATCGCGGCTTTGTCGCCGGCACTGAAGAAGCCGCCGCTGTAGATCATCAAGTCCGGATCGTCTGGAGCGTCGGCGTAGTCGCGGCGAAACACCGCGCCCAATTTGTCGGCCAACGGCGGCGCGGCTTGCAGTTGTTGCAGATGTATCTGGCAACGGCCCAAATCCAGTTGAAGTCGCTCGGCGTCGGCCGGCCGGATCACCGACAGCGGCGCCAGCACCGGCGCTTTGTTGACGTGCACGGTTTTCAACGGGATGCGGGTGACGCCCTCCGGTAAGTCGTCGTTGGCAACAAATAGGCGCTCGCGGATTTGTTCGGCCGAAAGATCGAGCAAGGGTCCGGGATCGGCGGACAGATCGTAAACGATGATTTCGTTGGCGTTGACCGGGTGCTGGGCCAGCGCGACGACCACCGCCAGACAGTGGTTGCGAGCCGGGTAGCGGGCGGAAATATGCACCAGCGGCGTGAAACTGCCGAGTTTCAACAAGCCGAGCGCTTGGCTTTTTAGGCGGTGCTCGAACAAGTAGTTGAAAAGCTTGGGTTGGTGTTGCTTAATCAGCTTGGCGACCGCGATCGTGGCGTGGACGTCGGCCAGCGCGTCGTGGGCGTCGGCGTGGCCGATGCCGTTGGCGCGGGTCAGTTCTTCCAAACGAAAGCTGGGAAGGCCGTCGGCGTTGTCGGGCCAGTGAATGCCGTCCGGGCGCAATGCGCGGGCGGCGCGGGCGATGTCGATCAAGTCCCAGCGCGAGTTGCCGTTTTGCCATTCGCGGGCGTAGGGGTCGTAAAAATTGCGGTACAGCAGATTGCGGGTGACTTCGTCGTCGAAACGCAAGGTGTTGTAACCCAGCGCGCAAGTGCCGGGTTGGGCGAGTTGGGCATGGATGCGCGCGGCGAACTCGGCTTCGCATACGCCGCGCTGGCGGGCCACTTGCGGGGTAATGCCGGTGATCAAGCAAGCTTCCGGGTGGGGCAGGTAGTCGTCCGGCGGTCGGCAATAGACCATCAGCGGTTCGCCGACGATATTAAAGTCGTAGTCGGTGCGCAGTCCGGCGAACTGGCACGGCCAGTCGCGGCGCGGATCGGCGCCGAAGGTTTCGTAATCGTGCCAGAAAAAGCTGGGTGCGGTCATGGTGGCTCGGGTGACGGGAAAAATTCCGCAAACTTGCGTTTGCGACGACTAGTCGGCGGATTTTATCTTATAATCGCCGCCTTATTTTTACGCGACCACCATAGGAAACCGTTTATGAAAAAAACCTCGCTACTCGTTTCAGCGGCTCTGATGTTGTTTACCGGCTTGGCCAACGCGCACGGCCCGGTCAGAGCTAAACTGACCGCGACCCTGACCATCGATGCGCCGGCCGCCAAGGTTTGGGACTTAATCAAGAATTACAACGACATGTCCTGGCATCCATCGATTAAGAGCGTCGAAGGCGGCGACAACACCAAAGGTTCGGTGCGTACCTTGCATCTGCAAAGCGGCGGTACCATTAAGGAAGAGTTGAAATCCTACGAAGACGCCAAAATGGCCTACAAATATAAAATCATCGACATGAGTTCGACCGGCACCATTAAACACGCCGGCCAAGACGAGCCGCTGCCGGTGCTGCCGGTCGGCAACTACGCCGCCGAATTGTCGGTGGCCGATAAAGGCGGCAAGGCCGAAATCGAGTGGGTGGCGACTTACTACCGCGCCTACGTCAACAACAATCCGCCGGCCGAGTTGAACGAAGAAGCGGCCGACAAAGCCGTTACCGAAGTATTGACCACCGGTCTGGAAAACGTTTCGCGCAAATTGACCGGCCACGCTGGCAAGGTCGAAATCGAGATGAAACGCTAAACCATGCTCTCAGGATAGAGACGCGCGCTAGCGTCTCTATCGCCTCGGCCGGGTTTCGCTCGGTCCACTTGTTGCTTTCTCGTCATCATGACTCATTTCCGCAAGCCCGTATTGATCGCGACGTTAATGCTGAGTGCCTGGAATGTCCGGGCCGCGCCGGCCGCGTTCATCACCAATCAACTCGACAATTCGGTGTCGGTGATCGATACCGACAAGCAGAGCGTCGTCGAAACCGTCAAGGTGGAAGGCAAGCCGGCCGGCGTCGCGGTGAATTCGGTATTGAAGCAGATTTACATCAGCACGCCGGAAGGCGGCGGTTTCGCGGTGTTGGATAGCGAGCGGCTCAAGGTGCTCAAAGTCGTCAAGGTCGGCGGCGCCTCGCTGGGCATCGCGGCCGACCGCAAGGGCGAGCTGGTGTTCGTGGCCGATTGGTACGAGAACTCGGTCGCGGTTTTCGACGCCAAGACCTTCGCGAAAATTAAGACTATCACGGTCGGCAAATCGCCGTCGGGCATGACGGTCAGTCCCGATAACCGTTGGCTGTACGTGGCCAATCGGATCGACGATTCGATTTCTCAAATCGATCTGGCCAAATTGACGATCCGCAATACCACCAAGGTTGGCGAGCATCCGTTCGGCATCGCGGTGGACGGCAAGGGCAAGCGCTTGTATTCGGCCAATGTCGAGAGCGACGACGTTAGCGTGTTGGACTCCCACAGTTTAAAACGCTTGGCGACGATCAAGGTTGGCTCCCGGCCTTACGCGGTGGCGCTGGCCTTGAACGATAGCCTGCTGTTCGTGACCAACCAGGACGACGGCACGGTCACCGCGATCGACACCGCGACCTTGAAGCCGGTCGCGGTGATCCCGGTCGGCGACAAGCCCGAGGGCATCTGCACCCATCCCAACGACAGTCAGGTCTACGTCGCCAATTGGTTCGATAACAACGTATCGGTCATCGACGCCAAGACGCTCAAAGTGGTCAATACCATTAGCACAGGCGAGGGTAGCCGGGCCTTCGGCGAGTTCTTCAGCCGCTAAGCGTCGTATTTCGCGGCCGCTGTGCTAGACTGCGCGCCGCTTACACCATTTTTGAGAAGGCTATGGCTGAAAACGTTGAAGATTTGACCATCCGTTACGAAGACGGCGGCGTCGAAACCGTGAAGGAACTGGATAAAAAAATATTGAGCAAAGGCGCTTGGGCGACGGTGCTCTACCGCTATCAGGATTGGGAGCCGGCCAAGAATCAATACAGCGCCGACCGCTTCAGCATCCGCCGCTATCAAAAGCGCAACGGCGAGTATCAGCAAAAATCCAAATTCAATATTTCCAGCGAAAAGCAGGCCTTGGAATTGATCGAAGCCTTGCAAGGCTGGCTGAAACCGTAAGCGGTTTTGCCGCCGGACTGAATCGGTTTGGCGGAAATGACGCCGGCGACTTCTCGCCGGCGGTGCTCCGTGTTTTTAACACGCCTCTTCGTCGCCCGGCGCCGCGCCGTCCGCCTTTCGGCAAAGGTTTAGTGAAAATCCCTCGATTTGGCCGCCAGTTCGCTGATCCAGTCGCTCCAATCTTCCAATTTGCCGGCGATCAAATGCAGCACACCGTCCTGTTGCTGGACGATGCCGGCTACGCCCAGCAAGCGCGCCTTTAATAAGGGTTTGCGCTGAGCCAGCGCGGTTTTCGGCCAGACGATCAAGTTGACTTGGCCGGTTTCGTCTTCCAGGGTTACGAAGGTCACGCCGGCGGCGGTCATCGGCCGCTGCCGGCAAATCACCAGACCGGCGACCTGGGCGATGCTGCCGTTGCGGCGCTGCCATAGGCTTTGCGCGGTGATGACCCCTTTCGCGCCTAGCTGTTGTCTCAGCAATGCCAGTGGATGCTCGCGCAAGGTCAGGCCGACGCTGGCGTAATCGGCAATCGTGTCCTGTACCGGCTGCGGGGTTTTTAGCAAGGGCGTGGCTTCGATGATGCGCGGCACGCCGAACACCGGCAAGGGCGCCTCGATGCCGCCGGCCGCCCAGAAGGCTTGATGACGATTGCCGGCCAGCGCTTTCAACGCGTCGGCGGCGGCCAGGGCTTCCAGGTCGCGTTTATCCAGCTTGGCGCGTTCGGCCAGATCGGCTACGTTGTCGAAAACGCGTTCCGCGCGGGCCGTGGCTATCCGCGTAGCGGCGGCGGCCGACAAGCCCTTGACTTGATTGAAGCCCAGTCTTAACGCCGGCGGATTTATTAGTCCGGCTTTATCGTTTATTGGTATGCCGTTCGAGATGCGCTCTTTGGTTGTGTTCATAACAGGCTTGTCGAAACCTGATGTGCTTCGTCCTTCGACAAGCTCAGGGCGAACGGTATTTAACGGCCGGCGGTCGTGTTCCAGTGCGCAATCCCAAGCGCTATGCCGCACATCGACAGCCCGCACCTCGACGCCGTGGCGGCGGGCGTCCTGTACCAGTTGCGCCGGCGCGTAAAAGCCCATCGGCTGGCTGTTCAGCAAGGCGCAGCAAAATGCCGCCGGATGATGGCACTTCAACCAGGCCGACACGTAGGCCAGCAACGCGAAGCTGGCCGAATGCGATTCCGGAAAGCCGTAATCGCCGAAGCCTTTGATTTGTTGAAAGATGCGCTGGGCGAAGTCGTCGCGGTAGCCGCGTTCGCGCATGCCGGCCAGCAATTTCTGCTCGAAAGGCTCCAGGCCGCCCTTGCGCTTCCAGGCTGCCATCGCTCGCCGCAATTCGTCGGCCTCGCCGGGGGTAAAGCCGGCGGCGACCATCGCGATTTGCATGACCTGTTCCTGAAAAATCGGGATGCCCAGCGTGCGCTCCAGCACTTGCTTGATTTCCGGGCTGGGATAGTCGATGGCTTCTTGGCCGTTGCGCCGCGCCAGATAGGGATGGACCATTTCGCCCTGGATCGGGCCGGGGCGGACGATGGCGATTTCGATGACCAAGTCATAGTAATTGGTGGGTTTCAGGCGCGGCAGCATGCTCATCTGCGCTCGCGATTCGACCTGGAACACGCCGATGCTGTCGGCGCGCTGCAGCATTGCGTACACCGCCGGGTCCTCGGCCGGAATGTCGGCCAGGGTCCAGGCGCGGTTTTCGGTTTCTTCCTTGAGGTGGCTAAATTCGATTGGCGAACGAGGATGCGGGTTTGGCGGCGGGCAATATTTCGCCAAATAATGCAAAGTCTTGCGGATCGCGCTGAGCATGCCCAAGGCCAGCACGTCCACTTTCAGCAAGCCCATCGCTTCCAGATCGTCTTTTTCCCACTGAATCACGGTCCGCTCGGCCATCGCCGCATTTTCGACCGGCACCAGCCGGGTCAGCTCGTCGCGGGCGATCACGAAGCCGCCGACATGCTGCGACAAATGCCTTGGAAAACCACGGATTTGCTCGACCAAGGCGCTCAACTGGAGGATCACCGGGCTGGCGGGATCGAAACCGCAATCGCGCAAGGCTTCCGGCATCAGCTTATAGCCGTCCCAGCGATCGACGTTGCCGGCCAGCCGGTCCAGTTGGCCGGCGTTCAAACCCAGCGCCTTGCCGACGTCGCGCACCGCGCTGCGGCTGCGATAGGTAATCACCGTCGCGGCCAGCGCGGCACGGTGGCGGCCGTATTTGCGGTAGATATATTGAATGACTTCCTCGCGGCGCTCGTGCTCGAAATCGACGTCGATGTCCGGCGGCTCGTTGCGTTCCCGCGATAGAAAACGTTCGAACAGCAGATTCATCCGGCCGGGATCGACTTCGGTAATCCCCAGGCAATAGCAAACTGCCGAATTCGCCGCCGAGCCGCGACCTTGGCAAAGAATGTTTTGGCTTTTGGCAAAGGCGACAATGTCGTGGACGGTCAAAAAGTAGGGCTCGTAGGTCAGATCGGCAATCAAGGCCAACTCGTGCTCGACTTGTTGCCTGACCTTGGCCGGCTCGCCGTGCGGCCAACGTTGTTGCAAGCCGGCTTCGGTCAAATGCCTGAGCCACGAGGCCGGCGTGTGGTCGTCCGGCACCAGTTCGCGCGGGTATTCGTAGCGCAGTTCGTCCAGCGAGAAGCGGCAGCGGGCGGCGAGTTTGACGGTTTCGTCCAGCCAGGCGTGCGGATAAATCTCGGCCAGCCGTTGCCAGGGCCTGAGATGGCGCTCGCCGTTAGCAAACAAGGCATAGCCCAGCTCGGTCAATGGCCGGCTAAGGCGGATCGCGGTCAAGGTATCCTGCAAGCGTTGCCGGGAACGGCGGTGCATGTGGACGTCGTTGCAGGCGACGATGGGAATATCCAAACCGCCGGCCAAATTTTCGGCGGCGGCGATCCATTCCCGGTCGCGACCGGACAAAAATAGCCCGGAGCCTAGCCATAGATCGGTGCCGAACAGACTTTGCAGCCAGCGGCCGTCGGCGGATTGCGGGTTTGCCAAGTCCGGCAGCCAGATCGCCAGACAGCGGGCCGGAAAGTGTTGCTGAAAATCGCTGCGGCTCAGCCGGTAGCTGCCTTTGTCGGCTTGACGGCGGGCGACGCTGATCAGATGCGACAAGTTGCCGTAAGCGATGCGGTCGGTTGCTAATAGCAGCAGTTTCAAGCCGTCGTCCAGCCGCAATTCGCTGCCGACGATCAAATCGATGCCGTGCTTTTTGGCCGCCAGATGCGCGCGGACGATGCCGGCCAGCGAACATTCGTCGGTCAAGGCCAGCGCCCGGTAACCCAGGCGGGCGGCTTCGGCGACCAATTCTTCCGGGTGCGAGGCGCCGCGCAAAAAACTGAAATTGGACAAACAATGCAGCTCGGCAAAGCCCGGTGCATCAGCCGAACAGGCCATGACAATACCAACCGCCGTTCGGCTTCAAGTCTTGAAACACCCATAATTTGCGGCCGGCGCGGTCGTGGGCGATGCGGTAATCGCGTTGCACTGGAGCGCCGTCCCACCAGCCCGATGCGAGGCGTTCGCGGTCCGGCGCGAAATGTAGCTCGGCCGGATTTAGCGGCTTGGGGCTGCTCAATAGCCACAGCGGGCGCGGCGGCAGTTCGGCTTGCTCGGCTGCCGGTTCTAGGCCAAGCAGGCCGGCGCGTTCCGGCCGATGTTCGGCGGCGGCTCGCGGATATTGCAAGGCTTGATGGCCGAGCCGGCTTTGCAATTGCTCCAGCGCGCTTTGCCAGTCCTGTTCGCGGATTTCGTCGTCGAACAAACTAAAGCAGCGCGGCTGGAACGGCACGACGGCTTCGCTGAACAATTTGACCGCCAATACCGGCGCCGGCAGCGGCGTGCGTTCCAGTTTTTCCCACAGCAAGCGGGCGCAATGCAGCGGGTCGCGGCTGGCGTGGCGCAAGCTTAATTCGACCGGCGTGGCCGGACGCCGGTAATGCTGCAAGCGCAGTTCGACGGCCTGGACGGCGGCGTCGCGCCGGCGCAGAAACTCGGCCAGTTGCTCGAGCAGTTGTTCGACCGCCGGGAAGAAGTGATCGAGTTTGTCCAGTTCGGTCGGCAGTTCGCGGCCGGCGGCAAAACGCGGCGGGCGGTGGAATTGCCGCAACACCCGCGAATCGCGGCCGGCCAGTGCGTCGAGTCGGCCGAGCAGTTCGGGGCCGTAACGCCGAGCCAAGCCATCGCGCGGCAAGCGCCAGACATCGGCCAGGGTTTGCACGCCGGTCCGCGCCAGACGTTGCAACAGTTTGTCATCGAATCCCGCCGCCGCCAGCGGCAACGGGCCGAGCAGGGAGCGCAGGCCGGCCGCTTGCGTCACCAGGCTTTCCAGTCCCAAACGCGCTAGCACTTCGGCGGCGGCCGGCGACGGCGCCAAGGCCAGTTGCGCGCGATGGCCGGTGCCGGCCAGGGTTTGGCGCAGTTGTTCGCTTAGTGATTCGGCGCCGCCGAACAAACGCAAACAGCTCGACACTTCCAGCAGCAAGGCTTGCGGCAGGTCGCGGCTGATCCACGGGCTAAAGTCCAACCCGGCGTCGGCCAGAAGGTCTAGCGCGATGTGCTCCAATTGCGGGTCGCGGTTTTGTATCTGCAAACCGGGGCAGAGCGCCAGCGCGGCGGCGGGCGTCATGCTGGGTTCGACGCCGGCTAGCCGGGCCGCTTGCGAAACCGCGTACAGCGAGGGCCGGCCCTTGACGGTTTCCTGCAGCGCGCAAGCTAGTCTTGAATCCAGACCGGCGGCAGTCAAGGCCAGATCGGGGAAATAGGCGCACACCCAGAGTTTGGGTCGATGGGCGGCGGGCGCGACTTCGCTGTGCCGGGGCGGTAAATATCTGGGCGCTAGGGCGCGGGCGGTGGCGGCCATCAGATTGCCAACAGCAAATCCAGTTGGCGCAGACTGCCGCGCGCCTTGGTTATCCGCAGTCGCAAGCCGCCGCTTTCGCGCCGCAAGGCCAGTTGCAATGCGGCGTGGCGGGCTTGCGCGGCGTGACCGACCGCGAACAGCACCGCCAGCGCGTTACCGGCCTCGGCGGCTAATTGTAAGCGGCGGGTTTGGTGCGCGGCCAGCGGCCGTTTGGGCCAGGCCAAGGCCATGCCGCAGCCGCCGCTACGGAGTAGGACTTCCAAGGCCCACGGCAGATCGGCGGCTTCGGGGCAGGTGACGACCAGCAATTGCCCGAGCTCGACGCCGGCCTGCTGCAAGCCCGGTGCGTAAGCTTGGTAGGGCGGCGCCAACCAGACGATACGCTGGCCTTGCCGGCTCAAGGCCGCCATCGCCGGCAGCAGCAACGGCAATTCGCCGACGCCGACCTGGGGTAGCTGCCAATGCATTAACGCGCCGCTCGGCCAGCCGCCGCCGGGCAGCAGCGCGTCCAATTCGGCAAAACCGGTGGCGATGCCGTTGGCCAAGTCGGTTTGCAGGCCGCGCCAGATTTGGTCTTGGCCGCGCAGTAGTTGTTCCAGTACCGGCTTCATGGCAAGTCGCGGCGGATCACGCCGACGACCACGCCTTCGATGCTCAGCGTGTCGCGTTCCAGATCGACGGTCAGTACCGCGAAGTCGGGGTTGGCCGGCTCCAAAAAGGCTTTATTGCCGTCCAGGCGCAGGCGTTTGACGGTGGCTTCGTCGCCGATGCGGGCGACGACGATTTGGCCGTTGTCGGCAGTCGGCGTCCGCCGCACCGCCAGCAGGTCGCCGTCGAGGATGCCGGCGTCGCGCATGCTCATGCCATGCACCCGCAACAGGTAGTCGGCGCGGTCGCGAAACAGCTCCGGGCCGAGCCGGCAATAGTCTTCGATATGCTCCTCGGCCAGTATCGGTTTACCGGCGGCGACTCTGCCCACCAGCGGCAGGCCGGCTTCGGCGGCAGGTTTTAACAAACGAATGCCGCGCGACGCCGACGGCACCAGTTCGATCGCGCCCTTGCGCGCCAGGGCCTGTAAGTGGCCGCGGATGCTATTGGTCGAGCGCACGCCGAACGCGGCGGCGATCTCGGCGATGGTCGGCGGAAAGCCGTCCTCGCCGAGGCGGCGCTCGATGAAGTCGAGGATGGTTTGCTGGCGGTCGGTTAATGGTTTCATGCTGTTTTTATATACACTGCTTTTATAAGCAGTATAGTGGTTTTTTATGAACGGATTCAAGTCGGCAAATCGGGTTAGGGGGCGATCGGGATTGGCCGGTATGCTCGAGCCGAGAGCCGAGAGCCGAGAGCCGAGTCGCGGCGGGAAAACGTTTCGGTAGATGCGGATTTCCGGGCGTTTACGCCGGCGTTGTCCAGTTGAGCGGCGACTGCCGGCCCGAGGCACCCATGTCGGGCCGGCGACTTTAAAAGCATAGAGTGGTTGGGGAAATCGACGCTAAAGGCTAAGCTTATGTAAACCGGCAAATCGCGCCCATTTATTTCTCCAACCGTTTTATTGCATGTTTTGTCCGAATAGAAGCCCAAAAAGCCGTACCCTGTTGATGCTGCGCTATTTGGCGATTTTATTGGCTTTGCAAATCGTCGTCGCGTTGGCGCCGTTGCCGGATGGCTGGAAGGGAATCGCCAATTACGCGCCGCTGCATACGCTGTTGGAAACCTTAGCCATCGTCGTGTCGGCGCTGGTGTTCGCGGTCGGCTGGAGCGTTTACCAGCGCGAGCGCTCCGGCAATTTGATGTTGCTGGCGTGTTGTTTTGCCGGTGTCGCGCTGTTGGACGTGCTGCATACCTTGTCGTATCAGGGCATGCCCGATTTTGTGACGCCGAGCGATCCGCAAAAGGCGATCGATTTTTGGCTGGCGGCGCGCGGCTTGGCCGCGCTGGCCTTATGCTCGGTCACCGTTTTACCGAATTGGGACTTACAACGAACCAACGGGCGTTGGTGGATGTTGGCCGGCGTGCTCGCCGCGGTGGCCGGGGCAGCTTGGGTGGTGCTGTTCCACGCCGATTGGGTACCGGAAACCTTCGTGCCTGGCGTCGGCCTGACCGGGTTCAAGCGGATCAGCGAATACGGTTTGATAGCGGTTTATCTGGCGCTGGCCTTGGGTTTGTACCGGCGCGGCCTATATCCGCAGAGTTACGACGTGCAGGGCTTGGCCGGCGCGGCCGTGGTGATGGCGCTCAGCGAAATTTTCTTCACGCTGTATGCCGACGTGACCGACATCTTCAACTTATTCGGCCACCTCTATAAAACCGTTGCCTACGGCATGATTTATCGCGCGGTTTTCATGAATTGCGTCGAAATTCCCTACCACCGTCTTTATCAATCCAAGCAAGCCCTGGCGGCCAGCGAAGCCAAGTTCCACGCCATCATCGATGCATCGCCGATTGCATATTTGTTATACGACGGTCGGAACCATATTGCTTACTTGAACCCGGCTTTCGTCGAAACCTTCGGTTACAGCCGAACTGAGTTGCTGGAATGGGAAGATTGGTGGCGGAAGGCGTTTCCGGATGCCGAATACCGGCGGATGGTCCGGAGCGATTGGGAAGAACGCGCCCAGTTGGTTCTGAGTGGCGGTCACGGGTTTCCGTCGATGGAACTGGACGTCGTCTGCAAAAACGGCGCTAAAAAAATCGTGTTAGTCAATTTGGTGGCATTGAGCGCGGATCTGGCCGGGCATCAGGTCGTCATATTGTCCGACATCACCGAACGGGTCCGGGCGCTCGACGTGATCTGGAAACAAGCCCATTTGGACCCGTTGACCGAATTGCCTAACCGCAGTCTGTTTTTGAGCAAATTGGCGCAAGAGTCGGCGGCGGCCGCCAAATCGGGTTTGCGGATGGCCTTGTTGTTTATCGATTTGGACCGGTTTAAGGACGTCAACGACACGCTGGGCCATTTCATGGGCGATATTTTGTTGCGGGAAGCCGCGCGGCGCCTGCGGCAAGCCTTGCCCGAGGCGTTGACGCTGTCCCGCATCGGTGGCGACGAATTTACCGTGATCATTGGCGGTATGAAGGAAAAACCGGAGGTCGAGGCGATTGCCCGGATCGTGTTACGCGGTCTGGCCGAACCGTTTCGTTTGGGCGACGACACCGTCTATTTGTCGGCCAGTATCGGGATCGCGTTTTATCCGGACGATGCCAGGAAAAGCGACGAGTTGTTGAAAAATGCCGATCAGGCGCTTTACGAAGCCAAAAAGTGCGGCCGGGACCGTTTCAGTTATTTCACCAGCGAATTGCAGCAACGCGCCCAAGTACGCTTGCGCTTATTGAGCGAATTGCACGCGGCCTTGCGCAAAGACCAATTCGAGGTTTACTACCAACCTATCGTCGATATGGCGACGCTAAAAATCGTCAAGGCGGAAGCCTTGTTGCGCTGGCGTCATCCGGCGTTGGGGATGGTGAGCCCGGCCGAATTCATCCCGCTGGCCGAGGAAACCGGCTTGATTGTGGACATTGGCGAATGGGTGTTCGACACCGTGCTGCAACAAGCGGCGATCTGGCGAAGACTTTACCATCCCGAGTTTCAAGTCAGCATCAACAAATCGCCGGTTCAGTTTCTCAGTGCCCGTTACGATTACAAGCGCTGGCCGGAAGATTTAGCGCGGATGGGCATTAGCGGCGCGGCGATGGTCGTCGAAATCACCGAAAGCCTTTTGCTCGACGCCAACGATATCGTGCGCGAACAGCTGCAAGCGTTTCATGCCGCCGGCATTCAGGTGGCCTTGGACGATTTCGGTACCGGCTACTCGTCCTTGACCTATTTGAAGAAATTCGACATCGACTATATCAAGATCGATCAAGCCTTCGTCCGAACTTTGCCCGTGAATGCCAGCGACATGGCGGTTTGCGAGGCCATCGTTGCGATGGCGCATAAATTGGGGATACTGGTGGTCGCGGAAGGCATAGAAACCGGCGAGCAGCTGGCGTTGTTGCAAAAAATCGGCTGCGATTTCGGTCAAGGTTACCACTTCGCCAAGCCGATGCCGGCCGACGGTCTGACGGCGATATTCGAAAAAGCGCCGGGCGAACCGAGCAACTTCGCGGATGCGGCAGGCACCGAATGGCTAGAGCAAACCGCTACCGGAGAATGTGATCGCGAGCCATGAGGGCGCGTTAACGGCCCTGGCTCGACGAGAACAGTGAAGCAGCTGGATTGCAGCCGGCGACGGCGCGGGCCGAATTGAATGGCGTGCGCCTAGATCGGAGCAGGTTCCCAGGACTGGCCGAAGCGCGTGACGCGATTGCGGCCGTTGGCTTTGGATGCGTATAGCGCGCTGTCGGCCGCCTCGATCAATTCGCCGCCGGATTGGGCATCCTCGGGATAGCTGGCGACACCGAAGGAGGCGGTCAGCGCTATCGGCGTGCTTTTCCAGGCCACGCGTTGCTCGGCCAGGCATTGTCTCAGGTACTCGGCGCGCTCGCGGGCCACTTCGACGGGCGTGTCGGGCATCAACAATAAAAACTCTTCGCCGCCGTAACGGCAGATGATGTCGCTAGATCTGGCGTGTTGCCGCATCAGATCGGCCAGATGTTTTAACGCGGCATCGCCGCCGGGATGGCCGTAACGGTCGTTGACCGATTTGAAAAAATCCAGATCGGCAATCACCGCGCTGACCGGATAGCCGTGCCGGGCGGCCAGCGCGATGGTCCGGTCCAGGTTTTCGGCTAAAAACAAACGATTGTAAAGCCCGGTCAGCGCATCGTGTAGGGCTTGGTCGCGCAGCCGCGTTTGCAAGGCCTCGATTTCCCGCTCCGCTCCGAGCCGCTCGGTAATGTCCGCCCAAACCGCGATCAGCGCCGGACGGCCGCCAATATCCAGAGGCGCCTTCCCCGACATTTCGACGTTGATGATCCGACCATCCTTGCGCACGGCCCGAGTCGTAAAGGTCAGTTGCTGGAATTCCCCGTTCAATGCGCGGCGAATCACGTCCAAAACCTGGGGCAAGTCTTCGGCCGGGGTAATGTCGGCCGGACCGAGTTTCAGAATTTCCTCGACGCTATAGCCCAGAATTTCGGCGAATTTCGGGTTGGCGTAGTGAAAGCGTTGGTCGATCGTCATTGAAATGCCGACCAAGGATTGATCGAGCACGCAGTGAAATTTTTGTTCCGCTTCGCTCAGCGCGCGGTTGATGGCCCGGTTTTCTGCCAGCGCCGCTTCCAATTCCTGAGTGCGGCGCCGCACCAAGTCTTCCAGCATCACCGTTGCCTGGACTTGATCGAAATAGGAGTTTCCCAAATCGCCGCTGTGTTCGACCCGGTCCATCAGGACTTGGACGACTTTGTTCAAGCGGGCGATTTCAGCCTGCAAAGCCGGGAGGCTGGGATTGGCGTTTGGGTCAGTCATGTTCGGATGCGGTAGCCGGAGCGCCGATCGCCACGGCCGCGAAGGTTTGGTTGATGTGGATGCCGCGAAACTGTTCGCCGTAGGTGTGAAAGCCGACCACGCGGTTGTCGGTCATCAAGCGGTTCAAGTCATCGAGCTGATCGGCGGCGGCAACTTCCAGTTTTCGCAGGATGCAATCGCAGCCGAGCGTCACCAGCGGCTGGCCAATGACTTGACGGACGCGACCGAAGGCCGCCGCCAAATTTTCCAGCAAGTTTTCGCCTTGAGCGATGCGCAACACCAAGCCTTCCTCGATCGCGCAGTAAAAGGTCAAGCTGCCGTCCGGGTGAGCGCGTTGCAGACCGCGCACGTAATAACTGCCGTCGATCTTGACGACGACCGGATACGCGGCGAACAACGCCGGCGTGAGTTGGTCTAGCGGATAGCCGATCAGTCGCGCGTACTCCTCGGCGGCCGGCAGACCGTTGATTTCGTGGACGGTGCGCCGGCCGATGTCGGCGGCGGTGACCACCATCCTGTGCTCGGACGGTAAGAAGTGTTGAGTCCGGTAAGCGTACACCGGCAGCGTGGTGCTGATTAACAGCATGACCGCGTGGTTCGGGTGGAACGCACCTCCCCAATAAACCCACGTATCCTGAAACCTCAAACCGTCGCCGGCCGAACCGCCGACCAGCGGAATGTTGCCGAGCATCCGTTGAATGTCCAGGGCGACCGGTTCTTCTTTCAGGGACAGACCGTCTATTAACAAAAAGCCGAAACTGTTGGACGAACAGGCGTACGGCGCCAAATCCAATAGCGCGTTCAACCGAGATTGGGCGAAGTCCTTGGTTTGCTCGGCGGACAGACTCCGTAAGTCGCCGAGCAGGCCGCCGACGGCGCCGCACACCGACGCCGAGAAGCCGACGCCGACCAGGCTGCGTTCGCAAAGCCCGGCTGGTCCGATTTCGCCGGCCGTCGTGCAACCGACGACCGGCAGGTCCTTAAACGCCAACGATAATGCGGCTGCCAGCGCAGTTAGGTCGTAATCGGCCGAACAAAAAAATATCACGGCGGCCAGCCGTTCCTGAACCAGGCCGGCATGTAGCTCGTTGACCGCCGTTGTCGGGTCGACGGCACTCGAATGGGCGATACGAATAGGCATGGCTGGGCTGGGCAGGGAGCGATTTCGTGTGTCTGTGATGGCTTACAAGCGAATTTTATCGTATCGCCGCCGACGAAGCTCGATACAGCTATCGAGAGGGCGACGGCTGTCGTAAAAGACCTTGAAATTTTGGGCCGTAAGTCCGTTTATAGGCTAAGGCGAATTCCAGTATAACTCGCTGCGCATTCCGGCCGCCGTAACCGAATGGATAGTTGGAGAAGAGGTTTTTTGGAACTTGCCGTTCCCGAGATCCAGTTGCGGCACGGCGGGGGCGTGCGGACTGGCGCGTTGACGCAGGCGCCAAGTCAAGAGGTCGGCCAAGGGCGCTACAACACCGTGGCCGAAGCGGCGCTCCGAATTGGTAGTCGTTAACGGTTTTTGGGTGGGGTTTTAGCCAAACTAACGCCATCGTTAACGACAAAGAGGTGACGCTGATGTGTGGAAAATTCGGTGGCAACGAA
This sequence comes from Methylomonas sp. MED-D, assembly GCF_050276835.1. Classification (NCBI taxonomy): domain Bacteria; kingdom Pseudomonadati; phylum Pseudomonadota; class Gammaproteobacteria; order Methylococcales; family Methylococcaceae; genus Methylomonas; species Methylomonas sp. MED-D. Next base: position 2,388,204 of record NZ_CP189965.1, read on the forward strand.
GTGGAAAGCCTGCAAAACATGATGTCGATGGCCGTACAGCTGGTCATCGCGGATACCTTCGATTTGGATGTGGACGACGTTTCTTTGGATAGAGATCTACAAAACGATCTGGGTATGGATGCCGACTTGCGGGATAAGCTGGATAGCTCGATCATGGAAATGTTTAACCAACTTCATCTGGACTTCAACCGTATCAAAACGGTGGCTGACCTGGTAGAGCAAGTCGTCACGCTACATTGAGTTCGCTGCTAGTTCGTAAAAAAGCCGGGGAACCCCGGCTTTTTTTGGGGCAGAAAATGGCCGGAGCGATGGTTCCAAGATGTATCTCAGACGGGCAGGCTTTTGACAATATCCAGTACCGCTTGCGCGTGTCCATCCGGGCTAACGCCGTACATGGCTTCGAGCAACTTGCCGTCCTTGCCGATAATGAAGGTCGAGCGGACGATCTTCCACTTTTTGATGCCGTCTTTTTCGACTTCCTGCCAGGTACCGTAACTGTCGCACAGCGCGCCGTCGGTATCGGCCAATAATTGCACGTTCAGCCCGTATTTGGCGATAAAGGCGCGGTGGCTCTCGCAGTCGTCCTTGCTGACGCCGACGATGACGGTGTTAGCCGCCGCAAACTCAGCGGCGAGCGCGGTGAAGTCGTTGGCTTCTATCGTGCAGCCTGGCGTATCGTCCTTGGGGTAAAAATACAGCACCACAGTCTTTTCGCCCTGGTAATCCGACAGATAGATCATTTTATTGTCTTGATTTACGGCACGGAAAAACGGCGCTTCCTGGTTTTTTTCTAATAATTGCGACATGGGTTTTCTCCTGTTGTACGGGGCGAATTCGAACTGGCGGATTGGATTGGTCCGGCTATCGGGACCAACGCCGGCCGCGCCGGCCGGAAAGCTAATCCCGGCGACCCGCGGCTGGCGGCGATTATGGACCAAGCGCCGGACGGGCTTCTACCACAAAATTGCTGGGACTAAGTGCCGCGGCTGCTTGCCGGCCAAAGGCTAGCCGCGCCGGGCACGCTGGCCGCTAAGCCCAAAGCTCGTCCACTTGTCCGTCGTGGCCGCAAAATACCGCCCCAGTCAGGCCATTGAATATGCCATGTTCGACGATGCCGGGAATGCCGTTCAGCCGTTCGTTCAGGGTTTTGGCGTCCAGCGTGGAATCGAATACCACATCCAACACCAGACTGCCGTATGAGGTGACGACCAAGCCGTCGCCGTTGGCGGTTTGCCGCAAGCTACCGTGGCCGCCGATCGCCGCGACGCTACGTTGTACCAGCTTCCAGGCGAACGGCATCACTTCGATCGGAATCGGAAAGTTCTCGCCGATGCGTTTGACGCGCTTGCTGGCGTCGATCAATACCAGGAACGAATCGCAAGCCTTGGCCAGTAATTTTTCGCGTACCAAATCGTAACCGCGGCCTTTCAGCAGCGTCAGATCTGGAGCGACTTCGTCGGCGCCATCCACGTACAAGTCCAGGTGTTCCAGATGGTCGATCGCGACCAGCGGCAAATCGAGTTGACGGGCCTTGATCGTGCTGACCGTCGAACTGGCCACGGCGGTGAATTTCAGGCCTTCCTGGGTGCGGCGCCGCGCCAGTTCCTCGATGAACAGATTGGCGGTGGAGCCGGTGCCCAGGCCGACGATCATGCCGTTTTGCACGTGTTGAGCAGCATGTTGGGCGACGCGTTGTTTGTCGTTCATGGTTCTGCCTTTGCGATGGTCGAAAAACGGGGTGACGCGAAAACCGGCCGTCAAGTTCCGGGGCCGAATTATTCTTCCAGCTTATGGACTCGGGCTTCCAGCGCTTTGAATTTTTGCAGCAATTCCGGCAGTTTGGCCAGCGCCGCCAATTCCTTCCAGGCGACCTTGCGATCCTTGGCCGGACTGCCGAATACTTGGGCGCCCGGCTCGATGTCGCCGGAGATGCCGCTGCGGGCCATGACCACGGCGCGGGCGCCGATTTTGACGTGATCGGCGACGCCGGTGCTGCCGGCCAGGATCGCGCCGTCTTCTATCGTGCAGGAACCGGAAATGCCGGATTGTCCGCAGATGATGACGTTGCGGCCGACGATGTTGTTATGGCCGAGCTGGACCAAGTTGTCGATTTTGCTGCCGGCGCCGATTCGGGTCGGCCCCAAGGCGCCCCGGTCGATACAGGTGTTGGCGCCGATTTCGACGTGGTCCTCGATTTCGACGTGACCTACATGAGGCACCTTGACGTGTTGGTTGTCGCGGAATTTATAGCCGAATCCGTCGGCGCCGATCACCGCGCCGGCGTGAATAATCACGTGATTGCCGATGACGCTGTTGTCGTAAATCACCGCGTTGGGGTGGATATGGCAGTGTTTGCCGATCGCCACGTGATTGCCGATGCGGGCGCCGGCTTCGACGGTACTGCTGTCGCCGACGCTGCTGTTTTGGCCTATCGTCGCAAACGGACCGACGTGGACGTTGTAACCCAGGGTCGCGGTGTCGGCCAGCACGGCGTGTTCGGACACCTGGCGTTTGAATACCGGCTCGGGATGCAGCAGCTTGACGGCGTTCAGAAAGCTGATTTCCGGATCTTTACAAACCAGCAGGGTCAGGCCGACCGGCATTTCGGCGTCGATCAGGGCTTCGGCGATGAAGCAGGCCGAAGCCTGGGTGTCTTTCAGGTGTTTCTTGTATTTGCCGTCGCTGAGGACGGTGACTTGGTGAGCTTGAGCCGACATGATGTCGGCGGCGGAATGGATGGATTGAGTGGCATCGCCGCCTTGCGCTCGAGCGTCGCAACGACTGGCCAGTTCCGTGATAAGCATGCGTTTTCCTATTTCCAAATGCCAATGATATGAGTGAAGTCGTCGGTCCAGGGTTGCAAGCCGAACGACAGTGGCAATTTCTGCCAATGCCCGAGCCGGCTTTGTTGCAGTTTTGCCAAGCGCTCGGGATGTTTCGCGATCACCACCCAGTCGGTGGCAATCACCAAAGGGACATCGGTTTCCGGCTGAAATTCCTGGAGCAGGCCGGCCAGATGCAGTTGGTTGACGTGATCGGCCAGGACTTTCTTCAGGGCCAAATGACGGTTGGTGATGTGAAATGCCAGCAAACCGTCGTCCTTCAGCTTGCTGAAGTATAGCTGCAAAGCCTCGCGGGTCAGCAAGTGGGTAGGTACCGCGTCGGAACTGAAGGCGTCCATGATCAGCAGGTCGAAGCTGGCGTCGGCTTCCTTGGCCAGCGACAAACGGGCGTCGCCGACAACCATCGCCGCCTGCTTGGCGCAACGTTCCAAGTAATGAAACCAGGTCGGGTCTTGCGCGACCGAAACCACCAGCGGGTCGATTTCGTAGAACGACCAACTTTGGCCTTCCTTGGCGTAGCAGGCCAGCGCGCCGGCGCCCAGGCCGACCGCGCCGATCCGCCAGCGCGGATTTTCGGCGTCGAATTCTGCGAACACCTGGCCGATCGGGCCGGGCCGGCTGTAGTAGGTCAGCGGCGTGGTAATTTGCGCCGGAATCAAGCGTTCGGCGCCGTGTTTGGTGGTGCCGTGGTAAAGTTCGCGGACTTTTTCCGGCTTTTGGTTTTCGTCGGGGATCACGGTATCGCGCACCGACAGCACGCCGAAAAACGTCCGTTCCTGATACAACACGTTCGATGCCATGCCGTGCAGGCCCAGCGTGAACAGCAGCAGTACCGCCGTCAGCGTGCCCAGCGCCAACGGGCTGTGGCGCAACGCGTAACTGATGCCGGCCAGCAGAATCAGCGCGCCGCCGATCAGGTCCAGATAGTCGAACAATTGCTCGGTCGAAAAATAGACGGCCAGCCCGGCAACCAGAATCAGTGCGGGGAACAGCAGTTGCAAGGGCCAGCGGCCGTTCAACAAGCCGGGCCGCAATAGTAGCGCCGCGACGATCATGATCGGGTATTCGTAAACCGCATCGAACAAAAACGGCGCGACGAAGGTGTTGAACAAGCCGCCCAGCATGCCGGCGAAGGACATCACCAGATAAAACCGTGTCAGGAATTGGGGGTGCGGCCGGCTGCGCGCCAATTCGCCGTGGCAGATCATTACCGCCAGGAAAAATGCGATCAGGTGCAGAATCAAATCCAGCCAATACGGCAGCGTGGCTGGATTGATAAAGGAATAGGCGATGAACACCGTCAACGCCGCCGGTTGCGCGGCCAACATCCACGGCCGGATGCGCTCCGCCCAGCTGCCGAACACCAGGATGAACGACAGCAAATACAGGGTTAGCGGGACGATCCACAGCAACGGCACCGCGGCGATGTCGGTGCTGATAAACTGGGTCAGGCCCAGTAACAGGCTGGAAGGTACCAAGGCCAGCGCGGCCCAATGCAGTTGTTGCCAGCGGCTCGGCGGCGTCAGGGTTTCGTCGATACTGGGCGCTTCCAGTTGGTCTTCGGATTGGTTGCGCCAATAGCCGGCGGCGCAGAACAGGATGCAGGCGCACAGCAGCAGATAGCCGCCGCTCCAGACTAGACGCTGGTTCGCCAGGCCGATGTTGGGTTCGATTAAAAACGGATAGCTCAGCAAGGCCAGCAAACTGCCGGCGTTGCTGGCGGCGTACAGATAATACGGATCGCCGCTGCTGCGATGGCCGCAGCGGGAAAACCAACTTTGCAGCAACGGCGCGGTCGCCGAGATCACGAAAAACGGCAGGCCGATCGCCAGAAACAAGGTCCAGACCAACCACCAGGCCGGATTGCCGGCGGTTGGCGGGCTGGGGTTGTCCGGCAGCGCCACCGGCAGCGCGAACACGCTGAAGATCATTAAGGCGGTATGGATCTGAATCTGACGCTGCGCGCCTTGCCGGGCCGTCAGCCAATGCGCGTAGAGGTAGCCGCAGAACAGCAGGGTTTGGTAAAACACCATGCAGGTGTTCCACACCGCAGGCGTGCCGCCGAGCAAGGGCAACAAGAGTTTGCCGAACATCGGCTGCAGCACGAACATCAGCAATGCGCTGATGAATAGCGTCGCGGCGAACGCGATAACCGGCGAAATGAGGTTGGGGCGGGTGGTTTGAGGCGCTGAGTTCATCGTTATTATTGTCGGGGTTGGCCGAACCGGGCGGGGCAATGATAAAGCATTTGCGCCGGCTTGTGGCTCGCGCTTGGACTCCGCTCGACAGGAGACACCGAGCCTGCGCGCGGCTTTTTACCCGAATTTACATTATATTGACTGGGATTTACCGATGCCGTCGGCATACTGTCGTTTACCCGTATTTAAATTTTGGCTGTTGTATGTTGCTATCAAATGAATAGGAAATTCGCTGCGATGAAACCAAATTCACGCCGGTCGATAGGCTGGTTCGAACCCTCCGCGACCGGTTTACGAATCGCGGTTTGCCTGCTGTTGTGTGTGTTACTGGTCGCCTGCGGTTCGCGGCCGTTGCCGCCCAGCCAGGTCGAGCAAGCCGAAAAACTGGAAAAAGTTTTGCTGGACGGCGGCTACCGGCCGGCGCGACGTTTCGAGATCGAAACCGGCCGCGAAGTCTGGCATCGCGATGGCCGCGATTTGGATGTATCGATCACGGTACCCGCCTCACCGGGTCGTTACCCGCTAATCGTGTACCTGCCGGCCTTGGGCGAGGATGCCGGCGGCGGGCGCTTATGGCGCGAATTCTGGGCCAAGGCCGGTTACGCGGTATTTTGCATGCAGCCGGTGGCGATAGGGCAAGCCTTGCGCGAATTAAACCGGCCGCGCGGTGGACCGCGTCCCGGCACCGCCAACGATATGGGCCCGCCGGATGACGAGGACGGCGAGGCAGCGGGGATGTTCGGCGGCTGGTTCGGCGGCGGACCCGATCCGGAAGACGGTACCCAGCCCGACGACGAGGACGACAGCGATCGGCCGGAGGACAAACGCCGTCCGTCCAAAGCCGCCCGTAGCAGCGAATTGCGTTATCTCGGCCACGAATATTTTTCCGTCGAGCATTTGCCCGGTCGAGTCGCCGACTTGGCCTGGGCTTACCAGCAGTTACGGACCCGGGCCGGTTTGGGACAGCGTCTTTACGCGGCCGCCGACGTCGATAAACTGGTGTTGGCCGGATACGATTTGGGCGCGCAAACCGTCAGCGCGGTACTCGGCGAAAATTTCGGCGTTGAGTTGCCGGGGCGGCAAGAGTTGCGGCCCGTGGCCGGGATACTCTTGAGTCCTTCGGTGGATTTGGCGACCGGCAATGTCCGTAGCCGTTTTCAACCAATTGCCTTGCCCCTGCTGGCAGTCACCGGCAGCGAGGATGACGACTCCTATGCCATTGGCGCGGCCGGTGCTCGGCTGTCGGTGTGGGAGCACGCGCGGCCGGGCGGCAAGTACTTGTTGATGCTGACGGAAGCCAGCCATCAATTGCTGGCCGGCGCCGGCATAGGAACTGGCCGGGGCCAGCGCGGCGGTTCGGGCGGCGGACCCGAAATGGGGATGGGTGGCGGTGGGCCAGGCGGTCGGTTATTGCTGAATCCGGTCAATCGCGTCGGCGGCGGTGGGGGCGGCATGGGCGGAGGCGGCGGACCGCCGATGGGCGGCGGCCCCGGCTACGGCTTGCGCGGCGAAGACCTGGAAAAAATGCGGATAGAACGCGCGTACAAACAAGTTGCGGCAGTGCAAAGCGCGAGCACCGCTTTTTTGGATTTGCTCGTCAAAAACGACGAATTCGCCAAAGCCTGGTTGTTGGAGAAATTCAATCCCTGGTTGGGCAAGGCCGGTGTGTTCAAAGGGCGTTAGCGCCAGCCAGGGTGGGCGGGCCTAGGCTGGTTCTGGCTGCTCCCGCTCGGCCGGACTCGCCACCCAGCGCGCCCGCAAGCGGTCGCGGTGCATATACAGCCACTGCAAGGCCAGAATTGGAATTCCGGATTCTATCGAGCCGTCTTCCAGCATATCGAAAGCTTGTTCGGTCTTGACCGCGAAGACGCGGATGTCTTCGTCCTCGTGGTCCAGGCCGTGAACGCCGCCGATGCCGCGGCTATCGACTCGGCCGCAGAACAGGGTAATCAATTCCGACGAGCCGCCCGGCGTCGTGTAGAAACGTTTGACTTCGATCAGATCCAGAATTTCGCAGCCGGCTTCTTCGAGCGCTTCGCGGTAGGCGACGTCCTCGGCGGTTTCGCCGTCCTCGATCGCGCCGGCGACGATTTCGATTTGCCAAGCATGGTTCGGCCTCAGGATGGCGCCGACCCGAAATTGCTCGATCAACACCACTTCATCGCGATCCGGGTCGTAAAGCAAAACCGCCACGCAGTTGCCGCGCCGAAACAACTCGCGTTGCAAGGGCCGGCTCCAGCCGCCCTGATACAGCGTGTGTCTTACGCGGTATTGTTCCAGCCGAAAAAATCCCTCGTAGACGGTTTTGACGTCCAGCACTTCGAATTGATGTTTGCTCATCGGCCGTAGCTCACCCGGTAGATGACGCCGAGCTTGTCGTCGCTAATCAGCAGGCTGCCGTCGCGGCCGACGATAACGTCGTTCGGCCGGCCCAGCACTTCGCCCGACGCGGTCAGCCAACCACTAATAAAGGCTTGTTCGTTATAAGGATGACCGCCGCTGAATTTGACGACGTCGATCTGGTAGCCTTGCGGTTGAGTCCGGTTCCATGAACCGTGTTGGGCGACGAACAATTGCCGGAAATACTGGTCGGGGAACTGTTTGCCGGTGTAAAAGCGCATGCCCAGCGGCGCGATATGGGCTTTGTACTTCCAGGCCGGCGCGATAAAACTGTTGCATTTTTTGTCGCCGGCCAGTTGCGGATCGGGGATGGTGCCGGCGTGGCAGTAAGGGTAGCCGAAGTGTTCGCCGGGCCGGCTCCATTCGTTGAGTTCGTCGGGCGGCAGGTCGTCGCCCAAATAGTCGCGGCCGTTGTCGTTAAAGAACAAATGATTGGTGCGGGTTTCCCAGTCGAAGCCGACCGTGTTGCGAATGCCGCGCGCCAGGATTTCGAAGTCGCTCCCGTCCGGATTCAGGCGGACCAGCGCACCGTAGATCGGCTTGCCGGGATCGCAGATATTGCACGGCGCGCCGACGGCGGTATACAGCTTCCCGTCCGGACCGAAGCGCAGATACTTCCAGCCGTGATGGCGGTCTTCCGGGAAATCGTTGTAGACCACTTCGGGTTTGGGCGGGTTGCTCAAGCGCTGATCGATATTGTCGAAGCGGATGATGCGTTGAATTTCCGCGACGTACAAAGAGCCGTTTTTAAACGCCACGCCGTTCGGCAGGTTTAATTGTTGGGCAATTTGGAATTTTTGCTCGGCCACGCCGTCGCCGTCTCGGTCTTGCACCGCGAATACATTGCCGTCGCGGCTGCCGACGAACACCGTGCCGTTGTCGCCGAGCGCCAATTGCCGGGCATTGGGTACGCCGTCGGCAAAAATGCTAATCTTGAAGCCGGCCGGCAACTTGAGCTGGCTGAGTACCGACTCGTAGCCGCGATCGGCGGCGTGGGCGGCGCCGATCGTCGCCAATACCAGCCATAGCGCTTGGATTATTTTCATTTTTATACCCCAAAATAAACTTTTCGCAGATGGTAACACTCTATAAGCTTGAATTTAATTTTTAGGCGCCCCACATTAATCACCACTCAACAACGATAAAGGAAAGTCACACCATGACGAGAATACTGCTGTTTTTGGCCACCAACGTGGCCATCATGATCGCGATCAGTATCATTTTTAGCGTCCTCGGCCTGAAGGGCGCGTTGGATGCCCAAGGCGTCGACCTGAATCTGGAAGGCTTGCTGGCGATGTCGGCGGTGTTTGGCATGACCGGTTCCGTTATTTCGTTGTTCATGTCCAAATGGTCGGCTAAAAACGCGATGGGCGTGCATGTGATCGATCGTCCGCAAAACCAGACCGAACAATGGCTGCTGGAGGTCGTTTCCCGCCAAGCGCAAAAGGCCGGTATCGGCATGCCCGAAGTGGGTATTTTCGACGCGCCTGAACCCAACGCCTTCGCGACCGGCGCCAACCGCAACGACGCGTTGGTGGCGGTCAGCACCGGCTTGCTGAGAGCGATGAGCTCGGACGAGGTGGAAGCCGTGGTCGGCCACGAGATCAGTCACGTCGCCAACGGCGACATGGTGACGATGGCCTTGATGCAAGGCGTGGTCAACACCTTCGTGTACTTTTTCGCGACCATCATCGGCTACGTCGTCGACCGGGCCGTGTTCAAGACCGAACGCGGCTATGGTCCGGCCTATTACATTACGCAGATGATCGCGCAGATTGCGTTGTCTATCCTGGCGTCGATGCTGGTGATGTGGTTCTCGCGCTATCGCGAGTTCCGGGCCGATGCCGGCGGCGCCAATTTGGCCGGCCGGCAGAAGATGATAGGCGCGTTGCGAGCCTTGCAACGTTCGCACGAGCCGGCGCAGTTGCCGGGCGAACTGGCCGCGTTCGGCATTAACGGCGGCGGGGTGCAGCGCTTGTTCATGAGCCATCCGCCGCTCGAAGAGCGCATCGAAGCCTTGCAAAACATGCGTTAACCGAAGGGAGGCCGCGCCGGCTAGCCGGCGCGGCTTTTTAATGTCCAAGCACCGCTATATCCGCTTCCGTTTAAACCTGAGTTACGATCAATACTTGGCGGTTTACCAGGGCCACGCCAAAACCGTCACCACCTTGAGCGACGACGGCCGCCGGGTGGTATTTCCGGCTGGCAACGTGCAACGCTATCTCACCAAATCCGGCATTCAGGGCCATTTCGAAATGGAACTGACCGAGGCCAATAAGTTCGTTTCAATCAAAAAACTCGCTTAGGCCGAGCGAGCGTAAACCGGTGCCGGCACGTCCGTTGCCTCGAAATGTTCGCCCTGCACCAGACCGAAGCCGGTTTGACGGGCCAGCGCGGCGTTTTGCTTGTCGGCGATGTCGAGCAAAATGCCGCGACCGCCTATCGAGTCGACCACGCCGTTCAATTGCCGCAGTTTCTCCAATAAGCGGCTGTCTCGAATCCGTTCCATTTCGCCGGCCGACAAGCACACGAAGTCGGCGGCGGCTCGGGCCAGTAAATCCAGCGCCGCCTGATCCAGGGTCGGATAATCGAATTTCAACGCAACTCGATAACCGCGCGCTTGATAGTTTTGCAAGCCTTTCAGCAAGGTTTGGTAATAGCGGGCGTAAATCCGGTTCACGGTCAAGACGATGGCGACGTTGCCGGTTTGCAGACCGCATTTGACGATGACTTCCTCGAAATACGCGCCGTGGTCGGTTTTGACACCGAGGATGTGGCGGGGATCGACATCCAGAAACAGAATCTCGTCCAAATGCGCTTCGGGCAAATAATTCAGCATGTGCACCGCGCGCGACAGCCGGTCGAAATTGACGATGCTTTGCGGCGGCGGCTCCGGATTCAGTAGCGCGTCGACCGCGGCCGGCGGCGGGCTTGAAGCCGGATTGGCGCTGATTTGCAGTTGGGCCATGTGGCCGACGCGCTGCGCGCTGCGCAAGGTTTCCCGAACCGGGTTTAATTGGCTTGCCAGTCGAATCGGTCCGAACGAAGCTTCCACCCGGCCGTCCCGCAGCACAAACGGCCGAAATCCGCTGTTGTGTTCCTGTTCCAGCCGGTCGTTGAAATATTCCACCAGTTGCTGTAATGGCATGCTTGTCTCCTGACTAACGGGGCAAAAGGGCGTACTCGACGGGTTCCGTTCGGTGCGAACGACTAGCGCGACCGGCGATGCCGATCCGCATTTAACGGCGTCCGAATCTCTGATGCACCGGTTGAAATGGCGTTTAGCGACACGCCACGGAACCGACAGCGGCCAAGCGTCCATCGAATAGGTGGCTTAGCGTAGCGGCGGTTTTGGATTAAATAAAACGATATGTTTTGATGAGTTCATCTGTATATTCGATAAACTTGGGCGGGCTACCGGGGCCGGTGCGCGCGGCGACCATGCAACATCCAATATCGACGCCAAGACCGGCCGTGGCGTCAGCGGCGCTAGCCCGGCGCGCCGGGGTCCAGCAATTCGATCCAGTGGCGAACCGGAAGCGTCGCCCGCTCGCGCAAGTGCAGCCAGCAGCCGATGTTGGCGGTGACGATGACGTCCGCCGCGCCGGCTTGCAAGGTCGTTAGCTTGGCGTCGCGCAAGCGTTCGGCGATGGCCGGTTGCAGCAGACTGTAGCTGCCAGCCGAGCCGCAGCACAGATCGGCGTCGGCGACCGTCGCCAATTCGAAGCCCAGGCCCTTCAGCAAGGACTCGACGATACCGGGCAGGCCTTGGCCGTGTTGCAGCGTGCAGGGTGAATGCACCGCTACCCGGCAAGTCCGGACCGTCAAGCGGCTCAGGTCTTCTCCGCGCAGCAGCTCGGCGATGTCGCGGGTCTTGGCCGCGACCGCCGCCGCCTTCGCGGCGTAATCCGGGTCGTCGGCCAGCAGTCGGCCGTAGTCCTTGAGCGTGACTCCACAACCGCTAGCCGTGGAGACCACGGCTTCGGCACCGGCTTGCAGTTCGCGCCAACAGCGTTCCACGGTTTCACGCATCATGGTCAGGCCTTCGGCCTGGCAGTCTAAATGATAAGGCAGGGCGCCGCAGCAACCGGCCGGCAGCGAAACTGCGCTGATGCCGAGACTATCCAGCACCCGAGCCGTCGCGGCGTCGATGCGCGGCGCCAAGGCCGGTTGCAGGCAACCTTGCGGGATCAACACCCGCCGTTGATGGCGCGGTGCCGGCCACGTTTCGGCGGCTTGCCGGTCCGGCAGTTTCGCGCGCAGAAATCCGGGTAACCACGGCTTGAGCCGCCGCGCCGCGCCGATTAACCAAGCCGCCCGGCACGGATAGGCCAGCGCCGCGACCAGCCAGCGTCTTAGCCAGCGCTGGCGCCGCGAACGTATGCCTGGTTTAGCCATCAGCTCGCGGCCAATGTCCAACAATTGGCCGTATTCCACACCGGAGGGACAGGCGGTTTCGCAAGACCGGCAAGTCAGGCAACGGTCAAGATGGGTCAGACCGGTGGCGTCGGCCGCGCCGGTTTCCAGCGTTTGCTTGATCAGATAAATCCGGCCGCGCGGCCCGTCCAATTCGTCGCCCAGCAGTCGGTAAGTCGGACAAACCGCATTGCAAAATCCGCAATGCACGCAAGCGCGCAGCAGTTGTTCGGCGACGGCGCCTTGCGGCGTGTATTTCAGCGGTTCGGCGATAACGGTTTGCATCGGCTAAAACGGCATTCGGCCGGGGTTGAACAGGCTGAAGGGATCGAATGCGGTGCGCAAGCGGGATTGCAAGCCGGCCAATGCCGGTTCGGCGTTCAGCCAGGCGGTTTTGTCGGCACCGCGCCAAAGCACGGCGTGCCCGCCGACCGCTCGCGCGGCGGCATGCACCGCCTCGGCGGGCGCCTCGGTTTTTAGCCAGCGTAAGGCGCCGCCCCAATCCAGCAATTGCCGGCCGGGTAGCGCGGGTAACGGTGCCGCCGGCGCGACGCTCAACCGCCATAGGTCGCCGGTTTCGGCGAAGAACGCCAGTGTCTGCTCGCGCAACGCCCGCCAATAGTCGCGGCCGTCGCCAACGATTTCGCCGCCGATTCGGGAGGCGGCGGCCGCGACGGCGGCTTCGGCGCCGCTCAAGCGTACCCGCAACAGGCCGTCATGATGGCTCAGCGCCGACAACGGCAAGGCCTGGCCTTGCAGTCGGCTCATCGTGGCCAAGGCCTGATCCTCGGTGAGATTTTGTTCCAGCGTCAGTTCGGCTTCGGGCATCGGCAACACTCTCAACGAAACGTCCAATAACACCCCCAGTGTACCCAAGGCGCCGACCATCAGCCGGGAAACGTCGAAGCCGGCCACGTTTTTGATGACCTGGCCGCCGAAGTTTAGGGTTTCGGCGCGGCCGTTGACGATGCGACAGCCCAGCATAAAGTCGCGGGCGCTGCCGGTGAACGGGCGACGCGGCCCGGAAAAACCGCAAGCCATCGTACCGCCCACCGTCGCGCGCGTGCCGAATGCCGGCGGCTCGAAGCCGAGTATTTGCCGGCGTTCGGCCAGAAGGTGATTGATTTCGGCCAACGGCGTGCCGGCGCGGGCGGTGATGACCAACTCGCTGGGTTCGTAGGCGATGATGCCGCGATGTTCGGCGAGCGATAACACGGTGTCGGCCGTATCGGCGCCGCCGTAGAAGGCTTTGCTGTTACCACCGACAATGCGTAACGGCCGCCGCTCGGCACCGGTTTGGCGGATTTGCTCGACGACGACATCGCTCATATCCGCGTTCGTCATCAAAACCGCTCCAGTTCCGGATGCGGTAAGCGGCCGCCGTGGACGTGCATCTTGCCCAGTTCCGCGCAACGGTGCAGGGTCGGCACTGCCTTGCCCGGATTCAACAAGCCGTCCGGGTCAAAAGCTTTTTTCAGCGCGTGAAATTGCTCAAGCTCGGCGGCCTGAAACTGCACGCACATCTGCGGCAATTTTTCGTGACCGACGCCGTGTTCGCCGGTGATGGTGCCGCCGACCCGCACGCACAATTCCAGAATGTCGCCGCCCAGCGCCTCGGCCTTGTCGAAGTCACCGGGCCGGCCGGCGTCGTACAAGATCAACGGATGCAGATTGCCGTCGCCGGCGTGAAAAACATTGACCACGCTCAAGCCGTAACGTTGGCCCAGCTCGGCGATTTCGGCCAGTACGGCCGCCAGATGCCGGCGCGGAATGGTGCCGTCCATACAGTAATAATCGCTGGCGATACGGCCCACCGCCGGAAACGCCGCCTTGCGGCCAGCCCAAAACCGCTGGCGCTGGGCGGCGTCGGCGGCCACCCGAATTTCGCTGGCGCCGGCGGCTTTTAGAAGCGCCTCGGCGCGGGCCAAATCGGCGGCGACCTGTTCCGGCTGGCCGTCCAGTTCGCACAGTACGATCGCCGCCGCCTGTACCGGATAGCCGGCGTGGACGAAGGCTTCGGTGGCGCGGATCGCGGCGTTGTCCATCAATTCCAGGCCGGCGGGAATCAGGCCGGCGCCGATAATATCGGCCACCGCCGCGCCGGCCTGCTCGATGGTGGCGAACGCGGCCAGCAATACTTGCACCCGCGGCGGTGTCGGCAACAGGCGTAGCGTGGCCTCGACGACCACGCCCAACAAGCCTTCGGAACCGATCGCCAAGGCCAGCAGATCGTAACCGGCGCCATCCAAACCGCTGCCGCCCAGGGTCAGCAATTCGCCGCCGATCGTCGCCAATTTGATTTGCAGTACGTTATGCACGGTCAGGCCGTATTTCAGGCAATGCACCCCGCCGGCATTTTCGGCGATATTGCCGCCTATGCTGCAAGCGATTTGCGAGGAAGGGTCCGGCGGGTAATACAAACCGTGCGGACGGGCCGCTTCGGAAATAGCCAGATTACGCACGCCGGCTTGCACGGTCGCGGTGCGGTTGATGGGATCGACGCCTAAGATGCGATTGAGTTTGGCTAGCCCCAGCACGATACCACCGGGCACCGGCAGCGCGCCGCCCGACAAACCGGTGCCGGCGCCGCGCGCGACGACCGGGATTTGTTGCTCGTGACATAGCCGCAACACCGCCAGCACCTGTTCGACCGTTTCCGGCAGTACCACCAAGTCGGGTACTTGCGTGTAGGCCGCCAGTGCGTCGCACTCGTAGACTCTCAACAAGGCCGGATCGGCGATGACGTTGGCGTCGCCGAGCAGTTGCCGAAATTGCTTAATCAGTGTTGGGGACAACGACACAATGCGGACCGAAAAGGAAAGTCGTTATCGTACATCAATCGGCGCTATTCATATGCGTTTGGCGGACCTGGGGATCTCGAACGATGCAAGCTGTTTGGGTTCGGGAGTAAAGCGGTTATATTTGCCGACCGGAACCACCTGAAGGCCGTCGGGCGTTGCAGCGTGGGAGCGGCTTTAGCCGCGATCCGAACGGCATAGGCTGTCGAAAGGCCAACGGTGGTATCAATCTGCAGTGTTCAGGGTCTGCAACTCGTTCCTGACCCACAGCAAGTTCTTTTGAAACACTGCATACTGCGGCGCGTCGCGTACTAGCGTTTGCCACAGGGCTTCGGCTTGACGGAAATAGTCGATTGCAGTAGCCGGATCGTTTAGTCGATCTCGACTGAATTGGGCTAAATTGGCGTAGCCATTCGCCAAGCCGCTTTTAAAACTAACATCGCTGGGATAAGTGGAACAGAGTTTTTCGCTTAAATCGCGTCGTTTTTCAAAGTACCTCACAGCCTGTTGCAGATTACCTAACGCATCGAAAGTCTGGCCTAGCTTTTCAAATGCGATCGCCAAGCCATTTTTGAAGCCGACGTTACTGGGATATGAAGCATTCAGTTGTTCAAGTAATTTCTCCTCTTCTTGGAAATACCGCAAAGCCTCAGGCAGATCGCCCAGTGCGGCCTGAGTCTTACCCAGTTTTTCATAGGCAATTGCCAAGCCGCTTTTAAAGCCGACATTGTTCGGATAGTTATCGTTCAGTTGTTCAGCTAAATCGCGTCGCTTTTCGTAGTGGCCCAAAGCCTGATGCAGATCGCCCAAGGCGGAGAGGGTTTGGCCGAGTTTTTCATAGGCAATTGCCAAACCGTTTTTCAAGTCGATATTGCTGGGGTGCTTACCAAACAGTGCCTGAATTAATCCATGAAACATTTGATAAAATTCCAACGCCTTATCTAGATTTCCTAATGCCGTGTAAGTATCCCCCAATTTACAATAGCAACTTGCCAAACCACTTCTGAACTCGACATTGCTGGTATAAACCGCATCGAGTTTTACGCATAATTCGGCAGCCCTTTGGTAGTAAGCCAGTGCCTGCTGCAAATCGCCTATTGAAGTGGAAACGTCACCCAAGCGTTGATAGGTGACGGCTTCGTTAAATTGATCTCCCTGTTGCAGGCTAAACATTAGAGCCTGTTCGAACGCAGCTTTGGCGTGAGGGAAGTCACCACGGATCACGGATAAGTCACCGCGGTATCCAAATACTTGAGCCAAATCCTGATTTGTTGCGATAACCTGCCATTCAGCCAGCGCCTGTTCGGCGATCGCATAGGCGCCGCTATCGATGGCCAGACTAACCAATTGCGGGTATAGGCTGCGTCGGTAGTCGTATTCCCGTTCCGGCGCGTTCGCCAACAGGCTTTGCAGGCGTTTGAGTTCGGCGTCCGGCGCATCCGTGTCTACTCGAATGTCGTCGGTAAAACCGGTTGGCTCCCCGCCGATCATGGCTTCGGTCGGCGGCTGGATTGGTTGGTGTAAATCCAGCATATACGACCGAAACGACCACAAGTCCGGCATTTTTTCCATGAGGCTTTTGGCGTACAGTTCGTGATCCGCGCCTTGGATGCATACGATTAATGCAATCAGGTATTGCGCCAGTTTGTCGCGGCGCAGGTTCAAGCCGGCGCACAAATCGCGGCGGCGCTGGTTGTTTTGCTCGATGTCCGGGCGCTGTTCCGGATTGGCTTGCTGCTTTAACGCGTCTTCAAACTGTTCCAGCAGCAGAAAGCCGGAACCCAGTTGAAAATAGCTTTGCGAAACTTGGCTGTAATCGGTTTGCGCGGTATTAAGGGATAAAAAAGGCCGTTCCGGAAAGCGGCTTTGCAGGTCTTGTTTCAGTTGCTGTAACAAACTGAAATGATTGTAACGGACGATAATGAAACGAAAGGCTTCGGTGCGCAGCAATTTGAATAATGGCCGAGTTTCCTCGTCGTAATTATCCGACATAGTGTTTATACAAGGCCGACTCTTCAATCACCGGGTTTACCCGTTTATAAGTGCCGTCGTTATATTCCAGAATAATCAGTTTTTCCAATAAGTCCTGCCAGGATTCGTCGTAAGCCACCGGAATTTGCGCTTTATTGGCCGCATCGAGTTCCTTGAGTTTGTCCAAGTCGTCCTTGGACAAATATTGCGAGGTTTGCGCGGCCAGTTTTTTGATGCCTTTGTCCAAATCGGCACGGGTAATCCGGTTGCTGTCCTCGTCGGCAAACATATTGGTATATTCCAGCACCCGCAATAGTTCGCGCGGTGAGCCGCCGCCATATAATATGGCCTGGCGCACGGTATCCGGACTATCGAATAACGACCGGTCTATTCGTTTATAAACAAAGGTTTCGAAGCGATGAATGGCTTCTTCAACCAGATCGCCGTTTTTTTCGCGAATTTTGACGAATGGAAACGAGGTGACGGTGCTGAAGGCTTCCAGCAGGCGTTGCCGAGACATCAACTCGATCGGCAAGGTAAATATCGTGTGGACCCGAATGGCGCGGATGCGGTTGGTTTCTTCCAGAACGATTTTACGGCGAATATCGCTGGTCGCGGTTTTTTCCAGGCCGTCGATAATAAACATCACCTCTTGCGCTTTATTGTGCTGGCGTAGCGTCAGATTGACGGTTTCGATAAATTCGTTAAATTTAAATGCAAAGTCGGTGAAATTGTTTTTCAGGGACAAGCGGATTTTTTCGGCGTTTTCCTTGCTGCCGGATAAATTGGCTTTGAGTTTGGAGGTAATTCCCAACAGACCGAGAATATTCGGCGTTTTTGCTTCGACCGCAATTTCGAAACCGGTTTCGGCTTTTATGGCGCGGTTGACTTCCTCGACCCGCTGGGCGAACCAGCCATATAAAATCTCGACGATATCTTCATCGAATATTATTTTGTGCTTTTCAAGCTCCTCGATCAAACGCTCTATCTGATAAATCAAAACGTCCATATATTCCAGATCGTTCATATCCAGACCGACATCCAGATTGCAAGTCACGCAAAAAAAGCCTTGCGGGTGATGCAGGTTTTTGGCGATACGCGCCAACTCCGAGGTCTTTCCGGAACCGCGCATACCGGCCAGAAATAAAATCACTTTATTGCCCTGATTGGCTTCGCGATTGAAGACGTAATTTTTAGGATGGACGTTTAATTGCTTATACAGCAGGCGATCTTCAAAGTCGCCGCGAACATCGGAGAAATCGGTATAAAACTCGTGGTCCGGCTCCAGCGGTACGTCGAATCGCAAGGCGTTATCGACTTCGACTAAACGATGGGCTTTTTTAAAATCCGAGGCATTGTTCATATTGGGATTAAGCGTGGGACGGATTAAACAATCATTGACGGCGCGATTTGCTGGACGCGAATCATCGAAAACCCGCCAACCCGGTCATTTTAGCGCGTTACCAGAAAATTCGGTTGATGCAGGGTGCTTGAATGCTGGGAGTGTTTGCGAAAACCCTCGTCCACCGGTGCCGCCAAACAAGGATCACGCTGTTTACACTCATAGCCGAATCTTGAATCAACCCAGCTTGCCGGCATGATGAGGGTGTCGTAAAAGTCGAAACAGAACCCTCTCCTCGCGGGAGAGGGCAGGGTGAGGGGGATAAAATCAATGCCTTACCTTGTATTTCCCCTCACCCCAACCCCTCTCCCGCAAGGAGAGGGGCTTTCCCTACCCCTATCGATGCTTAACCGGCGGGGGCCTCCCGTGGCTGGGCGATGTAGCGTAATCCAAAAACCGCGCCACGGTCGGACCGGAGGTATCACGGCCCGCCGACTGGCTGGCGTTCCGACGCCAGCCAATAAAGGTAGGTCAGCTCCGCGAGCAAGGTTGTGTCAGCGGAGTCTGCTTGATCGGGTTGGTCGTGGAAGGCATCGGCCAATCGGTATTCGGCGCCGGGCCGACGGTTCGATGCGTTCGGTAAGTAAGGTGGTTTGGAGCGGGTTTCAGTTTCGCGGAACATGGGCGACCTCTGTAGTGGGTGAGCGTGCCGACATTATGCGGCGCTATCCGGTAAAGGAACGCCAAGCAAGGTAAATCCAGGTAAAGCGCTGCAAGCGTCTTGGCTATTGAATAAGCGCAGGCTCGGCCAAACTCGTTCGAAACTCGCGGTCCAGCCGACGGAGGCCCGTAGCCGGGTGCTGATCGGCTACCACTTTACTTTGAAAGTCACCGGACGCCGCAACCCGGTCCGATGTCGGAACGCTGTCAATCGCGGCTAACGCTGCTCCTACACCACTGACTTTCATTTACCGGGGCGATGCAGCGCTTTCATGATAGTTAGTTTTCAAATTCTGGGGGCGCCTGTAAGGTGGCCGGCGCGTAGCTGATAACTGTGCTAGCTTTAAACGTGGTCGGCATTTTCCGGCTAATCACCTGGAGGCTGCTATGTTGCTACATTGGCGACAATTGACAAACTATTATGGCGAAGAACTCAACGCGCATCTGGGGCACTTTCATACGCCCGGACAGACGACGTATGGTTTGTTGTGCTGCCGTTTCGCCCAGGAACACACCCGTTTAATGGCCAGTCAGGGCGAGCATTCCGAGGAACGTTTGCTTCAGAGTTTACTTTGGCGCCAGATCGAGCGGACCGTGCAGGCTTGGTATAGCTTCAACACCGACGAGCGCGCCAAAGCCGTCGTAACCCTGGTATTGAACCGATCTCCCTGCCATTCACGCTGTGTCCCAGCGCTTTTCGACGCGCTCAACCATTTGCAATACAATTTCTCCAAACGTTTTTTCGACCATTGGCGCTTTATATTGGCGTGCCGCGGCGCCTACCAAGGCAAGGTTACCGACGCCGGATTTTACGAGCATTCGACGACTACCCGAGATTTACAGCGGCTGGAGGATGCCGGATGGCAGGTCTGCGTTTTGCAAACCACGACGCCGGTCGGAAACACCTTTGATCTTGGGGAAGGCTTGCCGCCTGGCGGGCAAGCCTTGTTGCAGGGTTTGATGAACGTCAAGAACGTCAGCCGGCCCAGCCTAATCCGTCTTGATGGCTGATGCCGCTAGGACTCGCGCCTTGCGGTGAGTTAGTTGCGTTATGTGCCGAGATTGATTGCATAAACCCACGGGATTAGTCGAATTCTTTCGGCGATTCCGAAATGATTATTGGAGGTCCGCCGTGAACGATGCCAAGGTGATATTCGAGCGTTTTCCCAGCGAATGGCCGGTGCCGCCGTTGGTGTTGGCAGTAGCGGCCGTGCTGCTGATCGGGGCAATGATGTCGTTCTATACGATACCGGCCGAATCCGAAGGCATCGTGCTGCGCTTTGGGCAGTATATCGATAAAGTCCCGTCCGGTTTGCACGCCAAACTGCCGTTCGGCGTCGATCAAGTGATTCCGGTACCGACCCAGCGCCAACAAAAACTGGAGTTCGGTTTCGCGACGCCGGGCTATTCCAACCCCGATCAGGCTGGCGATCAGCCGGCGCTGGAAAAATCGATGGTGACCGGCGATCTGAATTCGGCGTTGGTCGAGTGGATTGTCCAATATCGGATTACCGATCCGGTGAAATATCTGTTCGACGTCCGCGATCCCGGCCAAACCTTGCGCGATTTGTCCGAAGCGGTGATGCGCGAGGTGGTGGGCGACCGTACCGTCGATGAAATCATTACGATAGGCCGACAGGAAATCGAGGAAACGGTGCTGAACCGCACTCGGGAATTGGCCGACCGCTATCAACTCGGCGTGTCGATCAATCAGGTGCAACTGAAAAACGTCAACCCGCCGGTGCCGGTGCAACCGTCCTTCAACGAGGTCAATCGCGCTCAACAGGACCGGGAAAACGCGATCAATCTGGCCAACGGCGAGTACAACAAGGCCGTGCCGAGGGCGCGCGGCGAGGCGGACCAAGCGATTCGCGCCGCCGAAGGTTACCGCTTCAAACGGATCAACGAGGCGGAAGGCGACGTTGCCGCGTTTAACCAGGTGTTGGAACAGTATCTGAAGGCGCCGGAGGTGACGCGCATTCGGATCTACCTGGAAACCTTGGGCGACATACTGCCGCAGGCGCGCCAGCAGATTATCGTCGACGACAGCGTCCAACAAATTCTGCCGATGCTGCCGTTCGCCGAGACCAAGGCGGCGCCGGCCGCCGCCGCGAGCGAGGTGGCGCCATGATGCCGCGCGTGCTGGCGATATTGTTGGCGGTGCTGGGTTTTGTGTCGACCTTTCGGGTCGATCAGACCGAGCAAGTCATCCTGACCCAATTCGGCAGCCCGGTCGGCGAGCCCATCGTCAAGCCCGGCCTGCATTTCAAATTGCCGTTCGTGCAACAAGTCAACAGTTTCGACAAACGCTATCTGGGCTGGGACGGGCCGATGGTGGAAATGTCCACCAAGGACAAGACCTATGTGCAGGTGCATACCTTCGCACGTTGGCGTATCGCCGATCCGTTGCGCTACTACTTGCGTTTGCGCGACGAACGTAGCGCCCAGTCGCGGCTGGAGGACATTCTTGGCGGCGAGACCCGCACCGCGATCGCTCGTCACGAGTTGATCGAAGTGGTGCGTTCGGACAAGGACCGCAAGCCCTTGCAGGACGAGTCCTTCACCGGGCCGTTGACCGGCGAGGGCACGTTGGGCGTGCTGCGTCCGATTCGGGTCGGCCGGGCGGCGATCGAGAAGGATGTGTTCGAGGCTGCCGCGCCGAAATTGGCCGAATTCGGCATCGAGTTGCTGGACGTGCGCTTCAAGCGCATTAACTACAACCAGCAAGTGCTGGAACGGATTCATCAACGCATGATCAGCGAGCGTTTACAAATTGCTCAGCGTTTCCGCTCGGAAGGCGAGGGCGAGGCGGCCCGGATCAAGGGTAACAAGGAACGCGACATCAACGAAATTCAGTCCGCCGCCTATAAGCTGGTGCAACAAATTCAAGGCGAGGCGGACGCCAAGGCCACCGAAATCTATGCGAAAGCTTACGGCCAACGCCCGGAAGCGGCCGAGTTTTACAAGTTCTCGAAAACGATGGAAACCTACCGCAAGGTCATCGACGGCGATGCGAGCCTAGTGCTATCGACCGGCGGCGATTTGTACGGGCTACTGAAACGGCCGGATAAGGGGCGTTAGATTACTCGGGCAGTCCATTGTCGATATGCCCTAAATACCATCCGCCGGGTTTGCCGCTCAACCCGGCCTTTAAAATACCGTTCGCCTGTCGAAGAGCGCGCCAGCCTGAGCTTGGCCGAACGAAATACCCGTGGTCGATTGGGCTGGGCTGATAGACAAAATCCCTCGGCTGAACCCTGCGTGCGGGCGGCGGATTTAGCGGCCGCAGCAACGCTTGAATTTTTTGCCGCTGCCGCAAGCGCAGGGCGCGTTGCGGCCGGTGTCGGTCGTGATGCCGACTCGGCCGGCGGCCTTGATTTTGCCGTCCAGGTAATACCAGCGGCCGCCGGTTTTAACGAAGCGGCTGATTTCGTGCATGAAATGGTCGTTATCGTCCTGGCGGTAAAACGCCTTGAATTCGACGATGCCCTTGGCGTCGAGTTCGCCGCCTTTCTTGGTGTCCACTATCGTCAGACTTTGCCAATTAGCGCTTTCCTTGGAGAAGTCGATGTCGGGCGGCCGGGTTTCGATCGCCCAGGTGTCTAGCAAATAGGCGGCGTTTTGGCCGGCGTAGGCGGTAAAGCGGGAGCGCATCAGCGCGGCGGCGGTTTTGGGTATTTGCCGGCCGTCGTGGAAGGGCTGGCAACAGTCGGCATAGCTCAAGCCGGAGTCGCACAAACAAGTAGAATTCTCAGTGTTCAATGTGATCATGGCCTGATTTTACCCGAGTTTACCGGCGCCGGCCGATGCTCGATGGATCAACCGTTGGCGCGCAGGGCGTTGCGCAATGCGTAATAGGCGCCGCCGGGGTATTTGAGGATCAGTTTGAGGTTGTAGAGCAATTCCTTGGGTACGATCAGCGAGCGCAACGCGAATATCAACAGGCGTTTGCGCAAATAGTCCCGGTAGATGGCTTGCAGCGTCGCCGGATCGAATTCGGCGGTTTTGACTTGGTTGTATTCGGTCGCGATCGAGCCTTCGTGCCAACCTTCGTTGGCGATTTGGTCGTAGACGTCGGTGCCTGGAATCGGAATCAACGGTTGCAGCATCGGCACGACGCCGTAACGGCGGTAACGGTCCAACGCGTAATCGACCGTGGCGCGGATGTCGGCCAGGGTTTCGCCCGGAAAACCGATGATGTAAAAGGCGTGCAAGCGTAAACCCACTTGCCGGCAATAGCGCATCATGTCGTCGACCCGCGCTAGATCGAGGCGTTTGCGGACGATGTCGTCCAGCACCCGCTGCACGCCGGATTCGATGGCGACCGTCAGAAATTGGCAACCGGAGGCCTTGGCCCGGCGGGCTCTGTCCAGGGTCCAGGCGTCGCCGCGCACGCCGTTGGGCGTGTCCCATTTGATGCGCGGCTGGAAGGTGGACATGAAGTCGATGATTTCGTCGTAGCGGCCGGTGTCGTGGACCAGGTTGTCGTCCTCGAAATGAATGAAGTCAACGCCGTATTCGTCCACCAAGTGCCGGATATGACGGCGGGTGTATTCCGGAGAATGGGCGCGAAACTTATAGCCCATCGTGGTTTGTATCGAACAAAACACGCATTTGTGCGGACAGCCGCGGCTGGTAAGCATGCTGATCGGCCGTTTGCCCCATTCGCGAAATCTGGGCGACAGGCCCTTGCGGGCCAGCGCGAAATAACGCGGCATATCGACTAAGTCGTAGGCCGGCAGCGGCAGGGAGTCCAGCGGATCGGTGAAGCCGACCGGCGCGCGCGGGTTGGATCGGAGCAGATCCAGATCGGCCGGGGTCGCGACCACGCCTTGAATCTTCGGCGCGGAGTCGCCGCGCTGCAGAGCGAGTAGTAGTTGGGTAAAACGCTCCTCACCTTCGCCGATCACCGCGTAATCGATGTCGGGACGAGCAATGGCTTCGAGCGGAAACACCGACACATGCGGGCCGCCGATCACAACGGTGGCATTGGGCGCGGCGCGCTTGGCCAACTCGGCGAAGCGGTAGGCGCGGTCGATTTGACTGCTGAACAAGTTTGAGATGCCGATCACATCCGGTGCCGCCGCGCGGATGCGGGCTTCGATGCGCTCGTCGCTGTCGCCGAACAGCCAATAATCGGCTTCGCGCCGAAACGTCGCGCCCAGTCTGGCGTCGTAGATTTCGATCGTGCCTTGCCAGTCGCTTTCCCGCAAATACGCGGCGATCGACAACACCCCTAGCGGCGGGCTGACCGCCGGTCTAGCTTTCATGCCGTCCAAGCGGATCAATTGGTTGGGTAAGCCCAGCAATACTTTCATGGTCGAGGTTTCGCTAAGTTTTCAATGGTGGACGCCGATGCGCTTACCATCGCATCTGCCGGGCCACCGCCGACTCGGGCAGTTCCAATGAATCGCCGCCCAATAGCTGAACGGCGCGGCGGAAACGCTTGTAGACACCGCGTACACCCTGGCCGCGCGCCAAGCGCGACAAATAGCGACACTGCCGCCACAGCCAAGCCGGCTTGCCGAATTTACGCCGCAACCAACGGGTATGCGCGGTGGTGGTGAAGCGTTCCAGGTATTCGCCGGAAAACTCCGGGTAGCGGATCACGCTCATGTTGCTGCCGTCGTATTCTTCCCATTTTGCCGGCCGGAGTCGGTCTTCCTGGATCAGACGGTTGTGAAAGTCGGTGCCGGGGCAGGGGGTCGCCATGCTGAACTGTACCGAATCGATATCCAGTTGGCAGGCGAATTCGAAGGTTTGTTGCATCGAAGCCAGGGTTTCGCCGCTGAGGCCGAACACCACGGTCATGTGGGTTTTGATGCCCAGCCGGGCGGCCTTGTCGATAAGGCCGGTCAGGGGTTGCACCTTTAGCGGTTTCTTGATGGCGCGTAGAATTTCCGGGTCGGCGCTGTCGAGGCCGAATTTCAAGCCGATGCAGCCGGCGGCGGCCATCTCTTCCAGCATTTCGTCGTTCAGCGCGATCGCGTCGCCCATCGCCGACCAGGCAATGTCGAGATTGCGGCGGCGGATTTCGGCGCACAGCTCGCGCACGTGACGCTTGTTGGACGTGAAATTGTCGTCGTCGAAATAGATTTCCCGGACGCCGAAACGGTCGATCAGCCATTGCATTTCATCGACGATGCGGGCCGCGCTGAAATAGCGCTGGGCTTGATTGCGGTACAAAATTTGTATCCACGCGCAAAAGTCGCAGCGGTAAGGACAGCCCCGGCTGGTGTGCATGTAGGCGGTTGGCGTGTGTTGAAACATGCCGTCGTAATACGCCGAAATCGATGGCGCCGAGTTGCGCGGAAACAGATGGCGGGCCGGCGGCGGCAGTTGGTCGAGCGGATCGATCAGCGGCGTGGGCGGATTGGTGTGCGGGGTTTCTCCGTCCGGACGATGAGCCAAGCCGCTCACTTCGGCCAGCGCTTGACCGTCGCGCAAGGCCCGCGCCAAGTTTAAAAAAGTCTGTTCGTATTCGCCGACCAATACGAAATCGATGTGCGGGTGTAGCTTGAGCAAGTCCTCGGCGAACACGCTGACGTGGGCGCCGGCCAGTACGATCTTGGCGGCGGTGGCGGCTTTCAGTCGCTGACAAAAGTTCAGCACATCGTCGATGACCGCGGTATTGGGTTCCAGCAGGATCAGCGCTGGGTGGCTGGCGGCGGCGTCCGCGACAAACGCGTCTTCGGTCAGATTTAACGGTACGCCGTCGATAACCTCGACCTGGAAGCCGTCGCGTTCCAATAGCGCCGCGCTGTAGGCCAAGAAAAACGGAAAGGTGACGTAGCGCGGCCGTTCGTCGGCGCGCTTGAGCAACGTCAATGGAAAACGCATGCCGGACCCGAGCATGTAACGCTCCAAACCGTTGGCAAGCGGGCGTCGAAACGCCGGATTGGCTATCAATACTTTCATGACTGACACTCGCGGGTGGCTGAAAATCGATGTTTAAGCGCATGCCGCACGAACTCGGCGCCGCCGGGATGCACGCGCGGGCGGTAGTGGGGTTCCAGCACGTAGCGGTGCAGCCATTCGCAGCCGATGGCCGACAGCCAGCCCGGCGCCCGAGCCTTGTCGCCGGCATGGACGCTCAAGGTGCCGCCGCCGATGTGCCAGCAAAGCGCTTTCGGACAGGCTAATCGCGCGGCTAACAAAATCCGCTCCGATTTTGGCGATCCGGCGCCGACCAAGACGGCGTCTACCGTTGAATATGGCTGAAGCAAGGCGGGGTAGTCTTCGGCGTTTCGAAAACCGTCGATCATGCCGACGATACGCCAGGCGCCGCCAGCGTCGTTGATTGCGGCCGCCGCTCGCGGTGTTTGTTCGGGCGTGCCGCCGATCAGGACCGCGGTCATGCGTGTTTTGCTATCCTTCCAGGCCAAGGCACGGTCGAACAGACGGGTTGCAACGACGCGCGGCGGGGCCGCACGGTAAAGCAGCCGCGAGGCCACGACGATGCCGATACCGTCTACGCAGACCCAGTCGCAACGGTCCAGAAAGTCTCTAACCGCCGCTTCGCGCTGATATTGATTGTAGACATGGGGGTTGACGAAACCGAGCAGTTTGCCGGTTCGGCCGGGATCTTGCCGCCAGCGGCGCAAGGTTTGGTCTAGTTCGGCCAGCCCGCCGGTTTTGAAGGCTAGATCGCCAAAGCGATACGTCGCTTCAGGCATCGATCAAGCCCGGCGCGGCGGCGGTGCCGAATTCGCCGCTGATCGCGCGATAGTGGTCGAGTATCCGGGCCAGTCCGCCGGCCAGATCGATCGTCGGCCGCCAACCGGTGTCATCGATTACTTTGCGGATGTCGGGTACTTTGTCGAACGCTTCGATGTAATGTTTGCCGTAGAGGCTGACCGGATCGACATGCACGATGTTGGCCTTCGATCCGCACAAGTGTCGAACGGTGTGCGCCAGTTGTTCGATCGAGACGATGTTGCCGGGTTGGCCGACGTTATAGATTTGGTTGTTCCGTCCCAGTGCTTGCACGTGGACAATGCCGTTGACCAAATCGTCGACATGGCAAAACGATCGAATTTGCCGGCCGTCGCCGAACACCTGGATGTCGCGGCCGGCCAGCGCGGCTTCGAAAAACTTGGGGATCACAAAGCCGATCGTCGAACTTTGCCATTCGCCCATCGCGTTGAAGGGGCGGACGACTTTTAGCTCGAAATCGCCGTCGGCGGCCAGATTCAGCAGTAGATGTTCGGCGGTGAGCTTGGCTAGCGCGTATTCCATCCTGGCGCCCCGCTTGCAAGGGACCACTTGCTCGGCGGACTCCCGATGCTGACCGTCTCTGCCGTACACCTCGGAGGATGAAACGTACAGTAGCCGGGAATGTCCTTGCTTGGCGATCCGGCCGACCTTGGCGGCCAAATCCAGAATTTCGGTGGCGATTTTGCCGCTTTTTTCCAGTATGCCCAGCGAGCCGACCGGGCTGGCTAAGTGGTAGATGTCGTCGAATTCGCCGAGGTCGTCCGGTAGCGTACGGAAATCCTGAACCACGATTTCCAGGCGCCCGATCAAACCGGTGTAATCCAGCTTTGTCGAACTGAGATTGTCGACGACGAGTATCCCGGCGTCGGGTTCCAACGCCAATAGGCGTTTGCAAAGATGATAACCGATGAAGCCGAGGCCGCCCGTCACTAAAATGCGCTTCGCCACTGGATTTCCCTCCCGAGACTGCGTTGATATGCATGGTTTTTAGGACTTAAAGCCACGGTCTCGATGATGATGGCATTGGCGACCGACGGCTAACGTCTAGCAGACAATATCATTATGTGCAATTATCAACAATAGGGGAGTGGAAATAGCCGGGCACCGATGTTTGGTTACTTTTCCCCCAAGCGCCGGAACTAGGGCTTCCCGGAACTTTCAATTCCAGATTTTAACGTCGTCTAACCGCTGCTGGCCAACTTTTGACGCGGCAACGCGCGTGCTTGGCTCGACGCTGGAACACCCCCGAATGAGGCTCTCCGTAACCGCCTTCCGGGTGAGCGTTGGGTTCGGCCGGTGGTTGGGTCAGCCCGGATCGACCATGCGTTTGACCCGAAAAGCTTCGGCGTACGGTTTGCCGATGTTGGCGCCGCGTAAGCGGGCTTGGGCTTGTAAGATTTCCGGCGAACGGTGGCCGCGAATCTGCGAGGCATACAGCGCGTAGGCCGCTAATTTGTGCTCGATTTGTATTTCCCGGAAATAGTTGGGTTCGTGCGGCGCGCCGTGAAACCACAGCACGCTGTCGGGCTGCTCGAATATCAATACTTGGCGCGCAAACCAATTGGTATCGTGCGGCCGGGTCGCGACCAGGCCCGCGTCGTAGACCGCGCGATGATCCTGATTGTAGGAAGGTTCCGGCATCAAGACCGTGGTCGGTTTTAGCCGGTTGATGGCGTCTTCCGCAGGTGCTATCAAATCCTGCATCCGGTAGTGGTTGACCGGGAAATCCAGCACTTCCCAGGCAAACCCTAATGCGTCGGCGGCGCGCCGTAGTTCGGCGATGCGTTCCTCTCTGGATACATAGGGCCTATCCTCGGCGCCGAAATGCAAGACGAAACAATCCGGCCCTAAAAACGAAAAGCAGCCGAGCACTTCGTCGTCGATATGCGGAGACAGGATCAAGACTTTAGGATTGGACGCAGACATCAGCAACGTGAATAAAAGGCTTGGCTGGGTGTATTCAGGCAAGCCAGAATGCCGCCGGCAAAACGTTCGGCCATGTTTTCGATGCCGTAGGACTCGGCGCTGGCCAACGCGGCTTGGCGCATATAGTCTAGCCGGGACTCGGAGTCGAGCAAATCGACGACCGCGCCGGCATATTGCTCAACGTCATGCGGCGTCATCAAACCGTTACGCTCGTGGTCGAGATAAACGATTTCCGGACTGTGATTGGGAATATCGCTTGTAATCATCGGCAAGCCGGCGGCGAAGGCGTCCAAAATCGCCAGCCCGACCAGACCCGGACACAGAAACAACCGGGCCAACCGGAAGCACAAGGCCTTGTCGTGGCCGAACGCCGGGCCGAGGTAGTGTACACGGGCATCGGCCGCCGCCGCTTGAAGTATCGGTGCGCGTTGACTACCGTCGCCGACGATCAACATGTGAAAGTCCGGGCGCGCGGCTTGGATCGAGGCGATGGCCCGACAGAAAAAATCCAAGCGCTTGTCGCGGTGCAGCCCGCCGCAGTATAGGCCGACCGGGGCGTCGCCGGGGATCCCGTGCAACTGCCGAAACGCTTGTAATTGTTCGGCGGTGACCGCCGTCAGATCGGCTCGAAACCGGGTCAGGTCGACGCTGTTGTTTAAGGTCGTGATCCGTGCATTGGGAATGCCGTCGGCCAGCAGATATTCGCGGGCCATGTCGGTATAAGCAAACCACCAAGTGCCGAAGCGCGTCAGCCAACGCCGGATTCGTTCCTTGACCGTACGCTCGTGGATCTGCGAACGGCGGTTGTAGACCCAGAATCCCAATTTCGGTCCGCCAAGTTTCGTGGCGATGCACAACAAAAAATTCAACGGATGGCCGTTGGCGTTCAATACGATGACCAGATCGGCTGTTAACGTTTTGCCGAAGATTGCCTGGTGCAGCACCGTTTCGTTCAGCCAATAATTTCGGATCTTTACACCGACTGGCGCCGCCAATTCCACCAAGTCACGTTTCGCGGCTTGCTCCGAGTTGGGATTGCCGTAAACTACTTCGAGCTTGACGCTTTCCCGCGCCAGGTTTTCCGCCAACAGTTCGAATAACCTGAGCCGGTAGTGCGGCATCGTCGGGACGGCAATTACCACGTGGTAGCGGTGCGAGTCTGGCATGATCGGTATTCCGTGACGGAGAAACATAGGGTTCGTCGAACTGATCGGTCGAACCAATCCGACCGCAATAATAATGTTGTTCAACAGAGTCGTAAAACATGAGCGAAAACCTTCCACCCTTAACCGGCACCGTTCCGGAAGGGGCGATACCCGAGATCGTCGCCGCGCTGGACCGGATTCAGGGTTGGCGCCGGGATATTCACGCCCATCCGGAACTGTGTTTCGAGGAGCACCGTACCGCCGAATTGGTGGCGGCGCAGCTAAGCGAATGGGGCATACCGGTGTATCGCGGCTTGGGCAGGACCGGCGTGGTTGGAGTTATCCAATCGGGCAGCGGCGATAGTGCGATCGGCCTGCGGGCCGACATGGATGCTCTGCCGATGCAGGAGCTCAATGGCTTTGCCCACGCCTCGCAATATCCAGGCAAGATGCACGCCTGCGGCCACGACGGCCATACCGCGATGTTGCTGGCCGCCGCGGAATATCTGGCGCGGCACCGCGATTTCGACGGCACGGTGTATTTGATATTCCAACCGGCCGAAGAAGGCGGCGGCGGTGCCGATGCGATGATCAAGGACGGCTTGTTCGAGCGCTTTCCGATGCGGGCGGTGTTCGGCATGCACAATTGGCCGGGCTTGGCGGTCGGCGAGTTCGCGGTCGGCGCGGGTCCGGTAATGGCGTCGATGAGCCGCTTTAAAATCGTCGTGCACGGCAAGGGCTGCCACGCGGCAATGCCGCATTTGGGGCTGGACCCGGTTCCGGTCGCGGCCCAGTTGATTACCGCCTTCCAGACCATACTGACCCGCAACGCCAACCCGCTCGACAGCGGCGTGATTTCGGTGACGATGTTGAACGCCGGCGAGGCCACTAACATCATTGCCGACCGTTGCGAACTGGCCGGTACGGTCAGGACTTTTTCCGCCGACTTGCTGGACTTGATCGAGGCGCGGATGGCGCAATTGGTCGAGCATACTTGTTTGGCCCACGGAATGACCGGCGACTTAGAATTTCAGCGGCTATATCCGGCCACGGTCAACGAACCGGAGGCGGTCGAGCAAGTCAGGCAAGTCATGATTGATATGGTCGGCGAGCGGCGGGTATTGCCGCAGGTGCCGACGATGGGCGCCGAAGATTTCGCATTCATGTTGCAAGTCTTGCCCGGTTGTTATTGCTTTCTGGGTAACGGCGACGGCGATCATCGCAGCGCCGGTCACGGCGCGGGACCTTGCACGCTGCACAACGCCAGTTACGATTTCAACGACGACATACTTGCGCTGGGCGCCAGTTATTGGGTAAGGCTGGCGCAGGCGCAATTGGGCTGACTCTATCGCTTTTAAATTTGGGAGATTTTATGCAAACCGTGTTGATTACCGGTGCCAATCGCGGCTTGGGATTGGAGTTTTGTAGACAGTATTCGGCAGCCGGTTGGCGGGTGCTCGCGGTTTGCCGATGCCCTGACGATGCCGAGGCACTATTGACGCTGGCAGCCGATTCGGATCGAGTGAAAGTGCTGGCGGCGGACATCGCGGACTTTGGGCAAATCGACGCGTTGGCCGCCGAACTACGTGGCACGCCGATCGATGTATTGTTGAACAATGCCGGCGTCTACGGCGACCGAAGCGGCCATGGATTCGGCAATCTGGATTATTCCACCTGGCTCGATACATTGACGATCAACACGCTGGCGCCGGTCAAATTGGCCGAGGCGCTGTTGCCCAATCTGCAAGCGGGACAGCGCAAACTGATCGTCACGGTCAGCAGTCTGATGGGCAGCATGACGGACAACACCAGCGGCGGCAGTATTTTGTATCGGTCCAGCAAGGCCGGCGTCAACGCGGCGATGAAAAGCCTGTCGATCGACTTGGCGCCGCAAAGTATCGGTGTGTTGATTCTACATCCGGGATGGGTCAGAACCGATATGGGCGGACCAAACGCATTGATCGATGCTCACGAAAGCGTTTCCGGCATGATCAACGTTATCGACGGATACACGCCGGCCCAATCCGGTAGCTTTCTGCGTTTTGGCGATGGCAAGGTCATGCCTTGGTAAGGCCGGATCAACGCCCCACAAAAAAGCCGGCTTTCGCCGGCTTTTTTGTGGGTGCGGGTGGTTTGTCGGCTGGCGTTACATGTCGCACTTGTGAGCGTCGCCGCAGCAATCCGCCATGTTACCGCCGTGGGCCGCGCAATGCTCCGTGCCGCATTGATGAGCGGCGGCGCCCTTGTGATGCGCGCAGTGCCCGGTATCGCAGGTTTTCGCGGCGGCCGAAGCGTGGTGGTCGCAATGCTCGGTGTGGCATTGGTGGGCCGGGGCGTTTGCATCTTGGGTGCAGTGTTCGGCGCAGGCTTTGTCTTTTTCAGCGGGATGATCGGCGCAATGTTTGGCGCAATCGTGATGAGGCGCTACATGGCTTTTGCAATGTTTGATGCAGGCTTTGTTTTTCTTGCCCTTGCTTTTGGCGCAATGAGCGATGCAGTCGTGTTCGTCGGTTGCGGCGTGGTGTTTGTCGCAATGTTTGGGTTCGACGGCGGGCGTCGGTGTTGCGACCGGCGCGGGCGCCGCCGCCTCGGTGGCCGCGGCGGGCGCTGCGACAACGGGTTGAGCGTTGGCTTCGGTGGCCGGTTTGCTGGCTTCGCAACCGGTCAATAACGTGGCCGCGGCCAAATTAACCAGCAATACGACATGGCTTATTTTCATTATTTTTTCCCTTTGGTGTGGTGTTAAAAGTGGCGACATTGTAGGCAGGGGAGGCAGAGTTGGCAAATTAAAGTATGTTATTTAACACAGTTTTATTTATGGCGGCGAAATTCCCGGTTGCGGCTACACGGTGCGGCGCGGGAGAGTAGGGGCAGTTTCGTATTGAGGTTATAGGTCTATGCGACTTTCATCCTTTTGCATGTTGTCCAACGCGGCTAAAGCCGCTCACACGCCGATCAGCGATATTCGCCGGGGCAAAAGTGGTCTCGGGCATTGGCTTGCGAATTGGCGCTATTGTCTGAGGATATGGTCGTTTGACGGGCTTTGGGTGGCCGCGAGTCTGGCGGACCAGGACCGATTTTGCTAGCATTCGATCCGAGTCCGCATTAACCGTCAACTCATCCGGCATCGCCGTCGGACCAAGCAAAGACAACCGACAAAGGATTGGTACTTGGATCAACAAACCGCGCCCAAGGTATTCATCAGTTACAGCCATGATTCGCCCGAGCACCGCGCGGATGTGCTGGCTTTGGCCAAGCGGCTGCGTGATGAAAGCATAGATTGCATAATCGATCGCTACGTCAACGGTGCGCCGGCCGAGGGCTGGATACGTTGGATGGAACGGCAAATCGCATGGGCGGATTTTGTGTTGGTAATTTGTACCGAGA
The DNA here is from genome assembly GCF_050276835.1 of Methylomonas sp. MED-D. Lineage (NCBI taxonomy): Bacteria > Pseudomonadati > Pseudomonadota > Gammaproteobacteria > Methylococcales > Methylococcaceae > Methylomonas > Methylomonas sp. MED-D. The sequence goes on from NZ_CP189965.1 coordinate 2,421,066, forward strand.
CTTATCTGAAACGTTTCAAAGGCGACGACAGATTAGGCGGCATAGGCGTGAATATCGAAGGTTTGCTGATCAGCCAAACGCTGTACGATCAATTTCAAAAAAACACCAAGTTTCTGCCGCTGATACCGGACAACGGCAGCATCGATCACGTGCCGCTGATACTCAAAGGCGGCACGACTTATAGAATCCAGGCGGATTATCAAAAGCTCTATCGGGTATTGACCAATCAACCGGCGAACCTGAAGCCGGCCATTGGCCCGCGCGTTGTATTAGCGCCTCAAAATGGTCTTCCCAACGATCATGCAAGGATGATCGCCCCGGATAACGAAACAACTCGGCGTAGGAGTGGCTTCGGCCGCGATTCGGACAACTCCGATACCGGTAGTGCCGACGACTCTCAACGTCAAAACGGCCAGCCGCCGAGAGCGGATCGAATTCTCGAAGCCGCGCAAGCAAACAATCACGGCGTTCCACACCAGCGGCAAGCGCTCATAGACTTGCTGGCCGAGCAATTGCGGCGCCACGATTTACAATCGTTGGTAGCCGATTACGTGGCTCGTATCAATAAGGGTTTCGACACATCCTTTTCCGACGCCGGCACATTACAGGACTGCAAAGACTTCGCGGCCTATTTGGTCAACCAAGCGGACGACGAAGGGCGTCGGCTGCAAGTGTTGCATCTGCTGGATGCCCTACAAGATAGGACCGGTCGCCAGGATGCGGAAGAGTTATTGGCCTATCTGCTACACACATTGGTGCGCAAAGACGAGGCCAACGCCGACGCGATCAACCGCGTACCGTTCAAATTTACCCAAACCCTGGATTTGTTGGCTGCTAGCCGGCACAACCAAGCGACGATTCCCGATTATGCGCATGGCGAATTCAGCAACGGCTGTCGGAAATCCGATATTTTCGATCACAGCCATTATCAACCGCCGAGCGGCACCTGGAACATAGAACGCGAATGCCGGGAAATCGCCAAGGCTTTGTTGCGTAAACTGGCCGATCCGGCCGCGGAAAGCGAAGATGCCATGGGTTTGTTGCTTGGACGCTTGCGCCGGTATGACACATCCCCCAAGGACCGTCCCCTGAAAGGCATTTGCATCGATCAACAGTACTTGGACAAACACCCTTTCAGTAACGCCGATGTCGCCGAATATTTTCTGAAGCAGTTTGGTCGATACCTGCCGGTTTTTGTTTACGGCGACGGCAGGTCCGGCGACGAAAAAGAGTACCTGCACGTCAGCGAAAACGATATTCGCGGCATGTTGTTCGAACATGCAAAAGCCCATCAAAACAGCCAGGCCCCTGAACCAACCACACCACGGGAAACCAACATGAGCAACCAATCCAACACGTTTAATTTCAATAATTACGTGCAGCATAGTCCAGGAACGAACATCACCCAAAGCGTTGATAACCGCATTGAACAAGCCTTGTCCGGCGAACTGGAGCGGCTAAAAACCGCCGCCGACCAGGACGATAGTATCGGCAAAAAACACTATGCCGAAATCGCCGCCGCCGCCGACACGGTCAAGTCCGAAATCGCTAAACCGCAAGCCGATAAGACAGTGCTGGCCGCCGCCGCAAAAACCTTGGAAGGCTTTAAAAATATCGCCAGCATTACCGGCAGCATCGAAAAAATCAGTCAAATCCTTATTCCCCTGCTCAGTTAACAACTCATGACCGACATCAAGCGCCCCGACCCCGTCACCTATTATCTCCCGGCCGTCGGGACATGGCCCGAAAGCCATTATCTGCTCGACGGCCGTTGCCAGGACGCCATCCGCCTGGCCGAGGCCAGCGGCCGGCCGTTGCTGGTGCGCGGTTTGCCGGGTACCGGCAAAAGCGATCTGGCGCGGGCGGCGGCGCAAATGTTCGAGCGCGCCTTCGTCTACGAAGTCGTTACCGCCCGTAGCGAGCCGCAGGAATTGTTGTGGCGTTTCGATGCGGTCGCGCGCTTGGCCGATGCCCAGGCCCGAGAGCCGCGCGCCAAGGACGTCAGCCATTACATAGCCCCCGGCCCGTTATGGTGGTCTATCGATTGGCGGGGCGCTGAACAATGGCTACGCGAACACGAAGTCCACGCGCAGCGGCCGGATGCGGAATTGACCGATCAATCAGGCCAAGCGTTTCGGCAAGCTCAACGCGCAGAAACCAAGGGCTGCGTGTTGCTGTTGGATGAAATCGACAAAGCCGACAGCGAATTACCGAACAGTCTGCTGGAGGTATTGGCCAACAACGGTTTTCGCTTGCCGTGTGCAGACGGTTACGAGGTCAAAGCCCGTCAGCACAAACCATTGATCATCGTCACCACCAACGAAGACCGGGAATTGCCGGCGGCCTTCGTGCGCCGTTGCCTGGTGTTGCCGTTGGCGGCGGATGCCGATTTCAAGCAATGGCTCATCGCTAGGGCGCGCAGCCATTACCGCGATCCCGACGATGCGTCCCAGGCCGGCGACGGCCGGCCGGCGATGGCACAAACCCTCCTCGAGCAAGCCGCGCAACGATTGATGGACGACAGAGCGCAATTGCGCGGCGAAGCCCATTTGCCGGGATTGGCGGAGTACCTGGATTTGTTGCGCGGTCTGGACAGCCTGGCGCGCAACAATCCCGCGCAACAACAACAGTGGTTGGATCGGGTCTGCGACTTTGCCTACCGCAAGAGCGCCTCGCTAAGCGCTTAGGATGTGGTTATAAATAACTCCCCTGTTTCGGGTTACAAGGATTTTCCCGTTCGTCCTGAGCTTGTCGAAGGATGGACGGGAAAATCCGGGCATCCACCGCGCCAAACCGTTCATGCTTCGACTAGGCTCAGCACGAACGGTTTGGCGGGACAAATTCATTTCGGGAAGTTATTTTTAGCGGAATCCTTAGCACCATGCGGATAGACATCGCCAACCAATCCGCGCTCGGCCGCGCCGATTTGCTGCAAATGCTGGCGGACCATAGGCACGCGGACGACGAACGCTTGATGGCGCTGGCGGAGGTGCTGGGTTTCGAGTTTTCGCCGAAAAGCGTCAATGTAGATCCCGGTGTTGGGACTCTGACCGGAACCGGCTTTGAGAGTCACTTAATCTCAGACGGCGGGGCGGCCCGATTACCGCGCGGCCTGTTCCGGCCCATGCATGCCCAACGCTTGGAACTCGTCGCCAGTTCCGAATACTGGCAAAAGCCGGCGGCGGCCACCGACTACGGCGTATTGAGCGATGCCGACCAAGCGCCCTGGAACGCGGACGCGACCGCGCCGCCGTTTCAGCCCTTGGTGCCGTGGACCCGGCTGTGGCCGCGTCTGCATCAAACCGTCAGCCGGCGTCATTCGGCCGGCTTGGACGTGGCCAGCCTGACCCGGCAATTGGCGCAAGCCAAACCGGTCAGCCGCTTGCCTAGGCAAATCCGCCAATGCTGGCCGGCCAAACTGCATTTGATTCTGGATTTTTCCGACCGGCTGACGCCCTACTGGGACGACTGGCGCTGGCTGGCCGGCCATCTGCAGCCATTGTTGAGAGAGCGATTAAGCGTGTCGCTGCTGTACCGCTCGGATGCGGAACGGCTGCATGTTTGGCCGGCGAGCGGCGGCACGCAAACCAGGCCCTGGCCGAGCGCCGACAGCGGCGAAACCCTGTTGATCGCCAGCGATCTGGGCATGCTCGACGCCATCCGGCCCTCGGCCCGGCACCACTGGCAGCGGCGCTTGCAAGGCTTGCGCCGTCAAGACATCGCCTGTTTGATCGCCGCGCCGCTGGCGCACGGCCAATTGGTCGCGGAAACCGCGAATTTAATGCCGTTGCTTCGCCTCGGCCCCGATAACAGTCTGCGGCCTATCGCCAAATTATCGCCGCAGCATCAAGCCGGCGCGCAGGACGACACCGACCCGGCTTACCGGCTATTGCTGATCTGGCTGGCAATGGCGACCCGCGCCGAACCGGCCTTGCTCAGGGCATTGCGGCTTAGTTTGCCGACGCAGGCCGATAACGCCGGCCTGGAAGGCGCGGTCTGGCTGGACGCTCGCTTGAATACCGCCGCCACCGCCTGCGCGGTCAATGAAATCGCGGCGGCCGAGCTGCAACGGCAGTTTTCCGGGCTTGAACCGGCGTTACAGCAACGCTTGCTGGCGTGTCTGCGCGATTACCATGCCGGCTTGCCGCAAATGATTCATCATGAAGAAACCCTAATGTGGTGCGGCCTGGTGAATGCGGAGTCGGCGGTGCCGGAAACCGAGCACGCCCAAAATGCCCGGCGGTTTTTTCGTAAACTCACCCAAAGCCTGCAAACGCCGGATGGCGACCAGTACCAGCCGGCCGAACGGCATTTGCTGCTGAACATCGCAGACCATCATTTGCAGCACGCCGCCGCCAGCCTGGCCGGCGAGGATTACCTGAACCACTTGTCGGTGGCGGTTAGCCGCCACCGGCTTTTGGATCGCCGGCCCTTGCCGGCCGGTTTGAACGGCGCGGATTGGCTGCAACGTCAACCGCCGATAGCCCCGCTAACCGTCGATCTGCTGTGGCGCCACGACGGGACGCTGGCGATGGTGGACCGGCGGCCCCATGCCCCGGCCGAGCCGGGCCGGCAACGTCTGTTAACCCTGAAACTGGATAGACCGGTCGTGCTGTGGTCGCTGCAATCGGCCGGGCACACCCGGCATTATCGGCCGTGGTATTGGTTGCAACAGCCTTTATTGGCCGATCCGCTGTTGCAAGCGGCCGCAACACCATTTAGCCGCGAAAGTGACCAACAACTTTGGCTGCATACCGGCCGCCGGGAAATCGCGATCCAGCCATTCGTCGCGCCGGCTTGGGCCAGCGAATGGGGCGTGGACGGCTACGGTTTGTACGCCGATTTACAGTTCAATACGGTAACGCAGCGTTTCCGCTGGATAGAGCCGGGTAGTCTTTTGATGGGTTCGCCGGCTTCCGAGCCGGAACGATACGATGACGAAACACAGCATTTGGTGACCTTGAGCCAAGGCTACTGGCTGGCCGACACCGCCTGCACCCAGCAGTTCTGGCAAGCGGTAATGGGCGAAAATCCCAGCCATTTTAACGACGATCCGGTCAAGCCGGTCGAAACGGTCAGTTGGCACGACGTACAAACCTTTATCGAACGGTTGAACCGGCAAATCGGCGGACTGCGGGCGCGGTTGCCCAGCGAAGCCGAATGGGAGTACGCCTGCCGGGCCGGCAGCGAAACCCCGTTCAATTTCGGCGACAACATCAGTCCACGACAAGTCAACTACGACAGCAGTCGCCCTTACCATAACGGCGAAAAGGGCGAATACCGGCAAACCACCGTGGCGGTAAAAAGCCTGCCGGCCAATGCCTGGGGTTTGTACGAAATGCACGGCAATGTCTGGGAATGGTGCCGGGACGCCTGGCGGGAGGACTTGGGCAGCGACGATGTCACCGACCCGCTGTTCGATCCAACGGATCGAGGCGTTGTCCGCGTGTTGCGCGGCGGCAGCTGGGACTTTAACGGCAGGCTCGTACGTTCCGCGATCCGTTTCAGGTTCCAGCCTGGCAGCCGTATCATCAGCATTGGTTTCCGTCTTGCCCTAGGTTGAAGGCGCTTCCGGCCGCTACGCTAGCCACCAGTTACTCGAACAGACCGTATGAGCAACGACCACCACTTATTGCCCGCCAACTTTCCGCCGCCTTGGGCCAGCGCCTGGGGCGAAGATGGGTTCGGCTTGTTTGCCGAGTTGCATTATTCAGGCGTCATTCAGCGTTTCCGCTGGCTGTTGCCGGGCAGTTTTTGGATGGGATCGCCGCCGGACGAGCCGGAGCGCGAGCCTTGGGATGACGCTCAAGAAACTTGGCACCGGGTGAGGCTGAGCCAAGGCTACTGGTTGGCCGATACCGCCTGCACCCAAGCATTGTGGCACGCAGTGATGGGCGAGAATCCCAGCCGTTTTAACGACAATCCCGCCAAGCCGGTCGAAACGGTCAGTTGGCTAGACGTACAAATTTTTATCGAATGGTTAAACCGGCAAATCGGCGGATTGCAGGCCCGGTTGCCCAGCGAAGCCGAATGGGAGTACGCCTGCCGGGCCGGCACCGAAACTCCGTTCAGTTTCGGCGATAACATCAGCCCGCGGCAAGTCAACTACAACGGCCAATTCCCGTATGCTGGCGGTGAAGAAGGCGAATACCGGGCAGCCACGGTGGCGGTAAAACACCTGCCGGCCAATCCCTGGGGCTTGTACGAAATGCACGGCAATGTCTGGGAATGGTGCCGGGACGGCTGGCGGGAGGATTTGGGCAGCGACAATGTCACCGATCCGCTGTTCGATCCAACGGATCGAGACGTTGCCCGCGTGTCGCGCGGCGGCTGCTGGAGCGACCGTGGCGGGTTCGTGCGTTCCGCGATCCGTCGCAGAGACCAGCCTGCCGAGCGCTACTACAACTTCTTCGGTTTCCGTCTTGCCCTAGGTTGAAGGCGCTTCGGGCAGGCAGGCACGAGTCCGGACGGACAGCCGGAGCGGAGCGCAGGCGTTCAGCCGGGCGGCGGTAACGGTGGAGCGGGATGATCGTTATCGCTCGGACTTATCCGCGCTGCGTAATGTAAAGGTCACCGGGCCGTCGTTGGTCAGCGAGACTTGCATGTCGGCGCCGAAGCGGCCGAATTGCGCGCCGGGATGGAGGTCGCGCGCGCGACCTTGCAGATAGGCGAACAAGTCGCGGCCCAGTGCCGGCGGCGCGGCGGCGGTAAAGCTGGGCCGGTTGCCGCTATCGGTGTCGGCCGCCAGCGTGAATTGCGGCACCAACAGCAGGCCGCCGCCGATGTCGCGCAGGCTCAGGTTCATCTTGCCCTGGGCGTCGGCGAAGATCCGGTAGCTTAAAATGCGTTCCAGCAGGCGGTCGGCGCTTTTTCGGGTGTCGGGCTTTTCGACGCCGACCAAGGCCAGGATGCCTGGGCCGATCCGGCCGATTTCGATGCCGTCCACGACCACTTCGGCGTGACGGACGCGTTGGATCACGGTAATCATGGATTTAACAGGGTCAGATACTGGCGGTAATCGCCGGATTCGATGCGGGGTAGTCCGTGGGTTGGCCGGTTGTACAAATAGGCCCAGGCCGGGCGGATACGCTGATTTTGGGTGACTTCGACGATTTCGCGGCGGTACTCGCGCGGTTCGGGAAATTCGGCGGAACATTCCTCGTAGGCATCCAGGCGGGCCAACAGCTCGGCATCGCCGCGTAAATCATGAAGTTCGCCGTGGATCAGGTATTGGCCGTCGCCGGCGACAGCGGCCGGGTAGTCGCCGACATCGTAAAGCGCTCCAGTCAAGCTCGCCGGCCCCAAGGCCGCCGCGCCGCTCAAAACATCCTGGTGGGCGGGACCGCAGCCGGCGCGCAGGGTGCCGTAGACGAAAAGCGGGAGATCGGTTTTAGGCATGGCTCAGGTCTCGTAAACCCGGTCCAGCAAGGTTTTGAACCAACGCGGCCGAAACGCGATGATCCAGATCATCAATATTCCGAACAGCGGCACCGGGCCGATGTCCAGCACGGTTAATATGGCGGCGGCGAACAACAACTTGAAACGTAACCAAGCGGCGCGAGCGCTCATGGGCCTTAGTAACGAATTTCGGTAATGTAGTAGCGGGTTTCTTGCTCGGCATGGCGCACCACGACCTCATCGTCCAGCAGCTTTTTCAGCAGCGCGCGGGCCAGTGGCGAATCCAAGCTGATCAAGCCGCCGGACGTGTCGATTTCGTCGGCGCCGACGATGCGATAAGTCATTTCTTCCCCCTCCATTGTTTCCAAGGTGACCCAGGCGCCGAAAAACACTTGGTCTTGGCGGGCGGGTTTTTCGGCGACCACGGTCAGGCCGGGCAGGCGCTTTTGTAGATAATGTATGCGTCTATCGATTTCACGCAGTTCCTTCTTGCGGTAGATGTACTCCGCGTTCTCCGAGCGATCCCCTTCGGCGGCGGCGGCGGCCAGCGCGGCGGTCACGTGCTTGCGCCGTTCCCAAAGTTGTTTCAGCTCGAGCTCCAAGGTTTGATAGCCGGCGGCGGTGATATACGGCGACGATTTAGGGCGGGGAGGTCTCCAGCGCGACATGTATTTTCGGGGAAAAGGTTATATTATGGCGCCTTCAAATTTTTTCCTATCAAGGCGCTTTATGCAGATTACCAATAATACCGCAGTCTCCTTTCATTATACCTTAACCAACCGGGACGGCGAGCAGCTGGACAGTTCGCGCGGCGAAGCACCGTTGGTTTATTTGCACGGCGCCGGCAACATCATCGCCGGCTTGGAAGCGGCGTTGGCCGGCAAGCAAATCGGCGATAAATTCAACGTCACGATAGCGCCCGATCAGGCTTACGGCGAAATTCAAGAAGAAATGAAGCAAGTCGTGTCGAAAACCATGTTCGGCGACATGGAGGTCGAAGTCGGCATGCAATTTCACGCCGACGTCAATTACGGTTCCGGCGTCATCACCGTGACTGAAATCAACGGCGACGACGTCACGATAGACGGCAATCACCCGCTGGCGGGCGAGGCCTTGACCTTTGACGTCGAAGTGGTCGATGTGCGTCCGGCCACCGCCGACGAAATGTCTCACGGCCATGTTCACGGTGCCGGTTGCAGTCACTAAGTCCATCTTCCAGATAGGCGCCGAGCGATAACACGGGCTTGGCGCCAGTATCCGAATCCCGCCGATCGGCCGGGGTACTTGGTACAACGAGTTACCAGTCTCGTGTTCCCGTAACAGTGTCGGTCGGCGGTATTTCCCGGCCGGCTTGATGGCCCTCTATTCAGTCAACGCGCTTCACGAAACCACGCTTTCGCTTGTTGTCTATACTTCCCTGACACTCATCGTCTTGATAAGGGAGAAGCAGATATGTTGGCGAATTTGAAAATTGCCACGTTATTGGCCTGGAGTCTCAGCGGAGTCGTGATTTTGAACGTCGCGATGGTCGGCGTGACGCATTTCAAGAGCAGCGAAGTGGGCGACGGCGCCAAGTTTATCTCGGAGACGGTGTATCCGACCACGGCGCATGCCAACAACATTCGCATGAACGTGTTGCGCAACTGGGCCAATACCCTGTTACTGGGTGAAACCAGCGATCCCGGCGAGATCGAAGCGATTACCCACGAGATGACCGCCAATAGCGCGAGTATCACCGCCAGCTTCGAGTTTTTGAACGCCGCCGTCGCCGATCCGGCGGACAAGCAATTGCTGGCCGAGACCCTCGCCGCTCGTAAAACCTATACCGACAATCGCAAACAGTACGTCGAGTTGGTGAAGTCCGGAATGGCGGACGAGGCCAAGCGGTATCTGGTCAACACGCTACGCGGCAACATTAGCGAATACGTTCGATTGATCGGCAAACTCGGCGACGCCCAGACCGATAAGATGGATAGGCAAATCGCGGACATGTTGGCGCAATTTGCCGGGTTGAAATGGACTAACCTGGGCTTGGGTTTGGTGGTGGTGTTGTTCTCCCTGACCACCGCAGTGTTCATTGTACGCGGGGTGCTCGGCAAGCTGGGCGGCGAAGCGTTCGAGGTCAGCGACATCGCCAGTCAAATCGCCGCCGGCAATTTAAAGGTCAAGATTCCGGTCAAGCCGGGAGATGCCGCTAGCGTGGTCGCGTCGATGGCCAGCATGCGCGATAAATTGCGCGATATTGTCGGTGCGATCGAGCAAGGTTCGCATCGGGCCGCGCTGGCGGCGCATCGATTGGCGGAGACCGCCGATGAAGTATCGAAGGCTTCTTACGTTCAAAGCGAAGCCGCCAACACGACCGCCGCCGCCGTGCAACAGATGACGGCCAGTATCAGCGAAGTCGCCAACAGCGCCAGTTCCGCCCGCGAAATCAGCCGCCAAACCGAGCAAATTTCCAGCGCGGGCCGCGAGGTGATTTTGCGGGCGGCCTCCGGAATGGCCAACATCGCCGCCGCGGTCGCCGATTCGGCCGCGGCTATCGCCAGCCTGGAACAGCAGTCCAATGAAGTGACTGCCATCGTCAACGTGATTCGCGGCATTGCCGATCAAACCAATTTGCTGGCCTTGAATGCCGCGATTGAAGCGGCTCGGGCCGGCGAGCAGGGGCGGGGGTTCGCGGTGGTCGCCGACGAAGTGCGCAAGTTGGCCGAACGCACCTCGCGTTCGACCTTGGAAATCGCCCAAACCATCGCGAAAATCCAAAGCGGCACCCAAAGCGCGGTGACGACGATGTCGGCGGGAGTGGCACAGGTCGATGCCGGCGCGGACTTGGCCAGACAGGCGGGTTTGTCGATCGACGAGATCGAAAATAGCTCCGCGAACGTTGCGCTACACATTCAACAAATCACCGCCGCGATCCATGAGCAAAACATCGCTTGTTCCGAAATTGCCCGTAACGTCGAGCGCATCGCGCAAATGACGGTAGACAACTCGACAGCCGTCCACAAAACCTCGGATGCCGCTCGGGAGTTGGAGGGTATTTCCGGCGCGCTCGAGAAAACCATTGCCTATTTCCACCTCTAACCGTGAATCGTCTGCCGCCGGCGCGCGCCGAGCGTGGTGCTATCCGTTAAAATCTCGCTTCTGACCGCTGTTTCGGCCGATTCCCGGCCTTTGATAACCGGCGGTAACGGAGAGAATTTGGAAAATTTATTCGAGATTGCCGAACATTGTTTATTCGACGGCGATATCGCCGCCAAGTTAAACCACACACGGCGTGCGAAGCAGCTTTGCGATGCCGGGGCGCTGGCCTTTGACGATACCGGCCGAGTTCTGGCGATGGCCGATACCGTATTTCCGGCTCGGCCTATCCTGGCGATGCCGCGCGACATGCCGCGGCGGCGCTTGGATTCCGATGCTGGCAAGGCGGCATTCTTTCATGCGTTGGCGCATATCGAATTCGTCGCGATTTATCTGGCTTGGGACATGGTCTACCGATTTCGCGGCCTGCCGGCCGATTTTTATCGGGATTGGCTGGCCGTCGCCGCCGAGGAGGCCGAACATTTCGAGATGATTCGCGAGCACATGCGCCGCTATTCGGTGGATTACGGCGATTTGCCCGCGCACCGGGGCTTGTGGACGCATGCGGAGGATACCGTCGGCGATGTGCTGGCCCGTCTGGCCGTGGTGCCGCGTTGCATGGAGGCGCGCGGCCTGGATGTGACGCCGGGCATGATCGCGAAGCTTCAGGCATTGGGCGATGTGCCGGGGGTTGCCGTTCTGACGCAGATTTACCAGGATGAAATCGGCCACGTCGAGCGGGGTTCCTATTGGTTCAAGCGCTTGTCGGCCGAACGCGGACTAAATCCGGAACAGCACTACCAAACCTTGTTATTGACGCATTACCAAGGCAAGCCCAAGGGCCCGTTTAACCGAGAAGTGCGTATAATCGCCGGATTCTCGGATCACGAAATCGATTGGCTGGAGGAGCGCTTGCATGAATAACAAACCGGTTTTTGATTATCCGCTGTTCGCGATGGGCTTTCGGGCGTTTTTCGCGTTGGCGGGTTTATCGGCGCTGGCTTTGATTGGGCTTTGGAACGCGATGTCCAACGGCAATCTGCATGTCGACCACTATTTTCCAGGCACGCTCTGGCATGCTCACGAAATGTTGCTGGGCTACACCTCGGCGGTGATCGCCGGATTTTTGTTGACCGCCGTCGCCAACTGGACCTCGCGGCAGACGGTCAGCCCGGATCAATTGGCATCCTTGAGTTTTCTGTGGTTGTACGGCAGGGTGCTGCCGTTTTATTCCGAATGGCTGCCGGACGTGTTAATCGCGGCGGTCGATTGGAGTTTTCTGCCGGCGTTGACTTACTTTGTCGCTCGACCGATCTTACAAACCCGGCAATATCAACACGGGGTGTTCGTCGCGTTGCTACTGCTGATGGCACTGGCGAATGCCTGGATACACGGCGAAGTGCTGGGCTGGTCTGTCGCCGGAGCCGCGCGGGGGCTGAATTTGATGGCGGGACTGGTGGTCGTGATGATTTTAGTGATCGCCGGCCGGGTGTTCCCGTTTTTTACCGAACGGGGTTTGTCGGGGGTCATCTGCATTCGTAGCCCGGCCTTGGACATCGCGGCAATCTTGGCCGGCGCGGCGGTATTTCTATTATTGTTGATCGGCGTTTCCGGTCTGTTTCTGGCGGCGGCGGCGTTTGCGGCAGCGGTTTTGAGCCTGTTGCGCGTCGGCGGTTGGTACAACCCGCGAATCTGGTATGTGCCGCTGCTGTGGGTGTTGTATATCGGCTACGCTTGGGTGATTGTCGGTTTCGTTCTGGTGGCGCTGTCGGCGTTTGAATGGGTGGCGCCCGCCTTGGCCTTGCATGCATTCACGGTTGGCGGGATCGGGATTTTGACCTTGGGCATGATGGCGAGGGTCGCGCTCGGCCACACCGGACGCGCCTTGAAAGCCTCCAACGTGATTGCGATCGCCTTTATCGCCGTCAATCTGGCGGCCTTGTTCCGGGTGCTGGTCCCTGCACTGGTGCCGACCTGGTACGGCGGCCTGGTGATGGCATCAGCCTATTGTTGGCTGGCGGCGTTTTCGCTGTTTGCGTTTTACTATGCGCCAATATTGACCGCGCCGCGCCTGGACGGCCAGCCGGGTTGAGTGTCGGCGCGCAAGGTTCTTCTTAGTTCGCCGCGCTCGAATTAGGCTATATCAACATCGGCCAGCGAATCGTCGATGTCGTTAGAGTGTAATCCGCTAACCGAGCTTTACCGGGACCCGTGGCTGTTGGCCGTACACAAGCCGGCTGGCTTACTGGTGCATCGCAGTCCCATCGATAAGCACGAAACCGAGTTCGCTCTGCAATATGCACGAGCGATGAACGGCGGCGAGCACGTCTACCCGGTGCATCGGCTGGATCGTCCCACTTCCGGTCTATTAGTGTTCGCTCGCGACCCGAGTACCGCGAGTGTCTTAGGCAAAACGCTGATGGCGGGTCAGGTTTCCAAAACCTATCTGGCGATGGTACGCGGCTGGTTGCCGGAACACGGCTTGATCGATCACCCTTTACGCGACGAGCCGGAAGACCGGCGGCGGAAAGGCGAGTCGCAGCCCGAGCGTGAAGCCCGCACCCGTTACCGGCGCCTGGCGACGACGGAAATCCCGGTTGAGATTGAAGGCCATTCGACGAGTCGCTACAGTCTGGTCGAGTTGTGCCCGGAAACCGGTCGAAAGCATCAATTGCGCCGGCATATGAAACATATCAGTCACCCTATCATCGGCGACGCCAATCACGGCCGAGGCCGCCACAACCGTTATTTCGCCGAGCGTTTCGGTCAAGGGCGATTAATGCTCGCGGCCACCGCGTTGGATTTTCCGCACCCGATTACCGGCGAGCGTCTGCATTTGCAGGCTTCGCCCGAACCGAGCTTTTTGCAAGTGCTGTCGGTGTTTCAAACTTAGGGTACGGATCGGCAGGCCTTTGCTGGAGGCATCGACGGTGGCGATCCGATTCCTTGAAAGAGATCGGTAAAACCGAGGTCTCTCGCACCGAATTGTTTCTGGAGTCCTCGCCTGGATTCCTTTGATAAAGCCTGGTCTTGGATTGGCCTAAGCGGAAAGCGTACTGACCGAGGGGAAGGTCCGTGCCTGCAAGTCGGCACCGAGTTCGCGCTCCGGATGTGGTAGCGCGGCGATGAATGATCAGTTAGCCAAGACCATCACGCCATCCATTTCAACACCGACGCCTCTGGGTAGAGAAGCCACGCCGACAGCGGCGCGGGCGGGGTAGGGTTGGCTGAAATATTCGGCCATGATTTCGTTGACGGTGGCGAAGTTGCCGAGGTCGGTCAAAAAGATGTTGAGTTTGACGATGTCGCCGAGATCGCCGCCGGCGGCTTGGGCGACGGCTTGCAGATTATCGAACACGCGGCGGATTTGGACGGCGACGTCGCCTTCGACCACTTGCATCGTGGCCGGGTCGAGAGCGATCTGGCCGGACAGGTAAACGGTATCGCCGACTTTGACGGCTTGAGAATAGGTGCCGATCGCTTGCGGGGCATTCGGGGTGGAGATGATTTCCTTGCTCATGTTAGGCCTTGATGCGGGTGATTTTTAAAACGATGGAAAGTTTTTTCAGTTTGCGGATGATGTTGGCCAGATGGACCCGGTCGCGCACCGCCAGGATCAGCAGGTCGACCGACACTCGATCGTCCTGGCTGACGACGGTGATGTTTTCGATGTTCGAGTCCATCCCTGATATCGTCGAGGCGATCGTCGCTAGCGAACCGCGTTGGTTCAATAACTCGATGCGGATCTCGGCCGGGAATTCGCCGCTGGCTTCCGGGCTCCATTCCACGTCCAGCCAACTGGTTTGTTTTTTTCTGACTTCGTTGCTGTTGCGGCATTCGTGGTGATGAACGACGATGCCCTTGCCAGGATTGAAGAAGCCGATGATCGGATCGCCGGGGATTGGCCGGCAACATTTGGCCAGGCTGACGACAATGCCTTCGGTGCCTTTGATGATCAGCGGCGTACTGGCCTTGGGCACGTTGTCGTGCAGCTTGACCGCGGCGTTGACGTCGGTTTGGGCGATGTGTTTCGCGACCAGGAACGGCATTTTGTTGCCGAGACCGATGTCTTCCAGCAAGTCGTTCAACGAGTGCTTTTTCAAGACTTGCAACACTTGCAGAATTCGGCTGTTATCGACCTGTTCAAGCTGGATGCCGATGCTTTGCAGTTCTTTTTCCAGCAGGCGGCGACCGAGGTTGATCGCTTCCTGTTGTTTGAAGTTCTTCAGATAGGCGCGAATACAACTGCGGGCCTTGGCGGTCGTGACGTAGTTCAGCCACAACGGGTTGGGGCGGGCCCAGGCGGCGGTGATGACTTCGATGGTCATGCCGTTTTCCAACTTGGTTTGCAGCGGTACCAGCTTTTTGTCGATCCGGGCCGAGATGCAGGCGTTGCCGACGTCGGTATGCACCATATAGGCGAAATCGACGATGGTTGCGCCGCGCGGCAGTTTGATGATCTTGCCCTTGGGCGTAAACACGAAGACTTCTTGCGGAAACAGATCGACCTTGAGGTTGTCGATGAACTCCAGCGAATCGCCGGCGGACTTTTGAATTTCCAGCAGATCGCGCAACCATTCGTTGGCGCGCGCCTGTATCGTCTCGCTTTTATCCTTATCCGACTTGTACAGCCAATGCGCGGCGATCCCGGATTCGGACATGCGATGCATGTCGTGGGTGCGGATCTGAATCTCGATCGGCACGCCGTAGGGTCCTATTAAAATCGTGTGCAACGATTGGTAGCCGTTGGCCTTGGGTAGGGCGATATAGTCCTTGAAGCGGCCGGGCACCGGTTTGTAAAGGTTGTGCACGCAGCCCAACGCCCGATAGCAGTCGTCGACTTGGGCGCAATAAATCCGGAAGGCGTAGACATCGAACACATCGGTGAAGGAGATGCGCTTGTTCAGCATTTTTTGGTAAATGCTGGCGATATTTTTTTCGCGGCCCGCCACGGTGGCGCTAAGACTGCTTTCGTTTAAGCGATTTTGGATCGCGTTTTGGATCGTGTCGATGATTTCCTTACGATTGCCGCGCGATTTTTTGACGGCATTGGAAATCACCGAATAACGGTAAGGGTGGAGCGCCTTGAACCCCAGCGATTCAAGCTGATGGCGGATCTCGTTCATCCCGAGTCGGTTGGCGATCGGGGCGTAGATTTCCAGGGTTTCCTTGGCGATCCGGCGTTTCTTGTCGGAGGGCATATTGCCCATGGTCTGCATGTTATGCAGCCGGTCGGCAAGCTTGACGACAATGACGCGCAAATCCTGAGCCATTGCCAGAAACATTTTGCGGACGTTTTCGGCTTGAGCTTCGGCACGCGAGCGGCTATCGATTTTGGACAATTTGGTGACGCCGTCCACCAGTTCGGCGACTTCGACGCCGAATTGCAGACCGAGTTGTTCCTTGCTGATCGGCGTGTCTTCGATGACATCGTGCAGGATCGCCGCCATGATGCCGTGGACATCCATGTGCATGCTCGCCAGCGTGATCGCCACCGAAACCGGATGACAAATATAGGCTTCGCCGCTACGGCGAAATTGTCCGGAATGTGCCGCCGCACCGTAATGGTAGGCGCGGACGACGTCGTTGACTTGGTCGGCATCGAGATAGCCGCGTAGGCCCTCGCAGAGCTGGT
This sequence comes from Methylomonas sp. MED-D, assembly GCF_050276835.1. Classification (NCBI taxonomy): domain Bacteria; kingdom Pseudomonadati; phylum Pseudomonadota; class Gammaproteobacteria; order Methylococcales; family Methylococcaceae; genus Methylomonas; species Methylomonas sp. MED-D. The sequence continues at coordinate 2,437,180 of NZ_CP189965.1, forward strand.
GAAGCAGTTTCTCTTCGGGATGCTCTATCGCGGGTAGGGCCGGGGCGGGTTTGGCGGCTGTCTCGGGCATGGACTTTAGATTTCGATATGGGTTTCCGAAACGTAGCCGGCGCGATGCAGACTGTCGACATTGCTTTCGGATACAAAACCGGCTGCGATCTCGCGCAGGGCCACGACGGTATCTTTGTCTTTACCGCGCGGGACGAACTCGTCCGCGCCTTTTTCCAATTGTCTGGCCCGTTTACTGGCCAGTAATACCAGTTTGAAACGGTTTTCGACATTTTCTAAACAATCTTCAACGGTAACGCGTGCCATGTTTTAACCTTGGTGAGTTTTGTGAGGATGCCTGAGCACTGAGGACGGCTCGATCTTAGGGCCGCGGCCCAAGCGGGGCTTCGATTATAAGATAAAAGGCCGACTTAGCCAATTGTCGAACAGAGTCGCGTAGGCGGGGAAATTCGATAGGCAATAAAAAGCCCGCTAACGCGGGCCCGTCCTGTTGTTGTAATTATTGTTGTTATGGTTGTGGACGCCTGTCTCGAAGACAGTTTAGTTAAGCAGTTACACTAATTATTATTGTTGTTCAGCCTTTATACAGGCCGCTTCCCTCCCCCTAAAGCTACGACCGCTTTGGGTCGCATGCACTCCGTAAAAGGTGGGCGAAGTGTAGTGAAAAAAGTTCCGACTGTCCAACAAAAAATGCGCGATTTCGGGATGGTTGTTTTGCCTCGAAATTATTTGAGAATTACAAGGGTTTGCGATAGATAAGTGCCTGTTAACATTGCTGTTTAGCGTTCTGCTTTGCGAGACTCCTCCTCGCTGATGAAGAAATTCAGGCGTTCGTTGAGGATGGCTTGTAGTTGAAAGCTGAGATCGGTTTCTTGTCTGGCGAGTTTGATTTGGGTCATCGCGGCTTCAGTATCGCCGCTGGCGAAATAATATTCGGCCATGTAGCGGTGGGATTCGGCCGGTTGTTTTAAATCGGCATGGATTTGCGCCAGTAGCTCGTAATAGAAGGGTTGCTGTTTTTGATAATCCGACATTGATTGCAAGACTTGTCGCGCTCTCTCGGGCTGGCTGTTTTTGATCAACGCCCGGGTGAGTTCGATTTTGATCGCGTCGTTGCTGGGAAAGCGCTCGCTGGTTTTGCTTAATAGGTTGCTGGCTTTTTGATAGTCGTGGCTGTCCATTGCGGTTCTAGCCAGCGCGAACGGGTATTGCGGTTGATTCGGATATTGGTCGGTCAATTGCTGAAAGATTTCTGAGGCCTGGGCGAATTCTTGAGCGTCCTGGTGGATCAAGCCGATGCCATAGCGCGCTACCGCCCGCTGTTCCGTCGTGCCCTGCAGTTCCAAGGTCGCGAAGTGCTTTAGCGCCGATTTTTTATCGCTCGCGGTGGTGACCATCAGCTTGGCTTTCGTCAATAGGTAGCCGAGCGAGTCGGGAATTTGCCGATAGGCATAGGTTTCAGCCCTGCCGCGGGTGTCGGCGATCCGGCTTTCGGAGACCGGGTGGGTACGTAAAAACTCAGGTACGCCCTTGCCGTAATAGCGAGTCGATTGCATTAGTTTTTCGAAGAATACCGGCATCGCGCGCGGATCGAAATTGGAATCGGCCAACGTCTGCATGCCGACCCGATCGGCTTCTTTTTCGTGTTCGCGGGTAAAATCGATCTGAAACTGAATATTACCGGCCTGGACCGCCATCAGGGCTGCCTGGCCCATGTTCGGCGATTGAGTGGCGACCAGAATGGCCGCTAACGTCGCGGCGACGGTCGGTATCGACATTTTGCTGGCTTTTTCGATCGAGCGGTATAAATGGCGTTGAGTGACGTGGCCGATCTCGTGAGCCATGACCGACGCCAATTCGCTTTCGGATTCGGTCAAAAGTATTAAGCCGGAATTGACGCCGATGTAGCCGCCGGGGCCGGCAAAGGCGTTGATATCCGGTTCCATGACCACGAAAAAATGGAACGGCGTTGCCGGATTGTCGCTGTGCGCCGCCAATTGCCTGCCAATGTTTTGAATGTACTGCTCGATTTCCAGGTCTTGACTGATTTCCGCCTGAGTGTGCAGATTGCGGAAAAATGCCTCGCCGAATTCCCGTTCCTGGACCGGCGAGATCAGCGCGCCCGCGGAATCACCCATGTCCGGTAGTTGCATTTTTTCGATTTCGATGGCTCCGCCAGAGGCGGTTAACAAAGTCAGGCTTAAGCCGAGAATTAGGGCAGTCAATTTCATGAAGGCTGGGACAGCAAACGGCGGTCAAGGGTTCAATCGCGCAAGGATTCGCGGCAAAGTCGTTAGAGCCGTATTAAAATGCGGCGTATGGTTGAATTTGCCCGGTACATTTTACAGCGTGATGAAATTTGCAGTACAGGTTAATGGTAGTCCTTATTTGGCGAATGGCGGTTTGCACGCGTTTCGGTTTGTGGAAGCGGCATTGGCCCAAGGTCACGAGATCGTTCGGGTATTTTTTTATCGGGATGGTGTCTACCACGCGTTCCGCTACGCCAGTCCGCCCGATGATGAGCGAGCACCGGTCGCGGACTGGAGTCGATTGGCGGAACTGAATGGCATCGATTTGGTGGTTTGCATATCGGCGGCGCAGCGGCGCGGCCTGTTATGCGCGGACGAGGCGCGGCGCCAGGGTAAAAACGACGATGATGTGGCGCCCGGTTTTCGGATTGCCGGCTTGGGGCAATGGCTGGAAGCGACTTTGGTCGCGGACCGTTATTTGACGTTCTAATCGCGATGAAAAAACGTTACTTGTTTATGTTGTCCCAGGCCCCGCATTGCGGTAACGGTGTCCAGGAAGCCTTGGACTTGATCTTAACGACCGCCGCATTCGATCAGACCGTTGGTGTGTTGTTCGTCGATGATGGCGTCTGGCAGGTGGCCGCGGGGCAGCGAGCGAGTGGGCTAGGGTTAAAAGATACGGCGGGAATGTTCGAAGCGCTGGCTTTTTATGGGGTCTCCGACGTGTTTGTCGAACATGAATCCCTGATCGAACGCGGTGTGGAGGTCTTTGTGCCGATAATACCTCTGAAGCCGCTTGGGCGCCGCGATTTGCCCGCGCTTTTCAGCGGCTACGATGTGGTCGTGGGCGGCTAAGGTTCACGTTTCCGATCGTGGATACGCTAGAATTGCTGGAATATCGATTGAATCCTATCTAAAAATTTGAGGACAGAGCGGCCATGGCGGACGAAATTACAGAAAAAAGGCGATATTTTCGGGTCAACGACACGATTAACTTGTTGCACAAAGTCATCGACAAAAATCACGTCAAGGTATTGAGCCATGTGTCCGACGATGTGCTCAGCAACTGTTCGCTCGCGTCCGCGTTGGAAGTGCTTAATCAAGAGGCCAGATTATTGGCGCCGAGATTGGAACGGCGCGATCCGGATCTGTTCGAATATTTGAAGTTGCTGGATACCAAAATCAATTTGATCGCCCAGGTGTTGACCAGCCAGTCCGAGCAATTTTCCGAACACGATACCCGGGAAGTCAGCCTGAGCGCCACCGGTTTGGCGTTTAGCAACGAAACGCCGGTGTCGGAAGGTGAAGTTCTGGAACTGAGAATGTTGCTGACGTCCTGCATGGCGGTCATTGTCGCTTACGCCAGAGTCGTGCACTGCAAGGATATTTCGGCGGATAATCCCGAGCGGCCGTACGCGGTTTGCGTGGAATACATCAACATGAAAGAAGACGACAGGGAGTTATTGATCAAGCATGTGGTTAAAAAACAGCTGCAACAACTACGCGATAAAAACGAAACTTGAAACGGCCTGGGCCCTTAGTTGCGGGACGGTTCATTGATTTCTCCGGTCGATAGACAACTCATTGCCCTTTTGGTCGACGGGCGATTTCATTCAGGTACCGAATTGGCGGGAGCGCTCGGCGTCAGTCGCTCGGCGGTCTGGAAGCATTTGCAAGGGTTGAGCGAGCTGGGTATTGAAATATTGGCCGTGTCGGGTAAGGGTTACCGTTTGGCTACACCTATGGATCTGTTGGACAGTGAGCGAATTTTCGCTTATTTGCACCATCGCGCTTCCGGTCTCTTGACTGGATTGGAGGTCCACGGCCTTATTGCTTCCACCAATACCTACTTACACGAACTTGCCGAACAAGGTGTGCCTGGCGGCCTGGTTTGCCTCGCCGAACGCCAAACAGCCGGCAAGGGGCGGCGTGGTCGGCAATGGGTTTCGCCGTTTGGGCGGAATATTTATTTGTCGATACTATGGCGTTTTCAAGGCGGTCCCGCCGCCATCGCCGGACTGAGTCTGGCGCTGGGCGTAGCGACAATCCAAGCGTTGCGTCAGTTGGGCGCTCACGACGTCGGATTGAAATGGCCTAACGACATCTATTGGCGACAGCGGAAATTGGGCGGTATTTTGATTGAAGTTTCCGGTGAAAGCGACGGACCCTGCCATGCGGTGGCCGGACTAGGATTGAATGTCGATATGTCGGCCAAGCAAGGTGAGGCTATCGATCAGGACTGGGCGGATTTGGTGGCGGTCTTGGGCGGCTCCGCTCGTCCCGATCGCAATCGGGTCAGCGGCGTGTTACTAAATCATTGGCTTCCGGTGTTGGCGGAGTTCGAGCAACGTACCCTGGTCGATTACATCGAAGACTGGCGTGAGGTCGATTGCATGGTGGGAAAAACGGTGGATATTTCAATAGGGAACCTTGAGCATCGCGGAACTGTGGCCGGCATCGACGACCAAGGTTTTCTGTTGCTAACGGATGCGAACGGTGAGCTACGCCGCTTCGCGTCCGGCGAGGTGAGTTTTAGCAAATCGTGATTTTATTGGTCGACCTGGGTAACAGCCGTTTGAAATGGGCATTGGCGGTCGACGGTAAGGTCGGCGACCTCCACGCGGTCGATTATCGACAAGCCGGATTCGCAGCTTGGTTACGGCGGCAATGGCAAACATATGCCACACCCGAGTGTATCGGCGTCGCCGCGGTCGGTGCGCCGGCAGTCCTCGACGATGTCCTGAGCGTGGCGCAATCGTTGTGGCCGGGGGTGGCGATTGTGAAGCCGTTATCGACGGCGAGCTCAGCGGGAGTCGTTAATGCTTACCGCTTTCCCGATAAGCTTGGAATTGATCGATGGCTGGCTTTGCTGGCGGCTCGCCGCGATTATCCGGGGCAATGGTGTATCGTTGACTGCGGGACCGCAATCACGTTGGACTTGCTTTCCGAAGATGGCCGGCATCAGGGTGGTCTGATAGCTCCTGGCGTTAGCCTGATGAAGGGGGTATTGGCGTTTGGTACGGAGGTACTGCCGCTGGTCGAACGGCAAGCGGACTTTGGGCTTGGAATGACTACCGAAGCGGCCATCGGTAGTGGTGTGTTGTCCGCTGCAATCGGGTTGATAGAGGCGACTTTGATCAGGCATCCGCATTACCGATTATTAATGTGCGGCGGCGATGCTGAGCTGTTACAGGGGCTTTTGACGGTGGAGGCCGTCGTCGATGTCAAATTAGTATTAAAGGGTTTGCTGATCTGTTGCGAGGCGGGCCGGAGATGAGGTTTTTTTTTCTGCTATTGTGCTTAGCAAATGCTGTGTGGTTTTTTTGGGAGCTGCATTCTGGTGCTTTCAATGCGCCAATGTCCGGCGATTCGACCGCGCCGCCGATACTACTGGTTTCCGAACGCGAGAATGCCCGGCGGGGAGCGGCGATTTCGGCAATCGTCGACCGCTATTCGCAGCGCTCGCTTGCTTCCGCCACCCAAGAGGTTTCAGCGTTTTTCAGCCAACCGCACGATTTGCAAATCACGCAGCGTGATCCCCAAGCGGAGGACAGCAAGGCTCGAGAAAACCGCGACCGTTCCGGCTGTCTGCGAATCGGACCCTTTGCCGATCGCCTGGAGATGAGGCGTTGGCTGGCTGCGAAATCCTTGACAGCGGTCGATTCCTACAGTGACGAATTCACCGTTCCCGGCGATTTTCAAGTGTACTTTCCGCCTGCTAGGGACGCCGAGCAATTACGCATCAACAAAATGATGCTTAGAGCTAAAGGCTTGACGGATTTTTGGCCGATTCCATCCGGCGATTTGAAAAGCGCATTGTCTCTGGGCGTATTCACCGAAAAATCGCGGGCGATTCTTTACCGCGACCAGCTTGTCAAACTGGGTATTGTGGCGGCCGTACGTCAGCGCAACCGCATTCGGCCGGTTTGGTACGCTCTGATCCGGCAAGGTGTTGTCGATAGGCTTCAAGACGATGCCGTTACCGTTACTGATGTGGATTGCCGTTCGCACCGGATTGGTGAATAAACGGCCTGTTGAACACTAACGTGCGAAATTCTGTTGGTTTTTTTTACATAATCGAATCCTAATGTTTTTAAGTTTTTGATTTTTAACATGTTGAATACATGGTATGCATATTGCAGTAATAAAATTGACATGAGCATTTGGCACGAAGTCACTTGCGCATGTCTCTCTTATGATCGGCATTGTGGATCAATATCGGTTCTAGGAAAGGTTGGCTATTAGGATGGCCTTTTGTTAACGTTAACTATGGGGAAAATCAATGAAGATGATTTTATCTTTCAAAAAATGTTTGGCGGTGTGCCTGTTGATGGTTGCCAACGCTGCTTCTGCAAGCGTTGTGTGGGAACCTACCGACGGTGACATCAATTTTATTACCCTTGCTTCTGTGTTGGGTTTTTCGGGTGCAGAATTCGGCATTTTCGAAGATTCCGCCACATCAAGCAGTGCAATGCCTGTTTTGACATTCACTGGCGGCGCTACTGTTAGCTTTGCGGCTGCTAGCGGTTCCGATTGGACCGTGAGCTTGCTCAGCGATCCTAGCGTTACCGGCACATTGAAAGGCTCAAGTCATTTTCAATTTGGTATGAAAACCAGCGGTGGTACTTGGACCAATGTTAAGAAAGGCTTGGAATTGGTTGACAATTCCTACTTGCTGGCGTTCGGTAGCAAACTGCTGACCGACATCGCATTGGTTACCGACATCGCTCCGTCAACCGTCGTTGACGACAATCCAGTCTCTCAAGTTCCGCTGCCGGCTTCCATTTGGATGCTGACCAGCGCATTGTTGGGCTTGTTGTACACTGGCCGCCGTAAATCGGTCGTGAATGCCTAATTAGCTAATTTTTAGGTAGGATTGGAAACCGGGGCCGCGTTAGCGGCCCCGGTTTTTTTTCGCGCGTCGGTTTTTGGATTTTGCAATTCGAACGGGTAGACTGGCACGGTCAGCCCTTTGATGCAGTGCTAATGCCGCCATGATCAGGCTGGTGCCGACGACGGTTTTCATCGTGATCGGTTCGCGGTTGGCCAGATAACCCAGTAATAACGACAATACCGGTGTCATCAGGTTCATCATGGCCACGTCGGTGGCCGGCAGTTGTCCAAGCACGTAGTAATACAAGGCAAATCCCAGCGTCGTTGCCACAACACCGAGATAGACGATCGCATATAGAGTTTGCGGCTGAATTTGTGTCGGTAGGGCGCCGTCGTCCAATATTAGCCAGGTCAACCAGTATAAAGGCACCGAAATCAGCAATCCGCCGGTGATCTGCTGCACCGACGGTAGTTTGGCGTCGATTTGCTTAACCCAGACCGCGCTAGCCGCGTGAATAAAGGTTGCCAGCAATATGCCGAGCGTGCCTTGAATGGCCATTGGATGCAATTCCCTTGCGGAGCTGAACATCACGGCCAAACCAAAAGCGCCTAGGCTGTAAGCCGCTAGTTTTCGCCAACCTAGGCTGCGCTCCTTTAGGTAAGCGGCAGCCATGAACGCCGTTATGAATGGGCCGAGGCCGAAAATGACCGAGATCCAGCCTGACGGTACGAAACGCGCCGACCAATAGGTGATCAACATACTGGCATAAATCTGCATCGAAACGGCTAAATAGGTGCGTAGCGCTAGCCGGTGACAAGGCAAGCCTTTCCGACGCAGTAATAACAGAACCAGCAGGCAGGCCAAACCAATGGACATCCGGCCGGTCGCGCCAAACACGTAGCTGACACCAATGCTGCTCCATTTTATCGCCAGTGGTGTCGTGGTCCAGATCAGGACGACCCCGAAATAGGCTAGCGCGAGCTGTGGCTTCAACTCGGATGCTGTCGGTTGGCGACCAGCTGCTCAACGACAGCCGGATCGGCTAGCGTGGAGGTGTCGCCCAAATCGCTGAACTCGTTGGCGGCAATCTTGCGCAAGATACGTCGCATGATCTTACCGGAGCGCGTTTTGGGCAGTCCCGGCGACCATTGAATCGCATCGGGTAGTGCAATCGCGCTGACTTCTTCGCGGACCAAATTCTTCAGTTCCGCTTTCAGGGTCTCGTTGCCTTCGACGCCGACATTCAAAGTCACGTAAGCGTAAATTCCTTGACCCTTGATTGGGTGCGGAAAACCGACGACCGCCGCTTCGGCGACCTGGTCGTGTAGGACCAGCGCGCTTTCGATTTCGGCAGTGCCCAGGCGGTGGCCGGAAACGTTTAATACGTCGTCGATACGGCCGGTAATCCAGTAATAGCCGTCGGCGTCGCGGCGGGCGCCGTCGCCGGCGAAATAGTAACCGGGAAATTTGCTGAAATAGGTATCGACGAAGCGTTGATGGTCGCCGTAGACGCTACGGGCTTGACCCGGCCATGGAAAGGTCAATACCAGTATGCCTTCCGCTTCGCCGTCCAGCGGATGGCCTTCGGGATCCAAGATGGCCGGTTGAATACCAAAGAACGGGAGGGTTGCCGAACCGGGTTTCAATGCGGTCGCGCCGGGCAGAGGCGTAATCAGAATGCCGCCCGTCTCGGTTTGCCACCAAGTGTCGACGACGGGGCAGCGTTGATCGCCGACTACGCGGTAATACCATTCCCAGGCTTCGGGGTTGATGGGTTCGCCGACGCTGCCCAGTACGCGCAAGGAGTCGCGGCCAGTACGCTGAACGTAGGCATCGCCTTGCGCCATCAGTGCGCGTATCGCGGTCGGCGCGGTATAAAAAATGTTGACCCGGTGCTTATCGATGACTTGCCAGAAGCGATCGGGTTCGGGGTAGGTTGGGACCCCCTCGAACATCAACGTGGTCGCGCCGTTGCAAAGTGGGCCGTACAGTACGTAGGAATGCCCGGTGATCCAGCCTATGTCGGCCGTACACCAATAAACGTCGCCTTCCCGATAGTCGAACACATACTTGTGGGTCATCGCGGCATACAGTAAATAACCGCCGGTTGTGTGCAAAACGCCCTTGGGCAGGCCGGTCGATCCAGATGTATAGAGAATGAACAGCGGATCCTCGGCGTCCATTAACTCCGGCTCGCAGGTCTCGTCGGCACTCTGCATCGCTTCGTGGTAGCAGACGTCGCGGCCGTCGCTCCACGGGATATCGTGACCGGTATGTTTGATGACGACGACGGTTCGCAGGTTCGGGCACTGCTTGGCGGCCTTGTCGACGTTGAGTTTGGAATGGACGATTTTGCCGCCCCGGTAGCTCTCGTCGGCGCAGATCAAAAACCGGCAGTCGGCGTCGAGTATTCGATCGCGCAGGGCGTCGGCGGAGAAGCCGCCGAACACAATGGAATGAATCGCGCCGATCCGGGCGCAGGCCAAAATCACGACGGCGGCCTCGGCGATCATCGGCAGATAAATACAAACCCGGTCGCCTTTACCGACGCCGTGCGATTTCATCACGTTCGCAAATTTGCAAACTTGGTGGTGTAGTTCCCGGTAAGTCAGGGTGCTGTGGTGGCTCGGATCGTCACCTTCCCAGATGATGGCGATTTGGTCGCCGCGAGTGGCTAGATGCCGATCCAGGCAATTGACTGTGACATTCAGCTTGCCGCCGATGAACCACTGAATTTCGCCGCGCGGGTAATCGTGAGCCAGTACGCTATCCCAACGGCGCTCCCAATCCAAAAATTGTTCCGCCTGCTCGGACCAGAAAGCTTCCGGATCGTCTATCGACCGACGATACATTTCATGGTAGCGGACGGTGTCGATATGGGCGCCGGCGGCGATGGCCGGGATCACCGGATACAGTTTCTGGTCGGACATCTTCATCTCCTTTTTTAATAATCGTGGGCGACAGGTTGGCTAATTCGGGCGACGCCGCTGAGTTGCGCCGGTTGCCAATGGCGGATTCCCCAGTCGAGTAAATCCGCGATCGAAGCATTACGCAACGACGGGGGGGGCGCTTGGTTCAGCAAGCATAGCAACCGATATAAGGTGCGAGCGCCCGAGTGGGTGCTGACGGCGGCGGCACGGCTTTGCTTGCTGAGTTTTTGGCCGTTACCGTCGACGATGACGGGGATGTGCGCGTACGTTGGCGGAGCTTGCCCGAATAGCTGGTACAAATAACACTGCCTGGGCGTGGAGTCCAATAAATCGTAACCCCGCACGACATGGTTGACCCCTTGCCGACAATCATCGACGATCACCGCCAATTGATAGGCGAAAATCCGGTCCTTACGTAGGACGACGAAATCGCCGACCTGTTCGGCCAGATTTTGCCGCATCGGCCCTTGCAAGCGATCGATAAAGCGGACGTCTTGGTTCGGGCAGGCGAGCCTCAACGCATGAGCTTGGCTGGGATCGGGATTCTGATTTCGACAATAGCCTGGATAGCGATCCGGCGAGTCGGCCAATTTGGCGCGACTGCAAATGCAGCGATAAATCAGGCCTCGCTCGCGGAGCCGTTCGATCGCGGCGGCGTATTCGTCCAGATGTTGGCTTTGGAAGGCGATTTCGTCATCCCATTGCAGCCCGAACCCGAATAATGTGTCGATGATACGTTCGGCGGCACCGGCTACGTTACGCGGTGTATCGAGATCGTCGATTCGCAGCAACCAGCGACCGCCGTGGCTGCGGGCATCCAGAAAGCTGGCCAGCGCGGTGTAGAGCGAGCCGAGATGAAGTGGGCCGGTGGGCGAGGGCGCGAACCGGCCGATGTAGCGTACCGAATCGGGTTGTGCAATCAACCCAGTTGTTTCTCGCGGATTTCGTCCAGGGTTTTGCAATCGATGCACAGGGTCGCGGTCGGGCGGGCTTCCAGACGGCGGATGCCGATCTCAATGCCGCAGGTTTCGCAATAACCGTAATTGCCGGATTCGATTTCCTTCAAGGCTTCATCGATCTTCTTAATTAATTTGCGCTCTCGGTCGCGGGTGCGCAATTCCAGGCTGAATTCGGATTCCTGGGTCGCTCTATCGTTGGGATCGGGGAAATTGGCGGCTTCGTCCTGCATATGCGTGACCGTGCGGTCAACTTCCTTCATCAGGTCGGATTTCCATTTGTTCAAAATCGCAGCAAAGTGCTTGAGCTGCGCTTCGTTCATGTACTCTTCGCCATCTTTTTCCTCGTAAGGTTTAAAAGAATATTCTGACGTAGCAGGTTGAGAATTGTTCATCCAATGACTCCTGGCGGACTGAAAAAATCGGGGCTTTTTATCAGAATAGCCAGGGGCAAGCAAGAAGTTTGTTATGATGCGGCTCTTTTGGTTTCTGGGTCGGCGGGAATGAAGCAACATATTGCGGAACGGATGCACGGGATCAGCGCGTTTTACGTGATGGAACTTTTGCAGCGCGCCAAGCAATTGGAAGCTCGGGGGCGCGACGTGATTCACATGGAAATCGGCGAGCCCGATTTTCCGACGCCGCCGGCGGTGATCGCTGCCGGGAACCGGTTTCTGCGGACCGGCGAAGTTAAATACACCCCAGCAGCCGGATTACCGGCGCTGCGCGAGGCTATCGCCGATTATTATCATGCGGCCGGTATCAACGTCGATGCCCGGCGAATTTTCGTGACACCAGGTGCTTCCGGTGCGTTTTTGTTGGCTTTCGGTATCAGCATTAATCCTGGCGAGCGGATTCTGATGGCCGATCCTTGCTATCCCTGTAACGATAATTTTGTTCGGCTATTCGGCGGACGTAGCGAATTAATTCCAGTTGGCGCGGACGACGATTACCAGCTCAGTGCCGACCTGATCGCCGAACACTGGGGCGCGGAATGCAAAGGCGCGCTGATTGCGTCGCCGTCGAATCCGACCGGTACCGTGATAGGCCGGGAGGCGCTACGTCAAGCCATCGCCAAGGTTGCCGAGTTGGGCGGTTGCTTTTATTCGGACGAAATCTATCACGGCCTAGTCTACGACGATGCGGTGTCCAGCGCATTGGCCTTTAGCGACAAAGTCTTCGTTATCAACAGTTTCTCCAAGTTTTTCGGCATGACCGGTTGGCGGGTCGGCTGGTTGGTGGTGCCCGAAGAATTTATCGATGCCGCGGAGCGCTTGGCGCAAAACATCTTTATAGCCACCTCGACCCAATCGCAGTATGCCGCGCTGGCGAGCTTTACCCCGGAAAACTTGGCGGAACTCGAAGCGCGGCGGCAGGAGTTTCAGCGGCGCCGCGACTTTCTGTGCGAAAATTTGCCGAAACTAGGGTTTCGCATTGCCCGCAAACCGCAAGGCGCTTTTTACGTCTACGCAGACAGCAGCGATTTGGCGGACGATAGTTTCGAATTCGCCAAAGAGTTGTTGGAAACCCAGGCCGTGGCCGTGACGCCTGGCAGGGATTTTGGCGTTTATCGCGCCGATCGGCACATTCGTTTTGCATATACCGCTTCTGTCGATAGAATGGCCGCCGCGCTGACCCGATTGGAAACCTTTTTATGCCGATAACCCAATATACCCCACAACAACTTAAGCAACGCCTGGAAGCCGAGCCGGCGCCACTACTGCTGGATGTTCGCGAACCCCACGAGTTCGCCTATGCCCGTATCGAAGGCAGCCAGTTGATTCCGTTGCAACAGATTTCGCAACGACTGGACGAGCTGGATACCGAGCGCGATATTGTCGTGATTTGCCATCACGGCATGCGTAGCCAGCAAGCCTGTTTCTTTTTACAACACCATGGCTATAGTCGCCTATACAACTTGCAGGGCGGTATAGACGCTTGGTCGCTGGCATGCGATTCCGGCGTTCCGCGATACTAATAGACACAGAGCGTTATCGGCCGCTGTTGTTTGCGAATGGCTACGATCGCGGCGTTGCTAAGCTCTCCGCGATGGGGGGCTGTATCCGGACGCCGCGGCGTCCGGACTCGCAAGATTTTGATCCGCAATATTAAAAATAAAAAATCGCCATGTTTTTGAAAGAGTTTTATGAAGTTCGCGACGGTGGTATCGCCATCAGCGCCGAGCAGGCCAGCATGTTTGCCAAGGAAGTGGCGCACGACTTTAATCCTTTGCACGATGCCGATGCCAAGCGCTTTTGCGTACCCGGCGATTTATTGTTTTCGCTTGTATTGGAAAAGTACGGGCTCAGCCAGAACATGCACTTTATCTTTTCCGGCATGGTGGGTCACAACGTCCTGTTGAATTTCCCGGAGACCGATGCCGAGCGTTTCGATGTGACCGACAGTCAACAAGATAAGACCTATCTACAAATCGAGCGCTCCGGCGATGTGATCCGTGATCCGAGCCTGATCGAGGCCCTGATCCGCGATTACGTGGCGTTTTCCGGGCAGAATTTTCCGTACGTGCTGGTGCCGCTGCTAGCCAAGGAAAATGTGATGTTCAACATCGACCGGCCGTTGGTCATCTACGAAAGCATGACGCTACATCTGGATTGCATGCAATTCAGCGAGCCGCGTCTGGAAATGTTGGAACCCAAGATGGAGGTCAACGGCAAACGTGCGACGGCTTATCTGCACTTTCAGATCTGCTGCGGTGACGCGGTGGTCGGTTCCGGCTTCAAGAAGCTGGCCGTCAGCGGCTTGCGGGATTACGAAGTCGAGCCGATGCAAGCCTTCGTCGAAGAGTATCTGGCGCGCAAGCACGGATATCTGAGCAATCTCGCGGTTGCCGAGGTTGGCTGAGGTCTGATTACCGGTAGCCGCGAACCGGTGCCGCCCAAACCGCAGCGGTTAAAGATTCAAGTGGGTGGCAGCCTAACCGTGGCCGCCAAACCACCCAGTTCGGCGGATCGGCTCAAGGCCAGGCTGCCGCCGTAGTAGCCGGCAATGTCGTGGACGATGGCTAGTCCCAGCCCGTGGCCGGGTGTGGCTTCGTCCAGGCGCAACCCTCGCTGCACCATTTGCCGCAGTTGCTGCTTGTCGCAACCGGGGCCGTCGTCCGCGATTCGTAACGTCAAACCTTCCCGTTCCGCGACGTCGATGACAATTCGCGATTTGGCCCACTTGCAGGCGTTATCGAGCAGGTTGCCTATCATTTCCAGCATGTCCTCGCGGTCCAGATGCAATAACCGGTCGGGCGCTCGTATCTCGAAAGACAAGGCCTTTTCCGCGTAAATGACCTGCATCAGCTCGCACAGCGCCGTTAATTCCACATGGGGATTGAAGGTCGCGCCGGGTTGGGCGTTTCCGGAAATCCGCGCTCGTTTCAATTCACGGTCTATCCGTTTCAAGATCGTTTGGTTCTGTTGTTCCAACTGTCGTTTCAATTCCGGCAAGTCGCGTAGCGCCGGATTTTCGGCCAGCCGAAACAGCATCGCCAACGGCGTTTTCAAGGCGTGCGCCAGATTGCCGATCGCGGTCCGCGATTGGTGAAGGCGGCGTTCAACCAACATCAATAGCCGGTTGACTTCCTTGACCAGCGGTCGGATTTCGAACGGAACCTCGGCTTCGATCTGACGCTGCTGACCGTGGGCGATGGCCGCCAGTTCGCCGGTAACCGCGCGTAGTGGCCGTAACGATCGTTTAACGTCGGCGGTTTGCAGCGCGATCGCCGCGACCAGCACCGTCAGACTCAATGCCAGATAGCCGATTCGGATCGCGGTGATGTCTCGACCGATGTCGGTCAAGTCCTCGGCGGTACTGATGCTGATGGTGTGGCCGGCTTTGGCGAATCCGCGGCTTAAGACTAATAACAGTTGGTCGTGGGGACCGGACTTGAAATGGAATTGTCTGGTAGTATCGACGGCCATGGCCTCGAAAGGTAGCGTCGTGCCGGCGAGTGAGCGCGAATAAATCGGCTTGCCGTCGATGTGTAGCACGAAATAGTGGCCCGAATAGGCTTGGCCGTAAACCGAGCCGGCGTGGCTGGTATCGAAGCTAGGCTGGCCGTCGGCGTCGAAGTCGAGGGTGTCTAGTATCGAGTCGCTGTCGTGAGTCAGGCGGGTCAACATCTGTTTTTCGGCGACCGAACGTATCACCCAGTCTGCGGCCAGCCAATGCAACGCAAATATCACGCATAAGATAGCCGCTAGCCCGCGATTCAAGCGTAAGCGCAATGAAATCACGCGGTTTGCCCAAATACGTAACCTTGGCCGCGCCGAGTAGCGATCAAATCCTTGCCGAGTTTGCGGCGTAAACGGTTGACGTAGACTTCGATGACATTGCTGTCCGGATCGCCGTCCATTTCATAGACATGCTCCATCAAATCGGTTTTCGTCAAAATTTGGCCGGAATGCAGCATGAAATAGCGTAACAGACGAAACTCCAGCGAGGTTAACTGAGCGGACGGTTGACCTTCCATCGTAACGGTTTGCAATTCTTCATCCAAAGTAACGCCGGCGCAGGTCAGCCCGGTGTTGGTGATTCCATGGCAGCGTTTTAACAACGCCCGGATGCGCGCCTGCAATTCTTCGATGTGAAAGGGCTTGCCCAGGTAATCGTCCGCGCCGGCTTTAAAACCGTCGACTTTTTCGTGCCAGGCGTCGCGCGCGGTCAGCACGATGACCGGCATGGCGTTACCGGCGTCCCGCCATTTCTTAAGGACTGCCAGACCCGACAGCTTGGGCAGCCCCAAATCCAAGACCGCGATGTCGTAATTCTCCGTGGCGCCCAGGAATTCGCCTTGTTCGCCGTCGTAGGCCAAGTCGACCGCGAATCCGGCAATTTCAAGTTCGACCTGGATCGAGCGGGCCAGGTCGGTGTCGTCTTCTATCAGCAGCAGTCTCATCGCAAATGGGCAAACGGTAAAATAGGGATATTGTAGTGCAGCGACGTAGGCAAGGGATTAACACACGCATGACGAAGCGTTTCTAAGCGCCGTGCCTGGCGATGATTTAATCTGTTTTTAATCGCCTATTCAGAACCGGTTTATCTGAATTTGGTCTGATACCTCGCGCTTACCGTGCTTGGCCCAGTCCCTCTGGTCGGCCGGGAGTCGCCGGTGAACACGGTTGCGGACGTTTTAGTGGCGCCCCTTCCGAGTTCCCGTTGCACTTCTGCGTTCGTAGTGCGTTCGGAGCCACTTAATCTCATCGGCTTTGTTTATCGTTCATCGATCGATGGACGACGATTTCTCCTCTAATTTTACTGACCTCGTGTCTGGCATGGTCCGTGGGCGCCGATAGTCTCAGGGTATTCTCGCTACACGGCTTTTCCGCCGAATCAAGGATCGGTATTTTGTCCGCGCAAAAAAAAGCCCCCGTCCACAAGTGACGGAGGCTATGTAGTATTGCTAGCTTCGGAGGGGTTGCTAGCTTAACAACGAGGGAGGTACAACGAGGAACTAAGCACGCAGGTTCCGATGCAAGTCCAGGTTGCTGGACAGCGACGCCGCGCCGAACAGCAGTGTGGAGAAAATGAACTCGCCGGAAACGAAACCGAATACGCCAGCGGTAAAAAACAGGCCGGTTAATACGTCTCTATAAAATAAAAGGGGTTTGTTCATGTCGGACTCCTAAGACAGCATCGGTTGATTCGTGAAGACGGTTCTATGATAACAATTGTGAAAATATTTACAATAATGCTGATAGTGCATGATTTGTTTTTATATAGGAAACAATTGCGGTCTGGCTCGTTAGCGGCCGTGTTGTAGCCTGGAGCATTTACGGCGTATGCTGTCGGCTCACTTGTAGGGAGAATCCCGCGATGAGTCATCACGCCAATGTATTACGAGCTATCTTTCATGATCCCATCAGCGCCAACATCCATTGGCGGGAAGTCGAATCGTTGCTGCATCACTTGGGCGCCACGATAGAGTCCGGCCACGGCGCCAAGTTTCGAGTGGTGTTAAACCAATTCGAAGGTTTTTTGCATCATCCGCACCACGGCGGTGTCTTCGCCAAGCAGGATGTCAAACACGTCCGGGAACTGCTGGAGCGAGCCGGCGTCACCCCTTCCTCTTACGACGAGCAGCACGGGAAGTGACCAGTGCTGTCGTAAACCGATACCCGACATGACCCCCACGAATTGAGCAATCCGACGATGACCGACTTAAATGCCGTTTTTCAACGTTTCCTGACTACGCCGCTGGATGATTTGTTGGGCGGGCAAGACGTCAAGCCCGAGGAGAAATTGCTGGCGCTGTTTCGGCGTTGCGCCGCCGAAGTGCCGGCCTACCGCCAGTTTCTGGCCGAGCGCGGCGTCAGCCCCGAGCAAGTGGTCGACTATGCCGAATACTCCCGCTTACCGTTGATGAGCAAACAAGATTACATGCGGGCCTACCCGCTGGCTCAACGTTGCTTCGGCGGCAGTTTGGCCGGAGCCGACCGGGTCGCGGTATCTTCCGGTTCGACCGGCCAGCCGACGTTCTGGCCGCGCTCCGCCGCTGACGAATTGGATGTGGCCCTGCGTTTCGAGCAGGTCTTCAAGGACAGCTTCGCCGCCGATCGCCGTACGACCCTGGCTGTGGTGTGTTTTGCGCTGGGCAACTGGGTTGGCGGTTTATTCACGACCTCATGCTGCTGGCATTTGGCGCGCAAGGGCTACCCACTAATGGTCGCGACGCCGGGTAACAACAAGGCCGAAATCTTTCGGGTGGTGCGCGAGCTGGCGCCGCAATTCGAGCAAACCGTGTTATTGGGTTATCCGCCTTTCATCAAGGATGTTATCGATGCCGGTAGCGCCGAGGGCATCGTTTGGTCGGACTTCAACCCAAAATTGGTGTTTGCCGGCGAGGTGTTTAGCGAGGAATGGCGGGCCTTGGTCGGCGAACGCATCGGTGCCGAGCGAGCGGAATTCGATTCGGCGTCGCTGTACGGTACCGCCGACGGCGGGGTGTTGGGCAACGAAACACCGCTGAGCATCGCGATTCGGCGCTGGTTGGCCGGTCATCCCGACGAGGCCCGCGCATGGTTCGGCGAGTCGCGCTTGCCGACGCTGGTGCAATACGACCCGGCGAGCCGCTTCTTCGAAGTCGAAGCCGATACCTTGGTGGTATCGGGCGAGAACAGCGTGCCGCTGGTGCGCTACCACATCGCCGACAAAGGCGGCGTCATCCCGTATCGGCAAATCTGGGAGCGCTTGCGTGCCGCCGGTATCGAATCGGTGACCGATCTGGGCTTGCCTAGCGATTTTAAACCGCGCGAGCTGCCGTTCGTGTTCGTGTTCGGCCGGGCGGATTTCACGGTGTCCTATTACGGCGCCAATATTTATCCGGAGAATGTCACGGTAGGATTGGAACAACCGGAGTTGACCGGCTGGTTGACCGGCAAATTCGTGTTGCAAGTCAGGGAAAACGTCGCCGGCGACAGCGAGTTGCAGGTCGCGGTGGAAGTCTTGCCGGATGTCGATCCCGAACACGTTGATGCGGGGCGGGTCGCCGAATCGATCAAAGTCCAGCTATTGCGGCTCAACAGCGAATTCGCTCACTACGCGCCGGCCGAACGGCAAACGCCGATGGTGACCTTGCACCGTTTCGCCGATCCCGAATATTTTCCGGCCGGCGTCAAGCATCGCTACACTCGCAATTAGCAGAATCGCGGCCCTTGTTCATGCCAAAATTAGAACATATCATCGAAATATTAGATAAGCGACGGTTTTTATTAGCAATTTTTCTTGACAATCTGTCGCCTGCAGCCTTAAGTTAACCGGCAAGTCACGTTACGCTGACCGGACCGCCGGAAGCCAGTGCGTCCCGCACGGGGCCGCTGGCTTTTTTGTATCTAAATTTCAAGGATTTAAACATGGCACATTGGTATCCCGACAACTCGCAGTCCATCGGCAACACGCCCCTGGTGCGTTTGAACCGCATCGCCGACGGCGCGCCGGTAACTTTGCTGGCTAAGGTGGAAGGGCGCAACCCGGCTTATTCGGTAAAATGCCGGATCGGCGCGGCGATGATTAACGACGCTCAGCGCCGCGGCGTTTTGGGACCCGGTAAGGAAATCATCGAACCGACCAGCGGTAATACCGGTATCGCGCTGGCCTTCGTCGCGGCGGCGCGCGGCATTCCGTTGACGTTGACAATGCCGGAAACCATGAGTTTGGAACGCCGCAAATTGCTGGTGGCCTACGGCGCCAAACTGATTTTGACCGAAGGCGCCAAAGGCATGAAAGGCGCGATCGCCAAGGCCGAAGAAATCGCCGCGTCCGAACCCGAACGTTATGTGCTGTTGCAACAGTTTAAAAACCCCGCCAATCCCGAAATCCACGAACTGACCACCGGCCCGGAAATCTGGAACGACAGCGACGGCGCGATCGATATTTTCGTGTCGGGGGTCGGCACCGGCGGCACGATTACCGGCGTGTCGCGCTACATCAAGTTAAAGCAAGGCAAGCCCATTCATACCGTGGCCGTCGAACCCGAGGCCAGTCCCATTCTGACGCAGTTCCGCGCCGGGCAGGAATTGCAACCGGCACCGCACAAAATCCAGGGTATAGGCGCCGGTTTCGTGCCGGACGTTCTGGACTTATCGTTGGTGGATCAGATCGAACTGGTCAGCAACGACGACGCTATCGACTATGCGCGCCGCTTGGCCAGAGAAGAGGGCATCCTGGCCGGCATTTCCTGCGGGGCGGCGGTGGCGGCGGCGGTCAGAGTCGCCAAACAGCCGGAAAACGTCGGCAAGACCATTGTCGTGGTATTGCCGGATTCTGGCGAGCGCTACCTGAGTTCGGCACTGTTCGAAGGCTTGTTCGACGCCCAGGGCTCGGCGCTATGAACGAAGCGGCGTTGGCGATTGCCTCTCCCTTTTGGGGAATAGATGATCTGGTCGCGGAACTGCGGGCAATACGTTTGCATTCGCTCAAGGAACGCCATCGCCGGGAACATCCGCCCAAATTGCCGGCCCGCAAGGTGTTGGCGCAAATCGTCGAGCAATTGGGGGCGGTCTTGTTCCCCAACCGTCTCGGCCGCCCGGATCTGACCGACGAAGGCATCGATTATTTCGTCGGTCAGACCCTGGACAGTCTGCTACGGGATTTAAGCCGGCAGATTGCGTTGGAACTGCAATTCGTCGCCGAGCAAAACGGCGAAACCATCGACGTCTGGCGGCGGGCAAGCGAGCTGACCCGTGAGTTTGCGGCCAAACTGCCCGGCGTCCGACTGTTGATCGACAGCGACATCCGCGCCGCCTACGAAGGCGATCCGGCGGCCCGTTGTCCCGACGAAGTGCTGGCCTGTTATCCCGGCATCACCGCCGTGATACACCATCGGGTGGCCCACCTGTTATACGGCTTGGGCTTGCCGCTGGTGGCGCGCATCGTCAGCGAGATCGCGCATTCTGCCACCGGCATCGATATTCATCCCGGCGCGCGAATCGCCGACAGTTTTTTTATCGATCACGGTACCGGCGTCGTGATTGGCGAAACCGCGATCATCGGTCGGCGCGTGCGCTTGTACCAGGCCGTCACGTTGGGCGCCAAGCGCTTTGCCAAGGACGAAAACGGCCTATTGGTCAAGGGTAACGCCCGCCATCCTATCGTCGAGGACGATGTGGTGATTTACGCCGGCGCGACCATTTTGGGGCGAATCACCATAGGCCGGGGTTCGACGATAGGCGGGAATGTCTGGTTGACGCACAGCGTTCCGCCGGGCAGTCAGGTCAGTCAGGCGCAAGTCCGTAGCGAAATGTACGAATCCGGCGCCGGGATTTGAATGAATACGTGCAATGCCTTGAAATTTCAGTGAAATATTTTGACCTTGTCCCGGTCTAGGTCGGGGAGTTGTCAGAACGGCCGATACGCCAACCAAACTTTCTTCGAAAAATATCATACAGCCCGATGTCGTAGAACGCGGAGTAGGCGCGGCTAAAAAATAAGTGATTAGTAACAATGGCTTAGATGAGATTTTTTGTTGCCGAATTGCCGCTGGAATCGAGGTATACGATATTTTTAGATATTCATATCGCGAATAGACATAAGTAAGTTTCGCCATGGACCTGCCAGTATTGACAGGTTTAGTCTGCTATCGGTATCTTGAACTTAAGTCAATCGCTGACCGGACCGCCGGAAGCCAATGCGCTCGTCAGAGCCATTGGCTTTTTTTATGCCTATCGGAAACCCGGTCCAAGCGATAGGCGTTCTCCAAGCCATCAACCAGAACAGTAAGGAAAACCTATGTCGGACATTCATCAAGCCCATACCGCGTTAGGCGACGTCGCCGCGCGCACTTTATCCAACGCGACTAAAACCGTGCCGATGATGGGCACGATCACGCCGCGTTGGCTGGTTCATCTGCTGCCTTGGATCCCGGTCGAAGCGGGTATTTACCGGGTCAACAAAGTCAAAAGCGAGACCAGCATCGCCGTCGATTGCTCGAGTCTGGACGAGAAGGTGCTGCCGCAAACCTTCGTCGATTACGAAGAATGGGGCCGCGAATACCGTCTGAATGCGGTGAACACCGTCTTGGACGTACATACCCGCGTCGCCGATTTATACAGCAGCCCGCACAACCAAATCCATGAGCAATTGAGGCTGACCATCGAAACGGTCAAGGAGCGTCAGGAAAGCGAGTTAATCAACAATACCGAATACGGTTTGCTGAATAACGTCGTCGAGTCGCAAAAAGTCAAGACCCGCAAAGGTTCGCCGACGCCGGACGACTTGGACGAACTGATCGCCAGGGTCTGGAAGGAGCCGGCATTTTTTCTGGCCCACCCGCGCGCGATTGCCGCCTTCGGCCGCGAAGCCACCCGCCGCGGCACGCCGCCGCCGACCTTGTCCTTGTTCGGTTCGCAATTCATCACTTGGCGCGGATTGCCTTTGATCCCGACCGACAAGCTGAAAATCGTCAACGGCAAAACCAACATACTACTGCTGCGCACCGGTGAAAGCCGGCAAGGCGTGGTCGGTTTGTATCAACCGAACCTGACCGACGAACTTAGCATGGGACTGTCGGTGCGTTTCATGGGCATCAACCACAAGGCGATCGCGTCGTATCTGGTCTCGTTGTATTGCTCGCTGGCGATACTGACCGACGACGCGATCGGCGTACTCGAAAACGTCGAAGTGGACAATTACTATGACTACGCCTAATCCGGATCTGGCCGGGCTCGCTCAACAAGCGTTGAACGGCGGTACGGTGCCGGCTGGTTTGCCGGACACCGCCGAATTAAGCCGCTTGGCCAACCTGTACTACAGCGATATGCCGACCGGCGATGGTCAAGCCATCGACAACGTACCGGCCTCGGCGGCGAGTTCGGTGCCTTATCACGCGGTGCCTAACGGTTTCGCGAATCGGCCGGGTATCGATAACAGTGCCGTCGCCGGTCTGGCCGGACCGAGTGCCGGTTTGCCGGGCTTGTCGGGTTTGCAACGCTTGGTGGACACCAGTAGTCGGCCGCCAGCCGGGCCAGGTGCCGGTGCCGGTAGTGCGGCGTTTTATTTTCTCAATGAACTGTCCAGTCTAGCCAGCGCCGCGCAAATCCCCGGCCTGGTTTCGGCTCATCCGCCGTTCGACGTGAACGCGGTACGCCGCGACTTTCCGATTCTGGAGGAGCGGGTCAACGGCTATCCGTTGGCCTGGTTGGACAACGCCGCGACGACCCAAAAACCGCAGTGCGTCATCGATCGGATATCCGAGTTTTATCGCCATGAGAACTCCAATATCCACCGGGCCGCCCACGAACTGGCGGCGCGCGCCACCGACGCCTACGAAGGCGCGCGCGCTACCGTGGCGGGGTTCATTAAGGCGTCGTCGGCTGACGATATCGTGTTCGTGCGCGGTGCTACCGAGGCGATCAATTTGGTCGCGCAAAGTTGGGGTCGGCAATTTATCGGCGAAGGCGATGAGATTGTCATCAGTTGGCTGGAACACCACGCCAACATCGTGCCTTGGCAGCAGTTGTGCCGGGAAACCGGGGCGCTCTTGCGGGTGATTCCGGTCGACGACGACGGTCAGGTGATTCTGGCCGAGTACCAAAAACTGCTGAATGCCAAAACCAAGCTGGTATCGTTCACCCAGGTTTCCAATGCCTTGGGCACCGTGACGCCGGCGGCGGAGATGATAGCGCTGGCTCACCAGGCCGGCGCCAAGGTGTTGTTGGACGGCGCCCAATCGGTGTCGCATTTGCGGGTGGATGTGCAAAGCCTGGATTGCGATTGGCTGGTGTTTTCCGGACACAAGATTTTCGGCCCGACCGGTATCGGCGTGTTGTACGGCAAGCCGGAACTGCTGGCAATCACCCAGCCTTGGCAAGGCGGCGGTAACATGATCGAAGACGTTACGTTCGAGAAAACCGTGTATCAACCGGCGCCTGCCAAATTCGAAGCCGGCACCGGGAATATCGCCGATGCGGTGGGCTTGGGGGCGGCGTTGGAGTATCTGAGTCGGATCGGCATCGAAAACGTCGCCCGCTACGAGCACGAGTTATTGGAATACGGCATGCACATTTTGCGCGGGATTCCCGGTGTGCGTTTGATCGGCACCGCGCCCGACAAAACCAGTGTGCTGTCCTTCGTGATGGCCGGGCACTCCACTCAGGATGTCGGTAAGGCACTGAACGACGCCGGCATCGCGGTCCGCTCCGGCCATCATTGCGCGCAGCCCATCCTGCGTCGCTTTGGCTTGGAAGCCACGGTACGACCGTCGCTGGCGTTTTACAACACCTATGACGAAATCGACCGCTTGGCGGCCGTCCTGAAAAAGCTGCAATGCGCCAAGCGTAGTTTTTAGGGTTCGAACCCGCGAACCCGGCTGCTTCGGCCGGCGTTTGCGTTGTTTGGTTTTCTCCCCGGACTTGGGGCGTTGGAATGGTCATTCCAGCGTTCCCAAGCAACGCCTGTGTGTGATTCCGACCGATCTCAAACCGGTCGGGGCGGTCGAATCCGTTCCGATTTCGCCTTTCCAAGCTCGCCAGGATTCGGCGTTCACCGGGGTGTTTCCGGTTAAGCCAGTCCGGTTCGCGCCAGGCCATGCGCTGGTGCAGCTCGCATTGTTCCGTCCCTATGTTCGTCAACGAACAGACCTCGCCCTCTTGCCTGCCTAGAATCCGAAGCTGTTTCCATCCCTCGATGTGTCGACCGGATGCGAAGTGTCCATCACGCGCCCAAGAGCTCAATAGGCTTTCCAGGTCGCCCGTCACTCGGCTTCTTTTCAGGAACCCATATGAACATTCTATTCAAAGACTCCAATCGGCCCTGGTTCAATCGTTTATTGACCACGGTTTGTTTGTCCGCCGTTGCCGGACTCAGCGCATGCCAGCCGGAAGGGCAGGCGGAAAAGACCGGGCAAAAAATCGATAAGGCGGTGGAAAACGTCGGTCAAAAGATGGAACAAGGCGCGGACAAAGCCGGCGCCTACATCGAGAAATCCGCGCAATCGTCCGAGGATGCGCTGGATAAAGCCAGCAAGCAAATCGATCAAGCCATCAGCAATTCTGAAAAACGCATCGACTCCGCCAAGGAGGCGGTAGTGGACAGCGCTAAAGCCGGCGGCGTCTATCTGGACGACTCGGCCATCACCGCGAAGATCAAGGCCGCGCTGATGAGCGACGAATTACTGAAAGACGCGCGCATCGAAGTGACGACCGTCAACGGCGGCGTGACCTTGAGCGGCGTTTTGGATAACGAGAAGATGGTCGGTAGAGCGATCGGCTTGGCCAATAGCCAGGAACACGTCAAATCGGTGCAAAGTCAACTGGCGGTGACTGCCGGCGAACTCGGTAAGCCATGATGTTGACGCGTAGATTGGTTACATTCACGGGCTGTTGGCTGCTGACCGCGCCATTCGCCAACGCCACGAACGCCGACGACGCTTATATCGCCGGATATGCCGCCGCTGAGTTGAAGTACAAACTACAGCTCGAACCGCCGGCCCTGCCGGTAAAAGACGGGGTTATCACCTTGCCGGCCGCCGGAATGTCGGGCGCGGATCGCGCCCGGGCCGCAAAGGCACTCGCGGAGATTCCGGGCGTCAGCGCCGTCAAAATCGCCGAAACCAGAGAAGTAGATTCCAAAGAGGCAGCCGCGCTGGCCGCGGGTTCAACGACGTCGACGACAGCCGAGAGCTTGGTGTTGCCGACAGGACTGCTACCGACCGGACATTTATTTAAAGGCTTATTAGCCGACCCGCGCTGGGCGCATTTCTCCGCGGCGTACCGTAATTACCAAACCAATAATTTCGACGGCCGGGATATCGCCTCGGTCAGTTTCGGCGAAACCATTCCGTTTTATCGCGCCAACATCGGTAATTCCACGGCGCAATGGGAAGCCGGCTTGCAGGCCGGCGTGTTCAGTGACTTCAATCTGGATGCCTCGTCGTCCGATTTGGTGAATACCGATTTTATCGCCTCGATTTACTCCAGCGCGCGCGCCGGGCAGTTTTCCGCGTTCGGCCGGTTGTACCACCAGAGTTCGCATCTGGGTGATGAATTTTTGCTGCGCAAGGTCAACACTACCTTCGAACGGGTTAACCTGAGTTACGAAGGCGTGGACTTAAAACTGTCCTATGAGCTGCCCTACGGCGTGCGGATCTACGGCGGCGGCGGCGGTTTGTTCCATAGAGAGCCTTCCGAGCTAAAAAAATGGTCCGCGCAATACGGTATCGAGTTTAGAAGTCCGTGGCGACTGGATTTTGCGTCGATGCGCCCGATCATCGCCGCCGACATCAAGAACTACGATCAAAACAACTGGAGTGCCGATATTTCCGCCAGAGCCGGTGTTGAATTCGATAATTCCAAGGTCTTGGGGCGGAAGCTGCAAATATTGGTCGAATATTTCAACGGCTATTCGCCCAGCGGCCAGTTTTATAAAGACAAGGTGGAGTATTTCGGCCTGGGCGCGCATTATCATTTCTAATGCGCTCGGCCAAGACGTTTCGGCTTGGAGGCGGGCGGAAGAAACTATCGCGAGGGCCGGGGCACGCCGCCTTGGGACATTAAGCGCGGATACTCGTGCCGGTTGCGGACGAATAAACACTCGATACTGACCTAGTGACCCCGTAAGAGCATGATGACCGAATCCAGGCCAGGCATTCATGCTCTTGTAACGTTAGAATTAAGCCATCGCCGCTTCCAATAGACTGTCCAAGGCGCGCATATACCGTTGTTGAGCGGGCAATAGACTGTTTGCTATCAGGACGCGAATATCGGGGTGTAGACCATGATCCTGCAAGGCTTTTTCGTAGTCTTCCGTGCCGGTTAATTCGCCTTCGCGCAACACCTTTAGCACAGCTTGCTTACCTAACAAAGTAGCGCAAGCCATGATTATTTTCGCCCAAGCTCCCCACGGCCCCGAGTCTTGGGTTGGCGTGCCGCCGAGTTGTTTGATTTTCCCCCGCAGACTGCAAGCTGCAGCTTTATGTTCTTGAAAAGTCAACATTAAAAAATCGAATTCCCCCAGCGCGGTGTCCTTGCGGAATCTATCCAGGGCTTGTTGATAGGTTTCCAGCGCGGACAATTCATTCTGTAACAAACGATTGATGGATTGAATATCAGACATAACGAGACTCCCAGTCGATGGATGTCGGCGTGGCTAACGCCATCGCCGATCAGTTGATAGTGCCGCTACATTTAATAACAAAACGGTCTCGAAGTCGGTACGCTGCCACACAGCCCGCATTCAGTCGACTCAAGTCGGGCTTTATTCAAAAACGAGGTCGTGCACCGGGCGTTTCGTCGCTTTGGCGGAAGCAATCGGCGGCAATCCGCGCGAAGCGGGTTTATTCACGAAAGCGGGTATTAACCTGGTGAATTCGGCGTTTATCACGTCGTAGCATTCGCAGACTTGTTCCTCCAGGCCGGCTCGACTTAATACCACGAGACGGCCTCTACTGTAATTTATCAAGCCTTTTTGTTGTAATTTCCCGGCGGCATCGGTGATGCTTTCTCGACGAACACCGAGCATGTTGGCGATATGGTCGTGGGTCGCCAACATCTCGTTCGATGCCTGTCTATCAAGAGTCAGAAGCAGCCAACGGCAGAGTTGCTGGTGTATTGAATGATGCCGGTTACAGGCCGCCGCCTGGTTTATCTGGGTCATCAGCGCCTGCGTGTAACGCAGTAGCAAATGCAATAGCGAATTATCGTTAAGCGTCCCACCCGCGGATGCTATTTCTTCGATAAATCGTTGGCGCCGCAGTCTATACCCATAACCGGCGGTGCTAACGACGGCTTGGTGAGGCATGGTTCGACCGCCCATTAATAGGCTAAGGCCAACAAAGCCTTCGTTGCCAATGATGGCAAGCTCGCTGGACGCGCCGTCCGCAATCACGTAAATCTTGGAAACGACACATGTCGTGGGAAAGTAGGCGTAACGCAACTCGCTGCCCGACTCGTAAATGACTTGACCGGCAGGCATTTGAATCGGCTCCAGATCTGTCGCCAATCGTTGGTAAGTCTGTGCCGGAAGCGCCCCCAGCAAGAGATTGATTCGCTGCGAATTGAGTGTGGTCACGCGGTGTCTCCATGGTTTCGAATAAGGTCCACGGTCTGCAGAAACGCGGTTAGGCTATGCTTGAAGGCGCAAACAGCCTGTGCGCCGATCACCAGTCCGGCTCACCCCGGCGGAGTTAAATTCGCGATCAGCATGCCGGCTTGATGAATGTTGCTTAGTAGCCGGGCTGCTTAGGACCTTTTCTAATTTTCTCCCTAAAATTACCTAGTCCGGCTTCCAGTTTGCCGGTTTTTCTATGTGGATTACGTTCAAGTTCTGTGTCGTCATCCGCTAAATAGTTGGCGGTATGTTCGAGTTCAACGTCCGTTTGACGGACGCGAGCGGTTAGTTTGTCTTTGTTCATCTGGACTCCGATCAGTTGGAATTGGTATCAAAGCGCTTAGCGCCGGAATCCGGCGCTGAATCAAACCTTACAAATAATCGGAATTTCTATCCGTTCGGTAGCGAACATAGCTTATTCGTTAGCCAGCGGGGCTGCGTGTCGTGATTATTTACCGGTCGTAGCGCTCGTCCAAATGGCGCGTTTCCGCCGAAATGACCGGAACCACCGGTACATTGAAGCCGTAGTGTTCGGCGTTAGCCAGAGATTGGGTCGGCGAGCGTCCGCAGGTTGACGAACTCTTCGGCGGAAGTTGGGTGCACGCCGATAGTCGAGTCGAAAATAGCCTTGGTCGCGCCGGCACGCAGCGCAATAGCCATGCCTTGGATAATTTCCGGCGCATCGGCGCCTATCATGTGCAGGCCGACTACTCTGTCCGTCACGGGTTCCACGATCATTTTCATCAGGGTGTTTTCGTCCTTACCCGACAGCGTATTTTTGATGGGTGTGAACTCGGTTTTATAAATCGCAATGTCAGAATACTTTTGCCGTGCTTGCGCTTCGGTTAAGCCGACGCTGGCGATATTGGGTTGGGAAAATACCGCAGTGGGGATGTTGTTGTAATCCACCGGGCGGGCGTCCTTGAAATACAAACTATTCACCAGTGCCTCGCCTTCGGCAATCGCGACCGGCGTCAGATTGATCCGATCGGTGACATCTCCTAGCGCATAGACAGACGGCAGATTGGTTTGATAGTCACCATTGACGATGATTGCGCCGTTGGTATCCAGTGCCACGCCAAGTTCTTCCAAGCCGAAACCCGCCGAATTCGGCGTTCTGCCGGTGGCGTACAGCACCAGATCGGTCGTCATGACGTTGCCGTCCAGCAAGCTGACGGCAAAGGCATCGCCATCCTCGGCAATCGCATGCACATCGCTATTCAACAGAATCTTGACGCCTTGCCGCGGCATGGCCGCCCCCAGAAAGTCGCGAATATCCTCGTCAAACCCTTCCAGCAGCTTTTCGGCGCGCTGGCAAACGGTGGTGTCCACCCCCAGGCCGTTCAGAATACTGGCAAATTCGACCGCGATGTAACCGCCGCCCACGATCACGATGCGTTTGGGCAATTTTTTCAGGGAGAACAGTTCGTTCGAGGTAGCGATATGCTGCTTACCGGGAATATCGGGGACAAACGGCCAACCGCCGGTGGCGATCAAGATGCGTTTGGCCGTGCATTGCGTGCCGGCGACCGCGATCGTATGCGCATCGAGCAATTGGGCCTTACCGTTGAAGATAGTCACTCGGGATTGTTGCAAGTGGCTTTGATAAACCGCATGCAAGCGCTCGATTTCGCGGTTTTTGTTGGCGATCAGGCTGGGCCAGTCGAAGGCGGCATTGTTCAGTGTCCAACCGTAACCGGTGGCGGCGGCGAAGTCGTCTTTAAATTGCGAGGCGTAGACCAACAGTTTTTTCGGTACGCAACCCAGGTTGACGCAGGTGCCGCCAAGGTCGCGGACTTCCGCGATCGCCACGCGCGCGCCCCGGTTGGCCGCGGTATTGGCGGCTCGAACACCGCCGGAGCCGGCGCCCACGACGAACAAGTCGTAATCGTAGTCAATCATCCGAGCTCTCGGTACTCATCGAACCGGCCCGTGGGCGCGTTGCCGTTCTGTTAGGTAAGCCAGCATGGTATCCGCGTCGCTTACGGTAAAAGGATCGTCCGGGCAATTATCGATTTGATCCGGTTCGCTGAAGACTTTCAGAATCTTTTTATCGTCGACCAGCATGGAATAGCGCCAGGAGCGGTAGCCAAAACCCACATTGTGCTTTTTGACCAACATGCCGACTGCTTCGGTAAATTCGCCGTTGCCGTCCGGCAGCATTTTCACGTTGACGATGTTTAGATGCAAACCCCATTGGTACATCACGAAGGCATCGTTGACGCTCAGGCAATACACTTCATCAATGCCTTGCGCCAGCAGTTCCCGGTATTTTGCTTCAAAGCCAGGCAAGTGCCGGTTCGAACAGGTCGGTGTAAACGCGCCCGGTAGCGCCAATACCACGATTTTTTTGCCTTTAAAAAGATCGTCGCTGGAGACGTCTTGCCAGCGAAACGGGTTGTCCCCGGCGACACTGTCGTCGCGAACGCGGGTTTTAAAGATTACATCGGGAACGGTAGTCGGCATGTCGGGAACTCCTGTACTGTCAGAGCACGGCATCGAGACAGACGATGCCAGGGTTGGCTCGTTACAACGGTCTGTTCAGACCGGCGCGGTTCGCTAAGCGACCGTCGCACCGTTCATCCGTTCCAACGTCTGGATATGAGCGCGTTGGGCCGGCACCAGTGTCCGCTCGATCAGTTCGCGCGCTTCGGGATCCAGCTTCTGATCCAATAGCGCTTTTCCGTAGTCTTCCAGACCGCTTTTCTCGCCTTCCTGCAATACTGTTAACGCGGTTAGTTTACCGAAGGCATTGGCGCCGCCTTGAACCAATTTGGCCCAGGCCCCCCAAACACCGGAGTTCTTGGCCGGCGTGCCCCCCAGATCTCGAATTTGAGTTTGTAAACTGGAGACGGCGGTCCGGTGGTCGTCGAAAATAGCCCGTAGCCCTTCCGAGTCACCGAGAGCGACGTTTTCCCCCAGTTTATTAAGGACTTGGCTGTAAGTCTCGGTGGCCGCTAGTTCGTCGATCAATAAATGATCTATCGTTTCAATGCCGTGCATTATTAAAATCCCGTGCAGTGGTTATGGATGAGCTGGCAAGGCAGCATCAATTGTTGACCGATACTTCTTCGGATGAAGAAATATCCAGTGCCTCGGCCTGTTGGAAAATCGTGTTCGCGGTATCTCGCGACTCTGAGCTTGCGGTGTTGACGGCTATTAACGTGAGCCCGTCTATGATTTTTTCCCGATAGTGTTCGGCGTGATGCGCGGGAATACCGGCACCTATCAGCGCGGCGTTGATGTCTTCCACACCATCGTTTTCCAACGAACGGCTTAGTTCTATACGAATCGGACCCGCCGTTATGCAGCGGCCCACGCCGGGAATCTCCAAGTTATCGATGCCGTTTATCCACTGCAGATCCAGGCGGTGTTCGTCCGCAGTAGCGGATGTATTACCGACGCTTTGCTGATAACAACATTCTGGGGATAACAAAGAAATGTCGTTGTTGGAGAAACCCGCTACCTTAAGATTATTAACAATCTTCGCGGTTTGGCCGATATCTCGGCTTATACAAAAAATCGGTTTGTACATAATATTCTCAACAGCAGCTGGTTATTTTATTGCTGTATAGCTGAGTATTTATCGCGATTTTATTAATGGCGGTGGTTTTCTAAGAAAAACGCCGTGATCAAAAATAATTTATATACTGGCGGGCATCGAAAACCTTTATCCCACACCCTGGGAATTTAAACTCTGATCGGACAGTGATTGGTTAATCACGCAATACTGTTATTCATGTGATTGACAGTAGCTTGAATTCCGCCGCGAGTCGGTGCGCTACCGCGCATTGGATAAAGCCATTCCGGTTTGTTGTGCTGCAATGGACCTTATCCCGATTAGTCGGTTCCTATAGGGCAAATCCGCGCCGGTCCCAAGAAATCGATGGTGCGTGGGGCGCCAAAGTCCGGATGGCTGACTAAGCGCGAAGCGTCACTAAGGGGTTTCGTATTGCCGCGGTAGCCCGGCCGGTCGGATGCGTTGTCGAAACGATGTGCACGTGCCGGACCGCTTGACATCTCGCGGTTTAGGCGCTTAGAAACTCAAGCAAGTCGCCATTTAACTGGTCTTTATGGGTGTCGGCCAGGCCGTGTGGAGCGCCGGGGTAAATTTTCAAGGACGCATTCTTAATCAATTTCGTCGCGGCAATGGCCGAGGCGGCTATCGGCACAATTTGATCATCGTCGCCGTGAATCAGCAGGGTCGGAATATCGAATGCCTTTAAATCGTCGGTAAAGTCGGTTTCGGCAAATGCCTTGATACTATCCAGTTGGTTTATCAGCCCACCTTGCATGCCTTGAAGCCAAAATGCGTCGCGGATGCCTTGGCTTACTTCGACATCCGGGCGGTTGGCGCCGTAAAAGGGCGCGGTCAGATTCTTGAAAAACTGCGAGCGGTCCGCGCTAACGCCGCTCCGAATATCGTCGAATACCGAGAGCGGCAAACCGATCGGATTATTGTCGGTTTTCAGCATCAGCGGGGTCACAGACCCTACCAGCAAGACCCCCGCGACGCGTTGGCAGCCGTGCCGACCGATATAGCGCGCCACTTCGCCGCCGCCGGTGGAATGACCAACCAAGGTTATACCGCTTAAGTCCAGGTATCCGATGAGTTCCGCCAAGTCGTCGGCGTAGGTTTCCATATTGTTGCCCAACCACGGCTGGTCGGAACGACCATGGCCGCGCCTATCGTGCGCGATGCAGCGGTAGCCGCGCGCCGCCAGATAGACCATCTGATTTTCCCAGTCATCCGCGTTTAACGGCCAGCCGTGACTGAACACCACCGCCGGGCCCGAGCCCCAGTCCTTGTAATAAAGTTTCGTGCCGTCTTTGGTGAGTATCGTGCTCATGGTGGGTGCTCCTTGTGCTACGCGAGGCAATCAGAAAGGTGGTGGGTTTAGCTCAGCAAAAAACCGGATGCAGGCTGGCGCGGCACTGGATTTTGCCGAGCAAGCTTGTGTTGGCGCTGCTGTTGTTGGTCCCCGCGTCTGAAAGTGGGAAGGTGGTTTGCGCAGCCGGCGAACAGGCGGACAAGACCGCCGTGATAATCGCCGCCGACACCGGTAACTTTGGACGCATGACGGGGGTACCGCGTTTAATATTGGGCGCTAAGCATTTGCCGGCAACTGTCGGCACATTGCAGACAGGCCGCGACGCTGTCCTTCATATCGCCGATTTCGGCGCATTCCTTGGCGCAGGCTTCGCAGATTTCGGCGCATTCCTTGGCGCAGGCTTCGCAGATTTCGGCACAAAGTTCGTGCAGGCGCAGCAAAAAGTGCGAGCCGGTCAATTGAAAATTCGCGGTGGTCCGACAGATTTCGGCGCAATTCATCATCAGACGGATATGCTTGGCTTTAACGTGCTTGCCGCCGTTTTCCAGGCAATGGTTCATCGCGGTTTGCAGGCAAATCCGGTGACAGAGCTCGCAGGCTTCAAGGCAGGATTGCATCGCTTGTTCGGAATTGGAAGATTGATGCATGGGGTTCTCCAGCGTGATGGAAATACGGATGCGGCTTCGAGGCCGATCGCTTCGATCTTGTGTCAATGACCAAGCTCGAACGAGCGGAATGTCGGACCAACATCGGTGTCGGAGAGCAGCTAGCCGGTCGATGCCATCGCCGAGGGGACGGGGACGAAACTCGAACCCACTAGCCGCCGTCACTTACTTGCCTTTTTGTATGTCCTGCTTAAGATCGCCGTAGCCTTTTTGGGCTTTGCCGAGATTTTTCTGGACATTGCCTTCCACTTCCATCCCTTTGTCGTCGATGATCTTGCCGGTGACTTCCTTGACCGTACCCTTGGTTTCTTCGATCCGGCCTTCTACCTGATCCTTGTTCATCGGCGCGTCGTCTTCATGGCCGGCGGAGAAGGCGCCCAATGAGCAAACCGTGGCGAGTACGCCTATCCATAATTGGTGGCCCTTGATTTTTGGTGATTTCATGATGGTGCCCTCGAGAGTCGAGTTTCGCTTGGTGACGTCATCGCGACCGCGAGTGCTATCAGTCGTCCGCGGCTTTCTCGATGTCGTTCTTCACATCGCCGATTACCGACTGGACCTTCCCGATATTTTTCTGGACATTGCCTTCCAGCTCCATTTCGTCGTCGTTGATTAGTTTGCCGGCGACTTCTTTCACTTTGCCTTTGGCTTCTTCGACACGGCCTGTTACTTGATCTTTGTTCATGATGATTTCCAATGGTGTTTTAGTCGTATGGGAACGAGTACCGATGTTTTTCAGCACTCACGGCAGACCATACTCGCAACGCCCGGCACGGTCGGTACGTCAACGCACATAGATGTCGGGGGGGCCGATGCATGGAGGGTATCGGCGAATCCGCCGATGGCCGTTACGGTGCCACGCGATAAAACTGACCGAGCGCCTCGCGTTGCTCTTCCCATTTCTCGGAACTTTCCGGCCAATGTCTTTTATCGAAACCGGGTGCCGTTTTTAAGGTCTCCTTATCCAGGTCCAGGATGTAATAATCCCTGGGGCTGGTCCAACGTAGCGCTCGCCAGGGGATGGCAAACAGCTTGTCGCCCATGCCCATCAGGCCGCCGAAGGAAACCACCGCATATACCACTTGACCGTTTTGCGGGTCGATCACCAAGTCCTTGATGTCGCCGAGACTGTCGCCGGTGGTGTTTTTTACCTTGGCGCCGGTAATCTTGCTGGCCCGGCTAATTTGCTGCATCGACTTATTGGCCTCCCGTCCGCGCTCGATCGAGACTTCCTGGTTGGCTTGATTGAGTTCGACCTGTTTTTCATGGACTTCTTCTTGTTTTTTGGTCAGTTCTTGTTGTTTTTCGATGAGGTCTTTTTGTTTGTCTTTAACCTCGTCCGCGTGGACAGGGCTTAGCGCTAGCGCGCTCAGAAACGATAGGGCTACCATGGATAGGACTGTTTTCATAAGATACTCCGGCTTTGAAAATTGATCGGTGCGTTCCAGTTTGGCCGGACGTTTCGTCAGGCTTGCCAAACTCCGCACCGACTTTATTCAATGCGGCGGGCACTGTCGGTACGCTGTCGAACACACTTGCCGTTCGAGGTGGTAGCCGCCAAACAACTGGGCTTGGCAATGCGCCGCCATTTAGCGGACTGCCAAGTTCCGCGGATCAGCGGCGACTGGCCCGGCGCGATTTGCCGTAATTGGCATGCCAGCGATAAAAACCTCGTTTGGCTAGCTCTACCACCAATAAATACGCCACCGCTGTCGCCGCCAGAATGAAATAAAACTGGGCCGGCGGCGGCACGAAGCCGAAATAATGGCCTAGCGGCGTAAACGGCAGGACGGCGCCGATCAGCGCAATCGACAGCGAAGTGGCGACTAGTACCGGATGCGCCCGGCTTTTGAAAGGATTGCCTCGGGTGCGGATGATGAAGATCACCAGGACTTGGGTACACAGCGATTCGACGAACCAACCGGTTTGGAATAAGGCCTCGTCGGCTTTTAATACCGTTAACAGGATGTAAAAGGTCAAAAAATCGAATGCCGAGCTAATCGGACCGATCACCAACATGAAATTGCGGATAAAGTTCATGTCCAGAACCCGAGGTTGGCGCAGTTCTTCGGAATCGACCTGATCCAGCGGAATCGGTACTTCGGACACGTCGTACAGAATGTTGTTGAGCAGAATCTGGGTCGGCAGCATCGGCAGGAAAGGCAAGAATAGCGCGGCGCCGGCCATGCTGAACATATTGCCGAAGTTGGAACTGGTACCCATCATGATGTACTTCAGGATGTTGCCGAAGGTGCGCCGGCCTTCCAGCACGCCGTCATGCAGAACCTGTAAGTCCTGATCCAGTAGAATCATGTCGGCCGCTTCCTTGGCGACGTCGACCGCCGAATCCACCGACAGGCCGACATCCGCCGAATGCAGCGACGGCGCGTCGTTGATGCCGTCGCCCAGATAGCCGACCACATGGCCGCGCGCTTTCAACGCCCGAATCACCCGGTCTTTTTGAGATGGATTCACCCGGCAAAACAGATTGGCTTTTTCGACGCGGATGCGCAAGGCGTGGTCGTCCATTTCGGCGATGTCCTTGCCGGTCAACACGCCGAGCACCGGAATATTTAATTGGGCGCAGACGTGTTGGGTTACCAAATCGCTGTC
This sequence comes from Methylomonas sp. MED-D, assembly GCF_050276835.1. NCBI lineage: Bacteria > Pseudomonadati > Pseudomonadota > Gammaproteobacteria > Methylococcales > Methylococcaceae > Methylomonas > Methylomonas sp. MED-D. Next base: position 2,472,816 of record NZ_CP189965.1, read on the forward strand.
GCCGGTGACGATCTTTACCGTTACGCCGCTGTCCTTCAATGCCGCCAATGCCGCGCCGGCGCTGGCTTTGGGCGGGTCGAGAAAGCCGGCAAAGCCGGCGAAAATTAGCTCGCTTTCGTCGCTGACCACCGCGTGCGGATGATTTTGCGGCGCTTCTCGCCAAGCGATGCCCAATACCCGGAAGCCTTCTCGCTCCAGTGCATTATGCTGTTCGTGGATGCGGGCTCGACTGGCCGGATCGAGCGGCAGTTGCGCGTCGCTGCCTTGTTGTTCGTAATGGGTGCAAAGGGTGATGATTTCCTCGGAGGCGCCTTTCACGACTAGCAAGCGGCCGTTGCCTTTATCCAGCAACACCGACACCCGCCGCCGCTCGAAATCGAACGGCACTTCGTCGATCTTTCGCCAGGCACTGATATCGATGTTTTGATGAGCCAAAATCGCCTCGTCGAGCGGGCTTTTCAGGCCGGTTTCGAAGAAGCTGTTCAGATAAGCCAGCTCCAGCACTCGCTCACTGGGCTGGCCTTGCGGGTCGACATGCTGTTCCAGTCGGATCTTGGCTTCGGTCAAGGTGCCGGTCTTGTCGGTGCACAGCACGTCCATCGAGCCCAGATTCTGAATGGCCGACAGACGTTTGACGATTACTCGTTTTGCCGCCATATGCATCGCGCCGCGCGACAGCGTCACCGATACCACCATCGGCAGCAGTTCCGGCGTCAAGCCCACCGCCAGCGCCACCGCAAACAGAAAGGATTCCAACCAGGGTTTGCCCAAAAATGCGTTGACCAACAACACGAATAGCACCAGCAGTACCGTCAAGCGCATGATCAGCAAACCGAAACGGTGGGTGCCCACCTCGAAGGCGGTCGGCGGGGGTTGCCGGGTCAGGCTGTCGGCAATCGCGCCGATCGCGGTGGCGGTGCCGGTTTTGATGACGCGCATCTTGGCGCTACCGCTGATGACGGTGGTGCCCATGAATACGGCGTTGTCGGCGTCCTGCAAGTCTGTGGCGTCGGCCGGCAAATCGCCCGGACGTTTTTCGATCGGGTAGGCTTCCCCGGTCAATAGTGCCTGCTTGACGAACAGATCGCAGGCTTCGATTAGCAAGCCGTCCGCCGGCACCATGTCGCCAGCGCAGAGCAGGGCGACATCGCCCGGCACCACGTCGGTCACCGGTACGTCCACAGGTTTGCCGTCGCGCATCACCCGGGCCTTGACCGAAACCGAATGGCGCAGGCTTTCCGCCGCCTTGCCGGCTCGGTGTTCCTGGACAAAATCCAGGGTCACGCTGAACAGCACCATGACGCTGATAATCACGAAATTGGTGATCTCGCCGGTGAACGCCGAAATCGCGCTGGCAACCAGCAGCAGAATCACCAGCGGATTCTTGAAGCGCGATAGAAACTGCAGTAGCAGGGCTTGGCGCTGGCGATCCCGGAACAGGTTGGGGCCGACTTCGGCCAGCTTGGCGCCGGCTTCGACGGCGGATAAGCCCAAGGGCTTGGCGTCCGAAGGGCTGGGCGTCAGCCACCAAGCGGCTTGCTCGGCCGCGGCTGTGGTTGCGGTATTGGTTTTTTTCATAAATCACTCACAAATATTTGCGTGGACGCCGCGCTTGCGTGTTGGCGCTTAGCCGGTCGCTACCGCCTGTCGCCGCTTCAAACCATCGAACTAATCGTAACCAATAGATGTTCGATCGTGCCGTGCTCGCGCTCGCGGATCAGCGCCGCGCCGGTCAGTATGACCGACAGAGTGGTGATGCGAAACCAAGCGTTGAATTTCGATACCTAACGAGGTGTTGTCGCTATCCACGGTTGGATCCCGTGCGCAGAGTATGGCGTTTCAGACGCATGAACCTAAAAAGAGCAGTTTGGCGATGAAAAATCCCGTTCGTCCTGAGCTTGTCGAAGGGCGCGCGGGATTTTTCATTCACCCGTTTGGTGAGTGTATTGCGAGCCGTCCATGCTTCGACGTTGCTCAGCACGAACGGCCCGCAATACACGCCAACTGCCCTTTTTAGGATGAAACGCGTTGGCGTTGTCGCGTAACGCCGCGCGGGGAGCTCAGGCAAGGCTAACCTGTCGGGTGTATTCGGTCTGTGCGCTAGCGTACCAAGCCGGACCGGCGCTGGCCCGAGTCGGCGTGCGCTAGCGCACCGACAACCGAGGATTTAAAGGCTAGATTTCAGAGTGCGAGTTCGGCGTTGCCGAACAGGGTTTCGCCGGGCTATGTCAGCCTTACGGAACGATAGAAGGGTTTTTAACGACGAGGTAAGCCACCATGAACACCACCATCACGCACGACCATCCCTCCGAGGACTTTGCCGCGCTCAAAAAAATCACCGCCACCGTCTACCTGTGCCAGGTGTTGACGTTTGCACTCGCCGGCTTTCCGTTGCTGGCCGGCGTGGCCATCAACTTTTTCTATCGGAACAACGTCAAGGGAACCTGGTTGGAATCGCATTTCAATTGGCAGATTAAAACCGTATGGGTCACCCTGGCCGGCTTTGCGCTGTCCGGTCTGGTATTGATGATCGATATTCAATTGAGTTTGGTGGTCTTGATTCCGACCTTGCTGCTGCTGATCTATCGAATCGTGATCGGTTGGAGCAATTTGACGGCCGATAAGCCGCTGAAAGAACTCAGCTAAGATTCTCGGATTTGGTTTGGCCGACGCCGATTGGCCGATTGGGTGAGGGCGTTGGTCAAGCCGGGCTTCAAGCACCGCCCAAGATGCGCCGGTAGGTTTCGGTCTCGATGCGATAGCAGTCGCAAGCGGCGGCCTCCAGGCCGCTTCTATCCAAAATCGTGATGTCGCCGCGCCGATAGCGAATCAAGGCCTGTTCTTGCAGGGACAGCGCGGCCTTGGTGATGCCGACCCGGCGCACGCCCAAAATATAAGCCAGAAAGATGTGGGTGACGTGAAAGGTGTCGGTATGGGCGCGGTCGTGGGTCATCAGCAACCACCGCGCCAGGCGGGCCTCCACTTGGTGAAACCGGTTGCAAGCCGCCGTTTGCGCCAACTGGCTCATCGAGACGTACAAATAGCGTTTCGTGGCTATTTGCAAGGAATGACTGCGCGCCAACTCCGTCAAAAACGCCGTGGCCGGCATGCGCAACGCGGAACCCGCCCCTTGCACCAGCGCTTGAAATGGCGCGATATCGACATCCAACATCAGTGTAATTCCCAACATGCCTTCGTAGCCGATCAAGCCGACTTCCAAACCGCTACCGTCGCCCATCGGCGTAACCAGCGAAACAAAACCGCCGGTCGGAAAATATACATGCGGTATGCGCGCGCCGGCCAGATACAGCACCTCGGCAAAGGCCAAATGGACCGGTTCGCAGTGGCGTAGTACCAGATTGCGATCGGTCACGGGTAGGGAATCCAACAGCCGGTTGGGAGCGGTAACCGCGAGTATCGTGGACAAAGCGTGCTCCGGGGGTGATTTGAGGACGCCCGATTTTGGGTTCGGGACCGCGAGGGCGGGTGGAGTCGGCGATCTTGGGCGACGGGCCGACAGCTTGGCGGCCAGAATAGCGTTAAGGCCGAGGGTTGTCTGTATGTTAGCGTACGGACCGGCCGATGCGCGGTTTGCGTCGCGAGCAGCCGCCTATGTGCTTTAGCGTACAGACTTCGGCACGGAGCCGCCGTATTCTGGTCGCAGCTGAGGTGAAGCCCAGCGACCGAACGCAGACATCCGGTGACAAGTTTGATCTTCGCGGTTTCAGAGCGCCAGGACGGATTTCGCGAAGGTTCTCATGCCTGACCGATTCGCCGGTGGCGCCAATAACAAACACAACGACACAGGCAAATTTATGAAAATCACACACTATTTAATCGCGTTGCTGCTGACGCTCGCTTCGCTGCAGGCGGCTGCCGCCGGCAGTCCCATGAACGAAAGTTTCACCAAATTGATTGCGCTATCCAACAGCGCGATAGAGGTGGGTAAGGCCGGCAATCAACAGGCCTTCGTCGAGAGCGCCACGGTCGCCTGGGAAGCCTTGAAGCAACAAAACGAGCAAGGCAGCTCGATTCGGCTGCAACGGGCCAACGCCAAACTGAAAGCCGCGATCAAAGCCGGAAAGGCCGGTAACTTGTCGGACGGTATCAGCGAATTGGAACAGGGTATCGTCGAAATGCAGTTGGAAAAATAATCTCGCCGACAGAGCTGCCGAGCGTCGGCATGCCGCTGAATGCAATCAGGAAGCAAAGCCGGCTAACCCCGGCTTTTTTCGGCCCCTCGTGAATGTCGGTCCGGCGGCGGGCTTAGACCGATCCACGCTTAAGCCGGCCGGCAATTCACGGTCTGTTGGTTACTCGGGAGCAGTCTGTCGGACTCGGCTTTCACCACCCGGTAGCATTCGCAAACCCGCTCTTCCAGGCCGGGCCTGTCCAACACGGTAATCCGGCCCCGGCTATAGTGAATCAAGCCGGCTTGCTGCAATTTTCCGGCCGCCTCGGTGACGCCTTCGCGGCGCACGCCCAGCATATTGGCGATCAGTTCCTGAGTCATCGTCAATTCGTTGGACGGCAATCGGTCCAGACTCAACAACAACCAGCGGCACAGCTGTTGGTCCACCGAATGATGGCGGTTGCAGACCGCGGTTTGCGCCATTTGGGTAATCAAGGCTTGGGTGTAGCGCAGCAGCAGGTGCAACATCGCATCGTAGCGATTGAATTCCCGCATCAACAAGTTTCCGCGCAAGCGGTAGGCGTGCCCGGCGCTTTGCACGACCGCCCGATTCGGCATGCTGCCGCCGCCCATGAACATCGCCACGCCGACCATGCCGTCGTTGCCGACCACCGCGATTTCCGCCGAGGCGCCGTTTTCCATCACGTACAGCAAGGAGATGATGCAATTGGTTGGGAAGTAGACATAGCGCAACTCGCCGCCTGATTCGTAAATCACTTCGCCAAGCGGCGTATCGACGAGTTCCATATGCGGCAACAGCCGTTCGTATTCCGCCGGCGGTAGCGCGTTCAGCAAATGGTTCTGTTGCGGATAGTTAAGATCGGTCATCGGCGGCCTGTTTGATGGGCGGATAAATTAAGGGATTCCTTTCGATCGGTTGGTGTAAACGCCCATCGTACAGGAAAATCGAATTTCCCTACGTGCGTTAAAGAACAGAGCGAGCCAGCGGAGTTCTGTTAGGCGCGGCAAACCCGCGCGCCGCGCTAAGTGCGCTAGCGTACAGACTGCGTTCGGGCCGAACCGTAAACTGCATTTTCCCGATGCGGGCGAAAACGGTTTGGCGGTTTCGCCGGCGACGATCGCTAATTGCCGGGTTCCAAGACTATCCGTCGCTTCGCTCGCGCCGAATCCATTCCGGGCTTGGCGCGGAAAGACCGTGTTTCCCGGACTGGCGAGCGGCGTTGCACGGGGCGTAATACTCAAAGTGCCTCAAGCCGCGACAACGTATGTTAGTTGCCGCGGTTTTTTTTGAGGGTCGTCAATCGACCCGAACCTCGCAAACGCCAGCCTCACCAAACCCGAGTATGCAGAGACCGAAATCATGCTGACAGAAAACGTGACAACGCCCGATGCGGAACTTCGCGATGGCTGCTCCGACGGCAAGTCGGCGACCTTGGATCGGGCGATCGCCAACGCCAAACGCCGCTTATTGGCCCTGCAAAATCCGGCCGGCTATTGGGTGTTCGAGCTGGAAGCCGATTGCACCATTCCAGCCGAATACATTCTGATGATGCATTTCATGGCCGAAATCGACCAAGGCCTGGAAGCCAAGATTGCCCATTTTCTGCGCGCTCAAGCCGGCTCGGACGGTAGCTATCCGCTATTCAAGGGCGGCGCCGGCGACCTGAGTTGCACCGTTAAAGTCTATTACGCGTTAAAACTAGCCGGCGACGCGACCGATGCGCCGCACATGCGCCGCGCGCGGCATTGGGTGCTGCGTCACGGCGGCGCGGCCAAGTCCAATGTGTTTACCCGCATCATGCTGGCGATGTTCCGGCAAATTCCGTGGCGGGCCGTACCGTTTATCCCGGTGGAAATCATGTTGCTGCCAAAGTGGTTTCCGTTTCATCTCGACAAGGTGGCGTATTGGTCGCGGACCGTGATGGTGCCGCTCTCGATACTGTGCAGCTACCGAGTCCAGGCCCGCAATCCGCGCGGAATCGACGTCGCCGAATTGTTCTCGACCCCGCCCAACTTGGAAAGAGACTATTTTTCGCAGGTTAAAACGCCGCTGGGCAAAGCGATTTTGCTGCTGGACCGCTGTGGTCGCTTACTGGAGCCGCTGATTCCCGGATTTGTCCGCCGCAAGGCAACCGCCCAAGCCACCGCTTGGTTTACGGCCCGCTTGAATGGATACGACGGCTTGGGTGCGATATTTACCGCGATGGTCAACGCCTACGAAGCGATGGATTACCTGGGTATCCCGGCCGATAACGCCGAACGGCGCATCGCCAGGGCGGCGATCGACGGCTTGCTGGTCGTCAAGGCGGATACGGCGTATTGCCAGCCCTGCGTATCGCCGGTCTGGGATACCGGTCTGGCCGTGTTGGCCTTGCAGGAAGTCGATAGGCATGACCACGAGCCGTCGAGCCGGCGCGCCACCGATACTGCCTTGCGCTGGCTGGCCGGCAAACAATTGCGCGATCAGCCGGGCGATTGGCAAACCCAGCGCCCCGGCCTGGCCGGCGGCGGTTGGGCCTTTCAGTTCGGCAATAGTTATTATCCGGATGTCGACGATACCGCCGTCGTCGCTTATGCGATGAGCCAAGCCGAGGCGCCGGCGTTCGCCGAGCCGATTCGGCGGGCGGCGGACTGGATAGCCGGCATGCAGTCGCGCAACGGCGGTTACGGCGCGTTCGATGCCGACAACGACCATTATTTTTTAAATCAAATTCCGTTTGCCGACCACGGCGCGCTGCTCGATCCGCCCAGCGCCGACGTCAGCGCGCGTTGCATCATGCTGCTGGGTCGGCTCGATGGCGCGCACCCGGAGTATAGCGCCACGATCGCGCGATGCATCGCTTACTTGCGCGCCGAGCAGGAAGCCGATGGTTCCTGGTTCGGGCGCTGGGGTACCAATTATCTGTACGGGACCTGGTCGGTATTGCTCGGTTTCGCGGAAGCGGGCGTCTCCGCCAACGACGCTAGCGTGCGCCGAGCGGTGGCTTGGCTGAAATCCAAGCAGCGCGCCGATGGCGGTTGGGGCGAAAGCAATATCAGCTACCATACTCCGAACAGCCGCGGCGAATTCGATACCAGCACCGCGTTTCATACCGCTCTGGCGGTACTGGCCTTGCTGGCCGCCGACGAAACCGGCGCGCCGGAAGTCGCGGCCGGCGTCGGCTATTTGCTGAACACTCAACAAGCGGACGGCGGATGGCAAGACGACTGTTTTAACGCGCCGGGCTTTCCCAAGTTCTTCTACCTGAAATACCACGGCTACGATAAGTACTTCCCATTGTGGGCCTTGGCGCGCTACCGAAACCGTCAAAACGGTTTGGCCCGCGCCCGCTGAGGTCGAAAAGCGATTCCGCCGGCCCGCCTCCGCCTTGTTGAACCCGATTGTGTGCAGTGCCGTACAGACGCGGAGGCCATCCGATCGCATGCTGAACCCCAATACGTCAAGCCTTGTTATCGACCGCGCCAGCGACTTGCTGTCGCCGTTATTGGAGTGGATACGAAAATGAACGACCGTGAATTTCGCAGTGAACCGCGTCGGTTGTTAGCGGATCGGCGTCTTGCCGACCGACGGAATATGCCCGACCCGTTTGGTTCTGCGGCTTGGATCGAAAACATCGAAAACGCCTATTTGGCTTGGCCCAGGCAAGATAGACGCACCGAAGCCCGGCGTTGCGAAGAACGGCGTGTAGTCGATCGGCGGTTGGGACGGATAACGGGGAACGTCCGTTCGTCGCGGAATTACTCGAAGCAATTGTTGACGCGCGATGAACGGCTGTTGATCGAAAGTCTCTATCTCGGCGACGCGGAATAGTGGGCGATTGCCAGCGATTCCGTTCCGGTCCGGCCGAATCCCAACTCGCGGTTGCGGCAGCCGACAGCCTCGCGCATGAGCGCTTGGATATTTAACGCTATTCGGGCGTGGTTTTGGCGGTTGGCGCCGAAAAAGCCGTCACCCGCGTGGGCCGCGTTCCTGGACGGCGCAAAAATGCTGATGTTGGCCTGGCGGGGCTTTGCCGACGATCTTGGCTCGTTGAGAGCCGCCGCGTTAACCCTGTATACGCTATTTTCGATCGTTCCGATGATTGCGGTGGTATTCGGCATTGCCAAGGGTTTCGGCTTCGACGGCGCGACCGTGCGGCATCTGCTGGGGCGCGGTTTGAACTCGGATGCGTTGGCCGCGCAATTGATCGATTTCGCGGGAAAACTTCTGGAAAGCACGCAGGGCGAATTAGTGGCCGGGATAGGAATAGCCCTACTGTTTTGGACCGTGATTGGCTTGATCGGCAATATCGAGGAAGCGTTTAACGCCATCTGGAAAATCGCGAAGGGCCGAACCACGGCACGCAGATTCGCCGATTATTTAGCGTGGATGTTGTTGGCGCCGGTGGTCTTGATCACCGCCAGCAGTTTGATCGTATTCGTCAAAATCCGGATAAGCTGGCTGATGGCCGAATTGGCGCTGCCGGCGTTCGGCACTTGGCTGATCGTCGGCGCGTTAAGTTTCTCGCCGATCGTGCTGATGAGCGGCTTGTTCGCGGTGCTGTTTATCGTCATGCCGAACACTAACATCAGCTATCGCGCCGGTATCATCGCCGGCATGGTGACCGGCGCCGTGTATTCCTTATCGCAATGGGTCTATTTGAGTTTGCAAATCGGCGTATCGAGCTATAACGCCATTTACGGCAGTTTTGCCGCCTTGCCGTTATTCGTGGTGTGGCTGCAAGGCGGCTGGATGATTGTGTTATACGGGTGCGAGTTGGGGTTTTATATTCAGCATCGCCGGAGCGATCGAAATTGGGTCCTGCCCGCTGGTTTTAGTATTCAGCTGAACAAGCTGATCGCGCTGCACGTCCTGCGCCTGATCGTCAAGAATTTAGCGTCCTTGAATACGCCGTTAAGCGCCGCTCAAATTGCCGAAAGCTTGGCAATTCCGGTCGAAATCGCCGAAGACCTGTTATCCAGGCTGGTCGCCGGCCGGCTGATTGTCGAACTGAAAAGCCGCGACGACGGCGCCCGGACTTACTTGCCGGCCATGGATATCAATGCCTTAACGATAGGCGCGGCACTGACCGCACTCGAACGATGCGGGCAAAACCAATGGCCGGATTGCCGTTTGGAGCCGGCGATCGTCGAAGCCGTCGCTGAGTTCGAGAAAGCCATGACGGCGTCCCCATGCAACCGCTTGCTAAAAGATCTTTAGCCGTTCAGCCGGGCCCGACTTCGGCCAATAAAACAAACAGCTTGGGCGGCGTGTCCGGACGATCGTGGCGCAGACAATCGAGATGGGCCGCGAAGGGCGTGCCGTCGGATCGGATCATCGAAATATCGAAGGCCAGTCGTTTCGCCTTCGGAGAATCCATCAGATAGCGAAAATGCCGGTACCAGTCGTCGCGTTGATCGTCGGCGACCAACTTCGAGAAACGCAAGCCGGTCAACCGGCTCTCCACCGCTCCGAACAGATCGACGCCGGTCAGATTGATGTCGCCGATTTGATCATTGGCGTCGATCACCACATAGGCGCTTGGGGCAAACTCGAACAACGCCTGATAATGATCGTGCAATTCCGCCAGCGCCCGATAGGTGCGCTGCCACTCGTCGTTCTGCATCTCGAGCTCGATTTTATGCACCAGCAGTTCGTGCATCAGCACGTCGGCCGGTTTGGAATCGGCTTTCTCCGGCGACAAACTCACCACCAGGGCTTCGGCCCTGGCTCTGAGCGACTGCCGCCGCTCGACTCCATCCCAAACTTGGTCCATGCCTTACCGACTCCCGCTATTCGCATCGGCGCTTCGCGCCATGTACGCGATTGGGCTTATGTACGTTAGCGAACTGTGTTGAATCGCACAAAGGCGTTTAATCAAGTCCGACGCTTTCCCGAATCGCTCCCATCACCATCCTACCATCCGCGTTAGTACCGAGCGTAAAAATCTCCCAGGCCGACGCGGAGTTCGAAGCAACGGTAGCGCCGGGAAAGCCGGGCAGCGATGCCATTCGATACCTCACTCACCGGACAAAAGTCATGACACCCATCCAATACCCCGGAACCGCCCTCACGTTGGCGAGCCTAGCCATGGCAAGCTTGATTGCCGGATGCGCCAGCGTGCCGCCGCCGACCGAACAATTGGCCGTGTCCAAGGCGGCGCTCAATAGCGCCACTAGTGCCGGCGGCAATGAATACGCGCCGATCTCGCTAAGATCGGCCGTGTTGAAAATGGACGCCGCCGAGCGGGCGATGACGCAGCAGGAATATTTACAGGCCCGCCAACTCGCCGAGCAGGCTCAGGTCGATGCCCAATTGGCCGCCGCCACCGCCCGCGCCGCCAAGGCTCAAAAAGCCGCTAGCGAATTGGGGGAAAGCAATCGCGTGCTGCGCGAAGAAATCGACCGTAAAGCCCAATAATCCCAATGGAGAGAATGATGCAAACCTACCGAATGTTTCCACTGCCGCTGATCACCGCCGCGATTCTGTCCGGCTGCGGCACGGTGCCCAACCCGGCATTGACCGATGCTCATAACGCTTACAACAACGCCCGCGTCAATACCCAAGTCGGCACGCTGGCCGAACTGGAAATGAAGCAAGCCGACGATAGCTTGAAAAAAGCCGATCTGGCCTACGCCGAAGACGACGAGGATGAAGCCGTCAATCACTTTGCCTATGTCGCGACGCAACAGGTGGCCATCGCCCAAGCTACCGCGATCCGCAAAGTCGCCGAAACCGCGGTCAGTAACGCCGAAGGCAAACGTAACCAAGTGCGCTTGGATGCCAGAACCGCCGAAGCCGATGCCGCCAAGCGCCAAGCGGCGCTCAGTCAGCAAACCGTGGATAGACAAAACACCGAATTGGCGGTGGCCGGCGTCAACAGCGAGCGCGATCAGGCGCTGCTGGCTCAACAGGACATCTTGATCAACCAACTGAACGCCAAGAAAACTGCGCGCGGTTTGGTGATCACGCTGGGCGACGTGCTGTTTCGCAGCAATAAAGCACGCTTGCAGAGCGGCGGACTGCGCAACGTCGATAAACTAGCCGACTTTCTGAAACAGTATTCCGGCTACAAGGTCTTGATCGAGGGTTACACCGACAGCAAGGGCAGCGCCGAATTTAACGAAGAACTTTCCGACCGGCGCGCCTACGCGGTGCGCACCGCGTTAGTCGACGGCGGCGTGAACAGCGATCGAATCATGACCCGAGGTTACGGCGAAGAATATCCGGTGGCGGACAACGACACGGCTGCCAACCGGCAATTGAATCGCCGGGTGGAAATCATTTTGTCTGACGAAAACGGCAATCTAGCCAGCCGCTGACAGGTCGAAATGGCCGTCAAATTGCCTCAAGCGAAGACCGGCCGGCACCCGGTCGGCTTCGGTGGCCGGACCGTGTTCCAATCCTTAACGCACCGCTACTCGGAGTCACGATCATGAACAGACCTTATCCGGCCTTAATGTTAGCGTGCTTGCTGTACGCCGTATCCGCCCACGCCGAGTTGATCGAGGAACGCAGTCAAGGTCAGGTCAGCTTTATCAGCGGCGGTATCGGCGAGGACGAGCGAGCGGCCTTGAAAAAGGTCCGCACCGATTACAACCTGGGCCTGCTGTTTTCGACACGAGGCAGCGGCGAGTATTTGAGCGATGTCACGGTCAGGATCAGCGACGGCAACGGCGCAATCGTGCTGGATACCGTTTCCGAAGGCCCGATGCTGTTCGCCAAACTGAAGCCGGGTCGCTATCAGGTCAGTGCCGAGCATGCCGGCCAAGCGATTCGCAAACCGGTCACGGTCGATGCCAAACACCGTTCACCGTTGTCGTTTACGTGGTCGAACCCCTAAATCGAACGGCGAACGGGTCAAGGGCCATTCGATATCGCAGCCGTTGAATTGTCGTTCAAACTCCCATCATCAGCGAGACATCCATGAAAACCAAAAACGAATACATCGAAATATTGGCGACTCAGCTCAGAGAGTGGAGCGCGGATATCGATCAGTTATCCGAAAAAACCGAGAAAGCCGCAGCACTGGTAAAACTGAATTACATCGAGGAACTCAATGCGCTGCGCGCCAAGCAACTGGCCGCCGAAGCAAAAATGACCGAACTGGAGGCGTCCGGTCATGAGGGTTGGGATGCGATGAAACTGACGGCCGACCGGGTGTGGGATGATTTAAGAAGCAGTTTGGCCGATGTCGCCGCCAAACTGAAATAGCGGCGGCAAATTGGCGGCGACCCCGCGAACCGTGGCTGCCCGGCGTCGGTCGCTGAAAGCGCCGCACGTATGTGCGACAGCGTACAGACTCCCGCCGGGGCCGAGCGTTAAGCTGCAAGCTCGACTTTACGCGGAGATAAACGATGCATCCGGCAATTGAACCTGTATTGGCGCTGGTGATTGGCCTATTGATTTTGATGGTGCCTCGGTTTCTGAATTATTTCGTGGCGGTGTATTTGATTGTCGTCGGCGTATTGGGGCTGATACACCGTTGAATTGGCAAAGCGTTTCCGGTTGGCAAGGCTAGATCGTCGGCCGCGCCGGTCTTGGCGAGGATTTACCGAGCCACTTAGCGCCCTGGCAAATCCGCTGGGTAACGGTTAACGCCGCTTGGTTTCCGCGAAAGGTTTTGCCGCGTTATTCCTATCTCAGCCTCGCCTCAATTGGAGAACCATCATGTCGCTCAGCACCATTCTGCTCGTCCTGTTAATCCTGATGTTGTTGGGCGTTATTCCGGTCTGGCCGCATAGCCGGTCGTGGGGATACGGACCCGGTGGCGGCTTAGGCTTGATATTAGTCATCATCCTGATTTTGGTGGTGCTCGGCAGGATTTAGCCTGCCGGTTTTGGTAAACCTTGGGCCCACCGGTATTTGGGTCCAAGCCGTTCTTCGTCTCAATCGTCTGGCGGGAACCCTATCGACCTCGCCGGCCCGGCCGCGCGACCACCCCATTCCACTCGGAGCGATTATTCATGGCCAAACGGCGAGAACAGCGGCGGCATGTCAGAAGCGAACATCCCGGCGGCGAGGAAGCGCCGATTCGTTTCGAATTGTTCAACACGGAACGGCTGGAACAGCATGCGGTCAGTCTGGCGCGCGCCCAAAAAGTCACGCATTTAAAGAAAGGCCGCAAGCTGATTCCGCGCGTTCGGGAGAACGCCTTGGTGTTGTTGGAGGCCTATAAAGCCGTGGCGCGCGCGGTCAAACAACAGCATGCCATCACGCCGGCGGCGGAATGGTTGCTGGACAATTTCCACGTCATCGAAGAGCAGATCAGCGACATTCACGTCGATTTGCCGGAAAGCTATTCGCGGGAATTGCCCAAACTGGCCGAAGGCGTGTTGGCCGGCTATCCGCGGGTATACGGTATCGCCTGGGCCTTGGTGGCCCACACCGACAGCCGGTTTTCGCCGGAATTACTGTCTCTGTTCGTGAATGCTTACCAAAGCGTCGAGCCGCTGACGCTGGGCGAATTGTGGGCCATTCCGATCACGTTGCGGGTGTTACTGGTCGAGAATCTGCGCCGGCTGGCCGTGAACATCATGCGTTCGCAAAACGGCCGGCGCTTGGCCGACCAGTTTGTCGATGAAGTCGAACAAATCGTCGCGCGTAGCGACAGTCCGGAGCCGGCGATTCCGGCCGGCGTGCTGCCGTCCGAGCCGTTGCGGCAAGCGTACGCGGTCCAAATCCTGCAGCGCTCGCACGACCCGCATCCGGCGGTGGCGCTATCCCTGGCATTTCTGACCGACTGGCTCGCCGAACAGGGGCAGAGTCTGGACGACATCGTGCATCAGGAGCATGCCGCGCAAATCGCCGACAATCTGACGGTGCGCAACATCATTACCAGCATGCGGGCGATTTCCGCATTCGAATGGCCGCAATTCGTCGAAGACGTTAGTCTGGTGGACGCTTGTTTGCGCGGACACGCAGGCTATCTGGCGATGGACTTTCTGACCCGCGACCGCTATCGCCATGCGATAGAGGACTTGGCCAAGCGCTCGCCGGCCTCGGAAGTCGAGATTGCCAGACTGGCGATCGCCGAAGTGCAAATTGCAGTTGCCCAGGATAGTGACGACGAACGTCAAACCGAACCGGGGTATTACTTGATCGGCGCCGGCCGTTACCGCTTCGAAACCAAGGTCGGTTATCGGCCGGGCCTGAAACAACGCCTGTTACGCTGTTACGTTAGCCACGCCGGTACCGCCTATGTGGTCAGTCTGGCGGTATTGACCTTGCTGCTGTTGCTGTTGCCGTTGAGCGCATCGGCGAGTGCCGGTTTAACCGGCTGGCAGTTATGCGCGTTGGCGTTGGCGTTCGCGTTTCCGGCTTCGGACATCGCCATCGGCTGGATGAATCATTTTATCGTGGCCGGCTTGCCGCCCAATCACCTGCCGCGCCTGGAACTCAAGGACGGCGTGCCCGAGGCCTTAAGTACCTTCGTGGTGGTGCCGACGTTGTTCGTCAACGCCGCCGGGGTGCTGCAACAAATAGAGCAAATGGAAATTCGCTATCTCGCCAATCCGGACGGCGCGGTGCGCTTTGCGTTGTTGTCGGACTGGGCGGATGCCGAACAGGAAAGTCGGCCGGACGACGCGGCACTGCTGGCGGTGGCGGTCGAGGCCATCGCCGCGTTGAATCTGAAATACGCTCGGCAACGGTTTTATGTGTTTCACCGCAAGCGGCTCTGGAATCCCAGCGAAGGCAAGTGGATGGGTTGGGAACGCAAGCGCGGCAAGCTTCAGGAATTCAATCGCCTGCTGCGCGGTGCGACAGACACCTCGTTTCTGCCGATGGACGGCGCGCCGGCCAGCGCGCCGCCGGGCGTGTGTTACGTCATCACGTTGGATGCCGACACCAAGCTGCCGATGGGCGTGGTCGCGCAACTGGTGGGTGTGGCTGCCCACCCGTTGAATCGGCCGGTATTCGATGCGCGCCGTCAAACCGTCGTCGACGGCTACGGCATTCTGCAACCGCGCGTCACGCCGACCTTGCCGCAACGCCAGGAGCGCTCGATGTTTCACCAGATCTTCGCCGGCGCTTCCGGTACCGATGCTTATGCCAGTTCGGTGTCCGAGCTGTATCAGGACCTGTTCGGCCTGGGTACCTACAGCGGCAAGGGTCTCTACCACGTGGACAGTTTCGCGGCGGCATTGGCCGGACGGGTGCCCGACAATACCCAGCTCAGCCACGATTTGTTCGAGAGCGTCTACGCCCGCTGCGGTTTGGTCAGCGATATCGAGTTTTTCGAGGAATTTCCGTCGCATACCGAGGTGGCCGCTTCGCGCGAACACCGCTGGGTGCGTGGCGATTGGCAGTTGTTGCCCTGGATCTTCGGCGCGCGGGGCAAGGGAATGCCAATGATTGGTCGCTGGAAAATGTTGGACAATCTCCGGCGTTCGCTGTCTGCACCGGCGGCGTTCTCGGCGCTGGTGCTCGGCTGGAGTTTGCCGAACGCGCCGCTGCTGGCCTTGAACGCCTTCGTACTGACCGCGCTGGCCTTTCCGGCGGTGTTGGCGGTAACCGCCGGTTTTAGCGCGCCCCGACGCGGCATTTCGATCGCCACTCATCTGCGCGGCACCGGCGAAAACGTCGCGTGGGCATTGTGCAACAGCCTAGTGGCGCTGACCTTGTTGGCTCAGCAAGCTTGGCTGATGGCCGACGCCATCTCGACCACGCTGGTCAGGCTATTCATTACCCGCCGCAAACTGTTGAAGTGGGTGACGGCCTTACAGGCCAAGGCCGGCGCCGGGCACGCCTTGAAAAATCTGATCCGGCCGTTGAGTCATTCCTCGTCGGTGGTGTTTGGCGCCGGCGCGCTGGTGGTGGTGTTCAATCCGGACGCGATCGTCGCGGCCGCGCCGTTTTTATTGTTGTGGTGGTTGGCGCCGGTGGTGGCGCGGGCCTTGAGTTTGCCGCCGAAAATCGATAGCGCCGAAGTACTGTTGCCGGCCGACAGTGCTCGATTGCGTTGCCACGGCCGGCGCATCTGGCGGTTTTTCACCACCTTCGTGACCGCCGAGGAACACTTTTTACCGCCGGACAATTTTCAGGAAGACCCCCGGCCGGTGATCGCCCATCGCAGTTCGCCGACCAATTTCGGTTTGTATTTGTTGTCGATCGTGGCGGCGCGGGATTTTGGCTGGCTGGGTTTGACCGACGCCATCGAACGGTTGGAGGCCACGGTGGCGACGCTGGCCGGGTTGCCGCGCCTGCACGGCCATTTCTACAACTGGTACGACACCCGCGATTTACAGACGCTGGAGCCGCGCTACGTGTCCACCGTGGATAGCGGCAATCTGGCCGGCCACTTGTTGACGCTGGCTCAGGCCTGCCGGGAAATGGCGAATCGGCCGCTGGACTTGTCCAACGCGTTGATCGGCTTGGCCGATACCCACGCTTTATTGAGCGACGCGTTAGCCAAACTCAGCGACGATCGGCGCACGCTAACCGTGAGCTTGGCGGAGTTGCGCCACAAAGTCGCCGATCTGGGCGAATTGCTCGGCGCGCGCCCCGCCGATGCCGAGGAATGGAGTCGATTGTGGCGGCGCCTGACCGATTGCGTCGGCGCCTTGCACGATCTGGCCAACGCCCATGCCGTCGAGCGCGGTGATAGCCAGGGCAACGAAGTGCTGGTGTGGGCCGGTTTGCTGCGAGACGACATCCGCTCGCATGCGCGTGACGTGGCGACTTTGATGCCGTGGATTCATTTTCTGGCGCGCTACCACCCCGCATCCGACCCGCCAAGCCATCCATTCGATCTGGACACGCCGCTGTGCCATCTGCCGGAGCGCTATGCGCTGTGGGCGAATCGTCAGGCGTGCGACCGCCCGGCGTCGGCGAGTTCCGAGATTACCGCGATGACGGTGTTGCTGCGCCGGGCCGGCGAGCAAGCGGAAACCTTGAGCCAACGCCTCGATCTGCTCGCCGAGCAGTTGGAAAGCTGGTTCCGCGAGATGGACTTTCGATTCTTGTACGACGCCAGTCGCCACATGTTCGCGATCGGCTACCGCGTCGCCCAAGGTGTCATCGATTCCAGTTACTACGATCTATTGGCCTCGGAGGCCCGCTTGGCGAGCATTATCGCGATCGCCAAACGCGACGTGCCGAGCAGTCATTGGTTTCATCTGGGCCGGCGGGTGACGCGGGTCGCTCACGGCACGGTCTTGCTGTCCTGGTCCGGCTCGATGTTCGAATATTTGATGCCGTCGCTGGTGACCTTTACCCCGCGCTACAGCTTGCTGGATCAGACCTGCCGGCTGGTCGTCAAGCGGCAGATCGCCTATGGCCGGGAGCGCGGCGTCCCCTGGGGCGTGTCCGAATCGGCGTTTAACGGCCGAGACGTGTATTTGACCTATCAATACTCGGCGTTCGGCGTGCCCGGCTTGGGCATGAAGCGCGGCTTGGGCGAGGAGCTGGTGATCGCGCCTTACGCGACGGCCTTGGCGGCGATGTATTTGCCGCACGCCGCCGCGGAAAACTTCGCGCGTCTGGAGCAAGAAGGCGGCGTGGGACGCTACGGTTTCTACGAAGCCTTGGACTACACACCGATTCGGCTGGCGGAAGGCCAGCGGGTGGCTCTGGTACGTTGCTATATGGCGCATCATCAAGGCATGTCGCTGGTGGCCTTCGCCAACGTGGTGCACGACGGGACGATGCGCCACCGCTTCCACCGCGCGGCGTTGATTCAGTCCGCGCATTTGCTGCTGCAGGAACGCATTCCGCACGGCGCCGACACCAGCGTGCCGCCGCTGTTGCAAGAGCTGTCCGATGTCAAGGAAACCGTACAGCCGCCGGTGCGGCGCTTGTGTTCGCCGATGTCGGCGGTACCGTCCACTCAACTCCTGTCCAACGGCCGTTACGCGGTCATGATCACCGCCGCCGGCTCCGGCTACAGCCTGTGGCGCAACCAGGCCGTAACCCGTTGGCGGGAAGATCCCACCCGCGACGCCTGGGGTAGTTATCTGTATTTGCGCGATGTCGAAACCGGCAAAGTCTGGTCGGCCGGCTATCAGCCGACGGCGGCCTGCCCGGACCATTACGAGGTGGTGTTTGTCGAGGACAGGGCGCGGATTACCCGCACCGACGGTTTGATCGTCGCCACGCTGGAAATCGTGGTGTCGCCGGAAGACGATGCCGAAATTCGCCGGTTGAGCTTGACCAACAACGGCGCATACTCGCGCGAAATCGAGGTCACCTCGTATGCGGAAATCGTGTTGACCACCCCGGCCGCGGATATTGCCCATCCGGCCTTCTCCAATCTGTTCGTGCAAACCGAATACTGGCCGCAGACCCGTGCCTTACTGGCGCATCGGCGTCCGCGCGCGCCGGACGACGCGCCGGTTTGGGCCGCGCACGTACTGGCCGATCGGCAAAGCGGCGACGGGCTGCAATACGAAACCGACCGGGCCCGTTTTATCGGCCGGGGCCAAACGGCGCGCGCGTCGCTGGCGGTGATGGACGGCAGGCCGTTGAGCAATACGGTGGGCTGCGTATTGGACCCGATATTCAGTCTGCGTACCCGTGTGAAAGTGGCGGCCGGCGCGACCGAGCATCTGACCTTTACCACGCTGGTGGCGGCCTCGCGCCAAGCGGCGGCGGATTTGGCCGACAAATACCACAATCCGGTGGCTTGGGAGCGGGTCTCGGCCTTGGCCTGGACGCACGCGCACGTGCAATTGCACCATTTGCGCACCAAGCCCGATGAAGCGCAATTGTTTCAAATGCTGGCTAACCGCTTGATTTTCGCCGATCCGTCGCTGCGACCGGCCGGTAAGCTGTCGCAGACGAATACGCTGAACGTCGGCGGACTTTGGCGACACGGGATTTCCGGCGACCGGCCCATCGTGTTGTTGCGGGTCGGCGAACCGGAAGAGCGGGGCATCGTCGAGCAATTGTTGCGCGCGCACGAATATTGGCGCATCAAGGGATTGGCCGTGGATTTGCTGATCTTAAACGAGAAGGAAGTGTCCTACGTCGAGGACTTGCAGGCCTTGCTGGAAAATCTGGTGCGGGAGAATCAGGCCCGCGCCGCCGCCGATCAGGGCCAACAGGGCGCGATTTTCGCGTTGCAAGCCAGCGTGCTGTCTCTGGAAGAGCGGCGCTTGTTGCAAACGGCGGCTCGGGCGGTGTTGGTCGGCCATCGCGGCACCTTGGCCGAACAGTTGCTGCGTCATCCGCGGCCGGCCTCGCCGTTCATTGTCCATAGAGCGGCGCGGGCGGTGGAAGTCGCCCCGGTCCTGGCGGTGCCGGACCTGGAGTTCTTCAACGGCCTCGGCGGCTTCGCCGAAGACGGCAGCGAATATGTGATCGTGCTGGATAAAGGCCAGTGGACGCCGGCGCCTTGGATTAACGTGATTGCCAATCCAGGGTTCGGTTTTACCGTTTCGGAGCTGGGTAGCGGTTGCACCTGGGCCGGCAATAGCCGGGAAAACCAATTGGCGCCCTGGTCCAACGATCCGGTCGGCGACGCGCCCGGCGAAGTGTTTTATTTGCGCGACGACGAAACGCAGGAATTATGGACCCCGACCGTGTTGCCGATTCGGGTCGAGAATGCCGGCTATCTGATCAGGCACGGCCAGGGTTACAGCCGCTTCGAGCACGTCTCGCACGGCATCCGTGCCGAACTGCTGCAATTCGTCGATCCGGACGATCCGATCAAGCTGTCGTCGTTGATTCTGACCAACCAGTCCGGCCGCCACCGTCGCCTGACCGTGACGGCCTATCTGGAATGGGTGCTGGGTGCCTCGCGCAGCGTGACGGCACCGCATATCGTCACCGAACTGGACTCGGATACCGGCGCTTTGCTGGCCTATAACCCCTGGGATCCGGAATTCGGTCAACGCGTCGCGTTTGCCGATCTGGCCGGCCGGCAGACGGCTTGGACCGCGAATCGCGGCGAATTCCTCGGTCGTAACGGCAGTTTGGAGGCGCCGGCCGGCTTGTCGAGTCGCAAACCGCTGAAGAACCGGGTCGGCGCCGGCTTGGACCCGTGCGCGGCCTTGCAAACGACGCTGGAAATGGCGCCTAAGCAACGCATCGAGATCGTGTTTTTGCTGGGACAGGGTCGCGACAAAACCCATGCCGTCGAGTTGATCCGCCGCCATCGGGCTTTCGACATGGCAAGCCGCTTCGCCGTGGTGAAGCAAGCTTGGCAAGGCGTTACGCACCAGGTCCAAGTCGAAACGCCGGACCGCGAGCTGGACATTCTATTAAACGGCTGGTTGCTGTATCAGACCCTGAGTTGCCGGATGTGGGCGAGGGCGGCGTTTTATCAGGTGGGCGGCGCCTTCGGTTTCCGCGATCAATTACAGGACGGCATGGCCTTGGCGGTGAGCCGGCCGGATTTGACGCGGGAACATCTGTTGCGCGCCGCCGGCCGCCAGTTCGAGCCGGGCGACGTGCAGCATTGGTGGCATCCGCCCACCGGTCGCGGCGTGCGTACCCGGTTTTCCGACGACCGGGTCTGGTTGCCGTTTGCGGTGCGGCATTATTTGCAGGTCAGTGGCGATACGCCGGTGCTGGATGAATTAATCCCGTTTTTGGAAGGACCGCTGTTGGCGGCCGACCAGGACGACGCGTATTTTCAACCGGGCCAAACCCAGGGTTCGGCCAGTTTGTTCGAGCATTGCGCCCGAGCGTTGGACTTGAGTTTGACGACCGGCGCGCACGGCTTGCCGTTGATCGGCAGCGGCGACTGGAACGACGGCATGAATCGGGTCGGCAATCGGGGCCAGGGCGAGAGCGTCTGGCTGGCCTGGTTCCTGATCGCGTCGCTGTCGGCCTTCGCCGAGATTGCCGAGGCGCGCGGTGAATCCGAACGGGCAGGCCGCTGGCGCGAGCACGCCGAGCGGCTGCAAGTCGCGCTGGAAGCGGAAGCTTGGGACGGCGCCTGGTACCGGCGCGCGTATTTCGACGACGGTTCGCCGCTGGGTTCGGCGACCAACGCCGAATGTCGCATCGATGCCATTGCCCAGAGCTGGGCCGTCATCTCCGGCGCCGCCGAGCCGGAACGGGCGCGGCGGGCGATGGCGTCGGTGCGCGAATATTTGGTGCGTTACGGCGACGACCTGGTGCTGTTGTTCACGCCGCCGTTCGACAAGACCGAACGCGATCCCGGTTATATCAAAAGCTATCCGCCCGGCATTCGCGAGAACGGCGGGCAATATACTCACGCGGCGATTTGGTCGGTGATTGCCTATGCGCTGCTCGGCGACGGCGACCAAGCCGGCGAATTGCTGCGCATGCTTAACCCGATTAAACGCACCGCCAGCCGCACCGGCGTGTATGCCTATAAGGTCGAGCCCTATGTGCTGGCGGCGGACATTTATTCCGAAGCCCCGCATGCCCGGCGCGGCGGTTGGACCTGGTACACCGGCGCGGCCGGCTGGTTCTATCGGGCCGGGTTGGAGACCGTGCTGGGTTTACAACGGCGCGGCGACCGGCTGCTGTTCGCGCCCTGTATTCCGAAAGGTTGGCCTACTTACCGGATGGAGTATCGGCATGGCGACAGCGTTTACGACATCCGCGTGGACAATCCGGACGGCGTTTCGCGCGGCGTGGTCGGTCTGGAGCTGGACGGGGTTGCGCAATCGATCACCGACGGGATTGCGTTGCTCGACGACGGGCAACGGCATCAAGTGTCGGTCGTATTGGGCAACCTATAGCGCTAGCAGAGCTTAGTGGCGCGAGCCATCTGTGCGGCGCCGTACCGACCGGCGCGGGAGAAACCGGTATCTTGATGACTGAGCGTGGAAACTGAATATTCTCCGCTTTGACCCTGGCCAATTCGGCTTGGGTCGGCCATTCAGGAGTTCGACATGAATAAAGTTCCCAACCAACACCCGGCGCAAGCCGACGAAATCATGGTCGTCGAGATTCGCGGTAATCGCCGTCACGACATCGCCGAGGATTACGAAGACGATATGCAGATGACTGCCGGCCGAGACCGGGGCGGGTTTATCCCGGTCAGGCGCAACGCAAAAAAAGCCGAAAAAAGCGACCGTTATTGAGATCGCCGATGTTGATGCCGGAATCGGCGCGCGGCAATGCCTAAACCCATACAAGGAAACCCTTATGAAGATTGTTTCGAACCCATTGATCGGACTCGGCGGCGCCATGCTGTTGAGCGTTTACACCTGCAACGTCCAAGCGGCCGATAGGCACTTCGCGTTGGCGCTGGAGCATGCCAACGCCGCCGACAGTGCCGGCGACGTCAAAAGCATCGTGGATCATGCCGATGAAGCCAAGGTGCATATCATCGTCATAGAGGAGCATATGAAAGCCAGTCTCAAGAGTCTGGATGCGGCGATCGGGCATGCAAAACAAGGCCATGCCGACTTGGCGAAAAAATCCTCGGAAGACGCGGTGTCGCATTTGAACTCCGCTAAATAAGGCCGGACGGTTTTCGATGCCGATGACAACGGCGGGCTAATCCCCGCCGTTTTTTTATGCGTGGCGGATCGTGAGTCGCTGACCTTACCCCGGTATACCAACATATAGCTTTCGCGCTTCAAATTTCGGCACATCCGCTCCCTGTCGCCCGCCGGGTGATGGATAGGGCGAGGGGATAAAAAACCGAAATTTTAAGTGCGATGGCTATAGCGCGCGGTTAGAGGCTTCAGCCGCAAACCAGGGAGTTGCGAGGATAGACGCTTGGGGGAGGCAAGGGAATGGAATGGCGCGATCAGCTCAGCTTATGAGTCAGCGGCGCCGGAAGAGCCAGCCAAAAAAAGGCCGGCGCGAGCATCAAGCTCGCGCCGGCTATCCCTAACTAGAACTTAGGAAACCTTCGATTTAGCTCGGCCGGTGTACAACAAGCCCAGCAAGGCGCTGGTCATCATCCACACCGAAGCGGGTAGCGGTACGGTGGCGGGGCCATCGTCCGTGGCTTTCGAAGGACTAATGTCGAACGCGTACAGAAAGTGCAAATTATCGAATTCCTCCGTGTCGGCGAAAGCCAACATCACCGCATCCGAACCCAAATTGGCGTTGCCGAATGCGGCGCTCCAAACGCCGCCGGACAACATGCCGACTTGGAAATTGCTAGAGCCCAGCAAGGTGCCGGAAGCGGTCGCGGTGCCGATATGGTAATTGGCTCCGCTGGCAACGAACGATACCGCGCCGACACCGGTAAAGGAGAGGACGGGCGCGGCCGCGCCGATCATCGCCGTGTCTTCGAAAATTCCGAAGGTATCGGTCAGCGAAGGGAACGGAAACGATGACGTGCTAAACGACATAAAGTTAACGTCGCCGTCGTTCGGTGCCCAAACGCTAGCGGAACTAGCGCCGGAAACCGCCAATAGGCACGCGGCGAGCGAGGTCTTTAAATAGGGGATCTTTTTCATAGGTATTTCTCGATAGGTTTAAGTGAACAAATTGCCATCCAATGGCGCTTACCCCTCGGCCGGTTTTGCCTGGCAAGACCGGCTTTGACAGAGTTCTTGCGACCATGCATTTCGCGGAGCCTAGCCCCGCTCGGTCTTTGTGTCAGGCGCGCGCCACGGGCAGCCAAGGCAATAGCAACGCGCTGGTTGGATCGTGGACGTTAAGAAAAGGGGTGCCGGTGCACGTGGGCAAGCAAACCTACGCTTCGACGAAGGTGTGGTGGAACTAAGGGTGGGGCGACAGCGGTTTGCTTGCCGCTGATTACCAATACTTGGGAGCGTTGAACCAGCTGTCCGGCAAATCGGAAACATGCAATCCAATGATCGCGATCCGTGCCAAGGATGTGAATTTAATCGGGTTGGGTATTGATTTCGGTAAAGTCATGTTGCCAGTTTAAGCACTTGTAGTGGCTGCGTCGGTACGTTATCCAACATTGCGATCAGCGCGATTCGCCGGCGCGGTCATGTGCCAATTGATGTTTGAGGTACTCGTGCCGACCGCGAATCAGTTGCTGAGGTTGGTCACTTAAAATCGCTTTGAGCCATTTTTAGTTGTCAATCTAGTCGGTTGTCGGGATCGCCTTGTCTGATTGTCGAGAACAACGATGACATAACGCAGTAACCCTACCCCTGCGGGGCTACTTCAGCCGCCAGCGGCGGATGGTACGGCCAGTTTTTCGAACGGACGGTAATTTTTCAAGTGGCTCGGTACTATGATTAAGTAAACCGAATTTTGGAAAATACGCGAAAAGAAATAAAGTAGGGGCGGTTTGAAACTACCCATTTATTGGGTATTGCGAAGTACTCGATCGCACTGAATGATCGGAAGCATGGGCAAGGTAGATTGCGCATTTTTTCAGTAGCGGCAATCGCTTGTGCGCGTC
This sequence comes from Methylomonas sp. MED-D, assembly GCF_050276835.1. Taxonomy (NCBI): domain Bacteria; kingdom Pseudomonadati; phylum Pseudomonadota; class Gammaproteobacteria; order Methylococcales; family Methylococcaceae; genus Methylomonas; species Methylomonas sp. MED-D. The sequence goes on from NZ_CP189965.1 coordinate 2,497,209, forward strand.
AGGGGGCATGATGAAAAGTTTGACCGTATCTCTTGTGATCGCCGCGCCATTATTGATTTGGGCGACAGTCTCGCTGGCCGCATCCTCTACCGAGGAAGAAGACTTGGCGCAGGTTTACGGCGGCGAGGAAATGGTCAGCATCGCCACTGGCACCAAGCAACCGGTCAGCAAGGCGCCGGCGGTGGCGTCCGTGGTCACCGCGGCGGACATCAAGGCCATGGGCGCGACGGACATCGACGAGGTGTTGGAAACCGCACGTGGCACGCAGCTATCTTGGATACAACCCGATTTATACGTTTCGCGGTGTTTATTCCGGCTTCAACCCGCAGGTGCTGATGTTGATCAACAGCGTCCCCATCACCTCCTACACGGGTGACAGGAACTTGAGTTGGGGCGGCATGCCGGTGCAGGCCATCTCCCGCATCGAAGTGGTACGCGGACCGGGCTCGGCCCTATATGGCGCCGATGCTTTCGCCGGTGTGATCAACATCATCACCAAGACCAAGGACGAGATCAACGGCACGGAAGTAGGCGGGCGAGTCGGCAGTTTCGATACCTATGACGGTTGGGCCTTGCGCGGCGGCGAATGGGCCGGCTTCGACGTGGCCGCAAGCTTGGAATACCACACCTCCGCCGGGCAGAAATCCATTATCGAATCCGATTTGCAGAGCCAATTGGACCAGGCTTTGGGCACCCACGCCTCGCTGGCGCCCGGTCCGGTCAACCTATCGCGCGACAATTTGGACGCGCGTCTGGATTTGTCCCGCGACCATTGGCGCTTCCGCAGCGGCCTGCAGCATCGCGACAATTACGGCAGCGGGGCCGGCGTGATACAGACCCTGGATCCGGTGACCATGATAGGCAGCGATCGCTGGAATGCCGATCTCACCTACCAGAACGCTGACTTCGCCGAGAATTGGGAGATGATGGCGCGACTCAGTTATTTGGATGGCGACCAGCATAATACCGGGGCTTTTCCTCCAGGCGCTCGCTTACCCATAGGTGCCAACGGTCTGATCGATTTCGCCAATCCGGTGCAATACGTCACGTTTGCCAACGGTTTCAGAGGCGTTCCGGAAAACTGGGAACGTCACGCTCGCGCAAACCTTGCCGCCGTTTATCGAGGCTTTTCGGCGCATACCTTGCGTCTGGGTGCCGGCTTCAACTACGACAGCATTTACAAGGTACGGGAGCAGAAAAATTTCGGTCTGGATCCGGTCACGGGAACCCCAATTCCCTTGCTGCCGGGCACCCCGCTGGTGGATGTCTCGAACACACCGTTAGTTTATCTGCCGACCAAGGATCGCACGGACGCGTTTTTCCTGATCCAGGACGAATGGGCATTCGCTAGAGACTGGCAGTTGACTGCCGGTATGCGTTACGACCGCTACTCGGACTTTGGCGAGACGGTCAATCCACGAGCGGCCCTGGTTTGGGAGACCCGTTACGATCTGACCACTAAGCTGATGTACGGGTAGTGCCTTCCGCGCACCGGCCTTCATTGAGCTCTATAACGTCAACAATCCCGGAGCCAACGGTAATCCGCGCCTGAAACCGGAAACCATGGATAGTCTCGAGCTGGCCTTCGACTGTCGCCCCTTGGACAAACTGCGCTTGGGCGTCAATTTCTTCCATTATTGGTGGAAGGATGTTATTCGTTTCGTGCCGGACATCGGCTCAACCAGCATAACGGCCCAAAATACCGGCAGCCAAAACGGCTATGGCGGCGAACTGGAGGCCGAATGGAAAGCCCTAGACACCCTCAAACTGGCGGGAAACTATTCCTACCAAAAGTCCACGGACAGTACTACCCATCAAGATGCCGGCTACGCGCCTCATCATCAGGTTTATCTACGCGCTCAGTGGGAATTTTTGCCCGACTGGCAATTCACCCCCCAGATTAAATGGATCATCGACCGCGATCGGGCCGCCGGCGACAATCGCCCGGCCATGGACGATTACGCCTGGGTCGATTTGACTCTCCGCCGCAAGAATATCCACGATCAATTCGAAGTGGCCTTCTCGGTGCGCAATCTGTTTGATGTGAATGCCCGCGAGCCTAGTCCGGGAGCGGCCATCCCCAGCGACCTGCCCTTGGCGGGGCGGGGAAATCAGAGTTAATTTTTAGCCATAACTATAATTAAACCCAATTTTAGACGTGACACTAAATGAAACATGGCATGGAAGAGTTCAGGGCTAACTACTTAAAACCGGCAATGTGTCAAATTTGATCGGCCAAAAAGGTCGGGTAAAGGCAACGAGGGCACGATCGTTATTTTCCAATTGCGGCACAAATGATTGCTCAAAAGGAGGCGTCATGAAAAATACGGTCGCAAGTCTCGCCGCCACGGTGCCGACATTGCTTTGGATCACGGTCTCGCTGGCCGCGCCGAATGCCGAGGAAGAAGACTTGGCGCTGGTTTACGGCGACAAAAACACCGTCAGTATCGCCACCGGCAGTCCGCAGCCGTTGCAACGCGCACCCTCGACCGCGACGGTGATCACCGCCGAAGACATCGCGGCGATGGGCGCCAAGGATCTGGACGAGGTGCTGGAAACCGTGCCGGGCGTGCATGTCGAGCGGTCCTACATCGAATACACACCGATGTATCAATTTCGCGGCATCGTCGGCAACCCCACCAATCCTCAGGTCTTGATGCTGCAGAACGGCATTTCGATAAATACCCTGTTTCGTGGCGACAGGGGGCAAGCCTGGGGGGGGCTGCCGCTGGACAACATCGCCCGCATCGAGGTGATTCGCGGCCCCGGCTCGGCCCTATATGGCGCCGATGCTTATGCCGGCGTCATCAACATCATCACCAAAACCGCCAAGGACATCGACGGCACCAAAATCGGGGCGCGCGGCGGCTCGTTCGATACCTGGAACACCTGGGCGCAACACGGCGGCAAATGGGGCGAGGTGGATGTCGCGGCCTACGTCAATGTCGGCGCCACCGACGGTTTCAAGAAAACCATCATCGAGGATTCCCAAACGTCGCGCGACCAGTTTTTCGGCACTCATGTCTCCGAAGCGCCGGGGCCGGTCAACACCGGCTACGATAGCGTAGACGCCAACCTCGATCTGGCTTACGACAAATGGCGCTTACGCTCCGGCTATAAGCTGCGAGACAATCTCGGCATGGGGGTCGGTCAGACGGCGACGCTCGATCCCATCGGCACCGAAACCAGCGAACGCATCAACGCCGATTTGTCCTGGAACGACGCGCAATTCGCCAAAAACTGGGGGCTGGGCTTCATGGCCAGTTTCCTGCACTACAAGGAAGATGCCAATAACTATCACATGTTCCCTGCCGGGACCCGACTCGGCCCGTTTAATTATCCGGACGGCATGATAGGCTCGCCGGCGCGCTGGGAGCGGCAAATCCGGATTTCGGCCTTCGCCAACTATACCGGCTTTACCGACCACAACCTGCGCATAGGCTGGGGCCACGACGACCTGAACCTTTATAAAACCCGGACCTTGAAGAATTTCTTTTTATTGCCTAACGGCTTACCCATGCCGACGGGTGCCGTTACCGACTATGGCAGCATCCAACCGCATATTTTGCCCCATACCCGCATCGACGATTATTTTTACCTGCAGGACGAATGGAGTTTCGCCCCGGATTGGACCTTGACCGCAGGGGTGCGCTACGACAGTTATTCCGATTTCGGCGTTACCGTCAATCCGAGACTGGCGATGGTCTGGAACGTCGATCTGGACCTGACTGCCAAATTCCTCTGGGGCCGGGCCTTTCGCGCGCCGTCTTTCAACGAGCAGTACGGCATCAATCCGTCCGGGGGAGGCAATCCCGGTCTGCAACCCGAAACCATGGACACCTACGAGGTCGATATCAGTTGGCAGGCACGCCGCGATACCGAAGTAAACCTGAGCTTTTTTCAATACGATTTGGCTCAGATCATTTCTGCCGTCGCCAATCCAGCGCCGGCGCCAGGACTCGCTTTTCAAAACACCGGCAAACAATATGGTCGCGGACTGGAACTGGAAACTACCTGGGATGCCACCTCTTCATTGAGGCTGACCGGTAATTATTCCTTCCAGACCTCGATCGACGAAACCCACAATCAGGATGCCGGCTACATGCCGCACCACCATGTCTATGCGCGCAGCGACTGGCGTTTCATGCAACCCTGGCTGGCCAGCGTTCAAGTCAACTGGGTGGGCGACCGCAAGCGTGCCTACGGCGACGCCCGGCCGCCGATACGCGATTACACGACCTTCGACCTGACGCTGCGCACCGATAATAGTAAAAAGGGCTGGGATTTCGCGGCGTCGATCCGCAACCTGTTCGATGCCACGGTACTGGAACCCAGCCTGGCGCCGGGCACCTCACTCCCCTATGATTTACCGATGCCTGGGCGTTCGTTTTATCTGCAAGCGACTTTTTCGTTTTGAAGCCGATGACCAGATTCCTCTATAGCCGACGGCGGCACAACGGCTTAATAGCGGCGCTGATGAGTCTTTTACTGCTGACCTCTATCCCAACGGCCGTCGCCTTTCAGACGGGGAAAACAGCCGTTGCGATCATTTATCCCGACATCGCCGAGCCCTACCGCACCGTGTTCGAACAGATTATTAGCGGTATCGATTCCACAACCCAGACTGTCAAATATGCCGTAGCGCCGGACGTGAACATCAATGACCTGAAAAACGGTTTACGCCAACAAAATATCAAGGTGGTCATCGCGCTTGGGCGACAGGGCATGGGCATCGCCGCCAGCCTGGATCGAGACATCGGCGTGGTGATGGGCGGCGTCATCACTGCGCCGGACAATGGCATCCGCGATTTGCCGTTACACAGCCTGTCGCCGGACCCGGCCTTGTTGTTTGAGTTGCTCAAAAAACTGTTGCCAGCCACGCGTCGCGTGTTCGCGGTTTACAACCCAAAGCAAAATGCCTGGCTGATACGCCAGGCAAAAATGTCGGCGCGCAGTCTAGGCTTGGAACTGGTGACGTACGAAGCGCAGGATTTGCATAGCGCGGTGCAAGGTTATCAGGACTTTTTCAACAACGCCGACAGTCGCCAAGATGCGTTGTGGCTACTTCAGGATTCCACCACGGTAGAGGAAAGTTCGGCACTGCCCTTGGTGTTGCAGGAGTCCTGGAACCGGAACCTGGCGGTTTTTTCCAGCAATTTCGGCCATGTCCGGCGCGGGGTGCTGTTCTCGCTTTATCCCGATAATGGCAAAATGGGCGGTCATCTGGCCGATATGGCGTTAAGGTTTCTGGCGTCCGGCGACTACGGAGAGCACGGCGTGATTTTGCTACGGGAGGTGCTGACGGCCATCAACCTACGCACCGCCAAACACCTTGATATCAATACCAGTCGACAGCAAGATTTCGATGTGGCGTTTCCCGATGAATAATCTTCCCGGACCATGAAACCACAGTTCGCTTCTTTCCTGGACAAATACACATTCCAACGCCAGCTTGGCGTTACGATTGCTGTCGGTATTTTTTTGCTGGCATTGTTCGCTTCCGTTGTCGGATCGTGGCTCGGCAATCAACGGGTGCGCGGCAACTTGCTGGATCAGGGGCGGGGTATCACCGCCAGCCTTGCGCGTCAAAGTGCGCTGGCTCTGGTTTACGCTTCCGGCGATAACGCGACGGAAGCCGTCAACACCACCTTGGCGTTTCCCGGCGTCGTCGGCTTGGAAATCCGCGATGCCAACCGGCAAGTATTGTTAAAACGCGGAACGACCGATTCCAGCGAGCTTTTCCAAGCGCCTGCCGCGGCCGATATCGGCAAGGCCGACCCGGCGCAAGCCGTGTTTCTCGACGCCGAAAGCCCAAATTCATGGCGCTTTATCGCGCCGGTGTATTCTCAACCTGCCAGTTCGCCCTTCAATGAAATCGTCGCGCCGGAGTTGCTCGGCGAAGTAATCGTCGTGGTGAGTAAGGCGGCACTGGTGCAGACGACCGCCAGCATTTTCGTCGCCAATCTGACGACATCCTTTTCTTTTGCGCTGCTGTTTCTGGCCTTGATCCGCATGTTGACCAAGCGGATGACGCAACCGCTGATTCGGCTATCGGCGGTCATGAGACGCGCCGAAGCCGGCAAATCGTTGGTACGGGCGGCGCTGACCGGGCCGAAGGATATTGTCGACATGGCCCAAGCGTTCAACGGCATGATGTCGGTACTGGAGGCGCATGCCGCGGAAAATGCCCAAATCTACGCAGAGTTACAGCAAAGCGAAGCCCAATACCGTCGGATCGTGGACACGGCGAACGAGGGCATATGGGTTCTGGGGCCGAACGCCAGAACTACCTTCGCCAATCCTAGAATGGCCGATATGCTCGGCTACACTTGTGAAGAAATGCATGGCCGGCCAATCACAGACTTCATGTTCGAGAAGGATGCGCCGGATCACTTGATAAAAATGGAGAACCGGCGACTAGGTCTTGCGGAGCATTACGAACGCCGCTTCCGCCGTAAAAACGGGCAGGCGGTGTGGACGGTTGTTTCTGCCGCTCCCATTCTTGACGACGAACAGCGCTTTCAGGGTTCTTTTGCGATGTTCACCGACATTACCCAACGCAAACAAGCGGAAGACGAACTGAGACAATACAAGGACCAACTGGAGGAGACAGTACGGCAACGCACGGCGGAGCTGTTGCTGGCGCGCGATGCCGCCGATGCGGCCAACAAGGCCAAGAGTATGTTCCTGGCTAATATGAGCCATGAATTGCGCACCCCCATGAACGCCATTCTCGGCTTTTCCAGCATGATGCGCCGCGACCCGCAACTCAGCAGCCAGCAAGCCGAAAACTTGGAAATCATCAACCGTAGCGGCGAACATCTGTTGAACCTGATCAACGACGTGCTGGAAATGGCCAAGATCGAATCGGGCCGCCTGCAACTGGAAATAGCCCCGTTCGACCTCGGTGCTATGGTGCGGGACGTCGTCGAAATGATGCAAATCCGCGCCAGGGAGAAAGCCTTGCAGCTGCTGCTCGACCAGTCGTCCGAGTTCCCACGCTATATCCGTAGCGACGAAGCGAGGATACGGCAAATTCTCATCAATCTGATCAACAATGCGGTGAAATTCACCGAACACGGCGGCGTGACGATGCGTCTGGGCGCCAAGAACAATGCCCGGTATCATCTGCTGATCGAGGTCGAGGATACAGGTCCCGGTATCGCGCCGGAAGACCGAAGCCGTTTGTTCGAGCCCTTTGTACAACTGGGCGAGGCGGACGCGCAGCACGGTACCGGCCTGGGTTTGGCTATCACCCGCCAACTCGTGCAGATGATGGGCGGCAGTATCAGCGTCGAGAGCAGCGTGGGTAAGGGATCTCTGTTCCGTGTCGATCTACCGGTGGAAACGGCGAGCGGCACCGACATTTTGGGCGCGGAACCCCGGAAACCGGGCGAAGTGGTAGGACTTGCCCCAGGCCAACCCCGATATCGGATCATGATCGTCGAGGATCAGCACGAAAATCGGCTATTGCTCAGCCGGCTGATGACGGGCCTAGGACTGGAAGTCAAAATTGCCGGTAACGGCGCCCAATGTCTGGAACTGTTCCAGTCTTGGCAACCCGATTTGATCTGGATGGATAGGCGCATGCCGGTAATGGACGGTATCGAAACAACGCAGCGACTTCGCCAGTTACCGGACGGCCAGACGGTCAAAATTGTCGCCGTCACCGCCTCGGCGTTCAAGGAACAGCAGCAGGAAATGCTGAACGCCGGCATGGACGACTTCGTGCGTAAACCTTACCGCTTCGAGGAAATCTACGACTGTCTGGCGCGGCAACTGGACATAAAATTCATTTACCACGAGAGTGCGGCCGAAGAGCAGCCCGAGCCAGTCGCTTTAACCGCTATGATGCTGAAGGTTTTGCCGGCTGAATTGTGTAACGATCTGAGAGAGGCGCTGGTGAGCCTGAACATCGAACGCATCTCAGCCATCATCCAACAAATCGGCGAGATCGACCCAAAACTAGGTCTTGCCCTATCCCGGCTTGCGAATGTTTTCGATTACCCGAGCATACTGTCGGCGTTGAACGGGTTAGGGGAGGCTGGCGACCGTAATTGACCGGAATCCTTACTTTCATTGGCGCACCTTTGGGGCCGTCGATAAGGCTTTCGCTTGATTTTTATAACTATTCAGCGCGAAGTAAAAATGCCCTCTCCCAACGGAGCGGGGGGATGAGCACCTCAATGTCAGCTATGCCGTTCGCTGAGCGGCGTCGAAGCGAAATGGCTTCGGCTCCGCTCAGCCACCGCCTTATTTCGGTTCCGTTCATCCAGCGGCTTACATTGACTGTAACCGATTAACTTAACGCCACGGGTAACGACCCTCCCCCAAAACGCCCTCTGAATGGTTACGAATTTTTCACGCTACAGCATTGGATTCGTTGGTCAAGATTGCGGTTACCACCTCAAAAGATCTGCCGCTCGTGACTGGTGGTAACGTCGGTTTTTTCGAACGGATGGTAATTTTGCAAGAGGCTCTAACGTAAAAATTTATGTGGCTTGACGATTTTCTGATGGGGGTTTGTTGGAAACCCTATCGGATAGGATGCTATCGATTGCGACTAGGGACGGGGCGGGGTTGGATCGCTGCTACCCGAGCTTGCGAGCTTATCGGGTGCGGTCGTCGGCATCGAACGCCGAGCTCGGCGCAATGCGGCGCTTGTCCGGATTCGGGATGAGTGCAGGTGCTTTGCCAGCCAGGCGATCGGTAAGGCTTTGTACAAGGCATGGGCCGAGAGCAACAGGCTCAGCGCGGCGCTCAGGGTGGTTCGGCTGTGGGGTTCGCGTTGACCGAGCCGGCCGGATGATGGCGCGGAACTCGGTGGCGCCGGGCAGTGACTCAGTTCGCCGGCGACAAAGCCGATGCCGCCGGCCAACAACAAGCTGGCGGGCGCGGTCATTTGTTTGTACAGGCTGCTGAGTAGCACTGCGCCGTCCGTTTTGATGGAGCGACGCCGCTCGGCCAGTTGCCGTTCGGCATGGCTGATTTGCGCATCCAAAGAGGGGCCGGCGGGTTTGGATAGTGGCCGGAACCGCATCAGCGCAGGTCCCGATCGGTATGTCGTTCGGCCAGGGGCTTGAGACTGCGTTGCGTGGCAGGGAATTGCAAAAAGCGGGCGCGGCGACGGATGATGCCGAACAGGCTCAACGCCAGCACTAAATTGCAGGCGACCGCCAACCAGATGGCGCTGCTGGCCCGCAACTCATGCTCGATTAGCCATTGCACGCCGGCTGCCAGCGAGCCCAGCCAGGCCGCGCTGAGCAGCAAGCCCAGCATGACCGCGGCAATCAACATCGTCACCAGGCTTTGGCCGGCCCGCCGCGTTTCCAGCGCGGCGAGCCGAAAGCGATCGTGATTCAAATCCTGGTATTCCGCCCACAGAGAGCCCATCTGAGCCAGCAAGCCGGCGTCGGCCGGCGATTCGGCGGGCATCGCCGAAAAAGCGCCGGAGTCGTCGCCCGAGTTGGCGGAAGTTTTCGGGGCCATGCCGGGCAGCGCGGTTTAGCGGCTGCTCAACAGACGGCTGAGCAAAAAGCCGCCCGCCACCGCGATGCCCAATGCCGTTACCGGATTGTCGCGGATATAAACCTGGCAGTTTTTTACGATGCGCTGCTCGGCCGTTTTCAGCTGTTCGCCTTTTTGGTCCAGCGTTTCGGCCGCTTGGTTGGAGGCGTTGGCGATCATATCGACCGCTTCGTGGGCGTAATTGGATGCTTTATCGATGGTTTCCATAATGGTTTTCCTGTTTATTTAAGGCGCATGTCGTTCTTGACCGATTCCACGCCCTTGACGCTGCGGGCAATCGATACGGCTTTGTCGATGTCGGACCGCGTGCCGACGAAACCACTCAATTGCACGATGCCCTTGAAGGTTTCCACGTTGATTTGACCCGAACGGAGGTTGGGTTCGTCGAACAGCTGCGCTTTAACCTTGGTCGTGATCACGCTGTCGTCGATGTATTCGCCGGTTCCTTCGTGTTTATTGGTGGACGCGCACCCGGCGCTTAAAAGTAGTGTCAGTGCCACCAGCAGGGCGGAAGCGGATTTAGTCAGTGTTTTCATTGGTATGCACCTAAGAGGAAATGAATCGGGCCGCTTCGAATCGGTTCCGGATGATTCCAACGCCTGGGGTCTGGGTTGGATAGAACGAGTGAAGCCGTGGAGTCACTGTAACCGGGGCGCGTCGGATAGTCGGTGTGCTAGCGAACATAGTTTGCAAGGCGATTGAATGATCGAATGCGTAGGGCGCCGGCCGCCCATGGTTCGGCAAATCCGGCGCTATCTGGCTATGTGCGATACCGCACCGACAGCCGCTCTCTGTTGCGAATAAGCTACTTAACAGCTTTTTTACAACACGGCGCCGTACGCTTCTGTCCGCTCGTGGCAATACCGGACACAGAGCAGCTCGGAGGCCACACCGGTCAGTTTGGCCGGGCGGCGCGGCGAGTTTTGAATCCCCATTTTTACTCAAAGGAACGATTATGCTGAAAAAACACTTACTGCCGTTCGCGCCCTTGGTCGGTTTCGCGATCCTGCCTAGCGTTCACGCGGTGGAGCCCTATCCAGACAACCGCTGGTACGTCGCGCCGTTCGCGACCTTCATCAATAGCGGCGGCGATCGGCGGGCCAGCGACGGTTGGGGCGGTGGGGTCGGTGTCGGTAAAATCATCGATCAGCACTTTAACGTCGAGTTAAAAGGTTTTTATCAAGGCTTTGGCGGGTCGAACGGACCTTGGGATTTGGTCGGCGGCAGCGCCGACCTGCAATATTATTTGTTCCGCGACAAGTTCTCGCCTTACGCGGTTGTTGGCTTGGGCGGCATGAACACCTGCGCGTCCGCCAACTGCGGTATCGGATTCATCGGCGAAGCGGGCGTCGGCGCCAGTTACGAAGTCAACGACCATTTGCTGATACGCAGCGACGTACGTTATCGCTACAACAACAATTTTAATGCCCAGGTGCAACCCGGCACCGACGAATTCCACGACATGACCGTCAATTTAGGCGTGGTGATTCCGTTCGGCGATAAACCCAAATACGCGGCGAAGACCGACACGCGCGCCGCGCCGGCGCCGTTTGCGGTGGCGCCCAAACCCGATTGCAGCACCTTGGATTCCGACGGCGACGGCGTGAACGATTGCCTGGATAAATGTCCCGGCACCATCAAGGGCGCTATCGTCGATGCCAAGGGCTGCGCGGTTCGGCTGATATTGAAAGGTCAGCATTTCAAATACGACTCGGCCGAGCTGAGCTTGAATGCCAAGGAACTGTTGGACGGCGTTGCCAAGGACTTGATCGCGTTTCCGCAGAAAAACGACATCCAGGTGCAAGGCCACGCCAGCAGCGAAGGCAGCGATTCCTACAACATGAAACTGTCGCAACGCCGGGCCCATGCGGTCGTCGACTATTTGAAAATGAAAGGCGTGACCAACAAACTATCCGCGCAAGGTTACGGCGAAACTCAACCGATCGCCGACAACGAGACCGAAGCCGGCAAGGCCGAGAATCGCCGGGTCGAGCTGATCTGGATCGAATAGCGGCGATACCGGTAGTCGCCGGTCCGTGGGGTTCGGGCAATCCGAGCGCCGCGGACCGGCGAGCGCGCGTTGCAACGACCGACGCTAACGGCTTGGGCAAGACCGTCGTGCGGTCTCTAAGCCGAGTCGTTGCCTGGGTGTTGATCTTCAATGCGCGATGGGCGCCTAGCCTCCCGCCGCGTGAACATTCGTCCGTTGCCGACTGGGGCTTCGGCATCGAATCGGTGCCTTGTTTCCCGCTCGAGGCTCGCTTCGTGTATCCTTGTCGCCGCCCTGCCGCTACCTAGTCGAAATTTCCTCGGTCCGGCGCCGCACACAAACCTCGGCGTAGACCAAACGGAACGAAGTCCCCAACTCGACTGTCCATCTTCCTGCGGCGCGTTACTTCTCGGTACGCGCGCGGACCTCGCCACGCCAAATTCGAATTCACCAAACCCAAGGAACCTAAAACGTGTTGGACCCGCAAAACCGAATGTCCAGCCGCCATCGGAGTGATCCGGTCGGGTACGGACTGGAGAATGTCTTAAGACAGGCGGGTGGTGCGCGCTTCGGAAGGCATGTTCCGAATGGCGCCGCCTGCTTCGTTGGGCTCGGTTCGCTACCCGCGTCAAGCGGTCAGTTTCACGATACAGACTTTAAACCGGCGATGTTCCGCTCATTGCCACCCCCTCAATCAGGAGAATCATCCCATGGGCTCATCAAGCCAATACCGTTCCGTCTTTTCCGCCGCGACCAGGCAGGAACGGCTGGATAACTTTGACAATTACTGGACGTTTACCCAACAACACGGTGGGGAGTTATTGGAAGCGGAGCGCGATTTAGCTAAAAAACGCGCACGCTTGCAGTATTTTCAAGAGCACCCGGTGCGCTTGCGCAAACCCTTGTCCGATCCGGACGCGTTTTACCGTAACTATGTAACGATGCAAGACGATCCCCGCGCCTTGGATAGACTCACGTTAATGCTGACGAGTATTTACAAGTTTGCCCGGCATGAATGGGTCGGCATCAAAGCAGCCTGGGAAGTGGTGCCGACGATGGCCGATTCGCACAGTGTCGAGGATAAAATCAGCCGGGTGCATTTGGCCGAGGAATTTTGCCATTGGCGCTTGTTCGACGAAATGCTCAAGACCTGCGGCCTGGACCGCGTGGAATGGGCGCCGTTGAGCCCCGGCAAGGAATGGTTTTATCGCCAGTTTCCGAAATTACCCGGCTATTTAATGGATACCCCGGCCTTCGTTACCGAACTAATGGGTGTGACTTACTATTGCCACTTACACCGTCTGTTCGACGACGTGCTGGCCGAAGAGCCGGAAGTGCGAGACCGTTTAAAGGCTTTACTCGACGAAATCACGATAGACGAGATCGCCCACGTTGGGCAGCGCCGAAACTTTATCGGTCCGATCGGAATTCGGATTTCCCGAATTTTGGTGAAACCGTTTTACAAACTGTTTTTCAACGATATTCCCGAAGTGGCGTTGTTATTCGACGTCGAGCAAATGATAAAACACGGCGAAAGCTTTGATTACAACGATTTGCCGGAGTATATGAGGGCCCGCAGTTGGATACCGTCTTACTGCAAAGCCTAGGGAAGCGCAGAGCAAATCCTTAGTTAGGCCGAATCACCCGCGAAAATGAACCTGCCGGTGTCTTGTAAAGTACACCGGCATTTTGCGCATCAGCCCGAGAATATCCCACGTCGTAAGCCCGCATCGGAAAATCCGCGGATGTTCGCCGGTGAATGGCTGCTCGCGATGAGCGGTTTTGACGGGCTGAATCCGGCGCATTCCATACACCCCCTAAAAACCGTTCTGTTTGTGTTACAAATAAGCGCCCGGTATGGTCACCGGTTTTGGTGGGCAAGTCGTTTATATCGTCCTCTTGGTCTTAGGAGAAATGTATGAAAACTCTGTTTGCTGGTTGTTTGGTGCTCGGATTATTGGCCGGTATCGGTTCCGCCCGTGCCGACGTGGTGTTAACCAGCTCGATTGCGCTACCCAGTCTTTCGGGTAGCGGTTTGAGCGGCAGTTATTATGCTTTTAATTCTTGGCCGGGAAATCTGGCGACTACCGAAACGTTGATTGGCCAGAGCAGTGGTCCGACCGCGACCTTTACCGCGACTTCGATTTGCTTCCCCACTTGCAATACGACCATCGGCGACGATTCGACACTGGCGCAATATCTTGGCGGGAATGCGGTGAACCTGTCGCCGAATAGCGTTAGCAATCTTTCGGACCACGGCCTGGTGTTAACCGGTTACCTTGCGATAGCCGCAGCTGGGTCCTATCAATTCAGCTTGGCGTCCGATGACGGCGCGAGATTGCAGATCGGCGGCACCACCGTTATCGATGCCGATGGCGACCACAGCCTGAGCGGCGGTTCCGCCAACGTCGAATTCACCAACAGCGGCTTGTATGCCTTCAAAGTTCTGGCGTTCGAGGACGGCGGCGTGACCGGGCTGACGGTATTGCAAAACGGCAACAGTTTGTCCGCCAGCCAGCTCTACGCCTCGGCGGTACCGATCCCCGGCGCCGTTTGGCTGTTTGTTTCGGCGATTGGCGGCATCGGTTTGGCTTCGCGCTCCGGGCGCACCAAGACCTGAAGTTCGACCATTTGAAACAGGGATGGCTCTGCAATTAAATGGATTCAAGGTTGCCGGCCCTCGGTGGACGCGGGGCTGGCTCAAGCCTATGCCTGGCTAGCGCTTTTCGCGCGCTTTGGCGCGGTTTATCCGGCGGCGTCCAGCTCGACCTGATACGGCCGTCGAGCACCTGCCTCGGAGCGCCAACTCGTTTAATCGCTGCAATACCTCGGGCTTGCCAATGTTGCCGGCGTCGATAATCTGGTCGCGCCTTGCAAAACTGCCAGCACTTCCGGTCGCAGCAGGCCGTGGGTGTCGGAGATGATGCCGACGCGGTGGGACACAAAGGCGACGGTTAGGATGAGAGGGCATCAAAACGGAATCATTCCAAAATTGGTCTTTTACCCATCGGTTCGACTAGACTGCGTTGTGTTGCTCGGTACTTGCTTCAAGTGCTCTGGCGCATCGTCGCCAATGGCGAACGGCGCCTCGCCGTCCCATTGCACCACGTATTGACCGAGACGCCGCTTGCGCTCCAGGGTTTTATTGACGGCAAGTTGCAGGCAATTCAACATCGCCTGGGTGTCCGAGTTTAGGGTGGATTTGGATGGTTCGCTCATGATTGGGCCTGCTGTTGTAACAAAGCAAAAAAATCGGGGCTCAGTATTTCGCGGTTCATGCCGGATTGTTGGAAAACCAGTTCCGGGGTGTCTCCGCTGTTCATGAAACAGCGAGTTTTATCGGCTTTCGGTGCGAAAATGTGCAACAAATTGTACAGGCTACGCGGAAAGCGTCGTGCAATATCCGCTTCGGGGATATTGTGGCCACCGTGGGCGACCCGTTCCGCTACTCGCAGGCGTGACATTTCGGCACTGGGCAAGGCCAGATAAATCAATTCCACCCGCCACCCTTCAGATTGCAAACGGTCTATCAGTTTCAAATAACCGCGCCCGGCCAGCGTGGTTTCAAATGCAAAATCTTGGCGCGCTGCAATGCAATCCTCGATCTCGCGCAGAAACAAACGACTGGCGGCCAGCAAATGTTGTTCCGGCGCCAGCGGCGACAGGCCTGCGGCGATCAAATCGGCGTTGACGAAACGCCGGCAGCCCGCCACCGAAGGCAGGTATTCCAGCGCGAAAGTGGTTTTGCCCGCGCCGTTGGGACCGGCGATTATCCAGCAGGTTTGCACTGTCATTTGTTACTCAAATTTTAGGTTATTACGTTCCAGCTCTTTAAATAGGCCAAATGTCACGCGTAAAGCCAATCTTTAAAATGTTTGTCGGTTATTTCAATAATGCCTTTGCCTTTTAACCAAATCTTATAAGGTGGTTTCAATTCCGAGTCTTGATATTTCGACCAATCAACTGCGAAATATTTATGTGCGGAGATTTTCATCCAACGGTCAGGTTTGTCTAAAGTCCTATCCTGTTCGTTAGAACAAACCAAATCGGTTATACAGCGAACGAAAGTATTTGAAAATTCAGAAAGCGGGTTGTTGCTTGGTGTTTTTAGGCATTCTTTAACTAAAGGGTGAGCATTATTTGCCGTCTTCACAGGCGATTGAACGGTGATTAAATTATTCACGATACCTTCATAGCGTAAGGTTTGTATATACATCATCTCGCCAGTAATTGCTTTTGACACTGCAGTTATCAATTCATCATCTGGCCGACAAATATTCAATACAATCTGATCATTAAGTAGTGACAAACAACAGCATGAAAGCACGAAAGTGTTAAGTTGAGATTGTAAGTTTGGATTTTGAACGCCTCTCTTTTCCCATTCAATAATGGATGGAGGGAACTCAATGTGCTGATTTTCTATAGTTTTAAATTTCCAGTTTTCATGGTCGTCGGATATGGTCAAAGCCGCAATTTCTGGCATTCGTTTCCAGGAGATATTTTCTCGACTATACAAAGGTATGGATACGTTTTGCCAAAGAGATTTCAAAGGAATGTAATGAGCCGCGCCATTGTGAACTACTAGAAGTTTCCAGAATGTTTCGCTGGATAAACCCTTTGGAAAGTACTCGTTTATTAGTTTTAACCATATTCTTCCGGCTGACAGATACACAATGTTGCTGAGTGACTTCCATTTTGGAGGGCGGGTTAAACCTCCAGCTTGGTCAATGGGTTCCCTAGCTGGAGTAATTTCCGGCTTTAAATTCCCCCTAACATCCAATGAATAAGGATTACACTCGATATGAGTTGGTCTCCAGCCTAGATTCATTTTAACTTCTAAATCATCCTGCCATTGTGGTCTTCCAGCTGTTCCACAAAGTAAAATACCATCAATAGATATTTGGGACTGCTCTCTATGATTAAGCTCAAAAGACTTACCTTGATATACAAGCGATAAAAACTCTTGATTGTGTTTAGGTAAAATTTGCCATGTAGCATATTTGTTTTCTAATGTTGGTAGCCCGGCGTCGTCAATTAAAAATGATTCGTGAATACAACCGCTTAGGCACTTATCAATTTCGTAAAAGTCTTGTTCTATAGTAATATACGAGTCCTTAGGCACGCCGGCTTTTTTCATTAAGGTGGGCAAATATGATGGAGTGGTTGGAATTTCGATAACCTCCTTTAATTCTTCAATTTCGCATTTGCCCCATATTGGGAATTCAGTGCCCACAGCGAAATGCTTAAGTACTGTGGCTAACTTAACATTGTCTGCCCATCTATCCAGGAAAGACGGCTTTTTACGGGAAGTGATAGTTACTGTTGTGCCAATTTCTTGCGAATCCAAGCCATTTCTGATGATGATTAAACCACCCAGTCCATTGATTTCGATGACTAATGGCTTGCCCCAGCTTTTTCCTTGACCATAGTCGCGGCGGGTTTCGATTCTGATTCGATCACCCAGCATAAAACAGGACATAAATCCAATGCCAAATTGTGAGCACGGGTCAAAATCAATGCCTTTTTTCCTGAAAGCCACCCGTTCTCGTTCATAATCCGGTGAACGGTAAAAGCTGCGCCCGGCTTTGGTAAAGAAGCGTGTGACGATATTTTCATCCATCCCCGCACCGTTATCTTTGCATTGGACGATTTCATAGCCGTTGTCATCCAGTGTGTGTAAAAAATCTACCCGCCCTTTGTTCCAATCCGTATCAGCAGAGGCAAATAGGGCCTTTCTGTAACGGAGTGCGTCCAATGAGTTTTGCAACAATTCTCTGATGCAAATATATGGTCGGTTATAAAGTTTATCGGTCATCAATAGCTTGATGATCTCATTGCGGGATAAACTGATTTCAAGGTCATGACAGATATAGCTGTTGTTTTTAGGTTTTATCCGTGAGCGGTCAGTACTTGAGGGTAAAGGAAGCTTGTAGCGTTGGAATTCCGCAGGGAATGATCGGCATAAGTTTTGGCATTCACTGAGTTCTTTATCAACCCAATCCATAAATTTGAAAGCGGCAGCTTGATACGCAGGATGAGCGTATTCGGCGGTATAACGAACCATATTTTCATTGATTTCCCAGCCTGTGATTACACGGTGTTTTTCCCATTCACGTAGGCTAATCCCAGATGAAAAATGGATGGTTCGAAACAAAACATCCGGCGTCCGGTCCGCATCAAAATCTAAAATATCTGCCAATCGCAATACGATTGCTATAAATGGCTCATTGATTTTAGTTAAGCCAATTTGTTGATCGTAAAGGTAGCCATTAGCGGGCGTTAATGTATGCGTATGAGAATAATGTGATTCGCACAATTTTGCTAAAATACTAGACAAGTTAATGCCATAAATTTCTAAACGGTTGTCTATGGAAAATGTGTCAATAACATAGTCGTATGATCTTTTAGCATGAGTTTCGCGTAGATAATCTGTTAGCATCGCAGCTTCGAGCTCGGATAATAGTCCCGCCAAACGGGTATTTTCATCATTTGTTATTTCTGTGTTTTGTAATTGCTCTTGGATCTCTTTTTGGTTGGGGTAATCGACGTACCAATTCTCACGAAAAAGTAGAAACTTTGGGTCTGAAGATAACTTTCTGTATTCCACTTCAGTCATTACCATCCCCTGGTCATGATAGTAAGCGGTTAAAATCAAAAGACACAGCTCAATAGAGTTTAATTCATCAACTGTTTCTCCCAATACCATTGCCATAATTTCAACGACACGCAGAAAATGGCTTTCATCGTGCAGTGTATATTGAGGCGATGCCGTTGGCATTGCCTTCATTCTGTCTGCGGCGTCTTCACAAATAGTCGGTATTATCTCAATGAGAGATTTCGAATTTTTATCATTTAAAGATTGAAGTTTTTTCCATAGGGTTGTTTCTTCAATTCTTTTGATATTGATTACTTTACTTGACATATTTTGATTTCATTTACTAATATCCAGGCTACTAAGTGAATACCAAATCTTGGTTGCTATATCGTGCCTAGGGTCGTGAGATGGATCGCTGTTCGCTTATTCACCGTACATTATTTGGTTACCTAGCAGGCGCTTGCTAAGCATCATAAGCAATTAATTTACCCAATTCTCAACCCGCAATCCCGGAACCCCGAGAAATTCGAGTTCATTGTTAGTCACCAGTATGCAGTCTTGTGATCGGGCATGAGCGGCCAGCCACAAGTCGTTGTTGCCTATCGGCTGGCCGGTTTTGTGAAGTTCGGCGCGGATTTGTCCGTAGTGCTCGCCGGCTGGTTCGGGCAAGTCGTAGACCGGAATCAGGCCGGTCAATTCTTCAATGGCCGCAATCGCGCGCTTCCGCGCCTGGCTTTTCTCGGCGCGGAAGCGCAATTCGGCCAGGGTAATCACCGACATAGCCAGTTCGCTGGCGGAGTGGCGGGCGAATCGCTCGCGCACGGCGGGTGGGCGATATTTGGCGATATAGATGCAGATGTTGGTATCGAGCAGGTAATGAGGGTCCATCAAAACGCTTCGCGCTATTGGGGTTGGCTGTCGTCGCGGCCTTCGGCCATGAAGTCTTCGGGTAAGGTCGAATATCGCTGCCGCGTTGATGGGGGGCGCGCAACACGACTTCGGCGCCGCGACGAAAGATTTCCACGCGGTCGGCGTTAAACCTAAAAAGAGCAGTTTGGCGATGAAAAATCCCGTTCGTCCTGAGCTTGTCGAAGGGCGCGCGGGATTTTTCATTCACCCGTTTGGTGAGTGTATTGCGAGCCGTCCATGCTTCGACGTTGCTCAGCACGAACGGCCCGCAATACACGCCAACTGCCCTTTTTAGGTTAAAGCGAAATTCCTTGGGTAAGCGCACGGCCTGGCTGTTGCCGGATTGAAAAATACGGGCGTAGGTCATCGTCGTAGTCCGTGAATGTCGTTACGGCGAGTGTATACGTATTACGCAAATCAAATCCAGTAACCGGTGAATTTGCCTGCTTTACGGTCCGAGATAGCGATGCGTTTGCCGTGGTTTTTAAACACCTTCGGCATGCTGGCGCAGTTTGGCGGCTTTTGGCAATAACGCATTTGTGCCGGTACAAACGTACTGGGTCGGCATGATCGATGCGATGCCAACTTCGCAAGCTTCAGAGCCTTGCGCACAAGTGAATTAGAGTCGCGCGCAAGCTTATTTGCCTTGCGGGCAAGGTTTTTTTCGTTGCGCGCTAGCCAAATAAGCGTGTGGTTGGAGTTTAATGCCTTGCGCTCAAGGCTTTTAGGCTTACGCCCATAGAAAATTGCCTTGCCCGCAAAGTCATATACCTTGCGGGCAAGGCTTGGAACCTTGCGAGTGGTGCGAATAAGCTTGCGGGGGTAGCGGCAAAGCTTGCGAGCCTTGCCTTTATCTATTCCGCTATGGGCTGGAGCTTGGTTGGTGTGCCGGAAGGCCGAGCCGGGCGGCTGACCTACTTATCTTGTTTAGCCGACAGGCTGGCCGGCTTAGGTTTTTGGCTTGGCGCCGCGGTTAAATCGAACCGACACGGCCTGCCGCAGCGTTTCCAATCCCGCGCCTTTACCGGCGATTTTCAACGAAGCGTAAGCATCCAGACTAAAACTATAAATATCGCTGCCCAGCGCCATGTCGGTATCTTCGGCTCTGCTCAATAAATCGCGCAGCCGATGCAGGCGAGGGCGGAGTCTATCGAGCGTCGCCAGATCGGCTTCCGCCGAGGCGGTATCCAGATCGGGCGGAATGGCCGACGTATTTTGGCTGGACACCGTCAGCGTCTGACGGCAGAACGCTTCGGTTTTATCGCCCATCTTGGGGATGGCGCGACGTTCTTCCGGGGTTAAGACCAGAAAGCCGGCGAAGCGGTCTTCCAATGTCTTCAGGGCGGCATCTATATCGCTCAAATCATTATCGGAAAGGCTTAAAGAAATCAGATGTTGGTTCATGTCGGGCTCCTTTGGGCATAGCTGATACGGCGGACGATGGGGCAGTGCGCAGATGAAAAGCGTAGGCTAAATTCAGAAACACGCGCTACATTGTTTACTAGAGCGCTAACAGGCGTTGGATGGCATCCGAGTGCCAAGCGCTGGCTGGCAACCGGCGTTCTTTGTTACAGAGCCTGCGATTGTTGAAATCGGACGGCGGTAGCCGACTAAAATGGGTTGATAGACTATTGAGAGGCCGCCGATCGGCGAAGCTCGGCCATGCCATCCAACCAAGGCCATTGCACCGCCAGCACGTCGCGATACAAAAACAGAATGGCCGACAAAGCCTGATTTTGCGTGGAACTGGAGACATGCCGCTTGGTTGCCAGATAGGTCAAGAACCGTTCGACTTCGGCCGCGCCCATCTTCGTCGGATGACGCTTGGCGTTAAACAAAATAAATTGCTTAATCCAGGACACGTAGGTATCCTCGGTACTCAGGCCGTAGTGCTTGAAACGAATTTTATCGCGTACCTGATCCAGTCGTTTTTTTGGCGGTGCCGATGTCGTATTTGTTTCCATAACGTGTCCCGTTTGCCCGAGCGAATTCTTTCACAAACAATAACTTGCCATCATGAAAAAAGGATTGTACGACATTATGCCCTGGATTATGGGACAAGCGATGTCGTATACATTACGTTGGGCGTCATGCCATGTATGAACTAACCGGCACGGACAAGATTTGGAATCGCGCATGTCAAGGTGGAGGGGAATCTCCTCGCCCCGGCGACACTGCTTTGGCTGGGTTGCTGCTCTTTCACGGCCCGACCATGAATGGCGGAGTCCTTCACGCAGTCGAATGCCTTTCCGCAGAGCAACTCGTTGCCGCCCAAGCCGGTTACATGTACTTGGGCTTTGGAGGTATCGCCGACATTATTGGCGCTGCTCAAAAGGCTATTCGCCAAGGCGATGACTTGGAGCCTCTTGAGGCTGAGTTCGATCAACGCTATTGGGCTCTGGTCCCAGACGATGGGGTGTTGGTTGAGAGCTTCGAGCGGCGCCAACAGCAACACCCGCTGGATTATTCACCGATTGTCGAATAACTAAATGCCCTCGTTTGCTGAAATCACGCCCAATCGGGTAAGGGCGAGTATCTCTCCCGCCCTCCCCACACCACCTAGCATGCGGGTCCGCTACTCAAGCGGTTGAAACAGGGTAATGAAAACGTACCCACTGGTCTTTGATCGACACCAAGCCCTGCGCTTTTAACCACTCGTTGTTCATCGCCATTTGCGTGATCGGTGTCCGCGACATGGCGTAAGGCCCTTTCGAGCTGACGCCGGTTTTAATCGCTTCCTTTAAGCTGACGCCCAGACTGACCAGATGGCTAATCTTGGTGCGCGGCCACCGCCACTGTTTGATCGCCAAGGATGGCGTGAATGCAGATATTGCAGGAGCATATATCTGTCCAGTAGCAGCAGCGCATGCGCCGCCTTAGCCACTCATCCAATTCAGGGATTGGCCGGTAATATTCCGATAACGCAAAGTAGTTCATCCTGCCCACGATATAGCGGCGCAATTCGCGGTAGCGGTAAGCCAGGCTGACGCTCCACGAACGTCCCGTGAGTTGTTTGATGCGATGTTTGAAGCGGTGTAGCGCTTTGTCGCTCCAGACGATTTTGTTGCCTCGGAAGCAAAACCCGAGAAACTCCAATTCGTTGCTGGTACAGATACGGCTTTTGTTGAGATTGACATGCAGCTTCAACCGTTGCTCCAGAAAGCGTGTGACGTTGGCTTGCACCCGCTGCGCCGCCCGCAGGCTACGCACGCAGATGACAAAGTCGTCGGCGTAACGGGCAAACCGATGGCCGCACTGGTGCAGGTAAACGTCCAACTCGTGCAACACGATATTAGCCAGCAACGGCGATAGCGGACCGCCTTGGGGAACGCCCTTAGTGGTCGCTTGCCATTGGCCGTTTTCGATAACGCCGGCGCGCAAATAACGACCGATCAGTTGCAGCACCCGCTTGTCGCTAATGCGTTTACTGAGAAGTCACATCAACACGTCGTGACTGACGTTGTCGAAGAAGGCGGCCAAATCGATGTCCACCACCATCCGGTATTTCGCCCGGATATAGTCGCGCACTTGCCGGATGGCTTGGTGGGCGTTACGTCCGGGACGGAAGCCGTAGCTGTTGTGGCTGAACTCGCGTTCGAAGTGCGGCGCGAGTTGTTGCGCGATGGCTTGCTGGATGACACGGTCGGTGATTGTGGGAATGCCCAAAGGCCGTTTATCGCCGTTGGGTTTGGGTATCCACACCCGCCGGACCGGGTCCGGTTGGTAGTCACCGCTCATCAATTGCGTCTTGATGGTCGGCCAGTGTTGTTGCGCCCAGGCGGGAAAATCCGCCACGGCAATCGCATCAACCCCAGCCGCGCCCTTGTTCGCCTTCACGCGCTTCCAGGCACGTTGCAGGTTGTCGCGGGCGACGATGGTTTCCAGTAGTGGTTGTTCCAAGGCGTGCACGGTTGTCATACGCCGGTAGTCACTTCCCGCAGGTCGCGGGCTCCGTCAATACCGAGTTTGGCAAGGCGCTGCCTTGTCCTGTTTCTTTGGTCCTTCGCGCTGACGGCACTCCCGCCGCCAAGACTACTATGACCGCTGCTGACTTCTGAAACGTCACACATCGCATTGCTACGATACGCGCTGCTCTTGACGAGCCGCTGGCGCCTCAGATATCCCCAGATAAGAACATGAACTGTCACGACACCACCGCCGGATTTACTGTACAGCGCGAATTCGTGGCCTTCGTTGTCCTGTGCCAACTCGGCCCTGCTGCTCAGCCTTATATCCGATTTCTGTTCGTCGGCTCGTCGTTTTGCACTTAGGCTTCCTTCAGACAATCCCTCACGGTCTTGCCTTTGCCATCGGCTAGTCGTTATGATCGCTAACATGATTAACGTTGAATTCTCCGACAGGGGACTTACACCCCATAAGTTCATGCCCATGCTGGGCGTACACCCATCAATCCACCGGACGCTGCGCGATGAAGTCGCGCAACGCCGGTGATTTCAAACGTTAGGCACTCAAATCACATGGGCATATCCGCCGGAAAACTAATCCTCGTCGCAACATGGATCTCGATTGTCTTCGGCTATTTGTATTTCCTACAGAAGGTTTACGATAACCCCCAATTCAAGAGCTTCCATCTTTTTGTCTTTCTAGCGATCGCCGGCAACTTGGCATACGACGGACTGAAGGCGCTGCTCAGATACGACCCTCTTCACCCGAGCAACACCTGGAAAATTGTCCGGTTTGTTGCCGGCTTTGTTGCATCGTTGGCTGGGTCGGTGGCATCTTTGCTAATCGGCGCAGAGTTGGTCGTTTACGGTTGTCTCAGCAACTCAGCCGGACAAATCGTTGCGGGCCTTGGCTTTCTCATCTGCATTGCTTTCGGTATGTGGTTGCTCGCCCAAGCCGAAACCTATTTCAAGGTGTCAAATCGTGCCTAATCCTGCGGTCAACACGGACCTCGCGCGAAAAGCCGCGCGAGGCCGGTTACCTTCACGTTGGGCGTCTCTGACCGCCAAGGATGATCGATGACTGGACTCGATCTGTTTCCATGCTTCTGGTTGTCTCTGCAGTAATGCTCGGCATATTGGTTCCCAGAGGACCAATAGAGACAAGAAACTTCTCTCACATTCCGCCGTTGGTTCTCGGCACCTTCAACTCATTCCTTACGCTCGGCTCATTCCGGTTCATCGGAATTTAATCCTTCGTTCAGTTTCAATTTAACTCGCTTGTTGTAGGGTTTTATAGGTTTCGGTCAATTCGGTTGGTGAAACCGCCATGCAAGCGTCGTCTGGCAAGATTGCATTTCTCGCCGGGTTGACGCTGGCATTGTCGCCGGATTTGAGTTCGCTAACGATATCGGGGTACCGCGCGGAGTTTCGAGTTCGATTAGGAAGATATGTGCATCGCCGACGTTAGCGATACCGTAACCGAGCCGGTTAATCGGGCGGAGAACGGACCGAAAGTCGCTGTCTAGGTCCGGTTTTAAAGATCAAGAGACTCGTTTAAGAGTCCATCATTTGTCACTTAGGCTTCGCGGCCGGAGGTCACCATGGGTATTCGTTACGTTAGTTTGAATGTGTTGCTGATGCTGATCGGCTGTGTGCTGGCCGGGCGCGTGAGCGCATTGGACATTTCGTCGGCCGCGTTAAGCTTGAGCGCAGGGCAATCGAGCGCGGTTTCGATTGACGAGCGGCGCGGCAAAGTGACGGTTAAATCGAGCAATGCTTCGGTTGCCAGCGCCAAATATGGCGATGAGCGCGTCAACATTAAAGCGCGCAAGGCGGGCAACGCGACGATTACCGTCAAGGACGGCAACGGCGCGCAATCGATAGCCGTCACGGTATCCGCCGCGCCGGTATTGACCATATCGCCCAGCGAGCTGGAAATTGGAGTCGGCGACACCGCGACGATCAACGTCGCCAATCCGAACGGGAAGGTGAGCGTCAAGTCGTCCAAGGCCGCTGTCGCCAGCGCGGTTTACGGTAACGCTGTCGTCACGGTTAAAGGCTTGAAGACCGGCGACACTACGGTAACCGTCAAGGATGCCAAATCCAATAAAAAGGCCAAGATTAAGGTGGTGTCGCGGTCTAGCAGTTCGTTAAGCGTCAGTCCCGGCAATATCTCGCTGAATGTCGGTGCCACCGCCAATATCACGGTCGGCAATGCCAGCGGTAACGTCAGTGCTGTAACCGGGGATGCTTCGGTCGCCGGCGTTAGTTACAGCAACGGTATCGCGGTGGTGACCGGGGTGAAGGCCGGCGCCACCACGATCACGATTCGGGATAGCAAGACCGAGAAATCGGTCGCGGTGACCGTATTGAATGCCACGGTCTCCGGCGAGTATTCGCTGATGGCCTGGAACGATTTGGGCATGCACTGCATGGACGGCACCGACTTCTCGGTGTTTTCCATCCTGCCGCCTTACAATACGCTCCATGCGCAACTCAAGAATAAAAGCGGCAAGCTGGTGAGCACCAATGTCACGCTGACCTACGAAGCGGTTGCCGATACGAGTGGTTCGATCAATACCAGCAGTGCCGACAAAACCAACTTTTGGTCATGGGTGGACGACTTGTTCGGCCTAAGTCCGGCGGAGAATGTGGGTGTGAACCTGGACGGCCTGGCTAGCGGCATGCCGATGGCGGGTAATAAAACGCCTTCGTTGACGCCAGCGCCGATGACCTACAACGCCGCCTACGCTTGGTTCGAGGCCGAAGGTATTCCGGTGACGCCGTTCGACGATGCCGGAAATAAAAACTTTTATCCGACCGTCAAGGTGGTTGCCAAGGATACCGCAAGCGGCACGATTCTGGCCACGACGACGACGACGTTGCCGGTCAGCGACGAAATGACTTGCAAGGGATGCCATGCATCCACCGATGCCAACGATCCGGCGCGTAGTAATGCCAAACCGGCCGGCGGCTGGGTTTTCGACAACGACGCCGAAAAAGACTGGAAACGCAATATTCTGAAGTTACACGACGATCGGCATAAAGCCGGCGCGGCGTTTCAAGCCGCCGCCGCTAGTGTCGGTTACTCCGCCAGCGGCTTGTTGCCTCAAGTGGACGATAATCACAAACCGGTGTTGTGCGTCGCTTGTCATGCCAGTAACGCCTATTTCGACAAGGAAAACAAAGTCAGCGTGATGGGCGGAATTGCAGGTATCGCGCCATTTACCCAAGCTCTGCATCTTAAGCATGCCGGCGATTCGGTACTCGATCCGATCAGTCAAACGCCGCTGAACAGCATCGCGAATCGCGAATCCTGCTATCAATGCCACCCCGGTTCGAAAACCCAATGTCTACGTGGCGCGATGGGTAAAGCCGTCGACAGCAGCGGCAATTCGCTGATGAGCTGCCAAAGTTGCCACGGCGATTTGAAAGCGGTGGGCAGCAGCGCTCGACAAGGTTGGTTCGAGGAGCCTACCTGCGAGTCTTGCCACAACAGTGCCGCGACAGGTAGACGGGCCACGACCGGCGTTGACGCCAACGGCAAGGTCATCGTGCCGGCCGACCACACGTTTGCGACGAATGCCAATACGCCGGTGCCGGGTTTGAATCTGTATCGGTTCAGCAAGGGTCACGGCGGCTTGCAGTGCGAGGCATGCCACGGTGCCACGCATGCCGAGTACCCGTCCAGTCACGCCGACGAAAATCTGCAAAGCATCGCCTTGCAAGGCCATGCCGGTCCGATTGCCGAGTGCAGCGCATGTCATACCACGGTGCCGAATACGGCGAACGGCGGTCCACACGGTATGCACACCACCGGCAATGCCTGGGTCCATCAGCACGAAGATGCCGGCAAAAGCGGTTGCAGCTATTGTCACGGTACGACGAGCGCCGGGACGCCGCTGAGCGAAGTCAAGGTGGCGAAAACCATTAACGCGGGCGAGTTCGGCACTAAAAATTGGCCGGCCGGGTATCGGGTTAGTTGCTACAGCTGTCACAACGGTCCTAATCCCTAGGGCGCTACTGGCGTCGCGGAGGCCGGCCGGGATGACGGCCGGCCTCAATAGTATTGACTACGGCATCCGGTAGCACCAATGCCAAGGTTCGTAGATATATCCGTAGCGATTGCCGCGCGGGAACGACAGCGTGAATCCAAATCGGCCGGCGTGCTTGGACAGCCAGGCGAAGGCGGCGGTGTTTTCGAAGTCTTCGTCCAGGCCGGGGCAGCCGGGCGTGCCAACGTCTACCGCGCAGCCGCTATGGTGCTCGCTATAACCGGGTGGGGCCAATATTTTAAGAACGACTTCCAGCGTCCGACTTTGCGCTAACTGGCGGCGGATCAGTTGCGCTTGAAAATCCAGCCCTCGAAAGCCGGATAGCAATCTTAGTTCCACGCCATCATCGGTCGCGGCCGTTTGCAGGATCGTCCAGGCCGCGGCGGCCTCCGGGCCTAATTGAAACGGCTTGGCGGCGCCAGGCGACATCACATCCACCAAGCGCTCCGGTTCTCGCCACAACTGCAGCCCGCGCGCGTCGGGCAAGTCAGCGGGAATGCCCAGCTCTAAAAAAATCGCCCTAACACGGCTGATGTAGGAGTCGGTCGAGTCGTCTTCCATGTTCGATAGTTGCCGGGATTTAGCCTAAATGTTGAGTCGGTATAGTGCTTGGGCTGGGGCTGGGGCGCGGCCTTGATGGCTGGTCGAGGTAACCGTAGCCGATAATTCCTTGAACGGATACCCCCAAATCTCCCCTCCGGTTTGCGATCGAGCTTGCCCAACCCGAACAGCAATGGGCCGAAAATACTCATCGGACTGCCATGTTTATTGGTATGGCGCGCTACCGACGTATATCTGGCCGGTAGCTGTGCCGTTAAAATCAGACCTCCGCGCCGTTCAACCAGGTGTCGTGCTTGTTGCATACGCTGAGTGCGTAGAGCGCGCCGCTGTAGCCTTCCAGCGGAAAGGTCGAAACCGGTACTGTGTCCTTGGCCGGATCCAGCATATGTTCGGCGAGGAATTTAAAGTTTTTGTCGAGCAGTATGTGTTTGACGATGTAGTGCTCGTAGCCTTTCATTTCGTGCGGTGTGGTGACTTTAACCAGCGTTTTGCCGCCATCCTTGCTGATCTCGATGACCGGCAGGTGGGTAGCGGCTTTGCCGGCCCAACGACCTTGCGACTCTTGGGTATAGAACAGCTCGCCCTGCGGCGTGGGTAGTTTGGTTTCGGCGTGACCTAGCGCGGGGACGGCGAGGCCGGCGACCGAAGCGGCGGTACTCAGTTTTAGAAAATCGCGACGTTCCATAGTGGGCTTCCTGTGTGAGTGGCTGAGTGAAATGTCGGTGAGAACCGACGGAGATACAACGATAATCGATAAACTCGAAGCGGTAAAACGGATTTAGTCTGCCGCGACTGATTCGCCGCGCAAGCGACCGTACGACCAGTAGGCCGCGCATGCGCCTTCCGACGACACCATGCACGACCCCATCGGGTTCTCGGGCGTGCAGACGGTGCCGAGCAGTTTGCAATCTTGCGGTTTTTTGGCGCCGCGCAGGATCGCCGGGCATTCGCAGCCTTTGACGTCGCTGGCGCGAATTTCCGGTATCGGATAGCGTCGTTCGGCGTCGAATTCGCCGAATTCGGCGCGGATTTGCAAGGCGCTGTCGGCGATCAATCCCAGGCCGCGCCATTCGAAGGTCGAGCGCGGCTCGAACACTTCGGCGCTCAAGGTTTGCGCCTTGAGGTTCCCTTCGCGGCTGACGGCTCGGCTATATTCGTTTTCGACGGCGTGCCGGCCGGCGTTGAGTTGGCGGACCAGCATCAGCGCCGATTGCATCACGTCCAGTGGCTCGAAGCCGGCGATCACAATCGGTTTATCGTATTGCTCGGCAAAGACCTCGTAAGGCCGGCTACCGATCACGCTACTGACGTGCGAAGGGCCGAGAAAGGCATCGATCGCTACCGGCTGCGGCGCGTCCAAAATCGCCCGCATCGCCGCCGGCGTCAGCACGTGGTTACAGAACACCGAGAAATTGGCTAGGCCCTCGGCCCGCGCTTGTTGGATCGCGACCGCGGTCGGCGGCGTGGTGGTCTCGAAGCCGATCGCAAAAAACACCACCGGCCGGCGCGGATTCTCCCGAGCGATTCGCAACGCATCTTGCGTCGAATACACCATCCGGATATCGCCGCCGGCGGCTTTGGCTTTCAGCAGGCTGTTACGGCCGCTGGCCGGCACGCGCATTAAGTCGGCGTAGGTGCAAAGGATGACATCGTGTTGTTCGACCAACTGAATGGCGTTATCGATACGGCCGGTTGGCAGTACGCAAACCGGGCAACCCGGACCGTGCACGAACTCGACGTTGGCGGGCATCAAATCTTGAACGCCGTAACGAAAAATGGCGTGGGTGTGGCCTCCGCAAAATTCCATCAATCGGTAATGCCGCCCTGGATCGACGGTTGCGGCAATCGCACCGGCCAATTGCTTGGCCAAGTCTTGTTGGCGGAATTCGTCGATGTATTTCATGACGCGGTCAGACCAGCCTCGGCAAATAATGCCAATGTTTTCAGAGCCTCGGCTTCGTCGATTTTGTTTAGCGCATAGCCTACATGCACCAGGACGTAGTCTCCGACCGCGACGTCATCGACCAAGGCCAGCGACACTTCCACTTTGACGCCGTCCACGGATGCCGTTGCCATCTGTTGATCGGATTGGATTTCTATGATCTGGGCGGGTAGAGCTAGGCACATGGTGAGTTTGAACGACAGACTAGTTAAAAAAATATAGCCGGCTAGAGCGGCTATTTGCAACGGGTATTTTGCCGACAATCGCCGGATTTAGCGAGAAACGCGATATAAGAATTCATTGAGTTTTTGGCCGTAAGGGTTTGTGTTGGCGCGAGCTACTGGCAAAAAGTTCCGTACTTTCATCTGATTTTAATCTTGAAAGTGAATTAATACCTTGATATTGCGACTCATATCACACTATGATCGGTCAACAACAATAATTCACCAAATCCGGATCCACTATGCGTGCTTTGATTTTGCTAATCATGGCCTTATTCGCGGGAGAAAGTTATTCCGAGACTGAAATTGCCGGCGCCGAATGCGAAGAGGCACGGGCGGCTCGCTTAGTTTCGTTGCAAGGGTCGGTTTCGGTCGAGTTCAATCACCGATGGCGCGCCGCCGTATTGGACGAGCGCCTGTGCGAGGGTAGTCGGGTCAAGGTCGAGGCGAATAGCCGTGTTTCTCTACAACTCCCCAATGATGAAATCTTACGCCTGGATAAAGAGACGGTTCTGTCCTTAAACGGTATCAGTCAGGATCAACCGACGGTATTGGATTTGGTGAAAGGCTTTGTCCATTTTCTGAGTCGTACGCCCAAACGACTGACCGTGACCACGCCGATTGCCAATGCCGGTCCGGAAGGCACCGAGTTCGCGTTGCGTGTCGACGACACCCAAGCCGCGCTCTGGGTTTACGAGGGCGGCGTCCGCTTCTTTAACGCTCAAGGCAGCGTCAGTTTACAGCCGGGTCAAAGCGCGGAAGCCGGCCTGGGCCAGGCACCTCGCGCGGTCATCGACTTGCGGCCCGCCGACGCGGTCAGCTGGGCGCTCTATTACCCGCCGCTGGTCTCGGCCAATCCGTCGTCGCTGTCTCCGTCATTGCAGTCCGCGTTGCTGGATTATCGGCAAGGCCGCATCGACGCCGCCTTAAAAAACCTGGACGCGTTGCCGGAGACTCGGGACAGTTTGAAAATTAGGGCGGCGTTGCGCCTGATCGTCGGCCGGGTTGAGGCGGCCAAGCAGGATGTCGCGGCGCTATTGGCCGCCGATCCGGACGACGCCGATGCGCTGGCCTTGCAATCGGTGGCCGCGTTGACCCTGAATGCCAAGGACGATGCATTGACACTGGCTCGGCGCGCGGTGGCTGCAAGTCCGCAATCCGTGCCGGCCCAGAGCGCGTTGTCTTATGCGGAACAGAGCCGCTTCGAGCTGAGCAACGCCTTGCAAGCCGCCGCGCGCGCCACCGAATTGGCGCCGGACGATGCGTTGGCGTGGGCGCGCCGCGCCGAACTGGAAATGGCCAATGGCTTGACCGACGCCAGTCTGGTTTCGGCGCAAAAGGCGTCCGCGCTGGACCCGAACCTGGAGCGCACTCAAAGCGTGATCGGTTTTGCCGAACTGGCGCGCGTTAACATCGATGCCGCTAGGCAGCACTTCGAAACCGCCGTGAAGTTGGATTCGACGTCGCCATTGGCCCGCCTGGGGCTGGGCTTGGCGAAGATTCGAGCCGGCGAACTGGAAGAGGGCCGCGCGGACCTGGAGATCGCCGCGACGCTGGACCCCGGCAATTCGCTGATCCGCAGCTATCTCGGCAAAGCCTATTACGAAGAACGCCGCGATCCGCTGGCCCGCGATCAGTTCGACTTGGCTAAACAGCGCGATCCCAAAGACCCCACGCCTTACTTCTACGACGCGATTCGCAAGCAAACCACCAATCGTCCGGTAGAAGCCTTGCACGACATGCAGCAAGCGATTGAGCTGAATGACAATCGGGCGGTGTATAGGTCGGAGTTGCAGTTGGACCAGGATTCAGCGGCGCGAACGGCAAATATGGCAAGGATCTACAACGATTTGGGGTTTGGTAGGGTAGCTCTGAAAGAGGCTTGGAAGTCGCTAGGACGCGATGCCACGAATCCGTCAGCGCATCGGTTTTTATCTGATACCTATCGCGAACCTCGCTTTCGAGTTGCTCGAGCCAGCGAATTGTTACAAGCCCAGTTACTGCAACCCATCAACATTACCCCGGTACAGCCGCAATTGACCGATGAAAACATCGGTTTTTTGAATAACACCGGGTCGGGGTCTATATCGAACAATGAATACGATCCTCTATATACCTCAAATGGGGCTCATTTAGTCCTTAACGGTGCATACGGCAGTAGAAACACCAAATCCGATACGGCGGTGGTATCGGGTGTTTACGATCATTTGTCGATGAGTTTCGGGCAATTCCATTATCAGACCGATGGATTCAGGGAAAATGACGATTATCGGCAAGATGTATATGACGTCTTTGCCCAATACGCTTTAACCGAGCGATTTAATATCCAGTTAGAGCTGAAGAGCGAAGACATTCGTTCTGGCGATGTGCCGTTGCGATTAGACGGTTATCATGCCCAAAATCTAAGGCAAGCGATTGAGCAAGATACGGCCAGAGTGGGCGCGCATTATAAAATTGATAACAAGCAAGACCTCGTATTCTCGTCTTTTTACACCACGAGAAACGATGTCTCGACTGATTTTGCCTTTGTGCAGGGTGCCACGCCGTCGACCAGCTTTAACAAGTCAACTTTCGTGGGTTCCGAGAACAACAATTTTCAGACCGAGTTTCAATATCTATACAATACGCAAAAGCTCGATATTCTGTCAGGTGTCGGCTATTTGGCTTCGCAGTCCGATGATCTGATTAAAAGTTTATCAAGGCGCGCGGTGTTCCCTTTTGATGTAAGACGAAATAAAAGGTTTACCTATTTTATTCCTGGGCAGAGTGCCGAAAGTTATTTTAATTGGTACGGCTATTCGAAGCAGCGGCTTTTACCAGGTGTATTGTCCACGCTTGGTCTGAGTTTGGACTTATATAGGGACACGCATGTTGAGCTGCATCAGCTAAACCCGAAGCTCGGTTTGACGTGGGAGCCAATCAACGACTTGCTATTGCGAGGAGCATTTTTTAGAACGCTCAAAAGACCTCTCGCCGCAAATCAAACTATCGAACCTACCCAGGTTGCTGGCTTTAATCAATTCTACGATGGTATTAATGGAAGCTCGGCGTGGCAATATTCGGTTGGATTGGATTACAAGTTCAACCGTTTTATATATGCCGGTGGAGAGGCGATCTGGCGGGATATTTCGCAAATTCAGTCGTCATTTTCAAGCAATGTTTTTACTCGGCAAAATCGAGACGAGCAATCGTATATAGCTTACGTGTATGCCACGCCCACGGATATGCTTTCGTTAAAAGCGGAATATCGATATTTGCGTTTTGATTCAAGTTTTATTGTCAACCAAAGCGCCTCTTCGGATCCAAGTGCTGTTGCCACTCATCAGGTACCGATTTCTTTAAACATTTATCATCCTAACGGTATATACGGCCGTTTTACCGCCACTTGGGTAAACCAGCAAGTGAATTATGTGACCGATCTTGACATCGCGCCGGCAGGCACATCGCCGATTACTAAGAAGTATGAGGATTTTTGGACATTTGATGCATCGGTCGGATTTAGAATGCCGAAACGCCTTGGAACGGTAAGTTTCGAAGTAAGAAACCTATTCGATAACAGGTTCGGATTTCAGAGTGAGTTCGATGCCAGTGGTCCTCAGCTCAGCACCTTTATCCCCGAACGGCAAATGTTTGCTAAATTGACACTATTTTATTGATTTTAACTGAGATGGAATGGAGAGTAATAATGAAAAATAGATATTTAATGTTTGGAGCTTTTCTTGTCGTTAGCCTTGTTTCGCTAGCTTCGTGCTCGATGAGCGAGAGGATTGCTAGCCTGACTAAGAAAAATGTGCCGATGGCAAGCGGCGTCGATTTTAAATCCAACCGCTTTGTGGTAGTAAATTCCTTGGACGGTAAGGAAGTAGCCTCTTGTGGAGATAGTGAAATACCTTCAGGTCGCGACGTTTACAAGAATAATGAAAGCGGTAAAGGTGACAGTTGCGGTGTTAAAATCATCCAAGTCGATGACGCTGTATTAAACGCATTGAAAGTTACCGCACCAGTTGAAGGGCGCATATCAAAAGACGGAAAAGAAGTAAATGCTAAGTTTTTCGTATCGGTTTTAGCAATCTACGAAGGTTCCGTGTGTACTGTTTATTACAATAACGGAAAAAAATATAAAGTATGCGTTCCTGAAGACTCAGCAGAGTGGTAGGCGTATTTATCTCTGATTGGTACACGATTTTTCGTTTACTGCTATTTAGGAGGTGGTTAGTTTGTAACGAGAAAGTGTTGTACTTTTACAAATGCGATTTTTAATTTTCTCGATTTTATCGTTTGGCATAGCGGTAGCTATTAATTTTTGCTTTGGTAAATTTACGTATATTGGTGATGGTTATTTTTATCGGATAAGAGGAAACGTGCCGCTTAGTTCGAAGTTGCTCGTGGTTGCCATGGACGAAACCTCCGAAGCTGAGCTAGGCGTCGGCAATGATTTAACTCGCTGGCGCCGCTACCACGCCGGATTGATTCGGGAGTTGCATCGCCAGGGCGCGGCGTTGGTTGTGTTTGATTTGCAGTTCATTCGTCCCGATCCCGAGGTCGATTCCGACCTCGCGGACGCGATGCGAGAAGCCGGCAATATTCTTGCCAGCGACTGCATACAGATGTTTCGGCGGGGGAGCGAGGACTTTTTCGGGCGGGAAGAGTGCTCCGAAAGCAATAAGGATTCGGCCCTTTCAAAAACCGGCGGCGCGGGTGGTGAGTTGGCGGAGCCACTCGTGGCGCTAAGAAGAATTTCCGCCAATCCAAGGTTGGAGCCCGCGCTTCTAGGTCACGCCCCGTTTGTGTTGGCCAACGATGCCGAAGACGCGACGATACGAGAAACGTGGTTGTATCTGGACGGTTTGGGGGAAATGCCAAGTTTGCCGGTCGTGGCGTGGGCGGCGTATCTGGATCGGATGCAAGGGTTCGAACAGTCCAAACCTTGGGACGCTTCTTACATGGATTGGCTCGCCGAGCTACGCCGAACCTGTTTGGCGGCGAACGGTGACCGCGCCAGCCAGAAAGTCGATCAGCGGCTAGCCGGCATAGTTTGCGGCGACGAATCTAGGTTCATCAATTTTTACGGGCCGCCGCAAACCTTGCGGATGGAGTCCTACAGTCAGGTATTACAAGGCAAGGTGAGAGACTTGCGCGACAAAGTGGTCTTTGTCGGCAAAGCCAATCGGCAATACGCGGCCGGCAAGACCGATTTCTTTCAAACCCCATTGACCGATGCCCGTACCGGTAAGATGGCCGGCGTGGAGATCATGGCGACGGTGTTTGCCAATTTGCTGGAAGACCGCTTTATCCGAACGCCGCTGCCTCACGGCGCGGTCTATGCCGGATTCGCTCTGATGTTGGCATTGTTGCTGTCAGTCTTACCCGCTTGGACGGGCTATGCGGCTACCGCGTTGTTTGCTGTGAGTTACATACTGACGGCGGTTTGGTTGTTCGCTCGTCACGCCGTTTGGTTGCCTGTGATTACGCCTTTGTTTGTGATGCTGCCGACAGCATGGTTGACCAGTTTGGTCATGGCGCGCCGCGAGTTGTTGATTGAGCGACGGCGCATGCTGGCCTTTGTGCGTCGCGTTTTTCCGCAGTGGGCCGGCGCGTTGCCGCTGGCCGAGCCGGGTAGCCGAAAGGTCGCTTCCGCAACTACGACTCACCGAGAAGTCCGCGGCGTATGCCTGGCAACCGACATCGAAGGCTATACCGCGCTCGCGGCGGGTCGTAGCGCGGAACAGATGTGGGAGTTATTGAACGCCTATTACCAAGTGCTCGGTCGTCCGGTCGGCGCGCGCGGCGGCGCGGTCGCGGACGTGACGGGCGATTCGATGATGGCGGTTTGGTTCGAGTTATCCGAATCCGAACGGCACACCGCCGCGTGTCTGGCCGCGCTGGACATGCAGGCGGCGGTCACGCAATTTAATCAGACCTCGGGGCTGGAGCCCATTCGTACCCGAATCGGCTTGTACGTCGGTGAAATGATCCTGGGCGGACTGGAAAGCGGTCAGGTGAATCATTACCGAGCGATAGGCGATACCGTGAACACTGCATCGCGTATTCAGGGGATCAACAAATTCTTGGGTACTCAAATACTCGCGTGTCGGGAATTGGTCGATACCACTGCCATCGCTTACCGGGCGGTTGGGCGGTTTCGGGTGGTTGGGCGTGCCGAACCGGTCGATCTGGCGGAGATCGTGGCCCCCGAAATGGGACCGATTGATGGCGGTTTCGCGGTCGCGCTTTCGGCGTTTCAGCGAGGAGACTGGCAAGTGGCGATCGATGGATTTCAATCCATCCTTAAAGGTGCCGCCGATGGTCCGGCGAATTTCTATTTGGCGCTGGCCCAAGGCTATCAGAATCAACCACCGATCGATTGGGATGGCGTTGTTACCCTGGATGCTAAGTAAGAGATTGCTTTCATCGTTAACGAAACCGGTACGCAATCTTCCGCTCATAGTCCTTTTTCTCCCTGTTTGGCGGCACGATCTAAAACGCTAGGCCGATCTGAAGTGCCTGCTGTAGTTTGCTCCGCTTGGCGCCCAGCACCGTCAAAAGCCATGCTGGGCCGCTAGTTTGCGTAAACCTTTTCCTCTCGTTCCGATTTAAAGCCCAAATCCGGAATCTCTAGTTCATCTCGTCCTTCCGTTTTGATTAGTCATCAGTGTATTGAAAGGGCTTGTCGTCACCGTATCGTGGTGAGTAGGGCATATCCCCTGATCTATCGTTAAATAACACAGTTAAATTATTTTGCGGTTGGGCAATCACAGCAAATACGCGGGTTTCCGAAAAGGCGCGGTATTTGCTTTATAGCAAGAATGCTAAGTCTTAATTGCCGTAAAAATTCGTCGTGCCACAGGCGAAATTGGCCGCGCCAGTCTAGCCGGATTAGCGGCGCGGAGGAATTTTTGGGGAAAAACGTCCGGCATGATTGTTTGATTTCGCTGGTTTCGGTCGGCGTGTTCGTAGGGTTTATCGATAACAACGAATTATTTTAATTTCCGTATGTTCCGATTTCCGACCAGTATTCTCGAAAAGCCTTCCGCTCGATTCTCCTCGGGGCGAGCGCCGTCACCCTCCTTCGTGGAGGACTCGCGCCGAGGGACCGTCGCGCCGGTATTCACAACTCCTCGGATTAAAATACCCGGAGCAGGAAAATCCCGAAATCGTGACGTATTGTTCGCAATCGCCGTCACGGTTTCCGGGATTCACTTGCTAGGCGTGAAGTGCTTGTTTGTTCCTGAGCAACGTTCTCCGGAACCTGAGCCGCTGGCCATCCAGGTTTCAACGATTACGATCCCCGCTACTAAACAGACGCCCGTACCGCCGGCTAAACCGCCGCAAGCTTCAAAGCCTCCGCGTAAGCGTGTGCAACCCAAACCGAAATTAATAAAAACCGAACAAGCGCGAGCCGCTGATTTTTCCGAGCTCGAACAATTGTTGAAGCAACAATTGCAGCCTGTAAGCGATGTGTTACCCGCGCCTAATCAACCTGAGAAGCCCGTGTTCGTAAACGAGGCTCAGCCGTATACCGAGGCTTATATGAGCGCGGCGTACGATAAAAATCCTAAGCCAGACTATCCGTCGGTAGCCAGGAGTCGCGGTTGGCAAGGCAGGGTCGTGTTAAAAGTTCTGGTCAGCGAAGCAGGGCAAGTGGAAACGATCGGTATTGAACAAAGCAGCGGTCATGAGACTTTGGACGAAGCTGCACTAGAAGCTGTAAAGAATTGGCAGTTTGTTCCGGCCAAGCGAGGGGAGATCAACGAGGCGTGCTCAGTGCTTGTGCCGATTATTTTTAGTCTTAAAGACCAAGAGAACGCTTAATACAATGGAGGCGACGCTGTGGTCTAGCGTATAAAATCGGTTTTTGGATATTAGCTACAAGAACCGTAGCAAAGCTCTATCGAAAGGAATGGATATAAAACTTCACACCATATTTCACTGAGAAATGATGGTGCCGAGGAGAGGACTTGAACCTCCACAGGGTTACCCCTACTAGCACCTGAAGCTAGCGCGTCTACCAATTTCACCACCTCGGCTTAACTTGGCTGGCAAGTTAAGTGCGCATTATATTGTCAAATTAAGTATCTGTCAACTAATTCCCGTCTATTATATTTTTCGATCAAGTTCCAAGTGGATTCGTTCTGGCTTCAGGATGAATGAGCCACTTCGGGGAAGGCGACAATTCCTATCACGTCATGCTGAAAAGGGGTAATGCCGGGCTAGCCGCAAAAAAACGGCGGACCGAGGTCCGCCATAAGACATCCGTGTCGCTAGGAGGAGATTGCCCGGCGTTTTACATGCGACGAATCCGGATTAGATGTCGATGTTGGCGCCGGAAACCCCTAAAATGAAGCGATAGCTTTCGATGCGGCCGCCGATTTTACGGACGCCTACCGAACGCACGATCAGTATAGTGGGATTTTCCGAAATTGCTTGACGTTAGAACAAGGTTAGCTGCATGAATCTAAACCAACTTGAGTTATTGCGCACGCTGCATGAAACCGGCTTCAATCTGAGCCGGGCGGCGGATAAGATGCACGTGGTGCAATCGGCGGTAAGCAGGCAATTACAATTATTCGAAGCCGAGTTGGGTTCGCCATTATTTGCCCGGCAGGGTAAAAAGTTGATCGGTCTAACGCCGTTGGGCGAGCGCATTATGGCGGAAGTGGATTTGATTAATCAGGCCAAGAAAAATATCCAACTGATTGCCGACGATTTCCTCGACAGCAGTAGCGGCACGCTGCATATAGCAACTACCCATACTCAGGCCAAGTATCTGCTGCCTGGGCCGATTGCCCGGTTTCGCCTCCGTTACCCGGGCATTAAGATTTACATGGTGCAATCGTCACCCGACAATCTGATCGATTTACTCCACCAGCACAAGGCGGATATTGCGATTTGTACCGAAAGACTGGCGGAAGACGACAAATTGGTGGTCAAGCCCTGTTATCACTGGCACCATGTTGCGGTGGTGCCTAAAGGCCATCCGTTGGCCGAAGGCGACATCACCTTGCAACGACTGTCGGCCGAACCTATTTTGACCTATACGCCGGGGTTTACCGGACGGTCGGCGATCGAGAAAGCCTTCGTTGACGCGCATTTGCCGTTGGACATCAACTTGGCCGCGGCCGACTCCGACGTCATCAAGACTTACGTGCGGCTGGGCATGGGAGTCGGTATCATCGCCGGCACGTCCTACGAGCCCGTCAAGGACGCGGATTTGGTGGCTCGCAGTCTGATGGATTTGATCCCGAGTTCGACCACTAAGATTGCGTATTTGCGGCAATTGTATTTGCCGTCGTATTGTCAGTATTTCATAGACGAGTTACTGGCGGAGGCCGCGACCAAATCCGATTGAGGGTGGGTTATAGAGGGTCGGTTATATCTATTAAACTTTGTTAAATAACTCGGATAAGATGAGTGAAATGCCGCATTCCGCGTTAAGAGCATGCGGTTAGAGCGCGGTGTTTTCGACTCAAGGCATTGATTGCGCGGGACTGACAATAAAACGGCATCGAATTTGTTGTTAGGGGCCAACTCTCTTTCCCTGCCGTTTTCGATGACTGATACCCTGGATATTCAGCACTTGATCGTCCGCTACGACGCAGAGCTGCGGCGCGTCATGTTCAGGCGCTGCGGTTGCTGGGACATGGCGGCCGACATCGTTCAAGAAACCTATCAGCGCATGCTGAGCGGCGACCTATGGCGTGCGGCCGACAATCCGCGAGCGCTAATGCATCGGATCGCGGCCAATCTTGCGACCGATTACGAGCGGCGCGATGCGGTGCGCGACCGATACTTGGCTAAATCCGACGAATTACCGGATTGGGTAGCGGAGATCGAAGCGCGCCAGCCGGACCGTCTGTTAGCGGCCCGCCAACGCCTGGGGCGCTTGGCGGCTGCAGTGGAAGGCTTACCACCGAAATGCCGAAGAGTCTTCGAGATGCGAAAATTCGAAGAGTTGAGTCAGGCGGAAATCGCCGAGCGTTTGGGCATTTCGCGTAACATGGTCGAAAAACATCTGCGCAATGCCTTGCTGGCGCTGCAGCAAGTCGATGATGATTAGTGTTCCCGGTGTTGCCGCTTATCGCCTATTGAATTTCGGGTTTTAACCTTTCTAACCATGCCCGCACCCGCCCAAAACTCCGCGACAATTCGTGAACAGGCTGCCGATTGGTGGGCGCGTCTGGATGGCGGAAGCATGGA
This sequence comes from Methylomonas sp. MED-D, assembly GCF_050276835.1. NCBI lineage: Bacteria > Pseudomonadati > Pseudomonadota > Gammaproteobacteria > Methylococcales > Methylococcaceae > Methylomonas > Methylomonas sp. MED-D. The sequence continues at coordinate 2,537,112 of NZ_CP189965.1, forward strand.
CGAAAACGAGCTTAAGGAATTTCAGCGCTGGTTGAATGCGTCTTTGGAGCATCGTTTGGCCTATAGCGAACTTGAAAATTTGTGGGGCGAACTGGATGGTTTGGCAAAGGTTGAGACGTCGGTGGCGCCGAAGTCGAAACCGCCGGCTAAGCGGGCTCTCGCTCCGCTGATTTTCGGATTGGCGTTGGCCGCAAGCTTGGCGGCGATCTGGCTCAGTCCTTACTTACAACTCTGGAACGCCGATTTGCAGACCGGTCGCGGCGAGATTCGCAGCTTCACGCTCAGTGACGGTTCCACGGTGCATTTGAACAGCGCATCCGCCGTCGATGTTCAAATCGATGAAACGCACCGCGAGTTGCGCTTGCTGCGGGGCGAGGCAGCGTTCGAAGTCAGTCCGGACCGTAACCGGCCGTTTCGAGTATACGCAGCCGGCGGCAGCGTCACCGCGTTGGGCACCGCGTTCAACGTCAAATTGGCCGAGGAGGGCGCCGAAGTCACGGTGACCGAACACCGCGTGCGAGTCGAACTCGGCAACGGCCGACAAACAACTGAGATCGAGGAAGGTTTGGCGGCCAGTTATGACGCTGAGCATGGACTGAGTCAAGCAAAAGCGGCCGACATCGGCGCCGCGACCGCTTGGCGCCGCCACCGATTGGTTTTTCAGAATCGTCCGCTCGACGAAGTCGTCGCCGAACTGGCTCATTATTACCCCGGCGTCTTGCTGATTCAGGACGCCGACCTTCGCCAACGCCGGGTCAACGGTGTGTTTCGGATCGACGATCCACTCGCCGCGATTGCCGCGCTGGAAACCGCGCTGCAATTGCATACTACCCGCTTCGGCGACTATCTGATTTTGCTGCATCGTTAAAAAATTTCCCGACCTCCTGTTTTGGCTGACTAGTGCGTCATAGCTGTTACTAAACGTTAAAACACTTGGAGAGGGAACACAATGTCAGTGCACGATACCTTTAAAACCGCCAGCGTGCTGTTGGTTGTCGGCTCGGCGGTAGCCGGAGGCGCCGTTGCCGAATCAGCGGTCCGGGAATACCGGATCGCGGCGGGGCCGCTTGCGGTTGCGTTGAATCAACTGGCCGAAGTCGGCGGCCTGCAACTGATTTACGATGCCGAAATCGCCAACGGTTTACGCAGCGGCGGATTATCCGGTCAATTTTCGCCGGAGGCGGCATTGTCAAAGCTGTTGTCCGGAAGCGGCTTGACTTACCATTTGACCGCCGACGGCAACGTGCTGATTCAACGCCAGGCGCTCAACCAGCGCGATGAGCCGACTGCGTTACCGGCGATTAACGTCGTCGGTAAATCCAGCAATCCGTTTTTCGAGGGCGAAGATCCTTATAACACCGACTATAACCGCCACAATGCCACCACCGCGACCAAGACCGACACGCCGTTGATGCAGACGCCGCTGTCGGTCAAAGTCGTGCCGAATGCGGTACTGAAAGACCAACAGGCCATCACGATCGATCAGGCGCTGAGAAATGTCAGCGGCGTCAGCAACGGCTTGGGCGGCAGCGGCACTTTCTTCATCCGGGGTTTCGGCAGTTATATTAACTATCGCGACGGGGTGTTGAGTCAGGGCGAGTACGCTCACACCGAGGATTTGGAAAACGTGGAACGGGTGGAAGTGCTGAAGGGCCCCGGCTCCATACTTTACGGTCGGACCGAACCCGGCGGCATCGTCAACTTCGTCACCAAGCAACCGCTGGATACACCGTATTACAGCCTGCGCCAGCAATTCGGTTCGTTCGACATGTACCGTACCAGCGTCGACGCGACCGGGCCGCTGAACGCCGATAAGACGCTCGCCTACCGTTTCAATCTGGGATATCAAAGCAACCATACCTTTCAGGAATTCGGCGGCAACGAACGCTTGATGGTCGCGCCGACCTTGCGCTGGAATATCAGCGACAACACGGTGTCCACGATTAAGCTCGAATATAGCGACATCAAGGAATTCGGCAATGGCACGGTACCAGTAATGGGTAATCGACCCGCGCCAATCGCTCGCGAGCGGAATCTGGGCGATGCCTGGAACTATCAGCAAGACGAATACGTGATGCTGGCGCTGCACACCGAGCACGCCTTCAACGACCGCTGGAGTCTAAGGCACCGCTTCAATTTCAAGAATTACAATCTGACCATGTCGGCGATTCACGGATCGGTCGCCGATCCGGCGACCGGCGATGTCGGCCGGGCATTTTTCGGCCAGAATACCGACGGTCAGGACTATCAGTACAATTTTTTCAATGCGCTGGAATTGAACGGTAAATTCGATACGGCGTTTTTGAAGCACAATCTGCTGATTGGCGGCGACTACTACCGCACCGATTATCGGGTTTCGATGGCCGGATTCGGGTTTAACGGCGATTTGTACGACACCAGCAATATCTACCGGCCGACTCACCGCGCCACTCCGCCGACACTGTTGCCGACCGACGTGACCTATTCGAACTCAACCGTACCCTGGTTCGGCTTGTACGCCCAGGACCAAATCGAATTGCCTTACCATTTTCATGTGATGGCCGGCCTGCGCTATGACAATGCCAATGTGATTTACAGCAGCTACGGGGAGTTTGGTTCGGGCCAGTCGCCCGAACAAACGTCGGAGCGGGTATCGCCGCGCGGCGGCGTGGTCTGGCAACCGATACCGGAGTTTTCGCTGTACGGCAGTTACACCGAAAATTTCGGGGCGCCGAATTTTTGGGGGCGCGACGGTAAGCCGCTACCGGCGCAAACCGCCGACCAATGGGAAGTCGGTGCAAAAACCGAATTGTTCGACGGCCGTTTCAGCGCGACGCTGGCTTACTACGACTTGACCAAGCGCAACGCACCTATCGCGACTTATCTGGCCTTATCGCGCGCGGTGGGCGAAGCGGAAACCCGCGGCATCGAATTCGACGTCAGCGGGGAGATCGTTCCTGGCTGGAATGTGATCGGCGCCTATTCCTACATGCCGTTCGCCAAAAGCATCAAGGACGAAACCGATCCGACCGTGGTCGGCAACCGCTTGAACAACGCGCCCAAGCACAACGGCAGTCTGTGGACGACCTACGAGTTTCAGCAAGGCGAGTATTTGAAGGGACTGAAATTCGGTGCCGGCATGCAGGCCGTCAGTCAACGGGAAATCGGTTATTACGAGGGCGCTCAGGCGCCGGGCTACGTGACGATGAATCTGATGACCAGCAAGGCTTGGCAGGTCGGTAAAACCAAACTGACCGCACAGCTCAATGTCGACAACTTGCTGGATAAAACCTATTACCAGTCGATTTACAGCTACGGTCCGACCTATTACGGCAATCCGCGTACCTTCATGGGGGCGGTGAAAATCGAGTATTAAGCGGAAATCGGCCAGCCGGGCGGGTTCGCTGCCCGGCTGGTTGGTGCATTAAAGTTCTCTGGTGGCGCTGAAATGAATGTCCGGCCAGCGTTCTTCGGTCAGTTGTAGGTTGACCCGGCTGGTCGCCAGATACACCAAATAACCGCCGCCGTCCTCGGCCAGATTTTCGAAAGCCTTGTTTTTAAACTCTTCCAGCTTTGCCGGATTGTTCGAGCTGACCCAGCGCACGGTGTTGATCGGCGAAGCGTCGTAGACGCATTCGACATTGTATTCGTGCTTCAAACGGTGGGCGGTCACGTCGAACTGCAGAATACCCACCGCGCCCAGAATTAAGTCGTTGTTTTTAAGCGGTTTGAATAGCTGGGTCGCGCCTTCCTCGGTCAATTGCACCAAACCTTTTTGCAGCGCCTTAGCCCGCAAGGGATCCTTCAACACCACGCGGCGGAACAGTTCCGGCGCGAAGTAGGGGATGCCGCCGAATTTCAAGTTTTCGCCCTGGGTGAAGGTGTCGCCGACCTGAATGGTGCCGTGGTTATGCAAGCCGATGATGTCGCCGGGATAGGCTTCCTCGACGTTTTTGCGGCTGTCGGCTTGAAAGGTGATCGCATTGGCAACCTGGATGCTCTTGCCGATCCGCACGTGGTGCATCTTCATGCCTTTGTCGAACTTGCCAGAGCTGATGCGCATGAAGGCAACCCGGTCGCGGTGAGCCGGGTCCATATTGGCCTGGATCTTGAACACGAAACCGGTGAATTTATCTTCGCTCGGCTCCACCAAGCGTTGCTCGGCTTGGCGCGGACGCGGCGGCGGCGCGTATTCGGCGAAGGCGTCCAGCAATTCGACGATGCCGAAGTTGTTGATCGCCGATCCGAAAAACACCGGCGTCTGCTCGCCGCGCAAATATTTGGCGTGGTCGAATTCGTGGCTGGCGCCCTTGACCAGATCGATTTCGTCGCGCAATTCGTCAGCCTGCAGGCCGAGCAACTCGTCCAAATGCGGATTGTTCAAGCCCTTGATCAGCGTGGAATCGGCGATCTTGCCGCCGTGCTGCGGGTTGAACAGCAAAATCTCATCTTTGTATAGCTGATAAACGCCCTTGAAACGTTTGCCCATGCCGATAGGCCAGGTCATCGGCGCGCATTCGATCTTCAACACGCTTTCCACTTCATCCAATAGCTCGATCGGCTCGCGACCCTCGCGGTCCAGCTTGTTGATGAAGGTCAGGATAGGCGTATCGCGCAAGCGGCAGACTTCCATCAGCTTGATGGTCCTGTCCTCGACACCCTTGGCGACGTCGATGACCATCAGCGCCGAATCGACCGCGGTCAGCGTGCGGTAAGTGTCTTCCGAGAAGTCTTCGTGGCCCGGCGTATCCAGCAGATTGACGATGGCGCCGTTGTGTTCGAACTGCATCACCGACGTGGTGACCGAAATGCCTCGTTCCTTTTCCATCTCCATCCAGTCCGAAGTCGCATGCCGCGCCGCCTTGCGGCCCTTGACCGAGCCGGCCAGCTGAATGGCGCCGCCGAACAGCAGCAGTTTTTCGGTGATGGTGGTTTTGCCGGCGTCGGGGTGGGAGATGATGGCAAAAGTGCGTCTACGCTTGTATTCGGTGGCTTGCATGCGGTTTTAGGTCGGAAAAATCAATAACGTTCGCTGGAGGTCGTGCGACACAGTGGCCAGAAACCTCCGCGCGTAACAGCGTATTGTATCTTAATTTGCAGCAAGCCCGGTTCGAGCGCGGCGGTTTCGACGCTGAGAGGCCGTGAAATGTGACGTTTGCTCGGGATTCGGTTTCCGTTTGACTGGCGCTTAGCCGGGTGTCGGCAGCGACGCGGAAGATGCGGAGAATCAGGCGGCGAGCGCGTTCTGAGCGCGGTACGCTATGCGCGCGCGAGGCAAGTTCAGTCTACCCATTCGTAAATTTCGGTCAGTAACGGATCGCATTTGCAGCAACTGCCGCTAGCACAGTTCGAGCCGTTGCCGCTCAGTCTGACCTTGCCTTTACTGATCCATTTGCCCAGCATGCCGCGTATTGCGTCGGCGTCCATATGGAAATGCAGGACCATGTCGTTCAGCGTGGCGCGTTGCCGTTGCTGTAAATAACCGCGTAGGTCGGACAAGATCATGGCAGGACTCCTTCGGTTTGGTGATTGCCGACATAGCGCAGGCCGGCCAATATGCCCAGAAAGATCAGTGTCAGCCCGGACAACCAGCTTAACGTGGCTTGCGGATGCTGGTCGTATGTCATGATTTGGTAAAACAACGTCGCGGAAAGATAGGCGATGAAGGTAGTCCAGCATACGGTAAACAGCGCCCACCCGCCGTTGGTTTCTTTGTAGATCGCCGCCGTCGCGGCCACGCAGGGCGCGTAAAGCAGGATGAATACCAAGTAGGCGAAGGCGCCGATTTTGCCGTCGAAATGACTTTGCATGACCGCGAAGGTATCCAGTTTAACCTGTTGTTTCTCGGCGGCTTCGGCTTGGTCGGCACTGGTCGCGATACCGAGGCCCAGCGGGTCCAGCAAGCGATCGGCGACCGCGGCCAAATTGTCCGGGACGGTTTGCAGCGCTTCGCGCAATGCGGTGCCGAGGTCGAATTCTGTTGCTTCGCTGTCGCTAGAGCCGGCCGCCATTTGGCTGTAGAGAGCGTCCAAGGTGCCGACCACGGCTTCCTTGGCCAGTACGCCGGTAAAAATGCCGACCGTCGCGGGCCAGTTGTCTTCTGCGATGCCGAGCGGGCCAAACAGCGGCGTCAGCGATTTGCCGATACCGCTCAATATCGATTGGTCGCTGTTTTCGCGGCCGAAACTGCCGTCGCTGCCGAGCGAGTTCAACACGTTCAGCACCAGAACCATCGGCACGATGATTTTGCCGGCATTGACGATGAAGGTTTTCAGGCGCTCCCAGGTTTTGGTGTAAATGCCTTGCAGCGTAGGCAGGTGATACGCGGGCAGTTCCATCAGAAACGGGGTGGGGGCACCGCGCAACAAGGTATGGCGCATGATCAAGCCAGTAACGACCGCGACCGCGATACCGAACAAGTAAAGTCCGAAGACCAGATTTTGGCCGCCGACCGGAAAAAACGCGGCGGCAAACAGCGCATACACCGGCAGCCGGGCGCCGCAAGACATGAACGGGTTCATCAGATTGGTCAGAATCCGGTCGCGTTGGTTGTCCAGCGTCCGGGTGGCGATAATGGCCGGCACGTTGCAACCGAAACCGACGATCATCGGTACGAAGGATTTACCGGGCAGACCTAGGATGCACATAAAACGGTCCATCACGAAAGCTGCTCTGGACATGTAGCCGGAGTCTTCCAACGCGGATAGAAAAATGAACAGAAAGCCGACGATGGGGATGAAGGTCGACACGACTTGGATGCCGCCACCGATGCCGTTGCAAATCAAAACCACCAACCAGGCCGGCCACTGCCAGCCGGTGAGTCGCGCGCCGAGGCCGTCCACCAGCAACGCACCGACCGCTTTATCGAAAAAATCGACAAAGGCGCTGCCGATGTTGATCGTGAACATAAACATCGCGTACATCACCAGTAGAAACACCGGGATGCCAAGAAAACGATTGAGCACCACGCTGTCGATTTTGTCGGTGGTACTGCGCGAGACTTCGTTGAGTTTGCAAACCGCGGCCTGCACCAGTTGATTGACTAGACCGTAGCGCGCGTCGGCGGCGAGGATGTCGATTTCGTCGCCGGTTTCGGCTTCGATCCGCTCGCGTAGCCGATTGACCAAGGGCAACATATCGGGGCCGGCGAAGCGTTTTGCCAGCGTGTCGTTTTCCAACAGCCGCAATGCCAACCAGCGGCTGTCGCATTCCGGATGAATCGGCAATTGGGCTTGCAATTCGGCGACCGCGCTTTCCAGTTCGGCTTGGTATTGGACTTGCAGGTTCGGGGTTGGCGCATCGAGACAGGCCGCGCTGACGATGTCGCGCAACTCTTTGATGCCGCTGCCGGACGCGGCGGTGACCGGCACCACGGGGCAGCCCAGGCGATGGCTCAGTGTTTCAATGTCAATTTTGATGCCGCGTTTCTTGACCGCGTCCATCATATTCAACACGACGATCATCGGTACTCGCATCTCCAGCAGTTGCGAGGTCAGATACAGGTTGCGTTCGATATTGGCGGCGTCGATGATGTTAATGACTAAGTGCGCCTGACGAGACGCGACATAGTCGCGCGCGACTTTTTCGTCGAGAGAGATACTGTCGTCGTCGGATTCCAGAGAGTAGGTGCCCGGCAAATCCACGAGTTCGATGCACTTACCTTGGTGGCGGTATTCGCCGGTCTTTTTCTCGACCGTCACGCCGGGCCAGTTGCCGACTTGTTGGCGCGAGCCGGTCAGCACGTTAAATAGCGTGGTCTTGCCGCAATTGGGATTACCGACGACGCCGACGATGAAATCCGCGCTCATAATTTCTCGATCAATAATACCGAGGCTTCGTTTTTGCGGAGCGACAGCGAGAAGCCGCGAATTTTAATCTCGACCGGGTCGCCCATCGGCGCGAAGCGGGTAATGGTAAATTCAGTGCCCGGCGTCAAGCCCATGGCCAGAAGCTTTTTGCGGTAGACCCCGCCTGATTGGTCAAATCCGACGATGCGGCCCGTATCGCCGGCCGCGAGCGCTTTCAGATAGGTCGACATATTATAAGCTTATTAATAACTGTTCTCATTAAGCCGCAATATAACACACGGTCACGGCAATGTAACAAGCGGATGTCGATAATTCAGATTAACTTACGGGCCGCGGTCTTGGGCGCCGAGAAAATGGCCGAAATGTCCTTGACGAATTCCAGGCTGGCGCCACGCCGGCGGTCCGCCACTCGTTTATCCGCCAACGCCTGTGTGGCTTGGTAAGTCTGGCGGCGATCATTGTGCCAATTGCGATTGTGATATTCCCTCACCAATACCAACTTGTTCTTAAAGCGTTGGCCCTTCAAGGATTTGATGGCTCTCAAGCCGACCTTGTCCGAGTCGATATGAACCAAACCATGGTATTCCAGCGTGTGGGTGGTTTTATCCAGAATGACCAGGATTTCCGCTTTCAGAATGCGCCCTCCGCCGAACAAAAAACGTCGTTTCAAGGCTGGAGCCACGTAGGCTTCCAGTTCCGATAAATGCGTGCTGGCCGGCACGTTACGGATAAACAATATCATCGCTAGCGTTTCACGATGGCTTTCGGACACGGGCCGACAGTTCGGCTCGCCCCAGCGGCTCGGTGGCGGACAGGCCGCGGATTTCGCATCGTCCGCCTTGCGCGATGTAATCTTCCCGGTACTGAGCGATGAATTCCATGACGGTATGATCGATCAACTCGGCTTCGGAAAGGTCGAAGATCAGCGCTCGGCCGTCTTGGATTTCGGTCAGCCAGCTTTTCAGGGCTAGAAAGTTCGAGAACAAGGCCGCGCCGCTGACCTTGACGGTCCAGGTGCCGTCCGTTGCGGTTTCGATATGGTAAGACATCGACAGCAAGCGGCGTAGCGAGACTCCGCGTCCGACATGCAAGGCCACTTTCGCGGCGATACCGGCCAACACGCCGGCCAACAAATTGCTGACCAGAATCGCGGCGATCGTCAGTAGAAATAACAGCGACTGTTCTTTTCCCAAGTCCATGCTTTTCGCGAAGGCTTTCGGCGACGCCAAGCGGAAACCGGTGTAGACCAACAACGCCGCCAGCGACGCCAACGGTATCGTCGCGATCACGCTCGGAAACAGCGCGACGAAGACCAAAAGGCAGACGCCATGGCAAAAATTGGCCCAGCTGGTTTGCGCCCCGGCCTCGATATTCGCCGAACTGCGGACGATTTCGGCGATCATCGGCAGGCCGCCCATGAGTCCGGACAAGGTATTGGCGATGCCGATCGCTCGCAATTCGCGGTTCAAGTCCGAGTAACGACGCAATGGGTCCAACTTGTCGACGGCGGCGGCGCTCAACAGGCTTTCCAGGCTGCCAACCAGGCAAATCGAAATCACGCTTTGCCAAAATGCCAAGCTGGCGATTTTGCCGAAGTCCGGCCAACTGAAGGCCTGGCTGAAATCGGCCGGAATATTCACCAGAAAATCGCTGACGACATCGACATCCTCGGGCATGCGGAAGTCGAGCGGCGCCGGGTGGGCGAGACCGAACACCCGTGCCAGTAAAATCCCGGAGGCGATCACGACGATGGGTGCAGGCAATTTATGCAGCCAGCCATGCTTAAGGTGCGGCCATCCGATCAGGATAGCGATGCCGGCCAGCGCGATCAGTCCGATTTGCGGTACAAAAAAGATTAGTTGGCGGGGTAGTTCGCCGATTCCCGTCAAAATATCGGGCGCGTGGTTTTGCACGCCGGCCATCACCGGCAACTGCTTGGCGATGATAATGATGCCGATCGCCGCCAACATACCGTGAATGACCGACGCGGGAAACAGAGCCGCGTAACGGCCGGCCTTCAAATAACCCAGCGCGATTTGCAACAAACCGGCGCAAACGATGGCCGCCAAGGTGTAACGGTACCCGGCCGCCGGATCGCCGTCGCCCAAGCTGGCCGCCGCATCGAGGATCACCACGATCAACCCGGCCGCCGGCCCGGTAATCGTCAGCGGGGCCCCGCCGATCCGCGATACCAGCAAGCCGCCCACGATCGCCGAAATAACCCCGGACAGCGGCGGAAAACCGGAAGCCAGGGCGATGCCGAGGCAAAGCGGAAGCGCGATCAAAAACACTTGAAAGCCGGCGCTGATGTCGGCCGGCCAATGATTGCGGCTGCCTGCCGCGGTTGGTGTGGTCATGAGTTCTCCATGCGATAAATGGCGGTGAGCGTGGGCGGCGCGAACCGCTGGCGCCGTTCAGTGGGGGATGATAACCACAATTGCGGTCGGGCCGCACGTTTGAATCGATTTCGGACTGGAGTCCATCTACAACGGCATTTACGCCCAACCGATCGGCCCCCGGCAAGACTGGGGGTATTGACTATCGAGGTGTTGCACTTTTGTTTTGAATCCGCCTCCCACAAAAAAGCCGCCGGCCCTGTCGGGAACGGAGGCTGAATGTCTAAAGTCGAGTACGATAAAATGATCGAATCGAAATACTTCGCTAGTCTACTCGTTTTTTATCGAATCACAGGGGCTTTATGGGATTGCCAAACCAATCACTGCCAACAAGGAATATCCAGCTGGACTTTTTTAGGGGCTTGGCGTTGCTGGTGATATTCATCAACCACATGCCCGATAACCCATGGTTTTGGTATACCCCATCTCGCTTTAGCCTCTGCGACGCCGCCGATGTGTTTGTATTCCTATCAGGTTTTGCTTCCGCGTTGGCTTATGGCCGCTGCTTCGAACGCGCTGGACTTTGGCTAGGGTCGATTCGCATCTTGCTCCGTTGCGTACAGATTTATAGCGCGCATCTCGCGTCATTCGTTTTGCTGGCCTTGATTTGCGTGATTGGTAGTCGTTGGGTGCCTGAAATGAATGACATTCAACGTCTGAATATCGTCTATTTTTTCGAGTCGACCGAACAAGCACTCTACGACTTGTTTACCTTGGCCTATGTGCCTAACTATTTCGACATTCTGCCCATGTACCTGGTGATGATGGCGTGGCTGCCAATTTTTTGGGCTTTATCGCGCTTGCATGTCGCCGTGGCCTTGGGTTGCTCGCTGGGATTGTATTGGGCAAGCTGGCAATATGGCTGGGAACTGACCGCCAACCCATCGACCGGCCGCCCCTGGTACTTCAATCCCATGAATTGGCAATTGATGTTTTTCACCGGCTTTGCTTTCGGTGCCGGCTGGCTAAGCGTCGGCGTCAGGCATCGGTGGTTGGCGGGCTTGTGCCTTTCGTTGGTATTGCTGTCCATTCCGTTGGGACATGAAGCCACCTACACTAAAGTCTTATTCTGGGGCGAACTGCGCGCAAAATTAGAGCCGTGGCTAAACAAAAGCCACCTCGGCTTGTTGCGTTGGGTGCACTTACTCGCGCTGGCTTACCTGATGCACCGACTATGCAACTGGCGTCCGCAATGGCTGTCGACTGCATTGCCTCTTGCCATCGCTACGATGGGGCAACAATCCTTACCCATTTTTCTAACCTCGATGGTGTTGTCTTACGCCGGCGGCATCGTTCTGGACCAGTTCGGTCGAGAAACGCCTATGGCCGTAGCATTGGTCAACTTGGGCGGTATGGCGTTGTTGCTCCTAATCGGGCAAGTGATGGCTTGGCTGGATACCAAGCCCTGGAAGTACTTAACGTCCGAGGGTCTGCCGCAACGCGAATTTCACGGTGCCTCGGGGCCGTTCGAGGGGCGTTATCGCTGGGCCGGCCAAGTATTGGCGCTGCCTTTCCTGATTGGTCTGGCGGTACTTCCGGCATTATTAATAAATCGACAACACCTTGGGCCAGTCGGTTCTGATCTGGTCGCTCAGACAACGATTCCTAAGGACCAGTCAATACAACCCGTCGAAGTCCTCGTGCCAGAAACTGAGGCCGATAAGCTGATCGATAGTCGGCAGAAGCTTTAACGGTCTATCGACTCATGGAAGCCCACACTGTCCATCAATTTTTCCTTCAGTTGATGATTATTTTGCTGACCACTCGACTGTTGGGCGAATTGTTTACACGCCTACAAAGTCCGGCTGTAGTGGGTGAGTGACTGGCTGGGGTGATCCTAGGTCCTAGTTTATTGGCATGGCTGGAGTCGAGTCAGGTCGTCAAGTTACTGGCCGAGAGCGGCAGCATTTTACGGTCGTTCTAAGTGGGCTTGGATACCGACATCCGCCAACTGTCTGTTCGAGATCGCGATTTTCGGAAAACTTATTGATGCGTGATTTCCGAGTAGCGATGGGTCGGTGCATTTGGCGATAGCAATTATCATGATTCCGCGCGGAGAATTGGGGAGGAACTGGGGGATAATGATATATGCGCCGCATTGGTCATTGCCATAGCCATGACATTTCTGTCAGCTAACTTGTTGAAGAGTTATTACCGCTACATTAACTAAGCCCGTTGCTCTATTTAGGTAAGCATTAGTCTTGGGCGACGCGATAGACGCATGCCGTTCATGGAGCAAAACCATGCAGGAATATGAAAAATCCGAATCCTTGTACATCGTCTTGATCAGCATACACGGCTTGATCCGCGGTCACGATCTGGAACTGGGGCGCGACGCCGATACCGGCGGACAGACCAAATACGTCGTGGAACTGGCCAAGGCGTTGGCAAAACAGCCGAATGTCGAGCAGGTGGATTTGGTGACGCGGCGGATCGTCGACGTTGAAGTCGGCGGCGATTACGCCGAAGCCGTCGAGGCATTGGCTGAAAACGCGCAAATCGTTCGTATCGATGCCGGCCCGGAAGGCTACATCCGCAAGGAAGAGCTCTGGGATCACCTCGACAGCTTTGCCGATAATCTGTTGAGTTGGCTACATGGACAACCGCGCTGGCCGAATGTGTTGCACAGCCATTATGCCGACGCCGGCTATGTTGGCGTGCGGCTTTCGCATCTGACGGGGTTGCCGTTGATTCACACCGGCCATTCCCTGGGACGCGACAAGTGCCGCAGGTTGCTGGCGCGGGGTCTGACAATGGAGGAGATCGAGCAGCGTTACCACATTTCGCGGCGCATCAATGCCGAAGAGGAGACGCTGAGCAATGCCGATTTGATCATCACCAGTACCGGTAACGAAATCGAAGACCAATACGAACTTTACGATTGCTACACGCCGGAAAAGATGGCCGTCATACCGCCCGGTACGGATCTCGACCAATTTCACCCGCCCGCCGCCAGTAATGCTAGCTCCGCGTTTGCAGCGTCGCTCAAGAATTTCCTGTCTCAACCGGATATGCCGATGATATTGGCGTTGTCGCGACCGGACGAACGGAAAAACATCGTCACCTTATTGGAAGCCTACGGCGAATCGCCGCGTTTACAGGCTAAAGCCAATCTGGTGATCGTCGCCGGCAATCGCGACGACATTCGGGAGATGGACGACGGAGCGCAGGGCGTGTTGACCGAGTTGTTACTGGTAATGGATTGTTATGACCTGTACGGTCGGGTCGCCCTACCCAAGCACCACAAGGCGGACGACGTCGCGGACATTTATCGTCTGGCGGCGGCGTCCAAGGGGGTGTTTATTAATCCCGCTTTGACCGAACCCTTCGGTTTGACGCTGTTGGAAGCGGCCACCAGCGGCCTGCCGCTGGTGGCCACCGAAAACGGCGGTCCGGTCGACATCATCGGCAACTGCCAAAACGGTTTGTTGGTCGATCCGCTGGACAAAACCGCGATCGCCGAGGCCTTGCTGAGCATACTCGACAATGACGAGTACTGGCGGACCTTATCGGCTAACGGCCTGGCGAATGTCGTCCGTCATTACTCGTGGGAAGCGCATGCCCAAGCCTATCTCCAAAAAGTGCCGCCGTTGTTGCAGCATTTCGAACGTCTGCCAAAGACACCGCTGGTCGCCACAACCGGCCGGCTGCGGTCGCAGGCTATTTTTACCGCGCTGGATAATACGTTACTGGGGGACGACGAGGGACTGGCGCAATTCGTCAGCCTGATTCGCAAAAAGCGAAAAAAATGCCTGTTCGGCATTGCTACCGGACGACGGCTGGATTCAGTTTTAGCCATTTTTAACAGGCTGTTGAAATTTGCCGATATACCTTCGGTTTCGACGCCATTTTCCGAAGCACCGGGTGGTCTGGAAGCCTGATTGGGCCTCAAAAACCGGTTTTAGCCGGTTATATTCACCCCGAAGGGGGTCAATTCCGCCTTTGGGCGGATTTCAGGCGTACTAGCGCCTAGGCGGTCGTGTAACGCCAGCCGAAAATGGCGCCCATCCGCGTTAGGTTATAGGCCGCAAACGTAAAAATCGTTTGCGCGGCGACTTTCTTCAAACCCCGGAACTTGGTTTGCCGTAGCGGACCGACGGTCTTGGCCCAGCCGAAGACCTCTTCGATCCGCTTGCGGATTTTGAGGCTTTTGCGGTAGCCGTCGTGTCGGGTGGTGCGGCCGTCGATGGCCGAGCCTTTGTCCTTGCTGGCGACATGCGGGGTCACCTTGCGCTGGCGTAGATTGGCGACAAAGTCTTGGGTGTCATAGTTTTTATCGGCACCCAAGGTCGCGCCCGGCTTGTGGATCGTACGCTTGACCATGGTTTGAGCCGCTTCGCGTTCCGCTGTTCCCTTGGCCTGAGTGACTTCGACATCGACCACCAGGCCGTTACGGTTTTCCATCAAAGCATGACCAAGAAATGCCAACTGCGATTTGTCGCCCTCGCTCTTTTTGTACAGCCGCGCATCGGGATCGGTACGTGATACGTGAGTCTCGTTACTGCGCTTCTCGCCCTTGAAGTTGACCGTGGGATTACGGCCGCCGTCTTCCGGCGGCGGGGTCGAGCCGTCTTTTTTGACGAAACTCTTGTGCGAGGCCCAGGCCTGAATCAGCGTACCGTCCACGGAAAAATGTTCGTCGGACAGCAACTTTTGCCAGTCCGCCAAGGCCAACACCCGTTCGAAAAACAAACGACTGATGCGCTCGTTCAGCAAGCGGTCGCGGTTGGCGCTGAAGGTGGAGTGGTCCCACACGGCGTCATCCATGGTCAAGCCGACGAACCAGCGGTAAAGCAGATTGAAGTCGATATGCTCCACTAACTGCCGCTCCGAGCGGATGGACAACAAGACTTGCAGCAGGCTGGCGCGTAACAGGCGCTCCGGCGGAATGGAATCCCGGCCGCGACGGGCGTAGAGCGCATCGAACTCGTCATCCAATGTGGCCAGCAACAGATCGACCACTTTGCGCAGCTTGCGGAGCGGATGTTTTTTTGGAATCCGTTCTTCCAGGGTTCGGTAACTGAACAGTTCTTCTTGGGTAATGTCGGCGCCGCGCATGGATTCGATGGAATATGTGGAAAACAAAAGCATTTTACCATGAATAACAATGTGTTACGAATATATCCAGCACCTAACTCAACGAATCAATGCGGCTTGCGGGGGAGATAAAATCAACAGCCTGTTAAGAAACATCGTATTCCAGTACCGGATATTCTGATTACCAGCCTCGGTACCGAAGTCTATTTCACGCCGCAACTGATCGCGGACATAGCCTGGAGCTACCATATCGACCATCTGTGGACGCCCCAGGTCTTACGCCGGGTACTAGGCACGCTACCCGGCTTGACGCCGCAACCCAAGCGAGAACAGAGCCGCTTCAAGATTTCCTATTATTACGATAGCGAGCTTGCGCCGCCGATGGAAGAGATTCTGACTTTGTTGCGCCAAAAGGAACTGTCGGTGAATCCCACGCTGTCGTTCGGGCAATTCTTGGACATCGTGCCGGCTCGCGCTTCCAAGGGACAGGCATTGCGTTATGTCGCGCGGCAATGGGATATTCCCCTGGAGCGCATCCTGGCGACGGGCGGTTCCGGCGGCGATTCCGATATGGTGGCGGGCAATACGCTGGGGGTCGTGGTGGCCAACCGCCACCGCGAGGAATTGTCGAATTTATCTGACATGGAACAGGTCTATTTCGCCGAACACTCCAACGCCTGGGGCATACTGGAAGCCATCGAACATTACGATTTTTTCCATCTTTAGCGGAGCGCCAGCGCCATGATGAATCGTCTTCTGATTTGTACCGACTTGGATCGCACCTTGCTGCCTAACGGTAGTCAACCGGAGTCGTCCGGGGCGAGAGCGGCTTTCGCGCGACTGGTTTCCCGCCCCGAAGTGACTTTGGCCTATGTGAGCGGCCGGCATCGCGAATTGGTGGAAGACGCGATCCGTGAGTACGGTTTGCCATTAGCCGATTGGGTGATTGGCGACGTCGGCACCACGATCTATAAAACCAGCCCCGGAGAATGGGAACCTTGGGTCGCTTGGGAAGAGGATATCGCCGGCGACTGGCGCGGTCTGACGGCGAAGGATCTTCGGCCTTTGTTTGACGATTTGCCGAATTTGCGCTTGCAGGAAGAGGCGAAGCAAAACCGTTTCAAGCTCAGCTACTATCTGACCACGCTCGGCGATATAGAAGCCTTGCGCCAGGAAATGGCGAACCGACTGCACGCACGAAATCTGGCGGCCAGCCTGATTTACAGCGTGGACGAAGCCGCAGCCGCCGGATTGCTGGATGTGTTGCCCGCCCATGCCACGAAACTACATGCCGTGGAGTTCTTGATGCAGCACCAGAATTTCGATGTAGGCAATACGGTATTTGCGGGCGACAGCGGCAACGATCTGCCCGTGCTAATCAGTGGCATTAATGCGATTCTGGTTGCCAACGCGCATGGCGATGTCGTCGCGCAATCCACGGCGCTCGCCGAGCAAAATGGAACCGGTGCCAGGTTGTATTTGGCTAAGGGAAATTTTTTAGGCATGAACGGCAACTACAGTGCGGGAATTCTTGAGGGCGTTTCGCACTTTTTCCCTTGCACGCGGGGTTGGATGGAACAAGCTAATGAGTAATTGGCGCTTTATCCAAAACGACAACAAAACCCCCATTATTTGGTTAATTATTAGTTTTTTAATCAATATTGGTATCGGTATTATTGATTTTAAACTAGGCAGGGAATTCAGTTTCTCAATATTCTACTTAATACCCATCGTATTGGTCACCTTGGCATTTGGTAGGCAGGTGGGTTTAGTATTCTGTGTCTTTGCTACCGGAACCTGGTTTACTGTCGATCAACTGAACAACGCTTCATACTCGCATCCGATGATTGGCTATTGGAATGCCATCATGCGCTTTGGCTTCTTTGTAATGATTACCTGGCTTTTACCTGTATTACAAGAGCTGGAGCGCGAAAAACAAATTTCTCGCATGGACTATTTGACCGGCATTGCCAACCGTCGCTATTTTTTTGAGTTACTGCAAGCCGAGCTTAATCGTTCTTGACGCTATAAACATGTATTCACGATTGCGTATATCGACCTCGATGGATTTAAATGGGTAAACGATCAATATGGGCACTTGATTGGTGACAGGCTTCTATGTGCTTTCGTAAGTCGGGCAAAAAACATGTTGCGTAATACCGATCTCATGGCACGATTGGGCGGTGATGAATTTATATTGTTGTTGCCCGAAATGGGGCAAGATGCTGCAAAGTTTACCGTTGAAAAAATTCAGGCCGGATTATTGAACGAGATGCGTAAAAATAAATGGCCAGTCACTTTTTCCATCGGTGTATTAAGCTACCAAAGCGGCGAAATTTCGGCCGATGAGTTAGTAAAACGCGCAGATAAATTAACCTAAAAAGAGCAGTTTGGCGATGAAAAATCCCGTTCGTCCTGAGCTTGTCGAAGGGCGCGCGGGATTTTTCATTCACCCGTTTGGTGAGTGTATTGCGAGCCGTCCATGCTTCGACGTTGCTCAGCACGAACGGCCCGCAATACACGCCAACTGCCCTTTTTAGGATTAATGTATACAGTAAAAAACAATAGCAAGAACGCAATCGCATATGGGGTTTTTGACTAATAGAATATTTACCGATAGCGTGGCAACCTGATTTATTAGTAGGTTTTTACATCATCCCAACCATGGATTCCGTAACGACATGTATGAACAAGTCTCCCATTCGCTATTGAACGCCATTCTGGATGATCTGAAACCGGAGATTCGTCGCCAGGACCTTCGACACTTTTACACCCGGCTAGGCGCCAATTTTTATGCGATTTATTCGCTATTTTTCACGCTGTACGGTCAGCGGGAGGATTTTAAACCGCAAATGCTGCGGTTGGTGGAAACCATGGCCAAGGGCTATATCGATCGGTCCGCCGAGTTGGAGCGCATCGACATGGAGCGCGAACAGGATCACAACTGGTTCCTGTCGCAGAAATGGGTCGGCATGGCCTTGTATACCAACGGCTTCGCGGAAAATCTGGCCGATCTGGTAAGCAAGACGCCTTATTTCCAGGAACTCGGCATCAATTTGGTGCATATCATGCCGATTCTGATGTGTCCCGCGGGCAAGAGCGACGGTGGCTATGCGGTCAGTGATTTTAGACAGATCGACGACAGGCTGGGCGATCTGAATGATCTGCGGCGAGTGGCCAAGGAGTTCAAAAAACGCGAAATCCTGCTGGTACTGGACATCGTGATGAATCACACCTCCGATGAGCACGAATGGGCCAGAAAGGCAATCATGGGGGATGAGCGCTATCAGGATTACTACTTTGTCTTCGATAACCGGGAAATTCCCGATATGTTCGAGCAGACCATGCCGCAAATTTTCCCGGAATCGGCCCCAGGCAACTTCATCTGGAATGAGAAGATGCAGAAATGGGTGATGACCGTATTTAACGATTACCAGTGGGACCTGAACTATAGCAATCCCGAAGTATTTATCGAAATGCTGGATATCATCCTGTTTTGGGCCAATCAGGGGGTGGACATCCTACGTTTGGATGCCGTCGCCTTCCTGTGGAAAAAAATAGGTTCTACCTGCCAGAACGAGCGCAACGCTCATTTGATTCTGCAGTTGATGAAGGATTGCTGTCAGGTTACCGCGCCGGGTGTGCTGTTCATCGCCGAAGCGATTGTCACGCCGCTCGAAGTCATCAAATATTTTGGCGAGGATGCGATCATCGCCAAGGAGTGCGAAATTGCTTACAACGCTACTTTGATGGCCTTGCTATGGGATGCTATAGCCACTCAAAATGCCAAACTGCTCTGTCAAGGGATAAAAAACTTGCCGGCGAAACTGGAGCGCGCCACTTGGTTGAATTATGTGCGCTGCCACGACGATATCGGCTTTGGCTTCGACGACAACGATATTCGCGCCGCGGGATACGACCCTCACGCACATCGGCAATTTCTAGTCGATTATTTCAGCGGTCAATTCGAAGGATCTCCGGCCAGAGGCATGGTGTTCATGCGTAACGAAACCACGGGCGACGCCCGTATCAGCGGTTCGCTGGCTTCCCTGACGGGGCTGGAAGCGGGCCGGGAAAACAATGACCAGGGCTTGATCGATTCCGCAATCCAAAAGATTCTGTTATTGCAGAGCCTGATATTGTCCTTCGGCGGTATTCCATTGCTATACAACGGTGACGCGCTCGGCGTCATCAACGATTACAGTTACCGCGACGACCCCGGTAAAAGCGACGACAACCGCTGGATACATCGACCCAAGATTAATTGGGACAGGGCCGAATTGCGCAAAAAACAAGGCACCACCGAATTTGTCCTGTTCAATGCAATGAAGAAAATGATCGCGATCCGTAAGGAAATCTCCGCGTTCGCCGACTTCAACAACCGGGAACTGGTCGACGTCGATAACGCGCATTTATTGTGTTTCATTCGTTTCGATCACCTGCGTCCTTCCGAGCGGGTGATAGTCGTCGCCAATTTCGATGCCAATCCGCAATACCTGGATCTTTACTTGCTCAAAAGCAAAGGCATCAATCCCTACGGGCAATTCGTCGATGTTTACAGCGGCGGCAAGCCGGAGCAATACGACAGACGGGTCGTATTGCAGGGTTTTCAGTTCTATTGGTTGTCGGAAATATAAGGTGCTAGTTAAGTCGGCTTCGAATATTTCATCACCATATCGAGTATATTGACCGAGCAGGCTGAAGGCGTTCTTCACAATACTGTCGACGCTTTACCGATTGTTCGACGATGGAAAATCCTAAGCTTGTTTTGTCCTGCAACCCCTGTACCGAGACCACGTTATTTAAAGTGATATTTATGAAACCGAAACCTGTTAGTCACCCAAGCGTACTGAGATTGTCCGCGTTACTCTGGACAATCGTGATGGGTTCTCCTTCATGCTACGCCGCTTCGGATTTTCTTAAAGTGGATGGAGCGGATATCAAAGATAACTATGGATTGGGTCGAAAGGTTCATTTATACGGCACTAATCTGGGCGGTTGGAGGGGGCATGAACCTTGGATGTCCCCGTTAGCTGGGGCATCAAATGAATGGGATGCGCGAAGTGTTCTAACCGAGCGTTTTGGCAAGGATGCCGTGTGGGAACTTTACAATTCTTACTGGGATACTTGGATCACGGAACAGGATTTCAAGAACATCGCAGAAGCCGGTCTCAACTGTATCCGTTTGCCGGTATATGCGTTTAACCATATGGATGATGAGGGCAATTGGAGGCGGGACGATACAGGCGCCATTGATTTATCCAGAATCGAGTGGACCGTCAACAAAGCTCGGGAATATGGGCTTTACACAGTACTTGATCTTCACGGAGCGCCAGGATCGCAGAACGGAGCCCATCACTCAGGCCGGCAAAACGGCGCTTTGCTGTATTCTACCCCGCTCTATCAGAATCAACTGGTTGAGCTTTGGGAAACGCTCGCCACGCGCTTTAAGGATAATGCCGCCGTGGCGGGGTATGACCTACTGAATGAACCTTCCGAGACGTTTCCCGGCCGGATGGGATCTGGGGTGGTTAGCCTTTACAACCGTCTGTATCATGCCATCCGAGCGATTGATCCAGACCATATCATTATTATGGAAGCTATTTGGTGGTGGAACACGCTGCCCAATCCCCAAGAGAAAAACTGGGAGAACGTCGTCTATTCCTTGCATTATTACCAATGGCAAAACAATAACGATTTCACGGTGATGAAAAACGCTGTGGATGGGTGGATACAAGACGCGCGGAAATGGGGCACCGAATATAACGTGCCGCATTTTATTGGAGAATTCACACTATTCGAAAATGCCGAATCATGGGATTACGGACTTCAGCAATTTACAGAAACCGGCAGCCATTGGACCACTTGGTCTTATAAGGTAGTAGGTCGTAATAACTGGGGTATGTACAACACAACTGAACAAAATAGCAATGTTGCCAATATTGCCACGGATGATTTCAACACGATCAAACACAAATGGAGTCAGTGGAACACGCCGGAATATTTTTCACCCAACCCGACAGTTATCAACGCCATGAAAAAAGCTACCTTAGGCAGAAACCTGAAGCGGCCCACGCAAACTGTCACCGCTAAATCAGAGAATCAGGCGGAACAAGATATTGTTGGCATGGCTAATTAAGTGTCAATGTAACGGCTGACGCTTGAAACTGGTTTGGTTGGCAATTGTACGGGCATAGGACTTTACGAATGCTGTCTTATTCTTTCGGCCAGTAGAGGAAACAGCAAAACGGAAATCATCCCGGCACTGACCAGAACGGCTGCTCGATCCGGGGCCATCAGGCCGGACGAGACCCCGATTTCGGAGATAATGACGATCATGGGCAGGCCTGTCGCGGAATAGAGTGCAAAAGGCAATCTGTCGTTTGACGCTAAAACTGGGTAGTAAAGGATTACCGGCACGCCACGAATTAGAATCAACAAACCCAATAGGCAGATGATCTGGACTGGAACCAGCGGATTCGCCCACAGTGCGCTGACGTCAAATTTCATGCCGGCGACGATAAAGAAAATGGGGATTAAGAAACCATAACCGATGGCATCCAGTTTCTGCCGAAGAATCATGCCGCCTTCGCCTTTGCTGGCAAGGCCCACCACCATGCCGGCCGCGAATGCGCCGACCACCACATTCAACCCAAACTCGCCGGCTAAAACCACCAGTAGGGCCTGGAGCGCAATACAGATTCTCACCGGCAGTTGGCCACTACTTTGCATGGTTTGGGCCAGGAGATCGATTAAAGTGGAGGAACGGGCGTTGATCGCCGTATCCGCTATCACAAAAGTAATCCCCACAAAGGCCAAGATGAAAACGGTATGCAAAAAGGTACTATGGGTCGGGATGATCAGCATGGAGACCACCATCAGCGGGCCGAATTCACCCATTGCCGCCGCCGACAGCAGCATTTTGCCGAAGTCCGTATTCAGAATGCCTTCATCTCGCAGAATCGGGGCCAATACGCCGAGTGCGGTGGTCGATAAGGCTACCGCTGCTAAAAGCGGCGGTGCCTGAATCAGGCCGATGGCATGCACGACGGACATGCAAGCCATGGCCACCGTAAACGAAAGAAACCACCCGCCAATGGCCAGCGTCAAGGGTTTGCCTTGAATTTCGCCGAGATTGATTTCCATGCCCACCATGAACAGCAAAAACGTCAAGCCCAGCTCACCTAGCATACCGACTAAACCGTCTGGTGATACCCAGTTGAAAATATGAGGGCCGATTATCATGCCAAGAAGCATTTCCGTCGCCACGACTGGCATGCGGAAGCGTGTTGGAATTCTGGCAAGCAAGGGAGAGAAAGCCGCCGCCAAGGCGATGACAAATAATGCGATACGGTAAGATTCCATAACTGTGTCTCCTAAGAGGTGCTGGCTAGAATATCAGGCGGTTTCAGTGAAATTATTACTGAATTCGTTTTTGTCGCAATTCGTTTTCCAACAAGGCTTCATAAACGGGAGGACATCCTAACCAATTCACGATGAGCAAAGCGGTAAAACAGGCGATGAATAGCGGCAAAATCAATGCGTAATCACTGGTCATCTCGATGATTAACACGATGCCCGTTAAAGGCGCTTGTACCACTCCGCTAAAATATGCAGCCATCCCGATAACGGCAAATAGCCTAGGATCTGCATTTAATTCGGGAAAAAACAATTGTGTGGTCGCACCGACACCCCAACCCAGCAATGCGCCCAAAACCAAGATCGGCATAAAAATCCCCCCGGCCGCGCCCGAGCAGGAACTACCGATAGTCAACACGAATCGGCTGACAAAGAATAGCGCTATCGTTCCCAGTGTGAGTTCCCGGCCTACGAGAATTTCATTCACAAAATCATAGCCGCCGCCCAATAATTCGGGCGCATACCAAGCTGTGGCTGTCAGCCAGGTTGCCAAAGTCAGCCACCACATCGTTTTCGGCCAAACACTCAGGGTAATCAATCGTTGTCCCCGCAACAAGGCATGCGTGAACAAACTACCCAATAGGGCGGATAGTAAACCCAAAGGAACGAATGCAATAAGAAGACTCAGCGGCGGAGCGGTGAAATTAACGAAATGAAAGGCGGGTTGTTGGCCGAGCGCCGCGCGGCACACCATATCCGCTGTCAGACAGGCCATGGCGGCGGTCACGAATTCGAGCGAAGAGCATCGCCGTTCAAGTTCTTCCAATACAAAGGTCAAGCCGGAGAGAGGGGCGTTGAATGCCGCCGTGAGTCCGGCGCCGCCGCCGGCAGCAATCAATATCGTATGCTCGGGGTTACCGTTTTTAGGCCAGATATTGGCTAGCCCTTGCCCTATGGAACTTCCCATATGTACACAGGGACCGGCGCGACCAACGACAAGGCCGCCAATGCCGCCAATGACCATGCTGATAAACTTGGTAATCAGCACCCGAAACCAGCGGAAATGCCGGTGCCCAATCAATACGCCCTTAATGTGGGGGATGCCGCTGCCGCTTGCCTCGGGTGCAAATTGTCTGACGATTCCGGCGGAGATGATCAGGGTGATTAACGCTAATCCCAGAATCATTCCAACGCCGAAGTCGGGGTTCTGATGTGATAAGTCTAAAAACTTTTTTCGAAATGCTTCTGCGCTATTCATTGCTATATGGAATGCTACCGAAGTTGCGCCGGTCGTCAATCCGAGCACAAGCGCTTGGGGTATCAAATGGTTCCGCTGCCGATTAAATTCTACCTTTGAAGCGGATTGGTGTTCTGATGGATCACGTTGCAACAAATTTCCCCCGGAGGCAGGTGATTGGCCTTCACAATCGACGATTACAGCCAAGTTACGTTTCCCGACAAAGTAAGCGATTTGAAATCGCCAGCCATATATTCGGTGCAGCCTTACCAAACGAACCGACAATGGCTAGAGCTTCACCGAATACCTTTCTTTCTTAACGCATTCAGTCGCTTTAATCTATTGGGTCATTTGCGTTACTGACCGCATTCTAGTGATGAGGTAATGTTGAAGAAAACAATGTTTGTAGAAACGCATTGTTGCAAAGAGGGGCAGGTTCTAACGGGTTGATTTCTCGATAACATTGTTTGCGACAGGAGGCCGCTAAGCGCGAATCGTTGCAGTTAGACGATTCGCGATTTGTGAGGGTATCCTTACAAGAGGATATTTTGCCGCCTATTTGGGAGTATTGGGATGTCGACCCAAGCGACCTTGGTTGTAATAATAAATGTCTGAGCAAGACACTCTATTCGGATCCGTTTGGAAATCGTGTCCGCGGATACTTCTGGTTGAATTTTCAGAGCTTACAATGTATGAGCGGGACTTAAGGCACTGTATAACCGCTTGCCTTGTACTTTCAGCAAACCGCTTCGATTGGCTCGATTGAGCGCCTGGCTCCGGATTGTGTTGCTCGCAACCGAAGATACATAGCAAACTGACAATAAATATCACAGCTGTGCAACGCGTGAAGCTCATAAAAACCCCAATGGCCCTGACGATGTTTGTATTAGTCGAGTAATCACGACACGGAGTGCGCGATTAAAAATGACTAAACCCGGATGCCGTTACGCTTCGATACTTTCCGACGCCTCATGCGTTAACAACTCCACTAAGTCGTTGAATTCACTTATAAGCGTGATTCCAGGCTCCTCAAGTAGTTTAGGCGACTTGGGATCGATGACGAAGGCGTTATCTGCTAGCCGCAACATTTCCAAATCATTAAGGTTATCGCCGACAGCCCAAATCAGTTCGAGCGGGGGTTGTGATTTATCTGTCAAGAAGCATCGCATCGCGTTGCTTTTACAAATCGGGGTAACTGAATTGACGTCGTCGGGCAAGAAAGCCGGATTGATTTGTAACTGGCCGTTGCAGACCTCCCCATCGAAAGTCAGGGTATGAGCCAGCGCGAAATCAGCAAATATGCGACGTCTTATAATATCGGCAGCAACAAAATAGCTGTCGCTGACGACACCGACCATGAAACCGGCTCGTCTTGCCTGCTTGACGAATTCGATGACGCCTGGACGGATTTCCAGCGTACGAGCCACCTGTTCGAATTGCTGCTTGTGAATGGAAGCGAAACAACTCGGCAATCCGCTCGCTGCGGGTTATAGCATCGTCGTGAGGCGTATCCAGTAGTTGCACCAAAGCCGCTTCGTTTCCGGTGTTGCGCGCCAGTTCCAGCGCAAATCGCGATGGGGTTACCGTGCCGTCCATGTCCAGCAAAAGTAAGCATCGGCGTCCCCTGCGAAGAGACAGCACATAATCGATACCGGCAGCCACTTGGCGTTGGTTCTCGTACATGGCAGTGACCTGTTCCACATGCAGGCGTCCAGCTTTTTTGGCGCGGTCGAAAATGGCGCGGCTGACCTCGTTGGCCATCAGCGATAAATCTTGCAGCGGCTGGCTATCATGTTCCAACAAGCCAATGTCAACTTCCGCCAGCTTGGCGCCGGCCAAATGAGCGTCAAGCAACAGACCGGCATCGACACCATAATCATCTTCGAATCTAATGGTTTGCAACAGGCGTTTGCGTGCGGCAATGATTCCGCCCAACGGCTGAGCCAGATGCGCCAGTTCGGGGAAGAACACTTTCAGCATCGGTTTGGCGGTGAGTTCGGTAACCCGGCCGCCACCGCGTCCGAAGCGGGCTTTGACGAAGTCCGCCCCCTCGTTAAGCAGCGGCAAGCAGAGGCTGGTGACGATGCCGGGACGTAAATTGGTCAGATCGCCGTCCAGATAAACGACCAAATCATGAGTAGCCGCCGCCGCGCCGTCGCGCATCGAGACGCCTTTGCCCAACATGCTACTGGTCATGACCTTGGCACCGGCCTCTCTCGCCAGCATCGCTGTATCGTCGATGGAGCTATCGTCGACGACAATCACTTCGGCGGTAGCCGAATCTGCCATGGCGTAAGCAACGACTTCCTGGATGCGTTTGGCTTCGTTCAAAGCCGGTATCACGACGGTCGCACAGGCGTTCGAATCGCGTTGTTGATGAGTCCGTCTGTTTTTCTTTCTCTTGACGAATACCCAGTGTCGATATTTCGATTTCATGCGCTATTCCTAGTCATTTGCAGTCCCGAAGTCGGTCCCACGGTTTCAAGTGGGCCCAATTCTGCGAGTTTCGGCTGCTAAGGTGACATCCCGGATAGTTGGAATGTTTGTCGGCTTACGCCGTTGTCGACGAAGATTGATCGATAGGGACTGGGGTGTTTTGACCGCAACACGATGCCAGCAATATGACAGAGGAGAGCCAAACCAGGCAAATCAACAATCTAACGTAAATATTTGAAAACATTTTAATTTCGTCATTTTGGCGCTTTGTTTGGGTATCGCTGTTGGACAGAGAGCGTCTAGCGGTCGTGAAAGCGTCTTTGGTAATTCCGTTACTTGTAAGCAGTATGCGTCGGAGGCAAGTTAAGGAGCGGATTTCGTTGCGCTGTCAATTTTTGAAACCACATCAAACCATTCCAAGGCAGGTAATCCGCTCTTAGACTTGCCGAGAGCATTATAATAACCCAATAATGTTGACGCAAACATTGTTTGTGTCAACATATATATCGAGACGCCGATCTGCCAGATCTTCCGCATACTGTACGGAGCCAGCGGAAAAATTCTGAGTTCGTTATGCCCGAATCAAGCGGGCCACATTGGCTGTCAGGTGGGTAATAATGTTTTTGACACCTTAATTTTGCCGACTATAAACCGTAACCCCATGAACAAATCAGCACTGCCAACCACCAACACCGACGGCTCCAAACAATGGCCACATGAAGTCTTGAAACAATTTCGAATGATTTTTAAGGCCGTTCAGCAACACTCCCAATGGGTAGAAACGCATTGCGGCGTTACCAGCGCTCAACTGTGGGCACTCTGGGAGTTATCAAAAAATCCGGGATTGAAAGTCACCGAACTAGCTAAAGCGATGTCGATCCATCATTCCACCGCCAGCAATATGCTCGACAAACTGGCCAAGAAGGGATTAATCATGCGGGAGCGCGTTAGTCAGGACCAACGGGTTGTTACCGTGATGTTGACTCAGGACGGTATTGAACTGTTAAACCAAGTAAGCTCGCCGCCGCAGGGCATTTTGCAACATGCACTATTTGCCTTGCCGGAAAATGTTCTGAAGTCTCTGGCCAAGAATCTCGATGTGCTTGTTAAAGAAATGCAAATTAAGGACGACGAAGCCGCGATGCAGCCTATTAATCCGCTGCCTAAAAAATCGCCTTCAGCCAAAAATCAAGGGTGAACGTTTAGGCCAACCCAAGCATGTTGCGGGTATGGACAATGAGAACGTGATCGACTCAAAAAGTCGATCGTTGAACGACAGAAATGGAAGAATGTATGAACGAACTAAACAAGTTTTTGCTTGGCTCATTAGCAGCTGCCGGACTAATGTTATTTTCAACCAACGTGCTTGCTGAAACTTTTTCTCAAGCCCTGGATTTGAGCGGACATTGGGTCGGATACCTCTGTGTAGGCCTGTTTGCGATCGCGTACCTCTTTGTGGTCCTTGAAGAAGTATTGGAATTACGAAAATCCAAGCCTATGATGTTGGCGGCGGCGCTGATATGGGTGGCGATTGCCCTGGTTTATAAGAACCAAGGCTTATCGTCGGTCGCCGAAACGGCGATTCGGCACGATGTTTTGGACTACGGCGAGTTATTACTATTCCTGATTGTTTCCATCGCTTACATCAATGCGATGGAAGAGAGACGCGTCTTCGACAGCCTGCGGGCTTGGTTGGTTAATCGGGGTTCGAGTTATCGTCAGTTGTTTTGGGTTACAGGGGGCTTGGCTTTTTTCATTTCCTCGGTGTCCAATGACATGACTACCGCGATGTTGATGTGCGCGGTGGTCGCAAGGACAACCCAAAATTCGTCGGCGTATCCTGTGTCAATACCGTGGTGGCTGCCAATGCAGGTGGGGCGTTTTGCCCGTTCGGCGACATCACCACCTTGATGGTCTGGCAAAAGGGCATCATCGAATTCTGGACCTTCTTCAAATTGTTTGTGCCCTCGGTGGTTAACTTCCTGATCCCCGCCGCGATCATGCATTTCGCGATTCCCAAAACCCAGCCAGCGCCTATTCATGCCAAGGTCGTCACTCGCCGTGGCGCTAAACGTATCGTAGTGTTATTTCTGCTCACCGTACTCACGGCGGTGACTTTCCAAAACAGCCTGCAACTGCCGGCGGCGGTCGGCATGATGGCCGGTCTGACTTATCTGCAATTGTTCGGCTATTTCCTGCACGTCACCCATCGCGACGAGCCGGAACTAGGGCTGGATCCAATGTCCGGCGAGGAAGTCAAGGGTAGCGCCGATGCAGATAGTTTGCGCTTTGACGTCTTTCATCATCTGGCGCGCATGGAATGGGATACCCTGCTGTTTTTCTATGGTGTCGTGCTGTGTGTGGGCGGTATGAACTTCCTCGGCTACCTACACTATTTGTCCGGTTTTCTCTATGGTGAACTGGGTGCTACCCCAGCCAACATACTGGTTGGCGTTATTTCCGCGCTGATCGACAATTATCCCGGTTATGTTCGCCATCCTGGCCATGCATCCCGAAGTGTCGGAAGGCCAATGGTTGTTGGTAACGCTGACCGCCGGTGTTGGTGGCAGTCTGCTCTCGGTTGGCTCTGCCGCGGGCGTGGCCTTGATGGGCCAAGCCAAGGGCGCGTACACATTCCTAACTCATCTGAAATGGGCGCCGGTGATTGCGCTAGGTTATTTTGGCGGTATCGGTGCGCACTTTTTAATGAATGCCGAGCTGTTTTGATCGCATAGAGTGCTTTAACTAGTCGCAACATCATTAGGCAATAAAAGTGAAATAAACTGTTCGAAAATTTTTCGATTATTTCTTGGTGGGGAGGGGGGGCGAAGTCTGGCGATCGTTCAAATCGTCTTTTCCATTGAGCGTGAGTTTCCCAAGCTGTTCTCGGAAACGACGACTTCTCCTGCCCGGTTGCGAAGATCGGCGGACGCGGAAGAGAGCGCGCTTCGGCTCCCTCCGAAATGGCGGTAAAGCCCCGAGATCGGCAACATTCGCGCAAGGCGTTTCTGATTCGACTTGCGAAAGCGAGGGTCGATTCTCCCGAGCGATTAAGCTTTTTCAGATATCACGCAGTTGCCGGCTTTCCAGGCCGTATTCGGCTCGATCCATTCGGCGCTGCGTGCCGGGTTGGTCTAAACCTTCCCGCTGGTATAAAATCACGTCCTTTGCCGATTCGGTCGTTATGATCGGTTTTGGTGCTTCATCGAGAATTCCCCCGTTTAATGCCCCCAATTCAGCCCGTTAAAATACGCCTGCCGTATGTTTCGGATAGTGCAGCGCTATTTGCGCCATGGGCCGACCGGCCCTGGGCGATGTTTCTGGATAGCGGCCGGCCCGCCGATTCGCAAGGTCGCTTCGATATCCTCGCCGCCGAGCCGGAAGCCACCCTGCAGACGTTCGGAGAACTTACCCGGATCAGCCGTGGCGGCGAAATTCGCTACAGTGCCGACGATCCATTCGATCTGTTGAAGGTGGAGCTGGGTGAGCATCAGCCTGGAATCGAGGGCTTGCCGTTCTGCGGCGGGGCTATCGGGTATTTAGGTTACGATCTGGCCCGTCGTATCGAGCGCTTGCCGGCCGCGGCCCGAGATTGCGAAAACCTGCCGGAATTGGCGGTTGGGATTTATCGGTGGGCTGTCGTCGTCGACCATGAATCGCAAGCCAGTTGGTTGACCGGATGCGGTTTGAGCGATGCGGAAATTCTTGACTTGACGGTTCGGTTCAGCCGGATGCCGGAACCGGAACCGGAACCGGAGACCGGCTTTGAAATCTTAAGCGAGCCGCGCTCCAATATGACCGCGTCTGACTATGCTCAGGCCCTCGCGAAAATCAAACACTACCTGAAGGAAGGCGATTGCTACCAAATCAATCTGGCGCAACGTTTCGAGAGCACGTGCCGAGGTCGGCCTTGGACCGCTTATCGGGCCTTGCGGCAAATCAATCCGGCACCGTTTAGCGCGTATTTAAATACGCCGGACGCGCAAGTGCTCAGTTCTTCTCCCGAGCGTTTCTTGCGAGTCAACGGCGGCTGCGTGGAAACCAAGCCGATCAAAGGGACTCGTCCGCGCGGCCACGATGCCGATGAAGATCGGGCTCGGATGGCCGAGTTGCTCAATAGTCCGAAAGACCGCGCCGAGAATGTGATGATTGTCGATCTGTTGCGCAACGACTTGGGTAAAAGCTGCCAAAAAGGTTCGGTCAGCGTGCCGACGTTGTTCGAGATCGAGAGCTATGCCACCGTGCATCATTTGGTCAGTACCGTGACCGGCCGGTTGGCCGAAGATCAGCAGGCGATCGATCTGTTGCGGAGTTGCTTTCCCGGCGGATCGATTACCGGCGCGCCCAAGGTGCGTGCTATGGAAATCATTGAAGAGCTGGAGCCGCATCGGCGTGGCGTGTATTGCGGCGCGATCGGTTATATCGGTTTTAACGGCGACATGGATACCAATATCGCGATTCGCACGCTGGTCCACAATCGCGACACGATACGCTTCTGGGCGGGCGGCGGCATTGTTAACGACTCGCGCATGGAAGAAGAATATCAGGAGTGCTTCGATAAGGCGGCGGCCTTGCTAAAAGTGTTGGAGAAATTTCGGCGATGACACGGGTCGTCAAGCTGGGCGGCAGTTTGCTGAGCGCCGGCGCATTGCCGGCTTGCTTGGATGCGCTCGGCGAATGGGGCGAATTGCTGGTCATCGTACCGGGCGGCGGCGAGTTTGCCGATCAGGTGCGCCGGTCCCAAGCAATCCGGAACTTCGACGATGTTACCGCGCATCGCATGGCACTCTTGGCGATGCGGCAAATGGGTTGGTTGATGCACGCTCGCCGTCCGCAATTTCAGCCCGCCGATTCGGTCGCGGCCCTCGCGGAAGTTTTGTCCGCAAAACGGTCGGCCATCTGGATGCCTGATCACGCCGAGTTGGATGCCGCCGGCGTCGAAGCCAGTTGGGAAGTGACCTCGGACAGTCTGGCCGCTTGGTTGGCCGGCCGCTTGGGCGCCGACGAATTGATCTTGGTCAAGTCGGCCGAAGTCGCCGACGACACGGACATCGGCCGATTGATCGGCCAGGGTATAGTGGATTCGGCGTTCGGCCGCTACAGTCGCGACGCCGGGTATCGAATCCGCGTCATTCACCAAGCGTCATTTATCAACGCATGATTCATTTCATCCGATCTCTACTGAACAAGCGCTTGCGCAAGGCCTATTACCAAAGCCGGGAATCGCTGTTGGGTCATCAAAAACGCGATATCGTCGTGACCCAAGTCGAACAGGCGTGCGTGGGCTTAAAAGAGAGCCGCGATCAATTTGTCGATGCTCTGGACAAATTCAAAAGCATCGTCAATCTGCCGGAACATTCGCTGGAACAGCGCTACCAGCAACTCAAACGCCGTTACGATTTGTGTCGGAGCAAGGCCGACCAAGTCAGTCAGCGAATTCAAGCGGTTGAGGAAATCAGCGAAGCCTTGTTCGCGGAATGGGAGTCGGAATTGCTGCTATATAGCAATCGGGTTTTGCGTTCCCGCAGTCAGCAGCAATTGAAAAAATCCCGGCAACAATATGCGCGGCTACTCAAATCGCTACAAAATGCGGAAAGCCGGATGCAGCCGGTGTTGGCGGCGTTTCAGGATCAAGTGTTGTTCCTGAAACACAATCTGAATGCCCATGCCATTGCCGCGCTGCGTCACGAGTTTGTCGAAATGGGTCTGGATATTTCCCGGTTGATCGACGTGATGGAAAAGACGATAGGCGAGGCCAGCCAGTTCGTTGCGGTGCTCGTCGAGCAAAAACAACTGCCGGCACCGGCCTCGATATCCAAACGATAATTACATCGAGTGCATTTTGTAATCCACGCGGTGAGGGTACTGCTTATCACGCGGATCGGGGGCTTTTTTCCGGTTTTGATCGATACGTTCTTGCGAATATTGGGCAATCATCTGATCCCAGTTGGCGTATTCTTCGTAATCCTTGCTGCCGGCTGCCTTGCGTTTGGCAAATAGCTCCTTACCCTTTTCGATCAACTGTTCCGGCGTTTTGCCGTCGATCTCGTTCAAAAACTCGCCGTTATCGCGGATTTCGTCGCGCAGGGTCCAAAAAGACACTTCGAATTCGATGCGTTGGTCGAGCGGCAGTTTTTCCTTGATATGGCTGATCGAACGGTTGACGGTTTTCATGCTGCTACCGTTGATCTGGTTGCTTTTGTTGCAACCGCTCGCCACGGCGCCCAGCAATAAAACGAAAAGAATCGACGCGATTTTCATGATGTAGCCCCCCAACGGCTAAATGAACAAACCCGGATTTTGTATTTATAATGGTTCCGGTTACCCAACAAACTTATTTACTCGGAAATTTTAACGGCACAAGCTTACCACATGCTGGAATTTATCCAACACCTCAAACAGCGCTATCAGATCGTGCTAGGTCGGATGGATAAACGAAGTCCTCGTTATCTGGATTACCAGCAACGCGCCGACCAGCTGCTGTTCGCCGAGGCTTTTATCCGGAAGGGACGCCTGATTGCGGAGCATCCGGATTTGCCGATGCAGATCGCGGTGATCGGGCCGACCCAGTCCGGTAAAAGCTCCACCGTGAACTTGCTGCTGAATAGTCATCAAGCCGGCGTCAGCCCTTTAGCGGGTTACACCGTGCAGGCCCAGGGCTTCTGTCATGCGGTGTCCGCCGAGGCCATGCCGGGTTTGCAAGCCTACTTCGGTCGTTTCGAGCGGGTGGCGGTCGGCGAGTTGGCGCCGGGCCGCTTGGATTGTTACGCGATCGGCACCAGTCCGTTACGTTCGCCGTTATTACCGCCCTGTGTATGCTGGGACACGCCCGACTTCGACTCCATCGATGCCGCCGACTACCGCGAGGGCCTGGTGCGAGCCATCGCACTGGCGGACGCGGTGATTTTGTTGGTCAGCAAGGAAAAATACGCGGATCAGTCGGTCTGGGACATCATGAGCATTTTGGAGTCGCTGCGGCAGCCGACTTTGATCGTCGTCAACAAGTTGGGCGAAGGTCAGGAAGCCGCCATTATCGACTCGCTGGCCGAAAAATGGCGCGCCGCGCGCCGCGACCCGGTACCGAATGTCGTGCCGCTGCATTTTCGAAGATTGCCGGACCAGCCGAGTTGGCCGAGGGCTGCGGAGCAGGCGGTATTGGAACTGGTTAAATCGGTCTCGCGCCGTAAACACAGTCAATACCAACAACAGCTTTTGACGCGTTTCTGGCCGCACTGGCTGGAGCCGGTGTATGCCGAGCATCAATCGCAACGTCACTGGCGGACGCTGGTCGATCAGTGTCTGGCGCGGGCACTCAAGGACTATCAACGCGATTATCTGAACCATCCGCATCATTACGAAACCTTTCAACAGGCCGTATTGAACCTGTTGACCTTGCTGGAAATCCCCGGTTTGGCGGGATTGTTGGCCAAAACCCGCCGGGCGATGACTTGGCCGATGCGCAAATTGTTCGGTTCAAAATCCGCTGCCGTCAGCGCCAGCCAGGAGATCGCTGTGTTAACGCAGATCGGCGATCACGTGATGATCCAATTGGCGGACCGCCTGCTGGAAATCGCCGAAACCGAAGCGGACGATGCCCGCTGGTGGAAGGAAACCAGCGGCGCGTTGCGGCAACAGCGCGGCGACATTTCCAGCGCTTATCAACGGGCGGTGCTGAATTACCACGGCAATTTTCAGCAAGACGTCGAAGCCGCCGCCCAGCGCCTGTATCGCAAATTGCAAGAACAGCCGCTGATTCTCAACAGTTTGCGCGCCACGCGGGCGACCACCGACGCCGGTGCGGTGCTATTGACTATCCAGGCCGGCGGCATTGGTCTGCATGATTTGGTGCTGATGCCGTTGATGCTGACCGCGACCTCGCTGCTGGCGGAAAGTACGCTGGGCGGTTATATGGCGCGCGTCGAGGCGGATTTAAAGCAACATCAACTCCATACCGTCAACGCCGCGCTGTTCGAGCACTGTTTGCAACGGCGTCTTTATGCGCTGCCTGGGCAAATTGCCAGCAACAGTCGGTTCGATATCGACGAAACCGAATGTCGGCAAGCCGAACAAGCCTTGCAAGATAAAAAGCATGGATTACGAATACTCTGAATTACTTGGTCGCGCTCGCCGGTGGAGCGAAGCGGCCGTCGCGGCGCAGCGCCTGCCGCTCGAACAGGCGGACTGGTTGGCGCAACTGGATAGCCCAATCGCGTCCAGCTTGTTCCCGCAAGCCCAAGGCGACGCAGGCCGGCCGATGATCGTTGCCTTCATGGGGGGGACCGGTGTCGGCAAAAGCAGTTTGCTGAATCGATTGGCGGGCCGGGCGATCGCCAAGGCCGGCATCGAAAGGCCGACCTCGCGCGAGGTCACGCTGTATCATCACCGCGGCCTGACATTGAATGAACTGCCCGACGGGTTGCCGTTGGACCGGATTAAGATCGATCACCACGACGACGACGCGCGGCGCCATATTGCTTGGATAGACATGCCCGATTTCGACAGTGTCGAAGCCGCCAACCAAAAACTGGTGCTGAATTGGCTGCCGCATATCGATGTGCTGCTGTACGTAGTCAGTCCCGAGCGCTATCGCGACGGCAAGGCCTGGCGCCTGTTATTGGCCGAGGGCGCCAAGCATGCCTGGTTGTTCGTGATGAATCAGTGGGATCGCGGCCAAGCGGCGCAATACGAGGACTTGCGGCGCCAACTGGCGTTGGCGGGTTTTGCCGATCCCTTGCTGTTTCGCACTAGTTGCGTGCAACCGGACGGTGACGAATTTCCGGCGTTGCTGGTCAAACTGGCGGAACTGGCGGGTGGTCATGCGATGCAGCAAATGCAGCGTCGCGGCGAACGCCAGCGAAAACAAGCGTTGTCGACGACCTTGCGTCGCTTGGAAACGCTGTTGGCCGAACGCGATTACCCGGCTCTGCAACGGCAATTGGAAACGCGCTGGCAGCGCGCGGAAACCGACCTCTCTGCCGGACTGGCCTGGCCGCTGACGCAACTGGCCAAGGCACGGGCCGAACCGGGCGGTCAAGCCGGCGATATTAAGCTTTGGGACGATTGGGCGCAGACGCTGTTCGGCGATTTGTTGGACGACGTGGCGCTGCAAGCGTCGCAAGGTGGCATTCCACCCCGGCCGTTGCGCGCGGCACTACAAGATTTGCGCGACACGGCAGGCGCCAAGGTGGTCGCGCAAACCGAACTGGCCGGCCGGATGGCGCTGCTGAATCCCGGCAGTCGCCCGCGGCGGATAGTTTTGCGGATCGCCACGGTCGCCGCGACCGCGTTACCGCTGGCGGCGATGGCCGCCGTGGGATACCAGGTCTACTGCGGTTACTACCGAGGCGCGACCGGCCTCGGCGCGTATTTGGGCAGCGACTTCGCGATACATAGCGGCTTGCTAATCGGTTTAAGTTGGTTGATCCCTTATTTTTTGCAACGGCAATTGCAACCGTCGCTGCAAAAAGCCGCCCAACGCGGCCTGCAAAAAGGCTTGCAACAAGCCTTAGCCGGCTTGTGGGCGGAAATCAGCGCGAGCTTGCGGCGCGAACAACAGGAAAATCAGCGGCTTTTGGAACAGCTTGGCGAAATCGCCCAGGATTGCGCGCCGGGCGAGGAAGAACATATCGCCAAACAGAGCCTGCTGGGCAGGGCCTTGCCGGATCGCGAACCGGCGTGATCGCCTGGTTTCGACGACTCAGGAGTCGTCTGTGGCCAGCGCCAAATCGGCCAATTGTTGTAAGGCCGCCCGATAGCAGTCGGCGGAATCCGCTCTGACCGTCGCGTGCGCGACCTTGCGGCCCTTGCGCGGCGCCTTATCGTAGAGGTGCAAATGAGCGTTGGGGATATCGAGCACTTGCGCGTCGCCGGCGACGCCGCCGATAAAATTCACCATGCCGGCGTGACCTCTGGCGCGGGTCGAACCCAGCGGCAAATCCAGAATCGCCCGCAAGTGATTTTCGAATTGGCTGGTTTCCGCGCCTTCGATGGTCCAGTGGCCGGAGTTGTGTACCCGAGGGGCGAATTCGTTCGCCAGCAATTCGTTGCCGACCGCAAATAACTCCAAGGCCACCACGCCGACGTAATCGAGTTTTTCCAATAAGCGGGTCACGTAATCTTCAGCCAAGGTCTGCAATGGATCGTCGCTACGGCATTCGGCGATACGCAGGATGCCGCCGCGATGCCGGTTTTCGGACAGCGGGTAAAACGCGATGGCGCCCGTCGGGCGGCGGGCGGCGATGATCGACACTTCGCGCTCGAAACCGACGAAGCCTTCGACGATGGAGGGTGCCTCCTGCATCGCCAACCAAGCAGTTTCGAGTTGTTCGGCCGAATGGATCAAGACTTGGCCCTTGCCGTCGTAACCCATGCGCCGACTCTTCAAAATCGCCGGGTAACCGATGTCGGCCACGGCCCTAACCAAATCGTCCAGGCAGTCCACGGGCGCGAACGGCGCGGTGCGCATGCCCAAATCCCGGAAAAAATTCTTTTCCAGCAGCCTGTCCTGGGCTACGGCCAGCGCGCCGGCCGGCGGGTAAACCGTGGTGTGGCTGGATAGATATTCGGCGACGTGAGCCGGCACGTTCTCGAACTCGTAAGTGACGATGTCGGCTTTTTCGGCCAGTTGCGCCAGCAAGGCCGGGTCGTCGTAGGCGCCCAGCAAATGTTCGCTCAAGCCGCCGGCGCCGGCGTTGGTGTCGGGATCGAGCACGACGAATTGCAAGCCGAGCGGATAGCCGGCCAGCGCGA
Source organism: Methylomonas sp. MED-D (assembly GCF_050276835.1). Classification (NCBI taxonomy): domain Bacteria; kingdom Pseudomonadati; phylum Pseudomonadota; class Gammaproteobacteria; order Methylococcales; family Methylococcaceae; genus Methylomonas; species Methylomonas sp. MED-D. The sequence continues at coordinate 2,574,113 of NZ_CP189965.1, forward strand.
TCATCCGGGCGAGTTGGCCGCCACCCAAGATACCGATTTTCATCCGGCCACCTGTCTCGGGTCGGGCGTGGCGATCACGCTGTCGGTTTGTTGGCGGCGATAGGCGTCCAACGCCGGCCGGTATTGCGAGTGTTTATTGCTGATAATCGCCGCGGCCAACAGTGCGGCATTGATCGCACCGGCCTTGCCGATCGCCAACGTGCCGACCGGAATGCCGGCCGGCATTTGCACGATGGACAATAGCGAATCCATGCCGTTGAGCGCCTTGGACTGCACTGGGACGCCGAGTACCGGCAGCGCGGTTTTGGCGGCGGTCATGCCCGGCAGGTGGGCGGCGCCGCCGGCGCCGGCGATAATGACTTCCAGGCCCTTGGCCTCGGCGGACTCGGCATACTGAAACAATTTGTCGGGCGTGCGATGGGCGGATACCACTTCGACCTCGTGCGGAATGTCCAGATGTTCCAGGGTTTGCGCGGCATGTTGCATGGTTTCCCAATCCGACGTGGAACCCATGATGATGCCTATCAATGCAGTCATGCAAAATCTCCGGTGCTTGCAATCAATCAAGGCGGGCGATTATCGCACAATCGGGCGTTTTTCCGTGCCGGCGAATTGCGGATTCCGGTGGCCTTAATGTTAAGATAGCGCCCCTCGTAAACCTGGAGCCTTGCGCCGAACATGGAAAATTCGCAAACCGTCATGCTGGAAGCCCGGGGATTGGCGTGTTCGCGCGACGATCGCCTGCTGTTTTCCGGTTTGAGTTTCGAATTGGCGGCCGGGCAGGCATTGCTGTTGGAGGGCGCCAACGGTTGCGGCAAGACTTCGCTATTGCGGATTCTTTGCGGTTTTCGCGAACCGGACGCCGGCGATATTTTTTGGACCGGCGAGCGTCTGGAAGAGGGCGCCTACCATCGCGACATGGCCTACGTCGGCCACGCCGACGGTACCAAGAAGGAATTGACCGTGTTGGAAAACCTGCGTTTTGCGTTGGCGATGAAGGCCGATGGTGCCTATCGGATAGACGACGCCCTGGCAAAAGTCCAACTGGCCGGTTTCGACGATAACCCGGTGCACACTTTGTCGGCGGGGCAAAAACGCCGTTTGTCGCTGGCGCGCTTGTTGATCACCGCCAATCGGTTGTGGATACTCGACGAGCCTTTTACGTCGTTAGATCGTCAGGGCATACGCTTAATCGAATCGCTGATCGCGGAACACGTCGCCGGCGGCGGCTTGGCGGTATTGACCTCGCACCACGATCTCAGGCTGCCCGACATCGAATTGAAAACCATCCATCTGCAAGCATGCCATTGATTCAAGCTTTCTGGGCCATCGTCCGCCGGGATTTGATGCTGGCCTTTCGACGCCGCGCCGAAATGGCCAATCCGTTAATGTTCTTTGTGTTGGTGGTGACCTTATTTCCTTTGGCGATCGGCGCCCAGCCGAATTTATTGCAAGCGGTGGCGCCTGGCGTGATTTGGGTCTCGGCGCTATTGGCAACCCTGCTGTCGCTGGACGGCTTGTTTCGCAGCGACTTCGAGGACGGCTCGCTGGAGCAAATGCTGATCAGTCCGCAACCGCTCTCGGTATTGGTGCTGGGCAAAATCGCCGCGCACTGGCTGGTTACCGGTTTGCCGTTGTTGCTGGTGGCGCCGTTGCTGGCGGTGTTTTTGGGCCTGCCGGAACGGGCGATGGGAACTTTGTGGCTGAGCTTGATCATAGCTACTCCATTATTGAGTCTAATCGGCGCGGTTGGCGTGGCTCTGACTGTCGGTTTGCGGCGCGGCGGCATGCTGTTGTCGTTGTTGGTGTTGCCGTTGTACGTGCCGGTGCTGATTTTTGCCAGCGGCGCGGTAGACCGGGCCGCCGGCGGTTTGCCGGTTTCGGCGCAATTGAATATTTTGTTGGCGATGTTGTTGGCGGCCCTCGTGTTAGTCCCGCTGCCGACCGCCGCCGCGTTAAAAATGAGTGTGAATTGAGTAATGTCCGTGATTCCAGCGCCGGTTAGCCGGTTTTTTCATCGAACCTCGTCGCCGCCGCATTTTTATGCGTTGGCCGACCGCTTCATTCCGTGGCTGACCGCGATCTTTCTGGTGTTGTTGGGTGCCGGCCTTTACGGTGGCTTGATACTGGCGCCCACGGATTATCAACAAGGCGAGAGTTACCGCATCATGTATATACACGTGCCGGCCGCTTGGATGTCCTTATTCATCTATGTGCTGATGGCGGTCATGGGTGCCATCGCGCTGGTTTGGCGCATGAAATTGGCGGAAGTGATGTTGATCGGCAGCGCGCCGATTGGCGCCGGTTTTACCTTTGTGGCGTTGGTCACCGGCTCGTTGTGGGGCAAACCGATGTGGGGCACCTGGTGGGTTTGGGATGCGCGATTGACGTCGGAGTTGATCCTGCTGTTTCTTTATTTGGGCTTGATCGGCTTGTACGGCGCGATCGAAGACAAACGCAGCGCGGCCCGCGCCGTTTCGATCCTAGCCTTGGTCGGCGTCGTCAATATTCCGATCATTCATTATTCGGTGGAATGGTGGAATACCTTGCACCAACCGGCGACGGTCGGCAAGATGGGTAAACCGTCCATCCATATTTCGATGTTGATTCCGCTGTTACTGATGGCGGTGGCTTTCAAGTTTTATTATCTGATTGCGGTGTTGCAAGCCGCCAAACTCGAATTGCTAAAGCGCGAGCCCAATTCGCAATGGGTTAGGGCCTTGATGGAGAAGCAATCATGACGTTGCAAAGCTTTTTGGAGATGGGCGGTTATGCCTGGTATGTCTGGCCGTCCTACGGCATCACCTTCGTGGTGTTGCTGATCAATGTGTTGTGGCCCATCGTGCAGCGCAAGCAGTTTTTCCGCCAGTTGTGGCTCAAGCAAAAACGCGGTCAACAACGATGAAACCGATTCGAAAACAACGCTTGCTGCTGATCGGTTTGATGTTGGCGGGACTGGGTTTGGCCGCCACTTTCGCGCTGAAAGCCTTCAACGAAAATCTGATGTATTTTTTCTCGACCTCGGACGTCAAGGCCGGCAAGGCGCCGGATAATGCCGCGTTCCGCTTGGGTGGCATGGTGGTCAAGGGCAGCGTCGAACGACCGGGCAAGGATTTGCTGGTGCGCTTCAAACTCAGCGATTTTAGCCAGGAAGTCGTCGTCGAATACAGCGGCATCTTGCCCGACCTGTTTCGGGAAGGGCAGGGCATCGTCGCCAAGGGCCGACTGGACCCGAATGGCGTATTCGTCGCCGAGGAAGTGTTGGCCAAGCACGACGAAAACTATATGCCGCCGGAAGTGGCCGGTAGCTTGAACAAACCGGCGGGGCAACGATGATTCCGGAAATCGGCCATTTTTCATTGATACTGGCGCTGGGCATGGCGATCGTGCTGGGCCTGCTGCCGATTGTCGGCGCCGGCCGTAACATCGCCGGTTGGGTGCATGTCGCCAAACCGGCGGCCTTCGGACAACTGCTGTTCATGGCGTTGGCCTACGCTTGTCTGACTTATAGCTTTGTTGTGCACGATTTTAGCGTCGCCTACGTCGCGCAAAACTCCAATACCGCATTGCCGTTTTTGTACTTGATCTCCGGGGTGTGGGGCGCTCACGAAGGCTCGTTGTTGCTTTGGGCCTTGACCTTGGCGATTTGGACCGGCTTGGTCGCGGCTTTTAGCGCCAAGATTCCCGATACCACGCGCGCTAGGGTGTTGGGCGTGATGGGCTTGGTCAGCATCGGTTTTCTGTTGTTTCTATTGTTGACCTCCAATCCGTTCGACCGGTTGTTCCCGGCCCCGGCCGAAGGCCGCGACCTAAATCCGCTATTGCAGGACCCAGGCTTGGCGGTGCATCCGCCGATGTTGTACATGGGCTATGTCGGTTTCTCGGTGGCGTTTGCGTTTTCGATTGCCGCGTTGTTGGAGGGGCGATTGGACGCCGCCTGGGCGCGTTGGTCGAGGCCGTGGACTAACGTTGCCTGGATGTTTCTGACGCTGGGCATCACCCTGGGCAGTTGGTGGGCCTATTACGAGCTGGGGTGGGGAGGCTGGTGGTTTTGGGACCCGGTCGAGAATGCCTCCTTCATGCCCTGGCTGGTCGGTACCGCGCTGATTCACTCTTTGGCCGCCACCGAAAAACGCGGTGTGTTCAAAACCTGGACTGTGTTGTTGGCGATTTTCGCGTTTTCGTTGAGCTTGCTCGGTACCTTTTTGGTTCGGTCCGGAGTGTTGACCTCGGTGCATGCCTTTGCCAGCGATCCGGCCCGCGGCGTGTTCATTTTGGTGTTTTTGGCGACCGTCGTCGGTGGCTCCTTGTTGTTGTATGCCATCAAGGCCCCCAACGTGAAAAGCTCGGCGAGCTTCGATTGGGTGTCCAGGGAAACCGTGTTGTTGGTCAATAACGTGCTGTTGGTGGTGACCGCAGCCAGCATTCTGCTGGGTACCTTGTATCCGCTGGTGATCGACGCGCTCGGCTTGGGTAAGCTGTCGGTTGGTCCGCCGTATTTCAACGCGGTGTTCATTCCGCTGATGGCGCCGCTAGCATTGGTGGTCGGCTTGGGGGTTTTGCTGCGCTGGAAATCCGACGACTTCAAGAGCTTGACCGTTAAGCTGCGCGGCTTGGCGGCGGCATGTCTGCTATTGGCCGTTGCCGCCCCGCTGGCGATGCCATTCTATTCCTGGGCGGCGGCAGTGGGCAGCGCCCTGGCGCTGTGGACCTTAGCGGTGTCGGGTGCCGCTTTCCAACACCGCATCCAAACCTGGTCCTGGGAGCGTTTGAAACAAATTCCGGCCGGTTTTTACGGCATGACGGTGGCCCATTTGGGTATCGCCGTATTCGCGATCGGCATCACCTATACCTCGGTGTACAGCATCGAACGCGACGTGCGTTTGGCGCCGGAAGAAACCCTGGATTTGTTCGGCTACGTGTTTCAGTTCCATGGGGTCAAACAGACTCAGGGTCCAAATTATCAAGCCGAGCAAGGCTTTCTGACCGTCAGCCACGAAGGCCAAATCGTCGCCGAATTGGCGCCGCAAAAGCGGGTTTATCGTGTCCAAAAAATGCCGATGACCGAAGCCGCAATCGATGCCGGCGTGTTTCGCGATCTGTTCGTCGCGTTGGGCGAGCCCTTGGACCAGCAGGGAGCCTGGAGTTTGCGGGTTTATTATAAGGCCTTCATCCGTTGGATTTGGATGGGCGGCGTGTTAATGGCAGTGGGCGGCTTATTGGCGGCCTGCGACCGTCGCTATCGCATGGCGGGTATCAAGAGTCAGGAGAGCCGATGAAATACGTTTTACCGCTATTGCTGTTCATTGGCTTATCGGTATTTTTGGCGATCGGTTTGAAACTGAATCCTCGGGAAATTCCGTCGCCGCTGATCGACAAACCGGCACCGGCATTCAACTTGCCGGTATTGGCCGAGCCAAGTAAGACCCTGACTCCCAATGATTTGAAAGGCAAGGTTTGGTTGCTGAACGTTTGGGCGTCGTGGTGCATTTCCTGCCGCGAAGAACATCCGCTGCTGGTCGAGCTGGCCAAGCAAAACCGAGTCACGCTGATTGGATTAAATTACAAGGACGAAGCCCAGGCCGCCGGACTTTGGCTGGGCAAACACGGTAACCCTTATAACGCCAGCGTCATGGACAGCGACGGCCGCATCGGCATCGACTACGGCGTTTACGGTGTGCCGGAAACCTTCGTAATCGACAAGCGCGGCGTCGTGAGGCATAAACACACCGGACCGATTCAACCGGCCGATCTCGAACAAGTGTTATTGCCGATGATAGAACGTCTGGAAGGGGAGCCTTCATGAAACGCGCTGCCCTGCTGAGTCTGATGCTGATGGCCTCAACGGCCTTCGCCGCCGTGGAGTATCGGGATTTTTCCCAACCCGAGCAAGAACAGGTCTATCAGACCTTGATTTCGGAATTACGCTGCCTGGTTTGCCAAAATCAAACTATCGCCGATTCCAACGCCGATTTGGCCAAGGATTTGCGCGAACAGGTTTATCAAATGCTGCGCCAGGGTAAATCCCGCGCCGATGTGGTCAATTTCATGACCGAGCGTTACGGCGATTTCGTGATGTACAAACCCGCTTTCAATCTTAAAACCGTATTGCTTTGGCTAGGGCCTGCGTTATTCCTGGGTGGTGGTTTGATCACGGTAATACTGGTGGCGCGCCGCAAGCGGACCGGGCGAGCAACCGAACTTGACGCCGCGCAAAAAGCCCGGTTGCAAAAACTATTGGGCGAGGGCGAAGACGCGTGACGACTGAATTCTGGCTTTGGATAGCCGCGCTTTGCGCCGTGGCGCTAGCGATTTTGCTGCCACCGTTGTTCCGAAGAGCGCCGATTTCATCGGCCGACGGCGCGCAACGCAACACCGACATCGCTCGCCAACAACTGGCCGAACTCAAGCAACAATTGCAAAGCGGCGCGTTGTCCCCGACGCAGTACGAAGCCCAATACAATGATTTGCAGTTGTCCGTGCTCGACACCTTGGACGACCAAGGCCGGGGGGCCGCGATTGGCTCTGCCGGTCGCTGGATTGCCGTGCCGATTGCAATATTGCTGCCGGTGGGCGGCTTGTTGTTGTACGGCATGCTCGGCGAACCCGAGGCGATGAAGAAGGCCGAATGGCAAGCAACCAATCAAAAGCTGGCCGACAACGTGCAGACCATGGTGCAGCGCTTGGTTGATCGCTTGCAACAACATCCGGACGATCTGGAAGGCTGGATGATGCTGGGCCGATCCTTTGTATACATGCAGGAGTATCAAAAAGCGGCCGAGGCCTTCGGCGAGCTTAATCGGCGCAAGCCGGGCGATCCGGCGGTGATGCTGCGCTACGCCGACGCCTTGTCGATGGCCCGCAACGGCCGGCTGAGCGGCGAACCGGCCGACTTGGTCTTCAAGGCCCTGGAGCAAGTCCCGGAAGATCACACCGCGCTGTGGCTGGCCGGGATGGCCAAGGCGGAGGCCGGCGATTTTCGCGGGGCCATCGCTTATTGGCAAAAGCTTTCTAAATTATTGCCGGCCGATGACGAGGCTCAACAACAGTTGGCCAATATGATGCGGATGGCCGAAGCGGAAATGATCAAAGCGCCGCCTTCGAACGCAGCATCCGCGCCGAACGTCGAAATTTCGGTGCGCGCGTCATTGGCGAACGGCCGGACCGCGCCGGCGGACAGCACGGTATTTATCTACGCCCAAGCGGCCAACGGCCCAAAAATGCCGTTGGCTATCGTCCGCAAGCAGGTCGCCGACTTGCCGATTGACGTGGTGTTAAACGACAGCATGGCGATGCAACCGCAATTGCATTTGGCCGACTTTCCGAAATTGCGCATCGTTGCCAGAGTCTCCAAGTCCGGCAATGCGATGCCGGCCGCCGGCGACTTGATCGGCAGCGCCGAACTGAACTTGGCCGATGCCAACCGGCGGGTCAATGTCACCATCGACCAAGAAGTGAAGTAATGGATCAATCCATCCAATTCGACCTGGACCTGATTCACCGCTACGACAAATCCGGTCCGCGCTATACCTCGTATCCGACCGCGTTGGAATTGCACGAGGGTTTTGGCGAGGCGGAATATCGCAAACATATCGAAAAATCCAATGCGGCCGGCGGGCCGTTGTCCTTGTATTTCCATATCCCGTTTTGCGATACGGTGTGTTTTTATTGCGCCTGTAACAAGATTGTGACCAAAAACCGGGCACATTCGGTACCGTATCTGGACAATCTGGTCCGGGAAATCGAAATGCAGGGCGACTTATTCGACGGGTCCCGTCCGGTCAACCAATTGCACTGGGGCGGCGGCACGCCGACCTTTTTGAATTTCGAACAAATGCAACGGTTGATGGACGCGACCCGCCAGCATTTTAATCTGCGTAGCGACGACGGCGGCGAATACTCGATCGAAGTCGACCCGCGCGAAACCAACGATAGAACCATCGCGCAGTTGCGAGAATTAGGTTTTAACCGCATTAGCCTGGGATTACAGGATTTCGACTTGGCGGTCCAAGCCGCGGTCAATCGCTTGCAGAGCAAGGAACAGACCTTTGCGGTCCTGGAAGCGGCTCGGACGGAAGGGTTTCGTTCCACCAACATCGATTTGATCTACGGTTTGCCGTTGCAGACCGAGGCCAGCTTCGCGGATACTTTGGACCAAGTACTGGCTTACGCGCCGGACCGCTTCTCGATCTTCAATTACGCTCACATGCCCAGCCGCTTTAAAACCCAGCGGCAAATCAACGAAGCCGATTTACCGCCGCCATCGGTCAAGCTGGATATTTTGCAAATGATCGGCAGGAAACTAACCGACGCCGGTTACGTATACATCGGCATGGATCATTTCGCCAAGCCAGACGATTTGCTGGCGGTAGCGCAACGCGAAGGCAAGTTGTATCGAAACTTTCAAGGTTACTCGACGCACTCTGACTGCGATCTGATCGGATTCGGTATCACTTCAATCGGCCGGGTCGGCGATGCGTATATCCAGAACGTTAAGGAACTGGACCCATACGCCGGGCGGATTTCCCAAGGCCGGCTAGCGGTGTTTCGCGGCGTCGAATTGGATGACGACGACAAGTTGCGGCGCGCCGTGATCACTCAGTTAATCTGCCACTTCGAATTGTCTTTCGCGGTTATCGAACGGGAATTCTCGATCCGCTTCGCCCATTATTTCGCGCCGGAATTGGAACATTTGCGGGTCATGCAAGGTGACGGGCTGTTGAGTCTCGACGACGCTGGCGTCCAGGTCTTGCCCGCCGGCCGCTTGTTGATTCGGAACATTTGCATGGTATTCGACAAGTACCTTGTCCAAAAACAACAGCAATTTTCCAGGGTAATTTAAGCGCCGCGTCGGGTTGAATCTCGGACTCCACGGCTTGTTTGTGTATGGGGATTTCCGCCGGTCTCGCCTTACCGACAGGGATAGGTGCAATGCAAAAGTTATCCCCGGCTACCCGACCCGTTACTAACTGCGGCAGGTGCCCGCTGACTGAGTTCGCCGCTAATTTTGCCAGCTAGACTTGGGTTTTCGGCTACGCTTGTAGGCCACATACCATTGTAAAAGGAGCTGGAGCGTATGTCGGCACAACCTCTATCGCTGCGTTTCACCGGAAACGGGAGCGAATATTTTCGAATCTGGATCGTCAATCTGTTGCTCAGTATCGTGACCTTGGGTATTTATTCGCCGTGGGCCAAGGTCAGGCGCAACCAGTATTTTTACCGGCATACCTTACTCGCCGACAGCGGCTTCGATTATCACGGCGACCCGAAGTCGATATTGAAGGGTCGAGTAATCGCGGTGCTGCTGTTTGGTTCCTATTCTTTTTTCAGCCGTTTCGACCCGACCATCGCGGCCGTGATTTTTCTGGCGATTTTAGCGGTGCTGCCGTGGTTGCTGGTACGGTCCTTGCGGTTTCGCTTGCATAACACCAGCTATAGGGGTTTGCGGTTCGGTTTTCACGGCCAGACGGGCCCCGCCTATTGGTATCTGTTGGGAGCACCTTTTTTAGGCGGCGCCACGCTGGGCTTGCTCTGGCCGTGGGCGCAACAGCGCATGACGGTTTACACCCGCGATCACAGCAGTTTCGGCTCCGCGCACTTCAAGTTCGAAGCCACTGTCGGGGCGTTCTACAAAATCTATTTCTGGGTGTTCTTGCTGGCGGTGCTGATGTTTGCCGGCGCGGCCGCCGCCACGACGCTGATTTTATCGTCCGGTGCGTTTCCGCTGGAAGGCGGGAGCCAAGCCGGCGTGATTGGCGGCGTCGCGGCAGTGTTGACGTATTTTGGCCTAGTGGTGATTGTCTATCCCTTTGTATCGGCGCGAATGCAAAATCTGATGTGGGGACATACCCGGCTCGGCGCGCACCGCTTCACCGCGCGGGCCAGAGCGCGCGACTTGTTGTGGATCATGATCAGCAATGTGTTGCTGATCGGCTTGTCGCTGGGGCTTTTCAAACCGTTTGCCGATATCCGCCTGGCTCGCTATCGTCTCGAATGCACGAGTTTGTTACCGGGCGGCAGCCTTGCCGAATTCGTTGCCGGACTGCAAAGCCAGGCCGGCGCGGCCGGCGAGGAAATCGCCGATATTTTCGATTTCGATATCGCGTTGTGAAGACGGTCGCCGGCATTTATTTCGACGGCCGGCAGGCGATAGCCCATCGGGTCGTTCTCAGCGTCGAAGCCGGCCGCTTGCAATTGCGAGGCGAAACTGTAAATCGTAGCGAGCCACTCACCGCGCTGAGGATACCGGCACCGCTCGGCCGTTCGCCGCGTTTGATTCTATTCACCGACGGAGCCCGCTGCGAAGTGGAGGATTCGATCGGTTTCGCCGACTTGCTGCCGGAGCGGGCCGGCGGTTGGTTATCAACCTTGGAAAGTCATATCGTCGCGGCGATAACCGCCGTATTGTTATTACTGGGATTGGCGATTGCCGGCTATCGTTGGGGCTTGCCTTATGCGGCCGAGGCAGTCGCGGAAAGGCTGCCAGCCGAGATGTTGACGGAAATGGACCATCAGTTGTTCGCCAGCCTCGACCAAAATTGGTTGCAGCCCAGCGGCGTGCCGGAATCGCGCCGCGCCGACATCCAGGCGAAAGCATTTAGTTTGGCACCGCATGCCGAGGTCCGGCTGGCGTTCCGCGCCAGCCGTCAGCTTGGCGCCAACGCCTTTGCGCTGCCCGGAGGAACGGTGTTGGTGCTGGACGATTTGGTCGGCCTTACAGCCAACGACGACGAGATCGTGGCGGTGCTGGCGCACGAATTCGGCCATGTTCGCGAGAAGCACGCCTTGCGGCAGATGTTACAAGCCACTGTGGTCGGCTTGGCATTGGCGGCCTATCTGGGCGACATCAGTAGTCTATTGGCGGTGGCTCCCGCGGTATTGCTGGAGACCGGATATTCGCGCGATTTCGAGCGTTCCGCCGACCGCTATGCCGCCGATTTGCTGATTAGCCATCACCAATCGCCGACCTTGTTGGCCGATATGCTAGACAAGTTGGACGCTTACTGGCGAGAAAGAGACCGCCTGCAACTTGGTGATCGAATGGGGGAGTTCGGCGAATATTGGTCCACGCATCCCGACAATGCCGAGCGCATCGCTTTTTTGCGGGGGCAGCGCTAGCGAAGCGAATTGGGTTAAAGCCGCTAAGCACGTGGTCACTTGGTTTGCATCGGCAAGCGCCCGGTTAGTGTTTAGTCTGGTAAAAGCATGTCGTGGCTCGTGTTCAGCGAAATCGTCGTTCGTTTGACGTCGAAGGCGTTCTATCCGGACTTTGTGCATCGGTGCTGAAGCACGGTGTCTCAATCGGAATTTATATGGTCGTCGGGCCGCTATCTCGTGATCGGCTGTTTGTAGGTCGATTAACCACTCGATCAAGCCCATGCACCAAAATGCAGCGCGATCTCGATTAGCTTGGTGCGGCCGCTCGCTTTAGAGAGCGGCATTCTGCCAGTATCGGCTAGCGATCGGTTCACCAACGATGTCGGCATAGTACGCCGAAACATGAAGACACTATTTTCAAAGGTCTGGCGACGCCGAGATCGGCCATGATTTGGTCGTCTCGGCTCCGGTAGTCGCGCGGGCCGAAGCCCCGCCAGTTTGTGCCACCGGCGCGTATGCCGCGGGCCGTCGTAGCCCCCTAGGAGTCTGCCAGGACTGCGGTTTCCAATCTATAGGCGCACAGTACCCTCAGTCGTCGCCTCGGTTAAAGGCCCCTTAGCTGCAATTGGTGCGAGTTTTGCTTTCTGATCTGCAGGACGCTAAGATCGGCCTTGGGTTTCAGCGGGTTTGTTGCCCGGTCTGTGCTGACTGCCCGATGTTTGAAATTGATATGATAAACCACGGATTATGCCAAACATGCAATGCTCGACCAGATCCTAAGCAAAATCCGCCTGGAAGGCGATCATGCGCTCGGTCATCACCAGAATGTCGAGTTAAGTAGTGCTTTTCAGGCGATTGTCAGTTTGCCGCACCAGCGCGCGGTAGGTTACGAGGCGTTAATCCGGGGCAGGGCGCTCGACGGAAGTGTCGTGGCGCCTCCGCAACTGTTCGAGAGTGCAAAGTCCTTGCAGGATTTGGTTTATCTGGACCGTTTATGTAGAGCCCTGCATTTGCAGAATTTTAAGCGGGCGGATTCCCGCGACAACTGGTTGTTTCTGAATATTGCGCCCGAAGTCATCGTACACGGCTGGCGTTTCGGTATTTTCTTCGCGGAGTTGCTGAAACTGCTAGAAATTCGGCCCGAGCGGGTCGTGATCGAAATCATGGAAAGTCCGTTGTTGGAAGAGCGGCAATTGAATCGGTCGGTCGATTTTTACCGCGAGTTGGGCTGTTTGATTGCGATTGACGATTTCGGCGCGGGACATTCCAATTTTCAGCGGATCTGGCGCATAAAACCACATATCGTTAAGTTGGACCAGTCGATCGTCCGCCATGCGGTAAATAACCCGGTCGCGCGGCGCATGCTGCCCAATATCGTCGCCACGCTGCACGAAGCCGGAAGTCTGGTGTTGATCGAAGGCGTCGAAACGCATGAGGAAGCGATGATCGCGATGCATGCGAATATCGATTTGGTACAAGGCTATTATTTCGGCACCCCGCGCATGGGGGTGCAAGACGCCGAAGAAGTGCGCCCGGTGGTTGCTGAATTATTCGGCCAGTACGCGCTCGATATTGCCAAGCGGAGCGGTCGTTCGCGTTATCCGCATCATATTCAAGCGATGCTGGTGGCTAAACAGGCTCTACAAACCGGTGCCGAAGATCTCGAGAGTCTTGATTGCATTCGCCAATTGTTGGCGCTACCGGGCGCCGATCGCTGTTATTTATTGGGCAGCGACGGCGTGCAGATCGGCGGTAGCGTGCTTGCCGATCACCGCTACGGGACCGCCTCAGGCCGGTTCGCACCGTTGGCGGCCGGAAATCGGGCGAGTTGGCTACGCCGACCGTATCTTTTACGAGCCTTGCAAGGTTCCGAGGATGTGCATTTGACCCGGCCCTATTTGTCGGTGGCAACCGGACGCTTGTGCGTGACCTTGTCGGTGGCCTATCCGTTCGGCGGATCGCCGCGAATTCTTTGTTACGATCTCGATCACGAAACCCTGGAAGCTGCACCGATCGACGATGCCATGGTTATCGAATCGGCCGCGGCACTTTGAGTCTCGGCGGTTTCGCGTCGTTAATCGAAACTGTGTATGATTGTTTATCCCTTAAATATTGAGTCAGGAGAGTTTGAATGCATAACGTCACGTTGATCAAAGGCGATGGTATCGGTCCCTCGATCATGGAAGCGGCCGTCGCGGTGATTAACGCCGCCGGCGCGAAAATCCATTGGCACGAGGCCGATGCCGGCATGTCGGCCTACGAACGTACCGGTACGCCCCTGCCCGACGCAACGATGGAATCCATAGCGCAAACCAGGGTGGCCTTCAAAGGTCCGTTGACGACGATGGTCGGCGAGGGCTTTCGCAGCATTAACGTCGAATTGCGCAAGCAATACGATCTTTACGCCAACGTGCGACCGGCCAAAAGCTGGCATGGCGTTAAAACCCGCTACGATGATGTCGATATTGTCATCGTGCGGGAAAATACCGAAGGCTTGTACGTGGGCCTGGAGCATTATCTGACGCCGGCCAAGGATATTGCCGAAAGTTTGGCCGTCGTGACCAAAGCGGGGTCAGAGCGGATTGTCGAATATGCCTTCAAATACGCGATCGACAACCATCGTAAGAAGGTCACGGTTTGTCATAAGGCCAATATTTTGAAATTCACCCAAGGCTTATTCTTGAAAACCGCTCGCGAAGTGGCGGCCAAATATCCCAATATAGAGTTCGACGAGAAGATCGTCGATGCGGCCTGCATGCACATGGTCATGAAACCCGAACAGTTCGATGTGGTGGTGACCACCAACATGTTCGGCGACATCCTGTCCGATTTAACCGCCGGTTTGGTGGGTGGTTTGGGGCTCATTCCCGGCGCCAATATCGGCGAGGACGCCGCCCTGTTCGAAGCCGTGCATGGTAGCGCGCCGGACATCGCCGGCAAAAATATCGCCAACCCGACTGCCGTGATGATGGGCGGCGTGATGATGCTGAATCACTTGGGGGAACATGATGCAGCGATCCGCATGCAAAACGCCATTGAAAAAGTCGTGAACGGTGGCGTCTATGTAACCCCGGATTTGAACCCGGGCAGCAAATACGGCACCAAGGAAATGGGGCAGGCCATTGTCGATGCGATGGAGTGATTAATCGGCGACGGAGGCGGATATGAGCGCGCAACCTGAATTTGATAAACCGTGGATGTCCGTTGAGGACTATCTTGCGGCGGAATTGCTCAGCGACACCAAGCATGAGTATGACGACGGGGAAGTCGTGGCGATGTCGGGCGTCAGCAAGAATCACGACAGGATTAAGATGAACTTGTCGCGTATCTTCGGCAACCATTTGCAGGACCAACCCTGCGAGCCGTTTAGCTCCGATGTCAAAGTCAAGATCGGCCAGTATTTGTTCTACCCCGATGCGATGATGGTTTGCGAGGATACCTCGACCCACGACTATTACGCCGAGACTCCGGTATTGGTCGTCGAGGTGTTATCCAAATCCACCCGCCGCCGCGACGAAACCATCAAACGCCGCCTATATCAAACCATTCCGACTTTGCAGGAATACGTGCTGATCGAGCAAGACATCGTCGATGTCGAAGTTTGTCGGCGTAGCGAAGGTTGGGTCTTCAATCACTATTTTCTCGGCGACGACGTGCCTTTCGAATCGATTGGCTTGAACCTCGGCGTCGCCAAAATCTATGCCCGAGTCGACAACGACGACATGCGGACCTTCATCGCCGAGCAAACGCTGGCTCAAGAAAATGCCAACGCCAACGCATCCCAAGCCTAATTTTTTTACCGGAAATCATCATGCTAGAACAATACCGAAAACACGTAGCCGAACGTGCCGCTGAGGGCATCGTTCCCAAACCCTTGGATGCCGAGCAAGTCGCGGCCTTGGTCGAATTATTGAAGCAGCCGCCGGTCGGCGAGGAAAGTTTTTTAATCGACTTGCTGGAAAATAGGATTCCAGCCGGCGTCGACGAAGCGGCTTACGTCAAAGCCGGTTTTTTGACCGCCGTTGCCAAAGGCGAAGCGTCGTCCGCGCTGATTACGCCGGAAAAAGCCACCGAGTTGCTCGGTACCATGCTCGGCGGCTACAACGTCGCGCCGTTGATCGAACTGCTCGATCATACGACGTTGGCGCCGATTGCCGCGAAAGCCTTGTCGCAAATTCTGCTGATTTTCGATGCCTTCCACGATGTGCAGGAAAAAGCCGAAGCCGGCAACGCTTACGCGAAACAAGTGCTGCAATCCTGGGCTGAGGCCGAATGGTTTACCGCCAAGCCGGAAGTGCCGGAAAAACTCACGGTTACCGTGTTCAAGGTTACCGGCGAAACCAATACCGACGATCTGTCGCCCGCCCCGGATGCTTGGTCGAGACCGGACATTCCGTTGCACGCCAAAGCCATGCTGAAAATGCCGCGCGATGGCATCACCAACGCCGAACAGCAAATTACCGAGCTAAAAGCCAAGGGCTTTCCGGTGGCCTATGTCGGCGACGTGGTTGGCACCGGTTCTTCGCGCAAATCCGCCACCAACTCGGTGTTGTGGTTCATGGGTGACGACATTCCGTTCATTCCTAATAAACGCGGCGGCGGCGTCTGTATCGGCGGTAAGATTGCACCCATTTTTTTCAACACCATGGAAGATTCAGGCGCCTTGCCTATCGAATGCGATGTGACCGGCATGGCGATGGGCGATGTGATCGATATTTTTCCTTATCAAGGTGTGGTTAAACGTCACGGCAGCGAAGAAATCATCTGCGAATTTGCGTTAAAAACCGAAGTGATTTTCGACGAAGTCCGTGCCGGCGGTCGTATTCCGTTAATCATCGGTCGCGGCTTGACCGACAAGGCCCGACTAGCCTTGGGCTTGCCGGCATCAACCGTGTTCCGCCGCTTAGGAGAAGCTGCGGACACCGGCAAAGGCTACACGCTGGCGCAAAAAATAGTGGGCAAGGCTTGCGGTGTGGTGGGTGTCAGACCCGGCAGTTACTGCGAACCGAAAATGACCACCGTTGGTTCGCAAGACACCACCGGACCAATGACCCGCGACGAATTGAAAGACTTGGCGTGTCTGGGTTTTTCTGCAGACTTGGTGATGCAGTCCTTCTGCCACACCGCCGCTTATCCCAAACCGGTCGACGTGCAAATGCAGCATACCTTGCCGGATTTTATCATGACCCGTGGTGGGGTATCGCTGCGTCCAGGCGATGGCGTGATTCACTCCTGGCTGAACCGGATGCTGTTGCCCGATACCGTCGGCACGGGCGGTGATTCGCACACTCGATTCCCGATTGGTATCTCGTTTCCCGCGGGTTCCGGTTTGGTGGCGTTTGCGGCTGCGACCGGCGTGATGCCTCTGGATATGCCGGAATCAGTATTGGTGCGCTTCAAAGGCCAAATGCAACCCGGCATTACCTTGCGTGATTTGGTCAACGCGATTCCCTACGCGGCTCTGAAAAGCGGCTCCTTGACCGTGGCCAAACAGGGCAAGAAAAACGTATTTTCCGGCCGAATCCTGGAAATCGAAGGCTTGCCGGATTTGAAAGTCGAGCAAGCATTCGAGCTTTCGGATGCGTCAGCCGAACGTTCTGCCGGCGGTTGCACCATCAAACTCAATGAAGCGCCAATCCGTGAGTATCTGAATTCCAACATCACCTTGCTGAAATGGATGATTGCCGAAGGCTACGGCGATGTACGGACTATCCAACGCCGGATTAAAGCCATGCAGGATTGGTTGGCGAACCCGGTATTGATGGAAGCCGACGAGGACGCCGAATATGCGGAAATTATCGAAATCGATTTGAACGAAATCACCGAGCCGCTATTGGCGTGCCCGAACGATCCGGACGACATCAAGCCCTTGTCGGAAGTAGCTGGGACCAAAATCGATGAAGTCTTCATTGGCTCCTGCATGACCAACATCGGTCATTTCCGCGCTGCCGGTAAATTGCTGGAAAAAGCCGGGGCCTTGCCCACGCGCTTGTGGGTGGCGCCGCCGACTAAGATGGATCAAAACCAGTTAGTGGAGGAGGGCTATTACGGCACTTTCGGTAAAGTCGGCGCGCGTACTGAAATGCCGGGTTGCTCGTTATGCATGGGCAACCAGGCGAGGGTGGCGGAAGGCTCGACTGTCGTTTCAACTTCGACGCGTAATTTCCCCAATCGTTTGGGGAATGGCGCCAATGTCTATTTGTCTTCGGCGGAATTGGCGGCGGTGTGTTCTTTATTGGGGAAAATCCCGACGCCGGAGGAATACATGCAATATGCGGCGTTGATCGACCAAAGCAGCGCCGATACTTATCGGTATCTGAACTTCAATCAAATCGACAGCTATCAAACGAAGGCGGATCAAGTCGCCTAATGGCATTTTCTAAGCGGCGGGGTTACGCCTCATCGCGCCGGTTGTTCGCCGCGAAACCGAGCGGGTAACCGGCCTCAAACACGTCGGGTTGAGCCCGAGGCGGCCGGATGAAGCCTCGTGTGTCAGGCCCGCGCATTTTCGACAAACCCTGCTAGGATTATCGGCTGGGTCGTCGCGCGCGGTGGGGGCAAGATTGGAAGAAGATATAACAGCTGAATTGTCGGTTCTGGAGAGCCATTTGGATGGCATGCTGAATCGCGTTCAACATAACAGTCTGACTCTGAAGCGCCTGCAGGCTTTCGAAATGCGTTTGTTGGCGCTGAACACCCTGGCGGAGATGATTGAATTCATCATAGACGAGACCCGCTTGTTTTTTAATCTCGATGCGGTTTGCTTGTCCTTGATCGACGCCCAAGGCGAAATTGCCAGTTGTCTCGAGGCAGATCACTATGCGTTTCGCGAGCGGCCCGATTTGGTGCTGTTGGAGCAAGACGGGGTATTTCTACAAAGTTTCGGTACGGCCGGCCAGCCATTGGTGGGTATCCATCGCGATGAGCGCTGGAGCCGCTTCTTTCCAGGCGTCGAGAAACAGCCGGCTTCGGTTGTGATCATCCCGCTAATCCGCCGCGGCAAAATTCTGGGTTCATTAAATTTGGGCAGCCACCAGCGCGACCGTTTTATCAACGGCATGGCGACCGACTTTATCGAGCACATTGCATCCGTGATCGGGATTTGTCTCGAAAACAACTTGAATGTCGAGACAATGCGTCGCACCAGCTTGATAGACCCGCTGACCGGCGTCAATAACCGGCGCTTTCTGGAACAGCGCATCGTCGAGGAATTGGACCGAAGTCAACGCAGCCGTGAACCCCTGTCCTGTCTGTTTCTGGATATCGACTATTTCAAACGAATTAACGACGGCTTCGGTCATCAAGCCGGCGATCAAGTGCTCTCGTTGGTGGCGTGTACGATCAAACGGCAGCTACGTAGCAACGATGTACTGGTCCGATACGGCGGCGAAGAATTCGTCGCACTGTTGTCGCAGGCGGACGAAACGATGAACGGTGAGATTGCCGAGCGGATCCGCATCGGCATTTCCGATTTGACGATCAAATACGCCGATCAAGTTATTCCGGTCACAATCTCGATCGGTGCCGCCACCTACCACCCTAACCTCAGCCGGAAATTGGCGGTGCCTCAAATCGCGCTGGAACTGGTGCAAGCGGCGGATGTAGCCTTGTACGAGGCCAAGCGTAGCGGCAGAAACCGGGTTGAAAACGCCGGGTTGGTGCTGGAGCCGAGGGCTGTTCAGTCGTAACCGTTGGGGTTTTGTGTTTGCCAATGCCAGGTATCGGCCAGCATCCGGGCCAACTCTCGCTCGGCCTTCCAGCCAATTTTTTCGGCGGCCAGGCCGGGGTCCGCGTAACAGGCCGCCACGTCGCCGGGCCGGCGCGGCGCAATACGGTAGGGTACGGCTTGTCCGGTGACTTCAATAAAGGTTTCGATCATCTGTAAGACGCTGTAACCGTTACCGGTGCCGAGATTGATGGCGTCGCACACGCTATCCTTGGCATCCTGTTTTAGAAGGTATTCCAAGGCCTTGATGTGGCCGACCGCCAAATCGACCACGTGGATGTAGTCGCGGACGCCGGTGCCGTCCGGCGTCGAATAGTCGTTGCCGAATACCGACAGCATCGGTAATTTGCCGATCGCGACTTGCGACAGGAAGGGCATCAAATTATTGGGGATGCCGTTCGGGTCTTCGCCGATGAGCCCGCTGGCGTGCGCGCCGATCGGGTTGAAGTAGCGCAATATCGTGATTTGCCAAGGTGTGGCGCTATGGCTCAGCGGATCGGACTGGCTAAGGTCGCGCAGGATTTCTTCGATAAACAGTTTGGTGCGGCCGTAAGGGTTGGTGGCTTGCAGCGGAAAATGTTCCAGAATAGGCACGCTGTGCGGATCGCCGTAAACGGTGGCCGAAGAGCTGAACACCAGGCGTTTGATCCCGAACTCCGCCATCGTCTCCAGCAGTACCAAGGTGCCGTAAATATTGTTGTGATAGTAGTTCAGCGGCATCTGGCAGGATTCGCCGACCGCTTTCAGTCCCGCGAAATGCACGACGGCGGCAATGTTGTGCTGGACCATGATGGCTTGCAACGCCGCTTTGTCGGTAATGTCGGCTTGATGAAAAGCTATTGTTTTGCCGGTGATACGTTCTACCCGGCGAATGGCTTCGATTTTGCTGTTGCTGAGATTGTCGACGACGACAACATCGAATCCTGCGTGTAACAGCTCGACGCAAGTATGGCTGCCGATATATCCAGCGCCGCCGGTGACCAAAATGGTTGGGTTCATGTCCGGATTTCCGTTGGGTTAACGTTCGAGTATGTCCAGTCCGGCGCCGTAGGCAACGACGGCCGATTGGTCGGTGCCAACGTCGCCGCAAGCGCTAGCGGCCGGCAGTGGGTTAGTATCGCGGGTCAGGCCGGCAAAGTCGAATAGGCCGGCGTCGAGCATTTGCGATGGCGCAATATTTTGCAGCCCGGCGAAAATGGTTTCGATACGACCGGGAAACTGCTTATCCCAACCGTTCAGCATCACCTTCATGGCTTTGCGTTGCAGGTTTTCCTGGGAGCCGCACAAATTGCACGGAATGATCGGAAATTGCTTGAAGGCCGCGAAGCGATTGATGTCTTTTTCCCGGCAGTAGGCTAACGGCCGAATCACGATGTTCTGTTTGTCGTCGCTGAGCAATTTCGGCGGCATTGCCTTCAGTTTGCCTGCATAAAACAAATTCAGGAAGAAGGTTTCGACGATGTCGTCTCGGTGGTGACCCAGCGCGATTTTGGTGACCCGATGTTCTCTGGCAAAGCCGTACAGTGTGCCGCGCCGCAGCCTTGAACACAGACTGCAGGTGGTTTGGCCTTCCGGAATGATGCGTTTGACGATGCTGTAGGTATCGTGCTCGATGATATGAAACGGCACGCCGATAGATCTCAGGTATTCCGGCAATACGTGTTCCGGAAACCCGGGCTGCTTTTGATCCAAATTGACGGCCAGTATGTCGAAATCCACCGGCGCGGTCTTTTGTAAGTTCAGCAGAATGTCCAGCATCGTGTAGGAGTCCTTGCCGCCGGACAGGCAAACCATGACTTTGTCGCCATGCTCGATCATATTGAAGTCGGCGATAGCCTCGCCGACGCTACGGCGCAAACGCTTCTGCAGTTTGTTGAATTGGGTACGGGATTTTTGGCTGGAATCGGACATGGGCGCTAGGCGAGCGGCTAAAGCAAGGCTTCAGCCGCTTAAGGATTTAGCCGTTGAAACGTTGGAAGATCAGCGTGGCATTGGTGCCGCCGAAGCCGAAACTATTGGACATCACGGTGTTCAAGCTGACGTTGTCCCGGTATTCGCGAACGATGGGAATGCCCGCCGCGCCAGGGTCGAGTTGGGTAATGTTGGCCGATGCGCTCAAGAAACGTTCCTGCATCATCAGCAACGAATAAATGGCTTCATTGACGCCGGCCGCGCCCAAGGCATGGCCGGTCAGTGATTTGGTGGAACTCACCGGCGGCACCGAATCGGCGCCGAACACCGCGCGCATCGCTTCCAGTTCGCGGGTATCGCCCACCGGCGTACTGGTGCCGTGCGCATTGATGTAGTCGATATTGCCGTCAACGGTCGCCAACGCCATTTGCATGCAGCGCACCGCGCCTTCGCCGGACGGCTGCACCATGTCGTAACCGTCGGACGTGGCGCCGTAGCCGACCAGTTCCGCGTAAATTTTCGCGCCGCGCGCCTTGGCATGTTCCAGTTCCTCGACAACCAGTACGCCGCCGCCGCCGGAAATCACGAAGCCGTCGCGGGTTTCGTCGTAAGGTCTAGACGCGCTTTCCGGCGTATCGTTGTATTTGGAGGATAGGGCACCCATCGCGTCGAACAAGACCGACATAGACCAATGCAACTCCTCGCCGCCGCCGGCGAATACAACGTCTTGCTTGCCGAGTTGGATCAACTCCATCGCATGACCGATACAGTGGGCGCTGGTCGCGCAGGCCGAGCTGATCGTGTAATTGACGCCCTTGATTTTGAACGGCGTGGCCAGACAAGCGGTATTCGTGCTGGACATCGCGCGAGTCACCATATACGGACCGACTTTCTTGACGCCCTTGGAGCGTAGTATGTCGGCCGCATCGACCAAGTTCGACGTAGACGGTCCACCGGAACCCATCACCAGACCGGTGCGGACATTGGACACTTCGTCGTCGGCCAGACCGGAGTCGGCAATGGCTTGTTCCATCGCCAAATAATTGTAAGCCGCACCATCGCCCATGAAGCGTTTGACTTTGCGGTCTATCGCTTCGTCGAGGTTGATCTTGATCGGACCGTGGATTTGGCTGCGAAAGCCCAGTTCACGATAATCTTCGCAAAAACCAATGCCGGAACGCCCCTGGCGGAGCGACTCGACCACTTCGTCGCGATTATTGCCAATGCTGGAAACGATGCCCAGACCGGTTACTACTGCTCGTCTCATGGCTAGACCTTCTTCAGAAATCCTGGGTGGAGGTAAACAGACCGACTCTCAGGTCGGTGGCTTCATAAATTTGCTTGCCGTCGACTTCCATCACCGCGTCGGCAATGCCCATGACCAGTTTGCGCAAGATCACCCGTTTCAAATCGATTTTATAAGTGACTTTTTTCGCGCTGGGCAAGACTTGGCCGGTGAACTTGACTTCGCCGCAGCCTAACGCCCGACCTTTACCTGGTCCGCCCATCCAACACAAATAAAAGCCAACCAATTGCCACATCGCATCTAAACCCAGGCAGCCGGGCATCACCGGGTCACCTTGAAAATGACAGGCAAAAAACCAAAGATCGGGGGTAATGTCCAATTCGGCAATGATTTCGCCCTTGCCATATTTACCGCCTTCGTCGGAGATGTGGACAATTCGATCCATCATCAGCATATTGGGAAGCGGTAGCTGCGCGTTTTCCGGGCCGTAGAGCTCGCCCCGACCGGACATCAAC
This sequence comes from Methylomonas sp. MED-D, assembly GCF_050276835.1. NCBI lineage: Bacteria > Pseudomonadati > Pseudomonadota > Gammaproteobacteria > Methylococcales > Methylococcaceae > Methylomonas > Methylomonas sp. MED-D. The sequence goes on from NZ_CP189965.1 coordinate 2,596,608, forward strand.
AATTCTTCGCGCGTAAAACTGTGCGGCTTCTCCATTCAATACTTACCTGATAAATTGGGTTCAAAACACCCGACATTATCCAATAATTAGCCTAAAAAATCAGCCCTAAATTTCATCCAGGCCTCACGTCACGCATCAAATCCTCCGAACGTGGTGTCTCGGCGTTCAGGCGTTCCCGATAGATCAGACTATACATCAACACCGATGCCACGTAGCCGCGGGTCTCCTTGTAGGGGATGGTCTCCACCCAAATATCGGCCGGCAGCGGTTTATCGCTCGGCAGCCAGCGCTTCACTCGATTAGCGCCGGCGTTGTACGCCGCGGCGGCCAGAGCCGGGTGGCGATCGAAGCGATCCAGCAACTGCTTGAAGTGCCAGGCGCCGAATTGGATGTTAGTCTCCGGTTTAAGCAGGTCGTTTCCGCCGTTCCAGGGTTCCCCCAGGTTTTTCGCAATTTCCTGGCCGGTGTTCGGCATGATTTGCATCAAACCCTTCGCCCCGGCCGGCGAGTCGGCCTGCGGGTCGAAGGCGCTTTCCTGGCGGATCAGCCCGAAGATCAGCGCCGGCGCCAATTGGCGGGCGCCGGCGGCTTGCCTCACACTGTCGGCGTAAGCGATGGGGAAGCGCAGTCCAATGTCGTCCCATTCGTTAGCCTTGGCGACCGTGGCGATCGCTTGCGCCGACCAGCCCCAGCGCTGCGCCAACTTGGCGGCGGCCGCCAAGCGCGGTTTATCGAGTTTGGCGATGGCGAAGCCCCATTGCCGCTTAGCTTCCAATGGTCGGTCCAAGGCTAAAAACTCGGAAACTTCCAAAAATTCCGAGCGCGATTGCAAGTCTTCCAGCTCCGACTCCGGAACGGCCAGCGGCTTGTCGACCAGCTTCACCGTCCGTCCGAGCTTGCCGGCCGCCAGAAAACCGTAGTAACTGCGATGTTCGGCAATTTGCCGGTAAAGGCTCAAGGCCGGTTCGCGCAGTCCGGATAGTTCTTGGCTGCGCGCCAACCAATATTGCCATTTGTCCTGGTTTCGTTCTTCGTTGTTCAATCGAGACAATGCCAGATCGACCTCCGGCCAGGACTGGTGTTGCAACGCGGCACGCACCCGCCATTCGCGGATCGAGTCGTCGCTATCGTCTAGCGCCGCCAATCGGGCATAGGCGCGGCGGTCGCGTTGCGTAGCCAGCGCCAACCCGATTTGTTTTTCCACTCGCTGGCTGGATTCGGCCGGAATCGGCAAGCCCGCTTTTTCGCGATCCCAGAACATCAGCGCGGCGTCCAGGTCTTGTTCGAGCCAAAGCACCGTGGCGAAAACCAAACACTCGGCCCTGGTTTCGGCCGGATATTCGCGCCAGGCCGCTATATTGGCGAGGCGCTCGGGGTGGCGTTGCAAGTCTAGCCATAGATTCGCCAGCCTGAGTTCGTCTTCCGCGAATGCCGGTAGCAAGCGCTGAGCCAGCCCGGTATTGCCTCGTTTCAGAGCCGCCTTGAAGCGCAGCCACAGCAGGTCTCGGTTGAAATAAGGCGAGGCCTGGTACGTCGAAAACAAGCTTATGCAGGGTTCCGCCGGCTCGCCGCCGCTCAGCCAAAGCGGTCTGGCTATTCCAAACGCTTCGTCGGTCCGGCCGGACTGTAAATAGGCCACGCCGGCGTAGCATTGCAGTTCGGGGTCTTCACCGCCGCGGTATTGGCTTAATAACTCCGACCAGCGTTGCCGCTTGCCAAGTTGTATCAGCCATTTGGTGCGTAATGGCGCCGCATAGCGGGTATTGGCATAAGTGTCGAGAAATCGACGTACGGCCTGATCGTCGTCCAGATGCGATTTAGCCCAAAGGTAGCGCAAATAAGGCAGTAACGGATAATCGGTCAATTCGGCGCTCAGCCGTTGATAATCGCCAAGCCGATTCTCGGCGACAGCGCGTTCGGCTTGCAGGAAAGCCGTGCGCTGGGACGAAGCGGGCTGAGCGGCGATGCAACAACCGGCCGCCGTCAGCCAGAGGACGGTACCCAATGTCCTTAGAAATCGCGAAAAGCCGCGCGGAAATAACAAGTGTTCAGTAAAGATCGCCACGCTATTATAATTTGCTATTAAGCCACCGGATTTAGTCATATTCCCTTGAACGCACCCCAAGCCGTAACACCTCAGGAGTATTCCTGGCATTATATCTATCGCATCGCACTGCAACACAAAAAGCAATTGGTGACCGGTCATATCATCGCCTTGCTGGCGACGGTCGCCAGCGTACCGGTGCCGCTGTTGATGCCGCTGCTAGTGGATGAAGTGCTATTACATCATCCCGGTACGGTACTCAATACTCTGGACCCATTGATTCCAACAGAGTGGCGGGTGCCGATTTTCTACATCGGCGTGATCTTGCTGGTCAGCTTGTTGATGCGACTGTTCGCGTTGGTATTGAACATTATTCAAACCCGGCAATTTTCCAATATCGCCAAGGATGTGATTTTTCGGATACGTGAGGGCTTGGTCGGCCATTTGCAGCGAGTGTCGATGTCGGAATACGAGAGCCTGGGCAGCGGTACGGTCAGCGCCCACATGGTGACCGACCTGGATACGCTGGATACTTTTATCGGCACGACCATTAGCAAGTTGTTGGTGGCGGTATTGACAGTATTCGGCACCGCGTTGATTTTACTGTGGATGCACTGGCAGTTGGGCTTGTTCATCATCTTTTTGAACCCGCTGGTGATCTACCTAGCCAAGGCTATCGGCTCGAAGGTGAAGGATCTGAAAGCGAACGAAAACAAAGCCTATGCGGTGTTTCAGCAAGCCTTGAGCGAAACCTTGGATGCGATACACCAGATACGCGCCAGCAACCGAGAGGCGCATTATTGCCGGCAGTTGGTCGCCAGTGCCGAGGCGGTTAAGAACCACTCGACGGTATTCGCCTGGAAAAGCGATGCGGCGATTCGCCTTAGCTTTCTGACATTTTTGTTCGGCTTCGATATTTTTCGCGCCACCGCGATGCTGATGGTGCTGTATTCCAACCTCAGTATTGGCGAAATGCTGGCCGTGTTTGGCTACCTGTGGTTCATGATGGCGCCGGTGCAGGAGATTTTGAGCATACAGCAATCGTTTTACGCCGCGAAGGCGGCTTTGGCACGGGTTAACCAATTGACCCACTTGCAGCGGGAGCCCGATTATCCGCACGCCGAGAATCCGTTTGTCGGCCGGAAAACGGTATCGGTCGGCGTGCGCGATTTACACTTCAGCTACCGCGACGAGCCGGTTTTGAACGGCATCAACCTCGACATACCGGCCGGCGAGAAAATCGCATTGGTCGGTGCCAGCGGCGGCGGCAAATCCACGTTGGCGCAGACTTTGATCGGCTTGTATCCGCCCGGCCGAGGAATGATTTACTTTGACGGCGTTCCGCTGAATCGGATTGGTTTGGATGTGGTGCGCGAGCATGTCGCCACGGTATTACAGCATCCGGCCTTGCTCAACGATACGATAAGGGCCAATCTGACCTTGGGCCGCGACGTCGCCGATAGCGACCTGTGGCGGGCCTTATCGATGGCGCAACTGGCGGACGCGGTGCGCGAGCAGCCGCTTGGCCTGCACACCGTGGTCGGTCGACAAGGCATGCGTTTGTCCGGCGGACAACGCCAGCGTCTGGCCATTGCCCGGATGATCGTCAGTAATCCGGCGGTCGTCATTCTGGACGAGGCCACCTCGGCGCTGGATACCGAGACGGAATTCAAGTTGCATCAAGCTTTAGCGGAGTTTTTGGAGGGCCGCACCACACTGATTATCGCTCACCGGCTGAGTGCGGTAAAACAAGCCGACCACGTATACGTCTTCGAGCAGGGCAAAATCTGCGAGCAGGGTAAGCACGATGTCTTGATTCAGCAAAACGGGTTGTACGCCAAGCTTTACGGCGACTACCAATGAGCGCCGCCATCTACGATTTGCATAGTCACTCCAATGCTTCGGATGGCGTATTGACGCCGGGCCAGTTAGTACGCCGGGCGCATGCCCGCGGCGTTACCGCCTTGGCGTTGACCGATCACGATACGACAGCCGGTTTGGCCGAGGCGCGGGTTGTCGCGGCGGAATTGGGCCTGCGCTTGATTCCAGGTATCGAATTGTCGGCCAGTTTCGAAAGCCATTGTTTGCACGTGGTCGGATTGAATATCGATCCAAGCCACCCAGTGCTGGTCGACGGTGTTGCCAGACAGCAGGATTTGCGTGTCGAGCGGGCTAGGAAAATCGCCGACAAATTGGCTAGAAAAGGTATAGACGGTGCTTTTCAGGCCGTCGCCCGCGCGGCGCGCGGCGGCGAAATTACCCGCTTGCATTTCGCCGATTTTTTGGTCGGGGTAGGCCGCGCCAGGACTCAACAGGACGCTTTCGACCTTTACTTGAGCAAGGGCAAACCGGCCTATGTCGCCACGCAATGGGCCGGATTAGCCGAAGTTATCGGTTGGATAAACGCCGCCGGCGGTTTGGCGGTACTGGCGCACCCGTTGCGCTACAAATTGAGCAATAAATGGATCAATAAAGCGTTGGCGGCATTCAAAGTGGCGGGCGGGCAGGGTGTCGAAGTGGTCACCGGGCGGGCCAGCGGCGACGATATTCGCTTCAGTCAAGAATTGGCCACCAAGCATCAGTTACGCGCGTCGGTCGGTTCCGATTTTCATGCCCCCGAAAACCAATACTTGGAACTGGGCCGCTTGGCGCCGCTGCCGGTCGGCTCCCAGCCGATTTGGGAATTGTTCTAGGGTTATCGCCCGCTGTTGGACAGTGTCGTTTGGTTGAAATGGGCGACGAAATCGAAGAACTCGTCGGCCGGGGCCGGCTTGTGATACAAAAAGCCCTGGGCAATATGGCAACCGCCGGCCATCAGAAATTCGGCCTGCGCTTGATTCTCGACGCCCTCGGCAATCACATCCAGGCTTAAGGCCCGGGCTAGCGCCAATATCGCGGTTGTAATGGCTACGTCGTCTTCGTTATCCGGCAAGTCGCGGACGAAGCAGCGGTCGATTTTCAATTCCGATATCGGCAATTTTTTCAAATACGACAACGACGAATAGCCGGTGCCGAAGTCATCGATGCTGGTCTTCACCCCCAACGCGCGCAATTCGCGTAACGTGACCAGCGCTTCATCGACATGGTCGAGCAACATGCTTTCGGTCAATTCCAGTTTCAAGCATTCCGGTGCGATGCCGGCCTGGGTCAAGGCGTTGCGGACATGGCCGACAAAGCCCGGTTGATGCAATTGGTTGGCCGAGACGTTAGCGGATATCACCATGGCCGGACTGATGCCGCGATCTTGCCATTCGCGGATTTGCAGGCACACCGTTTCCAGCACCCAATTGCTGATAGGCACGATCAGCCCGGATTCTTCGGCGATGGGAATGAACTGCGACGGCGCGACCAGTGCCAGATCCGGATGGCGCCAACGGATCAAGGCTTCGCCGCCAACCACGCGCTGACGATGCATATCGACCTTGGCTTGATAAAACAGCAGCAATTCGTCTCGGTCCAGCGCCCGCCGCAAGCTGTTTTCCATGGCCAGTTTCTGGAACGCGACCGCATTCAACGATTTGCTGAAATATTGATAGGTGTTTTGGCCTTGTTCGCGGGCATGGTGCATCGCGAACTCGCCGTTTTTAATGTAAGCGTCTTCGTCGCTACCGTCGCCCGGATAAACCGCGATGCCGATGTTGATGCCCAGGAATAACTCGATCGCGTCGATTTGGAAGGCGGGTTCCAGGGTTCTGAGAATTTGGCGGGCCACGCGCACGCCGGTTTGATCGTCGTCGGCGTGTTTAAGCAATATCGTGAACTCGTTTCCGCCTAAACGCGACACGGTGGATTCGCCGCCAAAGGCGCCTCCCGCCTTGCCGTGGCTGTCGCGGACTTCGGCGACCAAGCGGTCGGCAAACATTTTCAAGACGTGATCGCCGGCTCTTGGGCCTAATGTTTCATTGATGCGGCTGAAGCGGTCTATGCAAACGAACAAGGTCGTAATCCGGCTATTTTGATGATTGCATTGCGCCATCGCCTCGGCCAGAATTTCCCGAAATAGTGCCCGGTTCGGCAGTCCGGTCAACGGGTCGTAGTACGATAAAAATCTGACTCTTTCCTCGATATGGCGGCGCTCGGTAATGTCTTGCAGCGTGCCTTGTATCCGGGTCGCCGATTCGCCGTCGACGATCAATTCGCCCTGGATGTGAACGATACGCTCCCCGCCGTCGCGGTGGACAACCGGGAGGTCGAGCCGAAATTGGCGGCGATTTTTCAAGCACAGGTCGATGGCCTGCCGCAAGATCCCCACTTCGCTGGGATGCACCGCCGCGTACAAGTCTTGACAACTAGCCTGAAAGTGCTCGGGAGAGACGCCAAGTAAATTGAACACTTCGCGCGACCAGATCATTTTGTCGGTATCGACCCACCATTCCCAACTACCCAGCTGGGCGATTTTCTGCGCCTTACGCAGTTCCGCCTCGCTTTTGGCGAGTTGAGCCAAAGCAGCGGAGGACCGCAGCAGATAACGCAAACGGTGCGGGAGGGTGGCCCAGCTGATGGGTTTAGCGACGAAATCGGTGGCGCCAAGCTGAAACGCGCGATTGACCGACTCCAGATCGTCGACGCCGGTCAGCATGACGATCGGCAGCAAGCGTTTTTCAGGCTGGGCGCGAATGCTTTGCAGGCAGTCGAAGCCGCTAATGCCGGGCATCATCACGTCTAACAACACCAGATCGGGTTGGTCTGCCGCCAAACGCTCCAAACCGGTTTCGCCGTCGCTGGCGCCGATCACCGCGAAGCCCTCCCGGTCCAGGATGTTCGTCAACATCAGACGTATCATGTCGTCGTCGTCGATGACCAATATCAGACTACGGGAGGATGGCGGGGAGGTCATTCGGGATCCGGATTAGCAAGCTTTGCAAGCACTCGTTTATAGCTGTTTTGCAAGGTCAGGGCAAGCCGGTCGTCGAAATCCAGCGTATTGTCGCGGGCCGCATGCTCGATGGCTTTCGCTTGTTCGGACAAGCCTCGCGCGCCGATATTCGCGGCCGCCGACTTCAACGCGTGCGCGGCGAAACGCACGGCTTGGGGGTTTTGCTCGCGTAGTCCGGTGGCGATTAAGTCGATTTGTTCGAGCGCATTCTGACGGAACAGATCGACGACTTCCGTGACCAACTGATCGCCGCCGATCTGCCGTAAAGTATCCAGCGCGCTGTTGTCCAATTTATCCGGGTCCTTGTCGATGGGCGAACGGGGCGGCGACTCGTTGTTGCCGGAATTCGGTAGAAAGCGGCCAATTTTACTCGCCAGGGCTTGCTGTAAAAACGGCTTGCTGACGTAGTCGTCCATGCCGGCGTCCAGACATTTTTGCTGATCGCCCTCCATGGCGTTGGCGGTTAGCGCGATAATCGGAATTCGGGCGCCGCCTTGTTGGCGTTCACTGTCTCGAATCAGTCTGGCGGCCGAATAGCCGTCCATCTCCGGCATCATACAGTCCATCAAGATTAAGTCTATCGGTTCGGATTCGTAAATGTGCAGCGCGGACTTGCCGTTATCGGCAATTCTGACCCGATATCCCAATTGATCGAGCATGGCCTTGGCGACTTTTTGATTGACCGGATTATCCTCCGCCAACAATATTCGCCGACGATCGCAACGGATCGCCACCAAGTCGGCGATGCTGGGTTTACCGTTTACTCCACGCAACAATACTTCCCTGAGCGCTTGGCGTTGAATGGGCTGGTATAAAACCGGCCAGTCCGGCGGCGGTCGTTTCGGGTCGGGGCCGCTAGCGCCACTGATTTCGACGGCGCGAATCGAGGCGAGGCGCGGTAAGGTTTGCAGGCGTTCATTCAACACGCCGACGTCCAAGATCACCGCATCGAACAAAATGAAATCGTAATAGATGCCGGATTTTGCGCCCTCTTCCAACCGTAGGAGGGCAGATGCCTCGTTCGCTGCGAGCTTGAAATGCACGCCAAGTTCGGAGAGTTCCAAGCACAAGCATTCTACGTCCAGCTGGCCGTTGGCAACCACCAGTGCGCGTCGTCCCCGCAAAATCGGGTCGACGTTGACCGGCGGCAGGAGAGCGCCGGCCGGGGCGAGCGGCAAATAGACCGTGAACTGCGAGCCGACGCCCAACTGGCTGCGCACTTCGATCCGCCCGTCCATCAAACTGGACAATTCCTTGCAGATGGCCAATCCCAGGCCGGTACCGCCGTATTTGCGGGTGGTCGATCCGTCGGCTTGGTTGAAGGGCTTGAACAGTTTAGGCAAGATTTCTTCGGCGATACCGATGCCGCTATCGACAACCCGAAACACCAAGGGTAGCCGCCGTTCCGGTGCGGCCGGATCGGCTTCCGCCGCCGAGACGTACAAACCCACCGAGCCGCGTTCGGTGAATTTGATGGCATTCGATAACAAGTTAGTCAGAATTTGCCGCAAACGGTGCGGATCGCCTCGGACCGCGTCGGCGACGCTGGCGTCGATTCTGCAATCCAGCTCGATATGCTTGGCGCGCGCCCGTTCCCAGAACAACGCCGACAGTTGCTCGATGAGTTCGTAGAGGCTGAAATCGATGGTTTCCAGTTGCAATTTGCCGGCTTCGATTTTCGAAAAATCGAGAATATCGTTAATAATGGTCAATAGCGATTCCGCGGAGCTGAATACGGTTTCCGCATATTGGCGTTGAGTGTCGTCCAGCCGGGTTCCCAACAATAATTCGGTCATGCCCAATACACCGTTCATCGGCGTGCGGATTTCGTGGCTCATCGTCGCTAGAAACTGTGACTTGGCGACGTTGGCGGCCTGCGCCTCCGCGACGGCTCGGCGCAAGTCGACGGTACGCAGATCGACTTGCCTTTCTAGATTTTCGCGTTGCTTGGCCAACTCGGCGTCCCGTTGTTGCAGGCGTTCTATCATCGAATTGAAGCTGGCGACCAATTGGCCGACCTCGTCGTCTCCGCCGCCGCCGGCCCGCACCATGTAGTCGTTATCTTGCGAAACCTTGCGTGCCAACGACGACAAGACGGTTAGCGGCGCGGCGATCGATTTGGCCAAATTACGGCCGAATAACACCGCGAGCACCACCGCGGTCAGCAACGCGCCGAACAGTTGCGCCATATTGATTAACACCGTCCGCCACATCGGCCGTAAATCGACGGCCATTCGCAGATGTCCGATGATTTCGGGACCCTCGCCGCTAACCGGGTATATCAAGACCTGTTCGGTCAGTCGCCAGCCGTTGCTCGAGTTTTCCAAGCGCGCGTCGCTCAAGTCGCGCGGGACATCCGGCGTTGTATCGCTTGAGGGATATTGCGCGAACAACAAGCCTTCCCTGCTATAGAGTTGCGCGGACAAAATCTCCGGTTTACCGCGCAAGGTCGCCAGCACGCCGTTCGCGGTCTTGACGTCGTCGAACAACAGCGCGGCGCTAGCACTAAATCCCACCATCGTGCTCAATGAACGGGTTTCGGTTTCCAAACGGCTCCGCTCCTGATGAATTTGCGTCAGACTGGTGATCGGCAACGTAAACAGCAAGGCCAGCGCCACGGTCAGCTCCTGCAAATACAAAAGCTTTTGCTTCATCGGCAAATCGGGCAGTTTGCGTCGCGCCATGGTCCGCCAAGCCTCCTCGTGGAATTAAGCCGGTCAACCGTCGCCGAATAGGCGTTCGTCACATACTCTATCGTTTTGGTTAGGCTGTCCTAGGCCTTGCTCGCGACTCTTTCACGGGTCTTAGCACGGCGTATGTTAGTCTAAAGATTACCAATATAGCTTTATTTTGTGAATCCGCCAGCAAAACGGCGGATGGTGCCCGATAGCGCGATCCGCGTAGCATGAGGGCTAGGCGTTCCAGCAACGGCCCCGCTTGCACAAGCACAAACGAATCGAGCCGTTCGCGCGATGGTATTTTGTCGGATTCTCGGTAATGCTCGCCGTTTCGGAGGGGATTTGGGTTGGCGCTGTCGCGGGTGTCGAGATCCAGACGCGAGGTATGGGTCGCAACGTGCCCGCCATGGCTCTGAATGCAGAACTCGCAAAACAGCGTTGCTCAAATCGGACAAACAACAACTAATCCTGACTTTGCGCCTAGCGGATAATACGTTGAAAAGCCACGGCGAGCGCTGACCATAGCAGCTGCCACGTAAAGAGTGGTATGCCGAATGGGGTAGGCGGTAAGCTAGGCGACTTAAAATAAACTACGACTTTTTGCTTGCGCAGGCGTTTGTTGAATCAATTTCCGCGGTATCGGACCGACAGATTCGCCGGTTTCCAGGATACGTGTCGGCCCGCGCTACCGCGGCCATAGCCTTACTGGCGAGCTTGCCCGCTCGTGCTATCGCGAGGCGTAATAACCAGGAACATAGGGTAGGACTCCGTCCGAACGCTTTGTCGTCATGCGGGCGATCCAGCAGGTAGTGCGCTTATTTCCCTGGTGCGAGCAAACGTTTCCTGGACGATCAGCGCATCGCTACTGGCGCGATGGCGTTGTAACGCCAGCGTCTCTATCACTTCGTGCTTGATCTCGCTCCAGATCGCCATCTGGCTTTCCTTCAAAATGTTTTCCAACGGACTTAAATAAAAACTGGGTTGAGCATGGGCGTCGTAATACAGTCTGGAAAGCCAGGGTTTGTCGACGACCCAACCGTCGCTATACACTACGCGGTTACCGAGAAAGGCGTTTAACTCGCCAACCACCACCTGGATCGGCTTGCCGTGCGCCAACAGCAGCTCACGGCTAAGGCCGTGAACTCGTTCGGCTTCGCCGTCCCAAAACCGCCAGCTTTGAGCCGGTTTGATTAAAGCGCAACATTTTTGACCGTCGGCCAAGACGACCCCGACTTCAATGGGATAGCTGTCGACACCAAACCCTGAGGCTTCAAAATCGATCACGTTGGGTCTACGGTTTTCCAACTCGATATTCCTTAGTTTTCGCCAAATGCCTAAGACTAGCCGAGTTTTTGCGTTTGGTAGAGGACCTTAGGCAAGCCGAAACCCACCTGAATCGGATTTCGATGCAAAAAATAAAAACCAACACCCTGGATCTCGTCGGGCCGGTCGCCGGTGGGTTCAGTCCAATCGGCGCGCGGTCAGCGCCAACCAAGGTTGCTCGTGGCGGGGCTTGCCCGGCGGTCGGTAGTAGTGATCGAGGATCTCGAATCGGGCCGCGGCCAAAAACGTTCGGCTCGCGTCAATTTCCATGAAATGGCCGTAACGTTGTCCGGACCAACCTTCACCGTTGCCGCGAGGATTGGAGATAAACAAGACCCCAGCGGATCTTAGTGCGGCATGTAACTGGTCTAGCACGCGCGGCAACTCGCGGCTAGGTATATGAAACAGCGAGGCGTTGGCGAAAATGCCATCGAAACCCTGAGTCGGCAAATCCAGACTTAGAAAATTTTGCCGCAATACCGGACAGCCACTGTGAGCGCGCGCCATCTCGCAAAATCTCGCGCTACCGTCCAGTCCGACCGGTCTGTGGCCTAAGGTTTTAAAATAGAACAGATCCCGGCCTGGCCCACATCCAAGATCCAAAATATCCAGCGCTCGATCTCCCGGTAACGCCCGTAAAAATGCCGCATAATTCTGGCTGACGTCATGATCCTTGGTGCCTTCCCAAAACGATTCGGCATTGAGGTCGTAATGATTCAAAGTGGCGGCTTCGATTTCGGTCAGTTGTTCGCTGTCGGTTTCCATGAAGTTTGCTCTGCAATCGAAGGTTGTCAGTATCGCGTGAAGTCGCCGGCTCGCCAAATGTAAGGTCTATCCAGCAACGTTGTTCAGCCAGATGTTACCAGCGTAAGGAGTCTCCGAAACTCTTCTATTCCTCGAAATCCGGCTGCGGTCGTTAGCTCATCCACCGCTTGGGTACGACGAGGCTAAAACTGATTATGCTCTAAGCGAAGACCATGGCACATAAGCCATCCGGCGGTGTGCGGACGGGCCTCGAACCTGGGCCGGCACGCAAACTAATCGAAAGCTTCGGATTGGGGAGCCGACATCTTGAAAAGGATTTAGGAATCGGCGAGCTTATCCGATGGTAAAACTAAGACAGGCTCGAACTGGAAATTCAAACAATAAAAAAGGCCTTGATAAACTGGAGTTTATCAAGGCCTTAAAATATTCGGTGGCGGAGAGAAAGGGATTCGAACCCTTGATACGTTGCCGTATACACACTTTCCAGGCGTGCGCCTTCGACCGCTCGGCCATCTCTCCAGGTGTGAATCAGTCGGAAGAAACATGCTAAGGTTGTTCAACCCCTCGGCGATAGCCGGAAGGCTTTTTTTAAAAAACGGTGACTGATTTATCCTTGGTAGGATACTCGATACACCCAGCAAATGCAAGGTGGATCGAGGTGAGCGCGGGTTCGACAGGGCTGCGAGGCAAGCGTTGATGTTTGTCTCGAATCAAACTGCGGAACCGGCTTGTGCCGATTCGGCAATCAGTAGGCCATTGAATTCACTAAAGACATTATTTCAGCCGTTGGGAGGCGGCGTCCATGCCTGACACTTATAGCGCCGGCGACAAATCCAGGATTTTGATCGTCGACGATGTTCACGAGAACTTGCACACCCTATTGAACATACTCCGCGGCGAGTATGCGATTCTGGCGGCAACCTCCGGCGAGAAAGCCTTGGAGATCGCCCAGCGCCAACCCGTGCCGGATTTGATTCTGCTGGACGTGGTGATGCCGGAAATGGATGGCTACCAGGTGTTGGAATGCTTGCAGGCCTCGGACGCCACTGCCGACATCCCGGTGATCTTCGTAACCGCCGCATCGGAGTCGGGCGACGAAGCCAAGGGATTTCAGATGGGTGCGGCGGATTATTTGACCAAGCCGGTCGTGCCGGAAACCTTGCTGGCCAGAGTCCGAACCCACTTGGCCCTAGCCGCCTATCGTAAACGCTATGGCCGACTATAATTGGCTTCACTGCCCGAGTCTTACGAATTCATGAGTAAAAATGCCAATTTTGTCAGCAAGTCCCGACCAACCATTTTGGTTGTCGACGATTTACCGGAGAACATTCATGGTCTGCTGGAAGCCTTGAAGGGCGACTACGGCATACTGGTTGCCACCGATGGCCAAAAAGCTCTGGACTTGGTATTCGGCCCCACCCCGCCGGATTTATTGTTGCTGGACGTGATGATGCCGGGCATGGACGGTTATGAAGTCTGCCAGCGTATCAAGGAAAATCCAGCCACCGAAGCGATTCCGATTTTGTTCGTGTCGGTGGTTGACGCCGCGATCGAAAAAATCCGCGGCTTTTCGTTGGGGGCTGGGGACTACATCACCAAACCCTTCGATATCGACGAAGTTCGCGCCAGAGTCAAAACGCACCTGGAACTGAGTCGCCTGCGGCGCGCGCTGGAAGGTCGCCTGCACCGGCTCAACGAGTATACTCGGGCAACCGATGCCGCCAACATCGTCTCGCGTACCGACGCGGCCGGCGTGATCACCTTCGTCAACGATGCCTTTGTCGATACCTACGGTTACAGCCGCGACGAAGTCATCGGAAAAACCCATAAACTCATTGCCGATCCGGATACGCCATGCAGTTTGTTTCGGGAAATGTGGCAGACCATCGCCGGCGGTGATGTTTGGCGCGGGATTTATTGCAATCGCCGCAAGAATGGCGACACGGTTTACATCAACAATACCATCGTACCGGTAGTCGGTGCCGACGGCCGTCCCAGCGAATACATGTCTTGCAGCGTGGACGTCACTTGCTTGATACACCAGGAAGAACTGATCCGCGAACAAGCCACCGACAAATTGACCGGACTGCCCAACCGCGTCAAATTGATGCAGGACTTGGAAGCCGCCAGCCGTCCTTTGCTCGGCATGATCAATATCGACCAATTCAAGGCCATCAATGACTTTTACGGCTTGGCCAACGGCGACAAGGTTTTATTGGAAATCGGCCGACGTTTGGACCGGATGGGCGGCGGCTGGGTCGAAGCCTACCGCATTGGCGGCGATTTGTTCGCGATGCTGGCGGTTGGCGACGATTGCACGCTGGAGCAGTTCGCGTCCTTGATAGCCCGCATCATGCGGCACTTGGAGGAAGAACCGGTCGATTGCGACGAGGACCGTATTTTCATTCAAGTCACTGCCGGGATTTGCCAGGGTACCGACAACTGTTATACCCATGCCGCGCTGGCGTTGGCCAGGGCCAGGGCCGAACAACGCGATTACCTGATCTACGATGAGGAAATGGAGGTCAAATCGCATTACCGCGACAACATCCGCTGGAGCCAAAAGATTCGCTCGGCGTTAGCCAGCGGCCGGATCGTGCCCTACTACCAGCCCATCGTCGACAATGCCACCGGCCGGATTGTCGAATACGAAGCCTTGATGCGGATGATAGACGAGGACGGCACGGTGATTCCACCTACCTTTCTCGGCGTGGCCAAACGCTCCCGCCAATATACGGCGCTGACCAAAACCATGGTCAACAAAGTGATCGAGGCCTTGCCCCATTGTAGCGGTTTGATGGCGCTGAATTTAACCGTCGAAGACATCATCGACGCCGATACCGCCGCGTTTCTGTACGATCGCCTGTCGCCGCCGGAGGTTGGGCCGCGCATCGTCTTGGAAATCACCGAGACCGAAGGTATCGAAAATTACGGCGAGATCGCCGAGTTTATTGAAAAGCTGAAGGCCCGAGGTTGCCGTTTCGCGATCGACGATTTCGGCAGCGGCTATTCCAATTTCGCGCATTTGTTACGGCTGAAGATCGATTATTTAAAAATCGACGGTTCCATCATCATGAACATCATCGATAGCCGCGATTCGCAAGCGATCGCTCACGTCATCGTCGATGCGGCGCGGCGCCTGGGGATGAAGACGATCGCTGAATTCGTCGGCAGTCCGCGTATCCAGGCCAAGGTCAAGGAACTGGGTATCGATTATTCCCAGGGCTATTACATTGGCCAGCCCTCGCCGGTGGCGGCCGCCAGCTATACCGAATCGGACGCGTGAAGGCATGCCGGACCAAAGCTCAGCTCCGTTCAAATGGCTTCGGTCGATGCCAGCGCAGGCTGGCCGGCTGGCCGGTATCGGCCTGTTGAGCGTGGCGTGGTGGCTGCCGGCTCGGGCCGACCCCAGCATGGCGACGCTACGCGGGCGGGTCGAAATGCCCGGCTTAGCCGATCAAGCGGGCGCCCAAATCATCGTCACCCATTTGGATCGCGGCTTTTCGACCCGCACCGTGTCGCGCGAGGGCGGCAGCTATGTGTTGATGGCATTGCGGCCCGGCCGCTATTCGTTGAAAGTATTGGCGCCGGATGGCCGCAGCATCGAGCAGGCGCTGACCTTGCAAGTCGGACAGGCCATGACGCTGGACTTGGCGGTCGGTGCCGAAGCCGGCACCGAATCCGCTTCAACCGCATCGGAAATCCGCAACCCGGAGCTGGCGACCTACCTGACGCCGGAACAAATGCAACGCTTGCCGCAGATCAACCGCAACTTCCTGAACTACGCCGATCTGGCGCCCGGCGTCAACGTGGTAACCGATCAGGACGGCAGTACCCGCTTGCAAAGCGGCGGTCAGCGTCCGGACAGCGTCAATCTCTATATCGACGGCGTCAGCCAAAAAAATTACGTGGTGCGCGGCGGCGTGGCCGGCCAGGATTCCAGTCGAGGGAACGTGTTTCCGGAATCGGCGGTCGCCGAATACAAAGTGATCAGTCAAAACTACAAAGCCGAGTTCGATCAAGCCAGCGGCGCGGTGATTTCGGTGCAGACCAAATCCGGCGGCAATCAGTTTCACGGCGAGACCTTTTACGACCACACCAATCAAGATTTGCGCGCCGCCACGCCCAGCGAAACGCTGAACGGACGCTACGACAATATGCAGGCCCAATACGGCGTGACCTTGAGCGGACCGATCGCCCGCGACGTGGCGCATTTTTTCGTCGCTTACGAGCGCAAACAAAACGACGATTTCGCCGGCGTGCGCACCGCGGACGGTGGGGCGCTGCCGGCCCGCTACCAATCCCTGCTCGGCGAGGCGAATCGGCCGTTCGAAGCCGATCTGTTCTTCGCCAAGCTGGATTGGGCGCTGGACGAGCGCAACTCGCTAGAGGCCTCGTTTAAATTGCGCGACGAAACGCAAATACTGGGTATCGGCGGCGGCAATGCCGAACCGAACGCGCTGGACAAGGGCAACGCCGAAAAACGCCTGGACTTCAAGTATCAATACACCGCCGAACACTGGGTTAACGAAGCGCGCTTCACCTACGAGGATAGCCATTGGCGGCAACAGCCGGCGCATTTGAATGCCGGACAGTTGCTACAGCGTTTGGATGGTAGCCTAAGCGGCGGTAATTTAAGCAGCGTCACGGTCCTGAACGGCGGCGGCGCCGGTAACTTTCAAGACAAAGGCCAACGCGGTCCTGGCTTGCAAGACGATTTGACCTTCAGCGGCTTGAATTGGCACGGTTCGCACGTCGTCAAAGTCGGCGCAAAGCTGAAGTACATCGAATTGAACGCACTGGAACGCGATCCCTACAATCCTCAATTCAGCTACAACCTGAACAACCCGGACGGGACGCCCTACCGGGTCACTTGGGCCGCGCCGATGGCCGGATTGGGCGACGGCAACGGCGCGACATCGACCGACGTCAGTCAAGTCGGACTCTATCTGCAAGACGACTGGGAATTGAATCGACATCTAAGTTTAAGTTTGGGCGCGCGCTGGGATTACGAATACAACCCCGGCTACTTGAATTTCGTCACGCCGACAGGCGTGGCGAGCGCGTTGCGCGACTGGAGCAATATCGCCGGCGGCCGCGGCGGCTACAATCTTGAGGATTATCTCAGCAACGGCCATAACCGCCGAGCCGACGCCGACAACATCGCGCCGCGCCTGGGTTTTGCCTACGACTTCGACGGCGATCAGCGCCACGTCGTGTTCGGCGGTTATGGGAGAGCCTACGACCGCAACATTTACGACGTGTTGCAGTTGGAGCGCACTAAAGGCAGTTACCCGTCGTTCAGCGTGGCGTTTCAAGGCGATCCGAACTACGATTGCGGCGCGGCGGCCGACTGCATCGCCTGGGATCCGGCCTATTTGAATTACAACGGCGAGCAACTCAGCTCATTGACCGGCGCCACCCCGGCCAACCGGGAAATCAACTTAATGCGCAACAACCTGAAAACGCCGTTCGCCGATCAATTCAGCCTTGGCATCCGCAACCGTATCGGCGATTGGTATACCGAACTGGCGGTGTCGCACGTGCATAGCTACGATGGTTTGGTGGGCGTGCTGGGCGGACGTAATGCCGACGGCAGCTTTTACCGGGCCGGCAGCGACCTTGGCGGTACTTTTCAAGCGGTTCCGGGCTACGGTCAGTTGATCCTGTTCGACAACGGCGTGCAAACCAAAACCAATTCGGTGTATTTAAAAGCCGAGAAGCCTTACGTCAAGGAAAGCGGTTGGGGGGCTAGTTTTGCTTATACCTATACCGACTCTCAGGAAAACAAGCCGCAATCCTTCGTGGATAACAGCAGCTATTTATTTGAAAAGCCGGATACTCACAGCGTCGGTTGGCTCGATACCTCTGGAGTACGCGCCCATAAAATCGTAACCACCGCAAGCGTCGATTTACCGTGGGATGTGGTCTTCGCCGCCAAATTGACGCTGGCCACGCCCGAAACCCGCTACGGCATCAATTGCACCAGCGGTGCCTGCCGTTTCGATACCTACACGCCGCGTGGTTACGACTTTATTTTTCCCGGCGAATGGTGGGGCTATCGGCAATTCGATATTGCGTTAATCAAAAATTTCGACACTCCGCGAGATACGCGATTTAAGTTACGTTTGGACGTCTTGAACTTGTTCGACTTCAAAAATTACGGCGCTTTTAATAGCAACTTCGCCTCGACCGACTTCGGCGCGCCGACGTCGATTTTGGCCGGTCCGCCGCTGACGCTGAAATTGACGGCGCGGCTGGAGTTCTAATGCGCGCTGCCCGCATTTCGGCGATCCGTTATCGCCTTATCGCCTTGTGGGCGATGTGTTGGTTGGCTTGGCCGGTGGCGGCGGATAGTGCCGACGCGAAAATCAAGGCCGGATATTTGTTTAATTTCACCCGACTGGTCGAATGGCCGACGCCCGGCGACGAACCCTTGCATGTTTGCGTGGTCGGCGCCGACGCGGTGGTCGAACAACTCGGCGAATTGGCCAGCCGCGATAGTAAGGGTAGAGCCTTGCAAATCTGGTCCGGAACCGAGGAGTTGCAGATATGCCAATTGCTGTACATCGATGGGGATTCGGCGATGTTGCCGGGACTGTTACAGCAAACGAAGAGCAGGGCGGTGTTGACCGTCAGCGACCAACATGGATTCGCGGCGCGCGGCGGCGGGATAGGCTTTTACCGCGAACAAGATCAGATTAAAGTCGAAATCAACCCCCAAACGGTCGCCGGCGCTCAACTCAAGGTTAATGCCTTGTTGATGGAAATTGCCCGTATCGTCGTTCCCTCCAAACCTTGAAAACCATGCCGGTCCGCTCACTCGACGTCAATATCAAAACTAAATTGGTGCTGATTATCTTGGTAACCAGCCTGGTCGCGCTGTTACTGGCCGGAACCGGTTTCGTCGTGCACGAGCGCATGCGTCTGAAAGAAGATATGGCCAAGGACTTGCAGTCGTTGGCGCGGATTGTGTCCGGCCGCAGCACCGTCGCCTTGTCCTTCGGGGATCCGGGCGTCGCCGAAGCCAATCTTAGCGCGTTGGGCGTCAAGCCCGCGGTGGTGTCCGCCTGTATTTACAACGCCGAGGGCGGCTTATTCGCCGAATATCGGCGGGGCGAATCTTGTCCGGCCTCGTGGCCGGCGCGGCAACAGGTCGGACTGGCGGTTTTCGGTGAGCAATTTTGTCGAATGGCCGAGGATATCGAATTGGACGGTCAGCATGTCGGACGGGTGTTGATCGTGGCCAGTTTGGCGGAACTGAATAATCTCTGGCGGGGTTCGTTGATCGCGGCATCGCTAATCGTGGTATTGGCGGGTGCCATCGCATTTTTGATGGCTTCGCGCTTGCAGAGGGTGATCTCGGCGCCGTTGGTTAAGCTAAAAAAAACCGTCGAGACCATCAACCGCAGTCAGGATTACACGCTGCGCGCCGAGCGCCACAGCAACGACGAACTCGGCGCATTGATTTCAGCGTTTAACACCATGATCGCGACGATCGAAAACCGCGATCGCCAGTTGGCGGAAAGCCGCCATCAACTGGCGGCGGTCAATGAGGACCTGGAACGCCGAGTGGCGGCGCGGACCGCCGAGTTAGCCGAAACCAACGTCAAACTGGCGCACAACGGCGCGATATTGACGACAGTGCTGGACAGCATGTCGCAAGGCTTGATTGCCTTCGACGCCAATTTGAAATTGCTGGTGTGGAACAAGCAATTGGCTCTCGTGCGCGGCTATCCGGAAGAATTGTTGCAAACCGGCCGCGATCACAGCGATTTCGAACGTTTTGATTTACATGACGATGCCTTGCGTTACGCCGAAACCAAGGCCGAGTTGCGCGAAGCCCTGGAAAGAATCAGTCGCTTTCAACCACACCGCTACGTGTGGACGCGGGCCGACGGCAAGGTGTTGGAAATCAGCGGCGGGCCGATTTCCGACGGTGGTTTCGTCAGTACCTACGAAGACGTCACGTTACGCAAACAATACGAAACCGCGCTGAAGGAAGCTCGCGATGCGGCCGAATCGGCCACTCAAACCAAAAGTCAGTTTCTTGCCAATATGTCGCACGAGATCCGCACGCCGATGAACGGCGTGCTGGGCATGCTGCATCTTGCGCTGCAAACCGAACTCAGCGCGTCGCAGCGCAACTATTTGGCCAAAGCATATAGCTCGGCTAGGGCCTTGTTAGGCATCCTTAACGACATTCTGGATTTTTCCAAGATCGAGGCCGGTAAACTGACGTTGGAGCAAGCCGAATTCCGATTCGATGCGGTCGTCGATCAATTGGCCGATGTCATCGGGTATCAAGCCGGCTTAAAAAATATCGAGTTTTTGATTCGGCACGACCCGGAAATTCCGTCGCTGTTAATCGGCGATCCGTTGCGTCTTGGGCAGGTGTTGACCAATTTGTGTAGCAACGCGTTGAAATTTACCGAGCGCGGCGAATTGGAACTGGCGTTTCACGGCCGCGTCGTCGCGCCGACCGAAATGGAACTGCTGGTCACGGTGCGGGATACCGGCATCGGCATGTCGCGAACCGACCGCGATAAATTGTTCACCGAATTTACTCAGGCCGACCAAGGCACTAGTCGGCGCTTTGGCGGTACCGGCTTGGGACTGGCCATTTCCAAGAAACTGGTGGAAATGATGCGTGGCCGAATCTGGATCGATTGGTCGGAGCCGGGTCTGGGGACGACGTTTTGCTTTACCGCGCGTTTGGGTATTGTCGGTGACGGCGCGCTGCGGCCGCAATCGCTGGAGGACAAGGTTGGCCGGCTGTTGGCCGACGTCTGGGTGTTGGTGGTGGACGACAACGAAGCGTCGCGGGAAATCATTGCCGATATGCTCAGGCCGTTCGGCGTACGCATAGGGGTTGCCGCCAGCGGTGCCGAAGCCTTGACCGAATTGCGCCAAGCGACCGCAACTCAATCCTACGAACTGGTGTTGGTGGACTGGCACATGCCTGGCATGAACGGCGATGAAGTGGTGGAACAAATGCGCGCCGACCCTCGCTTGGCCGGGCTTAAGGCGATCATGGTCACCGCTTACGGCAACGAGGACGTCATGCGCCTGGCGGACAAGGTCGGCATCGACGGTTTCTTGATCAAACCTGTCTCGCCGTCGTCTTTGCTGGATGCCATCCTGTCGGCCTTGGGACGTGGCCGTATCCAGGGCATGGCCGACAAATTCAAGCCGCGCCTGACAGGTGGCGTGGAAACCGGACCATTACACGGTCGCCGCATCTTGCTGGTTGAGGATAACGAAATCAACCGTGAGTTTGCCGGCGAATTATTGCGCGGACACGGCCTGGAGGTAGACGAGGCAGTGAATGGCGAGGAGGCGGTGCGGAAAGTCTGTCAGACAGCTTACGACGCGGTGTTAATGGATATTCAGATGCCGGTGCTGGACGGCTTGGAAGCGGTACGGCAAATCCGGTCGCTAACCCAAGCCGACGGCGCCGACCGCTTCGGTGCGATGCCGATTATCGCGATGACGGCGCACGCCATGGCGCAAGACGTCGAAAAAAGTCTGCAAGCCGGCATGAACGACCATATCACCAAACCGATCGATCCCGAGCGTTTGCTGGCTTCGTTGACCACCTGGATCGCCGGCACCGGGAGCCAGACTCCCCCAGCCTCGGCAACGGCTAGCGTCGCATACCCGGCGGATCTGCAGTGTTTACGTCATATCGATGTCGCGCAGGGCATTCGGCGCATCGGCGGCAATTCGGAGGCTTATCGGCGGCAATTGCTGCGATTTTTAGCGCATTACGCCGACTCGGTGACAGAACTGCGTGCTTCGATCGAAGCGGGGCGTTTCGAAGAAGCGGAAGCGCATTGCCACGCGCTGAAAGGCGTCAGCGGCAACCTGGGCGCGCAAGCCTTGTTCGAAGCGGCCTCCTCTGTTGACGCGGTGTTAAAGCAAAGCCACCCGCCGGCCGAAGCGCAACTCGCCGATTTGGAGCAATGCTTGGCGCGGATTATCCTCGAATTGACCGATTTGGCGGCGAAACAGCCGGAAAACGTGGTGGAGCCGAAACCCGTCGTCAATACCCAGGAAGTCGCCAAGGCCGCCGAGCGTTTGGCGAGGATCTTGGACACCGATCTTGGCGCGGTAGAATCGGCGCTCGCGGAGCTGCGGGCGCTGGCGGCAGGGGGGGGATGGCAGGCGGAACTTGACGCGATCGCCAAATCAATCGATCGCTTTGCAATCGACGAAGCCCAGCTACAATTAGCGCGGTTGCGCGATGGCTTGCAGCCGGAAAACCCATGAAGATGTCGAGCTACCACGGATAGGCGGGGAATGGAGAACATTCAGTACTCTAAAACACGAACTCCTCTGTCTTTTTTCAACTTCAAGCATGGGCCAAGCCGTAGCAGTGGCGACCGTGCATTTAGATTTACCTGCCGCGCGGCAATATCTTACAATTCGGCAGCCTTGAGCTAACAATAATTACTTTTAGGAGGATGGTTATGTTAAAAATTCGTTTGCTGGTCGCCGCGTTGGCGATGACCGGTTCCTTGTCCGCATCAGGCGCGGAATCCTTGCCGGCCAGCGCTCCGGCACCGGAAAACAATCCCACCACAGCCGAAAAAGTCTCGTTGGGAAAAATGCTTTACCACGATCCGCGATTGTCGTCGACCGGCACCGTGGCTTGCGCCTCTTGCCACAACACCATGCTGGGCGGCGAAGATAATCGACCCAACTCGATGGGCGTGAACGGTCAAACCGGTGGACGTAGCGCGCCGACGGTCTGGAATGCGGCTTTCAACGCAGTGCAATTTTGGGATGGCCGCGCGGCCAGCCTGGAAGAGCAAGCCGCCGGTCCAGTCACCAACCCGATTGAAATGGGCATGAAAAGCTGGGACGACGTGGTAGCTCGCCTGAAAACCATCGAAGGCTACCAAGATGCGTTCGAAAAAGCCTTCGGCAAGGACTCGATCAGTAAGGATAATGCGACCAAGGCTATCGCGGCTTACGAACGTACGCTAATTACGCCTAACAGTGCTTACGACAAATATGTCGAAGGCGATACCAACGCCATGACCGAACAACAAGTACGCGGCATGAAAAAAGCCGTCGAAATCGGTTGCACCAGTTGCCACAGCGGTCCAGCCTTTAACGGTGCCGGCATGTTCCAAAAATTCCCAGTGAATTCCAACGGATATTTCGAAGCGCAATACCATTTCCAAAAAGATTTGGGCCGCGCCGAAGTCACCAAAAGCGATGCGGACAAGCATTTCTGGAAAGTGCCTACGTTACGGAATGTCGCTCTGACCGCACCGTATTTTCACAACGGCTCCGTGAAAACCTTGGACAGAGCCGTATGGTTGATGGCAAAACTGCAATTGAATAAGGAATTGTCCGACGCCGAAGTAGCAGACATCGTCGCATTTTTGAACGCACTGAGCGGCGAATTTCCGACACAAAGCATGCCGCATCTCCCCGGCACGCCAGGCAAGGCTTTCAACTAATCCGCACTGTAAGCCAAACAAGGGGCCGGAAGGCCCCTTTTTTATTGTCACCGACGATGGTCCTTGCCTCAGCAAAAGCACCACGCCAACTAAAGTCTCCGACGAATACTATCAGCTCAAATGCCGCGGCTGATTGGTCTATTGTGCGATTTTTATAGCGATGGTGGCGTTTTATCCTAAAAAGGGCAGTTGGCGTGTATTGCGGGCCGTTCGTGCTGAGCAACGTCGAAGCATGGACGGCTCGCAATACACTCACCAAACGGGTGAATGAAAAATCCCGCGCGCCCTTCGACAAGCTCAGGACGAACGGGATTTTTCATCGCCAAACTGCTCTTTTTAGGTTTATGGAGCAAGCACAGGGAACGAGTAGGCTCTTCCCCGAGCGAGCGTATCGGTTGAGGGTTCTTGTCGACCAAAGGCCGCATCTCTACCCTAAAATCCCGCCGGACGACTAAAATAGGCGCGCTAGCTTTGTTGTCAAAGACTCAAGGTTGGCGATTCTAGAAGCGATCTTGCAGCGATTAATTTAGTAAGTAATTGACCTATATGAATAAAATTAAAGTACTCTTTGTCTGCATGGGCAATATTTGCCGCTCGCCGACGGCGGAAGGCGTGTTTTCCAATTTGATCGAAAGTCAAAATTTGGCCGATCGCTTTCAGATCGATTCCGCTGGCACGCATGCCTATCACGTCGGCGACGCGCCGGATTTACGCGCGCAAAAAGCCGCTCGCGATCGCGGCGTGGAATTGAAACACCTGCGCGCACGCAAGGTATCGGCAGCGGATTTTGCCCATTTCGACCATATTTTGGCGATGGATAGCGAAAACCGGGAGAGTCTGACCGAGCTTTGTCCGCCTGATCATCGGCATAAAATCCGTTTGTTTTTGGAGTATGCGCCGCATCTACTGGAGCATGAGGTCCCCGATCCGTACTATGGCGGCAGTTACGGCTTCGAACGGGTATTGGATTTGGTCGAACAAGCCTCCGAAGCCTTTCTGGAGTCCCTGCGTCAGACCGGTCGTTTGTAACCATCCAAAGGAGTTAGGACATGGCCATAGTGGCAAACACGGTTGCTTATCTGGATCAAGAGACCTTGCTGGAAGGGTATTTCGCGTACGACGACGCGGTTAACGGCCAGCGCCCGCTGGTGTTGATTCATCACGCTTGGGGTGGGCGGGACGAATTTGTCGCCGGCAAGGCTCGAAAATTGGCGGAATTGGGCTACTTGGGGTTTGCGGTCGATATGTACGGAAAAGGCGTGTTAGGCAGTGGCCCGGATGAAAATGCCAAGTTGATGCAGCCGTTCATGGCGAATCGCGCCTTGTTGCAGCGTAGGACGCTGGCGGCGCTGGCGGCGGCCAAATTATTGCCGTGGGCCGATAATCGTAAAATCGCGGCGATCGGCTTTTGCTTCGGCGGTTTGTGCGCGTTGGATTTAGCCAGGACCGGCGCCGATATTCAAGGCGTGGTGGCCTTCCACGGTCTATTCTCGCCGCCCGCCAACATTCCGGAGCCCATGATAAAAGCCAAGGTTTTGGCCTTGCACGGTCATGACGATCCAATGGTGCCGATGGAGCAGGTTATCGCGCTGCAAGCCGAATTAACCAAAGCCGGTGCCGATTGGCAACTGCATAGCTACGGTCACACCCTGCACGCGTTTACCAACCCGGTGGCCAATAATCCGGGGTTCGGTACGGTGTACCAGCCGCTCGCCGACCGGCGTTCCTGGCAAGCGATGCAAAACTTTTTGGCGGAGATTTTTGCCTGACGTGGCTGGGGGGCGTTTGCTATAATTGCCGGCTTTACAAACCTGTCGGTACTGAGTAAATGGAATTGACAACTCAGGCCCACCCGTCGATGCGCTTGCCGTCGACCGCTATGGAATCACGGACCCATGTCAGACTTCGCTAAAGAAATCATTCCTGTCAATCTCGAAGACGAGATGAAACAGTCCTATCTCGATTACGCGATGAGCGTCATCGTCGGTAGGGCGCTTCCCGATGTCAGGGACGGCCTGAAGCCGGTGCACCGCCGCGTACTGTACGCGATGAGCGAACTGGGCAACGATTGGAACAAACCGTATAAAAAATCCGCCCGCGTCGTCGGTGACGTGATCGGTAAATACCACCCGCACGGCGATACCGCGGTTTACGACACCATCGTCCGAATGGCGCAACCGTTTTCGCTGCGTTACATGTTGATCGACGGTCAGGGCAACTTCGGCTCGGTGGACGGCGATTCGCCGGCGGCCATGCGGTACACCGAAGTGCGGATGGCGAAAATCTCCCACGAGTTGCTGGCCGATCTGGACAAGGAAACCGTCGATTTCGTCGCCAACTACGACGAGTCAGAATCCGAACCCACGGTGCTGCCGACTAGGGTACCCAATCTACTGGTCAACGGCTCTTCCGGCATCGCGGTCGGCATGGCCACCAATATCCCGCCGCACAACCTCGGCGAAGTGGTCGGCGCCTGTTTGGCCTTGATCGAAAACCCCGATTTGACGATTCCCGAGCTGATGGGGATCGTACCCGGTCCGGATTTTCCGACCGCCGGCATCATCAACGGCGCATCGGGCATACACGAAGCGTATGCCACCGGCCGGGGCCGAATCTATCTGCGCGCCCGATGCCATTTTGAGGACATCGGCGACAGCGGCCGTCAGGCCATCGTCACGACGGAGCTGCCATACCAGGTCAACAAAGCCCGCTTGCTGGAAAAAATCGCCGAATTGGTCAAGGAAGGCAAGCTGGAGGGCATTTCCGGATTGCGCGACGAATCGGATAAGGACGGCATGCGGATGGTCGTCGAATTGCGGCGCGGCGAAGTGGCCGACGTGGTGTTGAACAATCTCTACAAGCAAACCCAGTTGCAAACCGTATTCGGCATCAACATGGTGGCTTTGTACGACGGTCGGCCGCATTGCATGAATTTAAAGGACATTCTGGCCGCCTTCATCGACCATAGACGCGAAATCGTGACGCGC
Source organism: Methylomonas sp. MED-D (assembly GCF_050276835.1). Lineage (NCBI taxonomy): Bacteria > Pseudomonadati > Pseudomonadota > Gammaproteobacteria > Methylococcales > Methylococcaceae > Methylomonas > Methylomonas sp. MED-D. The sequence goes on from NZ_CP189965.1 coordinate 2,622,755, forward strand.
CGGACGATCTTCAATCTACGCAAGGCGCGCGAGCGGGCGCATATCTTGGAAGGTCTGGCGGTAGCACTGGCCAATATCGACGAGATGATCGAGCTGATCAAAACCTCGCCGAATCCGCAGGAAGCTAAAGTCGGGTTGTTGGGACGATCCTGGAATGCCGGTCTGGTGGCGTCGCTGCTGGACCGCGCCGATGCGGATCGCTCGCGCCCGGAAGACTTGCCGGCGGAATTCGGCTTGGCGAACGGCCTATATCGGCTGTCCGAAAATCAGGCTCAAGCCATCCTGGATTTACGTCTGCATCGCTTGACAGGGCTGGAGCAGGAAAAAATCGTCAACGAATATCGGCAATTGCTGGAATTGATCGACGAATATTTGTTCATTTTGGGCAGCGATGTGCGCTTGATGGAAGTCATCAAGGAAGAATTGGAAGAAATCAAAAGCCAATACGCCGATGCGCGCCGAACCGAAATCGTTCAGGATTATTCCAACCTGACCGCTGAAGACCTGATCACCGAGGAAGACATGGTGGTGACCATGTCGCACGAGGGTTACGTCAAAACCCAGCCGCTGACCGATTACAAAGCGCAACGGCGCGGCGGTCGCGGTAAATCGGCGACGGCTACCAAGGAAAACGATTTCATCGAAAAACTGATCATCGCCAACACCCACGACACCATCCTGTGCTTCTCGTCGCGCGGCAAGGTCTATTGGCTGAAAGTGTACGAGTTGCCGGTCGCCAGCCGAGCCTCGCGTGGCAAGCCTTTCGTCAATTTGTTGCCGTTGGAAGAGGGCGAACGCATCAACGCGATGCTGTCGGTTCGCGAGTACAGCGAGGACAAATATGTGTTTATGGCGACGATGGCCGGTACGGTCAAGAAAACCCCGCTGACTGAATTCGCATTCCAATTGGCGAAAGGCAAAATCGCGATCGATTTGCGCGATAACGATACCCTGGTCGGCGTCGCGCTGACCGACGGCCGTCAAAACGTGATGTTATTCAGCAGCGACGGTAAGGCGGTCTGTTTCAACGAGAGCGACGTACGTTCGATGGGCCGGGTCGCTGCCGGTGTGCGGGGTATCCGCTTGCAGGAAGGCCAAAAAGTGATTTCGCTGATCGTCGCCAGCGAGGGGACGGTATTGAATATCACCGAAAACGGCTACGGCAAACGCACCAAGCTCGAAGAGTTTACCCAGCACAAGCGCGGCGGTCAGGGACTGATTGCGATTCAAACCTCGGAACGCAACGGCGCGGTGGTCGGGGCGGTGCTGGTCAACGACACCGACGAGATCATGCTGATTACCGACGGCGGTACCTTGGTCCGAACCCGCGTCAACGAAATTTCGGTGGTGGGTCGCAATACTCAGGGCGTTACCGTGATTCGACTCGACAAGGGCGAAAAAGTGGTTGGCGTCGACCGCATCGAAGCGCTGGGCGACGAAGAAGGCGATCTCGACGACGAAAGTCCGGATAGCGACGCGGCACCGTCGACAGGAGAGGAAGAATAATGGCCAGGATTTATAACTTCAGCGCCGGTCCGTCGATGTTGCCGGAACCGGTATTGCTACAAGCGCAACAGGAAATGTTGGATTGGCGGGGCAGCGGTATGTCGGTGATGGAAATGAGCCATCGCGGTCCGCACTTCATGGCCATTGCCGAGCAAATGAAGAACGATCTGATCGAACTGCTGGCGGTACCGGCCAATTATCGGGTGTTGTTTCTACAGGCCGGCGCCAGCGCGCAATTCGCGATGATTCCGCAAAATATCCTGAACGGCAAAACCAAGGCCTGCTACGTTAATACCGGCGCTTGGTCTACCGCGGCGATCAAGGAAGCCGGCAAATATTGCGAAGTCCAGGTGGCGGCCAGCGGCGAATCGACCGCGTTCACGACAATCCCAGCCTACGCGGACTGGCGAGTCGATCCGGCAGCCGCCTACTTGCACTACACTTCCAACGAAACGATACACGGCGTCGAATTTAACGATATTCCGGACGCCGGCGACCTGCCGCTGGTTTGCGATATGTCGTCGAATATCCTGTCCAGACGGGTCGATATCGGCCGCTATGGCTTAATCTACGCCGGCGCGCAGAAAAACATGGGGCCGTCAGGCGTGACGGTAGTCATCGTCCGCGACGATTTGGTGGGCTTGGAGGCCAAGAATACGCCGGCCGTGTTCAGCTATGCTCAGCAGGCCAAGGCCGATTCGATGTTGAACACGCCGGCCACCTACAACTGGTATTTGTTGGGTTTGACGCTGCAATGGCTGAAAGGCGAGGGCGGCGTCGTCGCGATCGAACAACGTAACATCCGCAAAGCCAACAAACTTTACCAAGCCATCGACGATTCCAGTCTGTACCGCAATCCGGTCGATCCGGCCTGCCGGTCGCGGATGAATGTGCCATTCGTATTGGCCGATGCAACGCTGGACAAAGCCTTCCTCGCGCAAGCCGAGCAACAAGGCTTGAGCACGCTGGCAGGCCATCGTTCGGTGGGCGGCATGCGCGCCAGCATCTATAATGCGATGCCGGAAGCCGGCGTCGAGGCCTTGATCGAATTCATGGCCGAGTTCGAGCGTACTCATTAAGGCTTATGACCGCGATCATTCCTTTGTCCGAACTGCGCCAGCGTATCGATGCCATAGATCGGCAGATTCTCGACTTGATCAATCAGCGCGCCAGTTGCGCGCTGGAAGTCGCGCGTACCAAGCAGGCCGAAGGCGAGACCGGCAGTTTCTACCGCCCTGATCGCGAGGCGCAGGTGTTGCGGCGCATCATGGAGATCAATCCTGGCCCGTTAGGCGATCAGTCCGCCGCACATTTGTTCCGGGAGTTGATGTCGGCTTGTCTCGCTCTGGAAAAACCGCTGGAAGTCGCCTTCCTCGGCCCTGCCGGCACCTTCTCGCAACAGGCGACGTTTAAGCATTTCGGACACGCGGTCCAGGATACTCCGGTCCCGACGATTCATGAAATCTTCCAGGCGGTAGAGACCGGTCATTGCCAGTTCGGCGTCGTGCCGGTCGAAAACTCCACCGAAGGCGTCATCGCCCATACGCTGGATCGCTTCATGGACAGCCCCCTGCAAATCTGCGGCGAGGTCGAAATCCGCGTCCATCAGAACTTGCTGGGCAAGATGGAAGGCTTGGTCGGGATTGGCGAGGTATTTTCCCATCAACAATCGCTGGCCCAGTGCCGGCAATGGTTGACCGCCAATCTGCCCGGCGTGCCGTGCACGGCGGTTAGCAGCAACGCCGAAGCCGCGCGCTTGGCATCGCTGGACCACGGTAAGGCGGCGATCGCCGGCTTGACTGCGGCGGAATTGTACGACTTGAACGTGATCGCCAGACACATTGAAGACGAAGCCAACAACACCACACGTTTCATCGTTGTCGGACGCTTACAACCGGTTTCGACCGGTTTCGATAAAACCTCGATTCTGGTGTCGACCGGCAACCAACCGGGGGCATTGCATCGGATTTTGGAGCCGTTCGCCGAGTATGGCATCAGCATGACCCACATCGAATCCCGGCCGTCCCGGCAAGGTTTGTGGGAATATGTGTTTTTTATCGATATCGAAGGGCATCGCGATGACGACGATGTCGACAAGGCACTGAAAACCTTGGAGAACAACGTCAAAATGCTGAAAGTGCTCGGCTCGTATCCCAAGGCAGTCATTTAATCTTTTTGCTTCATGAATTTATTTTTATCTCTTGCTTTAGACGGCGTTCAACAACTGATGCCATATGTGCCGGGTAAACCGGCGGAAGAATTGCAGCGCGAGCTGGGTTTGAGCGAAGTCATCAAGCTGGCGTCGAACGAGAATCCGTTGGGGACCGGCCGGAAAGTCGCAGAGGCCATTCGCAATACTTTGCCGGAAATAAGCCGTTATCCGGACGGCAGCGGTTTCACGCTAAAGACGGCGTTATCGGCCCGCTGGAGAGTGGATGCGGCACAAATCACGCTTGGCAACGGTTCCAGCGAGATTCTGGAATTGGTGATGCGCACCTTCGTCGCTCCCGAGCATGAAGTCGTATTTGCTCAGCATGCCTTTGCTTTATATCCCATCCTGACTCAAGCAGTCGGTGCCAAAGCCGTGGTCGTGCCGGCCAAGGCTTACGGCCACGATTTGGACGCCATGCGCGCGGCGGTGACCGACCTTACCCGGGTAGTATTCATCGCCAACCCGAATAATCCGACCGGCACCTTGTTGGCTGCGCAAGCCGTCGAAGAGTTTATCGCCTCGCTGCCGAAGTCAGTGTTATGTGTGCTCGACGAAGCCTATTACGAATTCGTCGATCCAGCCGTGCGCACCGAATCCATGCACTGGCCGGATAAGTACCCGAATTTGATCATCGCTCGCACCTTTTCCAAGGCCTACGGATTGGCCGGCTTGCGCATAGGCTTCGGCGTATCGTCGCCGGAGGTGGCCGATTTGCTGAATAGGGTGCGCCAGCCGTTTAACGGTAATATGTTGGCGTTGGCGGCTGCGGAAGCCGCCCTGACGGATGCCGATTATTTGACCGAGACCATTGCTGTCAACAATGCCGGTATGGCGCAATTGACATCAGCCTTCGAAGCCTTGGGTTTGCCTTGGATTCCATCTTCCGGCAATTTCGTGGCGGTCGATATGCGACAGCCGGCGATGCCGCTCTACCAAGCCTTGCTGCAAAAAGGCGTCATCGTGCGCCCGGTCGGCAATTACGAAATGCCCAATCATTTGCGAGTCAGCATCGGTACCGAACGCGAAAACCGAATCTTCATCGACGCATTGTCCCAGGTATTGCAAGGTGTTTGAGCGCCTATGCATCATCGGAGTTGGCTTGATTGGCGGCTCGATCGCCAAGGCCGCCCGCGCCGAGGGTTTGTGCAAACAGGTAGTGGCGCTGGGCCGGGAGAAGAATCTGCCCAACATGCAGCGCGCGGTCGAGTTGGGCGTCATCGACGCGTTTTATACCGATCCGGCCCAAGCGATGGCCGGTACCGATTGCGTGATCATTTGCACGCCGGTTGGCAGCATGCAAGCCATCTTCGAGCAACTTAAACCCTATTGGAATTCGCAAACGCTTTATAGCGACGCCGGCAGTACCAAGGGCAGCGTGGTCGAGGCCGCGCGTGCGGTGTTCGGCAAGGTGCCGAGCAATTTCGTGCCGGCACATCCGATCGCCGGCGCCGAGCGCAGCGGGGTCGAAGCGGCGAAAGTCGATTTATACAAAAACCGCCGGCTGATTTTGACGCCGTTGCCGTCCACCGACCCGCGGGCCGTGGATCAATTCAGTGCGTTCTGGCGACGCATCGGCTCCAGCGTGGCCATCATGAGCGTGGAGCACCACGATACCGTGCTCGCCGCTACCAGCCATCTGCCGCATATTCTGGCCTTTGCGTTGGTCGGCATGCTGGGCCGCAAGGACGAGCAGCGCGAAATTTTCAAATACGCGGCCGGCGGGTTTCGCGATTTCAGCCGTATCGCGTCCAGCGACCCCACCATGTGGCAGGACATTTGTCTGGCCAATAAACAGGAAATCATTCCGCTGATTCAACAATTTCAAGCGGAGCTTAATCAAGTCGAGCACCTGCTGCATAACGGCGACGCTTCCGCGTTGTTCGAAACTTTCAGCTACGCCAAGCAGGCCCGGCAACGTTTTCTCGAAATTTTTGACGATCCAACCTAACCACTATGTCCTCATCCACTAACGTCATTTTCCAAGTCCAACCCGGCGGCAGCCTGAACGGCGAGATTCGCGTGCCCGGCGATAAATCGATGTCGCACCGCTCCATCATGCTCGGCTCGCTGGCCGACGGCGTTACCCACGTCACCGGCTTTTTGAACGCCGAAGATGCAATGTGTACCTTGGAAGCCTTCCGGGCGATGGGCGTACAAATCGAAGGGCCTGTCAACGGCGAAGTGACCGTGCACGGTGTCGGCAAGCATGGTTTAAGGGCCCCGGAAAAACCGTTGTACCTGGGCAACTCCGGCACCTCGATGCGGCTATTGTCCGGGCTGTTGGCCGGACAGCCGTTCGACTGCGTGTTAACCGGCGACAAGTCGCTTGAATCCCGGCCAATGAAGCGAGTGACTGCGCCTTTGGCACAAATGGGCGCGGAGATCGTTACTCAAGAAAACGGTACCGCCCCGCTACATATCAAAGGCAAGGCCGGCAAATTGCAAGGTATGCATTACGACATGCCGATCGCCAGCGCCCAGGTCAAATCCTGTTTGTTGCTGGCGGGCATGTATGCGGAAGGTGAAACCAGCGTCACCGAACCCGCGCCGACCCGCGACCATACCGAGCGCATGTTGGCCGGCTTCGGTTATCCGGTCACTCGCGACGGCGCGACCGCGAGAATCACCAGCAACGGCAAATTGACGGCGACGAATATCGACGTGCCTAGCGACATTTCCTCTGCGGCGTTCTTTTTAGTCGGTGCCAGCATCGCGCCGAATTCCGATGTCACCTTGAAACACGTCGGCATCAATCCGACTCGCACCGGCGTCATCGACATTCTGCGCCTGATGGGTGCCAACATCGAAGTGCTGAACGAGCGCGAAGTCGGCGGAGAACCGGTCGCTGATTTGCGGGTGCGTTCCGCGCAATTGCAAGGTATCAATATTCCAGAGCATTTGGTGCCGCTGGCGATCGACGAATTTCCAGTGCTGTTCGTCGCGGCAAGCTGCGCCAAAGGCCAAACGGTGCTGACCGGCGCCGAAGAATTGCGGGTCAAGGAATCCGATCGGATTCAGGTGATGGCGGATGGCTTGCAAATCCTGGGTATTGACGCTCAAGCCACCAAAGACGGCATGGTCATCAACGGCGGTCAAATCGGTGGCGGCGAAGTTGATTCACACGGCGATCACCGCACCGCTATGTCGTTCTCGATCGCCGGATTGCGTGCCTCCGGACCGATTACGATCAAGGATTGCGCGAATGTGAATACCTCGTTCCCGGAGTTCCGCGACTTAGCGGTCAAGCTGGGACTCGATGTTAGCGTGATTTAATATGACGGCACCGGTTTTAACGATAGACGGGCCTAGCGGCGCGGGAAAAGGCACGGTCAGTCGTGCCGTCGCCAAGCTTTTGGGCTGGAATTATCTGGATAGCGGTTCGATATACCGGTCTCTAGCGGTAGCGGTGCTCAACGCAGGATTGAATTTGGACGATGTGCCGGCTATTTGCGAGGTCGCTCAAGCCATGCTGTTAGAATTCGACTGCGGTGACGCATTGATCGTCAAACTGAACGGTGTGGACATCACGGCGCGTCTGGCGACAGAAACCACCGGCAATACGGCGTCCATCATTGCGGCCTACCCCGATGTCAGAGCGGTTCTTTTGCAAAAACAAAAGGATTTTCAACAGCTTCCCGGCCTGGTTGCCGACGGGCGGGACATGGGCAGCGTGGTGTTCAGCGATGCCCGTTACAAGGTCTACTTGACCGCCAGCGCCGAAGAGCGAGCATTAAGACGATATAAACAGTTGATTGAAAAGGGGATTGATGCTAATCTTCCGCAAATCACCCGTGAGATAGAAGAACGTGATCGTCGCGATAGTCAGCGAACGTCCGCGCCGCTTACCGTTCCGGAAGGCGCGTTGTACATCGACTCCTCGAATTTGACAATTCAAGAAGTCATCGATCAGGTGGTTAATTTAGTCGTATGAGACTTTTTGGCGGTTGTCGGCGGTTGTCGGCGGCTTTTTATTAATTTTTGATAAATGTGAAAACTTGTTCGTGTTTTAACAAGTTTGGGAAAGAAAAGATGGGCGAAAGCTTTGCAGAGTTGTTTGAAGAGAGTTATGCCAAGACCGAAATGCGTCCTGGCGCGATGTTGATCGGTACCGTTGTCGACATCGAAAACGAATTTGTCATCGTCAGTACACAGGCGAAATCCGAAGGTGTCATTCCAAAATGGCAGTTTCTGAATGCCGACGGCGACTTGGAAGTCAATATCGGTGACGAAATCGAAGTTGCTCTCGATTTGTTCGAAGATGGTCTGGGCGCCACTCTTCTTTCCCGCGACAAAGCCAAGAAAAGTAAAGCGTGGGCTGAACTGGAAAAAGCCTTCGAGACTCAAGAAACCATTGTCGGTCGTATCAACGGCAAGGTACGCGGCGGCTTCACCGTGGCGGTCGGCGCGTTGCGCGCGTTCCTGCCGGGTTCTCTGGTCGATGTGCGCCCGATTCGCGACACTACCTTCCTGGAAAACCGCGATCTGGAATTTAAAGTCATCAAAATCGACCAAAAACGCAACAATGTCGTGTTGTCGCGCCGCGCCGTCGTCGAAAGCGAATACAGCGCCGAGCGCGAAGAATTGGTCAAAACCTTGCAAGACGGCGCGATCGTTACCGGTATCGTCAAAAACCTCACCGATTACGGTGCGTTTATCGATCTGGGCGGCGTCGACGGTCTGTTGCACATCACCGACATGGCATGGCGCCGCGTACGTCATCCATCCGAATGCGTAGAGATCGGTCAGGAAGTTAAAGTTAAAGTCCTGAAATTCGACAAAGACAAAACTCGCGTATCGCTGGGCATGAAACAAATGGATGAAGATCCATGGCAAAACATCGCTCGCCGTTACCCTGCCGGCACTCGCGTGTTCGGTAAGGTCAATAACCTGACCGACTACGGTTGTTTCGTCGAAATCGAGGAAGGCGTCGAAGGTTTGGTACACGTTTCCGAAATGGACTGGACCAATAAAAACGTCAACCCGTCCAAGGTCGTACAACTGGGTGATGAGTGCGAAGTCATGGTTCTGGAAATCGACGAAGAACGCCGTCGTATTTCGCTGGGCATGAAGCAATGCCGCTCCAACCCTTGGGATGAATTCGCGGCTACGCACAACAAAGGCGACAAAATCTCCGGCAAAATCAAATCGATTACCGATTTCGGCATCTTCATCGGTTTGGATGGCGGTATCGACGGTCTGGTGCATATGTCCGATATCTCCTGGAACGAGAACGACGAAGAAGCGATTCGCGCCTACAAGAAAGGCGACGAAGTCGAAACTGTTATTCTGGCCGTGGACTCCGAACGTGAACGTATTTCGTTGGGTATCAAACAGCTGGAACAAGACCCCTTCCAAAACTATATCGCCCTGCATGAAAAAGGCAGCTTGGTGAAAGGTACCATTAAGGAAGTCGATGCCAAAGGCGCTGTGATTACCCTGGCCGATAACGTCGAAGGCTATTTGCGCGCTTCCGAGATTCAACGCGATCGCGTCGAAGATGCCCGCACTTTGCTGAAAGAAGGCGATGAAGTCGAAGCTAAATTTATCGGCGTCGACAAAAAAACCAAATCCATTTCATTGTCGATCAAGGCTAAGGATATGGAAGAAGAATCCAACGCTATTAAGGATTACTCGTCACAAAATGCCGGTACCGCGACATTAGGCGACATCTTTAAACAAATCGACAAATAACTCGTCGACTTCGGGGGTGGCGTGGGCGTAAACCTCATGCCGCCCCTTTTTGATTATTCAGGGTTGGATGTGACAAAATCAGAATTGATAGAGGTGCTGGCTAGAAAACAGCCGCATCTTGCGCTTAAAGACGTGGAGCTCGCTGTCAGATGTGTTGTCGATCACTTGAGCGATACGCTGGCTAGCGGCGATAGAATAGAAATCAGGGGTTTTGGCAGTTTTTCGTTGCATCATCGTTCGGCTAGATTGGGACGCAATCCCAAAACCGGCGAATCGGTTTCGTTAACCGAAAAACATGTTCCCCACTTCAAACCCGGCAAGGAGCTTCGGGATATGGTCGACGCTTCCAGGGAGAAATACAAAATCGTCGATTGATCAGGCACCCCACCTGCTTCAAGTTTTTTACGATATTTGCCATAGCCGCCGATGAGTCTGTTTGAGCATCCTTACAACTACGACCCAGGCTATGGCTACACTCTCGAACGATTGCTCGGCGTCGATGCGCCGACCGAGCCCGCCGATTTTGAGGACTTTTGGTCCACCCGTTATCGGCAAGTCCTGCAGCAATCGCCACGCTTCCAAATCGGTAACCCGACCCTGGTCGACGGTTATCGGGTCAACGATATTTCCTACCAGTCCACGGACGGTATCACGATCGCCGGTTGGTTACTGGAACCGCACGGTCAAACGGTCACGCAGGCCATCGTTGTGGGACACGGATATGGCGGCCGGGAAGGCCCGGACTTTCATTTGAGCTTTCCCAATACCGCGCTCTTGTTTCCGTGCTTTCGTGGCATTTCCCGGAGCCGTTGTACGTCTATCCCGGAGCGGCCTGATTGGCATGTCGTGCAGAATATCCTGGATAAAGATCGTTATGTGATCGGCGGTTGCGTGGACGATCTGTGGCTGGCGGTATCGGTATTGTGGACGATTTATCCGCAGGCCCGGGAACGGATCGGTTATATGGGAATCAGTTTCGGCGGCGGGATTGGGGCTTTAGCGGTGCCTTGGGACGGCAGAATTCGTCGCGTTCACCTAAACGTACCGACATTCGGTAACCAGCCGTTGCGTTTAAGTCTGCCCAGTTGCGGTAGTGCCGACGCATTGCGGGCCTATAGTCAGCATCTGGGTCATATTCCCGACACATTGACCTATTACGATGCCGCTACCGCCGTGCGCCATGCTAATCAACCCCTGCATGCCGCATTGGCCTTGTTCGATCCGGTAGTCGCTCCGCCAGGTCAGTTTGCGATTTACAATGCCTGGCACGGCGAGAAACGCCTGTTCACACTGGATGCCGGCCATTTCGAATATCCGGCGCAACGTCTACAAGAGCAGCAGTTGTTGGCGGAACTCAAGCTATTTTTCTCGCCCAACTGACAAGCTTGCGATGAAACGGGAATATCATCATTGGTTCAGCCCGCGTTTAGAACGCGATATGGAGTTTTTGGTATTCGGTCATGCCGGCGCCAAAGTGCTGGTCTTTCCGACTCGGGACGGCCGTTTTTACGAATACGAGAACCTGCGAATTGTTGATAGCTTGGCCGACAAGATCAACGCGGGCCACATGCAATTGTATTGTCTGGACAGCATCGACCACGAAAGCTTTTATTGTTTTTGGTGTCAACCGGGCGATCGCATCAAGCGCCACATGCAATTCGAAGATTATGTGTTGAATGAAATTCTGCCGTTCATTGCACTGAAGAACCCGCATCCGTGCTTAATTTCGCATGGCTGCAGTCTGGGCGCCTATCATGCCGCCAATATCGCATTTCGCCACCCGCATTTATTCAAAAAGCTGGTGGCGTTTTCCGGACGCTTCGATCTAACCCTGGAGGTGGAATGCTTCAAGGATTTATTCGAAGGACACTATAACGACGATATTTATTTTCATACGCCAACGCATTTTTTGCCAAATTTGACCTGCGAATCCCAATTGGCGGCCATTCGGGCGCTGGACATCACCTTGGTGATCGGCAGAGCGGATCCATTTTTACAAAACAATCACGACCTGAGCCATATTCTGACCCAGAAGCAGGTGCCGCACAGGCTCTACGAATGGGATGGCCGCGCGCATCAAGGCCATTCCTGGCGGCGCATGGCTCCATTATACCTTTGACCGAATCGCCATCGATGATCAAGCGCAGCCTGCTAGTACTATTGTTGACCTTACTTGCGCTGGGTGCGATTTTCGGACTCAAGTTTTACCGGATGCGCCAAGCGGCCAGCCAAGTGCCTGCAGTACCTCCGGCCGTCGTTGCCTTCGCCGAGGTCAAAAGCGAACACTGGGACTCTTCGTTAAGCACTGTCGGCAGCTTTCGCGCCGTCGCCGGTATCGATATCAGCAACGAAATTGCCGGGATGGTCCAAGCCATTCATTTCAACTCCGGCCAAACTGTAAAAGCCGGACAATTGTTGCTAGAACTGGATAGCGCCACCGACCGAGCGGAACTCGAAGGCCTGCTCGCCGAACAAAAATTGGCCGGCTTACGCTATCAACGAGGCCAGAGCATGTTGGAGCGAAAATTCATCGCCGCCGCCGATCAGGATCAAAATCGAGCGCAGCTCGATCAAGCCGCGGCGGCGGTTGCCGGCAAGCAGATCCAAATCGCTAAGAAGCACATCAAGGCGCCGTTTGCCGGCGAGTTGGGCATACGTCGCGTCGATCTTGGGCAGTACTTGCCGGTTGGTTCGGCGATCGTGATGCTTGAACAACTCGATCCGATGTATTTGGATTTCACGTTGCCGGAACGCGATCTTGGCCGGATTGGCAAGGGCCGAAAGGTGATCGCCAGCGTACCTGCCTTTCCAGACCAGTATTTTGAAGGAGAGGTCACTGCGTCGAATCCCGCCGTCGACACCGATAGTCGAACCATCAAAGTACAGGCACTGTTTAGAAACCCAGGGAAATTGCTTCGGCCAGGGATGTTCGCCCAGATCAAACTGTCCGCCGAGGCCGACCAAACCGTGTCGACCTTGCCGGATACCGCCATCAGCTACAACCCCTACGGCAATTCCGTGTTTGCGGTTCAGCGCGGTCCGGCCGGATGGATCGTGCAAAGTCGCCAAGTCAAAACCGGCGACAGTCGGGGAGGGCGAGTCGAAATTTTGGAAGGGCTGCGGCTCGGCGATAAAGTCGTTGCCGCCGGACAAATGAAGCTGCGTAACGGCATGGCCGTCACGCCGGACAGCCAACCCGCGCCCGGCGAACGCGAGCAGGCTCCGTGAAGTTGACCGATTTATTCATTGTACGGCCGGTCCTAGCCAGTGTCGTCAGTTTGCTGATCCTGCTTCTCGGCTTAAGAGCCTTGGACGTCTTGGAATTGCGCCAATACCCGAAAACCGAGAATACCGTCGTGACCATCACGACCGCCTATCCCGGCGCGGACAGCGACTTGATTAAAGGCTTTATTACAACGCCGCTGCAACAGGCCATAGCCGAAGCCAACGGCATTGATTATCTGTCTTCCAATAGCCGCCAGGGCAGCTCGGTCATCGAGGCTCACATGCGGCTGAATTACGATCCTAACGCCGCGGTCGCCGAGATTCAGGCCAAGGTGGCCGGTAAGCGTAATCAATTGCCCGCCGAAGCCGAGGATCCGGTGATTAGTTCGCAAACCGGCGACGACACCGCACTCATGTATATCGCGCTGTACAGCGACACCTTGCAGGACTCGCAGATTAGCGATTATCTGCTTCGGGTCGTGCAGCCGAAGTTGCAGGCGGTCCCCGGCGTCGGCAAGGCCGCGATGTTGGGCAACAAGACCTTCGCGATGCGTATCTGGCTAGACCCCGCGCGCATGGCGGCCTTAAGCGTAACCGCCAACGACGTCGCCGGCGTGCTGAAAGCCAATAACTATTTATCCGGTATCGGCGCTACCAAGGGTAATTTCGTTAAAATCGATTTGGGTGCCACGACCGACGCGGTGTCGAAACGGGAATTCGAACAATTGGTGGTTGCCAATCGTCGCGGCGCGCTGGTTCGATTAAACGACATCGCCGACATCGAGTTGGGCAGCGAAGACTACGACACGGTTAATTGGTACAAAGGCAAGACCGCGATTTTCATGGGCATCGAGCAGGCGCCGGGCGCCAATCCGTTGAAGGTTGCGAAATCGGTTAAAGCCTTGTTGAAAGAGATCGAGCGCGACTTGCCCAACGAAATGCATATCTTGCTGCCTTACGACGCCAGCCAATTCATCGAGGATTCGATCCACGAAGTCTTCGCAACCTTGTTGGAAGCCGTCGCGATCGTGTTAGGCGTGATTTTTTTGTCGCTCGGCTCGTTCCGCGCGGCGCTGATCCCGGCGGTCACGGTGCCGCTATCGCTGGTCGGCGCCTGCTTTTTCATGCTGGCAATGGGCTTTTCGATCAACTTGCTGACGATGTTGGCAATGGTACTGGCGATAGGCTTGGTGGTGGACGACGCGATTGTCGTCGTCGAAAACATCCACCGACACATCGAGCAGGGTCACGGCCGATTGCAAGCCGCACTGGCCGGCGCCCGCGAACTGGGACTGCCTATCATCGCGATGACCACGACACTCGTAGCGGTGTACGTGCCGATCGGTTTCATGGGGGGCTTGGTCGGCACGCTGTTCACCGAATTCGCTTTTTCTCTGGCCGGCGCGGTACTGATTTCCGGGATTGTCGCGTTGACGTTGTCGCCGATGATGAGCGCGCGCATCTTGCCGGAAGCCGAGCGCGGAGGACGTTTCGAAGCCATGGTCGAACATTTTTTCGAAGGCTTGGCCAGCGGGTACCGGTCCGTGTTGCGCCGAATTTTGGAATTTCCGTACACGGTGCTGATCTTCGCGCTGTTGGTGTTGCCCAGTATCTATTGGATGTACGATTGGTCGGGCAAGGAACTGGCGCCGACCGAGGATCAAAGTTTTTTGTTCGCGATCGCCAGTAGCCCGCAAACCGCGACGCTGCAATACAATCAGACCTATTCCCGCGAATTGATCCGGCATTTCGAAAGCCTGCCGGAGCACGAAGAAAGCTTTTTGATCATGGGCTTCGGCGGGGATACCAATACCGTATTCGCCGGTATGAAAATGCCGTCGAGTTTCGAGCGCCAGCGCTCCCAACAAGCCGTCGTTCCGGAACTGCAAGCCAAGGTAGACAGTATCGCCGGCTTTCAGACCGCCGTCGTATCGCCGCCCAGCTTACCGGGTTCGGGTGGCGGATTGCCCCTGCAGTTCGTCGTGACCAGCGACGCCGATTACGCTAAGCTGGATCAGGTGGCCGAGCAAGTGCTGGCGCAAGCGATGCAAAGCGGTCAATTTGCATTTTTGGTCAAGGACGTTCGCTTCGACCGGCCGAAATCGACGTTGGTGATCGACCGGGACCGTGCCGCCGATTTAGGTATCACGATGGAAGACATCGGCGCCAACTTGGCCGGTTGGCTGGGCGGACAGTACGTCAACCGATTCGGCTTGCAAGGCCGCAGCTACAAGGTAATTCCGCAAGTCGGCGACGCAGACCGCCAGGATTTGGCTAAATTGGACGGCTATTACTTGCGAGGCAGCTCCGGCGCCCAAGTACCGCTGTCGGCCTTGATTAAAGTCGTCGATAGCGTCGAACCCGGCAAACGCAGTCAGTTCCAACAACTCAACAGCATCACGCTAAGCGGGATTCCGGCGCCGGGTATCGGTCTCGGCGATGCGATGGCCGCGCTGGATGACATTGCCGAAGAAATCTTTCCGCGCGGGTTCGCCGCGGACTACACCGGCGAGTCGCGCCAATACCGTCAGCAGGGCAACGTGCTGATTCTGACCTTCTTCATGGCTCTGCTCATTATATACTTGGTGTTGGCCGCGCAATTCGAGAGTTGGCGCGATCCGTTGATTATCTTAATTTCAGTGCCGCTATCGATCGCCAGCGCATTGGCATTTTTGATGCTCGATTTTGCGACCGTCAACATCTATACCCAGGTGGGCCTGATTACGCTGATCGGCTTGGTTGCCAAAAACGGTATTTTGATCGTCGAATTTGCCAACCAACTGCAACAGCGTGACGGCTTGAACAAGCCGGCGGCCATCGAACAGGCAGCCGGGATCCGGCTTCGGCCTATTCTGATGACCACGGTCGCGATGATCGTCGCGATGCTGCCGCTGTTGACCGCCACCGGCCCCGGCGCCGCCAGCCGCTTTGCGATCGGTCTGGTGATCGCTTCCGGCTTGGGTATCGGTACCGTATTGACGCTATTCGTCGTGCCGCCGTTTTACGTGATTTTGGCGAAAGATCGCAGTGCTGAGCAAACGTCCCCGCCCGTCGACGACCAATAAAACACGGTAACGGTCATTCGGGCCTCCGCTGTGGCACAATATCCGGATCGGACCGATAAACAGGTCCTGACACCTTGCCATAAACCATAGAATTTGCTCGGGAGCAAACATGCGCATTGTTCGATTGAAAGTGTTGTTAACCAGTCTTGCACTCGGTATCGCGTTCGGCGGCCCGGTTCAGGCGGAAAATGCCGGGCCGCAAGATCATGCCGGCCATCACGGATCCGACAGTTTCGAGTGGCCGGGGATCTACAACGGTTTTCTGCCTTGCACCGACTGCGCCGGCATTAAGACTTCGCTGGCGCTGAACAAAAACAGCAGCTATATGTTGATGACTCAATTCGCCGGCAAGTCGGATCGCGAATTTGTCGAGAAGGGTAAATACAGCTGGGACGACAAGAGTAAAACCATCACGTTGACCCCGAAAAACGGCGGACCCAGCCATGTCTATCTGGTCGGCGAGAACGTGCTGACCCAGCTTGACGAACACGGCAATCGCATTTCCGGCAAGCAAGCGGAACGCTATCAATTGCGCAGGACCGACTTTACCCAGCAAGCGCCGTCTCACGGCGGACATTAAGCCGACTGCCGGGTTGCGGGTGCAGGTGGCGGCAACAATGGGCCGGTCTAGGAGATTCGCTTGACCCATCGATAGCGCACTTCGGAGCGACCGCTCATTCCAAGACAAGATTGCCATTGCAACTTTAGGAATCAGGGATATGCAACTGACTGCTCATACGGATTACGCGCTCAGAGTGTTGATTTATTTGAGCCGTAATACCGATAAATTGGTGACGATTAGCGAATTGGCGGAGTTTTTCGGTATCTCCAGAAATCACTTGGTCAAAGTGGTGCACAAATTGGGACTCAAGGGATTTGTGCGAACCGTGCGCGGCAAGGGCGGCGGCATCCGTTTATCCAGGCCCGCTGCCGAAATCAATATCGGCGCGGTGGTGCGGGAAGTGGAAGGCCGGTTTCAGATGGCCGAATGTTTCAACCCGCAAAAACAAGGGGTTTGCGCACTTCAAAACGGTTGCCGCTTGACCGGTTTATTGAGCGACGCGGTCGAACAATTTCTGGCGGTACTCGACGGCGCGGCGCTGAGCGACGTAGCGCTGGAACCGTAAATCCCACGCGGTTAGCGGTAATGATCGCCGACGTATGGGTTGCTTTTGCGCTCCGCGCCGAACGTCGACATCGGCCCATGTCCCGGGATGAATTTTACGTCGTCGCCGAGCGGCCAAAGTTTCAGACGTATCGAGTCCAACAACGCCTGATGGTCGCCGCGCGGAAAATCGGTACGGCCGATCGAGCCCTTGAACAATACGTCACCGACAATGGCCAAACGCGCGTCGCTATTGTAAAAAACCACATGACCCGGCGTGTGGCCGGGGCAATGTAGGACTTGTAAGGTATTGAGTCCAACCTGAACGCTATCGCCGTCCCGCAACCAGCGGTCCGGTTTAAATATCTTGGTTGGCGGAAAACCGAACATCCGGCATTGCTCCGGCAACAGCTGTATCCAGAAATCGTCGTCTTGATGGGGACCGGCGATCGGCAGGCTCAGCTTTTCCGCTAGCGCCGCAACCCCGCCGACGTGGTCGAGATGACCGTGAGTGACCAATATCGATTCCAACTCGGCGTCGTGTTGCGCAACGGCCGCCAAGAGCAGTTCCAGGTCGCCGCCCGGATCGACCAAAGCGGCCTTGCGGCTGCGTTCGCAGACCAGCAGCGTGCAGTTTTGCTGGTAAGCGGTGACCGGGATAATCTGATATCGCATCGTTAAATGTTCAGCAACAAATGTGCCGGCGCCTCCAGGCATTCCTTGATGATGCCGAGAAATTGCACGGCTTCCTTACCATCCACCAAGCGGTGGTCGTAGGACAGGGCCAAGTACATGATGGGCCGGATCACGATTTCGCCGTTCTCCACGATCGGCCTGTCCTTGATCGCGTGCATGCCTAAAATCGCGCATTGGGGCGGATTCAGGATGGGCGTGGACAGCATCGAACCAAATATCCCGCCGTTGGTGATTGTAAACGTACCGCCGCTGAGATCCTCGACACTGATGGAGCCATTGCGGGCTTTTTGTCCAAAGTCGTGTATGCCTTTTTCGATGCCGGAAAAATCGAGTTGATCGGCGTCGCGCAGAATTGGAACGATCAGCCCGCGCGGGGTGGTGACGGCGATACCGATGTCGTAATAGCCGTGGTAGATGATGTCGTTCCCGTCTATCGAGGCGTTGATGGCCGGGAAACGCTTCAAGGCTTCTATCGAGGCTTTGACGAAGAAGGACATGAAGCCGAGCTTGATATTGTGCTTGGCTTCGAAACGGTCTTTGTATTGGTTACGCAAATCGATGACGGCTTTCAGATTGACTTCGTTGAAGGTCGTCAACATCGCCGCGTTTTGCTGGGCGTGCAGCAAGCGTTCGGCGATTTTGGCGCGCAACCGGGTCATCGGTACCCGTTGTTCCGGACGTAGACTGGCCACCGCCGACGTCGACAGCGGGGCGGGGGAGGCTTCGACGGCGGCGTCGACCGGCTTGCTTGCCTGTTGCTCCTGCAAATAGTCCATCACGTCGCTCTTCAATATCCGCCCATGTTTGCCGGATGCTGGAATGGCCTGTGGGTCGAGTTCGCGTTCGGCGACGATTTTGCGGACCGACGGGCTCAGAACCGGCTCGACGCCACTAGCCGTCAGCGATCCGCCGGGTTTGTCGGCTTGTTCGTCCAGTAGCGCCAGGACCTGACCGGCGACAACCGTCGAATCGTTCGGAATCAAAATTTCCTTCAGGACACCCGATCGAGGTGCAGGCACCTCGAGAATGACCTTGTCGGTTTCCAGATCGGCCAGGTTCTCGCCGGCCTCGGCCCAGTCCCCGGCTTGCTTGTGCCAAGCGACCAAATTGGCATCGGAGATGGATTCGGGGAGGCTGGGGACCAATATTTCAAAGCTCATGAGTTGTTCCTTCGTTGCTACCGTAAAGTGCGGTGTGAACCACCGCTTTTTGTTCGTTGAGATGGGTTTTGTAATTGCCAACCGCCGGTGCGGCGGAAGCTACTCGGCCGGCATAGCCGATCGTAATCTCCGGGGAAACGTGTTCGATGAAATGGTGTCGGCTTTGGTACCAGGCGCCCTGGTTTTTCGGCTCTTCTTGACACCAAACGATGTGTTCGACGTTGGGGTATTTGTCCAGTTCCTGCTTGAATCGCTCATTCGGGAACGGATAAAGCTGTTCGATCCGGACGATGGCAACGTGATTCAGACTGTCTTGGCGCCGGGTTTCCAGCAGATCGTAATAGACCTTGCCGGCACACAGTATTAGTCGAGTCACATGAAACGGATCGATATCGTCGATTTCCCCGATAACGGTCTGAAATCCGCCGCTGGTCAATTCGTCCAGCGTAGATACCGCCAATCTATGGCGCAGCAGGCTTTTCGGACTCATCACGATCAACGGTTTGCGGTATTGACGCAGCATTTGCCGCCGCAATAAATGAAAAATTTGCGCCGGCGTCGTCGGCACGCAGACCTGGATATTTTGGTCCGCGCACAACTGTAAATAGCGTTCCAGACGCGCCGAGGAATGCTCCGGCCCCTGACCTTCGAAACCGTGCGGGAGCAGCATCACTAAGCCGCTGAGCTTGCCCCATTTGGTTTCGCCCGATGCGATAAACTGATCGATCACGACTTGCGCGCCGTTGGCGAAATCGCCGAATTGCGCTTCCCAAATCACCAATTTGTCCGGCTGCGTGGAACTGTAACCGTATTCGAAACCCAGCACCCCGGCTTCCGACAGTAGCGAATTGAAAATTTGCGGCCGGCCTTGCCGATCGCTCAAGTGTTTAAGCGGGATATAGTTCTCGCCGTTGGCCTGATTCAATAAAATAGCGTGGCGATGGGAAAACGTGCCGCGGCCGATGTCCTGGCCGGTCAAGCGAATGTCGTAACCGTCCATCAACAACGTGGCGTAGGCCATATTTTCCGCGAAGCCCCAGTCCATAGGCAAATCTCCGTCGGTCATTTTTTGGCGATCGTCCATTACCTTGGCGACCCGAGGGTGCAATTCGAAACCGGACGGCAGACTTTGCAGCCGCAAATTGCAGAAGCGGATGCGTTCGATGCTGACCGTGGTGTCGATCGGGATATCCCAATGTTTATTCAGGTAGGGTTCCCAACGTGCCGAGTAGGAATACACCTTGTTTTCGATGATAGGCCGGGAAACCGGCTTGCCTTCGTTCAACAACTGCATGTAATTCTGTTCGAGTTGCTGAATGCCGGCCTCGTCGATCACGCCTTCCTGCACGAGTCTTTGACCGTAGATTTGCGGCGGCGTGGCGTGTTGGTGGATGGCTTTATACATCATCGGCTGAGTCGCCGCCGGCTCGTCGGCTTCGTTGTGGCCATGACGGCGGTAGCAGATCAAGTCGATGACGACGTCCTTGTGGAAGGTCATTCGATAATCCAGCGCCAATTGGGTGATGAAGACCACGGCTTCGGGATCGTCGCCGTTGACGTGGAACACCGGCGCCTGAATCATGTTGGCGACATCGGTGCAATACAGTGTCGAACGGGCGTCGAACGGATTGCTGGTCGTGAAGCCTATCTGGTTGTTGATGACGACGTGCACGGTACCGCCGGTCGAAAATGCCCGAGTCTCCGCCATGTTCAAGGTTTCCATGACGATGCCTTGCCCGGCGAAGGCGGCATCGCCATGTATCAACACCGGTAGGATGACGTCGATACCGCCAATGCCGTGCCTATCTTGGCGAGCCTTGACCGAACCCTCGACCACCGGATTAATGATTTCCAGATGAGACGGGTTGAAGGCTAGCGTCAAATGTATCGGACCACCCGGAGTGGCGATATTCGACGAAAACCCCATGTGATATTTAACGTCGCCGGTGAGCGCGCCGGGCATTGAGGTGTGAGTGCCTTCGAATTCGCCGAATAATACCGCCGGACTTTTACCGAGTATGTTGACCAACACGTTAAGACGGCCGCGGTGAGCCATGCCGATCACAATTTCCGTGACCTTGCTTTCGCCGGCGCGCTGGATCAATTCGTCGAGTATCAAAATCAGCGATTCGCCGCCCTCCAGCGAAAAGCGTTTTTGACCGACATATTTACGATGCAGAAACTTTTCCAGGCCCTCGGCGGCAATCAATTGTTTTAACAACCATTGGCGTTTTTCCGGGTGACTGGAGAAATCCGGTTTGGCACCTTCCAATTTGTTTTTGATCCAGCGTTTGGATTCGTCGTCGACGATATGCATGAATTCGCTGCCGATGCTGCCGCAATAGATTTGCTGCAAAGTCTGGATGATCTCCCGCAACGGCAAACGATCCACCCCGCACAAACCGCCGGTATCGAACAGCGTACTCATATCCGCGTCGGTCAATCCGTAATAAATCGGCTCCAAATCGGCGGGCATCGCCGCGAGTTTGCCCAAAGGATTATTACGGGCGATTTGATGTCCCTTGACGCGGTAATGGTTGATTAAGCGAGCAACCGCGGATTGCTTTTTGACGCTTTGTTCGGTAAACCCGCGCATTTTGGCGAGGCGACCGGGTTCGGCGATCGCCAGCTTCTCGAAACGCTCGACGATGATGCTGTGCGGTGTATCCTCGGTGGAGCCGCGATGAATATCGTCGAAGCGCCGCCGCCAGACTTCAGAGACCGTACTGGGATCGTGCAGGTATTGTTCGTATAGGGATTCGACGTAAACGGCGTTGCCACCGTAAAGCGAAGATGATTCTTCGAACAGTTTCAAGAGGCTAGTCATATCCGGGGCGGCTGGAATCACAAGTAAGGAGCATTATGGTAGAGCTAAAATGATATATTACCAAGCAGTAAGTGCGGAACCGCGCCGGTCGATATTCCGGCTCGAGCGGTATTTCAGCCCTGGGAAACGTCGGTAAACACATGTCTGAAAATAAAGTCGTTATCAAAATAAACTACGATAAATCCAGAAGCGGTCAAGTACCCCAAACACCGAAGATGGTAACTGTTTGGCATACCGGGCGAATTGCCGCGGTAGCCGGGTTAATGGCGGCGGCTATCATGCTATCCGCGTGGTTATTCATCGACAATAGCGAGCAAACCCCGGCTAACCTTACGCCGGAAACCTTGCCAATGGCCCCGGAAACTAGTATGCGGTCTGACAACTCAATTGTGGCGCCGCAAGTTGAAACGTCGCCGTTGGCGGCGCGAAAATCTCCCGGAGAAACTCCGGTTTCTCCAAGCTCAATCTCGGAACAGAAACGTCAACCGGCCATCATTTACTCAAGGAAAGTGATCCGGGCATCGTTAACCTACGGTATAAAGGATACCGAGCCGACCGAGCAAGTCAAATCGGCTTCCGTTCAGATCAGGAAGGAGCCAATCGAGTTATATTACTTCAACGAGGTGAAAAACTTGAAAGGTAAGACCTTGTTTCATCAATGGTTCAAGGACGGCCAGCCGGTACTCAAAAAGACAATCGAGGTAAAAGATAATAAAGCCAAGGTTTGGACTGCTAAAAACTTGTCGTCCAGGGATAAAGGTCAGTGGCGAGTACAGTTGCTTGGAAAAAAAGGCGAACTATACTCAGAGACGGGATTCGATGTAATCCAATGACGGTATTTTATTTATTACAAGTTGATGATAGAATCCGTTGCGTCATTTAATTATCTGAGGAATATATGACTGATTTAACTACTTTATCCGAATCTGAATTGCAAGCAGTTATCGAAAACGCCGAGAAAGTCTTGAAAGACAGACAATCCAGCAAACGCAAGGAAGTAATTGCACAAATCAAGGACTTGGCGACTTCTATCGGCGTTGGCGTTGAAATACACGAACTCGACAAAAAAGCCGAAAGAAAAATCGGTAAAGTTGCCGCGCGTTATCGTAATCCGGCGGACGCCAACCAAACTTGGTCCGGTCGCGGATTGGCACCAAAATGGATGCAGGAATTACTGGCCGCGGGTCGCGACAAAGCGGAATTTGAGATCGCTTAATCGATCGCTTCGGTTCCCTGATTTGCTATCCAGGTCCGCAACCGATTAACTAGCCAGTCAGGGTCGTCCAGCGGTAAGTCGTGGCCAGCCCACGGATGGCTATCATTGGATAATTGCCAGCGTTGGCTAACGGCACTAGAGCAGGCCGGAGCGACCAGTCGGTCGCCGAGGCCGCTCAATACCAACCAAGGCATGCCATCGGGCGGGGTTTTCGGCCGAAATCGAGCCGCCGCGATCAATTGCTTGGCGGCGTTGCTCGGATTTACCGGGCGTTCGCTTTGAATATCGAGCCAAACCTTACTCAATTCCTCGATATTTCGAGTTTGATTCGAGACCAGCTCCAAAATTCGCCGTTCGCGGCGACCGATTTCCCGCTCCAGTAAAATATTTGCCAACGCCCCATAGCTTTGCCAGCGTAGCCGTCGATAAAACGGACTCACGCCCGCGAAACTCGTATTGATCAAGCACCCTGCGGCTACGTCTGCGGGATAGCGACACGCCCACTCCCAGGCCACCATGCCGCCCAGCGACAACGCCAACAGCGTGACGGGGCGTTCAAGCGCGCCGGCTCGATAGGCTCGCTCACGGGTTAGTTCCATGATGCTACCTATCGAAGTCGGGCAGGCCTCACGAAAATGACTGCCGGTACCGGGTAAATCCACACAGGTGACCCTGGAGGCTGGGAAGGCTGACCGCAGGCGTAAGGGAAAGTCGCCCCAATGCGCGGTTTCCCTCGCTAGACCGCGCAGCAGCAACCAATGACGACCGGCCTCACCCATACCAATTCGCCAAGGCTTGGCCGCGCAAGATTTGCTGCCGTTCCGGGTCCAGAATCGCCCAAGCGCCGGGATGCAGCAAACACCGGTATAAAAAATCGAACAACGTCAAGTGGCGGCGCATGATGCGTTGTTGACGATGCGGTAGTAACGGATGGAATAAGCCATGGCGTTGGAATAAATGGGTCGGATTTTTGCGCAACCACAACCAGGACCCCATTTCCAAGGTCAACGGTAAAAACAATTTGCCTCTGGCACGGCGCGCGACATGGTCGTCGTAAAGGTAATCCCATAAATCGCCGCTGATCACGTATTCCTGACTCATCGGTTCGATTTTGTAAACGTGATGAGGGTAGCAGGCGTCGAACAGTTGCTTCAATGCGCAGGCCTCGGCGATGTCCGGGTACGGGGTATGGTTG
This sequence comes from Methylomonas sp. MED-D, assembly GCF_050276835.1. NCBI lineage: Bacteria > Pseudomonadati > Pseudomonadota > Gammaproteobacteria > Methylococcales > Methylococcaceae > Methylomonas > Methylomonas sp. MED-D. The sequence continues at coordinate 2,646,653 of NZ_CP189965.1, forward strand.
GAGGCATACGGAAACCACAGCCGGTCCTGGATCCCGAAGCCGGAATGCAGGTCCACGGCGATCGCTAGCGGAGCAGGAAACAGCTCGTCGTGGACGACTCGGCACAGTGCCTGGGCTTCCTTCTCCATCCGCGATTCGTCGCCCCGGTACCAAGGCAAGCGCGCGCTCAGTCGCTGGCCGCTGTATAAGCGGGTTTTGCCGACGCTTTCGATCGGCGAATTGCGCATCAAATCGACCCCGTTCCCGTTGCAGCGCGTACCCCGGAATACGCCGACCGGATTTACGATCGGCATAAACACCAGCCGCGACTTGGTCAAGCGAGTGTTGAATTCCTCGTCCCAGTCCAGCAAAGCCGCTATGGTCTGCATATAGGCCAGGATTACTTCGGTGCCGATTTTCTCCAGGCCGTGGATGCCGCCAAAAAAGGCCAGTACCGGAGCATCCGGGCGTTCGGAACCGAGGCTGATGCAGTGAATCGGGAATTCTCTACCCTTACAGGCTACGGTTTCGACAACGCGGCATCTGGCACGAGAGCCCAGGCGTGCGACGACCGTCTCGAGTTCGTCGAGTTCGGAAAAAGCACGTTGCATGATTGGCGTTACCCCGCCAAGGATCGCTCTATATAACGTTGGCGCTTTTTCGGCGCAATTTTATCGACCTCGACCATGATCAGGCTGTCTATGCAGTTATTGAAGTCCGGATCGATATTGAAGTCGATGAAATGACAGCCGTTATCCACGCATAATTCCACGTATTGCTTGTATAAGGTTGGCACCTTGACGCCCAGCTTTTTCAGTTCGGAATTGAGAATCTTGAAGCTGGTTGAATAGTCGCCGGCGAATTCGGCGGCCGCGAAATTCTGACCGGTTTCGGAAATCGTGAACGGCATCCTGGCAATCGCGTGGGGTAGGGTGGCACCGAATTGCTGGCGGTAAAATCCCACGATTAACTCCTTGGCGGCGTAAGGATAGGCGTTACTGATACTGACCGGCCCGAACAAATATTTAATATCGGGACGTTCGCGCAAATAGGCGCCGATGCCATACCAGAGATACTCCAGACTATGCTGCCCCCAATAACGCGGTTGCACGAAGCTGCGGCCCAGTTCGAGGCTGTTGGGCAGATAGTCGGCGAACTCGCTTTTCAAGTCGAACAAGGTTTGACTGTAAAAGCCCTCGACGCCGTGATTGGCCAAAATGCGCGGACCGTCGCCGACCCGGTAGGCGCCGACGATTTCCAGGTCGTTGTCGTCCCACAATACGATATGGCTGTAATACACGTCGAACTTATCCAGGTCCAGCGCCAACCCGGTACCTTCCTCGACAGTGCGGAAGGTCAGCTCGCGCAAGCGGGCGATCTCTCGCATCACCGGACAGTCGTCGCGAAATTCATATAGAAAGATCTTTTTGCCATCGCGGGTTTCGCCCAGCAGACGCGCTTGGAACAAGGCTTTTTTAATCGCCTTGGTATCGGACGGATGCACGACGGTCGCCACCGTGTCGAACAAGGCCAGTTGGTTTTTCTTGCCAAGATTCTGCACGTGCTTGCGAAAGCGCTGGCTCAGTTGTTTATTGGTTTGCTCGGTTTCGGCGTAAGCCTGGTAGGGGATAGGCGCACCGACCCGAAAGCTGATTTCTTGGCCTTTCTTATTGAACATTTCCTTGACCAACAGAAAGGTGCCGAGCGGTTTGTACAGCGTGGACATGCTGTAAAACAACGCGGAATTCTTGGCCTTGATATGGATGGGTAAGATCGGGCATTGGGCTTTGCGAGCCAGCTTCAAGAAACCGGTTTGCCATTTGCCGTCGCGTATGCCCTTGGGCGTGATCCGCGATACTTCGCCGGCCGGGAAGAAGATGATCGCTTCCTCGTTTTCCAATGCATCCAGCATAATTTTGTAGGTATTTTTCAGATTCTTTTGTTCGGACAGTACGTCCACCGGCAAGAATATCGATTGCAGCGGCTCCATGTGGTACAGCACGCGATTGGCAACGATACGCACATCTGGTCGCACCGAGCGGATCAATTTTACCAACGCCAAGCCGTCCAAGGTGCCGATCGGATGATTGGCGACGATCAGCAGCCGCCCCTCGGCAGGGATGTTGTTGTAGGATTCGTTACCGACTTGGTAGCTGAACTTAAAATAATTCAGCAATTTATCGAGAAACGCGAAGCCACGCAGATGTTGGTTTTCGCGAATGACGTCGTTGAAGTCGTCTTCATGTATCAGTTTTTTCAATGCCTTCAGCAGCAGTTTGTTGTCCTTGCCGAGTTTCAGGTCGGGGTAAGTCTCGTGCAAAATGCGTTCGGCATCGATCATGGGCGAATATCCTGGTCAAAACGGTAGTTGCCGGGATTCTAATGACAGAATATGTCAGAAATATGTCAACGCTTGGCGCGGCGGAAGCGCGCCGATTTGGATAGACTTGCTACTCGAGCGCGTTTTTCGCGCGCTCGAGTAGCGTGATCGCTTAGGTTTAATTTATTGAATGGCGCATTGCGTTCTGGTGCAGAGCAGGGCCTGGCGGCGGGCGTCCAGCAGGTTGATCACGCCGTTCCGGTCCAGATCGGCTGGGTCTTCGCTACCGCGCGCCGGTCGGTTACGTAACGCGAGCAGGGCGTTCAGATCTTGCTTGTCCACATCCTTGTCGGCGTCCAGGTCACCGGGTACGACCATGTTCTCGCAGCTGTCGGGCAGATGGTTGGCGTTGGTGTCGCCGGTTAGACGCAACTTGATGTCGCTGACATCGGAGACGCCGTTATCGTTACAGTCCGGATACACATTTAAATAATAGACGTCCTGTTCGCCGTTATAGGTCGCCGAATACGCCACGTGAGCACCCAATGCGTCCGAAACCAAGTGAGTGTAATCACCCAGTTTTTGCGCTCCCAGCGGATAGGCGATGTGGGTGTTGAACACCGGCGTCACCGGCCGATTCTTGCTCCAGGTCAGGCCGCCGTCCCAGGAGTAGGAATAATACAAGCGCGACAGCGCCGGCCGCAGATTGTCGCGGGTGTCGTACCAGACCGCGTCTATCCGGCCGTTCGGCGCCACGCCTTGCATTGCGAACCACTGGTAGGCGTCCTTGTGCGGTGTGTCGTCGTTGATTTTCACCGGCGCGGACCAAGTCAGACCACCGTCACTACTGCGAATGAATTTGACATCCTGGTTATCGGCGCCGGCCGGATCGACCGAAGACATCAAATAAATATTGCCGCGTAATGGCCCGTCGGACTGATCGACATTCACTTGGAGATCTCCCGGCGGACCGTATTGATTGGGATTGTTCTGAAACTGGAACATGACCGGCGAGCCGCCCATATCGACGGGTTGAGTCGTGAAACTCGGCAACGCGTCGGGATCGCGGGCGTTCAGCGAGGTCGCCAACAGATACTTGCCGAATATCAATTTGGCGCCGACCAATTCGCCATCCTCGCTACGGCCGCTGACATAGGTTTGACCCGCGGGGCCCACCGCGATCGTGCCGAACGCCGGACTCTCCGGAATCGCGACCGGCGCCTCGAAGCTAACGCCCCCATTGCTGGAACGCGTAAAACGGCGGTCGTCCAGACCCTCGCGCCAGACCAGATAGACGTGGCCGTCGCTGGAGGTGCCGCTACGATCGATGCCGATCCGGCCCTTATCGGCGCCTTCGCCGTAAGCGTGGACCGGTACGCCCCAACTGATGCCGCCGTCCGTGGACTTAAGGACCTGAACGTCTTGAGCGTAGCTGCCGGTTGCATCGTAGTGGAGGTTTTGATAGTAGAAATCGCCGGCCGAATCAACGTCCACCATGATATTGGTGCGCTGTTCGCCCGGCGTGACAACGCCGGGGAAATGCCAGGATAGCCCACCGTCGTCGCTGTAAGCCCAACCACCTTGGCGGTTACCGGACGCTACCGTCGCAAACTGCTTCCAGCCGGCGACCAATCGTTTGGGGTTATTGGGGTCTTGGGCGATGGTCGGCTCGTGCGCGGCGTCGCCGGTAACATTGCGGCCGACTGCATCGACGTTCATTTGCACACTAACGAACTGTTGGTAAGTCACGGCGTTTGCATTTGCCAGCGGCGCTTGCGCGCCCAGCAGCAGCATGCACGCGGCCGTGATCGGATCGAGACGGCCGCCGGTCATCGTTTGACTCCACGCCGGCGGATGCCGGTCAAGCCAATCAATCCCGTGCCGAACAACCAAACCGCCGCCGGCACCGGCACGGCGGCCACTTGACCGCAACCGGCGAAACTGCCGACACCCAAACAAAAGTCACCGACATCGGCTTGGCGGGCACCGCCTAAAAAATCGGCATTCTCCGGGCTCATCAACAAGTCGCCGCTCAATTGCCAGTTATTGGCGTCGGCGATTATCAGACTCAAATTCGCCAAATCGAACAACACCATGCTAAAGCTGATGTTGTTTTGCAGGTACCAGCCGCCCGGTGTGCCGGCCTGTCCCAAGTCGTCCCAAGCGGCTTGCCGGTTGGCGACGCTGTAACGCAAGCTGAAGTCGCCAGTCACCAGCGAACCGTTGTAGTTGCCGCGAAACAATTCCACGCCGGTCATGCCCAGACTACCGGTTCCGGTCAGAGTTTCGCTATCGATGGCGAAATTGGGCGTCGTCGCTTTTACGTAGCGATTTTGGGCCTGACCACTCGGATTGACGGCGCTGACCGGCGTGATGTCGTGAACCAGATTCACCGCCGGAATTTCGGTTCTGCTGGTATTGCCGAGATAGAAGTAGGAATCGCTGAACTGGGTGTAGTCGGATTGCGTCGTGTCGAAGTAAGCGACCAGAAACTCACCGGGCGCGCTGGAGCTGCCGCCCACCAGCACCGCCAAGGCCTCTCGGTCGTATTGGGTCGTAAACGTGCCGCCCAAATCGGCGTGCAGCGCGGTTGCGTTGGCCAGGGCCGGCATGCCGGCGCTCAACGCGGCTATCGCCGCCGCGCTATACCAGCGCGCTACTGACTGCTCGATGCGCTTAAACATGGCTAGCCTCCGAACCGAATATGGTCATTCGGCGGCCCTTGCCACCCAGAACCGCCAAGCCAGTGCCGAACAGCCAAATGGCACCGGGCAGCGGAACCGCGCTGACTTGACCGCATCCGGCAAAGCTGCCCGCGCCTAAGCAAAAGTCGCCGACATCGGCCAGCGCGCTGCCCCTCAGCATGCTGGCATTTTCCGGCGACATCGCCAGATCGCCGCTAAATTGCCAGTTATCGGCATCGATCCAGCTAATACTTAGGTTGCTGAAGTCGTAAACCGCCATCGTGAAATAAATATTGTTGTCCAGATACCAACCGCTGCCACCATGGTTTTGGCGAGCGGCATCGAAACGTACCGCGAAATCACCGTTGACCAAGCCGGCGCCGTTGGGTGGGTAGTTTGGCGCGAAGAAGCCTTGGACGCCCGCCAAACCGACTTGACCGGCGGTGCCGCCGGCCAGGTTTTCGGTATCGATGTGAAAGTCCGCCGACGTGGCTTGTTGAAAGCGTTGCGCGGCTTGACCGGCAATATCGCCGCCGATCGCGGTAATCGTGAAGGATTGGTTCAGCGCCGGAATTTCGGCGGTAGCGACTTGGCCGACCAGGGCGCCGCCACTATTGGCGGGATCGGTCGGGTCGGCCGCCACCGCGTCCCAATATGTGCTGAGGTAATAGCCACCGGCGTAAGGTGCCAGCGCGACAGCGTCCAGATTCATTGTAAACGTGCCGGAGTTCGGCGCGTTTAGAACCAAGGCCATCGCATTCGGCGACAGCGCCAACGCGGCAACCAAGGGTAGCCCGAGGCGGATTCGGTAAAAAGGCAAAATAGGCATCGCGATTCCTGTAAAAAACGTTGAGCAAGCGCCGCGCCGGCACAATCTGTCGCGGCGCTCTGATCGAACCAGCAAAAAGGTTGGCTTAATCCGCAAGGTTCTTACGGCGCGTCGCACCGACCAAGCCAATCAGACCACTACCGAACAACCAGACGGCGGTTGGCACGGGTACCGCCGCCGGAAGGTTCATCGAAAGGCTGCCGACGACTGCGTCGGTGGCGGAAATCCCCAGGAACGATCCCCAGGTCAGGCCGAATGGGCTGGGATACTTATTGCTGCCGCTTCCAAAAATCAGGTCGCCACTCAAGGTCAGTTCGCCGCCGGCGTTCACGGTTTCGCTGGTATTGGTCAGTTGCAAAAACGTGGTGCCCGAGAAAAATTGGTCGTAAGTCACCAGATTCCACACGCCGCCGATTTTTTGCAGACGAAAATCGTAAGGTGTCAATGAGCCGCTACTGGTGCCGGGTACCGACATGCGCATGCCGCCGCTGAGACCGATTTGGCCGCTGGCGGTGTTACCGACCTCCATCGTGGTCGCTTGCAGCGTGCGGTTGACGGCGGCGTAACTGGTCGTGGTGAAATTGGTGTTGATCGGTAGCGTCATGTCGATGGCCGATGCAACGCCGCCGACGGTATCGGCGGTAATGGCGATCTGGTTGTAGCTGGCATCAAAGAAGCTATCGATCCGCCAACCACCGGTGACGGCGGCTAACGCCGCGTTGTCGATTGAAATGCCGACGCTGCCGGTAACGAGCGCGGCTTCAGCGCTGGCAGGCGCGAGAAATCCGCCCAACATCGCGATGGAAAGAGCACCGGCGGTGGCTAGTTGCAATCGGTAACTGTGTTTTTGTGTCATGGCATGTCCTTAAAGGGTCGAAATAATGAAAATGTCTGGCCGCAAGGCGCACGTTTCCCGTAACGCCGGACCGAGTTTTCGGTCCGGCGCTGGAAGCGAACATGGCAGTACGGGCAACCCGGCGGTCTTTTGGTCCAAAGATCCGTGGTTTTCCGGCTCCGTCTCGCGGCGGATGTGGCGTTTTTGCCGCCGGTCCCGGCGGCTTCACTCTAGTTCCTTAAGTGATCCGTCCTTTAGCTCCGTGTGTTCAGGCGACCTAATAGCGGTACGCGATGTTGAAATACAGTTCGGTATCCGCGCCGGGTGCGACCCGGCCGTCGAAATAATCGAAAGGTCGATAATAATGTTCGCCGCTAAGGTTTTTGACGGTGGCCGCCAATTTCCATGCCGACGTTTCGTACCCCAGACTGGCGTCCACACAGTGGTAGCCGGAGGTCTTGAAGCGGTTGTCCTTGGATAAATAGGCGCCCGCGCTTAAATTCACGCCAACCCCGATTCGCCAACCGGGTAGCAAGGACGCCGGCAGTTGGTAATTCAACCACAGCCGCCCGGCCTGGTCGGGCACCTGAGGCAAACGGTTACCGGCCGGAACGCCGGCTTTATCGTCCTGGTAGCGCGCCAACGTGTACGCATAATTGCCAAGCAAATCCAGCCCTTCCGATAACCGCCAATTCAAGTCCGCTTCCGTGCCCTCGGCGCTTTGACCGCCGGAGGCGGTCGAGCGTAGCAAGGCGTCGCTCCCATCCGGCACCGCCACCCGTTCGCGGTCGATTCGGTACACGGCAAGTTGGCCGCGCCAAGTACCGTCGATATCGAATTTCAAACCGGTCTCAACGTGGCGCGCCAATTCCGGCAACGGCGTATCGGCAAACTCGACGAAGGGCTGGCCGCGCATACCTTCGCTGTAACCGGCAAACCAGGTCCAGGCTGAACCGATGTCGACGGCGACGCCCAACCGGGGCAACCATTTCTCGGCGTCGGTGCTGGTCGAGCGGCCGCTCGCGGTGTTTCGAAAATCGATGGACACCTTCCCTCTACGCAAGCCGGCCAGCAAATGTAGCCGATTGTAAAAACTGCCCTGCCATTGCAGATAGCCGCCGTAGGTCAGATTACCGATAAACTGGTTTGGCTGCGCCGGTTCGGGGACGGCATACCTTAACCCGAAGTTGGGTTGGGCAAGATCCACCAAACCGGTATTCGCCAAATCGGCGCCGACGAAGCCAATATCGTCGAGTTCGCCGCGGTCGGCACCGATGACCAAGGTGTGCTCGCTGTTTTCCGAGGCGAACTTTCCGGTCAGATAGCCGAGCACGCTGAACTCGCGTTGGCGTTGATACAGCTCGGCGTTAACCAGCCCCCATGCCGACGCTCCCAATGCGCTCAGCGGCCGATCGGCTATAAAGCCATCGTCGCCGAATAGCGTTTGCACCCGCTGATCGAAACTGGCTCGAGACACCCGGCTTTTCAGCGTGATCGTCCAGTGCTTATCCCAACGATGCTCGAACTCGCCCCAAATCGCTTGGCTGTCCGAACGGCTTTGGGGCGCATCGGCCGGGCCGATAAAGCTGTCCGGTGGGAGCCGAAACCGGCCGGCTAAGGTGCCGGTGGCCGGCAAGCCTTGATACTCGGTTTGCCGCCAATGCGACAATTTCCCGCGCAAGGTAAGCTTGTTACGATGGTTGTCGGTGAAGGTCAGGGCCGGATTCAAGTTGTAACGCTGGGTCTCGACCGCATCGACGCGGTTGCCGGCATCGGTAAATTCACCGGTCATCCGCAGCCAAACCCGGCTATGCAAAGGCTGATTGATATCGAAATTCGGTTGAAAGTAGTCGTGAGATCCCGTTCGGAAGCCGAATTCGCCGAAAGCCTCGGGCCGAGCTTGCTTGGAAATCAAATTCACGACACCGCCGACCGGGGCGCCCGAGCCGCCGGCGTAGAGCAGGGCGTTGCTGCCCTTGAGCACTTCCAGGCTGGCAACGTTAATCGTGCTTTCCCGGTCGCCGGGATTGTAATACTGGGTAAAGCCGTCCAGCAGTTGCTCGGAGGGAAAGCCGCGAATGAGCGTCCCTTCCAGGACCGGCGAATACAAGGGATTGCGCGCCACCACGCCGCTGACGTTGCTTAAGGCCTCGCTGACCGTGACGGCTTGCTGGTCGTCCAGCAGGTCGCGGGTAACGCCGGCGACTGTTTGCGGAATCCGTCGCACCGGCGTGTCGGTCAATGTGGCGCTCTGCATTCGGTCGAGGGTATACGAGGCGACATCGTCGGCCGGTTCGGCAATCGGTTTGCCGATGACCGTGACTGGCGGCAACGCAACCGGAGCCCGTCGCGGGTTGGTGGGGCGCTCCCCGGTCTCGAGCGTGATCGTACGGGCGTCCAGAAAGCGGAATGTCAACCGGCTGTTTTGCAATAGGGTGCGTAGCCCTTGTTCCACGCTCATGCGTCCCTTCAGTGCGGGAGCGCTCAGGCCGCGCAAGTCGTCAACCGGAAATACCAATTCAAGGTTCGACTTGGCGGCGAACTCGATCAGCGCGTCGTTCAACGACTGAGCGGGTATGTTGTAGTCGAATCCGACCGGCTCGGCCAAAACCGGTATCCAAACCATCGCGCCGCTCAGTGAAGTGACCACGCACAGCAAAGCGACTTTGTCGACGCCTGTGGCCGGCGTGGCGACTTGGTCTGAGTGGTAGCTGCGGCTGGGTGCGGGTCGGTGTTTCAAACGTCTTCCTGTTTTGAAAATGACTGTCTTCAATAAGGAAGTCGTTCGAGCGAGAAAATCGACTACGAAAAAAACAAAAAAATATCCGAGAGCAACACAAGCGCCAAGATGAACAGGATTTCGCCGACTCACTATTCGAAACATTGCAGTCATGGCTTAAGTGCAAGCGGGAACGTAATCGTGGTGATCGGGCGTGGGGCGCGCCCAGCGGCAAGCGGGAGAGTAAGCGGATTAATGATGTAAAACCGTCCAAAACGGTCCTAGCCGAGACGATTTTAAATTCAAGGCCAAGGTTAGCGTTTTCAGCGCGCTATCCGGATCGTCCAAGGCAAACACGCCGCTGACGCGTTGCCTGGCCAATTCGGTATCGCTAAGAAAAATCCTGCCGTAACGATAACGTTCCAATTCGGCAACCAATTCCGCTAAGGGCTTGTCGTTGATGATTAGGCGACGCTGCCGCCACGCGCCGGATTGATCCAGCCGCACAGGGGCGGGTGCCGCCAAGGGCCGGCCTTCTCGCAGTTCGACGGCCTGACCGGCCGCGACTTCGAGTTTGGTCTCGCGGCCGGCGCTGACCGCGACGGCGTGTTCCTTGACTTCGATTCGGGTCAAGCCGGCGTCGGTTTTATAGACGTCGAATATCGTTCCCAGGGCGCGCACGGTCACATCGGCGGCCGCTACTTCGAACGGTCGCGTGCTGTCCGGAGCCACGCTGAAACTGGCCTGACCGTGATGCAATACAATACGGCGCAGCCCGGCATCGAACTGGACCGAAATCGCGCTGTCGGTATTCAACATCAGCCGGCTACCGTCGCTTAGGCGGATATCGCGCAATTCGCCGGTTTGGGTACGATAGTCGCTAAGCAGCGCGTCCAGCCAGTGGGCCTGACGCGGCAGAATCAACTGCGTTGCCAGTAACCAGGCCGCGGCGATGGCCGCGACGCCTTGTAACCGGCGCCAACGGTGTTTGCGAGGTTTGGGAGCGACCGAGCGCATCAAAGGACGTGTACTCGAAATTGGGGCGGCACTGCTCGGTCGTGGCTGTTCACGTCCCGCTAGAACCATATCGTGGAAAAGCGCTTCCGCTAGGTTATACGCGTCGGCGTGAGCGGGGTCGCTGGCTAACCAAATCGCGAAGTCTTCCAGATCGGCGTCGGTCAATTGGTCGTCGCGCAATCTGACCAGCCAATTCAAGGCTTGTTGTTTAGGCGAAGTATCGGGAAGCGCGTCGGAGGAATCGGACATGCTGAGATTAGGATAGGCGGAGAGTAGTTGTGGTGCGGCCGGTCAATCGGCCAAACGGTTCGCGCAGTGATGCATCGCTTGTGCCAACAGTTTGTTCACCAAGGACTTGGAGATATCCAAGCGCTCGGCGATTTGCGAATAGGTGAGGCCTTCGACACCATGCAGCAGAAAGACCGTTCGACATTGTAACGGCAGCTCGACTAATGCGCTATGAAGCGCTTGCAGACGCTCGCGCCCGATCAGAACACGTTCGGTACTGGAGGCGGGACAAGCGACGGTTTCGGCGATTGTATCGAACGCCTCCTCGGCGGTGTGACGGTCACGCACCATCATTTTACGCTGATAATCGACCGCCAGATTCATGGCGATTCTAAATGCCATGGCCCGCGTATTCTCCGGTGCTTGCTGCTCGACGACTCGCCGCAAGCCAAGATAGGTATCGTGAGTCAATTCGGCCGCGATGTCCGGACACTTGATCCGACCAGTCAAAAATCGCAGCAGTTCCGCGGCTAGCGAGTCGCTCCAATACGCATTGCTATCGGTTAAGTTTCTTACAGTCATGGATTTTAAGTAGCGGCGGCATTGGCTCTCGCCAATCCCGGTATCGGTGGCGGGGCATCACCGTCCAGCAAAAATGGGGCCGCTTAATTTAAAAGCCGCAAGATGCGGCCGTTTGCCGTTGTTGTGGAGCCGACAGACTTGCAAAAAACAAGGCAAATCACGGAACCAGGATCTGTCACATAACACAGATTAATTAACGGTAAAAAGTGCGGTGCGTATTCTGCCGCATAGCCAATCCGGTAGCGTTGAAATTGGCCTATACTTTGCCATTTTAAAGCTCAGGAGATCGCTAATGAAAAGCGTGTATTTTGTTCTTATTCCGACCTTAGTAATTGTGTTGCCGAACTTAGCGGTCGCCGAACTGTACAAGTGTAGCGAGAACGGTAAGATCACCTATCAAGCCAAACCTTGTCGGAACAAGTCCGCCGAAAAACAAGTGGATATTGAAATCAGCAACCCCGAGCGTAACGCCAAAGCGTTGGAAAGGCTGAAAGAAGTAGAAGCCGATTACCAAGCTAAAAAGGAACAAGAAGCCTTGCGGGAAAAAGCCCAACACGAGGCCGCGCTTAGGGCCGCCGAAGTGAAGGCACTGGAGCGCAACGCCAACGCCCAGGTCGATCAATCGGAAGCAATGCGCAAACAGGTCAAGGAACTTGACAGCGCCGAGAACGTGCGCGGCTCCATCGTCGGCGAAAAACTGCGCTGAATTCTTCCCGGCCGGACAGCCGCGCGGTTTGACCAGAGAGGCGGCGGGTTTACGCGTATTCGATATGTTGCAAGGTCAATTCGGCCTGTAGCCATTTCAACCAACCGTCCATGCCTTCGCCGGTTTTCGCGGAAACGGCCAACACTTTGATTTTCGGATTAACTTGCTTGGCGTAGCGTATGCACTGCTCGCTGTCGAAATCCAGGTAGGGCAGTAGGTCGATCTTGTTCAATAGCATTAAGTCGGCCGCGTAAAACATATCAGGGTACTTAATCGGCTTATCCTCGCCCTCGGTCACCGACAAAATTACCACCTTGTGAGCTTCGCCGAGGTCGAAGGCCGCCGGGCAAACCAGATTCCCGACATTTTCGATGAACAACAGACTGTGCCGCTCGAGTTGCAAGTGCTCGAATGCGTGGCCGACTCGGTGAGCGTCGAGATGGCAACCTTTACCGGTGTTGATTTGTAGAGCCTTGACACCGGTGGCGCGTATCCGTTCGGCGTCTCGCGCGGTTTGCTGGTCGCCCTCGATGACCGCGATAGCGAATTGGCTTTTCAGGCGTTCTATCGTTTCGGTCAACAGCGTGGTTTTGCCTGAACCGGGGCTGGATACCAAATTCAACGCCAAGATGCCGCGCTCAGCCAAATAGTTGCGGTTTTCCGCGGCGTAGCGGTTGTTGCCCGCCAGAATATCCTGTTCGATCTGTACCATCCGCGCCGGCGTTAAGCCGCTGGCGTGCGCGTGCTCCGGACTCTCCGCGGGATGATGCAAGTGATGATGGTCGTGGTCGTGGTCGTGGTCGTGGTCGTGGTTGTGATCGTCTCCGTGACCGTGGCCGTATGTATGAGAATGCTCGTGATGATCGTGGTCATGCGAGTGATTTAGGCCCTCGCCGCAGCCGCAGACGCCGCACATTATTCTACCTCCAGTTCTTTGATGCGCATTTGATGACCGTCGGTCACCTGTAATTGATGACTGCCGCAAAAAGGGCATTCGTCGTAAAGTTGCTGAACTTCGACGGTTCGGCCGCAGGGCAGACACCAAGCCATTCCGGGTACCGTCACTATTTCCAACCCGGCACCTTCCGCTAAAGAGCCTCGGACTACCAAGTCGAAACTAAATCGCAAGGCTTCGATTTCTACCCCGGCCAGCGCGCCAATTTCCAGCCAAACGGCTTTCACCTTGCGGTACTGTTGAATGGACGCTTGCTGTTCAAGGGTTTGCAAAATGCTCTCGCAAAGCGACATTTCATGCATGTGTTAATCCGTTGAAATCTCGAACAACTAAAAATAAAGGATTCCGAAACCCGACCATGATTCATTCATACGACAGGACAAGGCTTCGACCGGAGAACTTCTGCAACAGCCGATCAAACGGGGCATACGGCATACGGCATACGGCTTAACGAGCGTCGGTATCGTAATCCCATTCCAATCGATATTCCACGCACGGATCGATGGCTGCTATCCAAAGTGAGGCTTGCCGTTTAAGCATCCCACTATCGCCGTGCAAACGATACAATCCTTGGGCGACGACGCCGTCCGGATGAAAATTCCATTCGGTCGGCGCCACGATCCGGTAATCGTATACCCGGCCTTGGCGCAGATCCAATCGATGCAGCAACAATCCACGCGCGGCAACTACTTGGCTCAAGGCCAAGCCATCGGCCACCGGGAAAGGCGGTGGAATGATGCTGGTATCGCCCAAATGTTGAGTCAATGCCAACATTCGAATCGGCAATTCCGCCAGCTCGCGCAATCTGGCTGCGATTCGTACTAGCAAACCATTGCCGTAATGTTGAGATAAGCCGGCAATCGCCGGGCTGGCGGATTGCCGGTTCAGCACCGTGGTTTCCCAGCAACGGGCTTGCCACCGTGGCGCTCGGCAAAATTCCGATGGAGCCTCACCGATCTCCGTCGCCAGCTTGGCCGCAGGCAAGGGCGGTAGAAGTTCGACTGAATTTCGCCCCAAATCCGCCCATCCAAAATCGACGATCTCGCGCATTAGCCGAGCGGCGGGGGCCTGACAGTACCGCCACCAGTCTTTCCAGTCCTCGAAGTCGGCGATTTGCAAAACAGTTGCCAAACTGCCGGCGAATACGGCCTTATCCAGCGTGTATCGCAGATCATCGAGTAGTTCGATGACGTCTCCACTTGCGATGGCCGTGCTGCTTAAACTAAAGGCGTCGCCGTCCTTGAACAGTATGCGCTTCAGTTGGTCGTCGCTCCGCAACAGGGTTGCCATCGCTGCCTTCTCGGCTTTTTCGGCCAAGACCTCTGGCCAATCCAGCAAAATTCGCCAAGCCAGTTCCCGCATGCATTCGGCGAGAACCAATATTTGGCGGGCCGATTCGCTGGCTATGGTCTCTGGGTGATCCAAAACGGCCCGACAAACTTGTCGGGCCGCATAAGCCTGAGCATTGCCGCACACCGAAAACAACACTGGTAGCGTATGCAACAACTCCCGCGCCGACAGGCCGTGTAGAATCTGAGTTGCCGCAATCGGGCGGCTGGATGCTAAGCGAACGCCGCTTATGCTCTCGCCAGTAACGGTTAAATGAATATCGATGCGGCCGGCGGGTGTCACGACGCCGCGTTCTCCGACCATGCGCCACGCAACCAGTCGCGCCGACTCAGAGACGGCGGCTTCGGGCCGGCAAGCAAGGCTAGCAATGCCGATTCGGCGGTTGCTTGCGCGGCGGCTTGATCGGCAAATTCGAACATTGGGGAAAACAACGAGCATAACGCATAAGGGCCAACGCCGTCGGCATGGCTGACCAAAAAGCGGTAATTGCCGTAGGGGAACCGGCGTTCGAACGCAGCGCCCGGTACGTAATCCCAGTCGTCACAACTGATCGGCAGCATTGTCAAATTCATGCTCCACGGCGTGATTAATATACCGAGCCACTCGTTGCCGTAACGTTGCAATGCCGAGGTTTGCACGCTTAATAGCGGATTTATAATCGGTAATTCCCGCATTCGGCTTGCTAGTATATTCTCGAACGTTGCAGTCAGCGCGCAACGGATCGATTCTCCGTCTGGGGTAAGCATTTATTCGGCCAGTAATAGAAACCCTTGCTTAGGACTGTCGCATTGAGGGCAGGTCCAATGTGCCGGCAAATCGGCAAAGGCCGTGCCGGGAGGCGTTTGCGACTCCGGATCGCCGTCGGCAGGATCGTAAACGTGCCAGCAGATTTTGCATTCCAGTCGGGCGTCGGCGGGCAGGGTGCCGCAATCGCCGCCGTAGGCTCCACCGAAAAATGAGGCGTTCACGAATATGCTCCGACGATTTCCCGCAAGCGTTGACTGCTATCGGCAATATCTTCGGCTGAGGCTTGGGCCACGCTAGGAATGTCGCAAATTTCCAAGGTATTGAGTATCAGAGTATCTTGCGAATTGTAGTATTGCACCCACCAGACGTAAGTCGTAGCAGTAGCGGTTATTCGACAATTGCCGTAGCCGCGCGACAGTATCGTCACTTTACCGCGGCCGAGACTTTGGTCAAGAAAGACCAGGTCCTGTTCGGTTTGCGGTAGCAAACTCAGGTTGATTACATGCGCGTCATGGCCGGATTGGTAGCTCGCGATGTGAGCGTTGAGTTCGGCGATCAACGGCGGCGCGTTCATGACGCCTTCCGGCAAAGCGGCCATGTTTACATCGAGCGATGGAGCCGCGCCGGCGAAAGCCGTTTCCGCCACCGATGGTGGGAATGCGCCAACTTCGAGACTATCCTTGACCAGTCCGCCAAGTGAGTCGCGATGCTGTAAGCGCCAAACGCCGGCCAATATCGATTCCTGCACCCGGCCGTTGGCGCCTCCGTCAATCAACACCGCGACCTCGCCCTCACCAAGCAGTTCGTCAATGAATTGGCGATTTTCGTCATCCAAGCTCAGTAAATCGATGGTATTTCCGGCAGCCGGAAAGTTGTCCAAGTTCGCTTGAAGTTGTATGGAGAGTTGTCGCGCCGCTGAGAGAGCTGGCGAATTGAGGCTGGTTGAAATCCGCGGCATTGCATACGTCAGCATCTCATTCGGCATGGACAAATAGTCGAATTCAGCGCCGTCCGGTTCTGACGGTTGACTGCCGCGACCGAAAATAGGGAGAGTGTCTGTGGTCATGGATAAATAGGAATAGGACGGACGAAGCCAGTCGTTTAGTTTTTGAATACACGCGAGAGACGATTATTCCCGCAGTAGCGCTAAGGTTGTCAGCTAACTTTGCCATAATAGCTGCCGAAGTCAAACTGTTTTTGCCAACCCAGTGACGTCTTTTCCACCGGAATTGGCGACTTAACGAGGGCAGCGCGAAACTGGCTCGACCACAAATGTCATTCATCTGACAAAAGACTTGTCATGTCTGTAAATACCTGTATAATTGCTCAAATCAATCGCGGGGTGGAGCAGCTTGGTAGCTCGTCGGGCTCATAACCCGAAGGTCGTAGGTTCAAATCCTGCCCCCGCTACCAGACAGATTAAAGGCCTAGGTTTAACGACTTAGGCTTTTTTTTTGCACGAATTATTGCGTCATCATTGCCTTCAAAAGCAGGATAACGGCTAATAAACCATCGGAAAAACCGCTGATTTAAAAAATTACTGGACACTACAACGAATTCCGTTTCCGTGTTTTTTACTGATCGCCTCGGTTTAAATGAGTTATGAATGCGCTATATTTGAAGACTGGCCGAAGGAGGAGCATTAGACCATCTGGTCTTCGTCTGAATACAGATTAGCAGCATCAAAAAAACTCAACTGTACAACACTGACGGTTTTGTCATCACTCCGTTTTAGGAAATCCTATGTATTCGTCATCCGATGAAATTGGCATTATCACAGCCTACGTTGAGCAACTGGAAAAGGAGTCGATTCCATATGCTTTGACCATCAAAAAGCGGGTTTCTGCTGGCGACACATTAAATGAAATCGAGATTATGCATTTCGAGCAACTATTATCCGAGGCGCGAATGATGATGCCGATGTTAAAGCACCATTCAGAGTATCAAAAATTAATAGCAGAACTCGCCAGCCTATATCATGAAATCTCGGAAGAAGCCTTGCGAAACGAACTCAACAAGAAAAATAACTAATCGTTGTATTCCACAGATATGGGATGCGGAACTGAATAGTTATTATTTAACATAATATACATTATGCGAAGTCTCGGTCTTAGGAGGCGGGCGGCCGCGAGGCCGCTGGTTCGGCTCGGGTTTCGCGGCCGCTCCCAGCATGCGCAACGCTGGCCGGCGCGTCGCGGTAAGGATCGAAACGGCCGTACTTCACGAACGCACGGCACTGGTCCGGGCTGACGAAGTACGGCGTGGCTTGTTGCGTGTAGCAACGACAGCCCTCGGGCTGGCGGCGATCGACGACGCAACCGGATAAGCGCGGGAACGTGACCGGCCTGGCAAGGTCGGCAAACGCCGGCGCGGACTCGGGCACGTTCGCAAGCTTGGGGTTGTGTAGTCAAACTTGGCCAGGTCGTCACCGTCACGATGACCTGGCTGATCGGAAAATGGCCATCCGACGCCTGACCATCGCTTCCGGTGTTTCGTAAGCGGTCCTTTAACAGCATCTGTATAAACAGCTCGAAAGGAACGAAGATAGTGTCCACTTATAATCAGGTGGACACCTATGAAGGAGCATAACACGCGATTATCGCGGCCATTAATCGTGGGGCACGGGCGAGACGGCCGTTGCCTTTATGATCCGGAAGCCAAGCGGGAGCTAGTGAAAGTTTGCTTGCATTCGGGCACATCGGTTGCCAAGATCGCTCTGCAATACGGTATCAATGCCAATCTGCTGCGCAAGTGGATGGGGCATTACCGAGAAACAGGACATCCGAATCCGAACAGTCCATTAACGTTGCCGGCTTTTGTGCCCGTTCAGTCGCTGAGCGCAGAGAAACCGGCTGAGTCAGCGCTCAGTGCGGAGTTGCCCAACGGCGTTAAACTCGCGTTACAGCCTGTCGCACTGAGCGACCTGCCGGTGATTTTGAAGGCGTTGGCCGAGCTGCCATGTTTCGTTTCGACGCAGGATTGAAGGTCTACCTGCACCGCGAGCCGGTCGACGGCCGCAAGGCCATCAATGGTTTAGCGCTGCTGGTTGAGCAGGCATTAGGCTTGAATCCGTTCGAGCCGGCCATCTACGTGTTCAGCAACCGCCGGCGGGATCGGATCAAACTGCTGTTGTGGGACCGCACCGGTTTTTGGTTGATGCTCAAGCGGCTGGAAGCCGACCGTTTTCACTGGCCGAAAGAGGCAGCAGTTGTGATGTTGACGGTCGAGCAACTCCACTGGTTGTTAGCCGGTATTGACTTGGCCGCGATGCGGCCGCATCCGGCACGAACCTATACCCAAGTGGGCTGAAACGCGGATGTAAAGCCGGTAAAATAACGGCATGACGCCCACCATCACGCTGTCCACCGAAGACTACCAAGCCTTGCTGGCCGAGCAGCAACGGCTGGCGAGTCAACTGCGGTTGGTGACGGTCGAGCGGGATTTATTGAAAGAACGTGTGGATGCCTTTCTGCATAGGCTGTATGCCGCAAAATCCGAGGCGCGGGCCAATCCGGCCCAGCGCGACCTGTTCCTGAACGAAGCCGAAGTGTTGGCGCCGAACGGTGCTCCAATCGCCGAGGAAGCCACGCCCGAAGCGGTCGAGGTGGCCGGTCACCGCCGTAAGAAACGCGGTCGCAAACCGCTCGATCCGCATCTGCCGCGTGAGATCGTGCGCCATGAATTAGCGGAAGCCGAACGCATCTGTGCGCATGACGGTACTCGTCTGGTGGAAATCGGCGCTGAAATCAGCGAGCAGCTCGACATCGTGCCGCAACAGGTGCGAGTCATTCAACATCACCGCGTCAAATATGCCTGCCCGTGCTGCGATGAAAGCATTCGCGTGACGCCGGCACCGGTTCGCATCATCCCCAAAGGCTTACTCACCGAAACGGCATTAGCCTGGGTCGTCACCGCCAAATACCAGGATAGCCTGCCGCTGTATCGGCAAGCCGCGCTGTTGAGCCGTTTCGGCGGCGATCTGTCGCGCAACACGCTGGCGGCTAGCATGGTGCGGGTTGGCGACGCAGTGCAACCCATCATCAACTTGCTGCGCGACCATCTGCTCGATGCCGATCTGATCCTGGGCGACGAAACCGTGGTTCAAGTGCTCAAAGAATCCGGCCGAGCCGCGCAAAGCAAAAGCTATCTGTGGGCACAAATGACCGGCTCCGGACCGCCGATTCGGCTGTTCAGCTACACGCCGGGGCGCGGCGGAACGCATGCGCAGCCGTTGTATGAAGGCATCAAACCCGGCGCGGTACTGATGAGCGACGGCTATGAGGTGTATAACGCCATTGCAGCCAGCCGGGGTGCGATTCACCTCGGCTGTTGGGCGCATGCGCGGCGTTATTTTGTCGAGGCCGAAGCCGCCATTCCTAAAGCCGCGCGCGGCCCGGAGCAACTGGCGACGCAGTTTATCGCGGCGATGGGTGAACTGTACGCGATTGAAACTCAGACGGAAGACCTGAGCGTCGAACAGCGTGGGCAGCGGCGCCAGGAGCAAAGCCGACCGGTTTTGGTCAAAATCGAAGCCCTGCTGCTACAACATCTGCATGCGGTAATCCCCGGTAGTTTGCTGGGCAAGGCTTTGCATTACTTGTCATCGCAGTGGTCCAAACTGATCCGCTTCGTCGACAACGGCGCTTGGCCCATCGACAACAACCTCTGCGAAAACGCCATACGCCCCTTCGTGGTGGGCCGCCGCAATTGGTTGTTTTGCGATACGGTGGCCGGCGCCCGTGCCAGCGCTAATCTTTACTCGTTGATCGAAACCTGCAAGGCCAATAGCGTCGACCCTTACACCTATCTGGTCGATCTGTTCCGAAAGCTTCCCACCGCAAAAACTGTCGAAGAGTTCGAAGCGCTGTTGCCTTGGAATCTCGACGCCCTAACGGACTAATCGTACGCCAACGGTTAAGTCATTGTCCGTTTCAGTTCTAGTGCGTCCTTCAAAGATCGCTTACGGTGTTTCGTACACGTTCTGCACCTCGTTAAAGAACAACACGGCCTCGTCAGGCGCTCACTCATGCCAGGTTTTCGCAAAAGGTAAATATCCCCCGGCAAAGCGGGGGGCTTTATGTTGTGAACCGCTCAAAGCGGTAAATAGGGTCGCTGACGCGGCCCTTTAACTTTAGCCGCCAATAGGCGGCGACTCATTGGCAAAGGTTCATTTGTTCGATGCGTTGGTCTTCCTGTTCTTGATGACGGATATACTCCCGTATCATCGTTTCATCCCGACCCACTGTCGAAACAAAATACCCCCGCGCCCGGAAATGCTGACCTACAAAGTTCCGCTTCTTTTCACCATAAACACGGGCCAAGTGAATCGCACTCTTCCCTTTGATGTAGCCAATCACCTGCAACACCGCATATTTCGGTGGGATCGATATCAACATATGCACATGATCCGGCATCAAATGCCCTTCCAATATTCGGCTTTCTTTCTGGCTCGCTAACCTTCGAAACACCTCGCCCAAATGCTTGCGCAACGCCCTATACAGCGTTCGGCGACGGCACTTGGGAATAAACACAACGTGATATTTGCACTCCCATTTCGAGTGGCTTAAGCTTTCGTTCTCGTCCATCAGGTAGGTTCTCCTCTTGCGTTTGCTTGGCGGCTCACGCTCTCGAGTTTCCTGATGGACTCCTCTAAATGTCAAACTCCTGCTGTCTCCCCGGCTAAGCCGGGGGATTTCTCATTTTTGGTTAAAAACCATCAGCGGTGATCCGACTGCCTTACGGCTCCGGTGCTTCGCGTCCGGACAGTCTCCCAATGTAGCTACACGTCACGGCGCGCTTCTGCCTTATCGAGGTTCGAGCCTTGTTGAAAAGCGGAACGCGTGAAGCCCTGCTGTGTTGTAGATCCGGCTATCTGGTAATTGGCGTAGCGGACATGTTCGAGGCGCTTTCCCGTGCGGGCGTTCCTCTGGCTGCGCTGGCCGGACTGCATGGAAGTTTGGCTGGTTTATCGTGACAGCTGACGATTATTCCGGATACTAGGCAGAATCGGTGATTTGCGACCAATCCCAAGGGCAAATCACCGTAAAGACATCAATATCGATACCGGTTTCTTGAAAGGCTTCGCATCCACGCTCAGAGCCCCCACCCAAAAAACTAACGCCTAATCGGGCGGACAGTTATCATGAGCGACCATCGCGATAAACG
Source organism: Methylomonas sp. MED-D (assembly GCF_050276835.1). Classification (NCBI taxonomy): domain Bacteria; kingdom Pseudomonadati; phylum Pseudomonadota; class Gammaproteobacteria; order Methylococcales; family Methylococcaceae; genus Methylomonas; species Methylomonas sp. MED-D. Next base: position 2,667,769 of record NZ_CP189965.1, read on the forward strand.
CGCCGCTCTGCCCCAATAATCGACCCATTGTGAATACACCTGAATTTTGTTCCCTGTCGTTAAAGCCGGCTCTGCTGGAAAACATCGAATCCCTGGGTTATACCCGCATGACAGCCATCCAGGCCGAAACTCTACCGCATATACTTGAAAACAAGGACGTCATCGCCCAGGCAAAAACAGGTAGCGGCAAGACCGCCGCGTTCGGCATTGGCTTGTTATCGCGACTGGATTCGAACAGTTTTAAAGTCCAGGCAATGGTGATTTGCCCTACGCGCGAGCTAGCCGATCAAGTTTGTAAGGAAATCCGCCAGCTGGCCCGCCTTACCCAAAACATCAAGGTACTCGTATTGTGTGGCGGAGCGCCGTTTACGACACAACGTGCCTCGCTGGAACACGGCGCGCACGTGGTGGTCGGCACGCCGGGCCGCTTATGGGAGCATCTGCAAAAACACAGCTTACGGCTGGAGCACCTGAAAGTGTTGGTGCTGGACGAAGCCGACCGCATGCTGGACATGGGTTTCGCCGATATCATCACCGATGTGATTTCCCACGCGCCTAGCCACCGCCAAACCCTGTTGTTTTCGGCAACGTATTCAGAGGCCGTGCGAGCCTTGAGCCAACGCTTTCAGTTCAGACCGGTGTCCGTCAGTGTCGAAGCCAGCCACCGCGACAACGACATCGAACAGCGTTTTCACCGGATCGACAAGAACAAGCGGCTAAATGCCTTGGGTTATATGCTGGCCTATCATCGCCCCGAATCGACGGTGGTGTTTTGCAACACCAAACGCGAGTGCCAGGACGTAGCCGACACCTTGGCTCACTGCGGTTTTTCGGTACAAGCCCTACACGGCGACCTGGAGCAAAAGGATAGAGATCAGGTATTGGTGCGCTTCGCCAACAAAAGTTGCTCGATCTTGGTCGCCACAGACGTGGCGGCCAGGGGCTTGGATATTAAAGACATGCAAGCGGTGATTAATTACGAGCTGCCGTTCGATCCGGAAGTCTACGTGCATCGCATCGGTCGCACCGGCCGGGCCGGCGCCAAGGGGCTGGCGTTAAGCCTGGTCGGCGATGCCGAGTTGAACCGGGTCAAAGCCATCGAAGACTACATGAATGTCGGCGCGCAGTGGGACGAAGTCGCGCCGTTCCGACTCGACCGCGAGGAACGCTACGAGCCGCCGATGGTGACTTTGTGGATAGACGGCGGCCGCAAGGACAAGATGCGGCCCGGCGACATTCTGGGCGCCCTAACCGGCGCCGGCGGCATAGCCGGCGGCGAAGTCGGCAAAATCGACGTGTTCGATAAGCAGGCTTACGTCGCGATCAAACGCGACCGTGCCGACCTGGCATTGGCCTGCTTACGCAAAGGCAAGATCAAGGGCCATCGTTTTAACGTGCGCCTATCGTAATGGTAATCTGCACCGATCTTCATCCCGGCCTACCCTCGCTGCTTGACCGGCCGTACGATTGTGCTCGAAAACCGCGATTGGGTAACGCCAATTTTCCGTTTCATAAACTCGGCGGACATGGTCTCGCCGGATACAAACGCCACCGGGCCAACAATTGAACATCCAATCGCCCGACGCCGTTGTTTCGGCGTTTGCTTTGCGATATGCTGCGAACCCAAGCAGTTTCGAGGCTTGCACTCGCCGTAGGCTTAGCCATACTCAAACATGGCGATATTCTCGTTTCCCGAATAATAACGGTAACTCGCGACAACACCCCAAAACCGGTGCCATCCAACCGAATAGGACAACCACATGACTCATTCCACAGCCGAGCTAGAAGAGCTGCTGATGCAGCGATCTCTCTCCGATCCGCAACTGTTGGCGGCGGCCGAGGCCGCCCCGGATTTTCGCATCCTGCCGGATGCCACCGTCATCAAAATCGGTGGCCAAAGCGTGATCGATCGCGGCCGCGCCGCCGTTTATCCATTGGTGGACGAAATCGTCGCCGCCCGCAAACACCACAAGATGCTGATCGGCACCGGCGCGGGTACCCGAGCCCGCCATCTGTATTCGATCGCGGCCGGCGTCGGCCTGCCGGCCGGCGTACTTTCGCAACTCGGCGCCTCGGTTGCCGACCAAAATGCGGTGATGCTGGGACAACTGCTGGCGAAATACGGTATTTCAGCGGTTGACGGCGCCGGCCTGTCGGCGGTGCCTCTGTACTTGGCCGAGGTCAATGCCGTCGTGTTCAGCGGCATGCCGCCCTACAACTTGTGGATGCGCCCAGCCCCCGAAGGCGTGATTCCGCCCTACCGTACCGACGCCGGCTGCTTCCTGCTCGCCGAGCAATTCGGTTGCAAAGCCATGATTTACGTCAAGGACGAAAACGGTCTCTACACCGCGAATCCGAAGACCTCCAAGGACGCCACGTTCATCCCGAAGATTTCGGTGGACGAAATGAAGGCCAAGGGCTTGCACGACTCCATCCTCGAATTCCCGGTGCTCGATCTTTTGAAAACCGCGCGCCACATTCGCGAAATCCAGGTGGTCAACGGACTGGTCCCCGGCAACCTATCCCGCGCGCTCGCCGGCGAGCACGTCGGCACCATCATTACCGCGAGCTGAGAATACAACAATGGCTGAACATACCAATACCATCAAACACGTAGCTTCGCCGCTGGCCCGCCAGACCTTGCTGGACGGCGATCTTACCCGTCCGGTCGCCGGCAGGCGCCCTATCCGATTACTGCCTTGGCTGCAAGTCGTCAAGATCGGCGGCCGTTCCATCATGGATCGCGGCGCCGACGCCATTCTGCCCATTGTCGACGAATTGCGTAAAATCCTGCCCGAGCACCGCCTGCTGATCCTTACCGGAGCCGGAATCCGCGCCCGCCATTTATACGGTGTTGGACTGGATCTCGGTCTGCCGGTGGGTTCGCTCGCGCCGCTCGCCGCCAGCGAAGCGGGACAAAACGGCCACATTCTGGCTTCGTTATTGGCGCCGGACGGCGTATCCTACGTCGAACACCCGACCATCGCCAGTCAGCTGGCCATCCACCTCGCCGCCGCCCGAGCGGTGGTCGGCAGTGCCTTTCCGCCCTACCACCACCACGAGTTTCCAACCTCGCGGTTGCCGTATCATAGGGCCGATACCGGCGCCTTTTTACTGGCCGACGCGCTTGGCGCGGCCGGCCTGACCATTGTCGAGGATGTGGATGGCGTCTACACTGCCGACCCCAAAGCCGACGGCGAGCAAGCGCAGTGGATTCGCGAAACCAGCGCCGCCGAATTGGCCCAGCAGGCAGGCCCTCTGCCCTTCGATCCGGCCCTGCTCGAAGTGATGGCGACCGCGCGGCACCTGGAACACATTCAGATCGTGAATGGCCTGGTGCCGGGCCGACTGACCGCCGCGTTGCGCGGCGAACACGTCGGCACCATCATTCATAGCGGCGCGAACCCGCGTTAAAGTCGCATTCGGCGATTCCACCTTGCGGAGAAACGCTCGTTCATACCAGCCGGGCAAGCTTGCCCGGCCAACCTTGCCAGCCACCCCCACTGATTCCGATACAGTCAGCCGTATTTTGAACGCCGGAGATCGGCCATCAACGGACCGTCGTCACATTTGATTTGCCCTCAGCAAATCTAAAGAAATTCCGCCAAAGCGGTCATTCCAACGCAAGAACAGGGTTGCGCAATATAAATCGTCGTTTCCAAAATACTATTGCCGCAAATTTAAAAAAACACTTAAAAATTTCTTGCACTAAATACAAATGTCACATATTCCTGATATAGTCCGCGCAGATTCTACCTATTTGGAACGTTAGCGGGAATTGAAGTTGACCGATTACATTGAGCTATAGTGCCTTATATTAACTTTGAGAAAACTAAATGTGCAATAATTTATGTAAGATAGCATTTGCAATGCTTTTTATGTTTCTTACAATCAACATAGCTGTAGCTGATGATTTTGATAAAGCTGCTGAGGCGTTATCCCGCAATGATTTTGATACAGCACTTCGATTATGGCGACCATTAGCGGAAAAAGGTGAAAAACGAGCTCAGAGTAAATTAGGTACTATGTATAGCAAAGGATTAGGTGTTGATCAGGATTTTAAAGAAGCGATAAAATGGTATCGTTTAGCAGTCGATCAAGGTTATGCTGACGCACAGTATAATCTTGGCTATTTGTATTTAAAAGGCAAAGGAGTCAGCCAAGATTACAAAGAGGCCGTAGAATTATTTCTAGCAGCAGCTAACCAAAATCACCAGGCGGCGCAATACAACATAGGTCGTTTATTATTAGAGGCTCAAAGAGAGGAAGAAGCCGAAAAATGGTTTCGTTTGGCGGCAACTCAAGGGTTTAAAGAGGCACAAAATGACCTTGGAAATCTTTTTTTCAACGGAGAAGGTATTAAAAAAGATTACAAAGAAGCAGCCAATTGGTATCAATTGGCTGCTGAGCAAGGGGATGCATCATCTCAACATGCACTAGGCTATATGTATAACGAAGGACTTGGAGTAACTAAAAATCCTTTAGAAGCTGAAAAATGGTTTCAATTAGCTGAAAAACAAGGGTTAAATTATTCGCGAACGCCATTCCCGGCTCCTAATACTCCAGGTTTGGTTTTAACTGCAGAAAAAAGACCCGTTCTTCATATTGATAAAAGTAGTTTGAATTCACAATCGGAAGCTGGTTTTGATGATAAGGATACAGCCGTCAAACATGATGGCAATCCTGTTAAATATTGATCTTTTCTTTACTCATCACCCGGAAAATACCCATGACTCAATTCAAGGCACTCATTTCAATCATAGTGTTAATGAATATTGTTTTGTCAGGTTGTCAAACCTCTTAGCAAAAAAACCAACCTATCGCTGATACACCCGATCCTGATATTGTAGGACCGTAGGGTGGATAAGCAAAGCGCCATCCACCTATTTAAAATTCTTCTATTTCATGGTGGATGACGCTCCGCTTATCCACCCTACAATTTTCATTATTTGAATGGCCGCTTTAAATTTCAAACCGGCATTCAAGATTAAATGCATCAATTTCCGCTTTGGGTCGATTCCGGTATTTCACCACTTCGATGAACGGTCGCTAAACATTGGCGCGATCTTATCGGAATCGATGGCTTGGTTTGCGTCGGAACCGATGGCGGTTTTTCAAGAGGTGGGTTGGCGTTGCCATTGATAAACACGAGCTCGCCGCGCTCAAGGATGAGCGATGACCAACAAGGTGTCGGCTCTGGCGAGCGCGCAACTCAAGCATTGTTCCATCGTCTCCGGATCGAGTGCCGCGAAACTCTCGTCCAATACCGTCAATGCGGTGTTCCGCAGCAACGCGCGCGCCAGGAAAATCCGGCTCCGTTCGCCGTGGGAAAGTTGCCAACCGGTTTCGCCGACCCGCTGATGAATACCGGACGGCATGCGCTGCAACAAGGGTTCCAGCCCCAACGCGACACACAATTCCTCGGCCTCCAGAAGATCCGGCTTGTCGGCCGGCCAATGACGGCCCATCAGTAGGTTGAAAGCCAACGTGCCGGTCAGGATGTGGTTCTCGTGAAATTGCGGCGCCTCGCCGGCCAGCTTGTGCCAGTTATCACCCAAGGTATATCGGTCCAAGCCGTTCAGTAGCAACAATCCGGACTCCGGTTGGCGTAATCCGACCAGCAAGGCCGCCAACGTCGATTTTCCACCGCCGGAAGGACCTTCGAGCAAGCAGCGTTCGCCGCGCCGAATCGTCAGATCGACACCGCGTAAGACCGGCTCGCCGCCCGATCTATACCGATAGCTCAAATCGCTGGCATCTACCAGTTTGCCAGACCCGGCGATGCCGACTTCGCCGCGCAAATCGGCGGCCGCCAAAAACGGCTGGCTGGGCGGCGCTCGATAGGCAGCATGAAACAAAACCGCCACCTGTTGCCAGGCAATAAAGGCCCTGGCAAGCACCGCCAAGCCGGTTGCGACGTTCGAGAAAGCCCGGCCGGCCAATAAAATGCCGCCCAAACTGATCGCCAAACCGATCGATGCGGTTTCGCCGCTGACGAAAGCCGGCGACAGACCCAGCAAGGCCAGCACCAGCCAGCCCCTTGCCAGCGAGCCGATCAGCGGTATTAGCGCGGCGTCGGTTTCGCTGGCGCTAAGCAAATAGTCGTTGAGCAGGCTGTCATCGTCGGCATCGCGGCGTTCGGGTGATTCCTGGGCCAGACAGGTACGATGACCGACCATGCGCTCGACCAACTGCTCGGTCATGGTCATCCGCTGAACGGTGGTGTGTTTCAGCCGGCGCAGATAGCGTCCGGTCAGCCACAAGGCCAAAACCGTCCAGCCGGCCAGCATCAACAAGTGGCCGAAGCGTGCGACGCCGGCGCTCAAGATCCATGCGGCGAACAGCCACTCGACCAGGCCGATCAACGTCGAAAATCCGCCGTTCAGCGACAAGGACTCCAAGGCCTGCGATTCCATGACCCTTCCCAGCAATTGTCCGCTACCCTGCTGTTTGACAGCTTCCAGCTCCAAACGCAACGCACCGGCCAGCATGCGCTTCTTCAGCAAGATTCCAACGTCCAATGCAAAGCCGGCGTCGAGCCAGCCGCTGATCCAATGCAGCGGAATTAGCGAGAACACCGCCAAACCCCAAGCCGACAGCCAACCGAAATCCAGCCGACCGTTCAACGCCGCTGCGCCAATCAAACGCCAGCCGGCAATTTCCAGCGCATAGACCACCGCTAGCGCGACCAGCAAGCCCAATGCCCGTCTCGGCAAACCCGATTCGGCCAATTGGCCGCGCAGATTGGCCGTCGCCGGCTGACGCAACAACCAGCAGTTTTCAATCTTTTGGGTTGCCAGGCGCTGGTCCAGTAGCAATGCCTTTACAGCCTTCCGCCGTCGTTCCGGCACGTCGGCCAAGGCCAGCAAGCCTTCGATTTCCGCTTGCAACGGCGCTTCGAAATCCGCGCACAACGCATTGCGCAAACCGGCAACCGAGCACGTCGACCATTGTAAATCCGGCCCCAACATTTGCAGACCGCCAAAGCGCGAGCGCAATAAAAACAGGCAGCGCGCTTCCCCGGCAATATCGATTTGTAAGATAGCCGGCCCGATGTCGCGCAACCACTCAGCGACCTGGGGAACGAAAGTCTCGATCGGTTCGGCTTCCAAACCCAAGCGTTCGCCGGCCCACTCGATCCAAGTTCCGAGCTCGGCCCGGTGCTGCGGAGGTGAAGTAGCGGTGAGCGGATTCCGAGGGCCGGTAGTCAGTAAGTTGGCACCGCGCGCGAGTTGTTCGATACCCTCCCCCAATCGGGCGAGCGGCCAACTCAGCGCGGCAATTGTCGAACTCACGCCGAGCTCCCAGCCCGATCGCTCGACAAGCGCCGGTTAGCTATCGCCAAACGCCGCCAATGCTTGCCTTGCCAAAGCCGATCGCGCAGACGGCGTTCGCTGTTCAACATCTCGCGATACCGGCTGTCTCTGCCGGCCAGGACCCTTGGCGCGGCGTCCTCGACGATGGCACCGTTTTCGACGACCAACACCCGCTCGAAACTCAGGGTTTCCTCGACATCGTGCGTCACGCACAACAGCGTCGCGGCGCGCCACCATTGTCGGGCTTCAAGCAGTAGTTGACGACGCTGAGCGCGGTCCATGCCGCGAAAAGGCTCGTCCAGCAAGGCCAGCCGCACCTGGGTTTGCATCAACGCTCTGGCTAGCCGGACACGCTGGCCTTCGCCGCCGGACAACAATGCGCCGCTTTCGCCCAAGTGAGCCTGCAAGCCGGCCGGCAAGTTTTGCAACACCGGGCGCAAGGTCGCCGCGTCGATGGCCTCGCCTATCCGGCCGAATCCGCCATGCTGGACACCGAAAGTGAGGTTTTCCAAAAACGAACGGTTCCAAAGCTGCACGGCCGGGTCCAGCCAGGCGGTTTGCCGGCGCAACGCGGCAAGATACTTGCCGCTCAACGGCTTGCCGTCGACCAACAACCTGCCCGCCGCCAAGCGGTGCCAGCCCAACAACAAACCGACCAAACTGGACTTGCCTGCGCCGGAAGGACCGACTATCGCGATATGCTCGCCGGGAGCGATGCTTAAATCGACGTTCAGCAAGATATCGTGGCCTGCGGCAACTAGGTGGCCTTCGCTGATGCGGATGGCGGACGGCCGCGTAAAGCCGCCTAGCCGATGCGCCCTCTTTTTATCGGGGCCCCGCTGGCTCGTTCCAGGCAGTTTGGCCCCGAATCTGGCGGAAGAAGGCCGGGAAGCGCCCGCCGCCCGCCGCGCCGCACCGTTTCGCCGCATCGCTAGCCGGCCAACAGCGTTTCTGAAATCTCCGTCAGGCGTACACGAATCGTTACCAATAAGCGCGCCGTCCGCCAAGCCGAAGGGCCAACCCAGGACCGAGTCGAAGCGCGTGCCCTGAGCGGAGCCGAAGTGCTCGCCCTGAGCGGAGCCGAAGGGGCTGCCCCCGCCGCTGTCGCTGCCGCCAATAACCTCACTCGCCGACCGCGGCCGCGAGCCGACCACGGCATCGCGGGTATCGAACGACGGCGACACTTCCGGATCATCCGCTTCTTCCGGCGTGGCCAACGGTTCCAGCAAACGCAACAGGCTATTGCGCTGGGCCGGATATTGATGCGCCAGCGTCGTCAATTTTTGACCCAGCGCCGGCAATTTCAAAGCCCAATATACCAACAACAGGTCAGAACCGGTGACGCTGCCGGTCCGAATAAAATGTTGGCACAGCATCACACCGATCGCGCTCAAACTGGCCGCTCCCTGCACCGCTTCTATCGTCAACGCCGAACGAATTAAACCGCGACAGGCGAGCGCCCAATCCACCAACAGTCCTTCATGTTCGCGGCGCACCGCCGGTTCGGCTCGGTGAGTGCGTATAGGCACCAAGCCCAGCAAGGCGTCGAGATAAAAGCCGATCATTGCGCCGGTGTGATTGCGCACCCGTAAATCGCGCTCGTTTAACCAGGCTTGACCAAATAAAGGCACTGCCACCGCCAACCCCGCGGCGAGCGCCGCCCAAGCGAATCCGGCGCGATCCAGCAATAGAATGCCGATCAACGTCAAGCATAAGTCGCACAGGGTTTGCATGAATTGAATCGCCAAGCCCGGAATCTGTCGGGTTAGCGCAATGGCGTGGCTGCGTTCGGCCATGTCGGACACCGGCCGACTTTGAAAATAACGATCGGGTAAACGCGGCAGTTTACGCAGCAATGCCATACGCAGTTGAATTTCCAGATGCCGGCCATAACGTAGTGTTTCCATCGCAATCGGCACTTCGATCGACAACAGCAACGTGACAAAGGCCAATAAGCTACATAACGCCCCCAGACGTTGTTCGGCAGCTTTCAGTTCCCAGGCAATATCGAACACGCCCCGGAACAACAAGGTCTCCAGCAGTACCGCGGCCACCGCCACGCTCAAGGCCCCCAGCAAGGCTAGCGGCGACAACAAGCCGTCGGCTTTCAACAAGTCGAAAACAGTTCGTTCCGGATTCACGGGGCGCTGGTTCAGCGCGGTTGTCAACTCGGCTTCCAGCGCATCTTGCACCGGCGGATCGGCTTCCAACGCGGGTTGCCGACCTCGGATTTGCAACAACACCGCGCCGTGCAGCAGCAATAGGGCTTCGTCGGTCCCCGCATCGTACGGCGCCACCGACCAATACGCCGCCGGAACGGTACGGTTTAAATCCTGGCTGGAAACCGCGCCGAGCACGGTCCTCAGCAAGCGAACCGCCACCGCGCCGGCACCGATACCGCCGACGGATTGCAGTGTGGACACCAACCGCAAACCGGCGTCCAATTTGGCGAAACCTAACCAATCGGGGTCTTGTTCCGCCTGGTCTATGATCGCATCGACCACTGCCCTTCCGGCCCCAAGCGCGGCCAGGCGCTGTCTGAGTGGATTCACAAACTCCGTGGAGGCGGCCCAAGCCCGCCAGTTGTCCGCCGAAACCGGCAGTTTATGCTGCAATATCTCCTCGGCGAATGACTTGCAACGCAGCCAGCGCCGGCCCACCGCCGGGTCCATCACTTGCAGCCAATCGCCGTGCCGGCGCCAAACGACGACAAAGTGCGTCGATCCGTCGGCCCGGTGCGCCACGACCATCGCCGGCAGGACGGCGGCATCGGACAAAAACACATGATCGACCGGCACCATCACTTGCTCTGCTTGCAGGCCCAAGCGATTGGCGACCAGTTCCAACATGTCGATCGAAGTGCCGTCCACATTAGTTTGGCAGGCTTCCCGCAAGCGCCCGTAACTGACCGGAATTCGAAACCCTTCGAGCAGGGATTTCAGTGCCGCCGGCCCGCAATCCATCGCCGAGGTTTGCACCACCTCTGGCACCAGCCAACACCGCTCGCCGAACCAGCTCATGACTCTGGCGCACCGGCGGACGAACGCGGTTGGCGAATGCCGTCGTCAAACAATTGTCCGGCCTTGCGCAATACCAGTAGCGCCGGGCTGAGTTGTTCGATGACGACTTCGATGGAGCCCGGCAGACCGTGTTGCAACACGATGGCCGAGTTCGCCGCCTGCTCGGGCGCGAATTCGACCCGCACTCGGTTGTCGCGAATCTCCGAAGCAACGGTGCTCACTTTCGCCGCCAGCGTACCGAATTGCGCCCACGGAAATCCGTCCAGCCGCATCGTGGCGGCTTGGCCGGGCTTAATTCGCCCGATTACCGCCGCCGGCGGAAAATCGGCGACGATACGCAGTTCGCTGTGCGGCACCACCGAACCCAGCTTGTCGCCGATCGCCACATAGCCGCCGACTTGCAACGGCGCGATATCGCCGATTTGCCCGGCGGCCGGCGCGCGGATCCGATGTTTTTCGATCTCTTCGCGTAAGCGGTCTATCGTGATGCGGCAGGTTGCCTGTTCGCCGCTCAATTTAGCGGCATCCTGTTTTAACTCTTCGATTTCGGCCAGTTTTTGGTGGGAATGGGTTTGCGCATCCATTTGCAGGCGTTGAATGTCGGCGGACAGCGCGGAGCGGGCGGAACTGAGTTTTTGCACTTCGGTGCCGGCCCGGAGTGTATCGATCAAAGCGCCCTTGCCGGCTCCCTTCAACTCGCTCAAGCGCCGCTCGTAATCCTTGGCGAACGACACCGCCGCGTTGGCCTCGCGCTGCCGGGAGCGAGCGCTGTCGATAGCCGCCAACGCCGCTTGCTGGTCGTCCAGCCTGGACTGCTCCAATGCAGCGATTTGCTTATGCAACGCCTCTATTTGCGGCGGCAAGGCCGTCAATCTCGCCTGTTCTTCTTGCAAACGCAAGGTTTCACTGACCGTGTCCAATGTTGCCAACACCTGACCGGCCTCGACTTGCTGACCTAACGAAAAGTCGATCGAGACGATTTTGCCGGCGACCGGTGCAGCGATCGGATGTACCGAGCGATTGACCTCAAGACGGGCTTGCGAGCTGATCTCGTAAATTGTCAACCGCGCCATGCAAAACCAAAACAGCCAAGCCACCAGCAAAACGCCTGCCAGCGACCAGACGAGAATGGCATGCCGCGCGGAATCGCGCGCCAGGGAGCGGGTGGTGCGAGAGAAACGGGTAGGCAAACGAATTCTCCGGTAACGGTCGTTGAATGCCTGGAGATTTCGAACGTTTTGCCGGCCCGACGCAATGAACTAATTCACAGCGGGGCAGGATTTGCTTGTGGTGTCGGTAAGGTTCTGTGCCGGCCGCGACCGCCGACGCCGTTCCCCCGGTTATTAAAGGTCCGCCGCTGCCGCGAGCTTACGGATCGACTGAGCGGAAACTAGGAGTGCCGAGTTGGCGTTTATTACTAGGGAGTCGCTACCGAAGCGTTTCAAAGTCTCGGAAGACTAGCGTTTCTCTGGACGATTTTGCGGAGCATGCGGTAGCGCGCTGGCCCAAAACGATACACCAACGCCGAGCCTATCCGCCCAAATACTCGATAGTGACCTCAGCGGTACCGCGCATGCCGATTCGCTCGGCCGCCGCCTTGGACAAATCGATCAAACGATCTTCCGCAAACGGCCCCCGATCGGTGATCACCACGTCAACCTGGCGACCGTTACGCAGATTAGTAACTCTAACCTTGCAGGGTATCGGCAAGGTCTTGTGCGCGGCCATCAAGCCGCGCGGATCGAAGCGTATCCCGCTCGCGGTCCGCGGGCCGGATTCAGCGCCGTACCAGGACGCCCTGCCCTGTTCCTTATAACCCACCGCGCTTTGCAACGGTACATAGGTTTTACCCTTAACCCGATAGGGCCGGTTGTAGCGGGCACCACTACCGGCCGGCCTGTTCGCGCTATCATCGCTTTCGTCCAAATCGGGCAATAGCGAACAACCGGCGAACGCCAGTACCGTTAAGGCCAATACGCAGCGTCGCAACATCAGGCCGGGCCGAGTTAGCCGCTTGGTTATAGACCTAGCGAGATTCGCACGGTGAAATCCCGCGCGGCCAATCCTTAAACCGATGTCTGCGCGGGATTGCAGGCGCGAAGAATAATTGTCGAGAGCTTCGACGCCAGCTACACGATGTTTGAGCATACTAATTTAGTCAATGGCGATTCGCGGAAACTCAACACTTCCGGACCAAACAGAATGCGTAAACTGGCAACGTTGGTTAGTTGACAACAGTGTGTCCGCGCTGCCGCAAACAACTGTTGTAAGCATTTTTGAAGCGGTCTTCGGATTGGATGCCTTGCTTGGCGCCGCCGCCGATACCGCCCGCCGCCGCGCCTATCGCCGCTCCGGTACCCGGATTTCCGATAATCGCACCCAAGGCCGCGCCGCCCGCGGCGCCGATTAATCCACCGACGCCAGCGCCGATCGCGGCTTCCTTGGCGGTACCGCCAGAGGCTTGTTCGGCAAGTTGCCGGCATTCCTGCATGTCTTGATTCAGACGATAGCTGTTCCGGTCGTTATAGGTATCGACGGTCGGGGTCCATCCGGTTTGGGTAGCGCAGCCGGACGCGCCGAGCGCGACGATGATCAAGCACGAAAACGAACGTAATGTCATCATCTGTTCATCCCATTGCCCAGCCAGGAACCCGCCGCCGCGCCAATCCCGGCGGCCAGCGGATCGCCGCCGCCCATTCCGTATCCCAACGCACTGCCGATCATGCCGCCGACCAAGCCGGATGGGTTGCGTTGATCGTAATATCCGTAGCGCACCGGTGGAGGTGGCGGAGCGTAATAAACCGGAGGCGCCGGTACATATTGCACGACAGGCGCCGGCACATATACTCGTTCCACCGGATACGCCGGAAAATAGTCGCGCTGATAATGATGGTGGTGATGGCGGTGGTGATGCTCACCCCAACCGTCGTCGGCGCTGACGGTCGACGAAAACGCGATACCCAATATTGCTAAGCTTGTTAATCTGAACATTGCACTCCCTCTTTGGATAATTATTCAGTTGCGGAAAATTCTAAAGACGGGGGCTTAAAGCAAAATTAAGGCGGGATTATGAAACGATTAAGACGGCGAAACCGAGCTCCGCTCGGGACTAACGATCCTCCTCGGGAACGGCTGGTGCTTGCCAGCTTCCGCGCTCGCGGGCATCCATGACGGTTTTCCAGCCATCGGCAACATCTTGCCGGGTCAAACCGAAGCGTTCCAATATCGAATCCAACATACCGGGTGTCTCCAAACCGGGCAAGCCCGGTAATGTCGGAGCAGCCGCCTTGGCTTTCGGCGCGATAATCACATTCCCGGCTATCGGCAGTTTGTCGGCATTCCGGCAACGCGCCGCGTCGTCGGTATACAACATTTTACCGTCAACCAGACATTTAACCGGCGGCGCGGCGGATGCCGCGACGGCGATCAGGCTCAAGACCGGCGTTAAAAACCTACTTATCCGCATACGTCCTCCCACCGGCAATAAGCGCGTCAGGTCTCGTCATTCGCCAGCCACTGCTTGGTCGGTGGGGCTTGATACGCGGCATAGCGCGTCAACAGCGTTTCGGGATCGCCGGCGACCATCAACAACTCGCGTTGCTCGGGCTTGACGAATTGTTCGGCGCGAACATGATCCAGAAACCCGAGCAGACCGTCGTAATAACCGGCAACGTTCAATAAACCGCAAGGTTTGCGGTGAAAACCCAATTGCGCCCAGGTCCAGATTTCGAACAATTCCTCCAAGGTACCGATACCGCCCGGTAACGCGACAAAGCCGTCGGCCAATTCCGCCATCCGGGTCTTGCGTTCATGCATCGACGCGGTCACGTAAAGCTCAGTCAAGCCGGCGTGCGCGACTTCCTTATGAGCCAGTGCCTTGGGAATCACGCCGACCGCTTCGCCGCCCAGCGCCAGGACCCGATCCGCCACCGCTCCCATGATGCCGATGCCGGCGCCACCGTAAATCAAGCGAATGCCCCGCCGCACCATCGCCTCGGCCAGCGCGTTGGCCGAGGCGGTATAGACCGGTAAGCGGCCCGGACTGGAACCGCAATAGACACAAAGACTGCGAAAGGACATCGTGACCCCAAGTGATCGGCAACGGTGCTTGAAAGTGTAGTGCAAAGTCGCTCGCTCGCCGGCGCCAGAGCGCCGGCTAAATGGGATCGAACGATACACGCCGTTCCCTTATTTGTGGTAAAACCGGTCCAAGGCAAAGGCCTCGGCGACTCGACGCGAATCCGCCCGCGAATGGCCCCGGCTGGCGTGGACCGGGGCAACACTATCCTAATAATAATGAGCGTAACCCGCAGCCTATTTATCCGTTTGATCTGGGGCATCATCCTGATCGATATCCTCGCCGTTTCGGTGACCGCCCTAGCCTTGCGCCACGGCTATACCGCCTATCGGCAGCGCGCCGAAGTGGCCACCGATAACCTGGCCAGCGTCATCGCCCAAACGATCGAAAGCACGATCGACCAAGTCGATTTGGGTTTGCAATTGGCGGCCGAGCGGATAGAACAGCAGCTTGCCACCGGCCATCCAGATTCGGCGGCCTTGTCGGCGCACATGGCGTGGCTGCAGACCAAGCTGCCATGGGTCATCGGACTGCGGGCCACCGACGCGCGCGGCACGGTGGTGTTTGGCACCGACGTCCCCAAGCAATCGCCTCCGAGCATGGCCGATCGCCGATATTTCACCGAGCTGCGCGATCGCCCCGAGTTGGGTCTGTTTATCAATCAACCGGTCATGTCGCGGATCAACCGGACCTGGGTGATCAATTTCGCGCGCCGTTTGCGGTTGCCGAACGGCGATTTTGCCGGCGTGGTCTTCGCCAATATTTCGCTGGACAATTTTGGCAAGATGCTGGGCCGGGTCGATGTCGGCCCACACGGCGCGATCAATTTGCGCGACGCCGAGTTACGCTTGATTGCACGCTTGCCGTTTTCCGGCGACATTGCCAGCCTGATCGGTCAGCAAGACATTTCCAAGGAATTTAAACACCAACTTGCCAAGGATTCCAGGCAAGGCACTTTTTACAGTCCGCACAGTTTCGACGGGACGGCCCGGATCGTGTCGTTTCGACGAGTCGACGTCTATCCACTCTACGTCAGCGTCGGCCTCGCCGAGATCGATTATTTGGCGGAATGGCGCAAGCAAGTCTGGCAAATCGCCGGCTTGTTGTTTTTGTTCATCGCAATTTCCTGGATCGGTGCCTGGTTAATCATCCGGGCATGGCGCCAACAACAACGCATCATCGAACGTCTGGCCGCCGAAGAAGAAAAATTCCATATCGTTGCCGATTATCCCTACGACTGGGAATATTGGCTCAGCGAGAACGGCACGTTGAACTATATGTCGCCCTCTTGCAAACGGATTACCGGCTACCCGCCGGAACACTTCCTCGAGAATCCGGATCGATTGCACGACGTCGTGCATGCCGATGACCGCGATAACTATCACCTGCATCGCCACGACGCCGGACACGCCAGACCGGCCGAGCTGGATTTCCGCATCGTGCGCCGGGACGGAGAAATCCGCTGGATTTCGCACTGTTGCCAAGCGGCGTTCAGCCGCGACGGCCGTTACATCGGTCACCGGGTGTCTAACCGCGACATCACCGATCGACGCTTATTCGAACATGAGATCAATCGCTTGGCCCAAGCCGCCGACCAAAATCCGGTCGGCATTCTAATCACCGAGCGCGGCGGCACAGCCGTCTACACCAACGCCGCCTACACCCGCATCACCGGCTATCGATTCGGCGAAATCTACGGCAAAAGCCACCGCGAACTGATCGCCTCCGAGATGACCGAAGCCGAATTCGCCGATAGTTTGAAGACGGTCAAGGCCGGCCGGCTTTGGCAGGCCGAACTGCGCAACCGCCACAAAAACGGCGAATTGCGTTGGGAACAGATCATTGCCTCGCCGATCTTCGACAGCGAATTCAAGGTCGGCAACTTTCTCTATCTGCGCACCGATATTTCCGAGCAAAAAACCCTCCGCCAGCAACTGCAACTACTGAACGACGCGATGGATCAAGTCGGCGAAACCGTGTTCTTGATGGCCGAAAACGCCGCCGACTTTTTGTACGTCAACCAAAGCGCCACCAGCGTGCTGGGTTACAGCCGCGAAGAGATGCTAGGCCACGTCACGGTATTCGACATCGATCCGGACTGGTCGCCGACCAGACTGACCGAATTTTGGCCGCGATTGCGCAACGAACGCCGAATTCGTTTCGAGACCAGCCATCTGACCAAGGACGGCCGAACCATCCCGGTCGAAATTACCGCCAATTTCGTCGAATACGCCGGCCAGGCCTACAATTTGGCGATCTGCCGCGACATCAGCGAACGCCAGCGTAACGAAGATGAATTGCGGCGCTTGAATCGGGAGCTGCAAGCAATCGGCAGTTGCAATCAAATCTTGCTGCGCGCGGACACCGAACAAACCCTGCTCGACGAAGTGTGCCGGATCGTCTGCGAACAGGCCGGTTACCGAATGGCTTGGGTCGGGTTTTTGATGCGCGACGCCGAGCAAACAGTCCAACCGGTGGCTTGGGCCGGTGCTGAACTTGGCTATTTGCGCAACGCCAAATTGTCCTGGGGCGATAACGAACGAGGACAAGGGCCTTGCGGTCTAGCCGTTCGCTCCGGACAAGTGGTGTATATAGAGGACATTGCCGGCGATCCGCTGATGGCGACTTGGCGGCAAGCGTGTTTGCGTCGCGATTACCGGTCCTGCATCGCGTTGCCGCTGAAGGACACCGGTAATGTCGTCTTCGGGATCGTGTTGATTTATGCCGATCGGGTGGGCAGTATCACCTCGGCCGAAATACGTCTGTTAGGCGAATTGGCCAACGATTTGGCGTTCGGGATCAGCGTGCTGCGGGCCAGGTCGGAACGTCAACAGATCGAATCCAAATTGCACGATTCCGAAGAGCGCCTGAGGCTGACGCTGGAAGCGACTCAAATCGGCATTTGGGATTGGGATATCGAGAACGACCTCTGGTACGCTTCGCCCGCCTATTTCACGATGCTGGGTTATCAGCCCGAGACCGGTCCCGGCGATCGCCAGGAATGGATAGCGCGGCTACACCCCGACGATCGCGCCCGAGTCCTCGGTAAAATCGAAAGCGTGCTGATCGACGGCTTCCTGGAATATCAATACGAAGCCCGCCTCCGTCATGCCGACGGTCAATACCGTTGGCAGCAAGTGCGCGGTTTCGGAATACGCCGAGATAGTCACGGCAAGGTCACCCGTGTGCTCGGCACGCGGATGGACATACACGAACGCAAACTGGCCGAACAGGCCATGCGCGAAAGCGAAGCCAAATACCGGCGCATTGTCGATACCGCCACCGAAGGCATCTGGGTGGTGGGCCCGGACGGCCTGACCAACTTCGTCAACGGCCGGATGGCGGAACTGGTCGGTTACCGGGCCGAAGAACTGAACGGCCGGCCGATGAGCGATTTCATGCCGGCCGAAGACGCCGACGATCACTTAGAAAAACTTCGCCGCCGGCGCGCCGGTATCACCGAGAACTACGAGCGGCGTTTCCTGACGCGGCGGGGCCAGTTCATTTGGGCGCAAGTGTCGGCGGCCCCAATTTTCGACGACGACGGCGTATTCCAAGGTTCGTTGGCAATGGTCACCGACATTAGCGAGCGTAAGCGTAACGAGGAAGAACTGCGGCGCTATAAAGACCATCTCGAAGACACGGTTCTGCAACGCACCGCCGAGTTGTTGGAAGCCCGCGATGCCGCCGAAGCCGCGAATAAAGCCAAAAGCGTGTTTCTGGCGAATATGAGCCACGAGCTGCGCACGCCGCTCAACGCGATCCTGGGCTTTTCCGGACTGATGCGTACCGACGCGCAATTGACCGACAATCAACGGGATAACCTGGACATCATCAACCGCAGCGGCGCGCATTTATTGAACTTGATCAACGATGTGTTGGAAATGGCCAAAATCGAGGCAGGCCACTTGCAAGTCGAAATAGCCCCGTTCGATTTAGGCGGCTTGGTTCGCGATGTGACCGAACTGATGCAAGTTCGCGCCGAGGAAAAAGGTCTGCGCCTGACGCTGGATCAATCGTCGGAATTTCCGCGTTACATCAAGAGCGACGAATCGCGCTTGCGGCAAATCCTGATCAACTTGATCAATAACGCCATCAAATTCACCGAACAAGGCGGCGTCACGGTGAGGCTAGGGGTTAAGGAAAACGCCCGCCACCATCTGATCATCGAGGTGGAAGACTCCGGGGCCGGCATCGCGCCGCAAGATCGCCAGCGCCTATTCGAACCCTTCGTCCAGCTCGCCGACAGCCGCTTGCCGCAGAGCGGCACGGGCCTCGGCTTGGCGATCACCCGCCAATTCGTCGAAATGCTGCACGGCCGGATCGAGGTCGACAGCCAACCCGGCAAAGGTTCGCTATTTCGGATCGAATTACCGGTCGAGTTGTCGGATACCGTCGACATACCCAGCCAACACGCCGACAAGCTCGGACCGATCGTCGGCTTAGAGCCAGGGCAGCCGCGCTACCGCATCCTAATCGTCGAAGACCAACCGGAAAACCAGTCCTTGCTCAGTCGCTTGATGCACACCCTGGATTTGCCGGTCAAAATAGCCGAAAACGGCAAGCAAGGCGTCGAGCTATTCGAAACCTGGCAGCCGGATTTGATCTGGATGGATAGACGCATGCCGGAAATGGACGGTATCGAGGCGACGCTACGCATCCGCCGCTTACCGGGCGGCGATAAAGTGAAAATCGTGGCCGTGACCGCCTCGGCCTTCAAGGAACAACAGCGGGAAATGCTGGACGCCGGCATGGACGACTTCATCCGCAAGCCCTACCGGTTCGAGGAAATTTACGACTGCCTAGCCAGGCAATTGGGGGTGAAATACGTTTACCTCGGCGCGCCACCGCGAAACACGCCAATCGACAACGAACCCGACCTCGAACGCTTGGCGGCGCTGCCGGCACCGCTAAGATTCAATCTGCGCGCGGCCGTGGAAAGCCTGGATGCCGCGCGCATCGCCGCCGCGATCGGCGAAATCGCCGAAGTTGCTCCCGACTTGGCGCAAACTCTGAGCCGATGCGCCGACTATTTCGAGTATCCGACGATATTGACCGCGCTGGATCGCTGCACGGCCTTAATCCGGGCGCCAAACAGCTAGCCGAGTGGCTTTCCCTAACATTCCGGTATTGAAACAACCCGTGACCGATAAATGTGTCGGATCGCCGCGATGCTCAAACCGGCGCGTCGCGCCATCACCGCTGCGGCGCGATGGCGCAAAGGCTACAATTGCAGCCGAGTCCAAGTTGTCGCAAAGCGGACAGGTACCCCATAACGCTAAACCGTCGCCACCAGGACCGCTGAAGCCAACGCCGACCCTAGTCCGCCGCGACCGGCCGGCGGCGGCGATTTCAGTATTAACCCGAAATGGGCAACGCCCAGACGGAGGATATTTAACAATGTTTGCGCCAAGCTTACGATGGGTCGGTGCCTGGGTTTTGGGGCTGACCTGCGCCTGCCTGCCCTGCACGCCGTCAATAGCCGACGACAAGCCTGCAACGACTGAAGCGGAATCAGCATCGAACGCCTCGTCGTTCGACACCGCATGGGGCGGCGCCCGGAACGGCCCGCCGGCGCGCATCGGGGCGCGGGTGGCGATCGTCTGCGAAGACTTGCGCAATGGCGGGGTACTCGGCGTCACCCGGGGCATCCGCGAGGCGGCGGGCGAAATCGGCTGGCAAACGAAAATATTCGACGCGGGCGGCAACCCGGCCGGACGCGACCGGGCCTTGACCGCCGCCAACGCGCAGCAGCCGGACGGCGTGATCGTGGTCGGCACCGACGCCCGCGCTATCGGCGCCGGACTGGCGCCATTCGCCGAGCGCGGTATCCCGGTGGTCGGCTGGCACGTCGATCTCAAGGCCGGCGCGCTGGATAAAGGCCCTATCGCGATAAACGTGTCCAGCGACCCGCTGGAAGTTGCCCGCGTGACCGCCGCAGCCGCCGTTTCGGACGCGCGCGGCGCCGGTGTGGTGATCGTCACCGACAGCAACTTCGACATTGCCCTAGCCAAGGCCGAAGCAATGGCCATCGTTGTGCGACGTTGCGCGGAATGCAAGTTGCTGGAAATCCGGGACATCGCGATTTCCACGGCGGCCGAAACGATGCCGAAAATCACCCGCGAATGGTTGGCGCGCCACGGCACCGGCCTGACTCACCTATTGGCGATCAACGATATTTATTTCGACTACGCGGTGCCGGAACTCACCCAATCCGGTCGGTCCAGTGCCAGTATCGCCTTGCTGTCGGCCGGCGACGGCAGCCCCGCCGCCTTTCTGCGTATCCGCGCCGGCGCCTTTCAAACCGCCACCGCCGCCGAGCCGCTGAATCTGCAAGGCTGGCAGCTAATCGACGAATTGAACCGGCTACTGTCCGGCCAAGCGGTCACCGGCTACGTGGTTCCGGTACATCTGGTCACGGCCGCGAATATCGCGTCGGAAGGCGCGCCCGACCTGCTGTATGATCCGAACAATGGTTACCGGGAAATTTTCCGGCACATTTGGAAACCTTGAAACCGACATGAGCCTGTCACGCCGTTATCTGCCCCGTACGCTACGCCGGCAATTTCTGTTCACATTGGCCGCGCTGGCGGCCTTAATTCTGGCCGGCGGCCTGACCGCGGTCCATGCCTTGCGCGGCTCGGCGAACACCGTCGCCTGGCTGGCGGAGGAACGCTTGGAAAGCCTGCGGCAAGCGCAACAGATGGTCGACCAGACCTTGCAGATCGAACGCGCCTCCTACCAATTGGCAAGGACCGGCGCACTCGCCCCAATGCGGGCGAGTTACGCCGATATTGCCAAGCGCATGGAAATCTTCGATGTGTTGGTGGACAAACTGGCCGCCGGCGGCGAAGACGCCGCGTTGCTGGATTTGCGGCAAGCCAGTCAATTGTTTCGCAATACCGCGAATGTCGTCGCGCAGTTGCGGGAAAGCGCCGTGCGCGAATCCCTGGCGCCCCAAGACGCAGCCGACAGCGCCGCCCGCCATCGCGTGGAACAGGAATTCGACGAGGAGCTCCGCCGCCAGGCCACCGCGATGGTAGACGCCGCCCGGACCTTGAACGATCAATACACCGAAGCCTACCGGAACAGCGTGAGGGAGCTGTGGCAAACCGCCCGCGACAAGGAACATTGGGTGGAAATCCTGCTGGCCGGCAGCTTGCTGCTGGCCTGGATGATCGCCCAAGTTTTCGTCGGCCGGCACGTGCTGGCGCGTCTGCAACACATTAGTCGCCAATTACGCGAAGACAATCCCGACAACGCGACCGGGAGTACGCCGCGATCCGACCTCGACGAAATCGATGAGATGGCCCAGGCCGTGGCGCAATTTCGCGAGGATAGGCGACAACTGGCGCTACGCACCGAGGAATTGGCGCGCGCCCGCGACGCGGCCGAATCGGCCAACAAAGCCAAGAGCGCGTTTCTCGCCAATATGAGCCACGAACTGCGTACGCCCTTGAGCGCGATTTTGGGCTTTTCCAGCATGTTGCGCGACGATCCCGAACTGAGCGAAAGCCAGTTGGAAAGTCTGGACATCATTAATCGTAGCGGCGAGCACCTGCTGGATTTGATCAACGATGTGCTGGAAATCGCCAAGATCGAGGCTGGTCAACTTAAATTGACGGTCGCGCCGTTCGACCTCGGCGGCCTGGTCAGAGACGTGACCGACATGATGCAAGCACGGGCGTCAGCCAAAGGTTTACGGCTCGGCGTGGATCAATCTTCCGAGTTTCCCCGTTTCATCAAGGCCGACCAAGCTCGGCTCCGCCAGATATTGGTGAATCTGATCGGCAACGCGCTGAAGTTCACCCCAGCAGGCGGTGTGACGGTAAGGCTGGCGACGCTGGAAAACCACCGCCAGCACTTGCTGATGACGGTCGAAGACACCGGACCCGGCATTGCCCCGGAGGATCAACAACGCTTGTTCGAACCGTTCGTGCAGTTGGCGGATAACGGCGATCAAAAAGGCACCGGACTTGGCTTGGCCATTACCCGACAATTCGTCGAATTGATGGGAGGCCGAATCTCGGTGACCAGCACGCCCGGCAAGGGCTCGCTATTTTCCGTCGACGTGCCGGTCGAACTAGTGGCGGATGAGGCATTTCCGGTAAGCATTACCCCCAGATCGGGGTCGGCGATCCGCCTGGCGCCTGGCCAACCGACTTATCGAATCTTGATCGCCGACGACCAAATCGAAAACCAGATTCTACTCCGGCAATTGATGAACCGTCTTGGCCTGGAAACCCGAATTGCGGGCAACGGCCAACAGTGTTTGGATCTCTGTCGGGACTGGCAACCCGATCTGATTTGGATGGATAGACGGATGCCGGTGCTGGACGGCGTCGAGGCGACCCGGCAAATCCGCCGCCTACCAGGCGGCAACCGGATCAAGATTATCGCCGTTACCGCTTCCGCCTTCCGGGAAGAACAGCAGGAAATGCTCGACGCCGGCATGGACGACTTCATTCCCAAGCCTTATCGCTTCCAGGAAATTTACGATTGCTTGGCCAGGCATTTGGGTGTCGATTTCGTTGACGACCGTTTATCGAATATGGTTGAACCTCCCGCCAACGCTCCGATCGAGGACTCGCTGGCCGACTTGCCGGCGCCGTTGCGCCTATCGCTGCGGCAGGCACTGGAGAGCCTGGACGCTGCCCAAATAGCGGCGGCGATAAGTCAAATCGGCGTCGGACACGCCGCGCTGGCGGAGCGGCTGGCCGCATTGGCGGTGAATTTCGACTATCCGGGCATTTTGAAACTCCTGGAAACCGCGGACCTCGACTAACCGGCGGCACGCTACGCGGCCGCGTCGCCGCCAGCTCGGCTAGCCTAACTTGAATATTCGCGTGGTTTTCGACCTATCGGCTATGCTTATCGGCTAACGTAAGTGGCGTGGTGACGCTGAAAATCCGTATGCGGTTTAACGAATTTTCCGGGGGCTTCGAATGAAAGCAGGTAAGCATGACGCCGACTTAACGGCGATTGCCAAACTGGCGTTAGCGCTGAGTTTGTCGCAGTTGGCTTCGCTTGCGAGCGCGAACGAACCCGAGGACACCGCAATCTCGCCCGCTAAACCGGCCAGCGCCACCCAGCCCGATTCGGCCCCCTCAAACTCCAACGCTCTCGAAAGCCTAAGCGAAGCGCTAGCCGCCGTCGACGAATTCAACGGCCCGTTAAAGGATGTCGCGGACATGGACATCGACGAGCTAGTCAAGGTCAAGGTCTCGCCGTTCGAAGTGTCCAGCGAGCTCGATAGCGGTTACCGGGCTTCCAACTCGGTGTCCGGCTCGCGTTTCGACGCGCCGATTCGCGAATTGCCTTTCGCGATCCAAAGCTTTACCGAAGCCTTTATCAAGGATCAACGGCCTCGCGAGATTTTCGACATCGCCCGCTATTCTCCCGGCGTCACCTATCGGAGCAACGATTTCAACGAAGGTAACGCGAATCTGGCGATCCGCGGCTTTACCGTTGGCTCGTTGGCCGGCGGCAATATTCAGACCTTGCGGGACGGGGTGCATGGTCCGTCGATTCTGGATTTCACGAATGTGTCGCGAGTGGAAGTCGTCAAGGGGCCGGCCTCGTTTCTGTACGGGCAAGTCGCGCCGGGCGGTATCGTCAACGTCATCACCAAAACGCCTCGGCGCCAATTCGCGGCGAATGCCGCCGCCCGTTACGGTTCCTACGGCCAATACCGCTTCGAAACCGATGTAACCGGGCCGGCCTCGAAAACTCTGTTCTACCGAATGGCGGCCTCTTACGACCAAGATTTGCACTATTGGGAGCCTTACGACGCCCATGCCTGGAATATTTCGCCATCCCTGCTTTGGCAGCCCATCGACCGCTTCAGCCTATCGCTGAAATACGAGCGGTTCGAAAAGATCGAAGCGCCGCAATTAATGCAAAAGCCCGGTTACGGTACTTGGACCGGCATCATGCCCAGTGCAACCGATCCCAACCGATCCGGCGTCGACGTGCCGGGCCTGCCTGACACCTGGAACGGCATGGCCTACAGCGATTATCGCCATAGCAATACCGATAACCTCAGCACCTGGTTAGACTTCAAAGCCGACGAACACTGGAATTTGCGGGCAGGCTATTCCCATATGGAATACGACGTGGATGCATTGGCCACCGGCAATTTCGGCATGGCGAACAACGTCACGACCTTACAGGGCCGGCGGGTTCGCCATCAGGTCTACAGCAACCGCGACGACACGATCGAACTGCAAGGCGTCGGCCGTTACGACGTGGGCTTCGCCAGTCTGCGCCTGTTGTTCGGTGGGCAGTACGTGGACCGCAATTTTCACCGCTGGGCCGGTCAGGCGCCCAACGATCCAAGCCTGGGCGGCAATCCGACCGCGTCGCCGCTGCCGCTATGGGATTTGAGCGATCCCTCGACCTGGAATCGCCACACCTCGATCGGCTTGTCGGGATTGACCGCTTCCCGGTTCGACCAAAACCTCAACGCGGCGGATAAGTCGGTTTACGGCGGCTCGACCTTCGGATTTTTCGAAGATCGCTTACTGGTGCTGACCGGCTGGCGTTGGACCGAGACCGAAAGCCGGCTTAGCGACGTCTTGAACCAGAGGTCGCAGCCGCGGGTTAGCGCCAGCCGAGTGACGCCACAGTACGGGCTATTGTTCAAATTGACGCCGGAATGGTCCTGGTTCGCCAGCTATGCCGAATCCTTCGTCCCCGGCACATTTTCCATCAACCGTCTTGACGGCGGCACAGCCATTCCGGACCCCAGCGAGGGCCGGGGCTACGACGTCGGCATCAAAGCGGAATGGCTCGACGGCCGCCTGTCCAGCACCTTGAGCTACTTCGACATCGAAAATAAAAACATCGTCAACGACTTGGCCGTTACCGACGCCAACGGCGTCGTGACGATCTACGGCGTACAGACCGGCAAGCAAACTTCGCGCGGCATCGAATGGGATGCCACCGCCCAATTGACCGAGCAATGGCAGCTCTATCTATCCTATACCTATATGGATGCCAAGATTACCGAGTTCACCGGCCGGGACGATGCCATCCTGGCCCGGAACCCCGATACGCTGGACGCCACCGGCCTAGCGTATTACAAGAATGCGCTGCGATTTCATAACGCGCCGCTGCAAATGAGCGCGCCGCATCTTGCCAATCTGTGGACGCGTTACGACTTCAAGGCCGACGCCTGGCGCGGCTTGCATATCGGTGGCGGCTTCAATTTCGTCTACGATCAAACCTTGTTATCGGATACCCCAAGCTCGGACCGGCAAACCTATCTGCTGTTGAACGCGTTGATCGGCTATAGCTGGCGAATCGGCGAACACGAACTGAGCGTGGATTTCATGGGGAAAAATCTGCTCGACGAACAATATCGTCCCTCGCAAAGCAGCCGCGGCCGGCCGCGCGAGCTGACGATCAGTTTCTCCGTCAAGTTTTGATGGCGGCACCTGAACCATGAAACACGCCGACCTCGCCTGTTTCGACGCCACCCCGCGACTCAATCGGCGTTCCCGGCGCCGCTTGGGCATCGCGGCACTGTTGCTGGGTATGTTGGTTCCGGCGGTGAATGCCGACCCGACGCCGGGGCAGAGCAGCGCGATTCGCGTCAAAGCCGCGTTTTTACGCAATTTCGCCCGCTACGTCACTTGGCCGGAGCCGGTTTCCCCCAGCGTCGATAGGCCTTGGTGCATCGCGGTGTTGGGCCCGGACCCGTTCGGCGAGGTACTGGAAACCAGCGTCAAGGATAGAAGCGAGCAAGGTCACGCGTTTGAAATCGTTCGAGCGGAACGCACGGTGGATTTGCCTATCTGCCATATCGTCTTTGTTGCGTACACCGACATTACGCTTCGCCACGCCGCGTTGGCCGAGCTGAAACGAAAACCGGTACTGACGGTCGGCGATGCGGAAGACTTTATTGCGGATGGCGGCGTTATCCGCTTTAAAGTCGACGAGCGGGTCGGCATGACCATTAATCTCGATCAAGCCCGCGCCGTTTCGCTGACGATTCAAACCAAGCTGCTGGAAGTCTCCAACGAAATCTTGATCAACGGTATTTTTCGCCGGGTACGCTAAGCGATGACGATGCCATCCAACATCCAAGGCCGGCTGGTACTGATTCTGTGGGGCAGCGCCCTGCTGGCGTTTCTGTTGGCAGGCGCCGGCTTGGCAATGTTTCAAAACCTGACGCGGGAGCAAAGAGCCGCGCAAATCATCGAACCCTACGCGCGAATGATCGCGGTTGGCACCGATACAGCCATCGCCTTCGAAGATCCGACGCGTGCGCAGGAAATCCTCGACACCTTAAAATCCAATCCGCAAATTCAAGCGGCGGCGATCGTGTTGGACAACGGCCGGGTGTTGGCGAGTTTCGAGCGCTTGCCGCAAAGCTCTCTAGCGCGGGCACTTCCCGAAAAGGACGGGATTTTCGTGAATCGCGAGCGCGCCGACTGGTTGCAAACCTTATCCAGCGGCGCCAGGCTGTATCTGGCCATGAGTATGGCGGCCATCGAGCAGCAAACCCGCGAAATCTTCGCTTTATTCGGCGGCGGCGTGCTGGTGCTGCTGATCGCCACGATAGGCCAACAACTGATGCTGAAGCGCGCCATCGTCGCGCCGATCGCCGCACTGACCGACGCAAGCGAACGGGTGAGGTTCTCGGCCGATTACCGCCACCGCGTGCCGGCCGGCGGCGCCGAGGAACTGGCGCGCTTGGGACAAAACTTCAACGCGATGATGGCGGCAATCCAGGAACGCGAGCAGGCATTGCGCCATGCCAACGTGTTCCAACACACGATATTGCAAAACATCGCCCACGGTATCATCTCCACATCCCCGGACGGCACCGTCACCAGTTTCAATCCGGCCGCCGAGCGTTTACTGGGTTATGCCGCAAGCGAAGTCGTCGGCCGCGCGACACCCGCGCTTTGGCACGACGGCGAGGAAATCGCCCGCTACGCTCGCGAGCTTTCCGCGGAACTCGGAGTAACCCTATCGCCGGGCTTCGAGGTATTCACCGCCAAGCCGATGCGTCATCAACCGGAGGAACGCGAATGGACCTTCATCCGTAAGAACGGGCAACGGATTCCGGTGTATTTGTCGATTACCGCTTTGCGCGACGATGCCGGACGGATCGGCGGCTTCGTCGGCCTGACCTACGACCTTTCCGAACGCAAGCAAACCCAGCAACGCCTGCACTTGCTGAGCTTTGCGCTGGATCGAGTCGAGGAGACGATATTGTTGATGGGCGAGAACGACCCGCGTTTTTTGTATGCCAATCTAAGTACGGTGCGCACCCTGGGCTATAGCCGCGAAGAACTCACCGGCGGCATGAGCCTATTCGACATCATCCCGGATTGGACCGACGCGATGTGGGCGAGCTTCCGGCGGGAACTGAGCGAGCGGCGGCGCGCGCAATTCGAAACCCAGCATCAACGCCGGGACGGCCGACGCTTTCCGGTGGAAGTGACGGCCAATGTGTTCGAATTCGCCGGCCAAATCTACAACTTGGTCATTTGCCGGGACGTTAGCGAATGCAAGCAAGCCGAGGCGGCCCTGGCGAAAAGGGTGCGCGAGTTTCGCACGCTGACCGAGAACCATCCCGACGGCATCGTACGCTTCGACACCCTGGGCCGCCATCTGTACATCAATGCGGCGGCCGCGCGCAGCTCGGGAACTGCCGGAATGTCGCCGATCGGCAAGACCGTATGCGAATTGCCGATACCGGGCAATCCGGACCTGACGCAACCATTGCTGAACGCCGTGTTGGGGGTTGTCGGCAGCGGCGCGCCGAATTTGATGGAATTTACCTGGCCGACCGGACGTACCACCGAAATTCGCCATATTCCGGAACTCGGCGAACATGGCGAGGTAGCCAGCGTGCTGGCGATCGCCCGCGATGTTACCGAGCGCAAGCGTATCGAGGCGGAGCTGGACCAATATAAGCTACAACTGGAAGACACCGTGCGGCGCCGCACCGACGAATTGCGGCTGGCCCGCGACGCGGCGGAAGCCGCCAACAAGGCCAAAAGCGTATTCCTAGCCAATATGAGCCACGAATTGCGGACGCCGCTCAACGCGATCTTGGGTTTCTCCGGCATGATGCGCCACGACCCGCAGATCACCGAGCATCAGGCGGAGAGCTTGGATATCATCAATCGTAGCGGCGAGCATTTGCTCAATCTGATCAACGACGTACTGGAAGTCGCGAAAATAGAAGCGGGCCGCCTGCAACTGGACATCGCCGCGTTCGATTTATACGCGCTGGTCAAGGACGTCACCGAGATGATGCGCATCCGGGCTCGCGAAAAAGGTTTGTCGCTGGTGCTCGAGCAAGCCGACGAATGCCCTCGCTACGTCAGTTCCGACGAAGCCCGCATCCGCCAGATATTAATCAATCTGATCAACAACGCCGTGAAATTTACCGAGCACGGACACGTCACGCTGCGGATGGGGATCAAACACAACGCCAAACATCATTTGCTTATCGAGGTGGAGGACAGCGGCCCCGGCATCGCGGCGGAAGATCAATCGCGCTTGTTCGAACCCTTCGTACAGTTGGCCGACGGCGTCTCTCAACAAGGGACCGGCTTGGGACTGACGATTACCCGCCAATTCGTCCGGATGCTGGGCGGCGACATTCGCGTTAAAAGCGAATTGGGCCAAGGCTCGCTGTTTCGAGTGGAGTTACCGGTGGCGCTGGCCGGCGCGGAGGGTATTACCGAGTTATCCTCCGCTTCCGGCGGCAAGGTGATCGGCCTGGCCGGCGGTCAACCCCGTTACCGGATACTGATCGCCGAGGATCAGCACGAAAACCGCTTGCTGCTGGGACGCTTGATGACCGGCTTGGGCCTGGACACGAAATTCGCAGAGAATGGCCGGGATTGTGTAACGCTATTCGAAAACTGGCATCCGGACTTGATTTGGATGGACCGGCGCATGCCGGTGATGGACGGCATCGAGGCCACCCAGCGGATTCGGCAAGCGCCGGGAGGACGACACGTTAAAATTATCGCGGTCACCGCGTCGGCGTTTCAGGAACAGCAGCAGGAAATGTTGGACGCCGGCATGGACGACGTGATCCGTAAGCCTTACCAGTTCGCGGAAATATACGACTGCCTGGCGCGGCAGCTGGGACTGAGCTATCGCTACGCCAGCGAGGCGCCGGCCACCGCCGCGCCGGCCGTGGATACCGACGCGCTGGCGGCGCTTCCGGCCGAATTGCGCAATCGGCTGACCGACGCCTTGGAAAACCTGAACAGCGAAGCGGTCGCCGCGCTGATCGCCGAAATCGCCTTGCTAGACCCAAGCCTGGCGGTCGCGTTGTCCGGCGTGGCCGACCAATTCAATTATCAAGCGTTGCTCGGATATCTGGATGCCGCTAAGCGGAAGAACGGCTAGATCGGCGCCGGTCCACCAATGGCTATATTCTGGCCATTCAACGAACGCTCGACGCAAGATGGCGCACTATGATTAACGATCCGGCGTGACGCGATGCTCAAAACCTTAGCTTAAAAAGGGAAGCCGCTCGTGCAGGGCAAGACAACTCGGCATACAATAACCGGTTGTATACGACCGATGCGGCGCTGATTCAGGAGCGTTGACAACCAAGGAAGCGCCTGTCGGCAGAATCGGCGAATTCCTCCGCCGGCAGCCACAGATAACGGCTCCCGGCGGAGAAATTCGAGTACCCAAACCCATCGGCCGCGCCAACCCAAGTCGCGGCCGCGCAACCGGAGGAGGCCCGCCTTGACCAGGGAAAACCCAATGCTCAATGAACAACCCGGTTCGACTTCGTCCAAAGGCTTGATCTTAGCGGTGGACGATACGCCGGCCTCGCTCAGGCTGCTGACCGACGTACTCAAGGCCGAGGGCTACGAAGTGCGCTCGGCGATCAGCGGCGAACTGGCGCTGCACGCTGCCGAGATCCAGGCACCGGAACTGGCCTTGCTTGACGTCAGCATGCCGGGCATGGACGGCTTCGAAGTCTGCAGACGGCTTAAGCAAATTCCCGGCTCCAGCGACGTGCCGGTCATTTTCGTCAGTGCAATGTCCGACACCCAGGAAAAACTGCGCGGCTTCGAATTAGGCGCGGTCGATTACGTGACCAAACCGTTCCAGCGCGAGGAACTGCTAGCCCGCGTCCACACCCACCTGGAACTCAACCGGCTGCGCCACCATTTGGGCGACATGGTCGAGGAGCGTACCCAGTCGCTGAAACGTAGCGAATTGAAGTTGAGGGCCAATTTACTGGAATCCATCACCGCAATCGCCGCTACCGTCGAGATGCGCGATCCGTATACCGCGGGTCACCAACGCCGGGTCGCCCAGGTCGCCACCGAAATTGCCCGAGAAATGAACCTGCCGGATAATCGCATCGAAGGCATGCATCTGGCCGCGGTCGTCCACGATGTCGGCAAGGTCAAGATTCCGGCGGAAATTCTGTGCAAGCCGGGCCGGCTGACCGAACTGGAATTCTCGCTGATCAAATTGCATGCCCAGGACGGCTACGACATCCTGAAAGCCATCGATTTCCCGTGGCCGATCGCCGAGTTTGTCGGTCAACACCATGAACGGCTGGACGGTTCCGGCTACCCGCAAGGCTTAAAGGGCGAGGAAATTCACCTGGAGGCCAGGATCATAGCAGTTGCCGACGTCATCGAAGCGATGGCCTCCCATCGCCCTTACCGGCCTGGTTTGGGCATAGACACCGCTTTGGCGGAAATCGAAAGTAAGCGGGGGATCATGTTCGACCCGCAGGTCGCCGACGCCGCGCTTCGGCTGTTTCGGGACAAGGGCTACCAGCTGGAGAGTTAACCGCGGACCCGCCGGGTCCGCTTAGGCGCCGTAACGATAGATCGGCGGAATCTCGGCGGTATGATCCAGCTCTATCAATTGCTCGATGATCCCGTCGTTCAATCCGTACACCCAACCGTGCAAGGTCGGCTGGTGGCCGTGTTTCCAGGCCGTCTGCACGATGGAGGTATGCGACAAACGGTGTACCTGCTCCAGGATATTCAGCTCTATCATCCGATCGACTTTTTTGTCTTCGCTCAAATAAGCGAGCTCGTCCTGATGCAGCCGATAAACATCCTTGATGTGCATCAACCACTTATTGGTAATCGTCAGATCGCCGCGTTGCGGCTGCATCGCCGCCTTGACGCCGCCGCAACCGTAATGGCCGCAAACGACGATATGTTTTACCTTCAAAACCGCGATGGCATATTGCAAGACACTCAGGCAATTGAAATCGGTGGTAATCACCTGATTGGCGATGTTGCGATGCACGAAGATTTCGCCGGGCTGAGCATTGACCACTGTTTCGGCCGGCACCCGACTATCGGAACAACCGATCCATAAAAAATCCGGGCGCTGTTCCTTGGCCAACTCGATGAAATAACCGGGATCCTTGGCGACCATGTCCTGCGACCAGGCGCGGTTTTCCAACAGCAGTTTAGAGGGTGTATGCATGGGCCGACCTATCGGGTTGAGTTGTTTGCAAACCGAGACTCAGTGTCGCCGCACCCTGCCAGACTCGACGCCGTCCGCCAGGCCGGGTAGCACCCGAATCTCAAACCGCCCATTATCCCCGATAGCGCCGGCGTTTTCGACCGCTACCTTTCCGTCGGTTATAGACCTAGTACTCGACCTTGATAGAACCGATAAAACTGATCGGCGCGCCGGGCATATTGCCATAGTAGCGCTGGCTGGCGTCGAAGGTATCAGCCCCGGTGAAATAGCGCTTATCCAACAGATTATAAGCGTTGAGTTGCGCGGTCATCCGAGTCGGCCCCACCTTAAATTTGTAAGCCGCCGAAGCGTCCCAGGTCGCATAGCCCGGCAATTGATAGCTGTTTTGCGGATCGCCCTGGCGCTGGCTGGTCACGCGGATACCGCTGCCCAAACTGAGGCCGGCGAAGGCCGGATCGGTGAATTCGTATTTCAACCAGACATTAGCCGAATGGCACGGTGCGTTGGGAAAACGCTTGCCCAGCAGGCTGACGCCACCGTAGACGTCCTGCTCGGTAAACTTAGTAATGCGGGTATCCAAATAGGTGTAATTGGCGATCAAACTCCAATTCTCGGATAGCTCCCCGGCCAAGTCGAACTCAACGCCCCGACTGCGTGCCGCGCCCACCGTGGTCGTATAGCCAAGTAAAGCCAGCGTTGGATCGGGATTGCCGGTGGCCAAATTGGTTTTGACGATATCGAAATAAGCCAGACTGGCGGTCAATTTTTGATCGAACAGTTCGGTCTTGATGCCGCCTTCGAATTGTCTGGCTTCTTGCGGCTTTAACGGCGTGCCGTCCGTATTGCGGGCGCTGTAGGAATTATTGGTACCCAGCGATTCGGTGTAGTTGCCGTACAAGGACAGCCACGGAAAGGCCCGATACAACACGCCGACCCGCGGACTGAATTTTCCGGCCGACACATGGTTTGCGTTCATGGCGGCCTCGGCGGCGGCATAGGAACTGCCGGAGCTGCCGACGCCGTAGTCGGCCCAGTCATAGCGGCCGCCGCCCAATAAATGCAGCCTGTCCCAGAACACCATTTGATCCTGAAAATACACGCCGTTCCATTCCTGATGGTAATGGCCGTAATTCAACGGTAGCAGCGCCAAGTTGCCGGTAAAAGGCTGCGGGTTATAGATGTCGATACTATCGACGCTGGCGCAGCAGCGATTCTGGCTTTCGTCGGTGTACGCGTAATAGTCGTGACCCACCAACAAGGTATGTTTGACGCCCCAGGTATTCAGATGGCCCAACAGATTGGTATTGAACGAATAGGTTTGCGAACTTTTGACATTGTTGTCCCAATTGTAGCGATCGACGGTGCGCTGGTCGGCATGAATGCCGTACGGAAAAATGTCGTATTGAATCCGGCTGCCGAGAAAGGCCGAAAATTGCTGACTGATTTTCCAATCGTCGTTAAAAGCATGCGACCAGTTCAGGTCGGCGACATTGCGCTCCTGATTGGCGTGCGCCGACTGATCGCTTAACGCGGTGTTGATCGGCAAATTGGCCGGTCGAGTCGCTCCGTTCAGCACCGGAAGCCCGTCGTCCCAGCGAAAGTCGTCGCGTTGATATTCCATACCGAAATTGACCTCGGTCCGATCGCTGACCTTCCAGGTAAATTGCGGGGCGATGAAGATACGGTCGCGGTAAAACAAGTCGCGAAAGGATTTGGTGTCCTGGTAGGCCAGATTGAAGCGGTAGGCGAAGGTTTTATCCTGGTTCAACGCGCCGGTGGCATCCAACGTGGTCCGATAATTATCGAACGAGCCGAACTGTTGCTGCAGCGAGTAGTACGGCGTGAGCAGCGGCTTTTTTAAAACCCGA
Organism: Methylomonas sp. MED-D; assembly: GCF_050276835.1. NCBI lineage: Bacteria > Pseudomonadati > Pseudomonadota > Gammaproteobacteria > Methylococcales > Methylococcaceae > Methylomonas > Methylomonas sp. MED-D. The sequence goes on from NZ_CP189965.1 coordinate 2,701,508, forward strand.
TTGATCATCCCGCCCGGCTCGATCCGACCGTACAGCATCGCGCCGGGACCTTTCAGCACTTCCAAACGCTCGACATTGGCGGTTTCCGCCGCCCAGGAGGCTTCGCGAATGCCGTTACGGTAGGTCGCGCCGTTCATGTCGAAGCCGCGCACGGTAAAGTTTTCGTAGGTTGGCGACGGGCTGATTTGCACGCCGCTGACGTTGCGCAAGCCGTCGGCCAATGTAATCGCTTGCTGATCCTTCAAGACTTGTTGCGGCACGACTTGTATCGAAGTCGGCGTGTCCATCAACGGCGTATCGGTGCGGGTCGCGGTACTGGCGTTGGTGCGATGATAGCTAGGATTGTAGGGATCATCGGCCAAGTAAGCCGTTTGAGCGGTCACTGTCACCGCGCCCAGCGTCTCGACATGGTCCACCGCCGCCCCCGCCGGCTTGATCGCGACGGTGTTGGCTGCGGTAAAACTGAACACTAGACCGCTACCGGCCAACAACTGCTGTAAGGCCTGCGCCACACTGAAGCGGCCGTTAACCGCCGGCGCGGTTTTGCCGGCCACCGCGCCATCGGCGTAAAACGGTTGCACGCTGGTCTGCCGCGATAAAGCATCCAACGCGCGGGCCAGCGGTTGGGCGGGAATATTGATCGCGAAAGTCTGGTCTTCCGCCCGCGCGGCGCTGGAGGCCAGCAGCAACGGGGCAACGAAAATATACAGCGGCATGTTTGACATCGGTTCTCCTTATCGTGGTTTGGGTTCCGTTCGATAAGACCGTTTCAAAAATAAAACACCGCCACATTCGCCGATTTGACAATCAGCGCCCGGCCGTTTAAACACTCCCGTGCCGAAATTTATCGCCTGGCCAGAATGCCGATTCGGTTACCGTCCAAATGCGCGATCCTGACCGGCAATGCGGTGGCGATGGTATTCAGGGCCAGTGGCAGATTGTCGGTCGGAAAGCGGCCGCTGACCGACAATTGCCGCAAGTCAGCGTCGGCGATTTCAATCGACACCGCATGATAGCGCTCCAGCTCCCGCGCCACGTCCGCCAGGGTCAGATTTTTCAAAACCAGCACCCCGCCCCGCCACGCGGCAATGGCTGCTAGATCGCCGGCCCGCACCGGCGCGGCATGCCCTTGTCGATCAAAGTTGGTTTGCTGACCGGCGGTCAAATGCAGCACCTCGGGGTTCGTGGCAACCTTAACCGCGACTTCGCCCTCTTGAACAGCGACATCGACGTTCGCCGGATCCCGGCGCACATTGAATTGGGTGCCGATATCCTCTATCCACCCCTCGCCGACGCGAACCTCGAACCGGGTTAAGTTATTGTGGGCCACGCTAAACCAGGCCTCTCCCCGCTCCAGCCAGACCCGGCGGGCCCGCGCCGAGTAATTGACCCGAATCGCCGTGTCGGTATTCAATTCGATGCTGGAACCGTCACTCAACGTCACGGTTTCCCGTTCGCCCTTGCCTGTCGTAAAGCGCTCGGCGGTCAGCCACTGCCAGATCGGCGGATTGACGATCAATACGCCGGCCAGTAATGCGGCGGCGGCCAAACCGGCCATCGGCCAACATCGCTTGCGGCGAGCGTGCCGGTAAACCGCTTGAGCCTGTTTAAGTTGCGGCCGCGCCAATTCGCCCAGACCGGCCAACTCGCGCCATAAACGCTCCGCGCGGCGAAAGGCGTCCGCGTGGCGAGTATCCATGACCAACCAGGCCTCGAAGCCGACACGATCGTCGGTTGAGCAGTCGCCGGAATTCAGGCGCGCTAGCCAGGCCGAGGCTTCCTTGCGTATCCGGGCGTCTCGCTCGTCGCTATTCGTCGAGTTCATGGGCATTCGGGCGGCCACGCGATCAATCCCTATCCCAATCGGCGGCGTCCACTGCCGTCAGGAATAGTTCCAATGCTTTCGCGCAATGCCGCTCGATCGTACGTCGCGGCAGATTCAGGGTCTCGGCGATTTCCCGATGACTGTAGCCTTCGATGCGGTGCAACAGAAAAATATGCCGTTGGATTTCCGGCAATTCCTGCAACACCTGCATGCACAAGCGCAGGGTTTGTTGATCGGCCGATATGGCTTCAGGCGTTGCTACCGAGCTGCTGATTTGATCGAAATCTTCGATTTCGCCGTCGTACAGTTCGCGTACCTGCCGCTTGCGGCGCAAATCCACCGCAGCATTGGCGGTTACCCGATACAAATAAGCGCGCGGGTTCAAGATCGCATCCGGCGCCTCGTGTTCCAACAAGCGCAGATACGCATCCTGCACCAGGTCTTCGGCGGCATCGTCCAAGCGCTGCCCGGCAAATCCCAGCAACTCCTGCCGGTGCAGTCTGAACAAGCGTTCCAGCCAATTTTGTTTTCGGGCCATCACTGATGCAGGGACAAAAATCGCCTTTATAGCAAATACTCCGGCGCTGCGTTATCAATAATCACGGCCGATCGCCGCAAAGCGATCGGCCTTAGCGCGACCAAGCACCACGCAAACCAACCGCCCTGCCGTGCCGTCTATCCGGTTTAAAACTCCAACTTCATCGACCCAATCACCGTCAACGGATCGCCGGGCATATTCCAGGCGCGATTGGCGTTATAGGGTTCGCCCGCCACGAAATAGCGCTTATCGAAAATATTGTAAACGTTCAATTGGGTGGTGAGTTTGCTGGCACCCAAGTGCAAACTGTATCCGACCGAGGTATCGACCCGCACGTAGCCGGGCAACTGGTAGCTATTGGCATTGTCGCCTTCCCGCTTACCGGCCAGATAGGCGCCGATTCCAAGTTGTAAACCGGACAAGGCCTGATGTTGAAAGGCGTATTTCAGCCAGGTGCTACCGGAGTGTTCGGCGACGTTCGGCAAGCGGTGGCCGATGTTGCCGGACAACGCGCCGTCCTGGGTGATACGGGCGTCGGTGAACGCATAGCTGGCGATCAGGCTAAAGCCGCCGCCCAATTGCCCGGCGACGTCCATTTCGATACCTTGGCTGCGCGCGGCGCCGATGGTCTCGGAAATGCCTTCCCGAACCAGGGTTGCCACATTTTGTTTATCGATATGAAAATAGGCCAGATTAGCGGTCAAATCGCCTTTAAACCATTCGCCTTTCAAGCCGGCTTCATACTGTTCGGCGGTTTCGGGTTTCAACGGTTGTCCGCTCTCGGAGCGGCCGTTGTTCGTCCCGAATCCCTCCACTCGGTTGCCGTACAGTGACAGCCAATTCCATGGGCGGTACAGAATACCGACTCGGGGGCTAAAAAACCCCTCGCTTTGGGCCGCGAGATTGACGTTGCCGAAACTGGGAATGTAGCCGTTGTAGTTGTCGTTCTGATCGGCGGAGTTTTGATAAGAAGTCGAGGCGCCCGTAGCCTGGTGGGCCCAGTCGTAGCGGCCGCCGCCCAGAATTTGCAATTTGCCGTCGAAAAATGCCAGATGATCTTGGAAGTAAAGGCCGTACCAGGAGGTTTGGTTGATCGAGAAATCGTTGGGATGGTTGATGCGTTGAAATTCGTAGGCGTTGTAATCCAAATTCGCGTAAACCGGGTTGTAAAGGTTGACCCGGGTAAAGGCGAAATTGCCGCCGCCGAAATCGGCGGGAAAATGATAAGGACTGTTGGCCGGCGCGTTGACGGCATTGAAACCGAAGAAGCCGGATTGGCGCACCTCGTCGTAAAAGTAATCCCCGCCCACCAAAACGTTGTGGTTGACCGGACCGGTCGCGAATTTGCCGTTTAAATTAAAAAACGCGTTATAGGATTCCTCGGTGCGATCTTCGAATTGCGAGCCGCGACGAACGACCTGCGGATTGTTGTCGGTTGCCAACAAAGGCTGAAATACAGCGACCAGCAATTCGCGGTAATGCTGGGTGGTCCAGTTGGCGACGAAACCGTTCTTGAAGGTCCAATGATCGTTGAATGCGTGCGACCAATTGAAATCCAACAGCGTGCTATCGGACGGATCTTGGTTGAACTGCCCGCCGGGTTGACCGTAATTGGTGTTGATGGGTACGTTGGCCACTCGCGTACCGACGGCCGGAATACCGGTATCGTAAGGCAAGTTACGATCCATATATTCCAGGCTCAGATTGAATTCGGTCGCATCGCTGGCTTGCCAATGCAACGACGGCGCCACGAATACTTGAGTTTGGCTGACGAAATCGCGAAAGGAGTTTCGGTCGGTGTAACCGAAATCCAGGCGGTAAGCCAAGCTCTTGTCGTCGTTCAGCGGTCCGGTGGCCTCCGCGACGGTGCGGTATAAATCGTAACTGCCGAATTGTTGTTGCAGCGAATAATGCGCTTCGCTTAGCGGCTTTTTGGTGACGACGTTGACCATGCCGCCCGGCTGAACCCGGCCGAACAACATCGCCGCCGGACCTTTCAAGACTTCCACTTGTTCGATGTTGGCCAAGTCGGCATTGAAGTTGGATATACGTTGACCGTTGCGAAATCGGGAATAGTTGGTGCCGAAGCCGCGAATCACGAAGTCCTGGCCTTGCCCGCCCGATGTCCATACCGGCTGCACGCCGCTGACGTTTTTGACCGCGTCTTCCAGGCGGATGGCCTGCTGATCGCTCAAGACCTGCCGGGGCACGACCTGCACCGTCATCGGCGTATCCATTAACGGCGTATCGGTTTTTGTCGACGCCGACGCGAACGCGCGATTGTAGTTGGCGTTGTTGGGATCGAACTGCTCGGCGTTCGCCTTGGCAACCACCGTCACCGCCGCCAAGGTCGCGGCGGAATTGGCATCCGGTTGGGTAATCGCCACCGCATGATCGCCGTTGAATTTGAAACTCAAGCCGGTACCCGACAAAAGTTGCTGCAAAGCCTGCGCGGCGGTCAGATTGCCGGATACCGCATGGCCGGTTTTGCCGGAGACGACCTGATCGGAATAAAACGGTTTGATGCCGGTCTGGGCCGCCAGCGCGTCCAACGCCGCCGGCAACGGCTGGACCGGAATGTTGAAGTGGAAGGTTTGTTCCTCGGCCTGCGCGGAAGCCAGGCAAACGGCCAGTGGCGCGGCGGCCAGCAAATCTCGTAGCGGATTCATCGGTTCTCCTGAAAATGAATGAGTCACCGATAAGAGCGTTTTAGCGTGGGCAAACACCTCAATTTATTTTGTTTCGAAACCAACGGTCGCAACGTACCGAAATAGCCTCAACAAGGCAGACCGAGATATACGCCGGACATGGATTAACGGTTCGTAAAACCGGGTGACGTTTCGGGGAAGGATTTCGACGCGGCATTTTGCAAGCGCTCCAAATAGTTCAAGATTTGCTCGTCCAGCAAGAAGCGCAATTCCCATTCCATCGCCAGGTCGGCCGGCAGGCTGCCGATATCGTGATACCGGATGTAACTCTGCCGCAGTAATTGGCCAATCGCATCGGCGTCGTATAAATCGACGGCTTTTTCGCCGGCAACGACGTCGGCGGTGTGGGCCAGGGTCTTGGCCAGCTCAGCGTCGAAGTCGCGACTGTGGCGTTGCAAAGCCTCGGGAAAACGGTCGAATTGCTGGCCGCTCAGCAAACGATAGCGCTTGCGGACCTGAAGCAATGCCGACAGATTGCTCGCGTCCCGAATGATCGCGCGCAATACGCCGCGTTCGCGCATCTTGCCGGCTTGGCGGGCATCCGGTTCCAGCACCGCATGTGCCAGCAAGTCTTGCGCCGCGGCCAAATCCTTTTCCGCCGCCAGCCGCAGCGGCAGCGTATAGCTCATCAGATGGCCGGGATCCGGCAGTCGCACCGTCAGTTTGGCCAGCGTACGCAACGCGGCGATGCAATGGTGACGCGCCAACGCCGCGGACCGGCGCGGCCACAACGCATAATCGAGTGCGCCCATCACCGTCAGACCCAGCAAAATACCGATGACGCGGTCGCGCGGCAAAAATAGATCTTCAACCGCGCCGAAGTCGTGCAGTACGAACAATGCAAACGAAAAACCCAACTGGCGGCCGAGGTAGGCGATGCGCTCGCTGCCGGCGGTGATCCAGGCAGACAAAGCCCAAAACGGCGCGGTCGCCAGCATGAAGCCGATGATGGAATCGAACTGCGACTGAAACACCCACACGTACACATAGGCGCACGCTCCGCCTAACGCGGCGCCGCCGACCCTGAGCAGCGACAGCCGGTAATCGGCGCCAAGACTGGTCTGCGCGGCCACCAGGCAAGTCGGTATCGCGGTGTTGATGTCCGGCCAATCTAGGCTTTGCACGATCAGCATGCAAAGGATGGCGCCCAACGAAAACTTGATGCCGAATTGCAGACTGTCGGCGTGTCGCTGCCAAAATTCGTAGCCCAGCCAGGCCGGATAGACGGTTTGCGGCTCGGTTTCCGTTTCGGCCGGGTCCGAGTCCGTCGCCGGCTGATGCAAACGTTTCATCAGCGCGGCAATGCGTTGCAAGGCTTGCCAAAATGCGGTTAGCACCGTCGGTTGACCAGTCCCTGCGTAACGCCGCAATACCTCGTCGTCCAATAACGCGGCCACGGCGTCGCTGAGGTCTTGCCGGTTGGTGAAACCCTGTCTCAAGATCGCGCAAGCTTGCTGTAAGGCCGCGTAGACGGCTCGCTTTTCCGCTGTCAGCGGCTGAGCGCGATAATCTTCGGTCAGCGATTGCTCCAGCCACAGCGCGATTTGACGCAAACCGTCGATTTCCTGCAGCAACTCCAGATACGCCGCATGCCGGCGCCGTATCGACACATGCAGCAATTCGCTGTTGGCCAACAAGGTTTGCAATTTGCCGAACAGACCGATCGATGACGGTTTGACCGAAGCGCGGCGTGGTCGGCGGGCTTCGCTGTCGGACAAGCGGCCGAGAAATATCGTCTCCGCCGCTTTCAGTTGATCGGCGATGCCGGCAATCAGCAAAGTGCGCGGGTCGCGCGGCGCGATACTGAGATGGACCAGCGTCCAACTACCCAAGCCGAGCACGCCGATCACCGGAATGTTCCAGAGTGCGTGATATAGGTTTTCGTCGGGCGTGGTCGGACTGTACAACACCGGAATCGAATACCACAGCGCGATGCCGGTCGGCCAGGCGATGAGTCGGGCGTGAAACAAGGCCAGCGCCATGATCGCGAACGACAGGCTCAACATCAGCCAAGGATCGTTGCCGGCCAACATCAACGCCAACACCGAGATCAGTACCGTCACGAACAGATAAAACAACTGGCGCAAGCCGAATGCCAGCGATTGGCCGGCGTTGGCGTAAGCGTCGTAGCTCAGGCAAACCAACAGCGATAGCGCGCCCAGCGGCGGCACGTGCAGGCTTTGGCTGACCGTCGCGATAATCAACGACACCGCGAACAGCCGCGCCGCGGCAATCCGCCGCTCCGGGGAGTCCTTCAATTCGGCGGCCAGGAATTCGGCCAGACCGGTGCCGAACCAAAACCGGCCGTGGCGTTCCCGCCTGGCGCGGCGGTTCGAATCAGTCATGTTGCCGATCGCCGTCCGCCGATGCGGCGCTATCGTCCGGAATCGGCAACGTGCGATCCAGTACCGTGACGAAGGCGGTCATCCCCATGCGTAGCGGATGCTCCGGATCGCGGTCGAGGATTTCGATTCTGACCGGAAAACGCGACGCCAGCACCACCCAGTTCAGCGTACGTTGTACCTCCGGCAATCCGCCTTGCTGTTTGACGTTGTCCGGCGCATTGGCCCAAGCGATGCCGGTCACCACGCCGCGAAAGCGCTTGCCGGGATAACCGACCAGAAACACGTCCGCTTCCTGACCGGGGCGTATCGATTGCAAATAGGTTTCCTTGTAATTGGCGACGGCGTACCAATGGCGGTCGTCGACCAGCGCGAACAACTGGCCGCCGGCCTTGGCATATTCGCCTTCGCGGGTATTCAAATTGGTCACGTAGGCATCGAACGGCGCGCGGACTTCGCAATATTCCAGCTCCAGCTCGGCGGCTGTCACGGTGGCGCGGGCCGCTTCGACGCGGGCATTGACGTCGCCGACCTGAGCGATCAGGGATTGCGCGCGCCGGCTATCGCTCTCCGCTTCGGAGACCGCACTCCCGACCGACAGCGCCTTGGCCTTGGCATCGGCCAACGCCGCCCGGGAGGCCGAGTAACGGGCGCGTGCCTGCCGAAGTTGATCGCCGGTCACGTATTGCTTTGCCGCCAGCGGCTCCAGTTGCTCGAGGTACTGTTCCAGATAGTCGTCGTCGGCCGCGATGCGTTTGATTTCGGCCAGCGCGGCCGCGTACTGATGTTCCAGGCGCGCGACCGCGCTGACGGCGGAACTTTTCGACGCCCGCAGCGATTCGACCTCTTGTTCCGCCAACATCAGTTCGGCCTTGGCGCGATCCAGTTTGGCTTGATAAGGTCTGGGATCTATGACGTAGAGCAACTCGCCCTTGCGTACGAACTGATTGTCGCGCACGTGCAGTCGCACGATGCGGCCGGAGACTTCGGGCGCGATGCCGACAATGTCGGCGCGGATCATCGCGTCGTTGGTACGCGGATGGCGGAAATTGATTTGCCATACCCAAGCGCCGGTCGTAACCGCCGCCAATACGATCGCCATGCCGAGAATGCGGCCGATGCGCACCCGGCGCCGATAGTCGAGTTTAGGGTCGTTTGCCATGCCGGGCCTCAACTTGCGTAAAACAACAACCAAATCACGAAGGTGCATAATGCCCACAGGCTGGGAGCGATCAACAACGGCGGCCCCAGATGCGGCGCCAAGCCGACACGCGCCAATTGCCACATCAACGCCACGCTGGCGGCCAAACCGGTCAAAATGCAGATGATCCAGGCCGGCCAAAACGAACCGTGCAGGCTCAACATCGGATCGCAGCCGGCCAGCAATAGCGGCGCCGAATACGCCAGCGGGAATGATCTAAACAAACGAAACGGAGTCATGACGGCCCTCAATGCGAAACGTTGGCGTTATGGAAAAAACGGACTATCGCGAACGCGGCTGTTGTAAAACCCCCGATAGGCTGTTAGCCGTGCCAGGCGCAACCACCGATACGATTTCAAACATCGTTATTGTAAAGCGCTACAATCGGTTTGATACAACGATATTGTTCAATATTCGTTGGCAATTTGTTGCCACATTCGCAGTGGCGCTTCCGTTACTATATAAGCATTTCCTTCTAATGGTGGCGAATTTTTTGACTCAGTCAGTTTCCGCGTTTCCGCCTGTACCGCGCGTTCGGCCCGCCGATTTTAGTCCCGGCCGCCCGTTACGATTTAAATGCTGCCTGCCGTTGCTGTTGTCGATAAGCACCGCCTGTGCGCCGCCCGTCGCGCACCGGCACCCCGACGCCGGCGAACCGCAACAAGCGCCGGTGGTGCGCTGGTCCGAATACCGTGTTAGCCATCCGCTGCCGTCCGTGGAGAAGGCGCCCAGCCCATCCGCCGCGCCGAATGTGCGGCAACGTTACGATCTGCCGGCCCTAATCGACATGGCGCTGCAAAACCATCCGGAAACCCGGCTCAGCTGGGAAGACGCCAAAGCGGCCGCCGCCAGAGTCGAACGGGAAGCCGCCAGCTGGTACCCGAAACTGACCGCGTTGGCCTTCGGCCAATATTTCAAGACCAGCATCCCGATTCCGCAAAGCACGCTGGTCAGCACCGGCGTCGGGACTTTCGGCGGCGCCGAATTGGCTTGGACCCTGTTCGACTTCGGCCGCCGCGAGGCCTTGGACGAAGCCAGTCTGGAGCGCTTCGAAGCGGCTCAATTCGGCTTCGGCCGCAAACACCAGGAGATCGCCTACCGCGTCGCCGACAGTTTCTTCGCCTATCAGGCGGCAATCGCCAAAGTCGCGGCGGCGGAGCAAACATTTACCGCCGCCAAGGCCAACGCCGATGCGGTCAATGCCAAACTGTCGCAAGGTTTCGCGACGCGGCCCGATTTGCTGCTGGCCCTGCAGGAACAAGCCAAGGCCAATTACGATTGGCAGGATGCGCGCGGCGCCGTGACTCAGACCAGAGCGGCGCTGACCACCAGCGCCGGTTTGTCGCCGTCGGTCGAACTGTCTCTGATCGATCTGAGTCAGGTGCCGTTGCCCGACACCTTGGCGCCGTCGGTGGAAAAAATCGTCGACCAGGCCCTGGAGCAGCGCCCGGATTTGCAGGCCAAGCTGGCCGAACTGCGCGCCCGCGAAGCGGAGGTGAGAAAAGCCCGCGCCGAGTATTGGCCCAAGCTGTCGTTGAAAGGCAGCATCGGCAATCAGTATTGGGGCGACGTGCAGACCGATCCGCCAAGCCGGCGGCATTATTCGTCGGACAATCTGGTCGGCAGCGCGATGCTGAATCTGGAATGGAATTTGTTCGACGGCTTCGAACGCCGCGGCGCGGTGGACGAGGCCGAAGCCAAACGCCGGGCCGGCGAAGCGCAGATCGACAGCTTGCGTCTGGAGATCATGCGCCATATCTGGCAAACCTACGCCGACACCAAAACCGCGTTGGAAAAACGCGAATTCGCGCTGGCCCTGCTACGCGCCGCCGAGGAGTCCTACGCGGCGACCCAGGAATCCTACCGGCACGGCTTTTCCACCGTCATCGAGCTGCTGTCCGCGCAAAAGGATCTGGCCCGAGCCCGCTACACCGAAATCGACAGCCGGGCCGATTTGCTGAAATCGGCCGCCGCGTTGGTATATGCGGCCGGCGGGGGCGAGTCGCCTTAAAGCGATCGGCAATATTGCGTCCCGTCAGTCGGAGGCCAACACCGGATAATCCGTATAGCCCTTGCTCGGACCTTCGTCGCCGTACAGATAAAAGGTCGCGGCGTCGAACGGGGTCAACGGCGCGCCAAGTGCTATGCGGCGCGGTAGGTCCGGGTTGGCGATGAAGTGTTTGCCGAACGACACCGCGTCGGCATCGCCATTGGCGATGGCTTGTACCGCGCTTTCGGCCGTGAAGTTTTCGTTGGCGATCAACGCGCCGCCGAAACGGCGTTTCAACGCCGGACTGATCGCGTCGGGACCTTGCGCTTCTCGGGTAAAGATGAAGGCAAGTTTGCGTTGGCCCAATTGTTCGGCGACGTAAGCGAAGGTCGCCGGCGGGTTGGCGTCGCCCATGCCGTGCATGTCGCAACGCGGCGACAGATGCACGCCAACCCGGCCGGCGCCCCACACCGAAATCGCCGCGTCGGCCACTTCCAGCAGCAAACGAGCGCGGTTTTCCACCGGTCCGCCGTAGGCATCGTCACGGCGATTGGTGCTGTCTTTCAGGAATTGGTCGAGCAAATAGCCGTTGGCGGCGTGAATTTCGACGCCGTCGAAACCGGCCAGTTCGGCATTGGCCGCGCCTTGGCGAAAGGCTTCGATAATTGCGGGAATTTCGTCCAACGCCAAGGCCCGCGGCGTCACGTAATCGCGCATCGGCCGTAGCAGGCTGACGTGACCTGGCGCGGCAATCGCGCTGGGCGCGACCGGCAAGGCGCCGTCCAGATAATACGGATCAGAAATCCGGCCGACATGCCACAGTTGCAACAACATGCACCCGCCGGCGGCGTGTACCGCGTCGGTCACGCCGCGCCAGCCGTCGATTTGTTCCGGCGACCAGATGCCCGGCGTATCCGGGTAGCCGACGCCTTGCGGGCTAACGCAAGTGGCTTCGCTGATGATCAGGCCGGCACTCGCTCGTTGAGCGTAATAGTCCGCCATCAGCGCATTCGGCACGCGGCCGGCGCTGGCGCGGCAACGGGTCAGCGGCGCCATCACGATGCGGTTGGGCAATTCAATGTCGCCGATACGGATGGGATCGAACAAGGGATTCATGCGCGGCTCCTGAGCGGTTAAATCCCTCATGATACCAGGGCCGCCGCGAAGCGAAGCACTAGACTGGTTCGGTTAGCGACGGCCCTGGTCCGTCATCCTAAAAAGGGCAGTTGGCGTGTATTGCGGGCCGTTCGTGCTGAGCAATGTCGAAGCATGGACGGCTCGCAATACACTCACCAAACGGGTGAATGAAAAGTCCCGCGCGCCCTTCGACAAGCTCAGGACGAACGGGATTTTTCATCGCCAAACTGCTCTTTTTAGGGTCATTGCTTGGCGCTGATTAGGATCGTGCCATCCCCTTCCCTGACAATCCGCGCCGCCAAACCGTTTTGCAAGGTGCTTAAACTCTCGTTCAAATCGGACGTGGAAAAGCGGCCGCTAACCGTCACGGTTTGCAATTGGCTGTCCGTCAGCTTGAATTCGACCGCGTGATAGCGCGACAGTTGGCGCAACACTTCCGGCAAGGGTTGGCGTTTGAAGATCAGCGTACCGTCGCGCCAAGCGCCGCTGGCGGCGTCGGCGACACTGGGCGCCCGCAGATTTCCGTCGGCGCTAAAACCGGCTTGCAGACCGGCCGTCAGCGCCAGCGCCGGCTTACCGGGCACGCTCAACGCCACTTCGCCTTCGACCACCGCGACCGTCGTGTTCTCGCGGTCGATCGCGACGTTGAATTGCGTGCCGACGTCGCGGATGCGCCCGGCGCCCACCCGCACTTCGAAAGGGTGCTCGGCATCGTGAGCGACGCTGAACCAGGCTTCGCCCTGCTCCAGCCAGACCGTGCGCGCGCCGAAACGGTCGATCCGCAATCGCGTCGCGGTATTCAGTTCGATGCGGCCGCCATCAGCCAAGACCAGGGTCCGGCGCTGGCCAATGTCGGTTTGGTAACGAGCCGCCGCCAATTTTTGTAAGGGTTCCGGGTACTGAAAACCCAACGCGACGGCGAACCCGACGGCGATCAAAGCGGCATTGCGCCGCCGGCGGGCCAACTGGCTATGGCGAACGAAGCCACGCGCGGCGTCCAGCTGCTTGCCAGCCACATCGGGTAAATCGCCGAGCTGTTGCCAGAATTGTTGAACTTGTTGGTAAGCCTCGGCATGTTCCGGCGACCCGCCGAGCCAATCTTCGAATTGCCGGCGTTCGGTTTCGTCCGCGTCGCCGCGCAAGCGCGACAACCATTGCAGAGCTTGGCGTTGAGATTCGGTCAGACTGGCGAGGCTCATGACGGCACAACCTAAGAATTCAACGTTTGCCGGCCAACGCGGCCGCAAAGCAGTATTCCAGCGCCGCGTAAAATTGGCGTTCGACGTTGCTGCGCGACATCCTGAGCAGTTTGCCGATTTGCAGGTAGGTCAGTCCGTCGACGCGATGCAACAGGAAGATGCTGCGTTGCAGCGGCGGCAGCTCGTCCAACGCGCGCATGACGCCCTGCAGAATTTGTTGGTGGTGCAGGCTGACATCCGGACCCGGCGCATCCGCCGGCAGGCTATCCAAGTCCTCGACTTCGCCGTGGTAACGTTCGCGGACCGCGAGCTTGCGCTGGTAATCGATCAGCGCATTGCCGGTCAATTTGTAAAGATACGCGCGATGATTTTCGATGGTTTGCGGCTCGGGATGCTGCATCAATCTTAGAAACGACTCCTGCACCACATCTTCCGCCACCTCGGCGGCGCGCTGACCGGCGAAGTACACCAATTCCTTGGAATGACTGTGAAACAATTGCTCGAAAAGGCTTTTGATAGTCATGGTCGGCGAGAAGATCGGAGAAACCAGGCGGATAATATAGCAAAAGCCAAGCCACTCACCCGCTTCGATGCCGACATCAATCCCTCGGCCCACGATAATCCGTGGTTACCGGCTAACCGAGTTTTTTGGCCGGTCCGGTTTGGTCGGCCGGAGGCCCGATCCTAAATAAAACAAATACGGCATATCACACACTCGATACGTCATATGCCGCACTTTTTTGTTTGCAACGCTCCAGCTGATCTCCGGGTATAGGCTCTATCTGGCGCTCGCCGACCGCAAAAAGTGGCCTGTAATTTGCTGAAAGCGACCATTCCATTGCCGATTCGAACTGCATGTCCACGGTTAGCGAACCCCTATTGCTGGACGCGTTTTTACGCCACCAAAGCGAAATCCGCCAATTCTTGGCCCGCAAAGTCAGTTGTCCGACCGCGGCGGACGACTTGACCCAGGAAACCTATTTGCGTATCGCCAGATACCGCGGCGGTGAAGAAATTCTGGATTTGCGGGCGTTTTTGTTCCGGATAGCCAATAATCTGGCTCTGGATTATTTGCGCGGCCTGGCCCGCTCCGAAGCCCGCGACTACGGACCTATCGAAGACTCGATCGCTTGCCGGGCGCCGCAACCGGATTCCGCCGTCGCCGCGCAACAGCAACTGGCCAGGATGGAACGCTTTATCTACGCGCTGCCGCAACAATGCCGGACCGTGTTTCTAGCCTGTCGGGTCGACGGCAAGAGCTACGCCGAAATCGCCGACGAACTAAACATTTCGCCGCGCACGGTCGAAGCTCACATGTACAAAGCGATCAAATTATTGAAGGAACGCATGGATTGGTTGTGAGCTGCCGCCGTCCGTTTCCGCTTGCCGAGTAAAACTGGCATTATTTCGTTACCGTCATTTTCGAGCCGCCCAGCGCATGTCCGACCAACACCCGCGATCGATCGCCGACCAAGCCGATGCCTGGTTCGCCCGCCTGCAAGACGCCGACGCCAGCGACGACGAGCGCCGCCGATTTCAGGCCTGGTACGCGGCGGATCAACGCCATGCGCAGGCCTACGAGCGCACCCGCCAATTGTGGAGTTTGCTGCAATTGCCGGCGGAACGGGTGACCGAACGCCTGCAAGCGGAATCCCGCCCTGCCCCATCGCCGCCCCCGAGAGCCGCAATCCCATTCCGCCGCTATCTGGCCGGCGCGAGCGCGGCGCTGCTCATGATGGCCTGGCTGTTGCCGGCGCGGATTCAGGATTGGCGCAGCGACTACCGCACCGGCCCCGGACAGCAAACCAATGTGACGCTGGCGGACGGCTCGCGAATCATGTTGAATACCGACACCGCGCTAGCGATCCGGTTCGGCGCCCGCGAACGGCGCGTCGTGTTGCTGCGCGGCGAAGCGTTTTTCGAAGTGGCGCCCGACCCGGCCAAACCCTTTATCGTGGACGGCGGCCATGCCGAAGCCCGCGCGGTCGGCACCGCCTATGGCGTGAAAAAGTCCGGCGCGGACTTGGCCGTGACCGTCGCCGAAGGCACCGTGGAAGTCGGCGACGGCGTGGGCGCGCAAGCGGTGCGCGCGATGCAGCGCATCGAATTCAAGCAAGGCCGCTTGCAAGCCCCGCAACGCCTGACCAACGACGACAGCCTGGCCTGGCGCCGCCACCAAGTGGTATTCCAGCAGCAGCCGTTGAACGAGGTGTTGGCCGAAGTCAACCGCTACCGCGCGGGCCGCATCGTCGCGGTCAGCGGCGAACTGGGCGGACGCATCGTCAGCGGCGTGTTCAACGTCGGAAATTCCGCCGCTGTCGTCGATGCCTTGCAAGCCACTCTCAACGCGCGAGCCGCGCATTTACCGGGCGATTGGGTGTTGTTGTATTACTAACCCGGCCTTTAAATACCGTTCTCCCTGAGCCTGTCGATGGGCGCGCTACAGTGCTTCGCCCGACAAGCTCAGCCCAACGGATACCAGTGATAAATAGGGCCGGGTTAATAAATGCCCCGGCACTCACGGTGCGCAATTCACCACCAGTTCCTGACTGTACTGACCAACTTCCTGGTCCTTGGACATGAACACGGCGGTGTAGCGGCGCAGTTCCGGCTTGCCGGGCGTCAGCAGCGGCCGGCGATCGACGAAGGGCGAAACGGTGGCGCGGCCCAACAACACCCAGTCGGTGTCGATGTCGCGCTGGCAATAGAGATTCACGCCATCGCTGCGGTGCTTCACAAAACTCAGTACCACCACGCCACCGGTTTGATCGTTGCCGCTCAATTTGGGATTGGCCGTGGACAGATCGCCGGCCCGGTTGCTGCTGTCGATACCCAATTGCGCACCGATACCGTCGGTGTAATTGGCGCGCGCCTTGATGCGCCGCACTTCCGCCCGAATCAGGTTTTCGGACGCTTTACGACTGTCGCTCTTGTCGGCGGTGGCCTGCTTGGCGAGCGCGGCGGCGTTGCCGGCCAGCCGCGACTTATCGTGAAAATCGGCGTTCGCCGCCGTTAGCGCCGCCAAGTCGGCGTCCGCCACGCCGTGTTCGGGTTTCAGATTGGCCAGGAAATGGTCGAACCAGGCCAGAAAGTCGTGATCGGCGTTCGGGATAAACGTGGATTTGGGCATGTTAAATTCCTCGATGAATGAATTGTATCCGCCCACCTACTCCAGTTTCGCCACCGGCAACGCCCGCGACGAGGGTGTCGGCGTTTCCATGCCGTATTTTTATGTTGGAAACACGTCCTTCCGCTGTCCAGTGACGTGCTTCCAAGGTTCCGTGACGTGTTTCCAGGCTTCCGTGACGTCCTTCCAGCCTTCCGTGACGTCCTTCCAACGTTCCGTGTCGTGTTTCTACGGCTCCGTGAACGGCAAATCGCCGGAAGCCTTGCCAGCCGTGGTCTGCAGCGGTTGCCCCCCAACGTTGGAAACACGTGTAAAAACCGTTCAGGGACGGGCAAGCAAAGCGGCTTACCGCCAGCCGCGTTGAGATGCGCGCCTATTCGCTCGCCAGCGAGCTAACTTAAGCGGAAAAGCTAGTGGATTAGCAGAGGCGCGCCCTCCTTGAGCGTTGGAAAGGATAGTCTATAAATTAAAAACAGCATAGAATAGCCACTAACGACTTCGCGCGGACATTTTTCCATGCGCTATGATTGCGGCTCGTTGCGTTTAGGAAGTTTAGTTGGCAGCTAACGACCCCAAGCTGACTATTAGATAAATTTTACGAAGGGCAGCAAGTTTATGAAGAGCAGACATTTAAAATCATTCAAGTATTTGTCACTAGCGGTCCAGTCGTTGAAGTGTTCCAGACCCAGTTATCATGTCAAAAATGCATGTTACCCCGTTTAGAACTTCAAGGGCTCTTCAAAGAAATTGACTCAAATGATTGGCCTAGTGTACAAATTATGTGGACATAGACAATAACTTGTTATGCCTTATAAGTTTAATAAAATAATTATGGAACAATGAAAAATTATAATTTCGCGCTGTTGTGTATGGTGTTTGTATCTGGTTGTACAACTGTTCAAACCGAAAATATAGACATCAAGGATACAGAAAAATCAATAAAAGTTAACACTATTGACGAACAATGGCAGCCAATACTAGCGGCAATTAACAATGAAAATTATGCATCTGTAATGGATGAGCTTCATAGGCTTGCAAACGCCGGCCATCCTGAATCCCAGTATTACTTAGGTCTTGCATACGAAAACGGGTATTCTGTTGAAAAAAATTCAAATCTAGCTATTAAGTGGTATGAATCATCGGCGAATAGTGATCTTCCGAAAGCCCAATATAAAATGGCAGTGATATTTGCTAATGGTGAACTTACACAGAGAGACTATTCCACTTCCAAAGTTTGGTGCGAAAAAGCTGTAAACAATAAATATATAGAGGCTTATTCGTTATTAGGCTACTTACACGAATTTGGTTTCGGAACAGAGATAAATATAGAAAAATCCAAGGAATTATATCTTGAGGGTGTCAAATTAGGTGAGCCTAATGCCAAACTCAATTTAGCCAATTTGTATTATTCGGGTGGCTTGGGAAATAAAGATTATGATAAAGCGTTTCAATTGTATAAGGAGGCTGCAGTAGAAGGTGTACTAAATGCGCAATATATGTTGGGAAGTATGTATGACTTTGGATTCGGCACTAAAAAGGATCCCAAAGAAGCTGCAATTTGGTATAAGAAGGCCGCAGAAAAAGGGGAACCTCAATCTCAAAATGCGCTTGGAGTATTATATGCTCTCGGGGATGGTGTGCCCCAGAGCGATGAAAATGCACTATATTGGTACAATAAGTCCGCAATACAAGGATTCCCAGAGGCCCAATTTAACTTAGGTTATCGATTTGAAAAAGGTTTAGGCGTTGATCAAAGCTATATAAAAGCAAGAGAATGGTATACAAAAGCATTTGAGCACGACCACCCTAAAGCAACTCACAATTTAGGAATACTTTACGCAAAGGGTTATGGAGGCAAGACAGATAAAGAGTTAGCATTAAAAATGTTTCATAAGGCTGCAGATTTAGGGCTTCCTGAATCGCACTATGAGATTGGTGTCGCTTACAATATTGGTAGCGGAGTCATTAAAAATCAATCGATTGCAGCAAAGTGGTTTCAAAGTGGAGCCGCCCTAGGGGGGGCGGATGCGCAAGTGGCACTTGGAAACCTCTATTTCATTGGAGAAGGGGTAAAGAAAAACCTTGTCAAAGCAGTAGAGTACTACAGACAAGGAGCTGAACAGGGTCAAACTGAAGGACAGCAAAAGCTTGGTTACGCATATCTAAATGGTTTGGGTGTAAATAAGAATCTCGTTCTAGCTGCCCAATGGACACGTAAATCAGCGGAACAGGGAAATATTGGTGCGCAGGTAAATTTAGCAGTTGCATATGAAGATGGATTAGGTGTTAATCAGGATTATAATAAAGCATTAAAATGGTATCGTCTGGCAGCGAATCAGGGCGATCCTTCAGCTCAGTTTAGAGTAGGGTATTTTTATTTCAAAGGTTATGCTGGAAATATTGACTTCAAAGAAGCCGTCAAATGGCTTCGTTTATCCGCGAAAAAGGAATTCGCGAATGCAGAATATATGCTTGGTTATATGTATGATAACGGCTTTGGCGGACTTGATGTCAATTCTGATGAGGCGCTTACTTGGTATAAAAAAGCAGCCTCTCATGGATCAATTGAAGCTCAGAATATAATTTCTAAATAGTGTCTGCGCGAAAATCAATTAAATTTATATGATTCATTACATGGGTAAGGTCTTGGTTGCGGTGGGTGGTCAATCAAAGCCAGGTCAATCCGAGCCTACCCATTGTGCGCGCCTTAAGACCATTTACTTACCAGACTTTGTTTAGCGCCTATTATCAAAATAATGTGAACAATGAATTATAGAGCCTTAAAAAAACAAATAATAATTATAATTCTGTCGTTTCCATTATCTTTTTCTATATCGGCTAAAGATAGGCAAATCTATAAACCTTTAGGCCCCCAGGGGCTCACAGAGATATTTAATAAAATTGAAAAAGAGCATTTGCTGCCTATAGATCAATCGACAATATTTAAGCAAGGCATAGCCGCGTTAAGTAACTTTGATAATGATTTTAAGTTTACCCACACAGAAAGTGAAATTGTTATTTCCTATAAAAATCAACAGATGAAGTACAATATTAATGCGCCTCTTAGTATCGGGGATCTTATATATAAAATAATTAATGATACCAAGTCTTTATCTAAATTAATTTCATATATTGATCTTAACACCCTCGAAACTAGTATTATTGATCGAGCGGTGTTTTCTATTGATGGGCGCTCTTATTTTCAGCAAGATTTTAGAGGCACAACCCAACAAGAAGCTGGGCGGAACAACTTTCGAAACAGCAAGTTCCACAGGACAGATGAATCTAATATTACTTTCGCACAAGAAGTTAAAAACGATATTTTATATATTCGAATTGTTGATTTTTATAATGGCTTTGAACGCGTAAACGAAACTATTTTTTCCGAAAAATTAAAATATAATCCAACGCTCTTCGATATTGTTATTGATATTAGGGGTAATACTGGAGGAAGTTTAGATGTAATTGGGCTTTACTTGGACTTATTTATTACTGATTCAGTTGTGATACAAGAATCTAACCGTACACAAGTGCCAAAACCTGAAATCCGAACTGGCACAGCTACAAAATTTCCAAAAAATCGTATTATATTATTGGTAGATGGTCAAACTTCGAGTGGAGCAGAGGCCTTTGCGCTAGCTTTGAGGGATTTGCGAAATGCAAAAATTGTTGGAACTCGTACGCTAGGTGACGCATTCGTTTTAACAGTATTCCCCCTACATAATGGCAATGCATTAGCTGTGACGACATACAAATTATTAGACTATAAAGGAGACTTTTTGCCTAATGGAGGTATAAATCCAGATATATGCACTAATATGCTTGAATCAGAATGCGCCAAAAATATTTATTCTGGCCCTAGGGGCAGCAACGAAGATATGGATTTCTTAGCTGCAAAAAATTACCTAGAGCGAACTAGAAATATTTTAACAAATCAAACTCAACCGCCCGCCGAAAGCGGTGACTGATTTAAATTGTTAAGCGGCTGCTTTTAGGTGCTTACCTGCTATTGGTGGAACGATGACGATAGGCAGCTTTTGGCCGAACCCCCAGTCCCCTAACCCAGCGAACCCGCGCGGTTTCCGCCGGCTTGCCCACTTTACCGCTATGTAACCCTTTGGCCGGATCGGCTCGGGCCTTTCCTCGTAGCAGCTTTCCAGCCCCAACCGATAGACCACTGCCCTATCGCGCTTGATGCCCGCCCTACTTCGAGTGTCGGCGTAGCCCATCTACCGCGTGCGGCCGAAACTTTTTTACATCCGCCGCTAAGGGTACAGATGCGGTCGCGGCGTCTTGGTAATCGATACCGTTCACTTATGGAGAATGCACGATGATTTACCAGGACTCATTGACCCGCGCCGTAGTATTGATTTCCGCCGTTACGATACCGGGGATTGCGACCGCCGAGACTACGACGCTGAGCTTCGACATAGCTTCGCAACCGTTGAGCAGCGCGTTGATACGGTTTTCGGCGATCAGCGGCTTGCAGGTGCTTTACGAAGGCCGGCTCGCCGATCAAGTTCAAGCGCCGGCGTTAAAAGGAACTTTCAGCGCCGAACAGGCCTTGCGCCAATTGCTGCAAGGCTCTGGCTTGAGTTTCCGCTTCAGCAACGCCTCGACCGTGACGCTGGATAAAACCCCGGCGGCGCCGACGCCGCAGTCCAACGGCACCGCGACGATGCCGGCGGTGACGGTGACCGGCCAAGGCGTCTACGACACCGCTTCGCCCTACAACAAGGATTATGCACTGCCGAATGCCACCACCGGCACGAAAACCGATACGTTGCAGTTCGATACGCCGGTATCGGTACAAGTGATACCAAAAGCCGTCATCGAAGATCAACAGGCGATCGGCCTGGAAAACGTCTTGAAAAACGTCAGCGGCGTGGCGAAAAACTGGGGTTTCGGCGCGGACGCCAACGAAAACATTTATCTGCGCGGCTTTGCCAACGGCATCAACAGCGTCGGCAATATTTATCGCGACGGCGTACTGACGCCCAACATGCCGATCTCGCTGGCGAACGCCGAGCGCGTCGAAGTCTTGAAAGGTCCCGCCGCGATGCTATACGGGCGAGCGCAACCCGGCGGCCTGGTCAACGTCGTGACCAAGCGGCCGCGCGGCGACGCCTATTACTCGCTGCAGCAACAATTCGGCTCCTACGATACCTATCGGACACTGCTGGACGCGACCAACAAAATCACCGAAGACGGCGCGCTGGCTTATCGGGTGAATTACGAACATCTGGACAGCAATTCGTTCCGGAACAACATCTTCAATCAGCGCGACTTTCTGGCACCCAGCCTGACCTGGCATATCACCGATAAAACCCAGCTTGATCTGGACTTTATCTACCAGGACAGCCGCAGCATCGCCGACTCCGGCATTCCTTACGATCAGCAATTGTCCGGCGCGATTCCCGGCAAGATTCCGTTGAGTTTCAACGGCAACGAGCCAACCGACTACAGCAACAAGCGCTCCTACCAGCAAGGTATTACGCTGACCCATGCTTTCACCGACGACTGGAAGGTGCGGGCCAAGTTTTCCGCGCTGGTGCAAGACAGCGCCGCCGCGCAAACGCCGTCGAACGAAACGACCAACGGCTCCGGCGATATTGCCAGGGGCTTTTTGAAGAACGCCACGGATTTCGATAACAAATACGGCACGATAGACATCACCGGCCGGTTCGCAACCGGACCGATACAACACAACGTGTTGCTCGGCGCCGATTATTACAACTCGACCGATAAACACTTCAGCAGCCCTTACCGAACCGCTGTGCCGACCATCAACGTGTTCGACCCGCAATACGGTTTTACCGGCTTTCTGAACGATCCGCTAAGGCTGGGTAATATCGAACATAACGAGTGGTACGGCATTTATCTGCAGGACCAATTGGCTTGGAACGATACTTGGCATTTATTGCTCGGCGGCCGCTTCGACAACGCCACCTACCGCAATAGTTTCGGCGACAAAACCGACGACGATTATTTCAGCCCGCGGATCGGTTTGATGTACCACCCGCTGGATTGGCTGGGCGTTTACGTCAACTTCGTCAAAGGCTTTAACGCGTTCAACAGCGGCACTGCGTTAAACGGTTCGTCCTACGATCCCGAGCAATCCCGCGAAATGGAGTTCGGCATGAAAGGAAACTGGTGGAACGGCAAATTGCAAGCCAATCTGGCCTTCTTCGAATTGACCAAGAAGAACGTCAAATCGCCGCTGCCGGCGCCGTTCAGCGATTACTTCGTCACGATAGGCGCGCAGCGCAGTCGCGGCATCGAGTTCGATTTGCAAGGCCAATTGACCGACGCCTGGAACGTCATCGCCACCTATACCTACATCGGCGCGGTGGTCACCAAAGGCTTGACCGGGGACTTCACCGGGGTCGGCGGCACTGGCGACCGCTTGGAAAACATTCCGCGCAACACCGCCAGTTTGTGGTCGACTTACGATTTCAGCCACCTGGGCGCGGAAGGCTTGAGCGCCGGCGCCGGCGTTTATCTGGTGGACAGCCGCGAAGGCAACGTCAACAACAGCTACGAAATCCCCGGCTATACCCGCGTCGATTCGATGCTGCGCTACCGGCGCAAGATTGGCCCGTCCAACGTGACCTTCCAATTCAACGTCGAGAATCTGCTGGATAAGGAATACATCGCCTCGGCCAACGGCTATAGCCAATTCATCCACCAGGCGATGCCCGGCGCGCCCAGGACGTTTTTAGGTTCGGTGAAAGTGGAGTTTTAGCACGAAGCGTTTTCTACAAAGCTCGGGCCGGGTGCCACGTTACCCGGCCCGAGTTGCGGCTCGTCGCGGCCCTTCATCGACCAATGCGTTTCAATACCGTTGCATTCTTATATCGTCCTTTCAATGCATACGGACACAATCCGATTCTGTTCAGGGTTAAATTGATGTCCACTCCACCAGCCAAACACCGACGTCCAAAGACCGTCAAAATTCCCGCCTTAAATTACAGCGACTTATCCGAAAAATAACTCAGCCAAACTATTCAACATTGGCAGACAAAAGACGTAATCCGTCAAGCAGTTTTACATCTTCTTTACAAGCGAACTATTAACTTTTACGATCTTTTTATTCGTGTTTCGGTAACTTGAGCCCTAGGCCATCAAGGACGGCTGAATGATCGGTGAAGGGATGGGGTTAACGGCTATCGAGTATTTATCGATAGCGACAGTCCTTTTGGGGGCAAAATGCGCAAATTGAAGAATTTAACTAGAGATATTTTTACCGCGATTACCTTTACGGCGGGAATGTTTGTATTTATGTCCGGCGAATTTATTCTATCTACCGTATTATTTTGCTTGGCGAGCATTTCCAGTAATATCGACTCAGATGCTAGGACCGGATTTAACGATCGTCGAGCGAAACATCGTTAATAACTACCTGATTTTTTCGATTATATCGGCATTTATCAGCGTACCCTATGGACTTTAATCAGCCGCAACATGGATGATTAACTTCAGACCATCTTGTTACTATAAAAGTCGCTGGGCGCTGCAGACATACCGGTGTCCGGACGCCCTTAATCCCGGCTAAAGCCGCGCCGATGCCCACTTTTTAAGTCTCCGTGGCGTAACCCTGTCGTAGCCGCAGTTAGGATCGAAAAGGCCGTTGCGTGCTTCCGGCACTCTGATTTTTATATTCCATTTATATCCGGCATGGCTATTTTTACGACTTTTTTATCGGTCGTTTTGTACATTGTTTAACAGGCGATCGCGGCTGATTGCAATCGTAGTTTTTTCAATTTTAACGAGGTAATCCAAATGGATATTGCGTATTTGCTGTTAACGGCGGTGTTCTTTGTGGCGACCGCATTATTGATCGGCGCGTGCGAAGCGTTGAGGGGGCAATCATGAGCTGGATTTATTTACTAAGCGGCGGCTTGACGCTGGCCGTGTTCGTTTATTTGGTCGTGGCATTGTTTTATCCGGAGAAATTCTGATGACAGGTCAAGGTTTTTTACAGATTGCCGTTTACCTCTTTACGCTGTTGGCTTTAGCCAAACCTTTGGGCGCTTATATGGCACGGGTTTATCAAGACGAATCCGTCGGATTGAACCGCTGGTTCGGCGGCGTTGAAAGACTGTTTTACCGGCTGAGCGGCGTCGATCCGGAACAGGAAATGCGCTGGACTCAATATGCGCTGGCGATGCTGGCGTTCAATTTGTTCGGATTACTGGCGGTTTACTGCTTACAACGTTTTCAGGACGTGTTGCCGCTGAATCCGCAAGCCTTAGCGGCAGTGACGCCCGATTCGGCGTTCAATACCGCAGTCAGCTTCGCCACCAACACCAACTGGCAAGGCTATGGCGGCGAAACCACAATGAGTTATCTGACCCAGATGTTGGGCCTGAGCGTACAAAACTTCGTCTCGGCCGCCAGCGGCATGGCGGTGCTGGTGGCGTTGATTCGCGGCTTTAATCGCCGCAACAGCGCCAGCATCGGTAACTTCTGGGTGGACATGACCCGCAGCACCTTGTACATCTTGCTGCCCTTGTCGTTTTTGCTGGCGATGGTATTGGTCGGTCAAGGCGTGGTGCAAACCTTCAATCCATATCAAACCGTCAATTTGCAAGAAGCGGTCAGCTACTCCGCACCGAAACTGGATGCCGATGGTAAAGCCATGGTCGATGCCGATGGCAAACCGGTGACCGAAACCGTGTCCACCCAAACGCAAACCCTAGCGATGGGGCCGGCGGCTTCGCAAGTTGCTATCAAACAATTGGGTACCAACGGCGGCGGATTTTTTAACGTCAACTCCGCTCATCCGTTCGAGAACCCGACGCCGCTGTCCAATTTCCTGGAAATGCTGGCCATCCTGCTGATCCCTGCAGCACTGTGCCATACCTTTGGCGCGATGGTCGGCGACACCCGCCAGGGCTGGGTAATCCTTGGGGCAATGACTTTGGTGTTTGTCGCGCTGATTTTCGTCACGGTGCCGGCCGAACAAAACGGCAACCCGGCTTTAACCGCCTTGGGCGTCGATCAATCCGCCACCAACCAACAGGCCGGTGGCAATATGGAAGGCAAGGAAAGCCGTTTCGGTATCGTCAACTCCGGCCTATGGGCGGTGGCGACGACTGCGGCATCCAACGGCTCGGTCAACGCCATGCACGATTCTTTTACGCCGATCGGCGGCATGGTGCCGATGTGGCTGATGCAATTGGGCGAAGTGATTTTCGGCGGCGTCGGTTCCGGCTTGTACGGCATGCTCGTGTTTGCCATCGTCGCGGTGTTCATCGCCGGCCTGATGATAGGCCGCACCCCGGAATATTTAGGCAAAAAAATCGAAGCCTATGAGATGAAAATGGCCGCCATCATTATCCTGATTCCGCCTTTGATGGTATTGGGCGGCACGGCGGTGAGCCTGATGCTGGAGGTCGGCAGAGCTTCGATCTTCAACCCCGGCGCTCACGGTTTCAGCGAAGTGCTGTATGCCTGGTCGTCGGCCGGTAATAACAACGGTAGCGCCTTCGGCGGTTTGTCGGCCAACGTGCCGTTCTATAACTTCATGCTGGGTCTGGCGATGCTGTTTTCCCGCTACTGGCTGATGATTCCGGTGTTGGCGATTGCAGGTTCCTTGGCAGCTAAAAAGACCGTGCCGGTCGGCCCCGGCACCCTGCCGACGCACACGCCGTTGTTTGCCGTTTTATTGATCGTCACCGTGCTGATGGTCGGCGCGCTGACCTTCGTCCCGGCCTTGGCCTTGGGGCCTATCGTCGAGCATTTGCAGATGACGGCCACCAAATAAATTTAGGGTGGATTAGGTGCGCAAGGCAGAAAGTTCTCCGACAAACGATGATCTTTATGCGCACCGTAACCCGCCATGGCAGCGCCGATTGCCCCCAAAGGCGCATCAGAATAGAGATAACACCATGACTAGCAAACCCGTTTCAACGTCCTTACTGGACCCGCAAATTCTGCAACAAGCCTTGTTCGATGCTTTTGCCAAACTGACGCCGCAACAACAATGGAAAAACCCGGTGATGTTCGTGGTCTACCTCGGCAGCTGGTTGACCAGTGTGTTGTGGTTGCAGGCGCTGAACGGCGAAAGCGAAGAATCCGCCGGCTTTATCCTCAGCATCACGCTGTGGTTGTGGTTCACCGTGTTGTTCGCCAACTTCGCCGAAGCGGTGGCGGAAGGCCGCAGCAAGGCCCAAGCCGCGTTTTTGCGCAGTGCCAAACGCGACATCGCCGCCAAAAAACTGGATGAAGCCAAATACGGCAGCAACTACAGCAAAGTCGAAGGCTCCAGTCTGCGCAAAGGCGATGTGGTGCTGATCGAAGCCGGCGATTTCGTGCCCGGCGACGGCGATGTCATCGAAGGCGTGGCCTCGGTGGACGAAAGCGCGATCACCGGTGAAAGCGCGCCGGTGATCCGCGAGTCCGGCGGCGATTTCAGCTCGGTGACCGGCGGCACCCGAGTGCTGTCCGACTGGCTAGTGGTGCGTATCAGCACCAATCCCGGCGAAACCTTTCTGGACCGCATGATAGGCATGGTGGAAAGCGCCAAACGCCAGAAAACCCCCAACGAGATTGCGTTGACCATTTTGTTGGTGGCGTTGACGCTGGTGTTCCTGATGGCGACCGTGACCTTGCTGCCTTTCTCGCTGTACAGCGTGCAGACCGCCGGTGCCGGCAACCCGATCAGCGTCACCGTGTTGGTGGCCTTGCTGGTGTGCTTGATTCCGACCACTATCGGCGGTTTGCTGTCGGCGATCGGCGTGGCCGGCATCGGCCGGATGATGCAGAAAAACGTGATTGCCACCTCCGGCCGGGCCGTGGAAGCGGCCGGCGACGTCGATGTGCTGCTGTTGGACAAAACCGGTACGATCACCTTGGGTAACCGCCAGGCCTCCGGTTTTTTTCCGGTCAAAGGCGTGACGGATCGCCAACTGGCCGATGCCGCGCAACTGGCCTCGTTAGCGGACGAAACGCCCGAAGGTCGTAGCGTTGTGATACTGGCGAAGCAAAAATACAATATTCGCGAACGCGATATCCATTCCCTGGGCGCCACTTTCGTGCATTTCAGCGCCCAGACCCGGATGAGCGGCGTCAACCTGGAAGGCCGGCAAATCCGCAAGGGCGCGGCCGATTCGATTCGGCAACATATCGAAGAACAAGGCGGCAAGGTGCCGCAAGAGCTTAAGAAAATGGTCGACGATGTCGCGCGCCGGGGCAGCACGCCGCTGGTGGTATCGGATGGCGCTAAAGCGCTGGGCGTCATCGAACTAAAGGACATCGTTAAGGGCGGCATCAAGGAACGTTTTATCGAACTTCGGCAGATGGGCATTAAAACCATCATGATCACCGGCGACAACCGCCTGACCGCCGCCGCGATTGCCGCCGAAGCCGGCGTCGACGACTTCCTGGCCGAAGCCACCCCGGAAGCCAAGCTGAATCTGATTCGTCAACATCAAACCGACGGCCGCTTGGTGGCGATGACCGGCGACGGTACCAACGACGCCCCGGCCCTCGCCCAAGCCGACGTGGCGGTGGCGATGAACAGCGGCACCCAGGCAGCCAAGGAAGCCGGCAACATGGTCGATCTGGATTCCAACCCGACCAAGCTGATCGAAATCGTCGAAACCGGCAAGCAAATGCTGATGACGCGCGGCGCGCTGACCACGTTTAGTATCGCCAACGATGTCGCCAAATATTTCGCGATCATCCCGGCGGCCTTTGCCACTACCTATCCGGCCTTGAACGTGCTGAACGTGATGGGTTTGGCGACGCCGGCCAGCGCGATTCTGTCGGCGGTTATCTTTAACGCCTTGATCATCATCGCGCTGATCCCGCTGGCTTTAAAAGGCATCAGCTATAAACCGGTCGGTGCGGAAAAACTGCTGCAAAACAATTTGCTGGTCTACGGCGTCGGCGGCTTGGTCGTGCCGTTTATCGGCATCAAGGCGATTGATTTAATTTTGGTTGCGATGAATCTGGTGTAAACCAGGCACAACAAATACCGAGAGCTTTGTTCCCTCTCCTGGTGGACGACTGCAAGGATGCAGGAGGTAGAGCAACGCCGGGAGCATTTGCCGAGAGGGCGTTTTTACAGAATTATTAAGGCATTAAATGATGACTACTTACTTAAAACCCGCAGCGATGATGCTGTTCCTGCTGACCCTGGTGACCGGTGCCGCTTATCCGGCCCTGGTGACGGTGCTGGCGCAAGCCTTGTTCAGCGAGCAAGCCAATGGCAGCCTGATCAAAAACCAGCAAGGCCAGCCGATCGGTTCGGAACTGATCGGCCAAACTTTTAGCGAGCCGAAATATTTCTGGAGCCGGCCCTCGGCCACGGGCCCCTATAGCTATAACGCCGCCGCTTCCAGCGGTTCCAACCTGGGGCCGACCAATCCGGCGTTGGCTGACGTGGTCGCCGCCAGGATACAAGCGCTGAAAGACGCCGATCACGGCAACCACTCGCCGGTGCCGGTGGATCTGGTCACCGCATCCGGAAGCGGCCTGGATCCGCATATCAGCGTCGCCGCTGCCGAATATCAGATCAAACGGGTCGCAAAGGTCCGCAAAATTAACGAAGCCACGTTGCGCGAACTAGTGGATGCACATACCGAAGGCCGGCAATGGCTGGTGTTCGGCGAACCCAGAGTCAATGTGTTGAGATTGAATCTGGCACTGGACCGGGCAAGCCGCTAGTGATACAGGGAAATGCGTGTAGGCTTGGTTGAAGGCGGCAAGAATAGGTCATTTCACACACTCCGCTTTATTCGCTCCGGAACCGTCCTCCAAGTTAAATACCTGAATTTCTTCAAGGAAATAACGAACGTATCAATACGGGTAATTTGTAAGTAAAAACGTACGTCGGCATTTTTGAGGATTTCCCAGATAAATTGGGTCGAATCCGAGCGAATTTGATTCGTTCTGTGTTATTTCACACACCACTAGGTCATATCCCCTATTTTTTGAATCGATGTCTATTTGACTTTTTTCATTATTCGTCTACGACACCTTGCTCCGATCTTTTTAAGCCGCCGCCTGAAGAAAAATAGCTGTAGGCTATTGACTTATATAGAGTATTTTTTCTGGAAAAATCAACCATCAATGTGGGCACGCCGATTGCTCCGCGAAAGCCGATGCCGCGCGGATTCGTCGATTCAGGTTGTCTGGAGCAGAAACACCCGGAATAGTGCTTTCTATCCGTTTCCATCGCCCCGCAGCCGCCGCATCGGACTATCACCCACGACAGGATACATTATGAGAAAAACCATCACACTTCCCTTGGCCTTTGCAGCCGCGCTGGCGCTGGGCTACAGCCTGATGCCGCAAATCGAGGCGCCTTATACCGGTGTCGGCAGCGTCGAAACGCTAGGCTCGGTTTACGAACGCTGGAAATCCGCGTTCGAAATACAGGGCCACCCGGAAACCGTCAACATCGGTCTCGGCTATTCCAAATCGCTTTCGCGCGAACTCAGCGACGGCCAAGGTCAGGCCGCTATCGATCTGATGAGCGGGCAAGTGCGCATTTCGGTTAAAGGCTTGTCTGCCGAGCGGCCCTACGATGTCTGGCTGATCGACAACCATCACAGCGGCAACGCGATCAAGCTGGGTCCGATGTCCGCAAAAGCGGACAAACGGGTTTTCGCAACCATGCTCGATCGCGACCGTCTGAACGGCTTTACGTTGGACAGCGTTGCGATAACCTTGGCCGGCAAAACCCCAAGCGAAGGCGGTCTGCTATTCGGTTCTCCCGGATTGCTGCAACGGGTTTACTACACTGAACGCTACTGGCCAGCGGCCAATCTGGGCACTGTCGGCCACGCGGAACCGGCGGGTCAAGCCGAAGTCCCTTTCGATTTTCTGCTGCCTAAAACGGCGCACGCCGCCACCGCGGCAACCACCGACCAACAATTGGCCGAATTAATCGCCAAGGGTCAAAAGCTGTTCACCGAAGAAACCTTCGGCGGTAACGGCCGAACCTGTTCCACCTGTCACCGTCCCGACCGCAATCACACTATCGATCCGGCGTATATCGCTAAATTACCGCCCAGCGATCCACTGTTCGTCGCCGAAAACAACCCGGCCCTGGCCAATCTGGAAAAACCCGCGCTGTTACGTCAGTTCGGGCTATTCGTCGCCAACGTGGACGGCTTCGGCAAACCGCCGGTGATGCGGGCAGCGCCGCATTTGCTGGGGTTGTCGGCTTCGTTGAAATTCGAGACATTGGCGATGGGTGGTGAATTCACCGAAGACAACGATTATTTCGCGGAACACGATCCGATCGCGCAGCAAGACAATCGCCAAACCGAAGCCATCGGCTGGGGTGGCGACGGCGCGCCGGACGGCGGTTCGCTGCGCGACTTCGCCAAGGGCGCGGTCAAACAACACTTGCCCAAGCGTTTGGACCGGGTCGAGAACGTCGATTTCCGGCTGCCAACCGAAGACGAATTGGACGCGCTGGAAGCTTATATGCTGTCGCTGGGGCGTAGCGCCGACATCAATCTGGCGGCGATGACCTTCAAGTCGCCGCTGGTGCAACGCGGTCTGAAATTGTTCAACACCAAGAACAACCCCGGCGAGACCTTGAGCAACGGCTACCCGGTCGGCGGCACGCCGGTCTTCGGCACCTCGGCCAATTGCAATGGCTGCCATATGAACGCCGGCGCGATCAGTTCCACGACCGGCGGTAATCCGACCCGCGACACCGGCATCGAGCGCATGCGCGATCAATTGCATCACCTCGCCGACACTAGCGTGGCCTACGACGGCGGATTCGGCCAAGTTCTGCAAAGCGATTGCGGTCCGGACTACGATCAGCCTTGTTACAGCGACGGAAGCGTCGATCCGCGCAACATTCGGCCCGCGGATCATCCGCGCCTGAACCGTTTCAACACGCCCCCGTTGGTCGAAGCCGCCGATACCGCGCCGTTCTTTCATAATAACAGCGTCACAACGCTGGAAGAGACCGTCGCCTACTACAACACCGAATCCTTCAACCAGTCGCCGGGGGCGTTTACCTCCAAAGGCGTCAATCGTCAGGTGAAGCTCGACTCGTCGCAAGTTATCGCGGTTGCGCTGTTTCTGCGTTCGATCAATGTACTGGAAAACATCCGCAGTTCGAATGCGCTGGATCAAAAAGCCATCGACCAGGCCAACGCCAACAGTGTGAAATCGGTAAAACTGGCCATCGCCGACACTCAGGATGCGATCAGGGTGCTATCCGAGGCGGTAATCAACCCGTATCCGGAAGCCCTGAACAAGTTGGAAAAAGCGTTGGATTATGAACATCGCGCCGTTAACGGGTGGTTCATGACCGGGGGACAACGCCTACGCTTGCTGCAACAGGCCATCACACTGAAAAATCAGGCCAAGGCCTTGATCGTCACCGAAGGCTAAACGCCTTCTTTCCGAAAGCCCGCGCGCGGCAACACGAGCGGGCTTTTTCATGCGGACGAGTTACCGATAAGCCGATTGCCGATCGATGATATATTTTCCCTCGTCTCGAGTCCTAAAGCTGGATTGCTGAGTTGTTCGACCTAGCGGTCCAGGTAATCAAGCTCCGCATCCTTAAGGTCCTGTCGGGTAATGCTGTTTTCAAGCGTAACCAAGCGCCGGACCGGCTGCTAGCCTCACACCGTCGACTCTAAGCCTCGCTCATTCCGAACTGACGGAGGGAGGCGATTACGTTAATAATTGAACATTGTTTAATTATGTAATATATTGGCGCCCGGCAATTCGCTGACTGTCTGCTAATATGCGCGCACGGGAGGATATCTATGTTAAAGATTGTTTTACGCTGGCTAATGACGCTGGTCTTCAAGGTGAAGGTCAATGGTTTGGAGCACTACGCCCAAGCCGGCAAACGGGTGCTGATTATCTCCAATCACACTTCTTTTCTCGATCCGTTGTTACTTGGCGTGTTTTTGCCGGACGACATCACTTTCGCGATCAATACCCAAATTTCCCAACAATGGTGGCTGAAACCGTTTTTAAGGTTATCGACGGTCTTTCCGATGGACCCAACCCATCCGCTGTCGTTGAAGGCGCTGATTCATCATTTGCAAAACGACACCCGCACGGTCATTTTTCCGGAAGGCCGTATCACCGTGACCGGCTCGCTGATGAAAATCTACGATGGTACCGGCATGGTCGCCGACAAATCCGGCGCGACGATTTTGCCGATCCGGATCGACGGCGCCGAATACACCCATTTTTCCAAGCTGCGCAATATCGTGCGCTTGCGCTGGTTTCCGCGCATCACGCTGCAAATTCTGCCGCCGACCCGGATAGACACCCACGGCGCGGTGACCGGCAAAGCCCGCCGAAAATACAGCGGCCATATTTTGGCCGACATCATGACCGAAATGATGTTCGCCAGCAGTCACTACCGGCAAACCATTTTTTCGGCGTTGTTGGAGGCCAGAACGATACACGGTGGTAAACATCGGGTAGCCGAAGACCTGGATCGCAAACCGCTGAATTACGATGCCTTGGTGACCCGTAGCATTATTGTCGGCAAACTGTTGCGCAATATCAGCGCCAGCGGCGATCAGGTGGGTCTACTGCTGCCGAATTCGGCAAAAACCCTGTGCGTGATTCTAGGTTTACAACTGTATGGCCGAGTTCCGGCGATGTTGAATTACTCAATCGGCGCGACGGGTATGAAGTCGGCGTGCCGGACCGGGGTCGTCAAAACCGTGGTTAGCTCGCGGCGCTTTATCGAACTGGCCCACTTGCAAACCGAAGCACAGGCTTTGTCCGAGCAGGTGAATCTGGTGTATTTGGAAGATTTGGCGGCCGGCGTGAATGCCTTTGCCAAAATCATCGGTTTTATCCAAGCCAAGACCGCCGACTATTGGTACGATCACCGCCGCTGTAGTCCGGACGATGCC
Source organism: Methylomonas sp. MED-D (assembly GCF_050276835.1). NCBI lineage: Bacteria > Pseudomonadati > Pseudomonadota > Gammaproteobacteria > Methylococcales > Methylococcaceae > Methylomonas > Methylomonas sp. MED-D. The sequence continues at coordinate 2,734,443 of NZ_CP189965.1, forward strand.
GCCGTGGTCCTGTTTACGTCCGGTTCCGAGGGCGAGCCGAAAGGCGTTGTGTTGTCGCACGGCAATATTATCGCCAATCACAAACAGTTAAAGGCCAGGATCAATTTCAATCCGCAAGACGTGGTGTTGAATTTTCTGCCGATGTTTCATTCCTTCGGCTTCACGGTCGGCACCATGCTGCCGGTGTTGAACGGGATGACTACATTTTTCTATCCGTCGCCGCTGCATTACAGCGTGATTCCGGAAATCGCCTACGACATCGGCGCGACCATCATGTTCGGCACCAATACCTTTTTGGCGGCTTATGCCAAGAAAGCCCACGCCTATGATTTCTATAACATGCGTTACGTCGTGGCCGGCGCCGAAAAATTGCAGGAAAGCACCCGCCATTTGTGGATGGACAAATTCGGCATTCGGATATTGGAAGGCTACGGCGCCACCGAAACCGCGCCGGTGACCTCGGTCAACACGCCTATGGACTACAAAGCGGGTAGTGTCGGCCGTTTCATGCCCGACATGCTCTACAAGCTGGAGCCGGTGGAAGGCATAGAGCACGGCGGTAAACTGCATGTCAGCGGCCCCAACATCATGAAAGGCTATCTGCTACCGACCAATCCCGGCATTTTGGTACCACCGGCCTCGGTCTACGGCGACGGTTGGTACGATACCGGCGATATCGTGCAAGTGGACGACGAAGGCTTCATCCACATTCAAGGGCGCAGCAAACGTTTCGCCAAAATCAGCGGCGAGATGGTGTCGCTGACCGCGGTCGAGCAACTGGCCGGTCAGGCCTGGCCGGACGGCCATCATGCCGTGGTCGCCCTGCCCGATCCAAAAAAAGGCGAGCAACTGGTATTGCTGACCAACGTCAAGCAGGCTACGCCCAAAGCCCTAGCGGCGGCCTCGCCCGGCGTGGCGGCAATCAATCTGCCGAAAAAAGTCATGATCGTCGAACACATTCCGATATTGGGAACCGGCAAAACCGATTACCCCGGCGCAACCCAACTGGCAGCCGAGTGGTTAAACGCCGCAAACACCGACGACGGCGACGACGCCTGACCCTAGCGACTTAATCCTAACGCCCCAAGGTCATGAATAAATCTATCTACCCGCTGTTGGTCGCCCAATTTTTGTCCGCGTTCGCCGACAACGCCATCTTGTTTACCGTTATCGCGATGGTAATGCAAGCCGACCATCCGCCGCCGTGGTATGTGCCGGCGCTGCAAAGTGTGTTTCTGGTAGCGTTCGTGGTGCTGGCGCCCTGGGTCGGCGGCCTCGCCGACCGACATCCCAAGGCCAGAATCCTGATCGTTGCCAATCTGATCAAGGCTGGCGGAGCCGGTTTACTGTTATTGCAGGTCGAACCGCTGCTGGCCTATTGTCTGGTCGGAGTTGGCGCGGCGCTATACAGCCCCGCCAAATACGGGATATTGCCGGAACTGGCTGGCCACGCCGGTTTGGTCAAAGCCAACAGCTGGATAGAAGGTTCGACGATACTGGCGATTCTGACCGGTATGACGGTCGGCGCCAGACTGGCCGATTATTCGGTGTATTGGGCGCTGACCTCGACGATCGCGCTGTTTATGGTCTCGGCCGCGACCACGTTATTTTTGCCGACCGGGCTGCGCAAGCCGATTCCGGAGGGATCGAAGATCTTGCTGTTTTTCCGCGAGGTCCGCGAGTTTCTGGCGTCGCCGCGTTCGCGCTTCGCGGTTCTCGGCGCTTCGCTATTCTGGGCCGCCGCCGCCGCGGTACGGGTGATCGTCATCGCCTGGGCGCCGGCGGTATTGCTGATGCATAACGCCAGCGACATCGCCGATTTGACCTTGTTTTTGGCAATCGGCATCGTTGCCGGCGCGGCCTTGGTACCGCGCCTGATTCCGCTGGAACATCTGCGCCGAGCCAGACTGCCGGCATACGCGATGGGTTTGCTGATCGTAGCCTTGAGCTTTACCGACGCAGTTTGGCCGGCACGCGCGGTGTTGTTTTTAATGGGTACCGCCGGCGGGATGTTCATTGTCCCGATCAACGCGGCTTTGCAGGAAATCGGTCAGCAAGGCATAGGCAGCGGCGGCGCGGTGGCGATGCAGAATTTCTTTCAGAACCTGGCGATGTTGATCGCGGTCGGCGGTTATACCGCCGCGGCGGCCGAAGCAAACCAGCCGGCCATAGCCCTGATCGTGCTCGGTGGCTTGTTGATGGCTGCTACCTTCGTCGTGGTCCGGCATTTGCCTGAGACTACGCCACCCGCCAACCCCGAATAAACGTCGACACCAACAGCGACACCGACGCCCGGGCCGAGTCGATCCCGGACGGTTGGCCATGCCCGGTCAGCGCCAATATACTGATGCCGTGGACCCCACTCCACAACGCGCGCGCCGCTCGCCGCTCGGATTCCGCGTCGGTACCGGCATGCAGTTGCCGTATCAAGCTTTCGACGATATCGAACATATACTCGATTTTTTGTTGATACCAATCCGGTGGCGCTTCTTCGCTCTGCATATCGAATATCATCCGCCAGCGGTTGAAATGCTTGGCGGCGAAATCCAAGTAAATATCCGCCAGTTTCATCAAACGTTCGCCAGGATCGCCGTCGGCCGGACAGGCCGCCAGATGCTCGGCCAACTCGTCCAGTGTCCTCGCTTTCAGGTGAATGATCAGATCGCTCATATTGGCGAACACCATGTAAATGCTGCCAACCGTGTAGCCTATCTCCATCGCGATTTTTCTGACCGTCAACGCATTGAAGCCGTCCTCCACGACGATGGTTTCGGCGGCGGCCAAAACCATTTCCTTGATTTGCTCCTGACTGTGTTCGCTTCTTCTAGCCATGTTTACCCTGCGGCAGCGTCCAAAAACCTTTAACATACACGACCTTGGATTGGGAATCGAGTCATGCATCACGAATTACTGGCGGTTGTCGACCAGGACGACCAAGTCGTCGACCATTTACCGCGCGGTGTGATTCACGCCCAAGGGCTACGCCACCGCGCAGTGCATATTTTAGTCTTTAACCGACAAGGCGAGCTGTTTTTGCAAAAACGCTCGATGTTGAAAGACTTGAACAAAGGACTCTGGGACAGTTCGGCGGCCGGCCATGTCGATGCCGGCGAGGACTACGAAACCGCCGCGCCGCGCGAGCTGATGGAAGAATTGGGCGTCAACGCCGATCTGCAAGCACTGTTCAAATTAATACCGACACAGGACTTGGGTATGGAATTCATCCAGGTGTACCGTTGCCGTCACGACGGTCCATTCCAGTTGGCGGAAACCGAAATCGACGACGGCATCTGGCTAACGCCCGACGCCGTCAGCGAACGGGTCGAACGCGACGATCCGACCCTGACCGTCACGTTCAAAATTATCTGGCGCCACTATCGCGAGCTAGACCGCACTGCTTAGATCACTCTACCGTCAAGCGCTGGCCGCTCTTGGCCTTGCTTTTTACCAGGGTCAGTGTCAATACGCCGTTATCGTATTTGGCCTTGCTGGCGGTCTGATCGATATCGACCGGCAACTGAAAGCTGCGCGAAACCTGACCGTAATAGCGTTCGCTGCGCAGAAGCTTATCTTCGTTGGACTGGCTGTCGATCTGACTGATGTCGGCGCTGATACCGACCACGTTGCCTTCGATACGGACGTGGATGTTGTCCTTGCTGGCGCCGGCCAGTTCGGCTTCGACGATGAATTCGTTCGGATTTTCCTTTATGTCGACTTTGATCTGGCTAGGCAGGGGATCGCCGTGCAACGGCCGCACCAGATAGCCGGGACTAATATCCCGAAACAACTCGTCGAATAAACCGCGTTGACTGAATGAACTCAAACTGCTCATCACAATTCTCCTGCTGTTATTAGGGGAAAGCCAATGATACGGAATGAATCGCGGTTTGAAAACAACCGGCGGATAGCCTAAACGGCCTACTGAAAAACGAAGTTGGCGGAGCGGACGGGGCTCGAACCCGCGACCCCCGGCGTGACAGGCCGGTATTCTGACCAACTGAACTACCGCTCCGCTGTTAAGAGCGGCGCATTCTACAGTATATTTGCTAACCGTCAAGCAAAACCAATACCATTTATGCCAGATATTCCCTGCCCGCTTTGCGGCGCCGCATCTTCCGTCGAGTTTCATCGCGACCGTAACCGCGACTATCGGCGTTGCGGTCGATGTCGCCTGGTCTACGTGCCTGCCAGCCAGCATTTATCGCAGGATGCCGAGAAAGCGATTTACGATTTGCATCGGAACCAAACGGACGACCCCGGTTATCGTTGTTTCCTGTCGCGCTTGGCCGCGCCGTTGCAAGAACGCTTGGCGCCCGGCGCTAGCGGCCTGGACTTCGGCTGCGGCCCCGGTCCGGCCTTGGCGGCAATGCTAAGCGAAGCCGGCCACGCGGTGAAGCTATACGATCCGATTTACGCCGCGCACCCGGCCTTGTTGTTACGCCAATACGATTTCATTGTCTGCACCGAAGTGGTCGAACATTTTCGGCGGCCGGCAGAGGAGTTCGAACGAATATTCGGCATGTTAAGGCCTGGCGGCTATCTGGGACTGATGACCAAACTGGTCATTGACGCCGCCGCCTTCGCGCGCTGGCACTATAAGAACGATCTCACCCATATCGGATTTTATTCCCGAGACACCTTGACTTGGTTGGCGAACCGCTATGGCTGCGGCATCGAATTCGTGGCCGCCGACGCCATCATTCTGCGTCGCAATCCCGACCGTTACAGCGATTAACTTCGACCGTGACATGGTCCAATTGGGAAAAGCCGGCCAAGCGGGTTTTGTAATACGCTGGCGACTGGGGGAATTGCGTGACGACGCCGACAATGGCCGCGCAATGATTGGCGCTGAGTCGCCAAACGTGCAGATCGCTGACCTTGGTTTCGCCGTCGGCCTCCAGTTCACCGCGAATACTGTCCAAAAAACCGGTTGCCATACTCTGATCCAACAACACCGGCGCCGTCTCGCCGACCAGTCCGTAAGACCAAATCAGGATGACCAACGCGCCGACGAAGCCCATCGCCGCATCCAGCCAGACCCAACCGTAGTATTTGCCGGCGAGCAGCGCGACCATCGCTAGCACCGACGTCAACGCGTCGGCCATCACATGCAGATAGGCGGCCCGTAGATTATGGTCTTGGTGGTGATCGTGAGAATGGCTGTGGTCGTGATCGTCATGATCGTGGTGGCGATGATCGTGGCCATGCTCGGCATGACCATGGTGATGATCGTGGTGATCGCGCAGCAACAGCGCGCTCAACAAGTTGATACCCAGCCCCACCGCAGCCACGATAATGGCTTCGTCGAAGCGTATCGTTTGCGGCATCATCAGCCTTTCGACCGACTCGGCGGTCATCGCCAAGGCCACCATCGCCAACGCGATCGAACTGGCAAACCCCCCGAGCACCCCAACTTTCGCCGGACTGAACGCAAAGGTATTGTCGAATTGGTGCAGCCGGGTGTAACGATAGGCAAAGATGGTGATCATGAAAGCGACCACATGGGTTGCCATGTGCCAACCATCGGCCTGCAACGCGATCGAATGAAATTGCATGCCCGCGCCGATCTCAACCAACATCGTCGTAAACGTCAACAACAACACCCATTTGGTCCGCCGCTCACCCTTACGGTTGATTCTGGCGAAGTTGTGCGGATGCTCCCAACGACTTAATTGATGTACATGCATGACTGGCTTCCCGATTTCCCGATGCTGGCGCGAATTCAAAACCGCATTCTAGCTCAGCCGACCGACAAACTCCCAGTACGTTCTCGGCGCCAATTCACGATTCGCTTTAAAATGCCGGTTCCGTTATACCCACCTAAATTCCGATGGCCAATCCGTCCGTTTTTACCGTCAGCCAGCTCAACCGCGAAGCCAAGCGCTTGCTAGCGCAGCATTTCCTAACCGTACAAGTACAGGGTGAAATATCCAACCTCAGCCTGCCGGCTTCGGGTCACGCCTATTTCACGTTAAAAGACGCGCAGGCCCAGGTACGCTGCGCGATGTTCAAGGGCCAGCAATCGACGCTGCGGTTCAAGCCGGCCAACGGTCTGCAAGTGCTGGTGTCCGCCCAAGTCAGCCTGTACGAGCCGCGCGGCGATTACCAACTGGTCGTCGAACGGATGGAGGCGGCTGGCGAAGGTGCGTTGCGGCAGGCTTTCGAACAATTGAAAGTCAAGCTGTCCGCGGAGGGTTTGTTCGACAGCGACCGTAAACAAGTATTGCCGCTAATTCCAGCCCGGATAGGCGTTATCACTTCGCCGAGCGGCGCGGCGATCCGCGACATCCTGACGGTCCTGAAGCGGCGCTTTCCGGCGATTCCGGTGGTGATTTATCCGGTCGCGGTGCAAGGCGAGGCCGCGCAATTCGAAATCAGCGCCGCACTGGCGGCGGCCAATCGCGATGCGGCGGTGGACCTTGTGATTCTGGCGCGCGGCGGCGGTTCGCTGGAGGATTTGTGGGCGTTCAACGAAGAACGCGTGGCTCGGGCGATCGCCGCCAGCCGCTTACCGGTGATCGTCGGCGTCGGCCATGAAACCGACGTCACGATAGCCGACTTCGTTGCCGACCTGCGCGCACCGACACCGTCGGCCGCCGCCGAACACGCCGTACCGGAACAAGCCGCTTGGCTATATGCCTTTACCGACGCGGAACGGCGCTTGACGCGACTAATGCAACTGAAACTGAGCAGCTCTCGGCAACAGCTGGCTTGGCGCGAAAAAGCCTTGCAGGCTCAGCACCCCGGCGAAAAACTTCATCGCAACGCCCAACGCTTGGACGAACTGGAGCGCCGTCTGGCCCACGCTCAGCAGCGCCGGCTTAGCCAGCAGCGTCAACACTGGTTGCAAGTCGAGGCTCGCCTGAAACAGGCCCAGCCCACCGCCGCATTGGAACGCTACCGGAATCGCTTGGAATTTCTGGAGCAACGACTGGCTGCGGCGATGAACCGTAAACTGGCGGACCTGGCCCAACGCCAAGCGGCGGCAGGCGCCACCCTGCACGCGGTTAGCCCGCTGGCAACCTTGCAGCGCGGCTACGCGATCGTCCAACGTCACGGCGAAACGGCAATCATTAAATCGGCCGCGGATCTGGCGGTCGGCGATTGGTTGGACATCCGTCTGGCGAGCGGACAAGTGGTCAGCGAGGTCAAACGGCTTACACGGGACGTGGCCTAGCGCAAGTCCAGCGCGGCGTAACTGTCGTGGTCGTCGACGGCGGCGGATGCCCGGCGGATCATTTCCAGATTGGGTTCGGCGTCCATCAGACCGCCGATCGCCAAGGTCACGACCATCGCTTCGAAAGGATAGAGTAGATGGGCACGATAGCGTCGCAGCAAGCCCGATTCGTCGAGCTGATCGATGCCTTGTTCGGACAGCGCGCCGAGATAGCGCTGCAATAGTGACCGTTCGTGCGCGCGTCGCACTTCGGGAGTCAGCGCGGTCGCCATAAAGTAGGCCAGATCGCCTATCCCTTCGCCGGCCCTGACCAACTGCCAGTCGAGGAACCCCGGACCCGACGAGGTCCAGAACAAGTTGCCTGGATGACAATCGTGGTGAATCAGGGTTTTGGTGCCGCTGCTGAGGGATTGCGTAATCCGGCGGCGATTGCGGGCATAGTTCAGCGCTGTGCCGTGCAAGCGGGTCGGCACCAATCCGCCGGCCCTCCGCAGTCCCCGCTTCATCAGCGGTACCGCCAGAACCGTACCCATTTGATGCTCGATTTGCTGACTGAAGCCGTTGAGCCAGCGGTGCTCCCGCAGCAAATGGGCGTTCCCCCAAAATCGTCCGTGAAAACGCGCCAGATTGTCGACGACTTGAACGGCCTGTTCCGCCGTCAAGGCCTCGCCGGATTGACCGGCCCTGTGGCCAAACTCGGCCAGATCCGCCATCACCAGCGTACTGCCGCCCCAGCGCGTTTGGGCGGCCAGGATTTTAGGCAATCTCACCGGCAAGGACGGCGCCAGCGCCTTATAAAAACTGACTTCCTTGTGCAACAACCGAGGCAGGGCGGTGATCAGCCTGGAACGCCAGGCCAGCGACGGCGTTTTGATAAACCAGCGCGACGGCACCTCCGCTTGGGCATCGTGTTGCACGGTAATCCGCCAGCGGGTCGAGGTACCGACATTGACCGAATCGACGCAGACGTCGGCGACTCTGGCCGCCGACACGTGTTGATCAACGATTCGCTGCGCCCATTGTCGGGACAAATGTTCGGGCTTAGCCAGTACTATATCGGGCCGCGTGCTCACCACGCCCCCTGTTGCACCGGCCGGCACCGCGTCGCCGTTTCGGATCGGCCGCCTGAAAAAAATGGGTTCATCGTCGCCTGTCGAATGAAAATTGCGTTGACGCGCCGCCGCTCGAAGCTATCGATGAGGACCGGCGCAACCTAACATTTCTTAACAAAAGCGGCGCATTTTACTATTAGGGTGGTAAGTTACAACCACGAGCGCGCGCCGCGCATTTCGATTGCCCATATCGACCAACAACTTTTGCTAGAATCTGGAATGTTTACAAGCCCTTTTTCATCGCCTCCGGTATCCAATGCCTATCCCATCATCTACCCTAGCGCCGGCGCGTCTTGATGTGTTCGGCACCGAAGTGACGGCTGCCTATCGACTGAGAGGAAGCGGCCAACGTGGTTAAGGCTTTGCGTTCGCCGGGCTTCACGACCAGCCTGTGGTTGACATTCGCGGTTTTCGTTGGCTTTACCGCGATGTTCACCCTGTACGTCCGTTCGGAGAAAGCGATAGACCGAGCCAACGACATCCGTATTCAATCGGTGTTACTGGCTGGCGAATTGCGCCAGTCCTCGGATGATCTGACCCACATGGCGCGCAGCTACGTGGTCACCGGCCATCCGATTTACAAGCAACACTATCAAGAGATTCTGGATATTCGCGACGGTAAAGCGCCAAGGCCGGTCGACTATCAAAATGTCTATTGGGACTTGGTCTTGGCCGACGATCGACGGCCAAGACCTTCCGAAGACCGAGCCGCGCCATTGCTGGACTTAATGCGCACGGCCGGCTTCAGCGACACCGAAATGGCCGATCTCGCCTTGGCCAAGACCCGCTCCGACGCGTTGACCGCGATCGAAAGGGCCGCGATGGCTCTGGTCGATCAGGCGGAGCCGATCGCCGATCCGACCCGCATGCGAGCTAGCCAAATGGTGCACGATGCGGCCTACCACCAAGCCAAGGCGGCGATCATGGAACCGATCGGCTCCGCCTACCAAATGGTCGAAAACCGTACCCAACAAACAGTGAACGAAGCGATTTCCACCGCGATGACGATGCGGATCGGTCTAATCGCTCTGGCCGCGCTTCAGGTGCTGACCTTGCTGTTTGCGCTCCGCAATCTGAACCGAGCGTTGGGCGTTTCGGTGGAAGAACTACACAGCCATATGGTCCGCATCGGCGGCGGCGACTTTCGAACCGCGATTCCGCTGACCGCCAAGCAAGACAACAGCGTGATTGCCTGGCTGGCCGACATGCAATGTCGGCTGGCCAGCCTGGAGGCCGAGCAGCTTCAAGCCGAAATGCGGGCTCGGCGGCTGACTCAGTTGTACGCAGCGCTGAGTCAGTGCAATCAAGCCATCGTGCGCTGCGCCAATCAGGAAGAATTGTTTCCTATCATCTGCCGCGACGCGGTGTTGTTCGGCGGCATGACGATGGCCTGGATCGGTTTGGTGGACGAATCCGCCCGAACGGTCAAACCGGTTGCCGGTTACGGCGACAGCATGGACTATCTGAATCAGCTTGAAATCAGCATCGATCCGAATCTGCCGAGCGGGCGCGGCCCCACCGGGATTGCGATACGCGCGGATCGTCCCTACTGGTGCCAGGACTTTCAAAACGATCCCAATACCGCCACCTGGCGCGACCGAGCCACGGAGTGCTACGTCCAAGCGTCCGCCGCATTGCCCTTGCATCGCGACGGCCGGGTCATCGGCAGTTTTAATTTATATTCAGGCCAATTAAATGCCTTCGACGACGACGCCCGAAACCTGTTGCTGGAAATGGCGATGGATATCGACTACGCGTTGATGGGCTTCGACCGTGAGGAAGAACGCCGCCGTAACCAGCAAGCCGAGCAATTTCGCGGCTTTATGTTGGAGAGCTTGAATAGCGGAGCGCCGCTGTCGGCGATATTGATCAACGTCGTCACCAAACTGGAGTCCATTATCGCCGACAGCCGTTGCTCGGTACTGCTATTGGACGAAGCCACTCAACAATTGCGCTTAGCGGCCGCGCCCAATTTACCGGAATTTTATAATCAGGCGGTCGACGGCTTGCCTATCGGTGCCGGCGTTGGCGCTTGCGGCAATACCGCTTACACCGGCCAACGCACCATCGTCGCCGACATTCAAACTCATCCGTACTGGGCCGCGTACCGCGACATCGCCCGTCATGCCGACCTGGGCTGTTGTTGGTCGGAACCCATCCTCGCCAACGGCAACCGCGTACTGGGTACCTTCGCAATTTATCGAAGTTATCCGGCGGAGCCCGACCGCTATCATTTGCAACTGCTGCAAATGGCGGCGGATTTCGTGACGCTGGCGATAGAGCGTAAGAAAGCCGAGGACGACATTTATTTCCTGGCCAATTTCGATCCGTTGACCGGCTTGCCGAACCGGGCCAGGCTTAACGAACATCTGAAGCTGGCGATCGGCATCGCGAAACGCACTAACGGGCATCTAGCCCTGATGTTCCTGGATTTGGACCACTTCAAGGACATTAACGATACCTTGGGGCACACCATAGGCGACGCCTTGCTGATTGAATTGGCCGGCCGCCTGAAACAAGTATTGCGAGACGAAGATACCATCACGCGTCTGGGCGGCGACGAGTTCATCTTCCTGTTGCCGGGCACCGATGCCACCGGCGCGGCTTGGGTCGCTCAGAAATTGCTGGATACCATCGCCGCCGCGTACCGGATCGATCAGTACGATTTAACGTTGACCGCCTCTATCGGGATCGCCATCTATCCCGGCGACGGCGACGACCTGGAAGCGCTATCGCGGTGCGCGGATACCGCAATGTACCGCGCCAAACAGGAAGGGCGCCACGGCGCCCGATTCTTCACGCCGGAAATGCAGGCCAGTTCGGCCCGGAATCTGCAACTGTTGAATGCGTTACGATCGGCGTTGGAGCGCGACGAATTGACCTTGCACTATCAACCCCAAATTGCCTCCGGCAGCCGGCGGCTTATCGGCGCCGAAGCCCTGTTGCGCTGGCGACATCCGGAATTGGGTTTGGTGTCGCCGGCAGAATTCATTCCGTTGGCCGAAGAGAGCGGCTTGATCCTGAGCATAGGCGAATGGGTGATCCGAACCGCCGCCCGCCAAGCCGAAAGCTGGCGCCAAGCCGGCTTCCCGCCGTTCATCATGGCGGTGAACGTATCCGCCGCCCAATTCAAACAGCCTGAACTGCCCGAATTGGTCGCGGACATTCTGCATGAAGTCGGCCTGCCGGCCGAATACCTAGAACTGGAATTGACCGAAGGCGTGGCGATGCACAATCCGCAAGGCGTCATCGCGATGATGGCGCAGTTTCACGAGCGCGGCATTCGGATGTCGATAGACGACTTCGGGACCGGCTATTCGTCGCTGAGCTATTTGAAGAAATTCAAGGTTTACAAATTAAAAATCGACCAATCCTTCGTCCGCGATCTAACCAGCGACCAGGAAGATAAAGCCATCGTGGCGGCGGTGATCAGTTTAGCGAAGAGTCTGGGCCTGAAGACCATCGCCGAAGGCGTCGAGACGGTCGAACAACTGGACTACCTGCACCAGCAGGGCTGCGACGAAATGCAAGGCTATCTGTTCAGCAAGCCGCTCCCGGCCGAGGCCTTCACCGATTGGTTGCGAGCACATGCCGAACCGGCATCGTCCGGCGATTGATCCCGCGACAACGTTCAAGCGCGGCCCAGGACTAACGAGATCGGAATGACGACACTTTATTACAGCCACGCGGACTGCTTAAACCACGACACCGGTCCCACCCATCCGGAAACAGCGGCTCGTCTGCTAGCCATCGATAGCGCACTGTCGTCAGCGGACTTCGCCAAACTGGTGCGGGTCGCGGCGCCATTACCGAACGACATCGAAGACAAATTGGCCTTGATTCACTCAAAGGCCATGATTGCCAAGGTCGTTGAAGCCGTTCCGGCCGAGGGACTGGTAAAGTTCGACGCCGATACGGTCGGGTCGGCGGGTTCGCGTCTGGCGGCATTTCGGGCGGTCGGCGCGGTGTGCGATGCTATCGACAAGGTGTTGAGCGGTGCAGCGGATAACGCTTTTTGCGCAATTCGTCCACCAGGCCACCACGCAACGCCGGACTACCCGATGGGGTTCTGCCTATTCAACAATATCGCGATCGGCGCCGAATACGCCAGAACCCATTACGGGCTGACGCGCGTCGCCATCGTCGATTTCGACGTGCATCACGGTAACGGAACTCAAGCGGCGTTTTACGCGCAACCGCAAGTGTTGTATGCATCCAGCCATCAGTGGCCGCATTATCCAGGTAGCGGATTGGCGCGGGAAACCGGGGTCGGCAATATTATCAATCTCCCGCTTGCCGCGGGAACCGACGGCGCGACTTTCCGGACCCAATACCGGGAAACCCTACTACCGGCCGTCGCGGCCTTCCAGCCGGAATTGCTATTGATTTCGGCCGGCTTCGACGCTCACCGCGACGATCCGCTGGCCGGCTTGAATCTGCTGGAAGCCGATTTCCGATGGTTGACCGACCAACTCTGCGAGATTGCCCACGCCTGTTGCCGGGGGCGGATCGTTTCCAGCCTGGAGGGCGGCTATGATCCTCGAGCGCTGGGCGCCAGCGTGGCGGCGCATGTCGCCGCTCTAATGGCGAGCGGCGACGCCCAATGAGTGTTTATTGCAAATTGCTCAGCGTGTAGACGTAACCGCTGTCCTTCATCGGCGAATGACAAGCAAAACAGGTCGCGGATTTGTCGCTGTCCAGCATCTTCAAGGTTTTGCCTTCCCAAATGCCGAATCCCCAACCGCCGGTATTCGAGTATTTCCGGCTGTCCTTGACCATCGCTTCGGCGGCGGTGAATGCGCCGGGAACCGTGGCGGCTTCCCAATTCGGATGTTTTCGTTGATCCCATTTGATTTTGGCGATCACCGTCCCGTCGGGCCAGGGCTTGGTTTTGCCAGCCCGCGCCGCCGCGATGGCGGCATCGTTACCAACGATGGCGCGCACACTGTTCTTATCGTGGCGTAGCGATACGCCCAACAAGCGCCAGTCGCGGTATTCGCCATGCTCGATTTTGGCCGCGACGCCGGTCTCGGCCAGAGTTTCGCCGCCGACCAGCACCAATGCCGACGCGACCAGCACGCCGGCGTATTCGATAATTTTCATGAAATGCTCCGTTCCGTAAGATTGATTCGGGCCGATAGTCTAACTGCAAACCCAGGAATCGGCGCGATCGGTCAGCGAAACACCAGTATTCGCCTATCGCCGATTGATGCCAGCGTGCAATACGCGAGGTATATTGGGCTTGCAATCGAAAACGCGCAAACGAGCAATCAGCGCAATTTTCTAGCGGAATTAAGTGCAACTGTACAACGCCAACTGCCCGTTTCAGGGTAATAGTCCATCAGTTCGATGGCCCTGCGAGTGGAAGCATGGCAGCCCTTCTTATTAGTCGTCCGCGATTTGAATGCTACGATCAGTTCGCATTGGTGCTGCAGATTTCGGCAGCACACGCGGTTTGCCACGGTCGCCGCGATGGACGGTCTTAGGTTTGTGTAAATCCCGGAGTGCGCGATAAACCATGTCGGTGGAAGCGGCGTAGAGTTCGTCGATGGATTTGACCTGGGTAGCTCGTTCCGGACTTTTGCCGGCAATCGATCCAGCCGTTGGCGCAATGCCAACAGCGAGTCGGCGGGTATCGGGCTATGCCGCGTCGCGGGCATTGACACCCTGCTCCGCGAGATAGTTATACAGGGTGCTTTTGGAAATCCCCATGATTTGGCAGATTTTCACAGTGCTGTGTTGGCGTTCTTTTAACTTGCCAAGTAATTGCGACTGGCCCAATGAACAAGGCTAAGGCCGGACGGATCATTTAATCCGTCCGTAACGTTTGTCTTACCTTCAAACTTGGTTTGAAACGTTCAGGACGGGGTATATACCCCGTCCCGCTCAGATACCCCGTCCCGCTCAAGGACGGGTTGCATACCCCGTCCCGCTCAAGTTGTTGGGGCTGGGCGAATTACCAAGACCAAGACTGGACGGATTATTTAATCCGTCCGTAACGTTTGCCTTACCTTCAAACTTGATTGAAACGTTCAGGACGGGATGCATACCCCGTCCCGCTCAGTTCTAAAATGGCGGAACGCTGTCGTCTTCCGCCTTACGGCCTTACGGCCTTACGGACTTATTGGGGGCTGGCCCGATTATTCAACTCGCTCGTAACGTTAGTCTCGCCTTCAAATTGGCTTCAAACGTTCGGAACGAGCCTTTGCCCGAAGCCGGACGGATTATTCAATCCGTTCGTAACATTTGTATTACCTTCAAACTTGATTTGAAACGTTCAGGACGGGGTACATACCCCGTCCCGCTCAAGGCCAAATGCATGATTGCAAAATCTGACCCCAGGCTTTTCGTATTGCGGGTTATCACGTATTGTCGTGTTTATTTGAAATAAGTTATCTCAAAACTTTTTTCCACTCACCACTACCCCACTCATATTCCTTCCCTGTAAATCTAATATGCGAATCATCGACAGCGTCAATTATAAGTTCTTTTGGACCAGTGAAAAGTTGAAAATATTTTGATACGAAAGTAAAAAGAGTGGAACCCGGCCCTCCCTTTATACGCGATTCTCGTAAATACAAGACTCCATTACTTACCCACCAACGCCCTTCAAATCTATCCCCGATAATTGAGAAAAGCACGTCTTCAGCTTTCTCTTTAGGCAATTGCTTAAAAACGTAGGTACCATCCGGCTGTAAATCAAGTACCAATGACTTGACTGAACCATCTTTCTTCCATGTTCCAATAATTTTTGTCTCAATGGTCATTATTTACTATCCCGATTTATTCATCTGGTGATTTGCCTGCGCCTAACACCTAAACTCAGCCATTCTACTTACAGCATCGGCTGGAGTACATTGTTATTCATTACTTTTTCGTGCAAATCCTAGCAAACCAAGCATGCCACTACCAAACAACAATGCTGCTGATGGAAGTGGAACTTCTGGCACATATTCAGTGTAACCATTTACTGCTAACACATTTGACATACCGTCTGGCGTGTAAAAACTGACCGAACTATTCATAACTATATCTTTAAATGCAAAACCGGCATACGATTGATTACTAGCCACTAGATCTGCAACGTAGTTGGTTACATCAAAAATATACAAACCAAGATTATTTATTCCACCGGTTGTCAATATTAAATTATCTTGCAAAAGATCATCATAAGTAATAATGCCGTCTCCTGAATAACCATGTATTTCCAGTATGGGGGTTTCAGAAAAAACATCAGGGTACGCAGAATACCCAGTTGCAAGAAGGTATAACTCTGCTGACTGTACTTCTGTGACACCTTCTAATGAAAATTCAATGGCGCTCTTGGATTCATATGGAAGACCTAAAAAGTTATTCGCTAATGCTCCACCAACATGTGGCGCACCACATTCGAAGTCAATAGAATCCGGTCTCTCACAGAATGCTGCTTGGTCAGACGCATATATGCTTGCTGCAATTGATGATGAACAATAAAATAGTGCTAAATAAGGTATACAAACTAATTTTATTGTAAGCGCCTTACAAAAAGTTAGCATGTGTTTTCGGTGTCGCGTCCCTGGGTGGATGCTGGACTGAGAGCCATCTATACATTCAGACTTGTTGTTATTCGCTTATTAGACATTTTATTTCTCCTATAGTTAATAAAGGTTTATGCATAACGTGAAGCTAACCGGCGAGGGCAAGCGCAGCTTGACCGAGTCCATTGAGCGAAGCGAACGGGGTTGAGCGCAAGGTTATGCATATGATGCAAAAATTGCCTACTGGTTGGAAATTTACACCACTGCACAAGAATTGCCCTCAATGTGGATTTGACTTAAGCCAACAATCTGTAGAGGCCAAAGACAATAAGAATTGCGCCGAGAACATCGAATGCGACACCAACAAATCTGGGGTTTCTTGGATGACTGGTGATGACGCCGCCAGGGTGATAAGCAGTAGCGCTCATGAGCGCCGTTTGAAGTGGGTGGTTGATCCACTCTCCGAGACCGACGAAGAAACAGCCAAGAGAAATTACTGCGGTGGGAATGGTGGGAAAGGAGGCGGAAAGAACACCAGCGCCTGCGGACAGAAACACAACGAAGCTCACGACCATAAGCACTTGGTACCAATAATCGAGCGCAAGTTTGGAAAGCGGATTATCCATTGGCTACTCGGGCGGAGTTGAAATATGCATAACGCCAAGCTAAGGGGCGCGCAGCGAAGCGGAGCGTCCCTTTGAGCGACGTGTTATGTTGCATTATTCGATTCCTGCTCATCATTGTAGAAAGCGATTCCTGGCTCAAGGGTTTCCAGTCCATCAAAATTTTCAATCTCGTACATTTCTTCTAGATAAAGCATTGGCGGATCATCTTCTGTATTTAAATGAGCCCCTTTTAACCGCTCTATATTCCTTACAAGATACACCGCTTTTAACTCGGCCTCTTCATGGTTGTCCGCCTCAACGTATCGCGTCACATAAAATCCCATGCGCTCAATTTTTCCATCCACTTCCATAAGGAAGTTCTGACCATTGATGATTACTTCATACTTATTCATGTACTTACAACATAACGTAGAATTCAGCCGATGCTTGAAGCGTAGCGGAAAGCGGTCGGCTGGAATGATAAGTTATGCATTGATTGTTACTTTGTTTCGGTTATCAACACGTTAGGATTTGCTGGGTCGTAAAAGAAATAGGTATAGAACTCAACCGGCTTGCCATTATCGAGTTTCGGTGAATACCCCTTATCAAGGATAAATTTCTTAGCCGCATCTACATATACTGGTGGAACAGACACATCAACTGGAGCTACGCCGCCAGATATTGGATCAGTGACGCGGGCAACCCGCACTGAACGAACAGACCCATTGACCTCCACCACAATACCAAAGATTACGCTATATAGTTTCTTGGCTTTTCCTGTAACGTAGCTCGGAGAATTGGACGACTTCGCTAGGACAGTACCGGCCAGAAGCATCGCAAGGATTCCCCAGAACTTTATCCAATTCGTCGTATTACGCCCCATTCGTGGCTCCATATTGGTTGACTGCATAACGAATAGAGTTAACCTGCCAAAGCGGAGCGAAGCGGAGTTTTGGTCAGGTTTAACGACTGGTTAAATGCCTTGATGACATTTCCAAACAATAATTTTGATTCAAGCAAAGAAACACGAATGACGCTGAAAATCATGGCTTAACCTGGAGGGAAAAACCTTGTCTGGTTGAACGCATGTTAACCTGCAAGGTTTTTCCCTCCAGGTAATAACATATTTTCATGATTTCTTCAGCCATTATTTGCTATTTCTTTACGATAAATTAATTGCTTTCCAAGCCTTTCGAGATTGGCCCCGCATTTAACTATTGATTATCAGGCAAATCTGCCCGTATAACCTGATATTCACCGCCTTTTCAGGCACTTTTGCCTGCGTATCCGTAAAAGTGGGCATGTTTGCCTCGATAACTTGATATTGGCGGCCAATTCAGGCAACCTTGCCTGCGTATTAAATTCGCCGCTGACTTTATCAGGTAGGTGTTTTGTGTCAAGCACCAAATTGCCAAGCTTATTGGACGATGTGCGTCGCGTGATGCGGTTGAAACATTATTCCTTGCATACCGAACGTAGTTACTGCGATTGGATCAAGCCGTTCATTAAGTTTCACCGGATGACCTGAGCAGGCCGGGGTTTGTAACCCCGGCCTAAGCGTTTCAAACCAACCTTGCAACGGTTCAAACGTGATGGGCGGGTTTACAAAACCCGTCCGGTGCGAGGGCAGGGTTTACCTCGGATTAGGTATTGTTTAACCCATTCATCCCTGCTTCTGTTGTCAGATAGAAACGATGCGGCCGAAAAGATAATTTGCCGAGTAAATTACCTGGACAGCGGAGAAAATAACTCGGCCAATGCCGCTGAAAACCTCAGCGTTCTATTGCGGAAATAGACGAGGCTCCAGTAAACAGGCAAGGCGCTCTGTTGATAATGGACGGTTCGGTTTTTGATTGCCGGCAGTCTCAGGTAATCAGGCAGCGTTCTGTTATGGAAGTCCGCAATTCTATTGCGGATATGGACTTTTCTATTTCCGAACTCCGGGTTTCCATGTTGAAAAAGCAATGGCCTCGAATTGCCAAGGAAAAGTTTGATTTGGAACTCGGCTGCCGCACATCAAAAACAGGACGTTGCACGTCCAAAAGAGAAACGTCCATATCCATCAGACAAGGCTGCTGAAATTGAGTCGGGCACTGGAGAAAAAACCGAGGACGCTGGAGAAAATATCTCGGTGCGTCCCAGGCAAAGACCGGCTCGCCGATATTCATCACAGACCGGCCGGGAAAATAAATCGGCCACTGCGTTTTGATGAATAAATAGTGTTGGATTGTATGCTTTCAGCAGCCCAACGTTCGACGCCAGGGCTTTTGATTGCAAGCCGCTACAGGTAGCGAACCGAAGCCGGCAAGGCCAGCTTGGGCGTTAAGTATTACTCCGGCTATTCAATCGGATATAGAATGGTACCGTGTGGACTTTACGGCAAAATTGGGCTCATCGAATGAACCCGAGGAGACAGAGCGCAACGGTTCGAACCCAACCGCCGCGCTCGGGAAAATTTAACGCAGCTCGTCGGCTTCTTCGCCGATTTCCCACTCTTCGGTCGCGGTTTCGATGATCTTGCCGGATGCGGCATCGACTTCGACTTTGGTTTCCACGCCTTTGTCGCTAACGACATCGAACTCATAAGAAGACGCGCCGTTTTCCTCGACTTCGTATTCCACTTCCTGGATAGTACCCGGATACGCTTTCAGTACCGTGGCAGCGGCATCTTCCTCGGTAACCTTGACGTTTTTCTTGAAGCTGCTGGTGTTAGGATCGGCGACTTCGGTTTCACGTTCGGTGATTTTGCCGCTATCGGCATCGCAAACAAACTCCCATTCGGTCCGATTGGCGTCGCGAACTTCGACTTCGTAAGCGCCTTTGCCAGCAATATTGAGTTTTTCCAGCTTCAACAATTCGCCGGCTTTGTCCTTTTTGACCGCCTGCAAACAATTTTCCAAGCCTTGGTCGGCCGCGGCGCTGGCACCTGCGAAAATCAGCAAAGCAACGGCGATTCCAATTTGTGACTTATTCATGACATCCTCCCAAAGGTTGTTAAAAAAGGAATAATTCCCGATTTACGGGAATTATAGCCAATTTAACCCACGAGGCCATGTCTTTTTGCGCAGGCAACGATGGCCGGCCGGCCGGACAGTCCGAGCTTAAGTTTGATTTGGGTCTGCGTGTTCGAGACCGTCTTACGACTGACACCCAATTGAACGGCAATTTCAGCCAGCGATTTACCGTCGGCCAAGAGGCAAAAGACATCGTATTCGCGCGAACTCAACGCGCTGAACGGCTCGAGGATTTTTTTTAGCTGACGCAAGGCCAACATTTGCGCGATACGCTGATCGATAAAATAGCCGCCGGCCGCGATCTGAACCAGAATCCGCGCCAGTCGGTCGGCCGGCAGCGGCGCCAGCAGAACACCCAACGCACCGCTAGCCAAGCAACTCAAGGCGTCGTCGACCGACATCTCAATCACCGCCGCAATCTTGCAATCGGGATACGTGGATGCCAGGCTTCTAATCCGGGTCGGTAGTCCCGCGCCCGCCAATAATACGATGTCGGCATGGTCCGTCGTTATACCGTCCTCGGGCGACAGGGCGATGCCCTGCGCCGCCAACACCGCGACATCGATGCCCAAAGCCTCGGCTTCGGCGCCGCTCAAGACCGCCCGCAATGTCACGGACATGCGCCGAACCGGCTAAGCGAACCCAACCAACCGAAACTAGCCGACCCAAACCCGCGCATTTCGGAACATTCGCAACCAGGCGCCGTCTTCGCGCCAGTCGGCCGGATGCCAGGAGTTTTGCACGGCTCTGAAGCAGCGTTCGGGATGCGGCATCATGATGGTGAAGCGACCGTCACGGGAAGTCAGGCCGGTAATGCCGAACGGCGATCCGTTCGGATTCGCGGGGAAGGCTTCGGTTGCTTGGCCGGCGTTGTCCACATAGCGCACGGCGATCAGCCCGTCACATGGTCCCTGTTCGCCAAACACCGCCCTACCCTCGCCGTGCGCCACCACCACCGGCAATCTGGACCCGGCCATGCCGTCGAAGAAAATCGACGGCGACGCGGCAATTTCGACCATCGCGACACGAGCCTCGAACTGCTCCGACAAGTTACGTTTGAACGCCGGCCAATGTTCGGCGCCCGGGATGATGTCCTTCAAGCCCGACATCATCTGGCAGCCGTTGCAGACGCCCAGGCCAAAGGTATCCGGGCGGGCGAAGAAGGCGGCGAATTCATCGCGCGCCTTCGGGTTGAACAAAATCGACTTGGCCCAACCGCCGCCGGCGCCGAGTACATCGCCGTAGGAAAAGCCGCCGCAGGCCACTAAACCCTTGAAGTCGCTCAGACTAAGCCGGCCGGCGATAATGTCGGTCATGTGCACGTCGATCGCGGCAAAGCCGGCACGGTCAAATGCCGCCGCCATTTCTACGTGGCCATTGACACCCTGTTCGCGCAAGATGGCGACTTTGGGGCGCTCGGCATGCACGAATTGAGCGCTGATATCGTCGTTGATATCGTAGGTCAACACCGCCGACAAGCCGGGATCGCCATCATCGGCAATACGTTCAAATTGCTGTTCGGCGCAATCCGGATTGTCGCGGAGCGCTTGCATCCGGTAGCTGACTTGCGACCAAGTTTGCTGCAATTCGGCGCGCGTCGCACCGTAAAGCTGTTGTCCCGCCTTGAATATCCGCAATTGCTGACCGTCGACGACGCGACCGACCACATGGCTGCAATCGTCTAGACCGGCGTGGTCCAGCAGGCGAGCAACGTGGTTATAGTCGCTATTTTTGACCTGCAACACCGCGCCTAATTCTTCGTTGAACAACGCCGTCAGTGCGTCGCCCGGCAAATCGGACAAATCCAGATCGACACCCAGGCGGCCGGCGAACAGCATTTCGGCGACTGTCGCCAACAGACCGCCGTCGGCGCGGTCGTGGTAGGCCAAGATCAGGCCTTTGTCGTTCAAGGTTTGGATCGTTTCGAAGAAACGTTTGAACAACATCGCATCGTCCAGATCCGGCGCTTGGTTGCCGAGCTGACAATAAACCTGAGCCAGAACCGAGCCGCCGAGACGATTTTTGCCGAATCCCAAGTCTATCAGCAACAGTACGCTATCTTCGGCCTTCAGTTCGGGGGTCAAGGTGGTACGGATGTCCGTGACCGGCGCGAACGCGGTAATGATCAACGACAGCGGCGCCGTCATGGTGTTATCCGTTTGACCGTCGTGCCAGACCGTCTTCATCGACAGCGAATCCTTGCCAACCGGAATTGCGATGCCCAGCTCCGGGCACAATTCCATACCGACCGCCCTGACGGTATCGAACAATGCCGCGTCTTCGCCGGGACTGCCGCAAGCCGCCATCCAGTTCGCCGATAATTTGACATCGCTCAGTTTGGCTATGCGCGCGGCGGCCAGATTGGTCAGCGCTTCGCCGATCGCCATCCGGCCGGATGCCGGGCCGTCGATCAGCGCCAGCGGCGTGCGTTCGCCCATCGCCATCGCTTCGCCGGTATACGCGTAAAAGCCCGACGCGGCGACCGCGACGTCGGCAACCGGCACCTGCCAAGGACCGACCATCTGGTCGCGCGCCACCAACCCGGTCACCGAACGGTCGCCGATATGAATCAGGAAACTCTTGTCGGCCACGGCCGGAAATGCCAGCACGCGCTTGATCGCTTCGGCCAGTTCGACCGGTTCCAGCGATAAGTCCGGCAGATTTTTACTGATACGTTGCACATCGCGATGCATTTTCGGCGGCTTACCGAACAGCACCGACATCGGCAGATCGATAGGTGTAGACGTTCCGAACCATTCGTCGCTCAAACTCAAATGTTCTTCGTCGGTGGCGTGGCCGATCACCGCGTACAAACAATGCTCGCGTTGGCAGAATGATTCGAACAAATCCAAAGATTCCGGTTTGATCGCCACCACGTAGCGTTCCTGGGCCTCATTGCACCAGATTTGCATCGGCGACATGCCTTTGTCGGCACTCCGCACCTTGCGCAGCTCGAAACGGCCGCCGCGATCGCAGTCGTGGATAATCTCCGGCACCGCGTTGGACAAACCGCCGGCGCCGATGTCGTGGATCGAAACAATCGGAGTGCGCTCGCCCAGCGAATTGCAGTGGTTGATCACTTCCTGACAACGGCGCTGCATCTCCGGGTTTTCCCGTTGCACCGACGCGAAATCCAGTTCCGCCGCGCTGGCGCCGGAGCTTTGCGACGAAGCCGCGCCGCCGCCCAGGCCAATCAACATCGCCGGGCCACCCAAAATGACGATCAAGGCCCCGGTAGGGATCGCTTGCTTTTCGACCAACATCGGCCGGATGTTACCCAAACCGCCGGCGATCATGATCGGTTTATGATAGCCGCGATATTGTCCGGCTTGGCCGGTTTCGGCCGGCTGCTCGAAGCTGCGAAAATAGCCGGCGATATTCGGCCGGCCGAATTCGTTGTTGAACGCCGCGCCGCCGATCGGGCCGTCCAGCATGATGTCGAGCGCCGACGCGATGCGTTCCGGCTTGCCGAGGTCGGTCTCCCAGGGCTGCGGGAAACCGGGAATTTTCAAATGGGACACGCTAAAGCCGGTCAAACCGGCCTTGGGCGCGGAACCGCGGCCGGTGGCGCCTTCGTCGCGTATCTCGCCGCCTGAACCGGTCGCGGCGCCGGGGTGCGGCGAAATCGCGGTCGGGTGGTTATGGGTCTCGACCTTCATCAAAATATGCGCGGCTTCCTCGACATAGCCGTAACGATGGCTGTGCGCGTCGCGAATAAACACTTGCGCGCTAGGTCCTTCCAGCACCGAGGCATTATCCTTGTAAGCCGACAGTACGCCTTGCGGATGCAGATTGTGGGTGTTGCGGATCATCGCGAACAGCGATTTGGCCTGTTCTTCGCCGTCTATCGTCCAGCTGGCGTTGAAAATTTTGTGGCGGCAGTGCTCGGAGTTAGCCTGGGCGAACATCATCAGTTCCACGTCGGTCGGATTGCGGCCAAGCTTTGTGAAACTGTCGGTCAGATAATCGATTTCGTCGGCCGACAATGCCAGGCCCAATTCGACGTTGGCTTGCTCCAGCGCGGCACGGCCGCGTTCGATTATCGCCACGGTTTGCAGCGGTTTGGGTTCGTGTTCGGCAAACAGAGTCAGTTCGGCAAGATTCGTGACGACTTGCTGCGTCATCCTGTCGTGGAGTGCGGCCGTCAACGCGGCTATGTCCGATTCGTCAAACGGTGAGCTAGTGGTGAACGCGTATTCGATACCGCGCTCAATCCGCTTGACCGAGGTCAAGCCGCAGCGTTCGGCGATCTCCGAGGCTTTGCTGGACCATGGCGAAATAGTTCCCAGCCTGGGTACGACGCAAACCCGATTCATCGGCTCAGCCGGCCAAGCCTCATGACGATCGCCATAATCCAACAAGCGTTCCAGCATCGCCCGTTGGTCAGTATCCAGATCGGCCGCTAATTGCACGAAGTGCAGATAACGGGCCGCGACGGCGGTCACTTGGGGCTGCTGAGCTTGCAAGACGCTGAGTAGTTTTTCGATTCGAAAACGGGACAGTGCGGAGCTACCGGGTAGGGTCAACATGGGCATGTACTCGATATTAGGTGCGGCGTCGGCCGCGAGGCTGTTTGGATACGGTGAATTCAGGCGCGCGGGCGGCGCGGGGCGAACCCGTCAGGGTTGCGCGGCCGGCTCGCCATCCGCCGGCAAGTCCTGCTTGATACCGTCGGTGATCAAGCGCAATAACGAAGTCGCGGCGGCATTGGACAAACTTCGACCTTCGCTGTCTTGCACCGTCACTTCGGTGGCATCGGCCGATAAGGCCTGCAAGCTGATCCGGTACTCGAGTTCCTGGCTGGGATCGTCGCCGAACATGAAATTAAACTCGTCCAGAATAGAGCCGTCTTCGGGTTTGATCGCATTCGGATCGTATTTGACAAAGAAATAGCCTTTGTCCATGTTACGTTCGACGATCTCCAACTTCTGGCGACTCAGCGATTTGCTGACCAACCACCAAGCTTGGATAATCGATTGATCGATTTCCAGACTGCTGACGCCGTCGCTAGTCTGGCGCTGGGGGCGTTCGCCGGCGGATTCGGCCGGCGAAACGCCGGGCGCCGGCTCTACCGGCGCCTTGGCGACTTCCGGTTTCGCGGCCGGCTCCCTTGGCTTGGCCGCGGCCGGCTCCGCTGCCGCGGACGAACTCGTCTCCGCCGTCTCGACCGGTACCGACGCGGTCGCGGCGACCGGCGCCGGGGTGTCGGTCCGAGTGGCGGCGGGCGCGCGGGTCGGAAAGGTTTTGTTTTTCAAATCGTCCGGCACGACTAATTCGGGGATCTCTGTCGTAAACTGGTAATCCCGCTCTTTATCGGGAAACAGGCTTTTGACGTAACCGCAACCGCCCACCGCGCTCAGCACACCCGCCAGCAATAGCCAGCGACCTAACCGAATGGCGCGCATGTTAAAGCGCACCCGCCTGCCGCATCGCGGCTCTTACCGGGTCGTAACAATCCTCGGTCAGCCAAGTCAACGGCAAACGAATACCGGTACCGATCAGGCCCATTTCGGCGACGGCCCATTTCACCGGAATCGGATTGGACTGAATGAACAGCTTGGCATGCAATCCTTGCAATTTGGCGTCTATCGCTTCGGCTGCCGCCCGGTCGCCGCGCATCGCGGCCGTCAACATGTCGTGAACCAGGCGTGGCGCGACGTTGCCGGTCACGGTGATGCTGCCGTTGCCGCCCAATAGACAGAATTCCAGACTGGTGGCGTCGTCGCCGGTGTAAATCGCAAACTCGGCACCGGTGAGATCCCGGATTTGCCGGACTCTTTCCAATTTGCCGGTCGCCTCTTTAACGCCGACAATGTTTTCGACTTGCGCCAAACGGCCGACGGTTTCCGGCAACAAATCGCAACCGGTACGGCCTGGGACGTTGTAAAGGATCTGCGGGATGTCGACCGCTTCCGCGACGGCTTTGTAATGCAGATACAAGCCTTGTTGAGTCGGTTTATTGTAATAAGGCGTCACCAGCAAACAGGCATCCGCTCCGGCCGCCTTGGCCCGCCGAGTCAGCGCGATCGCTTCGCGGGTGCAATTGGCGCCGGTGCCGGCGATCACCGGTATCCGGCCGGCGACATATTCGACGCTTGCCTGGATGACTCGGCAATGCTCGTCTTCGTCCAGCGTCGCCGATTCGCCGGTCGTGCCGACCGCGACCAAAGCGTCGGTACCTTGCTCGATATGAAACTCCACCAAGCGCTTCAGAGCGGCGAAATCCACTGCGCCGTCATCCGTCATCGGGGTTACCAGAGCAACGATACTACCTTGAATCATGCAAATCTCTCGTCAGGAATTAATCAAAAACAGTCGGCATTATATCAAGCCAAGCGCTAAAGCCCAGTGCGCTTACCGATTTTAACCGTCGCGGCGGCGAAACCATTTAATCTCGAGAAACCAGCCGTAATACAGCGCGAACGCCACCAAAAACACCAGATACCCGGACCAAAGAATGTCCGATAAAAAATGGCCGCCCGCGGTCATCCGGGTGAACCCCAAGGTCCAACCCAACGCCAAGGTCAACAATAAATAGACCAGCTTGTGGTTTTGCGACAGAAAATACAGCACGAAAAAACTGTAGCCGACCGAACAATGACCGCAGACGAAAGACTTGTCCGGCGTTCCGCCGATCTTGCCGGGCGGAATATAGCGATGCTCGCCGCCGAACTCGGTTACGTGCACCGGCCGCGGCCGCCCCCAATGATCCTTGACGATCAAATTGACGACCACGCCCGGTCCTACCGCGATCACCAACAGAATGTAAAGCGCCCGCCGCCGGAAGCGGCGAGTGAAGTGGTGAAAATGGCTGGAGATATATACCGCCAACGCCGCGACACCCGACCACACGGTAAACGGAAACGCGTAGTCGTAGAGCGGCTTAACCAACCACCAATGCCGATACGGCCAAGCTTGTTCCGGGTCGTCGGGCCGATAAAACCAACCGGCGATCGTCAAATCCAGATCGGTCAACCAGAAAACCAAGGTCGTCGTGGTCGCGAGCAGAAACCAAATGGCCAATTCCAATCGGGCGCGGGCGAGTTTACGGTGAGGCATGACCTTCCTGATGCAGTGTTAGCGGCGCTGGCCAAGCCTTCAACTTCTCGGCCCGATAAACATAGTATTTTGTCGACGGCTTGGCCGGATCGGCGACTTCGCCCAGCAAAGTCAGGCCTTCCAGGCTGTCCGACCAGCGCTTGTCGAAGCGCGCGGCTTGAATGTCGGCGACCAGAAACGCCGGCTGGCCCAAGCGTTCGTTCGGACCGGGCCAGACTTCGTACTGCGAGGTCACGCCGCCGCTGGCTTCGTAGCGGTAGACGCGAGGATGGTCCGGCAAATAAAACGCCAGCTGACTGGCCAAAAAGCGGTGTCCGACCGTGACGAGGACCGACCGGTCCGAGCCGGATTCGGTCCGATAGGTG
Source organism: Methylomonas sp. MED-D (assembly GCF_050276835.1). Taxonomy (NCBI): domain Bacteria; kingdom Pseudomonadati; phylum Pseudomonadota; class Gammaproteobacteria; order Methylococcales; family Methylococcaceae; genus Methylomonas; species Methylomonas sp. MED-D. Next base: position 2,761,292 of record NZ_CP189965.1, read on the forward strand.
TCGATACGCTCCGCCAACACCCGCCATTGCTTGAAACGTTTCGTCGGATCGAGTTTGGAGTTTTGCAAATTCAAGGCTTGTAAAACCGCCGGTAACGCATAGGTCAGCAAGACCATCGCCAAGCCGACCGCCAAGCCGGCTTTCAACCAGCGGCCGGGAGCCGGCGCGGCGCCGGCCACTAGAATCAAGCCAGTGAAATAAAACGGCATCGGCCAGTTGCCCTGGACTTTTTGGCCGAAACTCAGCGCCAAAATCAACAACAACCAGGCCGGCCCCATCAGCCATAGAAAGCGCCGCTCGTCATCCCATTGCCGAAATCCGGACAACCCGCGTAGCGCGGTCGCCAGCGTCAAAACAAACATCAGCGGATTCAACAGCAACAGTTGGTAAAACCAGAAATCACGAACATCGCGCAGGCGTCGCCAAGCATCGAATTCACCCTCGTTGCCGAAATGACTCTTGCTATGACCGAACATGACCCAATCATGCTGGTCGTTCCAGACCAGAATAGGCACCGCGGCCAAAACGACCGGCGCCAGATAGCGCCAAAAGTCACCGCGAAAATGCCGGCGCCGCGCCGTGCTAGCGCCCAAAAACACCGCCAACGCCAACGGCTGCAGCAATGCGGCCTGCTTGCTCAGCAAGGCGAACGCGGTCGCGCATCCCGCCCACAGCCAAGCCCGCTGGTGACCGTCGAACACGGCGCGGCGCAGATAATAAACCGCGGCGATCCAAAAACAATATAACGGCGGATCGATGGTCATCAGAAAATTGGCCAGCACATTGTTCGGCGTCGCCAATACCAGCAACAGCGTCAGCGCCGCCGCCCGCGTGCCGTAAAACGCCCAGGCCGTGGCGTGCAGATAGTAAAGAAAACCGGTGCCGAGCAACACCGCCGGCAGCCTTACCGCCCAAGCGGTATCGCCGAACGACCAGGTGGAAGCGCCTATCAGCCAGGCTACCATCGGCGGTTTGCTGTAATAGCACCAGTCCGGTCGCCGCGACCAGTCCCAGTAATAACTCTCGTCGCCGATCAGATCCAGGCCGTTGAACGCCAAGAAGCCGATCCGTAGTGCGAGAATCGCCAGCAGCAACGGCCAGCGCCATCGGTGTACGCTGTCCAACCAGTGCTCGAAACCGGCCGCGCTCATTCCCATTTCTCCAAATAATGCACCAGCAATTGCAGACTGCGTTGTCCGCGAAATTCGTTGATATCCAGTTTAAAGGCCGCATTCACCTTGCGGCAACCCAGCCAATTTTCCGGCCTATCGGCAAAAAACGCGATGGCGTCGAACAATTGGCCGCCGAACGGTAATTTGAGCACCAGCTTCAGGTGCTGCTGCCCGACAATGCGACATTGGATGACATCGAACACGCCGTTAAACACTGGCTCCGGAAAAGCCTGCCCCCAAACGGCGGCTTGTTGCAAAGTTTCGGCAAAGGCCAGCGTCATGTGCGCCTCATCCAGTTCGCCGTCGCTATAGACTTTTTGTTCGAGATCCACCGCATCCAGACGAGCTTCGACCGCGCCGGCAAACGCCAACGCAAAGTGCGGGTAATCGTGCAATTTGATCGTCAATCCGGCCGCCATCGCGTGACCGCCGAATTTTTCCAACACCTGAGGATGAGCGGCCGCGACATCGGCCAACACGTCGCGGATATGCACGCCGGGTATAGACCGGGCCGAACCCTTGATGTCGCCGTGGTCGGCCGGCGCGAATGCGATCACCGGCCGGTGCAATCTGTCCTTGATCCGCGAAGCCAGAATGCCGACCACGCCTTGATGCCAATTGGCGTCGTACAAGCAAACCCCGGCCGGGACGTGCTTTTCGTCCAGCGCCTTCATCTCGGCCAGCAAGGCCATCGCTTCGGATTTCATCTGGCCTTCGACGTCGCGGCGATCCTGATTCAGGGCGTGCAGCTGCTCGGCGATGTCGCGGGCCAGACCGGCGTCTTCCGTTAACAGGCATTGAATGCCCAAACTCATGTCGTCCATCCGACCGGCCGCGTTCAGGCGCGGCGCCAACGCAAAGCCAAGATCGGCAGCATGGATGCCGGCCAGCGTTTTGCCGGCCACTTCCGCGAGTGCTTTAATGCCCGGCTGACATTGTCCCGAGCGTATTCGCAACAAACCCTGGTGCACCAGTATCCGGTTGACCTGATCCAGCGCAACGACGTCGGCGACCGTACCGAGCGCGACATAATCCAGCAATTGCGCCAGATTCGGCTCGGCGATGCCGTTTTTCTCGAACCAATGCCGCTCGCGCAGCCGAATCCGCAAGGCCATTAGCACATAGAACATCACACCGACCCCGGCGATGTGGCGACTGGGAAACTTGTCGTCGGGCAGATTGGGATTAACGATGGCGTCGGCATCCGGTAATTCTTGGCCGGGCAAATGATGATCGGTCACCAACACTTTAATGCCGGCCGCCTTGGCCACCGCCACCCCGGCAATGCTGGAAATGCCGTTATCGACGGTGACGATCAAATCTGGCTTCCGGCGTTTGACCAGTTCGACGATTTCCGGCGTCAAGCCGTAACCGAATTCGAAACGGTTGGGTACGACGAAATCCACCCCGCGAGCGCCCATCAACGCCAAACCCTTGATCGCCAATGCGCAACTGGTTGCGCCGTCGGCATCGAAATCCGCGACGATCGTAATCGCCAAGCGCTGCTCGACCGCGTTCACCAAGTGCTCGACCATCGACTTGATACCGGACAACAACCACGGCGACGGCAAACGCGCCAGACCGCGATCCAGTTCGTCGCTACCCTGCACGCCGCGACTGGCGAAGATGCGCTGCAACACCGGGTCCATCCCGTCGAAATGGCCGTGCTTGACCAGCACCGGCCGCGGCACGATCGCTTTCTTGCTGCCCTGTAAGTACATGTCTTCCAATAAAAAAGCCGGCTAAGCCGGCTTCGCCAAGTTCGCGGCGGCGATCACATGTTGTCCAGAATCGCTTTTTTTACGGCATCCAGCGTGGCTTCTATCGTGACCGGATGCGTGTCCTTACACTGAGCGATCGCGGTATCGGGGTCCTTGATGCCGTTACCGGTCAATGTACAGACGATGGTACTGCCGTCCGGAATCTTACCGCTACCGATATCGTGCAGCGCGCCGGCCAGCGAGGTGGCGGAGGCCGGCTCGCAGAAGATGCCTTCGAATTGCGACAACATCTTTTGCGCGGCCAGAATTTGTTCGTCGCCGAACGACGCAAACCAGCCGCCGGATTCTTTTTGGACGTTCCAAGCCAAATCCCAGGATTGCGGGTGGCCGATCCGAATCGCGGTCGCGACCGTTTCCGGGTTGTCGACCATTTTGCCGACCACGAACGGCGCCGCGCCGGCGGCTTGATATCCGCACATCACCGGACGCTTATCGATGACGGCCGCGTGGCCGGCGCTGTCGGAGGCGTATTCGCTGTAACCCTTCCAATACGCGGTGATGTTGCCGGCGTTGCCGACCGGCAGACAGTGAAAGTCCGGCGCCCGGCCCAGTTCGTCGACAATCTCGAACGCGGCGGTCTTTTGGCCTTCCAAACGAAACGGGTTGATCGAATTGACAATGGTAACCGGCGCGTGGTCGGCGACTTGTTTGACCAAGGCCATGCCGGCGTCGAAATTACCGTTGATCTGGATGATTTGCGCGCCGTACATCAGGGTCTGCGCCAATTTACCCAACGCGATCTTACCCTCCGGAATCAACACGAAAGCTTTGATGCCGGCCCGCACCGCGTAAGCGGCGGCGGCGGCCGAGGTATTGCCGGTCGAGGCGCAGATGATGGCCTGGCTACCGGCTTCGACAGCTTTGGTGACCGCCATCGTCATGCCGCGATCCTTGAACGAGCCGGTTGGATTCAGACCTTCGAACTTGACGTAAATATCGACATCCTTGCCGATCAGGCGGGGGATGTTTTGCAATTGAATCAGCGGAGTGTTGCCCTCGCCCAAGCTGATCAGCCGAGTGGTGTCGGAGACCGGCAGGCGATCGCGGTAATGCTCTATCAAGCCGGTGTAGCGTGTGTGTTGTGCCATTGATTATCCTAAGGTTTCCAAGCGGATGCGCGCGACTTTGCCGCTGACCGTGGTCAACGCTTCGATGTCGGCGATCGCCGCATTCATTTCTTTTTCCAAGGTTTGCTGGGTCAGCATGATGATAGCCACCGACGTTTCGCCTTGCGGCGGCTCTTTTTGAATCAAGGCTTCGATGCTGATGTTGTATTTGGCTAGAATCCGGGTCACATCGGCTAGCACGCCGGGCTTGTCCTCGGCAGTCAAGCGCAGGTAGTACGCCGTTCGAATCGCGTCGGCGGACAGGACCGGAATATCGGCGATGGCGTCGGCCTGAAAGGCCAGATGCGGTACTCGGTTTTCCGGATCGCTGGTCATCGCCCGCACCACATCCACCAAATCCGCCACCACCGCCGACGCGGTCGGCTCCGCGCCGGCGCCAGCGCCGTAATACAAGGTCGGCCCGACCGCATCGCCGCAAACCAACACCGCATTCATGACACCCTCCACGTTGGCGATCAAGCGGCGCTTCGGGATCAGCGTCGGATGCACGCGCAATTCGATGCCGGACTCGGTCTTGCGGGCAATACCCAGATTTTTGATTCGATAGCCCAAGGCCTCGGCGTATTCCACGTCGAGGCGGGTGATTTTGGTAATCCCCTCGGTGAAGACTTTGTCGAACTGCAACGGTATGCCGAACGCGATCGACGCCAAGATCGTCAATTTATGGCCGGCGTCGATGCCTTCGACGTCGAAAGTCGGATCGGCTTCGGCATAACCCAAGGCTTGGGCTTCGGCCAATACATCCGCGAAGTCGCGACCTTTGTCGCGCATCTCGGTCAGGATGAAATTGCCGGTGCCGTTAATGATGCCGGCCAACCATTGAATTTGATTGCCGGCCAGGCCTTCGCGGATGGCTTTGATGATAGGAATGCCACCGGCCACCGCCGCTTCGAACAACACCATCACGCCTTTCTTGCCGGCTTCGGCGAATACCTCGTTGCCGTGCAGCGCGATCAAGGCCTTGTTGGCGGTGACCACGTGCTTACCGTTGGCAATCGCGGTCAAAACCAATTGTTTGGCGAGGTCGTACCCGCCTATCATTTCGACGACGACGTCTATCTCGGGATCGTTGACGATTTCGAACGGGTCGGTGGTGAGGGCGATGCCTTGGGTGTCGCAAATGCGTGCCCGGTTCAGGTCCCGCGCCGAGGCGCGGGTCACGACGATTTCGCGGCCGGCACGGCGCGCGATTTCTTCCGCGTTGCGTTTCAAGACGTTGACGGTACCGCCGCCGACGGTCCCCAACCCCAGTACACCCACTCTAACCGGCTTCAAATCCGACTCCTAAACTTTGTCCAAAATGGCGGCGATTATACAACGTTGTCTTTTTTCAGCATATTACGGATGCTGCGCAAGGCCTGCCGAGTGCGATGTTCGTTCTCGATCAAACTGAAGCGAATATGGTCGTCGCCGTGTTGGCCGAAACCGATGCCGGGCGATACCGCCACCTTGGCATCGATGATCAATTTCTTAGCGAATTCGATCGAACCCATGCCTTGATAGGCGTCCGGGATCTTGGCCCAAACGAACATCGTCGCCTTGGGTTTTTCCACATGCCAACCCATCGCGTTCAGGCCGTCGCACAATACGTCTCGGCGCGCCTTGTACATATCGCGGATTTCCGCGACGCAATCCTGCGGACCTTCCAGCGCGGTAATCGCCGCGACCTGGATCGGCGTAAAGGTACCGTAATCCATGTAAGATTTGATCCGGGTCAATGCCGCGACCAAGGTCGGATTACCGCACATGAAGCCGACCCGCCAGCCGGGCATGTTGTAACTTTTAGACAACGAGAAAAACTCGACCGCGATGTCCTTGGCGCCTTCCACTTGCAGAATCGACGGTGCGACGTAGCCGTCGAATACGATGTCGGCGTAGGCAATATCGTGAACGATCCAGATATTGTGTTCCTTACAAATCGCGACGACTTTCTCGAAAAAATCCAGCTCGACGCACTGGCAAGTCGGATTGCCGGGAAAGTTGAGGATCAGCATCTTAGGCTTAGGCCAGCATTCGGCGATGCCTTTGTGCAATTCCTCGAAGAAATCGGTACCGGGCGTCAGCGGCACGTGCCGAATGTCGGCGCCGGCGATGACGACGCCATAAGGATGGATCGGATAGGCTGGATTCGGCACCAACACCACGTCGCCGGGACCCAAGGTCGCTAGCGCCAGATGCGACAAGCCCTCCTTGGAGCCTATCGTGACAATGGCTTCGGTATTGAAATCCAAATCCACGTCGAAGCGTCTTTTATACCAACCGCAAATCGCCTTGCGCAGGCGCGGAATCCCTTTGGACACCGAATAACGGTGAGTATCGTCGCGCTGGGCGACTTCCAACATTTTGTTCAGGATGTGCGGCGGGGTCGGTTGGTCCGGATTGCCCATGCCGAAGTCGATAATGTCCTCGCCGTCCGCTCGGGCTTTGGCTTTCAGTTCGTTGACGATGTTGAAGACGTAAGGCGGTAGGCGGCTGATGCGATGAAATTCTTCCATTAACGACTCTTGATCTGGTGCTGGTGAGGTTTTAAACAAGGCCGGCTAAGGTACTGGTGTTGCCTGGCAATGTCAATTGCCGGCCCAAATGCAACAGGCCGGCGGCGAGGCTTATGGCCCGCAGCTGTAGCCTAGCGGCCTAAATGTCGACCGGCGGACTGAGCGGCGAGCCGGCGATAGCGATCAGCGGCCGGCCGAGGAGGATTTCTCCACGCCTTCGCTCGCGGGTTGGTTGAGATAGGAACCGCCCACCAAAAACACCAGTACTATCAGATACAGCACCGCCGCGATATTTTTTGCCCGTTTACTGCCGTCGTCCGGATTGATTTCAGTCATTGCCTCACTCGCTCTATCCTCTAATTCAAATACCGGCCAGCGCCGCCAACATATCATCGCGCTGGATCACCTCTTTTTCCTGCAGCAAGTCGGCAAGTCTGTCCAGCTGAGCGCGCCGGCCGGCCAGCACACCCGCCGCCCGATTTTCGGCCTCCTCCAACAATGCGCAGATTTCGGCGTCGACCGCGCGAGCGGTCTCTTCGCTGTAATTGCGCTGCTCGCCGACATCGCCGGGCAGAAATTGCAATTGCTGACGTTGGCCGTAGACCCTCGGTCCCAGTTTTTTGCTCATGCCCAAGTAGCACACCATGTTACGGGCGATTTCGCTGGCGCGCTCCAGGTCGTTTTGCGCCCCGGTCGAAACGCTACCCAGCGCCGATTGCTCGGCGGCGCGGCCGGCCAATAGGATGGCCAACTGATCTTTCAACTCAGCTTCGGTGGACAGATATTTTTCCTCGACCGGCAGTTGCAACGTGAAGCCCAGTGCCGAGACTCCGCGCGGAATAATGGAAATTTTATGCACCGGCTGGCCGGTCGGCAAGTTTTCCGCGACCAGGGCGTGCCCGGCCTCGTGGTAAGCCACCCGGCGTTTTTCGTCCGGCCCCAGAATGCGATTTTTCTTTTCCGGACCGGCCATCACGCGATCGATAGCAGCCTCGAAATCGGCCATCGTCACGGTTTCTCGGCCGCCGCGGGCGGCCAGGATGGCCGCTTCGTTGGCGATATTCGACAAGTCCGCGCCGACGAAGCCCGGCGTGCGCTTGGCAACGGTCTGCAAATCCACGTCATCGGCCAAACGCATCGCCTTGCAATGCAGCGTCAAGATCGCCACCCGGTCGATCAAATCGGGTTTATCGACGACGATTTGCCGATCGAAGCGTCCGGCGCGCAATAAGGCCTTGTCGAGGATCTCCGGCCGATTGGTCGCGGCCATCACCACGACGCCGGCAGTCGCGTCGAAGCCATCCATCTCGGTCAATAACTGGTTCAGGGTTTGTTCGCGTTCGTCGTTGCCGGGCATGGCCATCGGCCCGCCGCGACTGCGGCCGATCGCATCGAGCTCGTCGATAAAAATAATGCAAGGCGCTTTTTGGCGGGCCTGCTCGAACAAATCCCGCACCCTGGCCGCGCCGATGCCGACGAACAGCTCGATGAATTCCGAAGCGCTGATGTTGAAAAACGGCACCCCCGCTTCGCCGGACACCGCCCTGGCCAACAGCGTCTTGCCGGTACCCGGCGCGCCGACCAACAACACTCCTTTGGGCATCCGGCCGCCGAGTTTTTGCAATTTTTCCGGGGACTTTAAAAAGTCGATGGTTTCCTTCAGTTCCTGTTTGGCGCTTTCGGCGCCGGCCACGTCTTCGAAGGTGGTTTTGACCGCTTCTTGTTGGATTCTGACCTTGTTGCCGAGGTTCAGAAACGACCGCCCCGCCCCGCCGGTCATTTTCGGTAACAGCCACATCCAGATTCCGGCGAAAATCGCTAGCGGTATCACCCAGTTAAACAGCAGATTGCTCAGCCAATTGTCGCCGCTACGCACCACGTATTCGACCCGGTGTTCCTGAAGTTGCTTTCCCAAGGCGTCGTCCCACAGCGGCACGGTAAAAAACTGCTTGCCCAGAACCTTGTCTTCGGTCTTGAGGGTACCGTTGATAAAGCGTTGCGTCACCACGGCTTTTTCGACTTGGTTGTCGTTGACCAAGGCCAAGAATTGGCTGTAGGGAATTTCGCGGCCTTCGATACGCTCGCCACCGGCCAGTATCGACAACAATAGCACGCCGACCAAGGCATACCAAAACCAGCGAGGCGACCTAGGCTTATCACCGTCGGCGGCGGGCGCTTGCTGCTTCCAAGCCCGATAATGGTCTTGCAACCACGCCCAAGCCGCCGACCACAATTTCGCCAGCGCTTCGATTACTTGCTTACCCGTCATGACCACCCCCGGTTATTGGTTATTATCTCGGAAAAAATCGGTTCTTCGTCGCGTCCCGTGCTCGATCAAGTCGACAGCCTACCAGACTTTCGGACCGGCGCGAGTTCGTCGCCGCGCGGCGCCATTCGGCGTCCGGATTCGTCGGCCTAAGTGCCGAAACCAGGCGCGTGACAAATTCTTAGTCGATTTGTCGTCTCTCCGACACAAGCCACCTCGGATATCTTAGGCTTACGGCCTCGGTAAGCCTTCCCTGATTTTACCCACATGTCAACAAGTTACGGCTTTCAGTCCGCAATGCCGCCACAAGCGGGACGCTTGGCCCCGATTTTGTATGGCCGAGTACATGACCAACCATTCGCAGCCGACAGCCGACCCCAGCGAACACATTTTTCCGCTGCCTGGACGCCAACTACCGCCGAAAGCCGGTATCCACCCGATGGCGGCGATTTCGCCCGGCCGGCGCTACCCGCTCAATCCGAATTTCGCGAACATTGCCGGCGGCATCGATGGCCTGATCGGCGGCTACCGTTTATCCCTGGACAGAGCCGAGATCCTGCCGATAGTTCCGAACCAAGGCACTGCTCACGGCTTCGTCTGGGACGAGGGCCGCCTGCCGGTCGGCGTCGCGACTGAGTTGGCCGCGTCGCACGGCGGCGGCGGACGCAGCCGCCTGACCTTGCACGCGGCTACTCTGGAAGGACTCGAGGTCAAACTGATTCAGCAACTACCGGTGTTGAACATCACCCCGAGGTTTGCGGTGGAGTGGGAAACCCGCGGCCACGGCGCACAGCTCGGCGTCGTGCAGCTAGTCGAATCGGCCCGCACCGCCCATTTCGCCGACGGCGGCACGTTGAACCTACTGAATACCTCGAGCGCCAATACCGGGCCGGTTTTATATCTGGACGATCCCGGCGCGCCTTCGCCAGTCATTCCGGTGTGCGGCTTTCAAAACGCCGATGAAACCAGCCGCTTCGAGTTCAGCGAGTCGGTGCGCCAGCCAATTTACGCCGAATTGGACGGCCAACCGGTCGCGTCTATCAGCGTCCTGGAGCAATACACGCTGTACTTCCTAGCCAACGCCGCGCCGGACCGGCCGGATGATTTCATTTGGACACCAGTGCATTTGCCGATCGTTTGGGGCTGGAGCATACGAGTGCAACAACGCTTCGACGGCGTTTGGGACATATTTCGGCGTAAGCTGATCATGCCGACACCGTCGACCGAAGCGCCGCCGTTACCGACCTGGACCGACAACAGCCTGCGTTGCCGGACTCCGTTGGATGTCTGAACTGTTGGAGGTTGCGATCGTCGGCGCCGGATTGTCCGGCTTGGCGCTAGCCGAACGGCTATCCGCCGCAGGCCGCGCGGTCGGCGTATTCGAAGCCCGCGACCGCTGCGGCGGACGCATATTGTCGGTGCCGTTGGCGGACAATTTAACAGTCGATTTGGGCCCGACCTGGCTGTGGCCCGGTAGCCAACCACGCATTGCCGCGCTGTGCCGTCGACTGGGATTGACATTATTTCGCCAAGCCGACGCAGGACAAAGTCTTTATAAAATCAGCGCGGACACCGTGCCGGTCGGCTATCACGACCGGCAAACCCACGCCGATGCCTGGCGCATTCAAGGCGGCTGCGCCGCATTGATCGATGCGCTGCTAGCCAAGCTCGCCGACATCGATATCCGCCTGAATCAAGCGTTATTGCGAATCGTCGACCGCGACGATCACGTCGAACTGAGCTTTTCGACCGTCAACGGAACCGACACCGTCCGAGCCAAACGCGCGGTCTTGACCGTTCCGCCGCGTTTGATGGCCGAACGAATCGCCTTCGTTCCGGCCCTGTCGGCCGACTTGTTCGAAGCATGCCGGGCCACCCCAACCTGGATGGCCGGCCACGTCAAGGCGGCAGTGGCCTATCCGAGCGCCTTTTGGCGCCAACAGGGCTGGTCCGGCAACGCGGTGTTACCCTACCCCGGCGCGATTTTGTCGGAAATTTACGACGCCGAAGACCCGCGCGGTGAGTTCGGCGCCTTGTTCGGCTTTTTTGGGATACCGGCCGAATTTCGCGACCGCTATCGTGCGGACTTGCCCGGCTTGCTGATTCACCATTTGTCCGAGCTCTACGGTCCGGGCGCGGCCGAGCCGTTACGATCGACGATACAAGACTGGAGCTTGGAGGCCTATACCGCCACCGCGCTGGACCGGCTGCCGCCGATAGGCCACCCCAATTACGGCCACCGTTGGTTGCAACTGGACCATTGGACCGACAAACTTTATTTCGGCGGCACCGAAACCGCCGCCGAGCACGGCGGCTATCTGGAAGGCGCGCTGGTCGCGGCGGAAAGAGTCTACGCCGCATTAACCTGAACCCTTCCGGAGTCACGATGACCGAACACCCCGTAAACACCGAAAGTCTGGCGCGTTTTGCCCGTCAGGCCGCCGAGATTAAAAGCGCCGCCCGATCCAGTTACGACCGCCTGCTGGCGGCGGATTTATCGCGGCAACGTTGGGACGGCTGTTTTCAACGCAATGTGCTGGCGGTGCTGGCGCAAGTCTACGACCAGGCTGCAAACGTACTACAAACGTTGCCGTTTGCCCCGGACCCCACGCCATTGGATAGGGGCATGTCCGCGCTGACCAAATTGGTGCTGGCCGAGTTCGACGGCTTTATCGAGACATTCCTCGCCTATGTCGTGGATAAACACCGCACGTCCTGCGCGTTGTCTAACTTCCCCGACGAACACAAACCCGATCGGGATTATCTCGAGGTGGTGAAACGCGATATCGCCCAGTTATGGCGGGAGTTTGCGGTCAACGTCAACAACCGATTTCTCGCCTTAACGACGGAGTAAACCATGAAGTTTTACATGACCCCCGGCTCGTGTTCGACCGGTATCCACATTTTGTTGGAAGAATTGGAACTGGTCTTCGAAGTCTATCCTGTCAATTTGTTGGCCGGCGATCAACTAAAACCCGAATATCTAGCGATCAACCCCAAGGGGACGATTCCGACGCTGGTGCGCGACGACGGCGGGACGTTGACCGAGTTCAGCGCAATCGCTTACTGGCTGGCACGCCGTTACCCCAAGGCTGGCCTGTTGCCGGGCGATGCCGACGGCGACGCCCGCGCGATAGAACTGATGGCACACGCGGTCGGCACCCTGCACGGCGCCGGTTTTGCCCGGATTTTTACGCCGGAAAAATTCGCCAGCCAATCCGCCGACATCGACGCGGTCAAAGCGCAAGGCCTGGAGATCGTCCGGCGCGGATTTGAGGTATTGAACGACAGTTTACCGACGGCAGGCTACGCACTGGGTCAATTCAGCATAGCCGACGCGGCCTTGTTCTACCCCTGCTTCTGGGCCGATAAAACCGCCATCGAGCTACCGGAACGTTGTCTGAATCACTATCGCCTGATGCTGACCCGGCCGGCAGTCCGGCAAGTGCTAATGGAAGAAGGTTATCGGGTGAACTAAGCAAGTCACCCGTAATTACCCGCCGGGCTGGTTGATCGCTCGGCTTTCGACAAGCCCGGTTGTCGGCGCTGGCGGCGGCTTTCTCCGGCCTGTCCTAAGACAAACTAGGGAAAAGTCGAGAAACTCGCATCGGAACGCGATATTCGTGGCGTTGTCTTGGGTATTTCTTCTTCGCATGAAACGCCCTCGATAAGAGTAACGCCGTCGGCGCGACGAAGTTGTCGCACTCCCACGATGACTTTCTACTGACTTCAGCTACTTTTTTTTACCGCAAAGTCCGGTTCCAGACTCGGGCCGCGACCAGTCGGCACACGCGTCCCTTTCCGTCACCCGCAACAATTCGCAAGACAATTATCGGTTTTTCAAGGAAAATACCGGGGATTTTCAACGTTTCCGCGTTACATGTACAAATACGACGGCCTGGTTATCCACCAAAGCCACGACGACGAGGGCATCATCGAAGTCGTCGATAACGATGGGGTTCGAGCTCTGCATTTCGGTTCGCACGCCCGGCAAAGCTCGATGTTGATCGCCGAACCCGACCGCCTGCATTCCCTGTACGCCCGCGCGATGATGGCCGGCCTGCTGTTTCAGCCGCCGCCCAGGGATACCCTGCTAATCGGCTTGGGCGGGGGCACGATCGCCAAGTTTCTGCTCCATCAATTTGCCGACTGCCGGGTGCGGGTGGTCGAGTTTCGCGGCAGCGTTTTAAAAGTGGCGCGCAGCCATTTCAGCCTGCCCTTCGATGCCCGCTTGAAAATTAAAATCGGTTGCGGCGCCCAACACGTCAGACAATATTCCCGCGAACATGGCGAATGCCACGATCTGATCATGATCGACGCCTATGACCACGACGGCATGGCCCCCGAGGTCAGTAGCGAAGCCTTTTTCGACGCCTGCCGAACCTTGCTGACCCGCGACGGTCTGTTGGTCATCAACCTTTGGGGTACCGACAAGCCGATGTTTCAACAAGTCAGTTGGAATCTGGGCCGGGTGTTCAACTGGCGGATGCTGTTTTTGCCGGTGCGCGGTCGCGGTAATATCATTGGCTTCGCCTTCGGCGATCAAACCGCGAAACCCACCCTAAAAAATCTGATAGACCGGGCCAAGCACCTGGAGCAACGCTATCAAATCGAATTTCCGACGTATCTATTGGACTTAAAACGCCACAATCCCAACGTTTTCAACCGGATCATCAAACCGTGATACACAACGCCCCCAACCTGTTCGGCTACAAAAAATACTGGGCTCACCGCTTCGGCCCGGCGCCGGAATTGCCGATGAGCCGCGCCGAAATGGACGCCTTGGGCTGGGATGCCTGTGACGTGATATTGGTGACCGGCGATGCCTACGTCGATCATCCCAGCTTCGGCATGGCGGTGATCGGCCGGGTGCTGGAGGCGCAAGGTTTCCGGGTCGGCATCATTTCCCAGCCGGACTGGCACAGCGCCGACGACTTTCGTACGCTCGGCCAGCCCAAGCTGTTCTTCGGTGTCACCGGTGGCAACATGGATTCGATGGTCAACCGCTATACCTCGGACAAGAAAATCCGCTCCAACGACGCCTACACCGCCGACGGCGCCGCCGGCAAGCGCCCGGACCGCGCGGTCAATGTGTATTCGCACCGCTGCCGCGAAGCGTATAAAAACGTGCCTATTATCATCGGCGGCATCGAGGCGAGTTTGCGCCGCATCGCCCATTACGACTATTGGTCGGACAAGGTGCGCAAGTCGATATTGCTGGATTCCAAGGCCGATTTGTTGGTGTACGGCAATGCCGAACGGCAGGTCGTCGAAATTGCCCATCGCTTGGCTAAAGGCGAGAGCATTCACGATTTGAAAGGCATTCGCGGCACCGTGCACTTCGTCAAACAAGTGCCGCAAGGTTGGATCGAAAAAGATTCAACCGACATTGACAAGCCCGGCGCGGTCATCGTCCACCAAAATCCGTATCAGGAGATGCCGGCATGCGAGGATAAACCCGTAGGAGGGGCTTTAGCCGCGACTGATAGTTTGAGCGGGGCTGACGCTCCTCCCACGCATCGTGAACAAGTCATCCAATTCAAACCGATCGCCAACAAGAATCGGGCGCAAACCGTGATTCGCCTGCCCGATTACGACGCGGTCAAGGACGATCCGATTTTGTACGCCCACGCTTCGCGGGTCATGCACGGCGAAACCAATCCCGGCAATGCTCGTGCGCTGATCCAACGCCACGGCAATCGGGAAGTGTGGATCAATCCGCCGCCGCTACCGCTAACCACCCCGGAAATGGACGGCGTGTTCGATCTGCCCTACTCGCGCTTGCCGCATCATGCTTACGGCAAGGCCAACATCCCAGCCTTTGAGATGATTCAGCATTCGGTGTTGATCATGCGCGGCTGTTTCGGCGGTTGCAGCTTTTGCTCGATCACCGAACACGAAGGCCGCATCATTCAGAACCGCTCGGAAGATTCGATCATTCGCGAAATCGAAGCCATCCGCGACACCTCGCCCAACTTCACCGGCCACATTTCCGACCTGGGCGGACCAACCGCCAACATGTGGCGGCTGGCCTGCAAGGACCCGAAAATCGAGGAGTCCTGCCGCAAGCCATCCTGCGTTTATCCCGGCATCTGCCACAACTTGAACACCGACCAGACGCCATTAATTAAGCTGTACCGGCGCGCCCGCGCGCTGCCAGGCATCAAAAAAATCTTCATCGCTTCCGGTCTGCGTTACGACATCGCCGTCGAAACCCCGGCCTATGTAAAAGAGTTGGTGACTCACCACGTCGGCGGCTATCTAAAAATCGCGCCCGAGCACACCGAACAAGGCCCGTTATCGAAGATGATGAAACCCGGCATGAGCAGTTACGACCGTTTCAAGGCGATGTTCGACAAATACTCCAAGGAAGCCGGTAAGGAACAGTATTTGATCCCTTACTTCATTGCCGCCCATCCCGGCACCACCGACCAGGACATGCTCAATCTCGCACTGTGGCTAAAACGAAATGGTTTTAGAGCCGATCAGGTGCAAGCCTTTTTGCCGTCACCGATGTCGATCGCGACTGCGATGTACCACTCGGGCAAGGACACGCTGCATAAAGTCGGCCGCAATGTGCCGGATATCGCGATTCCGCGTGGCGACAAGCAACGCAAGTTGCACAAAGCCTTTCTACGCTACCACGACCCGAAAAATTGGCCGCTGTTGAGGGAGGCTTTGAAACAAATGGGACGCGCGGATCTAATCGGTAATGGCAAACATCAACTGATTCCAAATTTTCAGCCCAAGGGCGACGCAGCGCCGCAGTCGCCAAAAATGCGTTTTGCCACCAAACACACCCAAGAAAAATCGCAGCCCGTCAAGGGCCGGCGGCGCTGAATCAGGCGTCATTGCCGCCAAAACCGTCCGTCAGTCGAGAAAATGCCGGTCTGAGCCGGCGTGGCTTCTCCCGTCTCAGCGATTTTCCGCTAAACTTTCGCTGCCTATACTTCCAACTTGCCCAAACAACCGATGTCCGGCCGTCCCCAAATCGTCATCACGCCAACAAAAACCCTAGGCGACTCCGGCCGGGAACTATGGGAATATCGGGATTTACTCTACTTTCTGGCTTGGCGCGACTTTAAAGTCCGCTACAAACAAACCGCGATTGGCGCGGCTTGGGCGATCATTAGGCCGTTATTGACGATGCTGGTGTTCACAGTAATCTTCGGCAGAATCGCCAAACTGCCAACGGAAGGCGAAGCACCTTATGCCATCATGGTGTTTACCGCGATGCTGCCCTGGTACTTTTTTGCCAATACCCTCAGCGAATCGGCGAATGCGGTGGTTAATAACTCCGCGATGATCAGCAAAGTCTATTTTCCGCGCATTATCGCGCCGACCGCACCGTTACTGGTAAACATCGTAGATTTCCTAATTTCATTCATATTATTGCTGGCGCTGATGGCATGGTATCGATTCCAGCCATCGATTTATATTTTTTTGATGCCTTTATTCCTGTTATTGGCGGCCATCACCGCCCTTGGTATAGGTTATTTAATATCGGCGCTTAATGTCAAATACCGGGATTTTCGTTACGTTATTCCTTTTATCGTACAGATAGGTTTATATATTTCGCCAGTCGGCTTTAGCAGCCAAGTCGTACCGGAACAATGGCGGATATGGTATTCCTTAAATCCGATGGTTGGCGTTATAGATGGGTTTCGCTGGATGATAATTGGTAATGGCGCCAATATTTATTGGGATGGTTTTATGCTATCTAATGCAATATCTCTGACATTATTCTTAATTGGTTATAGATACTTTATGCATACAGAACGGCAGTTTGCCGACAGCCTTTAAAAAACACGATTAAATTTTAATGAGTTGCGCAATTAAAGTCGAAAATCTCGGCAAAAAATACATTATTAAGCATCAGCAGCAAAGCCGTTATCATTATAACAGCCTGGGAGAATCTCTAAGTAGGCGCTTTAGAAATCTAACTAAAAATTTATTACACCCATTACAAAGCGATACTAATTTCGAAAACACCGAAGAATTCTGGGCACTCAAGGATATTAATTTTGAAATAGAACATGGCGACCGGGTCGGGATAATCGGCCGAAACGGTGCAGGCAAATCAACTCTATTAAAAATACTAGGCCGCATAACCCACCCCAGCACCGGAAGAATTACCATTAATGGCCGCGTATCAAGCTTGCTGGAAGTCGGCACAGGATTTCATCCTGAATTAACTGGTAGAGAAAATATATTCTTAAACGGCGCGATATTAGGCATGCGCAAGCACGAGATTCAAAGAAAATTCGACGAAATCGTTGATTTCGCGGAAGTAGAAAAATTTTTGGATACGCCGGTCAAGCATTATTCCTCGGGTATGTATGTCAGACTAGCTTTTGCCGTCGCAGCGCACTTGGAGCCGAATACCCTAATTGTAGATGAAGTGCTGGCTGTAGGGGATTTGCAATTTCAGAAGAAATGTATGGGAAAAATGAGCGCCATCGGCAAAGAGGGAAAAACGGTTTTGTTCGTAAGCCATAATATGGCGGCAATTAGTGCTCTGTGTAGTAAAGCCATGTTGCTTGGTAATGGGAGTAATCTCGCCATGGGAGATGTATCTAAGGTGACACTCGAGTATTTGAAGGAAGGCAATACTATTAAAGTCTTGCTTCCTTTGCAAAAAGATGAATTGATTATCCATGAGTTTTACGTACAACAAACTGGAGTACGAGTTGACCATATTGATGGAGGACAATCATTTAACGTAAACGTAAACTTTGAACTTTTGAAGACGGTAAGCGCATTTAGACTCGGCATATACTTTAAACTTCCTACCGGAGACGTGGTATTTAGGTCTTTTTTGGCAGATTGGGAGCCAACCTATGAATATATCGAATTAGGTAGATACTCGGTTACGTTAAAGGTCCCGCCTAATTTAATATTTCCAGGCACCTATCAAGTTCTTTTGCACGCCAGCAAGTATGGAGTTAAAGATTATTTAAATAAGAGCCACATAATAAAAGAGATAAATGTATTGCAGCCGAATAATTTTAATCAAACGCATATAAATGAAACCTTTAATTCACACATACTAATGCCTGAAAAATGGCTAGTAGAAAAGTTATGAGAAGTGTAAAAACACTCATTAATAAAATAATTTACATGTTCCCCTGGCTTAATTGGATAATGTTAGCTTACCCATTTAGAAAAATGATTAATTCATTTGCATATCATTGCGGGGTATATAAGAGAATTGGCAAACGCTTTAAGGGCTTGCATCTTGGTGCAGGAAGTCTAATTATTCAAAATTATCTCAATATCGACGGAAATCCTGCTTCCAAATGTGACATTGTAGCCGGGGTGGAGAAGATCCATCTCCAAGACTGCACAGTTGACAATATTTACACTTCGCATGTATTTGAACATATTCCTAGAGGACGAATATCCTTAGTGCTCAAGGAGTGGCACAGGGTATTATCCCAAGACGGCAAAGCGTATATTTGTGTACCGGATATGGAGGTTTTATGCAAGATATATTTAGAAGGGTTACCCAGCTATCGCGGTAGCCCGGATGTGCAGTCGCGTGTTGATTTAGCTTGCGACGTAATTTTTGGCGGCCAGATTAATCAATATGATTACCACTATTATGGCTATTCATTCGAAACTTTGCTACGGTATTTGAAGGATGCTGGATTTTCTGATGTAAAAATGTTCGACCGCGAAAAGATGACAGAATATCCTAATAGTGATGCATCCTTTGCAACCATTAATAGACGGCCTATTTCGCTTAATGTGGTTGCCTCAAAGTGACTAAAGTCAAACTAACAACTTCGTTTCCAGCTTGGCCTCTATTACGTCAGACACCCGGGTGGCGTGGTGAATGGGATGGTTATAAATTCTACGTAAATGATGACGCGATTATAGATTGCGATTATTGGGTTGTTTACGACGGTTTATTAAAGCCAGAAACAGCAATATGTCCAAATGACAATATAATTTTTATTGCATCCGAACCGCCTGATATTAAGCACTATAGCTCAAATTTCCTAAATCAATTCTCATTGGTGATATCCTGTGACAACACCATTGATCATCCAAACAATCTCATTGAGCAGCAATCATTGCCATGGATGGTAGGTATCAGACAGCTACACGGAAAATACGAGACATTATTAGATTTTGACACTCTTAACTCTTCTACAAACAATATTGTCAAACAAAAATTGTTATCTGTTATATGCTCTACAAAAACTATTACAAAAGGGCAAAGACAAAGATTATCTTTTATAGAAAACTTGGCAGAAAAGCATGGTAATAAGATAGACATCTTTGGTCGTGGCTTTAACGAAGTCCCTGACAAATGGGACTCAATTGCTCCATATAAGTACCATTTAGTCATGGAAAATAGTGATATTAATGACTATTTCACAGAAAAACTTACCGATGCATTTCTTGGTCGAGCATATCCTATTTATTGGGGCTGCCCTAATTTGGAAAAGTATTTTCCAAAAGAATCATTTTTTAGGATACAACTAGGAGATTGGCCTAAAATCAGCGAGATTATCGACAGCGAATTATATGAAAAATCAATAGGGCATATTGATGTAGCAAGAAATATGGTACTTCATAGATATAATTTGTTTTCGATGCTTACAAGCAAATTTAAGCAAAAAAAAACATCACCCACAAAAAGAACACAAACAATATTCCCTGAAAAAATAAGTAAGCTCTCTAGAGTTTCTTATCTCACAAAAAAATTTTAACTAATGATGTTAACTAAATATTTATGGAGAGTAAGGCTAACTTTCAGACAGGCACTACGACTTATAGCAGTTATTGCTATGAAACTTGGAGATAAAGTTTATCAAAGCGATCTTGAAAAAAACGTCGCACTTTGGAATCAAGATCGGGGAAATGAAACACATCGCTTGCAATATGAAGGAATTAGCAGAGACTCACTAGTCCTAGATGTAGGTGGCTATAAAGGCCAATGGGCGAGCGATATATATGCGATGCATCGATGTAGAATCTATATCATTGAACCTGTTGAACAGTTTGCGGAAATTATTAAAAAACGATTTACTCACAACTTAGATATTTCCGTGTTCGTCACAGCTTTGTCTGATGAGAATAGAATAGGTATGATTTCGATGGAGCAAAACGCATCTTCATTACTCAAAAAAGCTAATGAATGCGCACAAATAGATATTGTAGATGTAGTTGATTTCTTCAAAGAAAACAATATTGAGTCCGTCGCAATAATGAAAATTAATATTGAAGGAGCAGAATATCAACTACTTGAACGCATCCTCAATTCTGAGTTAGTTGAAAAAATTCAAAACTTGCAAATCCAATTTCATGACTTTATACCAAATGCTGAAGAAAAGAAGAAACTCATCCAAAAAAAACTTTCACATACCCACGTCTGCACGTATGAATATCCATTTGTTTGGGAAAACTGGAGTCTAAAATCAACGCTGCGGTAGAATAATACGTTATATATTTAAGCTAAATTTAGCTTAAAATAACATTATAGCGCGGCAATACAAAAAAAAGATACCAAGTGCATTGTGGAATGTGCATCATAAACTACTAGTTATTTTATAAATACTCTCATGATCATGCAGAACATTATCGGAGGCCTTGGAAACCAAATGTTTCAGTATGCTTTTATATATGCACAGAGCAGAATCCGAAACACATCATTTAAATTAGATATCAGCAGTTTTAAAACATACCCTTTGCGGAAATACACATTAAACCGATACAATATTAAAAATATAACTGCCTCATTTAAAGAAATAGATCAACTAAAGTTTAAGCATGAAGGCACTCTAGAGAGATTAACAAGAAAACTACAACACAAACCGAGACCTTTGGCATCTTCTTACTATAAAGAATCAAGCATGGAATTTGACCCAAATGTCTTCAATCAGAATGGTGACATTTATTTTGATGGTTATTGGCAGAGTGAGCGTTATTTTCACAACTATAGAAATGAACTATTGGACCAGTTTACGTTGAAATCGTCTATTCAGGAAAAAACTAAAAAATATCTAGAGATATTATTTTCGTGTTCGTCGATAAGTTTGCATATCAGGCGCGGGGACTATATAACCAATAAAACAACCAACAGCATACATGGGGCTTGTGATATTTCTTATTATCGAAAAGCCATGTCTCGGGTAATGATGGATATTAAACAGCCTAATTTTTTCATTTTCAGTGATGACTTAACTTGGGCTAAAGACAATTTATCAATTAACGAACCTGCTACGTTTATCGAACTTGATAATGAGTTTTCTGATTGCGATGAAATATTTCTAATGAGCCAGTGCAAACATAATATTATCGCTAACAGTTCATTTAGCTGGTGGGGAGCATGGCTCAACCAAAATCCGGAAAAAACTGTTATTGCCCCACAGCATTGGTTTCGTGATAATACTTTACAAACAAATGACATGATACCGGTAACTTGGATCAGATTATGAGTCCTCCGTTAATTTCAGTGATAATGCCTGTCTACAACGGCGCAGAATATTTGCCCGAATCAATTGAAAGCATACTTAAACAAAGTTTTATAGATTTCGAGTTTTTGATAATTGATGATGGATCAACAGACAACACATTTGAAATAATAAAAAAATATGCAAATTTAGACCATAGAATACAAGCCATCCATAACAAAAATAATATAGGCATAGCATCATCATTGAATATTGGTTTAGCACGCTCAAAGGCGCCATTGATTGCAAGAATGGATGCTGATGACATTTCCACAACAGATCGCCTTGAAAAACAATGGAACTTTCTTAAAAACAACCCTGAAATTGATGTAATTGGTTCTTACTATAGGATTTACGAATTTTTATGGCGCATAGTAAAAACACCTTCCAATCACGAAAATATACTGCCTAGACTACTATTTGATACAAGCTTTTTTCATCCCACTGTAATGTTCCGAAAACACACAGTCTTAGAATCAACTAATGGCTATCGAATAGAAACCACACCTGCCGAGGATTACGATTTATGGTGCAGATTGGCTGAAGACAAAAACATCATTTTTTCGAACATAAAAGAAACTTTACTACGTTACCGTATACATCCAACTATAGAACGCGTTGAATATTTAGATAGACAGTTTCAAAAGGCCAATGCCATTCGTAAACATCAATTAACGAAACTAGATTTATACCCAAATGAAAAAGAATTTATGTGTCACAGTTTTATGGCAAATCCCAATTTCTTTACCCTAACTAACATTCCATCACTTATGGATTGTTCGCGTTGGTTACATAAGATTGAAAATGCGAATTTAGAAACACAGATATATTCAAAAAAAACCTTAAGACAAGAACTAGAGTTTAGATGGACAACAGCTTGTCTACGCGCTGCATTTGTAAGACCAAGCGCAGCTTTAGAATTTATTCAGAGTGATTTGACCCCCCATTCATTAACCAAATTTTATTACGCACTGATAATGATATGGAGATATATAAAACACCGCCTCACTAAATAATAATATGTATATTGCTGTCATTAGCAAATCCGACGCTACAGGCGGAGGGGCCAGCCGAATCGCCGCAGGCTTAACGCAATTGCTAAATAATTCTCAGGACGACGAAGCTCATCACTGGGTTGGACGTCCCGGCGTAAATGCCGATTGGTATACCTTCAAATTACACGGCGGTCAATGGCTATCCTTACTTCAAGGCACATTCGCCATATTTTCCAGAGTAATTGGCTTACCAGATTTTCTTACTCCCGAGTTATTGATCCATTTACTGAGAAAACGCACTAGTTACTTGCTATATCACTTTCACGATATCTCCTTCACCTTTTCGCCCATTTCCTTAAAGTGGCTGGCTAAACGTAAGCCGGTTATTTGGACGTTCCACGATTGCTCTCCGTTTACTGGCGGTTGTATCGCCCCCATGGATTGCAATGCTTTATATTCAGGATGCAAACATTGCCCACAACTTGATAAATTGCCGTTGGGAACATCCATTGACTTAACCGGCTATATGCAACGCTATAAGCTAAACTTATTAAACCAACTACCTGTTATACCTATAATGCCTTCCCGTTGGTTAGCGGAGCAAGCCAAACGAGTAGTGAAATTTAAAGTCGATCCTATCATTATTCCTAATTACGTTGACTTAGATATTTATAAACCATTAGATAAAAACTCTGTTAGAAGAATTTTAGGCTTACCGCTCGATAGATTTATTGTATTGCTATCAGCAACTAGCTTATCCGACCACCATAAAGGTAATCATTTAGCTATTACAGCACTAAAGCAGAGCGGCATCCATCCGTTTATCATCGCCGTAGGGAAGCTGGAGCGACATCAAAAACACTTTTTTCAAGACCTTGACGTAAAAGTTACCGGATATATTTATAACGATCAATTATTAGCGCAATATTACGCAGCTGCTAATATATTTTTATATCCAACACTTGCCGATTCTTTCGGTTGTGTGGCCATTGAAACCATGGCTTGCGGAACACCAGCCATTGCTTTTGCAACAGGTGGCGTCCCAGAAGTTATTGAACACAACAAAACTGGCTGGTTAGTGAAAACCGGTGATGTACAAGGCTTAGTCGATGGCTTACATTATGCCGTTAATAATCCTAAACTATTAGAGGCATGGCGTACTGCCGGCCTGCAAAAAGTAAAAGCACGCTACACCAAAGAGCTATTCTTGGCGGCACATTTAAAAATCTATCAGCGAGTTTTAAATAACACTTATGCAGACCTCTAAAGTTGCAATTGTCATAGTAACATGGAATAAAAAAACATTCGTTTTAGAGCTGTTAAAGTCATTACAACTTCTTAGTTATCCAAATTACGACGTGGTCGTGGTCGATAACTGCTCTACCGACCAAACAAGCGACGCTATCGCGGAATATTTTCCAGACACCATTGTCATAAGCAACCCAGAAAACACCGGAGGAGCCGGCGGCTTTAATATAGGCTTGCAATACGCACAAGATAACGAGTATACCTATTGCTGGCTACTGGATAACGATGTAATCGTCGATAAAGATGCATTATTGTATTTGGTCAATACTTTGGAAAGCACTCCAGATGCCAGCATCTGCGGTTCACAAATATTAATAGTCGGCAGCGACATTGTACAAGAATGCGGTGGCAATATTAACTGGAAAAAGGCCAACATTACATTAAACAATCATGGCAAACCCAGGCATTTAGATAAATCGACATCCGGCGCTATCGAGGTTGATTACTGCGCTGCTTGCTCCATGCTCGCCAGGATGACCGATGTCAAACTTTATGGAAAAATCGATCCGGAGATGTTTATCTTCTGGGATGACATAGAATGGTCAACACGAATAAAGTCCTTCGGCAAAATGATACTCTGCAACACAAATTCTGTTGTTTGGCATCATTTCAATGGTTACAAGCCATCCAATGTATGGCGTGTTTACTACAGAGTCAGGAACAAGCTATATTTTTTCAACAAATACTCAAAATCTAAAACTGCCCTAGCCAAGCTTTTAGCAATTTACGAAGAACTGCAGGAATTTTACCACTACATGGGGATTGTCGATTATTCTTATTCTGTTGAATCAGCCATTACTGATTTTAAAAATGATATTCGAGGAAAATGGCCTTCCCAGGCTTACATCCCAACCACGGCCACACACTTTAAACCAGATATTATTCCCGATAACAATTATTTGGTAATTTATGATCATAATTATGGTCAACTAAGCTATTCAGCATTTGGCGATAACACAATACATTATGTCATAGACACCAATTTGTCCGCCACTAAGTTTTCGTTAGCGTTATTAAAATCGATTATTAGGCCTTCTATCGCAGTTGGCAATCAGTTAAATATATTTATGCTATTTTCTAGCTTTGCTATTCTCTTAACAGAAAACGGATCACGCGTCATTAAAAACAGCAAAATTAAAAACACAGCATTTATTATTTATCGCTGTATTTTTTTTGCTGGAAAATATATTTCTCAATTTAAATGAGAATTGTTTTCTTATGTAAGCGCCACTATATGCAAAACGACGTCATTGACGACCGTTATGCTAGGCTTTATGAACTGCCAAAAGCATTAGCATTAAGCGGGCACGATATCCGGGGAATTTGTCTTGGCTACCATCGTTGTACTTCCGGTCATTTTATACATATAAAAAATAATTCGAGTTCTTTAGAGTGGCATAGCTTCGATGCCGGCAGGTTAATAGCCCCCGGTTTGCCGAGATACTTTGCCAACACATTTTTGCTTATTAAGCAATTTAAACCGGATATTTTATTGGGTAGCTCTGACTGTCTTCATGCCGTTATAACCGCTCTATTCGCCCAACTTTTTAAGATACCCTATTATCTCGATCTTTACGATAATTATGAGAGTTTCGGGCTGGCAAAATTACCGGGACTTTTGCCTTTATATCGTCTGGCGATAAGAAACGCCGAAGGCATTAGTTGTGTCAGCGAACCGCTTGCCGATTATATTCGGCAA
Organism: Methylomonas sp. MED-D; assembly: GCF_050276835.1. Classification (NCBI taxonomy): domain Bacteria; kingdom Pseudomonadati; phylum Pseudomonadota; class Gammaproteobacteria; order Methylococcales; family Methylococcaceae; genus Methylomonas; species Methylomonas sp. MED-D. Next base: position 2,786,599 of record NZ_CP189965.1, read on the forward strand.
CGTTACCAGCATCGCAACGTCATCACGTTGGAAAGCACGATCGCTGGCAATGATTTTTTTCCACAGGATAAAGCTTTATGCAGGCAACAACTTCATTTGCCTACTCATGCAAAACTAATTGGCTTGGCCGGTTCGCTGGACAGAAATCGCGGTGTCGATTTGCTCTACGCCGGTTTTTTGCAATTAGCCGATAACGACGGTTCGGTTCATTTAGTGTTGGCCGGACCAACTGACCTTAGCTGCCCTATCCCCAATCATCCGCGCGTTCACTATTTAGGTCTATTGCCGCATCGTCAAATTAACGGCTTTTATGGCGCGATTGATTTGGCAATAATTTGTCTGCGCGATAGCGAGTTCGGCCGATATGCCTTTCCGCAAAAGACCTACGAGATTCTCGCCACCGAAACGCCGATTTTAGCCACGAATGTCGGCGCGGTTGGGCAAACCTTTCGCGATCACCCGGAATGTTTATATACACAGGATGATCTGGCCGACTTCTGCAACAAGGCTTGTTATTTATTGGACTCCGGCTATACAGTTCGCCTGACGATTCCGAGTTGGGCAGACCAAGCTCGTCGCCTTATCGAATGGATTAACTCATGATAGCGGATATTCTCATCGTTGGCGCCGGGTTTGCCGGCGCTGTGATTGCACGGCAGTTGGCCGATAGCGGGCGGTTTAACGTGAAAGTGATTGACCGACGCGACCATATTGCCGGCAATGCGTATGACCCGATTAGTCCGGACTTGAGTTTACGCGTTCACCAATACGGTCCGCATATTTTTCATACCAACGACCAGCGGATTTTCGATTATCTGTCGCGATTTACCGAGTGGCTACCTTATCGACATCAGGTTCAAGCCTGGGTCGATGACGTAGGTTATGTGCCTTTGCCTATTAATCGAACCACCATTAACCGTGTTTATTCGCAAAATTTCGCGAATGAAGGCGCGGTCAGAGCGTTTTTAAACTCGTTGCGGATTCCCTATGAAAACCCAAGTAACGCGCGACAAGTAGCGGAAAACGTATTCGGGCCGGATTTAACCGAGTTATTTTTCGGCCGTTACACACGTAAGATGTGGGATTTGGATTTAACGGAATTACCGGCCGAAGTGTTGAAACGTTTGCCGATACGCTATGACGACAACGCAGATTACTTTAACGATAGTATTCAGGCTATGCCGGCGGATGGTTATATCGGCCTGTTCAAAAAGCTATTGGACCACCCGGCGATTTCCATTGTTTTAAATTGCGAATTCGATAAAGCTATGGAACACGAGTATTTCCACGTATTCAATTCGATGCCGATCGATGTTTATTTCGATGAATGTTTCGGGCGCTTGCCTTATCGGTCCATCAAGTTTGAGCATCAATTGGTAGCGAAACATCATCAACCGACACCCACCATAAATTTTACCGATGACGGACGTTATACCCGGCAAACCGACTGGCGTTTATATCCTGGTTGTAATTTAGGCGCCGAACAGGTGTTGCTGACCAAGGAAATGCCGTGCCGCGACGAGGACAATCGTTTCGAGCGCTATTATCCGGTTAAGACGGTATCCGGCGAGCCGCAACAGTTATATAAGCGCTATAAAGCTAAAGCGGAACAACTGAAGCATATGACCTTTATCGGCCGTTGCGGCCAATATATTTATTACGACATGCATCAAGTGGTCGCTAATAGTTTGAAAATCGCCCAAGTTTTCTTGGCGAGGGCTAACTAACCGCATCCATACTTACAATCGGAATGAGTTTCTGGTAAACCGTCGCAAACGTCTCGGAAACCGCTTTCCAATCGTATTTACTCGCGGTGATTTTCCCCGCGTCACTCAATCGTTGACGATATTGCCGATCTTGAATCAAGGTCGTCAGGGCTTCGGCCAATTGTTCCGGACAATTAGGCTCAACCAAAATACCGTTCACGGCGTGTTCGATCACTTCGCCGATACCGCCGGTTCTGGTGCTGACCACAGGTACCCCAGCCGCCATGGCTTCCAGCAATATAACGCCCTGCCCTTCGGTATCGCCGCTCGAATCGACTATCGACGGGGCAACAAATATATCGGCATTTGCGTAGTGGTCCGGTAACTCGTGGTTCGCGATTCGTCCGAGAAATGTCACACGGTGCGAGATGCCCAAGCGTAGGGCTTGCATTTCGAGCGCTTGCCGTTCCTCGCCATCACCAATAATCCTTAGCTCGACTCGCTGGTGCAAGTCATTTGGCAGCCGGGCGCACGCCATGATTAAATCGGCCACGCCCTTCTTTTCGACTAAGCGACCGATAAACAACACCACGTATTTTTCGGGATGACTTTTATCGGTCACTATCGGTTTAGAAACCGCCGCGAAGCAGTCGAAGGGTATGCCCATCGGTAAAATAACCGCACCGCGATGCTTGCAAGCCACTGCTCCGGCCGTCGCCTGGGTATTGCTAGTCCAAGCCGATGCCTGCTGGACGGTCCAGCGCTTTATCGCCGCCAGCCCAGGCCCAGTTAATCCGAACGCATCCGCACCATGCGCGGTGACTAACACCGGGATCTTAAACAGTTTGCCTAACAACACAGCCAGTGTGCCTTGCGGAAAAATCCAATGGGCATGAAGCAACGTGGGTTTATCACGGACGATTTCTCTGGCGGCGCGGAAAAACATCGCCGCGATGAATCCAGGCACCTGAAAAATCAGCGTCGGTCTAACTCGCAGATTTGGCAATATGCCAGAACCGTACGCCAGCGCCTGTTTACGTCGATTGAAACTGTAACGAAAATGCTGGAGGGAAACGGCGGAGTCGTATGAACATTGATCCGGATGATCGGGTGCTAACACCCGAATATCGAAATTTTGTTTGGCAAGCGCTTCGGCCAAGTAGCGTAGAAAAACCGATGCACTATCGTTTTGGTAGCGCGGGTAGCTTGAGGTTAGCCAAAGAACACTCGCCTTTCGAGCCTCGGCTTCGGCTGTCATAAAATTGGTCAGACTATCAACGCACCAAACTCAACAACACACCGGCCGCAACCGCAGAACCAATCACGCCAGCCACGTTCGGCCCCATCGCATGCATTAGCAGGAAATTGTGCGGGTTGCTTTCCAAACCGATTTTGTTGGCTACCCTGGCCGCCATCGGCACCGCCGATACCCCCGCGGCGCCAATCAGCGGATTGATTGGCGTACTGCTGAATCGGTTCATGATCTTGGCCATGATGACGCCGCTGGCGGTACCGATCGCGAACGCGATCGCCCCCAAACCCAGGATGCCCAAGGTCTGGACTTTCAAAAAGGCTTCGGCGCTGAGTTTGGATCCGACCGACAAACCTAAAAAGATCGTGACGATATTAATCAATTCGTTCTGGGCAGTCTTGCTCAAGCGATCGACGACACCCGAGGCATTCATCAGGTTACCGAGACAAAACATTCCGACCAGCGGCGCGGCCGACGGCAGCAGGAAGGCAGTTAACACCAGTAGCATCAAAGGGAACACAATTTTTTCGGTCTTGCCGACGTTACGCAATTGCTGCATTTCGATCCGGCGTTCGGCTTCACTGGTCAGCGCACGCATGATCGGCGGTTGAATCAACGGCACCAGCGCCATGTAGGAATAGGCGGCGACCGCGATGGCACCGAGTAATTCCGGCGCCAATTTAGACGCTACGTAAATCGCGGTCGGACCGTCGGCGCCGCCGATAATCGCGATCGCGGCGGCTTCCCGCAAGCTGAATTGCATGCCTGGGACCGCATTCAAAGCCAACGCGCCGAACAATGTGGCGAAGATGCCGAATTGAGCGGCGGCCCCCAGAAATAAGGTTTTGGGATTGGCCAGCATCGGGCCGAAGTCAGTCATCGCACCGACACCCATGAAGATCAACAACGGAAACACGCCGGCTTTAATGCCGTAATACATGTAGTACAAGATACCGCCCTCGTCTATCATGCCGGCGGCTGGAATATTGCTCAGTACCGCGCCGAAACCGATAGGCAGCAACAACAAGGGTTCAAACCCTTTTTTAATGGCCAAATACAGCAATAGAAATCCGACCGCCATCATAGCGACCTGCGATCCGGTCGCGTTATAGATGCCGGTGTTTTCCCACAATAGTCTGATATTTTCCATGGAGCTCTTGATTGGTTCGCTAAAGGCCTGACGAATATTTACAACGTGACCAGGATGTCGCCGACCGCCACCGAGTCGCCCTGCCTGACGTTGACGGCGCTAACGATGCCGGCCACCTTGGCGCGAATCTCGGTTTCCATTTTCATGGCTTCCATGATCAACACCACGTCGCCTTCCGACAAATGCGAACCGACGTTGACATTAACTCGCAATACGACGCCGGCCAGCGGCGACTCGACCACGCCCTTGCCGCTGACGATGGGCGCGGTAGCCGCCAACATGGGTCCGCTTTCGTCGATGACCAATTTGCTGGCAATCGGCTGTACAACGATCTCGGCCGCGCCGCCGCCCGGAGCTACCACCACGTGGAAATTCTTGCCGTCCACGTTGACGGTGTAACTCTCAGTCGGGCTTTCGGAGCAAACCGGCGCCGGTGTCGGCGCGGCGGCAACGACGGTGGACTCCGCGCCCGGAACGGGTTCGAACGCGGCCGGGTTGCCTCGGTTTTGAATGAACTTCCAACCAACTTGAGCGAACAAACCGTCGATCAACGCATCTTCCTCGACATTCTCGGCCAATTTGACATTTTCGGCCGCCGCCTTGGCTTTAACTTCGGCGATCAGTTTGTCCATTTCCGACTCCAGCAAATCGGCGGGCCGGCACGTGATCGGCTCACCGCCATTCAACACTCTGGCCTGTAATGCCTTATCGACAGGCGCCGGCGTCGCGCCGTACTCGCCTTTCAATACCCCGGCGGTTTCCTTGCTGATGGTTTTGTAACGTTCGCCGGACAGCACGTTCAACACGGCCTGAGTACCGACAATTTGCGAGGTTGGCGTTACCAAGGGGATGTAACCGAGATCCTTGCGAACCTTGGGAATCTCGAGCAGTACCTCGTCGAAACGATCGGAAGCACCCTGCTCCTTCAATTGACTTTCCATATTGGTCAGCATGCCGCCGGGTACCTGCGAAATCAGGATGCGGCCGTCCACGCCTTTCAAACTACCTTCGAATTGCGCGTATTTTTTACGGACTTCCCTGAAATAATCGGCGATACGTTCCAGCTTGACCAAATCCAGGCCGGTATCGCGCTTTTGACCAGCCATCATCGCCACGACCGTTTCGGTGGGGCTGTGACCGTAAGTCATGCTCAGCGACGAGATCGCGGTATCGACGTTATCGACGCCGGCCTCGATGGCCTTGATATAGGTCCCGACACTCAGGCCGGTGGTGGCGTGGCATTGCATATGAATAGGAATGGCCACGGCCCGTTTCAATTTGCTGACCAATTCGTAGGCGTCGTAAGGTGTTAGTAAACCCGCCATGTCCTTGATGCAGATCGAATGGGCACCCATGTCCTCGATCTGTTTGCCCAGTTCGACCCACTTTTTAATGGTATGCACCGGACTGGTGGTATACGAAATCGTGCCCTGGGCGTGAGCATCGGTATTTAGAACGGCTTTGACGGCGCGTTCGATATTACGCATGTCGTTCATCGCGTCGAATATCCGGAACACATCGATACCGTTTACGACGCAACGCTCGACAAATTTATCGACTACATCGTCGGCATAGTGCCGATAGCCTAGAATATTCTGGCCGCGAAACAACATCTGTTGCGGCGTGTTCGGCATGGCTTTTTTGAGCAAGCGCAAACGCTCCCAAGGATCTTCGCCCAAATAGCGCACGCAAGCGTCGAAAGTGGCGCCACCCCAAGACTCGAGCGACCAGTAGCCGATTTGATCCAACTGCTCGCAGATCGGCAGCATATCCTCGATACGCAACCGGGTTGCCAGAATCGACTGATGGGCGTCTCGCAACACCACCTCGGTGATTCCCAGGGGCTTGATAACCTTTTCCACTCTCTATCTCCTAATGACTTTTTTGGGTCGTATATCGATGCCTTTTGGGCAAGGCTTATGCTTTTCGATGTTTCTTGCGGTATTGATGTACCGCCGCCGCAATGGCGGCAACCACGGCTTTGTCACCGCTTTGAGCGACCGGAGCATCCGGATACTGAGCCGGCAGTTCCGGAAAATAGCGTTGGATAAACGCCGACATTAAGCTGATCGCGACGATCAGCATGGCCAAAAATGCGTAAACCATGCCCATGCCAATCAACATGACTTCAATTCCGGAGGTCAGCATTTCGTTCATGTTTGGTGTCCAAATGATTAATATGTCACGGCATTATCGCCAAAACCACCCGATTAAACAATCTTAAGCGGGCCGCGAGCTAGGACGGGCAATGGAACGAACGCTAGAGCGGGCGCGGCCTAGCGCTCGTAAGAAGTTGAAATCAGGCCGGAAAACCTATCGGGTATCGGGCGTTCCAACTAAGCGGCGGCAGATCGCTTTTTGGGCGGCAATCGCGCGAATTAACCCAACGGGGACTTCCCTAGCGATTCCTTAAACACCTAGGGAGGGCCAGCTCGACCGGGGAATCAGGCCAGACTTTCCAAATAGGCCAAGACTGCCGGGATATGCGTTTTGACCTGCACCTTACGCCATTCCTTCAGCAATACCCCGTTTTCGTCGATGACGAAGGTGCTGCGTTCGATGCCTAATACTTGTTTGCCGTACATATTCTTGGTCTTGATCACATCGAACAAACGACAAAGCACCTCGTCCTGGTCGGCCAGCAGATCGAACGGAAATTGTTGCTTGGCTTTAAAGCCTTCGTGTACTTTAACGCTGTCGCGGGAAATCCCGAAGATCACCGCATTCAATTGAGAGAAGCGGTCTATATTATCGCGAAACGCAATACCTTCCTGAGTGCAGCCCGGCGTATTGTCTTTGGGATAGAAATACAAAACCAGTTTCCTACCCCGGTAGTCGCCGAGACGAATGGTTTTATCGCCGGTGGCGGCAATTTCAAAATCAGGAACAGGGGCGCCAATAGAAAGAGTCATCACGTTACCTTTTGATAGGTTCCAAAATCGCATCGATATTCAAGGTGTCGCAGAAATCCAAAAACTCTTCCCGCAACGACAGAATCCGCACGTCCGGCGGAACCAGCAGCACGAAACGGCTGGATAGAACCGGATTGTTGAAGAACGGCGCTTGATGGCGGCTGGCACTCACTTCCTCGATCGTGATGCCCCGCTCCATCAAAAACGCACTGACCGCGAACAACACATCGTCCTTATCCACTGAAATGGTTTCCAGCGTATAAGGCACGCCCTCAATATCCAATTTGCCGTCCTCGGGCCTCAGATAACTGATTTGCAGGTTGAAACGCAGCTTGACGGCATCCAGCATGCCTTCCAATTTGGCGATATGATTCCAGTTGCCGGATATCAATAAATAGGCGGAACTCAGTTGGGTCAGATTAGCGGTACGCAACTCGATCACCGTGCACTGACAGGCACTCAATGCCGATAAAATTTCCACGATGAAGCCGCTAGCCTTGTTGCCTAGCGCCGAGATTGCAAGCTGCATGGTCATTGATCCTTAAAAACGGGTCTTTACAGTGTAGCATCAAGCCCTGTCCGGACAAAAGCCACCCGCGCCGGCTGGTCGATTCAAGGACCGTTGTTGATCCGGGTAATGACGGCGTGGTCGTCGAAATGCACGGTCAACTTATTACCCGTACGCGCTTTGCTCAACAGCTCGACGTCGACTTTGAAGGCGGTGGCCAACTGCGAGTCAGTCACCGGCGGCGGCCGATGCGGCGGACGATGCGCACGTAGCCAAGCCAGATAGACCGTCCACACCAACCAAAGCAGCGCTATGACCAATATAATTTCGGCATAGAGCTGCATCAGCTCCAACAGGGTTTTGTAGCCGCCGAACCAGCGGATTTCGTCGGACAGACTCTTCAAACCCATCAGCCAGGCCCCAAGCGTGAATAAGGGTGTCAAGAAATATAGCCACAACAGCCAACTCGCGAGCGCCAGCAGCGCCGAACCAAACTTCTGCCGCACGCTTTGCAGGTGCGGCTGATTGATGATGATATCCTTCATTTGCGCCGCAAACCTCTGTCCAAGGTGACCCAGACCGCTCGTTGGCCGCGCTTCTTACGCAATGCGCTGATGCAGCCGTTGATGGTCGTGCCGACATTGATCAACCAATACACGATCGGATACCAAATCATCCAGTAGTAATGCTGCGCGGACTGGCCGTTCTGGCGCTCATAGCGCGCATCGATCGCCAGACTCACCCCAAATTGGATCAGGCAGGTCACGCACAACAGCATGCTGGTCCAATGCGGCGACAGGTCCTCCAGAGCCTCGGCCGGCTGCTGGGCGGAAATCCATTGCCAGGGCACCCAAGCCAACATGCCCACGACCAAAAACGCCCAGCTCAGACTAATGCAGCATTCCAGGTATAAAGGCCACATACCGCGGCTGCGCCAGTTAAACAGCGAGCGAAAATAGCGCAGCATCACCTCGACGCCGCCTTGCGCCCAGCGGCTACGCTGTTTCCACAAGCCCTTCAAGGTCTCCGGCATCAGCACCCAGCATAAGGCATTCGGCTCGAAGCGTATCATCCAGCCGGCCAGTTGCAACTTCCAACTGATGTCGATGTCCTCGGTCACCATGTCCGGACTCCAATAGCCGACATCGTGCAACGCGGACTTGCGAAAGCCCGCTATCACGCCGGAAATCGTAAAGATATGTCCGTAAGAGCGCTGCGCGCGCTTGATCATGCCGACGATCGCCGAAAATTCGCCGACCTGAATCTTGCCCAGCAGTGTCGAGCGATTACGGATGCGGGGATTGCCGGTCACCGCGCCGACGTTCGGATCTTCCAAAAAATGCCTGACGATCCAGGCGGTGGCGTTAGGCGCCAATAGCGCGTCGCCGTCGATGCCGATCAGGATTTCGCTGTTGGCCAACAAGGCCGCGGTGCGCAAACCCACGGCCTTGCCTTGGTTGCTGGCCAGATTCACGACCCGCAGCTTAGGATGTTGGTCGGCCAACTCGTGCAGAATTTCCAAGGTATTGTCCTTGCTGCCGTCGTTAATCGCGATGATTTCGAAGTTCGGGTACTTCTGGTGCAGCACATATTCGATGGTCTCGCGGACGTTCTCGCCCTCGTTGTAACAAGGGATCAGAATCGACACCGGCGGGTATTCGGCCAAATCCGGAACGTCCGACCAAACGCTACCGCGCTTGCGTTCCCAACGCCAGTAATACAGGATGCCGCCCAGCATCCAGACGTAGGCCATCAGCAACGGATAGTAAAATACGAAGCGCGACAACCATTCGTCGATGTGCTCCCAAGGTAAGTCTTGCAAACGTTCCTGCAACAGCAGTTTCCAGTCAATCAGCTGTTCGAACCACGGTTGAGACATGATGTCATCCATAAGGGCTTATTCCTTCCTGGCGACCGGAAAATACTTCTTCAATTCTTCCAACTTGGGCTGGTCGTGATACAGGTTATCCGGGTAATAGCCGATGTGCTTGGCGCCGTTTTTTTTCAGAATCTGAAATTGTTCGCCGAATACCGCCATCGGGATGTCCTGCTGTTTTTTCCAATTCACCGTTTGCAGTTCGAACACCATTTTGTCTAAGCCGCCAGGCACTTGCGCGGTTTTCTGCACCAATTCCGTCAACCATTGCTTGGGATTCTCGGCATCTTCCATGAACGGCATCGCCTCGATCGCCACATAGTCGTAATGCTTCATAAAGGCCGGAAACGATTGGGCATACCACTCCTCGCTATACGGCTTCAACAAAGGCAGCGAATAAAAATTGCGCGCGGTCGAAATATAGGGGCGGTAAAAGCGCACTCGATCGGTCAAATAGTCGGTGAACTGGCCGATCAACTCGGTCTTGTGTTGCGCCCAGCGGAGACGCAGTTCGCTGGAAGCGTGGAGTTTGTCGAATTCGGCCGGCAATCCCCAAACGTCGCGGGCAAACTCCAATGCCTGGGGCGACGCATCCTCGAAATCGGACAGAATGCCGTCGTCATGAAACAAAATACCGTTGAAATCGCAATGCTTGGCCAAGTCCTCGTAAATTTCGCCGACGAATTGGCGAGCTTCCGGGTTGAACGGCGACAAGCGGGTGTAGACGTGCCGAGATAACTGCGGCTCGCCGTCCCGCCACTCCTTAACATACCACTTCAACGGCACGTCGGCCTTGTAGGCCATGATCGGCATCCAGGCGTAGACCTTGACGCCGGCACGCTTACGCAATTGAAACGCCACGTAATTAAACATATCCCGGCGTACCGGCAGGTGCCGATTCGGGAAATACAATTTATCGGCGTTGCCGTCGCCATCGGGATCGGAATAGGCTTGTAGATAAACAGTATTGGCGCCGCTCTGCGCGATCCGTTCGACCAACGCGCTCAAGTTTTTGGCGGTCTGCTCCTCGTCGTCGTCGTAGATATAGTCCATGTCTACATGCGCGACCCGCAACTCTCTCCCCACGCGTTTTTTGGTGACGATTTCCGCGAATTGTTGAACATTGGGATCGTCAGCCAACATCATCCGTTTCATCGCGCGAACGTTGGCCAGCGTGTTCACCCCGTCGTCCAAACCCATCGTCAATGACATGCCGGCCATTTTGGCGGCTTCCAGCGCGATAGTGTTGTATTCGCCGTAGGGCCATACCATCACACGGGGCCGCTGACCCAATACCTGCAACAGTCGCTCCGAACTCTTATTAAGCTCCTGAAACAGGCGTTTTCGATAATCCTCGTCTTTTTCGTACTCTTCGTATTCGCTACTGTAAAGTCTGGACGTGACGGCGCTTTCTTCACTACCTTGCGGATTGGCGACCACGCCATGATGCAGGTCGTAGCTATGCGAAGCGATCTCGACCAAACCGCTGGCCATCACTTCGCGAACCTGGGCCGCGCTCATCAGCGGAATATTGTTGTGCGAGGCTTTTTGATCCAACCACGAACCGACCACCGCCAACGTCGCCGGATACTTGTACTTTTTCAACAAGGGCAAGGCTCGGGTATAAAAACTCAAATAGCCGTCGTCGAAGGTCAGAATCACCGCCTTGCTGGGCAGCGCCTTCTCACCGTGCTGGGCATCCACTAAATCCTGAATGCTGATGACATGGTAGTTGTTCTTTTTCAGCCAGGCGAAGTGGTCTTCCAGATGGGTTTTGTTGACCGCGATCCTGTCGAACGGCGGCACTCGCTCTTCCTCTTCCAGAATGTCGTGGTAATTCAAAATCAGAAAGCCGGCATTGCCGACATCGGCAGCTCGGCCGACCACGGAATACAGGCAAAGCGCTAAAAAAATCACGCGAGCAAAAAAACTCATATCCATTTGATAACAAGAGGGAAATGTCAGAATAGCAGAGATTGCCGGCGGCGGGATCGCGCCGGATTTGGACTGCGGATTTTACCTGAAACGCAATTTTTAGCCTGTTTTAATTTAATAACAGAGGTTCCGCAGGTTCCGTCAGACAAAAAGAGCATCAAGCTGAAAGTAGAGCTATCAGCCAGTGATCGTCAGAAGCTACTAGATTACTTGGCAGTCATTGGCGAAAACGATCCCAGCATCATCAATGAACTCCTCGGGTAGTGCAGTCAGGATGCGACAACCATGGCAGCGGCGCTAAGCCGTGCGGAACATGTTTTGAACATAGAATACGAGGTCACAACCGGCTTAGTGCAATGTTCAAGCTGTAAACAATTAGCCGGCGATGCTTGTCAGTTTAGCAATTGGCACCTCGTGGCCGATAAATGGCGGCGCTGCTGAGACTTCGCCCCACTCCAGAAACCGGAAGCCTCGGGACTGAATGACCAGTTTTTCGTTTTGGTCGGTGATTCCGCGAAATTGCTTGTAGCGTTGCCAGAGTTGGTCTGGGGGCAAAAAGGCATCCAGGGTGAATTCGGTTTCGATGTCTTCGTTAGGAGCTGGGACTTTGTTGTGTGCGGCAAACGCATCGCCGTTGGAGCTAAAGGCGCTAGGCACTTGCAGGATTTCGGCATAGCCCAAAGCTTGTTGCAGACCGTGGCTGACGGTGTGGTTGTTGTCTTTGACTTCGACTACCGCAACGGGCACGCCGGGTTCTCACTACAGCACATAGTCGGCAAATTTCTTTTTTTTCTTATTGCGCGAGGAAACATTGCCACGAACGACGATGGGGCCAGGGGTTAGAGTTACTTCGCGGCGGATTTGTCGGAGGCGTCCCAGCCGGCGTCGCGGATAGCTGGAGTGATGAAAAGGTCGCAGATGTCGGTTTCGCTGAGGGCTTTCTTTTCGTTTTTATCCATAAATCAGGAGTCCTATCTAACGATTCGGTTGGCCGAATAGTATAACGTTAGAGTGGCTGAACGTAGATATTGCCAGAAAATTTGGTAATCAGGCCGGGATTAGTTTGCAACTAATTTGGATGACCAGGATTTTAACCAAGTCCGGCTAGAGCAAAGAGAGTAAGTAGCTTTCCAGTAACGATCAGTCGGCAAGCATTGAAAATTGTTGTACCGAAATGACAATTCTGAAACTTATAGCAACCACATGCTTTATAAGTAGTTGATTTAATTGGTCGGGACGGCGGGATTCGAACCCACGACCACTTGCCCCCCAGACAAGTGCGCTACCAGGCTGCGCTACGCCCCGAAAAGAAATGCTGATGAACTAAATTAGCCGGTTATTGTAGCACGGCTTTGCCGATTGATCACTTCAAAAGTTCTAAAATATCTTCCAGTTCGCTTATCATCTGGTGGATAAGCTGCTTGGTCCTTAGCGTGTCTTCCTTGGCGCTACCGCTGGCCAGATGCGCCCTGGCGCCGCCTATCGTGTAGCCTTGCTCGTACAACAGCGCTCTGATTTGCCGTATCAGCAATACGTCGTGTCGTTGGTAATAACGGCGGTTGCCGCGGCGTTTTACCGGACTGAGTTCGCTAAACTCCTGCTCCCAATAGCGCAATACGTGGGGCTTAACCCCGCATAGTTCGCTAACTTCGCCTATCGTGAAATAGCGCTTCGCCGGTATAACCGGCAACTCGTTGTTATTACTGGGTTCCAGCATAGGCTTCCACTCGGGCTTTCAGTTTCTGTCCGGTTCTGAACGTCACGACCCGGCGTGGAGTAATCGGGATTTCTTCTCCGGTTTTAGGGTTACGGCCCGGTCGGCCGTTTTTGTCTCTCAGCTCGAATTTGCCGAATCCGGAAATTTTCACTTGCTCCCCGGTCTCCAGGCAACGTTTAATTTCTTCGAAAAACAATTCGACAATTTCCTTGGCTTCTCGTTTGTTCAAGCCTAGGTCTTCGAAGAGTCTTTCCGCAATGTCTGCTTTGGTTAATGCCACAATCACTCCCTCAATTTTGCATTCAGATTGGTCGCCAAAGTATCGAGCACCCTGCGAAATATAGCATCAATTTCAGTGTCGGTCAGAGTTTGCTCGAAATCCTGTAATACCACGCTCAAGGCCACGCTTTTGTGACCTTCACTGACGCCTTGCCCTTGGTAGACGTCGAAAATCGCCGCTTCCCGAATAGCCGGTTCCCGACAGTCTAGGACACAACGGACGATATCGCCGGCGGCAACGGCCTGATCGACCACCAATGCTAAATCCCGACGTACCGACGGGAATTTAGACAGCGGGCTGAAACTGGGCACTTGCCGAATCGTTAAAGCATCGAGAGCCAATTCAAATAAAAATACCGGACTATCGAAACCCAACTGCTTTTCCAACAAAGGATGCAACATTCCCAGCCAACCGATACTGTCGCCCTCTAAACCAACGATTTCAGCCGACTGACCAGGATGCAGGGCCGAATGTTGAGCACTGCGGAAACCGGCGGCTGACGCACCTAACGCGAGTAGAGCTTCGACATCAGCCTTCACATCGAAGAAATCGACCCTACGGGCCTTCTCTGCCCATTGTTCCGCATGAACGCTACCCAGGGCCAGCCCGGCGAGCATTTTTTGCTGCTGGATCTGACCATCGCGATATACGAAACGCAGGCCGGACTCGAACAAGCGAACTCGACTTTGTTGGCGATGAGTGTTGTAAAGCGCGGCGTTCAACAGACCGCACCAGAGCGTGGTACGCATGACCGCCAGTTCCGACGAAATCGGGTTTTGAATCCGTATAAATTCGGCACCGGGTGCGACGGCCTTTTGCATCGCCTCATCGACAAAGCTGTACGTGATAACTTCCTGATAGCCTCTATCCACCAATGCGTCTTGCAACCGCTCGAGCGTCAAGCGATTTTCCGGCGCTTTGCCCAGTTCGGCGCGCATGCGCAAATTGCTGCTGGGCAGGTTGTTATAACCATGGATGCGGCCGATTTCTTCCAATAGATCCGCTTCGATGGATATATCGAAACGAAATCCTGGCGGGGTGATTTCCCAACCATCCGCGACTTGCGCAACCGTCATTCCCAAGCCCTGGAATAAGGTTGCGACCGCTTCGTTGGACAACTCGATTCCGAGTATCTTCGCAATTCGGTCGCTACGCAACTTGACCGGACTACGGGCCGGCAGCGCATCTTCGTCGACCGCTTCCGTGATCGGACCAGCGCTACCACCCGCAATCTCAAGTATCAATTGCGTCGCGCGCTCGAGGGCCCGATGTTGCAATCTGAAATCGACGCCACGTTCGAAACGGTGGGACGAATCGGTATGCAAGCCATATTGCCGAGCCTTGCCGGCTACGCTAATCGGCGTGAAGAACGCGCATTCCAAGAAAATATCGCAAGTTTGATCCGATACCGCACTGTCCTTGCCGCCCATCACACCGGCCAATGCCAGGGATTGGCGTTGATCGGCAATAATCAGACTGCCGTCGTCCAACTCGATGGTTTGGTCGTTTAACAACGCCAGCGATTCGCCCGCCTTAGCGCGCCGAACGACGACGGGCGCGGCCAGCTTAGCCGCATCGAACGCATGCAAGGGCTGACCCAATTCCAAGAGCACGTAATTGGTGACATCGACAACCGCGCTCAAGCCTCGGACACCGCTACGACGCAAGCGTTCCAGCATCCAGAGCGGGGTTTTGGCATCCCTAGCAATCCCTTTAATCAAGCGTCCCAAATAAACCGGGCACGCTTCCGGTGCTTCAACCTGAACTTCCAGCACGTCCGAATGACCGATTTCGGCGGCGGCGGGTTCGGTTGGCGTAAACGCCTGCTTGTTCAATACCGCCATTTCCCTGGCAACGCCAACCGCACTGAGGCAATCGGCTCGATTAGGCGTCAATCCCAACTCGATAATATTGTCGTTCAACAACAGATATTCGCGAATATCGACGCCTACCGGCGCGTCGCTTTGCAGCTCCATCAAACCGTCTGAAGTCGCCGCAAGGCCGAGTTCTTTTTCCGAACACAGCATGCCGAACGATAATTCACCGCGTAACTTGGATTCCTTGATTTTGAAGTCGCCGGGCAAGATCGCGCCAATCAGAGCGGCCGGCACCTTCAAACCAGGCCGGACATTGCTGGCACCGCAAACGATTTGCAGAGGCTCGGCTTGGCCGACATTGACTCGACAGACTCTTAACTTATCGGCGTTGGGGTGCTGCTCGGTCGACAGCACTTCCGCGACGACGACGCCGCTGAATTCCGCCGCGACCGGCGTGACCGCATCGACTTCCAAGCCGGCCATCGTCAGTTGAGCAACCAAGGCGGCGGTATCGATCGGCGGGTTAACCAGCTCCCTCAACCAGGCTTCGCTAACTTGCATGATTCAATCCACCGTTACCTAAACTGTTGCAAAAATTTCAAGTCGTTTTCGAAGAACATCCGCAGGTCGTTGATACCGTAACGCATCATTGCCAAGCGCTCAACACCGGTTCCGAAGGCGAAACCCGAGTATTGCTCGGGATCGATACCGACCGACTTGAAGACTTCCGGATGGATCATCCCGCATCCGCCAACTTCCAGCCAACCTGTCTGTTTACAGACGCGACAGCCCTGGCCGTCGCACATGACGCATGAAACGTCGAACTCCGCCGACGGCTCGGTGAACGGGAAATAAGACGGCCGAAACCTGACGTCGACTTCCTTCTCAAAAAAAGCCCGCAGGAATTCGAATATGACGCCCTTCAGGTCGCCGAAGCTGACGTCGGTATCGACCAGAAAGCCCTCAACCTGATGAAACATCGGCGAATGGGTCATATCGGAATCGCAACGGTAGACGCGGCCGGGCGCGATGACTTTCAGCGGCGGCTTCTCCGATTCCATGACCCGAATTTGTACCGGCGACGTATGGGTGCGCAGCACGGTATGCGCATCGAAATAAAAGGTATCGTGCATCGCCCTGGCCGGGTGATGCTCGGGTATGTTGAGCGCGCCGAAATTGTGGTAATCGTCTTCGATTTCCGGACCTTCGGCGATCGTAAAACCGGCGTCCGCGAAGATCTTGGCGATGCGTCGCTGGGTGACGGTTACCGGATGCAGTCCGGCGCTGGATTGCCCTCTACCGGGCAACGTGACGTCGATTCGCCCCGCAGCCAAACGAGCCTCGAGTTCGGCATTCTCCAGCAACTGCCTACGCGTTTCGAGCGCGTCCTGAAAGGCGGTTTTGGCATTATTGATAACTTGACCGACACTCCGTCTCTGCTCGGGGTCCAAACCGCCCAGGGCCTTCATGCGCTCCGTAAACAGGCCTTTTTTGCCCAAATAATGAACCCTGATCTGATCCAGCTGTTCCAGATCTTGTGCATTGGCAAGCGCTTGTAATGCCTGCGTAATAATATCTTCGATACCAGCCGACACGACTCAGCTCACTATAGTCTGACATTGAGGGGGTAACCGCTCCCTTTAGCGGATTCCCGGGGAGCCCTCCCCGCCTTGGCGGAGAGGTAGCGACCGCGAGTCGTCCGCGCGGACGACTCGGATTTTGTTACGGTTTGCTTTGGTTGGCGATAGCGACTTTGGCTATCTCGCCAAACGCTTCGATGTCGCGCACGGCCAAATCGGCCAGGACTTTGCGATCGATGGCAACATTGGCTTTGTTCAAACCGTTGATCAAGCGACTGTAGGATATGCCGAACTGACGCGCGGCAGCGTTGATACGCACGATCCACAGAGCGCGGAATTGGCGTTTTTTAGCCTTACGGTCGCGGTAAGCGTACTGGCCGGCCTTAATGACCGCTTGCTTGGCGACGCGATAGACTCGGCTGCGGGCGCCATAATAGCCTTTAGCCAATTTCAGGATTTTTTTGTGTCTTGCTCTAGCGGTGACACCGCGTTTAACTCTAGCCATGTTTTAACTCTCTCTGCAAATGACGAATCGATCAACTATAAGGCAGCATGCGTGCTACCAATGGCGTATCCGATGGATGCAGGATGGCTGTTTTACGCAATTGTCTTTTACGTTTGGTGGTTTTTTTGGTCAGGATATGACGCTTATGCGATTGCTTGCATTTGAAACCGCCGGTGCCGGTTTTCTTGAAGCGCTTACCCGCGCCACTGTGGCTTTTCAGTTTTGGCATTTGTTTTCTCCAGTGAGTCAAAGTAATAATCCCTGAGAAAAAACCCAGTGAGGCAAAATGCTTGGCCCCATTGAATTTTTGGGCAAAACGCCCTTAAGACCGCACCATCCCGCGCGGACTACCGTTTATCGAAACGGCGAAATCTTAATTATTTCTTTCTTTTCGGGGCCATAACCATGACCATCTGCCGACCTTCCAACTTGGGGAATTGCTCGACGGAGGCCAGCTCTTCCAGGTCGGTTTCGATACGCTTCAACAAGTCCATACCCAACTCACGGTGAGTCAGTTCGCGACCTTTAAAACGCACGGTAATCTTAGTTTTATCGCCCTCGTTGAGGAATTTGACCAAACTCCGAATCTTGACCTGGTAATCACCTTCTTCGGTGCCCGGTCGGAACTTGATTTCCTTAATCTGGATTTGCTTTTGTTTCTTCTTGGCAGCTTGCAGTTTTTTGTTCTGCTCAAACTGATACTTGCCAAAATCCATGATTTTACAAACGGGAGGATCGGCATTCGGCGAAATCTCGACAAGATCCAGATTTGCGTCGTAAGCAAGCTGTAAAGCTTCGTTTATTGAGACTACACCGACTTGTTCACCTTCTGCGCCTATCACCCGAACCCGTCTAGCGGTAATATCGGTATTTAAGCGTGTTGCATCTTTTTTAGAGCTGATACCCTAATCCTCCACGTTGTTATTATTTCCTGTCGGCAATCTCGTGTTTCAAGCGTTCAACCAACTCCGAAACCGCCAGACTTCCCAGATCGTCACCTTGCTGCGTACGCACCGCGACGGTCCTATTCTCCATCTCTTTGTCACCGATTACCAGTAAATACGGTACACGCTGCATGGAATGCTCGCGGATTTTAAAGCCTATCTTCTCGTTTCTCAAGTCAATTTTAACTCTAAGACCTTGTTTTTCCAGCTCCAGACGCACTTGTTCGGCGTAATCGGCCTGTTTGTCGGTAATATTCATCACGACGACCTGGACGGGCGCCAGCCACAACGGAAAATTTCCGGCGTATTGCTCTATCAGAATACCGATGAAACGCTCCAACGAGCCCAACACCGCTCTGTGCAGCATCACCGGCACATGGCGAGCGCTGTCTTCGCCGATATAACTGGCATCCAAACGGGCCGGCATCGAAAAATCCACCTGTATCGTGCCGCACTGCCAAACCCGGCCAATGCAATCTTTTAATGAAAATTCGATCTTCGGACCGTAAAAAGCCCCTTCCCCAGGTTGCAATTGCCAGTCCAGGCCTTTGTTGTTCAAGGCCAACTCAAGAGCGCCTTCCGCCTTATCCCAAACCGCGTCATCTCCGACCCGGTTTTCAGGGCGTGTCGACAATTTGATGATCACTTGATCGAAGCCGAAGTCTTTGTACACTTCGAACAAAAGATCGATGAACGCCGAAACCTCGGACTGGATCTGATCTTCCGTGCAGAAAATATGGGCATCGTCCTGGACAAAGTTGCGGACCCGCATCAAACCGTGCAGGGTACCCGACGGCTCGTTACGGTGACAGGAACCGAATTCGGCCAAGCGGACCGGCAAATCGCGATAGCTCTTGATGCCTTGGTTGTAAATCTGGATGTGGCACGGACAGTTCATCGGCTTGACCGCGTAATCGCGATTTTCCGAATTGGTCGTGAACATCATCGCACTGAATTTATCCCAGTGACCCGACCTTTCCCACAAGCTGCGATCGACGATCTGCGGAGTCTTGACTTCGCCGTAGCCGTTCACTCGCAATTTTTCGCGAATGTATTGCTCGATCTGTTGATAAATGGTCCAGCCTTTGTCGTGCCAGAATACCATGCCCGGCGCTTCTTCCTGGGTATGAAACAAATCCAGGACCTTGCCGATTTTACGGTGGTCGCGCTTTTCGGCCTCTTCCAGCCGATGCAGATACGCCGCCAATTCCTTGGCATCGCCCCAGGCGGTACCGTAGATGCGTTGCAGCATTTCGTTTTTGGAGTCGCCGCGCCAATAGGCGCCAGCGATCTTCATTAATTTGAACGCCTTTAGTTTGCCGGTGCTCGGCACATGCGGGCCGCGGCACAAATCGGTGAAATCGCCTTGCTTATAGAGCGACAGATCTTCGTTGGCCGGAATCGAAGCAATGATTTCCGCCTTGTATTTTTCGCCCAGACCCTCGAAAAAGCTAACCGCCTCGTCGCGCGACGACACCGACCGGCTAACCGATATATCTTGCGAAGCCAGTTCTTGCATGCGCTTCTCGATAGCCGCCAAATCGTCGGGCGTAAACGAGCGTTCGAAAGCAAAATCGTAGTAAAAGCCGTTTTCGACGACCGGACCGATCGTGACTTGCGCTGAAGGAAATAACTGCTTAACGGCTTGAGCCAGCAAATGCGCGGTCGAATGGCGAATCACTTCAACGCCTTCATCGTCCTTGGCGGTAACAATTTGCAGAGTGGCATCGGTTTCAATAAGCGTGGACGCATCGACTAATCGGCCATTGACCTTGCCCGCCAGGGTGGCTTTTGCCAAACCCGCGCCGATGGACGTGGCGACATCCATTACGGTAACCGCTTGGTCGAATTGGCGTTGAGAACCGTCTGGAAGTGTAATTACCGGCATTTTTCGATCCCACAATAAAAAAAGCACCGTCATGCGGTGCTTTATATTTGGTAGGCGCGAGTGGACTCGAACCACCGACCCCCACCATGTCAAGGTGGTGCTCTAACCAAACTGAGCTACGCGCCTAAAGTCTGTCATTCGATTCGGGCATTATAACGATGTTTTTTTTTGTTGCAAGCTTTTTCCACTGACTTCCCTGTCGCGCTCCGCTCACTTGCGCGGTTTTCGAAGAGAATTGGCGCGCCGAAGCTAAAAATACCGAGTCGCTGCAAGCATCAAACCGCGCCTGAATCCGCTTCCGTCCAATCCAAAGGACAGCTACAGAACACGTGGCGATCACCGTAGACATTGTCGATGCGGCCGACCGGCGGCCAATACTTGTCGTCATGCTGGTGGCTATCCGGAAACAGTGCTTGTTGCCGCGAATACGGCAAGTTCCATTCCTGCAGCAACAGCCTATGCGTATGTGGCGCGTTATGCAAAAGATTGTTGTCGATAGCCGCGCGCCCTGCTTCGATCTCGCGGATTTCATACCGAATCGCGATCATCGCATCGCAAAAGCGGTCGATTTCGGCCCGATTTTCGCTTTCGGTCGGCTCAATCATTAAAGTATCGGCGACCGGGAACGCCACGGTCGGCGCGTGAAAGCCGTAGTCGATCAAACGCTTGGCGATATCCTCGACGCTGACGTTGGCGGTCTTCTTGAACTCGTGGCAATCGATGATGCACTCGTGAGCCACCCAGCCGTTCGCATCGGTGTACAGAATCGGATAGTGCGGCGCCAACCGGCGCGCGACGTAATTGGCGTTCAATAGCGCGGTCAGCGTGGCCCGTTTCAGACCGGCCGCGCCCATCATCGCAATGTAAGCCCAGGAGATGGTCAATATGCTAGCCGAGCCCCACGGCGCCGCCGACACCGTGCCGACCGTGCCATGTTCGCCCTTCAGCGGATTGACGCCCTCCACTACCGGATGATCCGGCAGAAATGGCGCCAGATGCTCGCGCACGCCGATAGGCCCGACGCCCGGGCCGCCGCCACCGTGCGGAATGCAGAAGGTCTTGTGCAGATTCAAATGCATTACGTCGGCGCCTATCGCGCCCGGCCGGCACAATCCAACCAACGCGTTGAAGTTGGCGCCGTCCATATACACCTGGCCGCCGGCTTGATGCACCAGTTCGCAGATTTGCCGGAACGCCTGTTCGTAAACGCCGTGGGTTGAGGGATAGGTAATCATCAAGGCCGCGACGCGATCGCCATGTTCGGCCAATTTCGCGCGCAAATCGTCGACGCTGACGTTGCCGTGGTCGTCGCAAGCCACGACGACGACTTGCAACCCGGCCAGCGCCGCGCTTGCCGGGTTGGTGCCGTGCGCGGACGCCGGAATCAAGCACACCGTACGCTGGCTTTGACCATTGACGTCGAGGAATTTGCGGATCACCAGCAAGCCGGTATATTCGCCCTGCGAACCGGCGTTCGGTTGAAACGAAAAGGCCTGAAAGCCGGTCAGGTCGCACAGCATGTCTTCCAATTCGGCGAACAATTGCTGATAGCCCTGGGCTTGATACAGCGGTACGAAGGGGTGCATCGCGTTGAATTCGTAAAACGAGATCGCCTGCATCTCGGTCGCCGCGTTCAACTTCATCGTACACGAACCGAGCGGAATCATAGACCTATCCAACGCGATGTCGCGCCGCGCCAGCCGGCGCATGTAGCGCATCATCTCGGTTTCGGAGTGGTAAAGGCTGAACACCGGATGCTGCAAAATCGCGTCGCCGCGCAACAGGTTTTCCGGAATGCATTCGCTCAATCGACCATCCAGGCCGTTGATGTCCGGCAAATCGGCGACCGGCGACACGAACACCTGCCACAGCGCCCGCAGATGATCCCGAGTCGTGGTTTCGTCCAGCGAAATTCCGACGTGATCGGCGTCGATCACCCGCAGATTGATGCCGGCTTCCTCGGCTTGGGCGGCAATGCGTTTGGCTCGGTTGGGCAAGCGGACGACAATCGTATCGAAATAACAAAGGCTAACCACCTGATGCCCGCTTTCGACGATGCCGGCGGCCAGAATTTGCGCGTAGCGATGCACCCGACCGGCAATCAAACGCAAGCCAGCCGCACCGTGGTAAACCGCGTAAAAACCGGCGATCACAGCCAGCAATACTTGAGAAGTACAAATGTTGCTGGTCGCCTTATCGCGGCGAATGTGCTGCTCGCGAGTCTGCAAGGCCATGCGCAGGGCCATCTGGCCGTGCACGTCCCTGGACACGCCGATGATCCTGCCCGGCACCGAACGCTTGAACTCGTCGCGGGTGGCGAAATAAGCCGCGTGCGGACCGCCGTAACCCATAGGCACGCCGAAGCGCTGCGCGCTGCCGACCGCGATATCGGCATCGAACGCCGCCGGCGGCTTCAGCAACACCAAGCTCAGCAAGTCGGCGGCCACCGTCGCCAGCGCTTGCTTTTGGTGGGCGATGGCAATGGGGGCAGTCAAATCATGAATCTCGCCGCTACAGCCCGGATATTGCAGAATCAGCGCGAAAAACTCATGTTGTTCCAAAGCGTCGAACGGGTCGGTCACCAGCACGCAATAGCCCAACGAACTGGCCCTAGTTTGCACGACGGCGATCGTTTGCGGATGGCAATCGCGGTCCACGACCACCAGATTCGACGAGCTCTTCGCCAGCCGCCGCGACATCGTCATCGCTTCGGCGACCGCAGTGGCTTCGTCCAGCAGCGAAGCGTTCGCCAGTTCCATTCCGGTCAGATCGATGATCATCTGCTGGAAATTCAACAGCGCCTCCAACCGGCCCTGGCTCACTTCGGCCTGATAGGGCGTGTAGGCGGTATACCAACCCGGATTCTCAAGGACATTCCGCTTGATCACCGACGGCAGGATAGTGTCGTAATAGCCCATGCCGATCATCGAAGTCAGCACCTGATTGCGCTCGCGCATCCGCCGCAGATATTTGATGACCGCCCGCTCACTGATGGTTTCGGTAAGTTTGAGTGGCTCACGGTTCAGAATGTCGGCCGGCACCACTTTATCGATCAGGTCCTCCAGCCTTTCCAAACTCAACGCGGCCAACATGGCTTGAGCCTGTTCGCGGTCCGGGCCGATATGACGTTGGATGAAGTTGCCGCGCATTTCCAATTGATCGAGACCTAGACGTTCCGACATAGCCTATCTCCGATAACGGTGAGGAACAAAGGGCAGCCGGCAAACGCTGGCCTGAACGGCTTGGTCCCGCACTTCGGCAAGCAGTTCGGTACCCACTCGGCTGTAGGTCGCTTCGACCAAGGCCATCGCGATCGGCCGGCCTAGCGTCGGCGAATAACCGCCACTGGTGACAACGCCGACCGGCCGCTCGCCGGCAAACAGCTTGGCACCATCGCGCACCGGCATTTTGCCGGTTATGCTCAATCCGACCCTTCGCCGGCGCGGTCCGTGTTGCAGCTGCGGCAGAATGATCGAACTGCCTGGAAAATCTTGATGGCCTTGTTTAAATACCCACGACAACCCGGCCTCAACCGGGCTAATATCGGCACTCAGCTCGTGGCCGTACAGACATAAACCGGCTTCCAAACGCAGGGTATCGCGGGCGCCCAAGCCTATCGGCGCCACGCCATCCTGTTCCAGCAACAAAACCGCTAGCCGCTCGACATCGTCAACATGCACCGACAGCTCGAATCCATCCTCGCCGGTGTAACCGCTACGACTAATGTGGCAGGCAATCCCGGCGATGTCGTCGTCGCAAACCTGCATGAATTTCAAGGTCGCGGCACTTGGCGAAAGCTTTTCGAGAATAGTCGCGGCCGCCGGTCCTTGTAATGCCAACAGAGCCAACTCCGACTGCTCGACGAATTCGCAAGAAGCGGGCAAAACGGATTGCAGATAGGCAAAATCGCCGGCTTTGCAGCCGGCATTGACGACAATCGATACCCCGGACGGAATCCGGGTGACGATGATGTCGTCGATCACGCCGCCGTCGGGGTGGGTTAACACCGAGTATTTCTGCGCACCGATCGTAAGTTCGGTCATGCCGCCCGGCGTCAATTGATCCAGTGCTTCGGCGGCATGCTTGCCCAGCACCAGACACTGACCCATGTGCGAAATATCGAACAATCCGGCCTGCTCTCGACAACGCCGATGCTCGCGCAGAATGCCGTTTCGGTATTGCACCGGCATCCGATAACCGGCAAAGGCGGTCATTTTCGCGCCTAGCCGGCCATGCAAATCGTAAAGTGGTGTGGTCTTTAACTCGGACATATCTCCCCTCCTGGACGACGCCGATCGAAGCCAGCCCAAGCTTACCGTGAACGGCGCCAATCGCCAATCCGTGGAGCCAAGGTGAGAACCTTCATTAATCAGGAATCGCTACCGCGAATGCGGTGGACGTCCTGAGTATAGTTAGAAAGCCGGAAAAGCCCGAGCCACCGCCCGGAACACCACCGGACCAAAGGGTTTTGTATTACCATAGTCCCCAGACAATTCAACACGGGAGAGCGGATATGCAAGGCGACAAACAAGTCATCGACTACCTCAACGAACTGCTGGCGGGCGAGCTAACGGCGATAGACCAATACTTCGTGCATTCCAGAATGTATCAGAACTGGGGATTACACAAACTGTACGAGCGCATCGCCCACGAAGTACAGGACGAAACCAACCATGCCGACGCGCTAATCAAGCGGATTCTGTTCCTGGAAGGGACGCCGAATCTGTCCAAACGCGACCCGCTGTTGGTCGGCGCGACGGTGCCGGAGATGCTGAAAAACGATCTGGCGGTGGAAATCTCGGTAGTCGGCGCGTTGCGCAAAGTCATCGCCTACTGCGAAAGCGTGCGAGATTACCAAACCCGCGAAATCCTGGAAGTGATGCTGGACGACACCGAAGAAGACCACGCCCATTGGCTGGAACAGCAATTGGGTCTGATCCAAATAGTCGGCCTGGAAAATTATCTGCAATCGCAGATGTAATTTCGCTTGGGGACGAAGTCAAGGTCGGCGGCGTCGAGCATGTCGTGGTGCGCGAGGACGAAATCCTCGGCGTCTTAGAAGGCTGAATTTCCAAGATGATTCATTTTTAACGTTCCGATTTAAGTGTTTTTGGAGGAAAAGCATTTATGGCTGCCAAACAAGTGTTATTTGCCGACGAAGCCAGCCAACGCATGCTGGCGGGGTGAATGTTCTGGCCGATGCCGTCAAACAAACTCTGGGCCCGAAAGGCCGCAATGTAGTATTGGAGCGCAGTTTCGGCGCGCCGACCGTGACCAAGGACGGCGTCTCCGTAGCAAAAGAAATCGAGCTGAAAGGCAGGTTCGAGAACATGGGCGCCCAAATGGTCAAGGAAATGTCTTCCAAGACTTCCGACGTGGCCGGCGACGGCACTACCACCGCCACGGGTCTTGCGCAAGCCATCGTCCGCGAAGGTTTAATATCGGTCTCGGCCGGCGCCAATCTTATGGGCATCAAGCGCGGCATCGACCAAGCCGTTAGCGTCGCGGTCGAGGAATTGAAAAAACTCTCCAAGCCCTGCACCGACAGCAAAGCCATCGCCCAAGTCGGTACCATTTAGGCCAACTCCGACGACGCTGTAGGTCAAATCGTCGCCGATGCGATGGACAAGGTCGGCAAGGAAGGCGTGATTACCGTCGAAGAAGGCTCCGGCATGCAGAATGAATTGGAGGTGGTGGAAGGCATTCAGTTCGACCGCGGCTACATCTGGCCGTAGTTCGCCAACCAAAAAGAGGCATGACCGCCGAACTGGAAAATCCTTATATCCTGCCGCACGACAAGAAAATATCGAACATCCGCGATCTGATCCCGCCGTTGGAAAAAGTCTCCATAGCCGGCCGTTCGCTACCGATCGTCGCCGAAGACGTAGAAGGCGAAGCGCTGGCGACCCTGGTGGTCAACACCTTGCGCGGCATATTGAAAGTCTGCGCGGTCAAGGCGCCCGGCTTCGGCGACCGCCGCAAAGCCATGCTGGAAGACATGGCGATTCTGACCGGCGGCACGGTGATTCCCGAAGAGCTGGGCTTCCGCCTGGTGGAACAACTGGGCAGCGCAAAGAAAGTCCAGGTCTCGAAGGAAATTTCCATCATCGTCGATAGCGCCGGCAGTACCGAGAACATCAACGTGGATTTCATCGCCCCGCGTACGGTTACGATCATCCCTCGCGCATTAGGCGTCCCTGCGCCGGACTTTGCGACCGATCGCCAGGAAACGCCAGGGTAACGTGCCGATATTGGCGTAAACGTGACGTCTTCTAACGAATTTCAAGTGCGTGGCTTCCGGTATTGAACGCGACGGGCAACGTCATCGTCATCCAAGCTATCCACCCGTATAAAACGGGGAGTCCATGCCGATATTGGCGTCTTGGGTGACGTCGCCATCGAACAGTTTTACCGACAAATTGCCCTTCACTTGTTGGGTAAACGGCAGTAACAAGCCGTCGATATAACGTTGGGCATTTTCTATCGAATCGAATTCGTAAAAACCGCCTACCGTGTGATTGTTGATACCGCTCAACCAAGTTTTGGACTTTAAACCCGGATATGTTTTCATCTCGACATTGATCGGTCTCCAATCAATATGCTCGAACGGAATCGCCACTTGGAACTCCGCATACAAAAATATTTTCATCCGTCTACCTCGTTTGAATTAGTGTGTTTACTCTGAAAGGCGTTGGAAGGCGTACCGACATACTGGTCTAGGAATACTCCCAATCGCCGCTCACAAACCGATCCTGTAATTTCCCGTGCACGAAAACCGTTTGACGATCGTTAACTTATCGGTCGGCGCCGACGAGTCTTGGCTTGCGCCGATCGATCGGCCAATCTGTTCAAAACGGCTCCTTAAAGGGTCGAAAATCCAGCTCCTGCGTCCAGGCGCTGGGATGCTGCCGGTGCAGCGCCCAGTAGCTTTCGGCCAGCGCCTCCAGCTTTAACAAGCCGTCGTCGCCCTTGGTCGAGACGTATCGGGAAAACTGGCCTCTTGCCCTGTCGCCGTCGATAACGCCGTCGATAATGGTATGAACGACGTGGACACCCTTGGGCCCGAACTCCCGCGCCATGCCCTGCGCTAAGGCCCGCAAGCCAGCTTTGGCGGTGGCGAACGCGGTAAACGGCGGTCTGGCGCGGGTTGAGGCCGTCGCGCCGGTAAAAATCAACGTGCCACGTCCCTGGGATTGCATGATCGCGGCCGCCTGTTTCCCGAATAAAAACCCGCCGAGACAGTTTTGCCGCCACAGGCGGCTAAACATATCGCTGTCGGTTTCCAGCAACGGCGCGCAGTTGTTGCTGTCGACGTTATACACCGCGATCGCCAATGGCAAGCCGCTTTCGCGAATCGCGTCGAACAGACGCTCGACATCCGTTTCGCACGTGGCATCGGCCACTACCGCGCTACTCCGACCGCCCGCCTGGGCGATTTTTTCGGCGACCAGCTCCAGTTTGCCGGCGCTACGTCCGGCAATGAATACGTGCAACCCTTGCGCGGCGAAATGTTTGGCCAACGCGGCGCCCAATCCCCGCTCCGGCCCTACCCCGATGACAACCGCCGACCCGAATCCGCTCATCGCTCCTCCTTAGGATTTTCGGCCGAAAATCAGCGAGAAATTATTCGCCGGCATGTCGATTTGCTCCTTCAATTCCATGCCGTGCCGCTCGGCCGCGGCGCGTAAATCGGCGACATCTTTCAAGCCCCACTCGGAAACACCCGCCGAACTGAGAGTTTCGTGAAACACCTTGTTCGAATCGGTCGTAAAAGTGCCTTCCACGCGGAACGGGCCGTAAATCAGCAAAATACCCTGATTGTCGAGCAAGTGCGAGGCGCACTCCATCATGCCGTCGGCGATGGAGATCGGCGCAACCTGAAAAATGTTGATACAAAAGATGGCGTCGAAACTGCCTTTCGCGCCGGGATTGAACCAGGTGTCGGGATCGGTCAAATCCAAATGGACCGGGTCGGCAATATTGTCGTTACCGTGATCCACCGTCAATTGCTTGATGTTATCGAAGACGTCCAGATCCTTATCAGTCGGATGGAAGTGCAAGTGGTCGAAATGCGGCGCGAAAAAATTGATATGCATGCCGCTGCCGCTGGCCATTTCCAAAACCCGACCTTTATCTTTGGGGAGTTTCTCTTTTAATACGCCTAAAATCGGTTCGCGATTGCGATTACCGGCCCAGGCCACGTATTCGCTCAATGGATGCGGGTTCAATGGCGGTTTGTTGTCACTCATGTTGTTGTCCTCGAAAGATCGTTATCGTTGTTGTTAAATCCAGCCCGCGGATTTAATGAAATCGGCAATTTACCCGGCTGGCGCATCGAGTACAGCAATACGCGGGCCAAGCCTTAAAACATGCCTGATCAGCGTAAAATCAAAGACCTACCGCAAGCCATTCGGCCAAATCGCGAATCCGTGCTTCAATAAGTGAAATTTAATTTCAATTGTTAGCGATCGATGAACGAACACGATTTTTCCCAGATTTCCCCGGCGTTTTTTCTGCAAACCTTCATCCTGGAATTGATGCACGCCTGCGAACAGGAAGGCGGCGACTACTGCGAATCCTTGATCGAGCGCATCGCCAAGAGTGCCGGTCTGTACTTCGAGCAAACTTACCGAGCCGAATACCGACGGTCCGGCGAACTGGACCAGGACGCCTACATCGACTTGATTCTGGCTCTAAAAAATCATATCGGCGGCAATTTTTCGCTAGCTTCCGTGGAGGCAGGCACCATTACCGTCGTTAACACCCGTTGTCCGTTCGGGGACGGCGTAAGCAATTTTCCGGAACTATGTCGAATGACCTCGAGCGTGTTTGGCGGAATCGCCGCCCGGAATTTCGGCTACGCCAAAGTCGAAATCCGCCAGAGCATCGCTCGGCAAAACGGGGGTTGCGAAGTGTGCATTCACACTCGGCGCGATGGCGCCGTCGGCAAACCCGGTCTGGAATATCGCCGCGAGGATCAGCCGGAAGATAAGCTGGAAATGGCCGCGCTGCATTCGCGGATTGAAGAGCGGATGCGTAACGTCTGGTGGAGCCTACCCAAGCGTCATCCCACCAAACCAGCGCCGGCCATCGTCGCCAAATCGGCGGCGATGCAAAGCGTCTTGCAACAAGTTGAAGTCGTGGCGCCGACTAAGGCCACGGTACTGATTAACGGCGAAACCGGCGTGGGTAAGGAGTTGATAGCGCGAGCGATACACGCGATGAGCGACCGAGGTCACAAACCGTTCGTGGCGATCAATTGCGGAGCTATACCGGAAAGTCTGATCGAAAGCGCGTTGTTCGGCCACGAAAAAGGCGCGTTTACCGGCGCCATCGAGGTTCATCAAGGTTTTTTCGAACGCGCCGAGGGCGGAACACTGTTTCTCGACGAAGTCGATGCCTTGTCCCCGGCCGCGCAAACCCGCTTATTGCGCGTGATTCAGGAGGGCGAGATGGAGCGGGTCGGCGGCAAGCACACCTTGCACGTCGACGTGCGGATCGTTTCGGCCAGCAACCGATCCTTGACGCAACACGTCGAACAAGGCTTATTTCGACAGGACTTATTCTATCGCTTGAATGTGGTGCGCCTATGGATACCGCCGTTGGCTCAACGACCGGAAGACTTGCCACATCTGGTGCAATTGATCTTGAAACGCCTGAACCAAGCCTACGCGAAAAACGTTCAGTCGGTCAGCCGCGACGTGATGGGACAAATCCGCGCCTACCATTGGCCCGGAAACGTGCGCGAGCTGGAAAACACGTTGGAACGCAGCGTGTTGTTCTGCAAGGGCAGCGAATTGACCCGTCTTGAGCTGGACAGACAACCTGTCGCCGTCGGCCACGACTGGCGAACGCACAAGCAAAGCTTGGTCGATGACGCCGAATCGGCCTTCCTGCGGCAGGCATTGCAAAACCATCGCGGCAACGTCAAACCGGTCGCCGACGCGATGGGGCTAACGCCGAGAGCGGTTTACGCCAAGCTGAAAAAATATGGCATCGTGCCGAGCCGTTTTAAGTAAGCGGACGGGACTACGCAATATCCTGGCTGCGCAAATACTCTTCGTATTCGCCTTGGTAATCGACAACGCCGCAGGGGGTCAACTCGATAACGCGGGTCGCCAGCGACGAGACGAATTCGCGGTCGTGGCTGACGAAAATCAACGTGCCGGGGTAGTTTTCCAATGCGATGTTCAGCGATTCGATCGATTCCATGTCCAAGTGGTTGGTCGGCTCGTCCAACACCAACACGTTGTTTTTCTGCAGGATCAACTTGCCGAACAGCATCCGGCCTTGTTCGCCGCCGGACAGCACCTTCACCGATTTATTGATCTCGTCCTGCGAAAACAATAAACGCCCCAGGGTTCCGCGTATCACCTGATCGTCGTCGCTTTCCTTGCGCCACTGGCCCATCCAATTGATCAAGGTCAGATCTTCGGCAAAATCCTCGGCGTGGTCTTGCGCGAAATAGCCGACATCGGCGTTTTCGGCCCACTTGACCTCACCTTGATCCGGCGCCAATTCGCCGACCAGGGTTTTCAACAAGGTGGACTTACCGATGCCGTTGGGGCCGATCACCGCCACCCGCTCGCCGGCGGCGATCATCAAATTGAGGTTTTCGAACAAAGGCCGCTCGCCATAGCCTTTGCCAAGGTTTTCCACTTCCACGGCCAAGCGATGCAGTTTTTTGGCTTGGTCGAAACGAATAAAGGGGTTGACCCGGCTGGACGGCTTGACTTCATCGAGCTTGATCTTTTCCAACTGCCGCGCCCGCGACGTGGCTTGCTTGGCCTTGGACGCATTGGCGGAAAAGCGGCTGACGAAGGTCTGCAATTCGGCGATCTGGGCTTTTTTCTTGGCATTGCTGGCCAACAATTGCTCCCTGACCTGGGTCACGGCGGTCATATAGTCGTCGTAGTTGCCCGGATATACCCGCAGCTCGCCATAATCCAGATCGGCCATGTGGGTGCAGACGCTGTTCAAGAAATGCCGATCGTGGGAAATGATCACCATCGTCGATTCGCGCTCATTCAGCACGTTTTCCAGCCAACGTATCGTGTTGATATCCAGGTTGTTGGTCGGCTCGTCGAGCAACATGATGTCGGGATCGGCGAACAAGGCCTGGGCCAGCAACACCCGCAGTTTCCAGCCGGGGGCGACCGCGCTCATCGGACCGTTATGCTGCTCCAGCGGAATATCCAGCCCCAGCAACAGTTCGCCGGCTCGGGATTCGGCGGTGTAACCGTTGTATTCGGCGAATACGGCTTCCAACTCGGCGGCGCGCATGTAGTCGTCTTCGGTCGCGTCCAGATTGGCATAAATGGCGTCGCGTTCCGACATCGCCGCCCACATTTCGGCGTGGCCCATCATCACCACGTCCAATACGCGGCGGTCTTCGTAGGCGAATTGATCCTGACGCAACACGCCGATGCGATCGTTGGGCGCGATGCTGACATTGCCGGCCGACGGCTCCAAATCACCGCTGAGGATTTTCATAAAGGTCGATTTGCCGCAACCGTTCGCGCCGATCAGACCAAAGCGATGGCCGTTGCCGAATTTGACCGAAATGTTTTCGAACAGGGGCTTGGCCCCGAATTGCATCGTGATGTTAGCTGTAGAGATCAAGAAAATATCCGTTAGATAGAGAGGCTGGGCCTAGTTGTACTTTGTCAGATGACTCAATAAGCATCGTCATTCCGGCATGGAGGCCGGACCCGTTAGAGCGCGGAGCGAATCCAAACGCCATGGACGGATTTAGCAGACCATCCACGGCACCGGATGCCCGCTTCCCGGCGGGCATGACGATCTTCAACCAATCTCACAAAGTAGAACTAGCCCGGCCCTAAAAAAGTAGGAGGCGGCATTTTAACAGAGTTGCCGCGCCCCGCCGCCGGCAACACCGCAACCCGGCTTCGGCCAGGCGCCGTCGCGACACCGCTCGGCCCCGGCCCGGCGGAGAGTCTTACAGTTGGTCCAAAGCCGCCGCCAGCGTCGCCACGGTGCGGTCGAGGTTTTGCAGCTTGTCCAAACCGAACAAACCGAGCCGGAAGGTTTTGAAATCCGCACCTTCGCCGCACTGCAACGGCACGCCGGCGGCGATCTGCAAACCCAGATCGACGAATTTCTTGCCGGTCTTGAGGTCGTCGTCGCTGGTGTAGCACACCACCACGCCCGGCGCACCAAAACCGGTCGCGGCGACCGATTTAAAGCCGCGTTCGGCCAGTAAGGCGCGCACGCGACTTCCCAATTCCAGCTGCTCGTCCTTAACCTTGGCGAAACCGTAGGCTTCGGTTTCCAGCATCACCGCGCGCAAGCCGCGCAAACCGTCGGTCGGCATCGTCGCGTGATACGCGTGGCCGCCCTGCTCGTAAGCTTCCATGATTTGCAACCATTTTTTCAGGTCGGCGGCGAAGCTGGTGCTGGTGGTAGCGTCGATGCGCTCGCGCGCCGCCGCACCCAGCATCACCAGGCCGCAACACGGCGACGCGCTCCAGTCTTTCTGCGGCGCGCTGATCAAGATGTCCACGCCAAGCTGCTTCATGTCTACCCAGACCGTGCCGGATGCGATGCAATCCAGCACAAACAGCCCGCCAACCGCGTGCACCGCGTCGGCCAGCGCCCGCAGATAATCGTCAGGCAACATCATGCCGGCCGAGGTTTCCACGTGCGGCGCAAACACAAAATCCGGTTTCTCGCGGGCGATGGCCGCCACCGCTTCCTCGACGGGTACCGGCGTATAGGCCGGTTGCGGTCCCGCTTCGTTGGGCCGGGCCGCCAGCACGACCGCTTCGGATGGGATCGCCCCCATCTCGAAAATCTGGGTCCAGCGATAGCTGAACCAGCCGTTGCGTATCACCAGACATTTTTTGCCGGTGGCGAATTGGCGCGCCACCGCTTCCATGCCGAAAGTCCCTGAACCCGGCACGACGATCGCCGCTTCGGCGTTGTAAACGGTTTTCAGAATGCGCGAGATGTCGCGCAGGGTTTCCTGAAACACTACCGACATATGATTGGTCGCGCGGTCGGTGTAGACCACCGAATATTCCAACAAGCCATCCGGATCGACATGGGCTAATAATCCAGGCACGGTTTCATCTCCTCGTTTGATTAATCTTCAATTAAATTCGAATTTGTCGGATTCCACACAATCTCGGCACGCCCGCCGCGCGAACGTCCACCCGACATCGGACGCGACGGCAGCCGCGGGTCCCGTCGGCCGGCCGACCCGGACCGAGCAAACCGGCCATCTTATCGCGACTTGGCTTAAAAAGTATTCAAGATACGGGCCATATCGGTTTTCGGTGTTCGCGGGTTGGCTGGAAGGCTGGACGGGATGCCAAATCAACATAGGTTGCGGCGCGGCCTGGGAACATGCCCCCAAGTCTTCCGAACCAGCTCGAAGCGGCACAAATCGTCTCTGCTGGCGGGATTTGCAATCCGCTGCGTCTATGCCTGTGTAACCCCCAAAAATGGAGAACAGGAATATGACACCGACAATCAAACGCCTGGCGGCCGGCATCGCGCTGATGTCCGCGCAAGCCTACGCCGAGGAAGGCATCCACCGATTTAACATTCCGGCGCAAAGCCTGGTCTCGGCCTTGCAACAGCTATCGGCCCAGTCCGGCGCAGCGATGCTGTATGCCGAACAATCGGCCGCCGGCAAGACCAGCCCGGCGCTGCAAGGCGATTTCACGCTGACGGAAGCCGTGCGCCGCCTACTGACCGGTAGCGGCCTGACATTCCATATCGGCGCCGACGGTACCGTCACCCTCAAGCCGGCCGGTAACGACGGCGCTTCGACACTGGGCGCGGTGACCGTCACCGCGAATGCCATTTACGACAGCACCAACCCCTACAATCCGGACTACACCCGCCCTACCGCCGCGACCGCCACCAAAACCGATACCGCGCTGATCGAAACCCCGTTTTCGGTCAAGGTGATTCCGCAACAAGTCATCGAGGATCAGCAAGGCGTGCGTTTGGAGCGGGCGCTGCAAAACGTCAGCGGCGTGACCCGCGAGCCGGCCGGCAACTTGACCGTGGAAAGCTTTAACGTGCGCGGCTTTCAAAGTTTTTACACCTACCGCGACGGCCTGCGGATGGGGTTGTTTTCACCCAGGGAAATGGCCAACGTGGAGCGAGTGGAAGTGCTGAAAGGCCCCGGCTCTATTCTGTACGGCCGCGCCGACCCCGGCGGCGTGATCAACATCGTTACCAAGCAACCGTTGGCCGATCCGTATTATTCGTTGCAACAGCAATTCGGCTCTTACGATTTTTACCGCACCGCGATCGACGCGACCGGTCCGTTAACGGCCGACAAATCGCTGCGCTACCGGGTGAACTTGTCCTACGAAGACGCCCACTCGTTCAAGGAATTCAACAAGAACGAAAACATCTTCGTCGCGCCGGTCCTGGTCTGGGAAATCAGCCCGCGCACCCGCGTTGGCCTGGAACTGGAATACGCCAACATCCGCTCGCCGGTTGACATCGGCATTCCGCCGCTGAACGGCAAGCCGATTCTACTGCCGCGCGAACGCAATCTCGGCGAATCCTGGGCCAAGCGCAATAACGAACAGATCTTGGTGGGGCTGAATTGGTCGCACGACTTCAACGAAGACTGGAACATCAAGCAACGCTTCAACACGCAGCTGGTCACCGAGGACGAAGTGTATGTGGGCCGCAACGGCTGGATTGGCGACGGCGTGGACAGCCGCTATTACGGTCAGCAAACCGATACGATGAACACTTATTTCACCAACGTCGACCTGACCGGCAAGTTCGACACCTGGGGTGCCAAGCACACGCTGTTGCTCGGCGGCGATTACTATCAGCAAGACGAAGTGGCCGCTTACGCCGACTACATCGGCGACTTGCCAATCAACGTTTACAACCCCAGCCATTTGGCCAACCGGCCGTCGCTGGCCGACGGCAGCGCCGGCCAGTACGGTAGCCTGACCGAGTGGTACGGCGTATATTTGCAGGACCAAGTCAAACTGCCCTTCAACCTGCACGCCCTGGGCGGCTTACGTTACGACAACGCCACCACCACCGACAACTTCGCGCCGTTCAGCAGCTACGTCGACGACCGGGTCAGCCCGCGCGGCGGTCTGTTGTGGCGGCCGATTCCGCAATTGTCGGTCTACGGCAGCTACACCGAAAACTTCGGCGCGACCAACGCCTTCGATCAGGATAACAAGCCGCTCCGGCCGCAAACCGCGCGGCAATGGGAAGTCGGCGTCAAGACCGAGCTGTGGGACGAACGCTTCACCGGCACGCTGGCCTACTTCGACTTGACCAAGCAAAACATGCCGACCGTCGATCCGCTGCATCCCAACCGCTCGGTGGCCATCGGCGAAGTAGCAAGCCGCGGCCTGGAAGTCGATTTGGCCGGCAAGCTCCTGCCCGGCTGGCAGATCATCGGCGCCTACGCCTACACCCCCTTCGTCGAAGTCACCAAGGATTATGCCGACGACGGCACCGGCAACGTGACGCCCGGCAAAACCGGCAAGCGCAACCCCAACGTCGCCCGCCACAACGGCAGCTTGTGGACCACCTACGAATTCCAGTCCGGCGACCTGAACGGTCTGACGCTGGGTGGCGGCGCGACCGCGATCGGCAACCGCAAGGGCGACTTCGACAACAGCTACACCCTACCCGGCTACGCCACCTTTAACCTGATGGCCGGCTATAAACTCAAGCTCGGCGGCAGCCGGGCCAGCCTGCAGCTGAACGTGGACAACCTGCTGGACAAGACCTATTACTCCGGCAGCAACGGCGGCCAGGTCATCCATTACGGCATGCCGCGCACCTTCATGGGCTCGTTGCGTATCGAGTATTGAATGAGCCGCCAGCGCCTACGCGGCCTCTGGTTGAGGCTGCATCGTTATCTGGGCCTGATCCTGGGCCTGCCGCTAACGCTGATCGGCCTGAGCGGCAGCCTGATCGTGTTCGGTTGGCCGCTGGATGCCTGGTTGAATCGTGAGCTGACGCGGGTAGCGGTTCCGCCCGGCGCGGTGACGCGGCCCTTGGCCGAAATCATCGCGGCGGCGCGGGCCTACCTACCGGCCGATGCCGCGCCGCTGGACTGGCTGATGTTTCCGCAGCGCGCCGATCAAGCCTTCCGCTTCAGTTACCGCCTGCCGGCATCGCCGGACAGCTACGAAATTTTCATCGATCCCTACACCGCTAGCGTGGTCGGCCAGCGCTTGTGGGGCGACTTCGCCGCCTGTTGCAGTTGGCACGGACCGATCATGACCGTGATTTACCGATTTCACGACTCGTTTTGGCTGGGCGAAACCGGCCAAACCCTGGTGGGCGGCATCGGCTTGATCGGTTTGGTTTCGGTCCTGAGCGGTATCGCGTTGTGGTGGCCGACCCCCGGCAAATGGCGCGCGGCGTTGACGGCCAAGGCCGGTGCCAGCCGCCAACGGCGGGTGTTCGATCTGCATAAATTGGCCGGGAGCTATGGGTTTGTCGTGTTCGCCGCGTTGTTGTTCACCGGCGCCTACATGAACTTTCCGGCGCAAAGCCGGGCCATCGTCGATCGCTTTTCGCCGCTGACGACCGCGCCGGACGACTTGCACTCGACGCCCGGCGCCGGCCTCGCGCTGTCGGTGGATGCCGCCGTCGCGGCGGCGCGGCGCTATTTTCCCGGCGGCAAACCGGCGACGCTGGCCTTGCCGACCATGCCGGACGGCGTCTACGTCGTCGAGTTGTTCGGCGGCGACGAAGTGACGCCGACGCTGGCCGGCCATCGCCTGACCATCGATCAATATTCCGGCGCCCTATTGCACCGAACCGACCCGGCCCACCTCAGCGCCGGCGACCGCTTTCACGCCTGGCAATTCGGCCTGCACAGCGGTCAGGCCTTGGGCTTGGCCGGACAACTGTTGGTGATAGCCTGCGGTCCGGTACCGGCGATACTGTACGTGACCGGTTTCATCCGCTGGCGGCAAAAACGCAGGGCCCGCCTCTTGGCGGACCAACGCTAGATTGGGCCGGTAACATGATTATTGATCCGGCCTCGGGACCGTTAAAAGGCCATTCGCCTGGGTCCGGTCAAATACGCGCTCGCTGGTGCTTGAATTACGCGGCCGACCCGACCATTTACAACGTAAGTGCAATGAAACCAAACAATCGGGTCTTAACCGTTCCTTGAGCGGAGCCGAAGGGAACCTCAAACATCAACCATTCCCCGAGCGGAGCCGGGCCGGGTTTTATCCGTCCGTCCCTCATGCGGAGTTGGGCCGACTTATCCGTTCCCTGACTGTAATCCCGGTCGGGCCTCAACCGTTCCCTGACCGTAATCCCGGTCGAGCCTCAACCGTACCCTGAGCGGAGCCGAAGGGAACTTCAAACATCAAAAACCTAAATTGCTAGAAAGCGCAGCCCCAAAACCGGGTATCGTTGGCTCGACGCCGGGCAAAAAATACTCGGCACCGGGTATCAACGGCATCGGCGGCGCAAAACTCAACGGAGCGCTAACGCGGCAGCGCTGGATCGGATAAGCCGTCCACGCTGCGATCTGTTGCGAGCGGTCGCGGTCGATCCGAGCGCGGAGACCGCCGCCGCCCAGGCGTTTTTGACCCAGGTCCGCTCCGGTTTCGCGGTCGCCGCCCAATCCGCGCCGGCAATGCGCGATGAATTTTGCTGTGGAAGCCGTGCCGTCGCCGTTGTCGATCGATCGGAAAGACCGGCGGCGCGACATCCACAAAGGCTTCCGCTTCGGCGAGGTCAACGATCCACGCAAGGCTCAACCAATCGCCGGCCGAACCGGCAATCCAAGGCCTTGGCGGCGCGGGGTTGCGGCACATTGCCGGAAGCCGGCCCACCCTGCATCCGGATGCCTGTAAAATCGCGGTTTTGTTGTCTGCTTCGCCAAGCCCCGTGACCGCCGCCGCCAGTCGTCTCCATCATTTCCGCTCGCCCTTCGACGATGGGCGATCCATCGCGATTTCGCTGTACATGACGCTGGTCGGCTACGGTGTGTTGGTGGCCTTGCCGGCGATCAGTGCCGCACGCGTGGCCTTGCTGGGGTTTTCCGAAGAACAGGTCGGCCGGCTGTCCAGCGCCGATTTGGGCGGCTTGGCCGCCGGCGCGGCGCTGGGCGCGGCCTTGATTGCCAAGGGCAACCGGCGGCGCCTGGTATGGCTGGGCGCGCTGACCGTGATCGTCGCCAATGTCTTGTGTCTGCGTTATCAACAATACCCGATCACGCTGCTTCTTCGACTGCTGGCCGGCTTGGGCAGCGGTCTGTACACGTCGGTGGCGGTGGCCAATCTGGGCGCCACCGCGCGGCCGGCCCAGGCCTATAACCGCATGCTGTTCGCGTTCGCGTTTTCCCAGGCGCTGGAATTGCAGGTATTGCCGCACTTGTCGATGAACGGCATTTACGCCGGTTTCATCGCGGCCTACGCCCTCGGTCTGGCGGGGCTGAACTGGATGCCCGCCCACGCCGCGGACCGCCAGTTGGACGTGGCCGTCGATGTCGAGAATGGCGAAGGCCACCGCGTCGAACATCGCCGCGTGCCGGCCTATCTGGTTTGGCTGTGCCTGCTGGCGATATTGCTGACCTATACCAACATCGGCGGTTATTGGACCTATATCGAACTCGCGGCCCGCTCGGCCGGCGTCGCGCCGGATTGGATCAGCCGCTTGCTGGTGTGGGGTTCGCTGGCCGGGATTTTGGGTTGCTTGCTGGCGACCCGGATCAGCAACCGCTTCGGCTTGGCCAGGCCGCTATTGGCGGCGTTGATGATGATGGCGGCGGCGGTCGGCTTGCTCGGCTTGGGCATGAATACCGCGAGCGTGACGCTGAGCCTGTTGGCGTTCAATTGGCTGTGGATTTTTATCGACGTGTATCAAATGGGTTTTATCGCCAACGCCGACCACTCCGGCCGCTATTCGTCGCTGATTCCCGCCGCGCAAGGCTTAGGGCAAATCTTCGGCCCCAACCTCGCCGCATCGCTGCTGGCCGGCGGCGCCGATTACCCAACGCTGTTTAGCATGTGCGCGCTGTTCGCGTTGCTGGCCTGGCTGACCTATCTGGCGACCTACTTTCGGCTGCGCCGCCTGATACCGGAATTGGCCGACGCCGCTTAATCGCCGACCGAAGCGGTGCCGGGCCGCTGATATACCGCGAATGCCCAAAAGTCATGGTCCTGTTTCGCGGGACCGCTCCAGCCCTGGGCCCGCAATTCCCGCGCGATCAAGTAGTTGATGACGCCATGCCCCACCAAGACCACCGGCTCAAGTTCGGCGGCCAGGCCAATCAAGCGCTGGGCCGCGGTCCGCGCGCGGCGCCTGGCGTTGCGATACGATTCGCCATTTCGGGCATATCCCGCCAACCATGCCAAACGCAACAAGGTCAACCAAACCGAAATCGGCAGCTTTAAAGCACCGCTACTGAAATGCGGCAACGCCGCTTCGCGAAACACCGCCTCCGCCGCTTGCCGATCGTCGAATCCCAAGGCCCGCGCCGACTGCCGGGCGCGCGGCAAATCGCTGCAAACCGCCCGCTTGGCGCCGGCGGCGATCGCCAACGTTGCCGGCGGCGGCGTATCGACGATGTCGGCGTTTTGGTAGGCGCGAGCAATGCCGGCCAGCTCGCGAGCCCTGGCCCTGCCGGTCAGCGCCACGGCCGGCCGACCATGGCGAATCAGGATAATGCGTGGCATACCGTTAGGTTTGGATAAAATCTCAGGTTAACACGATCCCGCACAAACGGCGTGGGGCGGATTAAACCTATCGCGACGCAAGCGCTAGCCGACACAAAGCAACTCATGACCCGGCGTACACATTTGGGACAATCGGAATTACCTTACCAACGCCGCCGGAGAAGGTGGCGCGTTACGATTCAACGCCACCGAATTGGAAGCGAAATCGAATAAGCTGGCAGCGAACACTTGCCCTGTTGCAAGGTAGCAGGGCGTCGAAGTCTTCGACGGTTTTGACCTGCGGCAACAGACGGAACAATTCCACCAAATAGCTGTAGGGATCGATGCGGTTGGCTTTGCAGGTTTCGATGAGCGAATAGAGATTGGCGCTGGCCTGAGCACCAGCCACCGTGTCGCAGAACAACCAGTTGCGGCGTCCTGTTACGAAGGGGTGTATGGAGTTTTCGCAGAGGTTGTTGCAGCGTTTTTATCTTAGCTGTTCAGCCATTGCATATATAAACGCACGCCTTCTTCGACGGTTTTAAACCGCAGGTCGCAACCGCTGGCGCGCAATTTATCGAGATTGGCTTCGGTAAAGCTCTGATAGCAACCTTTTAGGTGCTCGGGGAAGGGAATGTATTCGATACGACCGCGACCGTAATAGGCGATGACGGCGTTGGCGACATCGTTAAAGGTCTGGCTGCGGCCGGTACCGCAATTGAAAATACCGGAAACCGCCGGATGATCGAGGAACCACAAATTGACGTCGACCACGTCGCCGACGTAAACGAAGTCGCGGCGTTGCTCGCCGTTACCGTAACCGTCGCAACCTTCGAATAGCTTGATCGCGTCGGCTTGTTTGATTTGGTTGTTCAGATGAAACGCAACGCTGGCCATGCTGCCTTTGTGGGCTTCGCGCGGACCGTAGACGTTGAAATAACGCAACCCGACGACCTGGGCGGTCAACTGTGTTTGCCGGCGCAGGTATTGGTCGAATTGAAACTTGGAATAACCGTAGACGTTCAGCGGACCTTCGTAGGCCAATTCTTCCTTGAACGTCGGATCGGCGCCATAGGTCGCGGCGCTGGACGCGTAAATGAACGGGATTTTATGGCTCTGGCAATAATGAAACAGCGTCTTCGTGTATTCGTAGTTATTGTCCATCATGTAACGGCCGTCCCATTCGGTCGTCGCCGAACAAGCTCCCTGATGGAGAATCGCCTCTATCGCTTCGGCCCGGAACGCGCCTTGTTGGAGACGTTCCAGAAAAGTACTTCTATCCAGGTAGTCGGCGATCCGGCACTCGACCAGATTTTTATATTTGACCCCGTTGGTCAAATGATCGACCACCAAAATATCGTCGTAACCGCGAGCATTCAGCCCCAGCACCAGATTGCTGCCGATGAAGCCGGCCCCTCCGGTTACGACGATCATACCGGATTACTCGGCGACGACTTTGATCGGTAAGGTCACGACCACGTCGGCATGCAGGTTGAATGCGATGCCGTACTCGCCGATGTTGCGAATCACGCCGTTCGGCAAACGAACTTCGTGTTTCTCGACTTTAACGCCGGCCGCAGTCACCGCGTCTGCAATGTTGTGGGTGCCGACGGAACCGAACAGACGGCCTTCGTCGCCGGTTTTGTGAGCGATGACAATGCTCAATTTGCTCAAGGCTTCGCCGCGAGCGGTAGCAGCGGCCAATTTGTCGGCGGCTTGTTTTTCCAGTTCGGCGCGGCGTTCTTCGAATTCCTTGATTTTCGCTGGCGTGGCCAATACGGCCTTGCCTTGCGGAATCAAGTAATTTCTGCCATAGCCAGCCTTGATGCTGACTTTGTCGCCCAGGTTGCCCAAGTTGGCGGTTTTTTCCAGAAGAATGACTTCCATCTTAATTACCTCGTATCGACCATCGGTCGAAAATTAGGAGCCTCAGGCCCCGTTGGATTTGAATTTATTACGTAAGTCCAGCCAAGGATCGACGACGCCGCAAAGCGCGATTAACGCCATGACATGCGGAACGGCAACCAGCGTGATATATAACAGCGGCACCATGAAACGCGCCCAGTTACCGGCGGCGAATACCGCATGCAGCAAGGCCGTGCCTATCGTCGTGTACAACGCGAACAACACCAGCAATACGTTCCAGCTTAGCTCGGAGGCAAGCCCGGACGTGACCGAGGCGAAACCCAGCAGGGCCAAGGTTGCGAAAGCCAGCGGCCGGTGTCCGGCAAGAGCGATGAACTCGCTACGAAAGCCGCCGGGGTTATACAACAAGGCTTGCCACCAGCGCGCCAAAAACAAGCCCA
Organism: Methylomonas sp. MED-D; assembly: GCF_050276835.1. NCBI lineage: Bacteria > Pseudomonadati > Pseudomonadota > Gammaproteobacteria > Methylococcales > Methylococcaceae > Methylomonas > Methylomonas sp. MED-D. The sequence continues at coordinate 2,828,627 of NZ_CP189965.1, forward strand.
GCAACAGACCGTAAATGCTGCCGGCCGCGATGACGCCTGTCATATAATGCGCAAACTTATCCGCCGCCTCTTTTACATTAACCGCTGGAATATCCGGTTTGGCGGCCAACATGGGTTGTATCAGCAATTCGAGCACGCCGCGCCATAAACCGGCGGGCTCGCTCAAAAACAAATACACGGCAATTACCGCCAAAATACCCAGACCCACCGCCGTTTCAACCGCCACGCTGAGTAACCGGCCTTCCCGCAGCACAATGGCAATCAGCCAGACCGGCAACCACAACACTAAGCCGTACAACAGTGCGAATTGGTAACCGCCCAGCAACACCAAGCTCAATAAGCCGGCTGCCAGACAGGCGCAAATCAGTACGTACAAACCTTCGCTGGCGCCTCGCCGCAACGTGACTAAAGCCACCGAGGCCGAACTTACAATACTTGCCGGAGGAAAAGGCAGCGATAGCAACGCGGCGGTGGATGCCACCGTCATTGCCGACATCCGTCCTTTCATGATGAAAGTCGCTAAAAACCGCACGCCGCCCTCCCCGGCGTCAATTATTTATGCGCGTCGCAGAACGGCAGCAACGCCAGGAAGCGAGCCTGTTTGATCGCCGAGGTCAGTTGCCGTTGATATTTCGCGCTGGTACCGGTGATGCGGCTTGGGATAATCTTGCCGGTCTCGGTAATGTATTCGCTGAGCAGATCGAGATCTTTGTAATCGATGACGATTGCGTCTTCGCCGCTGAAACGGCAACCCTTTTTACGTCTGATATTGTTACGTGCCATGTTATTACTCTCGATAAATTATTCGGAATCGGTCGCTGCCGCTTCGGTTTCTTCCACAGCGGGTGCTTCTGGCTCTTCCTGCTCTTCCTCGACTTCGTCCTTGCCGCGGCCGCCGGATTTTTGGCCGTCGCCACCGCTGGTGGCAATCGCGGAAGGCGCGGTCACGGCTTCTTTTTGCGCCAGGGTCTGGCTGCGCAGGATGGCATCGTTAAAACGGAAACCGGCTTCCAGTTCTTCGAGCGTGGCTTGGCCGCATTCGATATTCATCAGCACGTAATGGGCTTTGTGGATTTTTTTGATCGGGTAGGCCAAATGTCTACGGCCCCAATCTTCCAGACGATGGACTTTCCCGCCCGCCTCTTCGACGGTGGATTTGTAACGCTCTACCATAGCCGGCACCTGAGCACTTTGGTCAGGATGGACTAAGAAGACAATTTCGTAATGACGCATGATTTCTCCTTACGGTTTAAACAGCCTCCCGCCGTGGATTGGCGATGAAGCAAGGGATAGGACAAAATGCCCTAAAAAGCCGCCGATTATAGAAAACTTAAGCACTGTAATGCAAAGGTTTTATACACGGAGACCTAAAGCGGTCTCCGCTGATCGGTTTTAAAGGGTGGAAAGGGGTGATTTCCGGGCGAAGAACCCAGGCTAGCACGACTTGACTGGGTTGTAATCGAAAAACATGCCGTGTTTAAAACCTTCCGCCATCTGTTCCGCTTTGGCGATGGCCCGGCCGGCCGCTTCAGCCGGCAACGCTTCGACAGCGGTTTCCCTGAACAGCGCCAGCCAGCGATCGAAGTGTTCCAGCTTCAAGCGTAAACGGGCATGCACCGGGTAAGGCGTACCGTGGTAACGATCGGTCTGCAACAAGGCATGCGACCAAAAGTTTTCGACGATGCGATGGTGCGCGTCCCAGTCGTCGATGGCGGCGTCGAATATCGCCTGCAGTTCCGGGTCGGCGGCGGCCTTTCCGTAAAAGCGCCGCACCAAATCGGCGATGTGCGCTTCAGTTAAGGATTCATCAAGGGCATTCATTAGGGAATCTCGTTGTATTCGTAAGTAACACCGTACTGTCGTCATCGCACTTCAAGTTTCAGAGTCTTTTCCCGCACCCCGAGGTTGACGGAGCGGATGCGCCTCACTCTGAAATGCAAAAGGTATCGTCGCCAACTCCCACGCCGTTTTAAATCCGCTGCCGCCGGCATCGGCCGGCGCCGAGCGATCGTAACTAGCGCCCAACAGGCCAGACTCAGGCCAGCAACTTCAGCGTATCGAAAGTGCGCGCCATTTCCTCGCGCCCCACGTCGCCAGTCGCGGCCGGAAAAAATACGTCTTCACCCACCAGCCACGCCGCTTGACTATCCGCATCACCCAGCGCCATCGTCACCGCGCGGTTCAACTCGTATAACTCCCAGGCGTAACCGGCATCGCGCAACGCCGATTGCATCGCGTTCTGAATCAAACCGCGGAAAGTGCGGTGCGGCTCGGAAATCGGCACCCGATCGGCGCGACCGGCAAATGCATCGACGCAAGCGCGCCGGTCGTAGGAAGCGTGTCCGCGACAGGCCAATGGCCGCACTTGATAAATCGCACAAGCACCGCGCCGAATGAACGGGCAAGCCCGCCGCAACTTAACTCGCTCCGCTTCATTCAAGCCGGCGGTTTGACGATCGGCCTTGGCGAGTAGATCGGCCAGACCTAATTCGCTGTTCTGGCTCGCGGTCCAGCGAATATAGCGTGCGATCAACAACACCTCCGGCGCGGTCGCAGTGACCCGCAACGTGCAACAGGTGGCGCAGCCCTTGTCGCAAGCGATGGGCGGATGGCCTTCGGTTTCTTCGGCGACGTTACCGTCAAAGCTACTGAAGGCCTGGGACAATAGGCCGTCGATCAAATCCGGGCGGCCGCGCCGCGCCGCCAACGTGTCGGCAAACGCCTCGCTTTGCGCGGCGAAAAAACCCAAGCAATCGTCTTCGTTCATCCCGCCTCCCGGCACGCGTTACGGAGGGCCGTTGCCCCCTCGGTTAAATTACCACGCGTATTCTATGGGAAAGAACTGCTTTACGCCTAGAGGAGAAACCGGTAGTGGTTAATTCTACCTTGTCAGATTCTCGGTAGTGCTCGTCATTTCGGCAGGGATTGTCGAAATCCAGACCCCACGGACGGATCGAAGCTGCACTGGACGCCCGCATCCCGGCGGGTATGACGGCGTTGCTTAAATCTGAATAAAAGAGCGACTTCGACACTATATAGCTTGCTCCTTGCGCCAAACACAAACGTATCAGGCCGGCGGGGTGGTGGTTTAAAACTCCACCTTGACCATGCCCATCACCGTCGTCGGCGCGCCTGGCATGATGCCGTAACCAATAGGCACCAGCGATAAAGCGCCATTGGTACTTTCGTAATAGCCCTTGTCCAATATGTTGTAGACGTTGATTTGGGTGGTCAACTTGGTTTTTCCGACTTTGAAGCCCTAGCTGGCCATCAAGTCCACGGTCGCGTAACCCGGCAATTGAATATCATTGGTCAAATCACCTTCGCGCTGATCCCGCATCACCACGCCCGCGCCGAATTTCAAGCCGCGCAGAGCCGTGTCCTGCAATTCGTAGGTATTCCAAAGCGAGGCGGCGTTGCGCGGCACGTTGGGTAAGCGGTGGCCTACGTTGCCGGTACCGCCCGAGTTGTCGCTGTCGTTGATGACTCGGGCATCGACGTAAGCGTAATTGCCGATCACCCGCCAACCCGGCAATATCTCGTCGGCCACATCCATTTCCACGCCGCGACTGCGTACTTCGCCGATCGCCACCATCGCGCCGTTCAGCAAACCCAGGGGACTGGTATCCAGTATCGGCAGATTTTGCTTGGTAATCTCGAACCAGGCCAACGAACCGGTCAGCTTACCGCCGAACCATTCGGTTTTGATGCCGGCTTCGTATTGTTGCGCGGTCAAGGCCGGCAAGGGTTGCTGATTGGAATTGTGTCCTTGGCTCAAACCGAAGTTCTCGACGTAATTGCCGTAAACGCTGACTTCCTTGATCGGTTGCCAGACAATGCCGAAGCGGGGCTTGACCGCGGTTTCGGCGTTGGACACCGGCGTATAGGCTTGTAACGGCCGATTAGGATCGGCAAAGTGTAAGTCCTTGGCGGCTACCGATCGGCACGAACTGCGGATTCAAATCGCTGAGCGGCAAATACGAGATGTCGAAACGGTGATTGATTTTCCAATTGTCGTTAAAAGCGTGCGACCGGTCGAACCCAAAACTGATGCGTTCCGAATCCAGCTTGCTGTCGGGTCCGGACAGGCTTAGAGAATTGGCCGGCGCAACCGGTCGATTGCTGTTATTCGGCGCCAGGAATCCGTAGTCGGTGGCATTGTTGCTGCGCTGGTATTCCAGATGTAGATCCAAGCGGGCTCGATCGGAAATATTCCAACGCAGATTCGGCGCCAGAAACACCCGCTCGTGTTCGACAAAATCGCGATACGAACCGCTGTTCTCGTAGGCCAGATTGACCCGGTATAACAGCGACTTGTCGCCGGTGATCGGTCCAGTGCTGTCCACGGTGGTGCGATAAAAGTCGTAGGAACCGCACTGCTGAGCAACGGCGGTATACGCTTCATCCAACGGTTTTTTGGTGACCAGGTTGACGATGCCGCCAGGCTCCATCCGCCCGTACAGAATCGACGCCGGCCCTTTTAACACCTCCACTTTTTGGATATTCGCCAACTCGCGAAAACCGTCGGCAATACGGATGCTGGGCACCCGCATGCCGTCCCGATAGTAATCCTGGGGCACGAAGCCGCGAATCACCCAACCGTTTTGCTGGCCGTAAGCCGCGCCGACGCCGCCGGCCGGAATCACGTCGCTGACGTTCTCCAAGGCTTTATCCTAAAAAGAGCAGTTTGGCGATGAAAAATCCCGTTCGTCCTGAGCTTGTCGAAGGGCGCGCGGGATTTTTCATTCACCCGTTTGGTGAGTGTATTGCGAGCCGTCCATGCTTTGACGTTGCTCAGCACGAACGGCCCGCAATACACGCCAACTGCCCTTTTTAGGTTTATCCAATCTGACCGACTGCCGGTCTTCCAACACCTGCTTAGGGACGACTTGTATCGAAAACGGCGTTTCCATGACCGGCGTGTCGGTTTTGGTGGCAGTCGACGAGTTACGCAAGCGACGGAAGACTGGCCGCACGCTAAATCGTTTCGATGCTCGGACCAATCAAAACCGCCTTCATCGGCCCGACGTTACCGAACCAAGCACGCGCGAAATTCGTTTGGCCCGCCGTTTTTGGCGCCAGCGTATCACGCCGGTGACGAATAATACCGGACAAGCCAAACCGCTCGACAACACCAGAATCCGCCCCGGCCAGCCGAAGGCATGGCCGCTATGCAAGGGCCATTGCCAATCGTAGAAAACGTCGGCGTTGGAGCCGGTGCCGGAATCATAGACTTTCAGAATTTCGCCGTTGTATTGATCGACGGCAATCTCCCGATAGCCGACGAAGCGGCTTAATTCTTCGATGTCGCGCTTCATGACCCGGAACACGTCGGTTCTGTCTTTGGGGGCATTCAGCATCCATAGCCGGCCGCCGGGGTAGTTTTGCTGCACGATCGCTTCCACCCGCAACGAGCTTATCGCCACTTGTCCCTCAACCGGAGTGGCACTATCGATGGTTTCCGGAATACCGCTGTAGGCATTGGGCCGGGTCATCGTCGAGAACGGCTTGACTACTACGTCTACTCGCTCAGGCAGGGTCATGTAAATACCGGAAAACAATACCGGCAATAACACGATGCTGAAATAGAAGCCGGCGGTTTTATGCAGATCGAAGTTAAACCTGACCGAGCCCACCTTGGCTTTAAATGTCAGTGCTTGTCTGAATTTGCCGGTAAGCGGCCACCAGACGATCAAGCCGGTCAATACCGAAATAATCGAAAATGCGCCGAGAATCGCGACGATAGTGCCGCCGCTTTTGCCCATCAGCAAACACCAATGCAGTTGCATGATGAAACTGACCAAGGGCCGACCCCAGTATCGATCTTTCGGATGCCAGAGTTGTAAGCCCTGAACTCGCGCGGTGTAAGGATCGACGAAAATGTAATAGCCGTCACCCTTGCCTGACGGGGTTTGTTCCCGGACAAAATATAAAAATTTATAGGCAATATCGGCTTTGCGTGGGTAGTACACTTTAAAAAAGTGGCTGCCCGCCGGTTTAGCGTTTTCGGCCGCCGCGACTATGTCATCCAATGGGCGTAAATTGCGCCTCCCCTCGGCCGGTAAGGATACGACCGACAACTCCGGGTTCAAAATCTCCTGCAGTTCCTGGTAGAACACCAGGATGCCGCCGGTCAGACCGACAACGGCCAGCAACAATCCCGCGCTCAAGCCGAGATAAAGATGAAACGCCAGCCAGCGTTTCCGACGGGCTTTGAGCGCGTTTAAACGGCGGGCGGAAACTGCCGACGAAGCAAGCTCAGCCATTCGCGAGTAATTCTCGGATGCTGGTTTCATGGCGATTTTCATAAACGTCAATGACTGAAAAATACGACACGGCGTGTGAACATGCGCTTCGCGCACCCTCTTATACCGGTTCCCGATTAGAACTCGACCTTAACCGAACCCATGAAAGATCGAGGCGTGCCCCAGGTTGCACGGGTTTGAAAAGGCATCGCAAATCCGTCGTGGACATACTCCTTATCCAGCAAATTGGTCACGTTGAGCTGTAACGTGACATTGGTTTTCGCCACCGTCCGCGTGTAGGCCGCCAATAGATCGATGACGCCGTAACCGGCAAAACTAAAGTCGTGATTGTCGAAAGTGGCTTTCTTGTCGCTGACCAACTCCAAACCCGCCCCAACCTTGAATCCGCGCAGAGACTCCTGCTGGAAATCGTATGTCGTCCACAGCGTGGAAGTGTGTTTGGGAATGCCGCGAAAACCGCCGCCAACTCTGATGTTATTCGGGTTGTTTTCTTTAAGAACTTCGGTTTCGGTGTATGCATAAGTGGCGATAGCGTTCCATCCCGGCAAAATTTCGCCTTTAACATCCACCTCAACGCCTCGGCTTTGCGCTTCGCCAGTCGCAACCGCGAAGCTCGGATTGAGTAAATCGGTGGTCGCGATGTTCCGCTTGGTCAATTGATAATAGGCGACCGTACTGGTCAACCGATCTTCGAAAAATGCGGTTTTAAAGCCGACCTCCCACTGTTCCGCGGTTTCCGGCGGCAAAAACGATTTATCGCTGGTTAAATTGCCATTGGTGACGCCAAAGTTTTCGACGTAGTTACCATAGAGGCTCAGCCAGTGAATCGGCTGCCAAAGAACCCCCACCTGCGGCGTCACCGCATCGGCTTTCTGGCCGACGGTTCCGGCGAGCACGTCATACTGCTCCACATTCTGATAGCGGAATCCGCCCATGACGTGGACGTTATAAGGCAGTTTGATTTGATCTTGCAGATAAATCCCGTAAAAGTCGGTTTGGGTATGAAACGACTGGCTGGCGCGCGTCGTTGGGTCGATGGGCGGATTGCCGGTATGGACGGGGTTGTAAATGTCGATGGTGCTCGCGGCCGTGCTGCTGTAACCGACGGAATTGATGTCTTGCAAATAATAATCGCCGCCAATCAACAAGGTGTGTTTTAGAAATCCGGTATCGAAATGGCCGGTCAAATTGGTGGTCGTGAAATAGCTGTCGTTTGTGAAAAAGTCGCTGGTGAGTAAGCGTCTGTTCAGCGTGCGCTGGTCGGCTTGCAGCGTGCCGGGCAACATCACCACGCGGTCTCGATCCAACAACTGGATATTCAACTGCTCGGTCAATACCCAATCGTCGTTAAATTTATGAGTAAGATTCAAGCCGATCAGCTTGTCTTCGACATGGTTGCGGTTGTCCTCCATCAAATTCCGTTCGCGCGGAATGTCCGCCAAACGCGGATTGATCCAGGAGCCGTCCGCCCTGGTGCCGTCGATAATTAACGGTCGGGCATGCAGATCGTACACATTGTTTTCCTTACGGTACTCCAGCTCTAACAGCGCGGTCGTAGCTGGACTGATGTTCCATTGCAGTACCGGCGCAACGAACAGTTTGTCGTAATCGACGTTTTCCCGAAACGAACCGCTTTTTTCGAAGGCGAGGTTCATTCGGTACAGCAAATCTTTATTGTCGGTCACCGGTCCGGTGGCGTCGAGGCTGGAGCGGAACAAATCAAACGAACCGAATTGCTGCTGGAACGCGTAATACGCGGTATCCAGCGGTTTTTTTGTGACGATATTGAGCATGCCGCCGGGCTCGACGCGGCCGTACAACATCGCGGCGGGGCCTTTCAGTACTTCCAGACTTTGCACGTTCGCCATGTTTCGCGTGCCTTCCGGGCCGGATGCGTCGATACGAAAGCCGTTGCGAAACAAGTTGTAGTTATAGAAGCCGCGTATGGTCACTTGATCCGTCAAACCGCCCGCCGCCTGACCGGTGGTCACGCCGCTAACGTATTTGACGGCCTGATCGATTTTTATCGCTTGATTGTCATCCAACACCGCTTTCGGAATCACTTGGACGTTGAGTGGGGTTTCCATGATCGGCGTGTCGGTTTTGGTCGCGAATGAGGTGTTGGGTACCGAGTAATCCTTGTTGAATGGGTCGGTGGCGTCGTATTGTCTTTTGCCGGACACCATCACGGCGGACATGGTCGTTAAATCCGTGGAGCGTGAGCTTGGCGCTGTTTGTAAGGTCACGCTATTTCGGCCGGTTAAGCGATAGCTCAGTCCAGTCCCTCTCAACAATATCTCCAACGCCTGTTGCGGCAAGTAGTCGCCATTGACTACATTGGAGCGCGCGTTTTTCGCCAAACCTGCCGGAAAACCCACTTGCCAGTCGCTGGTCTCGATGAATGCGTTCAGCGCGTCTTCCAGCGCTTGCGCGGGGATCTGGAAATGGCGGACGGCGTCGGTTTGGCTGGCCGGTTCGGTATGGCCGGATTGGAACGGCGATAGCGTCAACATGCCGCCGAGGGTCAGCGCGATGGCCGCGCTCAAGCCGCGCGAACCTTGAGAATGGCGGATTTCAGTGGACTTTTCGATCATGATCTCTCCGGTATCGTTGGTAACGTAGACGGCGCCAATTCGGCGCATGGTTACCGAGACGTACCGGAAAGCGGATCACACACTTGCCAGATAAAATATTTTTGCCGCTTTTGCCGAAGGCACAGTTCGGCTCGGCCGGGAGAAGCCCAAATGCCAAGGACCGAGGCGAATGACCATGCGAAGACGCATGCTCCGGGCAAATACGATTTTTGGCGGGACAGCCTATGCCTTAGCGTTTTAACACCGTCAGGTACCCGTCCAAACCGTAGACTTTGGCGCCTGCGATGTCGGCCAGCGTCCGGACCAGCGCGGCGGTGTCCTGTAATTTGTAGTTGCCGGTGATCCGAGTTTGCCCGAGGTCGGCGTCGGCAACGACGATGGCACCGGGATGGTAGCGGTCCAGTTCGGCGATGACATCGGCGAGCGATTTATCCTTGAAAATCAAGCGCCCCTTTAGCCAGGCAAAGCGTTGCTCCGCATCGCTGGCCGCCGGTTCCGATACGCCGGCCGCCGAAATGTCGCTGTGCTGACCGGCCCGTACGGTCCGGCTTTCGCCGCGTTCGGTGCTGCAAACGACCACACCGCTTTCGACGTCGACCGACGTGGTCGCGCCGTCGCGCACGTTGAAACGGGTTCCGACCACGCTGACCGAGCCTTGCGCGGTGCGCACCAGGAAAGGCCGGGCTTTGTCCGGTTGTACTTCGAAATACGCTTCCCCTTTCAACAAAGTCACGCCGCGCCGGCCGTCGGCGTAGTCAAGCTTTACCGCGCTGTCGGTATTTAAAATCAGCGCGGAACCGTCGGCGAGTATTTCCCGGCGCTGTTTGCCGGCCGCGGTGGCAACATCCGCGCGCAGCACGTCTATCCAGCCGGCGGCGAACGCCAGCCAGCCGCAAACCAGCATCACGCCAGCCGCTGCCGCCCAACCGGCCGTAAAGCGGCGGACCGGCACCGGCAACGGAATAGCCGCGTACTGCCCTAGTGCGACGGTCAAGGCCGACGAGTGCCACAGCGCTTCGGCGCGTTCGTAAGCCTGCCGGTGTTCCGGCGATTGGTGCAACCAATCGGCGAACTCCCGGCGCGCGCGGGCATCGGCCGGTTCGCCGCCTAGGCGAGTCAGCCAGGCCAAGGCCTCGCGGTCAAGGGCGGACAGCTCGGATGGAAATGAAGAATCGGTTGCGGTGGACATCGACGATTGGACGGAAGTGACGGCGGATAGTATCAGCTTAGCGGGTCGGCATGCATGCACGGCTCAGTCGGTACCGTTCATTTGCGCGGCCAGCAAATGCGCCAGCGCAACCTGGACGTTTTTCTCGACCGCGCTGCGGGAAATACCGAAATGCCGGGCAATGCGTTCGTAGGGCCAGTGGTGGAACTTGTGCATCACCAGAATTTGCCGGCGCCGTTCCGACAGGCCCTCCAGCGCTTTCATCAATAACGCGACCTGTTGTTGGTCTTCGACTTGCCGGTCCGGCGTTGGCGCGCCGGCCGGCAATCGCGCCAGCAGGTCGTCCTCGCCATCGTCATCGCGGTCGCGTTCGACGCCGGCTTGGCGCACCTGCTGCTTACGCAGATGGTCCAAGGCCAGATTACGGCCGATCTGGTACAAAAACGGCCTGGGAAAATGAATATCCTGGGATTGCGCGGTCTGGAGCAATTTCAAATACGCTTCCTGCGCCAAGTCCTCGGCGGTCTGCGGGCATCCGACGATCGTGAAGATTGAGTGAATCAAGGATTGCCGATGATCGCGAAACAAATCGCCGACATCGACCGCTATGCTGCTCATAATCTGAACTTGGAATTGACCGCAAACGGGACTGGACTAGAGGGTAAGCAATTCGCGGGCCGCCGTTAAACGCCACGAATCTTCGGCCAGCGGCAAGGTCGGCCGGCTAAACACTGTGTCATATGCCACAGCACCGAGGCATATGACACATGAAGAGCCTATCATTCCGGATTCAACCGAGAACGCCGCGTCGGCGGTGTTAAAATACGCTTTTCGACCACCGTCGCACTTTCCATTCGCATGATTGCCCGCATCGCATTAGTTCAAGAGGCCACCGTTGGCCAATAACAGTCGTTTGTTCGTCAAAGCACCGCTGTGGCTAGCGCGGAAATCCGCCGATCAACACCGTCTCCCTATCGATTTGCAATCCTGGCTCGACGAAACCGGCTCGTTGACCAAACGTCTGCGCGGGATTTACGGGCAGGATTTTGGGGTTTCGGTGTTGTTCAACCGCTGGCGGCCGGCCTTCATCGACGAATGCCGTTTGCTCGGCCTACCGACCGCACGTTATCAATTGGTCAGAGAGGTGATGCTGCATGCCGCCGGCCGACCGTTGGTATTGGCGCGGACGATTTTGCCGGAACGCACCATAGAAATTGCGCATCGCAATCTGTCCCACTTGGGTAACCGGCCTCTGGGAGAAGTGATTTTTGCCTATCCGGATCTGGAGCGGCGGCAACGCCAATTCAGCCGCGCGCCCGCGTCGAACTGGTCGCCGGCCTTGGCTCAAGGCTTGGAATTGCGCCAGCCGGTTTGGGGGCGCCGCACCGTCTACGCGATCCATCAGCAACCTCTGGTAGTGGCGGAATTTTTCTTGCCGGGCTTATTTTGGAAGGGCTGAGCAAGATGGGGAGGAAACGGACGACGTTGCTGATTTTTCCGGAACGATGCGGTTTAAATGGATTCCTCTGCCGGAAAACGTTCCCTTCGGCTCCGCTCAGGGAACGCCCTGCACGCCTCGGGAGCGGAGCCGAAAAGCCTCAAACAGGCTCGCTGAGCGGAACCAATCCATCGACCAGCACCTTCCCTAAGCAAAGCAAGAGCAGCACTCGCCCGTTCCCGGAACGGAGCAAAAGTACCGCCCACCCGTTCCCTGAGCAAAGCAAAAGTACCGCCCACCCGCTCCCTGAACAAAGCAAATGTACCGTGTACCTGTTCCCTAAGCGGAGCAAAAGGACCATCCACCCGCTCCCTGAGCGGAGTCGAAGGGAACGGGCCAATGATTCAGCGTTAACCGGCTGAATCACTAATTTCGGCAATCGGAGTTGTTGAATGTGCGATGAAAGCCTCAGTGCGAAAGCCATCGCACCGAGCGGGACGCCATTGGCGGCAGAAGCCGCTCCTGGCAAATTTAGCAATCGCCGATAACAGACTTAAACCCGGTAATACTCGCGATACCAGGTCACGAAACGCTCTATGCCCTCTTGTATCGTGGTACTGGGCTTATAGCCAACATCCTCGACCAAGGCTTCGACATCGGCATAGGTATCCGGTACGTCGCCGGGTTGCAGCGGCAACAGGTTTTTCTCGGCGGTTTTACCGAGAAAACGCTCCAGGGTTTCGATGTAGGCCATCAATTCCACCGGGCTTTGGTTGCCGATATTGTAGACCCGCCACGGCGCGCGACTGGTGCCGGGATCGGGTTTGGCGCCGCTCCAGTCCGGATTGGGCTCGGCGGTATGATCCAGCGTCCGAATCACGCCTTCGACGATGTCGTCGATATAGGTAAAATCGCGGCGGTGCTTACCGTAGTTGAACACGTCGATTTTTTCGCCAGCTAAAATCGCCTTGGTAAACAAAAACAAGGCCATGTCCGGACGGCCCCACGGGCCGTAGACGGTAAAAAAGCGCAGTCCGGTAGTCGGCAAGTTGTAGAGATTGCTGTAGGTGTGCGCCATCAACTCGTTAGCCTTCTTGGAAGCAGCGTACAAGCTGAGCGGATGGTCAACGTTATCGTGTACCGAAAACGGCATGGCTTCGTTGGCGCCGTACACCGAACTGCTGGATGCATAGACCAAATGCTCGACGCCATGATGACGGCAGCCTTCCAGGATGTTGATGAAGCCGACGATATTGCTGTCGATATACGCGTAGGGATTTTCGATCGAGTAGCGAACGCCGGCTTGCGCGGCCAGATTGACCACTTTTTGCGGCCGATGCTGTTTGAACAATGCCCCCATACCGCCACGGTCGGCAATATCCAAGCGCACATCGGTAAATCCCGGAAATGCCTGCAAACGCGCCAATCGGTTGATTTTCAGATTGACGTCGTAATAGTCGTTGAGATTGTCTACGCCGATGACTTCGTCGCCGCGCGCCAACAATCGCAACGCCAAATGGTTACCGATAAACCCGGCGGTGCCGGTCACCATGATTTTCATCGCTTACAGTCTCGCGTCGGTCTGATCGGCCGGGAACAGATATTTCAAATCGTAAACCACCGCGTCCGGCTTGCCCAAGGCCCGGATGTCGGCGATAGCCATGTTTCTGAATTCGTCGTGGGCCACCGCCAGGATGATGGCTTCGTATTTGCCGGCTTCCGGCTGGGCTATTGGCCGAATGCCGTATTCGTGGACGGCTTCGTCGGGGTTCACCCATGGATCATAGATATCGACGTTGACGCCGTAGGTGTCCAGTTCGGCGACGATGTCAACGACGCGGGTGTTGCGGATGTCCGGGCAGTTTTCCTTGAAAGTCAAGCCGAGTATCAACACATTGGCTTGCTGCACGTGGAAACGTTTTTTCAGCATCAGCTTAACCAGTTGCGACACCACGTAAACGCCCATGCCGTCGTTGATGCGCCGACCGGACAGAATCACTTCCGGGTTGTAACCGATCGCCTGCGCCTTATGGGTCAGATAATAAGGATCGACGCCGATGCAATGCCCGCCGACCAAGCCGGGCCGGAACGGCAGAAAATTCCATTTGGTGCCGGCCGCGATCAGAACTTCCTCGGTGTCGATGCCTAAACGGTTGAAAATCAGCGCCAACTCGTTGATCAACGCGATGTTGACGTCGCGCTGGGTGTTCTCGATGACTTTCGCCGCCTCGGCCACCTTGATACAGCTGGCTTTGTGGGTGCCGGCGGTAATGATGCTTTTATAGAGTTGATCGACTTTTTCGGCGACTTCCGGCGTCGAACCGGAAGTCACTTTCAGGATATTGGTAACCCGGTGCTGCTTGTCGCCGGGGTTGATCCGCTCGGGACTGTAGCCGACAAAAAAATCCTTATTGAATGTCAAACCGGAACCGCACTCAAGAATCGGCACGCAAACTTCCTCGGTCGCGCCGGGATAGACGGTGGATTCGTAGATGACGATGTCGCCGGACTTGATCACTTTGCCCAATGTTTCGCTGGCTTTTTGCAGCGGCGTGAAATCGGGCTGCTTATGCTCGTTGATCGGCGTCGGCACCGTGACGATGTAAAAATTGCAGTCGGCGATGTCCGACAAATCGGCGGTATAACTCAAATGAACGGATTGCGCCAGTTCCTCTTCACTAACTTCCAGCGTGTGATCGTGGCCGGACCTCAGTTCCTCGACCCGATTGCGATTGATATCGAAACCGACGGTCGGGTATTTATGACCAAACTCCACGGCCAGCGGCAATCCCACATAACCCAAACCAATCATGCCGATTTTGACGTTTTTTAGCATATACACTGACTCCTGTTCCGCCGCCTCGTCGCGGCCGATAGCACCAAAATTATTTTTTGACGATAGCGCCCCACGCGGTTATCCAGGCTTGCGCCAGATAACTCTCGGCCGATTTGGGCAGACTGCCGTTCAGCACCATGGCCAGCATTTGGTTGATGATGCCGAAGAAATAAGTGTAGGCCAATAAAGGATCGATGGCGCGGATTTCGCCGTCGCGCACGCCGTTTTGAAAGATACGCTTGATCTTGTTGAACGCGGCGGTCTCCAGCAGCGGCTTGGGCTCGGCCAAAAACTCCTCGCTCTTGACGAACAACAGGAATTGGACGATCTCCGGCGCATCGTCGGTCAGTTTAAACAACAGATCGACGACCTCGCGCAATTGTTCGGCGGCCTTGCGGTTGCGCCGACGGATGTCGTCCACCGAAATGCTCAAGCTGTCGAAGATTTGCTCGTGCAAGGCTTGAGCGATAGCTTGCTTGGTCTTGAAATGCTGATTGATACCGGTATTGGTTTTCAAGCCGAGCGCATCCTTCAAGTCGGTCAGCGACGTATTGAAATACCCGTTCTTGGCAAACAATTTCAACGCCGCTTGTAATACTTCTTCCTGCGTAACGTTGTGCTTTTGGGGAGTTTGTTCTAATTCTTCTTGTTCTTGTTCCATGCTTTATTTATATACAGCTTTACCTGCCGTTTACCCTCTGGTGTACGCGGTCGCGGGACCGCGTTTATCATTATTCTTTAATGGTTGAGAAAGCCGCGACCAGATAATTAACCATCGACCACAATGTCAACACGGCTGACAAGTATAGCAACCAATAACCCATGCTATTGATCGGCAGACCGAACAAGTCGTCGCGATACAACAGCAAACTGATGGCGGCCATTTGCGCGGTGGTTTTCCATTTTCCGAGTTGCGACACCTTGACCTTGGCGCGCTGGCCGATTTCGGCCATCCATTCCCTGAGCGAAGCGATCGCGATCTCGCGGCCGATGATGACGGCCGCAGGTATCGCCAAATACGGATTGGCCTCCGCCTGTACCAACAACACCAACACGAATGCGACCATCAGTTTATCGGCGACCGGGTCCAAAAAGGCACCGAACGCGGTCTGCATATCCATTTTCCTTGCCAGATAGCCATCCAGCCAATCGGTCAGACCTGCGACCAGAAAGATTGACGTACACGCCAGTTTGGAATAGTCCCAAGGCAGATAAAACACGATCGCCAACAGCGGAATCAAAGCGATCCGCAACAAGGTCAAATAAGTCGGTATCGTGAATCTAATGGTCATCTTGTTGATGAAATGTATCGTAAATCCGCTGTGCTAAGTGCCGACTAATGCCTTCTATGCTGGTTAACGCATCGACGCTGGCCTTGACCACGCCCTGCAAACCGCCGAATTGTTTCAATAAACTCTGACGGCGCTTAGGCCCCAGACCGGCAATATCTTCGAGCGTCGAGCGGTTTCTGGCCTTGCTCCGGCGTTGCCGGTGGCCGGTGATGGCAAACCGGTGCGCCTCGTCGCGAATCTGTTGTATCAACAACAAAGCCGCCGCACCCGGCGTGACATCCAGCGGCTGATCACGACCCGCCAGAATGATTTTTTCCATGCCGGCTTTCCGATCCGGACCTTTGGCTACCCCAACTATCATAACATTGTTTATCTGCAATTCGGCCAAAGCCTTTTCCGCCTCGCCGACCTGCCCCTTGCCGCCGTCGATGAATAAAATGTCCGGCGCCGGATGTTCGCCCTGCTTTTGGCGCTTAAAGCGCCGGAACACCGCTTGATGAATCGCCGCGTAATCGTCGCCGCCGGTCACGCCTTCGATATTGAAGCGGCGGTAATCGGATTTGACCGGTCCGTTGCGATCGAACACCACGCAGGACGCCACGGTCTGCTCGCCCAAGGTATGACTGATGTCGAAGCACTCCAGCCGGGACGGGGTTTCCGGGCAATGCAATTCCTGTTGCAAACTCAAAAACCGGCCGAACAGACCTTGTTGATCGGCCAGTTTCACGTTCAACGCCGATTCGGCGTTGGTCGTCGCCATTTGCAGCCACTTGGCACGCTCGCCGCGCACGCTCGCCGAAATCGCCACCGCGCGCTTAGCCTGTTCGCCCAGTACCTCGGCCAGCAGTTCGGCTTCCGGCGGCTGATGGCTAACAATCAATTCCGCCGGCACGGTCTTGTCCAGATAAAACTGAGCGATGAAGGCTTGCAAAATCTCCGCGGGCCCGTCGTCGTCGCTAATTTTCGGAAAGAATTGGCGATTGCCCAAATTCTGGCCGGCACGAATGAAGAACACTTGCACGCAGGCCGCGCCGGCCTTGGCGGCGCAGGCCACGATGTCCACGTCCCCCTTCTCGCCTTCGACGCATTGTTTTTCCAACACCGCGCGCAAGCGCCCAATCTGATCGCGATAAAACGCCGCGGCTTCGAATTCCAACTCGGCCGATGCCGCCTCCATCTTAGCGACCAGATTGTCGATTAATAAACCGCCCTTGCCTTCCAAGAACAAAATCGTGTTTTCAACGTCGGCGGCATAGGCCTCCTTGCCGACCAAACCCACGCACGGCGCGGTGCAGCGTTCGATCTGATACTGCAAGCACGGCCGCGACCTGGCGTTGTAATACGCGTCCTCGCACTGCCGTACCGGAAATATCTTTTGCAACAGCTTCAAGGTTTCCTTGACCGCGCTGGCGCTGGGGTAAGGACCGAAATAACGGCCGCGCCGTTTCTTGGCACCGCGATGAAAGCTCAGTTGCGGGAAGTCGTGAAAACTGGAGATAAACACATAGGGATAGGATTTATCGTCGCGCAGACTGATGTTGTAGCGCGGCTTGTGGCGCTTGATCAGCTGGCTTTCCAGCAACAAGGCCTCGCCCTCGGTATGCGTCACGGTGACTTCGATCGCGGCGATCCTGGCAACCATCGCCTGTTGCTTGGGCGACACCGCGTTGCCGCGAAAATAGCTCGACACCCGGTTTTTCAGGTTCTTGGCCTTGCCGATGTAAATAATCTCGGCATTGGCGTCGAGCATGCGATAAATGCCCGGCCGTTGCGTCAAGGTCTTTAAGAAGGCCTTGACGTCGAAACCGGACAGGTCGGCGCTTTCGGTCACGGCACTTCGGCTAACAAGCGTTTGACGGTTTGAAATACCTCGGCGAACATCGCCACGCTCAAGCGATTGGTTTGCACGTTGTAACGGCTGCAATGGTAAGAGCTGACCAAGGTATTCCCGTCCGGCAACTCAAAACACACGTGATGCGCGAATTTGACGGTATTGGCCTTCAAGCCGTAAGCGCGCAAAACCGCCTGATGAGCGATATTGCCCAGCGCCAGGATGACCGAATGTGCCGGCAGCGTTTTCACTTCCTCGGCCAGATACGGATTGCATTGTTTGATTTCGTCGCCGGTCGGCTTGTTTTGCGGCGGTAAACACTTAACTGCATTGGTGATCCGACAGTTCGTCAACACCAAGCCGTCCGTCAAGTTTGCCGACTCCGCTTGGTTGCTGAAACCGAAATCGTGCAAGGCCCTGTAGAGCAGCAAGCCGGCATAATCGCCGGTAAACGGCCTGCCGCTGGCATTGGCGCCGTGCATGCCCGGCGCCAGCCCCACCACCAGCAAACGCGCTTGCGGATCGCCGAACGGCGCCACCGGCCGCGCGTGGTAATCGGGATGTTGACATTTGACGTCGTCGAGAAAAGCGGCCAAACGCGGGCAGAGGCGGCAATCCTGATTAAAGTATGCGGAATCGGACATAAAGATTTCGGTAATGGAAAACCCGCCGATTTTACCGGAGAGCGGCCGGTTTTGCGCTGACGGCTTTACGCCCGCCTCCCACCCGCTCTCGACCAGCACCGGATCGGGAAGAATTTGTCAATTCTGCGCGTTTCGCTATGCTGTAGCAGGCAACCTCCACCGAGAAATTCCATGAGCGCAAACACGGACAACCAGAATAAAATCAACCGCAGGACCGCGTTGCGCATCTACGAATCGGTCAACTTGTTTTACCGAAAAATACCCGGCGGCCGACCGCAAAACCCGCCCGACTTCGACGATCTGCTCGATACCGACCCAAACCCGGCGACAAGCTTGCCGGTTTCGGAAAGCGTCGAAAACGATACCTTGCAAGCCAACCTCAGCACCGGAGGGATCGCCTTCACCACCGACGAAGCGCTACTGACCGGAGACCGTTTAATGCTGAGAATCTTGCTGCTATCCAGCCTGACGACGATCAACGTCTGCGGCGAAGTGGCCTATTGCAAGCCCAGCAACCCTTACGAAGACGACCGCTACCCGTTCACGATCGGCGCCCGCTTCATCAACCTGAGCGACGCCGACAGCGAATTGCTGCGGCGGCACATAGAACGCCACAATCGGCGGCGCATCGCGGTCAATCTGATCGGCGCGGCCGGTTTGTCGACCGTGTTGACGGCGCCCGATCTGGTTTGGGGCTTGCTGGTCGGCTTGTTCCATCATCTACTCGAAGCGGTATTGCACGTCGCCCATCTACTGTTCGAATACCTGGAAATGGGTCTGGATCACGTCATAGAACACGCTTTTCATACCGGCACCCATGAAACCCAGGTCATCGTCTTTTATATTCTGGTCAGCTTCGCGACACTGGCACTGTATTTGCTCGGCCGCAAAATCCCGGCTTGGTACCGACGCGCGTTAAATAGCATGCTGTTATTTGTTTCGCGCAAAAAGTCCAGCAGCCTGTATTTTTGGGGACAGCAAAGCCCCGTGAACAAGTGCAAAATCGTCGGCGTCGGCGGCGCCGCGCTGATCGCCTATTGGTACTTGGCGATTTGAATCCGTGAGCACATTGCACCGCCGACGGCCGCGATCGCATCGTCGCCCACTGTTCGCACATCAACAGCCCGGCACCAGACTTTGCTGAAATGCCAGCAAGCACCGCGCATCCGAAGTCGGCACGCCGCAAACCGCGCCGCGCGTACCTACCAGCCATATCGATCAAGTGCTTAGTTCAACTTTGTCAGATTTCAGGCTCCCACTTACCGAAGGCTGTCATTCCGGCATGGATGGCTCGAAACTCGCCATCCGTGGCACTGGATACCCGCTTCCCGGCGGGCATGACGGTCTTTCTTCTAATCCGACAAAGTAGAATTAGCCGTCACACCAAATGCCGGCACGCTAAGTGCCGTTCCGGAACCTCTGCCGCGATAAACCGGTATGCGGCTTGCTAGCTCAACGCCGGCGGGAACGATACACCTAAAACCGGGTCATTGACGTCGGCGCGGACTCGCCCGTTTGCCGCAGACTAAAACACGATAAACTGACCTTGCTTGAACCACCGCCCGATCAACCGCTCAGCGCCCGATTCCGCCCATTCTTCCGACTTTTACCGAATCTCCACCGTCATGTTTCGTAACCCCAGACTCGCGCATTCCGTTTTGCTGTTTACGCTGCCTTTAACCGCCTGCACGGTCGGCCCCGACTACGTCCGCCCACAAGCCAACATTTCCAACGAGTTCAAGGAAGCCCAAGGCTGGAAACCCGCTCAACCGCGCGACACCGCCTTGCCCGGCAAATGGTGGGAGATCTTCAACGATCCGATACTGAACGGACTGGAAGAACAAGTGCTCGGCGCCAACCAATCCATCGTGCAGGCCGAAGCCCAATACCGGCAAGCCCAGCACTTAGTACAATCGGCGCAATCCTCGCTACTGCCGGTCGCCACGTTGACCGGCACTTTCAACCGCTTCAAGGCCGCTACCGGCCAAAGCGTCGCGGTGTCCGGCGTGCGCAACCTGTTCGGCCAAGCGGTCGGCGTGGCTTGGGAACCGGATTTGTGGGGCACGGTACGGCGCCAGATCGAAGCCAATACCGGCAACGCCCAGGCCAGCGCGGCCACCTTGCACGCGCTGATTTTGTCCAGCCAAGCCAGCTTGGCCGACAATTACTTTCAATTGCGGACGCTGGATGCCCAGAAAGCCCTGCTCGACGAAACCGTCGCCGCCTACAGCAAAACCTTGGAAATCACCCAAAACCGTTACGCGGTCGGCGTCGTCGCCAAAGCCGACGTGGTCCAGGCCGAAACCCAATTGGAAACCGCCCGCGCCCAATCCATCGATCTGGGCGTGCAGCGCGCCAAGCTGGAGCACGCGATCGCGGTATTGATCGGCAAAACCCCGGCGGAACTCGCGCTGGCGCCGGCACCGCTAAATTTGCAACCGCCGGGCATTCCGGTCAGTCTACCGTCGGAATTACTGGAGCGCCGCCCGGACATCGCCGCCGCCGAACGCAAAATCGCCGCCGCCAACGCCCAGATCGGCGTCGCCAAGGCGGCCTATTATCCAACCTTGAATCTGGCCACCACCAACGGCTTTCAATCCCCGACCGCCGACAACCTGTTCACAATGGCCCGCCGCTATTGGGCGCTGGGTCCGGCCGGGTTGGCCCTGACCTTGTTCGACGGCGGCGCCAAGAATGCGCAATACAAACAAGCCGTCGATGCCTACGACGCCAGTGTCGCCGGCTATCGGCAAACCGTGCTGACCGGCTTTCAAGAAGTCGAGGACAATCTGGCCACGTTAAGGATTTTGGACGAAGAAACCCAAGTCCAGGACAAGGCGGTCGCCGCCGCCAAACACGCGCTGGCCCTGACCAACAACCAATACCAGGCCGGCACGGTCAGCTATTTGAACGTCATGACCGCCCAAACCGCCGCCCTGTCCAACCAACAAACCGCGGTACAACTGCTCGGCCAGCGCTTGTCCGCTTCGGTACAGTTGGTCAAAGCCGTCGGCGGCGGTTGGAACGAAACCCTGCTACCCAGCGAGGATCAAGCCGCCGGCGAACGCAAATGGACCGATTATTTAATTTTGCCGCTGGTCGAATAAACCGCCCGAATGCGGCGCTCGCGCGGGACATCGGAACCTGACCGCCGTCACCGCCACGACGAACGAACAGACCGATCGTGCAAAAGCACAACCGCTCGCGCGGCTTTCCAACTAACGCTGATGAAACTGCCGTGTCGCCCCGGCAAATGAAAGTCCATGGCGTGGGAGCGGCTTTAGCCGCGATTGACAGTGCTCCGACACCGAATTGGGCGACCGTGTCCGGTGACTTTCATAACAAGGTTACGGCCGAGAACCCGGTCGAATCGAATTGCCGCCTTGCGGTGACCAGCGCGAAGCTTGCGCGCCGATGCCGGCCGGCGCGGAAACATCATTCGGCATGCCGTGCCGAACCCGCAACAGTCCATGTTCGACAGCGAGCATTTCGTTCCGCACAGCGAAAAGTCTGTGTTGAACACCCAGCCTCGCTCGATCAACACCCGCGCGTCCTAGATGAACACTCGAGCTTTCTCGATAAACACCCAATCCTCATTGCGCGACAGACAAGGTTCTACGATAAACACCGACGCATCCGCGATGAACAGTCACGCGTTTACGATGAAATAGCAACGTTGCCTGTTAATGGGAGCCGGGCCGCTGTTTGCCGGAGAAGCTTGCGTGTTCGACAAGCAAGTCCAGGTGTTCAGCAGAGATCGTCCGATGTTATTCGGAGGATTGCCGGTATTCAACAGCGGTTAGCCGGTGTTAATCGGACAACGCCGCTGATTCATCCGAGACGCTTGGATGTTTGGGATGGAAGGCTGTACTTAATTCAGCGACGCTTGCGTTTTGGAATATCAACGCCGGGGTTCGATGGTTGAAGCCCGCGGTTTCGACCGACCCGACCGAGGCTTGGAGGCGGAAGGTTCCGGTCCAAAGCCTGGGCGTCGATGCCGAAACAGAGAAATCAGCCGTCGCCGGACGGCTGGCGGCATTCGGCCAGGGTTTCCAGCGCCTCGTTAAGGTTCTCGGAACCTAGCGGGGTATAAATTTCCACCGCCTTTTCGGCATACGGCAAGGCTTGCTCAGTCTTGCCCTGCTGGATCAGGGCACGAGCTATCGACCGATGATTTTCTGCTATCAACTCTCGGCGGCCTAAGGCTTCGGACAAGGCAAAGGCTTCGCGGGCCAATTGTTCGGCGGTCGACCAGTCCTTCCGGTCAAGCGATAACGTGGCCAAATTGCAGGTAACATAGGCAACCCCTTCGCGATAGCCAACCTTCTTCGCGATCCGCAAGGCCTCACGGTAATTGCGTTCTGCGGCATCCCAATCGCCAGACGCTATTTCAGCATCGGCTAAGTCGCTTAATACCATTGCCACATCGTCGCTCTCCGAATCCAGGCTGCGAAGTAATTCGAGAGCTCGACGAAAAGCTTCTATCGCCGAAGGGTAATCTTCTCGCAATTCATATCCCGAACCTTTCAGGCGAATGGCGGCCGCCTTTTCTCGAGTTATCCATTGACCGGCCTGTTCCGCTTCCTGCCAATGCCGTTCGGCCCGTTCGGCGCTAACCAGCACCGACTCGGCTTGACCGCGTAAATAGTACACAAAACCGGCTTCATATGTCCGCCATCCGGCACTCCAGAAATCCTCCACCGCCAGCGCCTTGGTTTCGGCGTCTTGGCACAGCGCCAACCATTCGTCGTAGCGGCCGGTGAAATTGAGAAAATTTCGTAGTGCATCGCAAGCCGTTTGTAAGCGCTCGTTTGGTCCGGCCAATAGAATAGGAAAGGCCGGTGCCAGACTCGGCCATTCGGCATCGAGTTTCTCGAAACGATCATGGTTGTCGTAACCGTTTTCGACGATCAACGCATAGGCCCGCTGCTCCAGCCGACCGCCGGCGGCCGCGACCATTTCCGGCCGGCGGCGGCGCAGAAAATCGGCGACCAAGGGCACCAACACAAAACGGCGTTCTTCGGTGTCCGGCACCACCAAGGCTCGGACCGCCAGTCCGCTGAGGGCATGTTCGGCGCCCAGCTCGTTAATCTCGGCCAGTTCGGCGATGATTTTAATCGTCATCGGCCGCGTGAAATGCGCTAGCGCCGCCAGCACTTGGGTTTCGGCTTCGGAAAAGCTATCCAGCAAATCGCCGAACACGAACTCCAACGGGTTGTTGCTTGCCGGCGCGGCGCGCAAAAACGCCAGCGCCGCCGCCACGGTTTTGCAGCGGCCCATGCCCAGTTGGCCGGCCAGCCAACGCATCAACAAGGGATTGCCGCCGGTCTCGTCGTACAGGCTGCGCCGTTCCGCGCCGCCGGTTTCATTCAACAAGCGGTTGTCGCGGGCCATTTCCGCCAACAGTTGTTCGGCGGCCGGCCAATCCAGTTTATCCAAACGCACCGTTACCGCGCTGGCATCGGCGCGGCGCCGGCTGGTGACCAAGGCGCTGCAACTGCGCGGCAGGCGGTTCAAGAAGGTAAACAATTGGTCCCGGTCGGTTTCCGGCAAGGTTTCCAGATTGTCCAACACCAGCAACACGTTTACGCCCCGCAACACGCGCAACACCGCCTCGGTGCGTTCCAGATCGGCCAGTTTGGTCAATTCGGGCTGCGCGACTTCTCGGGCGATCGCGTTCAGCATTTCCAGATAGCCTGGAAGCACGAAATGGCCCAGTGCGCGTTGGCCGTCGGCGGTCAGTTCCCGCTCCTTGGCCGACAGAAACACGATGCGCTCGAAGCGGCCTGCCGGCACGCATTCCGCCGCGCGTACCGCCAACGCGGTCTTGCCGATGCCGCCCGGCCCGTCGATCAGCGCGCCCCAGCCGCGCGCGTCTTCGGCCAGGGACTCCGCGATTTTTTGCAGCTCGCCGTCGCGACCGAAGAAATATTGCAGGCGCGGCAGATTGTTGGGAATCGCGGCTTGCAGCTTGATTGGCTTGGTTTTGTGCCGGCCGCTGACGTAATAATCCGCCGGCTTATCGGCGTTCAGCGCCAAGCGCTCCAGAATCAAATCGGCGGTTTCGGCGGGGCTGATGTCGTCGAGATCGGTATAACCGGCTAAACCTCGCAAACCCTTGCCTTCGACTTTATTGAAGCGGGTCAACATGACTTCGCCGACTTTGCGGGCTTTCAGCAAGCCATAAATCGCGTTCCATTCCAAGCCGCACCATTCCTTGGTTTCGTAATCCGGGCAAAACACCGCGACCACCAAATCCGCTTCCTGCTCGTACAGATCCGGCAAATAAAATGCCAGATCGCTACGGGAAAATTCGGCCCGGTGATAACGATCGTAAAGAATCTCGGCTTTACTGAAATGTTCGGCCAATAAGTCGGCCATCTGTTCGACGAATTGGCGCTTTTCGCCGGCGAAGGAAAATGCGATACGGAAACGGCGCATGGTGAGGTCTATGTGTGGGCTGTTGGTTTACCGGCGTTACCGGGGTTCAGGTTTATCGTTTGGTTGAGCTTTTGAGAGGTTCCCTTCGACTCCGCTCAGGGAACGACGGCTCCGCTCAGAGAAGGACGGCTTCACTAAGGGTATGACCGCCCGCTCAGGGAGCGACAGCTCCGCTCAAAGAAGGACGGCTTCACTGTGGGAACGACAGCTCCGTTCAGAGAAAGACGACTTCACTCTGGGAACGACCGCCGCTCCCAACACGGAGTCGAAGCGAACGACTGCGCGCGTTCCCTGACCGGAGCCGCCGCTCCCTGAGCGGAGCCGAAGGGCGCGCGGCGGCAGGTTCAATCATTAACAGGCCGAATCATAATTCGCTCGACTCGTTTGCAAGGCGGCAAACGTAGCGCCATCAGTCCGCTAGTGTAGCCGGAATGCGGCTCGGCTGAAATCCGGCGGCGGATTTTCATCGCGGCTGCCGGGCCAAGCCAGGGTAAGCCTTCGAATGCCAAGCGGGCGCCGCTTAATCTCGAACACGGTCAACCAAGGTTTTGCTCTAGCCAAGCGCCCGGTCCGGGCTATACTAAAAGTTACTTTCCACGCGCTCGTCGCTAGACGCCAAACCCGGCGGATGTTCCGCCGTCACTTCTGCCGAGCCGTCACGGCATTCCATCGGCCGCTCGCACTGTCAACGGCTTCTGATATGGGGGATAGCTCATGACAAACATCACAGCATTCATTCTCTGCGCCGGCTTGCTGGTCGCTTGCGCCTCGTCCGGCCCGGTGGCCCGCCGCGACCCGAACGATCATCGCGGTTACGCGGCCGACGCGATGCGTTGCAGCCAAGCATCGATGCGCATGGAAGCCATCAAAGTGCCCACGCCGCATGCGCTCAGTGTCGTCGAAATACCGACCATCCCGGACGCCGGACGCTTCACCGCCTGCATGGATTACGCCAAATGGCCGGTAGCGCGCGCGGACACGGCGCAGTATCTCAAGGTATCAACCGTATGCCTAAACCGGGCCAGGAATGCCGACAACGCCGACGAAACTTATGCCGACTGCATCAAAGCCAGCCAATTGAGTATCGAGTTAATCCCGAACCAGTAACGAAGCGGAGGGCATGATCCCCGCGCCCTTCCCGAGCATCCCCCTATACTCTGGTTGCGACCGGTTTCCAAAACTGAGCGGCTGCCGCGACCGCTTAAACGCAACCGGCGTCAAGTCGATTATCTCGGCATTACCCCATCGGATCGGTTTTGCGACACCGACAACCACTGAATCAGTTTACCGCTTTCGCTAAACAAGAGGCTTTACGGAAAGCGCGGCGACGAATACCCGCCCCAAGTCCGGCACTCCGCGACTCACGCCACTCTCGCACCGCAACAATTTCACGTAAGGCTCGCCCGGTAAACTTTGACGGTGCGCCATGACCCGTGTTTTATATGCGCTTCGACTTGGTCCCAGGAATGGCCTTACTCCTAATGTTCTCGAATTCTTGCAATCGGCTTTCCCGTTCAGGCTTCACCGCCGGTAAATCCATCAGAGCCTCCGGAACCGCCGCGACACCGGCCAAAATCAATGCTACGAGTTGAATACGTTCCTGGACCGGTCATTCGTGACCGCTTTGTTGCACAAATCCCTGATCAAGCAAACTCCCCTTACCCCAAACCCGCCGGACGGTTTTAGGGGTTAGCTACCGCGATTGGCCGACCGACCCGATTCTATGTCACCTCAATGGCTCGAATTCCGGAGTTTCGGCGTCGACTCCCAGCTGAACCTTACGCGATTGGCGGCGATACTCCACGCCGGGTTTCTTGGTTTTGCATTTATGCTTTGGACTCTAGCCTTCGCCCAACATCTTTACCGCGGAGCGATCGACAAGTAGATGCAAGCCATTGGGATGGGCGCGATAGGAAATACACACCGGCACATGTTGCTGGCAACGGCAAAGCGTCGGGTAATAGGGCTTAACCCAATCAAGGCCAAACAATTTCAATATACTGGCGACCATCCGGCTGGCTTGCCGCTGCGCCAAACCGAACAAGTTTTTGATCATCAAACAAAACCGGATCGCCGCATCCTAAAATTTCTCGGCCGGGCCCTCGCCGGCCACGGGCAGGTGCCAGCCAATCCATAGCTGCATAAAGCCACGGCTCCACAGGGATTGGTTATAGTCTCGCCAGGTAGTGGTTAGGAATTTCAAGGGTTCTGGCTTGGGCGTTTCGGCTTGTGTTCAATGACTTCCCTTGTATTATGGAGACCGTCGGCGATTTATGCGACAAAGCCCCGTGACGGGCAAATACAGCCCTGGATAATCGTCAAAAGTCATCTGGCGTCCTGGCTGAAAAGCTATAGCGGCGCAGGTATCGAATTGTTTTTAATATCGTTTTTTATGTTGATCGATGATCGAATATAGCCCGAAAAAAACCTATGCTAAACAGCAACGTGCCGGGAAGTTTTGAAAAGTGTAGTTGGCGAAAACCGACGCATAGCATAGAACAATTATCTGTTACTTCATTAATTTACGAATGAATCTCCAAATAAAACAAGACAGCAAGCAAGGCAGCGAAATCCAACACACGCCGATGATGCAGCAATATCTCCGCATCAAGGCTCAACATCCGGACATTCTGCTGTTTTACCGGATGGGCGACTTTTACGAGCTGTTTTACAACGACGCCAAACGCGCCGCTCAATTGCTGGACATTACCCTGACCGCACGCGGCACATCGGCCGGAGCACCGATTCCGATGGCCGGCATTCCCTATCATGCCGCCGAAAACTATATCGCCAGACTGTTGAAACAAGGCGAATCGATCGCGATTTGCGAGCAAATCGGCGATCCCTCCAAATCCAAGGGGCCGGTCGAACGTAAAGTCGTGCGCATCGTCACGCCCGGTACCGTCACCGACGAGGCCTTGCTGGAAGACCGCAAGGACAATCTGCTGGTGGCGCTGGCGCGCTTCGATAAATCCATCGGCGTCGCTTGCCTGGATTTAACTAGCGGCAAGTTTGTGTTGCAGCAGTTGGAAAATGACAGCCAATTGCAGGCGGAAATCGAGCGTCTGAATCCTGCTGAACTGTTGTTCAGCGAAGACCAAGCCCTGCCGGCGTCCATCAAGGAACGCAAGGGTTTGTGCAAACGCCCGCCTTGGCATTTCGATTTGGATAGTTGCCGCCAACTAATTTTGAAGCAATTCAACTGTCACGATCTGAAAGGCTTCGGTTGCGAGCACCTGCCGGCGGCGATTTGCGCCGCCGGTTGCTTGCTGCAATATGTGCGGGATACCCAGTTCAACGCCCTGCCCCACATTCAGGGCATTGCCGTCGAACACGCCGACGACGGCATCAGCTTGGACGCCGCCAGCCGCCGTAACCTGGAATTGGACAGCCACCCCAGCGGACAAACGCAATACACGCTGCTCGGCGTGCTGGACAAAACTGCAACCGCGATGGGCAGCCGCTGTTTGCGGCGCTGGCTGCACCGGCCGTTGCGCGACCAGGCCGTGGTCAACGGCCGCTATGCCTGCATCGTCAGCCTGCTCGAAAACGAGCTATACCTTGATTTGCAAACCAGTTTGCGCCAAGTCGGCGACATCGAACGCATCAGCTCGCGGATTGCGTTGAAATCGGCGCGGCCGCGCGACCTGCTGACCTTGCGGCTGACCCTGGCGGTGCTACCCGAATTACAACAAAAATTGGCCGGCAGCGACAATCCGCATCTGGAAGCGTTACGCGGCCAGTTGCGCGAACACCCTGAATTGGTAGAACTGTTACAACGCGCCATCATCGAAAACCCGCCGATGTTGATCCGCGACGGCGGCGTGATCGCGCCGGGTTTCAACGCCGAGCTGGACGAATTACGCAATCTCAGCCAAAACGCCGACCAGTTTCTGATCGACATGGAACAGCGCGAGCGCGCCGCCACCGGTATTGCCAATCTCAAGGTCAATTACAACCGGGTGCACGGCTATTACATCGAAATTTCCAACGCCCAGGCCGACAAGGTACCGGTGCATTACACTCGCAAACAAACTCTGAAAGGCGCCGAGCGCTATATCACGCCGGAACTCAAATCCTTCGAAGACAAGGTGCTCAGCGCGCGGGAAAAATCGCTGGCCTTCGAAAAAGCGTTATATGACGAACTGCTGACCACGTTGGGCGAGGCCTTACTTGACCTGCAACAATGCGCCATAGCGCTGGCCGAGCTGGACGTGCTGGTCAACTTTGCCGAACGCGCCGAAACCCTGAACTGGACTCAGCCGGTATTGACTCAGGAGCCCGGCATCCATATCGTCGCCGGCCGTCACCCGGTGGTGGAGCAACTGTCCAGCATACCGTTCGTCGCCAATGATTTGGACTTTTCCGGCGACCGCCGCATGCTGGTGATCACCGGGCCCAACATGGGCGGTAAGTCGACTTATATGCGCCAGGCGGCGCTGATCGTGTTGCTGGCCCACATCGGTTGTTACGTGCCGGCGCAATCCTTGATCTGCGGGCCGGTCGATAAAATCTTCACCCGCATCGGCGCTTCCGACGACCTGGCCAGCGGGCGCTCGACCTTCATGGTCGAGATGTCGGAAACCGCCAACATCCTGCACAACGCCAGCGCCAACAGTTTGATTTTGATGGACGAAATCGGCCGCGGCACCAGCACCTTCGACGGCCTATCCCTAGCCTGGGCTTGCGCAGACTACTTGGCGCGCCACGTCAAAGCCTTTACCTTGTTCGCCACCCACTACTTCGAGCTAACCACGCTGGCCGAAGAACAAACCGGCATCCACAACATTCATCTGGATGCGATGGAGCACGGCGACAAGATCGTGTTTTTGCACGCGGTCAAAGACGGGCCGGCCAGTCAGAGTTACGGGCTGCAGGTCGCGGCCTTGGCCGGCGTGCCGCAATCGGTGATCGCCAACGCCAAGCACAAGCTGGCGCAATTGGAAAACACCGCCTACATCGAACAACAAAGTCACCAAGAGATTAATCAGTTCGATTTGTTTACCAGCCGCGAATGCCATCCCGCCGTGGTGCTGCTCGAAGAAATCGATCCGGACCTCCTCAGTCCGCGCCAAGCCTTGGACACCTTATACCGGTTGAAGAAAATGCTCTAGAAACCATCAGGGCCGTCGGTCGCCCATTGGGTTAGGCGACGTCTCCCCGGCTGTTTGGCGCGGAGCCACGCAAAAATCTCGGCCCGGCCTACAGACGCGCCAAAACCGCAACCACGAATGTTTGCTTGCAACGCGAACCGCGACGAAATACCAAAACGCTGTCCGCTGACTATAATCGGCAGTGATTCTTCAAACTTTCTCCGCATCGATGCCAAGACGGCTAAGCAAGCAAACGCCCATCGCGCTAATCCTCGCCGCCGCGATAGTGACCTTGACCTGGACCGACGCCGCTTGGCGACTGGACCGCTGGCTGTACGACGCCTGTTTGACTTGGCTGGCCAAGCCCGCTTCCGCCGACATCGTCATCGTCGAAGTCGATCAGCGCAGTCTTGGCACGCTGGGGCGCTGGCCGTGGCCTCGCGATATCCACGCCAAGCTATTGCGCAAATTGGCCGCGGCCCGGCCCACCGCGATTGCGCTGGATTTTGTGTTCTCCGAGGCCGATGCCGAGCACCCCGAAGCGGATGCCGAGCTATCCATGGCCTTGCGAAACAGCGGCCCTGTGATTCTACCGGTCATCATCGAAAGCAACGCCGATTCCCTGGTCGAAACCTTGCCGATCGCTTCGTTTCGCTCGGCGGCGATTCTGGGCCATGCCAACTTGGAAATAGACAAAGACGGGGTCGGGCGCGGCCTGCTGTTATGGAGCGGGCTAGGCGCCGCTCGTTGGCCGGCGATGGCACTTGCAGCCTATGCGGTCCGCTATCCGGACGCTTTGAAAGCATCGACCGGCGCGCGGACAGGCAATAATCCGGCTGGCGTCGTCACCGGATTGGCCGGCGACCATCGGGTCGGCTTGCCGTTTTACGACACCAGCACCGACTTCGTCCGGGTGTCTTATGCCGACGTGCTGTCCGGCGCCGTGGCCGACCGGGTTTTCAAGGATAAATTCGTCTTGGTCGGCTTGACCGCCGCCGGCATCGAGCGAGAATTACCGGCCCCGCTCGCGGTTGGGAATCGGCCGCTAAGCGGTGTCGAATTTGTCGCGGCCGGGCTGGACGCCTTATTGAAACAGAAATTTTGGCAAGAACTGCCGTGGCTCTGGCAGTGCGGTGTGGCACTGCTGCTGACCGGCTTGACCGTCGGCGCCGGCGCTTGGGCACCGGCGCGCTGGCTGCCGCTGGTCGTAGCGGCCTTTGCGGTTGGCACGGTCGTTCTCAGTCTGTTGTTGTTGGCGTTCGGCGGCTATTGGTTTGCACCGGCAGCCACCGTCACGGTCGTATTCCTCAGCTATCCGCTGCGCAGCTGGCGCCAATTCGAAAAACTGCTGCAATCCTTGTTTGCCGAACGTAAACGGGCTTACATCACATTGAATGCGATTGTCGATGCTGTCGTGACCACGCGCGATAACGGCGAAATCGACTTCATGAACTCCCGCGCGTTGGATATGTTCGGTCCCAAACTGCTCGAAGCCGGCCGTAACATTGACCAGTTATTTTCAGCACAAGCCGGCGGAAAGCTCTGGCTCCCTAGCGAGTTGATCGCCGAGAGCCGGAGCGGAAACGCGCCTCTCAAATTCGAACACTGCCGACTGACCGTTAGCGATCAACAAAGTGTGACCGCCAATTTGGTAGTGGCACCGCTGTTCGGCAGTCAAGGTGAAGCACTAGGCGCGGTGATTACGGTCAACGACCTTAGCGAGCGCATGCTGATGGCAAAACTCTTGCTTAAAAAAGCCGAGGAATTTAGCGAGATTCGCGAGTCCATGGATCGCGTCGAGCAAATGAGTACCGCCAAAAGCCAATTCATGGCCCAAATCGGCCACGAACTGCGCACACCATTGAACGCGGTGATCGGCTTTGCGCAGTTGCTGCAAATGGAGGACCCCGAGCACCCGCTGGCCGCCGAACATCTGGAAGCCGCAAACGAAATATTCAAGGCCGGCATGCACTTGCTGAATTTGATCAACGATTTGCTGGACTTGGCCAGAATCGAATCCGGAAAGCTGAGTCTGAACCTGACCACGGTCGAACTGACAACCCTGTTGGACGACTGCTTGGCCTGGATCGCACCGCTCGCCAACCCGAACGCGATTGTCGTAGAGCTGGCCAACCCGCTGGCCCCGACGACCTGTCTCTACGCCGATGCCGGCCGCGCCAAGCAGGTCTTACTGAACTTTTTGTCCAACGCCGTCAAATATAACCGGCCCGGCGGCCGCGTCGTCGTGTCGACCCAGACCACCGACGCCGGCTACGTCCGCATCGCGGTGACCGATACCGGGCCGGGATTGAGCACGGCGCAACTCGATCGCCTATTCAAGTCATTCGAACGCCTGGATGCCGAACATAGCGGTATAGAAGGGACAGGCATCGGCTTGGCTATCGCCAAGCAACTGACGGAGCTGATGGCGGGACGAGTCGGCGTCAGCAGCATCCCGGAGGTTGGCAGCACGTTCTGGGCTGAATTTCCACGCGCATAAGCCGCAATGCTGTCTATACTTGCCCGCTAACCCACCGCGCTGTCTGCGCAAGGCTTTCGGACTTTCGAGAGGGCATCCATGAAAATCGTATTCTTGTGTTTGATCTGGCTGAGCTGTGCCGCCGGCTCGGTCCGGGCGGAGCAATCGGCCATCGGTTACGTCAAAACGGTCGCCGACGCGACGGTGATTGTCGAAGGCGATCTGCAAATTCCGGCTGTATTAGGCTCGCCGATTAGAGTCGGTCAAGTCATCAAAACCGACGAGCGCGGCGCGGCCGGAATTACGTTGAAAGACAACACGGTACTATCGATAGGACCGAACACCGAACTGGAGATCAAGGCCTACCAATTCGAACCGCAACAAGAGCGCTTGGAACTGAACGCCAGCTTGCTGAAAGGCACGCTCCAATACATTTCCGGGGTTATCGCCAAACTCAAGCCCGAGGCGGTAACGCTGAAAACGCCGTCCGGCGTCATCGCGGTGCGCGGTACGCGGTTTCTGGCCAAAGTCGATCCATAAGCGGGAGCAGCCATGACTATCAATCGAATGAAACCCTTAACGCTGCTGCTGACCGTCGCGCCAATGTTCGTCGGCTGTAGCTCGTCGTATCTGGTGTTGTTGGAAGATCACGACGGCAGTACCGGCCAGGTCGTGTTCAAATCGGCCGACGGCGAAACGGTGTTGGACCGCGCCGGATCCGCGACCCGCATCGACCGGAAAGGGGACGTATTTCAGGCCGACCAAAAACAAATTGAATCAGACTTCGGCCGGGCGCTCGGCTCAGAGCCGGTCAGGCCGGAAGTATATCTGCTGTACTTCGAAACCGGAGGTACCCGCTTGACGGCGGAATCGGCGGCGCAGTTGCCTAAAATCATTGAATCAGCGCGCCGTCACCCGGCCGCCGACATTTCCATCATCGGCCATACCGACACGGTTGGCGCGGCGGCGGACAATGAGACGCTGGCGAAAGAACGTGCCGAACAAGTGGCTAAGCTATTTGGTGCCGGACAGTTGGATGTCAAGGAAATTGCGGTGACTTCTCACGGTGAGAAAAACCCGCTGGTAAAAACCGCCGACGAAACACCGGAACCGAAAAATCGGCGGGTAGAAGTTACGATACGCTAAGGCAGCGAGTCTTCTTGAAAAAATTTTAAAGTGGTCTAAAACCCGCTAAACGGTCGCTTAGCGGGAGTTTGGCGAGCAAACCGCCGGCTTATTCGCTGGACAGGATTTTGGCGAGCTGAGCTGCCGGCACGTATCCCGGTAATACGTTACCTTTTTCGGTGACAATCATCGGCGTGCCGTTCATGCCGAATTCCTCGCCCAAAGCCATGTGATTGTCGACCGGATTGTCACAGGCCTTGCTATCCAGATTTTCGCCTTTCTTGGCAGAGGTCAGCGCCTTGTTACGATCGGGCGCGCACCAGACCGACACCGCTTTCTTATAGGAATCCGAACCTTTGCCGGCCCTGGGGAAAAACAGGTAGCGTATGGTGATGCCCTGCGCCTGATATTGCTCCATCTCGGAATGCAGTTTCCGACAATAGCCGCAATCGATGTCAGTGAACACCGAGACCTGATGCTTAGGCGATTCGGGCTTGAAAATAATCATATTTTTCTCGCCGACTTTGTCCAGCGCGTTTTTTCTGGCGCCGGCCTGCTTGGTTTCGGTGATGTTTTTCTTGGCCTCGGCATCGAACAACTGTCCTTGCAACAAATACTTACCGTCTTCCGAGGCATAGAAAATATTGGCGCCCATCGTCACTTCGTATAATCCCTTGATTTCAGCCGGCGTGATTGAATCGACCTGTCCGGACGGCATGAATTCGGTCAAAGCTTTCTTGATGGCGGCTTCGTCGGCGGCCGCGTTCGCACTGATCGCGGCCGAAGCGGCAATCACCAGGGTTCGAAACAATGTTTTCATGGAATAGTCCGAGGGATGGGAAAGAAAGCGGTTGACTCGACGCGGCGCGAATCGTTCCAAGTTATTGGAACAATCGATCGATATCCAAAAACATCGCCAGCGCCATCAGCATCATTAGTAAAAACATGCCGACTTGTTGAAAATACATTTGGATCTTGTCCGGCAACGGCCGCCCGCGCAGGGCTTCGACCAGATAAAACAGCAGGTGGCCACCATCCAGCACCGGTACCGGCAACAGATTGAGGACGCCCAAGCTGACGCTGACCAAACCGAGAAACTTCAAAAATGCCGTTAGGCCCATTTCCGCCGACTGACCAGCATATTGGGCAATACTGATCGGACCGCTCAAATTATCGACCGAAGCCGAACCCACCAACATTTTACCCATCATTTTCAGCGTCGCGGTCGCGTAAAACCAGGTCCGCTCCAAGGCCAACGGCACCGCTTCCCAGGGGCTTTTAGACGACTTGACCAATACTGAATCGCTCAATTCCTTCGGAATGTAGACGCCCGCGCCGATCTTGCCGATCTCCCGGCCGTCGTCCTGATGTTCGCGGCGCGGCGTTAGCGTCAACGGCAGAGTTACGTTGTCGCGCTCTATCAGCAACTTGATCGGTTGATCCGGTCTAGCCTGCACATAATCAACCCACTGTTGCCATTCGCCGATCGGATTGCCATCGGCGCTAAGGATCAGATCGCCGCTCAACAAACCGGCCTGCTTGGCGACACCGTCTTCAAGCAGTTTACCCACTACCGGCTTGACGACCGGCATCCACGGCTTTAGGCCCAGGCGTTTGTGTAACACTTCCGGAGAGTCGACGTCGCTGGGCTGTAATTGCAACTGTCTGACCTGCCGGCTATCGTCGCTGGTTTTGACCGCGACGTCGATTTGCGTCTGACCGTCGATGGCCAACGATAGCACGGCATCCAAGGCATCCATCCAGGTCGGGGTGTCCTTGCCGGCCACGCCGACGATTTCTTCGCCAGCCGTGAAACCGGCAGCGGCCGCCAACGAATCCGCTTCGACACCGCCAATCACAGGTCTAACGCCGACTTCGCCCAGCACCAGCACGGTCCAAAACAAAACCACGGCCAGCGACAGGTTAGCCAACGGGCCGGCCGCGACTACCGCTGTTCTGGCCCACAAGGGTTGACGGTTAAACGCATAGGGTAAATCCTCGGGACTCACCTCGCCTTCGCGCTCGTCGACCATTTTGACGTAGCCGCCCAACGGCACGGCGGCAATGACGAACTCGGTGTCATGGGGCGATTTACGCCAAGTCCAAAGTGGCTTGCCGAAACCGATGGAAAAACGAATCACTTTGACACCGACTTTACGCGCCACCCAGAAATGACCGAATTCGTGAAATGCGACCAGAACCGCGATGGCGACGATGAAATAAAAGACGGTGTGCAGAGTATCCATGGTTAGGCGGTCAATTCGGCAATGATGTCGTTAGCGACTTGCCTTGCTTGACTGTCGGCCCGCAGGATCAGTTCCAAACTATCGGCGCTGTCCGCTTGAAACCTAGCCATGCCGCGCTCGATAACTTTGGCGATATCGGTGAACTTGATTCTTTCGTTCAAGAACGCGTCGACCGCGACTTCGTTGGCGGCATTCAACACGGTCGGCATGATACCGCCGGCCTTGATCGCTTCGTAAGCCAGGCGTAGGCAGGGGAAGCGGTTTAAATCGGGCTGTTCGAAGTCCATGTGCTTAACCTCGAAGATATTCAGCGGCGCGACGCCGGAATCGAAGCGTTCCGGCCACGCCATCGCGTAGGCGATCGGCGTACGCATGTCCGGGTTGCCCATTTGCGCCAATACCGAACCGTCGACGTAATCGACCATCGAATGGATGATGCTTTGCGGATGTATTACGACTTGGATCGCATCCGGGTCCATGTTAAACAACAGACAAGCTTCGATCAGCTCCAACCCTTTATTCATCATCGTCGCCGAATCGACCGAGATTTTCCGGCCCATATCCCATTTGGGATGCGCTACCGCCTGTTCGGGCGTGACGGCATCCAGATCGGCGATCGGCGTTTGCCGAAACGGTCCGCCGGACGCGGTCAACAAAATACGTCGGGCTTGCTTGGCGGTATGCCCGGTCGTGTAACCGGCCGGCATGCATTGAAAAATGGCGTTATGTTCGCTATCGATCGGCAACAGCGTCGCACCGGAGTCGGTGATCGCTTGCATAAAAATCTGCCCGGACATCACCAAGGCTTCCTTGTTCGCCAATAACACGGTTTTTCCGGCCTTGGCGGCCGCCAGCGTCGGCAACAAACCGGCCGCGCCGACGATCGCGGCCATGACCGCGTCGACGCTATCCAGCGTTGCCACCGTTTCCAGCGCCTCGGCGCCGGCCAGCACGGTCATGTCGGCAATCGGCGACCCGGCGATTTTGGCTTTAAACGCGTCGGCATTGGCCGGGTTGGCGACGACCGCGTAATCAGGCTTATGCACCAGACATTGCTGATACAGTGCTTCAATGTTGCCGTTGGCGGTCAGCGCGACGACGCGATATTGATCGGAATGCCGCGCGACGACATCCAGCGTGCTGACGCCAATAGAACCGGTCGCGCCCAGTATGCAAATACCTTTCATGAGTAAAAAATCCGGCCGATCAATAAAATACCCGCATAGAAGAACGGTGTCGCGGCGACGATGCTGTCTATCCGGTCGAGCACGCCGCCATGACCCGGCAACAAGCTGCCGCTATCCTTGACGCCCTTGCGGCGTTTGACCAAACTGAAAAACAAATCGCCGTAGATCGAGATCAAAACGGTGAATACCGACAGCATCAACATATCGAAAAACACCAATTCGTCCAGGAACTGCATCATGCCTTCCTGGGCTTGCGCCGATTCGGTGGAAATGGTTTTACCGTAAATAAAGAAGCCTATTCCACAGACTACCGCCGAGACCAACGCACCGTACATGCCTTGTATGGTTTTGCCGGGGCTGATCTCCGGCGCCAATTTGTCGGTGCCCCATTTTTTTCCGGCGAAATAAGCGGAAATATCGGCGGCCCAGATCAACAACAATAAGTAGATCACCATGCCGGACCCGTAATAGGCGCGCAGTTTGCTCAGGAACATCCAGGCCGACATCAACACCAACCAGCCCAGGAAGGCTTGCAGGCGCGGCGAAAATTGGGCCGTCAATAGCTGCGGCCCAGTCTGGCGTATCAGCACCATGGTCAGAATCCAAAACAACACCGGCGCGAACACCAGCCATTCCAACACATCGGAATAATCTTTGATTTCCGGCCACTCCATCGCTTCGCTGAGCAACTCCAGCAATTCGGTCCAATAAGTGACGCCGAACATCGGCACGAGCATTGCGCCGAAAAACAATAGCTTACGCCCCAGGCTATCGACGCCGGTCAACGCCAGCCATTCCCAAGCGGCGATAAAGGTAATGATGGCAATAAATAACGAAAACAATAGAGCCGGTAATTTGAAGACGGCAAGGATAACCAGTGCCGCCAACACCGAGGCGGTTAAAACGCGTTTCAATAACATGAGCTGATTTTCTTATACTTATGGTTATGGAAAAATCCCTAGCGCACTTTTTGAGCAATGACCTGCTCGCCAGTGTGCCCGAAGCGACGTTGCCTGCCCTTGAAGCTGGCGATCGCTTTATCGAGCGAGGCCTGATCGAAATCCGGCCATAAGGCGTCGGTAAAATAAAATTCGGTATAGGCCGATTGCCACAGCAGAAAGTTGCTGATGCGCTCTTCCCCGCCGGTGCGAATAAACAAATCCGGCTCCGGCAAGCCGGCGGTCATTAGATGACTATCGACCAACTCTTCAGTCACGTCGGACGCTTGAATGACGCCGGCCAAAACGTCGGCGGCTATTTTACGCGCGGCTTGGGTAATATCCCAGCGTCCGCCGTAATTGGCGGCTATCAGCAGGGTCAAACCGGTATTCCGAGAGGTCTGCTGCTCGGCTGCGGCGATCTTTTGTTGCAGTTTCTCGGGAAAGGCGTGCTTGTCGCCGATGATTTTCAAGCGGATGTTGTTCTTGTCCAGTTTGTCGACTTCCGATTGCAGCGTCGCCATGAACAATTCCATCAGCAAACTGACTTCGTCCTGCGGCCGGCGCCAGTTCTCGCTACTGAACGCGAACAGCGAGAGCACTTCAATGTGCTGTTTCGCGCAATATTCGACGATTTTTCTGACCGCCTTGACACCGGCGTGATGCCCCATGATTCTAGGCATCATCCGCTTCTGCGCCCAACGACCGTTGCCGTCCATAATGATGGCTATATGACGGGGATTACCATTATCCACGACCGTTTTTTCGTTGCTGACAGCAGTCATTTCACCTCCCGATTACATCGAAAGCAGGTCGGCTTCTTTCTCTTCAAGATGCTTTTCCACTTCCTTGATGTATTGATCGGTGAGCTTTTGAATTTTATCTTCGGCCTGACGAGCGTCATCCTCCGAAATCAGCTTTTCCTTCAACGCGTCCTTGACCGCCGCATTGGCGTCTCGACGGATGTTGCGTATCGCCACCCGTCCTTGTTCGGCTTCGTTTTTGACGATCTTCACCAGATCGCGGCGGCGTTCTTCGGTCAGGGCCGGCAACGGCAAGCGTATCACCGTACCTTGAGTGGCGGGATTCAATCCCAATCCAGACGACAATATGGCTTTTTCAATAGCGCCGACCATGCTTTTTTCCCAGGGTACGACTTTCAGGGTACGCGCGTCTTCGACGGTGACGTTGGCCACTTGGGATAGCGGCGATTCCGAACCGTAATAAGACACGCTGATTTGATCCAGCAGGCTGGGATGCGCCCGCCCGGTCCGAATTTTACTGAAGGCTTTCTGCAAAGCCTCTATGCTCTTCACCATTCGGCTCGCGGCATCTTGTTGAATATCGCTGATCATTGTTATTAATTCCTCACGATTAGAGAGCCGATGTCTTCGCCGCGCATCAGGCGCATCACCGCTCCCGGCTCAAAAACATTCATGACCCGCATGGGTAAATTGTTGTCCCGGCATAAGACCAAAGCCGTGGTATCCATCACGTTCAAACGCTGGTCTATGGCTTCGTCGTAGGTCAAACGCGGGTAAAAAACCGCATCGGCCACCTTGTTGGGATCGGCGGAATACACACCCTTGACCTTGGTCGCCTTGATCATCAAATCGGCGTCGATTTCGATCGCGCGCAGACTGGCCGCGGTATCGGTGGTAAAAAACGGGTTGCCGGTACCGGCCGCGAAAATCGCCACCCGGCCTTTTTCAAGGTGACGCACGGCCCGGCGCCGGATGTAATCCTCGCAGACCTGATTAATTTTCAACGCCGTCATCACCCGCACCGGCTGACCCAGGTATTCAAGAGCGTCCTGCATCGCCAAGGCATTGATCACGGTTGCCAACATACCCATTTGATCGCCGGTCACCCGATTCAGGGATTCCGACGCCTTTTCGCCGCCGCGCAGAATATTGCCGCCGCCAATTACCAGCCCCACTTGCACGCCGGCGTCGCATAAATCCTTCACTTCGAGGGCTAAGCGTTGGACGATATCCGGATCGATACTGCCGCCCTTCTCGCTCATTAGGGCTTCGCCGCTCAACTTCAGCAAAATTCTTTGGCAAATCATTTGATTCATAATCGAACGTCCGTCGGGAGTTTCAGTTAAAGCAACGAATTGTAGAACATAACCGCGTCGAATCTCCTCGACGCGCGAACTAAGCGTAAGTTCGGGCGGAAACCGTTCTTGGCTCGGTGCCGGTTTCCGCCTCGGCGCGGCCTAGCCTCTAACTTGCGCCATAACCTCGGCCGCGAAATCTTCTTCTTTCTTCTCGATGCCTTCGCCAACTTCGAAACGAGCGAAGCGTACCGCCGAATTGCCTTTCTCTTTCAAAAGTTGGCCGACGGATTTGCTGTCGTCCTTAATAAAGGCTTGGCCTTGCAACGTAATTTCCGACAAAAACTTGTTAATGCGGCCTGAAACCATTTTTTCCACGATGTCCGCCGGCTTACCTTTGATTTTCTCTTCTTGCTGCGCCAAGAAAATTTCTTTCTCTTTTTCAAGGGTTTCCTGTGCAACTTGATCGGCGGAAATGCAAATCGGCTTGCTGGCGGCAATGTGCATCGCAATGTCTTTTCCCAATTCGGCATCCGCTTTTGCCAACTCGACGATAACGCCGATTTTGCTACCGTGCAGATAAGCCGCTTGACCGCCATCGGTGGTGGTGTATTTGACAAAACGGCGCACGGTGATGTTTTCACCAATTTTGGCAATCAATGCCCGCCGGGTTTCGTCCAAGCTGACGCCTGTACTCAACAACATGGCTTGCAAATCTTCGTCGCTATTGACATTGCTGTTCAGCAAGCTGTTGACCACATCGCTGGTGAATCCAATAAAGTCTTCACCCTTGGCCACGAAATCGGTTTCGCAGTTGACGTCGGCCATCACCACGGTTTTGCCGTCTTCGGAGACTTTGACGCCGATAATGCCTTCGGCCGCGATACGGCCGGACTTTTTATCGGCCTTGGCCAAACCTGCCTTACGCATGTTTTCGACTGCCAATTCCATATCGCCGTTGGCCTCGACCAGGGCCTTCTTGCATTCCATCATGCCGGAACCGGTACGCTCACGCAGTTCCTTGACCATCGCCGCACTTATACTCATCGTTATTTCCTCAAGTTTATTAACTAAAAAAACGCCTCACTAAGGAGGCGTTTAAAAGACATACGGTACCGGACGCAAATCAAGCACCCGGGAGGGTCCGGCGACAGGGCCGGACACTATCGAAAGTTTGCTTACGCTTCCGCTACGACTTCTTCGACGAAGTCGTCGGACTTGCCGCCGGCATCCATCCGCAAGGCTTTAGCTTCCAAAATCGCCGCGGCCGCACTTTGGCAATACAGGGTAACGGCGCGTATCGAGTCGTCATTACCGGGAATGACGTAATCAATGTTGTCTGGAGAGTTGTTCGAATCGACAACGCCAACCACTGGAATGCCCAATTTCTTGGCTTCCATAATGGCATTTTTTTCGTATCCGACATCCAAAACAAAAATCGCATCGGGTATGCCGCGCATATCCTTAATACCGCCCAAGCTACGCTCCAGTTTATCCAGCTCGCGCTCCATGCCCAGGGCTTCTTTTTTGCTGAAGCGTTGATACAGTGTGCCGTCGGCTTTCATCGCTTCCAGTTCCTTCAAGCGATTGATCGATTTCTTAATGGTCTTGAAGTTGGTCAACATGCCGCCCAACCACCGATGGTTGACATAAGGCATGCCGCAACGCGCCGCTTCTTCAGCCACGACTTTACGGGCAGCTTTTTTGGTACCCACGAACAATATGGTACCTTTATTAGCGGTCATTTGACCTAAATAGTTCATCGCATCGTTGAACAACGGCAAGGTGTGTTCCAGATTGATGATATGAATTTTGTTACGAGCTCCAAACAAATATGAAGCCATTTTGGGGTTCCAGTAACGGGTTTGGTGACCGAAGTGCACACCCGCTTCCAGCATTTGACGCATTGACACTGCTGCCATTTACTTCTCCTAAAATTGCCGAATAATTCGGCGTTGGGTTACGCCTCCACTGATCCCGACCGGTGACCCGACTTTTCTAAAAAGGCGAGCACCCCACCGATCGTGTCGATAAGTGTGAGTATTGGTTACTTGGTGAACTTACCTTTATACCATGATCGCGTTTTCCCAACAAGCTTAAACCTGCTAGACTGCGCTGCCTTAGCGGCGCACTCCGCGATGCGATCCGGCGCAGCTCCTTGTTTTTTCAACTATTACAACCCTCGAATGACTATCAGCATTAAGAACGCCGACGAAATCGCCAAAATGCGCGTGGCCGGAAAATTAGCCGCCGAAGTACTGGAAATGATTGCACCGCATGTCGTTGCCGGCGTGACCACCGAAGCGCTCGATAAAATTTGCCATGATTACATCGTGGACGTTCAACACGCCGTACCGGCACCACTGAATTATCGCGGCTTTCCGAAATCGATCTGCACGTCGGTCAATCACCAAATCTGCCACGGCATTCCGAGCGAAAAGAAACTAAAAAACGGTGACATCGTCAATGTCGATATCACGGTCATCAAGGATGGCTACCATGGCGACACCAGCAAAATGTTTTGCATCGGCGATGTCAGCCCGCACGCCAAGCGCCTGGTGGACGTCACGCGCGAATGCCTGATGCTGGGGATTGCCGAAGTCCGCCCCGGCAAGCATTTTGGAGACATTGGGCATTCGATTCAAAAACATGCGGAGGCCCATCGTTATTCGGTGGTCAGAGAGTTCTGCGGGCACGGCATCGGCAAACAATTTCACGAAGAACCCCACGTCATGCATTTCGGTAAGCAGGGCGAAGGTGCGATGTTCGAGCCAGGCATGATTTTCACGATAGAGCCGATGATCAACCTCGGCAAGCGCCACATGAAAATCCTCGGTGACGGCTGGACCGCAGTCACCAAGGATCACAGCCTTTCAGCACAATGGGAACACACGATTCTGGTCACCGAAACCGGCCACGAAATACTCACCCTGCGGCAAGAAGAGCTGTGAAAGGCATGTGGTTTTCCGAAAACGACTTTCTGAGTTGTTTCGGCGAAGAGAATCCGGTTGCCTCGTTCAAAAGCGCCATCGCCAAGGAAAACGCACATTTAAAGCTTCGCTTCAATCCCGATAAAGCAACCACCGGACTACTGACCGAGAAAGCCCATTTTATCGACAACTTGCTGCAAGCCTGCTGGAAGCACTTCATGGGAGCTTGCGATACTCACCACGGCTTGGTGGCGACCGGCGGTTACGGGCGCGGCGAACTGTTCCCCTACTCAGACATCGATATATTGGTACTACTGGACCCTGCTTGTGCCGAAGATTATCGGGAAGCCGTCGCCGGGTTTGCCAACTTCCTTTGGGACATTGGCCTAAAACCCGGACTAAGCACCCGCAGCGTTGCCGAATGTCTACAAGCCGCGGCAGCCGACCAAACCGTGTTTACCAGCTTGCTGGAGATGCGTCTGATCGCCGGCAGCACAACGTTATTCGAAACCTTGAAACAGCAAGTAAATTCCGACACGCTCTGGCCGTCCGAAAAATTCTTTCCGGCCAAACTCAGCGAACAAGAACGCCGCTACGCCAAGTTTCACGACACCGCTTACAATCTTGAACCCAACATCAAGGAAGGCCCCGGAGGCCTGCGGGATCTGCAAGTCATCAGTTGGGTATTCAAACACCACTACAAAGCCGCGTCGCTACGCGAACTCATCAAATACGGCTTTCTACCCAAATCCGAATACGACAATCTGATCACTGCCCGCGACATACTCTGGCGTTTGCGATTTGCGCTGCACAACCTGACCGGCCGCTGCGAAGACCGTTTGCTGTTCGATTATCAACGCGAGCTCGCCGCCCAACTCGGCTATTTCGACGCGAACGACCAGCCGGATGTCGAGCAATTCATGCAATTTTTCTTCAAGACCGTCGTCGATATCGAGCGACTCAACGAAATGCTGTTGCAATTGCTCAACGAAAAACTGATCAGCAACAAGGAAAGCTTGAATCCGATCCCGATTACCGCGAATTTTTCGTCGATCGACGGCTACCTGGAGGCCTCCAACAAAGATGTTTTTCAAAAACAACCGCTGGCGTTACTGGAAATATTCTTGATTTTGCAACAATCGCCGTCGCTAAAAGGTATCCGCGCCAGCACGATACGGTTAATCCGAAAAAGCTTGCCCTTGATCGACGAAGAATTCCGGCAAAACAAGCGCGCCAACCGTTTGTTTATGGACATACTGCGACAACCGCGCGGCATCACCCACCAGCTCAAGCGTATGAACCGCTATGGGATACTGGCGGCCTACTTGCCGGACTTCGCCAATATTGTTGCCCGCATGCAGTACGACTTGTTTCATATCTACACGGTCGACGAGCATACGCTGTTCGTGATTCGTAACCTGCGCCGCTTTTCGCTGGCCAAGCACAACAAGGAATTACCGTTTTGCAACAATATTTTCCTGCTGATTTCCAAGCCGGAAATTTTGTATATCGCCGC
Organism: Methylomonas sp. MED-D; assembly: GCF_050276835.1. NCBI lineage: Bacteria > Pseudomonadati > Pseudomonadota > Gammaproteobacteria > Methylococcales > Methylococcaceae > Methylomonas > Methylomonas sp. MED-D. The sequence goes on from NZ_CP189965.1 coordinate 2,872,710, forward strand.
GTTGTTTCACGACATCGCCAAAGGTCGCGGCGGAGACCATTCGACATTGGGCGAAACCATCGCCCGCCAGTTTTGCCAACAGCACGAGCTGCCCAGCTCTGACACCAAGATCATCACTTGGCTGGTTCGCAACCATTTGCTGATGTCCATGACCGCCCAGCGCAAGGACATCAGCGATCCCGACATCATTCACGACTTCGCGCTGCATGTCGGCAGCATCGAATACCTGAACTACCTGTATCTGCTGACCGTGGCCGACATTAGGGCGACCAATCCCAGCCTTTGGAATGCCTGGAAAGACGCGTTACTAAAAGAACTGTATATTTCGACACATCAGGCGCTGCATCGCGGTCTGCTCAATCCGATGGCCAGATCGGAACGCCTTGAGGAAAACCGCAAGGAAGCCCGAGAGGAATTGATAAAGCTCGGTTTATCGCCGACATCGATAGAACGTTCTTGGCAACACGTCAGCGACGATTATTTTTTACGATACTCCGGCGACGAAATCGCTTGGCATACGGTCGCGATTGCCGCCTGCCACGACCACGAATTGCCCCTGGTGCTGTTGCGCCCGCAAACCCTGCGCGGCAGCGCGGAAATCTTCGTGTACGCCCGCAACGAAGTTCAGATTTTTTCGATCTGCACCGCGACGCTCGATCAATTAGGCCTCACCATCCTCGACGCGCGGATCATCACGACCGCCGACCAATACGTCCTGAACAGCTTTCAAGTCTTGGAACAGTCCGGCAAACCGATTACCGATTTGCACCGGGAGGTGCATATCTGCACATCATTACGTCACGGACTGCTAACCAAGACCGTCAAATCATCTAAAAACATCCACAAGCAATCGCGGCAAGCCAAGCATTTCCCAATCAAAACCACGCTGACCTATCTGGAAAATCCGTCGCATAAACATACGATACTGGAATTGGTAACAACCGACAGAGCCGGTTTGTTGTCGACGATCGGCCGCGCCTTTACCGAACAAAACATCCAGCTGCACGACGCGAAAATCACCACAATAGGCAGCCGAGCCGAGGATATGTTTTACATTAGCGCACTGGACGGCACGCCCATTACCGATCAGCACCAGCGACAAGCGTTGCGCGATACCATACTGCAACTACTGAGCGGCTAAATGCGCTAACCCAATAACAAACGTTCGCCGCGAGCCAATTTTGGCAGCCGACCTTCCAATCCCATCGCCGCCCTCATCACCTTATTCCGAGCCGGAGAGATACGTTGCGCCAACCCGAGGCCCAAATTACGTAAAACCTTTAAAGGCAAGATGTCGTTGCTAAACGATTGATAAAACACATCCATCACCGTCATCATTTTCAGATTTTCGTTACGGCGCATCCGTTCATAGCGCTGCAATACGGCCGAATCGCCGATCGCCTTGCCCTGTTTGCCGGCTTCGATCAGCACTTCGGCCAGCGCGGCGGCATCCAACAAACCGATATTGACGCCTTGACCCGCCAGGGGATTGATCATGTGCGCGGCATCGCCCACCAAGGCGACGCCTTGCTTGAAGTAATGCTGTGCATGTTGGCGCCGTAACGGAAAACTGGCGACACCCAACACTCGCTGGATTTCCCCGAGACAATCCGGGAAGGCTCCCGTCAGTTCGCGCTTCAAGTCTTCGACGGGCAATGCCTGCAAACGCTTAACTTCGTCGGGCGAGTTATACCAAACCAGAGACGCAAAATGGCCGGTCAGCGGCAGGAAAGCTTGCGGTCCGGACGGGACAAAGCGTTGCCAGGTGATATCTTGTTGGGGATATTGAGTCTCGACGTAGATCACCAGCGCATGCTGGTTATAATCCCAACTGGTGACCCCAAGCCCAACCGCTTGCCTAACCCTGGAATGACCTCCATCGGCCCCGACCAACATGTTTGTGGCGATTTTGGTGCCATCGGCCAACGTCAATTCCGTCCGGCCTGCTAGATAGTCGATAGCCTCGATCGAACACGGCGCGAGCAGCTCGATATTAGCGAAATCCGGCAAGCGCTCCAGCAAGGCCAACTGGGTGACGCGATTTTCGACAATGTAACCCAACTCCGACGCATTGATATCCTTACTGTTGAAGGTGGTGTCGCCCGCTGTTTCCCAAACGCGCATGCGCTGAAAAGGGCAGCATCGCTTGGACTCGACACCCTGCCAAGCGCCCACCATCTCGAGTATGGTTTTGGACGCAATACTCAACGCAGACACCCTTAAATCGTGCGGTTGTTCCGGCGCAAACGGTTCCGGCAAACGGTTTTCGAGCAGAGCCACCTTCAAGGCGCTACCGCCCAGACAGCAGGCGACCGCCGCACCCACCATTCCGCCACCCACAATTACTACATCGTATTGTTGTTTCATCATTTTTTATAGTGTGTTGCCGTTTATGCAATGGATTTGAAGCCGGCTTGGCCGGCCCCAGGAATGACAGGCTCTAGCGCGCATGGTATCATTGGAAAGTTTCACCAACCGAAAGCCACCTTGGCCAACGAGAACTGGTTGCGACGACTAGCGCAAAGCGAACTTCTCAAATATAGTGACTCTATCACGCGGTCGATTTAAAAACCATAAACCTGCCGGCAGGCCACTTCGGGTGGTTCATTAATCAGGAAGACAGGATCTGGATAGCTATGAATACACACGCCCAGAAAAACAACACATTCATGCTCTACGACGCGGACTTATCGCAAGACAGTTGCGGCGTGGGCTTCATCACGCGCAAGGATAGCAAACAGACTCACGAGTTATTGCTGAAGTCGCACGAGGCCTTATGCACGATCCCGCATCGCGGCGGCATGAGCGCCGAGGGCATCGGCGACGGCGCCGGCGTGAATATCGACCTGTCTTTGAAGTTTTTCCGCAAGGTCACCGGCGATGCAACGCTGGAACTGGGTCAATTCGGCGTCGCCAACTTCTTCTTCCCGGAAGATCACGCCCATTACGATTCCGAAGCACAAAAACTGGTCGAAGAACATCTGAAGGAATTCGATCTGCCGGTCATCAAGTGGCGTGAGGTGCCGGTCGACCATTCGGTCTTGAATACAGCCTCTGTCAAGGCTCAACTACCGATCAAACAACTGATTTTCGGCCGCCCCGCATCGTTGAAGGATGCTAGCCACGAGCTGTTCGAAAAACATATTCAGCAAGCGCTGCTGACCATCGAAGTCGACGGTTTCGGCCGCCCGGAATTGCGCGGATTTTATCCGCTATCGATGAGCTCGCGCACCCAGGTTTACAAAGGCCGCCTGAATTCGTTTGAAGTTATCCCATACTTTATCGACCTATACGACGCCGACCACGAAATCAGCACGCTGTTTTTCCACACCCGCTTTTCGACCAATACCGCGCCGGCGACGATGATGGCCCAACCGTTCCGCTACATGGCCCACAACGGCGAGTTGAATACCGACAAGAAAAACCGTCTCAGCGAAAACGCCATTGCCCGGCAAAATAACAAACACATCGTATTTCCGTGCGGCCAGTCCGATTCCGGCCGCCTCGACCAAACCCTGACTCGCCGCATCAACGAAGACGAACTCGACATCGTCACGGCGATTCTGGCGATGATGCCGCCAGCCTGGGAAAACGACCCTACTTTGTCCGATGACGTGCGCGCGATGCTGGAATATTTCAGCTTGTACGAAGAGAAAAACGACGGTCCGGCGGCGCTGATCTTCAATGACGGCGTCCGTGTCGGCGCTCGCCTCGACCGTCTCGGGCTACGCCCGTTGCGTTCGGTGGAAACCCAAGAATATTTGGCGGTGATGTCGGAGGCCGGCCAGATCGATTTCCCGCCGGAACAAGTTCTGCGCCGCGGCCGGATCGAAGCCGGCGGGATGCTGTATTTCGATCACGGCACCGGCGAGTCGTACAACAGCCGCCAGGTCATGGAACGCCTGGCGAAACAGAAAGATTACAAAGCTCTGTTGGCCCAGCGTTGCGTTCACATGAACGAACTGCCGAAAGTCGAATTGTCCGACATCGGCAACGACCACGAACTAAACATTGATCAACGCCATACCGCCTATTCGCTGAATCAGGAAAGCTTCAAATTCCTGCTTGATCCGATACTGCAAACCGGTTTGGAAAAAGTGTCCGCGATGGGTTACGGCCTGACTCCGAATGCGCTCAGCGCGGCCGAAGGCGGCATGTCGCGCTATTTTAGCCAACGTTTCGCCCAGGTCACCAACCCACCGTTGGATTCGTTGCGCGAGAGCGACGGTATGACCCTACGCGTCGCGCTGGGTGCGAAACCTACCTTCGCGCCGCCGACCAGCAAGCAATTGATGGTCGACTCGCCGATCCTGCAACGCACCCAGCTTGAGCAAATCCGTCGGCAAAACCAAGTTAGAACCGTCACCCTGGACGCGCTGTACACCCCGAATTTCGACGATGCCGACCAAAACGAGCTGGCTCTGGAACAAGCCCTGCTCGCGGTGTGCGAACAAGTGGAACAGGCCGCGCGCAACCACACCGGCATCATCATCCTTAGCGATGCCAATATCGGCAAAACCAAGGCAGCGATCCCAGCCCTGCTAATGATTGCCGCCGCCAATCAGCATTTGGTCAAACAAGGCTTGCGCTTCAACTCGTCTATCGTCATGGAAACCGGTCAAGCCGCCAGCCCCCACGACGTTGCGACCATACTGGGGTTCGGAGCGTCGGCGATTTGTCCGCTAAGCGTGCATAACCGGGTGATGACCGAATACGGCGACGAGGCGGGCCGCAAGAAAGCCTTGTACAACTTCCAGAAAGGCGTCGAAAAATCGCTGATGAAAACCATGGGCAAGTTCGGATTGTGCACCGTGGAAAGCTACATTGGCGGCGAGTTCTTCGAATCCAACTATCTGGACACCGACGAGCCGAAACTGAACGCCTACTTCCCCAACATCAACTCGTCGGTCGGCGGCGTGCGCTACGCCGACATCGCCGCCAGCAACACCGAATGGCACCACAAGGCGCTGTCGGTGCAAGGCGAGAACGACATTCCGTTCCTGGGCCTGTTCAAGGAACGTCAGGACGGTGCCGGCCACACCTTCGGCAATACCGCGGTACGCGAATACATCGCGATGACCGACGAACCTATTTTATATATAGCGCGGGAGCAGGCTAACGAAGCGAGCGACACCGCTTACCGCGATTTCGGCTACGATAAACGCACGCCGGAGCAGATCGATGCCTTCGGCATTACCCCTGCGTATCGCAGCTTCGCTCGCAATTTGACGCTGGAACGCGCCAATCGCCCCGCCGCGTTGCGCGATGTGATGGAGTTTCCGGTCGACATCAGCGCCGCCGACACCCAAGCCGAATTCGATCGCCTGTTGGGCAGCCAAAATCTGCTTGGCAACAACAATTTTCTGGTTCGGGGCCTGAAAGTCAACCAAATAGATAATTCGGTTTTCAATGTTAATTTTACTGAAAATAGCGGTAAAACCCGTCTGGAACCGCTAGCGGCACATCTGAAAGCCCGTTTCTCCAGCCGGGATTTCAGCATCAATATCGAAACGGATACGCTAAAAGTAGTGGTCAACGATGGCGACAGTTTGATCTACCGCTATTTGAGTAACGTCCGCACTGCCCGCGAGCGTCTGGATTTGAGTCAAGTCCAACCGGCTCACGAAATTACTCCGACGTTCGCCTCCGGCGCGATGAGTCACGGCGCCTTGCTGGCCGAAGCTCACGAAGCCGTCGCCCAAGGCACCAATATCGCCGGCGCCATGAGCAACTCCGGCGAAGGCGGCGAACATTCCAGCCGCTTCGGCACCCTCCGTTCCAGCAAAATCAAACAGTTTGCGTCCGGCCGCTTTGGCGTCTGGGCCGGCTATCTGGCCGACCCTAATCTGGAAGAAATCGAAATCAAGATCGGCCAGGGCGCCAAACCCGGTGAAGGCGGTCAATTGCCCGCGCCGAAAGTGTCGGTCGAAATCGCCGCACTGCGCGGCGGCACCCCCAAAGTCGAGTTGGTCAGCCCGCCACCCCACCACGACACCTACTCCATCGAAGACTTGGGCCAATTGATTCACGACGCCAAAGCCGCTCGCGTCCGCGTGGTCGTTAAACTGGTGTCGTCTGAAGGCATAGGCACTATCGCGGTCGGCGTCGCCAAAGCCGGTGCCGACGTCATCAACGTCGCCGGCAATACCGGCGGTACCGGCGCGGCGGCGGTCACCAGCCTGAAAAACACCGGCCGTTCGCCGGAAATCGGCATCGCCGAAGTGCATCAAGCGCTGGCCGTCAACGGCTTGCGCGATAAAGTGATCCTGCGTTGTAGCGCAGCCCATCAAAACGGCGCCGACGTGGTCAAATCCGCGATTCTCGGCGGCGACTCCTTCGAGTTCGGCACGACCGCGCTGATGATGTTGCGTTGTGTGATGGCGAAAAATTGCAACATTCGCTGCCCGGCCGGCCTAACCACCGCGCATGAAGAATTCAAGGGCGATCCGCGCGTATTGGCGCAATTCTTTATGAATTTGGCCCACGAAGTCCGCGAGATCCTCGCCGACCTGGGCTACACCAGCCTGAAGGAAATTCGCGGTAAAACCGAATTGCTGCATTTGATCGACCACCCAAGCATGGTTGGTCAAATTCATCTGCAAAAATTGCTGGCGGAAGTCCACGAAGTCAAAATAGCCCGACCAGTCTATCTGGAAAAAGACTTTGCTATCGACGACCGCATTTTCCCGCAAGTCAAAACCGCGTTGTTCCAGCGAGGTCTGAAGCAAGTCGTTATCGAAGGTGACGAGTTCAAGCTCAACAACCGCAATAAAACCGTCGGCGGCCAAACCGCGATCGACCTTGAGCGCTTTTTGGCCTACGAAATGAGCGCCGAACAAGCCGCCGCATCCAAAATCGTGTACACCAACCAGCACGGCCGGCGCTATCTCGCCGACGACACGATCATCGTCCGTACCCACGGCTCCGCAGGCCAAAGCTATGCGGCCTTTAATAACGACGGCATGCGCATGGAACACACCGGCACCTGCAACGACGGTGTCGGTAAAACCGCGTGCGGCGGAGTTATCGTCATCAAATCGCCCGGTGGCGGGTCTAAGCTGCCCGGCGAAAACGTGCTGATCGGCAATTTCGCGTTATTCGGCGCATCCGGCGGCAAAACCTTCATCAACGGCGAGGCCGGCGACCGCTTCGCAGTGCGCAACTCCGGGGCGATGGCCGTCGTCGAAGGCGTCGGCGACTTCGCTTGCGAATACATGATCAATGGCGCGGTGTTGAATTTAGGCGGCTTCGGCAAAGGTTTCTGCACCGGCATGTCCGGCGGCAATGCCTACCAATACGACCCGGAAAATCGTCTGGAAGACCTGTACGACGCCACGTCCGTGTCTATCCACGGCCTCACCGACGGCAGTGAGCTCGCGGCCAGCCATGAACAGTTCGTTCTGTACATGCTGGAACAACATATCGAACACACCGGCTCGGAAAAAGCGAAAACGATTCTGAACAATTGGACAAACGAGCGCCAGCACTTCAAATTCGCGCTGCCGTTGTGGTTGAATCGCACCCAAACTGCTGAGTTTCTCAGTAAATCGATGGATCGCAAGGCCATGATCGAAGAATTATCGGTCGCCCTCGCCCAGCAGCAAATCGAGCAAATCAAACAGGCTTACACCCTTGATAAGGCCCTGTTCGATGGCGCGATTCCCGCTTACGGCGAAACCGACGGCGAATTGACCTTGAAATTGATCAATAGCTACGCGGTCATCGACAAGGCGCAACAAATCTCCCGAGACCAGCTCCAAAAAGCAGGGCAAACCGCCACGCCGGCACAGGTCGATCAACAGGCCCGCAAACTGGTGATGGAACGGCCACGCAAGTTACAAGACGCGCTGATCAAAAATATCCGCGAGGCCTATAGTCAATACGACGACGGTCAATTAGCGGCATTGATGGCGGCAAAGCGCCTGAACGATTACAAGACCACGCTGATGCTGCGCGATGTACAAAGCATCTACTCGATCGGTTCGACTGCCTGGATCATCGAGCAAGACCGTGTCAATCGCGCGGCATTGGTCAACTTACCTTCGGTCGACAAAAACCTGGCCAGCCTGGAAAGCCTGACCATCGTCCAAAACATGCTGGAATGCGAGGCAGCGTAACCGAAATCGAAGTGGACCAGGTTAACCTAGGCCGCAGTCCGGCTATCTCGCCTTTGCGCCGGGTAGCGTTCCACTCGATCCAAGCTACGTTGATTTATATAGAGACCGGACCGGCGCAAGCCGGTCCCAAGTTGGTAGAGAAATGAAATCACCTTTTATCCCTGAAAACGCCCCCTACTCCGACTCACAACGTGCCTGGCTCAGCGGTTTTTTCGCCGGCATGCACAGCCACATGCTTCACAGCGCCGGCAGCGTCAATTCCGCCAACGCCCGCAACTTACATATTCTGTTCGGCAGCCAGACCGGCAATTCCGAATCCCTGGCTCACGACGCCGCCGCCCGCGCCAAAAGCCACGGTTTGGTTCCCATCGTTAAAGGCATGGACGAAATCGAAATCGGTCAACTAGCAAATATCGAATACCTATTGATCATCACCAGCACCTATGGCGAAGGCGCCATGCCAGACAACGCCGAAATGCTGTGGGAAGCCGCCAGCGACGACAGCGCCCCTCGCCTGGAAAAACTCAATTACGCGGTGTTGGCGCTGGGCGATACCAGCTACGATTTGTTTTGCCAAGCCGGCAAGGACTGGGACGAACGCCTGCAAGCCTTGGGAGCCAACCGCTTGTTCGAGCGGGTCGATTGCGACGTCGATTTCGAAGCGCCCGCCGAACAATGGCTTAGCGAAGTGATTCCGTTGATGGCCGACGGCGCCGAAACCGTCGCGGTTGTCGATACCGAGGCTCAGCCAAGCAAATCTCAATACAACCGCAAAAATCCATTCCCGGCCAAACTGTTGGTCAATCGCTTGTTAACCGCCGGCGACTCGTCCAAGGAAACCCGCCACTACGAAATATCGATCGCCGGTTCCGGCCTGAATTACGAGGCGGGGGACGCAATGTGCGTGGTACCGACCAACTGCCCGCAACTGGTGGCCGATCTGGTCAAGGCCCTGGGTTGCAGCGGCGCCGAGGAAGAACCGGTAAACAGCGAACTGATGACGCTTTCGGAAGCATTGCGCACTCACTTCGAGATCAAAACGCCAAGCAAGGAGTTGATCGAGGAAATCGCGAAACGCTCCGGCGATCAGGAACTCAACGCGCTGCTGCAAGCCGGCGACAAGGACAAACTCTCCAATTACCTGTGGGGTCGCGACACGCTGGATTTGTTGTTGCAGTTCCCAGGCGTCGAATTTTCCGCCGCGGAATTTCTGCGCCTGCTAAAGCCGTTGCAACATCGAGCCTACTCGATCTCGTCGAGCAGCAAGCAACATCCCGATGCCGTCCACCTGACCGTCGCCAGTGTGCGCTACGACGCCCACGGCCGGCATCACAAGGGCGTCTGTTCCACCTATCTGGCCGATTTAGTCGATGAAACCACCGATGTGCGGATTTTTTTCACGCCGAACAACAATTTCCGAGTTCCGAGCGACGACAATTTGCCGATGATCATGGTCGGTCCCGGCACCGGCATTGCCCCGTTCCGCGCCTTCTTGCAAGAACGCCAAGCCCGCAAGGCCGTCGGCAAGAACTGGCTGTTTTTCGGCGACCGTAACGCCGCGACCGATTTCATTTACCGCGACGAAATCGAGGCGATGCAAAGCAACGGTCTGCTGACCAAGCTGGATCTGGCCTTTTCCCGCGATCAGGCGGACAAGATTTACGTCCAGGATCGCATGAAGGAACACGGCGCCGAGTTGTTCGCCTGGTTGGAACAAGGCGGTTATTTCTTCGTGTGCGGCGACGCCTATCGAATGGCCAAGGACGTCGATCAAGCCTTGCACGACGTCATCCGCGAACACGGTAAAATGACATTGGTCGAAGCCGTGGAATACGTCAACCAATTGAAAAAAGACAAACGCTACGTACGCGACGTTTATTGACAACATGGGCGAGCTGCCGGTTAGAAACCGACAACTCGCCGGTCCAGTTCCTCGAGCCGCCAGCAACGCCGATTCCATTCGAGTCCGGCTAAACCTAGCCGTTGGCAATGCGGCGATTTTCCGCCGGTTTTGGCCGAAACATCCTTCCTCCGCCCGACAAAATCCCGCTCGATCGACCCCGTATTCGGCTAAAATCGCCGGCTGATCCCGGCGCATCCGTGCCGGATACCATCAATTTGATAGGACGGCTAGCGTGGCCCATTCCGCTTACACTCTGAACTTGACATCCGGCCAGATCGATCTTAGTCACGGCGGCGGCGGCCGGGCGATGGCGCAATTGATCGATGCCTTGTTTATCAAGCATTTCGACAACGACTTATTGAAGCGCCGCAACGACCAGGCTGTTTTTCAGGTCCCGGCCGGCCGGCTGGCGATCAGCACCGACGGCCACGTGATCTCGCCGCTGTTCTTCCCAGGCGGCGACATTGGCGCCCTTGCGGTGCATGGCACGCTGAATGACGTCGCGATGTCGGGTGCCCGGCCCTTGTATTTGGCGGCCGGGTTTATTCTGGAGGAAGGCCTGGCGCTGGCCGATCTGGACCGTATCGTCGCCAGCATGGCCGCCGCCGCCAAAGCCGCCGGCACTCCGGTGGTGACAGGCGACACCAAGGTCGTCGAGCGCGGTAAGGGCGACGGCGTATTCATCACCACGACCGGCGTCGGCATCGTGCCGGACGGCGTTGATATCGCCGGTGACCGCGCCGAGCCCGGCTGCGCGGTGTTGGTCAGCGGCAGCATCGGCGACCACGGCGTGGCGATCATGGCCGGCCGCGAGAATCTGCAATTCGGGACCAGCATCGTTTCGGATTCGGCCGCGCTGCACGGCTTGGTAGCGGATATGGTGGCCGCGGCGCCGACCCGGATACGCTGCTTGCGCGATCCGACCCGCGGCGGCTTGGCCACCGCACTGAACGAACTGGCCGAGCAATCCGGCGTCGGCATCGTCGTCGACGAAAACCGCATCCCTATTAAGGCCCAAGTCAGAGCGGCTTGCGAGATTCTCGGCCTCGATCCGCTTTACGTCGCCAACGAAGGCAAGCTGGTCTGTATTTGCGAAGCCGACGCCGCCGAAACCTTACTCAATACGATGCAGAACCATCCGTTGGGTCGGGATGCCTCGATCATCGGTACCGTCGTCGCCGATCAACACCATTTCGTGCAAATGACCACCGGCTTCGGCGGCCGCCGTATCGTGGATTGGCCCGCCGGCGAACAACTGCCGCGCATTTGCTGATGCCCGGCCTGGCGATCCGGGCGCGCGGCGTGGTGCAGGGCGTCGGTTTTCGACCGACGATCTGGCATCTGGCCAAAACATACCATTTGACCGGTTCGGTCTGGAACGATCAGGAAGGCGTGATGATTCACGCCTACGGCCCTGCAAGCGTGTTGGCGGAGTTCGCGGAGGCGATTCCCAAGCACCTGCCGCCGCTGGCCCGATTGGACGCGCTGGAAAGCGCCGAACTGCTCGGCAGCGCGCCGGACGAGTTCCGCATCGTCGCCAGCGCCGGCGGCCGCGCGGCCGATACCGTCATCGCGGCCGATGCCGCCACTTGCCCGGCTTGTCTGGCAGACATTGCCGATCCCAGCAACCGCCGCTATCGCTATCCTTTCACCAACTGCACGCATTGCGGTCCGCGTTTATCCATCGTCCGCCGCGTGCCTTACGACAGGCGCCATACCAGCATGGCCGGTTTCGCGATGTGCCCGGAATGCCTAAGCGAATATCAAGACCCGGCCGACCGGCGCTTTCACGCTCAAGCCAATTGCTGTCCGGTATGCGGCCCCAAGCTGTGGCTGGAAGACGGCAAAGGCCTCCTCCCCGGAGATCCTATTGATCAGGCCGCCGCCGCGGTCCGCGCCGGACGGATTGTCGCGATCAAAGGCTTGGGCGGATTTCATTTGGCTTGCGATGCCGCCAATGCCGAGACGGTGCGCCGATTACGCCTGCGCAAGCGCCGCTACGCTAAGCCGTTTGCGTTGATGGCCGGTAGTGAGACGATGTTGCGCCGCTACGCCGAGTGTTCCCCATTGGAGCACGCCGCGCTGCAATCCCCGGCCGCGCCCATCATGCTGCTAACGGCAGCCGGCGCCGGGCTGGCACCTGAACTCGCCCCCGGCGACGATAAACTGGGCTTCTTGCTGCCGTACACACCACTACATCATTTGTTGATGGCCGCGCTGAACACTCCCATCGTGCTGACGTCCGGTAATGTTAGCGACGAACCGCAATGCATAGACAACGCGGCGGCCCGCGCCGAATTAACCGACATCGCCGACCTGTGGCTGATGCACGACCGCGATATCGCGAATCGCTTGGATGATTCGGTGGCGCGGCTAGTGGACGGCGAAATTCGCTTGTTGCGGCGGGCGCGCGGCTACAGCCCGCAAGCGTTGATTCTTCCCGTCGGCTTCGAGCAGGCGGACGGCGTTCTGGCAATGGGCGCCGAATTGAAAAACAGTTTTTGCCTGATTCGGCGGGGTCAAGCCATCGTCTCGCAGCATATCGGCGATCTGGAAAATACGGCGGCGCAGCGTGATTACCGCCAAACGATTGATCTATACCGGCAGCTGCACGGCTGCACGCCGACACGGATCGCGATCGACCGCCATCCCGGCTATCTGTCCAGTGCTCACGGCCGAGAGCTTGCCGCCGCGCTACCCGCCGAGCTGAACGAAGTCCAGCATCACCACGCCCATCTGGCCGCTTGTCTGGCCGAGCACGCCGCGCCATTGACCGGGCCGCCGGTGCTGGCGGCGATATTCGACGGCCTGGGTCTGGGTGACGAAGGCAGTCTATGGGGCGGCGAATTTTTCTGGGGAGGCTACCGGACTTGCCGGCGTCTCGCGCATTTTGAAGCGATCGCCCTGCCCGGCGGCACGCAGGCGATTCGGGAACCGTGGCGAAACGCATACGCTCAGCTCGCGCACTATTTCGCTTGGCCCGACCTGATCGCCGAATACGGCGGTCTGGATATCGTGCAATTGCTGAATCGCAAGCCGTTGGCAACTTTGGACGCGATGATCGCAAAAGGCTTGAACTCGCCACCGGCTTCATCGTGCGGGCGATGGTTCGACGCGTTTGCCGCCGCACTTGGCCTTCACGCCGAGTTCGCCGATTACGAGGGCCAAGCGGCAATCGCATTGGAGATCTTGGCCGGCCCGGCATTTTTCGGCGAGCGAGCTTATCCGGATGCTTGGACTTTGGCCCAAACCGGCGAGAGTCGGGTACTCAGTTGGCGCGGGTTGTGGCTGGCGGTACTAACCGATTTACGCGACGGTACCGATCTAGCCCGCGTGGCGGCCCGCATTCATCACACATTGATCGACGCCACATCGGCAATCTTATCTACGTTGGCAACAACCCACCCGGCGGATACCGTGGTACTGAGCGGCGGCGTGTTTCAGAATCGTTTGCTATTGGAAGGTCTATCGGCGAAGTTGAGAACCGCCGGCTTTCAGGTGTTGGCACCGCGCGCCTATCCGGCCAACGACGGTGGTCTGGCGCTGGGTCAGGCGGTCATCGCGGCGGCGGCGGCAGCGCGATGACCCGAACGAAGGCTCAAGTATTCAACGTCTCCATCAAATCGATCATGAACTCCATGTCTTCATCTTCCAGAGCTTGCCAACCGGAAAATCCGAGGCTTTCCAGTACGCCGGGGCCCTTGTCTTCCTCGGCCATCCTCACCAACAGATCGCGAATCTCCTGGCGCCGTTCGGCCAGGCGCGGGCCAACCAGCAGTGCGTGGTTGATGACGCTGATCTGACTACGTACCAACACCCTTAGTTGCTTTTTGATCATGCCGGATAAGTTGTCGAAGGCTTCGGCCAAGAAAATGCCGACATCGGCTTCGCCCTTTAGCAGGTGCTTGGCAACCAACACGTAATTGTCGGATAGCAATGCTTGAATGTTGCCGCGGTCCAGATCGGCCGGTTCCAACATGATCATGCCCATCAACCGCACGTCCGGATCTTCGGTGTGGGCGACGCGGATACCCGGCGTCAGATCCGCTACGTCCTGAATCGGGCTGTCGGCGTTGACCGCGATCACCGCCTCATCCGACAAGCCTACCGGCTTGACCAGGGGTAGAAAGCCTTTCTCCCGGACCAGCATCGCCGCGTCGAAAGGATTGGCATAGATCAAGTCCACCGCATCGCCGGCGATAGCTTGGTGCAAGCGTTGATAATGGTCGTACATTTCCAAATGGATCGCGGCGGCGGTGTGTTTTTGCAGCCACGTATTGAAGATATACCATCCGGACAAACGATCCGGCGCGAAATCGGGACTAACGGTAAACAAATAAGTCATAACGCGTTCCCCTGCTCAGATTAGCGTCGAATAGAGTTGGATGCTGTCTTCGATCTTGCGGCGCGAGGGCTTACGCCTGACCGAGGTATACCCGACCACCTGACCGTTGCGGACGTTGGGAATGACGGTCGCCTTAACCCAATAATAGCCGCCGTCCTTGCGCAAATTCTTCACGTAACCCTGCCATTTTTCGCCGCGCCCGACGGTGTCCCACAAGTCCTTAAACGCGGCGGCGGGCATATCGGGATGTCTTAGCACACTGTGCGGCATCCCGATCAACTCTTGCACGGCGTAGCCTGACATGTCGATAAAGGCTTGGTTGGCGTGGCGAATGATGCCGTCCGGCGTCGTCGTCGAAACAATCAGTTTGCCGTCCGGATACGGGGTTTCCAGTTCGGTATACAGTACTTTACGGCTGCTTCCGTCAAAATAGGTCAGCGTCGTCTCCTTGAAGTCGCCTACGATATCCTCGGGCTTCATATCAGCAATCATGATGCGCTCCACTAGCGTTTGAGGGAATTACAACATTTCGGCGATGCTCTCGGCCGCCCGCTTAACATCCAGAAATATCAAACCCAACTTGGCGTTAGGCTTAGCTAGCACCGTCAAAACCGCCTCGCGCCCGGCGTAAGTCATCAATACGTAACCCTTGTCGCCCTTGATCAACACTTGTTCCAGACCGCCGCGACTCAACTCCTGCGCGGTGCGGTCGCCCAGCGACAGCATCGCCGCGCTCATGGCACCGACCCGGTCCTCGTCCATGCTGGCAGGCAATACCGAGGCCATCATCAAACCGTCGGTGGAGATCACTCCGGACGCTTCGATGTCCGCCGAAGTGCCGTTCAGCTCGGTCAAGACCGAGGTCAACATGTCTGCTCTCATAGTGTGGTTTCCTCTGTTTTCAGGTGATAAGTTAAAACCGCCGGTTTGCCGCCGGTCATTTCAGATAGCGAGTAATCAATGCCCACGCCAACGAAACGAACTCGGCGTGATTGAAATGCGGCACGCCGCTGATCGCCAACACAAAGCGGTGCTTGCCGACGAACATCGGCCAAAAGCCAATTTGGCTATTCCCGAACGGATCGACGATCGCCAAGGCGTGGCTGGCGATTCCCAGGTTGTTAACCAGTAGACCGGACCGGCGCTTATGCACTGTCGCCAATTCCGCGCTCAGTGCCGATAACTCTTCGGCGACCTCATGCGGGAATCCGCTGCAAGCCAAGTAAAAACCTTGATCGTCGGCGAGCAAGACTTTTCCGGACTCGGCGATCAAGCCCAACATCGCCGGCAGAATATCCTCCAAAGCCCCTTGCGGCGCCGTTATCGGCGCATCCAGACCTTGAACCCAACCAAGTTTTTGGCAATACGACAACAATTGCATGGCTTTTTCGGTTTCGTCGGTTTCCATCAAGGCCATTAAGCGACCTTCGGTCAATTCCGGCGTTTGTTCCAGCTTCAACAACTGATTTAGAAAGCGACGCGGCTTATCTTCGGCGGGACTGGCGATCGCGTAATAAGCGCCGGCGGGCGTAGGGTATAAATACAAACCCTGTTTTAGTTCGTAACCGGCCATGACTTCAGCCCACCAAACCAGGATCGAGCGAGTACAACAAGGACTGGACCAACAGCGAGACATCGGCCCGCTCGCGAGCGTCGACGGCAAATACCGGCGGATTCAAACCCAAGGTTTGCAACTGTCGATGGTAGTCGTCTATCGCCGGCGTGCTGCTCAAATCCATTTGGGTGACGCCTATGGCCACGCCGGTGGTATCGATAAATTTACCGAAGGCATCCAGAAAGAATTTCATGTCTTGAAACGGATCGGCCCTGGTGTTATCCAGCAGCAAGACCAAGCCGATACCGCCGACGGTCAGAATCTCCCACATGAAATCGAAGCGCTCTTGGCCCGGTGTTCCGTACAAGTGGATCTTTTCGCCGCCGGGTAAATTCATCACGCCGTAATCCATGGCTACGGTCGTCGATTCCTTGCGGTTCTTAGTCATATCGCTAGCGGCGGCATCGGTCTTGACCGGCGGCAGATCGCTGATCGAATGTATAGCGGTAGTCTTGCCGGCGCCGACTGGGCCGGTGAATATGATTTTGTATTGACTCATCGTGGTTCCTTATCGTTATTGCTCGCCGCGCAACTTCCCAAGAATCTTGCTCAACAGACCTTGGTTTTTGGCCGGTCTTGGGGCCGGTTGGGCGACCACCGCGTCGGCTTGGCGTTCGGATTGGCGCAACAAGCCCAGCGTATGACAGGCACTGACGAACACAAAGACGTATTGCATCTTGATCCGCAGCACTTCGGCGATTTCCAACGGCGTGCGCGGTTGCTGGATCAACAAGGCCGCGATCCGCAAAGCTTCCGGGGTAATCACCAAGCGGGTAAAGTTAGGCCAGCGGTCCAGATATACCGGCTTGTAAATATCGATTCCGATCGGAAATCGGCCCTTGGAGGTCCAAATCGCCAGTTTCCAAAGAAAAGCCGACATGTCCTGATGTTTTTCAGCGTCGCGGGGCGCCGGGTCGGTCAAATCGAATACCGACAATGTCATGTTCCCCGCCGAGGCCCGGTTCAGCACCACCCCGGCGAATGCCCGCAATTGCTTGTCATCGGCATCCAACCAGATTTCCTCGGACTCGGGAAAAATCAACAACGGCTTCCAGATCGAGTTCAGCCGTAGTGCCTTATGCTGCAAGCGGGCGGTCTTGAATGCCGATTGCACAAAGCCCAGGAAATAATGTCTAGGATCAAAATACGCGGTGCGCCATTGAGCAGGGTCGTCGAAATCGATATCGGCCAATGTGCCGAGGAAGGTGCGGAACCCGCTATCGCTCAGTTGCGCCGCAGTCCGGTGTTTGCTGGATTTCAATCGCTCCGGGCGAGGTTGTCCGGACGATACCGATTCAGACGCATGCTCGGCTTCCGATCCGCGGCTGGCGGGGTGACGGAGTTTTTCGGCGACCTTTCGAGCCGCCAAAACATCCCGCACTTGCGCGAACACCGACAGCATTTGTTGAGCATTGACCGGCTTCTTAACGAAAAACGCGTTTTCAACCCGCAGGTCATAGAGCGACAACAATACTAACGGTCTACCAGGATTGGCGGCGCGCCGGGCTTTAATGATATCGGCCGCCTTGGCGTGGTCGGCATCGATCAGGTCCAGATCCGCTTCGTCTTCGTTGACGACGACCGCTACTCCGCGGCAAGGTCCTTTCAAATACATGGCCATGGTTTTGCCGGTCCGGCCGTCCATCGCGAATAACGCGGCCCGCAAGGCCGGGGGCACGTGAAGTGTCATGAGCTGATTCCGTCAAAGTAAACCGCAACTTGGCGCCAGCCGTCCACAAGAGCCACGCCGGCGTCGCTCAATGCTCGGTATTGCCGGCGAAAGCGTTCAGCATTTTTGGTAGAGCGATATAACTCCAACAGCGAGTTCTGCAAGTCCTCGCGTTCGGGTTGTTGAATCAATCCGGTTTCCAACGCCTCGATCGCCTGGCTCAATTGGCTGTACTCGATGAAATCGTTAGCCAGTGCCAGATAGTCGTATTGAGTGTCGGTTCCCCGGACCTGTTGAACCAAGTCCGAGCTTCCCAACATACCGTCGGTAAATAACGTGTAACGATTCGCCACGCGCGTACCGGGCTTGTGTAAAGCCGCCGCTTGGGCGGCACTCAATTTACCGCGACAGGCGGCGAGCAATCGGGCGCGTAACGCGGAACCGCGTCCGCCCAAGATAATCGTTAAATCGAGCAATGCGGCAAATAGCTGCTCGGATAAGTCGCTACGGTAACAGCGATAAATACGCCGCAAATGGCCAAGCAGATCGGCGGGTTGTTTGCGGACCGCGAAGACCAGGACATTCAAGGCCTGCTCGCCGTCCGGATCGATGCCAAACGCCGCCAAGCGAGCATCGGACCAGAACTCGGACTCCGCCGCTATGACCGTCCGAGCGGTTTCTAAACCAAAATCGCTTTGAAGCATTGCCACCCTCCGAACCAAGACCGTTCGAAAGGGTAGCAGCGAATCAGATAATTACCGCGATTTAACTAAGGATTTGCCGGCGCGCGTCACAAATTGCCTGACGCACCGTCTCCGGTGCCGTACCGCCAATATGCTTGCGCAAAGCCACCGACCCTTCTAAGCCGAGGATATCGAACACATCTTCCGCAATACTTGCCGAGAAACTTTGCAATTCGGTCAGGGTTAATTCCGACAAATCCCGACCGGTCCGCAAACCCAGGCGAACCGCCAAACCGACCACCTCGTGCGCATCGCGGAACGCCATGCCCTTACGGACCAAGTAGTCGGCTAAATCGGTCGCGGTCGCGAAACCGCGTTTGGCGGACTGATACATGTTTTCGCGCTTGGCCTGGACGCGCGGCATCATGTCGGCAAAAGCCCGTAGACTGTTGACGACGGTATCGACGGTATCGAATAACGGCTCCTTGTCTTCCTGATTGTCCTTGTTGTAGGCCAGGGGTTGGCTTTTCATCAACATCAGCAACGCCATCAAATGCCCGGCCACCCGGCCGGACTTGCCGCGCACCAACTCCGGTACGTCCGGGTTTTTCTTCTGCGGCATGATCGACGATCCCGTGCAAAAGGCGTCCGGAATATCGATGAAGTCGAACTGAGCACTAGCCCAAAGTACCAGCTCTTCGGAAAACCTGGACAAATGCAACATCACTAGGCTGGCGGCGGCGGTAAACTCGATCGCGAAATCGCGATCGCTAACCGAATCCAGCGAATTGTTGGACGGCCGGGAAAAACCCAGTAACTCCGCAGTCAAGAAACGATCCAGCGGATAACTGGTACCGGCCAGCGCCGCCGCTCCCAGCGGCATCACATTGATGCGCTTGCGGCAATCCTGGAAGCGCTCGACGTCGCGGCTCAGCATCTCGAACCAGGCCATCAAATGGTGGCCGAAGGTCACCGGTTGGGCCACCTGCAAATGGGTGAAACCGGGCATGATCGTCGCGGCCTCACGTTCTGCCAGATCCAGCAACGCGGTTTGCAGACGCCGCAATTGACCCAGAATGACGTCGACTTCGTCACGCAAATACAAACGAATGTCGGTGGCGACCTGATCGTTACGTGAACGTCCGGTGTGCAGTTTTTTGCCGGCGATACCGATCAGGTCGGTCAAGCGCGCTTCGATATTCATGTGAACATCTTCCTGCTTTATCGACCAGACGAACTCGCCGCGTTCGATTTCACCGCGAATTTGCGCCAGCCCGCTACGGATGTCGGCCAGCTCCTGTTCGGTCAAAATCCCAATCTTATGGAGCATCGTCGCGTGCGCCAACGAACCCTGAATATCCTGCAGGGCCATGCGTTGATCGAAACCGACCGAGGCGGTGAATTCCTCGACGAACGCGTCGGTGGCTTCGGCGAAGCGGGCGCTGGAGAGTTTTTCGGAGTTTACATTTGACATAGGCAACGATCGCAAGCGGCAAAAAACGCCGATTATACCGTCGACGACCGGAATCAAGATTAGGATTTGCGATATTCAGCCGGCCCTGCTTCGGGCATAATCGGCTAAAACCGACACTCAGGAGATCAACAATGACATTCAAATCAGCCATGTTGGCCGGTGCCTTAACCCTACTCGTCGGTTGCGGCCACGGTTACGAAGGTGAATACCGGGCCGAAGGCGGCTCGGAAAACCAGTTCATCGACGCCGTCGCGAAAATCATTGGCGACCAAACCTTGGTCATTGGCAAAAACTACCTGGATTCCAACGGCGAACGCACCGAATTCGCCGACATTTTCGTCCGCGAATCCGGCAGTCAGTCGTATTTGGTATTCAAGAAAGCCGACGGCTCGGAAGAGGCCTGGAAAATCGTCGACCAAGACACATTGGAACGTGGCGGCGGCTTGGTATCGATCAGGATGAAACGGGTTAAATCCTGAGATGATCACCAATTCAGATTTTACCGCTACGTTCCAATTTGGTCTGGCAGGGCAAACAATAACGACAGGCAATCGCGCTCCGGCGCGCCTCGGGGATGGGTTCGCCGCATTCGTCGCAATGCGTCGCCGACTCCCCGGCATACATCGAGCGGCGAGTTTGTTCGACGAATAATTCAGTCATTTGATCCAAGCGTTCGACAATGGCGTCGGTACCGCCGGCCCATGCGGTGGACATACGGGTAATCCTGTGAAAAATTGGAAAAGTCGCTGGCGCCGCTCAAGCCGGAACGGCGAGGTCTAAAGGCGGAACGACTTTGATGGCGGCGGCTAATATATCCTCCGCCGACCCGCTCAGCAAGCGACAGGCGAATTCGACAGCCAGCGCCAGGTTTTGCGCGGCGTCAGGGCTGAGCACCTCGCCAAGCTCGAACGACAAACCGGCAATGCCCAATAAGAAAGTCGGCGGCGGCGAACCGTACAACGCTTGATAAACGTCCAGCAAGGCCGCCGGACTCATCGCATGGCTGGTGTAACTCCGATCACGTAACGGCATGAGCCGGCTGAATTGGTAGGGCATCTCGGCCTTGACCGACGCATCGACGAATATCGCCACACGCCGCCCCTGTAAATCCAGCGCGTGCTCGATTTGCAACTGAAAATCGACGATGAATTCGACGGTGTTGGTGCCGACTTGGTTTTCCAGAGCCTCCAATAGCAGAGGTCCGAGGGCATCGTCACCTCGGCTCGGGTTGCCGTAAGCAAACACCAGAACCGGTTTGAGCGCCGTCATCAGGCCAAACCGTGCTCGAATTCACCGTCGCTATGCCGAATCAACCGATCAATCACTTGGCCTTCGGCATCCACCAATTCGAGTTGCAACGGCATTTTGCCAACCGCATGGGTGGCGCAAGACAAGCAAGGATCGTAGGCGCGTATCGCCACTTCCAGACTGTTCAGCAACGGCTCGGTCAACTCGCGCCCGGACAGGTATTCAGCCGCGACCTGACGTACCGACTCGTTCATGCCCATATTGTTACTGGTCGTCGAAACGATCAAGTTAGCCTTGGTGACGATGTCGTTGTCATCGATCTGATAGTGGTGAAACAAGGTGCCGCGCGGCGCCTCGATCACGCCGATACCTTCGTAACGCTTTTCGCCTTGAACCAGCAAATGACTACTCATCACGTCGGAATCGCGCAACAAAATCTTAATACCTTCGGCGCAATGCAATAATTCGATCAACCGCGCCCAATGGAAAGCCAAGGTGCTGTGCACCATGGCCTCCCCACCGTGTTGCTTGAACTCGACCCGCGCTGCTTCGGCCAGCGGCGTATCGATGAAATCGCAGTTGTTGACCCGAGCCAAGGGTCCCACCCGATACCAACCGTCGGCCTTGCCTAATGCGGTCAGATACGGGAATTTCATATAACTCCAGGAGCGCACCTCTTCATGGATCAAATCGGTGTAAGCGCAATAATCGTAGTGGTCGACTATCGTCGCGCCGCTGTCGGTTTTGGCGCGAATCCCACCGTGATAAAGCTCCATCGCACCGTTCGGCTTGATCAAGCCCAGATAATTGCTGCGTATCGTCGCAAACTCGTCGTAATACGGCAGGTTGGCGGTATGCACCGATTTGATCAAGGCCACCGCCGATTCGGCCCAAGCCAGCACCTGATCGATATCCCGCAACAAATAATCCCGCTCGTCTCGGCTCAAAGCCTTGTTCATGCCGCCGGGTATCGCGCCGGTACCGTGCACCCTTTTGCCGGACACCATCCGTATGACTTCCTGACCGTACTTACGCAGCTTCACGCCTTGCAGGCCGATCTCGGGGTATTCCGCCAGCACCGCGATGACGTTGCGCTTGGCGATGTCGCTATCGAAACCAAACAGCAAGTCCGGGCTGGAAAGATGAAAAAAGTGCAGAGCATGAGATTGTAAAACTTGGCCGAAATGCAACAGGCGGCGCAGTTTGTCGGCGGCTGGCGTCAGATCGGCCGGATCGACGCCCACCAATTGATCGATGGCCTTGGCCGCCGCCAGATGGTGACTAACCGGGCAAATGCCGCAGAGCCGTTGCACCAACACCGGCAACTCCCAATACGGCCGGCCCTGAATGAATTTTTCGAAGCCGCGAAATTCGACGATGTGCAGCCGGGCTTGCTGGACCCGATTCTCGGCGTCCAGCAACAACGTGACTTTTCCATGACCCTCGACGCGAGAGACGGGATCAACCACGACCCGTTTCAGGCCGGCGGGATTGACGGCGGTTTCAAGATGCTCGTACATAAATATTCTCTCTTTAACGGGACGGCGGGCCGCGCTCGACGTCATTTACTCGGACCGACGCCAAACGGGCGCGCGGCTCAATCGTAATGCACCAATTCGTAAGGCAGGCTGGGTTCTCGGCCCTCGACCAACGCGGTCAGGAAGGTCCAGAACACGTCGGCGGACGGCGGGCAACCGGGCAGGAAATAGTCGATTTTGACAATTTCGTGGATTGGGTGCACCTGGTTCAGTAACAACGGCAATTCCGGATCGCTGGGAATTTGCGGATTTTCAACGCCGATGCCGTCTCGATACGCTTCCATCAGACAATCTTCCAGATCGATGTGGTTGCGCATCGCCGGTAAGCCGCCGTTGATCGCGCAAGCGCCAACCGCCACCAGGATCTTGCAGTTCTTCCGAAATTCGCGCAGTACATGCACGTTTTCCGAATTGCAGACGCCACCTTCGATCAAACCGATGTCGCAGGGACCGCAGTGCTCGATGTCGGTGATCGGCGAACGGTCGAATTCGGCGACTTCGGCCAAGGTCAACAGGCGTTCGTCGATATCCAGAAACGACATGTGGCAACCGAAGCAACCCGCCAACGAGGTGGTCGCGACCTTAATTTTATTGCTCATGACTTCCCTCCGCGAACAGCGCCACTTCGCTGATTTGGCGATGATCGTAAATACGTTGCCCGATAGGGACTTGATAACCGGTGCGCTTGATCAACAGCGCCCCGGTCGGGCACACGTGCACCGCGCTGTCGTCGATGCTGACGTCACTGTCCTTCAACAGCCCGCTGACCGAATTGACAACCAAACGCTTATTGATGCCGCGACCGGCGATCGCAAACACGTTTTTGCCGTCTTTTTCCTTACTCGCCCGCACGCAGAGATTGCAAAAAATGCAACGGTTGTGATCGATCAAAATGTCCGGATGCGAAGCATCCATTTCCCGGTGGGCGAAAAAGTGCGGGAAGTGGTTGTCCGTCATATTCAAATAGTAAGCGACGCCCTGTAATTGGCAGTTACCGGTTTTCTCGCAAGACGGACATAGGTGGTTGCCCTCGACGAACAGCATCTGCGTGATGCGACGGCGGTCTTGCTGCAGCTCGGCGCTATTGTTTATCACGGTTTGGCCGTCAACAGCTGGAAAGGTGCAAGCCGAGCAGTTCCGACCGTTGACGTTGACCGTGCATAATTTGCAACTGCCGTGGGGCGTGTAGCCGGGCTTGTGGCAGAGATGCGGAATGTAGATGCCGGCCGCGGTGGCGGCTTCGATGATGGTTTGTCCTGCTTGGAACGGGACGATTTGCCCGTCGATGGTGATGGTACCTGTCATGCTCAATCCTCCAGTTGCGACAAATGCGCGGCCGCGTCGTCGCGATGCGCCATGCGGCGGGCAATCGCCAACGCGCCGTCCAAATCGAACCCAGGTTCGTAACTGATCTGCTTCAATTGTTTTTCGTAGACGTCGGGGTAGCGTTCCAATGTGCTCAAGATCGGGTTGGCCGCGGTTTGTCCCAGGCCGCAATGGCTGTGGTGTTTCACTAACTGACAAAGATTTTCCAGCTCGACGACATCGCCGGCCGAACCATGACCGTCGACGATTTTATCCAACTGCTTTTTCAACAACGAGGTCCCAACCCGGCATGGCGTGCAAAATCCGCAACTCTCGTGAGCGAAGAAATGGGTGAAATTTTGAACGATCCTTAGGATGTCCCGACTGCAGTTAAAGACAATGAAGGAACCGCCGGTGGCTAGATCTTCGAAGGCTAAGGCCCGGTCCAGTTCCCGATTGGAAATGAACGTACCCGATGGTCCGCCGATCTGAACTCCCAATACGTCAACGGCGCCGCAGTCTTCCAGCACCTGGCGAATACGAGTACCGAACGGGTACTCGTAGATGCCCGGCCGTGCACAATCGCCGCTAATGCTGAGAATCTTGGTGCCGGCGGATTTTTCGGTGCCGACCGCGGCAAACCAAGCGCCGCCGCGTACGGCTATGTGAGCGGCGGCCAAAAAGGTTTCGACGTTATTGACGATCGTCGGTTTATTCAAATAGCCGCTGGTCACCGGATAAGGCGGCCGATTGCGGGGTATGCCGGGCTTACCTTCCAACGATTCGATCAGCGCCGATTCCTCGCCGCAAATATACGCGCCAGCGCCGAGACGGATTTCGATATCGAAGTTCAATCCCAGGCCGAGGATATTCTCGCCCAGCAAGCCGGACGCGCGGCGCTCGGTCAATACACCCTGCAATTGTTCGTGCAGATGCAAATATTCGCCACGCAGGTACAAAAACCCTTGTTGGGCGCCAATCAGCGCTGCCGCCAGCGTCATACCTTCGAAAACTTGACTGGCATAGCTGTTTAGCAACACCCGGTCTTTGAAGGTACCGGGCTCTCCCTCGTCGGCGTTGCAGACCACGAAACGGGTGTCGGCCGGCTCATCGGCGCAAAACCGCCATTTCACCGCCGTTTTGAAGCCCGCGCCACCGCGGCCGCGCAGACCGGAGCGGTCGAGTTCCTCCAACGTTTCCGGCAGACCGCGCTCAAACGCCGCCCGCAACGCATCGCCAGCGACCAAGGGTTCGCTAAGCAATAGTCCAGGTCTATGAATGTTATCGGCGACCGCAAACAATGTCGCCGGCCACTGCGACAGCGGCGTTTGCTGATTCACCAACTCGACGATTTCCTCGAGCCGAGCTATATCCAGGCTCGTTAAAGCCAATCCGTTGACCAAGCCGGCCGGCCCTTGATCGCACATACCGGTACACGAAGTACGATTTAAACTCACCAAGCCATCCGCCCGGACCTGACCGACCTGAACCGCCAAACGCTCGGCAAGATAATCCAACACAAACTGGTTACCCAACATCCGATCGGTGATCGAATCGCTGATTAACAAGTCATAACGACCTTGCGGGGTCATATGCAAGAAGCTGTAAAACTCGACGACACCGAGAATTTGCGTACGCGGAATAGACAAGCCTTCCGCCAGCAATTCGATGGCTTCCTCGGGAATATGCTGGTAGCGGGCTTGGACGGCTCTTAGGATTTGCAGCAGATTAACCGCTCGAGCATCGGCTTCCGCCAGCACGGTCTGAATAAACGTCTTCATCGTTTCGCACCGTTTGGTTGAGCAAGAAATTTAGCAACTGCCCGGAAAACGCCAGGACCAAGGCTTTCGAAACATGAAACTACCTGGCGAAACTAAGCAATCAATCTGCGTTAATACTAGACAATTTGTGAGGACTATTCGGCAAATTTTTCAAAACGACCGGCGTTTTACTCCAAAACGTCCCGCAAACCCAAGTAAACCCATCGGTCTCGACCTTTCGCGGAGCTCACCAATCCAATTTGATCAGGCCGGGGACACCAGCATACGAAATCTACCGAGCGGCAAGGGTATTTTCATCTGAAATTCGACAAGCCGTTAACCGGCTTCGGTGGATTGACTTACGGAACGCCGAACAACACAAAGCTGACCTGCCGCCCCCTAGGTCGGCCAGGCCAGACGTAAATTGGTGCGAACTTGACGTGCCAAACCATTCGTCACAAATCCGGTCCAAAAAAACCGGGCGAACTGCAAAGTAACAAACAGTGGGAGAACTGCTCCGGATCCCGGAGCGAAGCACTAAAACATCAACACTAAGGCCGCTGTTACAGCAAATCCTTAACGCATTGCCGAGCGAAGGTTCGAATCGGCATGGATTCGCTTAAATATTGGTTGTACAAACTGTTGATCGCCAACGGGTTTAGATACACGTAGACACCGCATCCGGTCATCGACACAAATTGATGACTTAGCATTTCGATGAAATCAGTCCGGGTATCGCCAAACTCGAGATTATCGTTTGAAAAAGTTTCCATGACATTCACCCCTGGGTTTATAGAACTCCTTGAATATCCAGCAGATGTCGCGCCAAGTATTTCATCATTTCCATTCAACAAGTTAGAATCCATGGTCATGCTATGCGCCGCGTTGTCGGACATGTTTGTCAGTTTCGAGTCAGTATTGTCAGCGCGAACAGGTAGCGGCAACTCGGTTTGGATTGGCGCTACGATACCGCGACTAGATTTCGGCGATCAGTCTACAAGGCCATTATGACAAACCGATTTCAACCGGTTCCTTATGATTCCTGGCAAGCCGATGGAAATGACGATCTTACAATGCCTCTCCCAGATTTGCCTGCGCGGCGAACGCCAAGCCCAACACTTGCCGATATACCTCGATTCCACAAACACGAATTCCGGGAGTACAATCAAAAAAACTGAGTCTTGGTTGTGATTCACATCAAGGAAATTGTATGAAAAAACATCGATCACTCGATCTCGACGGCTTGGACGGCATTCTTCGTCCCGCCGCCGAATCGCACCCGCCGGCGAGCCGGACCTGGGTCGTTTGGAGCTTGCTGTTGTTAGTGATCGCGGCAATCGGCGTGTACTGGATACGCAACCATCCGCTGCCAAAGTTGGAATGGCCGGAGACGCCAGACCGTTCCAGCAATGCCGCTCCGGCTCAACCTGTTCCGCCCCCTCCGCCAACCGAGCAGGCGGAAGTCGTTGCCAAGCAGCAGCCGACCAATGACGCCGCGCCAACGGCACCGGCGGAGAGCAAGACGGAATCGGTCGCCGCCTCACCAGCCCCGGTCGCCGAAGCGCAAACCGAGCTAAAGCTGCCAACCGAACCCACCGCCGCCGGCCCGGCGCCAGCCAACACCGATCCGGTTTACACGGTGTATTTCAAGTTCAATTCCACTAAGCCGATTCGGCTGTCCGGGGCCGAGAAAAACCGTCTGCTCGAACAAGTCAAACAATGCAATCAGGGTATCCGAATCGTCGGGCATACCTGCAATCTGGGCAACGACGCGTCCAACCGCCAACTCGGCCAAGCGCGCGCCGAAGCGCTGAAAATATGGCTGACCGGACAGGGTATCGCCGCGCCCATCGAAACCGCCACGGAAGGTTGGAACAGACCGGCGGCTTCCAACGACACGCCGGACGGCCAAAAGTTGAACCGGCGCGCCGAAGTACGCTGTTTGACGCCCTAAACGCACTCCCCAAGAGGACAAGGCATGCTAACCAATAACAAAACCGACTACCAACTGGCGCAACAACAAATTCTCGAGGGTATTTTGTCCGGGGAATTCGGCATCGAAAACCGCAACGACCTCGGTCCGCTCATCCCGATTCGCCTGTTTCAGGTGTTGCGGATGGTGGCACTGGGCTCTAACGTCGAGGACATCCTCGGCCAGGGCGCACCGTCGCTGGTATACCACTCCGGACAAAGCCTGGGCAGTACGCTGGGCCAAATCGTCGCGGCCAACGTCGACAAGGATCTGGAAACCTATGTCGGCAAGATCCAGCAATTGTGCCGGCAACTTTGCATCGGCTTGGTGGTGCCCGACAAGGTCGATCTATCCAGTGGATTGTTGGAATTGCGGGTGGACGAATGCGTTTCCTGCGCCGGCATCCATAACGTGGCGGCGCCGATTTGCCATTTCGAGGCCGGTATGGTCGGCGGCATCGTCAAGGCATTTTTCAAGCGCAACGTCAAAGCCACCGAAACCAAGTGCAACGCCCTGGGTGACAAAACCTGCCTGATCCGGGTCGACCTACTGTAATTATGACGACACATTGGAGCGTATCATGAACAGCAACATCCACGCTTTGGAGCCCAGAGCCTCGCAATCGGCGGAAATCGAATCGATTCTGCGGAATTTGATGAGCATACAAGGGGTTTCCGCCGCAGCCATCGTCGACAGCGACGGATTCGTCACCCACATCCACCGCGATTACGAGATCAATACCGACGCCATCGGCGCCTCGGTGCAAGTGGTATTCGGCGCCGCGTCCAAAGCCGCCGGACATGTCGGCCATCATCAAACCCAAATGGTGATCTGCGAAAACGCCGAGGGCTATATTCTGTCGACGCCGATCGAAGCCGGTTTCATGCTGGCGTTGGTGACCAAGCGCGACGCCTTGTTGGGCAGGGTCCGCTTCGAACTGAAGGAAACCGTGCCGATGCTGAAAAAACTGTTTTCCAGCTACCTATTCAAATAACCCGACGCACCGCAGCCATGCATTGGTTCGAATCGCAACTCGCCGAGCTCGATCGCTTGGCGGCGGCCTACTCGGCGGCCCAACGCCAGCCCTCGGACGATCTGGTAGGTACCAGCGCCTCCCTGCGCACCAAGCGCGGCGAATTCATCGGGGCACTGCAAACACTGGTCGATGGCGTGGTGCGGATCAAAGGCATCGACGCCTGCGCCGCTTACCACGAGGGCTTGATTCTGGCCAGTGCCGGTCAACTGCCGCACGCCGACGCACTGGGCGCGTTGATCGAAGACAGCATCGGCGTCGCCCGCGACAGTTCGACGATTTTAAAGTTGGGCGACATCGAGCAACTGGTCATCGTCGGCTCGGCCAGCAAAGTGGCAGTGCTCAATATCGGCCCGGTGGTGCTATGTATCGCTTGCCCCAAGACCACCAACCTGGCCGCCGCACTCAGTGAACCGGTAAAGGCCAAGCGCTAAAGTACCGCCAAACTTACGGACCGGCCCGCTTGTCCTTGGGTACGTAGACGAATGAACCGTCTTTTAGGCGATAGGTCACGCCGGCTTTCATACCCTCGCCCTGACCGATTTTGCCGGTCGATTGGTATTTCTCCATTTTCTCGCCGTCCTTGATCATTATTTCCCTATTCGCTTCACCCGGATTCTTAACGACAATCACCTTGTCGCTGTTAAACGGATTCAGCGGGTTTTCCATGACATGGCGAATGTCTCGACTTTCAATGCCCCATCGCTAGCCGTTATCATGGTGAAGTCTGAAAACCGTCCGTCAATCATCTTTAGTCGAGAAGCCCATGTCCTCGTTCCACCTCCACCCGCAATTGCGACAAGATTGCCACGAAGTCGGCCGGTTCGAGCTGAGCCTGCTGCTGATGATGAACGACAGCGCCTATCCCTGGTTTGTTTTGGTACCGCAACGCGGCGGCTTGACGGAGTTATATCAACTGAATGATCGGGATCGGACGTTGTGGCTAACGGAATCTTGCCTATTGGCGGAAACGATGACGGCGATGTTTCGGCCCGACAAACTCAACGTCGCGGCGATCGGCAATCTGGTACCGCAACTGCATATTCATCATATCGCCCGCTATCGGACCGATCCGGCCTGGCCGGCACCCATCTGGGGGAAGTTTCCGCCGCAACCCTATGCCGGCGATCAGGTGGAACGGCGCATCGAGCAAATGCGCCAAGCTCTGCGCGGTCAGTTACTGGATTAGGAATTCGGAGAAGAACACATCGCGGAAGCCATCCGGATTTTGAATTTTCGTCAACAAACCGGTGATCATTTCCTTGGTTTTCAAACGCAGACCTTCGCGTTGTTCCATCGTTTGCAAGTCGGCGGCATGCAAGCCACTCAACATCATAATCATTTCATGGCGCAGCAACGGCATGTGTTTTTTGATTTTTTCGACCGGCTCGGCCCCTTCCACCAGCAACTGCACGTTCAACAACAGGTATTTTTTCGGCTCGGCCAGATTGACGGTAAAGGCCGGCTTCATCTCCAAATACTCGATGACCGGGCCGGCGCTTTCATCGGCTTTTTTTTCGCCGGAGTTGGCGGCGGACAAACCGGGTAACAGCAACAAACTGATCAACAAAACCAAAGTACGCACGGGGATTCCTCATATAATGTCGGGTTCAAGCTCCAGAAGTATATTCCAATTTAGACATTTATCACCATGAAACCACAAGCCATCGGTCCGGTCATGATAGACATCGACGGGCTCAGCCTGACGGCGGCGGATCGGGAAAAAATCGCCCATCCCAATACCGGCGCGTTGATATTGTTCGCTCGCAATTTCGATCATCCGGCGCAAGTCGAGGCATTGATTGCCGACATACGCAAGGCACGTAGCGGCGACATTTTAATTGCCGTCGATCAGGAAGGCGGCCGAGTTCAGCGCTTTCAGAACGGATTTACCCGCCTGCCCGCGGCGGCCAAGTACGCCGACAAACCGGAATTGGCTGAAGCAGCCGGTTGGTTGATGGCCGCCGAATTGCTCGCCATCGACGTAGACTTCAGCTTCGCGCCGGTGCTGGATGTCGATCGCGGCGTTAGCGAAATCATCGGCAATCGTTCGTTTTCCGGCGATCCGACCTTAGCGGCCCAACTGGCTGGAGCCTTCCGTACCGGCATGCGCGCGGCCGGCATGGCCGCGACCGGTAAGCATTTTCCCGGCCACGGCGCCGTCGCGCTAGACTCGCACTTGACCCTACCGATCGACGATCGCGATCTGGCAAGCATACGCGCCGAGGATCTCGTACCTTTTAATGCGTTGATCGAACAAGGCCTGGAAGCCGTGATGCCGGCCCATGTGGTGTATCCACGCATCGACCGCTTGCCGGCGGGTTTTTCCGGCGTTTGGCTGCAAGACATATTGCGCGGCGAGCTGGGTTTTAACGGCGCGATATTTAGCGACGATTTGAGCATGAACGGCGCCGCCGGTATCGGAGACTACACCGATCGGGCGCGTTTAGCGCTGGAAGCCGGCTGCGACATGGTGTTGGTGTGCAACAATTCGGCGGCGGCCGAGCAAGTCTTAGACGATCTGCCGGTTCGCGAACGCCGTGCCGGCGAAGCGCGTTTGCAAGCCATGCGCGGCCAGCCCAAATTCACCCGAGAACAGCTGCAACAACTGCCGAAATGGCAACAAATTTCCAAACAACTCCAAGAGCTTTATGAATCCCCTGCTTGAAGAAATCGATCAAGTCCAACGGCACGCGCGACAACTGCACGCCGCCGCCGAAGTCGAGTCCGCACTGGACTTGATGGCCGCCAATATCACCGCCGCGCTGCGAGACCGCAATCCGCTGCTATTGTGCGTGATTAACGGCGGCATCATCGCCACCGGCAAACTGTTGCCGCGCCTGGACTTTCCGCTGATGTTGGACAGCATCCACGCTAGCCGCTACCGGAACGCCACCTCCGGCAGCGAGATTCACTGGCTGTTTACGCCGACCACGCCGTTGGCGGGACGGACGGTGCTAGTGATTGACGACATCCTCGACGAAGGCCATACCTTGCGCGCCATCGTCGATTACTGCCAACAGCGAGGCGCCGAAGCCGTTTACACGGCGGCGCTTTTTGACAAACAACTCGATGAGCCCAAACCGATCGCATTGGATTTTGTCGGCTTGAACGTGGAAAACCATTATTTATTCGGCTACGGCATGGATTACAAGGGTTATCTCAGAAACGCCGCAGGTGTCTATGCCTGCAAGGAAGTATTATGACCTTGGCTATTATCGGCGGCACCGGCCTGACCCAAATCCCGGACCTACTTATCACTGGCGAACAAAGCCTCGATACGCCGTTCGGCGCCCCGTCGGCCGCTTACGTATTCGGCGAGCTCGACGGCCGCAAACTGGTGTTTTTAGCCCGGCATGGCAACCCACATCGAATACCGCCGCATAAAATCAACTATCGGGCGAATATCTGGGGCTTGCAAGCCTTGGGCGTGACCGAAATTATCGCGGTCGCGGCGGTTGGCGGCATTGGCCGCGAGATGGCACCGGCGGTCATCGCGATTCCCGATCAATTGATCGATTACAGCTACGGCCGCGAACATACCTACTTCGCCGACGATCTGGAACAGGTCACCCACATCGATTTCAGCGAACCCTATACACCGGCCTTACGGGCTCGTATCGTCGCCGCCGCCGAACAAGCCGGCATCGCCACCGTAAACCACGGCACCTACGGCTGCACGCAAGGACCGCGCCTGGAAACGCCGGCTGAAATCAAACGCATGGCGAACGACGGCTGCGATTTGGTCGGCATGACCGGCATGCCGGAGGCGGCACTGGCTCGCGAATTGGGCATCGCTTACGCTAATGTTTCGGTGGTTGCCAATTGGGCGGCTGGCGTCGTCGCCGGCGAAATCACGATGGCGGAAATCGAAAAAAACCTGCACCAAGGCATGAATCAGGCGATCATGTTGCTAACAGCCGTGGCACAGGCTTGAGGTAGGCAGAAACATATTCGGGAAGGGTTTTGCCGAAGCCCGGACACCTCGGCAAAACCCCAATTGAAAGAAACCACGGTTTCTTTTTATAGCGGGACCTAACGCAGTTTCCCTGTCACCGCCGCAAACCCACAAGTGGATAGGAGAATGCAGTTCGCGACGTCTCCATTAAATCGTAACGGCCTTATTTGGTCAGACCGTTTTTGTGCAGCACATCCGAACGATAAGCAGAGTTGGACGAATCTTCGGCGATGTTTTTAGCGGCGGTAGCGTATTTATCGTGCTCCGCGTTTTTCACCATGAAAACCGCACCAGCGACCATAACGACGGCCAGAGCGATGTAGAGCCAAAAATTGTCTTTTTCTTGAACTTCATTCATTTTGTACCTTCCTGTATGTTGTTGTAGATGGTGCTGAAACAATTTCAACGGTGCTAACGATAACAAACCGAAATCGAAAAATTTTGATATACATCAAAAAAAGCAAGGTTATTTGGGCATGACTTATGACCGCCGCACTTTCCTGACAACATTCGGCCTAAGCCTGAGCGCTTACGCGCTCACAACCGACATCAAGCCCGCCCTAGCCGACTCGGCGGCCGGATCGTCGCCGACCAAGACCCGGCTGGAAGAGATCTTGGCGATATTGTCCGATACCGGAATCCAAGATACCCCAACGTTGGAATTGACCTTACCGGCCGTTGCCGAAAACGGCGCTTTCGTGCCGATCACCGTCGCCAGCTCTTTGGAAGAGATTGAGCGGTTCGTCATCTATGTGGCTCACAATCCCAACCCACTGGTCGCCGAAATCGAACTCTCGCCGACGGCCTTGGCCTTCGTGAGCACGCAAATCAAGATGGCCGGTTCTGGAGAGGTGGTGGTCCTGGCCAAGCGCGGCGCGGCTTGGCTACGCAATCGGCGTAGTGTGGAAGTCAGCGTGGGCGGATGCGGAACCGGCTGATGAGTACGATTAAAATTAGAAGTCGAGCGCTGGCGGGATTTTGGGAAATTCGGATTTTGAATCAACATCCGATGGAAAACGGCCGTAACCGCGACACCGATGGCGCGCTAATTCCGGCTCACTATATTCAAACCCTGACCTTGACTTTAAACGGCACGCCGACGCTTTCGGTCAACATGGCCGGCAGCGTTTCCAAGAATCCGTTTTTCGTATTTCGGCTGCGCGCTAGTGTCGGTGATCGAATCAGCGTGATGTGGTTGGACAACCTCGGCAATCAAGACCGGATAGAACACCAACTCGTCGAACGCGACGACTAAGCAAACTCGTCGGAAATCAAGCAGGCCGGCTGGTTGCGCGCACTGGCTACTAAGAAGCTAAGCGGCGATTGAGCAAACTGCGACTCCAGGGCTTGAACCAACTCGGCGGCTCGCCGAGGGGACTCGACCGCGCAGAAACCGGTCGGCCCCCAGGACGTCTGGCCGATCGCCACGGCGCCGGCCTTCTCCAACATCGTCATCGCCGCCGCCACGTCCGGGCTGGTGAAAATTCCACCCTGCACCGGCGCGAAATGCTCGCCGACCGCCCGTTGTAACTCGGTAATCACCGCACCGAACCTCGGCAAATCTTGTTCCGCCAACGCCGGCAGGCCCTGCATCAACAACAAATAACACAATCGCTCGGCACTGGCTTGCGGAAACGGCGGCAGCCGGCTGAACGCGCTAATCTCCTGTTCGCCATGCAGACCCTGGCCACGCTGATCGAACACCAGGATAAACCGCCAATGGTCCGGAATCGGCATTTGCGCTATCAGCGGCGGCGTTTTGGTCTCAGGACCGCGGCCGCCATCGACAACCAAACCGCCTTTTTCGAAAATCCCGATACCTATTCCGGAGCGGGCGCCGCGTTCGGACAGCAACGCAATATCGCGTACCGTCAAACCCAGACCGTAAAATCGGCTTAACGCGGCGCCGACCGCCAGCGACATCTGCGTGCCGGAGCCCAAGCCGATATGCTCCGGAATCACGGTTTCCAACGCCAGACGCAGCCGATCGGAAACCCCCAAACGCGCGCACAATTGTCCAAGACAACGGCCGGCCCGCTCGGTCTCCGGACCGACCACGGTCAGCGTCTCGGCGGCGCTCAGCGTCAAGCGAGTGTTGATTTCCTCTACCGCCAAACCGATGCTGCCGAAATGCCGCCCCAAACCACCGCTCAAATCGATGAAGCCCATGTGTAATCGGGCTGGCGCCACCACCGTGACCGTTTCGAACTGCGCTTTCACCACCGGGATTCCAAGACCAAAAAACGAGGCCGCATTATAACGGAAGCGACCGCGCGGCCGAGATAAAATCGGCGGCTTCCCTTAAGTCGGACAGTACCCGCTCGGCCTGCCGACCGGCCAGCGCATCGACAGGATAGCTGGAGGGCACCAGCCAACAACGGATGTCGGCCGCAACCGCCGCCGCCACGCCGACCGGCGAGTCTTCCAGCGCCAGACAGGCCGAAGCCGGTAAACCCAGCCGCCTGGCCGCCTCCAAATACACGTCGGGCGCCGGCTTACCGCGCGCCACCTGATCGACCGCGACCAGTAACGGAAACGTCTCGGCCAGGCCGGCATAGGCCAGACTGCGCCGCGCTGCAGCCGTCCGGCTGTTGGTGGCGATACAATACGGGATGCCGGCGGCTTGGGCGGCCTCCAGCAATTCCGGTAAACCCGGCTTGACCGCGATACCGTCCGTTTCGACTTGGGCCAGCCAAATTTCGCCGCTTAACTGGCGAAAGCGCGCCTGATCGAAACCGTCGCCGGCCAGATTAGCCAATCCGGCCAGTACTTCCGGCCCGGACAAGCCGAGCAAACCTGCCCAGTCGGCATCCGAGTATCGGTAGCCCATTTCCGCCGCCGCCGCTCGCCAGGCCGCCCGGTACGTGGATTCGCTATCGATCGCCAAGCCGTCCAGATCGAGAATCAGGCCGGCAAGCGTTCCGGCCATTAGCGTAATACCTTGATATATTCTCCGAGCGCCTCGCGATTGGAACCGACTACAACCCGCCGTCGGCCGGTATCGTCGACTTCCAGCAAGCCGGCAACCGCCACGACTTCGCCGGTTTGCGCCTGCCCGCAGTAGGTCGCGGTATAACAGACTATGCTGTCCGCTTGCGGATGGTCTATCGAAAAAACAGCCGGATAATCGAAGGCGTGAAAATCGTCGCTGATTCTGGCTTGCAATTCGATAGCGCCCAACTTGCGATATTCGCGCGTTTCGCTTTCCAGCATCGGCGCCAGCAAGGTCAGATCGAATTTACGGCCGTTAATCATGGCCTTGTTGTATTTCCGCAATTCGTGCCAAATATATTCGTCCAACGCGAAATCGCAGGCGCGGCGCCGATAGGCTTCCAACCAATCCGCATCGTCCAGAACCTGACAATGGTCCTCGGCGATCAGCCACTGTACGACGTTGCGAGCCCGGTGGAAGATTTCGCGGTCGTAACAGACCAGATCGATATCCGAGCTGTGTTTTTGCATGCCGACCTGCAACGATCCGGTCACGCCGAACTGATCCATGTCCAAACCGCGGCGGCGGAACAAGGTGCAGAGACTGTGCAAATCAGCCAGCACCGGATCGCTGGGCTCTACTTCCAATAAGCCTTGCAGGCTGTGGCGGGGATGAAAATGTCGAATTACCGCGGTTTCCGGTACCGCGTGCAAGCGAGCATCCAAGCGCGCCGAGTAATGTAGGTATTGCGGATAATGCGCCGCTAAATGGGCGTTGGCCGTATCGCTATCGACTTTACGCCAAGCGCCGTCCAACATCGCGTAGCGCAGAAAGCACAGAATACGTCCGGCCTCCAAACCGTCGGCGACCACCGCGAAAATCAGCTGCTCGCCTGTTTCGATGAAATCCTTGGGCCTGAACATGTTCAACCTATTTCCACCCGATTCCGGCCCAACTGCTTGGCGCGATAAAGCGCGGCGTCGGCGGCCTTGATCAATTCGTCCGGGGACGAGTATTGGCCGAGGTGCGCGGCCGCGCCGATGCTGAGCGTCACGCGTCCGCACTCGGACGAGGCGTGAGCAATGCCCAGAGCCTGGACCGCATGGCGCATCCGTTCGGCCAATTCGCGCGCTTCAACCAACAAGGTCGCCGGCAAGACCGCGACAAACTCCTCGCCGCCATACCGACAAATTAGATCGGTACTGCGACGCAACTGATCGGACAAGGCCTTGGCGACCTCGACCAGGCATTCATCGCCGCGCACGTGTCCGTAGCTGTCGTTGTATTTCTTGAAGTAATCTATGTCGCAAACCAACACCGATAGTACCGAATTATTGCGCTGCGCCAGCGCAAATTGCAGGGCTAATACGCTATCCAAGCGGCGGCGATTCGCCAACCCGGTCAATTGATCGCTCTGCGACAGCCACTCCAGCTCTTGGTTGGCCAATTGCAGCTGTTGCTGGGATTTTTGCAACTTTTGGCGCATCAAGTAAATCCGCTCCATCGCCACCATCGTGTACCGCAAACGTAGCGGATTCAGCGGCTTTTGCAAGTACGCGTCGCCGCCCGCCAGTATGCCTTGGCAAAACGAGTCGTCGTCGGTGCGCGTGGTCAAGAACACGATCGGGAACCAATCGGATTTTCGCAACTCACGGATGGCCTGAGTTGCCTCGAAGCCGTTCAAGCGGGGCATCTCGACATCCATCAACACCAGATCGACGTCCTGATCGGCAACGTATTGCAGGGCTTCCGCTCCGTTTTCGGCAAAGTCTACTTGATGCCGCAATTCACGGAGGCACTCCGCCACCAATTGCCGTATCGCCTTACTATCGTCGACGACTAAAACTTTCATACGCTCCGCCTAATCCTCCCTTTAACGAACACGATTTTAGTTCAACCTGCCAAAAAGTAGGGTAAGAGGGTCGACGACGATGTTTGACATCGCTAATCCCTGGGTTTCGGCGGCAGCCAAGCGATGATGTGGTCTTCCATATCGTCGACTTCCGATTCCTTGATCGCGAACCCAGTCACCGAAATGCCGGCCTCCGCCACGGTGTCCAGCCGCCCGGAAATCAGCGGATGCCATTCCGGCAACGCCTCTCCATCCAGCAACAAACGATAGGCGCAGGTGTCGGGCATCCAGTGATACGCGCTGAAATCGTGTTGTTTCAAGTCCAAACAATCCGGCACCAATGTGCAGCGCTCGGCATAGCGGCTACAAGAACAAGTGTCCAAATCGATCAAATCGCAAACGACGCGAGTCAGCGCGATCTCGCCGGTATCTTCGTCTTCGAGTTTGTTCAAACAGCACTTGCCGCAGCGATCGCACAACGACTCCCATTCTTCGGTGGTCATTTCGGCCAGCGTCTTGGTTTCCCAAAAGTTCATCGCGACTACTCCGGCTTCAGCAAGCGCAATTGATAATGCAACACAACCCAAGCGCCGCAGACGGCCAGCGCCGAAGAAATCGTCAGCAACAGCAAAAACTCGCCGAAACTCAGAAACAATAATTCGAAGGCGCTGTTATAGAGTACCGACAATTTCTCGACCGGCGACTCCAAGATCAGCAACATCACCGTCACGATCAACCAGCCCAGAAAACCGGCGATGAATCCCAACCAAAACCCGGTGTAGAGAAACGGCCGCTGAATGAAGGCATTCGTAGCGCCGACCAATTTGGAAATATAGACTTCGTCTTGACGATTCTGCAACTCCAGCCGAATCGTGTTGCCGGTGATAAAAGTAACCGCGAAACCCAGCAGCAAACTGACCAACATCACGCCGCGGCTGGCAATCGTCATGATAGTCTGCAAGCGGGCCACCCATTGCATATCCACTTGCACGAAATCGACTTGCGGCAATTGTTTGAACTCCGCCATCAGCGTTTCGATGTCGGCGTTGGATTCCAGGGTATGCTTAGGTTGAACCTGGACCACACCGGGTAGCGGATTTTGTTCCAAGGCATTCAACGCGTCGCCGAAACCGCTATTGGCCTTGAATTCGTCCAAAGCCTGCTGCTTGGTGATCAACTTAACCGCATCCACGCTGGGATTTTGCCGCAGTTGTTCGACCAGCTTCTG
Source organism: Methylomonas sp. MED-D (assembly GCF_050276835.1). Classification (NCBI taxonomy): domain Bacteria; kingdom Pseudomonadati; phylum Pseudomonadota; class Gammaproteobacteria; order Methylococcales; family Methylococcaceae; genus Methylomonas; species Methylomonas sp. MED-D. Next base: position 2,911,342 of record NZ_CP189965.1, read on the forward strand.
ACCGGCGGCGTCGGTGACGTTGTCGTGTAAAAACAGCGACATTTGATTGCTGCTCTCCAAATTCCCGGTCAATTGCTGAATGTTGGCAACGCCGATGTAAAAACCGCCGGACAACGACACCGCGATCGCCAGTACCAGCACCGTCATCGCCGACGTGAATGGCGAACGGGTCAAGCGGCCGAGACTGGAAAACAGACCGTGGGCGTGATTCAGCAAATACGCCTGGAAACGGTCGTTCAAGCGCTGGCCGAAATGTTTGCGCTGTACTTGTCTCATCGTCAACTCGCCACCAAATGCCCTTTGTCCAAGGTCAGTACCCGATAACCGAGCACGTGAACCAGCTCGATATCGTGAGTGGCGATCAACACCGAAACTCCGACTTGCTTGAACTGCTCGAACATATGCATGACTTCGGCCGACAGATCCGGATCCAGGTTGCCGGTCGGCTCGTCCGCGATTATCAACTTGGGTTTGTTGACGATGGCCCTCGCGATACCGACCCGTTGTTGTTCGCCGCCGGACAAGGCCAACGGATATTTACGCTCCTTGCCGAGCAGCCCCACTTTGTCCAGCGACGCCCTCACCCGCCTCGCCACTTCATTGGCCTGATAGCCGGACACCACCAACGGCAACGCCACGTTATCGAACACGGTCCTATCGTTTAGCAGTTTATAGTCCTGAAAGATCAGACCGAGTCCGCGCCGCAAATACGGCACTTTACGCTCGCTGACCCGGTTGATGAGTTGACCATCCAGGAAAATGTTACCGCGCGTGCATTGCTCCATCATCGCGATCAATTTCAGCAATGTGCTTTTGCCGGCGCCGGAGCGGCCGGTCAGAAACGCCATTTCGCCTTTTTGCAAATGAAAGCTGACGTCGATCAAGGCCTCGCCGGCGTCGGTGTAACGTTTGCTGACGTGTTCGAACTTGAGCATGGCGTTAGTCTTTAGCGAACAAGGCCTCGACGAACTGCTCGGCATCGAAGTCCTGCAAATCGTCGATGCTCTCGCCGACGCCGATGAAGCGGATCGGGATGTGCAATTGATTGGCCAACGCGAAAATGATGCCACCCTTGGCGGTACCATCCAGTTTGGTCAGGGCCAGACCGGTCAAGCCAACCGCTTCGTTGAATATTTTAGCCTGCGACAACGCATTCTGGCCGGTGCCGGCATCCAGAATCAACAACACTTCATGCGGCGCGCTGTCGTCCAATTTGGCCATGATCCGCTTGATCTTTTTCAACTCGTCCATCAAGTTGGACTTGGTATGCAAACGACCGGCGGTATCCGCGATCAACACGTCCACGCCCCTGGATTTGGCCGATTGCAGCGCGTCGAAGATCACCGATGCCGAATCGGCGCCGGTGTGCTGCGCCACGACCGCCACATTATTACGCTCGCCCCAGGTCTGCAACTGCTCGACCGCCGCCGCCCGGAAAGTATCGCCGGCCGCCAGCATTACGCTATGCCCTTGTTGCTGCAAGCGCTTCGCCAATTTGCCGATCGACGTGGTTTTGCCGACGCCGTTGACGCCGACCACCAGAATCACGAACGGTCCGTCGCGTTGCGGGATTTTTAGCGCTTGCGAGCAGGGTTTCAGTATCGTCAGCAGTTCCTGCTTTAACGCGGCGAGCAAGGCGTCGCCGTCGGCCAACTGTTCGCTCTCCAAGGTTTTTTGCAAATGTTCGATCAATTGCGTCGTCGTTTCGATGCCGAGGTCGGCCATCAGCAAACTCGCCTCCAGATCGACCAGCAAGCCCTTGGTCACCGCTTTCTTGCCGAATGCCAAGCTGCTCAGCACCGATCCGAAACCGCCGCGAGTTTTTTGCAGTTGATTGCTCAAGCGTTGGAACAGACTCTCCGCCACCGGTACTTCGACGGGCACCGGTGCCAAAGCCACCTCACCGACCACTACCGGAATCGCCGCTTCGCCGGCAGGGACCTCGGCTTCGGCTTCGGCTTCGGCTTCGGCTTCGGCTTCGGGAAAACCGTAACGGCTGTACAAGGCAATGGCCAATAACGGCACCATCAACAAAGCCGCCACCGCGTTATGCGCAACCGCCAATCCCAGCGGCAGACTATATTTGACGCTGAAGATCCCTAATACGATTTGCAGCAACAAAACCAGGCTGACCAGATTGCCGGCCAAGCGTACCGGCTTGGGATAGCGGTCGCTGGTCGCCACCAGCATCAACGCGCTCACGACCAAAAAGGTAAGGCCGGCCGCCAGCCGGTGAACGGCGTGAACCGCCGCTAGCGCGGCGGCGCTCAACAACTGCCCTTCCGGACGGAACGGATTCAATGCATCCCAGTAGTCGGCCGCCGGCAGCCAAACCCCTTGGCAGCGCGGAAAATCGTCGCACGCTAGCCCGGCGTAATTGCTGCTGACCCATCCCCCCAACGCGATCTGCGCCAGCACCACGCACATCGCCAATCCGGTTAGCCACATCGGCCCGGAACTGACCGAACGCCGGCTCAGAGCCGGATCCAAGCGCAGATAAGCCCAAACCAGCGCCCAAAAGGTCACGAATCCCAATAACAAATGTCCGGTAACGACCGCCGGGGTCAGCTTGGCGGCCACGGTCCACATGCCCAACGCCGCCTGGCTGGCAATCAGCGATACGATAACCAGGGTCCAGCCGACCGCGAGGCCGCGTTTTTGCTCGCGCCAAGCGAACGGCAGGGCCAGCAACACCAAGACCGCCAGCGCGCCGGCTAAATAACGATGGGCCATTTCCTTCCAGGCCTTGGCGACATCAACCGCTTGCCCGCCGAACGCGGCCGCCGCATCGGCCTTGAATTGGTCGGTATCGGCGACGACGGCTTTGCCGTAACAACCGGGCCAGTCCGGACAACCCAAGCCGGCGTGGCCGAGGCGGACATAGGCGCCGACCACGATGACCAGCAGCGCCAGGATGGCCCCGCACAATAATAATCTTCTGAACATGTTTATTAACCGATTTGGGAAATTCTGAGGAGTTTGCTTAAGTCGTCTCTGACTTGATAGGGATCGAATCCGGGCGGGTATTTCATCATCAGGTTGCCGAGAGGGTCCATGATGATCAAGGCACCCTCGACCGGGGCTTGGCCGGCTATCCCGGACAATCCCGCCCGCAAGCCATCGGCCGGCAGCGCTTTCAGCAGGCGCGCATCCTCGCGCCATTGGCCGGGCAGCGCGACTTGTCCGTCGCTTAGCAGAGCCAAGCGCCGCACTCGGGCGATGTCCTTGCCTATCATCAGACCGATCTGCCGGGATTTATGCAGGGCATCGGCGCACACTTGCGAGCACGCGCCGAATACCGGATTAATGAGTACCCAGTGCCCCTTCAACTCCCCGATATTTTCTTGGGAAAACGTATCTGCGCCGACAAAACTGACCGGTTCGGTCTGAAGCGGCGGTTGAATCAACTCGCCATGATTGGTCCCCAATCTGACGATGTCCGGATGCGCCGCCAAATACCAAGCGATGCTAAATGGAATCGCCGTCATGGCGAAGATTCCTAAAATGGTGAGACGATTTATTTTTAATTGTTGTTTACTCACGACGTTTACGAAGACTGTTCCAAAACATTAGGGTGCTTAGCGTTAGCGCTAAACCGAACCATTGTACTGCATAGGCCCGGTGTTTTTCCGGCGGAATGACCACGTTGATGCGCCAGTCCCGCAGATAGCCGGCGGGTTGATCCGTATCCAATTCCAGTTGGAACGGCGCCAGCGCGTAGCCGAATTTGACGCCGAGCGCAGCCAAATCGACGTACTGAGTGCGAACCGGCCAGCCTTCGCCCGGCGTCCCGCCGCCAGCCAGCCGAATGCCGACGTCGGGAAAACGGTTGATGCGGCCGCGCAACTGTTCGACCGGCGTATCGATGCTTAAATCGGGGACTACTCGCCTATCTCGGCCCAGCGGCAACCAGCCGCGATTGACCAAGACCGCGGCTTGGCCGTTGGCGGGCAAAAACGGCGTGAACACAAAATATCCGGGCCGGCCGTCGTGTACCTGATTGTCGAGCAATAATTGATGGGCGTCGTCGTAATGCCCTTGTAAAGTCGCCTTGCGATACCGAATCGCCTCGAGCTCCGGCTCGCCCGGTATCCGCTGGTTCAAATCCAGTGCAACCGACATTTGGGCTGTATATTGCGCGTTGAGCAAGGCTTGCTTTTCATCCGCGCGGCGCAATTGCCAGAATCCCAGGTTGCATAGCAACACCATCATTGCGAGATAAGCCACCAATAGGGCCGGCGACCAGCGCCACTCCATGCGAAACAGCCGAAATTTAATCATCTAAAACCGCCCTAAGTATTGGCAAGCCATTGGGAATCGTCGAGAATGGTGCTTTTGCGCCGACTTTCCCGCCATGCCGATCAAAATATTCGTTATTGTCGCTTTTCTCGCCATTTTAGTCAGCCTGGGCTCGGCGCTGTTTCATTTGGTCAGACACAAAAGCGACGAAGATTCGCGTAAAACCGCCAAAGCCCTGACGTTTAGAATTGGCTTGTCGCTGGGCTTGTTTATTTTGTTGGTGCTGGCCTTGGCCACCGGCCTGATTCAACCGCACGGCCTGGGCGCCAGAATGCACGCCGACCAAAAACCGGCGTCATCCGCTCCGCAAAATCCCGGCCGCTAAACGCCGGCAAAAAAAAAAGCGCGCTCGTCGCCGAGCGCGCTTTGTTTCGTTAACGAAAGCAGGCGTTTACATCAAGTAAACGAAGACAAACAAGCCCAACCAGACGACGTCGACAAAGTGCCAATACCATGCCGCCGCTTCGAAAGCGAAATGATTTTCCGGCGTAAAATGGCCTTTCCAGCTTCTGAACAGCACCACCGACAGAATGATCGCACCGACGCAGACGTGGAAACCGTGGAAACCGGTCAACATGAAAAAGGTTGAACCGTAGATCCCGGAACCCAGCGTCAAACCCATCTCGTGATAGGCTTCGTAGTACTCGGTAGCTTGGCAAGCGACAAACAAAAAGCCCAAGCCGACGGTAGCCAACAGGCCTTTGATCAGCTGGCCGCGATGCTTGGCCAACAAGCCGTGATGCGCCCAGGTGCAGGTAACGCCGCTGGATAACAGCAACAAGGTGTTGATCAACGGTAAACCAAAGGCGCCCATCGGCTCGAAATCGCCGCCGACCTTACCGGGACCGTTGGTCGGCCAAGTCGAGCTAAAGCCGTCCCACAGCGTAAAGGTCGAACGACCCGGACCGCTGACGAACGCGCCGTCGGTCGCGCCCAACCAGGGCACCGACAGATTGCGGGTGTACCAGAGCGCGCCGAAGAACACCGCGAAGAACATCACTTCGGAGAAAATAAACCACATCATGCCCATCCGGTAAGAAATACCGACGCCGTGGTTGTACATGCCGGACTCGCTTTCGGTTGCTTGCAACGCAAACCACGCGCCCAACATCACCAGAAACACCACGAAACCGGCCAACATCATGCCGGAGCCGATCGAGTTGCCGTTCAAATGGTTTGCAAAGCCCGCCAGCGTCAGCATCAAACCGGCGGTGGCCATCACCGGCCAAGTGGCTTTATGCGGGATGTAATAAGCTGTGTTTGTAGACATAACCTTCCCCTTCGTTAATTTTCAGATTTTTCAGTAATTTCAAAAAAAGTGTAAGACAGCGTAATGTTTTTATAGCGCTCGGGCAGTTTCGGATCGACAACCAAACGAACCGTCATGTTCTTCTCTTCGTTCGGATCGAATATCTGTTCCAACTCGCAAAAACAAATCACCTTGGTGACGTATTCCTTGACCAAGCCCGGCGTGTAAGTCGCTACCGCGCGTACCTTAATCCTGCGATCGCTCAAGTTTTTCGCGTGAAATCCCACCGAATAATATTGGCCGGGATGAATCTTCAGACTGGGCGTTTCCACCTTAAAGTCCATCGGCACCGCACGATTCAGCGACGTCAAAAACTCCATCGTGATTTCCCGCGACTCGTCGACCTTGAACTCGGATTCAGTCTTGGCGACGCTTTCCAGTGTGGCGTTTTGTCCGGTGAGTTCGCAAAGCACGTCGTAAAGCGGTACCAGCGCATAACCGAAACCAAACATCAGCACCGCCACGCCGATCAGTTTCGCGGCCAGTCTGAGGTTTTTACCACGCAACTCTTCGCCGCTCATTGCGACATGGCCTTCATCACCGCGAACACATAAATCGTCAACGCAACCGCGACCAAGGCCAGCGCGGTCAAAATATTTTTAGTCTTGATATTCATCTCTATCCTCGCGCCCTCCTGTCGGATCGTGCCGACAGGAGGGCCGCCGTCCAAGCCGCCCGCCTAGCGATTAAAAATGCTCTGTCGGAATTTTTTCCGGCGGGGTGGCAAACGTGTGATAAGGCGCGGGAGACGCTACGGTCCACTCCAAGCTGTGCTTGCTGGCGTCTTCCCACACTTCGTCGGTGACTTTCTCGCCGGTACCGCCGCGAATCGTATCGATGACGATGTAAACGAACAGCAATTGACTGAAGCCGTAGATGAAAGCGCCGATACTGGACACCATGTTCCAATCCGCGAATTGAATCGCATAGTCCGGAATACGGCGCGGCATGCCGGCCAGACCCAGGAAATGCTGCGGGAAAAACAGGATGTTGACTGAAATCGCCGACAACCAGAAATGCAGTTTGCCGATTTTCTCGTTGTACATATGCCCGGTCCATTTAGGCAGCCAAAAATAACCGGCGGCCATCAGAATGAAAACCGAAGCGGGTACCAAGGTGTAATGAAAATGCGCCACGATGAAATAAGTATCGTGATATTGAAAATCGACCGGCGCGACCGACATCATCAAGCCGGTGAAACCGCCCATCGTAAACAACACCACGAACGCGATCGCGAACAACATCGGCGTTTCGAAGGTCATCGAGCCTTTCCACATCGTCGCTGTCCAGTTGAACACTTTCACGCCGGTCGGAATCGCAATCAGCATCGTCGCATACATAAAGTACAGCTCGCCGGCAATCGGCAGACCGACCGTGAACATGTGATGGCACCAAACGATGAACGACAGGAATGCAATCGCGCCGGTCGCATAGACCATCGAAGCGTAACCGAACAACGGTTTGCGAGCGAACACCGGAATGATGGTCGAAGCCACGCCGAAGGTCGGCAGAATCATCACATACACTTCGGGATGACCGAAAAACCAAAAGATATGTTGATACAACACCGGGTCGCCGCCGCCGGCCGCGTCGAAGAAGCTGGTGCCGAAGAAACGGTCGGTCAACAGCATCGTCACCGCACCGGCGAAAACCGGCATAATCGCGATCAACAGGAATGCGGTGATCAGCCAGGTCCAGACGAACAGCGGCATTTTCATCAAAGTCATTGCCGGGGCGCGCATGTTGAAAATGGTCGCGATCACGTTGATCGCACCCATGATCGACGACACACCCAGCAAGTGAACCGCGAAGATCGCGAACGGCAAGGCTTTTCCGGTTTGCAATACCAGTGGCGGATACAGCGTCCAACCAGCCGAAGGCGCGCCGCCCTCCATGAACAGGGTACTGGCGATCAGCAACACGCCGGCCACCAACATCCAGAAGCTCATGTTGTTCATCCGCGGCAGCGCCATATCCGGCGCGCCGATCATCATCGGAATCATCCAGTTGGCCAGACCGACGAAAGCCGGCATCACCGCCCCGAAGACCATCACCAGCGCATGCATCGTGGTCATCGAGTTGAAGAAGTTGGGATCGACGAATTGCAATCCCGGCTCGAACAATTCCGAGCGGATAATCAAAGCCATGCTACCGCCGACGAAAAACATCGCCAGCGAGAACACCAGATACATCGTGCCGATGTCTTTATGGTTGGTGGTAATTATCCAGCGCAGAATACCCTTATCCGGGCCGTGATCGTGGTGATCGTGATGATCATCATGTTCAGCTACGACAGCAGTCATACGTAATACCTCAAGAAATAATAGATAGTGAGTTCAACCCTATAAAACCGGTTCCGATCAAGAGCCGACTTTGTTCTCGGCGACAACCTTGGGTTTGACTTCGCCGTTCTCTTTACATTGTTGAGCCGCATCGTCGATATCCGGATACAAATCGTCGAAATCGTCGAGCGTCAAGGCCTGACAAGGTTGGAACTCATCGCCGACATTGTTGCCCAGATTCGGAGAATTCCGCAGATAGGTCACCAATTCGGCCAATTCGTCGGCAGGCAATTTCTTGAACGCCGGCATTTTGCTGGTACCGGCTTGCACGAAACCGATCAGTTGATCGACATTGCCGGTCACTTTCGCGCTGGCGCTCAGCGCCGGATACCAACCGCTGATGCCCTTGCCGTCGATTTGATGGCAAGCCACGCAGTTTTTCAAGTAAACCGATTCGCCCTTGATCAGCAGTGAAGACCGGGTCAGCTTGCTCAAATCCGGCGCTTGTTTTTGTTTTTCCAGCGTGGATTTCACCCAGGCGTCGTACTGCTCCTGTTCCATCGCGATGACGACGATAGGCATGAAGCCGTGGTCGCGCCCGCACAGCTCGGTGCATTGGCCGCGATAGACGCCGGGCTTGTCGACTTGGGTCCAGGCTTCGTTGACGAAACCGGGATTGGCGTCTTTTTTCCAGCCCAGATCGGGCACCCACCAGGAGTGAATCACGTCGGCGGCGGTGAACAGGAAGCGGATTTTCTTACCGACCGGAATCACCAACGGTTTATCGACGTTCAGCAGGTAGTTGGGTACCGCACGCGGGTCCATCGTGCTGACCCTGTGGGTTTTTTCGCTGGCTTCGTCCAAATGGCTTTCGAAGTGAACGCCGGAATCCAGGTATTCGTAGTCCCAATACCACTGTTTCCCGGTCACCTTGATGCTCATCTCGGATTCCTGGGTTCCGTCCAGATCGACCACGGCCTTGGTAGCCGGAATCGCCATACCGATCAGAATCAGCGTGGGAATAATGGTCCAGATGATCTCGACCGTCGTATTTTCATGAAACTGCGAAGCTTCGTGCCCTTTTGATTTTCGATGATGGAAAATCGAGTAAAACATCGTACCGAACACCGCGACACCGATGAATACGCATATCCAAAGGATCAGCATGTGCAAATCGTACAGCTCATGACTGAGTTGTGTCACACCTTGCACAAGATTGAGTGTGTAGTCCGCGTGTGCCGCCTCCAGGCCCCAGGCCATCAAAACCAGACACGCGAGCAGTTGCTTTGTTTTCTTCACGGAGCAGCCTCCCCACTAGTAGTTATAAACTTGTATGCGTTATATCTTCTGTAACATTGCGAGCCCAACCGGCGAGGCCCGCGGTTCCCTTTACAGATAATTATCTTAAATAAACTGAGCAATTTTACCCCATCGCAGAGCAGCAAACCAGAAGAGGTTTTCCCGTTTCGGCAATTTACGCGTAAAAAAGGCTTGCGAACATTGCTGCTCGCAAGCCTTTGTGACCGCTTTAGCCTGTCGGCTTGGGACTTATTTCAGCGTATCGGAGTACGACATATCGAAGGTAGGAATATGGCTATCCAACCAGCCTTTGACCAATTGCCCGACTTCCTCGGTCACTTCGGCTTGACCCGCGTGAAATTTCTTTTGCAAATCCGCGCAAATACCGACCATGGCTTCGTGCTCGGCTTTATGGCGATCGTAACCGCCAAAACCCTTGGCCAGCATTTCCCGTTCTTCATGAGCAAAATGATCGACCACATAAGCGATCAAAGCATCCAAGGAAGCGCCGATCGTCGCGCGCGCCGCGCCGCCGGTTGCCTCGTCGTACAGTTTGTTCAACAAACCGAACAAAGTCTGATGCTCCGAATCGGCAAAGCCCACGCCGGTGCCATACTGATCCGCGGTCCAAGTAATTAAAGCCATAAAACGCCTCCAGGTTGTTTTTTTATTTAGGATGCGCCGCGCGAATTCGTCCCGGATTCCGCCAGCGGCAATCAGTCCATACGGACTTTTTAAGTTCAGGCCACCGGCCCTTCGAACCGGCGCCACCATCGTCTCCTTGCGCCGAGAGGCCCGGCCAGTCGCCGCGCCCTCGGATGGTGGCCGCCATTGTCGTCATCCCCGCTTTAAAAATTTTGACGCAAATCAAACATTTGCCAGTTTGGTGGGCATAGATGTTGCCCCATCTCAGTGAAATCCGGCTCGAGCCGGTAAGGTAAAACCCCCAATAGCGGGGCCGACAAATGGGTTTGCAAATAGGCCAGATTGCCTTCGAAACCCGGCATCGCCTCGCTCAAGCGGACCGCGAGCCAACCGGCGCAGCGCAGCCCGGTCCGCTCGACCGCCACGACCGTCAAGCGCGCGTGATTGATGCATCCCAAGCGCATGCCGACCACGACCACAACCGGCAATCCCAAACGACGCGCCAAACCAGCGTTGTCCAACGCGGCGTCCAGCGGCGAATACCACCCGCCGGCGCCTTCGACCACCAACCAGTCGGCGGTCGCATGCAATGCGGCGGCCAGCGCGGCGATACGCTCCGGATCGACCGAGATATCGCCGCGAGCCAGATGCGGCGACATCGCCGCCTCGAACGCATAGGGATTGATGGCCGCATAGTCCGCCGGCGAAGAACACGCCGCCTGGATCAGCAAGGCGTCGCGGTTATAGAAACGGCCGTCGCGCCGCTCGCAGCCCGCCGCTACCGGCTTCATGCCGGCCACCGTGTAGCCTTCCGCGCGCAAGCGGCGCATCCAGGCCAGCGTCGCCCAGGTTTTGCCGACGTCGGTATCGGTACCGGTGATAAACACGCCGGCTTTCATCGAAACGCCCTGACAAACAGAATCTCCCAACTGGCAAGGATCCGCGCGTCGGGCATTAAAGCCTGGTAAGCGGCGACCATGTCCCGCAATTGCCGGCGCGTGGTCGGCCCGTGCCGGCGATCGGCGTTGAGGTTGTGCGCGCCGATACCCTTCAATTCCCGCATCAGATCGGCGACCGCCGCATATTCGGTCGAATACGTCCGCGAGACGATGTCGCCATCGTGCCAACCGGCGACCGCCAACTGGTCGCGTATCTCGGCCCCGGACACGAACGCATTCACGTGCCGGTAATCGTCGACCTCAGCCCAAGCCGCCTTCAACTCCACCAGGGTACCCGGCCCGAAGGTCGCGAACGCCAATTGCCCGCCCGGCGCCAGCACCCGCCGGCAATCGCCGAACAGCGCCGGCAAATCCGCGCACCACTGCAAAGCCAGATTGGAATAGATTTGACCGAGACCGGCATCGGCCAGCGGCAAACGCTCGGCGTCCGCGCACACATACCGCACGCCGGCCGGCCATTTGACCCTGGCCGCTTGCAGCATCGGCAGCGCGATGTCCAGCGCATACACCGGCCGATCGGCGGCCCGGCCCAGCAACAAACCGGTCAAAAACCCGGTGCCGCAACCCAGATCGGCGATAGCGCCGGCCGCCGGCGACACGTCGAAGCGGGCCAGCAATTCGGCCCCAACCCGACGCTGCAAGGCCGCCACGCTATCGTAACCGGCCGCCGCCGCGCCGAACGAACGGCGAATATCGCGTTTGGCTATCGCGGCATTCATTCGCGCGCCCACAACAACGCCATCACCTGCTCGGGATGGCTCAGAAACGGCAAGTGGCCGGCCGCATCGAGACAATACACGCCGGCCTCCGGCCTTAAATCGGCCAGCGCCTTAGCGGCGGCGACCGGTACCAGCATGTCCCTGCCGCCGAAAATGGCCGAGGCCGGACAGCGCAAATGCCGCCATTGTTCGCGCAAATCGGCGGTTTTCAAGATGTCCAGCCCGCCGCGCAACGCCGCTTCGGCCGGCGGCGGCGCATCCGCCACCGCTTGTCGCAACTGCGCCAACAACAGCCGTTGCTCGGGCAAGCCTTGCACTTGCAGGGCCAGAAAGCGTTGCAGCGTGGTTTTGGCATCGGCCAGCAACAGCTCGGCAAAACCGTCCAGCACCGCCGGACGCATGCCCGGCCAAGCGCCGTCGCCAACGAATTTAGGATTGCAGGCCAACAAGGTCAACTGCTCGACCCGTTCCGGATAGCGCGCGGCGATGTCCAGCGCGAAGGCGCCGCCCAAGGACCAACCCAGCAACGCGAATCGGCGAACCGGTAGCGCCGCGACCAAGGCATCGCCGACCGCCGCGAGCTCGAACGGCGTCAGCGCGCCGCTACGGCCGTGTCCGGGCAAATCCGCGACGATGGTTTGATAATGGTCAGCCAAGCGCTCGGCGAATCCGCGTAACACGCCGCCGTGCATGGCCCAGCCGTGCAATATCAGTAGCGGCGGCCCGCCGCCGCGCTTGTCCAGATGAATAAGCGTCATGCGCCCAGCTCGCTCAAAGCCTCCAGCAAAGCATCGATTTGCGCGTCGTCGTGCAGAGCCGTCAAGGTCACCCGCAAACGGGCGGTGCCGGCCGGCACCGTCGGCGGCCGAATCGCGCCGACCCAGAAGCCCCGCTCGGCCAACGCTTTACTCAGTGCGACCGCGCGCTCGCTATCGCCGGTCGGCAACGGTTGGATCGCGGTTTCGGAAGCCATCAGCGGCAAACCCAATTGCTCGGCGCCTTGCCGGAAACGCGCGATCAGCTCGCGCAAGCGCTCGCGCCGCCAGGTTTCGTCGCGCACGATGCGCAACGCGGTACGCGTGGCCTCGGCGACCGCCGGCGGCATCGCCGTCGTGAACACATAACTGCGGGCTTTTTGAATTAGTAGCTCGATCAAATCGTCGGAACCGGCGACAAAAGCCCCGAAGGTGCCGAAGGCCTTGCCCAAGGTACCGATCAAGATCGGCACCTGTTCGGCGCTCAAGCCGAAATGCTCGACGATGCCGCCGCCGCGCGCGCCAAGCACGCCGAAGCCGTGGGCATCGTCGATCAACAAGCCGGCATCGTGGCGGCCGACCAATGCCGCCAATGCCGGCAGCGGCGCCAAATCGCCGTCCATGCTGAACACCCCGTCGCTGACCACCAAGACCTTGCCCGATCCGGTCGCCAGTTTCGCGGCCAGATCGGCGGGGTCGGCGTGATGGTAGCGGCGAAACCGGGCACCGGCCAGCAAACCGCCGTCCAGCAGCGATGCGTGATTCAGCCGATCTTCCAGCACCGTATCGCCGCGCCCCAGCAAAGCCGAAATCGTCCCGACGTTAGCCATGTAACCGGTCGAAAACAGCAACGCCCGCCGCCGGCTGGTGAACTCGGCCAATGCGTCCTCCAACGCGTGATGCGCGGCACTATGCCCGCAAATTAAATGCGCGGAGCCGCTGCCGACGCCGTAGCGTTCCGCGCCGCGCTGAAAGGCATCGACCAGGCGCGGGTCGGCGGCCAGGCCCAGATAGTCGTTGCTGCAAAAATTGACCATCCGCCGCCCGTCCACGTTCAGCAGCACGCCTTGCGGGCCGTCCACGACCCGGCGGCGCCGGTACAAACCTTGTTGCTCCAGCCGGCCCAGCTCGCCGCTAAAATCGTAAAAACCGGCCATCAAGCGTAACTGGAGCCGCCCATCCGCACGCCCAAGCGCTGAAACAATTGCCGGTCGTGGCTGGTCATCGGATTGTCGGTGGTCAGCAGTTTATCGCCGTAGAAAATCGAGTTGGCCCCGGCCAGAAAGCACAAGGCCTGCATCTCGTCGCTCATCGCGGTCCGGCCGGCCGACAAGCGAACCCGCGATTCCGGCATCATGATCCTGGCCACCGCCACGGTGCGCACGAACACCAGCGGGTCCAGCGTAGCGGTGCCGTGCAGCGGCGTCCCTTCGACTTGCACCAGCATATTGATCGGCACGCTCTCCGGATGCTTGGGCAGATTCGCCAGTTGCAGCAACAATTTGGCTCGATCGACCTCCGACTCGCCCATGCCGACGATGCCGCCGCAGCAGACATTGATGCCGGCTTCGCGCACCCGTTCCAGCGTATCCAACCGGTCCTGATAGGTCCGGGTGGTGATGATTTCCGAGTAATAGTCCTCGGAGGTATCGAGATTGTGGTTGTAATAATCCAGACCGCCGTCCTTCAAGGCTTGGGTTTGCCGGTCGGTCAGCATGCCCAAGGTCACGCAGGTTTCCATGCCCAGCGCCTTGACGCCCTTGACCATCTCGACGACCCGCTCGATGTCTCTATCCTTCGGGCTGCGCCAGGCGGCGCCCATGCAAAACCGCGAAGCGCCCTGGGCTTGGGCCTGTTGCGCGGCTTGCAACACCGTTTCGACCGGCATCAGCGCCTCCGGCGTCAGATCGGAATCGTAGCGGGCGCTTTGCGGGCAATAGCCGCAATCTTCCGAGCAGGCGCCGGTCTTGATGCTCAACAGGCTGCTGACCTGGATTTCGTTGGGATCGAAGAACGCCCGATGCGCGGTCTGGGCCTGAAAAATCAAATCGTTGAACGGCAATGCGAACAAGGTCTCGACCTCGGCCAATTGCCAATCGTGACGAAGGTTGGCGACGTGGTTCGAAGGTTTCTGGCTGGCGGACATTCTGCTACTCTCCCATGCTCGGCGGCGGCGCAAGCGGTGACCGGGACCGCTTATCAACCTATTTAAAGAAAAATGGTAAACCATTGGCTAAACATTATACAGAATTTACTGTTACCGCCGCGCTGCGTATTATGCGGCGCGCCCGGCCATGCCGGCCTGGACTTGTGCGCCGGCTGCCTGGACGACATGCCCCGTAACGTTTCCTGCTGCTACCGCTGCGGCGAACCGCTCGAAACCCGCCATCCTCAACCGGTGCTGTGCGGGCGCTGCCTGAGCAAAACGCCGGCCTTCGACGAGACCTACGCGCCGTTTTTGTACCGCAGTCATTTACGATTTTTGGTGAGCCGCCTGAAATTCCAGCGCGACTACAAGAATGCCCGCCTGCTGGCCGGCTTGCTGGCGGCCCACGCCGGAACCCAGGCCGAACGGCCGGAATGCCTGATCCCGGTGCCGCTGCATCGCGGACGCTACCGCGAACGCGGCTTCAACCAGGCCATGGAAATCGCACGGCATTTATCGAAGGAATTGAAGATTCCGCTGGATTCGCGGAGCTGCCAAAGAGTGCGGGATACCGGCCATCAAATCGCGTTGCCGGCTAAGCAGCGCCGCAAGAATCTGCGCAACGCCTTCCGCGCCACGCGGCCGTTACCTTACCGCCACGTCGCCATCGTCGATGACGTGATGACCACCGGCGCCACGGTCGCCGCGCTGGCAACGGCATTGAAGCGAGCCGGCGTCGGCCGGGTGGACGTCTGGGTCTGCGCCCGAGCTTAACCATCCGCCGACATCAATCGGGCCGGTAATTACCGGCCCGATCGCTACTGCTCCTATCGATACCCGAATCTAAGCGTAAGTATCGATGTTTCTACCTTTACTACCGTCGTTATCCCCATCGGCATCTTTCGCGACCGGTTGCACCGGTTGCGGCGCGGGCTGCCGATTCTCTACGGGCGGCTTCGCTTGATTGACGAGAGGAACGTACGGCGTGGAGCCCACTCCCGATATGGATGACATGTCGATCTCCCATGGATTGAACACTGTCCGCCCGACTGGACGGACCACCGGGTTATCGGCCGAGCCGGCGAAAGCTTGAGCGTAAAATCAGCGCTCAGCGCGGCGAACCCGCGCCCTGCGCCGCCGGCTCGGCCGGACCGAACAACGACCCTCCGCCTCGACCGGCCACATCAACCCATAAATGCGGCAGATTCAGTTGCTCCAACCACTCGACGCCGTCGCCTTCCTTCAGCATCGCGATCGTCGAAGCGCTACCGGCCACCACGCAAAAATCGCCGACCACCGTCACCGCCGCCAAATGCCGTACCGGCCAGCCGGTCTTCGGGTTCAAAATATGCCCGTACCGCACCTGGTCGATGACCATGCAACGCTCGTAATCGCCGCTACTGGCCACCGCGCCCTCGTACAAGCTCAAGGTATCCAGCAAGCCGCCCTGTCGGCGCGGATCGCGAATACCCACCCGCCAGGGACTGCCGTCACCGCGCGGACCGATCACCCGAATATCGCCGCCCAAATTCACGACCCCGCGCTGAACCCCGTGGTTGCGGCAGATCGTCGCCGCGCAATCGGCGGCGTATTCCTTGACGACGCCGCCGAAATCGATTTCCATGCCGGCGACCGAAAACGTCAATTCCGGCCGGCGCCAGCACAGCCGGTGCCAGCCCACTTTCTCCAGCAACGCCGCCAGCATGGCCGGCTCTGGCAAACGGCCGGCATCGAATTTCCAGGCCCGACGCAAAATCCCGGAGGTCACGTCGAACAAGCCCTCGCTTTGCTCGTAACAGGTCAGCGCATAATCCAGCAAGCTGGCGGTTTCGTCGTCCACCGCGATCGAACCGCCAAGCGCCGCGGTCCGGTTGATCTCCGATAAAAAACTATCGTCCCGGTAACGGGAATAGCGTGCCTCCAGACGCCGCACATCCGCGATCGCCGCATCCGCCGCCGCGCCGGCCGCCGCCGCGCTGCTGGCGAACAATTGGACTTCGCACGGCGTCCCCATGGCTTGGAATTCGCGGCGGTAAAACGTTAACGGACTGCGTTTGCTGGGTTTTTTCGGTTTCATGGCGGGTTAATGCGAAACGAATGGCGATGGTCGACGGCCGGTCGGGTTTTCCCTAGGGCATAAAAGCCTAGTGTAACCCGACAATCGTTTACCCCAACCCTCGCCTACAAGCTGGCCGGCTCGGCCAGCAATTGCTTGAGGACGCCTTGCAATTCGTCCACCTCGCCGGACCGGAAACCCTTATGGATGTAGCGCAGCTTGCCCTGGCGGTCGATCAAAAACGACGACGGCATGGCCTCCACCGCAAAGTCCTTGGCGCACTGCCGGCTCGGATCGGCGGCCACCGCGAAACCGGGGCGGGCCTTGGTCAAAAACGCCTGGGCATCGGCGGCGTCCTCGTCCAGATTGACCGCGACCACTTGCAAGCCCTGAGCGCCGTGTTGGCGCTGCAACTCGTTCATAAACGGAAACGATTGCATGCACGGCCCGCACCAGGACGCCCAAAAATCGACATACACGACTTGATTCTTGAACTGTTGCAAGTGCAAAGCCTTGCCGTCCGCCATGCCCTGTAACGGGCAAGCCGGCGCGGCCCGATCGACCGCCGCCGCGTCGACTTGCGCGGCCGCCATCCCCAAACCGAACGCCAGCGCCCAAGCCGCCGGCCGGCGCTTAAACCACATCAAATCCTTTAGCAAAGTATCGCTCATCGTCAAACTCTCCCAACATTAAAATTCGCCGGGCCACGGCCGACCGTTAAAAAATCCGCCCGCGCCCGGCGCGCGGTGCCCATCCGGTCCGGAACATCGGACGGAGGAATTTAAGCCCCCGCCCTAGCCCCGTCTAAGGCACGCCGGCCTGGGCTTAGCCAAACTCAACCCGAACGGAATACCGGTGATCGATAGGACCGGATTTAAACAGAAGCCCGGTATGACGGCGCCAAACCGGCCGACCGCGAAACGGCCGGTTGGTCCGATGCCGCGATCGCCTACCAGCGTTCCGTCAGTTTTTACCCCGGCGATACTCGGCGTCGAGTCTTTTTGTCCGACGTCGAACCAACGATACCCGGCGCCGAGCCGGCGATACCCGGTTTTGCCCGGCTTCAGCCTGACCGACCTCAACTGGCCGTCGCCGGCTCGGCGCTGGAACCGCCGGGAAAACGGGTCCGCAAATCATCGAACAAGGTTTGGGCATTCGGCCGGCCGCGCTTGGCCGCTTCGCGCTCGCTATGGTAGTAGGCCAAAGATGAACCCGACCCGATTGATCGCGGGCATTCGGTTCGGGCCGGGCGAAGACTATTTTTTCAACCGCCGCCCCTCCTTCATCGTCGCGTCATAAACACGCTTTAGGCTGCCGCAT
Organism: Methylomonas sp. MED-D; assembly: GCF_050276835.1. Taxonomy (NCBI): domain Bacteria; kingdom Pseudomonadati; phylum Pseudomonadota; class Gammaproteobacteria; order Methylococcales; family Methylococcaceae; genus Methylomonas; species Methylomonas sp. MED-D. The sequence continues at coordinate 2,929,131 of NZ_CP189965.1, forward strand.
GCCATCCCTTCATCGTGATGGCGCAACCCTCCCTTGATGCATTCGAATTTGGAGTGATCGTCCATGCGAACCACGAAATTCCGCTCTATCTATCCGCTGACGACGGCTGTCGCGTCGGCGTTAATGCTTAGCGCCCCGGCGCAAGCGCAAGACGAACATAAAACCGCCACGCCGATTAAGCACGTGATCGTCATCGTTGGCGAAAACCATACCTTCGACAACCTGTTCGGCGCCTATCAACCCAAACGCGGCCAACACATCGACAACCTGCTCAGCAAAGGCATCATCACCGCCGACGGCGAACCCGGCCCCCGCTTCGACCTGGCCAAGCAACGGGTCGGCAGCGCCACCGACCGCTACCGGGTCGTCACCGAATCCATCGGCGATTACGACCTCGGCTTACCGCAACCCTATACCACCTACGCCATCGGCCAAACCGCCGGCGTGTTGGATAACCGCTTTCCCAGCAACTTGCCCAACGGCCCCTATCAAATCAGCAAATACGTGCCTTACAACGAATACACCGGCGACCCGGTGCATCGGTTCTTTCAAATGTGGCAAGACCTCGACGGCGGCAAACACGACAAATTCGTGTGGGTCGAAGAAAGCATAGGCACCGGCTCCGACGGCAAACCCTACCCGGCGGGCGGCTTCAATCCGATGGAAGGCGCCATTTCGATGGGCTTTTACAATATGAATACCGGCGACGCGCCTATCTTCAAAGCCCTCGCCGACACCTACGCCATCAGCGACAACTACCACCAATCCGTCCAGGGTGGTACCGGCGCCAATTTCCTGGCCCTGGTCACCGGCCACGCGGCCTATTTCACCCACCCGACCAAACTCGACGGCAGCGCCGCAAAACCTTGGGCCAACCAAATCGAAAACCCCAATCCGGTGGCCGGCAGCAACAACTACTACACCCAAGACGGTTACGGCGGCGGCTCCTACGTCAATTGCGCCGATTCGGCCCAACCGGGCGTCGCGGCCGTCAACGCCGAGCTGATCCGCCAAGGCCTGCGCAAAAACAATTGCGAAAAAGACCATTACTATCTGGTCAACAACTACAACTTGTATTGGAACCAAACCAGCGCCAGCCCCCGCTCGCTCGGCGCCGACCAATTCACGCTGCCGCCGCAAAGCCTGCGTACCATTGCCGACGTACTGACCGCTCACAACGTCTCCTGGAAATATTACAGTGCCGACCGGGGCGACGACGCCACCACCTTTGCCGGCGGCGTCAACGGCATACCGTTGCTGTTCCACGCCTACTGCGGCATCTGCGACCCGCTGACCGGGTTCAGCAGCATCATGAAAAACCCGTCCGAAGAAGCCAAGCTGCAAAACTACTCCGCCTTCCTGACCGACGTTGCCAACGGCACCTTGCCGGCGGTGTCTTACGTACGTCCCTTCGAAGCCCTGGCCGGCCATCCCGCCGACTCCACCGCCGATCAATACGAAATGTTCTTGCAAGACCTGATCGCTCAAGTCAAGAGCAATCCGGCGCTGTGGGCTTCCACCGCCATCGTCGTCACCACCGACGAAGGCGGCGGCTATTACGACTCCGGCTATGTGCAAGCCGTCGATTTCTTCGGCGACGGCACCCGGATTCCGCTACTGGTGGTATCGCCCTACGCCAAGAAAGGCCACGTCGACCATACCTACAACGATCATGCGTCGATCTTGAAATTCATCGAACGCAACTGGCACTTGCCGACGATTTCGCCGCGTAGCCGCGACAATCTGCCCAATCCGCTGGCGCGCGCCGAAAACCCTTACCGGCCCGTGAACGGCCCGGCGGTCGGCGACTTAATGACGCTGTTCGACTTCGACCGGGACGACCGCCACCACGACCGCGACTAGCTTAGAAACGGCCGGCCCGCACGCCCCTTCGACTCCGCTCAGGGAGCGTGCGGAACCAACCCTGCCCCGAGCGGAGCAAACGTTCCCTGAGCGGAGCCAACGTTCCCTGAGCGAAGCCGAAGGGAACCCAACCAACCGCCCCGAGCGAAGCCGACATTCCGGATCAAAGCCGTCAGCCCAAATACATAGAAAATACATTGATTTGTACATCCTAGCCCGAATGCCTTGCTGACATCCGTCTAAACCTGCAACTCCAGGTCGCGGTCGAGCCGGCAGCCATTGACGTTGGGGTACAAGGGCCGCGTAGTTGCGGGGTCCATCTTGGGAACCTCTATTGCCCGCGTGGATAGGACGATGGGGCTACCGTGGTTACCAACGCCGAGAAGTAAAAGGCTCACCATCAAAGTAAGCCGGCGGCTAGGAAGAGTCTACCCGCTCTGGCTGAGGCGGAACCACGGTAACCCGCCGGCTGCGTTGAGCCGAATTAACCCGCTGGCTGAGCGGAGTCGAAGCCAGCAGTCTCGCTGAGATTCCACTACAGTGGTCGGAGCGGAACGAGGCCCGCGACATGCAAACCCGGTGGCTAAGCCAAGGCAAACTATCTTCGAGAGCCGGTCGCGACGCCGAAGCACGCCGCCAGCTTGGAGGAAAGGACGTTGATCTGGGCTGTCGGCGCTCCGATGACGGCGCGCCGAACAAGGTCAAACCGACAGCGGCCCCAACCGGCGCCGCTGCCGGTTGGGGTTTAGCTATGCTCGCATTCCAGCTCGGTTTCGCCGTTCTTTTTGGTGGTCAGCACGCAAGCCTGGTTGGCGCCGTGCTCGCGTACGTCCTGCTCCGGGCCATGCTCGCATTCCTGCTCGACTTCGCCGTTGGCTTCGGTTTTCAGCACGCAGAGATCGGCGCCCTTGCCGCTGTCCAAGTTAACGTCGTCGCTGTCGTAACTCAGGGTATCCTTGCCGTTGCCGCCAAGCAGATTGTCTTCGTTCAGACCGCCGTCCAGACTGTCCTTGCCGTTCTGGCCATACAGATTGTCGTTGCCGGGGCCTCCGTTCAGGTCGTCGTTACCGTTGCCGCCCCACAAGCTATCGTCGCCGCTGGTGCTGGCATCGACACTGGTATCGTCGTCCGCATCGGACGCATCGTCGTCTACCCCGTCCTTATTGCGATCGCGCAGGTTGTTGTCTTCGCCGTACAGGCCGTCGTTGCCGTTATCGCCGTTTAACGTATCCCGGCCGGCATTGCCTTGCAGGGTGTCGTTGCCGTTACTGCCGCTCAGGCTGTCATCCCCGGATCCGCCGTTGAGTTGGTCATTGCCGTTACCGCCGCTCAGCGTGTCGTTATCGTCTCCACCCCACAAGCTGTCATGCCCGTTACCGCCGATCAGGTTGTCGTTACCGGTGCCGCCATCCAATTGATCGTTGCCGTGATTGCCTTTCAGCGTGTCGTCTCCGCCGCCGCCACAGATCAAGTCGTTACCCTTGCCGCCGTCGATGATGTCGTTGCCGGCGGTGCCCATGATGACGTCGTCGCCCTTGGTGCCCATCACGACTTCGTTACCTTGTTTGTCGAGCTTTTTGATCGCGGTTTCGGCATGAATGGTCACCGTGGCGCCCAAGCAGGTGTCTTCGGCGATGGCGGAGTGACTGAATGCCGCGGCGATGGTCAGGCCGAGTAAGGTTTTAGCGAATGTAGTTTGACTCATGATATTTCCTGGATAATTTAGGTTTTATACGCGGATCGAATGCTTCGCCGCACATTCGATCGACCGGATTGCGCCGAACCGGCATCAACGCCGAAACATTGGCCGTTGATCGCAATCGTTTATGAATACCGGAACCGGTAGTGAAAGTTCAATCGGGGGTGATGTCGCATCGAAACTGGAACGGGATGTTTCGGTCGATGCGGCTACGACGCGACTGGAGCCGCTCCGACGGCAAGGGTTCTAGCGGATCGAACGCAAGTCCTGAATTCTACTTTGTCAGCTTACTCAATAAGCATCGTCATTCCGGCATGGATGGCCTGGCCCGTTAGAGCACGGAGCGAATTCAGACGTCATAGACGGATTTAAGCCATACCATCCGTGGTACTGGATGCCCGCGTCCCGGCGGGCATGACGGTCCTAAACAAATCCGACAAAGTAGAATAAAACGGCGTCAGGATTTGCCCATCCTCAAGCGCCGAACAAGGCCGAGCTTAAATAGCGTTCGCCGGAATCCGGCAGCATGACGACGAAGCTTAGTCCGGCGTAATCGGGCAACGCGGCCAAGCGCATCGTCACGGCCAACGCGGCGCCGCTGGACAAGCCGGCCAGTATTCCCTCTTCCTTGGCCAAACGACGGGCGTATTCGACGGCCTCGGTTTCGCTGGCGGTTTCGATTCGATCGATCAGGTCCAGGTCGAGTATCGCCGGCACGAAGCCGGCACCTATGCCTTGAATGCCGTGGGCACCGGGCTGTAAGACCTGTCCGGCGCGGGTTTGGCTCAGCACCGGGCTGGCGGCCGGTTCCACCGCCACAGTTTCGATCTGCTTGCCCTGGCGTTTCAAAAATCGTCCGGTGCCGGTGATGGTGCCGCCGGTGCCAACCCCGGCGACGAACACATCGACCGCGCCGGCGCTGTCTTGCCAGACTTCCGGGCCGGTGGTTTGTTCGTGTATCGCCGGATTGGCCGGATTTTTAAATTGTTCCAGCAGCAAATAGCGATCGGGATCGGCCGCGGCCAGCCGTTCAGCCGCTTCTACCGCGCCGCGCATGCCCAGTCTGCCGTCGGTCAACAACAGTTTGGCACCGTAGGCGCCCAGCAATACGCGGCGTTCGCGGCTCATCGTATCCGGCATCGTCAGCGTGATCGGAATGCCGCGCGCGGCGGCCACCGCCGCCAATGCGATGCCGGAATTGCCGCTGGTGGCTTCGATCAAGGTCACGCCGGGCTTGAGCAAGCCCTGCCGTTCGGCGGCCCAAACCATCGCCGCGCCGACCCGGCATTTCACCGAATAGGCCGGATTGCGGCTTTCGATTTTGGCGAAGATTGTCACCGGCAGCTCGCGGCCGATCCGATTCAGCCGGACCAGCGGCGTGCGGCCTATCGAAGCGGAATTGTCGGTAAACCAGTTAGCCATATCGGTTCCCCATCAGGGCTGATGCAATGCAAAAAAAAGCCGCCTTGACGGCGGCGTGAGCAAGATGCCACGAGAAAGGACATCACCATGAAACCGTATCGCAGCGCATCGCGGGTTCCGCCTTACATGCCGTATTGGGCGGAGACGCTGAAACTGCCGAAATGATGCGGCGCGCCCGGCATCAACGGGTTTTCCCGGCGCGACGCCTTGGCTTGGTGCCAGGCGGCGGCCGGCGCGGGCCGACCTAAATAATAACCTTGCAACAATTTGCCGCCGGCATCCAGCGCGATGTCGAGCTGGATTTCGTTTTCGATGCCTTCGATGACCGGCTGGGCGCCCAAGGCCTGCACCACCTCGATCAACTTCGGCAACACCCGGCGGATTTTACCGCCGCGCTCGGCTTCCCGAATCAGGCCGGCGTCGAATTTGACGTAATCCGGCGCCAAATGCCAGAGCCTATCCAAATTGGAATGGCGGCTGCCGAAGTGGTCGATCGCGATTTTGAAACCGCGATCGCGATAATTCTCCACCGCTTCGGCCAAGGCCCGATCGGCGTCAACCGCGTTTTCCATGATTTCCAACACCACTTGGGTGGTCGGCACCGCGTGCAGATGCAGAATATGTTCAAACACCTTGCCGTGGGTATTAACGCTGACCAATAGTTTAGGGTGTACGTTCAAAAACAATTGGCCGCGCTCCTCGGGCAATTCCAGATAGTTGAGCATGTGCAAGGTGCGCGCCACCCGATCCAACTTCACCAATTTATCTTGATTGTCGGCCCAACCGAATGCGAAGTCCGGCGACACCGCTTCGATGCCGGTCGAAGGTCTGAGCAGGGCTTCGTAACCCAGCAAGCCCTCCGAAGTCGAGGTATCGAAGATCGGCTGAAACTCGCTGCGCAAGCGCAGTCCGATGTAGCGGCTCAGCACTTGCGCCGCTTCCACTTCCAGTTTGAATTCGTCCAGGTCCAGATACAACACCCGTTCCAGGTCGTCCCGTATTGCTTCGATCGTGGTTTGCACCATGCGTTTGCCCTCCTGCGTTTCGGCCGCGATCAGCGTCCGTATATCTTGTCGAAAATGCCGTCGTCGGCGAAATGCTTGGCTTGATTTTCCGGCCAACCGCCCAACTGAGCGATGCTCACCAACTCCAACGCCGGGAACTGTTTGGCGTATTTGGCCGCCACCTCTTTATCGATCGGGCGGTAGAAGTTTTTCGCGATGATTTCCTGGCCTTCCTTGCCATACAAATATTTCAGGTATTCGGTCGCGACTTCGGTGGTGCCGTGTTTACGGGCCACGTCTTCGACGACGGTCACCGGCGGTTCGGCCAAAATGCTGAAGCTGGGCGTGACGACTTCGTACTTGTCGGCGCCGAATTCCTTCAACACCAGATAGGCTTCGTTTTCCCAGGTAATCAACACGTCGCCGATGTCGCGCTCGGCGAAGGTGGTGGTGGAACCGCGCGCGCCGGTATCCAGTACCGAGGTGTTCTTGAACAATTTGCCGACGAAGTCCTTGGCCGCTTCTTCGCTATTGTTGTTGTGTTTCAGGGCATAGGCCCAAGCCGCCATGTAATTCCAACGCGCGCCGCCGGAGGTTTTCGGATTCGGCGTGACCACGCTGAGGCCGGGCTTGATCAAGTCGCTCCAATCTTTAACATGCTGCGGATTGCCCTTGCGCACCACGAACACGATGGTCGAGGTATAAGGGGCGCTATTGTTGGGCAACTGGCTTTGCCAGTTTTCCGGAATCAGGTTGCGGCGCGCCAATTGGTCGATGTCCGCCGAGATCGCCAGCGTCACCACGTCGGCCTCCAGGCCGTCCAGTACCGCCCTGGCCTGCTTGCCGCCGCCACCGTGCGACTGGTTGACGGTGACGTTGTCGCCGGCTTTGCCTTTCCAGTATTTGGCGAACGCTTGGTTGTATTCTTTATAGAATTCGCGGGTCGGATCGTAGGACACGTTCAACAAGGTCACGTCCGCCGCGAAGGTCTTGCTTGCCGCCGCCGACAACAAGGTGGCGGCGATCAAACCGAATAATCTGTTTCTCATAAGTGATCTCTCAAAAGCTATTGCGATGAAATTGTTGCCATGTCCGCATCCCGTGCGGCTATCCGTGCGGCCGTGCCTCGGCCTAACCTCCCGTCCTGGGAGCAGCGGATACCGGCCTCCGGCCGCCATGACGAACCTGTTAAAACGCCAATTGGAAGCGCGTGGCGAAAACGTTCTCCGACGGACGATTGGTAAATGCCGCGGCCGATAAACCCGCGCCGCCGTCGAAATAGGTTTGTTCGTAATCGGCCATGATTCGGGCGTTTTGGTTTAGGAACCAGTTGAAACCCACCGCCCAAGCCGTGGCGTGCTTGGCCGACTTCGCCGGATTCAGGTAGTTGAACGCGGTCGTATCGACATTGAACTCGCTCCAGCGCGCCGCCACCTGCAAGGCGCCCCAACTGCCCTCCAACGGGTTGAACGGCCGAATCGGCTTGACGCTTTGGAAGGTGTTGTCTTCGCCGGTCAATACGTAAGAAAGCTGCACTTGCCACGCCGTGTTGTTGAGTTGGCTACGCACGCCGGGGATGGTTTGACCGGTCCGGGTAGCGATGACTTCCTGAGCCGACAACACGTATTCGCCCATGACGCCAAACGGACCGGCATACCAATAGGCTTGCGGGTAAACCCGGTAATGCACGCCATCGGCCTGCAAGGTGCCGGTATAGGCGCTACGCATGCTGTTGTAATTCAAGAACGTGGATCGCCCTATCGGCGTGCCCTGGTTTTTCAAGGCCTGCAAGCTAGGCCGTTCCCAAGTACCGGCGACACCCAGGCCTAAACCTTCCAGCCAGCTGTTGCCGCCGTGTTGGAACGGATGTACCCATAAGCGACCGATAAATTCCTTGTCGTCGTCGGTATCCGGCGAGTTTTTATCGATGCTGCCATCGTCGCCGGAGCCGTTAAACACGCCGAGTTGATAGCTGACGAAGTTGCGAAAATCCACCGGCCCGGCGTAATCGGCCTTGTAACCCGGCGTGGCGAACGAACCGTGCAACATCACGCCGACATCGCGGTTGCTGGCCAGATAGGTCGGGAACGCGCGTTCCAGAAACATGCCGTCCGAGTCGCCTTGCAAGCGCTCCAAGCTCAGCGGGGTTTTTTGCTTACCGACGCTCAAGCTGGCGTAGGGCAAATAGGCGTAATCCAGGTAGGCGTCTGGCAGAATGTTGGTGGCCGCGAAATCCGGCATGATTTTGAAATACAAACTGTCCCAAAATTTACCTTCCAACCAAATCCGGGCTTGCTTCAGTTCGAACTTGTCGGTTTCGGCACCGCCGCTAATACCGTTGGAAGCGGTCGCCCCGGTCCAACTACCGCCCGTGAAAAAGCGCGCGTCGGTTTGTACCGCGCCGCGAATCCGGACTTGATGCTTACCGTCGGCCGAGGAAATCCGAAAGCCGTCGCTACCGCCTTCGACTTTAGGCGCGCGGCTGGCGGCGCTGGCGGCCACTTCCTTGTCCACTTCCAATTTGCGTTCCAGCGTATTGATCTTGCGATTGAGCTTTTCGACTTCCGGATTCGACTGCGCGACCGGTGCGACAGCGGTCGGCGCGGCGGCCGCTTTCTCGAAGCGTTCCAGTCTGGCTTCCAGTTCGCGAATGCGCTGCTCCAGCGCTTGGGCGTCGGCGGCCTGGGCATCGGCGGCGCCGAATAGCGCCGAGCCGATCGCGCCCACCAATAGGCGGCGTTTAACATGAGTCATGTGGTGTTTTCCTGTTATCGCTTGCTTCCGGCGTTCCGGTCAGAAGGTCGTTATTGTTATTTGGCTGGCATATCTCCGGCGATCCGGTCGAATCGAATAAGTGCTTGAAAGCAACCGGATCAAATCGGTATTTTTGGGTCGGCTACTCGGAATCTTTCGCGCTTGTCGATTTGCACGACCCGGCCGTCGTGAATGACGACCTCGATGGAACCAAAGCGGATGTCTCGCAGAATCTCCGCGATCTGTAGGGCAATCTCGTTGTGATTGCCCGGCTTAAACGAACGGTTATTGGTTTCGGTTGCCATATCGCCTCCCCGAGGTGGTGGACTGGGACGTTATTGAGTCGCTCCGTTGCCGGACCCGGCCGGCGACGTTGGGGAGATGATAAGAGGCTCGTTATTCGATGAAAAACGATATAAATTGAAATAGAAATCTATAAATAAGATATACATGTTGCCGGGCTGCTGCAAAATCAGCATGAATAGTCGATATTCCAACCACTTAGCAGCAGCGCGTGTCTCGGCGACAGCAAAGATACCCTTGCCCTACGGCGACTTGATTCAATTTCGCGACCGCGACGTTCGGCGTGATTTAAACGATCGCATGACGGTCAAGCCGTTACCCTGTGGCGGTACGTTGCGTATCCGGGCTATGGGCATCCGCATCAGCGTTATTTTGCCTATGCTCGGCGAGGGGGCGAGCAATAGCGAGAGGACGCGGGATTTTCGGGCTTAGCCCATCAAGAGGGATCAATCAGTCAACCTTTTGCCAGCGTTTGTTGGCGATTGGCTGAAGGCTATTAGGCTGGTTCACAGGGGGTTTTGCCGTCCTCGCCAAGCGTTTGAGCGTGAGTGCAAGTCTGAATAGCCTCGCGGTTCAAGCTATAAGGTGTGCAGTCCATCATCCATCCTAACGCTCATGAAGGCTTGGCAATCGCCCCGGCAAATCAAAGGCTTCCGTAGGAGCGACGCATAGTCGCGATGCATCGTTTTAATTCGCGACTATGCGTCGCTCCCACAATGACTTTCAGAGTAAAATAAGGCCGGACACAGCCTGTCCGTCTCGGGATTGGATTCAATTGATGCCATAAACCGAGTTGGGGCTGGGCGAGTAAACAGACCTTTGCCCTAGCAATGTCTGCATTCCTCACATCCTCGTGCAACATGATCGGCATACGGCGGAACGCCTGCCGGCTTCCGCCATACGCGGGTTAAAAATTATGAAAACTCAATACTCAACCTTAACCGACCCAATAAAAGTACGAGGAGCACCTGGATTTAAAAATGAGTTACTATTATCAGTCGCCGAATAATATTTGTGATCTAGCAAATTCTCCACGTTAAACTGCAAAGTAGTTTTTGCCTTTACAATAGGCAATTGATATCTCAGTAGAGCGTCTACCTTGCCGTAACCAGGCAATTGAAAGCTATTACTGTTATCGCCTTGCCGTTCGCTCTGGAAATAAACGCCAGCACCAACACTAAGGCCATGTAATGCCGATTCCTGAATATCATATTTTGCCCACAAACTGCCCGAGTTTCTGGGAATATTCCATAATCGATTTCCTGCGTTATCACCGCTCAAAATATTGGCATCGGTATATGCATAAGTTGCAATCAAATTCAATCCATCGGCAACTTGTCCTGAAATATCAATTTCGACGCCTCGACTACGTGCTTCACCAATTGTTTGCGCAAACCTTGTTCCCGCGATTGGTACACTTATGTTCTGTTTGGTTAACTGATAAAACGCCACTGATGAATTTAACCGTTTATTTAAAAATTCGGTTTTAAAACCCGCCTCGAATTGCTCTGCAGACTCTGGCGCAAGTATATTTCCACCTACGCCTGGACTAGTATTAGAGGCACCTAACGACTCAACAAAATTACCGTACAACGAAAGCCATTGCCAAGGTTGATATAGCAACCCTACTCTTGGGCTGAATTTTTGATTTTCAATATCCGAATAACTTGAGGTTGCGTCACTTAGCGAAACTGAAGAGGAGCCGCTTCCTCTATTTGCCCAGTCGTAGCGTCCGCCTCCAAGGATGTGTAGTTTTTCAAACAGAGTCATCTGATCTTGAAAATAAACACCATTCCAGCTTAAGCGTTGATCCGAAAAATCATTTTTGGGGATACTAGCCAGGTCAACACCTGATTGACCATATTGAGGATTGTAAATATTTATTGAATTAACTTGCCCGTCAAATATAGCGGGAGGCAAAAACCAACCATTAAAGGAACTTCTCATTTCGTAATAGTCCCATCCTACCAATACACTATGCTTTATATCCCACGTTGCGAATTTACCGGTGATATTAAGGATGCCACCTAAAACATCTTGAGTTCCTGGGCCGCAGCAGAATGCTCTTGCAAGTTCTCCTGTAGCTATATTAATTATTCCTGGCGCCGCGTGTTGAAGATCCAAAACATCGCGGTTAATATGCTTAAATTGTGCATTTACTTTCCAATTTTCCGAAATCTCATGATTCAGAGTTAAGCCTGTACTAAATAGTTCTGTATTGCTTTTATCTATAGACGGCTCCCCTAAGTATCTGGATATTGGAATATCAAGCGGTCTTCGAGTCACGGAGGATGCAACGACCCCGTGGTCTTCTAATGTATCTTCGTTTGAATAAATAAAGTCCAAATCAAGTTGGGTGCGATCACTAATTTTCCAGGTCAAAGATGGTGCAACGTAGGTGCGCTCTGTAAATGCAAAGTCACGAAATGAGTTTTTATCCAAATATTCAAAATTAATTCGATACAGCAAGGAACCTTCTTGATTAATAGCCCCCGTCGAATCTGCAAGGGTTTGATATAAATCGTATGAGCCAAACCGTTGTTCTAACGAATAATAGGGTTTCTCTTGAGGTCTTTTCGTAACCACATTAATCATGCCACCTGGTTCTATGCGCCCATATAAGTTTGCGGCGGCACCTTTTACGACTTCAATTTTCTCTGCATTTGCCAATGGAACTCTGCTGACCGGCCATCTCATTCCATCTACATAATTGGCATAATTAGTATTGAAACCTCGAATCATAAATTGCTCGGAGAATCCTCCAAATGTAAAACCTTGGAACACGCCGCTAACATTTTTAATTGCATCACCGACTTGAATCGCTTGTTGGTCATGCATAACAGCTTTAGTCACAACTTGTATCGATAATGGAGTCTCCATAATTGGAGTGTCCGTCTTGGTTGCGGTGGAAGCGTTCGGCAAACTGTAATCCGGGTTATATGGATCGGTCGAATCATAAGCCGCCTTCCCCACCACCTGCACCGCCGGCATGGTCTGCGGCCCCAGATTGTTGTGCAGCTCCGCCGCTCGCGGCTGTAAGGTGATGGCCCCGTCCCCGGTCGTCACGGCCTGTAACGGCGCATCGCCCAATAAAATCCTGATCGCTTCGGCGGCGGTATAGTCGCCTTGCAAGCTGCGGCTGCGCAGGTTGTCGGCGATGTCGGTGCCGTACATCAATTGTTGCTGGCTTTGCCTGCCGAACATCAGTAAGGCTTGATTCAGCGACTGGGCGGGGATGTCAAAATGGTGTTTGCCAGCGGCGGCATCGCCGTGGGCGGTTTGCGAGATCAACGCCGCGAGTAAGACAGCTTTGGCGGCATGGCGCCGGCCCTTGCCGGCTGAATGATTGCAATACTTTGCGTTGGACATGGATACTCCTAGTTTCGGTCGGGTTACACGGCAGCAATTGGGCTGGTGTTAGTTAAGACGGAAACTTTTTAAAAACCCACATCGGGCGATTATGGATTTTTTGTTGGGAGAGTTCGGAATGGACGGTTCGCGTTTATCGTTGGCGTCGCCCCGGCATGGATTGCCGGGGCCCAGAAGCCACGGATGGCAAAGTTTCAACACATCCTTGTGCCATGGATCCCGGCAATCCATGCCGGGATGACGGCTTCGATCTGATTCAACCATTAACGCGAACAAAGCCTTAATACTTGGGGTGTCGTGGTGGACTTGGAAAATGATATGAGGCGGGAACAAATTCTCGATGATGGGTTTCACTGCGCTCTCGGCAACTGCTCCATGCGTTGCTCTAGCTCCTGCATCCATGCAGTCGTACCCATCCGGCTCCGTTGTTTTAACTCTCATCACCCTACCCTCTCGGCAACTGCTGCCAGCGTTGCCCTACCTCCTGCATCCCTGCAGTCGTCCAGCAAGAGAGGGTTTTTGTGCGTCGGGAGAAGGGCGGGGTGTGAACAGCGCCTAACGCAACACCACCAAATAGGGCGTGATGCTGACTATTTGCAGCGCCGGGATGGCGGCTTTTAAACTGGCGATGGCTTGATCCAGCGCATCCAAGCGAAACAGACCGCTGATGCGCTTGTCGGCCAAAGCCGTATCCAACAACACGACGCGGCCGGGACGGTATTGGTTGATTTGGGCAATGGCGTCGCTTAGCGGCAAGCCGTCGAATTGCAGATAGCCGGCCCGCCACAACGCCATGCCGTCCGGTTGGCCGGCGTTTTTTAACGCAATACTGTTGGCGCCTATCGACGCGGACTGTCCCGCCGTCAGGCGTTCTTGGTGTTTCCGCCCCGCGTCTTGTATTTCAACTATCCCTTCAACCAGTTCGACTTCGGTCTGCTCGGGTTGTCGCTTTACCGCGAAAGCCGTACCCACCGCCCGCACTTCGCTGCCGGCGGCAGTGACCACGAACGGCCGTTGCGGATTTTTAGCCACGTCAAAAAACGCTTCGCCGGCTAATAACTCCACCCGGCGCGTGCTAGCGTCGAAGTGGATGGCCAGGGCCGTGGCGGTGTTAAGCATCACCCGCGAGCCGTCGGCCAAAGTCACGCTGCGCTGCTCGCCCTTACCCGTCGAGTAGTCCGCGCGCCAGAATGCCGGCGGATACAGCACGCTCAACGTGGTAGCCAGCAATGCACAGCAGGCCACAGCCAAAGTTAAGGATCGGCCACGGCGTCGGCGGTGCGTTCTGTTGTCAACGCTGTCTTTAAAATCCCTGAGGCTGTCATTTCCGCGCAGACGGGAATCCAGTATGGCAACCGAACTTGCAGCCAGCACATCCGCTGCCTGCGCTTGCCTGCCACCTTGCCCTGGAGACTGTCGTAAGAGCTCGCTTTCTTCTCGGGACGACTGCATCGATATAGAAGATAGGGTAATGTCGGGATCGATTACCGAGAGGGTTGGAGCGAGGGAATCAAAATGCGTCAAGGCGTTAGTTTGCATCCCCTCACTCTGCCCTCTCCCAGGGGGAGAGGGTTGAATTTTGGCTTGTAAGCTCCCCTCCCCCGGCAACGGTTGCGCACCGGGAATGATGCGGCGGCCGCGCAGTTGTCCCAAGCCCGCCCACAGCGCTTCGGCGCGTTGCCAGGCTTGTTCGTGGGCGCTGTCGGCGGCGCGCCAGGCATTCAGCTCTTGCCGCGCGGACACGGGAAATTCACCGGAATGCAGTCTACTCAACCAAGCACAAGCCTGTTCCAGCAAACGCTCGGCATCATCCGGCATCGGTTCGGTGGACATGGTCAATTCCTGGTTGAACGGTGGGGGAGATATATCATAGACGAGGCCCAAGCCCGGAACCACATCACCGGCTAGGACTGATCCAGGGTTTTGGCGCAATGCAGCAGCGCCTTTTTGACGTTCTCCTCGACAGTGCGAACCGAGATATTCAGGGTTTCGGCGATTTCGCGCTGCTTCATGCCCTCGAAGCGGTTTAAATAAAAAATCCGCTGACATAAAGGCGACAAGCTGGTCATGGCTTCGATCAGCCTATCCAAATCCTGCTCCGCCAGCGCGACGGTCTCGGCGCAACGCGGATCTTCGGCTTCCGGCGGCTCATCTTCCGGCCAATCGACGATCGCGTTATTGCGTACGGTCTGGCTGCGGTAGTGGTCGAACAGCAGATTCTGCGCGGTACGGAATAAATAGGCTTTCAGATTGCCGACATTACCCAGATCGTCGCTGCGGCATAAACGGACAAAGGCTTCCTGGCAAAGGTCGGCGGCGGTTTCCCGGCAACGCACGCGCGAAAACAGCACGGCTTCCAGCTCGCCGTGGCAACTGACGTACAGCTCTTGCAACGATTGATGCGGGTGAAATGACATGGGTCGCCGGTTTTGATTACGTCCGAATGGGCAGCTGAACCGAACCGGCCAGCAAAATTAACGCCGTAAGCTAAAATTTTTTTAGAATCAAAAGGCTGTCGATAGGCCGAACTCGCGCATTGCGGCCTCCCGCTATTGAACTATGTTAAATCACTACATCATTCGACGGCACGAGGATCAGACGTAACCGAAGGCCTTGAGATAGGGCTCCAGCATGGGCAGGATGGTTTGAAATTGGCTTTGGTAACCGTGCCAACGGGCGACGGCGCTACGGTAAATCGGCCGAGACACTGCCCCAAAGCTGGGCGTGGCCACGTAACGGCCGGCCGAACGCTCGTGGAAGCGTTGCACTTCCGGGCGCCACTCGACGCCCAACAACTCGAACACCCGCCGAAAGCTGGTTTCGAAATCGTCGACCACATCCTCGTAGCGCAATTCCAGATAAACCGGGGCGATCCGATCGCGCAGGCTCAGCCACAAATCCATCACCGCCGCGTACTGGCGGGCAATGCCTCGCCAGGACAGCAGATTGACGGTGGCCGGCGCCAACGCGAACGATTGCATCGCGCAACTCAAACACACATCGCGCGGATCGCGCACCGCGAACAGAATTTTTGCTTCCGGAAACAAAGTGGCGATCAGGCCGGTTTCGATACTGTTTAGCGCCACCTTGTTGACGAAAGTTTTTTTCAACGCGGCCGACGTGAATTCCTCGGCGGCGCGTTGCCAGTAAAACGCCCGCAAGCGACGCGCGCCGGCAATATCCAGGGCTTTCAGCGCGGCCGGCGTATCGCCGGCGATGCCGGTCGCCGCGGCCAACTCTTGTGCCACTTCCTCGATCAAGTGGTTTTCGTCCGAGGTCAGTACCTCGGGATGCGCGGCCAGCACTTGCTCGGTCAGCGTGGTACCGGAGCGCAAGAATCCGATCAAGAATGCCGGGACCGGCAAATTGTCGGCAAAGTCGGTTACGCGCCAGCGTCCCAGCAAGGCATCGTCGTAACCGTGTTTGAACAAGGCGATCCGGTCGAACAGATAATTGGCGTCCACGTTCCGGGCTTCCGGACTAGCCGCCGCCAACAAGCCAGCCCTCGAGAACATCTCGAAGGCTTCGGCGTAGCGCTGTTGTTTATCGTAGACCTTGGACAGCTCCAAGCAAGCCCGCGCCAACTGCCCGCCATTTTGCTCGGCGGCAACGACCCGCTCCAGCCGCCCGCCGGCGTCGTCCATCCGTTTCTTGTCGATTTCCAGCAAGGCCATCAGGATTTGGCAGCCGGCGTCGCTCGGCGCCAATTGCAGGACTTTTTGCATCTGGGCGATGGCTTGATCGGTGTGGTTCAAGCGGTGCAAACAGGCGGCGATCGCATATTGCGCCGAGGCGCTGACCGGCATGCGCTTGGCGGCGGCCCTGGCCAATTGCAACGCTAAGTCGATGTCGCCCCACATTTGCATTTGCTCGGCGAATTCCAGCAAGACCCTAGCGTCGATCTTTTCCGGTTGGCGCAACATGGCCTTGGCGGCCTTGGCCAGATATTGCTTGCCCTCGGCGAGCCGATGCCGCCAACACAAGCCTTGGCCGACGCCGGCCAAAGCTTCGGCGTGATTGGGCTTGATCGCCAATACTTGCCGATAAGTCTGTTCGGCGGCGAGAAAGTCGCGACGTTGATAGGCGTGGTAGCGGGCGGTTTCCAACAATTGCTTCGGGTCGGAGTCGCCGCTCCCGGCCTCGGCCTTCTCGGCGCAGCAATGTTTGAATTTTTTACCGCTGCCGCACGGGCAGGGATCGTTACGACCGGGTCTGGCCGGGGCGGATATCGTCATCGTCAATCGTGGTTAACGCGGGAGGCGGCATCATAACCGACAAACACCAAAACGGTAGGGCCTGGCCGGCCGCTCCGGTGTCGCGGAGCAAACATCGGCCAATTTTAAGCCACCCGCGCCTTGCGCCGAACCGTTACGCCAAAACCGGCCAAAACGCTGCCGAACAACCAGACCGCGCCGGGTAGCGGCACTTGCGAGACGGTGATGGTGTTGCCGCTGACCGCGAAATGCAAGGTATCCGAGCTGAAAGTGATCCGGTAGTCGCCGTGATCCAAAATCGGATTGACGAAGCCGGTTGGCGCCGAAAAGCTATCGCCGGAGTTGATGCCGGCCGCCGCTTCGGCGTCGGTCAAGCGATAATCGGACATGACATATTGGTAGTTACCGGCGGCCAGAGTAATGTCGAAGGCCGGATCGCGACGGAAGTGAATCGAACCGTCCGCCGCGCCCTGCACTTGAGTTCGGCTGACCAAGCTGATCGTGGGGGTATTGACGGTCGCGCAATTGTTGGCGATGTCGTCGCAACGGGCCAAATGGTTGGCGGCGGTCAAGCCGGCGGAACCGTCGTCCAAATACCAATGGGTATCCGGGTCCAGCCAAGTCAGTTCGCCGTCGCCGTTCAGATCGGCCGCGAAATAACCGGCGGTCGCGACGTTGCTTTGCGATGCTTCGTAAGCCAACACATCGACACTAAAACTGCCGGCGGTGGTCATGGCGACCTTCCAGGTATCGAAGGTGGTACCGCCGGCTTGCAAGAACAGCGTGCCGTCGACGCTGAGGGTATTGGCCTGGGCCGAACCGATCGCGGTCAGTGCCAAGCCGGCCGCGATAGCGGTGCGTAATACATGCTTCATTGTGAAATTCCTTGTGTTTGATATTGATTGATAAATGATCGATTAAGCCGTTTTAACTGCAGCCGGCAAATCAATGCCGACATTATGGATACCGCCGCCACGGCGGATTCGCGCGGCGTAACCGCTTCCACGAGAACCGCGCCTCCGGGCAAACCCGCCGGCCCGCGTCAAACTCGAACCGCGCCCGCAGCCGGAGTTAGCTCGGCAAAAACCGGACCACAATGTAATCTCTCACTGACACAAGCACTTAGCCGTCACTAAGCGCGCCGGATAAACTTACGCGTTGGGTCATTTCACGCGGATTGCGGGAAATGACCTATTCTCGAGATCACGCCGACCGGTTTGAAAGCGCCGACCACAAGCCAGCCTGATCTCGAGGCGCCCAGGCCAGCCCTACACCGGGTTTTGGGCCGCGACTGCCAC
Source organism: Methylomonas sp. MED-D (assembly GCF_050276835.1). Lineage (NCBI taxonomy): Bacteria > Pseudomonadati > Pseudomonadota > Gammaproteobacteria > Methylococcales > Methylococcaceae > Methylomonas > Methylomonas sp. MED-D. The sequence continues at coordinate 2,947,057 of NZ_CP189965.1, forward strand.
ACGCCGCGATCGCGGCGAGCTACCCGAATCCTGCCTGACTAGCGAGCCGCCCACCCACGCTCAACACATAAAAAAGCCCCGGAACGCGGGGCTTTCTCAATGCGAGGCTCTATCGGTTTCGTCTGCTAGCTGAATTTACCGCCCGCTCGCGCATACCTGCCTCGGACGAGCGCGCCCAGCAGCGCCGAGCCAAATAGCCATAGGCCGCTCGGTAACGGCACCGACGCGACCGGGCCCGAGCCCAACGTCGAATTGCCGGCAATCAGATCGAAGTTCAGACCCGTGCCGTAGGTGTGGCTGTGCAGGTCCAAGTTAAAGGTCAGCGTGAGTGTTTTATCACTGTTACTGACCCAACTGCTCCAGTCGCCGACATCCAGCGTCTTATCGTCGAAAAAATTCGCCGCGCCCGCCGCATCGGCTGCACTGAAATCATAGCTGGCACTTGAATGAGCGGTGGCGCCAATCACGTCGATGGAGAAGGACAGCGTATCGCCGCCGCTCAAGGCGGCAATGCCGAACTCGGGGCTAAGTAGACCCAGCAACAGATGCTGGGCCGGCGCATAAGACGAGGTGTCCAGATTTAGCGTAAGACTGGCATGGTAATCGTGATAAGCGGCGTCGGAACTGGTATTCGACACGCCTAAAGTCCCTTGCAGCCAAACCTGACTGCTACCGCCAATGTCGAAGGCGTGCAACACCGTCGGATTGCCGGCCAGCAGTGCTGAAACATCGGCGTTTTGAGGCAGTGCGGTGCCGAACGCAACCGCTTGCTTACCGGCTGCATCGGTTTTCGGTGCCGGTACTTGACCGATGGCGGCGCGGCTTTCGCTGACGCTCGCAACGCTATCGGCGTGGGCCGCCGCCGTCAGCTGAACGCCGGTTTGGCCGGCCGTCGCGTTGGCGGACGAACCGTTCCCGCCCTGCGCCCAAGCGGTGGCGACGATTGGTGAAGTGAAACCGTAACCGCTGCCGCCTGTGGCATTCGCCGCCGCGCTGGCATGGCCGGCCGTACTCGACGCCCGCGCTTGCGAATTGGCGCCACCACCGGCACCGGCTCTACCACTGCCATGCCCTTGGCCGCCATCGCCGCCATAAGCAAACGAAGTCACGGACACCGACTGTGTGCCGGTATTATTGCCGTTAGCCAACGAGCTGGCCGCGCCGCCGTTACCGCCGTTGGTGTCGCCGAACAGATTGGCGCCGCCATTCCCGCCTCGCGCCTTGTCGCTCACCGTGACAGCGCTATTGCCGGAAGCGGTGCCATAACTGGTACTGATCGCGGAGCCGCCCGCGCCTGCCCGACCGCCGTAACTGACGCCGCCTAGGCCGCCCAAGGCGTGACCGGAAACAGTAGCTTGGTGATTATCGCCGCTGGACGCGACCTTGGCCGTATTGTTGGCCTGACCGCCCGCGCCGCCGGTCGCGCCATTGTTGGCACTGCCGCCGTCGCCGCCGGTTGCGCTACCCCATGCGTAAACCGAGCCGGCGCTGTTGTCGGCACTGACCAACGAGCTACCCACCGCACCGGCACCGGCCGCGCCGCTCGACGCATCATTTAAATTGCCGCCGTTGCCGCCGGTTGCGTAGTTGTACAGCGATAAGGCATTGACTGCGGCGGATTTGCTTAGCCGGCTGTCGGCACTGCCGGCCGAACCGACTGTGCCGCCCTTACTGGAGCCGCCATTACCGCCAAAGGCGGTTTGATTCAATATCAAGTCACCGCTGGTTTTTCCGTCGACTTTATTCATCAAAGTCACCGATGCGCCGTTGCCGCCAGTGCCGATCGCGATGGCGGAACCGCCGTGGCCGCCGTGAACCTCGCCGGTGGCCTCGACCCTGCCGTTGCCGGTGGATTCTCCGTACGCGGCAGCCAAGTCCAGACCCAAGTTGGCCAAGCCGCCGTTGCCGGCGATACCGGTGTTGGAATCGCCACCGTTGCCGCCGCCGGCCAGGGCGCTGGCATTGACGCTGCCGCCGTGAATCAGCGCGATCTCCGCATTGGCGTCGCCGCCATTGCCGCCATTCCCGTTGCCGGCGGCGCTGGCCAAGCCGCCCGCGCCGCCTTCGGCGCTACTTTTTCCGGTGACCATCCCAGTTCCGTCATCGACATTGTTCAGCACCGATTTTGCCTGGCCTCCACTACCGGCTTGGCCTGCGGGATGGTTTTCGATGCCGACACCTAGCGCAAAAATAATGCTGCTGACATTGCCACCATCACCGCCTTTGGCGTATTGCGTCAAGTTCAATGCACCGCTGGTCGAACCGCTGACCAAATTATCGGCAATGGAATCGCCACCCACGCCACCGTCGGCGCCGAGGTAGCCCCAACCGCCCTTGCCGCCGCGTTGGTCGAGAGTCACCGCGACATCGCCGTTGCCGGTGGATGTGCCGCTGGCTTGCGCCGAAGCGGTACCGCCCGCACCGCCTTTGTTGCCCAAACCCTGGCCGGTACCGCCGTCGCCGCCCCAAGCGCGGGTATCCACTTGCACCGCCCCAGTGCCGGCGCCTTTGGCGCTGGTGGCTGTGGTCGCCGTACCGCCGTTGCCGCCGTTGCCATTGGCATAGCTGGCCCCGCCATGGCCTCCGTAAGCGGTGGCGTCCGCGCTAATCTGGCTGTTATTGTGGGTAGCCTGGGCGTTAGCTGAAGAACTCGCGGCGCCGCCAACACCGCCAGTACCGTTTTCCTCTAGGTTCAAGCCGCCATTTCCGCCGGTCGCGTAACCATTGGCGTCGGCGTCGGTGGTGCCAACCGCACTACTAACGCTACTGGCCGAACCGCCGGAACCGCCGCTACCGCCATAACTATCGCCACCGTTACCACCGATCGCTTCGCCACCGGCATGTGCGCTATCGCCGGCGGCGGCCGTGTTATTTTGGGCCTTACCGCCCGCGCCGCCGTTGCGCTGATTGTTGGAATCACCGCCGTGACCGCCGGTTGCATTACTGCCAGCATCGGTATCGCTATTGTTTCCGACAGCGGTATTGATGCCATTAACCGTCGTGGTGGCATCCGCCCCGGCACCGGCCTCGCTGCTAACCGCATTGAGCAAATAGCCGCCGTCACCGCCCTGGGCGTTGCTATAAATTTGCAGGGATTTGGAACTGGTGGTTTTGCTTAAACTACTGTTGGCAGTACCAGCGACGCCAGCCGAACCGCCGTTGCTGCCTCCCGCGTTACCGCCGTGGGCGGTTTGAGTCAATCGCACGATCTCGGCGGTATCGCCTGAAACTTTGTCGGTCAAGCTGACCGAGGCGCCGTCACCGCCAATGCCGGCACCCCGCGCGTTACCGCCGTTGCCGCCGTTGGCCGTGCCGGTCACCGTGGCCGAAATCAGGGAGTGTCCGTAGAGGGTAAGGATGGGCGAAACGCCAAACACCGCCGCCCCACCTCTGCCGGCTATGCCTGTGCCGTAAGAATCGCCGCCGTTACCGCCGGTCGCAGTCCCATCCAGGACTAAAAAGCCGCCGGTACTATCCGCGACCGCGCCGATCACTGCGGTGCCACCGTTACCGCCGTTACCACCGGCTCCCTCTCCGCCCTCGCCGCTCGCCGAGCCACCCAATCCGCCGTTACCGCCATTTCCGCCGGTAGCGTTCGCGGTGACGTTGGCCTCGGCATAGCTGGAGATACTAGTGGAGGCCTGCGCAGTGGCGTTACCACCGTTACCGCCGGAACCGCCTTTCCCACCGTTCGAGCCAGGCGGGTTACCCGCGCCGCCGTTACCGCCATTTCCGCCGCTACCGCCGGTCGCCGTTGCGCTATTGGCAGTATCGTTATTGACGGGAAAGCCCGCTTTCGCAGTTGCGCTATCGCCGGCGTTGCCGTTGCCGCCGGCGCTACCGGGATTGCCGGCGGCACCGTCCGCGCCCGACATCCCATTGCTGCCGATCCCGGTGTCGGTTTGCGCCCAAGCCGGGCAAATTTGCAGTACCAATCCGGCCGCTAAAAATGCGGAGCAGAGCTGGTTCAGTTTCCAATGTTGTGGACCTTGTTTCATCGTTATGCCTTTTATTTTCTAATTGAACTGATGCCGAGTAAGGCGTGGGCAACCGCTTAATTTCGGGCGCGTGCCACGATCAACCCGTATGCCTAAGACCGCCCGGATCATTCGTCTGTGTTCCGTGCTCCGGTGCCGTTCACCTTAGGAATGCCCCGGTCGGCCCGCCACGCGGGTTCAGTATTACGCGGCCCCGAAACGTTAGGCTGGTTCTAGGATAACGACCGAGCCGGTGGGGAAACATCCTCCGCGCGGGGGATATTTCGAAGCGAAAGGGTTTGAAAATGCTCGCCGCGCGAGCAAGCGATTGTCCGCTTGCCAGGACAATCGCTCATTTCGGCTATCAAACTGCGCGCCGTCACGCCGACGCGTGCCTGCTCAGTCGTGAGTGGACGGTATCGTGATAAGGTCGGTCGTACAATTGATTCGCTCGACCGGACCGCTGAAATAGCCGTGCGAATACTGGCCGTAGGGGCAGTTTGTGGTGCCTTTCAGACACAGTTGAATATGATCGACCGCCGCCGTTTCCCCGTTGCCAAAATACGCGGGATCGGTCGAGTGCATCGTCAAGGTCAAAATCACGCCGTCGCTGGAGGTGCACGCACTACCGCTGGAAGTCAGTACCACCGATGAACCGGTTTTGACGACGCCGGACCAAGTTCCGCACGAGCCGTTGCCCGGTAGCGAGAATCCCTTACCCACGAACGTGGTGCCACCATTCCCGAATCCGCCGTTGACGGCGATGCAGGCATTGCCGGCCGCATGAGCTTGCGTCGCGGTAAAACTTAAGCCAACCATGACCAATCCAACGATTAGCGGCATTGTGCTATTTGCTTTCATAAAGTTTCTCCAGAAGTTAAGGTTATTTTGGAAGTTGCCGGACTACGATCTCGGGTATCGCGCTTGTATTCAGTCGCTGCGACCTGTTGGATTCGATCGAGTTTGTCGCCGGGTCAACCCGGAATTTCGCAACTGGGACAGAGTACCTAACTCGTTGCTGGAAAAATATCCTACCCGCGGAGGGCATTTCGGAGAGTGCGCGCGGGTGCGCTAGCGGAAATTAGTGGTGATGGAAGCGTCTTTATCGGTTGAAAAAACGCTATTTTTTCGCCAGGTTAAAGAGCGTCGGCAGTTATTCGCCGCGACGTCGCGCGCCTGGAGTCATGCAAGCAAGCATGACTTTCGGCACATGCGAGCCCGCCGGGTTTGACTTAAACTCCACGGTCTGTCGGGCAAGTGTTAGGGCGTTTTGGGGGCCGCCGCCGGAATCGCGACTAACGTTACCTAACCCAAGACCAACCGGCTGTAGCCGGGGAACACCGCACGCCGCCTTTTTGCGAATCGCGATTCGGCCGCCGCGACTAAAATTGACCTTGAACCATTACCGAGAAACCTCCATGCCCTATGTCTTGATCATCCACGAAGTCGAAGCCTATCCGGCCTGGAAAGCCATTTTCGACCAAGCGGCGGATATGCGTAAACATGCCGGCGAACGTCGCTATCAATTGCTGTGTCAAGCCGACGACGCCAACCGCGTCGTGCATTTTTCCGAGTGGTCGTCGCTGGACAGCGCCCGGCGCTTTTTCGAATCGGCGGAACTGGTGGCCATTCGCCGGCAAGCCGGCGTCAAGGCCCCGGAATTTCTCTATCTGGATGAAATCGAACGCGGCGAGCTGTAAACCGCCGAGTCTATCCTTGCCCAAACCCGTGTCTCTCAGACCACTTTAATGGAGCAAACCTCAACCATGAAATCCCGAATTCCCGTATTTCTCGGCTTATTGATCGTGCTGTCCGCTTGCGCGGGCGGACCACCGCCCCGGCCGGAGACTTGGCAACCCGGCGATTACCGCTATCTGCAGACCTATTTGAGTTGGCTGATCGAAACCCAAATGGACAAACAAGCCATCGAAGGCTTGAGTATCGCCATTGTGGATGACCAGCAAGTGGTGTGGTCGCAAGGCTTTGGTTACGCCGATAAGAAACGCGACGTGCCGGCATCGGCCGAGACCGTTTATAGAGTCGGCTCGATTTCCAAGTTGTTTACCGATACATTGGTGATGCAATTGGCCGAGCAAGGCAAACTGGATATCGACCAAGCTCTACAGCGTTATTTGCCGAACTTTTCGATCAAATCGCGGTTTGCCGATACCGCCGCGATCACGCCGCGCAACATCATGAGCCATCATTCCGGATTGCCGGGGGACATCGTCAACGGCATGTGGACGCATCACCCTCGGCCGTTCGGACAATTGGTCGAGCAACTCAAATCCGAATACGTCAGCAACCCGGCCAACACGGTATTTTCGTATTCCAATCTCGGCGTAACCTTGCTGGGCACGATGCTGGAAACGGTCAGCGCCACGCCGTTCAGCGTCTATGCCGATCGGCAATTACTCAAACCGCTGGGCATGCGCACCGCTCGATTCGCGCCGGGACTCGAAGGCGAACTGGCGTCGAAATCCTACCGGTTCGGCGACGAAAAACCCGAAGCGCCGCTACGCGACATGCCGGCAGGCGGCTTGAATGCTAGTGTGTTGGACCTGAGCCGCTTCATGACGATGGTGTTTGCCGGCGGCGCGTCCGACGGCCGCCAGCTATTGAAACCGCAAACCGTCGCGGCCATGCTGAAACCGCAAAACGCCGATGTGCCGCTCGATGCCGGCCTAAAGGTCGGTCTGGGCTGGATGTTGCGGGACAACTTAAACATCGGGCCGATTGCCGAACACGGCGGCGCGACGCTGTACCAATTCAGTTTGTTGAGCCTGGCTACCGACCACAAAATCGGCGTCGTCGTGCTCAGCAACTCGCCCAACCAAGCCTTGCAAAAGATCAACAACGCCGCGCTGAAACTGGCGGTCGCGATCAAAACCGGCCAAGCCTTCCGTGAAACCGAAACACCGGCTATCGAAACCCGCCCACCGACCTCGGCCGAACAAAACCAATTCGGCGGCCACTACGCGACGATGTTGGGCTACGTCGATGCTTCGAATACCGGTGACGGCATTTCCGCCGATTTGAACGGCAACTCGTTGGACATCGTGGTCCGCCCGGACGGCCAATTCGGTATTCGCTATTGGCTGCTGGGCTTTATTCCCATCCAACCGGAGGAGTTGGCCGAAGTCGGACTGTCACTAACCGAGATTGCGGGGCGCCGGGTATTGCTGGCTCATACCGAAGGCCAGACCATTCCGATCGGCGAAAAAATCGTCCCGACCGCGATCCCGGCGGCTTGGCGGCGGCGCTTGGGCGACTACCGCATCGTCAATCTAGCCGACGGCGAAGCGATCGTTCCGGAGCGCTGCGCCTTGCGGGAACGCAACGGTTTTCTGGTGTTGGAATACGCGCTACCCAGCTTCGACATTGAAAAACAGACTTGGGCGCTCAAACCCATCGACGACGAGCAGGCCATTACCCACGGTCTGGGCCGGGGCATGGGCGACACCCTGCGCGTCGTCAAAATGGATGGCCGGGAGCTGATCGCCTATTCCGGCTATTTGTTGCAAAAGCAATAGCCAGGCGCCTGCGAGCGCTAGAAAAACCGGATTGCGGTATCGCTATACCGAGGGCTATAGTATATCCGCGCGACTGAGTCGCGGATTCACTGATTGCTGGCGCATCCATTCCTGTTGAGCGCCAAAAGCCGATCGTTTTGGAGTGAAACCGGCCTTAGGCTAGCCCAACGCGCAAGCAACACCCAACATGCAGAGGAGATCGTCATGAAAATTCTAAAGCCAGCCAAGCCCATCGACTCACAACCGAGACTTACAAGCATTGACGGCACTTGGATTCCGGAAATCGCGTTCTTTAGCTTATTTCTGATCGATTGGTACTTGGGTTTTCCGATTTGAACGACGGAGGCGGCGGCGTATCCACCGCGCCCACCAACTGGTCGATCATTTCGGCAAACCGGTCCAGTGCGTCGTTGCCGCCTTGCAGGGTCCGCAATTGACTCAGGGTTTCGCGTGCCGCCGGCCAACGCTGCTGGCCCAATTGATCATAAAGCGCCCGATACAACTGCCGGATCAAAAAACCGTGCAACAGTTTGGCCGGCGGCGTTTGCTTAAAACTCAAGGAACGTAACAGCGCCGGCACCGCGATGGCCGGCCGGCCGGCCGCGAGACTTTGCATCGCGACGCTAAGCCATTGCTCGGCCAAGCTTTCGCAACCCAGGACTTGCCGCAATTCGACGCCGCAACGCGGGCACGCCGTGGCCGTTCCGAGCCGGGCATTGCACGCCGGGCAACGCTGTATCACGATTCCAAGTAATAGAGGATGTCGTTCAAGCGCTCGACCGGCTGCTTCAACCCGGCCTCGTCGCCGTTTTCCAGAAAAGTCGAAATGGTTTCGATCAGATCGACCATGTCTTCCTTGTCTTCGGCGGAAACGGTTTCGAACAAGGCTTCGGCCTTCTTGATCGCGTTACGCGCGGCGGAAACGGCCGGACTTTCCGATACCGAACCCGCCTCGCCGCCGGCCGTATTGCCGAACAAACCGTCAATACGCTGTTTGGCGCTGCCCAGTTCGCCGCTATCGAAGCGGGAAATCGCGTTGTTGATCGTGATGGTCTTTTCCTTGCCGGAGGCTTTCTCCCGCGCCGAAACATGCAAGATGCCGTTCAAATCCAGGTCCAGCGTCAAGGTGATGACGTTGCCGGCCGGCACGTCCAACAAACCTTCGACCAAAAACTCACCGATTTCGACGTTGTTCAGCGCATCCGGGTCCTCGCCTTGAAAAATCCGCACGTTCACTTCGCGCTGATTGTCGTGATAGGTCTCGAAAGCCTCGGACTTGCGCACCGGCAACACGCTATTTTTATGCACGATGGGTACGTACTGATACGGATAGGGCATGCCGTCCAGATACCCAACCGCGCAGGTGCCGAAGGTATACGGCGTCACATCGACCAAGACAGTGCCGATGTCCTCGCCGTTGATCATCGCCGCCTGCATTGCCGCGCCCATCGCCACGCACAGATCGGGATCGACTTCGCCGTGCGGCTCGAAACCGAATTCGTCGAACAGGCGCTCGCGGATGCACGGTGTGCGGGTCGAGCCGCCGACCAGGATGATTTCGTCGATGTCGGAGGCGGTCAATTTGGCGCCCTTCAGCGCGATATGGGTGGCGTCCAGCGTGGCGTTGATGTGGTCGGCGATCAAGTCTTCGTAGTCCGAACGCGCCAACTCCATCGTCAAATGCAGCGGCGTGCCTTGGCGTTCCAGCAAATATTCTTCCTCTATCGTCGCAAACGGCTCGTCGGACAAGACCAGTTTCGCCTGTTCCGCCGCCCGCACGATACGCGCCATCGCCTTGCCGTGCGGCTCGACTTCGATCCCGTACTGCTCGCGGATATGCGCCAAAACGCGATCGACGATCAGTTGGTCGAAATCGTCGCCGCCTAGGTGATTGTCGCCATGGCTGGCCAGCACCTCGACCACGCCGCTCTGCACGTTGACCACCGACACGTCGAAGGTGCCGCCACCCAGGTCGTACACCAGCATGCGTTTGGCGTCGAGCTGGCCGGCGCCGTAAACCAGCGCGGCGGCGGTCGGCTCGTTGATCATCCGCACCACCTCCAGCCCTGCGATTTCCCCGGCTTCGCGGGTGGCCTGGCGCTGGGCGTCGGAAAAATAGGCCGGTACGGTAATCACCGCCTTGACGATAGGCCGGCCGACATAGGCTTCGGCAATCGCCTTCAAACGCTTCAGGATGATCGCGGAGACTTCCTGCGGGGTGTACGCCTGACCGGCCATCGTGACTCGCGTATCCTGACCCATCAAACGCTTGATCGACTTGACGGTGCGCTCCGGATATATCAGGTATTGATTGCGGGCGCTGGCGCCGACCAATATCTCGCCGTTATCGTCTAGCCCGACGAAAGACGGCAAAATCTTGCTGCCGTTGTCGGCGATCACCGTGACCTCGCCGTTTTCGACAATCGCCACTTCCGAGTTCGTGGTCCCTAGATCGATGCCGATGATGATGTCGTTCATATGTGTTCCCTGAATGCTTAAAGTTTATTGACTTTGACTTCCGCCAATCGCAACACTTGATCTTCGAGTAAAAATCCCTTGCGCAGTTCTTCGAGCACAACGGCGTTTGCCTGCGAAGGATCGTTGCCGATGGCGATGGTCGTCATCGTCCGCGCATCGAAGGGCTGGCCGACGCAATCGATCGAATATACCCGGCGGCGTTGCAGCATTTGTTCCAGGCGCTTCAAGGTGATTTCCTGGCCTTCGCCAACGCTGGCGATGAAGCGCACGTCCTGTTTTTTGGAATGCCTGAACAAGCCATCGACCGGCCGATACTGCCGCACGGCCCGATAGCCGGCATCGAGCCGGTCGTAAATATCCAGCCATTCCACCAACATCGCTCGCTCAACCTCACGGCGTTGTTGTTGCAGGCGTTCGTTGGCCTTCGCCAGTTCGTCGGCCAATACTTGGTTGTCGGTTTTCAGGATTTCGACCGCATCGCTCAAGCTGTCCAGCGTGGCCTTGAATTGCCGCGACTCGGCCTTGACTTCGGTTTTCAAGCCGGCCAGATCGCTGAACAGCGCGGTCAAATCCGGTTGCTCGACCGAGGTCAGATGGGCGAAGTCGGTTTCCTCAAGATAGTGCTGTAACGCTGCCAGCAATTCGTCTTGCTTAGTCTCTGTCGTCATGACGGCGTTTTAGGGAAGTGGCCGAGCGACTTCTCGATGGACAGTGTGCTCAACAGTTTTAAGAAGTGGTCCGCGGCCATCGGCCCGCCTGCATCCTGCTGGCCGAAAGCTTGCGCCAGCAATGCGTCGAATTCGATACTGGGCATCGCAAACAAAGCATGGCGCAGGCGGCAGTCTTCGTCCTTAATCGCATCGTAGGCATCTTGAATCTGCCGAAAGCGTGCGGGATCGCGGTCGGGCGGATTGTCCTTGACCCGCTGCAAATAGGCTTGTTTGATGTCGGCGTCGGTGGCCTGTTCGGGCACACCCAGAATGCTATACGGTGAAATCATCGGTACTCAATTGAAAGGTAGCGAATATTGCGGGGAGTTCTGGTCGAAGCGATTCACGATGTCGTCGAAACCGACGCCGATCTCAATCTTCAGTTCCTGGGCGACGGCGAATACCGTCACACACCATAGGAAGTCTTGATTCATGAACAAGATCGCCAGGTTTTGCTCATCGCGGCCGTTGCCGTATTGACGCACGATTTGGGCGACGAACTGATCGGGACCGCGCTTGCGCACCAACTCCTCAATTTTCTTTTCGATACGCTTGAACACGGCATCCGGAATGTGGTGGAACAATTCTTCAATCGGATCGTCACTAAGCGGCGGCTGATCAAAATCTTCGATGTCACCCGCCGACGGCAAAAGCTCGACGCCCCCGCTAGCCCGATCAAGCAGGCGCTCGATCAACCCGCCGGTCTTAAGATCATTTTCCGCCCGCGCGTCTTCCAACGCGACTTTCAAACGGTATAAGCTCATGAAATCCAAGTGGCTGGCATCGCCTTGGCATTCGGCCAGCGTCCGGTAATATAGCCAGGCCGGCTTAGGCCAACGGGCATGGCCCGCCTTGGCAGCGTGCTTCAATAGTTCGTAATGGCCGATCGTCTCCAAAGACTGGCACCAAGCCAATAATTCCGCTTCATGTTCCAACAACCATTCCAGCGACTTTTTCAGCGGCGCCTTGATTTTATCCAGAACCTTGAACAACAAGGTGTTGTCGTCCAATTGCTCGTCGTAATAGCCTATCGACGCGATCAAGCGCTGCAATTGCGGGGCGGACAGCAGATAGTCCTTTAGAGGGGGCAGCGCGCGGCTAAGCGCCTGCGTCGGCAGTTCCAACAAACCGGCTTCGATTTGCGCTTGAAAATGCATGTTGATCGGATCGTCATGCAGACTTGCCAAGGTATCGACGATGCGTTGCAAGCCCTGGGTTTTGTCTTCGGCAACCCACAAATAAAAACCGCGCAACAACTCGGCCTGGCGGCGCAGGCTTTTATCGATGGTCAATTGTTCGGCCGCTTGAATTTCCTTCTCCACCAAATGAAACTTCTCGGTTTTCAGCAAGCGCCGGGCATGAGCCATGTGATTGGCGAACAACAAGTGTTTGGCCAAGGTATTGACCGGATCGATCTTCAACAAGGCCTTGGCGTAAGCCGCCGCCTTTTTGAAGGCTTTTCTGGCGGCGGCGGATTTGGCCGCCCGCACCAGTAAATCGGTATCGGCGGGAAAACGTTGCAGACCGCGTTCCAGCCAGTGCGCGTACTGAGCCGGGTCCGGCCGGTGTTCCTGGTAAATCGTCAGAAGGTTCAGGTAGCTTTGTCGGTCGTCGGGATCGTATACCAAGCTGTCGGCCAACATGGCCGCCGCTTCGTCGGGATAGGCCTTGTCGGCCATGTGCCTGAGGATCAACGCGATTTTGCGGTCATTGGCCGGCCGGTCTTTTTTTAGAATATCGATGCAGCGGTCCCAGAAAAAGCCGGCGTCGTAGTCGTTTCCGGCTTGTTCGTGCAACAAGGCCTGCAAACGGTTTTCCTCGAACGAATCCTTGCCGGCAAAGTGTTTGAAGTAGTCCTTCTCGCCGCCCGGATACTCCGCCAGCGCTCCCAGGCAATAGGCTTGCGCGGCATCGTCGCCGAATACGTCGCGATATTGCAGGACCAGATTGAAGCGCGCCTTGGCGTCGGGCTGGCCGTTGAGTTTGACCAGCGCTTCCAATAATTGGCTCTGGCGGGCATTAAGACCTTTGGCCTGAGCAACGATGCGGCGTTGATTGTGCTCCAGCGCCGACACGCTGGCGACGAAATCCGCGCCAGAATGCCGATACGCCACACAAGCCTTAACCAGCGGTTGATAAGGCGATTCGTCGGGAATTTTGGCTAACAGGGCCGAAGCTGGTTCGAAATCCGCGCCCTCCAGCAGTTGCGCTTTCAGCAAGCTGCGCAAATCGCGAAACGCCGAACGAAACGGCAATGGTTTCAAGGCCTGCTCGCAGCCCTCTCGCTCGCCGTTGCGATACGCCGCCAGCGCTTCGCTGACCCATTGCCAATGCTTGAGCAATGCGCAATCGTGGGGCAAATGCGGCACCAACTCCGTATCCCCGGAGACCAGTAGCATCCCCAGATATGCCGAAAGCACCGGAAACTCTTCGTCCAACTGCCGAGCATTCAACCCATCCAATAGGGCGTAGGCCTTGCGCTGGTTTTTGCCGGCCAACAGCCACAATACATAAACGTCTTGCGCTTGCGGCGGCGCGTCAGCATGAGCGGCATAATTTTCCCAAAGTACGCAAGCTTCCTTGAACATGGCCTTGGCCGCCATCCCCCAAGCCCGTTGCAAATAGCAATCGGCCAAATAGCGTTTGGTCTCGGCATCGCCCGACTGTTTCAACAACTCCTTGAACAGATCGCCGGCTTCCTTGTAGCGTCCCTCGGCATAGTGCGCCCTGGCTTTTTCCGACAGGGTCGACTCGGCAATCGCGGCGGAAATTTTCTGGATAATTTTTTTCATGGCGGCGCCGTCAATGGCCAGTACGTGAAGAGCCGCATTATAAAGCAGTTCAAACCCGGTCGACCGTTCGCGCGTTTTGCCGCACCGAAGCCTCCAACCCGGCGCGGCAAGAATCGCTCAGTCCCGATCGCCAACCGCCGACCGCGCGAGCGAACGCTTACTGCTCACGCGTGGCTGCCTCGGATCCCGCGTCAGACATTGACGTCGCGCAGATTCGCTTGATAGGTGCGCACCCGGTTGCGGCCTTCGGCTTTGGCGTAATACATCGCCAAATCCGCGCAATCCACCAAACGCTGCGCGTTGTCGGCATGGTCAGGGTAGATCGCCACGCCGATGCTGGCGGAAATTTCCAGCGTCAAACCGTCGATTTCGAACGGCACACTCATTTCATGGCGGATTTTTTCGGCGATCTCCAACGCGTTCCGCTCGGTCTTGATCGCCGGCAGCAGCACGACGAACTCGTCGCCGCCGAGCCGGGCCGGCGAGTCCGACTTGCGCAAACACCGGTAGAGCCGTTCGGCGACGAGTTTCAGCAACTTATCGCCAACGCCGTGGCCGTAGGTGTCGTTGACCGGTTTGAAGCGATCCAGATCGACAAACATCAGGGCCAGCCGGCTCCGCTCCCGTTCGGCGCTAGCGATGGCGTGTTGCACTCGATCGCGGAATAGCGAACGGTTGGGCAAGCCGGTCAGCGCATCGTGGTAGGCCAAATGCTGGTTTCTGTCCTCGGCGATCTTGCGGTCGGTAATATCGTAAAACCAGATCAATAACGCCGGCTTGCCCTGATATTCCACCGGAAAATACGACGCCAGCGTCCATTTAACCCAAGCGCTGCCGCGCGGGGCATGCAACTCCACCAGTTGATTGGTGACCTGTTCGCCATTGCCCAGGCGCTCCAACACCGCCGCGTACGCATCTGGACTAGCGTAATAACTGGCGGTAAACGCGCCGATAGCCCGCTCCGGGGTGGTATCGATCAATAAGGCATAACTATTATTGGCAAACATCACCCGACCGTTGGCGGTGTCCTCGATGCAAGTCGCGACCGGACTGCTCTCCAGCATCTGCCGAAAGCGCTGCTCGTTGTCGGTCGCCTGCATCCGCAAGCGAAAGTTTTCCGCCAGCTGCCGACTCGATTGCCGAGAACTGGCTAACAGGAAAAACAGGAACAAGGTTTCCATCGCACTCATGCCCTGCGAAATGGCATCGCGCTGCATTGCCAGAAACACGATTTGCGGCACCAACACCGTCAATAAAAATCCGACCACCGAAAAGCTATCGACCGCCAACGTGGCGGCGGCACCGGCGCATAAGCCGCCCAACGCGAAGGACACGTAAATTTCATGGCTGATGTCGCCAACCGGCGCCAGCAGCAAACCGCCGACGCCCCAGACCATACCGGCGGCGATCGTACCGAACCGAAACCAGAACAACCAAGCTTCGACGCCGGCCGGGTCGATACCGGCATCGGGCCGGCGCCGCCACACCAACAGCAGTAAGGTTCTGGCCAGCAACACGGCGGCCAACACCGCAAACCAGTCGAACAACCGGGCATTGCGGATTTCCGTCGCCAATACCGCCGCCAATATACAGGCCAGCAAACCGCTGATGGTCAGCGAGAACGGCAGATTCTCGAACAACAGTCTCACCCGTTCGCGTCGTTCGGCGGCAACGGCGGAACGCGATACACCGGTCGACGCCGACAGACTAGCCATTGGCAAGTCCGCGCCGTTTCCCCCCCATGGCTGACTGCGCTTATCCACGGTGACGCTCCCCTGAGTCTAATGCGGATACGAAGGTCTTGGTTCGAGCGCCGCCCCGCGACGCCGGGCCAATGGCCCGAAATCGACGATGGCGAGCCGCGGCGGTTAGTCTAGCTTGTTCACCCGGCGCGGACGCTCGGCATCCGCCCGGCTGATGACGTGGACCTACGGCGGAGCCGGCTCACGATCAGAACACGCTGGCTTAAGCCTCCAGCACGCTTTTTTCATGTCCGAGCGCTTTCGATCGCGGCTGAAGCCGTTCCTACGCCCAGCTATCCATTTTCCGCGACGAAAATCTTTTCATGACCGTTAGTTTGGTACAACTTGCCGGAATGTAAACGTCGCCGACCGGAAATGCGCCGGGGCGGACTGAAACAACCGCCAGCACTGGGGCCGTCGCCGAGCCGCAAGCCTTGACGGCCGACAATCAACGCCGGCGAATCGTCAAATCGCCGATCGTAACACCGATGTCGAAGCCGCGCCCCTTGCCGATCAGTGCCAACGAAATTTCGCCGCGAGTCAGAATTTGCCGGTCTATCGAATTGATAAAACCGAAATGGTTGCCCAACGAAATGTAGTTACCGTAGATTTCCTTGATGTCCTTGACGTCGGTGAAATGGCCTTCGCCTTCGATATCGGACTTGCCGATCGTAAAGCCGATGCTTTTCGAGGACAGCGCCACTTGCGCCTTCTGGCCGTTGCGGCAGGTGACTTCGCCCAGGCCGTCGTACTGCTTGTAGCCCAGCGAGAAGCCGGATAAATGGTAGGTCATGCTGCAGGTGCTGTATTTCTGCTTGCCGAACTGATCGGTAAAGCTGAAAGCCGGCGGCGTTTGGCTCGGCGTCGGCTCGGTCGGCGCTACCGGTGCCGGTTCCGGTGCGGCATCGGTGGTGGCGGGCGTCTCGGCCGGTTCCGACGCATCAGTCGGCTGCACTTGAGTGATCGGCGCTTGATCGAACGGGTGGGTAGTCAATTCGGCTCGGGCCGGTCCCGCTAACGGAGCGACGGCCGAAGCGGCGATGGCGAAAAACGTTAATTTGGCTGGTTTCATGATTCCTGTCGTACTGTGCAAAAGCGGCGCGCGTCGGCGCCGAACCCTATTTCAACCCGCCAGACCGGCGAAAGTTCATTGGGTAATCCCCAGTTTCTTCATCCGGTAGCGCAAAGTGCTGGGCTTCATGTCCAACTTGGCGGCGGCGCCGTTGGGGCCTTCGACCACCCAGCCGGTTTGCTCCAACGTGGCGACGATGTGTTCGCGGGTCACTTCGCTCAAGGTCGCCGGCGCGCCGAGCGGTTCGCTCGACACTTGCGGCAGCAACTCCGGCGCGATGTCCAACCAAGGCCCGTCGGCTAGAATCGTTGCCCGCTCGATGACGTTCTCCAACTCGCGGATATTGCCGGGCCACGGGTAGGCCAGCAAGCGCTGCAACGCGGGCGGTTGGATGCCGTCTATGCGCCTGCCCAACTTGGCGGCGAACTTGCCGGCCATGAAGGTCGCCAGGGCCGGAATGTCGCTAGCGCGCTCGCGCAACGGCGGAGTTTGCAGCGGAAACACGTTCAGCCGATAAAACAAATCTTCCCGAAACCGCTTTTCGGTAACTTCCCGGCGCAAATCGCGGTTGGTCGCCGCGATAATCCGCACGTCGACCTTGATCGGCTTCTGGCCGCCGACCCGCTCGAACTCGCGTTCCTGAAGTACCCGCAGCAGCTTGACCTGCGTTTCGGCCGAGATTTCGCCGATTTCGTCGAGAAACAAGCTGCCGCCGTCGGCCAACTCGAAGCGGCCGACCCGCTTGTGCAAGGCGCCGGTAAAGGCGCCCTTTTCGTGGCCGAACAATTCGCTTTCGATCAGCCCGGCCGGCAAGGCCGCGCAATTGACCTTAATCAACGGCTGTTCCCGGCGCGGACTGGCCGAATGGATCGCGCGGGCGATCAATTCCTTGCCGGTGCCGGATTCGCCTTGAATCAGCACCGACGCGTCGGTCGCCGCCACCTTGCGTACTTGTTGCAGCAAGGCCCGCAGCGGCGGGCTGTCGCCGACGATCAAATCGAAATCGTGGTCGGCCTTGATCTCGTCCTGCAAATAACGGTTTTGCGCCTGCAATTTGGCCTGGCGCCGTTCCATCAGCACTTGCTCGGTAATATCGACGAACATAGTTCGAGTAAACAAGCCGCCGGCGTCCGGCCGCGACCACCATTGAATCCAGATCGGCCGGCCGTCGTCGTAGCGGCGCAGTTCCAACACCACACCAGCGCTATCGCCGCCCCGACCTATCCCGGCGAATGCTTCTTCAACTCGGCGCTGAGCCTCGGGCAAGGCCGGTACCAGGGAACGGCCGACGAAACCCGGCACCAACGCCGCCGGCACGCCGAGTATCCGCAGCGCGGTGCGGTTGGCGCGCAAAAAACGCGATTGCAGGTCTTCGTGCACGTAGGCGATCGGCGCCTCGTCGAACAAATCGCGAAAGCGCTGTTCGCTTTGCATTAGCTGTTCGGCCGCGCGCAACCTACTCAATTCGGCGGCGGCGCGGGCCGCGAAAATTTGAAAGGTGTACAACAGCCTGGGTTGCTCGGGCATGGCCCGACCATCGAATACCGCCAGATGGCCGAGAATTTCGCTGGAGGCCTGGTCGCGCAACGGCACGCCCAGATAACTTTCCACGTCCGGCTCTGCCGGAAAGCGCTGCGACACGCCGGACGGATAATGGCACAAGCGGCCGCTCAACACGTCCTCGCACGGCGTGCCGGGCAAGTCCCACTCAACGTCCTCCAACCAAGCGGCGTCTTGCCAGAACGCCAAAGCCCGCACCCGCCGCCGGTCCGGTAAAAATTCCGCGACAAACGCCCCGGCCACGCCGGTGGCCCGGCTCAAATTGCGCACCAAAGACCGGAAAAACTCGCCGCCAGCCTGATGGGCGGTCCCTTCGACAATGGCGCGCAGCACCTCCAGTTCTTCAAGGTCCGGCGTCGTAAGCGGTGGAATCTCGGTCATCGGCAATTTTGTAACGGAAACAACGGCCCATGTTACGCCGCCGCGACGGAATCCGCCAAATCCGATGCCGGTTTGCTTGGATTTAGACTTTGCCGGGCCCAGGCAAGCAGCGGCGAACCGGCAAGCACCCAAAGCGGATTTCGGCTGGCCGGGTTTGTGAGTGCGGGTTAACGCCGATCGGATAGGCCCAGGCCGGCGCCGCGCTCGGGCTTTAGTGGCTGCGGCTGGATGGATAAGCGCCGGATGTATTTAAGGTTGCGCGCCAACAGCGAGTCTTGCATACGATCTTGCGTAACCTTGATGCAGTGAAACGAAGTCGAGGTATTGATGGCTTCAATTGTCCTGGATTCCGCTACGCTTCATCCAGGCTACTCGCTAGCCGGCGAGAAGCGTCGCCACTACGCCAACTAGAAGCGCAATCAGCCAGAACCAGAACGGCTGATTGTTGAAAAGGGCGTTCAGCCTCGGTCTTGGTTTGTACATGCTCAGTTCCGCTGCTACACGCCGCGATATGAAGTCCTCCGTTGCAGCGCGCTCGGGAGTTGAGTTTCGTGGCTCGACTTCCTTTGAAACGCTTTTTGCTCTGAGCCTTCGATCTATCAGTTCCATTCGGTCATACGCTTTCCGCGCGAGGGACTTGAGTAAGCCCTCCAATTCCGGCAGAACTTGCCGGGCATCCTGAGACTTGTCGGCACAGAGCTGTAGCGCCTCCTTGATAGTCCGGTCGGTGATGTCCTCCAGGAAGGGTTCAATGTAGCGTCCCCAGAAGACTTGTCTTGGTGAGCCATCGAACTCTAGGCCCTGGTACGAGATGACCTTGCCGTAGAAGTCCTGAACCTTGAAAGGAGGTCCTGCCGTCATAAACATCCAGGGCGTGATCTGCTCGCAATCTAGGCGAATCCAAGCGTCTGCCACTGACTTCTCTAGGATTGGAAAGAGCGGGGACAGTATTGGTTGATGATACCTAACGATAAAGCTCACCGACGAAGCGTAGCGGAGTTCGGTGCAGCGCCATGTTAGGCATTCCTTGATACAACACGGTAGTTTGATGGAATTTGTAGTATTTCATTGGTTTGAACTTCAATGATGTTCAACTGGTAGCCGATTTCGCTCATTTCACCCAAAGGAACTTCGATAAAGTCGAAGTTTCCATCGCTTTTTGGCTCTGGTCCATAACCCCAGTATCTATGTAACATTCTAAACTCAGACTCAATTTTGTATTTTTTAATAAAAAGAATGCACACAAAGGAGAGATTCCTGTGAGGATAAACTCCCTTTTATATTTTTCTCGTATTATTGTGGTCAGTTCAGATAGAAGTGCTAGAGGCTCCCCGTCTTTTCTGGGATAGACGATCCTACGAAAATCTGGATTTGATGCGCTAACTTCAATTTTTAAGCGAACACCATCAATAGCCGCAAAGTTTCTCCAGAAGTATTCTTCCTGTTCAGTTGTTCCTGTGGTAGTGGTAAATGACGAATAAAAAGTATTGGGCATTATCAAGGTTTTATATTTCTCCTGTCCATGTTCATCCTTTTCTAAATATCCATTGAGCGAGTGCGCTTCACAAAAAGCAGAAATTTCGTTATCGGTATATCTTTTTAGAATTGTATATAGCCTTATCTTTCCTGAATTAAGAATTGATTCAGCTTTGTCCTTGGATGTGTAGTGAAATACCGTTGCGTTCTCAACGCTGGGCCATATTTTATTAATGATTGACGAAGACAAGCGTTCGCCTTGCTTTACATTATCTGAAACAGTGCTATCTGTGACGGTTATATCTTCAAGTAATATTGGGCTTATCGAATGTTTTTCTAGTATGGAGTTAATATCTACCAATAACCATTGTAACATCTGAATTTGTTCTAGCGCATTCATTTAGTTGCCACTGACTGCCTAACGTAGAGCTAACCGGGCGCGGCACGGAAAGCTTAAAAATAAAACCTCATTATAACCGTGCTCCGGTTGAGCGCCATGTTAGGTGCCAATTTTACACACCTCAACAATGACTGCCTTGGGGATGATGCTGTAGTTACTAGCCACAAGAATAACTTCATCATCTTCTGGAACGCTGGGTATATTAACCAGCTCAGCAACTACATGCGAAGCTACGCCGTGCTCAGCTAGCCGAGAGCGATCTATGACATAGATATAACCGCCTTGCAGGCTACCAGCATGAGTGGCATAGAACATTGCCCTTTCAATGTGCGGAGTTGTTGAAACCCCAGAGGTTGGGTAACCGGCCTGATGAAGCTGATGCTCAATTACACCATTAACATCTGACTCTCCCCATCTGGAATTGCCCCAGGCAGCCCGCCCCCACTTAGGCTTTCTTGCAAAGGGTGCGAGCTCTTTAGGACGAAGCTCACCATTGAGCTTTTCATAAAACTCGATGCTTACGCCTCTGTACAAAAATTCAGCCATCTATCTCTTGGCCCCAAAGACCGTAAGCCGCAATAACCAACGGGCATTGATCCATATTACTTTTATTGTTCGAACTCATATAAATCGCAGTCGGTACCTGCCCAATTTAATGGATAAACGCCCCGTTTCACCCAGCGGTGAAAGGTTGAATAGGGCCAATCTTTAACTTGTTTTACCCAGCCATGTTTCACCGGATTGAAGTGAATATAATTAGATGAGCCTGAAAATCGGCTTCATCCCGTATCAGGTGTTCCCAATAGCACCGCAGCCATATCCCGCGTTCGCTCTCTTTATTCTCACCGCCGATCTTCGCTCGATTTTCGGCAAGGCTTTTGAAAATCCAATTTTTGTTAAACTTAGCCGTGTAGCATAATCCGAATCGTTTGCCGGTAATTCTATAACGCAGTGCATATGTTCGGGTAAAACGACCCAACCGTGAATTTCAAACGGATGGTTTGCTTTCACGATCTTGACCGATTCTCGTAGCGTTTGAACATGGCGAACCGACAAATCGTTGCCTTTCCTTTGCAATAAGTTGATAGTAAAGAAATAGGTTCCACCAGGATGCCAAATTCGACGGTAATCCATTTGTTTATTATCAATTCTGTGTATCAAATACGGCGCAATGCCCGCTGGTTATTGCGCCCTACGCGGGTCGTTAGGCGTAGCGGCATTGTGGCTAGCCGTTTACGTCCACGACCACACGTCCCCGAACCTCACCATTGAGAAGCTGCCCAGCGAGGGGCATCACTTCGCTCAGGCCGACTTCTTTGCTGATCGCGGTCAGCTTCGAGATATCGAGATCGCTCCCTAAGCGTCGCCATGCTTCCAGTCGCTCACGCCGGGGACACATCACGCTGTCAATGCCTGCCAGCGTCACGCCACGCAGGATGAATGGCGCGACGGTGGCCGGAAAATCCATGCCGCCCGCCAGCCCACAGGCCGTGACGACGCCTCGGTATTTGGTGGTCGCGCAGACATTCGCGAGCGTGTGGCTACCCACAACATCCACCGCACCGGCCCATCGCTCCTTGCCCAGGGGTTTGCCGGGTGCCGCGAACATCGCCCGGTCCAGCACCTCCACCGCGCCCAAGCTCTTGAGGTAATCCGCTTCCGATGGTCTGCCACTCTCGGCGACGACATTGAAGCCAAGCCGACTCAGAATCGCCATGGCTATGCTCCCCACGCCGCCGGCCGCACCGGTCACGAGAATCTCTCCGTGCGCGGGGGTGACGCCGTGCCGCTCCAGCGTCAGCACGCAAAGCATCGCGGTGTAACCTGCGGTGCCGATTGCCATCGCCTGTTGCGGCGTGAACTGTTCCGGCAGCGGCACGAGCCAGTTGCCGTTCATGCGCGCCTTCTGCGCGAGGCCGCCCCAGTGCGTTTCGCCTACTCCCCAGCCATTCAGAATCACCGCCTCGCCGGTTTTGTAATCGGGATGAGTCGAGTGCTCCACCGTCCCGGCCAGATCAATGCCGGGCACCATCGGAAACTTGCGTACCACCGGCCCCTTGCCCGTGATGGCCAGCGCATCCTTGTAGTTGAGTGTCGAATGGCTCACCCGCACCGTCACATCGCCCTCGGGCAATCCTGCTTCGTCGAGGTCGGTCAGAGAGGCGCGGTAGCCTGCTTCGTCTTTTTCAATCAAGATGCCTTTGAACATGGGTTTTGTGTTTCTTTGTTAAATGCTGGATGAACCGCCAGCTAGCGACGCCTAACGCCCAGCTAAGGGGCGCGTAGCGAAGCGGAGCGTCACCTTGAGCGCCGGGTTAGCAATTTTTACAGTTCGCTGGTACATAAGAGTTGCTCGGTAATTTCACAGTGCAGAATCACATGATCAGGCGAATAGCCAATTCCGCCATCCGACCACTCCAGCTCCCTGCTGTCATACGAAACTTTAATTCCATAGGCATACAACGGGTCTCCTATCAGCCACGCAAAAAACTCTAGCTCACTTTCCCCATTAAAGTGAAAGAAGCCCTGTTCGTCAGTGATTGTTTCCTTGAACTGCTCACAATTTTCAGGAACAAGCCCTTTGGCACAAAATTGAATGCGTGTACCACTCAATGGCGATCCACGGGAGTTTAATGTGCCATTTAGCTCTGGTTTAAGCTGACGTATGTGCGGTAATGGCATACAGCCCTCTAATAGAAATAGAGTAGTCAGGAATAAGAAAATTGAGCGCAACAACATGAGATTGCTAACTAGTAATTAGATGGTTCCGTATATCTACCGAAAATGATCTTCGACGGACCACCTCGTTGATTCGCTATGAATTTTCTCGTCCGTATATCACCTATAGCCGCTTGCTTGCCCGTTTACCATCAAAGCGCGGCCATTGAATCAGTTTAGCCGGCAGACCGCAATAAGCTGCAATCAGCCATCCCGCGATGCCTATTTATCGGCATCGATGGCCTTTCGCGCGCGGCCGGCTTAACTGGCGCAATCAGCGCCGGAAAGCCGGCGGCTAAAACCCCGCCAGCACCGAGTAAGCTCCCGACTAAGGTTTGGGTCAACCGAATTAATCGGGGCGATTTCAAACTCCCAGGCCAACACCGACCGAAACGGTTGATCGTTATTCAACATGTCCTAATGCTAGCCAGGCTCTGAAAGCCCCAACGTCCAAAATCCGCGATGCGGCTACCGAAATCGCGCGGTAAAGTCCCCTAGCAATGGGGTAGCTCCCCCGAACCTTTCCGGCGCGCGTTTCCAACGCAGGGGGCAAAGCGCTGCAAGCCTCGGCCGGCGTGGCTTACAGCGATTCGGGTTTCACGGAACGGCTGAAGCACGTGTTTCCACTGCGGAAACATGACACGGAAGTCTGGAAACACGTCATGGAACGCTGGAAGCACAACACGGAAGCGTGGAAGCACGTCACGGAACGCTGGAAGCACGTCACGGAAGCGTGGAAGCACGTCACGGAACGCTGGAAACACGCGATGCCAAGACCGATGCGCGTCCATCGGTTTTCGGATGATTCACCTGGCGCTTAAACACCGTTCGCCCTGCGCAAAGCAAGCCCCCTTCGGGCGCATGGCGTTACCAAGAAACAGTCCCTGTTTGACGCGATTTTTAGTTTGTTTGCCCTGTTGTAAGCAGTTGATTGTTGTAAGCATAAAAAGCTGTTTCATGAGCGCTTGTCGAAGGGTGCATCAGTGAACTTCGGCGAGCTCGGCCCGAACTGAATACCGCCCGCACAGCGCCGATTTCAAGCCCTCGGGCGATCCGACCGGCTGCGATACGAGTCGGCGCCGCGGTCAGACCCGCTCGGCCCGCGATGACCGGCTGGTATCAGCCGTCGATAGGGCTTTGGCGGGCAATGGTTAGTTGCTGCTCTCGGGCGTGTTCGATGGCGGTCAACAATGCTTCGCGCCGCGAGGTGAGTTGCCGCATTTGCTGGGACAACGAGGCGAATTCGGTTTGCAAGGCCTGTTCTTGACCAGCCATCGCCGCCAGCGCCTCGGCGGTGGATTCCAGCAACAACTCGCTTTGACTTTGGTAAGGCTTGTTGAAACGCGCTTGAAACGCCGCGCGCATGCGTATCGCCAACGCCTCGAAGCGTTCCTCGGTGAAGTCGTCGCGGCCTATCGTGGCGGATAGTTCCTGTTCGAGATCGATTACGTCGCTTGCGTGCGCCTGTCGGTAAGCGTCGCGCAATTGGCGAATCAGGCCGCGCAATTGATCCTCGGCGCCGCCGGTTTGCGCAACCAGCCGGGCAGCGTTGCTTTCCAAGCCGAACATCGGCTCGCGGTAACGGGCGGTGTACAGCGCTTCCAGGGTCGTTACTAATTCGATCAGGCGGGGAGCGGCGTGGTTTTCAGTTTCCAGCCAGCGAAAAAACAGTTGCTTGAAGGCTTGCGGAAACTCGCCGTGGCGCTCGACGAATTCGGCGATGCCGCGCAATAAGGCCGCTTCGGCCTGTTCGCGATCGCCAAGCTTGGAGTTGGCGGGCTCGGCGGGCACAGCAAATCCGATCGCATCCGCCGGGACCTGGCTTTCCATCAAGGCCCCGCGCCAATAATCGCTTAATCCGGTTTGCGGCGACTCGCCGCCGATGCATTTGACGATGTTGTCGGCCAGCGCGGTCAGACAGCGGCTGGCCGGCGACTGGCTGATGAGTTCGACAATCGGCGATTGCAGCGTCACCGAACGCGGCAGGTTTTCGTCGCGCGCGACGTAGCCGCCATAGTCCGCGCGCAAGCTCAGGTATTTTTCGACCACGGCGGCGAAGCGCCGATAGGTTTCCATCGCGGCGGCGTAGTCGGCGGCTTGATTGACGATCACTTTCAACTGGCCGGGGTAATGCCTGGCGTTCAACAGTTTCAGCAGGGAAAAGGCATCGGTCAGCGAGGTCGGCTCGGCGGTGATCACCAAAAACGCCGTTGGGGCGGCCTCGACGAATTGCAAGACAGGTTCGGCGACGCCAGCGGCGGAATCGATCAGAATGTAGTCGTACCGGCTTTCCAGGGCCGTCAAGGCGTCCAACAGCCTGCGCGCTTCGCCGGCGCCGAGATTCGCGCAGGCGGCGATGCCGGACGCCCCCGGCACCACGGCGATGCCGCCGGCGGTCGTGACGACCACCTCGTTGATGGTTTTTTCGCCGCGCAGCACGTGTTCCAGCGTAAACTCGGGACGTAGGCCCAACACAATATTGATGTTGGCAAGTCCGGTATCGGCATCGAATATGCAGACCTTGGCGCCGCGCGACGCCATCGCCGCCGCGATGTTGGCGGTCAAACACGTCTTACCCACGCCGCCCTTACCGCTGGTAAACGTCATGACATGCGCCTGCCGCGCCGGCTCCGCGCGCGAGTATTCCACCATGGCTCACCCTTCCTTTCGTTGATAGAGATTAAACCGTTAAGGCCGATGAACATTATGCCTAAATCGGTCGGGCGATGCCGTTAAGTTTGACGCTTGCTAACGTCCCCAAGCGGCACGAACCATCCGCCCCGCGCAAGTTATCCTCCGGCTGATGAGCATACGAGTCGGCCCCGCGCGGACTATCCGTCGGCTAAGCGACACGAGTCGGCCCCGCGCGGACTTTCCGTCGGCTGAGCACACGAGTCGGCCGCGCGCGGACTATCCGCCGGCTGAGCGACACGAGTCGATCCGGCGCGGACTATCCGCCGGCTGAGCACACGAGTCGGCCGCGCGCGGACTATCCGCCGGCTGAGCACACGAGTCGGCCGCGCGCGGACTATCCGCCGGCTGAGCGACACGAGTCGATCCAGCGCGGACTATCCGCCGGCTGAGCGACACGAGTCGATCCGGCGCGGACTATCCGCCGGCTGAGCGGAGCCGAAGCCGAAGCCGGTCCCGAACGGCAAAGCCGGCCGCTTCCAGTATAATAAGCACCCCGCCACCGACACCTTGACCATGACTACGCCGCGTCTCGCCTGGGCCATTACCGGTTCCGGCCATTACATAGAAGAATGCCTGGAGTTTATTTTGACGCTGGATCATGTCGATCTGTATCTGAGCCAGGCCGGCGAGGAAGTGCTGAAAATGTACGGCATCAAACTCGACGACATCCGCGCCCAAATGCCGGTGTACCGCGACAAGGCCGCCTCGGCGCCGCCGGTCGGTCTGTTTTACAAGGGCGATTACCATACCTTCGTGATGGCGCCGACCACGTCCAACACCGTCGCCAAATGCGTGCTCGGCATCGCCGATTCGCTGGCGACCAATTTGTACGCCCAGGCCGGCAAGTGCCGGATTCCGAGCATTATCTATCCCTGCGATACCGCACCGGAAATCGAAACCACCGCGCCCGGCCACAAGAAATTCATGGTCTATCCCAGGCCCATCGATTTGGAAGCCACCGACCGCCTACGCCGCTTTCCTTACACCCAGGTCGTCGACGACGTGGAGCAATTGATCGTCGCGGTCAAGGCCAGACTGGCGGCGCTATGAGCGAAAAAATTCTGTTCATCACCGGCAAATTGGCGGAAAAGCAAGTCCGCCAAGTACTGGAAGCGATGCAGCCGGAATTTCAGTACAAGGTGCACGTGATGGGCGTGACGGTGGCCGCGCTGATTACCGTGGACATGATTATCCGCCGCCTGCCGGATGCGCAGGGCGCCGACCGGGTGATACTGCCCGGCCGCTGCCGAGGCGACTTGGCGGTGCTGAGCCAACACTTCGGCGTGCCGGTCGAGCGCGGCCCTGAGGAAATCAAGGATTTGCCGCAGCATTTCGGCATGGCCGCCCACCATTACGATTTGAGCAACTACCGCACCAAGATCTTCGCCGAAATCGTCGATGCGCCGAACATCGGTATCGAGGCGATCTTGCAACGCGCCGCCTACTACGTCGCCAACGGCGCCGACGTGATCGACATCGGCTGCCTGCCCGGCACGCCGTTCCCGCATTTGCGCGAGACCATCCAGGCCTTGAAGCAAACCGGCTACACGGTCAGCATCGATTCGCTGGAAGACGCCGATTTGCTGGCCGGCGCCGGGGCCGGCGCCGATTACATGCTGAGTTTGACCGAGCGCAGTTTGTGGATCGCCGACGAGGTGGCGGCCACGCCGATTTTGATTCCGCAAACCCACGGCGACCTGAGCACGTTGGACAAGGCCATCGAAACGCTGCTAGCCAAGGGCCGCGCCTTCATCGTCGATCCGATTCTGGACCCGATCCATTTCGGCTTTACCGAATCCGTGGTTCGCAATCACGCCTTCCGCCAACGCTATCCCGAGGTGGAGATGATGATGGGCGTCGGCAATTTGACCGAACTGACTCACGCCGACACTTCCGGCATCAATGCATTGTTGCTGGGCATTTGCTCGGAACTGGACATCGGCCACATCCTGGCCACCGAAGTCAGCAAGCACGCCTGCCGGGCGATCCGCGAGGCCGACCGGGCGCGGCGCATCATGTACGCCGCCAAGCAGCACAATACCCTGCCCAAGCACATTGCTCCCGACTTGCTGACCGTACACGACACCGCGCCGTTTCTGAACAGCCGCGAGGAAATCGAGACGCTGGCCGGGCAAATCAAGGACCCGAGCTACCGGATTCAAGTCAGCGGCGACGGTTTGCACGTGTTCAACCGCGACGGCCTGCACACCGCGCTGGACCCGTTCGAGCTGTATCCGAAGCTCGGCGTCGAAGCCGACGGCGGCCACGCGTTTTATTTGGGTGTGGAACTGGCCCGCGCCGAAATCGCCTGGCAACTGGGCAAGCGCTTCACCCAAGACCAGCCGCTGAATTGGGGCTGCGCCGGCCGGGCGACCGAAACCACGGTCGATTTGCACACCTTTAAGCCGGCGGGAACGACGATGAAGCGGCACGAAGACTAAGCCGCCAACGCCCCGGT
Organism: Methylomonas sp. MED-D; assembly: GCF_050276835.1. Taxonomy (NCBI): domain Bacteria; kingdom Pseudomonadati; phylum Pseudomonadota; class Gammaproteobacteria; order Methylococcales; family Methylococcaceae; genus Methylomonas; species Methylomonas sp. MED-D. The sequence continues at coordinate 2,975,048 of NZ_CP189965.1, forward strand.
CAATGCCGGCGACGGGCGGGATTTAGAGTTTGAATTTTGCCGCCAATTGACCCAGTAATTGCGCTTCCGACGCCAGTTCCCTGGCATTCATCTCGGTTCGTTCGACCGTCACCGCTAAGGCTTGCGCGCCATGCGATACCGATTCGACGCGACCGGCCGTTTCCCCGGTTGCGCTGGCTTGTTCCTTCAGCGCCATGTTGATGCTGTCGACGGACATCGCGACGTGGCTTTGAGATTCCACGATGTTCCGCACCGAATCGCCGGCGTTTTTCGACAGGCCACGTCGAAATCCACCCCTTTCACGCCGTTTTCATCGCGGTGACGGCCGCTTGAGAGACTCGCCGAATTTTCTCCATCATCAGCCTAATCTCGGTAGAGGATGAGCCGGTGCGCTCGGCCAATATGCTGACTTCGGCGGACGTTGGCTACCCAAAATTGTTGACGTTCTTTTGCCGTCATACTTTTTTTCCTATGGTCTTGCATTCGGGCGAAATTTTCACTGATTTTGGCGGTTGCCGGTGGGGCCTGAATGGCTAACGATTGAATGCCGCCATATTAGTAAACCGCTTGAGCAGTTGCGGCAGCTGGGACATATCATCGAATACCGTATTGCCTGCGGTCCGATACGAATCGGCCACGCCGGTTCGTATAAAATGCAGCGGCGTCATGCCTGCGGCTACCGCAGCCGTTACCCCCACTTCGCTATCTTCAATCACTACGCACCGGCTCGGTTCAAAGCCCATTGCACTGGCGGCATATTCGAATAGCCCTGGATCGGGTTTCCACGAACCGATCTCATAGGAACTGAATAGATTGTCACCAAAATAGGCAGCAAGACCGCTGACTGCCAAGGCTTGACGGATTTTCGGAAGCGGCCCGCTGGAGGCAATGCATTTCGGCGAATTCAGGGTTGCGAGCATTTCCAAAACGCCCGGCATGGGCTTCAAATCACACGCGAAGAGTGCCGCAACCCGCTGGCGATAGCGCTGTTCAAACGAATCCGGCAGCTTTAGGCCAAGACGGTGTTCAAGGTCAATCAGAATCGAACTTAGTTTTTGGCCGCGATAGCGCTCGATCAAGGTCTCCAGCGGATCATCCAACTGCGGAAGCAGGTCGAGAAAGGCTTGATTGCACAGTCCTTCGCTGTCCACCAGTGTGCCGTCCAAATCGAAGATGACACAAATATTATTCATCTACCGCATTGCCTACGCTTCGATACGCCATAGCTGGCCGACTCCGGTCATTTGGTCTGAATTCCGATCTAACCGGTCACGGTTATCAGGTCATGCATTGGCTAACAACTCGCGCGGAAATTGCTCAAAACTCTCGATCACGGTCGAGACCCCTTGGCAGGCGAGAAGCTTGTTGTGCGTTTCAAGCGGACCAAGACCGACGATATGGCCGATATTGGCGGCATGGGCGGATTGGAAACCGGAAATAGCGTCCTCGACAACGATGCAATCGTACGGCGGCAAACCAATATTGGTTGCCGCCTTGGCGTACATATCCGGCGCGGGTTTACCGGGAAGAGCCCCGTCGTCGAAGACAATCCGTGGCAGATCGAACCACTTATCCAGACCGAGGTGTTGGATGAAAAAATCCAGATTGGTTTTTTCGGAGGCTGTCGCGATGGTACGCGGTATACCTTTGCTAGAAACCAAGTCAAGCAGCGCTTCGGCACCGGGAGACAAAACAAACGTCTCGGGATTTTTTAAACATAAATCCCGATACATTGACTCCTTGATTTGTATCAGCTCAAGCAGCTCTGCTTCTTGAAAGTTTCTGCCGCGGAGATAGCTCAAAATGTGACGATTGGTACGGCCATGCACATGGATTGAAAATTCGTCGTCACTTAAGGGTAAACCTCTAAGACGTAGCGCCGTCGCTTGCCAGGCCTGAACGTGCAGCGGTGCATCCCAAAGCAAAACGCCGTTGAAATCAAAAATTATGCCTTTGTATTTCATCATGATTACGGGTAGCGATACAGATTGAGGCACCGTACGGTTGGGCAAAATGATGGCCTACGGCTTATCGCACCAACCCCATTTTTGGTAGGGGACATTGCCCTACTTGACGCCATTTTCAGAGCACCCCACCCAGCGATTCCTTGAGCGGTATGTCGGCGTTGCGTTTGTACCAGTCATTGAAACGCTGACGATAGGACTCAAACGGCTGATGCAGTTCTATACGCGGATCGTTGCTCAGAGCATAGGCCATGCCTTCGATTAGCCACGGCTCGCCGGTTAGCAGTGCCAGGCTGCCGAAGTGGTCGGCCTGCCAATGATGGATGAGCTCATGCGCCACGTAGTGTTGTTGCCAACCGCGCGGCGCGATGGCAATGGCGAAACTGCCCAAGGTGAATCCGGCCTGGTTCGATAGACCGAATGCAGACCGGCATGGCTCGGTGCGACAAAAGACGATCTTCGGCTCGCCGATAGACAAGCCCCATTGCGCGGCAAGATAAGTTTTCGAGTTGGAAAGTAGCGACTCCGCGGCCGTAAGCTGAGAAACATCGTCTATGCACAGGTTTTGTTCGTTGCAACGGACGCCGAATGCTTCCGGAATCAGCACCCGAACCGGTTTGAAAACCGCTAACGCCGAAATCGGCAACAGCAGCAGAATCGCCACAGCCCAACCAGTGAATTTCATCAACCTTCCTCCATGCCAGCTAACGCAAAGTACATGCGTGCCTCGTTATTGGTAACCGAATTTTGGCTCATTTTCCGACCGCCGACCGGAATAAGACCGTTATGCTGATAAAAATTGAAGTCCGCTCGAATTCCGGAACGGCGGCGTGCAAAGCTCGGTGCATGACCAACTCAACGGGCTGATTTAATCCAAGCATTCGAGCTGCCAGTCCGGATAATTTGTCAACGTCCAATGAAGCCGACGTATGATCGATGCTCAGTTCTATTTCGGCGGCCATGGGTAAAAAACGGAGCGTCAAACAGGCCGGTGAACCGTGCCACACGATGCCCTTACGTAATTGGTTAGCTTGGACGGTTTCGGCAACCGCCAAGGCATCGCGAGCATGGAAAGACAAAATATCCTGTAATCGGTAATTAGTAGGTAGCGGCAATGTGCAAGACAATACGCCTGCATTCATGATTGACTCTCCCGCCGCAACAACTCGGCTTTGCGCTCCACCCCCCAACGATAACTGGACAAACCGCCATCCGAGCGAACGACTCGGTGACACGGAATTGCGACGGCCAGATTATTGGCCGCACAGGCGCCGGCCACCGCGCGTACTGCCTTCGGTGCGCCTATGCGTTGAGCAATATCGGTGTAACTGACTTTCTCGCCGACTGGGATTTGCCGCAAAGCTTGCCAAACCCGCTGTTGAAATGCAGTACCTCGCATGTCCAGCGGTAAATCCAAGCCGATGGCAGGAGCTTCAACCAAACCGACCACTTTGGCAACCCATTGTTCGAATTCGTTGTCGCCACCGATCAGTTCAGCCTGAGGGAAACGGTCTTGTAACTCTCGAGCCAGGCGGCCGGGATCATCGCCCAAGGCAATGGCACAAATTCCGATTTCGCTGGCCGCCACCAGAATAGAACCCAATGAGCATTCGCCCAAGGCAAAGCGAATTCGGCTATTGGCACCGCCGGCACGGTAGTCGGATGGCGTCATACCCAATAGTTGCGGCGATTGCTCGTAAAAACGGCTGCTGGAATTGTAACCGGCATCATGGATGGCCGCAGTTACCGACTGACTTTTCGCCAGTTGACTCCGAACCCGGTTACCGCGCTGGGCTGCCGCATAGGCTTTAGGTGTCAAGCCAGTGATGGCCTTAAAAATTCGATGAAAATGAAAGGTACTTAGTCCGACGATAGCCGCCAACTCGGTAAGGCTAGGCTCGGTTTCGGCTGTTTCAAGCAAACGGCAGATTTCGGTCACTTTATCGGCGTGCTGTTCGCGCAAGGCAGGTTGATCCGGTTTACAACGCCGACAGGGGCGGAATCCAGCGGCTTCAGCTTCTTCTCGACTGAGATAGAACTGCACATTTTCAGGTTTGGCGGTACGCGCTGGACAAGACGGTCGACAATAGACGCCGGTAGTTTTGACCGAGTAGAAAAAGCGACCGTCGGCTGCCGGATCGCGGGCCAGCACGGCTCGCCAACGAGGATCGTTTTCTGTTGGCAAAGCGTCGGTTTCAATCGGCTTCGGCATGTCGGCTCCGGATTTCGTTCATTCACGCCGTTAATTTACCCAAATCACCGTTCTTGAACACTCCGAGTCTTGCTTTCAAATTCAAATTAGCTTGCTATCAAAACATCTGGAGCATTACTTAACCGTCTAAAGCGTTATGAGCTTTTCAAGATAGGTGCCGTACAGCAGGTTTTCGCCCAGACGAAACCCAATCAGACCTCGCCATTGCTGGTTGCGACGAAATCCGGCCAAATGATAGCCGGCTTGAGCTTGCCGCTGCACTTGGGCCACAAATGCCACCGCATCCGGCAAATGGGGACGAAGTATGCTCATCAGTGGGTAAACCGCCACGATGTCATCGTTTTCAATAATCTCGTCTATAGATTGCATCATCGAGTTCCGCTTACTCAATTTCCGGCGGCGTTCTCGATGCAATCATCAACCGGTTCCAGGCGTTCATTTCGGCTACCGCAAGCGTCAGGTCGGATAATTCATGTTCACTGAATTGCGCTTTAGCCAGCCGATAGACGGATTCCGGTACCTCAGCGTCCCTTAACGCCGTGACGGCTTCCGCCCAAGCCAAAGCCGCCAATTCTCGTTTGGTAAACACATTGGCTTCCTTCCAGGCCGCCACCAGATGGATCTTTACGATGGATATGCCGTTCTGTTGCGCCAATGACGCATGCATATTGATGCAATACGCGCAGCCGTTGATTTGCGAGATGCGCAGCCGTATCAGTTCGAGCAAGCCGTGATCGAGCCCGCAGCCCTGTACGTATTGATGCAAACCGTACATGGCCTGATAGCCGCTGGTTTGATAGCTGAAGCGTTGGGTCATGAGCTACTCCTAATACTGTCGGTCACGTGAAATTGGTGCTATTCTCGCCAATCGAATGGTTTAATAGAAATACCAATAAGTGAAAAAATAACCAGACCAATTCATCGAAATAGAATCGTGAGATTAGCGGAACAGATTGAACTTTCCATTGCAGCGAAACCGGCGCAATGCTCGATCAAAGACTGGATTTACAGCGAGATTCGCTTGGCTATTTTGAGTGGCCGTTTGAAACCTAACGTCAGACTGCCCACTACCCGCGATTTTGCCAAACACTACGGAGTTTCCCGCAGCATGGTAGTTTTGGGCTATGAACAATTATTGGCGGAAGGCTATATTGCGTCCCGTACCGGCAAAGGTACGTTTGTCTCAGCCAAACTGCCGGATAGTCTGGATAGTGCACCCGCCCCACAAGACCGCGCCGCGGTTTCGGCAAAAGGCAGGCTATCGCAACTGGGTCAAGTACTGGCGGACAGCCCTTTTTTTTACGGCGCCGCCGAATCCGCTCCCGTTCCTTTCAAACCCAATCAACCCGATTTCGAGCACTTTCCGTTGAACATCTGGAACCGTATCGCCTCCAAACGTGCGAATGCCTTGCGTCCGCGCAGAATGGGTTACGCCGATCCGACCGGCCATCGTCCGTTACGCGCTTCGATTGCAGAGCATTTACGGTATACGCAGCGCATTAGCTGCACACCGGAGCAAGTGATCATCACCCACAGCGCCCAGCAAACCCTGGATTTGTGCGCACGCTTGCTGCTCGATCCCGGCGATACGGTGTGGATGGAGGACCCCGGCTATCCCGGCGCGAAAACCTTGTTTGCCGCCGTCGGCGCACGGGTGCATGCCGTACCGATTGATTCGAACGGAATGGATATCGAAGCGGCAATTCAAAAGGCCGCACACGCCAAACTGGCCTACGTCACTTCCGCCCACCAATCTCCAATTGGCCCAGCACTAAGCCTCGAACGCCGAATCGCGCTGCTAAAGTGGGCGGAACGCCATCAAACGACGATACTCGAAGACGATTACGACGGCGAATTCCGCTTCCACGGTACTCCGATGGCACCGATCAAAAGTCTAGATGCCAGCGATCGGGTAATTTATATGGGCACGTTCAGCAAACTGTTGTTTCCGAGTATCCGTTTGGCTTATGCAGTGGTACCGGAGTGGCTGCAAACACCGTTTGCGTCGGCGATGAGCCTGACCTGCCGCCATGTCGGGCTGGAAGCTCAAGCGGTGCTGAGCGAATTTATTGCCGAAGGCCACTACGCCAGACATTTGCGACGGATGAAGATGGTCTACCAGGAACGCGCCGAAACGTTTATTACCGCCTGCGATAACCAGTTGAAAGGCCTGCTCGATGTTTGCCCGATTTCCACCGGACTCGACGCCTGCGCATACCTGCCGGAAGGGTTCGACGACGTCGAGGTAACCGAGCGCTTAAAACAAGGTGGCATTGAAGCACGGCCGCTTTCGTTTTACGGCATCGAACGTAAGCCGCCCAGCGGTTTGGTTTTGGGTTTCTCGGCGTTCAGGCCGGAGCAGATTGTCAGTGGAGTTTGCCGGATAAGCGAAATTCTATGACATGCTTTGAAATTGACTGAAGACTGAACTATTCGCCGAAGCAAAATTGGCTAAACCAATGCTTGCTTAAAATCACTAACAGCAGCGTCAATTACAAACTTGCCAAGGCCTATCGCGCAAGCTATCGCCGGTTAATTGCCGCGTCATGGCGACGAACGTCGTTGAACGGTACGCAACACGAGGATGTTTCCAAAGGTCCTTAAGCCCACCACCTCCTGCAGCACCAATCCGCTCTGATCCAACAGGCGCCGCCATTCCGCCAGCATCCGCTCCCGGCCGCGGGTGTTGACGAACATCTGCATGTCGAACGCGGCCGTGGCGATGTCGGCGTGGCTGTCCGGCATCAGCATTTCCATCACGGCGATGGTCGCGTCACAGTCTGCGGCGGCGCTCGCCACGTTGGATAAAGCCGCGATGCAAGTGGCATCGTCGAAGCCATGCAGCACGGCGCTCAGCAGGTAAATGTCCTTGCCGCTTTGCGCCTTGGGCACGGATTGTAGCAGATCGCAGGCTTCGAAGCTGATGCGCTGCAACACGGCGCCCTCGCCCTGGTCTTTCCAGAACTGCGCCGCGCCTTGGATGACTTGTTCGCGGTCGGCCACCAGCGCCTTGAGCTGCGGATAATGTTTAAGGATGGCGAGCGATTTTGCGCCCTTGGAGCCGCCGACGTCGACGATGCGCTCGAAGCGCGACCAATCGAAATCGCTAACAAAGCTGTCGCCGGCCAAGGCTTCCACGCTATCCATCGCTTGCGTGAACAGCTTATCGAATTCGGGGTGGCTGTCCATATACGAGTAAAACGCCTGCCCGTGCGCCGATTCGAACGGCACGCCGCCGCTACGTACGCCCTGCTCCAATTGCTCGAACCACGGCCGGCTCATTTCCGGCGAATTGTGCATCAGCACCATGGCGCGAACGCTGTGGGGATGATCCGGGCACAGGCAGGACGAAAGCTGGTTGTTGCGGAAACGACGCGGCGAGACTTCCTCGAACACGCCCAATGCAGTTAGCATGCGCAGCAGACGGTAAAGCGCATCGGCGTCGGCGGCAACGCGTTCGGCTAGGGTTTCGGCGCTTAACGCGCCATCGGCCAGCGCGCCGGCGAGGTCCAGCCGCGCGGCGACATACAACGCCCGCGATTGCCAGAAGGCCGAACCGATTTGGATCAAGCGGAACGGCGGAGGCACGAGTTTGTTGGGCAGGTTTTGTAGCCAGGCGCCGAATCGGGCGAGTTTGGCGAAGCGGCGCACCGCGCCGGCGTTCTTTTGCAATGTCATGTCACGCTCCCTCTTGTGCGGCGACCATGCCCGCCGCCAACAGCTTGCCGTTGAAAGCGGCGAGTTCGTCGAGGAAGGCTTCGTCCATCTGCCCGCCCATCTGTTCCTCGAAGATGTCTTTCAGCAGCATCGGCATCATCGCAAGGCTGACGAAAGCCATCCGCGCCACGTCGGGATTGACCGCCTGATCGACCTGCCCGCTTGCCTTCAGTTGTCCCAGTCGCCGCGCGCCGCCACTGCGGCCGCGTTCCAACAATTGCAGGATGAAGCGCCGGCCCGGCCCGTGATTGACGGCAAGCACCTTGAGGATAAGCTTGGGAAACTCGGGATGCTTGCGCATGGTGTCGTAATAGAAGCGCAGATAGTCGGCGAAACCGCCGGCCTCGGACAGCGTATCGCTGTCGAGCATGTCCAAGAGAGGCTTGAGCGTCTCGCGGATCATTTCTTCGTAGAGGCCTTCCTTGTTGCCGAAGTAATAGCGGATCATCGAGATATTGACGCCCGCCTTGTCGGCAATCGCTCGGGTGGTAACCTTGTGGTATTCGTCGGCGAGGAAACAGTCCAGCGCCGCCTTGAGCAGCCGCGCGTAAACCGGATCGGGAATGTCGTTCATCGTAAAAACTCCTGCAAACCATGACGGCGGCAGGTTAGCACCGGCGGTGCAGGTGCCCTAGCAGTTTTGCCAATCAAGATGCGGGGTTTGATTGAACGGCAAGCCGTTCGCAGTCAGCGCAGCAAGCGAACCCCAAGTAACATGCAGCCTACGGCAAAGGTGAAAATCCCAACGATAGACACGTACACCGAAATCATAGGCCCCAGCGCATACACCACGGCGCCGACGAAGATCAATAATGCAGCCGGCTTGGGATAGAATGCCGAACGGTAGATAGCCAGGCAAAACAGCACGATGCCGATCAATATCGTCGCGGAACCCGAAATTCTAAACGCCAACACCGCCGGATCGTTTTTGATGACGGCGTCGCGTAACAGAAAGGCGGTTTCGGGATAGCGGGCGATGACGGGATAAAGAAACAACTCCCAAGTCACCTTGCAGGCTTGCAACAAATAAGCCGCCTCGACGAATAAAAAACCCACAGCGCCCTGCACGCCGGCCGTGTCGCGCATCCTGGCATAAACCGCATAAAACCCGACCAGCAAGGCTAACACGCCAGCGAAGGCGACCAGCGCCAAAGGCACCCAGCCAGGACTGCGCACCACCTCGGCATAGTCGAAGCTTCCGATCCCTAACGGTAGCAGGATTGGGAACAAGACTGCATAGGCGCTGAGCAACAGCGATCCCAAGATGATGGCGATGCCGCCGAGTTTTTCGAAAATTGGCATGTGCCTCCTGTTTCGATTGATGGCGGTTTTAGCCATTATAATAATTTCGCCTTCCCTAGCCCTGTATTGGACAAGCGATATTTGCGTTTGCCGTCGATCAATTTTATTTCGTAATACGGATAAAAACGTTGATTGAAATAGCGGCTAACGTTGTTTTTACTGCGCTGCCGATCTGCCGGTTGGTCGCGGTTAATCAGGTGGGCAATTTCGGTGGTCGTGAAATAATTGCGGTCAGACCATTGATTCAATAGTGCCGTCAGAATCAGCTTCTCGAGATCGCCTGCGGTCAGTGGATTCATCTTGATGCCTTCCGGGAACGGCCACTCCGATAAATATCGGGCAGCGAATTCGTTAAAGAATGTCGCCGTGCTGGCTTCGTTTATAATCGAATCGGACTGTATCGTTTTCGCTAATTCACCGAGGCCCATCGAGAATTGTTGTAAATCCCTACGTTCGAAGCGCTCCCAAGTATCCTGCGTTGCTTCGCGTCCCCGAAGGCAAGATCGTTCGAATCGAATTTTAGGTTTTGCATCAATATAAACCGGCACAATCGGCTGGTGGCAGTCATAGTGTTCATAAAACCAAATCAGTTCCTTGGGCGAACGAAAGCCGGTAATCACAGTCGCCAGCGGCCGATTGAAGCGAATATCTTCCAACACCTGCTCGGCAACGATTTCGGGTTGATCTTGCAAGGCTTGTTCGGCAAAGTCGCCGATAGGCACCGTCGAACTGACGCCGTGGCGCTGGTAATAGCTGCGGTACATAAAATCGCTAGCTTCGATGTGGTAATAACCGTAGCTGTCCGCCAAATGTTCGGCCAACGTGGTCTTGCCCGCGCAAGAAGGGCCGCAAATAACGAATAACGGCGCGGCGGCCTCAAGCTGATATTGTTTAGGTGCCGTCTGGCGTTTTCGGATTTCACTCCGATTTTCTAAAAAACCGAGCATTTCGCGAAAAGCGCGCGCGCGAAAATCGTGTTTATCGGCTTCCTCGATAGGCAACAAACTAATCGGGTCTTGGCCCCCGTCCGGTACGAACCATTTATTGAATGTTTTGTTATCCAACCACGGATAAAGCAGATTGGTTTCAAAATCACGTTCATACTCGATAACATTGCCGAAACTGAAACTGGTAAATATTCGGTAACTATCGTTCGAATCTTTCGGCCGCAATTCCGGCGGCAAATGCAAAACCAAATCGGAACGCACCCGGCAACGCCGATCGTTACCCATATTCCGTAAGGTTTCGTCCAACTGGGCAAATTGAGTTTCCTTCATCCAGTATTTGACGTCCAAGCCCGGAACTTCCCGTTCTTTGCTTAATGCTTCGATGATGACCGAAGTATCTTCGATAAAGAAAAGTTTATGTCCGTCTTTCGATACAAAGTTTTTCCAGCGTTGCAAAGCATCTTGATAACTGCGCGCGATCAATTCCGCGCGGTCGTAAATGCGCGGCTCTTCGTAATTTGCCCCGAAAGTCTTCTCGCGAAATCCGACGATGCGCACGGCGTAATCTCGGCATAAATAACGGGCGTGAGCCAGTTTAATCGGGCTGGAAGTGAAAAATACGATTTCAACCATAAATGATTTCCCGGCCGCGATTGTCCGGGCGGGTGATCAACCACTCGCAATCCGGCCGCGACTGGCGCATTGCGGTAACGATGCGGTTCACGTCGTCAGCCAGAAAAAATAAACTCGGCCCTAGACTGGACATGCCGACCGCATCGGCACCCGCCGCATAGATGGCCTGTTCTAGTTCGAATAATGCCCCGCCGTATTCTCGGCGTTCCGCTAGCTTCCAGGCACAGTTTTGCACGGCTTTCAAGGCGGCGCAGAATGCCGTGCGGTCGGCTTCGCGCAGAGCGGCATATAGCCCGAACAAGGTGTGGTAAACGGTTTCGTAAACCTTGTCGGCCGGTAACGGGCAAGTACGCCGGAAAAAATCGCGTTCCTCGGCTTGGGTTTTATGCGCAATCGCCGCCGGCATGCAGATGCCGAACTCCCAATCCGGCATCGGGCCTTGGTCGAGCAGTAACGGCGCGGGTTTGCTGCCGTTCAGATGCGACGGCGAGAACACGCTGTCATCGACCTTGCGGCCCAGATCGAACACATAACCGCCGGAAAAGTAGCTATGGATGCCGACGCCCGATGTACCACCGCGTCCGGATGCTGCGACCAATTCGGCAGATGATATTTCGGAACCGTTGAGAATATGCAAAGCTTCCAAGCAAGCGAGGGTCACGGCTGTGCCGGAACCGAAGCCGGCGTGGGGGCGCATGTTACCTTCAATCTTGATATTAAAAGCATATTTAAATTGATGATGGTTTTTCTCATTTCTCAACAAGGTAAGTAAGCGTTCGATGCCATCATCGGTTACAGTGATTTCACGAATATCATTAAAAGAGAAAATAGATGATTTTGTGAAGCTTATTTTGCTGTTTGGGTTTCTTATCGCAAATCCTAGGCCTCCATTAATACGATACCCTTCGTAATGTAATGAAATAAGCGTTAAGTGAAGGCGAGAGTTGATAGATAACAATAAATCGCTATCTATTAAACTCATTCGCATGCATTCCATTCGGTATTAAAATATTCAATGTAATGCTTCGCAAATGCACTATCTATTCGTAAATGAATGGCTGGAGTATATTTGCTTTCAACATGAGGGAAAACTGGTCCAACAATACATTCATTGTCAATTATCATTATGCTATGTGCAGGCTCATGTTTATAGTAGCGGTATTCAAATTTATTAGGAAATCTATTTGATAAAGCTTCTAGTCTTTTTGAGCTAAATTATATTTATTTCTATTATCTTCGTTTGATTTTATACTGTCGTAGTCAGCAAGCAATAGTTTGATATTTATATGATCATTATCATTCAGGGTTTTTATTAATACCTTTCGATGTTCAGGAGCGTTTGGGCTGTCACTGCCAAAGTCGTCAAGAAACCTTTGAGCAGTGACGCCAAGTAGTTTTATTTCTTTCTTGGATCTTGATATTAGGTTTCCATAATATACAGGATCTTCCCTGCTAGGTAATATTTTTCGTACTTTAAGTTCTTTAAGTTCGTTTACTTTTTTAATTTCATACCAGGAGAGCAAGGCTTGAAACAAAGCGATAACAAATCCAGTTAATAGCCCTGGGATAACTGCTGACCATTTTGGGCCAACTAACACATCAAACAAAAATAACGCTAAAAGCGAAAGGATGACAATAATTAAAGACGCAAAAATTATAATGCTATACCTAAGTGGTAATATCTTGCTAAAAATGCTCATTAATTAAATCCTATGAATAATAACTCTTCTTTTTTTTCTTTGGCTAAAGCATGGCAAAAGTCTTGTTTATAGACTTGAACCTTTTTAAAAATCGATTTAAAAAAATCAGAGATATCTTCTTCACTTGGATGAGCGTTTGAAATATATGACAATACAACAATGGATTGTTTATGTTTATCAATAACATCAAAAATTAGTTCGCGAAATATTCTCTTGCTTTGCCAGTCAGTCAAGTATTGGCAAGGTTGAAATGTCTTATTTGATGATGCCATGTTGATATTTTCTTTCCACTTATTGTAAAGACTCAACCCTTCTAAGAAATGATATCGTCTTAAATAGTCATCACCCGTTTTTGTTTTTCCAACATAGGGTGGGTCTAAATAAACGAGGTCGTAGCAAGAATCCAATCGCTTTATATCACCAGGCTCTAATATTACTGAAGATGTTCTACATTTATATGTACTATTTAAGTCGATTATGCTCTCTTTCATCAAACTCAAAAAAGTTTTTTCCCAAGTCGCCCAGTTTCCAAATGAACGATTAACTTCCTTATTCAATCTTAAATTCAAATTGGCCCGATGAAAAAGATTAAATGGCCTCTTCTTTAGGCAAGCCTGAAATAGACAATAGAAGTAAGCGCTACGTTGAAGTGGATTTTCTATAGCATGAATCGCTTTCGCTGCACCGTCCAACCATTGGTTTTCTTCGTCCGTGTAATATATATTGGCGAATGTTTCTGCAATAAAGCCATTTTCAGGTTTTATACTTTCTATAAATTGATAAGCGTCGTGAATGTTGGAAAAAGGAAAATCGTCGGCCAATAACGCTTGTGCCGAGATGGTGTTACTGAGCAGAGCATCATGGTAGTAAACCTGCTTACCCATTGCTTTAAACAACAGCGAAACGCTTGCCGTTCCACCAAAACCATCCAATACCGTATTGAAAGGTAGGTCCTTAACCGCATGATATATCCAGCTCAACAAACGGCGTTTGCTACCGTAATATCTTGTTTTTGGAAATTTTGAGATTGCCAATTCAATTTCGGCATCGCTGAACGCCCTGGGATTTTGTATGCTCCAGTCGGTTGCGCCGTTGATTGATTCAGAAGGTAGGTAATCGAAAGTCATGCCTAAATTCTAACAAGAGCGCTACGTAAACTGAACATAATTGCGAATGGATTCGAAGTAAGGTGGCGGGGTTAGATTATTAGCGATTAATGCTTGTCTCAATAAATGTCTTTTCGATGGCCCAGTTCAACCACCAAAACGATTAATTCGTCGTCTTGAATCTGGCAAATCAAACGGTAGTCGCCGACCCGATAGCGCCAGTAGTCGGACAATTTGCCTTGCAAGGCTTTGCCGTTAATGCGCGGATTATCTTGTTCGGCTAACTGATCGAGAAAGGCTTTGATTCTGTCGCGGACCGGTTTGTCCAGCTTGTTGATGGCTTTGGCGGCGCCCGTCTTAAGCCTAATGCTCCATGGCATTGAGTTGCTGCTCCCATTCCGCCAAGCTGATCGTATTGTCCTTACCGCTCGTCAATTCCGCTAACGCCGTATCGGCGGCAGCCACATCGGCCAAGTCTTCGAGGTAATCACTAAGGAGATTTTTGATCAGTTGCGCGGGGCTGACGTGTTCCTGCTCGGACAACTCGCGGAGCAGGTTTGCCGTGTCGTCGTCGATATTGAGTGTCATCATGCTGCTGCCTCTATTGTGATTTAGGGACGTAGGATGTGCTGAACAGCGTGAAGCGCATCGTTCGCGATTTGTGCGGTTCGTAAACTCACCACACCGCCTGCTTTTGGCAGGACATTTGCCATAGGCATTGTTGTTCCGTCTGACGAATTCTGGCCGCTTTAGAGCCTACCGCTACGGCCCAACTCACCCTAGCTCACACGGATTCTAACTCTATTTTTACCTTTTTACCGAGCGCGGCGGCGGCGGCCACTAAGGTGGTCAAGGTTAAACGGGTATCTTCTTCGTCCAGCAATCGATCTAAGCGAAGCCCTGCTGGTGTGCATTTTTTTGGCCATTACCGTTTTACTGAGTTTGAGCGCCGACATGCCTTATAGCCAAGCATCGAGCAACCGCACTAATTCACGACACTCGGCCAAAGCGGATATAGCGCCGTAGCGGCGAGCCGGCCGACCAGATGAAGGCTTCGGTGTAGTAGTGCATCAAGGCCAAATAGCCGACGATGCCCAAGGTGGCGGCTTTGTAGACCTGAGTGGAAAACAGCGTTTGCAAGATCAGGTTGACGGCGGCGTCGCCGTGGACCTGTAGCCAGTAAGTCAATGCGAACGACAACAGCGGCAGCACCGCGACGGCCGGCAGCCGGCAAGCTTCGGTCAGGCGAAACAGCGCATTCTGCGGGTGGCCGGCGTGGCGGTTGACGTCGTGGGTCGCGTAAAAACTGTAGGCGGTGATGTCATGCACCAAGCGCGGCATCAGAATCGCCAAAAAGTAATATTGCTGGCTGTACACAAACCAACTGGCAACGACTAACAAGGTGTTGGCCCACAGAAAATACCAGCCCAAGCGGCTGGCGACGTAGCGCTGGCAGATCCAAGTCGTCGCCAGCAACGCGGCCGTCAACGCCGTGGCGATTTGCAGAATCAACGCGGCCTGCTCCGGCGCCAGGCTGTTCTTCATGAAAATACCGATGTAGGTGAAGATGCCGGCCGTCACGCTGAGCCACAATTGCAGATAAAACGCCCAAGTCGGCAGGCGGCACACGGCCTTGGCGATGCCGTGCTGTTGTTTCAACACGTGATAGACGGTCCAGCAGGCGCTGATCAGATACAGCACCCGGTAGGGTATGAACAAACTGCCGACGCCGAAGAACAGCACGATGAAGGCGCTCATCCCCAACAATTTGCGTTGGAAAGTTTTCAGATACTCGGCATGGCTGACTAACAGCAGATTGCTGGCGACGATGTGCGGGGTGCCGAACAAGACTTGAAACAGCAAAAAGTGGCTAGGGCTGCTGGGCAGCGCATCGCGCAAGGCGTGGTCGAACAGCCAGCTATCCAGGCCGAGCGCGATCAGGCAGATCGGCACGATGCCGTACAGGCTCAATAAAAAACGGAAAGACACCGCCATGCCGGCGGCTTGCCCGGAAACCGGAAGAGTCTGCGCTACCATGTTGCCACCTGTCGTTATTGTTATCGGCGGCGGTATTATCGCTATTTTGCGGACAGACTCCAATCCGGGTTTAGCGTGTCCCGCGCTTGCCCTGCAAGCCGCCGCTATGCCAGACCACGACGTGTTGGCCGGCCTGAAAATCGCCCGCTTGCAGTCTGTCGTAGACTGCGTACAGCAATTTTCCGGTGTATACCGGCTCCAGCTCGACGCCATGCCGGGCTTCGAACGACGCGATAAACGCCAGCAGTTCCGGCGTGGTTCGAGCGAAGCCGCCAAAATGGTAGTCGAGCCACAAGCGCCAACCACCACTATCGGGCCGGCCTTGAACGGACAACAGTTCGCGAATGTCGCTGTACAAAAAGTCGCCGCCTTTTAAGGCCGCCACGCCGACGATTTCCGCGCCGGGCGCCACCGCGCCGACCGCGCCGGCCAACGTGGTGCCGGTGCCGCAAGCCAGCGCCAGTATGTCGTAAGGCGTATCGATTTCCGCGACCGCTTCGGCCACGCCGCGCCAGGCCAATTCGCCGGCACCGCCTTCCGGCAACCAATATTGCCCCGACTGCCTATCCGGCGGGTCGTGCCATTCCCGATACGCGCGCAAGCCCCGGTATTCTTCGCGCGACACAAAGCGCAGTTCCATGCCCCATTCCAGCAAGTCACGCAAGGTCGGATTCAGCCGCGCCGGACACTCCCCGCGCACGAAGGCGGCGGTCTTCAGTCCCAGCTCGCGGCCGGCATAGGCCAAGGCGTGCAAGTGGTTGGAATAGGCGCCGCCCATGCTGACCACGGTATCGGCGCCGCGCCGCAGGGCATCATTCAGCGGGTATTTGAGCTTGCGCCATTTGTTCCCGGATATCACCGGATGCAGCAAATCGTCGCGCTTGATCGACAACGTCACGCCGCGCGCGCTCCAGGCCGGATCGGCGATCCGCTGTAACGGCGTCGGCGCGAATTGGTCGGCTAAGGCCCGCAAACGCGGGTGCAGTTCGTTCAACGCGCTTGCTTAATCGCCCAAGCCACGTCCAATGCTTGCCGGTTGGCCTTGACGTCGTGGACTCTGAACAGTTGCACGCCGGCCATCACGCCCAGCGCGGTCGTCACTGCGGTCGCCGTGACCAGTTCGGCGGGCTGTTCGACATTGCAAATGCCGCCCATGAAGCGCTTGCGGCTGGTACCGAGCAGCACCGGCCAGCCGAGCGCGACGAAACGGTCGAGGTGGGCCAGCAGTTCCAGGTTATCTTGCTTGCGCTTGCCGAAGCCGATACCGGGATCGATGGCGATGTGCTCGCGGGGTATGCCGGCCGCCAGCGCCGCATCGACGCGCTGTTTAAGGAAGGTCTCGACTTCGCCGACCGCGTCCTGATACTGCGGCGCGTCCTGCATCGTCTTCGGCGTGCCTTGCATGTGCATCAAGATGATCGGCGCGCGCCGCTCGGCGGCTAGATGCAGCATGCGCGAATCGCCGAGTCCGCCGGATACGTCGTTGATCCAGTCGGCCCCGGCATCCAGCGCGGCGGCGGCGACCGGCGCGAGCATCGTATCGATGCTGATCGTGACCGGCCGACCCAACTTAGCAATCGCACCGATCGCCGGCACGACCCGACGGATTTGCTCGTCGGCACTGACCGGCTCGGAACCGGGGCGAGTCGATTCGCCACCGATGTCGATGATGTCGGCGCCTTCTTCCAACATGGTTTCCGCTTGGCGGATCGCCGCCGCTAAGCCAGTAAACCGGCCGCCGTCGGAAAAACTATCGGGCGTGACATTGAGTATCCCCATCAAGCGGGGTTTGGCGTTAGCGTGAAACATTGCGGCAGGCACTCCAGTCGGGCAAACGCATAGTTTAGCGCCGGGGAGCTGATTTTCGAAAAACGGGCGGGAAGTAGCTGGGAAAATACGACGGGGGGTCGAGCTAGGAAGGCGGACCGCTCCACCGACGGTGGAGCGGTCCGCCGCACGGATTAAGCCCGCAACAAGGCTTTTACCAAACGCTCGGACAACTGATCTTCGGTAAATTGCGGTTCGTTGGGCGGGTACAACAAGACTTCGTCGATTTCAAAGCCGTATTCCTTACCCAATGCGATCAATTCCTTAATCTTTAACGCGGCTTTTAATTTCTCGCCCAGTTCCGAATCGGCGCGGGCTTTTTCGGAAAACTCTTTTATCACTTTAATGGTCGTCATGAATAACTCCGTAATGAATCTGACTTTGGATACTAATCCAAGCACCTATAAGCAAAAAAAAAGCCAACTTAATAGACTTGAATTACTTAAGGTTTTTGTCCGTTCATCTCGGGAGCTTATCCGACAAAGTGAAATTTAACGACAATCTACAAAAGGTTTTGTCGTAAACACGACAATTGCAACGTCATTTGTCCAAACCGCGATAACCGCCGCTGTAATACAACAGCGGATCGCCCTGCCGACAAATCGCGCGCTCGACCTCGCCGACCACGATCCAGTGGCTGCCGGCTTGTATTTGTTGAACGACGCGACATTCCAGCGACGCCAGAGACTCGCTGAGTAGAGGTACCCCGGTTTGTCCGGCGACCCAAGGCACCGCCGCGAAGCGTTCGGCTTGGGTAGTATTGCCGGCAAACTGGTTGGACACCGCTTCCTGCTCGCGGGTCAGGATGTTCACGCCGAAAAATCGGCTTTCCAGCAAACCGTTACCGGTATCGGTGCGTTGATTCAAACATACCAGGATTTGCGGCGGCTCCATCGAAACGCTGCTGAACGCCGTCGCGGTCATACCTTTCAGTTGGCCACCACGGTCCGCGGTGGTCACCACCGTAACCCCGCTGGCCCACAATTTCAGCGCGTCTTTAAACTGGCTGGCATCTACAGTCATAAATCTCTCTAAGTCAATTGGCGCGGGGATAGTCCCGCATCAGTGTTTCGGACGCATGTGCGGGAACAACAGCACGTCGCGGATACTCGGTGAATTGGTGAACAGCATCACCAAGCGGTCGATACCAATGCCCTCTCCGGCCGTCGGCGGCATGCCGTGTTCCAGCGCGGTGATGTAATCGGCGTCGAAGTGCATGGCTTCGTTGTCGCCGGCTTCTTTTTCCTCGACCTGCTTCTGGAAGCGTTCGGCCTGATCTTCGGCATCATTTAACTCGGTGAAGCCGTTGGCGATCTCGCGGCCGCCGACAAAGAACTCGAAGCGGTCGGTAACGTGCGGATCGGTGTCGTTACGGCGCGCCAGCGGCGACACTTCCACCGGATAGGCGGTAATGAAGGTCGGATTCATCAAACGATGCTCGACGGTTTTTTCGAAAATTTCGATTTGCACCTTGCCAAGCCCATAACTGTCCTTGACCGGAATCTTCAGATTTTCGGCGACTTTCACGGCCGCTTCTCGAGTGCTCAGATCGGCCGGCGTCAGTTCCGGATTGAAATGCAGGATGGATTCCAGCACCGTCATCCGCGCGAACGGCTGGCCGAAGTCGTATCGATCGTCCTGGTATTCGATGATGCTGTTACCGACCACGTCTTCGGCGATGCCTTTCAGCAAGGCCTCGGTCAAATCCATCAAGTCGCCGTATTCGGCGTAGGCTTGGTAGAACTCCATCATCGTGAACTCGGGATTGTGCCGGGTCGAAAGGCCTTCGTTGCGGAAGTTGCGGTTGATCTCGAACACCCGCTCGAAACCGCCGACCACCAGCCGCTTTAGATATAGTTCCGGCGCGATGCGCAAATACAACTCCATATCCAGCGCGTTGTGGAAAGTGGTAAACGGCCGCGCGGTGGCGCCGCCGGGGATGACTTGCATCATCGGCGTTTCCACCTCCAGGAAGTCACGGGCGATCAAAAATTCGCGGATGTAATTGACGATTTTCGAACGCATCAGGAAGGTCTTGCGAGTCTCGTCGCTCATGATCAAATCCAGATATCGCTGGCGGTATTTGATCTCCTGATCGGCGATGCCGTGAAATTTTTCCGGCAAAGGCCGCAACGCCTTGGTCAGCAGGCGAATGTCATCGACCTTGACGCTGAGTTCGCCGGTCTTGGTTTTGAACAAAACCCCTTCGGCCCCCAGGATGTCGCCGATGTCCCACTTTTTGAACTGATCGTTGTAAACGCCTTCCGGCAAATTATCGCGCGCGACGTAGGCCTGGATTTGCCCGGACATGTCCTGCAAATGGCAGAAACTGGCCTTGCCCATGATCCGGCGGGTCATCATCCGTCCGGCGATCTTGACCCGAATCGGCTCGGCCAGCAGCTCTTCCTCGGATTTATCGCCGTATTCGGCCAACAATTGGCCCGCCACCACATTGCGGCGAAAATCGGTCGGGAAAGCAATGCCCTCCTCGCGGATGGCATTCAGTTTTTCCCGGCGTTGTTTGATCTGTTCCTGTTCGTCTTGTTCGAGTTCTGACATTTTATTAATATTCTATAACTACTATTTATTGGGGCTTAATAACTAAGCCACCCGATTTAAATCATTTAACTTGGAAAGCATATCCCAGTCGATCTTATACAGATACATATCCTCAATATAGATACCATCCATATAATTTTTCCCCATCCGATTATTCCCAAGTTGAGTTCCGGCTAATACACTATTCCGCATTGCATCGACAATACGATTATGGATATTAGCCACCCGAATATCGTGCAAAGAAACAACGCTCTCATCATCCGAGCAGGCCTCGTTAATATCATTAATCCTTTTGTAATAACTCCTAGGCCCTTCACTTCCGACCAAGGGAGATACTATAACCAACTCCCAGTTATTTTCTTTTTCATCCAAAACCCAAAAAGCGGCAGCAACCCGGGCATCTGATTCATCTAATTTTTTTATTAAACGTTCACCAGCCAAACGCATTGCCTCGGTAAACCATTGCGTCATAAATATTTCTTTAGCCATGGCAATACTCCTGATTCGTTTTCAGTAATAGCCTCAAATAAATCTCTGGCATCTTGTTTTTGGATAGAATGGTCATAACGAGATTCTTCCGACCACTTATTGGCCACAGACCAATTTAGCTTAAAATTAATGTCTTTACTTTCTTGTAGCATCAATGCTTGTTTCAATCCAGCGGTAATAAGCAGTTTAGCTAGATCGTGGGTATAACTATCGCAGGCGAGTTTTTTATCCGGAAAATCGAACTGCTTGGTTTGTTTGGCAATACAAGCTTTCAAAATGCATTCCAGAGCATATCCGGCCAGGTAATAAGCACCGTGATAACACTCCGCATTTAAGAGAATTTCAGCTTCTTTAATTCTAATAGCTGATAACGTCTCCAACTCATTTTTATTCATAGCCCGTTATTTATCGTACCAGAGCATTACAACCCGCTCTTCAAACTCGCCTCGATAAACTGATCCAGTGCGCCGTCCAACACTGCTTGGGTATTGCCGGTTTCGACATTGGTGCGCAAATCCTTGATCCGCGATTGGTCCAGCACATAAGAGCGAATCTGGCTGCCCCAGCCGATGTCGGATTTGGAGTCTTCGATCGCCTGTAAACCTTCGTTGCGTTTCAGCATTTCCATCTCGTACAGCTTGGCTTTCAGCTGCTTCATCGCGGTGTCTTTGTTCTTGTGCTGCGAACGATCGCTTTGGCATTGGGTGACGATGCCGCTGGGGTTATGCGTAATCCTAACCGCCGATTCGGTCCGGTTGACGTGCTGACCACCGGCGCCGCTGGCGCGGTACACGTCGATGCGCAAATCGGCGGGGTTGATGTCGATTTCGATGTCGTCGTCGATTTCCGGCGATACGAACACCGACGCAAACGAGGTATGGCGGCGGTTGCCGGAGTCGAACGGCGATTTGCGCACCAATCGATGCACGCCGGTTTCGGTGCGCAACCAGCCGAAGGCGTAAGGACCTTCGAATTTGATCGTCGCGCTCTTGATGCCGGCCACGTCGCCCGGCGATTCTTCGATCAGTTCGGTCTTGAAGCCCTTGGCCTCGCCCCAGCGCAAATACATGCGTTCTATCATCGAGGCCCAATCCTGCGCCTCGGTGCCGCCGGAACCGGCCTGAATGTCCAAAAACGCATTGTTCGGGTCCATTTCCCCGGCGAACATACGCTGGAATTCCAGACCGGCGACTTGTTTCTCGTAAGTTTCCAGATCGGTAGCGACGGTTTCGACGGTGTCTTCGTCGTTTTCCTCGACCGCCATCGCCAATAATTCTTCGGCGTCGTTCAGCCCTTGCTCCAGGTCCTTGATGGTATTGACGATGCCTTCCAGCATCGCCCTTTCCTTGCCCATCGCCTGCGCTTGCTCGGGCTTGTTCCAAATGGCCGGGTCTTCCAGTTCCCGCAATACTTCGACCAGCCGCTCGCTTTTGGTATCGAAATCCAGATAGGTTTTCAGCCCGGCGGTGCGTTCGCGCAAATCGGCAATCTTGTATTTGATAGGATTAATTTCTAGCATCAACTATTAAAACCCTGACCGAAGCCTGGGGTCTCCGCGTTAAAAAACCGGTTATTGTAAACGATTACGCCGCCGCGATGGCTTTGCGGTTTTTCAGACTCCAGACGATACACGCCACCCCGGCCAGCACAAACGGAATGCTCAACAGTTGACCGGTGGTGATAGCCCACGCAGTCTCGTACATCGCCTGCTCGGTTTTGAAATATTCCAATCCAAAGCGCACGCTGAACAACAGCGTCAAAAAGCAACCGAACGAGAAGCCTGGCTTGTCGGCATGCTTGCGATAAATCGTCAAACAGATCGCGTAAATCGCCAAATAGCAGGCCGCTTCGTAGAGTTGCACCGGATGCCTCGGCAGCGGATCGATCCGGCTGAACACCACTGCCCACGGCTGTTCGCTGGGCGTGCCGAGAATTTCCGAGTTAAAAAAATTGCCGATGCGAATTAGCGCGCCGGCCAATGCGGTCGGAATACTGACCCGATCCAGCAACCAAAAGAATCCGTCGCCGTAACGGCGCCGGTACAAGTACAAGGCCAATATGATGCCCAGCGTCGCGCCGTGGCTAGCCAAACCGCCTTCCCAGATCGCCAGAATTTTCAATGGGTGCGACAAATAGTAGGCCGGGTCGTACAGCAACGTGTGACCCAACCTGGCCCCGAGTATCGTCGCGATCACCATGTACCACAGCAGCGTGTCCAGTTCTTCGACATTCTTACCCTCGCGTTGGTACATCCACTGCATCGTCAAGAAGCTGCCGACGAAGCCCATCGCAAACATCAGGCCGTACCAGCGAATTTTCACAAAGCCGATATCGAACAGAATCGGGTCGATATTCCAAATCAAGTGGTGCATGGCAAATCTAAAGGGAGTTTGAAACGGGCGAACAGGTTACAAGGTTAACCGCGGACGGGCAAACCGGTTTTGAAATTCAGACCGACATCGCCAACACGGAAAGGGTAAAGTCGCCCGAATGTGCCACAATCGGCCACGATAGCTTAACGGAGCCCACCATGTCGAAGTCCACGCTACCCTGCCTTTTGCTGTTGCTGTTGCTGTTGCTGTTGCTGACCGGCTGCGCGTCGGAAAACTGCGATAACCGGGAATTGATCGGCATTCTGTCGCCGAATCAGAGCAGTGCCGGGCTGCTAATGAACTACGCCAAAATTTCCGCCTGCCGGGCCGATGCCGTCCAACTGAAAGCCGGTAGCGACGAAGAGAAAAAATTGATCCTGATCTACGACTTGTATATCAAGGCCAGAAGCTACAAAGCTTGGAATTCGCTATTTTTCGGCTTATCCGTGACCGCTGCGATCGCGGTTTTCCTATGGCCGGCGCTGGGCGTGATGTTCAAGAGCCGGGAACAACACTGGCCCTGGCTGCAATCGCCGATCATGCAAACCACCGTGACCGGTATCGCCGCGCTGATGTTCGCGTTTTACAGCCAATATAAGACCAAGCAAACCCAGACCGAGAATCTAATGCGAACGGCCACCTACTCCAGTATGGCCCTGGAACCGCTAAGCCGAAAAATCATCGCCGACATGAGCTCGATCGACGAAGGCTTTAACTTCAACAACGTGTTCGACCATCCGGATTCGAAGAGCAACACCGGTGAAAAAACCGAGCCGGCCGCGCCGCCGGTCAGTCCCGGCGGCTGACTTGCACCACGCCGCCGACTATCCTGACCGGGAAGGTCTCGACATCTTCGTAAGCCGGCGCGCATTTGACTTGGCCAGTCTTGACGCAAAACCGGGCGCCATGGCGAGGACAAACGATCTCATCGCCGTCCAGCTCGCCGCTGGCGATTTCGGCTCCGTCGTGGGTACACACATCGGCAATCGCGTAAAACCGACCGTCGATTTTAAAGACCGCCACGTCGTCGCCGTCGATATCGACCACCACATGCTCGCGGTCGGCCATCGCCGATTCCGCCACCACGTCTATCCATTCCGTCATCTCGAATCTCGCTGTTGGTGAAGATTGGTTACGCAAAACCGCATCATTTCAAATAGACATCGTAACGCAGCAACTTACCCTGAAAACTTTGGCTTGGTTTGCCGCCCAACGGCTCGGCATGGTCCGGGCTCTTGACGACGACCCGCTTGCCGGTTGCCGCCCATGCCGCATCGAACAAGGCTTGTCTATCCAGGTCGTCGCCCAAGATATCGCGCAGGATCGCCATGGATTTACGCGTGGCCGCGCTCTGCTTTTTCTTGGCTGGGAACATCGGATCGAGATAGATACAGTCCGGCGCTTCCGGAAGATCGGCCAGCAATGCGATCGCGTTGCCTATCAATAACGTCGGGGGCGAGAGTTCGCGCCGTCGCACCCAATCTTTTTGCGCCAGCCGCTCGAAGCCGTCCTGAATCAAGGCCGCCATCACCGGCGAACGCTCGATGCAAGTCACTTGATAACCCATCCGAAACAAGGCCAGACTGTCTTGCGCCCAACCGCAGGTAGCATCAACCACGGTGTGGGTTTTCTTGCCGATGGCCTGGGCCAGCAGGTCTTTTTTCGGCGCCGGATAGGAATGCTGCTCGCCGGGGCGCGGATCGATTTCGACGGTCAGCCCGCCTTTTTTCAGGGTTTGCCGGTCGAGTAGCATCAGGCAACCGTCCCGATAAGCCAGAAAAAATTCCGCGGCGTCCAAGTTAGCGGCGTCGAAATCCAACAAATCAACGTTCAACCGCTCGGCCAAGGCCGCCGAGCGCTGGTTGCCGGCTATCACGGCCAGCTGAGTCATGACAGCAACGCCAAGCCAAGGCGATTCCCGCAACCCGGACCGAACCTCAACACGGTTTACTCGGTCGAAACCGCTTCCCGCTCGTTCTTCAACGCCGCATCCAGCGTATGCCAGGCCAGCGTCGCGCATTTGACCCGCGCCGGATATTCCCGGACGCCGGCCAATACCGCCAGCTTGCCGATCGCTTCCAGATTGATGTCTTCGGTCTTGCCGGTGGTCATTTCGTGGAATTGCTTGAACAAGGCTTCGGCCTCGTCTTCGGTCAAACCCTTGATGATTTCGGTCATCAAAGACACCGACGCGGTGGAAATCGCGCAACCGGAGCCTTGAAAGCTGGCGTCCTGAATCACACGATCGTCACCGATTTTCAAAAACAGCGTCAACTTGTCGCCGCACAAAGGGTTAAAACCATCCACCCGCCGATTGGCCTCTTCCATGATGCGGAAGTTGCGCGGATTACGGTTGTGGTCGAATATGACCTCTTGGTATAGGTCGCGTAAGTCTTCAAACATTAGCCAAACACCTCTATTAAGGATTTGATGCCTTGCATCAATACGTCGATTTCTTGGCGGGTATTGTACATGGCGAACGAGGCGCGCGCCGTGGCCGGCACGCCGTAAAAGTCCATCACCGGCATCGCGCAATGATGACCCGCGCGTATCGCAATGCCCAAACTGTCCAGCATGGTGCCGATGTCGTGCGGGTGAATCCTATCCAGCGTGAACGATAAGATGCCGCCCTTGTGGGCCGCCTGACCGATGATGTTTAAACCCTTGATTTGTTGCGCCTGTTCGGTGGCATAAGCCAGCAGCTCGGTTTCGTAAGCCGCGATATTGGCAACGCCGACCGCCGCGACGTAATCAATGGCCGCCCCCAAACCAATGATTTCGGCGATGGCCGGCGTGCCGGCCTCGAACTTATGCGGCAAGCCGGCGTAAGTGGTTTTTTCGAAGGTGACGGTGCGTATCATATCCCCGCCGCCCTGGTACGGCGGCATCGCTTCCAGCAAGGCTTGCTTGCCGTACAGCACGCCGACGCCGGACGGCCCGTATAGCTTATGGCCGGAGAATACGTAAAAATCGCAGTCCAACGCTTGCACATCCACCGCCATGTGCGGAATCGCCTGCGCGCCGTCGAGCAATACCGGAATGTTTCTGGCGTGGGCGGCGGCGATGATGTTTTCGACCGGATTGATCGTGCCCAGCGCATTGGACATTTGAGTAATCGCCACCAGTTTGGTCTTGGCGTTCAGCAACTTTTCGAATTCGTCGAACAGCAATTCGCCGGCTTGGTCCATCGGCGCGACTTTCAACATCGCGCCGATCTGCTCGCACAGCATCTGCCAAGGCACGATATTGGCGTGATGCTCCATCGCGCTGATGACGATCTCGTCGCCGGCGTTCAATTGCGACTTGCCGTAACTTTGCGCGACCAAATTGATCGCTTCTGTCGCGCCGCGCACGAAGATAATCTCCTTGTCGCTGTTGGCGTTGATGAAGGCCCTGACTTTCTCCCGAGCACCTTCAAACTTATCCGTGGCTTTGACACTTAAGGTGTGCACGCCGCGATGGATGTTGGCGTATTCGCGACTATAGGTATGAACGATGGCATCGATCACCGCTTGCGGTTTTTGGCAACTGGCGGCGTTGTCCAGATAAACCAAGGGCTTGTTGCGAATTTTCTCGCCGAGGATAGGAAAATCGGCGCGGACTTGTTCTACTGGAAATATGCTCATCGCTAACTGTTTGGTTTAATTGATTTCGTTATTACTACACACTAGAATCGAGCCGATCGATTCGCTAAATGGGATAAAACTATGGTCGCCGTTTTTCCGCAAAAACACCTCACCGACATCGCCGAATGGCATCGCATGGGCGAAGCCGGCATTTTTCCGCCCGAAAGCCGACTGGAACTGATTGAAGGAGAAATTCTCACCATGTCACCGATAGGATTTAACCATGCAGGACATGTTGATCGTTTAAATCGCATTTTTGCCCACTTATGGAACCAGGGTGTTACAGTTCGCGTACAAGGCCCAGTCCAACTCGGAGACTTGTCCGAACCGGAACCCGATCTGGTTCTGGTTAAACCCGATACCGACGACTACACCACCCGCCATCCCAACGCCGCCGACGTGCTCTTGCTGATCGAAGTCTCCGACAGCACTTTGCGCTTCGACCGCACTCAAAAACTGCGCCTGTATGCCACCCACGGTATTAGCGAATACTGGATCGTCAACCTGATCGACCAGTGCCTGGAAGTGTATCGGCAACCGCAAGACGGCGACTATCTGAATCAATCCGTGCTGACAACCGCCGATAGCATCGACTTGGTGGCGTTACCGGCGCTTCGGGTATCGGTCGCGGCTATTTTATAAACTGATCGCCGGAAACCGCTGTAACAATTCTTTCAGCAACAAACCTTTCAACTCGGCATTTTCGACCTTATCGACCATCTCGTTGGCAAACGCAAAGGTCAAAATATTCCGCGCGGTTGCCTCATCGACACCACGCGATTGCAAATAGAACACCGACTTTTCCTCCAACTGGCCGACCGTCACGCCGTGCGAACACTTGACGTCGTCGTTGTAAATCTCCAATTGCGGTTTGCTATCCACCTCTGCATCCGCGGATAACAGCAGATTGCGATTATTCATATCCGAATCGGTGTGTTGCGCGCCTTCGGCGACAATCACCCGGCCCTGAAACACGCCCCGTGCCCTGTTATCCAGCACGCCTTTGTAATATTCGCGGCTGATGCCGTGCGGCTGCAAATGGTTGATGCGGGTATGGTTGTCCAGATGCTGGCGGCCGCTGGCGACGAACAAGCCATTTAAAGTGCATTCCGAGGCTTTGTCCAAATCGCTGTGAATGTCGCTCCGCGCCAACAGGCTACCGAGCGCAAAGTTGTGGTGAACAAAGCGGCTGTCCGGCGCTTGTTTGACGTAAGTACCGCCAAAATGCCGGGCTTTTTCGGCTTCCAGTTGCACCTTGTACAGCGTCAAGCCGGCGTTGCGCCCCAGCAGACACTCGTTGACCGAGGCACTGAAATAACTGTCTACGCTGCCGACATAGGTTTCGATAAAAACGGCGTCCGCCCGGTCGTTAACGATGATCAGGTTGCGCGTCGCTGCCAACGCGTTCGTTTCGGTCACGACGTGCAGAATCTGCAGCGGTTTGTCGAGCGCCTGCTTCGCCGCGACTTCAATCACGACACCATCGCCGAACCAGGCGTTATTGAACGCCACCAAGCTGTGCTCGGCTGTCGTCACCGCCTGACCCAATCTCCCTTCCAACACCGCCGGGGTTTCGGTCAACAAATCCTTGAGACTCGACACGGTCACCGCGCCGGCATCGGCGTCGATGCACGACAGGTCCGCCGCGAAGCGGCCGTTAACCAAGACCACGCTGATGGCATCTTCCAGCCGATATTGACTCAACCATGCGACGTCGACCGCTTGACCGGTCGTCGGCGCGAACACGGTTTTGCTCAACGCCGACAGGTCGGTATAGCGCCATTCTTCCTCGCGGTGACCGGGAAAACCGCGTTCGCCGAACGCTTGCAAAGCTTCGCCGCGAAGCGTTTGCAACCACGGTAGCTCCCGACCGGGCAAACTATCGGCCAAGGCCGGATAGGCCGTCAAATACGGATCGTGGGTTGTTTTGCTCATCATGCCGCCTGCCCTTCCAGCCAACTGTAGCCTTTTTCTTCCAATTCCAGCGCCAGCTCCGGCCCGCCGGATTTAACGATCTTGCCGTCCGCCAGCACATGCACCACGTCGGGTTTAACGTAATCGAGCAAGCGTTGGTAGTGCGTAATCATCAGGAAGGAGCGTTCGGCGTTACGCAAGGAATTGACGCCTTCGGAGACGATGCGCAATGCGTCGATGTCCAAACCGGAATCGGTTTCATCGAGGATGCACAAATTCGGCTCCAGGATCGCCGCCTGCAGAATTTCGTTACGTTTCTTCTCGCCGCCTGAAAAGCCTTCGTTGACCGCACGATACAAGAACTTCTCGTCCATCTGCAGCAATTTGACCTTACCTTTCACCAAGGTCAGAAAGTCCATCGCATCGACCTCCGGCAAGCCGCGATGCCTGCGCATCGCGTTCAACGCCGCTTTGAGCAGATAAATATTGCTGACGCCGGGAATCTCGACCGGATATTGAAACGCCAGAAACACGCCTTCGCGGGCACGAATTTCCGGGGCCATGTCCAGCAAATCCTTGCCGTTATAGGTCACGCTGCCGGCAGTGACTTCATAACCCGGCTTGCCGGACAGCACGTGCGACAAGGTACTCTTGCCGGCGCCGTTGGGGCCCATGACGGCATGGACTTCGCCTGGGTTGATGTCCAAGGTCAGGCCCTTTAGTATCGGTTTGTCGTTAATGGTTACGTGGAGATTTTTGATGCTGAGCATACGTTTAGTCACCTAAGTTTTTAAAATGTAGGCTGGGTAAAACGAAGTGAAACCCAGCATTAAATCTTTGTTTTTGTGTCGCTATCGCGACGGTGTTTTAACGTCGGTTTCACGAAACACATCCATGTGTTTCGCCCTGCGGGTGCTCCGCATGCAAATCGGCTATCCTGCCGATTTGTCGGACCGACAACCGAGATACTTTTCTTTGCTTATCCAAAGAAAAGTGTCCAAAAGAAACGACACCCGGATGCCGCTTGTTCCCTGCGCTCCTCAGGTTTGAGCGGGGTTTTCCGAAGGGACTTCCCAGCCCTTACGTAAAACGCGATGCATCCCTGCATCGCCCCTACTGGCAAATCCGCTCAAACCCTCGGGTGCTCGGCGCGGCATAAGGGACGAAAACCATCTCCAGAATTGACCGATTTACCATTCCTTAATGGCTGCAAATCAGACAACCCTTCATAGGATGTGCCGAACAACATGAGGTGCATCGTTCGGAGCGATGCGCTTCGTATTCACTCAGTACATTCTTTTCTGGATAAATCGCACCCACCTTACATATCTAATTAGCTTTATCGTCAATATTATTAATGCGTACGGAGTCCATAATGCTTTTTATCAATTGTTCCGTACTTTCGTTTGCTGGACCACCAAATCCAAAATACACAGCCTTTCGATTCCCTAAAAGCCTTGAAAAAGCAACCCAAATTACCTCATTATTTGCTTTTGTCTTGTCAACAACCTTAAAAACTAAATTCATGTCATCCGAGACAAATTTATCTGCCGGCGCCTTTAGAACCCTAAAGTCTTTAAAATTTTTACCTGAAAATATCAAATCAAAGTCACCAACATTCATGCAACGCAACTGATCTTCAACCGGCCAATTCTCTGAAAGTTGAATTACAGAAAAAACCAATGACACGTTATCACTCACAAAAAAACTTCGCTCCTGCTTGAACTCAATATCGCAATATTTCTCGCTTACAGGCTTTCCAGGAACAATCAAATCAGTAATTGGCAATCCGAATGAATTTAGGCTAATTCTTTGATCACCTACATCAATAATAAATTGTGGCCCACTTTCTTCTTCATGGAAAATAGAAATTGGCTTTCCGAAAAGAGCCTCCCTATCCACTTTCATTTCAGCGAGTATTTTATTATTCTTATCTTTATATATATAGTTAAAAAAGAATCCTCGCTGAAACCACGATGCCATCTCTCGCCACTGAAGTAACAGTTTGAATTTATCAATTATTGCCTCACGACTAAAAAATAAGTCATTGGTACAAGTATCGTCTAAAAAGGTAACTTCGAAGTTAAACCCTTTTTGATTTTCTATCCTAGTACCCTTAGATTGACTTGGACAACCCATTTGGCCCGCCATCCGCTCTTCGAACACCGGCATAACTTGTACCATCTCCTGAAGCATCTCTTCAGTTATGTCCCATGGTTTTGCATATGCGACTGGCATAAACAACAAAAACATTGAAAAAAAACAAATTACTTTCACGTTTGCCTAACCTGGTTGATGTGATGTACATTCAAAATGATACGCGTCGATCAAACGATGCGGCTCCTATCGTCGGCATATCCTACAAATTCTCGCCACCCTCAAAATATCCATCCACTTTCAATCCCGCGACGGGTTTTATCCCCCTGTTGCCGCGCCGAGCACCCGCAGGGCGAGGCACATGGATGTGCCGAGTGAGCCAAGCGGCATGGGGTGTCCTTTCTTTTGGGTACTTTTCTTTGGACAAACACAAATTCGTCTGGAACGAATTTGAACAGCCGATAGGCTGGCCCGCAGGGCGAAAACCAGGGATGGTTTTCGTAGCGAAAGTACCTCGGCTGTCGGGCCGAAACCCGACTTAAAACAAAACCCGTCGCGACAGCGACACCTTAAAAAACAAAAGCCGACGTGTTGGGTTACGGCTGTCGCCTTTTATGCCCTAAGGGTAAACCCAACCTACGAAAACCGAAACTCACTCCCCCAACACCACATAATTCCGCAAAATCTCCCGATGAAACGACTCCGGCAATCTCGCCCAATCGCGCGCCTCAATCAAAATTGGAATATTCGATTCCCTAACCGCTTCCAAAAAACTTTCCAACTTCTCCAGCGGAATTTTGCTCAAATCAGGCGCACGCAAAACAATATCCAAATCGCTGGCGTCGTGCGCATCGCCATTAACCCGCGAACCATAGGCCCAGGCGCTGACGCCAGGGAGATACTCGGTCAATAACTGCAATAAGCAGCGCTTATCCTGCTCCCGCAACAATAATCCGCTCGAATTCATGCCCGTTTAGCGATAACGTCGTTAAGCTGTTTGGCATCGAAAATAAATTGCGGCAAAAGATTCAAGGTTTCCTCCGCAAAACCTTCGCCGTAATCGTGGGCGGTATCGTTACGGTTATCCCGATATTGCAACCAACGTTCGACAGCCTCCACCGAAATCAAGCCATGCTTGGCCGCATGGCGAAATACATCCTTGAACGTTAACGCGTCAACTTGCTTGGGCGATGCGAAATAGGGTTTCAAACATTTTTTCAGCAACCTACCCGACTGCTCCAGAATAATCTCGAATTCCTTGACGCACGCGGCGCGATAAATGTCGTACATCGCTTCGTCGTCGGTGCGCTCGCTCAGATACCCTTGCGCACGTTCCAAAGTGGCAATGCAACGAGCGAAGTAGTCGGTATTCAATTCCGCCATCAACCAACCGCCCCTTCCAAACTAATCCCTAACAAAGCCTGTGCCTCCACCGCAAACTCCATCGGCAATTCCTTGAACACTTCCTTACAAAACCCATTCACAATCATCGATACCGCATCTTCGGCGGACAAACCGCGCTGCTGACAGAAGAACAATTGATCTTCGCTGATTTTGGATGTCGTAGCTTCATGCTCGACCTGCGCGGTCGGCTGCTTTACCTCCACGTAAGGAAAGGTATGGGCGCCGCAGCGGTCGCCGACCAGCAACGAGTCGCACTGGGTGTGATTGCGGGCATTTTCGGCGGACTTGGCAACCTTGACCAAACCGCGATAGGTGTTTTGTGCCCGACCGGCGGAAATACCCTTGGACACAATGGTGCTGCGGGTGTTTTTACCGATATGGATCATCTTGGTGCCGGTGTCGGCTTGCTGCAGATTATTGGTCAAAGCCACCGAATAAAATTCGCCGACCGAATCGTCGCCCAGCAACACGCAGCTTGGATATTTCCAAGTAATCGCCGAGCCGGTTTCCACCTGGGTCCAGGACACTTTGGAATTGTGACCGCGACACTCGGCGCGCTTAGTCACGAAGTTATAGATGCCGCCCTTGCCGTCCTTGTCGCCCGGATACCAGTTTTGCACGGTGGAATATTTGATTTGTGCATTGTCCAGCGCGACCAATTCGACAACCGCCGCGTGCAGCTGATTTTCGTCGCGCATCGGTGCGGTGCAGCCTTCCAAATACGACACATGCGAGCCTTCGTCGGCGATGATCAAGGTTCTTTCGAATTGGCCGGTGTTGGCGGCATTGATCCGGAAATAGGTCGATAACTCCATCGGACAACGCACGCCTTTGGGAATGTAAACGAAAGACCCGTCGGTGAATACCGCTGAATTCAACGCGGCGAAAAAGTTGTCGCCAACCGGCACCACGGTACCGAGGTATTGCTTAACCAAGTCCGGATGTTCTTGCAACGCTTCGGAAATCGGGCAGAAAATCACGCCGGCGTCTTTCAACTTGCCTTTAAACGTGGTTGCAACCGATACGCTGTCAAACACGGCATCGACTGCGATGCCGGCCAGACGTTCTTGTTCGTCGAGCGGTATGCCGAGCTTTTTATAGGTATCCAACAATTCCGGGTCAACTTCGTCCAGAGACTTCGGTCCGGCCTTTTTGGATTTTGGCGCCGAGTAATAGCTGATGGCTTGATAATCGATAGGATCGATCTTGAGCTGAGCCCAATCCGGCGCCGGCATGGTTTGCCAGTGGCGAAAGGCTTTCAAACGGTATTCCAACATGAATTCCGGTTCGTTCTTCACCTTGGACAGTCTGCGGATCACGTCTTCGTCGAGACCGGGCGGAAAGGTGTCGACCTCCAATTCAGTGACGAAGCCTTGCTTGTATTCCTGACTGATCAGTTGTTCGATTTCTTGGGCGGTTGCGGACATGGGCACTCTCGCTGAATTAACGGAATAAACGACTCACGGGTATCGTGACTTCTTCGGGCGGTTTGAACGGAACGATCATGTCGGCTAACGAAACCGACTCCAACGCTTGAGCGATCCGGTCGTTCAGCAGGTGCCACCTGCCTTGAATCCGACAACCGCTGGCTTGATCGCAACCTTTGTGAGAAACGGTACATTCGGTCAAGGCGATCGGCCCCTCCAAGGCACTGATGACGGTAGCCACCGAAATCCGTTCCGGTTCCCTGGCCAACGAATAGCCGCCTTTCGCACCTCGAACGGAAGCAAGTACGCCGGCCTTGGTTAATATCTTCAAGATTTTACTGACCGTGGGCAGCGCAATCCCCGTGGTCCTAGACAGCTCTAAGGCCACATGTACGCGGGATTGGTCCCGCGCGATCACGCTAAGTATCACGGTTGCGTAGTCGGTCAACTTACTAAGCTTCAACATTCAAACCTCACAATTGAGACCATTCTAGTCCAATTTATTTACCTAGTAAAGTACTTGGTTATTCACTTACCCCTGCTCCCCTCAACTTCGGCTAAAATGTGGCAGCGATCCGCGATCCAAGGAGAACCTGTTGGACTAGATAAGGGGAAAGCCAGGTCTCATGCACTTGACTGGCTCATCAAGCCGATAACCAAACAATGTGAGCGACCTCTCCACCCACCAGCGCGCGACCAAGCAGAATGATTCGGGAAAAGCCGAGAAATGATTTTATAGACCGACTTAAAGACGTTAGGCTTATATCGCAAGCCACTAGAATGAAAAATCAAAAAAGACCCGACGATTTTTTTCTCCAACATATAAGTTTAATTTAAACCTCGGGAATACCCACCAAACTGTTACTACGATCTATCGAATAGATTCGATAGCATACGAACCGTTAGTTGATTATCAGCAACTTCCACACCTGCAATCAATAAAAAGCACACCCCAAAATGACTCAACCAAAAGATCAAATCCGAAAAAACAGCATTTGGGTGGTAATTGGGAAATTTGCCGAACAAACCAGTCAGTTCTTATTCGGTGTAATACTCGCTAGATTATTAACCCCGGAAGATTTTGGCCTGGTAGTTGCCATCCAAATCTTCACGGGACTGGCGGGATTCATATCAGGCGCTGGCATGGGCGGCGCCCTAATCCAAGCAAAGCAAGTACATGCCGCCCATTTTCAAGTTGTATTTACAGTCCAATTGTTGATCTGCTGCGTCATCTATGCGTTATTCTACTATTCTGCTCCGTACTTGGCCGATTACATGCGCAATCCTATCTATACGGATCTAATTCGCGTATCCGCCTTGAGCTTCCTAACCAGACCATTCCTTAATGTACCTAGATCGAAATTAATTAGGGACATGAAGTTTAATATAATAACCACAAATGCAATAATAAGCGGACTAGCAACCGGTATTGCCAGCATAACTTTTGCTCATTACAATCACGGCGTATGGAGTCTAATATGGGGCGGGTTGGTCGGCGCTATAACCATAATTCCCCTTACAATTTATTTTGCAAGACTCCCGTTGCGCATTAAATACGATTACCAAATAGCCAAAAGTCTCGGTATAATGGGGGCGAAGTTTACCGCAAACGATATTTTAGTTTATCTACGCAATCAAGCTCCAAATTTTATAATTGGAAAAACATTGGGCCCATATAGCGTAGGACTTTTTAACAAAGGCGAAAGCTTAAGCGCCTACCCATTTTCATTTATTGCCGCATCAGCATACGATACAGTTTTCAGAGCATTATCCTCCTATCAAGACAACCTGGATAAAAGTAAATATATCTTCCTAAGGACCATAACTTTAGTCACAACTTACACCTTCCCATTTTATGTAGGCCTACTCTGGACATCGGAAGAATTTATAATAACCATTTTCGGCGAAAAATGGTTGCCGGCCGCCGCTCCACTCCAAATAATTTCAATATCCAGAATGTTCGCATGCATAGGAAACCCATCTGGAGCCGTTCTTGCAGCCCAAAATACACTCGGCGCTGAAATAATGCTTCAATTTGTTAGCCTGGTTACAATCAGCGCAGGCTGTTGGTACGGAACAAAACAAGGCGATTTAACCATAATATCTTTAGCATTGTTGCCTGGCATTGTTTTTATACACCTTACCGCTACATTAGTAGCTATGAATAAAATTCGAGTTTCATTACACAACCTACTGACAGCATTGAAACCCGCAATAATTTTAAATAGCTTATTATTTGTCGAACTCGCCGTAACTGCATGGGCCCTGGATCGATACCAACCCAATTTGGAGATAAAATTACGGCTATTTTGTTTAGTAACATCCGGTAGCGCCTTTTACACTTTTTTGTTCCTAGCGCTACCTATCCAGTCGCTAAAATCGGAAGCGGAGAAATGGAAAGGGCTTTTGCGAATTAAAAAATATAAAACAGCATAAGAACTAAAATTCAATATCCACCATTATGATAAAAAACCATAAAATCAACTCAGCAGAAGTACCAGTCGATTATTTTTGATCGCCTCGATCAAAAAAAACAATTAAATTGCGATACAAACCATACGGCAGTAAAGCGGGCAACATGTACTTTAAATCGGCAATACAAAAATAACCGGAAAATAACAACTTCCTAAACAAAGTTTGCGCGGTTATCAAATCTCGATCCCAAAAATTTTTATATGCTTGCCGCAACAATCTCCCCTTAGTAACATCAGCCACTCGTTCTTTCCCAATCTTATTAACAACATCCGGATGAGCACGCAAAAACTTCTGCTGAACATGCCAGTGATTTAGTGCGATTTTTAACCGATTCTTAGTAATCTGATCACCGTCATGGTGAAAATAATAGGCCAATACTTTCTCAACCCGATGAATAAGCCCCGGTATTGCTATGCGCAGCCACAAATCATAATCCATACACGACGTCAAGGATTCATCAAACCCACCAACTTGGTCAATAACAGCCTTACGAATCAAAGCAGCGTGAATTGGCCAAGGACAAGCAGCCAAAATCTCAAGAATCTTTTCCTTGCGTTCAAAATCATCCGGAATATAAGGTCGACAAAACTTGTCCTGCAACCCTAGATTTTGCCAACCACAGTAAACCAGCACGACATCGGGATTCGACACTAACTCCGCTACCATCACACTTAAGAACTCCGCATCCCAACCATCATCAGCATCCAAAAAAGCCACAAATTCACCGCGCGCCAACTTTAATCCCACATTCCTCGCGGCACCAGCCCCTTGGTTAGCTTGCGTCACAACCGATATCGCTGGATAGTAGCCGGATAAACGGTTTAAAATTGCCAAACTTTCGTCGCGAGAACCATCGTCAACCACAATAAGCTCAAAACAAGAATAGGTTTGCTCGAATAAACGTGTAATTGTATTTTCAATATACTTTGCCGCATTGAAGCACGGCATAATTATTGATACAAGTGGATTATCAGACATAACACCTCAAAATCATTAAAATCCTATACATCCAAAAATAAAATTTCATAAGAGCCAATATAAAAACATGAAGCATTCAATTAATTTTAGCAGACTTTTTAGAAGCATCGGCGCACGATAACTCAGCAGAATTTCGGAATATTTCACAAGCATTCACATATTAATCACTAAAAATATGTTAAATATCGAAAACCAATAAAAATATTAATCAATATGAGCCGATATCCTAGCCCCATCGTATTAATGTATCACGGAACACCGAAAGAGACACCTATCTCCCGGTATTCCTTACAGGCTCGCCTGTTTAAAAAGCACATACAATACTTTAAAAAAAATGGCTGGCATACCGCGTTATTTAGAGATTTACTCGATATAAAATCGCTTCCAGAAAAGACAGTCATCCTAACATTTGACGACGGCTATCTCGATAATTACTTAGGAGCATATTTACCTTTGTTAGAAAACCAAATGAAGGCGACTTGGTTTATAGCGACAAAACACATCTCCAACAGCGCAAACTGGCTACCTTTCCGATCGCCTCAAAACGACTTGCTATCGCACGAACAAATTCTGGATATGCATCGCAACCACATGGAAATCGGCTCTCACACCTGCAGCCATAGAGAACTACCAAGCCTCCACCTAAACGCGCAAATCGACGAACTTATTCACTCGAAGAAACTGTTAGAAACTTTGACAAATAGCTCGGTCACCAGCCTAGCCTACCCTTTCGGCCGTTATAACACTGATTCGCTGATCGCCGCGAGGGAGGCGGGATACAACTTGGCGTGTACTACTCAGCCAGGATGGCTACATTTAGAGCCAAATCCGCTGTTAATTCGGAGAATTACCATTTTTTCCGGCGACGATGACAAGATTTTAGCGCGAAAACTGTCTTTTGCCGATAATGATGTCTCTTGGCCGAAAGTGATGCGTTATTATTCCGACAGGCTCCTAGATCGACTCGGATTAGTAAAGTCCGAGTGATTTTCCTTCTGCATTTCTGCAAATGAACCAGCGTCAGTGGCATCGGCAACCAATTAACAACCCATTGATTTTAAAGCCCATCGCGTCCAGGTAGGCGGTCAACCGCCGGATCATCTTTTAGTTTCATGGCGATAAAAATATTTTTTGTCTACACTCTCTACCGGAGTTGCTAAAGACCCAAAAGATATCCGTTACGAGCTTCCTTAAATCATTTTCGCTATGTCGAACAAATGGATCCAAAACTAAAACTAACTTATGCCATGTGCAGCTACAATCGGGCCGATCGGCTTCGAAAATTAGTGGATGCTATTCGGGAGCAAGAATGCCCTATCCCTTACGAAATTTTAGTCGTTAACAACAACAGTACCGACCACACCGAACTTGAACTAGCCGAATTGTCGACAAACCCAGGAGCTACGCTTCGATGGGTTACCGAAACTGAACAAGGCATCGTCGCGGCCCGCAACCGCTGTTTAATTGAAGCGATGAGTTCTGACATAATGGTATTTATCGACGATGATGAAATTCCATTACCCGGACTGCTATACGCTGCTACCGACGCCATCTGCAACGAAGGTGCTCAAGTTGCCGGAGGGAAAGTGGTGGTCGACTTCACTGGTCAACGACGGCCAAAATGGCTCGGAGACGAATTACTTGGCTTTCTCGCCGCCACTGATTACGGTGAAGCGCCGTTTTGGGTGACAAGTAAGGACACACCGTTATGGACTGCGAATATCGCATACGACATGAAAATATTCCGCGAAAATCCAGATCTACGGTTCGACAAGCGTTACGACAGGCAGGGAAAAGCAATCGGTGGCGGTGAAGATGTTATGATGTTCGGCCTCCTTCTGAATTCCGCTATGAAAATCCGCTACCGCCCAGATATGACGGTTCTACATTCCGTCGAACCTTGGCGGTTGAAGCCTAGCTACTTCCTAAAATTACATTTTAGCTCCGGCTTTAGAAGCGCCTATAATTGCGGAATTAAATATAAACGCAATTTTTTTGGAGTTCCTCTATTTCTATTTAGTCAGGCATTAAAATTATTTTTTTTGTGGCTAACTTTGGCATTAAAGAACCAAAAACTTGAATTAAGGAAATGCATGAATTTCACACATGCACTTGGGCAAATATGCGGTTACTTTAGTCGATGGAAAGAAAACCCAGACTATAGGATCTAATCAACACACAGGCCTCACGTGCGCGACATCGTTGTACTTATCTTTCTTTCAGGCTGCATTGTAGCCGCTATCAAACGGCCTTGGTGGGGCGTTTTGTCACTGGCGATTTTCAGTTACATGAATCCTCATGCCTATGCTTGGGGCTTCGTACGTACCTTACCGGTTTACATGATTTTATTTTTGGTTGTCGTAATCAGTACATTTACCACCAAAGATAAGCAACCGATACCCAAAGACTGGAGAGTCACCGTCTTCTTCTTATTATGGGTGTATTTCATGTTTACGACGACTCAGTCGCCGCTTCAAGATATTGCTTGGTCCCGCTTCTGGTTTGTCACAAAAATATATATACCGTTTTACTTTACACTGACTCTAATCAACACAAGAACTAAATTGTACTACCTGATATCGACTATTGGTATTTCTATCGGCATTGTAGCCGTCAAAGGAGGAATATTCGCGATAGCCAAAGGGTTTTCTCATCGAGTTTACGGTCCACCAGGTACTCAATTCGAAGACAACAATCAATTCGCGATAGCAATGCTAATGGTTATTCCATTATTATTAATCTTTCGACGCGAACTCAAAAATGAATTATTGAAGAGAGTTACTTTATTTTCGGTACCGGTTATTTACGCGGCCGCTTTATCCTCTTGGTCTCGCGGCGCGTTATTGACAATGATTGCATTGACGTTCATCTTGATTTCAAACTCAGGACGGAAATATTTAACGATTCCACTGGTTTTCGTCGGGGTATTTTTCGTTAAGGATTATTTACCGGATGAATGGTTCGGACGTATGCATACCATGGAAAGCTATGAAGAAGATCAATCGGCCATGGGCCGCATCGTTGCCTGGACCGACGGCTGGAATTATGCGGTAAGTCATCCGTTTACCGGTTGCGGTTTTGAAGGGTGGAAGTTCGTGACCTTACGCGATTGGCACAGTTCTTACGTGGAAATCCTAGCCGAGCACGGTTTTGTGGCGTTTGGCTTGTGGTTCTCGCTGTTGGCTGGCTCGTTAGTCAACCTAACGCTGCTCATGCGAAAAACCAAAGGCATCCCGGAACTGGAATGGGTCGGATATTACTGTCTGATGCTTAGGGCATCTCTGATCTGCTATATGATCGGAACTTTATTTTTAGGCTTGTCGTATTGGGATTTACTTTATCATTTAGTTTTCATTGCCGTGCTAATCAAAAAATTCGCTCTGGAGGAGCTGGCGCAAATATCCGCGACCAATTCGGGGCTTAAGAAACATAAACGAATCCCCGCTTACTAAATTTAACTCGGCCGTAGCGCATTTTAATGGAAACTGTCGCCCAGCTCCTCTACTCCGCTTGCCTTTCCTCGTTATTTGGCATGGTCGCTTTAATCAGCCAAACCTGGCACAACTATTCGCGAACCGGCCCTGGAATTCCGGAGGAAGTTGAACGGAAATTTCGCTGGCACATGGTTTATGCCGGTCTTCGCTTAGCCCTTTGGTGTTACGTGATATTTCTATTGACGGCGTTGCCGGGTCCTATATTCTGGCAAAGTTGCGCTCTACTATTGAATATCGAATTCAAAACCTCGACAGCATTTTTTTTCGGCTTATGCTCGAGTGCTCTTGTGATTGGATATTTCTTTTGTTACCAATTATTATTTTCTCCAGGCGCGATTCAATTATCGTTTCAGTATCGTTTTTCCAGGCTATATGGACTGCACGACGCATTGACGCCTGCAATATTGAAATCAATCAAATTCGCTGGCATCTTCGTTTGGGTGACAATATCAGGCTTGAACTTGTTTTCAGCGGCTCTTCCGGAAACCGTTTATATTTTCGCGATCAACCTTATATACGGTTGGTTAGCGATCAGTATTAGGGTCAAGGAACCCGCGCCGCTCGAATCCAAACCAAAATCACCGTCCTTCCCGAACATTGTCATGATCGGTGCCGACACCTTGCGTTGCGACCGCCTTGGCGCTTATCGCTATCGCAGAAATCTGACACCGAATATCGACAAGTTGTGCGCCGACGGCGTGTTACTTGGAAACTGTATAACCCCGGTGGCTAGAACGGCGCCCAGTGTCGCGTCGTTGTTTTCGGGTTTATGGCCCTACCAACATGGCATTCGCGACAACTACCCGTCCGCGGAGGAATGCCGGCTACCTTATCCAAGTTTAGTGCAGTGCTTAAAAGCCCAAGGCTATTCGACCCTAGCGGTTTCCGACTGGGCCGGCGCGGACTTCGGGAAAATAGACTTCGGATTCGAAACCGTATCGTTGCCCGAAGATCAGTGGAATCTCAAGTTGTTGTTCAGACAAGGACCGTCCGTCATTCGCGGTTTTTTATCGTTGTTTACCAACAATTCACTGGGAAAAAAGTACCTGCCAGAGTTGTATTATCTGGCCGGTATGCCGCTGACCGGTAAGCTAGGCCGGGAATGCCGCCAATTTATTGCGTCGGCGGCGCGAGAGGAGCGCCCGTTTTTTCTGAATCTGTTTACCTCGACCACGCACGTTCCGTTTACCTGCGATTACCCCTATTACAAGTTATTCACACCTGAGAATTACCGAGGCGAGTCGAAATTCATCATGACCAAACTCGCCACGCCTTGCGAAATCGTCGATAAACAGCAGAGAGGTTCGGATTATTTCGACGTACCGCAGATCATCAATCTCTACGACAGCTGCGTCAGACAATTCGACGACGAGGTCGGCAAAATCGTTGATTTTATCGAACAATCGGGTTTGTCCGAAAACACGCTGATTGTGATTTACAGCGACCACGGCGCCGATTTTTTCGAGACCGGCTGTTGGGGGCAAGGCAACACGCTGTTAGGCAAGGATCCAAGCGGCCGCATCCCGCTGGTCATGAAAGGCCCCGGCATGCCGAAAGGCGTCAAGTTCGAGCCGGTTTGCCGCGCCGTGGATGTGATGCCGACATTGCTTGGCTGGTTGAAGCTGGACGTTCCGGAGCATTTGCCGGGCACCAACCTGATGCCCTACATTCTTGAAAACCGATCGCCCAATCTATACGCCTATCAGGAAACCGGAATTTGGCTCGGCAAGGTGCCGGGCCTGCATCCCGAGCAAATCCTTTACCCCAACATCGTCGAATTGTTGGACATCCCCGACCAGCAAGCCGGCACATTGGTCATCAACGCCAAGTATTATCCAACCGTTATCCAAGCGAAGAGCCGTTCGATACAAGACGACCGCTGG
This sequence comes from Methylomonas sp. MED-D, assembly GCF_050276835.1. Taxonomy (NCBI): domain Bacteria; kingdom Pseudomonadati; phylum Pseudomonadota; class Gammaproteobacteria; order Methylococcales; family Methylococcaceae; genus Methylomonas; species Methylomonas sp. MED-D. The sequence continues at coordinate 3,017,211 of NZ_CP189965.1, forward strand.
AAATTGATTTGCATCGCGACCCACCGCGGCCCGGTGTACCAACTCTACGATTTGGAAACCGACGCCTATCGGGATGTAGCGTCGGAATTTCCCGAGATTTATGCCCGCCTGCAAGCGCAGCTGGCGATTCATTTGAAAGCGGATCCGTACTGGAATCCCGCTCCGACCACACCGTCGGCCGCTTAAGACAACAAATTCGCCAACAATTCGGCGACCGCCAACCAATCGCGTGAGTCGCCATCACGCGCCGCTTTCATGGTAGAAAGTGTTGCCGATTTAGCATTGGCGGCGGATTGCCGCTTGGCCACCGGACGCTTGTTCGCCAACATTCGACCTCCCGCCCGCTGCCACTCCAGCAAATGACTGATTTGACCGCCGTCCAGCCATACGCCGTGACTCGCGCAACGATCCACTACGACGCCGCTGCGGTAACCGTACAGTACCCGGTTCATCAACACTCGGCATACCGGACATTTTAAGTAACGGACGCGCGCGTCCGCCGAATAGCGCTCGCGGTTAATGCCGTCCAACCAGGCCCGATCGACAGCCAATGTCGATCCGGCCGTCCGCGCCAACAAAGTTTCGATTTCCCCCGGATCGAAAAACAAGCCATAACAAGTCCCGCAGCGTTCGAGTTGCAAAACCTGTTCGCCTTCCAGTGCCACGGTTTGCAACGGGGTGTCGCACACCGGACAAATTCTCGAGGTCTGAGTCCCAATCGGGCTGAAATCATACTTGCCCGATAGATCGATATCATTGCGCACGCCGCAATACCGGCAAATCTGACTATTCGCCGCCAACGGCGCGGAACACGCGCTACATTTCGCCATTTTCGGTTCCCTATAAAGTCCGCTCCGACGTCATCGACCATGCCGCCACTTTTGAAAATAAAGTTCCACGCCCACCAAGCTTCCTTTCAGTACTGGCGCGGCATCGTGCAATTGCGTAACATTTTGGCAATTATGGCAAAGAACAGGAGTTCACGTGGCAATCAGAACCTATCAATCCAGCAAACCCAAGCTCGGCGAGCGTGTCCTGATCGACGAAACCGCCGTCGTCATCGGTAGCGTAGAATTGGGCGACGACGTTTCGGTCTGGCCAACCGCAGTCTTGCGCGGCGACGTGGAGAAAATTTGCATCGGTAATGCCAGCAATGTTCAAGACGGCTCCATCTTGCACGTGTCGCACGCCGGCGACTATTCGCCGAGCGGCTATCCCCTAAGGATAGGCGAGTCCGTCACGATCGGTCATCGCGCGGTTATTCACGGTTGCACGATAGGCAATTATTGCCTGATCGGCATTGGCGCCATCATCATGGACGGGGCGGTGCTCGGCGACTACAGCATGCTGGGTGCCGGCGCGCTAGTGCCGCCGGGTAAAAAATTGGAAGGCGGATATCTGTACATCGGCGTACCCGCCAAGGCCGCTCGCGCGCTAACCGACGACGAGAAGATCTTTTTGGCCTACTCCGCGTCGCACTACGTCAAACTCAAGGACAGTTATCTGGACCGCAAAGCCACCCCGGAGTGATCGCGGTTTACACTCACGGCCCAAAACATGATTCGGCTAACCACCAGCCATTGACCGGCCGGTCGCAGGCCCCCTGGTCGTCCTGAATCGGCGGCCTACTCTTCGTCCTTGGATCGCACGCCCCGAAGCGACGACGCCCATTATTAATATTGAAACGATATTTGTTTGACAAGTCCGGCCGCTTGTTATATTGTTTCGATTCGCTACCAATAACGGACGCCGATCACGCGGTTTTTAAATTGTTGGTTGCGCGCGGCTCTTGCCCTCGGCCGCGCCCGACCTTCCGGCACAGATCCACCAACCATCCGGCCTATTCCTCTTGTCCGGCGTCCGCCGGTAGCGAAACCGGAAATCGAGTTCCCGGCCGAAGTTGGCCGACAATACCGGCTTCCATTCTTACTAGACCCGACTTCGGCCATCGCCGAAAATAAGAGGTAAACCATGAGTGAAGTACACCAAGAGAAAGATCATTTCGTACTGTATGTTGTCGTGACGGTCGTCGTGGTCGTCGGCGCGATATTGGCGGTCAAGCTGAACGAAAACGAAAAATTCGCCCCCATCAAGGACCAAATCAACGAGGAACACCGTTTAATGAATATCCGCGTCATCGCCAACCGGGAGGACTGAACATGCGCAAATTTCCGTTTATGTTAAGTTTGCTGCTGACCATGTTGATCAACACACCGCTGCAAGCCACCGAATATATTTATCGCGACCTGATGGCCAATAGTCTGGCACCGGCGCATTGCGACGCCGAACCCAAGGCGCGCGACGCCGCGGCCAAACCCTATAACATCGAACGCTTCAGCAAGAAGTTCTGCCAAACCCAAGGTTACGGTTGGCACGTCGAAGAAATCAAAACCGCGGGTAACACCGTTTGCGACAGTTGCGGAAACCAAGCCGATTTAAAACGCTGTCACCAGGAAGACATTGTCGTCAGTTGTAAACGTATCAAACCCGGCACGGTCGGTATGTTACCCGGCAAAGGCTAATATTGATCGACCTTGATGTGGCAGTTTGGCGCCCGGCGCCGCTGCCACCCCTTGGTCGGGTCACGCTGACGGCACCTTCTGTGTCGGGCATAAAATCTGCTTCAAAATCTCGATAAGAAATCCGTTGCGTAAACATCAACTATCGTTTGGGTGGACGACATGACCTTACTTTCGGCGGCCGAAACGGCCCTGGTTGGATACGATGCTATCGATCACGACCATCAATCCTTCATCGCGTTGGTAAATCAGTTGGATAGCGCGGACAATAACGAATTTCCCGCCCTGTTCCGCGAACTCTATCACCATACCGAACAGCACTTCGAGCTGGAAAACCAATTGATGCAAACCTTCGCCTTCCCGGCGGAAACCGAACACAAAGGCGAACACCAGCGCGTTTTGGCCGAATTCAAACAATTTCAGTCGCGCATCGACAAAGGCCTGATTCCGTTCGGGCGCGCCTTCGTCAAAGACAGGCTGCCGCAATGGTTCAAATTACATGTCGCGACGATGGATAGCGCGTTGGCCGCCCATATCCATCAAGCGAACTCGCGCGCCGGAGACACCAACGCCGCATGAGCGCCGTTCCCGAACTGGAGTTAATCGAAGGATTCTACGACCAAGCCGACTGCCGGCAACTCCTCAAACGCTTGCTCGACGAACAGGATTGGCCGAACAACCGTTACCAAGTCGGCGAACGCTGGTTCGAATTGCCGAGACAGCAAACTTGGCACGCCGATCCCGGCATTCGTTACAGTTACAGCAACAACCTGCTAGTCGCCCGGCCCTGGACTCCGTTATTGTCCGAACTGAGAACCGCTATCGAGCATCGTTTGAACGCAAAATTCAACGCAGTACTGGTGAATCTCTACCGCGACGGCAACGACTACGTCGGCTGGCATTCGGACAACGAACGCGAAATGGGAGACGAACCGTTGATCGCTTCGCTGAGTTTGGGCGCCACCCGTACGTTCGCCTACCGCCACAAGCGCAGCGGAGAACAAGGCAGCACCCGACTAAATGCCGGCACGCTACTGACGATGCGGCCATCGTTTCAACACGATTGGCGGCATAGCCTGCCGCCGGCACCGGAAGTCGCCGATCCCAGGATTAATTTAACATTTCGCTACGTGCTGCCGCCGCCGAACTAAGTCGCTGGTACGACGGGTGCGCCGTGTCCGGCGCATAAAAGGCAAAGGCGGTCTTACCGGATTTCTTGACAGTACACCTTGCCCCGTCAGCCAGCGAACTCAACTCTTCGGCGTCCTCGCCGTGATCGGGAAACGATACAATCCCAATTCTGCACAATTCGACGACAAGGCAGTTTTTGCTTGGGTCACCGATATTTACCCGACCTATTTTACGAAAACACCCACCAGCGCCAACAGCGCCAGACCGGCGTATTGCCAGGCAACATCTTCGGAAACGACGCCGGGTTTGGCGAATGCCGCTTGCTGCAAGGCCGGCCGCAAACTGCCGGGATCGGTCAGACGTTGATAGCTCAATCCAGCTTCCGCAGCCAAGCGTCTCAGATAATCTTCGTGGAGGCGACTCATATGTTCGTCGCCGATCACCGCTTGGCTACCGAACGGCGCATTGCGGGCGTCATAGCCTTGAATTTTTTCGGGATTCAGATCGGATTCGCCGAAGGTCGAGCGGTGCGGCACGTCTTCGGGTTTGTAAAAACCCAGGCGCTGGCCGTTGGCATCGAATTTGGGAATCGGCGCGGGGTTATCGCCGCCGACGCCGATAATCACACCTTGCACTTGACCGCGAAACCCGCCGAGATCGGGCTGGTAGCGCGCGTTGGGCGGAGGAGCCTCCTGGCCGTCGGTCAAGAACACCAAGGTTTCCTCGCGTGCTTTGAAATCTTCCAAAGTCCTGGCCAGGCCGGCGGCGATCCGGCTATCGGCGGCCCACGCCATCCGCCAATCCAATGCCGCCAACGCCGCGTCGATTTCGTTGAAGCCGGAGCAGACTTCGATGGGCTCGAACAACAGCGCCGATCGGCGTTCGGTGAATATCCCAAAACCGACGCGCGATTGGCACGGCAACGCCAGCAGTTGCTCGCGCAGACTGTGTTTGACAAAGTCCAGCCGGCTGACGGCTCGCCCTTCCCACACATAATCTTCGGCATTCATGCTGCGGGTAATATCCACGACGAAGATCAACTGGTATAGCGGGCGCTGCCGTTGTCGAGTCGGGCCCGTCGCGGCCAGCACGGTCATCATTAGCGCCAGCACTAACAGCCACCAGCGGTAGTCTCTAAAATTCGGTCCGGGCATGGCGATTCAACGATGCATAATGAGACGGCCGGCGCCGAGACCCCGGCGTGCGCGTTGGGCACTGCTCATGGCAAACCGCGCGGAAATCCGGGCAGCGTGGTCCACAGCTGGGTCTTTTCCCGACCGTCGTCCGGTTCGTGACCGCTATTGACCCTATCCATTTCCGGCAACAGCCGCATCGCCACTTCCAGATTGTACTTGGCATCCCAGTAGCCCGGCTCGGCGATCAGTGCGTCGCGATAGGCTTGCTTAGCCAAGCCGACCAACGGCGTCGCATCGTTGATATTGCCGGCGTGTAGCTTTTCCTGCGCCTGCGCCATATACAAATTCCCCAGATTGTAACGCGCCTGTGCCTGCAAGGCCGGCGGGGCCTGCCGCAGCAAGACGTTCAAGGTGGCCAACGCATCGTCGTAGCGGCCGGCCTTGCGCAAATACACCGCTCTCGCCATCCGTAGAGACGGCGGCGCGTCGGCCAGATCTTCGATCTCTACGTCGCGACCGGCCAGCAATTGCTCGATCAATTGGTTTTGGCCGGCCAGCCGATAGAGACGGGCTCCTTGTACCAAACCAACCAACAGTGCGGTCAGCAAGCCCGCCCAGAGCAAACCGTGTGTGAGACCGCGCATCAGTATTTGACCTCGCAAAGTTTGGCGCCTATCAGCAAAGCCGCTAGCCCGGCGGCGACTCGGTAGCACAGCGGCGTTAAATCCTGCTTGGGAATCCGTTCGAAATAGTGCAAGGGGCGATGCTCCAAACGATTGATATCGTCTATCGCCTGACGCATCGCACCGGGATTTTCGGCTTCGTAAGCTTGATAGGGAATATTCAGGCTGGAAAAAAATAAATGTAAATAGCGTTCGGGCATGGCTTGAGCGTTATCGTCGCGCGGATCGGTCGGCATCTCGAACAATCCCGGACTGTTTGCGGTGCGCAAAAACACCCAGTACAAGCGCACTTGACGCTGCTTGAACAACTGGCGCAATTTGGCCTCGCTGTCCGGGTCTATCACCGCCGCTCCGTCCGAGACCAACAAAACGATGCGGGAACCCGATACCGGCTGGTCGTCGAAATACGATAACGCCAAGGCCAAGCCCTTGCTGACGTTGGTATAGGCCAGCGCCGGCTGGGCCGTCGCGGCGATCGCCGCCCGCACCGCCGGTTTGTTTTCGGTCAACGGCATCACGAACAACGGCGAAGTACTGTAGGCCGCGACGCCGATCAAATCGTGATCGCGATGATCGACAAACTGGGTCAGCAATCGGCGGGCCGCCGCCGCCTTCGATTCTTCGCCGCTCCCCCCGTTGAGATGCCCGACGTCGGGTGCCTTGCCGGCGAACGTGTTGTCCATGCTATTGCTGCGATCCAGCAACAACACGATGTGGGCGCCGTGACCGATGCGCTCCACCTGCTGCTCCTTGCGATACGGCCCAGCCAAACCCAACACCAGCGCCGCGATCGTCAACGCGCCGAGCAGACGGAGCAACGCGTCTACCAAATTCGAGAACGGATCGGCCGGCAGCAAGTCCAGCGCCGGATGTTCGCCGACACGCATGCCCAAACGCCACAGCGGCAACGCGCATAGTACTAAACCGGCCAGCGGCCAGACCTGTTCCACAGCCAAATTCATCGGGCGCCCCGTTCGACATCTCGACACTGGCCGCAGAGTCGGCGTAAGCGCTCGATCGCGTCGTCGGTCGCGGCCGTCTGGTCGGCAAAGAAAAACCGGTTGGAATAGTCGAAGAACCAGCTCAATTCGCCTTGCAACGACCGGTAATGCGGGTGGGCTCCGAAAAAATCTTCCAGTCGGTGCCCGAATAGCGGTCCGCCGTGCAAGCGATTCAACGCGCCGTGCATGACCGTCAGCGCTTCGGCCATTTGCACGGCCCGCAGGCCGCGCAATTGCCGACTGGCGCGCTTGAATAGGCTACGCCGGGGCAGTCCCGGCAAATAGCCGTATTGCCAAGCCAGCCGTAAGCCAAGCGCCAGCGCCGCCAGACCCGCGACTAGCATATTACGCAGAACATCGGCGCCCGAGATTGGCGCCGGCGGCTGATCGGGGCGCAGATACTCACCGGCTTCATCCTGTCGAGCAATCAACTCGCGTAGCGGCGCCACGGTAAATTGCCAGTCCGGGACTCGCTGTTCGAGGCTTTGCCCGTGCTGACTGAAACGCAACGGGAAACCCGGAATCGTCAGCGCCTTGACCTCCAGCGGCGCGTAGAACACCTGATATTCCAAATTCACCCGATATTCGTCGTCGCCCGACGGTTCGACTTCCGCTTGGCGCAGATGCAACCATCGGTTCATTGGTCCGGGCTTGGGCAGGCTATCCGCGTGCAATACCACGCCGGAGCGGATCTGCACGGTGATCCGCATCGGTATCGTATCGCCGATTTGGTAGCCGAAAGGCCGCGGCGTCTCCACCCGCCATGCGCTGACCGGCCGGATCGGCGCGGCGGAGCATGCCGCCAATAATCCGGCGATCAAGCTCAATACCCCGGCACGAATCCAGTAAACGACGGCTCGCCGACGTTCGGCAAGCGCCGACGCCGGCGAACAAGGCCGGCCTTCTTGGCGGCATAGGTTACTCGACCCGCGCATCATGCCGCCCGTGCTAGAAAGTACTGGTTGAATTGCTCGGCCCGGTACCCTTGCTCGATAAACATCGGCTCGTGACCGAAGGCCCGGAATGCGTGCTGCAGTTGCCGACGGCGTTGCTGATAGGCGGTTTCGATACGACGTTTCAATGCCGGCCGCATCCACACGCGGCGGCGACGCCCGGTTTCCAGATCTTGCCAGACCAACAAGCCCCAATCCGGCATGGTCAGATATTCCTGTTCGTCCCAGAGTAGCAAGGGCACCAATTCGTGACGGCCCAGACTCGCCAGCAACGCGGGCAAGCGAACCAGCGGCCAATGACCATCGCCGATCAAAAACACCAGGGAACGTCGAGCCGGCAGATAGGCTCGCGCCCGCCACAAGCCAGCGCACCCCGGCTTTAACTTAAGTCGAGACACGGCCTCCAGCCAACGATCCACGCCGCCGAGGTCTATCGATCCGGGCGGTTGAAACACCAAGGGCCTATCGGCAGCGCCGAACCCGGCGAAGCCCACCCGATCTCCGGCGACATGGGCGGATTCGACGATCGCCAGTAATATTTCGACGATCGTTCGGCGTTTATCGCGCCGGCCGACGAAAGCCATCGAGGCCGACAAGTCGGCCAGCACCATGACTTCGACCCGGCTATGCTCCTGATGCGCCTTAACCCGGTACTGGCCAAACGGGTCTAGCAGACTGGCGCGCAGGTCTATCCGTCGGGGGTCCGGCCTCGCGATCAGGGCTTCGTGCCGCTTGAACAATTGTCCGTTGCCGACCATCTGCCCTGGGTGCGCTCCGGGATAGACTTGAACAGCCGGACCCGACAAGCGGTATTGGAAAGGTTCGATATTGATCGCCATGAAACTCGATGCAGCTAGCGGTGGACTTGGATCGGCATGTAGGAAGGATCGGCTCCGCCGGCAGCTATTGCGACACGATGACCTGAACCACCAAACCGGTGACCAGGCAGTAACCGGGCAGCGAATATTTCAGCGGCGCGTTGACCAGCAGTTCGACGACGCCGGAGTAACCGCGCTCATTACGGCTATAAATAGCCTCGCCGACCAGCCACAATAGGGAATCCAGAATTAACAGCGCCACAATCGTAAAAAATCCGACATCGCTGAATAAGAACGACTTGCTGGCGAGCAGGGAAATTCGCTCGTTAGTATCGACAAAATTCGCGGTCAAGATGCCGATCATCAATGCCCCTTCGTCGAAGGCCACCAAAAAAAAGGTATAGGTAAAGCGGCGCATCCGCGCCGAAAACCCGGCCAATCCGGGAAAACGTAGCGCCAGATACAGCACCGGCACACTGAGGCAGAACAGCAGAACGCCAATCACCGACAACAAAATCCAGAATTTGAAACCGACCGCGTCATTCAACGCGCTGGTGTAGTAGGCCGCGTAGGGAATGTCGGAATAAGCATCCAGGGCGCTGGCGATAAACGAGCTGATGATGCCGACGCCCGACCAAGTCAAATAGGTTTCCAATAAATGGCCGAGTCCGGCGTGCGGAATCATGGCGCGTAACAAAGTTTTCCAGTTCATGGGACTCAAGGTGCTGCGATGTGATTGAGGATTTCGCCGACCAAGGCCGGCAACAGCTCGTCGTGACGGTAGGCGTAGATCGGATTCAAGAACAAGCGGTGACTCATCGTCGGCGCGAACACCGCCTGGATATCCTCGGGCCACAAGCTGTCGCGCTGTTCCAGCCAAGCCCGAACCTTGGCGGCGCGGATCAGATAACTCATGCCGCGCGGACTGACACCGGCGTGCAGCAAGCGCTCCATCTCGACATCGCTCAAACTAATCCCGTACGCCTTGGGATCGCCGCTGGCCTTGGCCAGATCCAGCGCGTATTTGCGTAGCGCCGGACTGGTTTGAACGCGTTGTTGAATCGCCTCGCCCAGCGCGTTCAGGTTTTGATAGCCGATACCGGACTCCGCCATGCCGGCGATTAAGGCGTCGACATCGTGAAAGCGCGGATCGAACATCAATTCGTCCAATACCGCATCGTCGCTGGGCGCGGCGATGTTGATTTCCATCAGGAACCGGTCGCGCGCCGCCGCCGGCAATTCGAAAGTTTCTTCGCGTTCCACCCGGTTGCGATCGGCGAATACCAACATGTGCGGCATCCGGTATTCGCGGTTGAACGCGCCAACCGCGCGCTCGGCCATGACCCGCAACAGCAGCGAATGCACTTGCGGCCGGGCTCGATTGATTTCGTTGAAGAAAAACACCGATAACTGCTCGCCTTGCTTGAGCAGCGGACCGGGATCCACGCAAGGCCGGCCGTCCTGGTTCAGGTAGGTGTAGTAAATCAAATCGGCGGGCATCAAATCGATGGTACCTTCGATGCGCTGATAGCGACCGCCCAGTCCCTGCGCGACGGTACGCAGTAGCGTGGTCTTGCCAACGCCGACTTGACCTTCCAGCAGCACGTGACCGCGAGCGAATACCGCGATCAGGAGATTGCGCACCGCCGTCCGCTGGCCGACGACAATCCGGTTTATCTGGTTTTCCAGCGCCAGCGCATCGTCGCGCCGGCTAGCTAGCGTATGTTCGGTGATCATGTTTAGCTTGGCCCGTTACGGGCATATAGGCAAAAAAACTCCGGGCGGTGCCCGGAGCCGTGAGCTTCAGTCTTATCTTGGGCCAAACGCACGGCCTACCCTTGCCGCAAGTCCAGCGGTCCAAGCCTATTCCGTTAGACTGGTCTCTAGGGTTGCCGCCTTCCCTGGCGGCGTCCTAAGGGCCTGGTGACGACGCCCGCGCGAACACCTCGGTGTTCGCCGCCTGCCTTGGTCGAAAAAACACTGGCGATCCGTTCGCGGTCGCCAAGCGGCTTTTAACCGTCTTGCTCGGGCTTATTGACCTTCGACGTCGTAGACGAACTTGCCGGTTTTGGCCAGAATTTCGCTGCGTTTGGCGTTGCGGGCCTCCATTTCCTTGATCGATTGACTTTGCTTGTTCAGTTCGTTGACATCGTGTTTCGGGTCGTATTTGCTACCGGCCACTTGCGCGGGATAACCCGGTTTCGGTTCCCAGCAGTTACCGGCTTCCTTACATTTGGTACCGTCGTAGGCCTGGGCGGACGCCGCCAAAGTCAAAGCCAATGTTGCGCTGCTTAAGGTCAAAAAGTGTTTCATGTTGATCTCCTGATAAGTATTTGGAATTCCGGGCGCGCCAACGTCGCGACGTAGTCAATCCGGAGTGAAGCGACCTTATTTCAACCAGTCCGCCTTTTTCGGGTCGCCTTTGTAGATGTGGCGTATGAAAGCCATGATGTGCAACATTTCGTCCGTGCTGAACGTAACGTACTGAGGCCCCATCATGCCGTTGGCGCCGCCGAACAGCACCTCGAACAAACCCACGTCGGTGGCGTTGCGCGGATAGGTCCAATAGTCGTCGGCCAGTCCCGGCCCCAGCTTACCTTCCGCCTCGTGCCCGTGGCAGCCGGAACAACCGGTCATGTATAGGCTTTCGCCCTTCTTGATAGCCTCCGCGTCGCCGTTGTACGGGTTCTTACCGGTTTGCATGAATTGCTTGAACTTGTCGGTATTGCCGCCCTTCTTGGCAAAACTCAGATCCAGAGTTTCGCCGGTCAAGGCATGGCGCAGAGTGATGTCGGCCCGTGCCGTCGAGACGGCGGCAATCGCCAACATCGCGGCCGCGCCGCTCAAAAAGGTTTTGTATTTCATTTGTCGATGATTCCTGTTAGTTCATGGACAAGGCGGTCTCGGGTTCGTCCAGTAGCGGAATACCTTCCGCTTCCAGCAGTTCGCCGATCTCGTCTTGCTTGTCTCTTACAATTTTGTTCAATTGCTCCAACAACGCGACTTCGCCCTTACGCACGCCGATCGAGGTGCTGTAATGGAAACCGACTTTTTCACCGTCGGCTCGCTTGTTGTCGTCCGGTATCACCGTCATCGTCAACGGGGTATTGGACGCTTTAACGTAACGCGCCGCGGCCGGCCCCCATAACACGGCGATTTCCGCTTTGCCGGTAGCCACTTCATTCACCAGCTTGTCGTTGTCGTACTTGACGTACTGATTGCGCTTGGATTTGAACCCGACCAGCTCTTGCTGATAGCTGAACATGTCGTTGTAACGGCCTATCGCCCTGAGCATGGTTTCCGCCGGCGTACCGGGCGCGAACGCGATGCGCTTGGCGGTTTTTAACGCCGGGCTGTCCCAGTTCCGCAGGTCCAAATGATCTTGCTCGCGGGTAATGAAGACATAGCCGGACCGGTAATACGGCAGCGTGGTCAGCAAACGCGGATCGCCGTGATCGACACCCATCACCACGTCGCACAAGCCTTTGTCGACGAAGTCGCGGATGAAGTAACGCGGATCGGTCCAAGTCACCGCTTCCAGCTTGCGACCCAGTTGCTCCGCAACGTATTGCGCCAGTTTGTTTTCGAAGCCTTCGCCGGCTTTGTTGGCGTAAGGCATTTCGTTTTCCGCCGTGCAGACTTTCAAGGCCGGTGGTTCGGCTTGGGCGCAGGCAGACCCGATACCCAGCGCCAACGCGGTAAAAATATGTATCGCTTTTTTCATGGTTTGGATTTCAGCGTAGGGTGGGCATGCAATACCCACCGATTCGGTCGACCAAAGGTGGGCACGATGTGCCCACCCTACGATTTACAGCGAGAACACCATCACGCCGCCGCCCATTTGGGTGTAATGCGCCAACTCCTTGAACGCACCCACCGCACCGAGACCGGCGGTTGGGTCGGCTAGGTCGAAGACCAAGCCGACGCCTGGCCAGCCGCCGACACCGTAATAAATCGCAACATATTGTTTGTTGTTGTGTTTATAAGTGATCGGATGACCGATGACGCCGGAAGGCAGTTTGAACTTCCACAGTTCCTCGCCGGTTTTGGAATGGCGCGCCTTGATGTAGCCGTCCAAGGTGCCGTAGAACACCAAGTCGCCGGCCGTCGCGGTGGTGCCGCCCCAAACCGCGAATTTCTCCTGAACTTCCCACTCCATTTTGCCGGTGACCGAGTTCATCGCCTTAACTTGTCCCAAAGTGCCTTTCGGACCCGGGTACATGTTCAAAGTCGCGCCGACGAAGAACTGACCCGCGCGGTAAGGCAGCATGAACGGTTCCCAGTCCATGCAGATGTGGTTGGTACCCATGAAGAACAATTGCTTGTTCGGATCGTAGGATTCGATACCTTGGTTGTGGTAACCCATCGCCGACGGACAGATGCCGGTGGCTTGGTGGTCCATGTGTGTCGAATATTCCGGGTCGCGGATCGGCAAGCCGGTTTGCAAATCGACTTTTTTCACCCAGTTGACGGTATCGTCGATTTTGAAGGCATTGATCAAATCGCCATTTTCGCGATCCAGGGTGTAAACCAGACCGTTCCGGTCGGGGTGAGTCAGCAATTTGCGTTTTTTGCCGTTGACCACTTGCTCGGACAAGCCCATGTAGTTGACGCCGGCATAGTCCCACTCGTCGTGCGGCGTTTTTTGGTAGCCGAACTTGGCTTCGCCGGTGTTAACGTCGCGCCCCCAGATGGTCATCGTCCATTTGTTGTCACCGGGCCGCATGGTTTCGTTCCAGGGAGCCGGGTTACCGGAACCGTAGTACAGCATCTCCAGATCGCTGTCGTACGCGTACCAACCCCAGTTGGTGCCGCCGCCGATTTTCCAGGCGTCGCCTTCCCAGGTTTTTTGTCCCAAGCCAAACTGACCGTAATGCGGATTGGCGTTATTAAAGTCTCTCGCGAGTTTCAAGTCTTCGTCGGGACCGGTCGCGTACACCCGCCACGCCTGCTTGCCATCCTTGATGTTGTAGGCCGTGGCATAACCGCGCACGCCCAACTCGGCTCCGGCGGAACCGACGATGACTTTGTCCTTGACGACGAACGGCGCCATGGTCAGAGTCGAACCCATCGCGATGTCGGAATTTTCCATTTTCCACAAAACTTCGCCGGTCTTGGCGTTCAGCGCGACGATGTGACCGTCCAACTGATTCAGAAAGATCGTGGCGGGGTAATCCTTGCCCGCCGGTGCATATGCCAGCCCGCGATTGACGACGTCGCAGCAAGCCACGGCGCGAGCGGCGGGATTTTGCTTAGGCTTGAATTGCCAGAAAATCTTGTCGGGATTGTTCAAATCCAGCGCAAACACGTTATTCGGATACGGCGTATGCACGTACATGATGCCGTCGACGACCAAGGGGCCACCTTCATGACCGTTCAGTACGCCGGTCGAAAACGACCACGCAACTTTCAAATTCTTGACGTTATTGGCATTGATGTCGATCAACTCGCTGAAATGCGTGGAACTGTAGTCCTTGGTCTGCATCACCCAGTTGGTGTTTTGCTTGGACAATTGTTCAAGTTCCTTATTCGCCTGTGCCGATTGCGACACGGCCAGCGCGGCGCTCGTCAATAGAGCCGATGTCGTGACCTGCTTGGCAAATCGTGAAATTTGCATGAATCCTCCTGTGTTGTTTATGTGGGGTGCATGGCCCGACAGATCAGGTTTAAGGGAGCCTTAGGTTAAAAAGCCGATGCGCCGACGACAGCCCCCACCGAAACCGAACGGTGGTGCGCTCGACTTAGGCTTGATCCGGGAACCCGCGGCGAAACCATCGCCTTTTCACATCAGCCGTCTCGATCAAGTCGCACACGAAGACTTAAGACCGGCCGTGCCATGCTGCCGCAAATGGTAAAGAAAGCCCCCCTTGCGGCGTTACGGAAGAATCCATGAAGAAACGGGGAAAATGACAAGAAAATTGTCGAGAAATATTCCCGTACAACCACGCGACACCTCGATCAGAACAGGAAAAGCTCCCATAGTCCGAATCGACGAAAACGGGCATCATGACCATGGGCGGCATCGAAGCCGCTGTGCAAACCCGGATCCGACGCATCAACGCCGCCGGCAATCCAACCCACTTTTTTCCGGCTGAACTCAGTGAATCGTAAAATCAATGTCTTGCTGGTAGACGACCACGCGGTCGTCAGAACCGGTTATAAAACCTACCTAGGTCTATCGGAACGCATCGGCGAAATTTACGAGGCGGACCGTGGCGAAACCGCCTGCCAACTCTATTCCAAGCAGACGCCGGACGTGGTGGTCATGGATTTGTCGATGCCCGGATTGGGCGGCTTCGAGTCGATACGCCGCCTGTTGAGCCGACACCCGCAGTGCCGCATCCTGGTGTTCAGCATCCACAACGAGCTGGTTTACGTGACCAGGGCAATCAAAGCCGGCGCGAAAGGTTACATCACTAAAAACAACGAGCCCGACACCTTGGTGACGGCGGTGTGCACGATCGCCGAGGGCGGTACCTATGTCGATCCGGATATCGCCCAGCAGCTTGCGATCAATATGGCCGTGGACCAGGATGAAGAGACCAAGATCAAGGCCTTGTCGCCGCGCGAATTCGACATTTTCTGCCTGTTGGCGAACGGCTTGACGTCGCGGGAGGCCGCCGAAAAACTCTGCCTGAGTTACAAAACCGTTTGCAACCACGCGACCGCGATCAAGGACAAACTGGGCGTAAAAAATATGGCGGAACTGACCTTGCTGGCCAGCCGGCAAGGCATCGTCAAACCGGCGTCGGACATTAATACGGCTGTCGTCTGAGGGCGGGTATCGTTAACGCCCCCTCTCCTCGCGGAAGAGGGTTCTGTTTTGATTTTTACGACAGCCTCCAGAGGCGAAGTGACCTCGCACTCGCCCCATCCTCGAATCCCAGCTAAAAACCGTCCCGACACGGACTCGCCGAACCTAGCTAGCGCCCGGCTGACTACGGCCAAAAAAACCGAAATTCACCGCGAATACTTAATATAATGTCGGGTCTTCACCTCACCAACAGGATAAAAAAATGGCTGATAATCTGATTGCACCCTCCATACTTTCCGCCGACTTCGCGCGTTTGGGCGAGGAAGTCGTCAACGTGTTGAATGCCGGCGCGGATATTGTGCATTTCGATGTGATGGACAACCATTTTGTACCGAATCTGACGATAGGCCCCTTGGTTTGCGACGCGTTGCGCAAGCACGGCGTGACCGCGCCGATCGACGTGCATTTGATGATTGAACCGGTCGATCGCATCATTCCCGACTTCGCCAAGGCCGGCGCCAGTTACATCACCTTCCACCCGGAAGCCTCGCGCCACATCGACCGCAGCCTGCAAATGATCCGCGACCACGGCTGCAAATCCGGCCTGGTCTTCAACCCGGCCACGCCGCTGTCCTTCCTCGACCACGTCCTGGACAAATGCGACATGATTTTGCTGATGTCGGTCAACCCCGGCTTCGGCGGCCAGTCCTTCCTGCCTTCCGCGCTGCCTAAATTGCGCCAGGTCAGAAAAATCATCGACGACAGCGGTTTGGACATCCGCCTGGAAATCGACGGCGGCGTCAACACCGCCAATATCCGCGAGATTAAGGAAGCGGGCGCCGACACCTTCGTCGCCGGTTCGGCGATCTTCGGCAAGCCCGATTACAAAGCCGTCATCGCCGAAATGCGCGCCGAATTGGCGAAAGCCCAGTAAACCGTCTCTCCGGCGAAAGGACCGAGCCCGCAACGCTTACCCAGTCCGATTCGCTTCAGTCTGTCGCTGGCTTATGGCCGGCGACAACGTCTTCGCTTGGCCGACTCCCGTGCCCGGCTCAATGCGTGCCTGGCTCTAAGTTCACACCGCGTAATTCGTGACTTTCCCAACACCACGCGAGATCGCCGTGCTATTGAAAATCCGCCAGCCATCCCCAGATCGTTGGAAACTTTATGCCGAACCGGCAGTCAGTTGCGACACCGGCCGCGGGGCCGGCTTATTTTAACGTCAGGGAGCCATTCCGATGAATCCACAAGAACGCGATCAACTTACCCAGTTTTTGAAACCCTTGAGCGAATTCAAATTGACCGCCAAGGACGCCGAAGCCGAAGTGCTGATCGCCCAGGTAGTCGCGCGACAGCCGGATGCCGCCTACCTGTTGGTCCAACGCGCGATGTTGCAAGACCAAGCCCTAAACGCCGCGAAAGCACAAATCGCCGAGCTTCAAAACCAATTGCAGAACACGCCGCAACGCGGCGGATTTTTGCAAAACGACCCGTGGGCGCAACCGGCCGGCGCGGGCGTTCCGGGTGCCGGCAGCTACCAGCCCCCTAGAACGGCGGCAATGCCGTCGCAAGCGAGCAGTTTCGGCGGCGGTTCCAGTTTTCTCGGCAACATCGCCACCACGGCGGCTGGGGTCGTGGCGGGATCGTTTTTGTTTCAAGGTATCGAAAGCCTGTTGGGGCACCACGGTAGCGGCTTCGGCGGATCTGCCTGGGGAAATCACAACGGCGCCAACGAATTGATGCCGGAACAAACAGTCATCAACAACTATTACGGCGACGACGCAATCCAAACCGCCCAAGCGGACGATAATCGCAACGACTATTTGGTCGGCGACGATAGCGGCTATGACGCCGATGCCGTCGATGACAGCGATTCCGACTGGATTTAACCAGCACAGAGACCTTTCTTCGCGCGCCCGCCGATTCGTCGGGCGCGCCTCACCACCCCGTCACCAACAATCCGTTACCGATCGCGTCAGCAAACAGGCTCAGTCAGGTCCATTGCTGCCCCCTCCGTCACCGAAATACCCGCAACTCCGGCCATTTCCAAACTCACCGGGTACTAACTTACGGCGACATTCGCACACCAACGTAAACGCGTCGCTCTAAACCCTCGAATCCTGCAAACGCAAAGTCTTTTAAGCCCCTTTTACGATATCCCCCAAAAATTCCGCTTGACTCGAATTTGAGAATCATTATCATTTGTAACCGACAGTGTTCTCTCGTCCTGTCACGCCGCACCTGCACAACTTGAACACGTTAAACAGCGTGCGGCGTTTTTGATCATTTCCAAAGTTAGCGGAGGCATCATGTTCGACGATCAACTATCCAGCCCGGCCCACGGCCGTGAATTGACGCAGCTACACACGATGACCTGCTTGCTAATGACCCAATTCATCAACGGCCGGCATTGCCCGAAACTAGCGCACCGCATCGTCAGCCAGCTGGCGCTGCTGTTAAGCCATCCGCAATTGGACCATACCGCCGCCAGTCGCGATATGTATTTACAACTGCACGACCACTGGCAGCGCGTGACGGGCTTATTGCTTGATCGGCGGGACGGCGGCCTGCCGCGATACCAGTAAATTCGTCGCGACCCATTCCGGAAGAAACCTATGACTGAAACCAACACCAACCCAACGGCAAAAACCGCCGGCGCCAATGCCGAGGCCTTGCGCAACCGACCGCGACTGAACAGTCGCGCGCTGTTCGGCGCCCAAACCGAGATCGTCATTGAGCACCAAGGCGAAGAATACCGACTGCGCATTACCAGCAACGGCAAACTGATTTTGACCAAATAGCGCGTTCCATCCACCTCAGCCAGCCACCCTCCGGTAGCCAGCCAATCTTTTCCACCCTTGACGGAGAGGCTGCCATGTTACCGACCCACCGCTTACGTTCGCTATCCTGCCTGGCGCCGATGCGCTTTTTGCCGGCCGAGCGTCCGTATCAATCCGCGGCCATCACCGCACGCACCGCTGAAATCAACGAAAGCGGCTTAGGTTTGGTTTTGGCAATCGGACTGCATCTGACCTGGTTCGGCTTGATGCCGAACAGTGATACCCAACCATCGCCGACGCCGCCGCGCCCCATCATGGTGGAATGGATCAATAGCGCCCAACCGGCATCGGAGCCGCCGCAAGTCCAGCCAAAACCGCCGGTCCCGACACCGGCCAAGGCGGTCGCCAAAACCAAGGCCGCCGCCAAACCGCTCAAGCAACCGCGTCTAATCGCAGCGGCCAACCATGAATCCGCCTCAAGCGTCGCGCCGGAACCCATACCGGAATTGCCGCCCGCCGAATCCGCGCCAAACCCCGCAATCACCCCTTCGGCGCCCGCGCCGACATCCGCGCCAGCGGAAACCGCCAACGCCTCCGCGCCGTTGAGCCTACCTAACCTGAACGCCGATTATCTAAACAATCCGGCGCCTACCTACCCCCCCGCTTCTCGCCAACTGGGCGAACAGGGCAAGGTTCTGCTCCGGGTCCTGGTCAACGGCGGCGGCGGCGTCGACCAAGTCACGTTGCGCAAAACCAGCGGCTACGACCGCCTCGACCAAGCCGCGCTGGAAACCGTCAAACAATGGCGCTTCGTGCCCGCCAAGCGCGGCGAACAAACCGTCTCCGCCTGGGTCGTGATACCCGTTTCATTCTCTCTGGAAGGATAAACCATGGAACTTAACCAAAGCCTCAATCACTTTCTGAGCCAAACCGACAGCGTCGGGGCCGGCTTGTTCGGCCTGCTGCTGACGATGTCGGTGGCCAGTTGGTATTTCATCGTCGTGAAAGCGTGGCGCGCCGTGCGCGTGCGGCGCCAGGCCGACGACTTCCTACGTCGATTCTGGAACGCGGACACCTTATCCGAGGTCGCGAGCCAGGTACGAGGCCGCGATCCATTCAGCAACCTAACCCGGCATGCGCTGGCGGCCAGCCAGCACCACGCCCGCCACGGCCACGGCTTGCAACAAGCCGGCTCGGCGAGCGACTTCCTGACCCGAGCCATGCGCCGCACCATCGACGAAGAAACCGCCCAACTAGAATGGGGCCTGACTGCGCTCGCCTCGATCGCCAGCACCGCGCCTTTCGTCGGTCTGTTCGGCACGGTGTGGGGGGTTTATCACGCGCTGGTCGGTATCGGCCAAGGTGGACTGGCAACCTTGGACCAAATCGCCGGACCGGTCGGCGAAGCCTTGATCATGACCGGCCTGGGCTTGGCGGTCGCGATTCCGGCGGTGCTGGCTTATAACGACTGCGTGCGCGGCAATCGCCTATTGCTGTCGCGCCTGGACGGCTTCGCCCACGACCTGTTTGCCTTCCTGACCACCGGCAGCGCGCTGAATCCGGGCCAGATCCCCGCTCAGCCCATCGGCGCGGAACTGGCTTACGTCGGCGGAGAACGCTAATGGCATTCGGCGGCTTCGATAAACAGGGCGCCGGCGGTCACACCGTCGCCGAAATCAACATGATCCCGTTGATCGACGTGATGCTGGTGCTGTTGGTCATTTTCATGATCACCGCGCCGATGATGACCCACGCGGTGAAAATCGACCTGCCCAAGGCCAGCAGCATTCCGCAACGGCCCGAGCAGCCGCCGATCGCGTTGTCCATCGACGCGGACGGCGGGATTTTCTGGAACCGAGACGCCATCGACCGCGACGAATCTCGGCGACGCCTGGCGGAAATCGCCCAATCGCCCGAACAACCGGAACTGCATGTGCGCGCCGACCAAAACGTGCCGTACCGTTTCGTTGCCGAGACCTTGGCCGATGCCGCCAAGGCCGGCGTCACCCGAATCGGTTTCGTCTCCGAGCCGGAAAAACCTTAACCCGCGCGGCCGGACCGCGATCCGGCCAACCCGCCACCCAGCCTTCGACCGCCAGGTAGCCGAATACTCGAGGACAACGCTAGTCTCACGGAGCACGCATGCGAATTCCGATGTTATCGGTACCGCTCCCGGCGCGGAACCCGAGCACTGATGGCAAGGCTGCCGCGAACCGCCGTTTGAACAGCGCGGCGGTCGTGACTGCGACGGATGCCGACCAGGATAGGTCGGCCGACAAGGATGTCACCCTTCCGTTTGCCGCCAAGCCATCGAACGGCCCGACGACGCCATGGCGTCTCCGGCTGATAGAGAAAGTACCGATTTATTAATGCTACCTTGTCAGATTCTCGGTAGTGCTCGTCATTTCGGCAGGGATTGCCGAAATCCAGACCCCACGGACGGATCGAAGCTTGCCATCCATGGCACTGGATGCCCGCGTCCCGGCGGGCATGACGGCATTGCTTAAATCTGACAAAGTAGAATTAACCCGGCCCTTATAAACACCGTTCGCCCCGAGCCTGTCGAAGGGCACGCCAGCCTGGGCTTAGCCGAACCCAGCCCGAACGGAAATACCCGTGATAGATGGGGCCGCTTTATAAATCGGATTGGCCGACCGGCCAACTTGACGACGACACGGCCCAAACGGCCTGTCGACATTGTTTGACCTTTAACCCCGTCAGCCCCCTAGCCAGCGTGCCAGGCAGCCAGCGATTCCGACTGCTTGCGACAACACATGGTTGACATACACGAATTTTCGACGATACCCGCTATCCGACGCCGCTATCCGAAGCCGCTGCCCAAGCGGGATGCGCGGCATTGCCGGCTGTGCCTGATGCTGTGGCTGCTGGCCGGCCCGACACACGCCGAAGAGCCTTCCACGGACGCGGCGGAAGACCTCGAGCTACCGACAGTCACGGTCAAATCCGCCGCGGAAGTCCAAAAGACCGCCTCAGCCGGTACCCAATCGACGATAGAAGCGGCGACGATAGAGCAACGCATGGTCCGCGACATCAAGGATCTGATTCGCTACGAACCCGGCGTCAATGTCGGCAGCGATCCGCAACGTTTCGGCTCGACCGGCTTCACGATACGCGGACTAGGCGGCAACCGGGTATTGATGCAGATCGACGGCGTGCGCCTGCCGGATAGCTTCGGCATCGGCTCGTTCGCCAATTCAACCCGCAACGCGGTGGACATGGACGCGCTGAAAGCGGTCGAGATCGTACGCGGCAGCGGCCCGGCGGCCTATGGCGGCGACGCGCTGGGCGGCACCGTCAATTTCGTCACCAAGGACCCGCAAGACTATTTAAAGGTATTCGGCAAACCCAGCTATACCGGCCTGAAATTGCATTACAACACCACCGACAACCAATTCAGCCAAACCGGCACCGCCGCCGGCGCGCTGGGCGGCTGGGAGGGATTGGCGGTGTTCACCCACAGCCACGGCAACGAAACCGACAACCAAGGCGGCATCGACAGCCGCGATGCGCGGCGAACCCTACCCAGCCCGCAAGACAATCAGGGTTACAACCTGCTGGCTAAATTGCTGTACCGCTTCAACGACGACAACGTGCTGCGGATCAGCGGCGAATGGCTGAACAAAGTCTCGGAGTTCGACGCGTTGTACGGCCAGAATCTGGACATCAGCAACCGCTTCGTCAACCGGATGTTGACCGACGACGACCAATCGCGTTGGCGGCTGGCACTGGACCACACGCTGAAAGCCGTGCAAACGCCGCTGTTCGACCAAGTCTTCTGGCAGTTTTACACGCAACGCTCGGCCACCCGCCAGGTCACTTTTCAGGACCGGACCTCCAACGCCAACGGCCACGTATTGGTCGAACGCATCTTCGATTTCGATAACCAGGACTTAGGCGGCCAACTGCGACTGGACAAGCATTTCCAGTTCGCCGTCGGCGAGCACGATCTGCAATACGGCGGCCAGATCAGCAAAAACAGCGTGGCCCAGCAGCGCGACGGCACCCTAACCTGCCTGACCGGCAAACCGCGTCCGCCGCGCCAGGGCGGCGTCACCCCGGAGTGCGGCAACGGCAAGGGTACCGTCACCCATACGATACTGCCCGACGAATTTCCGGTGCGCGACTTTCCGCTCAGCACCGTTACCAAGGCCGGCGCTTACCTGCAGGACACGATAGGCCTATTCGACCGGCGCGTCGAACTGATCCCCGGCGGCCGTTGGGAATACTACCGGCTATTGCCGAAAAGCGATTACCTGTTCGAAAAGGCTTCGGCCCAAGCCGTCGCGGAAGGCGCGGCCCCCATCGTACCGACCATTAAGGACGCCGAAGCCTTTCTACCCAAATTCGGCGCGCTGCTGCATTTGAACGCCACCTTCACGCTGCACGGCCAATATAGCCACGGCTTCCGGGGTCCCAACTTCAGCGACAGCAATCTGGGCTTTACCAATGCCACCTTCGGCTACACCACGATACCCAACAGCGCCTTGACTCCGGAAACCAGCGTCGGCGCCGAAGTCGGCTTGCGCGGCCAGGGCGGCGCCGGCCAATTCGACGCGACCTTGTTCCGCAACGACTACGAGGACTTCATGTACGACGCGACCATCTGCGACCAAGGCAGCGGCTGCCAATACCTGACCTTTCAAACCGTCAACAGCCCCGATCCGATCCGCATGCAAGGCGTCGAATTCAAGAGCCAAGTATTTCTGGATTGGTTTTGGCCCGAACTGTCCGGCGCCAGCCTGCTGCTGAGCGGCTCCTACACCGAAGGTACCAATCTGCGTAGCGGCCGGAGCGACGATGTCGCGTTGCGTAAGATCAGTCCTATCAAGGGCGTGGTCGGCCTGCGTTACGATCGAGCCGCCGGCGATTGGGGCGGCGAACTGATCCTGACCCTGGTCGGCCCCAAGCAGGCGGCCACGGCGCCGGCCGACGCCAGCTATTTGACCAGCGGCTACGGCGTCGTCGATTTCAACGCCTATTACCGGATCAATCCGCACGTCAGCCTAAACCTGGGCGTGTTCAACGTCTTCGACAGCCGTTACATCGATTGGGAAGACGTGGACACCCAGGAAAGCAATCCGCACCGAAATTTGGGTCCGTTCGCCAATGCCGACATCCGCGACCGCTATTCCCGGCCCGGCCGCAACCTCGGCGTCACGCTGAAAATCGCTTACTGAAGAGAACCACGATGAATCATAGCCACCGGGCCAACGGCCCGAAAAAACAACTGGAAGCCTTGTTCGACGAACTGTTGCACCACGACGGCTTCGGCGAACTGCGCGTGGAAATGCGCCTGCTCAAGCGCGGCCAGAAGGAAGTCATCATTCATTGCGGCAAGCAATACCGCTATGTCGTGGATTTCCAGTCCCGCTACCGGCCGCCGACGGAACTCGCCGCGCCGCCGCGCGAGCGGGCTGGCCTGGACGAAACCTCATGAGTTTTTCCCATCCGCCACCGCCGATGGCGTCAGCCATCGTGGATCGCCGGCTCGGGGCCGAAGCGGCGGATCGTATATTCGGCAATACCCGCGCACCGTCTTCCTGGCGAAGAGCTGCGTTCACATTCATTCAAAGGACATTACCCATGAAACACTTGCATCAATCGACCCTGATCGCCAGCCTGCTGGCCGTTGCCGGCATCGCCAACGCCGATTACACCAACAATCCCGATCCCTACGCGGCCGGCTACGGCTTCGACACCCCGAGCGAAGCCGCTTGGGGCGGTTGGGATCGCGGCGACACCGGCACGCTCTACGCGGAATGGGACACCTTCGTCGACAGTTCCTACCCCGGCACTCGCACTGCCGCGCCGGACGTCGGCAGCGCCGGCACCAGCAATGCCAATCTGGCCTGGAACAGCGGCACCTTCGTGGCCGGCTCGGGCAATCTGTACAGTTTCAGCGTCGTCGAAAACTTCGTCGCCTCGCTGAGCGGCAGTACTTCCGGCGCCACCCGCGCGGTGCTGCAATTCGAAACCTGGGGCGTCGAAGCCAATTACTCCAGCATTCTGCTCAACGGCGAGGCGCCGACCTATACCGCGCAGACCTACTACGATCCGGCCTACGACAGCTCGTTCGGCGCGGTCGCGCTGGTGCAGTATCTGGCCTTTTGGGATCTGCCGACCGCGGCGGCCAGCTATCAATTCACGTTCGGCAGCGCCGAACCCAGCCTGAGCCTGGGCCAAGTGGCAATCGACATCGGTCCGCTGACTACCTCGGGCGGACCGATTTCCAACGTGCCGTTACCGGCGGCGGTTTGGATGTTCGGTACCGGTCTGATGTCGCTGCTCTACGCGAACCGCCGTAACTCCCTGGCCGCTTGATGCGACCGCCGCCTTGCGCGAGCCCCCCGCCGCGCAAGGCGGCCCCTTCCTCGACCTGTAGGAGATTCGCTATGCTAAACACTCAATTGACCCAAGACGCCACCGCGCCGGACACCTTAAAAGCCGCATGGCGCGAATTGCTAAGTTGCCGGCCGCACCTGCGGATACGCGACGCGGCCGCCACGCTGGGCGTCAGCGAAGCGGAACTGTTGGCCACGGGCTGCGGCGACAACGTCATCCGGCTGCAAACCGGCGACTGGCCGGCGCTGCTGAGCGGCGTCGCCGCACTGGGACCGGTGATGGCGCTGACCCGCAACGCCGCCGCCGTCCACGAAAAAACCGGCGAATACGCTCGGCCGGAAGCCCACGGCCGGCTGGCGATCGTCGCCGGCCGCCGCATCGACCTGTGTCTGGCGCTAAGCGACTGGTATTGCGCTTACGCGGTCAGCGAAGCGTCGACCGACGGCCCGCGCCGCAGTCTGCAATTCTTCGGTGCCGACGGCGAAGCCGTCCACAAGATATATCTATTATCCCAACCCTTAAAGACCGTTCGCCCCCAGCCTGTCGAAGGACGAACGACCTCGGGCTTAGACGAACCGAGCCCGAACGGAATGCCCTCGAGCAATCGGGCCGGGGTCATAAACCAAGGCGCGAATATCCAAGCCTATTGGGATCTAGTCGAGCGCTTTCGCGCCGCCGATCAGTCGACACGGCTGGAACTGCCCGCCACCGCGCCCGGCGCGCCGTGGCTAAACCCGCAGCCGGAGTTGCCGGCCCAATGGCAGCGCTGGACCGCATTGTGGCGCCACGCCGAAACCCGGCAAGCGGCCGCGTGCCTGCCGGCCGGGCTGTTTCGGGATTTCGTCGGTCGACTGGCGCAAGCCTTGCTGCCTATCCACATCCTGACCGCCAGCCGCGCCGCGTTGCAAGTCCATGCCGGCCCGGTGCAAAACCTGCGGATTACCGGTCCCTGGTTCAACATCCTCGATCCCCAGTTCAATCTGCATTTAAACGAGACCGCCATCGATCACTTGGCGATCGCCGAACTAGCCTTCCGCCACCAACGCTTTAGCGGCCTGCTGCTGCGCGACGGCGCCGGCCGAACCGTCGCGGCGCTATGCGGCGAATTCGACGAAGACGCCGGCGAGAGTCCGCCGTGGCGCGACTTCCTGGCGGCACTACAGCGCTCGGCATCCCCAAGACCAACCCAGGTCTAGCCCGACCACTTTGTCATTTTTTCCCGGAGAACTTTTATCATGAACCACCCAAACATCGATCTCGACCAAGTCCGCGCCGCCTGTCAAGCCCTGCCGCAAAGCTTCGACTCGGTGCTGATGGCGACCGTCGGCGCCGCCGGCGAACCGGAAGCCAGTTACGCCGCCTACGTGCGCCACGACGGCGACTACTACATCTACGTCAGCGAACTATCCGCCCATACCCGTAACCTGCTCGACAACGGCAAAGTCTGTCTGCTGTTCGTCGAGGACGAAGCCAAGGCCGCGCACTTGTTCGCCCGCCAGCGCGTGACCTACCACTGCGCCGCCGCCGAAATCGACCGCGATACCGCATCCTTCGAATACCTGATGAGTCTGTTCGAGGAAAAATTCGGCGCCTTCATCCGCCAATTGCGAAAAATGCAGGACTTTCATTTGTTCCGGATACGGCCGCAACGCGGCAGTTTCGTGCAAGGTTTCGCCCAGGCGTTCGCGATCGAAGGCGACGACTTGGCGCAAATCCGCCACGTCAACGACGTCGGCCACCAGACCCGCGAACCGGCCGAAGCGCCGGCATAGGCGGAGCGACTTTAGCCGCGAGCGAGGCAGCCTATCAATCCTGCCATTAAATACCGTTCGTCCTGAGCCTGTCGAAGGGCGAACTACCTCGAGCTTCGACGAACCCAGCCCGAACGGAACACCAGGGATAAATAGGGCCTATGAATGAATCAAACGAAAAACCCAACATGAAACAGACTACATCCCTATTGATCCGGCCTAGTGAAGTTTTAATATCCGTTCGCCTTGAGCCTGTCGAAAGGCGGCTTGTACTTCTACCAAATCAGCACGAACGGTTCACACAGTTAAGGGCCGGATCAATAAGCCATAAACTTGCGCGAGCCGCCTGCGCGGCCCTCTTTTGGCTAACCGCCGCCGCGCCGGCCGACGCCACCGTTCCGAGCCGCATCGTCTCGGTCGGCGGCGCGCTGACCGAAATCGTCTACGCCCTAGACGGCGCCGAGCGCCTGGTCGGCGTCGACAGCACCAGCCTGATCCCGGCCGCCGCCCAGGCGCTGCCGCAAGTCGGCTACATGCGCACGCTGTCGGCCGAGGGCGTGTTGTCGCTAAACCCGGACCTGGTGCTGGCCAGCGCCCACGCCGGCCCGCCGGCGGTGCTGGAGCAATTGCGCGCGGCCGGCGTGCAAATTCAAACGCTAGCCGAGGACTATTCCGCCGCGGGCATCGCCGCCAAAATCGGCGCCATCGCCGCCTTGCTGGAACAGCCCGAACGCGGCCGGGAACTGGCCGATCAAGTGCAAGCCGACTTCGATCGACTGGCGCAATGGCGCGCGCAAAGTCGTGAACACCCCAAAGTGCTGTTTTTGATGGCGGTGGCTCACGGCGCGCCGCTGGCTTCGGGACGCGGCACCGCCGCCGACGCGGTATTAACGCTGGCCGGCGCCGCCAACGCCGCCGGCGAACTGCAAGGCAACAAACCCATCGGTACCGAAGCGATGGTCGCCGCCGCGCCGGACGTGATTTTGTTGACCGACGTCGCCGCCAACGCCATCGGCGGTCTGGAAGCGTTCTACCGGCAACCCGGCATCGCCCACACCCCGGCCGGCCGGCAACGTAAAGTCTTTATCGTCGATACCCTGGCCTTGCTCGGCTTTGGCTTGCACAGTGGCCAGACCGTGCTGGAACTGGCCAAACGGCTGCACGGCGAACCGGCAGTTGCCGCCGACGTAGGGGCAGGCCGATGACCGTCCATGCCGTGATGGCGACGGCCGGACCGCGTCTTCGGCTAAAACCGAGCTTGAGCCGCGCCGGCCTGTGCTGGCTGCTGGCATTGCTGCTGGCCGTCGCCGCCTTGGCCTCGCTGGGCAGCGGCGCGGTCGCGATCTCGGCCGGCCAGGCCGCCGCCATCGTCGCCGACCGCTTCGGTATCGCTCTGCCCTGGCCGTTCGGCGCGGACCAGCAAGCGGTGCTGCTGGCGATCCGCGCGCCGCGCCTGGTGTTGGGTTTGCTGGTCGGCGGCGCCTTGGCCGCATCCGGTGCGGCGATGCAGGGCTTGTTCCGCAATCCGCTGGCCGATCCGGCCTTGATCGGCGTTTCCAGCGGCGCGGCGCTGGCCGCGGTGGCGGTCATCGTGTTGCGTGACAGTCTGTTCGGCGCCGTGGCTGGCGCATTCGGCGCTTATTTATTGCCGGTCGCGGCCATCGCCGGCGGTTTTGGGGTCAGTTGGCTGGTGTACCGGCTGGCCGACAGTGGCGACCGGCTGGACGTAGCCTCGCTGTTGTTGTCCGGCATCGCCATCAACGCGCTGGCCGGCTCGGCCACCGGCTTGCTGGTGTATCTGGCCGACGACGACCAATTGCGCAGCTTGACCTTCTGGAGCCTGGGCAGCCTGAACGGCGCCGGTTGGGACGGCGTTGCCATCGGCGCGCCGTTTTTACTGGCCAATCTGCTGCTGTTGCCGTGGCTGGCCGATGCCTTGAACGCCTTGCTGCTCGGCGAGGCCGAAGCCGGCCATTTGGGATTTCCGGTCGAACGCATCAAAACCGGCGTGGTGGCCTTGGTCGCGCTCGGCGTCGGCGCGGCGGTGGCCTTGTCCGGCGTGATCGGCTTCATCGGCCTGGTGGTGCCGCATCTATTGCGGCTGGCCCTAGGGCCGGACCACCGCTGGCTGTTGCCCGCGTCGGCGCTGCTCGGCGCCTTGCTGCTGATCTGCGCCGATGATCTGGCCCGCAGTTTGGCGGCGCCCGCCGAGATTCCAATCGGCATCGTCACCGGCCTGCTCGGCAGCCCGTTTTTTCTGTGGCTGCTGTTCCGGCAAAAACTGATGGGCCATTGACATGTTGCAAGCCATAGACTTGAGCCTGCGCGTCGGCGCGAAAACCTTGCTGGACGGCGTGACGCTGGCACTGCGCCCCGGCGAAGTACTGGCCGTGGCCGGCCCGAACGGCGCCGGCAAATCCAGCCTGTTGCGGGCCATCAGCGGCGAACTGGCGCCGTTCGCCGGCCAAGTGAGGATGAACGGCCGGCCGCTGGCGGAATGGCCGCCGCAGCGGGCGGCCTTGCTGCGCGGGGTGTTGCCGCAAAGTGCCGGGCTGGCGTTTCGTTTCACGGTGCGCGACGTGGCGCTGATGGGCCGCAGCCCGCAGCGCAAAAGCCACAGCGCCGCGCAAAACCGGGCCATCGCCGAACAGGCGCTGGCGATGACCGATACCGGCCATCTGGCCGAGCGCATCTACACCACGCTGTCCGGCGGCGAACGCCAACGGGTGCAACTGGCGCGGGTGCTGGCGCAAATCTGGGAGCCGCAAGACCCGCTGCACCGCTATTTATTGCTGGACGAACCGACCTCGGCGCTGGACCTGGCCCACCAGCACGCGGTGTTGGCCATCGCCCGCCGCTTCGCCGACGAACAACAGGCCGGGGTGTTGGCGATCTTGCACGACCTGAACCTGGCCGCGCTTTATGCCGACCGCATCGCGCTATTGCATCAAGGCCGGCTGGCCGCCATCGGCACGCCGGCGCAAACCCTGAACAGCGAGCTGATCCGGCAAGTATTCGCTTACCCGGTCAGCATCAGCCGTCATCCGCAAAACCCGGACGCGCCGTTGGTGATTCCGCGGCGGCAAGTGGTACCGGGCGTTCAGGAGCAATGAGTGATTAACCGAGCCTTCAAATACCATTCGCCCTGAGCCTGTCGAAGGGCACACCGCCTGGGCTTAGCCGAGCTCAGCTTAAACGGAATAACCGTGATCAATAGGACCGGAGCCACGTAGCAGGCACTCGATTACCCGGAATACCCGGTTTAACGTGTTCGGAGAAATGCGTTAACAAAAGCCGCCAAGGAAGGCGGCACCTTATAATTCAATCCTGCGGATTTATCCGGCATGGCAATGGTGTTATTGGGAGTAAAATCGAATAAACTGGCAGCGAACACTAGCCCGGCTGCAATCGGTCGATCCAGTGGTTCAATGACGCCGATCGCTCCGTTACCGGTCATCAGTTTTGAACTCTGAATGGTATACAGAAAGGAAAATTTCATGTTGACCCATCAGTTATTGAAAAAATGCGTATTGGCTTGGTGATATACGGAAATCGCTCAGTAACTAGTTGGACATAACCGTGAATGACCAGAACCGCGATGATGTCATGGCGCGACTCGAGAGGCTCGGCTTCGAGGTGCAGCCCATCCCCGAGACGTCAATATCGCTGCAGCCCGACTTGGTAACATTGTCGGACGGCGTCACGATGTACGTGGAGGTCAAGACTCGTTCCGAGGACCGAGTGCTGCGCGGTGACATGGAGGCAGTTCGAATTGGCCGGGAGGTTGAGATCCTGACCAACTTGGACAAGCACAACAGTATCTCGGCGGAGGTCAAGCATGCTAGTCGCCAGCTAGACACAGCCGCACAGTCGGACGACCTTAGACTCCTATGGTATCGGGCAGATCGCGGCCCTTTTGTCAGCGGCACCAAGGAGCAGATTGGGTCCAGCCTCTACGGCATGCGCATGGTCCTGGCTGATCGCCCATCGCACCCAAGGCGTCCGTGGCACTGTGCATATGCTGGCCATGCCGACTTCTTCCGGTTCCCCGAGATTGACGGCGTGATGATCGAGGTTGATGGCCTGATCAGCCTGTTCCTCAACCCGTTCTCTCCCCGCGCTGATGCCTTTGCTGTCAGTCGAATCGTCAGAGTTCTGGCAGCCGATGACGCCGTGTTCGACATTCAACGCGCTATCGCCGACGGCCAGATATTCTCGGCAGGTGGTGATGCACCCAGGCGCGACGATGCCGCACTCTTAGAGCACCTGGCGTCGAGGTACCCCGAAACTACTTTCGTTCGCTTCCTTCGCAGCGGCGGCGTGACAGTCATGACGACGATCGACGGCTCGAATGAGGCGTCCAATTAGCCCTGTAGGGTGGGCACCGGGTTTTGTGCCCACGCGGATTTGAATGGTGGGCAATTTTGCCCACCCTACCTCTATACGCTGACGGTAGGTTTGCTAACCGCACCGTTCGGGAAACGACGTACTTGCCTCCGTGCGGTTCGTTACCTCACCGCACGCTAAGACCTGCGCAAAAGCGTGCAGCCCCTCACTTTTACGTTAGGCGTCGAATGAAACACGGCCCCGCGTGGATCATCTTTGAGGAGTCCTATCAGACCCCTCAACGACTTGTCTCAATCTTGTCTCCCCGAAAGACCGTGCGTGATGTTGCCGCGTACGTCGAACAGCTTTATATTGACAGATCGAGTTCTCTGAGCGAGCGACTGAAATACAAGAAGTCTCGCAAATCCGCTGCTTATAAGCCGATGATAGAAGGCTCTGTCGTACATTGTGGCCATGAGCCGCATCTGGTTGCCATTTATGCTTACCAAACTAACATAAAGAACAACACGCTCGAATTCACCTATCGAATCATTATCAAGAGAGCGGAACATTCCAAGGGCGTGGTGTTTGAAGAAAGGAGCCAGTCGATTGAAGTCCTGTAGGGTGGGCACGGTTTTTGTGCCCACGCGGTTTAATGCGTGGGCAATTTTGCCCACCCTACCTCTGTTCGCAACATCCGCTGGCGTCGATACCGGTGAGCTTGCAAACCACAACGTTCGGGAAACCGTGTACTTTATTCCTTGCGGTTCGTTACCTCACCGCACGCTACGGCCTAACCACTGAGTTACTCAAAAAATAAGTATTTAGCTTGGTGACATACGGAAAATGTTTAATGACTAGTTATGCATAAATACATGGAAAACCGAATCCCAAAGAGCGGATATATAGGAAGGTTTTCAATTCGTAATGTTCCAATTTTTATCCATTGGACATTCCCGGTCGGAGGAGTATTTTTTGCTTTCTTTCTAGGAAATCCTACTTTAATTCGAACTTTGCCATTAGTCGCTGCTTATACAATCTTGATCATTTTCCATGAACTTGGTCATGCCATAGCAGCAAAGATGTACTCTTCTAAAGTACACTGCATTCTCGTTACAGGCGCTGGCGGATGGTGTATTGCCGAGAAACCTAAGTCATTTTCGGCCTGTTTGTTGTTTTATGCTGGAGGAGTTATTGCCCAATTATTACTGCTTTTAGCAACTACGCTTTATATTGTGACGTTTGGGAGTCCTGAATCTAAGGTTCTTGGGCCATTTGTATTTGTATTTACATTGGTGAACGCCGTTTTAATTATTATAAATCTGATCCCTGCAGGGAAAAGTGACGGTATGCGGCTTGTTGCTGCGTTTAGGGAAAGGATTAATCCATAATCAGTTAAGGGCGAGTCCTGTAGGGTGAACAGGGTGTTTATGCCCACGCGGATTTTAATGGCGGGCAATTTTGCCCACCCTAACTCTGTTCGCGATATCCATTGGCGTAGATGCCGGTAAGCTTGCTTACCGCACCGTAAGCGAAACGGCGTACTTTATTCCCTGCGGTTCGTTACCTCACCGCACGCTACGGCCTTAACCCATCCGAGCAGGTAGATCCTGTCGTTGTAAGAAGCAATGGGCAAGTAATTGGGCGAGACGGAATTTCAATTGAAGTTTCTATTGCTGAAAACTATCAACAAGCTCATTTTCCATTGAGCGAATATGAAAACTAGGCTACTTGGAATTCGCCAAAATGAAATATCTCAATCTTAGAAATGAGCTTATTTTTTATTTAAAAGGTCTAAGTGACGCCGAATATCAACGGTCTTGTTGGATAAATCATGATTACCAAAGTGGTATCGAGTATGATGAATTTGATTTAGCTGTACATTTTTTGTTTGACGATACCACACTTTCTTCTGAGTCTGAGAGTTGGATCGGACTGTGCTTAAAGAATAAAGAAGAGGCTTTTAAAGTTAAGAGAGTATGTGATGCAATTGGAGTTATTTTCGTAAGCGGTCCTTTAACAGCATCTGTATAAACAGCTCGAAAGGAACGAAGATAGTGTCCACTTATAATCAGGTGGACACCTATGAAGGAGCATAACACGCGATTATCGCGGCCATTAATCGTGGGGCACGGGCGAGACGGCCGTTGCCTTTATGATCCGGAAGCCAAGCGGGAGCTAGTGAAAGTTTGCTTGCATTCGGGCACATCGGTTGCCAAGATCGCTCTGCAATACGGTATCAATGCCAATCTGCTGCGCAAGTGGATGGGGCATTACCGAGAAACAGGACATCCGAATCCGAACAGTCCATTAACGTTGCCGGCTTTTGTGCCCGTTCAGTCGCTGAGCGCAGAGAAACCGGCTGAGTCAGCGCTCAGTGCGGAGTTGCCCAACGGCGTTAAACTCGCGTTACAGCCTGTCGCACTGAGCGACCTGCCGGTGATTTTGAAGGCGTTGGCCGAGCTGCCATGTTTCGTTTCGACGCAGGATTGAAGGTCTACCTGCACCGCGAGCCGGTCGACGGCCGCAAGGCCATCAATGGTTTAGCGCTGCTGGTTGAGCAGGCATTAGGCTTGAATCCGTTCGAGCCGGCCATCTACGTGTTCAGCAACCGCCGGCGGGATCGGATCAAACTGCTGTTGTGGGACCGCACCGGTTTTTGGTTGATGCTCAAGCGGCTGGAAGCCGACCGTTTTCACTGGCCGAAAGAGGCAGCAGTTGTGATGTTGACGGTCGAGCAACTCCACTGGTTGTTAGCCGGTATTGACTTGGCCGCGATGCGGCCGCATCCGGCACGAACCTATACCCAAGTGGGCTGAAACGCGGATGTAAAGCCGGTAAAATAACGGCATGACGCCCACCATCACGCTGTCCACCGAAGACTACCAAGCCTTGCTGGCCGAGCAGCAACGGCTGGCGAGTCAACTGCGGTTGGTGACGGTCGAGCGGGATTTATTGAAAGAACGTGTGGATGCCTTTCTGCATAGGCTGTATGCCGCAAAATCCGAGGCGCGGGCCAATCCGGCCCAGCGCGACCTGTTCCTGAACGAAGCCGAAGTGTTGGCGCCGAACGGTGCTCCAATCGCCGAGGAAGCCACGCCCGAAGCGGTCGAGGTGGCCGGTCACCGCCGTAAGAAACGCGGTCGCAAACCGCTCGATCCGCATCTGCCGCGTGAGATCGTGCGCCATGAATTAGCGGAAGCCGAACGCATCTGTGCGCATGACGGTACTCGTCTGGTGGAAATCGGCGCTGAAATCAGCGAGCAGCTCGACATCGTGCCGCAACAGGTGCGAGTCATTCAACATCACCGCGTCAAATATGCCTGCCCGTGCTGCGATGAAAGCATTCGCGTGACGCCGGCACCGGTTCGCATCATCCCCAAAGGCTTACTCACCGAAACGGCATTAGCCTGGGTCGTCACCGCCAAATACCAGGATAGCCTGCCGCTGTATCGGCAAGCCGCGCTGTTGAGCCGTTTCGGCGGCGATCTGTCGCGCAACACGTTGGCGGCTAGCATGGTGCGGGTTGGCGACGCAGTGCAACCCATCATCAACTTGCTGCGCGACCATCTGCTCGATGCCGATCTGATCCTGGGCGACGAAACCGTGGTTCAAGTGCTCAAAGAATCCGGCCGAGCCGCGCAAAGCAAAAGCTATCTGTGGGCACAAATGACCGGCTCCGGACCGCCGATTCGGCTGTTCAGCTACACGCCGGGGCGCGGCGGAACGCATGCGCAGCCGTTGTATGAAGGCATCAAACCCGGCGCGGTACTGATGAGCGACGGCTATGAGGTGTATAACGCCATTGCAGCCAGCCGGGGTGCGATTCACCTCGGCTGTTGGGCGCATGCGCGGCGTTATTTTGTCGAGGCCGAAGCCGCCATTCCTAAAGCCGCGCGCGGCCCGGAGCAACTGGCGACGCAGTTTATCGCGGCGATGGGTGAACTGTACGCGATTGAAACTCAGACGGAAGACCTGAGCGTCGAACAGCGTGGGCAGCGGCGCCAGGAGCAAAGCCGACCGGTTTTGGTCAAAATCGAAGCCCTGCTGCTACAACATCTGCATGCGGTAATCCCCGGTAGTTTGCTGGGCAAGGCTTTGCATTACTTGTCATCGCAGTGGTCCAAACTGATCCGCTTCGTCGACAACGGCGCTTGGCCCATCGACAACAACCTCTGCGAAAACGCCATACGCCCCTTCGTGGTGGGCCGCCGCAATTGGTTGTTTTGCGATACGGTGGCCGGCGCCCGTGCCAGCGCTAATCTTTACTCGTTGATCGAAACCTGTAAGGCCAATAGCGTCGACCCTTACACCTATCTGGTCGATCTGTTCCGAAAGCTTCCCACCGCAAAAACTGTCGAAGAGTTCGAAGCGCTGTTGCCTTGGAATCTCGACGCCCTAACGGACTAATCGTACGCCAACGGTTAAGTCATTGTCCGTTTCAGTTCTAGTGCGTCCTTCAAAGATCGCTTACTTATTTTCGAAAAGTATGGAACCCTATTGAGCGATAGAGAATACGTTGCGCTGCCCGAATGGGAAATAGTTTTAAGTGCGGCGATGGATGCTCACAAATGTTTGGTCGATTCCGTTTAACAGGATTTTGAAGCCTGGTAAGGCACGGGTTTTGTGTTCACGCGGATTTGAACGGTGGGCAATTTTGCCCTACCTCTGCTCACGACTTCCGCTGGTGCAGATACCGGGGAGCTTGCGAACCGCACGGAATCGTCTCCGTTTTCTTGAGGGCCCCATCCTTAGAGCTAACCGGCTCGGCCGCTGTCCAGCAAAACTAGGTCGGGCAAAGCCACCTTGCCCATGCGCCTCCGCCGATACCCGGCTAGCTTGCCGCCATCGTCGAATACCGCCCCAGACGGCCGGAGTGCGGCGCCACGGGCTACCCGGTACGCGCTTACCGCTGAATTTTCCGCGCGGTAGCGCGAGTAAACCGTACGGTGGGGTACTCGAACCGCACGGTGGACGCCGGCGATGGCGCGGTCGGCCGACTCGACCGTGCGTTCTGACGCCTGGAATGCGCGGTGGAACCGACCGAGCATACGGTGGACTCGATTTACCGTGCGGTGGGCTGATTTTCCGGCGCGGCGGAACCGAAATACCGCGCGAATTTTCCGGCCGGCAGTAGCATGCGTTGGAATAACCGCGCCACGATTGCCAACGATGGCCGCGAACGCGGCTTGGCCGGCAGCGCCGATACCGGAATCGGTCCGAACCTTATAGCCTCTAGGTATATCCGCTGGCCGGTCGGCGCGGAGCTGCGACAATTGGTCTCACCCTAGTGATGCGCAAGCTGATCTACAATCCACTAAGACTTAGCTTATTCGCTAGTCTAAATCCCCTCTTCTTATCATCACTTCTCCGCTATTGACCAGCCTCCGCGCTAACGGTCAATCCCGGCGCTGTCCTTTTTTAAGGAGTCTTACCATGGCTAAATCCGATTATTTACCCCGCTCCGATGGCGAGCTGCTGCTTTGGCATGATCGTTTTAAAGACAATCTGATCGCATTAAAGGAAAAATTGGGCTTGTCCGATGACGATATTGCGGTGATCGTCAACGATAACGAGGCTTTGCACAGCAAAATTGCCGCTTCCAACATCAGCGCGGCGGCAGCTCAGCATGCCAATGCGGAGAAAACCGCGGCCTGTATTCAGTCGGGCGGTCATACCCGGATTTTGGCTAGGCGCATTAAAACGCTGAGCAACTATACCCAGGCCATCGGCAATCTGCTGGGCATCATCGGCAGCGAGTCCTCTCAGGATTTATCCGAGGCCAAACCGGTATTGAAAGCGATCGATCAAACCGGCGGGGTTGTGGAATTTAGTTTTTTGAAGGGCGGCAGCGACGGCATCAATTTGTACTGCCAGCGCGATAACGACGCGGAGTTCATGTTTCTGGCGCGGGAAACCCAGACTCACTTTATCGATAACCGCGCTCTGTTGGTACCGGGCAAGCCGGAATTGCGTCGCTATACGGCGGTGTATGTGCAAAAAGACCATGAAGTCGGCCAGTTCAGCGACGAATTGGTGGTCAATTGCGCGCCGTGACCGAAGGGATCGCGTTTGTGTAGCGCTACCCTGGCGCGGGTGAGCCGTGCATGCCGCGTCGGGGTCGGTTGGCTTAACGGGTTTGGCGGACTAATCGCCGCGCCTAAATTAAGTTTATCGGGGCTGACGACAATGACTCGTTTCGCCCCGCCGCCAATCCTAGCGAATCAATATGGAGTAAGGCCGTCGCGCTCGCCGGGAAGCGGACATCCTCGGCCAGGGACGGCAAACTCCCCCTCTGCGGCATCTGGATGTCGGCTTTCGCAGCCATACCCATAACAAAAAACCGGCGAAAAATTTTTGAAAGCCGCCGCCTCGGGTTTGGCGGCGGCGTTGGCTGAGCGGCTGCTTTAGTTCAACGGCGGTATGGTCGCCGCGAAATCCCTAACCCAGCCAGTGCCGAACCAAACAACCAGAAGGCCGCGGGTATCGGTATGGTATTGACGGTGATCGAAGCGTTTGCCGTTAACACATTGCCGTTGGAGAGCGTGTCGGTGTCGGGATCGAATGCGGGATTGAACGGGCTGCGGGCGAATAAGTCGTAGGTCAGTACGATCTGGCCGTAGGTAGTCCCTTGAGCGGCATCGTCGGCAATTTTAAAGCGGCCCAATCCGGTTTGGTTGCTGTCATCGAACGATTGTCCCCAGGCGGTACTGGCGCCAAAGCCCGGCCCTACGACGAAGAAATTATCGGGTGCGCTGATAAAGTCGGTAAAGGTACCCGGCGAACTCGAGGATTGAAATTCCGCGCCGGTCACGACCAGAAAGTTTTGGGTATTGGTCAGAAGGAAACCCCAACCCACGGTATCGCCTCGGTAACCTGCGATTGCGCCATTCGCGGGCTCCAATTGGAATGCGGTCGAGGCCTGGGTGCTTGGCAGTATGAATAACAAGCCGGCTAACAAGAATAGGCGTTTCATCATCAGAATATCTCCGAATTAACAATTAGCGGAATTGATTGGTCAAGGTTTTAGATCCGGATACTTCGCCGTCGTTACTGCTAAACGGAATGCTGACTTTAAATCTGGCGACGTTAGGGCAACCGTTGAAGTTGATGCTGGCCGTACCGCTCACCTGCGCGCCGGCCGGGATATTGCCAACGCCCAATGGGAAACTGGCTGGCGTGGTCACGGTTGGAGTACAAGCCGCGCCGGCGACTTGAGTGAGATTCAATGCGTCGATTTGGGCGTTTTCCGCCGGACAACGGCTATTGTTGCCGAGCGAAATCGTCCAGATACGGGCACTTTGGGTACCGGACTTTTTGCTGATGTTGGCCGATAGCTCGGGCAGCTCGCCTACTTGGCAATCCACCGGATTTTCGATGAATCGGTCGGAAAAATCGGTTTTGGCGTAATCGTAGGCAACCACATTGTCGACGATGTACTTGTCATAAGAGTTGCCGTCCGATTCCGCGCTACTACCCACAATAAAACCCGCGGCGGGAATGGCCGCCGGGTTCCATGATGCGGAACTGGAACTGATCAGTTGTCCGTCGCGGTAAACTCTCAATCTATCGCTACTACCGTCTATGCCATTGACATTCCAGGCAATCGCGGCGTGGAACGGCGTGCCGATTTGCGCGACAAACTGTTTGGGTTCGTTTGGGGTCAATATTCCAGCCGAGCCTATGCCGCCGAAAATACCCTGGCCGGTAACGCCGTCGCCCCAGTAGAGAAAAAAAGTATCCGTTTGTCCTGAATAGGGGTGACCAAGCAATCCGAAAACGCCGTAGTTGTAGGGTTCCGGCTGGGTGACCTTGGGGATGATCCACATCGAGATCGCGCCGCGTTGCGCGAGATTTCGCATAATTTGGCCTGGGAACTCAACCCAGTTCCAAAGGCCTTTACGAACGTAGCCGTTGCCGAATTTGCCCGGCTCGTAAGCGTAATTGCCGCCCATCAGCGTGCCATCCGGTCCTACTTCGCTATGGGTCACCTCGGCGTTACTCCCCAGTTTGTTCCATAACACCACATTACCTGTTTCGGCTATGCCGATGGTTGGGGTCGATAAACCCGGCACAATCAGCAGGCAAGCGACCGCAAGGCTTGGTTTGTGTTTGATCTTATTCATAAGAGCCTCCTTGATGGAGTAATGAAATGCGATTTGCCCAAATCCGTTGATACTGTCGGCCAGTCCGGGTGGGCAGGAGAAATTTAGACTTGTTGTAAAAACCAGGATGAAGCCAGACGCCTTTGCCGGCAACCCGCCGAAAAAAGCCAAAATGAGCGTCAAAAATTACGGTATTAAATATAGGGTAATTTAACCCCATTGACCAGCGTTTTCATTCAGTGGCTGGAAAACCGGCTAGGTGTGCTGGTTAATTGTGTTTTGCCGGGTTGAAATTACGTCCTTACAGTGGCCGGGCGATAGCAAAATCAGCCGGCAACTTGATATTGCCGATCGGCTTTCAGCCGACTCCGGGCGGTCATTGAATTTCGAAACGGCGGGCTTTGTGACGTTGCAGACAGCGCAAGCGGTGGGGAAGAAGGTTTCGCGGGCATTGTCGCTGTAACAGCACCTGCATTTGCTTGAAGTATTCTGGACAATAAAAAACCCGCTAAGCCAGACAGCTTGCGGGTTTTTGGACTTCGTTGCACTTGCGTGCATTAATCTGTGGTACGAGGGTCGGAACCTTAATATTCTTAAATAATTGATTTATATGTAATGATTTTTCAACACTTCAAATAAGGACACACTCAAGGACACAGCTCAATCTCCTGTCGGTTGCTTTTCGACAGAAAACAATCAAATCTCGATCGCGAAATTTGCCCTGATTTATCGCCTTCCCGATCCAGAAACCTTGATCTCTCGAATTCCTGAAATCTGCCAATTTGCGCCATTGAAATGTTTACCGTAGTGAGACGCCACGCGGCTTACAGTCTTTCGGTGGCGGATCGACGCAAATCCATGGAAAAAACATTTCGGCACTTAAAGCCATAAATATCAATTATTTAAGAAAAATCGCCGGTTTTTTCGGTGTGCCGTTTGGCCTGTCGAAATGGCGCAAACCGTCAATGATCGGCACTTTGTGAATTTTGCAAATCGGGTAAAAACGCTTCGCTTTGGTGTCTGCAAGCCGCTGCTTTCCTGGCTCTCCGGCAACTTGTCCCGGTTTAAGCCCTTCAAAACGAAATTCGCGTGCAATTTTTTGTGCAAAACCCGCGCAGGTGAGGATGAGTGAATTTAGCCGCTGGTAGCGGTGTCGCAGCGACTGTACCGGTACCGAGCAAGCCGCCATCAGATCCAGGTCGCGAACTCAGGACGTCGAGACGTTACGCCACTTGGGAAAGCCCTCGCGCAGGGTGGTTGGTAGATGAGTTGGACATAGGGTTGAGCAACACCGCATCCTTCAGATGATCCGGCGCCAAGTGGGCGTAGCGCATCGTCATGCTGATGTCGGCATGGCCCAGGATTTTTTGCAGGCTCAAGACGTTGCCGCCATTCATCACGAAATGGCTGGCGAACGAGTGCCGCAATATATGGGTGGCCTGTCCGCGTGGGAATGCCAGCTCGCTACGCTTGGCCGCGCGTCGGAACCGGCCCTTCAATTCAAGGGCGTAGGCCGCATACAGTGCATCGACGCGGGACGGGCAACGTGAGGCTGAAAGAAAAAAAATCGGTATTTAGCCATTAGTAGACTATCAAAATACCTTGATAAATATACAAACACCTTGATAATCTAACCCGCATGAAAAAACTGAGCTTTATCGGTTCCAGCCTGGACGACCTTAAAAACTTTCCCGCCGAAGCTCGCCGCGATGCGGGTTTTGAGCTGGATGCCGTGCAGCGTGGCGTCATGCCATCCGACTTTAAGCCGTTGCTGTCCGTCGGCCCCGGCGCGTACGAGATTCGCATTCATGTGCTGGGCGAGTGGCGGGTAGTCTATGTCGCCAAGTTCGATAACGCGGTGTACGTACTGCATGCTTTTCATAAGAAAACACAAAAAACGCGGCGCGAAGATATTGAGCTGGCCGCTCGTCGTTATAAACAACTGGGGAATATCGATGGATAAAGAACCTGTAATTGAATCATGCGGCAATGTGTTTGCCGACTTGGGCTTTTCGCCGGAAGAGGCCACCTTGCTGGCAATGCGCGCCGAGTTGATGGCACGGTTGCGCGAAACCATCACTGAACGCGGCTGGACGCAAATTCAGGCCGCCGAGCATTTAGGTATTGGGCAATCGCGCGTGTCCGATCTGGTACGCGGCAAGCGCGATAAATTCAGTCTGGACATGCTGGTAACGCTGGCTACCCGAGCCGGCAGACGGGTTGAATTGACGGCGGCATAACATGCCGCATCGAGTAGCGAGAGCGGCTTGAGTTTAACCCGCTTGCTGTATGGCGCGTTCGGCGTTGGCTGTATTCAGTGATTTTTTGCTTGCGCGGCGTATAGTTTTAAACCTCGCCCATTCATCCGGAACGCTCATATGACTGTCTATTGCTCCAACTGCCAACAAAAAGCCCGCATCACGTCCCGCAACAATCTGAACGACGAAAAAACCGTCGCCGATTTGTACTGCCAGTACCTCAATGTCAAGGAATGCGGGGCGACGTTCGTCACCATGCTAGGCTTTAAGCACTACCTCAACCCGCCGGCTCAGTCCACGCTGCAATTGGCGGCCAACTTGTTGAATACTCTCACCAAGGCCGAACGCGCTGCGCTGTTGCAAGGCATGCCACCCGGCTGATCGCCAAACTGGCTTCCACTTCATTGCATTGATTTTCCGCGCGCGTTGTCTTATCGATCGCTTCGGCTGTTGATGATGGCTTTGACAATGCCCAGGATCGGAACGCCGACCAAGGCTATGGATACCGAAGGATGCGCGCCAAAATAGGCGGTGATGGATGCCGCCACAACGGCTGACAAGGCAATGACAAATCCCAGCCATTGGCCGCGTCGGTTGTCCTGGCGTATGGCCTCGAATTTAGCGAGTTCGTACTTGATGGTTTCGGCTTCTCTGGCCAGGCGAGCAGCTTGCTCGGTTTCGGCCATTTTAAGGATGCGTTCGGCGCCGTTTTCTATGGTTGCATCGAATCGTTGAAGCGCGGCGGGTGGCGGTAATGGGCCGCTTCAGCCGACCGATACTTGGGTGTCTGTGTGGAGGTTATGTGCGACGGGCTTTTTCTTGCGCGGATTTTTCACGTTGGATTGCCTTTTTGAAGTCGCCGCCGATTCTCAACCAGTCCCCACGCATATTGTCGAGATCATGTTTTTTTTCGGATATGGACAGGGGAAGATCCGGATAACGAGCATCTGAGTAAAGCATACCGGCAGCGCTCAATCCGCTAAGCAATCCCTTAAAGGTGGATTTATTCATAATTTGCCGTTTGTCCGATAACATTCAATAGGGTTCAACGCAATTCATTCTATAACAGAACGACCGACATTCCCAATCTGGCTTTAAGCCTGGCGCGGGAACTGAATCACCTGCGCGCCGTTTTTGAGGGCGTCCAGGTAATCGGCCCAGGCCTGCATCATCCGTCGACGTTCGTCGAGATATTGCGCGCGGTTGTAGGCGGCGCGGACTTGGTCCTTGGGCATGTGGCACAGTTGCCGCTCGATCGCGTCCGGCGACCAGCCTTGTTCGTTGAGCAAGGTGGACGCGGTGGTTCTGAAACCGTGGGCGCTCATTTCGTCGCGTTCGTAGCCCAGGGTCTTTAACGCGGTACGAATGGTGCCGTCGGACATTGGCCGGCCGTCTCCCCTACTGGACGGGAAGACATAGCGGCCGGCACCGGTTAACAGCTTGATGGCCTCCAATATCTCAATCGCTTGCGCCGATAGCGGAACAATGTGCTGGGTTTCAGTTTTGGTGACGAAGTAGCGCCATTCTTTGGCGGCCATGTCGATGTCTTTCCATTCCATTTGCCGGATTTCGCCGGGCCGCTGAAATAGGTAGGGCGAAAGCCTTAAGGCGCATTGCACGATAAAGGTGCCTTGGTATTGGCCAATGTCGCGCAGCAGCTGCCCAACTTGCTTTGGCTCGGTGACGGCCGCGTTGTGTTTGACCTTTTGCGCCGGAATTTGGGCGCCGACGGCTTGAGCGGGATCGTAGTCGGTAAAGCCGTGAGCGATCGCGTAGGCAAAGGCGGCGCTGATGTCGGCGCGAACCCGATGGGCGGTTTCCAGTTGCTTTTTGATGATCAGCGGCCGGATCACCGCAAAGATGTCTGGCGACTTAACGTCGCCTATCGGTATTTGGCCGATTTCCGGAAACACGTAGAGTTCGAAGCGGCGGTTTTTCTTGTGGTGCGTGGTCGCGCACGGTATGGGCCGTGGATTCCAACCACTGCCTGGTAATGTCTTCGAAGCTGTTGGCGATGGGCAAGCCGGCGGTCACGCGGCTTTTATTTTCTGCGGCTTGGGTTGCTTCCGCCCGCGCTTGTTTTCTGGTCTCGCTTGGATCGGTGCCATTGGCAAGGCTATTGCGTGCGTCTTCGGCTTTGCGTCTGGCGTTTTCTAAGGTGGTATCCGGATACACGCCAAATGAAAGTTTCTTCCGCTTGCCCTCGAAGGAATAGATGAACTTCCAGATCTTGGTGCCGTTTTTGCCGACCACCAGATAGAGGCCACCACCGTCATTGATAAAGTAATCTTTATCACGCGCCTTTGCCGCCCTGTAGACCGTGTCTTTATTGAGGTGAAGCGCCATAGTGTGTCCTCGGTTGTGTCCTCGCCGAGCGCCATTATAGGTAAGGACACAATGAAGGACACACTTTTGCTTGCATGCCCCTGCATTTCGTTGCACTTCTTTGCACAATAAAAAACCCGCTAAGCCAGACAGCTTGCGGGTTTTTGGACTTCGTTGCACTTGCGTGCATAAATCTGTGGTACCGAGGGTCGGAATCGAACCGACACTCCCGAAGGAACCGGATTTTGAATCCGGCGCGTCTACCAGTTTCACCACCCCGGCACAGAAGTAACCATTATACTGCAATTTTATTACCGCGCAACCTCTTTTTAATTGCGAGGTTTAGAGTTTTCATTTTCGCCTCGCCCTACTTAGAGCGCGGTGCGTCCTTGTCGCATTGAAAACCCTAGCGTGTCCTTAAGCTTCCAGCATCACCGCCGCTTTAAGTTTTTTCATCGCGTTTTGTTCGAGCTGACGTATCCGCTCG
Organism: Methylomonas sp. MED-D; assembly: GCF_050276835.1. NCBI lineage: Bacteria > Pseudomonadati > Pseudomonadota > Gammaproteobacteria > Methylococcales > Methylococcaceae > Methylomonas > Methylomonas sp. MED-D. The sequence continues at coordinate 3,060,601 of NZ_CP189965.1, forward strand.
GCGGAGACCTGATAGCGCTCGGCCAGATCATGCAAGGTGGCTTTTTGTTCCACCAGCCAGCGGCTGGCGAGAATATCGCGGCTGCGCTCGTCCAATCCCGCCATCGCGTCCAGCAATAACTCTTCCTTACGGTGTTCCCAATCGCTGGTCTCCAATAGTAAGGCCGGATCGGCGCCCTGCTGCTCCAGATAGGCAATCGGCGCCGGCGAGTTGTCGCTATCGTCGTCGCTGGGCTCCAATCCCACGTCTCTCCCGTCCAGACGGCGTTCCATCTCGTAAACGGTTTTGACGTCGACATCCAGATTTTCGGCAATCGCCTCGGCATCGTCGCGGCTCAGGTAGCTCAGGTCTTTCTTCAGCTTCCGCAAATTGAAGAACAATTTACGTTGCGCCTTGGTGGTAGCCACCTTAACGATACGCCAGTTTTTGATCACGTATTCGTGTATTTCCGCTTTGATCCAATGCACCGCGAACGACACCAGCCGCACGCCCAGATCCGGATCGAAACGTTTGACCGCTTTCATCAAACCGATATTGCCTTCCTGAACGATGTCCGCCATCGGCAAGCCGTAACCGGCGTAACCGCGCGCAACGTGGGCGACAAAACGTAAATTGGACATAACCAGTTCCTTGGCGGCTTCCAGATCGCCGAGGTCGCGATAACGGACCGCCAACGCATATTCGTGCTCGGCGCTCAATTTGGGCATCCGGGCAATCACGCTTAAATAATTATCGAATGTCCCGACCGACAAGTTGATCGGCAAAGCCAAAGAGTTATTCATAACAGCCTAGACTCCGTTGATGGTTTATGTGTTGACAGAATTCTAGCACTCGAATACAGAGAGTGCTAATAATTTGATAAAAATCTTCTCAGTCAAAAAGTTAGCAGCATTTTCGGCGAATATTCGCCGCGTCCGGACCGGTTCGGCCACTTTGCGAGTACCGTTTAAACTCGTTAAAATGGCCGACAGTGTTCAACCCCGCGAAATTTGCGGCTTTATCCAATTTCCTGTTTCCTACTCCATGTCAGCGACCGATAGCCCCGTTTCTTCGAATTTCATCCGCCACATCATCGCCGAGGATTTGGCCGCCGCTAAAAACAACGGCAGGGTCGCCACCCGCTTCCCGCCCGAGCCCAATGGCTATCTGCATATCGGCCACGCCAAATCGATCTGCTTGAACTTTACGCTAGCCGCCGAAAACAACGGCACCTGCAATCTGCGTTTCGACGATACCAATCCGGAAAAGGAAAGCGTCGAATATATGGAATCGATCGAGCGCGACGTGGCTTGGCTGGGCTTCCAATGGGCCGGCAAATACCACGCTTCCGATTATTTCGAGACCTTGTACGACTATGCGGTGCAATTGATAAATCAAGGGCAGGCTTACGTGGACAGTTCCACGCCGGAACAAATGCGCCTGGATCGCGGCACGCTGACCGAACCCGGTAAGCCTAGCCCGGACCGCGACCGCGCTATCGAAGAAAACCTGGACCTGTTCCAACGCATGCGCGCCGGCGAATTCGCCGACGGCCAATACGTGCTGCGCGCCAAGATCGACATGGCCTCGCCCAACATTAATATGCGCGACCCGGCGATTTACCGCATCCGCCGTGCTCATCACCACCGCACTGGCGACGCCTGGTGCATCTATCCGATGTACGACTACACCCACTGTTTGTCGGACATGCTGGAGGGCATCACCCACTCGATCTGCACGCTGGAGTTCGAAGACCACCGCCCGCTTTACGACTGGGTGTTGGACGAACTGAAAACGCCGTGCCATCCGCAGCAAATCGAGTTCGCCCGCCTGCAACTGGAATACACCATCGTCAGCAAGCGCAAACTACTGCAACTGGTCACCGAAAAACACGTCACCGGCTGGGACGACCCGCGCATGCCGACCATCTCCGGCCTGCGCCGCGCCGGCGTACCGCCGGAAGCGATCCGCGATTTCTGCGAGCGCATCGGCGTGACCAAGAAAAACTCCTGGATCGAAATGAGCTTTCTGGAGACCTGCATCCGCGACAACCTCAACGAAAACGCGTTGCGGGCGATGGCGGTCTTGCGACCGTTGCGCGTCGTCATCACTAACTGGGAAGACGGCAAGAGCGAGACTTACCAAATCGCCAACCACCCGCAAAAACCGGAAATGGGCAGCCGCGAAGTGGCGTTCGGCAAAGTGATATTGATCGAACAAGACGACTTCATGGAAAACCCGCCGAAAGACTTCAAACGTCTGGTGCCGGGCGGCGAAGTGCGCTTGCGCGGTTCCTACGTGATCAAATGCGAGGAAGTCATTAAAGACGCCGCCGGCAATGTCGTCGAACTGCGTTGCAGCTACGACCCGGCCACGCTGGGCAAGAACCCGGAAGGCCGCAAGGTCAAGGGCGTGATTCACTGGGTCTCCGAGCAACACGCACTGTCGGCGGAAATCCGCCTCTACGACCGCCTGTTCAGCCACCCTAACCCGGACACCCTGGACAACTTCCTGGACGGCATCAACCCCGACTCGCTGGAAGTCTTGACAGACGCCCGCGTCGAAGCCAGCCTAGCCAACGCCACGCCCCATACCCGTTACCAATTCGAACGCACCGGCTATTTCTGCGCCGACAGCGTCGATAGCCAATCTGGGAAATTAGTGTTTAACCGGACGGTGACGTTGAGGGATAGTTGGGGGAAGTGATTGACGTGTCAGATATTCGCATTAGGAATATTCCTCTCATGCCAAGTTTTCTAAATTGGACTTCACTGACCTTCATCGTCAGTATTGTCGGTATTGCAGTGCCAATTTGGCTTTGGCAAGCAGACTTACATGCAAAGTCCCTTTCCTTCCGACTTGCTTCTCAAGTTCCTCTGACCGCCGAGACCACTGGTACTATCAAGGGGCTAGAAGTCTTGATGGACGGTATCAAGATTCAATCGCCGATCCTCTCTGTCGTAACACTTGTAAATGATGGAAAGAAGCCGCTACCAACAACGGACTTCGAATCACCACTTCAACTCCGAGTGCTTGAAGGTTCATCGATTGTCCGCGCAGAAGTAACGTCAACATACCCTAAAGATATTGAAGCAAAAATAACTTGGGATAAAACGGCCGTGAGTTTTAAGCCTGTACTTCTCAATCCTGAAGAAACCATAACCATTTCTATCCTCTCGGAGGGAAAACAACCGGATTTTTCGCCTCGCGCGCGAGTCATCGGGATTTCTAGCGTTGAGTTCGTTGATAGCACCAAGAAAGGTCCGGCTTGGCAACGTTCTGCAATGTTCCTTGTGACAGCCATATTCCTTTTTGCGGCATCTGATATAGCCGACGTAAACTATGTTGGCGGCCCAAAGATCGTCTACGTTCGGAAGAGGGCTGCGTTGCTATTGAAGATAGTCTGTACTCTCGCCGGAATGGGTGCTTTCTTTATTTTTACTCAGATCGCAGATCTGAACGGCTTATGGACAGTGATCACCTCTCTCACTGGAACAATTCTTACTGGCATAGCAATCGGCACCGCTTTGAATTTCGGAGCTAAAAACATAGCCGAGTAGGGTACGCAACGCGTACCATCTCGGGGCGTTGCCATTCCGATGGCTAAAAAGATACCTCTGAGCGGGACGGGGTTTGTAACCCCGTCCCCAACGTTTCAACAAGGCGTTGCCGTAAATCAAACGCTTAAGGACGGGTTGAATAACCCGTCCCGCTCGTTCGTTGATCCGAATACCTTGCGCTTTCGGAGCTACAAAAATATTAACGCAAGCTTTTAAAAGAGACCCACCATGTCTGACAACATCAAAAGCAGTCGGATTAGCCCCAGGTGGCAGTCGGGACTTTTAGGATAGCTGTGCAAACGGAGTCTAGGAGACAATCAATTTACAACCTAATGCTTCGACAATTTTGGCGATGGTTTCAAATCGGGGATTACCGCCTTCCGCCAAGGATTTGTAAAGGCTGGCTCTAGTGACTCCAGCTTGCTTAGCAACTTCGCTCATACCTTTGGCGCGAGCGGCAATATTAAGTGCGTGTATAAAATCGGAAGGACTGCCGTTGCTTGCCGTTTCCCGCAAAAATTCACGGACATCGGCTTCTGTTTCCAAATGTTCGGCAATATCAAAAGCGGTAATAGTGTCAGGCATGGTTTAATCCTCCAAGGAATTCAATATAGCTTTGGCTTTTTCAATGTCTTTGTTTTGGCTGGATTTGTCGCCACCAGTTAGCAATAAAACAATTCGTGATTACGGATTGTGTAATACAACCTAATGCCGCCACCAAAAAAGCAGCGTAGCTCAAACAAATTTGCGGACAAGGTTTTGCTGTCGCCGAAATTGCCGTTCTCAATCCGTGCCAGCCTGGACAGCAACTGGTTTTTAACCGTCTTGTCCTTGTGCCTGGAGAACCATTCGGCAAATGTCTGCGTGCTTTGCAATTCGTATTTCATGACTGACATTGTTTCCCAAAGGAAACAAAAGTCAAGCCTTGCGTTGGCGGGTTTCGGGTATTTTCAAGCGCTGCCAAGCCGAACTTACGTGAGGCAGAAGCCGATAGGCGCATCGTTCGAGAGCATTGCGCCTCGGCCAGGCACGACCTATCCGGGATGCGAGCCTTATCGCGTTGCAGCTTGGCCCGCAAAACAGGCCGGTCAACCGGAAACCAAACCGTTACGCAATTTGATTTGCTCCGTTACGCTCCGGTACCAATAACTTTCAGCGTCTGGCCGCCACATGACTCCTCGAATTCATCCTACCCACGCTAAAACCTCACTGAAGGTTATGCTGTCGATTCTTGCGGTTTCGGTAATGCCCTTTGCATACTCATTTTATGCCGCATATCAGCTGAACGACGAATCGCTGGAGACAATAAGCATTGCCGTGCTAATGATGATGTGGATTTTTGTGATGCTGATCGGAGCGCTGCGTATGTACGTCGCCAAGTGCCCGACTTGCAACCGATGGATGCGCCGGCGCACTAAACAGCTTAGCGCGCCTGAGACCATTCACTTCACCTGCGAAAAATGCCGTATCGACTGGGATTCGACAATCGCGAAGAGCGATTAGCCCGCCACTGGTGTCCGGCACATCCGCGCATAAACCGCAACGCCGATTCGCCGATTGCAAAACCCGGCAATCCTATCAACAATAGGGAATATCTTTAGCCTAAGGATCAGGAGCGTCCCATGTCCGTACCCCTACCAAAATCCAACTACATCGGCCCGGAAGATTATCTGGAAATGGAGTTGTCCAGCCCTGTCAAACACGAATATCTAGCCGGCGAGGTGTTCGCGATAACCGGCACCAGCGACAGCCATAACCTCATCGCCGGCAACCTCTACATGCTGTTTCGGGAGCACTTGCGCGGCACGCCGTGCCGAGTGTTCATGTCCGACGTCAAATTGAAGGTCGCCGCGGCGGACGCGTATTTTTACCCCGATCTGATGGTCACTTGCGAGACCGCGCCGGATAGCCATTTCCGCGAACAGCCGAAACTGGTCGTCGAAGTGCTGTCCGATTCCACCGCCAAATTCGACCGCGAGGACAAGCGCCAGCTATACCAGTCACTGGACAGCCTGCAAGAATATGTACTGGTCGCGCAAAGCTGCATGGACGTGCGCGTTTACCGGCGTACCGACGACGGTTGGGACATGAAAATATACACCGACGGCGCCACGATCCCGCTAGCATCGGTTGAACTGAATATCCCCATCGACAGCATTTACGAAACGGCTTGGGATTGACCCGCCGCACTGGAAACTAAATGACCCTGAACGCTGAACTATTACAACATTTGCAACAAACCACCGGCCGCACGCTGCAAAATCCGCGCATCGCTAGCGTCGGCGGCGGCGACATCAATGCCGCTTACCGCTTGCGAGCCGACGGGGTGGATTGGTTCGTCAAGCTGAACCGGGCCGCGCTGGCGGAGATGTTCGCCGCCGAGGCCGCCGGACTGCGCGAACTGCGCGAATCCGGCACGGTCGAGGTACCGGAACCGATTTGCCACGGCCGTTTCGCCGACCAATCCTACCTGGTGTTGCACTTTGTCGAGCTTGGCCCGCTGCATTCGGCCGCCGCCGGCCGTTTCGGCGAAGCGCTGGCGGCTTTGCATCGCATTCGCCAGCCCTGGTTCGGTTGGCACCGCGACAATACGATAGGTTCCACGCCGCAATTCAACCATCGCGCCGACGACTGGGTCGAGTTTTGGCGCGACCGCCGCTTGGGGGAACAATTGCGCATCGCCGCCGATCACGGCCATGGCGGCCCGCTGCAAAGCCTGGGCGAACGCTTGCGGGAACGCGTCGGCGAATTTTTCAGCGATTACCGCCCCCACCCTTCGCTGTTGCACGGCGATTTGTGGGGCGGCAACGCCGGCTGCGACGCGCAAGGCCAACCGCTGATGTACGATCCGGCGTGTTATTACGGCGACCGCGAAGCGGACATCGCGATGACCGAATTGTTCGGCGGTTTCAGTCGCGATTTCTACGCGGCCTACCAACGAGAGTATCCGCTGGACAGCGGCTACAAAACCCGAGTGACGCTATACAACCTGTACCACATCCTTAACCATCTGAATTTGTTCGGCGGCGGCTATCAAAGCCAGGCCAAGCGCATGATGGAGCAGCTCCTGGCGGAATTGGGTTAAACGCCGTCGATGCCCCGCTCCGCTCGCCGTTCCGGGGCGATTGCCGGCGCGTCGATCGCGGCGGAAGCCGCGCTCCGTTCTCCCGCGCTCCGGTGCTAGCTGAATTCGCCAGCCTCCGCCGCCGCTTGCAACAGCTCGGCGAAGGCAGCGCTATCCAAACAGTGGCCGAAAAAATAACCCTGCACTTCGTCGCACTCCAGTTCGCGTAAAAACGCCGCCTGTTCGGCGGTTTCGACGCCTTCGGCCAACACCGTCATCTTCAGACTTTGACCCAGGGCGAGAATGGCGCGGGTAATCGCGACGTCGTTGCTGTCTTGCGGAATGTCCATCACAAACGAGCGATCGATTTTCAGTTTGGCGACCGGCAGTCGCTTCAAGTATCCCAACGACGAATGCCCGGTACCGAAGTCGTCGATCGCCAAGGTCACGCCCAACGCGCGCAATTCTTCCAGCACGCCGACATTGGACTCGGCTTGACGCATGATGTAGGTCTCGGTGATTTCCAGTTCCAGACAGCTCGCGGGCAAGCCGGTCGAGGCCAGGGTCCGGCTGACCATCGCCAGTATATTGCCGCGTTCGATTTGCACGCCGGACAAATTCACCGCGACGCGAGGCAGATTCAAGCCGGAATCCAACCAACTCTTCATTTGCCGGCAAGCCATCAGCAACACCCATTCGCCGATCGGTACGATCAAACCGCAATCCTCGGCGATAGGAATGAATTTGTCGGGCGGGATCATGCCCAATTCGCGATGAAACCAACGCAGCAACACTTCCGCGCCGGCCAGACGGCCGTCGCCGACCCGGTATTGCGGCTGGTAATACAATGTCAGCTCGCCGCGCGCCACGGCTTCGCGCAACTCGCCTTCGAGATGCAGCCGTTCGTTGGCGCGGGCAGTCAAATGAGCTTCGTAAAACTGGAAATTGCCCCTGCCCTGTTCCTTGGCCCGGTACATCGCCAAATCGGCATGTTTGATCAGCGTGGTCGCATCGTTGCCGTCGCCGGGAAAGCGACTGATGCCTATCGAGGTGCCGATGTCCAGGCGATGGCCGGCGACGTTAAACGGCAGGGTCAGCGCGCCGAGAATTTTGGCGGCGATCCGTTCGATGTCCGGTTGGTGGCGAGTGTCTTCAAGCAGAACGATAAATTCGTCGCCGCCCAGACGGGCCACGGTATCGATTTCCCGCAAACTGTCCCTGAGACGCTGCGCCACCGCGCGCAACAGCTCGTCGCCGACCGGATGACCCAAGGTATCGTTGACGTGCTTGAAACGATCCAAATCCAGGAACAAGACCGCCAAGCCCTGGCCGTCGCGCTGCGCGCGCCGCAACGCGTGTTCGCAGCGCTCGTTCAGCAATTGGCGATTAGGCAGACCGGTCAACACGTCGTAATAGGCCAAGCGGTGAATGTGCTCGGCGTTGCGCTTTTGTTCGCTAAGATCGTAAAACACGCCGATGTAATGCAGCAAGCGGCCGTCCATCGCTCGCACCACCGAGATGCTCTGCCACAGAGGAACCACGCCGCCGTCGCGGCGGCGATCCCAAATCTCGCCTTGCCATTTGCCGTCGCGTTCCAGAGTGCGCCACAAATTCCGGTAAAAATGCGCGTCCTGATTACCGGATTTCAACAGTCTGGCTTTGTGGCCCAGCACCTCGGGCGGCGCGTAACCCAGGATTTCCGAAAACGCCCGATTCACCTTGATGATGCGGGTCTTCGCATCGGTAATCATGATGCCGTTCAAGCTGTTGTCGAACACGCTGGCCGCCAGTTCCTGCTCCGACTCGGCATCGCGCTGGGCCGTAATGTCCTGCACCGTGCCGAACGAGCGTAGCGGCCGGCCGTCGCTGTCGTAATGCGTGACGCAACGCTCGTGTACCCATTTGATTCGATCGCCGGCCAGCAACAAACGGTGATCGATCGCGAACGCGCACGGCGAGTTCAGCGACTCGGCGTAGGCCTGATCGACGGCGGCCCTGTCGTCCGGATGCACCAAGGCCAGAAACGCTTGATAGTTGGCCGGCGCCCGCGCCGCGTCCAACTCGAATATCCGGCAAACTTCCTCGGACCAAATCAAGCGGTCCGCCGCTAAATCCAGCTCCCAATGGCCCAACTGCGCGATATGTTGGGCTTCCTTCAACAGGCTTTCGCTACGCCGCAAACGGTTTTGCTGATTCTTCAACGCACTGATGTCGGTGGCGCAAATCACCGCGCCTTCTTCCTTACCCTGCGGGCTGTGCAGTAGGCTTGCTTCCATCCAATAATCGCGGAACGCGCCGCTCGAATCGGCCAGACGGTGCTCGGCCGCGTAACCGTCGGCCCGACGCAGGGTTTCGAACAACGGCGAATACACCGGCCACGGCAATTCCGGCAATTGGTCCATCAAGGTTTGCAATTCGTCGGGAAACAGCCATTCGTCCAAAACGCGACCCTCTATCGCCGCCGCTTGCTCGCCCATCGCTTCGGCACAACGCCGATTGATCTGGCTTATTCTGCCGTCCGGACCCAGCACGATCACTAGCGCGCCGGTGGTGTCCATCACCCGCTGGGTAAAATTGGTTTGATTGAGTTGCCGTAGATTCGCCGCCCTTAGCGCGCTGCTTTGCGTCTCCAACGCCCGAATCATCGCGTCGGTTTGCTCGGCACCCTTCACCATTTGCTGTTCCAACGCGGAATTCGCCAGCCGCAACGCGGCCAGCTCCAACCTTAGCCACTCCAATTCGGCTTGCAGGGCCTGGTCAGTCATCGCCGGCTCCGATGTAACTACGGATCAGCGCCACGGCCGGCGCCACGGCGGCCGCGACCGGCGCGGATAAACCCGGCCGAAAGGCCGACACGTCCGCGGATTCGACCGCGACGATACGGACGCGCGGCGGCGGCTCGGGCATCGCTTGCAAGGCTTGCAACAAATAGCCGACCCCGCCGCCGTGCCCGACCGGCGCGGCTTCGGTCAGCACATCGCCGGCCGTCAATTCCCGCAAGCGGCCCGGCTCGGCGCCCGGCGCCAGGCTATCGACGATGATGGCTTCGCCGCAGTCCCGAAACAACCACAGCGCGTTCAAGCCCGAGGTGCCGGCGTCGAACACCCGCCAGCCGTCCGGCAGCGGAGTTTCACTTAGGCGCGTATACACCGCCGCGCCGAAGCCGTCGTCGCCGTGCAGCGGATTGCCGAAACAAACGATATGCGGCATCAACGTCACCGTCACGGCAGGAAACGCCAGCGTTTGCCGGTTTCCAGCATATGCACGGTACAGACCAGGCAAGGGTCGTGAGAACGGATCACGTGGCCGATTTCAACCGGATCGTCGGGGTCGGCCACGCTCAGCCCCACCAGACTTTGCTCCCAGTGGCCGGGAAGCCCGGCGCTGTCGCGGGGCGAGGCGTTCCAGGCGGTCGGCGTGACGATCTGGTATTTTTCGATCACGCCGCCGCGTATCCGCAGCCAATGTCCCAGCGCCCCGCGCGCCGCCATGATCAGGCCGTAGCCTTCGCCGTCGATTTCGGCATGCTTGGCCGGATTGGCGATATGCGGCTCGCCGAGATGTTCGGCCAATTCGTGCAAATGCCGTTCGGCCTGCGCCAATTCGTAAGCGATGCGGCGAACCCTGGCAAATTGCCGCAACCAGGCGTTGCCGCCTTCGGTCGCGTAAAGATCGGCAATTAAGGCGTCGCCGCCGATCAGCAATTCGGCCAACGGGCCGGTTTGCACGACCTTGTCGGCGTAGCGCGGCGCTTTCGCCCAGGTGTAACGATCGCTGCCCGGTTGGTAATCCGGAATCGTCTCGCCCTGCCAGGGATGGCGACCGCCCGAATACGGCCGGAACCAGGAATGGCGGACGTGCTCGTTAATCAGCGCTTGGTCGAGTTCGGCAATACGCCCGGTATCGCCGTCGTAGAATCCGCCCGGCATCAATCGGGCGCTGTGCGGCGCATCCCAGTTGGCCGGATCGCACCAAGCGCCGAAGCTGATCATGTGCGGCGTACCGGCCGCCAACCTATGCAAACCCAGGTCGCGCGCGCAACGGCTCACCAAGCCCAATGCACTGGCGGCATGCGCCGGCCGCTCCAGCCACTCGAAATAACCGGCGGCGCTATCCAGCGCCAACCATTCGTCCAGCGGCGCGCCGATCACGATGCGCTCGTACCATTCGCGCACTTCGGCGAAGATCGTCCGGCAGGCAAGCAATCGGCGGGCATCGGCCGGCGAAGTGACGCCGCCCGGCACCATGTACGACGAATGCGGCCATTGCCCGCCGAAATGGGCGACGACTTCGACGACCCTTCGGGTAATCGCCAAGGTTTCCCGGTGCACGCGCCCGGCGAACGGCGCGAACTCAGCCTCCGCCGCCGCGAACCACGGCCGGTCGCGGTAACGGGCGTTGCGGAAATCCGGCGCGAAGAACAAGAAAGTTTGCCGCAAATCGTTTTGGATGCCTTCCGCGATTAGGCAAACGTTCCGAATCCGGGTGGCATTGGCCGGAACCGGCACGCGCCAGGCGTGCTCCAAGGCCAGCACCGCCGTGTACAAATGCGCGGTGCCACAAATCCCGCATACTCTCGGTGTGAGAACCAAGGCGTCGCGCGGACTACGTCCGACCAGAATTTGTTCGAAACCGCGATACAGCGTACCGACCGTGCGCGCTTCCACGACCACGCCATCTTCCAGACTCAGCGCCAGTTCCAGGTCGCCCTCGACCCGGTTCAAATTGACATTTAGCTCGACCCGCGCCATCAGACGTCCATATCCTTGCCCTCGACCCGCGCCGGCGCGGCCGCCCTAGCCAGATTCTTGTAAGCCATGTAACGCGCCCGTTCCACGCCCATCGGCAGCCGCACCGGAATGTCGCCGATTTTTTCCGTGCTGAACAAATCGACTTCACGCGGAAAATCCGGCGAAGTGCAGCCGAAACACGGCACGCCGGCGCGGGTCTTGCTGTTTACGCCGTTCCACAAGTCGCTGTTGCACACCGCTTGCGTCATCGGTCCCTGGCAACCCAGATTAAAAAACAGACACGCCTTGCCGCCGAATTCGGTATCTTCGATGTCGTATTCGTGGTACTCATTGCGGGTGCAACCTTGGTGCACGACAGTATTGAAAAAGGCCAGCGGCCGATTCAGCTCGTCCAGCGGCAAGGGCATGCCGGCCGCCAGCCAGGCCAGGGTTTGCGTCATGGTATGCGGATGGGCCGGACAGCCGGCCAGATTGACCACCGGCCAGCCGCGCCGCGAGCGCCATTCCGCCGGCAGCAGACCGCTCGGCAGGTCACGATCGAATTGCAAGCCGATGCAGTCGCTGGGATTCGGCGCGGCGGCATGCACGCCGCCGAACGCCGCGCAAGTCCCCATCGCCACCACGACGCCGGCGCGCTGGGCCAGCTCGCGGACAATCTCCATCCGTGCCCGCCCGCGATAACTGTCGTACAAGCCGGTGCCGCGCGGCGCGGTGACAATGCTGCCTTCGACGCAGAGAATATCCAGCGCCCGTTCTCCGGCGCCTATGGCTTCGATCAGGCGGTCGTGCTCGCGCATAGACGCGCTGGATAAGGACGGATGCCAGAGCAGCTCGACGCCGTGCGTCGCGAACAGTTGCTCGATGCTGGGCGATTGGGCACTGAGTATCGCCAGCGATTCGCCGCCGCATGCGCCGGTTTGTAACCAAAATAACGTCGCCACCACCACTCCCGAATACCGTTTGGGAGGCATTGTATTGAAATTGGCTCAGATCGGCCAATTTCGAGCAAACGGCTGATACATTGCCCGCACGTCGCTATCCCGCCGATACGGATTTAAGCGCCGCTCCGGCCGCGCCCGCGCCGGAGATTGACAGGATTGCCTCTAGGCGAGCGAGAATTAAACGCAGCCCACCCTGCCCCGCGCAAACTCGGACCAGCCGCCGGCGACCATCTTGACCGCTAGCGCCGGGTGGCGTCGTATTGCTGACCGTCGTCGGTCACCGCGCTACCGCGCGTCGGCGGCACCATCACGCTGACCGCGCCCTGACAGGACAAACCGGCGTAGCTGGCGGTAAAAGCCACCCGATAAGCCCGGCCGTTGCCGGTGAAAGCCTGGTTTTTCGGTTGCAGGCCCTGGCGCTCCGCCCGCAATTGCAATACATCCAGCGCCAGCGGCTTTTTCGCGCTGCGCTTGGTGCGGGTGATTTTGGCGTCCGGACTGGTTTTGTCTTTCAGCGCCGGGTTTTTCAACGGTTCGTCCTGGCTTACCGCATCGATACGCAAATCGTAATTCGGTTTGGCGATATCAATACCGGGACCGGTGATACCCTGAATCAGCACTTTTTGCATCGCGCCGTTCGGCGACCATAAGTAGGTTTTGCTGGGCCTGGCTTGCGAGCAATCCAGCAAACCGTCGTCGTTGTTGACGACCACATCAACCGTCGCTTCGGCCGAGGCCGGGCTAGCCGCATCGTCGGTCACGGTCAGTTTGAAGCTCAGGGTTTCCGAGCCGCTGGCCAGCCAGGGCGCGGTGAAGCTGGCCGTAGCGCTTTGCGGGTTATGCAAGCTGACGGCGGTACCGCCGGTCTGCTCCCATTGATAACTCAAACCGTCGCCGTCGGCATCGCTGGCGCTGCCGGCCAAGGTCACCAGACTGGCTTCGGCCACCGACTGGTCGGCGCCGGCATCGACGCTGGGCGCGCGATTGCTTGGCGGCGGATTGTTATTGCCGGCGTTGACAGTGATCGTCACGGTATCCGGATCGCTTTGCAGACTACCGTCGCTGACGGCCAACGCGAACACCAGCGTGCCGGCGGTGGCCGGCGCGGTAAAACTGGGCCGTTGCGCGGTGGCGCTGGACAGCATCACCGTCTCGCCGGATAGCTGCGTCCATTGATAAGCGGCGATCGCGTCGCTGTCCGGATCGCTGCTAGCGCTGCCGTCCAGTTGCACGGTGGCGCCGGTATCGACGGCCGCATCCGCGCCGGCATCGGCGGTCGGCGCGTGATTGACGCTGGGCACGCCGGCCGCGATCACGACGGTCGGCACCGATTCTATCGTCTCGCCACCGGTCAGATTGGGCAGACTGCGCACCTTGACCGCCGCCAGTACCGTCGGCGCGCCGGCATCGGCACCGCCGCCGCGTATCGCCGCGACCAGTTTGTCTACCGTCAAGGCATTGGGCAGGCTACCGTCGTTCTGAAACTGAATATGGCCGACTTCGCCGACCGCCAAGCGGGCACCGACACTGCTCGGCGTCTCCGAACGCGGGAAACCCAATTCGCTGGTAAAGGTAAAGCCATCGACGGTGGCCACGTCTTCCTGCGGTTCCCAACGATCGGACTGGGCGCTGTCGTCGCCGAATTGTTCGACCACGATGCCGGGCAATTCCGGCGCGGTGTAGTCGAAGGCCAGCAACAGTCCCGAGATATAGCTGGTGGCGCCGACGCCCGGCACCAGATTGGACGCGACGTTGGTCAGCCGCAAATCGACGGCCGGCAAGCCGTTCGTGTCGATCACGTCCTCGAAATGCGCGGTGGCGACGGTCTGGCCGGTACCGGCGGCCGGCGTCAGCCGGTAATTGAATACCAGGTCCAGTGTGGCGGCGTCGGCCGCGCCGCCAATCAGAGTCGCGGCGATGCAAAGCGCCGATAATGGTTTGTTCATGGCGTCTCCGCGCAAAGCTTAAAATTTCAACCGCACGCCGACCCAGCCGCCGAACGGCGCGCCCGGTCCCAGAAAGCGCGGGTTGCTGTAGTTTTGAAAGCCCGGCAACTCGTTGGCTTCGCCCAACATGCCGAAGGACTCGTAATCGGTGTCGAACACGTTTTCCATGATCAGGAAGGTCGCCAGATTCGGCGTCCACTGATAATTGGCGTGCAGATTCATCACGAAATAGGGATCGGTCGAACCCAGGAAATTGCCTTCGTCGCCGCGCAGAAACTGCCCGGAATTGAACAGGCCGTCGCCGCCGACCGTCAGCGCCGTCGTGACCGGCACGGTCAAACCCAGTTTCAAACTGTGCTGCGGAATACCGGGAATCCGATCGCCTTTTTCCACCGGAATCACCGCGCTGTATTCGCCGTTGGCGCCGAAGGTTTCGATCCGGGCCGGATGGGTGGGACTGCTGACGAAGAAGTTGTTCTGGAAAGTGGCGTCAACGAAGCTGTAGCGCAAATACCAACGCCAATCTTCCCGGAATACGCCGGACAAACCGGCTTCCATGCCCACCCGGCGGGTATCGCCGACGTTCGAGAAAAACCCGACATTGGACGTCGCGCCGCCGGTGGATTGAAAAATGATGTCGTTTTTGTTGATGGTATGAAAAAACCCGACGTTCCAGGCCGTGTCCTTATCGAGCTGGCCGCGAAATCCGGCCTCGAAGCTTTCGGCGACGACCTGCTGCAAATGCGGATCGGCCAAAAAGGCGTTGGGCAGCCGGCATTCGGCGTTGGGATCGGAACAGGCCAGTTCGACGATGGTCGGCGCTCGCGCCGATTCGCTGTAACCGCCGTAAACGCCCAGTTTGTCGGTGACTTTCCAGGTCAAACCGGCTGACGGGTTGAAACGGCTGTAAGCGTGGTTGTCGTTCAATTCCGGACTGTTGCCCAAGCTGTCCAGCAAACGGATCACGGTATCGTTAAAGCGACCGCCGAAGCTCAAGGTCACGCGGTCGGTCAAGTCCAGCGCATCGTTGAAAAACGCCGACCAAGTCGTGGTCCCGCCTTTCAGGCCGGTGGCGTCGTCCGGAATGAAAATGCCGGAGCGGCTGGTACTGCGGTCTCCCAACAAACGGACGATTTCCACCTGCGAGCCATAGTTGACGACACCCCGGTTGTAACCGAAACCGGTAATCAACTGATTGTTCAAACCGAACAATTTATGCTGAAACGTGGCTTGACCGGTGGCACCGAAGCTTTTTTGCTTGCGGGTACTGATGTTGTTGATCGCGTTCAACGGGTGATCGGGATCGTCGTAACCGACCGGATTGCCGTTCTGGTCGCGGACTATCCATTGCGACAGGATGTCGGAACCGGCCATGCCGGCGATGTCGTCGGGACAGTCGCCCGGCTCGGCGCGTTCGCGGGAAATCCCCTGGCTGGCCAGGAAAGACCAAAAGCTATCGCCGCTGTAACCGTCGCTGCCAGGAAACAGCGGATAGGCCGGCAAGCCGTCGAGATTGCGGTCGTACAGCGCGCCGGCTTCGGAACAATCGATGTAGGCGGTATCGTCGCCGTTGAAGGATCGCGTCACCGTATCGCGGTAAAACGCGTTACCGGCCAGTTGCACCTTGTCGTTGAGCCAATGCGTGCCTTCCAACGTGAAAAATTTCATGTCGTTTTCGGTGCGGTCGGGCGAGGTAAATATCGCCGAGCGGTTGTCGCGCAACAATTCGGTGGGGACCGCGCCGTTGCCGATCAAGTCGCTGTTGCCGTACAAAGCGCTGAAATCCAGCGACGATTTGTCCGAGCGCCAGCCCAGCGAACCGTAGACATTGATGGCCTCGGACGGCGAGGAATCCCGCCAGCCGTCTTCGGCGAAGCGCCGAACATTCACGAAATATCCGAGACTGCCGTCGTTGCCGCCGCTTTCGGCCGACACCACGTTGCGGCCCCAGGCGCCGCCGTAAGCCTCCAACTCGTGGCCCGGCGAATTGAAACCGTTCTTGGTTTGCAGCGATACCGCGCCGCCCAAGGTATTCAAGCCGAACAAGGGATTGGCGCCGCTGAACACGTTCATGCTCTTGATCATCGATTCCGGCAGCATGTCCCAGTTGACGGTATCGCCGAACGGATCGTTATAGCGCACGCCATTCACATACACGCTCATCCCCATCGGTAAACCCAGCAACGGCGACGCGGTGAAGCCGCGAAAATTCAGGTCCGGTTGCAGCGGATTGTTTTGCGCGGCATTCAACGTCACACTGCCGGTGGTGCGATTCATGAACGAGGTCAGGTCGTTGGCTTCCGATCGATCCAAATCGCGGTCGGTGGCGGTTTGCACGTTGGCGGGAATTTTGTCCTTGTCCAGGCCGACGCCGTGTACCGGCGTCACGTCGACGACTTCGACCGCTTCCAGGGTATCGTGACCGGCCGTCTCGGATTCGGCGGCTTCGGCGCCGAACGCGGCGCACAGAAAGGCAAAGGCCACCGGCTTGGCGGACTGCTGTAATGGCTTCATGAACTTGATAAACATGGGGGGCTGCGACCGATAGGGCCGCAACCCGGTTGAACCGACGCGCCGACCGGGCGCGCGACTAGCTTTCAGCGCGACCGACGTTTGCCGATCAAACCGATGCCGGCCAGCGCCGATAAAAATAACGGCAGCGCGGCGGGCAACGGGACCGGCGCCATCGCCATCGCCAGCACGTTCAAACGATACTGCGCCGGATTGCCGCCGGTGGCCGAGTTACCCCAGAAGCCGCTGCCGGCAACGCCGCGCAAGGCGGGATCGGCGTTGCCGGTGCCGCGCAATTTGATCCAGCCCAGCGCGTCCGCTTGCTCCGGGTGCAAGGCGTTTTCGACGGCGTTGGCCGGATTCAGTAAATTCGCCACGCTGATGCCGGAAAAGCCGGCGCTGTTGTAAAGGTCTATCGTACTGCTGGTGCCGGCCAACAAGGTCTCGGCGCTGAAGTTGTACTCTTGTTCGAAGGCCGGATCGCCGGCCGCCGCGCCCCAACCGTCGGTGGCACCGTCTTCCTGCCATTCGATGCCGCCGCTCAAGCCGCCGGAAGTGACCGGCGCCAGATTGACGCCACTGACATAGCTCCAATGCTGGTTATTGAATTCGTAACCGTTGTCGGTGGAGGTGCCGGGAAAATTGAGTTCGAACGAAGAGATCCACACCTTGGTACCGGCCACGCCGCTGGAAAATTGCGCCAGGTCGCCGGCGGTCAATTGCACCCGCACGCCGCCGTAGCCCTCGCCGTTCAAGCCCAGATCGGCCAAATCGGTCACGGTAATGCTCGCGACGTTAGCGACGCCACTGCTGCCGTACAGATTGGTGGCGATGTAATTAAAGTTCAGGGTGGTGGTCGCTGCGGACGCGGCGGACAGGTTCAAAAGGGTTGCGCCGGCCACCAGCCAGGATTTCGTTGAAAGTTTCATCGTTATTATTGTTTGAATTGAAATGGAAAAAACAGCCAAGCATTAGCGGCCGCGCCGCCTCCCGGCGGGAGCAGTGCCTGGAGGCGGCGCGGCGCTAACAACGGTTTAAGCGCGGCGGCGGCGCAATACCCCGAAGCCGGCCAAGGCGGAGGCGAATAACGGCAACGCGGCCGGGACCGGCACCGGCGCGGCGGTCGGCTCGACGGCGCCGACCACCAAGGTCGCGACCGACTCGATATTTTCGCCGCCGGTAATCGCACCCAAGCTACGGACTTTGACGGCCGCCATGATGTCCGGAATAGCAGCGTCTGCCGACCCGCCGCGCAAGGCTTCGACCAACGAAGCGACGGTCAAGTCGCCCTGCTCGAGTCCGGTATCCCACCAAAACTGGATATGCGCGCTGTCGCCGACCCGCAAACTGGCCAAGCTGGTCGAGGAAGACGGATTCGAGGTGCCTTTGGGGAAACCCAATTCGCTGGTAAAGGTAAAGCCGTCGACGGTCGCGACGTCTTCTTGCGGCTCCCAGCGGTCGGATTGGGCGTTGTCGTCATCGAATTGCTCGATAATGATGTTGGGCAATTCTTCGTCGGCAAAATCGAAAGCCAGCAACAACCCGGAGATATAGCTGGTGGAGCCAACGCCGGGTACCTGATCCGACGCGACGTTGGTCAGGGTCAAGTCGATGCCTTTAAACCCGGTGCTGGTAATCACGTCTTCGAAATGAGCCGTGGCGATCGTGGTGCCCAGCGCGCCCGCGCCCGGCGTCATGCGGTAGCTGAAATCCAGATCCAGCGTGGCCGCCGCCGCGCCTTGGCTCAAGGCCAGACCGATACCCAGAGCCAGCGAATTGACGGAACGGCTAAACGATTTTGGGAGGTAACTCATATTGCGTCCTTTTTTCCGAGATTAAGAAAGAATTTTTCTCGGCTATTCTCGGGAAGCGGCGCGAAATGGCTTAGGGAATTTTTCCCGGTATTTGACCGAATGTTTCCCGATGTTAAATTTGGTTAACGATTAACCAGTTAGCCGGCAAAAAGCCTGCTACGCGGCCGGATCGATCGCCGCCCTCATTGACGCCGATGAAAACCACGGCGCACGGATAGGCAAGGACCCGTCAAAATCGGCGCTTACCCGCGTTTCCAAAGGTCGCTAACGAACAATAAATTGAAGCCCGGTTTGTGGGAACACTCTGGCGTGACCGATAATAGAATCCAGCTGGAAGCCGAGAAAGCCGGGTATCGTTGCCGCTCCACCCGGTCCACCTCCATGGTTTTCCGGCGGCGTAAGCCTCGCCGATTGCCACAACAACCGCGATCGCGCCGGGCGCTTTTTAAGTCTTTCCGGCGGCGGCCGGCACTACGAGGACACAGCATGTACTACTCCAATATGTACGAATTCGGCGTACACAACACAACCGTCGGCGTCACCGGGTTTGTCACCTGCATCGGCGTCGTGTTCGTAACCAACCAACAGCTATACGCCATCCACATTCCTCAAACGCCGGCAAGATATGCCGACGCACACCGCGAATTTGGGATGTTCATCGCCCGTACCGAGGGACCTAGAATTCAGGGCGACATCCTGGTGTTCTGTAACAGTCCGCAGCGAGCGAACGTCGTCAATGAATTGCGGCCTTTAATCGGCGCCCTGAATGTGAATACCAGCACGCTCTACCGGCTGAATGGCCCCGGACTCAATAACGCGGCAAACGCCGCAGCGGTCCAGGTGGACCGGGTAGTTGCGGGCGTGGCCGGCTTTGGCGTGAGCGTGAAGTACGAAGTCAATAACAACATCGCCTGGGTTGCCGGGGGTACCGCGCCGAGCGGCCGATATGCGCCAGGCGGACTGGGTGGCGGCGTCGTCCCGAATGCACCGGCCAATTGGGTCAACGTCACCGCGCAGAATTGCCAAATATCCAACCCCTGGTGATTTTGCCCATCCCCAAGCGCCGAACTTGGGGATGCCTCGCCGGCAAGCTCCGCCCCTGCAAAGCCTGGGAACCGGTGGAATCGTCGGCACACTTGAGTCTGGCGCCAGCGGCGGTCTACATTAATAACTAATACATCGACGCCTTATCGGTAGCGAGATCATGGCTGGAAATACTTCCGTCACTTTAGGCGACCACTTTGATAACTTCGTGCAGGAAAAAATACAGCAAGGCCGTTCGCGCCGGTTTGCGTAAACTGGAAGAAGAGGAACTTAAGCTGCAAACATTGAGAGCCAAGCTACAAGCCGGCGAAGACAGCCCGTTGCAGGAGGATTTCAACCAAGAGCAATTTCTGGCCTCAATGCGAAAAAAACATAGCCAATGAAGCCCAGCTATCGTATTAGGCTGAACGCGACGGTCGGCATGTTCGGCGATTTGCAGGAGATTGAAGGTTTGGAAATGCGGGCGCTTGGAATAGATGATGAGTTGGAGTGAGCTATCGACCCGACGGTCGATCTGGTTCCCAAACTGCAGTTGGGGAACAAGCGGAAAATCTGACCATGAAACCGGAATGGGTTGAACTCGTCTAATGAAAGATTTTTAAGTACTGCTGATGTTTGGTATATTTCATTTAAGTATCTATTTCTTAGAAGGAAAATATGAGCCGCTTGAAATCTACGTTAACTGCATAATAATGAAAAGAAGATACCAGCAGTTTAACAACAAGCGCGTAATCAAAGAGCTAACTGTTTCCGAACGCCAACAATGCAAAGAGCTTGCGAAACAAGTGAAATACGTCGGCAATCCGGAACATAAACAAAACCCCGGCGACTTTGGACTTACACCGCCTAGCGGAGCGCGTCCGGGGAAATCTCTGTGCGATGCGGTCAATATATTTTCCAAGCGTATAGCCCAATCGTTATTGAAATTGGGCTTGCAAAAAGGACTGGTCAGCGAGCGTTATCACGGCGACTGGCCGCAAAATATCTGGTCAGTTACAGAAAAGGGCGAAGCATTGGAAGCGCAACTCGATAACAAAGAACAAGGCACTTATCACGGCTACCCTATGCCGGAATCCGACCCAATGGCAAACGAAGTGATTAAACGATGGAAGCTGTCTAATGGCTGAACTTAAATTTAACTTCGACTGGGCGGCTGCCGGACATGATGTCCCGGAACTCGCCAATACTATGGCTGAATTGGCTTTGCATGTCGGCAATGTCAACCTGACCAGAAACGACAACATTTGGGCCAAATCGGTACGCGATTCGGTTTTAGTATCTGCTTACCCTTTGGCAATGTGGCTAGCCTCGTCATGGTGGCGGCTCAATTTCGAACCTTTACCCGCCCATGGAAAACCGCCCTCTGTTGATTGGCGAATGGCACACGAAATCGGTGCCGCCAACCACGGCTTCGTATGGCCAAAAGCCGTATTTGCATCGGATAGCGAGGTCATACAAATTTGGGCCGAACCGTCCTGCGCTACGATTCAACAATCCGTCAAATACTTGAACAAGTTAGATGCCCACGCTTCTGTCAAATTGGCTGATTTTCAGCGTAGTGTAACTGGGTTTG
The DNA here is from genome assembly GCF_050276835.1 of Methylomonas sp. MED-D. Taxonomy (NCBI): domain Bacteria; kingdom Pseudomonadati; phylum Pseudomonadota; class Gammaproteobacteria; order Methylococcales; family Methylococcaceae; genus Methylomonas; species Methylomonas sp. MED-D. Next base: position 3,081,784 of record NZ_CP189965.1, read on the forward strand.
TCGAGTCCGTTATAAGTCGCCTGGAAGCCGTCGATTGCAAGAACAGTCACTTGTATAACCTCTGGCAGTTAATTCAAGAAGAAATTGCCGATCCTCAGAGTGCCGACTACCGAAAGCTGGAAGCCGAATTAGGCTACGATCCGGACGAATGCCCTGACGCAATAATGGCGCATGCTCAAAAACTTGAGCAACGCATGGGAGCAGAAGCGCTAACCGAATTGGCGCCGGTATATGGCAGAACAGCCGGCACCGAACCTCTGAAAGCCATTGACGAGATAATCGAAGGTCCCGGACTAACCGGAAAGCCGGAAATGCCGCAGTTGGCCGAATCTGAATCCTCGACCGGGCTGCCGTGGCAACGAGCCATAGCCGCCGCAAGAAAATTGCGCCAATGTTTAAGTAACGAAGAAGCTGCCATCGACAACAAACAGCTTTACGGCTTGCTGGGCCTAACGGAAGACAACGTCGAAGGTTGGGTGCCTCTAACACGTAGTAGTGCCACTGTTGCAATACCTACAAACGGCGAGCACTTCAAGTTTGTACCACGAAAAAAACATCCTCAAGCAAAACGTTTTGAATTGGCACGCCTATTAGGCGATTTCGTTTTGACAAGCAACGCCAATCACCATTGGCTTACAAGCACCGATTTATCCACGTCGAGGCAAAAATATCAACGCGCATTCGCCGCCGAATTTCTTTGTCCGATAGATGCGCTGAAAGGTTTCTTGGACGGAGATTATTCGGAATCCGCAATTGAAGAAGCCGCTGAGCATTTCCGTGTAAGCCAAGCAACGGTCGACAGTTTGTTAAAGAATAACGGCCTTGTCTACTCCATGTTGGCCGGATATACGGACACCGCCTTACCTTATCGCTTAGGCGCTTAAATTCCGTAATGGTGGGCACGGATGTTTGTGCTCACGCAAAATATGGTTCGGAACTGGTGATAGTGTCGACTCCCAAGCCGGAGCTTGGAAATCCCAACTCTCAGAAGCGCGAGTTTCCGTTCCAACTAACTCTCCTTAGCCCATGACCCGCAGCCGCTACCGAGTCCTGCAAAATCCAAGCCCGCACTTCCTGACTGCGACGATCAACCGGTGGCTGCCGCTGTTTACTCGCCCGGCGACGGTAAATATCGTGCTGGGTTCCTGACGGACTTTGCCTTACGACAGCGGGTTCCAGCTTTACGGTTACGTGATGATGGAAAACCGTTTCAGCTGATCGCCGCGTCGACGGATTTGAGCCGGGACATGCAACGGTTTAATTCTTATTGGTCGGATTCTCGGTAGTGCTCGTCGTTTCGGCAGGGATTGCCGAAATCCGGACCTCACGGGCGGTTCGAAGCTTGCCATCCATGGCACTGGATGCCCGCATCCCGGCGGACATGACGGCGTTGCTTAAATCTGACAAAGTAGGGTAAAGGCTTATACCCCCTAGCAAATCATCGGTCATTTGCAGCAACGCGGTTCGGCGCGGGTGCTGGAACTATTGGCATGGTCGAAGGCCGCGTAAGACTGAAAGCGCGCATCAAGTCCGGAACGATTACCACGCCCCGACTAGCGATCCCGGTTGTCCTGGCATAACGCATCGATCCCGGCGCCGTCGCCCAGCCGCCGGCCGAGGCTGTTTTTGCAGTTCGCGGACAGCGGCGAGAAACCGCAACGCAAGTCTTCTGTGACGGCTACGACATCGCCTTCTCCGACCTCGATCAGCGCCAGCGGCGCGTAGTGGTGCTCGACGCCGGCCGGCCGCTTGGACAACGCGACGCGGTTGCCCTGACCGTCGTCCCGGCCCGGCCATTCGATGTCGCCGGTGGCGGTGCGCGCCGGTATCAGCCAGTAATCGCCGCCGCGCAATTCGCCGTTAATCGTAAACCGGACTTCGATGCCGGCTTCGACCGGCAGCCATTCGTCCGGCTTGATCGCCAGACCTTCGGCATCGCCCTGCTGGTCCCAGCGCCGCAACAGCGGGTGCCGGTCAGCCCGATACACCAACGGATTGGTACCGGCCAAGGTGACGATTTTATTGACTCGATCGATCGCCGTAACCTGACATAGCGGAGAAACGGTGTTCAGCAACACGCTGTCGTCGTCTTGCAATTCCACCCAATCCTTTTCGGTTAAGGTCAACTTATCGTCGCGGCCCAAATGCTCCAGCGTCACGGTCAAGGTTGCGACGGCGGCATCGCTAACGAGGTTGGTCACCGGAAAGGCCACCGCGCCATTTTCCCGCGACCATTTGAAAGTCGCCGGGCTTTCGCCGCCGCCTGGGCTGTGAATCTCGATCCGATACAACTGATTTTCCTGGCCGCGATAGCGGGCGTCCGGCTGTTGGCAACAAGCATCGGTCGGCGCGTCAGCCGGTTTGACTTGCGCAGCCAGACAGGCTTGGCTGACGATCAACCGACTATTCAAGGCCTCCCGCCAATCCAGACCTTCCGGCAATTCCAAGGTTTTGACCTGCCACACCAATTGCGAGCGGCTAGCAGTATCGGCGCCGTTCAGGGCTTTTTCGCGGATATCGTCGTCTTCCAGATAGCTGATATGTCGTTCCCAAACGTCCAGATACGCCAGATAGCTGCCAAACTGCAACGGACCGGCTTTTTCGTCCAGACGATAGTTGGGCTGGCTGAGATAGGTCAGCCGCTGTGCTGGGTTTTCGCAGAGCAGGCCATCAACATAATAGCGCCCAGGTCCAATGTTGAAATCGCCGGCCTTGGGTTTGGGCTTGCTATTGATTTCAAAACCGAACGCCGCAGCCGGTCCGGCGTAAGGACCAATCAAATCGGTCGCCAGCGTCTGCAAATAGTGCAACAGGATCGCGCTTTGCTCGTTCCAGTCTGCATCCAACTGCACCCGGCCTTGTTGCATCAATACCCGCAGGAATTGCTTATCCGGGGTAAATGTCATTCTCGAAAAATTGCCTTTCATCTCGTTGTCCTCAATTATGCGGCGGCTTAGCTCGCCAAAATGATGTCGGCATCGGTGCCGGCCGGCGTGTATTCCTGGAGCCGCGTCCGCAAGTTGACCAGACGTTGCGGCTGAAACAAATCGTGAAACGCGCCCATTTCCGATTCGTCTTCGGCACCGCGCACGATTTCCACCGCGCAATCGGCGGCCAATTGCGCGTAGGCCGGCGTTCCGTAACGGCTGCTGCTGAAGTGCGGCACGACTCGCCGTTGTTCTAGCAGTTTGGCGTCGCCGCTCAACTCGGCGGTCGCCAAGTCCGGCTGGCAGTGGTAACGGCGCGGCGTCCGCGAAGTCGGCGGCGCGTAACAAAACCGCATGCAGCCCCATTGGCGGCGGGCCACGCAGACCGTGCCCATGAAAATACTGTCCTCCGCTAAAACCAGCGCATGCATGTTTACGCAACCGAACACGGTGGTTCTGACGATGGTCGCGCTGGCATGGGCAAAACCGGCACCTGGCGCGCCGATGGCTTCGCTTTCCGGGCCGTCGCCGTCCCAGCCGGTGGCATCGACGATGCTGTCGCTGATGTGCAGCTCCAGCGGCTCGGCGTTAACTTCGTCGTTGCCGATCTGTATCGAGCCGACGATGCTGTGTTCGATGCGGATACAAACCAGACTGTTGAGCACGGTCAAGCTGGGTTCGGCCGGCCGGCAAGGTTCGCAGGCGCAATCCAAGGACCAGCCCGGCACCAGCGTGCAATGGCGGATCACCAGACTGCCCAGCGGGCCTTCGACCAGCATGCCGCGCCCGGCAATCAGCAAACCGTCCAATACAAGATGGCTGTCGGCGCCGCCGCGGATGCTGAAGCTGTCGGGCTGGTCGGTCTGCCAATCCAGCAAGCGGATGATGGGCCGGCTGGCGTCGGCGGCGCGAATCTGCAGGACGTGGCCGGGCGCCAGTTCCAGATTGATCGGCAGCACGTAGACGCCGCTGTCGGCAATCTCGACCACGGCGCGGGCCGGCTGTAGCCCGGCGGCTTGGCCGGATTGCCAGGGCAGCAGGGCTTTTTGCAACTCGTCCTGCCCACACACCCGGATCAACTGGCTGGCGTCGGCCTGGCGCAGTTCGCGCGGATATTCGCCGCCGCCCAGCGGCGCGCTGAAGCCGTAGTAATACGACACCCAAACTTTTTTGGGTAACTGCTTACTCGGAAACGCCAGCCGGCCACGTTCGGTATCGATGGCCAATTGGCCCTTGGCCGGCACGAAGCGCCAATCGCTCAGATCGGCGCTGACCAGCAAATCCCTGGGCAAGGGCTGCGGCGTGTCTTTCTTCGGCCAACCCGGCGCCCAGATCGCAAAACTGCGGCCTTCGCCGTAATCGACCGGCGCGGCGGCGGTCTCGGCATGAAACAAGCGGCAGCGAATCGGTAGCGGCAACGCGGTTTCTTCGGCTATCGTATCGGCAACATCGGCCTGGGGCCGGTGATAGAGCGGACTGTCGTTGCCCAGCGCGCTAAACGTATAACAATGCGGCGCCACCTCTTCAACGCAGCAGGCCGAAGTCTTGCTGACCGAGTAGGCTTGAATTCGCCAGACGAACAAGCTCACCGCCGCCGGATGGTAACGTCCCGGCGAGTGACTTGAATGGATGCGCCGCACGTCCACGCCATGGGCAATGGCGTCGAACGGACCGTTCAATAAGGCCAAGGTCGCGCCTTGCCGGACATCGACGCTACGGCCCTGCGCCAGCCGCTGGTAATTCAGATGCTGAGTGCGGCTGAGCAGCGGTAAAAACTCCACGGCCCGCGCCGGCCAGCCGGCCACGTCGGCGGCCAGACTTTCCAGCAAAGCCAGGCTGCCCTTGCGGCGCCGATAGCGCAGGGTGTTGGCGATTTCCCGGCGCGGCGTCAAGGCCCGGTTCAGCAGCCGGCCTTGCGGCGTCGCGGCATCGCCGGGCCGGCCGGCCTCGGCGACCGGCTGGTAGCCGATCAAATCGCCCAAATACGGCACCACCCAATCGTCGCAAGTTTCGATGAACCAGTTTTCGTAGAGTTGGGCGATGTCGGCCTCCAGCAGATCGGCCTGTTCGGTTATCACCCGCAGCAGCGCCTTTAGCGGTTCGCCCTGTTCGGCATCGCGAATGCGGTGTATCGCCGGCAGTAATTCGTAGAGTCTATCGAGTGTCGCGTTCATGCCAGCCTCACAGTATCTGATTCAAGCTCAGGGTTTCCGGAATCTCGGTCGCCAACACCGCGATTTGCGCCGGCCGAATCGCGCCGTTCTCGAATTTGGCCAGATTCACGGCCAAATGCTGGGCCGGTTGGGTTTGCGCGGCGATGGCTTGCACCGCCTCGGCGATTTCGGCGGGCGTTTGCAAACGCCGACCCGCCGCCGCGTCGGGGATTTTTTCCGGCACGCCGCCGAAGGCGTCCACATCGACATACACCACCCCTGCCACACCTTGCATCGCACTAATCACTTCCGACAGACAAACGCCCTGCCCCAATTCGCGGCGCTCGAAACCAAAGGCTTCCAGCAATACCCCGCGCAACGCCGGCTCGACATTTTCCCAGCGGGAATCGGGCGCTATGCGAACCCTGGCGCTGACGACGATCAACAACAATTCCCGCACCGCCAGTTGCAGAGGCTGAAACGGATCGCCATAGTCGTGCAGCGCTTGCCGCAAGTTCAAAAACAAGTCGGAAGTCTCGTCGATGGGAATGTCTTCGGCGCCGGCCACCGTGACGTGAACGATTTGGCGGCGACCGTCGGACAACTCGACCGCGTAAGCCTTGCCGATGCCGGCGTAGGTCCGGGAAAAATCCTGGTAATCGCGTACCGACACCAACCGGTCCAACGCCGCCAGGGTCAGCGGCGCATTGATCCTGGCTTGGTCGCGGCTTTCCGGATCGGCGCCGCCAGAGGCCCGCAATGGATTGATCACATCCCGGACGCCCAACGGCCGGCTCAGCAACAGGTTGATTTGCTCGGCCTTGACATTGCCACCCTTGCCAATGCCGCTACGGTAAACCGCTTGAATATTTTCGACCCCGCTCGGCAAGCGCGCACCGTGCACACCGTCGCCGAAAATCAGCGAGGTTTTACCGTCATCGTCGGTTTGAGTTACAAAAGCGCGGCCAGTCGCGCTCAGACCGTTTAAAGCCTCGGCTTCCCGCCACTGCACGCCATTGACCGACACCGCCAGCGTGCTATCTATGCCGGCGGGATTGTTGGCGGCGACGAAGGTCAACGGCGATTGCTTTAACGTAAACCGTTGCAGGGCCTGGGCGCCGTTGCCGCTGCCCAGCACTTCCTTGCGGGTCTCGCCGTGGCTGGCCTTGACCACGTTGGCGTGTATCTTCACCGTGTCGCGTTTGAAGCAATAGGCCAGCGGTTTGGCTAGCTTGACGAAACTGTGGATGCGGTCGCCGGGCAAGCTGTACTCCAGTTTATCGACGCCGCCGTCTCGGCCGGCCAAACTGTAATAGGTCTGCCGATACAAATCCTGGCGCACCGAAGACAGCATCGCCAATTCGCTGAAACGCACGCCGGAAGTACCCGGCAGATCGGCGCGCTCGCCGCTGACGATGACCCAGCGACCGGCTTGCAAATCCTCGTGGTAGCGGTCCAACTCCAGCAACTCGCTATCGCCGCCGCACACCGGCGTGCTGATCGGCTCCTCGGCCAGGGCCAGGGCTTCGCTTTGAATGTGAACCGTCGTGGTACGCACCGTGGCGAACGGCTCCGGGTTGTTGCCGGTCGGTTCGCCGATCCAGGCCTTATCGCTCGGCAGGCTGACAGCCAGACTTTTACCGCTCAGCCCGTAAGCGGCCAGCGAGCGGTGTTGCAGGGTGTCCTTATCCAGGCGCACCACGATCTCGCTGCCGTTGGCTTTGGCAATGACGATCCAGCCGCCGGTGGTCAATGGATAATCGGCGTCCAGATATAGCGTGGTCGGCTGGTGGAATACCGCGCCGGTAACCGAACCGGTATTAGACGTGGTTGGCGTGTTATACGGGTTGGCTATTTGCCATTCTCGTAGCGTGTAATTACCGTTCGCGAAATCCGTCTGCCGCAACTGCGCGTTATGCCCGAACGGCGATGCCTTGCCGCGCAGCGCATACACCGTCACCGGCCCATCCAGCGTGATCCGGGTATTGGCGGTCGCGGCGGCCAGATGCGTGCGTAAGGCCGGACTGAAGCGCTTGGCGATGGCGTTGTTGGCGTCGGCCACCGCATTCAAGCCCTGGGTCGCGTAGCGAGCAGCGACATCGACCGTTAACGGTCGGGCACGGAAGCGAAGTTCGCCCCCATTTCCGCCGGTATCCCCGCCGCCCGCGCCGCCGCCGGCACTGGGATCCAATAGCGGTGCGGCAAAGAACTGACCGGCCAAATTGCGCGTCAAGGTCGCCTGGTTGCGGGGCTGAAGCGACGGAGACTGCGTCAAGCCGGCGATGATTTGCCGGTAATCCTGCAAGCCTTCCAGGGAAATACGCAGATAGCTCAGTCCAGTCGCGCCGATACCGTCCACCGACTTGACCGCATAGCCCAGTTGCCGGCTGTTCCGGCTTAACACGATTTGGTGACCTTCGGCGCCGATCTGCAGCAACCAGGCCCCGCCGTCGGCCAGCGAATACAGCGTCAAGCCGTCAGCCTCCACCTGTTCGATGTCCACGTCGAAACGAAAATCGAAAAACCCCGGCTGGCCGCTGCCGTCGTCGAGCAGCAACAAGGCGTATTGATCGTTCAGTACATCTTGCCAATTTAAGACGGCGGCAATCGGCGTCACGCCAATCTGCAAACGCACCAGGGTGCGGTCGTGCTCGGGTTCCGGCAGGACTTCGCCGACCCGTAGCAGCGCTGGCTCGTTGCCGCCGATCTGGATCAGCAGCGGATCGTCGACGTTCAGCTTGGTACTGATGCCTTTCAGATAGACGCGCGGACCGCCGGGATCGAAGAACATCGACAGCGACGTTTGCGGGCGGCTCAGGCGCGGCTTCAGCGTATTCCAGGCGGCGCGCGCCTCCAGGTCGTCGCTGGTTTCAAAGGTTTGCGGCGACTCGCCGGGCGCCGGCAGACTCTGTACTTTCGCGCCTTTGGCTATCAGGCTGGGACCTTCGAATTTATCGTCCAAACCATAGGCCAAAAACACGCTGGCCGCGACGCCGGGCCGGGGCTGATAACCGATCAACCGGGCCAGTTCCAACACCGAGCGGCGCTCGGTGGCAGTGCGCAAATAGCCTTCGTTGGCGATGCGTTCCTGATAAAAGCTCAACACTTCGGCGAGGCTAGCCCAAGCTTGCAGCAGCGCAATCGAAAAGTCATCGGGCTGGCGACTGGTCAAGGCCTGCAAGGGATAACGGCCCGCTTCGCCCGGCTCGGCCAGATTCAGCGTGGACAGGCGCGCCAGCGCCGATTCCAGAAACCCGTGGTAATCGCCAATCCGGTAGTGTAAGGCCGGCAAGCCGGGCCGGTTCTCGATGGCCGCCGGCACCGAGACAGAGATGCCCGAGCAACAGCCGCAAGATGAGATGGTATTCATCGTCCGCCCTCCATATTCAGCGTCAATAAGCCGTGTTCCGGAAAACCTTTATCGTTATCCAGACGGGCGATTTCCAGCGGCGCCAGCGTCAACACGCCGGTGGCGATTGCATCGTCGGCGGCTTCGAACAAGCGCCGCAATTCGCTGACTTCGACGCCGGCGACGCCGGCCACCTTTTGTGCCGCCGCGACGATGCGACTCAAATACACGCCGTCGCCGAAACTCAGATTGTCCGGATGAAAAAAGCCGCGCTGGCCATCGGCCAAAACGCGGTTGCTGAACATGGTTTGCAGGCTCGCTTTAATCTGGCTTTGCAAAAAGCCGGGCCGAACGCAGACTTTCAAGATCAAGGCCAGCGGCACTTGCAGCGCGGCAACCACTTCCAGGTCGTGACCGATGCGCCGGTAGCGCCGCAAATGCCGGTCGATGCGGCACAGCAAGCTTCGGCAGTCGGCACTGGCCGCGTAGGCATCGACCACCACCAACACCCTGTAGCCGCTGCCGGTCCAGCGCAGCGTTGCGGCGGCTTTTTGTACCTCGGCGGCGAAATCGCGCATTACAATTTGCGCGTAATCGTCGCAAGTGACGGCGCGTTGCAACACTTGCCGAAACGCGTGCGGCGCCAATAAGCGCGCCTGAGCCACCGGCTCCGCCGCCACGCCGCCCTGGGCCGGCAAGGGATTGCGCACTGAAAGGGTCGCGCCGCTGGGAAAGCGATTACGAAATACGATGCGTGTGATGGTCTCGGCGCCGACCAGACCGGCCGGGCCGTTGCCCGTCCGGTAGCGGGCCGCGAAGCGCGTACCGGGCTTGGGCATCCGGCCCTGTTGGCCGTCGCCGAAACGCAGCCAGGCAACCGCATCGTCGTCAATTTCGACGGTAAAGTGACGGTCGCCGGCGTTGCTGTTCAACAAATCGGCTTGCGCAGACCAAGTAGCCGGCTTATCGCAAGCGCCGAGATCGGTTTCGGTCAATTCCAGCCAAGGCAATGCCAGGCGTACATCCTGATCCGCTAAACCGCTGGCCGCGACGACTAGGTCGTGTGCGCCGCACGGATCGGACTGACGGCAGGCCGGCAGTGGCTGGACGTGGGTCAATTCGGGCTTGCTCAAACGTGGCCGGTAACGCAACGGCAACGCCGTCGGTTCGCGCACGCCGCAATCGTCGCAATCCGGCCACTGCCAACTGCCGGGCACCGCTTCCAGCGTTTCGGTCACCGTTTCGCCGTGATCGACCAGCACCACATTGCCACGCGCCACGCTGACGCCGGTCAGCGGCGAACAATCTTCGTCCTTGACCGCCGACAAACACAGTGCAAAAGGCAACGCATCGGCCCGGCTCCAGCGAATATCAACGATGAAGCGCCCGGTCAACGGATCGACGCCCTCCTCGACCGCAATCAGCCGCACCGGATGGCGGTGCTGGGGATCGGCGTCGGCGCGGTTGCCGGTGTGCGGTCCCAGCGCTTCCTCGACAATCAACACGTCGCAGACTTGCAAATGCAGTTGCCGGCTTTCGGTGCCGGGGTCCAGCAAGGTCGCCGAGGTCGCTCCCTTGGCCAGACAGCATTTAGCATCGCCCCAGGTATAAAAATCGATGGCATTATGCGCCGCGTACCAGTGCAGGGTTTGCTGGGCCGGCACCAGCAAGGGTTCGTAGACCAAATAGGCTTGCGGCAAGGTTTGCGGTAAATCCTCGGCCTTGAGCAAAGCCGTGTCGTCGCCGGAATCGAACGCGGTGATAAAAAACACATCGGCGCTTTCGACGGCCAAATCTTGCGATACCTCCAGACACACCCAGGCCCTGGCGTTGCAACCCTCGTGCAAGCGGTAATCGACTAAGCGGGCGTGGCGCCGGACCGAAATCCGCCGCCGCGCGGTGTCCAGATACGCTTCGGTGGCGACCGCATCCTGGTAATAACTGAGATGGTCGCCGACGTAAGCCAGCAATTCGACCAGCGTCACGCCCAAATCCGGGACGTGGCGTTCCCGCCAATCCGGCAGCGTCAGCGCTAACCGGTCGTAAATCAATTGCCGGAAGCTGGCGTAATCCTTGGCCAGATAATTGATTTCCGGCAATTCCGCCGCCGGCGCCGCACAATCCTGCGCCGGCTTACAGTCGATGTCGCCGCCGCAGGCCACCTTGAAATTGAATTCCAGACTCGCGTAACGCGGATCGAAGCCGGCCATGCTGCGCTCGGTAGGCCGGCCTTGTTCGTCCAAAGCCACCGCGTGCAAGCGATAGTTGGAAAAATCGCCGTAACGGTCCAGTCCCACCAGCATGTAATCGTCGCGCTCCGGGTCTTCGTCGCGGACGATTTCAATCGACACCACCCGGATGCCGGTAATCCGCTCGCCACCGACGATACGCAGATTCGCGGCGTCGAGGTGATCGGGAGCCTTGCGCAGAAAAAACACCGTCAAGCTCAGTTGGTCGTCGCCGACTTCCAAGTAATCGAAGCCGTTCAAACTCTCGCTGGCCCGGACTAGCGCTCGGCGACCGTCCTCGCGGCACAGCAATGCCGAGGCGTTCATGTCGGACTCCGCAGAAATTCCGCGCTACGGACCTCGCCGTTGCGCTTGACCCGGTATTGCACCTGTACCCGCAAGGTCGAGTCCTGACTGGTCACTTCCAGGCCTAGCACATCCAGCACGTCGCCCAGCCAGCGCTGCAAGCCGGCCTGAATCGTGAATTGCAAGGTCGCGGCCAATTCGGCGCTATTCGGCGCGAAAATCAGTTGTAGCAAGCCGCTGCCGAAATCAGGCCGGTTGACGCGTTCGCCGTTGTTGGTGAACAGAAATTGTTCGATCATGTCGCGGATATGCTCGTCGTAAGCGGTGACTGCGGTGCGCCCGCGCTGGTCGAAATGCAAAGGAAAATCGACGGCTCTCATGGCATCCTCACAGCGCGCTGACGCGGGTTTGGGTTAATAAAATCAAAAGCGGCGTCGCGGTCGGCGCGCAAATCGCCTGACTGCTTTGCACCACCAGCGGTTGGCCGTTGGACGTGACCCGCGTGGTGCCCATCAGCCATTGCCCGGTCACGCAGGGGCCGTTGGCGGCGGGCGGCGGCGGCAACGCACAGCCGGCCACGATATAAGGCGCCGTCATCAGCACGGTCGGCTGACCGCTGACCGTGACGCGCGGGTTGGGTACGGTCGGCGTCGCCTGGCCGCCGTGGGCGCATAACACCTGCGCGCCGACATGCACTAAGAAGCCGGCCATCTCAAGTCACCACCAGCGCCAGCTTGTTGATCATCACCGCCGGCCCCAGCATTTCCAGGCTGGCGCCCTTGCCGTTGCTGATGAAAATGCCCGCATCGTTGACCACAATGTAAGCGCCAGTGGTGCTGCGTAAGATCACCCCGCCGGTGGTCGGAATCGGCGGCATCACCTGCGGCGGCGGCGCCGGCGGCAAATCGCTGACGATGATGCCTTGCTGCAACAAGGACTGAATCACGATATTGGGATCGGCGGGATTGCCGGCCAGCGCCGCCAACGGAATATCGGTTTGCAAGCCCCAGCGGCAGCCGACCCAGATCGGTTTGTCCAGATCGCCGTGCTCGAACTCTATCCACACCCCGGCGCCTATCGGCGGCACCATGTACACGCCCATCGGCGGCCCGGTCGGTCCGGCCAACGGCACGCAGGGTTCGGCGAAGGTGGTCGGAATCAGCGAATTGACGTCCGGCACCAGCGCCTGAATCCGCCCGCGCTGTTCCGGATCGACATTGTTGACCACGGTGCCGCGATACTTGCCCCAGTATTTGTTCTCTTCGTTCATACCGGCAGCCTCGGCGTGTTGGAAATCAAGCCGTCGCGCGACAGCGTGAAGTTTTGTTTGTATTCGCCGTGTTTCAGATTGTGGGTAACGCTATCGACGTAATACAAACCGTCGTAAGCCAGACCGGCGCCGCGCACGCCGACCACCATCCGCGCCCGCAAGGCGCTACCGTAACGCAACACATCCAGCGAGCCGCTGCCGGTTATCGCGTTCGCCGAGCCTTTCAGCATTTGCCCTATCATCAGATTGACCACCCCCGGCGGGCGTTTGTCGGCGACGTCCTTGGCAAACCTGACCTTGGCCGGCGGCGTCGGCCGCGCGCCCAACGGCGGTTGAAAAATGCTGATGTTGGGTATCGGCACCGGAATCGGAATTTTGCGGGTGATCGGGTCCATCACCGTGACGATCAGCACCTCCTTGGCCAGACCGTTCAACGAAAAACTCAGGCTATCGACGTTGCTGTGCGCATCCATGTTGATGGTCAGCGCCGGCTGCGGAATCGGGAGGCGAATGTTGGGGCCGAAGTAAGCCAGATTCTGGCCCGGCAACGGCCCGGATTCGACGTAAAACACGTAGCCGTTGCGCGCGGCCAGTTTCTTGATATGCGCCAGATCGGTGGAATCCTGGGATTCGTAGCCCTCGGTCGGCGACATAAAATTCAGAAACAGCGGTGGCGTCACCAACGGAATCACGCCGAAGGCGGCATACGGCGCCAGTATCGTCAGCATTTGCAAGGTTTCGTCCATGCCCGGAAATGGCCGTTTCAGTTCGACGATGTCCATCAGCACGCTCAAATCCTCGCCGGTAATGGTGAGCTTTGCCTGGCCCGGCTCGCTGCTCGGCGACATTTCCTGGCGGGTGACGATGCCGTCGATCAGCACGTTGGGGATGCCGTTCAGCGTGACGATGACCATCACCCGCGTCGTGATAGGATCGAAATAGCCCGCCGGCAACAGCGTGGTGGTCAGCAAGGAGCGAGAGCCGACCGCGAACACCAGTTGAAACCCGCTACGTTCGCCGCCACTGTTGACCTGGACGCTGGTCAAGGCCTCGATCACCGCTGTCGGCGCCGGTATCGGCACCGCTGGGCCGATCAGCAAGGTCAGATTGATGCCGTTAAGCATTACCCGGTCCCGGTATGCCTTCCGGCAAGGTGATGCGCAGTTTGCGACCGGCCTGCTCCAACTCGCGCGGTTGCAAGGCGCGGTTGGCGTCGCACAGCCGCCAGAACTGTTCCGGGTCGCCCAGATAGCGGGCGGTAATGTTATCCAGCCGCTCGTTTTGACTGACGGTATGTTCTTGCAGCAGCTCGAAGCGCTCCGGCGCCGGCACGAAGCGGCGGCGCAGATAGGCAATCTTACGACCGTCGGCGCTTTCCAGAATCGCGGTCGGAATGCTGTAATAACGGCTGCCGGGCGGAAACGGGCTGGCATTGCCGCCGGGTTGCAGAAGTTGTTGCAAAGCCAGGTTCGGATCGGTCATCGTCGTCTCCTAAATACCGCTGATGCCCAGCGCCGCAAACGCGCCGCCGGCAAATTTTTGCGCCAACTGCTCCTTGTTTTGCAGGTAACTGATAAACAGACTGCCACCCTTGTGATCGAAGCCGATGTCGTTGACGCTCAACACCCGCAGGCCCAGACTGAGTTTGGCGCGAATCGGATTCAAGGCCGCGTCGAAGGCTTCCTCGGTGATGCTGAACTCGGTCAGCCGCACCGGCACGATGCGTTGCTTGCTCCAGATAAACAGCATCAACGCCGCTTCGGCGGGGGCGATTTCCAGGGTGCCGGCGTGGGCCAGACTATTGGCGGCCTGGAGCTGAGCACTGCTCGGATAGACGATCAACTCCAGCGCAGCCAGTTGCGGATGCAAACCCACTTGAGTCGCCAGGCCGTCGGCGATTTCCAACTGCTCGGCGGCATCGATTTCGGCGTCCAGCTTGATGGTTTCCACCGGCGGACCTTTCAGACGCAATGCTTCGGAACGGTCACCGCTATCGGCGCCGATACCTTGCACTTGCAAGGAGCGGGTAATCGTATCCGGGTTGTACTGCAAGGCGATGATGCGCCGCACCGCGCCGCTGCCGGGATCGATCAGCACCACCCCACCCTTGATCAGTTTCGGAGAGCCGGGGAAACCGCTCATGAGAAAGCTCCTGGCGGTGGCGTCGCGCCAATCGGTATGACCGACGCATCAGCTGTTTTCAGGAAGTTAGGATTAAGTGCTTCGACAGGTTCGGGATTAACGGCATTAGCTTGATTCGGTTCGCGGAGAGTTTGTCGAACCATGAGCGGAATCAGCTTGTTCAGAACATCCTTAAGATCATCGCCGAAATCTTTTAACTTGGAGGTGGCTGAGCGCATCGTTATTTCTCGTTAAATGTTGCGTTACTCAATAGTGGGTCGGCTAGTCGCTAGCCTTTCGCCGCAGTTCGAAGAAAGTAGGGTTTCACGCACCTTTTCGGTCGTTATTAAAAATTCGCGCCCAAATTTCATCGTTTATCTTATTTACCGTTGCTTGCTACATGTAATGCACCCTACTTGGCTAGCTACCTTACCAGCTTCGGTAGAACCATAGGTTTGTACTAAGCTCCGACAAGCTGCTAGAGGCGACGCCACAGGAAAAGGGCGTCCCACAAATTGTCGTGGGTCATGTCTTGTCCATGCGCCCATTCCAGGATTAGCCCTTTCTCCGGATGGTATTCGAACGCGCTCCAATGCCATTGCGCCTGCGGCGGATAACCATCACCCATCTTGAAACGACCGGTCATGACCATCGTGGCGTTGGGTCCGCCGTTTTCGAAGGCATAGGCACGGCTGGCCAAGGTCATTCTCGGCGTCGCCGCGCCACTGGCGTCCACCTCGACTTTCAGCGCACGCGCCGTGAGAGGCATCACCTGGCTGATGTCGCCAGCGAAGATCTGGCGAAATTCCGGCGTCCAGGTCCCGCTGAGGCCCAAGGTGCGCGACGCCATTTGCGAAGCTGGTTCCGCCGCTTTGTGCTGCGCATAGCCGGGCAGGACCTGTTTGCTCTCGGCGAAGTGAAAACCGGCGTCTGGTCCGGTGCCAGGCACGGCATACTTGTCTCCGAACTGAGATCTGATCTGCTGATCCAGCGTCATGTCGCCCAGGCCCACATGGTCATGGGAATGGCCGCCGGCGTCGTACATGGTCGAGACCGTAGAGGTCGCTGCAGATGGCGGCAACGAGAGATGGCTGACGAACATGTCACGGAACCGGACGACCTGGCTGGGGTCGCCGACACCGGTCGCTAGGGCCGCCACGTCCGGCCGGTCAGGGATTTCTGCGACGACGGTGATCGTGACGTCGATACCCTTTTGGCGGTGTTGTTCGATCGTCGGCTCCAGCGCCGCCAGAGCGTCGAAGGCCTTCTTCAGTTCCGCACCACGCACATAGCTGAGTTGGTGGGCGAGGAGCGCCGACCAAGCGCCCTCCATCGCACCGCGGGTGGCGTTGATGCTTTGTGCATGCGGAGGCACCACGATCTCGCTCACGGACGGACCGCGGCCTTCGGTCGCCGCCGGCTTCGTCTCCGCGACGGGCCTGGCCCCTCCGGGTCCGGTGGACCCGGAGGGGCCGCTTCCGGCGGTCTTACCGTCGATCATGCCCGTTACGATCTTACCTGTGGGCACATTCTTGCGCACGCCGCCGCTCTTGATCATGGAGCCCCCCGCAGTCGGGTCGATCCGTTGGTCAAGAGGTCCGGGTTGCACGCGCATAGGCATGTATTTGCTGCCTGTAGCTGGGAACGACGGGGCGCGGACGCCGCCGCCCGGAAGTGCCGTGGGATCGAAACCGCTGTTGCTTGCCCGGCCCACTTTCGAGAAACCCTGGCCCGCACTACGGAAGTGGACTGCTTCGCCCCAGGTGCGTGGCGCGTCGCCAGCCTGCCATGGCGTACCCGTGCTCGGGTTCGTGCCCTGCGGTACCCTGCCTTTGCTGATCTCGAAACGCACGGCAGTATCGGCGGCGAGCAGCTCCGACTCCGTGTGAATACGCACCGATACCTGGGCAATACCCGCTCTTTCAGCCGCCCACAGGCGCCGGTGATCAAGCGACACCAGTCGCCCATCGCTCATCTTCACGACATCGGCGGGCTGCGAAACGTCCCAACCCGTCTGGCGCATCTGGGCCGCCATCCGGCCAAGGCTGACTCCGCCACCGGTCTTGAAGCTGATGTCTGCCTGTGTGTACTCTATCTTAGCGAGGTCGACCATCTGCGCGTCAGCCGGCAGCTGGGGGCCGGAGCCGAGCTGGCGGTTTGGAGGGGCCGGTGCGCGCGCAATAGCTTGCCGTGCTTCGCCCGGCCGAATCACGCGGGGCGAACGGGGAGCGCCCTTTGCCCCAGCCTGCTGGACTACATGCGTCAGTTCGTGTGCAATCAAACGTCGCCCGTCATGAGTTCCAGGCGCGAAGCGGCCCGTGCCGAACACAATGTGATTTCCCACTGTGTACGCATTGGCATTCACGTCCCATGCCGACTGCTCAGCGGCTCCGCCGGAATGCACTCTCACTCTGGAAAAGTCATGCCCGAAGCGCTGCTCCATGTCCTGTCTAAATGCTGGCTCCAAAGGAGTACCTGGGCTAGCAAGAACACGGTCTACGCTAGCGGGGGCTGCATTCGACCCCTCACTTATTTGCCCGGCGTAGCGCTGAATACGTGGTGGTGCGGAACTTACTGCGGAATGTACCGACATGGACATCACCTGCTCCGCCACCCGATCAGCTTCAAGTTCCAGCGGATCATTACTTGTACCAATAGCAAGCTTCCGTTGTAGACAAGTCTTGCTCTTCGCACACACCGGACACTCCCCACCCGCAACCGTATGATTGCCGCAAGCGCACTTGCGTTGCAGCAAGCCTTGTGCGGGCGGCACAAAGCTTGCGGTTTTTGCTTGTTGGGCAGTGGCGGTTTTATTCATGACCTCTTAGTCCACGTACAGATTGTGTGATTTTCTGGCCCAGTCGATTGTATTTGGAAGTATTCATAAAGTTTCATCAGTGGTCTTATTTACGTTGTTTGCTGCACGTGATGCACTCTATTTGACTACGGACAAACCCTGACTCCGGGAATGTGATGCTGACGGTTGTATTGGTCAATCGTAGTACCAACACAATCTACAGATTGATTAGCCCTCGCTCTGCCAGCCTGAACATCATCAAAGAATGCTCGCCGAGCTTGTATGTAAGCTGTTAGTAAAGTGTTGTATTGCGCCACCGGGGTACCATTCGGCACGTTAAGCGGCGGTGGAAAGGGGTGTCGACTGTTCGCGTTAACGATAAGCGTCAAATACTCTTGGCCGTGACTGCCCTCGTGAACACGTAACGTCTTGGCATCCAGGGACTGTTCCGCCGCCGTCGTGCCGCGACCGTAGCCGGATGTAACATCAGGACCAGCGCTAGGCGGGTAACTAGTTTGGATTGTTATAACGAGCGGTGGCGGCGGATTGAAATTGTTGATCATCCCTTGACGATCGGGCCGTAGAGCTGGGATCGCCGCCAGCTGTAGTGTGAACTCGGTAACGGGACGTGCTATTCCAGAAGTGCCTGTATTGTCTGGCAAAACTACCAAGGTCAGATTTCCGACCTTAGCACTAAGCGTGCCGTTAGGTTGCCTAGTGAGCCCTTGCCCCAGCGGCGTTGAGACAGTCAAGAGGCTACCGGCGTACTGCTTGACTGCTGGATCCGTACTTTTGTCACGAAATTGCGTTAATCGAGCGCTGGAGAGTCCGCGAATGCGCAGAGTGATATCCTCATCGTTGAGATCCTCTTTAAAAATTCGGAAATTCTCTACAGACCATTTGTCGACTTGCTTAAGTTCCTCTCCGATCTTCGTCTCCTGATCCCCTTCGGGTAGCGCCAGGAAGGTCTTGCCAAAATAAAGCTTTGGTGCACTAACCGAGACGTTTACTTTGCCAACTTGAACGTTTACTGCTTTGAACTCTGTTGCCAAGCCGGGCAAATTCGCATCGTATGAACTCCCGGCAAGCCTTCGGCCTTTCTTCGGAAACTTATCGTTGATGATTTTCCATACCTTGGCTGTACCTGCCGATGCCTGTGGATCAGGAATTGCCTTGAGACCCGAAGCGGAAAGACTTTCACCCAACTCTACGATTCTCTCGCGCAACGTGTCAGCAGAAGTATCTTCCACGAACCGTTTGCCTACGGTTACGGTCGCCGACTGAATTTTCTTACCTTGGCGATCAATCTCCTTGACGTTGACCTTCACACCCTGCTCTTTCTCGTCATATCCAACAGCAGCCACATTCCCCGAATATTCCGGAAAATATCGCGTCAACATGCGCCACACAATTTCCCAAGCTCGACCCGTCAAATTTCCTGTCGTTCTTTTGCTAAGGTTGACGATTTTGTCGTGTTCTTCATCTGCCTGGCGTTGGATTCCGAGCGATCCTACGGAACGCTGCTGCACCACATGAGTCAGCTCGTGCGCAATCAGTTTGCGCCCCACCTGCGTCCCGGGCGCAAATCGGCCTGCACCGAATACAACATTATGACCAACCGTATAGGCGTTAGCGTTCAGATCTCTCGCCGATTGCTCGGCAGCGGGATCGGCATGCACCCGAACGCTTGCAAAGTCGTGGCCGAAGCGCTGTTCCATATCCTGACGTAATACAGGCTCCAGTGGTCTACCCGAACCTGCGAGAACCCTATCTACGCTGGCGGGCACGAATCCGCTCCCTTCCGTTACTTGCCCCATATAGCGCTGAATACTCGGCGGTGCGGCGCCAACCGCTAAATTTAGCGGTGCTGCCATTACCTGATCGGCAACCCGATCCGCCTCAAACTCCAGCGGATCATTACTAGCGCCAATGGCAAGCTTGCGTTGTAGACCGCTCTTGTTCTTCGCACACTCAGCGCATTCCCCACCTGTAATCGTGTGGTTGCCGCAAGCGCATTTACGTTGCAGCAAGCCTTGCGCGGGCGGCATAAAGCTTGAAGTTTTTACTCTCGGACTAAAGATGGTTTTATTCATTGCCTATACCTCTATACACCGATTGTGCGATTTGCTGGCCAATTTGCGTGGGGTTGTTGCCGGTCAATTGAACGGCATTTGTAGACAACCTCGGTAAAGCTCCACCTCCGACAAGATGGGTAGCCAAACCGCCCTCGCTCAGCAAGCGGGTCAATTCCGCCGTCATACCTGCTTGCAGTTCGCCGCGACTATGGCCGGCCAAATCGACACCGTCCAGCACCAGCCGCTCGATGTGCAAGTGAATGTTCACGATGCGCTCCCGACGACGCCCAACAGCCGAAACTCGGCTTCGTTGACCGGTTTATCCAGCTTGCGGAATTCGGCGCGTAGCGCTTCGAAAATCAGCGCCATCGTTACTTGCCGAGCATCGCTGGCGGCCGCCAGAAACGCCGCGTTCAGGGCCACGTTGTGGATGCTGCCGCCGGTCAGATTGAAACGGGCCAAATGCTGGTAATCCAGCTGGGCTAGCGGGGTTTGCGGCGGGAACACCTTACGCCACATGTCGGCGCGCTCGGCGGCGCCGGGAAACGGAAAATTGACGATAAAGCGCAAGCGTCGCATGAAAGCCTGATCCAGGGCGCTTTTCATATTGGTGGCCAGAATCGCCAGACCGCGATAGGCTTCCATGCGTTGCAGCAAGTAATTGATTTCGATGTTGGCGTAGCGGTCGTGGCTGTCCTTGACTTCGCTGCGCTTGCCGAACAGCGCGTCGGCTTCGTCGAAAAACAAAATCGCGCCGCCGTCTTCGGCGGCATCGAACAAGCGCCGCAGGTTTTTTTCGGTTTCGCCAATGTATTTGCTGACTACCGCCGACAAGTCGATCCGGTACAGATTCAGTTGCAAGGCGTTGGCGATCACTTCCGCCGCCATGGTTTTGCCGGTGCCGCTTTCGCCGGCGAATAACACGCTCAGCCCCAGACCGCGATTCATTTTATCGACGAAGCCCCAATCGTTGTAAACCAGGCCGCGCCGCTGGATCTGGCCGGCGATCTGGTTTAACAGCGCCAGCGGTTCCTTGGGTAATACGATGTCCGACCAGGCCGCTTTGACGTCGATTCGCCGCGCCAATTGATCCAGCTTGGGGCTGGTTTTACGCAAGCAGGCTTGCCAGAGCCGGTCGCGGCGTTCGCCAGCCGCCGGCTGGCCGGCCACCGAATCGGCAATTTCGCGGATCGCGGGCAATTCCAGGCTGAACTGGCCGGCCAGTTGCGCGGCCAACACAGCGGCATCGTCGCCGAGCGCCTCCCGCCAGGCGTGTTGCTGTTCCTCGGCATCGGGCTTGGCGATTTCGACGATCAAGCCGTCGAATTCCGGTTGCGGGTCGCGGACACCCAAAATCAATACGCCGTTGCAGGCGCCAAGCAAACGTCTCAGTAACGCGGCATGGGTGTGCTCGTCGACATGGCCGGCGTCCAGATACAAAGCCACCGGCAGCAACAAGCGCTCGCGCTCCCACAGCCGCAACAAGTTTTCCAGGTCGGCGGTCTGAGTCGGCAGACTCTCCAAACTCATCGCCATCCCGCCGAGTCCCAGTTCCGCCAAGGCCAGCCTGACCACTTCCGCTTTTGCCCGGGTCGACGGGCCGGCCAATTGTACCAACACGCACTGACTAAGGCCGCTGGCCCGGCTTTGCAAGTAAGCGGCAATCTCCCCGACGACCCGCCGTTGCGACGGCGCCAGCGCGGCGGCATCGCTGGCACCGAGCCGCGGGGCCATGAACGGCAATAAACGGTCGTCGATATTGTGTCTGGGTTCGACCAGAAAATTGACGATGCGCTCGTCGGCCCGCAACGCGCTGGTGGTCAGCGCTTCGGCGCCGGGCTGGTTGATCTCCAGCAGGCGCCAGTAGCGCAAGGGCCGGTCGGCGGACAAGGCTTGCCAGTTGGGTTGTTCGAACAAACGCAGCGCCAACGCGAAGGTCGGATTTGGTTTATAAGGATTGTCTTGGGCCTTGGCGCACAAGGCGGCGGTTTTGCCGTCCAGCTCGATGGCCGCGCACAACAGCAAAATTTGTTGCTCGAAGCGATCCAGGCCAAGCTGGCGGCTTAAAATAATCAAGGCCGGCGGCGGATCGGCGCTTTCGGCGGCCGCCAGTTTTTTACCGAGCGCGCGGATCGCGGTTTCGGCGTCGTCGGAGCCTTGCTCCGTTTCAGGCTCCCGGCATTTGAACCAGCCACGTTTGGCCGGTGGCGCGGCATGAGTCAGTTCCGCGATTTGCCGCTCCAGCAAGCGGTGCAGCCAGGCGATCGCATCGCCGAGATAATCGTTATTGGCTTGCAGCCAGCGTTGATGCTCGTTCATACGATGGTCACCCGTTGGCTGTCGGCGAAGGCATAGCGCGGCGGATGATCCAAAAACGCGAACGGCAAACTGTCGACACCGTCGACGCGGATATACACCGGTTGCAAACTGACCGGCGCGGCGTTTTCGATGACGAACACCAGCGGATCGCTGGGATTGATGCGCGCTTGCGCGGCGACTTCGCGGTCGCCCAACAGCAGCAGCGGCGCTTGCTCGGTTAATACTTGCGGCGTCGCGGCCATCGTCAGCGTGGCGTCGCCGGCCGCGCGGGCCACCGGATTGGCCGGCAAGATGCTGTCGACGCGGATCGCCAGCGGCAGACTCAAGCGGTTGGTGGTGCGTTCCGTGCCGTCGCGGCTGACGATGGCGGCGACTTCGTAAAGGCCTGCCGCCCAGTCGGTTTGCGCCGCCGCATCGTCGGGCAAGGTAAAGCGTAGACTGGTGGCATCGCGGTCCGCTTCCGGGATCGCCACGTCGCGGCTGCCCAGACGCGGATGCTGAAAGCGCAGCGTTACGCTGTCGCCTTGCAAGTCCTGCCCGCCGAAGGTCAAAACCAGGCCAGGCCAGGCATTAGGCAAGGACGGCAGCGGCACATCGCGGTTGTCGGCGAAGCCAATCCGGATTGTTTCCAAGCGCGGAAACCGGCCCAGCAGCGTCTCGACACCACGGTCATCCCGGCCGCGTTGCAACACCGGCGGCGCCGGATTGACCGCGTCGTCCGATTCGATCAGCACGACGCTGGCCCGGTAGGCAATAGACAAGGCGTAGGGCGTTTGGAAGAACACCGACCATAACTTGGACAGCTCGTCGAGGTTCAACGGCAACGGTGTCAGCCGAACCAATTCCGGCGCCTGGTCCAGGTTGGAGTCGTTCAGCGGGGCATGACTGAGAGCGGCATTGTGGACGGCTTGGCGCGTCAAAGCCGGATGGGCGTGCAGGTCGCGGGCCACCGCGCCCAGCATGCGCTGCGCTTCGAAGGCGGTTTCGTCGCCGTAAAACGCCAATAAATAATGTAAATCCAGGGCGATTTGCGGGCGCTGGCTAATCCGTCCGCTAGGATCGCGGGTCGGTAGATCGGCGTTACGCAAAGCCGGATTCGGCGTGACCTGATACAAACACAGTTGCACCCAGCGCAAGGCATTGGCCGGCGGCGCGGTTTGCGGCCTGCCAAGCACCACTTCGGCGCCGCTGACGGCCTGTTGCGCGGCATTTTGAATCAGCGTCGCCAACGCGGCCGTTACCGTGGCGACAGCCAGTGAATTGCTCATCGCCGGCCTCCGTCGCGCTGCTTTAGATAATCGTCCAGACTCATCGTCGCCTGAGCCGGGCGCGGCTTGGCGGCGGATTTTTCGCTGGTTTGGGTAGCGCGGATTTCGATGCGGCCTATCGTGACCTGTATCGTCGGCGCAGGCGTGGGCTCCGGCCGGGCATCGGCGAGTTGCTGCGTTGCGGCGTCCTTGAAACCGGTCAATGCCGGGACGATGGGTTTAAGCTCGGCCACGAGCGGATTCATCGGTTTAAGCGGTTCGGATTCCGGCTGGCGTTGCCGACCGGCGGCTTCGCTGACTGGCGTTACCTCCCGACTGAGCACGCGCTCATGCTGGGTCAGAATGCTGACGCGTTCCTCGATTCGAGTCATTTCCCGCTCGACCGCCGGCGCGGCCACGTTGGTGCCGCTATTGGTCGGTGTCCGAGGTTCGGCTGGTATTTCGCGGCGGCTGGACAAGGGCGGGATTGCCGGCGCAACGGGCGTCAACAACGGTTGCGCCGCTGGCTGTTCGGCAGGCGTTTGCGGCTGCCAGGAGAAGGGTGGATCGAAATTTGGCGCCCGTTGTCCGACTGCGTCATCCCGCCCGACCGCGGTGTTTGGGATCGTGGGTATAGGTTCGCGGATAGCCGGCCCAAGGGTCGGCTCTGGCGGCAAAGGTTGGGTCGGCGGATCGAACGGATCCGCCGCGAACGGTTCGCTTGAATCCGCCTCGAAACGCCCCGGCAAACGCGGCGGCAAGGCTTCTATTTGATGCAGCGTCAGCGCCGCGAGTTGTCCCAGAAAGCCGTTCATTGCCGCACCCGTTCCAGATAGCATTGCCGGCGCAACGGACTCATTGCCAGGATGTCGGCTTCACTCCAGCCGTAAGCGCGGGCCAGCAAATGCACGTCGTTGAATAAGCGTTGCGCCCAGGCCTGAATTTCCCGCCACAAATAACCGGCAATATCGAAAGCCGCCAGCCACGCATGCCGGCAACTCGGGCAATTCAAATCCAGGCGGATGTCGGCTTGCGGATCGGCGGCGGCCAGTAAAGCTTCAGCCGAAGCAATCAAGGCTTCCGGGACGGTTTCCGGGACAACCGGCTCGCCACTGGCTAACACTTCAACGCAGCAGCGGGCGAACAAAGTCCGCCGTGCGGCATCGACGTCAGCCAATGTTCGAATGTGCAATAAATCGCGGCTATCCGGTAAACGCAATTGGATGCGGAAACCGTCTTGCACCAGCAGCAACGGCGCCTCGGCCGACGGCGGCAATTGCAGATCGGCGACATTAAAATTCAGTTCCAGCGTCTCCGCGCAGTTAGGGCAGGCCGCCAAGCTGGCCATTCGCGCGCCGAACAAGCGTTCGCGTAGCGCCAACAGCCGGCCGTTGCGTTGCCCGAGCGGCAGACTTCTCAACGTGGTTTCGCTGAGTTCGGTATCCAACATGACCAGCAATGTCAGTGCGCGTTCAGTATCGGTCTGCAGCAGACAGCGTTCCCAGGCGGCCAGCAAGGTCGAGGCGATGCCCGCGCTCATGGCTATTGCGGCTCGGTAAAGGTTTCCTCGGCCGGCTCGGCGACTTCGTAATCGCGTTCCCAGCCTTCGTTTTCCAGCTTGATGTGCTGGATCGCCACGGCGTTGGCGTTGGCATCCAAATCCGGCAGGGCCTGAAATTCGGACACCCAGCAGCGAAACAATTTGTAAGCCACCGCGAGCTGGCCCGACTCGTTGTAGAGTTCGATGATGATGTCCTTGCGAAAATCCTTGAGCGACACTTCCGCGCCCAGCCCGGAACCGAAATTCCACACCTTGTTAGCCCATTGCTCGAATTCCTTGTCGTGGGTGACGCCGCGCTCCAGGCTGATGGCCTCGTATTCGGTACGGCCCGGCGATTTGCGGCTGCTGCTGGGATCGCCGCCTTCCCGGTGTTTGACTACTTCGGTGGTGCGTTTGAGCGCGCCGACCTTGCTGACGCCGGCGACGTATTTGCCGTCCCATTTGACCCGAAATTTGAAATTTTTATAGGGATCGAACCGTTGTGCGTTGACGCTGAACTGAGCCATGGCGGATTCTCCTTAGACTTCGATTTGTCCAGCCATTTGCTGGAGTTTGATGACGACAAATTCGGCGGGTTTTAGCGGCGCGAAGCCGACCACGATATTGACGATGCCGGAATTGATGTCGGTTTGCGTCGTGGTTTCCCGATCGCACTTAACGAAGTAGGCCTCCCTGGGGGTACTGCCCTGAAAAGCGCCCTGGCGAAACAGGTTGTGCATGAAGGCGCCGACGTTCAAACGAATCTGTGCCCACAGCGGCTCGTCGTTCGGCTCGAACACCACCCACTGCGTGCCGCGATACAGGCTTTCCTCGATGAACAACGCGGTGCGGCGCACCGGCAGGTATTTCCATTCGTCGGCCAACTGGTCGGCACCGCGCAAGGTACGCGCGCCCCAGACCACCCGGCCGTTGACCGGAAACGCCCTCAAACAATTGATGCCCAACGGGTTGAGCATGCCGTTTTCGGCGTCATTCAAATTTACTTGCAAACCTTGAATCCCGCTCAGCGAGGCATCCAGCCCGGCCGGCGCCTTCCAAACGCCGCGCGCGGTGTCGGTGCGCGCCATGATGCCGGCAATCATGCCACTGGGCGCGAACACGTCGAGCTGGCCTTCGCGCAAGGGATCGCTTTGAATCACACGCGGAAAGTACAGCGCTGCGTTACGAGCTTCGACACCGGACAGACCCAAGCCGCTCAATCCGTCGCGAGCCGTTGCAGCGGCGGTATCCTTATTCGCGCCCCACGCCGCCGGCGGATCGACGATCAGCACGGCGCGCCGGTCGGCGCAGTATTTCATCCCCTTTTGATAGACTTCCTTCAAGGTATCGCCCTCGCGGGTGTCGGGCGGTATGCACAGCAAATTGAACAAATCGGCCTTATCCAGCGCGTAAAGGCCGGTTTTGTTGTTTTTGTCGCCGACCACGTCGGCTTCGGCGGTCAACAACGCACTATCGCCGCCGCCGGTAAATTTTTTAAAGCTGGCCGGCGTGGCCGCCGGATCGGCCGGATCTTCGGCGGCGGTCGAGTCGGTGGGCCGGCCGGCCACCAGATCGGCGCTGCCGTCGGCTTTCTTCTGCACGCGGATCAAATTGGATTCCGCGGCTAACACTCGATCCAGGCGGCGGGCGCCAGCGCCGACAGTGACAGCCAAATTCAGGAAGCGTTCGACGCGGCCCTTGCCGGGTTCTTCGTACACCGTCATATTGAATAAATCGGCCTGCGCAATGCCGTAACGGCCGGCGACTTCGGCGGTAATGCCCTTGGCGTCTATCGTGTAAGTGAGCTTGTCGCCGCGCAAACCAACGCTGGCGGCTTCCAGTTTCAGATCGGCGTTTTTCGAGGCCGTGGCGTTTTTCGCCAGCCTGACGATCAAGGCCTGTTGGCCGCCGTTCAGATAAAAGTCGCGTACCGCATAGGACAGCGGAAAATCCGGCGACAAATCGCCAAACACCCGGATGAAATCGCCGAAGCTGTTGACGGTGATCGGCTCATCGGTCGGTCCGCGCAAGGCCCGGCCAAGAAACGCGGTAATCGAGGTGGCGACGCCGGTAATCGTGCGAACGCCGCTGGGGACCTCTTCGATGTAAACGCCGGGATAAGAAAGTGCTACAGGCATGACGTGCTCCTTTAAAACGCTACTGGAACCGGATTACCACCCCGTGGATGCTTAATCTAGTGCGACGATGCGGCGCGGGCGGACTAGGCGGCCGCGGACCGAAAAAGGCTGCGAAGCCGCCCTAAGCTGGCGGCTTTTGTTGAACATCATGTTGAGCGTATTTCCGGCAACAAACAATGACGCATTTGTGCCAGTACAAATGTACTGCATCGCTTCTATTGTCGTCTCCGCCTGTAAAGGCGATTGCCAAAAATAGCTTACTAGCAGCAGCGCTTGACGCCGTTCCATTTACGGCGGGTTTCGGCGGCGAAGAAAGCCTTGCGGCTCAGCGGCGCGGATTCGCTATCGGCATGGTGGGTTTGCCAGTGTTGCAAGTAACGGCGGTAGGCGGTTTCGCCGTTCAGCGCTTCCCAGATTCGCCGGAGCATGCCGGCCGAGGTGGTCCGTGCCATCCTCAGTCTTCGTCGGCCGGCGGCGCGAATTTCACGCACTCGAACATCAAGTCGTCCAGATCGTGTTCGGCATGCCGCTCGCTGTCGTACTGCAAGCCGCATTCCTGATGCTCGTCGCGTAAATGTTTGATCATGCCGTGTATCGACACCGGCACTTTCGACTCGGGCAACACGATGGAAATCCGCAGCTCGGCTTCCTCGACTGTCCGGGCCAGCGGTTCTTTCAAACGGATTTTGATGCCGCTGTAACTCATGTCCACGACCAAGCCGTCGATGACGATTTCACCGCCGGGCGGCGGCGGGTCGATGATGATGTGCGCCGCCAATCCCTCGGGGCAAAACCGCCGATGACTGCGTTTTTCAATTTCCATGCATAAGCTCCCGCGAATAATTTCGAGAGTATAGGCAGAAATTCCGGCGCCGTTAAGTGTTATCGGCCGGCTTCCGCCGCCGGACAGGCGTCGTCCGCCATCCAATAGCGACGATGCCGGCAACGTTCGCCGTGGATAGCGACCGGTATCTCGGCGGTGTCGACGATGATCGCGCCTTGTTCGGCGGTATTCGCCCAGTTTGCGCCCATCCGGCGATAGCGTTCCAGTACTTGCGGATGCGGAAAGCCGAAGCGGTTCGAATACCCGGCCGGAATCAGCACCCAAGCGGGCGCGACTTGTTCCAGAAACGTCAGCGTCGAAGAGGTCTTGCTACCATGATGCGGCGCGACCAAAAAGGTGTTGGCCAGTTGATCGCCGTATAGCTCCACCAAGCGGCGTTCGCCGGCCTGCTCGATGTCGGCGGTCAATAGCAGGCTAGCGCTGGCGGTGCGGACTTGCAGCACGCAGGAATTGTCGTTGTCGCCCGGCAGGCGCGGGTCGGACGGCGCCAACATCCGGAATTCGACGCCGTCCCAATTCCAAGTCTGGCCGGCCCGGCAATATCGGCCTTCCAGCCGCTCGGCCCAGGCCGGCACGCTGCTGAATACTTGGTCCGCCGCGACCTCGGCCAGCACCGATTCCGCGCCGCCACAGTGGTCGATATCGTCGTGACTGACGATCAAGCCGTCCAGCCGGCGTATACCCCGCGAACGCAAATAAGGCAAAATCACCGAGTCGCCCATGTCGGAGTCTTCGGAATAACGCGCGCCGGTGTCGAACAGCAAGCGATGCTCGGCGGTTTCGACGACCGCCGCCAACCCTTGGCCGACATCCAACAGCGCCAGCCGGACCTCGCCGGGCGGCGGTCTGGCCACGTCCGCGACCAACACCGGCAACAACAGCCAGACGCCCAAATAACGGCCGGGAAATCCGCGCGGTGCCAGCAACAGGACGCTGCCGATGCCGGCCGCCAATAAGGCCGGCCACGCCGGTTCCGGTAAAGTCGCGTTAGACAGCGGCAATTTCGCCAGAGCTTGCAAGGTCCACCAAAGGCTTTGCAGTATCCAATCCGCCAGTTGCAACAAAAATTGCGCGAACATTGGCCAAACGAACAGCAAGGCCACAGCAGCCAAGACCAACGGCACCACGACGATGCCGATCGCCGGCACCGCCAGCCAGTTGGCCAGCGGCGAAATCAGCGATACTTGCTGAAAAAACAGGATCAGCAGCGGCGCCAACCCGGCCGCGGTCGCCCATTGCGCCAACGCCGCCTCGCGCCAATAGCCCGGCCGGCCGAGCCGGCCGGCGGAAACGTAAATCAACAGTCCGACCGCCGCGAACGACAACCAAAAGCCGACCGCTTGCACCGCCAGCGGATCGACGATCAACACCGCCAGCAAGGCCAGCAACAGGATGCGCCAGGCCCCGACGTGACGCTGCCAACTCAAGGCCGCGAACGCCACGGCCAGCATCACGACCGCACGCAGCGTCGGAACCGAATAGCCGGCCAATCCAGCATAAAAAGCCGCCGCCAGCCAGGCCGTCAGCGCGGCCACCCGTTGCGGCGACCAACGCGGATTGCCGGTCCAGGCCCAGGCTCGCCGTACGACGAGAAATACCAAGCCCGCCACCAAACTGATGTGCGACCCGGAAATCACGATCAAATGCACGGTGCCGGTTTTACGAAACACCTGCCACTGCGCCTGACCGATGCCATCCTGGCTGCCTATCGTTAGCGCCTTGATCAAACCGAGGTTGGAGCCGCCGGGCAAGGCCTGATCCAACCTTGCCGAAATACTTTGTCTGGCGCGCGCCAAGACTGCTCCCACGCGCCCATCGTCGGCCAAGCGCGACGGCGCCGGCTCGTCGCGCACATAGCCGGTGGCACCGATGCGATTGGCAAACAACCAAGCTTCGTAATCGAAACCGCCCGGATTCAAGCGGCCGTGCGGCTGTCGCAACTTGACGGTCAAACGCCAGCTCTGCCCCGCCGCCACATCCGCCGTGGTTCGATACCAGTTCAATCGCAGTTTGCTTGGAAAATCGCCAGCCGGACGGGTGACCGCGAAGTCGAAGCCGATACGGTTGTCCATGTGCTTGGGCATGCCGGCGATATAACCTTCGACGTCGACCGCTTGATTCTGCAAGTCTTCGGGCAATTGCTGCGCCAACCGCCAGGCCCCGAAACCGGCCGCCCACAGCGCGCCGGCCAATAGTGCGACCAAGCCGATCTGACGGCGACACGCGCACAGCAATAATAAAGCCGTCAGCGCCGGCCATTCCCAGCCCTGCGGCAGCCGCTGCCATTGTTGCACCCAAACGATGCCGGCCAGCGCCGCCAATACCGCAACCGCCATCGGCTACGCCCACGCGTTCGCGGTAGCGGTGCGAGGTCTTGTCACGCTAGGCCTGATCGTCCGCCGGCAGTCCCGGCAATTCGATCAAGGGTCTGACTTCGACCGTGCCCTTGCGCGCCATCGGGATACGCGCGGCGATGGCGATCGCCTGATCCAGATCGGCGGTCTCCACCAAGTAGTAGCCGCCCAGTTGCTCGCGGGTTTCAGCAAAC
Organism: Methylomonas sp. MED-D; assembly: GCF_050276835.1. NCBI lineage: Bacteria > Pseudomonadati > Pseudomonadota > Gammaproteobacteria > Methylococcales > Methylococcaceae > Methylomonas > Methylomonas sp. MED-D. The sequence continues at coordinate 3,111,646 of NZ_CP189965.1, forward strand.
GGGCCGTCGGTCACCAAACACTGCCCGTCGCGCACCCGCACGCTGGTCGCCAACGCGGTGGGTTGCAGCGGACTGGCCGCCAGATATTGGCCGCGCTCCGCCAAATCGCGCGCCAATTGCAAGGACTCCCGGTAACAGGCCTGACGATCGTCCTCGGCCAGCGTCTGCTCGGCAAAATAGATCAATAGCAAGTATTTCATAAGGTCTCCAAATAACAGGGCTCCGCCTTTCCGGGGGTCTCACCGCAAAACCTTGAGTTCGAAAGATAACGGATGGCGCGTTGCCTGACGATGGCTGCGTCCCGCCGGCGCGGTCCGGCATTCTCGCCAAACCATAAAAACCCTCGAATACCGTGGATTTAACGCAAACCCAACGCGGCTAACGTTTGGCTGTCCTCGGCGACCGGCCGGACTTCGACGCAACCGAAGCGCGCGCCGGGAATTCCGGCGGCGATCCTGATCGCCTCGTTGAAATCGGTGGCTTCGATTAAATAATAGCCGCCCAGTTGCTCCTTGGTTTCGGCAAACGGTCCATCCGTCGTGGTCACCTTGGCGTCGCGGACCCGCACCGTTACCGCCGCGCTGGCCGGCAACAGCCGGTTGCAAGCCAAGTAGTGGCCGCTGGCGCGAATGGCTTCGGTAAACTCGGCATACTCTTCAAAATGGCGGTCGGCGGCGGTCGGCTCCATGTCCTCCATGACCTTTTCGGCACAAATTAGGCAAAGGTATTTCATCGGTTTCTCCCTGCATTGGGTTTCGGATGTTGGCTAGTCGATTGACGACAGTCCGATTCGACATCGCCGCCAAAAATTTTCAGCCCGCCAATTCGGCTAACCGGCGCTGTAAAAACCGGCGCTCGGGCTCCTGTTTGGCCAGATCAAGCGCGCGCCGGTAGGCGGCAACCGCGTCGGCGGCGTCCCCCAGGCGCCGGTATAAGTCGCCGCGGGCGGCGTGGATTAAATGGTAGTCCGCCAATTCGCCGCGCGCCAAGATGGCGTCAATCACGGCCAGACCGGCGGCCGGGCCATCGCGCATCGCCAGCGCGACGGCGAAATTCAATTCGACCACCGGCGACGGCTGCACCCGCAGCAACAGCACGTACAACGCGACGATTTGCGGCCAATCGGTGGCTTCCGCGTGCTCGGCTTCGGCGTGCAACGCGGCGATCGCCGCTTGCAGAGCGTAGGCGCCGGGCCGTCCACCGCACAAGGCAGCCTCCACCCAACGTCGGCCTTCGGCAATTTGCTCCCGATGCCACAGCGAGCGGTCCTGATCGGCCAGTAATATCAGCTCCCCGTCGGCCGAGGTTCTGGACATGCGCCGCGCCTCGTGCAACAGCATCAGCGCCAACAGGCCGAATACTTCCGGCTCCGGCAACAGCTCAGCCAGTAGCCGACCCAAGCGCAAGGCTTCGCCGACCAAGTCTGGCCGGGTCAGGCTGGCACCCGACGACGCCGAATAACCTTCGTTGAAGACCAAATAGACCACCCGCAACACCGAGGCCAAACGATCCGGCAACTCTTCGGCGGGCGGCACCCGATACGGAATCTTGGCCTCGCGAATCTTGGCCTTGGCGCGAACGATCCGTTGCGCCAACGTCGGCACCGGCGTCAAGAATGCCGCCGCGATCGCTTCGGTCGTCAAACCGCAAACTTCCCGCAAAGTCAGGGCCAGGTGCGCTTCCGGCGCCAGCGCCGGATGGCAGCAGGTAAAAATCAGCTTCAAACTGTCGTCCGGCCAGTCTTCGGTATCGTCCGGCGTGACCTCCCCCAGCGGATCGGCCAACGCTTCGACATCCTCCCTTTGCTCGAAGCGGGATTGCCTGCGCAACCGGTCTATGGCCTTGAATCGACCGGCCGACACCAACCAAGCCTTGGGATTGGCCGGCACGCCATCGCCGGGCCATTGTTCCAACGCGGCGCGAAACGCATCGTGCAAGGCTTCCTCGGCGAGGTCGAAGTCGCCGAGCAGCCGGATCAAGGTCGCCAAAATCCGGCGCGATTCGTCGCGGTATAAGGTCTGTACCGCGCGGTGTACGGCAGTGTCGTTCATCGAGTGTCCATTAATAACCAATTCGAAGGTGGAAATCGCGCCATGAGTTCAAAACCGGGCCCAAGCGCCAAGGCTTCCGCGGCGCGGCTGATATCCAACACAAGCGACCGCGCTTGAAATGAGCGCATGCCCGGAACGCGGTCTTGGTATCGCCTGCATATTACCTCTGGCGCCCGAGTCTAGCTAAAAATTCGCGGCAAGGGTCGGACTGGCCCCGGTCCGGCGATTCCGGCAAAATAGCAGGTTAACTTTTTTGCTCTCGTCGCCATGTCCGAATTGCAATACCCGATCATCGTTCGCCCCCGTTTCCGATTCGCCGCGCGCCGGATTTGGGTCAACTGCCACGTCTGGCTGGCGCTGACGGCCGGACTACTGTTCGCGCTGCTGGGCCTGACCGGCAGTCTCAGCGTATATCGCGAGGAACTCGACGGCCTGCTGAACCCGCAACTCCGCGTCACGGTAGCCGAAGGCGCGGAAGTACTGCCTATCGATAAACTGTACGCCATGCTACGCGCCGCCGAACCCAATCGCCACGGGGCCTGGACCCTGGAAATGCCGCGCGCGGCGGATGGTCCGATCACCGCTTGGTTCGAAAAACCTAAGGAAAGTTACGAGCAATTCTACGCTCCGCTGATGGTCTCGCTGGACCCTTACACCGGCCAAGTTCTGGACCGACGCTTCTGGGGACAAACCCTGACCACCTGGATCATGGACTTGCACACCCATCTGCGCTTGGCCGCCACCGGTCGCACTGTTGTTGCGTGGCTGGGCGGCCTGCTGATGCTGTCGATCATCAGTGGCTTGGGTTTATGGTGGCCTGGCCGCGACCGACTCGGCGACGTATTCCGATTGCGCCACGCCAGTCTGGTCAAGCTGGCCTTCGATTTACACCGCTGGCTGGGACTGATCAGTGCCTGCGGCTTGCTGATACTGGCGTTTACCGGTTTTCACCTCGCCTACCCTCGTCTGCTGGAAACCATTACCGCCGCCGACGGCATGGGCCACGGCGACGACGGTCCGGCGGTACGCAGCACCGGTGTTCCGAACAACAGGCCGGTTAACTTAGCCGAAGCCGTGCTGGTGGCGCGCGGACCGTTTCCAAAATCCGAAGTGCGGCGGGTGACGACCCCGGTCGGCGAACTAGGCACCTACCGGATCAATCTGCGCCAGCGCGACGAAATCAACCAACATCATCCGTTCACGACGGTCTGGGTAGACCGTTGGAGCGGGCAGATCCGCGACGTGCGCAACCCGCACCGGTTCTCGGCGGGCCAGCGTTTCACGACTTGGCTGTGGCCGCTGCATACCGGGGAAGCGTTCGGCGCGGCCGGCCGGTTTCTATGGTTCCTGACCGGCCTGACGCCCGCCCTGCTCTACATCAGCGGTCTATTGCATTGGTCGTACCGGCGCGGCTGGTTGGCGGACCGCGCGATCGATTGGCCGGGTTTGGCCGAACGCTGCGGAAACGCCTGCCGCGCCGGCGCCAGCCGTATGCGCGGCTGGCTGGCGAACCGCTTACTACCGATGTTACGCGACTTCAGCGCCAAATGGCGACGCTGACCGGGAGGGGGTGTCGGGCCGCCATGGAACCCAATGCCGCCGCCATCCGGAACGCCTCGATGGCGGTTAATGAAACAAGGTTGCCGCCAACTCCCGAACCGTCGGCGCCTGCTCGCCCAAACGCCGATACACTTCCGCCTGCCGTTCGGCACTAATACCGATCTCGCTCAAGCCGCTCAGCGGCGGCCATTCCTCGTCCTTGCCGGCCCGGCAAGCCATGCGGGCGGCGGCGTGTACCGTTTGGGCCGACTGCCAGTGACAGCCACGATATTCGGACTCGCCGTGTTGGGCGATAGTCGCGACCAATTCCGGAGCCAATCCCCAATGCTCGGCCAAATAGCCGCCTACTTCGCAATAATCGCAATCCAAGGCTTGCCGCAGCAATCGACTCAATGCGATTTCCGGATGGCGCCGCTTATATTCCAACACGGCTTGGGTTTGCTCGGGCATCGTATCGGCCAGGCATAAGATACCGATGTTGTGCAAAATCCCCGCTGTTCTGACGGTTTGCGCCAGCCGGCCGCCGAGCGGTTCTGCCAATTGCGCGGCCGCCTGGCCGGTCAACATGCCGCTCACCCAATAGCGGCGCAGATCGAATTCCCGACATTTGCCGGGATAAAACGGCTTCATTACCGCCAAGCCGATACCGACCGCCCTGACCACATTCATGCCCAATTTCAGACAACAGCGCTCTATCGAGGTCACCGCTTCGCCGTGACCGTTGGCCCAAGCGGAGTTCGCCAAGGCCAGCAGACGGGCACAGATCGTCGGATGGTATGCCAATACCTTGGCCAGCGCCGGGTAGTCCAAATCGTCGTCGACCAAGGCCCTCAACAAATGATGAACATCATGCGGCAACACCAACACCCTTTCCAAGCCACTCCGCCACAGCGGCGGCGCATCAGTGACCATCGCCGGGCACTCCCGAAGCCAGCCGGTTTTCCGCCTGTTCCAGCCGAAAGTCCTTCTCGAACAACGCCGGCAAGTCGTTAGCCGGCAACGGCTGGCTGAAATAAAACCCCTGGATGATCTGGCAACCCAAGCCGCTCATGACCATGGCTTGTTCGATGGTTTCGACACCTTCCGCGACCATTTTGAACGCCATCGCGTTGGCCATGCCGATGATGGTACCCAACAAAATTGGGGTTTGCGGATTGCTCAGTACATCTTGAACGAACACCCGATCGATCTTCAAACAATCGACCGGCATATGCTTGAGCGACGCCAGCGACGAGTAGCCGGTGCCGAAATCGTCGATGGCAATCTTGCAGTTCATCGCCTTCAATTGACGGAAAATCGCCATATCCGCTTCGGTTTGCATCACGCTTTCGGTGACTTCCAGCGTCAGCGCTTCGGCCGGCAAATCCGAGGCTTTCAACGCGGCATTCAGAATCTCCAGCAATTGCGGATCGCGAAACTGGCTGGCCGAGACGTTGACCGCGACGGTGAGCGGTGTCAAGCCCAGATCGTGCCAAGCCTTGAGCTGGCGGCACGCCGCGCCGATCACCCAACCGCCGAGCTTATGAATCAAACCCAGCGTTTCCGATAGCCCGATAAATTCGGCCGGCCCGAGCAAGCCGCGCTGCGGATGTCGCCAGCGCAACAAGGCCTCGACGCCGATCATCCGGCCGGTCACCATACTGACCTGAGGTTGGTAATACAATTCAAACTCCTCGTTTTCCAGCGCTTCCCGCAGCATTTGTTCGTCTTGCAGGCGTTTGATCGCCAACCCGGTCATTTCCGGCCGGTAATAGGCGTAGCGCTGTTTGCCGGCGCTTTTCGCGGAATACATCGCGGTGTCGGCGGCCTTCATCAAATCGTGTTCGTTGTCGCCGTCCTTCGGATAGATGGCTATGCCGATACTGACGCGCGGATTTAAGTGATGGCTACCCAGGATCAGCGGCAAATTGATTTCCTCCAGGCAGCGTTCGGCAATCTCCATCGCTTGAAACTCGTCGGTAATATGGTTGGCAATCACGCAAAATTCGTCGCCCCCAAGGCGAGCGACAAAATCCTCATCGCGCATCACCCGCTGGATGCGTTGCGCGATCGCCGTCAAAAACTGGTCGCCGACGTTGTGACCGAAGCTGTCGTTAACGTATTTAAATTCGTCCAAATCCAGAAACAGAAACGCAAACTGTTGTTGGCTGCGCTGGGCGGCCTTGATGGTTTGCTGGATGCGTTTTTGATAATGCACGCGGCTCGCCAAACCGGTCAAGGCGTCGAAATACGCCAATTGGTGAATCAGTTGCTCGGAAGCTTTCTGCTTACTGATGTCCTGCACGGTGCCTGTAACGTAGGCATTCGGTCCGCCCTCGACCAACGCGGTATGCTGGCGTACCGTGATCGGCTCATCCAAATCGACGCGTAAGCGGTATTCGATATCGTCGACCACTTCGCCAACCGCCGCCGCATCGATCAGCGCCCTCACCGTCGGCCGTTTATCGGTCTCGATCAAATCGATGTAGCGATCGAGATTGCCCTGAAAATAGTCGGGCTCCAATCGGCACAACTCGGCGAGATAAGAGGAGGTCCCGAACCGCCGCAGCCTGGGTTCCCAAGTCCAGTAACCCAAGCCTGCGACGCGTTGCGCGGCGGACAATTGCTGTTTGTTATGTCTCAGCTCGGCTGTCGTCCGGCTGGCGCGCAACAAAAATTTGATGTGATGTATCAGCACCACGTGATTGATCGGTTTAACGATGAAATCGGCGGCGCCGGCTCTGAACGCACGATTGATCGATTCGATGTCGTCCAAGCCGGTGGACATAATGATCGGGACGCCGGCCATCGCCGGCACGGCATGCATGGCCAGACAAGTTCCGAAACCGTCGATGCCCGGCATGATGGCATCCAGTATCACCAAATCGGGCGTTTCCCGGTCCAACCATGCCAAAGCCGCCTCGCCGCTATCGGCCTCGGCCACTCGATAGCCGGCGGTCCGCAGTTTGGCGCCGGTCACCATCCGAAAACCCGGATCGTCGTCCACCAACAAGATGCGAGCGACCTCGCCGTCCGTCGCTACGTCGGCAAAATCCGACTCCGACGACCGAGCTTCGCCGACCGATTCCGCTCCCAGCTCCAGCCTTAAACTGTCAATCGCCGCAGTCCAACACTCGGTAACCGTCCCCGCCAGCACCAGCAGATCGGCGGCATCCGACTGCCGGGCCGCGCTCTCCAATGCGGCGCAAGCGGCCACCAGCTCGGCCGCGCCGATGTTGGCGCTCGCCGACTTCAAGCTGTGCGCGGTATCCGCGAGTGCGTCGAAATCCCGAGTCTCGGCAAGCGGCGTAAGCCGTTCGGCCAATTTGGGCGTGGTGTCCAAATAAACTCGCGCCACTTTGCTCGATAAATCGTTACCGTCGGGGTCGGTCAAGCCTTGCAGCGCGCTCAAATCGATAATCGCCGGCGAATTTACCGGCCTAGTCGCGGTGGCGGTCTCTGGCGGCATCCGCGCCTCGCCAAGCCAAGCGGCCAACGCGGCGCGCAATTGATCGCGGCGGAACGGTTTGCTGAGATAGGCGTCCATGCCGGCGGCCTGACATTGTTCGGGCACGCCTTTTTGGACGTCGGCGGTTAACGCAACGATCGGCGTACGCGAGCGTCCCGCCGCGATTTCTTCGGCGCGAATCGCGACAGCCGCCGCAAAACCGTCCATCACCGGCATATGGCAATCCATCAAAATCAGGTCGTAACGTTTGTCGCGCGCGGCCGTGACCGCCGCCGCGCCGTCGGCGACGACATCGGCAGCGCAGCCCATGCCCACCAAGAAACTTTTGACGACTTCCTGATTGACCGGATTATCTTCCGCCACCAGCACCGTGCCGGACAGTTTTTCGGCCTCCGCTTTAGCAGACGGCATGGCCGCGACAGGTTTGTTGGCCAGAATTTCCAACAGACACTGGTGCAACTTGCGTTGAAATACCGGCTTGTTCAAATAAAAGCTGATGCCGTAATCCTGAAGTTTGTCGGCTTGCAACGATATGCTTTCCGAGCTCAGCATCACCAACGCGGGTTTGACAATTCGAGTGTCGTTTTGAATCGTTTTCGCCAAACTTAAACCATCCATGATCGGCAAATGCCAATCCAGCAACACAATCCGGAAAGCCTGATGGGGATTGGCCGAGACATCGGTCAACAGCTTCAAGGCCCTGGGTCCGCTATCGACGGTCGTGACGTTGGCGCCCCACAGCGTCAATTGGTCCAACAAAATCTCCCGATTGGTCGGATTGTCGTCGACCACCAAAATGTTGACGCCGGACAATTCATGGCTTTCGGCGCGATCGATGCCGGACTGTATCCCCAAACCCAAGCGCAACGAAAAATAAAATCGGGAGCCGCGCTCGACCCGGCTGTCCACGGCCAACTTGCCGCCCATTAATTCCACCAGTTGCTTGGATATCGTCAAGCCCAAGCCCGTACCGCCGTAACGACGGGTGATGCTGCCGTCGGATTGGGTGAAGCTGTCGAAGATTTTGGCTTGGCGGTCGTCCGGGATACCGATCCCGGTATCGACGACCTCGAACAACAATTCGATCGTATCGGTTCCGGCGACCTCCGCCAGCGTCGAGACTTTCAGTTGCACCTCGCCGCGCTCGGTAAATTTGATCGCATTGCCCAGCAAGTTGATCAGGACTTGGCGCAAGCGCTCGGCATCGGCCTGAATCACGTAATTAAAATCGTGCGGAATGTTCAGGATCAACTCGATGCCCTTGCGATGCGCCGGTTCGGCCAACAATTCCAGGGTATCTTCCAACAAGCGCCGCAAATCGAACTCCTGAACGATCAATTGCATCTTACCGGCTTCGATTTTGGAAAAATCCAATATGTTATTGATGATACCGAGTAGCGAGTTGGCCGAACGGTAAGCGGTTTCCGCGAATCGGACTTGCCTGGCGTCCAGTCCGGAAGACTGCAACAGTTCCATCATCCCCAACACGCCGTTCATCGGCGTGCGGATCTCGTGACTCATCGTCGCCAGAAATTGCGACTTGGCTAGACTCGCCTGCTCCGCCAGTTCCTTGGCGGCGACGGTTTCAACCACGGTTCGTTCCAGTTCCTCGTTTTTTTCGGCGAGCTGGGCGGTGCGCTCGGCGACCTGACGTTCCAATTCATTCCGGTGCCTTTCCAGACGCTGGTCGCGTACCTGAATTTCGCTCAGCATTGCGTTGTACACCTCGGCTAAATCGCCGAATTCGTCGGTACTGGTTTTTTCTATGCGATGGTAAAAGGCTTTTTCGCTGCCCACCGATTTCATCGCTTGCATCAAATTCAATAACGGCGCCAAGAAAATATGTTGCAGCTTGGACGTCAGCATGGCGATCCACAACATCGTGAACACCACGATCAGCCCGATAATCAAATAAAAACTTTTCAATATGGCGTAAAACCCGCTCTGATCGTCCACCAGATGCAATACGCCTATCATGTCGCCGTCCAAATAAATTGGCCTGACAAAATGCAGATTATTCTCCGCGTCGTATTCGACGACATATTTTCCGCCAACATCGGCGACACTAAAATAATGAAACAGACTGTCGTACCACTCGGAAAAAAGCGTCATCAACATTTTGAACGGATGAACGGATTTATCGGCGGGTCCGGCTTCTCGCAAAACCGCGTAAGCCTGGTCGAAATTCCAATGGCTGGCTGGATTTTTCTCGGAGTGATAATCGGCAAATAATTTTCCGCTTCGATTATATAACTCGGCATTTAGAATACTGTCGCGGGTTTTCAAGCTCTTGAGCATTTCGTTGGCGGTCACGGGATCGTCGAACACCAAGGACGCGGAAATATTCGAAGCGACAATATTGGCGATTAATACCAATTGCTGTTCCGTCTCAATTTTTCTGGCGAAATATTCGTTAATTACGATGACCGATGTCGCTAAAAATAAGGTCATCATAGCGATCGCCGTCAAGATCGACACTAATTTCAGTTTGATCGGCGCATTGTTAAACCATTTGAACATGCTGTCGCCCTGTTTAATTTTCGCCGACTATCTTCGCCAAGCGCAGCAGATTGGAGCTGATCGCCAGTCCGGCGGCCTTGACGGCGTGATTATTGACGTACAATTGTATTTTACCGTCGACGTTCAGCATCGCCACCATTCCGCCGGCATTGACGAAATCCAGGCTTTCTCCAATCGTCAGAATCCGCCTGTTTTGAATATCCAAAAATACTTGAGAAAGTAGACTGTTGGAAATCTCGCTAATAAACAAAATATGACACTGGTTTAGATTCCTCAATTTCTCGGAGTTTAACGTCTTAATCGCTTTATTCCCGACCGCTTTACCGTTTATGGAATCGAAAGATTGCAATAACACATTATCGCCAACCAGGCAGACTTTCAATTGATTGTCGGAATCCGTGAAGGCCTGATCGGGCCATTGCGTAAAACGAGCGAAATTCAATGTCAATGCCGCCAACACCGCATATTGTTCGAACGCAACCGGCTCCCCGGACGCGATACGCAGATAGCCCAGCATCACGGCGATTGCACAAGTTCTAGTGATATTCGACATATCGCGCTTAAAATCGGCGTCCAAAAATCGGTTTAAAATATTCAAACGCGGGGATATTGGCCACGTGACGCATTTTAAAAACTCCAACTGATTTTGCCGTACATACCGCGATCGATCAGCGTCGGGACCACCAAATTCTCCTGTACATATTCCAAATGACTGCTCGTTAACAAGTTTTGTCCGACCAGCGAGACTTCCAATCCGGCCGCCGGCCGCCAAGCCAACCGGGCGTCCATGGTCACGTAGTCGCGAATATAGCGGTCGCCGCCGGACGTCGCGGAGGCATTGGTATCGACGTAGCGAAACCAGACATCGAAGTCCAGCTCCGGGATAACGTTGATTGCGCTGCGCAGATTGACCCGCTGTTGCGGACTCACACCGATCACCGCGGTTGCCGCCGACGGCAATTCGGTTTTCAACACACTGTAATTGGCGTCCCAGCGCCACCAATCCAACATTTGCCAGACCATCGCTAGCTCGACGCCGTAAGTCTTGGCTTTTATATTGTTGCTGAACAGCAAGGGTTGGACTACGACGCCGCGCAACGGATCGAAATAAGGCGTGCCCTGCACGGCGTCGCGTAAATGGGCGTAGTCGTTATAAAACGCCGTCACATCCACCGACAACGACTTAATCATCGTCGTTCGGTAGCCAATCTCGTAGGCGAGTACATCCTCGCTAAGCTGATTTCGGTTACCTTGCAGCGTTAAGTCCACCGGCACGAAGAAAGGTGCGGTCGGCGGTGCCACGGTAGTCGTCAAGCGCATATTCGCTTCGCCCCGAGAGGGCGTACGCACCGCTCGCGACATGGCCGCCCAAAACCGATGATTCAAGTCGGGCGCCCACATCAGGCGCGCGGTCGGCTGACCTTCGAAGCCGGTGAAATCATTGTGCTCGAATTTGCAACCCAGCGTAAACCACAGGGTTTGATCGATCAGTTCCATCTCGTCCTGGACGAAAGCGCTATAGAGTTGATTTTTTCGGTGGGCCGGCGACATATTGAAAATTACGCTGGAACCGAGCCTGTCGGCGGTGAGTTGATAACCCAAGCCCCAGATCAACTCATGCTTGTCGAAGACGTTGAGGCGGTGCTCGAAATCCAAATCCAGCGTATCGCGGCCTTCGGACATCCAACTTTCGTTACGCCGGTAGTAATCGTAAAACAACTGCAACGACAGATCGGACTGGGTGGAGAACGTGTGCTGCCAGCGGCCCAAGACGTTACCGCCGTAAGCTTCGGCCTTGTCGCGACCCAGGTCGCCATAGGGAGGAACGACACTGGGCACCAGCAGGGTTTGATTCAGATGGCTGTGATAGAGATCGCCCTGCAATTTAAAATCGTCGGCCAGCGTCAGCCGGGAATCGATACGAAACCCTCCCTGGACTCGGTCCCAATCGTCGCCGGCGCCATTGCCGCGCGCATCGGTGTTTTGGTCGCGCTTGAAGCCCTTGGCGAAGACTCGACCGGTGGTGTTCTCGCCCAACGCCGCGCCGTAACGAAACGCACCGAAACCCTGCTCCTCGGTACCGCCGCCCGCCGCAACCAAACCGCCCTGGGTTTTAGAACTGTGCTTGGTGATGACGTTGATCACGCCGTTGACCGCGTTCGCCCCCCACAGAGTCGCGCCGGGTCCGCGTATCACTTCGATACGCTCGACATCCTCCATCATCACATCCTGATTTTCCCAGTAGGTACCGGAAAACAGCCGGCTGTAGGTGTTGCGGCCGTCGATCAATACCAACAGCTTATTGGCGAAGCGGGCGTTGAAGCCGCGCGCGCTGACCGCCCATTTGTTCGCATCGATCCGCGCCACGTCCAGACCCGGCGCCATCCGCAAAGCCTCCGGTATGCTGGTGGCGCCGGACCGTTTAATGTCTTCGTTGCTGATCACGAAAATCGCGGCGGCGGCATCGTTCAGCGCTTGAGCTTTTTTCGACACCGATGTCACTTCGACATTGAGCAAATCCTCGACATTCAATTCCAGCGCATCTTTACCATCTGTTGCGGCTTCAACCGCCAGCCCCCCTGCCAACAGAAAACCGGCGATTATTTTTCTCATAGCCATTACTTTACCAGCGAGATTGACAAATGCTTGGTCCGTCCACGTCCGCAAAAACTTAGAAAATCCCTAACAACATAGCAAGCATAGTGAAAAAAATGCGAATTAGTTAGCGCTTACAGGCCGGTTTGAGACTGGATGCCTTGATCCGTAGTGATGCGGTGTGCGTCGGTTGGGGGGTACCTTGTTGCGGATCAATTCAAACGACGTACAGCGGCGCGTTGGAGAACAGTACGAGAAAGAATGCGGCCTCATCGACGGCCGCTCGGTCGGAAAACGGGAGACCCAGGAAAACCTCTTAGACCAACCTTTTGTCCGTTGGCGAGAAGTTCTGTTATGTCGATAAGCCGGTTGGAAGCCTCTTCAAGCGGTTGTTTTACCCGAATCGGCGTGAATCGCTCCCGACGGCGGCCGGGAGCGACAGCCCGTCAAACTAGGAAATTCAATTGCTGCACACTACCCGCCTGGCCCTGTTCGGTTAAATAGAAACCATTGCTGGCAACTTCGGCGCGCGACTGATTGTTGTCGTCTTTCAGTTGGAACGGCGTGGTCAGATGCCCCAGGTAAATCGCCCCGACATTCTTCGCCCCCAAGGCCAGCAATTGCTGACTGCCGTCGGCGTTACGCTGCCAGATTCTGAGCTTTTGATAGATAGCATCGGCGGCATCGATGAACTGGTTGCCATCCTGATCGTAATTAGCCAATTCGGCGAAGCCGTTGCCGGTCAACGCGCCGAACAATTCGGAACCGTCGTTGACGCTGCCGTCGTTGTTTTTGTCAAGCGCCAACAATCCGCTGCCGGATTTAAGCCCGGCAATCTGATCCGGCCTGCCATCGGCGTCGATATCGAATTGGAACGACGTGTTGCTCAGCTCAGCGGCCGTGCCGTCGAAGTTAATGACCAAGGGGTCTTTTTTTTGCGCGTCGCCGACCTGTATCGTGTTGCTGACTTCCGCGTAAAAGCTCCGACTCATGTTTAGGGACAGCGAAAAACTCAGGGATCGGCCATCCTGAGTGTTAATCGTACCCTCGGCACTGAACGAAGTGGTTTCGCTTTCGAAATAACTCAGCGTCTGTTGATAAGTCAGACCGCCGTTATCCGCTTGCGCGGCCGGCGCGGGTTGTTGATCTTGGTAGGTCGGCTGGTCGGTACCGGCGGTCAATTGGTCGGGACTAAAGGTTTTCAGATCGCGGCCGGTGATTTCCTTGACCATGCGCCGGATGATTTGCATCATCAAACTGTCTTTCGACTCGACCGGTGTCTCGGTATCCAGCGCCTTGGTCGCGCTAGCCTGTTTGGCTTGTTTAGCTTGACCGGCTCGGCTGAGACTTAAGCGATCGTCGGCCGGCCAGCGCGCTTCGTCCGAGCGTCGGTCCGGATGGCGGATGTTCAACACTTCCCGGCGATTGCTGACTTGCTGCTGCTGATGCCGGCCTTGCATTTTGATGGCGGAGTTGTCAATGATCATAAAGCCCCCTACTTCAAAAATGGTGTGATCCAGTTATCGGCGGGCCGGCCTATATGTTTAATTTATCCTCGATTTTTTGTTTGAAGTTCAGAAAGTGCACGGTTTGCAATCGATCCGGCGTTTCGGCGCCCATCGCTTGACAGGGCACCTCGATCTCGGTGATGTGGAAGGGATAATTCTCGCTGGCCTTCCGGTAGCCGAGTATGTGCTGACGAACCGCGCCATAGCCGCTCGGATCGTCGAGCGGAAACCAGCGCTCGTTGCAATACACCCCCAACCGGCTAGGCGTCTCGCCGGCGATGCGCACGCTCAGTTCCATCGCGCTGGCTTTTAATTTGGGCTGGGCCGGATGGCACGAAATCACGCCTGCCGAGTTCCGGTATATCTCGTAGTATTTCAGGAGTGGGACCTGGGGTAAGCGATCCTGGGCAATCAAGGTCGAGAAAAATACCGAATAATGGGCCAGCACGTGCTCCGCGCCGGCGTTGGCATGCTGACGCAAATACAGCGCCCCGTGCTCGTCGACGATATAAACGCCAACATGCTTGCTGGTGACGTGGTAGAACAATTGGACCGTATCCGGCTGATTATATTGATAGAGGAACGGGATATAGGTCTGCTCCAGTACGTAATCGTCGAAAAACACCGGCGCGTAGCCGCCGTGCGGCTTGGCCAACTCTTGTAACAGCTGCGGCTGAGTGTCCAGCAAGTAATAACTCAAACGCTCGCCGCTCATAGCAAACATCGCGTACCCACCCCCGGCCGCCGTGACGTAACGCTGGTAGGGCGCGACCGGCCGATCGGCGATGGCCGTCAGTCTGGCGAAAAGCGCTTCGAGGCGGCCGACGATACTGCGGCCGCGCACCGGGGTATAGCACAATACCTGCAGTTGATCGGCCGCCGGCGGTTTGACGCCGTCGTTGAATAACTCGGTCAAGCAGGTGAAGACGCCCTCCAAGCCGCTGTAACGGTGTAAGGTTGCCTCGCCCCACACGCTGATCGATAGGCGTTGCATCCCCAGCACGAAGCACAAACGGTTGTCGCCGTAACTGAGCGGATCGGCGCGTTCGCTCATCACCAGCTGTTTGGCATGACTGCTGTCGACCGGCAATTTTTCCCGCCAATTGACCAGCAGCAAGGTGGCTTGCACGCGGTTCGGGCGGTTATAGATCGCCAGATCGGCTTCCCGGCTCAACAAGTGCCGGGTCAGAAACTGGTTTAACTCATTGAGCAACTGTTGCGCTTCGCCGCCGGCTTGCGCACTACCGCTCTCCAATACGTGCAGGTTGATGCTCTTTTTATACAGCCCGTTGATCACGGCCCAGCACAGCAATTCAAGCAGACTGTCGCCCTGTTTGATCGCCCGACCCAGCGCTAATTGCTTGGCGGACGGCCGTTCGGTAAACAAATACCAGACGGGCGCGTCGGAACCCGCCGTGACTTCCGCCGCAACCAGCAAATCCGGTTTGTTCTGCACCGCCTGGCGGGTGGACAGCACTTCGATCTTGTCGGGACGCAAATCCAACTCGACTTTCAACTTACGGCCGACCAATTTCAAATCTTGATTTTCGCGCTGCGCTTGATCCAAGGGCATACCGACGAATTGCAAAATCATTTTTAGGCATTGCTGCAACTGCTGACGGATCACCGCGTGCTCGGCGCCGGCCTTGGCGATATCCCAAAAACGCACGGTCGCCAAGTTGTCCAGCAAATCGTCGGGCCACTGCCATTGCTCGGCCACCTCCCGCAAGAAGTCCTGCTGCATCTGGCGCGCTCGGTTTTCGATCGGCGCAGCGCCGGTGCCGACGATTTTCAGGTAAAAACATTCGCGGGCCAATTCCAGGCGCCGTCCGCCGTCGATGCCGCGCAGATAGGCGTCGACCTTGCTATAGATCATCAGATAGGGATCGAGGCTATCGACGCTAAACTCGCCTTGATAAATCGCGCGCTTCATAGCCAGACACAACCACTGCGGCGTAGGAAATTCGCTGGCGTAACTTTCCATCAAAAACAGTTTCAACAGCGATTTGTGCGGGGAAGTCAGGGACTTGAAGATATGCCACAGCGTCGCGCTGGCGAACTCCGCGACCGGCACTTGATGCATGCCGCCGAAATCGATCACCTCAGGCTCGGAGACAAAACGGTTTTCGAGCAAATGCTTTACATATTGCGGATATTGATGATCCTGTTCCGGTGGCACCAGCCACCACAGCGGAATTCGGCCGGCAATATAAATAGATGTACGATAGAACTCTTCCAGCAGCAGATAGTGTTGAGTTTCCCCGCTGCTTTCCTTCGAAATCGGGGTATTTTCGCCGCGCGCGAATTGTCCGGCGTCCATCAGAAAAAAGTGGGTTTCCAGCTTTAGCGAAGCTGCCCACTTTTCGATGTCGCGGGCCTTTTGTTCCAGTTCGGCCAGTTGGTCGGCCGCCAAACCCGGCGCGTGGCACAACCAGATATCGATGTCGCTGTCCCTGGAAAAGGCCATGCTGCCAACGCTGCCCATCAGATAGATCGCATCGATCGGATGTTGGCGCAAGGCCTTGCGCTTGAACGCAAAGCCCTTGCTGAACTGCTTCGCCGCGTCCAGCGTTTGTTTGGACGGCGCGTAGTCGGGAATCCCGGCCGGCGTATCCAGCGCGATGAAACCGGGCAACAAGGGGTGATTTTGATGAAACAACAACGGCAACAATTTCAAAAACTCTTGTTGCCGCGGCTGCAGCAAACTCTGCACCCGTTGCAAGCGCTGCTGATTGAAATGCTTGAAACGTTGGACGACGGCTTGCAAATCCTTGCGGCTGATGTCTTCGCCGGGAGCGCCCAATTGAATAGCGGGAAGTCGATTGATCACGGATGCCGAACTCGCTGAGTTTGCCGTCTAGTATAGAGTCTTCAGGCCAGATGCGCTTCCAGTCTAACGAATTCGCCGCCGCCGTCCCGGTAACAAGTAAAACGGGTCAATCCGGCGTGCGGTACCGAAATCGCGAAGCCGCGCTCCACCGGCAAACCCAGCAAAACGCTGAACAAGCAGCGAATCACGCCGGCATGGCAAACCGCCAACACCCGCTGACCGGCGTGGTCGTCGATCACGCGCCGCCATCCCGCGCCGACCCGCGCCGCGAAATCGGCATAGGCTTCGCCGCCGGGTGGCGGGCAGGCGTGCGGGCGTTCGCAAAATGCCGCCCAGCGCGCGGGGTCGGACGCTTGAATTTCGGTGGCGGACCGTCCCTCCCATGCCCCGAAATCGATCTCCCGCCACTCCTGCAAAGTATGAAACGGCAAGGCTCGACGGGCGGCATAGACTTCGCCGAACCCCCGACACCGTAGTAACGGCGAACTGACCACGCTTTCCCAATCGCCGCTAGCGCAGCGCGCTTCCATGGCTTGCCAACCAAGCGCGGTCAATTCGTCGTCGCGACTACCCCGGTAGACCGCGCCGCCGCAAGCCTCGCCGTGCCGGAGTAAATCGACGGTGGTGATCTCGACGGTCAACGCTCGCTTCCTCGCAAAAATTCGAGATTCTACCCTAAGCGGTCAACCTTAACTTCGCCAGCCAGCTTGTCGTATATACATCATTAAGCGCTGTCGATTGTCGATTTTGTCGTAATTTCGACAAGCTCATCGGTATTTCCCACGGGAACTTCAAGGTAATCTCGCCAAAAATCGACCGGCATGGATGTTGCGTAAGCTCTGCGGGCTTCAACCGGCCGGCCACGACGCCGCCGGAAAAAACAATAACCGCGAATTCGAGCCGGGACGGCCGAATCCGCCGATCCGCGCGCGGATCGCGTATGGCAACGCCAGGAGTGTCCATGATCGAAACCTTTTACGATGTGATGCGCCGGCAGGGCATCACCCGCCGCAGCTTCTTGAAGTTTTGCAGCCTGACCGCCGCCTCGCTGGGTTTGAGTCCGGCGTTCGCGCCGAAAATCGCCCATGCGATGGAAACCAAACCGCGGATTCCGGTGTTGTGGCTGCACGGCCTGGAATGCACCTGTTGTTCGGAATCCTTCATCCGTTCCGGCCACCCGCTGGCGAAAGACGTGATCCTGTCCATGCTATCGCTGGACTATGACGACACCATCATGGCGGCCGCCGGTCATAACGCCGAAGCCATCATTGATGAAATCGTCGAAAAATACAAAGGCAACTACATCCTGGCCGTCGAAGGCAATCCGCCGCTGGCCGAGGACGGTATGTATTGCATCATCGGCGGCAAACCGTTTGTTGAGCAACTCAAATACGCCGCCGAGAGTTGCAAGGCCATTATTTCCTGGGGCTCCTGCGCTTCGTGGGGTTGCGTGCAGGCCGCCAAACCCAATCCGACCCGCGCCACGCCGGTGCATAAAGTACCGGGTCTGGCCAACAAACCGATTATCAAAGTCCCCGGCTGCCCGCCGATCGCCGAAGTGATGACCGCCGTGGTGGCCTACCTGCTGACCTTCGATAAGCTGCCCACCTTGGACAAACAAGGCCGGCCGCAAATGTTTTATAGCCAGCGCATCCACGACAAATGCTACCGCCGTCCGCATTTCGACGCCGGCCAGTTCGTCGAGCAATGGGACGACGAAGCCGCCCGCCAAGGCCATTGTCTATACAAAATGGGCTGCAAGGGGCCGACTACTTACAACGCCTGCTCGACCGTAAAATGGAACGAAGGTACCTCATTCCCGATCCAGTCCGGCCACGGCTGTATCGGCTGCTCGGAAGACGGTTTCTGGGATAAAGGCAGTTTCTACGACCGCCTGACCGGCATCAACCAATTCGGCATCGAAGCTAATGCCGACGTGGTCGGCGGCACCGCCGCCGGGATCGTCACCGCCGGCGTCGCCGCTCATGCCGGTCTGACTGCCTTGAACCGCGCCAAACAAGCCGATAAACAACCCGGAGCCGAATAATCATGACCGTCACTGCTACCCCCAACGGTTTTCATCTGAACGACGCCGGCCGCCGCGTGGTGGTCGATCCGGTCACGCGGATCGAAGGCCACATGCGCTGCGAAGTCAATATCGACGAGGAAAACATCATCCGCAACGCGGTGTCCAGCGGCACCATGTGGCGCGGCCTGGAAGTGATCTTGAAAGGCCGTGACCCGCGCGACGCCTGGGCCTTCGTGCAACGCATCTGCGGCGTCTGCACCGGCACCCACGCCTTGACCTCGGTGCGCGCGGTCGAGGACGCGTTGAAAATCAAGATTCCAGAAAACGCCAACTCAATCCGCAACATCATGCAACTGAGTTTGCAGGCGCACGACCACTTGGTGCATTTCTATCATTTGCATGCGCTGGATTGGGTCAACCCGGTCAACGCGCTGAAAGCCGATCCGGTCGCGACGTCCGCGTTGCAACAACAGATTTCGCCGAGCAATCCCAAGTCCTCGCCGGGCTATTTCCGCGACACCCAAAACCGCCTGAAAAAATTCGTCGAATCCGGCCAGCTCGGTCCGTTCAAAAACGGTTACTGGAGCAATCCGGCCTATTTGCTGCCGCCGGAAGCCGATTTGTTGGCCGTCACCCACTATCTGGAAGCGCTGGATTTTCAAAAAGACATCATGAAAATCCGCACGATATTCGGCGGCAAGGACCCGCATCCGAACTGGCTGGTCGGCGGCGTACCGTGCGCGATCAATATCGACGGCGTCGGCGCGGTCGGTGCGGTCAACATGGAACGTTTGAACCTGATTTCGTCGATCATCGACAGAACCATCACCTTCATCGACCAAATCTACATCCCGGATTTACTAGCGATCGCCCAGTTTTACAAAGGCTGGTTGTACGGCGGCGGTATTTCCGGCCAAAGCTTGCTGTCTTACGGCGATATCCCGGATAAAGCCAACGACTATTCGGCGGCCAATCTGCTGATGCCGCGCGGCGCGATCATCAACGGCGATCTGAGCAAGGTCCACGAAGTCGATCTGACCGACCCGAAACAGATTCAGGAGTTCGTACCACACTCCTGGTACAAGTACCCGGACGAAGCCGCCGGCCTGCACCCCTGGGACGGCATCACCGATCCCAATTACAAGCTCGGCTCGAATACCAAGGGCGATCGCACCCATATTAAAGAATTGGACGAATCGGCCAAATACTCGTGGATCAAAGCGCCGCGCTGGCGCGGCCACGCGATGGAAGTCGGCCCATTGGCCCGCTATGTGATCGGCTACGCCCAGGGCAATAAGGAAATCACCGAACAAATCAATTTCGTATTGAAAACGCTGGACGTGCCGGTCAGCGCGTTGTTCTCGACGCTGGGCCGCACCGCCGCGCGAGGTCTGGAAGCCCAGTGGGCGGCCGGCAAGATGCGTTACTTCATGGACAAGCTGATCGCCAACGTCAAGGCCGGCGATTTGGCGACCGCCAACGTCGAGCGCTGGGATCCGGACACCTGGCCAAGCAGCGTCAAAGGCGTGGGTTTCACCGAAGCCCCGCGCGGCGCGCTGGGCCATTGGCTGAAAATCGAAGACACCAAGATCGCCAACTACCAATGCGTGGTGCCGACCACCTGGAACGGTTCGCCGCGCGACGAGCACGGCAATATCGGCGCCTTCGAGGCTTCGCTGATGAACACCAAGGTCGAGCGCCCGGAAGAGCCGGTCGAGATTTTGCGGACGCTGCACAGCTTCGATCCTTGCTTGGCTTGTTCGACTCATGTGATGAGTCCGGATGGACAGGAACTAACCCAAGTGAAGGTGCGTTGATTAAACAATGTAGGGCGGATCAGCGTAGCGTCATCCGCCGTCATCAAATGCCGCAGTTCAGGAGAACACAATGAACAAATTTTTGGCCTCCGCCGCCTTATTATTGACTTTCAGCCAGGCCGAAGCTCACAGCCATCCCGGCATCGACAGCCTGAGCCATAGCCTGGAGCATTTGAGTGCGTCCTATCAACACTGGTTGCCCTATTTGGCGGCGGGCACGTTGAGCTTGGTCGCGATCGCGGCCGTCAAACGCTGGACCAACAGCCGCCGGAGCTCGAAATGAGCGCGCCGTCGGCTCCGGTTTACGTCTACGAATTACCGGTTCGCCTGTGGCATTCGGTGAATGCCTTGGCCATCGTGGTGTTGGCGGTTAGCGGATATCTAATCGCCTCGCCGCTGGCATCGCCATCCGGCGAAGCGTCCGAGCATTTTCTGATGGGCTATATCCGCTTCGCGCATTTCGCCGCCGGCTACGTGCTGGCGATAGGCATTGCCGGCCGGGCGTACTGGGCCTATGCCGGCAACGAGCATGCTCGGCAAATCTTTCTGCCGCCGCTGCTGAAAGCGCATTTTTGGGACGGCGTATGGTGCGAAATCCGTTGGTATTGCTTTCTGGAAAAGCAGCCGCGCCATTATGTTGGTCACAATCCCCTGGCAATCCTGGCGATGCACTTTGCCTTCGTTTGGGGCGCCTTGTTCATGATCGTAACGGGATTCGCGTTGTACGGCGAAGGTGAAGGTCAAGGTAGTTGGCAATACGCGCTGTTCAGCAGTTGGCTGCTGCCCTTGTTCGGCGACAGTCAGACCGTGCATACCTGGCATCATTTGGTGATGTGGCTCATCGTTTGTTTCGTGGTGATTCACATCTACGTGGCGGTACGCGAGGAAAAATTATCCGGACAAAGCATGCTTTCGACGATAGTCACCGGCTGGCGCGTTTTCAAGGACGACAAACCCATCGACGACGCCCATTGAACATGACCGCTACGCCGCGAATTCTGTTGCTGGGCATTGGCAACCTACTATGGGCCGACGAAGGATTCGGCGTTCGCGTCGTCGAACATCTGCGGAAGTACTACCAATTTCCCGAGCAGGTCACGGTGCTGGACGGCGGCACCCAGGGCGTGTATTTGGTGGACTACGTGCAAAACGCCGACGTGCTGGTGGTGTTCGACGCGGTCGACTACGGCCTGCCGCCGGCCACCTTGAAAATTGTCGAAGATGCGGACGTCCCCAACTTTCTCGGCGCCAAGAAAATGAGCCTACACCAGACCGGCTTTCAAGAAGTATTGGCCATGGCCCAGATGTTGGGCGACTATCCGGAACGTCTGCTGCTGATCGGCGTGCAGCCGGAAGAGCTGGAGGACTACGGCGGCAGTTTGCGGCCGAGTGTGAAGGCGCGAATCCAGCCGGCAATCGACATTGCCCTTGCCTACCTGGCCGAGTTCGGCGTGGTCGCCGATCGCGCCGACGCGCCCAAGGACTTGACCGATCCCATCCTGGACATCCAGCGCTACGAACAAGAGCGCCCGGCACCCGACCAAGCCTGCCGACTCGGCGACGAACGCATCGTGTTGTCGAATGCCTTCGAAGTGCGGCCGCCGCAAGCGTCCGAGCAACCGAGTTTACAAGTCGATGTCGACTATCGGGGGAAATACGGATGTGTATAGGCATTCCGATGCAGATCGTCGAATCGCGCGGCGAGACGGCGATCTGCGCTTATCGCGGTCAGCATAGTCAAATCGATATGATGCTGGTCGGCGAACAAGCGGCCGGCACTTGGTTGCTGGTATTTCTGGACACCGCCCGCGAAGTGCTCACGCCCGAACGCGCCACTCAAATCGGCGACGCGCTGGAAGCGATGCGGCTAGCAATGGCCGGTCAAACCGATTTCGACCATTTGTTCGCGGACCTGGTCGATCGCGAACCCGAACTGCCGGAGTTTTTACGAACATGAGTACGCCCTTGCTGGAACAGCTGCAAACCCGCCACGGCCTGCCGCTGTTGGATGCGGAGAGTTACGACTTATTCGTGCACGGTCATGACACGGTTGTGTTGTTCTTTGCCAACGATCCGCAGATGTTTCCGGAAAGTCATGACGTGGCAGTGATTTTGCCGGAACTGTTAAAAGCCTTTGCCGATCGTTTGCGCGGTGCGCTGATCGACAAATCCATCGAGCGCGAATTGCAAGCCAGATTTCGGTTTACCAGTTGGCCTTCCCTGGTATTTTTGCGCGGTGGCGAATATTTGGGCGTCATTACCGGAATTAAGGATTGGGCGGAATACGGGCAGGAATTTTCCAGGATTTTAACAAGTGAAGCGGGGCAACCGCCGCAGTTTGATCTTGGGACGGTTTGTGGTGCCGGACACGCTTAGTTCTCGATAGCACCGGGGTTGGAAATCGCATCCTTTGTTTGAACAGGATATCCGGAATTTAAAGTAAAATCCCAGCCTGGATCAAGGCGACCAACTTGAGGATTGGCGAACCATCGTGATACGCCTGATGCGTCGTTGCAAACCGGAATGCGCTCGGTGATGATTGTCCGAATCAAAATAACCAAAATTGAGGCACGGACATCGCGGACGGGATCGTTAGCTTGCCGGTAAACCGGCTCCTATCCGACTCTCGTGCCTGTTACCGATCACTAGTCCCGGCCACTTTCCTAACCACCATCCCTTTACCGCCGGTGAAGCCGTCAGGGCCTCCGGAACCGCCGCGATACTGTCCCAAATCAGTTCCACGAGTTGAGACCGGTCATTCGAGAATATCGGAGATCGGGATGTTGTTCATGCGAGTTCGCCCGCTGATTTGAAAATCCAGATGCTCGACAGAAACGGCGCTATCGGATATTGCGATCACGCAAGCTAAGCTACTTGGCCGATCTGGTATTCAATACCAAACCCAAAACACCCAACAACATTAATCCCAAAGAAATCATTTCGGCTTGAGTCGCCACGACACCCAAGAAATTCCCAACGGTGTTTACTCGGATTTGTTCTATGGAAAAACGCTCGGCGCCGCTGAGCAGCAGATAGAGCGCAAATAACCAGCCGCTTTTAAAAGGGTGTTTACGCAGCCGCCAAAGGATACCAAAGATAATACAGCCTAGTACTGTCTCGTAGATTGAGGTTGGATAGACACCCGGTGTAGCGATAGTCACGCCAACGATATTATTGTCGTAAGTCTGAGCCCAAAACCAAACCGGAAGCCAGTCGGGTTTGGCAGCCATGTTTGCTGGGATACCCCAATCTCCGTCGCCAGATAACTGGCAACCGATCCTGCCGATCGCGTATCCCAACATGATCGCCGGCGCTAACCCATCGCATAGCGTTGTAACCGAAAGCTCGTGCTTCTTCGCGTACCAAAAGCCCGCCAACGTTCCGCAAATGAGACCTCCCAAAAAAGTAAAACCGCCACGGCTGAATATCATGCCCCATGGATCGGCGATGAACTCGTTCGGATGTTCGATAATGTGGAAAACTC
Source organism: Methylomonas sp. MED-D (assembly GCF_050276835.1). Taxonomy (NCBI): domain Bacteria; kingdom Pseudomonadati; phylum Pseudomonadota; class Gammaproteobacteria; order Methylococcales; family Methylococcaceae; genus Methylomonas; species Methylomonas sp. MED-D. The sequence goes on from NZ_CP189965.1 coordinate 3,135,488, forward strand.
GCGCACCGATCAGGCCAATAATCAGCGCGAATGTAATCAAATCTGAGATGACATCTTGAGGAAAAATCGTTTGATCGACATACTGGCCTTCGTCTGATTTTATTCGCCGTTTAGCCAACCCGATACGCCCCGCCTCGTAAAGGCGTTGAACCTCCACACGCGATATCCGAATTGAAACAAGCGCGGCGATGGCAACCATCATTCCGAACGTCGGTAACGGCAACGGTAGGTCCAAACCCGTTAGTGCTTTCACCAAATCGCTTAAATAGGGAAACGCTAAACTCATACCCGACTCTCGTGCCTGTTACCGGCCATTAATCCCCGCCACCCTTCCTAACCATCATCCCCTTGCTCGGGTTGTAGCCCAAAATCGCCGCGCCGATGAACAGCAAAAACGCGACGGCGGTGAAGACTAGCGCCAATGGGTTGAACTGCTCATACAGCGCGAAGCGGATCAATTCGACGGCTTGCGAGAACGGGTTGTACTCGGCCAAGGTCGCCAGCAACGGACTGGATTCCTTGATTTTCCAGAGCGGATACAGCGCGGTGGACATGAAGAACAGCGGGAAAATCACGAAATTCATCACCCCGGCGAAGTTTTCCAGTTGCTTGATGAACGACGACAGCAGCAAGCCCAACGCGCCCAGCATCATGCCGCCCAACACCAGCGCCGGCAATATCCACAAATAGCCCGGCAGCGGCGCCTGAATGTCGTACAGCCAGGCGATGCCGAGGAAGGCATAGCACTGCAACACGCCGACCGCGGTGCCGGCGATCAATTTGCTGCACAGCAAGAACCAGCGCGGCAATGGGCAGACCATCAGCATGCGCATGCTGCCCATTTCCCGGTCGTAGACCATCGACAACGAGCTTTGCATGCCGTTGAATAGCAAGATCATGCCTAGCAGGCCGGGGGTGATGTAGACCTCGTACAGGATATAGGTTTCGTAAGGCGGACTGATCGCGATACCCAGCGCGGCACGGAAGCCGGCCGCGAATACGAACAACCACACCAAGGGTCGTACTAGCGCCGAGACGAAACGCTCGCGCTGATGCAGAAAACGCAGCAGTTCGCGGCCGACGATGCCGGCCGTGGCCCGCCAGTAATGCACTATTCTCATGCCGCCCCTCCTTTATCGGATTGGGTAAGCTTCTGAAACACCTGACCGGGATCGGCCCAGCCGGTGTTTTTCAATATCTCGGCAAGCCTGCCATTGGCCTTGATCTGGCCTTTGTGCAATACCACCAAGCTGTCGTCGGCATCGATTTCGTCGATCAAGTGCGTCGCCCACAACACCGCCAGATTTTGCTGTTTGACCAAATCGTGCACATGTTTGACGATGGCTTGCCGGCTGGGCACGTCCAGACCGACGGTCGGTTCGTCCAGCAACAGCAAGCTGGGTTTGTGCAACAAGGCGCGGGCAATCTCGACCCGGCGCTTGTGGCCGCCGTTCAGTTGCCTAACCTTTTCGCCGCGCCGTTCATACATAGCCAAACGCTCCAGCTCTTCCTGGATCCGTTTGTCGGCCTGCTTTTTGCCGATGCCGTGCAGCGCGGCGTGGTAGCGCAGGTTTTGGGTCACCGACAAATCCGGGTCCAGCGTGGTCTGTTGAAATACCACGCCCAGTTTGGCCAAGGCTTGCAGGCTTTGCTGCTTGACGTCGAAACCGCACAGCGCGATGCGCCCTTCCCGAGCATCGTAAAGCCGGGTGATCAACGCGAACAGCGTGCTTTTGCCGGCCCCGTTCGGCCCCAGCAGAATCGTGCATTCGCCGGGCTCGACCTGAAACGCCACATTATCCAGCGCCTTCTTGGCGCCATAGGCAAAGCTCAGGCCATCGATTTGCAGCGCGGCGCTCATGGCTTGACCGCCACGCCCCAGGGATAACGCCCCACCGCGATCGACTTGGTCACCTTATGGTTTTCCAAATCGATGATCGAGATGTCGTTACTGACGCCGTTGGTGGTGTACAAGCGCTTTTGATCCGGCGAGAAGGCCAGATTCCAGACCCGCTGACCGACCAGCAGATACTTCTCCACTTTGTAATTTTGGGCGTCGATCACCGCGACCCGGTTGGCCGGGCCCATCGCCACATAGCCATAGCGGCGCTGCTTGTCGATGGCGATGCCGACCGGTTGCACCAAATCGCTACTCAAGCCCGGCACCTCCAATTTAATGTTCCGGGCGATCTGCTTGGTCGCGGTATCGATAATGGTCAGCGTGCCGGCCATTTCCGAGGTCGCCCAAAGTTGCTGGCTGTCGTCGGTGAACGTTACCGCGCGGGGTCTGGCATCCACCAAGGTGTTGTCCTGGATTTGCCGGTTGGCGGTATCGATCCAGTGCAGCATGTTGGTGGTTTCAGAGGCGCTGATCGTCCATTGGTTGTTCGGACTGACCGCGATGCCCTCCGGCTCGACGCCGACCTTGATCTTGGCCACCGCCTTCTTGCCGGCGATGTCGATGACGGTGACTTCGGCGTCGTCTTCGTTGGACACATACATCAGCTTATCGTCCGGACTCAGCGCGAAGGTTTCCGGGTCTTCGCCGGACGGCAATTTGCCGATTTCCTTCAAGGTGGTGCTGTCCAGCATCCGGATCGTGTTGTCGTCGCTGGTGGCGACGAACAAGGTCTTGGCGTCGTGGCTGATCGCGATACCGCGCGGCCGTTGGCCGACCTTGACGGTTTTCAACAATTTGCCTTCGGCCGGATCGACGACGGCGATGGCATTGTCCTTTTCCAGCGTGACGAACACGGTTTCCGCCTGGACGTTGGCGACGAACAGCACGGCAAATGCCGCGCCGGCGAATTTAATCGATGGCATCGGTAATTCCTTGAAATGAGCTTGAAGAATCGGGCTCAGTGGCGGTATTGGGCATCGGGCGCGCAACGTCGAACCAACGCCGGCCAGCCACCTCGCGGCTGGGAAGTTTAACCCGAAGCCGTCGGGATTACATCCCGAGAACAACAAAGCGCCTTGGCATGTAAGCGAGTCAACGGTGGACAACTTGATGACGCGACCCACGGCTGTTCCGGCTTAGCGATTTCGGTTGACCGGGCGGCGGGCACAAAAAACCGGCGAGCCGACGACGCTAGCAAGTACAATATTCGCAAGCCGCCGCTCGCCGCCGCTTTATCCTAACCGACCGGCGCCTGCCGGCATCAGCCACTGTCCCGACGCTCCCGTGAAACGCTTCCTGCTCCAACTTCTGTATATCTGGAAACAAAAACTGAAAATCTATTTCCTGGCCGGCTGGATCGGCGCGGGCATGGGCATCTTTTTGTTGGCGCCCAGTTACGATTACATCAGTTCGCGCGAGCGCAACGCCGATCCGCTGTCGTCGATCGAATTCGTGCTGGGCCAATTCGGCGAAGTAATGACCGGCCAGATCAATCAAAACAATCTGATTCTGTTCTACGCCGAAATCGGCGCGATCCTGGGTCTGTTATCGTTGGGCTTTTATCAAATGCTGCATAGACGGCTGGTGGACCTGGACGCGCTGAAAGCCGAGTTGGAGAAAGACTTGCCGACCATCATCCGCCAGGGCGAAGGGCCGTTGCTGGAGTTTAAGTCTTCGCTGCGCTGGGACTTGCAGGAACAGCGGGTCAATAAAGCGATGGAAGGCGTGATTCTGAAAACCCTGGCGGGTTTCTTCAACAGCGCGGTCGGCGGTACCTTGCTGATCGGCGTGGCCGACAATGGCGAGATTCTCGGTTTGGCCGAGGACTTCCAGACCTTGAAAAAGCCGGATCAAGACGGATTTGAGCAAACCCTGATGACGGCGGTCTCGACCAACCTGGGCGCAGACCTGTGTCCGTTGATCCATGTGCTGTTTCATAAACTGGCCGACCGCGACGTGTGCCGGGTCATCGTCTCGCCGGCCAGCCGCCCGGTGTTTTTAACCCAAGCCGGTACGCCGAAATTGTTCGTCCGCACCGGCGGCGCCACCCGCGACCTTAACATACAGGAAGCCTTGGAATACGTTGCCGGACGCTGGAAAAGTCAGCGCTGACACTGTGTCGAATCGCGGCTAAAGCCGCTCCCACAAAGCTAGAACCGCCGTGCGCCATTTCCGCGCCGGCCGAGTTACACTATCCAGCCAAATACGTTCTAAGATCCAATCATGCCACAACCGCCCGCCTTCGTTTCCTGGTTCCGCCATTCGTCGCCCTACATCCACGCCCACCGGCGCCGCACCTTCGTGATTTTTTTCGGCGGCAGCGCGGTCGGCGAACCGGAATTCGACAATCTGATCCACGATTTTGCCTTGCTGCGCAGTTTGGGCGTGCGGCTGGTGTTGGTGCACGGCATACGCCAGCAGATCGACGAACGGCTGGCCGAACGCGGCGATACGCCGAAGTTTCATCACCATCTGCGCATCACCGACGCGACCACCTTGCAGTACGTCAAGCAAGCCGCCGGGTTGGTGCGCGTCGAAATCGAAGCCTTGCTGTCGATGGGCGTGTCCGGCTCGCCGATGGCCGGCGCCAAGATTCGGGTCGCGTCGGGCAACTTCGTCACCGCTCGTCCGCTCGGGGTGTTGGACGGCATCGATTATTGCTATACCGGCAAGGTGCGGCGCATCGACAGCGAGGCGATTCACCAGCAGCTCGATCAACACAATGTCGTGCTGATTTCGCCGATCGGTTATTCACCCAGCGGCGAGGTGTTCAATTTATCCGCCGAGGAGGTAGCCACCGAGGTCGCCATTGCCTTACAAGCCGATAAATTGATTCTGTTGACCGAACAAGACTGTTTGTCGCCGGACGAACAACGGCCGCTGCCGCAACTGACGACGGCGCAGGCCGAGGAATTATTGGAAACCACGCCGGATTTCCCGCCGCCGCTAGCCCGCTCTCTACGCGCGGCGGTGCAAAGCTGCCGGCAAGGCGTGCAGCGGGCGCATTTGATCAACCGCCATGTCGATGGCGCCTTGCTGCTGGAGTTGTTTACCCGCGACGGCGTCGGCACCCTGGTCAGTTCGACCGCTTTCGAAACCATTCGGCCGGCGGCGCTGGACGACATTGCCGGCATCATGGAACTGATCAAACCGTTGGAAGCGGAAGGCGTGCTGGTCAAGCGCTCCAGAGAGAAACTGGAAATGCAGATCGGCGATTACGTCGTCATCGAGCGCGACGGCCTAATCATCGGTTGTACCGCCTTCCACACGATGGACGACGGCAACAGCGCCGAAATCGCCTGTCTGGCGGTACACCCGGACTACCGGCGCGGCGCGCGCGGCAACAGCCTACTGGAGTATTTGTTCGCCAAGGCCAAGACCGAAGCCGTCAAACGCTTATTCGTGCGCAGTACCCAAACCGTGCATTGGTTCGTCGAACGCGGCTTTCACCCCTGCGAACTCGGCGATCTGCCGGAAACGATGCGCGACGGCTACAACTACCAGCGCAATTCCAAGTTGCTGGTCAAGGACATCGTATAATCGGACCTTTATCCGGATTAAGATTTAGGGAAATGGCATGCTAGACAAACAAGCATTCTTGAATGTCGTCGATCTGACACCGTTGGTCTCAATCGATTTGGTGATCCGTTCGGAAACGAACGCGATCTTGATGGGCGAACGTCTGAACGAGCCGGCGGCCGGCTATTGGTTCGTGCCCGGCGGCCGGATTTTCAAAAACGAAACCTTGGAACAGGCCTTCCGACGAATTACGCGGGCCGAACTCGGTATCGAGCTGGAGATTGAGCAAGGCCAATTGCTCGGCGGCTTCACGCATCTGTACGACACCAATTTTGCGAAGGCGCCCGGCATCGGCACGCATTACGTGGTGTTGGCCTACCAATTGCGGCTGCCGCTATCGCTGGCGCAACTGCCTAACGCGCAACACTCGGGCTACCGCTGGCTGGGCGAACACGACGACTTGAGCCGGGTTCACGCCAACAGCCTGGCCTATTTCCCTTACTTGCGTTAAATGAGACTAACCAAAGTCCTGCAACTGACCGACCTGCATCTGCGCGCCACGGCCGGTGGGACGATGCTGGGCGTCGATACCGAATTTTATTTCCGGGAAACCTTGAATCGGGCTCTGGCCGCGCACGGGCCATTCGACTTAATCCTGCTGACCGGCGACCTGACCCAAGACCCTTGCCCCGACAGTTACCGGCGTCTGGCCGGCATCCTCGCCGCCTACGACACGCCTTGCCTGTGCCTGCCCGGCAACCACGACGATCCGAATTTGATGCGGCTATGGCTGGCGGGCGGCAGTGTCGATTGCGGGAGGAGGATAGCCTTGCCGGGCTGGCAGATCATCACGCTGAATAGTCGAAAACCCGGCAGTCCGGCCGGCTTTCTGAGTGAATCGGAACTGGCTGAAGCCGCCGAGCTGTTGACGGCCAATCCGGAACCGGCGTTATTGGCGGTCCACCACCACACATTGCCCTGCGGCAGTCCCTGGATGGACCGAATGAAAATCGAGAATGGCGACGCGTTAATCGAATTGACCGCCCGCTTCCTACAAATCAAGGCGGTGACCTGCGGTCACGTACACCAGCTATTCGAAGCGGATCGAGCGGGGGTGAGATGGTTGGGGATGCCGGCGACTTGCTTTCAATTCAAACCGGGCGCCGATAAGTTGGAACTGGACCCGCTGCCGCCGGGTTATCGGATGTTCGAGCTGAGCGACAACGGCGAATTTTCGTCAGATTGCCATCGGCTAGACATCGAGCAACCGAAACTGGAATTGCAGGCCGATTATTAGCCCGCCAGCAAACGGCCGGATAAATAGCCTTCGGCATTGATGCCGACATCGTTGGCCACCAGCAACGCGCCCAACTCGTCCAAGGCCCGCCGATAGACTCGGCGCTTGAAATACACCACATCCTTCATCGGGTACCAATACTCGACCCATTTCCAGTTATCGAATTCTTGCTTGTGGCCGCAATCGAAACGCACCAAGGACTCGTCGCTCATCAATTTCAGGATGAACCAAATCTGCTTTTGTCCTATGCACAACGGTGTCGAGTTCTTGCGGACATAGCGATCCGGCAGCCTGTAACGCAACCAATAGCGGGTTCGCCCCAACAAATGCACATGCTCGGCGCGCAAGCCGGTTTCCTCCCACAACTCCCGATACATCGCGGTTTCCGGGTCTTCGTTGCCGTCGATGCCTCCTTGCGGAAACTGCCAGGAGTTGGCCCCCTTGCGCTTAGCCCAGAACACGCGACCCTCGTCATTGCAAAGGATAATCCCGACATTCGGCCGGTATCCTTTCGAGTCTATCATGTCAAAAAACCTGTATGATTTGCCGCCCGGTTACCGATGGTGAAATGCTAAAATCGGCAACCGGCGATCATGAATTAATGACGCAATTGTTCCATAAATAGGCTGCCGACGCTACCGGCGGCCGTTTTTTTCTTTATCAAGACGGGAAGGCCGTGAGCTTAGCGATATTCGATCTGGACAACACGCTGATCGCCGACGACAGCGATTTCTTGTGGGGACAATTTTTGGTGGACGCCGGCATCGTCGACAAGGACCACTACGAACAAGCCAACCAGAAATTCTACGAAGACTACAAGCACGGCACGCTGGACATCGTCGAGTTTTTGCATTTCTCGCTGGCGCCGCTGGCCTGCCACGAACCGGCCCAGCTCTACCGCTGGCGGGAGGAATTCGTCGAAACGCTGATCAAGCCGATTATGTTGGATGCCGCCCACGCCCTGGTGGAACGGCACCGCGCCGCAGGCGATACCTTGCTGGTGATTACCGCGACCAACCGCTTCGTGACCGAACCTATTGTCAAGCTCTACGGCATCGACAACCTGCTGGCGACGACGCCGGAAATGAAGGACGGCCGCTATACCGGCCGCTTTAACGGTACGCCGTGTTTCCAGCAAGGCAAGGTCACGTTATTGCAACAATGGCTGGCCGAATCAGGCGAATCAATAGTTGGCAGCCACTTTTACAGCGACTCCCACAACGATTTACCGCTATTGAATCTGGTGGAGCGGCCGGTCGCCGTCGACCCAGACCCAAAATTGCGCCTGGCCGCCGAGCAAGCCCATTGGCCCGTCATCAGCTTGCGATAGGCGCCGCACGCCACCGACAAGTTAATATTGAATCGCTCTTATTTTTTCTGTATAAAGAACACCTGTTTATCAACTTCCCTGATGATTTTCAGCGGGATATGCCCGGCTTGATCGATATAGACACCGAAATCCAGATGAGCAGCCGGATCGGTGGCAATCACCTTGACGACCGCGCCACTGTCGATTTCCATAATCGCTTTCTTGAGCCTCAACAGCGGTAACGGACATTGTAATCCGCTGGCATCGACTTCCAGATCAAATTTAATCATAACTCACGCGACTCGCTCGCCGTTTAATTAATAATTACCATAATATCCCACACCACACCGCGAAAATCGAGCCATGGAGTACTTCCCGCTGTTTTTAAACCTGAAGAATCAGCCTTGTCTGGTGGTCGGCGCAGGCGGCGTCGCGGCCCGAAAAATCGAGCTGCTGCGCAAGGCTGGTGCTCGAATCACGGTGGTTGCCGTCGAAATTAGCGCGGATGTCATTGGCATCGGCGACCTCGAATTACACCACAAACCCTTTGCCGCCGCCGACGTGGACGGTGCGCGTCTGGTGATTTCGGCAACCAACGACCGCGCCACCAACGAAGCCGTCGCCAAGGCAGCCAACGCACGCGGAATTCCGGTCAACGTGGTCGACAATCCGGATTTGTGCAGCTTCATTTTCCCGGCCATCGTCGACCGCTCGCCGCTAACGATAGCGATCTCGTCCGGCGGCGTTTCGCCGGTGTTGGCGCGCTTGCTTCGCGCCAAGGTCGAAACCGCCATTCCCGCTGCCTACGGCCGACTGGCGACCTTCGCCGAACGTTTTCGACAAACGGTCAAACAACATTTGCCGGACACCAACCGCCGTCGGATGTTTTGGGAAAGTGTCTTGCAAGGCCCCATCGCCGAACTGGTGTTTGCCGACCGGATCGACGAAGCCGAATCCCGCCTCAACGAAAGCTTGGCCGCCGATTCTACCCAGTCTCCGCGCGGCGAAGTCTATTTGATCGGTGCCGGCCCCGGCGACCCGGACTTATTGACCTTCCGCGCTCTGCGGTTGATGCAACAGGCCGACGTGGTTGTTTACGACCGCTTGGTCTCGACCGAGATTCTGGAAATGGCCCGCCGCGACGCCGACAAAATCTATGTCGGCAAACAGCGCAACAATCACAGCTTGCCGCAGGAAGACATCAACGCCTTGCTCGCGCAACTGGCGTTACAAGGCAAGCGGGTGGCCCGCTTGAAAGGCGGCGATCCGTTTATCTTCGGGCGCGGCGGCGAGGAAATCGAAACCCTGATGCAACAAGGCATCCAGTTCCAAGTGGTTCCGGGTATCACAGCCGCCGCTGGCTGTGCCAGTTATGCCGGCATTCCGCTGACCCACCGCGATCACGCCCAGTCGTGCACCTTCGTCACCGGCCACCTTAAGGACGGGAACATCAATCTGAACTGGCGCCAGCTTGCCACACCAAATCAAACCATCGTCATCTACATGGGTTTGGTCGGCTTGGATGTGATTTGCCGTTCGCTGATAGAACACGGTTGCCCGTCCGATCATCCGATTGCTATCGTCCAACAAGGCACCACCCGTCATCAACGGGTCTTGACCGGCACGTTGAGCGATATGCCCGCGCTAGTAGAAGCGGCTGAATTCAAAGCCCCTACGCTGATTATCGTCGGCAGCGTCGTCACATTGCGGGAAAAATTACAGTGGTTCCATCCGGAAACGGCCCAGCGCGCGTGAAAAAATCCCGAATTCAGCGGAAATTAAGTTTTCGTTGGAAGAATCGCCCCGCAAGCCGACTCGGGACGGCTTTCGCGGTGAAAATTAATTGAATTTTCCAACGAAACTCCCTATCCTTTACCGGCTTGATTTCCCAGGAGCTGTATTGCCAATGCAGTTCTTTTTTTAATCACAACGAGAGAACACAATGAAAAAATCATTCGTTTTTACCGTAGGTGCGGCATTAATCGCTCTGAGCGGTCAAGTAGCGGCTAACGAACAAGAAGAAATCGGTGCAAAAATCTACGAGCGCGCTTTTGGCCGTGGTTGCGGCGCTTGCCACGACATCTCATCCAACCCACAACTGAAAGAACTGATCAAAGCCGGCAAACTGCCTAAAGATCAATTCACGAAAGTGGTAAAAGAAGGCAAAAACGGCATGCCCAAAGCAACTGCGGCGATTATGGAAGTTGGTCCAGTCAAAAAAGCAGGTTACACCGAAGATCAAGCCATCGACGCGATCTACGCCTATCTGAGCAAATAAGTTCAAGCTCCAAGGCGAAAAAAAGCCGCCTCTCCGTTAGGAAGGCGGCTTTTTTGTGTGCCGAGTTTATTGCCTAGTCAGTTTTAGGCGCGCGTTCAGTCCCGACTCAAATAATGACGAGCACTCTGCCGATACGACGGCAAACGCCGACGGCCGCGTAACCAAACGCCAGCCACCGCCGCGATCATCAAGCCACAGGATACGAAGGTTAGATAGACCAAATCCTTGATGTCTTCCAGCTCTTGAACCAATACCTGATTGACGACTAGCGCTTCGCCGGGCTTGGCCGAAGCCGCGTCGCCCGCGCCGGAATACGACGTCAGAATTTTTACGTCGCCCTTCAGATCGCGTATCGTATCCAAGGAATCGGCGACGCTACCGCGCTTGATGTTGTCTTCCAACGAGCGCAATTTGCTCTCGATCGAACCGCTGACCAAGCCGAAAAGCTGGCCTTTCAACGCACTGATTTCGGCCGATAAAGCCGGGTTTTGGGTGGCATAGGCCATCGACACGGCTTGGTTTTTCTGAATTTCGTTCAGCAGATTTTGTCTGGGCAACAAAACAAAACCCAATAAAAAAACCGCTGCCGTCAATGCCGTCACCAGCATTAACAGAAAGCGGTTTGCCTTGATTAGCGCCTGATCCCGGTGAGCACCAGGCAAGTAGACAATAGCGTGCTTGTCGGTATTGGCATCATCCGGATTAATCTCAGGCATATCGCTCATTATTGTTCTAGTGTGCTAATCGGGAAGCTTAGTACCGACCGGGCAAACTTCGCCGTCAGCCTATCCCGACATTATACAAGCTTCGCTAAAAATGTCCTGCATTAAACCGGTTGCACTCAACGCGCCTTTTTCGCCGCGATTCGCATCCGCAATGCATTCAACTTGATAAAGCCTTCGGCGTCTTTTTGGTTGTAAGCGCCGCCGTCTTCTTCGAAGGTGGCAATGTTTTCGTCGAACAGACTGTCGGTTTCCGAAGCACGGCCGACGACGATGACGTTACCTTTATACAGCTTCACGCGCACCTTGCCGTTGACGCGGACTTGCGAGGCGTCGATCATCGTTTGCAGCATCGCCCGCTCGGGACTCCACCAATAGCCGTTGTAAATCAACGACGCATAACGCGGCATCAGTTCATCCTTCAAATGCGCCACTTCCCGGTCCAAGGTCAGCGACTCGATCGCCCGGTGGGCTTTTAACATCACGGTGCCGGCCGGCGTCTCGTAACAGCCGCGCGATTTCATGCCGACGTAACGGTTCTCGACGATGTCCAAGCGGCCTATGCCATTGGCGCCGGCGATTTGATTCAACTTTTCCATCACCTGATGCGGGGTATGCGGAACGTCGTCGATGGCCACGATATCGCCCTGTTTATAGGTTAGCTCGACATACGTCGCCTGATCCGGGGCACTTTCCGGCGACACGGTCCAGCGCCACATATCTTCTTCCGGCTCGGTCCACGGATTTTCCAGAATGCGGCCTTCGTAGGAAATATGCAGCGAGTTGGCATCCATCGAGTAAGGCGAGGTTTTACCCTTTTTCATTTCAACAGAGATCCCGTGGCTCTCGGCATAGGCCAACAGTTTTTGACGGGAGTTCAAATCCCATTCCCGCCACGGCGCGATGATTTTAATGTCCGGGCGCAGCGCGTAGGCACCCAACTCGAAACGAACCTGATCGTTGCCCTTGCCGGTCGCGCCGTGGGAAATCGTATCCGCGCCGGTTTCGTTGGCGATTTCGATCAAACGCTTGGCAATCAGCGGCCGGGCAATCGAGGTGCCGAGCAAATATTCGCCCTCGTAAATCGTGTTGGCGCGGAACATTGGAAACACAAAGTCGCGCGCGAATTCCTCGCGCAAATCGTCGATGTAGATTTCCTTAATGCCGGCCGCTTGCGCTTTCGCCCGCGCCGGCTCCAACTCCTCGCCTTGGCCGATGTCGGCGGTGAACGTGACGACCTCGCATTGATAAACGTCTTGCAACCATCTCAGGATGACCGAGGTATCCAAGCCGCCCGAATAGGCCAACACCACTTTTTTAACTTCCGACATTGCGTTCTTACCTGTGCCCATTGAAAATAGCCGGATTATACCAAAAATCGGCCGGCCGCCGATTCGGCCAGACCGGCGACCAACAACTCGACCAGCCGTTCGGTCGCACCCTGATTGGCTTGCACGAAGTCTCGAGCCCGCTGGGCCATCGCTTGGCCGGACGCGGTATCGCCAGATAAGGCCAACACCGCAGCCCCAAGCGCCTCGGCGTCGGCGCATTGGCGTGCGGCGCCTACCGCCAACATTCGCTCGGCGATTTCCTGGAAATTGAACATCCACGGGCCGAACAGCACCGGCGTGCCGATCGCGGCGGGCTCCAACACGTTATGACCGCCAACCTCGACCAGACTGCCGCCGACGAACGCCGCATCGGCGGCCGCGTACAATAATTTCAATTCGCCCATGCTGTCGCCGATGTAGACGTCGGTTTCGGTCCGGCACGCCAGTCCGGAACTGCGCATCAAGACCCGCAGGCCTTGCGTTTCGCACAGTTTTTGGACCAAGCCGAAGCGTTCCGGGTGGCGCGGCACGATCGTTAACAATAGCGCCGGCATTGCCGCTTTCAGGCGCCGATACTGCGCCAACAGCAGTTCTTCCTCGCCGGTATGCGTGCTGGCGGCTATCCATACCCAACGTCCGGCGAATGCCGACGCTTTCAAGGCGTTACCCGCCGCCAGGGTGTTGGGATCGACGGTGACGTCGAATTTCACGTTGCCGACCACCCGAACTTGGCTGGATCGGGCTCCGATTTCGACGAAGCGTTCGCCATCCTCGTCGGTTTGCACCGCAATCGTCTCGATACAGGCCAACACCGGCCGAATCAGGCTGGGAATTTTCAGATAGGCGCGCGCCGACCGCGCCGACAAGCGGGCATTGACGACAAACAACGGTACCTCGCGAGCACGACACTCGGCAAACAGATTGGGCCAAAGCTCCTTTTCCAGGACTACCGCCAGACTCGGCCGGAACCGCTCGAAGAACCGCGCGACGACCCAGGGTAAGTCGTAGGGCAAATACACGTGCTCAACGCGATCGCCCAATACGGCAACCACCCGAGCTGAACCGGTCGGCGTCGTCGTCGTCACCAAAACCGGAAGTTGGGGAAACTGGCTCAACAAACGCTGGATCAACGGAAACGCCGCTTCGGCTTCGCCGACCGAGACCGCATGAAACCAGATTCCGCCGCCACGGACCGGTCCGCGATAAATACCCAGGCGTTCCCGCCAGCGCAGCCGATAAGCAGGCGCCTTGATTCCCCGCCAATACAGGCGCAGCAAAATCGCCGGTAACAATAAACCGAATAAACACGTATAGATACGACGCATATTTAGGACTGGGGTTGGCTAAGGGTTGCCACGAAAGTCACCGGAGCAGTCACACAATCCGATGTCGGAACGCTGCCAATCGCGGCTAAAGCCGCTCCCACGCCACTGACTTTCATTTGCCGGGGCGATGCAGCGGTTTCATGATCGTCAGGTAAACCACTCGTTTCCCGACTTTTGCGGCGAGGTGCGGTCCGGTTCGCCGAGAAGTTGCGCGGGCTTGCGCCGAACACGCGCGACGCAAGCCGTCGCCGAATCGGCGTGAGCGGCAAAGCGAGGGTTAACTCGTCGGCCAGCGTCATTCGGCAAACTCGTACACCTTGTATTTGTCGACCAAGGGGCGCAATTGCTGTTGCGCGACAGCCTGGTAGTCAGGGTTTTTCAAGAAGGCTTCCAATGCATTGGGATCGGCGAAAGTCGCCGAAACCGCCACGTCGTACCCCTTATCCAGCGCGGTGCTGGCCCGCTCGCGGCGAACTTCCAAAGGCGTTCCTAGCCGATAACTCAGTACGCCGGGGAGATTCTCCAATGGCCGGCTCAGCTCGATATATTGACGGCGCGCCGCCGGATCGCCCGCCTGCTTCAACCACACCAGCGCGACGTGATGAACCGAACCGCCGCTCGGGGCAATTGGGTCCGGCGTCAACATGTGACAAGCACCGAGCACCAGCGGCAATAAGCAATACACTCTAGTCATCGATTTCTCAAAGTTCGGGGCGATCCGCCCAAGGTTTGTCATAACCAGCGGTCTTGAACACCGTTGTTTTAACAATCGCCGAAAAATATCGGGCAAGCGCGCGGACGGCGACGTAAGGCCTCTGCCGCAACGCATAGCGCGCTACTGCATTGCCTTGAAATCCCCATCGCAACGAAATCGGTACGGTCGTCTGGATCTACCCGACGATGGTAGCGGGCCGAACACCGTAGCGTCAAGCCATGCCGCCCCGGCCTCGCCAACGGCCCGCTCAAACGTGACACGGAGCGCCGACGCATCCAGTTTGCGCGAGTTTTCCGCTGTATCGGCGCCCGAGAATTTTTCCGGCACCTCCGGCGACAAGTCTCGAACGAGGGTTATACTAACTCGCGGCATAAGCACCGCTTGTTCGCCGCTTCCACCATAAAAAATAACGATCAGGGATAACGATGAAAAAAAATCTTCCGATTACCCAACGAGAGATCGAGTACAGCACCCAACTCACCATCACCTCGGCCACCGACACCGCCGGCCGGATCGGTTACATCAACCACGATTTTATTAAAATCAGCGGCTTTAGCGGTAGCGAACTACTCGGGGAAAGCCACAACATCGTCCGCCACCCCGACATGCCGCCGGCGGCGTTCGCCGATTTATGGCAAACCATCAAAAGCGGTAAGCCGTGGATGGGCATCGTCAAGAATCGCTGTAAAAACGGCGACCACTACTGGGTAGACGCCTTCGTGACGCCGCGTTTCGACCAAGGTAAGATCATCGGCTACGAATCGGTGCGTGTTAAACCCGATCCCTCGACCGTAGCCCGCGCCAGGGAAATCTACGAAAAAATGAATGCCGGCAAGACCGGTTCGGCCGGCCTTGGCCGACTCACTCTGACAGCGAAGCTGACGATGAGCTACGGCCTGCCCCAGACCGCGCTAGCCGGCATCCTGTACCTTAACGGCCTGGTTAGCCCCGGCGTCGCGGCCGGTCTGGCGGCATCCGCGCTGGCCGTCGGCTACGCCGCCGCCGCTTTGCTTTTGCAACCGTTGAGCGCCGCCGCCGCCGAAGCGCGCAAAGTCATCGACAACCCGCTAACCCAACGCATCTACACCGCCGACGATGGTGAAATCGGTCAACTGCTGTTAGCGATCAAATTGCTGAAAGCCAAATCCCGAACCATCATCCGCCGTTTGATTCAAGCCACGGAACCCTTGGCCGGCAAGGCCGATTCCACCCATCGCGCGGTTAGGCAAGTCAGCACCGCGATGGACCAGCAACTGCGGGAAATCGAACAAATTGCCTCGGCGATCCATCAAATGAGTGCCACGGTTAGCGAAGTAGCCCGTAGCGCCGCCAATGCCGCCGATGCCGCCAACAATGTCAGCCAAAAATCCCAGGCTTCGGTTGCGCGGGTCAACGACACGATAGGCATGATGGAAAGTCTGGCCGGCGCGGTCAATCAAGCCGAAGCGGTGATTCAGGTGCTCTCGACCCATAGCCAGAATATCGGCGGCGTGCTGGACGTGATTCAAGGCATCGCCGAACAAACCAATTTGTTGGCGCTGAACGCCGCGATCGAAGCCGCCCGAGCCGGCGATCAGGGCCGCGGTTTCGCGGTGGTCGCCGACGAAGTACGCACCTTGGCCGGCCGCACTCAAAAATCGACCGAACAAATTCATCGAATGATCAACGATCTGCGCGGCGGCACCGAAAACGCCGTCGCCGAAATGGCCAGGGTTCGAGAAATGGCGGCCGCCGGCTCCGAGCATGGCAAAAACTCCACTAGCCTGCTCCACGAAACGCTGCAATCGGTCGGCTACATCAACGAAATGATCGTGCAGATCGCCAGCGCGGCCGAGCAACAGCACGTGGTCTCCGAGGGCATCGCTCGAACCGTCGAAGCCATCGGCAATTTGTCCCGGCAAACCAGCGAACATGCGACTCAAGCCAGCGAAGCGGCCGGTAGCGTTTCGGAATCCAGCCGCGAACTGGATTTGATGGTCGAACAATTCGACGACCAGCAACACTAAGCCAGCCGCGCTTGCCGGATGAAAATCTCGCGTTCAGTGGTCCTGCTTCCATTTGATGTTGCAGCCGACACTGGGAATTTGCCGGGCCTCGACCGGAAGGCCATTCAACATCGCGTCCAGCGCGGCCCGCAAATCCGCGCCGGTCACCGGCTCGCCGTTTTTCGGTGTCGCCGCGTCCAGCCGGCCGCGATAAACGCAGGCCAAATCGGCGTCGAACAGATAAATGTCCGGCGTGCAAGCCGCTTGATACGCCTTGGCGACTTGCTGGGTCTCGTCGTACAAATAGGCCGCGAACGGGTAGCCCCAGGCCGCCATCAGCTCGCGCATCTTGTCGGGCGCATCGTCCGGATAGGCGACAA
Organism: Methylomonas sp. MED-D; assembly: GCF_050276835.1. Classification (NCBI taxonomy): domain Bacteria; kingdom Pseudomonadati; phylum Pseudomonadota; class Gammaproteobacteria; order Methylococcales; family Methylococcaceae; genus Methylomonas; species Methylomonas sp. MED-D. The sequence continues at coordinate 3,152,249 of NZ_CP189965.1, forward strand.
CGTCGTTGGCGCTGATCGCCAGCGTCGCGACGCCCCGGCTCGCGTAGTCGCCGGCAATCGCGATCAATTGGGCTTTGACGTGCAGCACGTAGGGGCAATGATTGCAGATAAACAGAATCAACGTGCCTTGCTTACCGCGCAGGTCTTGCAAGCGATACGTCTTGCCGGTCACGGTATCCGGCAATTCGAAATCGGGCGCTATCGTGCCCAGCGGCATCATCGTGGATTGGGTGGCGGCCATCGCATGTCCTCTCGGTTACAAAATCCGAGACATTATAAGTTAAGCGCCGCGACTCGCTGCCGAAACCCATGATCGGATAGGCCATGAATGTCCACTCGAACCACCTTCCGCAACCGGACGCCTACGTACTGACAGAGAAACTCGGCGAAAGCTTGCAAGCTTCGGTCTACAAGGGTTACCACAAACACGTGCCCGAGTATCCGCTGGTCATCAAGTACCTGAAGTTGCTGTCGAGTTGGGAAGATCAATCCCGGCATTTGCGGCAAAAAATCGAACGTCTGAAGGTGTTGCACGACCCGCGCGTCAGCACGCCGCTGGCGCTGGAATCCGACGAGGGCGAACAATTCATCGTCCAACCGTGGTTCGCCGGCCAAACCTTGAGCGACTGGGTGCAATCTCAAGGATCGCCGGGTCTCGACAGTTTTTTCGCGCTGGCCTGTCCGCTCGCCGACATCCTGCAAACCGTTCACGACTGCGGCATTACTCACGGCGGCGTCAAGCCGCACAACATTCTGGTGCATGCGGGTACGCTGGGCTTGCGGCTGACCGATTTCATCACGCCGTTGGATATCCGCGATGTCAGTCATTTCATCTACGATCCGCAATTCGTTCGCCATACCTTGGCCTACACGTCGCCGGAACAAACCGGCCGCATCAACTACCGGGTCGATTTCGCCACCGATTTGTATTCGCTGGGCATCGTATTCTACGAATTGCTCGGTGGCCGGCCGCCGTTCGTCTCCGAAGACCCGTTGGAACTGATCCATTCCCATCTGGCGGAGGAAGCCGAGTACCTGCACGAACTCGACCCGAGCATACCGGAAACGCTGAGCGAGATCGTCGCTAAACTGACGGTCAAGCAACCGGAAAAACGTTACCAAAGCGCCGCCGGACTGCTGGCGGACCTCAGGCGTTGTCAGAGCGAATACGGCCGGGACGGCGTGGTGTCTAATTTCGCGATCGGCCGCCACGACCGTAGCCGCCGGGTGATATTCATCTCGAAAATGGTCGGACGGCAAACCGAATCCGAAACCATTCAACGCGAATACGACGAGGTGATGCGCGGTCGGTTTCGATCGGTACTGATTTCCGGCCTGTCGGGTATCGGCAAAACCCGGCTGATTCAGGAACTGCAAAAACCCTTGGTAAAGAATCGCGGCTACTTCACGTCCGGAAAGTTCGATCAATACCAGAAAAACATTCCCTACAGTTCGCTGATCCAGGCCTTGCGCAACCTGATCCGCACCTTCCTGACCGAGAGCGACGCTCAGGTACGACAGTGGCGGGCCAGGATTTTAGAAGCGGTTGAACACCAAGGCGGCGTCATCGCCGAGGTGGTGCCGGAACTGAACTTCATCATCGGACCGCAACCCGAGCCGCCGGCGTTACCGCCGGTCGAGGCCCGTCAACGCTTTAACAATCTGTTCGACCGATTTTTAGCCTGTCTGGCCAGCGAGGACAATCCGCTGGTGCTTTTCATTGACGACCTGCAATGGTGCGACAGCGCGACTTTCGATTTTTTACAAAACCTGTTTGCCAACCATCGCGATCACCCATTTCTATTGTTGCTCGGCGCCTATCGGCACAACGAAGTCGACGCCGGCCACCCATTGACGAAATTGATCCGCCGGGTCGGCGAAGCCGAGGGCCCGCTGACCGAAATTCGCCTCGGCGCGTTGAGCGAGCCGGACTGCCACGATATGGTGGCCTACATTCTAGATTCGTCTCTGGAAGCCACCGCCCTTCTCGCTCGATTCATCGCCGGACTGACCGAGGGCAACCCGTTATTCGTCAGTGAAAGTCTGGCCTGGCTATACAACGAAGGCCTACTCGGCATCGACGCCGATCGGCATTGGCTGTGGGACATGCAACGCATCCGCGACACGCGGATGCCTGCCAACGTGGTCGAGCTATTCAGCGCCAAGGTCCGCAAGCTGCCCGAGCGGACCTTGCGTATCCTCGATTATTGCGCCTGCCTGGGCAATCGTTTCAGTGCCGACGAAATCGCCAAGGTATTGGAATTGCGCATCGAACCGTTGTTCGAGGACCTGAAGCCGGTACTGAGTCTTGGATTAATGCTGGAAAACAAATCCGATCTGCAATTCGTCCACGACAGAGTACAAGAAGCGGTACTGCGTCAGGTCGATCCGGCCGCGCGCCGGGCGATTCATTGGCGCATCGGTCAGCGCCTGCTCGGTACAACCCCGGTCGGCACCGAACTGACGCACATGGATCATTTGTTCACCATCGCCGCGCACTTAAACCAGGGCAAACCCAGCTCGCCCGACGACCGCACCCGCTATTGGCTGGCGGAAATCAATTTTCACGCCGGCAATAAAGCGCTGGATGCGCTGGCCGGCGAAGCCGCCAACGAGTTCTTCGAAATGGCCCATCGTTATTTGCCGGGCGACTGCTGGACCCAGACCTACGAGCTGACCTTCCGAATTTACCAACGGCTGGCCAAAACCGACTTGATGCGGGGTCGTTACGATAGTTCGGAAGCCTTGCTCAACCAATTGATCGAACACGCGGTCAGCGATTTGGATAAGGCGGAAGCCCTGGCCGAACAGACGACCTCGCTATCCTCGTTCGGCAATTTTCAACAGGCGATTGCAACCGCCAACCGCGGCCTGGCGTATTTCGGCAAATCGCTGCCCGCCGATGCCGACGACGCTCGCCGTCAAATGGAAAGTTTGACGGCCGACATCGAAGCTCAAGGCGACGTCTGGAGCAAAATCGCCGCGATGCCGTTTACCAGGGAGCGCCGCAATAAAATCGAACTGGCCTTTTACGCCGAATTGATTCCGGATTTGTATATGTGCGGACTGGTGCCGCAACTCTACCTATCGGCCGCGCTGTCCACCCAGCATTGTTTGGGCGGCGGTATGGACGAGTCGGTGATCTACTCGTTTTCGATCATGGGATTGAATCTGGGCGAGCAAGGTCGCTTCGAGCAAGCCTTCCGTTACGAAGATCTGGCGCGCGACCTGTGCGCCAAATATCCGAACACCTTCGGCGCCACCCGCGGCATGAACGGCATCGTCTGGTGCAATATGCACAGCCGTTCGCACCCGGCCGACATCGTCGACTACGCTCATCAAGCCATACAATGCGGTCGCAATTGCGGAGACTTGTACAACGCCGGGCTATCCTACGGTCCGCTGATGTGGAACTTGCAAGCCCAAGGCAAGAATCTGCGCTGGATAGAGGAAGCCGCCGAGGAATGCCTGCAATTCTCCCGCAAGAATCAACTGGCGTTCTCGGTCGGCTTGGCGGAAGCCGTTCTGGCGGGGTGGATCGCGCCGATGAAAGGCGGCAAGCCGATTGATATGACCGCCACGCTGGCGGATTGGGACACCCATCGTTACGTCGCGGCCTCCGGCAGCTATTATGCGTTGCTCGGCTTCGCCCGTTATTTTCTCGGGGATTATGCCGGCGCGGCCCAGGCCTTGGACCAAGTGGAGCGCCACTTACACGGCTTGACCGATAACGTGCTGAAACGCTTGTGGTATGTCTACCGACTGTTGAACCGTTTACGGCAAGCCGACGCGCCGCCCTGGTTGGAACTGGAAACCGAAATCGCGCCGGTATTGGCACAGTTGGAAACTTGGGCCGGTCTGGGGCCGCTGTTGCAACCCTATCTGAGTTTTGCCAAGGCCGAAATTGCCCGGTTTCGCGGCGATGTCCGCGAGGCACGCAATCGGTATCTGGATGCTGCCGCCGACTGCTTCCGCCAGCAATACGGGCTGTTGGCCGGCCATGTCTACGAAGCATTGGCCGATTTGATCGCCGAACACGACTTAGGCGATGCCGAACTCTATTACGGCGAGGCTCGCCGTCACTACCGGCTGTGCCGGGCCGATCTTAAAAACCAACAACTACAGGAGCGGCACCGCTACGTTCCACCGGAAACGGGCGCCAGGATTGTCAAATCCGAATCGCCGAATTCAAAACTCCCTAACCTGGATATCGGCTACTTGATGAAATCCGCGCTGGCGCTATCCGCCGAGATCGATTTACCGCTATTAATGCGCAAAATCATGACCGTCGTGCTCGAAAGCTCCGGCGCGCAGCACGGTTATCTGTTGATTCGCCAGCAGGACGAATGGGTAGTCGCCGCGGAGCAACATGTCGGTAAGAAGCGCGCGCCGCGCCAGGAGTACGCGCCCTTACACAAAGTGCGCGGCATCTGCCGGGCCGTCGTCAATTACGTGACTCGCACTCACGAAAAAGTCGTGTTGCGCGACGCCGGCAGCGAAGGCGAGTTTCAAACCGCGCCGGAGGTCGTCGCGCTGGGCTTGCGCTCCGTGTTGTGCTTGCCGGTCGTCAAACAAAACGAACTCGGCGCGGTGCTGTATCTGGAGAACCGCTTGGCCGACGGTGTGTTCACGTCGGAAAAAATCGCGATGACCGAATTACTGACCGCGCAAGCCGCCATCTCGCTGGAAAACGCCCGACTGGTCGAGCAAACTCGCCATGCCTACCACCAATTGCAAGATAATCAGGACCATATGCTGCAAATGGAAAAACTGTCCGCGCTCGGCACCCTGGTCGGCGGCGTGGCCCACGAAATCAATAATCCGTTGATGGGCGTGATGAACTTCGTCGAATACGTGGCGGAACGTTGCGAAGACGCCAAGTCCCGCGAAGTGCTCGGGCAAGCTTTGCAACAAATTCAGCGGATCAAGGCCATCGTTTCCAACATGCTGATTTTCTTGCACAACCGTTCGGCGCAAACCGGGAGTTGCTCGCTTGCTGAAGTGTTGCAGCAAACGCTAATGCTGCTGGAAGGCGAACTGCGCAAATTCGCGATCGCGGTGCATGTCGACTCGCCGGCCGACCTTCCGCCGATCGCTTGCACCGCCGAAACGCTACAGCAAATTTTGGTGAATTTGTTGATCAATGCGCGCGACGCACTCGCCGGCAGCGAGCATCCGCGCATCGATATCCAAGCGCGTAGCGCGGAAAAGATGTTAGAGTTGACGATAACCGATAACGGCTCCGGTATCGCCGACGAAGTGCAAATCCGAATGTTCGACCCCTTTTTTACGACCAAGCCGCCGGGCCAGGGCACCGGCCTCGGCTTGTCGGTAACGCGGCGGCTGATCCAGGACATCGGAGGCACTATCAGCGTCGAGAGCCGCTCTGGTGAAGGCTGTTGCATGCGGTTAAAATTTCCTCACTTTTAACGCGGGACTAGCGATGGTGAACAATATTTTAGTAATAGACGACGACCCTGCGGTACGGGGCGCCTTCAAATTGATCCTGGAAGACGAAGGCTACAACGTACGCGAGGCCGAATGCGGAGAAGACGGTATCGCGATGGCGCAAAGCCTGCGCCCGGACTTAATCTTTCTGGACTTGCGGATGCCCGGCATCGACGGCGTGGAAACGCTACGGCGCCTGAAGGGTATGGACGACAGTTTGAACATCTATCTGGTGACCGCTTTCGCCACCGAATTCATGGATCAACTCAAGGCCGCCCACGACGAAGGCCTGCAGTTCGAACTGGCCAGCAAACCGCTGTCGGCCTCGCAAATCAAGAACATCGCCCAGGTGGTCCGGATCGCCAAGGATCACGAAGCCCGCCGAGCTAACCACCATAAGCTGGTATTGACGCTGTACGTCGTGTCGCTGAATGCGGAAACCCGCCGCTTGGTCGAACAAATCAGCGCGGTGCTGACCGGTATCTACGAACCCGGCCATTGGGTGTTCGATGTCGTCGAAGTGCTAGGAATGCCGGAAAAAGCGCTGGAACAGGAGGTCTTCGCGACGCCGATGCTGGTCCGCGATTTGCCGAAACCGGTGTTGAAGTTGCTCGGCGACCTGTCGCGCATGTCGTCGGTGATGGCCGCGATTACTACCCAGACTCAAAGTACCGGCGCGCAAACCGTCATCGTCTAAAACCGCTTTTACCGGACCCCATGCCGCAAACCCTTAGCCAGCTCAACCTGATCCTGGACACCATCACCGACGGCGTGCTGGTCGTCGATCCGTCAGGCAAGGTCATCTACGCCAATCAGGCCGCCGAATCATTATTGGAACGGGGCGAGTTGGCCGGCCAGATGCTGGCGATTCCGGTCGCCGACAGTCATTTACATTTTCAGGACATTAATTTGATTAGGCCCAGCGGCCTGGCTTGGGCGGAAATGCGCTCTACGCCGTTAACCTGGGAAGGCAAACCCGGCTTCGTCATCGGCTTGCGCGACATTACCGCTCGCAAACAAGCCGAAATTGCGCTGCAAGAGAGCGAGCTGCTGTTCCACACTTTGGCCAAGGTCGCGCCGGTCGGGATTTTCCGTACCGATCGGACCGGCGCCTTTGACTATGTGAATACTCGCTGGTGCGAGATTTCCGGTCTGTCCTTCAGCCATTCCCACGGCGACGCCTGGATCGACGGCCTACACGACGAAGACCGCGCCGAGGTCGCCGCCGCCTGGCGAGCATGCGTCAGCCTGGCCGAACCGTTCTACCGACAATTCCGCTTCCAACTCGGCGACGGCGAGTCGCGTTGGGTGGTTTGCCGAGCCGAGCCGGAGCTTACCGATTCCGGCGACTTGTGCGGCTACGTCGGAACCGTCACCGATATATCCGAAATCAAGGCTAACGAAGACCGGCTAAGCCAAGCCGCCGCCGTGTTCGAAAGTACTCGGGAAGGTGTGATGATAACCAACGCCGACAAACAGATTCAGCTGGTCAACAAGGCTTTCAGCGACATCACCGGTTTCTCGCCGGAGCAGGTGATCGGCAAGACCCCGAAAATCATCGCCTCCGGCCACCACAACGTCGATTTTTATCGCGATATGTGGGCAACGCTGGCCAACACCGATCATTGGCAAGGCGAAATCTGGAATCGCCGTAAGAACGGCGAAGTGTTTCCCGAGTTGTTGAGCATCAGCGCGGTGCGCGACGGCCAAGGCGATGTCACCAATTACGTAGGCGTGTTCGCGGATATTTCCAAACTGAAAGCATCCGAAAAGGAACTGGAATTTCTGGCCCACCACGATCCGCTGACCCAACTGCCTAACAGGATGCTATTCCTATCCCGGTTGCGTCACAGTATCGACCAAACCCGCCGCCGGCGCGGCGTGATGGCGGTATTGATGCTGGATCTTGACCGCTTCAAGGACGTCAACGACAGTTTCGGCCACCTGGCGGGTGACGATCTGTTGCAGTTGGTCGCGCAAAGGCTCACCGCCCGTTTGCGCAACAGCGATACGATATGCCGGCTGGGCGGCGATGAGTTCGTCGTGTTGCTCGAGGAAATCCCCCAACCGGAAGCGGCCGCCCAAGTAGCCTCGCAAATTATCGCGGCGCTAAGCCAAATCTGGCGCCTGAGCAGCGGTCACGAAGTCAGAATCGGCGTCAGTGTCGGCATCGCCCTGTTTCCCGAACACGGTCAGACCCCGGACGAACTGATTCAACAGGCCGATACGGCTTTGTATCAAGCCAAAAACGACGGTCGCAACTGTTTCAAATATTTCTCGGAAGATCTGACTCGCGCGGCCCGCGAACGGATGGACCTGGAAATCCGCCTACGCCTCGCCATCGAGCGCCGCGAGTTGCGCGTGTATTTTCAACCGCAAATCGACATCGCCAGCGGCCATTTGGTCGGCGCGGAAGCCCTGCTGCGTTGGGAAACCGATACCGGAGAAATTATCTCGCCGTCGCGTTTCATACCGATCGCCGAGGAAACCGGATTGATCGTGCCCATCGGCAACTGGGTGTTGCAAGAGGTTTGCCGACAAGGCCGGCGCTGGCTGAACCGGGGGCTGGCGCCGATAAAGTTGGCGGTGAATTTATCGTCTCAACAATTTCTGCATAGCGACATCGGCGAAGCGATAGGCAACATTCTGCGGGAGACCGGATTTCCGCCGGAACATCTGGAGTTGGAGCTGACCGAGAGCGTGCTGATGAAACGGGAAAGGGAAGCGATCGAGATCCTACAACAGTTGCACGAACTAGGGCTCGGCTTGTCCATCGACGATTTCGGCACCGGCTATTCGTCGCTGGCCTATCTGAAACTGTTTCCGCTGGACGTCATTAAGATCGACAAGAGTTTTATCGAGGACATTCCGGACCAAGCCGATGATATGGAAATTACCGCAACCATCATCGCGATGGCAAAGACGCTAAAAATGCGGGTCATCGCGGAAGGCGTCGAAACTGCGGAGCAATTGAATTTTTTGCGCAGCCGCGATTGCGATCAGTATCAGGGCTATCTAACCAGCCGACCGCTACCTATCGCCGAATTCGAAAAATTCAGACGCGACTATCGCCCCCGTCCGGTCGAGCCCACCTATATCGATTAGAACCGCTATTCCCCGGTCCGACTTGCTTATATCTAACCGCAAAACCGCCGCGAGATCATCGGCGGCGGTTTTGCAGGACACTTCAATACAGCTTAAACGCGCCGACGCAGATACGTCGCAAGACCGGCGATGGCGCTGCCGAACATCCAAACCGCGCCGGGTACGGGTACCGGCGAAGTACCGCATTCCTCGTCGACGCTACTCACGCACACGTTCAACGAACCGGTATTGTCACCGAAAATATCGTCGTTCAGCCCAAATTGCACATAGGTCGCGCCAACCGGCAATTCGAAGCTGATGCCGTATACAAAGCCCTGACCGCTATCCAATTTAATCACGCTGCCCACGCTCAACAATTGCACGATATTGCCGCCGTCGTCGGTCAATGCACCGACCAGGGATTGCAAGAACAGACCGTAGGGCGCCGGATCGTCGGGATCCTGATTTTTCCCCCATTCGCTTTCGTAATAATAGCTAGGTAACACCTGGCCGCTGGAGCCCAACTCGTCGTCCTTGAATACGCTGCCTACATGGCCGTTATAATTAACGTTCGGCACATCGCCGAACGCGTTGGTTAGACCGTCAAGGTAGGTAATGTAAATTGAATCGCCCGCGCCGATGCCAATATCGGCCAGCTTCAACCGGGCCGGAGGCGTGTAATCCGGAATCGCATCGCTACCGTCCGCGCCGAGACCGTAAGCGTAATCGCCGTTCAAGCCGCCAAGTTCCCAATTCCAAGGACCGGCGGTGCCGGCAACGTTAACGATTTGATGTGCCGCATCCGCGGTCAGCGACATCAAGCCTAGCGTCGCCCCCAATATTGCTTTGTGTATTCCGCCAAACTTAAATTGCATAAAAATCTCCGAATATCCCATCAATGAAACCGTCCGCCACTGCGACCAAGTTTTGTTAAGCAGAAAATACGCCAACTATTTTTTGAAAATAATTTCAATACTTTAATATCCAAACCACATCGCCTTACCTGACACTGTAAAAACCGCCGACACTTTACGGCAACACTTGTGGTATCGTCGGCGCCCACTATCGACCAACGACCTTTCCCGCCACCGTACAGCCGCATGAGCCAATCCGCCAGTCTTCCGCTATTGTGGACCGAGGCCTTCGCGCTTGAACTTCAGACCTTTTTCGCCAATCGCTTGAAATGTCCGGAGGCGGCGGCCGATCTGACGCACGAAACCTATTTGCGCCTGCACCAGAGCATGACTCGGGCACCGGCGGACAATGCCAGGGCGCTGGCATTTAGAATAGCCGTGAATCTGGCAATCGACTACCAGCGCCGGTTGAATGTTCGAAATCAGCATCTCGCCGACTCCGACAGCGATACCTATGCCGATACCGTAGCCGACCCGGCTGGTAACGAGCCTTCGAAGATCTTGATTTCGAGAGAACGTTACGCCGCGCTGCAAGCCGCGCTGGCGGAGCTACCCGCCGATTGCCGCACCGCCTTTCTGTTAAACCGGGTCGAGGACTTGAGTTACCTGGAAATTGCTCAGCGGATGGGCATTTCGCGCAGCAAGGTCGGCCGCCTGCTGGAACAAGCCCTAGCCCACTGCACGCGGAAACTGGAACCATGACCACCGTACCGCAAGCCGCGCCTGGCCCCGATTCCGACGGTTTAACCGCCGCCAAGCAACAAGCCGTCCATTGGCTGATCCGCTTGAATGCCGGCGATTTGAGCGAGCAGGAAACACAGGCTTTCGCCGATTGGTTATCTCAGGATTACCGACACTCGGAAGCGCTCGCCGCCGTCGAACAAGTCTTTCAAGATATGACGACGGTAGCCACGCTGGAAACTCGCGCCGCACCGGCACTATCGATCCCGCGTGACGCCCCCGGCGCCGAGCTCGTCGCGTTTGGCCGGCACCGGCTCGGCGGCTGGTCAAACACCATATTTGCGGTAAAACGTTTGGCGATCGCGGCGGCCCTACTGCTGGCGGTATCGGCTGTCTCACCGCTAGGCAGCCGTTGGCTGGACAGCTGTCGTAGCGACTATCGCACCGCCACCGGCGAACAGCGCGAGATCGAACTGGTCGACGGCAGTCGACTGCTGATGAACACAGACACCGCTGTTTCGGTCGACGCCGACGCCACGGTCAGACGACTCAAACTGTATCGCGGTCAAGCCCGTTTCTGGGTTGCCGCCGATCGAAACCGGCCCTTCGAAGTGCAAGCCGGCGATCTTACCGTCCGCGCCTTAGGCACGATCTTCGAGGTCTACGTCAGCCAAAGCGGCGAGACGCGCATCCTCGTGCAGGAACACGCGGTGGCGGTGAGCGCTGGTGCCAGCGACCGCCGCGAAGTGGGCGAAGGCCAACAACTCGACTATCGGCCCGGCCAAGCGCTGGCAGCCGCGGAACCGGCCGATCTCGATCAAGCCACGGCCTGGCAGCAGGGGCAACTAACCATCAACGACCGGCCTTTAGCCGAGCTGATTGCGGATTTGGAACGCTACCGCTCCGGGCGCATTCTGCTCGCCGGTGCCGACTTAGCAAAATTGCGCGTGACTGGCGTATTTCCGTTACGCGAGCCGGATCGGATTTTATCCGCCGTTCGCACCATTCTTCATTTACGGCAAACCGACTTAGGACCTTGGCTGACGATCCTGCACCACTGATGCTACCACCCGGGTTGCAATGGCGATTCCCCAGGCCAGCCGCCATCGCCAAGCGTCGCTGAATACCGGCGTAACCGCTGATCGATGCATTCACATCCGCTCGCGCCAACTTTTTTGAGACGATTTTTTTAGTCGTGCGTTTTGTATAGGGAGATTCATACCACTACTGGAGAGAACGTGACAGCAAATCACTCGAAACGCCGCCGAAACCACAACGTCATGCTGAATTGCGCCACGGCGTTGTTGGCCGCTTTTGTCGGAGGCTCGTATAGCATCGACTCCGCACGCGCCGAAGCACTACCGCGCACTTACCACATTCCCGCTCAATCGTTAAACAACGCGCTGATGAAATTCGCCAGCGAATCCAGTCTGACAATCCTGTTTACCGCCGACCAAGTCCGCGGCCTGAGCAGCGAAGCGATCGAAGGCCAAATGACGCCGCAACAGGCTTTGGAACGTCTATTGCGCGGCAGCGGCTACCGCTTCCGCTTCATCGACCAAAACACGGTGACGTTGGATAAAACCGCCGAGACACCCACCACGCCTGCCCCCGACACGTTGCCGCCGGTTTCTGTTATCGGGAAAGCGGTCTACGACGCGACGGCCCCATTCAACCCAGACTACAAGTTGCCGAATGCGTCGACGGCCACCAAAACCGATACGCCAATCATGGAAACGCCGTTTTCGGTACAAGTGGTGTCCAAGCAAGTATTGCAGGACCGCCAAGCCGTGCGTCTGGAGAAAGCCCTGGAATACGTCAGCGGGGTGGTGCAAGGCGGATTCAACCAGCAGACTTCGGACGGTTTCATGGTTCGCGGCTTTCAAACCACCAATTATTATCGGGATGGCACGTTGATGCCGATCAGCTTTGCTCTGGCCTCCACCAAACGCGAAACCGCCAATCTAGAAAGCGTCGAGGTTCTTAAAGGCCCCGGCTCGCTACTTTACGGTAGAGCGGAGCCGGGCGGCGTGATTAATATCGTCACCAAACAACCGCTAACCACCCCTTATTATTCGATGCAACAACAAGTTGGCTCGTATGCGTTTTATCGGACAACGGTCGATGCCACCGGACCGCTATCCAGCGACGATAGCTTGCTTTATCGAGCAAATTTATCGTACGAGAACTCCGGATCGAATCGGGACTTTGTCAATACCGATAAAGTCTTTTTCGCACCGGTCTTAAAATGGAATATCAGCCCAAGAACCCAAGCATCGTTCGAACTCGAATACCAACACTTCAACACGATTCAAGATATTGGCATTCCGCCTATCGGCAATCGGCCCGCGCAAGTCGCCAGGAATCGGAATCTAGCCGACCCCTTCAACAGCCAATGGAACGGCGACAGTCTATTGCTGGGCGTCAATTGGTCGCACGAATTTAACGACCGCTGGAAAATCGTCAATAAATTCCTGACGCAGCGCGTCGACATCGACAACGCCTACACTAGCTTCGCGACCTTCGAGCCGGTATTGTCGGACGGCAACTTCAATCTCAAAACCATTAGTTTTCCGAAGCAGCGCAACGAAAACTATTTCACCACCGTGAATCTGCTCGGCAAAATCGAACATGCCCAGCTAACGCACGACGTATTGTTCGGTTTCGACTATATGAACGTCCGGTACATGGCCAACATCAATAATTCCTCGGCATTGTGGCCCAACAATCTGTTTAACCCGGTGTATCAAACGTCGACGCCGGCATTCGATCCGGCGGCGCAGTTTACCTATTCGCAAACTCAATCCTGGTATGGCCTATATTTTCAGGACCAGATTACGTTGCCGGGCGGCTGGCACTTGATGGGCGGCTTGCGTTACGACAACGCCAACTTGCGCGACAACGTCTCGGGTTTGGATTCGCCGGGCGAAGACCGCGTCAATCCTCGCGGTGGGGTTTTATGGCAACCCATGCCCTGGCTGTCTTTGTACGGCAGCTACACCGAGAATTTCGGGGTATCCAATAGCTCGTTCAATGCCGACGGCCATAATTTGCCGCCGCAAACCGGACAACAGTGGGAGACCGGCGTAAAAACCGAATTGCTCGACGGCAAATTGCGCTCCACCCTGTCCTACTTCGACCTGAAACAGCAAAACTTGCCGACGTCCATTCCCGGAAGCTTTTACTACCGCGCGTTAGGAGGCGCGGAAACCCGCGGCATCGAATTCGACAGTACCGGTGAAATCCTGCCCGGTTGGAACCTGATCGCGTCTTATACCTATATGCCGTTCGCGAAAATCACCAAGGACGTTGACAGCGACGGCAATATCGGCAATCAGGGCCACCGTTTGTTCGCTGCCCCGGAACACGTTGGCAGCGTTTGGAACACCTACGAGTTTCAACAGGGCCAATTGCAAGGATTCAAATTAGGCGCGGGCCTGGTGGCCGTGGATCAAAGACAAGGCAACCCGGAGAATACCTATCAAGTACCCGGCTACGTTACTCTGAATCTGATGACCGGCTACCAAACCAGAATTGGCGGATCAAAAGTCACCGCGCAATTGAACGCCGACAATATACTGAATAAAACGTACTTCGTCGGCACCAACAGCGCCAATCAAATCCAATTCGGTGCGCCACTCAGCCTAATGGGCTCGGTCCGCGTCGACTTTTAAAGACTCTGGACGTCGTTCGGACTCGCGTTGGCGTTTAATCGGGGAGCCTAGTTGGTCCCTAACGGCAACCGGAAACTTCAACGAACGCTGCCGCCTAGTCGTCCGGCGGCGTTCGGCGTTTTTCCGAGACTTGGACGGATATTTTAGACATGCGGCGCCGGACGCTGCTTACAACCACGGGGTCGATACGGATCGATTTTACAATCGGCGACAACATCCGGACTTAGAGCTAGCTGGCGGTGGTGCGGTAAAACATCGATGGGCGAAACGGCCCCCGCCGGAACTAGGCTCGAACGAAAAGATTTTCTGCTCGAAGCACTATCGCAACCCTAAAACACCCCCGAATATAGGCCCGCATCCGCTTTTGGCGAGGATTTTCGTAGGGGCTCCCAGCCTCTTCCGAAAACGAGCGGCATACCCGAAAAGCGGGGCAGGCTCTCCCTGCCGCTCCCCTGCGGGCTGCTCACTCGATACATCCATGTATCTCGCCTCCGGGTGCTACGCATGCAAATCGGCCATCCTGCCGATTTGTCTCACCAAAAGCTGCGATGCTCGGGGCGGGATAACGGGAATAGTCCACTCCAACGATTATTGTGTATCGCAAAGCTTTTTTGGTAGGCTGGGTTGGGATGCTAGTGTAAACCCAGTTTTAGCCTATATTGCTGGGTATCGCTTTGCTCTATCCAGCCTACTAACTGCCACAAACGTTTTGGAGTGTTTGATGTATCGAATAGTGTTGCTGTCATTTTTTTTGCTTCCCGGTTGTCAAACGAATGTCAGACCAGGCTCCGCTTGCCAATCCATAATTGAAATTGCCGATGCCGGAAAAATCCAATCTGCGGTGTTACAGGATGACCTTTCCTCGCGTGAATCATTTCCGGCAATACTGAAAACAGCAATTTATACCGTTAAAGAAGATCTTAATGGCGACGGCTTCGAAGAGATATTTGGTTCGTTTCAAGTCGATGCGTCTATCAAAGGGTTAGTTGCTGGAATCAACTCGGATTATGAATTGGCGCTGATAAATCCGGGCCGTGAGCAAGGGGATGAAATAAAGGTTAGTGTAGCGCAAGACTTCATCAATCCGATTACGACTGATTCATATGAGAAGAGAGTGATTAAAGTTGATGGCGTACCTTACATCGTTGTATTGAATGCAGGTTACCGAGGACGCCACGCTTTTGTCACTGACGAGAATTCTCCTAGGGCTATTTGGCGGGTAACGCGTGATTTCCAACTGGCTGTGGAATGTGAAATTGCGCAATTTAAAGATGAGAACGGAAAAGAACATCATCGTGTTCTGAAAGATGACGAACGCATTCTTCGGGAAGCCAAAGAAATGCGAACACCTGATAGTAATCCGTGGTATTTGATTAGTCGATTGCCCGGACTCACTGCTTTTGAAGCGGTGCTTGCCGCTGGTTGGGATATAAATTCATCTGGGAATGGCAGAACAACTCCGTTATGGGTGGCTATTTATGAAAAGCGATTAGATTTGGTCAAAGCGCTCTTGTTAGCGGGTGCTTTGCCAAATGTCTATCCGGAAGAGCCTGAAAAGGGGTTTGAATACCGATCGGTGACTCCTATTGAATATGCAATCACTTCTTCTGAAGATTCCTACGACTTGGCGAAGGTCCTCATCGAAACCGTGGGTAGTAAAAACGTAAAGGCTCAAAATGGTGACAGTGCATTATCTGAAGCAATTCTTTATGAAAGACCTGACATTATCGAGCTTTTATTTAATAACGGCGCAGAAGTCGACGACCAGTCTGTACATCATTGGTTGGAAACTGCCGAAAATGATTCGGCGGAGAAGGTGCTGCAGCTTTTGCTGGCGCATGGATTGGACTTAAACAAGAGTTACAGTTTTAAATTCCCTGTTTCCGGTATCAAACGGATTAATGAAAATACGTTGTCTGTAGGCCCTAACATTACATTTGCCGAAAAGCAATTGACCCCGCTTGAGTTTGCGAGATATATGGGTAATAAGCCAGCCGAGAAATTACTTATTCAGTCTGGAGCCAGATAATAAGTCATCCCTGGATGATCGGGGATACATCTTGTGTTCACCTGATTTACCTTTGAATTTCAGAACAGTTTTCTCCTCATTCCCACGCGCCGCGTGGGGATGCAGACTAACCGCGCCGCGGTCAGGTTAAAACCAATCCCGATAAATCGGCAATAAGCCCTCCATGCCGACATAGCTGCGCGCACTGAAATAGCGCCAATGTTCCGGCAAATCGACATAACCGCGTTTGACCGGGTTGAGATGAATGTAATCCAGTTTTTGCCGTAAGACTTCGGGATTATCGATCAACTGCGGATGGCTGCCTTCTTCCCACAATTGATAGTCCCGGTCGGTTTTATGTGCTTTGCGAAACCATTTGAGTTGGGCCAATAGCCGCTCGGCTTTGATTTCGTGTAAATAGTCGATCAATTGGCGGGCGGTGTAGGATTTGAAGTGGGCGATTTGATTGGCTAGATCGTCGGCTTGTATTAGCAGATGCATGTGATTTTCCAGTATCACGAAACCATAAATTCGCCAGCCGTTCTGTAGTTGGCGATAATGCAAGGCATCCAATACGATTTGCACGATGGCCGGCCGAGTGAATATGGGTATCCAGTTGAGCACGGTGCAGGTTATGAAGTGCGGATATTGAGGCTGGAGAATACGGTAGCGGCTGCGGCCCATCAGTGTCACCTGGTCGGATTCCTTATACCTATCTTACCGCCGGCGCGGTTAATCTGCGTTCCCACGCGGCGCGTGGGAACGAGAAAGGGCGAATACCCTATTGGTGGGTGCGTTATTTTAACTCGCGGGATACGTTAATCCTGAATACGCTGGAAGTCAGCGAGGTGCCGAACGTAGTTTGTGCGTCGGCGGAAGACATTGCCGACAGCCATCAGCGTTTGCAGGAAATTTTGCAGGTGTACTTGTGAGCGAAGGTTTCTTCGCCAGCGCTTATGGCGGCGATGCCTCGGGCTTGCCGGCCGAAGGCGATGCCGTTTTGGCAAGTACCGCCCGTCACCGCCTTTGCCGACTTGCCAGACTATTGGAGTTGCCCGCAATGCGGCGCGCCGAAAGCAGGATTTTTGCTTTTGGACGAACCTGTACCTGCCGAAGAGACGGCCGATCGCTCCGCGAGACCTTGGACTTCGACGATACGCTCTCGATTCGCGCGCTCGAACGACTTTGGTTACACTCCGCGGCATCCATTTCCAACCCTGGACTCACCGCCGCGCGTTTAATGTATACAGACCTGCACTGCCACTCCGCCCGGCCGGAAGTCCAACGTAGCCTAGTCAATATCGACTTGGCGGAGCTCAACACCAACGACATCGACGCCGTCGTCGCGGCGGCCGGGCGATCCCGCATCAGCGCCGGACTGCATCCCTGGCACTTGGTGGAGCACGGGCTGGCGGCGGCCTTCGACGCTTTGGAGCGGTTGTCGCCCCGTCTGGCCGCGGTCGGCGAATGCGGTTTGGATCGATGCGCCGCTACGCCTTACGAACTACAGCGGCGGACTTTTATCCGTCAGATCGAATGCGCCGAGCGCTGGGAAAAACCGTTGATCGTGCATTGCGTGCGAGCTTACGGCGATTTGCTGGTGCTGCGGCAAACGTTAAAACCCAAGCAAGTTTGGATCGTGCATGGCTTTACCGGCAAGCCGGGCTTGGCCGAGCAACTCGTCTGCGCCGGCTGCTATTTGAGTTTCGGCAAGGCCTTGCTGAACCCGCGCGCCTCGGCCAGAGACAGTTGGCGTACTACGCCGCTGGATCGGGTGTTCCTGGAAACCGACGTGGCCGACATCTCGATTGCGACAATCCATGCCGAAGCGGCTACAATTCGCGGCCTTGATTTAACCGCGCTGCAACGCCAACTCGTTGCCAATTTCGATAGAGTGTTTCGATGACCGACTTAAGCTGGCTGTCCCGTACCGAATTGCTGATCGGCAAGCCCAAACTCGACAAGCTGCAACAATCTCACGTGTTGGTGGTCGGCATGGGCGGGGTCGGCTCCTATGCGGCGGAATTCATCTGCCGGGCCGGCGTCGGCAAAATGACCATCGTCGACGGCGACGTCGTCGAAGCCAGCAACCGCAATCGGCAACTGCCGGCACTGGCGACCACCCACGGCCAGCCCAAGGCCGACGTGATGGGCGCCCGGCTGCTGGCGATCAATCCCGACCTCGACCTGACCATCAAATACGAATTCATCACGCCGGATACCGCCGCCACGCTGCTGGACGAATGCCACTACGACTACATCGTCGATGCGATCGACAGTTTGACGCCGAAAATTCATCTGATCCGAGCGGCCAAGGCGCGCAAGCTGAAAATCGTCTGTTCGATGGGCGCCGGCGGCAAACTCGATCCTACCCACTTGAAAGTCGTCGACATATCCAAGACGTACAACTGCCCGTTCGCCCAGTTCATTCGAATACGCTTACGCAAGCACGGCATTCATCGCGGCGTAAAAGTGGTATTTTCGCCGGAAGTGGTGAACAAGGATTCGTTGATGTTCACCGACGGCAGCAATTACAAGAAATCGGCCTACGGCACGATCTCCTATCTGCCGGCGGCTTTCGGCGGGGTTTGCGCGTCGGTGGTGATCCGCAATTTGATCCACGACCCGGCCCATCACTGACGCGAACCAACCGGAGCCACCATGTCAAAATCCACACCCAGTAACGGCCCACGCCAGATCAATCTGGTAAACAGCAAACGGCTGCAAGCCTTGCGCTCGGGATCGCCGGCCGCGGAATCCGGTCCATCGAATCGGAACGGCTCAACTCCGCCGCTTGCTGGCCCGGATGCCGCTAGCGCGCGCTTGCAACTGGAAGTCCGCCGCTGCCTGGCCGAGATCCTGCGGCAACTGCCGCCCGGCAAGCAGCGCAGCCTGTTCAAAATCCGTTACGGTGTCTATCCCGAGCAGCTGGAAAGTCTAGCACCCAACGAAGCGGCGCGGATTTTGGGCTTGCCCGTCGGCCAACGACGTTAACCCCACATCCCGGTTAGTCCGCCGCGTCGTCATCCGGTTGTTCGCGGCGCGCGAACTCGGCACGGCGGGCACGGCCCTCCGGACTATCATCGCGCCGGGACTGAAACTCGTCCATTAACGTCGATCCGCACACGCAATTTCTGAACACCGCGACGACCGCCTGATCGTCGTCGTCCAACATTTCCCGCAATCCGGTGTTACCGGCCGGTAAATCGACGGTTTGCGCCAGAAAGTCCTCGGCGCTGTTATAGACGCGCCCGCAAGTGCGGCAACTGCGCGGAAACGAGGCTTGGGCGGCGCGTAGCCCTTCGAATCGGTGATCGGTCATCGCGAAAACTCCAAATGCGCGGCCGGCTGGCCGAATCGAAAACCGGTGTGAAGCCAAACCGGCAACTGGCTTATAATGCTCGGCCAGGCGAGGTAAGGACAGCAATTTGTCGAATCCGCGCAGTATAAACCCAAGCAACGGCAACCGATCACCCGGCCCGACCTTTCCGGAACGCACCCGATTCATGTACACGATAGAACCCAACCAGGATTATCGCGACCAAAGCCTGCGCCAACACGGCGAGCTGTCGGCCTCGCAATTGCAAGCCGATGCCGCCCGGCATTACGACGACTGCTACCGCGACTACTTGTTCGCCTGGTGCAATCGCGACAATCTGGCCTTGCATTACGGCTATTGGAACAGCCACGCGCGTTACGACCAACATCAGGCTTTGTTAAACAAGAATCGGGTTTTATATGAAGCCGGCGGCCTGAACGCCAACCACCGGGTGTTGGATGCCGGCTGCGGCATCGGCGGCAGCAGCATCTGGATGGCGAAAAACCACGGCAATCGGGTAACCGGTATCACGATCAGCGCCAAGCAGGCCGAGTACGCCCGCCAACACGCCAAACGCCACGGCGTGGCCGATTTGGTGGACTTCCAGGTAGCGGATTTCTGCGCGACGCCGTTCGCGGACGCCAGTTTCGACGCGGTATGGGCGCTGGAGAGCTCGTGTCATGCGCTGAATAAAGGCGATTTTTTGCGGGAAGCCTGGCGGGTCTTAAAGCCCGGCGGCCGCTTGATCGTTTGCGACGGCTTTTTATTGCAGCGCGAATTCGACGAAGCCCAGTGGCAAGCCGTCGTGACTTGCTTGAACGGCTGGGCCGTACCCAACCTATGCTCCCGCGACGAAATTACCGAATTGGCCGGCCGCGAAGGCTTTCAAAACGTGGTTTGTCACGACATCACCGCGCAGACCGAACCGTCGGTAGAGCACATGTACCAAGTCGCCAAACGCCTGCAACCGGTTCAGAAAGTCAGTCAATGGTTGGGCCTGCGCAGCAAGGCGCAAACCGCGAACTATTTAGTCGGACTGGCGCAGTATCGACTGTTTCACGACAAACTCACCGAGTACTGTATTATTACCGCCCAAAAAGCCTGATCGAGAAATCAATGCCGTTTTCGCGCCCGTTATTTCTGTTCAACCTGCTGCCGGTTTGCCTATTGGCCGGCTGCGCGACCGTTCCCGCCGGCAGTCTTCACGACAATTTCGCCGATTACGCCGAGTCGGTGTTTCGCCATCAAAACGCGTTGATCAGCCGCTTAATGATGCTGAACGACAACGACGAGCTGAGCGATACCGACCTGCTGGATAAAGCCGAAGAGCGTATGCACGACGCCTGCCACTGGCTGAACGAATACGCGGAACGGGAGAGCGACGGCGACAGTATGAGCTGGCGCTTCAAAGCCAAGGTTCAGGACAGCATAGAACCTTGCGACCACCGCATTCAAGAACTGGAAACCCTGCTGGGTCAATACGACAAACCTTAAGTCACGACTTCCACCGAACCGGGCAGTACCAACATCGCCAGTCAATTCCGAATCGCTCGGCGGCACCCACCGCTCGACACGACGCCCGTGAGCGGGTCGAAGGCCTTACCCAAGAATCCATGACACCCAACGTAGGTTTCGAACGCCGCCCAGCGGTACTACCCTGACCGGCTTTGGAAAGAATTAATCCAACCAGGCTTCGCTGCCGCCCACGAATAAGCGATACGCCGGATTGGCGGTTTCCTCCCGATAAGCCAAACCCAACACGTCCAGACAATGTTGAAACGGTCCGCACTGGTTGTCGGCCAATTGCAGACCGATCAAAACCTTACCGAACGCCGCGCCGTGATTGCGGTAATGGAACAGACTGATATTCCACTGGCTGCCCAGGGCCATCAAAAACTTTAGCAAGGCACCGGGACGTTCCGGAAATTGCAAGCTATAAACCCGCTCGCGCAGCTCGCGGGGCGCGTGTCCGCCAACCATGTAGCGAATATGGTCCTTGGCCAGTTCGTTGCCGGTCATATCGGTGACCGGAAATCCGTCGTCGCGCAATTGCGCGATCAGTTGCTGGCGATCGGTTTCCGCGCCGCTGCTGCTGATCCCGACGAAGACCTGGGCCAGACGGCTGTCGAAATAGCGGTAATTGAATTCGGTGATCGAGCGCTTGCCGAGCATTTTGCAAAACTTCAGAAAGCTGCCCGGTACTTCCGGTATCGTCACCGCCAATAAAATTTCCCGGTGCTCGCCGACCTGGGTGCGCTCGGCGACATAGCGCAAACGGTCGAAATTGATATTGGCGCCACTATCGATCGCGATCAGGGTTTGCTGCGTCAAACCGTTCTGTTCGGCGTATTTTTTCAAACCGGCTACCGCCAGCGCGCCGGCCGGTTCGGCGACCGAACGGGTATCGTCGAAGATGTCCTTGATCGCCGAACAAATTTCGTCGGTGCTGACGGTCATCACTTGATCGACCGATTGCTTGGCGATTCGAAACGGCTCGGCGCCGATTTGCCTGACCGCCACGCCATCGGCAAACAATCCGACCTGATCCAAGACCACCCGCTCGCCGGCGATCAAGGCCTGATTCAGGCAGTCGGCGTCGTCGGGCTCGACCGCGATCACCTTGATATCCGGCCGCACGAATTTGACGTAGGCGGCGATCCCGGCCACCAATCCGCCGCCGCCGACCGGCACGAATATCGCGTGAATGTCGGCATTGTGTTGGCGCAGAATTTCCATCGCCACGGTGCCTTGGCCGGCGATCACGTCCGGATCGTCGTAGGGATGAATGAAGATCATGCCCTTCTCGGCCACCAATTCCATCGCATGCGCATAGGCTTCGTCGTAGGAATCGCCGTGCAACACAATCTTGGCGCCGCGCGCCTTCACCGATTTGATTTTGATTTCCGGGGTGGTCCTGGGCATCACGATCAATGCCTTGATGCCCAGTTTTTTGGCGGCCAGCGCCACACCTTGCGCATGGTTGCCGGCCGAGGCGGCAATCACGCCATGTTGAATCTGCTCGGCGGTCAGCGACGCGATTTTGTTATAGGCTCCGCGCAGCTTGAACGAGAATACCGGCTGCAAGTCTTCCCGCTTTAAATAAACCTTGTTATTGATCCGTTCCGACAAAGTCGGCGCAAAGTCCAACGGTGTCTCCTCGGCCACGTCGTAGACTTTTGCCCGCAATATTTTTTCGATGTAATTGTGCATTGAATTCCTCGGCATGAACCGGTCGGCATGCCCCGTTTCCGACCGGTTGGTCGGCGTAAAAACAGCTGAGAGATCGGCGTTAATCGGTTATTATCCCATACAATGACGGGTCGAACGCCGAGTCAGATTTATAAGAGCATACTCATCAGGATTTCCTACCATGACGCAAGACGAATTAAAAAAACAAGTCGCCCAAGCCGCTTTGCAATACTTGAAAAACGTGCCCATCATCGGCATGGGCACCGGTTCGACGGTAACTCATCTGATTAACCTATTGGCCGATTGCGACTTCAAAAACGACATCGAAGGCGCGGTGTCCAGTTCCGGCAAAACCACCGAGCATTTACGCTCCATCGGCATTCCGGTCCTTGAACTGAACCAAACCGGCGATCTGGAAGTGTATGTGGACGGCGCCGACGAAGTGACGCCGCATAAAAAAATGTTGAAAGGCGGTGGCGGCGCGCTGACCCGCGAAAAAATCATTGCCGGCGCCAGCAAGAAATTCGTCTGCATCGTCGACGAAACCAAATGCGTGGACATCCTGGGTAAATTCCCGCTGCCGGTCGAAGTGCTACCGCTATCGCGCAGCTTCGTCGCCCGTCAATTGGTGAAAATGGGCGGTCAACCCGAGCTGCGGATGAACAAAGAGACCGGGGCCAGTTACATCACCGACAACGGCTGCGAGATTCTCGACGTCTACAATCTGAATATCGTCGACCCCGTCGAAATGGAAAAAGCCATCAATAATATTCCGGGCGTCATCACCAACGGCCTGTTCGCGTTGCGCGACGCCGACGTGGTACTGGTTGGCAAAGGCAGCGAAGTCATCAGCTACTAAGCTCCGCCCACCGCGCTCTACCGGCGGACCCAATGTCAACGGTGTCCGCCATTGCTTACCGTTACCCTATCGCCACAAACCGTCATTCAGGAAACACCCCATGTCCGACATCGAAATCGCCCAACAGGCGAAAATGCGCCCGATCATTGAGCTCGCCGGCGAGAAATTCGGCATACCCGCCGAACATTTGGACCCCTACGGCCATTTCAAGGCCAAGCTGTCGCTGGAATACCTGAATTCCCTGCATGATAAGAAAGACGGCAAACTGATCCTGGTCACCGCCATCAGCCCCACCCCGGCCGGCGAGGGCAAAACCACCACCACGGTGGGTTTGGGCGATGCCTTGAATCGAATCGGCAAGAAAACCATCATCTGCTTGCGCGAACCCTCGCTTGGCCCCTGTTTCGGCGTCAAGGGCGGCGCGGCCGGCGGCGGCTATGCGCAAGTAGTGCCGATGGAAGACATCAATCTGCATTTCACCGGCGATTTTCACGCGATCGGCGTCGCCCATAATTTACTGTCGGCCTTGATCGACAATCACATCAACCACGGCAACCCGCTCGACATCGACCCGCGCCGCATCCAATGGAAGCGCGTCGTCGACATGAACGACAGAGCCTTACGCAAGATCGTGGTCGGCATGGGCGGCGTGGCCAACGGCTATTTGCGCGAAGACGGCTTCGACATCGTCGTGGCGTCGGAAGTGATGGCGATTTTATGCCTGGCCACCAGCCGCGCCGATTTGAAGGAGCGCCTGGGCCGCATCGTCATCGGCTATAAATCCGACAAGGTCACGCCGGTTTACGCCCGCGACCTGAAGGCCCACGGCGCGATGGCGGCGGTACTGAAAGACGCGATCAAACCGAATCTGGTGCAAACCCTGGAGAACAATCTGGCCATCATCCACGGCGGCCCGTTCGCCAACATCGCTCACGGCTGCAACACCGTCACCGCCACCAAAACCGCGTTGAAACTGGCCGATTACGCGGTCACCGAGGCCGGTTTCGGAGCGGATCTTGGCGCTGAGAAATTCATCGACATCAAATGCCGGATGGCCGGTTTAACACCGTCGGCCGTGGTATTGGTCGCGACGGTAAGGGCACTGAAATTCCACGGTGGCGTGGCCAAGGACGAGTTGAATCAGGAAAATCTGGCCGCGCTGGAAAAAGGTTTCGCCAATCTGGAACGCCATCTCAGCAACATCCAAAATCATTACGGCTTGCCGTGCGTGGTCAGCATCAACCATTTTACCTTTGACACCGATGCCGAAATCCAATTGCTGAAAAGCAAGTGCGAGGCCTTGGGCGCGAAATGCGTGATCGCCAAACATTGGGCGCATGGCGGCGCCGGCGCGGAAGAGCTGGCAAACGCCGTGTTGGATATTGTCGACCACCGCGAACCGGAATTCAGCTTCGTTTACGACAGCGAGTTGCCGCTGTGGAACAAGATCGAAGCCATTGCCACCAAGCTCTACGGCGCCGCCAACGTCTCGGCCAGTCCAAAAGTGATGAGCGAAATCAAGGCCCTGCAAGCCAGTTACGGCCATTTTCCGATCTGCATGGCCAAAACCCAAATGTCGTTTTCGACCAATCCCAACAGCAAGGGGGCACCGTCGGGACACACGGTCGAAATCAGCGAAGTGCGGCTGGCCAACGGCGCCGGTTTCATCGTCGTCATCGCCGGCGACATGATGACCATGCCCGGCTTGCCGAAAGTGCCGGCCGCGGAGCGTATCGACATCAGCGACGACGGTGTCATCAGCGGCTTATTTTAACGCTAAGCGTCAGCGAAAGTGCTCGGGCTGGCGGCTTCGGTTCCAAGCTCCGAGTCATTTGCCACCATCGCCGCTTGTTTGGCGTTCTGCTATGCTTAATCGACCATTTTGATAGCGACGACACGTCAGCGGTAGGTTTGCGCTAACGGTGTTTTCGTTATCGATGCGTTGAAGGCGCCAAACGGAGGCACTGGCATGGCAACATTCATTTGGCAGGACCGATATTCGATAGGCGACGCGACAGTGGACGACCAGCATCGGCAAGTGTTCGAGCTGGCCGAACAGGTCCTGGGCGCTAGCGACCGCGACGAACTGATTCATTTGTTCATTCGTTTTTTCCGGCACATCCGCGAACACTTCCATTGCGAGGAAGCGCTGATGAAGAGCCTCGATTACCCCGGCTACCAAGCCCATGTCGCCGCGCACGATCAAATGCTGGACGAACTCATCCACCTCAGCAGCGAAGTGCGCGGCGACCGTTGGAATCGATCGGAAATCACCCGCTTTGTCAACGACTGGATATTGGTACACATCGTTGAAGTCGACCGCTTGCTGGGCGACTTCCTAGCCGACGTGGCGGCGTCAACCACGCCGAGCCAAGCCGATCTCAGACTCCATTCGCACTGATCCAGCCCTATGCCTCACGCGGCCGGAAACACTAGTGTCGATGCTCGGTTAAGCCGAGTCAGTCCCGGTCTGCAACCAACTCGCGCAGCTGCGACAACTCTTCCAAAGACAAGACTCGCCCGATCGCCAACAAAATGATGAAGGCGTCGTCTACTCGCGCCATCGCCTGAATGAAATCGGTGCGGATATCGGTACCGAAATCCGGCGCCGGTTGGATATTGGCCGGCGGTATCTCCAAAATCTCCCGTACTTCATCGACCAGCATTCCGATTAATTGACTGGATTCAGCCACTTGCACGGCCACCAACACAATACAGCTCAGCTTGCTGATTTGGGTGGGCTTATGGCGTAATCGGGCAGCCAGATCGATAACCGGCACCACGTTACCGCGCAGATTGATCACGCCGTGTATGTAATCCGGCGTCAACGGCACCCGAGTCACGTTGACGATTTCGATGATTTCCTTGATATCCAAAATGCTGACGCCAAAGGTCTCGTCACCCACCAGAAAGGTCAAATATTGGCCGACCTGCTCCGGCACGGCCAACGAATTTCCCAACTCGCTCCGCATTAAATTCGTCATGGCCGGCTCCGCCTAAAAGCGTTCGAAGTCTTGATCGTTAAAATCCAGACTGTTGTCCGCCGAAGCAGGCGCCACGACTGGTTTGATGCTATAGGGCTTGGCAACGTTACGCGCCGGCCCGCGCATCGAAGAAGCGCCGCGACCGTTCGACGCGGCCCCGCGCCGGCCTTCGTTCACCTTGAAAAATGCCACGGCCTGCTGGAGTTGCACGGCCTGACCGTTCAGCTCTTCGGCGGTCGCCGCCAATTCCTCGGCGCTGGCGGCATTCTGCTGAGTGGCTTTATCCAATTGCCGCATGGCGTCGTTGATTTGATTGATGCCGCTGGATTGCTCCACCGACGCGGCGCTGATTTCTTGAACCAGGTCGGAGGTTTTTGCAATATTAGGCACCAGGGCGTTGATCAAGGCCCCGGCTTTTTCGGCGATCGCGACGCTACTGCTGGCGAGTTCGTTGATTTCCCCGGCCGTGACCCGGCTGCTCTCGGCCAATTTCCGCACTTCCGCCGCCACTACCGCAAAGCCCTTGCCGTGCTCGCCGGCCGAGGCGGCTTCTATCGCGGCATTCAGCGACAACAGATTGGTTTTATAGGCAATGTCTTCAATCAGGCCGATCTTTTTCGCGATATTCTTCATCGCCGCGACGGTCTCGTTGACCGCCGCTCCGCCCTCGCGAGCGTCGTTCGCGGATCGGACCGCCATTTGCTCGGTAACGTGGGCATTTTCGGTATTTTGTTGAACCGAGGCGTTGAGCTCCTCAATCGACGATGTGGTTTCCTCAACGCTGGCCGCCTGTTCGGTGGCCGCCTGACTCAACGACTGAGCGGTGATACTGACCTGTTCCGACGCATTGTTGAGATTGTCCGAATTGAACCTAACCTGCTGAACCACCCGCCCCAACTGGTCGCGCATGTCTCGCAAAGCCTGAGCCAATTGGCCGATTTCGTCCTTGCCTTCGACTTCCAGATCGGCGCTGAGATCGCCATCCGCCAAAGCCTTTGCAAAACCGACGCCGGTCACGATGGGTCGGGTGATTAAATTGGCTAAAAAGATGGCGATCAACACCCCCAGGATCAACGATACCGCGATCGTCACCAAGATGATTTTATTGGCTTCCGAAACCAAGCTGTCGGCATCCTGCCGCGCGATGTCCAGTTGCGCGAAGCCCGATTCCTCGGCGGTCTGGGCTTGCTGGATAACGTCGTCGCCGGCGTCGAGCATTTCCTTGCGCATCAGCTTCATTTGCTCGTCGTTGTCTATCCAGGTTTGCGCGGCCTGATGGTAATCGTGCGCCGCCGTTCTGGCATCGGCGATAATCCGCTTGCCTTCTTCCGTCCCGGCAATCTTTTCCAGATCGTCATAAATGCCGATCAACTCGGGCAACCAAACCTGCATTTTTTTCCAGGCCGCGCGATCCTTCAGATTCAACTCCTCCTTTTCGGCGCGCATGATCTCCAAGGCCTTGATGTAGGCTTGGGTCGCGCCAACATAGCGCTGCACGAATTGATCGAGTTCCGCCGCGTTGGCGCCTTTGTCCTTGGCCTCTTGATAGCGGGCGACTTGGCGTTTCAAATAAGCATCGGCGGCTTTCGCAACCGCATTGCCTTTTTCCACCATGGTTTCGGCGGCTTCCTTATTGGCGGTGTACCCGGCCAACACAGCCTGAAACTTCTCGCCAAATTTAGCGGCGCCGCTTCTGGCTATTTTCGATTGGCTCAGCAGTTCATTATTGCCGTACTGTTTGGCCACCTGATCGATTTTGTCCAGGTAAACCGACAGCTTCTTTAAACTTTCGAGTAACTGTTGGGCGTCTTCCTGCTTTTGGGAGAGCCGGTACGAACGTTGCGCCACTAAGGCTTCCAATGCCATGCGTTCCACGCCGGTGGCGTATTCGACGGCTTTTCCGTTGTTGTCGGTGATGCCGAACAGCGCCCCGGACACTTCGCCGATGTAAACGCGCGCCAGCAAGCCGAATCCGACGGTAATCGCCACCAACAGCATGGCACCCGTCAATATTTTAGTTTTTATTCTGAGATCGTTGATGTTCATCGATAGACCCTGTTTGGCAAAGGAAAAAGTGATTTACTGTCACGCGCTGGATGCGGTTAATCGGGATGGGCGGCGCGTCATGGCGGCCTGGACCAGGCCGGGAACATCCAAAATCAAGGCCACGGTACCGTCGCCGAGTACCGTGGCGCCAGTAATACCGGTCAACTTTTCGAACACCTTGCCCAGCGGCTTGATGACGGTTTGGTGCTCGCCATGCAATTCGTCGACGACGAAACCGGCCTTGCCGCGACCGGATTTCACCACCACCATGCTTTCCCGACGCCCCTCGCCGGTTTCGGTTCTGGGTTGCTGGAAATATTCGCTCAAGCGCAGGTAAGGCAACACCTGACCGCGCAGATTGATATAGTGCTCGACCTCGTCGATGTTGCATTCCTTATCACCCATCTCCAGACATTCGTCGACCAGATTGAGCGGAATGATGTAACGCTCGCGGTCGCAGCCAACCATGAATCCGTCGATGATCGCCAGCGTCAGCGGCAGCTCGATCCTGATCGTCGTGCCTTGGCCTTCGACGCTGTCGATCGCGACGCTACCGCGTAGCGCTTCGATGTTTTTCTTGACCACATCCATGCCGACGCCGCGCCCGGACAGGCTGGTCGCTTGTTCCTTGGTGCTGAGACCGGCCGCGAAAATCAGACCGTAAATTTCCTGGCGACTCAAACTATGATCGGCCTTGATCAAACCGGCGGCAATCGCCTTGGCGACAATTTTGTCGGCATTCAAGCCGGCGCCGTCATCGGAAACCTGAATGACAATGTGGCCGGACTGATGAAACGCGTTCAGATGCACGCTACCCTGGGCCGGCTTGCCGGCCGCCAAGCGCTGCTCCGGGGGTTCGATGCCGTGATCGAGCGCGTTTCTGACCAAATGCGTCAGCGGGTCGTTGATCTTTTCGACCATGGCTTTATCCAATTCGGTTTCGCCGCCGCTGATATAAAGCTCGATATCCTTGCGCAACTCCTTGCCAACATCCCGGACCACGCGCCGAAACCGCGAAAAAGTTTCGCCGATCTGCACCATCCTCAGCTCCAACGCGGTATCGCGTATCGATCCGACCAACGCGTTCATGCCGGCCGCGACATCTCCGGCATCGCCGAGACCATGGCGCTCGACGATTAAATTCATCGCCGCGCTGGAGATCACCAATTCGCCGACTAGATCGATCAGATGGCCCAGTTTGCCGGCATCGACGCGGATGTAATTCGCTTCCGCAGCCAACTTTTGCTTGGTCTGCTCCTGTTTCAGCAAGGCATGCTCGACGATGGGTTGCTGTACCACCTGTCTTTCCACCAGGATTTCACCAATCGGCTTGCCGGCTCCGGCGCATCGGGCGGCATCCTGTTCTCGCAACGCGGAGTCGATTTCGCCGCGCGTCAGGGCGCCGATTTCGACCAACATATCGCCGAGCTTTTGCCACTGCGACGGCTCCAAATTGTCCAATAACCCCAAGTAGTCGCTGAGCTTGGCGTTCGGCGGCAAAATTTTGATGTCGCAGTCGTCGACGATAAATTCGAAAACCGATTCGATGGTTTGCTTGTTCGCCTCGCTTTGCAAAGCGATCTTGAAATGCAGATAACAGCTTTCGGGGTCCATCGAATCGCCGGCCGGCATCGTCGGCGCCAGCGTCAATATCTGGCGAATCTCGCCCAGCGTGGTCAAATAGCGAATGAACGACAAGGGGTCCATGCCGTTGCGAAACGCATTCTCGCCGAATGCCAACGAAATGAGCCAGTGGTCGTCCGCTGAAATCGGTCCGCCGGCTTCACTGGTCAATACCGAAGCTTCCGGCGCCGGGCTAACCGCACCTTCGCACCGTCCGCCCAAACGGCCGATCAGCAAGCGCCCGCGTGCCACCAAATCCTCCGGCAACGCCGTTTCCGGCGCCGCCAGACAATGTTCAACCAGCTGGGCAACATGATCCTTGCTGTCCAACAACACGGAAATCAATTCGGCGTCGATCGGCCGCTCGCCCTGGCGGACGCCGTCAAGCACCGTTTCCGCTTCGTGCGTGAAGGCAACGATCGGATCGAATCCGAACAGCCCCGACGAACCCTTGATGGTATGCATGGCTCGAAACAAGCGGTTCACGATTTCGGCATCGCCAGGCGCCGACTCCAGCGCCAGCAACGCGTCTTCCATATCGTTCAGCAACTCGCCGGCTTCCTGGGCAAAAATGTTTAATGCGGCATCGAAATCGCTCATGATTCATTCCCACTTGCGGTTAACACCATCGGATCGCCGAAATGCTCGCCCAGGTTCAACAATTCGAAGACATCGACGACGGCCTGACTATGGCCGATCAGCCGCATTGCGACATCCCGGCGCGCGCACTCTTGTTTCATGTACATCAACAACTGCACGCCGGCGCCGTCGAACTCGCGAACGGCGGATAGATCGATCTGCAATTCGCTGGCGACATCCAGATAGGCCGCCAATTGCCCGCGCGCATCGCGGACTTGATAGATCGTCAACTCAGCCTGCGCGGCGAGCTCCACTCGGCCGCCATCCACCGTTATTTCCCGGATGCTCACGAAACGCCCCTCACTACCGACCGGAACCGGCCACAAAGTTATCGTAATCGCCGAAGCCGCCGACGATTTTGTCTTGGATCAGAAAAACGTGATATCGCCGTCGTCCGCCGGCCCGGCACTCTCGACAGCCGCGCCTGAAGTATGATTGATCAGCTCTTCCGGCATCGTATAGCTTAGCTCCATCCTGGAAAGAATTTGCGCGACATCAAGGCTGCCGGCATGCCAGTCGCTACTGTCGTGACGGGTTTCGACCGCATTTTGCAGGCCTTCGAGATTGTGCTCGACATGGCTGAGCATTTGGCTGACCCGATCTTGAAATTGGAAAGCGATGAGTACCGAGAAAATCTCGTCGCGAATTTGGGCGCTATGACCTCGCAACAGATTGCCTTCGCTCTTGGAAGCATCCAGCGCGCGCTGCAAGTCGTCCAGCGCGGAACGTATCGACTGTTCCGCGTCGCGGATGGTTCTGTCGTCATTGCTGCCGGAGGCTTCCGACAATTTCAACGTCGACTCCATCGCCCGATTGATATCGCCGATGGCCTGACTGATTTTTTCGCCGGTTGACGACGAAAATCCGGCCAGCTTGCGGACTTCGTCGGCAACCACGGCGAATCCGCGCCCATTTTCGCCGGCGCGGGCAGCCTCGATCGCCGCGTTCAGCGCCAACAAATTAATTTGCTCGGCCACTTTGCGGACCTCCTTGGCCATCGAGTCCAACTGGCGGGTGTGCGACGACAATTTTCGAACTTCGTCGACGACGGTATGCTCGACTTCCTGAATTTGGCCCAAGGCCGCCAGCACAGCCGATAGCGCGCCGCGGCTCTCGTTGAATAGCGAATCCACGCTACGTCCGCCTGAGTTTTGGCCGGTGCCGGCAATCAACTGTTCCAGGTTGCCCGCCATCGCCGCGAAGCGATCGGTCAACACGGTGATTTCCCGTTCGGTGTGGGTGCGGGAGGTCTGAACTTGCCTCAGTACTATCGGCACGACTTGCAGGAACAAGCGCTCCAATTCGCCGACGTAAATCTTTAAATCGTTGACTTTATCGTCTTCGTCGCCTTGCCAGAATTGCGCGCAACGCTGAACCCGCTCGCGCAAGCGCACCGCCAAATATTGGCCGACCACAAACCCGCCGAGAACCAGACCGGCGGCCAGCGCCCACGAAAGTGGACTAAAATTCCCGAGTAGGACGACGGCCGAGCTGCTGAGCACGCTCAAACCGATCGGCAATAGACGGAAACTGGTGGCATCGGAAAGTTCGGCTGTCGATAGACCGGCTGGGGTTGGCATAGTGGTTCCGGAATTGAATAAAATGACTACGATTGATCTTAGTGGGTTTTATGGCATCATTCAACTTAACGGCGGCCCGTTATTCGGTTTGTGGAGGACCCAGTTATCAGCATTTCGCCCATCACGCCGGAAGAGTTCGAGCGGTTTCGCCGCTTGCTGCAAGAACACGCCGGCATCGCGCTACTCCCGGAAAAACGCGTCATGGTCGCCAGCCGCTTGGCTAAACGTCTGAACTTTTACGGCCTCGACAACTACGGCGCCTATTTCCGCCTAGCGACCGATCCCGAACACCCGGACGAGTTCCAGCTACTGGTCAACGCGTTGACCACCAACGAAACCTATTTTTTCCGGGAACCCAGCCATTTCGAGTTCCTGCGCGACAAGATGCTCCCCGCCTGGCCGACTCAGCCGCTCAGAATCTGGAGCGCGGCTTGCTCCAGCGGCGAGGAGGCGTATTCGCTGGCGATGGTGCTGGCCGACAAAGGCCGCAATCGAGCCTGGGAAGTCCTGGGTTCCGACCTCAGTACCAGAGTACTGGAGGTCGCCAGAGCCGGCATATATCCACTGGACAGAATCGAACAATTGGAGCGCCGTCTGATGGAAAAATATTGCCTGAAGGGCGTCCGCAGCCAAGCCGGCCATTTCCGGGTCAACGCCGAGCTGCGCGAACGCGTCAAATTCGAGCAAATCAACCTGACCCAGCCCTTGCCAGGCCATCTCGGTAAATTCGACGCGATCTTTCTGCGCAACGTGTTGATCTATTTCGATCCGGATACCAAAAAACGCGTCGTCGAAAATCTGTTGCCCGCGCTGCAACCGCACGGCTACTTCGTCGTCAGCCACTCGGAAAGCCTGCACTCGGTCACGCAACGCCTGCAAACCGTCGTACCCTCGATCTACCGACTGTCATGAGAGCCACCCCTTACCGCAATACCCAACGCATAACCATCGATCCGGGCGAGCATTACGTATCCCGCAAGCCGGAAGTGATATCGACGCTGCTGGGCTCTTGCGTCGCGGTCTGCCTGTACGATTCGGTCAACGGCGTGTTCGGGATGAACCATTTTCTGCTGGCTTACAAACAACAAGCGGCAAATACGCCTATTATTCAGTCCGATTACGGCCGCTACGGCATTTATTCGATGGAATTGTTGATCAACGACATGATGAAAAAAGGCGCCGACCGCTCGCAACTGAAAGCCAAATGTTTCGGCGGCGGCAACGTTCTGAAACTTCGCGAAGACAGTTGGAATCGGCCGACGGTCGGCGACGTCAACGTTCAATTCGTTCGCGAATTTTTAAAAAACGAAAACATACCGATCGTCAGCGCCTGCCTGGGCGGCGACTACGGTCGCAACGTGCATTTCATGGGCAGCGATTTTTCGGTGTATATCAAAAAAATCGGCCACGGCCTGGAGCTGGCGGTGGTTCAGGACGAACGTCGGTTCTGGAAAAAAACCTTGGACGAAACCAAACGCACTACCGGCGACATCGATTTCTGGTAGCCACCCTCGGCAGGACGATTACTATGACGGACATCAAAATCTTCATCGTGGACGACTCGGCGGTCGTCAGACAGGTATTAACCGCGCTACTGGCCGACATTCCCGGTTTCAAGGTCATCGGTTCGGCGCCGGACCCGATCTTCGCGCAAGCCAAGATGGAAAAAGATTGGCCGGACGTGATCGTGTTGGATATCGAAATGCCGAGGATGGACGGCATCACCTTTCTGCGCAAACTGATGAGCGAACGGCCGACGCCGGTGGTAATTTGCTCGACGTTGACCGCGCGCGGCGCCGAGGTAACGATGCAAGCCATGAGCGCCGGCGCAGTGGATATCATCACCAAGCCTACCGTCAATTTGAAAGGCTTTTTGCAGGAAGCCCAAAGCCAGGTTGCCGACGCAATCCGCGGCGCCGCCCGCGCCCGCGTCAAAAAGACCGCGCCGGCCGTCCCGAAAGCCGCGTTGATCGTCAATCCCAAATTGAACGCCGATTCGGTGATCCCACCCTCGACCGCGACGACGATAGGCGAAACCACCGACCGGGTCGTGGCGATCGGCACTTCGACCGGCGGCACTCAGGCCCTGGAATACGTATTGACCCGACTGCCGCGCACCACGCCGGGCATCGTCGTCGTGCAACACATGCCCGAAGCCTTTACCGCCGCGTTCGCCAAGCGCCTGGATAGTTTGTGTCAAATCAACGTCAAGGAGGCCGAGCAAGACGACAGGGTCATTCCCGGCTTGGCGCTGATCGCGCCGGGCGGCAAGCATATGTTGCTGAGGCGTAGCGGCGCCCAATATCGGGTGGAAATCAAGGACGGCCCGTTGGTCAGTCGGCATCGGCCGTCGGTCGACGTGCTGTTCCGCTCGGCGGCCCAGGCGGCCGGCCGAAACGCATTGGGCATCATCATGACCGGCATGGGCGACGACGGCGCCCACGGGATGAAGGAATTGCACGACACCGGCGCCTTGACCGTCGCACAGGACGAGGCCAGTTGCGTGGTCTACGGCATGCCCAAGGAAGCCGTGAAACTGGGGGCAACCGACGGCGAACTGCCGCTATCGGCGATACCGGAGTTAATCATCCATTCGCCGACTCGCGCCAAGTTCCTGAAAGGCTGAAGCGCTAAGGCATTAAGCAACTTGCAGCGCGCGGCACCGCCAGCCGTAATAGCCGATGTACAGATAGCACAGCAGCGGGACGATAAACGCATGTTGTATCCCCCAGCGATCCGCCAACGCGCCTTGCAGCACCGGTAAAATCGCGCCGCCGACAATCGCGGCGCAGAGTATCCCGGAGCCTTGCCCGGTATGTTTGCCCAAGCCGGTCAAGGCCAGCGAGAAGATAGTCGGAAACATGATGGAGTTAAACAAGCCGACCGCCAAGATCGTCCACATCGCCCAGCCGCCGCCGATCAGCATCGTCGCGGCCACCAAGCCTGCCGCGCTCAAGGCGTTGAACGCCAGCACCCCGCCGGGCGCCAATGAACGCATCGCCGCCGCGCCGACGAAGCGGCCGACCATCGCCCCGCCCCAATAAAACGACACATAGCGACCGGCTTCGGCGTCGGTGAAGCCGCCGATGTCCGGCTGGCTCAGAAAACTCACCAAGAAGCTGCCGATAGACACTTCGCCGCCGACGTAAACAAAAATCGCCAGCGCGCCCAGCACCAGATGTGGATAACACCAGGCGCTGGCCCGGCTGTCGCCGCCTACGCCACCGGCTGACGACGCTTCGGCTTCGACGGCCGGCAGTTTCAGCAGCGCAAACACGACCGCCAGTAAAAACAGCACCGTCGCCAACAGCAAATACGGATGCTGTACCGCCGCCGCTTCGACGGCCTGATAGGCCGCCAAGTCCTCCGCGCTCAAACCTTGAATCTGCTCTGCGCTTTTCACCGCCGTCGCCAATATCAACCAGGACCCGAAAAACGGCGCCAGCGTGGTGCCCAGCGAATTGAAGGCCTGAGTCAAGGTCAAGCGGCTCGATGCGGTTTCCGGTGGCCCAAGCACCGTGACGTAAGGGTTAGCGGCGACCTGCAACAAGGTAATTCCTGAAGCCAACACGAAAAACGCGGTCAAAAACAGCGGGTACAGGCGCAGCCAGGCCGCCGGATAAAACAACAGACAACCGCAGCCAGCCACCGCCAAGCCGATAACGATGCCCCGTTGGTAACCGAGCTTTTCGACCAACAGGCCGCTCGGCACCGACATCACGAAATAGGCCGCGAAAAAGCAAAACTGAATCAGCATCGCCTGGAAGTAATTCAACGTGAACACCGCCTTCAAATGCGGAATCAGAATGTCGTTCAGGCAGGTGATGAAACCCCAGATGAAAAACAGCGAAGTCAGGATCGTCAGCGAACCCAGATACGGGTTGGCGGCTTTCCGCGCGTCGGTCATGGCACTCTCCGCTTAATTCGGCAAGACACTGAACGGCACGGATTCGTCGCCGACCATCACCTTGAAATCGCCCGGTTCGACGACACGCCGCATATTCAATCCGATGAAGGACATGGCCTGAGCCGTCAACGTAAAATGCAAGGTCTTTTGCTCGCCGGGCTGCAATTCGACTTTCTCGAAGGCTTTTAGCTGCTTGACCGGGCGCGATACCGAAGCCGCTATGTCGTTCAAGTAAACCAGCACGGTTTCCTTGCCGGTCCGCGTGCCGGTATTTTTAACCTTGACGCTAACTTCCACGCTGTCGCCGGCTTTGATTTGCGCCGGTTTCACCAACAATCCACTGGTTTCGAAACGGGTGTAACTCAAACCGTGGCCGAACGGATACAAAGGCCGATATTGATTGGTCTCGTAAGCTTCGATGGGTTTATGGTCGTAGGGCGTGATGTCGTTGACCGCGCGCGGGTAGGAAATCGGCAGTTTGCCGCTCGGGTTGACATCGCCGAACAAAATGTCGGCCAGCGCCGCGCCGCCTTCCATACCGGGCAAAAAGCCCAATACCACCGCCCTCGCCTTTTCCGCAATTTCGGTGATGATGCGCGGCCGGCCGCCGAAAGTCACCAACACCACCGGCTTGCCGATTTCGAAGATCGCCCTAGCCAACTGCAGTTGCACCGGGTCCAGGGCCAACGAGTCAATATTGCCCTCGGTTTCGGTATACGGTTTTTCACCCAGCGCCAGCACTACCACATCGTGTTTGCGGGCTTCGTTAACCGCTTGCTCGATGTTGATTTCATCGCTGAAACGCTGACCGCCGACAAAGGTGACTTGGCCGCTGGTTTTACGCTGAATCGCCTGCAACAACGTCGGATACTGTTTCGGATACAGTTCCTCGGACGCGCCTTGCCAGGTAATCGTCCAACCGCCGTTCATCACACTGAGC
Organism: Methylomonas sp. MED-D; assembly: GCF_050276835.1. NCBI lineage: Bacteria > Pseudomonadati > Pseudomonadota > Gammaproteobacteria > Methylococcales > Methylococcaceae > Methylomonas > Methylomonas sp. MED-D. Next base: position 3,189,144 of record NZ_CP189965.1, read on the forward strand.
AGATTGGCGGTCGGACCGGTCACCAAAATACTGGCTGTTTTGGACAGCGGCAGCATGCGGTTGTCGTTTTTCGCTAATACGATGGCTTCCCGCGCCGCTTGTCGATTGACCTCAACCGCCTCGGCGGTCGCGAAATAGCCGGCCACCGGCAAGGCCGGCTCGGTACGCTCGAACAGACCGGTTTGGAATTTGACGCGCAGAATGCGCGCCACCGCCTCGTCGATACGGCTGAGCGGCACTTCGCCGCTTTTGGCTAAATCCAGCAATAAATCGTAAAAGCTGAAATTGAACGGCACCATGCTCATATCCACGCCGGCCATCACCGCCATCTTCACCGCCTCGCGCGGGCTGGCCGCCAGTTTGTCGCGGGTGTGCAGACGGATGATGTCTTCCCAGTCCGACACCGTGAAGCCTTTGAAACCCAGTTCGCCGCGCAGGATCTCGGTCAGATAATGATAATTGGCGTGGCCGGGTATGCCATCGACTTCGGCCGAGTTAATCATCACGGTCGGTGCGCCGGCCAATACGCCGGCTTCGAATCCGGGTAAAAACCATTCGCGCAAGGCCCGTTCGCCGATCCAGGCCGGCGTGCGATCCTTGCCGTTCAACGGATAGCTGTAGCCGACGTAATGCTTTAGACAGGTCGGCGCCTTGTCGGCGGCGGCCATATCCTCGCCCTGGTGGCCTTTAATGAACGCGCCGCCCAGGATTTGCGCCAGATGCACGTCCTCGCCGTAGGTTTCCCACAATCGCGGCCACAGCGGCTGTCGGCCAATGTCCATCACAGGCGAGAAATTCCAGTCCAAACCGGAAGCTTTGACCTCGCGGGCGACGATTTCGCCTTCCTTGAACGACAATTCGGGATTGAAGGTCGCCGCCATGCTGATCGCCTGCGGAAACAAGACCGAGTTTTGGGTATAGGTGGCGCCGTGGATCGCGTCGATGCCGTAAATCACCGGAATTTTCAAGCGCGACCGCGCGGCGGTGTCCCGAATGCTTTGGGTGATGTTCCGCCATTTTTCGATAGGCTGGGCACGGTTGTTCGGCGTGGTCGGCGTATTCAGAATCGAACCGACGTGATGATTAAAGATGGCGTCGTCCAATTTGGCTTGATCGACCGGATTCTCGGCATCCTGACCATTGGCGACCGACACCACGCTGAAGTCGATCTGGGTCATTTGGCCGACTTTTTCTTCCAACGTCATTTGCGCCAATAGCGCTTGCACTCGCTCTTCCACGGGACTTGGGTTGGGTTCAGCGCTCAAGACGGACTCCGACAAAACGAATAAGGAAAGGGACACTAAAACGGCTTTGATATTCAAGGTTTTGGTAAAGGTAACGGGATAAACCGGCCGGCCGGCGAACATACCGGCCGCGACGCGACCGGAAAAACGGACGACATTAAATCATCTGCCCGCCTGCGTCTCAAGGCATCGCCGGACTTTTCCGGTCGGTTCGGAAGGTATAATCGCTCATTTAACCACGAACACAATCCGCCGATGACAACGAACGCCCAACGCTTGGATGTACTTTGCATAGGTCACGCCAGTTACGACCTGGTATTCGCGATTTCGCACCATCCCGGTCCCGACGAAAAGACCGTCGCCGACGACTTGCTTGGCTGCGGCGGCGGACCGGCCGCCAACGCGGCGGTGGCGGTCGCCCGATTGGGCGCTAGCGCCGGCTTCTGCGGCTATTTGGGCAACGACGTCTACGGCGACAGCCACTTGCGGGAATTGCTGGCGGCCGGGGTCGGTACGCAATGGGTGGTGCGCGGCGATTCGCCGACGCCGCTATCGGCGGTACTGGTCAAGCCCAACGGCCAACGGGCCCTCATCAATTACAAAGGCGGGACCGAAGCCTTGCCGGCCGAGCGATTAAGCTTCACCGGCCGGGAAGCCAAAGTCCTGCTTTGCGACGGTCACGAACCGGGACTATCGCTGACCGCGCTGGCGGCGGCGGACGACCAGACCGGCAGCGTGCTGGACGGCGGCTCGCTGCACGCCGGCACCTTGGCCCTGTTGGACAAAGTCGATTATGCGGTTTGCTCGGAAAAAATGGCCGTGCAATATGCCGGCGACGAACAGGCGGCGCTGGTCAAATTCGCCGAACTCGCGCCGGCCGCCGTCATCACGCTCGGCGCGCGCGGTTTGATCTGGCGGCGCGGCACGGAAACCGGCGCGTTGGAAGCGCCGCCGGTGCTGGCGGTGGACAGCACCGGCGCCGGCGATGCGTTTCACGGCGCCTTCGCCGCCGGTCTGGCCGCCGGCCTGGAATGGCAAACCCTGTTGCGCTACGCCAGCGCGGCAGGCGCCTTGTGCTGCACACGCTTGGGCGCCAGACCCGGCCTGCCGACGCTCGAACAACAGCTCGCGCTGCTCGCGCAATGGCGTCAGTAAACCAATACCGCCAAAATCGGCTCCCTCTGGACTCTATTGCGTGAATCCAAGGGAGCAAAAGCCGCCGCCGGCCAGGCGATAGGCGTGTATCCGCTGGATAACGACGCGGAAGCACAAGCAATTTACGCCAGTCATAAGCTTGAGCAACAGACTGAAACCAAGCAAATCGGTTTTAACTAAACATAATACGCCGATAGCCTGCGATTCCAGGTTTGGCGGATTTGGCAGAAGTTATCAGGCAAATCGAGATTTGCCACTCCGGGCGTAGCAGTGCAAAACGATATTCGCCGCTCACGGATTATCAGTCGGGCCTGTTTTTGACCCGCAATCGCGACTCGGCGGCCAACTTGGGTCCATCCGAATCGTCTCTTGCCTCTCGCGTCACTTACCGAAATAGTCCAGCAGAAATTCGACGAAGGCGGTGAGTTTGGCCGGATAAAATCGGCGTTGCAAATAGGTGGCGTAGACCGCCAGCGCCGGGCGCTGGTAATCCTTGAGAATTTCGACCAACTCGCCATTTTGCAAATGCGGCGCGGCCGACAGGCGCGGCGCCCGCACGATGCCCATGCCCAACGCGGCGGCTTGGCATAGCGCCCGGCCGTTGTTGGAGGCCAGCAACCAATCCACTTTAATCCGCTGCAATTCGCCGGCGACGTTAAACAACCAATAATCGCCGTGCGGTGTATCGACGTAATGCAGGCAGCGGTGGTCGCTCAAATCCTCTATATGTTGCGGCGTGCCTTGTTCGGTCAAATAGGCGGGAGACGCATAGGTGCATAGTTCGGTTTCTGCGATCTTGCGCGCCACTACGCCGGGGTCCAGGGTATCGGTGACCAACAGCGAAATGTCGAAGTTGCCGATGCGCAAATTAGGCGGTTTGTTGTCCAAGGTCATCAATATCTTGATTTCCGGATAGGTTAGCAAAAAGCGTTCGATGACCGGTACCATGTACATGCCGCCGAAATCGATCGGTGCACTGACCTTGATGTGGCCCTTGATGCGCTCGCCCATCTGACCGGTAGCGGCTTCCAAATCGGCCAAGTCCTCCAGCAACTGCCGGCTGCGATGGTAGTAAGCCTCGCCGGCGCTGGTCAAACTCAAGCTACGCGTGGTGCGGTTCAACAGAACCACGCCTAACGACGCTTCGAGCTGGGCCATATATTTGCTGATCATCATCGTCGAGCACTTCAATTCTCGAGCAACCGCCGAGAAGGTGCCGAGCTCGACGATCCGGCAAAACACCCGCATGTTGTTAAACTTATCCATGGCACCTATTTATAAACCTGTGGTTTAAGATTTATAAACCAATTCGCCTCTTTAAACCAGAGAGCAAGGTCGATAGAATGCGCCCCGGAGATAGTCGTTACATCGTCTGGTTTTGCTGTCTTAAACCAGACGTCTTTTCCCCCACCCCACCGAGGTAATTATGAGCAAAATTCTTAACGAAGTACTCCTAGCCAATCGCGGCTATGTCGCCGAATTCAACAAAGGCGATCTGGCGATGCCGCCCGCCCGCCAATTCGCCATTCTGACCTGCATGGACGCCCGCCTGGACCCTGCCAAATACGCTGGTCTGTCCGAGGGCGACGCCCACGTCATCCGTAACGCCGGCGGCCGCGCCAGCGACGACGCAATTCGCTCGCTAGTGATTTCTTATAAATTGCTGGGCACGAAAGAGTGGTTTGTGATTCACCATACCGATTGCGGCATGGAAACCTTTACCAACGAAATCATGAGCGATTTGCTGGCCAGCAGCCTGGAAACCGCCAGCGTCGACGCGTCCGGCTGGCACGATCACGGCGCGGGTCCAGGTTCCACCGACGGCAAATTCATCAATTGGCTGACCATTAAGAATCAGGCGGACAGCGTGTTGGAAGACGTCAAGCGCATCAAGGCCCATCCATTGGTTCCGGGTAACATTCCGGTGTATGGATACGTTTACGACGTCAAAACCGGCAGCCTGATCGAGGTTCCGGAGGCCACCGCGGCCGGCGCCGCCAGTTAAAGCGCCCGCCACGCGGAAAAATGCCGGCTCGTGCGTCACACCAGCCGGTTTTCAAGCATTTCCTTACTTCGAAAGCCGCCGATCGCGGCTGAAGCCGCTACAAGCATTTTTTTCGTTCTCCAGGCCGAAAACCATTTGACGATCGTCGGTGCAAGGCGACCGAGCGACTAAAGCCACGGCCATCTCAGTCGCCAATCCGGCCGGCTCAGTCGCGGCTTTTCCCGCGATAAGCGACCCAGCCCAGCAGAGCGGAACCGAACATCCAAAACGCCGCCGGTAGCGGTACCGGCGCGACGTAGCCGGCCAAATCGGCGGCCGAAGCCTTGTAGGCGTGCAGCACGCCCGGCAGCAGGCTGTATTCGTCGGTCAGACTGGCGGCACTACCATTTGAAGTCCACGCGCAACCGCTGGTTTCGCCCAGCGGGCATTGAATCGAGCCGGCATAAGGATCGGCATCGCTAAACCGAAAGTACACGTCGAATTGCTGGCCGCTACCGTTTTGAGTGACGCTGTAGTCGTTGTCGGTGCCGGCTAACATTAGATAACTGCCGTCGGCCAATTTAGGTCCTATTGCCAGTCCTTCCCATTTCTCCGGCGACTTATTGCCCAACGCCGCCAGCGTGTTGGCGTCCAGGTCGATAATTTGCGCGGACTTGCTCACTTTGGTATAGCTCGCACCGGAGTCCAGATCGATGTTGCTGACATCGGTCGCCCCGGCCAGATCGATCTTGTAGACTTCCTTATCGGCGGTCGCCAAATCGGCGCCGACTCCGACACCGCGATTGTTGCGCTCCAACACGAAAAACTCGTGGTCGTTGATCGCCACCAACGCCGATACGCCCTGGCCTTGGCCGGAACGCTTCATTTCGTAGGCATACTGCGCCACGGCGGCGCCGGTTTCGGTATCGAACTTGACAATGCGGTTAACTTTGCCGTTACCGGCCCCTTCATCCAGCATCGCGCTTTGCAGGATCGCGTAGGCGTATTTGCCGTCCGGACTGATCGCCAAGCCTTCGAAACCGCGGTTGGTGCGCTTGCCGGCATCGTTACCGGTGTCGGCCGCGTAATTGGCCGTACCGCTGGCGCTGTTGCGCGGCACCAGATTCGCCGGCGTCGCATAGGTTTTCACCACGGCGCCGGTGTTGCGGTCGATTTCGTACAAGGACGGACCGTATTCGTCGGACACCAGCAAATTACCGCTGCGCGGATTGACCACCACACCTTCCGGATCGAAGGCGTTACCCAAGGTTCCGGTCGGATTGGGGGCAATGCCGTTCAGGGCCGCGCCGGACTTGGAAAACTTCAGCGTTTGCAGCAGCGTGAAATTGGAAATCGCGCCGGTTTGGCTATCGATGTCCAAACTGAAGCGTTGCACGCGGGTCTCGTAATTCAACGAACCGCCGCCGGGACCGCGGTCGGACAAGCCCCACCACTCGTTACGGTTGGGATCGTAATAAATGTCGGAGAAAAAGCCGACCCGGCCGTCGTTGACCGACGTGCCGAAACTGTCGCCGGTCGCGCCGGAAATGGTCAATCCGTTGACGAAAACCGGTGTCGCTATAGCCGCATTGGCCAACAGCATCCCGGAGCAAAACAGGGTGGATGTTAAACGCATGAAGGATGTCTCGAATCATGGGATGGAAAAGCCCCGATTCTATCCAGCGTTTATGACAGCAACGTTGCAAAAAACCGTCGCTCGGCCTTAGTGGTCGGCCGTCCGGCCGACGGCGTTTGTTCAAGCCTTTTTAACGAATTCCGACTTCAAACCCATCGCGCCGATACCGTCGATCTTGCAGTCGATATCGTGGTCTCCGTCCACCAAACGGATGTTCCTAACTTTGGTCCCGACCTTGACGACAGCCGACGAACCCTTGACTTTCAGATCCTTAATCACGGTCACGCTGTCGCCGTCCTGAAGCACGTTGCCGTAGGCATCGGTCACGACCTTGGCCGCTTCGCCGGCGTCGGTGTTGGCTTGCTTCGCCCATTCGTGTCCGCACTCGGGACAAACATAACTTTCGCCGTCTTCGTAGGTGAACTCCGATTGGCATTGGGGACAGTTGGGCAGTTGAGTCATATCGAGCTCCAGGCTTGGTTTTAAAAAACCTGCCAATGTACAGCGCAACTGGCGAAAAAGTCAAAGCGCTTGGACGCGACCACCCGGTAAAAATCAGCTGCTGCGAGGGATTTGTATGACTTGGCCGGCACGTAGATTGCCGTCGTTCATTGCGTTGGCATCGCGGATCGCCCGCATCGAAACGCCGTATTGTTGGGCGATTTCCGATAAAGTCTCACCCCGCCCGATCACGTGTTGGTTGGCCGACGGCGCCGCGACCACAACGGTTTCGCTAACTGCCGACGGCGTCGGCTCCGTTTTAACGGCCGCCACCGGCTCGGTTTTTTCGATCGCGGCCAGACGGCTGCCGCCGCCGGCTTTATACAACTGCGCCATCAGCGTGCCGGCCGGCGCGTATTGCCGGAAATGCGCCATGATGCCGCCGAACACCGCCGAGGCCATCTGTTGCTGATACCCGGCGCTGTTCAGTCGGCGCTCTTCGTCCGGGTTGGAAATAAACGCCGTTTCCACCAAAATCGACGGAATCGGCGACTTCAACACAACGAAACCGGCTTTTTGGACGTTGCTGCGATGTAAATGTCCCACCGACTTGACGTTTTTCAGGACCTTGTTGCCGATGTGCAGGCTGGCATCCTTGGCCGCCTTTTGCGAGAGATCCATCAATACCGAAGCCAAGGCCTCATCGCGACCGTCGCCGCCCCCAACTTTATCAGCCGCGTTTTCGCTGTCCGCCAAAAACCGGGCCACCGCGCTGGACGCACCGTTATTCGACAGGGTATAGACCGAAGCGCCATGGGCGGACGGATCGTCGAACGCATCTGCATGAATGGATACGAACAAATCCGCCTTGGCGTCTTGGGCGATGCGCACCCTCTCGCGTAGCTTGACGAAATAGTCGCCGTTCCGAATCATCACGGCTTTCATGCCCGGTTGGCGATTGATGGAAGCCGCCAATCGTTTGGCGATAGCCAGTACCACGTCTTTTTCTTGCGTGCCGTTGTTACCCTGAGCGCCGACGTCCTTACCGCCGTGACCGGCGTCGATGGCGACGACAATGTCCCGGCCCTTGGCCTTAACGGCGGATTTCAATACCGCCGGCTTTAACTCCGGCTTCGCAACCGGCTCTTGGGCAAGCGCGGCTTTTTCCAACTTAGCGACTTCCGGCTTAACCAGCGGTTTCAGTGCCGCTACCGGCTCGTCCTTGGGCGTTAATTGAATTTGCAAGGCGTTACCGGACAGCGCGGCCTTGGCATCGGCGTCGCTTTTGAGTTCGACGACGACTCGCACATCGTTGCCGTTGTGCATGCCGCTACGGACGTTCAGAAACAAGGGATGATCGGCGGGCGGCTGCGCGGGTGGCGCGGCGAATTTGGCGTCGACGAAATCGACGACCAAACGGCTAGGACTTTTCAACACGAATGCGTGGTGTTTGACCGGACCCGGCAACGCGAACGACACTTGCGACGCGGCTCCGTACTGGATACCGGCCAGTTCGGCCTGAGCCGCCAAAACGGCATGAGCGGCGGTAGACAAGACCACCGTCCAGAAAATTCGAGACATTCGCTGCATAGCCGTTAGCCCAAAAGTGACAATTCCGTTGAGATTATAGCAATAGGTCTTTGTTTTTCCAGTGTAGTTTTATCGAATTTTCCCAATCGCCACGTAAGTGATTGATTTGAACCGTGCGATGCTCGCCAACGTAATTCAGGGTCAATTCCAGGTCGGCCGCCGGCAGTTGTCCCATCCCCATCTCCGGCCATTCGATACAACACCAAGCCCGCTCGGCTAAATAGTCGGCCATCCCTATCCATTCCAATTCTTCGGGATCTTTCAGCCGATACAAATCAAAATGAAACAAGGCGCGGCCGTTCAAGCGGTATTCCTCGACCAAACTGAAAGTCGGACTTTTGACGGTTCCGCCATAGCCCGCCGCGCGCAACGCGCCGCGAATCAGCGTGGTTTTGCCCGCCCCCAGATCGCCGTTCAAAAACATCAGGCATTTGTCCGGCATTGCTTGCCACAACGCCGCGCCGAAGGCTTCGGTTTCCGAAGCGTCGATCAATTCGATTTCGATCAATTGAGTAACTCTCTGATTTCCGCCGGCAAATCGCCGGCCAACAAGCCGCGCTCACCGTGACGCAAGGCCAGGCGATCGGCGGCTTCGCCGTGTACGTAAACACCCAGTCTGGCCGCTTCCGGCGCCGACCAGCCCTGCGCCAGTAGTCCGCCCAGCAGTCCGGCGAGAACATCGCCCATGCCGCCGCTCGCCATGCCGGGATTGCCGGTGGACGACACGTAGATGCGTTCGCCATCGCCGACCAGGCTACCCGCGCCTTTCAGTACGCAAACGCCGCCGTAGCGCTGTTGCAAGCTCACTAACGCCGCAAACCGGTCGGCGCCGACTTGGGCGGTCGTCGAACCCAACAATCGAGCGGCTTCGCCGGGATGCGGCGTTAAAATCCAATGATCGCGGCGCTCCGGCCGAGCCGCCAACAGGTTCAAGGCATCGGCATCCACCACGCAGGGCTTGCCGGACGCCAGTACCGCCGCGAACATCGTCCGTGCCCAGGCGTCTTGCCCCAAACCCGGACCGACAACGACGACGCTGGCCTTGTCCAACAGACTTGCCAAATCCGCGGAGGATTCGACGCCGTGGCACATCAATTCCGGCCGGCCAAGATTCAGGACGGCGCTATGCACGGCTCGCGTCGCGATGCTGACTAAGCCGGCACCAGTGCGTAACGCGGCTTCGCCGGCCAATCGAATCGCGCCGCTATAACCCAGATTGCCGCCAACCGCCAATACATGGCCGCAGTGGCCTTTATGCGCGACGCGCGGGCGAGGCGGCGGCGGGGTTTTGGTCAGTCGGTAAATCGAACCGGCACCCGCCAGCACCTCGTCGGGCAAGGCCAGGCTATCGCACACGACTTCGCCGCAATAGTCGGCCGCAAAACCGGTCAACAAGCCGCGTTTCAGCCCGATAAAGGTCACGGTCAAATCGGCGGCCACCGCACAGCCCAAGACATTGCCGGTATCCGCGTCCAATCCGGACGGTACATCGAGAGCGACTACCGGCGCGGCGGATGCGTTGATCGCGGCGATTGCCGACGCGTAAGGCTCGGATACCGGCCGGCTCAAGCCGATGCCGAGTAGTGCGTCGACGACCACGCTGTCGCCGGGCAGACTGTCGCCCAAAACCTCGATGCGGCCGCCGGCCTGAAAAAAGCCCTCGGAGGCGTCGGCGGCATCCACCGGCAAGCGGGCCGAATCCGATAGTGCATGCACGTCGACGCGATAACCGGCCAGCAAGGCCAAGCGCGCCACGACATAGCCGTCGCCGGCATTATTGCCGGCACCGCAAAACACCGTCAGGCGCCGACGTTCCGGCCAGTGGCGCCGGATTTGTTCGAACGCGGCCGCCCCAGCCCTGGCCATCATGACCGCACCGGCGATGCCGTGTTCGGCCATCGCTCGCCGCTCGGCTTCGCGGATTTCGGCAACGCTGTAGACTTGGTCGGCTGAGGGCATGGGCTTGTGTAAAATGACGCAGTAAACCCATTATATTTTCCTGCCCGCCATGCCCCCAAGTCATTTCGTCGCCACCGAAGAATTCGTTGCCAACATTCGGGCCTGGGCCCTGGACTTGGGCTTTCAACAACTCGGCATCAGCGATACCGATCTGACCAGCGCCGAAGGCCACTTGCAGCGTTGGCTGGCGGACGGGATGCACGGCGAGATGTACTATATGGCGGCGCATGGCCTTAAACGCAGCCGGCCGGCCGACTTGCAGCCCGGCACGCTCAGCATCATTTCGGCGCGGATGGATTATCTACCGGAGCATCGGAGCAGCATGGCCGAGCGGCTGAACGATCCGGCCGCTGCCTTCGTGTCGCGCTACGCCCTGGGCCGCGACTATCACAAACTGTTACGTAGCCGTCTGCAAAAACTGGCCGACAAAATCGCCGCCGAGATCGGCCGATTCGGCTACCGGGTGTTCGTCGACAGCGCACCGGTGCTGGAAAAAGCCATCGCCGAGAAAGCCGGGCTAGGCTGGATAGGCAAGCACAGCAATTTAATCAACCGCCGAGCCGGCTCCTGGTTTTTCCTCGGCGAAATCTATACCGATCTGGCCCTGCCGGCCGACACGCCGGTCGCTTCGCATTGCGGCACTTGCCGAGCCTGCCTGGACATCTGCCCGACCCAGGCCATCGTCGCGCCTTACCGAGTCGATGCCCGGCGTTGCGTGTCTTATTTAACGATCGAGTTGCACGGCAGCATTCCCGAGGAACTGCGACCGCTGCTCGGCAACCGGATTTACGGCTGCGACGACTGCCAATTGATTTGCCCGTGGAATCGCTACGCCACACTCAGCGGCGAAGCGGACTTTCAACCGCGCCACCGCTTGGACCGCGCCACGCTGATCGAACTATTCGGCTGGAGCGAAACCGAATTCCTGCAACGCACCGAAGGCTCGGCGATCCGCCGCATCGGCCACGCGCGCTGGCTACGCAATATCGCCGTCGCGCTGGGCAACGCCAGAGCCGACCAAGCGATTCGCGCGGCGTTGGCCGGCCGGCTGGACCACGATTCAGAGCTGGTCAGGGAACACGTGGTTTGGGCGTTGCGGCGACAGACCACGGAAGCCGAAACTTGAGCCACGGCTGAAACTTGCGGTAAAGTACCTGCCTATCCTTTCCGGAGGCCAGCATGTCGATTCCGGCCCTCGCCAACACTCAATTCCCCGACTATTCCGGTTCGGCGAAGAGCGGTTCCGCCGCCGCGCGGCAAGACTCGACCAAAACCCAGCAAACCGGGGCCAGCGCCCAGCTCAGCGACGAACAACTCGCGCAAGTTCAAAAACTGAAAACCCGCGACCGGGAAGTCCGCGCGCACGAGCAAGCCCATCTGAGTGCAGCCGGCGGCCTGGCAACCGGCGGCGCCCACTTTCAGTACGTCACCGGCCCGGACGGGGTGCGCTACGCGACCGGCGGCGACGTCGGCATCGACACGTCGGAAGTCAGCGGCAATCCGCAAGCCACGTTGGCCAAGGCCGATACGATACGCCGGGCCGCCTTGGCGCCTGCCCAACCGTCAGGCCAGGATTTGAGCGTGGCCGGGCAAGCCAGCGCGATGGCGGCCAAAGCGCGCGCCGAATTGCTAAAAAGCCAACAAGCGCCAAACTCCGGCCAGCACCTGAATGTGCGGGCCTGATCAGTCGGCGCCGAACTCGACCGCAAAACCGCCGTTCGGATCGATCCTGACCACCCTGGCCATCTGCACCGGCGCGTCGTCGAACTCGGTGGTCTGGACTTCGACGACCGCCCCCATTGGCGGGATCAATTCTACCGGACAGAACAAATACAACCCGGTTTCGGAGAAATCCCGCATGTCGAGGATTTGCGTCTCGGTCGAAACCGGAACCGTCACCCGGATCTTAGCCCGGTGTTTCAGACGCGGATGTCTGCGCTTGTTATCTACCACGAATACTCCCGACTCTCTCCAAGTTCCAATGCGCGCAGCCGGTCCTCAAACCAGCAAATAAAGCCCTAATCCTACCATGACCAGTCCGCTGAGCAATTTGAGCCAACGTCCTTCGCGTTCCCGCAGCCGCCGCTGACTCAGCGTCCAGACGCCGACGGCCAGCACAATCACGTCGTCCAGCATATAGGCGGCATTATAGAGCAGCAAATAACCGTAATATTCGACCCCTTGCAACTGGCGCAGCGTCAGTATCCGGGTATACAAAGCCGGAAAACCGGAAGTACACATGAACTCGACGACCTGAACCAGCACAGCCAACACCACGGCGCCGACGATGGCACCGAACAAGTTGTCGGCTTGTAGGATGGCCCGCATCCGCGCGTATATGCCCGGCTTGGCGGACGCCGGAATCGATAGCGAAAATCCGCGTCCGAACGCCCAAAAGTCTTTCAGATGGATGGCGCCGGCCACTATCGCGATGGCCGCGATCGCCCACTGCGAGCCGCGCGACCAACCGATCAGCAAAAACAGATTCAGCCACGCCGCCATGAACAAGAAATAGGCGATGCCCTCCACGACCACGAAGGTGCCGGCCACCGCCAGCATCCGCATCCGCTGTTGCATCGGCGCCAGCATCGAGAGCATTAAGAGTAGCACCCACATCGAACACGGATTGAAACCGTCCAGCAAGCCCATTGCCAGCGTAAACAGCGGTAACCCGACCTGATCTAAATCAATCCGCCGGCCCAGAAACGTGAAGCCGAAACTTTCCGGCTGCGAGTCGGGTACCACCTCAGGCGTTTCGCAACTTGTCTCGGGAACGACGCTGCAACTGCCGGCGTCGCCGGTCGCGATATCGGCCCGCTGCGAGCCCCGCAATGCCGCGCGGATCTGCTCGTCGCTGAGACCGCCCGCGCTATACCCGATAATCCAGCGCCCTCCGACGTAAAACGCGGGTAAGCGCAAACCCGCCGTCTCGGCGCCGGCTAGCGACCGCATCCGCGCGGCGGCGTCGGTTTCCCGGCTAACGTTATGCACCTCGATACGCAAAGTGGGTTGCTCGGCATGCAAGCGGGCCAAAAACGCCTCGGCTTCCAAACAGTGTTCGCAGCCGTCGCGCACGAACGCTTCGATGTCGGCCGCGTCAGCCGCGCGGAGTCCGGTCTGCATGATCAGCGCGAGTATGCCGCAGATTAGCCGTAGGCTTAATGTTCGATAAACCGTCCTGTCGAACCCGAAAATCCGTCCGATTGAACTCATCCGTCCCCCTTGCGTCTACCGCCGGTCGGCCGTGTTAGTCGCGACCGAGATAAAATTATTGGATAATACGCCGTTATTGCCAACGACCCGCCTCCACCGCAGTGGAGCCACACCGCAACGCGCCTTAGAGCGGCAGACTCCCAACACTGAATGGCCAAACGACCCAACAGATACCGAAAACTCACCGTCAGACGCAAAAAAACGTCCTCGAAATCCAACTGGTTGATACGCGGCGCAATCACCGTGGCGCTGACCGCGTTGGCGGCCCTGGCGGTTTACACCTTCTACCTGGATTATACCGTTCGCCAACAATTCGAAGGCAAGCGCTGGTCGATCCCGGCCCGGGTCTACGCCAGTCCGGTCGAGCTATACAACGGCTACGAGATGTCCGCTAAAAGCTTCGAGGACTTGTTACAACAACTGCATTACCGGATGGACCCGCAACTGGCCGCCGAGGGCTCTTACGTGGTCAAGGGTAGTCAAGTCTCGCTGAAGACCCGCGCCTTCAATTTCGGCGACACGCCGCAAGACAGCCGCAAAATCATCGTCGGCTTCGCCGGCGGCGGCGTGACTAGCATAGCCGATGCCGCGACCGGCGAAAGCGTCGCGATCTTGCGGATGGACCCGGTGCAAATCGGCAGCTTCTATCCGACCCGTAAGGAAGACCGCATTTTGATCAAGTTGGACGAAGCGCCGCCGACCCTGGTGCAAGGCTTGCTGTCCACCGAGGACCGCGATTTTTATCATCACTTCGGCATCTCGCCCAAGGGTATCGCCCGGGCGATGTGGAACAATCTGAAGGCCGGCGGCATGGTGCAGGGCGGCAGCACGATCACCCAGCAATTGGTGAAAAACTTCTTCCTGCACCCCAAACGCACTCTACGGCGCAAGCTCAAGGAAGTGCTGATGTCGCTGATTCTGGAGTACCGCTACAGCAAGGACGAGATACTGGAAGCCTACTTGAACGAAATCTTCCTGGGCCAGGACGGTTCCAGCGCGGTACACGGCTTCGGTCTGGCCAGCGAGTTTTATTTCGGCCAATCGCTGAAAACGCTGAATCTGCCGCAGGTCGCTACGCTGGTCGCGCTGGTGCGCGGACCGTCGGAATACGACCCGCGCCGCAATTCGGACCACACTCTGGATCGACGCAATCTGGTGCTGGACTCGATGCTCGCCGAAGGCTATATCGACGAACAACAGGCCAGCGAAGCCAAAAAGCAGCCGTTGGGTGTGGCCAAGGTGATACACCGCTCGGCCAACCGTTTTCCGGATTTCATCGACTTGGTCAAACGCCAACTTAGACAGGAATACAAGGAAGAGGATCTGACCTCGGAAGGCTTGCGCATTGTAACGACGCTGGACACCCGTACGCAGGACACCTTGGAGCAAACGCTGGCGAACAAACTGAAACACCTGGAAAAAAGCCCGAAAAGCGACGATTTGCAAAGCGCCGCCATCGTCACCCGCCGCGACAACGGCGAGATCGTCGCGTTGGTCGGCGGTCGCGACAGCGCGGTCACGACCGGCTTTAACCGGGCGCTGGACGCGGTCCGGCCGATCGGCTCGTTGATCAAACCGGTGGTATATCTAACCGCGCTGGAACACCCCGACCGCTACACGATCGCCACGCCGATCAGCGATACCGCGATCGCGTTGGACGACGGCAGCGGCAAAACCTGGTCGCCGGATAACTACGACAATCGCGAGCACGGCGTGGTACCGCTGCATACCGCGCTGACCCATTCCTACAATCTGGCGACGGTGCGGATCGGCATGGACATCGGGTTGGGCAAAATCGCCAACACCCTGAAGGCGATGGGCGTGTCGCGGCCGGTGAATCTATATCCGTCCTTCCTGCTCGGCGCCCAAGCCCTGACGCCGTTCGAAGTCACCCAACTTTACCAGACCCTGGCCGGCGACGGCTTCGCGACGCCGCTACGCTCGATTCGGGCGGTTAATGCCGCCGACGGCAAGGCGTTGCAAAGCTATCCGTTCACGGTCCATCAGGCCGTCGATCCCGCCGCCGCCTTCATCACCAACACGATACTGCAGGAAGTGATGTATGCCGGCACCGGCCACTCGGCCTACAGCTACATGCCGCAAAGCATGGCGCTGGCCGGCAAGACCGGCACCACCAATCAGTTGCGGGATAGCTGGTTCGCCGGTTTCAGCGGCGATTTGCTGTCGGTGGTCTGGGTCGGCCGCGACGACAACAAGCCGACCGGCCTGACCGGCGGCAGCGGCGCACTGCAAATCTGGGCCGATCTGATGCGGCAGGTCTCGAAAAAGCCGGTCAGTCTGATCCGGCCGGACAATGTCGAAATGAAGTGGATCGATCCGTCCACCGGTTTGCTCAGTACCGAGGACTGCCCCGGCGCCAAATTACTGCCCTTTATTGACGGCTCCGGCCCCAGCCAATTTTCCGAATGCGGCGGCGGCGGCGAAACCGACGGCAACTGGCTTAACAACCTCAATCCTTTTTAACCGATGAAAATTCTTAGCTTCGTTTTTTGCTTGATATGCGCCACCCCATTGCACGCGGAGGAAACGCCGATCGCCCGATTGAAAACTTTTTTGGCCGGCTCGAGCGCGCTGGCCGCCGACTTCCGCCAAGTGACGCTGGACAAGAGCGGCAAACCGGCACAAACCAGTAGCGGCAAGTTTTATTTGAGCCGCCCCGGCAAATTCCGCTGGAATTATCAAAAACCCTTCGTCCAGGAAATCGTATCCAATGGCGGCAAGGTCTGGTTTTACGATGCGGATTTGGAGCAGGTCACGGTCAAGCAATTGGACGATTCGCTGGGTTCGACGCCGGCCTTGCTGTTGACCGGTCAAATCGACATCGAAGAGAAATTCACGTTGCGAGAGCAAGGCGAGGACGAAGGCATGAATTGGGTGAAATTGTCGCCCAAGAACGAGGAAAGCGGCTTCAAATACATCCTGATCGGCTTGGAGCGCGACCAGTTGGGCGGCATGGAATTGAGCGATAATTTCGGCCAATTGACGCGTATCTATTTTTCCAACATCCAGATCAATCCCAAGCTGGAAGAAGCCTTGTTTAACTTCAAAGCACCCAAGGGCGCCGACGTGTTCGAAAACTAAGCGGCCGGAGCCGGCAAGATTTTGCCGGCCTTGCCGTCAGGCGGCCAATTCCACCCGGTTACGGCCGCGTTGTTTGGCCGCGTACATTGCTTTGTCGGCGCGCTTGACCAGCAATTCCGCGCTGTCGTCGCCTTGCAGCGTGGCAACGCCCAAACTGGCGGTCAAATTCAACACATCCATGCCGTAAGCCAGGGTATGCGACTCGATGTCGGCGCGCAGACGCTCGGCGATAATCCCGGCGCCGTCGATGTCGGTGTCGGCCAATAAAATCACGAACTCTTCGCCGCCGAAGCGGTAAACCGCATCGCTGCCGCGCACGCTATCGCGTAGCCAGGCGGCCACCGATGCCAAGGCCAAATCGCCGCAAGCATGGCCGTATTGGTCGTTAATATTCTTAAAATGATCGATATCAACGAAGACCAAGGACAAATGCTGGCCGTGGCGTACCGCCCGCTTGACCTCGCGTTGCAAGCTATCGTTGAAGGCCGCGCGATTGTTGGTTTTGGTCAACGGATCGGTATACGCCATCCGTAAGGCTTGTTGAAACAGCGTGGCATTACGTAACGGATAAATCAGACAGCACAACAGGCTTTCCAGCATTTTCAGCTCGTCGCGGCCAAAACGTTGGGTGCGGGTCAATTTTAGTTCGCCCAGTTCCTGTTCCTCGACTTTCAAGACATAAGAGCAGGAGTGGCGAGCCATCACGCCGCGCTGATAGTGCATATTGAACAGCGGATTGTTGTATTCGACGCCGTTGTGCGGGATCGTGGCTTGAATCTTATTGCAAAAGATCCCGATCAGTTCGTCGAACTCCAGCGTGGTTTGCAAGGCACTGCTGATGTCGTAATGATGAAGATTGACCGCCGTCGAGGCTTCAAAGGTTTTGTTGCTGACGACGGCTAATTCGGCGGATTGTTCTTTCATGACGGTCCCCAGTGATCGAGTTGGCGTTCAAACCATCGATAGCCAGGACCGTGCCATATTATTGTAATCTTTATTTTTCAAAAACTTAGAATACAAAACACCCCTTCGAAGCGGCAAGGCGGCAAATTTCCGCCAGATTCCCGGCGCCGCTCAAAACAGACCCAATTGAACCTGAGCCACTTCCGACATCATTTCCCTGGACCAAGGCGGGTCCAAGACCACTTCGACGTCCACGCTATCGACGCCGGGCAAACCGCGTATACACTTCTCGACGTCGCCTTGAATCACCGGCCCCATGCCGCAACCCGGCGCGGTCAACGTCATCCGTACCTGGACGTCGTGACCACCGTTGGCGTTGGCCGTCACGTCGCAACCGTAGACCAAGCCCAAATCGACGATATTCACCGGAATTTCCGGATCGTAGACGGTTTTCATCACTTCCCAGCAATTGCGCTCGACCGCCTGTGCATCGGTTTCCGACACCAGGGTCTGCAAATGCTGAGGCTCCTTGCCGAGCGCGTCGGCGTCGACGCCGGCGATCCGCACCATGTGGCCGTAATCGGTGAAAACCGTATAGTTACTGCCCAAGGACTGGTGGATCGTGACTTCCTGACCCTTGCGCAACATGCCGTGATGGCCGTCGGGAATCGTGACAATGTTGACGTCACGGTTTAAAAACACCACTTCTCTGTCTGCCATAGCTCGTTTCAACGGTTGAATGTCTGGGCGTCAATAATTTGACCGGTGACGCCGAGGCTGGCGTCGCTGAATAAATAAACGTAGGCCGGCTGCAAACTGGTGGGCGCCGGCAGCGCCGCCTTGTCTTCGGCCGGATAGGCCTTACGCCGCAACGGACTGTCGACCGGCCCCGGCACCAAGGTGTTGACCCGGATTTTGCCGGCGGATTCCAACTCGGCCGCCAATATCGCCGCGAAACCTTCCAAGGCGATTTTGGAAACGCCGTAAGCGCCGGAATAGGCCTGGCCCTTGCGAGCCGAGGAATCCGACGTAAACACAATCGCGGCGTGCTCGGCGGCCAACAACACCGGCAGCAGCACCCGGCACAGCAAAAACGCCGCGTTCAGATTGACGTTCAACGCATGCCCCCAATCCTTGGTTTTGTAATTGGCGATAGGGCTGAACGCGCTGAATTCCACCGCCGAATGCAATACGCCGTGCAATGCGCCGAAGCGCTCGGCGATGGCGTCGGCCATTTCCTGATATTGAGCTTCGGTGGCGCCGGCCAAATCGAAAGGGTACATCGTCGGTTCCGGACCGCCGGCCTCGACGATCGCGTCGTAGGTCTTTTCCAATTTAGGGATGCTGTTGTCCAGCAAAATCAGGCTGGCGCCCTGTCCGGCCAGAGCCAGCGCGGCCGCGCTCCCTAAACCGCCGCCGGCGCCGGTAATTAAAATAACTCGATCGTTCAATGACATAGACTGGTTTGGATCCATTGCGTCAGTTGACGGGGATGTTCGATCATCGCGTCCGCCCCCCAAGTGTCCGGCTGGTCGTCGCTGTTCAAATAGCCGTACAAGGCCGCGAGAGTTTTCATACGGGCGTTTTTGCCGGCGGCAATGTCGTGCGGCGCATCGCCAATGTAGACGCAGCGCTCGGGTGTTACGCCGGCCAACCGGCAAGCTTCGAACATCGGCTCCGGATGCGGCTTGCTAAACGCGGTGGTGTCGCCGCTGACCGCGCAAGCCACGCGCGTATCCAGCGCCAGCGCTCGCAACAACGGCGAGGTAAATCGCTGCTTTTTGTTGGTCACGACCCCCCACTTCAAACCGGCGGTTTCGATGGCGTCCAGGCAATCGCCGATGCCGTCGAAAAAGCGACTGTGTTCGGCAATATTGGCCTGATAGGCGTCCAACATGTCGCTCAACATCATTTGCGCCGTGGCTTCGTCCACCGTAACCGCTTGCCGAATCATCGCCATGGCGCCCCGCGAAATCGCCGGCTTCACCGTCGCCGGATCAATTTCGGCAAAACCGTGCGCCGCCAGCGTTCGATTTAGACAGGCGATCAGGTCCGGCGCGGTATCGACCAAGGTACCGTCCAAATCGAACAACACGCACTCCAGTTTGAAGTCGGTCATGCGGTTTATTCCGGACGCGCGAACGCGGCGATGTAGTTGACGTCGATATCGCGGCCCAGACTGAAGCGCTTGGCGAACGGGTTGTATTCGATGCCGGTCATTGCCTGCAATTCCAGACCGCCGGCCCGCGCCATTCGATCCAATTCGGCCGGCTTGATAAAGGTTTTATATTCGTGAGTGCCCTTCGGCACCATTTTCAGCAGATGCTCGGCGGCGACGATCGCCAGTAGCCAAGCCTTCGGCACCCGGTTCAAGGTCGAAAAAAACACCAGACCGCCCGGTTTGACCAACGTCGCGCACGCCTTGACCACCGAAGCCGGATCGGGAACGTGCTCCAACATTTCCATACAGGTCACCACGTCGAAGCCGCCCGGCTCCTCGGCCGCCAATTGTTCGGCGCTGACCTTGCGGTAATTGACCGCCACGCCGGTTTCCAGACTGTGCAGATCGGCGATATCCAGCAAATCTTCGCTCAGATCGATACCCAAGGCATCGGCGCCCTGCCCGGCCAAACCTTCGGTCAGAATGCCGCCGCCGCAACCGACGTCAACCACCCGCTTGCCGGCCAAATCGACTTGCCGGCCGATGAATGCCAAGCGAAGCGGATTAACGGCGTGCAAGGTATGCAATTCGCCGTTCGGGTCCCACCAGCGCTCCGCTTGAGCGCCGAACTTATGAATTTCGTGAGGATGTACGTTGTCTGCTGCCGTCATGATCTACCGCGCGCTGTGTAAGTTGGCGATAGTTTACTTTAACACTAGGTTATTCGTCATGCGGCAACTGCAAGCATTCGGTTCGCCGCGACCCGCTTCATCGAATGGCGTTGAAATCGGCCGTCCAAGCACCCAAGATTGTCAGCGTTACTCGGGACGGGCAATTCTCCCCAACTTCCGCCGGATTTGGCTAGACTAAGCCTTCCACTCACCCAGAAGCGGCGTATGCGGGAAGAAAGCAAGACGGAAGACCACAAGCTGGACATCCAGCGCATTATCCAGTGGCTGGACGACGACGGCATATTGTCGAAAGCGGACCTGGAAAAATGCCGCCAATACGCGGCCGCCAAGATCAATCTCAACAAGCATCCGTTGAAAATTTTGAGCGAATGCGAATTGGCCGACCGCAGTCAACTCGGCAAGCTGCTGACTCAGGAAGACCTCACCCAATGGCTGGCCAAAAAGCTGGCGCTGCCCTACTACTATTTCGACCCGCTGAAAATCGACGTACCCAGCGTGACCGCGATCTTCAGCAAAGCCTATGCGGTCAATTACAACATCCTGCCGATCAAGATCAACGACGAGGAAATTGTCGTCGCCACCGCCGAGCCCTTCATCCGCGCCTGGCAACTGGACCTGGCCAAGATGCACCACGGCAAGATTCGCTGCGTGTTCGCCAATCCCGACGAAATCAAGCGCTATCTGGACGAGTTTTACAACTTTTCGCAATCGCTGAAAGGCGCGCAAACCCAAAACGAAGGACGCGGCGGCGGCCAGAACTTCGAGCAATTGGTCGAACTCAGCAAAATGGCGGACCTGGATGCCAACAACCAGCACGTCGTCAATCTGGTCAACTGGCTGCTGCAATACGCCTTCGACCAACGCGCCAGCGACATCCACATCGAGCCGCGCCGCCAACAAGGCAACGTGCGCTTTCGGATCGACGGCATCCTGCACCACGTCTACCAGTTGCCGATGCCGATCATGAACGCGGTGCTGAGCCGGCTGAAAATCCTGGGTCGGATGAACATCGCCGAAAAGCGTTTGCCGCAAGACGGCCGCATCAAAACCCAAATGAATGCCAAGGAAATCGAATTGCGGCTATCGACAATGCCGACCGCGTTTGGCGAAAAACTGGTGATGCGGATATTCGACCCGGAAGTGCTGCTGCGCGATTACGAACAACTCGGCTTTAACAAGCAGGAATTGGCGATCTGGAATCGGATGACCGGCCAGACTCACGGCATCATCCTGGTTACCGGGCCGACCGGTTCCGGCAAGACCACGACGCTGTATTCGACGCTGAAACGGCTGGCGACGCCGGAAATCAATCTGTGCACCGTCGAAGACCCGATCGAGCAAATCGAACCGGTCTTCAACCAGATGCAGGTGCAGGCCAATATCGGCCTGGACTTCGCCAGCGGCATCCGCACCCTGCTGCGCCAGGACCCCGACATCATCATGGTCGGCGAGATCCGCGACTTGGAAACCGCCGAAATGGCGGTGCAAGCCTCGCTGACCGGCCATCTGGTCATCTCGACGCTGCACACCAACAACGCCCCGGCCGCCGTCACCCGCTTGCTGAATTTGGGCGTGCCCGGCTACCTGATTCAGCAAACCGTATTGGGCGTGATGGCGCAGCGCTTGATCCGGGTCTTATGCAAGCATTGCAAAACGCCGGTCGCCGTCGACGACGCCCAATGGCAAGCCCTGGTCGCGCCGTTCCGAGTGGCCCCGCCCAAGCAAATCCACCGCGCCACCGGCTGCAAGGAATGCCGCAACACCGGCTTCGCCGGCCGGATAGGCATCTACGAAATCTTCGAGAACAGCCAGACTTTGGAAAAGCTGATCGTCGAAGGTTGCGACACGGCCTTGCTGCAAAAACAAGCCATCAAGGAAGGCATGCGCCCGCTCCGCCTCAGCGGCGCCGAGAAAGTCGCGGCCGGCATCACGACCATCGAAGAGGTGCTCCGAGTCGCACCGGAGCGGATTGAATTTTAGCGGTCGGCGGAATCGCGGGGCAAAGTCTAGGCGCGGCTGAACCGGTGACAATGACATGTTCGATCATCGCATCCGAAGAATTATCCGTAGAGGAATGACATCGTCCTGGAAGTTATGAAATGCAGAAATCGACCCGTTAGCGACATTCAAGGCTTTTCATCTAATGGCAAGAGCAAAGCAGTAAGCTGCCGTTCATCGCATGGTTATCATGAGTGAGAATTCATATTAGGGAGCAGGCGCTTACGTCAAAAATGTTCGCAATCGCCTGCCTGAATTGACTAGCCTTTAATGCACATCACTTGCCGCAATTGATGCACGATTTCGACTAAGTCGTGTTGCTGTGCCATAACCTGTTCGATGTCCTTATAGGCGGCCGGTATTTCATCGATCACGCCGCTATCTTTACGGCATTCAATGCCTTGTGTTTGATGGGCTAGATCGTCGGCATTGTAACGTCGCTTGGCTTCGCTACGACTCATAAGGCGGCCAGCGCCGTGCGAGCACGAACAAAAGGACTGTTCGTTGCCTTTACCGCGCACGATGTAAGAGCGTGCGCCCATGCTGCCCGGAATAATTCCCAGCTCACCCTCGCCAGCGCGAATTGCGCCTTTGCGGGTGACCAGCACTTTGGCATCGAAATGCCATTCGTGAGCGACATAGTTGTGATGGCAGTTAATGACTTCCTTGGTGAAGGTTAATTTCGGCCATTTTTTATGTAATACCTCGCCGATTAAACGCAGCATTTCCCGTCGATTGGTCATTGCATAGTCCTGCGCCCAACTGACTGCCAGCAAATAATCGTCGTAGTGCTTCGCACCTTCGCGAAAATAGGCTAAGTCTTTATCGGGCAAATTCACCAAATGCTGCCCCATGTCCTTTTTTGCCAGATTGATGAAATACTCGCCAATCACATTGCCAATACCTCGACTTCCGGAATGCAGCATGATCCACACTTGATCGCTTTCATCCAAACACAGTTCGATGAAATGATTGCCACCGCCTAGCGTACCTAATTGACGTATCCAAGTTTGATAAGGCTTGTTTTGCTTGGCATTGACCTTGGGGTGTTTATCCAAAATTTGATGTAAGCCCACGCCAAGCGCGTTTATGGTCGAGCGTTGTGCTTGATCGCTACGGTGCATGGCAAAACCGACCGGCACCGCCGCTTCCAGCGCTAACCGCAATGAACGTAAGCTGTCCGGCAAATCATTAGCGCTGACCGACAATCGCACGGCACACATGCCGCAACCAATATCCACGCCGACTGCCGCCGGTATAATCGCCCCCAGCGTCGGAATCACCGAACCGACCGTTGCGCCTTTGCCGCAATGCACATCGGGCATCACGGCAATATGGCTGTGCACAAACGGCATCTGCGATAAGTTCAGCAATTGTTGATAGGCTGCCGGATCGACTTGGTCTGTGTAAATTCTGACCGGCACTTTGCCTTTGGTGATTAGGGTTTGAATAGGCATGATTCACCTCCTGTATTGTTGCTACCAACGAAGTAAAAACTGAGAGCCGGGACTTTTTTACGATGTAAGCTGGCTGCCACCACGCTACGCAGCACCGCTTGACTGTGTTTTAGCGCCGCAAAAATGGCTTCGCTATTAGTGGCATTGTTGGGAGAGCCAACGCTGACACATAGACGCTGTTTAGCAGGCTCATACTGTACGGCGAGCACCTCAACGCCTAACAAATCAGGGTGTTTGCATTCGCCTTCGAGAAATAAACTTAAAGTTCGACGTGCCTGTTTACTCAGTTGTTGATCTTTACGCGCCTGTTGTTTAACTGGGTCGCGTTGTTCGAAACGAGGCGCTAGACCATCGTCTTCGCGCCATTCTGCGCACAATAAACGTGTGCGGTTGGATTGATGTGTTTTCATAAACTTCCACAAAGCCTATCCGAAGCTGGCAGCCCAACGGCAATAGCCAGCCCTGACCGGAATCGGCCAAAAATTAAAATAAGGGATTAATGCGGAAGCCCGATCCCGACGATCGGATGAAAATTACCGACCGGTTAAGGATGCGAGGCTTAAGCGCGTTGCAAAATCGAACATACAGCCTCCTTCGGTGGGTTGGTGGGTTAAAAAGATGCGCAGTTTAGTAACCTGGACTACGGATGTCAAAATATTGCGCTGCTTCTAATTGCAGTGATGGGGCTGATATCGCTGACGGTGTCAAAATACACCATGGTGAAATTACGGGAACGAAGGGGCGTTTATTGCTTGGGCTTAATCAATCCCGCAAGATATACAGAAATCATCCAACTATACGGGTCACAAATAAAAAGCATGTACCGATCAAGTCTTCTAGCACTTTTGCACCCGCCAGAAATCGTAAAAATTAAACCATTGTCGCGGGGCGGTCAGACAATGGTGTTGCAAACGCTCGGCGTAGCGGCGGACGGCGGCATGGATGACCGCGTCGCGGTTGGCGCGGGTCCAGGTCAAGCCGTCGCTGAACGGCTCGAAAATGATCCGGTGCCGGCCGGCCTGTTTGATACAGAACAAGCCGTACACCGGACACCGCAACAAACCGGCCAACACGAACGGACCCTGCGGCAACGGCGCCGACGCGCCGAGAAAGTCAGCCCAGGCTATCCGGCCGCCGCCCACCGGCGTGCGGTCGGCGGCGATGACCACCAACTCGCCCTGCTCGATTTTTTCGGCCAAGCGCATCGCCACGCCGGCGTCGATCTCGGTGACTTGCAGCAAGTTCAGCGCGCTAGCCGGGTTGTAGCGCGCCAACAAACGGTTGAAGCGCTCGGCATGCTTGGTGTGTACCAGCACGTTGATCTTGACGTTCGGATCGCGCCGGGCCATGACCCGGCACACTTCGGGATTGCCCAGATGGCAGGCCAACAGCAACGCGCCGCGCCCCCGCCCCAAATCCGCCAATAGCCGTTCGCGGCCCTCGAATTCGACCGCATCCGCCGGCAAGGCATCGGCCCAGGCCGCCATTTTGTCGATGATAGCGTTGGCGAAGGCGATGAAATGCCGCCAACTCCGCCAGTTCAAATGCTCCGGCCGCTCGCCGTTAAATACCGCCAAACGCCGCCAAAACTGCCGACTGGCCTGTCTGGCGTTAGGATGGCTTAGCCAGTAATAACTGACCACCGGATACAAGAACGCCTGCAACAACGGCCGGCCGCCGTAACGGAACACGCCGAACAGCAAGCGCATACCCCAAACGCAGGTCGATTCGCCGATTTGCGCCCAATGGCCGGCGGCTTTCATCGCAAACGCCCGAGCAACAAAACCGGCAGTCTGAGCAGCATCCCGAAAAACAAACGGGCGTGCGTCGCGGAAATCAACGCGTTATCGCGGAACAACCGAAAGTGCGACACGCCGTCTTCCGGATAACGCACCGCCGTCGGCAGATTGAGCGCGGTGACGCCTTGCCAATACAGCTGGACCACGATATCGATGTCGAAGGCCATGCCGCTAGCCACGCGCTGCCTAGCCAGCAAGTGCTCGACCGCCGCCAGCGGATACAAGCGAAACCCGCACATGCCGTCGGCGATGGCATCCGACCAGGTGTTGATACGAATCCAGAAGTTGGTGATGCGCCGGCCGTGTACCCGGCTCCGCGGCGCGTCGGCGCCGTAACGCGGCGCGCCGAGTATCATCGCGTCCGGATACAACCTGGCCAACGCCAGAAACGCCGGTATATCGGCGGTATCGTGCTGGCCGTCGGCGTCGATTTGCAGCGCGTGGCTAAACCCGCGCGCCAGCGCTTGGCGAAAACCGTCCACGACCGCCGCGCCCTTGCCGCCGTTGGCCGGCCGTTCCAGCAAGCTCAACCAATCGGTTTGCGCGGCGGCCAGCTCGCGTAACACTTGTCCGCAGGCCGGCGAGCTGCCGTCGTTGACCAATAGGCACGGCAGTCCGTGCGGCTTGAGCCGCGCCAACAAGGCCGGCAGCGCCCGCTCGTGGTTGTACACCGGAATCACGATGCAGACCTTGATCGTCATGCTTCGGCTTGGATCAAGCGGCCGGAGCTATAGGCCCGGTCGGTATCGCGAAACTCGAAAGCCAGCCGGCCGGCGGCGGCGCGCCAAGTCAAATTCAACTGAAGCTCGCTATCGGGCCGAATCGGCTGTACGAATTTGATCGCTTCCAAACTCCGAAACGGCACGACGAAACCGAACAACAAACGGCCGTAATGCTCGACCCAAGCCAACTGCACCACGCCGGGCAAGATCGCAAACCGAGGAAAATGGTCGGCGAAGTAACGCAAATCGGCCGGGATCTTCAGCGTCAACTCGGCGCTGTCGCCCGACCAGCGCACTTGGCGCGGCAACGGCAAGCGATCGTCGCTGACCAACCAGCACCGCAAGGCCGGCACATCCGGCTTGCCCGCAGAGGTTTCCGGCAGCCTCGAAAAAAACAGCCAGCGCCTCGGTAACAGCACCGCCTCGAAATGCCGCAGCAGACCTTCTCGCAGCTCGGCTATCAGCGCCTTGCGGCCGTCGCCGAGCATTAAGCGATGGCCGGTCGCGGACAACACCCCGGCCACCGCGACGGCATCGCGCCGGCCGCTGATCGGCAAGGCCACAGCCTCGGCCAGCCAGCCGCCGGCCACGATGCACTGCTCCAATTCGGTTAACGACAAACGCTTTTCCTCGATCTTGACGATGCGGTCGCGCCGGCCCATCAGATCGAAACATCCGTCGGCCCGCCATGCCAGCGCATCATCCAGCGGATAGGGCTCAGCATCCGGTAAATAGGGCGAACTCAACTCGCCGTCGGGACTTAGAGTCAGCCCGGCGAACAAGCGCCAGCCGTTGTCGGGAAATCGTCTCCAGGCAATGCCGCCGGTTTCGCTACTGCCGTAGACTTCCCACGCGGCGTGCCCGGCCCGCGCCGCCAAGCGCTCCGCGGCGGCGGCCGGTAGCGGGCCACCGGAACTGAAGACGGCTGGGAAACCGGCAATCTTGGCCCAAGGAGATTCGGCATCCAGGCGCTTCAGATGGGCAGGGCTGGCGATCCAGCAAACGCGCTCCGGCAAACCGGCCGCGTCCAACGCGGTTTCGCTGACGAAAGCGCGACCGGCCGCCAACGGCCACAACACCCGAAACAACAAACCGTAAATGTGTTGATGACCGACGGTGCCCGCTACCCGGCAGTCGCCGAGCAAGCCGCCCCACTGGGCTTCCAGGCCGGCGACTTCGCACCAAAGTTGGCGTTGGCTTTTAAAAATGGGCTTGGCGACGCCGGTCGAACCGGAGGTAAACAAGGCGAGGTCCGGCGCTTGGCGATCGGTCCCGCTCGTCCAGGCTCGCCAAGCGGCCCAGGGTCGGCTAAAACTCGCCGACCCGGCAAATTGAGCGTCGGTTGCGCCGTTCGCTTCACTGGAAATTTCGTTGAAATCCGGCCCGCTCAGGCCGTGCGCCGGCCAGTCGCCGAGCAAGCGGCAGTCTTCGCTTTCCAGCGAGGCGCCGGTATCGGGCCGGTTATTCGCCGCCAGCCAAACCTGCTTGCCGGCCTGCCATAACGCAAACAACAACACCGCGAACGGATAGGCATCCTGGCAATACAAGCCGTAACGCGGATAAGGATCGGCGGCAAAACGCTCGGCCCAGGCCGCGACGGCCAACCGGAAATCGCCGCGCGTGTAGCATAGACCGCGATGCCAAGCCACCGGCCGGCCGTCGTCGGCGGTATCGAAAGCCCGAGCCACGCGCTAACCCCGCCAAGCGGCGCGGCGCCGGACACCGTATTCGCCGAGCAACAGCAGCCCCATCAACAGATAGGCGATCAGTCCGTTGTACAAGCTCCACACCTCGAAGCTGGCATACAGCGCGGTGACCAGCGCGGCCGTGCCGTTCAAGACGAAAAAGCCGCACCACAACACGGTCACCCGGCGGGTGTAAATCACGCCGGCGGCCGGCAAATCAGGGGTTTGCAACCGGGCCAGCCGCTCGATCAGGCTGGGCGGGCGCAGCAGGCTGACGCCGAAGATTGCCAGCATCGCGGCGTTGACCGCAACCGGGTAGAAACGCAGGGTCAATACCTGATTGCTCCAGACCGCGAACGCCGCGAAGGCCAAGCCGGCCCAAGCCGCCTGACGCATCCAGCGCTGGCCGGCCAAGGCCAGGCGCGCGGCCAGCAATCCGGCCAACGCCGCCGCGATCCAGCGCGGTTCCCAATAGCGCAGTCCGAAATACACCGCCGCCGGGTACAGCAACATCAGCACGCCGACCGCCGCATTGAACCAGCGCGGCATGCTACTCTTGCAGCAAACGATGGACGGCCTCGACCACGTCGCCAATGCTGCGAGCGGTTTTGAAGTCTTCCGGTTTGACCATCTTGCCGGTAACTTCCTTCAGACGCACGATCATGTCCACCGCGTCTATGCTGTCGAAATCCAGATCTTCGTAGAGTTTGGCTTCCGGAACGATGGCCGCCGCGTCGATTTCAAACATTTCGACCATGATGTCGCGGATCGCCGCCAAAATGTCTTCGCGAGTTTGCATCATGCCGCGCTCCCGGCCGTCGCCAAAAAGCGCGCCAGCGACGCCACCGACGCGAATATCGCCGCGACGTCGTGCTGCTCGGCATCGATCTTGACCCCGTAGCGCTTGCGGATCGCCACGCCCAGCTCCAGCGCATCGATGGAGTCCAATCCCAGGCCGCCGTCGAACAACGGCGCCTCGCTATCGATGTCGGCGACATCGACATCCTCCAAGGCCAGCGTGTCGATAATCAGGCGTTTTAATTCAGTTTCCATCGTGTTCATCGTTCATTCGTCGTTCGCTAAAGTAGTCTTGCAAGGTTTCGGTCAGCCGCCGCACCGCGATCGAACGCGGCTTGATCGCTCGAAAGGCGTCGATATCGATGGCGTCGCCGACCTGCATTGTAAGCGCAAAGCGCCGCGCCGGGATGCGATACCACGGCTCGGCCTTGGTCAGCGTGCTGGGACGGCAGCGTAGCACCACCGGCGTGACGAGGCAGTCGGCCTGCAAGGCCAGCGCCGCCGCGCCGCGCTGAAACCGGTAGGCTCGGCCCGGTACCGAACGGGTGCCTTCCGGAAACACGATCAGACAGCCGCCTTCGCGCAGACGTTCGGCGCAGGCGTCCAACATCGCTTGCGAATCGGCGTTGCTGATGTAGCCGGCGTGCAATATCGGTCCGCGCATCGCCGGATTGCGCCATAGACTAGCCTTGACGATGCAACTGGCGTGTCGGATGCGGCTCAGCAGAAATACCACGTCGACCAGCGTCGGGTGATTGGCGACGATCAACTGGCCGGGCCGGTTCAATTTCTCCAAGCCGTCGATCCGGTAAGTCATCACGCCCAGCCGATGCATCAGACCGATGAAGGCGTAAAAGCTCAGATGCACCGCGTATTGGGCGCGGCGCTGCTTGGCGGCCGGCAAACCGGGCCGCAACGCCAAGATCGGCAACACCAGCCACCACAACAGCATGCCGCCGACGCCGAACACCGCGAAACTTACGGCGGTGGCGAACAGCCGCCAAGCGTAGTCCAAGCTGCGAATCAGCGCTTTTGCCATAACCAGCCCTGGCCGTTGTTGCCCAAACGCAGTTCGGCGCGGGTATCGAAAAGAAATTCGACCAAAGCCGGTAATTGCAGCGGCTGCTCGCCGTCGCCGCGCGGCTCGGCCAGCCGCTCAAAACGGCAGACCAGGCCTGCCCCGCCGCGCGCCAAACGCAGGGCCAAGGCTGCGCCGGGCGCCGACAACCGATAGCCGGTAGTCGGATAAAAGTCCGGCAGCGCTTCATCGTAAAACACCAGCAAAACTTCTTGATGACCTTCGCCGAGCAGCCCCAAGGCTTCGATAAAGCCCGGCCCCACGCCGCCCGCGCCGGGTGCCAGAGCCACTGTTTCCAGCCGGTGGGCGTAAACCATCGAATACAGGCCAGCGATGGCATTGTGTACCGACAAGCTGAAACCGGCCGGCGACAAGTCCTCGCCGGCTTGCAGGGTTTGCAGCAAGGCCAGCGAATCGGCGATTTGGCCGTGGCTGGAGCTGAATACCGCCGGCAAGGCCTCGCCGGGCGCGATACAGCCGTCGATCGCCCGAAACGCGCGGCGGGCCAGCGGGCTCAAGCGTCGTAACAAACTTTTCGGAACCTGGCGCGGTGCCGGGCCGTCGGCCGGGTTTAAATCCGCGTGCCAGCCGCGAATCGTAAAATCGAGTGCCATGGCGTCGCTTAAACCGCTGAACGCCGCCGCCACTCCGTGTCGGCCAATCGGTATAAAACATGCCGCCGCAACGGGCTGTTAGGCGGTAGCAGCGGGTGATCGAATTCGCGGTCGCGGCGCATGCCCAAGCGCCGCATCACCGCTTCCGAGCGAGCGTTCCCCAGTGCGGTGAACGAGACGATTTCCGGCAGACTCAGGGTTTCGAATCCAAAAGCCAACGCGGCCCGCGCCGCCTCGCTGGCATAGCCCTGCCGCCAATGGCGGTAGGCCAAACGCCAGCCGACTTCGACGCAAGGCGCGAAGTCGTGGCGGGTGGCGGGTACGTGCAATCCCACGTAGCCGATGAACTCGCCGGTACCGGTCAATTCCACCACCCAGAATCCCCAACCACGCTCGGCGATCAAGGCTTGAAAACGCTCGGCCAACGCATCGCTGGCGGCCCGGTCCAGGGCTTGCGGCAGATGCGCCATCACGCGGACGTCGGCATTGATCGTCGCGAACGCCGGCCGGTCGGCGTCCCGCCACTGCCGCAGTATCAAGCGGGCAGTGGCGAGAGTGCGGACTTCGGTCATCTCCGCCCCCGTTCGGTTCCGATCAGGCGCACCGCGGTCACTCCTGCTTGTCGTTGATCAAGTCGTAAGTGATGTCAGGGTTCAAGCCGATAGGCCAGTAAATGATCGCGAACGGCGGCCAAAAGATCGAAACCACCCGGAACTTGGCGCGGAGTTTACCTTCCTTCAGCACCTTGCCGTTTTTCTCCAATTTGTACGGAATGCCGCCGCCGGGCGGCATTCCGGCCGCGGTCCAGAAATACGGTTTGGTGGTAACTTCGCCGTTCGCACTGATTTGCACCGGCTCCGGCCGTTTGTACAAATACAGTTGCGAGCCATCCGGCACTTTGAAGTGACCGGTCGTCGAACAGCCGGCCAATATCATCAGGGCCGCGAACCACAGGATTAATCGTTTCATGTCGTCTCCTATTAAAGTTAAGACCAGCGTTTGAAAATCAGCGAGGTATTGATGCCGCCAAACGCAAAGTTGTTGCTCATCACGTACTCGCAAGTCAACAAGCGAATACTGCCCTGAATATAGTCGAGTTCGGCGCAAGCCGGATCGACGGTTTCCAGATTGGCGGTAGCGTGAAACCAACCCTCGCGCATCATCATGATCGCGGCCCAGGCTTCCAACACGCCGCAGGCACCCAAGGTATGTCCGGTAAAGCTCTTTAAGGCACTGACCGGCATCCGCGCGCCGAACACCGCGCGGGTGGCGTGACTCTCGGCGATGTCGCCGTATTCGGTGGCGGTGCCGTGGGCGCTGACATAGCCGATCGCCGCCGGCTCCAACCCGGCGTCGCTCAGCGCCAGCCGCATCGTGGTTTGCATGCTGGCGCTGTCCGGTTGGGTCACATGCAGACCGTCGGAATTGGTGCCGTAACCGACGACTTCCGCGTAAATTCGCGCGCCGCGCGCTTGGGCGTGTTCCAGATCTTCCAGGATGAAGGTGCCGGCCCCCTCGCCTATCACCAAGCCGTCGCGGTCGCGGTCGAAGGGGCGCGGCGTTTGCTCGGGATGGTCGTTGCGCAAGCTGGTCGCGAACAAGGTATCGAACACGGCCGCCTCGGAAGCCGACAGCTCGTCGGCGCCGCCGGCCACCATCACTTGCTGCCGGCCGAATTTGATCGCCTCGTAGGCATAGCCTATGCCCTGACTGCCCGAGGTACAGGCGCTGGACGTGGTGTAAACCCGGCCGTTGATCCCAAAATACAGGCCGATATTGACCGGCGCGGTGTGCGCCATCATCCGGATATAGGAGGTGGCATTCAGGCCATCGGTGGCGCGGTTGAGCAGCATGTTGCCGAAATCGGCGATCGCATCGTAACTGCCGGCGCAACTGCCGTAGGCGATGCCGGTTTGACCGCTGTCCAGACAGGGGTGAAACAACAAGCCGGCGTCCTTCAACGCCCATTCGGTGGCAAGCGTCGCCATCAAGGCCACTCGGCCCATCGACCGGGTTTGCTTACGGGTATAGTGCGCCGGCCGCTCGAACTCGACCGGCCCGGCCAGGCGGGTGTTCAGTCCGTTATAAATATCCCACTCCGGCATGGTCCGAATGCCGGTGCGATCAGCCTGCAAATGTTCGGCGATGGTTTCCCAATCGTTGCCGATCGGCGATAGTCCGGCCATGCCGGTCACGACGACGCGTTTCAACACAGGCCTCCGTTGACAGAAATCACTTGGCGAGTGATGTAGGCCGCATCCTTGGACAATAAAAACGCCACCGTCGCGGCGACTTCCTCCGGTCGACCGACCCGGCGGGCCGGAATCAAGCCCTTGATTTCGTCGAGCGGCAGTTCGTCCAGCATGTCGGTGGCGATCAGACCCGGCGCCACGCAATTGACGGTAATCTCGCGCTTGGCCAACTCCAGCGCCAAGGCCTTGGTCGCGCCGATGATGCCGGCCTTGGCGGCGCTGTAATTGACCTGGCCGCGATTACCCATCAGGCCGGACACCGACGACAGCGTGACGATGCGGCCGGGTTTACGGCGCCGGACCATCGGCATCACCAGCGGTTGCAAGACGTTGTAAAAGGCGTCGAGATTGGTGTGGATGACGCTGTCCCATTCCTCGCCGGTCAGGGCCGGAAAAGCGTTATCGGCGGCGATGCCGGCGTTGCAAACCACGCCGTAATAGGCGCCGTGACTATCGATGTCGGCGTTCAATACCGCCGCGCACTGAGCCCGGTCGGCGACGTCGAATTGCAGGATGCGGGCCTGCCGGCCGAGTTCGGCAATCTGGGCCGCCACGACTTCGGCGTCGTGGCGTCGGCCGCGACAATGCAGGACCAAATCGTAACCCAGACCGGCCAAGTAAAGGGCAATAGCTCGGCCTATGCCCCGACTGGAGCCGGTCACTAACACAGTATCATTCATGCAAATCGTCAGGTTGGAAAACGTTGAGGGTGGCGGAAATGTCGATATTGTCGCCGCGAATCCGGCATTCGAAAACTCCCAATTGACCTTCTTGCAGAATTTTCGCGGCTTCGACCGTCAGACGAGCGCCGACCGGCAGATAATCGACATTGCCGAGATAGCGCCGGGTACCCAGCAAAAAGCCCAGCCGGATCGGCTCGCCGGTCTGCTTGGCTTTCAGTCCGGCATAAACGCCGATGGTTTGCGCCATGTATTCGATACCGGCCCAGGCCGGCACCCGCTCGGCGTCGCCGAACAACAAGCCGTCGCCGCGCACCGTTAACTCGGCGGTAACGCCGGCCTCGTCGAAATGCAACAGCCGGTCCAACAGCACCATCGCGCCGGCATGCGGCAACAGCTCGGCGATCGGCGTATCGAATCCGATCATGCCCGCGCCACGACTATCGACACGTTGCTGCCGCCGAACGCAAACGAATTGCTCTGGCATACCGCCACCGGCCGGCCCAGCGTTTGCCCGGGCCGCACCCAGTTCAGCTCGGGCAAGGCCGGATCGGCGTCGGCGTCGTTGACGTTGGGAATCAGCGCGCCGGCCGGGTTGGCATCGGTCAGCAACAACCAACAAAATCCCAGTTCCAGCGCCGCCGCCGCACCTAGCGTATGGCCGGTCAGGCCCTTGCTGGAACTCACCGGCACGCGTTCGCCGAACACCCGATGCACCGCGCGACTCTCCATCGCGTCGTTCAATGGGGTCGCGGTACCGTGCAGATTCAGGTAATCGACTTGCGCCGGCGCCAGGCCGGCTTGTTCCTGCGCCTGCCGCATCGCCGCGGCGACCGCGATGCCGGCCGGGTCGGGCGCGGAAAAATGATGGGCGTCGC
This sequence comes from Methylomonas sp. MED-D, assembly GCF_050276835.1. NCBI lineage: Bacteria > Pseudomonadati > Pseudomonadota > Gammaproteobacteria > Methylococcales > Methylococcaceae > Methylomonas > Methylomonas sp. MED-D. The sequence goes on from NZ_CP189965.1 coordinate 3,223,185, forward strand.
TGGTCGCCGCCGCGCCGAGCAAGGCCACCGGCCCAGGCTCGCGGCTGATCACGAACAGCGCGGCCGCCTCACCCAAATTGATGCCGTCGCGCCCGGCGCCAAACGGCCGGCACAACCCCTTGCTGACCGATTCCAACGCCGCGAAGCCGTTGACCGTCAAACCGCACAGGCTATCGGCCCCGCCGACCAGCACCGCATCGCACCAGTTCAGTTCCAGCAAGCGCCGGGCCGACAATATCGCCTTGCCGCTGGACGAACAGGCGGTCGATACCGTGTAACGCGGCCCGCCCAAGCCCAAATAGCCCGCCAAGAAATCGGCGCCGGCCCCCATTTGCTGTTGCTTGTAATGGAAACCGGCCGGAATCGCGCCGGTCTCGGCCAGCGCTTGCAAAGCCAGTTCGCTGTTGCGCACGCCGGACGTGCTGGTGCCCAGCACGACACCGATCCGGTCGGCCCCGTAACGCGCGGTCATTTCGAACAACGTGTTTTCGAGCTGACGGGCGGCGGCCAACAGCAGCCGATTGTTGCGGCAGCGATACGCGGCCCAAGCGTCCGGCAATTCGGGCAATTCGGCCCCGACCCGGCCCAGATACAGCGGCCGGCCCGGCGTGAACTCGTCGCTGGCCAGCAAGCCGGAGCGGTCGCCGCGCTGCAACGCCCCGAGTATCTCGCTCCGCTGGTGGCCCAGCGCGCACAGCAGTGCCGCATCGTTGAAGTAAAACCTCATCGGCCCAGCACTATTTCACCGCCACCAGATTCAGCAGCGTCGGTTCGGGACGCGTGGGCAGCGACCAGCCGAACCATTCCAGCGCGCCGGCATCCGGCCTACTCCACCACAAATACGGCGTCGAAATCCGCTCGGCATCGACGCGAAAACCGGTGTCGCGAATCAAGCGCAAATATTGGTCGGCGGTCTTTTGCACCGCCATCGGGTGGCGAAACAGCAAGCGTATCGGCAGCGAATGGATGAAACGCTTGCAAGACTCGGCAAATAACAGCAAACCGCCGGGCTTTAACACCCGGTAAAACTCCCGCATCGCCTCCGGGTGCCGAACGATATGATGAAAACTCTGATGGCAAAACACGATATCGAAGCCGGCGTCCGGATACGGCAGGCGCTCGGCGTTGCCGAGGCTGACCGTCACCGGGCAAGGGCAACGGCCGGCCTGACCTTGGGCATCGGCCAACAGTGCGGCGTCGATTTCGATCGCAGCGATGCGGCTGGGCGCGAACGCCTCCGCCAGCAACGCAAACGAATTTCCCCGGCCGCAGCCTACGTCCAATATCGTCGGTGCCGCCGGCGCGGCGGGCATCAAACGCCGCAAATCGGCGATCGCCACCCGCAACACCCGCTTGCGCCAAGTTTCGGTGTTCAAAAACCAAATGCCGAAGGCGCTTTCCTTGATCCAGCAGGTTTGGGAGAGAGTCATGTCAGCAACGCTATGATCGGGCGATTGGGAAACCAGCGGAAAATGTAGTCATCGCACCGCGAATTCCGGTTTTTAGACCCGCCCTAGGTCTTGCCGGGCGAGCCAGAGGCGGATAAGTCGAAATTGACCGCGCGACACGGTTAAACAGCGGCGCATTATAAGCGGATAGGACCGATTCCGGCACGCCGGCGGCGGTTTAGATTTTCGCCAGCAACATCACCGTCGACCGGGCTTGAGCGCGATAAACGAACTCGCCCACCGCGACCGCCACCTCGGCACCGACGCAATCGTCCGGCGATGCCAGCGCGGTATCGATCACCCGCGCCCATTGCAGCGGGGCGTTTTGATAACTCGACGGCAATTCGAAAGCCAGGCTTTCCCAGTAGCTATTGAAAATAAAATAAATCAGATACGGCCGCTGCAGCTTGGCGATCAGAATCGCCAGGCCGTGCGAATCCCGTCCCCAATCCGGCTGATGCAGTTTAACGCCGTGGTACTCGATATACAGCTGTTGGAAAAACAGATTCAACGTGGCTTGCGACTCCTTCCAGGTATACAGCAAGCCGCGCAACTCGATCAGTAGTTTGACGAAACGGTGGATGTCGGCATGTTTGTCCCGCAAGGACCAATCCAACCAGCTCAGCTCGTTATCCTGGCAATAGGCATTGTTGTTACCCCACTGGCTGCGGCAGACTTCGTCGCCCATCGTCAGCATCGGCGTGCCGGCGGAAAGCAAGGTCAAGGCCAGGAAATTCTTGATCTGGCGCTTGCGCAGCCGGTTGATGTCCGCGGCATCGGTTGGTCCCTCGGCGCCGCAATTCCAGCTGAGATTGTTGTCGCAACCGTCGCGATTGCCTTCCCGATTAGCTTCGTTGTGCTTGACGTTGTACGACACCAAATCGTAGAGCGTAAAACCGTCGTGGCAGGTCACGAAGTTGACGCTGGTTTCGGGTTCGCGCCGTTCGGCGGCAAAAATATCGGGACTGGCGAACAGACGATTGGGCAATTTGGCGACACTACCCGGCGCGGCCCGCCAGAAATCGCGGATGTCGTCGCGAAACTGGCCGTTCCACTCCTTCCAGAAGTCGCCGATGAAACAGCCAACTTGGTACAAGCCGGCCGCATCCCAGGCTTCGGCGATCAATTTGCTGCCGGACAACACCGGATCGGTTTCGATGTCCCATAAAATCGGCGGATTCGGAAACGGCCGGCCTTCTTCGTCGCGCGACAAAATCGACGCCAAATCGAAGCGAAAACCGTCCACGTGCATTTCGGTGACCCAATAGCGCAAACTATCCAAAATCAAGCGCCGCACCACCGAATGGTTGGCCTTCAGGGTGTTGCCGGTACCGGCGTAGTTGGTGTAGGCGCCGTTTTGCGGATCGAGGATGTAGTAGACGTCGTTGGCCAGGCCCTTGAAACAAAACATCGGCCCGCGCTGATCGCCCTCGGCGGTATGGTTGAACACCACGTCCAGGATCACTTCGATACCGGCGCGGTGCAGGGCTTTCACCATGTCGCGAAACTCGGCGATCGCGGCCAGCGGCGCCGAATCCGAGCTGTAACCGCAATGCGGCGCGAAAAACGAGACCGGCGAATAGCCCCAATAATTGCTCAGACCCGGCGGCGCGTCTTGCGGATCGAATTGAAACACCGGCAGCAACTCGACGGCTGTGACGCCCAAATCCTTCAAATACGGAATTTTCTCGATCACGCCGGCATAGGTGCCGCGCTTGTTCGCCGCGACGCCGGAACTGGCGTGCTGGGTGAAACCGCGCACGTGCATTTCGTAAATCACGCTACCGCGAAACGGTTTACGCAGCGGCGCGTCGCCTTCCCAGTTGTAGCCCCGGTAATCGACCACGACGCTTTTCATCGCCACCCCCCAATTGACGCCTGGCCGGCACGCGGCCTGGCGATCGTAATTCGGCCCGGCCGCGACGCCGCGCGCGTAAGGATCGAGCAGCAGTTTTTCCGGATCGAAACGCAGGCCGCGCTCGGGATTGTTGGGCCCGTTCACCCGGTAGCCGTACAACTGGCCGGCTTGAATGTCGGGTGCGTAGATGTGCCAGTAGTGGAAGGTCCGGTGGCGTAGCGGGTCCAGCGGCACGATGCGGCTGGGTATATCGTCGTCCGCCGCGTCGAACAGCAGCAGCTCGACCGAGGTAGCATTCTTGGCGTACACGCTGAAGTTGGCGCCCCCCGGACGCAAGGTTGAACCCAGCGGATAGGAACTGCCCGTGTTGACTTTGCCGTTCATGTCGCAAAAACTCCCGGTTACGTGGGATTCCCGAACCAAGATCCCTGACCGAAAGTTTAGGAGAATATCTAGAAACTGGACGAAACCTAGGGTTTTGCCGTTGCCGATCGGGCGGCCGCCAAAACGCGCGGAATCGCCAAGGGAGGTATCGCGGTTTCGGTTTGGTCATAGGGGATGACGACGCAGACCAGACAAGGTGTGCACTCCGTTAGCCGCTGGATCGAAATTGGTCGCGGACAGATTGCCGTCCCGATAGGCTTAGCACGAATTGAGCGGCGCCCCTCCTGGACCCAAAAAGCCTTCAACGCTTGATGCAACTGAATACCGAAAACTTCGGATTGGCCGCCACTAACCGACAGTTGCCGAATAACTTGCCCAAACTCAGCTGATAATTCAAATGACGGTTGCCGATCACCCGCAATTCGCCGCCGCTACGCAAGACCCTTTGGGCGTGGGTAAACATCGACCAAGCGATCTGGTCGCCAACCGTATGTTGTTGATGAAAGGGCGGATTGCAAACGACGCAATCGGCGCTTTCGGCGGAAAACTCTGTCAAGCCGTCACCGGCGACAAATTCGGCGTCGCGGCTATCCGCGAATGCCGTTTGGAAATTTTCCCGCGCCGACGCCAAGGCCATGAACGATTCGTCGACGAATACCAAACGGCCGGCCGGATAGCGCCGGGCCAGCATCACGCCGACGATGCCGTTTCCGCAACCCAGGTCGATCAAATCGCGGTAGCCGGTCCGATCCGGCAGGTGCTGCAACAAAAAGCGGGTGCCGATGTCCAGCGAATCGCGCGAAAACACATTGGCATGGTTGGTGACGATCAACTCGTCGTCTTCCAAGCGGTAACGGGTCGGATAGGGATTGGCCGACAGTTCCAAGTCGGAATTGACTTGCACGAACAATAAGCGGGCTTTTTTTACCGCCAGCGACGGCGTGCAAGGGCCGAGCAAGCGTTCGAGTAACTTCCAGGCGGTGGGCGGCAGATTCTTGACCATGCCGGCCGCGATCACGCGAGCGCCGGGGGCCAATCGCGGTTTCAAGCCGTGTAGTTGGTGTTCCAGCAAAGCCAGCGTTTTCGGAATTTTGATCAGCAGGCAATCGATACCGGGGCTAGGCAATCCGAGGCTGTCCAGCAATGCGACGTTTGCCACGTCTAGGCCGTTGCGGCGCAAATTGTCGCGGGTGGCTTGTTGCGACAGCCAGGAATCGGATATCGCGGTCGGCCGGTACGCGTGCAACGCGACGGCCAAAGCGCCGAAGCCGTCGTTTAAAATGGCGATCCTCGCGCGGTCGGAAAGCCCGATTTCCGCAAGATGAGTCAACAGATATTCGTCGGCCGCATCCCACGCTCTGAGCGTTTCCTGGCGCCGGTGTGGCAGGCGCGCCAGTCGAAAACGCCCCTGGGGCACTATCATCTCTTGTTCCATGTTCGGTTGACGGCTTCCGCCTAGAGCTTGGCGGCTAGGTCGCCGCACCCAATGGTTTCAGTAGCGACAATTTGCCACGCGGCAATATGCCACATTTTCTACCGCACTTTAGTTCAGTAGACTAAACGCGACTCTTGTATGCGCCCCAGACGGGGAATGAGAGTTATACCCCACCTCTCTATGCGGTCAGCCTCAAACATCCAGGTCCTGACCGCTTTTTTTTCCCACTCGATCAATGCGCCTCGCCAAAAGCGCCCGCAAATAAGCGATAAAAATTCTCGGTGGACTGCCGGGCGACCGTCTCGACGTCGACGCCGCGCAATTCGGCGATGTGCTCGGCGACATACCGCACATATAACGGATAATTGGGCTTGCCGCGATGCGGTACCGGCGCCAGATACGGCGAATCGGTTTCGATCAAGTAGCGGTCGGCCGGAATTCGCCGGGCGACATCCTTGATCGCTTCGGCGTTCTTGAAGGTCACGATCCCGGAAAACGAAATATAAAAATTCAGTTCCAAGGCTTTTTCGGCATAATCCCAGTCCTCGGTAAAACAATGGATGATACCGCCGACCGTATCGGCGCCTTCTTCCCTGAGCACCTGCAACGCATCCTGGCCGGCTTCGCGGGTATGAATAATCAGCGGCTTATTCAGCTGCTTGGCGACGGCGATGTGGTTACGAAAGCGGCGAAATTGCCAACCCAGATCGCCTTGGCTGCGAAAATAATCCAGTCCGGTTTCGCCGATGGCGATTACCTTGGCGTCGCTCCCCAGTTCCAGCAAATCCTCGACGCTGGGTTCGCGGCCGTCGGTCACGTTTGGATGTACGCCGACCGATAGCGAAATGTCGGGGTAAGGCTCGATCAAGCGCCGCATGGCGGGATAGGCCTCCAGATCGATGCCTATGCACAGCATGCGGCTGATTTGCTGGGCGCGAGCGGCGCCGACGAAACCGGCAAAATCGCCGCCGTAGGGTTGCAAGTCGATCCGGTCGAGGTGGCAATGGGAGTCTATGAACATCGGATGGTTTACGAAAATCAAGGCCGGCGGACATGCCGACAATACTACATGGTATGGGTGGAGCGGTCGGATTCCAGCGCGCCGGCCAGATAGGTTTCGATTTTATTGCGGGCCATGCCGCCGTCCTGGTCGCTAAATTGCACGCCGATGCCGGCGGCCCGATAACCCTCGGCGCCGTTCGGGGTTTTCCAGATGATCTTGCCGGCGATCGGCAATCGCTCGGTTTCATCCATCAAATTCAGCAGCATGAACACTTCTTCGCCCATTTCGTATTCGCGCTTGGTCGGAATGAACAATCCGCCGTTTTTGACGAAAGGCATATAGGCGGCATACAAGGCGTTCTTGTCCTTGATCGACAGCGAGAGTATGCCTTGCCGGGGTGACGGAGTTTCTGCCATGGCTTAATTCGGATTGAGTTGCGACCAACGGATCAGGAGTTGCTCGACCAGTAATTGCCGGTTCATTTGGGTCGCCAATTGCGATTTGGCGAGCAACAAGGCGTCGTAAAAACGGTACAAGCCTTGCAATTCTAGCCGCTTGGACAGGGCTTGCAAGGCATTTTTCATGTCGGGATCGGCTGCGTCGGCCGGCTCCGCCACATGAGCGCAGCGAATGATGTCCGCCACCCATTGCGCCATCCAGGTCAAGGCCACCGCTAATTCCACCGGCTCGCCCTTCTGCCACTGTTCGGCAACCGCCAACGGATTGCCCTGCCCCCTAACTATCGCCAACCAGTCCTGGAAATAGCGCTGGCGATATTCGGCGATGTTGCGTTGTGCATATTCGCCGGCCAGTAGCGGGGCACCGCGCGCCAACTCCAATATCGGTTCGGCGTCGGTCAATATGCCTTGTCCGGCTAGCCATTCCAAGGCCAGCGCCTTGGGCGGCAATGGACAATACAGCTTTTGACAACGACTGCGTATCGTTGCCGGTAGCCGGCCAGGTTGCTCAGTCAGCAACAGCAAACAAGTCCTTTCGGTCGGTTCTTCCAGACACTTAAGAAAGGCATTGGCCGATGCGGTGTTGAGCAGTTCGGCCGGGCTCAAAATCACCACCCGGTAGGTGCGGTCGTATTGCGGCTTCAGCGCGAGCTTGGCGATCAAGTGGCGGATTTTGTCGATACCGATCGCCTTGCCGGGTTCGTCGGGTTCGACGCTCAAATAGTCGGGATGCGTGCCGGCCGCCACCAACAGGCAAGCATGACAGCGCCCGCAGGCTGAAGCGTCGCCCGCCGGCGTTTCGCACAACAACGCCCGCGCGTAGTAGTCCAGCAAATGCCGCCGGCCGATGCCGGCCGGACCGGAAACTAGCAAGGCCTGCGGCACCCGCCCTTGGGCAAGGTAGGCTTGCAAGGTTTGCCAAGCCGGCTGCTGCCAGGGGTAAAGCGTCGTCATCGCCGCTCCAACAACGCCGCCAATTCGTCGGCCAAACTACCTTGCACGTCCTCCAGCGGCCGCCCGGCATCGACGACCCGGTAGCGTTCCGGATATTGCGCGGCCCTGGATAGATAGCACTGGCGAACGCGCTCGAAAAACTCGCCACGCTCGGCTTCGAAGCGGTCGGCCGCGCCGCGCCGTCCGACCCGCCCCATACCAATTTCGACCGGCGCATCCAACAACAAGGTCAGGTCGGGGCGCAGGTCGCCCTGCACGCAATGCTCCAACCATTCGATCGTCGCGACGTCCAGTCGGCGTCCGCCGCCCTGATAAGCGTAAGTCGCATCGGTGAAACGGTCGCACAGTACCCATTTCCCGGATTCCAAGGCCGGCAAGATCACTTGGCGGATGTGCTGAGCCCGCGCCGCGAATACCAGCAACAGTTCGGCCTGCTCGGACAAGGGTTCGTCGGCTTTTTCCAACAGAATCGCTCGGATCTTCTCGGCAATCCCGGTGCCGCCCGGTTCGCGAGTCACCACCGAAACGATGCCGCGCATCTCCAGCCAAGCCTTGACGAATTGTAGATTGGTGGACTTACCGACGCCTTCGCCGCCTTCCAAGGTGATGAAACAACCGCGACTCATCGTTGGTAACGCTCCACATACTTTTCGTGCTCGGCCAAGGTGGATGAAAACGCGTGACGGCCGTTGCCGCGCGCGACGAAATACAGCGCATCGCCGTGGTCGGGATGCAGCGCGGCGACGATAGCCTCCTTGCCCGGCAATGCGATCGGCGTCGGCGGCAAGCCTTCGATGATGTAGGTGTTATATGGCGTGGGCTCGCGTAAATCCTTGTGGCGAATATCGCCGTGATAACTGTCGCCCATCCCGTAAATCACGGTCGGATCGGTTTGCAGCAGCATACCTTTTTTCAGGCGCCGGGCGAATACGCCGGCGATTTGTCGACGCTCTTCGGCCGCTCCGGTTTCCTTTTCGACGATCGACGCCAAGATTAAGGCTTGGTAGGGATTTTCCAGCGGCACGTTTTGATCGCGCTTGGACCACTCCTCGGCCAACACTTTTTGCATCCGGTCGTGTGCGCGTTTCAGCAATTCGATATCGGCCGTGTATTTTTCAAAGTAATAAGTATCCGGAAAAAACAAGCCCTCCGGATGAGGTTTGTCCGAGCCGATGCCCTTCATCAACTCGGTCAACTCGGCGTCGCTGAGCGTATGCGCCAAATAAGGATTGGTTTTGACCGCTTGAAACAGTTGTTTGAACGACCAACCTTCCGGAAAAGTGATGGAATATTGGCGGGTGCGACCTTCGGTCAGCTGTTGCAAAATGTCGGCCGCGCTGGCGCCCTTGGCCAAGACGTACTCGCCGCGCTTGAGGCCGCGATCCAAGTGTTTTCGATAGGCGAACAGCTTGAACCAGAAGCGGTTGATTTGCACGCGGTGGGCCAGCAATGTCGAAATCACGCTGTCCAAGGTATCGCCGCGGCGGATTTCGATGACGGTTTCGCTGGCCACCACCGGTTTTTTCTCGATCAGATGATAGTGCATCCCGGCCCAGATCGAGATCAGTCCCGCCAGCATCAGCAGCGTGAACGCGGCAATGCTGTGACCCATGACATGCTTAGCCATCACGACAACTCCCGTTGTTTGGCTAGCCGATAGGCCGCGCATATACGTTGCGTCACCTGCCCGACCGGGAAATCTTGCCCGGCCAAGCGCCGCACCGGCCAAATCCCGATCACCGAGTTGGTCACGAACACTTCGTCGGCCGCCAATACCTGATCCACGGTGATCGCCGCTTCCACCGACGGCAAGCCTTCGGCGGCCGCGAACGCCAAACTCCATTCGCGAACGATGCCGGCCACGCCGCAATCGGTCAAAGCAGGCGTCAGCAAAACGCCGTTCTTGACGATAAACAGATTGCTCATCGTGCCTTCCACGACGTAATTCTGGACATCCAGCATCAAACCTTCCTGGCGGCTGTCGTCCGACCACTCTGCGCGGGCAAGTACTTGCTCCAAACGATTCAAATGCTTGATGCCGGCCAGCGTGGCATTGCTGGACAAGCGTTGCCGACAAAAATCGGCGACGATGCCGTCGGTTTGGTAATGCGCGGGGTAATCGGGATAGGGATGCAGGCTGAACAGCCGAGTAGGCTGGATAACGTCCGGTTGCCGGTAGCCTCGCCCGCCGCAACCGCGAGTAACGATCAGCTTAAGCACCGCGGCTTCCCTGCCGGCGGCGAAAGACAAGGCTTCCGCTTCGAGCAAACCGGCGTCGGGCATCGGAATCATCAAACGCCGGCAGCCCGACGCCAGACGTCTAAGATGCCGATCGAGAAATAAAGGCCGGCCCTGCCGGACTTCCAGCGTTTCGAACAGGCCGTCGCCGTATTGCAAGCCGCGATCGGCCGGATCGATGCAATGCGCGGGTTCGCCGTTCAGCAGAAACATCGCCGGTCACTGCCGCGGCCCGCAAAAATTATGCGTAGCGTTTGAACACCAGAGAACCGTTGGTGCCGCCGAACCCAAACGAGTTGGAGATCGCGACGTCGATTTTCATGTTTCTGGCGATGTTGGGAACATAATCCAGATCGCATTCCGGATCGGGATTTTCCAGGTTGATCGTCGGCGGCGCGATCTGGTTGCAAATCGCCAGCGAGGTTAAAACGGCCTCGATGCCGCCGGCCGCCCCCAGCAAATGGCCTATCATCGATTTGGTCGAACTCACCGCGACCTTGTAAGCGTACTCGCCCAACGCGGCTTTCATCGCGTGGGTTTCTCCGATGTCGCCCGCCGGGGTCGAGGTGCCGTGCGCGTTGATGTAATCGATGTCTTCCGGATTCAACTTGGCGTCGCGCATGGCGTTACGCATGCAGCGCGCCGCGCCCTCGCCGCCCTCGGACGGCGACGTAATGTGATAAGCGTCGCCGCTCATGCCGTAACCGACCAACTCGGCGTAAATCTTGGCGCCGCGCGCCTTGGCGTGCTCCAACTCTTCCAACACGATCACACCGGCACCGTCGCTCAATACAAAGCCGTCGCGATCGCGATCCCAAGGCCGACTGGCCCGTTGCGGATCGTCGTTACGGCGAGACAAGGCCTTGGCGGCGGCAAAACCGCCCATCGCGGTCGGCGATGTCGTGCAGCGCTCGGCACCGCCGGCGACCATCACGTCCGCATCGCCGTATTTGATCAAGCGAGCGGCGTCGCCGATATTGTGCGTGCCGGTCGAGCAGGCGGTGACGATCGCGAAATTCGGGCCTTTCAACCCGTATTTAATCGACAAATTGCCGGAGATCATGTTGATGATGTTGCCGGGCACGAAGAACGGCGAGATCCGCCGCGGGCCGGCCGCCGTGTAGGTGGCGTAGCACTCTTCGATACCGGTAATCCCACCGATGCCGGCGCCGATCGCGACGCCGATACGCTCGGCATTCTGTTCGGTGACGACGATACCGGAGTCTTCGAAAGCCTGACAACCTGCCGCGATGCCGTAGTGCACGAAACCGTCCATGCGTTTGGCATCTTTCTCGGCGATGTAGTCGCCGATATTGAAGTTTCTGATCACACCGCCGAAGGTGGTCGCAAAGGGCGAAATATCAAAGGAATCGATCGGACTAATGCCGCTCTTGCCATTGACGATACCGTCCCAAGTATCGGCAACATTGTTGGCTAAAGGCGTGACGGCGCCCAAGCCCGTAATAACAACTCGACGTGTGCTCACAGAAAACTACCGGTAAAAAAGAAGACAACCAGGAAGAGAGGGAGGAACCGGCTAGTGGATGGAAACGCCATCCACTAACTGACTTGAATCGACTTATTGCAAGTTGGCGTTGATGTAATCGATAGCCAATTGGACGGTGGTGATTTTTTCGGCTTCTTCGTCCGGAATTTCGCACTCGAATTCTTCTTCCAGAGCCATGACAAGTTCAACTGTGTCTAAAGAATCAGCGCCAAGATCGTCAACAAAAGACGCATCGTTTGCGATTTCTTCCTTTACGCCTAATTGTTCCGCGACAATCTTTTTTACTCGTTCTTCGATATTACTCATATATTTTTCCTCGAACAATGCAAATGCCTGATTGCAAGCACTTACCTTATCTTTAGTGTTGTATTAATTGAATTTGCAATCTCGTCACCGGCCGGGCCTAACGACTTAGCGGATTATACTTGATGTTCAAAAATTTTCACAACATTAGCCCAACCCGCTATGACTGAGGCTTGGCGCTCAAATTCCTGACGATTTCCTCGAGCGGCACCAGATTGAGCTTGATTCTGAACAGGATTTCCCTATCCTCCAACACGCCGTAACACTCGTAAGTCCGCAGCAGAATATCGGTGTGGTTCAGCGTATTGTCCTTGGATTCCGGCAGTTGCTTGACCAGAATATGCAGCTTGTCGTTGTTCTTCAAACGCTGTACCAAGCAGCGATCGACCGAGATGTCGTGCGAGGTGTACACCATCGGATTCGCCTTGAAATCGTGGTGTTCCAGCTGGGCCTTTTCCAGCAAGGCCCCCGAGGTCAAACAGCAGGGAAACACCTCCGGATAACTGGCGATGTGCGCCAGTTCGTCGAAATACGCCGATTGTTCCGCCAACGATCCCGACAGGAAATTCTTGACGTTGCCGTTATGCATCCACTTTCGTTTCAGGAAGAAGTCGGTGCCGGGTACGATGCTGTCGTCCGCCAGCGCATTCAAATCCGGCAAGCCGCTCAGATCGGTATTGGCCAGGAACAACGGGGTTTTGGTTTCCTTCTTGTAACCCAGCAAGATCGTCTTGCCTTGCGATTTGATCGCCACCCGGTTGGTCAAGGTCAATTCCGGAATCGTCGCGATCAGGGTTTTTTTGATGTCCAGCGTCATTTCCTGCCGAGGCCGCAAGGCGTTGACGAAGGTGATCTGGTAATTACTGAAGCGTAGGCCGCGATCCGCGATGATCTTGTCCTCCTGATGCGCTTCGCGGTACAAGCGCATCTGGTATTCGATCAGGGTATTCAACTGAAAACCCAGCACGATAGGCCCTTTGAACGGGTTATGCGTAATCTGCAGCCACTTATGCTTATCGTGAAACAAATTGAAGTCGTCCGACGCGTTGCGGGCAACTTCAATATGGATTTGTTCGAACTGAAAGGTTTGCTCTGTCATCAAAATAACCGGTTGTTTTAAGCGTAACTAACCGCATTTTAGGCCGAATACGCGCCGATCGCGAACCGAGGCGCTCGCTGCTCAGTTTCCCGACCCAAGCGCGCCAGTAGCGCGACAGGAAAAAATTTTGTAGGCTTGACGGAACGCCGGCCCGCTTTTTAGCCGACCCACGATCAAACCAACCGGGAATCTCAATGAACCTCGATCTGCGCACGATGATGGTGATGATAGCCGTGCTCAGTTTTCTGTTCTCGATACTGCTCGCGGTCGCCAGCCTGCACGCCCGCGGCGTGCAAGGACTCCGGCATTGGGCCTTGGCAAGCTTTTGTATCAGTCTGGGCTCGTCCATCGCCTTGCCCAATCTACACGCCGGCCAGGGCTGGCCCGTGGTCGCCGGCGCGGCATTGCTGGCGGCGGGATCGACGACCCAATTGGCCGGCATTCAAGCCTTCAAGGGAGAAGCCTGCCACATTCGCTGGATGATCGCCGTCGTGGTGGCGGTCGGATTTTTCAGTTATTGGTTCAGTCTGGTGCACATCAATATTCAATTTCGAGCCATCGCCAATTCGCTGGTGTTCGGGGCGATCAATTTCACCTGCGCCCGCGCCTTGCTGATCAGACTGCCCACGCCCGAACGCACCGCCCACTGGTTGACCGGAGCCTCTTTCGCGGTGCTAAGTCTGATCTACGCCTCTCGAGCGATCGCGATTTACTCGGCGCCGCCGGGTACCTACACCCTGTTCAGCCCGATGCTAATCAACCCGGTCATGTTCTTGGCGGGCAGCGTCATCCAATTGTTTCTGACCTTCGGCTTTATCTTGATGGTCAATTACCGGATGGCTTCGCAACTGGAAAATCTGGCCACTACCGATGCGCTGACCGGCGCGTGGAACCGGCGCAGTCTGGAGTTGGAGTTGCAGCGCATGCTGGCGCGCAGCCAACGCCGTCAGGAGCCGATGTCGGTGGTTATGCTGGACGTCGATCACTTCAAGCTGATTAACGACAGCCACGGCCATCGGGCCGGCGACGAAGTCCTGCGTCAGCTGACGGCTAGAGCACGGCTGGAAATCCGCCGCGACGACTATCTGGCCCGATACGGCGGCGAGGAATTTTGCCTGCTGCTACCCGGCACCACCGAACTGGATGCCCACCAATTGGCCGAACGTTTGCGCCGCATCCAAGCCGAGCAAACGGTCGATTGGCGCGGAACGCCGATCAACAGCTCTATCAGCATCGGCATCGCCAGTTCCGAACACACCGGCCTTAACGGCGACGCGCTGCTGGAAGCCGCCGACGCCGCGCTATACCGTGCCAAACAAACCGGCCGCAACCGCGCGGAAACATTTTCGCAATTCCGGATCAGCCCGGCATGACCGAGATAGTGCTGTGTACTCTGAATGCTCGCTACATTCATTCGGCCTTCGGTTTGCGCTACCTGTACGCCAATATGGCCGAACTGCGCGAACGTACCCAAATCGCCGAATTCGGCCTGCAGCAACGGCCGGCGGAAATCGTCGAGCGCTTGCTCGACCGCCGGCCTAGAATTATCGGCTTTGGCGTTTACATCTGGAACGTCGCGGAAATCGGCGCGGTACTGGCCATCCTCAAGCAAGTCGCGCCGGACATCACCATCGTGCTGGGTGGGCCGGAAGTCAGCCATCCACCGGATTTGCCGGCCTGTGCCGAACTGGCCGATTACATCGTCACCGGTCCCGGCGAACGGAGTTTTCCGGCACTGTGCCGTCAATTGTTGGCCGGCGTAAGGCCCGAGCCACGCATCGTCGCCGGACCGACGCCGGCGCTCGCCGAATTGGCCTCACCCTACCCGTACTACAGCGATAGCGATTTGCGCCAACGCCTCACTTACGTGGAAGCCTCGCGCGGCTGCCCGTTTAAATGCGAGTTCTGCCTCTCGGCGCTCGACGTCACCGCCAAGCCGTTTCCGCTCGCGGCGTTTTTAAGCGAATTGGACGCGCTATACCAACGCGGCGGCCGCCATTTCAAATTCATCGACCGGACCTTCAACCTGCGTATCGACAACAGCGTGGCAATACTGGAATTTTTTCTGGATCGGCTCGGCGACGGCCTGCAAGTGCATTTCGAAGTCATTCCCGATCACTTGCCGGAACGCCTGCGCGAAGCGATTCGCCGTTTTCCGCCCGGCGTGCTGCAATTCGAAGTCGGCGTGCAAAGCTTCGACCCGGACGTACAACAACGGATCAGCCGCCGCCAGGACAACGCCGCGACCGCCACTAACCTGAGCTGGTTGCGCGAACACACCCACGTCCACATTCACGCCGATCTGATCTTCGGCTTGCCGGGCGACACCCTCGCCAATTTCGGCGCCAGCTTCGACCACCTCTACGCGCTCGGGCCACAGGAAATTCAGGTCGGCATTTTAAAGCGCCTGCGCGGCGCGCCGATCAACCGTCACGACGACGCCTACCGGATGCGTTACGATCCGAATCCGCCTTATTCGGTACTCGCCACCCGCGATATCGGTTTCAGCGAGATTCAACGCATGCAGCGATTTGCCCGATACTGGGATATGATCGGTAATTCAGGCCGCTTTACGACCAGCCTACCCCTCCTGTGCGGCGATCGGCCGTTCGAACGGTTTTTAGACTTTAGCGACGCGCTGTACGCCGGCGCCGGCAGCACTTGGCAAATCGCGTTGAAACGCCTGTACGAGCTAAGCTATGGCATCATGACCGAGCGCTTGCGGATACCGGCCGCTCCGGCGGCGGCGGCCTTGGCGGCCGACTACCGGCGGAGCGGCGAAAAAGGCCGGCCGGCGTTCGAAGCCGGCGCCTCGCCAGCGCCGGCCAAACGTCCGCAAACCGGCAAACGACAACGCCAAGCAATATGCGATTGACCCATGAAGACCCGCCGCCGCGAATGCCGCGTCGACACCCGACCTCCTCCGACTACGCAAAGGAAACCCGATGACTCCATTGAGCGAATACTTCGATTACCGGCAAGATGCCAACGGCCAAACCTATATCGCCGCTAAAATTCGCGGCATAGCCCTACTCCGGCTGCCGGCCACCAATAAAGGCACCGCTTTCACGATCGAAGAGCGTATCGAGCTGGGCGTGGACGGCTTGTTGCCGCCCCGAGTGACCGATCTTAACCGCCAATTGGACCGTCTCTACGCCAACTACCTAAAACAGCCCAGCGATCTGGCCAAGTACCAATTTCTCCGCGCCACCCAGGAACGTTCCGAAGTCTTGTTTTACGCGCTGTTGGAGCGCCATTTGGAAGAGATGGTCCCCATCGTTTACACGCCGACGATCGGTCAGGCCGTCCAACAATTCAGCTCGATGTACACCACCGCGCGCGGCCTGACGTTTTCGGTGGAAAACATCGACCGGGCCGGTACCATCCTCGACAACTACCCCTGGCACGACATCCGGATGATGGTGGTGACCGACTCGTCGGCCATTTTGGGCATCGGCGACCAAGGCATGGGCGGTCTGGCGATCTCGATCGGCAAATTGGCGCTGTATACCGCCGGCGGCGGCCTGTGCCCCTTCCAAACGCTGCCGGTCAACCTCGACGTCGGCACCAACCGCGACGATTTGCTGGCCGATCCGTTTTATCTGGGCGTGCCGCAAAAACGCCTGACCGGCCCCGCCTACTTCGAGATCGTCGATAAATTCGTCGCGGCGGTCCAAGCCAAATGGCCCAAGGCCATCATTCAATGGGAAGATTTCGCCAAAAACGTCGCGTTCGACGTGCTGGAGCGCTACCGCGACCGGATTCCGTGCTTCAACGACGACATTCAAGGGACCGGCGCGGTGGCGCTGGCGGGTCTGCTGTCGGCTTGCCGACTGAAGGGCGAAGCCTTGACCGATCAAACCGTCGTGGTGGCCGGCGCCGGCGCCGGCGGTATCGGCGTGGCGGCCGCGATCAAAAGCGGCATGATTCGCGCCGGTCTGACGCCAGACGCCGCGCAAGCCCGGATTTTCGTCATCGACGCGCACGGTCTGGTCGTCAAAGGCCGCACCAGCGATGCCTACAAATCGCCGTTGGCGCAAGATCCGGATATTTACCGCGACTGGGGCGTTGCCGCCGGCCAGGTACCCAGTTTGCAAGAGGTCATCGCCCACGCCAAACCCAGCGTGCTATTGGGTTTATCCGGCGTCGCGGGCCTGTTCAGCCGGGAAATCGTTACCGATCTGGCCGGTTTCCATGCGCAACCAATCATTTTCCCGCTATCCAACCCAACCGACAATTGCGAAGCCAATCCGCAAGATTTGCTGAATTGGAGCGAGGGGCGGGCCATCGTCGCCACCGGCAGTCCGTTCCCCGACGCCAGTTACGGCGGGCGGCAATATCCGGTGGGTCAGGGAAACAACGCCTTCATTTTTCCGGGTTTGGGTTTGGCGGCGACCTTGGCCGAATGCAGCCGCATCAGCGACGAAATGGTCCAGGAAGCCGCCTATGCACTAGCGGACTACACCGCCGAACATTGGTTGGATGCCGGCCTGATTTACCCGCCGGTCGCCGATCTGAAAAAAGTTTGCCAATCGGTCGCCAAACGCGTCTTGGCCCAAGCCCTGCGGGACGGCTCCGCCAGCCGCACCGATTTGAACGACACCGACTTGGCCGCGTATATCGAATCGGCCTCGTGGCGAGCGGAACAGCTGCCCTTCAAATACGAACCGGCTTAAACCCGCTGAGTCGCGCTATTTTCCGTCCAAGCGATGCCATCTCGGCCGAACCGAGAACGGCCCGAGTATTCAACGGACCGCTCTCGGTTGGAACGGAACAAACCAGCGGCATCGGTAGCCGACTGTCTCGTCGGCGCGGCTTATTGCCGATGCCGACCGCCCGGCGCCACACCAAAATCGGCGAAACTGCTCATGCTATTCTCGCCACTGTTCGGCGCTCAACGGCAGCTCGTTCAACTCGGCCCTCGCCTCGCGCCAGGCCGGATAATATTCGTACAAGATCGCGACAAACCGTTCGCTATGGCTTGGCTCCAACAGATGCACCATTTCGTGTACCAGCACATACTCCAAAAGATGCCTGGGCTTCTTGACCAATTCGGTATTCAAGCGAATATGTCCGGCTTTGGGGTTGCAGCTGCCCCATTTGGTTTTCATCCGCTGCAAAAAATACTGCTTAACCGTTACGCCCAGCTTGGCTTGCCATTTAGCAATCAACGGCGGGATGGCCTGATGCAGCAACACCTTATGCCATTCGTGCAGCAACTCGGCGCGTTTTTCGAGAGACGTATCTGGCGGCAAGTACATGGAAATCCGCCGGTGATCGACATTCACAAACGGCTTGCCGCCGCGTGCCATGATCGTCAGCAAATGCCGCCGCCCCCAAAGATAGTGGGTCTCTCGCTCGACAAACTGTCTGGGGGTCTCTCTGGCCTGATTACGCAGTTTGGACTGTTGATCGCGTATCCATCCCAACTTTGAAATCGCGTAAGCCCTGGCTACTTCCAAACGGGTTTCCAGCGGAGCGGCCAGCGTCACCCGACCTTCCGGCGGATGCACAGACAGATGCACGTTCTTGATGGCCTTGCGGGTAACAGCGATGCTTATGTCGCCAAGCTCGATTGTTTCCGACATCAATATCCCGGCTGGTTCTTGATGATCTCGAATAGGGCCAGCGTGGCATTCGGGTTCTTGTTCAGCATTGGGTACAAGAAATTCTGAACGACACGTTCTTTGGTTTCATCACCCTTCCAGCCCGCCGGCGCTTGTTCGCGCATGGCATGATCAATTTTTAGCGCCAGTTGCGCACGCTCATCGCTATAATCGGTCTTGGGTTCATGCACCTGTGGCGTCGGTGAGGCTTCCGGCATCAAATTGGCCAGATTGTTGTAGATGACGATGGCCTCGTGCTTGCCAAGCAAAATCGCCGGAATGCCGGCCTCGGGTTGTTTGGCCGCTAAGCGTTTGACCAACTCTTCGGCCTTGCGCAAAAACGCCTCATAAGCGGCCGTATCCGCCCGGCTTTGCTTAATCAGATCGTCGAGCAGCTTGGACATCCGCGCGTAGAACCTAGGGTCGGTGAGCTGGTCGCGGATAATGGTCTTGCGGACGTTGTTGATGATCCCCTCGGCGATAGCGTTCTTCGACAGCTTGCCTTTCTGGTTCAGCTTGCGGGCAATGGCGTCGTGGATGCCAGTCTTGATGATCAGCTCGGTCAGCGACATTTCACCCAGTTCCCCTAATGCCTCCGCCGGGTCGGCCTGGATGTAAGTGTTGATCAGGTGGCGCATGTCAGCCTCGTAAGGCTTGATGTCCAGCTCTTCACCGGAGTGTTTCTTGATGGCGGCGCGAATCTCGGCGTAGAACTCCACTGCCTTTTTCAATGCCTCGGCCTCGGCCTCGGAATAACCCGCCTCGATCAGTTCCTGGGCGATGTCGGCGTAGGCACGCGCAAAGATCGCCACTGCCTTGTAGAAGGTCACCCGCAATGCTTCGGTTTCGGTTAGCGCCTCGGGATTAGCGGCATCGCCGCAGAAATAATGCAAGTACTGCTCGACTTCACGCGGCGGCAGTACCGGTTCGCACAGGTAGTGCAGTGCTTGACGGGCATCGTCCAGTTGCTTCTTGCCTTCTTCCAGCCAGTTTTTCAGGCGCACGTTGTTATCGCCGCCGTTGCCCTGGTCGATGTCCAGTTCGTCGGAACTGTACACCGCGATGGCTTGTTGCACGTCGCCAAAGAGCTTTTTGAAGTCGACGATATGGCCGTAGTCCTTGTCGTTGCCATCCAGCCGATTGGTGCGGCAGATGGCCTGGAAAAGATTGTGGTCACGCAGTTCGTTGTCGAGATAGATGTAGGTGCAGCTGGGTGCGTCGAAGCCGGTCAGTAGCTTGCTCACTACGATCAGCAGTTTAAGATTGGCCGGCTCGTCGATGAAGCGGCGCTTCATCTCCGTTTCGTATTTCTCGGTGCTCGGAAAATCCTTCAATACCAACTGACTATAGGTATCAAACTTATAGCGTTCATCGCTGTTGGCGGGCTCTTTCGAGATGGCATTGGCATTCGGTTCGTACGACGTAATGATGCCGCAGTAGGGGCCAAACTGGGTATTTCCGAACAGCCGGAAATAATGACAGGCATCGTAAATGGAGGCGGCCACCAGAATAGCGGTGCCACGGTCGTTGTTCAAACGCGGTTTGAGGGCGAAATCGGAGATAATTTCAGCGACCACCTCGCGTTTACGGCCTTCGGCGCTCATCAACTCTTCCATCGTCGCCCAGCGTTTACGCAACGCCGCCTTCTGAAAGTTGTTGAGGTTTTGGGTTTTCCGCTCGAACCACTCGTCGATTTTTTTCTGCGAGGTCAGCCGTTCGGGCACGTCGCGGGCCTCGTATTTCAAATCCAGCACCACTTTATCGGCCACCGCCTGATGAAACTTGTAGGTATGGATATAGGTGCCGAACACGTCCCGCGTCATTTGCTTGTCCTTGCGCAGCAGCGGCGTGCCGGTGAAGCCGATGAAGATCGCGCGCTCCAACCAGCGCTTCATCTGTCTGTTCATGTCGCCGCCTTGGGTGCGGTGGCATTCATCCACGAACACGTAAAAGTGCCCTTGCACCCTGGGCGGCGGTCCTTTCAAGTCGGAGACATCGAACTTATGAATCAACGCGCACAGCAAGCGCGGCGTAGTCGCGGCCAGCTTAGCAACAAAATCCGCCCGCGAGGTGATGCGCGGCGAAGCCGAATTTTCGCCAATCACTCCGGCATTGCGCATCACGCCGACAATCTGCTTATCCAACTCGTCGCGATCGGTGACCACCAATATCCGCGCCTCGGGATCGTGCTCCAGCAACCACTTGGCGATCAGCACCATCAAGATGCTCTTGCCGCTACCCTGGGTATGCCAGATCACCCCACCCTCGCGCTTGGCGATGCGTTCCTGCGCAGCTTTCACACCGAAAAACTGGTGCTGGCGCGGCACCTTTTTCTGGCCGGCGTCGAAGATGATGAAATTGCGGATCAAGTCCAACAGCCGGGCTTTGTTGCACAACTGCGCCAGAGGTCGATCCAGCAATGCGCCGATGGCTGTCGTAGGGGTGGGTTTCAAACCCGCCCCTACCAAACCGTCCCCTTCATCCTTCCACTCCACGAAGAACTGTTCGGGTGTGCCGGTCGTGCCGTAACGCAGACCTTGCGCATCGCTGCCCGCCAACACCAGTTGCACCGTGCTGAAAAAGCCTTGATTGAAAATGGCTTCCTGATTGGTGATCAGCTGGCGTATGCCGTCCGCCACATCCACCGAACTGCGCTTTAACTCGATCACCGCAATGGCGATGCCGTTGATATACAGCACAATGTCCGGCCGCCGCTCAAAGCTGCCTTTCAGCGTCACTTCCTCGGCCAGCGCAAAATCGTTACGCGCCGGATTGTCCCAATCGATCAAATGCACGGTTTCATGGGACACGCCGGCGGCAATTTGCACCGGCACGCCGTAACGCAATAACTGGTAGGTGCGCAGATTGGCCTGATACAAGGTAAAGCCGGTGGTCTCGGCGGCAATCTCCAGTTTCTGCAAGGCAGCGCCGATGTGGGCGGCGGAATAGCCACGTGCCGTCAGGTTGTCACGCAATAGCTTAGTTTCAAGGAGACGGTTGTTATCCCGCTTGCTCCAGTCGCCAAGATAGCGGTAGCCCAGGCCATCCGGCCGTGTCGGGTCGGCAAACAAGGCGACGACTCGGTTCTGGGTGTTACGTTCCGAACGGCTGTGTTGTTCCCTCATGAATTAAGCTCCTATTGCCTGTCGGTTTGTGGTTGTAATTTCGCCAGCGTTTTTTCGACAACGGTTATAAAAATCGGACTTGGTATTTTCACCAGCGTTTTAGCCGGCGTTTTCACCCGCACTTTCAGCAACCGACTGCACTGGCAGTAGGCTCGATGCATCATCACCAATCAGCGCCGGTTTGCCGTCTTTCCAGACCACGGCATACTGACCCAGGCGGCGTTTGCGTTCTAACGCTTCACCAACCGCTGCCGTCAGGCAATCCAGAAGTTGTTTCTCTTTGGCGGGAATCGTGTTCATCATTGGGCCTCGCAAACGCTTAAACTAAAAAATCTATTATGCTGAGGCTAAGTCGTGCCACAAATCCTGCCAGCTCGGATTGGCTTGCTCAATCAGCCGTTTTTTAGCGGCTCGCGACCAATTCTTTAACTGCTTTTCCCGCAATATGGCACTCTCCATCCTGTCCTGCACCTCATACCAAACCAGCAGGTGCGCTCCATAGCGTTTGGTGAAGCCTTCGGCCATATCGGTTTTATGCTGGTAAACACGCCCAATCAAATTCGAAGTCACGCCAATGTAAAGCGTCCCGTTTCGTTGACTGGCCATTATATAAACACAGGGTTGTTTATCCATTTTTGCATGATTTTCAGTTTGACCTGCTGACTTTAATCCCGCCAAAAACAGCGCCGACAAACTTTAACGCAAATACCGCAATAATTGCAGCGTCACCCCGGCAGGGATTGCCGGGGTCCAGAAGCCACGGAGGGTTTTGGCGTTTACCTCCCTGTAATCTGGGTTCCGGCAATCCCTGCCGGAATGACGGGGGGCGTGGTCATAGCAGCCTGGTCTTGCCGGTCAACAGTTCCTGCATCATGCCCTGTTTGAGAGCGCGGGTGTTGTCGCGGCGGGCAGACGGCTGCGTTAAACTTCAGTACCGTAAAGTGGCTCGCGGCGCCGTCACCCCGGCAGGGATTGCCGGGGTCCAGAGCCCATGGAGGGTTTTGGCGTTTACCTCCTTGTAATCTGGGTTCCGGCAATCCCTGCCGGAATGACGGGGGGCGTGGTCATAGCAGCCAGGTCTTGCCGGTCAACAGTTCCCGCATCATGCCCTGTTTGAGAACGCGGGTTTTGTCGCGGCGGGCAGACGGCTGCGTTAAACTTCAGTACCGTAAAGTGGCTCGCGGCGCCGTCACCCCGGCAGGGATTGCCGGGGTCCAGAAGCCACGGAGGGTTTTGGCGTTTACCTCCTTGTAATCTGGGTTCCGGCAATCCCTGCCGGAACGACGGGTGGCGTGGTCATAGCAGCCAGGTCTTGCCGGTCAGCAATTCCTGCATCATGCCCTGTTTGAGGGCGCGGGTTTTGTCAAGGCGGACAGACGGCTGCGTTAAACTTCAGTACCGTAAAGTGGCTCGCGGCGCCGTCACCCCGGCAGGGATTGCCGGGGTCCAGAAGCCACGGAGGGTTTTGGCGTTTTACCTCCCTGTAATCTGGGTTCCGGCAATCCCTGCCGGAACGACGGGTGGCGTGGTCATAGCAACCTCGTCTTGCCGGTCAGCAGTTCTTGCATCATGCCCTGTTTGAGGGCGCGGGTTTTGTCGCGGCGGGCAGACGGCTGCGTTAAACTTCAGTACCGTAAAGTGGCTCGCGGCGCCGTCACCCCGGCAGGGATTGCCGGGGTCCAGAAGCCACGGAGGGTTTTGGCGTTTTACCTCCCTGTAATCTGGGTTCCGGCAATCCCTGCCGGAACGACGGGTGGCGTGGTCATAGCAGCCAGGTCTTGCCGGTCAGCAGTTCTTGCATCATGCCCTGTTTGAGGGCGCGGGTTTTGTCGCGGCGGGCAGACGGCTGCGTTAAACTTCAGTACCGTAAAGTGGCTCGCGGCGCCGTCACCCCGGCAGGGATTGCCGGGGTCCAGAAGCCACGGAGGGTTTTGGCGTTTTACCTCCCTGTAATCTGGGTTCCGGCAATCCCTGCCGGAACGACGGGTGGCGTGGTCATAGCAGCCAGGTCTTGCCGGTCAGCAATTCCTGCATCATGCCCTGTTTCAGGGCGCGGGTTTTGTCAAGGCGGGCGGGCGGCTGCGTTAAACTTCAGTACCGTAAAGTGGCTCGCGGCGGCGTCACCCCGGCAGGGATTGCCGGGGTCCGGAAGCCACGGAGGGTTTTGGCGTTTACCTCCCTGTAATCTGGGTTCCGGCAATCCCTGCCGGAACGACGGGTAGCGCGGTCATAGCAGCCAGGTCTTGCCGGTCAGCAATTCCTGCATCATGCCCTGTTTGAGGGCGCGGGGTTTGTCGCGGCGGGCAGACGGCTGCGTTAAACTTCAGTACCGTAAAGTGGCTCGCGGCGGCGTCACCCCGGCAGGGATTGCCGGGGTCCAGAAGCCACGGAGGGTTTTGGCGTTTACCTCCCTGTAATCTGGGTTCCGGCAATCCCTGCCGGAACGACGGGGGGCGTGGTCATAGCAACCTCGTCTTGCCGGTCAGCAGTTCTTGCATCATGCCCTGTTTGAGGGCGCGGGTTTTGTCGCGGCGGGCAGACGGCTGCGTTAAACTTCAGTACCGTAAAGTGGCTCGCGGCGCCGTCACCCCGGCAGGGATTGCCGGGGTCCAGAAGCCATGGAGGGTTTTGGCGTTTACCTCCCTGTAATCTGGGTTCCGGCAATCCCTGCCGGAACGACGGGGGGCGTGGTCATAGCAGCCTCGTCCTGCCGGTCAGCAGTTCTTGCATCATGCCCTGCTTGAGGGCACGGGTTTTGTCGCGGCGGGCTTCCAGCGCGGCGAGTTCGGCGTCCATGTCGGAGAGAATGGTGGCGATGGCGGTTTGTTCATCGTTCTCCGGTAACGGTAGCTCGATGCCTTCGACATCGCCATGCGAAAGGTGTTTGACCGTTGTGCTCGAAGTTGCCGCTTCGATGTCTTTCAACGGCTCAATCAGGTAGTAATACGCGAAGACTCGGTCCAATCCTGATCGCGGCACCACTCTGCCAACCCGTTGGTTGAGTAGTGCGACGCCCTTGGTCCACCGACATGGAAGAAAGTCGCCGTCCATGCCAATCAGTACGTCACCATCCCTAACCATGAACGCATTTTCGTAAACTCCTGAGTAATGGAAAACTTGGTCATCGCTCTTAAGATCACGATTCTTGACCAATCGTAACCCCTGTTCCTCGGTATTGAAAAACGCGGAACTAAATGGGAACCCGACTTGAAACTGGAGCACACTACCGAACCGCTTAATCTCCCACTCCCCACTAAACCCCGGCAAGCGGGTTTGGCCGGTGAGGAGTTGTTGCATCGCGGCCTGTTTAAGGTCGCGCTTCTTGGCGATCAGCCGCTCCAACCCGTCCAGCAGCGCATCCACATCGCTCAACGCCGCCGCGATGGCACGTTGTTCAGTGTCGGTGGGAGGGAGAGGGATTTGTGTTTTTCGAATGGCAGCCAAGCCTAAGTTGCCAATAGTCGATCCAGTCAACCCATCAAAGAATTGTCGCTTTACAATTAATGTCTGAAGAGAGTGATAGACAAACCGCTTAGAAACTGCCGGCTTCAAGTTCAAATAGGCCGCGCTCTTCCCTAGCACTACGGGTTCACCTTCATACAATCCAAGATTGCCGACGGTGCCATTGATCGACAGAAGTATTGATCTATCGCTGAGGGACTTCCGGTATTTGATGAACTCCGCGTGATCAACCAATTTTGTGTCGGTCGTAATAACTATCTTGCCACTATTCAGATTGTTGCCATTGATGAAGAAATATTCACCATTCGGCGAATAGGCTGGCGTTCCATGCAACCCATCGCCAATATGGGTTGTGACATCATCCAAGCAAACAGCATCCCAATCCTCCGGAATAATCCCCACCTCCGTCATCTTGTATCCCGGCTTAACCAAAGCCACATTGCCGGCCTGCAAGCGATAAGCCGCGCTGGCTTCCTTGACCGCCTCGGCATGGTTTGTTGGTTGATTACTCATGGGTTTGCATTTTCCACGGCATCGTTGAACCGTTGAGCCTTGGGCAAGCAGTTGATTTCCATGGCATACGTTCCATGCTTCCGGTTACTGGAGGTTCACGAAAGGATTAATGACGGTCAAGCGGTCTTCGATCACCTGACCGTGTTGCAGGTCTTCGGAATAAAGCTGTCGACAATCGGCTTCCAAGGCGCTGGCGACAATCAAGCTATCCCAATAGGAAAAACCATATTTCAGTTTGAGCCGATGGGCGAAACGTATCGTGGTGACTTGGATGGTCTGGATAGCTGCAATCGAAATGATGACCTCGATATTGTCTTGAATCAGCCTGTCGATGATTTTCTTTTTCAGCATCACGCTGTAGTACTCATTGAGCACTTGAGTACTGCTTACTAATGTCGGCAAGGTTTCGATCAGTTCCAACGCAATCGCGCATTTTTGATCATCGTGCTGAAAATGCGCGTACACCCAGATATTGGTATCGATAAAGCTGTTAACGCTCATATAAAGCTTCTCTGGCGGGCAGTTCGATACCCTCGACTACAAAGCGATGGGCGTAGGCTGTTCTGCGCTCCGTGGCTTGCTGGCTGCCGGCGTCGCTATCTTTAAGCACGATGATGGTGAATTTTTCGCCGGTGGCAATGGGCAGGTCGGCTAATAAAACACCATGTGAGCTATCCATCACCAATTCTTTTGTTAATACGACTTGCATGGCATTGTCCTCGATAAGATTTTCAATTTTGGGGCAAATACGTCTTGGGCGGTGGTTTGGCGCGCGTAGCGAGCACGTACCAGAGTGTGCTGGATTTTGAGGCATTCGACCCGATATGACCAACGCAATTGGTCGGACAGTGTCTGACTTATGGTACCGCTGGGAGGATTCATTTCCATGTGATGCCCATCCTGGTGAGATGTCGCTCGACTTTGCTCGCCAGTTTGCTTACCTCGTCTTCCAACTGCGGCAGTGGCGCGGCATAGCGTTCGGCCAGTTGGCGGATGCGACGGGTCAGAGTCTGCGAAACCCGGTCCAGTTCGCCCTGTACGGCGGTGGACAGATGCGCCATCCACTTGTCGTCGATCACCAGCGTTTTGATTTCGGCTTCGCTCAACGTCGGGTATTTTTCATAGGCCTTTTGGTCGAGCGCGGCTTCGGCTTCCCTGATTTGTTTTTTCAATGCGCTGATCCGGTTGCCCAGTTCCAGCCATTGTTTCAACACTTTTAACTCTTCGGCGCCTTCCTGATCATTACCGGTCGCTTCCAGCATCCCTGCCTCACGCGACATAAGGCCATCCGTGGCCAAAATTTCCTTGATCCGGTCTTTAACGGCGGCGGCATTGATGTTGTCGTATCCGGAAAAGATGGCGTCTTCGCCGCCGTGTTCTTCTTCCAGCTCGGCTAGGCTGGCGGTGACGGCTTCCAGTTCGGCTTGTTTGGCCTCAATGGCGGCCTGCTGGTCGGCAAAGTAGCG
The DNA here is from genome assembly GCF_050276835.1 of Methylomonas sp. MED-D. Taxonomy (NCBI): domain Bacteria; kingdom Pseudomonadati; phylum Pseudomonadota; class Gammaproteobacteria; order Methylococcales; family Methylococcaceae; genus Methylomonas; species Methylomonas sp. MED-D. Next base: position 3,250,044 of record NZ_CP189965.1, read on the forward strand.
GGCGACGATATACGGCTTGGGGATCAAATCGCAGACCCAGCCCTTGTCCTTGGCTTTACCCTTCTTGTCGGTTTCGACGATGCGGGTGGGTTGGGCAACCCAGCCGTCGGCGGAGATCAGATAGCAATCGTCCTGCATGGTGTCAGCCCAGTAGTCCATCAGGTGCTGGTAAATGTCGTAAGCATCCAGCAGCGGCGCCGGCTTGAAGGTGTTCAGCAAATCTTCGGCGATGGTTTCGATCAAGGCTTTGGGATGGCCTTCTTTACCAAAGCCGGTGAGCAATGGCGTGGTGGCGTCTCGCCAGCCTTGAAAGCGTTCAGTCGCTTGGGCGTTGAAGGTAGCGAATTCGGCATGGCCGAAGATGGCGGGTTTGACCTCGGCCAGCGGCAGCGTCAATTGCGCATAACCGGGGCGCAGCGGGGCAAACAAGCTGGTACGCACGCCGGGCAACACTTGCCAGTAGTCGGCCAGCGCATCCAGGTCGCGCTCGGGAATGCCGCCATTGAGGTGACCGTTGATGTCTTGAATGTCTTCCGGTTCGCTGCTGTCGATGTAGCGCGGCAAATTCAGGTTGAAGTCGTTTTTCGGATCGGCGATTTCATCGAACGGCACCATCCGGGCATAGCGCGGCACGTCGGCTTGCTTGCCGAAGGTGTCGACGATTTTGTGGATGTCCTGCTCGCGCAAACGGTTCTTGTTGCCGTCCTTGATATAGCCCTTGCTGGCGTCGATCATGAACACGCCTTTGCGGGCGGTGGCGTTTTCCTTGTCGATCACCAGAATACAAGCCGGGATGCCGGTGCCGTAAAACAGGTTGGCCGGCAGGCCGATGATGCCTTTCAGGTAGCCAGAGCGAATCAGTTGCTGACGGATCACCGCTTCGGCATTGCCGCGAAACAGCACGCCGTGCGGCAGAATGCAGGCGGCTTTGCCGTTGGCTTTCAGGCTGCGGATGATGTGCAGCAGATAGGCGTAGTCGCCTTGTTTGGCCGGCGGCTCGCCCCAAACAAAGCGCTGGTAAGCATCGTCGCCCGGCGTCAGGCCGGTGCTCCAGGTCTTGTCGGAAAACGGCGGATTGGCGACCACGTAATCGTAAGTGCGCAGGTTTTCGCCGTCTTTGAACTTGGGCGAGGCCAGCGTGTTGCCGGACAGGATGGTGGCAGTCGGGAAGTCGTGCAGGATCATGTTCATCCGCGCCAGACCGGCGGTCGTGACATCCTTTTCCTGGCCTTCCAGATTAATTGGTGGTTGCCCAGCTTCGGCGGCGACTTTCAACAGCAACGAGCCGGAGCCGCAGGTCGGATCGTAAGCAGTAGTACGGGCATTGGTATTGTCTGGAGAAATGCCGACCACTTTGGCGATGACCCGGCTGACTTCAGATGGCGTATAAAACTGGCCTTTGCTCTTGCCGCTTTCGGTGGCGAAGTGGCGCATCAGGTATTCGTAAGCGTCGCCGAGAATGTCGTCGTGCTCGGCGCGGTTCTTGGAGAAATCCAGCTCGGGCTTTTGGAAAATACCGATCAGGTTGGAGAGCTTCTCCACCATGTCCTGGCCTTCGCCGAGCTTGTTGGGATCGTTGAAGTCCGGGAAGTCGCTTTTCGATAATCGGGCGTTGGCATTGACCAAGGGGCCGATGATCTGGGTGTTGATCTTGTCGCCAATGTCGGATTTGCCTTTGAGGGCAATCATGTCCTTGAAACTGGCGCCGGGCGGAATCACCACCGGCGGCGCGAAGTCGTCGCTGTCGGCGTATTTGTCGGTGATGTATTTGATGAACAGCATGAACAGCACGTAGTCCTTGTACTGACTGGCGTCCATGCCGCCGCGCAATTGGTCGCACGAGGCCCACAGCGAGGAATAGAGATCGGATTTTTTAATAGCCATGAATCGGTGATGGTGTGGCGTGTTTAGTCTTGGTTATTGGGGTTAGTCGATTGGCTGGGAACGGCGATGCCGTGTTGGCCGCAAAAATCGCGAATCAGCACTTCCACCCTGTTAGCCAGAAAGCGATGCTCGCGTTCGGCGGCCGGACGCAGCGCTGGTTTTAACGCCGAATCGATGCGAAACGCCGGCTTGGCGGCTTTGGTAGCCGGCCGGTCTGCGCCCATCCGGATTACGGTACTGGGAACGTACCGCGATGTAAAGGAAAGCCGGCGACTATCCAAGTCCAGCGGACCTAGCGAAGCGTGGAAGTTTAGCCTCCAGGCGAATATCCGGCCGAAAATCGAGAGCGATCGGTGGCGGCCGCCGCGAACATCGCGCCGTTCGAAGCTATGCACTGCCACGGCAAGCCGTTCGAGCGGATGACTCTATCGGCTGAACGCGACAAGCCCTGAAGATGAAGGCAAAGAACCGCTGCCGCGCCAAATTGCTCGGATCGGCGCGGCGTCACGCCAATCCGAGCGCGAACTAGATTTTTCGCCGAGTCAGCGGGTGACTATCGAAGGCTTTGCGGACATGGCGCCAATGTTCGACGACATTTTCTATCCGTTGGGTATCGCCGGTTTGCAGCTGGGTGAAACACTCGCTGCTGCGCACAAAGGACGCCAGAAAGTCGCCCATGATCAATTGCTGAGTTTGATATTCCGCCATGGCTTGACGCTTGGTCGCCACTTCGGCGGGCGTCAAATTCAGACACACCCGGTGATGTCCGCGCAGCGGCAAATCGTCGGGCAGTTGCATGGGTTGCCCGCTCCAGTCCTGAGCGATCCCCCAATTCGAGCCGGTCGGCCATCCGGGGCGCCAATGGATCAAGTAGGCCAGCATTTTCGGATGAATGTTTTGCGAGGGTTCGCGCGCTAGCCAATCGCGCACGGCCAGCAACGTGAACATACCCAAACCGGCGTGATCCGAGTCGTTTTCCATCACGTCCGGGAAGGCTATCATGGTCGGCCGGGTCTCGCGCAAGATCGCCACCAGTTCGCTGAGTAAGTCCTGGCCGTCTTGCGCGTAGCCTCTATCGACCGCTTCGCTGTAAGGCACATGGTCGAAGCCGGTGAAGTCCGAGCGCATCGGCTGGTTGCGCCGCCAATGCGACACCAGTGCCGAGTAGATGCTGCCGTCCGAGAAGCCCAACAAGTCCAGATGCAGAAAACCCTTGCCCAACACTTGGGCCGCGCGCCGCGATTCGTCCAGGCGACGTTCGCCGAACGCCAGAAAATCGGCCGCGGACGGCTTGCGCTTGCCGGTTTGCTGAACCACGGCATCGACGTAGGCATCACCCGATGTCACGACGACGCTACGGACACTGCCGCCGTTAGCGAATACTCGTTGCGCCAGACCTGCGGCGCTCAAGCTTTCATCGTCGGGATGCGGCGCCAATATGAGCAGGCGCTCCCCCCTACCCACGTCCAGCGCTTGCTCCGGCGCGGCGGCGGCCGGTAATGCCACCGCAACGGAAAGCCAAAAAAACATAAGATGCCAAACACGATCAGACTGCCGCATACGCTGCTCCTGCTTCCAAAATAGACCCGGTTGAAATGTGTCCGCTCGGCCCGTCAACACGGACCGGGCTATAATCCGCCTCGACTGGAGACCAGCGAAGACCGTGCCAAACCATGCCGGCACCGCGACCGGCTGCAATTGTGGCCGACTAAATCCGGTTTGCATCCGACCCGGTTGAAATATCCGCCAGATTGGTTGCTATCAACCGTTCGGGACGAACCCGCTATTCGGCCATCACCACCACCGCGACGACCTGATGAGAAACCGATTCAAACGCGCCTATCGACGTTATCGGCTACGCGGCCACGCCATTCCCTTCCAAACCTGGACCCAAGCCACCGCTGAGTTACCTTTACTGCAAGGACTGACGCCAATCGAACTGGCCCGCTTACGGGTGATGAGCTCGTTGTTTCTCCGCGAAAAAAACCTGGTCGGCGTGGATATTGATCTAAATACCAACATGCGCATCGTCATCGCGGCACAGTGCTGCCTGCCGGTTTTGTATTTGGGCTTGGCTCTGCTGTACGGCTGGTTGGATGTCGTGGTTTATCCCGACGCCTTCGTCGTGGCGCATGAAGACGTCGACGACGCCGGCATCGTACATCAAGAACAGCGAATTCTGACCGGGGAAGCTTGGTCGGCGGGACCGCTGATATTGTCCTGGCAAGAAATCCTGGAAGACATCGAATATCCGGAATCCGGACAAAACGTAATCGTTCACGAGATCGCCCACAAGCTGGATATGCGCAATGGGGTCGGCAACGGTATGCCGCCGCTGCACGCCGATATGTCGGTGAGCGAGTGGACGACCGCGTTATCCGCTGCCTTCCGCCAATTGCGCCAGTATCCCGAGTTGCCGATTTCGAGCTGGATCGATCCTTACGCGGCCACCGATCCAGCCGAATGCTTCGCGGTGTTTAGTGAAGCGTTCTTCTGCACACCTGCGATTCTATTGGAACATTGTCCGGCGGTGTTCCGACAACTGAGCCTCTATTACCGCCAACAGCCTCATCGGCGTCGCGATCGACAGCAAAACATCGACCATCGTTAAGCCCCCCGACCGGAAGCGCGTTGCAGGCTCATCCGAAACCGATGGAAATCCATTCGACCGCGCAAAAAAAGAAGGCGCGGATAACCGCGCCTTCCGTTACAACAGGAAATGTTAGCTTACCAAGTAAAACTCGCCGCCACCTGGCCGCTGCCGTCGTAGGTATAACCGTTTTTGACGACGTTGCTAACGGTGTAGGCACAGGTTCCGGAGCTGCTGGTGGGCAGGCTGGAACTGCTGATACTGGCGATACCGGTGGAACCGGTCACGGCGGATTTAGCCCAGGTTTTGGAAATGTTACCGGTACTGGTTTTCGCCGAACAACTCCACGAGCCGTTCACCGTGGCGTTAGCCAATGTAGCTTCGCCATACTTGACGGTCACTTTGGCCAAACACTCCGATTTGCCACCCGTCAACAATCTGCGGATTATCGCGGTGTTCGAGACTTTCATGCTGACGTTTACCGGCGCCTGAGCGACATTGATCGATTGCGTGGCGCTGTTTTTTAAGCCGACGTTATCGGTCACCGTCAGCGTGGCAGTATAGTTGCCCGGAGTTCCGTAGGTATGATCGACACTGGCGGTACTGCCATTCGTACTTCCGTCGCCGTAATTCCAATCATAACCGACGATGGTGCCGTCCGGGTCGCTAGAGCCCGTACCATTGAATGTTACCTTGGACGGCGCATCGCTCGCGGTCGGTAATGCTGAAATGACGGCCGTCGGCGGGATCAGTTTCACGACGTTTTTCGGATAACTACCGGTAATCTGGTACTGGCCAAGGCTAGCGTAATCCGAATAGCCGGTCGTCAAGTCGCCTTTACCGACGCCATCGATTTGCAGGAAATATTGACCCGCGTTCAAGGTAGCGCTCAGCGACGCCGACAGACTATCGACCGGATTTACCTCGCTGACCGACTTACCGGAAGCATCGAACAATTTCAGAGCAATATCCAAATTACCGGCCACCGAACCCGAGGCCGCATTGAACTGAACGTCGCCGCCATCGGTGTAAAAAGTGAAGACATCCAGGTCGGTATTGCGTTCGATAATGCCGGTTTGAACCACCGAGGTGGGATCGCCCGACAAAGGCGCGGCCGAGGCCATGCTGTCCGGAAAATCGTCGACACGAATCGGAGCACCCGCCGCACTAATGACCGCAAGGTCGTCCTGAGCGTTATTCGCCCCAGGGTATTCGCCCTTACTCCATTGCGAAACGGGTTTGTAATAACCGACCCCCATCAGCGGCGCCCAACCGGTGGCGCCGCTGCCGTGCCCCGAATAGTAACCGACACTGGCGGTGCCGTCGTGGTAGAGACTCAGATTGTGGCCAACTTCGTGAGATACCGCCTCGGCCACATATTTGGGGTTGCCGTTACCCAATTTATCGAAGAAAGCCCAAGCCGGTTGATAGCGGTTGGGCGAAGTGGACGAATAAGACGAAAAGACGTTGACATAAGCAACGCCACCGCAGACCTGGCCGCACAGTTCCGGCATCGATCGAGTGATGACCGCGCGGGTGCCGTATTGAGTGTCGCTACTGGTAAGGCGTTGCATCGCATCGGCCGCCGGCTCTTGCGTCGTCACATCCACGTCGAACGGCGCGTAGTCTTCCGCCACGCGTTGCCAGATTTCGCGGATGTTGTTCAACTCCGTGGTGCTGAATCCATTGGGATTGCCATCCGTATCATAGGCCTGAGCAGTCAACGTACCGTTGTACCAAGTGGTGTTGATGGCCTGATGACCGTTGAAATCCAGGTAAATGACGCGATTGGAATCGGGTTTGCTGTGCAGCGTGAACGGATCGGTCGTCGAGGCGGCGATCGCGGCGTAAGTACTGCCGCTTCCCTCCGCCATCGCCGCGTCGGCGCTATCGGCGGTCGCGGTCTCGCCGGCACCCTGCTTGGGGTCGGGCTGGATATCCGACTCTATGTATAGCAAGCGGCCGCCTTGATCGATCCAAGCGGTCTGGTCGCTTTTTAAAATATTCTCCAAGCGTTCGGCGGACATCCCATAGGCCTTGGCCACCAAGGCCAGATTGTCACCTAGGGCGTCGACGGCGGCCTGGCCGTTGAGCTTCTCCTTCAACGAGATTTGCGGAAACGGCGATTCGGTTTCGTCCGACGACGGCAAATCGCCAATGTTGGCCAACGATTTTTGCGAGTTCGCCTTAACCACGCTCAACGGATTTTCGAGACCGGAACCGTTCAAACCGGTGACGATGGCCTGTACTCGGCCATTCGAAAGCAAAGTCAAGACATAGTTGTAGCCGACCAAAGCTTTAGCCGCATCGTCCTGATTAGAGAAATACAGTGTCTCTTTCAAGAGACTACCGGTACCGGCGGGCGGATACGACTGGCTCACGTCGCCTTCCGTCTGAGCGGTCTGGTCGGGAGTGACGGCACACCCTACAATAGTCGTGAGAGCGGCCGTGGCAACAAATAGTTTTGTATTCATAATCGACTTCCAAAGTATGAGCAAGATCCAGTCGATGAGTGCGAATCACGCGGCGCATCAAGACCAAAATCCTTGCGACAAAAATTAATCGAAAAAGCTGACCGCCAGTAGGGAGTATGTGTTTGTTTTAAGCTGAACTATCGAAACGCATATCCCTGGTGATCCGGAATTTGCATTAGAAGCTTGGCAATAAACCTCGCGCGACTTGGAGCGGTAAAAAGATTATTGAGTTAACGCCGTCGATTCTTGGCTAGCTAGCCTACTCAAATTCGAGTGTCTCTGGCACACCGGTTATAGGGAAATTTGACGACAGACAGGTTATAGCCCAACGCGGCCGATTCGGCTAGCCTGGATCTTGGAGCCGGTTTAGAAAATGAAGCGTAGTTCCGATTCGCGATTTTAAAAGCCGCCGCGTTCGACGATTGCGATAATCTTTTCGCCCGCATCACGAACGCTGCCGCCTCGCCATACAAGAACGGTGTCCGATAGCGTTTACGCCGAGAAAATGCCCTATTCCACTTCGAATTCCGTGAGACTGTCGTTCAGCGCCGAAAGACGCCGCTCCACCAACGGCCCTCGGCATTCACGCTCGCTGATAGGAGTTTGGGCTATCCGTCTGCACGGGGTTCCAACACTCGCCGTCCAGGCGTGTTGATCGCCCGCAAGCCGCGCCGATCAGCGATTATTCCGGTACATATCCTGCTGACGTTCGATGGCTTCGGTCAGGTTATAACCCTGGTCGTTGAGCAAATCGCCGACAAAAAACAAACGCATCTCGAATATCCAGGCGATTTTCTTTTGCTTATTGTTTTCCACGACAATCGTCGCCAGCCTGGGGTTATTATCGACTACCTGACTTACGACGGTTTTCGGATTATTCGGGTCTTCGTTCAACGCGCCGGATACGATCCGCTGTGCGTATTCCAGCGTCAATACCGAGCGAGTGGCCGGGGCCGCCGCATTTTTTTCGTCTATCATCGACTGTGCCTTGAAATAGCCGATGTCATAGGCCAGTTTGGCGACAACACTCACGGCTATCGCGATTGCCCAGATCGACAAGCCGATCTTCAAGCGGCGTCTGACTTGGGGGTGGGAGAGTCTTCTAACTAAAACGCTAAACTTCATTGTATGGTGTTTCCGTGGCGCCATTCGCCGGTTTTTGATGGTTGAAACAGTTGAGGGATTTAAAAACAAACATTCAATTAGGGCATCGGCTATCCATCATCTCTATAATTTGGTCCTTACGAACACGACTCACAACCAGCCGGACCGCTTCAAGCGCCAATACAGCAGCAAGCTACTCAAGGCCACGCCGCCCAGCACCAACGGGTAACTAAAGGTCCACTCCAGTTCCGGCATGTGGCGGAAGTTCATACCGTACCAACTGAACACCATCGTCGGGATCGCCAGAATCGCCCCCCAACCGGCCAGACCTTTGACCACTTCGTTCTGCCGCACGGTTTCGAAGGTCAGGTGAACCTGCATCGCTGCGATCAGCATCTCGCGCATGCCTTGAATCGATCGGTCTATGCGCTTGATATGGTCGGCGATGTCGCGAAAATAAAACCGCACGTCCTTCGGTATCAAGCCGTTATGAAAGCGCATCAATTCGTTGCAGATGTCGATCACCGGCGTGATCGCCGCTTCCAGCATCAACAGCTCGCGCTTTAGTTCGTACAAGCCTTCCATGGTCTGCCGACTGGGCCGTTGCTCGAAAATCGCCGACTCCAGTACCTCGAAGCGCTGTTGCAAGCCGTCGATCACCGGGACATAGTTATCGACGATAAAATCCATGATCGAATACAGCGCAAACCCCGGTCCCTTCGCCAATTGCTGCGGCATCGCCTCGCAACGCCCGCGCACCTTGGCGTGACTCAGCGACGAACCGTGCCGCACCGTCACCAGAAATTTCGCCCCCATGAACAAGTGGGTTTCGCCGAATTCCACTTTGTCGTCGACCAGTCTGGCCGTATGCAGCACGATGAACAACGAATCGGCGTATTCCTCGATTTTCGGTCGTTGGTGAGCGGCGCAGGCATCTTCGATTGCCAAATCGTGCAAACCGAACTCTTGTTGCAACTCGGCCAACAAGGCCGAATTGGTTTCGCGCAAGCCCAACCACACGAAGGTCTGATCCTGCCGGATCACTTCGCTAATGTCCGGAATCGACACCTCGCCGACGCTGACGCCGTTGTGGTAGGCCACGCATTTCATAATCATGCTGCTATCGATGGATTCGGCCAAAGGCTTCCCCTTATTTGGAAATCGTGATGACGGGAGCCCCGGATTGGGCGAACTGGGTCATCGTCATTTGAAAAATCTGACAGAGCAGCCGAAAGCCTTCCCGGTTCCATTGATAGCCGGTTTCAGGGCGAAGCGAATAGTAACGGTCGCCCAAGCGCACGCTCAGATCGTCGTCGGGCTCGTCGCCCACCGTCAAGGCCAGCGTCTCCGCCGGATTTTCGCGAACTTCCGGCGTGGCCGGATGGCGGGCCACCGAATATTCGGGCATATCGCCCAAGGTTTGGCCGACGAAATTCAATACGTTGTGAAAACTGCGCAAGCGGAACACGCCGTGCAACGGCCACTCGCCACCCGGAAATCCGGGACGAATATCGACACTGACATCGTTGTCGGCGCCCTGCTCGGCTTCCTGCTGCAAACGCATCCGTTCCTCGTTGCTTAAGGTAGCCGGATCGTAATTGGTCAGCACGATCCGGCCGACCTCGCGCTTGGTCAATGTCAGTTGTTTACGCGCCGGATCGAAAGTCACTTGGTAGTTTTTTTCGAGCGCCGCCAGTTGTTCGGCCGGCAACGCATCGGCCGGCAAAGTCCAACTACGTTCGAACAACAACGGCTCGACGAACAAGCGATGACGGTCCTGAATCGACGATAAATGCAACACGGCCTGGCGAAATACCCGATAACCATCGGCGTCCGCAGGCAAGTTGCGATGGATGCCGGCTTGATCTCCGCCGGACAAGCGCAGCTCGCCGGCCAACAGGCGCAGTAACAAATCCACGTCCACGCCTTGCCTGAGCAACATCGTCAGCTTGCTTTCCTGAAACGGCGTCAACAAGCGGCGGGTGAATTCCTCGCCTTCGATCGGTACGATGCTAATGGTCGGATTCTCGGACAGGCTGCCGCCGAACACCGGCGTCAACAGAGAGCCGGTCGGTCCGGTCAGCGCAGGCGTGGCGCCGGCATTAAGCTGGAAATTGAAGGTGGCGGCGATATTGGATACGCCGGTGAAATGCAGCGGTTGGTGTTGATGGGCGCGGGCGATGTTTAGCAGCAACTGCTTCGCCAACACGTCGTTAGTTGCCTTATCGTACTCGATGACGGCCCTGTCCAGGGCCGGCGGCGAAACGCATCCCGCCAAGCTCAACGCCAACCCCGCCGCCAACGCCCTGCGCCCGCCGGTCATCCCGTAGCCGCTCCACATGTTTGCTTCCTCAAAACGTCATCCTACCGCGAACTCGCACTCTCAGACCGTTCATTTTATCAGCAATGCCCGATCCCGAGCAGCGTCGTCGCCGACATTTACCATCCGGAATCACTCGGCCACCGCTAAACTAAACGACACGCTAGCCGACCGCACGAAGCTACCATGAAAATTCACCACCTAACGCCCGAGGAAGCCCTCGACAGTCTCGGTTCGGGCCCCAACGGCCTAGCCGATACGACAATTGAAGGCCGCTTGCGCGAGTTTGGTTTCAACCGTCTCGAAGAAACCCGAAAAAAATCGCAGTGGCTGTTGTTTGCAGGGGAGTTTTTACACTTCTTCGCGCTGATACTCTGGCTGGCGGCCGGTCTGGCCTTCTTCGCCGAGTCCCAACAACCCGGCGAAGGCATGGCGACGCTGGGTTACGCAATATTGGGCGTGATCGCGATCAACGGCTGCTTCTCGTTTTGGCAGCGCGTCCAGGCCGAGCAGGCCATTGCCGCGCTACGCAAATTATTGCCGAACCAGGTCAAGGTAGTCCGCGACGGCGCGCTGTGCCGAATTCTCGCGGACGAACTGGTGCCCGGCGACGTGCTGGTCTTGCAGGAGGGCGACAACGTCCCGGCCGATTGCCGACTGCTGGAGGCTTTCAACCTGCGGGTGAATAACTCGACCATCACCGGCGAATCCCTACCCAAGGGCCGCGACGCTCTACCGTCGGCGGCCGAAGACCTGGCGCAAAGCCGTAACATTCTGCTGGCCGGCACATCGGTGGTCTCCGGCGAGGCCAAGGCCGTGGTGTTCGCCACCGGCATGCACACCGAATTCGGCAAAATCGCCCACACACTGAAAACCACGATCAAGGGCCAATCGCCGTTGCAACGCCAGATCGCTCGGCTGAGCCGCTTCGTCGCGCTACTGGCGCTGTTGCTGGGCGCGGCATTTTTTCTGATCGGCCAGGCCATCGGCCTGAGCTTCTGGGAAAATTTCATGTTCGCGATCGGCATCATCGTCGCCAACGTACCGGAAGGCCTACTGCCGACCGTGACACTGGCCTTGGCAATGGCCACCCAGCGCATGGCCAAGCGCAACGCCTTGATCCGCAATTTGCCGTCTGTGGAAACCCTGGGCTCGACCACGGTCATCTGCACCGATAAAACCGGCACGCTGACCCAGAACCGAATGGCGGTCAAACAACTATTTCTGGACAATCGCCACTGTCGGCCGGACGAATTGGGCCGCGACAGCCTGCGACACCATGCCGAGTTCCTGGCCTGCGCGGCCCTATGTCACGATCTGAAACGCGTCGAAGGCCAGCACTTGCTCGGCGACCCGATGGAAGTGGCGCTGGTCAATTTGGCTCACGACCAAGGCATGCGCGTGGCCTATCCCAAAATCGGCGAAGTGCCGTTCGACACCGACCGCAAGCGCATGTCCACGCTGCATGATACCCCGGCCGGCAAGCGGCTGTATTGCAAGGGCGCGCTGGAAATGGTGCTACCGCTGTGCTCGCAAATCGCCGTCGCCGATCAGATTCTGCCGCTGGACGACGCCGGCCGCCGCACACTCCAGGACGCCTTGCAGACCATGGCCGATCAAGGCTTGCGGGTACTGGCCCTAGCCCACCGCCCACTGACCGACAGCGCTGGCGCCGACCCTGAAGCGGCGATGATCTTCAGCGGCCTGGTCGGCCTGGAAGATCCGCCGCGCCCGGAAGTCGCCGACGCCATAACCCAATGCCGGATCGCCGGGATCAAAGTCATCATGGTCACCGGCGACCATCCGCACACGGCGGTCGCGATCGCCCGCCAAATCGGTCTGGTGCAATCCGACCATCCCAAGGTCATCACCGGCGACCGGCTGAAAAAACTCACGCCCAGCCAATTGCAATTGGCCTTGGATGCGCCGGAAATTGTGTTCGCCAGGGTAGGCGCCGATCAGAAAATGCACATCGTCGAAGCGTTGCAGCGGAAGCGGCAAGTGGTCGCGGTGACCGGTGACGGCGTCAACGACGCGCCGGCCTTGAAGAAGGCCGACATCGGCATCGCGATGGGCCTGGCGGGCACCGACGTCGCCAAGGAGGCCGCCGACATGATTTTGCTGGACGACAATTTCGCCAGCATCGTCGCCGCGATCGAAGAAGGCCGCGCGGTGTTCGACAACATTCGCAAATTCTTGACCTACATCCTAACCTCCAACGTCCCGGAAGTGATTCCCTACCTGGCCTTCGTGCTGTTCAAGATTCCGCTGCCGTTGACCATCCTGCAAATTCTGGCGGTCGATCTGGGCACCGACATGCTGCCGGCCTTGGGGCTGGGCGTCGAGAAACCCGATGCGGCGGCAATGCGCAAGCCTCCGCGCTCGAGCCAGGAGTCATTGATCGACTGGCGCCTGCTGGCCCGAGCTTACGGATTTCTCGGCTTGCTGGAAGCCGCGGCGGCAATGGCGGCGTTTTTCTTCGTGCTGAACGCTGCCGGCTGGGACTACGGCGCCAGCCTGCCGCGCCACGATCCGCTGTACCTGCGGGCCACGACCGCCTGCCTGACCGCGATCATTGTGATGCAAATCGCCAACGTGTTTCTGTGCAAGCAACGCCAGCGCGGCCTGCTGGCCACGCCCCTGCTGGACAACCGGCTAATACTGGCCGGCGTCGGCGCGGAGATTGCGCTGATCCTCGCCATCGTCTACACGCCGTGGGGCAATCTGTTGTTCGGCACCGCGCCGCTCGGCCACGAAGTCTGGCTGTTCACGCTGCCGTTCGCGCTGGGCCTGCTAATCTGCGAAGAATTGCGTAAATGGCTGGTGCGCCGCTTCGCGCCGTTTCCGCGTCACGTTAAATCGCCTGTGCTCCGCCGAAGCCGGCGGTGTTAATTCGACGTTGACGGCCTCATGCGCACCCTTTCCCTGGCGGTTCGGCATGCAACTCGGCGAAACGATCTAAATGCGTTCCATCAAGGCGCCGCGACTCTCCTCCGAGCAGAGGCGGGTGGCGGCGCCGGGCCGATTTAGCTTGGTCGGAGCGGCCGGCCGGGACAAAACGCTGGAAATGCCCGGCTATCGGCATGATCTTGATCCCTGAGTCGCGCGCAGGCGACCAGGTCAAGTCACGCGGCCCCGTGTGCGTCAGGCTGGCAATGGCGTTGTGCCGAGCCGTAGCATCCGGAGCCGAAACCGATCCAGATATAAATAAACCACCGGCGTCGTGTATAAGGTCAATAGTTGGCTGAATATCAGGCCGCCGACGATAGCGATGCCCAGCGGCTGGCGCAGTTCCGCGCCGTAACCGCTACCTAAGACCAAGGGCAACGCGCCGAACAGCGCGGCCAACGTCGTCATCAGGATCGGTCTGAAGCGTAGCATGCACGCTTGAAAGATCGCTTCCCGCGAATCCAGGCCGCGCTCGCGCTCGGCCAGCAGCGCAAAATCAATCATCATGATCGCGTTTTTCTTGACGATGCCGATCAACAAAATCACGCCGATCAGCGCAACGATGCTGAACTCCTTACCGCAAACCATCAGAGCCAACAACGCGCCGACGCCGGCCGACGGCAGCGTGGACAGTATAGTCAACGGATGCACCAGGCTTTCGTAAAGCACACCGAGCACAATGTAAATGCTGATCAGCGCCGCCAAAATGAGCCAGGGTTGATTGCGCAACGCGTCCTGAAAGGCTTTGCCGGAACCTTGAAAACTGCCGGTAACGGCCGCCGGCAAGCCGATGTCGCGTAAGGCGTGATCGATCGCCGCGCTGGCTCCGGACATTGCCACGCCGGGTTTTAGATTGAACGACAGATCGCTGACCGCGAACTGGCCTTGATGGCGTACCGACAGCGGCGCGTTGCTCGGCGCGAAACTGGCTAGCGCCGACAGCGGCACTTGGCGCGGCCGACCGGTGCCGGCAATGCCGCTCTGGGCCGGCGCGCTGATATACAGTTGTTTCAGACTGTCCGTCGATTGCCAATATTGCGGCGCCAATTCCATGATCACCCGGTATTGGTTGAGCGGATTGTAAATCACCGACACTTGCCGCTGACCGAAGGCGCTGTTCAAGCTGTTGTCGATCAGGGCCTGGCTGACGCCGTAACGCGCGGCCAGATCGCGGTTGACGGTCAAGCCGATTTGCTCGCCCTTGTCCTGCTGACTGCTGTTGACATCGGTCAGTTCGGGCAAGCGGGCCAAGGCGGCCTGGACCTTGGGCGTCCATTCTTTCAACAAGGCCAGATCGTCGGCTTGCAAGGTATAGTCGATTAAACCGAAGGACATCCGCCCGCCGATGCGCAGCTCCTGGGCCGGAAACATATGCAAATTGGCGCCGGGGATTCGGCCGGCCGCCTTGCGCAATCGGTCCATCACGATCTCGATAGCTTCGCGCTCCCCGTGCGGCTTCAACGTGATAAACACCCGCGCGCTATTGCTGCTTTGCGAACTACCGGCAAAGCCGGCGACATTGGTGACCGCGGGGTCTTTCAGCAAAATCTCGGAGATTTGCCCAAACTGCTTTTGCAGCGTTTGAAACGAGGTGTTTTGGTCGGTTTGTATCTCGCCCAACAAACGGCCGCCGTCCTGGGTAGGGAAAAAACCTTTGTCGATGGCGCCGTATAAATAAAAATTCAAGCCTATCGTCGCCAGCAACAGGCTCAGCATGATCCGACCATGACGCAAGGCCCAGCTTAGGCTGATGCGATAATTGTCCTGCACCCAATCGAAGGCCGCGCCGATACCGCGATAGATCGGTCCGTGTTCCGTTGGCTCCTTGCCCAGCCAGCGCGCGCACAACATCGGCGTGGTGGTCAACGAGATCAGCAGCGAAACCAGCACCGCGGCCGATAAAGTCACCGCGAATTCACGAAACAGCCGGCCCGGCACGCCGCCCATCAATAGAATCGGCAGAAACACCGCGACCAGCGACACGCTCATCGCCAACACCGTGAAGCTCACTTCCTTGGCGGCCAGCAGCGCGGCCTTGAACGGTGCGATGCCGGCCTCGATATGCCGGTTGGTGTTTTCGACCACCACAATCGCATCGTCCACGACAAAGCCGGTGGCGATGGTCAAGGCCATCAAGGTCAAGTTGTTGACGCTAAAACCGCAGAAGTACATCACCGCGCAGGAACCCAGCAGCGAAGCCGGTACCGCGACGATCGGCACCGCCGCCGAACGCGGATTACGCAGAAATACCAGCACCACCAAAATCACCAGGACCACCGCGACGAACAAGCCATGCTCGACTTCCCGGATAGACGCCCGAATCGACAACGATCTATCCACCACCACCGACAGTTCGATATTGCTGGGCAAAGCGGCCTTGAGTTGCGGCAACACCGCCAGCACTTGATCGACGGTTTGGATCACATTGGCCAAGGGTTGTTTGCGGATGATCAGCAACACCGAGGGTTTGCCGTTTTTCAGGCCGACATTGCGCAAATCCTCGACCGAATCGACCGCTTCGCCCAGGTCGGCGATGCGCACTGGCGCGCCGTTACGGTAAGCAACGATCAGCGGCAGATATTCGGCGGCGGCGCGGGCCTGATCGTTAGCCTGGATTTGCCAGCGGGTGTCTGCACTTTCCAACACGCCCTTGGGCCGGGTGATGTTGGTTTGGGCGATGGTGTTGCGCACGTCGTCCAAACCGATGCCGTATTTGCTCAAGGCATTGGGATTCAGTTCCACCCGCACCGCCGGTAGGGTCGCGCCGCCGATTTGCACTTGGCCGATACCGGGAATTTGCGAAATTTTTTGCAGCAAAATCGTCGACGCGGAATCGTACATCTGGCCGCGCGTGAAGCTGTCCGAGGTCAGCGCCAGGATCAGAATCGGCGAATCGGACGGATTGTCGCGCCGATAACTGGGCCGGTTGGGCATGCCGCTGGGCAGCATGCTGGCGGCGGCGTTGATCGCGGCCTGCACGTCGCGGCAGGCGCCGTCGATGTCGCGGTTTAAATCAAACTGCAGCGTAATCGAAGTCGAGCCTTGCGAACTGTTGGAGGTCATTTCGGTGACGCCGGCGATGCGTCCTAACGCACGCTCCAGCGGCGTGGCGACCGTCGCGGCCATGGTTTCGGCGTTGGCGCCGGGCAATTGCGCCTGCACCGCAACGGTCGGAAAGTCCACCTGCGGCAGCGACGAAACCGGCAGATTCAAAAACGCTAAAACCCCGCACAGGCTGATGGCGACGGTCAGCAAGGTGGTGGCGACTGGGCGGCGGATGAATAGCGCGGACAGATTCATCTCAATGCAGGTCCTGTTCGACGGCGTCGCCGGACTCTACTCCTAGAGCGGTTTTGACCCGCCGCGCCAGCTTATCCATCGCCAGATAAATCACCGGGGTGGTGTATAAGGTCAGCAATTGGCTGAGCAGCAGGCCGCCGACCATCGTAATACCCAGCGGGTGGCGCAATTCCGAACCGACGCCGTTGCCCAGCATCAACGGCAAGGCACCCAGCAGCGCGGCCAGCGTGGTCATCAGAATCGGCCGGAAGCGCAGCAAGCAGGCTTGGTAAATCGCCTGGTCCGGCGGCAGCCCCTGATGGCGCTCGGCTTCCAGCGCAAAGTCGATCATCATGATGGCGTTTTTCTTGACGATGCCGATCAGCAAAATAATGCCGATGATGCCGATAATCCCCAGATCGCCGTCGGACAGCTGCAGGGCCAGCAAAGCGCCGACCCCGGCCGAGGGCAGCGTGGACAATATTGTCAGCGGATGAATGTAGCTTTCGTACAGCACGCCCAGCACGATGTACACGGTCACGATCGCCGCCAGGATCAGCCATAGCGTGTTATTCAGCGAAGCCTTGAAGGCCTGGGCGGCGCCTTGGTATTCGCTACGGATCGCCAGCGGCAATTCGATTTGGCTCTTGGCGGCTTCGACGGCGTTCACCGCATCGCCGAGCGCATAGCCCGACGCCAGATTGAACGATACCGTGGCGACCGGATACTGGTCGAGATGATTGATCGCCAACGTGGTGGGCCGCTCGGACAATTCGGCGATGGCCGACAGCGGCACTTGGCTGCCGTTGCTGGATGGTACCCGCAACTCGTTGAGGGCTTGCGGACTGGTTTGTTCGGCCGGATCGACTTCCAACACGACCCGGTATTGGTTCGCCTGGGTGAATATCGTCGAAACCAAGCGCTGGCCGTAAGCGCTGTACAGCGCATTGTCGATCGCGGCGGTGCTGACGCCCAACCGGCTGGCGGTGGCTCGGTCGATGTTGACGAACACCTGCCGGCCCTGGTCGAGTACGTCGCTGACCACATCGGCGAATTCCGGCCGACCTTGCAGCTGGTCTACCAATTTGCCAGTCCAGCGGTTCAAATCATCCAGATCGGCGCCTTCCAACGTAAATTGATATTGGGTGCGAGTGACGCGGTTTTCCATCGTCAAATCCTGCACCGGTTGCAAATACAATTGAATGCCGGGCAAATCGGCCAATCGGTCTTTCAGACGGGCGATAATTTCGCGGGCCGGCGGCCGTTGGTCGTGCGGTTTTAGATTAATCAAAAACCGGCCGCTGTTCGGGGTGGCGTTGATGCCGTCCACACCGATGAAAGACGACAAATTCTCGACCGCCGGGTCTTCCAGGATGCGTTGCGCCAGCTTCCGTTGTTGTTCGGCCAGGGCTTGAAACGACACGGTCTGCGGCGCTTCGGAAAATCCTTGAATGATGCCGGTGTCCTGACTGGGGAAAAAGCCTTTGGGTATCCAGACGTACAGCGCGGCGGTCAGGACCACGGTGGCGAAAAATACCAGCAAAGTCGCCGTTTGGCGTTGCATCACCCAGCTCAGGCTGCGCCCGTAGAGTTTAATCAGCCGCTCGAACCAGTCGTCGCTGATTTCATTTTGGTGTTGATGAACTGCGCCGGGCCGTAATAGCTTGGCGCACATCATCGGCGTCAGGGTCAACGACACCACGGCGGAAATTAAAATCGCCACCGCCAGCGTGATGGCGAATTCCCGAAACAGCCGGCCGACCACGTCGGACATAAACAGCAGCGGAATCAACACCGCGACCAGCGAGAAGGTCAGCGAAATAATCGTAAAGCCAATTTGCTCGGAGCCTTTCAATGCGGCTTTCAGAGGCGATTCGCCGCGCTCGATATAGCGCGAGATGTTTTCGATGACGACGATCGCATCGTCCACGACAAAGCCGGTGGCGATGGTCAGCGCCATCAAGGTCAGGTTGTTGATACTGAATTCGGCCAGATACATCGCCGCGAAGGTGCCCACCAGCGATAGCGGCACCGCGACGCCGGGGATGATGGTCGCCGGAATGTTGCGCAGGAACAGAAAAATCACCATCACCACCAGGGCCACGGCCAGCAGCAATTCGAATTGTACGTCGTGGACCGACGCGCGGATCGTCACGGTGCGGTCGGTCAGCGCGTCGACTTCGACGCCACTCGGCAGTGAGGCTTGCAGCTTGGGCAGCAAGGCCTGGATGCGGTCTACCACCTCGATCACGTTGGCGCCGGGCTGGCGCTGAATGTTGACGATGATCGCGGCCTTGTCGTTGGCCCAGGCCGCCAACCGGACATTCTCGGCGCCGTCGATCACGCTGGCGACATCGGTCAATTTCACCGGTGCACCGTTTTTGTAAGTCACCACCAGATCGCGGTACTCGGCGGCCGAGCGCAGCTGGTCGTTGCTGTCTATCGTTGCGGCGCGGGTTGGGCCGTTGATCGAGCCCTTGGGCTGGCTGACGTTGGCGGCGGCGATGGCGGTGCGTACGTCTTCCAGGCTGATGCCGTAGGCCGCCAGTGCTTTGTGGTTGGCCTGAATCCGCACCGCCGGCCTTTGCCCGCCGCTGATGCTGACCATGCCGACGCCGGGCAATTGGGCGATCTTCTGCGCCAGGCGGGTGTCTACCAGGTCTTCGACCTTGAACAAAGGCATGGATTCGGCGCTGACCGCCAAGGTCATGATCGGCGTGTCGGCTGGATTGACCTTGCTGTAGATCGGCGCTTGCGGCAGGTCGCTGGGCAGGAAATTGTTGGCGGCATTGATCGCGGCTTGCACGGTTTGCTCGGCCACGTCCAGGTCCAGACTCAGATTGAATTGCAGCGTGATGACCGAGGCGCCGCCGGAACTGGTCGAGGTCATTTGGGTCAGGCCCGGCATCTGGCCGAATTGCCGTTCCAGCGGCGCGGTGACGATCGCGGTCATCACTTCCGGACTGGCGCCGGGATACAACGTGGTGACCTGTATCGTCGGATAATCGACCTGCGGCAGCGCCGAGACCGGCAGCAGCCGGTAGGCCAACACGCCGACCAGCAACAGCGCCACCATCAGCAACGAGGTGGCGACCGGCCGCAGAATGAACAGTCGGGACGGATTGAAGCCCGCCTTGCCGGGATCGCTGAAACTCATGGCTTAACCGCGCCGCCGGCGTTGGCCGGATTCGCCGCCGGGCTGGGGCTGCAAATCCGGTTTAGCCGCCACCGCCTGACCGTCTTTTTCGGCGACATCGACTACTCCGCCGTCCTTGACCCGGTCGATGCCGGTGACGATCAAGGCTTCGCCCGGCGCAATCCGGTCCGCGATCGCGACCTTTTCGCCTTCGCTGGGCCCCGGTTCCACCCGGCGCAGATGGGCGATGTTTTCGGCATCGACCACGTAGACAAAGGCCCCCTGGCTGTCGTGCTGCAGCGCGGCGCTGGGGATTTGAGTGACGCCGCGCAAGGTGTCCAGATGCATGCGGATATTGACGAACTGGTTGGCGAACAGGGTTTGCTCGCGGTTGTCGAATTGGGCCTTCAATTTGAGGGTGCCGGTGGTCGGATCGATTTGATTGTCCAGTGCGATCAGTTTGCCGTCGGCCAGCTTGGTTTTCCCGGCGCGGTCGTAAGCTTCGATGCCAATCTCCCGGCCTTCGCGATAGCGCTTCACCACGTCCGGCAGCTTGTCTTCCGGCAAGGTAAACACCACGCTGATCGGTTGCAGTTGGGTAATCACCACCAAGCCGTTGGTGTCGCCGGCTCTGACGATGTTGCCTTGGTCCACTTGCCGCAAGCCGACCCGGCCGGAAATCGGCGCGGTCAGTTTGGCGTAACCGAGCTGCAGTTTGGCATTATCGACCAGGGCCTGGTCCATCTCGACATTGCCGCGATATTGTTTGACCTGCGCTTCTTGGGTAACGGTTTGTTGGGCGGCAATCGAATCCTGTTCCAGCAAGGTTTGATAGCGGGCCCGGTCCAGTTCGGCGTTTTGCAGCAAGGCCTGGTCGCGGGTCAACTGGCCCTGGGCTTGCTGCAATTGTACTTGAAACGGACGCGGGTCGATTTCGGCCAGCAGATCGCCGGCTTTAACCATTTGCCCTTCGCTGAAGTTCACTTTCACCAGTTCGCCGTCGACGCGCGATTTGACGGTGACGGTGCGTAGCGCGGTGACAGTGCCTAGCGCGTTTAAATACACCGGAAAATCGCCGCTACCGGCGGATTGGATGGCCACGACAGCCGGTGCGTCCGGCCGCTCGCCGAACGGCGGCCGGTTTTTGGAGCCGCGCTCGGCTTTAGTATCGGGCGCGGCCTGACCGAATTGCAGATAGACCAGAATACCGATCACGCAGAGGGTAGAAAGTGCGCCGCGCCAATACCAGCGAGAGCGGCGCCGGATAGAAGCATCGATGGGGGTTGGGTTAGTCATGCAAGGGATTCTATATGAGGATATAAGGTTGCCAAGGTATTGTCGTTATTAGGCGTGCGAAGCGGCCGCCGGTTCCGCCGAGAGTCGAAAAACGGTTGCATAGCAAGGCGAGCCGGCCGGGCTTTAAGCGGTATCGATTAATCGCTGGAACCTGGACACTGACGACGGCGTCGCGGCGGTTAGCCTGCTAACGGAGTTGAAGCCGCGGCTTGGCCATCGTTTGGTATTTCCCTTTGGCAAACATTGTTTCACGAACCTTAGGTCGACAGCGGCGATTTAGTTCCCGCCTCGGCCAGTGGCTTGGAGAGCCAACTCATATTGGGTTAGCAAAAGGTATGGCAGCGGCTTGCACGGCATGCCAGCAACAACTCTTCAGTTTGTGGGTGGCGAGGCAATACCGCTCGGCGAACTGGCTACAGTCCATCAATTCGCCGTCCCTGGCCGGGAAGTACCGCCCGGCTCGACCATCGGGCCGCGGGCGATCCGCACCCTGATGCTGGTATCGTAATTAAAGCTGTCAACCGCGACCGGAGGTCTAGACAAATCCGGCGCGGGTACCTGCACGAACTGAAACCAACAGCCGACACCGGAACATTCGATGCCTTTATCAGAGCGACACCGGCCGATTCGCTGGTCAGTTTAACCTTATCTTGGGATAAACCCGCGCGGCCGGCCAGAGCGGTACCGAGGCTGGCGGAGTTGAAGGAAATGCGCATGGTGACTCCTGGTCAGATGTCGGATGAATGGCGATGCCGATGCTCCGTCAAAGGGCAAAACTTATGCCATGCGCTGCAATGGCGTGCTATCCGGACGGAAAAACAGCGGTTGCTAGCGCGCCATGCGATGATCCCTGAATAATCCAACCCGGCGTCTTTGCTCGGTCGCGCTTTGAATCCGGAGTGTCGAACCTTGGTTTGACATTCTAAAATAGGCCGTGACGAGAATACGATCGGGACCTGGAGGTAACGCCGAACCCGGCCGTCGAATGTCGACGAATTGTTGCTGCAGGATCGGCGATTGCTGGACGACTGCTGTTTCGGCAACAACGCGGCGTGGTCCCAGTCGACTACTGTCACAGCAAGTCTTCCCCGATCACGACTACTTCACACCGGAATCAATCGACATGTTGGGCATCGCCCCAACCGTCATTGCCCCAGCGTTCTGTATTGGATCGATACTGTCTGGCTAGCCGTTCAGGAAAACGGCCTGCGTCAATTGCTTGGTGTGTGAGGCAATTGGTATATCTCAACAGGCCAGCCTGACGATCGAACCGCTCGTGGCCGACGAAATCCACCCAGTCGGTTCCGAACGCTCACGAACCGCGGCGGCGCGGACAACTTGGCCGCAATCGGCGCAGCGGCCTGCCGAATTGATGGGCGCCGGCGGTCGGGCCGACATCCGGACTGCCGAGTGTACGGCTTGTCTCTGGGCTGGCGCGGTGAAACGTTGGGCGCGCCTTATTTGCGCATGCCGACCTTTTGGGATTGCCGCATCGCTTTACCCAGCCGAGGACACCCACCCTGGCCATGCCCTACATCCGTCTAGCGGATTTGGGGGCGAGGAGAAACTTAAGCCACAAAGGAATTTAGGCGCCCAAACGACGTGGGTTGGGAAACACTTCTAAACGAACGCCCCTATAAAACACGAATAGCTTACGTCTCCCAGGCCCGGAATGCCGGTGTGACGAGTTAAGCGAGTGGGTATCGCAATCCGCCGGACAAAAAAACGGCCGCGGGCATGAAGCCCGCGGCCGTCGTAAAATACCTAAATATGTAGCTGAGATTAGCCTAACAAACCGCCAACGTTGATGCGCGTACCGTTGCCTTGAGCGGCGTAGAAAGCCGCCGGGTTGGCCGCGCTGGAGCTCACCAGATCCTCGGCGGCCCGGCGCGCTTCGGCGCTGGAATTCAGCGCCGGTTGCGCGTCGGTCTTCGATTGGTTTTGCGCCAAGCGCAACGAGGCTTGGGAAAAGCTCACGGTATCGCCAACGGCCTGATTGTCGCTATCGGAATCGCGATCCGGCGTCGTAACCGATTTGGGCTCCGCCGATTCGGCGCTTTTGGGTGCTTTAAGATCACGGGTTGCCTGAGTGGTCAGGGCGCTGGATTGCGAGTATTGGGTATTGATGTCCATGGGGGCCTCCAGATCTTTACGGAGCGAGGGCGTTGTGCCATCGTTGCGTCGAATTCTAATCCAATCCGCCGGCAATTGCCGAATTTAATCGTTTTCTTATTATTACGCCCCACATCCCGGAGTTCATTGATGAAATGTTTGCAGATCACTATGTTAGCGACCGGCGCGCTGCTGTCTACGGTGGCATCGTCCGCCGATTTATCGCGCATCGAGCACATCCTGGTGATCTATCTGGAAAATCGCAGTTTCGACAATGTGTTCGGCCTGTTCCCCGGCGCCGACGGCCTCAGCAACGCCCAATCGGCGCCGCCGCAAATCGACGAATTCGGTAGGCCCTACGGCACGCTGCCGCCGATTCGCAGCGACGGCAAAAACGACGAGCGCTTCCCGGCCGATCTCGCCAACGCCCCATTCGATATAGGCCGTTACATCAGCCCCAACCAACGTCACCCGGATCTGACTCACCGGTTTTTCATCCACCAGATGCAAATCAACGCCGGCCGTAACGACCGTTTCGCGCAATTATCGTCGGCCGGCGGACTGACCCAAGGCTACTACAATCTGGCCGGCACGGCGCTGTGGCAATATGCCAAGGAGTTCACGCTGGCCGACCATTTTTTCCAGGCGGCTTACGGCGGCTCGTTTTTAAATCATCAATGGCTGATCTGCGCCTGCACGCCGCGTTTCGAAAATGCGCCGGACGAGATGTTGCACTGGCAGGCAGACCCGGCCACCGGCAAGCCGGTCGGCGATCCCAGCGTCACCAGCGACGGCTACGCGGTCGGCACGATACAACCGTTTTTCCCACCGCACGACGACAAACACCCCGAACGGCGTCTGCCGATACAAACCGCGCCAACCATCGGCGATCGCCTGTCGGACAAGGGCGTGAGTTGGGCCTGGTATGCTGGCGGTTGGGACGACGCCGTGGCCGGCCGCGACCTTGGCGACAACTTTCAGTACCACCACCAACCCTTTATCTACTACGCCAACTACGCGCCGAACGGCGCCGGCCGCGCCGAGCATTTGCGCGACAAACAGCGCTTGTTCGCGGACCTGAAAACTGGCTTTCCGCAAGTCGCGTTTTACAAACCGGTCGGGCGCAGCAACCAACACCCCGGCTACTCCAGCATCCTGGAAGCCGACCGGGATGTTCGCGACGTGGTCGAAGCAATTCGCGCCAGCCCGATCTGGTCCTCCACCGCCATCGTCATCACCTACGACGAATACGGCGGTTTGTGGGATCACGTCGCCCCACCCGAGGGCGACCGTTGGGGACCCGGTACGCGGATTCCGGCCGTCGTGGTTTCGCCGTTCGCGAAAAAACACTACATCGACCACACCCGCTACGACACGACGGCCATCCTAAAGCTGATCGAAACCCGCTTCGGCCTGGCGCCGCTCGGCGAACGAGACGCCAACTCGGAAGGCTTGCTGGGCGCGTTCGAATGAATCGCCGGATTAATAGGCCCGAAGCAAAACTATCGCCGACCTCGTGCCGATCGCTCGTTGTCGCCCCCCTGGGTAGCCGCGGTCGCTTTACAGACGAACACGGCTTTTTATATGCGGCCGATATTTGCACTCCGTTTTCGAGTGGCTTAAGCTCTGCCGCGTCCAGCTGATTCAGGCTTGCCGCCAGTCCGGCGGCTCGCGGCTCGCCCCCGCCTGTCGATGTCAAGGTTCGGCCGTTTCCGGGACAGAGACGGCGAATTTCCGGTTTTCAGTTAGTATTTGCAATCGTACGCCACCAAGCAGGGAGACCCTCCGATGAATCAAGCCTATCCACGCCAACCCGCCGAAAAATGGCGTTTCGCCAAACTCGGCGGTTTCGACCAAGTGGAACTGAAGCGCGCCAGCGATTTACTGGCGCTGCCGGAACTCGATCAGAAATTGTGGGCGGCGCTGAGTTGTCCGACCCACGGTCTGTACTTCGACGAACGCACGTTACAACTGCTCGACAGCGACGGCGACGGCCGGATTCGGGTACCGGAGGTGCTGGCGGCGGTACGCTGGGTCGGCAAGGTCTTGAAAAACCCGGCCGATTTGCTGCAACAAAAAGCCAGCCTGCCGCTCGCGGCGATCAACGACCACGATGAGGACGGCAAGCAGCTGCTGGCTTGCGCCAAGGAAGTACTGAAAAATCTGGGCAAACCGCAAGCAAGCGAAATCACCGACGAAGATTTGGCCGACATGGCGAAAATCTTTGCCGAAACCCGTTTTAACGGCGACGGCATCGTCCCGGCCAAAGCCGCCGACGACGAAACCGGCCAAGCGGCTATTAGCGACATCATGGCCTGCCAAGGCGAGTTGATCGACCGTTGCGGCGAACCCGGCATCGACGCCGAAAAACTGACGCAATTCTTCGCGGACGCCCAGGTCTATTACGACTGGTGGCGGGAATGCGACCGGGAAGCCGCCCAGGTGCGCGGCAACATCGCCGATCCGGAATCGGCGGCAGCCTCGCTGGACAAAATCAAGGCCAAGATCGACGATTATTTCACCCGCTGCCGGCTGGCGGCCTTCGACGAACGCGCCGCCACGGCCCTGAATCCCAGCGACGCCCGCTACGAACAACTGGCCGGATTCGATCTGGCACCGGAGCTGGAAGCGGTGGCGCAACTGCCGTTGGCCACCATCGCGCCCAACCGCGATCTGCCGCTGGGCGGCGGGCTCAATCCGGCCTGGAGCGATGCGTTGGCGCAATTACGCGCCGACGTGCTGACGCCCTTACTCGGCACGCTGGAAAGTTTGAGCTACGCCCAATGGCGGGACGTACTCGGCCGGTTTGCCGACTACCGGGCCTGGCTGGCGCAAAAGCCGGCCAGCACGGCCGCCGGCCTGCCGATCGCCAGCGTCAAAACCTATCTGGAAAGCGGCACCCAAGCCAAGCTGGCGGCGTTGATCGAACAGGATCTGGCCCTGAAGGCCGAAGCCGACGCGATCGACGGCCTGAGCCGCTTGCTGCACTATCACCGCGACCTGTACCGGCTGCTGAACAACTTCGTCTCCTTCCGCGATTTTTACACCGCCGAGCCGCACGCGATCTTTCAGGCCGGTACCTTGTATCTGGACGGCCGGGCTTGCCGTCTGTGCGTTAAGGTCGACGACGTCGCCACCCACGGCAAACTGGCCGAACTGAGCAAGATATTTCTGGCGTACTGCGAATGCCGCCGCCAGGGCAGCAGCGAGAAACTGACGATTGCCGCCGCGTTCACCGACGGCGACAGCGACAATTTGCGGGTCGGCCGCAACGGCGTGTTTTACGACCGCGCCGGACAGGACTGGGACGCGACCGTCGTTAAGATTATCGAAAACCCGATCAGCATCCAGCAAGCCTTCTGGGCTCCCTATAAACGGGTGGCACGGATGATTAACGAACAATTGGAAAAAAGTGCCAGCGCCCGCGACAAGGCGGCCCACGAAGGCGCATTCAAGGGTATCAACGAAGCCGGCGCTCAGGCCGGCGAAGGCAAGGCGCCGGCCGCGACCGCTTTCGACGTCGGCAAGTTCGCCGGGATCTTCGCGGCCATCGGTCTGGCGATCGGCGCGATCGGCACCGCGCTGGCTTCGGTATTTAGCGGCTTTTTGGCCTTGCAATGGTGGCAAATGCCGTTGGTGATTGTCGGCATCATGATGGCGGTTTCCGGACCATCGATGTTCATCGCCTTTCTGAAACTGCGCCAACGCAATCTGGCGCCGTTGCTGGACGCCTGCGGCTGGGCGGTCAACGCCAAGGCCTACATCAACATTCCGTTCGGCCATTTGCTGACCGACGTCGCCAAACTACCCAAGGACGCCGAAACCCATCTGGCCGATCCGTTCGGCGAAAAACCCAGCCGCTGGCCCGCGCTGTTGTTGCTGCTCGCGTTGCTGGCCGGCGCCGGCTGGGCTTGGCGACAAGGCTATATCGGACCCGCTACCGCCCCGCCGACCGCTGACGAAACCCCGGCAACCGCACCGGCGCCGGCGAACGGGCCGATTGCACCGCCAGGGCCGGCAACCCCAACACCCGCGCCGGAAGCCGCGAAACCGGCCGCGAAACCCGCCAAGTAAAGGGCGGCAGGCGGCCGTCTCGGCGGTCGCCGGCTAAGGCGCGATCATGCCGTTATGCAAATAGCTTTCTTCGTAGTTGAAAACGACATTACCGTCCGGCAAGATCAACTCCTCGTCGCGACCCTTGTAATCCAGTCGCGACAATAAATCCTTGATAATGTTGACGCGCGCCGCCTGCTTGTCGTCGGCGCGCACCACGGTCCAAGGTGCCGATAAATGATGGGTCCGGGCGAACATGATGTTGCGCGCCTCGCTGTATTGGCGCCAATGCTTTTGGGCGGCTTTGTCGATCGGGCTGATCTTCCATTGTTTCAGCGGATCGTCCAGCCGCGCCTTCAGACGCTTTTTTTGCTCTTCCTTACTGATATCCAGATAGTACTTAAATAGCTTGATGCCGGAACGCACCAGCAATTGCTCATAATGCGCGACGGTTTCGATGAACTCGTGGTAATCGGCGTCGCTGCAAAATCCCATGACCCGTTCCACGCCGGCCCGGTTGTACCAACTGCGGTTGAACAGCACCATTTCTTGCGCGGCCGGCAGATGCTCGGTATAGCGCTGAAAATACCAGCTCCCCAGGTCGCGATCCGACGGTTTGCCCAAGGCCACCACTCGAGTCTCGCGCGGGCTCAGATGCTGAATGATGCGCTTGATGGTGCCGTCCTTGCCACCGGCGTCCCGGCCCTCGAACAGGATCAAAATCTTATCGCCGTGCTTGATGATATGGCTTTGCAGTTTGACCAGTTCTACCTGCAACTGCCGCAGCACGTCCTTGTAATTCGGTCGTTCGGATTTGTTTTTGCCCATGGCTGCATCCTCGAAAGTGAATTGGCTGACTACCAGTGTAGCGGTTTCGCGGCGGCGCGTGATCGCACCGCACCACAAGCGTGCAAAATGTCGTAAACCGTACCGATTGAGTGCAACTTTGATCTCACTTGGCCACACACCGACAAGCCACACCGACAACCGCGACCGACCGAACTCAAGTCATATTATTGATTTTTAATTAAATTATCGCAAAGCGACTCAGAAATATCGGTTTTGGCATCCGAATTGCTTTCGGGCTAACGTGGCTCCGCGATAGGAGCCGACTGAATTTAGGCTCGACGTAGAGCCGACAGACAAAGGCGTCTAACTCTCGTTTCGGTAACGAAACGGGGTAGACGCCTTTTTTTTGGCCTGACTTTTTCAAACCCACGGGAATCCGCCATGACTTATCGCACGACATTCGCTCCGAAATCTCTGATCGCGGCCTTGGCTACGCTGATCGCCGCCGGCCTGGCCGGTTCGGCCTGGGCGGCCGGCAAGCCGGAAAAAGAAGACTTGAAATTCGGCTTCATTAAACTGACCGACATGGCGCCGTTGGCCGTCGCCGCCGAGAAAGGCTTTTTCGAGGACGAAGGCCTGTTCGTGCAACTGGAAGCCCAAGCCAATTGGAAAGTGGTAATGGACCGGGTCGTCAACGGCGAACTGGACGGTTCGCACATGCTGGCGCCGGCGCCGCTGGCGGCCAGCATCGGCTTCGGCACCAAGGCCGACATCGTGACTGCCTTCAGCATGGGTTTTAACGGCAACGCCATCACCATTTCCAACGACATCTGGAAGCAAATGAAGCCCAACGTGCCGATGGACGGCGGCAAACCGGTTCACCCGATCAAAGCCGACGCGTTAAAACCGGTCGTGGACAAATACAAAACCGAAGGCAAGCCGTTCAACATGGCGATGACCTTCCCGGCCGGCTCGCACAATTTGAAACTACGCTACTGGCTGGCGGCCGGCGGCATCCATCCCGGTTACTACGCGCCGCCGCAGGATATTTCCGGTCAGGTCAACGCCGACGCACTGCTGTCGGTAACGCCGCCGCCGCAAATGCCGGCCACGCTGGAATCCGGCACCATCTTCGGCTATTGCGTCGGCGAACCATGGAATCAGCAAGCGGTATTCAAAGGGATTGGCGTGCCGGTGATCACCGACGAGGAACTGTGGAAAGACACGCCGGAAAAAGTCTTCGGCGTCACCAAGACCTGGGCCGATAAATACCCAAACACCTATCTGGCGGTGACCAAGGCGCTGATCCGCGCCTCGATCTGGCTGGACGCCGAGAACAACAAAAACCGCAAGGAAGCCATCGAAATGCTGTCGCAAAAACAATACGTCGGCGCCGACGTCGAGGTACTGGCGGCCAGCATGAACGGCAGCTTCGAGTACGAGAAAGGGGACAAGCGTTCGCTACCCGACTTCAACACCTTTTTCCGCCACGGCGCCAGCTATCCATCCTACGGCAGCGCGGTCTGGTATCTGACCCAATTGCGCCGCTGGGGCATGATCAACGAAGCCAAACCGGACAACTGGTATCTGGAAACCGCGAAAAATGTCTACCGCCCCGACATTTATCTGGCCGCGGCGAAGGAGCTCGTCGCCGAAGGCAAGGCCAAGGCCGAGGACTTTCCGGCCGACACCGCCATCAAGCCTTCGCAAAACTTCTTCATCGACAAAGTACCGTTCGACGCTAATAAGCCCAACGATTATTTGGCCAAGTTCGCGATCGGCTTGAAAGGCAAACAAACAGTTTCCGGCGGCAAGGTCGTCGACTAAGAACCTTTGGTGGGTGCTCAAAAGCAGGGACGCGATTTGATGCAGGGAGGCATCTTTTTTACCAACCGAAATTTTGCAGCAAGCGCAGGGTACGCACCGCGTACCTTGCCAACCGATCCGATTGTCAAGACCGAAAAAAGGTACGCGGTGCGTATCTACGACATCACATACAGAGGTATCCAGATGACTAACAAACTCATCAAATTCTTCAACATCACCGGCCTGACCTGGTTCGTGCCGCTGGTCAAAATAGCCGCCGGCGAAAACCCGGCTCAACAACTGCGGCAATTGTTCTTGGTGATGGGCGTGCCGATGATTGCCTTCGCGCTGTTCTTGGGGCTGTGGAGCGTGTCGGCGTCCGGTGTCAATACCAGCCTGGGCACGATTCCAGGTCCGGTCGCGGTGTGGGACGAAGTCGGCGGTCTGATAGCCGAACACACCGCCGAACAGACCAAGAAAGCCGAGTTCTACCAGCGCCAGGAACTGCGCAATAAGGAAAAACTGGCCGAAGACCCCAAGGCCGAGATTAAATCCCGGCCCTACACCGGTAAACCAACCTACCTCGACAAAATCCTGACCAGCTTGCGCACCGTGTTCGCCGGCTTCGTCATCGCGACCTTGATCGCGGTGCCGATCGGTATCCTGTGCGGCATGAGCCCGGTGCTCAATACCGCCTTCAATCCGTTGATCCAAATCTTCAAACCGGTATCACCGTTGGCCTGGCTACCGATCGTCACGCTGGTGGTCAGCGCCGCCTACGTGACGACCGACGACTCCTGGTTCGAGAAATCCTTCATCACCTCGGCGATTACCGTGACCTTGTGCTCGCTATGGCCGACGCTGATCAACACCGCCGTCGGCGTGTCGTCCATCGATCGCGACTTGGTCAACGTCGGCAAGGTATTGCGGCTGGACTGGATGACCCAGATCAAGCGCATCATTCTGCCGTCGGCCCTGCCCTTCATTTTCACCGGCATGCGCTTGTCGCTGGGCGTGGGCTGGATGGTGCTGATCGCCGCCGAAATGCTGGCGCAGAATCCGGGTCTGGGTAAGTTCGTTTGGGACGAGTTCCAAAACGGCAGTTCCAATTCGCTAAGCCGCATCATGGTGGCGGTGTTCACGATCGGCTTCATCGGCTTCGCGCTGGACCGCATCATGCACTCGTTGCAAAACCTATTCTCTTTCCAAAAAGTGTAAGGCCGCCGCCATGAATGCCCCCGCCAAAATCATCGAACTTTCCATGCAAAAAACCGCGACCAACCAACCCGCCAACGACGCGCGCGCGCCGCTGGTCGAATTGAAAAATGTCTGTAAATCCTACGGCGAGGGCCGGAGCAAGACCTCGATCCTGAAAGACATCAATCTGGACATACAAGAAGGCGAATTCATCGCCATCGTCGGCTTTTCCGGCAGCGGCAAAACCACGTTGGTGTCGCTGATCGCCGGCCTGATTCAGGCCGACGCCGGCGAGTTGCTGAAAAACGGCGCGGCGATCCGCGAACCCGGACCGGACCGGGGCGTGGTGTTTCAAAACTATTCGCTGATGCCGTGGCTGACCGTTTACGAAAACGTGGCGTTGGCCGTCGATGCGATCTTCAAGGACTGGACGCCGGCGCAACGCCGCGCCCACGCCGAAAAATACGTCAAGATGGTCAATCTGGGCCGAGCCATGGACAAGCGCCCGGCCGAACTGTCCGGCGGCATGCGCCAACGGGTCAATGTCGCCCGCGCCTTGGCAGCCAACCCCGATATTTTATTGCTGGACGAACCGCTCAGCGCGCTGGATGCGCTAACGCGCGGCAACTTGCAGGACGAGATTCTGCAAATCTGGGAGCAGGACAAGAAGACCGTCATTCTGATCACCAACGACGTCGACGAAGCCATCTACATGGCCGACCGGGTGATCCCGCTGAAACCCGGCCCTGACGCCACCTTCGGCCCGGATTTCGTCATCGATCTGGAACGGCCGCGCGATCGCGCCGCGTTGAACCACGATCCGGAGTTCAAACGTCTGCGTGCCGAAATCACCCGCTATCTGATGGACATCGGCCTGCAAAAAGCCCAAGCCGAAGTCGGCGACCGGGTCAAGCTGCCGGACGTGCGTCCGAACACCAGCAACGACTGGAAACTCGATACCTCGGCGCTCAAGCCCAGCCAAACCGATCTGGGTAAGGCCCGCTATCTGGAGTTCGCCAACCTGTCGAAAATCTATCCGACCCCGGACGGCAACAGCACCGTCAAGGTGGTCGACGGTTTTGACTTGCGGATGAAAAAAGGCGAGTTCGTGTCCATCATCGGCCATTCCGGTTGCGGTAAATCCACAGTGTTGTCGATGACCGCCGGCCTCAACGATATTTCCGAAGGCGGCATCATTCTGGATAACCGCGAAATCGACGGCGCCGGCCCGGATCGCGGCGTGGTGTTTCAGGCGCCGAGTTTGTTTCCGTGGCTGACCGCGTTCGACAACGTCATGCTCGGCGTCGATAAGGTTTATCCGCACGCCAGCCAGGACGAGCGCGACGACATCGTCGAATACTACTTAACCCGAGTGGGCCTGGCCGACTCGATGTTCAAGAAAGCCGCCGACCTGTCCAACGGCATGCGCCAACGAGTCGGCATTGCCAGGGCCTTCGCGCTGTCGCCGAAACTGCTGTTGCTCGACGAACCCTTCGGCATGCTGGATTCGCTGACCCGCTGGGAATTGCAGGAGGTGTTGATGGAAGTGTGGGAACGCACCCACGTCACCGCCATCGTCGTCACCCATGACGTCGACGAAGCGATTCTGCTGGCCGACCGGGTGGTGATGATGACCAATGGCCCGCACGCCAAGATCGGCAAGATACAAGACATCGATCTACCGCGGCCGCGCAGCCGCAAGGCGCTGCTGGAGCATCCGGACTACTACCGTTACCGGGAAAGCCTGCTGACCTTTCTGGCGGAGTGCGACCACACCCATTAGATATTGTTGGGTACGCATCCCGTACCTTTTCAAGCCATGAACAAACCGAATGCAACCAGGTACGCGCTGCGTACCCTACGACCTCTTTGTGCCGAAATTCCCGCCTTGCAGGCTTAGGCGGATGGCAAACCGACTTTCGACCGACCACAGACCAGGAGACATCATGTTCAAATCCACACACATCTTGCCGGCCGGCGTGCTGGCGATCGCCGGAGCCGGCACGCCGGCCCAAGCCGACATCACCAAGGAGGTGGAGGACGCGCTGAATTTTTACCACTACGGCAGTAACGGCGCCGTCAAAATGGATTTGAACTACCGCTGGGAAAACGTCGATCAGGACAAAGGCCCCATCATCCCCGGCAAGGCGCCGAAACGGGTGGAAACCGCGAACGCCAATACCGCCCGCTTGCGCTTGGGCCTGCTGTCGCCGACTTTTTACGATTTCCAAGCCTACGCCGAATACGAAGGCAATTACGCGCTACAGGAGGACTACGATCAGGGCGGCACGACGTTGAACCGTCACCGCGACTATTCGCTGATCGCCGACCCGGACCGTAGCGAGCTCAACCAGTTCTGGCTCAGTTACAAGGGCATCGCCGACACCTTAATCAAGGTCGGCCGGCAACGCATCAAATTCGACGACGACCGCTTCATCGGCAACGTCGGCTGGCGGCAAATGGAGTCGACCTACGACTCGGTGCTGGTTACTCACAACAACCAAACCCTGTTCGGGCTGACCGTCAACGCCGGTTACCTGGACCACGTGCAAAACATTTTCGGCGAAACCGACACCTTGAACGCGCCGGTGCTGAATCTGAATTACAAGGTCGGCGACTGGGGCAACCTGATCGGTTACGGCTACTGGCTGGACTTCCGCGAGCGCGCCAATTACGCCAAATCCTCGCAAACCTACGGCCTGCGCTTAGACGGCAAATCGCCGCAGTTCTTCGATACCGTGAATTTTCTGTACACCGCCGAATGGGGCAAGCAATCCAATTACGCCGACAACCCGAATCATTATCAAGCCGACCGCATCAACCTGATGGGCGGTCTATCGGCTTTCAACCTGACCTTGCAAGGCGCGATGGAACAGCTGAACGGTTACGGATTGAACAAGACCTTCAACACGCCGCTGGGCACCAACCACGCCTTCCAGGGCTGGGCCGATTTGTTCATCAATCCGTTGGGCAACGCCACCTTGGGCCAGGGTATCCGCGACGTGTTCGCCACCGCCAGCTATAAGGCGATGAACGATACATTGATCGTCACCGGCATGTACCACGATTTCTACGACGACACCGGCGGCGTCGAATACGGCAGCGAGTGGGATTTCTCGATTTTGAAGAAATTCGGCAAGCACTACTCGCTGCTGGCCAAGTACGCCAATTTCAACACCGAAAACGCCGCGTTTACCGATACCCAGAAAATCTGGCTGCAGGCCAACGTCAGTTTTTAACGACTTAGCACGGGAGCCGGCCGGTAGCGGCCGGCTCCCGTGGCGCAACGTTATCGAGGCAAGAACATGAAACCGAAACTCGTCGTCGTCGGCAACGGCATGGCCGGCATGCGGACCGTCGAACAACTGCTGCAAATCGCCCCCGACCTTTACGACATCACCGTATTCGGCGCCGAACCGCACGGCAACTACAACCGCATCATGCTGACGCCGGTGCTGTACGGCGCGAAAAACTTCGCCGACATCGTGATCCACGACTTCGACTGGTACCGGAGCCGCGCCATCACGCTACACTGCGGCCCCGCCAAAGCCGTGGTCGCCATCGACCGGACGCGACGCCAAGTCATCGCGCGCGACGGCACGACGGCGGACTACGATAAACTGCTGATCGCCACCGGTTCGCTACCGCTGCTGCTGGACATTCCGGGTCGCGACTGCGACGGCGTGATGGGCTTTCGCGACATCGCCGACGTCGAGACAATGATCGCCAAATCGGCCCGGCGCCGTCACGCGGTGGTGCTGGGCGGCGGCCTGCTGGGACTGGAAGCGGCCAACGGCTTGTTGAAACGCGGCATGCAAGTCACCGTGGTCAACCGCGCCGACCACTTGCTGAACCGGCAACTCGACGCCCAGGCCGGCGAATTCCTGCGCCGGCACCTGGCCGAAACCGGCATGGAATTCCAACTCGGCGCCACGATCGCGGCGATTGCCAGCCGCGCCGGCCACGTCGTCGAAGTCGAACTGGACAACGGCCAAAAACTACCCGCCGATTTGCTGGTGATGGCCACCGGCATCCGCCCTAATATCGCGTTGGCGGCGGCGGCTGGTCTGAGCTGCCGGCGCGGCATCGTTGTCGACGATGCGATGCAAACCAGCGATCCCTCCGTGTACTCGGTCGGCGAATGCATCGAACATCGCGGCGAATTGTTCGGCTTGGTGGCGCCGGTCTACGAACAAGCCAGAATCTGCGCCGACCAACTGGCCGGCGGCACGGGCAGCTATCGGACCGGTTTCGCCGCGACCATGTTGAAAGTCACCGGCATCGATTTATTTTCAGTCGGCGACTTCGACGGCGATGCCGACAGCGAAACCCTGCGCTTCGTCGATTATGGCCTCGGCATCTATAAAAAAGTGGTACTGCGCGGCGACGTGCCGATCGGCGTGATTCTGTACGGCGATACCGGCGATGCCAATGGCTATCTGCGCTTGGTCCGCGACGGCGTGCCGGTGAGCAACAGACGCCGGCGCTTACTGTTTGGCGGCGCGACAACCGCCGAGGCCGCCTGAGACAATAGCACCATGAGTCCAACCACCATCGTCAAGACCACTTGCCCTTACTGCGGTGTCGGCTGCGGCATCTCGGCCGAAATCGAGGATGCCGCCGGCCACCGCGTCCGGATTGCCGGCGATCCGGAGCATCCGGCCAATTTCGGCCGGTTATGTTCCAAGGGCGCCGCACTGGCCGACACCGTGTCCTTGGAAAACCGCCTGCTCTATCCGCGTATCGGCGGTGCCCGCACCGATTGGGACAGCGCGCTGGACCTGGTTGCCGAGCGTTTCCGAGCCGCGATCGCCGAGCACGGCCCGGATTCGGTGGCCTTCTACGTGTCCGGCCAATTGCTGACCGAGGATTACTACGTCGCCAACAAATTGATGAAGGGCTTCATCGGCTCGGCCAATATCGATACCAACTCGCGGCTGTGCATGTCGTCGGCGGTGGTTGGTTATAAACGGGCCTTCGGCGCCGACGCGGTGCCGTGCAATTACGAAGACCTGGAATTGGCCGATTTGATCGTGCTGGTCGGCTCCAACGCGGCTTGGTGTCACCCGGTCGCCTTCCAGCGCATCCGCAAGGCCAAGGAACGCAATCCGGCGTTGAAAATCGTCGTGGTCGATCCGCGCCGCACCGCCAGTTGCGACATCGCCGATCTGCATCTGCCGATTCAACCCGGCATGGACGCGCTGCTGTTCGACGGCCTGCTCGGTCATTTGGCGGCGATCGCCGCCACCGACGCCGCCTATATTGCCACTTATACCGAAGGCTTCGAGGCGGCCTTGGCGCAAGCGCGAAGCGCCGCGCCGAACATCGCCGCCACCGCCGAGAATTGCGGTCTGGCCGCCGCCGACGTCGGTTTGCTGTTCGACTGGTTCGCCGCGACCGAAAAAACCGTCACGGTGTACTCGCAAGGCATCAACCAATCCAGTTCCGGTTCGGACAAATGCAACGCCATCATCAACTGTCATCTGGCCACCGGCCGCATCGGCCGGCCCGGCATGGGGCCGTTTTCGTTCACCGGCCAACCCAACGCGATGGGCGGCCGCGAGGTCGGCGGCCTCGCCAACATGCTGGCCGCGCACATGGATTTGGACAATCCGGTCCATGTGGACCGAGTCGGCCGATTTTGGGGTAGCCAGCGGGTCGCCGACCGCCAGGGCCTGAAAGCGCTGGAACTGTTCGACGCGGTCGCGGCCGGCAAGATCAAGGCGATCTGGATCGTCGCCACCAATCCGGTCGCGTCGATGCCGGACGCCGACCGGGTCAGGCAGGCGTTGCAGGCTTGCGATTTCGTCGTGGTGTCCGATTGCATCGCCGATACCGACACCACTCGATTGGCGCACGTGCTGCTGCCGGCCACCGGCTGGAGCGAAAAAGACGGCAGCGTCACCAATCTGGAGCGGCGGATTTCCCGCCAACGCGCGTTGTTCGCGCCGTCCGGCGAGGCCCGCCACGACTGGTGGATCTTCAGCCAGGTGGCGCAACGCCTGGGCTTTGGCGAAGCCTTCGCCTACCGGTCCAGCGCCGAGATTTTCCGCGAACACGCCGCGCTGTCGGCCTTCGAAAACGATGCCGCTCACGGTCGTCGCGACTTCGATCTGTCCGGTCTGGCCGAGCTGAGCGATCCGGCCTATTCCAACCTGCAACCGCTACAATGGCCGGTGAGCGCAGCCGGCGGCACTGCCCGGCTGTTCGGCGACGGCCGGTTTTTCACGGCCAACGGCAAAGCCCACTTCGTGCCGGTGTCGCCCCGCCCTCCCCGCCACGTACCCGACACCAACTATCCGTTCACGCTGAATACCGGCCGCTTGCGCGACCAGTGGCACACGATGACCCGCACCGGCCTGGCCGCCAAACTGAATACCCACCAAGTCGAACCTTGCGTCGAAATCCATCCTGACGATGCCGCCCGCCTGCGGTTGCCGGCCGGTGCCATCGCCAAACTGACCAGCCGCTGGGGCGCGATGCTCGCCAAGATCGCGATCAGCGCCGAACAACGGCCCGGCAGCTTGTTCGTGCCGATGCACTGGACCGGCGTCAACAGCAGCCACGGCCGGATGGGCGCTTTGGTCAATCCGGTGGTCGATCCCTTGTCCGGTCAGCCGGAAAGCAAGCAAACGCCGGTCGCCATCGAAGCCTGGCCGGCCCGCTGGCATGCCGTACTGTTGTCGCGGCAAGCCTTGCCGCTATCGGACTGCGAATACCGGGTGGAGATGCGCGGCGACGGTTTTTACCGTTACCAACTGGCCGGCGGCCATACCGGCCGGGACTGGCGAACCTGGAGTCGCCACCGGCTGGCCGCCAATGCGGCCGAACGGTTGGACCGCCACTGGCTGGAATACAGCGATCCGCCATCCGGCGACTTTCGGACTGCTCTGATCACCGAAGCCGGCCTGCAAGCTTGTTTATTCGTCGGCGCCGGGCCGGAATTGCCGGAACCCGGCTGGATCGCGACCTTGTTCGGCAAAACGGCCTTGAGCCGGGGCGAACGCCTGAGTCTGTTGAGCGGCGCACCGCCCGCCGGCGAAGTCGATATTGGCCGAATCGTCTGTTCGTGTTTCAATGTAGGCGAGAAAACCATTCGGCAAGCGGTTCGCGACCGCAAGCTCGGCAATGTCGCCGAGATCGGCGCCTGCCTGGGGGCGGGTACCGGCTGCGGTTCCTGCCTGCCCGAGTTGAAGGTTTTTCTAGCGACCTGAACTAACAACGCGCATGCGAGCAGCCACCAGGGAACGATGCAAGCCAAACTACAGTTATTTCCGTATTTTCAACCTATCATTTCCACCGCCAGCGGCCAGATCGTCGGCTACGAGGCGCTGGCCCGCCAACACGACGCTAACGGCCGCGTGGTTTCGGCCGGCGCTTGGTTTTCCTCGGCCGACATCGACGCCAAGCAGCGAACCGAACTCGACCGCCAGGTGCGTTGGCAGGCCTTGCAAAAATTTGCCGAACACGCCGATCCCAATAGCTTTCTGGCCATCAATATCTCGGCGGCCTGGATAGACAATCTGCGCCAGCTGAACGCGGTGCCGACGGTGCGGATGCTGGAAGAACTGAATATCGACCGCGGCCGGGTCATCGTCGAAATCTCCGACGCACCGGCCGATCCGCAAAAGCTCAAGCAAATCGTCCAGCGCTACCGCAAACACGGCCTGAGCGTGGCGATCGGCGATTTCGGCGCCGGCTCCTCGCAACTCGAACGGCTGATCGCGGTCCAGCCCGACATCATCAAGATCGACATGCGCTTGTTCAAGCAAGCCGCCAAGGGCGGCATCGCCGGCGACATCATGCAAGTGTTGTCGCGACTGGGCAAGCGCACCGGCGCCCGGCTGACCTGCGAAGGGGTCGAAACCGACGAGGAATTCTGGTTCGGGTTGGACTGCGGCGCGCAATATATGCAGGGTTTTTTGTTCGGCAAGGCCGAGGCCGATTTCAAGCCTGCCCAGCAATATCAGCAACACATTGCCTCGCTGCGCGGCAAGTTTCTAAAACAAACCCTGGTCCGCGAAGAACGCAAAATCAACGCCATCAACACCCTCAAGAGCTTGGCCTATCGGCTGGCGGAGGCTTTGCAAGACGATTTCAATCTCAACGAACTGGTCAGTTGGAATTTCGCGGAAAGCGGCGTAATCCGCTTTTATCTGTGCAACAACCTGGGCGACCAGATTTCCCCCGACTTCAATTTCAGCGCCAACCGCTGGTTTACCGATCCGCGCAAAATCGGCTTCAATTGGTCGTGGCGACCTTATTTCTTTCAACTGTTGGCACTGGAACATTGCGGCGACCGCGACCGCATCGTCAGTTCCGAACGCTATCGCGATTTCGAGACCAACCTGCTCTGTAAAACGCTGGCATTACGGCTAGACGGCGACCGATTATTGCTGGTCGATACCGTCGCGGTCGATTAAGCGGTCTATACTCTTTCCAGCGGCGGCGCATCAGGAAGCGGTTTTAGGCCCGGGTCGGCGCTTTTCGTGCGTCCGTTCCCGCGATTGAAAGCATTCCGGGTTTTTTTAGGCGTGTAGGCGACCAAACCTCCCCGCGCCGAAAACCGGTGATCGCAACGCTTTACGGCGCGTACCTACCGAGCTTACGGAATGACCAAGCCATCGCGCATCCCCACTTCACTTTCATTCGCTATCCTGGCCGCGGGCCTGGGACTGTTGTTCCCACTGGGTACTAGCGCCTTTCTGTTGAATGGCGAGGACTTCCAGCTTGATCTGACCACTCTCGCCTCCTTGCACAGGCTCCACCCCGAACTGTGGGTCATCTGGGGCGCTCCGCTGGTTCTGGGACTAGCCGGCTATCTGCTGGGCCGTCAAAACGAAACACTGCAACAAAAAATGCGCAGTTTGGAGCGGCAAACCAGCCAACTGAACACAATTCTGGATACCGCGCCGAGCGCGATCATCACCATCGATCAAACCGGAGCGATCCGAAGTTTCAATCGCGGCGCGGAACGCATTTTCGGTTACTCCGCCGGACAAATGGTGGGCGAAAACGTCAAACGGCTGATGCCGGCCGACATTGCAAGCCGACACGACGGTTATTTGGCGCACTACATCGCGACACGGGAAAGCCGCGCCATGAACCAGCGCCGCGAGTTCCAGGGCCGCCGTGCCTCCGGCGAAATTTTTGCAGTGCAATTGCACATCAGCCCCATCGAAATCGACGGCGAGACGCTGTTTTGCGGCATCCTCGACGACGTCAGCGAAACCAAGGCACTGCAAACCCAACTGACCCAAGCTCAAAAACTGGAAGCCATCGGCCAACTGGCGTCCGGCGTGGCTCACGAAATCAACACGCCAATTCAATATATCGGCGACAACCTGGCCGCGTTGCAAAACTACTTCGCCGACCTGAGCGCCTGGCAGTCGGCGGTTTACCAACAAGCCGACCCGGCCTCGAAAACCCGGCTAGACGATCTCGGCGAGCAATTCGATCTGGCCTATATTCTGGACGACAGTCCCAAAGCCATCGGCCAAGCGCTGGAAGGCGTGACCAGGGTCGCCGAAATCGTCAAGGCCATGAAGACTTTTTCGCACGTCGAACCTAGCCAATCCCGGCAAGCGATCAACCTGAACGACACCGTCGCCGGCGCGATCACGATCAGCCGAAACGCCTGCAAATACATTGCCGACGTCGAAACCGACCTCGCCGCCGATTTGCCTGCCGTGCCCTGCTACGCCAACGAACTTAGCCAGGTCCTGCTCAACCTGATCATCAACGCCGCCCATGCCATCGAAGAAAAAGGCGGCGAACGCGGCGTGATCCAGATTGCCACCCGCAAGCTCGGCGATATGGCGGAAATCCGCATCCGCGACAATGGCGCGGGCATTCCGGCCGAGATTCGGGAGAAAGTCTTCAACCTGTTTTTCACGACCAAACCGGTCGGCAAGGGCACCGGCCAGGGGCTGAGCCTGGCCCACAACATTATCGTGGAGCGACACCGAGGCAGACTATACTTCGAATCCGAGGCGGGACTCGGCACCACCTTCCACGTACTGTTGCCGCTCGACCCGCAGGCACCGGTTACCGAAAATGACTAAGAAGCACATACTGTTTGTCGACGACCAGGAATTGGTTATTCAAGGCATACAACGCCAATTGCGGCCCTACCGCGAGCAATGGCGGCTGTATTTCGCGACGAGCGGCGCGCAAGCCCTAGCCATCATGGCGGCGGAGAAAATCGACTTGGTGGTTAGCGATATGATGATGCCGGGGATGCACGGCTACGAATTGCTGAAGACCGTCGCCGAGCGCTATCCCGGCGTGGTTAGAATCATGTTGAGCGGCTACACCGACGAAAACAACCTGAAACAGAGCCTGGAAGTCGCCCACCAGTATTTGAGCAAGCCTTGCAGCGCCGAAACCTTGCGGGAAGCGCTGAGCCAAATCTTCAAAATCCAAGATTGCATCAACGATCCGCTGATCGCCGGCACGCTCGGGGATGCCAACGCCCTGCCCAGCCTGCCCGCGATCTACCGGGAGTTGAACGCGGCGATCGCCGACGAAAACACCACCACCAAGGACATCGCCGACATTTTCGCCCGCGACATGGTGCTATCGGCCCGCTTGCTGCAACTGATCAACTCGCCCTATTTCGGACTGAACCGGGTGGTCTCCAGCCTGACCGACGCCATCAACCTGATCGGCATCAAGCGCCTGAACAATCTGGTCTTGTCGGTACATGTGAAGACTGCGTTTCCGATCGCCAGTCCGGAATTGGAGCGAAAAATGGAATATTTGTGGCAAAACGCCGGCCGGGTCGGCGAGTTGGCACGCCTGATCGCGCTAGCCGAACATCAGCGGGAAGACCGTCCGGACCAAGCCTACCTGGGCGGCTTGCTGCACAATATGGGCTTGCTGCTTTTTCTGTCGCGCGGCGGCGGCAAAACTCTGGAATTGTTGGCGCGCGCCAAACGCCACGAGCAACCGATAACGGCCTTGGAAACCGAGATTTTCGGCTTCAATCGCTGTCAGGCGGCGGCCTATGTGTTGAGCCTGTGGAAAATCCCGCCGCGCATCATCGAAGCGATTTTGTTGCATTACACCCCCAACGAGACCGATTACGACGGCGTCAACGCATTAACCGCCGTTCACGTCGCCGCTTGCCTGTTGCAGCCGGCGAATCCGAACGACTACAGCCATTTGTTCGAAATGCAATTGGACGAAGCCTATCTGCGGCGTTTGGGCAAATGGGAACGTCTTGCGGAATGGCGGGCGTTGGCGGAAAAAGTCGCGGAACAAGCCGGAGGCAGCCGATGACCTTACCCAGCAATCCGACCGCCGAGCCGGCCGCCTTACCCGAGATCAGCCGGAAAATCCTGTTCGTCGACGACGAAATCCTGCTGTTGGAGGGCATCAAGCGCCAATTGCGCCGCGATTTCGACCTGACCGTCGCCGACGGCGGCGCGGCCGGCTTGCGCATCCTGGCCGAGCAGGGACCGTTCGCGGTGGTGGTGTCCGATTACAACATGCCGGATATGGACGGCATCGCCTTTTTAAATGCGGTGTACCGGCAGTATCCCAATACGGTCTTGGTCATGTTGACCGGGCGGGCCGAATTGGACATCGCCGTCAACGCGCTACACAGCGCTCATATCGCCCGCTTTTTAAACAAACCCTGTCCGCCGGAAATTCTGCGCGAGACCTTGAACGACGGCCTGGAGCAATATCGCCTGAAAATGGCCGAGCAAATCCTGCAAAACCAATTGCAGCAAGCCAACCATCAACTCGGCCAACTCAACGCGCACCTCGAAGACTTGGTGGCCAAGAAAACCCGCGCCCTCGCCTTGCAATATCGCTACGTGGCCAACATGACCCGCTTGAACGACTCAAGAGGCGTGGTATCGGCACTGATCGCCACGTTGACCGAGCTGATCGGTAGCAATGCGATCGGTTTGTGGTTGAGTCCGGGGGCCGATCAACAGTTTCGCTGCTTCCATCCGCAAAACGGCGAACCGAACCAGTTCGCCGTCGCCGATCTGCCCGAGGGCGCGATTCGCCGCGCGATCGCCGAGAACCGGCGTTGGCAATTCGGTTCTCCTCTGGACGGCGGCGGCATCGCCTGGTTTACCGGCCAGCCGCTGGCCTGTCTGCCGATGGTCAGTTCTCGCGGCGTCATCGGCCTGGTCACACTGGCCGGCGACGGACCTTCCCTGACGGCCGACACCTTGTCGACATTGATCGGCATGCTGAACGTCACCGCCACCGCGTTACAAAGCCACTGGCACCGAGAAGCCTTTATCGAAGCTCAAGACGCCATCATCACCGCGTTGGCTAAACTGTCCGAATACCGCGATCCGGAAACCGGCTCGCACCTATTGCGTCTGAAGAAATATTGCGAGCTGATTTGCCGCCACATGAGCCGCACCGAGCGTTATGCCGCCAGCGTGACCGCCGAATTCACTCAGGATCTGGTGCGCTCGTCGCCGCTGCACGACATCGGCAAGGTCGGCATCCCCGACGCGATTTTGAAAAAGCCCGGCCGGCTGACGCCGGAAGAATTTCAGATCATGAAAACCCACGCGGCGATCGGCGGCGATACGCTGCGTTCGGTTTACGAGCAATATCCGTCGCAGGGCTTCATTAAATGCGGCATGGACGTCGCCTACGGCCACCACGAGCGCTGGGACGGCAGCGGCTATCCGCTGGGCTTGCGAGGCGAGGACATTCCACTGGCCGCCAGAATCCTAGCCTTGGTCGATGTATACGACGCGCTGACCAGCCGCCGGGTTTACAAAGCACCGATGCCGCGCGGCGAAGCGATGAACTTGATCGTCGAAGGTAACGGCAGCCACTTCGATCCCGACATCGTCGCGGCCTTCCAGGAACTCGAACCGCAATTTCATCGCATCGCCGAAACTTACGCCGACCACGTCGAGGTACTTGCACCCGACGACCAATAGCGGAGACAATGCCGACAACGCTAGCCACCGCCTCGAGGAACCGAGATGA
Organism: Methylomonas sp. MED-D; assembly: GCF_050276835.1. Taxonomy (NCBI): domain Bacteria; kingdom Pseudomonadati; phylum Pseudomonadota; class Gammaproteobacteria; order Methylococcales; family Methylococcaceae; genus Methylomonas; species Methylomonas sp. MED-D. The sequence continues at coordinate 3,294,008 of NZ_CP189965.1, forward strand.
ATTATTGGTTGATGAAATCCGAACCGGACACTTTCGGCATCGACGACTTGCAACGCAAACCCGAACAAACCGAGCATTGGGACGGCGTCCGCAATTATCAGGCCCGCAATATGATGCGCGACGACATGCAGCCGGGCGACCTGGTGTTTTTCTACCATTCCAACTGCGCCGAACCGGGCATCGTCGGCATCATGCAGGTCGTCAAGGCCGGCTATCCGGACTTCACCGCCTTCGATCCGGACAATATCCATTTCGACCCGAAAAGCCGTCCGGACAATCCGACCTGGTTCATGGTGGACGTCAAATTCGTCCGCGAATTGGCGCGTAACATCACCCTCAAGGAGTTGAAGGAAAAGTCCGAACTGGCCGAATTGGCCTTGCTGCGCCGCGGCAACCGCTTGTCCGTGATGCCGGTCGGCGCCGCGCACTGGGACTTCATCCTCGGCCTGGAATAGCCGGCCGGCCGTGCCATGGCTGACATCACGGCATCCGGATCGGCGCCGCCGGCTTACGCCGAACTACCGGCCCTCGCCGAGGCGGTACGCATCATCCTAAACCTGACGGCTGCCGGCCAAGGGGAAGTCATGGATATCAACCTGCCGTTGGACGCCCGCTTGCAAGCCAGCTTGAACAAGGTCGCGGAGGAACTCCCCGAACTCAAGCTCAATCAATTGGTGGAAGCGAAAATCACGCTGGTGGATAGCCCAAACCAGGCCGTGACGGTGACAATCGGCGAGCGCAACCTGCTGTTGCAAAACCCCGCGCGAATGCCGGTCCAAGTCGGCCAGACCCTGCAACTCCAAGTCGTCAAATTGGCGCCGACCGCCGAACTGCGCCTGGTGGCGGTCAGTCAGCCGAATCGAAACGAATTTTTGCCGGTAGCCGGCGCTAGCAACGGCGGCGTTTTCAAACTGCCAACCGCGCCGGCGAATTTAGGCGCGGCGACCTCAGCGAACCCCGCCAGCTCGGCGACTTCCTCTCCCTCCGCGACCTTGGCGGCCGGGGCCGGCGGGGCGGTGCCCGCCTCTGCTCCGGCGAACTCGAACCCGGCCGCCAGCGTGACGGCGGTCGTGGTTAAGGCCGATGCCGGTCGATTGACCTTACAATTGCTGCCCGCCGCCAACCCGGCATCGCCGATGCCACCATCGCCAACGCCAACGCCACTGCTTTCGCCATCGCCATCGTTTTCGCCACCGCTTTCGGGCAATCCGACGGCCAGCCCGCCAAACCCGCGCGCCGATCTGATTACGCTGACCGACAAACAATGGACGTGGTCCCAGCCGGCCAGCAGCACCGGCAATGCGCCGACCAGCGTCTCCGCGCCACCCGCGCCGGGCCAAACCGTAACGCTACACATCGTTAAAAGCGCGGACGGACCGATGGTCGCGCTGTCGCCGCGCGGCGTGGATACCGAGGCCCTGATCGCCGCCGCCTACAAACAGCTGCTGCCGATGCAAATCCCGCCGGCCCAGTTCGCCGGCCACCTGGCGCGTCTGGTAACGACCGATTTCGCCGGCGCGAATGTCGGCGAAACCCTGAAACGCGCCGCCCTCAATCTGCTGGCCGCGATTCCGCCGCGCGCGGCCTTGCTCGAACCGGCGCCGCTGCGGCAAGCGATTCGTGGCTCCGGCCTGTTCATGGAAAGCGACTGGTTCGGCGGCCCGCATCCGCCGCCCGATCAAACGCCGCCGCCCGAGGACTTCAAGTTGAAGTTGAGCAAATTCGTCGCCTTGCTGCAGCGGGAACTGGCCGAACAAACCGCGCTACCCGCCGCCGAGCGCGAACCGCTCAGCGAAACGCTCCAAAAAGCCCAGGGCGGCCTAGCCAAATTGACGCTCGATCAACTGAATTCGCTACCCAGGGACGACGCGACCAAACAGGTCTGGTTTCTGGAACTACCCTTCTTCAACGCCGACCAAGCCGACAGCCTACGGCTGTGCATCGAACGCGACCAAACCGGCGGGAGCGAGGAACATAAGGATGCCTGGACCGTCAGCATTAGCCTTAGCCCGCCGCTTATTGGTACAATACATTGCAAAATTTCCTGCTACGACGGCAGCGTCAACACCCGCTTCTGGAGCGAGTCGCCCCGTACCGTCGAGCTGATCGACAGCCGCCTGCCCGAACTCAGGCAACAATTTGAACAAAAAGGATTAACGCCCGGATTTATGGACGCACAACAAGGCCGACCCGCCCAGCCCCAACCGCCCGCGTTACCGCCGCAAACGCTGTTAAGCGAAAAAGTTTGAACGCCCCGATGAAACCATTCCCGGCCACCCCTTCGCGCCGCGCGCCGACCGATTTCCGACCAACCATCGGTCGCGAGCAAGCGTTGCGCCTGAACACCTATTCGAATACCCGACGGAGAATCACCGCATGACCAACCAAGTCACCCTGACCCAGTTCATCATCGAACAGCAGCGCGGACTGCCGGAGGCCTCGGGTACCTTCACGCTGTTGCTGAACAACATCGTCACCGCCTGCAAGCAAATCTCCCACCGGGTCAATTGCGGCGCGTTGATCGGCGTGTTGGGCAGCGCGGAATCGGAAAACGTCCAGGGCGAAGTCCAAAAAAAGCTGGACATCATCACCAACGACATCATGGTCCGGGCGCTGGATTGGAGCGGTTCGCTGGGCGGCATGGCTTCCGAGGAAATCAACGACCCGATCCAGATTCCCAAGCAATATCCCAAGGGCAAATACCTGGTGTTGTTCGATCCGCTGGACGGCTCGTCCAACATCGACATCAATCTGACCGTCGGCACGATATTTTCGATCCTGCGCTGCCGGGAAGGCGTCGAGCCGGAACCCGAGGATTTTCTGCGCAAGGGTAGCGAACAAGTCTGCGCCGGCTTTGTGCTGTACGGCCCCTCGACGATGCTGGTGCTGACCACCGGCAACGGCGTCAACGGCTTTACCTTGGATCAGGACGTCGGCGAATTCATCCTGACCCACTGCAACATGAAGATACCCGAAGACGCCAGCGAATTCGCGATCAACATGTCCAACCAACGCTTCTGGGAAGCGCCGATCAAACGTTACGTCGACGAATGCGTCGCCGGCTCCGACGGCCCGCGCGAGCGCGACTTCAACATGCGCTGGGTGGCGTCGCTGGTCGCCGAGGTGTACCGGATTTTGAATCGCGGCGGCGTGTTCATGTACCCGTTCGACCTGCGCGACCCAGCCAAGCCCGGCAAGCTGCGGCTGCTGTACGAAGCCAATCCGATGGCCTTCATCATCGAGCAGGCCGGCGGCGCCTGCAGCACCGGCCGGGAACGGGTACTGGACCTCAAGCCCACCAGCATCCATCAACGGGTGCCGTTGATCCTAGGCTCGAAAAACGAGGTGGAACGCATCGTCGGCTACCACCGGGACATGGACGGAGCAGCCTAATGAACAACCTGCAACATTGCGACTCGGCCGGCAGCGACGCCAAGGTCGTCGCCCTTAACAAGCAAGTCAGTTGCGCTAATTGCAGCCTGGACAACATTTGCCTGCCGCGCGGCTTGTCGCAATCCGAGATCGCCAACATCAGCCAGGTAATCCGCGCCCGCAAAACCCTACAGCGCGGCGATTTCATCTACCGCGAGGGCGATAATTTTCGCGGCATTCTGGCGATCAAGTCAGGCAGCGCCAAACTGGTCGCCAACGACAACCACGGCAACGAACACATTCTGAATATCTTGTTGCCCGGCGAACTGCTCGGCTTCGACGGCCTGTCCGGCTCCAAGCACGGCTGCGCGGCGATCGCGCTGGAAACCATGAGTTTCTGCATCCTGCCGGCCGACAGCATGGAAGAATTGTTCCAAAACGTACCCAGCCTGACCCGCGAACTGTTCCGCCATACCGGCGAAAAAATGATAGAGGACAAGAACCAACTGGTCCTCAGCAAGCGTCCGGCCGAGGAAAGGTTGGCTTATTTCCTGATCAGCCTGTCCGAGCGCCTGAAGCGGCGCGGCTTCTCGTCGTCCGAATTCAAATTGTCGCTGACCCGCCAGGAAGTCGGCAATCACCTGGGTCTGGCGCTGGAAACCGTCAGCCGGATGCTGAAAAAATTTCAGGACGACGATCTGATCAGCGTGCAAAACCGTTTCATCGCCATCAAAAACCCGACCGCGCTCCGCAAACTGCTGCAATCGACCGATTGAGCCATCCCGCCGGCGGACCGCTCACCGCAGCCGCCACCGCCCGGCCTGATCCGCTCCGCGGGCCGGGCCGCGCCGGCTGGGTTCGCTACCGTGCCGGCTCAGGCCTGAACTCGGGCGCACCGGAAGCCAAGGAAGTTAACGCGGTAGTCGGGCTGGTCGCTGCTGCGACAAGCGCAGCGGCAGAAACTGGCGACGCTGTTCCACGAACCGCCGCGAACCACGCGGGCCGCGCCGGCTTCGCCGGACACCCAAGCACAGCCGTCAACCGGCGCACCGTTGTAATTCGGGTGCCAATCGTCTTGCACCCACTCCCAAACGTTGCCCAGCATGTCGTACAAGCCCCAGGCGTTGGGCCGTTTCAAGCCCACCTCGCGACTGCCGGATTTGGGGTTGGGATATTGCATGTCCTCCCAGCCTGTCGAGTCTTGGCCGTCCGCCAACTCGAAACCTTCGCCGCTGTTACCGCCGTACCAGGCAATGGCGTCCAGGGCCGGCGCGTGGTTTAAACCCATAATCTCGATCGGCCCCGAATACAGCGCGCTGTCGGTGTCGGCCCGGCAGGCGTATTCCCATCGAGCCTCGCTGGGCAGCGTCAAGTCCAGACCGGGAATCCGGGCGTTCAGGCGCTGGATGAACACTTGCACCTCGTCCCAACTGACTTGCTCGACCGGCCGGCGCGGGCTTTGGAATCGGCTGGGATTGCCGCCCATCACCGCCGTCCATAAGGCTTGCGTGCATGGGGTGTCGAACAACCAATAGCCCTGGCCGATCAGCACCGAATGGCGCGGCTGCTCGGCCTCGAACCAGGGCCGCTCGTAGTCTTTCCTAGCCAAGTCGCGGGTTTCGGACTCCGGCGAGCCCATCTCGAACCGCCCCGGCGGAATCCAGCGCAGGCGCTGGGTGACGTCGTCCAACGTAAAGGCGACCAACACGCCGTATCGGTCCTGCCCCCATTCGCTGGCCCAAGCCGGCGCACCGCCGTGAATCAACGGGTGCCAGGTGGGGTCGATGCCGCTGGAAATTTGCAGGGTTTTAGCCATGGATACCTTTCGCGCGTTAAATTGAGCCGCATCCGCTGTCTCGCCGGTCGGTGGCTGCCAAAAATCCAAATGTCGCTTGCCTTCCATGACCCCGGATGCCCGCTTCCCGGCGGGCGTGACGGCGCGGCTAAGCTGTAAACCAGCGGCGCCGCGATGACAGGCCTTGGACAAATACCGGCAAGCGGTGTCGGAGCGCCATCGATCGCGGCTGAAGCCGCTCCCACGCCCATCTTATGCGTTCGCCAGAACGAAAACCCGTTGACGACAATAGGCGTGACCAAGCAACGACGATGCGGCGGCAGCCACTGGCGACGGCGAGCTTGCCCGTGCCACCGCATACCGGCCACCGCCGCCCGGCCTGATCCGCTCCGCGGGCCGGGCCGCGCCGGCCGGTACGCTCCGCGCTTGGCCGGATTCACGCCTGAACTCGGGCGCACCGGAAGCCAAGGACGCTATCTCTGTCGCCTGGCTGGATACTGACGCGACAAGCGCAGCGGCAGTACCTGGCGTCGTAGAGCCACGAACCGCCGCGAATCACGCGGGCCGCGTCGGCTTCGCCCGACCCCCAAGCACTGCCATCGGCCGGCGCACCGACGTAATTGCCGTGCCAATCGTCTTGCAGCCATTCCCAAACATTACCCAGCATGTCGTAAAGTCCCCACGGATTGGCCGGCTTACCCTTGACCAAGCGGCTGCCGGCTTGGCGATTAGGGTACTGCATTTCCAGCCAATCCGAGGTGTCGTAGCCGTCCGTCAACTCGAAACCTTCGCCGCTGTTGCCGCCGTACCAGGCAATGGCGTCCAGGGCCGGCGCATTGCGTTCTCCCAGAATGTCAATCGGCCCGCTGTAAAGTGCGCTGTCGGTACCGGCCCGGCAGGCGTACTCCCATAGCGCCTCGCTGGGCAGCTCCAGCGCCAGACCGGGAATCCGGGCGTTCAGGCGCTGGATGAACGCCTGCACGTCGTTCCAACTGACTTGCTCGACCGGCCGGCGCGGGCTTTGGAATCGGCTGGGATTGTCGCCCATCACCGCTTGCCAGAGCGCCTGGGTACAGGGCGTATCGAACAGCCAATAGCCATCGCGTAGCGTGACCGTGTGTCGCGGACCTTCGTCGTTAAATCGGCCCGCTTCGTCGTCCGGAGACCCCATGCCGAAGCTACCCGGCGGAATCCAGCGCATGCGTTGCACGGTAGGCTGGCCTGGCCGGTCTTCGACGGTAAACTCCACCCACAGCCCGTAGCGGTCGCGGCCGATCGCGCTGGCCCAGCTCGGCTTGGCGGTTTGCTGAAACGTCAGCCGCGCGCGGTCGCTGACGATGCGCAAGCCGCCGCCGGTCGGCAATGCGATCGCGACCGGGTCGGCGCCGTCCTGACGCCACAGTCGCGGACGGCCGGCATCGGCCAACGGCTCGAACTGAACCAGGCCGTTCGCCGTGGTCAAATGCGCCAGCCAACTGCCCGCCGCCCGCTCCGCCGCGTCGGCTTCGAGCAGTTGCAGATTCGAACCGCTCTGTATCAGTTCCAGCCGCCGCTCCGGACGGTCCGGCGGCGGAGGAATGTCTCGGGGTTGAATGCCTTCCGGCAATTGTGCGCTCACCTCCAACAACAATTCGGCCAGGCGCACGCCGAACACTGGGTTGAAGCACAAATGCCGGGTGGCGCGGGCGGCGATGCGCGCCAGCCAGGCGCGGTCGTGGCCCGGCATCCTATCTAGCTCGCGCGCCGGGTTGAGGGCGCAGAACTCGGCGAAGTAGCGGCGGGCGTCGTCCAGGTCGTCGCGCAAATCCTGGTCGGCCGGTTCCCGCGGATCGCCGGCCACCGTGGCCGGATCGACATTGAGCAACTCGTCGAACCAGATTTCCGGCGGCAAATCGCCGCGCCAGGCCTTGATCGCGCGCAACAAACGGTGCCGCAACGCGGCCGGCTCGGTGTCCGCCAGTTCGGCGCGCAGGCGCTTGGCCTCGGCCGGATCCAGCGTCGCCCCGGCGGCGGAGTCGCCGATCAGTGCCGGGTGTTGCCAAACGTCGGCTTCGGTGCCGGCGTCGGCGGCCTCCGGCGGCAACAGCAAGCGGGCCGCCCGCAGCAGGCCGGGTTCGATTCTGGCGGCCGGCGACACCAGCCGCAACAGGCGCTCGGCCCGTTCCGCCGGGCTACGCCCGTCGTCGGCCAACCGGGGCCGCTCCCAGGCTATCACCCGCCAGACCGCCGCCAGCGCCGGCGGACAACGCATCGGCGGCGCCGGAAACAGCACCAACGGATGGCAACCGGCTTCCCGCAACGCCGTACCCAAGGCCAACCAACGTTGCCGGAGGCCGGCATCGCGCAGCGCCAGTCCGCCCAAGTCGCCCAGCACCAGCACCAGGCTGCCCGGCGGCGGCGGCCAGACTTCGGCATTGGCGGTCAACGGCAGCGGCAGCTCGGTTTGGTCGTCCATCAAGGCCCGCGCCAGGGCGTGCTCGGGCAGCAAGCGGCCGATGGCGTCGCGTATCAAACGCTTGTCGGCGCGATAGGGTATCAAGCGCCGGCTGTCGTCTTCGATCAGCAACAGGCTGGGACCCCATCGGCGGCGACGTTCGCGCGGAAAAGCCGGCAATACCTGGCCTTGGCCGATCAGGGTCAAGGTTTTGGCCAGGTCAATGCCGCGACCTTCCCGGTAATCCCCGAGCACCTGGCGCAGCCGGGGCGCCAGTTCCGCCCAGGTCGCCAGCGGCTGAACGCCGGGCGCCGCGCGCGGCCGGTTTCGCCAGACTTCGGTATCGGCGGTCGGATGAGTGAGCGGCACGGCCTCGGCCGATTCCGGCTCGCCCAAGCTTTCGTAGCCGGCCAAATACCAAAACAGCGCATCGCGCAACGGTTCGCGTGGCGTGTCGGCGGCCGCGCCGGAGTCTGATAGCGGTACGCCGGCCGGCGCCGGCCGCGCCGACTCCGGTTCCGTGCGTTGGGATTTGGGTGCTTTCCATTCCAGGCGCAGTTGGCCGGCCAGATAGGCCACGGCCGACGCAGGGTCCGCGCCGGCGGCTTGGGGCTGGGCAATCAGCGCATCCAGCAAATCGGCACGGCTCAATAGGCCGCGGCGCGGCGGGGTCATGTCGGCGGGTTTTCCAGAGCGGTCAAGCCGGCATCCTGCTCGCGGGCGGCATCGGGGTGCTTTTTCAATACAAACTGGCCGACTTGAGCAATCAAGGCTTGTTGAACTTCGAAATCGCCGCCGGCTTGCTTGACGACGCCTCTTACCAGGTCCAGATATTCGGCTTGCCCGGGCAGTGGCCGCCAATGCCGTTGCTCGGCGGCAGCGCGGTCGTCCGCCAGCATCTCGGCGGCGGCTTGCAGCACCTTCGGCGCGACGCCGGCGCCGAAGTGGGTTTGGCCGCGTTCGACCAGCTTGGCGATCAGTTCCGCGCGTTGGTCCGGCAGTTTCAGATGCAGCACCAGGCAACGCCGGACGAAGGCGTCCGGCAAGGCGCGTTCTTCGTTGGTGGTGATGATGACCAAGGGCGGCACGCCGACGGTTTTGACCGGCTCGTGGCAACCCTGCGGCGTAAAGCTGCCGGCGCCCAAGGCCTCCAGCAGGCCGTTGGGCACATCGGATTCGGCCTTGTCGATTTCGTCGATCAGCACCACGCAACCGTTGCGCGGGTCGCCGTTGTCGGTTTGCGGCGGCGGCGCCACGCCCACGTGATCGGCTTGGGTTTTGGCGCCAGGCCAGTCAAAGGCCCACCACAGCGCGCGCGGATGAATGAATTGCTTTAGCTCCAGGCGTTGGCGCAACGCGGCCAGCGCCAGTTCCGCCGGGTCGCGACCGTCCGGATGCGCCGGCGGCGGGCAGGCGACGTGCAAGGCGCCCAATACTTGCGCCTCGGCCAGCCGGCCGATGGCGTCGAAGTGCCAGAGCAGATCGCGGGATTCGGTCTTGGCATCCACCACACACTGCACGAAGGCCCGCCGCAGCGCCTTGGCGGCGGCGCGGGCCAGCTGGGTCTTGCCGATGCCTGGCTCGCCGCGCACCAGCAAGGGCCGGTTGGCGGACAGCGCGGCGTTGATCGCCATCAATTGGCGCGGCTCGAAATGGTGTTTGGGGCACGGATCGCCGTCGGCGGCGACGGGATCTTCGAGGGTCTCGACATGGTTCGAGCGTATTGGGAGGAAGTTCATGGGCGTGGTCCTGTGTTAGCGTACAACAGATCTCTGAGTAAGGAATAGTCCAGCAACTCCCGCCACATCGGATCGGGCGGCGCCAGGCGGATAAAGGCAATTTCGGGAAACCGCTCCGCCAATTCGCCCAGCACTTGGTTTTGGTCGGCCAGTTGGGCGGGGTCGGAATCCGCCGGTGTTTCGACTAAATAGTAATAGGTGTAACGGCGAACACCGTTGGCGCGCGCCTGACGTTTGGCATCGCGTGTCAAACCGTCGTTGATCCACGCAATCAGCGCTTCGTCGGTCGTCAGCGGCAAACCGGGGTCGGTAAAGCGGCCGCGCAAATAATCCACAAACTGATTCTTGAAACGGCCATCAATCCAAACTTCGGCTTTTTGCGCCAAATGCTCGGTAAAATCTCGTTGGAACTGCCGGCCGTCGACGTCGCGCCCCGCTTCCGGCGGGGTGGGTAAACAAGGCAAGGCGGACGGAAATTCGTTGGGGTGGCTGGGCTTGTGATAGGCGGCGGGCCTGCCGTCGGCCCTCGCCATCACCAATTCGGCCAGGGTTTTATGGCAAGCGCCGATTTCGTGCAATACGCCGGATTTGGCGGCGTGGTTCGAGCGGACGGCGTCGGCGTCGGCGGATTTGTGGAGCACAGGTAAAATCACTTGCACAAAGCGAGCGACGGCCTCGGCACCGGCGAAATCGCTATCCGCGAGCAACACATGTTGCGCGTCGACGGTAACATCGAATAATTCGTCCAATTCGGTGTTCAACGCCTTGCCTGCCACTTGCTCCCGACGCTGGTCGATGGTCCCGGTTGTGAACCCGAAACCCTCGGCCAGTTTTTCGGTCGCAGACCCGCAAGCTTGCAGCAATCGAACGATCAGATCATGGGCTGTTTTCAAGCGATCCGGCTCGCGGTCCAAACCCAAGCATTCGCAAAATGCCGAATCCAGACGCAAGCGGTAAGCCGGCACGGCCTGAAACTGCTCGGTCTTAAAGTATCTCGGCACGTCCTGGATAATGCCGACGATCTCGCTATTGACCAGAACCGGCATGCCGGATGCGCCGCTCCAGCCTTCCTCGCTATCGGTTTGAAACTCGTTCTTCAACTTGAACACGCTGTCGGCTGGTGTGGGGCCGCATACCGCGCCGAAGAAATCGCCGTGCTCGCGAAGTTTGGCTATGTTGGTAATCTTGGGAAACCCTCGGCTCAGCCATTTGGCGCCCTCCTGAGGTAGGGACGCCGAGATGGCGGGTTTGCGGATTTTTTGGGCGTCCGGATGGCTGGGGCAACGGAGCAGCACCGCATCCAAGCTGTCACCACCGTCCCAGGCGACGGCAGCAGTATCGTCTCGCTGCAAGTCAACCCAGCCGCTGTAGGGATCGGTACGATCGCAGAATTCGTACCAACGGACTTTGATCGGAAACTGCGCGTCGCGTCCGGCCTGCCGGACCACATGACGGGCAGTCAGAATCAACCCATCGCCGACCGCGATTCCGGTACCGATAGCGCCGGACCACTGATCGCGCCGCTCGCCGCTGGGTCCGACGGTTGGGGCCAGAATCGTCACAATCAGTCTCTTCGCCATTTATCCACCGTTGTGCCATCCATTGGACGGGGCAACGCCGCGTATTACCGGCCGATACCGCTGTCGTCGGCAACCAGCACCGGCCGTTCATTGCCGTCCGCGTCCACCTCAACCGGATTCAGCTTTAGATGCAGTTTCTGCACGGTCCCTTTGTCGCGCTTGGCCTTGCCGTCGGCGTTGACTACCCAAAACTTGACGCCGCCGCCGGCCTCGGCGCTTTTCGTGACGGTGACTTGCAGTTCCAAGTCTATCGACTCGACGCGAAAACGCAGCTTTTTGCCGTCTCCCTCCCGCTGCGCTTTATCGAGCTCGGCGCGCAAATCGATCAACATGTCGGCTAACGGTATCTGTTCCATATGGGTCTCCTCGTGGATGGTTGAGTCTAGCGATTGTACTATCGCGCTAGAACTTGGGACATCTCGGTCTTTGTAGCGTCCGCTCGGACTTGCCGATCTTGGCGGACCAAGCCCTAGGTTTTTATGCCGACGCCTTTGTGCAGCAACCATAGACTCAGGCTTATCAGCAGCGCGATGACGCCGGCCGTCATTTCGAAGGCCAGCAGGATGGGAACGTCGCTGACGCCTATCATGCCGTAGCGGAAGGCGTTGATCATGTACAGGATCGGATTGGCCCGAGCCACCTGTTGCCAGACCTCGGGTAACATCGCCACCGAATAGAACACGCCGCCCAGGTAGCTGAGCGGCGTCAGCACGAAGTTGGGGATGATCGAGATGTCGTCGAAGCTGTCGGCGAACACCGCGTTGATGAAGCCGGCCAGCGCGAACAAGGTCGCGGTCAACACGAACACCACGCAAACCACGTCCCAGTGCAATACTTGGATTTTTGTAAACAGCATCGAAATCCCCGCCACCACCAAGCCGACCAGCACGCCGCGGGCGATGCCGCCGCACACATAGCCGGCCAGTATCACGTAATTCGGCACCGGCGCCACCAGCAATTCCTCGATATGGTGTTGAAACTTGGTCGAATAAAACGACGACACCACGTTGGAATAGGAATGGCTGATCACCGACATCAAAATAATGCCCGGTACGATGTAATCCATGTAGCTGACGCCGTGCACCAAGCCGATGCGCTCGCCGATCAGCTTGCCGAAGATCAAAAAGTATAATGCGGTCGTGATCGCCGGCGGCAACAAGGTTTGCGGCCAGATGCGAGTGAAGCGGCGAATCTCCTTGCCCAGGATCGTCCAAAACGCGACGGAGTACGTCATTGCACCAGGTCCATAAACATTTGCTCCAAGCGGTTGGATTTGTTTCTAAGGCTCAGCACTTCGATGCCCCGCGCCGACAACTCCTGAAACAGGCGGTTCAGCCCCAGCGCCTTGGGTACCGAAACGTCCAGCACGCGCTCCCCGGCCAACGCGATCGCGCAACCGGCAATGGCCGGCGCCTCGCGGAGCGGCTCGGCAATATCCAGCACGAAATGGTCGGTATGCAGCTTGGCCAGCAGATCGCTCATCGCCGAATGCTCAACGATCCGGCCATCGTCGATGATGGCGATGTTGCGGCACAGGCTTTCGGCTTCTTCCAGATAATGGGTGGTCAGGATGATCGTCGTCCCCTGCTGGTTGACCTCTTGCATCATGTCCCACATCGCCCGGCGAATCTCAATGTCGACGCCGGCGGTGGGCTCGTCCAGGATTAGCAGACGCGGCTCGTGCACCATGGCTCTGGCGATCATCAGCCGCCGTTTCATGCCGCCCGACAAGCGCCGCGATACGGTATCGCGTTTGTCCCATAACTCCATTTGCCGCAAACAGATTTCGGTGCGCCTCAGGGCTTGCTTGCGGGGAATGCCGTAGTAGCCGGCTTGGTTCAACACCACGCCATGCGCCGTCTCGAATTGATTGAAATTGACTTCTTGCGGTACCAAGCCGATACAGCGCTTGGCGCCGGCCGTGTCGCGATCCAAGTCGTGACCGAAGATTTCGACGGTCCCGCTGGACTTGTTGACCAGCGAACTGACGATGCCGATCAACGTGGATTTGCCGGCGCCATTCGGGCCGAGCAATGCGAAAAAATCGCCGAGTTCCACGTCCAAGTCCACGCCGTTCAAGGCCTGGAAGCCATTGTTATAGGTTTTTTTTAGGTTGCGGATGGATAAAGCCGTCATGCTCTAGTTTATAATGCCCGGCGGTAGTGATGACGTTCCGGCGCGGATCGCCGGCCGTAAAAGCAGTCGATTCTATCAGAATTGGCATTTACTCAGCAGCCAGAACAGGAATACTACTTTGCCATTTCCGATACCGACCAGCGTTGCCGCCGTGGACCTGGGTTCGAACAGCTTCCACATGATTATCTGCAGCTTGATGAACGGCAAACTACAAACCGTGGACCGTTTAAAGGAGATGGTGCGTCTGGCGGCGGGTCTGGATCAAAACCGCAATCTGGAACCGGCCACCCAGGAACGGGCGCTGGCCTGCCTGGAGCGATTCGGCCAACGTATCCGCAATTTTCCGCCGCACAGCGTGGCGATCGTCGGCACCAACACGCTACGCATCGCCCGCAATTCCCAGCAATTCATCAACAAGGCCGAAAAAGCCCTGGGCCACCCGATCCACATCATTTCCGGCATCGAGGAAGCCCGTTTGATTTACCAGGGCGTCGCCCATAGCCTGGGCAGCGATGCCAACAACCGTTTCGTGATGGATATCGGCGGCAGCAGCACCGAATACATCATCGGCCGCGAAGATGTCGCCCATATCAAGGAAAGCCTGAACATGGGCTGCGTCACGGTCAGCCAAGCATTTTTCAAAAGCGGCAAAATCAACAAGAAAGCCTTTCGCAACGCGATGTTGTTTGCCGAACACCATTTGGAGCCGTTTCAGGACACCTTCAACCGCAAGCAATGGGACGAGGCAATCGGCGCTTCCGGCAGTCTGAAAGCAGTCAGTAACGTATTGCAAACCTCCGGCTGGAGCAACAACGGCATTACGATGGCGGGACTGGACGCGCTGGTCGAACACCTGTTGAAACTGAACGATATTGCCGAGATCGACTTTCCGGCGCTCAGCATCGAGCGCCGGCCGGTTTTCATCGGCGCGGTAGCCATCGTCTACGCGACTTTCAAGACGCTGAACATCGAACAAATGACCGTCGCGGACGGCGCGCTGCGGGAAGGTTTGGTTTACGATTTGTTGGGCCGAATCTACAACCACGATATTCGCGGCCAAACCTGCGAATTGATAACAGCCCGCTACCACACCGATCGCCGCCACAGCGAACAACTTAAGGCCACTTTGCGCTACATGGCCGAACAACTGAACGACCACCCCAGCTTTGCGGACAACCCGGCGACGCTACAGTTTTTGGAATGGGCCGCCGATTTACACGAAATCGGTTTCGAGATTGCACACAGCCAGTATCATAAACACAGCGCTTACATCATCGAGAATGGCGATCTGGCCGGTTTTTCCAAACAAGATCAATTGTTGCTGGCGTCGCTGGTCCGCAGCCACCGGAAGAAATTCAAGGCCTGCCGCTTCGAAGACCTGCCCATGCCTTGGCGCCAACACGCGCCGATCATGGCGATCTTGTTCAGACTGGCCACGCTACTGCATCGCAATCGGCATAGTCCGCGCCCTGACTTCAAACTGAACGTCGAAGATCGCGACATCCGGATCGATTTTCCGCAAGGCTGGCTCGAACAGGCGCCGTTAACCGACGCCGACCTTAGAAAAGAAATGCTGTATTTAAAGGAAAGCCGCTTCAATTTGATCTTCGATCAATGCTGAAACGCCTGCTCTATTCGCTACTGGGACTAGCGCTATCGATCACGATATTACTGTGTTTTGCATTGGATGACAGCCCATCGCCGCAAATCCAACAAAGCCTGAACCGCGACGACATCCAACGCGCCAAGCAATTGCTGAACGTTAGCGCCGATGAACGCGACTCTGTAAAAACAGTCAATTTAAACCAAAAAGACTTAAATATCGCGGTCAGCTATCTGCTTAACCACTTCGTCGAAAACACCACCCAAATTCAGTTGCTCAACGACCGCCTACAGGCGCAAATCGCGATTTTCGTACCGGAAAACCCGTGGGGCCGCTATTTGGACATCAACTTCAGCCTTCGGCAAGCCGACCGCGGTATCCGCATCAAATCCTTTAAAATCGGGGAAATATCCATCCCGGATCCGGCCGCGAATGTGCTGATACCCGCCATCGTGGAATACCCGCCCCTAAAAAAATATTGGCTGGTCGCCAGCCAATACGTGCAAAACGTCAGGATCACCCCGAACGCGCTGGAAATCAGTTATCTTGGCTCGGTGGTCGAATCGGCGAAGCAGTTGGCCATCCAAAAACATCGGGAATACCCCAATCTGCACCGCTATCAGCAGCAGATCAATACTATCGTCAGCCAACACGATCCGGCCTGGCGCTTGTCATTGATCGATCTGCTACAACCCTTGTTCGATTTTGCCTACCGCAATACCGAAGCAGCCGACGCGATTCGGGAAAACCGCGCGATCATTATCGCGGTCGGCAGTTACATTTATAAAAGCGAGCTACGCCGCTTTTTGCCGATCGGCTTGGTGTACAGCAAGGAACTTCCGGTCTACGCCTATAAACGCGTCGATATTCCGCAACATTTCATTGCATCGGCGCTACTGGCGGCGGTCGATGCCAAACTCTTAGGCGAACAACTTGGCGTGGACAAGGAATTGGGCGATGCGGAAAAAGGCAGCGGCTTTAGCTTTATCGACTTGAGCGCGGACCGGGCCGGTACCAAGTTCGGCACGCTGGCAATTTCGACTACCGAGCGGGCCAGGGAATTACAGAAAGTCCTCTCGCAAATCAAGGACTATTCCGCGATTATCCCCGACGTGCAAGACTTGCCCGAGCACATGGACGCCCAGACCTTCAAAAACCGTTACCAGACAGTTGGAAGTCCGAAATACGCCGCCACGGTAGCGGAAATCGACCGAAGGATTTCCGACTTACCGCTCTACCGCACCGACTAACGAAAAAACTCCGCTCCGATCCTGGCGAAGAGAACGAAACGTCCGCTACACCAGAATAACAAACGGGCAGTCGAGTTAATTAAAAATGGATTCGAACGAATAACCGTTGGTTTCCAGGATTTCTTTCAAGCGCTTTAAGCCATCCATCTGGATCTGTCTGACCCGCTCGCGAGTGACGCCCATTTCCAGCGCGACTTGTTCAAGGGTGGCGTTTTCGAAGCCGCACAGTCCGTACCGACGGCAAATCACTTCGCGTTGTTTTTCGCCTAGTTGATACACCCAATGGGTGACGTTGTTTTGAATGAAGTCTTCCTGCAGGATTTCCGCCGGACTGCGGCTCTCTTCCTCGGAAATGGTTTCCAATAAAGGCTTGTCGAAATCCTTACCGAACGATACGTCGACCGAAGTCACTCTCTCATTCAGTTTCAGCATTTTGCTGACGGTTTTCGCGGGTTTGTCCAAATGCTTGGCAATTTCGTCCACGGTGGGCTCGTGATCGAGTTGTTGCGCCAAACTGCGTTGAGCCTTCAGGTAAACGTTCATTTCCTTGACGATGTGAATCGGCAAGCGAATCGTGCGGGTCTGATTCATGATAGCCCGTTCTATCGTTTGCCTGATCCACCATGTCGCGTAGGTGGAAAACCTGAATCCGCGATCGGGATCGAATTTTTCGACTGCCCGAATCAAACCGAGATTGCCTTCCTCGATCAGATCCAGCAGCGGAAGGCCACGGTTTAAGTAGCGCCTGGAAATTTTCACAACCAGACGCAAATTGCTTTCAATCATGATTTTGCGGGCTTGAGTATCGCCTTGTTGCGTGCGCCGACCGTAAATTTTTTCTTCATCGGCGGTCAGCAGTTGGGATTTGCTAAGTTCGTTAAGATAGGCTCGGGTCGCGTCGAAAGTCCCTTCGTTTTGCGAGTCGCTGGTGTCGATTTCCGCTAGTTTGAACGTTTCCGCGGAATCGACCTCTTCGATTTCGTCCTCCACTTCATCGAAAGAAATGAAATCGGGCATATCCATGTCTTTTATTACATCTATCGCTTCTTCCATCATGATTAGTCTCCCAGGTATTTGGCTTGCTGATTCAGTTATTGTTCTGTTCGGGCCGTCCCTAATAGGGAATCGGCCTTCAATCTCAAATACGGATTAGAGTGCAATCCTTACGTCGCCTAGTCCGGCCCGATAGGACGGTCCGACCAACTGCAACCCTCATCTCCCTTTTTTTTCGCCTTAGCATAAACTCAGAAATTATCCCTGTTTACGGCGAGCGCCAGTATAACTTTAATTTTTTTATCCTATGAGTTGAATTTCCAGGTTTTTTTGTGGCTCACATCTCCTTTTTGGAATTGATCCGGCGACTGCAGAATATCGAAACCGCGACTATTTCACACTAAGTTCAAAATCAAAATCTGACTTCGATCAGATTTATCTTTCGTTCAGAGTGATGCGCTTCACATAAATTCGAAATTCAAACTCAATAGCGGTTTGGCACGATGCCGTCACGATCAGTTTTTCAGCAGCACCCGCTTCGCCAAATTAATCCGCGCGGCCAAATAGTCGGACCCGCCACGGTCGGGATGCACCCGCGAAATCAGCTTGCGATGGGCTTGCACAATGTCGGCCTGACTGGCGCCGATTTTCAGTCCCAAAACCTCCAGGGCTTCAGCCTCGCTCATTGCAGCGGTCTTACCGCCGCGCCCTTGCCCTGAGCCAGCCTGCCCCGACCGACCGGAATCGTGGCGACTGGTTTGAAACCAAAGCCACAAGCGCTGCAATTGCGGCGCCACTCTGATCAATATCGGTAAACCGCGCCAGACAAACGCCGCCGCCACACCCAGCGCGCCGAACAACCAACCCAGACGACCGCTCAACGCTAAAACCGCCAACAGTAGGACGCCGCCAATCGTCAACCATTGACGCAATTTGTCGCCCGATGGTTTAGCCGGCAACGCCATCCACCAACGTACCGCGAAAAACAAGCCGACCACCAGCAATAACAAAACGATGCGTATCACCCCACCTCCGGACCGCCACCCAAGGCTAGCCATAATACCTTAGAATACCCGGCTTTCTTGCGCTTCCGAGACCCGCGATGCTTCAGCCGCCGCCGCTGTTGGGATTCGCCGCCTACAGCGGCACCGGCAAAACCACGCTATTGACCCGTCTGTTGCCGCTGCTCAAGGCAAACCGGCTGAAGGTCGGCGTGATCAAGCACAGTCACCACGATTTCGAAATCGACCAACCCGGCAAGGACAGTTACCGGCTCAGACTAGCCGGCGCGACACCGGTCATGTTGGTATCTCGCTTCCGACGCGCGATCATCAGCGAATTGTCGGCCGCTACCGAGGTTACGCTAGCCGAGCAATTAGCGGCATTTCCTAGCGCCGGCCTAGACTTGATTTTGGTGGAAGGCTTTCGAGACGAACGCTATCCCAAAATCGAATTGCACCGATCGGCGCTGGGCAAACCGTTGCTGTATCCGAGCGATCCCAGCATTATCGCAATTGCCTGCGATACCCAACTGCGGCCAGAACCGCCGATACCCAAACTCGACCTCAACGACCCGTCGGCGATTGCCGACTTTATTCTCAACACCTATTTGAGCTCGCTATCGTGACCAACCTTTGTTACCCAAGCCATAAACCGTTACTCAGCGCCGAACAAGCCTTGGAGCGGATCGCCTCGGCAATAATCCCGCTATCGGAAACCGAAACCGTCGCGCTGTCGGACGCACTTGGCCGTGTGATCGCGGAAAGTCCGCAAGCGCCTCAAGATATTCCGCCGCAAGCCAACGCGGCGATGGACGGTTACGGTTTAAACAGCGCGCAGATATTGCCGAGTCAAACCTTCCGCTTGCGCGTCGTCGGTACTGCGTGGGCCGGCCAACCCTTCGTCGGCGAACTGGCGGATGGCGAATGCGTCAGAATATTCACCGGCGCGGTGGTACCCGACGGGGTCGATAGCGTGGTCCAGCAAGAGCAAGTCGATAGGGACGGCGAGTTTGTGCTGTTCGGCGCCGATTGTCCCGCCGGCAGAAACGTCCGCGCCATCGGTAGCGACGTGCATCGCGGCGATACCTTGATCAGCGCGCCGAAAAAATTGACCGCCAGCGATCTGGCCTTGTTGGCCGGCGCCGGCATCGCCGACATTCGCGCCCATCGCCGTTTGAATATCGGCTTTTTCTCGACTGGCGACGAATTGACACCGCTCGGAGAGCCATTGGGACACGGCAAAATCTACGACAGCAACCGCTATCTGCTATCCGGCCTGTTGGCCGACGCCAACCATCGAGTCGTCGATCTTGGCATCGTCAGAGACGATCCGGCTCTGCTCGAGCAAACCTTGCTCGACGCCGCCGATCGTTTCGATGTCGTCTTGTCCACCGGCGGCGCCTCGGTCGGCGACGCCGATTACGTTCAAGAAACCCTGGCCAAATGCGGCCAGGTCGAGTTCTGGAAATTGGCGATCAAACCCGGCAAGCCGCTAGCTTTCGGCAAAATCGGCGCCAGCTGGTTTTTCGGACTACCGGGCAACCCGGCCGCCGTATTGGTCACTTTCCGGAAGTTCGTGGCGCCGGCCTTGCGTCAACTGGCCGGCGAACCGGCCGCCGGGCCTTTGCAATTGCTGGCCCGTTGCGACAGCCGGCTGAAAAAATCGGCCGGCCGTCAGGAATATCAACGCGGCATCGTCAGCCAAATCGCGCCTGGCCAGTACGCAGTCAAGCTCGCGGGCGGCCAAGAGTCGCATCAATTGACAGTAGCCAGTCACGCCAACTGCTTCATTGTGCTGGACGCAGACTGTGCCGGCGTCAAACCGGGCGAGTCAGTCATCGTCGAGCCCTTCAGCACCAACTTGCCACCGCTCTGATTCTGACTCGGCCGCCGGCAACTTTTCAGCCCTGCAACGCATCCAACTCGTCCCAACGGCTGTAAGCGGCGGCCAGTTCGGTTTCCACCGCCTGCAATTCCGCCAGACTGGCCGCGACGGCCTCTTGCGATTGCTTGTAAAACTCGCCGCCGCCGATCGTCGCGGTCAGTTCGGCTTGGCGGCTTTCCAGTTGTTCGATGCGTTCCGGCAGTTGCTCCAGCTCGCGCTGTTCCTTGAAGCTAAGTTTCTTGGCCGGCGCGGTTTTGGGCTTGTCTTTCTTGGCCGCTGCGTCGGCGACTTTCGCCACCTCGGCTTGTTGTTTTTTATTGCGCTCTGACAGCGCAAACCAATCGGCGTAACCGCCGATGTATTCTTCAACCCTGCCCTCGCCCTCGAACACCAACACGCTGGTGACCACGTTATCCAGAAACTCGCGGTCGTGGCTGACCAGCAATAAGGTGCCCTGGTACTCGACCAGTTTTTCCTCGAGGATTTCCAGGGTTTCCAAATCCAGGTCGTTGGTCGGTTCGTCCATAACGATCAAATTGGCCGGCTTGGTAAACAAGCGCGCCAACAGCAAGCGGTTTTTCTCGCCGCCGGATAGACTCTTGACCGGCGAACGAGCCCGCGCCGGCGCGAACAGAAAGTCGGCCAGATAACTCATCACATGGCGCCGGCCGCCGGGCAGGTCGATGAATTCACCGCCGTCGAGCACGCTGTCGGCCACCGAGATTTCAGGGTCGAGCTGTTCGCGCAATTGGTCGAAATAGGCGATTTGCAGATTGGTACCCAGTTCGACCGTGCCTTGCGTCGGCTGCAACTGACCGAGCAACAGTTTCAGCAAGGTCGATTTGCCGGCGCCGTTGTTGCCGATCAAACCGATCTTGTCACCGCGATCGATGCGAATCGAGAAATCGCGGATGATAGTGCGGTCGCCATAGCTGAACTCGACATCGACCGCCTCGATGACCTTCTTGCCGGATACCTCGCCCTTATTCAACGATAGTTTGGCGGTGCCCTGGGTGTTGCGGCGCTCGGCGCGTTCGGCGCGCAATTTTTTCAGCGCCCGTACCCGGCCTTCGTTGCGGGTGCGTCTGGCCTTGATACCTTGGCGTATCCAGACCTCCTCCTTGGCCAGCTTCTTGTCGAATTCGGCATTCTGATTGGCTTCGTCTTCCAGTGCCGCCGCCTTGCGCACCAGGTAATCCTGATAATTGCCGGCCCACGACGTCAACTGACCGCGATCGAGATCGATAATGCGGGTCGCCAGTTTTTGCAAAAAAGCCCGGTCGTGGGTCACGAACAGCACCGCGCCGGCGAAGTTCAACAACTGTTCTTCCAGCCAGGTGATGCTTTCGAAATCCAGATGGTTGGTCGGTTCGTCGAGCAGCAACACCTCCGGATCAATCACCAAGGCCCGCGCCAAGGCCACTCGCCGCTTCCAGCCGCCGGACAGACTACTAACCTTAACATCGGCCGGCAATTGCAAGCGGCTCAATACCGCCTCGACCCGCTGTTGAAACTGCCAGCCGTTGGCGGCTTCCAATTTGTGCTGGACTTCGCCCAGCGCGTCCAACCCGGCTTCGCTGCCGTCCATGTGCGTCAACAACTCGTGGTAGCGGGCAATTAGTCCGCCCAATTCACCCAAACCGCCAGCCACGGCTTCGTAGATCGTATCGCCGTCATTCAGATTCGGCTGCTGCTCCAGCCAAGCCAGCCGCAATTCCGGCTGCTTCCAGATCTCGCCGCCGTCGGCGTGAATATCGCCGGCGATGATTTTCATCAAGGTCGATTTGCCCTCGCCGTTGCGACCCAACAGCCCGACCCGTTCGCCGGGGTCTAGTTGAAAATCGGCATGATCGAGCAAGGCATGAGTGCCGAAAGCAATAGAAACGTTGGTCAGGCGAATTAAGGGCATAACTTTTGTAAATAGCGGCGGAGTAAGTCCAGGGTCAGCCAGGCTGATTGGGTTTGTTTGGTGTTTGCGGTGCCGCCCAGGGTATGCTGTTTGCAATACCAGCCGTCCGGCGTCAGCAGGCCATTATAAAGGACGATGGTACTGTCGCGGTTGCGGTAATCGTCCGGTCCGCCTTGATAAAGCTGAACCAGGGCCAGATCGGCGCCTCGCGCTCGCAAGCTTTCGGCCAATTGTCGCACCGCCAATTCGAGAAGCTCGTTCTCGGTAGAAACCCCTAATTGCCGCCCGGCTTGAGCCGCATCGCGGCAAACTAAGGTTGAATCCAGCCAATCGTAAAACTGACATAGGGCCGCCAGCCGGCCGCCGCTGGCGGTTTCCAGTATCGCCACTCGACTATCGACCGGTAGCAATCGATCGACAACCGTCGGCAAATCGCCGCCAGCCACGCCCTCCAGGCCGTCGATCGCGAACACGCAGTCGCCGATCGCCGCGCGTACCCGGCCGGCCCAGTCGCGAATATCGGCCAGCGGAAAGTCGGCCGCAAACAGTAACTTGGTTTGCACCTCGTCCGGCGCGGCTCTAAACCCCAGTTGCACGCCGCCGGGTAATGGAATACCGGCCAAGGCTTGCTGTATCGCCGATTCGCCGATCCCAACGCTGCGCAACATCACTAAACGATCCGGCCGTAACCTAAAGCGTTGCTGCAACTGCCGCCCCACGTCGGCAAACAGCGTTTTCATTTCCATCGGTACGCCCGGCAAAAAGGCGAACCAACACCGACCGATTTGCAACGCAAAACCCGGCGCGGTGCCGACCGGATTATCGATGCGCACGGCGCCGCGCGGCAAATACGCCTGTTTGCGGTTGGCGGCCGGCATGACCCGCCGCCGATTGGCGTAATAGCGTTCGATATGGCTCAGGGCTTGTTCGTCCAGCACCAGCGGCAAATCGGCGGCGATGCTCACCGCTTCGGCGGTCAAATCGTCGACGGTGGGTCCCAGACCGCCGGTGCAGACGCAACAATCGGCGCGGCCGGCGATCTCTCGAACCAAGGCCACCAGATCGTCCAGTTTGTCGCCGACCGCGGTGTGCCGGGTCACGCTGAAACCCAGCTCCACCAAGTGTTGCGACAACCAGGCGGCGTTGCTGTCCACCACCTGGCCGGTGACGACTTCCTCGCCTTGCGAAAACACTTCGGCAATGGCCTTCATAACACCTCGAACCAAAACGGCAAACTAAACAAACTCAGTCCAGTCGTGACGGTCACCGCCGTGGCATACAACGAACTATCCAGTTGGTAGCGGTCGCACAGCACCACGCCCAACACCATGCTCGGCATCGCGATATCCAAAATCGCCGCCGCCCGAAACGGATTTTCGAGCTGCAAGACATCCGCGATGTAAATGCCGGCCCACGGAAACCACATTAATTTAATAAGCACCACCGGCGGGATATAGGGCAGATTGCGCCACCTTACCGCTCGCCAACTCAAGGCCAATCCCAACGAAAAGATCATCAGCGGCGCCACCGCGGCCGACAGCATCGTCAGCAATCCGGCCAACCACAACGGTGCGGGCAGGTGATTCAGATTCAAAACCACCGCCAGTAACGCCGCCCAAAACGGCGGCGCGTTAAAAAATCCCAGCCGGGACTTGGGCTGGTCTTTTTCGGCGGCGCCGTAGTGGCGCGCCAGCAGGATACCGACCGTGAACACCATCGGCGCCGCCGCGAACAAGTCCATCTGTATCACCACCGAGCGCGACCACCCGCCGTAGGCTTGCTCCAGCACCGGCAATCCCAGATAAGTCGTGTTCGGAAACGCCGCGGCAAGTATCATCGCACCGGTCTGGGGCCGCTGGAAACGGAGCAGCTTGGCGATCAACCCGCTGACGACAACCGCCAACAAGATGCTGGAACAACCCAACAGGCTGAATTTCAACGACTGCCAGCCGATGTCGGCCTTCCACAGCACCTCCAGCACCATGGCCGGCAATAAAAAATAATAAACGACGCTGGTCAACACCAGGCGGGTTTGATCGGCCGCGAGTTTATTCGGGCACAGGACTCTCCAGGCCGCGCCGCACAGCATTAGCACGGTCATCTGGATCAAAGTGGTCGTCATTTAGGGATTTAGTTCGATGGGCAATGCCGGCAGTATAGGCAAAAACCCCTTCCGAATCGAACGCCGCAGCAACTTGTCGCAAACCCGACATTTGTCGAGACCGCCACGCGCCGGCACCCGGCAAACCTCGGCAAATCGGCATTCCCGCGCTTGGTATCGCTCTTGCTTAATCGCTAATAATTTGTGTAGCCCCGGAATCGCCATGACAAACCGCCCAACTCACCGCCGCGCGACCACCTCGGAGCCTGGAGTTCGCCGATGAGCGCGACGCCGCTGCAAATCGCCGTCGCCACCAAGGACGGCATCTCTATCAACGAACATTTCGGTCACGCCAAACACTTTGCGATCTATCGTTTGACGCCGGACCATTGCGAGCACCTGGAAAGCCGCGACGTCGATCATTACTGCCACGGCCAACACGGCGATCAGAACGCGCTGGCCGGCATACTGGAAACCATCAAGGACTGCGACGCCGTGTTCGTGGCGCGCATCGGCGACGGCCCGACCGCCAAGGTGAACGCCATCGGCGTCGCGGCGGTCGCCGACTACGCCTATATGGCGGTCGAGGAGTCGTTACTCGATTACGCCAAGCGGCTGGCTGCCGGCGAGGCCGTCGGATGACGCCGGAAACCGTTGCCGCCTGGGTGGCGGCGCACCCGCTGACCCCGCTGCATGTCGATTGCGCAGTGACGGTGATGCTGAAAATCATCGACGGCAAATGCAAAATGCGCGCCGGCGAAAAAGTCGTGATGAGTTTGTTGTACGACCAAATCCGCGACCTGCCCGGTCAGTTGTTGGAGCCGGAGTTGCATGCATTGATCGCGACGGCCCGCGCCGCGCCGGACGACGAAGACCTAAAAAACCGAATCTACGAAAAGCGCTTGTTCGCCGAAACGGCGCTCTCCAGACCGGTGATGAAAGGCTTCAAGGCCATGCTTCGCGAGCAAGGGTTGTTGGAAAAACGCCAGAAAGACGAGGATGCGGACGCTTGATGCACCGAGCTTAACCCGGTTCTACCGTACCCGCCTCGAGCCTGCGCCATTGCCCGCAAGCCGCGCGACCAGCTTTCACTCGAAAAAGTCAAAACTCATCTGCCCGCCGGCCGCCGGCTTGCGGAATAAGTCGGTGCGGAGCGGCGGCAATCCGCGTTCCAGGCCGAGTTTTTTCCGGATTAACCCGAAGCGCTGCGCAATCAAATCGGCGTAGACACCCTCGCCGCGCAAACGCCGATGAAAGCTCGGGTCGTAGACCTTGCCGCCCCGGCTGTCGCGCACCCGGTTCATCACGTGCTCGGCCTTCAGCGGGTAATGCTCGCGCAACCATTCGTCGAATAAGTCGGCCACTTCCAGCGGCAGGCGCAGCAGAATGTATTCCGCGCTGATCGCTCCGGCCCGCTTCGCGGCCGACACGATGGCTTCCAATTCGTAATCGGTCAACACCGGAATCAACGGCGCAACCATCACGCCGACCGGCACGCCGGCTTCGCTCAAACGAGTCAGCGTTTCCAAGCGGCGCTCGGGCGCGGCGGCGCGGGGTTCCAGCGTCCGCGCCAAGCGGCGATCCAGGGTCGTGATCGACAAGCACACCGACGCCAAGCCCTGGCCGGCCATCTCGGCCAGGATGTCGATATCCCGTTCGATCAGCGCCGATTTGGTGACGATGCCGACCGGATGCCGGGTTTCCCGCAGCACTTCCAAAATGTCGCGCATGGTGCGCTGGCGGCGCTCCAACGGCTGATAGGGATCGGTATTGGTACCCAGCGCCAGCGGCGCGCAACGGTATTGGCGCTTGCCGAGTTCCGCGCGCAGCAACGTCGCGGCGTCGGGTTTGACTAAGATACGGCTTTCGAAATCCAACCCCGGCGAATAGCCAAGATACGCGTGGGTCGGCCGCGCGAAACAATACACGCAACCGTGTTCGCAACCCCGGTACGGGTTGACGGAACGGTCGAACGGAATATCCGGCGAATCGTTATAGGTGATCACCGATTTGCTGGCATCGACGATGATTTCGGTCGCCAGCGGAGGCAAGTCGACATCCAAGCTCCCCCAGCCGTCGTCCTCGGCCTGGCTTCGTTGTTTTTCGTAGCGGCCGGCGGCATTGCTGACGGCACCGCGACCTTTGTGAATCAGAGGCTTGGACATGACAAAAACCAAAGGAAGAAGCGCGTGCGCGCCCTTGGATTCCGGACGGCCGGTCGTCTAGCGCGGCAAACGCTCGGTTGGGCGACTTCCTCTATCTTGGCAAACTTCGAACCGGCGCGCAAAGCATTTTCGGCCATCGAACTTCCACAGCGCCTAGGTGCGATCCTCCGGGTAACCGTTTCGAATTTGCCTACCCAAACTGGATAGCGACTCAAAATGGTCTAAGCTAATCCGAGAAAAACCGTAAGCCCCGGCCAAACCATACCGTTTCGCGAAGCGCGGACAAATTTGATCGAACGCGCGCTACGGCCCGCCGCAGCGTTCCGCCCACATTTCCGACCTTCAACGACATCCACGGAGAAACCCCATGACTGTTAAACAGAGACTTTTACTCCTATCGTCGTCCGCCATGCTGGGCTTGGTCGGACTGGCGCTGTTAGGCTATATCCAGCTCGCGAAAGTTTACGACGCGGCGAGTTATGCCGGCGTTAACACGGTACCGACCTATCGGATATTTTTCGAGATTCGAAAACAACTGGCCGATTTGAGGGAATATTCGTTGTTTCACGTCATCATCACCGATCCGGCCGGCATGGCGACATTGGAGCCGAAAATCGCCGAAGCCCGCGCGAAATTGGACGACACGTTGAAGCGCTATACCTTGGACGCCTGCAACGGCGCCAGTTGCCTTTCGGACGCCAAGGAACAGGCCATGCTCGACAACGTTAAATCGCTATTGGCGGCGTACGATATTCCGCGTCTAAAAGTTTTCGATTTCTCTAGGCAAAACCGCACCAAAGAGGCCGAAGCGGCGGTCAGGGAAGAATTGATGCCGGCCATTAAAAAACTACAGGACGCCATCCAAACCGAGTTGGACTACAACTCCCAATTGGCCGACCAAGGGATGCTCGAAGCGAGCCGCATCCAGCAAAGCGCCACTAATATTTCGGTCGGCATCGCGGTACTGATCACACTGCTAGTTGGGATGATGAGCTGGATGATCATCCGCAATTTGATGCGCCAACTGGGCGGCGAACCGGACGCGGTCGCCGGACTGGCCAATCAAATCGCGGTCGGCGATCTCAGCGGCACCATCGTGTTACAAGCCGGCGATAACGCCAGCGTGATGGCCGCGATGAAACACATGAGCGACACCATCAAAACGCTACTCGCCGCCATGGACCACATGTCCAAGGAGCACGACAAAGGCGAAATCGACGCCGTCGTCGATGCCGCTAAGTTTCAAGGCAGTTTTAGAACCATGGCGCAAGGCGTCAACGACATGGTCGGCGCCCACATCGGCGTCAAGAAAAAAGCCATTGGCGTGTTCATGGCCTTCGGTAACGGCAACTTCGACGCCGACATCGAAAAACTGCCGGGCAAAAAGGTGTTTATCAACGAAGCCATAGATCTAGTTCGCGGCAATCTGAAAAGTTTTATCGCCGACATGAACCGTATGGCCGGGCAGCACGACGCCGGCGAAATCGATTTCAAGATCGATACCGGCAAATTCCAAGGCGAATTCGCGACGATGGCTAAAGGCGTCAACGACATGGTCGGCGCCCACATCGCCGTCAACCAAAAAGCCATCGCCTGCTTCGAGCAATTCGGCCAAGGCAACCTGGATGCCGATATTGAAAAACTTCCCGGCAAACTGATCTTTATCAATAACGCCATCGATAAAATCCGCGCCAATTTGCGCGCGGTCATTGCCGATACCGATACCTTGATCAAAGCCGCCGCCGAGGGCCGCCTGGACGTCCGCGCCGACGCTGGCAAGCACCAAGGCGACTTCCGCAGATTGGTGCAGGGCATCAACGACATCATCGACGGCATCGTGTTGCCGGTTAACGAAGCGGTGGAAGTGTTGGGTCTGGTCGAGCAAGGCGACCTGACGCGGATCGTCAAAGGCAACTATCAAGGCCAACTCGGCGAATTCAAGGACACCGTCAACAATACCATCGCCAAACTGTCCGAGACCATCGCCGAGGTCGTCTCCGCGACCAATCAGTTAAGCAACGCTTCCGAACAAATCCAATCCACGTCGCAATCGCTGTCGCAAGCCGCCAGCGAACAAGCCGCGGGCGTCGAGGAAACCAGCGCCAGCATCGAGGAAATGGCCGCCAGCATCGGCCAGAACGCCGAAAACGCCAAGGTCACCGACGGCATGGCCACCAAAGCCTCGCAGGAAGCGGTCGAGGGCGGCGCCGCCGTCAAGCAAACCGTCGAGGCGATGAAAAGCATCGCCGGCAAAATCGGCATCATCGACGACATTGCCTATCAAACCAATATGCTGGCCCTGAACGCCGCGATCGAGGCCGCCAGGGCCGGCGATCACGGCAAGGGCTTCGCGGTGGTCGCCGCCGAGGTGCGCAAACTGGCCGAGCGCAGTCAGATCGCCGCCCAGGAAATCGGCCAATTGGCCGAAACCAGCGTCAGCACCGCCGAAAGCGCCGGCCGCTTGCTGGATGCCATCGTGCCCAGCATCGCCAAAACCTCCGATCTGGTGCAGGAAATCGCCGCCGCCTCGCAGGAACAGTCGGCCGGCGTCAGCCAAGTCAATACCGCGATGAATCAGATGAACCAAATCACCCAGCAAAACGCCGCCGCCAGTGAAGAATTGGCTTCCACCGCCGAGGAAATGACCGGTCAGGCCGAACAATTGCAAGGCTTGATGAGTTTCTTCAAGATCAGCGGCGCGACGGGCAACACCGGCGGCGGGCAACGCCGAACCGCTCATTCTACAACCCAAGCCAAGATCAAACACGCACCCACCAACCCGAACGACCCGACCCACCTGGATTTGAATCTGCATCAATTCGAACGGTTCTAGGTTCGCCCGCGAATAAGTAAAACGCCGTTACAATGCGCTGCTTTTACCCCGGCACGGAAAGCCGGGGTAAAAGCCCCCCTCCGCTAGATTAATCACCTTACGATGAATGTCGTGAGGCACAACGTGCGGACATGCCGTTGTAGGAGCCGCCCATGATCGCGGCTAACGCCGCCCCCACGCACCGACTTACTTTTGGCGGCGGTTTCAAAATCGTTCGACCGGCAGCTCCGCTCAGCTAATCGCCAAGCGCGCTCGCGGCCTCGTATCTCCGAGGGTATTCGCTAAACCTCAGACGCCCCTGATCGATAGTCGGCGTCTAATTTATCAACTCCATCGCTAAACATAACAGCAAACTATACCGCGTAGAGTTAACGCTGGCCTCAAATTCCTCAACATCGAATACATTCGCCGGAAACGACAATAGCCCAACGCTGGACTCACTCAAATACCGAGGACACCGGCAACCCAATTTTTTCATCAACCACATGTAAAACAATTGATTTTTTTCATTAACGAAACTAGTTACTCCGAACAAACGCCGCACTTTCGCGGCACCGCGTGGAGCGCTCGGCAATGAGTAGCTCGCTAACTCACCGCACTTTAGCTAACGCGTAAAAAGATTATTTTTTTGAACACCATGGCATAGCGCATGATAATAGGCTATAGATATTTAGCGCAAAACAAGGCATTCTAAAATGCCGCACCCGACAAGCTATCCGGCGACCTCGGTCCAGCAGGCTCAAAGAACACGGGGTCCGTCATGGAACGGCCGGCCGAATCAAGTCAGGGAAGCTCAACATCGGGAGGTCCACATGTCCATCGTACAACGCATGTCGCTTTTGATCGGAATCGCTTTACTAGGCCTGTCCAGTCTGGCGGGCGTCAGTTATCAACAATTGGATAGTGTCTTTACGGCCGCCAACTACGCCAACGCCAATAGCGTGCCCTCGCTGATTGCGCTGAATCGCCAATTCAAAACCTTCGGCCAAGTTCGAGCCAGACTTTATCGGCACGTATCGAATACCGATCCGGACAAGATCGCCGAATTAAATCAATCGATAACCGAGGCACTCAGCGCATTCGAAACCAGCCTGAAGCAGTACGACGCTCTGGTATCCGACGCCGAGGACAAGCGCCTGTACACCGCTAACCTCGCGGCCTTCGAAAAATACCGGGCCGGCGTCGATACCGTCCTGGCGCTGTCCAAGCAAAACCGTAAGGACCAAGCGCTAGCGGCGCTGGAGCAAATGACTCCGCTAAGCGCGACACTCCAAGATGCACTCGAACAGCAAGGACAATATAACGGCAATCTGGCCGAACAAAGTGCCGGCCAAGCCAAGGACATCAAAGCCCACGCCTCGATATGGCTAGCGGTCATCGCACTACTGGCGTTGGCGACGATCGCACTATTGGGCTGGTTTGTGACCCGCAAACTGAGCCGCCAATTGGGCGGCGAACCGGACGAAGTCGCTCGATTGGCGGGCAGGATAGCCGTCGGCGATCTGAGCGGCGAGATTCGGATTGACGCCACCGATACCGCCAGCGTCATGGCTGCGATGAAACATATGAGCGACACGATTAAATCCCTGCTGGCCGACATGAACCGGATGGCCGCCGAACACGAGCAAGGCGATATCGACGCGGTCGTCGACAGCCAACGCTTTCAAGGCAGCTTTCGACAAATGGCGCAAGGCGTCAACGACATGGTATCGGGCCATATCGCCGTCAAGAAGAAAGCGATGGCGGTGTTCAAGGCCTTCGGCGAAGGCGATTTCGACGCCCCAATGGAGAAACTACCCGGCAAGAAAGCGTTTATCAACGACACGATAGAACTGGTGCGCGGCAATCTGAAAGGCTTTATCGCCGATATGAATCACATGAGCAAACAACACGAAGCCGGCGACATCGACGTGTTGATGAATACCCAAAAATTCCAAGGCGATTTCAGCGTCATGGCGCAAGGCGTCAACGACATGGTATCGGGCCATATCGCCGTCAAGAAGAAAGCGATGGCGGTGTTCAAGGCCTTCGGCGAAGGCGATTTCGACGCCCCGATGGAGCGCTTGCCCGGCAAGAAAGTCTTCATCAACGACACGATAGAACTGGTGCGCGGCAATCTGAAAGCCGTGATGGCGGACACCAATACGCTGATCAGCGCCGCCGCCGAAGGCCGATTGGACGCGCGCGCCGATGCCGGCCGGCATAAAGGCGACTTCAATAAACTGGTGCAAGGCATCAACCAAATCTTGGATGCCATTTTGATCCCGATCGGCGAAGGCAACCGCGTTCTTAGCCTGATTCGCGGCGGCGACCTGCGCCAACGCGTCGAGATCGCTTGCAAGGGCGACCACGACAAAATGAAACAAGCCGTCAACGGCGTGCATGCCTGGCTGTCCGATCTGATCGCCTACGTCACTAAACTGGCGAACGGCGACATGAGCGCGGAAATGGCGAAAGCCTCCAGCGACGATCAAATACACGAGTGGCTGATGCTACTCAAGCACAACATTCAGGCGCTGGTCACCGACGCCAACAAGCTATCTCAAGCCGCCGTCGAAGGCCGTTTGGCCACCCGCGCCGACGCCACCCGGCACCAAGGCGATTTCCGCAAGATCGTCGAAGGCGTCAACGACACGCTGGACGCGGTGATCGGCCCGCTCAACGTCGCCGCCGACTACGTCGATAACATCGCCAAGGGTAATATCCCGGCCAAAATCACCGACACCTATCACGGCGATTTCAACATTCTGAAAAACAACCTGAACACCTGCATAGACGCCGTGAACGCCTTAGTCGCGGATGCCAACAAACTGTCGCAAGCCGCCGTCGAAGGCCGCTTGGCGACCCGCGCCGACGCCACCCAGCACCAAGGCGATTTCCGTAAAATCGTCGAGGGCGTCAACCAAACCTTGGACGGCGTCATCCTGCCGATCAACGAAGTCGTCGAGGTGCTGCGGCTGGTCGAACAAGGCGACCTGACTCGTCCGGTCAAGGGCGATTACCAAGGTCAATTGGGCGAATTCAAGGATACCGTCAACAACACCATCGCGAAATTGTCGCAAACCATCGCCGAAGTGGTCGCCGCCGCCGAACAACTGGGTACCGCGTCCAAGCAAGTCAGCGCCACATCGCAGTCGCTGTCGCAAGCGTCCAGTGAACAAGCCGCCAGCGTCGAGGAAACCTGCGCCAGCATCGAACAAATGGCGTCCAGCATCAATCAGAATGCCGATAACGCCAAGGTCACCGACGGCATGGCCACCAAGGCCTCGCAAGAAGCCAACGAGGGCGGCGAGGCGGTCAAGCAAACCGTCGTGGCCATGCGAGACATCGCCAGTAAAATCGGCATCATCGACGACATTGCCTACCAAACCAACATGCTGGCGCTGAATGCCGCCATCGAAGCGGCCCGGGCCGGAGACCACGGTAAGGGCTTCGCGGTGGTCGCCGCCGAAGTACGCAAACTGGCGGAACGAAGTCAGATCGCGGCCCAGGAAATCGGCAAGCTCGCCGAAACCAGCGTCAATACCGCGGAAAGTGCCGGTAAGCTGCTGGATTCCATTGTACCCAGCATCGCCAAAACCTCCGATTTGGTGCAGGAAATCGCCGCCGCCTCGCAGGAACAATCGGCCGGCGTTAGCCAAGTCAATACCGCGATGAATCAGATGAACCAAATCACCCAACAGAACGCCTCCGCCAGCGAGGAGCTGGCCTCCACTGCCGAGGAGATGACCAGCCAATCCTTACAACTGCAAAATCTGATGAGTTTTTTCAAAATTGCCCGCGCCGCCGGACAAATTAACCCAGTCCGCGCGCCGGAACATCGCAAATCGAGCATGCCGCGCGACCTCCCCGAACACGCCGCGAGCGGCACCGTGGATTTGCACCAATTTCAGCACTTTTAAACGACCAAACGCTTAATCCAGCCTAACCGTGAACGCTGGACTGCCCGCCGCCTATCCCGCGGCGGGCCATCGTTCGATTCCATCACGTGCTCGCGACGGTCTCACCAACACGCAGACCTGGTAAAGCGGGCTAGAGCCCGGTTTGATAACCATCGACAGCTCGGACTCAACACCCATCTGCTCCGCTAAAACGACCTCCGGATACTAGCGTATGACCATTCCGGGGACTTTCAAACGCCCCTCCGAGTCCAGCCTCGAAGCCGCGAATCACCGAATCGTCAGCCACAAGCCCCCGCTCGCGTAGGCTTGGCGGAGGCTTAGATACCAGCCGACAGGCCGCCTTTGGCAACCCTACGTTCGGCGACGTTTCCAGCGCCAGCCGATTTGCGGCAAATTCCGTTCTACACTTATGGAATTACCGATCAAGCCCCTTCTACGCCTGACCGACAGGCTGGAAGACCGGCTTACTCCGGCGGCTTTCAAACCGAGCCCGCCATCCATACCAGGAGACATTCCACATGCCATTGCCCACCCTCGCCAAGCTGAATGCAACCGCTTTCACGGTACCGCCAGCCCTGGGCACCGCGTTTGCCGTGGCGCCATCAGCACGATCGCGAGCGCGGGCGTCGTCCCGGCGCTACGCGGCAAACGCGCTGCTCGCCTTGGCGTTGTCAGCCTGCGGTAGCGGCGGACAGCGACCGGCGCCGCCAAAATTGATCGACACCGGCAAACCGGCCCTGCACGCCATCGACAGCCAAGACCTGCGGCAGTCGATGCAACGCATGCATAACTTGATGTACGAACGCAATTTGACCGAGCACGAGATGGACAACCAACGCCGCGAAGCCCTCTCTCGCGTGCAACAAGCGGCGGAAGGCGTCGAGCACGCTCTGGCGGCGATGCGTCTAGCCATGCCAAACCTGCATCTTGAATCGGACGAACAAAAAGTCTTCGCTTCGCTGGCGGATAAGCTGCTGATCCAGGCCGGGCAACTGAAATCCCAAGCGCAAACCTTGCAGATCGACGCGATTCCAACCACGTTGGAAGCCATTTCGGCAACCTGTACGTCCTGCCACGAGTTGTTCCGCGACTTCAAGAAACCGGGAGGCCAATAATGCGTAGCCATCCTCGCCTGCTCCTCACCATCGCCTCCGGCGTATTTCCGCTAGCCGCGACGGCTACCGACGATGTGCGCGCCTTGTTGCGGCAACTCGGCGACCAAGTCGCCGAACTCAAGCAACACGCCAATCAAGCCGATGCCAGAATCCGCGATCTGGAAACCCGCTTGGCCGCCGAGCAACAAAAAAACCGGCAATTGACGACTCAGGCCTCGCCGGCGACGAATGGCGTCGTCGCCGTTTCGGCCAGTCCCGCCGCCAACCCGACCGAAGCGAAACCGGAAACCAAGCCGCCAGTCACGTTGGGCGATACCAAAGGCACCTTTAAGATACCCGGCACCGACACCTCGCTGGGCTTCGGCGGCTTTGTAAAATTGGACGTCAACGAAAGCAGCGTCAGCGCGCCCTCGTTCGGCGACCAATTCCTGTCCGTTTCGAATATTCCGGTATCGCATCGCGGCGAGGACAGTCAACTAGCGTTCAACGCCAGGGAAAGCCGCTTCTGGTTCAAATCGTTCACACCCAGCGCGTGGGGCGATATCAACACCTACCTGGAACTGGATCTGTACGGGGCCGCCGCCAGCTATACGCCCAGATTGCGCCATGCCTACGGATCGTTCGGCAATTTCCTGGCCGGCCAAACCTGGACCACGTTTTTAAACGAATTGGCGGCGCCGGACACTTTGGATAATGCCGGCCCGGTCGGTCTCGCTAAATTTCGCCAACCGCTAGTGCGTTGGACCCAGCCGTTTAAATTCGCTGGCGAGAGCTTGGATTTGCAACTGGCGGCCGAATCCCCCAACAGCACGCTGTGGACCGGCAGCGGCTGGAGTCCGGCGCTCGGTACGCTGACCTACGACAATCTCACCGCCACCGGCGACGATCGCTATCCGGACCTGATCGCCAAACTGGTCTACAAACCGGACTGGGGCAATCTATCGTTGGCGGCGATGGGCCGGCAGATTCGCAATGCCAACAATATCAGCGGCGCGGCACGGGAAGCTTGGGGCGGCGGCGTCAGCCTAGCCGGCAAAATCAATGTCTTCGAACTCGACAATATCCGCTTCACGCTGAATTACGGCAACGCGATAGGCCGTTATTCTTCGGTCAACCGTCTGGAAGACGCCGCGCTGGATTCGGCCGGCAATCTGCATTTGGTCAATGTCTACAGCGCCGTGACGGCCTACCAACATTGGTGGAGCAACACCTGGCGCAGCAGCTTCGCCTACGGTTTCGAGCAAGCCGACCAGCCCGATTTCGTGGCCGCGACGATGACTCGCCAAGCCCAATCGGTACACGCCAACTTGCTGTGGAGTCCGTTGCCGCAAGCCACCTTGGGCATTGAATACCTGTACGGCAGCCGCGAATTGATCGACGGCCGCAACGGTAACATCAGCCGGGCCATGTTCTCGGCCAAATACAATTTTTAAACTTTGCCGGATACGGGCAAAGTTAGCGGTTTCGCTCCGCTAATTCCTTGCTTTTCGTCTAGGCTTAGATTAACCGGGATCGTCGTGCGGATTTAGCCGACAAGCCAATTCGCTCGACGTCATCGAACACTCGTTCGCCGAAGGTTTCAAATTCGGCGTCAACAAAACCGACATGTCGATTCAATCTTTACGGAGGGTCCAATGTTTAACAACATGAAAATCGCAGTAAAACTGGGACTTAGCTTTGGAGTCGTGTTGCTCCTGCTGGGCGCTATCGTGTGGGTAGGGATCGCCAATATGGGCAATTTGGCCGAGACCACCCGATCCATTGTGGAAGAAGATTTCGTCAAGGTGAAATACACCAGCGACATGATCGAAAACACGCTGGATAACGGCCGGCTGATGCGCAATATGTTACTGACCGACGATGAAAGCAAACTTCAGGAAATGAAGCGGGACCTTCAAGTCAATCGCGACGATAACAAGGCCATACTCGCCAAATTGGATGCCTTGATCCAATCCGAGAAGGGCCGCGCATTGCTCGACGCCGCCGGCAATCAACGCAACTTGCTCGGGCCGAAATACGATACCTTTTACAGTTTGCTAGCCGACAAAACCAAGGGTAAGGTCGCCGCCACCGAGTTTCTGTTGAAAGACTGGGCGCCCAACAATACCGCTTACGTAACCAGTCTGAAAGCAATCAACGATTTCCAAAACGAAAGGATGAAACAGGCCTATAAAGATGCCGACGACTTGTACGACAGCAGCAAAACCATCATGTTTGGCGTCGCGCTGGTCGCGTTGCTGGTTAGCCTACTGATTGCCTGGTTTGTGACGAGAGGATTGATTCGCCAACTGGGCGGCGAACCGGGCGATGTGGCCGCGCTGGCCAACCGAGTCGCGATCGGCGATCTTAGCAGTGAAATCCGCTTGGCCGCCGGCGATACCACTAGCGTGATGGCCGCGATGAAGCATATGAGCGACACCATCAAAGTCCTACTGACCGACATGGACCATATGGCTCGCGAACACGACAAGGGCGAAATCGACGCCGTGGTGGACGGCGGCAAGTTTCAAGGCAGTTTTAGGACCATGGCCCAAGGCGTCAACGACATGGTCGGCGCCCATATCGCGGTCAAGAAAAAAGCCATGGCGGTATTCAAAGAGTTCGGCAACGGCAATTTCGAAGCCGACATCGAAAAACTACCCGGCAAAAAAGCGTTTATCAACGAAGCCGTCGATCTGGTGCGCACTAATTTGAAGGCCGTCATCGCCGATACCGATACCTTGATCAAAGCCGCCGCCGAGGGCCGCCTGGGCGTCCGCGCCGACGCCGGCAAGCACCAAGGCGACTTCCGCAGATTGGTGCAGGGCATCAACGACATCATCGACGGCATCGTGTTGCCGGTTAACGAAGCGGTGGAAGTGTTGGGTCTGGTCGAGCAAGGCGACCTGACGCGGATCGTCAAAGGCAACTATCAAGGCCAACTCGGCGAATTCAAGGACACCGTCAACAATACCATC
Source organism: Methylomonas sp. MED-D (assembly GCF_050276835.1). NCBI lineage: Bacteria > Pseudomonadati > Pseudomonadota > Gammaproteobacteria > Methylococcales > Methylococcaceae > Methylomonas > Methylomonas sp. MED-D. Next base: position 3,330,778 of record NZ_CP189965.1, read on the forward strand.
GCCAAACTGTCCGAGACCATCGCCGAGGTCGTCTCCGCGACCAATCAGTTAAGCAACGCTTCCGAACAAATCCAATCCACGTCGCAATCGCTGTCGCAAGCGTCCAGCGAACAAGCCGCCGGCGTCGAGGAAACCAGCGCCAGCATCGAGGAAATGGCCGCCAGCATCGGCCAGAACGCCGAAAACGCCAAGGTCACCGACGGCATGGCCACCAAGGCCTCGCAGGAAGCGGTCGAGGGCGGCGCCGCCGTCAAGCAAACCGTCGAGGCGATGAAAAGCATCGCCGGCAAAATCGGCATCATCGACGACATCGCCTATCAAACCAATATGCTGGCCCTGAACGCCGCCATCGAGGCCGCTAGGGCCGGCGATCACGGCAAGGGCTTCGCGGTGGTCGCCGCCGAGGTGCGCAAACTGGCCGAGCGCAGTCAGATCGCCGCCCAGGAAATCGGCCAATTGGCCGAAACCAGCGTCAGCACCGCCGAAAGCGCCGGCCGCTTGCTGGACGCCATCGTGCCCAGCATCGCCAAAACCTCCGATCTGGTGCAGGAAATCGCCGCCGCCTCGCAGGAACAATCAGCCGGCGTCAGCCAAGTCAATACCGCGATGAATCAGATGAACCAAATCACTCAGCAAAATGCCGCCGCCAGCGAGGAACTGGCCGCCACCGCCGAGGAAATGACCGGCCAAGCCGAGCAATTACAAAGCTTGATGAGCTTTTTTAAGATCGCCAACGCCGGCGGCCAACGTCGCGTCAGCACTTCCCACGGCGGCCATGCGCCTCACGCCAAACCGGGGGTTATCAAACTCGGCCCGACGCCAGCCCGCCACCACGATCAAGCCGGCTTGGATTTGGAAATGCAACATTTCGAGCGCTTCTAGTTGCCTAGTGGCTAAGGCGGAAGTCCTGACGCTCCCGCCTCCTCCGGCACGGCTTTCGATCCGGATATCAGCGAGTTCGAACGTATTCGAGCCGACCCGACAGCGCTTACGCGACCGCATCGGCCAACGTTTGGCAGGCGATTGTCGATCTAAAAACAAAACCGGCAACTAGCGAGCCTTACCCAACCGCTCGCTCCAGGCACGGCATACGGTGAATCAACGCCGGACTATGGTTCGGCATCTTCTTCAACTCAGTTGGGAGAATTTAACCATGATAAGCACAATTAAAGGGCGATTGACGAGTTTGATCGTTTTCATGGCCTTGCTGGCTGTCGCGGTGGGTGGTAGCGGATTGCTAGGCATCAACGCGGTCGTCGAGTCGATGGACAACACCTACCGCGGCAAAGTCGTTCCCGGCCAATTATTGGCCAAAATGCTGCAACTGAATAACGACAACCGCACCAACATCATGCTGGCACTGCAACACGATCCAGCCTCGCCGCACGCCAAACTGCACGATCATCCGCTCAGCCTGCACATCGAAGCGACCGAAACCAATCGCAAGCAAATGGCTGATTTGCTCGATGAATACCAAAAACTGCCGATCGGCCCGGAAGAAAAAGCTTTGCTCGACCAATATCTGAGCGCCCGCGACGTTTACCGGCAAAACGCCAGTAACCCCGCATGGGAGGCGATCAAAGCCGGGAATTTCGAACTAGGCCATCGTTTGTTATTGACTCAAGTCAATCCTGAATTCAAAAAGTTACAGGCGATCGGGGAACAACTGTTATCGCGCACGCTAAAACTGACGGAAGCGGCCAATCAGTCCGCGGAACAAAGTAGCGCTAACTTACAAAATACGATGCTGGCCGGCACATTGTTATCGATCGGGATTGGTTTTTATCTCGCTTGGCGTTTAGCGAATTCGCTATTACGACAATTAGGCGCGGAGCCGGGCGAGGCTGTCGGCGTTGCCCAACGCATAGCCGTCGGCGATCTCTCCTACCCTTTCCAACTGCAACACAACGATCGGGACAGTTTAATGGCCGAGATGAAAAACATGAGCGACACCATCAAGCACATGTTGGAACAAATGGCCTGGATGTCGAGCGAACACGAAAAGGGCGACATTGACGTCATGGTAGATACCGATCGCTTCCAAGGCAGTTTCAAGGCCATGGCGCAAGGGGTTAACGACATGGTCAACGCTCACATCGACGTCAAGAAAAAAGCCATGCAGGTGTTTACGGCCTTCGGTCAAGGCGATTTCAACGCCGATATCGAGAGACTGCCCGGTAAAAAAGTATTCATCAATGAAACCGTCGACTTGGTACGCGGCAATTTGCAAGGCTTCATCGCCGATATGAATCACATGTCCGAGGAACACGAGAAAGGCGATATCGATGTGGTGATGGCGGTTGAAAAATACCAAGGCGATTTTCGCAAAATGGCACAAGGCGTCAACGACATGGTCAACGCCCACATTGACGTAAAGAAGAAAGCCATGGCCGTGTTTAAAGCCTTTGGGGAAGGCAATTACGACGCTGATATGGCGAAATTGCCGGGTAAAAAAGCCTTTATCAACACCACCGTCGACTTGGTGCGCGAGAACCTGCGTCGCTTCGCGGAAGCGGCGCGGGAGTCCGCAACCATCAAGGCTACGTTGGATAACGCCTCGATCAACGTCATGTTGGCCGACAACGACGGCGTGATTCGCTATCTGAACAAATCCACCATGGCCTTGATGCGCCGCTCGGAGCCGGAAATGCGCAAGTTGTTTAGCGATTTTGCGGCGGACAATATTCTCGGTCGGAATTTCGATGTATTCCATCGGAATCCCGCCCATCAACGCAATTTGTTAGCCCATCTAACCAGTCCGCATGTTGTGCAAATCGAGGTGGGAAACTTGATCTTCCGGCTAACGGCCAGCCCATCCTACGACAACGAGGGGCGACGGAGCGGATCGATGATCGAATGGCTGGAGCGTTCGGCGGAAGTCAACGCCGAACGGGAAATATCCCAAGTTGTCGAAGCCGCGGTAGCCGGCAATTTTCGACCAATTAGCGTTGCCGACAAACAGGGCTTCTTAAAAAACGTCGCCGAAGGCATCAATCAGATCACCGATACGGTCAATGTGGCGTTTCAGGACACGATAGAAATGGCCCAAGCCCTGGAAAATGGCGATCTAACTCGCACGATTAACCGCGATTACCAAGGCGTCTACGATCAAGTTAAGCAAAGTCTCAACAATACCGTCATCAAGCTGTCGCAAACCATCGGCGAGGTCAGAGAGGCCACTGACCAACTCGGCAACGCATCGCAGCAAATCAGCGGCACCTCGCAGTCCTTGTCGCAAGCCGCCAGCGAACAAGCCGCTGGCGTCGAGGAAACCAGCGCCAGCATCGAGCAAATGGCGGCCAGCATCGGCCAAAACGCCGAAAACGCCAAGATCACCGACGGCATGGCCACCAAAGCCTCGCAGGAAGCGGTCGAGGGCGGCGCCGCCGTCAAGCAAACCGTCGAGGCGATGAAAAGCATCGCCGGCAAAATCGGCATCATCGACGACATCGCCTATCAAACCAATATGCTGGCCCTGAACGCCGCTATCGAGGCCGCCAGGGCCGGCGACCACGGCAAAGGCTTCGCGGTAGTCGCCGCCGAGGTGCGCAAACTGGCCGAGCGCAGTCAGATCGCCGCCCAGGAGATCGGCCAATTGGCCGAAACCAGCGTCAGCACCGCCGAAAGCGCCGGCCGTTTGCTGGACGCCATCGTGCCCAGCATCGCTAAAACCTCCGATCTGGTGCAGGAAATCGCCGCCGCCTCCCAGGAACAGTCGGCCGGCGTCAGCCAAGTCAATAACGCGATGAATCAGATGAACCAAATCACCCAGCAAAATGCCGCCGCCAGCGAGGAACTGGCCGCCACCGCCGAGGAAATGACCAGCCAGGCCGAGCAATTGCAAAGTTTGATGAGCTTTTTTAAGATCGCCAGTTCCGGCGGTCGGCATCGTTCAGGCGTTTCTCACGGCGGCCACGCGCATCACGCCAAACCTGGGGTTATCAAACTCGGCCCGACGCCAGCCCGCCACCACGATCCAACGGGCTTGGATCTAGAATTGCAGCATTTCGAGCGATTTTAGAATCCACAGTGGCGCAACGCGCTTAGAGCGCTACCGCCTCGCCGTCCGAATCCGTCCGAGCCGGGCGGTCGGGCGGTCGGGTGGCGACTTTTAAGCCGTCGGCATCTTGAGCGTCTGGGAAATCATCGATTACAACCGGCTAGCAGCAATGCGGACGATGCCGCACATCAGGAGCCAGCATGAACACTGATCCCTTTGCAATCCTAGCCCAGCCTAACGGCAATTTTCAATCCGAACGGCGTCGCTTCAGTTTACGCGCGGCGGGGATTCGCTTGCTGTTGCTACTGAGTCTGGTCGGCGCCGCACAAATCACGGTCAGCTTCCGGATTGCCGACAACATTGCCGAGTTCAACAGGCAAGCTGAGCATGCCACCGATGCGGTAGATCGCGCGCATTTGCTTCAGTACCACATTTCGCAAATTCAGCAATATCTAACCGACATCAGTGCGACCGGCGACGAAGAAGGCTTCGACGACGCCAAGCGGCATGCCGAGGAAAGCCGGCGTTTGTTGAATGAAATATTATTACTGCTTCCGCAAAGTAACGCCGCCGTAAACGAAATCCGCGAGAAATTGGAGCGTTTTTACGATGTCGGCATCGAAATGGCCCGCGTATATCTTGCCGAAGGCAAGGTAGCCGGCAATCGCGCGATGAAGCAACCGGATACCGGTTTCGACGCTCGATCCAACACACTGATAGAGAGTTTGGACATATTAAGTCGTCCTTTGGAACGGCAAGCCGATTCGGCAAAAAACCAATTGAATATCGAAGTTTCGCAAATGCGGCGGTGGTCGACGGCGCTAAATCTGCTTAGTTTGCTTGCGGTTATTGGTTTGTGCCTGCAAGGCTTTCGGCAACTGTGGAACTGCCTCGGCGGCGAGCCTGAAGTCGTCGCTGAATTGGCCAACGGCATCGCCACGGGCGACTTGAATCAATCCGTTAAGCTTCGCGCCAACGACAACTCGAGCGTGATGGCGGCGATGCTGCATATGAGCAACACCATTAAAGCCTTGCTGGCTGCGATGGATCATATGTCCAGCGAACACCAAAAAGGCGATATCGATGTCATGGTGGACACTACCCGATTCAAGGGTGGATTTAAAACCATGGCGCAAGGCGTCAACGAGATGGTGAGCGCCCACATTGCCGTCAAGAAACAAGCCATGGCCTGCATCCAATTATTCGGCGAAGGCAACTTGGATGCGCCGCTGGAACGATTTCCCGGCAAAAAGGCTTTCATCAACGACACTGTCGAACAGTTGCGCGGTAACTTGAAACAAATTGTCGGAGAAATCCGCGACATCGTCTCGGCGGCCAACCGAGGCGACTTTAGCGTCAAGATGGATCTTACCGGTAAAGCCGGTTTCACTAAGGAGTTGTCGGAACTGCTGAATCAGCTTTCCGGAACCGTGGACATCGCCTTCAAGGATACGATTGACGTGGCTGAAGCCATGGAACAAGGCAACCTGACCAAAACCGTCACCCGCCAATATCAAGGCGCATACGATCAGGTCAAGCAAAGCCTCAACAACACCGTCGCCAAGCTCTCCCAAACCATTACAGACGTGGTTTCGGCCGCCGATCAATTAAGCAGCGCCTCCGAACAAATCCAATCCACCTCTCAATCGCTGTCGCAAGCGTCCAGCGAGCAAGCCGCCAGCGTCGAGGAAACCAGCGCCAGCATCGAGGAAATGGCCACCAGCATCGGCCGAAACGCCGAAAACGCCAAGGTCACCGACGGCATGGCCACCAAGGCCTCGCAAGAAGCGGTCGAGGGCGGCGCCGCCGTCAAGCAAACCGTCGAGGCGATGAAAAGCATCGCCGGCAAAATCGGCATCATCGACGACATCGCCTATCAAACCAATATGCTGGCCTTGAACGCCGCCATCGAGGCCGCCAGGGCCGGCGATCACGGCAAAGGGTTCGCGGTGGTCGCCGCCGAGGTGCGCAAACTGGCCGAGCGCAGTCAGATCGCCGCCCAGGAGATTGGCCAATTGGCCGAAACCAGCGTCAGCACCGCCGAAAGCGCCGGCCGTTTGCTGGATGCCATCGTGCCCAGCATCGCCAAAACCTCCGCTCTGGTGCAGGCGATCGCCGCCGCCTCCCAGGAACAATCGGCCGGCGTCAGCCAAGTCAATACCGCGATGAATCAGATGAACCAAATCACCCAGCAAAATGCCGCCGCCAGCGAGGAACTGGCTTCCACCGCCGAGGAAATGACCGGTCAGGCCGAGCAATTGCAAAGTTTGATGAGCTTTTTTAAGATCGCCAGTTCCGGCGGCCAACGTCGCGCCGGCACTTCTCACGGCGGCCACGCACCTCACGCCAAACCCACGGCCGCCAAGCGCGGAGCGGCGCCAAGCCGTCGCCACGATGCGACCGGCTTGGCGCCGGAATTGCCGTATTTCGAGCGTTTTTAGAAAGAAATAGCGGGAGGGCGATGCAACAATACGCCCTGCTATTGGCACCCAGCCAGTGGGCTAAATTTAGGCTTCTGGCAGACGCCGACCGTAGCTCCGTTTGGGGAAGCCGCCGGTCGGCTCAAGATTCGTTCCGCAAAAACCGTCATGTATCCTGTCTTCCAGGTGTAAACCAAGTCGTAACATTTCGCGCGGAATCCGGCGTTCGGCAAGGAAAACACCCAGCCGAAACCGGCAGGTCGCAGGAAATAAAAAAGGCCTTGCATTGCTGCAAGGCCTTGGTATTCGTGGTGCCCAAGGACAGAATCGAACTGTCGACACGAGGATTTTCAGTCCTCTGCTCTACCGACTGAGCTACCTGGGCGTCAAGAGCCGCGCATTAAACTAGGTTATTGGCGGCAAGTCAAGAAAAAACGCAGTTCCCAGCTAAACTGGACAGACGAGCAACGATTATGCAATTCTGTGCCGCCACGCGCGCCGCAGCCCCGCCCGGCACCGCAAGGGCCGAACCATCCCGGTTTGCCAGGCCCCGGCAAATTAAAAAAATTAAAAAGACCGAGACTTTTATGCAAGCATTTACCGACATACGCGCGCTGATCATCGATATGGACGGCGTACTCTGGCACGGCGACCAGCCGCAAGCCGGCCTGACCGACTTTTTCGAAACCTTGCGCGACCTGGCACTGCCGTTTATTTTGGCGACCAACAACGCCAGCATGACCGCCGAACAATACGTCGCCAAATTGGCAAAAATGGGCGTTACGGTGGCCGAGCGTGAAATTCTGACCTCGGGGATGGCCACCGCTTTGTATTTGTCGCAGCGCTACGATCCCCAAACCACCCGCGCCTACGCAATCGGCGGCACCGGCACCTGGAAACCTCTGCAAGATTTGGGCTTTACGCTAACCGGCCTCTACGAAACCGGACCCGACCAACACGCGCATTTGGTGGTTTGCGGCATGGACCGGGAAATCAGTTGGGACAAACTGGCGACCGCGACCCTCAATCTGCGGGCCGGCGCGCATTTCATCGGTACCAACGGCGACATATCGTTGCCGACCGAGCACGGCATTACTCACGGCAACGGCGCGATCCTGGCGGCGCTGACCGCGGCAACCGGCATACAGCCAATGATTATCGGCAAGCCCGAGCCCATCATCTACCGGCAAGCCATCGAGTTACTCGGCGCGCCGCTGGCACAGACCATCGCGATCGGCGACCGGCTAGACACCGACATCCTCGGCGCGGTGCGCACCGGTATTCGCAGCTTGATGGTTCTGACCGGAGTATCCAGCGCAAAAGACGTGGAAGCCACCGACTACGGCCCAACCTGGGTGGTGCCCGATATCCGCGACGTGACCCGGATGTTGCGCGAACTGGCCGCCTGACCAGCAAACCAAGGAGTGACCATGAAAAAGTTCATCGATAGCCCGGACAGCTTGTTGACCACCAGTTTGCGCGGCTTCGCCAAGGCCCACGCCGACATCGTCGACCTGAACGAAACCCCGCATTTCGTGCGTCGCAAGCACCTTAAGCCCGGCAAGGTAGCGCTGATTTCGGGCGGCGGCTCCGGCCACGAGCCCTTGCATAGCGGCTTCGTCGGATTCGGCATGCTGGACGCCGCCTGTCCAGGCCAGGTGTTCACCTCGCCGACGCCGGATCAAATGATCGCCGCCGCTCAGGCCGTCGACGGCGATGCCGGCGTGTTGTTCATCGTCAAAAATTACGCCGGCGACGTGATGAATTTCGAAATGGCTAGCGAGATGCTGGACCTCCCCAACGCCAGCGTGCTGGTCAACGACGACATTTCTCTGCCCAAGACCCACGCCATTGGTCGGCGCGGCGTGGCCGGCACCAGCATCGTCGAGAAAGTCGTCGGCGCGGCGGCCGAGCAAGGCTACGATCTGGCGGCTTGCAAAGCCTTGGGCGAACGGGTCGTTTCGGCCACCGCCTCGCTGGGCGTCGCGCTGACCAGTTGCACGGTACCGGCCTTGGGCCATCCAACCTTTACCCTTGGCGACGACGAAATCGAGATGGGGGTCGGCATCCACGGCGAGCGCGGCCGCGAAACCGTCAAACTGGCCGACGCCAGCCACATCGTCGCCGAATTGACCCAGCATCTATTCGACGAGTTGCAGCCGGCCGCCGGCCAAAACGTGCTGTTGCACGTCAACGGCTTCGGCGGTACGCCATTGATCGAATTGCATTTGCTTTACGAGTTGGCTCACGCGCAATGCGGCCGGCGCGGATTGACCGTGCAACGCTCGCTGGTCGGCAATTTTACAACCTCGCTGGACATGGCCGGCGCCTCGCTAACGCTGACCGTGCTGGACGAGGAAATGCTGAAACTGTGGGACGCGCCGGTCAATACCGCCGCGTTGCGCTGGGGCTGTTGAGGAAACGCTGTCAAATCAAGATTTGACACTCCACCCGAATTAGGCCGTTTTCAACACCCTGGCCACCGCCGCGACGATCAATTGCGCGGTTTTGGCGCCGGCATCGATATGGCCCAGACTACGCTCGCCCAAGAACGACGCCCTGCCCTTGGTCGCCAGCATATCGCGGGTAGCTTCGACGCCGGCCGCCGCGACTTGGCAAAGATGATCCAGCAATTCGTCCAGCGATTTGCCGGCTTCGGCATCCTGTTGCAAAGCCTGCGCCACCGGCACCCAAACGTCCAGCATCGTTTTTTCGCCGACATCGGCCTTGCCGCGTTGTTTGACCGCCTCGACGGCGGCCGCGAACGCCGCCGCGAAGCCGGACACAGAGCTATCCCGACTGTGTTTGTGCAGCGCAATGAACAAGGTCGCGTACAACGAGCCCGACGCGCCGCCGACCGCCGCCATCACCGTCATGCCGATTTTTTGCCAGGCCGCCGGCCAATCCAGCGGCGCGATCGCGTCGGCCTGCTCGGCCAAGGCCTGCAAGCCGCGTTGCAGGTTGAAAACGTGATCGCCGTCGCCTATCGCCTGATCCAACTCGGTAACAGCCTCGGCGTTGGCAGCGATGTCGGCCTGAACGGCGCGGATCAATGGGGGAAATATCGCGGGACTGATGGTCATGTGGGCAACTCCTGGCATGGGCGACAACAGGCGCGGAGCATAGCCAAGCCGCCCTCGCCTGTCCAGTCCGCGCCGCGTCATAAAACCGTAACGCCGCCCTCGTATACTGGGCCGTCGTCGCCCCTGCCCATGCGTGCCTCATGCTGTTTCCGATTCATTCCATCGAACTCGCCCTCAACGACGCCCGCAAACATCGGCAAGACCAAACCCTAGACGAAACGCCGGGCCAAACCGCGACGGTCAAACGCCTGCTGAGCCATGTCGAACCGATCGCCTGGAACAGCCGTTGCGTCGATGTGCTCGATCACTTCATCCGCCACGAAGATTTGCCGGCGGTCGCCATCGTTGACGCCGAACAGATGCCGGTCGGCATTATGGACCGGGGCCGGATCATCGAAATTTTTCTGCGACCGTTCGCCCGCGATTTGCTGTACAAAAAGCGCATCGCCGAAATCATGGACGCCAACCCCATCGTGGTCGACATCAACGCCGGCATCGATGACGTGGCGCGGATCATTATCGATGCCGGGATGCGCCACATGGTTAACGGCTTCATCATTCTGCGCGACGGCGCTTACGCCGGCATGGCGACCGGCCACGCGCTGCTGGAGGAAATCACCCAGCGCAAACAGCGCGATCTGTACTTGCTGGCCCATTACGATCAACTGACCGGCCTACCGAACCGCCTGCTGTTTAAGGACAGACTGGAGACAGCCTGCCGTGGCGCGCTACGGGGTGGGCGGATGCTGGGGCTGATTTTCGTCGATTTGGACCGCTTTAAATACATCAACGACAGCCTGGGTCACAGCGTCGGCGACCGCCTGCTGCAAACCGTGGCCGAGCGACTGACCCAGTGCGTCCGCCATAGCGACACCGTGTCGCGGCTAGGCGGCGACGAATTCGTCATTATCTTGCCGAATCTGGATGGCGAAACCGCCGCGACCACCGTTGCCGACCATATCGTCGCCGCGCTGGACCAGCCGATGCCGGTTTACGACCACGCCTTGCAGGTCACCGCCAGCATGGGCATCGTCTTGTATCCGCTGCACGACAGCTCGGCCGAAGGCTTGATCCGCAAGGCCGACGCCGCGATGTACCAAGCCAAGCAACTTGGACGCAATCGCTATGCGCTGTACTCCGAACATTTCGACGACGGCTTGCGGGAACGCATGCTACTGGAAGCCGAATTGCGCGGCGCGCTCGGCAACGGTGAATTTTCGTTGCACTATCAACCGCAAATTCAACTGAGCGACCAGCGGGTCGTCGGCGTCGAAGCCTTGTTGCGCTGGCAGCATGCCACGTTGGGCGCGATTTCGCCGGCCGAATTCATTCCGATCGCCGAGGAAACCGGCCAAATTCACGACATAGGCGACTGGGTGCTGCGCCAGGCCTGCCGGCAACACCTGAGCTGGATCGCTGCCGGCCTGCCCGCGCTGCGGATGTCGGTCAATATTTCGGCGAAGCAATTCGAACAGCCCGGTTTCGCGGGACGAGTCGCGCAGTTGATCGCGGAAACCGGCATGATTCCCGAACACCTGGAGCTGGAACTGACCGAGGGCGCGGTGATGACCCACGCCGACCGCGCCGCGCAAACTCTGGGCGAACTGCGGAGCTTGGGGGTCAAACTGGCCATCGACGACTTCGGCACCGGCTATTCCAGTCTGAGTTATCTACGCACCTTCCCGATCAACAAAATCAAAATCGACCAATCGTTTATCCGCGATATCGAAAACACGCCGGCCAACGAAGCTATCGTCAAGGCGATCATCGCGCTGGGCAATAGCCTGGGCCTGGAAACCATCGCCGAGGGCGTTGAAAATCTGGCCGAACTGGAATGCGTTAAAAGCCATCAATGCCACGAAGTACAGGGCTACCACTTCGCCAGACCGTTGACGCCGGGCGACTTCGTGACTTGGCACCGGGAATTCCTCGGAACTGCGGCGGCGTGAGCAATCAGTCGACCGCGCCGTCGTCCGGATCGACTTCCACCGGGCGGGGAGCGGGAATTTCGCCGTCGCGGAAGTGGTATTTTTCGCGCAGATAAGCGAACAACCAGGCATAGGTATCGGGCTGGCGTTGGGCGGCCGCGTCCGGCATTTGTTGCAAGCGCTGCCTAACCGCATGCAAAGGCAACAGCAGCAGTTCGATGTCGGCCATCGCCACGAATTTGTTAGGATCGGGCGTGCGACTATTGAAGATCTTGAACAGTTGATGCTTGTTCAAACCCAGTTGACTGTTGATCTCGTCCTTGAATTCCAGGAATAAGGGCAACAAATCGCTGCCGACACAGGTATCGTCGTGCAACTTATGCAAGCGGTGCAATAAATGATAAACCGCGAAGCGGTACAGCTCGGACTCCCGGACAAACAAGCGCGCCGCCGTCGAGCGCACCGCGATCCGGTCGAAATTGTTCAGCCGTATCGATACGATGTGTTTCTTATCGTCGAGGAGGTAGTCGTTGTCGTTCAATGCAAGTCCCTTGTTGGCGTCTGTTCGAAAACCAACCGCTGAGCCTAAATGCAGACGACTTTAATCCATCAATGTTACAGGTTTATAACAACTCTCATATATCGGACATTTTCGGAGTGCGCTCGCCCGACCGTCCGGCGCTAGAGCTAAGACTAAGCCCATCCACGTATCGACTCCGCTCCGCGCGCGCCGCAAATGCCGTTGGGAAACCGCTTGGCGACACGCCCCGCGGCCCGCGCCGAACCAAGTCAAAACGACCGATCCGGAACAGATTGCTCCGCTTCGCCCCGCCGCTACGACTCGCCGCGCTAACCCGGCGCAACCGGCAATGTTCCCGACCGGCGAATCAGGCATTGCATAGCAGACCTCAAAAAAATATAATCGCGCGCTTTTTTTAAAGAAAACCTCTTTCCATTTGACGATAGCGAATCCGCCCATGACTAGTCACCTGATGCCGACCTATGCTCGCCAATCCGTCACCTTCGCACGCGGCGAAGGTGCTTGGTTGTGGGACAGTACCGGCCGACGCTATCTCGACGCCGTCGCCGGCATCGCGGTGTGCAGCCTCGGTCACGCCCACCCGGCGGTGGCCGACGCGCTGTGCGCGCAAAGCCGGACCCTGTTGCATACGTCCAACCTGTACGGCGTCGGCCTACAAGCTCAGCTGGCCGACCGGCTGGCGGAATTGAGCGGCATGGATAACGTATTTTTCAGCAACTCCGGCGCCGAAGCCAACGAAGCGGCGTTGAAGATCGCCCGCAAATACGGCCACCAAAAAGGCATCGACGAACCGGTGGTGCTGACAATGGAAAAAAGCTTTCACGGCCGGACGATGGGCACGCTGAGCGCGACCGGGAACACCAAGATCAAACAGGGCTTCGCGCCGCTACTGGCCGGATTTCGCCACGTGGCTTACAACGACGTTCCAGCCATAGAAGCCGAGTTGGCGGCGGACGCCAATATCGTCGCGATCATGGTGGAACCGGTGCAAGGCGAAGGCGGCGTCAACATTCCCGCGCCCGACTATCTGAACCGGATACGCGAGCTGTGCGACCGCCACGATCTGCTGATGATACTCGACGAGATCCAAACCGGCGTCGGCCGTACCGGCCGCTTCCTGGCCTATCAACACAACGGTATCTTGCCCGACGTTTGTACGATGGCCAAAGCCTTGGGCAACGGCGTGCCGATCGGCGCCTGTCTGGCGCGCGGCAAGGCGGCCGATGTATTGACGGCCGGCAACCACGGCTCGACCTTCGGCGGCAATCCGCTGGCCTGCGCGGCGGCGTTGGCGGTGCTGGACACATTGACCGGCAGCGGCCTGCTCGATAGCGTCGAAGCCAAGGGCGCGCAAATTCACGCGGCGCTGAGCCAGGCGCTGGCCGGGAATTCGCATGTCGCCGCGATTCGTCACAAAGGTTTGATGATCGGCGTCGAATTGGATCGTCCCTGCGGCGAACTGGTCGGCATGGCTCTCGAACAAGGCGTATTGATCAACGTCACCGCCGACAACACGATACGTTTACTGCCGCCGTTCGTGATCGACGACGCGCAAATCGCCATGCTGACCGGGACTTTGTCGGCACTCATACAGGAATTCAGCAGGTAATCCACGATGCAACCGAGACACTTCACCAGTTTGCTGGATCTGTCCAGCGCCGAACTCCGCGCCCTGATCCACAGAGCCATCGCGCTCAAGCAACACCGCGATCCCGATTACCAGCCGCTGAAAGGCAAAGTGCTGGCGATGATTTTCGAAAAGTCCTCGACCCGCACCCGGATTTCCTTCGAGGCCGGCATGGCCCAGTTCGGCGGCACCGCGCTGTTCCTGTCGCCGCGCGATACCCAATTGGGCCGCGGCGAACCACTGGAAGACAGCGCCAGAGTGATTTCCAGTATGGTGGACTGCATCATGCTGCGCACTCACAAGCACGAAACCGTCACGACGTTTGCCCAATATTCGCGGGTACCGGTCATCAACGGCTTGACCGACCTGAAACATCCCTGCCAATTGCTGGCGGACATGCAGACTTATTTCGAGCAACGCGGCGACATCGCCGGCAAAACCGTGACCTGGATAGGCGACGGCAACAATATGTGCCATTCCTATATTAACGCCGCCCGCCAGTTCGACTTCCAATTGAACATCGCCTGCCCGTTCGATTACCGGCCGAATCAAGCCATCGTCGATGCCGCCGACCAACGCGTGGCGTTTTTCGAATGTCCCGAGCTTGCCGCCGCCGGTGCCGATCTGGTCGTCACCGACGTCTGGGCCAGCATGGGTCAGGAAGAAGAACAAAAGCACCGCGAAGTCGCCTTTCGAGATTTTCAAGTCAACGCCGACGTGATGGCGGCCGCGCATGCCGACGCGCTATTCATGCATTGCTTGCCGGCCCATCGCGGCGAGGAAGTCAGTGCCGAGGTCATCGACGGTCCGCAAAGCGTGGTTTTTCAAGAAGCCGAGAACCGCTTGCACGCCCAAAAGGCCTTGCTGGAATTTCTCATCGGCCGATAATTTCGCTAAAATCGCCGGCTTGCGTTAGACCAACCTTGAGAGCCACTGTGAAAAAAACCCTTGCCTACCTCTCCGCCTGCCTGTTGTTTAGCGGTATCGCCGAAGCTCGAACGGCCTACGTCACCGACAAAGTCGAAGTACCGTTGCGTAGCGGCGAGAGCGAGCGCACCAAAATCGTCAAAATGCTGGAGAACGGCGCATTGGTCACCGTGTTGCAGGAAAGCACCGAGAACGGCTATACCTACATCCAGACCAACAACGGTGCCGAAGGCTTTATTCTTAGCCGCTACCTGACCGGCGAACCCAGCGCGCGCGGCCAGCTGGAAGCCGCCAACAAAAAGTTGGAAGCCTTGACCGAGGAAAACAAACAACTGAAATCGGCGCAGGCCGGCAGCCTGGAAATCGGCAAGGAACGCGACAAACTCAGCGCCGACCTTAGCGAATTGCAACAAACCGCCGCGAATGCGATCCAATTGAAGCAGCAACGCGATCAGCTTCAAGAACGCGTCGTCAGCGTCGAACGCGAACTACAACAGTTAAAACGCGAAAACCAAGCCTTGGCGGACAGTACCAACCAGGATTGGTTCTTGTATGGCGGCGGCCTGTCCTTGTTCGGCGTGCTGCTCGGTTTTATTCTGCCCAAACTCAGCTGGCGGCGCCGTTCCAGCGGTTGGGACACGTTTTAGTCCGTTTGCCCTTGCACGCGGAATCGCAAACGGGCACCGAACCGACCGAGGCTGGGCCGAACGCGGCGAAGCGCATCGTTGGCAATCGATGCATTCGTTGATGCGCTTCGCTTCACTCGGCACGTCCTTGATTGTTTTGATTTTATCCGGCTGTTAATTCTACTTTGTCAGATTAAGCAACGCCGTCATGCCCGCCGGGATGCGGGCATCCAGTGCCATGGATGGCAAGCTTCGATCCGTCCGTGAAGTCTGGATTTCGGCAATCCCCGCCGAAATGACGAGCACTACCGAGAATCCAGCAAGGTAGAATTAAGGCCTTTCTTTTTTTGGAACCACCATGCCTAGCTATCGTTCACGCACTACCACCCACGGCCGCAACATGGCCGGCGCCCGCTCGCTGTGGCGCGCCACCGGCATGAAAGACGGCGATTTCGACAAGCCGATCATCGCCGTCGCCAACTCCTTCACTCAGTTCGTTCCCGGTCACGTGCATTTGAAAGACCTGGGTCAATTGGTGGCGCGCGAGATCGAACTCGCCGGCGGCGTCGCCAAGGAATTCAACACCATCGCGGTCGACGACGGCATCGCGATGGGCCACGACGGCATGCTGTACAGCCTGCCCAGCCGCGACTTGATCGCCGACAGCGTCGAGTACATGGTCAACGCCCACTGCGCCGACGCCATCGTGTGCATTTCCAACTGCGACAAAATTACCCCCGGCATGTTGATGGCGGCGATGCGCATCAATATTCCGGTCATCTTCGTGTCCGGCGGCCCGATGGAAGCCGGTAAGACCAAACTGGCCGGATCGGACGACATCAAAAAGCTGGACCTGATCGACGCGATGGTGATGGCGGCGGACAGCAAAGTCTCCGACGCCGACTTGGCGGCCGTCGAACGCTCGGCCTGCCCGACTTGCGGCTCCTGCTCCGGCATGTTCACCGCCAACTCGATGAACTGTCTGACCGAGGCGCTGGGCTTGTCCTTGCCGGGTAACGGCACCGTGGTCGCCACTCACGCCGATCGCGAACAATTGTTCAAACAAGCCGGCCGCCGCATCGTCGAACTGGCCAAGCAGTATTACGAACAAGGCGACGAATCGGTATTGCCGCGCTCGGTGGGTTTCAAAGCCTTCGAAAACGCGATTGCCTTGGACATCGCGATGGGCGGCTCGACCAACACCATTCTGCATCTGCTGGCCGTGGCGCAGGAAGCCGGCATTGCTTTCACGATGGCCGACATCGATCGGATGTCCCGCACGGTGCCGCAGTTGTGCAAGGTCGCGCCCAACACCAACAAATACCACATCGAGGATGTACACCGCGCCGGCGGCATCATGGCGATTCTGGCCGAATTGAACCGGGCCGGTAAACTGCATACCGACGTGCCGACCGTCCACGCCAAAACCCTGGGCGACGCGCTGACGGAATGGGATGTGGTGGCGAATCCGAGCGATGCGGTCAAAACTTTCTACATGGCCGGTCCCGCCGGCATTCCGTCGCAAGTCGCGTTCAGCCAGGATACCCGTTGGCCCAGCCTGGACACCGACCGCGCCGAAGGCTGCATCCGTTCCTTCGAGCACGCCTTCAGTCAGGAAGGCGGCCTGGCGGTGCTGTACGGCAACATCGCACTGGACGGTTGCGTCGTCAAAACCGCCGGCGTCGACGACAGCCTGCTGGTATTCGAAGGCAGCGCTCATGTGGTCGAATCGCAAGACGAAGCCGTGGAAAACATCCTTGCCGACAAAGTCAAGGCCGGCGATGTCGTCGTCGTGCGCTACGAAGGCCCCAAGGGCGGACCGGGCATGCAGGAAATGCTGTATCCGACCAGCTACATCAAGTCCAAGGGCCTGGGCAAGGCCTGCGCGTTGTTGACCGACGGCCGCTTTTCCGGCGGCACCTCCGGCTTGTCGATCGGCCACTGTTCGCCGGAAGCGGCGGCCGGCGGCGCGATCGGTCTGGTGAAAAACGGCGACCGTATGCGCATCGATATTCCCAATCGGAGCATCAATGTGCTGCTGTCCGACGAGGAACTGGCCCAACGCCGCGCCGAACAAGACAAGCTGGGCTGGAAACCGGCCAAGCCGCGTTCTCGCAAGGTGTCGGTCGCCTTAAAGGCCTACGCTCATTTCGCCACCTCGGCCGACAAGGGCGCGGTGCGGGATTTGTCCAAACTCGGGGACGACTGAGCCAACACATACCAACGCGACCCGGCCAACGCAAACTTCGCGGCCGGGATTTCCACCCCACGGCCGCCCGTGCGACACCGCGCAGGCAGCGATCGATCGTCGATTAAGCGCCTGCCTCGCCGTAGGCCGACTAGACCTACGTGTGCGAAGTCCCCGATGCTAGGGCTTGGCCGGCTCTGTGCTCGGCTTTTGGGTGATAGTGGTCCCATGTCCACCGGATGGAGTGTTATCGCTAACGATACTGGCGTTTTGAACAGCATCAATCCGATCAAAACCGGAGTCGTGCTTGGTTCGAACCTCGCCATTTTAATGTAAGCACACAGCATTTCAGTTCGAACGCATCGGGTTCTGGTTCGTACAACCGCCGTTGTCCGTTGAACGAGCATCACTCTCGGCCGAACAAGCAAGGTTGCATGTTGAACCAGCACATTTCTCGATTGAACAGGCAGCTTTGGCTGTTGAACCGATAATCTTCTCCACTGAACACTCGCCGTTCTCTGTTGAACAGGCAACGTTCTGCAACGAACAGGGAACGATGCCTGTTCAAACCGGACCACACTACATTAAACAGAGAAACGCCGGCGTCGCGGAGCGAACCGTGTCTGTTTGGGATAGAACGTTCTCTCTTTGAGTAGGACCGATGCTTGTCAAGTCGAGACGGGCCGGTGTTTGACATAGAAGTGTGCCAGTTGGCGGCGGATCGCTGCTTGTTGAAACTAGAACGCTCGATGTTTAAGCGGGATCGTTGCCTCCCGGTCGGTCAGGCGAGGCGTTTCGGGATAAATCCGGAAAAAACTCGGCGGAACCGGGGCCCCATCGGCGATGCCTGGCGTGTCGAACGTCCTTTCCCCCGCCGGCTGGTTTAAAATGCCGGGACTGTTTACCGCCGGCTATCTTATGTTCTCGATTCGTGCTTTCCTAACTTTACTATCCGCTGTATCGGTTTTCGCCGCGCCCGCCGCCGGTTCCACCGCCGCCGACTGGGCGGCGATCAAAGCGCCTTCGTCGCGTCCCGCCGGGAGTTTCAGTATCGGCTCGTATACCAACGGCTGTATCGCCGGCGCGGCAAGCTTGCCGCTCCAAGGGCCGGGTTATCAGGTGATGCGGCTGTCCCGGCAACGCTATTACGGCCATGCCGAACTGATCGGCTTCATCCAAGCGCTCGGCCAAACCGCGCGCGACCGCCAGCTTGGTACCTTGTTGATCGGCGATTTAGGACAAGCTCGCGGCGGCCCAACGCTCAGCGGCCACCGTAGCCACCAATCCGGCCTGGACGTGGATATTTGGTTTTTGCTTTCGGAGCAAGCCGACCGGCGCGTATTGTCCGCCGAAGAACGGGAAACGTGGAGCGCGCCGTCGGTGGTGGATATGCGCGCATACCGCATCGACCGGCGCGCCTGGTCGCCCAACCACGCCCAAGTCTTGGAAGCTGCGGCACAACGTCCGGAGGTGGACCGCATTTTCGTGCATCCGGCCGTCAAACAAAATTTGTGCGACGCCAAACAGCCCGGCGCCAGCGGCTGGCTGCGCAAGATTCGACCTTGGTGGAAGCACGACGATCATTTTCACGTGCGTTTGAAATGCCCTGCCGACAACCCGGCATGCCAAGGCCAGGAGCCATTGCCGGCCGGCGACGGCTGCGACGCCAGCCTGGCTTGGTGGTTTACCGAGGAAGCCAAAACGCCGGCGCCAGGCCCGGTTTCCGTCCCGCCGCCGTTACCGGCCTTGTGCGAGCAATTGCTACGGGAATAATCCTGGCAAGCGCGGTTGGCGTGTGGGTGCCTAATCCCGCTCGCCTTAGATCAGTAGCGATAGCGAAAATTACACTCGCCGGTCAATCGGCTGCTCAACGCATTGTTGTCCACGCCGTATTGATTAACATCGACCTCGCAGCCCAGATTCACCGGCCGGGGTTTGGATTTCTGCAACGGCAGTAGTTCGTCGGCGGTTTGCGACGGCGACTGACCGGCTTGCGCGGCGGCATCGAACTTCGCCAAGCCGGCGTCGGATAATGTCAATACCAGTTTATCCGAGCTGTCCGCGTATCCGGGTTCCGCGACGATCAATATTCCGCAAACCACACCCAGTAATCCGCACCTTCCAAAAAAGACAGTCCACTTCTTCATGGCTACCTCCCGATTTCCGGCGACGCTGTCGGTGCGCCGCCCTACTTCGCGCCGGCGCGTATCGCGTCGCCGGCGACCTTCGCCAAGGATTTGGCGATCACCCTTGGACAGCAGGAAAAATGCCAAGTTGCGGAAAGGCTAAGCTCCGGCTACGCCGGCATTTCCCAAGCACGAGTAAGTTTAGTCGAGTTCCCGAAAAGTGATGCCGATCACAGTTCACGGGGCTTGCGACCGGCAGCGTCGCCGGATATGCCGCGAGTGCATATTCCAAACAAAACCACCACAGATTCCGACTTCAAAACCGCCAGGCATTCCGGCAGCAAAGCCGCCACCGATTCCAATCCAAAGTCGGCCATCGATTACCAAACGATTCTGCCAGTAGTGAATGACGGCTTGCGACCCGTTGCAGACTATCGCTCCATCTGATTCAATGGCAGCAACTTGACCATTACCGGCCATTATTACTTATCACTGATGATATACGGAGAGGGAAATCATATGCTAATCATGAAACGTAGCTCTACGTAGACATCCGTGCGCCCTGTAGCTGAATTACTGTCTGAACCTGGCCGTGAGTGGCGAAAAGTTGATGGCGCATCGCTGTCACACATCGTCGAACTCAACAGTGCTCTCCCGTTCGAACTACCAGTTGAGTACATAGAGCTCCTCCGCTACTCAAACGGTGGTGAAGGCGAGTTGGCTCTTGAGCCACTCTGGTTTCAGTTGTTTGACGTCGCCTTTGCAATCCAATTGTGGCGAGACGACAACTACCGCAAGGAATACCCAGACTTATTCTTCTTCGGTAGCAACGGTGGGCTAGAATCCATCGCCTTCGATATGGGGCGCCCCAAACCTTGGCCTATTGTTATGGTCGATTGCATAGCAGGACTAGATAGTGCTTGTCGCGTATCGCGCAGCATTGAAGAATTCATAGAAAGGGTTGGACTCCGTGACGATCAAGATGCCTAATCAGCGCGTCAACTTGACCGTCAATACTCGGCTGAGCAAGGTAACTGAATAAGGCATAAAGATGGGTGCTTGGGGCGTTGGAATACTACAAGATGATACGGTTTCGGATGTTGTTGGATTCGTAAAGGATCGCATCAAAGCTGGTGAATCCGTCGCCATCGCGACTGATTCTGCACTTTCACATTTCTCAGAACTTGAAAATGACGAAGATGATGCTCCGTTGTTTTGGCTCGCGCTCGCTCACGTCCAATGGACTTACGGAAGCCTCGAAAATCGCATCCTTCAAAGAGTGCGTAAAGATTTACAGTTGGGAAACGGCCTTGGGCGTTGGGGCGAGGATTCCAAAGCTCTGGCAAAAAGAAAGGAGGCGCTTAACAAGTTCTTCGCCAAGATTGCTGTACCTAAGTCAAAACCTTCAGCACTGCCACGATTGGTTGTCCGGAAGGCTCCTTTCAAGGCAGGGGACTGCTTATCAGTTCTTCTCGACGACGGGCGTTACACGGCGGCGCTTGTGCTAAAAGCAGATAATACCAACCCTGAGTATGGCAAAAATCTTATTGCAAGCCTCGACTACTTAGAAACAGAGCCGCCATCTCTGGCGTTTTTTGAACTGAGAAGGTGGCTGATTAAGACACATGGAAATTGGAATAACGAACAGGACATTAGTTGGTATCAGACTGTCCGCTTCAAGGAAGCAAATAAACGCATTAGCATTGTTGGCTCTATCGATGTGCGCCCAAGTGATCCACATGACTCCCGTTTTTATTCAGGGTGGATCAGCCTTGGTTCGCAAATTACTCTATGTCGTGAGTATGCGGCAAAATTCTCCTAAGGCATAAACATATGCATGTTTCGATCACTGCCAATGTTTGTGATCAGCAAACAATGACGATATGTGACAGCATTCGGGGGCCGTTTAATGAGATCAGTAAATATCTTTCCCAAGAATATGGTGGTGATATTGAGCATCTTTGGATCGACTTTGAGCTAAATGCCAGCCATGCAGATCGTCGACCACCGTATCCTTTCAGGTATCAAAAGAGGGTTTCTGGACGTTCAAAACTCACGGGTATTGACTTGCCCGACAGCTTCAACGTTGGGCACTACAGCGTCAGACCTGATTTTGTTGTTTTACTTGAAGTACCAGACGTAGTTTCCTACGCATTACAACTTATCTTTGATTCCACATCTGTATTGATTGGAAAGCAAAAGAAACTTGGCGGATTTGATGCGCAAAAATTTAGATCAGATTTTTTTGAAGGATGTAAGGGGATTGGCTATAGCCTCAAATTGGTTCCACTACATCTAACCCCTGATGTGGATTAAATGGCGGCTTTAAAGCATACATTTGCCATTGCCATGCATGTGCTGATTGTCTAGTTATGGCCGAACCCAGCCTTCATCCGAATAAATATCTGTCGGCGCCAGTGGTGATTTTGTCGTTGGAATCCCTGGCCGACATTGGATTGAAACCGGTGGCGGTTTTCGATTGGAATCGGTGGCTGGTTTGGGGTGGAATATGCCGCGACGCTGTTCCGTCAAAAATCGGGTCTAAAGCCCTTCCTGCACCTAGACTTTGAATAATCTGGAGAATAGGGCTCCGCCTGCGTTGGAGACCGCTCAAACCGTGGCCGGTCCGAATCGGACCGGCCACGTTCGCGATTTTGTAACGGCCGATGCTCCGCTAGCGACAAGCCGGACTTGCCAAATTCCGGCGAATTTGCGGAAATGACCGGCTTTTGACAGCGTCCGATTCCGACCCATGAATAAAACTCCGTTAGATGCTCTTCCTCGCCGCGCCATTCCGGCCTTTCCCGGTTGGTGGGCTGCCCTGGGACCTGGCGTGGTCTGGATGGCGCTGGCGCAAGGCAGCGGCGAGCTGATCTGGTGGCCGTACATGATCGCCAAATACGGTTTGACCTTTCTTTGGCTACTGGTACCGGCTTGCTTGTTGCAATATCCGTTAAATCTGGAGATAGGCCGCTACACCCTGCTGACCGGCGAAAGCATCTTTCACGGCTTCATTCGTTTGAACCGCCGGCTCGGCATCTTTCTGTGGCTGTTGATGTCGGTATCGTTTTTTTGGTTCGGCGCCTTCGCGTCGGCCGGCGGCACCGCGATGGCCGAATTAACGCATTGGCCGGACGGCTGGAGCCAACGCGAGCAAAGTCTGTTTTGGGGCTATTTGTCCATCGCGGTATTTCTGGCCGCGATCCTGGCCAGCGGCGTCATTTACACCTTGATCGAACGCTTCATGAAGCTGGTCGCGGTGATCACCGTGGTCGGTTTGTTGTCGGCCTGCCTGCAAAGCGACGTAACCGCCACGCTGCCCGAGTTCGCGCGCGGCTTGCTGGGACCGACGGCGGCAATGGCGCGGCCTTGGGAAGCCGGCGACGCCAGCAAATTATTGACGGCGATCACCTTTGCGGGCCTGGGCGGCTTCTGGATTTTGTTTTATTCGTACTGGCTGCGCGACAAAGGCGCCGGCATGGCCGCCTGGGTCGGCCGGATTACCGGATTGGGCGGTAGCGAGGAAGCGGTACTCAGCGACGGCTTTCTGCCGCGAGACGAGCCCGAGAGCGCCGAACGCTGGCAAACCTGGCGGCGCTTCTTAAGCGCCGACATTCTGGTCGGCATCCTCGGCAATTTGTTGACGACCTTGATGACCTGCCTACTGGCCTATGCGCTGCTCTATCCCAAAGGCCTGTTGCCGCAAGAATACGAACTGGCTGTCGTTCAAAGCCAGTTCTTCGCGGTCAGTTGGGGCGAAATCGGCAGGCTGTTGTTCCTGGTAGTGGCGGCGGCGTTTTTAACCGACACCTGGTTGGCCACCGCCGATGCGGTCAGCCGCATCCAGGCCGACATCGTGCTGACGCTGTTTCCGGCCGCGCAACGCTGGCCGGCGCGGCGCTGGTATTATTTGTTTTTGGGATTGTTAACGCTGATTACCTGCTTCACGATGCAGTTGGACGCGCCCGGCCCGCTAATATTGACCAGCGCCGTGATAGGCTTCGCCGGCACCATCCTGTTTCCACCGCTACTGTATTGGCTGAATCACCGCCTGCTGCCGCCGCATTTGCCGGCTTGGGCAAGTCCGCGCCGCCGGCCTTGGTTGCTGGCGGTCAGCTTTGCGGTTTATTTGACCTTGGCCTTTCTGTATTTACGAAGCGTACTGGGGTTTTGAGACTCTACGGCGGCGGCTCAATGGGCTTTGCATAACACGCCGGCATCGACCTCGGCGCTGTGGGCGATTTTCTCCAGATTGCTGAGCACATCCAAACTGGCCTGTTCCATCCGTCCCACCGAGGCCAGCATGGTTTGATCGTCGCCGGCAGTATGAGCCGTCAAGGCTTTCAGCGCCGCCTGATGCACGGTCATGTGCGGTTGCTCGATTTCCGAATAACCTGGGAGCTTGGAAAAGCAGGCCCGACCTTCGCCCTGATAATACCACTTGCCTAAGCGGCACTCGGTATGTTCGGCAAAGTCCCGAATCGTCTTCGACGACAAGCGGAACAACACTTTGTAAACTTCGAACTTGTAAATCAAATGGTCCAATTTGGCCAATTCGCAGAAACTGCGCAGCGACGAAGCCGCCACCACTTTTTCCATCGTCACCGAAAAGTCCAACAGCTCGCGCATCGTGCCGGTCGCGCGTTGACCTTCCTCGCTATACGTTCTGGCGTGGTCCGCCAACTGGCTCATTTGCTCGCGGGTACCGCCGCTGGCGTTGCGGATGGATTCGGCCAGCGCCGATATTTTATTGGTCGCTTCGGCGGTACGTTGCGCCAGGGTGCGCACTTCGTCCGCCACCACAGCGAAGCCGCGCCCTTGCTCGCCAGCCCGAGCGGACTCGATCGACGCATTCAGCGCCAATAAATTGGTTTGATCGGCGATGTCGCGAATTAATTTGACCACGCCGATGATTTCCCGCGAACTTTGATCCAGCGAGCCGGCTTGTTCGGCGGCATGGCTGGAACCGTCGGCCAATTCGACCAAGTTGTGGGAAATCCGCTTAATGGCCTCGCTGCTGGTAATCGAGATGCCCTGGGCTTCGATGGCATTGTCTTTTTCGTCGCGCAGCCGGTTGGCCAAGGTTAGCAGACTGGTCTGCATATTCAGCAAGGATTGGCCGAAGTTCTGCAAATGGGCAATCGTGCCTAAATCGCGCTGGTGCGCCGCTTGCAGTGCCATGTTGCCGGCGTGCGCCTGCTGTAACGCAAGACGCGACTGCTCCAACTCATCGGTCTGCTGTTGAATTTGCCGGTGAGCATCGGCCAATTGCAGCTTGAGTTCTTCCAATTCGCGATTTTTCCAAAGAAACGAGAGCATTACCCCAACCCATTTTTGTCATTTTTTAATTACAGCGATTTAAAATTCATCCGTTCGCCGCGCGTGTAGTTTAGTCGATATACCTTAACGGATGGCTTGATAAATCGAGTGATTAAGCCTAGAAATACTTCCATCCTTTTTGTAAGCATATTCTTACGTTTTGATTTTCTCAATCGTCCGCAGGTGCAGCGCCGCCCAGAAATTGTAAACGGTCGCGACTTTAAGGTTGTCCGGCATGCCGACGCCGATCCGCTAACAATGCCACCGCGACCGCCGGTGCGCAATCGGCGGCATCCAAGCGCGAACACTCGCCGTTTGGCTTCGCCAGCAACTCCGAAAAATCTCGGTACGCGTAGCCCAAGTCATCGGCAATCTCCCTGATCAAAAACCGGCCGACGCCGGCGCCAACCCAAACCGGCAGTCGGGTGGCGCGTTGCATTCGCGCGAGCGAAGCGCGAGTCACCTTTTGCTTTTGCACGTCTTTCAAGCGGGCGGCGAACGCCTGCCACAGCGGCCAATCGGCTTCGACAAAATCGTAGCCGGTCAACCTGGACAAGCGTCTGGCGCTGGCTTGCGGCGTTTTTTCGGCACCGTCGGCGCTCTCGGTTTGATCGTGGTGCTCCTGCAAATCGCCGGTTACCCGGTATATATCGGCGGTTGTCGCAAAATGCTCGGCCATCAGACCTTGTTGCCGCCCGTTGAATTCGGCCGTGTCGGCAAGCGCCATCACCGAGGTACGAACGACACCGGTATAGAGCAATTCGCCGGAAATCAAACGCTGATAATCGGTATAGCCTTCGATTCGCGGACAACCGTTTTCAATCAGCAACAGGTCGGTCGTGGTACTGCCGATATCGACGAACAAAGCATCCGGCAACTGCTCCGCCAGCCAAAATACGCTGGCCAGCCAGTTGGCAGAGGCAATGGCCAGCGTATCGGCCGGCGCGACGTCCGATCCGCCGAGAAAGCCGGCCCGGCCGGCAAACACCTCGATACGATCGTAACCAAAGCGCTGGCCGATGGTGGCGACAATGGCTCGCACGCCTTGTTCGCGACTGGTGAATCCGTCCGCCAATTCGCCGGTCATCGTCACCGCGTGGCGATAATCGGCCAAACCGTAGGCCTGGTCCAGTTCAGCCAGTACCGCGGCCAGATAATCGCAGCCCTTCCACAGCGGACACGGCCGTTGCTCGACCCCGCTCAATCCGCCGTGTTCGTCCAATAGCGCCAATTTGACATGGGCGCCGCCAATATCCCATCCCGCGATACGTTGAGCCATGAATTCGTTTAATGATTGAAAATAATATCGACGGTTTGGCTATCGGTTTGAAAACTTTCCGGCACGCCGTCGAGGCAACGCAACACTTGTTCGGCGACATTGATACCAATGGCTTGGCCGACCCCGGCATAGGAACTGGTCAAACGCGGATTGATTTCCAACAATTGACCGCCGCCGTCGGCGGTTTCCAGCCAATCCACCCCAACGTAGCCGAACAAACCCGGCAAACCGACCGCCAATTGATCCAGCCATCCCTGGTACAGGGACCGCGACGCAACCGCGACATTCACCCGACAACCGCGCAACGCGAAGCCGCCATCGACCACCTCGATCAGTTGGCGATTGACGCTCAGCAACCACGCTCGCCCGCCGGCAAACAACGCGGACAAGCTGGAAGGTCTACCTTCGCAATAGGGCTGGACCACATAACGCATCGGATCGGAGCAGCGATTGCGCCAATCGGAAAATTGCTCGGTAGTCAGTAACCGAGCGCCCTCGCAACCAACGCCATCGACGGGCTTGACCACCAAGCGTCCGCGCCAATCGGCGAAATCGTCGACGAGGCTTCGGGTCGGCACGGCCGGTAAGCCTAGCGTGCAAAACACTCGGTAGCTCGCCAGCTTATCCGCGCAAACCGCCAGCGTGGCGGGGTCGGACAACAGGGTCGGAGTCCGGTTGGCGGCGGCGATCTCGGCGAGGGTATGCAGAATGCCGTCGGTCTCCGGCGCGATCGGCCAAAAGCAATCCGTGGCATTCAACAGCTTGGGCAGAATGGTGCGGATGTCCGGATGGTTAACGCGCACGACCTCCGCTTCGGTCAATACATTGGGGCGTTGGCAGCGGCTATCGAGCATCACCGTCAACTCAATACCGGGCAAGGCCTTCAGTTCGTGCAGTAATGCCTGTAACATCTGCCCGCCCTCGGCCGCCAAGCCGGCCGGCAAAGACTGACCGGCAAAACCGCCGCCGGTGATATATTCGAACACCAAAATTTTCATGGTCGGTGCGATGCAGGTTATTCCGGTAATCGATTTAAAGGACGGCGAAGTCGTGTTGGCTGCCGGCGGCGACCGTAGCCGCTATCGGCCTGTACATCCGCAATCGTCGATCTGCGAAGCCAGCGAGCCGATCGCCGTGGTCGAGGCATTTCTAAATCTGCATGCCTTTACGACCTTTTACATCGCGGACCTAGACGCCATCGAGGCTCGCGGCAGCCACCGCCGCGAGATTCTAAAGCTAGCCGAAACCTTCGCGGATCTGACGTTCTGGATCGACGACGGCGGCCCGGCCGTCGCCATTCCGTCTCGCGGAAATCTGCGGCCGGTGGTCGGTACCGAATCGCAACGCCAAGCCTTCGATTTGTCCGGCGGCTCGGCCATTCTATCCTTGGATTTCAAACACCAGCGCGCGCTGGGCGACCCTGGCTGGCAGAGGTTCACGAACTACTGGCCGGAAACCGTCATAGCGATGACCTTGGATAAGGTCGGCGGTCATGGCGGTCCCGACTGCACTTTGTTAAGCGAATTGCAGATCCGCCATCCGAACCGGTGCTTCGTGGCCGCCGGCGGCGTGCGTAACCGCGACGATTTGCGCCGGCTGGCCGAAATCGGCGTGCGCGCCGCATTGGTAGCCAGCGCCTTACATAACGGTGCGCTGACCGGCCCGGATCTGGAAAACCTTTAGACAAAAAAATACCCCGGCAAGCCGGGGTATTTTTAACAACCTTCGCGTCTTAAACTTAAACGTTGTTAGCAGCAAATGGGTGTTTTGCACCAGATTTGGCAGCAACGACTTCTTTTGCAGTCGGAGTGCCGGCAACAGCGCGCTCAATCGCTTCTTTAGTCGCTTTGTAGTTGAATTCTTCGATTTTTGCGTCGTCTTCAGCCAACCAGTGGATGAATACGCCAACAGAAATGAACAAGTCATCAGCTTCGTCAGCAGGGATAGTACCGTCTTCAACAGAGTCGGCAACAGCCATTGCAACAGCGCGTTGAGCAGGTCCGAACATTTGAACGGCTTGTTTAGAACCTTTGATGGTCACTTTGTTGAACAAGATGGTCGCTGGTTTAACCATCAGGTTAGGAGCGACAACCGCCAACAGAGTAGAGAAACCGTCTTTGTTGTTGGTCAGAGCGTTTGCAAAAGCAGTTTCAGCCGCGGAACCGCGTGGGCCGATGATCAAGTCGATGTGGGCAATTTCGTTGCCTTCGCCAACCAAAGATTCACCAACGCGTAAGTTATTGATTTTAGCCATTTTAAATTTATCCCCTTAAGATAAGATTGAACCAAAAAATAGACACTGTTATGTCCTTAAATTGTCGTTTCGGTCTAGGTCCGTCTATCAACGGTTAGCCGCTTGTACCGCTAACCAATTGTTCCAGAAGCACCACGAGCACGGTTGCGACCGTCAGGTCCGCAGTTGTGCCTGGATTGATTTTTTTTGCCTTGAAAGTTTTATCCAATTCATATAGAACCGGCATCAACTTGTCAGGCGCGAAGGCTGCCTGCAAAGCTCTTTCGAGCTCGACCATTTCCCCCTTAATCCACTCTGTGTATTGCTGTCCATACTTTCGCTCGACATGACTATCGGGAAACCGGGCCAATATCGCAGCATACACCGCCAACGCCGACCAGCCGAAATCGCCAGACAAAACGAAAGCACGATTATATCGTAAAACCGAAAAATCAAAAACGTCTTTAAACCGATTAACGTATTGGGCGGCGATTAAATCGCGCTCGGCGGCGTAGTCCATTGCTTCCAACAGGGTCACATTCGGCGTCTCGCGAACATCGTGGGCATCCGATGTCCCCAATCCGCCCGGCGCAGCCAGCTCGATAGCCCGAAACACCCACTCCGCGTCGGATTGCGTGGTTGTTTCCAACACCCGCGCCAGCGCTGCATGCAACGAGTCGCCGGCCGCCAAGCCGGCCGCGGCCTGCAAAACCGGCGCGCATAGCAAAATAATCCCCAAATTGGTGTTGCAATTGACAGCCTGACGGGTCGCGGCGACCGCGTGATAGATTTTTTCACCCAAGCTGAAGTCTGGATTCGTGATCGGCGCGCGGCTGACTTGGGCGCTAATCCGAAAGTCGTCGACCGTCATATCGTGCGCGGAACTGTAAATGCTGACGTTACCCGGCTTGAATGCCTGCAATTCGATCTCGCAGGCTTGGCTATAAGCCTCCATCAAAGACTGGCGATCGATAACGGCCATCTCAATGCAAATAACGTTCAACCAAATCGCTGGCCAAACAAGCGGCGACGTCGATATCGCAGACGCTTTGTAAACCCTTCCAGGCCGGTACGCTATTGACTTCTATCACTCGGTAACACCCCTCGGCGTCGTGAATGATATCGACACCGGCGTAGTCCATGCGGAGAGTTTCGGTCGCCGCGACCGCCAAGGCCGCCAAAGCCTCGTCCAATTCGATGCATTCGCAGGTAGCGCCCCGCGCCACGTTGTTCAACCAAGAAATCCCGCGCCGCCGCATGCCGGCTACCGCGCGACCGTTGACGACAAACACCCGGATATCCGAATAACCGTCGCCGTCGCACTCGATAAAACGTTGCAAATAATAAATGCCGCGACTGCCGGTCAACCACAACAAGTCGGTAGACTTTTCGATGCGGCGAATGCCCTCGCCTTGCGAACCGAACAAGGGCTTGCTGATCAGAAAATGGCCGTCGCGCAACTCCTGTTCCGCAACCGCCAGCGCCTGTTCGCGGTCGCGAGTCACCCAGGTGGTGGCGGTCGCCAGCCCAGCCTGTTGTAGTAAAAAGCTGGTCATGCCTTTGTCGACGCTACGTTCGACCGCCCCGGCATCGTTGTACACCGGCACGCCAGCAATTTTCAACGCGTGCAAGATGTCCAGATAAAACACCACCTCTTCCAGCGAACCGCCCGGCACGCCGCGCACGAATACCGCGCGCGGCAAATGATCGGGGTAGCCGGGCAACGCGATCGGCAGACCCGAGTTGGTCAATTGGAAACTGCATGCCGTGAGTGACACGAAGTCGGCGGAATAGCCCAGACCGGCGAAAGCGTGGGTCAATTGCTTGCCATGCCAGCCGGGGTCGTCGGTGATAATCGCGATTCGATGCAAAATAATTTAAGGACGTAAAAAACGGAAACGCGGCTGGAAGCCGCGTTATTCGAACGAAAGGAAAAAGGCTTAGAGGCCGAAAGATAGGTCCAACAGCGCGTTATCCAATTGGCCGGCCCGGAAACTTTTGCCGGAGTCGACCGCCGTGACGATCACGCTGGCCGGACTGAACAACATCGCGTCGATTTTGAAAAAATCGTATTCGTAAGCCTTGAAAATCTCTGCAAACGGTTTGCCGTAATCTTTCGACGTGGAACTGGGCAATTCTTTAGCCAGTTTTTCGGCGGCTTCGTCACTGCCTTTCACGAACAAATGGACTTGACCGGCGAACAAAATCGCATCGTTGGTACGTCCCATCGCCTTGACGAAATTCGGATGCGGCGGGCAAATCGGCGCGCTACCGGAACCGTCGACGATGTTTTCCAGTGGGAAGTGCAAGGCATGAGCCTTGTGCATCGCCACTTCCAAAACCCGGCCGACAACTTGCACACCGCCGGCCAGACTACTGGTCGGCGTGACGATGATGGTCAAGGCTGACGGCGCCAGACCGCACGCGGCTGCAACCTTCTCGACGATTTCGAGCGGTGGGACCGCATCGTTTTCGATTACCAGAACCGCGCGCTCGGCGACATCCCGATATTCCAGCTCTTTGTACAGTTCTTCGACCGGTTCGACCACGCCGTCCTTGATCTTGGTGGCAAGCGCCCGCGCCGGGCCGGAGCCCAAAGCATAATATTTGCCGTGCGACAAACTCCACCCGGCATACTGGCTACCCAAACAGGACAATACCGGATTGGTTGCATGGACATTGATCGTCAGCGGCCAATGAGCGGTGTAGGAACTCTGCGAAATCGTCGCGGTACCCATGCCGCCCATGCAAATCTCGGTGATGATTCGCCCGGCTTCCAAACCGCCTGGTACATTGATTCCGGCGTCGATAATTGTGCAACCGTTTTCCAAGCGCTCGACACCCAAGCGCAGCTTGTCGGCGTTATCCAACAATGTTTGAACCAAGGGCTGGGTAAGTTTATTGACGCTTGCCTGATATTGCATGAGATTAACGACCTGTTTCCAATAATGTTCCGAGAATGTGTAACCGGCGGCGTAACTGCAGCATCGCCAGGCCCGAATTTTTACCGGCCGCAATAATACTGCATATCGGCTGGCCCGCGCCAAAAAAAGCGCCGCCTGGCGGCCTATCCGCGACCCAGTCCGGCCAAGAAAAATCGTCGGCGACACGGAGGTTCCGATCAGCGAACACGGTACGCACCGCCTTGGACACCGGTGCCGATGCGACATTATCCAGCGACAATCCAAGACTTCCGCGCAGATGCGATACCAGCAAATCGTCGCCGTAAAGCTGAGCGCTAGCCGACACGCGGGGATTAAGCTCCAACACCCGAAAACCGTCGGGTACCAACATAAAATCCAAACTGTTCAGGCCGCGCAAACCGTATTCAGCCGTTAATTGGACCACGACTGTTCGCAAGGCTTGCGACACCTCACTCGGTATCGGTACCGAGCCGACGGCACCGGCAAACACAAACGCGAAGTCCGGACCTAAATTCGCGCGCCATTGCCGATTCCATCCCACCACCCGCGCCGACTCGCCATTGGCAACGAACAACGCCGACATCGCGATGCCGTCGACGTAACGTTGCCAATACCCCTCGCCGCTCGCATCCCGCCGCTCCGACTCCATCAATCTGGCGATGCCCAAACCGCCCTCGCCTCGCCAAGGCTTGCGCAACCATTCGCCCGCCTCGGTCGGCGCCTGGAAAACAACCTGAGGATAAGGTATCGCCAGTCGCGTCAGCAACGCAAAAAAATCCCGTTTATCCTGCAACCGGCAAAAAGTATCGGCCTGGTTGCCGAGCAATCGCCAATCCCGCGCCAGCTTCATCAAACTATCCGGATGCGTTTCAAAGCCGCTCCCGTACAAGACGTCGGCAATCCGGAAGCGCCCACGGGCGTTAATTACCGCGAGCTTGATGTCGTCCCAGGCCAATGAACGCACCCGATAAGTTTGATTTGCGATTTGCCGGGTATCGTCATCGGCAAAGCAATCGACGGCGACCACCTCGAAGCCGGCCCGGACCGCCAAAGCCGCCAACATCCGCGCCGATTTTGCAATTACCA
Source organism: Methylomonas sp. MED-D (assembly GCF_050276835.1). Taxonomy (NCBI): domain Bacteria; kingdom Pseudomonadati; phylum Pseudomonadota; class Gammaproteobacteria; order Methylococcales; family Methylococcaceae; genus Methylomonas; species Methylomonas sp. MED-D. The sequence continues at coordinate 3,363,085 of NZ_CP189965.1, forward strand.
ACAAACACTTAGAAAATTCCGCCACCGCGATTCGAGTCCGTATCGTCATCAAGCCACAAAAAATACTAGATTTCAAAAAAAACTTCTGGTTAAATACGCGGCTCATGGAGAGCTGGCTGAGCGGTCGAAAGCGGCGGTCTTGAAAACCGTTGAGGGCTTATACCCCTCCTGGGGTTCGAATCCCTAGCTCTCCGCCATAATTCAATGGCTTGCGCTATACTAAACCGGCTTCACCGCCGGTTTTTTTATGCCTGAATGGGGAAATTTTTCCCTATTGATCGCCTTAGTATTCAATTTCCAGCGACTAAAAACGCCTTCCCCGCCGACCAGCGACCACGGTGCCGGCATTTCGTAACCTTTCCCGCGCGCCGCGAAAATGAGCTTGGCGCCGCGCTCACGATATAGTGTCGAATCCGTTGGATAGCAGACTGTATTTGTCAATTTGCGTTGACTACACCGGTCTAGGGGTCGGCACCCCGTCAACGATGAACTCCATTGCCCTGCTTCTCGGTGCCGGCATGGCACGGCGTTGATAAGTCAGCTCGGCACCATTCGCCATTCTCGGCCATTTCTTGGCATTGCGGAACAGACTCGTGCATCTCTGGCAATCTCAATGATGGACAACTGGTCGCGGAAAACCATCCGCCTGATTTTGGCGTAAAAGATCATGATTGCCACCCTCTAAGCACCTGTCTGATGTTTGGACAGGACAGGCTAATAGCCTGTGGCCCATTTTCAGCCGGAATTTACCGATCTACATAGTCAATTTTCAACCGGTGTCAACATATGTTTCCAATTAAAACAAACGAAGTCGAATCGCCGCTCGATAAGATTAACGAAGCGGCAGCTCGCGAGAAATCGATTCGGCATGGGCATCTTAGTAACCCTCACCGGCAGCTAAAAGTAACGCCATTGATTTGAACAGAAAATCGACGATTTAAAGTGAAACCCCGGTTATGGTTCAGACGGCTAACCGGAGAGTTGGCAATCCGTCGTTATATGCCTGACGCCGAGTTTTTAGTTTCAGTCGCGAATGCGGCCGTTCGTGGTTGCTCTATCGATATATTCCAGAATTGAAGCGCCGACTTGGGCGACGGAATCTAGGCGTACAGCTAAACCCGCTCGTATTTGACCGATCGCCAAAGACTGTCGCGCGGAGACCCAGCACTCTTTCGACTCGTCAGCTGATTCAATCGACAAAAGCCATCCCAACCCACACCGTTAAATCCGGCTCGGCCGCGCGCTGAAACCAACCAGCGGCGCCAGTAAAAATGCGGTGGTGATGCCGACCGCCAGGGTCAGGCCAAAGGCGTGGACGATGGCGGTCGAGCTGAGCGCCAGGAGTCCGTAGGCCAGCAAGGTGCTGAATGCGGACAGCGTGACGGCGAGTCCGGTCGAGTCGCGCCGTTCGCTGCCGGCCAGATGAAAGAACACCGCGTAATCGACGCCGACTTCCAGCACCAGCATCAGCGCGAACAGATTGAACAAGGTAAACAATTCGCCGCGCCAGCCCAATATCGCCAAGGCCGCCGCCATCGCGACGGCCGGCACGGCCATGACCTGCAAACCGCTGCGCCAGCCCAATTTAAAGACCAGCGCGGCCAGCAACAAGCCGCACACGCCTAGCAACAAGCCGGTGACCATCGCGCGGTAGCGGGCGAATAGCGCCGACATTTGCCCGGCCTGATCCACCCAGGCCACCCCTGGCAGGTTTTGCGCCGCGGCGAGACCGGCCAGATCGGCAACGCCGCTCAATGCCACCACGCTACGGCAGGCACCAACATCGCAACCCAGCCACAGGCCGCGCTGACCGGGATCGGCGGCGGCCAGCCAATCGGCCAGCGGCAAGACCCTTGCCTCGGCGGCGACGAATTGGCGGGCTTCCTCGGCCGCGGCTTGGGCGCTGAAGCCCAAGCCCGTCATATAGGTTTTCAATCTCACGTTGTCGTACAGCGTGGTTTGCAGCAAGCGGTAATCGGCGCGCTGCCGCTCCGGATCGGGCCAAGCCGCGCTGATCGCGTCGTAACCCGCCAATCCGCCCTGCCCGCGAATGCCGTTTAAACCAGCCAGCAGCCGATGTTCGTTGGCGAGCCATTCTGTTTGATCGGCGCCACTGACCAGAAAAAACTGACTGTCGTAGCCAATCGCCAGCACTTGCTTGAGTTTGGCGTCGGCGGCCAGCAAACTGGTCGGAGCCGATTGCAACAGGCGCACGTCGTCCTTGGGCTGTAATTGGGTCAAGCCGCCGACCAGCAAGACCGCCAGGCTTAGTGCCAGCGCGATCCGATGGCGGTTAAGCCAACCCGGCCAGACTTGCTGCCAATAACGGGTCAACCGTAACACGGCCGGCCGATGCGGCATGCGAAAGCCGCCCAGCAAGCTCGGGAACACCGCGACGACAGTCAGCCACGACACGATCAAACCGATCGCCGAAAACGCGGCGATTTCTCGCAAGCCCGGAAATGGCGACCAGCCCAAACCAGCGTAGCCCAGCAAGCTGGTCAACAGGCCGAAGCCGATGCCGGGCAGCACATAGGCCAAGCCCTGGCGCGGCGTCCAATCCGGCAAGCCCATGCCGTCGCAGAAAAAATGCAGCGCATAATCCACGACGACCCCGACCAGGCTGGAACCGAACACCAGCGTCAGAATATGCAGCTTGCCGAACAGTTGCAGGCTCAATACCCAAGCCGCGAACAAGCCGGCGGCGACCGCCAGACACGACAGCAGCAAGGGCCGCGGGCCGCGGAACGCCGCCCAGAGCAAGATCAGCAAGCCTAGCGTCGATCCGCCGCCGATCAGCGACATCTCTTGCTGAGCGCTATGCGAGCCATGGGCGGTAAATAGCGGCATGCCGGTCGCCAGCAACTCGCCGCCCTGCTCGGCGATTTGCCCGGTCAGCCGCTGGTTGAGGCTTAGCAGGGTGCCCAGTTTATCCAGTTTCAGGTCGCTATCCGGCCATTCGCCGATCAGCAGGGCCCAGTAGCGGCCGTCGCGCTTGATCAGCGGGACGCCTTGGTGCAGGCTGGCCGCCAACGGCTGCCGGGCCCGCAGATAGCGGTTGAACAGTAGCCAGGGATCGCGTTCCAAGCCGGCGGTCTGCAATTGGCCGACCGGACTGTACAGCCAGGCCAGATTTTCGGCGGCGATTTTGGCAGGATCTTGGCTGAGGGTTTGCCGGGTGGCGTCGTCCAATAACTGATAGCGATAGTCAAACCAACGCCGATAGGCCGGCGCCGCAACGTCCGCCGCGCGTTCCAGCGGCAAACTCGCGAACAAACCGCTGGCCGCCAGCTCGCGGTGGACTTGCCGAATCGCGGCGACGGCTTGATCGGCGCTCGCCGCGCCGGCCAGCCAAATCAGCTTGCCTTGGATTTGCCGATTCCGCGCGGCAATCGCCTCGGCCACGTCCGGGCGTTGTTCCGCGACCGGCAGCAAGGCCATGAAACCGGTTTCCAGCCAATCCCGCGACCAGTCGCGCGCCGCCTGCCAAGCCAGCGCAGTCATCGCCAGACACCAAATCAGCGCATACAGCCTAGGGCGATAAACGTTCAAATTCGGCCGCCTGTGCCGGCGTCAGTTGGGCCGGATGGCTGATTTGTTCGAAGACGGTACTGGAACGGTTGCCGCCGCTTTCCAGAATATCGAAGCCGCGCAAGTCGCTATCGCCGGACAGTACCAGTTCGGCGACGATCTTGGCGAGCAGCGGGTCCTTGGGTAGGAACTGCAAGCGCCAACTCCGGGCCTGGACGCTGCCTTGAATCTCGAAGTCCGTCCGCAATCGAGCGAAGTCGCCGCCCAACAGTGCCGGTATCAATTGGCCGAAACTGGGCGGCAGGGCTTGCTCGCCCTGCTCGGAAACCATCCGGTCTCCGCCGATCAATACCGTCGAAGCGACCGGGCTGACGGTATTCCAGATCACGCCACCGCTTTGGGCGTAAACGAATTCGCCTTCCGACACCAAAGGTTGTTGCAGGAAGGCCAGTTGCTTGGTTTGCCGAAAATGGCCGACCGCGATCGGCTCGGGTTGCAGTATCGCCCGGACTTGGTCCAACACGTCGTCGGCCCAGGCCGGCGGCACGAGCAACATCAGCATTACCAGGCTCAGTCGGAACACGGCGACACCAAGCCCAATTTGGCGAGCAGCACCGGCGGCGATTGCCAGCACAACTCACCGCTGTTTAAATCGACGGCAACCTGCACGCTATAGCCCTTGGTCAAGCGATCGCCGCTGGTCTGGTCGAGGATCAGATAGTCGATTTTCAAACGATACTCCCATTCGCGCAGGCTGGCTTTTACCACCACCCGCTGCCCGAAACGGGCCGGTTTGACGTAGCGGATGCGCAGATCCACTAGCGGCCAGGCGAAGCCGGAGTCCCGCATTTGCGGATAGTTGTAGGCTATCTTGTCCAACAGCGCGCAACGCGCCACTTCGAAATATTTGCAATAGTGGCCGTGCCAGGCCACGGCCATCATGTCGACATCGTGAAACGGGATATCGATGGCGACTTCGGCTTCCAGCACGGACTTAGTCATATAAAGACCAGCGCTGGCTGCGTATCGCGTCGAGACAGGCCCGCAATTCGCCGTCCAAGGCCCGGTCCTCGGTCAGCGGCGCGACCAGACGGCGCAGATCGGCGCAGGTGTCGCTCAACGGCTCGGACAACAGCGCGCCGCCGCGCAATTCCACGGCTTGCACGCTGGCCAGCAATGCCGCCGCCGCCACCTGCTCGGTCAATTCCAGGATGCGCAGGCAGTCGCGCGCGGCAATCGTACCCATGCTGACCTTGTCCTGGTTGTGGCATTCGGTGGATCGGGAGAATACGCTGGCCGGCATCGTCAATTTCAGGGCTTCGGCGGTCCAGGCCGACGCGGCGATTTGCACGGCCTTGAAGCCGTGATTGAGCGGCGCCAGTTCGCCGGCCTCGCCCGCCAGATTGGCCGGCAGGCCGTGATTGAATTTGGGATCGACCAGTTGCGCCAGCTGCCTGTCCAGCAAGTCGGCGATGTTGGCGACGGCGGTTTTCATGGTGTCCATCGCCAACGCGATATGGCCGCCGTAAAAATGCCCGCCGTGCAACACGTGCTCGTCGTCGGCATCGATCAGCGGATTATCGTTGGCGCTGTTCAGCTCGGTTTCTATCATTTGCCGCAACCAAGGCAAGGCGTCTTCCAACACCCCAATCACATGCGGCGCGCAGCGTAGCGAATAGCGATCCTGCAAACGGCTGTCGTTGCGCGGCATTTCCGCGTGCCATTGCAAATCGGTGCGAATCCGCGCCGCGACTTTGGTCTGACCGGGATGCGGCTTGAGCTGGAACAATTTGGCGTCGAAATGGTAGGCGTTGCCTTGCATTGCGGTGACCGCCAGGCTGGTGATGCGCGCCGCCAGCCGGGACAGATATTCGGCGCGGCCGAAGGCCAGACAGGCCAGACCGGTCATCGCCGCCGTGCCGTTCATGATCGCCAAGGCTTCCTTGGGTTTGAAGACCAGCGCCGCAATGCCCAGTTCCGCGTAAACCTCGGCGACCGGCCGGCGCCGGTTTTGGTACAGCACGTCGCGCTCGCCGGCCAGCACGGCGGCCAGATAGGACAGCGGCGTCAGATCGCCGCTGGCCCCGACCGAGCCTTCTTGCGGGATCAACGGCAGAATGTCGCGGCGCAGCAATAGAGTCAGGTGTTGCAATAAGCGATAGCGCACGCCGGAGTAACCGCGCGCCAAACTGGTCAGGCGAGCCACCAAAATGGCGCGGGTTTGTTCCGGATCGAAGTCCTCGCCCAAACCGCAACCGTGAAAGCGATACAAACGCACCGGCAATTGCCCGACCAATTCGACCGGCACCGCGACGGTACACGAATCGCCGTAGCCGGTGGTGACGCCGTAGACGCAACCTTCCTCGGCCAGCAAGGTATCGACGAAACCGGCGCCGCGATCGATGCGGGCGATAAATTCCGCCGCCTCGCTCAGCACCGCGGCGGCCGTGCCGCGCGCGATACCGATCACGGCCTCGATGCTCAGCGGCGTGCCGTCGAAAATCACCGCCGCCGGTTTAGTCATCGCCAAGCACCGTCAAAAAACAGGAGTTAGTGTCGTCAGCCATTACATCAACGGCAAAAGCTGATCGAGAATTTTGCCGTTCGTGGCCAATATCTGCTTGGGAAACACGCCGGGATTGCCCTGAAAATCGGTCAGCGTGCCACCGGCTTCTAGAACGACCAATGCCCCACCAGCCACGTCGTACAAATTCAATTCCTGTTCCCAGAACGCATCGACCTGACCGTCGGCCACCGTGCATAAATCCAATGCCGCCGAACCCATTCGACGCTGGCCGGTGGTCGCCTGGGCGATGCGGCAGAAGCGAGGCAGGTTGTTGTCCGGCAAATACTGGCGCAAACAGGCGAAGCCGGTCGACACCATGCTGGCGGCCAGACTGGTCTCGTCCGACACCCGGATCGGCTTGCCGTTTTTCCAGGCACCTTGGCCTTTAGCCGCGCAGTAGTAGTCGTCCAGAGCCGGGCCGTACACCGCGCCGACCACCAATTCGCCGGCAATTTCCAAGGCCACGCTGACGCCCCAAAAATACTGGCCTTTCGAAAACGAATGGGTACCGTCGATCGGATCGACGATCCAGCGCTGGTTTTGGTTGGCGGTTTGGCCGCTCTCCTCGCCCCAGAAGCCGTATTCCGGCCATTTTTCGGTCAAGGCCTGTTTCAGATAATGTTCGACCGCGACATCGGCGTCGGTGACCAGATCGCGTGCGCTTTTTTTGCTGACGGCCAATTGGTCCAGATCGTTGAAATAAGTCATCGCAATCGCGCCGGCGGCGCGCACGATGGTTTCCAGTTCGGAAAGTGGGATAGGCATGAATTTCCACTGAGGTTGATGAAAACGGGCGGAGTCGGTCTCCGCCCGCTCGAGCCGGCAAACGCTGGCGTAGTTATAGATTGTGGTAACCGGTTTCTTCGTGCAGCGCGATGTCGAGACCTTCGACTTCTTCGTCTTCGCTGACCCGCAAACCGATGGTTTTGTCGAGCAGCTTCAAGACCAGATAGCTGAACGCGGCGCTCCAAACGATGGTCACCAACACCGCCAGCGCTTGCACGCCGACTTGCTCGGCGATGCTGACACCGTTCAGCCCCAAGCCGCCGAAACTTTCCGCCGCGAACACACCGGTCAAAATGGAGCCGACGCAGCCGCCGACGCCATGCACCGGAAACACGTCCAGCGAATCGTCGATTTTCAGGCCGCGCTTCACGTATTGCGTCGCATAAAAGCAAACGATACCGGCAACAATGCCGATGACCAGACCGCCGATCGGACCGACAAAGCCCGAAGCCGGCGTAATGGTGCCTAAACCGGCCACCATGCCGGTGACGATGCCCAACACACTGGGTTTGCCGAAGCGGCGCCATTCGATGGTCATCCAGGTCAGCGAACCGGCGGCGGCGGCGATATGAGTCACCGCGATCGCCATGCCGGCGCTACCGTCGGCCTTCAGGGCGCTGCCGCCGTTGAAGCCAAACCAGCCGAACCACAGCATGCCGGCGCCGGTGACGACCATGGTCATGTTATGCGGCGGCATGGCCACGGTCGGAAAACCTTTCCGGTTGCCGATGACCAAGGCCGAGACCAGGGACGCCACGCCGGCATTGACGTGAATCACGATCCCACCGGCGAAGTCCTTGGCACCCAGCGCGGCCAGCCAGCCGTTACCCCACATCCAATGGCAAATCGGCATATAGACGACGATCAGCCATAAAGCGCTGAACCAGAGCATCGCCGAAAACTTCATCCGTTCGGCGAACGCGCCGACGATCAAGGCCGGCGTGATAATCGCGAAGGTCATTTGAAACATGAAATACACGGTTTCCGGAATATCGCCGATCAAATTAGCGATACCCATGTCCGGCAGGAACAATTTGCCGGCGCCGCCCAGCCACGGTTGCCAGTCGCCACCGTCGGCGAATACCAGACTGTACACGCCTGCCAACCATAACAACGACACCAGACAAGTAATTGCAAAACACTGCATCAAAACCGATAGCACGTTTTTGCTACGGACCAAGCCGCCGTAAAACAGCGACAAGCCGGGTATCGTCATGAACAACACCAGAGCGGTGGATGTAAGCACCCAGGCGGTGTTAGCTTGATTGATGCCCTCCGCGCACGCGGCGGCGGGCCAGATGAACAACGGTGCTGTGAGTACGAAGACTCTTTTTGTTATTGTCATTTTTGTTGAATTTTTGCTAGGTCAATTTTTGGAGAACCAGAAACGACAAAATCGCCCTGGCCCGCGAATCGTCTTCGCGAACCAGGGCGATTGAAATGTTCGCCCAGCAATAAAACCCGCTGGGGAAATCTAAATCGCGTCTTCCCCGGTTTCTCCGGTTCTGATTCGGATAATTTGTTCGAGACTGCTGACGAAGATCTTGCCGTCGCCGATTTTTCCGGTGTTGGCGGCTTTGACGATCGCCTCGACGGCCCGGTCGACCACATTGTCGGCCACGGCTATCTCCAGCTTCACTTTGGGCAAGAAATCAACCACATATTCGGCACCCCGATAAAGCTCGGTGTGGCCTTTTTGCCGTCCAAAACCTTTGACCTCGGTGGCGGTCACGCCGGCCACGCCGATCTCGGACAAGGCTTCCCTGACGTCGTCCAGTTTGAACGGTTTGATAATCGCTGTAATGAGTTTCATGCTATCCCCAAATTCGAATGAATAATTTGCTGTGTCGGAAGGCTACCGCCAATCATAAATAATTCCAGGCTAACCTACAATTTACCGGCTCAAGCACCGGAAAGGTGCTTTTAATGATAGCAAAAACGGACCGCCCTGACCGACGGTCCGTTTTTTCCTTGTTAATCAGCAATCTCGATAGCTTAAATGTGATAAGCCGTTTCGCCGTGCTCGGTCACGTCCAAACCTTCGCGCTCGGTCGCTTCGTTGACGCGCAGACCCACCGCCACGTCGGCGATTTTGAATGCCACGAACGATGCAATGCCGGACCAGACAATCGCGACACCCACGCCCCAGGCTTGGCTGGTGACTTGCGTCAACATGTCGTATTCCGCTACCGCGTTGGCGACATAATCCCACACGCCGGTACCGCCCAGTGCCGGGCTGGCGACGATGCCGGTCCCCAAGGCGCCGACGATGCCGCCAACACCGTGTACGCCGAAGGCGTCCAACGAGTCGTCATAGTTCAGCGCATGTTTCAAGCGAGTCACCGACCAGAAGCACACCGCGCCGACAACGAAGCCCAGCGCGATCGAACCCATCGGCCCCGCCCAACCGCAAGCCGGGGTGATCGCAACCAGACCGGCCACGGCGCCGGAAGTCGCGCCCAACATGCTGGGCTTGCCGCGCACCAGCCATTCCATGACCATCCAGGACAAGGTCGCGGCTGCGGCAGCCAGTAGCGTGTTAACGAAAACCAATGCAGCCAGACCGTTGGCTTCCAAGTTGGAACCGGCGTTGAAACCGAACCAACCGATCCACAACAACGAAGCGCCGATCATGTTCATCGTTACGCTATGCGGCGCGATGAATTCCTTGCCGTAGCCGATGCGTTTGCCGATCAGCAGACAGCCGACCAAACCGGCCATGCCGGCGTTGATATGCACAACGGTGCCGCCGGCGAAGTCCAGCGCGCCTTTTTGGAACAAGAAACCGGCCGTGGCTCCCGCTGCTTCGGCCGCAGTCGCGTCTGTATATGCGTCCGGACCGGCCCAGTACCAAACCATGTGCGCCATCGGTAAATAACAAATGCTGAACCAGATTACCGTAAACAACAGCACCGCCGAGAACTTCACGCGCTCGGCGAAGGCGCCGATTATTAGCGCCGGAGTAATCGCCGAAAAGGTCAGCTGAAAAGCGACATAAATGTATTCCGGCACGTACACGCCCTTGCTAAAGGTCGCCGCCATCGAATCCGGCGTGATACCGGACAGAAAGGCCTTGCTGAAACCGCCAAAAAACGCGTTGCCTTCGGTAAACGCCACGCTATACCCGTAAACCGCCCACAAAATGGCCGATAACGAAAAGATCACGAACACTTGCATCAGAATCGACAACATGTTTTTGGCTCGCACCATGCCGCCGTAAAACAATGCCAAACCGGGAATGACCATCAACGCGACCAATACCGTGGCAACAATCATCCAGGCAGTATCGCCCTTGTTCACGGTGGCTTGAACGGCCGGTGCCGCCGCTTCTTCCGCGCCGGCGATCCCCGAGAAGCCCAACAGCGCCAACAGCGCCATGCCTGCTACATATCTCATTTGCTTAGTCCCCATGGTCTAGGTTTAAAGTGCTTCTTCGCCGGATTCGCCGGTTCTGATCCGGACGACCTGCTCCAAATTAGTCACGAAAATCTTGCCGTCGCCGATCTTTCCGGTATTGGCGACTTTTACGATGGCTTCCACCGCCTGATCCAGCAACGCGTCGGCCACTGCCACCTCGATTTTGGCCTTGGGCAGAAAATCCACGACGTATTCAGCGCCGCGATACAGTTCGGTGTGGCCTTTTTGCCTGCCGAATCCCTTAACCTCGGTTACCGTCACACCGGAAACGCCGATATCCGATAACGCTTCCCGCACGTCATCGAGCTTGAACGGTTTTACAACCGCTGTTATCAGTTTCATAGTTCAACACCTCGTTGCTTGAGTTAGTAAATTCCCAACTCAGCCAAAGCAGAATATATGCCAGTATTTATATCCATGTTTTTTAAGCATAATTTGCTTAAAACATTAAAATCCCTCAGAGAATCGCACCCAGATGGTGCGAAGGTTCATGTAGCGCACCATTTCCAAACAAATGCTCACTAAAAATGTTAAGCAAACACGCTAAGTGGCGCTAAACTAAGCATTAGCTTGCAGGACCGCTATCGCGACCACCCAAGCACCACGACAGTGCAAACAACGATTTTTGCACCAAATCCACTCAAAAATACCTGGCCAACGCCCGCTATCTCCTTGATTTCCAAAGCATGAGACTTGGCCTAAAAACTGCTTAATAAACTTTCGAGTACCAACTAGAAAAGGGGAATACCATCATGAAACACCACTTCCAATCTCGCCGAACTTACGTTGCTGGCATTTTGGCGCTATGCAGCGCTTCGGCCGGCGCCGAGAGCTGGACGGAAGCCTCCGGCCTGCTCGGAGCCGCGGGCATAGACCCGAATGAAGCTAAATTCATGAAAGATCACAATCTGAAAATCGGCGGTTGGCTGGAAACCAGTGTCGGCGCCAATTTGAACGCGACTCACGACGCTTATAACGGCCCTGTGACCTTCAATGATAGAACCGCTGAAGTCCAACTCAACCAGCTTTACGTATATTTGCAGAAAGCCGTAACCGTAGGCGGCGATGCTTTCGACATCGGTGGCCGCGCCGACTTTATGTACGGTACCGACGCCATCTTTACCCAGGCGTACGGCAATCCTTCTTTCGACCCCACCACGGCATTATCAACCGGCGGTCGCGGCGATTGGGACTTGTATTTAACCGACGACCGCTTTTACGGCATCGCCTTGCCTCAAGCTTACGCAGAACTGAATTTGCCGATTGGAAACGGTATCGACGTCAAAGTCGGACATTTCTACACCCCAATCGGTTATGAAGTGGTCACATCGCCCGACAATTTCTTCGTCACTAAGCCCTACACCATGCAATATGGCGAACCTTTCACGCACACCGGCGTTCTGGCTAGCTATACAGTCAACCCAAACTGGGCTGTATCGGCTGGCGCCGTAACCGGCAGCGGCACGGGCGGCTGGGACGGCAACTTCAATAAAAATGTTGGCAACTGGTCCTTCCTGGGCGGCGTAACCTGGACCAGCGACGACGCCGGCACTTCGTTGGCACTGACTTCAACCGCTGGCGAACAGTCCGAAGTGAACAGCTCCAAATGGGCGATGTACAGCTTGGTGGGCAAACACAACTTTACCGACAAATTGCATTACATCATTCAACACGACCATGGTTTCGCGGATAACGTGTTTACAGGCAATGGCGCGAGGGCGGGTCTTGCGACGCAGAACGCGGAATGGTACGGCATAAATCAGTATTTGATTTACGATATTAACGACAAACTGTCCGCCGGTCTTCGCGCGGAATGGTTCCGAGACAATAACGGATTCAGGATTAACGGCCCTGGCCGCTGTGTAGCCGGAGCGCAACCGGACGGCTCCAATTACGCTTGCAACAACGCGTCTTGGGCATCGTACTATCAAAACGATCCTTCGTTGCTCAGCCAAGGTAGCGGATACTACGAACTGACTGCCGGCTTGAGCTACAAGCCCGCGAAATGGCTGAATCTTCGTCCAAACGTTCGCTGGGATCACAGCGATCAAGCCAAAGCTTTCGCCGGCGGCAATAGCCACGATCAAGTCCTGTTTACCGCCGACGCCGTAATCATTTTCTAATCCACTATTTTGCCCCCAGCAGCGCGATACAAACGCCTCCAGCACGTTATCGAAAACGTCCTGGAGGCTTTGTTTGTTATAGCTCTTTAGAGCCTTTGATGGTATCGTTACAGTCGATTTAGCACCTCAATCCACTACAACTAAAACTAGGAGACTTTTTCCAATGTCTGTTGATCACGTCCTGAAATTAATCCAAGAAAACGACGTTAAATTCGTCGATTTCCGTTTTTGCGACACTCGCGGAAAAGAGCAGCACGTCACCTTCCCTGCGCACACCATCGACGAAGACACTTTCGAAGAAGGCAATATGTTTGACGGTTCGTCAATCGCAGGCTGGAAACACATCAACGAATCGGACATGATTCTGATGCCGGACGCCAGCACTGCTAAAATCGACCCCTTCTTCGACGACAAAACCCTGATCTTGCGTTGCGACATCATCGAACCCAAAGACATGCAAGGTTACGCGCGCGATCCGCGCTCGATTGCAAAACGCGCCGAAGCCTATATGCAGTCCACCGGCATCGCAGACACCGCGCTGTTTGGTCCTGAAAACGAATTCTTCATTTTCGACGACGTACGTTGGAGCACCGGCATGGGCGGCTGCTCTTATCAAATCGACTCCGAGGAAGCCGGCTGGAACTCGGCGAAAGTCTACGAAAACGGCAACATTGGCCATCGCCCTGGTATCAAAGGCGGCTACTTCCCGGTTCCGCCGGTCGACTCTTTCCAAGACATGCGTTCGGCTATGTGTTTGGTTCTGGAAGAAATGGGCCAAACCGTCGAAGTCCACCACCACGAAGTAGCGACTGCGGGTCAGTGCGAAATCGGCGCTAAATTCAACACGCTGGTTAAAAAAGCCGACGAAGTGTTGGAACTGAAATACGTGGTCGCCAATATCGCCCACGCTTACGGCAAAACCGCGACCTTCATGCCGAAACCGCTGGTCGGGGACAACGGTAGCGGCATGCACGTTCACCAATCGCTGGCGAAAGGCGGCGTCAACCTGTTCACCGGCAATCTGTACGGCGGCCTGTCCGAAACCGCGCTGTATTATATCGGCGGCATCATCAAACACGCTAAAGCCTTGAACGCGATCACCAACGCTTCAACCAACAGTTACAAACGTCTGGTTCCAGGATTCGAAGCGCCGGTTATGTTGGCTTATTCCGCTCGCAACCGTTCGGCTTCGATCCGTATTCCGTACGTTAACAACCCTAAAGGTCGTCGTATCGAAGTACGTTTCCCGGACTCAACCGCTAACCCTTACTTGGCATTCTCCGCCATGTTGATGGCCGGTCTTGACGGTATCCAAAACAAAATTCACCCAGGTGAAGCGATGGATAAAGACTTGTACGACTTGCCGCCGGAAGAGGAAAAAGCCATTCCGCAAGTCTCGTTCTCTCTGGACGAAGCATTAGCCGCACTGGATGCCGACCGCGAGTTCCTGACCCGGGGCGGCGTTTTCACCGACGACGTCATCGACGGCTACATCGAGCTGAAAAAACAAGACGTTACCCGTCTGCGCATGAGCACTCACCCTGTTGAGCTGGACATGTACTACAGCTTGTAAGAGGTAGGACTGTTTCTGACAGTCCCGCACCTTCCCGGAACCCCGCAAGTTGCAAAGCTTCGCGGGGTTTTTTGTTTCGACAGACCCTTCAACTATTTGAACGTCTTATGCGGATCATTTCGATCAACCTTAACGGCATTCGCTCCGCCGACCGCAAAGGCTTTTATGATTGGCTATGCGCGCAAAATGCCGACTTTGTATGCTTGCAGGAGTTAAAGGCTCAAGCCGCCGACCTAACAGCAACCATGGCGAATCCGACCGGATATCACGGTTATTTTCATTACGCGGAGAAAAAAGGTTACAGCGGCGTTGGCATCTACAGCAAACTTCCCGCTGAAACGATCATCACCGGCCTTGGCTACGCCGATATCGACAGCGAAGGCCGTTATCTGGAAATCCGAGTCAAAAACCTGTCCGTGATTTCACTCTATTTGCCCTCGGGATCGAGCGGCGAACAACGCCAAGCGATCAAATTCAGCGTTATGGACCGCTTATACCCCCATTTGGCGCAGCTTCGGGCCAGCGGGCGACACGTTATCGTCTGTGGCGACTGGAATATCGCTCATCAGGCCATCGATTTGAAAAACTGGAGAGGCAATAAAAAGAACTCCGGCTTCCTTCCCGAAGAAAGGGCCTGGATCGGAAAGGTTCTTGGCGAGCAGGGTTGGGTCGACGTCCACCGATACTTGGAACCCGACGCTACTGAGTCCTGCTATACATGGTGGAGCAATCGCGGCCAAGCTTGGACTAAAAACGTAGGTTGGCGCATCGATTACCAGATTGCCACTCCAACGCTGGCAAATACCGCCAGTAAGGTCTCGGTCTACAAACTCGAACGCTTCAGCGATCACGCACCCCTGATTGTCGATTACGCACTCACGCTTTGAAGCCGCGCGGACATCCGGCTGACACCTGCTTTGTTAGACCGGGCGGCCCACAATTAAAACGATCGCCAGAACGAACCACATTGGTGCATTGCTCAACCTATTACGCACTAAACAAGCTCGGCCGACACCAGGCGTTCGTCTCTAAAGGTAGCTAGTGGGACGACTGTTTGTTTAACTTTAGTAGGGAGATACCCGGACCGATAGTGGCTTACCGCATTTTCGCGTCGACCGCGGCCATTTAGTGTTATAACCCAAACCAACGCACCAAAATTGTGCTTTTTGGCTAATTCGGAATTTCCGTTCGCGCTTCGCCACGACGAAGCTCGGCAACATTAGCATTGCCTTTGAGCTTCAGCACCACTGTCACTAGACTCGTTGAATCTAGCGGGTCCTAATCACCAACAATGTAGAGACCGGCGAAGACAGCAGTTGTTAAGGATTCACCCTAATTTCAAGCCATCGAAGATCCCGCGATTTGCAAAAAAACAGCGCTAAATTGCAAAACGTCCCTGAGTTTTGGTTAGCAAATCACCGCAGCAAGCGGTTGGGTACAAGTTATCCAGGGATTTGACCTTGAACTTCTCAACTGCTCGAGCTTAGCGGTCTTTGCCTATCCGTTGCAAAGTCGATTTCGATCCCAGACATCCGAGAGCAAAAAACGCTGGTATTTGGTGCGCAAGCGACGCCGGTATTTAAAGAAAATCGACCACATTAACGGGCCGATAAACTCCTCAAACGCAATACTTGGAACCCATGCACCACTTGGCCAATCACCTGATCATTACCCTCACATTCTTGATCCGGATATGGCTCGTATATTGCTGTATAAACGTAGCCGACAGGAGAATCCAATAACACCGTGTACAAAAAAATCCTCGATCACCTGAACGAAGCCATCCTGATGTTCGACAGGGATTTACTGCTGACCTACATTAATCCGGCCGGCGAAATGCTGTTCGCCGATAGCGCTAAGCATTTGCTCGGCAATCCGGCCCAGAAGCTTTTTAAAATCGGACATCACGGCTTGTTTACCGATTTGATGCAGCGCCTACATCAGCACGAACCGTTGGTAGACAGAGAATTGATACTGGAGCGGATGAGCCAATCCATCACCGTCAATCTTAGTGCCACGCCGTTACTGGAAGACGGTCAGTTGAACGAAATCCTGATCGAGCTTCAGCAAGTCGACAGGCATTTACGTATTACCAAAGAGGAGCAACTGCTGGCGCAGCAAAATACCAGCCGGATGTTGGTGCGCGGACTGGCGCACGAAATCAAGAACCCGCTGGGCGGACTTCGCGGCGCGGCTCAACTGCTGGATTTGGAATTGCACGACCCGGAACTGAAGGAATATACCCAGATCATCATTGCCGAATCGGACCGTTTGCAAGAGCTTATGGACAAGATGCTGGGACCCAATAAACCGGCCCATAAAAGTTTGTTGAACATCCACGAAATATTGGAGCGTGTTCGTCAACTGGTCGCCGTGGAAGCCGGTAATAACATCAGCCTGGAAACCGATTACGACCCCAGCATTCCCGAACTGTTCGCCGACAAAAACCAGTTGATCCAGGCCTTGCTGAACATCGTCCGCAACGCCATTCAAGCGATTCAGACCTCGGGCCGAATCACATTGAAAACCCGGATTCGCCGCCACATGACGATAGGCCGTAAACGCTACCGGCTGGCGGTGAAGATCGACGTCATCGACAACGGCCCGGGCATCAAACCCGAGTTAATGGGACAGATTTTTTACCCGATGATTACCGGACGGGCCGAAGGTACCGGCTTGGGCCTGTCCATCGCCCAATCTTTGATTAACCAACACAGCGGCTTAATCGAATGCGAAAGCGAGCCGGGCAATACCGTATTCTCTATTTATTTACCGTTAGCCGATAATCTTGGCAAAAAAGCATCGAATCGAAATTGATGCCATCATCTTAATATTGAGTTTTGGAGAGATCTCATGCCACTGCCAGATAAGGTCTGGATTGTCGATGACGACAAATCGATACGCTGGGTGTTGGAAAAAGCCCTGCAAAAGGCCAGCATCGTCACGCGCTGCTTCGCCAACGCCGCCGATTTGTTGAAAGAACTATCCAAGGAATTGCCGCATGTTTTGATTACCGATATCCGCATGCCGGGCATGGACGGCTTCGAACTGTTGCGCAAGGTACAGCACGACCATCCTAATCTGCCGGTCATCATCATGACGGCGCATTCGGATTTGGAAAGCGCGGTATCGGCCTTTCACGGCGGTGCATTCGAGTATTTACCCAAGCCGTTCGATGTCAACGAAGTGGTCGAGACGGTACAACGCGCTTGCATTCACAGCAAGCAGTTGCAAAACGACGTCGCTCAAGAGCCTCCAGTCAACGAAGAGACCCCTGAGATCATCGGTGAAGCGCCTGCGATGCAGGAAGTGTTCCGAGCCATAGGCAGACTCGCGCGCTCGCACATCACCGTCTTGATCAACGGCGAATCCGGCACGGGCAAGGAACTGGTCGCTCGGGCTTTACACCGGCACAGTCCACGCGCCGAGCAGCCTTTCATCGCGCTGAATATGGCGGCGATTCCGAAAGACCTGATGGAATCGGAGCTGTTCGGTCACGAAAAAGGCGCGTTTACCGGAGCCCAGGCCCGGCGCATCGGCCGTTTCGAGCAAGCCAATCACGGCACGTTGTTTCTCGATGAAATCGGCGACATGCCCGCCGATATGCAAACCCGTTTGCTACGGGTATTGGCGGACAACGAATTTTACCCGGTCGGCGCACATTCGCCGGTTAAGGTCAATGTCCGTATCATTGCCGCCACCCACCAAAATTTGGAGTTATTGGTTGCCCAGGGACGCTTTCGCGAGGATTTATTTCACCGGCTGAACGTTATCCGCATCCACATCCCACCACTGCGTGAACGTCGGCAGGACATCGGCTTGTTGATGCGGCATTTTCTATACCAAAGCGCCAAGGAGCTGGGTACCGAGGTCAAATCCTTGAAACCCGAGGCAGAGGCCTTCCTCAGTAATTTGAAGTGGCCCGGCAATGTCCGTCAACTGGAAAACACCTGCCGCTGGTTGACGGTCATGGCATCGGGCCGCGAAATTCATATCGAGGATTTGCCGCCAGAACTGATGCAAACCGCTACCGAGACCGCCGGCGAAGTCGAGCGAGGTGACTGGGAGAGCCAGTTTCGTTCCTGGGTGAAGCAACAACTCAACGCCGGCAAGGTCGACATCGCCAAGCAAGCCATTCCTTCGGTGGAAACCCTGCTGATCGAATCGGCGCTGACTCACACCCACGGCCGCAAACACGAAGCGGCTCAATTGCTAGGATACGGCCGCAATACGCTGACCCGAAAAATCAAGGAATTGGACATCAAGGAATAATTCGCTTCCCGCGTCCGGGCGCCCCGTTTACAGGGTCGCCCACCCTTCCCTACCAGGAATTTTTATCCGTTTAAATGTCGTCGGTGTATACTCCGCCCGATCGATCAACCTCTAGCCACTTATAAAAAAGGTTCACAGCACATGGCGGACAAAACGGCAAGTAAATACCTGATAAACCTAGAAAAACAATTCGCGGCAGCCGACCCGGTCCTGCAAAAAACCGCAAGATTGTTCCAGGAATTGGACCAAATCGAATTCGACATGGGGCTGATCGACTCCGAGGAAAGCACCGCCCGCAAAACCACTTGGTGGCCGGTTATCAGTACGCTGGGCGGTTACTCACCGGCCAAATCCGACTTCCTGGCCCGATACCTCAACTCGCCGCTGCACACCGTTCGCCACAAATTCACAGTCTTGCAATACACGCCGCAAGCCGCCGGCGCCACGCTGCCGGGTACCGCGCTGGACGCCGATCACCGCCTGCCCTTTTACAGAATCGGCCAAGCCATGGAACAAGTCCTGCCCGGCGAGGGCGGCAAACTCAATGGCCATCTGGAGCTGGTGACGGTCAATAGCTCTAAATTGAAAGGCAAGCTGGTTATCGACACGCCGGTGCTGAGCAATACCACCGAAAATGCCGTCACCGCGATGCTGCGCAAATACGTACTGGATATTTCCGATCTGGTACTGGTGTTCACCGATTTGTTCGAAGCCGATGCCGAACTGAACAAGGCCGCCCTGACCGAAATCGTTGCCCAGCAAGACTCCAATAAATTCGTATTCGTGATCGATCACTCCGAAATCGGCCTGGACCCCGCCAAAAGCCAGGATATCGCCAATGCTTGGCAACGCCGCTTGGCCGAACTGGGCATACACACCGGCCAGTTCGTGGTGTTGAGCCAAAACAGCGACGGCGCCGCGCTCGACCAGCGAATCGCCAACTTGGCAAGCGACCGTTCCTACCGGGTATTGGCCACCCTGCAGGATAGCATCCGAGCCATCGACGATGTGATTCTGCCGGAAGTCGAAGCCTCGCTGACCACTTGGAAAGAACGTTGCAACGCGACGACGCTGATCGTGCTCGGCTTCATCATCATGCTGGCGCTGTTCGCCGAAATCGCCGTCGGCATTCTGGAACTGATCTTCGACCCCATTATCGGCCCGGCTATCGCCATCGCGCTGATTGCGCTGCTGACTCCGATGCATCTGATCGTCAGCCGAGTACACGCCAAGTTCATCGTTAAACAACTGCACAAACGCCAAAAACAATTGAATTTGACCGAAGATCTGGCGGCACTATTCGAAAAGAGCCAAAGCTTCTGGCGCATGCTGTTACCGATCACCGATCCGGTCGGCAAAAACAAAAAAAACCGCAAGAAGCTGGCCGGTTTGATCGAGCAAAGCAAGGATCTGGTACAGGCGCTGAACGACCAATTTAGCCATACCCAGCAGGAATATCGGCACGACTTGGACGCCTACGCCTTCGAGGAACGCTAAACCCGCCACGGTCCCGCCGCCATGGAACTGATCAGATACTATCTCCCGCTGTGCTGGCTCAATGTTTCCGCGCTGGAACTGCCCAGTTCGACACGCTTTTTCAAGTACAACATTTATTTTTATTTCGGCATGGTGTTTTTCATCAAATTCAACATGTCGGACGACTTGGAAACTGTCTTCGAAGTCCTGATCGAAACCGGGCTGACCTTGGGATTTATCGCGTTAGTCCTGGGTTTGAACGGTACTTTTCGCACTTACGTTCAGGTAGCCAGCGCCATCTTGTTCTGCGAAAACCTGGTAGGCATTTTTCTGGTACCCATCGTATTTTGGGTCACTGTCGCCGAGGACGCGCTGAGCTATTCGGCGTTGGCGGTATTTTTCCTCTGGGATATGCTGATGATCGCTCGAATATTTAAGGACGTGTTGCTGATCAACCGGCCGGCGTCGCTAGTGATGTCACTGTTCTATTTTCTGTCCAGTTACGGCGGCGCTTACGGGATTTACAGCCTAATAGCCGGCTGACTCAAGGCTTCACGCCGTAATAATTGGAAAGCACATCGTAAGCCCCCTGGGCGGCGGCTACCGCCGTCGCTTTCAACGGCTGACAAGGACTGTTCCACTGTTTGATCTTGCCATCGAAATAAAACGCCCACTCGCCCTGCCAGCATTCGCCTTTTTCGACGATGCGCCCCGCCATGACCGATGTCACTTCATAACGAGCCGAAACCGCCAACAAACCGCGCGAGTCGGCGCTCAACACTTGGCTGACCGTGATTCTTTGTTGTTCCTCCAGGTCCAGCATCGGAAAAATCATCGGAATGCCTTTGACCTTCGCCGCGAACGCCAGCGCACTCTCCAGCTCCGGCATGGTATCCGCATTGTAAAACTGACGATTGCCGCCCTGATCGACGACTAGCCACACCAACGTTTCCGGGCGGATCTCGCTCCAGATGCCGACATGGCTATCGCGCATCACTTGCATCACCTGATCCTCATCGAACTCGATCCGCGCCAAACGGGCCTCGGTATCGGGCGATTCGTCCGCGGAAATCAGCGAAAATTGGAATTGCTTGACATAGTTTTGCGCCCCAGTCAGCGCCTGTTGCACCGCCGGAATCTTGGAAATGTCTTCGGACACCAGCACTCGGCTCAACACGGCGTACAAGCCTTGCTTGATCACCTGTGTCCTATCCTCGGCGGATTGGCCCCTCGCCACCAACTCGATCTCGTACAAGCCCTTGACCTCGACCGCTTCGGCAAACGGCACAGCCAGTAGACCCGTTAAAACCATGGCCACCGCGGCCCGTCCGGCCTTCTTAAATGCTTCGCTCACTAGCCCACCCTGACAATGTCACATTTCGAATATAGTACAATATCGGTCGATTCCATCTTAACTTTAAAGAGGCCAACCTTGAGCGAACAACCCACTGACCGCCTGGATTACAAAAGCGCCGGCGTCGATATCGAAGCCGGAAACGCCTTGGTCGATCGCATCAAACCCATCGCCGCCAAAACCCGCAACGCCGGCGTGATGGCGGGGCTGGGCGGCTTCGGTTCGCTGTTCGAACTGCCGCTGGACCGCTATCAACAGCCGGTGCTGGTTTCCGGCACCGACGGCGTCGGCACCAAATTGAAATTGGCGCTGGACACCGGCATTCACGACACGGTCGGCATCGATCTGGTCGCGATGTGCGTCAACGATATTATCGTGCAAGGCGCCGAACCGCTGTTTTTCCTGGATTATTTCGCGACCGGCAAACTCGACGTCGATACCGCCGCCAGCGTGATCGAAGGCATAGGCCTGGGTTGCGAGCAGGCCGGCGCGGCGCTGGTCGGCGGCGAAACCGCCGAAATGCCCGGCATGTACGCTGACGGCGATTACGATTTAGCCGGCTTCTGCGTCGGCATCGTCGAAAAGTCCCGCATCATCGACGGTAGCCAAGTCCAAGCCGGCGACAAATTGATCGCGCTGGGCTCGTCCGGCCCACATTCCAACGGCTACTCGCTGATCCGCAAAATCGTCGCGCGTAGCGGCTTGACCTGGACCGACACCGTCAACGGCAAACCGCTGGGCGAAACGCTGCTGACGCCGACCCGCATCTACGTCAAACCCTTGCTCGAATTACTGAAGTCCGTCCCTGTACATGCGATGGCGCATATTACCGGCGGCGGCATTACCGAAAACCTGCCTAGAGTTTTGCCGAACGGTCTGAATGCCGCGATCGACTTGACTAGTTGGGATTTCCCGGCGACTTTTCAATGGTTGCAACAACAAGGCAACGTAGCGCTGGAGGATATGCTGGTCACCTTCAACTGCGGGGTCGGCATGATCGTTTGCGTGGCGGCGGCCGACGAAGCCGCGACCGTGGAAATTCTCGGCCGGCAAGGCGAAACCGCTTTTACGATCGGTGAAATCGTCGCCGGCGACGGCAAGCCCGGCGTCGTTTACCGCTAACCTCGCTATCGGCCGGCGCGCTTATCACCGGCCGATTTAAATGCTAACCCCGATCCGTTTCGCGCCCCAATCGCCGGGCGCCGCTTCGAACAAACCGGCGCAAACAGTGCCGCAGAATCGGCAGCATCCGGCTGCATTCAGATTCCAATCCGACAACACATACCAGTCCCGGCCTATCAGCATTTCGCCGCACTGGTGGCAGTACGTGCTTTCGGCGGCCTTATCGTGCACGTTGCCGACATAGGCGTAACGAACGCCATTTTTGGTCGCGATCTGCCTAGCCCGTAACAAGGTAGATAACGGCGTACGCGGCTTGTCGGTCATTTTCCAATCGGGATGGAAGGCGGTGAAATGCATCGGCACCTCCGGCCCCAAATGTTCGACCACCCATTGGGTCATCGCCTCCAATTCGGCTTCGCTATCGTTTTCGTCGGGAATCAGCAAGGTCGTCAATTCCAGCCAAACCTGGGTTTCGTGCTGCAAATACAATAAGGTATCCAAGACTGCTTGCAAATGACCGCCGGTGACTTTGTGGTAGAACCTTTCGCTGAAGGCTTTCAGGTCTACATTAGCGGCATCCATGTATCGGTAAAACTCAACGCGCGGCTCCGGGCATACATAGCCCGCCGTTACCGCGACCGATTTCAGACCGAGGTCGCGGCAAGTTTGCGCGGTATCGATCGCGTACTCGTGGAAAATCACCGGGTCGTTATAGGTGTAAGCCACGCTCCGGCAGCCATGGGCCAAAGCAGCGTTGGCTATAGCCTCCGGCGCGGCGCGGCGCGTCAAGGTATCCATCTCACGGGATTTACTGATGTCCCAATTCTGACAAAACTTGCAAGCCAGATTGCAACCGGCGGTACCGAACGACAGTACCGGCGAGCCCGGCAAAAAGTGATTCAGCGGTTTTTTTTCGATGGGATCAACCGCGAAGCCGCTGGAGCGGCCGTAGCTGGTCATCACGATGCGGCTATCCAGATTTTGCCGCACAAAGCACAAGCCACGCTGGCTTTCATGCAATTTGCAAAAACGCGGGCATAGATCGCACTGGACGCGACCGTCGTCGAGCGCGTGCCAATAGCGGGTGGCGACGGTATCGCCGCCGAGGAATGTCGTCATCGCCGTTCTCCTTGAACCCTAATCGAAAACCACTGTCGGTAGCAGGCTATACTGAGTATCGCAAGCCTGAAACACGGCTCAATCCGCTTCGGCGCCTTGCCCCGTCTGATCGTATCAATAACAGTTACAAGGATCAGCCATGAACAGAAAACCCGCAGTGGCCGGCCGCTTTTACCCGGCCGATCCCTTACAATTGCATAATGCGGTCGACAGCTATCTGCGCGCGGCCGATTCCAGCGGCAACGTACCCAAGGCCATCATCGTCCCTCATGCCGGTTACATCTATTCCGCTCCGGTCGCCGCCACCGCTTACGCGCGCTTGGCACCCGCCGCCGAGCGGGTCCGCAGGGTCGTGTTGATCGGCCCGTCGCACCAAGTCGCTTTTCGCGGTTTGGCGGTCAGTCGCGCTCACGCCTATAGTACACCGCTGGGCGATGTCGAAGTCGATCGCGATGCGATAGCCCAATTACTGCAATTGCCGTTCGTGGAGTACGTCGAACAGGCCCATACCCTCGAACACAGCCTAGAAGTGCATCTACCCTTTTTGCAAGAAGTATTTCGCGACTTCAAGCTGATTCCGATCGTCGCCGGCGAAGCGGAACCCTCCCAGGTCGCCAGCCTGCTTGAATTACTCTGGGGTGGCGACGAAACCTTGTTGGTGATCAGTTCCGACCTGAGCCATTATCACGACTATGCGACCGCGCAACGCCTAGACCGCGACACCAGCCGCCTGATCGAAGCGCTACGGTACGAGGAAATCGTCGGCGACGCCGCTTGCGGCCGGGTCGGCGTCAACGGCTTGCTGAAACTCCTGCGCGACACGGGCCGGTCGATCAAGACCATCGATTTACGCAATTCCGGCGATACCGCCGGCGACAAAGCCAGAGTCGTGGGTTACGGTGCCTATGTCGTTGAATGACGTCGAACGCGGCTGCTTGCTGACCCTGGCGAAAGCATCCATTGCCCACGGCCTCGCGCATGGCCGGCCGTTGCCGGTCAATCTGGCGGATTATCCCGCCAAATTGACCGGGCCGGCCGCGACTTTCGTGACGCTGGAACTGGACGGTCAACTGCGCGGTTGCATCGGCAGGCTGGAAGCCGCTCGGCCGTTGGTCGAGGATATCGCCGAGAACGCCTATGCCGCCGCTTTCCGCGATTCGCGTTTTCCGCCGGTCACGGCCGCCGAATTGGCTGGGCTGAGTCTGCATATTTCGGTATTGAGTCCATCCGAACCGCTCTATTTCGCATCCGAAACGGACCTGATCAGCCAACTTCGGCCCGGCATCGACGGTCTGATTCTGAGCGAAGGCGGCAGGCGCGGTACTTTTCTACCCTCGGTTTGGGAGGACCTGCCAGACCCGGTGGAATTTCTGCGCCATCTAAAACGCAAAGCCGGCCTGCCGGCCGACTACTGGTCGAGCACGGTAAAAATCCAGCGCTACACCACCGAAATGTTCGGCTGAAACGCCGCGACAAACACACCGGCAAACCCAGCAAAATCGGCACCTCCAGCCGAAAGCCTTGTTTGGCGCCAGCCTGAACCATTATAATGGGGGCATTTTCGCCACGATGCGCGGCCGGCTGATTCAGAACCACAAGCCGAGTCGAACGCCGGGTCGGTCGGCGGCCACATTCTCTTGGTTTTCGGTACCCTCAATGAAAAACAATTCCTATAAACCCTGCGACTTGGTGATCTACGGCGCGCTGGGCGATTTGTCTAAACGCAAATTGCTGATCTCGTTATACCGTCTGGAGAAATCCAACCTACTGGAGCCCGACACCCGCATCATCGGCGTGGACAGATTGGAAGAAACCAGTGCCGGCTTCGTCGAAATTGCCCACAAAAGTCTGGTCGCTTTTTTGCATAACACGATCAACGAAGAAATCTGGCAACGCTTTTCACAACGCCTGTCGTATCTGAAAATCGACCTGACCCAACCCGACCAATACCGCCAATTGAACACCGCCGTAGACGCCGAAAAGCGAGTGATGGTCAATTATTTCGCGGTCGCGCCGTTTCTGTTCAAGAACATCTGCCAAGGCCTGCATAGCTGCGGCGTGTTGACGCCGGAATCGCGGATGGTGATGGAAAAACCGATAGGCCACGATTTGAAATCTTCGAAGGAAATCAATGACGTCGTCGCCGATGTTTTCCACGAGGATCAGGTCTATCGCATCGACCATTACCTGGGCAAGGAAACCGTGCTCAATCTGCTGGCGTTGCGTTTCGCCAATTCGATCTTCACGACCAACTGGAATCACAACACGATAGACCACATTCAAATCACGGTTGGCGAGGACATCGGTATCGAAGGCCGCTGGGAATACTTCGACAAGACCGGCCAGCTCCGCGACATGCTGCAAAACCATTTGCTGCAAATTCTGACCTTCGTAGCGATGGAGCCGCCGGCCGACCTGTCGGCGGAAAGCATACATATGGAAAAGATCAAGGTATTGAAATCGCTACGGCCGATCACGGTCCGCAATGTCGAGGAAAAAACCGTGCGCGGCCAATACACGGCCGGTTTCATCAAAGGCTCGGCGGTACCGGGGTATCTTGAGGAAGACGGTGCCAACAAGGAAAGTACCACAGAAAGCTTCGTGGCGATTCGGGTCGACATCGACAATTGGCGTTGGGCCGGCGTGCCGTTTTACATGCGTACCGGCAAACGCATGCCCAACAAGCGCACCGAAATCGTCGTCAATTTCAAGCAACTGCCGCATAACATCTTCAAGGACAGCTTCCGCGAACTACCGGCCAACAAGCTGGTCATTCACTTGCAGCCCAACGAAGGCGTGGACGTCGTGATGCTGAACAAAGTGCCGGGTATCGACGGCAACATCAAATTGCAACAAACCAAACTGGACTTGAGCTTTTCGGAAACCTTCAAGAAAAACAGCATCTTCGGTGGTTATGAAAAGCTGATTTTGGAAGCCCTGCGCGGCAACCCAACG
Source organism: Methylomonas sp. MED-D (assembly GCF_050276835.1). Classification (NCBI taxonomy): domain Bacteria; kingdom Pseudomonadati; phylum Pseudomonadota; class Gammaproteobacteria; order Methylococcales; family Methylococcaceae; genus Methylomonas; species Methylomonas sp. MED-D. The sequence goes on from NZ_CP189965.1 coordinate 3,389,379, forward strand.
CTGTTTTTAAGCCGCGAGGAAATCGAACAGGCTTGGACCTGGGTCGATTCGATCCAGGATGCCTGGGCTCATAGCCATAGCGCGCCGAAATCCTATCCGGCCGGCAGTTGGGGGCCGATCGCTTCGGTCGCGCTGTTGGCCCGCGACGGCCGCGCCTGGGAAGAATAATTACACGCACCGCACCCATCGAGAGTTTTAAGATCATGGTTAGAGAATTCTTTTTTGAAAACCGCACCCACCTGCTGACCGCGCTGTCGGCCGAATGTCAGGACGTTCTGGCCGAGGGTATTAGCAAACACGGTCTGGCCACGTTGTTGGTTTCCGGCGGCACGACACCGGCGCCGCTTTACGAAGCCTTGTCCAAAGCCGACATGAACTGGAAAAAAATCCGGATCGGCCTCGTCGACGAGCGCTGGGTCGACGACCAACACGCCGCCAGCAATGAAGCACTGATTCGCCGCAGCCTGTTAATCAATAACGCCAAAAACGTCGAGTTCGTCGGTATGAAAAACGCCGCCGCGACCGCCGCCGCCGGCCAAGCCGAAACCGAAACCCGTTATCGCGGCCTGCCCAATCCGTTCACGCTGGCGATCGTCGGCATGGGCGCGGACGGCCACACCGCGTCGCTGTTTCCCCATGCCGAAGGCCTGGCCGATGCGCTACGCGAGGATAACGACCAACTGACGGCGGCGATCACGGCGACAGCCAGCGACATTACCGGTCCCAACACCGAACGCATGACGCTGACCCGCAATGCCTTACTGAACACCGACCGCATCATTATCCTGTTTACCGGCGAGGACAAATTGGCGATCTTCGGCAAGGCTCAACAGAACGGCCCGGTCGAAGACATGCCGATCCGAGCGTTGTTACACCAAGATAAGGTGCCAGTGGAGTTGTATTGGGCGCCGTAACCTGAAAAACTGCAATCCGAGAAACCAGCCAAGGGGCGACCGGTGTATAGTAAAAATCTGAAAAGCGATACGTTTTTGATTTTGAAGGCCGTCATGACCAAGCCGATTACTTTTTCGCCCGCGTCGCCGACGACGGATTGTCGGGAAAAACCGCCCGCTACGATGTCATTATTTCGCGCGCGGTATTGGAACACGTCGATCAGCTGGACGCCACGTTTCTGGATATTCGGCAAGCGCTACGCGCCGACGGGGTTTCGCTACGCAAAGTCGACTTAAAAAGCCATGGGCTGGAGCCCTATCCGCCGTTTGATTTTTTAAGTTGGCCGACTGGGCTGTATCGGATGACGTATTCCCGTAAAGGCTTGCCGAATCGCCGGCGAGCCACCGGTTTGGCTACCAAAAAACTGCGCCTGGTAGAGGCTCTGGATTTGGATTTGGATTTGGAAGCGGTCAACGCGATCAGACCCCACCTTGCCTCCGAATTTCGCGATTTAGAACCGAGCTTGCTCGGCTGGCAACGTTTTTGGATAGAACCGACCAACAGCGCTTGAACCGGAGGCCGTGGCCACCCGTCGTGCTGACTTCTGTTTAGACCCAGCCATTTCCGCTGCTCGCTCGGTACCAATTCCAAAGCGAAAGCAGTCGGGCCTCATATGCGGCTGACCTTGAGATTCCGTTAAACGTTTATTTTCCGACCAGGACACCACGATGCATCCCACACTCGAAAAAGTCACGCAAACCATCATCGAACGCAGTCGCGACAGCCGCGGCGCCTATTTGTCCCGTCTGGAAGCCGCCGTCGATCAAGGCCCGCACCGCGCCAAATTGGCCTGCGGCAACCTGGCTCACGGCTTCGCGGCCTGCGCCGGCGGCGAAAAGGAAGACTTAGCCGGTTCGCAAAAGCCCAATGTCGGCATCATTTCGGCGTACAACGACATGCTGTCCGCCCACGAACCCTATAAGGATTTTCCGGCATTGATCAAACAAGCCGTGCGCGATGCCGGCGGCGTGGCCCAATTCGCCGGCGGCGTACCGGCGATGTGCGACGGCGTCACCCAAGGCCAACCCGGCATGGAGTTGTCGCTGTTCAGCCGGGACGTGATTGCGATGAGCACCGCGATCGGCCTTAGCCACAACATGTTCGACGCCGCGTTGTACCTGGGCGTCTGCGACAAGATCGTCCCCGGCCTGTTGATCGGCGCCCTGAGTTTCGGCCATCTGCCGGCGGTATTCGTACCGGCCGGCCCAATGCCCAGCGGCCTACCCAACAAGGAAAAGGTCCGCATTCGCCAACTCTATGCCGAAGGCAAGGTCGGCCGCAAGGAGCTACTGGAATCCGAATCGCAGTCCTACCACAGCCCCGGTACCTGCACCTTTTACGGCACCGCCAACAGCAATCAGATGATGGTCGAGATCATGGGCCTGCACTTGCCCGGCAGCTCCTTCATCAATCCTTACACGCCGCTACGCGACGAGTTGACCAAGGCCGCCGCCAAGCAAGTCTTGAAATTCACCGCGGCCGGCAACGACTTCAGACCGATAGGCCACGCAATCGATGAAAAGGCCATCGTCAACGCGTTGATCGGCCTGTTGGCCACCGGCGGATCGACCAATCACACGATACATTTGATCGCGATCGCCCGCGCCGCCGGCGTGATTATCAACTGGGACGACTTCGACAAGCTGTCGAAAATCATCCCGCTGCTAGCCAAGATCTATCCCAACGGCTCGGCCGACGTCAACCACTTCCAAGCGGCCGGCGGCATGGGCGTTTTGATCGCCGAACTGCTGTGCAACGGCCTGCTGCACGGCGACATCCTGACGATAGGCGACGAACGCGGCATGGCGCAATACAGCCGGGAACCGAAGCTGACCGAGGCCGGACTGCGCTGGGAAGCAGGGCCGGCGAGCTCGCAGGACGATGCGGTCATTTCCACGGTCGGCCAGCCCTTCCAACCGACCGGCGGCCTGAACGTGATGCACGGCAACCTCGGCCGCGGCGTCTCGAAGATCTCGGCGGTCGCCGAGCAACATCAAGTCGTGACCGCCCCGGCCGTGGTCTTCGACGATCAAGATGACGTGGTCGCGGCCTTCAAACGCGGCGAGTTGGAGAAAGACTGCATCGTGGTGTTACGCTTCCAAGGACCGAAAGCCAACGGCATGCCTGAATTGCACAAACTGACGCCGCCGCTGGGCGTATTGCAGGACAAAGGCTTCAAAGTGGCCCTGATCACCGACGGCCGCATGTCCGGCGCCTCCGGAAAAGTGCCATCGGCGATTCACATGTGCCCGGAATGCCTGGACGGCGGTCCGCTGGCCAAGGTCCGCGACGGCGACGTCATCGTTTTGAACACGCAGACCGGCGAAGTCAACGTCCAGGTCGATCCGGCGGAATTCGAGGCCAGGGTCGCCGCCGCCAATACCGCTAAGGGCCACCACTTCGGCATGGGCCGGGAATTGTTCGGTGGCTTCCGCGCCCACGCCTCGTCCGCCGAAACCGGCGCGACCAACTTGTTTTACGTCGATTAACACAATAACAACAAACCAACCTACAGGATTAAAACCATGACCGTAAGCATCCAAGAAGTCATGACCACCTCGCCGGTAATGCCGGTCATGGTCATCAACCATCTCGAAAGCGCCGTTCCGCTGGCAAAAGCGCTGGTCGACGGCGGACTGAAAGTACTGGAAATCACGTTGCGCACCCCGGTGGCGCTGGATGCGATTCGCCGCATCAAGGCCGAAGTCCCCGGCGCGATCGTCGGCGCCGGCACCATCATCAATGTGCAAACCCTGCATGCCGCGATCGAAGCCGGCGCCGAATTCATCGTCAGCCCCGGCGTCACCGAAACCTTGTTGGACGCCGCGTTGGAAACCAACGTGCCGCTGCTGCCCGGCATCATCACGCCGAGCGAAGTGATGCGCTTGTTGGACCGAGGCATTACCGCGATGAAATTCTTTCCGGCCGAAGCCGCCGGCGGCATTCCGATGTTGAAATCGATCGGCGGTCCGCTGCCGCAAGTAACCTTCTGCCCAACCGGTGGCGTCAATCCGAAGAACGCCCCGGAATATTTGGCCTTGAGCAACGTCGCCTGCGTCGGCGGCTCATGGATGGCGCCGGCCGATCTGGTCGATGCCGGCGATTGGGCGGAAATCACCCGCCGCGCCGCCGTTGCCGCCCAATTGAAAAACTAAGACATTTTCTCCGCCAGGGACGGCGGAAAACCGCGCTTGGCAGCGTCAACGGTATTTCCCCCAAATGTCCATCGTGTTGAAAACCGCCCTGCTTTATCTACTCGCCGCTTGGCCGACACTCGGCCGCGCCGACGATCCGAGCCTGGCAGCTTTATTCGCGGAACGTCAGCTAAGCGGCACTCTGATCATCGCCACCGCAGACGGCAGCCAACGCTACGTCCACAACGACGCCCGCGCCGGCCAACGCTACGCAAGTGCATCGACGTTCAAGATCCTCAATACCCTGATCGCCCTGGAAGAAGGAGCCATCGACAGCAACGAAGTGCTGAAATGGGACGGCGTCGCGCGGTCGTTGCCGGACTGGAACCGCGACCACACCCTGGCCAGCGCGTTCAAGACCTCCTGCGTCTGGTGCTATCAGGTTATGGCGCGTCGGATCGGCGGACAGGCCTACCGCAGCTATCTCGACGACATCGATTACGGCCGTTTGGCGTCGGATTTTAATCCCACCGAATTCTGGTTGAACGGCGATCTGCAAATCAGCGCGGCGGAACAAATCGAATTCCTGAAGAAATTGCAAAACCGCGCACTACCGTTCGCCGACGAGCACTTTGAAACGTTACGGAACATCATGCTGGTGGAACGCACGCCGACCTACGCACTGCGCGCCAAAACCGGCTGGGCGGCGCGCGGCCAGCCGCAGATCGGTTGGTATGTCGGCAGCCTCGAAACCGCTGCGGCGACTTGGTTGTTTGCGTTGAATATCGACCTACGCTCCGAACAAGACCTGCCGTTGCGAGCCCAACTGCTCCGCGCCGCGTTGCGAGCCAAGGGTATCGCCGATTTGCCGCCATGACCATGCAAGCCTTGCTGCTGGACCGGGAGTTGAGTTACCGGACCGACCGACCGATCCCAAAACCGGAAGCCGGCGAAGCATTGATTGAAATGCGTCTGGCCGGCATCTGCGCGACCGACCTGGAATTAGCCCACGGCTACGCCGGTTTTGCCGGCATTTTAGGCCACGAATTCGTCGGACAAGTGGTCGAGGTCGCCGATGCGAACGACCGCCATTGGCTAGGCAGTCGAGTGGTGGGATCGATCAACATCGGCTGCCGCCTATGCCCGACCTGTCTGACGACCGGACCTTCGCATTGTCCGACCCGGCGGGTGCTGGGCATCCGCGCTAAAGACGGCGCCTTCGCGGACTTCTTCACGTTGCCGGTCGCGAATTTATTGCGACTGCCGGACCACGTCGCCGACGAGACCGCCGTGTTCGCCGAACCGTTGGCCGCAGCCTTGCGGGTCGTCGAACAATTGCAAGACCTGCCGCGCGGCGAGATCGGCGTGCTCGGACCGGGCCGGCTCGGCCTGTTGATCGGCCGAGCATTGGCGCTGGCCGGCCATCGGGTCACGATGTTGGGCCGTACCGAAACCTCGCTAACGCTACCCAGGTGTTGGGGCTTGCAGGCCGGATTGGCCGCCGATTTTCCAGAGAGCGGTTTTTCCTGCATCGTCGATGCCAGCGGTACCGCCAGCGGCTTCGCGGCAGCCTTGCGCCTATTGCGCGCGCAAGGCTGTTTAGTCCTTAAATCCACCTTCGTCGCCGATCACCCAATCGATCTCAGCCCGCTGGTCGTCAAGGAAATCCGTTTGCTGGGATCGCGATGCGGCCGTTTCGAGCCCGCCCTGGACAGACTAAGCGCCGGCGACATCGCCGTCGAGACGTTGATAGAAGGCGTTTTTCCGCTCAGTGCCGGCCCGGCGGCGTTCGCCACGGCGGCTCGACCGGGGGTACGGAAGATTCTCCTGAAACGTTAATCGGTCGACGGTAAACGCCGGCAACTCCGCTAGACTTACCGACTTTTTCAGGACAACCTCGAGGTTGAACGATGACCGAGACCTTATTTTCGCCGCTGGCCTTGGGCGAGTTGGCGTTGCCCAACCGTATCGTGATGGCACCGCTGACGCGCTGCCGGGCCGACGCGGATAACGCGCCGCATCAACTGCACGCGCTGTATTACGCCCAACGCGCCAGTGCCGGACTCATCGTCAGCGAAGCCAGTCAAATCGTTCCCGAAGGTCAGGGTTATCCGGCCACGCCGGGTATTCATAGTTCGGAACAAATTCGAGGTTGGCGGCAAGTGACCGCCTGCGTCCACGCCGCCGGCGGCCGGATGTTTCTACAGCTTTGGCACGTCGGCCGGGTCTCCCATCCCTGTTATCAACCGGCCGGTAAACTGCCGGTCGCGCCGTCGGCCCTCGCACCGTCCGGCATGGTCGGCACGCCAAGCGGCCCGCAACCGTTTGTTATTCCGCGCGCGCTGGAAATCGGCGAGTTGCCCGCTATCGCCGCCGCTTACGCTCAAGCCACCCGCAATGCGATGCAGGCCGGTTTCGATGGGGTTGAAATTCACGCCGCCAACGGTTATTTGCTCGATCAATTTCTGCGCGACGCTAGCAACCAGCGCCAGGACGGCTACGGCGGCAGCGTCGATAATCGGATGCGTCTTTTGAACGAAGTCGTCGATGCCGTAACCGCCGTGGTCGGTAAAGACAAAGTCGGCGTGCGCATTTCCCCGGAAAACAGTTTTAACGACATGCGCGACAGCGATCCGCAATTTTTGTTCGACGCCGTTGCCGCCGAGCTGGCCGGCAGAATTGGCTATCTGCATGTCGTCGAAGGCGAAGACCGACTCAATCGCTCGTCGAACTTCGACTACTCGGCGCTGAGGCGTCTGTTTGGCGGCGTGTACGTTGCCGCTTGCCACTACACCGCCACCCGAGCGGCCAGCGCGGTCGCGGACGGCCGCGCCGATCTGGTCGCCTTCGGCCGCGCCTACATCGCCAACCCCGATCTGGTGACCCGCCTACAACTAGGTCTGGCGCTGAACGCGCCGGATTCCGAGCATTTTTACGGCGGCGATTGGCGCGGTTACACCGACTATCCGCTCGCCAGCCGATGATTGCGCGCTAGTCGCGTTGCCGCACCGCCGCCGACGGCAAGGCTCGGCTGACCGCGTCGTACAATACGTCGGCGACGATGGGCTTTTGCAAAAGCGGGAATCCCGCAACACGTACCGGCGCCAAGGCCTCGAGCCCAGTCTCGCCGGTCACCACCAAAACCGGAAACTCGCCGTGACGGCCGCGTAAACGCCGAACCAGCGCCAAGCCTTGCTCGCCTTCGGCCAAGCGTAAATCCACAATCAATAAATCCGGCCGGCCAACATCGGAAAACAACGCGTCGGCCACGCGCGCCGATGCCGCCGTTTCGACTCGGCAACCCCAGCCTTGCAGCAAAATGCGCATCGCTTCCAAAATGTCCGCCTCGTCGTCCACCACGTAAATCCGTTTGCCGCTTACTCCCGATACATCGGCGTCCGCGTTGACCGGCCTTGGTTCATTGCCGGTCGCCAAGGTCCGAAAGCGCAGGGTGACCCGGGTGCCGACACCCGACTCGGAAGCCAGGGCAATGTCGGCACCGATCAATTCGCACAAACGCTGGACGATCGTCAAACCCAAGCCGACACCGTGTTGCTGATCGCGGCCTGGATTGTCCAATTGGTAAAACTCCTCGAAAACCCGGGTCAATTCGCCGGGCGGAATGCCGCGTCCGGTATCGGCGATCTCCAACACCGCCCACTCGTCTCGCCGCGCGGTCGACACCACCACTTCGCCTTGCTCGGTGTATTTGATGGCGTTATCGAGCAAATTGCGGACGATGCGGGCAATCGCCACCGGATCGTCGAACAACCTGACCTGCCCCAAACACCGCACCAAGCGCAACGACTTATCTTCGGCCAAGGTGTCGAATTCGGAGCAGACCTCGGCCGCCAATCGATCCAGCGAAATTCGCCGCAACTCCGGCACGTATTGGTCCGCCGACAAGCGCGACAAATCCAGCAAGCCGTGCAGCAACCCGCCCAAATTGCGTACCAGACGATCGATATTACCAGCCACCTCCGGCAAGGCCTCCGCGGCGGGGTTGGCCACCAATACCGCGCTATACACCGACAGTGCGTGCAAAGGCTGACGCAAGTCGTGACTGGCGGCGGCCAGCACCCGCGCCCTGGCCCGCGACGACGCCTCGGCCCGCGTCACGGCTTCCCTGACTTCGGCATTCAGTTGCTGCAAATCCGCCAACGTGCGATCCCGCTCCCGCCGAATCGCCACCGAACGACGCAACAACTGTTCGCCGTCACCGGCCACGCTGACGATGAAACACCAGTACAGCGTGGTCAAGCCGGCGACCACCAGGCTCTGCTCGGGATATTGACCGGCCCAGCAGACTGCGGTCGGCACCATGATCAGTAGCGAATACGCGGCCAAAATCCGCGGAGACGACACCGCCACCGACACGCCGGCGGCCGGCATCGCAAACAGCACGATCACGAGCAGGGCTCGATCCGGCAACGGCATATTCGGTATGAACAGCCACGCGCTCAAGCCCACCGTCGCACCGACGCCGGCCGCCAAACCGATCAAAACCCGGTGGATCGCCGCCGGGTCGGCGCTCGGCGCCATCCGCAGCACCCTGACGGCGTAAAGGGCTCGGCCGCACTCCGCGCCGACCGTCAACAGACTCCAGCCCACCAGCCAGCTCCACGATGTCGAGCGGTACGCCAACAACGCCACTCCTAAGGCCAATAAAGCCTGGACCCAGGGCAAGCGCAACAACATCCTGGCGTGCAAGCCGATCAACTCGCGCAAAACCTCGCATTCGAAATCCGCGCGGTCGGCATCTTCCAAACCGATCGCGGCCTCGCGCCCGAACCGGCGTCGCCAATCAGTTTTCACTGGGCAGCAACCGCAGCCGGCCAGTCTTGATCACGGCTTCGGTGCGATTATGCACGTCCAGCGCCTTGAACAACGCGGCAATGTAGTCCTTGACGGTATACTCGGACAAACCCAGATCGCGAGCGATGGATTTGGTCGGCAAACCACGGCACAGACCTCGCAAAACATCGCGTTGGCGCGGCGACAAATTAATCGGCGCCCAATCGCCATCGCTCACCGCCATCGCCGCCGGCAAATACACCGCGCCAGCCATCACGTACTTAAGCGCTTCGGCCAACACATCCGGCGCCGAACTTTTCGGAATAAAACTCATCGCGCCGGCATTGATACACGCCCTGACCGTCGCCGGTTCGTCGCTGGCGGTCACCACGACCACAGCGACGTCCGTGGCAACCGTTTTGATGTCGGCGACCGCCGCCAATCCGTCCTCGCCGCGCAAACTTAAGTCCAACAAACACAAGCGCAGGTCGGCGTGCTCGGCAGCGACGGCCAAGGCCTCGGCAATCGTCCCCGCTTCGAAGACCCGCACCGAGCGGTCCAAGGCTTGCAGCAACAAACGCAGGCCGGCTCGAAATAACGCATGGTCGTCTAGTAACAGAATTTTCATCGGCAACCTTCCTCTGAACAGAGCGGCTTTTATACTGAGCCAAATTTTAGCGCTCGACAACATCCCTCCATTTGGCGGAATTGCGGTCGGGCATTCAGGCTGATTACACTGCCCACCGGCCCTAACGCCCCTCTGCTAAAGCGCTAACCGTACTCAGAGTGGAACGCGCCAAGACCGGGAAATCCGCCCAGCCGCTTCATCGTCCGCTGGCCTGGGACAAACGAATTTCCGACACCGACCCACAACGTCCTCGAGTCCCGCAAGGCAGAGCCTTGTCCGGTTAACGAGGCCGTCCCCAACCTGGAGAAAACCGATGTTCCAAGCTCGTTACTCAGCCCAGATCAGTCTGGCCCTATGGGTGCTTAGCAGTACCCCAAGTTTCGCCGCGCCGTTGAATCCTAACGACTTTGCTTCGTTGGGCAGTTTGTCGCTGACCCAGACCGTTGGCGATTATCTTTTCGATACCGGCAACGGCACACCGGTTCTGAAAGCACCGGACGGCTCGGTGTTGTACAGCGGCGTTGTCAGCGGCGATATCGCCGTGTTCAATTTCGATTCGGTGTCTATCGCCAGTCAGGTGACGGTCAAGGCCACCGGGACATTGTCGTTGGGCTTGCTGTCGCTGAGCAGCATTCAACTGAACGGCAATTTGAACGCCAACGGCTTCAACGCGAATAACGGCACGCCCGGCGAGGGCGGAGCCGGCGGCGGGCGCGGCGGCGCGGCGCCTTTCGGGGCCGGCGAGGGTAGCGGCGGCGGCATCGGCAAGGGCGGCTTGCCCGGCTTCGGCGACGGTGGCGGCTTCGGCGGTCACGGCGGCAACGGCTTCGGCGATGTCGGCGGCATTGCCTACGGCGATCTGCATCTGAAACTGGAAGGCGGTAGCGGCGGTGGCGCGTCGGCCAATTTGTTCGGCAGCGTCGCCGGCGGTGGCGGTGGCGGCGCGATCGAGTTAGGTGCGTTGTCGTCCATCGATTTCGGCGGCGGCTTGCTGACCGCCACAGGCGGCGACGGTAGCGGCGGTACCGCGCTGCTGGGCGGCGGCGGCTCGGGCGGCGGTTTGTTGTTACACGCGCCGACGATTTCGTTTACCGGCAACACCACGGTCAGCGCCGACGGCGGCGGCGCTTTCGGCGGCGGCGGCCGGATATTGTTTCTGACCGACAGCGGCGGTTTAAGCGGCGAAATCACCCATCTGTCGGTCAATCCGGCACCAACCGGCGGCGCCGTCGCCGGCGTCATCGAATACGGCAAACTGTCCGCGGTGCCGGTACCGGCCTCGGCTTGGCTGATGCTCAGCGCGCTGACCGGATACTTGGGCCTGCGGCGCAAGGCCGCATAAACCGCGTTCGACCGCCGCCGAGTCGACCGGCCTCGGTGGCGCTGCTAGCGCCCCAAACGTTGCTCCAGCGCCAACACCCGCTGGGTGGTTTCCAGCACGGTATCGGGATTCAGGCTCATCGAGTCGATGCCGATTTCAACCAAATATTCGGCCATCTCCGGATAATCCGACGGTGCCTGACCGCACAAACCGGAATGGCGACCGTTGCGGCGGGCGCCTTCGACGGCCAAGCGGATCATGGTTTTGACGCCGGGATCGCGCTCGTCGAAGTCGTTGGCCACGATCTCGGAGTCTCGATCCACGCCGAGCGTGAGTTGGGTCAAGTCGTTGGAGCCTATCGAAAACCCGTCGAACAGTTTGGCGAATTCGTCGATCAGAATCACGTTGTTGGGAATCTCGCACATCACGTAGATTTCCAAGCCATTTTCGCCACGCTTGAGGCCGTGCCGCGCCATGCTCTCCAACACCCGTTCCGCTTCGCCGATGCGCCGACAGAACGGAATCATCAGGACCACGTTGGTCAGTCCCATGCCGTCGCGCACCCGTTTCATCGCCGCGCATTCCAATGCAAAGCCTTCCGCGTAAGTCGGATGCACGTAGCGCGCGGCACCGCGAAAACCGATCATCGGATTCGCCTCGTCGCCCTCGAACCAGCGCCCCCCCAGCAACGTCGCGTATTCGTTGGTCTTGAAATCCGACATCCGCACGACGACCGGCTTCGGATAGAATGCCGCGCCTATCGTGCCCACCCCTTCCGCCAGCCGCTCGACAAAAAAGTCTTCCGGCTTGGCGTAAGCTTCGGTCAGCGCTTGCAATTTGACCAACTCCTCGGCGTCCCGAACCTTATCGGGATGGATCAAAGCCAAGGGATGGGCCTTGATGTATTCGGTAATGATGAATTCCATCCGCGCCAAACCAACCCCGTCGTTCGGCAAAAAGCTGTGCTTGAAGGCCAGTTCCGGATTGCCGAGATTCAACATGATCTTGGTTTTCGGCCGCCGCAGCTGGGCCAGATCGGTATGGCTGACCTCGAAACCGACTTTTCCGCGATACACCTTGCCGGCATCGCCTTCGGCGCAACTGACCGTGACCTCGCTGCCGCTGGAAATCGCGCTGGTCGCGTTTTCGCAGCCGATCACCGCCGGCACGCCCAACTCGCGGGCAATGATCGCCGCGTGGCAGGTCCGCCCGCCCCGGTTGGTAACGATGGCGGCGGCGGTTTTCATCACCGGCTCCCAATCCGGCGTGGTCATGTCCGCCACCAGCACTTCGCCGGGTTTGAAGGTCGACAACTTAGCCACATGGTCTATCACTCGCGCGGTGCCGGCCGCGATCTTGCCACCGACCGCGTGGCCGCGCGCGATCACCTCCCCCGCTTCGGTGAGACGATACTGCTCCAACACATGACCGGCTTTTTGCGAGGCCACGGTTTCCGGGCGGGCCTGGACGATGTACAAGCAGCCGTCCAGACCGTCCTTGGCCCATTCCATATCCATCGGCCGGCCATAGTGGTTTTCGATTTTGATCGCGTAATCGGCCAGTTCCAGCACTTCGGCGTCGGCGATGCAATAGCGGCGCCGCTCGTCGTTAGCGGTCGCGATATTGCGGACCGGCTCGCGGGTACGGCCGTCGCTATACACCATCTTGATTTTCTTCGCGCCCAGATTGCGCCGCAGCACCGCCCGATAACCTTGGGCGAAAGTCGGCTTATGCACGTAGAACTCGTCAGGATCGACGGCGCCCTGCACCACGTTTTCGCCCAAACCGTAAGCGCCGGTGATAAATACCGCCTCCTGGAAACCGGACTCGGTATCCAGCGAAAACATCACGCCGCTGGCCGCCAAATCGGAGCGCACCATTTTCATCACGCCGATCGACAAGCTGATCTTAAAATGATCGAAGCCCTGATCGATGCGGTAATGAATGGCACGGTCGGTGAACAAACTGGCAAAGCAGCGCTGGCAGGCATCCAGCAAGGCCTGACCGCCGCGAATGTTCAAATAGGTATCCTGCTGGCCGGCAAAGCTGGCGGTCGGCAAGTCTTCGGCGGTCGCCGAACTGCGCACCGCAACGCTCAAGTCCGCCCCGTACTCCTGTTGCAATCGGGCGAAAGCTCGGTGGATCTCGGCCTGCAAATCGGCCGGCAACGGGGCCGCGTAAACCAGATCGCGCGCCATTTGGGCGCGGCGAGCCAGGTCGGCGACGTCGTCGGCGTCCACGTCGTCCAGCAGTTCGTGCAAACGCGGCCAGATCCCGGCTTGATCCAGTACGTAGCGATAAGCCTCGGCGGTAATCGCGAAGCCGTTGGGGACGCGGATACCCTGGCCGGCGAGTTCGCGATACATTTCTCCCAACGACGCGTTTTTGCCGCCGACCAGCGGGATGTCGCGGATGGTCAACTCGTTGAACCAGCGGATGTATTGATAAGCTTCCGACATGAGACACTCCTTGGCTGTTGTTATCGTGATTACGCCGACTGTCCGGCCGGCCGTCTTGGTTTGGGCTCTAAAATTCTGGGATTCGGCGCTCGGACCCGAAGCCGCTCAACCCGACGGAACTTCCGGCCGTTTCCGAGTCCGCGCCGCTGGCTAAGCAAGCGACTATCGGCATACGCCGTTCACAAGCTTCGACAGTTCGCGAAGCGGATCGGTCCCTACTTGAATATAGTCTAAATGCGGTCCCGGCGACGATCAGACGGAACCGCCGGCGCACGCGGGTTAGCGCTTGATTTTGAACACGCGCTCGCGATAACGCACGACGATGCCATCCTCCTGGATTTCCCGCAATTCGACCTGATCCTTGATGGTCTGGCCGGGCACGTATTTGACCATGTCTATCATCACGAAGCGCTCGGCCGGCGTGGCCGAGTAACTGTAGACATTGATCGGCAGGCTGGGTAGCGATTGGCGCAGCGCCGGCGGTAAATCGTCCAGTGTGTCCAACCCGCTTTTTGGCCGCGGCGGCGCGGCGGCCGGCGCAATCGCGGCGACGGCGGCTACCTCCGGAACGGCCGGTTTCGGCGCGGGGACGGCCGGCGCCTCAGGTTCCGGCGCCGAATCCTCGCGTGCCGGCTCGGCCACTACCACCGGCTTCGGCGCGGCGGTTACTTTTGGAGGTTCGGGGGCCATTTTCTTGGCCGCGCCGGCCTTATCCGCCACGCTGCTTGCCGCAACCGTCCGTGGCGGCGGATCGGCCTTCGGCGCCGACGGCCGTTTCCGTTCCGGCTTGCCGGTCTGGCCGGCCGACACCGGTTCGGATTCCGCGTCGGGCCGCGGCGCCCGGTTTGCCGCGATGGGTTGAACGGCCTCCGGCTTGCCCGGTGCAAAGCCCAGGAAATACGTCAAAATAGCCGCGTTCAGCAATACCAATGCGACAACGATTTTGGCGATGCCCTGTCGCGCGGGGGCGGGTTGTACCGCAATCCTGGCCGCGACCGTATCCGGCTGTAGCGCTTGCCGCTCCTGCTCGGATTTACGCAATGCGTTTAAGATGTAAGACATATCGATAAGACTAGCGGGGGTTGATGTCCAAAAGGGGCGAATCCTCCGCCCCACTCCGGTTCTGCAACTGAATCAGGGTACGCGCGCCGGCAATGCCGTCCGGCGTCAATTGCTGCTGGCGTTGAAATGCCACTAGCTGGGTTTTTAACGCGTCGTCGAAAAGCTGCGGATCACCGCCGGCGGGAACCTCGGCGACTTTGCCGATCTGTCGGCGCAACCATACGACATCGGCGGATTTTTGCGGCGGCGCGATTTCGGTCAAGCCCGGCCGTGGCGGTCGCCACAGCAGCAGATAATTTCCGTCCCACAGCGTTAGCAGCTCGACCAGCGGGAAGGACTTGTCGCCGTTAATCCGGACCTCCGCGCGGCTCGGGTCCGCGCCGGTCAAAAGTACGTAGCGCTTTTGGCCCCGCGTATCGCTCAACACCAACAGGGCCGGACGGTCGAGGCGTATCAATTCCCGCCAGCTCGCCTTGCCCGATAAGCAACTCAAACCCAACGTAGCGATCGAGTCGCAATTAACCGGTGTATCGGTCGTCGGCTTTTGCCGCCAAATCCGCAGTAGTTCGGCTAACGCGACATCCGGAGACGCCGGCGCCGCATCGAGCCATTCCTGGAAAGCCGGCGCGAGCGGCTTGGCCTCGACCGGCGGCGGCGCCACGGCGACGGCCGCCGCCGATAGCGCAAGCGGCTTGGCGGTTTCGACAATAGGTCGATCCGTCCACCAAACGTAGCCCCCCGCCGCGACACTGAGTGCCAACGTCGCGGCGGCCGCCACGTAGCGCTTTACCGCTGCTCGCCGGGGCCCCAAGGTTTCGCTGGCGGCGCGGACGATGATCGCCGGACCGATCTGGCGGGTATTGGTCGCGTAAGCGCCGAGCAAGGCTCGGTCGCACAAGATGTTGATCAAGCGCGGCACGCCGGCGGAATACCGGTAAATTTTGCGAATGGCCGCGGCCTGAAACAAACGATGGCTACCGTGGCAAACCCGCAAACGGTGCAAGATGTAGGCACGGGTTTCGTCCAGCGACAGCGGACCCAAATGATAACGCGCGGTAATCCGTTGATTGAGCTGGCGCAGTTCTTGGCGAGCCAACATTTGGTTCAACTCGGGCTGGCCGACCAGAATAATCTGCAGCAATTTGGCTTTGCTGGTTTCCAGATTGGTCAGCAGCCGAATCTGCTCCAGTACCTCCAGACTCAAATTCTGAGCCTCGTCGATCAGCAGCACGCTGCGCCGACCTTCGGCGTACGCAGCCAATAGATAAGCATTGATGGCATCGATTAAACTCTTCGCACTCAGACTTGCATGGGCGATACCCAATTCGTCGCATATCGTCGCCAATAATTCGACGGCGGTCAGTTTGGGATTCAGGATCAACGCGATATCGACGTTATCGGGTAGCTGTTGCAACAAGCAGTGGCACAAGGTGGTTTTGCCGGTGCCGACTTCGCCGGTCAAGGCCACGAAACCGCCGCCTTGATTGATGCCGTACAGCAGATGCGCCAAACCTTCCTGATGGCGCTCGCTCATGTACATGAACCGCGGATCGGGCGAGATCGAGAACGGTCGTTCGCTGAAATTGAAATAGGACTGGTACAAGGTTTTGACGGCTCGACGATAGGTTGGCCGGATGCTAATGCAAAGCCCGGCAAATTGCACTCAAATTGCGCTCCGGCGGACGACCAGCCTACATCCCCGTACCCGACCGAAAGCTAAAGCGCGCCACCAGCGGCGCCCAGTGCCTCAATTCTCGTAAGTTTGTCGGCTGCGTCGTTCGGTAGGCGGTCAATGCGCCAAGCACGTACTTAGCCTCGTTAGCGTAAATCAGGCTGCGCAGGTAGTCGTCGAACAACTGGAAAGCATCCTCGTCGCGATGTTCGTCCAAAAAGCGCAGCATGTCCAGCGAACTGCGCGGCGCGCCGGTGACCAAGGCCAACAGCGTCATCGCGGTCCGGTATTCGCCGTTGGCGCCGTGTTCTAAAACAAAGGTTTCCCGCTCCAAGGCATCGATCGAGGCTTTCAAGATTCGGTAGGTATTGACGAAGCGCTTCAGCCGGCGCGGCGACTTGCCGACCGCGCCCGCCAGGCGCAGCATGTAATTGCGTTCCTCGGCGGCGATGTCCAACAGTTCCGCCCCTTTCGGCGTTGGTGAGGGCTGGGCCTTGGCCGCGTCGAGGTGAGCCGCTTGCGACGTCGCGGCCTGTTGATCGGCGGCCGGCAAGTCCGCGGGCTTCTGCTCCGCGGCGTTATGCCCGGATTCGACACCGGCTTGGCCGACCGGCGCCGGCAACAATTCGAAAATCAGATTGCGGCTGGCTTGTTCTTCCATCGGCGGCAACCAAAACGGAATCTGAAAGATTTTTTCCAAATAATCGAGCGCGGTCGCGCCGTCAATGTCGGCTCGGCTAAGCGCCGTCGGCGTGGTCTGGCATTGTTCGTCGCCCGGCGTCAAATGGTTGGGGTATTTTTCGGCCAATGATCGGGCCGCCCAGCGAATGTCCACGCCGACCACGACCACGAACAACTCGAAGGCCAGCATCAGGTGAATCGCTTCCAGCACCGCCACGACGCGATCGCTGGGACAACGGTCCAGGTCGTCGATATACAACACGATCCGATCGATGGGTTCCGGCGTGGTCGGTGCGGACTCGGACTCCCGGCGCATTTGCTTCATCAAATCGCTCAAGGTCTGGAAGTCGGCGCGGATGGCCGCGACAATACCTAGATATTGCTCGTAGTTCCTGCCGCTAAGGCGTTGCTCCACCAACCGGGCAATACGTTGCGCCGACCGGCTTTCCGCGACGGCTTGCTCGGCTTGTTCGACGTTTTGTATTGCCATCAGTAGCGAGGCTTCCGCATCGGCCAGCTTGGCCTGAGATTGCCGAAAGGCTTCCTCGGCAGACAGGAGATCGGCTTGATTTTCCAAGTGTTTGGCGGCCAGCCGGCGGTCTAACTCACCGCTCAAATTATCGAATTGATTCAAGCCCTCGGACACTGTTTTCAAATGGCCTTTCGCCCAAGCGATTGCCATCCCGCCGACCGCGCCCAGTTCGGCAAGCAAGGTCGATAGCATGGCCCAAGCATTGCCTATCCAGTCTCGAAAAACCGTAGCGAACAATGAGACGACGACGAGTACCAGAATCGCCACGACCGTCAGTTTACGAAATTCATTTTTGGAAATCGGCGCGCGCGACAACCAGCTCAAAGCCGACCGCACTTTGCCGGTTGCCGAGCGACTGTCGCGCACGATGTCCATCAAAGCGCTCACGGTTTGGCGGCCTTCCAGAATGTCTTGGCGAATGCCGCGATACCCCAGGTAATCTTCAGCCAAGACCAGCAAACGCTCCAGGTTTTGGTCCGCGATCACTTCGGCGTTGACCGCCGCGACGACATCGACAGCGCTTAGCGCCCGCACTTTTTCGGCTTCCAGTCTGGCCTGCTGCCGAACCGCTTGCAGCGCATTATTGCGATCGTCTTGTTCGTCACGTGCTCGGTTAAGCTGATTCTCTGCCTCCGCTCTGGCCTCTTTAGCCAAGTTTAAATCCTGTTGCACCGAGGCCAAAACATCGGACGCGTCACTCGGGCCAAGCAGCGCTTGATTTAACTCCTGGAAAATGGTCTGAACCAGACTGGCCCATAAGTCTTGCTCCGCGTAATGCCAGGCATTGAAACGGATCGACAGGATTCGCCGGCAAAACAGACGCTTGCCGTCCGGCCCGAGCGTGGAATTGGCGCACAGCCGCTCGGTTTGCTCGCTGATTAAGCGCATGAAAAAGCTCTTGCCGGCACCCCAATCGCCGAAAATGCCGATCGACAACGGCGGTCTGACCTGTTCGGCGGCCACGACCACCGCGAACGCGGTCGCATAACGCGCGACATCCAGCTTGTCGATGCCGGTATCGGCCGAATCCGAGCTATAGCCGGCGATGGTCGGCGGCGTGGTACCGATCAAGTGAAAGCGCCATTGCAAGCCGTCGTCATTGACCCAGCGCCGGGTAAAGTCGCCCAAGACTCGATTACGCAGCAACGGTAGGCTGACACCTACCCGCTTCAGTGTTTTATTGGCTGTCGAATCCGGCGAGACCAACAGCGAGGCGATAATATGGCGGACACCGATGATTTCGGTTCCGCTAATCGCCCGGGCTAGCGTCCGCGCTCGATCCAAAATATTCTTGAAGCCGTGCGTCGCCGAAAAAGAGCTGCCGCTACCGGCGAACGGGGAATCGAGGGTCGTCAGCGTTCGAGGCTCGCCGATTTTTAGCGGGATAGCGACCAGTTCGGCGAAGGTCGCGCAATCGGGCACTTCGCGCAGCGACACCAGCAGATCGAGCAAGCTTGCCGAGGAAAATAGCGGCGGCGAGTGGCTCGCTATCGTTTGTTCCAAGGTGCGCAGCAATTGCACGGTTTGGGTATCGAATGCATAGCCACCCAAGAATTGTCCCGATGGTTGTAAATCGTCGGTATCCAGATACCCGCTCAACACCTGCGCCCAACCGCCAAACTCCGCCGAATAGTGATCGTGTATGTATTCGGCGAACCGGCTTCGCCACACCTCGGCTTCGAAGCCCCATTCTTGGTGCAGTTGATGGTTATGCCCTGGCGGATTCCGAAAAAAATACGCGGCCAGCACGTGGCGGGTCGCCAGCGGCGCGTCGCCGGCGCAACCGGTTTCCAAAGCCAGGGTGTGCGCCTCTTGCAGCACGGTCCGCGCCGAAATACTGATCGCGACTTGCCGCGACGCGGCCGGCCGGCCGTTACGAACGTTTTCCAGAATCGGCTCGCGTTGCGCCTCGGTCAGGCGCCGCTGCCGGTAGAGGTTTTCGACCGCAACGCCGCCGCGCTGAATTTGGGCTTGCAGCCAGACCGATAGCGCATCGCCGTTCCATAGCAAGCCGATCAGCAACGAGGTGTAGCTGATGTTGGCATCGTCTTCGGAAACGTCGCCGATATGGGCGGCAATTTCCAAGGCCTTCTGCAATTCCGAATCGGCGGAGAAACCCAATTCGGCCATCCAGTTTTCGCCGCTGTTTGCGCTCATGACGGACTCTGGTTTTGAGGAAGATGTAGGCCAGCTTACCGCCGGTTAGCGAGGACTTTGGGTCTCGGTCGCCTCGCGACGCTCGCGCTGATAGCGGTCGTAGTCGGGGCGTTTTTCGCAATCGTCAGCCATCGCCTTTTGGCACTGCATCTGCCTGGCATTGCTGAGCGCATGGTAACCCATCCGCTGTGCCCAATCGCTCGAACAGCCGCCGGCCGCGACCGCCGCGACGGTCAATAGCCCGGCTCTCATTCCATTCGTCATCGTTATTTTCCTTCGGCATGGCGCCGTGACGCGTTGCGGTAATAATCGGCAGCCAGACTCAGTGGAAAATCGCTACAATGCCGGCCACACGGCTTTAGTTTACGGCACCGACGATGGACATGGAAATCGCAAATCGACCCGAAAAATACGCGGCTTTTCTGAGCCTGCTCAAACACCACGGCAAACTGTCCGACAGCGACTTGAGCAAGGTTCGGCGCATGCAGAAAACCTCGCTGGACGACTCGCTGCCCCAACTGTTGATCAAGCTCGGCATGTGCTCGGACGCCGACGTCGCCAATTGCTTCGCTCAGACCAGTGGCCTGCCCAAGGTCGCCGGCGAACAATACCCGCCGCAATCGCCGCTGCCCGAGCTCATTTCCCGGCGCTTTCTCAAGCAATACCACGTGGCAGGCCTGGAAGCCGGCGAGGATGCCGTCACCGTCGCGGTGCTGGATCCGGAAGACGACTACGTCGCTCAAGCCCTGCAACTGGCGACCGGCAAGCCGGTTGCGCTGAAAATAGGCCAAATGTCCGACATCGACGCCGCGTTGGAACTGCAATACGGCGAAGGCAAATCGCAAATGGACCAACTGCTGGACGGCCTGAGCAGCGAAGAAGAAAACAGCGAAGACCTGGAACATCTAAAAGATCTGGCCAGCGAAGCGCCCATCATCAAAATGGTCAACTTCATCCTGCAAAAAGCCGTCGAAAGTCGGGCCTCGGACGTACACATCGAACCGTTCGAGCAAAGCCTGAAAGTGCGTTTGCGCATCGACGGCGTGTTGCAGGACATCGACTCGCCGCCGGTGGCCTCGACCGCCGCGGTGCTGTCGCGGATCAAGATCATGGCCAAGCTCAACATCGCCGAACGCCGCCTGCCGCAGGACGGCCGGATCAAATTGCAAATGATCGGCAAGGAACTGGACCTGCGGGTCTCGACGATCCCGACGCTGTACGGCGAAAGCGTGGTGATCCGTTTGCTGGACAAGGAAAACGCGGTCCTGGATTTTAAAACCCTAGGTTTCGTCGGCAAGCAGGCCGAGCGTTTCATGGAAGTGCTGGCGCAACCGCACGGCATTATTTTGATTACCGGTCCGACCGGTAGCGGTAAATCCACGTCCTTGTACGCCGCGCTGAAAACTCTGAACACCTCAGAGCGCAAGATCATCACCGTCGAGGACCCGGTGGAGTATCAACTGGAGGGCATCAACCAAATTCAGGCCAAACCGCAGATTGGCCTGACCTTCGCCTCGGCATTGCGCTCCATCGTCCGCCAGGACCCGGATGTGATTATGATCGGCGAGATGCGCGACCTGGAAACCGCCAAGATCGCGGTGCAATCCGCGCTGACCGGCCACTTGGTACTGTCCACGCTGCATACCAACGATGCCGCCGCCGGCGTCACCCGCTTACAGGACATGGGTCTGGAGGAATATCTGCTTAGCTCGACGATCAACGGCATTCTGGCTCAACGCCTAGTTCGCCGATTGTGCCCCGTTTGTAAGCAAGCTCATCCGGCCTCCGACACGCTGATCGAAGAAATGAAACTGCGGCAGTGGCAGCCAAGCGGCGAAATCCTGCTGCACAAACCGGTCGGCTGCCCGACCTGCAACGGCATCGGCTACAAGGGCCGACTGGCGATCATCGAGTTCTTGACGATGACCGACACGATCCGCAAGCAAATCATGAAACACGAGGAAGCTTTCGTAATCCAGCAAACCGCGATCGCCGAAGGCATGCAAACCATGTACGAAGACGGCGTCGGCAAAGCCTTGCAGGGCACGACCACGCTGGAGGAAGTGCTGAGGGTGACGACCGAGGCGTAATTGGATTACATAAAGTCGTTATGTGGATTTATTGAAAATAATCAATTGTGGATTGGCGAAATCCGATCCAAGGCGGAAGTTCGTGTATTTATCTTGAATGTCGGTTTAAAATTTAAATCAGCCATTCAAATAATAAAAGTTGTAGGGTGGATAAGCGAAGCGCCATCCACCTATTTGCGTTCCTATGGTGGATGGCGCTTCGCTTATCCACCCTACGGCCCTAAGAAAAGATATTGAAATTGCCAGGCGAGTTGCCTTGTAGAACGGAAATCCTTGGAAATGCGATAGACAGCAATTGGTAAAATGGCCCTAGCTCACCGGAGGTAATATGTATGCCGCAATTAAAGGCATTTACGAAAACGGCCAAGTCATACTTGAAGAAACCCCGGCAACCAATACGAAGTCGAAAGTAGTTGTTATGTTTCTTACCGAAGAACAAACTGTAGCTAAATCTGTCCATCAAGCCCGGTAGGTACGATTAGCATAGCGTAATCGTACGAAGACAAAATACCATTATGCGTTTTATATAATTCTAAACCTAGCAGTTGTCGGAGGCCAAAAATGTTGCAAGAACTGTTAATAGAAGAAATCAAACGAATTCCCGATGAAAAACTCGCCGAAGTTTACGATTTAATTCACTACTTTAGACTCGGTTTGGCGCAAGAAACCCAGGCAGTCGAAAACAATATTTCGGAGAGAACACCGGGTAGCTTAACGCGACTAGGTTCTTTGCAAGGGAAAAATTACAATATTCCAGACGACTTTAACGACCCGCTAGACGACCTGCGGGAGTATATGGAATGAACTATTTAATCGATACTCAAATATTAATTTGGTATCAACTAAATAGCTCCAAACTCGGCCCAGGCGTTTTAGCGCTAATCAACAATAGAAAAAATATTGTTCAAATCAGCCAGATAAGCCTTTTTGAAATCGCCATCAAACAAAAGCTCGGCAAGTTACCGGAACTGGACATCACCGTTGACGCATTGACAGGCTTGATTCGCCAAGACGATTTTAATTTGCTTGACCTAAAAACCAAACATATCAACGCGTACGCCAATATTCCATTACTTCCCAATCACCGCGATCCATTCGATAGACTATTGTTAGCTACTGCGTTTAGCGAAAACATGCCAATTATTTCCGCCGACGAGAATTTTGCCTTATACCCACCGCAAATCCAGCTCATTGCCAATCGCTAAACCATTCCATGCCTTTATATTCCTACAAAGCCGTCAACAATCAGGGTCTCGCCGAGGAAGGCGTGCGCGATGCCGCCGACGAGCAGGCCCTACTGCTGGAACTGCAAAATCAGGGTTTGATTCCGATCCGCGTCGAAGCGGCCAAGGACAAGACCTTTCTCGGGTTCAAGCTGAAAACCGCCGGCGTGCGCCTGTCCGCCAAGGAAATCGGCATGCTGACCGCCGAATTGGCGACGCTGCTGGAATCCGGCCTGCCGCTGGACCGCTCGCTGACGATCTTGCTGCAACTGACCGAGGATAAGCCCAAGCTCAACAAGCTGACCGCCGACGTACTGGACAAGGTCAAGGGCGGCAAGGCGTTGGCCGACGCGCTGGAAAGCCAGACCGGCGTGTTTTCCAAGTTTTATCTGAACATGATCCGCGCCGGCGAGTTGGGCGGCAATTTGGGCGGCGTATTGCAGCGGCTGGCCGAGTATATGGAGCGCGCCCAGGAGTTGAAGGATACCGTCAGCACCGCGCTGATTTACCCGGCGGTGTTGCTGGTGATGTCGCTGGCGTCGCTGTTCGTGATGTTGACCTTCGTCGTGCCGCAATTCAAGGAAATGTTCGATAGCGCCGGCCAGGACCTGCCGGTGCCCACTCAAATCGTGGTCGGGCTGGCCGAGTTCCTGCAAAGCTATTGGTGGCTGTTGTTGCTGGGCATCGCCGCGACGGTGCAATATTTCAAATCCCAGCTCGGCGCGCCGGCCAGCAAGAAGGTCTGGGACGGCCGGTTTTTAAAAGCCCCGCTGGTCGGCGAAATCGTGTTGACGATGGAGGTCGCCAGCTTCAGCCGCACCTTCGGCACCTTGCTGGGTAACGGCGTGTCGATTTTAAAGTCGCTGGTCATCGTTCGGGAAACCGTCGGCAACACGGTGTTGGCCGAATCGCTGGATTATGCCGAGGCCCAATTGAAACAGGGCCGAACTTTATCAGAGGCGCTGAGTCAACAAAGCCTGTTTCCCAAACTCGCCGTGCAAATGATTAAAATGGGCGAGGAAACCGGCCGGCTGGAGGAAATGCTGATGCGGGTGGCCGGCATTTACGACAAACAATTAAAACAAACGATACAACGCATGCTGGCCTTGCTGGAACCGGCGTTGATTATCTCGTTGGGCCTGATGATAGGCGGCATCATCGTCTCGATTTTGCTGGCGATTCTCAGCGTCAACGATCTGGCTTTTTAATCCAAGGAGAGACACGCGATGACACACACGATACGCCGCCAACGCGGCTTTACGCTGCTGGAACTGTTGGTGGTATTGGGCATTATCGCCATGCTGGCCGGCATCGTCGGCCCGCAGGTCATGAAACACATGGGCGCCTCCAAAACCAAGGCGGCCAGGGTGCAAATCGAGGATCTGGCGGCGGCGCTGGACATGTACAAGCTAGACGAGGGCCGCTATCCGACCCAACAACAAGGTTTGCTGGCGCTGATCGAAAAACCGTCCGACGCCAAGCGCTGGAACGGCCCCTATCTGCGTAAGGAAAAGATTCCGCAAGACCCTTGGAACGTCGATTATCACTACGTCTTCCCCGGCCAACACGGCAAGTTCGATTTGTTCAGCTACGGCGCCGACGAGAAAGAGGGCGGCGAAGGCGAGGAACAAGACATCAATAGCTGGGAATAATGACCCGGCCGCCCCGCCCCGCCGCCGCGCGGGGCTTCACGTTGATCGAGATGGCGATCGTGTTGCTGGTCGCCGTGCTCGGTTTCGCGGTGCTAGGCAACAATATCGCTTCCGGCAACCACGCCACCAAGCTGCAGGCCGTGGCGCGCGACATCGCTTCAGCGCTGCGCTATGCCCACGGTCAAGCCCTGCTGACCGGCAAAACCGCGGCGGTCACGATCAGTCTGGCCGACAACAGCTACCGAGTCGACCATCGCGACAAGACTTACGCATTCGCCGAAGACATCGACGTGTCGCTGGTGGTTGCCGAGGAGGAATTCGCCGACGGCGAGCAAGGCAGCATCCGCTTCTTCGGCGACGGTTCCTCGACCGGCGGCCGCATCACGCTGGAATGGGGCAATCTGTCCAAAAAAATCGACGTGAACTGGATTACCGGCGAAGTCGCCATTTCGGCCGTCGAACCCGACCTGCTCGACCATGCGACGGCTTGACGGATTTTCGCTGCTGGAAATTTTAGTCGCCTTTTCGATCATGGCGATCGCGCTGACTATCGTGTTGCGGGTATTCGGCAACGGCGTCAACCATGCGGGAATTGCCGAGGAATACACGATCGCGGTGCAAATCGCCGAGTCGCTGATGGCCCGCACCGGCGTTGAAACCGCGCTGGAACCGGGCGAACTGGACGGCAACGAAGGCGAACGCTTCGATTGGCGGGTCAGCGTCCAACCAGTGCAAAACAGCGGCGGCGTTCGCGAAAGTCTGCGCAAGCTGGCCGACGGCGACCAGGAACCGGCCGCGCGACTGATGCGAGTCAACGTCACCGTAGCCTGGGGCGACGACGAGCAGCGCCGGACGGTAGAACTCGATACCTTAAAACTGACCACCGCTCAATAGCCGGCATGGACCGCCCGATTCGAAACGGCTTTACCCTAATCGAAATGTTGATCGCGATGACGCTGCTCAGCGTCATCGTCGCGCTGTTGTTCGCCAGTCTGCGCATTGCCGCCGAGAGCTG
Organism: Methylomonas sp. MED-D; assembly: GCF_050276835.1. Classification (NCBI taxonomy): domain Bacteria; kingdom Pseudomonadati; phylum Pseudomonadota; class Gammaproteobacteria; order Methylococcales; family Methylococcaceae; genus Methylomonas; species Methylomonas sp. MED-D. The sequence goes on from NZ_CP189965.1 coordinate 3,414,753, forward strand.
GAACGTCGGCGAAGCCAAGCTGACCGAGGTCAACCAGAAAGCCGTGGTCTACCAGTTTTTCAGACGCCATCTCAGCGGCATCAAACCGGTGCCGGCACCGACCGAAGACAACGAGTCATCGCCGACCGGTCTGAGAACCGACGCCCCCGACGCCGCCAATCAAACCGCCGAGACGCTGGCCTTCGAAGGCCGTCCGCACGCGATTCGTTTCGTCGCGGCGCTGCCTTCGGCTTCGGCCCGTAAGGGCTTACAGACGTTTACCGTCGATACCGACCCTGATAGTTCGTCGGTGATTCGGGTTTCGCTGGTACCTTACGGCCAATTGCCCGACACCGCGGCAGAGGCCACGGTCCTACTGAATAATGTCGAGGACTTTGAGTTGGCCTATTACGGCACCAACGCGGAAACCGATAAAACCGCCTGGCACGAGCAATGGATCAACGCCGAGCAACTGCCGTTGCTGATTAAGGTCCGCATCGTCTTGCGAGACCACAGTTTCTGGCCCGACATGATCTTTCCGGTCAGAATCAATGCCAGACCGACGCTGACCGCGCCGCCCGCCAATGCCGAGAGCGTGGACGATGCCAACCCGAATTAATCGGCAATCCGGCTTCGCGCTGGTCATCGTCATCTGGATTTTGACCTTGCTGAGCATCATGGCCGGCAGTTTTGCATTAAGCATGCGCCGCGAAAGCAGCGTCAGTTATGCGCTGCACAAAAACGCCGAAGCGATGGCGATCGCCGAAAGCGGCATCAATCTGGCTATTTTCAGGCTGCAACAAACCGACAAGGAGCAGCGCTGGCTATCGGACGGCAGCGTTTATCAGGTCCCGACCGTGGACGGCGTCACGCGCATCAAGATTCTCGCCGAATCCGGCAAGGTAGACATCAACGCCGGTAAGGAGGAACTGCTGCAAGCCGTGATTGCCGGCGCGACCAGCGACGAGAAGGAACAAGCTCGCTTGGTGGACGCGATCGTCGATTGGCGCGATGCCGACGACGAGCCGCGTCAACACGGCGCGGAACGCAAGGAATATCAGCAGGCCGGTTTGCGGCAGCGCCCCGGCAATCGACCGTTCCAGTCCGTCGAAGAACTGCAACAGGTGATCGGCATCGACGCTGAATTGCTGGAACGCCTGCGGCCCTGGCTAACCGTGTATTCGGAACAAGCCGAAGTGGATTTCAAGGTTGCCGATCCGAAGCTGTTGCAAATCATCGGCGCCGATCTGAAAGAACGCAATGTTCATGATGTATACTTGGACAATCGTTTGGCGGCTCAGTCGTCGGACCAGGAAGACACCGGCGAAACCGGCGAGGACAGCGGAATCGCCGAGAACCAGGCTTTTACCATCACGGTGGAAACCCGGATTGGCGAAGACGCCGGCGCTGGCCTCGAAGCGGTCATTAAGTTTCAGAATCAGAACCCGGATGAGCCTCCTATAAAAATCCTGGATTGGCACCCTCGGCAAGACGCATTGTCGTTATTCGACTCGGCTATGGAATCCCAGCTAATTTTTGTTCAAGAATGAATTTACAAGCGACAATCGATTTTGACCTGCGGCGGTTTTTCCGCTGGTGGAGCAAAGAGCTGAGCTACTGGATACCCGCTCCGGTGCTAGCCTTATTAAGCGACCGCAGCGGCTATCTGATTTTCGCCGAAACCCCAGCCGGCATGACCGCGACGTTTCGCCGCGCCCTAGACCCCGATCAGCCTCCCGTCTTCAGTAAAACCCTGAATCGCGACAATCCCGATGCCTATCGGGAGTTGCTGGCGCAACAACCGGAACTGCAAAAAGCCGACACGCTGCTCAGGCTGGAAGCGGGCCAGGGTCTGACCAAAACCATTTATCTACCGCTGGCCGCCCAGGAAAACCTGGCGCAAGTGGTCGGTTTCGAGCTGGACCGGTACACGCCGTTCAAGGCCGACGCGGTGTATTTCGCCAACTTACCGTTGGGGAAAACCGATTCGGGCCAACTACGGGTTCAGTTGGTGCTCACGCCGCGACCTGTGCTGGATCGCCTGCTGGAACAATTGCAGAGTTGGGGCGTGCAACCCAGCGGCGTCGATTACGCCGAGGCGTTACCCGCTGAAGGTATCACGGCGGATTACAATCTATTGCCGGAACGTTTCCAACCGCGCGGCAATCGCTTGTCGCAATCGCTGCACTGGCTTTTAAACGCATTGTTTGCGCTATTGTTGCTGGCCGCGACAATTTGGCCGGTTTGGCGAGAAGGTGAAGCGGTCGAGCGCTTAAAGGCCAGTATTAAAACATTGGAAAAGGAAACGCGGCTGATTGAGGGCCAACAACAGGAAATCGAGGCGGTGCGGAGCAAGACTCAACGCTTGATCGACCTGAAAACCCAAACCCCCTCGCTAATCGAAGTGCTCAACGAGCTCAGCAAGTTATTGAAAGACGACACCTGGCTCACCCACTTTCAGTACACCGACAAGCACTTGCAGGTTCAGGGCCAGTCGCCGGCCGCGTCCGCGTTGATCGGCATCTTGGAAGCATCGCCCTATTTCGCCAACGTGGCCTTCGTATCGCCATTGACTCAGGATAAGAACACCGGCCGGGAACGCTTTCAAATCAGCATGGATGTCGCCGCCGTCGCCGAAACCGAACCCTCCGAAGCCGCCGCTACCGCCGAGGAAACCGACACCGATGCGAATCCGGCCGATGACAGCGGGTCAGGGACGGCGAATGAGTAATCCGCGTTATCAACGTTGGTTGGCTCTTGGGCTGTTGATCGGCGTCGTCTTGACCTTGCTGTTTGCGATTCTGCTGCCCTTGTTGAATCAATGGTTGGATTATCGCGACCAAAAAAGCGATTTGTTATTCCGCCTGCAACGCCAACAAGCCGTTGCCGCCCGCAAACAAGGCGTGGCCGACAATTTGCAAGCCTTGCAGCAGCAATTCGAAGAGCAGGATTACTTCTCGAACAGCACGACCGAGGCCTTGGCGTCCGCCGAGCTGCAAAACGCGATCAAGACGGCCGTCACCGAAGCCGGCGGCCAGCTCACCAGCACGCAGGGGCTGCCGGGCAAAGCCGAAAACGAATTCGTCCGAATTTCAGTGAAGGTGCGCATGGTGTCCTCGATAGACGCACTGCGCCACGTGTTGCACAGCATTGAGTCTTCGGTACCGCTGCTGGTAATAGATCAACTGGACATTACCCCGGTTCGCGGGGCCCGCAATCGCGGCACCAACAAAATAGACCCCAGCACCCAACTCAACGTCAGTTTTCAAGTGGTCAGTTTCATGCGAGCCAAATCCTCATGAACCAAAAACTATTGAAACTGCAATTGATAGGCTGCGGTCTGGCAAGTTTAACGCTGGCCGCCGAGTGGACTTACGGCAATCTTGCCTGGAACGAGTTGCTCAAGGCCTTGGAGCCGCCCGTGCCGGCTGAATTTCAAAGCGAGGAATTGCCGGAACTGCCGGAGCGCCAACGCTCGTTGGAGAATTTCGCCGAAATCGTCGATCGCCCGGTGTTTATCGAAGGCCGCCGGCCGATTGCGGATACCGCGACATCCGATGCGACCGCCGGACCGGACCTGGGCCAGATCGACGATTGGGCCTTAATCGGCATCTACAACAAAGACCGGAATCCGATCGCACTGTTCAGCAAACGCAACGAAGCCAAAAAATTTCAAAAGCTCAACGAATCGCAAAGCATTTCCGGCTGGACGCTTAAACAGATACTGGCCGACCGGGTTGTGCTGACCCAAGCCGGCCAGGAAAAAGCCGTCGCGTTACGTAAGCCTAGACCGCAAACCAAACCGCCGGTGCCGGGCAGGCCCCCCGTGCCGCCGAGACCGGCGCAACCGCCGGCCGCCATGCAGCCGCCCCCGAAACCCAACGAACCATCTCCGCCCGTTGAAAATGTCGAGAACATCAATGACAACTAGTAAATTCACTCTCACGCCGGTCGTGGCGTTAGCGCTGTCGATGACAGGTTGCGAGTTTATCGGTCCGCAATTCCATCAGAAACTGCCATTGGCCGACGTCAAACCGGCGTCCGGCGATCAATTATCGCTACCGGAGTTGTCCAACGAAGCCGATAAAAACGCTGAAAACAAAGTCACCAAGGTCGAGTTGTTCCCGAACGGCGAACCCGTCATCAACGCCCAAGCCAACACCACGTCCGAACCGAAAAAATCGGTCGGTAAAGGCGAATACAGCTTGAATTTCGACGACGCGGATCTTGGTGAAGTAGCCAAGGTGATCCTGGGCGATATCTTGAATCGCAACTATACGATCAGTCCGCAAGTCACCGGCAAAGTCACGCTACAGACCTCGAAACCGCTCAGCAAGGAAGAATTGATTCCGACCCTGGAAATGCTGCTGGGCCTGAACAATGCCGCGCTTTCGACGCTGGACGGGGTTTATTTGATCAAGCCATCCAACGAAGCGATTTACAGCAGCTCGATCAACTCTCTGTCGGGTTCGAAAATGCCCAACGGTTATCAGGTCCGCATCATTCCGGTCAAAAACGTCGCCGCCGCCGAACTGGGCGAGATTCTGAAACCTTTGTTGCCGGAAAAAGCGTTACTGCATGTCGACGCCAATCGCAATCTGCTGATGGTAGCCGGTTCCGGCGCCGAGCTGGGCCGGGTCATGGACGTCGTCAATACCTTCGATATCGATATTTTGAAAGGCCGTTCGTTCGCACTGTTCACGCCGGCCCACGTCAGCGTCGGCAAGGTCATTGACGAGCTGGACCAAATCTTCAACCACAAACAAGAGAAGGACAAGGCCGGCGATTCCAGCTTTTTCCGTTTTATCGAAATCGAACGCCTCAACGCGATTCTAGCCATCACCCATCAGGCGCATTACTTAAAAGACATCGAAAACTGGATCTTGCGGCTAGATAGGATCAATCCGGCGGCGGCCGGCGGCGTGAATGTCTACCGAGCGCAGCATGTCAATGCGATGGATCTGGCGGACACTCTGAGCAGCATTTACGGTAGCGGCGGCGGTCAGCGTAGCTCGAAAGCCTCGATTGCCTCAGGCCGGAAAAGCATGTCGGCCAGCAATCGCTCAACGTCCGGCTCCGGCACCGGTTCTTCGAGCAGCTCCAGTTCGATTTCCGGCTCCAACTCCAGCAGCGGCAGCCGTAGCGACGCCAACGAACGCACGCTGAGTGACCGGACCCAAGACCGAAATCGTAGCGGTAGCTCGAGCGGCAGCGTCGGATCAGTACTTGGCAACGCTTCGACAGCAGGCTCGAACAACAACGACATGCCCAACGTCAAAATCATTCCCGACGAAGGCAACAATGCATTGATTATCGTCGCGAATTCCGAGGAGTATTCGAAAATCCTGCGGGTCTTGAAACAATTGGACGTGTTGCCGATGCAAGTATTAATTGACGCGACCATTGTTGAAGTCACGTTGAATAACGACCTAAAGTACGGAATCCAATGGTTTTTCAATCACCAAAACGGCGGTAATAACACGATACAGGGCGGCTCGAACCAAGGCATCGACTTAGGCAAAGCCGCTCTGGGCGCAGCCACCAGCGGGTTTTCCTACGCCTTCGTCAGCGGATCGAAGGATATTGCTGCTGTATTAAACGCCAGTGCCGTCAATAACAACATCAATGTCATTTCTTCTCCGTCGCTGATGGTCTTAAATAATCAAGAAGCATCCATCAAGGTCGGTGATTCGGTACCGGTTAGATCTTCCGTCACCAGCAACACCAGTAACACTACGACAACCGGCATCGTTCAGACGAGCTCGATTCAGATGGTCGATACGGGCGTCAATTTAGCGGTCAGGCCCCGAGTCAATGCCAGTGGTTTGGTATTAATGGACATCCTACAAAGTGTCAATGCCGCAAAAAAGACCACCACAAGTGACACGATCGACTCGCCAACGATACAAAAACGTGAGATCGAAACCAGCGTCGCCGTTCAAAGTGGAGAAACCATCGTTTTAGGCGGCTTGATCAAAGAGGATAACGATTATTCGCGAAACGGGGTTCCGGTTCTGCATGAATTGCCTTTAGTAGGGCCTCTATTCGGTGGAACCACCCGAAACAAAGATAAGACCGAGTTAGTGGTATTGCTGACGCCACGCGTGACAAAAACCCGTCAGGATGCGCGAGAAGTTACCGAAGAATTCAAACGCAAACTGTCTGGAATTTACGAAGAAGTAGCACCGCTTAACGTTGAAATAGAAGAATCCATTCAATAGAAATCCCGCTTGGTGCATAGCTTGGCGGGATAGAACTGTTTTATCCCGCCGATAAAAAACGCAAGCGGGAATAGTTAACCGTCAACTCGCTCACCCTGCGCCAATAAGGCGGCTTGCTCGGCCTCCAACAGTTTGCGCTTGTCGCACTTCTCGGTACAAATACAGTTCCCGGTACCGCCGCACGAGCCTTTGATCGCGTGCCGACCAAAGATCACGCCAACCGCCATGACGGCGATCACGACCAGCATAAACACGAAAGTTACTAAAAAATACGTCATGGTTGCCCCCTAATTCGATATCGCGGTTGAAATACGTACCGCCGATAGATTGTCAAAAACTGAAATAGTTACCCGGCCGGCCGAAATCGGCGCGGCGATCACGGCAATTTAAGCGTATTCGCGCATCAAACCTGATTCCAATCGAATCCAATCATCGCACAAAAAAAACGAGGAGAAATCCTGAGATTGCTCCTCGTTCCCGACCGGCAAAAAACCGATTTAGCCGCCGAAGTCGTCCAGGAAGATGTTTTCCCTGTCTACACCGTTAGCCAACAGCATGTTGATCACCGACGAGTTCATGATTGGAGGACCGCACATGTAGAACTCGCAGTCTTCCGGCGCCGGATGGTTCTTGATGAACTCCTCGAACAACACGTTGTGGATGAAGCCGGTGTAACCGGTCCATTCGTCTTCCGGCAACGGATCGGACAGAGCCACGTGCCATTGAAAGTTGTCGTTCTCGCGTTGCAACATGTCGAAATCTTCGACATAGAACATTTCCCGCTTGCTGCGCGCGCCATACCAGAACGTGATTTTGCGTTTGGATTTCAACCGACGCAACTGGTCGAAAATGTGCGAACGCATCGGTGCCATACCGGCACCGCCACCGATGAAGACCATTTCGGCATCGGTATCCTTGGCGAAAAATTCTCCGTAAGGACCTGAAACCCAAACTTGATCGCCCGGCTTCAAATTAAAGATGAAAGAAGACATGATGCCTGGCGGAATACCGTCCGGCGCGCCCGGCGGCGGCGTGGCGATCCGCACGTTCAACATAATCTCTTTTTCTTCCGGATAGGAAGCCATCGAGTAGGCCCGCAGAGTCGGTTCTTTGACGTCGGAAACATAACGCCACAGATTGAATTTATCCCAATCCGGACGGTATTCCTCGGCGACATCCATATCCGCGTACTTGGACACGTGCGGCGGACATTCGATTTGAATATAACCACCCGCGCGGTAATTGATCGCTTCGCCTTCCGGCAATTGCAATACCAACTCTTTAATGAAGGTCGCGACGTTGTCATTGGACTTGACGGTGCAAAGCCATTTTTTGACGCCGAATACGCTGTCCTCGACTTCGACCGCCATATTGGTTTTCACCGCGACCTGGCACGCCAGACGTTCGCCGTGAGCCGCTTCGCGCTTGGTAATGTGCGACAGCTCGGTCGGCAGAATATCGCCGCCGCCGCTATGCACTTTCACCTTGCATTGGCCGCAAGAACCGCCGCCGCCGCAAGCGGACGAAACGAACAATTGGTTGTCGGACAGCGCATTCAACAATTTCGAACCGGCCGGCACGTGAATCTTCTTCTCGTTGTTGATCAGAATTTCCACATCCCCGGCGGCCACCAGTTTGCTTTTCGCGCCGATGATCATAAACACCAGCGCAATCACGATAGCCGTGAAGAAAATAACCCCTAATGCAATTTCTAGCATTACGATACCCTTACAATTGAATTCCAGAGAACGCCATAAAGCCCAAAGACATCAAGCCGGCGGTAATGAAGGTGATACCCAGGCCTTGCAGGGCCGCCGGCACGTCGCTGTATTTCAGCTTCTCGCGAACGCCAGCCATCAACGTAATGGCCAAGGCCCAACCGAAGCCGGAACCGATACCGTAGGTCACACTCTCACCGAAGTTGTAGTCGCGCTCGATCATAAACAAGCTACCGGCCAAAATCGCGCAGTTCACGGTAATCAAAGGCAGGAAGATACCCAATGCGTTGTAGAGCGCCGGGAAGAACTTATCCAACGTCATCTCCAGAATCTGCACGATCGCGGCGATCATGCCGATACAACTGAGCAGACTAAGAAAGCTCAAGTCCACGCCGGTAATGCCAATCCAGGCCAGGGCGTCTTCCTTCAACAAGGTTTGATAGATGAACTGATTGGCCGGCACGGTCAAGGTTTGTACCACCATGACCGCAATACCCAGACCCATCGCCGTTGAGATCTTCTTGGACACCGCCAAGAAGGTACACATCCCCAGGAAGAACGATAACGCCAGGTTTTCGATGAAAACCGCTTTAACAAATAAGCTGATATAGGCTTCCATTAGTGATGCCCTCCTTCACCGTGAGCAATAGCCATGATTTTGAACTCGTTGTGTTCGACTTGTTTCGGTTTCCAGGTGCGGAAAGCCCAAATAATCAAACCGATCACGAAGAACGCGCTGGGCGGCAACAGCATCAAACCGTTCGGTACGTACCAACCGCCATCTTTGACCAACGGTAATACTTCGATACCCAACAATTTGCCGGAACCCAGCGTTTCGCGAACCAAGGCGACCAGAATCAAAATCAAGCTGTAGCCGGCACCGTTGCCGATACCGTCGATAAAACTTTGCAGCGGCGGATTTTTCATCGCATACGCTTCGGCGCGGCCCATGACGATACAGTTGGTGATGATCAAACCGACGAACACCGACAGTTTTTTACTAACATCGAACGCGAAGGCTTTCAACAACTGATCTACCACGATCACCAACGAAGCGATGATGATCATCTGCACGATGATACGGATGCTGCTCGGCGTGTGCTGGCGCACGGCGCTGATCGCCGCGCTGGAACACGCGGTAACCGAGGTCAAGGCCAGCGCCATGATCAGCGAGGTCGACATTTGCGAGGTCACCGCCAGCGCCGAACAAACGCCGAGCACCTGCAAGGTAATCGGGTTGTTATCGACCAATGGTTCGAATAATACTTTTTTAGTTTCTTTGTCCATGACGACTCCTAACCGTTTGACTTGATTTTGTTCAGGTACGGCGCGAAACCTTCCGGTCCCATCCAGTACAGGATCAAATTGCTGACGCCGCGGCTGGTCAAGGTGGCGCCGGCCAGGCCGTCGACTTTGTTGACCGCATCCGGACGACTGGTATCGACCGAGCCTTTCACCAGGGTCAAAGCCACTTCGCCGTTATCGCCGTAGACTTTCTTGCCTTTCCACAACGCCCGCCAGTTGGGGTTAACCACCTCGCCTCCCAGACCCGGTGTTTCGCCTTGGTCGTAGAGGTTGATGCTTTGCACGGTTTGGCCGTCGGCTTCCAGCGCCAGGAACCCGTACATCGTAGACCACAAGCCGTAGCCGTTAATCGGCAGAATGATGGATTGCAATTTACCGGCGTCCTTCACCAAAAACACCTTAGCAACCTTGGCCTTCATCCGAATGCTGGCGATGTCTTTCTCGACCGGAATCACTTCGTTGGTTGCCGGGTCCTTGGCCGCCTTGCGTTGGTCGTATTCGTCAACGTCGCCGTCAACGTATTCGCCGGTCGCCAGATCGACCAATTTGGCTTCGATTCTGTCCTTGAAGGCCGCATCGATGTTGGTATCGTTTTCCAACAAACCGGCGACATCGAGAATGTTTTTCTTCATGTCCAGGGCTTTGTTGTGCGACTGCAACGGACGCAATGCGACAGTGGCCATAGACACCAACACCGCGCAGACCAAACATAGGGCCAATGCGACATTGATGGTTTTTTCCAAACTGTCGTTGCTCAGCGCTAGGATACGGTCGGCATAAACTCTGAACTGCTCGTAATATTTACAGAGCTGCTCGTTATACTTGCAGGTTTTTTTCTCAGCATTAAGCATGGCGTTTAATCCTTCTTCTGATATTCGCTTGGACGACAAAGTAATCAATCAACGGCGCAAACATGTTGGAGAAAAGAATTGCAAGCATCACGCCTTCCGGGAACGCCGGGTTTACGACCCGAATGATGACGATCATCACACCGATCAAGATGCCGTAAATCCAGCGGCCGGTATCGGTATTGGCGGCGGAAACGGGATCGGTGGCCATATAGACGGTACCGAACGCAAAACCGCCCAACACCATGTGCCAATACCAGGGAATCGCGAACATCGGATTGGTATTGCTGCCGACCACGTTCAGTAAAGTGGACATCGCGATCATGCCAATCAACACGCCCGCCATGATCCGGTAAGATGCGACGCGGGTGTATAGCAGGAAGGCCGCGCCCAGCAGACAGGCCAAGGTCGAGGTTTCACCCATCGAACCGGGAATGAAGCCCAAGAAGGCTTGGAACCAGCCGAAACTGGCTTTGATCGCGTCCAAGCCACCGGCGGAAGCCAGCGACAATGCGGTGGCGCCGCTATAACCGTCCACCGCGACCCAAACCGAGTCGCCGGAAATCGAAGCCGGATAGGCGAAGAACAGGAAGGCCCGGCCGGTCAAGGCTGGGTTCAGGAAGTTTTTACCGGTACCGCCGAACACCTCTTTGCCCAACACGATACCGAAGGAGATACCCAGCGCCACTTGCCACAAAGGCATGTCCGGCGGCAGAATCAACGTGTAAAGCATCGACGAAACCAGGAAGCCTTCGTTGACTTCGTGCTTACGAACGGTGGCGAACAACACTTCCCAAACGCCGCCCACGGCCAGCGTGGTGAAATAGATCGGGAAGAAGTACAGCATGCCGTGCACCAGGCACGATAAGGGGTTGTACGGGTTGTAACCGAACAAGACCATAGGGAAGCGGCGCCAGTTGTCGATCGCTTCGACACCCATCGCCTTCATCGCCAAATTAGCCTGATAACCGGTGTTGTACCACGCCATCAATATGCAGAACGCCGTGGCGATAACCACGAAGGTCATGGTCCGTTTCAGGTCGTTTCCGTCCCGAACGTGGGTTTTACCGCGCGTTACATCGGACGGCGTGTAGATAAAAGTATCCACCATCTCGTAGAGACCGTAGTACTTTTCGAACTTGCCGCCTTTTGTAAAATGCGGCTCTATGCTATCTAATAAGTCTCTAGCCGACATTTATCCTTCCTTCTCGATTTTAGTTAAATTAGCTCTAAGCACCGGCGCGAAATCATGCTTACCGGGATCGACAAAGGTGAACAGGGAAACATCTTCCTCATTCAACTCCAGACAACCCAAGGCTTGCGCGGTATCGGTGTCGCCGACCACAATGGCTTTCAGTAACGGCGTCGCCAAAATATCCATCGGCATTACGCTCTCGTAAACGCCGACCGGCACGATGGCCCGGTTACTGCCGTTCTTATCGGTTGTTAACGGAAACAAACGGCCATCTTTGCGATCCTTGCTGGACACATAAACGTTCATCGCCGAATATTTGTCCTTGCCGGCCACTATCCAGCCGAAGAATTCGCGATCGCGACCTTCTTTCAGTGCCGAAACTTGCAGACTGTAGGCGCTCAAATACGCCAACGCACCAGCGGCTTCGTGGCCATACAGCACCGAACCGGAAATCACGCGATTTTCAACGTCCTGCAATTCGCCGGCGACTAAGTCTTCCAGATTCGCACCGACCCGAGTACGCACCAACCGCGGATTTTTAACGGTAGGTCCGGCTAGCGATACGACTCTTTCGACATTCAATTTGCCGGTCGTGAACAAGGCGCCGATCGCCATCACCGCTTGATAGTCGATATGCCAGACCGATTTATGGCCGTTAACCGGATCGAGGAAGTGGATGTGAGTGCTGGGCAATCCGGCCGGATGCGGACCGGCGAATTCCGCGACCTGAACCGCGCTGTTGCTTGGCACGTCCGCGCCGCTGGCTTTACACAAATAAGTCTTGCCGGCGGTCAGTTTGGCGATCACGGTCAAACCGTTCAGAAAGTCGGCCGCCCGGTCTTTAACCACCACGACCGGGTCCGCCGCCAAGGGTCGGGTGTCGATCGCGGTAACGAAGATAGCGCTCGGCGCGCTGTCGGCGGCAGGAACTTTGCCGTAGGGGCGAGTCAGGAAAGAAGTCCAAAGGCCGGAAGCCAACAGATTTTCCTTGACTTGATCGGCGGACAAGCCGGCCAGCGCCGCCTCGTCATAACTGGCGAAGCTTTCTTGTTGATTGCCGCTCAGTTCGATCACTACCGACAATAACACTCGGCGATCGCCGCGATTGACGGCCTTGACCACTCCGGCTCCCGGCGAGGTAAAGTTGACGCTGGGGTTTTGCTTATCAACGAACAAAGCTTGGCCCAACTTGACTTTATCCCCTTCGGCAACCAGCATTTTTGGCTTTAGGCCGACATAATCGCAGCCCAAAAGCGCTACCGACTTGATGCCGTTACCGTCACTTATTTTCTGTTCGGGTCCACCCGTAATGGGCAAGTCCAAACCTTTTTTTAATGTAAATTGCATAGTAGATACGCCTACTCTCCAGACAGATTGCAGCAAAAGCCCGCCGGAAAAAACTCCAACCCCACCGGGCACTTCAAGACATAAAACCGCGTCATTACATCACAACTTATCGGCTTTCTCAACGAGAAATCCTCAGTCGCGACGCCGCCTGCAGCCCCGGTTAACGCACGAAGTAAGGCGTTTTTTGGCTTCAAATTTCGATGGTTTTATTGATATCGAATCCCTCAACGGTTTTACGCCCTAGATAGCCGCGGGTATTACTGAGGATGCGCGCGTCGGCGATACGATAGTCTCCCAAATTGTGAACATGGCCGTGAAACCAAGCAGCGATCTCGTACTCGTGAAACAAAGGTTTCAAATCGTTGCAATAGGCCAATCGCTTTAGAACTTTGGGCGAACCTATCCAGCTCCATTCGGTAGGCGCGTGATGCGTGACAACGACGGTTTTTCCGGCGTAGGGTTCGGCCAAACGCGCTTCCAGCCAGCTCTTGGCATCGGCATGCAAGGCCGAAAACTGATAGGGCGAGAACGCCTGATCCTCAAAGCTGATCCGGCGAAAATCGTTGAGGGTTTTCTGCAGCGCATTCGCTTTTTCGTCGCCTTCGGAAAACAGATCAGTCCAGAGCGTGCAGCCAATAAAGCGTACACCCTGGAACACAAACTGATCTTTTTCCAGAAAATGAATCTGGCTGCCCGCGCATTCCCGGCGCAACATTTCCAGCACCTGGCGATACTCGTAGCCATAAAACTCATGGTTGCCCGCGACGTAGATCACCGGTTTATTCAAAGCCTTCAACCAAGCCACGCCTTGGTCGAAAACGCCAATGTCACCCGCCGCCACGATAATGTCCGCGTCGGTTTCCGGCGCCGCCTGCTCGCCGAATTCCAAATGCACGTCGGAAAAATAATTGATCAACACAAATTAACTCTTGACTATTGGCGTTGGGTTATAATTTTAAGACCGAGTAAAACGCTTGGTATTTTTCCAAACAACTTCGATTTCTTGCAAAACATTTCTATGTCCATAAGTCCCAGAAAGCACACTCAACAGGTTTTGGTTGGCAACGTCAGAGTCGGCGGCGGCGCTCCGATTGTAGTCCAATCCATGACCAACACGGATACTACCGATGTTGCGGGAAGCGTACAGCAGATTATGGAATTGGCGACCGCCGGGTCGGAATTGGTCAGGATCACCGTCAACACAGAGGAAGCCGCCAAGGCCGTCCCGGACATCGTTAACCAGCTCGAGCAAAAAGGGTTTTCGGTACCGATTATCGGCGACTTCCATTTCAACGGCCACAAATTATTGGAAAAATATCCGGACTGCGCCCAGGCCCTAGCCAAATACCGAATCAATCCCGGCAACGTCGGCAAGGGTAAAGCCCGCGATCCGCAATTCCAACAAATGATCGAATTCGCGATCCAGTACAACAAACCGGTACGGATCGGCGTTAACGGCGGTAGTCTGGATCAGGCGGTGCTAACCCGCTTACTCGATGAAAACCGCCAACTGGCGGAGCCTAAGGAGTTACCGGCCATCACTCGCGAAGCCATCGTGCTATCCGCGTTGGAAAGCGCCGCCAAGGCGCAAGAGCTAGGGCTGGGCAAGGACAAAATCATTCTTTCCTGCAAAATCAGCGATGTGCAGGAATTAATCAGCATTTACCAAGACCTGTCCGAGCGTTGCGACTATGCCTTGCATTTAGGCCTGACCGAAGCCGGCATGGGCTCCAAGGGTATTGTCGCCTCGTCGGCGGCACTGGGTATACTGATGCAACAAGGCATCGGCGATACGATCCGTATTTCGCTAACGCCGGAACCCGGCGCCGCCCGCACCAAGGAAGTTGTCGTGGCTCAGGAGATTCTGCAAACGATGGGCTTCCGCTCGTTTACGCCGATGGTCACTGCTTGCCCCGGTTGCGGCCGCACCACCAGCGACTATTTCCAAAGACTGGCCCAAGATATTCAAGGCTATTTGCGCGACCAAATGCCGCTCTGGAAAAACAAGTATCAAGGCGTCGAAGAGATGAAAGTCGCGGTGATGGGTTGCGTCGTCAATGGACCGGGCGAAAGCAAGAACGCCAATATCGGCATCAGCTTGCCAGGCACCGGAGAAACGCCGGTCGCGCCGGTATTCGAAGACGGCGTTAAAACCGTGACGTTAAAAGGCGATAACATTGCCGGCGAGTTTCAGGAATTGGTCGAGCGCTACATCGAAAGCCATTACAGCGCGCACTAATTCTTTTCTTTGGCAACAGCCGACGAGAGCTCCCCCATCTCGTCGGTTACCCGCCGCGCATTTCCTTAATGCCGGCGCACGTGCCAACCATCAGGGCATTCAAAAGAAGAGCTGTCGTTAAGCGGCCTTAAAGCGATCCGCGGCAGCATCCTCGGCCTCCGCTTGATACCATTCCTTAAAATCGATAGGTAGCTCCATCACCGGACCGGTGACGCAAAATCTCAACATGCCGTCCGTTGCAACATAGATTCCGCCACTAATGCAATCTTCCCTGAGTCTTTGAGTGCTTACACTAAGCGAGGTATTCATGACGATCCGTTGTAATTGACTTGCGGGCGACTGTAGACAAGCTTTCTTAACGCTCTCTTAACTATCCGGTTGCGGCGGCGAGACCAGTTTCGGCGGATAGCGCTTACAAGCAGAATATCTAGTTGCGCAATACAGTCGTAAGTTACGACTCACCCGAACCAACGCGTAGCCAGATCGAGCTATTCTCCGAATAAGTTGAAGGTTCAATGTAACTGGTAAATAATGCGTCGAATAAGCGCCGTTGCCTACCGCTACGTCGAGGTGTGAATCCCCGCCATCGCTACCCTCCCTTATGGAGTTTAGGACTATTTTTCGCAAAGGTTTGTTTTCATTGGCGATAGGTCTGGCTTGTTGGTTACCGGACACCCCGCCTGCCGTGGCCGAATGGCACGGTAGCTTGACCTTCCTCAGCGATTACATCTACCGGGGCTACTCCAAAAATCAGGGCAATCCGTTGGCTCAAGCCCATCTGGATTACCAACACGAGATCGGCTGGTTCGCCGGCCTCGGCTTGTCTCAAGTTCGCTTCGACGACCAAACAAACAGCAACCGCGCGGAAATTGAAATCAAACCTTATTTCGGATGGAATTGGCCGATCGACAGAGATTGGCGGGCCGAGCTGTCGGTTAGCGGATACCTTTTCGATAACAAACTATTCAACCACTCCGCCGATTATGCCGAATATTCCGCCTCGCTACATTTCCGCGACTGGCTGAGCGCCACGATTTCGGTCGCTCCCAATGCCTACCAACGACAGGCCGACGTGCCCAATTACGAACTGAATTATCGGCGCGACATTTGGGATACCGTACAATTTTCGGCAGGTTTGGGCTACCATCAAGCAGGTAGATTATTGGGCCAGGACTATTTTTACTGGAATGCCGGTCTTTCCTGGTTTGTGAACGAACATGTGTCGGTCGATATGCGCTACTTGGACGCCGCGTTGACGGCTCATCACCACGCCGATCCGAATCAAGACGAATTCTATCCGCGCCCGCAAGACGACCGATATCTATTTTCGGTCACTGTCGGATTTTAAAAGCGAACCGTCATTGAACCTTGGACGCCCAGCGCGGCATATACCCGAGACCACCCGAGGATCCGCGACCAAGGTTAGATGATGCTGCGTCTAGTGCGTAATTCAATACCACCCATGCCGAACCACACCGAACATCCCGTCGATGAACAGGCAATTCTGCTCCGTATCGCCGAAGGGGACGCTCAAGCCTTCGAGATTTTTTATAAACTGTACTACCCGCGCTTGTTTCGATTTATTTTGCGCGTCACTCGCGACGCCGAAAATATCGAAGAATTGATACAGGAAACCCTGTTGCTGATCTGGGAGCAGCCGCGGCGCTTCAACCACGAGAGCAAAGTCTCGACTTGGGTATTCGGTATCGCCTATCGCAAGGCGCTGAAGGCCTTATCCAAGGCCGGCAAATACAGCGCGGATGTCGATATCGAGGACTTTCACGAAACGCTGGGCGATCCGTTGGCCAATTTGGCCGACAATTTCGAGACCGCCGATTGGTTGAACCGCGCGCTGGCCCATCTGCCGCCCGATCAACGTGCCGTGATCGAATTGACCTTCTACCACGGCCTGCCCTACCAGGAAATCGCCAAAATCCTGGACTGCCCGGAGAATACCGTGAAAACCCGTATGTTCCATGCCCGCAAAAAGCTGCAAGCCTTTGCCTAGGCCAGGGAGATTAGACCGATGAACGCCGAAGCCCACACCCAAGCCCAACATCAACAAGTTCAGCGACTGCTGCCGTGGTACGCCAACGACAGCCTGCCGGAAGCGGAGTACCGACTGGTGGATAAACACATTCGGACCTGCCTGACCTGCCGCCGGGAATTGCAAGGTCTGAAAAAGCTGGCGCAAGCCATCAGCCAATCAACCGATCTGGATATCGCCGCGGAAACGTCGTTCGCCAACGTGTCCGCCAAACTTCGCTCCCGCGACCGCTCGGCCGACTCGGCCGCGCCCAACGATCGCCAGGTACCGTCGCGGACGCCCCGCCGCTCGAACGCCTACAGCAAACATCGCGGTTTCCGCTACGCATTGGCGGCTTCGATCTTGCTGGCCTTAATGCCGCTGGGCTGGCAACTCATGCCGATCGGCACCGACGGCTACCGGACCTTGGCAACCGCCAAACCCGGCGGACTCGCGGCGCCGACCTTGCGCGTGGTCTTTGCCAATACCGTATCGGCTACGGATATATCGGCCGTGCTCCGGGATTTACACGGCGAACAACAAGGCGAAGCCAATAGTGTCGGCGCCTTGACCGTGCGTCTGAGCACCGAGGACGGTCACCCGAATCTGGAGCAAGCCATCGCCCTGCTCCGGAGCCGATCCGACGTGTTGCTGGCGGAGCCTGTGATACAACCATGAGTCCGATCCGTGTAGCGACACTCGCGATACTCTTGTTACTCGGATGCGGTTGCGCCGATCGAATCGACTTCGCGAACCTCGGCGACCAGCCTGCCGATCAGGAACGGCGGATTTTGGTGACCTTTATTGACCGCGGCATTCAACGCGATTTACCCGGCAATTCCCAGGATCGCTATCGGACGCGCGGCACTTACGGCAATTCGTCCTGGAGCGAGCGTATCGCGCTAAAGCTGGCGGAACGCCACCAACTGCGCTTCGTCGCCCAATGGCCGGTCACGGAACTCGGCGTCAGTTGCGTGGTTTACGAAATCCCCAACGCGCTGCCGTTACCGCAAGTCATCGGCGAATTGCAAAACGACGACGATGTCGGCACGGTGCAGCCCATGCAGAGCTTCCAAGTGCTGGCCGACCACCCGGCCGGAAATCCGACGGGCGACCCCTATTTGCCGTTGCAAACCGCGTACAACGCGTTAAACATCGGCGAATGGCATAAGCAGGCCACCGGCCAAGGCGTACGCATCGCGTTGATCGATACCGGCGTCGACCTGGAACATCCGGATTTGAAAGGCCAAATTGATTATTCGGAAAACCTGGCGCCGGAACCTGGCGATCATAATCTGGCCGACATGCACGGTACCGCGGTGGCCGGCGTGTTATCGGCGCGCCCCGACAACGGCATCGGGATCGCCGGTATCGCGCCGGCCGCCGACGTCCTGGCGCTTCGTGCGTGCTGGCCGGAACAACCCAATGCGCTGGCCGCTCGCTGCAACAGTTTCACGCTGGCCTTGGCCTTGAATCAAGCGATTCGGATGAATGCGCGGATTATTAACCTCAGTTTGAGCGGACCGGAAGACCCGTTGCTGAAAATGCTGATCGAAAAAGCCCTGACCAAAGACATCATCGTTATCGCCGCCGTGCCGGGCAACCCGCTGGCCGGCGGATTTCCGGCCAACATTCCCGGCGTCATCGCCGTGAATCAACTCGACCTCAACCTTAAGGCGGACGGCAACCAAATCGCGGCGCCGGGCCGGGATATTTTGACGACCTTACCTCACGAGTCCTACGACTTCATGACCGGCAGCTCCTTCGCCACGCCCCATGTTGCCGGACTTACCGCGTTATTATTGCAATTGCACCCGGATTGGCGCGCGGCCGAGATCAAACAGCAACTGCTTCATCCGGAAAACTTGCTCAGCGCCCTAAACACCGATTAGGCCGATGACCTTCCTCGTTGGAGGCAATCCGGCGCGCGCTGGGTCGCGATCGATCGTTGCGGATCCTACCCCGACGAGCCTGTCGCCAAACGCTAAGCCCGCAAATGCCCGTCCCCCACCGCCACCCACTTATAGGTCGTCAGTTCGTCGGGACCGACCGGACCGCGCACGTGGAGTTTATCGGTACTGATACCGACGACCGAACCCAAGCCGTAATCGCCGCCGCCCGATAACCGGGTCGAGGCATTGATCATCACCGATGCCGAATCCACCTGTTCCTCGAATTGCCGGGCCAGACTCAGACTTTGGGTAACGATACCGTCGGTGTGGCCGGAACCGTAACGGTTGATATGATCGATCGCGGCCAGGATGCCGGCCACGACTTTCACCGACAAAATCGGCGCCAGATATTCGGTGGACCAATCCTCTTCGCCGGCGGCGGCGATACCGGGCAACAACGTTTGGGTACGCTCGCAACCGCGCAGTTCGATATGATTCGCGGTAAATGCTTCGTTCAACAACGGCAGTAATTGTTCGGCGCATTGGCTATCGACCAGCAAGGTTTCCAGCGCATTGCAAACCTGCACGCTTTGACATTTGGAGTTGACCGCCAAGGCCACCGCCTTGTCGGGCTCGGCGTCGCCGGCCAAATACAAATGGCAAATCCCGTCGTAATGCTTGATGACCGGAATTCGGGTGCCTTCGGCGATACGCTGAATCAAGCCCTTCCCGCCGCGCGGTATCAGCACGTCGATATAACCGTCCATTTTCAACAACTCGCCGACCGCTTCGTGGCCGGGCGTACGAATGATCTGAATCGCGTGTTGCGGCAAGCCGGCCGCGACCGCGCCGGCGACCATTGCATCGGTCAAAATGGCGTTGGTTTGCAGCGCTTCCGATCCGCCGCGCAAAATCACCGCGTTGCCGCTTTTAATGCAGACGCCGGCAGCATCGGTGGTGACGTTGGGACGCGACTCGTAAATAATGCCGATCACCCCCAGCGGCACCGATTTTTTATACACCCGCAAGCCGGCCGGGTTGGTATGGCCGGTCAGCACCCGATTCAGCGGGTCCGGCAGTTGCGCGACTTTCGTCAGACGCGACAACATGTAATTGAAGGTCTTGTCGTCTATCGTCAGCCGCTTGACCATCGCGTCCGACTGGCCCGCATCGCGCGCCTTGGCGATTTCCAGCGCGTTGACCTCCAGCACGGATTGCTTAACCGCCTCCAGCGCTTCGGCCATGTTCGCCAAGGCGCGATTGCGGGCGGCCGCCGACACCGAGGCCAATTGACGAGCCGCCTCGCGGCTTTGTTGAGCGATGGTTAACACGGAATCACAGTTCATAGTCAGCAATACGGTTTGGATAAAACGACGGGAATGGAAAAAACGCCATTATCCTACAGGATGGCGCCGAAAGGCTTAGCGGCCCTTCGGCTCCGCTCAGGGACCGCCCTCGACTCCGCTCAGAGACCGCTTCGGCTCAGCTCGGGGCAAGCCGCGGCTCTGCTCAGGGACCGCGCGGATGATTCGCCAAGCATGCCAGGCCCCCTAGCGGAAACAAGGCCGCCGAGTTCAGGCCCCCTAACGCTCATGAAACTGCTGCGTCGCACCGGCATTTGAAAGTCCTGGCGTGGGAGCGGCTTTAGCCGCGATTGACAGTACTCTGACACCGAATTGGGTGACTGCATTCGCTGACTTTCATAGTAAAACTGGTTCGCCAAGCCTGTCGGCCCGCCGCAAAACCAAGCCAGGCCGACCCGAATAAAGCCGAAGTTGCCCCGCACGAAGCCAGACTAGCCCCAAGCGAAGCCGAGGCCACCCCCGCACGAAGCCAGACTAGCCCCGAGCGAAGCCGAGGCTCACCCCCGCACGAAGCCAGACTGGCCCAGAGCGAAGCCGAGCCCCCCCCCCCGAACGAAACCAGACTGGCCCAGAGCGGAGCCGAGGCCTGCACTGAAGGCAATCGAGGCTTGCCCCGAGCGGAGCCGAGGGGGGCGGGACAATAAAACCGTTAAAGGCCACTCGATAAGCCCTAAATTCACGGGAATTCAGCGAACTGGCGCGCTATCGCCGCCCTGCCCCTGTCCGCGCTTACAAATCCCGCGTATCAGCCGGCCGACGGTGCCGGATTCGCGGCCGGCGGGCTTTGCAACGAACGCAAGTAATCCAACACCCGCGCTTGCCGCCAGCGGTCGTCGGCGGCGCAAGCACCAAGTCGGGCGCGCCGGCAGGCGGCAACGGCCTCATCGCCCCCCCGCTCGGTCCACGGCCGCAAATCGGCCGGCGTCTGGTTCAGCAGTTCCGCCGCCAATTCGGCCGGCGGCGGCGGGCCGTCGCGCAGCCAGGCTTCGGCTTGCTCGAAGCCATCGCGGCACATCAGCGCGATCATGTAATCGCAGGCCGATTGCAATCCGGGCCGCAGCCGGCCGGGACTGACCGACACCATCGGCAACAAGGGCGCCAACGACGGCAGTACGTGATTGGCGTAAACCGTCGCGCCCCAATACGCTTCGGCGGTACGGCGAAAATGGGCGAGATCGCGCACCGCCAGCAAGCCGCTGCTTTCCAGCGGCAGGATTTCCACCGGCGGTTTGGCGACATCGACGGTATCGTTGGCGACATCCACATACAATCCGCCCACTTGCAACGCATTTTGGAAATATTGCTCGCGCAACACGCCCCATACCGAGCGTACGAAGCCGCCGTGAGCAATGAATTCGTGTAGCCAGCGTTCGACAGGGGTCTCGGCCAATCGCAGCCGCGTCGCCAACAGCGCATACACCTCGCGGGTAATTTCCTCGCAGCGCCCGTAGGGGTAGGCCTTGCCGGCTGCATCGGGCAAACTAAGCGCCAATTGGGCATCGACCTCGGCCCGCAACCCTAAAAAATAACGCGCCAGCGCATCGATCCGGCTGGCCAGATAGGTCTCGGTCAATGCGCGTTGACGGGGATCGACCGGCGCGATTTGTTGGGGTAGTAAAGAGGTCATCTCGGCGGGAATTGTCATCGCGAACCACCGTCCTGGCAAGCGAACGCCTGAAGAAGGCCGCAACGCCGCGCATTACGCGCGTTGGCGGCCCGATGCTGTCCATCGATGCGAGACAAGCCGGAAAAGTTCGGCATGATCGACCTCCAAAGTCTCGGTCAGATACCTAAGGAACGACGCTATTTGGCATGGGCACCGCGAATGGTTTCAATCTCAAGTGCCTTCCTCCGTTGAAAAAGCGGGGCGACAACTCGCCGAGCGCTGGCCGCCGTCGGCCATCGCCAAGTCAATCGCCGCCGCAGCCGCCACCACAACCGCCATCGCCGCCGTCACCATTACCGCCATCGCCACTGTCGCCGCTCCAGGACCCGTCGCCGAAGCCGTCGGTCGAGCCGTCGAAATCGTTGCTGGAGAAATCCCCGCCGCAGTAGGCCGTCCCTCCGCCGGTATCGTCTTCGCGCCGCACGCCGCGACAATCCGGCACATAGACAAAGCCGTCGGTAATCTGAAGTTTTTTATCGATAGCAAACAGTAACGGCAAACGACTGGGATTGCGCGGATCGATATTCTCGTCGCGGCAAGTCAGCCACCAAATTCGGCGCAAACCGCTGTTGTTTTGTTTATCCCGGCTCAGCACCACCGCCGGCGTATGGTGCAGAAAGCCGCCAAAGGCTTTTTTGCAGAAACTGTCGTAATGGCGGGTATATAAAATCAATTCGTGCCAGAGATCGTCGACCACTTGCGAGGGCATGGACACGTAACGGCGACCGCCCAGCAAATAAGCCAGGAAAAACTGCCGCAAGGCCCGCCCCACCAACTGGCAATCCTTTAATGCCAATTCCGGCCGGCGCTTGCGAAGCTTGTCGTAAAGCGCCGGCGGAAAACGGTAAGTACGAATATAGTCGGCACGGGCGGAACGCCGTAAACGCCGCCAAAACGCTATCAGCAATACCAGCAGACCGGCGATGAAAAACAATACGGGTAGATTCATGCGCCAAGTTTAGGCCATACGCCTGTCGTTTGCTGGGGTATCCGGGTTTCGCGGGCGTTGACTAAAACGGGGGACGCTACGCCGTTGCTTAGCCTAATGGCTTTCGTCGCAAGCAGTCCCGCATGGCCGATAGGCTTTGACTAACTCCAAGCGCGCGGAAGACAAGGTGGCCGGATTTCGAGCAAAAAAAAGCCGCCCATCCCGGGCGGCAAAGTGGATAACGAGGTTTGCAAATCGATACGAGCGGCGGCTTACGGCAGAGTGCAGGTACCGTCGCCGCCATCGCGGATGTAGTAGTCGGTGGACAGGGTGCCGTTCGCGGCCGAGATCACGTTCGGGCCCGCGCCCAAAAACACCGGCACGGCTTTACGGGTGGTGCCGTTCAATTGGGTTAACGGCGTGCCATTGATCGACACGTTCAATAGATAAGTGCCGTTATCGAACAGGTTAACAAAGGGTTGGGCATTGCCGGTGGCCGGATTGAAGGCGCAACCGGGGCTGACCAGCGCGTAGGATTTGCCGCTGGCCGCGTACTCTAAGGTACCGTCGCTGCTGAAGGTATTGCCCGAGGTATCCGGCAGGCTGCAGAAATCCGCTTGGACCGTGAACGTATAGGTGTCGGCAACCCGTTTGGACAGAGCCACCACCACGCTGTTATTGCCGTCCGCCAGCCAAACCGGCACGGCGGGCTGGGCTGCGGTCACTTTAGCAACCGTGCCGCCATTGAGGCGAACCGTGGCCGTGGTTTTGGCGCTGGGATTGAACAGTCCCGCTTGGATCGTAGCGGCTTGGGTGCCGGTCGCCGGATTGATCGCGCAAGCGACGGCCGCCGACGCGAAGGTTTTACCGCTAGGACCAATTTGTACGGTGGTCGCGGCAACGGCGCTGGCCGACAGGCCCAACACGGTAAGAAAACTGAATAGCCTGACGGATAAGGCGGGGTTCATACGGTTTGTTCTCCTGAACGAATAAGATTAGGAAGCCAAAATCCTATTCGACGGCGATAAGCTCAAGCTGAATACCCCATTAAATTTAAGTTAAAGTGCCGCGCCAGTGAACCGCGCTTACCGGCCAAGGGCAGCCGGTTGGCGGTGATACCGTCGACACCGGCCAGCCGCGAACCGAACCGGCGCAAACCGCTCGCCGCCGGCCCCACTAGCCCGCCCGTTCGAATTCCGCGCTGCGTTTGGCATTACGGCCGGCTCGCAAGGCTTTTTGGCTTACGAGCAAGGCTTTTAGCGTTGCGGGCAAGGCTCGGCGCCTTGCGTTTATTGCTCGGAGCTTTGCGCGCAAGGCTTTTGGCGTTGCGAGCAAGGCTCGGCGCCTTGCGTTTATTGCTCGGAGCTTTGCGCGTAAGGCTTTTGGCGTTGCGAGCAAGGCTCGGCGCCTTGCGTTTATCACGCTGAGCATTGCGCGCAAGACATTTAGCGTTGCGGGCAAGGCTCGGAACCTTGCGTTTATCACGCTGAGCATTGCGCGCAAGACATTTAGCGTTGCGGGCAAGGCTCGGAACCTTGCGTATATTATTCGGAACTTCGAGCGCAAGGCTTTGAGAATTGCTGGCAAGGCTATCTGGTCGCTTGCGCCGTTTTTTCGGCTACCGGATTTGGTAGGTCGGTCTGTTATAAATGAAATGTTCCTGAAAGGTCGCCTTCCATGAAAATCGCTATCTCCCCGGATCATTCCGTTCCGGAGCAACGGTTGATTGCCCCCAAACTCAAAGCGATCAAAGCAAATATCCGCTTTAAACAGCGTCAAGATTGACTGTATTGCCGGGGCGGTCGATGTTGAAGACCATTGGCAAGCATTAAAGGACTTGGAAACAGGCGGACAAATTTGCCCACCGATCAATTTCGCGCGAGCACAAAACCTTGCCCACCCAGGCTTTTTCGGAGCGTCGTTAAAGACTTATTGGATAAATGGGCTACTTATAGCGTTTTAAAATTGTCAAAAAATTTTACGCAAGCTTGATACGGCGTTTTTAATTCATTGATTTTTAGCATACTTTACGAAGGCACAGAGTTTGCTCACTAACAGGGTTTCCCATTTTTAACCATGGAGTTCAAGATTATGCAGCATCAAAACCACATGATGACGACAGTCTGCCTGTCAGGCGTGTTGTTGGCGGCATCGGTTATGCCAGCCCAGGCGGCTATCATTGTCGGCGGCAGTTCGCTGTTGACCGAAACCTATTTGAGTCAACTGGAAAATCAGCTTGGCGAAGGCCCTATCGCGTTGACCAATATATTCACTAAATCACCCGGCGCCACTTCCGTTGATTTCCACAATGCGGTTGACAATAAAGGCCGGACCTTTGTGGTGATGCAAGCAGCGGAAGACAATGGAAATACCGCGGTGATCGGTGGCTACAATCCCGAATCATGGAATTCTGTCGCTCACACTAACCCCACTCAGCAAAGCTCATTCCTCTTCAATTTAAGCAATAGTCAATTTTTTTTACAATTTGGTGCTTATATAACACTCAACCAAAGCTCGTATGGCCCAAGTTTTGGTAGCGGCTACGATATCTTTGTCGATAGCAGTTTGAATAATGGTTATTCATACCTGGCGACCTACACCAATACTTCCAGCGGAAACTCCATTATCGACGGTTCACACTACAACGGCGTCAATGTCAGCTATGGTGCCATGGAAGTGTTTACGATCAGCCAAGTGCCTGTACCTGGCGCGGCCTGGTTGTTTGGTTCAGCCATTTTGGGTTTGCTGGGCTTGAAACGTCGCGGATAGCAAAGCTTGGCATGCGCGGGTCCTGAACTTTCCTGACCGACGATTCGGACGGATGGCGATAGCCGTCCGAAGCGGTGCAGTTTGAAATATCAGAAAATTTTACATCTGGACCAATAGCTTGAGTCCGCCCAAGCATGGCTAAAAATCTAGCGACACCAAGCTTTGAAGTGCCATAACCTATTTCTAATAAACGGCTCCGGAACCGTCGACAACCAGCCGCCTAACCGCCGATTCTAGGTCGTTACGCCATGCAAACCGAAAGCCGCCGGTCACCGCCGCTTGCCGACTTCGGTTAACAGATCGAGCTGGATTTCCTGGATTTGCGCCAGTCTCTCCCATTGGTGCGACAACAAATGATCCAACTTATCGTGAAGATGGCGGATTTCCAGCTCCGCTTTCAAATTGACTTGGTAATCGTGTTGCGAACGCAGCCGGTCTTTAGCCTCCTGGCGGTTTTGGCTCATCATTATGATCGGCGCCTGGATCGCGGCCAGACAGGAAAGCACCAAATTCAGCAAGATGAAAGGATAAGGGTCTATCGGATGGGCGACCAGCACCACCGTGTTGATGGCGATCCACACCGCCAGGAAGAAACCGAAGCACATCAAAAACGCCCAACTGCCGCCAAACGTTGCGATGCGATCCGCCAAACGCTCGCCGAACGTCCAATTCTGTTCGAATTCGATATCGACATTCTTGGCCAGCAGTTCGTGATCGCGAATGCTGTTCAACACCTCGCGCTCCAGACTGGTCAACTCGCCGCGTTCGGTCTCAAGCAGCGCATGCACATACTGCGTTCGGTAATGGGTTAAATCGGGAATACAAATGAAGCTCTCCGACGACCAGGCCGGGTGTTCGCGGGCGATTTCCGCCGAAATGACGTCGCGCACGGCGGCACCGGGAACCAAATTGCGCGCCGGGAAACTCTTGCCGCAGACCACGCACGGGTGGGATTCGGATTTCTTACTCATAAACGCTGCCTCGGGCGGATGGTTGAGCGAAGGAAGATTGGGGTAACGCCAACACAATCTCGCATCAACCTAAAAAGGGCAGTTGGCGTGTATTGCGGGCCGTTCGTGCTGAGCAACGTCGAAGCATGGACGGCTCGCAATACACTCACCAAACGGGTGAATGAAAAATCCCGCGCGCCCTTCGACAAGCTCAGGACGAACGGGATTTTTCATCGCCAAACTGCTCTTTTTAGGATCAACGACCTTGACGGAATCATAAACGTTCCGGCCGGTTCGCGGATGCCGACAACCGAATTCAGTCCGATGGCCTCGGCCTGACGGAGCGCAAACTAACCAAGCTTAGCGCGCCGGCTCACGACCGAAACGAAGATACCAGCTTGTGCGGATATTGAGGCTGTCGAACGTTTCCGGTATTTCGGTTTTAGAGGGGCAGTTTGATCGGGGCAGGTCTTGCGTAGCCTCGATGCAGCGTTAGCGGAATCGAGGGTGTTGGCCCTCCGTCATCAGACTAACATCGGCGAATTGTAAGAGTGTTTGCCTTCGAATCCTCGATTCCATCGAGGCTACTTGCTTGAAGTAGATACCATTTTGGTATATGCTCGCGGCATGCATGTTATAGCCAAGCCTGTACTAGTCGAATTTTGGACAAAACACCTCGCCTCTGAAAAGCCGTTGCGTGCATGGTATCAAGTGATGGAAAGCGAGCTCTTTAACAACTTCAATCATCTTAAAACTGTATTTGCCAGTGCGGATTATGTCGATGGCTTGACTATTTTCGACATCGGCGGCAACAAATATCGCCTGATTGCCTCAATCCACTATAACCGGCGCAAAGTGTATATCCGCAACGTGCTAACCCATGCCGAGTATGATCGTAACCACTGGAAACGGAAGACTTGACTATGCGAACTGTTCCTGAACCCAAAGCAATATTAAAAGCCTGGATGCCATTCAAAGAGCTGGTTGGCGTAACCGGCGTCCATACCGATGACGATTATGCACAAGCCCGTGCAACTATTGAGGTCTTGCTGGACGAAGTAGGCGATGACGAAAGCCATCCCTTAGCTGATGTATTAGATTTTCTATCTGACCAGATTAAAGCTTACGAAGACGAGCATGTTGTTATACCCGAAACCGAGCCGAAGGAAGTGCTACGTTTTTTGATGGAACAGCAAGGATTAAAACAAGAGGATTTATCCGATTGCGCTCCTCAAGGACGTATATCAGACATATTGGCTGGAAAGAGGTCGATTAGCAAAGATCTGGCGAAACGCTTTGCACAGCGTTTTCATATTAGGGCTGATGTGTTTTTATAACGGAATTCAGGCTTCGTTGATACACGCGGAATGACAGCCAAAAGGTACGCGGTGCGTACCCTACCGGACTTTTTCGGGCATCCTGCTTGAAAAAATCGGCAAAAATTACGCGGCGGTTATTTCCGGCATCCCGGTTCATCCGCGTCACCTCCGCGCTATCCGATGCGTCCAAGGAATTGGACGATTTCCGCGACCATCCGCCAGCAGATTCTTGCGAGAGGTCTGGCGCCCCAAGCCGAACAGATGTAGGGTGGGCAAAATTGCCCACCGATTAGCTTCGCGTGGGCACAAAAACCGTGCCCACCCTACCGCCCGCCGTTCCGTCATCCAGTGAAACTTGACGAACTGCTTGATCCAATCGCAGTAACAACGTTCGGTATGCAAGGAATAATGTTTCAACCGCATCGCGCGACGCACAACGTCCAATAAGCTTGGCGATGTGGTGCTTGACATAAAACACCTACCTGATAAAGTCAGCGGCGAATTTAATACGCAGGCAAGATTGCCTGAATTGGCCGCCAATATCAAGTTATCCAGGCAAACATGCCCACTTTTACAGATACGCAGGCAAAAATGCCTGAAAAGGCGGTTAACCAAAAATGAGAAATTCCCCGGCTCTGCCGGGGAGACAGCAAAAGTTTGACATATAGAGGAGTCCATCAGGAAACTCCAGAGCGTGAGCCGCCAAGCAAGCGCAAGAGGAGAACCTGATGGACGAGAATGAGAGCTTAAGTCACTCGAAATGGGAGTGCAAATATCATGTGGTATTTATACCGAAATGCCGCCGTCGAACCTTGTATAAGGCGTTGCGAAAGCATTTAGGCGAAGTATTTCGGCGCTTAGCGAGTCAGCGAGAAAGCCGAATATTGGAAGGTCATTTGATGCCGGATCATGTGCATATGCTCATATCGATACCGCCGAAATACGCGGTGTCGCAAGTGGTAGGCTACATCAAAGGTAAGCGTGCGATACATTTGGCGAGGGGCTATGGCGAGAAGAAACGCAACTTCGTGGGTCAACATTTCTGGGCGCGAGGGTATTTTGTTTCGACGGTTGGCAGGGACGAAACGATGATACGGGAATATATTCGGCATCAGGAACAGGAAGACCAGCGAGTCGAACAAATGAACCTTTGGCAATGAGTCGCCACCTATTGGCGGCTATTGATAAGGGGCCGCGTTAGCGTCCCCATTTACCGCTTTGAGCGGTTCACTTTATAAAGCCCCCGGCTTTGCCGGGGGATATTTACTATCAGCTTAAGCTCTTAGCAAAAAGTTAGCGTGTATTGTGAGCCAAACCCTCGGCCAATTTCGTCAATAGCCTGCTCAAGCTCATCCGGCATAAATGTTTTGAATGGCAGCCATTCATATTTCATTTTATGCCACAGCAATTCAATCCGATTCAACTCAGGGCTATAGGGCGGCAGGAAATAAAATCGAATACCTTTCTCTTCCAGCAAATCCCAATACGGCTTCAGTTTTTTGGCCGTATGAATGGACGCATTATCTAAAATCACCACCAATGGCTTGCTGACGCGTTGGACCAATGCCATCAGAAAGCCAAAAAACCACAGACCATTGACGCTTTGCCACAGCTTAGTCAGCATTAATCGACCCGATGAAAGCAAAGCGCCAATGACGTTCATCCGCTGCGCGCGTTTAGCGGTAATGGCATGAACTTCTCCGCTTTTGGTCCAAGCCGAACGATTCGGTGGTTGTGGTGCAAATCCGGCCTCATCCACATAGGCCAATTCGATTTCGCCGGCTTGCGCTTGCTGAATCAGTGCGGCAATGTCGTGTTGGGCCCGCTCGAAGCGCTCGGGATCACGCTTTTTTTTAAACTGTAACGGGTGCGCTTCCATACATAGCCCATCCGTTTTAACTCGTTCCGCAAGGTGCTGGCGCTAATCGTCACGTCGCATTCCGTCGTTAGACGACTGACCAATGCCCGGCAGTTTAAAGGTTCCGCATCGATCCATTCTTTGAGCCGGCATCGATGCGCGTCAGTCAATTTACTTGGTGCACCACTGCGGGGTTGATCCGGTAAACTGTTCAGCCCATTTCTCCACCACTTCCGCCGCCGCTCCCGTATAGCTTCCGGTTTCACGCCTTGCTGTTCTGCAATCGCAATGACTGTCTGGCCATTGGCTAACATCAAAATGGTCTGTGCCCGCTCCCGTTCTCGCCAATCGCTCCCTTTTTTGATAATTTGCTGGAGCTGCTCTCGTTCGCTTTCGTTCAATTCTATTGCTCTTGCCCGCATTCTGTCGCTACCACCACACCTGAAATCTCGCTATTTTAATGCATGGTGATTTGTTGTTAAGCGCTTATATGGGCAGATTTGCCTGATAATCAATAGTTATGTGTAAATCATGTCTGAACTGAAACAGCTCATTGAAGAGTACGGCGGAATCCAACCGCCTCATTTGGCCTTTTATATGGAATCGATCCGTTTTAGCAGTGAAGCTGCAATGAACTCCATCGATTATCTGGCGGACTTCATTAAAATGACTAATGAAACTAAAGGCCAATATGAAATGACCAGAGAACTGCAAACGATTATTTTGGATCATCTCCAAAATATTTTGACGCATGCTGCCGCTTTATCTCGGTATTTCTGGCCTTCTAAACCGGGTAAAAATAGTCTTCATCAGAAACGAGCTGAAACATTAATGGCTGAGTTTGATTTAAACGATGGTAGCCCATTAAAAAACAGAAAGCTTCGGAATCAGCTTGAGCACTTCGATGAAAATCTGGATAACTATTTGTGGTCGAAACCGTTAGTTGGATACGTTTTACCAGCTTATGTTGGAGGTGTTTTTGATAATGATGGTGTGCCCACGCATTTATTTCGTGCATTCTATATTGATGTTGGCATATTCGAAACACTGGGTCAGCGATATGAAGTTCAACCCATAGTTGATGAGCTTTGTAAAATTCATGATAAGTTTAACAGTGCTAACAATCACACATAACATGGCGCTCCAGCGGTCGGCTTAGCTTACGTTATGTTTCATCTGGAGGCTTGATTGCAGCTTGAATGGAAGGAAACTCCCGAGGGCGTCGATTGGCAAGAGCTTTCAGCCCTCTATCTGGCGGCACCGCTGGGCGAGAAGAACCCTGCTGATCTTGAGAAGGCATTCTCAAACAGCATGTTTCGGTTCTTCGTTTACGACTCTGGCCGTTTGGTTGGTGTTGGTCGAGCACTTGCTGACGGTGCGGACTGTTCTTACATCTGTGACGTCGCAGTTCTCCCCACACACCAAGGCATAGGCTTAGGGAAAGAAATCGTCACAAAGCTCATTGCATTGTCGGCCGGTCACAAGAAAATCCTGCTTTACTCTGTTCCGGGCAAGGAGTCTTTTTATCGCCGTCTTGGTTTCAAGCGAATGACAACAGCAATGACCATCTTCGAGAATCAGGCCATTGCCCTTGAGAGGGGATTGGTCAATGAAACATAACTCTGCGGTTCACCAGACGCTGCGCGATAACGCCGCGCAGCGCCGGTGACCTTCCCGTTAGGTGCTATGCCGAACACCATGACGCTATCTGAAATTGACCGCGAAGCCTTTCTACAGGCTTTGACTGAACGCTTTCCAGAAATTGCTGCAAGCATCAGCGATATTGAGAGTGGCTTGCTACATCCCGAAATGGGAGTTGTCTCAGATGCCACACGCTCCGCGATAGCAGCGCACAACTGGGAGGCTGTAAAGGAACAGTTTGAGTTCATCGGCGAAATCTTCGTTGGTGCAAACGACGCAGTGCGTAATGCCGTCTACGTTTCCTATCTTGAGAACGTTCTTTTGGGAGAAACGTCTTCTGATTTCAAGAAGGCCCGTGCTATGTTGCCACCTATGCTTAACCACGCCATGGCTGAGCTTGAGGCTCACTTTGAAAGGCTTGCTAATGCCCAACAACGCACCTAACCCTGCGCTCAAGGGCCGTAGGGCGGATAAGCGAAGCGTCATCCGCCGATAAAACCGTCAATTGTCCGATTCATCCGCTCCCGAAAATACCAAGTCCAACCCCGCTCAATTTAACGGATAAATGCCCATTTTGACCAAGCGATGAACACTTGAATATGGCCTTTATGTCCTTGGGTAAATCCTTAACGGTAATCGCCCAACCATGCTTCACTGGGTTGTAACGGATGTAATTCATATGTGCCGCGTAGCAGGTAAACCACCCAGGCATCGATATGAAATGGTGGCTTTTCCAGAGCCATTCATTCTCACCACTTCCCGTCACTCGGCAATATGCTCGATTAACAGCGTCGATTTCCGTTCGAGCAGGTTAACGGTGAAAAAATAGGTGCCGCCAGAAACGCGATTTCGTCGGTAGTTTGACGCGAAAAGAGTTTAACCGATTTGGCGGATGACGCTACGCTTATCCGCCCTACAGCCGCTTTGAAATTGTGATCAAACTGCTGGGATTCATGGTAAGCGGTCCTTTAACAGCATCTGTATAAACAGCTCGAAAGGAACGAAGATAGTGTCCACTTATAATCAGGTGGACACCTATGAAGGAGCATAACACGCGATTATCGCGGCCATTAATCGTGGGGCACGGGCGAGACGGCCGTTGCCTTTATGATCCGGAAGCCAAGCGGGAGCTAGTGAAAGTTTGCTTGCATTCGGGCACATCGGTTGCCAAGATCGCTCTGCAATACGGTATCAATGCCAATCTGCTGCGCAAGTGGATGGGGCATTACCGAGAAACAGGACATCCGAATCCGAACAGTCCATTAACGTTGCCGGCTTTTGTGCCCGTTCAGTCGCTGAGCGCAGAGAAACCGGCTGAGTCAGCGCTCAGTGCGGAGTTGCCCAACGGCGTTAAACTCGCGTTACAGCCTGTCGCACTGAGCGACCTGCCGGTGATTTTGAAGGCGTTGGCCGAGCTGCCATGTTTCGTTTCGACGCAGGATTGAAGGTCTACCTGCACCGCGAGCCGGTCGACGGCCGCAAGGCCATCAATGGTTTAGCGCTGCTGGTTGAGCAGGCATTAGGCTTGAATCCGTTCGAGCCGGCCATCTACGTGTTCAGCAACCGCCGGCGGGATCGGATCAAACTGCTGTTGTGGGACCGCACCGGTTTTTGGTTGATGCTCAAGCGGCTGGAAGCCGACCGTTTTCACTGGCCGAAAGAGGCAGCAGTTGTGATGTTGACGGTCGAGCAACTCCACTGGTTGTTAGCCGGTATTGACTTGGCCGCGATGCGGCCGCATCCGGCACGAACCTATACCCAAGTGGGCTGAAACGCGGATGTAAAGCCGGTAAAATAACGGCATGACGCCCACCATCACGCTGTCCACCGAAGACTACCAAGCCTTGCTGGCCGAGCAGCAACGGCTGGCGAGTCAACTGCGGTTGGTGACGGTCGAGCGGGATTTATTGAAAGAACGTGTGGATGCCTTTCTGCATAGGCTGTATGCCGCAAAATCCGAGGCGCGGGCCAATCCGGCCCAGCGCGACCTGTTCCTGAACGAAGCCGAAGTGTTGGCGCCGAACGGTGCTCCAATCGCCGAGGAAGCCACGCCCGAAGCGGTCGAGGTGGCCGGTCACCGCCGTAAGAAACGCGGTCGCAAACCGCTCGATCCGCATCTGCCGCGTGAGATCGTGCGCCATGAATTAGCGGAAGCCGAACGCATCTGTGCGCATGACGGTACTCGTCTGGTGGAAATCGGCGCTGAAATCAGCGAGCAGCTCGACATCGTGCCGCAACAGGTGCGAGTCATTCAACATCACCGCGTCAAATATGCCTGCCCGTGCTGCGATGAAAGCATTCGCGTGACGCCGGCACCGGTTCGCATCATCCCCAAAGGCTTACTCACCGAAACGGCATTAGCCTGGGTCGTCACCGCCAAATACCAGGATAGCCTGCCGCTGTATCGGCAAGCCGCGCTGTTGAGCCGTTTCGGCGGCGATCTGTCGCGCAACACGCTGGCGGCTAGCATGGTGCGGGTTGGCGACGCAGTGCAACCCATCATCAACTTGCTGCGCGACCATCTGCTCGATGCCGATCTGATCCTGGGCGACGAAACCGTGGTTCAAGTGCTCAAAGAATCCGGCCGAGCCGCGCAAAGCAAAAGCTATCTGTGGGCACAAATGACCGGCTCCGGACCGCCGATTCGGCTGTTCAGCTACACGCCGGGGCGCGGCGGAACGCATGCGCAGCCGTTGTATGAAGGCATCAAACCCGGCGCGGTACTGATGAGCGACGGCTATGAGGTGTATAACGCCATTGCAGCCAGCCGGGGTGCGATTCACCTCGGCTGTTGGGCGCATGCGCGGCGTTATTTTGTCGAGGCCGAAGCCGCCATTCCTAAAGCCGCGCGCGGCCCGGAGCAACTGGCGACGCAGTTTATCGCGGCGATGGGTGAACTGTACGCGATTGAAACTCAGACGGAAGACCTGAGCGTCGAACAGCGTGGGCAGCGGCGCCAGGAGCAAAGCCGACCGGTTTTGGTCAAAATCGAAGCCCTGCTGCTACAACATCTGCATGCGGTAATCCCCGGTAGTTTGCTGGGCAAGGCTTTGCATTACTTGTCATCGCAGTGGTCCAAACTGATCCGCTTCGTCGACAACGGCGCTTGGCCCATCGACAACAACCTCTGCGAAAACGCCATACGCCCCTTCGTGGTGGGCCGCCGCAATTGGTTGTTTTGCGATACGGTGGCCGGCGCCCGTGCCAGCGCTAATCTTTACTCGTTGATCGAAACCTGCAAGGCCAATAGCGTCGACCCTTACACCTATCTGGTCGATCTGTTCCGAAAGCTTCCCACCGCAAAAACTGTCGAAGAGTTCGAAGCGCTGTTGCCTTGGAATCTCGACGCCCTAACGGACTAATCGCACGCCAACGGTTAAGTCATTGTCCGTTTCAGTTCTAGTGCGTCCTTCAAAGATCGCTTACGATTCATGAGCTGCGATAAGGGATAAACCAGTCATTCATTAGAAATGCGAAGCGGCGCATTCCGCCTCCCATCCGCCGCAGGAAACGCGGATTCCGCAAAGCGCTTGGTCCAATGAACGGTCGCACCATTCGCGTTCTGTTTTCCCAGTTCTCCGATGGTATTTCGCCAATCGGCGGATTGCCAGCTCAACCGCCATCCGCCAGCGGATTCTCTCGATCGGTCTGTTGCCCAAGTTGCTGGGCCAAGCCAAGCAGTATGCCTTCGGGACCCCGAATGTAGCAGAGCCGGTAGCTGTTTTGATAGTTGACGACCTCGTCGACCACGGTCGCGCCGAGCAGACCAAGCCGGGTCAGCGTGTCGTCGAGGTTGTCCACGGCAAACATGACGCGCTGGTAACCCAGCGCATTGACCGGAGCGGTACGGTGATCGGAAGCCACGGCTGGGGCGTCGAAGCGCGCCAGCTCGATGCGGCCGTGGCCGTCCGGCGTACGCAGCATGGCGATCTCGACGCGCTGGCCGCGCAAACCGGTGACTCGCCCGGCCCATTCGTCGTCGATATTCATGCTCCCTTCCAGAATCAGGCCAAGTTCCAAGAAAAATTCAACGGCGGTATCGAGATCGGCCACGACGATGCCGACATTGTCCATACGTTTAACAGTCATAAGGTCTCCTGGGTGTTTGTTATTCCGGCCTCGCGAAGTCTAAACGGCCGTTCGCCTCTGGCAAGACGGCCAATCTTTCGATAAGCACGCACGGTTTGAACCTTTAAGGGCCGGTTCAATCACGTTAGCGGCGGACCGCGTTACGCGGCTTCACCGCGGCCGGCCGTCTCGATGGCTGGCTTGACGTCCGCTTAGCGATCAGGGAAGTCCGGATTGTTGGCGCCCTCCCCTCCCAGAGAAAACCGTCTAAGCCGGTGACATAGCCGAAATAGTCGCCCATATGCCGATAAGTTAAACCGTTCGTGGTGAGCTTGCGAACCACGGACGGTTTAACCCTCCGCCCCTCGACCGTGCTCGGGACGAACGGTTAATCCGTAACTTAACCGGGTTGCTCGCCGCCCAAGTCCATGGATTGCGCCTGCTTAGTAACCATTGCGCCGAAAGCTGCAACACGCCCAAGCAACGCATCGGCTTCGGCCAAGCGCCAATCGAACGAGTCCGGCGCCGGCAATCCCGCCATCGTTAGGGCCGCGAGGGCGCGAGCGCTTGCAAATGCGGTGTCATAACGCCTTCCAGCCAACACATAAAGACCT
Organism: Methylomonas sp. MED-D; assembly: GCF_050276835.1. Classification (NCBI taxonomy): domain Bacteria; kingdom Pseudomonadati; phylum Pseudomonadota; class Gammaproteobacteria; order Methylococcales; family Methylococcaceae; genus Methylomonas; species Methylomonas sp. MED-D. Next base: position 3,450,700 of record NZ_CP189965.1, read on the forward strand.
GCACGCGCCGGGACAGGTGGCGGCGGTTGCTGTATAGCAGCGTGACCGGCAGCGGTTCGGCCCGGTAGTCCGGCAAGACTTCGATCAGCTCGCCGCGCCGCAGGTAGGGTTCCAGGTTGGGTTCCGGTCCCTGAATCATACCCAAACCGGCCAGACAGGCGGAAAAATAGGCGATGGAGCTGTTGACGGTCAAATTGCCGGCCATCGACAGGTTGCGGACCTCGCCGCTGGCGGCATCGACATATTCGAAGCCGGCGGGTTTGCTGCCCAGGCTCAAGGCGTAATGTATCAAGCGATGTTCGGCCAAATCGGCCAGGGTTTGCGGGATGCCGTAGGCGGCGGCGTACGCGGGACTGACGCAATTCAATTGCCGATAGGCGCCCAAGCGGCGAGCCACCAAGCGCGAGTCGGAGATGGTGCCGGCCCGCATCACGCAATCGAAGCCTTCGGCGACGATATCGACTAAGTGGTCGGTGGCGCCGAGTTCGACTTCGACGTTCGGATAGCGGGCCATGAATTCCGGCAAGCGCGCCATCACGATGCCGGCCACCGCGCCGACCGACATATCCACCCGCAGCCGGCCGCGCACGTCGGCCGGATCGATCCGGAACATGTCTTGCAGTTCCTCGGCGTCGGCCAGCCATTCCAGGCAGCGTTGATAAAACACCTGACCGTCCTGAGTCATTTGCACTCGCCGGGTGGTGCGGTGCAGCAAGCGAATGCCGGTCTGGTTTTCCAGCCATTGCACGGCCAGCGAGGTTGAGGCCTTGGGCAAGCCTAAATCCGCCGCGGCCTGCGTAAAACTGGCCGCTTCCGCGACCCGAACGAAGATTTTGATCGCGTCGAGTTGATTCATCTTGGAGGACTGTTTTCCTGAAAAAGCGATTGGGCAACGCCGTATGAATAGTTAGAAATTTTGAACAGTGTTATCGGCATTTGCCCGTTTATCCGATTAAATCCTAAAAATATACTGAATTCCGTCTATTGCAACCGGCGCGCTGGCGCCGCAAAACGGAGGTTCGGATGGCAAAAATCGCGTTAATCACCGGCGCGTCGCGCGGCATCGGCAAGGCCGTCGCGCTGCGTCTGGCGCAAGACGGCTTCGACGTCGCGGTCAATTACGCCGCGAACGCCCAGGCCGCCGAGGAGGTCGCCGCGCAAATTCGCCTGATCGGCCGGCAAGCGGTGGCTTTGCCCGCCGACGTCAGCGATCCGGCGCAAGTCGCCGAGTTATTCGCCAACGCCGAGCGAGCGCTGGGGCGCATCGACGTGCTGGTCAACAACGCCGGCATCATGAAATTGCAAATGCTGGCGGAAACTGACGACGCCAGCTTCGACGACATCGTCGCGGTCAATTTGAAAGGCACGTTCAACACGTTGCGCCTAGCGGCAAGCCGCTTGAACGATGGCGGCCGCGTCGTCAATGTTTCGACCAGCGCGATCGGCCTGGCTCTGCCCGGCTATGCGATCTACAACGCCGCCAAGGCCGGGGTGGAAGCCCTGTCCCGCACCTTTGCCAACGAATTGCGCGGCCGCAATATTACCGTGAATTGCGTTGCGCCGGGACCGACCGATACCGAATTGTTCTTTCACGGCAAGACCGCCGAGCAAGTCGAACGCTTACGCAAGTTGCCGCCGCTGGAACGCCTGGCAACGCCGGACGACATTGCCGCCGTCGTCGCGTTTCTGGCCGGCCCGGACGGCGGCTGGATCAACGGCCAAGTCCTGCGCGCCAACGGCGGACTGAATTGAACCCAACAACCGCTTTCAACGACAAACACAATCTAAGCCAGGAGTAAGCCATGTCCAAGCAACTATTAACGTCCTTTCAATTGCACGATTTAACGCTGAGCAACCGCGTGGTGCTGGCACCGTTGACTCGCGCCAGGGCCGGCCAGGAGCGGCTGGCCAATGTCATGATGGCCGAATATTACCGGCAACGCGCCTCCGCCGGCTTGCTGATCAGCGAAGCGACGTCGATTTCCGAACAAGGCTTGGGCTGGGTGAATACGCCCGGTATTTACAGCGATGCGATGGCGCAAGCCTGGCGCCAGGTGACCGACGCGGTACACAGCCGGGGCGGCCGGATTTTCATGCAACTGTGGCATTGCGGCCGGGCTTCGCACAGCAGCTTTCACGGCGGACAACCGGCCGTCGCACCGTCCGCGATAAAACTAAACGGCGATTACATTCACACGCCGCTAGGCAAACAGCCTTACGAAACGCCACGCGCGCTGGAAACCGCCGAATTGGCCGGCGTCGTCGAGGATTATCGCCGCGCCGCCGAACGCGCCTTGCTAGCCGGCTTCGACGGCGTCGAAATCCATGCCGCCAACGGCTATTTGTTGGACGAATTTCTGCAATCCAAAACCAATCACCGCGACGACGCCTACGGCGGCAGCATCGCCAACCGCTATCGCCTGCTCGGCGAAGTGTTTGCCGCGATCGCGACGGTCTGGCCGGCGCACCGCATCGGCGTTAGATTGTCGCCCAACGGCGCCTTCAACGACATGGGGTCGGCCGATTACCGCGAGCAATTCGCTTACGTCGCCCAACAACTCGACCGACTCGGCCTGGCCTATTTGCACGTGATGGACGGCCTGGGCTTTGGATTTCACCAACTCGGCAGCGCGATGACCTTGAGCGAATTCCGCGAGTATTTCCACGGGCCGCTGATGGGCAACTCCGGCTACGATCAAGCCAGCGCCGAGCAAGCCATCGCTTCCGGCGCGGCCGACCTAATCGCGTTCGGCCGGCCGTTCATCAGCAATCCGGACCTGGTGGAACGCTTTGCCCAGAACGCGGCATTGAATCCGGAAGCCGATGTCGCCCACTGGTACACACCGGGCGGCGCCACCGGCTATATCGATTTCCCCTGCTTGCAATATTAATCGGCTAGTCTCGGCCAGTCAGAACCATCAGCACAATCGATCAGGAGTCTTCATGGATTTGCAATTACACTACAAAACCGCGTTGGTGACCGGCAGCACCGCCGGCATCGGCTTCGCCATTGCCAAGGCGCTGGCCGGCGAAGGCGCGAATGTCATCGTCAACGGCCGATCGGCGGCGTCGGTGGCGCAGGCGATCGAAGAACTCGCGCCCTGCGCCGCCAACCAGTTGTTCAGCTTTGCCGGCGATTTGTCGCGAGCCGACACGGCGGACGCCTTGCTGGCCGCCCATCCCCAGGTGGATATTTTGATCAATAACCTCGGCATCTTCGAACCGGTGGCCTTCGAAGACATTCCTGACGCCGACTGGCGCCGGTTGTTCGAAGTCAACGTGCTGAGCGGCGTGCGCCTAGCCCGACTGTATCTGCCGGCGATGCGCGCCGCCAACTGGGGCCGGATTGTGTTCATCTCCAGCGAAAGCGGCGTGCAAATCCCGGCGGAAATGATTCATTACGGCATGACCAAGGCCTCGCAGATCGCGGTGGCGCGCGGCTTGGCCGAACACGTGGCCGGCACCGGTATCACCGTCAATTCGGTGTTGCCCGGCCCGACCCGCTCGCGCGGCGTTGGCGATTTCGTTAACCAACTGGCCGAGCAACAAGGCATCAGCTTCGAGGCCTTCGAACAACAATTTTTCGAAACCGTCCGCCCGACTTCGTTGATCAAACGCTTCGCGACGACCGACGAAGTCGCCTCGCTGGTCTGCTATCTGGCCAGTCCGCTGGCCGCGGCGACCACCGGCGCCGCGCTGCGGGTTGACGGCGGCGTGATCAAAAGTGCATTCTGATTGTCAGTCCAACTGCGACGACCGGGCGAATTCGCCGCCCGGCCGTCGCCATTTTCCGGAGGTCCAATGTCCGAAGTCACGTTAAACGGCGGTTGCCTGTGCGGCGCCGTGCAATTTCAAGTGCGCGGCGAGCCGCAACGTTTTTACCACTGCCACTGCCGCCGCTGCCGCAAGGCCAGCGGCACCGGCCATGCCAGCAATCTATTCCTCAACGACGCAACGCTGAGTTTCACTCAAGGCGAAGGCTTGCTGAAGCGCTATAAAGTACCGGACGCCCAACGCTTTGCCCGCCAGTTTTGCAGTGAATGCGGCGCGGCGGTGGCTCGCTTCGTACCGGAATTGAACGGCGTGGTAATTCCAGCCGGCGCACTGGACGATGCCGCGCCGATCCAGCCGCAAGCGCGGATATTTTGGGATTCGCGCGCCGACTGGTCGTGCGATGGCGACGATCTGCCGCGTTACGCCGAATATCCGGTGTAAGCGCCGTCCGGCGGTTTAGTTCTCGCGGCGATGGGGATCGTTCTCGACGAGGTACGCTGGGGCATGATCGGCTGCGGTGCGGTGACCGAACGCAAAAGCGCGCCGGCCTTCAATAAGATCGAGCAGTCGCGGCTGGTGGCGGCGATGGGCCGCGATGCCCGCAAGGCGGCGGATTACGCGGCGCGCCACGGTGTCCCGCGATGGTATGCCGATGCGGAGGCGCTGATGGCCGATCCGGAGGTCAATGCCATTTATGTCGCGACGCCACCGTCCAGCCACGCCGAATACGCAGTGCTGGCCTTGCAAGCCGGTAAACCGGTCTACGTCGAAAAACCGATGGCCTGCCGCTACGCCGAATGCCAGGCCATGAACCAAGCCGCCAGCGCCGCCGGCCTGCCGCTATTCGTAGCCTATTACCGGCGAGCCTTGCCGTATTTTTTGCAAGTCAAAGCGCTATTGGATGCCGCCTCGATCGGCTCGATATTGGCGATCAACGTGCGCCTGGTGCAATCGCCGCGCCCGGCCGACCGCAATCCAAACAGCTTACCGTGGCGGGTAAACCCGGCCGTGGCCGGCGGCGGTTACTTCTTCGATTTGGCCTGCCATAGCTTGGACTTACTGGACTTTTTACTAGGCGCTATCGTCGGCGCCCAAGGCTACGCCGAAAATCGCGGCGGACTTTACTCGGCCGAAGACACCGTCGCGGCATCTTTTAAATTCGCAAGCGGCGCGCTGGGCACGGGTTTCTGGACTTTCGCCGCTACGGACGCCGGTCGAAGCGACAGCGTCGAAATTCTGGGCACTGCCGGCACGATCCGCTTCTCGACTTTCGCCTTCACGCCGATCGAGCTGGAAACTCCAACGGGCACCCAACGCTACCTGCCGCCGAATCCGGAAAACATCCAATTCCACCTAATCGCTGCCATCGTCGCCGAACTGCGCGGCCAAGGCCGCTCGCCGTCGAACGGTACCAGCGCGGCCCGAACCAACTGGGTCATGGATTGCATCACAGGCGTTCGGCACGAATCGAAATTTGCTGGTTTGGGTTAGCTCTACCATATTGTTCAGCTTGTGTTTGCCAAGCGCGACAATCGGGATATAACCGCGATTCAGCCAGCCTTCGAGGACGCCGGAGAGGATGCCGGTTATCTCGTGGAAGCGTTCCCGATGCATAACCGGGACGAAGGCCGCCAAGGGCCATTGTTGGGCTTGTTCCATGTTTTCGGGCATTTGGGTTAGTATTAGTGCTGGTTGGGTTACAGGCAAAACATGATTGCTATGTTTGCACGCCACCATGAAAACCTTGCGCGAACGACTTTTAAAGGTAATTAACTTTAAAAGGGAAGCTTCAAAAATTTTGTAAGAGACAACAGGCGTTGACCGTGCAAAATAGTCAAGCATCAAGCGCAAAAACCCAATTGGAGCCACCGAAAAACATTTGGAATCAGTATTCAAGCTATGGCTTGAATACGAATTATGGATAGCGACGGAAAAAACTAATCCAGAAGCCGGAAAAATCAGCCCCGAACTGGAGGAAATCAGGCAAAACTAGAAAAGACTGGGTAACGGCAGATAAAGCGTTATCGAGATGGATACTTCGTTGTTCAACCATGGAAGGCCAAACACATAGCCGCTGTCAACTCAATTTAAACGAAGGTAGAAAATAATCAAAAGGAATGCTGAAGCCAATGATGCAAGAGAAGTTTCGAACCAGATTCCAAGAACTTACAGATAGTTTCAAGGAAATCCAATTTATTACTGATGGATTTGGATTTAAGGTTTCAAAAGATGGGAAATGGCAAAAATGGGCAACAAGCGCTGAAAACTTAATCAGAGCTGTTTTTTCAGATAACTCACCGCACTATATCAACTTCAAAGACCAATACAGCCAATGCAAAAGGGATAGTCTAAACGTAGAAGCCCTAGAATCAATTTTCCATAGCGCAAAAGAAGATTTTGAAGGTGGCTACATTTTTAATGTCGAACTCAGAATATCAGGAGAAGTGTTTGGCGATTTTATAGCCCTCAGTAGGCAAGCTCTTTCCGAAGGCCAAAAGGATGTTGCCGCTGTTCTAGCCTGCGCGGCTCTTGAAGATGCCTTAAAACGCTATGCTGAAATTAATGGACTAGCTGTAGATGATAAAACGATGCAGGACGTTGTAAACGCATTGAAATCCGCTGGGCTTGTTGCTGGAGCACAAAAATCTTTATTAGATGCAATGCCACGAATTCGTAATTTTGCCATGCACGCCGAATGGTCAAAAATATCGGAACCTGATGTTAGTAGCGTATTGGGTTTTGTTGAGCAATTCTTGCTAACGAAATTTGTTTAATTAGAAATATATCAAAAACCGAACAGTTAAGAACAATTACCAAGAATCCAATTTAAACCCTTATCAACCGTTACCTCAACGATTAAAAATATTTATGGCTGATTTCCTACGCAAAAGACTGCAAGTGTTTGTTTCATCAACTTATGAAGATTTGAAACTGGAAAGACAAGCTGCTGTAGAGGCTATCTTAGTTGCAGGACATATACCTGCTGGCATGGAACTATTCACAGCTGGCGACGAATCACAAATGGAAGTTATTAAGCAGTGGATCGATGAATCAGATGTATATCTACTGATCCTCGGCGGACGGTATGGCAGCATAGAACCCGCCAGTGGAAAGAGCTACACCCACTTAGCAGGCTGTTGAAATTTGCCGATATACCTTCGGTTTCGACGCCATTTTCCGAAGCACCGGGTGGTCTGGAAGCCTGATTGGGCCTCAAAAACCGGTTTTAGCCGGTTATATTCACCCCGAAGGGGGTCAATTCCGCCTTTGGGCGGATTTCAGGCGTACTAGCGCCTAGGCGGTCGTGTAACGCCAGCCGAAAATGGCGCCCATCCGCGTTAGGTTATAGGCCGCAAACGTAAAAATCGTTTGCGCGGCGACTTTCTTCAAACCCCGGAACTTGGTTTGCCGTAGCGGACCGACGGTCTTGGCCCAGCCGAAGACCTCTTCGATCCGCTTGCGGATTTTGAGGCTTTTGCGGTAGCCGTCGTGTCGGGTGGTGCGGCCGTCGATGGCCGAGCCTTTGTCCTTGCTGGCGACATGCGGGGTCACCTTGCGCTGGCGTAGATTGGCGACAAAGTCTTGGGTGTCATAGTTTTTATCGGCACCCAAGGTCGCGCCCGGCTTGTGGATCGTACGCTTGACCATGGTTTGAGCCGCTTCGCGTTCCGCTGTTCCCTTGGCCTGAGTGACTTCGACATCGACCACCAGGCCGTTACGGTTTTCCATCAAAGCATGACCAAGAAATGCCAACTGCGATTTGTCGCCCTCGCTCTTTTTGTACAGCCGCGCATCGGGATCGGTACGTGATACGTGAGTCTCGTTACTGCGCTTCTCGCCCTTGAAGTTGACCGTGGGATTACGGCCGCCGTCTTCCGGCGGCGGGGTCGAGCCGTCTTTTTTGACGAAACTCTTGTGCGAGGCCCAGGCCTGAATCAGCGTACCGTCCACGGAAAAATGTTCGTCGGACAGCAACTTTTGCCAGTCCGCCAAGGCCAACACCCGTTCGAAAAACAAACGACTGATGCGCTCGTTCAGCAAGCGGTCGCGGTTGGCGCTGAAGGTGGAGTGGTCCCACACGGCGTCATCCATGGTCAAGCCGACGAACCAGCGGTAAAGCAGATTGAAGTCGATATGCTCCACTAACTGCCGCTCCGAGCGGATGGACAACAAGACTTGCAGCAGGCTGGCGCGTAACAGGCGCTCCGGCGGAATGGAATCCCGGCCGCGACGGGCGTAGAGCGCATCGAACTCGTCATCCAATGTGGCCAGCAACAGATCGACCACTTTGCGCAGCTTGCGGAGCGGATGTTTTTTTGGAATCCGTTCTTCCAGGGTTCGGTAACTGAACAGTTCTTCTTGGGTAATGTCGGCGCCGCGCATGGATTCGATGGAATATGTGGAAAACAAAAGCATTTTACCATGAATAACAATGTGTTACGAATATATCCAGCACCTAACTCAACGAATCAATGCGGCTTGCGGGGGAGATAAAATCAACAGCCTGTTAGAATATGAATATGCTGTTTCAAAAAACAAACCTCTTTTTGCTTGCGTTGTAACCGAAGAAGCGCTTGATAAAATGGTAAAGGAAAGAGGACGAAAGGTTTTAGAAGAAAATGAGCCGAGTTCCTTAAAGAGCTTTCGAAGCCTTGTATTGTCAAAGATGGTGAAGTTTTTTGACGACACGAAAGATATTAAAATTGCAATTGGAGATACCATGTCCCGCTTCGCGCATCGCGATGATTTAACGGGCTGGGTCCGACCAACTACAGAGGTTGATGTCGGCGCACTTGCGTCGGAAATTAGTCGTCTAAGCAAGGAAAATTCTGAACTTAGAGTACATCAAGATAAGAACCTAAACGAGCCAATTATAGCCGGATTACTCTACAGCGACTTAAAGGAATTACTGGAACGAACTGACTTAATAATAACATTGAAAGAAATTGATAAATTACCACCTGAATCTTCCTTTATTACCCTAGAAAATATAAATAAAGACGATGCAACTAAACTAGTAAAATATGGAATAGCACATAATAATGGCCTTTCCTACGCAATCAACGAGGAAGGAAGAAGGTTTTTAAATAAATTCGAATTGGACCAATTAAGAATAGAAGGCAATTATTAGAGTTATAAACAAAATTCAAAGATATCGTTGGTTGTAGAAAATACCGTGCAATACATCGTTCGCACAAGGCATTACTAATAACACAGTCAACCTCGATAATGATTGCAGTCAAATCACTGTCCATGGTAGAAACTGAGCGTCTTATTTGATCTAAAAAATCAATAATATAAGTGTCACAAAATAAATTTATTCTAACTTCCAACAACACTAATATGGGGAGTGAGTCATGGCTAAAAGAGTAATTTTGCAAGTTGACGGTGGCGGCATTTTGGGGATTACGCCCGCCATAGTTTTACATCGGCTGGAAACCGATTTAAGAGCGAAACACGGCAATAATCATTTTCTACTGCGGGACATGCTGACTTTGTGCTGCGGCACGAGCACCGGCGCGATTATGGCGGGCTTTGTGGCTGCTGGGGTCGATGCGGCGAATATCGATAAGTTTTATTCGATTGACGGTGTCGATCTTTTCAATAATAGCAAAAACCCGATTTACACACGATTTTTAAAGCCAAAGTTTCAACGGCAGCCTTTCGTCGATAAGTTGAATGCCATTTTGCAAAGCTTTTCAGTATCTCAGAATGCCAATGTCACGCTAGGCCAGTTGCCCAACACTTTGAGGCTGATGACGACGGCTTATAAGCGCTTAACAACAAATCACCATGCATTAAAATAGCGGGATTTCAGGTGTGGTGGTAGCGACAGAATGCGGGCAAGAGCAATAGAATTGAACGAAAGCGAACGAGAGCAGCTCCAGCAAATTATCAAAAAAGGGAGCGATTGGCGAGAACGGGAGCGGGCACAGACCATTTTGATGTTAGCCAATGGCCAGACAGTCATTGCGATTGCAGAACAGCAAGGCGTGAAACCGGAAGCTATACGGGAGCGGCGGCGGAAGTGGTGGAGAAATGGGCTGAACAGTTTACCGGATCAACCCCGCAGTGGTGCACCAAGTAAATTGACTGACGCGCATCGATGCCGGCTCAAAGAATGGATCGATGCGGAACCTTTAAACTGCCGGGCATTGGTCAGTCGTCTAACGACGGAATGCGACGTGACGATTAGCGCCAGCACCTTGCGGAACGAGTTAAAACGGATGGGCTATGTATGGAAGCGCACCCGTTACAGTTTAAAAAAAAGCGTGATCCCGAGCGCTTCGAGCGGGCCCAACACGACATTGCCGCACTGATTCAGCAAGCGCAAGCCGGCGAAATCGAATTGGCCTATGTGGATGAGGCCGGATTTGCACCACAACCACCGAATCGTTCGGCTTGGACCAAAAGCGGAGAAGTTCATGCCATTACCGCTAAACGCGCGCAGCGGATGAACGTCATTGGCGCTTTGCTTTCATCGGGTCGATTAATGCTGACTAAGCTGTGGCAAAGCGTCAATGGTCTGTGGTTTTTTGGCTTTCTGATGGCATTGGTCCAACGCGTCAGCAAGCCATTGGTGGTGATTTTAGATAATGCGTCCATTCATACGGCCAAAAAACTGAAGCCGTATTGGGATTTGCTCGAAGAGAAAGGTATTCGATTTTATTTCCTGCCGCCCTATAGCCCTGAGTTGAATCGGATTGAATTGCTGTGGCATAAAATGAAATATGAATGGCTGCCATTCAAAACATTTATGCCGGATGAGCTTGAGCAGGCTATTGACGAAATTGGCCGAGGGTTTGGCTCACAATACACGCTAACTTTTTGCTAAGAGCTTAACCTCTCCAGCCATCGAACACACTTCATTAAGTCTTATGACCCAAACGATCAAGCCATTCGGCTTGCCGATGCAGTGGCATGGTCGGCACTCTCGGCCGCTTATTATTTTGGCAAGATCAATGTGTCAAATTACAAATGGAAACAATTGGATAACAGTACCCCTCCAAAAGTATCCGACAGAGAGGGCGCATCGTTTCAAGACGGCGGACAAGGTACGCAGAATTGCACGCTGGACTTTGTATTAGCGGAAATTCTGGCCCAGAGCTGGGAACACGACGAGGTAATTATTATTTCGTTGGGAACAGGCAGCAAAACGAAATATACGCCGTATAGCGAATCCAAGGGTATATCGGACATCGGGCAAGCGATTAAATTTATCGCCAATCAAGCGCGCGACGAATCGACCACGGTTCAGGAGATGGCTACGAGGTATATCTGCAAAAAGCTGCCGAATATTCAATTGTTCCGCCTGGATTATGAGAGCCCCGAAGATTACGACCTGGACGATACCGATCATGTCGACGTGTATAAAAAAGGCGCGCAACAAATCATTGCCAGTTCGGAGTATGGCAACTTAGTGAGCTTGCTTTAAGTTGGATTGGGAAACCTTCTTACACGACGAGTATTAGGAAACAGGATTCGAGCGAATGGTTTGCCGATATTCGTCCGAACGGGGTTAGCGGTAAGCAGTATCGGAAGAGCTTTCCGACGAAGGCGGAGGCATTGCGTTGGAAGGCTTGGGTTAAGGCGAACAAGATCCATCGACCGGATGGGGAGCAGCAATCGAAGGATAGCCGGCGTTTGTCGGAGTAGATGGACACGTGGTACCAGTCTTAAGGCCGGCATTTGAAGGACGGCGAAAACCGGGTGTTGATGATCCAGAACATGTGCGGCCGGTTGTAGAATCCAAGAGCCATCGAGATCGACGCGGATTTGTTTTTAGCATATCGCAACGAGCACTTGGCTTCCGGCGTGTCGGCCAATACGATCAATCACGAGCAGACTTATCTAAACGCGATTTTTAACGAACTGGGGCGCTCGGGCGACTGGTTGGAGCCTAACCCTGTCGGCAAGGTTAAGAAGCTTAAAATTGACGAGTTCGAGCTGAAATATTTGAGCCTGGACGAGATTAAAGAGCTGTTGCCGATGTTACAGGCATCTAAGAGCAACGCTTATGCTCAATGACTGCGACTTTTTATCTCTGGGTGTCCCGCCAGTGTCCCACGGGACAACGCCCAAAACTAGGCTAAGCCGTCCGAACTTCGTCCAACAAATCCGGATGTCGGTCTAGGACTTTTAGAAGTTTGACCAGCGCCAGCGGTGGCTTGGTTTTGCCGTTCTCGTAGCGGGAAAAGGCATTGATACCGCCACCGAAAATCTCCGATGCTTCCTTTTGGTCGAGTGCCAATTTTTTGCGGACGCTGGCAATAAAGCTGGGGTCAACAATCGACGCATTGACCTGCTTGTTGAATTCAATCATCAAAGCCATCGTGCGCCGGGATTCGTCGGCATCTGTAATCACTTCATCGCAGGCCGGGCAAAATTCGCCGGTTACGTCGGGAATCATCGTAGACTCGCCTTTGTAGATGTAAGGCATGTCTCGGGTATCCCCCACCAGCTCGGCAGCGCCGCAAGACGGACATTTCATAATCACAACTCCTTAAACGAAACGACCAACACATCATCAACGACAGTTAATTTCAAATAAACATCGCCGGCCACAGTTTTAGGCCGGTAAACATCCTGCCAAACCTTATGGTCGGCATGGGTGCTCATGCTTTTGTAAAAATCCGCTCCAGTTAACTCCAAGATTACCGCCAGCATGCCATCAAAATCAAATCCCAAAGCCGCCGCGCCTTCTCGTGTGCTTTTAGTCGTTCTAATCTTACCGTCGGCAATTAGTGCCTTGATAACCGACAGTTTGCAATGGGGTGTTTGTTTCTCCATGCCTGAGATATTAACCTAATTGGTTAGTTCCAACAAATCCGAAACCACGCCTTAATGCTGTGCTATCCAAGCCTCTAAGCTGTCGGCATCTATCAACACCTTGCGACCAATACGGTTTTGCTGGTGCGGATTAGGCGCATTTTTTGGAAAAAATCCGGCCCATTGTTTTGTGGAGTATTGCGTTTTTTATTTCGAATAGTCCGATCAGTGTCCCAAGCAATAAAAAAGGCCTAGGTGAGGAACACCTAAGCCTTTGATATATGGAGCTGGCGATGGGACTCGAACCCGCGACCGGCTGATTACAAATTTGAAGGCCCGCTATTTTCTGCTGATTAACCAACCTTAACTAAGCTTTACAAATCAACAAAATCAACCTATTATCAGCCTTACGGGGTTACACGAAATTTAATCAAATTTAACCTACTGTGTAACCCCGGCGTAACCCCGGAATAATTTGTAACCCCAGAGGGTGGGAACATGGCAGATAACAAAATCAACTTTACCAAGGCCGCATTGGATGCCCTGCCCCTACCGGAAGCCGGCAACCGGTCGACCTACCACGACACGAAAACCAACGGACTACAGTTGCGCGTCACCAGCAACGGCGCAAAAACCTTTTCCTTGTTTCGTCGGGTTAAAAACGGAAGCCCAGAACGTGTAACGTTAGGCCGTTATCCGGATATGACAATCGAGCAAGCCCGAACCGAAACCACCCGGCTTAATGGCTTACTTGTTCAAGGCATTAACCCCAACACCGACGCCAGAGCCTTAAAGACCGAAACCACCTTGCAAGAATTGTTCGACGACTTTTTGCAGCACCGACGCAACAAGCGCGGCGCTTTTCTGTCGGAGAAAACCAAACGAAGCTACCGCTACGACTTCGGCCTGTATCTTGGCAAATGGAGCAATCGCAAGCTGTCACAATTCAAAGATACCGACTTCGGCAAACTACATGCCGAAATCGGCAAGGAACACCCCACCACGGCAAACCGCGTAATCGCGATGGCTTCCAGCCTATTCGGCTATGCTGCCGAGCGTAAGCTATTCAAAGGCGCGAATCCTGCCCACGGTATCAAGAAATACCCGGAAACCAAGCGCGAGCGGTTCCTACAATCCGACGAACTGCCGGCATTTTTTACCGCCCTGGCCGAAGAAGCCAACGACACCCTACGCGATTACTTTTTAATTTCCCTGCTGACCGGGGCGCGGCGCTCGAACGTGCAAGAAATGCAATGGAGCCAGATAAACTTTGACCGAGCCGAGTGGCGCATACCCATCACCAAAAACGGCGAGCCGCAAACCATCACCCTGTCCGCCGAGGCGCTGGAAATCCTACGCGACCGGCAAGCCGATAAAGCCGGCGTTTGGGTGTTTCCTGGCACGGGTGCAAGCGGTCATTTAGTCGAGCCTAAGAAGGCATGGCGGCGCGTACTGGATCGGGCCGGAATCGACGACTTACGGATTCACGACTTGCGCCGCACCCTGGGAAGCTGGCAAGCCAAAACCGGCGCATCGTTGGCAATAGTCGGCAAATCGCTTAATCACAAGTCACCATCGACAACCGCCATTTATGCCCGGCTTGACCTTGACCCGGTACGCGAATCGGTAGACCGGGCAACCGGCGCGATATTAGCGGCGGCAGGCCTTAAGGAAGCGGCGGACATCATCCCCATGAAACGCAATAAAGGGTAATCGGCACATGATTGACATGGAGCGGATTACCCGCTGTGTGGCGTCGCAGCAATACCGCTATTCTCGGCATGGCGACAGAGAAAGGCAAAATGACGCGCTAAGCCTAGATGAAGTCGAGCAGTGTCTATTGAATGGCCGAATTATTGAACAATACCCCGATACCGGACGCGGCGAAAGCTGTTTAGTGGTGGGCTTTTCCAATGACGGCAAACCCATTCACGCCGTATGCGGCAACATGGGCGAAAAATTATTGATCATCACGGTGTACATTCCAACACCGCCTAAATTTATTACCCCCTTCGAGCGAGGCAATCCCAAATGACCGATCAGGAACAATGCGCATTCTGCGGTAACACGCACTTAACCGCCAAAACCACCCGTTATTTGCATCAAGCACAAGGAGAAATGTTGATTGTCGAGCATGTGCCTTGTATCGAGTGCGACTTCTGCGGCGAGCAATATTTCGATGTTCAGGTATTAAAACAAATCGAAGCAGACCACCAGGCTATCAATGAACACCGCAAGCAGCCCGCTCGATTTGTTCAGGTAGCGGTAGAAGAATACCACGCGGCCTGATCGATACCCATTTAACCGGATAGCCCGGCCAGGCAACAAGCGGGATTCGTCCCCCGCTTCCGGTTAATCTTATAGGGCGGTTTGACACTTTGACGAGGTGTTTTGATGCTTATTCGCAATGAAGACTTTAATTCAATAGCTATTGAAGAATTTGATTCGCTTTTGACGAGCCAAGTACAAGAAGCGCTGGGAAGTGGAAAATACAAGACTGCAAATGCCAAAAAGTTATTAAATGAATTTTGCTCGAGCGTGAGAAATCAATTTAATAGCAAAGGAGAGCCTTATAAAAAGCCTCCAAATGGAAGCACTGATATTAACATCGACCCACGACTTGCTTGGTATTTGTTAGGATGCATCGAAAAGATACTTGATAAAAATGGCCCTATCGATCCTAAGCAGGCATTAAATCTGAAAGAGCCTTATGTAAGCGGAAAAAAGGTAAAACAGGCCGACCCTGACCGAAAAATAGGAGAAATGCGGATTGCAAATGACGTCTCTAATTTGGTCAAACAAGGTATCGGGCTAGAGGTGGCATTCGCTGAAATCTCCTGTAAGTATTACCCTAGCGACGACACCAAGGGTTACAAAGCTGTAAGGGATGCTTATTATGAATACAGGATTGAATCTCAAGCAAAAAGAGTGTCAAACTCTACAGAAAGATATGTCAGAGCCAAAAAATCCATTTAGTAGGCATTACTAAACGGACAAATTTTATATTTTTATGTGAATAATAAGGCGTCATGTTTAATCAGAATCAACGGAGATTCGCAGCATGGCACCCAAAGCAATCAACCCCACCAAAACCAACGACGAAATACTAAACAACACAGACGCTGCGGAATACATCGGCGTCACCCCACGCACATTAGAGGTCTGGCGCTGTACCAAGCGTTACCAAATCCCATTTATTAAAGTAGGTCGATTGGTGAAATACCGCAAATCGGCGCTGGATGCCTTCCTGGTGTCTCGCACTGTCGGTGCGGAGGTGTAAGCCGATGACCGACAACAAAAAATCCGCCCCGGTCTGGCAACTGGAAGCGGCTTTAAAATCATTCTGCGATTGCCATTTTAACCAGTTCTCGAGCCACATTAAAGCCGCAATTTACAAGCTGACCCCTTGGTTGTTTTTCGTGGGGGTGTTACATGGTTAATGCTGTCGAATCCTTCAAAACCGTGATACAAGCCCACGGCTTGCAACCGCCGGACACGATCCAACCCGGCAAGATGCACCGCTTCCCTGGACAAGGCAAAAAGCCGGGGAATAAAGCCGGATGGTGTCTTTTGTTCGACGACTTGCGCGGCGGTGAGTTTGGCGATTTTTCAACGCCAATCAAGGAACACTGGCAAGCCGATAACGAACGCACCTACACCACCGAAGAACGGGCAGCCTTTAAGCAACGGATTGAAGCCGAGCGCCTTCAATGGCAAGCCGAAGAACAGCGCAAGCATGACGCGGCGTCAAAACTGGCGGCTGAAATTCTGGCGGCGGCTGGCGGCGATCCGAAGCAACACCCTTACGCAATCAAGAAAGCCGTCGCTTTAGGCCCAAGGGTGAAGCGTGGCGCATGGCCGCAACGCGGCTGGACGGATGCCTTATTGATTCCGGTCTATGGCTCAGACGGCAAAGTCTGGACGCTGGAAGCGATCAACGCGGACGGCGAAAAAGACTTTTTGAAGGGCGGACGCAAGCGCGGCGGTTTTCATCCGTTGGGCAAAGTCAGCGGCGCGAATCGGGTTCTAGTCGGTGAAGGCTTGGCAACCGTGGCGGCAGTTCATGCCGTGGATGGAGCACCAGCGGTGGCAGCTATGGACGCGGGCAATTTATCGGCCGTAGCGCTGGCAGTCCGCAAGCTAGCCCCGGATGCCGAAATCGTTTTATTGGCGGATAACGACATTAAACCGGACGGCAGCAACCCCGGCTTGCAGGCGGCCACCGAAGCGGCGCAAGCGGTCGGCGGTCGTGTGGTGGTTCCTGAGCTGGACGGGCAAAAATGCGACTTTTGGGATGTATGGCAGCAACGCGGCGCGGATGCGGTAATGGATGCGCTGATTAAAATCCCGGACGTTACAACAATTGCAACAGATGATGATTTAGAAAGCCCCTGGCCGAAGCCGCAACCCCTAACTGCCAAAATCGAACCCGAAGCCTATCCCCTGGACGCCTTGCCGGACACCATCCGCGAAGCCGTGGAAGAAGTGGCGGCCTTTGTCAAAGCGCCGTTGCCCTTGGTGGCGGGTTCTGCGCTTGGGGCGCTGTCGCTAGCGATCCAAGCCCATTGCGACATCAAGCGTGCCGAACGCCTAACCGGGCCGACTGGTTTGTTTATGTTATCGATTGCCGATTCCGGCGAACGAAAAACCACTTGCGACAGCTTTTTTACGCGGGCGATCCGTGAATATGAAGCGGAACAAGCCGAACTTGCCGCGCCATTGCTGAAGGATTACGCGGCGGATTTGGCGGCCTGGAATGCTGAGCGGGAAGGTTTACTATCGGCAATCAAGGAAGCAGGGAAAAAGGACAAGCCCGCGCAAAAGCTACGCGACGACCTGAAAGAGCTTGAGCACGCCAAACCCGAACCGCCGAGAATCCCCCGGCTGATATTGGGCGATGAAACCCCGGAGAACCTAGCCTATACCCTGGCGAAAAACTGGCCTAGCGCGGGCGTGGTATCCAGTGAAGCGGGCGTAGTGTTCGGGGCGCATGGCATGGGCAAGGATTCCGTGATGCGAAATCTAGCTTTGCTTAACGTGTTATGGGACGGCGGCGCATTACCAATAGGCCGCCGGTCATCGGAATCCTTCACCGTCAAGGACGCACGGCTTACCGTGGCTTTACAGATTCAGGAGGCCACATTGAGAGAGTTTTTCAACCGAACCGGCGGACTGGCTCGGGGAACTGGTTTTCTGGCGCGGTTTCTGGTGGCCTGGCCCGAATCAACCCAAGGTAATCGACTGTTTACCGATCCGCCGGAAACATGGCCCAAGCTGGCGCGGTTTCATCAACGCATTGCCGAAATACTGAACACCCCTGCACCGTTGAACGAGCAAGGCAGCCTTAATCCGGCAATGCTGGAATTCACCCCGGCAGCAAAAGCGGCCTGGATAGCTTTTCACGATGCCATTGAAATCGACTTGAAAGCGGGCGGCGAACTGTACGACGTTCGGGATGTTGCTAGCAAGACCGCCGATAACGCGGCACGATTGGCGGCGCTATTTCATGTGTTTGGTAATGGCATAGGCGGCGCGGTGGATTTTGATAGTTTCGAAAGCGCAAGCTGTATAGTGGCCTGGCACCTATCGGAGGCACGGCGGTTTTTCGGCGAACTGGCCTTGCCGGTCGAGATGGCGAACGCGGCGCGGCTGGATGCCTGGCTGATCGATTACGCCAAACGGGAGAAGACGCACATAATCAACAAGCGCCATGTTTTGCAGCATGGCCCGTTACGGAGCGATGCCGTACTGGTGGCGGCCTTGAAGGAACTCGACGAACTCGACCGGGCAAGATTGATTCAGGTCGGCAAGCGCAAAACCATTAAAATCAATCCGGCTTTGCTGGTAGGCGGTGAATAATGGCGTTGTCGGCATTGATCCACAAAAACAAATCTAAGCCCGTTGCTAAAGCTACAGTTGCTACACCTGCTACACATAACGACCGAAACCGGCCAACTGTAGCAAACGTAGCAAGTGTAGCCGTAGCAAAGCCCACGGAATCAAAAACGATTCAACCCGGCGACCGCCAAAAGCTGCTCGATTACCTGGCGGCCATTGGCGAAACCGATCAAGGCATGATCGATGAATATCTGACGGAGTGCGGCAAGGATGCTGTAATCCTGGCAAGGGAGTTACAACAGGCCGACGACTGCTTAAGGATCAAATCCGGCGATGTTTCCGGGTTTGTGCAATGCTCAGACTGTCGGCAATTATCCGGCGATGCTTGCAAGTTTCACGGCTGGCGCGTCATGGTCGATAAGTGGCGGCGGTGTAGTGACTTCGAGGTACTACAGAAAACTCCAGGTTCAACGCTAATCACCTGCAAGGCCTGTCATCACTTCCATAGCTTTAACGACCATGGCGGCGGCGCTGGTGCGTGTGGTGCTGGCGTGATGCCCTTCGGGGCTTGCTGGTGGGCCGATACGGTTCACGAGTGTGAAAACTATCAGGCGATAACGAGGTAACGATAATGGGCGCATCCAGCCTCAAAACATCAGCCGAATATCAACGGGAACGGCGAGAGTTGAACAGGCGGCGCGGAGTGCGTCGGTTGGATATAGAAATCGAGCCAAAGCTAATGGCACGACTACAGCGTGAACTTGCCAGCTACGGCGCATACAGTCACCCAGGCGCGGCGCTAGTAGATTGGCTAGGCGACGTATTGCCGAAATAACCTGATGACCTATATCGCACGATTACTAACTTTCAGGTTATTCCTGCCGAAAAGGCCTAATAAACCAGTGATCATAAGCCAGCTGGCGGCCGGCAATGGCACAGCGGCTACTCGCCCGGCACTTACTGGCCATACGTAATATTGGGGATCCCTGAAAGCATTAATATTTTGGTGGCCGGAATTCGTGTGGAAAGTCCACGTCCAATTTCTCGATGGAGAGTACTCTGTACCAAACCAATAGCCGTAAGTTTGAGCGTTTAAAAACGGGCCAACAGAGCCGGACGTCACTACTTGCCCATCTCCTAGTATGCCAAAATCAGTGCCATTGGTGCCAGGATAGGCTAGAGCTCCAAGTTCGCTGTAATACAACTGCCCGAATTCACCCCCTGTTTGATTATAGCCAATTTGCGGATCGCTCCCAGCCTCAGGTAAACGCCATTGATTGCTGCCGCCGAAACTGATACTTCTTAGGTAACTGACAAAGGCGTTAGCCGCCCACCAAGACATTGTGCCCATAGTTGTATTGAAATCATGCGAATCGATAGTCTGTAAGCCGAAAACCGGATCGTTATACAAAGGGGTAACACTAGCAATCTTAAGGATCAGCGCATTATCGGAGTCGTATAGGGTTTTGAATAAGCTGGCGTCATGAGTCCACGTAACATCACTTACGCTGCTGTAAACAAGACCCACGCCACCGGCCCCAGTGTAGCTAGTCAAGGTCGCATGCGCATTTAACGACGCAGATAAAACCGATACGGTCAAAAACGCTTTTTTCAAACCCATGCCCCTACACTCTCCGTCTAAAAAATATAAGCGAGCCGCGACAACCAAGCCATCAAAACTCTCTACCGGAATAAACTGCCAATTAGTAGATGCATGAGTGCTTTGATTCCGCCCGTTGGTATAGTTGTCCGAAATTTCCAAGCCAAGACCTTAGCACCAGCGTAGCACCGACAAAACTGACTAAACCGACAAAACACCCATTGCCTGGATTGATGGCCGGTGTGAAGAAGCATTTTATTTGGCGCACTAAGGGAAGTTGAGGGATTTGTCGGGAAGTGGCGGGATTGCTGGGTTTGTGAAGGTTTAAAAGCGTTTGAGGGTTGCGCGTTTTTTGGCGTGTTTTCCGCCATCCTTTGCCAGTTTTGCGTTTTATTTGGCGGCTAAATTTCGTGACCGTACCATCTAACGCGGCCGGCAATTTTCACTTCTTTGGCTTGTTCGGGACCGATAATGCGTTTTTCGTATCTTGGGTTGTCGCTGATGACGATCAGCGAGCCATCCCAGTCCTGTTGAATCCGCTTAACGATGAGATGGCTGTCGAATTGCACTATATATATAGAGTCGTCCTTGATATGGTCGATGCTGGTATCGACCAATAACAGGTCGCCATCGTAGATGGTCGGCTCCATACTGTCGCCTTTAGCCTTGATTAGTGCACATTTGCTAGCTTGCAGGCCTTTTAACTTCAGCCAATCCTTTCTAAAGGCCATCTGGCCGGTTTGTAGTTCTTGATCGACAAGGAAACCGTGGCCTGCCGAGGCTTGCACGTCATAAAACGGTATCAGCTCAAGTTGGTCGACGTAGGCCGACAACTCATCCACGGCATCCTTCACCAACTTTAAATAATCCTCGTGGGCCAGCCATAGCAAGGTTTTTAGGGCTTCAAACGTATGCTTTGGCAATGATACGTTAGCTTCCGCCGAAAACAACTGCACCAATGCTTGGGCTTGTTTGATTTCTGCCGAGAGATTGCGCCCGCGATCCTCAGTAATAGCCTGAGCAGCACTATCCCCATGTTCAGCCAGGGTGCGGTCAATACGAGCCTGTAACCCAGCAGGCAATTGTCGCGCATCCTCCAGCAACATTTCCCCTTCACCCGTCAGCAGCCAGTGGATGTTGACGCCGCCATCGGCCAGGTTACGTAACGCGCCGGCGCCGGGCTCACTTGGGCCTCTCTCGTATTGCTTCCAGGTGCCGAAAGGTATTCCAAATTTGGACGCCGCTGCGCCTTGGGTTAGCTTTAATTTGTCTCTAATCAGCGTTAGCCGGTCGCTAATTTTCACTGCGCAACCCAAGCGCCCGGTTGCGCATATTTGATGATTTGGGTTGCGCAGTAATGCGCAACCGGAACCATTTGATTTATAAAGTAAATATCGTATTTCATAAAGTGCTTATATTTGATCGGTTGCGCAGTAGAAAATTGTTCTAAAAATAATCTGTTTGTACTGTTGACATGTTCTAAATTTGAACCTATCCTGTGCACACCTTAACCAGCAACCACGAGAGAAATGGTATGAGTACACGGAACCTAAAAAAGGCCAGTCTTGACGCGGACGCACCCACGCAAGACTGGCTCCCACCCGATGTCATCGCCGCCCTGCATAAAGCCGGATGGACGATGAAAGCGCTGGCCGCCGAACACGGCCTTTCCACCGGCACCGGGCTATCAAAAGCCCTGACCGGTAGCGCTCCTTTGTCCGAAAAACGCATTGCCGATGCCCTTGGGTTGCACCCCAAGGATATCTGGCCTAGTCGCTATCTGGAAAATGGCGACGTGAAACCTCGCGGATTTCGCGGCATCAAGTTTAAGCGTTTCGCCCCCGGCGTCAATGTAAAAGATAAGCGGGTGCGTGAACATGAGGGCGCGTGATGCGTTGACTGTCGATCTGTTCGACGGTTATTTCCCGGTGCCCGTAGAACGCGGCAACAAACCTGGTTCGTTAGATATAGATAGCGAATTTCGGAATTTGTTGAGCGACTTAATAAAGGCTTCGGCCCTATCGAGGCACCAAATCGCGGCGCGCATGAGCGAGCTGGTTGGACATGAAATTACTAAGCATCAACTGGATAGCTGGACTGCGGAAAGTCGCGATGGTTGGCGGTTTCCGGTGGTGTATTTGCCGGCGTTCGAGGCTGCGATTGAGAGCCACGAACTGACTGCGTTTATCGCCAGTTTGCGCGGGGCAAAGCTGTACATCGGCAAAGAGGCGCTGATGGCGCAACTGGGAAAGCTGGAAGCGGCCAAGGATCAATTACGGCGACAAGAGGTCGCCTTGAAACGCTTGTTAGGCGATTGATATGAGCGCCATCGACAAAACCCTGTATGCCGACGCTGAGGAAATCGCGGCGGCGATTGGCAAAAAGCCGCGCTGGATTCTGACCTTGGCGGAAAAGGAAAATTGGGCGTCTGTCGACCAGAAAACCCGCAGTCGGCACCCAAAAAAATGGTTTGAAATCGCCAAGCTGCCCATCGCCCCGGACAACATATATGCCGCCGTCGTCGGTCGGCGCATGGATTTGAGGTTGCAACATGAACAGAACCGCAACGTTAGTCAGACTAGTGCCGTCGCCACCCGACATGACAGCCCAACAATGGAGCGAAATGGACGATCTATTGCGAATTCTCAGCCTGTTTCAGGTGGAGTATCTGCTCGACTTGGCAGTAACGGAACGCTTCAACATGCCGCTACCAACCCAAAAACAGATGGAAGAACGGCAACAGCTGATGCTGCTGGGATTGATTCAGCCGGACGAATGGATGGATCAATTTCTGTTGACTGCCAAAGGGGCGATAGCAACCAATTATCTAATGAATCGGTTGCATGTGAGCATTCAAAAAGCCTTGTGGAAGGCAACGGGCGGTTAATTGAAATTGTCCCCGGTGTTTTTGGCAACCAAAAGCAATTGGATGTCCACCGCGCCCGGCAAAATCTGATCGACTATTTGCGTGGTGGAAAAGGTGCGATGGCAAGGCGAATTGCCGCGTTAAACACTGGTTATCAAGATGGCATTTTAAGCACGACTTTAACGTGGTCCTTTGAACATGCCTGGGAAAAGCGCCGCGCCAATACCCAGCTAACCGCTAAAACCTATGAAAACTGGTGCAAGGATTTTGCCGCGCGTGGGCATTATGCGCCGCTGAAACGGCAAAAGGATTTTTCCATTAAGCCTTGGCACCCGGTGGCACTGGCGTTACGCCAACGGCCACAGGGTAGCAGCAAGCAATGGGTTTATAACCAACTGGTCGAGCAGTTGGGTGCGGATAGCTTGCCGGATTACACCAATGTTTGCCGCTGGCTGACCGATAAAGCCAGTCAGTCCGATCAGGATAAAGGCCGCTATAGCGGGTCACAACTGCGGGCGCGGCGGTTTTACCAACACCGCACCGCCGAAGGTTTGGCTCCAGCGTCGTTGATGCATGCCGACGGCTGGAACAGCCACTTTACCGCGCCGCACCCCGTGACCCGCGAATTTGTGACTTATGAAATTTGGCATGCACGTGATGTGGCCACGCGCTTTGTGACCAAACCCGGCATCGGCTTGACCGAGAACTGGCAAGTGATTTTGAAGTGCGTTGAAAACTTTGTCCGCGAAATGGGGATTCCAGCGCGGGTGCAAACCGACAGCACCAAAGTGGTAAAGGGTTCCGACCGATTCACCAAAGCCGTGCACTCGCTGGAAGAGCGGCTAGGCATGACCTGGACGCATCCGGTTACAGTCGGTAACTCGCAGGCCAACGGCATCGCCGAGAACTTTAATACCAGTTATCTGGATAAGCGGGCGCGGGAGTTGGCGACCTATCAGAACAAAAACAGCATGGATGAGCTGAGTTTTAAGCGTATTCGCAAGCTGACCCATGACATGGTGAAGGCGGCGGGCGCCGGCAATCTGCTGGAGCGGGACAAGCTGAAAAAGCAAATCGAAAAAATCGGTAAGGGCTTGGTATTCGAGAGTTACGAGCAGGCAGTGGCGTGGATCGAGCGGATATTCAACGACTACAACGACCGCCCCCATGCCGCGTTGCCGCGCGTTGTCGACGCCGTAACCGGCAAGCGTCGGCATCAAACGCCACGCGAAGCTTTGCAAGAGCATATTGCGCACGGCTGGGAGCCGGTAGCGCTTGCGGAGCATGAGTTGATTGCAGAATTCCGGCCGCATGTCACCGTGACGATTCGCCGCGACACGGTAACGCCTTGGGGTGGCATGCGCTATTACCACCCAGTATTGGCAACGATGAATGATAAGCCGGTCATCGTCGCGTATGACCTAGCCGACTATCACCATGTATGGGTTAAGGACCTAGATGGCACGCCGATCTGTACCGCCGATTTCGTCGAGGCGACCCGCTATCACGCCATGAGTGCGCAAATGGCGGAGGAAGAGAAACGGGCAAAATCGGCCTTGAAAAGGCTGGATAACAAGCGCGACACCGTTATCGATCGGATTCCGGGTGAGGTTTTGACGTTGGAAGCCATCCCGGCCAACGAATTACCCGGCATGGAGATCATCGCCAAGAAGATTGAAATCCGGAACGAAATATCTCCCGGAATGGCGGCCACCATTCCGGAAGACGACCGCTCGCGCCATTTGTTTTGGCGGGAGTGGCAAAGCAAGGCTGCAACCGGGACGGCCATCCCGGAAAGCTTGCGGCCGTTTATGAGCAGCTACCCAAACACCGCGAAATGTCGGTCTTGGGAAGCCTTTTTCAACGCCGGCAACACGACTCTGCACAGTGCGAGCGGTGGCGCCGGTTAAACACGAGGTCAAGATGATAGCAGAAATCCAAACGCCCGGTATTGCCCACATCGGCAATATGCGGCAATGCCAGGTAGCCCTGGAGCGGGCCATCGAGCGCCACGCCGGCCTGCCCGGTCTGGTGTGTTTTTACGGCCCGAGCGGCTGGGGAAAGTCGTTGAGCAGCAATTACTTATGCAACAGCGTGCGCGGCTATTACGTGCAGATCAAGAGCCTCTGGTCCAAAAAGGTGATCTTGCAAAAAATCCTCGGCGAAATGGGCATTAAACCGGCGCAAACCTGCGGTGAGATGCTGGATCAGGTCTGCGACCAACTGGCCGCCAGCGGCCGGCCGCTGATCATCGACGAGATGGATCACATCGTCGACAAGAAGGCGGTCGAGCTGGTGCGCGACATTTACGAAGGCAGCCAAGCGCCGATTTTGATCATCGGCGAAGAGAACTTGCCGCAAAAGCTGAAAAAGTGGGAGCGCTTCCACGGCCGCATCCTGGCCTTCGTGCCGGCGTTGCCGGTGGACTTGGAAGACGCCAAGCGCTTGGCCAGTGTGTACGCCCAGGGCATCGAGTGCGCCGACGATCTGTTGCGCAAGCTGGTGGCGGACAGCCACGGCTCGGTGCGGCGGGTGTGCGTGAACCTGGACCAAGTGCGGGAAGCGGCGGCCGAACAAGGCGTCCGGCAAGTCGATTTGGGCTGGTGCCAGGGGCACGGCGTGGCGTTCTACACCGGCGAAGCGCCGAAACGGAGGGTAGCGTGATGATAGGCACCATTCACCCTAAAGGCACGATGCTACTCCGCGAGCGAGTCGGAGAGGCCGAAACCAAAAATGGCGTCAAAATCGAAATGTCACTCGTCAATTTCCACACGCCATGTATTGAGTGCATAAACACGGGAAAGTTTTATACCGTAAGTTGGGCCGATTTGCTGGAATTGGCAATGGCCGCCGGCGTAGCCGATCCAGTATCGGAGGCCAACAATGTCCAATAACCGCCAACCCGCCCACCTCGAATACGTTGGCGGCAAAAGCCCGCGCCAGCGCATTTGGGAACAAATCCGCGAACTCAAGGAATTTGGGTTACCGCGTCTGGTGCGCGCCTTGCCCGGTACCATCAATAAAGACACGACTCGGACCTACGTCACATCGCTGGCGAAAGCCGGGTTTATCACGCTCGATGCCGAAACCAAGCTGTATACGCTGACCCGCGACAACGGCGTGGAAGCGCCGAGAGTCCGCAAGGACGGAACGATGGTGAATGCCGGCAGCGGGCAGGAAAACATGTGGCGGACGCTGCGGTCCGCGCCCAACCCGCTGGGTTATGTCGATCTGGCCTATTTGGCCAGCACGGAACAGACCGTGGTGGCACCGGCGGCCGCGCGCGATTACCTGGCGAATCTGGAAAAGGCCGGATATTTAGCCTGCCACGCCGGCAAGTATCGGCTACTGCCCGAGCATAACACCGGGCCGCGCCCGCCGATGGTGCAGCGCATCAAGCAGGTGTACGACCCCAACCTGGGCGCGGTGGTCTGGACCGATGCGAAGGACGGCGACGATGAATAAGTATTTCGTCGGTCAGAACGCCAGCCTGAAGGTGCTGGCCAGCGGTGACGGTGGCTTGGATTTGGTGGTGACCAAGCAAGACGGCGATCTGCGCTTGGCGTTGACGCTGGATGTCGCGCTGGCGCTATCCGAGGCGATCAACTTTAAAGTCGAAGAATTGAGCCGGAGAAATTGCCATGACTGACGCCAGCCAACGATTAGCGCAACTCAAGCAAGCTGTCGCCGAATCCAGCATCAACTACGTCGCCAAGCGGATTGGCGTATCGCGCACCGCGATATCGCTGATCGTCGCCGACAAATATCCCGCAAAAATCGACAAGGTTTTGCAGGCGTTCGAACAGGCGTACGGACAGATCGACTGTCCTCATTTGCAGACCGAGCTGAGCCGGCAGCAATGCCGCGAGTTCGCCAGCAAGGCCCGCCCCAGCAATCAGCTTGGGCTGGCTCACTGGAGAGCCTGTCAACAATGCCCCCATAGGAGCTAACCATGCACGTACTGATTTCCATTGACGATCAACCCGGCGGCGTGCCGTCGGTTAAAACCCTTACCCATCCGGTCATCGTGGCGCCCGCAGGGCAAATGCCCAAGACGCCGGCCACCGATTTGATGGCGTTCTTGTTGCAAGCCGTAGCGATTTGGCAAGAGGTGCAAGACAAGACTCTGGAAGAAGCCATCGCCGTGGTGCAAGCCGCCACCCACACCCCCAACGATCAATTAGGAGGCGGCAATGGCAGCCAATATCCATGATATGCAAGTGAATCGGCGCATGGGCAGCGCGGACTATATCGACCACGTCAACCGCCGCGTCAACGCCTTGCAACAAGAGCTGGCGGCGCAAAAGCGCCAAATCGAAACCCTGAAAGACGATCTGCATTGCGGCTGGGCCGTGGCCGGCGTGTTGCTGGCGATCGTGCTGTTCTTATTAATGATCGGAGTCAAATTATGAAGAAACCCACCAAACTCAAGGCCGTGGCCAATCCCACCGCCGATGTGCCGCGCGACCGCGATGCCTGTGCTGAATCGATCAACGAGATCGGCCGGCTGACTCGGCAAATTACCGTGTTGCAAGCGGCGATGAACGATGAGATCGCGGCGATTACCGACGACTATACCGGCAAGATTACCGCGATCAACGATTCGCTCAAACGCCTGCAAGACGGGGTGCAGCTGTACTGCGAGGCCAACCGAGAAGAACTGACCGATGGCGGAAAAACCAAAACCATCGGCTTTGTCACCGGCACCGTGCAATTCCGCTTGCGGCCGCCGTCGGTGTCGATCCGCGGCGCCGAGGCGGTCATCGACGCGCTGAAAGCGCGCGGCTTGATTCGCTTCGTGCGCGTGAAAGAGGAGGTTAACAAAGACGCAATTCTCAATGAGACCGCTGTCGTGGCCGGCGTGCCGGGCATCACCATCAAAACCGGCGTGGAGGATTGCACGATTACGCCATTCGAGCAGGAATTGTCATGAGCGCGGCACTGACAGACGACGCCACCCGGCAACGCATTGCCGACTTACGCCAGCAAGCCGCCTATTTACGCCAATGCGCGGCCCATGCCGAACGCTACGCCGATGGTTTTTCCGATCGGCAAGCCGCGCAACGCCTGGACCGCGAGGCCGATCAACTGGCACAGCATCTGGCGCATGCCGAGCGGGGTCGCGATGGCGCTGAATAACGACCTAGCCGGTCGCTTTCTACGCGGCGAATTCGCCGGCTCCACTCAACGTCAGGCCAGCGCTTTCAAAAAGCTGGTGGCCCGGCAATGCCATAAACCCGCCAACCGGCTGCGCGTGAGAGTGCGGTCGGAATGGGCGATTGATTGAGGATATGCCATGAAACTGATTAAACACGCTACCACCTATAAATGCCAGTTGCCGCCGGCCGCCGCGCTGGAGCAACATCTTGCGGAACATGCCTTTTCCGAAGTCCGGCCCGACGAAATACGCGCGTTGGGGTTTATTCCAGTCATGGACGATCGCTACGTATTGCCTTACCCGGGCGGTTACGCGTTCAAACTGCGGTTCGACGAGAAAATTCTGCCGTGGTCGATTGTTAACGAAGAAGCGCGCAAACGTTTGGAGGTGTTGTTAGCGGAAACCGGCGGCAATCCCACGAAACAGCTGCGAAACAAATTTGTTGAAGAGGTCTATAGCGAATTTGTCAAAACGGCGCTGTTGAAGTCGGCGCGGATCACCGCGTACTATCAAATCGAAGAGCAAATGTTAATCGTCGCTACTACCGGTAAGCGCTTCGCGGATGCCTTGACCAACCGGCTGGTCAAAGCGGTTGGCAGCATCAAGGCCTCCACAATTTACATTGACGGCATCACGCAAAGCTTGACCGAAAAGTTGCATAGAGAATTGGAAAGCGGTAATGGGTTTGCAGGATTTGACGTGGGCGGCGTCTGTAAACTCGCTGGAGAAAACGGCACTTCCGCCAGCGTCAAACTCGATTCAGTGAAAGAGGCTAAAGAAGGCATTGTCGAACGTATCCGAGGCGGCCAGCAAGTGGTTGAGTTGGAGCTGCATAACGACGATGTGTCATTTCGGCTAGATAAACGCTTTGTCAGCAAAGGTATTTTCTTTAAGCATGACCCGGGCGAGGACGGCTTTGAAGCGGCCGATGATATCGAAGCATTTCAACACGAGGCGTCGTGCCAAATGCTGTGGCTGACCCACGCCTTTCGCGATCTGCTGACCTTGTTTGAATACAAATCGCCCGAATTGGCGGGCGATGGCGGTGCGCCATGAGCATCCGCAACCATACCCCCGACCACAACCGCGCCAAATCCGAATCCCGGCGGCGCGCGGCGATCGCCAAAATCCACATCGGCAAGAAGCAGTTAGCGATGGACGACGAAACTTATCGCGCCATGCTGCTGACGCACGGCAACGTGAAATCGGCGAACGAGTTGTCGTCCGAAGGGCTGAATCGCGTGATCCGGCATCTGGAACAAGCCGGCGCGAAATTCACCAGTAAAAAACATGGCCGCAAGCCGCATAACTTGCCGAGCGGATCGGATCGCGAGCCCAAGCTGAGGAAGATCGAAGCGCTGTTGGCCGAGGCCGGCTATCCGTGGGAATACGCCGCCGCGCTGGCGAAGCGGATGTACAAAAAGGATGCGCTGGAGTTTTGCGGACATGAGCAGCTGAGCGGCATCATCACTGCGCTGACCAAGGACGCGCGGCGGCACGGGAGGGCCGACGGATGATGTTAGCGGCGTCGATTTTCGTTTTCTGGGTGATACATGACATCAAAGGTTGGGAGTTTGCATCCGGTGTGACGTTTGTTTGGGTAATTGAGGAGATCATTCGTGCAGCTCAATAGATGCCCCATCTGCCACGCCCGCATCTCGCTGGATGCGATAGTCCAAGACGAAGCCGGCCGCGAGCTGTTGGGTATCCTGGCCAAGCTGGACGGAGAAACCGGCTTCGCGTTGGTCGGTTATCTGGGCTTGTTCCGGTCGGTATCCCGCGATCTGGCGAACGATCGGGCGCTGAAGCTGGCCAAGGACGCCTTGGCGCTGGCGGATGTGCTTCGCTTGGCGCCGGCCATGCGGCAAACGGTCGAGCAAATCCAGGCCAAGGGCGGCAAGCCGCTGACCAATCACAACTACTTGAAGCGCGTGCTGGAAGATTCGCCCTCACCCCAACCCTCTCCCGAGGGGAGAGGGATCCAGGTGGCCGGATCGGTTAGCGACCAACGGGCCGGGGGCAAGCCAGCCAGCAAGACCGCCCAAGCCTTGCAGTCACTCAAGGAGTTTGGCGATGGCTGATCTGGATTGGCTACGGCAAGCCGTCGCGAAGGGGCTGAGCGGCCTAGTGGTGCTGCATCTGGACGGCGGGCCGTCGGCCGAGACGGTGGCTCACACCGCCGGCGTGTGGTTTCACGTCATGCGCGCCTGGCCGATTACCTGGGATGAAGGCCTGGACCGGCCGCGCTTGCGGATCGCGTTTACCGCGCTGGCCAGCCAGGCCAAGCGTTGGCCGGCGCCGGCCGAGCTGCGGGCCTTGCTGCCGGCGCGCGAATACCCGCAACCCGCTTTGCCGAACGAGTACCCGGAAGACAAAGCCAAACGCAATCTCGTCGCGCTGAGTGTGGTACAGCAACTGGCCGAAGAGCGCGCGGCGCTAGTACGGAAACTGGAGTTTGCCGCTCCGGAGCTTGCGACGGAGTTGCTAAAGCAAATTGCCGAAATCGAAGCGTACCAAGAGAAGGCCTACCGCCATGACTGACGCCGAATTGCCCATACAATATTTGCCGGAAAGCCTGCGGCGGATTGCCGAGTATTGCGGCTGGGACGTGATGTGGGCGGTCTGGGAGCATTACGCCGGCTGCCGGGTCGCGGTGCCGGCCAAACTGGATGCGTCCGGCGAATTGCCGCAGGTGCTGGGCGCGCACATAGCCGCCAAATTAATTCAAGCCTTTGCCGGCGAGCTGCTGTTCATTGCGAAAGCCGACGCCGCCAAGCGCGCCGTGCGCGATATCGCCATCCGCCACGACGCGGCCCAGGGTGCCAAGATGGACGAGCTGGTCCGCAGGTATAAATTGACCTACCGGCAAATCCAGACGATCACCCGGCTGGATCGTCAACCCCCTGTTAACAATTTGGATATTTTCGGTTTTTAACCGGTTTTTTAACACCTTGGAGCAAGGCATGAACGAAGACGCCAAAAAACGCCAACAAATCCTGGAAGCGCTGTATCGAGACCGCAAAGCCAACGCCAGCCGACTGCATCAAGACCAGTGGACGCCATTGGTGGAGTTAACCCACGCCGTGGACGATATCGATTTCGCGCTGTCGGTACTGATCGAACTGAAATACGTGGAGCGTACCGGCAACAGACTGCGCATTACCGGCGCGGGTGTGCTGGCTTGCGAAGCCGGGCAGGAATAACAGCGCCAGACCTTGAAAGACACCCACATTTGAAGTTAACTAGCGCGCCGGGCATGGTGTTCGGTTTTTGTTCGTAACATTTAATGAGGGTAACTATGGTAAACAGAAGACTGATAGCCGCTCTAATCTTCGGCATTTCGACAGCATGCTCAATGACGCCTCTTTCCACGGAGGCTAAACAAGAACGCAGCCAAGCCGCTAAAGAGGCGTTCAAGCGCGAGCATCCCTGCCCCGCCAACGGCGCCAATCATGGACCTTGCCCTGGCTACGTGATCGACCATGTAACCCCTTTAGCCTGCGGCGGTGCCGACGATCCGTCAAACATGCAATGGCAAACCGAAGCCGAAGGCAAAGCGAAGGACAAATGGGAGCGGAAAGATTGTTCGACAGGGTCGTCGAAGCATTCGTCGTCAGGTGGCGCTAATTCATCTAAAGCGCAGGATGGCTACTACACCGGCCCGAGAGGGGGCTGTTACACCTATACCGCTAGCGGCAAGAAGCGCTATGTGGATCATTCATATTGTGGGAGATAATGATGTTTAAAAAAACTATTCTGAGCGTTTTTTTCCTCGCTAGCGCTCTGCCTGTATACGCCTTTGACTCAAAAATCACTGATTCAGCCGTCGGTTGTTCTGACCAATCCCAATTGGAAAGCCTTTTGAGATATGCGCGTGAAAACGATAAGGCAGCTTTCACAAAAGGGTTGATGGCGGGAGTTGCCGATGGCACTTGCACGATGTTTCAGCCTGGAGAAAAAGTGTTTGTCAGCGATGTCAAGTGGTCTGGACTAAATAAAGTCAGAAAACAAGGCGATACCAAAGAGTTTTGGGTGGTTCGCGAAGCAATGCAAAGGTAACGGAACGTATTTTTATTCAAAAATATTGACAATAAATTAGCCGAGGGGCTAATCTGATACGGCACTGGCAAAATCCAGCGCTCGGGATTGGTCTCTCGGATTTACACGGCACATGGCCGCATCATGCGGTTTTTTTATGTGCATCGCTTCAGCTCATCATTATGTCGGGCTGGGCAGGCCGCCGCAAGGCGGGCCGGTTCTCGTGTATCCCGGTAGACCAACCTGTTCAGTCCGGCGCCCATGATTGGTCTCATGTAGCCGGGTAATCCATCTTTACACGAGAAACATCATGAACACACTATCTATCGTAATTTCCGACACCCCCATTCGCCAAGACTCAGCCGGTCGTTACTGCCTGAATGACTTGCATAAAGCCGCTGGCGGTGAAAATAAACATAGGCCAAGTCTTTGGCTTAAAAACCAGCAAGCTCAAGAGTTAATCGACGAAATTTCCAAAGCAGGAATTCCTGCTCTGGAACAAAATCAATCACTTAAAGTTATAAATGGCGGTAATCAGCAAGGCGTTTATGTTGCTAAAGAGTTAGTTTACGCTTACGCCATGTGGATCAGCCCCAAGTTTCACTTGCAGGTGATCCGGGCTTACGATGCTTTAGTGGCCGCGCCGATCCAGTCCAAGCCCTTCCATCTGGATAAGCCGATATCGCTTTCTCAGTTTGCCGAATACCACGAGGCCATCAACGCCGCCAAGGCCGACTTGAAAAGTGCGACAGTGTTTATCACCGGTGAAGAATGCGCGTCGCTGGGGCTGCATAACGTGCTGGCTGGTGCCAAACGGCGTCAGGAAGAGCAATTTAGAGTGATGGATGTTATTATCCAAATGGAATTGGAAGGTAAGCCACGGCATGAAATCGTTCAGGCTACAGGGAAAACCTTCAACAATGTGCGTCAAGTAATCTGGCAAGCCCGCCGTGATGGTTTATTGCCAAAAGAGGGGCAAGCATGACCGCCGCCCACGATGCCCTGGACCAAATCGACCGCATTGCCTGTTGTATTGAGGCCGTGGGCGACTTGCTGATACCGGAAACAGACCTGCACGTGGTCAACCGCGAGAAGCAAGCTATGCTGCTGGCCTATTTGGCCGAAGAGCTGATCCGCGCCAAGGCGCAGCTTGATCTATCGTTACAGTCTCAACAGCCGAAGGCGAAACCCTTCGCATCCATTCGCTGACCGTTAGTCCGTAGACTCTCCCGCAACTGCTGGAGAGTCTATGCACACCGATAACCCCCACGACGCAAGCCCGGCCGCCTTCGAGATCATCACTCGCAACGGCCACGATTCGCTTAATCTGCAAGCCTACCTGTGCCCGGCCAATCGCCTGACGATCGGCTACGGTCACGTGCTGCTGCCAAAAGCCGATTGGCATTTGTTCACCAACTGCGATGTTTCTCGGTTGATGCGCTTGATTCGCGAATGCCAGCAACGCGGCAAAGTCGTTGAAGAAGCGCGGACCTTGCTGCACATCAACCCTAGCCAAGCCCAAGACTTATTGACGCGCGACGTGGCGCAAACCGCGTTGTTTTTGCGGTCGGTGACTAGCGTTTTACTGAATCAAAACCAGTTCGATGCGCTGGTCTCGCTGATTTTCAATATCGGCCAAGGCCAATACGCGCAATCGACCTTGCGCAAAAAGCTGGAAGCCGGCGACTTGGCCGGGGCAGCCGCCGAGTTCGATCGCTGGGTGAAAGGCAGCGTGGACGGGGTTAAACAAATCCTGCCGGGCTTGGTGTCTCGCCGCGCGGCCGAGCGGGCCTTGTTCGAGGCGGTGGCGTGATGGATTGGCTGAATCGGCGCCGGCAAGGCGAATTGAAAGTGAACGTGGTGACGTTGTTGCTGGCCACTGACGAATTGCGAGACGCGGTGGGTTATCAACGCCTGAAAAACCATCGATTTCCCTGCACAAAAAACCGCTTTGCATTGGCCGAGTTACGCGGCCGGTTGGCGCATATCAAAGCCGCCGGCCGCGCGGCCACCTTCGAGCTACTTAATAGCGGCATCTCTCACCGCGAGTTTATGCGCTTTGTCCGGAGTCTGCCGTGAGGTCGAGTCTGCTGGCGGTGTTATTTGCCGCCGCCCTGTTTTTCTTGCAATGGGGCTTGCGTGCCCGGTTGCGGGGAAATTACCCCGGCCGGCTGGCTCTGTTGATGAGCACGTCGGACGGCCACACTTGTTATGTTTTGGATACACAACCCATGAAAAAACTGAGTACCGCCATTGCTTATTTCATTGTGTCGCTGGTCGGCTTAACCGTCGAGGGCGTACAAGCCTCTGTAGACGGCGTGTTTACGCTGGAATCGACCGATCCTGGCGTGTTGTCTGTCACGCCGCTGCCAAACGGTCAATTTCGGGTGGACGTGGTCGGCGTCGGCAGCGCCAGCCTGGTCGCCGGCGCCGATGCGGATTTGTCCGATTCGGTCAAGCGCATCGAGCAGGGTTTCGAGTTCTTGATTTACAACGAAACCGAGCAAGCCGATCACATCGATTTGACCATTCTCGAGTTTTATCCTCGCGAGACCGTAGCCGCCGATGCGGCCGCCAGCGCGGAAAGCGCTGTCGACGCTGTCGAAGAAAGCGCCGCAAGCACCGGCGAGGAAACCACCGTTTAACCCGTGGTGAGCAACTGGCCGGCGGCGACGCCGGCCTTTTTTTGGCAAGGAGAATCGATGAGCTATCAGGACGCGAAATTTTGGTTTGATGTGATTCAAACTTTGCTGATCCTAGTCGTCGGGATCATGAACTGGCTGAACAATCGGCAGCGAGTAACGACGGCTACGATCAGCAAACTGGAAAACGATATCGACGACCGGCTGGACGACCACGCCGAGCGCGTCACGCGGCTTGAAGAGCGAGTGAGCAATGCGCCAAACCACGAAGACTTGGCCGAGATTTACCGGGAAATGCGGACGATGAGTAAGTCGCTATCGGACATGAACGCCGCGCTGGCCGCGCAAACCGCCACTTTAGAAGCCGTGCGTCAGCAAGTGGCACGGATGGATACTTTTTTTCGCGGGCAGCCGTGATGCCGGTCCACGTTGCTCCGCTGATGCTGCACGCGCGCGGCTACGTCAATGGCGTGGATGTGGATCGGGCCTTGTGCGACATGCGCGAGCCGTATCTGTATCACATCGTGGTTTTGGTCAACGATCTAGGCGTGGCAAGGCTGGAAGGCCTGGACGGCACGATCAGCCACGCCGACCGGCGCGAATTGGCCGGCAAACTGAAGGCCCACGGCGTGCGCCGGGTTGAATGGCGCCATCGCGGCATTGAAAAACACTTGAATTTGGTAGCGTAGCCATGAATTACAACGAGAAAATGACCGAACACCGCCGCTTGGCCATCCTTGAGTTACTGGCCGGTGCCTATACCTACACCCTTCACGAAGTCGATTTGAAAAACGCCTTGGCGCAACGCGCCCAAGCCGTCGGTACCGACGTGCTCCGCGCCGATCTGGCTTGGCTGAACGAACAAGGCTTGGTCCGTGCCGAGCAGCCCGGCGGCGTGTGGATGGCGACATTGACCGCCAGGGGCGGCGATGTTCGGCAGGGGTTGAGCACGGTGCCTGGCGTGGCCCGGCCGGAACCCGGTCGCTGAGCGGAGCCGAAGCGATGCCTCCCCGCAGCCCCATCGACACCCTGCCCGACGCGGTATTGACAGAGCTAAATCAACGCCTGGTCGAAAACGGCTTTGCCGGTTACGTGGCGCTGGCCGACTGGCTGACCGAACAGGGTTACCAAATCAGCAAATCCGCCGTACATCGGCACGGCTCCGCGTTGCAGGCCAGCATGGAGAAATCCATTAATCGGGCGCGGGAACGAATGGAGATTGCGAAGGCCATGGGCGGCATGAGCAACGAGGACAAGGCCGCATTGCTGGAAGCCAGCGAGATGGTCGCCATCGATCAGTTAATGGACGTGCTGGAAGGCATGCAAGGTTGGGAATTGGAAGATAAAGCCATTGTGATTCCCAAACTGGCTAGGGCGATATCGACCGTCGGGCGTGGTGCCGTAGGGTCTGCTCAGTGGCGTAAAGACTTCGAGGCCGAAGCGCAACGCAAAGCCCGCGAGGAAGCCGCACAAGCGGCGGTCGCCGTCGCCAAAGCCGAAGGCGTCTCGGAAGCCGGCCGCGAGCGGATTCGGGAAATGCTGGGGATGGTGGCGTGAAGCTAGAAGAATCAACAATCAGCAAGGCGATTGATGTGCTGTTTTATAGCTTTATTGCCGGATTTGGCTTTTCGCTTGGCGTTTCTATGTTCGTTATTTTAGTTAAGAAGCTTTCCGAGCATGGCTAACGCCCGCATCATCCCCGCCAACCCCGACGGAATCTTTCTGCCGTTTCAAGAGCAGTGGATCAAAGACGATTCGCGCCTGAAGTTGATGGAGAAATCCCGCCAAATCGGTATCAGTTGGTCCACGGCTTACAAAGCCGACGAACGCACCGCGATGGCCGGCCAGCGTTGGGATCAATGGGTATCGAGCCGAGACGACATTCAAGCGCGTTTATTCCTTGAAGACTGCAAGCTGTTCGCGCAAATCCTGCAAATTGCCGCCCAAGACCTGGGCGAGCGGGTGATTGATGAGAAAACGAAACTTACCGCTTACGTTTTGGAATTTGCGTCCGGACGCCGGATCCATTCGATGTCATCAAATCCGGATGCGCAAGCGGGCAAACGCGGCGGCCGTATCTTGGATGAGTTTGCATTACATCCCGATCCGCGCAAGTTGTGGTCAATTGCTTATCCTGGTATCACCTGGGGCGGGTCGATGGAGATCATTTCCACCCATCGCGGTAGCCACAACTTTTTCAATCAGTTAATCCGCGAAGTCCGCGAGCACAACAACCCCAAGAACATCAGCCTGCACCGCGTCACCTTGCAAGACGCGTTGGAACAAGGCTTTCTGTGGAAGCTGCAAAAGGCATTGCCGAAAGATCATGAAGTGCAGGCCATGGACGAAGCGGCCTATTTTGATTTCATCAAGTCCGGTTGCGCCGACGAGGAATCGTTTCTGCAGGAATACATGTGCCAGCCGGCCGACGATGACGCGGCGTTTCTGGAATACGACTTGATTGCGAGTTGTGAATATCCAGCCGGCGAAGAGTGGGCCTTCGACTTCGCTCAGGCACCGGGACGTTCCCTGAGCGGAGCCGAAGGGAAAGGCCAACTGTTTGCAGGCCTGGACATTGGCCGCAAGAAAGATTTGACCGTGCTGTGGCTGCTGGAAAAGCTCGGCGATGTGCTTTACACCCGCGCCGTGATCGAGTTGCGCAACATGCCTAAGCCGGATCAAGAAAAGGTGATTTGGCCGATTCTGGCGCTGATCGACCGCGCCTGCTTCGATAATACCGGCCTTGGTATCGGCTGGACCGACGACGCGCAAAAAGCCTTTGGCCAATACCGGATCGAAGGCGTGACCTTCACCGGCGCCACCAAAGAGGCGCTGGCCTACCCCGTGCGCGGCGCGATGGAAGACAAAAAGCTGCGCATCCCCTACAAACCCGAAATCCGCGCCGATCTGCGGGCCGTCACCAAGGTGACGACCGCCGCCGGCAACATCCGCTTTACCGCCGAACGCTCCGAAAACGGCCACGCCGATAGATTCTGGGCGCTGGCGCTGGCCGTGCATGCCGCCCAAACCGGCAGAGACGGCGATGTTTATAAACCGATGAGGCTGAAATGGCTGTAACTAACCACGTCTTCGATAGGACTTCCGATGCGTTTTTGCTGGATAGCTACAGCGGCACCGGCGGGTATTTATACGGCTATTATCTGGTTAGGCACGTCCGCGAGTCCGACGATAAATACGATCGCCGCAAACAGCTGGCGGTTTATCCCAATTTTTGCCGGAAGATTGTCGATGTGTTCATGGGTTTTTTGTGGCGAAAAGACGTGTATCGCGAGACCACTGACCTTTACAGCGAATTCATGAAAAACGCCGACGGCGCGGGAACCAAGCTGGATTCGTTGTTATTTACGTATCAACGGCTGGCAATGATTCTCGGCACGGTGTACGTGATCGTGGACAAGCCGGAAACGCAAGGGCAAACTCGGGCGGACCAAGCGCTACCTTATTTAGCGCTGCGGTTGCCGGGGCAATTAGCCGATGAAAGCAAGGATGGGGCTGGCGCATGGACTTCCGTGACGTTTTCGGAGGTCTATGAGGGCGAAACGGTTTACCGCACCTATTCTCGTTCCGGGTGGGTGCTGAGCAAAAAGCCGAACGGCAGCGATATCATTAAACAGGGTCAGCATTCGCTCGGACGAGTGCCGGTCGTCCGTTTGCACATTAGTAAACCACTGAATCCGACCGAATGCCGCAGTCTAAGCTGGTTTCACGATCTGGCCGGACTGAATTGGAGCTTGTTCAATCTCGATTCAGAGCAGCGGGAGCTGTTTCGGCAACAGACGTTCGCTGTCCTCGCGTTGCCGGTCACGGACGATGCGGAGCGGGAAAAATTGAAAGACTTGACGATCGGTACCGAGAACGCACTCACATACAACCCGACCGGCGGCGGCAAGCCGGAATTTATCGCGCCACCGCCTGATCCCATTCAGTTATACGCGGAAAAAATGGTTGCTTTGGTGACGGATATTTATCGGGTCGCCAATCTTGAGTTTGTTGGCGGCGTACAGCAAAGCGGCGTGGCGCTGTCATTTCACTTTCAAGAGTGCAACTCAAGCCTCGCTGGGATGGCCGAGATGTGCGAAGTGGCGGAAAACGACATTGCCGACTTAGTGTATTTGTGGCAAGGCCAATCATTCGACGGCACGATTAGCTACCCCGACGATTTTAACTTGACTGATCTAGCCGCTGAGATGTCCACCGCGATGGATGCTCTCACGATGCAGTTAGGCGCCGAATTCGATAAGGCGTTGAAAAAGCGCGTTGCTCGACAGATTCTGAGCGACGAGGTCGCCCCTAATGCCATGACGGCGATCGATAAAGAGATCGACGCTCAAGGCGACACACACGGCGACCGGATTGCGCGGCAAGCGGGGATGGCGTGACACACCGTTGGCGTTGGCGAAAATACTTACCAGATCGTTTTGGCCAAGCGTGCCGTGTGGTGACGACCGGCACGATGAATTCGGCTTTGATCGAGTTCGAAGACGGCTATCGCGTGGTTTCTAGTCGCTATGCGGTGCGTAAATTGTGACTGTCATCGACTTCAACCAAGCCAAACTAGACCGTACCCCGCACCGTAGCGGCGCCGCGCGCTGTCTTGGCTGCGGGCACGAATGGACCGCGATTGCGCCGGCCGGCGAAACCCGGCTGGAATGCCCGGAATGCCAGACCGACAAAGGCATTTTTCAAGGCCTTTGCTATCCGCAAGACGGCACTATTTGGCGCTGTAATTGTGGAAATGAGTTATTTCTGATCACGCCGAACGGCGAGCTGTGTCCGGCCTGCGGGATGTATGTGGACGGGTTGCCATGAGCATTGCCGTGGGAAATTACCGGATCGGTTTGCTTTTTCGCCCATCAAGTTTCTGGATTGGCGTGCATTGGGCGCCGTTCAATCGCCGGTATTGCATCAACCTGGTGCCGTGCGTAACGCTTTGGATCGCGCTGCCGGGTGGGAAATCGGTTTAGAGATGACGACGTTGAATGAGGTATCCATCCCGGACCTGGCGCCGATCGAAACCGCCGCGGGCTGGCGTTGCCCTTATTGCGGCCAGTTCTTTGCCGCCAAGGTCGGCGTGCGGGCGGTGCATATTGGCATTCACGTGGCCAGCTGCGTGCCGTTGACGCTGGAACAAGCCGAAGCCGTGTTGGATTGGGCGGCGAGCGCCGGAAAGCGATGATTGTTTCATGTTTGGCGCTCCTCCCGGGCGATATCGCCGGTGATTGTTTCCAGAAAATAGCATGACCGACTACCCCGCCCTGTATCGCCGCCTTGCCCGTGAAATCCTGGCGGTCGAGGCGAATTTGACGGCTGATACGGCGGCCTTCGCCGCCGCGCTGATCGCTCAATTGCGGCGCGACGGTTATACCTTGAGCCAAGAAGCCGCCGATCAGCTCAGTCAATACGGGGCGAGCATGCAAGCGGCGATAACCGCCGCGATCGCCAAAAGCGCCGCCATCGGCGCCGGTGACGGCTTGCAGTCGCCGATAGTGCAGCGGATCGCCGCCGAATCGTTTACCCATCAATGGCCGAACGGTTTGACCTTGTCCGACAGCCTGTGGCATTGGGAAACCGGCACTCGCCGGGGCGTCAGCGAGGTGCTGCAAGCCGGCATTCAGGCCGGCCGGGCCGTGGATGGTGTGGTGATGGACATGCAACGGACTATCGAACGCGGCACCGGTCGGCGGTTTAAGATCGTCAGCGAGCATGCTGACGACTGGGTGAAATCGCTGTATGAGGCCGGCCGGGCCTTGATTCACGACCCATCGGCCAAAGCCGAATGGGATGCCGTGGTCGCCGACGCGCGCGGGATTATCGAAAGTCTCGCGGAAACCGGCAGCCGCCGCGCGGCGGAGCGCGTGTTCGATCAGCTGACCAAAGCGGTCGGGGCCGGCAAAGAAGCGGCGATGGACAAGGCGGTCAAGTGGTGGACCTACGACAAACAGCTGTACAATCTCAAGCGCATCGCCCGCACCGAGATGGCCAACGCCGGCCACCGCGCGGTAATCGAGAGCACGATCCACGACGAGACCATCCTGGGATACGAGTGGCGCTTGTCGTCCACCCATCCCGTCACCGATATTTGCGATTATTACGCTAGTATCGACATGGGCCTGGGCAAGGGCATTTTTACAAAACAGGCCGTGCCGCGCAGCAAAGCCCACCCGCATTGTATGTGCCTGCTAATTCCGCGCGTGACGCCCAATCTGGCCGCCGGCTCGAAGACCTACGGCGACTGGCTGGGTAAATTGCCGGCCAAACAGCGCGACGATGTGTTGCCGGCCTGGGCTTCCGCCGCTTTGAAAAAAGGCGTGGCCGTGGATAAATTGGTGCGGGCCGACGGCATGGGCCTGGTGCGCGAATCCGAGGTGATTTGATGGCTAATCCTGCTGAGCCAAAAAAAACGCCGTGAAGCGGCGCGGAGACCCCAGGGCGCGGCATTGGTATAGCTTGGTGTTGCCGACCCCCGTTAACCCCCTGTTAAATTCGCTGTAATCGCCGCCAAGCAATAATCTGGTAGGATAAATAGACAGATCACCGGCTACGCCGGCCAGAATTCCCCGCGAAACCCTTCGCATTCTGTTTATCACGTCCCGCCGCTAACCTGTCCCGGAATTCAATTCCACCCCAACAGGTTACGAGCATGTTCAAACTCAAATCCTTATTTTTGTCTGAGGCCGGAGAAGGCGGCGCGGGTGCTGGCGGTTCCGCCGCTGCCGCCGCGCCCACGGCCGCCGAAATTCAGGCGCAAATCGATGCCGGCGTGCAAGCTGGCATCACCAAATTCCAAACCGATTTTTCCGCCGAGTTCGAAAAAACCACCGGCCACAAAGACCTGAAAGAATTCGCCGAGGCCCAGCTTGCGGCGCAAGGCAAATTGCAGGAACTGGCCGATGCGCGCGGCAAAGAATCCGAGGGCTGGAAATCCAGGTACGAAGCCGCCGCGATCAGCACCGCGATTCTGAGCGCCGCCGCCGACGCGGTAGACCCTGCGACGGTAAAAGACCTGCTGGCCGGTAAGGCCAAAGTCGATGACGCCGGCAACGTGACCATCGACGGCAGGCCTGTCGCCGATGCGGTCAAAGCGCTGCTGGAAGCCAAACCGTTCTTGGCTAAGGCCCAAGGCGGCACCGGTTCCGGCGCACCAGCCAACGGCAACAATCTACAAACCAAAACCCGCGCCCAGTTCGCGGCCCTCAGCCCCGCCGAGCAAGCCGATTTTTGCAAGGCCGGCGGCAAAGTGACGGAGTAATCGCATGGCTAATACCCTTACCAATTTAATTCCCGATTTGTTCGCCGCGCTGGATACCGTCAGCCGCGAGCAGATCGGTTTTATCCCCGCTGTGACGTTGGACGCGAGCGCGTCGCGCGCGGCACTGAATCAAACCGTACGCTCGGCGATTGCGCCGGCATCGACCGCAAGCGATATCACTCCCGGCGTGACTCCGCCGAATGACGGCGATCAAAGCGTCGGCAATGCGTCGATCACGATCACTAAGGCGCGGCGGGTGCCGGTACGCTGGAACGGCGAAGAGCAATTGGGCGTGAACAGCGGCCAGGGTTATCTGTCGATCCGCGCCAACCAATTCGCGCAAGCGATGCGGACCTTGTGTAACGAAGTCGAGGCCGATATCGCCGCGCTGTATAAAACCACCGCGCGCGCCTACGGCACCGCCGGCACCACGCCGTTTGCGACGGCCGGCGATTATTCCGACGCCGCTTTTGTGCGGCAAATCTTGGTGGATAACGGCGCGCCGATCAGCGATTTACAACTGGTGATCAATACCACCGCCGGCGCAACCTTTAGAGGCAAGCAGTCGCAAGCGCAAATGGCCGGCGACGTGTCGATGCAACGGCAAGGCGTGTTGTTGGATTTGCATGGGATGTCGGTCCGCGAGTCGGCGCAAGTCAAGAATCACACCAAGGGCACCGGCGCCAGCTATCAAAGCAACTTCGCCAGTGGTTACGCGATCGGCGCCACGGCTCTGGCGGTCGATACCGGCACGGGTACCGTCCTGGCCGGCGACATCTTGACGTTTACCGGCGACAGCAACAAATACGTCAACGCGACCGCGTTGAGCGGTGGCTCGTTGACGATCGGCGCGCCGGGCTTGCGAACCACGCTGGCGGATAATATCGCGATGACGGTCGGCAACAACTACGCGGCCAATATGGCCTTCGCCCGTTCCGCGATTGTGCTGGCAACCCGCGCCCCAGCGCTGCCCGAAGAAGGCGATATCGCGACCGACCGGATGACGATCACCGATCCGCGCAGCGGCCTGACGTTTGAAGTCGCGGTTTATCCGCAATACCGCCAAGTGCAGTACGAGATCAGCATCGCTTGGGGTGTAGCCAACGTCAAACCCGAACACTCCGCCATCTTGTTGGGGTAATGCCTGATGGCTAAAAAAACACCGGCGGCCGACGAAGCCGTGACCGAACAAACCGCCGTGAATAGGGAGCCAATGGCGGACAACCCGTCGGCGGCTCCCGCCTTGGCGGAAACCAAAACCCAACCGATAGCCACGGACGGCGCCCCCCCGTGTCAATGGACGGCGAATTAATGGACGTTACCTCGGCGGAAAAGGACGTTGCGGATGAGCCGGCCGAGGTGTTGGAGGTTGATTCCGATGCGAGCGACAACGAAATCGATGCTCAATCTAAACGAGACGCCAATCCGGAAGTGGTAGCAGTGTTGCTGCCGATGCGCAGGGATGCGCCCCTTCACGAAACCGGCCCGACTACCGCCGACGTGCATTCGGACGAAGTGTCCGCTTGGCTCGCGGCGGGTTGGACTTTGGCCGATCCGGCCAAGAGCGATTAATTGTTATGCACGCGATTTCCGTCGATTTCGGCAACACGCCGTCGGTACTGGCCGCGCTGGCAGACGAAAGCAACGCGCAATTAGTCGTGAATGCCGCCGCCGAGCGGTACGTGCTGGATACGTTGGAATGGATCAGCGCCGGGCACGCGTTTACTTCGCGCACTGGGCAATTGGAGCAATCAATCAATTGGCATCCGGCCAGCGATGGCGGCGCGATGATTTATGCCTCGGCTGAATACGCTGGCTGGGTTGAAGACGGCACCGAGCCGCATGTGATCCGGCCGAAAGACGGCCGCAAAGGGCTGAAAATTCCGGTGGCCGGCGGCCAAGGCTACGTGATTGTCAAACAAGTCAATCACCCCGGCAGCCGGCCGTTTCCTTACTTTTTCGCCGATTTGGACAACCGCCAGGCGCATATGCAGCAAGCCGGTTTATCCGTATTGGCTTCACGTTTAACGGGGCTTTGATGGGCGTTTATCTGGATTTAACCGACCTTAGCGATCCGTCGCTGACGTTTACCGCCGACCACGTCGCCGATGCGGACGTCTATGTGGATGCCGTGCTGGCCGAGCGTGGCATTTATCGATCCGACTTGACGCTGCCAAACGATTTGCTGACTCAGATTGCGATCTATTGGGCCAAGCGCTGCGCGGCGATTGAAGGTGCGATCGGCGACAACTCGCCGCTGATTGCCAAAGCGCGCGAGTACGAGAGCAACGCCAAGCAGCTGGTCGGCACGATCAGCAAAAAAGCGTTGGGGATTACCGATTCGGTTGGGTTTGGTGTAGTGACGTTGGGGAGGGGTTGATGAAGTTATTACCCGCAAATGAGCAGTCCAGCGAGTTGATTCGG
Source organism: Methylomonas sp. MED-D (assembly GCF_050276835.1). Lineage (NCBI taxonomy): Bacteria > Pseudomonadati > Pseudomonadota > Gammaproteobacteria > Methylococcales > Methylococcaceae > Methylomonas > Methylomonas sp. MED-D. The sequence continues at coordinate 3,495,079 of NZ_CP189965.1, forward strand.
GCAGGTGAATCGCTCACAGTGGTCGGCACGGTCATTATTGAGTTGGTGATTGGTGGTGTAAGACAGCCGGCAGTTTCGTTGGTATCCGAGAGTTACGGCCCTGTCGCTCGAGATACGACTGTCATCATTTCCGCGTTGGCCACGGCCGCGCAATACCTAGTTGGCGACGCCGAAGTGGCCGCAATTGTCCGGACGGGTCTGGACGTGCGCACGCAAACAAACGTCATTCTGGCCGCCGTAATTGGTGATTCGAATGCGACGGTTGGCACTTCTACAAGTCCAGATAATCAAGATATTTCGGTGCATACCGCAGCGTTCCCAGCGTCTGGTGCGACCAGTATCGGTATTACGCCGCATAAATTTATTTTGGATATGTTGATGCCCAACGTTCGATTAGTCGGGCATTACGGTGTATCGGGAGCGATGACCAGCGGAGGAACGTCGCCGATTGGGCTGCTTGACCGAGATATACAATCAGCCAGCATCACACGAAGGGCGATCAGCGATTTATTAGCCCAAAAATTGCACGTGATATTTTTGCGCTGTATGAGTATCAACAATTTGCAAAATTTGATTTCATCCAGCTATTGGCTGGATGTCGCTCAAGATACTTTTGAAGATCATGTCAAGATTGTGAGCTTGTTATCGAGCGCAGGCATTCCCATACTCGATCAAATGTACCCCGGCTACGGCGGCCCGTTGGGCGAAGAATACGCATCGTCATCAACGCCGTGGCGCAATGAAATTCGGGCCGCGATGCTCTGGTTAAGTCGGGAAATCCAAGGGTATTTCGCGAATTCCGATCAAGTGTTCGTGCTAAATCCTGACGGCATTACTCGCGACGCGAATACGGGGCGCTACTTATTCAATCGCTCCGGCGATCATCTGCATTTGAACATGATCGGGCAATATGAGAATGCCAAGCGCGCTGAAATGCCAAGGCTTGAGAAATTATTCGGCAAGTCGATGGGAGTTCGTTATCCAGGTGCGAACAAATTCACCAACCCGGTATTTGCAAACCTAGCGACTACTCCGAACTACGGGACTGAATTAGCGACTGGCATCACCATTGGCACAACCGGTTCCGGCGTGACGAGGGCCGGCGCCAAGCGGGAATATCGAGAAGGCAGGCCATACCAGGTATGCGAAGCGGTACTAAGCTCTACGGCGACAGGTGGCTTGACGTTCGATTTCGACATTCCGTTGTTGACGACCGCATTTAATGCGAATGATGTGTTCGGATTCGAATGGCCTTTCTTTTGGGAGCCATTAGACGCACAAGATTATTTGATTTCATCGTTTTCAGGCAAAGTCGATTTAACCAAAAGCGGTGCCGGTCGCTTTGTTCCGAACCGCGATCCGGGCGCAAATAATTACGGTTTATTGACGGGTAATGGAATTGCCGGCGTGCTCACGTTCAACCCCGTACAAATTACGGAAGCCAATACCGCTCTGAGCGTCAGCTTGGTGCGGCACACGGTAACGACAACAGGAACGGTTGGGCGGTGGAAATTCGGGGTTGGCACGCCAAGAATGGTTTCGTTATCCAGCGTGGGAGGTATTTATGTCTAAAGAACCGATGTATCTTGATCAAGCCGCCGAATTTTTAGCGAATTTTGTCGATAAAAGCATTTCGGTAAATTGTCGCGCGTGGACACGGATTAAATTTCCGGATGGGCGAGAAGTGTCTGACGGTCAGGTCATATCGGCTCCGGCTACGATTGTCGCCGATTGGCTGGCAGTGGGTGATGTGACAGTCGATCATTCCGATATCGACTGCGCGTTGTCATGTGGTCAAATACCGATTGTCTATTAGCGAACCCTTTCGCATTAACTCCTAGTTAACCTCTCTTTAAACTAGCTCGCAACATTCCAACGTAGGGGATTTTGTGAGCTTAGTCGCCCTGCTCGCCGCGCGCGAGAAACTACAAAACGATGCCGCGCTGACTGCGTTTTTTCAAACGCGGTATAACAAGCCGGCGCGTCACATTATCGGCTATAAGTCCCCGCAAAACATCAACGATTGCCCGGTCGTTTGTTATGTGCCGGTGCTGTATACCCGCGCCACGCAAGTCGGCGGCTGGCATCAAGAGCGGCCGAGCATTGTCGTTGGACTTCTGGAAGCCGGCCAAGACGGCGACGTATTCGACGGTCCCGCTCAGCTGGCCGAAGTGGAAAACCTGATTTTCGATTGCCTGGAGTCCGGCGCGCTGGGTGCGCGATCGGTGTATCTAGGCGAGGGCCGGTCGGTTGCTTCCAGCATCCGCCATCCAATTTACGAAGCCGAGCTGAAGATGCTGCTCGGCTGGCGCTAACAAGAGGAGCTCGCCATGCAAGACCAATACGCCGGCCAACCCGGCACATTTATAGTCGATCCGGAGGCCGGCATTCGCGTGCCGGCCGAGGATTGGGATATTTATCAGGCCGACAAGGCGGCTTATAACGCCGATCCGGACAAAGCACGGGCGGCGTTTGAGAAGCGGGCGGAGAAGGCGAAAACTAAAGTGGAGGTGAGCGATGCTCAGTAACCGCAAGCGCTATATTCAAGCAGCTCTAGAAACTACCTACGGCACCGACGCGGTGCCGACAGCGACGATTCAATGCGGCGACATCACGATTAAGCCGTTGGCCGGCAACGCCACCGAACGCAAGATCATCCGGCCGGAATTTGGCGGCTTCGGCTCGATCCGGACCGAGAACTACGTCACGCTATCGTTTTCGTGCGAATTCGCCGGCGCCGGCAGCGCTGGCAGTGCGCCGCCTTGGGGTGTGCTGTTGAAAGGCTGCAATTTTTCCGAGACGCTGACCGCGTCGGCGATTACCGGCACGGCCCAAGTCGGCGGCTCGACCACCAGCATCAAGCTAGCCAGCGGTGCCAGTGCGGAGGATGATTTTTATGTTGGCATGACCGTATCGATTACCGGCGGCACCGGCAACGGTCAAAAGGGCGAGATTATTGACTACAACGGCACGACCAAAGTAGCCACCGTTGCCGTGCCGTGGGCAGTGGCGCCGATCGGCGACAGCACTTACAGCATCGGCGCCAATGCGCTGTACATCCCGAATAGTTCGTTCGGCACCGCTGGCAATAGTTCCTTGTCTTTGTATTTTGGGGTCGACGGTGTGCGGCATATCTTGTTGGGTGCGCGCGGCACGGTGAAGCCAAGCGTGTCGGCGAAGAAGCTAACAGAAATGACGTTTGAGTTTACCGGCTTGTTAGGCACGATTGCCGACGTGTCCTCACCAACAACCGATTTTTCGGCGTGGCAAACGCCGCAAACCGTCTCTACGGCAAATACGACGGATATCAATATCCTGGGATTTACCGGCGCGGTGCTAGAGATGTTCGATGTCGATATCAGCAACACCGTCGTCTATCGGCAATTGGTTGGCGCGGAATCCGTGTTGATTACCGACCGTCGAACGAAGGGCTCTATCCAAATCGAAGCGACCACGATCGCGGCGAAGGACTGGTGGACGTTCGCGAAAAACGCTAGTTATGGCCCGATATGCATTAAGCACGGCCAGACGCCGGGTAATATCGTCGGCATTACCGGACCGCATGTGCAATTGGAGAATCCGGATTACGCGGAATCGGATGGTGTTGCAATGCTGAAAGCGGATTTGTCGTTTGTGCCGGTGGCCGGCAACGACGAAATTCGGATTTGTGCTAAGTAGGAGAGACGATGTTCAAACTCAATTTATCCGGCACTTTTCAATATCCGGTCGAGCTGCAAATCGTGGATGAGAAAGGAAAGCCGCAATTGCACAAACTTCGGCTCACATTTAAGCGCTTCAGCCGCGAACAGCTGATCGGTCTCGGCGAATTCGGCAAAGACGACACCCGCACCGGCGATGCGGTGATCGAAGCCGATCTCGATTACTTGCTGCAATTTGTCGATGGCTGGGCGGACGTGACCGACGAAGACGGCCAGCCGCTGGACTTCAGCCGAGATAACCTTCGGGCGCTGCTGAACGCGGTGCCCAACATCCATCACGTCATCCGCGACACGTTCTACGAGGCGATCAACGGCGGGAGCCGCAGAAAAAACTAATCGCCGCCGCCGAACACTGGGCGCGCGGCGGCAAGGGTGGCAAGGATCAACGGGCTAGCGATGCTGAGCTGCTGGGCATCAAGATCGACATCGAGCCGGACCCGGCCGAGGCGGAATTCAGCGTCGAGCCGGAGAATTGGCCGGCGCTGGAGGCTTTTCGGGCATGCGAGACGCAGTGGATCTACGGCAGCATGGGTGGCGTGATCGGCATGAATTATCCGGGGGTGCAGTCTCACCTGCATTTTAACGTCCCGCGCCGCGAACGGGCGGCGATTTTTCGTAGCATACAGATCATGGAGCGGGCGGCGCTGGCCGTGTTTAACGAGTCGAAATCATGAACAGCGGCGAAATCAAATTAGGCATTAAGCTGTCGATGGACGGCGGCAAAGTCGTCGCCGGCGACGTGCGCGTACTCAAATCGGAGATAGAATCGCTAGCCAAAACAGCGGATTCGTCCGCGACCCGGCAGGCGGCCAGTTACGCCAAGATCGATCGCTCACTCGCCAGCATCAACCAAACCCTGGCCGCCGGCAAATCACTGTTGGCCGGCTACTTTTCCGCCAGCGCCGCCGGCACGCTGGCGCGCGATATTCTCAACACTAACCGCAGCATGGAAATGCTCCGCGCGCAACTGACCGCGTTGACCGGTTCAGCGGCGGAATCACAGCGGACGTTTAAATTCATTTCCGATTTTGCGGTTGAAACGCCGTTCGAGATCGACGGGCTGACAAAAGCGTTCATCAATCTGCAAAACATGGGGATCAATCCGACCAGACAAGTGATGGAAGCGGTGACAAACCAGGCCGCCAAGCTTGGTGCCAGTCAAGAAACGCTCATGGCGATTGTGCTACAGCTCGGTCAGGCCTACAGCAAGGGCAAATTGCAGCAAGAAGACATGGCTATCCTGGCCGAGCGCGGCGTGCCGATCTACAAATTGGCCGCCGACGCGCTGCATAAGACCGGTACCGAAATCGCTGACATGTCAGCAAAAGGCGAAATGGGTCGGGATGCGATCGACGCCATCATTCAAAAAATGGGCGAATTGGCAAAAGGCAGTAACGTTGCCGCAATGGATACGTTGAATGGGAAGATTAGCAATCTCTCCGACGCCTGGCATCAATTTGAAGATACCTTGCTTCAGGACCGCAGCGAAGGATTAATTAAGCGTGTGGTCGATGGTTGGTCTGCATCGATCAATCAGGCTCGGCAAATGATGTCGTCCGCAACGGATGATCAGATTGCCAATATCGAGCAGCGTCTCGCCTATCGCAATTTCGGTCTGGTCGGAAAGTTGGTTTACAGCGCGGCATTTAATACCGATGAAGATGTCACTAATCTAAAATCGCTGCGAGCAAAAAAAACCGCAGAAGCCGATGCTCAGCGCGAAGCCGATATACGCAAAAATTCGGCTGCCGAAATTGCAAAAACCGAGCAATGGCTCGACGAGATCGACACAGAAATCACCGAGAACCTGAAGAAGAAGGCGAAAGCCCGCGAGTCGGCGGCAAAGACAGCCGCTAAGGCCTACGCAATCGAGCGCGCCGAAGTCGCAAAGTCCCTAGCCTCTATTCAACAAGAAACCTCGCTGATCGGCCTTTCTGACACCGAACGCGCCCGAGCGATTGAGCTGACCAACGCGTTAGCCAAAGCCAAAGGCGCCGAGCGGGCCGCGATCGAGCAGGCGCTGGCGGTGAAGTGGCAAGAACTCGACGCCGATCAGCGGCGAAATGACATGTGGGCCGAGTCGGTCCGGCAGGCGAATGCCCTCGACGAACTACGCGACAGCGCCGCCGAAGCTCAGCGCCTGGCGCAACTGGCCGAGCAGCTCAAACTGCAAGGCGCGACGAACGAGCAAATCGCGAGGCGTATCGATCTGGAGAAACAATTGCAAAGCGCCCGGGCAGCGGCACCCGACGCCGATCCGGCTACAGTGGCGGCTTACGTCAAGCAACGGTCGGACGCCGAACTGCAATTGTCAAAATTGACCGATGTGAGCACCAAGCATTCGGCGGATTATTTTGAGACGGCCTATAAACGGTCGATTGAGAACGTGCAAGACGCGCTGGGTAAGATGTTCGAATCGGTTTTCGACGGCACCGCGACCGGCAGCTTTCAGGATTTCTTGACCAATATTGCCAGCTCAATCAATAAAGTCTTCGCCCAACAAATGGCGCTGAACTTTCAGCGGATGCTGTCGCAATCGTTTACCAGCGGCGCCGGAGCGGGTTCGAGTGGCGGCGTTGGTGGCTTATTTTCCAGCATGTTCGGTTCCAGCGGTTCAAGCGGCGGCGGGTTTGGCAGCTTCTTTTCCAGCATTTTCAGTTCCGGGCCATTCAGCCAAGGCAACGTTGATCCCTTCGGCGCTAACGAAAATGGCCGCATTGTGTCGCCGGTGCCTGGTTCGGCGTCTTACGGCAGCGGGCCGTGGGCGGTTTCCAGCGCCAACGGTGGCGGTATGGCGTATAGCATGCTGGGATCGTTATTGAGCATGCTGCCCGGCGGCAGTCAATTTCGAATGGCCGGCAGTCGCGGTCGTAACGCGCAACTTGAAACGCTGGTGGGTATCGAAAACCAAGTGTCGAATATGATCGGCAACTTTTTCCCATTCGCTAAATTGATTGCGCCCATTAAGAATATGGCGCTCAACTTGGGCGCGTCGTTATTCAGCGATAGAAAACCCTCGACGCTCGGCCACATGATCGGCCAAGCCGGCGGCCCGTTACAGGATATGCTGTTGACGTTCTTGATGGGTTCGAAGATTCCTGAGCCGACGCAGTGGACAAAAGGCGCCTACTCCGGCGGCAAAATGTCGATCACGAAAAGCGGCCAGGAAGAAGGCGGCGACCCGAAAATCACGAACTCGGTAACGACCGAATTCGGTAAAGTCGTTAAGAGCCTCGGCAGTTCGTTGCGCATGAACATCGGCGATTTCCGGTCGATGTTCTGGAGCCAGCTCACGGAGAAAAACCAGCAACTGACGGCCGGTTATTTATCCGACAACGCCGGCACGTTTTTCCGCCAAACACCTTCCGGCGAGGATAACCTGGCCGGCCTGGCCAACAAAATGGCGCTGTCGGTCGTCAAGCGCAACATCGGCAACCAGGATGATCTGCACTACCGGACCGCGATTCGGGACAGCAAGCGGCTGAAGCAGTTAAATGAAGCCATTGCCGAGATTGACAACATCGGCATCACGCTGGGCGAATACGGTCCGGTGCTGACCCAGCTGAAAGCGTTGAACGCCCAATTCGACGACATGGCCAACACGGCCGCCAAGTATCGGTTTTCAGAGGCGCAGGTCGAAGCCGCTCGCCAACGCGCGATCGACGCATTGAAGAACGACACACTAACGAGTTATCGCAATCTAGCCGGCATGGGCGCGTCGCTGAATGCGCAGCTCGGCAGTCTGGCTGATACGCTGATCGAACTCGAAAGCAACGCGAAAACGTTGAAAATCGCCGAAGCCGATTTGCTGGGGCTGCGCGAGAAAGCCATCGCAAACGCCCGGGCGACCTATCTATCGCCGCTGACCGACGCGACAGCATCGATTGCAGACCAACTAAGCAGCATTACTGGCGTATTGCCGACGCCGGAAGACACCGCTCCGCTGTACGACCTGCTCGCAAAATCGACCGACCCAACCGAGCAAGCAAATTACATTACGCGGATACAGAAAGCGCTGACCCAGCGCTACAACGTTGAGATTGCGGCGATCAACAAAACCCAGACGGCGGTTTATTCATTGCGCGATCTGATCGACGGTCTGAAACTTGGCGATCTCAGCACGTTGACGCCAGAGCAAAAGCTGGCCGAGGCTAAGAGTCAGTACGGCACGACCTTACTAAAAGCCCAGGCCGGCGACCAAACCAGTTTGTCTGCCTTGGCTGGGGATGCCCAGGATTATTTGACCGCTGCAAAGAACTACTTTGCGTCGACCAGCGATTACGCGGCGATCTTCGACAACGTCACGACCAATCTCGAAGCGCTGAGCGTGCAATTCGGCGGCACCACCGATGCAACGACCGCCGCCGAGCAAGCTACCGCCGCTGCGACGGCTTCGGCGAACTCGCTGGCCACGTCGCTGACAGCATTGAAAACCGTAGTGGATGGCCTAGCCGCAACGCGCGGCGCCGCTTACGATCAGCAAGCCGCTACCACTTCGGCGGCGGTCACGGCGGCGCAAACCGGTCCGACGAAAAATCGAGTCGATACGCTGGAGAATCAAAAGCAAGCCAACATCGCCGGCCTGGCAGCGAATGCCAGCAAGGCCGACAAATCGGCGGTGACCCGGGCGAATCAATATATTGATGCGCAGATTAAAGCCTACAATTTCGGCGGCGATACCGAGGCGGATAAAACGGTCAAATATCAATCGCTGACCGACCAAATCGCGGCGGTCAATGCCCAAATTAAAGCGACCAAGGACAAAACGGCCAAAGCCAACCTGGTCGCGCAGCGCGATGGGCTGACGGCTCAACGTAAAGCGCTTGGCGCGGTTAAATACAAATTTAAAGCCGACGGCGGCTGGACCCAAGGGCCAACGATCGTCGGCGAGAACGGCCCGGAGCTGATCAATTTCGCGCACCCCACCATGGTGACGAATAATCGCCAAACTCAAGCCGTCATCGGCGCCGGCAACGATGCGATGATTGCAGAATTACGCAAGCAAACCGAGGAGCTGCAAGCGCTGGTTCGGCTGCAACAAGCCGCGAATGCCGCTTTGCTAGATCAGTTGAAACAATCGAATACCGCATTGGCTGAGACAGCGCGTAAAGCCAGGCTGGAGAGCGCCGCGTGATCTATCTCGCGATTATCGAAGCCTACAATCTAACGACCTCCGCGGTCGAAACGTTGCGCTTTTGCACCGGCCCCGGCTACATCGATGAAGTCGCTGGCGACTACTACGAGCCGCGCATCGAGCAGCCGGCGTCGATGCGGCGCGATATCTTTCAGGACGGCCAGATCGGCGGCGCCGCTTCGGCGAGCTATGGCGAGTTGACGTTGATCAATGCCGACGGCGAGCTGGATTATTTGACCGGCTACGCCTTCGACGGCCGGTCGCTGAATCTGAAAGTCGGCGAGCAAGGCGCGGCTTTCTCGTCGTTTACCACGATTATCTATGCAACGATTCAGCAAGCCGCGTTCGAAGAACTGCGCATCTCGATCCGGCTGCGCGATCGCATCGCCGAACTCGATAAACCGGTGCAGCCCAACCGCTACGGTGGCAGCAATAGTTTGCCGGCCGGTGTCGACGGTACGTCTGAACTGAAAGACGCACCCAAGCCTAAGCTGTTCGGCCGTGTGGCCAACGTCACGCCGTTGTTGGTGAACAGCGCCAGGTTGATTTATCAAGTCAACGACGGCCCGATCGAGAATGTGGTTAACGTATTCGACAAGGGCACGTATTTGGCGCGCGGCAATTCATACGCCGATCAGGCGGACATGGAAGCCAATCCGCCCGCCGCTGGCTATTACCGAGTTTGGCAAGCTGGCGGAATGTTCCGCCTGGGCGGATCGCCGGCCGGTTTAATTACATGCACGGCCTGGGCATCATGGGATATCGCCGATTGCACCGCCGCCCAAATTGCGTATGACTTGGTCATCGGCGCCGGCATTTTGAGCGGGGACACTTACAGCGCCGACCGCACCGCGTTGGACGGCCAGAACGCTGGCAGCATCGGTTTATGGGTCACCGACGGTTTAACGGTCGCCGAGGCGCTGGATCGAGTGTCCGCATCGGTCGGCGCCTGGTGGGGTTTTGACCGGTTGAACCGGTTTCGGATGGCTAGGCTTGACGCCCCCGGCGGCACGTCGGTTGCAACGCTGACCGAACTGGAAATCGTTTCGCTCGAACGGCAAGCGGCAACGGTCAACGGTACTGCGACGCCGGTTTGGCAAGTCACACTCGGGCATGATGTGAATTGGACGGTGCAAACCTCAGATAATCTGGCTGGCATTGTGCCAGACGATCGCCGCGCCTGGCTGGCCGCCGGAAGCCGGCAGGTTAAAGCGAGCGATACGGCGGTGAAAACCAAGCATCCGCTCGCGCAAGAAGTCACTTATGAAACACTACTGGCGGGCGATAACTACGGCGATCCGGAAGCCGCGCGGCGGTTGTCATTGTTGAAAGCGGAGCGAGTGATTCTGACGGCCAAAGTGCAAGTCGATGCGGATTTGCTGTACGTGCTGGACCTCGGCGTGGTCGTCACGGTGCAGTATCCGCGCTACGGCCTGGCTGCCGGTCAGCAATTTAGGATCATCGGCATCGAAACGGATTTCGCTCACGATCAAGTGATTCTGAGTCTGTGGGGTTAATGTGGCTAATTTGATGTTGGGCTATGGCAATTTGATCGAGAGTTCGGATACGCTGAGTGGCGGTTCGTGGTCAACGTCGTTTCCGTTGGCCAACGTTAAGAACCGGCGGCTGGCTAAAGTGGCGCGCACGGTCGATGATGCCACCGGATCGAGCTGGCTGAATATCGATTTAGGCGCAAATAGGACCGCTCAATGCTTTGCGGCCATCCGCACAAATCTGTCGGCGGCGGGCGTGTTTCGAGTACGTGCGGCGGGTAACGGCGACTCGACTTATTCTGTCCCGCTATATGATTCTGGCTATGTCTCGGCTGCTGCGTTTACGCCCGATTTGATTTTAGGATTGGCGGCTTCGATATCGGCGCGCTATTGGAGGCTTGAGATTGCCGATTCCAGCAATCCCGACGGGTATATCGAGATCGGCCGCATCTTCGTCGGCCCGGCGCTGGCGCCGGCTGACAACATGAGCTACGGCAATCACATCGGCTATCGCTCACGCTCTGAAGTCGTGCAAACCCAAGGTGGCGCGATGATTGGTTTGCGTCGAGTCGGGCAAAGGCAATTTCAGTTTGCACTGGACTGGATGAACGAAGCCGAGGCGATAGCGGCGCTGGAACTGCAACGAGTAGTCGACATCACCGATGAAGTGCTGTTGATCCGCGATCGCACGGATACCACGTATAACCAGCAGCGGCATTTCCTCGGGCAACTGTCTGAGCTGTCTCCGATTGATAACCCGTACGTGCTGACTCATCAAGTCGGGTTTAACGTGGTCGAGGTGATCGCATAATGGCGCTGTATCTCGATGCCACCGGTCAGCTCGTCATTGCCGGATCAATACCGCCAGGCGGTAGCGCAGTCACCGGTGCGGCGTCCGGTAGCCTGTCCGATTTAGCTGCTTGGCTACGCGGCCTGGACGGCACCGCCGCTTGGCATCCGGCCAGCTATTACGCCGGCGCCGGCGAAGACCCGAGCGCGGTCGCATGGTCCGATGTCACCGGTTCGGGAAAGCCGGCCAACAACGCCACCAAGAACACTATCTTTCGGCAAACCAGCGCGCCGACGTCCGGCATGACGACGAACGATATCTGGTTCGACACGACTACGTTGAATCCTAAGGTGTACAGCTATAACGGCTCCGCCTGGGTACTCGCCGGCGATATTACCGGCAACAACACAGCGGCCGCCATCAGCGGCCAAGGCGCGCTAGCGACGGTCAATCAGATCAACTCTGGCAATTTTGCGACGTTGCTCGGCGGTGGAATTATCGACCGCGATCGGCTGATTCCCGGAAACATCGCTAAGTTGACGAGATATTTCACCGCCACCGCCTGGGCACCGCCGGGTTCTACAATGAACGAATTGGAGATCAGCGGATTCACATGTGCAAACGCGTATCTACGTCAGATCACGCTGAAAATTTCCTTTTTGATCGAAACAACGACGGATGGCACGAGGTACTTCGGTATCGCTAATGATCTAATGTCGGACACGCTTCCCCTTGCTCAGCAAGTGGCGTATGACTCAACGATCGATATGGGCAGTCGGTTTATTTCCGGCACCGTGATGATCAGCGGCGGCATTCTGAAGCTTGGCACGGGTGGCATGAGCTTCAGCATTTATTTGTACTGGAAATACTCCGGATCGATCACTAAGCAGATGAGCAACATCCTGTTATACGTGGAGGAGATCACCGCATGACCTTGTTGGTTGTGTCGTCTGATGGTCACATCATTGAAGCGTGGGACGGTGCCGATCAGGGCGCGCTGGCGGACAAGCTGACTGAAGGCCAATGGCTAATTGACGCCGCAATTTCTAACGTCAGATCGATATCATCGCTTTATGTACCGCTCGAAGCCGAAGCGCCGATTGCTCGCCCGGCAATGGGCGTCACTATCGATAAGACAATAATATTGGCCAACGGTATCGATGTCGCAACGCTATCGAATGTTCCGGTTGGCGCGACGATGGAAATCACGATTGGTGCATCGACGACGACGCGTGTTTGCGGTGAGTCTGAACTGGTTTCGAGCGACGTGGTTGGAGATATTTCGATCAAAATCTCTGACTGGCCAGCGCTTGATTTTGTTGTTTCGATTTTGGCAGTTTAAACGGCGTTAAAACCGCGATAATTCGCGACAAATATCCCGCTAAATTACGACAAAAATCGCGCGAATTTACACCGGGGTTATCCGGTAGGCGTCGGGAGCGGTGCCGGATTTTTTAATCCGGACGAGCTTGGAAAACGGCAAACATTGGGAGCAACCGCGCTGCGAAGTAACCCCGGCGTAACCCCAGAAAATAAAAAAGGCCCTCGATTTCTCGTAAGGCCTTGATATATATGGAGCTGGCGATGGGACTCGAACCCGCGACCGGCTGATTACAAATCAGCTGCTCTACCAACTGAGCTACGCCAGCAAATTGGCTCGCCATTATACAAAAAACGGCGAGGTAATCCAGCATTTTTTACGCCGCGCTACTTGTTGCGTATGCTGTCTATCATGCTCGACAAGTAGTCCATCATGTTCTTTAGAAACGCTATCGCCAGATCGAGCTGGGTTTGTAGATAGAACAGGAAATGACTGTGGTCGAAGTCCTGGTCCATGTAAAAGCTGACGCCGTTGTTGATCGTGTTCAAGCCCATCACCAGCATAATCACCGCGGCGGCCTTGAACATGAAACCGCGCAGTTTCGCGCTCATTTTGCCGAATGCCACGCTGATGAATAGCATCATCGGCAAGGTGCCGGCGCCAAACGCCAACATTAACGCCCCCCCTTCCAGCACGCTCGTCGCGGTTGTGGCTTTGACGGCCATCGCGAAGGTTAGCATGCATGGCATCAAGCCGTTTAACAGTCCGGCGATGATCGAGCCGACAATAGGTCCTCGTTGATTCGCCGTGGCGTAACCCTTGCGCAACATTCCCAACGGGATTAATCGAAGCGAACCTTGCCAGGGTATCCAACCCAAAACCCCCATCGCCAACGCAATGACAACTAAGCCCATCGTGATTTGCAGCACACTTTGAATCTTGCCGAACAAGCCGCTGGATATCAACACGACACCCAGGGTCGCAGCGGCCATGCCTATCGTCGCATACACCGTAATACGGGCCACTTGGTAAGCCAGATAAGGCCAATAGCTTCGACTTTTGCCGGCCTTCATGAAAAAGCCGGATACCAAGGCCCCGCACATGCCCAGACAATGTCCGCTACCTAAAAAGCCTGCCGCGAATGCCAGGGTATAGTCGAAACCGCTAGCGGCGGCCATCTCCGTCATGCCATGCATCGCATGATCCATGCCGTGCATTTGGTGGTCCATTTATTTGCTGAGTCTGAGTGAATTGACGATGACCGACACCGAACTCAACGCCATGGCTGCCGCGGCGATCATCGGGTTAAGTTTGCCCATTGCCGCTACCGGGATGGCGATGGTGTTGTAGCCGAATGCCCAAAACAGGTTTTGTTTAATCACGCTGATCGTGAAGGCACTGAGTTCTATCGTGTCGGTAACTTTGCCGATGTCGCCTTGCACCAACGTCAGATCGGCGGATTCTATCGCCACGTCGGTACCGCCACCGACCGCGAAACCGACATCGGCGGCAGCCAATGCCGGCGCGTCGTTGATGCCGTCACCTATCATGCCGACATTCAGACCGTCCGCCTGCAATTGCCGAATGATCCGGAGTTTGTCGTCCGGCTTGGCCTGTGCCACCACGTCGGCTATTCCCACCCGAAACGCGATGGCGTAGGCGGTTTTTTCGGTGTCGCCGGTGACCATCATGGTTTTGATACCCATCCGATGCAAACGCTCGATCGCGGCGGCAGCTTCGAGTCGCGGCGTATCGGCGATGGCGAATACCGCGGCTTCCTTGCCGTCAACCGCCATGAAAACCGGCGTTTGTCCCAGCGCGGCGGCGGTATCGGCCGGCTGCGCCAATCCGTGAACCTCAACCTGATGACTTTGCAACCAGGCCTGGTTACCGATCAGCAACTTGTAGCCGTCAACTTCGGCGCGGATGCCGTGCCCGGTCTCGCTGTAAAAATAAGCGCAGTCGTGCAAGGCCACTCCCTGTTCTTCGGCATGTTTGACGATGGCCTTACCCAGGAAATGTTCGGAATTGTTTTCGGCGGAAGCCGCCAGCATCAGCAGCTTGTTTTCGGCGATGCGCGAGACTTTATGGATTTTGACGACCTTGGGCTTGCCTTCGGTAATCGTCCCGGTCTTATCGAATACGATGGCGTTGAGCTTGCTGGCGATTTCCAGACTCTCGCCGTTACGGATATAGACCCCCTGCTTGGCAGCCTGTCCGGTGCCAACCATGATGGCTGCGGGCGTCGCCAATCCCAATGCGCAGGGGCAGGCGATCAACAGCACGGTAATCGCATTGCCAAACGCCATCCCAAACGGCGCTCCGGCAATCAACCAGCCCGACAGCGTCAGCGCGGACAAGCCAATGACGGCCGGCACGAAGACTGCCGAGATCTTGTCCACTTGCTTTTGGATAGGCAGCTTGGCGGCTTGCGCCTGATCGACCATGTGCACGATACCGGCCAGCACGGTATTCATACCGATAGCGCTGGTACGTACCTGTAATACGCCGTTTCCGTTAACGCAGCCGCCGATCACCGTATTGCCGGTCACTTTGACGACCGGCATGCTTTCACCGGTGATCATCGATTCATCGACCGTGGAAATGCCGTGGATGACGACGCCGTCGGTCGGGATTTTTTCGCCGGGACGCACCAACAACACATCGCCAACTTGAATCTCGTCGACATCCACCCGCCGCTCTTCGCCGCTTTCGGTCAATAAGGTTGCGGTTTGGGGTTGCAGATCCACCAGTTTGCGGATCGCTTCGCCGGCTTTGCCGCGTGCGCGTTCTTCCAGATAGCGCCCGAGCAACACGAAAGTGACGATAGCCGCCGCCGCCTCGAAATAGACGTGACTACGTCGGCCGAACAAGGCCGGCAAACTGTAGCCATAGGCCGAGCCGACGCCGAGTGCGATCAAACTATCCATATTGGCGGCGCGCTGCTTGGCTAGCCGATAGGCCTTGACGAAAAACTGGCTGCCGGTACCGAACACCACTTGCGTGGTCAGGGCAAATTGCAACCAGTGCAGCCAAACACCGGTGCGCATCGTCATCGCTACCGCCACTACCGGCGCGGTCAGCAGCCCTGCCCATACAAATCGACGCCGGGCCACGTCAATTCTCTGTAACTCCTTTTCGATCAATTTTTTCCGCTGCGAGAGGGTATCGACCTGCAAGGCGCTGTAGCCAAGTTTTTCGATGGTTGCGATGACATCGGCCTTGGTCAAGCAACCTTGGACGTTGACGGTTTCGGTGGCGAAATTGACGCTGGCCTTTTTGATCCGCTCGTCGCGATTCAGGACCATTTCGATCAACAGCGCGCAAGACGCGCAACTCATGCCTTCCACCGCCAAATCGATGTCGGCCAATGGTCCCTCGGGCAATTTTTTCTTATCGGCTACGCCGAGCCGCCGCTTACTGGCGATATTGCCGAGAACCGCATCCAACAAAATCAACAGATTTTTAGCCGGAAGCCGACTCGAGTCGAATTCGATTGCAACCGAACCGATCGCAATTACCGAGCGTACTCGCTTAATTTCCGGTCTTTTTTTAAGAAGGATTTCGAAAATGTAACTACGCTCGGGATCGCCGACCAACACCGGCGTAACGATTCTGATCCGGTTGCGTAATTGGTGCCGGACCTCAAAATGCCGATAGGGGTTGTTATCGGTAACCATTAAGACTGCACTCCTCGATGTGACTGACCAAACAACCCGGCGCACGGCGCCGGGCCACGGCCAGTCGGCTTATTTGGGTCTACGGGATCTGACCAACAAGAAAAACATATAAAACACCGCCAGCCATTCGTAGCGGTAGGCCCATGGTCTGGGCAGCCATTGCTGGGTAATTCGCGGCCAGTGCGCTTTGATCAAATACAGTACCAACACGTCGTTCAGAAAGTCGATCACGGCTTTCTCGGGATCCTTGAATAAGGCTTTGGGGCCTTTACTACTGAGTTTGCCGAGCACTTTGGCCGCCTCGACGGTTTCCTTGCCCGCCTGGACTTTCTCACCGAACCAAGCGCCAACCCGCGTGTTTTTCAGTCGCCGCTTAATCCCGAGGGCCAAACGGCCGGCCGCTTTCGTCGCGGGGATGTCGTCGAAACACCCTTCAGCTTCCAACTCCGCCAGTGCTTTGTGCATGGCGCGCGCCAAACCGGTAAAGTCGCAGATCGCTTCTTGAAAACGGATCGCCAGCTTGCGTTGGCCGCGAAACAAATCGACTGCTCGGACACCCGGCAGCTCGCGAATCCGGTTTACCAGCGCCTCGGCGGCCCTTGGCCGACAAGCACGCTCCGGCAGTTGAAAGCGCAGGTGGCCCTCGTGGCGATAACGCAGAACAAATTCTCTTTGTATGGCCATATCAATGGGATAGAAACAAAGACGGGCGACACCTTTGCCGGCTGTCGCCCGTTCTTAAAACAGAATCGAAGAACCGGGTTCGCATCAACGCGATCAATTCTCTTCTTTCGCTTCGGCGACGATGTCTTCCAGCGTTTCCTTTTGATGCAATACGAAATCCTTACCGGCGTCGATAGTCTTTGCCGCGCTGGCCACGATTTCTTTTCGGTATTTGTATACGAAATAACCGGCGACCATGCCGGCGCCAAACAATAAAATCGGATGTTTTGCAATTTTGCTCATCAATTTTCCTCCAGTGTTGACGGTTGCGGTAGCCAGTGTTCCCGCGACAACCTGCTTACTCATCGACGAGTCGGGTGAACGCGCCTGCTTGTCGTGATTGTGCGCCATAACGATCCTCTGGTTAGCTCCGAGTAGGTTGGGATTTTGTGTCGTGGTCGTCGGGTAGTATCAGTTCTTCATGAAGCATCTGAAAGATGCCCTTACAACCCTCGCAACAGAACTGTTTGTCGCCCTCGACGGTTTTAAGTTCAAAACCGCTGACTTCGACAGTCAGCCCGCACAAATCGCAGTTTTTATCGTTTTCGGTCGTCGCCATATCATCCAATCCTAATCATTCCTTGCCTGAAACCGGAGGAATTATAAACGCCTTGGCCCGTGGCGGCTAATGGATGACGAAATCACAGGCACACTTTACCGTTCAGCACTTACCACGCGCGGCTTTGCTGGATGCCTTCATCAAAGCGATGCGCAACGCGCCGGTCAAGCTAGTGCTTAACCCCAAACGCATCGCTAGGGCCGGTACCAGAATCATCGAAGCAATTGCCAGCCCGGCGCCCAGGACTAAACCGCCGGTGTTTAAGTGTTGGGCAGTGGTTTCGTAATTCGTGACGATCAATTCTTGCGCCATGTTGCTACCTCTGATGGAAAAGTGAAAACACACTATTTCCTAAGAGAGCACAAACAATGCCACAAGCCTAGATATTGAATTTCCAAGAAAAAAATTCAAATACCTTAAAAACAACAAAACAGTTAAGCGATATGCCGCGAAAATATTATGTCATTTAACATAGTTTAGCAAATGCATTTCTCCACCCTCCGCGCGCATCGGCGCTTGCGGAACTCTTTTTTTCGTCGTCGGCCGCATTCTAGAGACTAGCTAGACTCAATACAGACCGCGTCCGGCATCCCATAACAGGACCTTTCCGCCGAAGAATTCGTAGCGGACCTCGCTGGTACGCTCGAGAAACCCAAGCAACTCGTCGGACATTTTCTTGCTTTCCATCTCGTCGGTAATGACCCAAACCCGTCGATGCTGATTGAACAAGCGCCTCAATTCCTCGAGGTTGGTGACCAGTTTTCCGCCCGCCCAACGATCCACGACTTGACCCTGAACCGAGGCGTGCCGGTATACCTCGTCGAAGGATAAGGTTTCCATCAAATAGTAATCGACACCACCCATGACTATCGCCGCCGACATCGGCGATACCGTCAAGATCTTATCGTCGGGTGACTTTTGCGCCGCGATAAAGTGGTAGGCGGTTTCGTGGCCCATATTGATCGGCCGTGAATACGCATCCACCAGCGCCAGAGGATCGGATTGAAACGGAACCAGGGTCAGCAATAATCCTGCGACGATGGTTCGCCACCGGTTACGCAACACCTCGACGGTGCCACCGATTCCGAAAATACGTTCAGCCAGCACGTCTATCCAACCGCGCCCGGTCAACACCGCCAACACGATCAGAAACGGATACAACGGCGACACGTAGCGATTGGCGATCTGCATTAACAGCACCGACGCGACGAATGCGCTGACAAAGACCAGCAAATACAACGTGACAATGGCCGGATTGGATTTCCGCCCCCTGAACCAATACCAAAACCCCGAAACCACCAAGACGCTATAAGCCAGGGCCATGCGCTGGTTGCCCAGCAAAAACAAGTTGATGAAGACATGCGGGTTGATCAAATGCAGCTTCATGATCGAATCGCTGGACGTCGCGATACCGACGTGCGGGGTCAAACACAGTATCGTAAAGATCACCATATCGGCGATCGTGACCGTCATCATCGTCGCGAATCCGATCAATATCGACCTGTCTGCGCGCCAGTCGAACGGTTTGTAATACAAAAAGCCGGCGATACAAAACGCCGGAAAGGTAATCACGAATACTTCCTGACTCAGTGCCGTCGCGGTGCAGAATACAAAGAACCAATGTTGGTAGCGGCGACCGTCTCGCCAGATAAAGCCGCGCAAAAACAGATAGACGCTGACCACGCCCAGAAACTGCATAAACTGGTAAAACCGGATAATCCGGGAAATAAAGATCTGCCACGGATCGAAGGCCAGCAATACCGCGACCAACAGTGCCAAACCGCGCCGTCCGCCGATTCTTAGCGTCAGTAAATACGCGGCGATTATCACGCCCAAACCCGGCACTATCGACAAACCTCGGGCGATTTCCTTGCTGTCGCCAAAGACCGCCAACCATAAGGCCAACACGTAATGATAGAGCGGCGAACGGGTGTACAACACGCCGGAAACCGCCTCGGGCGACAAGCCCTTCAGGATGCCGCGCGAAGCGTCCCAACTGACGTTTTCGTCCGCTTGTAAATCGTCGAAACCAATCTGATAGTAACGCAATGCAAAACCGGCCACTAATGTCAGCCCTAGCCACAGACGCGAGTCGCGAACCCACCGCCCCGTCTCCGGCCACGACACGCTAAAAGCAGGGCGGCGCAATAACCACCAAGACAGCAAAGTCACTGTCGGCACCCATCCCATCCAGATCGGACGCCAAACAGGATCTTCCAACCACAGGACACTGTCGGTTTCGCCGTAACGGACTCGCAACGCAATCAGCATCAGCGCCGCAATCGCTCCGATTGCCAATAAGCCCGACGGTCCACGTCCGGCATAGCCTTCCGCCGACGCGCCTGCCCCGAGCCGGAACAAGCGCACCGCCAACCAACAAGCGCCGGCCGATACCAGCCACAAGCTCAAAAACTGAACCATCCAGTCGGCATCGATAGGCTCGGCGGTTTGCAGCTTCAACGCCCCCAACCGACTGTCGGCCGACAATGTCGCGGCCGCGATCCATTGGCCGGCACCGGACAACCAATCCGGATGCGCTTGAATTTGAGTTTGCCAATGCAAACCGCCGTCCAACACCCGCTGGCCCAAACGGCCATCGACAAACAACACCGGCGGAGCGGTTTCGCTGTTCGGTCTAACGACCCGCACGCTGAGCCGACCTCGATCCGCAGCCAGAAACCGCGTCATATCGAAGGCTTCGATTCCGCCGCCGCCACCGCCGGTACCGACCAACTCGTCATCCCAAAACAGGTAGTACGGCCAATCGCAGCCGATTCTGACCCAGGCCGAATCGCCCGCGACGCGATGCAAATCCACCAATTCGGTTGCTAGACGCATATCGCCGGCCAACCATACGCCGGACAAGCCCAACTCGGAACGCGGTGTCGTCCATATCGTCGGATCAACCGGCGCGTAAACCGGCTTCTCCAATTCCCCCAAAGGCCGCGCGGCGGGCCACTCTGTTTCGTTGTAACCGGGTTCGAAAAATCGCTTACCGGTCAAATTGGCCGCCACATCCAGCGCTCGCCAAGCCTCGGCGCGTCCGTCGATTTCAGCCGTCAGCCCCTCGCCACTGGCTCCCCCCTTAATCGCCAGCCGCGGCAGGTGTTGCGACTGTACGTAGACCGCCAGAGTATTCTCGCCAGGCAGTAAATACGCGGTGATGTCGATGTAGTGCAAGACGCGCCATTCTTCATTGGCGGCGCGTTGCGAGGTCGGGTTGCGCGGCATATCCCAACTATGGGGAACTTGGCCCTGGGCACGATCGGAAAAGCGGGTTTGAAAAGGGAGCGAGGCGTTGATCGAATATTTGTTCCAAGAGACCACCCGGCCATTCACCATCAGCTGGTAATCGTCGGCAGCCAGAGCGACCCAGCCGTGTTCAGGTTTGAACGGCAAACGCCATGTCTGCCGAAAGTAGGCGCGCCGCTCCGCATGCTCGGCGCCCATCCAACCGTCGGGCATTTGGTCCCGAATCGGACCCTGGCGAATCGGTAGCAACCAATTCGCCAGGCACAACGCAATCAAAAACGAAGCCACCAGCAACGCGCCTAACGACGGCAGCCAGTGCCGAATCCCGTTCGTACCCATATTATTTCCAACTGTCCGGCGTCAGATATTTGGTATAGAGCTGATGGGCCGCCACCGGATCGTCGCGCCGGAACGCCGCCCAGCTTTTGGTCGCCCAATATTGTCCGGAGATCGTCATCTTTCGGAAATTGACGAACTTCTGCAAGGCGACCACCTGATTGATCGCCTCGGCGGCCCTTTCGAATTGCTTGTATTTCAAATAGACCAACGATAGTCCGTACCAAGCCATCGCCGAGGTCGGCATTTGCACCAAGGTTTTGTTCCACAATTCCTCGGCCAATCCGTACTGGCCGGCATTGAACGCCTGCACGCCGTATTCGAGAAACACCGCCGACAGCCAGTATCGATAGGCCGGCATCTCGACCAAGCGCTGGGTCAGCGGCTCGCCGGCCAATTGTTCGGCGCGCGCGTAATTACCGGTCCTGACTGCTTTGGCCAGTTCGAACAGCGGCCATTCCGGGCAAGCGACGCATTCTTTTGCTTGCGCCATTTCACCCAAATCGGCGAAATACGGCAAGGCGTAATCCACACCCGGATTCCAGAACGCCGCTCGCCGCCAATTGTCCGCCGCTTCGTGCCAATTGCCCGCGGCGTAACGGGTTTTACCCTGATCGACGTAGTAATAAGCCAGCCATTTAGGTATTAACAAACCGGCCAATACCACGACGAACATCGGCCAAAGCCTCGGCGATCGTTCAGCTTCAGCGGATACCGGAATCAGCCAACGGGCCGGCAATATGGTCAGAATCAACCCAAGAATCGCAAAGATCCAGCCCTTGCCGACCGAATTCAAAAACTCGTTCGAATAGCCGAGCACATTTTGCAAAACATGAGTCTGATATTCCGGCAACGCCGCCTTGACGCCCCATTCGTCCTCGAACACCGTGGCGCTGAGCGTATCCGGCGGCATTTGAGTCATTATGATCCGACTCTCCCGCCAGTCGAAGTGTTGCCAGTTCAAGCCGGCCTCCATGTCGTCCACCACCCTATCCACCTGCCGATAAATCACCCGGGTATCCAGCCCGTATTCCGGATACCAGTGATTCATCACATACGGAAACGCCAGTGTTAACAGCAACAACAACCAGCCGGCGCCGATCACCCGCCGCCGAAAAACGACAGTCCCGCGCAGCGCGGCGACCGCCAAGCCCGCATAGCAGAGCAGTCCGGCGCGCACGGCGAATTCCCAGCCGATAGCCGCGTGCTCGCTCAGTTGCAGGCTCGCGCTGCCGAAGCTGGACGCCGCCGAAGACGGGATCGAATACCAGCCGGCCTGGACGCCTAACAGCACGGCGAACCAACCGACCGCGAACAAATAATAATTCCGGGGAATTTGGGTCAGCCGCGCCAACATGCTAAGTGGCCTCTCGCGGATTACCGGCCTTCCGACGCTCGAACATCATCAGTCCGCCGAACAGGCTCAGTAGTAAATTGATGCTGTAGACGCTGAGCGAAATCGACAACACGTCGGCGCTGGACACCCCGACCGAGCCGAACAACCCGATCATGACACCCTCGCGGATGCCCAATCCGCCGATCGACAGCGGTACCATCGTCACGATGGTAATCGCCGGCAAAAACAAAATGAAATATATCGGATCGACGTCGATATGCAAGGCCTTGGCGGCCAAGGCGTAGTAGATGGCGAACATCAATTGCAGCACGGTCGATACCGCCGTCGCCCCCAACAAGGTGCGCCGATGATTGCGGAACGAATACAGCGCCATATACAACTGGGCGATCTTTTCGCCCAAGGCCTTGGGAAACAGCTTCTTAGACAACCACAGGTTCAAGCGGGCCATCGGCGGACACCAGATCACCAGCATCAACAGCAGCAAAAACAGCGCCGATCCGGCCACCGCCAAAAGCGCGGTCTGCGATTGCAGCTTGACCAGATTGAACGGCGAAACCGCAACCGCCAACACCGTCAACCCGACCAAACCGGTCAGGCGTTCCAGAAACACCGAAACGATGGCGAGGTTTGGATTGTTAATAGTCTGATGCAGGCGATAGCCCTTAACGATGTCGCCGCCCAGACCGCCGGGGATGAAATTGTTCAAGAACATGCCGACCATGTAGAATTTGAACAATCGATAGACCGAGACGCTGGCACCTTCGGCGACCAGAAACAATTGCCAGCGATAGGCCGAAATCCATTGGCAGACCGCGTAATACACCCAACCGAACACCACGAACTCGGGGCCCAAGCTGGCGATGCGTCCGACAAACTGATCGATGTCGGCCACGCTAAACAAATAAGCCAGCAATCCGGCGCTGATCGACAACTTAACGATAAAACCCAAGGTTTTTTTCAATCTCATGTTCCGCTTCCGTCGGCGTGCGAGAAGAATCCTCCACGCGCAGATAATAGCCCAAAAACCGCGCTAAGCGCCGGCCTTCAGCATTTCCCAGGCCAGCGTCGCCATGTTCGCGGAACCACCGCCCTCGCCCAACGCCTGCTTGACCGAGCGCAAGTCGGCGATTTGATTTTCCCGATACGCACGGTCCGCCAACAAACGTTCTACTTCGGCCGCTAGATTGTCCGGCGTCAAGTCATCTTGAATCAGTTCCTTGACGATGGCTCGTCCGGCGATGATGTTCGGCAGGCCAATGAACGGAATTCTGACCAAGCGCTTGCCCAGCCAATAACTGAACGCGGCCAAGCGGTAAACAATCACCATCGGCACCGTTAGCAACGCGATTTCCAAGGATGCGGTGCCCGACGTGGTCATCACCGCGTCGCAGCATTGAATCGCATCATAAGTTTGATGTTTTACCACATGGACCGTGACACCGGCGTGACTTAGCGCGGATTGGATTTGCTCGTCATCCACGCTATCGGCCTGCGGCAACAGAAATTGCGGTTTAGGTGCGCGACGGGCCAGTATGGCGGCCGCCTCCAGCATCACCGGCAGCATGCGCTTAATTTCATTGCTTCGACTGCCAGGCAGGATACCGATCACCGGCCGCAGAGGGTCCAGATCGAACCGGCTGAAATCTTCGTCGCGGCCGTATAGCGGTTTTACTTTATCGACCGACGGATGGCCGACATAGCGGACTGGGACGCCTTCGGCCTGGTAATAACGGGTTTCGAACGGAAAAATTACCGCCATCATGTCGATGGCTTTGCCGTAGGTAAGCACCCTACCCGGCCGCCAGGCCCACACTTGCGGACTGACGTAAAACAACACCTTAACGCCCAGCCGCTTGGCGAATTGGGCCAGCTTCAGGTTGAATTCCTTGTAATCGACACACACCAGCAAATCCGGCTTTTCGGCGACAACCAAGGCCTGCATGATCTTGAGCGCCCGGCGGATTTCCCGATAGTGTTTGAGGACTTCGACCAGACCGATCACGCCGATACCGGATG
Source organism: Methylomonas sp. MED-D (assembly GCF_050276835.1). Lineage (NCBI taxonomy): Bacteria > Pseudomonadati > Pseudomonadota > Gammaproteobacteria > Methylococcales > Methylococcaceae > Methylomonas > Methylomonas sp. MED-D. Next base: position 3,519,459 of record NZ_CP189965.1, read on the forward strand.
AGTCGTAGCGGATGTCGATGCCGGCCTCGCGCATCGCGCTGCCCCCCATGCCCAGGCCGCGAACTCCCGAATCTGTGGCGCGCATTGCCTGATACATGTGGGCGGCGTGCCGGTCGCCGGAGGATTCGCCGGCGCTGAACAGCACCGTGTACGCTGGTCGCTTAGTCATTTGTGAGTGGCTGGTGGGCTGCGTTGTGCTTAGCCCACCCTACATCTTGGATATTAAGCTTGGAAGACGCCGCGAATCGCATCGGCGATTTCAACGACGGTGTCGTCGGCCAAATTGGAGCAAATCGGCAGCGAGAAGCATTCGGCGGCCACGGCCTCGGTCACCGGCAACGACAGCCCGGCGCAATCGTCCTTGAACACGTTTTGCTTATGCAAGGGCACCGGATAGTAAATCGCACTGGAGATTTGCCGGTCGTGCAAAGCCTTCATCACCTCGTCGCGACGCTCGCACAACAACGTATATTGATGATAGACATGCACGCCGACGCCGTCCTCGAATGGCGTCGTCAACGGCAGATCGGCCAGCAATTTGGAATACAAATGCGCGGCGTGCCGACGAGCGGCGTTGTACTGATCGATACGCTTGAGCTTGGCGCGCAACACGACCGCTTGCAATTCATCCAGACGGCTGTTGTAGCCGACCACGTCGTGGTAATAACGGACTTCGGAGCCGTGGTTGCGGAATTGCTTGATCTTGGCGGCGGCTTCGTCTGATGACGTCGTCACCAGCCCGCCGTCGCCGAAGCAGCCCAGGTTTTTGCTGGGAAAGAAGCTGAAACCGGCCGCGTCGCCGTAACTGCCGGTCTGACGATTGGCGACGGTCGCGCCGAAGGACTGGGCGCAGTCCTCGATCAACTTCAGACCGTGTTTATCGCAAATGGCCCGGATCGCCGGCAGATCGGCCGGTTGACCGAACAAATGCACCGGCATCACCGCCTTGGTTTTCTCGGTGATGGCACGCTTGATATTATCCGGCGTGATGTTGAAGGTGCCGGGATCGATATCGACAAATACCGGCGTCGCACCGACATATTTGATGGCCTCGGCGGTGGCGATGAAGGTGAACGCGCTGGTAATCACTTCGTCGCCCGGCCCGATGCCGTGCGCCAACAAGGCCAGATGCAGCGCATCGGTGCCGGAAGCGCAGCCGATGGCATGCTTGACGCCCAAATAGTCGGCGGCTTCTTTTTCGAACGCTTGCACGTTGGGGCCGAGGATGAACGAGCAACTGTCGATCGTCGCGGCGATGCCGGCTTCGATTTCGTCTTTGATGTCGGCGAACTGCGCCTTCAGATTGACCATCGGAATCATCGCAAGCCCTCTAGCGTTGAATTAAGAATTGACTGATTTCGATCGCCGTGGCCAGGGCCTTGCGGCCGGCTTCGCCCGGTACCAACGGGTTGTCGCCGGATTGCACGCAGGCGACGAAATGTTTGATTTCCTCCAGCAAGGCATCGCCGCTTTCGAACACCGACTCTTCGGTGACGATTTCCGGAATGCCGGGAAACATTTCCTTGTCGCCGGTCTTATGCTTAATCAATACCCTATTTTGAAAATCCACCGAGATATAGGAACTGGGCCGGAACATCCGCATCTTGCGTTCCATTTTCATGCTGATCCGGCTGGCGGTCACGTTGGCGACGCAACCGTTCTTGAAGGTGATGCGGGCATTGGCGATGTCGGTACCCTGGGTCAATACCGAGGTACCGCTAGCATCGATTTTCTCGATTTCGGAATCGACCAGGGCCAGGATGATGTCGATATCGTGGATCATCAAGTCCAACACGACGCTGACGTCGTTGGCGCGCGGATTGAACGGCGACAAGCGGTGAGATTCGATGAACAGCGGCTTCTCTTCGAGTTTTTCCAGACCTCGCACCGCCGGATTGAAGCGCTCCAAATGTCCGACTTGCAAGATCACATGCTTGTCGCGGGCAATCGCGATCAGTTCGTCGGCTTCCTCGACCGTGACCGTAATCGGCTTCTCGACCAGGACATGCGTGCCGGCATTCAAAAAATCCTTGGAAACCTGATGGTGCAGACTGGTCGGAACGACTATGCTGACCGCATCGACTTTACCCAGCAACGCCCGATAATCGGTGATGGCCTCGACCCCATGTTTTTCCGCCACCAACTGTGCCGCTTCGGGATTGATGTCGACGACCGCCACTAACTCGCAGTCTTTCAACGACGCGTATTTTTCCGCATGAAATTTCCCTAAATATCCCGCACCGATCACGGCACACTTCAGTTTACTCATAGACAACCACACGTTAATTGCAACTTCCCGGCCACGATTCCGGCGGCAGGCATAAAGCCGTGTATTGTACCATTAGAATTAGGCTTGAATCAGCCAAGCTGTCGGCCGCGGGACCCGAGCGGAATCGCGGCGATACACGCCCAGCGATGCAAGGTGAAACCACTTGATCTAAGCCCGCGCCAGTCGTGCCGCAACCCGCCGCAAATCCTCCTCGGTATCGACACCGGCTTCCGGGATCCGGTCGACGATCTGGACCAAGACTTTCTCGCCGTGCCAGAGAATGCGCAACTGCTCCAGCGCCTCGACACTTTCCAGCGGCGATGGGCTCCAACCGCAATAGCGCTTTAAAAATCCGACCGTGTAGGCGTAAAGGCCGATGTGACGCAAATAAGGCATGTTTAATCCGGCGGTGTCGCGGCAATCCGGGAAACTGGCGCGATGCCAGGGTATCGGCGCCCTGCTGAAATACAGCGCGTAACTGTGTTGATCGAGCACCACTTTGACTGCGTTCGGATTGAAGATCTCGTCCGCATCTTCGATTTTCGCGGCCAGCGTGGCGATACCGGCTTGTTTTTGTCTGGCCAAGGCTTCGGCCGCGTCGCGGATACAGGCCGGCGGTATCAAGGGCTCGTCGCCCTGCAGATTCACGACGATGTCGCCGTCCCGCCAGCCGAGCTTTTCCGCCACTTCGGCGATGCGTTCGGTGCCGGATTGATGATTAGGATCGGTCATCACGGTTTGTATTCCCAGCGCGGACACCGTATCGAATATTCGGCTATCGTCGGTGGCGACGACGACTTGCTCGGCATCGGCTTCCAGCGCCCGCTCACAAACATGGGCGATCATCGGTTTGCCGGCGATGTCCAGCAACGGTTTACCAGGCAAACGGGTGGACGCGTAACGCGCCGGAATCACCACTTTGAACGCGGTCATTTGCGCAAGGCTTCCGCTTCTTCGAAACTCAGTTCGCGAGCATCGTCTTCCAACATCACCGGAATGCCGTCGCGGATCGGGAAGGCCAGTTTGTCGGCCTTGCAGATCAATTCCTGGTTGTCCTTGTCGTAGATCAGCGAACTTTTGCAGATCGGGCAGGCCAAGATCTCGAGCAATTTTTTATCCATGGGCTTTATCTTTCAGTAGTGTGAGCAATTGTTGAGAGAACGCCTCCGGCAATTCGGCGGCGATCGGCAGATACCAGAAATTCGGCCGAGCAAGGTAGCGGCATTTAACCGCATCTTTCTCGGTCATGATTAGCGGTGTGCCATCGTCGCCACCCAGATCGGCGGCGGAATAGATATGGTGATCGGGAAACGCCGTGCCGGAACACCGCAAACCGGCCTCCGCCAGCTGCTGGAAAAAACGCTGAGGGTTACCGATCCCGGCAATCGCCCGGCAATCCAGGCCGGCAAACTCAGCCAGCGGCCGGCGCTCGCCGGACTGCAAATTGATCAACGTATCGCCCCGGCATTGCATGGCAATTTCGCGTTCCAACAGCTCGTTACCGCCGTTGACGACGACCAAATCCACCTGCTTAACACGTTCCGGCGGCTCGCGCAACGGCCCGACCGGCAGGCAATAGCCGTTGCCGAAACGCCGCTGACCGTCGATCACGACGATTTCGATGTCGCGGGCCAACGCATAATGTTGCAGGCCGTCATCGGACACCAGCACGTCGCAGGCTTGTTTGGACAGCAACTCGCGGCCGGCGGCCGGCCGGTCGGCGCCAACCACCACCGGACAGGCGCAACGCGCCGCCAACAGCACGGCTTCGTCGCCAACCTGGGCCGGATCGCTGGCGGGGGTGACCCAGCGCGGCTTCTGGTCTTTCGCTCCGCCGTAGCCACGGCTAATCACGCCGGGCCGATAGCCTTGGCTTTTCAGCCATTCGACAACGTACACCACCAATGGCGTTTTGCCGGTACCGCCGACGGTGACGTTGCCGACCACGATAACCGGCACCGGTAACTTTATCGTCTTCCAAATGCCGACCCGGTAAAGCCAGCGCCGCAGCCGTATCGCATCGACATAAAACATCGACCAAGGCATCAGCCAGGCGGACAAATACATTTCCTTGTACCAGGCGTCCTCAAACCAACGGATCAGGCGGGCTTTCATCGCGGCTCCGGCTTATTCACGGCAAAGGTAATATGGTGAAAGCCCAATTGATTGGCGACATCCAGCGCGCCGACGACGGCCTGGTGCGGCGCCTTGCCGTCGGCGCTGATGATGAACGGTAACAAACGGGTTTCGCCGGCCAGTTTCGCAAGTTCGGTCCGCAAACCTTCCGGAGTTTGGTTGACCAGTTCGTGAAACTGGTTATCGTCGCCGGCCAGCGCGTAAACGCCCTTGGCGTCCACGTACAGATTGATTTCCTTACCGCGCGGCTGAGTGTCGTTGCCCTGGGCTTCGGGCAGATTGATCTTCAGTTCGGAATGATGCCGAAACGTCGTCGCCACCATGAAGAAAAACAGCAACACCAGCAACACGTCGATCATCGGAATCAAACCGATGTCGACCGGCGCCCGGCGCTTGCGGCGAAAGTCCATCAGGTTTCCTCCCGCGCGCCCTGCATGATGTCGATCAAACGCAACGACTCCTCTTCCATCCGCACCACGTGGTCGTCGACCAAACGCTCGAAATAGCGATGAAAGAACAGACTGGGAATCGCCACCGTCAAGCCGGAAGCGGTACAGATCAAGGCTTCGGAGATGCCGCCGCTCAGCACCGCCGGGTCGCCCATACCGCCGACCGCGATGTCGGAAAACACCCGAATGATGCCGTCCACGGTACCGAGCAGGCCCAACAGCGGCGTAATCGATGCGATACTACCCAGCGCGTTCAAATAGCGCTCCAGTTCGTGAGCGACCTGGCGGCCGACTTCCTCGATGCTGGACTTCATGATTTCCCGGCCATGCTTACGATTGACCAAGCCGGCCGCCAGTATCCGCCCGAGCGGCGAGCTGAGTTTGATCCGGCGGATCGCCGCCTCGTCCAACTTGTGCTCGCGGTGCAACTGCCAAATGTAAGGCACCAGATCGACCGGCAAAATCCGTTTGCGTCGTAGCGACCAGAAGCGCTCGCCGATAATCGCCATCGCGACGATGGAACATAAAATGATGGGCGCCATCATCCAGCCGCCGTTTCTGATTACCTCGAACACTCTTTCGTTTCCTCGTAGTGACTTCGGACAAATTTTAACCGATTCGCGGCCGGCTTTCCCGAGCAACGCCCAGATAAGCCGCCAGCAAGGCCAGACAGCAGATCAGCGCGGCGATGATGTAAACCAGACGCCCGCCCAGCAACGTCCAGAAGTAACCGCTGTACAAACTACCCAACATGCCGCCGACTCCGAAACTGACGCTGCTGTACAAGGCCTGCCCCTTGGCCTGATGGGTTTCGCCGAAATATTGAAATAGCAACTGCATCGCCACGACATGGGCCACGCCGAAGGTCGCGGCATGCAACAGTTGCGCGACAACGGTCAGCGCCAGCGAGTCGACCGCGTCGGCAATCAGCATCCAGCGCGCCACGCTCAGTACGATGGACGCCAGCAACAGGCCGCGTGGTCCTATCCATTTCAGCAAGGGCCGCATCGCGACGAAGATTAACACTTCGGCGGCGACGCCGGACGCCCACAGCAGACCGGTCGCGCTGGCCGAATAACCGTGTTGCTGCAAATACACGGAATAGAATACGTAATACGGCCCGTGCGCGGCCTGCAGCAACAGATAGACCAACAAAAACGCCAGAACCTCCGGCCGGCGCAGCACCCGCCACAAACCGGCATCGCCGCCGCGACTCGCGTGACGCGGCGCCGCTTCCGGCGTGATCAGCGCGGTCAACCAATTCAGAATCATCAAGCCGGCAATGATGAGCGGCAAATAAGCGATGCTGAAAGCGTCGACAAAGCGGCCTATGCCCAACACTGCCGTGATGAACCCGATCGACCCCCACAGCCGAATCCGGCTGTAACGTTGCGGCTCGGCTTTCAAATGAAACAAGGTCGCGGCTTCGAACTGCGGCAGTGTCGCGTTCCAAAAAAAACTGAACAATATCGTGACCGCCGCATACCAACGAAAGTCGCTACGATAGGCAAACGCCGCGAAACTGACTACCGCCAGCAGCGAGGTCAGCCGAATCAGGCCCAGATTGCGGCCGGTTTTGTCGGCCAACCAGCCCCAGCAATTGGGCGCGACGATCTTGGTCGCGACCATCAGCGCGGTCAGCTCGCCGATCTGATCGGCGGCAAACCCGACCTGCCGCAAATACAGACTCCAGAACGGCAGGAACGAACCCAGCGTCGCGAAATAAAAGAAGTAAAAGCTCGATAAACGCCAGTAAGGAACGGGCATTTAACGTAGGATCGGCAATCCGCAATCGACGTGCAGGTTTTGAGCGCGGTGGCGCAACAGATGATCCATCAGCACCAGCGCCACCATCGCCTCGGCGATCGGCGTGGCTCGAATACCGACGCAAGGGTCGTGACGGCCTTCGGTAACCACCTCTATCGGCTCTCCCTTGCTATTGATGCTACGGCCGGGCAAGCGCAGACTGGACGTCGGTTTCAACGCAATCCGCGCGACGATGTCCTGCCCGGTGGAAATGCCGCCCAAGATGCCGCCGGCGTGGTTGCTCAAGAAACCGTCCGGGGTGATTTCGTCGCGAAATTGCGTGCCCTTGGTAGCGATGCACTCGAAGCCGTCGCCGATTTCCACGCCTTTCACGGCATTGATACTCATCAGAGCATAAGCCAGTTCGGCATCCAGGCGGTCGAAAATCGGCTCGCCCAAGCCCGGCGGCACGTTGCTGCCGACGACCTCGATCTTGGCGCCGATAGATTCGCCTTCCTTGCGCAAGGCATCCATGTAACGCTCCATCTCGGCAACCTTACCGGCGTCGGGACAGAAAAACGGATTGTTGGGGATTTCCTGCCAATCGAAGGCTTCGATCTTGATCGGCCCCAATTGCGACAAATAACCGCGCACCTGCACGCCGTGCTGCTGCAGCAAATATTTCTTGGCGATCGCCCCGGCCGCGACCCGCATCGCGGTTTCCCGCGCCGACGAACGGCCGCCGCCGCGATAATCGCGAAAACCGTATTTATGGTGGTAGGTGTAATCGGCGTGGCCGGGTCGGAAACTGTCGGCGATTTTGCCGTAGTCCTTGGAGCGCTGGTCGGTGTTCTCGATCAACAAGCCGATCGGACAGCCGGTGGTTTTGCCTTCGAACACGCCGGACAGAATCCTGACCTCGTCGGCTTCGCGGCGCTGGGTGGTGTGGCGCGACGTGCCGGGCTTGCGGCGATCCAGATCGAATTGCAAATCGGCTTCGCAAAGTTCCAATCCCGGCGGGCAGCCGTCGACGATCGCGCCGAGCGCCGGGCCGTGGCTTTCGCCGAAGGTGGTGACGGTAAACAGTTTGCCTATGGTATTTCCGGACATGATCTATAAAGCGCTAGCAAAAAGAGTGTGGTGGGCCGCGACCTGTTGGGCGGTCAACAGAAACACGCCGTCGCCACCGCGTTCGAATTCCAGCCAATGGAAGGCCACGTTGGGAAACATCGCCTGCAAGGTCTCGGCGCTGCTGCCGACCTCGACCACCAAGATGCCCTGCTCCGCCAAATACCGGTTGGCGTCGGCCAGGATACGGACCACCAGATCCAACCCGGTCTCGCCGCCCTTGAAACCCATGGCGGGCTCGGCGTGAAACTCGGCCGGCAACGCTTGCCATTCCGCCAACGCCACGTAAGGCGGATTGCTGACGATGATGTCGTAAGGCTTGACCGGCAGTTGTTTAAACAGATCGGATTGGAAAAGCTCGACTTGTTCGGTTAACTCGTGTTTCTCGACGTTGATTTGAGCGACCGCCAACGCATCTTCCGACAAATCCAGCGCATCGATACGCGCTTCCGGAAAGGCGTAGCCGCATGTGATCGCGATGCAGCCGCTACCGGTGCACAGGTCCAGCACATTGAACACCTCGGATTCGTCGACCCAGGGTTCGAAGCGCTCGGCGATCAATTCGGCGATCGGCGAGCGCGGCACCAACACCCGCTCATCGACGTAAAACGACAAGCCGGCGAAAATCGCTTCATGGGTCAGGTAGGCCGAAGGCTTGCGCTCGACGATGCGGCGCTCGATCAGATTCAAGACTTCCTGGCGCTCGGACATCGTCAACACGCTGTTCAGATAGGCCTCGGCCAAATCGTAGGGCTGATGCAAGGTATGCAATACGATGGCCGCCGCTTCGTCCAGCGGGGCCGCGGTACCGTGCCCCAGAAAGATTCCGTGCTCGGCGAAACGGCTGGCACCCCAGCGAATATAGTCTCTGATGGTGGTCAGGCTTGTGATAACATCCGGCGATGTTGGATTCATAGACGATTGGTGATTAAACATAAGCGGCGGATTTTAAACCAATCCCCCGTGCTTGTCCGAATTAAGCGACACAATGACCGAGGCCATATCTCCCCCGCTAAACAGCAAACTGGCGAAAAACCGCTTGTACCAGGATTGCTTCAAATACATGCAATCCGACTCCCTGGCTTTACCGACCATTCCCGACGTCTCGGTGAAAATCCGTCGGGCGATCAACGAACCCAGCGCCAACAGCAATAAAATCGCTCGCGTCGTACAGATCGATCCAAGCATCACCGCGCGCTTGATCAAGATCTCCAACAGTCCGCTATACAGGGGCCGCCGCCGAATCGAAAGCTGCCCGGAAGCGTTGACCCGGCTAGGCCTAAAAGCCGCCCAGGACATCATCACCGCGTTCGCGCTGAAGGCGGTGTTCAATGCCAAATCGCCGGTGATACGCCGCAAGATGCAGGAACTCTGGTCGCATAGCAGCTATGTCGCGGCGATCAGTGCGGTACTGGCGCACAAGACGCCGGGCTTCGACCCGGACCGCGCCATGTTGGCGGGCCTGATTCACGACATCGGCGTCGTACCGATATTGGCTTACGCCGACCGCCAACCCGACATTCTGACCAACCCCGACGACTTGGCCGAAGCGGTGCGGGAACTGCGCGCGCCGATCGGCGTGCAGATCGTTCGCAAATGGGACTTTCCCAGCGATTTCGAGGATGTCATCATTCAGGCCGAAAACTGGTACCGCGACGGCGGCGCCCAGGCCAGCTACTGCGATATCGTGATGATCTCGCAATTGCATAGTTTCATCGGCAAGGTCGACATCAAGAAAATGCCCAAAATGGACGACTTGCCGGCCTATAAAAAAATCGCCGCCGGCAATCTGGACGCCGATCTGAGCATCAACGTGCTGGATCAGGCCAAGGATGAAATCGAACACATACGCCAGATGCTCAGTTAATCCACCCTACCGACACTCAAGGAGTCCGCCGATGAAAACCCCGATTCTGTCTTTCAGCTTTTGCGCCCTGCTGTTCGCGGGTCCCGCCACGGCCGGCACCTTGTCCGGCGGCGCTTGGCAGCCCGCCGGCTGCGGCGTCAAACCCGACGCGCCGGTCATCGACGACAGCGACGTGGATACTTTCAATAAAAGTATCGCCGCAATCAACACTTGGCAGCAAAAATCCCGCGATTATTTCGAATGCCTGATCAAGGAAGCCAATACCGACAATGCCATCATCGCCGAATCGGCCAACCAGGCTCAGGCCAAGTATCGGGAAGCCGTCGAAAAAATCGGCGCGGAAGCCGACGCCTCCAAAAAGAAACTGGATAAATAATTTTCGAAGCGCCGATCGGCAAAACACCACTTATAAACTCGCCCCATGAACCGACTCGATTGCATCCCCCTACTACTAACGATGGCGCTGGTAACGACCGGCTGCTCCAGCATCGGCAAAGGCATCACCGAAGCGATATTGGAAAAGCAGGATCAGGAAGATACCCGGGTCTGCGAAATCAAGGGCGACAAATTCAACGGCATTAAACCGCAACTCGAAGTCCCCAAGCGGACGATGAAGGTTTTGATGGTGCATGGCGTCGGCAATCATTTGCCCGGTTATTCGACGCAGTTCATGGAAAAGCTGACCAAGGAATTGGACCTGACCGTCACCAGCAAAAACGTCAAAAATATCCAATTGGCGGATACGGCGGTACCGGAAAAGCCGTTGGGCAATTTGCGTATCAACCGCTATCTGGACGCCAGCCAAACTCAAGAATTACTATTTTACGAGCTGACCTGGTCAGAAATCACCGCCAAGGAAAAAGAAGTGTTGTCCTACGACAACTCCGGCGAACAGTCGTTTCGGCGCGCGGAAGTCAACGATCTGCTGAAAAAATTCTCCAACGACACCGGCCCCGACCCGATCATTTATCTGGGCGAGAAACGCGAAGACATCCTGTCGGCCTTCGCTCAGTCGTTTTGCTGGATGATACAGGGCGACTGGAACAGTTTGCCGGATGAAGTGCGCCAAGTTTGCACCACCAAGAACGTCACGCCGTTTTACAACGATAGCTATGCCTTCGTCTCGCACAGCCTGGGCAGCCGAATTACGATAGACGGCCTGCAGAAAATCGCCGCCAAGCTGGGCAACGGCGAAACCGCCAGCTATTACACGGCACTAACCAATATTCTTAAAAATAAGGAAATTCCGATCTACATGATGTCCAACCAATTGCCGATGCTGCAATTGGGGCGCTCGTTGCCCGAAGTCGCCAATCAATCGGCCGCTTATTGCCGAGCCGACGGTGCCAAATACGCCGAGCGCATCATGGCCAAAACCTCGATCATTGCCTTCAGCGACCCCAACGACTTACTCAGCTACGCGATCCCGCACGACTTCGCCAACAAATATTTGGATTCGCGCCTGTGCGTCAACGTCACCAACATCAATATCAACGTGGCCCGGGTCTACGACGCCTTCGGGCTCGGCAAACTGGCCAACCCGATGGATGCCCACGTCGGCTACGATACCGATGACCGAGTCATCGCACTGATCGCCAAGGGCATCGCCAATCCGCATACCGCCGAAACCGTCAAGCAACGCTGCCGCTGGACTCAGACTATCGACTAACATCCGGCGGCTTTTCGGAAGTTGTGGAACTTGCGACGTTGCCGCGTAAAACGGCTCCACCGCCATTACAGCCGCCTTCAATCCAAACCGCGCCACGTTAATCGGCCATATTCGCGCGCATGTTTCGGAGACCTGTTGACGGACTTCCGAGATTTTTCGGCTACAGTTAGATGCCGGTTATCGTTGTCGCGGGAACGCCGCGTGCTTTCTCGAAGACAACGATAGGTTTTCACCTCAACTTGTTAAATCCGATGACACTGCGGGCAAAACCCTATTCGGCGGCAATGTTTGCCGCTTTCGTTTTCGTCTGCGGACTGCTGCCGCGTTTGAGCTACGTATACTCGATGGAAATCGACTACCCGTTTCGAGCCGACGCCGGCAAATATCTGCAACTGGCAATCAATTTGGTCGAAAATCACGGTTATTCGCTGGCCGAATCGGCCCCGTTTACGCCATCCACGTTGATCAGTCCCGGCTATCCGGCCTTTCTAGCGGCAATATTGGACGCTACCGGTGACATCCAGCACTTTTACAATGCCGTTTTACTGAGTCAGGCGCTTCTATCCAGCCTGACCGTCGTGGGCGCGTTCTACTTGGCGTTACGGATCGGTGGCTTGCAAGCCGCAGTCCCTGCCGGTTTGTTGGTCGCGCTGTCGCCACAATTGATTATCGGAGCGGGCTATATCCTGACAGAAACCTTGTCGAGCTTCTTGATCACATTCTGCTTGGCCCTGCTGCTTGCCGGGTTTTCGAGAGGTCGCCCGACCCTATTCGTGGCATGCGGCGTGGTATTGGCTTTAGCGGCTTACGTCCGCCCGGCTGTATTGCTGCTTCCCGGCACGCTGCTGCCGCTGGCTTGGTGGACCCGAAACCATTTAAAAAATTGCCTGATCATGGCTGTGACCGCCGCAGTGATTTGGTCACCCTGGCAAATTTGGCAATCCAAGCACCGCCAAGCCGGAGAAGTCAGTTTGGCTGCGGCGGCCCTGACCTTGGGCGGTTACCCCGACTTAATTTTTAAAAGCCCGGAGTTTAAAGCGTATCCCTACCGAGAAGACCCCCAATATGCGGACATGAGCCAAAGCTTGGGTGAGGCCTATCGGGTCATTCGCGAGCGCGCCGCAGCGGAACCCTGGAAATTTTTAAATTGGTATGTGTTCGGTAAGCCGATGATGTACTGGCAAGCCGAAGAAGTGGCCGGCCCTGGCGGCCCGTACGTTTATAACATCAATTCGTCGGTATTTACCCGGCAAGCCATTCCGGCGGCCAGCTTGAACGGCATGATGGCGCTGCATCCGTTCATCATCGCGCTGACGGCCGCCGCTTGCCTTTGGACTCTGATCGACCTTTGCCGCCGCCGCTCGAGTCCCGCGACCCAGCCGGCGTGGTTGCTTTGCGCGGCGCTGGTCGTCTATTTCACCGCCGTTCATACCGTGTTGGCGCCGCTACCGCGTTACGCCTTCCCGATCTATCCGATCGCATACGCGCTGGCCGCCGGTCTGGTCGCGCGCATGCCCGCTTGGCTGAGGAGGCGCGCCGATGAAACCACTTAGTCTGTTGTTGTGCCTGACTGTAACGCTGGCGTTGGCGGCCGGTCAGTTACTGTTTAAAAAGGCCGCAACCTCAATTTCAACCGCTACTCTCAGCGCCGGACTGCTGGATGCCCTGCGCAATCCCTATTTGCTCGGCGGCCTGCTGTTATACGCACTGACCACCGGCTTGTGGGTGTACGTCCTAAATTCGGTTCCGCTAGGCAAGGCTTATCCGTTCACCGCGGCGGCCTACTTAATCGTGCCGCTGGCAGCGCACTATCTGTTTGGCGAAGTCTGGAATTTACAAATGTTATTCGGCTCGCTACTGATCGTCGCCGGCATCGTCGCGATAGGAAGCGCCTGATGCGGATTGCGGTAGTGATTCCCTGTTACAAGACCGGCGCCGAAGTGCTGCGAGTATTAACCCGGATCGGTCCGCAAGTGTCGGCGATCTATTTGGTGGACGACGCCTGCCCCGAACGAACCGCCGACTGGGTCGAACAACACCTCAGCGATCCGCGCCTGAGAATTCTGCGTCACGCTAAAAACCAAGGCGTCGGCGGAGCGGTAATCTCCGGCATCCGCGCCGCCTTGGCCGACCACACCGACATCATCGTCAAAATCGACGGGGACGGCCAGATGGATCCCGCCCTGATCGACAAATTCGTCGAACCGATTCGCTTGGGACGAGCCGACTATTGCAAGGGCAACCGCTTTTACCGGCTGGATTATCTGCACGGCATGCCGACTTTGCGTCTATTGGGTAACACCCTATTGTCGTTCATCGCCAAAATGTCGACCGGTTATTGGAACATCATGGACCCCACCAACGGCTACGTCGCGATACACGCCAAAATCGCCGAGGAATTGCCGCTCGACAAACTGTCTCGGCGCTTTTTCTTCGAATCCGATCTGTTATTCCGTTTGAACGTGATGCGGGCGGTGGTCGAGGATGTTCCGATGCGCGCGGTTTACGCCAACGAGGTGAGCAACCTGTCAATCGGCCGCATCGTCTTCGAATTTTCCGGGCTGTATTTAAACCGTTTTTTCAAGCGATTGTTTTACAGTTATTTTCTACGCGGTTTTAATGCCGCTTCAATCATGTTTATCAGCGGCTCGATCTTATTCGGCGGCGGCGCCTTATTCGGCGCCTGGCATTGGTACCACAACAGCATGGCCGGGGTATTATCCAGCGCAGGTACCGTGATGTTGGCGGTGCTGCCTATCGTGTTAGGCTTTCAATTATTACTTGGCGCGATTCAGATCGACATTCAAAGCGAACCCCGCCTGCCGATACACGGCAAACTTTGAAAGCGCGCCCAACCCGCACGTCGCGCGCGGCATCGTTGCCTAGGCCTTCGCCCCGCTAATCGGCCTGACCGGATTCAGCCCGTATAGCATGCAGACTGTCAGTCAGGTGGTCGATCAAGATTGGCGCAGCCCGAAGGCGAGCGCTGGACGCCGCTAGTCAACGCGCGCAAGGACGAGCACGTGTGTACTACTGGAAGACCCTGGGCTTTTCGCGCGCCCGCGTCAACTCGGTTGACCGAATCCTTCGAAACCGCCTTGCGCTTGTCGGAGGGCTTGGCTATTGCGACTTCGAAGGAAAGTGGCGAGCAACTCTGCTGTTGTTCTCCGAGCGCTACGCCTGACCCAATTGAGATAGCCAGAACGTACGCCAACATTTAGATCCGCAACAGGCGTAACACAATCCCGACAAGAGTCTGGATGGAGTGGCGGAGATAGACATATCCTATGTGTTTCCAGTTAATCTGCGCATTTGCATGTCATTCATCGCGGGTAAACAGCAAGTATTCCGCCCAGTTTGACTCAATAAAACCATAAGGCTGCAGAGCTCGCCGAATCGCCTCCGTACAACCGGGACGGAATCTATCGTGTACTTCTATGGCGAGCATTCCAACCCGGTCTATCCAATCGTCAACACCATCCTTGAAAACTTCATACTCACTCCCCTCAATGTCTATCTTCAGTAAATCGATTCTAGCGTATGAATATTCTTCCAATATATCTTTCACACCCAACGCGCTTATCGACCGACCATCCGACACAGATTGCTCAGATACCTGAAAAGCCCAGGATTCGGCCCCAGGATTTGTGACAAAAATATCGGTTTTTTTAGACCAAAGCCCCTTCAAAACTGCCTTGACATTAGGATAGTCCGCAGTATTTCTCCGTAATAGTTCGAAATTTTGCCGGTCAATCTCCAACGCCAATATTTCCGCCTGAGGAAACCGATGTGCAAACACGACGCTAGCCAATCCAATGTTGGCACCAGCATCGACGATCACTCGAGGTTCACCAGAAATGGGGAAATCAGCTTGAAGTTCCTTAAAAATCTGCATAAACACTTCCGGATCGGAAGTACCGGCCCGAAGAGTTATCGGTTTAGAAATACCTGGCACTTTAACAACAACTTCACTGTTCGCAGGTAAAGACCAAAGTGCTTTACGCATGACCATCGCAATTTTCAGGCCGTGCCATATACCGAACCGCTCTCGCCAAGGCCGAGCCCAGTTGTAAAAATCCATGATCTTGCCGGACATTAATCCCCCAAAGGTCGGATTTAAGCTTTGAAATACATCGTCAACGACCGAATCATAGCACTGCTATTCCATTGATAACCAATGTAGGTTTCGGAGTTCAACAAACAGTCTATTCTGAGTCCGCTAATAAGCCGCCCCGAAATCCGGATGACCAAACAAAAGACGTTCAAATGCGGGAAAACTTAGGATTTGCCATTATCCGGACCAAGGATAAATTACGCAGCCTTCTTTACCCAGACTCAGGCCAACCTTTATAGTATCGAGCTGTGTAAATTTTCACTATGCTCAGCAATGGACACCATAAGCATACGCGGCGCCCGCACCCACAATCTAAAGAACATCGACATCGACCTACCGCGCGACAAGTTGATCGTCATTACCGGCCTGTCCGGTTCCGGCAAGTCGTCGCTGGCTTTCGATACCATTTACGCCGAGGGCCAACGCCGTTACGTCGAGTCGCTGTCGGCCTACGCCCGCCAGTTCTTGTCGATGATGGAGAAGCCGGACGTCGACCATATCGAAGGCTTGTCGCCGGCGATTTCCATCGAGCAAAAATCCACCTCGCACAACCCGCGCTCGACCGTCGGAACGATCACCGAGATTTACGATTATCTGCGTCTGCTGTACGCCAGGGTCGGCATTCCGCGCTGCCCGGAGCACGGCGTATCGCTGGAAGCGCAGACTGTCAGCCAAATGGTCGATCAAGTATTGGCGCAGCCCGAAGGCGAGCGCTGGATGCTGCTGGCGCCGGTGGTCAACGCGCGTAAGGGCGAGCATGTGCTGTTGCTGGAAGACTTGAAGGCCCAGGGCTTTTTACGCGCCCGCATCGACGGCGAAGTCTACGAACTGGACGAGCCTCCTACCCTAGATTTAAAGAAAAAACACACCATCGAAGTCATCGTCGACCGTTTCAAGATCCGCGACGACATTCAGTTACGCCTAGCCGAATCGTTCGAAACCGCGTTACGCTTGTCGGAAGGCCTGGCAATTGCCGCGTCGATGGAAAGCGATCAACAATTGCTGTTCTCCGAACGTTACGCCTGCCCGCACTGCGGCTACAGCCTCAGCGAACTGGAACCCCGGATTTTCTCGTTCAACAACCCGAAAGGCGCCTGCCCCAGTTGCGACGGCCTGGGCGTGCGCCAGCATTTCGATCCGCAATTGGTGGTGCACAATCCCGAGATCAGCCTGGCCGGCGGCGCGGTGCGCGGCTGGGACCGACGCAACGCCTATTACTACCAAATCGTCTGCGCGCTGGCCGCGCATTACGGTTTCGATCCGGAAGCGCCGTTCTCGCATATCCCCAAAACCGTCCAAGCGGCGATTCTGTATGGTAGCGGCGACGAGGCCATCGCCTTTCAATTCCAAATGGGCAACGGCAAGGCCAAAACCAGCCGGCACAGCTTCGAAGGCATTATCCCCAACATGGAGCGCCGCTACCGCGAGAGCGACTCGCAAATGGTGCGCGACGAGCTGGCCAAGTATCTGGCGCAGCAGACCTGCACGGCCTGCGACGGCGCGCGCCTGAATTTAGCGGCGCGCAACGTGTTCGTCGAAAACCAACCCCTACACCACATCACCCGCTTGCCGATTCGAGAGACATTGGCTTTCTTCCAGACGCTGACGATTCCCGGCCACCGCGGCGAAATCGCCGCCAAAATCAACAAGGAAATCCAGGAACGGCTGGAGTTTTTAGTCAACGTCGGCTTGGATTATCTGACCCTGGATCGAAGCGCCGACACCCTGTCCGGCGGCGAAGCCCAGCGCATCAGGCTGGCCAGCCAGATCGGCGCCGGCTTGGTCGGCGTGATGTACGTGCTCGACGAACCATCAATTGGTTTGCATCAGCGTGACAACGAACGCTTGCTGAATACGCTATTCAGATTGCGCGACTTGGGCAACACCGTGATCGTCGTCGAACACGACGAAGACGCCATTCGCGCCGCCGACCACGTGGTCGATATCGGCCCCGGCGCCGGCGTGCACGGCGGTCAAATCGTCGCGCAAGGCACGCCCGCGCAAATTCTGGCCGATGCCAATTCGCTGACCGGCCAGTATCTGTCCGGCAGCCTCGGTATCGATATTCCGAAAAAAACCGCGCCCAATGATACTGCCCGGCAATTGACCATCAAGGGTGCGACCGGCAACAATCTTAAAAATGTCACAGTCGGTTTCCCGATCGGCCTGTTGACCTGCGTGACCGGTGTGTCCGGCTCCGGTAAATCGACCTTGATCAACGACACCCTATATAGCCACGCCGCGCGTCTGATCAACGGCGCCAGTTGTATTCCGGCGCCGTGCGCGGCCATCGAAGGCTTGGAGCAATTCGACAAGGTGGTGGACATCGATCAAAGCCCGATCGGCCGTACCCCCCGCTCGAATCCGGCCACCTACACCGGCATCTTCACGCCGATCCGCGAGCTGTTCTCGGCGGTGCCGGAGGCTCGTTCGCGTGGTTACAATCCAGGCCGTTTCAGTTTCAATGTCAAGGGCGGCCGCTGCGAGGCCTGCGCCGGCGACGGCGTAATCAAGGTGGAAATGCACTTTCTGCCAGACATCTTCGTACCCTGCGACATCTGCCACGGCAAACGCTATAACCGTGAAACCCTGGAGATCCGCTACAAGGGTAAGACTATCCACGAAGTACTGGAAATGACCGTCGAAGACGCGGCGGCGTTTTTCTCGGCAATTCCCAGCCTGGCCCGCAAGCTGCACACCCTGATCGATGTCGGCTTGAGCTACATCACCCTTGGCCAGAACGCCGTGACCCTGTCCGGTGGCGAAGCGCAACGGGTCAAGCTGGCGAAAGAACTATCCAAACGCGACACCGGCACCACGCTATATATTCTCGACGAACCCACCACCGGCCTGCACTTCCACGACATCAAGCAGTTGCTCAGCGTGCTGCATACCCTACGCGACCACGGCAACACCTTGATCGTCATCGAACACAACCTGGATGTGATCAAAACCGCCGACTGGATCGTCGACATGGGGCCGGAAGGCGGCAGCGGCGGCGGCACGCTGATGGCGGAAGGCACGCCCAAGCAAATTGCCAAACATAAAACTTCGCATACCGGAAAGTATTTGCGACGGTTTTTTGCTTAGACACGCCGTTCTCCCCTGATTCCCCGCGCAGGGCGGGAACCGGCAAACACCGCTCCGCGCGGCGCCAGAAGAAGCGCAACGCGGCCGCGGCCTTTATCAGTCTTGACGCCATACATTGCCCTCCCGCAGGTTGGCCGCACCCAATAGTTACTCTTCGAGCGCGACTTCCTTGAGCATATTCCTATTAATCAAAAAATACACCAACGGAATTACCACCAGCGAGAACAACGTGGATGCGATGATGCCGAAGATGAAGCTCCAGGCCAAGCCGGAAAAGATCGGGTCGAGCACGATCATCACCGAGCCCAGCACGGCCGACGCGGCGGTCAGAAAGATCGGGTTCAAACGGGTGGCGCCGGCTTCGATAATGGCGTCGGCCAGACTGATGTCCGGGTTGCCCCGATAGATGTTCTCGATGAAGTCGATCAGAATGATGGAGTTGCGCACGACGATGCCGGCCAGCGCGATCATGCCTATCATCGCGGTGGCGGTGAAGTACACCGGATCGGCGTATTGGCCGACGTCCGACGCAAACAGGTTGATGAACCAAAATCCGGGCATGATGCCGATCACGGTCAACGGGATCGCGATCATCATGATTAGCGGCACGCCCAGCGAGCCGGTTTGGCCGACCAACAGGATGTAGATCATCACCATCGCCGCCGCGAAGGCCAAACCTAGGTCGCGAAACACGTCCACGGTGATTTTCCATTCGCCCTCGCCGGCCATTTCGGCGCGATAACCGGGCGGCAGCGGTTTTTCTTCCAACTTGTCGCCCAAATCCCACACTGCCTCGACCGGACTGCGGCCGGCCATTTCCCCGAGCACGTAGGACACCCGCTCCAGGTTTTTATGGTAGATGGTCTGATCGCCGTGATCGTGCTCGAAGCGGCCGATTTCGCCCAGCCGCACCAGCTTGCCCTGCCCGGTTTTAACCGACAGCGCCAGCAAATCGGCCTCCGACGAACGGGCCGAACGCGGCAAGCGCAGCTCGATCAACAGCGGCTGGCGCTCGCTGGCAATATGCAAGGTGCCGGCCACCCCACCGTCCACGGCCAATTTCAGACTGTTGGCGACTTGTTCGGTAGTGATGCCAAGCCACGCGGCCTTGTCCTGATCGAGCATGAAATGCAAGCGGTTTTGCGGCGCTTCGACGTAATCGTCGACATCGACCACGCCTTCGGTTTGTTCCAATTCAGCCCGCACCCGATTGGAAACCTTGATGATGTCCTGATAGCTCGCTTCCGGTGGACCGTAGAGCTCCGCGACCACACTAGACAATACCGGAGGCCCCGGCGGCATTTCGACGATCTTGATGTTGGCGCCGTATTGGCGTTCGATTTTGTCGATCTCGGGCCTCATTCTTAATGCAATCGCATGCGACTGTTGTTCGCGGCGAGTCTTATCGACGAATACCACGCGGATGTCGCCGACGTAAGCGCCTTGGCGCAAATAGTAATGCCGCACCAAACCGTTGAAATCCATCGGCGAGGCCAAACCGACATAGCTTTGATAATTGGCGACCTCGTTGACGGTGGCCAGATAGCGCCCGACCGCCGCCGCGACTTCGTCGGTGGCTTCCAGCGACGAGCCGCGCGGCATGTCGATGACCAATTGCAGCTCGTTTTTATTGTCGAACGGCAAGAGTTTCAAAGGCACGACGCGGAACACCGCCATCAACGCCGACAACACGAAGGCAATGAATACGATCAGCAAAAACCCCTTGGCCTTGGCTTGATTGCCCAACAGCGGCCGCATGATGGCTTGATACAGCTTGAAGCCGCGCGTGTCGTGTAGTTTGAACTCGGGACCATGATCCTTGCCGTAATCGCCTTTCAGTAGTTTGTAGCTGGCCCAAGGTGTAACGGTAAAGGCGATCAGCAACGACATCAGCATCGCGATCGGCACGTTGAAAGCCATCGGTGCCATGTACGGCCCCATCATGCCGGTGATGAAAAACATCGGCACGAAGGACATGATCACCGCAAAGGTCGCCAATATCGTCGGCGGACGAATCTCGTTGACTGCGGTCAGCAAGGCTTGTAGCGGCGGTTCCTTGCGCATCTTGTAATGGCGATGGATGTTCTCGACATCGACGATCGGGTCGTCGACCAACAAGCCCAAGGACAAGATCAACGCGAACAGCGTAACCCGATTGATGGTGTAGCCGAAGATCAGATCCAGCAGCAGCGTTACAGCGAACGTCATCGGCACCGCCAACGACACGATTAGCGATTCCTTAAAACCCAAGGACAAGGCCAGCAACACGATGATGGTCAAAATCGCGATGCTCAAGTGCATCACCAGTTCGTTGACCTTATGGTTGGCGGTTTCGCCGTAGTTGCGGGTGACGTTGATTTGCACATCATCCGGTATCAGCGTGCCGTGTAATTGTTCGGTCAACGCCAGTACTTGTTCGGCGACGGCTACCGCGTTGGCACCCTTGCGCTTGGCGATCGCGATGGTCGCCATTTGCCTTTCCTCGCCCGCCAGGGATGATGGAAATGCGGCAGCGGGTCCGCCGCCGATTTGCACCTGTTGCCCGGAAGCATATCCAACCGTTTCCGCTTCATGCGCCGCCGGACCAAAACCAATTCGGGTGTAGTAGTCGGTATCTTGCGGACCGTCGAGGATTTCGGCGACGTCACGCAGATAAACCAAACGGCCGCCGACGTTTTTCAACACCGTGGCGCCGACGGCTTCGAGGTTTTGATACTGCGGCCCCGCTTCCAGCAAGATGTCTTTTCCGGCTTGATTGAAATGACCGATTTGCAGATTGGCATTGCCTTGCGACAAGGCCTGCCGCAGCTCCGCCAAATCCAGACCGGCGGCTTGCAGCTTGGCGGGGTCGGGGTATACCGAAATCATCCTGGGCGCCGCGCCGACCACCCAACTTTTGCCGATGTCGTCGATCGCGCGCAGGCGTTCGATCAATTCCTCGGCGATCCGGCGAACCGCCATGCTGTCTTCGCCGGCCCTGGGGCTGGACAAGCTGAGCAGCACGATAGGCACGTCGTCGATTTCGACCGGCTTAACCACCCAATCGGTGACGCCCGGCGGGATGATGTCCAGATTGGCCTGCAACTTATCGTGGGTCTTGATCAAGCTATCGACGATGCTTTGCCCCACTTCATAGCGCACCGTGACCAGCGCCTGACCGGGACTGGACGCGGAGTAAACATATTCCACGCCTTGAATTTGCTTTAGAAACACTTCCAGCGGAGTCGTCACGCGCTTCTCGACTTCCTCGGCCGTCGCGCCGGGATATTTGACGAACACATCCATCACCGGCACGACGATTTGCGGATCTTCCTCGCGCGGCGTCAGTATCAGCGCCGCCGCGCCGGCCAGTAGCGAGATCAGCAGGAACAGCAGCGACAGATGCGACGTGGTGAACAGCCGGACAATCGCCACCGTCAGCGTGTCTTTTTTGGCCTCATTGCTCGAACTCATAAGGCCAGCTCGCTATCCGCCAGGATGGTTTCGCCGTCGCGCAGGCCGGTCAGCACTTCGAGCCGTTCGCCGTAACGCTTGCCGGTGCGGATGTGCCGAACATGCCACCCACCGTTTTCGACCACGCGCACCGCCTGCAATTGGCCGATATTCAGTACCGCGCCGGCCGGGATTAATAGGGCCGATTCGACCGAATCGCAAGGCAACGCCAAGGTGGCGAATTGACCGTGCTGCAAGCCGGGCGTGACCGGCAAATCGATTTTGACCAGACGGGTGCGGGTTTGCGGATCGACTTCCGGCGCCAATTCCGCCCCCCGGCCGGTCAGCTCAACGCCGTCGATACGCACCGCCGCGGCATCGCCCAAACCGATGCGGCCGCTACACGCGCTGGCGACCGGCACTTCCAGTCTGAGCGCATCGGGCTGATGAAAACTGACCACCGGCTGCCCCGGCGCACCCATATCGCCGGGGTCTTGGTAACGTTCGCCCACCACGCCGTCGAACGGCGCGTACAACACGTTTTCGGCCATCATCACCTGACTTTGCCGAGCCGAACTGGCGGCCTGCTCGGCCAAGGCCCTGGCCGCCTTCGCCCGAGCCAGCGCGGCGTCGTAGCTTTGTCGTGTCGCGGCTTGTTTTTCGAACAGTTCGCTAGCGCGTTTTTCGTCGGCCGCCGCTTGCACGGCCTGAGCCTGAGCCGCGGCCTGCGCCGAAGTCGCGGCGCTATAAGCGGCACGCAGGTCGCGGTCGTCCAGTTTGGCAATCACCTCGCCTTTTTTCAGCCTGTCGCCAACCTTAACCGGAATCTCCACTATCCGAGCGGAAAATTTCGGACTGATTTTGACGGCCTGGCGCGAACGCACCACGCCCTGCCATTCCAACAGCCGATCGGCACCGGCCAACGAGACCCGGTAAGTTCGAGCGCCGGACGGCACCGAATTAACGGCGGCCGGAGTAGTACCGACTTCGGTTTTTTCTGGGCCGCCGATGATGCCCAATGCGACGAAAATAACCAACAACAGCGCCGAAACGGCGGCCAGCGGAATTGCCCAAGCAGGCAACGCGGAATGAGTATTCGAAGAGGTCATGTTCCTTCCTGAAGTTTATTGCCAAGCACCGTAAGCCTGCTTGAGTTCCGCATCGGCGCGCAACGCGTCGTATCGGGCGTTGATTTGCCTGGTGTGGGCCTTGTCTCTAGCCACTTCGGCTTCGATATAGCGGGTAACCGTCACGACGCCAGCCTGATATTGCTCGCTGACCTGCCTCAGAGCTTCTTCGGCCGCCAACACCGCGACGCCCGCGACTTGCACGCGATTCAGGGCTTCCGACAGTTTCAGGCGCGCACTGTGCAACTCGTTTTCGATACGTAACCGGGTCTGACGCGCCGCTTCTTGGGCGGCGATCAATTCGTGCTCGGCCTTTTTGATGCGTTCTTGCGTGGCGAAACCTGAAAACAAGTCCAGCTCGACCGTGACGCCGGCAGTGACATTGTCGCGATTGGCACTGAAAGCCAAGTCCCGGCTATCGGAGCCGTAACTGACGTAAGCATCGGCGCGCGGTAAATGCGCGCCTTGCGCGGCCGAAAGTTGCCGTTCGGCGATTTCGACTCGTTTTTGGGCCGCCTGTAATTCCGGATGGGTCCGCGCTTGATTCAACAGCTCGTCGTAAGCCGCCGGCGTGGCCGGTAACGCGGCCTCCGCCTCCGCTATCGACAATGGCTCGCCGGCACCCAAGCCGAGCAAGGTTTTCAACATGTTCTGTGCCAGTTCGATGGCGTTGGCCGCTTGAATTTCCGCATCCTTGGCTTCGGCCAATTGGACCTCCAGCGACAAGACTTCCGACTTCAGCAAGGTGCCCGCCTCGTAACGCAAGCGGGATTGGCGCAACTCGCTGTCAACCGCGTCGACCGCGCCGATACTGACCTTGTGCGCCGCGACCGCGGCCAGTTCGCCGTAATAGGCGGCGGTCACGTTATTCAGCAAATGATTGCGAAGCGCCGATTTTTCCAGCTCCGACGCCTCAACTCCCAGCTCTGCGGCCTTACCGAGATAGTAATCCCGACCGCCGCGAAACAGCGAATAACTAGCCGTGACTTGGGGGCGATAGTTATCCACGCCGCCTGGGTGGTTAAAATCACCGCTGTTAAAATCGAGCCGCCGCTGAGCGATGATCATAGCGAACGCTTGCGCCGGATTGTCGCTGTGCTGGTAGGACAAGCTGGCTTTGACCTGCGGATAAAAACTGGCCAAGGCTTCGCCGAGTTGGGCATTCGCCTGCTCGATTCTAGCTTGCAGAATGTTGAGTTCGGGATTGCCGGCCAACGCTTGATCGATGGCCCGCGCCAATGTGTAAACCGAGCCGGCCGACTCGGCATGGGCCGTCAAACCCAATGACGAAGCCATCAGCAAGACTGCGAAACGTGTACCTGTTGTGTGCATGGCGTTGAAATGGGGGTAATTAAGTATTTCCTAATATATAGCCAAGCCGAGCATTTTTCCAGCCTTAAATTCATAAGACCTCGCAAGCTACCCCTCAAAAATAAACGACTTTTAAACGAATGCTTGAAATGTTTGGTCAGCATGGTAACTTTAGCGGCCAGTCCCATAATAATAACTAGCTTAAGAGGAAACATCGCATGAGCCTTGAAGAAAACACCAACGACACAGAGAACAGCAGCCCTGCCGAGGAACCCAATCAACCGGCATCAGTTGCGGAACCTGCCGCGGCCCCTGTCGAAGCCGGAGCGGCTAACGCTTTGGCGACCATATTGGCCCTGAAGGAATCCAATCCGAAAGTATTTTACGGCGGCGTCGGCGGCGTGGCCTTGCTGTTGCTCTTGATGATCTTTAGCGGTGGATCGAACCCCAAATTGCCCGTTCATCAGCAAAAACCGCTGGTCGTTGGACAAAGTTACGTTCTGAAAAGCCCGAATACTTACGATCCGAATGCCACGGTCAGACTGGTTGGCGTCCCTGGCTCGTTGGCGGCTTACGACGATACCGAGGAAAACGACCGCGACGGCGCATGCAAACATATGCCGATGAATTCGCCGGTCAAGTTGTTACAAATCCAGAACGATACCACCGACAAAAACCTGGTTTGGGCCGAAGTCGAAATTACCGCCAGCGGCGAATGCCAAGGCCGTCGCGCCTGGACTTCCGGCATCAACCTGCAATAACTGTTGACTTAAAAAATTTACACCCTATAATACGCCGGATCGGAAACAAAGCGGGAATAGCTCAGTTGGTAGAGCACAACCTTGCCAAGGTTGGGGTCGCGAGTTCGAGTCTCGTTTCCCGCTCCAAATTTTAAAGCCGCGCCGCTACGCGGCTTTTTTGTTGGACCTTAAACGGCTGCGTAGCAAAGTGGTTATGCAGCGGCCTGCAAAGCCGTATACACCGGTTCGATTCCGGTCGCAGCCTCCATAGGTATTGGACCGATGTCGATATCAAACCGACATTTTCCCAAACGGGCAATGTCATCTTCAAGCGGGAATAGCTCAGTTGGTAGAGCACAACCTTGCCAAGGTTGGGGTCGCGAGTTCGAGTCTCGTTTCCCGCTCCAAATCGTCCATTTCTTCGTCACTCTTATCGCATCCGAGCCGCTCGTACAGGCTGGATTCAGCGACATATCGGATTGAGCCAAACCCGCCGCGAGCGAATCAGTATTTGGAGCAGGGCGGAACCCGCCTCGGAAGCCAGAACTCAAACCCCTTCGTTCGAGTACACACCCTATATAAACCGCCTGCAACGCCGTCACTTGGCGACCGAAAAATCTCCGGTCTTGAGCGAACAGTTCTTTTCAAGACCGACAGTAGTTTTACGTTGAAAGCCGTTGGGCAAAGTACGGAAACACTGGTGTCGGAATATCTTAGGCGCGACTGAAGCCGCCGCCAAGCCCGCCGATTATATTCTCCAAAGCAAAAAATCACTTCCGCTTGTTGGACTAAAGCAGCACCCGCTCCACGCCGCCGCTGCCGGCCTTGGTCAAATAGTCGGCCATCCAATTTTCGCCCAACACATGCTTGGCAATTTCGACGACGATGTAATCGACTTCCAGTTGCTCGACGTCGTCTTGATAACGCTGCAATCCTTGCATGCAGGACGGACAGGAGGTCAACATTCGCACCGGACCATCGTAACCGTCGGCGCGCAGCTTGGCGGCGTCGTTCTGCAACTCCTCGGCCTTGCGATAGCGGACCTGCGTCGAGATGTCCGGCCGCGCCACCGCCAAAGTACCGGATTCGCCGCAACACCGGTCGGACTTGCCGACCGGCGCGCCCAGTAAGCCGCTGACGACTTTCAGCGGCTCTTGCTGCTTAAACGGACTGTGACAAGGATCGTGATACAGATAACGAGCACCGTCGACCCCGTCCAACCTAACGCCCTTTTCTAACAAATATTCGTGAATATCCAATAGCCGGCAGCCCGGAAAAATTTTTTCGAACTCGTAATCGACCAACTGATCCAGGCAAGTGCCGCAACTGACGATCACGGTCTTGATGTCCAGATAGTTCAAGGTATTCGCCACCCGATGAAACAACACTCGGTTATCGGTGGTGATTTTTTCGGCCTTGTCGAACTGACCCGCCGCGCGCTGCGGGTAACCGCAACACAAATAACCGGGCGGTAAAACGGTTTGCACGCCGACCTCGTAAAGCATCGCCTGGGTCGCCAGACCAACTTGCGAGAACAAGCGCTCGGAGCCGCAACCGGGAAAATAAAACACCGACTCGGAATCCGAACGGGTCTTGGCATGATCGCGAATAATCGGCACGATTTGATTATCCTCGATGTCCAGCAAGGCCCTGGCCGTCTTGTTCGGCAGCTTGGCCGGCATCTTCCGATTCATGAAATGAATGACTTGCTCGCGCACGTCCGGCTTGCCCACCGACGCCGGCGGCTGGCGGTTCTGCGCCCTGCCCCACGGTGCCAGCATCGCCGTTCCCAAGCGCTGCGCCTTGTACCCCCAATCCACCATCGCCGCGCGCAGCGCCTTCACGGTACCCGGACTGGTCGTATTCAAAAACGCCATCGCCAGCGCCTTGCCCGGATTGAAACTCTGCTTGCCCATTTTATGCAGCAAATTGCGCATATTCATCGACACCTCGCCGAAATCGATATCGACCGGACAAGGGTTGAAACATTTATGGCACACCGTGCAGTGTTCGCCGACGTCCTCGAATTCCTTCCAATGCGTAATCGAAATACCGCGCCGGGTTTGCTCCTCGTACAAGAACGCCTCGATCAACAGCGACGTCGCCAAAATCTTGTTGCGCGGCGAATAGAGCAGATTGGCGCGCGGCACGTGAGTCGCGCAGACCGGCTTGCACTTACCGCAACGCAGGCAATCCTTGACCGAATCGGAAATCGCGCCGATGTCGCTCTGCTGCATGATCAGCGACTCGAATCCCATCAAACTGAAGGATGTGGTGTAAGCCGAGCTCAGATCGCCGCCCGGCATCAACTTGCCGCGATTGAAGCGCCCTTCCGGATCGACCTGGTTTTTATAGCGGTGAAACTCGGCGAGTTCAGTCGCATCGAGAAATTCGTACTTGGTAATACCGATACCGTGCTCGCCGGAAATCGCCCCGCCCAGCGAACGGGCCAGCGCCATGATTCTGGCGACCGCGGCGTTGGCTTCTTGCAGCATTTGGTAGTGATCGGAGTTGACCGGCAGATTGGTATGCACATTGCCGTCGCCAGCGTGCATGTGTAGAGCCACGAACACTCGACCACGTAGAATCTCCTTGTGCGTGGCCTCGATCCGTTCGACGACCGGCCGAAAATTATCGCCATCGAAGATCTCCCGCAAGCGCGGCAACAGCTCTGTCTTCCAGGAAATCCGTAGCGAGTAGTCCTGAACCCGGTGAAATAAGGTCGGCTCCGTGGCTCTATTGGTCAACGGACCGGCGCCGATGCCGTAACGTTCGAATTCGGCCTCGGCCCGCGCCAGCGGCAAATCCAGATGATCGAACAACCACTGCCAGCGCTCGCGCACCGCCGCGACGGTTTCCAACGCCAGCGCCCGGCGGTCGCCGATCAACTCGCTTTTATCGACGCTGTCTTCATAAGCGCGCAACGGCAAATCGCCGCGCAACAAATCGCTCAACGCATCGCATAGCCGCAGTTTATTGCTCAGCGACAATTCGATGTTGATGCGTTCGATGCCATCGCAATAATCGCCCATGCGCGGCAACGGTATCACCACGTCTTCGTTGATTTTGAAGGCATTGGTATGGCGGGCGATCGCCGCCGTTCTAGCCCTGTCCAGCCAAAACTTGGCGCGGGTTTCCGGACTGACCGCGATAAAACCTTCCGCGCCGCGCGCATTGCACAAGCGGACCACTTCGGACGCGGCCAGCGCGACTTGCTGTTCGTCGTCGCCGACAATGTCGCCGATCAATACCATTTTCGGCCGGCCGTGGCGCTTGGCCTTGGTGGCGTAACCGACCGCCTTGACGTAGCGCTCGTCCAGGTGCTCCAAGCCGGCCAGCATCACCCGCGCCGGACCGTCTTTCGGCAACCCGGCCAGATAATCGCGAATTTCGACGATGGACGGCACCGCCTCGCGCACTTGCCCGAAAAACTCCAGACAGAAGGTGCGCGCGTACGGCGGCATTTCATGCAGCACCCAGCGCGCCGAAGTAATAATGCCGTCGCAACCCTCTTTCTGTATCCCCGGCAAACCGCCAAGAAACTTGTCGGTCACATCCTTGCCCAAGCCGACCTTGCGAAACAACGCACCAGGCAGATCCAGGCGTTCTTCGCTTAGCAGATTGCGACGGCTGCTGTCGTAGCGCTTTAAGTTAAAACTGACCTGTTCCTGCTCGTGGATCTTGCCCAGATTGTGATTGAGCCGCTCGACTTCCAGCCAATTGCCGTCCGGCGTCACCATCCGCCACGACGCCAGATTGTCCAGCGCGGTCCCCCAAAGCACCGCTTTCTTACCGCCGGCATTCATCGCGATATTGCCGCCCACGCAAGACGCATCGGCCGAGGTTGGATCGCAGGCGAACACCAATCCCGAGCGCTCGGCGGCTTCCATGACCCGGCGCGTCACGACGCCAGCACCGGTGAAAATCGTCGCGTACGGATTCTCCACGCCCGGCAGGCGGGTTTCGCGCTCGACCGCCGTCATTTCCAGCAGTTTTTCGGTATTGATGATCGCCGAAAACGGCGTCAGCGGTACCGCGCCGCCGGTATAGCCGGTGCCGCCGCCGCGCGGAATAATGGTCAAACCCAGTTCGATGCAGCCGCGCACCAAATGGCCGATCTCGTCCTCGCTGGACGGATACAACACGACGAAGGGATATTCGACCCGCCAGTCGGTGGCGTCGGTGACGTGGCTAACGCGGGCGAAACCGTCGAAGCAAATGTTGTCCTTGCGCGTGTATTGAGTCAGCAAACTCAATACGCTACGCCGTAATTGGCCGGCTTGCTCGAAATGCGCCTCGAAATCGGCGACGGCTTGCTGAACGGCCGCAATCAACTGACCGACGCGTTCGGCCCGATCGGAATCGTCGGCAATTTCCGCTTGTCGCGTCTCCATTTGCCGCAACCGGTGACGCAACGCATCGAGCAAGGCCCGGCGCCGGTCGCGATTGTTCAGCAAATCGTCTTCCAGATAGGGATTGCGGCGCACCGCCCAAATATCGCCCAACACTTCGTAAA
Organism: Methylomonas sp. MED-D; assembly: GCF_050276835.1. NCBI lineage: Bacteria > Pseudomonadati > Pseudomonadota > Gammaproteobacteria > Methylococcales > Methylococcaceae > Methylomonas > Methylomonas sp. MED-D. The sequence goes on from NZ_CP189965.1 coordinate 3,549,053, forward strand.
GCATGCGCGCCGAGCGACCGGTGATTTGCTCGCCGCGCAGCGAATCCAACACCCACCAGATGTCCTCGCCGAGCAGACGGATGACGATTTCCCGATCGGAAAACGAAGTGTAGTTATAGGGGATTTCCCGCACGCGCGCCGGCGCGGTGTGGTCGCTTAGGAAGGATGAATTGGCCACTGGACTCGCCGAACTGAAAGTCATGATGGCCGGGATTCTAACATGGCGGGGCATTGAGCCCCATCGAAAAACGCCAGCCGCGCCAGGCGGCGCGGACGGCGCTTACCGGGCGGGAAAGACTTAAAACTCCATCCGGCCGCCCAACATGAAGCGGTTGCTGTCTATGTGCCGGTAGCCTTGCAGGGTTTCGTAGGATAAAAACGCCGACACGCCGCCCGGCAACACGCTGGACACTTCCGCGCCGAAGGTATAGTAATCGCGACTCGGCGCGTCGTTGACCAACGTAAAGGTGCTGCCGCTGCCGTCGGCGACAAAGCTGCCGGTGACTTGGCGGCGGCCGTCCATGAATTGATGATGCCATTCGCCGCGCAACTGCGGAATCACTACCCCCCACGGCACGCTGACCGAATACGCGGTCTGCACGCCGACCGTCGAAATCAGCGATTGAATATTTTGCTTGCCGAAACGCACCGCGCCGGGACTGCCGGTCTCGCTATAGCTGTCGATATCCAGACCGGTATATTCACCGCGCGCATAAGGCGCTACCGTCAAAGCCTTGAAATTGAAGTCGTAGCCGCCGCCCAGGCTGAAAGCATACTGATCGGCGCTCGGCGCCGCGCTGGCAATCGACGAAGTTCCGCCCAACTTGATGTTGCGGCTGGTTTCGAAATCGACGCCGCCGTATGACGCGGTACCCTCGACGTGCAAGGCATCGGTAATGAAGTAACTGCTATAGAGCGTGCCGATGTAGTTGTCGCTCAAAGTCTCGCCGCGGCCGCTGTTAAACGTGGCATTGCCGCGCTTGTAATTGAAGGCGGCGCCGGCGGACCAGCGGTCGCTGATACGGTAATCGGCGCCGGCCATGAAATTATGATTGTCGAATTTAAAGCCGCCCAAATTCAAGGCCGTGTTGTCGTGCAAACCGAAGCTACTGTCGACCTTGCCCCAAAACGACAGTTTCGAGAAATCGCCGTCGCCGGCCCCACCGCCCAAATTGATTTTGCCGGATTGTCCGAACGGCAAGCTATTCTTGCCGCCGTTGACCCGTGTCGCGATACTGCCCATGCCGAACACCTGATCCGGCGTCAGACTCTTTAAGTCCGAGATGCTCTCGATATTACACGCGGATGGCGCGTTAGATTCCTGCTGATTGTAAAAATTCGAGCATTTGGAAATGGCGTTGTCCACCGAGCTCTGGTTTTCGTTGAAGCTGGCCGGCGTCGCCCGCACGGTAGACATCGCCGCTCCGCACAGAGCCAGCGCGACGCCCACGCCGATCCGGCTCGCCGTCGGCGACATTGACATAACGGTATTTTGCTTATTCTTCATAGTATGTCTCCTCTAAGTCGATGCGGGCATCTTACATGCCAAATCTATTTCGACAAAATTTAAGAATGTAATTAATCATCTTGAATTATAAGCCAAAATAAGAATCACGCAGATTCACTAACTCCGCAATTTGTCTTGCAAGCTCAGCAAGCCCTTGTGACCGGGATTGACCTCCAACCCTTCGCCGACTTTTTTCAAAGCCTCGGCGCGCTGGCCTTTTTCGTAAAGCTCCCAGGCTTGCTGCTCCAACAAATCGGCGATTTTATTGATGCCGTCGACGGCTACCTGATTGTAGGGGTCGATTTTCAAGATTTCCTGATAGGCCCACCAGGCGTTGCTGCCGGTCGGTGCGGTTAGATAGCCGACATCCAAATGAATCGCCGCCAATTCCTGTAAATCCTGGATTTTCTGTACTTCTTCCGGCGTCAAGGCCTTGATCGCAACCTGAGGCACGGTTTCGCCGGGCGGATGCGCCAAACGCCAGTAAATGCTGAATCCGCCGGACAGCGCCACCAGCACCGCCGCGCCCCACAACGCGAAGAAGGCCGCCGAACGCGGCGCCAACGCCGCCAAAAACTCGCGTATCGTCGCGGTGCGTTTGTCCTGACGCAAGGCCAAGGCCTTTTGCAAGCCTTTCCACTGCCGCCGACCCAGCTTGGGAATGGCCTTGGGCTGCAAATTGACTTCCAGTACTTTCTCCGCCGACAGTTTGCCGAACGGGTGTTTGCCGGTCAGCAGCTCGTAACTGATACAGGCCAGCGCGTAAATGTCGTCGCGCGGGTCCGGATCGCGGTTTTGCAATTGCTCCAAACTGGCGTAAGCCGGCGTCAGCGCGCCCAAGTCGCGGGCATTGAACACGGTCGCGTCCTCGCCGCCGGCTTCGGAACGGCCGATCGCGCAGGCGATACCGAAGTCCAACACCCGAATTTCGCCGTCGTCGCCCAGAAACACGTTACCCGGTTTGAAGTCGGAATGAACGATCTTTTTCTTGTGCGCGTAACCCAGTGCTTCGGCCATCGCGTGAATAATCGGCCAAGCCTTTTTAAACGGCAAACCGCTATCGACATGATCCCTGATCAAATGACTGAGCGGCCGGCCTTGCAGATATTCCATCGTCATAAACACGTGGCCTGCGTCGTCGCGGTCGAAGTCGTAGACTTTAATGATATTCGGATGAGCCAGGGTCTGAGCACGCTTGGTCTCGCGCTGCAAGGCCACCAAAGCCATCGGGTTGAACTGAAAATCCCGGTTCAGCACCTTTAGCGCGACAAAGGGATCCTTATCGGCCGCCTCGACCTTACGCAGGTCGGTGGCCTTGAATACCATCCCCATCCCGCCGACGCCCAGCAGTTCCTCGAGCACGAAACGTTTCTTGACGGTATCGCCGACCACCAGATCGGTGCGCGGCAGATTGGGATCCAGGCCTTGCAGCAAGGACTCGGTATTCAAGGTCGGCGTCTTGGTGGTCGAAGCCGGCGCGGCTTCCGGCACCACGGTCTCGCCAACTCGAGTCGCGTCGGCGGTCGCCGCCGGGTTCAGAAGTTCGGTGGCGTCCCCGTCGCCGGCCGCTGTTGCGACCCACGTCGGATCGTCGCCCACCTCCGGTTTTTTTGCTTCGGCGAGTTTCCGGCCATCCGCCGGCATCGCCACCAAGGTTGCATCGTCGGCCGCGGTCGGCGGCGTACTCGTGCTCTCGGCCAATCGGGTCCGGTCATCCCAAATGCCGACAAGTAGCCGGTAGGTCGCGCCGTCGAGTTCACCCTCGGCTAGCGCTTGCTCCAGGCTCAGCCGGGCGCAGGCCAAATCCGCTTCCGGTCCGGCGTTTAAGGCCTCGGCCGCCGCCAGCAATTGCGCTAAGCTGATTTGCGATTGCCGAAAGGCGGTGAATGCGTTATCAAAGGCGGACATGACAGTATGCAAAGTTTAAAGACGATGATGGATTTTAGCCTGTTTGGCTCAGGCCGTCGGCAAACCGGCGACCGCCGATGCCGATAAGCCTTGCGCCATTCCGCCGAGCTAGCGCGATTGGGCGGCGGCTGGCGGCACTGCTGTTGACGGTCGTCACGGCCGCTTGCGCCTCGCCCACCGCCAAGCTCCAAAATCAAGCCCGCCAATTCGGCTTAACCGCCGAAACCGTGATCGCCAACGGCTTCCGGCTCGATACCTATTCCCGGTCCGGCTCGACGGCATCGGAGCCGCTGCATGTCTACCTGGAAGGCGACGGCCGACCCTATGAAGCCGGCATCCTGCCCAGCGCCGACCCCACCACCCGCGCCTCGGTGGCATTACCGTTACAGGCCGTCGATCCGGCGCCCAGTCTTTATATTGCCCGCCCCTGCTACAACGGCCACGCCGCCGATCCCGGCTGCGCGCCGCCGCTGTGGACCGACGCCCGTTACGGCGAGATCGTGGTGCAAACTCTCGCGGACGCCTTGCGCGACTATACCGAACGGCGCGGTTTCAAAAAACTTCTACTGATCGGCCATAGCGGCGGCGGCAGCTTGGCGCTGCTATTAGCCGAACGCCTCCCGCAAACGCTGGGCGTCGTCACGGTCGCCGGTAACTACGACATCGACGCCTGGACCGATCTGCACCATTACCAAGCCTTGACAGCTTCGCTGAACCCGGCGCGGCGGCCGGCCAGCGGCTTGCCGGAATGGCATTTTCTGGGCGCCGCCGACCAAAACATTCCGCCCGCGCTAGTCCAAACGGCCTTGCGCCGACGTCCGAACGCCCGCGTCGAGATCGTCGATGCCGGGCACGGCCAAGGCTGGCCCGGACTTTGGCCCGGCATACTCCGGAAAATCGCCGACGATTTGGCCGCCGGCGGCCGTTGATTTGCAGCGCGGGGGTTTTCTGCTATGGTTCCCGCACCGTCCCCACACCCGATAGGTGTCCGCATGAAAGCATCGCATCTTCGTCACCGCGGCTTGGCCCTGGCCATCGCCGGCATTCTGCTCGGCGCCTGCGCCCGCGACGTCAGCCAGGAAGAAATGGCCAAGGCGACCGAAGGCTACATCGTCGCCGACACCAACAAGCTGCTGGTCGTCGACTGCCTGCTGCCCGGTCAGGTCCGCAAACTCGGCGCCGAAATGACCTATCTGTCCGCCCGCCGGCCGGTCCGTACCACCGCCGCCGATTGCGAGGTGCGCGGCGGCGAGTATGTGGCTTACGACCGCGCCAACTACGCCAGCGCGTTGAAAATCTGGCTGCCCAAGGCCCAGGAAGGCGATGCCGCCGCCCAATTGACTGTCGGCGAGATCTTCGAAAAAGGCCTGGGCACGACCGCCGATTATAAGGCGGCCGCCCAGTGGTACGAAAAAGCCGCCGCCCAGGGCAATTTTCAGGCGCAATTGAATCTCGGCCATTTGTACGAGAAAGGCTTGGGCGTCCCCCAGGACAAGGATGCGGCATTGCGCTGGTACCGCAAGTCGGCGGGCCTCGATCAAACCGACATCCAGTTCGCCCCGGCGGTCGATGCCAAGGAACTGGAAACCCTGCGCGGCGAAGTCGCCGAATCGCGCAAGGAAGCCGAGGCATTGCGAAGCCAGTTGCAGGACATCCGCCAGCAGGCGCTGGACCAGCAAGACAGCCTGCGCAAGGCCCAATCCGAACTGGAAACGCTACGCCATAAGCTACAACAGCAAAAAGCCGCGCCGTCCGGCGGCGACACCTCGGCGCTGGAACGGCAGTTGCGCGATAAAGAAGCCCAATTGAAGGAACAGCAAGCGCGACTCGGCACGCTGACCGAAACACTGAAGCAGGAACGCCAACGCCAAAAATCGGACGATGCCCCCCGGAGCGGCAAAACACCGGAGGTCATCAAGACCAACGATGTCGAAAATCGATTGAACGAAAAGATCGAAGCCTATCAAAAACAATCGGCCGAATTGACCGCCTGGCTGACCTCGCCGGACAAACTGGACCGCGCGCGCATCGACGCCCGCAAACAGGCGCTGCAACAACAAGCCAAGGACATCGCCGAACTGAAACAACAATTGGAACAGCAAAAGTCCACGCTGCTGGCCTCCGGCTCCGGACCGAACATCGAGTTGATCGAACCGGCCGTCACCGTGACGCGGGGCATTCCGGCGATCCAATTCAGTAGCGGCGAACGCAGCAAGCGCCTGGTCGGCCGCATCGACGCCATCAAGGGCTTGAGCAAACTGATGCTGAACGACAAAGCCATCAAGGTGGATAGCGACGGCCGCTTCGAAACCGACGTCAGCCTGCAAGGCGACGAAACCCTGGTGCAAATCGTCGCCACCGACAAACGCAACCAAAGCAGCAACCTGAATCTACGCCTGCTGGCCGGCGACAATCAGGCCCAAACCAGTTATCCGAGCAGCAACGCCAACGAAATCAAGCGGCCCGGCGACATTCAGTTCGGCAAGTTTTACGCGCTAATCATCGGCAACAACGATTACGGCGCCTATTCCCCACTAAAAACTCCGATCGCCGACGCCAAGAGCGTCGAACTGCTGTTACGCGAGCGCTACGGCTTTAAAACCAAATTGCTGATCAACGCCAATCGCCACGCGATCATGTCGGCGTTCAACGAACTCAATCAAAAGCTCACCGACCAGGACAATCTGCTGATTTATTACGCCGGCCACGGCGAAATCGACGCCAAAAGCCAGACCGCCTATTGGCTGCCGGTCGACGCCGAAGTCGGCAACAGCGCCAACTGGATTTCCAGCCAAAGCATCACCGAATTCATCGGCATCATGCCCGCCAAGCACATCATGGTCGTCGCCGATTCGTGCTACTCCGGCGCCTTGACCGGCTCGGCGATCGCCAAATTGCCGGACGGCATGGACGAAGCCAAGCGCGAACGCTGGCTGAAAGCGATGAACGCCCGCAAAGCCCGTACCGTACTGACCTCCGGCGGCGTCAAACCGGTGATGGATCAAGGTGGCGGCGATCATTCGGTATTCGCCAACGCCTTCTTGAAAGTGCTGCGCGGCAACAAGCGCATCATCGAGGATTACGACATCTTTCGCGACGTCGCCAACCAAGTTCGCACCTCGGCCTCGCGCGGCGGTTTCGAACAAACGCCGCAATACGCCCCGCTGCAACACGCCGGTCACGAAGGTAGCCCGTTCTTTTTCGTACCGGAGGCTTGAGGCCGGACCGCCTTCCATTGCCGGGGCGACGCGGCGGTTCACCGCTGGCTGAGCGAAGTCGAAGCCAGCCATTTCGCTTCGACTCCGCTCAGCGAACGACATAGCTAATATCGAGGTGTTTATCCCCCGCTCCGTCGGGAGAGCAAACGCCGCAATACGCCCCGCTGCAACACGCCGGTCACGAAGGTAGCCCGTTCTTTTTCGTACCGGAGGCTTGCGGCCGGACCGCCTTCCATTGCCGGGGCGGCGCGGCGGTTCACCGCTGGCTGAGCGGAGTCGAAGCCAGCTTTTCGCTTCGACTCCGCTCAGCGAACGACATAGCCAATATCGAAGTGTTAATCCCCCGCTACGTCGGGAGAGCAAACGCCGCAATACGCCCCGCTGCAACACGCCGGTCACGAAGGTAGCCCGTTCTTTTTCGTACCGGAGGCTTGAGGCCGGACCGCCTTCCATTGACCGGGGCGATGCGGCGGTTCAGCGCTGGCTGAGCGGAGTCGAAGCCAGCTTTTCGCTTCGACTTCGCTCAGCGAACGACTTAGCCAATAAGGTAGCCCGTTCTTTTTCGTACCGGAGGCTTGCGGCCGGACCGCCTTCCATTGGCCGGGGGCGATGCGGCGGTTCACCGCTGGCTGAGCGGAGTCGAAGCCAGCCAGTTCGCTTCGACTTCGCTCAGCGAACGACATCACTAATATGGAGGCTTACGCTATTCGACATCGGTTGCGGCTCTCATCAGCGACCGACATAGCTAGCATCGAGGTGTTTATCCCCCGCTACGTTGGGAAAGGGCGTTTTTAGTTCGCGCTGAATAATGACCGCTCTTTTTACTCTGAACGTCGTTAGGCAAAATCAGGACATCCCTGTCGTTCAAACCGCTCCCTATCCCCTCTATTTCATTGTTCCGAGTGAAACCTCCACCATGATCGTTACCTGATATTCCCGCTATCGACCTATACTTCGCATTCCGCTTGGGCAATACCGATTCTCGATCGACCCACCGGCTATTTATTCCAAAAACTCATAAGCCACGGAATTTATCCGTAAGCTCGGTGACCGCACCTGAGCCGGCCACAAGACCGATTGCGGCATCGCAAGCGGCCACACGGCACCGCAATTAAACTGTGGCATTTCACACACATGTCAAACGTTTTACACCAGTCGCCTTTAGCAACCGACCGCGCGCCAAAGTGGCCCGCAACCTCGGTCGAACGTGCAAACCAGGCCAATAGAACGTCTCAAACTCCCCACCGACCGCGTCTGCTTTTTTCACTAACGCCGAATACTTGGCGGCTGCGATTATTTCTCTAATTGTTCTACGTTATTTGCACAGCGTGATTCAAATCACATAATTTTTTAATGGAAATTAGCCATTTAACATAGCTGCAATTTTCAGGTTTTCCATTTAATTGAAAACTATAGCTTTTATGAATGGCACACTTCTTGACTTTATCCAGAATGCCGATCACCGGCCATCGCGCCAACCACTTGCCGCGATGGCCGCCGAGGCGCCGGAAATGGGCGATCTCGGCTGTTCTGAGGGGGGCAGACGTTCGGCATTTACGATATCGCACCACTTACAAGGAATACCCATGTCTTATACCAAAACCAAATTTTCCTCCACCCGCAAAACCATGCTGGCACTCGCGGTTTCGCTAGCCGCATCCTCCGCCGCGCAGGCGGCCGTGGTCACCGGCACGATTCGCGCCGCGACCGACGCGACCTACGGCGCCGGCACCACCATCGATTACTGGGCGTTCGATTTAAGCGCCGACGCCAACATCGTGATCGATGTCCGTGCTAACGAAGGCTATTCCAACGGCTGGGGTTCACATCCGAACGCTTACGTGGACTTGAACGGCGACGGCGAAATCACACTGGCCGATACCCAGTTCCGTCTGTATCAGGATACGGTGTCTATCGATACCGAGATCACCAGTGCCGACGACGGTTCCAGCTACACCCCGCCGGGCGACAGCAACGGTTGGGCGGACGGCACCCTGATGTCGCGCGACTCCTATCTATCCACCGCGCTGGGCGCCGGCCATTACATCATTGCGTTCGGCGACTACAAACTGGATTCCAACGATGGCGCGCAAGGCTTCAACTCCGGCGACACCATCACCGCCGCCACCGGGATCAACCCCTTTACCGGCGCTACCGGCCAAGACCATTTCGACTACCAATTGACCTTCCTGGCCAGCGACTTCACCACAGGCGACAGCCTGAACGTCAATGCCTTCCAAGTCAACCTGAACGGCGATCCGATCGACCCCGCGCCGGTGCCGGTTCCCGGCGCGGTATGGCTGTTCGGTTCGGTCCTGGCCGGTTATCTGGGTTCGGCCAAACGTAAATCGGCCTAACCATCCCCACTCGGAGTAACCGCAACCGGGCGAATCGCGTCGATTTGCCGTTGGCGGTTACTCCCGCACCCTTGGAATCATTCCGGCGCCGTTCGATTCGGCACCGAAACAGGAGACTGTAAGCATGTCTATCAATAAATTATTCGAAACCACTTTACTGGCATCAGCGTTGACCCTGGCGTTCGCGCAACCGGCCTCCGCCGCGTGGACCGGCAACGACAACAGCGTCGAATTGGGCACGACCATTACCAACCCTGCCTTCAACGGCAGCACCGTCGGTTTTTCCGGTAACCCGGCGCTGACCAACGACGCCTGGGGGATGCAAGCCGCGTTCACCAATTTCTATCTACCGACTTCCGCGCAAAGCGTCATCATCGACGCGCGTTCGTCCGCCGGCAATTACCCGGCTTTCTCGATCTTCCGCACCAACGTGGCCTATTCCGGCGACACGGTCGGCGTAGACACACCCGCCGAGGTCACCGGACAAATCCATAAATTCAACTCGGTCGGCCAAGCCGGCGATCCCGGCATCATCTGGGCCACCGGACCGGACGGCATCGTCGAAACCCTGGGTTACGTCAGCTCTTCGTCCAATAACTACGTCAACTCTTACGGCGGCGTCATCGACTCGGGCGCGCACGACATCAGCAACGACGACTTGTACGAAACCGGCGTCACCGGTGCCATCGGCGTCACCGGCAACCCAGCCTTCGCCACCACCAAACGCTACGCAACCTTGACTTTGACCGACCTGCAAGCCGGCTGGTACGCAATATTCGTCGGCGGCGCGGACATCGCCGGCACCGGCGGGGATATCACCGTCAAAGTCACCGCCTCGGCGGCGGCATCGACCTACACGCCACCGGCGGCCGTACCCGTTCCGGCCGCGGTTTGGTTGTTCGGTAGTGCCCTGGTCGGCTTCCTGGGTCTGAATCGCAAATCGGTACGCGTCTGACCGACGGCTGCCCCGCCAACCTTCGGTTGGCGGGAAGTCGGCAAATGTAGCGCTAACAAAATGTCGCCAAGGATGGCGGCCCTTCAATCGGCTATCTGAACCTTCAGACACGCCGCCGTAATGAATTCCGGGCGACGGCCGATCGGCTCAGCGCCTATTCCTCTTGTTTAAATTCGCAGAGTAAGACCATGCGCATAATCCGCACTATCCGTTTATCAGGCTTGATGGCCGCCGCAATCGTTTTCAACACACCGCTGTCGGCGGCGGAATTGGCTCTGGGACCGATGCCGATCAGCCTGAAAACGCTGCCGGTGCCGCCAGTACCAGGCCTGGTGGACGGTAGCGCCCCGATTGTGGTCAATAAAGCGGCGGCCATCGCCCTCGGAAAAGCCTTATTCTGGGATAGCAACGTCGGCAGCGACGGCATGGCTTGCGCCTCCTGCCACTTCCACGCCGGTGCGGACGGCCGCACTAAAAACCAAGTTTCGGCCGGCGGCCAATCGGCCTCGATCGCCGAACAAATCTTCGACGCCACCGCCGACGCCACCCCGTTGGGTCCCAACCGGCCGCTCAGCGTATTCGACTTTCCGCTACACCAGCGTGAAAACCCGTTGGCCGATTCGACGGTGATGTTCGATACCGACAACGTGGTCGGCTCCGCCGGCACCTTCGCGGGCGATTTCAAAGCGGTCACCCGCTATAGCAGCGGCATCGACACCTGCAACCGCACCCCCGACCCGATATTCCGGGTCGGCGCGAACGGCACCCGGCGGGTAACGCCGCGCAACGCGCCGACCGTCATCAACGCGGTCTTCAACCACCGCAGCTTCTGGGACGGACGCGCCAACAACATTTTCAACGGCAGCAGTCCTTGGGGCGACCGCGACCCCAATGCCGGCGTCTGGGTGCTGACCGGCAGCCGAACCGTGCAAAAACAACGCTTGCGTTTGATCAATTCGTCGTTGGCCTCGTTGGCGGTGGCACCACCCACCAATCACACCGAAATGAGCTGCAACAATCGGACTTTGCTGGACTTGGGCCGAAAACTGCTGTTCCGCCAACCGCTACAAAACCAGTCGGTGCATGCCTCCGACAGCGTGTTGGGTCCCTATAGCTTTAGCGACGCCGACAAGTTGAGTCCGGGACTGAACACCACATACGCCGGCCTGATTCGGCAAGCCTACAACGCCAAATATTGGTCGTATTCGGGTAGAGTGCCGGTTAGCCCGCCGGTCGGCCAATCGCCTTACACCCAGTTGGAAGCCAACTTTCCGATGTTCTTCGCATTGGCGATTCAGCTTTACGAAAGCACTTTGATCTCCGACGAAGCGCCATTCGACACCAGCGCCCGCGATGCCAATCACCAACCGATAGACCTGAGTGCCGAAGAATTGAACGGTTTGAAACAATTCAGAAGCAATCAATGCGGGCTATGCCATTTGGGGCCGAACTTCAGCTCGGCCTCGATCGCAGCCAACGCCGCCATCGCCCAAACCCACCCCGAAGCCTTCGGCGAACCGACCTTCCGCATCAGCGCCAGTCCGAACGTGGTCAACCGTATTCCGCTGATGGTCGGCAACCAAGCGGTCACCGCGTTCTACGACACCGGCTTTTCATCGAACGGCGCCGCGCGCGAGGCCAACGACATCGGTGCCGGCGGCGTGGACGACTTCGGCAACCCGCTGTCGTTCAGCAGCCAATATTTACAATTGTTGGCCGGCAATACCGCCGCCATTCTGGACAGCGACGTGAACGCGGTACGCGCTTGCGATTTTCAGAATGCGATGGCGACCAATATGACGCTCCGCTATCCGCTACCCAATTTGTTTACCCAAACCGACGGCCTGCTGCCGCAACCGCAAACCACCGCGAATTGTTTCCTGCCGTTAAGCAACGCCTTCATCCCAACACCGGCGGCGGCGCAAGCGGAGCTAAACAAAGCGGTGAATAAACGTATGGTCGCGGCAGTCGCCGCGACGTTTAAAACGCCGACGCTGCGCAATATCGAATTGACCGGTCCCTACATGCACAACGGCGGCATGGCGACCTTGGAGCAAGTGGTGGAATTTTACAGTCGCGGCGGCAATTTCAACCTGGACAGCAAGCACGTGACCCGGGTATTTCCGCAACCCACCTTACAGTCCAATCCGCAAAACCGCGCCGATCTGGTGGCCTTCCTGAAAACCTTGACCGACGAGCGCGTGCTTTACCAACGGGCGCCGTTCGATCATCCGGCTTTGAAAATTCCGCATGGACAGGTCGGCGACGAAACCGCGACCGTCAGCGGCAATCCGCTCAACGCGGCCTTGTCCAAGGACGAATATCTGCAGCTCCCGGCCGTCGGCGCGGACGGCGTCGCCGAACCGCTGACCAGCTTCGAACAGCGTCTGGCGCATTGAGGAAATCGAGAACCGCTTGAGCCTCGCGCGTTGCCGGAGCGTGACCGCGACCCTGATTTTCGAACCGCGACACCGGCATTGCGTCGGGGCGGCTTCAGCCGCGATCGAAAGCGTTTGGCGTGGGACACGCTTTCAGTCGCCGCTAAAGCGCCTCCCACAACTTGATGTTTGCGCCGACACATTCCCGCGCCACGCGCGGGAATGGCCGAAAGGTTTGGTTTACTTCAAACCCATGCAACTGGCGTAATAGCTGACGGTGCCGGACCAATCGGAAAAGATGCCCAAAATACCGACTTCCCGCGCCAACACATCCAGCGTGGTCATGATATCGCCGTCGTTTTCCAACGCATCCAGCGTGGATTGATAATAAAACGACGGGCTGGCCGTGCCTTTGGTCGGCAACACTTCCTCGACGATACGGCCGGAACGCTCCAAGGTCCAGGTAATGATGCCCAAACCGGCGGCCTTGGCGTCCTTGGCGTATTGCGAAGGCACGATTTTGCCGGCGGCGTCCACGCTGAGCAACATCCACATCGGCGGCGCGACAATCTTGATGCCTTGCGCGGCGTATCCCTTCAGATCCGCTGCGGTCGGAACGTCGGCCGGCGTGTTGGCGTCGTCCAGATAAACCGCTTGCTGGCCGAAAGCCGGTTCATGCTGAATCCAATACAGCACATCGTCCTTGTTAAACGACTGCGCCCAAACGGTTTTCGGCGAAACGCCGGCCGCCTTGTATTCGTCGATCATGGCTTGCGCATACGCGGCCTGACTGCCGAAGACGTCTTCCACCTGCAATTTGGCGTTGCGGTTGGGGCTCTTCAATTCCGGCGTATATTTGCTGCCTAGCTTTTTCAACAGCGCGATACTCTCCTGGTGCGTCAACAGCGTGCCGCCGGTCGAGTAAAGATCGGTTCGCCAATTGGCGGTACCCGCCAAAAACTGTTCCGGCGTCACCGCGTTGGGGTTGGACGCATCCATCTTGCCTTTCAGCGACTTGAACTCGGACAAGCTCAAATCGCTGGTGCAGCACAGCGCCGACGCGGCCTTGGTGCGCTTGCCGGTCGCATCGAACTCGGCCGGCGAAAACGGCTTGGAGCAGGCGGCCGCCAACGGCGTGACCAAGATATTGGTCGTGGTATGCAGATCGCATTGGTCGTGACGGCACACTAGTTCGCCGTCCTTGGTAAAGGTCACGTCGCATTCCTGCACGCCCGCGCCCATCCGCGAGCCGGCTTCATGGCTTTCCTGGGTGTGTTCCGGAAATTGCAACGTGCCGCCGCCGCGATGACCGATCGAAAAATGGGTTTTATGGAATGGCCCGTCGCCGCAGCTCTCCAGTTTGGATTTCAAGCGGCCGGGGCTCATTTTATCGATCAAATAATAAGGCCGCGGCCCCACTTGCACGCTTTCGTCTTGCTGCCAGCGATCGGCATCGCGCCCCAAATCCTTACCGTCCGCGCCGGCCAAGGCCGACCACAGACAACCGCTTAACAGCAGCATTCCGGCTGCATGACGCGTCAATCTCTTGCTTATCAACATTGCAATCTCCCAGGGTTCTCGAATAGTTTGCGCCGGCCCCGCCCCGTTGCCGCGACAGCGAACGGGCGCTCTAAAACAGATAGCCGGCAATGCGTTACCGCGAACACTGTGTATCACGCCAATATTTCAACCGCGTTAATCGCAACGATCAGCGGACCTATCGCGCGATGCGCGCGATGGCGAACGACCGCGACGCGACGAGCCGCGCTCACCCTTTGCCCGCGCCAACAGACAGACGACAACAGCCCAGCTCGCCGGAGCAATAGCGAGCGTCCTGTAATCGACACGGAACCTTCTCTGGCGAACATCGAGCGATCTCCGATCAACACCGGACGTTCTACGATCAACACCGGAAGTTCTCCGATCAACACCGGACGTTCTCCGATCAACACCGGCCGTTCTCCGATCAACATCGGATGTTCTAAGATCAACACCGGACGTTCTCCGATCAACATCGGATGTTCTAAGATCAACACCGGACGTTCTCCGATCAACACCGGCCGTTCTACGATCAACACCGGCAGTTCTACGATCGACACCGGCCGTTCTCCGATCAACATCGGATGTTCTAAGATCAACACCGGACGTTCTCCGATCAACACTGGCCTCCGGCTAAAAATCACTGTTGCTTGCCTGACAAACAATCGACGTTGCGTGTCCGCGCTAAATGCGTGCGTCTTCAGAATAAAAACCCGGCTTCTAAAACAGGATTGCCGGATATTGATCGGCCGATGCCTGATGTTCACCACACACCGTTGCATGTTCAAAATAGAATGCCGGCTGTTCGGCACGGAGCGCCGGAGAATGCGCGGTGCGTCTTGCCGCTTTATCTGATCAGTTCGCCGAACTCGGGCAAATCGATGTCGTTCGAAACATGCCAAGTCGCCTGTGCGACAACGCACAACCCGGTGCCTGAGCGAAGCCGAAGGCCATCCGGCTAAGCCGCCCGTGCGGCGGCGGACAGTATCTGTCGATTTGCATTAGCGGTTTCCTCTTTCTAAGCCGCCTGTGCGGCGGCGGACGGGAAATCGAAATCGGTGGTGCGGTCGGTATCGTTTTCTAAGCCGCCTGTGCGGCGGCGGACGAGGCATACGATTGCTACGGCCTGTTTCGCCATTTCTAAGCCGCCTGTGCGGCGGCGGACTTTTAAAACCCGCCCGCAAGGGCTTTTTATCTTTTCTAAGCCGCCTGTGCGGCGGCGGACCTGGTCGAATGACTGGAAGCTAACCGGCGAATTTTCTAAGCCGCCTGTGCGGCGGCGGACCTGTAGCCAATACGTTTGAGTACTTGCGCGAATTTCTAAGCCGCCTGTGCGGCGGCGGACTCTTTGGCCCGGATGTAGCTGAAGCTGGCTTTTTTCTAAGCCGCCTGTGCGGCGGCGGACACGGCGGCTAATGCTGTCTGTCAATATTGATATTTTCTAAGCCGCCTGTGCGGCGGCGGACGCGATTACGCGCTGACCGAGCACGCGCTGGAGTTTCTAAGCCGCCTGTGCGGCGGCGGACCTGCGCCGGGCGCGCATTGCGCCGGCGATCCTTTTCTAAGCCGCCTGTGCGGCGGCGGACGAAGATCGGCCGCGCTCTGCATCGTGGCTTTATTTCTAAGCCGCCTGTGCGGCGGCGGACGTTGCCGAGTCGTGCGCCCTGCACTCGCCGCCTTTCTAAGCCGCCTGTGCGGCGGCGGACCATCAACGAGCGTCGCTCGTCGGTGTTCATCATTTCTAAGCCGCCTGTGCGGCGGCGGACTTCATGTGCAAGTTCATCGACGATAGCCAGTCTTTCTAAGCCGCCTGTGCGGCGGCGGACTTAGCCTCGTACACGCCCGCCGCTGCCCGAATTTTCTAAGCCGCCTGTGCGGCGGCGGACGAGGTGATGTGGGCGGTGTGGCAGCACTATGCTTTCTAAGCCGCCTGTGCGGCGGCGGACTATGGCTCGGTCTACGACAAGGGCCATGAAATTTTCTAAGCCGCCTGTGCGGCGGCGGACGTTTCAAGGTCTGCCTGAGTCGGAGTGACGCGTTTCTAAGCCGCCTGTGCGGCGGCGGACAAAGTCACAGGCAGGCTGATAGCTCATTGACATTTCTAAGCCGCCTGTGCGGCGGCGGACGTAAAGAGGTTGGTTCCGTCTTTTTTCTTGATTTTCTAAGCCGCCTGTGCGGCGGCGGACCGCCTGGGTTGTACGCGCGGTGGCAATGGTGCTTTCTAAGCCGCCTGTGCGGCGGCGGACCCCTTTTAGATTCTTGTTAGGTTCTTCTTTTATTTCTAAGCCGCCTGTGCGGCGGCGGACGGATACTCGCAAGCGTGAAACCCTGATTTGCATTTCTAAGCCGCCTGTGCGGCGGCGGACTGCCGTTGCAATCAGTCCTAGGAACTCTACGCTTTCTAAGCCGCCTGTGCGGCGGCGGACTAATGCGAGCCACAATCACAAAAACGCCGGATTTTCTAAGCCGCCTGTGCGGCGGCGGACTACCCAGCAAAACCCGTTTGGCACTATTTCGTTTTCTAAGCCGCCTGTGCGGCGGCGGACCCCAGTCGATATTCTCTTCCCATTCGTCGTCATTTCTAAGCCGCCTGTACGGCGGCGGACGCAGCGTGGACATGGGTTCTCGATTTATTTCCTTTCTAAGCCGCCTGTGCGGCGGCGGACTCGACCCGTCGTTGTGCCTGGTGTTCTACATCTTTCTAAGCCGCCTGTGCGGCGGCGGACGGGCTACCGGCGCGCGGCAATCGGTACATGCTTTTCTAAGCCGCCTGTGCGGCGGCGGACACAAACAATGACAAGCAACGCTGAAAGTAGACTTTCTAAGCCGCCTGTGCGGCGGCGGACCGGCCAGTCCGGGTGCATTGGCCGAGCGTTAGTTTCTAAGCCGCCTGTGCGGCGGCGGACGGTAATGGTAATGGGTCGCCAAGACTATCACTTTTCTAAGCCGCCTGTGCGGCGGCGGACTCGCCGTCCCGCCGCCAACTCGACCGCACCAATTTCTAAGCCGCCTGTGCGGCGGCGGACGATATTCGCAGTCGCAATTGTTTGCCGACGGTTTTCTAAGCCGCCTGTGCGGCGGCGGACAAATTTTCTGGACAAACGACTGGAAAATAACCTTTCTAAGCCGCCTGTGCGGCGGCGGACAGACAAGTGGTTCATTACTGCCGACAGTTCAATTTCTAAGCCGCCTGTGCGGCGGCGGACAAAATAACCGGCGAATGGAGCGAAATCGTCCATTTCTAAGCCGCCTGTGCGGCGGCGGACGAAATGCCTTCTTTGTCCCAATGCTTTTGAATTTTCTAAGCCGCCTGTGCGGCGGCGGACGAAATCTACGCCGCTGCTACAAAGCGCGATCATTTCTAAGCCGCCTGTGCGGCGGCGGACATACCCTGAAAATCGCCAAGCCAACCCGGCGCTTTCTAAGCCGCCTGTGCGGCGGCGGACACGGCAATCTGATCGACAGCGCGGCGTTGACTTTTCTAAGCCGCCTGTGCGGCGGCGGACCTAAGCTGACCCAAGAAATGGCGCTGTTGGTTTTTCTAAGCCGCCTGTGCGGCGGCGGACAAGGCGCTTGGCAGCGTTAAATACAAATTCAATTTCTAAGCCGCCTGTGCGGCGGCGGACGCGTAGTTCGTCAAAAGACCATAAGGAATATATTTCTAAGCCGCCTGTGCGGCGGCGGACTTTCCAAAGCCTGCGGCAGGTGTTCCGCGTCTGTTTCTAAGCCGCCTGTGCGGCGGCGGACCATGTCGCAGTCGTTACCTTCTTTGAGCAACCTTTCTAAGCCGCCTGTGCGGCGGCGGACCAAAGCTTGGTGTATTCACATTCAAAATTACCTTTCTAAGCCGCCTGTGCGGCGGCGGACGTCGAGCTTGAGCTTTGTCAGCTTGGCGATCATTTCTAAGCCGCCTGTGCGGCGGCGGACTTGCCGTTCTTGCGGGCGATTTCTTCGTAAATTTTCTAAGCCGCCTGTGCGGCGGCGGACGGGCGTGCAGCTCATCGACAAGCGCCATGTGCTTTCTAAGCCGCCTGTGCGGCGGCGGACCGCAAAATTGAGCAATTCCGGGCCGTCTTCGTTTTCTAAGCCGCCTGTGCGGCGGCGGACGCAAGGCTTGGCAATATCGATGCCGATCTTGCTTTCTAAGCCGCCTGTGCGGCGGCGGACTCCTGCCGGCATGTCTCCGACCGACCTTGCATTTTCTAAGCCGCCTGTGCGGCGGCGGACCCTTAAGCCATTGCCATTCCTGCGCCGACTTTTTTCTAAGCCGCCTGTGCGGCGGCGGACGGCCGCCGATCCTCAGAACCCAGCGCAAAAATTTTCTAAGCCGCCTGTGCGGCGGCGGACTATTGGCGGAAAGTGGGGCCTATATTCCTTATTTTCTAAGCCGCCTGTGCGGCGGCGGACCAGGGCCGACACCGTAACTATTTACTATTGAGTTTCTAAGCCGCCTGTGCGGCGGCGGACATAGCCATATCGATCGACTTGAAAATCTTTATTTTCTAAGCCGCCTGTGCGGCGGCGGACTGTCGGCATTTGCTGGATGCGCCGATCGTGCGTTTCTAAGCCGCCTGTGCGGCGGCGGACATGCGCAATTTTCAGCAAATCCAGCGCCTCCTTTTCTAAGCCGCCTGTGCGGCGGCGGACTGGCGACGGCCTACACGCCGGAGCATTGCATATTTCTAAGCCGCCTGTGCGGCGGCGGACTCTGCATGGCCGGACTTAGCCAGTTTCGATGCTTTCTAAGCCGCCTGTGCGGCGGCGGACTCGCCGCTGATGGCATAAGGCGTCAGTTGGTTTTTCTAAGCCGCCTGTGCGGCGGCGGACAGTAACAGACACGTCGCCACGTTTTCGCCGGCTTTCTAAGCCGCCTGTGCGGCGGCGGACAACGATTTTATGAGCGAATACCCGAAGCGTATTTTCTAAGCCGCCTGTGCGGCGGCGGACGCAACTGCTTAGAGGCGTTGGGCATATCCAGCTTTCTAAGCCGCCTGTGCGGCGGCGGACAAGCCGGTTTTGCACGCGAGAGTTGAAAATTATTTCTAAGCCGCCTGTGCGGCGGCGGACCGCGCGAAAACCGTAGCCAGCATGCCGTTGATTTTCTAAGCCGCCTGTGCGGCGGCGGACTACTTGAGCCGGCCGTTTTCGATCACGTCCAATTTCTAAGCCGCCTGTGCGGCGGCGGACAATCTCATGGTCGCCGGCGCGGTACTTGAGCCTTTCTAAGCCGCCTGTGCGGCGGCGGACAACACCGGCATCGGCCACGGCGTGTACGAGCTTTTCTAAGCCGCCTGTGCGGCGGCGGACTGTTCCCAGCCGGGATATTTCTCGCCGCATGCTTTCTAAGCCGCCTGTGCGGCGGCGGACATTGGCATTCATCAAATCGGCCAGGCCGTGCATTTCTAAGCCGCCTGTGCGGCGGCGGACTGATTATAAATAAACGGGAAGCCGGTTGCGACAAGGGTAGCGGACGGATTAACCCATTTTTACCATCCGTAAAACCAATACCCGTAACCGGCTGATTTAGTTCACATTGTTAAAGAGCGAAAAAAATTGGGTCAAAACTCGGGGACAGTGGCCGTCCGGCTCAAACCGTAAGTGCTGAAATGACCTGCCAGCGGCGCCGCGACGGCCGATTTGCCAATCCACAAACAAAAGCTTTGGCCGTTGCTGAGACTTTGCAAGCGAATAAACGGCGTGGCGTGGCGATACGCTCGGCGCCTACTATATTGCGCCACCGAAAGCGGGCGTTGGCGAGATTGGCTGCATAACGTTTGGCGGCTGCTAAGCAATTCTCGGGATTACAGCATCTGCCGACATTATTAGCAGCGTTCAGCGATAAGAATCATGAATTCAAGAAATGGCCTTTATTCGCAATAACTTACAGATACAATACTTCCAATCATCAGTAGGTAAACCATGAAAACCAACGCCGACAACCGAAATGTTATTCAGGTATTCATAGCCTCCGCTATTCAGTGGATTAAGCGCTTTGTTAGATTGGACCAAAGCAACATCAGCCCCCAAATTACCCTGACCGCAAAAGACTTGCAGGCGCTTTTTGATTTGGAGGATCATCCACCCGAACCGACCGAGCGCATGAAAAAAGCCTTGCAAACTTACAAAAAAATTGTCGCTGAGAAAATATGAGCGGCAGCGGTTGCTAACCATGAGTTAAAAGTACCGGTAACTCTATGCCCAAATTGAACGACAAAAGGCAAGTAACCTTGCCGAAAGCCATTTGCACAGCTATTGGTTTGCATCCTGGCGACTACATCGCTGTGTTCGCCCGCGATGGCATGGTTCACGTCGTCAAGATGGACGCCAGCGAAATCTCCGGAAAAATTCTAGCCCCCATCCAAAGCGAAGTTTGCTCGACCAATGAAAACATCGAGACGCCGGGCAAAACACGCGTAGCCGACGACCGTTTATCCGATAGCAACGGCTAGGCCGAGCGCGCATTTAGCGCGACACTCGGCCGGTGTTCCCCTAACAGCGTTTGACGCATCGAGGCGACGACATCAACAGTCAGAACTCAGGCACGGTAGCGGTCGCGCTAAGCCCGTAACTACTAAATTCGCCGCTCGACGACTCAGCCACCGTGACCTTTTTAATCCACAAACAAAAGCTTTGGCCGTTGCTGAGACTTTGCAGGCGTATAAACGGCGTGGCGATGCGCTTATCCGACATGTCGCAATAGCGAAACGACTTGGGATAAGTCTCCCCACCCTTCGAATCGGAGCGAAGTTCCACCACGCCGTTCCATGCGGCGTCGAAGTCCAGGTCGTGCCGCTTGGCATAACGCCGCGCCAAGCGCTCCGGGTTGGTTTTGGCATGTTCGCGCCGGTAAATCGCATAACCCGCCACCTTGTCCGGCACCGGGCGAATACTGGTGCAATGCACGTAATCGCTCAACCGCGCCAGCCACTTCGGCGCGTCGAAGCGGGCCAGCGTGGCTTCGTCTTGGGCAAACAACCGGCACTTTGCGCCGAGCACGCTGTATTTCTCGCCGATCACATATTCCGGAAACGACACGCCAATCGGCACTTGCTTTTGCTCGTCCTGCATTTCGACTAAGCCCAAGTGGATTTGCTGGACGACTTTGAACCACAGAAAATTCAGCCCGACCTCGGGATTGGGCAGCAAGGTGATTTCCAAATAAAACCGCATGGCTCAGTCCTTGCCGCTTTGGCCGAACACGCCGCCGCGCACCAATACCGCCATCACGTAATGCTCTTGCTCCTTGCTGGCAAGCGCTTCGCCGAGTGCGAAGCGGTCGAACAGCGTGTAAAAGTCGGCTTTGTCTTTAGGGGTACGGAAGGCTTTTCCCAGGTTGGTCACCGCGCCGTAAGGTTCGATGGCGATTGGGCCGATGCCAACGGTGCCATCGTCGTGGCCGGGATACCAGGTGTCGATGGTGCGCAGCGCGTTGCCGATTTTTTGCGAATGCAAGGCAGCGGTGCCGTTGACGGCATACAGGATTTTGCTTTTGTCGCCCTTGCCGTTGCCGAGGATCAATTCCTCGCTGGGGTAAACTTCCTGCGCCTTGCCGATTAAGGCGTAGGCCTCGACGCTAATCAATAAATACGGCAAGCGACCGCACAAGGCATCGGCGATTTTTCCGGCCAGTTTTTGCAAATCCGGGGTATCGGCATTGAAATCACGCAGGGAAAATTGCTTGGCGTCGAAAACCAATGCGTCCCCGTCGCCGGTATCGACCACCACTTCGATTTTTTCCGCGCCGACTCGATTGCGCCATAAATAGCGGGCGTTGGCGATGTTGACGGCGTAACGTTTGGCCAGTTCCGCAAAGCCTTCCTGTTCGATGTAGGCTTGGGCGACGCCTGGATAAACCGCGTTGAAATTCGGCCCATTGCTGGCCGACGGTTTATCCACGCCGCCCAACACTTTCAGGGTAAAGCTCAGTTTTAACGTGTCTTGATCCTCGGCCAACGCGCAGGCGTCGACGGTTTGCAAGTTGGGTTTTTCGACTTCGGCGTTGAGTTTTAAGGGGTCGTTTTGCAACGCGGGTTTCAAACGATTGGAAATCGTGCCGCGCACGGATTTTGGTGTTAAACCAAGCGGCTTGGGTTTGCTACGGTCGTCCCATGTAGTGCCATATAGATAACCGTCGGAAGGCACCAATTTTTTTTCGAAAGCCAATACGGTTGCGTCGTTTTTTGCTGCCATGTTTTAGTCTCCAATAAGATTTGCTGCTGTGAGGGTTCGGCAAAGGTATAGATTGCGTCCGGTATCGACGTGGTATTGCCATAGCACGTCGTCCAGATTGGTAATGCGGTACGGCATTTTGAATTCGCCCAGCGTGACCACGCTTTCGGCGAAGCGGTGCGGTGTGTCAAGGTCGCGTTGGTTGGCGGCTTGGCCCAATTCGGAAATACCCTGAAAGCCCACCGCAATCGGCACCAGCCAACCCGGCGCCTTGCGTTGACTGCTCCATGTGACTTTGCCGCTTTCGTCCTGCTCGCTGCGGTGCATGACTTTCAGATAATCCAGCAAGGCATCCAGCGCGTCCCGCTGCTCGTCGCGCATGGCCTGCACCATCAGTTCCCGGCGCTCGACTAGCACGTAACCGAGCATCAGCCGGTTGAGTAGTTTCCTGACGCTGCGATCGTCATCTTCATCGACGATATGAATTTCCACCGGCTTAACGGTCAGCACGTCGCCACCGGCCCATTTCATCCGCCGCAGTTGCTGGTTAAGCGTGATTTCGAGACGCTCCCGTTCGTCGGTATCGAAGCCTTGTAATTCCACCAACAGCGACACGTCCAAGTGACAGCGGGCTTCTTCGACGAAGGCTGGCCTGCCACCGTCTTTATCCAACGGATTGGCGGTGCCGACAATGGAATGCACGAAATCGCCTTGGCCTTTGTAGGTCTGTAAATCGAAGCGATGGCAGCTTAACGCCACGCCGGTCAGCTCGATGTCGGTCAATCCCTGTTGTTGTAAATGGCGTTGGACGGCATGCACGCCACCCAACCAAGCGGTCATGGCCGGAAAGCCGATGGTGTACGGACTGCTCATCGCGTTGGCGTTGTGAATGCGCAGATGCGGAATTAACAGAAAACGGCGCGTCATTTGAAAAACTCCTGGTCGGCGGCAACGGCTTGCTCGGCCAACGCTGCCAACTCATGGAATTCGTCGTCGCCGAGCTTGGTGCGGCTGTCCTTGCACAGGTATTCGTAAGTTCGAATGATCCAACGGGCAAAATCGCCGGCCACCTCGTCCAGCCATACTTCGGATTGCTCGCGCTGTTCCAGATAGGCGTCGTCGAGCCAAATCCGTTGCGCTAGCGGTAAGTCGCGGTAATGCTCGGTTTGCGACCAGCCGGGACCGGTGGCGCGAATGGCGAAGGCTAGTCGCAAGACTGCGTCGATCAGGTATTTGAGGGTATGACGGATGCCGTCGCGAACGTGCATGTTGTTGACGCCGCTGCGCATCAAGCGGTCCAGGGTCTGGAAGCTGTCTTGGAAACGGCGGGCGGATAGCGAGTTTCTGAAGAAATGTCGAGTCGGTAATCTCACCTGCCGCTGCTCGAAGATTGGCGGCACACTGCTTAACAGATATGCCCGGCCGGCATTTTGATTGTTCAGGACACTGATATTCTGCGGCTTGGTGCCGCCGTACAAGGTAACGGTCAATCCCAGCATGTCGTCGAAACCGTCGGCGTGGTGTTCATTTTTACGCCGGCTGTCCTTGGCCTGTTTGGTGGCTTCGGAAAAGCGCATTGCATCAATGCGGCTTTTGGTTTGGGTTAGCATACCAGCTGGAGTCAGGATAGACAGCAGGTGATAGTCGGCATCGACCGGAAAATAGACTTGCTTGACCAAGCCGTCGGTCCGATTGCCGTCGTCGCTTTGTTTAACCGTCAAAAACCCGGAACGCAGACTGTCGTAATTTGCAGTCGGCACCGTCAACAGGCGCTTCGCTTCCTCGCTGTCCCGTTCCAGGTGCTGCAACAGCGTTTGCCCGTCATTCAGCGGCAGAGTCAAAAACTTGTAAACATCCATCGCCGCCGCGTTGCCGAATACGTCCAACTCGTAATCCACATTGCCGGTACGCAGGTAGCCGTCGTTCGCCTGTTGGCCTTGGGCGATGACCGAACTGGTTTTGGCGCTGGGATGGCTGAATTTGCCGGGATGGCTGACCATGGATAACCAGGCGGCCCGCCGCGCAGCATCCGGCAACCAGGTCGGTAAGGAAAATTTGTCCTCGGCTTCTTGTTGGATGGCGGCTTGTTGATCCGGGTCTTCCGTGGTTTTTAATTTGGTTTTCAGCCAAGCTGCTTTGCGGTCGGCGAAAAACGTTGTGATCGATTCGTGCATTGGCAATAGCCTCCTTTGAAGCGTGTTTTTATGGTTCCTGCTAATTCATGTCTTGATACAAGCCGAATTGATCCGAATAAAACCAAGGATTGTCGCTATTCGGACGAATCATGATTTCGCCGTAACGCTCGGATGCGGCTTGTAATAGCTGTTCGGGATCGACGTCGGCGCCGGCCGCTACGCTATCGGCGTGTTGGCGCAATATGCTTTGGTAATCGCGCGTCATCCATGATCGGGCCTGGGCTTTAGCCGAAAAGGGTTCCGCCGGCACGATGTTGTATACGGATTGGCGAGGGATGAATTGCCCGCGTTCGTCCTTCTCGCAAAACACCGCTTTACCGTCTCGCCAGACCAAAAATAGCGATGTTTCCGGATTGCCGGCTCGAAACGGGTTGATTTGCTGCGGCACGGCGGTTAGCCACCAATTTTCGTGCAGCCAGGCCTGCAAGGCTTGCGGGCCTTGTTGCCGGTAATCGGTCAGGCTTTGATGTAGGGCTTGGTGTTCCAGGTCAGCTAAGCGCTGTTTCGGCTCCAGCTTTTCCGGGCGTTGAATGCGCGGCACGGCATTAACGACTTTGTTCAATTCGGCTTCGTCCACCAATTGAGCAAAGTCGTGGCTGGTCAACCTTAGACTTTTGCCGTTTTCGTAACCCGGTCGGCAATAGGCCGGGCCGCCCGATTGCCGCAAGGCTTTCAGGTTGTATTGCATCACGGCGATATTGGCGTGTTCGATATCGGCCGATAGTCGACGATGGCGTAGCACCCGGCCTGCCAACTGGATGATGGAACGAAACGACGACGGTTCTATGACGGCCCAATCGAAATCGTGGTCGCGCCCCACTTCTTCCACCGGCGTCGCCACCAGTATGAACAATACGTCATCGGCTGCTGTGGAATCCAAATGCCGGCGGATTGCGGGGACCTGAAATGCTTTCGCTGTTTGGCCTGGTTTTTCCTTGCGTTGCAAAATTTCATCCAAATGTTTTTCCTGTTCATGACGTATTAGCAGCACTTGCCGGCTATGGTAAGCCATGATTTTCGGCTCAATGCTGCAGCCCCATTCCGCTTGCAACATGTAGCGTGTCAGCGCGACGCAAGGCGGAATGTTCGCCATCCGCACTACGCCGAACGATACGCGCTTTCCGGTTTTGGCATCGATGCTGTGATGATCAGCGTGCAGCCGTTCGGCGGCTAGCCGAATTTTGGCGAAATACTGTTGCCGTTGCTCAACAGGCTGGCTTTTCAAGGCAAGCAGTTCGTCGCATCGTTCGATAATGGCTTTACGTTTGACAAGTTGCTTGTGCAGATGGCCGACCCGTTTGCCAATGAACTGCCGGTGTAGCTGCGCGTATTGCCGGCAACGGCTATCGGAATCCGTGTTGTCCAGTCGCTCGACTTGCGTACCGAACTCGTCGATCCAGGCGCAGGCCACTAGCGGATGGGCGGTTTTGAAATGGCTGTGCAATTGCCAACCGGCTTGATACGCATGGAAAAAACCTTCCGCCAAATCCGGTGGAATCGTGGCGGAGGAAATCATCACCTTGCGGCCCAACATGCCGGCCAAATGGATCAAACGGCCGATGGCAATCAAATCGGTGCCGTCAAAGTCGTCCACTTCGTCGATCACCAGATCGGAGGACAACAGGCGCAGACAAGGCAGGATGAATTTGCCGCCGCGCCGGGTTTCGGTGGCGACGATGATGTGGTCTATCGTGCAAGCTAACACCGGCTTGTATAAAAATGCCTTGTGTTTTTCGGTCAGCCGGGGTTGATGCTTGGGAAACAGCACGTCGAGAAATTCGGCATGCGGCATGTCGCCAAAATCCAGATCTTCCGCCAATAGTTGTTCTCTGGATTCGGACCCGATGTCTTCGTAGCCGGGCGGCTGGTCTTTTTTCCGCGCGGCTTTGTCGTAAAGCTGTTTGATTGCCGCCGAGCCGATCAAAACCGCCAGGTCCTGGTCGGTCAAACCCAATCGATTGCGGTATTCGTTGCCGGTTTGCAAGGTCAAGGTCCGCAAACCCAAGGCCAGCACGTAGCGCAAACTATCGCCGTCGTCCGCCAGTGCGCGCATGACTTTGGCATTAGCCACGGTTTTGCCGCAGCCGGTGCTGGCCATATTCACCACGAACCAGCCGTAGCCTTGTTCTTGCTGGGCTTGATGTTGGGCTTTGAAGCGGGCGATGCCGTCCACGGCCTTATCCTGCCATTCGAAACCGGCGGGACTTTTTTGCTTGAGGCTTTTAATGTCGTAGGCGGCATCCATCTCGCTACTGAAGCGCGACAGGGTTTGGCTGATTTTCAAAGCTTGATCGCCGACGCGGACCAAATGCTCGTCCAGTTTTTGTTTGAGCCGTTTTTGGCTATCAGTGTTAGCGTAAAGATCGATTACCGACTGCCAATTGCCGTCGGCTTGGCAGGACGAGTAATAGTGATCGCCCAGCATCAGGCACAAACGCGCATGGTGCAGCAACAGCCGGTAGGCGCCGTTGTCGAGCAAGGCTTGGATCGGCACTTGGTTCTGTAGCAACTTGGCCGACCATTTTTTCAGTTGTTTGCGCCATGGATCGGATTGCGACAACAAACCGTCTGGAAATTCGAAGCAGGCTTTCAGGCGCTTATCGTCGTCGTTGGGATTTTGGTAGCCCCAGTCCGCGTTCAAGCTTTTCAGCATGCGCGCCAGACTTTCTCGATTCTGTCCCGACTCGTCGTTCGGTTTGAAGCGACTCGGCAAGCGGTGATGACTCATGATCAACCAGCCGACGAGTTGTGCAATCGGCGGTAAGTCGGCCAATGGATTTTTCAGGTTTTCGGCGGTCAGATTTTTTAACGCTGCTTCGTCCCAGTTGTCATCGCCCAACAGCCTCAGCCAAGTTTTGTCTTCATCACCCGCAAGCCGTACCAAACCATTCAACAACAGACAGGAAATCCATTCGTGGCGTAGCGGATCGCCTACGCAAGAGCTGGATTTGAGTTTGCTTTGGAACAAAGCAGTTGCCTTGCCCCAATCGTGTAGTAACGCCGCAACTGCGACCAAGGCTTTGATGGCCGGCAAATAGGTCCAGTTGTTTTCCCATTGGCTGTTCAGCAGATTCTTTTGCGTGCTGTTGACCGGCACAACCCCCTCGGCATTGAAGCGCTTGCGATTGCCGACTATCCAAACCAATTCGCTCCGGCTCCGTGACCTAATCCAATGGCAACTAACCGCCGTATTTTTGGTGGCGGTCTTGCGCAGCAGGGTTTTGACGGCGATCAGGCCTTCTTCGGTAATCACGGTTTGCCAGGTGTTGTCGCCGATGCGGTTGGCGAAGGCGTCCAGCACGCGGCGGGTGCGGGCCAGGGCTTTTTTCTGGCATTGGCTGACGAAGGTGACCATCATGGGCGGTCGTCCAGTTGATGTGTTCGTGGTTCGACTGGCTCACCACGAACGGTTTTGTTTACGTCATCAGTTTGTGGTTCGACAGGCACATCACGAACAGTTTTGTTTACGCCGTCAGTTTGTGGTTCGACAGGCTCACCACGAACAGTTTTGTTTACGCCGTCAGTTTGTGGTTCGACAGGCTCACCACGAACAGTTTTGTTTACGCCGTCAGTTTGTGGTTCGACAGGCTCACCACGAACGGCATTGTTCACGTCGTCGGTTTGTTGTATGGCGGCTCGCTTGACTTGCTCGAACATAAAATCCAGCGCTTTGTGGTCGGTGAATTTTTGCAGGATTTGCTGGCGGAATTCCTGTTCGCTCATTTTTTCCTTGGCGCAGACGAAAGCCCAGGGCAGGACGATGGCGTCCTTGACCAGGTCGGCAACGTCGAACACCAGCGCGCCGCGCCGGGTTTTGCCGTGCATGACCGCGAAACCGTGCGGGATGCCCAGTACCCATAAGGTGGTGGCGGCCAGGCCGTAGGCCAGGTAATTGCCGTGGTTAAGGAAACCGTTGGCAAGGTCGGTGGCGTCGTGGTCGCGGCTGAAATCGCCGTGTTGGGTGGCCTTGGCGGCGTAACGGTAGAGCTGTTTGGTCAATAGCGCTTCGCGTTGCAGCAGGTCGCCGGTTTTTTCGGCGCTGCCGAGCTTGCCGGCGTAATTGTCCAGCGCGGCAGCTATGGCGCTGTCGTCAGCGAAGATACCTTCAGCCTGCAGTTCGCGGTCCTTGCTCCATACCTTACGAATGTAATCGACGCGGGCTTGTTGAAAAGCCTTGGCGACTGTCAGACGTTGCGCGTCGTCGAACCAGAATTTCAGCCAGCCCTGGATGTATTCGGTGGGGCGGTATTCGCTTTGCGGGGTGAGCCATTCGATTTCGCAGCCGCTAAACAAGGGCGTGCCTCCGCCGCCGCAAAATCCCACCAGCACGCCGGCGCTGGCCAGCATCCGCATCGCTGCCTGGGTAATCGAGGTGCCGGTGCCGAGCAGAATCACCGTGGTATTGGCGATGGGGATGTTCCAATACAGGTTTTCGTCCTTGGCTTCGGTCAGGTACAGCACGCGGCCGTCCTTTTGCATCACCCGGCATTTTTCCAGGTAGTAGATGTTGGCGCGCTTGGAGTGGAGGATGGCTTTTAGGTCGGTGAGTTGTTCCATAACCGTCGGATGATTGTTCCAAAACGGCCCGGATTATTGCCGCGTCGGCGCGCCAGCGTCAAGGCTAGACAAAGGAAGGGAGAACGGCCTGCCGTGCCGGAATATCAGCCATCACGGTTAAAGCCGTTGCAAAGGGTCGAATTTGCGTCGGGGCATCGGAGCGGCGGGAATGCGTAGCTGTCGGTCGAGTCGAGTGCCGCGCCTATTATAACGGCCCTTAGTTACCGTTCGCCCTGTGCCTGTCGAAGGGCTCGCCAGCGGGTTTCGACGAGCTCGGCCCGAACGGACTACCCGTGGTCAATAGGGCCGAGTTTGCGTTTGACGATACCGATTCGGAACGCGTTCCAGTGCTATTGAAGCCGTTTCCACGCCGCGAAATTTTTGCCAAAAAAAGCCCCACGAAGTCAGTGGGGCTTTTGGGGGACTGGGCGGACCGGAGCCGCCCTATTTTAGGTAGCAATCAGCGATTAATCCTCGCCGCCGAACACGCCCAGCAATTGCAACAAGCTGGTAAACAAGTTGTAAATCGAAACGTACAAGGACACGGTGGCCAGAATATAATTGGTCTCGCCGCCGTGGATGATTTCACTGGTTTGGTACAGGATCATCGCCGACATCAACAGGATGAACATTGCCGATACCGCCAAGGACAAGGCCGGAATCGAGAACAAGACCGCCGCCAGACCGGCCAGGAAGGCCACCATGATGCCAACCATTAAAAAACCGGCGATGAAGCTGAAATCCTTGCGGCTGATCAGCGCGTAAGCCGACAAGCCCAAAAAGATCACTCCGGTACCGCCCAACGCGGTCAAGACCAATTGATGACCGTTGCTGTAGGCCTGGATATACATATTTAAAATCGGTCCCAGCGTCATGCCCATGAAGCCGGTCAACGCGAACACGAATACCAAGCCCAGCGCGCTATTGCTGAACCGGGTGGTCAGGAACAACAAGCCGAAATAGCCGACCATCGTCACGATCAGGCCGGGATGCGGCAGATTCAGCATCATCGCCAACGCGGCGGTGCCGGCGCTGAACAATAAGGTCATCGACAACAACAAATAGGTATTCTTCAAAACTTTATTGGTCGTCAGAATGCGAGATTCCGAACGAACGGTTGCAGTGTTTAAACGCATGATTGGTTATCCTCTTGAGTTGAACAAGTGTCGCTGTGACCGTTTAATCGCGCCGGAGTTTCCCGGCATCGGCAGCGCCGTCTGCTAGTATACCTAAACAATTTGCAAACTAGAGGCTAAAAGGTGATGACAAGCACCACCCCCTACGAACTGGCCGGCGGCGAAGCGGCGCTGCGCAGTCTGGTCGACCGTTTTTATTTCTACATGGATATTCTGCCCGAAGCCCAAGGCATACGGGCGATGCACGCCGACAATCTGGCGTCGGCCAAGGACAAATTGTTCAAGTTTTTCTCGGGCTGGCTGGGCGGCCCGGATCTTTTCATGCAGGAGTTCGGTCATCCGATGCTCAGAGCCAGGCATCTGCCGTTTCGAATCGGCGAGTCCGAGCGCGACCAGTGGATGCTGTGCATGAACAAGGCACTGGACGAAATCGCGATGGACCCCAGACTCCGGGACAATATCCGCGCGGCCTTGCAAAATCTGGCCACGCACATGATCAATCAGGACACCTAGGAAACCCTCCCATGTCTTTATCCAAACAATTGTTAATCCTGATCTCGGCGCTGTTTTTGATGATATTCAGCGTCAACTTCGCGCTGAGCGTCGGCAACATCAAGGATTATCTGGAAGGCGAGTCGAAAAGCCATGCCCAGGATACCGCGACCTCGCTGGGCTTGTCGCTGAGCCCGTACATGACCAACCCGGACGATCAAGTCATCCAGTCGATGGCCAGCGCGATTTTCGACATGGGCTATTACAAGGAGATTCGCATCGTGGACGCCGAAAACCGCGAACTGGTCGAACTGATCAGCGAAAAGCGCGTGGAGGGCGTGCCCGATTGGTTCATCGACCGGCTGCCGATGACCTCCGCCACCGCCGAAGCCGAGATCAGTACCGGCTGGAATCTGGCCGGCGTCGTCTACGTGACCGTCAATCCCGGCTTTGCCTATCTGAAACTGTACGAGCAAGCCAAATCGGCATTTTACTATTCGTTGGCCGCATTCCTGGTGTCGATCAGTCTGCTGGTGTTTGTGTTGCGGATGACGCTGGCACCGTTGAATAAAATCGACTGGCTGGCGCGCCGTATCAGCGAAGGCCACTACGAGACGATACACGCGCTGCCTTGGACCCGCGAGGTCCGCAATGTCGCCGCGTCGATGAATACGATGTCGCAAAAAATCAAAACCGCGATCGCCTCGCTGCAAACCAAGCTGGATCGGATGGGCGCCAGCCTGTTGCGCGACGATTTGACCGGTTTGTACAAAAAGTCGGTGTTCGAAACCGACTTGAAACCGCTGTTCGCCGAGCACGGCGACGCCCACGTCGCCTTGATCCGCCTGGACAGTCTGTCCGAATTGGTCAAGGAACACGACAGCGCGGCCATCGACGATCTGCTGAGCCGCTTCGCCAAACTGCTGCAACACACCGCGGATAGCGCGGCCCATCCGGTCAAGCCTTACCGGTTCTACGGCGCCGAATTCGCGCTATTGATCGAAACCGCCGACCAAGGCTTCGTCGAAGATTTGTTAAAAAGCCTGGCCGTCGATATCGCGCAATTGGGGGAACAGTACCGTAAACCCGACTTGGTCCACATCGGCGTCGCTCGCCTGAACCCGGTCGGCAGCGCCGAATCGCTGTTGGAAGCCGCCCACGAAGCCCACGAACAAGCTCAGCTGATCGGCGCCAACAGTTATTTCATTCGGGCCGGCGACAATATCGCCCGCGACATCACGGCCTGGAAGAGCTTGGTGTTCGATTGCGTGGACCGCTGCGACTATTCCGTGTGGTATATCGGCCAGACCGCCGCGTTCGCCACTGGCGCGCTGTTGATGGAAGAAGCCTTTATCCAGGTCCACGACCGTCACGGCGAACTGGTCGCGATCGGCCCGTTCATTTCGATTGCCGAGAAGTTCGCCAAAATCGTCGACTTGGATCGCGGCATCATCGAACAAGTCGTACACCACATCCGCGACGGCCACCTTGCCCATAGCATCGCCGTCAACCTGTCGACCCGCACCGTCAGAAACGGCGAATTTCGCCGTTGGCTGGAAATTTTGTTAAAGCAAAGCCCGATCGCCGCCAAGCAACTGGTCTTTAGCCTGTCGGCTTACGCGGTCGCCAAGGATGTCGAAGCCTACCGGGATTTTATCGCCGACGTGCATAGCCTGGGCGGCCGGGTCATGATCAAACGCTTCGAAACCCAATCGCTATCGGCCGAGACCGTCAAGCGTTTGCGGCCGGACTTCATCCGTTTGGCCCGCGACCTCGGCAACGGGGTCTGCGACTCGGCGCAAAAACACGTGTTCGTACAGACCGTTCAAGACATCGCGGCCCTAATGGACATTGCCGTTCTTGCCGAAAACGTTCAATCGGAAGCCGACTACCAAACCTTGAAGGCGATGGGTCTCGCCGGTGCTAGCCGTTAGTATCCGGGCGCCGCGCGGTCTGATCGGCGCGGTATTCGCCGCTTTTTGGCTGGCGTGTCTGGCCTTGGCCCAGGATTTCGGCCTCGATCCGGAAATGCTGGCGGCGGTCGAAAAAAAATACGGCGCGCCGGCCAAGCAGCGGCTGTTGGACTGGCAGCAACTGATCGCTTCCGGCCGCGACCTTTCCGAAGATGAGAAAATGCGCCGGGTCAACGACTTCTTCAATCAAAACGTCGAATTCGTCGACGACATCGCGCTGTGGCACAAAACCGATTATTGGGCCACGCCGACGGAGTTTTTGGTCAAGGGCGCCGGCGATTGCGAGGATTACTCGATCGCCAAATATTTCACGCTGGTGGAAATGGGCGTCAGCGACAGCAAATTAAGAATCACCTACGTCAAAGCACTGGAGTTGAATCAAGCGCACATGGTACTCACCTATTTCGAATCGCCGCGCGCGGAGCCGCTGGTCTTGGACAACTTGAAAACCGCCATCCTGCCGGCCGGCAAGCGCCGCGATCTGCAACCGGTCTACAGTTTTAACGGTACCGGCTTGTGGCTGGCTAAAAGCAAGGGCTCCGGCCAGCGCGTCGGCGGCTCGGACCGGATCAGCCTGTGGACCGAGCTGAAAGACCGCATGATGGAGCCGCCACTGTGACCGCCGCCACCGAATTTCATCTGCGCCGCAGCAGCCGAGCCAAACGCACTCGCATTGTCGTCAAGCCGGGCCGGGTGGAAGTGGTCGCTCCGCCCAAGGTTCCCGAACGACAAATCCAAGCCTTCGTCGCCGCGCAACAGGATTGGATCCGCGCGGCGCTACGACGGGTCGCCGAAAAAACCCGGCCGGCGCCGGCTTGGGCACCGGCGCTATATTCTGACGGCGCGGCCGTCCCGTATTTAGGCGAGCGGATTCCGCTGCGGATCGAAACCGCCGCCCGCAAAACGGTTGGCGTCGAGCTACGCGACGGTAGCGGCTTTCACGTACGCATGCCGGCCGGCGAGACCGGCGACGAATCCGAACGCATCCGACTGGCGCTCGGCGACTGGATGAAACGCCAAGCCCGTATCCAAGCCCTGCATTGGATAGAACGCCACGCCCCTCGTCACGGCTTGATGCCGCGCGCCGTCCGCATCAAAACCCAAAAAAGCCGTTGGGGCAGTTGCGGACCGAAGAACGACATCAATTTGAACTGGCTGTTGATGCTGGCACCGCCCGCCGCGCTGGAGTACGTCGTGGTCCACGAACTGTGCCATATCCGCCATAAAAATCATTCGGCTGATTTCTGGCAATTGGTCGAGGCGCATTTGCCGAACTACCGGGAGCAACGGCTTTGGCTGAAGCAACACGGCGCCGCGATCATGCAAGGTTTGTAGCATGCGAAATTCGGTTTTTTACTTGTTCGCGGCCGTGTTGATCTTCGGCGGCCAATTTTTGGTCAGCCAGGATTTGGTGACCGGCAAACCGCCGGCGATCGAACAACGCACGTTGCAAAACCGCGATGCGCTGGCCGGGGTCGCTCAAGGCCCGGCGCTGATTTATTTCTGGGCCGGTTGGTGCGGCGTCTGTCGCGGGATTCAGACTCAAGTGGATAAGGTGTTGCGCGATTATCCCGGCCTGACCGTGGCCGAGCGCTCCGGCGATGCCGCCGAGGTGGCTCGCTATCTCAACGAACGCGGTCTGGATTGGCCGGTGGTCAACGACCCCGACGGCGAGTTGGGGCTGCGCTACGGATTGCGCGGGGTGCCGGCGCTGTTCTTTCTAAACCGTACCGGCCAAATTGTGTTTACCACGGTGGGTTATACCAGCGAATGGGGCTTGCGCGCCCGTTTGTGGCTGGCCGGACTGATCTAGCGCGATTTAGGAAAAGTCGCCGAGCGCCGCCAAATCGCGCTCCAGCAATTCGCTGTCGCCGAGATTCAATTCGACCAAGCGGCGCAAATAGGAAATGCTTTCGATGTCGATGTGCTCGCATTTGAAACCCACTTGCCCGTCTTCGGCATGGGTGGCGCTGACGGCCATCTTGATCGCCGCGTCGTCGGACAATTCGAAACTCAAGGTATAGTCCCCCCCCAGACCGGCGGTCCAGGCTTGATCGAAGCGCAACAGACATCCGCGCAGGCTCAAATCGGCAATCTTGCAAGCCAGCGGACCGTCCGGACCGGTCAACACCGCGCCGGCATGGTAAAAAATCCGTTGAAACCGGCGTTTGTCTTCGCTTTTTTCGAATGCCATGGCGCTATTCCGGGAAAAATTTCATTTCGACATTGTCGACGACAATCACATCGCCGGCGTTTAATCTGACGATCCGGTCGCCCAGCGGCTCCCGGTTGACGGCCAAGCCGTCGTGACCCTGCAGCGCCGACACGAAATAACCGTCCTTGCGACGGGCGATGACCACCACGCCGGCGCCGTCGTGGCCTATCCGGGTCATGGCTTTTCTAAGCCGCAACACCCGGCCGATATGGATACCGTTCATCACCTGTAAATTCGCTTCGGTACTTTTAGCGGCCTCGTCCAAACGGCGATTCAAGGCTTCCACGCCCGCGTCCGGATTGGCGACCGGCGCCGTGAACACCGCTTCCTGAAACCGGCCGGTGGTCTGATAAAGAATGTAATGCTTGCCGATGTTGACGATATCGTTATTGCGCAAATTCCATTCCTTGGCGCGCTGATTGTTGACGACCAGCGGAAACTCCTCGTTCAGCTGCTTGATCACGCAGTCGTCGCCCTTGACCACCGCCACCGCATGGGCCGGCGCGACCGCCAGACTGTCGACGACCACGTCGTTGGTATCGTCGCGGCCGATATGCACGATGCCGGAATCGAATACGCCCGCCTGGATCGCCTTGTCTTTAAAATAAACGGTAAATTTCGCCATCGTCGATAGTCAATTAGTCCCTGCGCCGGTTACCTAGTATAGCCACTATCACTTCCGTTGCAGAGCAAACCGGAATTTGAAAGCGATCCGGCCCGTTATTGGAAAAAGAGATGTTTTACAACAAAATGACTCGGGATGTTTCCCGATTCCGCGACGGCACGAATAATCGCCTTTCGGTCCGCCGTCGCGTTCTGCGCTAAACTTGCCTTATCACCCAGTCAACCGCGACGACCGCCATGCCAGATCTATCCGCGCTCCCGAATCCCGAACCGTTGATTGCCCAGGACATCTATATCGCCGGCACCGACGAGAGCAGCGGCAAGTCCTTGATCATGCTGGCCGTGATGGAGATGCTGTCCGGTTTCGCCGGCCACATCGGCTTTTTCCGGCCTATCATCCAAACCAGTCCGGCCAAGGACGACATGATTCAATTCATCAGCCACCGCTACGCGCTGCCTTGTCCGCCGGAAGCGATGTACGGCTGCAATGCCGACGAGGCCCGCGAGCTGCTGGCCGCCGAACAATACGACGAACTGCTGAAATTGATTTTGGCCAAGTATCGGGCCTTGAAGGCGCGTTGCGAACACATTCTGTGCGTCGGCACCGCGCCGCGCCGCGACAACGCGGCCTTCGCCTTCGAATTCAATCTCGACGTCGCCAACAATTTGGGTTGCTTGCTGATGCCTGTCATTCAGGGCTCCCATCGTACTCAGGAGCAAATCCTGCATAGTCTGGTCAGCCTGAAACACACTTTGCACGAACACGATTGCGAGTTGCTGGCCACCGTCGTCAACGGCGCGTCGCTCGAGCTGACCGACACCTTGCGCCACACCCTCCCCCACGATCCGGAATTTCCGGTTTACATCGTTCCCGGCGATCCGGCCCTGGAGAAACCCAGCGTCGGCGACATCGCCTGGGCCATCGACGCCAAGGTATTTTCCGGCGAGAACGGCGCGATGGGCCGGGAAGTGTCGCATTACAAGGTCGCGGCCATGCTGGTACCGGACTTTCTGGATTACGTCGAAGCCGGCGATCTGATCATCACGCCCGGCGACCGCTCCGATATCGTCATGGCCAGCCTGATGGCCTACCATTCCAAAAATTACCCGCAAATCGCCGGTTTGCTGCTGACCGGCCACCAGGAGCCGGCGCCGCAAGTGCGGAAATTGATCGACGGCCTCGGCGAAACCCCATTCGCGGTACTCGGCGTCGATTCCGACACCTTCACCACCGCGATGCAAGTCAGTCAGATCGGGCCGCGCTTACATAGTCAAAACGAACGCAAAATCGCCAAGGCGCTGGGCTTGGTCGAAGCCAATATCAACATGGTCGGCTTGCGCCTGCGGCTAAGCAGCAAAGTCAGCGGCAAGATCACGCCGCTGATGTTCGAATACGATTTGTTGCAACGCGCCAAGGCCAAAAAGCAGCACATCGTGTTGCCGGAAGGGAACGAGGAACGCATTCTGCGCGCCGCCGAAATCCTGCTGCTGCGCGACGTGGTCAAAATCACCCTGCTCGGCAACGAAGCGGAAATCCGCCAAAAGATCCAAAGCCTGTCGCTGAAACTGGACGGCGTCGACATCATCGATCCGATGACTTCCGAACTACGCCGGCTCTACGCCGAAACCTATTACGAAGCCCGCAAGCACAAATGCATCGTCTTCGATACCGCCTACGACTTGGTCGCCGACGTCAGCTATTTCGGTACCTTGATGGTCCACCTCGGCCACGCCGACGGCATGGTATCGGGCGCGGTGCATTCCACCCAGCACACGATCCGCCCGGCTTTCGAAATCATCAAAACCAAACCCGGCGCCTCCATCGTCTCCAGCGTGTTCTTCATGTGTCTGGAAGACCGGGTACTGGTTTACGGCGATTGCGCGGTGATCCCCAACCCCAACGCTCAACAACTGGCCGATATCGCCATCAACGCCGCCGATACCGCGCGATCCTTCAATATCGAACCGCGCGTGGCCATGCTGTCCTACTCGACCGGCGAATCCGGCAAGGGCGAGGCGGTCGATAAGGTCCGCGAAGCGGTGCGCATCGCCCAATCCTTACGCCCCGATCTGCTGTTGGAAGGACCCATGCAATACGACGCGGCGGTCGATGCCAGCGTCGCCAAAACCAAATTGCCGGACAGCCAGGTGGCCGGCAAGGCCACCGTGTTCGTGTTTCCGGACCTGAACACCGGCAACAACACCTACAAAGCCGTGCAGCGCTCGTCCGGCGCAATCGCGATCGGCCCGATTCTGCAAGGCTTAAACAAACCGGTCAACGACTTGAGCCGCGGCTGCACGGTGACCGACATCGTCAATACCGTCGTGATTACCGCGATCCAGGCCCAGCAAGCCGCGCCGGCGTGACGCTGCCGATGAATTCCGCGAGACTAACGATCTGGGCCTGGCTGCTATGGGCCGCGCCGCTAACGGCGGAAACCCGCATCGCGATTCTGAACTTCGAGCTCAAGGATATGACGCTGGCCCCCGGCCTACCGGCCGAAATCCAGCGGACCGCGTCGTTAAAACCGTTGCTGGAACGCGAATTGGCCGGCGCCGGTTATCGCATCGTCGATATACCGCACGCCGAACAACACGGCGCCGACAGCGGCGTCGGATATTTGTTCGATCATGCCGACGCGGCCGCTCAACTCGGCTCGCGCCATGCCGCCGATTACGTGCTGGTCGGCCGCTTGCATAAACCGTCGTTTTTGTTCGTTTACTTGATGGGCCACTTGGTGGAGGTCAAGCAGCAAAAAATAGTCGGCAATTACATCACCGAATCCAAGGGCGGCGACGCCAAATTGACCGGCAAGGCCGTCGAGGCGCTGGCCGCCAAAATCGATCAAGACCTGGAGAGCCGCTACTCGCCGCCACCGCCCGATTCGGCGCGCCGAAGCCAGCCTGACGATGACGAATTCGCGTCCGCGCCTGGCCGAAAATGAAGTGGCCGTGGGAGCGGCCTCAGCCGCGATCGGCGGCGCTTCACCGGCAAATGACTTTAAACCATCGACCGCCATCCAATCACCGCAAACCGCCAATTACTCGCGATGAAAATTCTGGTTCTAAATGCCGGCAGCTCGTCGGTTAAATACAGCGTCGTCGAAACCGACGACCATTCCGTCTCGATTTCCGGCTTGCTGGAACGCATCGGCAGCGCCGATGCCCGCCATGCCTACCGGATCGGCGCCGACAACCGGCAAATCGACGCCGCCATCGCCGACCACGGCCAGGCGCTCGGCCTATTGTTCGAAACGCTGACCGCCAGCGGGGTCGTCAATGGTCAGCCGCTGGCCGGCATCGGCCACCGCGTGGTGCACGGCGGCGAGAAATTCCGCGAACCGGCACTGATCGACGCCGACGTCACCCGGCAAATCGCCGAAACCATCCCGCTGGCACCGCTGCACAATCCGGCCAATCTGTCCGGCATCGAAGCCGCGTTGCGGCAGATGGGCGAGATTCCGCAAGTCGCGGTATTCGATACCGCCTTCCACCACACGCTGCCCGACTACGCCTTCCGTTATGCCCTGCCCGGCCAGTTGTACATCGAACACGGCGTGCGCCGCTACGGTTTTCACGGCACCTCCCATGCTTATGTCGCCAAACAAGCCGCCAAATTGCTGGGTAAGCCGCTGGCCGATACCCACTTGATAACCCTGCACTTGGGTAACGGCGCCAGCGTAGCGGCGATCGCCGGCGGCGTCAGCGTCGACACCTCGATGGGCATGACGCCGCTGGAAGGCCTGATGATGGGCAGCCGTTGCGGCGACATCGATCCGGCCATCGCCTTTTATCTGGCCCGCACGCTGGGCATGGACCTGAATGCGATCGACCAGCTCTACAACAAAGCCAGCGGTTGCCTGGGCGTCTGCGGCGAAAACGACATGCGCGCCATCCACGCCAAGGCCGAGCAAGGCGACGACTCGGCCAAGCTGGCCTTGGCGATGTACGCCTACCGAATCAAGAAATACATCGGCGCGTACTTTGCGGTGCTGGGCCGGGTGGATGCGCTGGTCTTCACCGGCGGCATCGGCGAAAACGACGCCTGGCTGCGCCAAACTTGCTGTGCCGACCTAACCGGCTTGGGCATCGCCGTCGATCCCAAGCTCAACGCCGCGCCGGTCAAGCCGACCGCGATCCACCCGGCCGGTACGCCAGTCGCGGTGCTGGTCATCGCCACCAACGAGGAATTGGAAATCGCGTTGCAGACGGCAGACTGTCTGGCAAAGCGGGCAACGTAAAGGGCGATAGTCCGGCAGCCTTTTCGCCTGCCGCGTTCCGTCACTGGAAAGACCGTGGATTTGACTCGGGCTACCGAATACCGCCGACGCTTTGCTCCCACGGTTCCACGCTGGAACCGCTAGCCGGATTGCGGATCGGCCGCCCCCTCCAAATCGTCCAGCGGGGAGACGACGCCTTGCCCACCCTGATGCAGCACATGGGTGTAAATCATCGTGGTTTCCAAATCGTTATGCCCCAACAACGCTTGAATCGTGCGAATGTCCGTGCCGCGTTGCAGCAAATGCGTGGCGAAGCTGTGGCGGAAAGTGTGCGCGGATACCCGCTTGGCGATACCGACTTGCCGCACCGCCACCCGAATCGCCTTATTGATGAGCGACTGATCGTAATGATGCCGCCGTGTCGCAGCGGATAAAGGATCGGCCGACAACGAACGCGCCGGAAACACGTATTGCCAACCCCATTCGCGCTCGGCATTCGGGTATTTTTTCGCCAACGCATAAGGCAGATAAACCGCCCCGTAACCGTCGGCTAAATCCTGATCGTGAACCGCCTTGACCTTGTCGAGATGGTTCAGCAACAACGGTGCCAGCGAGGCGGCAAACGTCGTCACCCTGTCCTTGTCGCCCTTACCGGAACGCACGGTAATTTGCTTGTAGGCAAAATCGATGTCCTGCACCCTGAGGCGGACGGCTTCGCTAATTCTCAAACCGCTGCCGTACAACAGCTTGACCACCAGTTGCGGTAAGCCCTCCAGCCGCGCCAAGACTTGCTTCACTTCGTCCACCGACAACACGACCGGAACATGGCGATGCATTTTGGAGCGGATCGCGTCTATACGCTTGGTCAAGGGCTTATTCAGGACATGCTTATACAAAAACACCAAGGCATTCATCGCTTGGTTTTGCGTTGCCGGCGCGACCTCACGCTGAGTCGCCAAGTGAGATAAAAAAACTTCTATCTTGGCCTCGCTGTCATCGAACAAAGCCTGCCGTTCCGTCATCCGATGAAACTTGACGAACTGCTTGATCCAATCGGAATAACTACGTTCGGTATGCAAGGAATAATGTTTCAGCCGCATCACGCGACGCACATCGTCCAATAAGGTTGGCGATTTTGTACTTGACATAAAACACCTACCTGATAAAGTCAGTTGCAACATAATACGCAGGCAAGATTGCCTGATTTCCAGGCTAATAGCAAGTTATCGAGGCAAACATGCCCACTTTTCCGGATACGCAGGCAAAAGTGCCTGAAAAGGCGGTTAATATCAACTTATACGGGCAGATTTGCCTGATAATCAATAGTTAAATGCGGGGCCAATCTCGAAAGGCTTGGAAAGCAATTAATTTATCGTAAAGAAATAGCAAATAATGGCTGAAGAAATCATGAAAATATGTTATTACCTGGAGGGAAAAACCTTGCAGGTTAACATGCGTTCAACCAGACAAGGTTTTTCCCTCCAGGTTAAGCCATGATTTTCAGCGTCATTCGTGTTTCTTTGCTTGAATCAAAATTATTGTTTGGAAATGTCATCAAGGCATTTAACCAGTCGTTAAACCTGACCAAAACTCCGCTTCGCTCCGTTTTGGCAGGTTAACTCTATTCGTTATGGCTCAATAAAAAATATGCGTAAATTACACCTAATCGCCTTATTTACCCTTTCGCCCGTGGTATTGGGGGAAAATATAAAGAATTTCAGTACGCCAGAGCAAGCCATTCAATTTCTTGAGGAAGCGTACCGAAGAAAGAGCATTGATGACGCCGTCTCAGCAAAAGATTTTTTCGAAGAAGGCCGCCTCATGTTACAGAATATAAATCCGGAATTTTCAAAAGATGGAGGGCTAGTCAAGCAGGCTGCAGAAACGCTTGAATTAGCCTATCGGAAAGAAATGGAAACGAAGGGGTTCCCCGATTTAGAAGGCCTTAAATGTTCTTTCCCTGCCAAAGAAACACTGGAAACCGATCTTGTGAAAGTCACAGAAGTGTGCATTTTTCCGGACGGACGGAACTCACGTCAGAATATACTCGTTAAGAAAGGAAATAATGGATGGCGTGTCCTAAATGTCACCGACTAAACCATAACGATTGCGTCAACGTGACCGGTTTTCCGCTAGCGCTCCAAACCGGCTCGTTACGCTGGCGTTAGGCCGAACAACACATGAGCCTCTTCCCCGAAACCGATGATCCCGAAGTCGTCCTCGCTGCCGCGCTCGAACGAGCGATCGAGAGCCATCGTGCGGGTGCTTTCGACCAGATCGGCGCCGAGTACGATGTTATTGAGTGCGAGGTGCTGCCCTTCTGGCACGTGGCTAAGGAGAACCTAGCCCTTGGGTTTCGCTTCTGGGACGACTGGATCGATGCGAGCAATCATCGGTGGCAATATCATCCCGGCATTTCGGAGGCCGACTGGCCTCTCCACGCAGCCGTGGTCGTAGCGGCCCTTCGGTCTCACTCGCTCCCAACTGACCCCTTCATTCTCCAGGCATTCACTCCGCCTCCTCCATCGTGGCTTCGGCGCTGGCTAAACCGTGTTCAGGGCCTCTGATCCCACGGCGCAGCCTGGCCTAAGCAGCGGGGCCGACGGTCCAGCGGAGGCAACCGTAATGAGGTCACCCACAGCGTTCGGCCTAATCGGGTAAGGGCGAGTATCTCTCCCGCCCTCCCCACACCACCTAGCATGCGGGTCCGCACTAGGCGGTTGAAACAGGGTAATGAAAACGTACCCACTGGTCTTTGATCGACACCAAGCCCTGCGCTTTTAACCACTCGTTGTTCATCGCCATTTGCGTGATCGGTGTCCGCGACATGGCGTAAGGCCCTTTCGAGCTGACGCCAGTTTTAATCGCTTCCTTTAAGCTGACGCCCAAACTGACCAGATGGCTGATCTTGGTGCGCGGCCACCGCCACTGTTTGATCGCCAAGGATGGCGTGAATGCAGATATTGCAGGAGCATATATCTGTCCAGTAGCAGCAACGCATTCGCCGCCGTAGCCATTCATCCAATTCAGGGATTGGCCGGTAATATTCCGATAACGCAAAGTAGTTCATCCAACCCACGATATAGCGGCGCAGTTCGCGGTAGCGATAAACCAGGCTGACGCCCCACGAACGCCCTGTGAGTTGTTTGATACGACGTTTAAAGCGGTGTAGCGCCTTGTCGCTCCAGACGATTTTGTTGCCTCGGAAGCAAAACCCGAGAAACTCCAATTCGTTGCTGGTACAGATACGACTTTTGTTGAGATTGACGTGTAGTTTCAACCGCTGCTCCAGAAACCGGGTGATGTTGGCCTGCACTCGTTGTGCCGCCCGTAGGCTGCGCACACAGATGACGAAGTCGTCGGCGTATCGGGCAAACCGATGGCCGCACTGGTGCAGGTAAACGTCCAACTCGTGCAACACGATATTAGCCAGCAACGGCGATAGCGGACCGCCTTGGGGAACGCCCTTAGTGGTCGCTTGCCATTGGCCGTTTTCGATAACGCCGGCGCGCAAATAACGACCGATCAGTTGCAGCACCCGCTTGTCGCTAATGCGTTGACCGAGCAGTCGCATCAACACGTCGTGACTGACGTTGTCGAAGAAGGCGGCCAAATCGATGTCCACCACCATCCGGTATTTCGCCCGGATATAGTCGCGCACTTGCCGGATGGCTTGGTGGGCGTTACGTCCGGGACGGAAGCCGTAGCTGTTGTGGCTGAACTCGCGTTCGAAGTGCGGCGCGAGTTGTTGCGCGATGGCTTGCTGGATCACGCGGTCGGCGATCGTAGGTATGCCCAAAGGTCGTTTATCGCCGTTGGGTTTGGGTATCCACACCCGCCGAACTGCTTGCGGTTGGTAGTCGCCGCTCATCAATTGGGTCTTGATGGTCGGCCAGTGTTGTTGCGCCCAGGCCGGAAAATCCGCCACGGAAATCGCGTCAACCCCAGCCGCGCCCTTGTTCGCCTTCACGCGCTTCCAAGCACGTTGCAGGTTATCGCGGGCGACGATGGTTTCCAGTAGTGGCTGGTCCAAAGCGTGCACGGTTGTCATACGCCGGTAGCTACTTCCCGCGGGCGCGGGCTACGTCAATACCGAGTCTGACAAGGCGCTGCCTTGTCCTGTTTCTTTGGTCCTTCGCGCTGAGGGCACTCCCGCCGCCAAGACTACTATGACCGCTGCTGACTTCTGAAACGTCACGCATCGCATTGCTACGCTGCGCGCGGCCCTTCACGAGCCGCCGGCGTTTCAGATCTCCCCAGATAAGAACATGAACTGTCACGACACCACCGCCGGATTTACTGTATAGCGCGAATTCATGGCCTTCGTTGTCCTGTGTCAACTCGGCCCTGCTGCTCAGCCTTATATCCAGTTTCTGTTCGTCGGCTCGTCGTTTTGCACTTAGGCTTCCTTCAGACAATCCCTCACGGGCTTGCCTTTGCCTTCGGCTAGTCGTTATGATCGCTAACATGATTAACGTTGAATTCTCCGACAGGGGACTTGCACCCCATAAGTTCATGCCCATGCTGGGCGTACACCCTGCGGTCAACCGGACGCCCGGCAAGCTGCGCTTGCCGGTCCCCTCCGGCCTACGGCCTCCGGTCGCCGGTTACCTTGAACGCTAGGCATTATATGGGAAGCTTGTTCACATGAAATATCTGTTCTTGGTGCTCATCGTCATTAACAGCTCGGGGATTGCGCGGGCCGAAGGATATGGCGTTACAACATCTACGGATTTAAAAGCTGAAGGTGCGAAGGGCTCACAATTTCGAGCTCGTGTGCTGCAATTGGTAAGTCTCGTCAAATCCAAGCACTTCGATGAAGCGGAGACTTTTGCAGCTGAATTGCGACGCACCTTTGAGTCCTCATTTGATCGATCGTTAAAACAGTACGTATTTCAATCCAATATTGAGTATCAAGAATTCTTAAAAAATTCTAGTGAGTCATTCGAATGGATCGATTGGGGATACAAGGAGTGCATTCAGATGCAAGCGTTCATTGCTTCTGACAAACGGTTATTTTCTGTGGCGATAGACCGCCTGAAGGAATTGCAGTCTATAGCCCCAATGTCTGCTGATACCTCAGTGGAACTTGGATTTGCATTTAATCAATCTCACCACCCAGATGACGCACTTGCTGCTTATGAACGGGGGCTACAATTGGCAAGAAGGTACCCGTCACAACGGTCTTTTGAAGGGGCAGCACTTCGAGGAAAAGGGTATTCGCTGGTTGAGCTTGGAAATCTGCATGAAGCAGAACTGGCCTACGAAGAATCCCTTATGGTTGAACCAGGTAACAAGGTCGCACTTAGGGAACTGGAATACATCAGGCAATCCTATGCTAAGCAATAGGCCTAACCAGCGGGTGAACTTGACCGGCAAAAGCTTCGCCACTATCGTGGCTACGCTTTCGCCGTCAAGTTACCCTTATCGTTATAAAGCTTAAGCATGAAG
This sequence comes from Methylomonas sp. MED-D, assembly GCF_050276835.1. Lineage (NCBI taxonomy): Bacteria > Pseudomonadati > Pseudomonadota > Gammaproteobacteria > Methylococcales > Methylococcaceae > Methylomonas > Methylomonas sp. MED-D. The sequence continues at coordinate 3,593,947 of NZ_CP189965.1, forward strand.
TACGACGCTAAAGTTGAACATAGTCACGAGAAACATACTGAATTCACGCAATGGTTAATTCGGGAAACGGTTTCAGGACTACTCAAATCGAAAGGCAATCCTGAAGAAATTAAGTCATGTGTGTTTTTATTTCTTCATAGGGCTTATGAAGCACATTTCGATCCTGATGAAATAGTAGATTTGCTGGGAGCCAAAAAACCGAGCATTATTGATAAAGCTGAGTTATTTGGTGCAGATGAGGAGGCGGTGCTTGCTGCGTATGAATTATTGGATCCAGTCATTAGTCAGATGTATGAATAATCGGCTTTATAACACGTCGCTCAAAGGACGCTCCGCTTCGCTGCGCGCCCCTTAGCTCTGCGTTATATGCTCAAATTACCCGGTCTAAGAAATGAATAAATTTGAAGAATTTGAAAAGGCTCAAAGCAAAATCAGAGAGCTCGACTTTCAAGGAAAAGACCAATTTAATAATGAGGTACTTGAACAGTACAAGTTAAGGAACTCATTTGGTTTAGACCCATCGAAAGAAATACATCGAATTTTCCAAAAAGATTATTATGAAAAAGATGTATCCGAAGGATATCTAACCCTGCCAATAGCATCTTCTACTGTATGGAACGATCCTCTCGAGAACCCGTTAGAAGATGTAACCGGTATCGACACGGTAACGGGCGGGAAAATCGACTATGGCACTCTTGTCAGATCATTCTATGCATTATGCTGGACGGAACGATCGAATCCAAACACTGCTGAGTGGGCCAGCTTTTCTCATGGGAAAAAGGCAGTAAGAATATCTACTACGGTAGGTAAGCTATTAGATCGCTTGATGTTGAATAACGACCGTCTTTACATGCATAGAATTTGGCTCACAAGTGTCGAATACACGAACCCATCTTTGATTCAAGCAATGAAAACGCCGGCCGTAGTTCTCAATCACATGGAGAGCACCGGTTCAATGCTTGCGGCTAGCGCAGCCGTTGTTCGCACGCAATTTTCTGGGGAAGATGAGGTAAGGCTTTTATTTGATGCCTCGATAAACCCAGAATTGCCTGGAATTGTATATTTGAATAATAATCAATTGTTACGCATCCCTTTTAACTGGAATGGCTTCGTTGATGGCCAGATTGAGAATTAGCTGGTTCACATATAACAATGCAAATCAAGCCGACGCAAAAAACATCACGGCTTATTTGCGGCGTTAGCCAGCGAAACAGATAACCATGCAACAGTTCTTTGAAACCAACTGGCTGTCGATTTTTTCGATTATCATCGGTATAGTCGTAGCGTATTTCTTTTACCGTTTGCAAAAGAAGGACGCGGCTTCCGCATCCTTAGAGCGCAAAAAGCACGCGACAGCAGAGCTACTTGATGTTGTAGAGAGTTACATCATTAACAAGCGGCGAATATCTGAGCAGGTAATTGAAAACTTAATCCATGCCTCAGAACGCGACCATTCCGTCGCGCTGCGCCCTGCCTGTACTGGAGTTTCCCTTCTACAAGATGTTGCCCTGCGACTTCAGCGTAGCCGTCATCTGGATATTCCTCAAAAGTCTGAGTATTCAGAGAAAATTGAACAGCTGATTCTGGAAATTCGGGAACATCGCGAGCCAATTCGGTTGGATGAATTGAATTCCGAAATGGCAGAAAAATTTGCTGAGATTGAAAGGTTATTGCAGCCAGAGCGTAGAGAACAAGGGAAAGATATTTTGGAATCAATCGCCAGCCTCGGAGAACGAAAACGCGAAGTTTCGCTTCGAACTGAGGAAAGTAGGGAGCGAGTAATGGCTGTTGTAACAACTCTTCTTGGTGTAACTACCGCGCTTGCAACATCCCTTATCGGAAGTAAGTTTTTCGACACAGTGTCTAGCTCACCGGTTACTTTAATTGTTGGCAAGCTCTTTCCGCTGATGGGTGCGCTTTTAGTTGTGGTAGTGGCACTTCAGTTTTTACTTACTACGCTGCGGATAAAACGAAGAGCAGCAGATAGCACATTACGCCAGGGAAAGTCCGATGGCTAACCTTGCGTTCGAAGGGACGCTCCGCCTATCGGAGGCACGCCCCTCAACTTCACGTTAGCATCAAAATGGAACAAGCCACTGCGCCAACACTCGATGAATTCAAAGCGGCCTGTAGGGATGAGTTCGGATTCCTACAGAAGGAATTTGGATTTATTGAAATTGGGCCGACTAGAGAAGAATATTCTAATTTGTATGAAGCTAATTTCGAAAAAGATGGCTGGCGCATCGTTGTTGCTGGATATTCGTACGGTTTTTCCGCAGGCATAGATATAAGAAATAAAAAAGGGATTTCCGTGCCTTTCCATCACTTGGTGCCTGATGGATTTTGGGAGGCGAATCGGCAAGGCTATGGACGCGGACAAATAGGAGATATTCGGTTTCAAGCGCTGTGCTTGAAAAGATTTGGAACACGTTTTCTCAATAATGACTGGAGCCAATTTCAGTTATTAAGAGATCTTGAAGAAAAATGGAAAGAAGAAAATACAAAGGCATGGGAGGAAGATGAACGAGAGTGGGCAATGAAAAGAGCTATTGAGAAGGCTGATAAGGCATTCAAGGCAAAGAGGTATTCAGAGGCGGCGGATAATTTAAGCGAATTTAAAGAATATTTGCCCCCTTCCCAAGCAAAGAAGCTTGCAATCTGCCTGAAACGAAGAAATGCTAACAAATAGCTTCAACGGACATCAAAAAGCGTCGCTCTGCTTTTTGCTGCCGCTGAGCATGGCGTTATATTTTTTCTCCGGTTTATGAAATTTTGAGAAAGCGTTGATAAACTGTTTTTGTAAAAATCTTAGTAGTACTAATAATCTTATAAGGGGATAGCCATGCCTACTGGAGTTCGAGGTGGAAATAAAATGTATCAGATGTATCGCGGAGGTTGCGCCGGAAAATTCGATCTTGACGGGATTAAAGCGGGGTATTTGATTTCCAAGTTGATGCGAGAGTGGCAACAGGAGGATGACCAAGCTTCAGTTGCGTCTAGTTTGCCAAGTGAATCATTGGTTAACGTGGGTAAAATTATCTATAAAAAACCCGTATTACTCGAAAGCTATGCAGACATGTCAATAATTAATCTCTCTATGAAATCTCTAGCTGCGGCGGACGAATTTGCCCGAAAGCAGCATAGTCAATCTAGCAGTAAAACAGATCTTACAAATCCACCTTGTGGCAATAGTGCGTATGTCGGGATGACTGACAACCTTAAGATTGCTAAAGCATTTGCAAGCAATCCTGAAGGCTGGGTATGGAGATTCGATATTCCAGGTGACAAAATATGGAAGGGAGGGACTGAAGACGAATGGCTCGCTCTTGGGGGAACCAAAATATACAACCTCTTTTTATCGAAAGATTCAGGAATTACTTTTACCCCTTTCTAACGATATAAAATATAACAAGGTTTTTGTGTGTGAAGGCTAGGGTATTAACAAAGGATTCAGAAAAACAGGCATTGATTAAGTGCTTGTCAGATCGGAACGTATCCCTGATGTTCTTCTATGAAGAGGAATTGGGAGAGGGAACTCCCCATGAAAAAGCTGGCAAATTCATAACATTAGTTCGTCCCCCATACAATTACGGACAGTTCGAAAAGTGGCTTTATCTTGGTAATTGGCAAGCCATTTTTCCAGCCAACAAGAAATATCAGCCTTTCAATACTTTCAAGACGAAAGGTCCAGAAATCGAGAAACGAATGAATGAAGCTAAAGTAACTCTTATCATCGATTCGTTCCATGATGACATCGAGTGGAATGTTATCGAAAAAACCTAACCAGGCGCTTCACCCGACCAAAAACCGTGATGCGGTTTTCGTCGGCTGAGCTTTACGTTATGCGCTTTAGAGACAGTTCGGCATGGAAGATCTTACAAATAGGTATCTAGCAAGTTGTTCACCATATATCAGCAGCTTGGTCTACGATATTGGTAACAGAACACTGGTCCTTGAATGTGTACCGGACCCAAATAGCTTAAAGCCGCACACCAAAGTAATTTTTACCGGTATCCGCTCCTACTCCGAAGAAACTATCGATGATGAATACGACGACATGTGTATGGATGGTGTTGTAGGCATGCATTGGATTCGTGATCATATTTTTTGTCTTCGTACAGATAGGAAAGAAATCATCCTGGAATTAGAAAATGAGCCGCGCAGGTTATGCACCGCATACCCTATTCAAGGTTTCCGATGAATCAAACCCCCAAGAAGGTACGCGATGCGTACCCTACATCGCTTGCAGCTCAGGCCATAAAATGCGTGCCATCTACGTTCTGTTTGCAATCGCTGCCGCCTTGAATTCGGCGATTGCGGCTACGGCAATCGAAACGGATGATCCATTGAAAGCGTTTGTGTTGGATCTATACCCCCGTGGCTCCGATTACTTCATCAACGGTAAGCACGATACCACCTTGTTCCGTTGCGTCGCCGACTTCAATGGCGACGCGCGACTTGACATCGCTTTATCGGAATTGAGCATTTGGGGAAATCGAACGGGGCCTTTTGATATTTTCGCCCGAGAGCCGAACGGTCGATTCAAGTATCTTCGCACATCCGATTATGAGTCAAAGCTCAAAGCGCTCTGCCGCGAACGACTCGAATCGTGTTTCTCGAACGATTACCTGTCAACCGAGAAGTGTCAATGGAAAAAAGAATTTGCAGAATAAGCACAGCCCTGCAATCAGAAAGATGTTTTATGCCGGTTCAAATCCAGCGGAGCGTTCAATGGATTTGACGGGTTACCAAACTCCAACTTTCAATCAAATCAACGAATACCGAAGTTACTATTTCTGCTCGCCGGTAACGATGTCGTTCATGGCGGGCGAATTCGACCGTTCCAAACGGAGGCGGATTTTATGTAAGCGGTCCTTTAACAGCATCTGTATAAACAGCTCGAAAGGAACGAAGATAGTGTCCACTTATAATCAGGTGGACACCTATGAAGGAGCATAACACGCGATTATCGCGGCCATTAATCGTGGGGCACGGGCGAGACGGCCGTTGCCTTTATGATCCGGAAGCCAAGCGGGAGCTAGTGAAAGTTTGCTTGCATTCGGGCACATCGGTTGCCAAGATCGCTCTGCAATACGGTATCAATGCCAATCTGCTGCGCAAGTGGATGGGGCATTACCGAGAAACAGGACATCCGAATCCGAACAGTCCATTAACGTTGCCGGCTTTTGTGCCCGTTCAGTCGCTGAGCGCAGAGAAACCGGCTGAGTCAGCGCTCAGTGCGGAGTTGCCCAACGGCGTTAAACTCGCGTTACAGCCTGTCGCACTGAGCGACCTGCCGGTGATTTTGAAGGCGTTGGCCGAGCTGCCATGTTTCGTTTCGACGCAGGATTGAAGGTCTACCTGCACCGCGAGCCGGTCGACGGCCGCAAGGCCATCAATGGTTTAGCGCTGCTGGTTGAGCAGGCATTAGGCTTGAATCCGTTCGAGCCGGCCATCTACGTGTTCAGCAACCGCCGGCGGGATCGGATCAAACTGCTGTTGTGGGACCGCACCGGTTTTTGGTTGATGCTCAAGCGGCTGGAAGCCGACCGTTTTCACTGGCCGAAAGAGGCAGCAGTTGTGATGTTGACGGTCGAGCAACTCCACTGGTTGTTAGCCGGTATTGACTTGGCCGCGATGCGGCCGCATCCGGCACGAACCTATACCCAAGTAGGCTGAAACGCGGATGTAAAGCCGGTAAAATAACGGCATGACGCCCACCATCACGCTGTCCACCGAAGACTACCAAGCCTTGCTGGCCGAGCAGCAACGGCTGGCGAGTCAACTGCGGTTAGTGACGGTCGAGCGTGATTTATTGAAAGAACGTGTGGATGCCTTTTTGCATAGGCTGTATGCCGCAAAATCCGAGGCGCGGGCCAATCCAGCCCAGCGCGACCTGTTCCTGAATGAAGCCGAAGCCTTAGCTCCTAACGGTACGCCGGTGGCCGAGGAAGCGACACCCGAAACGGTCGAGGTGACCGGTCACAACCGCAAAAAGCGCGGCCGCAAACCGCTCGATCCCCATCTGCCGCGCGAGATCGTGCGCCATGAACTGCCGGAATCCGAACGCATCTGCGGCCATGACGGCGCGCTCTTGGTGGAAATCGGTGCTGAAATCAGCGAGCAACTCGACATCGTGCCGCAACAGGTGCGAGTCATTCAACATCACCGCGTCAAATATGCCTGTCCGTGCTGCGATGAAAGCATTCGCGTGACGCCGGCACCGGTTCGCATCATCCCCAAAGGCTTGCTCACCGAAACGGCATTAGCCTGGGTCGTCACCGCCAAATACCAGGACAGCCTGCCGCTGTATCGGCAAGCCGCGCTGTTAAGCCGTTTCGGCGGCGATCTGTCGCGCAACACGCTGGCGGCCAGCATGGTGCGGGTTGGCGACGCAGTGCAACCCATCATCAACTTGCTGCGCGACCATCTGCTCGATGCCGATCTGATCCTGGGCGACGAAACCGTGGTTCAAGTGCTCAAAGAATCCGGCCGAGCCGCGCAAAGCAAAAGCTATCTGTGGGCACAAATGACCGGCTCCGGACCGCCGATTCGGCTGTTCAGCTACACGCCGGGGCGCGGCGGAACGCATGCGCAGCCGTTGTATGAAGGCATCAAACCCGGCGCGGTACTGATGAGCGACGGCTATGAGGTGTATAACGCCATTGCCGCCAGCCGGGGTGCGATTCACCTCGGCTGTTGGGCGCATGCGCGGCGTTATTTTGTCGAGGCCGAAGCCGCCATTCCTAAAGCCGCGCGCGGCCCGGAGCAACTGGCGACGCAGTTTATCGCGGCGATGGGTGAACTGTACGCGATTGAAACTCAGACGGAAGACCTGAGCGTCGAACAGCGTGGGCAGCGGCGCCAGGAGCAAAGCCGACCGGTTTTGGTCAAAATCGAAGCCCTGCTGCTACAACATCTGCATGCGGTAATCCCCGGTAGTTTGCTGGGCAAGGCTTTGCATTACTTGTCATCGCAGTGGTCCAAACTGATCCGCTTCGTCGACAACGGCGCTTGGCCCATCGACAACAACCTCTGCGAAAACGCCATACGCCCCTTCGTGGTGGGCCGCCGCAATTGGTTGTTTTGCGATACGGTGGCCGGCGCCCGTGCCAGCGCTAATCTTTACTCGTTGATCGAAACCTGCAAGGCCAATAGCGTCGACCCTTACACCTATCTGGTCGATCTGTTCCGAAAGCTTCCCACCGCAAAAACTGTCGAAGAGTTCGAAGCGCTGTTGCCTTGGAATCTCGACGCCCTAACGGACTAATCGTACGCCAACGGTTAAGTCATTGTCCGTTTCAGTTCTAGTGCGTCCTTCAAAGATCGCTTACGATTTTATGGCGGGGTTTCTACCGCCTGCCGTCGAATTGTTAGGCGATATGCCGAGTTACACCGATCGAATAAGGTATGGCTTTGCTCGAGGCCGGGCGGCGAATGTTAAACGGCTAGTGGAACGCGGACGTATGATCGGCTTGGTCGCCGCCTGCCGGGGATAGCTCGTCTGATAGGCCAGCCGTCGGCTGTTCTACGACCGCATGCGCCGCACGTAAATCGACTATGCTGACCCGATGATCGACTCTCCTTTTTTCAAAGTTCAGCCTGACGGATCGGTCGATATTGGCGCGATGAACGTCAAATCAGTCACCAAACAGGACTTCCCTCGCTTGAGGCGGCCATTCGCGGTTTGGTTGTTCTTGGCGTTTGCGCTCGGCACGAACGCGGCGGCGAAGGATAGCGGTGCGCCCTCGGGGAGAAAAGCCGCCCGCAATTTGCCGGATATTGATGCGACCGAACCCGATGCCGTCGATATTGAACACGAAACCAATATTTTCCATAATGCGGCTGTCGCCAATCTTTCCGCGAATATCGGCCTGGCGCCGGGTTGGGATGCGGGCCTCAGTGTGTTGAACGCGCAATTTGCCTCGACGGCTTCCTCGGCGGCATCGTTCCAGCCGGATATTTTGGTGAATTTGGAAAAACATTGGACGGCTGAAAACGTACAAGTGATCGCGGGGATGCAGAACGGCTTGGGCATTGCCGCGTCCGGCAACGCTTTCATGAATCTTGCCTATCTGGAATATCAACGCCATCTACCGGATTGGGATGTCGATATCGACACCGGTCTTTATTACGCCAACGCGGCGCTCGCCAATCACGATAGCGCGGGTTTGCATCTGAATGTCGAATTGCCGGTATCGGGAGAACTGAGGTTTGACGCCGATTATTGGTCCGGATTCAACGCCTTGGGCGGTACGACTTTCCGATTGTTGTATCCGCTGTACCGGAATTGGCGGGTCGGCTTGGGCGTGCAGTGCCCGACGCTGGACGCCGGCGATCCTGTCGTCGGCATATTGGGTGTTTATTGGCGATAATTCCGACCTTGGCCAACGTTGATTGGGATTCGCGCGTTTTTCCGGCTCGGTCGGTGACGGGAATGACAGCTTTAGTCGCACTGGGATCGAACGGCCGTTCCGCCGTCGAACTAAAATATCGGGCGTTCGTTACCTGACGATGCTCCGACCCAGCGGCTTTCGAGCCGACCGAAGGACTCTTTCACAGCTTTTGTTAACGTTGGTATCCATTAATCTCTACCCACCATTTCACGATGACCGAATTTATGTACGACATTGACAGCGTACTGATAGCCGGGGTGCTATTGGTTTCCATGCTTTTGGCCATAGAAAGCGGTTATCGACTGGGCTCTCGCTCCGAGCATGTCACCGGCGAGGATTTCAAGCAACACGTCAATGCAACCTCGGCGTCGTTGCTGGGGATATTAGCGCTGTTGCTGGGATTTACATTTTCGTTGTCGTTACAGCGTTACGATAGCCGCAGCGAGGCGGTGGTCGACGAAGCTAATGCGATAGGCACGACCTACTTGCGTTCGCGGATGCTGCCGGCCGGCGTGCGGGACGAAGTCGGTAAGTTGTTGCACGAGTATGTCGATCTGCGGGTGAAGGCCGGGGAAATCAATTTGACCGCCCACCAAACGCTTAGCGAGATGGCCGCCGAAACCGGCAGGCTGCACTCGGCGTTGTGGGACTATGCGCGGCGTGCGGTGGAACTCGACCCAAGGCCGGTGACCAGCGGTTTGTTCGTGCAAACCTTGAACGAATTGATCGACAATTACGGTAAACGCGACGCCGAACTTGCGCGTCATGTACCCGAATTCGTGCTGTTCCTGCTCTACATCACGTTCATCATGACCGGGGCGGTAGTCGGCTATGCCACCGGGCTCGCCGGACATCGTCCTTCGTTCGTTACCCACATTTTGGTGGGATTGATCGTGATTTTGGTATTTATCATCCTCGATTTGGACCGTCCGCGCCGCGGCTGGATTCAAGTGAGCCAGAAAAGCATGCTCGATCTGCAGACCGATATTCGCGAACTCTCCGGCGTCGGCAAGCAATAAGGCAATCCAAGCCAAGGTCATCGCCGGACCCATACGCCAGATTACCGGTTTTTGGATGCTTCGTTTCCCGACTTCATCGACAAGCGTGCGGCATCAAGCCCGCCTCCAAACAGGCGTCGGAACCACGCTTGATCTCCCGAATAATTTCTAGTAGTGTTCCTGAGTCGAAAAAATGTGCCCCAGGTCCGTTTGCGTTGTTCGGCGAAACCTCTAGGAAAACCTATCAACCGGGAGTTTTTATGAACCAGAATGTTTTAAGAGCAGGTGTGTTGCTGTTGGCGAGTTTATCGAACGCGGTCGGTGCCGCGGTGTTGGATTTGTCGACCGACGGTTCCAATCCTACTCCGCTCAGTTTTTCCGCGGGCGACAACGTGGTCGACGTGAAATTGGACCCTAGCGCCGGCGCGGATTCGCGTTTTTTTAGGTTCGACATCGGAGCTGGCTATCGACTGACTTCTATTCAATTACAGGCTTTCACGTTTAGCCAGATTGGCGGCAACCCCACCGCTACCGGCGTGGCGTTTTTCGGCTTGAAGCAAGGTACGACGATCACGCCCAGCGTTGTCGACCCGTCCGCTGTCGATGGCTACGCGCTGCTGGGCGCTCCGGTCGGAACAACCCCGATCAACGGCGTTATTCCCACGAATGTCGGGGAAGATGTGTTTCCAAGTCTGATCGCTACCGGGGCCTTTACCGGCACCCAATTGCCCGCCACCTTAGGGGTGGGCAGCTACACGGTTTGGTTGCGTGAAAGCAGAACCATGGACACGTTTTCGTTGAACTTTAAAGTCGCCACCGTTCCATTGCCCGGCGCCGCTTGGTCGATGGGGTCGGTGTTGCTTGGCTTGGTCGGTTGGGGAAATCGACGCTCTCCCCGCTCGAACTCGGTTGCGGCTTAATCGCGGATGGGTTTACCCGTTCGTTAACTATTCTCGAACCTCGTCCCATCGGCTATCGCGCCGATGGGTTTTCAAATATTTCCCAGCGTGCCTGAATTCGGAAAGGTTCTGGTCGTTCCTGATTGGGGTAGGCGTCCACGCCATCGAGCGAAGCCGGAGCCCGGTTGATGTGGCCAATCGCTGCTGGCCAGCCACCCGTGACGGCGTCCCGACGCGCGGTTATGGACGTCAGTGTGGCGAACGGCTTTTCAGCAAAATCAATGCCTTGCCATATTAAACCGCGACCAAGCCCCGGTTTCGCGGAATAACTCGCCGCGCGGCCCCAAAAAGCCCTATCATATTAGCTATCTCTTATGTGAGACGGACTGAAAGGCGGTAGGGATTGCCGAAACTTTATTTCTCAATTGGAAATAAACAATGTATTCAGCATGGTATTGTAAATTAATGCCTGAGAGTTATAGTGAAGCCGTCTTCACTAACTCTGCGACTGAATTCAGTCCGGGATGTAAATATGAATGCTTCAAACAGCTTCTATAAAGATATTACCACCGGTTTATTGTTTATTATCGGTATGCTCGGTTTTCTGTCGGGCCAATTCGTAATCTCTACATTGATGTTCGGCGCGGCTTCAATTTTCAGCAATCTAACCTAAGTGATGCTGTCCGGCCGTTATGGTTTCAGTTACACAACTCAAGGCGCTGGCGGTGAAAGTCCATGTCTTTCATCATCGGGTTGGGCGCCAATTCGCGTAAGGAGTATCACATGAAAATTCGAAAGGGCCGCGCAACGGTTAAAGTGAATGGGCTGGATTTTTTTAGGGCGTTGAGTATCTGGCGAATACCGACGCGACATAAATTAAACGCGGCGATGCTGGTTTTGTTTGGCTTATTGCACATCGCCGATGGCGTGATTACTTATCTCGGCTTGAGCTTTACCGATGTCGACGAGGTCAATCCCATTTTGAATTACTTTGCCGGCTTGGTGGGTTTGGGACTGGCCATTACATCGCTGAAAGTGGCGATACTTCTGGTGATTGCTTTTATCTTCTTCGACCGTCACTCGATCAAAGGGCGTTGGGGTACGGCCACCTTGGTTTGGGCTGATGCCTTTTACAGTTGGGTGGTAACCAATAATTTTACATTGGTCATGGGTGCCTGATTCCATCCTACGCATCCGTTTGAAAAGCGTGGGCTCGGTTCTTTAGGCTCACGCGGTGTTGATGTAAACCCCGTATTTCTATCGTCCGTTGCCTCGAATCCCGTTTCCCGCTCTGGCGGGAGGGGGTTCCGGATTCGAAATCCCGCTTTTATTCCGATTCGTTAGCCACGACAAGGCAGCCCTAAACCGTTCAATGTTGGACGCGGCAACCTCTTGCTCCTATACTGCGAACGCTGAACCGCCTGTCCAATTGACGGCCATTTCGAAACGCCGCCGGCTACGAAAAATCCCACATGAAAATTCCGTTCCTGACCTTGTTTGGCCGATTTTGCGCGGCCCTGTTTATTGCCGGCTTGACCGGATGCGCCTATGTCACCGAAGGCAGCAAACTGCGGCCGATCACGCCACAGGCTAACGCGATGAGGCCGATGATAGAACATACGGTCGGCGACTTCGCGTTTACGATGGATGGCGGTGGTCTGGTGACTGACCATCTGGCTGGCGTGTTGATCAACCAGAACGTGCTGAATGCCTGGGTGGACAAAGCGTATATCCGCGATCACGAAGCGGTGGCGCCGGGCGAGTTTACCGAACGGACCGATTATCGTCTGACCTTGTCCGGCAGCCAGCATGGCGAGTCTAGTATCGCTATGCAAATTATCAGCGGACTGACGTTGTTTATAATCCCTTATACGGTTACCCAACATTACGATATTCGCTTTACGTTGGTCGATGCGAAATCCGGGATGTCTTACGCCGCTAAGGTCGAAGAAGCGAATAAAGCCTATATGGAATTGTTTTTGTGGCTGGCATTGCCGTTTGCCGCACACAACGAGCAGACCCTATTCGAGCGGATAGCCGACCATCTTTACGATCAGCTTTACCGGCAAGGCGCGTTTCAAACGACCAGAGCCCCGGTCGGCTTACCGTGAGGGGATTCGATTCCTGGACACTGTTAGGTCAATGCGAGCGCTATCCCATCGCCCAAGCCTCGTCGGATTTGAATCCACGTTGGCGCGAAAGTCCACGCTCGGACTGGATTTATCGTTTAGCCATCCATTAATACTAAAGCCACTATGCATATTTGGGTTGACGCGGACGCCTGTCCGAAGCCGGTCAAGGATATCTTATTTAGAGCAGCCGAGCGTTGCCGATTAGGGACGACCTTGGTGGCCAACCAACCGATACCGGTTCCACCGTCGCGCTACATCAAAATGCTGCGCGTCAGCAGCGGCTTCGACGTGGCGGATAACGAAATCGTCAAACGGCTGAAACCTGGCGATCTGGTGATAACCGCCGATATTCCATTGGCTGCCGAAGTCGTCGCCAAGGGCGGTCACGCCATCGATCCGCGCGGCGAGCGCTATTCCAACGAAAACATCGGCGAAAGACTGCAAATCCGCTCGATGATGGACAGTCTGCGCGCCAGTGGTATCGACACCGGCGGTCCAGCGCCCTTGCATCCGCGAGATATTCAAGCATTCGCCAATCAATTGGACCGTTTTTTGGCGACCTTAAGCCGCGCCTGAAGGCGGTAATCATCCGCCACGCCGTTCGGCGAGGTGTTGTCGCGATCACCAGCAAGCCCCTTAGTGTTTCCGTGTCTAAGCGCTCCAACGTACCGACGTCGCGTATCGGACGCGCTAGTCTGTCGTTGGCTTTATGCCAAATCGTGTTGATCGCTGCCGGTATTCGGGCTGAATTGCCGTCGAATTGCCGGGAAGACATTAACATTTCGATGTTCCTGATTTAGCTTCAACACCAAGGACAGAAAATGGAAAAAAAGACTTCGTTGACCATTGTAAAAGCGGGATTCTGCTTATCGCTGCTTTCGCCGTTGCCGGCGTCAGCGACAAACGTCTACATCGACGTATCGAGCGGAACGCCGGTCGTATCCAGCAACGATATTTGGTTTGCGCCGCTAGGTGGCGGCACGTCGGTGACGCAAATCATACCGGGCGGCTGGGCAATATCGTTTAGCATGGGAGGGGTATGGAACGGCTTTGGTGGTCCAAACAGGGGATTGGAACTGACGGATCTTTATACCGGGAAGTTAGTCGACAGTTTTGGCGTCGATTCGGTATCTTGGTCGGGTTTCCTGGATTACACCACGGTTTATTCTCAGTTATACATCCAGGACAGTGCCGGCGACGTCACAGGACGGACCCCCAGGATCAACAACGCTCCGGTTTCCTCCGCAGTGGAAATTCCCGGGGAATTTCAACTGGCGATGTCGAACATGCACACCGCCTACACCACGTTTGATGTTTATCTGAAAGGTTTCACCGTCAACGCATCGCCGATACCGCTACCGGCGGCTGCATGGTTGTTCGGTTCGGCGGTTTTCGGATTCGTTGGTTTGTCGCGCGGTCGCGTGAAACGTTCCGCCGGGTAATCGGCGAATAACCGCATTTTGAAAAGTCGCTCGGTAGCCTCGCGACGAACGCACCATCGTTGATGTTCATTCGCGGTTTTACGGTAAGTTTGCCGGCATATCGGCGCGACCTTGGCGTCGCCGTCGAGAGATTGTCCAAGCCGAGCCGATTGGCGAACGGTATAGGTTAACGGCGTTAGGCCGTGCCCGGAATGGTTGTTACGATCCCGTTCCATGCGTTGAAGCGGGATCGAGCACCGTGCGGTACTTATTTCTTGGTCATGAAAAAGTAGATGGACTGACATTTCAAGACCATTTTCGCGCCGTCTTTCTCGACGGCGGTGCAGGTTTCCATTTTAGAGCGGCCCGGTGCGGCTTGCTTGTTGAGTTTGCCGTTTTCCACCGAATAATTCAGTATCGCCTTCAACTGGTCGATTCGGGCATGAGAGTCGGAGTCCTGGGTAATGCCTTCAAGGGTGCCGTCGTTTTTGAACGTCCAGGTGGTGTTCAGGCCGCGGGCGCCGCTGCCGTCGGCGTTCAAGGATTCCTTATCGATCTGCCAGGTGCCGAGCAACTCGGCTTGGGTCAATGGCTGTTCCGCCGCGCCGGCACCGAAAGAAAGAGTCAACAGCGCCAGCGCCGCCAGTTTGCGATAGGACATGATAAATTCCTTGAATTACTTGTGGGAAAGGCTGCGATTGTAGCACGCTGGGTGCCGCTCGCTCAGTTGGAATGCCGCCGAAGCGTCGGTGGCGGGTCGCAATCGGCGAACAGCGCGCCGAGCGTCTCGGCCAGCGCATCCGCCGGACCGGCACCAATGAAAATCAAGCGGCCGCGCCTATCGTCGTTGGCGCGGGCCGGCAGCGGCGTTGCCGGGTAAAGCCGACCGGAAGCGGCCTGGATCGCGACCGGCCCGCCGAGATCGGGCGGATACACGATGCCCTTGATTCGGGGCAGCGTCGAACCTAGTTGGACGATAAGTCGCTGTAATGAGCTTTGCAATCGCGGCCAGTCGGGCGTTTGTTCGAAGTACAACGATACGCTTTGGAAGGCATGTCCGATCGGATCGGCATTTGCGGGCAGGCGCCGAAACAGCGGCAACGGCGCATTCAGCAAGTCGCCGGTATCAAGTCGTGCCAAGGTCCCGGTCCGGATTGGCGTGGCTGGTGCCAGGGTTTGCAGGTGCGCTTCGAGAGCGCTGATCTGCGCCGGCTCGGCCAGATCGGCATGGGTCAGCAGCAAGGTGTCGGCCCAGACCGCCTGGGCTTTGGCTTCGGCATAGCGTTGTAAATGCTCGACGGCCGATGGAATCGCCAAGGTCGCGATCACCTGCCGGAGCCGGTAGCGTTTGCTCAGCCACGGTTCGCGCAGCAAGGTGTCCAGAATCGGCTCAGGGCTTGCGATGCCGCTGGTTTCAATGATGACTCGCTCGAAAGGTTTGACCGTCGAACCGTCCCAGGCCATGCGCAAATTTTTCAAAGTTGGCGCCAACGCACCCTTGATCTGGCAGCACAAACAGCCGCCGGACAGTACCGTCATTGGGATGTTCTGGTTTTCCAACAAATCCTGATCGACCGGCGAGCCGCCGAATTCGTTGATGATCACCGCCGTTTTCACGCCGTCCGCCAGCAACCGGTTCAGCAGCGTGGTTTTGCCGCTACCGAGAAAGCCGGTGAGGATCAGGACGGGGATGGGTTGGGGCATATTGGCTGGCATGATCGCGGAAGACGAAAGTCAAAGAGGAATCGGTGGAGTACAAACCTAGGTTTGTACTCCGGCTAACGCTAAGAGCTACCCCACGGTAACTAGATAGCAACCGCCCTCAAACCGCATCCAACGCTTGCTCCAAATCTTCGACCAGATCGTCGATGTGCTCGATACCGATCGACAACCGCAGCATTTCCTCGCTGACCCCGGCCTTGGCCAGTTCTTCCGGATTCAACTGGCGATGGGTGGTCGACGCCGGGTGAGTGGCCAGCGATTTGGCGTCGCCGATGTTCACCAGCCGGGTGAACAATTTGAAGGCGTCCAGTACCCGCGCGCCTGCCTCGCGGCCGCCTTGTTTCAAACCGAAACTTAAAATGCCCGAGGCCCTGCCGCCCATGTATTTTTGCACCAAGGCGTGGTCGGGATGTTCCGGCAGGCCGGCGTAATTGACCCAAGCCACTTTCGGATGGTCTTGCAGCAGTTTGGCGATTTCCCAGGCATTCTCGCAGATGCGGTCCATCCGCAACGGCAGCGTTTCGATGCCTTGCAATACCAGGAACGCATTCATCGGCGCGATCGACGCGCCCATGTTGCGCAAGGGCACGACCCTGGCTCGGCCGATATAAGCCGCGGCGCCTAGCGCTTCGGTGTAGACCACGCCGTGATAGCTAACATCCGGCTCGTTCAGACGCTTGAAGCGGGTCTTGTGTTCGGCCCACGGAAATTGGCCGGAATCGACGATGATGCCGGCCACCGAGTTGCCATGGCCGCCCATGTATTTGGTCAAGGAGTGCACGACGATGTCGGCGCCGTGCTCGATAGGTCGGCACAAATACGGCGACGGCACGGTGTTGTCGACGATCAGCGGAATGCCGTGGGCGTGGGCGACCTCGGCCAAGGCCGCGAAATCGGTAACGTTGCCCAGCGGGTTGCCGATGGATTCGCAAAAAATAGCCTTGGTGCGGCTATCGATCAACGGCGCGAAACTACCCGGCTGACGCGGATCGGCAAAGCGCACTTCAATGCCCAGTTGCGGAAAAGTATGGGCAAACAAATTGTAGGTACCGCCGTACAAGGTCGAGGCCGAGACGATGTTATCGCCGGCTTCGGCGATGGTTTGGATGGCATAAGTGGTGGCCGCCTGGCCGGAAGCCAGCGCCAGCGCCGCCAAGCCGCCCTCCATCGCCGCCACCCGCTGTTCCAACACGTCCTGGGTCGGATTCATGATGCGGGTGTAGATATTACCTTGCACTTTCAGGTCGAACAAATCCGCGCCGTGCTGGGCGCTATCGAAGGCATAGGCGACGGTTTGGTAAATTGGCACGGCGACCGCCTTGGTGGTGGGGTCCGGCGCGTAACCGGCATGGACGGCCTGGGTCTCGATTCTCATACACACTCCTGTTGTTTATTATGGTTTGCTAATCCTCGTCGAGGAAGGCGGGATTATACAAGCCGCCGCCCCCCACGCCAGCCCGGTTCTCGCGATTTGCGGACGATAGGAAAGGCATGGCGGTAGCTCGGACAACCCGAACGACCGTTCGGGGAGCGGGATAGGCTAGACGGGACGCGGGCGGGCGCTCGATAAAAATCGGGACTTTCTCACCTGCCGGGTTAGCGGTTTATCCTAGAAAAATCAGTTGAGCATTCCAAACCCCGTTCGCCCCGAGCCCAGTCGATGGGTGGGCAGGATTGGAAATGCTCGCCAAATGCGGGAGGTTTAACTTCCGCACAGTCTTTGGAAAGCCCGACGAGAACGGATTTACGCGTTCGAACTGATTTTTTAGGTTTATTTGCGTTTGGCCTTCTTGGCCGGCGCGGGCGCGGGAGGTTCGGAGACGGGCGGCTTGGTTTCCGCATTAGCCGAACAATCCTTGGGTTTAGGCTCGACGTAGGGAATTTTGACCGACAGATCCTTGCCGTCCACCGGATAATCGCTTTCCAAGTACTTACCGCAACTGACGTGCTTGGGCGAATAATTGTCCACGTAGATTTGTTGAGTGTTGTTGGCCGGATAGAATTCGCCGCTCGGGCAGCGCGCCGACTGGGTGGGGCCGATAGCGATCAGGGTGCCTTTCTTCAGGGTACATTTGGCGACCCATTTGAGTTCATTCCAAGCGGGGCAGATCGCATTCTTGGCGCGGTAGTCCTGGTCCGTGCCGGACGGGCGTTCCGCAGTCCACCAAGGGCCGAGCCGGTTACTGCCGCCGTAGGCGTTCAAGCCGCCGTCCGGGCCATTCCACATCCGGTAAACTTCGACGTCGTCGGTAATGCGGAGCAGATAAGCCGACGAGATTCCGCCTTTTTCCGGTTCGGCGACCGCGCTGGCGAGAACGTCGTTGTCGCAACTTTCGACGCAGTCCTCGACCAATTCGACCTTGCCGGCCATCGCCGCCGGCAGAAAAATCGGCTTTTGCTGACATTCGCAGCCGGCCGCTAATAACACTAACGCCAACAAGCCGATTTTCGCGCCGGCGCCGATGCCGGCCGCGGTGCCGCCGAGTACGGGATTAGCGGCACGAGGATTTTTCATGAGTCGAGGAGATTGTTCGGTCATCGCAAGTTGTCCTGGATTTGGCTGAAGTTAACGGGGAAGAAAGCGCTTATTTATCCGCGTCGGCAGCGGGCGGTTTGCGGCCGGAGCCGCGAATCGCAAACAGTTTGGAGATCGCGTCGAACCAAAACGGCGCGCCCAAGGTCCCGGTCATCGCTGTGATTAGCCAGCCTAGCCAGGGAGCTTTTTGGTCGTCCAAGCGTTGGATCGCGCAAGGTGTGCCCTGGCTGTCGTATTTGACGTTCCAACCGATCGGTAACGACAGTTGCCGAAAATGATCGAGGTCGCGGCGCAAGGCTTCGATACTTTGCCGCAGTTTGACTTGCGCTTCGCTGTCGGCGCCGTCCGGATTCAGCGGCCCGGCCGCATTGTCCGCCCGCTGGGCGGTTTCGACCAACGCCGAGACCATGGCCGGATTCGAGCGTAGATAATGGGCGATGTGCAGAGTATCGACATTCAGGGCGGCGGCCAATAAAAAGCCGACCGCGAACATCACCGCCTGACTGCGGCGTTTGTACCAACCGCCGACTCTGTCCATCACCAGCGAAAAATGTTGCTCGACCTTGGTCTTGAAAGCCACGAGATCGCCGCCGGCGGTTTCCAGCATCGGCCCGAACAAGGTTTGCAGATGCGGACTCAGTTCGGCCAGGCTGGCGGCAATCCGTTCCGGGGTGCGCTCGCCCTTGGCCAAAAATTGCACGAAGACCTCGGCGAAGCAGGCCGGCTCGATGTAGGACGGTTTGGAGCCGGGCTGCGACAAGGTATCGATCAAGGGATGGGCGAACAGCTTTTGGGTCAATGCCGGCAAGCCGGGCACCGCCGCCAAATCGGCGGTATCGTTCAGCACCTCGTGGATTTTGCGATCCACTTGTCCCAGCCAGCGCCGCCAGCGGGCGCTGCCTTCCAGTTCGCCCATCAACAACGCGACGCCCTCGAACAACACCTTGCCGCGCATTTCCAGCAATTGGGCGACCACTTCGTTGACGCTGCTCACCAAGCCGGCGAACATCGCGAATACCAAACATAAGCCGATTAAAATGTCGATCATGCGCTTTACGTCCCCCTAATTGAAAGGGTGTCGGAATGCCCCTCTCCTCGCGAAAGAGAGGTCGGGGCGCGGGGAAATGCAAGGTAACGCATTGTTTTTACCCCCTCCCCCTGCCCTGTCCCGCGAGGATAGGGTTCTGTTTTGACTTTTACGACAGCCTGTTGACGCTTCAATGACGAATTTAGCCGCCGAACACGATCGGCTGACCTTCGGTCCTCGCGGCATCGCGAGTATAAGCCACGCCGTCCACCTTTAGACCGCGCTGGTCCAGCAACGTGATGGTACCGCCTTTGTTGGACAATTGCGCGCCCTTGCCGCTCAGCATCACTGTCAAGGCGCGGCCGGGGTCGATTTTGCCGGCAATCGCTTCGGCCTTGTCTTGCTGATCCAGAATTTTCCAGCCGGCCAGATCCAGCGTATGCCCGGACGCGTTCAACAACGTCACGAATTCCAGGCCGGGATCGGCGCCGGGCGGATTGACCATCGCCGCGACGATACGGGCCAAATGATAGGGCGAATCCGGCGCGACCACCGGCCAGGGATCGACGCCGCCGGTATCGGGAATCGGTACTTCGGGCACGGCAGGCGCGTCGCCGATCGGATCGGCGGTCTGGTCGTCGGTATGCCAAACCTGGTTTTGAAATTTGATGAACAGCCCGACCGCGCCGCCGGAGCCTGAGAAATCAAAGATCAGACCGCCGTCGTGGAAAGTGCCGTTGCTCTCGCCGGCGCCGCCCTGATTCATGTGGATCAAATGCACGCCGTTGCCGGGTTCGAAATGGAAATACTGGTCCGGTTTGCCGGACTCGGGACCCCATTTTTCGCCGAAGGCGTAAACCACCGCGCCCGGATCGGCGATTGCCCGCTGCGCCAAGTCTTCGACGAATTCGAACAAATCGTTGTTGGGGCCTGGCGCCAGATGCGGGATGGGCTTCATGTCTTGGCCGCGAAACAGATTGCCGCGGATGTAATCGATCGCCGCGCCGTCGGCGACGCCATCCGCCAGATTGCTCCAACCGTTCGGCAGTTCGCGGGCCCGGTCCAGCACCGGATGCTTCAGATCGTGCACGATCAGGTATTCGACCAAGCGCTGCGCGACCGGACCTCGGCTGGAACGCACATTGATCGCGATGCGGTATTTGACGCCGCCGACGCTGACCAGCAGTTCCGAGTGCGGATCATCGTCGCTATCGCGTTGGTAGTCGATGGCCTTGGCTTTTAATACGCCGTAATTCTTCATTGTCATCTCTCCTGGAGCATGCCGGCTATGTTTGGGGGCTCGCGTGGGTTCTATTCGCCGTCCAACGGCCCAAGGGTTGCGCCGGTATTCTCGGCCAAGTTCCGCCATGGGGCAACGGGGATTTCGTACTAGTACAAATGTACTGGGCTCGCCGAGATTCGCGGCGAAGCGGGCATATGATCGCGCCGAGCGCCCCAGCTGGACAAACCAAACGCGGAACATTTTTCCCGCCCGACCCGGCTCCTCGGCACACTGCCGGACATCCGTGCCGACCGGCATCGTTGGGCTTGGCTCGGAGGCAATGTCGGGCGGCCTGAGGCGAGCGCTTCCAACCCGGCAACCCGCTCGAAAGCGAGTACCACGAAAACGATATTTCGTAAGCCAGACGAAATATCGTCTCCAAACTCCCCGGCATTTGCCGCGCTTGGGCTTGAGCGCCAGGCGTCGATTCGTGCAAATTTGATTGATATCAATCCTTTGTGAGGTTCTAAGCGGTTGACTTCCCAATTGGCACGCTATTTGACTGAAGTATGCCGTCAGCCGCCGAGCGGCTTCCTGTAACTTTGGCTTAATCAGGATTTTATCTATGAATATCGACTCCGTAGGGACCAGTGCCGCCCCCATGTCCAGCCGTCAATCGGCCGCGATTTTGCGGTCGAATCTGTTTGCCGAGCGCCGGACTCGGCCGGAAGCAACACAGGTGTTCGCCCCCGACATCCCGATCGCTTGGAACGACCGCGCCGGTACCGAGTCGGTGGCCAATGCGGAGCAGGCTGGCGGCGAACGAAATTGCGCATTGCATGGCGATTGTTTGCATTTGCATCAAGTCAACGCCGAAGTCGCCGAACTGAAACGGGCGCTAGCCATCAGCCAGCAGGAATTGGCCGCCGCGCGGCTGACCATTGCCGAATTGACCAAAACCGAAGCGAATTTAAGCCGGCAATTGCAGCAAATCGCCGAAAGTTGCGAGCAAGCCTTGCATCTAGCCCACCATGACGAATTGACCGGTTTGGCTAATCGCAGCCTGCTGCTGGACCGCTTGCAACAAGCCTTGGCGCAGGCCGATCGCCAGCAAAAACCGGTCGCCGTCTTGTTCATCGATCTGGACGATTTCAAGACCATCAACGATAGCTTTGGTCACGATGCCGGCGACCGTTTGTTGCGCGAAGTCGGCCGGCGTTTGTCGGCCGATATTCGTTGCGGCGACACCGCCTGCCGCTACGGTGGCGACGAGTTTTTGTTGCTGTTGACCGACATCGACGGCGAGGCCGGCGTCAATGCGGTGATCGAGAAAATTCACGCTTGCCTGGCGGCCCCGTATCAATTGGCCGGTCGGGAAATCTCGGTCAGCGCCAGCATAGGCGCGGCGCTGTATCGCAGGGACGGCCTGAACGGCACCGAATTGTTGAAACAAGCGGACCGGGCGATGTACCGGGCCAAACGGCGGCGGGGTTTAGGCGATTCAGTGTGTTAGTCGGAATGACTTTCCCGTTTCGGCAAGCCGGCGAAACGGGAATGCGTCGCTAGCCGGGGCGGCAATGTACTCCGGCCCCGGCTTTACTTGAACACCTTAGCGCGCAGCTATCCAGCCGCCAACCGTCGCCGGCCGGTCAACCAGCCCAGCAGCATCGTGCCGAACAACCAAGCCGAAGCCGGCACGGGGACTGGGTTAATCGGCCCGGAGTCTTCGGGACGGCTGATCATCGTCCGGGCTGACGCGGTGGCCCCGAAAGATCCGCTCACCAAATGCTCGCCGTCGCCGGAAATCACGAAGACAAAGCTGCCGTTTCGCGTTTGCGGTACCGCATCGTAGCTGTTGGTGGACACCAGAACCGACTTGTTGGCGCCCGCGCCGTCGCTGCCGTAATAGTTGGCATAAATACTGGTCGTCGCGTTCGCCCAATTGTAAATATCGCCTTCGCCGCCGCCGCTGACCGAGTGTTGCCAGTCCAGCGTCAGTATGGCCAGACCGTTACCGCTCAATTCGAAGTCGCCGTTGTTGCCGGCAGTCGCAAAGCCATTGGTATAGTAATCGGTCGCGCTTTGCGAATGGCTGTCCAGCGAGTCGGCATTGCGAGTCGCGCGGCTTTGCGAAAGCGTGGTGGCCGTGTCGGTAGTCAATGCGCTGCCGAAATCCGCCGCCGTAACACTTTGGTTCGGATAATCGTTGCTGGGTGGATTGGTCCACACGAAGGCCCAGGAGTTGGCGACGCCGCTTTGGGCGGTCCAGCGAAACGCCGGCGCGTTAGTGCCGTTCGATAAGTCGATAAGTTGGATGTTGAAACTGCTCCAGTCTATCGTCGAACTGGCGACGACCGATGCATTGGCGCTAGGCAGGCTCCCGACCGCGCACAATGCGTATAGCGCCGCGACGGCGGGGATAGATAAACATTTCATAATGATATTCCTTGAATAACGAATGGGGTTGAGCAACGGGCCAACGGCCGATCCGCGATGGGATGGTCAGCGCCGACCGGCGACGATAAAAGAGTCGGTTGGGCAAGGCCGCCGGATCGCACGTCGATGCGTTGGTGATCCGGCCTTCGGGGCACGCGCACTAACATGAAGCCGATAGCGATTTGCGCTTCAGGCCGCCCCATGCGGCAACGACCGTGCCGCCGAACAGCCAGAACGCCGAAGGAATCGGCACCGTACTGACCGTGCTGGTATTGACATCGGCCATGACGCCAAAATTGCCGATGACCACATTGACGCCATCGCCGGTGACGGCAAAGCGAAACCTGCCGCTTTGGCTATCAGAACCCTGAGAGAGACTGATGGATGCGCTCTTGCTACCGCCGCCGTTGGCGCCGTTTTGGTCGGTATAATTGCCGGACAGATTGACGCTGGCATAGCCGTATGCCGACAAATGGTCGGTGAGTTCGGCGCCGCTGACCGCCAATGTCCAATCCAGCGTGATCAGCGCAACGCCTTTGCCGCGCATCTCGAAGCTACCTTGGTTGTTGGCCTGGGTCGCCGCGAAATTGTTGCCGAGCGCATCGCTTTGGGCCTGGGCTTGCACGATCTCGTCGCCGCGTTCGGCGTGGCTGCCGGAGTGTGTGCTGTTACTCGCGGAGCTTAGCTGAGTCGTGAAATCCTCGACTCTTTGGTTGTCGGAGTTGCCCTCCACCAGATCCGTGTAAGCACTGCTATTCACACTGCCAAACGGCGAAATCCAACTAAATTGCGGCGTATCGAATCCGCCGGACAAGTCGATAATTTCCACGTCTAACGGGTTCCAATGAACGGTGGCGGTGGCGACGACCGTCGCGCCGGCGGTTTGCGGGCCTACGCTTAGTGCAAGCAAGCCGAGAGTCAGTAAGGGCTTGAAACTAAAAAATGTCATACGATGGTTCCTGAGGGTAATGTTGGGGGTATGCGGCGCTTGTTCCGCGCGATTTAACGCGCATTCGGACTTAAGCGTTGCCGGCGCGAAATGCCCATTAGACCCAGCATGGCCGAGGAAAACAGCCACGCGGCGGCCGGCACGGGTACCGGGCTGGTCGGCGTCGTCAGTGACGGGTTGAGCGAGAAATGGCCGATGACGCGGGTGTCGCCGTCTAAATTAAAAAATATTCGCGAGTACAGGGAGTCGCCGAATTTTAAATCGGCGTCGATACTCAACAAGCCGTTATCCGGATTTACGCCGATAACCGGATCAATCAGTTCGAAGAATGCTCCGCTTGCTGGACCGGCATCGTTGCCGATATACCAACTCTCGGTTTCGCCGCGATGCTCCAACGTCAAGCCCCGCATCCACAGCACGCCGGAAGGCGAGTTGAAATCGCTATGCAGGCGTAGCGAGCCGCCGAGCGCAATCTTGCCGACCCCGGTGGTCGGGTCGAAATCGGTCGGGTGATAGCCTTCCGCCCAGCCGGGGTCCAGGCCCTCGTCCAGCGAATCGACCGCCATGGCCCAACCGCCGGCCGGTTGCGCCGCCGGAACTTGCTGCGCGGGATCCAGCACCCGCCATTCGGCAAGAGCCGCCGCAGTCGCGGTACCGTTGGCAATCGCGGCATTGGTGGCCAACCACCAGGGTTGCAATTTGGCGGGCACGCTGTTGTCGACAAACAACTGCGGATAAGCCCACCGCCGCCCGGCTATGTCGGCGGTGGGTATCCGCTGACCGCCGTAGAGCTCCTGATAGTTCATGTTTTTATAGCTTTCCAGCGGTTTCAGCGTCGCCCAGGTTGCTTGATCGTAACTGAGATAGGCTGTGCCGCCGATGGAGCCCTCCAGCGCCACGGCGTTGGCCGACACGGCGATTGCCGCCAAGCCGCAGAGAGAAAGTTGCCGGACCCTGCTCGACGGTCCGATACGTGAAGTATGCATTGTCATCATGTTTGCTCGAGTAAAGACGTTTTTAGGAAAAGTCGTGAATCGCTAACGGGTATTGCCATCAGCGTATTAACCCGGCCCTATTGATCACGGGTATTCCGTTCGGGCTGAGCGCGTCTCAGCCCCCGCTGGCGTGGCCTGAGACAGGCTCGCGGCGAACGGTATTTAAGAACCGGGTTAATAATTCAATAGGCATTAACCATGCCGTTAGAAATAGATTCTGAAATTTTTAGTTCGCCATTTGTTAGCAACTGATTTGATTAGGCAATTTTTCTATTTAGACCGATGGGTCTCGACGAGTATCTAGGCGTGATTGCTGTCTAGCGGAGACAAAGTGCGGCATTTCACGTTTGATGCGGGATATGCCGTATTTTGGGCGATTCCCGAAGGTGCGCAGGTATTCGCCGGAGACAATGACGATCATCGGAGAGACTTGCGGGGCGGTTGCGGCGCTTGAACGCCCCTAGCATTTAAGGTTTAGCGCCAGGTTTTACCGATTAGTGCTTTAGCGAAGTAGAGCGCGATAACTCGAACAATCAGCGCAATCCCCCTGCCCGTGATGCAGGCGCTCGCATAGGCTAGGCGCGGCATTCAACCGGCGCACAGGGCTTTGCAGGAAAATCGAAAGATCAACAGAACGATCCAAATCAGCGCTAGGCTTGGCGGGAGAATGTTCAACGGCAACGCGCCGGCCCAATGGGTCCAGTGCAAATCGGCTTGGCGGTTGGGCCGGCTCGCGCCTATCAGCGGAATGGAGCTGCCCGCGACCGCATTGATTCGCCCGGTCAATTTGGCCCGTTCTTCCGCCAACGAACGGACGACCGATTCGGCCGCTTTCGCCGAGAAGAACACGATAACGCTCGACACCAGTCCGAACAGCGGCATCGCCCAGAGCAGGAACTTGAAATCTCTTCGCACGTGTGCGCTTTGGGCCGTGACCAGCACCGCGTGCGTCGCCAAGCAAAAAGTCTGGGACATATAAAACCACGACAGCCGATTGGATATCCATTGATGCTCCGCGGCGATAATCTGCTCGACATATTGAGCGACCGCGCATAGATCGGCTATTTCGGTTCGATCGGCGTTGTTGGGCTGATTTGGAGTCATGGCGCTAGTCCGAGTTTGGTTGCTTAATACCGAATCGTTGGCGTTCCGATCGGATCCGCGCCCAATATAAGCTACTCCGCCACCCAGCCGCATCGCAAAATCCAACCAATCACAGCGGCCAATCGCGCGCCGGAGTACAAACCTAGGTTTGTACTCCAATCAGCAGCACTCGGCCGAGTCTTAGGCTAGAAAGAAAACCGACCAAGCGGTTTAGCCGGAGTGCAAACCTAGGTTTGTACTCCAATCAGCAGCATTCGGCTGAGTCTTAGGCTAGAAGGAGAATCCAAGCGAGCGCTGAGGTTTAAATTTGGCGGAGACCGCGAATCAGACCGCGATCTGTGACTGTTTGCGCCGCAAGCCCAACCAGCCCATCAGCGCCGACAACATCAGCCATGCCGACAGCGGTAGCGGGACGATGGCGGCTTGGCGGTAATCGAAACTACTGGAAGCACTTAAGCTAAAGTCGGAAATGGCATTTCCGTGATCGTCGAACAAGCTGTCGATGCCACCCCACAACAAGGTGTGCGATAGATCGGCCACGGCATTGACGCCGCCGCTGCCGGCGGTTTTGAAGTACTGAACATCAGACAGCGCATGGCTGGACACCGATAGACTGTAACCGATGGTTTGGGCGATGCCGAACCGAAAATTTATCGTGACGGGTATTGTGATTGAGGCGGTGCCGCGATGGTAATCGACATTGGGAATCGGACTGAACCCATAAGAGGTATTGGCGCATGCCAATTGTCCGCCGCCGCACGCGTCGTCCCAAGTTTGAGTGGGCCAATTCAATCCGCTGCCGGCCAATGAAACCGACGACCGGCCTTCATTGGATGCCAACAGCAGGCCGCCATCCGGGCTCTTAAGCATCACGCCGGGGTCGGTGTGGACCAGCGCATTGCCCGAGACGACGATACTCGCCGTAAAACTGCCAAGACGGCCGTTCATGCCTGGCGCGTTGATTGTCAACAAGTCGTACCAATTGGCGCTGGCATGGGTATCGGCGCTGCCGCCGCCGGCTCCACTAAGATTGCCTTGAGCATCTTGGTGTTTGGTACTGTACATGCTATCGCTAGCGGCATAAACCCCAAGGTGGCCGGCCGAGGCATGAGCGGAGGCGGTCGAGCGCGCGTAACCCGATTCGCCGTCGGCCGACAAGGTATAACTGGCAACCGCCGAGGACGGCGTGTAGCCAGAGTGATTGTCGATGACATTCTTCGTCGCGTTGGTTCCTGGATTGGGAACGCTGTACTTGTTGGTTTGGGCAATAGTCGTACTGACCGAGGCGTTGGTGGACGCGCTTGCGATCGGGCTGGCCAGCACGACGCTGAATATAGTTAAATAATTTTTGATATTCGGCATAGTCGTTACTCGTCGGATTGGATTTTAAATCGATTGTCTTTTAAAACGGTTGTTCTATTCGGCCTAGATTATTGTTTCTGGGTTTCCAATTCTGGTTTTGGTTCGGGTTCGCGTCGCACGAAAAATAGCCCAAGGAATTATTGGCTACTTGGGTCAAGCAAGAAAAGTTATTGACGTTTCTAATGACAAAAGCATTGTCGTTTGGCACCGGCATGGCTTCCCAAAGCTGGTTGCGGTCGGTCGAATCGCAGATAGCCAAGTCAATTTGATTCGAGTCGCCCACGCGTAGGCATAAGCAGGCGTTATCGACGCTGGCGATCATGCCGATCTGTTGAATGCTGTATACGGTCATAAAATCCCAACGGCTAGCGGGCGAACCTGAGTCGGCGGTCATTTCCAAGCCATCGTTGGCGGTTTTTCCCATCACCGCACCGCTCGCTTCGTTGATTAACGTGTAATTTTTTTGTCCGGCGGGCCAGGTTTCCGGGGCGACGCAGATATTCGCTGTGTCGACGAAATGCGTCGGGTTGGGAGAGCAATACCAGCAGGGAATATCCGCTTCGGCGGTTATGGTGTGTTTGCCGGCCGGCAATTGCATACTACCCGTGCGTTCGCTGTCCGAAATATAAGGCACTTGATGGGTAATATCGATCTCTCGAACCGTGCCGACGTCCAGTTTTACCGAACTTCGGTCGATACTGGGTGTTGCTTTAATATCGATACGGGCGGCGGCGGGCAGTTTGATAGTCGATAGATCCTTGGGAGCATATATTCCAAAACTGGCACAGCCGTTCGCTAATATCGAGGCAACCAAAAATAGCAGAACGTATTTTATATTCGGCATATCCGCAATCTCCGTTGATTTGGGACTTTCATTCACGGCCGAGAAACCCAATGGAAAACCCATTCAATACAAACGATACTGGAATTGAATTCTATATCAGGCTAAATCGGGTTTTTGAGGTAATTTTTCACAGCCATGATATTCGTGTCGATTCGCCAATCTGCACGGAATTGCCGAACTGAATCTCTCTTGGACTTACCCACTCTTTCCGAATCATTGGTTTGCGGCCATCGGTTGTGGCCGCCATTGCGTTTAGCGCATGCCTCATGCCGCCATTAAGCTCGTTTCCGGACACGGAATTGAGGTTTACCGCCGAATTTAAAACGCCAATCATCGCGCCATAAACACTCACAACGACTTCGGGAACCTTCCTGGCGAGTTCGGGGACATTTTTTTCGGCGCCGGGGTGTCCCCAAAAACGGCCGGGAACCTCGCCAAGACTTCTGGGAAAGCCCCCAAGATGGCTGAAAACACGGATGAGAGCGCTGGGAGCGTTGCTAAAAGTTCTGGGAGCGTTCCCTGAGTCATGGTGAACGTTTCCGACGGCGTAATTCGCATTTATTTCGCCACCGGGAACCGCAAAAAAGTCAATCCGCGCGGTTAAATTGGCGCGAAGTACACTTTAACCGCCGTAAATCGCAAGTCTGGCCGTTTTGGCGGTCTGGCCCCGGCGCGCATCGTCAACGTAACCGCTCCGCCTCTTCCCGCAATTTGCGCCGTTTCCGCTCCCTGGCTTTGTCTATGACCGGCCGCAACCGTTCGGACACCTGGCACCAAGCTTGGTCCGGATTGGCGGCGTTGCCGATCCATTCCTCCGGCGCTCCTTGGAGTTCCTCCAACGGTAAGCCTTGCCAGTCGGTTTCCCGTAAGCGGATCGGCATGACGAATTGCTCGCCGCGCCGGTGCGCGGCCAAGGCCGCTTCGAATTCCTGCAAGTAGCAAAAATCCGATGCCACGAAGTCGGGGCTGACCAGACATAGCACGATGTCGGCCTGGGCCAGTTGCTGCAAAATCTCCGGCCGCCATTCCGCGCCGGCGTCGATGTCGCGGTCGTGCCACAGGCTGAGCTTTTGCAGGCGCACCAGCGGCGACAAGGCGTTTTGCAGGGCTTTGACAAAGGCCAAATCTTTGTGCGAGTACGAAACGAAGGCTTTGACCGGCAGTTGCAGATCCTCATCGCGCATCGCCGCTTCCTCGACGCCGTCCAGCAGATCGGCGATCGCAACGCGGGTTTTCAATTCCTTGACGAAAATGCTCGTTTCGCCGGCTTTTTCCGCTTCGACCAATTCTTCGTAATCTTTGTACGCGCCGCAACCCGGCACCGGCACCCATTCTTCGAAAGCCAAACCGCTAAAGTCGGCGACGATTTCCTTGATGGTTTCCCGGATAAAACTTAGCAAGCGCCGCCGCTCGTCACCGCAAATATCGATCAGCAGCTTTTGGTCTTCCTTGTCCCAACGCACTCTGGCCAGCGCATCGAACACCGAAGGTTTGTGCAACACCATGCCGGTGCGCCAGCGCTCGCCGCCGCGAATGAACGCGTGCAGTTTCACCATCAGCCGCGGAAATACGCTGTTCGGCAAAAAGCTGGGAAAGTGCACGACAAAACGCAGCAGCGCGCCGTCGGCCTGAAATTCCGGCGCGCTGGCCGGCAATAATTGCGGCACGATGAAATCGCCGGGACCGGTTGGGAAGCACAGCTCGAATTCCTGCATCACCCGCACGATGTACAGCAATTTGGCTTTGGGATACACGAATTCGCGCTCGCCGGTGTTGTGCTGTTTGTAGCGCGGATCGTTAATCACCGCGTCGAAGTCCGCTTCCCGCAGCACGCCGCCCCGGTCGGCGACCAGCGCGGAATTGACGATCCGGTAAACGCCGTTAGTCAGCCAAAGCGGATTGAGGATTTGCGTGTCGAAATTCTGCAGGTTGCGGAAATTGATCAATACGCCCAGGTCGTGCAGAAACTGCAGCAGCACGTCCTGGCTCAACGGGCGGGTGACGCCGAGTTCTTCGCAAACCCGGCGGTAAGCGTCGGATTCGATGTAGTCGTATTCTTGCTGCTTCTGTACAAAGTGCTGTTTAACTGCCAGCCAATGGGTCGGAAACGGCGTGCGGCGGGTGTCGGCGGCTTCGATTTGCCGGCGCAAAGCCTCGCGAAACTCGATAAAGCCAGGATGTTCGGCCTCGGCGCAGGAAAGCCGGTAAAAGCCTCGAATGCGCGGATATTTTTCCTGGAGGCTTTTACGTTCGACTTCGAACGACGGGTTCTCGTCGATCTTGTTCAACACCACCAACACCGGCGAACGGCCGCCGAAACTGTCGGCGTGCTTCAGCCATTTTTCGGCCTGGTCGTCGTTGCGGCTGTTCAGCAGCAGCACGTAGATGCTGCGCTGCGACAGAAAAAACTGGTGGGTGGCGTGCATCACTTCCTGGCCGCCGAAATCCCACAAATGCGCGGCGACTTGCTCGCCGTCGCTCATTTCGAAGTTGGCCTGGCGGATGCGGATGCCGTGGGTCTGGCTTTCATGGTCGTCGAACGGCTCGTTCATCAGCCGCTTGACCAGCGAGGTCTTACCGGCCGAAGCCTCGCCGAGAAAGATCACCTTAACCTCGTTGAGCCGCGCGCCGTCCTCGCCCAATTCCTCGAAATAATCGCGCACCGCCTGCGGCGAGTCGCGAGCGATTTCAGCCGGTGGGCAGACTAGCGGGCAATCGTGGATACAGATAACGGAATCATTCCGATAAAATTCGTCAGAATTCCAAGATACATCTATTCGATTTTGAATAAGGCCAAGAAATGGCCAAAGATCCGTAATTTCAGTAAAACCGGCATTCAGCATTTTTAAATTATTTAAGCCGGTCAAAGGGGTCAAATCGTCGATTTGGGTCGCGGAGCAATCAAGTTGCTGCAACTGGATCAGGCCAGCAAGTGGCGTCAAATCGCTGATTTGGGTCCTTGAGCAGCCAAGTTGCCGTAGCTGGATCAAGCCTGCCAACGGCGTCAGATCGCTGATTTGGGTCCCTGAGCAATCAAGTTGCTGCAACTGGATCAGGCCAGCAAGTGGCGTCAAATCGCTGATTTGGGTCCTTGAGCAGCCAAGTTGCCGTAGCTGGATCAAGCCTGCCAACGGCGTCAGATCGCTGATTTGGGTCCCTGAGCAGTAAAGTCGCTGCAACTGGATCAGGCCCGCCAGCGGCGTCAAATCGCTGATTTGGGTCTCAAAGCAATAAAGTTGCTGCAACTGGATCAGGCCCGCCAGCGGCGTCAGATCGCTGATTTGGGTCTCAAAGCAATAAAGTTTCTGCAACTGGATCAGGCCCGCCAGCGGCGTCAAATCGCTGATTTGGGTCTTGAAGCAGTCAAGTTGCTGCAACTGGATCAGGCCAGCCAGCAGGGTAAAGTCGGCAAGCTCGGAATTAAAACTTAGATTTAACGACTGCAGCCAAGTGCATTCTTCAAGCTGGTCCGGCAACTGGGTTAAACCACATCCGCTCAAATCCAGCTTTGGATTTTTCGTCAACTTGTTTTCAACAATTCGCTTCAAGGCTTGTTCGGACATGAGGCGGTTCCTTTGACATCGGTCCCGATAATCTAACACGGAAGGCAATGGGGTTTGTCTACTCAGACGAGGATGATCTAATCCAGACAGACCGCAATTTCGGCGAAAGCGCGCAACCGCTTCGTTCCGGAACCGCAACGCTCGCGCAGTGGGACTTTCGCCGCGACAGCCGACGTTTCGATAAGCCCGTGACTTTAAGACCGCCGCCCGGTCCCAAAACCGGAGAACCTTACCCCCCGGCGGCTTGCCGAGGCCATCAAACGTCGGAGTACAAACCTAGGTTTGTACTCCAATCAGCGGTGCTCCGCATATCCGACCCTGACGCCCGGCTACTGTATTTGTCAGGTCTAACCAATCCATTACCGCCGGTAACCATGCGGAAAGTTCCGGCTGGACGGCGGCGGCCGATCGCCAGTCATTGCAACCGCTGAACGCTCAAAACTTGAAATTCCAAACCGGCTTGTTCCGTCGCCGAACGAGCCGTCGATATTGCCTAACGGCGGGTAGCGGCAAGCAAGACGGCGATGCAGATGCCCAATCAGCGGTGTCCAAACGCCGGAGTACAAACCTAGGTTTGCACTCCCGGTTGTGCCCGCTCAGGCGACTTGGCAGGAGGCCAGTGCTTCCAACATCTCTTGCCTGGGCAGGTTGCGGCCTATGAATACCAGCCGCGAGGCGCGGGTTTCGCCGGCGGGCCAGGGATTGCCGAAGCTTTCGGTCAGCAGCATGTGTACACCTTGATAGATGACTTTCTTGTCGCAGCCGGCGATGTGCAATATGCCTTTGTAGCGCAGCAGGTCGTTACCGTGATCGCGGACCATGATGTCGAGAAAGGCCAGAATCCGCGCGGCGTCCAGCGCGCGGTCGGTTTCGAACACGAAGGAAGTGATGTCGTCATCGTGTTCGTGGCTGAGGTCTTCCAAGAAATCCGGCTCGATATTCAGGATGTCGTCCAGTTTGAAGCCGTCGATGTCCAGAATGTTGCTCAACTCGGTTTCGCCGAAATGTACGCGCTTGATCGGTGCCCTGGGATTCATCGCCCTTAGCCGGCTTTCCAGGTCGGCGGCGATTTCGGCTGCGACCAAGTCGGTTTTGGACAGCAAGATTCGGTCGGCGAAGCCGACTTGTTCCTGGGCTTCGTGGTGTTCCGCCAATTGTTGATGGGCGTGCGCGGCATCGACGACGGTGACGATGGCGTCCAACTTGTAGTTTTCGGCGATATCCTGATCGATGAAAAAGGTTTGGGCCACCGGCGCCGGATCGGCCAGACCGGTGGTTTCGATGACGACTCGCTCGAAATACAGCTCGCCGCTTTCCCGGCGCTCGGACAATTCGCCGAGAATGCGTACCAAGTCGCCGCGCACCGTGCAGCAAATACAGCCGTTGTTCATCGTGACGATTTGTTCGTCGGCTTGCACCAGCAACTCGTTGTCGATGCCGGCCTCGCCGAACTCGTTTTCGATGACCGCGATGCGCCGGCCGTGGTGTTCGGTGAGGATGCGGTTGAGCAACGTGGTTTTGCCGGCGCCGAGGAAACCGGTCAGGATCGTGACCGGTATCCGGTCGCTGTGTGTCAACTTGGTTTGCATGAGGCCTCCGGGATTAGAGCCGCGGCTTGCGACGCTCGATCAACGCGTAAGCCGAGTGGTTGTGGATCGATTCGAAGTTTTCCGATTCCACGGTGTAGGCGCTGATACGTGCTTCGGCGTCGAGGCGGGCCGCCACGTCTCGAACCATGTCCTCGACGAATTTCGGGTGGTCGTAGGCGTATTCGGTGACGTATTTTTCGTCCGGGCGCTTCAGCAGGCCGTAGATCGGCGACGAGGCTTCGGTTTCGACCAATGCAATCAGATCTTCCACCCAAATAAAGCTGTCGGTCGCCACCGTGACCGTCACGTGGGAGCGCTGGTTGTGGGCGCCGCGCTCGGAAATTTCCTTGGAGCACGGGCACAAGCTGGTGACCGGCACCACGACTTGTACCTTGGTGCGGCAGCCGGCAGCATCGATTTCGCCGATGAAACCGACCTGGTAATCCAGCAGGCTGCGCACGCCGCTGATCGGCGCGGCTTTCTCGATAAAGTACGGAAAGCGCATGTCGATATAGCCGGATTCGGCTTCCAGCCGGTCCAGCATTTCGCGGAGCATGGCCGGAAACGAGGCGATGCTGATTTCCCGGTCGTGGCTATTGAGGATTTCGACGAAGCGCGACATGTGAGTGCCCTTGAAGTCGTGAGGCAGATTCACGTACATCGCGAAGCGAGCCACGGTGCGTTGTTCGCCGACGCTTTTGTCCTGAACCCGCACCGGATGCAGAATGTCCTTGATGCCGACTTTGTCGATGGCAATGCGGCGATTGTCGGCGCGGGCTTGGATGTCTTCGATGGGCGTCATGGGTTTGGTTTACAGGTAATGAAAACGTGGCCGCTCGCCGAAATCGCCGTCGTTGACCGCGTATTGATCGAGTTTCAGGCTGTAGAAGCGGTCGAAATGCTGCTTGACGGTGCGGGCGATGCCGGCGTCGTAATCCGGCGAGACGGCCTGCGCTTGCCCCTCCGGGCGGTCGACCACCACGCCGTCCTTGACCACCACTCGACCGTTTTTGAACACCAATGCGGCATCGGCGAACATGGCCCGGTAGTCGGGACGAGCGCCAGCAATTTGGCCCGGATTGTAGACGGCGATGTCGGCGACCGCCCCCGGTGCCAGGTTGCCGCGGTCGTTTAGGCCCAGCAACTTGGCGGCGGCGGAGCGGGTCATCGTCGCGATTTCGGTCAGCGTCAATTCGCGTTTCAGACTCGGCAACAAAGTCAGGGCCAGGGCCTCCTGGTTCAGGTGCGCCATGCATTCCCGCCGGTAATCGGCGTCCATCAACAGGCGGATTAATTCCGGGTAGGCGGTGAACGGCGCGCCGTTGGGGTGGTCGGTGGTGAAGAACAAACGTTCCGGCGCGTCGGCCAGTAAGAACAATTCCAGGCCGATCGCCCATTGCAAAGTGTTGACGAAACTGGCTTCGCGGTAACGATACGGCACCACGCCGCCCGAGCCTTCGTTCTCGGCGTCCCACATCACGTATTTGCTCGGGCTGGCATCGGCGTGGCGGCTGTATTGGGCGATCACGTCGCCGGAGATCGTCACGGTTTGGCCGAACAGGACTTGGCCGACATCCATCGTGATATTGGGATGGCGGTTGAAGGCTTCCAATAATCGCGCGGCCGCCGACGAAAAGCCCTTGGCGCCTTCCGCTCCGTAAGCGTAAAACTGAATATGGGCCAGATGCATGGGCAGGCCTTGCGCGGCCTCCATCGTGGCGACGGCGGTTTCGACGTTGCCGGGCGTGCCCAGATTGTTGCAGTGCACGTGTACCGGATGCGGTACGCCCAATTCGCAGGCGGCGCGTTGCAGGGTTTGCAGAATTTGTCGGGAACTGACGCCGTAATCGGGCACGATGTCGTCCAGATCGAACTGGCGGACGTTGCTTTTGAAGGCGTTGGCGCCGCCGGCATTGATGACTTTCAATCCCAAAGCCCTAGTGGCATTTAAAGTCCAGGCCACGTAATCGTTGATTTGATTTTGGCCGGCCTTGGCACGCATCAGCCGCAACAGCAGATCGTCGTTGCCGAGTATCGCCAGCGCGGCGGTGTCGATGATTGGGATGTCGGCCATTTGCAGATGCACGTCCAGCGCGCCGACCGGTAGCATGGCCGGTTCGGCCACGCAGGTGTAGCCCATCCGGGCGTAGCGATAGCCGATGTCGGTACTGGACCATTTGGCAGTGGAAAACGGATGATTGAGCCGCCGCACCATCCGGTTGCGGTGCTGCTCCGGCAGTAACAGTCTGGCGGTGTTGACGTTGCCGCCGGCGATGTGGCTGTGAATGTCGATGGCGCCGGCCATGACGATCTGGCCGGTGGCGTCGTAAATCGCATCGAAACGCGCGTTCGGACCAGGGTCGGCGACGATGATGCCGTCGCGGATGAACAGGTCGCCGATTTGGCCGTGCAGATTTTGCGCCGGGTCGTAAATGGCGCCGTTGTGGAGCTTAATCAACATAAGATGGTAGGGTACTCACCGCGTACCAAGCTTGAGATTCCCAACGAATCAATGGCCGAAAGCCGGGTATAGCCAAACACGGCTGGCTTCGACTCCGCTCAGCCACCGGAGATTGGCTCCGCTTGATCAACAACCATAGACTCCGCACAGCCAACGGAGATTGGCTCCGCTTGGTCAACGACCATAGACTCCGCACAGCCAACGGAGATTGGCTCCGCTTGACCAACAACCATAGACTCCGCACTGCCAACGGAGATTGGCTCCGCTTGGCCAACGGCAATGGATTCCGCTCAGCCACCGGAGATTGGCTCCGCTTGGTCGATGGTGATTGGCGCCGTTCGAGCCGCAACCTTCGACGACGATAGGCCGGAAAGCGAGCGGCAACGCCCCGGCGGCTCACAACATATCCAAGGTCAACAACAGCCGCCGCGGCTGGACCGCGGTTGGGGTTGGCGAACGGTGGACCAAACCTCGGCCTTCATTGCCTTCCCAGTGCTCGCCCTTCATCAAACCGACCGCGTAAGCCGGCATTTGCCGAATCGCGGTGGCGTCGGCGATCAACCCGGATACTTGATCCGGTACGCCGCACCCACCCATGCCCAGTTTGTCGCGATCGACCGCGTATTCCGGCAGCCATTCGGTGCCGATGCCGCCATAACTGCAAATCATCCGCGCCGGCACCCTATCGACGTGAAAACGCGGGCACATCGCGTTATCCAGAGTCCGCAAGCGGAGGCCGGCTTCGCGCTGGCCGAACAATTCGCAAAACGCCGAGGTCAACCAGACCACGTCGTCCAGCCAAGCCTGGAAGCCGTCCAGAGCGGCAACTTGCGGCCAAATGGCCCCGAAGTCGTAACGGCTGGGATCGACAGCCTGGCTGATTTCGATTCTGGTCTTGTTGCTGAGCGCGGCGTAGACGAAGCCTTCGATCTCGAGCGGTAACGGTCGATCGATCAAACACAGATTGACGTCCTCCTCGTAGATTCTGGCCAAATCGGCAAATCGATCGGACATCACGGTTTTGGTCGCGGGGCGTCGCTCCAGCGGTTGAAAGCTGTTGGGCGGTACCCGTGGCGAGCCGACCGTTTGAGCGAAAGGTGCGCGGGCAAACATGGATCACTCCTTAGTGGGCTAACAGGGATTGTTCGAAAACGACGATACCTTGCATGAAGGCAATCCCGAGCGCGAACGACGCGCTTTGGCCGCCGAGATGGCGCAAGGTCGAACGTTCGTGCAGTACAGGGATCAGGTCGGAAGCGGCGATGTAAATGAAACCGCCGGCGGCGATCGGCAACAACACGACCAAGGACGATGCGGCGACCTGACTGAGCAGCAAGGTAAACAAGGCGCCGGGCACGACGCTCAGCGAGCAATAAAAGTTGTATAGCACCGCCTGCTTCGGCGCATAACCGCCGCGCAGCAATGCGCCGACATCGCCGAGTTCCTGAGGTACTTCGTGGGCGATAATGGCTAGCGTGGTGGTCAGGCCCAGCGCCGGATCGGCCAGGAAACTGCCGGCGATCAGAATGCCGTCGACGAAGTTGTGGATGGCGTCGCCGATCAAATTCATTTTTGCCAACGGCAGGATTTCGCTACCGGCAGGCCGGGTGTCGACGTTATGATCGTGGCGCCAACGCACCAGCTTTTCCAACACGAAAAAACCGAACACACCGATCAAAGCGGTCATGCACACCTTACTCACCGAACCTTGGCGGGCGACCGCGTCCGGAATCAAGTGAATGAAGGCGTCGCCCAGTAAAACCCCGACCGCCAGTGCCACCAGGAACGGCACGATGCGCTTCAAACTTGCCGCCGGTAGCCACAATGCAAACGCGCTGGATAGCGAGCACAGGCTGACCGCGAGACTGGCGGCGATGGTGGCTAAATAAGTATTCATGGCGGCGCTACCCCCGGTGTGGAAACGAAAAGTGTTGGCGGTGCGGGTGCTCGATAAAGTCGGCAACACGCCTGGACGGCGCGTGAAACAGCACCCCTGCGACAGTGCAACCCAGTATCGGCGGATAGGCGGAGATCAAGGTGTCTCGCCGCGAGGCTTGGTCGCGCAAGCGCAGCACGACTCCGAGCATCGACGGCAGTTCGCCACCGGTCAACGGCGGAAAGCCATCAGTGTCCGCCATCGCTAAACCACCGTGGGAAATCGTCCCGGAGTTTGCGCCACGCATCCGGCCCCGCCGCCAATTCGGCGTCGGTCAGCAGGCAAGCGTCCAGTTCGCGACGGAGCTTTTCGGCATCCACGTTCTGACCGATGAAGACCAGTTCCTGGCGGCAATCGCCGTAGGGCTCGACCCATTGTTCGCGGATGTCGTCCAGATACTCGGCCGGCCATTGCTCCTTGGGTGCCGAGGCCCACCAGCGCCCGGCCAAGCCATGCCGCATGATGCCGCCGGCTTGCGACCAGTTGCCGGCGTATTCTGGGCGCGAAGCCAACCAGAAAAAGCCCTTGGAACGCAGCAAGGTGCCGTTATCCCATTCGCCTTCGTGCAAGTGGCGGTAAAAGCGCTCGGTATGAAACGGCCGGCGAGCGCGGTAAACGAAGCTGGAGATGCCGTACTCCTCGGTCTCCGGAACGTGCTCGCCGCGCAACTCCTTCAGCCAGCCCGGCGCTTGCTCGGCTTTTTCGAAGTCGAACAGACCGGTGTCCAGCACCTTACCGAGATCGACTTGGCCCATGACCATCGACACGATTTCGGCATCGGGATTCAGACTGCGCAAAATCGCTTGCAGATTGGCGATTTCGTCGCCGGCGATCAAGTCGATCTTGGAAATCAAAATGACGTTGGCGAATTCGATCTGGTCGACCAGCAGGTCGGCGACATTGCGCTCGTCGTCTTCGCCCAAGGCTTCGCCGGCTTCCTTCAAACTCAAGGCTTCCTGGTATTGGCGCAGGAAATTCACGGCATCGACCACGGTCACCAGCGTATCCAGCTTGGCGATGTCGGACAGGCTGATGCCGCTGTCGTCGCGAAAGGTGAAGGTCTCTGCAATCGGCAGCGGTTCGGCAATGCCGGTGGACTCGATCACCAAATAATCAAAGCGGCCGTCCTTGGCCAGTTTGCCGACCTCGATCAGCAAGTCCTCTCGCAGGGTGCAGCAAATACACCCGTTGCTCATTTCGACCAGCTTTTCCTGGCCGCGATTCAGTTGCACCTCGTTCTTGACCAGCGCGGCGTCGATATTTACCTCGCTCATGTCGTTGACGATCACCGCCACTCGCCGGTTTTCCCGGTTACCGAGAATATGGTTGAGTAGTGTGGTTTTACCGGCGCCGAGAAAGCCGGACAAGACCGTGACGGGCAGCTTGGATGGAATTAGTGTAGTCATGCCGATGTTATACTATAACAATTGCAGTCCAAAAAAAGGGCGCCAGCGAATCGCGGCGCCCTTGCTTATTAATAGCTCAGTCTAAATCCGACTTCCGCGCCGCGACCGGCCTCCGGCGCGAAATTGCGCAAATACGACGTGGCGTTGCGGATGTTTTGATCGAGCAAGTTGTTGCCCTTGGCGAATACCAACAGCTTGGCGTCGCCGGCGGCTTTGATTTGGTAGTTGACGCCAGCGTTCAGCAAGTAATAGCCGGCCGTCGAAGTCTCGAACTCGCCGACGTGGGTCTGATCGTCGGCGCGGGTCAGGCGCAGGTAGCTGGAGACCTTGTCTTTGTTGTAGTCCAGTTGCAGCCCGTAGCGTAGTGGCGGCATGCGCGGCACGTCGCCACCGGTTTTGAATTCGCCCCGGGTGTAATCGCTGAACAAGGTCAGCTCCACCAAACCCAGGTGATTTTCGACGACCGGGAAAATCAGCTTGGCCTCGTAGCCTTTGAAAATGGCGTCTTGCTGGCTGCTTTGCACCACCGGTTTACAGTCCACGGCGCAAGGGTTGCCCTCTTCGTCGACGAAGGCGCCGGTGCGGTGCTGGTAAATGTAATCGCCGGCCCAGTTGTGGAACAAATCCAACTCCGCGCGCAGCCAGTCGCTTTTAAAACGGTAGCCCAGGTCCAGGTTATAAGCGGTTTCTTCCTTCAAGCTCAAGCTGCCCAGTTCGAAGCTGCGGGTGGCGTCGTGATAGCCGTTGGCCAGCAGTTCCTGGACATTGGGCGCCCGCGACGAGCGGGTGATTGCCAAATTCAGACTGTTGCGGCTGTCCAGCTTCCACAGTGCCGACACCGAGGCGCTAACCGGCGTGTAACTTAATGGGGCGAAGCCGTCAGGATGTATGTCGGTTTGCTCGACACGGGTGCCGAGTTGGTAGGTGACCGGGCCCAAATCGAAGGCCTCGACGCCGAACACACCATAGCTATAGGTGTCCGAGCGCGGTACGATGCTGGCGCCGGTCAGTTTCTCGACGGCGTTGAAATCGCTGACCTGAGCTTGAAAGCCGACCGCGCCGCGCAACGGGCCGATGTCTTGATGGTTGAGTTCGACGCGGCCTTCGTAGCTTTTGTTGGTGAAGAAGGCGCCGGGTTCACCGTTGGCGATTTCGGTGTGTTGGTAATCGGTGTAGCCCAGCCGGGTGCGCAAGGTTTTCGCGAACGGTAGCGGATTAGTCAGTTCGCTCTTGAAATCGTATTTGTTCTGGCGCATCGCGATGCGCACCGTTTCCGTGCCGGTGCCGTCCGGGGCAATGCCGTAGCTATTGTTCAAGTTGTTGATCGACGCGCCGGCGAAGCCGTTGTCGCCGACCCAGGACAAGCCGGCCGAACCGCTGATCGCCTCGGCACCGGTGTTGTTCAAATAGCCGCTCGGGTTGTCCACGACTTCCAATGAAGGATCGGTGATCGCCACCTTGGCGGTATCGATGCCGCTGCCGCCGATGTCCAGATTATTGCGATGCCGATAAAAGCCGTCCAAGTGATAGGCAATGTGATCCTTGCTGCCTTCGACTTTCATCGTGGTGCTGGTTTCGTCGCTGGTCGAGTCGAAGCGTTGCTCCAGCGCCGCGTTCAAGGCTTTGTCGAAGGCCTTGCCGGGAATCCGGTTGTCGATCACATTGACCACGCCGCCCATCGCACCGCTGCCGTACAACAGCGTTGCCGGGCCGCGCAACACTTCGATGCGCTCGGCCAACAGCGGCTCGACGCTGGTAGCGTGGTCCGGACTGATCGCCGACACGTCGTTGCTGCCAATGCCGTTGCTTAACACCCTGACCCTTGGGCCGGCTTGGCCGCGTATCACCGGCGTGCCGACGCCGGGGCCGAAAGACTGACTGGAAATGCCCAGTTCGTTTTTCAAGGTATCCCCTATGCTGTGGCCGGTTTTCATCCTCAACTCGTCGTCGCTAAGCACAGTGACCGGCGATCCGGCCTCGGCTTTTGTCACCGGCAACGGCGCGGTGACAATAACCTCGTCCAGCGAGATGTCGGTTTGGGTTTCCGCGTGAAGCAAACTCGCGGGCAGCATCAACAAGAAAAAAGCAGTTTTATTCATCGGTGGAACAGGAAAAGGGAGTCGGCAAAAATGTTATATTATAACGAATGCGAATGCAACAAT
Source organism: Methylomonas sp. MED-D (assembly GCF_050276835.1). NCBI lineage: Bacteria > Pseudomonadati > Pseudomonadota > Gammaproteobacteria > Methylococcales > Methylococcaceae > Methylomonas > Methylomonas sp. MED-D. Next base: position 3,635,107 of record NZ_CP189965.1, read on the forward strand.
ATAACACCCGCATTCGTAGGTAACGCCATCAGAGCTTCCAGTCACGCCATAGAAGTGCTTCGTAGACGGCTACAGACCATTGTTTAACCGAGCCGGTCGATGCCCAAACACTTTGCAAAATCAGGCTCGGGCTCACGATGCCCTCAAAAGCGGGTGCTGGCGAGTAGCGGATTCAATACACCGACACATCCGTCCGACTGGGGCCGACCGGATAGGCTTTGCCGAATGCTTAGTCCGGTTCAACGCCGGTCATTTCATAACGCGACTGTTCGACGACTTTCGGCCATCCTGGTGTAAGCCGCTATACTCTAACCGCTAGCCGAACTCGCCGTTCATCGGCCAGGCTCCTCGCTTTATTCAACCCAAAGTCATTCAATGACAAGGAGACCACATGCCCCAAAATCCGTTGGTTTGCATCCTGTTTGCCACAACGTCGCTTTTTAGTTGCGCGATCGCGGCAAGCGATCCCGCGCCGGATACGCAAGCGCTCAGTAATCCGGCTATCCCGGTGGGCGTTTACTCCATGCCCTCCACGAACGAATGGTCGCTGCTCAAATCCTTCAACGCGACGCTGATCAATCGTCTGGCCGGACTGGCGGTGCCGGATGCGCAAGGCGCGCTGCAGCGAAATCGTCCGGGCTATTTTTCGGTGCGCTTTCAGGACGGCGTCACCTGGACCATCGTTCGCGGCTTGTATCCGCGTAACGCCGCCGTACTGGAATCCGGCATCAAAGCGCTGGAATACGCCTTCGGCCATCAAAATCCCGACGGTTCGTTTCCGATCGTGGTGCCGCCGACGTTGCCAGCCAACCTGATACCTTATCCTCAAGACTACGCCGACGCGACGACCTTCTTCTTCAGCGAGCTTGGCCGCTCGCTGATTTTGCTGGACGGCAACGCCTGGTTTCAAACCAGCGCCGACACGGCCGACCTGCGTCGCCGGGTAGGCATCATCAAGGAACAGGCGGACCGCTCGATCGACTGGCTGTTAACCCAGCAGGACTTGTTAATCGACTACGATACGCCGCTCTCCAATCACCTGTATTACGACGGCGCCGGCTTCTATTTGGTGGGCCGCGCTCTGAACCGCCAGGACGCGATCGATGCCGGTATCGCGTTTACCGAACTGGGCTTGAACGCCCAATGGCCGAACGGCGTGTTGCCGGAACTGGATGGCTATGACAGCAGCTATCAGGGCGTAAGCTTGTTTCGTTTGTTTATTCTGTATCTGAATGCCGATCCGACGGATGTGGTGATCAGGCAAAGGCTGTGGGATGCGATAAGCTCGGGAATCGCTTGGGAACAGACCCGCGTCAAGCCCAGCGGCGAAATCCTGTCCGACGGCAATAGCCGGGTCTATCCCGGCGGCGACAAATTTCTCGGCGTCGAAAAAGGCATCTCCTACGTGAACATCGCGCTGTCGTTCTATTACTACGCGGTGCTGACCGGCGACGCCGGCGCCAAGGCCGTCGCCGACAAAATCATTGCCTATTACACGACCGCGCACTGAAGCAGGGGCATCGGTGATACCGGTAAGTCGAATCGCTCAATGGATCGCGCGATCGTGAAACCACTGCTTCGCCTCGAAGAATGAAGCAGCTGGGCGCGTTAGGGCTTTAGCCGCAATCGATAGCATTTCGATTCGGTGACGACCGGACTTTGCCCAACGCCTTTTTGAGTGAACTGAATCATTCGCTTCAATTCCACTCGCTGACCGACCTCAGCTACGATATTTCGTCATCACTACTGAATATCGTAGCCCAAATCCGCAATAATATCGATTTTGTTCAACAGCGAACTTAACTATTCCAAGGTAAATCAGTTATTTAAAATAATCTCGCCAAACTGGCACAGCGTTTGCCCCCTCATATATCGATCGTTTCACTTAAATATCTTTTTTAAAACATCAATATGAGGATCCAACCATGAAACTAAAATCCACTTTCGCTGCTTTAACATTTGCCGGTATTGCTTGCTTCAGCGGCAACGTATTTTCGGGTATCGATACGGCGGCCTATTCTCACGATGCCTATATCGGTGTCTACAATAACGAGCAGTGGATGAAAAATCTGCCGGACACGCTAAAACTCAGCGAACTTTCGCTGCCGGGGACACACGATTCCATGGCTCGTTACGGTGACGACGATATACAAACCCAATCAATGAGCGTCGCCGATCAGTTAAACTCCGGAATCCGCGTGCTGGATATACGCTGCTGGCATAAAAACGATAATTTAATTATTTCTCGCGCAGGGGTTACCCAAAATGCCACCTACCAGGACGTGTTGAACGCTGTGGATGACTTTTTGGCGGCTAATCCCAGCGAGACCGTGATTATGCGAGTTACTGAAGATGTTGTCGGCGTGAATAATACCCGCAGTTTCTCCGATACCTACAATTACATCGTCGGCAAGTTCCCCGGCCTGTTTTTGGATCTGCAAGGTACTACTAATCCCACGCTAGGTGAAATGCGGGGTAAGGCGGTATTGTTACAAAATTATTCCGGTTCGCCCATTGGAATTAACTATTCCGAAATCTACAAGCAAGGTACCGTACAGGACAATTACAAATTGAAAACAAACTGGGATTTGTACGGCAAATGGGAACAAGTCAAAGCGCATTTCATGGCCGCCTCAACCGGCGATGCCAATAAAATTTATATTAACTTCCTGGATGGCGGCAACGGCTCATTCCCTTATTTTGTCGCCAGCGGCCACAGTTCGCATGAAACCAATGCAGCGCAATTATTGACCGGTTTAACCACGCTAACCAGTCCGAATACCTATCCGGATTTTCCTAGAGTCGGCTGCCTGGGTAAATTGTGCTCCATCGCTTTCCTGGGCACCAATCAACTCAGCAGCAAATTCCTGGCGGATTTGGCGCTTAATTACCAATCCATCAATCAGTTGTATAAAAACTTGAATATCAATCTCAAACTGACCAAACGGATGGGTATTGTCATGATGGACTTCCCGGGTAGAAGTTTGGTGAACAACATTATTGCAATGAACGAAGTGCTTCTGAAAAAAACCAATTAACCCATAATACCCGGATCGCCCCTCGACTCTCCGCAACGAGAGAAAACACGAGGGGCGGCTTTATTTTAACAGCTGATTATGATGAATATTTTGGCTTCGCCACCGAAAATTAAAGTCAGCTAGTGTTTTTATGAAAGTAGCGACTTTCCACTATCAAACCCGAGGTGTTCCATGAACGGCAATAACGCGGCATTTCGTCTCAACCCGGCAACCTATATGGGCCAAAAACTCATTTACAGTTATAACGCCGGAAAAACCATGGATGGTAAAGACAGCTTAAACGAAACCATTAATGCCAAACATTTGGCTAGTCAATTTAGCGATAGTAAACGAAAGTGCCGGATTCCATTGGAGTTCGACTTAGTACCCATCGCCAAGTATCCGGCCGTCGTCGATTTAAAAATACTTGGCGCACAAGGTGCGTACGCGCAAACGTCGCGCAAGGGCGCGCCGATAATCGCGGGTTGGATACCCTTCATCAACGAAGACACCAACGACGCCAGCAAATTCGGTTACATACCGGCCAACAGCGTGCCGGGAACCGTTCAATATATCTTCACGGTGGGCTTGGGCGGCTGCACCATCGTCGCGGTCGATCGCGGACCCAAAGGCATTTATTTTTATCACGAACCCACCAAGGCGGCGTGGAATAACTTACCCGTTTACCCCGACGGCAATCAGGTGTTGGTCCGAGCATTGCCCGCACTGGCCGGTAGCGCAATCATTCGGCGGAGCACAACGGCCGCACACGGATGGGAAATTTTGGTACAGGACGCCAACGGCTTCACGTCCGGCGGTGTCACCGCGTATCCTGTCTAGTCTGGCGGCCTGCTAGACAAGGCCGACCCTGTCTTAACGAAGTAAACTTTTTACGATCGATTTCTCTCGAAATGCTTTAAGGAATATTCAGGCATCTCTACGCGAACCTCAGAGCAATAAACGCAGAGAGCGGCGATTCCCAAACGCCAGTTTGGGAATCACGCCTTTAAAACGCCCGCTTTGATTGTTTTGACCCGGAAGCAGAAGCTTCTAATATCATGTAACCAAGCTGAAGCTTGATTGCCAATCGAAATAAAGCATCGCGGCAGCCTGTCGGCGAACCGGCATACAATTGATCTTAGCGATAGCGAAACCATATCCTGCCGTTTTAATTCCGCGTGGGCACAAAAACCGTGCCCACCCTACCCTGCTTATCACGTTAATTCATTTTTAATAAAGTGTCGTAATTGAATTTTCGACGATTGGTTTATCGGTGAATTCGCCTGTTCGAACAACGAAGCAAGGATGTTGCCTTCGAAATATTCTTCTCCACAGTTATTACAAACTTTGGCAGGCACATTTTTGAACACCAGAATAGTCTCGCCAAATTCAAGCGTAATGCTGGCAAAATCATCTATCATCATGCCCAATTTACAGATCACACACATCATAGGAGTATTTATAGCCGGATCGGTTTGCGACGCCCTTTTCCCCTGATGCCGCGCCGAGCACCGGAGGGTTTGGGCGGATTTGCCCGACAGGGGCGCGGCAGGGATGCCGCGCGTTTTCGGAGGGCTAGGAAAGCCCTTCCGAAAACCCCGCACAAACCCGCAGGAGCGCAGGATCAAAGCGGCATGGGGTGTCGTTTCTTTTGGATACTTTTCTTTCGACTGCATGGATGCAGGAGGTAGAGCAATGCAGGAGCAATTGCCGAGGCCAAGCACAAATTCGTCTGGAACGAATTTGAACAGCCGATAGGCTGGCCCGCAGGGCGAAAACCATGGATGGTTTTCGTAGCGAAAGTATCGCGGTTGCCGGTCCGCGAACCGGCGTTAAATTGAGCCTCGCGATAGCGAGGCATTAAAATAAAAAGTATTTCAATTAAATCATGCGTCCGATTACGCGACCGATGCGCTTCACTTTGTTCAGCACATCCTACGGCCCTATTTAGCGCACCTTATCGCGTTACACATCTATTTTATGAGTCCATCTTGGCACACCACCACGAGATAAGTAATCGACAAGATTTTTTGAGCCATAAAACTTGGTACGCCCATTCTGATTATAAGCAAGTGCCGATTGATCAACATTCAATCCAGCTAATCGAGCCTTAACTGTAAGTTGATTTAGCAACACGTTGTTATCAGAATCACTTCCTGAATTTGATCTTGCGTCAAATATTGCAAAATCAATCCATCCACCTGAAGTAGCTCGCTCTCGGAGGTGAGCCATATTTATTTTCATAGAATACTCCAAAATAAATTTAATTTAAAACTTGTGAGAAAAAAATCAATTTTACGATTTACCGCTACCGTTACAACAACCGCAAGGCTGACCTTTGGGACCGAATACCGAATCATACGTCATTGATTTAGTAAGCCTTGATTCATTAAATTGCAGCGGCTTTTGAGCAACTTTGTTTACAATAACTTCATACCTAGCACCAGTATTCTCATCATAAACATAATGCCTAAATGGAAGTGGAGACTTTTCCTTTATTAAGTCTTGAATGAGTCGATCAACAATTTTTGTGTTTACTGCCATTTTAAAGCCCCCTGTACATTAAATTACGTTACTATTCAAATGTTCATTCTTTATCTTTTCATAAAACAAACTAGTAGATTTTGACTCCAAGAGAAGTTGTTTTCCAGATTTACTTAAGCCGGGAATACTATTACAAGACTCAATTGATCTGTACATAGACATATAATTATCACTAAATGTCCTCTTTATTATTCTTTCATCGATCATCCCGCCCTCGCAGCATAGAGCGACAAGCTCCAATGTATTAACGGCCTTTACAACATCAGGTGTAACAGGCTGGTGAGGATCAATTTCATTTAAATCCGCTATATAGCCCCAAAGTGGAACAATTAATTGACGTTGCGCAAGTAATTGTTGGCTATCGTTTATTTTTGTAGTTAATAATATTTGACTATCATTGATTTGTTTTGCTAACTCCTTTTGATTTTGGTGTATAAATAAAGAAATACCAAGACCAATTAATGCCACAACCGCCGATGCAACGGTTCCCCACGCAGATAATATTGTTGCAGTATTTGTATCAAACATAGATCATCCGCATTTCGACTCCCCACAATTCAAACAAGTCATACACCCATCCATCAACACCATCGCCTTCGTCGAACACTTGTTACACAGCACGGCCTTTTCCGGAAACGCCTGCCCCTCGCTGGAACCATGCAAAGCCTCGAATTCCCGGCGCTTCTCGTCCAACAACTGCTGGTGATGGTCGCTGAGTTTTTCCGGCTTGATCATGCCGATGTGCTTCAGATGCGACTCGATGGCATGACCAATTTCAGCGACCAAGGACGGCATGAACACCCCGCCTTTTTTGAAATAACCGCCGCGCGGATCGAACACCGCTTTCAGCTCTTCGACCAGGAAACAAGCGTCGCCGCCCTTCCGGAACACCGCCGAGATGACCCGCGTCAACGCCAGTACCCATTGAAAATGCTCCATGTTCTTGGAGTTGATGAAGATTTCGTAAGGCCGGCGCTCTTCGTGGGCGGTGTCCTGGTTGAGGATGATGTCGTTGATCGTGATGTACAAGGCGTGCTCGGATTGCGGCGTCTTGATCTTGTAGGTGGAGCCGACCAGCATTTCCGGACGCTCGACGTTTTCGTGCATCGATTCCAGCGACGGCTTTTCCGCTTCCGCTTGTTGAACCGCTTCGGCGCTGTCCTTGCTCAGGACTTTGTAGCCGACGATTTTTTTGCTGATTTTGTGTAGGGTCATGTTGCTTGCCTTTAAAATTTTGTCTGTTGAATTCGTCAGTTACCGAGCTTGACTAAACAGGTTGCCAAACAGATAATGTCGCCAAGGATTGAGGATACTCGGTCGACAAAAAGCCTCGGTGGTTACATCGGGGCTTTTTGTTTTTCAGGGGTAGCATTTCAATCCGTATCCATGTTTATCGCCCCGGTTATTGGTATAGAATTTTTCGTTCACGATTTCGAACGCCCTGTTGCTTTGTTCCGGCCTTAAATAATGCAGCCCGATAGGGCGCGCTACCAAATCCGCCAATTGCAATCCTGCGGAATTGCTTTTCTTGTCGGCGAACACCAATTGGAACGGCAGAGGCTTGTGCAAGTAGTTATCACCAGCGCAAATACGCCGAAACTCCAATTCCAATTCATCGTCTTCTACTTTGCCGCGTTGTTCCACGACGATATGGGTCAAAGACGATTGTCGCAAACAATAAAAAATCCGTTCTAATCCAAAACGCAGGCCGATATGGTAAGGGTTTTCCACCATATGATGTTTTTGCCGGTAACGTTGTTTATCGATCACGGAACTGATTAAGGTAAACGGCGATTGTTGAATGATTAACGTCAATTCGTTCAAAAAATCGAATTTAAGCTGCCGACTTTTCAAGAAAGCAAAACTGCCGCGATCCCGACGAATATCTGTTTCATGCAAGATTATCTGATCGTGGCCGAAATGCTTGAGTTTAAACGCCTGAATCAACGGCACCACACTTTGAACATAATCCTGCTTTTTGAAAATACAAAACACCAGTACGAATATCGGATAACTCGGGTCAATACTATTCAAACCGTGGTCACCGCTTTCATCGACGTATACGATGTAATCAGAAAATGATCCGTTCATCTGGAATCGTTCGACGAATCAAAACTTGCCGTAATAGCCTTCCTTCAACGCATCGAACAGATTGGCGGCGGTGTGGATTTCGCCGTCGTATTCCACTTCCTCGTTGCCTTTGAATTCCACCACATGGCCGTCTTCCAGGGTGAACTGGTAAGTGGTGTTTTCCAGATCGGACTCTTTCACCAACACGCCCTGGAATACTTCCGGGTTGAAGCGGAAGGTGGTGCAGCCTTTCAGGCCTTGTTCGTAGGCGTATTCGTAGATCGACTTGAAGTCTTCGTAGGGGTAGTCGGTCGGCACGTTGGCGGTCTTGGAAATCGACGAGTCGATCCAGCGTTGCGCGGCGGCCTGAATGTCGACGTGCTGTTTCGGCGAGATGTCGTCGGCGGCGATGAAGTAGTCCGGCAGTTGTTGCGCGGGATTGTCGCTATAGGGCATCGCGTCCGGGTTGACCAAGTGGCGGTAGGCCAGCAATTCGAACGAGAACACGTCGATTTTTTCCTTGGACTTCTTGCCCTCGCGGATCACGTTGCGCGAATAGTGGTGGGCAAAGCTGGGTTCGATGCCGTTGCTGGCGTTGTTGGCCAGAGACAGCGAGATGGTGCCGGTCGGCGCGATCGAACTGTGGTGGGTAAAGCGGCAGCCGGTTTCGGCCAGTTGCGCCACCAGTTCCGGCTCGACTTGCGCCAGCTTTTGCATGTAGCGGCTGTATTTGGCGTGCAACACCTTGCCGGGCACCTGGTCGCCGAGCTTGTAGCCGTCGGCTTTCATTTCCGGGCGTTTGTGCAGCATTTCGCCGCTCACTTCGAACAACTGCTCCATGATCGGCGCCGGGCCTTTTTCCTTCGCCAGTTCCAGGCCGGTTTTCCAGCCCTCCACGGCCATGACTTTGGTGACTTCCTCGGTGAAGTCCAGCGACTCGGCGTTGCCGTATTTCAGACCCAGCATCGTGATCGTCGAACCCAAGCCCAAATAGCCCATGCCGTGGCGGCGCTTGCCGGTGATTTCGTCGCGCTGTTTTTGCAGCGGCAGGCCGTTGATCTCGACGACGTTGTCCAGCATGCGGGTAAAGATGCGCACGGTCTTGCGGTAGTCGTCCCAGTTGAAGCGGGCTTGCTCGGTGAACGGCTGCTCGACGAAGCGGGTCAGATTGATCGAGCCCAACAGGCAGGAGCCGTAAGGCGGTAGCGGTTGTTCGCCGCAGGGGTTGGTGGCGCGGATGTGCTCGCAGAACCAGTTGTTGTTCATCTCGTTGACCTTGTCGATCAGGATGAAGCCGGGTTCGGCGTAATCGTAGGTCGAGGACATGATGATGTCCCACAGGCGGCGGGCCGGCATCACTTTGCTGATCCGGCAGGCCACCAGACCGGCCTCGTTGACCACGTAACCTTTCTTATTGGGCAGATCGCGCCAGATCACTTTGGCGCCATCGTTCAAATCCAACTGGTCGGCGATCTGTTCGCGCTCGGTAATCGGGAAAGACAGCGACCACGGGCCGTTGTTTTTGACCGCTTCGACGAATTCGCTGGTAATCAATAACGACAGGTTGAACTGACGCAGCCGGCCGTCCTCGCGCTTGGCGCGGATGAAATCGACCACGTCCGGGTGAGCGACATCGAAGGTCGCCATTTGCGCGCCGCGCCGACCGCCGGCGGACGACACCGTAAAGCACATCTTGTCGTAGATGTCCATGAACGACAGCGGTCCGGATGTGTAGGCGCCGGCGCCGGACACGTAGGCATCGCGCGGCCGCAAGGTCGAGAATTCGTAGCCGATGCCACAGCCGGCTTTCAGGGTCAAACCGGCTTCGTGGACCTTATGCAGAATGTCGTCCATCGAATCTTCGATGATGCCGGACACGGTGCAATTGATGGTCGAGGTAGCGGGCTTGTGCTCCAACGCGCCGGCATTCGACACAATCCGCCCGGCCGGAATCGCGCCCTGGCGCAAGGCCCACAGGAATTCCTTGTAATGCTGTTCGCGCAAGACCTTGGTTTTCTCGACATCGGCCAACGCGCGGGCAACCCGTTTGTATGTGTCGTCGATACTGGCGTCGATGGCCTTGCCGTCCTTGGTTTTCAAACGATATTTGCTGTCCCAGATGTCCAGGGAAGCGCTTTGCAGCGGAATATCGGTATCGGTGGACGGTACAACGGAAAGTTTTGCGGTCATGCGCGGATTCCCTTTTGGTCTGATGGTTACTGGACGAACCCGCTCGTCGGAGCGAGTTTCACAAGCCGACAAACGCGCCGCCGCGAACCGATAGTGTCCGAACCGGCGAACTCGGCGACGTTTGTGCTTGTAAGATATTGATGTTTATTACGAATTAAAGCGAAGACACTGTGCGGGCTTGCGCCACTGCATGTAGTGCCATTGGAAAAATGTTAGCACAATATATTGTGATACCGGCAGAACTTTTTACGCTACGCCCAAGGAAAAACGCGCAGCCTTTTCAGTTCAAGGAGTTAGCGCGCGCAGTTGAAACCGAATCGATTTCCCGGTTAGCCGGCAGGGTTAAGAAAGGTTTAATGGTAGCGACTAAAATGGGCCCGCCGGCTTGAAGCAAGCCGGCGCCCGGCCGATACGCCGAGCTCACTCAACTCACGAGGAAAACCACCGATGAACAACATCGCCAAGATTGTTAGCACGACCGCCCTGTTGGCGGCGATCGGGTTCTGCCAACCGGGCGTGGCCGGCACGCCGGGCATCGATCAGCGCCAAATCGATCAAGAACGTCGTATCGAACAAGGCGAAGCCTCCGGCGCGCTGACCACCCGCGAAGCCAATCGTCTGGAACATCAACAAACCCGTATCGAACGCCAGGAAGCCAATGCCAAGGCCGACGGCGTGGTGACGAATACGGAACGCGCCCGCTTGACGCATCAACAGAATAAGGCCGATCGGGCGATCGCTCGCAAGAAGCACAATCTAAGGCGGCAATAAGCCGCTATGCGACTTCGGCCTTCATCAAATCCAGCAATTCGTTGGCCGTGACCTTGCCGCTCAAGTCGGCGCCATCCAACAGACTATCGGCCAGGTCGCGCTTATGGCCATGCAGCGCGACGATTTTTTCCTCGATGGTTTGCTTGGCGATCATCCGGTAAATCGTCACCGGCCGCTGCTGGCCCATCCGGTGGGCGCGGTCGGACGCCTGATCCTCGACCGCCGGATTCCACCACGGGTCCATGTGGATCACGTAGTCGGCGGCGGTCAGGTTCAAACCGACGCCGCCGGCTTTCAAACTGATCAAAAACAGTTCTCCTTCGCCGCGTTGAAAGGCATCGACCCGCGTCTGGCGTTCCTTGGCCGGCGTGGAGCCGTCCAGATACTGGTAACGAATGCCGCGCCGCTCAACGTATTGCTTGATTAATTGCAAATGATCGACGAACTGGCTGAACACCAGCGCCTTGTGTTTGTTATCCAGCAATTCGTCGACGATCTCGCCGAAGGCGGCCAATTTACTGCTGGGCAGTGCCAGATCCGGGTTGACCAACTGAGTGTTGCAGCAACTGCGCCGTAATTTGGTGATCGCGGCCAGGATCTGCAGATGGCGTTGGCCGGCCGGTCCTTCCGCCGCGCTGAGCACGCGCAGACTGTCGCGGCGCAAGGCCTCGTAATAGGCGGTTTCTTCCGGACTGAGTTCAACGTAAATCGGGATTTCGGTGCGCGGCGGCAACTCCTGCAACACCTGAGTCTTGGTCCGGCGCAGGATGAAGGGCTGGATCAATTTCTTCAAGCGGAAGCGCGCTTCGGCGCTGCGTTCGCGTTCGATCGGTCCGGCGAAGCGCTGATTAAATTGTTCCAGCGAGCCGAGCAGGCCCGGATTGATGAAGCGAAACAGATTCCACAGCTCGCCCAAATGATTTTCCAACGGCGTGCCGGTCATGATCAACTTGAAACCGGCCTGTAAATTCATCGCGCCTTGCGAGCGGCGAGTGGCTACGTTTTTAATGGCCTGCGCCTCGTCGAGAATCACGGTGCCGAACTCGATTTTCGCCAGCATTTCGGCCACCTGCTCCTGCTGCAACAAGCCGTAGCTGCAAATCAGCAGATCGAAGGCTTGCAAATTTTCCAGCAAGCGCTGGCGGTCGCCGGTACCGAGCACGATAGGGTTCAGAGTCGGCGCGAAGCGGATCGCTTCGTTCTCCCAGTTGGCGCACACCGAGGTCGGCGCGACGATCAAGGCCGGTCCCAGCGGCGCGCGCTCGACCAGCAAGGCCAGACCCTGCACGGTCTTGCCCAAGCCCATGTCGTCGGCCAGACAGGCGCCCACACCCCATTGCGCCAGCCGCGCCAGCCAACGATAACCGTCCATCTGATAGTCGCGCAATTCGGCCTGAAAGGTGGACGGCACTCGCGGCTGGTAATCGCGGGACGCCTGCAAGCGCTGCATATGCGCCTGCCAATGCTGATCGGCCTTGAAGCCGACCTCGTCTTCCCAGTCTTCCAAGGTCAGCGCCGCCAGCGGATTGATGCGGACCTTCTTGCCGCTAAGATCGGCGTAGGCTTTCAAATCTTCCAGCCGGCGGCGAAATTCGTCGGTCAACGCGATGAACTGGCCGTCCTTCAGTTGCAGAAAACGGCCTTCGCGGTTGTCGAGCAAGCCCAACAATTGCTGCATGTCCAGCACGGTGTCGTCGCCGACTTTCAGCTCGCCCTGTAGGCTGAACCAATCGTTGTCGCGCTTGATTTGCAGGCTGAGGCCCTTGCCGCTGGAGTGACCCAACACCTTGAACCGCACGCCTTCCGGCCACTCCAGAATCGCCTGACCCTCCGGCAAGGCCTGGATTTGCAGCAGCAACTCCAGACAGGTTTCCGGATGATCGAGCAGCCAGTCGCCGGCGCTGTCGCGCTCGCCGTCGCCGAGAATCGGACAGGCATCCAGCACCGCCTCGGCCCGGCGTTTTTCCAAGCGCAGATTGCGCGCGGCCTGCAAGGCCTTGCCGTCGATCTCGGCCAGCACGCTTTCGCCGCCCTGGCCGGGCTGAAAATAGGCGCCACCGTTGGCGAAGGGCCGCACCAGCAAGGCTACCCGCAATCCTTCGCCATGCGGCAACAAATGTAGGCGCGGGGTCGGATCGGCTTCGACCTGCTCGGCGCTGCTGGAACTGCCGCCGATGTCGGAATGCACGGTCAGCAACCCGGAAATGCCGGTCAGGGTTTGCAACACCCGCTCCTGGGCGGACATCGGCACTTCCAAGCCCTTGGGGCCCAACACGCCGTAAATTTTGTGGTGCTCGGCGGTAAATTCCACCACCTTCAAGCGGGTCGGCGCTTCCTTGGCGATATAAAACTTTTGCTCGAAACCGGGCGCCGGCTCCAGACTGATTTTGATTCGGTCGTCCTTGCCCAATTTCTTGACCCGCAATTCCGCCTCGCCCTTAACGATTTCGACTCGAACTTCCGACGCATCGGCCCAAAATACCAAGGGATGGCCGATCAAGGCTTGCGGCGTGCCGGCGTCGAACGCGAAAAAGGTGTTGCTGCCGTACCAGCCGCTGTCGCGGTATTCCTTGATGTGGGCGCAGATTTTCAGGTCCTGGTCGGTCAGGTAATCGAAACCGGCGGTTTCCTGGGCCAGGCGCTTCAACGCCACCGCCCGGCCCTTGCTCCAGCCGCCCTTGCCCTGCTGTTTTTGCTCGCGCGGCTCGATTTCGATACGGTGATTTTTCTCGTCGTGACTGATCAGCCAAACCAGCCGCAATGCCTTGTCGCTGGCGGCCGAGTCGGGCTTTTTGTCGGCCAGCGGCAAATTCAGCAGCGCATCCAAGGCCACTTCCCAATCGGCGCGACTGACGAACAACGTGCTCAGCGCGGTCCGACCTTCCAAGAAACCCGCATCCCATTGCTTGGCGCGCGGCAAGTCGATACCGGCGAAGATCTTGGCCAGCTCCGCCGCCGGCCAGCGATAACCGTTGGCCAGCAAATGACTGTAAAGCTTCTGCTCCAACGGATCGACCTTATCGACAAAGTCGGTTTTGACCCAGGACTTGATGACCAACAACAACACGTATTGAAACAGCGACGTGGCGTGCACGCCGTCCGGCGTGCCGCTGTCGCGAAAACCGCCGCTGAGCCGAAACGGCAGCTCCAGCCGCAACAGTTGATCGCGAACCGACAGGTCGCCTTGCAAAAACTGGTTGAAGACCGCCAGATAGTGATAGATGCCTGTCCAAGGACCGCCCAGCTTGCCGGCCTGATTCAGCAAGGTCGCCAATTTGGCGCGCTGCTTGGTGTCGCCGTATTTGAGAATGGCCAGCGGATAAAACACCCCCGCCAACCCGTAAAAGTAAATGTTGCGTTGGCCGCTGAGCTTGCGAAACGCCGCCAACGCCTTATCGTAACCGGTCAGCGCGGCGGAAGCTTCGCCACGCAAAAAAGCCAGCATCGCCGCGACCGCCTGCAACTCGGGATCTTCGGTACCCCGCACCGCGCCGGCCACGCCGTCCCAGTCGCCCTCCAACAACTTCAACTCCAGTACCACCCGCGGCAACAAGGCATCCTCGCGGCCCTTGTCGGTATCCAGCAAATGCCGGTAAAGCTGTTGCAAGTCGGAGTTGGCGTAAAGATAAACCAACTGGTGCATCGCCGCGAATCCGGCCATTTCCAGTAATAGCGGGCCGTGTTGGCGGGCGAATCCGGCCAAGTCCAGCGGATTCAGAAACCAGGACAGGTATAAATCGATCGGGTCCGGAATTTTGCCGGGATAGTGATCGCCGATCTTCAAACATTGCGCGACTTGCGCGTAATCGCCGCGATGAAAAAACAGTCTGGCCTCGCGGATGCAATCGTCGACGCTGTTATAGCGGTAATAACCGTGACCGGGCGGATTATGGGTGGTAACGACGGCCGCGTAGCGTTCGAATTCGTTGTCGTCGACCATTTGCCGAACGATCACTTCCGCCAGGGCCCGCGAACAACGGGTACCGCCGGGCCGGGGGTTTTCCTCGAGCAATCCGGCGGCGATCAGCGGCTTGATCCTGGCCTTGACCGACTCGGACTTCAACACCTTGCCGCCTTCCTTGATGCCCAGACTCGCCAGACATTTAGCCAACGTGGTTAACGAGCAGTATCCGTAATACATCGCCAGCAATTTCACGATCGTCTGGTGTTCGGCCGGCAGACGGCGGTAATGGTCGAGACACTGGCCTCGTTGCGATGCGGATGTCATAACTCGGATCTAGGCAAAAGGAACATTGGAAATAAAAAAGCCCGCATCCCGCGGGCTTGGTGGCGGCTGGCCCGGCCGGATTTACAGCTTGGCCAGTACTTTGGCGATCGTCTCGCCCATTGCCGCCGGTGTCGGCGCGATCGTCACGCCCAGTTCTTTCAGCCTTTCGACTTTCTCCGCCGCCGACTCACCGGTCGAGGAAATAATCGCGCCGGCATGGCCCATGCGGCGGCCTTTCGGCGCGGTCAGACCCGCGATATAGGCCACCACCGGTTTACTCATGTTTTCCTTGGCGAATACGCCGGCTTCGACTTCTTGCGGTCCGCCGATCTCGCCGATCATCATCACCACCTTGGTCTCCGGATCTTGCTCGAAACGCTCCAGAATGTCGCGGTGCGAGCTGCCGTTAATCGGGTCGCCGCCGATACCGACCGAAGTGGACACGCCGATACCCAGCGCCTTCATTTGGTCGGCGGCTTCGTAGCCCAGCGTGCCGGAACGGCCGACGATGCCGACGCTGCCGGGAATGTAAATGTGGCCCGGCATGATGCCCAGCATCGCCTTGCCTGGGCTGATGGTGCCGGCGCAGTTCGGTCCGGTCAACACCATGCGTTTTTCCTTGGGGAATTTGCTCAGAAAGTTTTTGACCTTCATCATGTCCTGAGTCGGAATGCCGTCGGTAATCGACACGCAGTATTTAATACCGGCGTCGGCGGCTTCCATGATCGAATCGGCGGCGTAAGCCGGCGGCACGAACACGATGCTGGCTTCGGCGCCGGCCTGCTCGACCGCTTCCTTGACGGTATTGAACACCGGCCGGCCCAAATGGGTTTGACCGCCCTTGCCCGGCGTGATGCCGCCGACCACGTTGGAACCGTAGTCGATCATTTCCTGAGCGTGAAAGCTGCCGATCTTGCCGGTAAAGCCTTGAACGATGATGCGGGTGGATTTATCGATGAAAATTGACATAGTGTTTCCTTATCCTTGCGCGGCCACGACTTGGTTGCGGGCGGCGACGGCTTTTTCGGCGGCTTCCGCCAAGGTATCGGCGGTAATGATCGGCAATCCGCTATCCTCGATGATCTTGCGGCCCTGCTCGACGTTGGTACCGGACAGGCGCACCACCAGCGGCACTTTCATGTCGATGTTCTTGACCGCTTGCACGACGCCCTCGGCGATCCAGTCGCAACGGTTGATGCCGGCGAAGATATTGACCAGCATGGCTTTGACGTTTTTGTCCTGCAACACCATCCGGAAGGCTTTTTCGGTACGCTCGGCCGAAGCGCCGCCGCCGACGTCCAAAAAGTTGGCCGGCTCGCCGCCCGCCAGTTTGATCATGTCCATCGTCGCCATCGCCAGACCGGCGCCGTTGATCATGCAACCGATGTCGCCGTCCAGGCCGACGTAGCTCAAGCCGCGGTCGGCCGCCGCCATTTCGCGCGGATCTTCCTGGGTCTTGTCGCGCAACTCGGAAATTTTTTGACGGCGGAACAAGGCGTTATCGTCGAAACCCATTTTCGCGTCCAGCGCGATCAATTCGTCGTGACCGGTAATCACCAGCGGATTGATTTCGATCATATTGGCGTCCAGATCGCGCATCGCCCGGTAACAACCTTGAATCAATTTAACCGCTTGCGGCACTTGGTCGGCGGTCATGCCCAACGCGAACGCCATCTCGCGCGCTTGAAAATCTTGCAAGCCGACGGCCGGCTCGATGTGGATCTTCTTGATCGCGTCCGGGTTGGTCTCGGCCAGTTCTTCGATTTCCATGCCGCCTTGCGCCGAGCCGACCATGACGATGCGCTCGTGGGCGCGGTCGATCAGCAGGCTGAAATACAGTTCCTTGACGATGTCGGCGCCGGCTTCGACATACAGGCGCAAACATTGTTTACCGGCCGGACCGGTTTGATGGGTTACCAAACGTTTGCCGAGCAAGGCTTCGGCGGCGGCGCTGACGTCGTCGTGGGTTTTGCACACCTTGATACCGCCGGCCTTGCCGCGCGCGCCGGAATGAATTTGGGCCTTGACGACCCAGACGTGGCCGCCGATTTCGCGCGAGCGTTGCACCGCGTCTTCCGGACTGTAAGCCAGACCGCCCTCGGCGATTTTCACGCCGTATTCCGCGAGCAACTGTTTTGCTTGGTACTCATGAATGTCCATGGGTTCTCTCGTGATATTGGAAAATGTAGGTTGGGTTAGCGAAGCCTAACCCAACATTAAAGCCTTCGTGTTGGGTTAGGCCCTTAGCCTTCGCTCAGGACTTACCCAACCTACAAGAATTGAATTATTTAGTTTTCGCGGCGATCGCTTCGGCGGCGCGCACAATGTTGTTGGCCATCCGTTCGGACGCGGCGTCGATCAAACGACCGTCCAGCGCGGCGGCGCCCTTGCCTTGGGCGGCGGCTTCCTTCAAGGCTTGCAGGATACGCTTGGCTTTTTCGACTTCGGCCGGCGGCGGGGTGAACACTTCGTTGGCCAACGCGATTTGCGACGGATGGATCGCCCATTTGCCTTCGCAACCCAGCGCGGCGGCACGGCGGGCGCCGGCTTTGTAGCCTTCCGGGTCCTTGATGTCGCCGAACGGACCGTCGATCGGCCGCAGGCCGTAAGCCCGACAAGCCACGGTCATCCGGCTGATCGCGAAATGCCACTGGTCGCCCGGATAATCCGGATTCAAACCGCCGATGTTGACGGTACGGGCGCGATTGCTGGCCGCGTAATCGGCGACACCGAAATGCAGGGCTTCCAAACGGCCGCCGATGGCACCCTGCTTGGCGATGTCTTCGACGTTGGCCATGCCCAACGCGGTTTCGATCAAGGCTTCGATACCGATTTTATTGGTCAGGCCCTGCTGCATTTCCAACTGGCTCAGCATCGCATCGACCATGTAAACGTCGCTGTAAACGCCGACCTTGGGCACCAACAGGGTTTTGATTTTAGCGCCGGCCTGCTCGACCAGATCGACCACGTCGCGCACCATATATTGAGTGTCCAGACCGTTGATCCGCACCGACAAGGTGATGCCGTGGCCCTCCCAGTCCAAATCGTTGATGGCTTGGATCACGTTTTTACGGGCTTGCAGCTTGTCGTCCGGCGCGACCGCGTCCTCCAAATCCAGGAAAATGAAGTCCACACCGCTTTTCAGGGCTTTTTCGAACATGTCCGGATTGGAACCCGGCACCGCCAGTTCGCAGCGTTGCACGCGTTGCGCGTTGGCTTGGTAAAGAGTGTGGCTCATGAATCAATTCCTAAGGTTAGTGAGAGAACGGCTGTTTTTGCTGTTCCGGCAATGATTTAAATAGCCAGCCATTTTACTTTCGGGACGTGCAAAGTCAACGCTTGCGGACGGATGCGCGCACTATCATGGAGCAAACGCCGACGCCCTAGCCAGCGGTCCGTACGCACCGACTGCAGGTAGAGTAAATGGCTTAGCCTGAAAATCGTCGAATAATACGCCGGCTAGCGGTGCCGCGATGCCAGCGATCGCGAGTGACGTGGAGATGGCGGCGCCGATAGGCTTAGCGCCGGCCGGGATTTCGTATGGCCGAGGGAAGTCGAACGGGACTACTCAAGACCGACAAATTCATTTTAGGATGCACGACGAACCACGAGTCATGCCTGGGCCAAACGGCGCGCATGGCCCAGGCGACTTAAATACCCCCGGCGCTCATGGCGCGCAATTCACCACCAGTTCCTGACTGTACTGGCCAACTTCCTGGTCCTTGGACATGAACACGGCGGTGTAACGGCGCAGTTCCGGCTTGCCGGGCGTCAGCAGCGGCCGGCGATCGACGAAGGGCGAGACGGTGGCGCGGCCCAGCAACACCCAGTCGGTGTCGATGTCGCGCTGGCAATAGAGATTCACGCCATCGCTGCGGTGCTTCACAAAACTCAGTACCACCACCCCACCGGTTTGATCGTTGCCGCTCAATTTGGGGTTGGCCGTGGACAGATCGCCGGTCCGGCTGCTGCTGTCGATACCCAATTGCGCACCGATACCGTCGGTGTAATTGGCACGCGCCTTGATGCGCCGCACTTCCGCCCGAATCAGGTTTTCGGATGCTTTACGACTGTCGCTCTTATCGGCGGTCGCCTGCTTGGCGAGCGCGGCGGCATTGCCGGCCAGCCGCGACTTATCGTGAAAATCGGCGTTCGCCGCCGTCAGCGCCGCCAAGTCGGCATCCGCCACGCCGTGTTCGGGTTTCAGATTGGCCAGGAAATGGTCGAACCAGGCCAGAAAGTCGTGATCGGCGTTCGGGATAAACGTGGATTTGGGCATGTTAAATTCCTCGATGAATGAATTGAATCCGCCCACCTACTCCAGTTTCGCCACCGGCAACGCCCGCGACGAGGGTATCGGCGTTTCCATGCCGTGTTTTTATGTTGGAAACGCGTCCTTCCGCTTTCCAGTGACGTGCTTCCAAGGTTCCGTGACGTCCTTCCAACCTTCCGTGACGTCCTTCCAGCGCTCCGTGACGTGCCTCCAGCCTTCCGTATCGTCCTTCCAACGTTCCGTGACGTCCTTCCAGGCTTCCGTGTCGTGATTCTACAGCTCCGTGAAACCCGAATCGCCGGAAGCCTTGCCAGCCGTAGCCTGCAGCGGTTTTCCCCCAACGTTGGAAACACGTGTAAAAACCGTTCAGGGACGGGCAAGCACAGAGGCTTACCGCCAGCCGCGTTGAGATGCGCGCCTATTCGCTCGCCAGCGAGCTAACTTATGCAGAAAAGCTAGTGGATTAGCAGAGGCGCGCACTCCTTGAGCGTTCGAAAGAATAGTCTATAAATTGATAACAGCATAGAATAGCCACTAACGACTTCGCACGGACATTTTTCCACGCGCTATGATTGCGGCTCGTTGCGTTTGGAAAGTTAGCGGGCGGCTTACGACCCTTTGCGGAATGTCGCTCGATCTGATTAAATGGCAACAGTCTGGCCGTTACCGGTCATTGTTTCTCTGTCGAATGACAGATATACAGAAAGGAAGATCATATGCAGTTCAATAAATTATCTTGTCTAAGATCATTTTTCGGTAGATATATGGAAACCATCTGGTCAAATAAGGAGCGATAGCGTGACAAAACGAAGAACACGATTAAACGTAACGCCATCAATC
Source organism: Methylomonas sp. MED-D (assembly GCF_050276835.1). NCBI lineage: Bacteria > Pseudomonadati > Pseudomonadota > Gammaproteobacteria > Methylococcales > Methylococcaceae > Methylomonas > Methylomonas sp. MED-D. The sequence goes on from NZ_CP189965.1 coordinate 3,655,040, forward strand.
AGATCAAGCAGACGCTTAGACGCTCCTTATCTGACCAGTTAGGTCCAACGAAACCCATTGAACCGCGTCCCAGATCAGGAGCACTCTTTGTCAGAAACAAGCGAACTGCCAACAGCAAAAGTGCCGCCTGCGTCAGATCTTGTTTTCGGGGCCTCCGCTGACCTCGAACGCATCGTTCGACAAGAGGTTGAGATCCAACTCGCCAAAGAGCAAAAGATATTGAAGGAATCTGTTGCCATTGCTGCGAAGATTATTGGGGCAGCGGCTGCTTTGTTCCTCGCGATATTCACCGTGTTCGGTCTGACGACTTGGCGAGACATCAAGCAAGAAGCAACGCAATTGGTAAAGAAGCAGGCAGAAGAACTAATTCAACAGGCAGACTCTGAAAGCAACATAAAGGATACGTTAAACGACCTTCTGAACAAGACCATTGTGACGTCGCATCTCGCGAGTCACACCAATGTTAACAGTCGCGAAGTCGAACTCGCATCTAACGATTGGGGACGACTGAGGGGATGGATAAAGAAGGAAGAACTTCCGTTGCAGGATTTCTTGGACACCCTGGCGCTGCTAAACCTCCAATCGGATGAACGCAAGAAGGTCGACGCCAATCGACTCATAGCCGAGATGCTAAATCCTCCTGAGAAATCCCCCTACCGATGGATCACTAAGCAGCCAGAAAAGACTGAAGCCATCCTAGCGAATTTCAAGCATAAGGATTTGGGCTCATCAGCCGTTGAACTAGTTGCCTCTGCCGCCCTCACTGATTCCGTTAAAGCTCAAGCGGCGAGGTATGTTGGCGAAGTTAGCTATGACGAGGGTGTAGAGAAATTGCTCACCACTTATCGCACCTTGCCCTGGGGCATGGCGAAGCAGAGCGCGTTGAAGACCTGCGTCGAATTGCGCCCCGATCAATCTGAGGTAATTGAGGAATTGAAACGCCTGATCGGAGAGGAGCCGCGTAGAGAAAAGATAGATACGATTGTGAATATCTTAGCCGCACTACCTCATATCAAATCGACCCTTGATTTGTCGATAAACCAAGACGAACTAAATACCCTTTCCAAGGACTTACTTCGGTACGCCGCCAAGAATGGCCTCTACTTTAATTTGGAGTACCCAAATGTCGATCTGTGGTCCAGGAGCAGATTGTCAGAAGACGATGTGGGGCCAGCCAATCAGGTGACCCCGAGGCCTTTCATTTCGTGGATGGTCACTACCTCCAAGCATTCAGCGTCTGGCGCAGGCAGTATGTCAATCCGCGAATTTCGCGAGTTTGAAACCTACTGGCAACTGCTTGCTGAGTGGGCCAGCGCCAGCGACATAGAACGGCTTCGCTCGTTTTTCCTTAGGGCCGGTTTCCCAGTTAGATCAAACCCGTCAAGCCCACAGCTAAGAGTTATGGTTTCTGCTGACTCCGGCGCATCAATAACCGTGAAGAGAAAGGGGCAGGGGCTCAAGGAGCTAGATCTCCAGTCTCTTAAGAGCGCACACATCATAGCGACTAGTGAAATTTCCGATCCTGAGGTTCGAATCACATGGCTCGACGACAGGAACCAGCCAGTTACCGCTGAAGTTGTAGGCTTTAAGGGTAAGGGCTACAAGTTCGCTCTAACAATGGTCAACGACGTGAATTAAGAGGGGCCTAACTTACGCTTGGAGGGGACGCCTAACGGCGCCCTTCAAACGTAGCGTTGATCGACTGCTCTGAGACCATAACCTTCCATTGATTTAAAGGGCGTGGTGGTCGGCTTTTGGCCGATTTTTACTTTCAGCCCGGAAGTGTGTGCTGCGGTACGAACCGCATCGATCAAGAAAGTGAAGTAGGTTGCAACGATGACAGACCAGCAACCGGCCTTATTCAAGCTTTCATCGTTACGTGAAATTAGGTGTTTATTCCGAGAATGGGGACATGAAATCGATTTGCCTAAGATAGCGGCTAGAGAATTACGCGATCGATGCGGTTGATTTTAGCCACCGTATCTACGTGCTTACGATTCTCGTCACCGGTGTCGGCAGTCCCGCAGGGTGAATCCGTGCAATTCCCTTTGCGCCATCCCTCCATCGCTCGGCAAACCGGCTTTAGCGGGCGAACCTCAAGCAGCCAAGTCCAGAATTATTAACCCGGCCCTACTGATCTGGTATTCCGCTCGGGCTGAGCTCGGCTAAGCCCCGACCGGTGCGCCCTACGACAAGCTCGGGGCGAACGGTTTTTAAGGGCCGGGTGAATAGAAGATACGCAAAAATCGGAAAATACCGGTATACCAGTCCGTGGCGATTTTGGAAAGTCATGACAATTCCAAAGCCTCCCAGTAACGAGGAAACATGCTGATGCGCCGCTTCAGGGCCAGCGGCAAGGCCTTGTGTATCCAGCCTAGCCGATACCCCAACAATTTCAGCGCGGAACGCAAAATGCATTCGGGTATGCGCCAAGTTTGCCCCAACTGCATGATGTGCTTGATCTCGGAAATCACAAAGCGCCGCCCTTCGCCGCGCGCCTTACCGAATTGGCGCTCAATCCAGTCTTCCTGCCCGTAAAACACGCCGATATCGAAATAGCGCCGAAATTCTTGCCAAAGAGAATAACTGTGCGAATGAACGACGAGAGCGTCGGCTTCATAACGGACGCTCCAGCCGGACAGCAGCATTTTAGCGGCAACATAGGCGTCTTCGCTGCCGATCACGTCGAGTGGAAATCCGCCGACCGCATCAAGGGCCGTGCGTCTGTACGCCGCGAACGAGTCGGAGCTGAAGCAAGTCTTGATACCCAAGCTGGCGGAATCGGAAAGTTTCTTGGTTCTGCTTCGCGCGGGGTAGTTGAAATAACGGGCGTGCGCTTCAAGAGTGCCGGCTTCCGGGCGCGGCAACTGCCGCCCGTATGCCACGCCGACATTGACATCCAACAACACCGCATCCCGCAACTTACGCAAACTTTCCGTATCGGCCAAGATCGCATCCTGCGTCATAAAGATCAGTATGTCCGCAGACACCAAGTGGCTGGCCCAACGCCGAGTCCCGCCATGGTTGAATGTTCCCGGCGGAATCGTTTCGACTCTAGCGCCCGCCGCTAAACAACGTTGTACGGTGTCATCCGTCGAGTGACTATCGACTATCAGCCATTCATCGGGTTGCAAAGACTGGCTCGCCAGTGCCGGCAACAGCCGATCCAAGTGCTGACTGGCATTCCAAACCGGAACAATGACTGCGGTTCGTACTAATTCAGTATTCATCTACTTACTCCTAGGGTTCAAAAATAAATTCAAAATTTCAACGACGTCTGTGATGGCTCAATGCCGGGCATTTGCGTGACGTCCAAAACCAACTGCTCGCTTCTCGCTGAATGCAAGTCGCTGCCTATCTGAATCCGTACTCCCGCTGACTTAAACGCCTCGCTCTCATCGAAAGAACTCGTGCTGTAATAGCAAGACCCTGGCGACGAATTACCGAGATCGTCGAGATCTTTGGCCAGGTTGAGTGCTTTCAGTAAGGTGATCGGCATACGCAGAGTCCCACAATTTGTTTGATTAATCTGTTAACTGCGACCTCTAATCGAGGTCATGACGACGGTGTCGTTTATGCCCGCCGGCCGCTGACGAAATCATTGGTTGAGGCGTTTCCGACCCACTTGTTAAAAACAACGCAAACCCCATGCCGATTTATTTGAAATACATAAGCAGTTGAATTTAAATAGACAAATTGATCTTTGTAGGAAAGATAAGGCTTATGACAACATCAAACCGAGACGACATGTCGTATATCTGCGATATTTCGCCCCGGTTTGTCATGACTACTGTCATCGGTGTCAAACCGCTTCGACAGGTCACTCAACCCAAACAGTGAAGGCGCGTATATTTGGGCGGCTCTATTGGCCGACTTTTACCTTCAGTCTAAAATCGCCGCGATAAATCCAATTCAATCCTGCCATGGACACACCATCCCATCCGTTACCGCCGGCTGACCGCGCTCAAACCCGGCTGTACTATTGGGTCTTGGCGGCGATTGTATTGGGTGGATTATTCGGCCATTTCGATGCGGCGCATGCGGTGGCATTGAAGCCGGTCGGCGACGGTTTTATCGGCTTAATCAAAATGCTGATCGCGCCGGTGGTGTTTTGCACCGTGGTGCTGGGCATTGCAGGGGCGAGCGACATGAAGAAAGCCGGGCGCGTCGGCTTTAAAGCCCTGGTGTATTTCGAAGTGGTATCGACTCTTGCATTGGCCTTGGGTGTCATAGTGGCCAACGTGCTGCGGCCGGGCCAGGGCTTTAACATCGATCCGGCCAGTCTGGATACGCAAGCGGTGGCGGGGTTTGCCAAGCAGGCCGGTCAACAAACCGTCGCCGAGTTTTTCTTACACATCATCCCCAAAACCTTTACCGACGCCTTCACCGGCTCGGGCGATTTGCTGCAGGTGTTGCTGGTCTCGGTGCTGTTTGGGCTTGCGCTGCATAAAATGGGCGAAGCCGGGCGTTTGGTGCATCGCTTTGTCGAGGAATGCGCCCATCTATTCTTTGCGATGATGAATGTGGTCATGAAATTGGCGCCGATCGGCGCGGGCGCGGCGATGGCCTTTACCATCGGCAAATACGGCATAGACGCCTTGAAACCCTTGGCCGCGTTGATGGGCTGTTTTTATCTGACCTGCGCGCTGTTTGTGGTGCTGGTGCTGGGCGGGATAGGTAAACTGATCGGTTTCAACATCTTCAAGCTGCTGCGTTACTTCAAGGAAGAGTTGCTGCTGGTGCTGGGAACGTCTTCGTCGGAATCGGCACTGGTGCCGTTGATGAATAAACTGGAGCGCTTGGGTTGTTCGCGGTCGGTGGTCGGCTTGGTCGTCCCTTCCGGCTATTCCTTTAATTTGGACGGCACCAATATTTATCTGACCCTGTCGGCCTTGTTTATTGCTCAGGCGTTGAATGTCGATTTGAGCTTGTCTCAGCAATTGACCTTGTTGTTGGTGGCGATGTTGACGAGCAAAGGCGCCTCCGGCGTGACCGGCGCCGGCTTCATTACGCTGGCCGCGACGCTGGCGGTGGTGCCGGCGGTACCGGTGGCTGCCTTGTCGCTGATCTTGGGCATAGATCGCTTTATGTCGGAAGCCCGCGCCTTGACCAATCTGATCGGCAACGCCGTGGCAACCATCGTGGTGTCGCAGTCCGAGCGCGAGCTGAATCAGGCCCAACTGCGAGCGGAATTGGAGGGCGGCGTTCGCGGCTAGAGCCGCCGCTTAGCCTGCTTCAGCCGGGCGCCAAACGCCGGTTTTTCCTTCGGTAGAAGTATGGTCTAGCGCCGATTTTACCGAATCGCGCCTTAAAATCTCCCATCTGCTACGGGCGTTGAGAAGAGCGGGAACGAAGCCGAAGCCAAGCCTGGAAACTAGACCGCTCCTTGCGTAGAGACTTGCTCAAAACCCGCTTCTGTGGCACTATCCGGCGATTTTTCACGAAACAATCAATCCCTTTAAGGAGTCAGCAGATGGCGGGTCGCAATCACCTTTTTGTCCCAGGTCCAACCAATACCCCACACGAAATCTTGAGCGCGATGCACGTGCCGATGGAAGACCACCGCTCGCCGATCTTCCCCAAGCTACTGGCGCCGATTCTGGAAGACCTGAAAAAAGTGTTCCGCACCGAAACCGGCCAATGCTTTGTGTTCCCGGCCACCGGTACCGCCGGCTGGGAAGTGGCAATGACCAACTGCTTGAATCAGGGCGACAAAGTGTTGATTTATCGCTTCGGCCAATTCGGCCATTTGTGGGCGGAAGCCGCGCGCAAATTGGGCTTCGACGTGGAAATCCAGCAAGTCGAATGGGGCAAGGGCATTCCTTTGGACCACCTGGAAGCGCGCCTGAAAGACGACAAAAACCACGAGATCAAAGCCGTTCTGGCGACGCATAACGAAACCTCGACCGGCGTCACCAGCGACATCCCCGGCGTGCGCAAAGCGCTGGACGCGGCCGGCCACCCTGCCCTGCTGTTCTCGGACGGTGTCAGCGCCATCGGCAGCATCGATTTCCGCCAAGACGAATGGGGCGTGGACGCCAGCATCGCCGGTTCGCAAAAAGGCTTTATGCTGCCGGCGGGTTTGGCGATTTTGGGCTTTAGCCAAAAAGCCCTGGCGGCGATCGACAACAGCAACTTCCCTCGCTCGTTCTTTTCGCTGAAAGACATGGCGGCCTCCAACAAGGATGGCTACACCCCTTACACCCCTTCCACGCCGATGTTGTACGGTTTGCGTAAAGCGCTGGAATTGTTGCTGGAAGAAGGCATGGAGAACGTTTACGCCCGCCACTATCGCTTGGGCGAAGGCGTGCGCCGCGCGGTAGCAGCCTGGGGCTTGCAAACTTGCGCCCAAGCAGGCTGGGCTTCGGATACCGTCACCGCCATCGTGGTACCGGCCGATAAAGATGCCCGCCACGTGATCAGCACCGCTTACAGCAAATACAACATTTCGCTGGGCGCCGGTTTGAACGAAGTCGCCGGTAAAGTATTCCGCATCGGCCATGTCGGCGACATGAACGACGTATCCTTGCTCGGGGCGATTGCCGGTGTGGAAATGGCGATGCTGGACAACGGTTTCGATATCAAGGCCGGTAGCGGCGTCGCGGCCGCCGTCGAGTATTATCGCTCGACCGCCAAATAAGTCGGCCACGCCTGGGCGACCGAATCGCCGCCCAGGTTGTTAACATGGTCAGGCGATGTTGCCGGTTGCGGAATGTCGCAACCGGCACCAAAACGCGACAACACTGCACCAAAGTACAACCCACTGCCGGACTGGCGCCAGCTCAGCCGACACGCGATACTGATAACAATCAATAACTTATAAAACTGGCACCTGAATTGCTTGATGCTTTGCAACGTAAAACAGGAGCATGCCATGAAACTCAAGCAGTTATTGATAATGCTGTTCGTCGTTACACCCGCGATTACCCAATCCCGCGCCGATTCCCCGTACAGCTCGTTCGCGCCGGAATTCGCCGACACCGTACACCTGCCAGACCAATCGGCATGGCAAGCAAAGTCCAGCGGCTGGACTGCCTTCTGCGCATCCTCGGCCTGCCGCGGCGAAGACTCGGTGTCATACTTGCCGAAATCGTCCGCGCGAACCGGCGTTCCCGCCGGAGCAACCGGTCGGTCCTTTGAAGTCGATTGGTTCGATTACCCGGCCATCAGCAGCGGTGCCTGGGCCTTACTCCCGGATTTCAGTTACCGCCTGACGATAGCCGAGTCGGCAAACCCGCCTCGCCAAAACCGACTGGCCGCGCTACCCAATTTGCCGATTGCTACCGCCTGGTTCGGTTTAGGGAGCTTGCTGGGCTGCCTGGCCTTACAGCGCAGGCGCTACCAAACTTCGCGAAGCCATTAAGCTTCCTGTAGCCCCCGAATGCGCTGAGCGCGGGGCAATGGCGACTAATGATAGGTAATGGGCCATAACACCCACGAGGTTTGCGGGTTTCTAAGCACCTGTTAAAGCTAACTCAAGCTCCGCGGGCTTCGTCAGCCGGACCGACCGAGGTTATACTGAAGACTTCTCCAGTAAACTCAAGGTGTCCCGCATGCCCAAGCCCAAGGTATTGATCAGCCGCCGCTGGCCGGCCGGCGTCGAAGCGAAGTTGCTCAGTCTATACGACGTGACGCTGAACCCCGAGGACCAGCCTTTGGATGCCGACGCATTCCGTGGCGCCATGCAAACATACGACGCGATTTGTCCCAGCGTCTGCGACACCCTCGGGTCCGACATTCTGAATGCCGCCAACCGGCGTTGCAAAATCATCGCCAACTTCGGCGTCGGCTACAACCATATCGACATCGATGCCGCCCGCACCAACGGCTTGGTCGTCACCAACACGCCGGGCGTTTTAACCGAAGCTACCGCGGATATCGCGATGACCTTGCTACTGATGTCGGCGCGGCGCGGCGCCGAGGGCGACCGGCTGGTACGGAGCGGGCTATGGAGCGGCTGGTGTCCGACCCAAATGATGAGCAGCGACGTCACCGGCGCCACGTTGGGCCTGATCGGCTTCGGCCGTATCGCTCAAGCGATGGCCCGCAAGGCGCACCACGGCTTCGGGATGAAAATCCTCTATGTCAAACCCACTCCCGCCGATCCCGAAGTGGTCGACGATCTGCATGCGGAACGTTGCGCCAGCATCGAAGAGCTGCTGCCGCGCTGCGATTACGTCTCCTTGCATTGCCCCGGCGGCAATCAGACCCGTCATTTGATGAATGCCGAACGTTTGCGACAGATGAAGCCAACGGCGCATTTGATCAATACCGCGCGCGGCGACGTGGTCGATAGTCGCGCCTTAATCGACGCGTTGACCGAAAAACGCATCGCCGGCGCCGGCCTGGATGTCTACGAAAACGAACCGCATCTGGATCCCGGCTTCTTGAAGCTGGACAATGTCACGCTGCTGCCGCATCTGGGTAGCGCGACGATCTCAACGCGAACGGCGATGGGGGAAAAAGTGCTGCGCAATCTGCAGGCGTTTTTCGCGGGAGCCGAACCGCCGGATCGGGTCGTCTAAACGCTGGCCGCCGCGCCGACTCCGTTTAGCGACTTATTATTGGCAAGCCTCGATCGCGGTGGCTTGGAACGTCAAATGTCCGTGCAAATTGGATAGGTTAAACGTACCCGGATTAGTGCCGTAACCTTGGGCACCGAGCGCGCCGGACGCGGCAATGATGTAATTGCCTGGCGCCAGTTTAATGGTCAAACTTTCCAAGGTGTCGTTGGGATTATTGGAGAAGCCATCGGCTGGATTATGCGAATTGACCGCCGCGACGAAGGACACCGCGCTCCAATTACCCGCTTGGTTGCCGCAGCCCCAATTGTCGAGCGCGTTGAATTGGCCTATGTAGTTGCCGGGACCAGATGCGGTGGTATTCCGGTAGGCCGAGGCGATTCCCTGCGCATCCCGCACGGTACCGGTATCCAGCGCGCTTTGCACCTTGCCGACGCCGAACGTCGTCGGATTTAAGCGTTCGCTGGAGTCGTCGTGAGTTTGGTAATTCATCACGCCGCGAAACACGCTAAAACCGTTGTCGATATAGTTTCCGTCGGCGTCGTTGACATTCCAGGTGATCGTCACCAACGACGCCTTGGCCAGCCGAAAATTAAAGAAATCTACCTTATGAGTATCGCCCAAGGTGCCGATAGGCCCGGTCGCCAAACTATGGGTACCGTCGCCCCAGCCCCAGTCGGTGACATCGTCGACATCGACGGTCGCGCTGCTAAGATCCGCATCGTAATGCACGTTACTGAAGGTACCGACACCGGTGTAAGACTGGTAGGTGCCGTTCCAGTAAGCCGGATCGTTTAGCGGCCGACCGGAGGTCGTATTCAAGGTCACCCCCGGTCCGGTGACGGATGGATTCGCGCCGTATTGCGCCGTGGACTGGGTCTTGCCGGCCACCGTTAAGTCGCCGATTTGCGCCCCTTGATTCAAATCGTAGTACTCGACATGCGCAAGCGCCGGCGTCAACGATCCGCTCGCGCCAAGCCACAAACCCAACAAAATTCTAGATACGTTGGCGCATCCGCGATGCCGCCCTTGTCTGCCATCGGAATCTAACACGGTATTCTCCGTTCTTGCTTCATCATCGTTTACTTGCAAACAGCCCGCTCGGGCCGGCATTCGATCGGCCAGCCACTGCCTCAAAACATATAGTTCCAGCGCGCCGAAAACGCGCCGGTGCGCTCCAGCTGATAACCGTTGACATAATCCTGAATCGGCTGCAGCCATTCCAAACTGAAGGTATGCCCGGCGAATTTGCCGCCCGGCACAGCCACCTGAAGCCCCAAACCGATGTCCCAGTAATGGCCGCCGGAATTTTGCGGGTAATCGACGGTGGAGGTCAGATTATGCGCCAGTTGCGTAGTCTGGCCTTGCAGCAAAGCGGTCGGATTCAATTGGTATAAATCGCCCTTCAGCTTGTTCTGTTGGGTGTAAACGCCTCGTACCGTACCGGACAGCCAAGGCGTGACTTTGTAGCCGGCCCAAGTCGAACCCTGATAGGTATCGCCGAGCGCATAACCCGATTTGTTTTTATCCTGCAAGCGTTTGACCGCGCTAAATTGAGCGCCCCAGAACACGTCGTCGTGCTCGCCGGTGTAGGTCAGCGTCGGCTTGAAATCCCAAGTACCGCTGCCCGATTGCATGCCGTAATCTTGCAAGACCTTGATATTGGCTTGATAGAAATGATCCGCCCCCAGGCTGTCCGGCACGTTGACCGTGCTCAGCGTCGTATGCGGAATCGCGACATTGCCGGTCGGCGCGCTAACGCCGATACCGGCGTGCAGATGGTGGGCCGTGTCGTCGAACAGCTTGACCAGCGCGATCAACGAGGTATCGCCAAGATCGAACACGGTGTGATGCATGCCGGCATAAAACGAACTGGTATCGGTGACGTAATGCTTTTCGGTGTAGGTCGAGTTCGGCGTGTAGTTCGCGGCACGCAGGTCGTCGCTCATGGTCATATCCATGTCCATTAGCTGCGGCATCACCATCAAATTCAGCCAGTCGGTCGGCGCATACATGATGTCAAGCATATGCATGCCCATATGCATCGACGCCGGCTTGACCAAACAGCCGTTGAAGGCCGGTACGCCGGAACCGTAACCGGGGCAACCGCCCGCGACGATTTGGGCGTCGGATACCGCCTGGCTGCCGTGCAGCATGGTGCCGGCTTGGCCGTTGTACATATACATGTAGCCGACCATGACATCGTCGGCCTTGGGCATCATATGCCCGAACATCACGCCGGCCGGCACCGGCGCGCCGTGATGATGATGGTGGTGATGCGCATGCGGATCGCCATCGCCAAACAAGCTGTCGATCAAACTGCCGTCGCCGCTCAGTAAACTGCCGGGCGCCGACAAATTGATGTTGACGCCGGCGTGGGCGAGATAGTAGCTGTAGTCCGCATAATCGCTGCCGCCGCCTCCGCCCAGCTTGAAAGCGCTGGCACGCTGGTAATATTCGAAGCCGGCTTCCAATTTAACCGCCTTGCCGATTTGCTTGGACAGTATCACGCCGCCGCTTAATGCGCCGAACCCCGATAAGCGAAAATCGCTGGAATAGAAGCCGTCGGCCCGCGGTGCCAAGTAATAAGGCGCGAAGAAATCGGCCTTAGATTGCGAGTAATAACGAACGCTGGGCGTCACCGTGATGCCGAACGGCAGCGATTGCAACCATTTCATCTCGAAGGTATGGGCGTCGATTTTCCAATCGTCGTGGTAGTAGCGGTAATCAAAATGCAGCGCCGCATCCAGCGCCGGAAAGTAATGATTGACGCCCCCCGAAAACGAAAACAGATTGCGCTGACCCGGCCGGTTTTCCCTGAACAATTCCGGGCCGACGATTTCCAGCTTGCTGATAGCCTTCCAATCGATTTCGGAATTGGCCCCGGTATTCGACAAGGCCAGATATTCTTCCGGGGTGATTTCACCGCGCACATAAACCGTCTTGTAGGCATTACTCAGAAAGCCGGACTGGTGCGTGAACGAGCCGGCCAAGTTCAGCAAGGTATTCTTGTCAAGCACGTGCGAAATCGCCAAGTTGACGCCGTGAAACAGGCTGTTGGCGTTCAGACTGGAATAATCCGTACAGGTACTGATTTCGCAATCGGCCGGGTGAATGTGGCCCAGGCCCAAGCCGGACGGGGTATGGGAATGCCCGCCATTGCGAAAAATCGCATTGCGAGTAACCGAATATCCGCCAGACACGGTAGTCAGTTTGTCGTTGAATTCGTGACTGAAGTTCAGGCTACCGAAGTTGGACTGAAAGTCCGGCTCTTCGGACTGACCGCCGGTAATGCCCAGCGTGGTGTCATCGAAATAGTATTTGAGCCCCAAAACCGGCTGGGTTCGCGTTTCCAGCGGCTGGGTCTGAAACCGCTGCACGGCTTTGTCGTTGGCGGGTATGAAATTGTTTAAGGCCGCGTCGAAACCCGCCAAGCTGGCGATCTGTTGATTGTTGGCCAATACATCTTGCGGAATGTTATTACCGTAGATCGCCGCATCGGCGTCGTTCAGCGACGTCAAAATGCTGTTATAGGCCTCTTGATAGAACGACGAAGTTTGTAACAGACTCTCCGCGCCGGACAAGGTGGCCGCCGAAACCGCCGATGCGGCGGATACGACGTCCGCGTAGTCCTTGCCGTTTTCGGTGGTCTTGATCGCTACCGGCTGGTTGGTCATCGCCGACGGCAAACTGTAAGCCGGCGACGCGCCGGTGTAGGTGTCGCGGTCCAGGCTAAAGTTGAATTCCAACCGGTCGTTCAACGGAATAAGGCCATCCGCGTGAAAGATCTGGACGTTCATCCGCCCGCTGCTTTCCTGATAATAACCGTACTCGGTATTGCCCTCGGCCTGAGTGGAAGGCACGCCAGCCGCGCAATCCAGCCCCGGCAAACTCAACGCGGCGGTCGTCAGAGCCGCCAGCGCCTTGGATTTTTCAGTACTAATTACAGCCACAACCGCCTCCCGATCCTGAACGGCCGCCTTGCGCGGCTTCCCTGCTGGTAAAGATATGGTCGCGGATGTGATTCAGATTGGGGTTCGGGTCCAACGACATAATGTCCTTGGCCATCACTCCTCGTTCCCACGGCGCCACGTCCGCACAAGCTTGGCAGCCCAGCCACGCTAGGGCCAGGTACGCCGCCCGCTTTAATTTCCGCTGCTTATCCATGAATACTACTCCGCCAACAAACCGGCAATCTTTTCCGAGAGCGCCGTTTGATCCTCTTCCCTAAATCCCAAATGTACATAACGAATCTTGCCGGTTTTATCGACCAGATAGGACGACGGCATGGCCTTGACTTGAAACGCACTCGGACAAGCGCCTTCCGCATCGAAGGCAATCGGATAGCTCACCGGATGTTGCTCGATAAATTGCCGCGCTTGTTCGGTGTCTTCATCGACATTGATCGCCACAATTTGCAACCCTCGTTGCTGAGATTGACTGAACAAGCGATCGAAAAACGGCATCGACTTCAAGCAGGGTCCGCACCAAGTCGCCCAAAAATCGACCAACACCACTTTGCCGCGGTAGGCGGAAAAATCCAACGGTTCCTTGCCGGCAAAGCTCGCCGCGCAGGACGGTAGCGCTTGCCCTACTTCTGCGCCAACCGCGTTTAGCGACAGCGCGATGCCCAACACAAAAATCAACACGGACGAACAATAGCTCTTATTCATAAATTACAACAATGCCCAACAAGCCTTAGCGAAAGTTAACGTTTAATTTGCGTCGCGAACCAAGCGAACGTAATGTGCGGACGTTTTGGCGTTCAAGACATAACCGCCGTCCTCGAACGACACCCCCCACGCGTTGCCGTCGGACGAATCGGAATTGGACCAATAATCCGCCGTTTGGCTATTCGGATAAAAATCGTAGTCGATCAGGCGCGTGACCCGCGCCGATGCATCGTCGGTTCGGGCGCCGACTAGGCTGAGCAATTCCTCGGCGGTCGGCAAGCGCCAATCGAAAGCACCGCACAAACCTTGGGCGTTCACCGATTGCACATAGGCCTGAGCTTCGCTCCAGGTGTACACGTTATCCTTGTCGCGTAATCCACCATCATCGCTTTTTACCTCCCAAATCAGGCCGCTGCTGTTATCCTTGACGCAAGACCAACTGGCGCTACTGGCAATCGCCGCCACGCCGTTCGTATTCAATTTGGTCAAACCAACCAGGCTTGGGCTAGCGCTGACCTCGCAAGACAACGGCGCGGTCGTCAGACTAAAACTCACAGTCTGATTGCCGTCCAAATTTAGCGGATTGCCATCGAGGGCCAAACTCCATACCTTGCCGTGACGGCCCGACAACACGCCGGCACCGGCGGAAACGGCAACCGAGAAGGTTTTGGTTTCGCCTATCCCCCAAGTATTGGCCACCGCGGGCGAAATGGCGCCTATCGTCAAATTGCCGGTCGCCGAACCGGGCGACAAGCTAACATTGTTCAATACCACGCTGCTGTCGTTGCGGATATCCCATTTCACGGTACGGCCGCCCCCCTGAGCGATCTGGCTACCGTCGACCACGGCGGCATTGTTTTCAAAATAGCGCCGCACCAACACCAAATGAATATTCGGATTTGGCGTTTGCAAGCTGAAACCGATTTGCTGGCTATTATCCAACGTCAACGCTGTACCGCCACCGTAACTCAAATTCCAGTTTAACGCATGACTTCCACCTAAATCGTCGGCGGGCGCGGTCACCGTGACCGAAAAGGTCTTGCTTTCGCCGCTCGCCCAACTGGCGACCGACGCGGGCGAGATTGCCGCGACCTGCAAGTTACCGGTCGCCGTACCCGCCGCGAGCACGACGCTGTCGAGCGAGGTGTTGCTATTATTTTTCACAACCCAATTCAGCACCTTAGACGTGCCTTGAGTGATCGAATCGCCGGCATGGTAAGTGTCTGACGCGTCGCTACCGTAATACGCGTTCAGCAACGAAACGCTGACGATGGGCGCCACCGAAAGTTGCGCCGACAATCCGCTGTCGTTGCCGGCGATCGGTAAACTCTGGCCGCTGTCGTAACTGAAGGTCCAAGCCTGTTGATAGCTACCGGCCGGTATCGTCGCCGGGGCTATCGCGCTCACCGAAAAGTCCTTGGTAACGCCGTTCGCCCAATCATCGGTACTCTCCGGCTGAATCGTTGTATACGTCAGACCACCGGTGCCGTTCGCAGCGACCAACGCAATTTTACAAGAACTGATGCCGCCTTCCCTCGCGCACAAGGTGTAGCCGCTGTCGTTGCGCACGCTCCAAGTCAACACCTGGGTCTGACCGGCGGCTATCGCCTGATTGGCGTTAAAATTTTGCGAAACCAGGGTCAAACCCGGCGCACTCGGCACGACCGTGACGCTGACGACCGCGTACGCCTTGGGCTTGGCTTTGTCGGTGACGGTCAACATGAATTTCAGCGTCCCGGCAACCGACGGACTAACGAAAGTAGCGGACGCGCGATTGGCGTTACGCAACTTGACTTTCTTGCCGCTAATCTGCCGCCATTGCCAGCGCTTAACGGCCTTGGTCACATCCCATGCGCTGCCGCTCAGCGTGACGGTCGCGTTGTAGAGCACGGTCTGATTCGAACCCGCACTGGCGGACAGAACGGCCCAACAGTTCTTCACGGGCCCCACCATCAAAAACAGAGCGAGCCAGATTAAGCGAAACCAAACTTTACCAGTCAAAAATCGATTCATAGTCACCACGGCCAAGCTTACTTTATGCTATCGAAGCGTCATTCCTGCGGACGATTCGGCGAGATCAAACGGTTATTCGGTATTAAAGCAACAATAATTCGGGTGCGATTCGTTCCATGAAAATTTTCCGGTAGCTCTCGGCCTTCCTGACCTGCATGCTTTCCATCGGATTATAATCGTCGGTAATCAGAATACCGTTGGCATCGGTCATCGCATATTCGTGCTCCGACAACCATTGAATCGGCCGAGCGAGTTCCGGCTTATTGCGATCGAATTCGATGCCACCCCGCGAAGCCAGAAAAATAAAATCGGTGAATTCGCCTTTTTCGGTGGTGAAAACGCGAATATTCGGGAACAGACTGGCCAACGTTTTATAAACCGAGGTCACCGCGTTCGCGCCTTCGCCTTGCGTGAAGCCGACGTAGTTCAGCGCCAGAATACCCTGCTCGTTCAACATCGCTCTCAAGCCGCTCAACATCTCGACCGTCAGCATATGTGTCGGCTCTGAACCGCCGGTAAAACAGTCGTGGATGATGAAGTCGTAGCGCTTATTGAGCTTTTTGACTTCGTAACGCGCATCGCCCACCAAAAATTCGCCGGTCGGCTGAAAATTGAAATACTGCTTCGCGGCATCCGCGACTACCGGATCGATTTCTATCGTGTCCGTCGCCAGTCCCTTAGCCTTTAAATCGCGAGCAACATGGCCGCCGCCCAAACCGATCAGCAAGGCTTGATTGGCCTCGGGTCTGAACAACGGCGGCACCAAACCCAATATCACCTGATACCCCAGCAAACTGCGACCTTGGGCTTTTTCGACCGCACTCAGCACCGAAGAATCGGACAACAGCAAGCGAAAGCCCTTGCGCTCGTCGTCGACGACTCTAACCCAGCCGTAGATGCTTTCCTGTTCGTGCAACACCTTAAAGCCGCCGACCGATTTGACGGTCTTCGCATAGCCGTTCGCCGCCAACGTACAAGTCAGAGCGGCCACCAATACCACCGAAAACGTCGCCCCACCCGTTGACGGCGCCAGCCTGTCGAAAACCAGTAAACCGATCACCACCACTAATAACGCCAGACTCAAGCTGAACACGATCGCGCGGGTACCGAATTCCGGCAACAAATAGAAAGCCAGCAACAGTGTGCCGATCACGCTGCCGACGGTGCTAACCGCATACACCGAACCGACTGCCCTACCCACACCCCGCAAGTCGCGGGTGGCCATTTTGATCACATAGGGACCAACCATCGCCAACGAAGTCAGCGGCAGCGTAAACAATAACAACGCACTGACAAACGCGCCGCCGCGTATTCCCAGTGGATTGGTCCACGTCATTACCGGACCGCCGAGAAACGGAATCAGCGCCGTTGTCACCGACGCCAGCGCCAAAATATGCGCCAGCCGCAAGGCCGGATAACGATCCGACAAATAACCGCCCAGGTAGTAACCGATCGCCAACGCAATCATCGTTACCGAAATCAGCGCGGTCCAAACGTATAAACTGACCCCATAAAACGGCGCGATAATCCGCGTCCCCAGCAGTTCTAAGATCATCACGGCGCCGCCGCTAAGCGTCACCAGGGCAAACAACGCGGCGGTGCTCAATGCGCCGCTCCGCGCTTTAGAATCTGTTAAACCGTTTTCAGACATGACTGACCAAACTTTGAGTAAGAAGTAAAAACCTATTGATCGCCGCGAACTTCCTAACAAGTACTCGATCGGTAATCGGGCCGGGCATTATAAGCGCGAAAAACCAAATCGTCCGTTGCCGGCATCGAATCGACAGTATGCCGGCGACTAAAGAAAAACGCCTCGGCCATCGAATGTCATTTAAAGCGGCATCCTTAAGCGTCACAAACCGGCCCGATGGCATCAAAACAAAAACGAGCGCTTGCCCCAATTCCTGGGGCGAGCGCTCGCGAATGGTTGGCATCCCGCCAATACGTTATCGAATCAATCTGATAACCTTCCTTGAATTAAGTGCTACGCGCGCGGCGTTTCATGCCCAGGAAACCCATCAATGCGCTACCGAACAACCAAACCGCACCAGGAACGGGAACGGTGGTTACGCTGAAGTTGCTGATAGTCAAACCGCGGGCCAAACGGTCGGCTGTGTAGGCTGCCGCGTACTGGCTACCGGCGGTGGCGCCGCCGTTGACGATGTCGTTGAACAACTGGGTGTACTCCGCGACATTGGCGCCGCCGATTGCCAGGGTATAGACGCCGGCGTGCAAAAAGCCATTCCAAGACACGCTGTTATCCACCGTACCGTCGGCCGCTAAAACGCCAGTAGTTCCGCCTGATGAGTTGGTGAAGCTGGAACCCGCCACGGCGTCCGCACCCGATTTGCCGGTATAGGTAATCGTTGCGATCTTAGCAGTATCTAAATTACCCAAATAGTTTGGTCCATGGGTATCGGTCGCGCCGGCAGTGCCATTGTTGCCTGTGGTAATACTGCCGTTGGTATCGAACACGCCCCACAAACCGGTAGGGTTAGCGGCTGTGCCGGCCGCCGCGCCACCGCGAATGTCATTGACACCCGCGAACGGCGACCAAGAAGCAAAATCAGGCGCTCCCGCCAAATAGGCGGCGGTATCGGGATCAGCCGCGGTTGAAGCGACATCGCCCACGCCGTCGTGCGAGGAAGCTGGAACCACGCCGTTGTACAACGAGAAGCCTGGGTTCAAGGTGCTTGCACCATTGGCATTGGTTGTACCGGTAATGGTGAAGCTAACATTCGCGTCTTTTTCCAGAATGAAATAACGGAAGCGGATGTCGTGAGTATTACCCAAGGAATCCGGGTTCAAACCGGCCAGATAACCGCCGTTGCTGGATACGGTGGGTGTAAAGTTTGCCGCAGCGCCATAGGTACTTGTCGCGCCTTGGGTGTTACCTGTCAACGGATCGTAAGTGCCCGCGCCCCAGTACAAAGCGGAACCGTAACCCACGTGCGCCATCGCTTGACCGGACATTAATGCCATACCGCCAACTAACGTTAAAACCGAAGCTTTTAAAGTCATTTTTTTCATAGTTATTTTTACCGTAATAATTATTATCCCTCTGACAGACCTTGAATTCGCAGTGAACCCCAAATCCGTCCCTTACATCGATTGCAACCCGGCCGTCCCTTCCCCCTAAGAGGACCCGTGGCTTTCCGGCTTCGCCTCGCGGCGAATGTGGCGAACCATCCCTGGCAAAACGTCCTGTTTTCTCCTCATTTCCCAAAACGAAAGTCAACCTTTGGCGCTATTGCGTTTCCTTGCCGTTGCCGTCAAACCCGCCAAGACCGGAGCGAACAACCATACTGCCGCCGGCAAAGGCACCGCCGTCACGCTTAAGGAAATCTGGCCGTCCAAACCCTCCAGCGCGGTTGCAGCGTCATAAACCGTTCCGCCGCCGGCCGCGATCGTATAATCGCCGGCGCCCAACAGATAATTCACCAGCGACACCGAATTGCCTCCCGCAGGACCCACGTGAGTCAGATATTGAATCACCGCCCATTCGCCGCTGTTATTGGCCATGCTCCAGGAATCCAGCGCATCGAACTGGCCGCGATATTCGACGTGCTCGGTATCGCGAAACGGCGACAACACACCGTTATCCACCGGCGAAGCCAACTTGACGACATGCGGCGTTGGTGTGGAAACCAATACTTTAGGGTTCAACGGGTCTACCGTCGTATCGTCGTGCGCTTCAGCCGCGAAAAGCCCCGAATACAAACTGAATGCCGGATTCAACGCATCTGTTCCACTGATATCGCTAAAAGTGATGGTCACTAACGAAGATTGGTCCAGATGAAATTTAAAAAATGTCCCGCCGGCCAACGAATGACTATCGCCCAACACCGCCTCGGTACCGTTATGCCAACCGAAATTGGTAAACGTTCCACCATTGATGCCACCCGGCGACGAAATCGGATCGCTTAAATCCGCGTAATCGACATGCGCCTGCGCCTGTCCGGACAAACCGCACAGCGACACGACAGCTAGCGCCGCCCAATTAAACCTATTCATATTCAACATAAATCCCCCAAGTAAAAAGATCCAACGTCCGTGCCGATGAAAACCAACTTTCATCAATCGTCCGACAACACAATAGCCAATCCAAAAATCTTTTCTATACTTCGTCGGCTAAGCTAGCCTGTACGGATGCAAGTCGTATGCCATGCATTTTTCCCGCATAGAGCCTGGGGAAGACACAGGTAAAATAATTAAACTATGTTATTTACAATAATAATATCGGCAAATCGCACAACTTTCCTTCCTCGACAAGCTCCCGCTCAAGAACAGCTTTCATAGGCAAAAAAAACGGCCCTTTCGGGCCGTTCACAACCGATAACACATCCTTGTGTCTTTTATTCATCGGTTACATATCGAGCTTTCCGAGTCGGAAATTTAGGCAAATAATACTTTGCGGCGATTCAAACCCACGAATCCAGCCAAGACAGTGCCGAACAACCAAACAGCACCCGGCACCGGCACGGCGGCTGCGGTAGCAACAGCCGAGAACTCCAAATGACCATGCAGATTTGACAGACTAAAATCGCCTGGATTCACCGCGCCGGAAGCCCCAATTGTGTAATTGCCGGCACCCAGAATTAAGGTCAGAGTCTCTATAGTCTCGCTGGCGGAAGTACCGGCACCGCCAGCCGGGTTATTGTCGTTCACGGCTTGTCGAAACTCGATATTACCCCAGTCGCCCGAGACATTAGCTTGCCCCCAGTTCGCCAAGGCATTGAATTGACCGACATAGTTGGTAGCCCCCATCGTCGCGAAACTGGTATCGCGAAATGAAGAAGCGATACCCTGAGCATCGACCGGCGCATTCGCCGAGTCGAGAGCGTCCTGAACCTTGGTGCTATTTGCCAAACCGGTCTTCGGATTCAACTTCTCATTGGCATCGTCGTGCGCTTGGTAGTTCAGTACACCGTTATATAAGGTAAAGGCCGAATCGATGTAGTTACCGGTACCATCATCGACAGTCCAGGAAATCGTCACCTTCGATTCCTGATCCAGGCGGAAGTTAAAAAAGTCGACTTTGTGACTATCGCCGAGCAGCGCCGTCGTACCGTTGTACCAACCATAAGACGTCACATCGTCCACATCTACCGTCGCCGAACTAGCAGCGGATGAGTAATTGACGTTGGTAAAGCTGCCAACCCCGGTATAGGCCTGATTAGCCGCATTCCATTGAGAAGGGTCGTTCAGGGGACGGTCGCTTTGGCCGCTAAGCGCGGAGCCAATACCATTAGCGGAACGCTGCGCCGGGGTAAGCCCAGCACCGCCCAACGCCAATACCGCCGCCGGCGTGCCACCGTATTGCGCGGTTGAAAGCACCTTACCGGCCGCCGTCAGATCGCCAATCTGCGCCCCCTGATTGAGATCGTAATACTCGACATGCGCTTGAGCTTGCTGAGCCACGCCAGCCAGCGCCAGCGCAATGCCCAGACCCAATTTAGATGCCGATTTGGCATTCGATTTGTAAAAAATTTTATTTTTCATGTGTTCTCCACTGAAGGATTGATAAATTTCAACGATTCTTGCAAGTAAGGACGTAAGCAACCCAGTCCTAAAACTAAAGCAAATAGCAAGCCAACAACACCGCTAGAGAATTCCGGCCCGACAACACCCGAGCAAATCTAAACTGTGTTAAATACCGCATCTATTAGGGCATTTAACGCACTCCTTGCGTATCCTGCTGACACAGCCGACTCACTTGGTTCCTGAAAATTTGCCAAGACCGGGCGGTAAGCGATTCCAATCCGCACCCTTTAACCGAGTTCGGCTATTGAATGTGACAGGATTGCGCAACCCTGTTATCGGGACTGATCCGCGCCGCCCCATGTTCGGAACGGCGTTTTTTTATTCCGAGAAGCCCCATCAAACCGGCCAGAAAAGACCATGCCGCCGCCGGTAGCGGGACTGGCGACGCTTCCAAATGACTTTCGATCACAACATCCGCGAACAGCCCCTGAGCTTCGCCCGCCGCCAATTCGAAATTGAAGACGTCGGATTGGCCGATACTCGCCGCGATCGGCGCGCCGAGCCACGCGTCCGCTCTCTCATATCCCGCTAGCGTTTGCCCGTCCGAACTAAAATAATCGACACTCACCGAACCGGTACCGTTTTCACCGGTAACGGCAACCTGCAAGTCGTAATCCAGTCTCACGCTGATCGAATACACATCGCTGCCGAGATTCGTAAACTCCAGCCCATACCAGCCCAAATGATGGGAATTGAGTGCTCCGCTGTTCAAACTGGTGTCCACCGCAAAACGGTAAGAAAATGCACCGGCAGCACTCAAGCCTGGATTCTGTGCGCTAACACTTCCGTCTCCAACGATATCGGACCATGAGTAATCGCCGCCATCATACACCGGCGTATCGATCTGTTGAAACGAACCCGCAATTTGTAAACCCGATAAATCTCCCGGATTGGTCAGATTCACGATGCTCGCCACCGAGTAACTCAAATTCGCCGATGCGTTTTGAGTGGCGGCCGCCATGACGGGTTGCGCCCCGCACAACCCGACCGCGACGGCAACCCAAGGAATTGGACTGTATTTATTCGCTATTTTCATTGTTAGAACCCTATTTAGACGGATCGTCAAGACGACCGAGACCCGCTGCCAATTCACTATTCCCTAGCCGCCGGCCCAATTTACACTGGCGGCGGCCGGCTATTTTTATTGCGCTAATAACTGATCGAAGCGCAAGGTCGGCTCGGTCGATCCGCTCGCCCCAACCGCCGGGACGACCATGACCTCATCCTTCGCGAAATTCGCCAACAATGGATTGCCGGCCGTTACAAGGCCCGCATCGCCAACATGACCGTTCGGCACCACCACCTCCGGATGATCGAACGGCGCTTTTTGGTATCGCACCCTCTCGTCGGTGAAGGATTTCAAGAAAGCGATCAAATCCGCGCGATTGGTAGCCGTGTTCAAGTCCGATGCAATCGTATTGATTTGTTCGTGCAAGTTGTCGTTATAAAAGTTGCCGTGTCGCGTGTAAAACTCGATCACCTGCTCCAGTGTCGCCATGCCGCCGTTATGCATATACGGACCGGTCAATTCGATATTCCTAAGAGTCGGCACTTTGAACGCGGCGTAGGTAGCCACAGCTAATTTAGGACCGCCAACCGCCGCCCGAGCCGCCGCCACCGACGGCAAGTAGGCCCACGCGGGGTCTGCGCAATTGACGTTTCGTAACACGCCTTCCTTGCTGCCGTCGGCGATCAGGTCATCAACGGTCGTGAAATAGCTTGGAGACACATAACTGGTATTCACCGCGAATCCGGCGAGAAAATCGCAAGCCCGAGTGGTTGTAACCACGGCATCTTTAACCCCTGCCGTCTCACCCAATACGTAATTGACGTATTGCGCGCTAAACGACAGCGGATTCCCGAAATCATCGACGCCGCCGACACCGGGATCATCGTCGGGATCGGCAACGCCGGTGTTAACAAAACCCAAATCCATCAACGTCGGCGTGGTGTTGGCGGCGTAATCGCGCGTTACCACGTTGACATAACGTGTCAACCCTGCGTATCTGACCGCGTTGTTGGGTCCAAAGGCGTTCGGACCGTAAGCGATAGGCGTCGCGTCCGGCCCAAAGGTTTTACCTTCGGTCGGCGTCAACAAGGCCGCGCTAGACGCCAACGCCGCCAAACTCATGGTCGGCCCGGTATGGCACAGATTGCAATGGTTATTGAAAAACACGCCATTACCTCTCGTCAGGGACGCGCGCAACGCGGTCGTCTCGGCGGGCGTGGCACCGTTCACGTTGGTCCAGGTCGGCCGCAATTGCGCGTTGAGCGGACTCAAGTCGAACGGCGATTGGTCGGAGATCAAAGTCGACTGATAAAGCTGCAAGGCCAAGCCAAAAAACATCGAGAAGTTGGCTTCCATCTGGCTGTAAGGCGTCTGCCCGGTTGGCGCGCCGAAAGGACCTGTGCCACTGAACGCCCAATATTTCGCGTTAAACGCTTTGATAATCAGGTTTTTATACGTCGTGTTCAAGCCGGGTTTCAAGTTACCGGCACTACTCAGACTCAACGGCCCAAGCACGCCATCCTCGGGATGAACCTTTTGATTTTGCAGCGGCTGCCGTTGAAGCAACTTACGACCGATATCCGACCATTTGCGCTTCTGGCAACTCATCTCTGTATCGCTAAGCGCCGGACCGGTCGCCAGCGATGCCAACGAGGAGTTTACCAGGCGAAGTTTTTGCTTCTCGACGCTACGCGCGTTTAATTTAACCCAAACGCCGGCATCGGGGTCGCGGTCGCCCCACGGGCTGCTACCGTTGAAAATATTGTTGGCCCGGCCGTCCCAAAAATTTCGGAAATTAAACACCGAGTTAATCACGGTCGGCGCATTGCGCGGTTCCACCCGCCGGGTACCGACATGATTGACGTTAAACACCGGATCGGCGCCACGCGCGCAATCGTCGTTACCGCCCGTCAGCCGGGAAGAACCTTTGAACGTGCCGCTAAAAGTACCCGACGAGGCAACAACATCGTCGGTCGTTGAAATCACGTCACTGAATTGATCGGCCGGATTGCTCAGTTGATGCAGCGGAAAATCGCTAAGCGACAGGGTATGATTAGGACCGCCGCCGCCGGAAGCTAGTGTATCGAAAGTCTGCCCGCTAGGCCTGGTACTCTTGGCACCGGGATTGATCTGGTTTTTAACCCGACCGTCGGCGCCCGCATGAAAATGACAAGATCCGCACGCCATGCCGTCGCTGCCCAAGTTGGTATCCCAAAACAAGGCCTTACCCAACGCAATCGCGGCGTTTTTATCGACGACGATGGGGTCGCCGCCATCCAGCAAGCCAGGCACTGGCGGCACCGGTACGTTGCGCAACGAAACCGGCACCGGACCGTGCGCCAGCGCGGGCCGCACCATCGCTCCGAGCAACAGCGCAATCTGTAACTTAACAAAAAACTTCATGGAAACCTCGTAGGAACCCGCTCAAGTTCCAGTAAAACCGACCGGAAAGCGGCACGGTGTTTAGCAGCGATAAAAAACCGGGTTTGCCCGACATGCGATCAGCTCGCGTCAGACCATCGACCATCCGGCAACTCTGGCGGAATACTCTTAAAACAGCTAAGTTCAAACGTCGCCAAGCAGTTCCCCGTCAAACAACGAGGCGACCGCCTGGGAAAGCGAGTCCAGGCTCCGCCATGCCTGGACTCTCGGTAAACGATCGCGAATCAGGCAACTCGCGACTTGCCGCGCCGTATACCTAAAAAGCCGGCTACCGCCGAACCGAACAACCAAACCGCGCCCGGCACCGGCACCGTGGTAACACCGTTATTGCTGATCGTCAGTTTATAAGCGTTACCCGCGCCAAATTCGCAACCCTGACCATTGGCGTTGTTGTCCGGGCAAGCCCCGGCGTAACCGATCAGATAGTAGCCGGCTTTCAGGCCGGTCAAGTTCAAGATGGCTTCGCCCAAACTCAAAACCGCCTCGCCTGAACCGACATAGGGCGAATTTTGGTTGTAGTTGTATAGCGCCGTACCGTTCAACGGGTCGCTAGCGCCACCGCCATATTCGCCGAGATTCTGCGGATTGCTGGCACCGGCATACAAACCCTGAATCTTGTCGCCGTCACCGTTGGTAAACGAGTAGCCGGCGTTGGCGTAGCCTATCCAACCGTCATGCCCATCCAGAATGTTACCGACACTCCCAGTACCCAACCAACCGTTACTGCCCAGAGCGCAATCGCCGCCCTGACCGCACGGATCGTCGGCAGTGCCGCCGTCGCCATAACCGCCGCGCACTTGGTTCCAGGAATGACCGTATCCGTTGTTTGCTTTTCCTGTCACCAACGGATCGCTACCGCTAGTCCAGATCGAAAACGCGGGGTAATTCATCGGAGCCACCGAAGTAGGCCCGGTCACCACGCCACCCGTTTTCTTGTAGGTCACAACGCCGGACTTCGCTTGAAGGTCCACGGTCACGTTGAAACGAGTACCGGCGGCAATGTCGGCCTCGTTGCCGACCTGAAAAATCTGAAATCCCGCCGTGTGCGTCCAACCATAGTTAAGATTTGTACCGTAGTCCGACCACGCGCGGTTTGGCGCGGTATTCGTCGCCGCGACACTGGATGCCGCTGGGTTGCCTGACGCCGACTCGACCGTTGCGACGGCACCCGCCGTCAAAACCGGCAGCGTCGCGGGGCTAATAGCAGCGGCCTGATTGGAATACGCCGCCATGCCGGCGACACCCAGCGTGACCATAATCGATCTACGTAATACGTTGTGTTGTTTCTTCATTAAATTTGCCTCGAATGACATTGGTAACTTCCCATCCCAAATCTGTTTACCGGGGCAGTCTGGCAATCTTGAGGCAAGATCCAGATTTTCCGAGGCCCGCTCACACAGGCATTGGCTTTTTCCTGGTAACGACTAGGGTATTTTATTTCAATGAGTTTCAATCAAAAAACATGCCACACTTTAGCGCTATAAAAATTAATGGATTAGCTAGAAAGTGTATTTAAACTATGTTATTTAAAGAATGTGCTACGTCATATGCCTTACTTGAGCGTTGGTAAGCGATGTTCCGGCGAACTTGCAGCCAACCCACGAAAAACTCAAACATGGCAAAGCAATCGCCCTCCGCGCGTTTAAGCCACGCTCCGCTAACGACTCACCGCCGCGCACAGTCAATCAGCCATTGACGCTCAATCACGCGGCACTCACCGCCCTAACGCTCAAACCTATACGTCGCTAATAATCCAAGTTCGCCGTCAACTGATACGCTGTCTTCTGACGATTGAAATACCGGCGATCGCGGTCGCGAATAACCAAACCGCCCCAGGCACCGGCACCGTCGTAACGCCGTTGTTGCTGATCGTCAGTTTATAAGCGTTACCCGTAGCAAAGTCGCAACCCTGGCCATTGGCGTTACCGTCCGGGCAGGCACCCGCGTAACCGATCAGATAGTAGCCGGCTTTCAGACCGGTCAAATTCAGGATGGCTTCACCAAAACTCAAAACAGCGTCGCCTGAGCCGACATAGGGCGAATTTTGGTTGGCGTTGTACAGCGCGTTACCGTTCAACGGGTCGCTAGCGCCGCCGCCATATTCACCAAGGTTATCCGGATTGCCAGCACCGGCGTACAAACCCTGAATCTTGTCGCCGTCGCCGTTGGTAAACGAGTAGCCGGCGTTGGCATAGCCTATCCAAGCATCATGCCCATCCAGAATGTTGCCGATACTTCCCGAACCCAGCCAGCCGTTGCTGCCCAGCGCGCAATCGCCGCCGGCCCCGCAGGGATCGTCAGCGGTGCCGCCGTCGCCATAACCGCCTCGCACTTGATTCCAGGCGTGACCGTATCCGTTACCGTTTGATTTTCCCGCCACCAGCGGATCGCTACCGCTAGTCCAGATCGAAAACGCGGGATAATTCAACGGCGTTACCGGCGTGGGCCCAACCAAAGTGGTCACACCATCATCTCTTTTCCTCGTGTAAGTCACAACACCCGCCTTGGCTTGCAAGTCGACTGTTATGTCAAAACGGGTGCCGGCGGCAATGTCCGCTTCACTGCCGACCTGGAAAATTCGAAACTCCGCGTTGTGCGTCCAACCGTTGTTGTGTATCACTGTGTCGGACCACGCGCGGTTCGGCGTGGTATTGGTTGCCGCAACACTGGATGCCGCCGGATTGCCGGACGCCGACTCGACCGTCGCGACGGCACCCGCCGTCAGCGTCGGCAGCGTCGCGGGGCTGATCGCCGCAGCCTGATTAGAATACGCCACCATGCCGGCAACGCCCAACGCGGCCAAAATTGATCGACGCAAAACGTTCTGTTGTTTCTTCATTTAATTCACCTTGAATGAGTTATTCACTTCACATCCCAAATCTCGGTACCGGAGCCGTCCGGCAATCTTCGGGCAATATCCAGATTTTCCACGACCCGCTCGCGCGGTCATTAGTTTTTTCCTAGTTAAAGATTGCGACCTTCAGTCTAAAAATATGCCGATGGCTAGTGCGTGCAATTCAATGGTTTACCGAAAGCGCGGTTAAATAGATCCTAAAGGATTGTCGCGCGACATCCCTGGGCTGAAAGTTCGCAAACCAATTTTCCGGCGGATTTTCAGCCAGCCCATGGCAATCTCGAACGCGGAGGAACAATTAGCCACCGCGCGCAAAGCCACGATCCGTTGACAATCCAACGCCACAAGCAATGCCGCGCCTGCGGCTCTAACGCCAAAACCTGTACGCCGTATAACAATACAAGCGCGCCATCAACCGGCGCGCTGTCTTCCAACAATCGAAATTCCGGCGATCACCGATCCAAATAGCCATACCGCCCCAGGCACCGGCACGGTGGTTAACCCGTTGTTGGTGATGGTCAATTTATAGGCATTGCCTGTGGCCAAATCGCACTGCTGACCATTGGCATTACTGTCGGGACAAACACCCGCATAACCGATCAGATAGTAGCCGGCTTTCAGGCCGGTCAAATTCAGGATGGCTTCGCCGAACCGCAAAGTTGCCTGGCCGGATTCGACATAGGGCGAATTTGCGTTGACGTTGGTGACGGTCTTGCCGTTCAACGGATCGCCAGCACCACCGCCGTATTCGCCGAGGTTATCCGGATTGCCGGCGCCAGCATACAAACCCTGAATCTTGTCGCCGTCGCCGTTGGTAAACGAGTAACCGGCGTTGGTATAGCCTATCCAACCGTCGTGGCCATCTACAACATTGCCGCCGCCACCGCTCCCGAGCCAGCCATTACTGCCCAGCGCGCAATCGCCGCCGACGCCGCACGGGTCGTCGGCATTCCCGCCATCGCCGTAACCTCCGCGCACCTGATTCCAGGAGTGACCATAGCCCAGGCCATTCGGTTGGCCGAAAACCAGAGGATCGCTGCCGCTGGTCCAGATCGAGAATGCAGGATAATTCATCGGCTCTACCGGATTGGGTTGAGCACTTCCGCGTCGGTAAGTCACAACGCCGGCCTTGGCTTGCAAGTCGACCGTCAAATCGAAACGGGTGCCGGCGGCAATATCGGCTTCACCGCCAACCTGGAAAATACGGTACTGAGCGATATAGGTCCAACCGTAGTTGTAATCTGGGCCGTAGTCAGACCACGCTCGGTTCGGCACGATATTGGTTGCCGCGACGCTGGAAGCCGCCGGATCCCCGGAGGCCGACTCGACCGTCGCGACCGCGCCCGCGGTCAAAACCGGTAGTGACGGCGGACTGATCGCCGCCGCCTGACTGGAATATACCGCCATACCAGCGATGCCCAGCGCCGACGCTATCGACCGGCGCAATATGACTTGTTTACCCTTGTTCATCAATTTCCCTAACACCATTTTGATATGTTGAAAATACCCAGCGAGCAATAACCAAACCGACGCCAACTTATCGGTGACCCAATTCCTCGAACGCTCCACGCGCCCTCGGACGTTAGAACATCCTAACGCAAATGTTAATTCAATAAATGTGCCAGATATTTTTAATATACAAATTAATATCTTATAAAAATAAAATAATTAAACTATGTTTAATCGCCATATTGCTGCGGCATATCCCTTAATTTACAATTCGGTCTATCAATTTTAACAATTCTGTTTTCTCTGCAAAGCCTCTAAAAGGACCATCCTTTCTCAAATAAGCATCGATTCGACAAAATTAGCTCGTCTTTTGCTCGCGCCTCTATTTCTCTAACTTGATAATCGGCCTACCATCGAGTGCTTCAGACAAGCGGTAATGCAAGATAAAACTCAAACTTAAACCGTACCGCACACTAATTTATAGATTGCGGCGCTATAAGCGATCGCAAGGCCTATTTACGGCCTTTGTAATACTCCATGAAAATGGGGTATATCAATTACCAAGCAACAGGGGCAATGCATCGGTTAAGAAAAATTCACAACTAAAACCATGAAATTCACCCAATGGATTTGCAATACTCCCTACCCTAAACTTCGACCAACCTTAAGGAACCTCTGATTATTCAATTTTTCAAGACAAATTGATGTTTACGTCATTGATTTAATTGACTCTGAAATTTAAGGTTACGAATTAATCAGATGATCCTTAACGAGTTCCCAGCACATAACGGCAAATCACCCAAAACCGTTACCTTTCTAAGCTATTTAACAAAGATAACTTTCGCGACACTCATACAGCACATGATCCACGCCTATTCTCAGGTGGCATAAAACCTGCGTCAACTCTCGTGACTATTCAGCATAGGCTTCACAAGTGACCTCAAACCAAGTTTCCCCCTTTGAAAAACGGGGACTGATGGGGTTATTTCAATAATCCCTCTATCTCTCTTTTTCTAAAGAGGGGCGACAAATCACTGAGCACTCTCTGAACAGTTACCAAATATATAGCCTATGGCACGGAGATTAAAAATATAGTCGCACTTTAGACACAAGAGAGTAATTTAGCTATATACACCATCAAAAACGAGAGAAAAACCCATGAGATTTGAAACATACAAAAACCGTTTAATTTTCAATCGATCCTTGATAACGGCAGCCTTGCTAATATTGATTATTGCCGAAGCGGAAGCAGCACTTGTAACTCTGACAGGTAACGTTGCCGCTGGTCAAACTTACACTATCAACAAAGGAGATACGTTGATCATTGGAGACATGGCCGACCCCACCAAACAGGGTAGAACCATATTGGGATCTCTGATTAACAATGGCTACACAATTTCCAATGCCGCGCTTGCTGTACTTACGAATGGCGAAGTCCGCAACAGGGGCTTCATGCAACTCAACGGATCATCGTGGACATCAGGCCTTGGCTCCCGAAAAATCGTCAACGAAGCCGGCGGCATCATGATTGTCTCGGGTTATTTCGATTCCTATCATTCCTCGGGAACCGGTCTCGAGAATTTCGGAACACTCCGATTTGTCGATAAGCTATATGGCGGTATTGACGGCTTCCCGCTCATCCGCAATACCATTGCTAACCACGGCAGCTTGACGATCGAAGCATCCGCCGACAACTGTCAATTCGACGCCACTCCAGAAAACCCGAACCCCGGCATTCTGAACGATGGATATTTCGAGGTGCACTCGTCGGGACACTGCTTAACAAATGATCCCGACAATTATCCGACTTTTACCCAAACCGGGGGTAAAACCGTCATCAATGGGACGTTCGGCGCAAAGAATCTAAACCTGCAAAACGGCGTATTATCCGGCAACGGTACGATAACCTTAACGGGAGACTACAATACGGTTCAGTTTGGCGGCACAATATCCCCCGGCGACGACTTAGGCACGCTAACGGTGGTTAATGATTTGACCATCGACGGAGCGATCGAAATGCAGCTCGGCGGCGCGGCCGGTAATGACAAACTGGTCGTCAACGGCAACCTGAACCTGGATCGCGCCCGACTGTACGTCTCGTTTCGCGAACAATATATGCTGGGGTTTGGCCAAGAAGTCACGCTGATCACCGCCGACAACATTACCGGATACCCGGTTTTAGCGAGCTATCCAATATTGCCTGGGAACTTGGGTTACGAGCTGGTGCAAACCGCGACATCGATAAAAATGCGTATCAGCACCAAGCCTCGCTGATCGTCCACCGTTAGCCTGAAACCGCGCCATATCCGTCCGCGATATGGCGCGATCGCTTACCGCGTCGCGCGCTAGGCGCATCGTTCGAGCCAACGCTGGCATCGCCGCGCAATGGGCTCGGCAGTCTCAAAAATCAACGCTGATCCACCGCGCGGCAAATTCCATTCACACATCCCACTAATCCAATTTAAACTTGCGGTTTTTTTTGCGAATTCGAAATGGCGTCATTCATGGAACGCGGCCAAGCCGCAGTGCAACAAAAAGACTTCGCGGCCGCGGCCGAATGCTTCGGCAAGGCCCTGACCGAAAGCCCTAAAGATCCGCAAATCGCCGCCTGTCTCGGCCAGTCCTTATGTTGGTTGGGCGATCGCGACGCAGGGCTGAAATACTTGCGCCTATCGGGCCAATGGCTGCTGAAAAAAGCCAAAAAAAGCCGCGACACCGGCTTAGCCTTGGACTTGGCCGATCAGCTACAGCACTGGAGCGACTACGACGGCGCACTCGAACTTTGCAAACAGGCGGTACAAATCGCGCCCAACCACGTTCGCGGTTTCCAACTGTTGGCTCTGAGCCATTCCCGGCTGAATC
Source organism: Methylomonas sp. MED-D (assembly GCF_050276835.1). NCBI lineage: Bacteria > Pseudomonadati > Pseudomonadota > Gammaproteobacteria > Methylococcales > Methylococcaceae > Methylomonas > Methylomonas sp. MED-D. The sequence continues at coordinate 3,686,408 of NZ_CP189965.1, forward strand.
AAAAAAAGCCGGCACTGGCCGCCGCCAAACAAGCGTTGAAATTGGTGCCTGACAATCCGATGCTGACGATACTCGTCGCGACGCTGGAAATATCGGATGGCCAATACCACCCGGCGCGCGAACGTTTAGCCAAGGCCTTGAGCCATCCCCTGTTGAAGCCGGAAGAAAAATTTCGCGCCCACAAGGAGATGGCCCGGTTGCTGGATAGGCTGGGCGAGTTTTCCCAAGTTTTCGCCCACTTGCGTCCCGCCGCCGATATAGCGCCGCAACTCGTCGAGGTCAAACGGCAAGACGCAACCTTGGTCCCCACGATGTTGGCTGACTATAAAACAGCCTACACCCGCGACTTGCTTGGCCGCTGGGCCGGCCGCGAGTTTCCGGCCGACTTGCCCCCACCGGTCTTCGTGCTGGGTTTCATGCGTACCGGAACCACGCTGACCCAGGAAGTGCTGGGCACTCACCCCGATTTATTCGTTGCCGACGAAACCAACCTGATCGCCGCGACGGTCAAGGAGCTCAGGCGCGTCAACCCGCAAAGCACCCGACAGACCGAATTGTTGGCCGGTTTGGATTGGGACAGCGTATTGCATCTGCGACGGTTTTACTGGGATCGGGCGCGAGCACTGTTCGGCGACCGGATCGGCACGAAGCGCCTGCTCGACAAAACCACGATGAACTCCATCGATCTTGGCTTCATCAACGCGATCTTCCCGGATGCCAAGCTGGTGTTTTTGCTGCGCGATCCGCGCGACGTTTGCCTGAGCTGCTTCATGCAAACCATGGTTCCCACGCCGTCCACGGTGCCATTGCTGACTTGGCTCGGCACGGCGCGCTTTTACGGCCAGGTGATGGATTGGTGGCTGACCGTCAAGCCAATGTTGACGATGGACTTCGTCGAACTGCGTTACGAAGATGCGGTATTCGACTTCGAAGCGAGTTTCCGACGGGTGTTCTCGCTGATCGGTCTGGATTGGAACCCCGCTGTCGCCGAATTCCACCAGCGAGCGGCCGGCAAATACATTGCCAGCCCAAGTTACGAGCAAGTCGCCCAACCCTTGTATTCGTCGTCGGTCGGCCGTTGGCGCCATTACGCCGATGAGTTCGAGGAAATTGAAGCCGAACTGAAACCCTTTCTGGCCGCGCTGGGCTACGACTGAAGAATCGGCCGGCGCATCGCGGGCGCTCCGGCCAACCGCAATCGCCGGACGCGACAGCGATGCGTTACTAGGGAATCGTTGAGCAAATGACATACATACCGGTGTCGGCACACCATTGATCGCGACCGAAGCCGCTCCCGCCGAAATTTTCCGCTCGGGCAATACCCGCGCGTTAGGCCAGGCCGACAAAAGCCAGTAATTCCTGCAATTCCTTGGCTTCCAGTTCGTAGAACGAATGGGCGCGCACCCGCTCCGGCAGTACGATATCGCCGTAACGCACCCGTATCAGGCGACTGACTTTGACCCCTTGCGATTCCCACAAGCGGCGCACCAAGCGATTACGGCCCTGCTTGACCGTCGCGTAAAACCACTTGTTGGCGCCCTCGCCGGCATAGAAACTCACCTCCTCGAAATGAGCGGGGCCATCTTCCAGTTCCACCCCGTTTTTCAGGCGTTCCATCATGTCGTCGCCGACCTCACCGAGGATGCGCACCGCGTATTCGCGTTCGACCTCGCGCGACGGATGCATCAAACGGTTGGCCAGCTCGCCGTTATTGGTGACCAACAGCAGGCCGGAGGTGTTGATGTCCAAACGGCCAACGGCAATCCAGCGGCCGACGGCCAAGCGCGGCAACTGGGTAAAAATCACCGGCCGGCCTTCGGGATCGCGACGGGTCACCAATTCGCCAACCGGCTTGTGGTACACCAACACGCGGGTCGGTTGCTCGGCATACTTCTCCCACTTGACGATGCGGCCGTTAACCGCCAAATGATCGCCAGGTTTCAAGTGATAACCCGGCTGGATACGGTTGCCGTTGACCGTCAGCTTGCCTTCCTCGATCCAACGCTCGATTTCTCGCCGCGAGCCCAAACCGGCCCGCGCCAGGAACTTCTGGATGCGTTCGCCGCTCGCGTCAGTGGAGAGTGCGCTCGGGAGTGTCGCCGGACCGGGTTTCGTCGAGCCGGGCTTCGTCGGACTCGGCTTCGGAAGGTTGGTTTTGCGCTTGGGCGGTTGGGCCTTCGCCGACTGGGGTTTGCTCGGTTTGCGGTCTTTCACGGGGTTCCTGTGGTGCTGGCGGTTGAGCGGACGAGCCGAGGTCCATGTCGACAATCTCTTCCAATGGCGGTAATTCGCTCAACGACGTTAAATTGAAATAATCCAAAAACTGCTTGGTTGTGCAGTAAAGCGCCGGCCGGCCGGGCACTTCCTTATGGCCGACCACCTTGACCCACTCGCGCTCCAGCAGCGTCTGGACGATGGAGGTACTGACGCTGACGCCGCGAATGTCTTCGATCTCGCCGCGCGTCACCGGTTGCCGGTAGGCGATAATGGCCAGCGTTTCCAGCAGAGCTCGCGAATAACGCGCTGGGCGCTCCTCGAACAGCCGGCCGACCCAATGAGCCAAACCTTCCCGCACCTGAAAACGGTAACCGCTGGCCAGGTGTTTCAGGCCGACCGGCCGATCGGCGTAGTCGCGGGCGATTTCTTCCAACGCGATCTGAATCGCCAGCGTATCCGGTTGTTCCAGTTCGGGAAAGGTTTCCTGAATCTGTTTGACCGTCATCGGCCGATTGGCGGCGAACAGAATCGCTTCGACGATGCGCTTGGTATTCACATTGGCCTCCAGCGGATAGTCGAAGACCGCCGGCCTTGGCTCGCTCCGCTCGGTAACCGCCACCCGCCACCCGTCGGCCAAGGCCAACGGCAATCTCGGCACGTGCTTGCGCGGGCTAACGGCGGGCGCGGCCGGCCACTGCGTCCGCCAGTCACCGCGCCGGTTGGGCGGCAAGCGCGCCGAGGACTTATTGCGCCCGACCGATGTGGCAGCGGATGTCGGGCATCGCCAATCGCCGCGCCGGCCGGCCGCCAGGCGCGCCTTACTGGGTCTGAAACCACGCGAAACGTCGGCATCGATCGCCGCCGGCTCCACCGATTCGACGTTTGCGATTGCTTCGGTCGGCGCGGCGATGCCGACATGGCGCTCGACCGACCAACCTCGCGGAAAACGCACGGCTCGGCGCCGGACCTGCACATAGATCGTGACTGGCTCCGGCTTGACTCTGGGCTTGCGCGGTTTGGCTCTGACTGGAACATCGGCGACGGTAGCGGCGAACGACGGCGAATCAGTCGCCTGTAGCGGTATTGGCTCTAAGCCGGACGTGGATGCCGGCGTAAGGCTCGGGCTGGAAGATGTCGAGGAGTCGCTCCTTGGAGAGCTCAAGGATGGCAAGAAACGCGACAACCACCCCGTTTTTTCCTTCACTTCGGGTAAAACACGCTGAGAAATGGAGCTGATCTGCTCCGTCAAGTTTTTCCAAAATGGCTGCCATTCGTTCACGGACTGATAAAGGCTCTTTACTGATATGGTGGTGACTAAGTCGTTCGGCGCGCTTCAAGACATCCTGGAGGGACAGTAACAGCTCGCCGAGCTCGATGTCCGGCAGAATCTGCCTGATGCCGATCGTCGAAACGTCGACAACCGCTTCGAACGTATCGCGTTCGTGGCGCGGCAAGCGGTCGATTTCCTCGGCGACTTTTTTGATCGCTTCGTATTCCTGCAATTTACGGATCAGGAAGGCGCGCGGGTCCTCCTCCTCTTCCTCGCTTTCCGGCTGGCGCGGCAGCAGCATCCGCGATTTGATTTCCGCCAGCAGCGCGGCCATCACTAGATATTCGGCCGCCAGCTCCAGACGCAAATTGTCCATCATGTCGATGTAGGCGATGTATTGCTTGGTGATTTGGGCGATCGGGATATCGAGAATATCCAGATTCTGTCGGCGGATCAAATACAGCAGCAAGTCCAACGGCCCTTCGAACGCATCCAGAAACACTTCCAGCGCATCCGGCGGGATGTACAAATCGTCGGGCAAGGTTTGGAACGGCTCGCCGAGCACCAGCGCAATCGGTTCCGGCGCCGTTTCCACCGGTAACTCCACCGCATTCATCGGTTTAAGCGAACATCCGCTCGGCGCTTAAAAAACCCATCCGAAACCGCTTCACATGCCGGCGAGCGTGAAAAACAATTGCTGCGCATAAAACATGGGATAGGCCAGTAAAAAGCTGAGCACGTCGGTCGCCAGTAAAATCAGCAACACGATGAAACCATAACGTTCGAATTGGTTATAACGCCATGCCCAATAATCCGGCAACAATCCGGACAATACCCGGCTGCCGTCCAACGGCGGAATCGGTAGCAGGTTGATCATCATCAACACCAGATTGATGGTAATGCCGGCCACGCCGCTGTAAATCAACGGCATCGAGACGAATTCGAACTCCAGCGCGACCCCTATCCTAGCCAGCAAGGCCCAGGCTATCGCCATGCACAGGTTGGCCAACGGACCGGCCAACGCCACCATCATCATGGCTTTTTTGGGCTGCTTGAAGTTGCGGGCGTCGATCGGTACCGGCTTGGCCCAGCCGAAGATAAAACCGGTAAACGTGATTAACAGCAGGCCGGGAATGATGATGGTGCCGAGCGGGTCGATATGCCGCAACGGATTCAGCGTCAAGCGGCCTTCCCGTTCGGCGGTTTTGTCGCCGTAGCGTTTGGCCATCCAGCCATGGGCGACTTCGTGGCCGGTAATCGCGAAGACTACCGGCAAACTCCAAACCACGACACGTTGCACCAAGGTCAGTTCTTCCATCATAGTCTCAAGCCTCCAGCATCGGCGCGATGCCTATGCCCTGTCTGACGATTTCGATGCCGTTGTCGCCGCAGGCGATCACAGTCGTGGCGCGCGCTTCGATAGTTCCCGTGCTCATCACCAAATCCAGTTCGTGTTCCAGGCCGAGGCGGATTTCGTAAGGGTCGCTCAGCGCCTCTTCGTCGCCGGGCAAAATCAAGGTTGCCGTCAGTAGCGGTTCGCCCAGTTCTTCCAACAACATCGCCGCCACCCGGTTGTCCGGAATTCTGACGCCGATGGTTTTTTTCTTAGGGTGTTGCAAACGCCGAGGCACCTCGCGGGTGGCGTCCAACAAAAACGTAAACGGTCCCGGCGTCAGCTTCTTGATCAGCCGATGGGCGTCGTTACCCATTTTGGTGAAGGTAGACACCTGGGTCAGATCGCTGCAGCACAGTGTGAAATTATGCTTGTCGTCGAGCCGGCGAATCCGGCGGATGGTGTCCATTGCCGCCTTGTCGCCGATATGGCAACCCAGCGCGTAGGAAGAGTCGGTCGGATAGGCAATGACGCCGCCCTTCCGAACGATTTCCGCCGCCTGCCGGATCAAGCGCTGCTGCGGATTGTCCGGATGAATCTCGAAGAACTGTGCCATTGACCCGATGAAACTGCCGCGTAAGGGCGGCATTGTACCTTATCTTTCCGATTCCTTTTTCGCCACTTTGTCGCGCAGGTAGACCGGCATGGCCTCCTCGACCGGCACGGCCAGCCCCTTCAGAAAGTCGCGCACGCCCAATTGAGCGATACAGGCGGCCCTCGGCCAAACGTCGATTTCGACGCCTTGCACCAGTTCGCCCAGGCATTCGGCCAACTGGGCGCAATACACGCCCCAGCCCGAACCGACGCCAAAACCGACGGCTTCGGGAAACGCCACCTCTCCCGCCGGCGTCACGACTTCTATGCCAAGCAATTTGGCGAAATGTTCGGTATCTCGCTGATACACCGCCCAGTAAATTTCATCCATCCGGGCGTCCATCGCGGTAAACGCCAACTCGGCCAATGATTGTTTGTTGAAAAAATCCTGGGCGATCGCGGCCAAGGTCGATACCGGCACCACCGGCAGATCCGCGCCGAACGCGATGCCCTGAACGAGGCCGCCGGCAATTCTAACCCCGGTGAACGACCCCGGCCCGCGACCCACCGCGACCGCGTCGAGTTGCCGAGGTTTTAGTTCGGCGTCGGCCATCAGCTCGTCTATCATCGGCAAAATCAGTTTGGTGTGGTCGCGCGGCGCGACGGCGAAGCGCTCGACGATCTCGCCGTCGAAAAACAAGGCGGCCGAACAAGCATCGGTGGAAGTTTCTACTGCCAGTAATTTCATAATTCAGTTCGAGTAACAGAGTTGATCAAAAACGCGTCCGATGATTCGCTGGCCCGATCGGGCCCCAGTATCGAGCTAATCCGATACTTCGTTAAAAAACCGCCGCACATCTTCGATGTCGCGACTACGCCGCATCGCCGGCACGCTATCCAAAAACATCTGTCCGTAGGAGCGCTTTAACAAGCGCGGATCGCAAACCATCAGTACTCCGCGATCGTTGACATCGCGGATCAGGCGTCCGATACCTTGCCTGAGCATGATAATCGCACTGGGTAATTGGTGTTCGAAAAACGGGTTGCGGCCCTGCTTTTCGATGGCGCTCATCCTGGCCTTCAACACCGGATCGCCGGGCGAGGCGAACGGCAGTTTGTCGATAATGACGCAAGATAAGGCATCGCCGCGCACGTCCACGCCTTCCCAGAAACTGGCGGTGGCCAATAGTACCGCGTTGCCCAGTTCCTTGAACTGGTCCAATAGGGCAGCCTTGGACCGGGTACCTTGCACCAGTAGCGGATGATCGATCCGACCGTCCAGTAATTGGGCGGCTCGTTGCAAAGCCCGGTGACTGGTGAATAGAAAGAACGCCCTGCCCCGGCTGGCTTCCAGCACCGGCAGCGCGAATTCGACGATTTTGTCGGTGAAATCCTGATCGTTAGGTTGCGGCAAGCCCTTGGGGTGGTAAAACAACGCTTGATTCGGGTAGTCGAACGGACTTTCCCAACTCCGGCTGTCGGCGCCGCCCAAACCCAGACTGCGCGAGAAATGCGCGAAATTGTTGGCGACGCTTAACGTCGCCGAGGTGAATATCCAGGCCGCCTTGTGGCGGGCCATGAAGCCGCGAAATTCCTTGGCGATGTCCAGTGGCGTGCGACTGAGCGTGAACGACTTGTTATAGGTTTCATACCATTTGATCCACTGCCCGTCCCGGTCGTTGATCAACGTTTCCAGCTGCGCGTCCAAGGCTTCGGCGCGATCGAAACAAGACTCCAGCCCCTTGCTACGCACCGACGCGCGTTCGAGTTGATCGGTCAAGCGCGCCAGTTGCTTTTGCAAGGACTCCAGGGCGCCGGCGATTTTCGGGTTGGTCTCGATATCCTGCCAGTCGCCGCGCCGCAATTCCAAGCCGAAGGCCAGACGCATGTCCTTGACCTCGTGCTGCAAGTCTTCGCAAGCGGTGCGTAGATCCGGCATATCCTTGGCGTCGGTGAAATATTCGGCCAAAGCGTCGTCGGCCAGATCGGTCAGTTGTTTGCCGCTGATCGTCACACCTAGGAAATTGGATGCGGTATCGGCCAACTGATGGGCCTCGTCGATGATGACGACTTCGGCGTCCGGCAACAATTCGCCGAAACCGGTTTCCCGAATCGACCAATCCGCGCACAACAAATGGTGGTTGACCACGACGACGTCGGATTCCTGGGCCTGCTTGCGAGCCTTGACCAAGAAGCAATCGGCGTAATCCGGACATTCCTGGCCGAGGCAATTGTCGGCGGTCGAGGTAGCGTGAAACCAGATCGGATCGCCGTCCTGGACGTCGGCGACTTCGGAAACGTCGCCGACCTTGGTGCGCTTACCCCAGGCATGAATTTTGGCCAGCGCCGCGGCGTCTTCCTGGCTGTAGCCGAAGGCCGAATTCAAAGCCTGATCCAGACGGTAAGTGCATAAGTAATTGGCGCGTCCCTTCAGCAGGCTGGCTTTGAACGGGGTGCGGGTCAGCGCCTTGCGGATAACCGGGATGTCCTTGTTGAACAATTGGTCTTGCAGATTCTTGGTGCCGGTCGAAACAATGACTTTCTTGCGCGACAGGATGGCGGGAATCAGATAAGCAAAGGTTTTACCGGTCCCGGTGCCGGCCTCGGCAATCAAATGTTGCCCGGCGGAGATGGCGTCGGCAATGGCTTGCGCCATTTCGATTTGCGCGGCACGCGGCGCGTAGCCGGGGATGGCCTCGGCCAACGCGCCGGCATCGCCAAAGATGTCGGCGAGTTCGGCCATTTGCAAGTCAGCGCGGCGCGAAAATCAATGCCCGAAAAAGCTGTCCGCCTTGGCCTTGGCTTCCTTGGCACCTTGCGGATTTTGCTGCATCTGCCGGGCTTCGGAGATCAGCAGCCAGCTTTTGCGTTTCAAGCTCAAATCGCCGCCGGCCAACAATGCGGCCTTACCAGCCAGCTCCTCGGCTTGCGGCGCCTTATTCTGCTTGAGCCGCAACAAGGCCAATTTGTAAGTCAATAGCGGATTACGCGCATCGATGCGCAAGGCCCGCTCCATCACCACCACCGCGGCATCCAGGTCGCCGGCATTACGGCTACGGTCGGCTTCGCTAACCAGCGCGACGACGGCCGGCGACGTGCCGCTGGGAATCTGCGCGTCTTCGATATTCAGGCGCACCGCCTCGGCGGTCGGCGCCACCGGCGTGGTGGCGGCCGATTCAACCGGCGGCGTCAACGGCTCGGCTCGAAACGCCGGCAGATTCGGTTCGTCCTTAAAATTGGTGGTTACCTCTTCGATGGCGTAGGTACCGGTACCGGGCACACTGGCTTGCGCTTTCTTGGCGACCGGCGGTATCGGCGCCTTATCCTTGGCGGCCGGATTTTTCTTGGACTGGGCTTTCTTGGCGGCGACCTGGCCCGCGGTCGGGCTGGGCCGTTCGGATTCCGAAACGCCGGCGCAAGCCGACAACAACAGCACTAGCGGGAACAGGACGAGCAAGGATGATTTCTTCATTAAACCTTATGCAATGGAGGTGTGGATTTAAAACAACTGGATGTCCGGATCGCCACCGGTCTGATTGGCGGCCTCGAACAACGCCAGCGCTTCCTCTATGGATTTGCCTTGATGAATCGCGTCGAACATCACCTTCTCCGCCTCCATCGTATAACGGCCGCGAATCGCATCCTGCAATGCGCACCATTCGGCGGGATTATACAACCTGTGCGGGGTTTCGATCATCGCCGACAAATCCTTCAGGTTGGCCGACACATGCTGGAGGCATTGTTGTAGCCGATCGTAGAATTGGAATTCAACGATGGCGTCGTCGATCTTGCGGCGAGCGGCATCGCACTGCGCCAAGGCGTTTTCCCGATTTTCGCTCTCCGCCAAACCGGTCAATTGTTCGCGAATCGCGGCCAGATTTTCGACCATGCCGGTAAACGCCGTGGCCAGCGCATTGACCGATGCGTCGCCGTCTTTCATGCTGCCGTCCATCTGCGCGGCGGACACGGTCAACAGTTTGATGGTTTCTCTAATCTGGCTCCAATCCAAGTCGGGCCGGCTTGCGTCTGAATAGGTCATAGTCATGGGTGTAGCGGACAAACCGTAATGAAAGTGCGGTGTTGGGATTCTAGTTGAATCGCCGAAGCAACACAAATCACGCCAACCGACGGACGCGGCGGCGACACTCAAAAAACGTACGCGGCTTCGTGAAGAATTTGACGCTGGCTCGGCGGATGAGTTAGAAAGGTAGCTGAGCGGAAAGCCGCCCAACGTTACTTCACCCCATCGTTCAAGGACTCCATGAATATTCAATCTTCGGGCAAAAAATTGTTTGTGCTGGACACCAACGTTTTGATGCACGACCCAACCGCCATCTTTCGCTTTCAGGAACACAATATTTTCATTCCGATGGTGGTCCTCGAAGAACTCGACCATGCCAAGAAAGGTTTATCCGACGTTTCCCGTAATGTCCGCCAAGTCAGCCGTTTCTTGGACGAACTGATCCGCGACGCCAATCAACAGACCATCAACGACGGCCTGCCGCTGTCCCGCATCGAACACGGTTTAGCCGTGGACGCCGATTACGACGGCCGCCTGTATTTCCAAACCAAGCAGTTGTCGCATCTGCTGCCCGATAATCTGCCCGGCCAGATTGCCGACAATTCGATTTTGAGCATCGTACTGGCCTTGGGCAAGGAATACCCTGACGTCAACGTCATCCTGGTGTCCAAGGACATCAATATGCGCATCAAGGCCGCCGCGCTGCAACTGAACGCCGAGGATTACCACAACGACCAGACCATCGAAGACATCGATCTGCTATACAACGGCACGATGGCGCTGGAAGCCGATTTTTGGGAAGAAAACGGCGGTAAGATGGAGTCCTGGCAGGAAAACAACCACACTTACTACAAAGTCAGCGGGCCGGCGGTGGCCGACTGGTTTCCCAACCAGTTTGTGTATATGGACGACGAATCCGGCTTCGAAGCCATCGTCAAAACTTGCGACGGCCAGAGCGCGGTCTTGCAACTGGCCCGCGATTTTCGCACCAAGCACAACAGCGTTTGGGGCGTGTGCGCCAAGAATCGCGAACAAAATTTTGCATTGAACGCACTGCTCGACCCCAATATCGATTTCGTCACGCTGCTCGGCACCGCCGGCACCGGCAAGACGCTGCTGGCGCTGGCCGCCGGCTTGTCGCTGACGATGGAACATAAGCTCTACCAGGAAATCATCATGACCCGCGAAACGGTGCCGGTCGGCCAGGACATCGGCTTTCTGCCGGGCAGCGAGGAAGAGAAAATGGCACCCTGGATGGGCGCATTGATGGACAACCTGGAACTGTTGGGCAGCCGCTCCGGCAACACCGAATGGGAGCAAGGCGCGTCGCAAAACGTGCTGATGAACCGGGTCAAAATCCGCTCGCTGAACTTCATGCGCGGCCGGACCTTTCTGAACCGTTTCTTGATCATCGACGAGGCGCAAAACCTGACGCCCAAGCAGATGAAAACCCTGATCACTCGCGCCGGTCCCGGCACCAAGATTATCTGCATCGGCAACCTGGGACAGATCGATACACCCTACCTGACCGCGACCAGTTCCGGTTTGACTTACGTCGTCGACCGCTTCAAGGCCTGGGCAAACAGCGCGCACATCACGTTGCGGCGCGGCGAGCGTTCGCGGCTGGCGGATTTCGCGTCGGACAATTTATAACCACGACCAGGATTGACCCTGACCCTGCTGCGGAGCCAGGCAGACGCGGTTTTTATCGTCGCGGCGCGGATTGTTTACCCAAGCCCCGACCTGGGTGACCGCCATCGCCATGTCGGCCGCACCGGCAACATGGCGCACGCCCGCGCCGGGTCTATCAATGGCTTAAACCAATCGGCATAAGCTTCCGGCTGAATCACGACCGGCATCCGGTCGCGTATCGGCGACACCGAGGTTTGCGCGACCGTGGCTCGACAGCCGGCATTAAACGTCGACGCTTAAGCCGTCCGAATTGGGCCAGGCCGTCAATACCGCATTGACCACGGTCGCCAACGGGATTGCGAAGAACACGCCCCAAAATCCCCACAAGCCGCCGAAAAACAGGATCGCGACAATGATGGCGATCGGATGCAAATTCACCGCCTCGGAAAACAGCAAGGGCACCAGAATCACGCCATCCATCGCCTGCACCACGGAATAAGCGACGAACACGTACATAAAATGGTCGCCGTTCGCCAAACCCCATTGCAAATAGGCCACAGCCAGCACCGGCAGCGTTACCAGCGTGGCGCCGATATAGGGAATCACCACCGACAGGCCCATCAAGACCGCCAGCAGCATCGCGTAATTCAGATCCAGCCACCAAAACACCAGAAAACTGACGGCCCACAAAATGAAGACCTCAACGAATTTACCGCGCACGTAGTTGGCAATCTGCCTATCGACTTCCCGCCACACCCGCAGGCTCAAATGCCGGTCTTTCGGCAAAAACTGTTGAAACCAACTCAATAGGACGGCCTTATCCTTGAGCAGAAAAAACACCATCATCGGTACCAAAAACAGATAGATCACCAACGCGACCAAGCCGACGAAGGACTGTGCCGAACCGGAAATCAGATCCTGGCTGTATTTGAGTAAATCCTGCTGAACCGAAAACATCAATTGGCGAATCCGCGCCTCGGTAATCAACTCCGGATGGCGCTCCGGAAACCGCATGATTTCGGCTTCCGCGCTATGTATGAAGTCGGGAATGTGCTGGACCAATTGCACGGTTTGTTCCGAAACAACCGGAACGAGCACGAACAACACGAAGCCGAAAACGGTCAGAAACGTGAAATACACGAGATGTACCGCCACGATGCGACTGACGTTCCGCTCGACCTTGACCACCATGCCCTCGAGCAGATAGGCCAACACGATGGCAACGAATACCGGCATCAGCAAACCCAACAGACTGTAGATCAAGACCGAGCCGACCAATAAAATAATGGCCAACGATACGGCTTGCGAGTTAGGCAAAATCCGCTTAATAAGCCGCGTCAGCAATCGGGAATTGGCGTGGTCGCCGTATAGCATCATTCAAAGTCTCCAGACGACGGCCGCAACCGCCACCGCGATCGGAAACCGCCTAGTAATGCGGAAAAGAAACAGTACGGCCTGTTTGGCGCCGGTCGAAACTCGATCAACGCGTCAAGGCCAAGATTTGCGCGGCGATCCGTTCCAGCGGCACGACGTGATGAGCCGCTCCTAGCCGATAAGCTTCGCCGGGCATCCCCCAAACCACGCTAGTCGCTTCATCCTGTACGATATTGACGGCGCCGGCGTCTCGCATTTCCAACATGGCCTTGGCACCGTCCGCGCCCATGCCGGTCAACATCACGCCGATCGCGGCCGAGCCGGCCTGCTCCGCCACCGACTTGAACAAGACTTCCACCGACGGCTTATGCCGATTGACCGGCGGCCCGTCCAACAAGCGGCAAACCCAGCCGTGCCGTTCCAGCGCCACGGCCAGATGGCGATCACCGGGAGCGATATAGATATGCCCCGCCATTACTGGTTCGCCGTCAATGGCCAGACCAGCCCGCATCTCGGTCGCATCGTTGACGTGTTTCGCAAACGACGCGCTGAAGGCAACCGGTAAATGCTGTACGACCAGAATCGCCGGCGCGGTACTGGGCAAACCGCCGACCAGCAAGCGCAAGGCTTCTGTACCGCCGGTCGACGAGCCCAACGCGACAATTTTGCGAGACGACGCCGTAAACCGCCGGCCGGTCTCCGAGGATAGCGCCGTCGCGGGCTCAGCCGCGCGCGCTCGATTGACATCCCACACCTTCATGTTCGCTTTTGCAGCTGTTCTTATTTTGTTAACGATTTCATCGGCGTATTGCCGCAGGTTTTCGACACTGTTCAATTGCGGTTTGGTAACGAAATCCACCGCTCCTAGCGTCAGCGCCGCCATGGTCGCCTCCGCGCCTTGCGCGGTCAAGGTCGAAATCATCACTACCGGCATCGGCCTGAGCCTCATCAAATTACCCAGGAAGGTCAAGCCATCCATCCTAGGCATTTCAATGTCTAACGTTAACACATCCGGATTCAGCGTCTTGATTTTTTCCCTGGCTTCGTAGGGGTCGCCGGCGGTACCGATCACTTCGATATCGTCGACTTCTCCGACGATTTTTGCCAATAGCTGCCGAATCAATGCCGAATCGTCGACGATCAATAATTTTATTTTCTTCATCCGATCACCCTGTGAACAGTTCGACACTACCTTCCGGCGCCATGCCGTTGACAATTTGCTGGTAACTGGATTCGCGCCGCACGATCGTATCGTTGGTCAATTGCTCGAGATTTTTCAGCTTCACCGAGCCGGTACGCGGATCGAAAACAATCTTGCGCGGAAACACGCCGCCCAAATCGTAGGACACCAATGCCATGCCTTCCCGCTCGACATAGGCCAACACGAATTCGACATTGCTAACGCCAACGCCGCCAAGATTGGCGACGACGCTGGCACCGCCGAACAGTTTGACTTGCAGGTCCCGCCGACATCCGCCATGGCGCAATACCCCATTGATCAAAAACTCCATCGCGAAATTGCCGTAACGCGAGGCGCGGCTGAGACAACGTTCTTCGGGAGAGACAAAGCGAGCATGGTCGGTGTGCGGCAACATGAAATGATTCATACCGCCGGCGCCGGTGCCAGGGCAGTAAACGCAAGCCGCGACGCACGACCCCAAGACCGTCGTGATCAGCTCGGCCCGGTCGGTAACGTAATAATCGCCGGGCAGCAACTTGGCGGCTTGTATCCCGCGCTGGCGGTCCCAATAGCGATTGATGTGTTCGAACCCTTGAATCGGCGCCAACGCCAAGGTGTCCGCCGTCATCGTTCCGGCTTCCGGTAAACCGTCTGTCCCAACGCTTCGAACCCGGTATCGAGCTGGTGTAACGACTCGGAATGACCGATGAACAAATACCCACCGGGGCGTAGCGCTTGCCAATAGCGTTTTGCCAAGGCTTCCTTGGTGCTTCGGTCGAAATAAATCAGCACGTTTCGGCAAAAAATCAGATCAAAGCCGCTCAGCTCCGGCCAATCCCGCATCAAGTTGAGCTGGCGAAACTCAATGGCCTCGCGCAACTCGGCCTTGACCCGCACTCTACGATCTTGCCGACCGACCCCTTTTTGAAACCACTGCTTCAATCGTCGCTCGCCCAAGCGCGCGACCGCTTCGAGCGGATAAACTCCGGCGGCGGCCGTCCGTAAAACCTGGGTATCCAAATCGGTCGCCAGCACTTGAAACCGCCAATTGCCCGGTAAATGTTCGTGCAGCGTCATTGCCAACGAATACGCTTCCTCGCCGGTCGAACAGCCGGCCGACCAGGCACTCAACGTTTTACGCCCCACGGACTGCTTACAGATTTGCGGTAGGGCTTGTTTAGCCAGAAATTCGAAATGATGGTTCTCGCGAAAAAACGCCGTGAGATTGGTCGTCACCGAATTTATGAATTCGGTAAATTCGAGGTCGGGATGGGCGCTCAAATAATCCACGTAAGACCGAAACGTCGACAAGCCCAAGGCCCTCAAGCGTTTGGCCAAGCGCGAATAGAACATATCGAACTTGTCGTCGGGAACCTGGATGCCGGAATGATCTCGAGACAACTGCCGGAGTCGGTCGAAATCGGCGCGCGTGTAGGCAAATTCGCGCTGGCTATCGCGCACTGGCCATGGATTATCGGTCAAATCCAGCTCCCGACCGGTTTAGAAAAAACCGGCGTAAGCCTGGTCGACCTCCAACAACTCGGCAACGCCGAGCAATCGAGCCGCCTCGACAAAACGGTCCGACGGAAAATCGAAACTGACTTGCTTGCCGGCATCCAGTGCGGTCCGCTTCAACACCAACAGTAGTTGCAAGGTCGCGGTATCGACCATACTCACCGCCGACGCGTCGATTTCAATGGCCTCGGCGTCCGCCAGCGCCGTCAAAAGCCGCTCATACAAATTGCAAACGTTCTGGATGCTTTGCACCGCCTCCAATGCAATACGCGTGGCATGGGCCATCGACATTGTCGCGCTATCGGCAACGCCGTCGGCGTCGGCTTCCGCCAAAACCGGCTGCTTGGGTTCCGGGATAGCCAATACCTCGCTCGGTTCGGACGATTTGGCCACGCCGGGCTCGCGCAACCAAGCCAGAGGGTCGTAACCGATCAAACTGGGTTCGTGTTTATCCGCCATCAGATCACCGTTCCGCTCAAAAAGTCACGCGCCAACGCGTTAAAATCCCGCGCCGAGCGACAACCCGGCCGGTACTCGAAGATCGTTTTGCCAAAACTTGGGCATTCCGCCAAGAATGCGGTCTCGCGTATCGGCGTCGCCAGAATCTTGCCGCTGAAATACTCGCCCAAGGTCCGCAACACATCTTGCGACAAACGCCGCGTCGGCACGTAGCGGGACATCACCAAGCGCAGCAAGTAATGTTTATTTAACGCCGCCTCGAATTTCAGCAAAGTCCCCATCAAGTGCGACAAACCCTGCAAGGCCAGATAATCGCTGGTCATCGGTATCAAAATCTCGTCGGCGGCCATTAACGCATTCGCCACCAGAATGCCGGACGACGGCGGGCAATCGATGAACACCGAGTCGATCTCCGTCAGGCTATTCGCCAGCGCGATCGCCAGCAAATCGCCACGGTGAGTTTCACCCTGGCTGAGCTGTTCGATTTCTTGCAAGCGCGGCCCTGGCGGTATCAACCACAAATTTTCCCGCGCCTGGACCGCGCAACCCTCCAGATTAGCGCCGCCCAACATCGCTTCATCGACGCCTGACCGAGTGTTGGACCTGACGCCCAACGATACCGAGAGATGGCATTGCGGGTCCAAATCGATCACGGCTATCCGTTGACCCATCCGAGCCAAGGCGTGGCAAAGATTAACCGCGGTCGTGGTTTTGCCGACGCCACCTTTTTGATTCAGGATCGCGACGATGCGCCGACTCATGACGCGGCGCCGAGACCGACGAATTCTTCCGGGTCCAGTAATTTATCGACATTCAGGACCATCACCATGTGCTGCTTGGCCACGTAGATTCCGCGCATGTAGCGGGTATCGATCCTCGCGCCCAGATTCGGCGCTGGTTTGATCTCGGCGGGATCGACATCCAGCACATCGGAAACCGCATCGGCAATGACGCCCATCACCACTTGGTCGTGCGCGGCGGTCTCCACGCATGCCACAATCACCACCGTGGTCGGCGTGTACTCCGCTCGCTCGATTCCGAAGCGAATCCGTAAATCGACGACCGGCACGATCATGCCGCGCAAGTTGAGCGCCCCGACGACGAAAGCCGGCGTATCCGGCAGTTTGCGCACAGGTTCCCAACCGCGAATTTCCTGGACCTTCAAAATGCTCAGCGCATAGGCATCGCCGGCCAACTCGAATGTCAAAAATTGTTCGATATTGCGGTCGGTCGCGTTACTGTCGTTCATATTGAATTGGAAGGTTAAGGCCGCGATGACAGGCTGCAATTAGAAGTCTTGCCATTCGTCGTCGTCGCTCGCCGGTTTAAACGCCGGAGAAATCGGACGCTTGCTGAAAGCCGGCGCGGCGTTATTCGCAATGTCGGGCGTTACCGCGGACTTTTGCGGCGTGTTCGCCTGCCGCTGCTGGCGCTCGTCCAGCTTAAAAAACGACAGCAGTTCTACCATGTTCATCGACAAATCGCTCATCGATACGCTGGCCGCCGAAGCTTGCTCGGCCAACGCGGCGTTTTGTTGAGTGATCTCGTCCATTTGCGCCACGGCTTGGTTCACTTGAGCAATGCCGGCCGATTGTTCGGCACTGGCATTCGCTATTTCGGCGACGATATCGCCAACCTTTTTGACGCTGGCGACAATTTCGACCAGAGCCTTACCGGTTTGATTGACAAAATCGGTCCCGACCCGAACTTTTTGCACGCTGGACTGAATCAGTTCCTTGCTTTCCCGCGCGGCGGTAGCGCTACGTTGCGCCAGATTTCTAACTTCAGTCGCGACCACCGAGAAGCCACGGCCTTGTTCGCCGGCTCGGGCCGCTTCCACCGACGCGTTCAACGCCAGTAGGTTGGTCTGGAACGCAATTTCGTCGATAACGCCAATAATGTCGGCGATTTTATTGCTGCTTTCGTTGATATCCTGCATGGCCTTGACGGCCGCGGTCACCACGTTTCCGCCCTTCTCGGCGAGTTCTCTGGCGTTGTCCGCCACCAAATTCGCCTGCTGGGCGTTCTCCGCGTTGTTTTTGACGGTACTGGTCAATTCTTCCATGCTGGCCGCGGTTTCCTCCAGGTTTGCGGCCTGTTGTTCGGCGCGTTGCGACAGATTATTGTTGCCGCTGGCGATTTCCCGCGACGAATTGTTGATGAAGTTCGCCGACTCGGTAACTTCGCCGAAGATGTCGCCCAACTTATCGATCGTGCTGTTGATGTCGTTCTTACAGGTCAGGTAGACCCCCTGATAATCGCTGGTAATCCGGTTACTCAGATCGCCTTCGGCCATGCTTTTCATCGTGCTGCCGACTTCTTCGAATACCCGTTCGATCACATCGGTCAGGTCGTTGATTTCTTGGCTTAACTTGGCGAAAAAACCTTGTTTGTCGTCGAGGGCCAAGCGCTTATCCAGTTGTCCGGTCTTGACACTTTGAACGATGGCCTCGATCTCTCGTTCGACCTTGACCTCGCGCGTGCGATCTAGCCATTCGACCACGACACCGATACGGGCGCCTTCGTCGTTAACCACCGGATTCGCGACGATATTCATATGTCGGCCACCGATGACCAATTGCGAGCTAAAGGTTTGCACCAAGCCGGCCATTAATCCGCGCTGGTGCGCCGGGTGTTGGTGGAACTGATCGATATTGGCGCCCAGCAAGGCGTCCGCGTCGAAATTCGGCAATTGCCGACGAATATCGGCCTCCGCGTTTTTGAACATCGCCTTGACGGTGTTATTCATATAGATGATGTCCAAATCGTTATTGGCCACCATCACGCAAGACTCGACATTGTCCAAAGCCTGTTTGATGCGGGTGGCTTCGTAGGCGACCTGCTTCGAGTAAGCCAAATCGGCGATCAGTTTGACTTGGGTGGTATACAAAGCCCGGTTGAACGCGCCGATCTGATCGTTGCGGTTCAACTCGATCTCGTTCCGGAATTGGTCGTCGGCTAGGCGGTAACAAATCCGCGTCGACTCGCGTAAATGTTCGAGAATGCGGCGCACCGCCGATACACCTATCCAGCCGCCAACCGTGATCATCGCGCCTGCCGCGGCCGCCATCGGATATTTTTGCTCGGCAATCGCTTGCGCAAGCCAAATCAGCGTGGGCAAGGCCAATAGCAGCCCGGCGATCGCCAATTTAGTACCGATACCGATGTCGGCCAATTTCGCCCGCGCCGCCCGCAAGCCAACCGGCCGGATCGTGGCCTGCTTGTTCGCCAATTTTTCATAGAACGCTTCGGCCTGATTGATTTGCTCGCGACTGGGCGCATAGCGAACCGACAAATACTCGTGGACTTTACCGTTCTTCCGGACCGGCGTGACATTGGCTTCGACCCAATAAAAATCGCCGGACTTGGTGCGGTTCTTGACCGGCGCGGTCCAGGGGAGGCCCGCTTTCAGGCATTGCCAAAGATCGGCGAATGCCGCCTCCGGCATGTCGGGATGGCGAACCAGATTGTGGTTGGCACCGATTAATTCATCCCGACTGAAACCGCTAATTTCAATGAACGCTTCATTGGCGTAAGTGATGATGCCTTTCAGGTTGGTCCGCGTCACCAGCACCGTACCCGGTGTCATCGTGACTTCGCGGTCGGTCACAGGTTGGTTCACTCTCATTGCAATTTCTCCGTTGAAATTCGGCCTTGCGCGTCACGGGGTCCGACCATCGTCGGCGTCTTCCAAACCTTCAAGCTTTAACAATCGATCGACATCGAGCAACATCACCATCTCGTTACGCACCGACGCGAGTCCTGCGATAAATTCGGTACTGACCTTGGTGCCAAAATGCGGCGCGCTTTGGATTGCATTTTTTTCAACGTCAACGACATCGGATACCGCGTCGACGACCACGCCCATGATTTTTATCGCGGCCCCTACATTGACCTGCAACACGACCACGACGGTCATCGGGCCGACTTGGCCGGTACCCAGCTGAAAGCGCTCGCGTAAATCGATAATGGGTACGATGGCGCCACGCAAATTGACGACGCCTTTTTCGTAAGACGGGACGTTGGGTATCCGCGACACCGGCTCCCAGCAGCGCAGTTCCTGAACCCGCAAAATATCGACGCCGTAACGCTCGTCGCCCAAAACGAAAGTCAGAAATTGCCGAATATCGCCGGCCTTATTGGCGACCGCTAGCGCTGCATCGCTCATATTGCCTCCATTAGCATGCGTAAGTTTCGCTCATTGATTGGCCAAGGCGACCAACCCCGGAATATCCAGAATGAGCGCCACGGACCCGTCACCCAGAATCGTCGCGCCGGATACGCCGTCGATCCGCCGATAATTGGCTTCCAGGGACTTAATCACCACTTGTTGCTGGCCGAGCAGATCGTCGACAAACAGACCGCAGCGCACGCCATGACTTTCCACGACCACCAACAACCCGTCGGTCAATTTGGTCGCTTTGGCGCCCGGCACCTGAAAAATTCGATGTAGGCGAATGATCGGCAGATATTGGCTGCGCAGGTGGAAGGTCTCGCCTTTGCCGGCTACCCGATTGACTCTGTCTTCGCTGATATTCAACGATTCGACGATCGCACCCAGCGGCAGGATGTAGATCTCGTCGCCGACCGCTACCGATTGACCGTCCAGTATCGCCAAGGTCAGCGGCAAATAGATTGCGAAGGTGGAACCCTTGCCCAATTCCGAAGCGATTACTATATTGCCGCCCAAGGCTTGAATATTACGCCGCACCACGTCCATGCCGACGCCCCGCCCGGAAATATCGGTCAACTTGTCCGCTGTCGAAAAGCCGGGCAGGAAGATCAGGTCGTACAACTGCCGTTCGGATAGCGCGGCGTCCGCGCCAATCAATCCTTTCTCCACCGCTTTGGCGCGTAGTTTGGCGCCGTCCAAACCTTGGCCGTCGTCTTTGACTTCGATGACAATATTGCCGCCGCGATGATAAGCCTGTAGCGTAACGGTGCCTGTCTCCGGTTTGCCGGCCGCCAGACGAACCTGGGGCATTTCGATGCCATGGTCCAAGCTGTTGCGAACCAAATGGACCAAAGGATCGGCCAATAACTCGACCACGGTCTTGTCGACCTCGGTGTTTTCGCCGATCAGCTTCAATTCGATTTTCTTGCCGAGTTTAGTGCTTAAATCGTGTACCAGGCGCGGAAAACGGCTGAACACAAAACTGACCGGCAACATCCGAATGTTCATGACGCTTTCCTGCAACTCGCGGGTATGGCGTTCGAGTTGAGTCAATCCGTTGCGCAATTGGTCCAGTTTGCCGGCCTCGAAGCGCTCGCCGACCAAACTGAGCATCGATTGGGTGATGACCAATTCGCCAACCATGTTGATCAAATGATCGATTTTCGCGATATCCACCCGAATCGAACCCGCGCTCTTCGCGGCGGGCTTAGCGTCTTCGTGAGCGGTCGGCTCGGCGCTGTTAGGGATGATTTGGAAAGGCGCCGCTTGGATCGTCTTGACCGCCTCCGCTTCACCCTGCCGCTGCTCGGCCACGACAGCAGCCGAATCGTGTTTTAGTAACGGGTAGATGGCCAGATCGCAATCATTTTCCACCCAATCGAAAACCTCGGCGACATCATCCCGCCCGACATCGCCGGTTAACGTCAACTTCCAGGACAGGTAGCATTCCTCGGGGTCCAAATCGAAAAAATTTGGCACGCCCCGCAAATCGACGGCAACCTTCAAATCGCCCAAACCGGCCAATTCGCGGAACATCCGTACCGGTTCGTTGCCGGTTTTCAATAAATGCCGATGCGGGCTGAACGCGATCGCCCAAGCGCTCCCCGGTAAATCGGTCGCGTCGGCATCATTGGGTAGAGACAAGGCCGGTAAGCCACTGCCAGCGTTTGGATCATCGGAATACGCACCGGCCAATTCGGCTTCCAACACGGCTTTGGTTTGAGCGATGCGCGCGTGATCCAACGGCTCGGCGCCTTTCAAGCGGCCCAGCATGTCTCTTAGGCAATCGACCGATTCCAACAATGCCCTCACCGTCCCATCGGCGACTTGCCGACGACCGTCGCGTATTTCGTCCAGCAAGGTTTCCATGACGTGAGTAAAGTCGGAGACTTCGGTGAAGCCGAATGTGCCGCTACCGCCCTTGATCGAGTGTGCCGCCCGGAATAGAGTATTGATCGATTCGGCGTCCGCCGAACCAACATCAAGGCTTAACAACCCGGATTCCATGACATCAAGCCCTTCGAAGCTTTCTTCGAAGAAGACTTGATGAAACTGGGACATGTCAATAGTCAACGGCGCCTCGCAGACAGCGGCTTAACCCAAAACCTTTTGGATCGTTTTCAACAACTGCTCCGGATTGAACGGCTTGACGATCCAGCCCGTCGCCCCTGCCTCCTTACCCAGTTGCTTCTTATCCATACCGGCCTCGGTGGTCAGCATCAGCAACGGCGTATATTTGTAGTTCGGCAGGGCGCGCAAATCCCTGATCAGCTGGATACCGTCCTTGTTCGGCATGTTGACATCGGTGACAACACAATCGAAGGCTTGGCTCTTGGCTTTATTGAGTCCGTCGACGCCATCAACCGCTTCCACGACGTCGTAACCCGCCCCTTTCAAGGTAAAACACACCATTTGGCGCATGGATGCGGAATCGTCCACAGCAAGTATCGAGGTCACTGAGATTTCCTCCAAATTAAAGATTTTGTCATCCGCCGTTCGCAACCCGGCGAAACGTTTTATCGCCTGGAATAGGCGAGCCGGCGATCTTAGAAGTCGGTTGACAGTATAGTTAACCGAAACAAAGTTTCCGGCGAAACTCATGGGCGCTCCTGATCATTAGCTAAATTTTGCGAAGATGTCGCCAGATAAACAAACAAAACCGGCTATCGGCCTGATTACTCGAATTGGGAAAAAGCCCATTCGCCATCGAAGTAAGTACCTGATCGACCGTAGGCGTTGACGCTCGCAGTCGCTAAGGTCTTACCGTTTTGCCTCAAGCTTGAGGACAGTTCCGCTTGCGAACGGACCTTAGGGCCAGCCAAGCCTGTATATTTCTGTGATCGACACCGCATTTAGCCGTATCAATCACGCCACCCAACCTACTACTCTGCATCAAGATCAAGCATTAACTAACTGATTGAATTAACGTTACAAATTCACCACTTTTGTTGCGAATAAACATATTGAAAATCTTATCGAAAGTCTTGACACTTAGCGCCCGCCGACCTGATTGGCGGTGATTTCGAGTCATAACCCTAAGTAAGTGGAGGACAATATGAAAGTCGTGTTGATGCTGTTTGCCGGATTCTCGATTGGCGCCATATTAGCGGTCGCCGCGATTCAATTGGTGCGCGCACTCTATCTGGAACTCTCGGCCTTTTTCTCTGAAGCTTGGCACAGCGCAGATACGCGTTAGCCACCCGCACTGACTTGAGATAGAATTCGATTCGGCAGGCCTGCTCACCGATATGCCGGCCGCCCTCACCCCCTAGCGGGCGTCGTATAACGGCCATTACCTTGGCTTCCCAAGCCAAAGACGTGGGTTCGACTCCCATCGCCCGCTCCAAGCCGCCTAGCTCAATAGATCGAGCGCGTTGACTTTTGAAACGCTAGCGTTCGAGGTTCGGCATTTTTTACGCGGAAATGTCGCTTTCGTTGGACCGGTGCGGGTCGCGTACCGAACTCCTCAAATCATTCTCCGCTTCATCTACGCGTAGCTTGGCAACCACGGATTCGCCCACGACACTAGACGCTAGCGAGTCGTGGCAACTATTCTCGGTTTGCTCGGAATTGCCGACAAGCTTACACATTCTGATGCGTTCGAAATAAACCGGCGCCTTACCGCCGTCGGACTTGATATCAACGCCCCATTTTTCGGGGGCCTAAATCTGCTCCCCGCGTTCCCTAGCTCTCAACAGCGTCGGGGCGTGACGGATGTTCCAGCCCTTTGCCCCAGTAATTTCCTCCAAAAACCTCGGCTTGCCGACAATCCCCTTGCTCGGAGTGGTAACGCGTAACGAAAGTCTTGCCTGGAAAATCGCTGGCGGCTCGCTGGCAGACTCGTAGCGAAACGTCCTTGAGTGCCCCAAAATCTCTACGGTCTACTGAGCTATTATTCTTGTTAGAATCGCTCCAGCCATCGCCACACCGGGAGACTTCGGGATTGTTATCGACACTGCGCTCCAATGCGAAATGCCTGTCGCTGTTGTTTGTGCTCTGGTGGCAGATGGCCGCCGGACAGCCGCGCATTGCGGTCATCGTTCACCCGGACAACGGTTTCGCCGACATGTCGCGCAAGCAAATCGTCGACATCTATTTAGGCCGGTTGGTGAGCCTTCCCAACAACCGCATCCCTCTGCCGTTGGACCAGCAAGGCGGCTCGCCGTTACGCGAGCGTTTTTACGAAACGCTAACCGAAAAGCCGTTGGCGCAAATCAACGCCTACTGGGCCCGACTGATGTTCAGCGGCCGCGCCACGCCGCCGCGCATGTTGCCGGACAGCGCCAGCGTGTTGGAAACGGTATCCCAAAACCGCGACGCCATCGGCTATGTGGAAGACGACAAAGTCAGCCCGTCGGTACGGGTTCTGTTTTATCTTGAATGATCGGGAGCCCAGAGATGAAAACCAACACGCTACCCCGAGTCGCGGCGGTCGGACTACTGTTCGCGGCGGGTATTCGAGCGGAATGGAATATCGACCTTAGCGACGAATCCCGACTGCGCATCAGCGGCTTCGGCACATTGGGTCTGGCGACCAGCGATCAATCCCAAGCCGAATTGACGCGCGACATCGCCGATCGCGAAGGCATCAGCAGCAACAGTTCGCCGCTATCGGCCGATAGCCGTCTGGGTCTGCAGATCGACGCCATTATCAACCCGCGCTGGTCGGCTACCGTGCAGGCGGTGTTGAAGGACAGACCCTCGCAAAGTATCGAGGAAAGCCTGCAGTGGGCCTTCATCAGTTACCGCCCGGACAGCCATTGGCAGTTGCGGGTCGGCCGGGTCGGCCTGGATATGGGATTGGTATCCGACCAACGCAACATCGGCTACAGCTACCTATGGGTAAGGCCGCCGATCGAATTTTACGGTCGTTTGCCCTTGTTTCATTTCAACGGCGGCGATGCCAGCTACAGCTTCGACGTCGAAAATCTGAATATCAGCATCAAGGCCTTTGCCGGCGAAGCCTCGCCGTATTACCCCGCCCGGCCGGATTACAACATCAATATCGCTCCGCTGTGGGGCGGCAACGTGAATTTGCGCTGGCAGGACTGGCACGCTCAAATGTCCTACGTGGGTACCGAATTGCATAGCGACCATCCCGGACTAACCGAATTGCGGCATGCGATCGATCAACTGGGCGCGGCCGGTTTTTATCCGGACGCCAACAATTTAAGCAGCCGCTATATCCTGCGCGGCACCCAGAATCACTTTCTGTCCGCCGGCTTGGGTTACGAAGGCGATCCGTGGCGGGCCCAACTGGAATTTGGTCATCTGTTTCACGGCAACGGCTTTGTTACCGACCTTTACATGATTTACGCCACCGTCGGTTATCGGCTGGGTTCGGTCACGCCGTTCATCGGCTACAGCAGTCTGTGGCCGTCCGAGAAACGACCGCAAGTGCCCAGTCCTCTGCCCGATCCCCGTCTGCAAGCCGCTGCCGAAACCCCGTTCTTAGAAGCCTATTCCAACCAGGAAACCTTATCGCTAGGCGGACGTTGGGACTTTTACAACAATCTGGCTTTGAAATTACAGTACGATCTGGTTCACGTCCGCAATCATAACGGCATTGGCCTATGGCATACTCAGGCGGCCGGACTGCCGGCCCCCGCCGAATTTTCCAATCTGTTTTCGGCGACACTGGACTTCGTGTTTTAACGGCGAAGCGCCTTCGCCCCACTTTTCAAGCCTTCGCCATGAAAGGTCACGTCGTCCACAGCCTGAAAACCCGTCTGTCGATTCGTGTATTCCTTGGCATGTTGGTTCTCAGCGCCGCGATTGTGTTGGGGGCTTATATCCTGACTTTTGAAGGCGCCGAACAGGACGCCAGACAACAAACCGGCGAATTGCTGGACGCCATGGAATATTCGGCCGCGATCGCGTTGTATGCCAGCGATGCGCGCATCGCCGACGACGTGGTGCGCGGCGTTCTGCGCGGCAGCTTCGTGGCCTCGGTGCGCTTAGCCAACGACACTGGTCTGGATGTCAAGCTGGCCAAGGCCCCGGACGCCCCAAACCAACCGATAATCGCACGGGCATTAAAATCGCCGTTCGATAACAACGAAACGCTAGGTCAGTTGCAAGTCGCCCTGCATCCGCCGGCGATTCATCAGCGTGCCGCCGCCACCGCCAGAAACATGGCACTGGCGCTGGGCGGAATCGTCTTTTTCCCCACGCTGCTGTTTTGGGTGGCAATTAGCCGGCTGGTCACCACGCCTTTACTGAAATTGTCGGCGCAACTGGCCGCCATCAAGCCCGGCGACCAACAATGCTTGAGCCTGAGCGGCGACCGCCAGGACGAGCTCGCCGGGCTAACCCAAGACATCAACGCCTTGTTAAGCGCCGTATCGGTTTCGATGCGGAAAGAACGCCGGCTCCGGCAACACGTCGAAGCCCTGGAAAAGCAGTACGAAGCGATTTTTACCCAAGCCTCCACCGGCATCCTGCTGCTGAACCCGGACGGCCAATGTCTGATCGCCAATCCGGCGGTCAGTCTTCTATTCGAAGATTGGCGGCATGCGGTGGACAGCGTGTTCTCGCTGTTACCCAACTGGGAAGTTCAATTGTTTTCGGAACCCGACGAATTTCGAGCCTTGCTGGTGCAAGCCGCATTGACCCAAATTCCGCAGGCCATGGATTTACGCTTGCAACGCCAGAACGACGAAGTCCGAGAGTGGATGCATTTGCTGGTGTCTTGCTATCCGCATCCGGAACACAAACTGGTCGCCGAATGCCTGTTTATCGACATCAGCCAACGCAAACAGCAGGAAGACGAAGCGGTATTTCAATCGCATCACGACATCTTGACGCAACTGTTGAATCGGCGCGGCCTGGAAGCCCGCCTAAACCTGAATTACGCGGCCAGGGAAAACGACACGCTGTCCTTGCTGTTGCTGGACCTGGACCGCTTCAAGCAAATCAACGACCGCTGGGGACATATGGCCGGCGACCGGGTGTTGATCGAAGTCGCCAAGCGCATGAAGAATTTGGTGCGCGGCGCGGACCTACTGACCCGTTTGGGCGGCGACGAATTTTTGATTTGCTTGCGCCGGTCGCGCAGCGAACCCGCCTTGCACCAGTTTCTGTTGCGCTTGATCGAAAGCATCAGCGCCGACATCGAAATCGAAGCGACCGCTCGAGATTACGTGGGTGCCAGTATCGGCGTCGTCGAATACCCCAGGGACGGCACCGATTTGGTCAGCCTGTTGCACAAAGCCGATATCGCGCTGTACGAAGTCAAACGCCTGGGCCGTAACGGCTACTGCCTGTACGGCGACTGCGGCTTGTCGCCGGTAATCATCGCTCGAGAAGACACTGCCGAATAAGCGCCCGAGAGCGGTTAAAAGGGGTCGTGGGTTGGCCGTCTTTGGACCAAAACCCGCCATAGCCTTTGACGGGTCGGCGGATGTACCCGAAATCACCGCCAACCGAATCGGCGAGCGGTTTTCGTGTTTACCGACGGTAGCCGCTATAATGTCGGGCTTTTTCGACTTGTCCCAGCCGAAATTCGCTACGCGACTGACGCCCATGAATTTATTACTAAAATACCTCTCATCCTGCTGGTTTCTGAACGACCCGACCGAACTGACGCCGCCTAAGTCGTTCATGTGGAAGAACGTGACCTTTTACTTTATCTCCGGCTGCATCGTCGAAGGCTTGATCGCCGATCCGGCCGACGGCACCCTGGAAGTGACCGGCCGCACCATCATGGCGTTTAGCAGCGTGGCCTTGCTGCTACTGAAGGAAAAGCAATGGCCGCGCTTCAGCCAGTTGTACACGTCGATTTTCGTCTGCGAAAACTTCATCATGACTCTAGCGGTGGCCGCCGAAGGCCTGGACTTTTGGTTGGTGATGAAACATTACCCCTACCGCGAGGAAGTCGGCATCGGCCTCGCGGTATTTTTGGTCATTTGGTATATCGCCATCGTCAGCTACATCTTCCGGCGCTTTTTTACCTACCCCACCGGCACCAGTGTGGCCTTCGCGTTCAGCTATTTCGTGATGACGTACGGCATCCCGATGTTGCTGATGGACATCTAGGATTCCGAGTGCTAAACCTCGGTTTGGCGTTACACAAACGCCGTCATTTATTCGCTTGGCGTTAGCCTGGCAAAGACAGGATAATGCCGGCCTTTTTCATCTGATTTGCGGTTCATGGAATTCAAACTCAAAACCCACGACGGCCAAGCCCGCCGCGGCCAATTGACCTTCGCGCGCGGCGTGGTCGAAACGCCGATCTTCATGCCGGTCGGCACCTACGGCACCGTGAAAGCGCTGACCCCCGAGGATTTGGAAGCGCTAGGCGCGCAAATCATCCTCGGCAACACTTTTCACCTGTTACTGAGACCCGGCATGGAGGTGATGAAGGCGCACGGCGATCTGCACGACTTCATGCGCTGGCAAAAGCCGATTCTGACCGATTCCGGCGGTTTTCAGGTGTTCAGCCTGGGCGCGCTACGCAAGATCAGCGAGCAAGGCGTGACGTTTAAATCGCCGGTTAACGGCAGCAAGATTTTCATGGGACCGGAGGAGTCGATGCAGGTGCAACGGGACCTGGGGTCGGACATCGTGATGATTTTCGACGAGTGCACGCCCTACCCGGCCACCTACCAGCAAGCCGCCGATTCGATGCGTCTGTCCCTGCGCTGGGCGGAACGCAGCAAGCGCGCCCACGAAGGCAACGATTCGGCCTTATTCGGCATCGTGCAAGGCGGCATGTTTCCCGAACTGCGCCGCGAATCGATCAACGGGTTGACCAACATCGGCTTCGACGGTTACGCGATCGGCGGCCTATCGGTCGGCGAACCCAAGCACGAAATGCTGGCGACGCTGGACGCGATCATGCCGAATATGCCGCAAGATACGCCGCGCTACTTGATGGGCGTCGGCACACCGGAGGATTTGGTGGAAGCAGTGCGGCGCGGCGTGGACATGTTCGACTGCGTGATGCCGACCCGCAACGCCCGCAACGGCCATCTGTTTACCCGCTACGGCGTCATTAAAATCCGCAATCAGCAATACCAGTTCGACACCCGGCCGCTGGACGAGAATTGCAACTGCTACACCTGCCGCAATTACTCGCGCTCGTACCTAAAGCATCTGGACAAATGCAAGGAAATGCTCGGCGCGCGCCTGAACACCATCCACAATCTACATTACTACCTGGAATTGATGCAGGGCATCCGTGATGCAATAGAAGCAGGAAGATTCGACGAATTCGTCAGGGCGTTTTACGAGTTGCGCGGCGTAACCATGCCGCATTGATTGCGGTGTGTAGGGGCGGCGTTTGCCGCCCCTACTCTCGGTGTTTGCTCTGTCAGAGCACGGACCGAAACGGCCCGGACCAACCTTATCTTATTCTTGATCCAGCCCGAACGCGGTGTGCAGTGCACGCACCGCCAGTTCCAGATATTTCTCGTCGACGACTACCGAAATCTTGATCTCCGAGGTCGAAATCATCTGAATGTTAATGCCTTCGTCGGCCAGTACCTTGAACATGGTGCTGGCGATACCGGCGTGCGAGCGCATGCCGACGCCGACGATGGAGACTTTGACGATGGTGTTATCGCCGATGACGGCGGTATTGCCGCCCAGTTCAACGCGTAAGCCCTCCAGGACTTTTTGAGCGCGGGCAAAATCGTTACGGTTGACGGTAAAGGTAAAGTCGGTGGTGCCGTGCGCGGAAATATTTTGCACGATCATGTCCACTTCGATGTTTTCGGCGGCGATCGGTCCCAGGATTTTCGACGCCACGCCCGGCAGATCGGGTACGCCGGTCAACGTCAGTTTCGCCTCGTCGCGATTGAAGGCAATACCTGAGATTAACGCTTTTTCCATTTCTGATTCCTCGTAGGTGATAAGCGTGCCGTTGCCTTCCATGAACGAAGACAACACACGCAGTTTGACGTTGTATTTACCGGCGAATTCGACCGAACGGATTTGCAGGACTTTCGAACCCAGGCTGGCCATTTCCAGCATTTCCTCGAACGTGATCCGGTCCAGCCGGCGGGCCTTCGGCACCACGCGCGGATCGGTGGTGTACACGCCGTCGACGTCGGTATAGATATGGCATTCGTCGGCTTTCAATGCCGCCGCTAGTGCCACGCCGGTGGTATCGGAGCCGCCGCGGCCCAGCGTGGTGATATTGCCGTCCTCGTCCACGCCCTGGAATCCGGCGACGACGACGACCCGGCCGGCGTCCAGATCCGCGCGGATATTGGCTTCGTCGATCTCGCGAATCCGTGCTTTGGTGTGAGCGCTGTCGGTCAGAATCCGCACCTGCGGACCGGTATAGGACTTAGCCTCGACACCCACGTGGTGCAAGGCCATCGCCAACAACGCGATCGTCACTTGCTCGCCGGTGGACAACAACACATCCAACTCGCGGTCGGTCGGTTGCACCTGCACTTCCTTGGCGAGCGCGACCAAACGGTTGGTTTCGCCGCTCATCGCCGAAACCACGACGACAATCTGATCGCCCTTGTCGTGGGCTGCTTTAACTTTCTCGGCCACCGCCTTGATACGTTCCACCGTACCAACGGAAGTGCCGCCAAACTTATAGACGTACAATGCCATGTTTTCTTAACCTTATTGGCTTTTTGAAATCGAATTTCTTGGCGAACCCTAAAGTCCGCCGCTTGATTTATCCGAGTTTGGTTTTGACCCAATCCGGCACCGCCGCCAACGCCGCGCCCAAATTAGATGGATCGTTACCCCCAGCTTGGGCCATATCCGGCCGGCCGCCGCCTTTGCCGCCGACTTGGGTCGCGACGAAATTGACCAAATCGCCGGCCTTGACCTTGTCCATCGCATCCTTGGAAACACTCGCGATCAGGCTGACTTTATCGCCGCTGACGGCAGCCAATACCAGCGCGGCGCTGCCCAGCTTGTTTTTCAACTGATCGGCCAAATCGCGCAAAGCTTTCGGATCGACGTCGTCGAGTTTGACGGCCAAAACCTTGACACCATTGACGTCGACGGCCTGGCTGGTCATCTCGTCGCCGGCCGAGCTGGCCAGTTTGGATTTGAGTTTTTCCAGCTCTTTTTCCAGGCCGCGAGTTTTTTCCAGCAACTGATGGACTTTGTCTGCGGCTTTATCCGGCGCGGCTTTCAGCAGGCCGGCGATGCTGAGCAAGGCTTGCTCGCGATGGGCGATCCATTCCAACGCGCCTTGGCCGGTCACTGCTTCCAGACGGCGGACGCCAGCGGCAACGCCGGTTTCTCCAACGATTTTGAACAGACCGATGTCGCCGGTACGTTGCACGTGAGTACCGCCGCACAGCTCGGTCGAGAAATCGCCCATCGTCAACACCCGCACTTCGTCTCCGTATTTTTCGCCGAACAATGCCATCGCGCCAGCCTTGACCGCCTCGTCTTTCGCCATGATTTGCGCGCAGACGGCGTTGTTGCCGCGGATTTGTTCGTTGACGATGCGCTCGACGCTGGCGATTTGTGCGGCGCTCATCGGCTCGAAATGCGAGAAGTCGAAACGCAGCCGTTCGGCATTGACCTGCGAACCTTTCTGGGCGACGTGTTCTCCCAACACCGCGCGCAAGGCCGCGTGCAGCAAGTGAGTCGCGGAGTGGTTACGTTCCGTGGATTTTCGGATGTCGGCGTTGACACTGACTTCGCAAGCCATGCCTTCGGCAATCACACCTTTGACCACTTTGCCCTTATGCAGGAACAACTGGCCGCCCTGCTTTTGGGTGTCGCTGACTTCGAAGGTGCCGCCGGTGCATTCGATCACACCGCTGTCGCCGACCTGACCGCCGGACTCGGCATAGAACGGGGTTTGGTCCAGTATCACGACGCCTTCGTCACCGGCTTCCAGGCTTTCGACCGGCTGGCCTTTTTTGAACAAGCCGATGACTTGCACAGAACCGTCCAGATGCGAGTAGCCGGTAAATTCGGTGACGCTGTCGTGGCGAATGTCCTGGTCGTAATCGGCCGCGAACTGGCCGCCGGCCCGAGCCCGGTCGCGCTGGGCGCTCATTTCGATTTCGAAACCGGCATGGTCCACGCTCAAGTTGTGCTCACGGGCAAAATCGGCGGTCAAATCCACCGGGAAACCGTAAGTGTCGTACAGCAAGAACACCACGTCGCCGGGAATCACATGACCATCCAGCTTGGCGACGCAGTTTTCCAGGATGCGCATGCCCTGGCCCAGTGTTTCGGCGAAGCGCTCTTCTTCCTTCTTCAACACCCGCTCGACCTGATCTTGCGCCTTGACCAATTCCGGATAGGCTGCGCCCATTTCGTCGGCCAGCGGAGCGACCAGTTTGTAGAAGAAGGTGTCCTGGATGCCCAGGCGATAACCGTGGCGGATCGCCCGACGGACGATGCGGCGCAACACGTAACCCCGACCTTCGTTGGACGGCAACACGCCGTCGGCCACCAAAAATGCGCACGAGCGAATGTGGTCGGCGATCACCCGCAACGAGCTGTTGGTAAGATCGGTCGTACCGGCCAATGCGGCGGCGGTTTTGACCAGATTTTGGAAAATGTCGATCTCGTAATTGCTATGCACGCCCTGCATCACCGCCGCGATCCTCTCCAAACCCATGCCGGTATCGACCGACGGCGCCGGCAGCGGCGTCAGGTTGCCGTCCTTGTCGCGCTCGTATTGCATGAACACCAGGTTCCAAATTTCGATGTAGCGGTCGCCGTCTTCGTCCGGACTGCCCGGCGGGCCGCCGGCCACGTGCTCGCCGTGGTCGTAGAAAATCTCGGTGCACGGGCCGCACGGGCCGACATCGCCCATCGACCAGAAATTGTCCTTGGCGCCGATGCGCGAGAAGCGGGTCGGATCGATTTTGACCTCTTCCAGCCAGATCGCTTCGGCTTCCGAGTCCTCGTCGAACACCGTCACCCACAACTTAGTCGGCGGTATGCCCATTTCCTGGGTCAAAAAGTCCCAGGCAAAATGGATCGCATCGCGCTTGAAATAATCGCCGAAGCTGAAATTGCCCAGCATCTCGAAGAAGGTATGGTGGCGGGCGGTATAGCCGACGTTCTCCAGATCGTTATGCTTGCCGCCGGCCCGCACGCAACGCTGGCTGGTCGCGGCGCGGCTAAAGTCGACTTTCTCCCTCCCCAGAAACACGTCCTTAAACTGAACCATGCCGGCATTGGTGAACAGCAAGGTCGGATCGTTGCCCGGCACCAAGCTGCTGGATGGACGCACGGCATGGCCGCATTGGCGAAAGAATTCCAAAAAGGCGGCGCGGATTTCAGCGCTGGTCATGTTTTTCATGGTGGTTAGGTCGTTAATGTTTATATTCTTCAAAAATATTCGTTCGTTGGTCGAGTTTGATTCTCGCATTTAGCCTTTCGAGGTTTACCCTAGGACTAATCTAAGGCTCGCTAATATGATTCAACGTTACAAATTCAACGGCTACGCGATCATTGACTCTGCCGCCCATGTCGCTCATTGTCCAATCGGGTTTGAATATTGGTCGGATTGCGGCGACAATCCAATACCGCAAAAACCGAAACAAACTCGCTATCGAAGGTATAGTAAATTGCATAGGGGAAGCGCTTGGCCAACAGCCAATAAAAATCGCCAAACTTTTTGGGATGCACGCCGGCATATAGCGCCAAAGAGTCGATATCAGCAGACAGCGAGTCTAAAAAGTACTGACCGACACCCTTTTGCTGTCGTTCGTAAAACTCGAAACCGTCCAACAAATCAAACTTGGCATTGTCAAAGATGCGAATTTTCATCGAATCCTATCTTGAATTTCCTTTTTTGCCTCGTCCCAATCGGTAAACCCCACCAAGCCGGCTTTCGCCAAACGCGTTCTCTCCATCAATATTTCACCATGCCAATCAGGAGATGAATATTCAGCGGCCTGAATGGATAAGTCATTCCATAAAGCTTCCATCGCGGCAATTTTCTCGGCGACCGACATTTCATTTAATGGTAGCGTCACTTTCATATTCTCTATCCTTTAATGCAACAACATACGGTCGTACTTAGTTACCAACTTCCGTTATCCGAGCTATTACCATCGCTCTTCAAATTTCGGTTTTTTGATGCCCTCACCCCGTCCCTCTCCCGGATGGCGAGGGAGCGGATGCGCAGAAATTTGAAGTGCGAAAGGTATCGCTTCACTATTCGGAGTCAAGAACTCCGCATTTTAATCTTCAACACCACAAACACCCGCTTAATCGTCTCGCCGCTAAAGCCGCGCTGTTGCAAGAACCGGCTGCGTTTGGCCCATTCGTTGGGCGGCAGCGAGGTTTCATCGCCGTATTTGCCCGCATAAACATCCAAGGCCAGATTCAGCCAACCGCCTTGTTCCTCGGCTTGCGCATCCAGATCGGCGTCGGCGATGCCGCGCTGCTGCAATTCGTAAGCAATCCGCAGCGGTCCGTAGCCCTTGGCGATCCGCTCGCGGATGTAGCATTCGGCGTAGCGCGCGTCGTTTTGCCAGTTTTGACGGCTCAAATCGTCGATCACCGCCGCCACCTCGTCGCGCGCGAAGCCGCGCATGGCCAGTTTGTCCAGCAACTCGCGGCGGCTGTGCTCGCGGCGCGCCAGCAAGCGCACGCAGATGGCTTCGATGCGTTGGCGGCGTTCCAGCGGGTTGGCTATCGATTCGTCCGTCATTCGGCGCGGGCCGCAAAATGCGGACATTATCACACAGATAGCCGCCCCCTTAAACCGGCATACCGGCCCGATGCGCGCGGGCGCGGCGACCGGGCAGCGGCTATAATCGCGCTAGCAAACTCCGGGAGGCGGCTGATGAAGCTGAAAGATTGGTTCGAACAATGGGGCTTGACCAAGATCAAGCTGACGGCCGGCTTTTTCGAATCGGAATGGCAGGCGCAAACCGCCGACCGGGACGCGGCCTGGGAACTGTACGTGGAACTGCTGACCCGCATCGTCACCCAGCCCTTGCCGGACCGCGACGGCGACGAGCAAGCGGCGCTGAACAGCGTGCATAGCCTGTTCGGCATCACCCGCGAGATTCTGCGCCGCCAGGGCCGCAACTGCGAACAATTCAGCAAGGTGGCGATCGTGGTCTTAAACCAGGTCGTCCGGCCGTTTACCGCGAAATGGCACAAACTGGCCTTGGCCGGCGCCTTCGAACAACCCCAGCATTGCCGGGAGTTCCGCGACGAATTAAAAGCGCTGCAACTGGATTTGCTGATTTACGCGAAAGCGCTGGCGGCGATTGCCCAAGTGGAAGACCTGACGGCGGCGGCCTTCGACAACCCGGCCGACCGCTAAAAAATCGCGAGCGGCCTGCCGGCCGCTCGACAAGCAGAAAACCAAAGCCGAAAAGGGTAAAAGCACCAAGGGCTTAGGGTAAGTCCTGGGCAAGACGGAAGCCGAGGAAATTGAAACGGTATTCCGGACTGCTCCAGAGGCGGTGAGCCGAGCGGAGAGCGGCCGAGCTATTGCCACAGGAACCGCTCCGGATCACTCGCCGGCCGCCGTAGCCCCCTATCCGGGCCGAGCCGTCGTTCGGCGCGCCTTGATAGTCTTCGTACCAACCATCTTGCAGCCATTCCCAGACATTGCCGGCCATATCGTACAGACCGAATAGATTGGCGAGCTTTAGCCCAACCTCCTGGGTTGTGCCTGCGGCATTTTGGTCGAACCAGGCATAGTGTTTAGCCAGGCCCGCGTCGTCGCCCCAGAAAAACTCGCTTTGGGCCCCGGCGCGGCAGGCATATTCCCATTCCGCTTCGCTGGGCAGCCGGTAGGCTTTGCCGGTCGTTTCGCGCAGCCAGACGGCATAATCGACGGCGTCTTGCCAAGTAACATTGATCGCCGGTCGCCGCCCACGACCCCAGCCTTCGTCTTCGGGCTTGACACGCGCGGTTTGTTCGACAAAAACGTCGTATTCGGCGAAGGTCACCGGGTATTTACCCAGCTTGAAAGGTTTGGCGAAGGTGACGGTGTGAATCGGTTTTTCGTTGTCGTATTGATCGCCGCCCATAGCAAACGAGCCGGCGGGGATTGCGATCATTTCGGGTTCGATGACCCAATCGGGGCTATGTGCCGTCCCAGGGAGAACCGATGGCAGGGGTTCGAGCGCCACCGTCGGCAGCAAATCCTGAATGACCTCGCATAACAGCTTCAGCCCGGCTGACTCGTTATCGCCGTGCCAATCGAGCAAGTTGGCGGCTTGAATGCTGCGAAAACCAAAAGGTGGCTTCACGTCGTCCAGCAAGCACGGCACCAATATTCCCCGCTCGCGCCCCTCGTCGGCCTCCTCCAGCACCCAGTGCGAATCGATCGAAGACTTAGACCATGCCACCACCATGCAAGAGCAGATACTCAATTCGGTTTCTATCTTCTGCCGCCAGGTTTTGCCCGGAGGTGTGGTGCGGTCATAAAACACCGACCAGCCGCGCGCGCTCAATGCGGCCGCCAACGGCTTGATTCTTGCCAAATCGTTCTTCTGATAGCTTAAAAAAATGTCGGCCACGTCGTCCTTAATGTTTCTGATTAAATTTTCTGTCAAATCCTAAAGTATTGCGAATACCAACCCGAAACATCCAAATCACAGGTGAAGTCGCATTAGTAAAGTAGTAAAAATCGGCGCGGATTTTCGTCCAGTCTGCCAAGCCCGCGCGTGGCTAATATCTCGGAAAACCGGAGCGACCGCAAGACCGGGCGATGCGTTGGGTGTGGGATGGAAGTTCGCCTGGCTTGCGGCATTGGTGCTGTCGTGGGGGTGGCCTGTTCCCTTCGACTCCGCTCAGGGAACGGCGCTCTAACCGGGGAACGCCCCCAACCAAAACCAACCAAAACCAACCAAAACCAACCAAAACCAACCAGGACAAACTAGAATCAACCAGGGTCAACCATAATCAATCTGTACCGCGTTACGCAAGGGCGCTCAAGTCGGCACGCTTCCGCTAGCCAATCGAGCACGTCGCATTTTCGCCGCCGGCTGCTATCCGCGCTTCTCCGACTACTCACCGATTCAGTTTCGGTCTTCCGACACTCCGCAACGTTCTCCGCCCGTTAGCAGTGCGGAATCCAGCTTTTCAGGTCGCTCAGACCTCGCCGGCTGAGTGGAAAGCAAACTTGCAGATCGTTTGGAGCTCATCGGCTCAACGGAACTCAATCTTTCAGGTCGCTCGGACCTCATTTGGCTGAACGCTGCCCAATATTGCCGGTCGTTTGAGCCCCATTGGTTAAACGAAGTCCAATATTGCAGATCGTTTGGAGCTCATCAGCTTAACAGACCTCGATATTTCAGGTCGCTCTAGCCTTATTGGCTCAACGGAGCCGAAAATTTCAGATTGCTTAGAATTTCTTGATTTAACGGAACCCGGCGTTTTACGTCACTTGGAACCGTTTGGCGAGACGGCACCCTGTATTTCAGGTTCTTCGGAACCCGTCGGCTGAGCGAAGTGGGATGTTTCAGGTTGCCCGGAACTCGTTGGCTGAGCGGCGCCGGGCTTTTCAGGTTGCTCGGGAGTCGTTGGCTGAGCGGAGTCAGGGACCGTTGGCTGAGCGGAGTCGAAGCCAGCGTTTTGGCTATGGCTCGCATTCCGGCACTCGGCCAATCGGTGCAATAAGTTACTGTCGCCCGCCATCAGCGCCTGCTTCTTGTTGCGGCTCCAGCCTTGAATCTGTTTTTCCCGGATATAAGCGTCTTCAATCCGCTCGCACATCTCGCAATAAACCAATTGGACCGGCAATCGCTTTGCGGTGTGCTTGGCGCCCAAGCCGTTTTGGTGTTCCCACAAGCGGCGCTCCAAATCCCAGGTACTGCCGGTGTAATAGCTGCCGTCCGAGCATTGCAAAATATACAGGTAAGGCATTGAGTCGCCCCCCCAAAAAAGATTCGGCTAGGTTCGCCGAGTTGAGCGGCGAACTGCGTTAAGCCGGAAGCGCCGTTCGCCGTGCAGAGTCGCGTTCGCTGAGCGGAGCCGAAGCGATCGCCGCAGACAGCCAACCCGACTCCGCTCGGCTTCGATTCCGCTCGGCTTCGGCTCCGCTCAGCCGACGGAGTTAGTCGGCGTCGTTGAACTCGGCGTCTTCGTCGTCGGCCGGCGCTGGGGCGTTGGTCACCCGGCTGACGAAGGCTTTTTCGCGGATGGCTTTTTCCAATTCGGCGGCGGCCTCCGGGTGTTCGCGCAGGAATTGCTTGGCGTTGTCCTTGCCTTGGCCGATTTTGTCGTTGTTGTAGCTGTACCAAGAGCCGGATTTTTGGACGAAGCCGAATTCGACGCCCAAATCCACCAATTCGCCGAAGAAGGACACGCCTTCGCCGTACAGAATTTCGAAGTCGGCTTGCTTGAACGGCGGCGCGACTTTGTTTTTGACGATCTTGACGCGGGTTTCGTTGCCGATCACTTCGTCGCCTTTCTTGATGGCGCCGATGCGGCGAATGTCCATCCGCACCGAAGCGTAGAATTTCAGCGCGTTGCCGCCGGTAGTGGTTTCCGGGTTGCCGAACATCACGCCGATTTTCATCCGCAGCTGGTTGATGAAGATCACCAGCGTGTTGGAGCGTTTGATGTTGGCGGTGAGTTTGCGCAAGGCTTGCGACATCAAGCGCGCTTGCAGGCCCATATGCGAGTCGCCCATGTCGCCTTCGATTTCGGCTTTCGGGGTTAACGCCGCCACCGAGTCGATGACCACGATGTCGACCGCGCCGGAACGGACCAGCAT
Organism: Methylomonas sp. MED-D; assembly: GCF_050276835.1. NCBI lineage: Bacteria > Pseudomonadati > Pseudomonadota > Gammaproteobacteria > Methylococcales > Methylococcaceae > Methylomonas > Methylomonas sp. MED-D. Next base: position 3,724,817 of record NZ_CP189965.1, read on the forward strand.
GTCGGTGATTTCCAAGGCCTGCTCGCCGGTGTCAGGCTGAGAGACCAGCAGATCGTCGATGTTGACGCCGATTTTCTGGGCATAAACCGGGTCCAGCGCATGTTCGGCATCGACGAAGGCGGCGGTACCGCCCAGTTTTTGCACTTGCGCGATGGTTTGCAAGGTCAACGTGGTTTTACCGGACGATTCCGGACCGTAGATTTCGATGATCCGGCCGCGCGGCAAACCGCCGCAGCCCAGCGCGATATCGACCGACAGCGAGCCGGTCGAGACGACTTCGATGTCGCGGGTCGCGGCGACGTCGCCCATCCGCATCACCGAGCCCTTGCCGAATTGTTTTTCGATTTGGATCAGCGCCGCGCCCAGCGCCTTTTTCTTGTTCTCGTCCATTGTTGCCTGCCTTGGTTTGGCTACTGAAAGCCGGCGATTATCCCATAGGCCAGGGCCTTGAAACAGCTTTTCTCGCGGCCGGCTCAGGCGAACAACGCGGCCGCCTGGCATGGATTGAACGGAAAATACAGATGTAGATAGGAGGCTTGCAAGCGGCCGACCCGGTAAAACGCTTCGGCTTGACCGTGATGGCGGCGGGTAGTGGATTGGGTGTGCGGCGCCAGCGAGGTTTGCAAGGTCGAGAAATGAAAGCTGTGGCCGCGTATTTCGCCGTGCTCCAGTTCCAGACTGTGCATGCCCAGATTAGCGAGTTGGGTCTGCATCCGGGCCTGGCCGGGCAACAGGCCGACCATCTCGGCGGCCTGTCCGTCGCGGTCGGCCAGGCTGTCCAGCAAATACAAAAAGCCGCCGCATTCGGCGTAGATCGGCTTGCCGGCTTGGTGATGCTGGCGCAAGGCCTGTTTCATTGCCTGGTTGCCGGCTAGTTCGGCCAAGTGCAATTCGGGATAACCGCCGGGCAGGTAAACGGCGTCGGCCGCCGGCAAGTCGCTGTCTGCCAACGGCGAGAAGAAGGTCAAGGTTGCGCCCAAGGCTTGCAGGCAGTCCAGGTTGGCTGGATAGAGAAACGAGAACGCGGCATCCCTGGCGACCGCAATGGTCCGGCCGGCCAACAGGCGCGGCGGCGGCTCGCTCGTGACCTCGGCGAACCCCACCGGATCGGGCAAGCGGCAATCGCTGAGCAGGTCGGCGGCGCGGGCCAAGCGCTGATCGAGGTCGGCAATTTCGCCGGCTTGGTGCAAGCCCAAGTGACGCTCTGGCAAACCGACCGAAGCGTCGCCGCGCATAGCCGCCAACAACGGCATGTCGTCCGGAAGGGCTTCGGCCAGCAGATTGGCGTGGCCGGCGCTGCCGACCTTGTTGGCGATGACGCCGGCGAAGGCCAAGCCCGGCCGGTAGTGGGCCAAGCCGTAAGCGACCGCCGCAAAGGTTTGCGCCATGCCGTGAGCATCGATCACCGCCGCGACCGGCACAGCAAGCGTTTGGGCCAGATCGGCGCTGCTGCTGTCGCCGTCGTACAAACCCATCACCCCTTCGATCAGGATCAAATCGGCTTCGCCGGCCGCGCGATACAGCAACTCGCGGCAGTGGGCCTCGCCCATCATCCACAGATCGAGCTGATAGGCTGGGTGTCCGGATGCAAAGGCCAAAATCTGCGGATCGATGAAGTCCGGCCCGGTTTTGAATACCCGCACCTCGCGACCAAGCCGCCTATGGTAATAGGCCAGCGCGGCCGTCACCGTGGTTTTACCCTGGCCGGACGCCGGCGCGCTGATTAGGATGGCCGGACAGGATCGCGCCGGCTGGCTATTTGCATGAGTCAACGTTCAATCCCGACGATAAAACCACATCTGATACACGCTGAGCAGGATTTGCACGCCCATCGACAAGCCCATCAGCGCGCCGCTCAGCACGACGACGTAGGCGAACTCGCGGACATGTTTGGTGACGAACCAGGAGCCTACGTCCAGCAGCATCGCGACGAACGGAATCACCACCGCGATCCGTTTGACGTAAATATTCATGTCGCACAATAAAAAGATTTTGCCGATGAAAAACAGGATGAAGGCGATGCCGAACAAATGGATGTGCGATACCCTGACCAAGGCGGGAATCGACGCGCCGCCGGTGTGGGCGACTTCGGCGACGCCCGTAAAGGTAGTCAAATCCGGCAGCGACGGATTGGCGGCCGGATTGTGGCAATGTACGCAATCGCGGTTCAGAATCGGCGCGATTTTTTCGTCGTAGCCGTCCTTTTCCGCGCCGTCCTGTAACCATTTTTGAATAACTTCCTTGTCGCTCTTGTATTTCAGGTTAGGTTCCATGATGCCGTTGATCGCCGCGCCCAGGCGGGTTTGGCTGTTGGAACCGTGGTACATGATGACGATGTCGTCGATCGACAAGCCGCGCTTGCCGTCGCGGCCCTGGTGGGTGTAATACATGTTGACCAAGGCCATCAAATAACCCAGGCCTATCGTCAATAAAAACACGGTGTTGAGGATACGTTCGCTGACGGAAATATCCTTGAAACGGGTGTATTGCTTGCCCATGCGATCCCTCGGAGATTGATTGGATGGATAGTTTAACTTGGCAAAAAAAGACCGGCACGCAAAGTGCCGGTCAAGCGGGAGCCACGAGGTTTATCGAGGTCTTTAAGGACGACTTTAAAAACTTAACCAGGTATTGAAATACAAGGTGTTGTTGTCGCTGGCGTTACGTCCCGAGCCGTCGTAATTCTTGTCGCCGCCGTCGAAACGCGTGTAAGCCACATATTGGGCCGCGAAACGCAGATTCAAGTAGGACTCGGCAACACCCGCCGTTTTACCGAACGGGATGTAATTCAACTCGAAGGTAAAGTAGTCCGAATTCGGCCGCCTGTTCGGCGATGCTTCGTACAACACCGCGTCCTGATTACCGTGGATATGGTTGTATCCAACCGTCAAGCCGTAGGTTTGCTCGAAGGTGTAAGCGCCGTTCAAGCCCAAAAAGCCTAATTGCTGGTTGCGCTGTGCCGCGGATGCCGCGGCCGCGCTGGCCAGTAGATCTTGAGATTCGCGGATGTAGCTGGCTTTGAATTCATAGATATGCTTGGGGTTGGCCAAGTATTGGTAATTAAAATCCACGCCCAAATCGGTGTAGCGGTCGCTGACAGTCAACGTGGGGTCGGGCTGAACGTTGGCCCTGAAGCCGAAATGCCCCAACGATATATAGTGGCCTTGCCAATCTTTTTGCAAACCGATCCGCCAATACGGCGCTCCGCCATCCACTTTGACCGCGCCGTCGTCCCACTGCCCCATACCTTTTTGGGCGTACTTGGCAAAACTGGTATAGGCACCGGCTTCGAGGAAAACCGTATCGTCGATCATGCTGTACAAGGTGGCCCCGCCGATCTGGCCGCCCAGCGCGGCCAACGCCGGTTCGGCGCCGGGCGTACGCGCCAACGGCGATCCGGAATACGGGAATCCCCAAGCCGGCGTGGTGTTCCACAAATCCTGAACGGTCGGACTGTTATTGAACGACACGCCGTAGACAAAATTGCGCCCCAGCCAATCCGCTTCGTCGGCAATCCGAATATCGGTGTTGTCCAACGCGAAACGACTGGCCACGCCATCGTAGGTAAACTGCACGAAAGCGCCCATGTTGCCGTAAACCTTTCCGCCGTAAAACAACGAGGCCTGATCTAACGCCAGGTTGTTGTTGCTGTTAAAGTCGCGCCGCGCCAATACCGGGTCGGCGGGTATATCGCTATCGTTGCGCTTGGTATTGGTCAGCGAACCGACGGCCATGCCGCCGAAACGGCTGATGGCCGAATCGTTGTTACCCCACACGTAACCATTTAATTTGAATTGCCGGCCGTAAGGCGTCAAATTCGGACCGAAAGCTTGCGTATGACACATCGCGCAGGCCATGCCAGTTTGCCTGGCAAAACTCGGCAGGGCTTGCGCCTGACCGACGAAACCCCAGTACAAAACCGAACAAAACAACCAAAAGAAACGCCGAATCAATCGTCTCGTTATAATATGTTTTTCCATAAGTAACTCCATTAAAATAGAGTTTAAATTATAGCCAAGCCAAGATTAATCCAATATTAAAAATACGTTAATTTACGTTAAAAAACAGCAAGTTATAAATACGAAAAGCAAATAAAACCCCAAGCGCCGACAAAAATCAACGCCTTTCCAATTTTATAAAATTATTATCGACAATTCGCTGAAACAGTGACGGAACTAAAGCTGGTATAAACAGGCAACCCCGTTTATCTTTTAATAAACGACATTAAAACCATTAAAAATTAATAAATACGGAAGCCATCCCTAAATGATGCATCGTCATATTCACGTGCTTGGCATCTTCCAGATATTGATTCATATAGCCGATTTCGGTACGGACATGACTGTTGAAATTCCAGCCAAACCCGGCGAATACCCGGTTCTGATCGAAACCGGATTTGCCGCCCCAATCGGTGGTGTTGACCCGATAAAACGCTTCGTCCCAAGCCACCAGACTAAAACGCGGCTCGAACTCGAACGGATGCACGAATTTGATCATTTGCCGGGGGCGTTCGCGGACTTGGTTGCCGCGCAGGAAGTTGCTTTCCCACATGGTCCTGAAGGTAAAAGTACCGATGTCGGTCGGCAGCACGTAACGGAATGCCGGCCAGAAATCCTGTTGGGCGATGTACGGCTTGTTTTGGTTTTGGGTCGGCAGCCAGGTGTAGCCCAGCCAAATCGTGGCGCGATCGCTCAACGAGTAGCCCAGCGCGCCGCGCACCATGCCTTGGTACCAGTGCTCCCAGTTACCGTCGAAACGCGTCTGACCTTCCACCCAAACTCTGGCCTTTTCCAAATCCGGGTTGACGGCTTTCAGACTGCCTTCGCCAACCATTTGCAACCAGGCCCCGGTATCCTCGGCCAACTCGCCGGCTTGCGCGCTGGAGATACCCGGTCCGGCGACGAAAAACGCGGTTAACGTAAGCGTTGCCAATATCAATCGATTCGATGTCATTTCGGTCCTCCGACGACAAAACTAAAGTTTCAATACCCGTCTCGCGGGCATGCCTCCGGCCTGGGCTGCATGACTGCGCCTTAGGCGGAAAAGGTGATTATTCGAGGTGGTGTCGGCGGCCGGCCCGCACGCCGACCGGCCACCGGTTAAGACCGCTCAGACACTCAATTTTCGGCGCGCGGCCAAGTGGTGATCCGAGTAGGAATGGTGATCGTCCAATCCGAGGATCTGGCAACGGCCGCCCGCATGATTGTATTCCTCGGTGTAGTGATGGATGAACTCCATCACGGTATGATCGATCAAATCGACGTCCGTCAAATCAAAGAACACGTTTTGTTTTTCCGGAAAATCCGCAAGCAAACTCTTCAGGCTGATGAAGTTCGAAAACACCGCCGCGCCGCTGACCGCGATATGGTAGGTATCGGCGTTGGTTTGATTGACGTGGTAAGCCATCGAGAAGATATTGCCGGGTTTCAAGCCGCGGCTGACGTGGATCAATAACTCGACAACGATGCCGATTGCCACGCCGACCAACAAGTCGGTGGCAATCACGCCGATAATCGTGATCACGAAGACCGCGAAGTTGTCCAAGCCCACGGTCAGGGTTTTGGCGAATTCCTTCGGAGAGGCTAAACGAAATCCGGTAAATACCAATAAGGCCGCCAACGAGGTCAACGGAATTTCGTGTATCAAGCGCGGAAACAAGGCGACGAAAATCAGCAAGAACAAGCCGTGGAAAAAGTTGGCCCAGCCGGTTTTAGCGCCGTTGTTAATGTTGGCGGAGCTACGGACAATTTCGGCGATCATCGGCAAGCCGCCTATCATACCCGACACCAAATTGCCGACCCCAACCGCCGCCAAATCGCGGTTCAAATTGGAGTTGCGTTTGTAAGGATCGAGTTTATCGACCGCCGAGGCGCTCAACAAACTCTCCAAACTACCAACCAGCCAGATCGTGACGACCGAAATCCAAAATTCGTGGTCGGCGATTTTCGAAAAATCCGGAAAATAAAACCCGGACATGAAGTTTTCCGGTACCGCCACCAAAAAGGCCGGACCCACGGTAAATTCGTGGTGCGGCAAAATTTCCGCATCGGGCAAGAACAGGTATTGATGGATATGATCCAAATCGAAAAACTGGCCCAGGGCCAAACCCAACATCACCACCAACAGCGGCGCCGGAATCATTTTCAAAGTCGGCTGTTTGATGACAGACCACAGGATTAATAAAGCTAATCCGCACAAACCAATCAACGAAACTTCCGGGTTCATTTCGACGATCGAATGCGGGATTTCCGCTATGGTCCCCAATAAGGTCTTGGCTTCGGGCTTAACCCCCAACAAGGTATGAATCTGCTTGGCCATGATGATGATACCGATCGCGGCCAGCATGCCATGCACCACCGAGGACGGAAAAAACGCACTCAGCTTGCCGGCCTTGAATACACCGAGCAACACCTGCAACACGCTGGCAACGACAATGGCCGCCAAGGTGTAGCGGTATCCGGCCATCGCATCGCCTTGTCCGAGCGATTGCACTGCGTCGACGATGACGACAATCAAACCGGCGGCCGGGCCATTGATCGTCATATAGGAGCCGTTGATCCGCGAGACCACCACGCCGCCGATAATCGCGGAAATAATGCCGGCCATCGGCGGAAACCCGGACGCCATCGCTATCCCTAAACATAGCGGCAGCGCAATCAAAAACACCAAAAAACCGGACAGCAAATCGCTACGCCAGTTTTCGACCAACCCCGGTATACCTGTTTTAGGTAAAGCTACAGTGGATGCTTGCGACATGGTAAATCTCAGCTTAATGGAAAACCTTTGTTAAGCCAGAAATATGCCAAGCACCTCAACCTCCCGCAAATACTAGGTTTGCACGGCTTTGGTTCGCGTCCAATCGCTTGGCATTCGACCAGGCTGGTTTATTAAAACCACGCACCTTGGTTGAAATCCACCACGCGCGCGATTTGCACCACTCGCGGTGCAAACTCTTGCTGATTGCCGGCGAATCGCCCGGTCCACGCCCCTCAAATCCACGCCAACAGAGCTCGCTGCACGGCGTTACGAAAACGCTCCCTATCATTCGGGACAAGACGGTGCGCGCGCCGCACCAAACCGAACAAACGCTGCCTGGCTAGCGGTCTATTCAAGCCGCCGAACTGAGGCCGGCGTCCGGTTGAAATCAACCAGCTACCCCGGCGATTTGCACCGAAGCCTATCGATATTCTAGAATTAGATATTACGATTCAATGATTTACGAACAGGCATGACTTGTGCATTACTAAATTAAAGTCCGGCATGCCCCGAGGTAAACCGGACCGCTTACTCGTGGTCGCCCACCCGCGCATCGGGCAACCCACGGAACTCAGGTTTGCCGGCTCTTTTCTTTTGATACGAGGTTGATGTACCCATGACGGTTTCCAAACCCACTACACCGCTAAACGATCAGCTTCTCGGCAGTACCGGAGGCTTCGATCTGGATGCGGCGATCGAACACATAGCCCATTGGCTGCCTACACAAGGCCCGCTAAAAGATTTTATCCACCACAATACGCTGCACGCGGTGCAGGACAAGCCCTTCCATGAAGGCGTGGCGATTGCCGCTCGCATCTTTGGCGCCCGCAGCTATTTGCCGTTAGCCGATTATCAAAGCCGCTACCGGCAAGGCCGTATTCGCGACGATGCGATCGACTGGGCCTTGGCGCACTGCGATTGCCCGGAGGCCGAACGCGCCGCGCTACGCGAACGCCTGTTCGAAGACGACAAGCACAGTCACTATCCGCCGATTTCGCTCGCTAACCACGGCATACGCGCGCATTGGATGACGGCTCTGGAAGTCGATTTGAACGCGTTGGCCCATCCGGTGGTATTCCGCCTGCTGGGCAATTTTCTCGACCAAGGTATCAGCCGCTGGACCTTGGCCAAGGACGGCGAAAGCTTCTGGGATTGCGTGCTGCGCTTGACGCAAAACAGTTTGCTGCCGCTCTATCCTTTTCATATCGCCGAAGTGCGCGAATTGTTAAATCAAGGGCCTGACGGCGTCATCGCTCATTGCCTCGAACGCATGGTCGGCGCGGAGTCCTGGTACGAACAATATCTGTTGGAGTTGCTGCTCTCTCACCCCGGTTGGGCCGGCATGGTCAGGTTGATCGAGCTCAATCCGCAAGCCTTGCTGGCTAAACGGACGATTTCGTTGAAGCAGTTGATCGCTTTCGAAATGGCCTGCGAGCTGGCATTTCTGACCAAAAAACGCGGCAAGCAGTTTAGCAACATCGCCAAGCTACCCCAGTTGGACACCTTACCGCGCTTCGAACACCAGCTTGCCGATTTGGCGATCCCGTTGCGTTTACGGGTCTGGCACGAAGCGATGGAATGGTCCATGCACAGCGAGTTGCTGGCCGCATTGGTCAACCAGCCGGTAACGCGAGCAACTCCAAATACGACCAAAGTCAGCCCGACCGCCCAGGCCCTGTTTTGCATCGACGACCGAGAATGCTCGCTGCGTCGGCATCTGGAAGAAATCGATCCAAGCATCGAAACTTTCGGCGCCGCCGGTTTTTTCGGCATCGACTTCTTATATCAGGGTTTGGACGACGTTTACCCGGTCGCCCAATGCCCGGCCGTCATCACCCCCAAGCATTTGATACGCGAGGAAGCCCCCCATCAACACCGGAAAAAAACCAAAACCAAAACCAAAAATCTGGCCGGCATGCATTTCTCGGCGCATTCGATGTTTCGGGGCTGGCTATTTACCCAAACCATCGGCTTGGGATACGCGATTCGTTTGGCCTGGAACGTGTTTCGTCCCGGCGCCGGCGTTCCCAAGGTCCAACAACTCAGCGAAGTCGAAGCCCACTCGCATCTGCACCTATTGCGAGAAAACGACGAGCCGACCGAGGAAGGTTATTTGCTGGGTTTCTCGTTTGCGGAGATGGCCGACCGAGTCGGCGGTTTACTGCGTAACATTGGCCTGACCCAGGGGTTCGCGCCATTGGTAGTCATCGTGGCTCACGGCTCCAGCAGCGTCAACAACCCGCACTTCGCCGCCTACGATTGCGGCGCCTGCTCCGGCAAGCCGGGCGCGCCGAATGCCCGCGCCTTTGCCTGGATGGCCAACCATTCGTCGGTACGCGACATTCTGCGCGAACGGGGCATCTCGATTCCGGACGACACCTATTTCGTCGCCGCACTGCACAACACCAGCCGGGACGAAATCAGCTACTTCGATCCGAACGCCTACCGGCACCGCGATCTAAGCAAACTGCATACGTTCAAGCATGCGATGCAACATGCCTTGCTCAGAAACGCCCGCGAACGCTGCCGTTGGTTCGAATTGGGACCGCAATCGCATTCCAATAAGGAGGCCCACCGCCACGTGGTAGCGCGCGCCTCGTCGATTTTCGAGCCGCGTCCGGAATACAACCATTCCAACAATCTTTACTGCGTGGTCGGCCGCCGAGAACTGAGCCGCCAATTATTTTTGGATCGCCGTTCATTTTTGCATTCCTACGTGCCGGACAGTGACCCGCAAGGGGAAATCCTGGCCAAAATCCTTGGCGCCATCATTCCGGTGTGCGGCGGCATCAACCTCGAATACCTATTTTCCCGCGTCGACAATTCGGTCTATGGCGCCGGCACCAAACTACCGCACAACGTGATCGGCCTGCTGGGCGTCGCCAATGGCGTCGAGGGCGACTTGCGTACCGGACTGCCGCAGCAAATGATCGAAGTTCACGAACCGGCCCGACTGCTGATGGTGATCGAGCAGCGCCGGGACATCGTCGATCAAGCCCTGGCCTTAATCGGCGATCTGAAGGAATGGCTGGACAACGAGTGGATACGCTTTGCCTGCCAAGATCCGCTCAGCCACGAACTGTTTTATTACTCGGCGCGGGGCTGGGAAGCCGTACGCCTACCGGCGTCGTTACAGCCGCCCGCCGCGCCGCATTCCGAACGGATTATCGTCGGTAAAACCGAAACGATACCGGTCCATCAATTGCTTGGGAGACCCGCATGAATGGCTTGATACTCGCCAGCCTGTTTTTACCGATGCTCGGCTTTTTGCTGATTCTGGCATCGGCGCCGAACGAACACCGCATCGCCAGAATCAGCCTTTGGACCGCGCGTCTGATGGGCTCGTGCGTTTTGACCCTGTTGGCGACATGGTCCGCTTACGGCTTCCCGAACCACGAATTCATTTGGTTCGATCTGTACGCTCGCGGCGACTACCACTTCCCGATACTGTTCTATTTGGACGTGGTCGGTGCGACCTATCTGTTCTGCGCCTGGGCGATATTCGCGATCATCGTCCGCTATTGCCGGGTCTACCTGCACCGCGAATCCGGCTATAAGCGCTTTTTCCTGACCATCTTCGGCTTTAGCTTCGGTTTAAATCTGGTGATTTTGTCGGGCTCGATCGATATGTTGTTCGCCGGCTGGGAAATTGTCGGCGTTTGTTCGTTTCTGCTGATCGCCTTTTATCGACATCGGCCGCAACCGGTCCGTAATGCGTTGCGCGCCTACACCATCTACCGGTTTTGCGACGTCGGTCTGTTGCTGGGCGCCTGGATGAGCCATTTGCTGTTTCACGAGAGCCAACACTTCAGCGAGCTGGCCAACTTGTTCGATCACGCGGCCATGCCGCCGGCCGGCTATGCCTCGTTGCTGTTTTTGTCGTGGTTGATTGTGATCGCCGCTTCCGGCAAATCGGCGCAGTTTCCGTTTTGTTTTTGGTTGCCGCGGGCGATGGAAGGTCCGACCCCATCCAGCGCGATATTTTACGGTGCCTTGTCCATCCATTTGGGCGTGTTTTTGCTACTGCGGACGATGCCGATCTGGAGCTACCATTATTTGAGTCGTCTGGTCGTGTTGGCGATCGGCTTGCTGACCATCGTCGTCGCCAGCTTGTCGGAGAAAACCCAATCCAACATCAAGGGTCAGATCGCCTATGCATCGATTACCCAGGTTGGCTTCATGTTCGTCGAACTGGCATTCGGTTTGGAACCTCTGGTTTTGATGCATTTTCTCGGTAACGCCTTCTTGCGCTGCTACCAATTGCTGGTCTCGCCGTCCATCGTCGCTCACCTGTTAAGGGTCGAGGGATCGGTGGATACCGACTTCGTCATCAAACCCAGCGCGATGCGCGACCGTTTGCCCTACTCGATTCGCGACACCCTGCCGGGTGTGCTGCAAAACACCTTGTACGTGTTCGCGTTGCAGGAAGGCAATCTGGAGCGGCTGGTGAGAATGAGTTTGTGGGACCCGTTGAAGGCCATCGGCAGTCGAGCGAACGCCGTGCGGCCGGCGATTAAATACTTGGTGCTATTTTCGGTACTGGCGCTGATTCCGGTGTCGAAACTGCAACAATCCGTCGATCCGGCGTATTTGTCCATGCCGGTCTCACTGGCCATGGTATTGGCGACACTGGGCGCATTCAGTCAAAACCGCAATCCGCTGCGGGTTTGGCACGCAATTGCGCTAAGCTGCCTACTGGCCGGCGCGGCGGTGTGGATGATGACGCCGGAGGCCGCCCCCGATGTCCTGCTGTTTGCCAGCGGCATTGTACCGTCCTGGCTGCTCGGCATTTTCGTCCTGAAACGCCTGCTGCGCGACGAAGATTTCGCGGCGATGCCGTTCCGGTATCGGGCGTTGGCCGAAACCCAACCCGGCTGGTCCTTGCTGCTGTTTTTGAGCTTTTTGGGCTTGGTCGGTTTTCCAATCACGCCGGCCTTTTTGGGCGAAGACCTGTTACTCGCGCACGCCACCAATCAACATCCCTGGTTCGCGTTACCGATCACGATCGCCTTCGTCGTCAACGGCATCGCCGCCGCCCGCGTTTTCGTCAGATTATGCATGGGCCGGCCCGCCGAGGTTAGACCGTTGGAAACTTGATCCGACAGTGTGGCCGAAGCCATGGGAAACGCTACAGTGTGGCGGCCAGCGCCGGATAGAGCTGAAACAGCGTGAACAGACAAGCACCGCACACCAGCAAGGCCAGTAGGCTGAGCTTGGCGAGTCGCCGCCACAGTCCGTTGGAAACCTTGCCGGCCAGCAACACGCCGGTACTGAACACCCCGCCCATGACCGCGGCGGGCAGCCCCCAAATGCCGAGGTAAGCGGGCAAGGCCAGCAATAACACCGCTTGCACGCCGCTGCCCGACAATTCGCACAACAACGGCGTGCGGGTATCGGCGCCCGCGTAAAAATAGCGGGCCAGCAAGGCGTTCCAACTGCCGAATACAATGGACAGCGCAAACAAGGCCAGCAATAACGGCAACGGCCCTTGACTCAAGCCGGCCGGCAATAATTTGGCTACCAATAGCGGCGAGATCAACATCAGTCCGGCCACCGGCAACAAGGTCAGCCGGGTGCAAATCGACAAGCCTCGCTGCATCAGACGTAAACGGCTCTGTTCACCTTCGCCGCTCATTTTGCCGAGCAGCACTTGGTTCAAACCCATTAACGCAATCAGCGGAATATTGACCAATTTACGCGCCAGATTGACCAGCGTCACCGAGCCTTCGCCGAGCAAGGACGCAGTCAGCCGCTCTAACAACGCCAAACCTTGGCTGGCGCCGCTACTGAGCAACAAGGGCCAAAGCTGGCGCCAAACCTGAGCAAACTCGCCTTTCGCGCCTGCCAACCAAGGCCGCCAGCCGAATCCCCAGGCGGAGGGAAACAATACCAGCGCCATCAGCGCACTGCCGACCAGAAAACTCTGCGCCAACCAAATTTCATCGGCCTGTTTACCGGCCCACCCCAAGTACACCACCGGCGGCAAATTGAACAACAGAGAACCCAAGCCCGACAGTAGAAAACGGCCGGCGGCTTGCAGCGGCACCGTCAACACCGCCTGCGTCAGAAAACCGGGAATCGTGAAAGCCAGCCAGATTAAAACCTCGGTGCCGCGTTCGCGGTCCGCCGCCGCCAAACCGGGACCGATCCAGCCGATCAATAGCGGAGCGGCCGCCGCGATCGCCAGCGCCAGGCCAAGGCCGGCCGCCAGCCAATGGGCGATTTGGCCGCTCAACCAACGCGGCTGAATCTGAGTATCCGCGCGTTGCCACAACGGCAACATTGCCGCCGACAATAGGCCGCCGGCGAGCATGACCCGAATCGCCTCCGGCAAAAACATCGCCACCAGAAAGGCATCGGTCTTGGCGCCCGCGCCCCAATCGGCGATCAATAGCCACTCCCGACCGAAGCCGGCAACCAGGCCGGCCAGCGTGGCCAGCGTCAATAACAGCGTGGATCCCAGCATTTAGTAGAACAGGCAGAACAGCCCCTTGCCGCCGACCTTATAGGTGAGATCGTGAGGCCGTTCGCCCATCGGTTTGGCCCCCATACCGCCGACGATCTTATACGGTGCGATTTCCTTGCTGACCACGGTGTTGGCGGTCACGACCGCGCCCTTGCCGATCTTGGCACCGTGCCCAACCAAAGCTCCGGTAGCGATCCAGACGTAGTCTTCGATGTAAATCGGCGCCGATACCGACCAAAATTCCGGTGCTTCCAAATCGTGGGTGCCGGCAATGATCTTGGCGTGCGAAGCCACCGCAACGTGATTACCAATGATCAAACCGGCGCGGGCATCGATCTGGCAATGCCAAGCAATGCAGGTATCGTCGCCGATCACCAAGTTTTCGACGCCGATAATTTCGGTATTCCGCCAAATCGACGATCCCTTACCGATCTTGGCGCCCCCCAGCCTCAGCCAAGCGATGCGTAGATGGTGACTGGGAATCTTGTTGATCAAAATGTTGTACCACTGCTCCCAGGCCCGCAGCCAACGGTCCTTTAACGTCGGCCAATTGATGCCGTAGGCCGGCACGAAGGTGGTCGGAATTTCATCGCGCAATAAGGCGTAAAACCGCCGCGCCAGCGGTTGCTCGATCCGCATTTCAATGTTGACCGAGCAAATCGACACCCGCGGACGGTCAGCGTCGCCTTCCTCGAAAGCAACGTCGTTAGCCAACATCCACTCATAGGCCACGAGTAACTCGCCGGCGTCGACCGCCAGTTTTTCGGCGTAGTCCACCAGACGATCGCGAACGGCGTTGGAATGGTAAATGCGGTGTTTCATTGCGTATCTCTCCTGTTTTGCCCGGTAAATAACAAAGGATCGCCCTCAATCGCCAAGCGCCGCGCCGAATGCAGGCCGAGGGCCATGATCATCCAGAACAGAGCGACTAAAACCATCGTAAAACTGTAATAGTGATCGAACAGACCGGTCAGCAAGGCCGACAGCAAGCCCGCGCTGCTGCCGATCCAAACCGCCCGTTCGCGGTTCAACAGATTCAGCCAACCGCGGGGTTTGATCTCTCGCCACCAGGCCACCGTTACCGCGATAAACAGCAACATGCCGGGAATGCCGGTTTTATAAATAAAATTGAGCCACAGATTGGAAATGCCGAGTAAACCGGTATTCGGCGGCGGCGGATCGGTTTTGAAGCCGATGCCCAACGGATAGCGGGCCATCGCATCCGGAAAACGCCGGTACTCGTCCATCCGAATTTCGGTGCTGGCGTTGGTGGACGAAAAGGTGGTCGACAAACGCTCTTGCAGCGGCGGATAAAACAACACCAAGCCGACGACCAATACCGTCGCAGTGCCGATAATTCGCCCGGCGCCCGGCACTCGCAGCCAAGTCAGCCACAACAAGACTAGCGCCAGACTGACAATGGCACCTCGGGACATGCTGAACAACAAACCGGCCGCGCCCATCAGCGCCACCGTCCAACCCAGCAGGCTACGCCAACCGTTTTGAAAACGGGCATAGAAATAGGCCAACGGCAAAAATAACACCAGTACGCCACCGGTCAGATTCGGATGCACCCAAGGCGAAGCCATCCGGCTGAAATTGGCCGAGAAAATGTCCTTGACCGCCTCGGGATGTGCGTATTTGAGTTTTTCCAACACCGGAATGAAAGTATTGGCGTTGCGATCCTTCAAAAAATAAAAAATCGACAATGTCAGCATCGCCAGCGTCCCCAGCAGCAAGGCCACCAACAGTTTGTCGCGCTTGCGATCGTCGTCGATCAACATCGGCACCAACAACAACGTCGAAACGTTCATCAGCCAACGTATCCAGTTGACCAGTCCGCTACCCTCGGCCTGGATGGTCAGTTGCCCGACCGCGAACGGAATCGTCGTAAACAGCATCAGCCAAATCAGCTGCCGCTCGGTGCTGCCGACTACCCAGCGGCAGCGGCGTATCGTCAATTGCCAGAAAACGCCGAGCCAAGTCAGCGCCAGCAAGGCTTCGGACACCGTGATCCGTATTCCCAACTGAACCGTCGTATAAGGAATCAAGGTGGCGAAGAACGCAAACAGCAACAGGCCCAGCAGCGGACGACGCATGACGGCAATCGTCATCGCCAGCGCCACCAACGCCAAAACGGTTTTCGCCGGATCCAACAGCGTCAGCAAGCCACCAAACAGCAAGCCCAACGCGACGGCCAGGAATTTGCCCTGTACGGCCATCAGTGGTTGGCGTTGATCAGGTCGTCAACCAAGGCCCAAACCCGCCGGGTGTATTCGGGCATGGCGTAGCGGGCCGCCCATTGCCTCGCGCTATCGGTGTCGCGACTAGGCGCGTCGCCGGCCAAACCCCGCATCATAATTTGCAGGGCCTCGCCGTCCAACGGCGAAAACCTCGGCGCGGACGGCGGCGCCACTTCATCCAGCGCGGAACCGATCGCGACAGCCACCGGCGTGCCATGGCCCAATGCTTCGACGACAGGCAAGCCGAAACCCTCCGCCAGCGACGGCTGCCAAAGGCGATCGGCGTGCGCATAAAGCGCCCCCAATTGGCTATCGCTCAAACCGCTTATAATCATCAAACCAGGCAAATCGCGCTGGTCGGCCGGTATATCCTGGGGATGACCGACCAACACCAATTCCGGGATTACCGCATCGCTACTCCTAGCCAGCCGCCAATTTTCGATGAACCAAGGGATGTTTTTTCGCGGCTCGCGCGTCCCAACCACCAGCCAATACCGATCGGGCACACCATCCGGCGGGGCATCGGCGGCATTCGCCGATGCCGGCACGGCATTCGGCAATACGGAAATACGCCGCGCCTGTTTGGGAAACAATCTCGCAACTTCGCCGGCGGTAAAAGCGGAAGGCGACCAGATTACATCGGCCAGTCGCACTGAATGAGCAATCCCTACACGGTCTATCCACCGGTAAACCAGCGCTCTAACGCGGCTCGCATGATAGTTTTGCATCGTCAATTGAAACACGTCGTGCAACAGTAACGCGTAGAGGGTCCCCGCCACGCGTTTGACCGGCAAGCCGGTGTTCGCGGTCGCGACATACAAATCTAAACACTGAGCTTCGACAGCTTTCGGTAAGAATGCCCATTCGAACTTGAGGCGCTCTCGCGGCCGGTGCAAACCTTCGGCTGGGCTAGGCTCATCGGGACACAGCAACCGTTGCCGCAACGGGTGGTCGGCCGGAGCCGGACTAAAGCGGAAGACTTCGGCTCCGCCGTCGATCAAGGCTTGCTCCAAGGCCAACACCTGTCTGGCGATGCCGGAATACGGAGCCGCCACCACCGGACGATAATCAATTCCTACGCGCATCGGTCATTTTCCGGTAAACGGATTCCAATTGATCGGCGGCAACTCGCCAGTCATGATGATTAGCGGCATAAAGCCGCCCTGCCTTCCCCATGTCGCCGGCCCGATCCGGATCGCGCAAACTGTCGATCAAGGCTGTCGCGAGACCGTCGGCATCGTCGCCGCGCGCATACTCCACATCGGCTTGCAAGCTCAATCCGGACACACCCTGGCTGGTACTGACCAACGGCAAACCCGCCGCCAGCGCCTCCAGCACCTTGAGTTTGGACCCGCCGCCTTCGCGCAACGCGGCCAGAAACACCGCCGAGCGCCCTTGCTCCAAGGTCAAATCGTTAACGAAACCGCACCATTCCACGCGGGGGTCCGGCCATTGTCCAGCCCATTTCTCGGGCATCGCGTAACCGCAGACCGCAAGCTTCGCCTCCGGCATGCGCGCCCAAACCTTGGGCATGATGTCATTCAGACACCATTCCACCGCATCGCGGTTAGGCGGATACTCGAAATTGCCGACAAATAAGATACGCTGGCTAGTCAAATCCGGGACGACGCTAGCGAACCCTCGAGTATCGACGCCGTTAATCACCACGTCCACGTCGCGCCCGGCAATTCTACCCAACTCGGCGGCATCACTCTCGGTGACCGCGATCAAACGGGCCGGCGACTTCAATGCCGACTTCTCCCAACGCCGGTAGCGCCATTGATCGTAAACCACGAAAGGCCAAATCCATTTGGGCAAATGCTGATAGGTTGCCGCACCGAGCGAGGACTCGACGTTGTGCTCGGTCAATACGAAATCTTGCCGACGATCCCGCAAGGAGTGCAAATAGGGTTGCAGTGCGTAACTGTGTTCAATCTGGACGACATCCCAAGGCTCTTTCAGCAATTGCGAGAACTGATGCTCCAATGCCGGTGCCAGTCCGTTAACGCTGGTTAGCAACGGATAAGGAGCGAATGCGGCGGCCGCCAGCGAGTAGGGATGCTTCAACGGTCGCCTGGGCAACACGATCAATCTTTCGACGACCGATTCCAACTGCTCCCGAGCCGATTCCGACAAGGTCTCCTTGCTTTGCACCAACAAGGTAATCCGATGGCCGCGCTCACTCAGGCTACGCAGTAAATGGTACTGGCGCACCTTCCCGCCGCTGGTGGTCGGCCACGGCAGATACGGTAAGGTCCACAATATTTTCAGTGCTGGCATCGTTGAATTTGCTGAGGCGATCATGGACTAAAGGTCGCAGCGATTAGCGCCACTCCAAAATTTGTAACTGCTGGGCTACCGGCACGGACACTTTGCCGCCATTCACGGTTAATGCTTTCGAGGTCTGCTTGAGCGGTTGATGCAAGATCGCCGACTGGATATTCGCCAACTCCATCGTGCCGGCATTCTTCGCCCAAAACATCAACAACTGCGTGCCGTCCGGTTTCATCCAACTGACGCTGAACGTTGCCAAGTCCTTGGGCAAACTGCTGACTTTCGGCATGGTCCCCGGATTAAGACGCGGTCCGGTAATGGCCAGAAATTTGGCTAATGCGGTATAGGCCGGCTTGGGATTGCCGTTCAGGTCCAGTAGACCATAATAGCGATCCCGGTAACTGGCGCGCTCGTCCAGGTCGGACAGCGCAAACAAAAATACTCGATCGAAATCGACGGCGCTGATCAACGCCAAACGCCGCAATAGATAGTCGGCTTGGCCATCCACGCCGATCAAGTCCTGCTCTTCCTTAGGACCGTCATAGCTTGACCATCCCCATTCGGTGGCCCAAATCCCAAGCGGGCTGGTAGCGCGTAAACGGGCATTCAGAGTTTTGGTGCGGACGACAAAATCCGCAACGCTCGGGTCGTCCCCTTCCGGGGACAAACTGTAAGGGTGATAAGCGACTATCGATCCTCGCCACGGCGAACCGATCTTCTGAGCCAACTCTTCCAACATCAAACCGCTGCGCAACGGCATTTGACTGTAATACGCCATGCCGGCCATCACCACCGTCTTGTCCGCAGCGCCGCCGCGCAGAGCCTGGTAAGATGCGTTGAACAATTTGCCGTAGTCGTCCGGACTGGCCAAGGGTTGCCAGAACGCCGGCAAATTCGGCTCGTTCCAGACTTGCCAGGCATTGACTACAGGATACCGTTTGGCCAGGGTCACCATCCGATCCGCAAAGACATTGACATCCTTGGGCGGATACTGATCGGACTGCCCGAACGGTAAAATAGAGCTACTGGCGAACGGTGCCGAACCAACCAGATAAACAACCGATTTAACCTGCTGTTGTTGCAACGCATCGGCAACGCCGTCCAAGGGTTCCCACACAAATTTTTTCTCTTCCGGCTCCAGGCGATCCCAATGTACATCGATCCTGACCCATTCCAGCCCGAGCGCCTTCAGTTGACTCAACTGTTGGCTGTATTGCGCCTCATTGAACCATAGCAGGTGGGCATTAACACCCAGGAAATCCTTCCAGACTAATGGCTTGGGCGGAATCAAATACAGGTCCGCGGCCCTTGGCTGGTTAAACGCCATTCCCGCAAACAAGAAGACCAAGCCGATTAAACGCCAAAATTTGCTAATCATGACTTTTCCCCGAAACTGATTTAAACATCGCGCTGAAGGCAGACGCGATCCGCGGCCAAGCCCGAGCTTGGCCCATTGCCGTCGCCGAGCGGCTCCACGCGCCAATCGTTTCCGGCTGATCCAATAATTTGACCAATTCGGTCGCCAACGCCACACTGTCGCCTTGCGGAAACACGGCACCGTTGCCATGGGAAACTTCTTCGACGAATGCGCGGGCATCGGAGCTGATCACCCCCCGACCGCAAGCGTTGGCCCAGGACAAAGCGCCGCTGGTGCCCAACATGCGCCCCAAAAAGGCGAGTTTTTTCGACTCCTTATAAGGCAGCACCAACACATGATGCGCCTGGATGATATGGGGAATCTCGGCAGCCGGCACATCCAACTGCCAATGAACATGGCTTTCCGCCAAGCCCGCTTCCGTCAATTGGCGTTGCAGCCCGGCAATGTAGGAATTATCGTCGCCGAATGCGATGTCTGGCGCGGTTCCGCCAGCCAAGGTCAAACTCAATTTCTGCTGGGCTTCCGGTCGTTGCCGAAACAGTAAGGCAATCGCATCGATCAAGTCCTCGATCCCTTTGCCTTTATAAATAAAACCGAAATACAACAGCTTTAACGGCCCGTCCGGTGGCGCTATCGGTGGAGCTTGCTCGTCGATCGTAAAGTTGCCGTGCGCTATCGTCGTCACCGCGCCGCTGGCGAGCTTCATCCGCTGCTCCAAACAACGCGCTCCAGTTTCGGTCAAGGTGACAATTCCCGACAAACGCCGCGCCAAGCGCCGCTCCCTCGCTAACGTCAACGGATCGGCTAGCAATACCAAGGCTTGATAAACGGCGCGCGGTAGTCGGGCCGCCATCGCCAACGGCCCCGGCAAACTGGCGGGCTTCCAGATTAAGCGCTCGGGATCGTGCACGGTGGCGGTTAACGCCACCGTCGGAGCATGCGCGGCTAGCCATTCCAATGCCAGAAACTCTCGTATCCGTCCTCCGCCCAACTCAGCATGCACCACGTCATAAACCGCCCAATCGATTGCCGCCATGTACCGGGCCACGCTTTCCGGCGTACCTGCGATAGCCATCCCGGAAAAAGGCACGTCGACAGTGACGCCCTGCCCTTCAAGCGCATTTTTGAACGCGGCCGCGTAATCGGCAATGCCGGTTTGCTCGGGAGGCAATGGCGAAATCAGAGCTATGCGCATCAGATTGCTCGCTTCAAATTTTCGAACCGAGCCAATAAGCTGGCCGGAACCTCATAACTGCGACGATTGACGATCACGCCGTCCACCTTTTGGAACGCGGTTCTCAGGATCGACAACGCATTTTCGATGACGGGCACCGTTGATTGGCCAGCTTGAACGACCAGCAGAATCAAATTGGCATTCCTAAGCATCAGAAATGCCGCTCTGTTGCTGGACAGGGCCGATGCTTCAATCAACACGACTTCGCCGGGTTTCGCGACATCCGATTCGTTTACGGCGATTCGGGCGCCGATTTTGCGGTCAGCCAATACCTGCAGAAACGCATGGGCGATAAAACTGACGCCTTCGCCATGCCTAGCCGAGGCTATGCCTATCGTCAATCCTTCGTTCGCAAGTCTGTCCCTGGGTAGCAAACTATAAAAGCGGTAAATGGCGGCGTCGAAAATCGCGGTTTGGCTATCTTCCGCACGCTGATCCGGTATCGAGCACCAAGTCGGTACGCCGAACGCGGTTTCGATCGAACTGCCGTCATGGATGCGCTGGTCGAGCAGATAGCTCAGATAAATCACCAGAAAACCAACCGCGATACCGGCCGGAAACGCCGCCAGCAGTATCGTCAAACTTTTGGGAAACACTCTGGCCGGACTAAACGTAGCCTCCTCAATGACCGCTATGTTGCTGATCCGGCTTTTATCCAATTCTCGGTCGATTCGGGCTTTTTCCAGACTGCTTAAATACAAGGCATGGCTCTTTTCGGCCTCTGCCAAGGTGCGTTCCAATCGGGAAATTTCCGGTTCCATGGTCAAGATGCGTTGGTAGTCGCCTTTCAGTTCGGCCAGTTCGTTGTCGTATGCGGCAATCCGCGCGGCAAGCTCGTGGACCCGCGTACTGCTTTGCAAGGAATTCCGTTGCAATGTCGTAAACAACTCGTTGGGCGCGCGATTTTCCATATTCTGGATGGAATGGTTTTCCAAATCGATTTGAGCCTTCAGCGAATCGATGGCCGCATCCAGATCGTTGATTTGCGGAGCGTCAGACTTATAAACTTTCAGCGCCTCTACCCGATCAACCTGCATTTGATTCAGTTTGATCAACAAATCCTGACGAACCGGGTTCAAACTCAATTCCCGCAGAGTGGTGACTTCCTTAGGCAAGCCCATCGCCAATTGATTGGCGCTGGTTACGCCTTTTTGCAGGCCGGATTGTTCCGCGATGGCTTCAGACCGTTCGGCATTCAACTTGTTTAAGCGGTTACTAATGGCTTCCAACTTTTCCTTGGAGCTGATACCGTCGATGCTCATCAGCAATGTCGCCAACGTATTTTTATCTTCGGCGATCTGTCTTGCCAATTTCCGGCTCTCGGATTCGTAAAATTCGTAAAGACTCTTGTCCCCGAGCGCTCGCGCGCGCTCTTCTTGATAAAACTCAATCCACTTGGAAACCACCTGCTGGGCTATGTAAGGGTCGTCCCAGGTAAAACCCACTTCCATCACGTTCGAACCGGCGGCGTGAGTGACCTCGAAGGCTTTCTCCAATTTTCCGACCAATCGATCGACTGGCGTTTGGTCTTCGGACAAACCCACCGAGACCAAGCCACTTCGCAGTTTGTCCAATACCCAACCGGCGGCTTCCTTCATATGATGCTTGAGGGTTTTCCAGAATCCCTGTGGCGCTTGACCTTCCATCTGGGTCAAATAATATTCCGCGACCTTACGTATGATGGGCCGGCCGGTCAGCATTTTTTCTTCGTCGACCACCGGATCGCGCTGCGTGCTGGGCGCCACCAAGGTTTGCCGGTCTCCAAACTCGATCGGTAAAATACTGGTTTCACGGCCCGGCTTGACCAATAACCGCGCTTCGGACTCGAATCGGGACGGCAATAAAAACGCGCCGAGAACGGCCACGCTAACCGTAACGACGACAGCCAGCCGAAATTCGTTGTAAAAAATGAAAAATAGCCGTGCGATGTCTCTAAATGAGCGGATCTCAATCATGGCGTCAGAAATTAATTTCCATTGGAATTGTTAACGGCGTTTGTCGTGTTGTTGTTGGCCGGCGTCCAACTGTAGCTGGCGCCCAACCCGATGGATTTGGTGAAGGGCAGTAACTGATTCATGTACAAATCCACGACTTCGATGGCATTGCCCAACGCGGATTTGGGCACGAACACAATGTCGCCGCGTTTTAACATCAACGGACGACGCTGGGCCTGAATTTCCAAAAGCTGACCGAAATCGGTAAAGTACGCTTTGTATCGATTCGTTGCGTCGAGCCGCAACAATGCGACGTGACTAGCATCGGCCGTAGAAAGTAGTCCGCCGGCACCGACAATGGCTTGGTCGAGGCTGGTTGGCGTCGTAATGTCGATCGATACCGAATTCTGCACCGCCCCACCGACTTGTACCCGGTTTCCCGGCGCGCTCATGATGTTCACGGTAACCTTGGGATAACGATAAATTTTGGCAAGCCTGCTGGAAATATCGTCGGCAATTTGTTCCGGAGTACGGCCAACGGCTACTATGGTACCGGCGTCCAGATAGGAAAATCCACCGTCCGGGCGGACTTGGAAGCGGGTATTTTCTTCAGGCTCGACCTTTGGTGCGATGTCGCGGACGATTTGCAACACGTCTCCGGCCATGACGTGGGTTTCCGATTCGGGTAAATCTCTGATATCAGCCACTTGCAATTCCATGGCATCCAAAGCTATTTCTTCGGGCAGTGGTATTTGGCTGGGTGAACTACAAGCAGTCAAACCCATACCGCTTAGGCAAAGCGCAAGGAGTAAGGTTTTCGGAAATAGTGGGATCAACAACTGCTCGAATGCCTTCTCGCCCACACAGATCGAAGTCCGCCGCCTCGATCCGCCAATGCCGGCTAAGGTCGGTCGGCTGGCGTCCAACCAGGCGATTTGGATGGAACGGTATCGGTTTCCGTGAATTGTGCTCATTTTAAAATTCGCGGCCTATTGGATGTAGCCGTAACTGAAGTAACTCAGCCCGAGGCCGACGGACTTGCTAAACGGAATCAATTGTCTGAAATACAAATCCACCACTTCTATCGCGTTGCCCAAATCGGATTTCGGTGCGAACACGACGTCGCCGCGCTGCAACAATAAACGCCGTTGCCTGGAGGGGTCGTCCAGCAACCGAGCGTAGTCAATAAAGTAAACTTGGTAAAGATTGTCCTCGCCTATCCTGAGCAATGCGACGTGTTCACCATCCGCCGCCGCTTGCAATCCGCCGGCGTCCAGTATTGCTTGTTCCAAACTCGTGGGCGCGCTGACGTCAATATTGGTGGGTTTGGCGACGGCCCCACCGACAAACACCCGATTGCCCGACCCGTTAGCAATGTTGACCGCCACCAATGGATAACGATAAATTCCGCTTAGTTTTTCGGTAATTTCGTTGGCAACCTGCTCGGGGGTTCGGCCCACCGCTTGGACTAAACCCACATTCGGATAAGCAAACTTACCGTCCGGACGCACGAGGAACATCGTTGGTTCGCTTTTTGAAATCGGCGTTGGAGACTGCCTGAGGACACGTAGGGTGTCCCCGCTTACGATCCTGGTAACCGGAACCGGCAATTCACTAAGATCGATCCTTCGCAAATCCCGTTCCGCCATTGCTTCCTCATCAGGTAAACCGACTTTAGCAGGCGAACCGCAAGCAACCAATCCCAGAGTTAGAAGATATGCAAGAACCGGAAAATGCCGCCGTACCCGTCCGTAGCGGTTTTCAAAAGTCATGATAGATCCAGAGACTCCCAATAACGAGGAAACATGCTGATGCGCCGCTTAAGGGCCAGCGGCAAGGCCTTGTGTATCCAACCTAGCCGATACCCCAACAATTTTAGCGCGGAACGCAAAATGCATTCGGGTATTCGCCAAGTTTGTCCCAACTGAATGATGTGCTTAACTTCTGAAATGACAAAACGCCGCCCTTCCCCGCGTGCTCTGCCGAATTGGCGTTCAATCCAGTCTTCCTGCCCGTAAAACACGCCGATATCGAAATAACGCCGAAATTCTTGCCAAAGAGAATAACTGTGCGAATGAACAACGAGAGCGTCGGCTTCATAACGGACGCTCCAGCCCGCCAGCAGCATTTTAGCGGCAACATAGGCGTCTTCGCTACCGATCACGTCGATCGGAAATCCGCCGACCGCCTCAAGGGCCGTGCGTCTGTACGCCGCGAACGAGTCGGAGCTGAAACAAGTCTTGAGACCTAAGCTGGCGGAATCGGAAAGTACCTTGGTTCGGCTCCGCGAGGGGTAGTTAAAATAACGGGCGTGCGCTTCGTGAATATCGGCTTCCGGGCGCGGCAACTGCCGCCCGTATGCCACGCCGACATTGACATCCAACAACACCGCATCGCGCAACTTACGCAAACTTTCCGTATCGGCCAAGATCGCGTCCTGCGTCATAAAGATCAGTATGTCGGCGGACACCTGCTGGCTGGCCCAACGCCGAGTCCCGCCATGATTAAATGTTCCCGGCGGAATCGTTTCAACCCTGGCTCCCGCCGCCACAAAACGTTGAACGGTGTCGTCCGTCGAGTGGCTATCTATAACCAACCATTCATCGGGTTGTAACGACTGATTCGCCAGCGCCGGCAACAGCCGATCCAAGTGCTGACTGGCATTCCAAACGGGAACGATGACTGCAGTTTGTACCAAATCAGTATTCATCTGCTAACTCCTACGGTCTTAGGTAACATAAGGTTTCGACGGTGTTAGGCGGCCTTAAATTGAGCCCGAAATTGCTCTAATGCCGGCATCTCCCGCCAGCCTCACCCTGAACACGAGTTAACAGTCTAACTAGGTATTCAAACGAAGCCGCGACTTTTAACTATGTTATTTAACTGAATCACACAATACCGCCTTGGTAATTTCTTTAGCAAAAACAAAGCCACCTATAAAAGTTCTCCAGGCTTGAACGAACAATCCCGGCTGCACTGCTTCCAAAACCACGGGTTACCGAGCGCTTGAAGTGAATATCGTAGACAGGAGGAACGCAATGCGGCGCGAGATGTCTGACCGTCAAAAGTCGCGTATTAAACGATTGGCATTTAAAATGTCCGGACACAAACAATCACCACAGGAGCACACATGCACCAACTTGTAGCACCCCTCATCGTTGCCGCGCTAACAATGTGGATCACCAACACTTCCGCAACGGAAACCATAACCGTACCAGACAAGGTCCGGACCAATGTTCTGAAACGGCACCCACAAGCCGAGGAATTAAAAGCCACCGGCAATGAAATCCATTTCAAAAACCAATTGCTTGCCATCAGCTATAAAACTGCGGAAGGCGACACTAAAATGGAGCTGTTTCGTAACAATGGCGCCCTGTTCACGAATAAGATGGCATTAGAGGCGCCCAGCGAAGGCCTCCCGCCTGAGTTGAAAAAGGCACTGACCGAGCAATTTCCGGGAGGCCAGATTAAAAAGGCCGAACTCATCGTCAATCCTAACGGCATCGGCGAGGAATACGAAATTCATGTCGATGTCGGCGGAACTCTCTGGCACGTTGCTGGTACCGATAACGGTGAAATCACAGAAAAAATTAAGGATTGAGTGAGTTGCCGCTAACCGAAATCCTTACCGGTATTTGGGAGATGGAAAGTGCCTATCCCTCATCCGCGGCGCCACTAGCCCCGCCTCCCACCAGAGTCGAGGCGGCAGGACTTGCACCGGGTTTTGACCACTTTTGGATAAACGGCTATTGGGATTGGGTTGGTACCGGGTATATTTGGCGCCCCGAATATTGACAAGCCCCACGAGCTGGTTTCGAGTGGCAACCCCATCGCCGGGAACCTGCGGGGCCGCGTTGGCAAGGCCGCGCCGGGCATTGGCGGCAACGCTAAAGACCCACCCCAGCCGAGCGTCCTCCTACATTTAACAGGTGCAATTGATGAAATTTCGAACCTTACTGACGCTGTCGTTCGTTGTCGTCGGCTTTGCCTTTCATCAAATCGGCTGGACTCATGGCAGAGGCGGCTGGCATCCGCACGGCCATTCCAGTTTTGGGTTTTACTTTGGCGGCCCCGTGTACCCCTTCCCCTATTACCGTTACCCCGACCCTTACTATTATCCACCAGCAATTATCTCTGTCCCACAGACACCACCCGTATATATCGAGCGCTCACAACCCTATGCGCCCCAGTATCCGGCAGGTTACTGGTACTATTGCCACAACCCGGAAGGCTATTATCCTTATATCAAGGAATGCCCCGGAGGCTGGCAACAGGTGGAACCGACACCACCTCGCTGAGGACGACCGCAATGTACCGTTCCCCACAACACATACTAGCCTGCAAGCAGGACGGCAGAAACAGCACCGGTCAACTTGCGGCCCATATGCGAAATAACGAAAACCGTCATCCCGAATCGAATTTGCAGACCATGGCTAAGATTTGCCCGATACTCGTGATGCTTACCTTTAGCGGTTGTGTCAACCTACCTACGATTCCGAGTGTAATGGCTCTACCAGGCACCAGCCTATCATTCGAACAGTTCCGCGACGATGATGCAGATTGTCGCCAATACGCTTACATTCAAATCGGTGGGACCACGGCAACTCAAGCCGCAACCGAAAGCGGCGCAGCCAGTGCCGCGATCGGTACGGCCGTGGGCGCGGCGGCCGGCGCGGCGATAGCTGGAGGCGGCGGCGCGGCGATAGGTGCCGGGACGGGCTTGGCAGTCGGGAGCATAGTTGGAAGCACGACCGCCGAACAATCGATATACGCAACACAACATTACTATGATATGGCCTATATCCAATGCATGTATGCCAAAGGACATAGAGTCCCAGTCTCTGGCGAATTCCGTGACAACTTCGGCCAACCTCCCATCACGCGGGCCGTCAATATTCCACCCCCGCCACCTGGATCGCCGCCGCCTCCGCCCACTCGCTGAACGATAGCTTTCGGCACTAGGGTTCCGGGCTGATTCGACTTCATAAATCCTTTTCCAATTGAATATGAGCGAACACACAGAGCTGGCGCTATCTCTGTTCCCTGATTTTACAGGCGATGATCGCCTCCGTATTGCCGACGCACTCAACCTGGTCGACGAATTGGGCATGGCAACTCCCGCTGACGCCTTGCCTCCACGCCCGAAAGGTATCGATGTCGCGGCGATTCTGACTTCAGTACATATCGATCTTGAAACCATTCTGGCGGCGGTTCTCAGCGATTCTCGCCTTACCGGCCTATTGAGTGATACCAAGTTGCGCCGACGCTTCGGCGACGTCGTTGCAGACTTGGTTAAAGACGTGCATTGGCTGAATAACGTCAGCATATACAGCCCGGACATGGCGAACGAGCCGAATCAGACCGAAACGCTGCGCCGCATGCTGTTGGCAATGACCCACGACGTCAGGGCGGTATTAATCAAGCTGGCCTATCGCATTCAACGCCTGCGCAACTTATTCCGCGAACAAACGGAAATCCGCCATTTCATCTCGCGGGAATCCCTGGACATCTACGCACCACTCGCCAATCGTTTAGGCATTAGCCAATTCAAGTGGGAGCTCGAAGATCTGGCATTTCGTTATTTGGAACCGGAACAATATCGTGCAATTACCGAATCTCTCGCGAGCAAGCGCGAGGAACGCGAGGCCTGCATCGAAGCGTTTCTGGCAATGTTGCGCCAGACATTGGACCGGGAGGGAATCGCCGCAAAAATTTACGGGCGACCAAAACATATCTACAGTATCTGGCACAAAATGCGCCGCAAGCAGTTGGCCGTCGACGATCTTTACGATTTGCTGGCGGTCCGCGTCATCGTGGACACTTTACCCAGCTGTTATACCGTACTGGGTGTGGCACACAGCCACTGGCGCCACATTCCCAAGGAGTTTGACGATTACATCGCCAACCCAAAAGAAAACGGCTATCAATCACTACATACCGTGGTTTTGGACGAAGCCGGCAATCGGATCGAAATTCAAATCCGTACCCAAGCCATGCACGAATTCGCCGAACTAGGGGTTGCCGCGCATTGGCGTTACAAGGAAGGCAGCAAATTTAACGCAGCCACCGAGAAGAACATTGCATCACTTCGTCAGTTGCTGGAAGACAAAGACAACGGCAATCTCCTGGAAACTTTTCATACGGAATTGTTTTCCGACCGAGTGTTTGTTTTAACGCCAGCCGGTAAATTGATTGACTTGATAAAGGGCGCGACACCACTGGATTTTGCTTATGCGATTCATACCGAAGTGGGTCACGGCTGTCGTGGCGCCAAGATCAACGGTCAAATCAAACCGCTGACCTATAAGTTACAATCCGGCGAACAGGTCGAAATCATCACAGTCAAAAACGGCAACCCTAACCACAATTGGCTAAATCCCAACCTTGGCTATCTGAAAACGCCGAGGGCAATCAGCAAGGTGAAGAGTTGGTTCAGATACCAACAACAAGCGGCGAATATCGCATCTGGAAAACAGACTCTGGAAAAGGAAAGCAAACGACTGGGCATTAAAACGATCGATATCGACGAATTGATTAAGCACTTCAAGATGCAGGACACCGAGCATCTATACGAAGCACTCGGGCGCGGCGATATCAACAACAGGCAATTGGCCGGCGCATTGAAAATTCCTGAGTTGGAACCAATGCCGATAAAGCTTGCATCAGCCCAAAGTGCTCCACAAGCTGCGGTGATCATTGAAGACATCGACAATGTCGTCACCACGCTGGCCCAATGCTGCTCGCCAGTGAAAGGCGATGAAATCGTCGGCTATATTTCCCATAAACGCGGAATCACGGTTCATCGAAGCGATTGCGAAAACATTCGCCACTTGACGCCGGAACAACAATTGCATGTGATTAAAGCGGATTGGAGTGGTCACCACAAGGTTCGCCATAACGTGCCAATCCTGATTCACGCTTATAACGCGCCAAATTTGCTGGGTGACGTTTCGCAAATATTGACTGCTTCGAAAGCCCACATCAGTAACGCATCGTTGAAGACTCACGATGATTTGTCGGCAATTCTGCAAATGTCGATTCAGATCGAAAATACCGCGCAACTGAGTTCTATATTGGCTCGAATCAGTCATCTGCCCAACATTGTCGAAGTCAAACGCAAGGTTTGAAGTACTGAAACCCTTAAACGTCTTATCGTTAGCCACAGCACCTCTCACCGTGCTAACATAGGCGTTTTAATTTAAGGGCTTTTACTATGGCGAAAGAAGATCAAATCGAAATGGAAGGTAAGGTCATCGATACTCTACCGAATACGATGTTTCGAGTCGAGCTGGAAAACGGACACATCGTTACCGCACACATTTCCGGCAAGATGCGCAAGCACTATATTCGGATCCTAACCGGCGATAAAGTTCGTGTTGAGATGACTCCGTACGACCTGACTAAGGGGCGCATCACGTTCCGCAATCGCTAACCCGTTAGGGTCAGCGATTGCTCTGTCTTTATAACACCTGATTCAACTCCGAAACCATCATCTGTTTGCCCTCAATCGCAAACGCCAAAGCTTCATTCTCAACATAGATACGCACATGCCCACCGTTGGCTAAGCGACCAAATAACAAATCCTCGGCAAGTGGTTTCTTGATTTTTTCCTGTATCAATCTGGCCATGGGTCTGGCTCCCATTTTTTCATCGTAGCCACGTTCCGCCAGCCAGGCTCGCGCGGTAGGCTCGAGCGTCAGGGTGACGTTCTTATCCGCCAGAACAGCTTCTAGCTCGAAAATGAACTTATCGACCACACTGCCAACCACAGTCATATCCAGCGACTTGAATTGTACAATTGCGTCCAACCGATTTCGAAACTCCGGCGAGAAACCGCGCTCGATCACCTTCATGCTGTCGGAAGCGTGATCCTGCTGAGTAAATCCGATAGAAGCCCGACTACCTTCCTCCGCACCTGCATTCGTGGTCATAATCATTATGATGTTACGAAAATCTGCCTTACGCCCGTTATTATCGGTCAACGTACCGTGATCCATCACTTGCAGCAACAAATTAAAGACATCCGGGTGCGCCTTTTCTAACTCGTCCAGCAACAACACAGCATGGGGATGCTTGGTAACGGCTTCGGTCAACAAACCACCCTGATCATATCCAACATAACCGGGAGGCGCGCCAATCAGCCTCGATACGGTATGCCGCTCCATGTATTCAGACATATCGAAACGAATCAACTCTATACCCAATACCTTGGCCAACTGTCGAGTTACCTCGGTTTTACCAACACCAGTGGGCCCGGCGAACAGGAAGGAGCCAATGGTTTTACTGGTATCGCGTAATCCAGCACGGGACAATTTAATCGCGGTTGCCAACTCGCAAATCGCTTCGTCTTGGCCAAAGACCAACATCTTCAAGTTTTTCTCTAGATTGGCTAGTTTTTCTATGTCGCTGGACGACACCGACTGGGCCGGTACTCTAGCGATTTTAGAAACGATTTCCTCAATTTCCGGGATGTCTATCGTATCCTTGCGCCCCTCGCCAGTGAACAACCGCTGCCTGGCACCCGCTTCGTCAATCACATCGATCGCCTTGTCTGGCAGGTGTCGATCTGTAATATACCTCGCCGACAGTTCAACGGCGACTCGCAATGCTTCCTGGGTGTATTTCAGGCCATGATGTTCCTCGAAGCGCGACTTCAAGCCTTTCAAAATCAGCACCGTATCTTCAATAGAAGGTTCAACGACATCGATTTTTTGAAAACGTCGGGCTAGCGCGTGGTCCTTCTCGAAGATACCTCGGTATTCCTGATAGGTAGTCGACCCGATGCAGCGCAACTGACCGGAGGCCAGCACCGGCTTGATCAGATTTGATGCATCCATCACGCCACCGGAGGCCGATCCGGCCCCAATAATCGTATGTATTTCGTCGATGAACAAAATCGAATCGGGTTCCTTTTTTAACTGATTGATCAGGGATTTTAGGCGCTTTTCGAAATCCCCCCGGTATTTGGTACCGGCGACCAAAGCACCCATGTCTAATGAATAAATAACGCTGTTCAGTAGAATATCGGGAACGCTTTCCTCTACGATACGTTTCGCGAGCCCTTCGGCAATCGCCGTTTTCCCAACACCGGCCTCGCCAACCAGTAGCGGGTTGTTCTTCCGGCGACGGCATAGCACCTGTATTGTGCGCTCGACTTCCAACTCCCTACCGATCAGCGGATCAATATTGCCTTTTAGCGCCTCATCATTGAGATTGGTTGCATATTTTTCTAACGGACTTCCCATGGCTTCAGAACTGCCACGCTCGGCTTCCGGCTCCTCAGTATTTTCCTTTTTATACTGCTCGATCTTCGAAACGCCGTGAGCCAAATAATTGACGACATCCAAACGGGTAATGTCCTGCTTATTCAGAAGATACACCGCATGCGAGTCCTGCTCACTAAACAACGCGACAAATAAATTCGCGCCTGTGACTTCTTTTTTATCGGACGCCTGAACGTGGAAAACCGCCCGTTGAAGCACCCGTTGAAATCCCAAAGTTGGCTGTGTTTCTCGCTGAACGCCTTCCGGTATCAACGAAATCGTTTCGTCGATAAAGCGAGTCAACTCAGCCCGCAGGGCATTCACATTACAGCCACAGGCAATCAGTATCGGTATCGTTGTCACGTTGTCCAGCAAAGCCAACAGCAAATGCTCGACTGTGATGAATTCGTGCCGCTTGGCATGCGCCACGGTAAACGCGGAGTTCAAAGTTACTTCAAGTTCTTTACTTAACATGACTACCTCTTACGCCTCTTCCATTGTGCACATCAGCGGATGATGATGCTCTCGGGAATATTCGTTGACAATATGTACTTTAGTCTCGGCTACGTCTTTAGTGTAGGTTCCGCAAACCCCGACACCTTGGGTATGAACTTGTAACATGACCTGCGTCGCCTTCTCTTCGGTCATGTTGAAAAAATGGGTCAATATTTCAACGACGAAATCCATCGGCGTAAAATCATCGTTCAACAAAATCACCTTGTATAGGGGCGGCCGCTTCAACCGCGGCTTGGCTTCCTGTAGCGCCGTGTTAGCGTCGTTATCTCTAAAGGGTTCAAATTCGGACATAAGCTCTGGTGCTACAAGTATTACGTATGTTTCTAAAAATAGCGTCTTCAAAAGCAAATTTCAATCTTTGCGCAGTTAAAAAACATTTCGAGTAAAATGCCGGCCTTTTATCGTCAAATGTCAACAGGATGGTCTGGAAACCACACGTTACCGTTGCCGCGGTTATCGAGCGAGACGAGCGTTTTCTTCTGGTGGAAGAGACAACAACACGCGGGCTTGCGTTCAATCAACCAGCCGGACATCTGGAAAACGGCGAAGACCTGATCGACGCCGTCAAACGAGAAGTCAAGGAAGAGACTGCCTGGTGCTTCGAGCCTGAAGCCGTCATCGCCGTGCAACTCTGGCGGCGAGCCCCCGAAACACCGAGCTTCGTGCGCTTCTGCTTCAGCGGTAGCGTTAACAATCACGACATGGACCAAACGCTGGACGACGGCATTATCGCGACTCACTGGCTCAGCCGCAACGACATTTACGCTCGACAACAGCAACTGCGCAGCCCGCTGGTACTGCAAACCGTGGACGAATACCTTAAAGGCACCCGGCACCCGTTGACCCTGTTGCAATCATTTCTCGATTTCCCATGAACAAACACATCATCGTCGGCATGTCCGGCGGCGTCGATTCTTCCGTTACCGCTTTAGCGCTGCAAGAACAAGGCCACAAAGTCACGGGCTTGTTCATGAAAAATTGGGAGGAAGACGACGGCACCGAATATTGCACCGCAATGGAAGATCTGGCCGACGCACAGCAGGTTTGCGACACACTAGGCATAGAACTTAAGACTGTAAACTTCGCCGCCGAATACTGGGACCAAGTCTTCGAAGTGTTTTTGTCGGAGTTTAAAGCCGGTCGCACACCCAATCCCGACATTCTTTGTAATAAACACGTCAAATTCAAAGCGTTTTTGGATTACGCAATCGAAGACCTGGGTGCCGAATATATTGCCACCGGCCATTACGCCCGCGTTCGCGAACAAGACGGCGAATTCCAATTATTAAAAGGCCTGGATCCCAACAAGGAACAAAGCTATTTCCTGTACGCAATGGGCCAGAAAGCTTTGTCACAAACCCTGTTCCCGATCGGCCACCTGCACAAACCAGAAATCCGGGCGATGGCCGATAAAGCAGGCTTCGCCAACAGCCGTAAGAAAGACAGCACCGGTATCTGCTTCATCGGCGAACGTAAATTCAGGGAATTCCTGGAACGCTATTTGCCCCACCAGCCCGGCGAAATGCGCACTCCGGAAGGTAAATATATAGGCAAGCATCACGGCTTGATGTATTACACGCTGGGCCAGCGACAAGGCTTAGGCATAGGCGGGGTCAAGGACGCACCGGACGAGCCGTGGTTCGTGTTGGAAAAAGACCTGATCAACAATGTGCTGATCGTCGGCCAGGGCCACGATCACCCTTTGATGCTGCACAGCATATTGGAAGCCGGCCAACTCGACTGGTGCGGCATCAAACCCTTGACCGAAACCCTGCGTTGCGCCGCCAAGACCCGTTACCGTCAGCCCGACCAAGATTGTGTCGTCGAACCGATAGATGGCGGCCGCCGCGTCAAAGTCCGCTTCGACGAACAACAACGGGCGATTACGCCAGGGCAATCGGTGGTGTTTTATCAGGGCGAGGTTTGTTTGGGCGGCGGGATTATTGAATCGAAGTACAATGAATCGAATTGAATGGCAGCCTAAAGTGGTCAAGCAACTACGAAAAATAACCGATAAAGTATTGCGCGAGCATATCTACGATTCCACTCAAGTTTTGAAAGACTTCCCCGATTGCTCCCAAGTAAAAAAGCTGACCAAACACGCCTACAGCTATCGCTTGCGTATCGGCGGCTATCGGGTATTCTTTGAATTTGACGGCATCGTCAAGGTTGTTTCGATTGAAGAGGTGAAAAAACGTGATGAGCGCACTTACTAACGTACAAATTATCAACGGCATCGACGGCAACCCGGCTTTTGTGGTGATTCCCTATGCCGACTATCTGAAAGAACACGCGGCCAACAATGCCACTATTCCTAATGAAGTCGTTGGCGCCGTTATTAAACAAGACATTACCCCCATTAAAGCTTGGCGGGAATATTTGCATTTATCGACAGCCGAGCTAGCCACGGACTTAGGTATCTCAGAAGCCGAATATATTGATATTGAAAACCAAGATAAACCTCGCAGAAATATATTAAAAAAAGTCGCAACAGCATTAAGGATTACCGTTGCACAATTGACTGTTTAACAGGCTGTTGAAATTTAAAAATCTGCTCTAATTTTGTCCCCAAAAACGCATTTCCCGCAAAATAAAATTTTGTAAGTCCTTGATTGTTCATTGCAGCCAAATGCCTTTTAGCGACAAATAGAAGAATTTCGGAAGATTTTTTCCACCGAGTTTCTTTTTTCAACAACCTGCTAATGCATGGTTTGGAAGGCATTTCGAAGTGGCGTTTTGATGAAGTAATTTCAAATACGTAAAATTAATTTTTAAGCTTTATTTTTAGGATATACCAGCAATGACCCATTCCGCCCTCACCGCCATCTCCCCCATCGACGGCCGCTATGCCAGCAAAGTCGACGCCTTGCGCCCCATTTTCAGCGAATACGGCTTGATCCGTTACCGGATCGAAGTGGAAGTGCGCTGGCTGCAAGCTTTGGCCGCCGAAGCCAAAATCGTCGAAGTCCCAGCCCTTTCGGCCGATGCCATTGCCGTATTGAACGGCATCGTCAGCAATTTCTCCGAAGCCGACGCCCAAGCGGTCAAAGACATAGAAAAAACCACCAACCATGACGTCAAGGCGGTCGAGTATTTCCTGAAAGAAAAGATCAAACACAACACCGAACTGCACGCCGTCAACGAATTCATCCACTTCGCCTGCACCTCGGAAGACATCAACAACCTGTCTTACGCCTTGATGCTCAAAGAAGGTCGCGGCCTGATCCTGGCCGAGATTGATGCGACCATAGACGCGATCAAAAAACTGGCGCTGGACAGCGCCGATCAACCGATGCTGTCGCGCACTCACGGCCAATCGGCGACACCCACCACGGTCGGCAAGGAATTCGCCAACGTCGTCGCCCGCATGCAGCGCCAACGCGAACAACTCGCCAAGGTCGAACTTCTGGGCAAGATCAACGGCGCGGTCGGCAATTACAACGCACATAGCGTCGCTTACCCGAATGTCGATTGGGCAGCGTTTGCACAAAATTTCGTCGAGTCGCTGGGTTTGACCTTCAACCCTTACACGATACAGATTGAACCGCACGATTACATGGCCGAGTTCTTCCATGCCCTGTCGCGCTTCAACACCATCTTGCTGGATTTCGACCGCGACGTCTGGGGCTATATTTCGCTGGGCTACTTCAAGCAGAAAACCGTGGCCGGCGAAGTCGGTTCCTCGACGATGCCGCACAAGGTCAACCCTATCGACTTCGAAAACTCCGAAGGCAACTTGGGTCTGGCTAATGCGATCTTCGGTTTCCTGGCCGACAAATTGCCGGTATCGCGCTGGCAGCGCGACCTGACCGACTCGACCGTGTTACGCAATATCGGCGTCGGCATCGCCCACACCAGTATCGCGATACAATCCACCTTGAAAGGCATTTCCAAGCTGGAAATCAATCCAGCATTGATTGATCAAGATCTGGATCAAAACTGGGAAGTGCTGGCTGAGCCGATCCAAACCGTAATGCGCCGCTACGGCATCGAAAAGCCTTACGAAAAACTGAAAGAACTGACCCGCGGCAACCGCGTCACCGGCGAAGGCATGCGCGCTTTCGTGGAGAAACTGGAGATTCCAGCCGCTGCCAAGGCCGAATTACTGGCGCTGACGCCGCACAGCTATACCGGCTACGCAGCTGATTTAGCCAAGAAAATCGGCTAATCATTAGGACAGGTTGTTGCTGAACTTCATCTGGATATTCTTCTTCCTGAGCGCCTTCGCCACCGCCGCCTTCAAACTGCTGGTGCTGGGCGACACCCAGGTGTTTTCCGAGTTGATGAATGCGATGTTCAGCCTGGCTAAGACTGCGTTCGAGATTTCGCTGGGGCTGAGCGGCGTGTTGGCCTTGTGGCTGGGCCTCATGAAAATCGGCGAGCATAGCGGTTTCATCGACTTGCTGACCAAAGCGCTGAATCCGCTGTTCAACCGGCTGATGCCGGAGATACCGAAGGATCATCCGGCACTCGGCGCGATGGCAATGAACATCGCCGCCAACATGCTGGGCTTGGACAACGCCGCGACGCCGATGGGCATCAAGGCCATGCAGGAAATGCAGAGTTTGAATCCGCATCCCTACAAAGCCAGCGACGCGCAGATATTGTTTTTGGTGATCAACACCTCGTCGGTGACGCTGTTTCCGGTGACGATCTTCGCCTACCGGGCCCAACTCGGCGCCGCCAATCCGACCGACGTGTTCATCCCGATATTGATCGCTACCTATATGTCGACATTTACCGGCTTACTGGCCGTGGCCGCCGTGCAAAAGATCAATCTGCTGGACAAGGTGGTACTGGCCTACTTGGGCGGCATTACCGCCTTGGTCGCCGGCATACTGGCTTATTTCGCAGGATTGGATCAGGCCGAAATGCTGAAACAGTCGGCGCTGGTCAGCCATGTAATTTTGTTCAGCTTAGTGATTTCCTTCATCGCCGCAGCAGCTTACAAGGGGTTGAATGCTTACGAGTTGTTCGTTGAAGGCGCCAAGCACGGTTTTCAAACCGCGATCAGCATAATCCCCTATCTTGTGGCGATGCTGGTAGCCTTTGGGGTGTTCCGGGCCAGTGGCGCGTTGGAATTAATCACCGATAGTGCCCGACTGTTAATCAATGTTGCCGGCATTGACAATCGCTTCATCGACGGCCTGCCGACCGCCTTGATGAAGCCATTCAGCGGCAGCGGCGCGCGAGCGATGATGATAGATACGATGCAAACGCATGGTGCAGATTCCTTTGCCGGACGCTTGGCATCGGTGGTGCAAGGCAGCACCGAGACCACGTTTTATGTGTTGGCGGTGTATTTCGGTGCGGTCAACATCAAGCAGATACGCCATGCCGCCGCCTGCGGCATCGTCGCCGACCTCGGCGGGATGATTGCCGCGATTTTGGTAACGTATTGGTTTTTTGGTTAGGTCGACGCTCGATGCCATTTATTTGATTTTGTTGGATTACGTTTCACTAACCCAACCTACATTTTTTGATATTTCATGCAGATACATTTAAAAACCCTCGGTTGTCGCCTCAACGAAGCGGAACTGGAAACCTGGGCTCAAGCCTTTCAGGCCAAGGGCCACGCTATCACCCGCACTCTGAGCGACGCGCAACTGGTAATCATAAATTCCTGCGCGGTGACCCAAGACGCCGTGAAAAAATCCAAGCAAATGATACGCCGCATTCACCGCGACAATCCACAAGCCAAACTGGTGGTTAGCGGCTGTTATGCGACGCTGAATGAGGAAGAAGCCGCGCAATTGATGGGCGTGGACTTAATCGTAGGCAACCAGGACAAAAACCAGCTGGTCGAAAAAACCCTGACCGAATTGAATCTGGACAGCATGCCGACGATGTCGACCGAGCCCGGCGAAGTGTCCTTGTTCAGCCGTGGCCGGCAACGCGCCTTTGTCAAAGTACAAGATGGTTGCCGTTACCGGTGTACTTTCTGCATCGTTACGGTTGCCCGTGGCGAAGAACGCAGCCGACTTATTCAAGAAGTGGTCGACGAAATCAATGCCTTACATAAACAAGGCATCAAGGAGGCCGTGCTTACCGGGGTTCACCTTGGCGGGTACGGCAGCGACATCGGCTGCAATCTGGTCGAATTGATTACAGAGATCCTGGACAAAACCCAGATTCCACGCCTGCGCATGGGCTCCCTGGAACCGTGGGAATTACCGGACGGCTTCTTCGAATTATTCAAAAATCCAAGATTAATGCCGCACCTGCACCTGCCCTTGCAAAGCGGTAGCGACAGTGTTCTGAAACGCATGGCGCGGCGCTGCAAGACTGAAGAATTTAGGCAAATTGTCGAGCTGGCCAGAACAACGATCCCTCACTTTAATATTACCACCGATATCATCGTCGGCTTCCCGGGAGAAACCGAGCAAGAATGGCAGGAAAGCTATGACTACATAGAGCGCCTCGGCTTCGGCCATATTCATATCTTTAGTTATTCTCCCCGCGAAGGCACGGCAGCAGCGAATTTCCCAGGCCCGGTCGCCCAAGACCTGAAAAAACGGCGCAGCAAGCAATTGCACGATTTGGCAATGATTCTGAAAGAGCAATTCATCATCGAAAACATCGCCTCTCTGGCGGATGTACTTTGGGAAGGTCAAACGCAAACACTAGACAACGGCGATATCCGCTATTTCGGTTACACGCCGAATTACTTACGGGTAGCTTGCGATGTCAACGCCGATACGGCGTTGGAGAATCAAATTCAAAAAGTTCGGTTATCTACAGTTGAATCCGATTTTATTCGGACTGAAATAAACTGAAAGGCTAGGGACGGCGTTGTGCCGCACCCAGCCTTTTGTAGACGCACTTCAATAAGGATTCGGAGCAAGTGGACCAAAACCATCGTCTTTTTGTTCCTCAAACTTCAGCACATCGTCTTCAGGCACATTGCCATCCTTAATCAAATAATTCCGATTCGAGAAATATGCATCTCTGAAAAACTGGTACCGATCAATCGCTGCTTCGGACGCTACTTTTTCCATTCCCAACAAATCAGCACGGGCATCTATAACCTTCAATGTCCCAGCGCCGGTGGAAACGGCGGCACCTATCCAGTTCGGATTGATATAAAAACCAACGTACGTGAAGGGGTTCATCGCCGCATCGCCCACTAACCCAATGACGCCGCGCGGGGAACTAGGGCCAAAGAACGGCAGCACAACATAGGGTCCTGTTGGAACACCCCAGACCCCAAGAGTCTGATCGAAATCTTCGTTATGTTTCTGCAAATCCAACATACTTCCAACATCGACAAATCCGGCGACGCCTACCGCGGTATTCACCAGAAACCGCGCGCTGTCCTGGCCGGTTTGCAAAAACTTACCTTGTAACGCATCGTTAGCGATCACCCCGATATCGTCAATATTACTGAAGAAATTCGTCACCCCCTGATCGACGAAACTCGGCGTAATCCACCGATATCCGTTAGCAACCGGTTTCATGACGTAGTCGTCGACGCTATCGTTAAACGATTGGACGTTTCGATTCCATCCTTCCCAGGGATCCTTGGGATCTTTGCTATTGGTAGCCGCGCATCCGTTCAGCAGGGCAAGCGCCACGGCAGCCAGCCAAACTGTTTTCCCGTTTTGCATAATATTTACCTCGTTAATTGAATATTGTTTAAATCTATCCAAAACTCACGTAACATAACACACAACAGACTTATTTCGCCATTCACGTTCGATGGAAATTACTACCAACCCGCTAGGCAATCGGTTTCGCGGCTATCTGCCGGTCATCGTTGACATAGAAACCGCCGGGTTCAACCCCAAAAAAAACCCGCTACTTGAAATTGCCGCCATCATAGTAGAACCGGATGAGCAGGGTTTGCTTCGGATTACCGAAAAACACCAGAGCAATATTATCCCTTTTAAGCATTCTGAATTAGATGAAGCGGCTCTCAAATTTACCGGCATCGACCCATATCATCCGTTTCGGATGGCGGTGGACGAAAAAGAGGCGCTCACAAAACTGTTTACGCCGATCAAAGCCGCTGTAAAACGTAACGAATGTAAGCGGGCCATTTTAGTGGGCCACAACCCATCTTTCGACGTCAATTTTCTCAATGCCGCGATTGAGCGCACGAATTTTAAGCGTAGCCCTTTTCACCCATTTAGTAGCTTCGATAC
The DNA here is from genome assembly GCF_050276835.1 of Methylomonas sp. MED-D. NCBI lineage: Bacteria > Pseudomonadati > Pseudomonadota > Gammaproteobacteria > Methylococcales > Methylococcaceae > Methylomonas > Methylomonas sp. MED-D. Next base: position 3,765,025 of record NZ_CP189965.1, read on the forward strand.
CGCTACGCTTGGCGCTTTGGTTTATGGTCAGACCGTTTTAGCAAAAATAGCACAGGCGGCCGGACTAAGTTGGGATAACGAAAAAGCCCATTCCGCACTGTATGACGCCGAACAAACGGCCGAACTTTTCTGCTTGATAATTAACCGATGGAAGCGGTTAAGTGAACTTGAAGTGATTTAGAGTGATGGAGTCTGCCAATTCCTTCTCCGAAACCGGCAGATTTTAGAAAATCTCGACTACTGCACCGCACCAGCATTAGCCAACATGCTAGTCAGTTCCCCTCTCGTATAAAGGTCGGTTACAATGTCGCAACCACCGACCAGCTCGCCCTTAATGTACAGTTGTGGGTAGGTTGGCCAATTAGAATAGACTTTCAAGCCTTCACGAACCTCTGGATCTTCAAAAATGTTGATATACGTGTATTTTGCGTTGCAGGCACCCAAAATCTGAACAACCTTGCTCGAAAAGCCACACTGTGGAAACTCTGGCGAGCCTTTCATATAAAGCACGGCCGCATCGCTAGCCAATTGATTTTGAATTCGTTCGGTAACACTCATAGGAACTCCCTTGCTTATCAATTTAAGTTAGGTAATTCTATCAACCTACAGGCTTATTACATAGTATTGTTGACGCAACAAATTGTATTCGAAAATCGAATTACGCAAACGCAAAAAAAGCCCGTCTATTAGATTAATAAGCGGGCTTTTGGTATAGGCGCTTGGCGATGACCTACTTTCACATGGCAACCTGCCACACTATCATCGGCGCTAAGCGGTTTCACTTCCGAGTTCGGGATGGGATCGGGTGGTTCACGCTTGCTATGTTCACCAAGCAAACTGGTTAAGTCGGTTGTTGACCAACTGTCATGCAACAGGTCGGTTAAGCCGTTTGGCTTAGCCTTCAGGCATTATTTAATCTAACCACAGCTTGTGCGGACATTCGCGCTTACGTGGTTTTGCCTTTGACCTGCTTTTCATGGAAATCTGTATCGAGTTCGTTCTCTTGCGTTGTTTTCAGCGATTGTCTTAGACAACCCAAACGCATTGGGTGTTATATGGTCAAGCCTCACGGGCAATTAGTACACGTTAGCTACGCCCATTACTGGACTTCCACACCGTGCCTATCAACGTTGTCGTCTCCAACGGCCCTTCAGGGGACTTAAAGTCCCAGTGAGATCTCATCTTGGGAGGGGCTTCCCGCTTAGATGCTTTCAGCGGTTATCCTGTCCGAACGTGGCTACCCAGCAATGCCCTTGGCAGGACAACTGGAACACCAGAGGTTCGTCCACTTCGGTCCTCTCGTACTAGAAGCAGCTTCCCTCAAATCTCAAACGCCCACGGCAGATAGGGACCGAACTGTCTCACGACGTTCTGAACCCAGCTCGCGTACCACTTTAAATGGCGAACAGCCATACCCTTGGGACCTGCTTCAGCCCCAGGATGTGATGAGCCGACATCGAGGTGCCAAACACCGCCGTCGATATGAACTCTTGGGCGGTATCAGCCTGTTATCCCCGGCGTACCTTTTATCCGTTGAGCGATGGCCCTTCCATACAGAACCACCGGATCACTAAGACCTACTTTCGTACCTGCTCGACTTGTCCGTCTCGCAGTCAAGCACCCTTATGCCTTTGCACTCATTGCCTGATTTCCGACCAGGCTGAGGGTACCTTCGTGCTCCTCCGTTACTCTTTGGGAGGAGACCGCCCCAGTCAAACTACCCACCAGACACTGTCCCTAATCCAGATAATGGATCGAGGTTAGAACTCCAAACATACCAGGGTGGTATTTCAAGGTTGGCTCCACAAGAACTGGCGTTCCTGCTTCAAAGCCTCCCACCTATCCTACACAAGTAGGTTCAAAGTCCAGTGTCAAGCTATAGTAAAGGTGCACGGGGTCTTTCCGTCTAGCCGCGGGTACACTGCATCTTCACAGCGATTTCAATTTCACTGAGTCCCAGGTGGAGACAGTGTGGCCATCGTTACGCCATTCGTGCAGGTCGGAACTTACCCGACAAGGAATTTCGCTACCTTAGGACCGTTATAGTTACGGCCGCCGTTTACTGGGGCTTCGATCAAGAGCTTCGCTTACGCTAACCCCATCAATTAACCTTCCAGCACCGGGCAGGCGTCACACCCTATACGTCCACTTTCGTGTTTGCAGAGTGCTATGTTTTTGCTAAACAGTCGCAGCCACCGATTTTTTGCAACCGCCTTACGCTCCATCCGCGAGGGACTTCACTTATCAACGGCATACCTTCTCCCGAAGTTACGGTATCATTTTGCCTAGTTCCTTCACCTGGGTTCTCTCAAGCGCCTTAGAATTTTCATCCCACCCACCTGTGTCGGTTTAGGGTACGGCCACTTGTAACCTGAAGCTTAGAGGTTTTTCCTGGAAGCAGGGCATCTATCACTTCGCGTTTCTTTCGAGACACTCGTCATCACGCCTCAGCATATAGCATCCCGGATTTGCCTAAGATGCCTGCCTACACGCTTAAACGGCCACTTCCAACCGACCGCTGATATAGCCTTCTCCGTCACCCCATCGCAGTTACAACTGGTACAGGAATATTAACCTGTTTTCCATCGACTACGCCTTTCGGCCTCGCCTTAGGTGCCGACTAACCCTGCGTCGATTAACGTTGCGCAGGAAACCTTGGGTTTACGGCGAGGGGGTTTTTCACCCCCTTTATCGTTACTTATGTCAGCATTCGCACTTCCGATACCTCCAGCCGACTTCTCAATCGACCTTCGCAGGCGTACGGAACGCTCCTCTACCACTCACGCAAAGCGTGAATCCGTAGCTTCGGTACATAGCTTAGCCCCGGTAAATCTTCCGCGCAGACCGACTCGACCAGTGAGCTATTACGCTTTCTTTAAAGGATGGCTGCTTCTAAGCCAACCTCCTGGCTGTCTGTGCCTTTCCACATCGTTTCCCACTGAGCTATGATTTGGGGACCTTAGCTGACGGTCTGGGCTGTTTCCCTTTTCACGACGGACCTTATCACCCGCCGTGTGTCTCCCGTGCTGACACTTGCTGGTATTCGGAGTTTGCATCGGGTTGGTAAGTCGGGATGACCCCCTAGCCGAAACAGTGCTCTACCCCCAGCAGTGATACACGAGGCGCTACCTAAATAGCTTTCGAGGAGAACCAGCTATCTCCGAGCTTGATTAGCCTTTCACTCCGATCCACAACTCATCCCCTACCTTTTCAACGGGAGTGGGTTCGGTCCTCCAGTGTGTGTTACCACACCTTCAACCTGGTCATGGATAGATCGCCCGGTTTCGGGTCTACACCTTGCGACTCAACGCCCTATTAAGACTCGGTTTCCCTACGCCTCCCCTATTCGGTTAAGCTTGCCACAAAATGTAAGTCGCTGACCCATTATACAAAAGGTACGCAGTCACCCCACGAAGGGGCTCCCACTGCTTGTACGCATACGGTTTCAGGTTCTATTTCACTCCGCTCTCCGCGGTTCTTTTCGCCTTTCCCTCACGGTACTGGTTCACTATCGGTCAGTAAGGAGTATTTAGCCTTGGAGGATGGTCCCCCCATATTCAGTCAACGTTTCACGTGCGCCGACCTACTCGATTTCACTAAAAAAAGGTTTTCGTGTACGGGGCTATCACCCTGTATCGCCGGACTTTCCAGACCGTTCCACTAACCTTATCCTAGCTTAAGGGCTAGTCCCCGTTCGCTCGCCACTACTTAGGGAATCTCGGTTGATTTCTTTTCCTCCGGGTACTTAGATGTTTCAGTTCTCCGGGTTCGCTTCAGTGAGCTATGTATTCACTCAAAGATGACGAGGTTATCCTCGCCGGGTTTCCCCATTCAGACATCGCCGGATCACAGGTTGTTTGCCACCTCCCCGACGCTTTTCGCAGGCTACCACGTCTTTCATCGCCTCTTACTGCCTAGGCATCCACCGTATGCGCTTATTCACTTGACCATATAACCCGAATACGTCTGTATTAAGGTTTTTAGTCGCTGACATGTTCGCTGATGTTGCTTGAGAACGTTTTACGGAGGTTTTGGGCCGCTTTCTTTCGAAAGCCGCTGGCTACCGCCCGCAACTCGTTTTTAAGTATTGATCGTTAGCCGATCAAGACTTAGGTTACAGATTTCCATATTGTTAAAGAGCGTATTGATACGAATATCAATGCTATCGAGCCTTGGGTTATTAACCGAAAAGCTGTATAGCGTTGATGTTGATATCTTGGCTTAAGATCGACGTCACGTGATGGTGGAGCCAGGGAGGATCGAACTCCCGACCTCCTGCGTGCAAGGCAGGCGCTCTCCCAGCTGAGCTATGGCCCCGAATAGATTCAGACTTTCGCCTTTTCGTTAGTTGGTGGGTCTGGGAGGATTTGAACCTCCGACCTCACCCTTATCAGGGGTGCGCTCTAACCAACTGAGCTACAGACCCAGGTGCGTCTTTCAATCGAAATAATTTGTTGTGAGTACGTGTGACAGTGTTCTGTCTTTGTAAGGAGGTGATCCAGCCCCAGGTTCCCCTAGGGCTACCTTGTTACGACTTCACCCCAGTCATGAATCACAAAGTGGTAAGCGCCCTCCCGAAGGTTAAACTACCTACTTCTTTTGCAACCCACTCCCATGGTGTGACGGGCGGTGTGTACAAGGCCCGGGAACGTATTCACCGCGGCATTCTGATCCGCGATTACTAGCGATTCCGACTTCATGCAGTCGAGTTGCAGACTGCAATCCGGACTAGGATCGGCTTTTTGGGATTTGCTGGCTCTCGCGAGTTTGCTGCCCTCTGTACCGACCATTGTAGCACGTGTGTAGCCCTACCCATAAGGGCCATGATGACTTGACGTCGTCCCCACCTTCCTCCGGTTTATCACCGGCAGTCTCCCTAGAGTTCCCGACTTGACTCGCTGGCAACTAAGGATAAGGGTTGCGCTCGTTACGGGACTTAACCCAACATTTCACAACACGAGCTGACGACAGCCATGCAGCACCTGTCTCTCGGTTCCCGAAGGCACCAAGTCATCTCTGACAAGTTCCGAGGATGTCAAGGGTAGGTAAGGTTCTTCGCGTTGCATCGAATTAAACCACATGCTCCACCGCTTGTGCGGGCCCCCGTCAATTCATTTGAGTTTTAGCCTTGCGGCCGTACTCCCCAGGCGGTCAACTTAATACGTTAGCTCCACTACTAAGTTCTTTAAGAACCCAACAGTTAGTTGACATCGTTTACGGCGTGGACTACCAGGGTATCTAATCCTGTTTGCTACCCACGCTTTCGTACCTCAGCGTCAGTTTGAGTCCAGAGAGCCGCCTTCGCCACTGGTGTTCCTTCAGATCTCTACGCATTTCACCGCTACACCTGAAATTCCACTCTCCTCTACTCAACTCTAGTCTTCCAGTATCAAATGCAGTTCCCAGGTTAAGCCCAGGGCTTTCACATCTGACTTAAAAAACCGCCTACGCACGCTTTACGCCCAGTAATTCCGATTAACGCTTGCACCCTCCGTATTACCGCGGCTGCTGGCACGGAGTTAGCCGGTGCTTCTTGTATAGGTAATGTCAGTCTATCGGGTATTAACCGATAGGTATTCCTTCCTATTGAAAGTGCTTTACAACCCTCAGGCCTTCTTCACACACGCGGTATTGCTGGATCAGGCTTTCGCCCATTGTCCAATATTCCCCACTGCTGCCTCCCGTAGGAGTCTGGGCCGTGTCTCAGTCCCAGTGTGGCTGATCATCCTCTCAGACCAGCTACGGATCGTCGCCTTGGTAGGCCTTTACCCCACCAACTAGCTAATCCGACATAGGCTCATCTATTAGCGCCAGGCCCGAAGGTCCCCGGCTTTCATCCGTAGATCGTATGCGGTATTAGCGTGAGTTTCCCCACGTTATCCCCCACTAATAGGCAGATTCCTATGCATTACTCACCCGTCCGCCACTCATCCGGGTGCAAGCACCCTTCAGCGTTCGACTTGCATGTGTTAAGCATACCGCCAGCGTTCAATCTGAGCCATGATCAAACTCTTCAGTTTAATAATGCTTGATACTAAATAAGATTAGTATCCAATCTTGGCTCGACTACAGAACGTCGTTTCTTGCGAATTGACGTGGATTCTCTGCGCCGATAATTTCTAACAGAAACGTATCGCCACACATACCCACACAAATTATTTCGATTCATCTTGTTAAAGAGCCAGAGCATCTCGCCCTGTTGAGCCGACATATTCTACAGAACTTTCAGAAAGTGTCAACACTTTATTTTCGAAGCCAGAAACCAACAACTTCCGAAAAACCAGCCACCACAACACTACCGCAAGCCCGGCAAATCTTGCCGCTCTTCGTCGCCAACTCAGTCAGTAACGAAGAGCCGCTCATTATAGCGGTTTTCTAATTCGCGTCAAGCGTTATTTCTGCTCTGATTTAGATCAGCTCAATCAATAGGCCTTAAACTGCCCTTGATTTTCCACAAACCACTGATAAGTCGCTTTTAATCCGACTTCCAAGTTGAATTTTGGCTGCCAACCCAATGCTCTGATCTTGGAATTGTCCATCAACTTGCGAGGTGTTCCATCAGGTTTGGTTGTATCCCAAACGATCTCTCCTTCGAAACCGACAATCTTACCGACTGTTTCCGCAAGTTCACGTATCGTCACATCGACCCCGGTTCCCACATTGATATGGGACAACATGGGTTCGGTAACCGATTGGTAATGCTGCTTGTCCAGCCCCATGACATATATGCAAGCCGCCGCCATATCCTCGACATGCAAAAATTCACGCATTGCTTTGCCTGTTCCCCAAACGGTAACGCTAGCGTCACCGTTGACCTTCGCGTCATGGAATTTACGGATCATCGCTGGAATTACATGGCTATTGTCCAGATGAAAATTGTCGTTTTCTCCATATAGATTGGTCGGCATAACTGATCGAAAATCCGTGCCGTATTGTCGATTGTAAGACTCGCAAAGCTTTATCCCTGCAATTTTTGCGATAGCGTAAGGCTCATTAGTCGACTCCAATATGCCAGTCAGCAATGCGCTTTCAGCCATTGGTTGTGCGGCAAACTTCGGATAGATACACGAACTTCCTAAAAATAGGAGCTCTCGGCAGCCGGCACGCCACGCTTCGTGGATTACATTGGCTTCCATCATCAAATTTTGATAGATGAACTCCGCTGGATATTCATTGTTCGCGTGGATCCCACCCACCTTAGCCGCCGCTATAATCACCAGCTGCGGACGCTCTTGCCCCATAAATCTGCGAACCTGCTCCTGGTCGGTTAAATCCAACTCAGAGTGGGATTTGACAATAACGTTTCGATAGCCACCATTCAGCAGTTGCCGATGTATTGCCGACCCAACCATGCCGCGGTGTCCGGCCAAAAAGACTTTTTTATCCACATCGGCCACCGCATTACTCCCGACTTACCGAAACGTTGTAACCTTGATCTTTCAACAAAGCGTGTTTGCGAGCTTGCTCCAGATCGTACGCCACCATTTCCGCCACCATTTCCGAGAGCGTAATTTGAGGCACCCAACCTAGCTTTTCTTTGGCCTTGGTCGGATCGCCCAGCAAAGTTTCAACCTCTGCCGGCCTGAAATATCTCGGATCGATCGCAACTATATTCTGCCCAACTTGCAATGCGGGTGCCTTGTCGCCAGCGATAGACTCAACATAACCTTTTTCTTCGACGCCACTACCCTCCCAGCGAATCGTCACGCCCAATTCGCCGGCCGACATTTCAATGAATTGTCTTACAGAATATTGAACCCCAGTAGCAATAACAAAGTCGTCTGGCTGTTCTTGCTGCAACATCATCCACTGCATGCGGACATAATCCTTCGCATGCCCCCAATCCCTAAGTGAATCCATATTTCCCATGAATAAGCAACTATCCAAGCCAATAGCGATATTACTGAGACCGCGCGTGATTTTACGCGTCACGAAGGTCTCACCCCGGCGCGGGGATTCATGGTTGAACAAAATACCGTTACACGCATACATGCCATACGCTTCACGATAATTTACGGTGATCCAATAGGCATAAAGCTTGGCAACCGCGTAAGGAGAGCGCGGGTAAAATGGCGTAGTCTCTTTTTGTGGAATTTCCTGTACCAAGCCGTAAAGCTCGGACGTCGAAGCCTGATAAAACCGAGTCTGTTTCTCCATGCCTAAAAAGCGAATGGCTTCGAGCAATCTAAGCGTGCCGATCGCGTCGACGTCCGCAGTATATTCGGGCGATTCAAAAGATACCGCGACGTGACTCATAGCCCCCAAGTTATACACCTCATCTGGCCTAATTTCGCTCAAGATTCGAGTTAGGTTGGAACTATCGGTCAAATCGCCGTAATGCAGAAAAAACTTCGGATCGCGAATATGCGGATCCTGATAGATATGGTCGACCCGCTCGGTGTTAAACAACGACGACCGCCGCTTGATCCCATGCACTTCATAGCCTTTTTCCAACAAAAACTCTGCCAGATAAGAACCGTCCTGCCCGGTAATCCCAGTGACCAATGCTTTCTTTCTATTCACTATTGCTCCTCTACCATGTGGGGTACTGTTACAAAACCTTTAACGAAACTTGATATTAACCTGCCGACCGAACAATCGGAACGACATTTTTACCCGGCAAGTACTCGGGCAACACCGGCAGTAGTGACTTCATAAAATCCTGCAAGCGCCTGTCCGCGAACGAGATATCCTCGACTTTATCGACCGGAGTGACCAGACGAATCAGCGCCCCATCGGTGCGATTTAACGTAATCGCATCGTAAAACAAATACCATTTGACCAGAAACTCGTTAGTGACCTGCCGGCCTCGTTGATGAAACCAAAAATAGACCAATTGGCGACTATCGCCTTTTTGAATGATCGCGCGGCTGAGCTTGATGGAATCATCGCCTATCCGCATTTCCGGAAATTCGCGCTGTTCAAAACTAACGATCTGCCAACCGTCGCCCGGGATACAACTGCGCGGCGAATGCACAACCGCGCCTTTACGTTGCGATTGATAATAGGCACTATAAAAGTTGATTGAATTATGGGTGCCTTGTTGAACAAAGTTAACGATGACGTAATCCGTTAACTTCAATTCGTTCAGGTAATATTGAGTCAAATAGTCATTATGTCCGCGCCAGTCGCCTAATTGCGTCGGGAAATGCAGAAAAGCTTTACGCTGAGGGATAATATCCTCCCTACCCTTGAACTTCTCCGAAGCGAGCCCTCCTAAAACTACTAAGCATAGCACTGCGTAGACTGAGATATTTAGCACTGCGGGCGGCATTCGAGATTCGGCCCGCCCCCATTCTTCAGGGATTTGCACCAACTCGTTCATCGACAGGCGACGACCACTAATTCGGCTAAAGATCCACATTTCGACGAACAGCAGCACCATACACAACAGAAACACAGCCCAACCTTCGAAATCATGCAAAAAACCCTCGGCCATATCAGTCCCCCAGTTATCGACTAGCACGCCAATAACACCGATGCGAAAACTGTTCATAAAAATGGTCAGCGGCATGGATGACAAAAAGATCAGCAATTTTTGCCAAAACGGCCCCTTAAAGAGATAGGCGCATAAAAACGCCAAACTAGCCAGCGGAAACAGATAGCGCAAGCCGCTACAAGCATCAACCACTTGTAGCTTATAGACCCCTAGATCGATAACGTTTCCTTCTAAATACACCATGATGTCGCAGGCACGGATAAATTCCACGCCGAGCCAGGACGAGATCAATTGCAATTTAGAAGACAAATTGTTCAGGATGAAGTCCGGAAACGGCACCATGAAGATTAAGAACAACAGCGGCACCGCGCCGGTGCGTAAGCCCTGTGTTCCGAATGCCGCCGTAAAAATTGCGAACAAGGCCAGAATCAACCCGTACTGTTCCAGGGTTTTCACGGTAGCCAGGCCGCCGAGTACCAACAGCAATAAAGCGATGACCAACAAACCCAATCCCGCTAGGGACTGCCGAACTTCGCCAACCCAGGTCAGCTCATGCCGGCGAATCCATAACAGATAAGCGGAAATACAGGGGATAAAAAATCCATGACTGTATTCCTCCCTTTTCGTCCAAGTTGTCATCATTTCGTCGATACTGCCGCGAAACGCCAAACCCAGCAATAGAAGAGCTCCGCCCCATAACGCCCAGACCAATATTGGTTTATTTGTTTCCGTATTCATTCCGTTTGAAATTCCAAAAATTAAAAAAGCCACCGTCCGTCAGGGCGTCCAGCTGAACATCCACCATTTTCCCAGCTCAACGTGAATCGCGGATGACATCCGGATTAATCTTCCGCAGTCTCTGAAAAAATGGGATTGTTTTTATCGTCTTCGTGCAATTTCGCCTTTTCTTCCGGATAAATATGCCAAAACGATTGATCGATCGCACCGTTCGTGTATCCGTTTTTGCGATCGTGGGTGAACGGGCACCACCAATTTTCGACGACTTTGACCATGTAGGCGTGCCATTCGAACAGCGCAACGCTGTAAGGGCAATACCAAGTGCAATTCAAGATCCAAAACAATTTGGACTGGGCCAGGCTGAACTTAAACGACCCATCCATTGTAATTTGGTTTTTTAAGTTATAACGATGACTGGCCCGCTCCGGCAAAAAGTCACTCCAAGATTTCACGTTTTCGGCGCCGACCAGTTTTAAACTCCAGTAGGTCAGGTAGGCACTGAGAATCACAAATGGGAGCGTCAAAATCGGCAGATAAATGAATAGCAAACCAATCGCTCTGGAAATAACAGGCATTTGCTGGTGACGGCATCCGATGTTGACGCGCTCCGCGCAGGATTGGCAGGCTTTCATCTAAGTTTCTCCTCGGGTATTGTTGTTATGGTTTGCTCGGCATTGAGCAATTGGAAAATACTGCGACAACCCTCGCAGCAAAACCGTTTCAGCCCATCTCCGGTCAGCAGTTTAAAACCGCCAACCTTTACCGGTTGGCCGCACAAGGCGCACGGGTTAGGCTTCGCTGATGGCATCGCTAACTCAAAGACTCGGCGAAACAGCGCAAAAAAACGTTTTTAGATATTCTGTTTCCGGAACGGCCGGATGTATTGGGTGGTCGCTTCCCTGGCCATCCTCACCGAAAAACACCAAATGTCGATCAATATGCCTGGCCGAAGACCTCAGAATCTCGTGTAGATTATCCCGGCTCAAATGGTGAGAGCAAGAAGCGGATACCAGAATGCCGTCGGCTTCCAACACTTGCAACGCCAGATGGTTCAGCCGGCGGTAGGCCTCGTAACCGGACTTGAAATCTTTTTTGCGCTTGATCAACGCCGGCGGATCCAGGACGATGGCGTCGTAGTGCCGCCGTCCTTCCCGAGCTTGCTTGAGAAATTCGAAAACATCGCTTCGGACAAAGCCCATCTTATCGGCAACTCCGTTCAAGCCCGCACTGGCGGCCGCCAAAGTCAGGGCAGAGTCCGAGCTATCGACGCAACACACCTCGGCGGCGCCGGCCACAGCGGCCTGGATTCCCCAACCGCCGGCGTAACTGAACAAATCCAGCACTCTGGCGCCTTTGACTAGCGAGGCGAAGCGCGCCCTGGCATTGCGATGATCGTAAAACCAACCGGTCTTTTGCCCGGCCGCCACATCGATCAAGAAGCGGGTACCGTTCTCGACAATTTCCAACCGGTCGGGCAGCACCCCAAAAGCTAGCCGCGCTTCCGTGTTCAATCCTTCCAACTCCCGTTGCCCCGTGTCGTTCTTCAGCAGGACTGCTTCCGGGGCCAAAAATTCAACCAACAGCTTGACCAAAAGCTCGATGTGACATTCCATACCCACCGTGGTGATTTGAACCGATAAAACCGAACCGTAGCGATCGATCACCAAACCGGGCAATCCGTCGCTTTCGCCGAACACTAACCGGTAATAAGGTTGATCGAACAGACGTTCGCGCAATGTCAATGCCTGCCGCAAGCGTTGCCTAAAAAATTTCTCGCCGATTTTGACATTGGCTTTCCGAGTGAGTAGCCGAGCGCAAATCAAGGCATTCGGATTCAAATAGGCTGTACCCAAAGCATTGCCCGCATGATCGACCACGCAAACCAAATCGCCGGCCGCGAAGCCGTCCATTGGTGATTTTTGGCTGTCGATTTCATTACTAAACACCCAAAGGTGGCCTTGCCGCAGGCGCTTGTCTTCGTGCTTTTTTAGAAAAAGTTGCGGGTAAGTCATGCAGAGTCAAAGTAAATTTAATGCATAACCAGCGACGGATGTCGTTGGCGCGGCAAACTGTAAACGAAACGGCTTGGTCTGATCCGGATACAACATCCCCGACTCGAAATATTGTTCGGCCCAGAACACCCGCTCCGCGATCACGTTTCCGGATAAATCGGTCAACGTCAACCGTAAATTTGGCACCGCTTGCGGAAAGAGCCCATGATTGGAAAGAGCCCCGCTGAGCAAATAACTGCGGTCCGCCCCGGCTTGCAAATTCAATTGACGAAAAGTCATTGCCTTAAGGTTTCGATATGCGGGCAGCTGACAATGCACTGCCGAACATACGGCCGCCAAAATACTACGAATCGAGGGCCGATTGCTCAAGGCGGCGCCTTCGAAATAGAACATTTGCCCAATCAACAAGACCAACATTGCCAAAGCAGCATAGCCCCAAAAGCTAGGAGACCCGCTCCGCCCCGCAGTCACTTCGGAAAACCGCTCCGACCCAATGCCCGCGCCGCCATCCGAAGCGACTGCACTCAGCCGCGGTAACGCGTCGAAACAGCGGCCACACCCGCTACAAACCAGCAGGTCCCAGCAATTTCTTAATTCATCGATACTGATCGCTTGACTAAACTGGCAATGCGGGCAGCGGACGAACATGCATCACCCGACTTTGCGGGCATCCAGCCTACACCAATCGTCTTTGCTAATCGGCATCCCAACCTCCAATCCTTGCTGCCGATAGGCTTCGGCTACCGCCTCCGCCTGTTCATTCAAAATCCCAGACAAGATCAGCACTCCGCCCGGCCGAACTAGGCTTGTCAGTAACGGCGCCAGTTCGATCAGCGGTTTCGCCAATATATTGGCGACGACCACATCGCCGATAACGCCGGAAAACTGCTCGGGCAAATAATAATTGATTCTGGCTTGGACAGTATTTTTCTCGGCATTGTAGCGACTCGCTTCCAGTGCTTGCGGATCGATATCGACGGCGTGAGCGTACTTACCTCCCAACAACAATCCGGCAACCGCCAAAATCCCCGATCCACAACCGTAATCGATCAAATCCATGGCTTCGACCGAATGCGTGGCCAACCATTCGAGACACAATGCCGTGGTCGGATGCGTACCGGTACCGAAGGCCAAGCCGGGATCCAGCGTCATACACACCGAGCCGGATTCGCTCCGTTCCTGGCCGCTAGGACAAACCCACAAGCGTTCACCGAACTTCATCGGTTGAAAATGCTCCATCCAGGCCCGCTCCCAAACCTGATCTTGCAACACTTCCGCTACCCATTCCTGTAGCGGCCGCCCGACAAACTGGTTAAACGTCAAGGTATGGACGATGTCCGGATCGGTGTCCAACTCAAACAGACCGGTCACTCGGGTACGAGTCCATATTTTAGTTTGATCGATGGCTGGTTCGTAAACTGGCTCGTCTTCGGCGTCGCTGTAAGTCACTGAAACAGCGCCCAACTCGCTGAAGAAGTCGGATACTTCGGGTGCGGTGACTTCGTCGGTCACGACGGAAATTTGATGCCAGGCCATAAAGACGTCGAAGCAGGAGCTTCCGGCCTGTCATCGTCAAGCGATAACAGACCGGAAAGCGGTTTAATGGATACCCAGTTTCTTTTCCAGATAATGGATGTTCTGGCACCCTTGCGCAAATGCCGCGTCCGCCATGATACTCTGCTGCAACGGAATATTGGTTTTAATACCGTCAATCACCATTTCGCTGAGCGCGGTCTTCATTCGGGCAATGGCACTAGCTCTATCGTCGCCGTGAGCGATCAACTTCCCTATCATGGAATCGTAATACGGCGGCACTTTATAACCGTTGTAAATATGCGTTTCGCAACGTATCCCCGGGCCACCCGGCATATGGAATTGTTCTATCACGCCAGGACAAGGCATAAAAGTCTTGGGATCCTCGGCATTCAAGCGGCATTCGATCGCATGGCCGGTAAACACGACCTGTTCCTGAGTAATCGAAAGTTTCTCACCGGCCGCGATCCGCAGTTGTTCCTTAACGATATCGAAGCCGGTGATCATTTCGGTCACAGGGTGCTCGACTTGAACCCGCGTATTCATCTCGATAAAGTAAAACTCGCCTTTTTCGTATAGGAATTCGAAAGTGCCGGCACCCAAATAACCGATCTCACGACACGCCAATGCGCAACGTTCACCCATCTGTTTGCGCTGCTCCGGCGTAATACCCGGCGCGGGCGCTTCCTCCACCACTTTCTGGTGACGGCGCTGCATCGAACAGTCGCGCTCGCCCAGATGTATGGCGTTGCCATGGGAATCGGCCAAAACCTGAAATTCGATATGCCGAGGATCTTCCAGGAATTTTTCCATATACACCGTACTGTTGCCAAATGCGGTCCCAGCTTCGGCTTTGGTCAGGTTGATGGCGTTCAACAACGCGCTCTCGGTATGCACGGTACGCATGCCGCGTCCGCCGCCACCGCCCGCCGCCTTGATGATCACCGGATAGCCGATTTCCCTGGCCATTTTCAGGTTGGTGTCGTCATCGTCTCCCAACGGATCCCCGTTGCCCGGCACGCAGGGAATCCCGGCTGCCTGCATCGCTTTTTTCGCGGAGATCTTGTCGCCCATCATCCGAATGGTATCCGGTTTAGGGCCTATGAACACAAAACCACTCTGACTGACTTTCTCGGAAAAATCGGCATTTTCCGATAAAAAACCGTAACCCGGATGTATCGCCTCGGCATCGGTCACCTCCGCCGCGCTAATGATGGCCGGGATATTCAGATAGCTTGCCGACGACGCGGCGGGACCGATACAGACCGCTTCGTCGGCCAAGCGAACGTGTTTCAGATCGCGGTCGGCTTCGGAATACACCGCCACGGTTTTGACGCCCAGCTCTCGACAAGCTCTCAAGATGCGCAATGCGATCTCGCCGCGATTGGCGATAACTATTTTTTCGAACATAGCCCCCCCTATAGTCCGTTATTCAATAATGAACAAAGGTTGGCCGTATTCGACCGGATGGGCGTTTTCAACCAGAATTTGCTTAATCTTGCCGCTCTTGTCCGCTTCAATCTGATTGAGGATTTTCATCGCCTCGATGATGCAAAGCGTTTGGCCAACGCTGACAGTTTGTCCGAGCTCGACAAAGGCCGCGGAGCCCGGCGACGCGGAGCGATAAAAGGTACCGACCATCGGCGATTTGACGACATGGCCGCTCACTTTTTCCTCGACCGGAGCAGAAACCGGCGCCGATGCGGCTGCAGGCGCGGCGGCTACCGGAGCCGGAGCTTGGGTAAACACCGGTGCCGGTGCCGATGAAGAATAACGGCTGATGCGTACCGACTCCTCGCCCTCGCTAATTTCTATCTCAGCAATATCGGATTCTTCGATAAGATCGATCAATTTTTTTATTTTTCTAATATCCATTGTTCTGAGTTCTCGTTAATAAAATCTGATGGGCGGCTTGCAAAGCCAATTCGTAACCGTGCGCTCCCAATCCGCAAATCACACCGACGGCGATATCGGAAAAGTAAGAGTGACTCCGGAACGGCTCGCGGGCATGCACATTGGACAAATGCACTTCGATGAAGGCAATCTTGGTGGCTAACAAGGCATCGCGGATTGCCACGCTAGTATGGGTAAAAGCGGCCGGATTGATCAATATAAAGTCAACGCCGCGCTGGTATGCCTGATGAATATGGTCGATCAGTTCGTGTTCGGCATTGCTCTGCATGAAATCCAACTCATGGCCCAACTCGGAGGCCAACCGATCGAGTTTTTCATGTATGTCGCTCAAGGTTTGCTTGCCGTAAATTCCCGGTTCCCGGACACCTAACAGGTTCAAATTGGGTCCGTTTAGAACGGTGATGATCGCCATGCAAAGTGAAAACGAAGGTTGATCGAATAGGCGGGAATTCTGCCTAATTTGTGTGTTTTTGTCCAGATAAACTGATTTATATCCATTAACACGACATTTTCCGGACAAATCGCTTATTTTTTCGACAGCATTCCTTCCAGCACTTCCAGCGCTTGGGTTCGAGTCAATTCGCCGAGCTGACGATGCACGATCCGGCCTTGTCTGTCGATGATAACCGTGAACGGCACGGTATTAATCACGTTACCGAGTTGATGAGCCAGCGCGATACCGTTATCGCCGCCGATTAAAATTGGATAGTTGACCGGCCGGCGCTGCAAGTACTCGAGTACCGGCGGCTTGTCTTCGATCGCGACACCGACAAAACGCACGCCGCGACCGCCAAATTCCTGCTGAATTTTGACGAATTCCGTCATCTCCTTTAAGCAGGGCGGACACCAAGTCGCCCAAAAGTTGACGATGACAATATCGCCGCGCCATTGACGGAGGGCTTGCGGCTTGTCATCCAAATCCGGCAACGTGAAATCGGCCGCCAGGGGAACCTCGGCTTCGGCCCCAGGCTGAACCGAGCGGAAATACCAACCGCCGCCCAAGGCCAGAAGCCCGATTAGAATTCCAACCGACACCATCGCGAATTTTCGGGTCATAAGCCTTTCAATGTTTGTAAAAAAGTCTCGGCATCTTGATATCCGATCACTCGGCGATCAGCTTTCTCGCGACCGTCGGCTCCGAAAAATATAATGCCGGGCGGCCCGATCAAGTCGAAGCGTTTCAGCAAAGCCTGATCGGCATCGCTATTGTCGGTCACATCCGCTTGCAGTAACACGAAACCGGCCAACGTTTGTTTCACAGCCGAATCCGCAAAGGTATAGGCTTCCATTTCCTTGCAGGAAATGCACCACTCGGCATAGAAATCCAGCATGACAGACTTGCCGGCCGACGCCGCTTGCTGGATACGCTGCTCAAGTTCGGCCAGCGTCTTAACCCGTTCGAACAGCGGCTTGGACGCGGCTTCTGCCCTACCGCCCGCAAATACGCCCCGCATCGGCTGGAGGGGATTAGTGTTACCGGCGCTCAACCCGATTAACTCCAAGATGCCCAACACCAACAAAATGATGCCGACGCCCTTCCACAACTTGCGCCAACCCGACGCCGAATCGGGCAACGGGTCGATGGCGTTCAAGAAGATCGCGGGAATGACCAACAGCATTGCATACAAAAACATCGACGCTTGGGCTGGAATCACCCGCGCCAACATCCAAACCGCCACCGCCAGCATTAACACGCCAAACACGCTTTTGGTCGTATTCAGCCAGGCCCCGGCCTTGGGCAACAAGCGGCCCGCGGATGCCCCCAGCAGCAACAGCGGCATTCCCATGCCCAAACCCATCGCGAACAACGCCGACCCGCCCAGCCAGACATCGCCGGTCTGACCGATATAGATCAACGCAGCCGCCAACGGTGCGGCAACGCACGGGCCGACCACCAGCGACGACAAAGCCCCCATGATCGCCGCGCCCCAATACGAACCGTCTCGATGGCGGTCGCTAGAGCGATGCAAGCGTTCCTGCAACGCTTTCGGCACTTCCAGGTTGTAAAAACCGAACATCGACAACGACAGCAACACAAACAAACCGGCGAATACCGCAATCACCCAGGGCTGCTGAAAAATTACCTGCAAATTGCTGCCGAACTGGGCCGCCAACACACCGAAGACGGTGTACATCGTCGCCGACGCCAAAACATAGCTCAACGACAGCAAGAACGCCTTGCGTGTACCGATGTCGCCATGACCGACAATAATGCCGGACAAAATCGGAATCATCGGAAATACGCAAGGGGTAAAGGCCAGCAATAGACCAAAACCGAAGAAACTCAGCCAAGTCAGCGGCAGACTGTCGCGGCGCAGGGCATCGACGATACGATCCTGCTCCGACACCACCGGCGGCGTTGACGCGACAACGGCAGAAAGCTCGGCCGATTCGGCGGCTTCCGGCAACGCCACCTCGACGACTTGTTGCATAGGCGGATAGCAGACGCCGCGATCGGCGCAACCTTGAAACTTGGCCAGTACTTGCAAGGTCTCGGCGGCACGATTGTCTCGCGTCAGCGGGATATCCACACTGACATTCCGTCGGTAAATTTGCACCTGCCCGAATTCCTCGTCGTGGTACGCCTCGCCTTCCGGCAATTGCAACGGCGTCAAGGCGGAGTGGGCCGGCGTTTTAAGTTGCACGGCCAGCTTATCCTTGTACAAATAATAACCGTCGGCAATCCGCCAATTCACCCGTAGCACGTTGGCGCCCACCGCCTCGGCAAAAAACTGAAAGGCTTGCTCCGGCGGCAATAATTCGCTGGAAAACAATCCCGGCGTCAGACCTTTCAGACCTTGCACGAATTGATTTAAGCCACCGGTCGCCGAGGCCCCGACAGTCGCAACCGGCAAGTCGATATCCAGCACCACTTTCTGCGGCGGATAACACACCCCGACATCCGCGCAACCTTGATATTTGACCAACAACTTCAACTGCCGCTCGTGCGTGCCGTTGATCAACGGCAGTTTGACGTCCAGATTGTCCCGATAGACCACGACATCGCCGAGTGTCGCGTCATGCTCTTCCGCGCCGGTCGGTAATGGCACCGTAGCGAGGGAGATTGACTCGGTCCGCGACTGAATCTTAATTTTGTCGCGGTACAAATGATAGCCGTCGGCAATCCGCCAGTTCAGTGCGACATGCTCCGTATCGCTGGCGGCGACAGTCAAACGAAAGGCTTGGTCGGGAGGCAAAAAATCCTGACTGTCCAAGGCCACCGCGTGAGTAAAAAACCCGAACAGCAAAAACAGCGAGATCAATCGATAGCAAGGCATGAATTCATCCAATGTAAATAATCCGCCGAACCGCGTTCGATCGGCAGCGCGATAATTTCGGGCACGTCATAGGGATGCAGTTGCTTCAGCAAAGCCTCCAATTCGGCGTAGCGTTCGCGATGACTTTTAATCAGCAGTAAATGTTCCCCGGCCGATTCGATGGCACCCTGCCATGCGTACACCGAGCGAACGCCCGGCAAGATGTTGACGCAAGCCGCCAATTTAGCGGCAACCAGTTCGCGCGCCAGATGCTCGGCGATGTCGGCATCCGGGCAAGTACAAAAGATTAACAATGGCATATCGATATTATCCTGGAAATCCGCCGGATATGCTTTTAGTATTGCTGGTTTTTTCGCTGATCGAGACCGCCATGAAACCCTTGCCCTTTCTGTTAGCCGCCATTTTGATCGTCCCGTTCGTGGAAATTTATCTGCTATTGATGGTCGGCGGCATCATCGGCGTCTTGCCGACGATATTTCTGGTGATTTTTACCGCCGCACTGGGGACTTGGTTGCTGCGTACGCAGGGGTTCGCCACCTGGCAACGCTTTCAAGCGGCATTGCGGCAAGGCGAGATTCCGGCTTATGAAATGATTGAAGGTCCGATTTTATTGGTTGGCGGCGCACTGTTGCTGACACCGGGCTTTTTCACCGACGCGATCGGCTTCGCCTGCTTGGTGCCTGGATTGCGCCGAAAAATTGCTCAATACGTGTTGGAACGCTATTTGGTACCGATGGCGGGTAGTTCCACCGCCGGTGCTCAGCGGGTGGTCATTGACGGCGAATACAAAAAACAGGACTAAGCCGGCGACCCAGGGCTCTCGCCATCGGCCGCCGGAACAATATTATTGGCTGTCGGCGTTTTGGTTCAATGTGTTTTTATCGAAGCCGGAATAGGCGGGACACCAGCCGAAATAACTGGTCGCGATCAGAACGCCGCCGACCAATAACATCAGGATGCTGGCGGTAAACAGGGAAACAAACACCAGTACGATGCCGGAAACCATGCGGACTTTCTTATCTTTGTCGCCGATATTGTGTTCAAACTTGATCAAACGTTTATAATCGAAGCTCATCTCCAATCCTCTCTGTGTAGTATTTATTGTTAGTCCTGACGCAAGGCTTTCCCTCAAGAGCTCGCAAATATACACAGCTCCCCAAATTCTGCAAGTTATTAAAATGGACGTCTCAACGATAATCGCGCCGCTGAACGACGATCAGCGCCTGGCCGTTTCCGCGCCGATGCAGGCCATGCTGGTCCTGGCGGGAGCCGGCAGCGGCAAAACCCGAGTGTTGGTACACCGCATCGCTTGGCACGTACAAATCAACCACATATCGCCCTATCACATCCTGGCCGTCACGTTTACCAACAAAGCCGCCAATGAAATGCGCCACCGCATCGAGGAATTGCTGAATACCTCGGCGCGCTCGATGTGGATAGGCACCTTTCACGGCCTGGCTCACCGCCTGCTACGCCAACACGCCAAGCAAGCCAAATTGCCAGACACCTTTCAGGTCATGGACAGCGACGACCAATTGCGCATCGTCAAACGTTTGCTAAAAAGCCTGGAGCTGGACGACAGCAAGTGGCCGGCCAAGCAAGTGCAATGGTTCATCAACGCCCAAAAGGACGAGGGCATCCGCGCCCGCCACATGTCGCAAGCCGACGACTTTTACCACCGGCAAATGCAACGCATCTATCTGGCCTACGAAGAACTCTGCGACCGCTCCGGCTTGGTCGACTTCGCCGAGCTGCTGCTGCGCGCCCACGAACTGTTGCGCGACAACGAAGACTTGCTGGCCTTTTACCGCGAGCGCTTCCGGCAAGTCCACGTCGACGAGTTCCAAGATACCAACACGATCCAGTATGCTTGGCTACGCCTGCTGACCGAAGGCAACAACAATCTGTTCGTCGTTGGCGACGACGACCAATCCATCTACGGCTGGCGCGGCGCCAAGATCGAAAACATTTTCGCCTTCCAAAAACATTATCCGGAACACGGCATCGTCAGACTGGAGCAGAACTATCGCTCCACCGGCCACATTCTCAAGGCCGCCAATGTGTTGATCGCCAACAACGAAAACCGGATGGGCAAGGAGCTGTGGACGGCGGCCGGCGACGGCCACGCAATAGGGGTTTACGCGG
This sequence comes from Methylomonas sp. MED-D, assembly GCF_050276835.1. Lineage (NCBI taxonomy): Bacteria > Pseudomonadati > Pseudomonadota > Gammaproteobacteria > Methylococcales > Methylococcaceae > Methylomonas > Methylomonas sp. MED-D. The sequence continues at coordinate 3,786,084 of NZ_CP189965.1, forward strand.
CTTTCAACGAACAGGACGAAGCCTATTTTGTCGTCGAAAAAATCAGACAATGGGTACGCGACGGCGGCCTGCGTAGCGAAGTCGCTATTCTTTACCGCTCCAACGCCCAATCCCGACAATTCGAGGAGCGCTTAATGACCACGGCCGTGCCCTACCGGGTCTACGGCGGCTTGCGCTTCTTCGAACGGATGGAAATCAAGAACGCTCTGGCCTATTTACGCCTGTCCAGCAATAGGGACGACGAAGCCTCATTCGAGCGAGTAGTCAACACGCCGACGCGCGGCATCGGCGCGAAAACGCTGGACGACATGCGTATTCTGGCGCGGGAACGCGGCGTTTCGCTTTGGCGAGCCGCCGAGTGCATGCTGGGCGAAAAGCAACTGAGCGCCCGTGCCGCCAATGCCCTGCAAGGCTTCATGAATCTGATCGAGGCCATAGCCCTGGCGACCGACGGCATGAACCTCTACGAGACCGTCAAATACGTCGTCGAGGCCAGCGGCCTGATCGAACTGTATAAAAAAGAAAAACAGGACAAGGGCGAAGCCAGGGTCGAAAACCTGGAAGAGCTGGTCAACGCCGCCAAGCTGTTCGATTACGACAGTGAAAACGCCGAAAACCTGTCGGAACTGGATATGTTCCTGGCGCATGCCGCGCTGGAAGCCGGCGAAATGCAGGGAGAAGCCGACCAGGACTGCGTGCAATTAATGACTTTACATTCCGCCAAGGGCTTGGAATTCAAACTGGTCTTTCTGGTCGGCATGGAGGAAGGTCTGTTTCCGTCGCAGCAAGCGGTTGACGAACCCGGCCGTTTGCAGGAAGAACGCCGGCTGTGTTATGTCGGCATCACCCGCGCGATGCAACAACTTTACCTGACCTATGCCGAGTCGCGCCGCTTATATGGCAAGGACAGCTATCCGAGACCGTCGCGCTTTCTTCGGGAAATCCCCCCGGAAGCCCTGACCGAAATTCGCCTGCGCGCCAACGTCACCCGCCCAGCCTCATCCAGTCCGGCCACGCTAGGCTCGATGGTCGATCAGAACGCCAGTTTTCGGCTGGGTCAGGCGGTCAGGCACGAGAAATTCGGCGAAGGCGTGGTGTTGCAAACCGAGGGCAGCGGCGACCAAGAAAAGGTACAGATCAATTTCCGCAACGCCGGCATCAAATGGCTGATGTTGGCTTATGCCAAATTGGACAAGGCATAAAAAAGCCGCCGTCCGAAAACTCTCGGACGGCGGCTTAAGCAGTAACGTCGATTAACCGGCGAAATCTTCGTGCACGGTAATGACTTTCAACGAGTTGGTACCGCCGCTATGACCGGTGGCATCGCCCTTGGTGATGATGAAAGAATCGCCGTCGGCAACTAAACCACGATTTCTTAATTTTTCGATGATGTAACGGTTGACCTCCGCGTTCGCCATTTTTTCGTGCGTGAACGGAATCGGGAACACACCGCGATACAGAGTAACCCGGCCCAAGGTTTTCTCGTGACTACTGAACGCGTAGATCGGAATGCCCGAGCTGATCCGCGACATCCACAACGGCGTCGAGCCGGTTTCGGTCAACGAGGCGATCCCGCTGATCTTGGTGTGGTTGGCCATGTACATCGCCGACATCGCAATCGCTTCGTCCACATGATCAAAGCTATCGGTCATCCGATGCTTGGACTTGATCACCGCAGGCTGCTTCTCGGTTTCCATGCAGATGCGCACCATCGCTTCGACCGTTTTGACCGGATGTTTGCCGGATGCGGTTTCCGCCGACAACATGATCGCATCGGTTCCGTCGACGATCGCATTCGCAACGTCGAAAACCTCGGCGCGTGTCGGAATCGGGTTTTCGATCATCGACTCCATCATCTGAGTCGCCGTGATCACCGCCCGGTTCAATTCGCGAGAACGTTTGATCAAATGCTTTTGTGCCGCCGGCAGATTGGCGTCGCCGATCTCCACACCCAAGTCGCCTCGGGCCACCATGATCACATCCGAGGCCATGATGATTTCGTCGATGACCTCCATGGCTTCTGCGCGCTCGACCTTGGCCACCAAGCCCGCGGTAGAGCCGGCGGCCAACAGCAAGGCACGCGCTTCGTGCATGTCGTCGGCGGTACGCGGAAAGGAAATCGCCACGTAATCGGCCTGGATGATCGCGATGGTCTTGATGTCTTCCTTGTCTTTGTCGGTCAATGCCGCAGCCGACAAACCGCCGCCCAACAAGTTGATGCCCTTGTTGTTGGATAGATCGCCGCCGACGACGACCTTGGTATTCACCCGGGCGTTGTCCACGACATTCACGACGTCCAGCACCACCCGACCGTCATCCAGCAGCAAGCGCGTGCCCGGCTTGACTTCCCGAGCCAGCGGCTCGTAGCTGATGCCGACCTGGGTGTTGTCGCCGTCCAGTTTGCCGAGGTTGATGTCCAGCGCAAAGTCCTGGCCTTCTTCCAGCCAAACTTTGTTTTCCTTGAAGCGCTCGATACGGATTTTAGGGCCTTGCAAGTCGGCCAAAATGCCGACCCGGCGACCGCTTTTTTTGCTCAACTCGCGAACCCGGTTGGCGCGATCAATGTGATCTTGCGCCGAACCGTGCGAGAAATTTAAACGGACAACATCGATGCCTGCCTTGAACAAATCTTCAAGCACGCCGGGTTTGTCCGTGGCGGGTCCCAGCGTCGCCAGGATTTTTGTTCTACGTAACTGCATGTATTCCCTTTATTTGGCGTTGTACAAAGCGACGGTGGTGTCCAGCATCCGGTTAGAGAAGCCCCATTCGTTGTCGTACCAGGACAGTACTTTGACGAAGTTTCCGCCGGTGACTTTGGTCAGACCCGCTTCGTAAATCGAGGAATGCGGATTGTGGTTGAAGTCGGAAGACACCAAAGGCTCGTCGTTGATCGCCAAAATACCTTTCAAGGAACCGTTGGCCGCTTCGCGCAAAATGCCGTCGATTTCTTCCTTGGTGGTATTGCGAGACGCCTGGAAGCACAAATCGACCACCGAGACGTTGATGGTCGGAACCCGCATCGCGAAACCGTCCAACTTGCCTTTCATTTCCGGCAACACCAAGCCAACAGCGGCGGCGGCACCGGTTTTGGTCGGAATCATCGATTGGGTGGCGGAACGCGCGCGATGCAAGTCGCTGTGATACACGTCGGTCAGTACTTGGTCGTTGGTATAGGAATGAATCGTGGTCATCAAGCCATGATCGACGCCGATGGTATCCATCAGCGGTTTCACCAGCGGCGCCAAGCAGTTGGTGGTGCAAGAAGCGTTGGAAATGACGGTATCGCTCGCTTTCAAGCTGGTGTGGTTAACGCCGTAAACAACGGTCGCATCGACATCGTTACCGCCCGGCGCGGAAATAATGACTTTTTTGGCGCCGGCGGAGAGGTGGGCGGACGCCTTGGCTTTGCTGGTGAAGAAACCGGTACACTCGTGAACCACGTCGATACCCAACTCGGCCCAAGGCAATTTAGCCGGATCGCGTTCCGCCAGAACCCGGATGCGATCGCCGTTGACCACAATGTAATCACCATCGACGGAAACATCGAACGGGAATTTACCGTGCACGGTGTCGTACTTGGTCAAGTGTGCATTGGTTTTGGAATCGCCCAAATCGTTGATCGCCACGATTTGAATCTCGTTGGTGCGACCAGATTCGTACAACGCGCGCAAGACATTGCGACCGATACGACCGTAACCGTTAATTGCAACTTTAATTGCCATAGAGTTTTCTCCGGAATGAGTGTGAAGGACTAACTTCAAGATGTGCGGAAAGCACTAAAAATAGCGCTGATTGTAGCAAATCCCGACAAACAACGTCTACCGCGCAACCGCGCGGCAAAGCCGGAACCGGCGTTGGCTTGCGTTACAATGGGCGCCGATTCCGCAAATACGACCCAACCATGAATATCCAGTGGTACCCCGGCCACATGCATAAGGCCAGCAAAGAGATCAAGGAAGCCCTGCCCGACATCGACCTATTGATCGAAATTCTCGACGCCCGCATTCCCTACAGTAGCCAGAATCCGATGCTAGCCCGGCTGCGCGACGACAAACCGACTATACGCATCCTCAATAAGACCGATCTGGCCGATCCCGAGGTCACCAAACTTTGGCAGGACTACCTGGAACGCGAACAAGGCGTCAAAACCCTGGCCCTCACCAGCCAGCAAACCGACAAAGTCAGGCAAATCGTCGATCTGTGCCACAAAATGCTGGCCGACAAACTGGCCGCCGGCAAAGTCCTGCGGACCATGATCATGGGCATCCCCAACGTCGGCAAATCGACGATCATCAATATCCTGGCCGGCCGCGTCATTGCCAAGACCGGCAACGAACCTGCCGTCACCAAGCGCCAACAACGCATCAACCTGAGCAACAACTTGGTGCTGTCCGACACGCCGGGCGTGTTATGGCCCAATGTCGAAAACCGCCACGGCGGTTACCGCTTGGCCGTGACCGGCGCGATCAAGGACACCGCCTTCCAGCACGACGACATCGCCCTCTATGCGTTGGAGTACCTGACCCAGGCATATCCCGAGCAACTGAAAACCCGCTACCGGTTGGAACCACTGCCGGGCGAAGCGCTGGCCGTGCTGCAAGCGATCGGCGCCAAACGCGGCTGCCTACGTAGCGGTGGCATCGTGGAACTGGACAAGGCCGCCAAACTGCTGTTGACCGAACTCCGAGCCGGCACGCTGGGCCGCATCAGCCTGGAAACCCCGGACATGATCGAGCGCGAACTACTGGACGTCGCCGCATTGCGGGAAGAAAAAGCCGCCAAGCAAGCGGCGAAGCGGCGCGGCAACCGACCGCAATAGGCCGCTAGGCCCCGCGCCAGCGGAAACTCGAGCGGCTCGATCCAGCTAGGCCTTCATCACCTTATAAATATAATGCTCGCCGGCATGATTAACGGTGCTTTCCTCCAATGTCACCGAAAAACCGAATTCCGGGGCGATGTGTTTCGGATCGTGCTCTTCGCCGACAAATTGCGAATAGGGAATGTAGATTCGGGTATGTTCGCTAATGTAGTCCTTCACTTGATGAAAAAACCGTTTCAATATCTCGCGGCCACCGTCTTCGTTCAGGCCAAAGGTGCCGTCGCACGGGTAATAATTGAAGTTGAACACGATCAGGTCGAACGGCCGCCGCGGCACGTCGGCGAATAAATCGCTGTGCAGGAAATCGATAGGCGCCAGATTGGGATTCAAGCGGGTATTTTCCAAGGTACACATCACCGCATCCCGATTAAAATCCACGCCCATCACGTTCTCGCAGCCCATCTTTTTCAATAAAAACGCGAAATAGCCGCTACCGCAGCCCATGTCCAACGCCGTTTCGGCGGGTGGCTGCCGCTGCATGAAATTGCCGAAAAACGAGCTAGTCAGTCCGAAATCGGACGGAAACACGTTTTTGGCGATTTTCAAGGTAATGCCGTCCAACTCGGTGATGTACGGCTGTTTGTCCAAGTAGTGGGAAAGCTCTTGTTTGCGAGCTTCGATGCTCATATCCAACGGATTCATAGGCGGCAAAATTGGGTAGTTGAAGGAGACTGTCGATTACTTGGGCATGCTACCGCAATTCCCGGCGCCAGCTCAAACCCGAACCTACTCGCCGTTCCGCCTCGAGCCCCGAATCGAAACACCTCCGCCACCTCCCGCGCCGCTCGCGTCGGGCGCCAATCGACTGCGGGCAATTTGCCCGGCAATTTCGGGCAAATCTCGGCTTACCGCGCGCCGCTAGCCCCTTAAACTCCGCGGGTCTCGACCGCACGCCGGCCGGACGATCTCCTTCAACCCCTATTCGAGAACATCCCGATGAACACTCATTTATTCGACGACAGCCGCATCCACTGGCAAACCCTGGCCGGTTTCGACCACTTGCACTATTTCATTTTGCACATCGATAGCGAAGCCAACATTATCGACGTGCTCTTCAAATTCGCCGCCGGCCAACAAATCGTGCTGCATCGACACAAGGCGCCGAACCACATTTTCGTCATCCAAGGCGAGCACCGCCTATATCACCCCGACGGCAGTTTGAAGGAAATCCGGCCGACCGGCCGCTACACCGTTAGCCCCGCCAGCGACGAGCCGCATCGGGAAGGCGGCGGCGACATCGACGTGGTACTGTTGTTCAGCATACGCGGCTGCGGCGTGCTCTACGAAATCCTCGACGACAACGCCAACGTGATCGGCACGCTGGCAATGGCGGACTTCATCGCTTTGCACAATGCGCAACCAGCGTTAACCGATGGATAAGCACCCTGCCACCAGCTCCCGAGGCCGGGAGATCTTCGCGCGGCCATTACGATTCGGCACTGCTCAAGCGGCCTTCGTGCTAGACTCGCGCGCATTGATAACACCGCCGAGATTAACGCCATGGCCGGAACGCGGACCAGCCACACCCACCCGCTGCAAATTGCCGAAGTGCGCGCCAGCCCGTCGCACGGACGTATCGGCATCACCTTTTGCCCCGGCAAGCACGACCGCTTTGCCCACACCGGCGTCTGGGAGCGCGATCTCGGCGTCGATTTGGATGCCATCGCCGCCTGGGGCGCCAAACTGATATTAACCCTGGTGGAACCGGCGGAACTGACCGCGCTCAAGGTTCCGCAACTCGGCCACGAAATTCGTAGACGCGGCATCGAGTGGCTGCATTTGCCGATCGCCGACTATTCCGTTCCCACCCACGCTTTCGAGCAACAATGGCTAACCCAAGGCGCCGACATCCGCCGGCGTTTACGCAAGGGCGACGACTTATTGGTGCATTGCAAGGGTGGCTTGGGCCGGGCCGGCATGATCGCCGCGCGGCTACTGGTTGAACTAGGCATGAACCCGGAGGCGGCGATCCATGCGGTGCGCCACGCGCGCAAGGGCGCCATCGAAACCCCGGCGCAACTGGCGCTGGTCCGCCGCACCCAGCCGATCCCATAACCCGCCGACATGACTACCCTCGATACCGCCAAACTTTCACGGGTAGGCGGACAACTGGGCAGCAATCCGGCCGGCGTTTATCAAGACGGTAACGGCGGCCGACGCTATTACGTGAAGACGCTAGAATCGGCCGCCCACGCCCGCAACGAATGGCTCGCCGCCCAACTCTATCAACTGGCCGGCGCACCGACCCTACGCTACGTGACTACTTCGGCACCGGACCAGATAGCGACGGAATGGATCGTACTGGAAAAGAAATGCGTGGCCCATTTCACCGACAGCGAGCGCGAACAAGCGCGGCAATGGTTCGGCGTGCACGCCTGGACCGCCAACTGGGACGCCGCCGGCTTCAACGGCGATAACCAAGGCGTTGCCGGCGGCCAAGTCCTGACGCTGGACGTCGGCGGCGCCCTGGCCTTCCGCGCCCAGGGCGACCCCAAGGGCAAGGCGTTCGGTATCCGCGTTGACGAGCTGGACGTCTTGCGCCGCGACGACGCCAACCCTCACGCCGTCAAGCTGTTCGCCGAGATGACATCTGAACAAATCGAACAAGCCATCCTGGTCGTCGTTCGCATTCCGGACGATGAGATTCGTCAGGTCGTCTTAGCCAGCGGCGGTTCGCCAGCGCTAGCCGACAAGATGCTCGCCCGCAAAGCCGATATGGCTCGGCGTATCGCCTGGAATGAATAACTCAGGGATACCGGAATATCTAGCGGAGACGGCGTAATCGGAGCAATTTCTAAGCCCGGTGTAAAAAGGTCCGATTAGCGGAATTACTGAAATAGAGGAAGGCATCCTGGGTCAGAAATCGGCCAATTTCTGCCTGTCGCAACCGGCTGCTTTATGGCGAGAGATTAGCCCGGAATAAAGTAATTATCCCAAGAACGGTCAGTCGCGTATTAAGAAGGTATGTAGCTACCCATCCAGAAAAATAAACAGTTAAAATTCGTAAAAAATGCCTAGATTACTGCGGTAAGTGATGATATACAGAAACCATATAAACAATCGTTAGATATTTTTCCCATGCAGACGAACGAAATCATTCGTGCTCTCGGCAATCCGAACACTCTTGAGAATCTATATCAGACCAAACCAACTGAATTCATAGCTTGGTTAGTCGAAGCAACGGAGCAATATCCCGAATCCGAAACTCTACGAGTTTGGAATGCTCGCGTAGCTTATTCGGAATATCCATCTTCGGATAAGTCGGGAACGAAAAAGTTTTACGTTTTCCTCATCTCTATTCTCGCAGGTTCTTTGGTAAAACTACATGCTCTCCCATTCATAGATGCGGATTGGTATCTGGCACGATTCGTTCCTGTCATCTTGATTGGGTCATTAATAAGCTACTTCTTATCTTCGGAGCCGAATCAAAACAAGGCTGTTCCTATATTAGGGATTCTGGTTTGTATAATTGTATTGTTATTTCTACCAGATATAAAAGGATCGGCATCGATAAAAATGTCGCTGATCCATATGCCTCTAGTTTTATTGTCATTGTTAGCATTGACTTTCATGGGTAGTGATTGGCATTCCAACAGATCAAAGGTTTTATTTGTGGCTTACCTCGGTGAGGTGCTGATTTACGCATCCGTAATTTTGCTGGGTGGAATGGTTCTTACCTTTCTGACTTTTGCACTATTCTCGCTGATCCATATTGGAATGGAGCAATGGTATCTGAACTACGTTGTTGTCTTCGGCTTGGTTGCATCACCCGTTGTTGCGACTTATCTTTACGATGTTGTATTGGGAAGAGGGAGTCGCTTGGCAACCACCATCGCTAACATTTTTTCGCCATTGGTTCTTGTAACGATTTGTGTGTACTTGCTGGCAATCATTGCCCAAGGGAAAAGTCCGTATTCCGACCGAGATTTTCTGATCACAATTAATGGGCTTTTGCTTGTTGTTCTGGCGATTACAGTTTATTCGGTGTCAGGAAAAGACTCGATGGATAACCGACGTATAATCGATTTCGTAAATATTTGTTTAGTTACGGTAAGCGCTTAACAACAAATCACCATGCATTAAAATAGCGAGATTTCAGGTGTGGTGGTAGCGACAGAATGCGGGCAAGAGCAATAGAATTGAACGAAAGCGAACGAGAGCAGCTCCAGCAAATTATCAAAAAAGGGAGCGATTGGCGAGAACGGGAGCGGGCACAGACCATTTTGATGTTAGCCAATGGCCAGACAGTCATTGCGATTGCAGAACAGCAAGGCGTGAAACCGGAAGCTATACGGGAGCGGCGGCGGAAGTGGTGGAGAAATGGGCTGAACAGTTTACCGGATCAACCCCGCAGTGGTGCACCAAGTAAATTGACTGACGCGCATCGATGCCGGCTCAAAGAATGGATCGATGCGGAACCTTTAAACTGCCGGGCATTGGTCAGTCGTCTAACGACGGAATGCGACGTGACGATTAGCGCCAGCACCTTGCGGAACGAGTTAAAACGGATGGGCTATGTATGGAAGCGCACCCGTTACAGTTTAAAAAAAAGCGTGATCCCGAGCGCTTCGAGCGGGCCCAACACGACATTGCCGCACTGATTCAGCAAGCGCAAGCCGGCGAAATCGAATTGGCCTATGTGGATGAGGCCGGATTTGCACCACAACCACCGAATCGTTCGGCTTGGACCAAAAGCGGAGAAGTTCATGCCATTACCGCTAAACGCGCGCAGCGGATGAACGTCATTGGCGCTTTGCTTTCATCGGGTCGATTAATGCTGACTAAGCTGTGGCAAAGCGTCAATGGTCTGTGGTTTTTTGGCTTTCTGATGGCATTGGTCCAACGCGTCAGCAAGCCATTGGTGGTGATTTTAGATAATGCGTCCATTCATACGGCCAAAAAACTGAAGCCGTATTGGGATTTGCTGGAAGAGAAAGGTATTCGATTTTATTTCCTGCCGCCCTATAGCCCTGAGTTGAATCGGATTGAATTGCTGTGGCATAAAATGAAATATGAATGGCTGCCATTCAAAACATTTATGCCGGATGAGCTTGAGCAGGCTATTGACGAAATTGGCCGAGGGTTTGGCTCACAATACACGCTAACTTTTTGCTAAGAGCTTAACACTCGTAATCAATACTTACGCACTTTCCGCAATACTTTTCAGGTGGGCGGAATATGGTGTAACTCCCAATCGCGTATCTGTAACTGGCGCTAATATACTCATATTTTGGCATTTAATCTTTATTCTGAGGGATTACATTGCGCAAATCAGGCAGCAATGCTCATCAGAACGATTGCTCAATACTGTTACTAAATATCTTCCACTTTATACCGGTTGGTCTATCTTAATGGTTATCGGGTTACCTCTGGCATTTAGCTTCGAATGAAAATACTTATTACCCCGGCCAACACATGGCGGCTTTGTTAACATTAGAAGTCAATATTGTACTGATCCGCTTTCAGCATTGAATAGATAGCGTTACTTTGTAAATGACCGATATTAGGATGTTTAAATCCATATCCGAATGTCGCTTCTGGGTCGGTAACCGCCCACCAACTCCTCCTCGACTCATCGTAACAACTCTAACGCGTAGAAAAAATCTCCGCTCGAATAAGTTGGCCAGCATGGCGTTCGGAGAGATTACAAACCGCGCGAGTCGCAAACGGTGCGGCGGTTGTTATTTTCCAAGACCCCGAATTTGGCAATGCCGCGCGCTGGTTGTGTTTGCGGTAACGGCTAAATCCAACAACGATTTGCCAGGTTTTTATCGCCAATGCGGATGCGTTCAGTCAAAGGGCGGGAACTAGTGTTTCTGGCTTTAGACGCTTTAGTTCCCTTCGGCTCCGCTCAGGGAACGACCGGCTCCGCCCAGGGAGTGATCGACTTCATTCGGGGGAACAATCGCCTCCTCTCGGGGAACAACCTGCGCGCTCTCCGAACGGAGTCGAGGCAAACGTCCTGCGTTCTCGGAACCGAATCGAGGGGGATCGCGCCGGTCGGTTCAATCATTGCAAGCCCGAATCAATACTATCGGGGCGATACGCGTTAAAAACTTACCCTGGCGGTAATTCCCGCCCTCTAACGAAACAAAATCCAATCGCTAAATATGCCTGCTACCCAACCCGCCCGCGCCGTTTTAGACCCAACAATCCCACCAGGCCACTACCCATTAACCAAACAGCCCCCGGTATCGGCACGGCCGACAATCGTCCGGGAGTCACCGCCCATACGTAGTGTTGATAAGTCTTCCGGTGGTTGGCCTGACTACTGTAATAGGCTTCAAAAAACCACGCGCTACCGGGGGAAGCCGCATTCTCGGTACCTGACCAGTACGAAGAGGCTTGCTCGTGGTCGAAGCTACTGGTATTGGGAATGGAATTAGACGCCGAACCGTCCAATTCGCCGTAAACCAATTGGCCCAGTTCGTTGCCGGCGCTGCCGTCGTATCCGTCGGTGGCATTACTGGTTGGCAAGCGCCATTGCGAGCTGCCGCCATAGTTGACGCGATTCAGTAAGCCAACGAAAGCTTGCGCGCCAAACCAGTTGGCTCTACCGTCCGACGAAAAATCGGTGGTTTTCACGGTGTAAGAACCGGTGTAACCGTCGAAGCTGTTGGGCGTGTCGCTAACGGTAGGGCTAGCGGCGATAATGGCTTGGATGACGTTTCGGAAACCGTAAGTGCTTTCCAGCGTAGCCAACAGATTGGCGTCTTGCGTCCAGGTCACGTTGCCGACGCTGCTGTAGACCAAACCAACGTCATCGGCACCGGTAAAGCTGGTCAGCGTGGCGTTGGCGTTGAACGCGGCGGCGCCGAGCAAAACGCCGAAGGTAAGTAGCCTGTGTGTCATGAGTAAACTCCTTGGATATGGGTTGCGCGCGACAGTTAGAGTTCATATCGACCCAGCCCAACGATCGAAATACATAGGGCGTCAACGTCGCGATTTTGGGATTTAAGTGCCTAAAAAAGAATTGGATTCACTGCCGTATTACCAGAGACGACGGAAAGTCATTTTCTCCGCAAACCCAGCAATCCCATCAGCCCAGTTCCAAACAACGCTAACGCGCCCGGTACCGGCACCGAGGTCACTTGCCCAGGGCTAACGAGCCAAACCAGATGCCCGCGACCCTTTTCATCGTAGCCCTGGGCACCTTTTCGAGCGTCAAAGCCCCACGCCGCAGCCTGGTTGGAAGTGAACTCAATACCAGACCAGTAGGCTACCGGCGATTCGTTGTCGAAGGCTGGGGTGTTGGGAATAAACTTGCCGGCGGTACCGTTCAATTCGCTATAAAACAATTGGCCTAGTTCGTTACCGGCGGTGCCGTTAAAACCGACAATGGCATTGCTGGTCGGCAAGCGCCATTGGTGGCTGCCGCCGTAGTCGATGCTGTTTAAGTAATTGGCGAAGGCGATAGCCCCCCACCAACTTAGGAAGCCTGAAGAGGGAATGTTGACATTGAAACTGCCGAAATCGCTCGCCGTCAAGGTTACTTGCGGCCCGGATGAGGCGTAATAATTCGTTGTAGGCGTCAACGCGATAACCCGGCTGATTAGCGAATGGTCGGCATTGGACAGGGTTTTGAACAAATTGGCGTCTTGCGTCCAAGTCACGTTGCCGACGCTACTGTAGACCAAGCCAGCGCCGTCGGTACCGGTGTAACTGGTCAAGCTGGCGTGGACGTTTAACGTCGCGCCGCCGAGTAACAATCCCAAGGCAACTAAAGTTTTACGGGTATTCATGAATTTCTCCTTTCAATCAATGAGCAAAAAATGACAATCGACTATTGCTTAGAGGCTATCTTGAGTCAGGACAAACAGGTTTCGAGCTCGTCCTCGTCCTCCGCGCCTCAATTTCAGAGCCCAAATCACGCGGTACTTGCGAGTGGATATTCGAGTTATCCCAACAACAGCGCCACTCCTCGTCATGACGCGAGTCGCGGCAACCGTAGGCGATAAAAACCGGCCTAACGCTCCTCCGGCGCGGCTTAATCATAGCGCGCGAAAAATATCTCCGCTCAATTAATTAGCGCCCACCATATGCTGTTTTAGCAATACAGACCAACTCTACAGGCAGTCAATGAAACTGCGACACTGTTAGGGTGCTAGGTTAATTGCTTAATATTACAGTTGATCGCGCGGATCGGCGCGCAGCTTTAGGGTAATGGCGGCACGACGACTTCGACGCCCGTCCCGGAACCGTTTTTACGCGTGTTTCCAACGTTGGGGGAAAACCTCTGCAAGCCACGGCTGGCGAGGCGTACAGCGATTCGGCAGTCACGGAATCGTGGAAACACGGCACGGAACGGTCTATACCCTTGCTGTCGGCATTGCCGGTGGCGAAACTGGACTGGGAGGGCCGATTGATCGCTGATCGACCCCGTCTAAGCCTTTGGTGTTACGCCCTTCTACTTACTCGGGGCCAAAGGGACCGGGTTAAAATTCAGTAACTATTCAACACAGGCTTCAAGCGGCCCCAATCCAAGTAACCTCTTTGAAAAAGGGAGCTGAGGGGGATTTATTCAAATAGTCTTCCCTGCTCCTCTTTTTTCAAAGAGGGGCTACAGATCGCTGAAGACTTACTAAATCAGAAGATTGGACGCTAAGAAGCACGGCGGCTGGACGGATAACCATTCGCGAGGACCGAGCGCTTACCGCCGAACCGGCGGCAAACGCCTAGCCCGCGCGCTATCAACGCATTAAGACGCCAGCAGCATATTATCCAGCGCCAACTTAGCCAGCGCGGCCTCTTCGGCCGGGACCGACACTCGGTTGACGACATGGCCGGCGGCCAGGTTTTCCAACACCCAGCATAAATGCTGCGGATCGGTGCGGAACATCGTCGAGCACATGCTCAAGGTCGGCGCCATGAAATGGACCTGCTTGCCCTGCGCCTTGGTTTCCTGGGCCAGCCGGTTGACCAGATTCAATTCGGTGGCGACCAGCCAGCGGGTATTGGGCTCGGCCTCGCGGACAATTTTTAAAATCATCTCGGTGGAACCAATGTAATCCGATTTCTCGCACACTTCGAAACAAGCTTCCGGATGCGAAATCACGATGGTTTCCGGATATTTTGCCTTGAAATTGTCGATTTGCTCGGGTTGAAAAGCCTGATGCACCGAACAGTAACCCTTCCACAAAATCATTTTGGCGTCGCGGATTTGTTGCTCGGTCAGGCCGCCTTGCGGTTTGTTGAAATCCCAGGTGACCATGTGTTCCAGCGGAATACCCATCCGGTAACCGGTGTTGCGGCCCAAGTGCTGGTCGGGGAAGAACAGGACTTTTTCGCGGCGCTCGAAGCTCCAATTCAGGATTTTTTGCGCATTGGACGAGGTACAAACGATACCGCCGTGCTGACCGCAAAAGGCTTTCAAGTCGGCGGCGGAATTGATATAGGTCACCGGCGTCACCGAATTTTCGACGTCGATGATCTTAGCCAACTCGTCCCAACATTGCTGGACCTTGATTTTATTGGCCATGTCCGCCATCGAACAACCGGCGGCCATGTCCGGCAAAATTGCGATCTGCTCGGGCCGGGACAGGATGTCTGCCACCTCGGCCATGAAATGCACGCCGCAAAACACGATGAATTCGGCCGCCGATTGCGCCGCCTCTCGCGACAACTTCAGCGAATCCCCATAAATATCGGCATGCTGGAATACTTCGTCACGTTGATAATGATGGCCCAGCACGATGCAGCGGCCGTTTAATTGGGCTTTGGCGGCGGCGATACGTTCTGCGCATTCGGCGTCGTCCAACAAGGCGTAATCATGGATAGGTAATGCGGCAGTCATGTTTCAACCCGGCAATCAAAAGAACACATTGTAACGGCTTGGGCCGCGAAATCGGTAGCCGGTTCCCGGCGTTGGCTAACCCGATCGTCAAACCGTTCGAAGACGGTGGCGGAGCGAGCCAGGATGCGGGCGTCGTCTCCGCTCAACCGGCGCCAAACGCCGACGAAAAACGCAAACCGTAGCAACGCCGAGCGGCGACCAACCCGCCGAAACTAACGGTACAAAGCTTGCTCCAGCAAGGCCATCGCCGAAGCCCCGCCTTGATTTTGCACGTATTGCAACACCACCGGCACGAATTGGCCGATCATGCTGCTGTTCATCCCCAAGCTCTGAAACGACCCGGCCAAACCCAGCAAACCGCCGGCCGTGCCGAGTAGCGACGACCCGCCGTCATCGCCAAACTTGGGCTGATTCGAAACCGCACCGAGATAGCGGTCCATATTGGGCACATTGGAGCTGAGTAGCGAAAAGTCGCCCGGATTCAGGCGCTGTTGCGCCAACGAGAATATCGAACCCACTCCGCCCAGCGCTTGCTGTGGGGAGATACCCAGTTGACCGACCAACAGGCCCACCAAGTCCATCTCGGCGCCCAGGTTTCCCGCGGCAGGCACCGACGGCAGCGCCGGGGTTTGCGCGAACGTTTGCCCGGTGTAGGGCTGCGGCGCATTACAACCGGCCACAGCGACCGCCGCGGCTAGAAAAAATCCTTTGCTGAAATTGAGTTTGCTCATTGTGACTCCCGTGAAAAAGGCGATTCCGGTTGGCGTTCGCGGCCTTTCGCGTTGACAGCGCCAACCCGGTGCCGCGCGCATGATACCGAAATCGCAACGGTTTTCCCGGCATATTTGCCAGGGGCTAGGCAAATCCGCGAATTACCCGCCGACAACCGGAGCGACGAACCTCGGCGGCGGCGGTTAATTCAGTATAATCGCGACTTTACACACCCTCACCTTCGGATAATAAAAAATGCAAAACATACAAGCCAAGCTCGAGGAATACTACCTCCGTCTCCAAGCCCATCCACGGTATCTGAAAATCATGACGCTGCCCACGCTACAACGCTGGGGCGTTCTGGCTGGTTTGTTTTTGCTGTCGCAAGTCGTGGTGTTCGGCGGCTTGTACCTAATATTCGACGGCGTGGTCGTGATCGGCTTTATGGCCAGCATTCTGGCGGGCTTGGCGACCGGCGTCGGCGCATTGCCGGCGTTGTTTTTCAAGGACATCTCAGAGCGTCTGTTCAACAGTATGCTCGGCGCCGCCGCCGGTGTCATGTTGGCCGCCACCGCCTTCTCGCTGCTGGTGCCCGGCATCGATTTCGGCGACCAGATCTGGCCCGGCAAGGGGTTGTGGATCGTCGCGGCCGGCATGCTGCTGGGCGCGGTGTTTTTGCATTTTGCCGACGAGCGCCTGCCTCACCTGCATTTCGACGCGGTCAGCGACGAAAGTTTGAATTCGCTGCAAAAAATTTCGCTGTTCATCATCGCCATCACCATCCACAACTTTCCGGAAGGCATGTCGGTGGGCGTCAGTTTCGGCTCGGGAAATATGAATAACGGCCTGGTGTTGGCCATTGCCATCGCGCTGCAAAATTTGCCGGAAGGTCTGGCCGTCGCGCTACCGTTGGTCGGCTTGGGCTACAACAAATGGAAAGCGGTTGGGATCGCCACCGCGACCGGCTTGGTCGAACCGGTCGGCGGCCTGCTGGGTATTACGATGGTGACCGTGTTTTCGTCGATACTGCCGATTGCGATGGGCTTTGCGGCGGGGGCGATGTTATTCGTGATCAGCGAGGAAATCATTCCAGAAACCCATGCCAAGGGCCGCTCGCGCATCGCCACGTTTTCGTTGATGGTCGGCTTCATCATCATGATGATGCTGGACAAAATCCTCAGCTAAGCGCACCAACGCCATGGATCATCTGATCGAGTTTATCAACCGATTGGCGCCGGCCGACCCTGCCGGCTTTTCGGCCGCCGCCGGCACCAGTCTGGCCTTGATCGCCGCCGCCGAAATCGGCGACAAAAGCCAATTGGTGTGCATGACGCTGGCTTCGCGCCACCGGGCCGCACCAGTCTGGTGGGGGGCGCTGGCCGCGTTCGCGCTGCTGAATACGCTGGCGGTGGTGTTTGGCGTCGCCATCGCCAATTGGCTGCCGGAGTACGCGGTATCCGCCGGCGTCGCCTTGTTGTTCGCCGGTTTCGGTTTACACGCCTTATTCAATCATGAAGACGAGGACGACGACGACGCTGTCGTCGAAAAAAGCGGTCACGGCATTTTTCTGACCACGTTTTTATTGATTACCGTGGCGGAATTCGGCGACAAGACCCAGTTGGCGGTGGTCGGTTTCAGCAGCAGTGCGCCGGCGGCGGCGGTTTGGCTAGGCTCGACGGCGGCGCTGGGCTTGACCTCGTTGTTGGGCGTGGTCGCCGGCCGCACCGTGTTGCAAAAAATGCCGCTGGGCTTACTCCATAAGCTCAGCGGCGGCTTTTTCCTGATACTGGCGGCGGTCGCCGGCTATAAAACTTATCTCGGCCTGAACGCGGCCGGACTGATCGCTCTATGAATCGCCGCCGCATCGCGCTTTAACGCGACGGGAAACGGCGGCTTTACGATCTAACCGGTTTGGGCAACCCCACACCAACGTTAAAACCGGCAACGAACTTGTGAGTTTCATTTTCGACAGTTTCCGCTTCTTTCTATTCTGATTCGATGGCGACACCTCTTAACCGCCG
The DNA here is from genome assembly GCF_050276835.1 of Methylomonas sp. MED-D. Classification (NCBI taxonomy): domain Bacteria; kingdom Pseudomonadati; phylum Pseudomonadota; class Gammaproteobacteria; order Methylococcales; family Methylococcaceae; genus Methylomonas; species Methylomonas sp. MED-D. The sequence goes on from NZ_CP189965.1 coordinate 3,803,488, forward strand.
ACGCGATTTGCCGGGCATCCTTAGCTTGGCCCTGCTATACGGAGCAATCGCCAAAATCACTTTGAGCTACTTTTCGACCAGCGGCAACGTCACGCTAGTCTGGTTTTCCGGCGGATTGGGACTCGCGGTGTTGCTGTTGAAAGGTCTAAGGTTTTGGCCGGGCATTTTCTTGGGCGCGCTGGCCGCCGGTTTAATGGTCAACGATTCTCTCTGGCTTTCGGGATTGATCGCGGCCGGCAATACCTTGGAAACTTTAACCGCGGCGCGATTGCTCGGCAACAATCGCAATTTTTCAGTCACCTTATCCGAACCCAAACATTTTTTAACACTGGTGCTGGTTGGCGTGGTTTGCTCCGCTATTAGCGCGGCGATCGGCCCGGCGGCACTGTTGGCAAGCGGTTACGTACCCGCCAGGGAACTCGGCGAATCGATGCTGCACTGGTGGATGGCCGATGTGTTTGGCATCGTCTTCGCCACGCCGGCCACGTTGATTTGGCGACGCTGGCCAAGCAATTGGTTTCACGGCAAACGCTGGCCGGAAACCGTGATTTTCGTCGGACTCTCCTTTCTGGTCGGCCAGATTCTGTTTTTCGACTGGTTTACCGACCATCTGAAATTCGCCCCACACACTTATTGGCCATTTTTCTGCGTCCTGTGGGGCGCCCTGCGGTTTGGGCGGCACGGCGTGGTACTGGTGATGGTCCTCACCGCCGCGCAGGCCTTGCTGGGAGCCGCCCAGCACGTGGGCAAGTTCGCCCACGATTTCGAGCAAAGCGATCTGTTCAATTTCTGGCTGTTCATGGCCGCGTTGTCGACCTGCGGCATGGCTTTGGCGTTGACATTACACAGCAGCCGACGCATCGCCGAAGAACTACTCGACAGCGAACTACGCCTACGGCATATCGTGGACGCTTCACCAGTACCACATATCCTTTACGACCGCCACGACAATGTGGTCTTCTTCAACTCGGCCTTTTCGGCGACTTTCGGCTACACCCAAGACGATATTCGCTGTCGCGACGATTGGTGGCGCTTGGCCTACCCCGATCCGGCTTACCGGGATTCGATCATGGCCGTTTCGCGACGCCATCTGAGCGCCAGTCTAAACCGGCAAGACATCGCACCGGAGAAAGTCGATATTCGTTGCCGCGACGGCGCTACCCTTACGGCCCTTGCCAATACCACCGCGCTTAGCGACTCTCTTCAGGGCGGCTATCTGGTCACCTACTTCGATATCACCGAAAGGATGCGCTACGAAAAAGCCTTGACCGAATCCAATTTATTGCTGCAAACCATCCTGGAAACCTTACCGGTCAGGGTGTTTTGGAAAGACCTCAACTCGCGATATCTGGGCTGTAACACGCTGTTCGCCAACGACGCCGGCCGGCGGCGCGCCTCGGAAATGCTCGGCAAGGACGACACCCAAATGACTTGGCGAGACCAAGCCGATTTATACCGGAGCGACGACGTGGCGGTCATGTCTTCCGGCACGCCTAAGTTGAATTTCGAAGAACCGCAAACCACGCCGAGCGGCGATACCATCTGGCTGCGCACCTCGAAAATGCCGCTAATCAACGGCGACGGCGTCACCATCGGTATCCTCGGCTTATACGAAGACATTACCCAAAACAAGCAGAGTCAACAACAACTGGCCGAATCGCTATCGATGCTGCAAGCCACGTTGGAAGCCACCACCGCCGGCATTTTGGTGGTTAGCCTAGACGGCTACATCCGCGGCTTCAACCAGCGCTTTCAAGCGCTGTGGCAAATTCCGAGAGACATGTTACGCGAGGGCGACCACTGCCATGCCTTGCTGGAATTCATCCTGAAGCAGATGAAGGACCCGGAACTGACGCGCGCCCAAGTCAACGAATTGCGCGAGCATCCCGAACGGGAAATCAAAAACCTGCTGGAACTCATCGACGGCCGGCTGTTGGAACGTTATTCTCGCCCCCAACGCATCGGCGATCGAATTATCGGCCGGGTCTGGAGTTACACCGACGTCACCGAACTGCGCGGACTGGAAAAGCAGTTGCAATGGCGCACCGCTTTTCTGGAGGCGGTATTGGAATCGACGCCGGACGGTATCGTCGCCGTCGACGCCGAAGGTCGCAAGGTGCAGCAAAACCTGAGGATCGGCGAATTGTGGCGGATGCCGCCGGACCTGGCGAACCAGGACTGTATTGCCGCGCAGTTGGAGATGGCACGGCAACAAATGAAACACCCGGAACAGATGACCCGGAGCATCGCTTTGGTTCAGGCTCAACCGGATGCTATCGCCCGCGACGAAGTGGAACTGCTCGACGACACGATACTGGAATTCCACACCGCGCCGATTTGCAGTAAAACGGGCGCTTATCTTGGTCGTATTTGGCAATTCCGGGACGTTACCGCAACCCGCCACGCGGAAAGAACATTGCGGCAAAAGGAATACTATCAACGCGCCTTGCTCGACAACATTCCTCACGCAATCTGGCTGAAAGACCGCGACAGCCGGTTTCTGGCGGTCAATCAAGAATTCTCCGCCATCTTCGACGCCGGCACGCCGGACGAATTGGTCGGCAAATCCGATCTGGATATCGCACCGCCGGAACTGGCCGAACGCTATCGAGCCGACGACCGCACCGTCATGGCAACCCGCGCCAATCTGGTCGTCGAGGAAGAAATCATCGATCGCGGACTTCGCAAGTGGTACGAAACCTATAAGGCCCCGGTCATCGATCAGAGCGGCGAATTGCTGGGTAGCGTGGGCTTCGCTCGCGATGTCAGCGAACGCCGCAAGGCCGAGGAAAATTTGCGGCTGGCCGCGCTGGTCTATCAGAACAGTAGCGAGGCGATGGTCGTCACCGACGCGGACAACAATATCCTCAGCGTCAATCCGGCCTTTACCTTGATGACCGGCTATGCGGCCGACGAAGTCGTCGGCCGAAATCCACGGGTGTTAAAATCGGATCAACACGATGCCGGGTTTTATCGGGAGTTGTGGCGGGCATTGGAAGAGACCGGCACGTGGCACGGCGAAATCAAGAATCGCCGCAAGGATGGCCGCATTTACGTGGAAGAATTGACGATCAACACTATTTACGACGCCTCCGGCCATCCGCAACGGCGGGTGGCGTTGTTCTCGGACATTACGCAACGCAAGCAATCGGAGGAACAAATCTGGCGGCAAGCCAATTTCGATCCGCTCACCGGTCTGCCGAATCGCCGGATGTTTCGCGACCGGCTGGAACAGGAAATCAAAAAAGCCCACCGCATGGGCCAGATGTTCGCGCTGATGTTTATCGATCTGGACCGCTTCAAGGAAGTCAACGACACTTTGGGCCACGACATCGGCGACCAATTGCTCAAGGAAACCGCGCAACGGCTGCAGCTTTGCGTCCGCGAATCAGACACCGTCGCCAGACTGGGCGGGGACGAGTTCACGATCATCCTGGGCGAACTCGACGAACCGCGCAGCGCCGAACCGATAGCCCGGCATTTGCTGGAGCAATTGAGCGCGCCGTTCCAACTGGCCGAGGACACCACCTACGTCTCGGCCAGCATCGGTATCACCTTCTACCCGACCGATAGCACCGACCTCAGCGAGCTGTTGAAGAACGCGGACCAGGCGATGTACGCCGCCAAAAACCGGGGCCGGAATGCCTATAGCTTTTTTACCAAGGCTTTGCAGGATGCGTTGCAGGCACGCGCGGCGCTACTGGCCGATTTGCGCAACGCCTTGAGCGAGCGGCAACTATCGCTCCACTACCAACCCATCGTGGACTTGGTCAGCGGCGAAGTCCATAAATCGGAAGCTTTGCTGCGTTGGCGACATCCGACGCGCGGCGTCGTTAGCCCGACGGAATTCATTCCGCTGGCCGAGGAAACCGGCTTGATCAACAAGATTGGCGATTGGGTGTTCGAAACCGCCGCCCAGCAGGTATTGGAATGGCAAAGCCGCTTGCACCGCGAGTTTCAAATCAGCATCAACAAATCGCCGGTGCAATTCCAAAGCGCCGGTCAAGCACCCCGTCATTGGTTCGATTATTTGCACTCCCTCGGCCTGTCGGGACAAAGCATCGTCGTTGAAATTACCGAAGGCTTGCTGCTGGACGCCAATACCAACGTTCAGGACCACTTGATGGCGTTCCGGGACGCCGGTATGCAAGTCGCGATCGACGACTTCGGCACCGGCTACTCGTCGCTGTCGTATTTGAAAAAATTCGACATCGACTATTTAAAAATCGACCAGTCCTTTGTCCGCAACCTGACCGAGGATTCCAGCGACTTCGCACTGTGCGAAGCGATTATCGTGATGGCCCACAAGCTGGGCCTGAAAGTGATAGCCGAAGGCGTCGAAACCGAACGCCAGCGCGATTTGCTGAAATCGATCGGTTGCGATTACGGTCAGGGCTATTGGTTTTCGCCGCCGGTACCGGCGGAACTGTTCACCCAGCGTTTCAGTTTGGGTCGAGACCGCGAGAACTAAGCGGAGACCGGACTAATCTCGACGGCATCGTCGCGCAAACGCAAACTGTAATCACCGCGCAGCAAACCTTGCAATTCCCGTCCGGCCATGTTGTAGCGCCAACCCTGTAGCAGCAGACAATCGTCGTCGCCGGCCAGCAATTGTTCCAGATCGTTGCGGGTCGCCAAAATAATCGGATTCAGCGAGTTTTCCTCGGCCCGAATTCTGACGACCGCGCCCAGCACATCCAGAATGGCTTCGGTTTGCTGGGTTTTCTTTTGAGGTTTGCCTTTTTCGACCAGCGGTTTAGGCGGCCGTTGGCGAGCGACATCAATTAGTTCGCACAGGGTTTTACCGTAGCGGTTGACGGTGCGTTCGCCGATATTGCGGACCTTGGCCAGATCGGCGACCGTCACCGGCTGCAATTTAGCCAACTCCAGCAACATATCGTCGGCCAACAACCAGTTGCGCGGTTTGTTTTCCTGCTGCGCGGTACGTTCGCGCCATTCGGTCAAAGCCTGCATGATGGACAATTGCTTGCCGGTCAATTTGTTCTTGCCGCGTATCCGCAACCAGGCATTTTCCGGCGATAGTTGATACAACTCCGGATTGTTCAACAACGCGAAATCGGCATTTAGCCAATCCAAGCGACCTAGTTTATCCAACTGCTCGCACATCAAGGTGTAGATCTTGCAGAGGTAGATCACGTCGTCGGCGGCGTACTCGATCTGTTCCGGACTCAAGGGACGCACCGACCAGTCGGTGCGGGTATGGGCCTTACTCAGGTTAACGTTGAGGAAGCTGGATACCAACATCGCATAACCGGGATTTTCCTGAAACCCCAGCAACGGCGCGGCGATTTGGGTGTCGAACACCGGCATCGGAATTTTGCCGCTCAGTTGATAGAAAATCTCCAAGTCCTGGCGACAGGAGTGCAATACCTTGACGATGGCGGGATTGTAAATAGCCTCGAACAGCGGACTCAGATCGGCGATCGCCAGCGGATCGATGCAGGCCACCCAGTCCGGCGTGGCAATTTGCAACAAGCAGAACTTGGGGTAATAGGTTTTCTCCCGCAAAAACTCGGTATCCAGCGCGATCCAGTCGTGACGGCCGATCTGTACGCAGAGAGCCTGAAGTTGTTCCGGAGTATCGATATATTGAATGGTCATAGTGTGTTATTGCGTAGGGGAAAAGAAAACCTGGGCGGTATTAAGGGAGCTGGCGCACGGTCCGGCATTGCCTGAACCGCCAACAAAAGCGACCCGCGATCTTCCTCGTGAATCCGTCGGGCCGCCAGGGTAGACACTCGAAGCCAGCATCCGAGCTTCCAATCCCAGCTGAATTCGCACAATCGTCCTTAAAGCCGATCATTTTACCGTGCCACGCGCCGAATGGCTCACCGAATCGGCGGCGCCTGGCCATTAGCCGCTTATCGGGAAATTTTCCTTTTTCCGTTTTCACCTCCCCCACCTGTAAGCTGTTAGGTATCATCCGTCGGCTGAAGCTAACTTGAGTCGATCATGAAAAAACTTGCGCTTGGCATCCTGCCTTGCTTCGGTCTGTTGCCAATGGCAAAGGCCATAGCCGAGGAAGTGGCCCCCGCCAATCTGGACAGCGTCGAAGTCGTCGCGGTGACCCCGCTACAATTCGGCGGCGTCGATATCAACAAAATTCCCGCCCACGTTCAAACCGCGACTGCCGAGAAACTTCAAGAATCGCAGGCCCTATCGTTGGCGGACTACATGAATCGCTATTTGGGTAGCGTCAACGTCAACGACGCCCAAAACAATCCGTTGCAACCGGACATTCAATACCGCGGCTTCAGCGCCTCGCCGCTGATGGGCCTGCCGCAAGGCCTGGCGACTTACGTGAACGGCATTCGCTTTAACGAACCGTTCGGCGACATGGTCAACTGGGATTTAATCCCCAACGGCGCCATCGACAATATGAGTCTGCAGCCAGCATCCAACCCGGCCTTCGGCTTGAACGCACTGGGTGGCTCGATCAACATCAACACCAAGACCGGCTTTTCGGCGCCCGGACACAGCTTTGAAGCGCAAGGCGGCTCCTGGGACCGGCATTCCGAGGAAGTCACCAGCGGCTGGAACGATGGCACCTGGGGCTATTTCCTGGACTTTAAATATTTTAACGAGAAAGGCTGGCGCGCCCATTCACCTAGCGAAGCCAAACAAGGCTTCGGCACGCTGAGTTGGCGCGGCGTCAAATCCAGCTTGGACTTGAGCATCGCCGGCACTGACAACACCCTACGCGGCAACGGCGCCCTACCCCAGCAAATGCTGGCTTACGGACGTGATCAAATCTTCACGCACCCGGATATCACCCGCAACCGGATGCTGCTGGTTTCTCTGGACGGCGATACTTGGCTGAACGACCATAACCAGCTGTCCGGCACGCTGTACTACCGGCGCAATAAAATCAGCACCTACAACGGCGACGGCAGCGAGTTCGCGCCTTGCAGCGGCGACCCGACCGCCTTGTGCAACGGGGACGACGAAGCTCTACAGGCGTTGGGCGGCGGAGGCATACAAGCGGACGACGCCTTCGAGGGCGGCACCATCAACACCTCCAGCACCTTGCAACAATCGTTCGGCTTCGCGTTGCAGGATGCGATCGATCACAAAGTTTTCGGCCGGAACAACCACTTGATCGGCGGCGCCAGTTTCGACCACGGCAACGCCCGCTATCACGCCGACACCGAATTGGGCGCGCTGACCGGCGATCGCGGCGTCGCGGCCGGCGGCGTGCTGCTGCAGGATTCGCATGTCAGACTCACCGCCGAAACCGATCATTACGGCCTGTTCCTGACCGACACGTTGAATCTGGCCGACAAACTGGATGTCACGGTGTCCGGCCGTTACAACCAATCGCACGTCAAGTTACGCGACCACTTCGGCGAAGATTTGAACGGCAGCCATTCCTACGACCGATTCAATCCGGCCGCCGGCCTGACTTATGCGTTCATGCCCGAACTGACCTTCTACGGCAACTACAGCGAATCGTCGCGAATTCCGACACCGATGGAATTAAGCTGCGCCGATCCAAGCGCACCGTGCAAATTGCCCAACGCCTTCGTCTCCGATCCGCCGTTGAAACAAGTCGTCGCCAATACCTGGGAAACCGGCTTTCGCGGCCGCTTGAGCCGTCTATTGGAAGGATACGTCGATTGGAACGCCGGTTTTTTCCATACCATCAACAACAACGACATCATTTTTCAAAGTTCGGGCAGCGTGATCGGCAACACCGGCTATTTCGCCAATGTTGGTCAGACTCAACGCCAAGGCGCGGAATTGGGATTATCCGGTAAGTTTTACGAACGCTGGCGCTGGTCGGCGAACTACAGCTACATCGACGCGACCTTTCAGACGCCGTTTCTATCCAGCAGCCCCAACAATCCAGCCGCCGACGCAGACGGCAATATCCGGGTGGATGTCGGCGACCGGATTCCCGGCATTCCGGCGCATCAATTCAAATTCAGCAGCGATGTGGACATTCTGCCGCAATGGACCCTGGGTTTTGACATGAACTACAACAGCTCCCAGGCGCTGCGTGGCGACGAAGCCAATTTGACCGGCAAATTGCCGGGCTTCGTCGTGTTCAATTTGCGTAGCGAATACCGCTTCAACCAACATGTGACGCTGTTCGGCCGGGTTAACAATCTGTTCGACCGCGAATACGCCAATTTCGGTACTTGGGGCAATACCGGCGAGGTGTTGGATGGCGTCAATTCCGGATTTAACGACGTGAACGCTCGCTTCGTCGGCGTTGGCGCGCCGCGGGCGGCCTGGATAGGCGTTCGTCTGACGATGTAGAAATTTGCTTGGTGGCGCCAGGGAGGCGCCGCTGCGACACAAGGTCGTGTCGCCAAAATCGGCGGTTAAACCGCCGATTTGCAAGCCAGGGATTAGCCAGCCGATTCCGCCGAGGACTTACCCCGCGCTTGGCGAAATTTATTGGGCCTGACCCGGCGAATATTCAATTTGTGAGGCCCAATCGCAGCCTCGGTCAACAACTGAAAAATATCGGTCGGCATGCCGTCCGGCAACTCCACCAAGGTATAGTGCTGGCGAATATCGATGCGGCCGATGCGGCGCTTATCGACGCCGGACTCCTGCACCAGTATGTCTTGAATCTGCTCGCGCGCGACCTGATGCTGCAAACCCACGTCCAAACGGTAACGCACCATCTTGTAATCCAGCCAGGGCAGCTTAGCCGTGGACGTCTCGACCGCCGTCGATTTAGCAGGCACTGGCGCCCCGGCGGCAACAGACCCGCCGAATAGTTGGGGATGACTCAGATAAATCAACGCAGCCGCGCAAGTCAAAGCGTCCATGCCCTGTTCGGCCATCGCTCCTGCCACGAACTCGCGTTGCTGGGTCAAATCCTGCTCTTTTACGATGCGCTGCAAACGCCGCTTCAGTTTTTCTTCTCTGCGTTTTTCGGCCGACATCGTTGCCCTCGTTACAGGCGGTCGGAATCGATTTCAACGTAGGCTTCGTCGCGTAAGCGCCGTAACCACAACTCAGTCTCTTCCTCGATTTTACGTTTGCGAATTTCCTCGCGGATCTTGTCCTTCTTGAATTGTTCGCTATTGTCCTGATTTTCGCGCCCCAAAACCTGGATCATGTGCCAACCGAACTGTGTTTGCACCGGCGCGCTGATTTCGTTGATGCCCAACTTATTCATCGCCTCCTCGAACGGCGGCACCAGCGCGCCGGGACTGACCCAGTCCAACGAACCGCCGTTGATCGCGGAGCCCTTATCGTCGGAATGCGCGCGCGCCAATGCGGCAAAGTCGTCGCCGTCGTTGATGCGTTCCTTCAACGCCAGCAAACGTTTTTGCGCCTCGGCGTCGTCCACCAGTTCGTTGGTCTTGATCAGAATATGTCTGACCTTAGTCTTGGTCACGATGTGCTGCGCGCCACCCTCGGTTTCCAGCATTTTAACGATATGAAAACCGCTGGGGCTACGAATCGGCTCGGAAACGTCGCCTTGCCCCATCGTCGGCACCACATCGGCGAATAAGGACGGAATCTGCCCAAGGCTACGCCATCCCAAATCGCCGCCTTTCAGCGCGTTATTGTCGTCGGATACGCTAACCGCGGTTTGCTTGAAATCCTTGCCGCCGCGCAAATCCGCCACGATTTGGTCGGCCTTGTCCTTGGCTTTCTGAATCGCACCGGCCGACGCGCCCTCGGACACCGCCACCAGAATATGGCCTAAATGGTATTGCGACGAGACTTGACCGGCCTTGCCCTGGGTTTCGAGATAGTGCGCCACTTCGGCGTCGGTGACCTTGACCCGGCTGCCGATTTCCCGGCCGCGTAACTGGTTAATGACAATTTCGTTCCGCAGATTGTCTTCGAAACTCTTGTAATCCATACCCTGCCGCGTCAGCTCGTCGCGAAAGGCCTCGACCGACAATCCGTTCCGCGAGGCAATGTCGGCGACCGACGACCTGAGCATTTCCTCGCTGATCTGCACCCCGGAGCGGGATGCCAGTTGACGTTGCAACTTGTCGACGATCATTCGTTCCAACACCTGCTTGCGCAGCACGAATTCCGGCGGCATCGTCACGTTATTGCTGGACAGCTTGGCGGTAATTGCCTCGACTTCCCGGTTCAGTTCCCGTTCCAAAATCACGTCGTCCTCGACCACCGCGACGATCCGGTCCAACACCTGCGTCCAACCGACCGTCACGTAAGCCAGCAAGGCCAGTATCCAAAATCCCTGTTTGATCATAGGCAATTTACTCGAAGAAACTGGCTTTACGATAGCCGTTCAAGTTGGTATTCAAGAAAGTATCGACGCTATCGCCGAAACTGCTTAGACCTTTCAACTCCAGTTGCACGAAGAATGCGGTCTCGGGCTTGGTACTCGGATCGTTCAGCACCGTAATGTTATTGGCGGCATTGATGTACCGGCGACCGATAATCCTGAAACGCCAGCAGCAATTTTCCTTCTCGATGCCGATGAAACTTTCGGTCGTCTTGTCGAAATTCAACGAGTATTGCCAACGCCCCAAACCGTACCATTCGCCGAATAACGGCAAACGGAACGACACGTCGGTTTGCGAAATCGTCTGCAAACTATCCAGCGGGTTACGCCGATACCGATAGCCTAGGTTCAAGATTTCGTTGGGCTGATTTCTGAATTTCAGCACGGCCTGACCGCGGGCTATACCGTTGCGCTCGGGATCCCACTGCGCACCGGTCGAATAGGACCAATTCCGGTTCATCTGGCCGCTGATTTCGCCAATAAAGTTTGAGGTATTGCTAGTCAGAGCCGCCGTGTTGCTGTTCAGATAATCCAGATCGACGTTTCTATCCTGAAAATAGAGGATTTGTCCCAAATTCAGTTTCAAAGGCTCCAAACCGGTCGTCGAATCGATAAACCGCGAAGTAGCCGCCAAGGTCACTTGATTAGCGTCTTGCACTCGGTCTGCACCGCTGAAACGGTTTTCCCTGAACAAGCTATAAAAGTTGGTATCGAACAAATTGGTATCGAATATCGGAATGTTGCTCTGGTCTTTACGCGGGATGTATAGATAGAACAGACGCGGTTCCAGCGTGTGAGTATAAGGTGTTCCAGCCAAATTCATTTCCTTATCGAACATCAAGCCGGTATCGACCGAGAAGATCGGCAGAAACCGACTGACGCTAGACGGTTGAGCCGAATTGGTAATATTGTTCAACTGGTACTGCGTATATTGGCCGGTCAACTTGGGTATCAAGAACCCCGCGCCGCTCTCAAGCGGCACACTCACCGAAGGCGCAATGTTGTAGCGCTGGCCGTTGACCAGGGTATCGTGGCTGAAATACACGAATTGGTTGTCCAGCGCCAAGTTGACCGGGAGATTGTCGAACTGATGCGCGTAATTTAAATTGATTCTAGGCAGCATATCGTAAGGCATGCCGGCGTCGGTTACGGTTTTGTCCACCGACTGATAGTGCTGCACACCGGCCTGTAGCGAGACGTCGGAGATACCGTAGTTTACGTACGCGTTACTCGACAAAAACCGGGTATCCTGAAAGCCCAGCGCATTGTTCAAGTCGTTGAAATAGGTTTTGTCGGATACGTAATTCAAGTTAACCGAAGTCCGCAGATTCTCGGCCAGGACGCTCTGATCCTGCCACGACCCCGAATATCTGGATTTGTCGGCGATTTCGTCGTACGGCAGCAGTTCCGCCGAAAAAGTCCCTTGCGAGGTTTCAGTCAAATACCGGAACTTGTTACGAATCTGCTCGCCACGCTTGCTCATGTAACGCAAGGTGATAATGTCGTCGAAGTTGGGCGCGATGTTCCAATAAAACGGCACCGAAGCGTCGAAGCCGTTCCGCTGGGTAGTACCCCAGTTTGGTGCCAGCAGGCCCGACAATCGCCGGCTGTCGGTCGGAAAAGAGATGTAAGGGGTGTACAACACCGGTACTCCCTTGAATTCCAGCCAGGCATTCTTGGCCGAGCCTTGCCCGGACTCGCGGTTAATCTTTACCCGCGACGCATGCATGATCCAATCCTGATTACCCGGCGAACAACTGGTAAACGCCGCTTCGTTGTAACGCGATAAACTTTTACTATCCCGGTATACCACATCGGCGCTACCCCGGAACGGCGCCTCGGGAACGACGAATAGGGCCTTGCGCAAGCGGGCCTCGTCCTTGCCCAGACTCAGGGAAGCCGTTTCGCTGAACAGCGCCAATTGATCCTCGCTATACAAGACGTTGCCTTGCGCGTCCAGGGTTTCCGCGACGGTATCGTAGCTGGCCTTATCCGCGATCAAGTGCTGATCGGCCCTGGTCAAATCGACGTTACCGGCAAAATTGAGCACCTCGCCGTCGTACACTTCGGAAAAATCGGCGGTCACATCGGTGGTTGCCGCGTCGCGCGCCTCTTGCGACGTAGCTTTGATTTTGCGTTTCTTGCTGCCCCAAGTCGAACAGTTCTGCCAGGGATCGCGGTCGAACTCGCCCCGCAAGGTCTGGAAGGATCGCTCTTGCTGATATGAAAAAGTCGGCGTCAGCCAATAGGTCGCGGCAAGCTCCGTCTCGACTTCGCTGACGGGCCTGGCCTCGCCTTTCGGGTCGGCACCAACCAGATTGCAATTCCAACCGCTTTTATCGTCGCCGGTCTTACAAGTCCAACCGGGAACCGTTCCGGAAGATGCCATCTGGCTTTTCGCTTGCACTGGCTCGGCGGCAGGCTTTTGCGGCTCGTTAACCTTAACCCGAAGTTTTTGGGCCTCGCTGACCGCTTTTTCGACCACTTTGACTTTTTCCCGTTCAGGCGGCACGGCCGGAACAGGCTGAGCGACTTGCGGGATCGGCGCCGGTTCCGTCTCCACCGGCTTGGGCTCGGCTTGCCGAACCGGCGCGACCTCTGGCTTGACCTCCGGCTGCGCTGGCTTGGCTTGCTGGGCCGGTACCGGCGGCGCGGGCTGGGTTTTGATGACCTGAGGTTGAGGCGGCGTGGCACCCGCGGGGGTTTGATTCAAACAAGTCCATTCGCCGCTTTGCGACTGCTCGCAATTCCAGGCGCCGTTGCTCGCCGCGGAAACCGCACTGGCGGTGTACAAGGACAATGCCAACGAAATGGAGTGAACCCGAAAATTCATGAAGTGGCTTGAGCGGCTAATTGGCTTAGCGGAACGGAAATCGAATAAAATGCATGCCCATCATTTTACCTTAGGTTGCTCGGCAATAAGTAACTAATGTATTTTTCCAGTTCAGACTCAAGACTCGCGGAGCTCAATGCCTGGCTAGTCAACGACTTGGCATTGGACGTGCGCGGCATCGCCCCCGCTTCCAGCGACGCCAGTTTCCGGCGCTATTTCAGGGTCAGCCACGGCCTTGGCAGCCAAATCGCCATGGACGCTCCGCCGGACAAAGAAAACACCGAGCCCTTCGTCAAGGTTGCCGAGTTGTTCGCCGGCGCGAACATCCACGTGCCGAAAATCTATCGCCAAAACCGCCAGCGCGGTTTTTTACTGTTGGAAGACTTCGGCAGTACCAGCTATCTCGACGCGCTGACTCCGGACAACGCCGACACGCTATACGGCGATGCGATCGACGGCCTACTGACGCTGCAAACCCGCCTTCACGGCACCAACCTTGATCTACCGGCCTACGACGCAACACTGCTACGCCGGGAACTGGGCATTTTCCACGAATGGTTCCTAGCCGGCTTGTTGAACCTGACGATGGCAAGCGATCTGGCCGACGCGACGCACAGCCTGTTGATCGATTCGGCACTCGAACAGCCGCGGGTATGCGTGCACCGCGACTACCACTCTCGCAACTTGATGTTACTGGCGCAAGCGTCACCCGGTGTCATTGACTTCCAGGACGCGGTGATTGGCCCGTTGACCTACGATCTGGTTTCCCTGCTGCGCGATTGCTATATCGCCTGGCCGGAACAGCGGGTTGATACCTGGGTCGATCACTATTACCAACAGGCGCTGACGCTGAACTTGACCGACGCCGACTTCGGGCAATTCCGGCGCTGGTTCGACCTGATGGGGATGCAACGCCACCTGAAAGCCATCGGCATCTTCGCCCGCCTGCACTTGCGCGACGGCAAATCCGGCTACTTGCAAGACATTCCCCGCACCTTGAACTACGTGGAAGAGGTTTGTCGCCGATATCCCGAGCTGGAAAAAATGGGGCACTTCCTGCAACAACACGTCCTGCCGCGTTACGCCAAAACCCTATGAAAGCGATGATTCTGGCCGCCGGCCGCGGCGAACGCATGCGGCCGTTAACCGACCACACGCCGAAACCCCTGCTCAGAGCCAACGGCAAACCGTTGATTGAATATACCATTGAGCACCTAGCCTCGGCGGGCTTTAACCAAATCGTGATCAATTTGGCCCATCTTGGCGAGCAAATCGCCGCCTACTGCGGCGACGGCGAGCGCTGGGGGGTGCGAATACGCTATTCCGACGAAGGCGACACCGCTCTCGAAACCGCCGGCGGCATTGCCAAGGCGCTGCCCTTGCTGGGCGAGGCTCCGTTCGTGACCTTGAATGCCGACGTCGCCTGCGACTTTCCGCTGGAAAAATTGCGGACGGTCGATGTCGATCTCGCCCATTTGGTGATGATACCCAACCCGCCGCACCACCCCGCCGGCGACTTCGCAGTCACGCCGACCGGCCAGCTAAGCGAGGTCGGTAGCGGCAAACTGACCTACAGCGGTATTGGTGTATATCGCCCAGCTCTGTTCGCGAATCTTGCGATCGAACCGTTGAAATTACGCCCGGTTTTGAACGGTGCCATTCAGGCGGGCCGAATCAGCGGAGAACGTTATAACGGCTACTGGTTGGACATCGGCACGCCCGAGCGGCTACACGACTTATCGGAGCGGCTGACCAAAGCCGCGGAATCGGCCGCCTGAGCCTAAAAAGGTTTAAGTACTGCCAGCCAAACGATCGAGAACAAAAACAACACCGGAATTTCGTTGACCCACCGAAAGTACACATGGGAATGGCGGTTGCGGTCGAGTTTGAAGTCCAACAACCACTTACCGCACCAAACGTGATAGATAGCCAATAGGCCCAACAGCGCCAGCTTGGCATGCAACCAGCCACTACCGGAATATAGTGTCCAGGCATAATCGCCCAACATCCA
Source organism: Methylomonas sp. MED-D (assembly GCF_050276835.1). Classification (NCBI taxonomy): domain Bacteria; kingdom Pseudomonadati; phylum Pseudomonadota; class Gammaproteobacteria; order Methylococcales; family Methylococcaceae; genus Methylomonas; species Methylomonas sp. MED-D. The sequence continues at coordinate 3,818,581 of NZ_CP189965.1, forward strand.
GATCCCGAAACCGAAGGTCGCGACCATGCCGGGGGTCATGATACCGAAGTACAGCTTACGCTCCATAACCTTGAAGCGCTCGCGGCTTACCGCATCGTCGCTCATCGCGTGATACACAAATAAGCGCGGCAAATAGAACAAACCGGCGAACCAGGTCACCATAAAGATCAAATGTAGTGCTTTCAACCAAAGCATAGTCGTGTTCCTGTGTCGCGAGATGATGAATGGTCCAGCAGCAAAGCCTAACCCACAAACGAAACGACCGGCACTTAACGGCCGCCAACTTTCCCCCGCCGCTCGGACGAGGGCTTAGCGTCGACATCGTCGACCGGCTGATTGGGAGCCTCGCCGGGCCGCCGGTCATGTTCATGGTGATGCTGCTGGTCGCCCGAATATCCCGGAGAGCCGCCTAACCCAGGCAATCCGGGAATACCGGGCATCGGCGCCACCGGCGCATAAATTACCGGCGCGCCGATATAAGAATTGCGCCGCTCCAAGGCCTCGGCCTGGCGCCGCTGCGCATCGGCTTGTTGTTGCTGGGCCAGCGCGCTACGCTTCATGGCCTCGACTTCCTCGATCTGGCGTTGCTGTTCGGCTTGCTGCTTTTCGGCCTCGAGCCGAGCCGCTTTTCTGACCTGATTTTCCTCACGCAAGGCTTCTAATTTCGCTTTGGCTTCCGCCTCCCGCGCCGGATCGGCATGTATGTCGAGTTGCCGGCCACCTTCTTGCGAGCAAGGCTTTTGCTGGTAAACCGTTTTGCCGGACTTACCCGAGCATTTAAACACCTCGGCTTGCGCCGAAACCAAACCGCACAGACCTAACAACAGCCACGCTAACCGCATATCCACCTCGCAAATCGAATTTTTGGCGGCGACGATAATTCCTCCGACTTAAACCGGGATTAATGGCCGCTCGCCAAGCGATCCAATCTAGGCCTGACCGGAGTCGTCGCCGGCGCGCGGATGGCGCAAAACAAAGTACAAGTTACGAAAATAGATCAACAAGCCCATACCCTGCCCTAGAATGAAGACCGGATCCTGCTTATGGATCGAATACACCAGTAAAGTCACGCCGCCAAAAATACTGAAATACCAAAACATGGTCGGTATTACGCTACGCTTTTGCCGTTCGCTGGCCAGCCACTGCACCAGAAACCGCGCGGAAAACAGACCCTGCCCCAGAAATCCGACGATTAGCCACAACGTATCGTTATCCACGCGCCACCTCGCTAACTATTGGCCGACTGTAACGACGCTTTAACCACACCACACCCAACAAATCGACGATCCCCGCCAACAGGCGATCCAAGGTGCCGTATTTCGACGTTCCGTGGCTACGCGAGCGATGATTGACCTTGACTGAAATCACCCGACCGCCGGCCATACGCACCAAAGCCGGCAAAAACCGGTGCATATGATCGAAATAAGGCAAGGCCAAAAAGCGGTCGCGCCGGAACAACTTCAGACCGCAACCGGTGTCAGGCGTTTCGTCGTGTAAGATCGCCTGACGGACCGCGTTGGCAAACTTCGATGAAAATCGCCGCCAACCGGTATCGTTGCGCCGATGCCGAAAACCGGCCAGCATCCACAACTGCTCGTCGTCAGCCTCCTGTTGCGCCGCCGCCAAACGGGGTATGTCGGCGGGATCGTTCTGACCGTCGCCGTCCAACGTAGCGATCCAAGCGTAGCGAGCCGCGGCCACGCCGCTGTGCACGGCGCGGCTTTGACCACAACCGCGTTGATGATTCAACACTCTCAGGCTGGGATAACGCGGCATCAGCGCCCGCAAACTAGACGCGGTGTCGTCGGTGCTACCATCATCGACAAAAATCATTTCGAAGGCAAATCGCCCTTCCAGCGCCTGCTGTATCTCTTCGATCAACGGCCCGACATTGTCGGCTTCGTTGTGAACAGGGACCACCACGGAAATCTCCATAACACCACTTTCTCTACTAAAACAATCGATTATACCAAACCATGCCTACGCCTGGCCGGTCTGTTAAAGTGCCTTGATTTCGCCGGCCCGATCGGCGCGACGCACCACCAACCAGTATTCCCGATGGCCTTGCACTAAAAACTCGCCGCCGGGCGGCTGATTTTCCAACGAAACCAAATAACCGTCCGGATGTTCGGCGGCCCAAGCCTTGGCCCGCTCGGCGGGAATGACCGGCAGCGGCCGAGTCAGCTTACCCAAAAAATTCAACTGGCCTTGATAGTTACCGACATAGGCGCACGGCACCCCGGTATCGGCGAAGTTCTTGACTTGTCGAGCCGTTGGCGACAAGTCGTACGCGGCGCCGTTATCTCGAAAAAAGCAAACGAAACCGACGGCGACCGACAACACCAGAGCCGCCGACGCCGCGAACGGCGACAACCGCTGGCGACGCCAAGTCCAAAATCCCAAACCGCCCGCGATCAGCAACACGCTTGCACCCCAGTCGGATTGCAAGGCCCGAACCCAGCTCCACTTCGCCAGACCCGGTATCGTCGGCATCGCCAATAAAAATACGCCGACCGCTAACAGCAGCCCAGGAATCACCATCTCCGAATACCGCGACCGCATCTGAGCGGATTCGTCCCAAACTCTGGCGGCAAACAGTGCGAACGCCGGCATGGCCGGTAACAAATAGTGGATCTGCTTGCTGGGCACGGCGGAAAACACGACAAACGTCGCGCCAAACCAAACAAGGCAAAACCGCGCCCCGGCATCTTCACCGAGCCGCATCGCGCGCAAATTACGCCAAAACCGCGGCGCATAGCCCCACGGCAACAAAAATAGCGGCAGAAATAGCAGATACCAGAACGGCGAGCGAGTATGAATTTTGGTGCCGACGGTCCGGTCGGCAGTCTGATGCCAAAGTATCGCCCGGCCGTATTCTTCGCCGCCAGCCTGAGCGGCTGGAATCGCCCAACTTAAAGCCAGCGCCGCGCCGACCAATACCGCGCCGATCACTCCAAGCGACCAGTTCGAATAGGTCGGCCGGCGCCGGTCGGCCCAAAAACCCACGGCCAACGCGGTCGGCAAAACATGGAGCAACACCACCGGTCCCTTAGCGAGGATGCCCAAGCCCAAGCCCAAGCCGGCCAAGCCCCAAGCTTGCCAACCGCCACCGCGTGCCGCCGCTAATACCCCCAGTAGAACCAGTAGCACGCAGTCGGTCAACAATACGTCGAACATCGTCGAACTGGCGAACAAGGTCCACAACAAGGTCGAGATCAAAATCCAAGGGGCTAAACCAGCGACCCCGCGCCGCTCCGGCCACAACGCTTGCGCCAGCCTCCGCAGCAGCACCAAGTTCGCCAACGCCGCCAACGGTCCGACCAACCGCGGCCACCAATCGTTAACGCCAAACACCGCCCAGCCGGCCTGCATCAGCCAAAACAACAGCGGCGGCTTATGGCTGTAGCTTGCACCGTTCAGATGTGGCACCAGAAAATCGCCGCGCAACCACATTTCCCAAGCCACGCTCAAATAGCGGGTTTCGTCTATCGGAATCGGCGCGCGAAAAAAAACCGTAACGGTCAGCACTAGCCAGAGCGGATACACGCCCCAGCGAGCGATAAGCAAATGTCGATCAGTCATGTGATTGGAATGAGTTTGAAAATGCCGGCACTTAGAGAACACGAACCGGCGAGTGGAAATCGGCAGGGAAGCGAATATTGTGCCGCCGAGTCCGACACCGGAAACCGCCGGTCAAACCGAGCCGATACCTTGAAACGCTCCGGTTCAAATCCCCCACCAGCCCGGTGGATTTGAACCACGCGTCAGTCAATCCGCGACGCGCCAATTCAAGGTTTCACCGGCCCGCAACGGTGTCAATGATTGCTCGGCTTCGCCGTATTGTTCAGGCAGTGCCCAAGTCCGTCTTTCCAGCGTGATAGTACCGACGTTACGCGGTAAACCGTAGAAGTCGGCGCCGAATTGGCTGGCAAACCCTTCGAGCTTATCCAGCGCACCGATTTGCTCGAACGCTTCGGCATAAAGCTCCAAAGCCGCATGAGCGCTGTAACAACCCGCGCAACCGCATGAAGTTTCCTTGGCGGCGGTCGGATGCGGCGCACTATCGGTGCCCAGAAAAAATTTGGGATTTCCCGAGCCGACCGCTTCCAGCAAGGCCTGCCGATGATGTTCCCGCTTCAAGACCGGCAAACAATAAAAATGCGGACGAATGCCGCCGGCCAAAATTGCGTTACGGTTGTACAGCAAATGCTGTGGGGTGATCGTCGCGCCGACATGAGCCGGCGCTTCACCGACAAACTGAACGGCTTCGCGAGTCGTCAAATGTTCGACAACAATCCGCAAGGACGGAAAGCGGCGCACGATCCCGGTCAACTGGGTATCCAGGAAAATCTTCTCGCGATCGAAAATATCGTACTCGGCGGCGGCGACTTCGCCGTGAACCAACAACGGCACCGCGAACTTTTCCATCGCCTCGAATAAGGGATAGGCGGCTTCGATATTCGCCACACCGGCGTCGGAATTGGTGGTCGCCCCGGCCGGATACAATTTGAAACCCTGGACGTGCTCGCTCTTCGCCACTTTCTCGACTTCGGCGATCGGCGTATTACCGGTCAGATACAAGGTCATCAACGGCTGAAAGTCGGCGCCGGCCGGTAGAGCCTGCAAAATTTCGTCACGATAGCGCAGCGCCTGCTCGACAGTAACCACCGGCGGCTTCAGATTCGGCATCACGATCGCGCGGGCGAATTGCCGCGCGGTATGACCCACCACGGTCCGCAACATCGCACCGCTACGCAGATGCAAGTGCCAATCGTCGGGCCGGCTTATCGTCAATTTGTCCATTTCCAGCGGGATTTCGATTAAAATGCCGGCAATTCTATCACTGCCGACCTTGAAAACTTCAAGAGTCGGCCCTATAGACAACTTGATTTCGATTTTTTGGGAGTAGCTCATGCCTATCTACGAATACCAATGCAATGCTTGCGGTCACGAACATGAAGCCCTGCAGAAACTGGGTGCGGAGCCTTTGGTGATCTGCCCGGCCTGTAACGAAGCCGAGTTGAAAAAGAAAATCTCTGCGGCCGGCTTTCGCCTGAAAGGTGGCGGCTGGTACGAAACCGACTTCAAAAGCGGCAACAAGAAAAACGTCGCCGGCGAAAGTGGCAACTCCTCCAGCAGTAGCAGCTCCGGCGGCTGCGGCGGCAGTTGCGCCTGTCATTAACCCTGTCCAACGTCGCTAGAAAGAACGCGCCGGACGCCGGTCCGCGCCTGGCGCTTTCCGTCCTTATTTTTTGAAATATTCCTTTTCCGATCAACTCGAGAACCATTATGCGTAGCCACAAATGTGGAGAATTGAACACCCAACATCTAGGCCAGACCGTCGCGCTGTGCGGCTGGGTCCATCGCCGCCGCGACCACGGCGGGGTCATTTTCATTGATCTGCGCGACCGCGCCGGTCTGGTGCAAGTGGTGTTCGATCCCGACGCGGCGGAAAGTTTCGCGACCGCCGAACAGGTGCGTAGCGAATATGTGCTGCGCATCGAAGGCGTTGTTCGCGACCGGCCGGCCGGCACGCACAACCCGAACATGGCCACTGGCGAGATCGAAGTACTGGGCAAGCATATCGAAGTGTTGAACGAGTCGGAAACCCCGCCGTTCCCGCTGGAAAGCGACATAGAGGTCAACGAGGAAACCCGCTTGCGCTTCCGTTACATCGACCTGCGCCGCACCGCGATGTTGGAGAAGATGAAAGTGCGCCGCGACGTCACCCGCAACCTGCGCCAGTATCTGGACGAACACGAGTTCTTCGAAATCGAAACGCCTTATTTGACCAAGGCCACCCCGGAAGGCGCGCGCGACTACATCGTACCTAGCCGGACCCATCAAAACTCGTTCTTTGCGCTGCCGCAATCGCCGCAGCTGTACAAGCAGTTGTTGATGATTGCGGGCATGGATCGCTACTACCAAGTAGTCCGCTGCTTCCGCGACGAAGACCTGCGCGCCGATCGCCAACCCGAATTCACCCAATTGGATATCGAAACCTCGTTCATGAACGAGGAAGACATCATGGCGGTAATGGAAGAAATGATCCGCCGCCTGTTCAAGGACATCATCAATGTCGATCTCGGCGACCCGTTCCCGGTAATGACTTACGAGGAAGCGATGCGCCGTTACGGTTCCGACCGTCCAGACCTGCGCATCCCGCTTGAACTGGTCGACATCGCCGACGAAATGAAGAACGTCGAATTCAAGGTGTTTTCCGGTCCGGCCAACGATCCGAACGGCCGTGTCGTGGCGATGAAACTGCCCGAAGGCGGCGAGCTGAGCCGTAGCGTCATTGACGAACTGACCAAGTTCGTCGGCATCTACGGCGCCAAAGGCCTGGCTTACATTAAGGTTAACGACCTGGCGGCGGGTATCGACGGCTTGCAATCGCCTATCGTCAAATTCGCCCCGGCCGACGTTTGGGCTAAAGTGATGGACAAAGTCGGCGCCCAAAACGGCGACTTGATCTTCTTCGGCGCGGACAAAACCGGCATCGTCAACGAAGCGATGGGCGCGTTGCGCGTCAAACTCGGCTTGGATCGCGGTTTGTTGACCGGCCCGTGGAAACCGCTGTGGGTTATCGATTTCCCAATGTTCGCCTGGGACGACAAAGCCCAGCGCTACACCGCCATCCACCATCCGTTTACCGCGCCGAAATGCGGCATCGACGAACTGAAAACCGATCCGGGCGAGGCGTTGTCCCGCGCTTACGATTTGGTCCTGAACGGCACCGAAGTCGGCGGGGGGTCGATCCGGATCAACCGCACGGCGATGCAACAAACCGTGTTCGATATTCTGAGCATAGGCTACGAAGAAGCCCGCGAGAAGTTCGGTTTCCTGCTGGATGCGTTGAAATACGGCGCGCCCCCGCACGGCGGCATTGCTTTCGGCTTGGACCGTCTGGTGATGCTGATGACCGGCGCCAGTTCAATCCGCGACGTCATCGCCTTCCCGAAAACTCAAACGGCGGCCTGCCCGCTGTTCAACGCGCCGGCTCAAGTCAGCGAGGAGCAACTCAAGGAGTTGGGCATCCGTTTGCGCAAACCAGCCGGCAAAGACGAAAAAACACAGGAATGACCCACACCAAGGCGGACAGGTTATCGTACGTACCGGCCCGCCAAAACGACCACAAAATTTGCCGAATTAAATTCGGCAAATTTTGCCCTGCTTTTCCGCCGCAATCTTCTAAAAAAGCCCATTGACATCGTTTCGGCGATGTTGCACCCTGAAGACGTTATCTTCGATAACAGGACTCGGGAGCGAGTCCTCCGCCGTTCAAGGATTGCTGTCAAACACTCATCTCCGAGAGGCTTGCCATGAATAAAATCACACCTCGTCTGATCCGCGATTTAAACGAAACCTTGCCGGAAGGCACGGAATGCTATTTGTGCGAAGCGGTTAGAAACGCGCTGTTCAATTACCGCAAGGGCCGAGAACCGTCAAATTACATTGATAAAGAACAAGCCTTGCCGATGCTTGCACAAAGGCTGGGGCGTGGCTTGAAAAATTTCTTTGTCGACGATGTCAGGCAAGCGCTGGACGCCTATGAAGACGCCCGCGTGGGTAGAAAATTCAGCTGGCCGACATAAGTTCCCTGAACGGTGATTTCGAACCGACCGAGAACACCGAGTTACGACGTGCTCCCCCTTCCGGAGAGGGGGACATTTTAACGATCGAGACAACACGGTTTTCAAGCATGCGCCACTGGAAACGCAAGAACTTGGTCGATGGCTTTGCAGTCCGTCAATAACATCAACAACCGATCCAAACCCAAAGCGACCCCGCTACAATCCGGCACCCCCTCTCGAAGCGCTGCCAAAAACCGCTGGTCCTTGTTAACGACCGGCAACTCCTGGCTTGAACGATATGCGATCTCCCGATCGAAACGCCGCTCCTGCTCGTCGGCATCGGTCAGCTCGTAAAATCCGTTACCGAGTTCGACGCCATCGACAAACACTTCGAAGCGCTGGCTAAGCCTCGCGTCGTCCGCTTCGATCCTAGCCAACGAAGACTGAATCGCCGGATAGCCGTGGATTAGATGCACTCGGTCGCCAATCAACGCCGGCTGAACATAGAGACTGAATATAAAATCCAACCACAACGAATGATCGTCGCCGCACAACTCGCCGGCCTCGCAAGCTCCGTGAGCCGCCGCGAAAGCACGGTAGCCGGACAGGTCGAAAACCAGGGGATCCAAACCGGTCCGAGCAGCAAACACCTCTCGGTAGCTCGAGCACTCGATAGCCAAATCGGGGCGCGCGGCTGAAAACAGCGACAACAAGAGTTCGCCAACCTCGGCCATCAGTTGTTTCATATCGAAACCGACCCGATACCACTCCAATATCGTGAATTCAGGATTGTGATAACGCCCGGCCTCACCATTTCGAAACGCTTTGCAAATTTGATAGATGCAGCCGCTTCCGGCCGCCAGCAAGCGCTTCATCGCAAATTCCGGCGACGTTTGCAAAAACAGATCGCGCGATTGTGGAGGGAAATCGAATTGGCTACGAAAGAAATGCAGTTGCGGATCGGTGCCGGTTGCCCCGCATAGCAGCGGCGTTTCCACTTCCAGCACTTGCCGATCCGCGAAAAACCGGCGTATATCGGCCAACATCGCCGCCCTCGCGCGCAACTGTTCGAGAGAGCATGTCGGCCGCCAGATGTTCGACACTATTCCTTGACGCGGGAAACGTATTCGCCGGTGCGGGTGTCGACGCGTATCACCTCGCCGATTTGTACGAACAGAGGTACCCTTACCACCGCACCGGTTTCAAGCGTCGCTGGTTTGCCGCCGCCACCCGAGGTGTCGCCTTTCAAACCCGGGTCGGTTTCGGTAATCGCAAGCTCGACGAAGTTGGGCGGCGTCACCGACAGCGGCGCGTCATTCCACAAGGTCAGGATGCACATATCCTGCTCTTTCAGCCATTTCAAGGCTTCACTAACGGCGTTCTTGTCGGCTTGGTATTGCTCGAAGGTATCCGGCACCATGAAATGCCAGAATTCGCCATCGCTATAAAGATATTGCATGTCTTTATCGACGACGTCGGCACTCTCCACGGTATCGCCGGACTTGAAGGTACGCTCGATGACGCGGCCGGTTTTCAGGTTTCTGATCTTAACCCTGTTAAACGCCTGCCCCTTGCCCGGTTTAACAAATTCGTTTTCGATAATCGAACAAGGGTCGTTGTCGAGCATGATCTTCAATCCGCCCCTGAATTCGTTGGTGCTGTAAATCGCCATTTTTTCCTCGTGAAACAAACAATAATCCGCCGATTATAATGGATTGGAATTTCAATCGGAAACCGGAGCTAAATTGACACCCAAAACCGCCCGTTGGCAACGGTCGCTGGCCGATGCTTTCGACAGCGTCGATGCCTTGTTGACATACCTGGAATTGACTCCGGACGAACTTCCGATACTTCGCGACTACCCAGCCTTCCCACTCAAAGTACCGCGCGGATTCGCCGCCCGCATGGAACTGGGCAATCCCAACGATCCGCTGTTGCGTCAAGTTCTTCCGCTTGGCGCCGAATTGCACGCATATCCTGGTTATAGCCGCGATCCGGTCGGCGACTTGCACGCAATCGCCGCTCCCGGCGTCATCCACAAATACGCCGGCAGGGTGTTATTGGTCGCCACCGGCGGTTGCGCGGTACATTGCCGCTATTGCTTCAGGAGAAACTTTCCTTACGCCGAACAGCAGTTGTCGCGGAGCAAATTAGCTCTGGCGCTGGACTATATCGCTGAACGCCCCGATATACACGAAGTTATTTTGAGCGGCGGCGATCCGCTGTTATTGAGCGACGACAAACTTTTCAATTTGCTGACTGCGTTAGCCGGTATCGGTCATATCCGCCGACTCAGAATCCATAGCCGTATCCCAATCGTACTACCGGAACGCATGACCGATACATTATTGGACTATTTAAGCGGACTGCCCGTTTCTATCGTTTTGGTGGTGCATGCCAACCACGCCAATGAGCTGAGTTCCGACGTTGGAGCGATTTTAAACCGCTGGCGACGGCGCGGCATAACACTGCTAAATCAAAGCGTACTGCTCGCCGGTATAAACGATAATGTCGATGCGCTCTGCAATTTAAGTGAAAAACTATTTGGCTTCGGCATTTTGCCCTATTATTTACATCTGCTGGATAAAGCCGCCGGCGTTGGTCATTTTGAAGTGGCCGAAGACACGGCCAAACAGCTGCTACAACGAATGCAGCGAACCCTGCCGGGTTATCTGGTTCCGAAACTGGTTAAGGAATGCGCCGGCGAACCCAATAAGACCTCGATTCTTTGACAAGCGCGATCCGCTGACAACCATTTCGGCGAATTACGCGAATTCGAGTCTCGTCAGCGATCAATATCCGCCTCATCCGCACCGATATGCAAGAGCCGTCCGCCAACAATGCCAATCCGATTTCCAGGCTAGCGCTGATAGTAGTCTGCCTGCTGTTGCTAGGCAATATCGCATTGACGTTTCTTCACCACCTGCGGACACCGCACGAACTACCCGTATTCGGCACCGATGTCGCGCTACCCGGCTTGGCGATTCTGCTGCTATTGATCTTGATGCTGAAAGACGACCGACGTCGCGGAATCTCCACCGGTTACGACATTCAGGATGCGTCAAGCCAAACTTTGATTGTTGTCGATACCCACTGCATTATCCGTTCGGTCAACAAAACCGCTGCCACTACGGTCAACTTGCCAGTCGAAGAACTGATTGACCTACCGGTGCACGAACTGTTTCATCCCGCCCAGTTCAGCGAAAACGCCTGTCCCATCTGCCAGCACATCCGGGCTGGCCAGGAAATGCCCGCTACCGATTTCAGATACGCCAACGGCCATTGGCAAGAAATTTCGCTAACTCGACTGCCACGACCGGCGTATCCTCGATTGTTGCAAATCCAGACCGACATTAGCTCTCGCAAACAGGTCGAGGAGCAATTAGCCCTTGTGATTGACGGTGCCGAACTCGGTTATTGGGATTGGGACTACCTGACCGGCAAGCATTCGGTGAACCAACGCTGGCTGGACATGCTGGGCCTGCGCGCCGCCGACCTCGACCATTACATCTCCGACTGGGCAAATCGGCTCCATCCCGACGATCGCGAACGCGTTCATCGCATCATTTCCCAACATATCGAATCTGGCGAACCCTACGTAATCGAATTCCGGATGCAACACCGGCAAGGACACTGGGTTTGGATTCAAGGCGCCGGGGCGGTGGTCGCTCGCGATCCGGCAACCGGCAAACCGACCCGATTGTGCGGCACTCACCAAAACATCAGCGCCCGCAAGCAATCGGAAAGCAGCCTGCAAGCGGCCTACCAAATCATCAGTCACAGCGCGGCGGTGGTGATGAAATGGAATAATGCCGAAGGCATGCCTATCGAATTCGCCACCGAAAACGCTCGCCAATTGTTCGGCTATAGCGCCGAACAATTGGCAACCGGTGACATTTTCTACATGAACTTGATTCACCCAGACGATTTGGACGGTTACATTCGGGAAATTAGCAGCTGCGGCAACGATGCCAATTGCCGGGAAGTGGTCCATCAACCCTACCGGATCATCGCCAAGAACGGCGGCGTCAAATGGGTGCAAGATCGCAAAGTTCTGACCCGCGACGAATTCGGACGCGTCGTCGACTACCAGGGCTTGGTGACCGACGTCACCCAGCAACGCCAGCAAAGTAGCGCGATTCGGAACATCATCACCAGCTCCGCGCAGCATGCCGGCGGCTCGATGCTGGATAACCTAGCCCTACTGGCGCTGGAAACCCTGGGCGCCGATTACGCACTGATCGCGGAGCAGTGGGAACTAGGCCGTGCCCGCAGCCTATCGCTGTGCGCTAAGGGTCAAATCGTCGAAAACCTCGAATTGGACCCGCGGGATTTTCCAAGCCCAGACCTTCAAAACGGCACCCGGTGCTGTTACACGCAGGCGGTCGCGGACCGTTTTCCCAAGTCCGAGTGGTTACGCGATCGAGGGATCGTCGGTTATCTAGCGATCCCGTTGCTCGACAACCAGCAACACGGCTTCGGATTCGTGGCAGTCGCCTATTGTCGTCCCATTCCGGACGTAAATCCGGCAAGCGACATATTGACGCTATTCGCGGTACAAATCAGCGCGGAATTGGAGCGTAGCCGGGCAATTGCCGCGCTCAAGGATCAAAAACAGCGCCTCATGGACGCGCAAGCGCTTTCCCACATCGGCGACTGGTGCTGGCATTTGCAGGATCAACACTTTAGCTGGTCGGACGAAATGTATCGGATCACCGGCACCGGCAAGACCGGGTTTATTCCCAACTATGCCAACCTCTGCGAGCAACTGGTACATCCAGACGACCTGAATCTGTTCAAGACGGCAATGGAGCACCCCGAAGCCGAGAACGGCATCGATTTTCGCCACCGCATCGTGCTTGGTGACGGTCAAATTCGCCATGTTCACCAACGAGGGAAGCCGATACTCGCGCCAGATGGCCGCTGTATTGCGATACAGGGTACGATGCAGGACATCACCGATCGACTTCAAACCGAGCAGCGCCTGCTGGAAGCCAAACATCAGGCGGAACAAGCGACCAAGGTCAAATCAGAGTTTCTGGCCAACATGAGCCACGAAATCCGCACCCCGATGAACGCTATCATCGGCTTGGTCGAACTTTGCCTGAACAGCGCCGTGACCGCCAAGCAACGCGATTACCTGGAACGCGTGGAAACCGCGGCGCGCTCTCTTATGACGATCATCGATGACATTTTGGATTTTTCCAAAATGGAAGCCGGGAAGATGCATTTGGAATCGCTGCCGTTTTTATTGGAAGAGATGTTGGACCAAGTGTTTTCGACGATGTCCGAGCTGAGCGCGCGCAAAGGGGTCGACTTGATCCGCCCCAACCTTCAGGGCGCCAGTTACGCGGTCATCGGCGATCCGCAACGGCTCAGGCAAATTTTCATCAATTTGATCGGTAACGCCATCAAATTTACCGATTTCGGCGAAGTGCGAGTCACGCTGACCGAAATCAGCCGTAGCACCCAACACGTCTGCCTGCAATTCAGCATCGTCGACACCGGGATAGGAATGAGCCAGGAGCTACAGTCCAAATTGTTTCAAGCCTTCAGCCAAGGAGATAGCAGCGTCACGCGCCACTACGGCGGCACCGGACTGGGCCTGATCATTTCCAAACAACTGGTCGAACAGATGGGCGGATCGATCAGCGTCAGCAGCCAGGAAAACCTAGGCTCGACTTTTACGTTCACCGTGAACCTGGGTGTCACTAATCTTGCATCGATACGTTTGGCCCAGCACCAACAGCAAAACCCGGTCGATACCAGCAAGCTTCAATACATTCGCGGCGCGCGCATCTTGTTAGTCGAGGACAACGAGGTCAACCGCATCGTCGCGATCGAATTACTAGAACAAGCGCATTTGTGCGTCGATATCGCCGAACACGGCGAAATTGCTCTCGCCAAACTACGTGGGCAAAGCTATGACTGCGTATTGATGGATATTCAAATGCCGGTATTGGACGGCTACGAAACCACCCGTCAGCTGCGCAAGCTGTCCGGCTGCCAAACACTGCCGGTCATCGCGATGACGGCTAATGCAATGAGCGACGACCGCAATAAATGCCTGCAAGCGGATATGGACGATTTCATTAGCAAACCGATCTTGCCCGAAACGCTGTATGCGATGTTAGTAAAGTGGATTCCGCCGCGCCACGACGAGTCGGCCGAGAGTCCCACCGCTTCCGCGGAGGCCTTAATTCCCTATCTTTACGGCATAGACAGTGCAACCGGCCTATTACATACGGCCGGCAACCACGCCGTATACCGAAAAGTTCTGCAAAAATTCGCCGAGAACCATGCCGATACGATGCTGGAAATCGCCCATGCCTTCTCCTCCAACGATTACGACAAGGCCTACCAACTGGTTCACACCCTGAAAGGCTTGGTCGGATCGCTGGGCGCCCTACAATTACAAAGCCAATTGGTTCGTTTGGAGGAATCGTTGAAAGATCACAAGCTCGATATTGCGCACGTGCCGAATATCGACAGCAATATCGCGACGATTACGCTGGAAATGGCCAAGCTCGTCAACAGCATCAAAATCACGCTCCCCCAGGAAACGTCAATGGAAATAGCGCCTTTGCCGTTGTCGTCGCTGGAAACTCGTCAACAACTGGCAATCCTGATCAATAAGCTTCAAGTGTTCGATTCGGACGCCGATCAGCAACTGGACCATATTTTGGCGCACATTGACGATAGAAACCTAATCTCCGCGCTATTGCCCATTAAAAAACAAATCGCCAATTACCAATTCATCGACGCGGCGCAGGCGATAAACCATCTTCTCGATCACGGGATTTAAGTTCATGGAAAACATCAATCAACACAAGATTCTGGCAGTGGACGATAGCCCGGAAAATCTCGACTTGATAAAGAACATCCTCGAACCGCACTATCAAGTCAAAGTGGCCGTGCGCGGGGATTTGGCGTTACAAATCGCCAATACGCAGGATCTCGACTTGATCTTGCTGGACATCATGCTCGACGACATGGACGGCTATGAAATCTGCAAACGTCTCAAATCGCACGACAAAACCCGCAACATTCCGATTATTTTTTTAACCGCCAAACGATCCGAAGAAGACGAAGTCCACGGTTTTCGGATAGGCGGCAACGACTACATCACCAAACCGTTTTCGCCGTCGATCGTCCTGGCTCGGGTCAAAACTCAAATTCAGTTGAAAACCAAATCCGATTTGCTGGAAAAACTGGCATCCTTGGACGGACTGACGGAAATCCCCAATCGGCGCGCCTTCGATGCCGCGTTGGAACGCCAATGGAATCAAAGCAAACGTAACGGCATGCCATTGTCGTTATTGATCGCCGACATCGACCACTTCAAGCAATTCAACGACTACTACGGCCACCCGCTCGGAGACGACTGCCTTAAAAAAGTATCCGCGTCGTTGCGGACTACAACCCATCGTCCCGAGGATTTGGTGGCCAGACTAGGAGGCGAGGAATTTGCGATTCTCTTACCGAACACCGATGCCATCGGAGCGATGATCCGGGCCGATCAGTATCGTCAAGCGGTCGAAAACTTGAAGACCCCGCATATTCTCAACGAACCCTATCGACTGGTAACGATTTCGATCGGCGTCGCCACCCTGCAACCGCACGCGCGCGACGACGTTTCGACATTACTCGGCGCGGCCGACAATGCACTATACCAAGCCAAACACCAAGGCCGTAATCGAGTTTGCGGTCACAATAAACAGACGTTCGACACGCCGAGTGGCGACGTCAACACTTAGTCCCAAATAAAAACGACTATAATCGCGCGGTCGCCTGTCTCCGGTTTCATCATGCACCTCTATCTCGATTTCAACGCTTCGTATTTCGCCGCCTTTGTCATGGGATTGCTCAGCAGCCTGCATTGTATCGGCATGTGTGGCTCGATTATCGGATCGTTGACTTACAGCCTGAAGCCCGAATTACGCAACGACAAACTCAAATTATTTAGCATCGTCCTGAACTACAATCTCGGCCGAGTGTTCAGTTACACCGTGGCGGGCGCTCTGGCCGGCATGCTCGAGACCTTTCTAAGCCTGCCTTTAAGTCAAGGCGATGCTCACCGGGTATTGCAATTGCTGTCGGCGATCATCATGGCCGGCGCCGGTCTGTATATAGCAGGCTGGTTCCCGCGCTTCGCCTATATTGAGAAAATGGGCTCACGTTTCTGGAAACTGATAGAACCCTTCGGCCGCCGTCTGATACCGGTAAAAAACCGTACTCAGGCCTTCCTATTCGGGATGGTCTGGGGGTGGCTACCTTGCGGTTTGATATATACGGCGCTCGCTCTGGCCGCGACGACCGGAAATGTTATCCATAGTTCCTTGACTATGCTCACTTTCGGTCTAGGGACTTTACCTGCGGTGATGGGTGTCGGTATAATGACTACGCTCTTAACAAGGCTTTACAAATCCCGACAATTAAAACATCTCGCGGGCACCTTGTTTATCATCTTCGCTTTGTTGGCGGCCTTCCCCTGGCTTAATCCAATGCGGGTTGAACATATAACGACGTTTTGAGAGGTTAGCAGTGGATAATTTCGATCCTATTATCGGTCAATCTCCGGCTATCGAGGCGCTAATCCGTAGCGCGCGCATCGTTGCGGCAACCGACGTAACCGTTTTGATCAAAGGCGAGACCGGCACAGGCAAGGAAGTACTTGCCACCGCCATCCAAAAAGAAAGCCCTAGAGCCAACAAACCGTTCATCACACTAAACTGCGCGGCATTGCCGGAAGGTTTGGTGGAATCCGAGATCTTCGGACATAAAAAAGGTGCGTTTACCGGCGCGGTGGGCGACAAACAAGGCCTGTTTCAAGCGGCCGACGGCGGCACATTATTTCTTGACGAAATCAACTCGTTGCCCTTTTCGATTCAGTCCAAATTGTTGCGTTTCTTGGAATCCGGCGAATGCCTTCCGGTCGGAGGCACTAAACCCTATAAAGTCAACGTCCGTGTCATCGCCGCTTCCAACGCCGATCTGAGCAAACTGATAGATTTCGGCGAATTTCGGCAGGACTTGTATTTCCGCCTGAATGTGGTTCCTCTTGAAATTCCGGCTCTTCATCAACGTACCGACGACATTGAGCTGCTCGCCAATCACTTCTTTACCCATTTCTCGGCGGCCCACAGTCTGGAACCGCCAACTTTCAGCCGGCACGCGTTAAGGACCTTGAAATCCTACAAGTGGCCGGGCAATGTTCGCGAGCTGCGCAATCTGTGCGAGCGCCTCAGCATTTTGTTGTCAGGCAAGGTCATCGAACCTGAAAACCTGCCCCATGAATTTAATCGCGGCCCCGCCAATCCAAGTTCAGCATTTACCTTACCCGAACTTGGCCTGCAATTGGACGCATTGGAAGCGGACATGATCTTACAGGCACTGCGCCGAACCAAGGGCAACCGCAGTAAATCGGCGAGGTTGCTGGGCATCTCTCGCGATACATTACTTTATAGAATTCAAAAACACGGATTGGCAACACATTAAGCGTCTGCCTATATTATCCGACCAACCGACAAGGCCGAACCGCTCAGCGAGCGGCTCGGCCTTTTTCACGCCCTAAGGCAAAATGCCGCACGACGTTTGCCTTAAAGCTTGCGCACCCATTGAAC
Source organism: Methylomonas sp. MED-D (assembly GCF_050276835.1). Classification (NCBI taxonomy): domain Bacteria; kingdom Pseudomonadati; phylum Pseudomonadota; class Gammaproteobacteria; order Methylococcales; family Methylococcaceae; genus Methylomonas; species Methylomonas sp. MED-D. Next base: position 3,835,778 of record NZ_CP189965.1, read on the forward strand.
AGTGACGTTATCGCTGTGGCCTTGCGCGCGCAACACCGCCATTTTCGCCATTTTCCTAAGCTCTGCTTTTCCGCTGTCCGGTTGCGATAAGGTCAGCATCTCTTGCTCCTTGACGAACTCCCAAAACCCGTCGCTGCACAATACGAACGTCTCCCCTTCCAACATCGGCGGGCAACGCACTACGTCAACCTGAGCCGGCATCAACACATTGATACTGCGGGTCAATTTATGCTGATCGGGATGCGCGCCCATTTCCCACTCGCTAATTCTGCCCTCGTCATACAATTGCTGCGGCACCGAATGATCCTTGGTGCGCCAAAGCACCCGCTCGGGATTGATCCGGTAAATTCGCGAATCCCCGCAATGCGCGGTGATGGCCTGACGCGGGTCCAGATACAAAATGGCACAGGTGGTATGGGCGTTGCTACCGTCGGGATCGCCGGCGAACAATTCGCGCATTTTACCTATCGTGTCGGCGATCCAAGCCTGCACGGCCGATTCGCCGCGCAGATGAATCTGCGGCTGGTATTTGTCGGCCAACGCCACCAGTAAACGGCAAAAAAACTGCGACGCCTTTTCACCGGCATGGTGCCCCCCTAAGCCGTCGGCCACCACGAAAACCGCATAGTCGGCGCACACCCGGTGCGCCATGCAATCCTGATTGACGTCGCGATTGCCTATCGCGGTCAATTGATAAAACTCCAGCTCTGTCAGCATCGGGCTAAACTTGGGCGCGCGCCTCACGCATAACCCGCTTCATGTCGCCGACCGCTTGCGCCAATCCGCCAAACAATGCTTGGGCGATCAACGCATGACCGATATTCAACTCGACTATGGTTGGAATTCGACAAATCGCCTCAACGTTGTTCAAGGTCAACCCGTGGCCGGCATTGACTTGCAAGCCCTCGCGATAGGCGTACTCCGCCGCGACCGTTATGCGCTCCAATTCCGCCAGCCGACTATCTCGACTGTCGGCATCGGCGTAACGACCGGTATGCAATTCGACAACCGGCACGCCCGCCTGCACAGCCGCATCGATCTGCGCCAGCTCGGGATCGATGAATAGCGAGACTTCCACGCCGACGTCGGCCAAGCGCCTACACGCCCCTCGCATCCGCACCAAGGCTCCCGCGACATCCAAACCGCCTTCGGTCGTCAATTCCTCACGGCGTTCCGGTACCAAACAACACGCTTGCGGCCGCACCCGGCAAGCGAGATCCAACATCGCATCCGTGACCGCCATCTCCAGATTCAACTTGGTCTGCAACACCTGCTTCAGCAAGTCGATATCTCTATCCTGAATATGGCGTCTATCCTCGCGCAAATGAGCGGTAATTCCGTCGGCTCCGGCCTGCTCGGCCATCAAGGCCGCATGCACGGGATCGGGATAGCGGGTACCGCGGGCTTGACGCACCGTGGCGACGTGATCGATATTGACACCCAGTAGTATCGGTTGCTTAGTCATTCGCTGCAATTACCCATCCTATCGTGAATTTATTCATAGATGTTTCAACATCGTCGCCAGCACTTCGCGACTCTTCAACGGCCGCCCTCGCAGATGACCGTCCAGAAGCTGGCGCAATATCACCTTGGCTTCGGCGGCAATGCCGTCCTGAAGCCGATCTCGCTTGGCCAAGGCCAGCAAGGTTGTCCCGCTCGCTCGGCCACCGGCATCAAGTACCCAGCCCTGATCGGCGCGATAGTCGTAGCGCTCGCGCGGCGAAATCGGCGCACGATCCGCCGCGACCGCCAACTCAACCTCGTACCCCGCCTCCCTGAGCAAATCCAATTCGAAATAACGCAAGGTTTGCTCGATACCGACACCCAAGGTCAAATCTCGCAATGCTGCCCGGTAAACCGCAAACAATGCCGGGTGCGGGTCGTGGCGATGTAAAAACAATTGGACCAGTTCGTTCACATAAAAGCCGCAATACAACGCCAAGCGCTCGAGGGGATACTGGCGGACAAACTCGCTACCCACCAGAGTCTTCAATTCACCGCGATCGGAAAACGACAATTTCAACGCTGTGAACGGTAGCAAAAGCCCGGCTGATTTGGATTTTTGCTTGCGTACGCCTTTCGCCAACATCGACACGATGCCATAGTCCCGGGTGAAAACCTCGAGCAGTAGACTGGTTTCCCGATACGGCCGGTGTTGCAGGATATAAGCCGGCTGCAAATAAACCGTCGAGTCGGACATCACTCCGCGCTGTCGAGAAATCCCAAACTTTGCAAGGCGCGTTCGTTGTCCGACCAGCCTTTTTTGACTTTGACCCAAAGCTGCAAAAACACTTTTTGGTCTATCAGTTTTTCGATGTCCACTCTCGCTTCGGTACCGATTTTTTTCAGGTTTTCGCCCTGTTTACCGATAACGATGCTTTTTTGACTGCTACGCTCAACCCAAATATTGGCGTAAATCTTCGTCAGACTGGGATGTTCTTCGTATAACTCGATTTCAACGGTCAATGCATACGGCAATTCGTCACCCAATCGGCGCGTCAATTTCTCGCGGATGATCTCGGCGGCAAAAAAGCGTTCCGAGCGGTCTGTAATTTGATCTTCCGGAAAGATCGGCTCGGCCTCCGGCAACAAAGCCATAATTTGGCGCTCCAGTTCTTCGAGATTGGTGCTTTTCAACGCCGACACCGGCACAATGTGCTTGAACGGAAACTTTTTGGCCGCCTCGTCAAAGAAGGCCAGCGCGGCCTGCTTGTCCTTCACCTTGTCGATCTTATTCACGACCAAAATCACCGGTAAACCGGCCTGCTCCAGCTTTCTGAAGATTTGTTCGTCGTACTCGTGCCAATACAAACCGTCCAACAGCCATAACACCAAATCGACACCCAGTAAGGAGCTGTCGGCGGTTTTATTCAAATAGCGGTTCAGCACTTTTTTCTCATCACGGTGCATACCGGGCGTATCGACGAAAATAGCCTGCCCGACACCGGTGGTCTTGATGCCGAGGATACGATGACGCGTGGTTTGAGGTTTACGGGAAGTGATGCTGAGCTTTTGTCCCAGCAAGTGATTCATTAACGTGGATTTGCCGACATTCGGCCTACCGATTAACGCGACATGTCCGCAGTTCATTGATCCGTATTCAAAAGTAAATTCAACATTTTCTCGGCCGCGGCCTGTTCGGCTTTCTTACGGGAAATACCGCTAGCCTGGGAAACCTGATCGGTGACGGCTACTTTACACCTGACCTCGAAGGTTTGCGCGTGGTCGACACCCGACATCGCGACCAATTCGTAAATCGGCAAGGGTTTGCGTTTAGCTTGCATCAACTCCTGCAAACGGGTTTTAGGATCCTTGACCCAATCGTCGGCTTTCAGCTCGGCCAATTTGTCGGCGAACAAGCCCAATATCCAGGTCCGGCAAGCCTCGACGCCCTGATCCTCGACCAAAGCGCCCATAATCGCTTCCAGCGCATCGGACAGTATCGAATCGCGGCGAAAACCGCCGCTTTTCAGTTCGCCGGACCCCAGTATCAAGTACTCGCCCAGATTATGCTCACGCGCCAATTCGGCCAGTGAATTCTGATTGACCAGGCTGGCACGCAAGCGGCTCAATACGCCTTCGCCGGCCTCGGGAAACGATTCGTACAACTTTTGCGCGATGACAAAACCGAGCACCGAGTCGCCCAAGTATTCCAGACGCTCGTTATTCTTGGCACCGACACTGCGATGCGTCAGGGCCACGGCCAGCAATCCGGGATTTTGGAAGGTCAATCCCAATTTTTTCGCGAGTATTTCCGGCTTTTTTATCACTTGTTCCCGGCTTCGAATCCTTCGTGAAACTCCACCAGCACGCTTAAGTTCCCAAAGATGGGTTCCACTCGCTCGTAATCGATCTCGACGCTGACGTAACCGGGTTGGGCAACAATCTTGACATCTTCCGGCTTAACGTATTCCACGTAGTTCAAGTCGAAACGTTTTTCCAAACTGGACTTGATCTCGGCTTTGGACTTGCTGGCGATATCGGTGGTCGCTTCCACAGCCTTCAAGGCGTTCATCACCCGACTATGATTGATATAAATTGGCGCGATTTTCAACACCAATAGCGTAAAGAATGCGATCAGCCCGAGAATAAAAACGATGGAAATAAACGTCAGCCCGCGCTGATGCTTGATCGATGTCGGCATAGGATGTCCCCAAACGAGTTAAATAGGAATCGACCGTCGGTCGGCTTAGCGTAGCCTAGTGCCGAGTCGATCGAAAGCAATGCCCTTATTTTCCCAATCCCAATTCATCCAGATAAAAAACGCCTTGCCGACCAAGTTAGCTTCAGGCACAAACCCCCAATAGCGGCTGTCGTTACTGTTGTCGCGATTGTCGCCCATTACAAAATAGTGACCTTCGGGCACGACGAATACGTCTTGTACCGTCGACACGCCGCGGCTGATCAAAATCGAGTGTTCGACGCCCATTAAATCTTCTTCCAGACGCTCGGCTCCACTCATGCCGACACCTTGACCGACGCCCTGATAACGCCCCAGCGAGACTTGTTTGATCGGCTGGCCGTTCACATAAATCACTTTTTCGAAATAACCGATGCGGTCGCCCGGCAAGCCGATCACGCGCTTGATGTAATCGACCGACGGTTGTTTCGGGAAGCGGAACACCACAATATCCCCGCGTTTTGGCTCGTTCATTTCGATGATTTTTTTATTAATCACCGGTAAGCGCACGCCGTAGGTAAATTTGTTGACCAAAATGAAATCGCCGACCAACAGCGTCGGCATCATCGAGCCGGACGGAATCCGGAACGGCTCGAACAAAAACGAACGTAGCAGCAACACGATCAACACGACCGGGAAAAACGAGCGGGCGTATTCCACCAACACCGGTTCTTTCTCGACCGGATAGGGCTGTTGAGTCTGGCGCAGATACAACCAATATCCGCCCCAAATCACACCGGTAACGAAGGTTGCCGCCACCAGAAAAAAGGAAAAATCGTAATCCATGCTAATAAACCGTCACTATTCTTTGTTGACCTGCAACACCGCCAGAAAGGCTTCCTGCGGAATTTCGATACTACCCACTTGCTTCATCCGCTTTTTGCCGGCCTTTTGTTTTTCCAACAGCTTTTTCTTACGGGTGATGTCGCCGCCGTAGCATTTGGCGGTCACGTTCTTCCGCATCGCCTTGACCGTGGAGCGGGCGATGATTTTGGAACCGATCGCGGCTTGGATCGCCACTTCGTACATCTGGCGCGGAATCAGGTCTTTCATTTTCTCGACCAGATCGCGGCCACGATTCTGAGCCTGATCGCGATGCACGATAATCGACAAGGCATCGACCTTGTCGGCGTTAATCAACACATCCAGTTTCACCAGAGGCGCCGGCTCGAAACGGACAAACTCGTAATCGAACGAAGCGTAGCCGCGACTGACCGACTTCAGACGATCGAAGAAATCCAGTACCACTTCGCTCATCGGCAGTTCGTAGTTCAAACTCACCTGACCGCCGACGTATTGCATATTTTTTTGTACGCCGCGCTTTTCGATACACAGATTGATCACGCTGCCCAGATAGGCTTGCGGCACCAGAATGTTCGCCAAGATGATCGGTTCTCGCACTTCGGTAATGGTGCCTGGATCCGGCAACTTCGCAGGATTATCCACCATCAACACTTCGCCGTTATGCGTCTCGACTTCGTAAACCACCGTCGGCGCGGTCGTGATCAAATCGATATCGTACTCGCGCTCCAAGCGCTCCTGAACGATTTCCATATGCAGCATGCCCAGGAAACCGCAGCGAAAACCGAAACCCAAGGCTTGCGAGGTCTCCGGCTCGAAATTCAACGCCGAATCGTTAAGACGCAACTTGTCCAGCGCCTCCCGCATCGCGCCGAAATCGTCGGAACTGACCGGATACAAACCTGCGAATACCCTAGGCTGAACTTTTTCGAAACCGGGCAAGGCTTCCGCGGCCGGATTGTCGGCGCCGGTAATCGTGTCGCCGACCGGCGCTCCGAAGATATCCTTAATCCCGGCAACAACGAAACCGACCTCGCCAGTCCCCAAATCCTGCTTTTCCAGTTGTTTGGGGGTAAACACACCCAGTTTTTCCGCCAGATAGGACTTGCCGGTCGACATCACCGTGATCTTTTGCTTGCGGCGCAGGCTGCCGTTGACGATGCGCACCAGCGACACCACCCCCAAATAGTTGTCGAACCAGGAGTCGATGATCAAGGCCTGTAACGGCCCTGCTTCGTTGCCGCTGGGCGGGGGAATCTTGTGAATCAACTGCTCCAGCACCGACTCGACATTCAAACCGGTTTTGGCGCTGATCCGGCAAGCCTCGTCGGCTGGAATACCGATTACATCCTCGATCTCGGTCATCACCCGCTCGGGTTCCGCCGACGGCAAATCGATTTTGTTCAACACCGGCACGACTTCCAGGCCTTGTTCGATCGCGGTATAGCAATTGGCGACGCTTTGCGCTTCGACACCCTGCGCGGCATCCACCACCAACAGCGCGCCTTCGCAGGCCGCCAGCGAGCGGGAAACCTCGTAGGAAAAATCCACGTGGCCGGGCGTATCGATGAAATTCAGTTGATAGGTTTCGCCGTCGCCGGCTTGATAATCCAATGTGACGCTTTGCGCCTTGATCGTGATGCCGCGTTCGCGTTCCAGATCCATCGAATCGAGCACCTGCGACTCCATCTCCCGGTCGCTCAACCCGCCGCAAATCTGGATGAAGCGATCCGCCAACGTCGATTTACCGTGATCGATATGGGCGATGATGGAGAAATTTCGAATATGTTTCTGGTCCACTGAGTCAGGTGATTTCGTTTGAGTTATTTCGGTTAAAGAGCAGACCGCCGTCGCGGCGAGGGCGGAGCGTTCAGGAAGCCTTAATCATCAGTTGTCGGAAATGATCGACGGTTTCGGCGGTCAGCGGTTGGCGCTGATTATCCCAAACCACGCCGTCCAATTCTTCGGCCAAGGTGTCCATGGTTTCCATGAAGTCGTCGAAAACCGCCAACGGTGCCTCGACCTCGCGCGGCTGCATGAAGAACACAATACCGGGACAATAAAAGTTTTCCAGATCGTCGTCGGGGAAGGTACCGGGATCGACCATGCTGGCCACCGCGAAATCCACCATCCGGTTCTTATCGACGCGCTCGAAAACCTTAACGCTGCCGTATTTCAAACCGACGCGTTCGAAAGCCTCGAACAAGTCCTCTCCCTTGAAACCCTCGTCGGCGCGGGCAACGATGCTGAATTCGATCAGCGCCGGCAACTCGGAACGCTTTACGCTAGGTTGCGGTTTTACGCTCGCGCTCGGCTCCGGCCGCGACGGCGTGCTCTGCTTGGGCGTCGGCTGAATCGCCCTATCGTCGAGCAAGGCATCGCCATCCACCAGATCTTCGCCGACCCGGAACAAATCCATTTCGTCTTCATCGGCTTCGACCTCGAATTCGTCGTCTCTTTCGTCGTAGCGATCGTCGTCGTAATAATCGTCGGCCGCGCGTTTGTCGCGCAAACCCTTGACGAAATGCCACAACACCATGCCGATCATCACCAGCACGCCGATCAAAATAATCACGACTCTGAGTAGTTCTTTATCCATTAGCTTTCCGCCATGCTTACCGCTTCATCGATATCTACAGCCACTAAACGGGACACGCCCGGTTCCTTCATGGTAACACCTGCCAGATGTTTTGCAATTTCCATAGTGACTTTGTTGTGTGAAATGTACAAGAATTGGACGGTAGACGACATGTCCTCGACCATCTTGGAAAAGCGCACCACGTTGGCGTCGTCTAGCGGTGCATCGACTTCGTCCAGCAAGCAAAACGGCGCCGGATTCAGGTCGAAAATCGAAAACACCAGCGCGACGGCGGTCAGCGCCTTCTCGCCGCCGGACAACAAATGTATCGAGCTGTTGCGCTTGCCGGGCGGCCGGGCAATGATGTTGACGCCGGCCTCCAGTACGTCGTCCTCGGTCAATTCCAGATAAGCCTGGCCGCCGCCGAACAGGCGCGGAAACTTTTCCTTCAGTCCGTCGTTGATTTTGTCGAAGGTTTCCTTGAAACGCTGCCGACTTTCGCGATCTATCTTGCTGATGGCCTGGTCCAGCGTGTTCAACGCGTCGACCAAGTCGTCGTGCTGCTCGTTCAAAAACTTCATCCGTTCGGATTGGGTTTTATATTCCTCGATCGCGGTCAGATTAATCGAACCCAAGCGCTCGATTTGCTCGGCCAGATCGTCCACCTGGCGTTTCCACTGACTCTCGCTGGCTCCGTCCGACAAAGCTCTCAAAATAACTTCTGGGTCGGCATCGACTTCGGCCAATTGTTCGGCGACGGTCTGTTGCCTGACCTTGCTGTCCTGCTGCTCGAAGCGCACCTTGTCCAAGGCTTCTTTCTGCTTTTCGAGCTCGCGTTGGTTGCGGGAATATTGCTCGGCCAGCTCGCTGACAGTTTGTTCGCTGGCTTGTTGAGCCCGGCGTTCCGATTGCAACAGATCTTCGATCTGGCGTTTACGCTCCAGCAATTCCTCGAGCTGCATTTTCTCGTCGTCCATCGGCTCCAGTGCGAACTGCAATTTGCTTTCCAGTTCGGCGATGCGATCGGCCGCTTGCCGATGCTGAGACTGTAAACGCTCGATTTGTTTGACGGTCAGCACTTCGGACGACTTCATCGACTCGATCTGCGCATGCAAGCGCTGTAAATGATGCCGGGCCTCGCCGACCGAGGCATCGGTATTTTGTTGTTGAGCCTGAATTTGCCGGTTCAACTCTTCCAGTTGCGCTTTCTTCTCGCCCAAATCGCCCAGTGCCTGCTCGGCATCTTGTTTAATCAGCTCCGCTTCGGAAATACTTTCGACAATTTCGCCTAGATGCCCGCTCAGCTCTTCGATTTCGTGATCGAGCTGGGCGGCGCGGCGTTGCTGCTGTTCCAGACGAGCCGATTGGGCGCTGAATTCGGCGCTCTTGGCCGAATGTTCCGCACCCAGCAGTTTATCTTTTTGTTGATATTGTTCGCGATGGCTCTCGGCGGCCTTCAATGCTTGCTCGCAGTGTTCCAATTGCTGCTCATCCTCGGCAATCGCCATCTGCAATTCGCCCTGGCGCAGCTTCAGTTCTCGCAACTCTTTTTCGCGATGCAGCACCCCGGCCTTGCTGTCGCTACCGCGACTGATTTTGATCCAGTCCCGGCCCAGCCAAGTGCCGTCCGCCAACACTACCGACTCGTGCGGCTGCAAGGCCATTTGGCGGGCTTGCGTCATCGAATCGGCACAGTAGATGCCGCTCAACAAACTATCGAGGCACCAACGGCTGTTTACCTTGCCGGCCAACGCGTTTAAAGCGGCGACCGACGGCACGGTGTGAGTTTCGAACACGATCAGCGACTGCTTGCTCAATTCCTGCAACTCTCCAAGAATCGTTTCGGTGCTGTCGACGCAAATCGCTTCCAGATAACTGCCCAACACCGTTTCGACCGCAGTTTCCCAGCCCTCATCGGCCTCAAGAAACTCGGCCAGCCGCGGTTGTTGCTCCAATCCGACCTGTTCCAGCCATGCCGACAAGTCTTTTTTGTCCTTGCCCATGGCGTGTTGCTGCAGCAATTCCAACGAGCTGATCTTGCCGTTGACTTTCTGCAGCTCGGCGCGATTGGTGTGCAAGCTATCGTGTAATTGCTTAATCTCCGGGCGCAGTTCGGCGATGCGCTGCAACACCGCTTCCAGTTGCCGCTGTAACTGTTCGCGTTCGGTTTCGATCAGTTCGATACTGCTATCCAGCGTATCCAAAGCCAGTTGCAACTGGGTATCGGCCAACTCACCGCGCTCGCCGCGCAACTTATCCAAACGGGCCTGCAACTGACGATTCTGATTTTCCAACTGCACCAATTTGGTCCGCTGGACTTCGGCCTGCTCGCGGTAACCGGCGTTCTCGGCCAAGAATTCTTCCCAACGCAACTGCCATTGCTGTTTTTGCAGATGCGCGTCCTGTTGGATGCCGAGCAAGTCTTCCTCACGTTCCTTGGCGACGATCATCGTCTCCTCAGCTTCCAGCAAAGTCTGGCGGATTTCTTCCAGTTGTTGCCTATCCTGCTCGCATTCGATGTTCGCCTGTTCCGCTTGTTGTTTTAAGCGCTGGATTTCGATCAAGGTTTCTTCGTGGCTTTTTTGATTGTGCTTGATCGCCTGTTCCAGCCGGCTGACTTCGGCCACGACGGCGGTATATTCGGCCTGAGTGCTATCCAGATGTTGTTGCTGGGCTTTTTGCTCGCCGCGCTTCAGCTCCATCGCCTTTTCGGTATCGCGCAGCGACACGAACAAGCGGTTATGCTCCTCGGCGATCGTCTGTAGCTTGGCTTCGAGTTGCTGAGCGTTGCGCTGAAAGCTTTGCCAACGCATCGCTAGCAATTCCTGCTTGAAGCGGCGCTCCTGCTTTTTGAGTTCGGTGTATTTTTCGGCCTTTTCCGCCTGCTTGGCCAAGTTCTTAATTTGCTTGTCGACCTCGTCGCGTAGGTCGTTCAACCGCTCCAGATTCTCGCGGGTATGGCGCATCCGGGTTTCGGTTTCCGAACGCCTTTCCTTATATTTGGAAACGCCGGCGGCTTCCTCGATATGCAGCTTCAGATCTTCCGGCTTGGCTTCCACCATCCGCGAGATCGTGCCCTGCTCGATGATGGCATAGCTGCGAGAACCCAGGCCGGTGCCCAAAAACAAGTCGGTGATGTCCTTGCGCCGGCATTTACTGCCGTTCAGCATGAATTGCGACTGGCCGTCGCGACTCACCTGGCGCTTGATCGAAATCGTCGCGTATTGCGCATACTCGCCGCCGGCCTTGCCTTCGGCGTTGTCGAACACCAATTCCACCGACGCCACGCTCACCGGCTTGCGCCCGGACGAACCGTTGAAAATCACATCGGCCATATTGCCGCCGCGCAGATGCTTGGCCGAACTCTCGCCCATCACCCAACGCACCGCGTCGATGATGTTGGACTTGCCGCAGCCGTTAGGCCCGACGATCGCGGTCAGGTTGCCCTGAATCGGAATCGTGGTCGGATCGACAAAGGACTTAAAGCCCGCGAGTTTGATTTTTTCCAGCTTCATGACTGGGATTTAGAGGTCCGGCGACAATGACAAAGCCGGATATTATCGTCGAAATGGCGGCGAGATGGGAATCCGATTTCAGTCGCCAAACTTCTGCAAAGTGTGTGCGGGCAATGTCGCTAGATAAACCTGCCCAAGGCATGCCGGCAATGTCGCCGGCATGCCCGAGCGCGCTTGGCAATCAAATCGGCGATCAAAACCGCTGAAAGTGCTTTCGAAGCCGCGCGCCGCTCAATCTGGAACATTTACAACGCAAACAGCTCGCGCAACAATTTCAGTAATTTCGGGCCGACGCCCTTGACATTGGAGAGGTCGTCGAACGAGGCGAACGGTTGCGCAGCGACAATATTTTCGACGGTCTTTTTCGGCACGCCCTTTAGCGCGCCCAATTCGTCCAGGGTTGCTTGGTTGATCGACGCTCTCGACGCCTGCTCCGCGCCGGCAAGCGCTACCGGCTCGACTGGCGTGACTGTCGATTTTTTGGTGTCGCCGAACTGAACATTGATGACATTGTCCGACTCTTTGCGAACCGCGACCGGTTTCGGCGCCACTGTGTAAGGGACCGCGAAATTGATGCAATCCCGAGTTTCGTAAGCCACTCCGTTCCATTCCCGCAACATGAGACTCAAATGCCAGCGACCGACCGGCGGCTCGCAAAATTCGGTTTCCAGACTCAGCTCGCGCAAACCTTGCCGACCGGCCAATTCGCCGACCCGGACGCCGGCCACCGCGTAACCGTCGAAATGCCCGCCTTGATAGGCTTGATCGAGCGCCCATAACTCCAACGCCAAGGTACCGCTGATATTGTCCGCGCCGCGCCGGTTGGCAATTTCACCTACATTCAACCGAATCCGCCCATTTTGAACGTCATAACCGCAATTGCCCAGTAACAACAGTTCGGCGGCCGCCGGTTTGAGCGCCTGGGCTTGCACGAAGTAGTCGTTCTCGACAAAGCGTCCCGATTGGTTATCGCTGGCTTCGGCATGCTTGTACTCGATGAAACTCACTTCGATGACATTGTTCGAAGCTTGCCGGACGGCGGTTTTAACCGGACGGTACGGTGCCGCGAAATTGACGAAATCGCGCGTCTCGTAAGCCATGCCATTCCACTCGCGCAACATCAGCGTCAGTTGCCAGTATCCTTCGCCGGGCTCTTGGAACGCCAGATCCCACGAAGCAGGCCCAATCGCATGTTGACCATGCAATTCGCCGATAACGACGCCAGCCAACGGAATGCCGCTGAAACCGCCGCCCTGATACGCTTGATTCAGCGCCCAGAGTTCCACCGAAAGCGTGCCGCTTAGATTCCCGAACGACCGGTGGTTGGCAATTTCACCAATATTCAGCGTAATACGGTCGCCTAGAATGGAATAACCATTAATACCGCTTAACCGCAACTCTGGAATATCGGTATCAAAAACAGGGTTTTGTAATGCATACATAGATTATGACTCAGTGATTAAGGAAGGAAAATTATATATCAAGCCTAGAATATACCGCCATTATTTCCAACCTTTTACTGCTTATAAAACAGCCGCTTAAGCACCAACTAGGTGCAATTAAGCTGAATTTAACGCTCTATTTTGGTGAATACCGCAAAACTCAAACCCCGCCAATTCGAATATACTGGATCCGGAACGAGCGCACAGGCTTTTAAGAGAACACAAAACTCGCAAAGCGTCGATACGAACGTAGGTCAGCCGACCTCGGCGCATCGGTCGCCTGGCCAAATCGCGTGCTTCATGCGCGACCCTCAAATGCGCCCCGGCTACGGACGTAAACGATAATCCCGGCATGGATGGCAACGGCAACCGCGATGCCGGTCGCGTGCGCCACAAATCCCGCGACCCCGGCCATATGAAACTGCCAAATACTGTAAGCACCTACCGGCAAGAACAGCGCCGCGCCGGTCGCAAGTCCGGGATTGTACATTTTGAAAGCCAAGGCGTGACCGATGTGGACCAGACCGTTGACGACGGCCAGATAGACTGCGATCAAACCCAGACCCGGCTCGTGGAGCACCGCCAAATAGGTGGCAATGACGATGACGCCCCAAACGCCGGGGACATTGATGATAAACACGGCCAACGACGACAGCACGGGCTTGCCGCCGCCGACGGTCCGGTTGAAAAAAGTTCGGAAGCGGTCTTGATCGTGTTCCTCGTACTGATGCAGCATATACATCGGCAGATGCAGAAACGTCAGCGCGAGCGGCATCGACCACCCCGCGGTCAACAACGGGAATAACATCAATAATAGTAACCCGGCCAACGCGCCGCCATAAACCCAATGCGTTATCAAGCGCTCGAACATGAAATGTTTCCGACAGTCGATTAGAAGTCGTTAACTCTAGTCCAATTCGAAAGTTTCAGCGCCGACAAACGGCCGATTTCCGTGTTGGAATCGCCAAGTAAACAACGCAGCCCCCCCCCGACTGGTCGTATCCTTGGAAGACCGCAACAAAATAAATAGCGAATAGCGTGACAAATGTGGAAAGTAATCAGCGAATAGGAACCCATCCCGCCCGAACCGGACAAACTGGATCGAAAGTTCGCGCAACGCCCTTCGCTGAAACGGCTTCGAGACCTCTTGCTCCCAGTTTAATTCGCCATGCATCGCTTCATGACGATCGACCCTAAATTGCAGTGTCGGCAAAATCCAAGCGAAACCCTGGGTTTTCCTTGACGAAAACGACCAAAGACAGTAGCTTATCCAACCTTTTTTGTAAATCCGTATCCGTGCGATCCGTATTGTTTTCGAGGGCTTAAAATTGGAACTCAGTGGCGGGCAAATTCTTGTCCAATGTCTTAAAGATGAAGGTGTCGAATTCGTATTTGGCTATCCGGGTGGCTCTGTATTGCACATCTACGATGCCATATTCCATCAAGACGACGTGAAGCACATCCTGGTCCGGCACGAACAAGCCGCGGCCCACTCGGCGGACGCCTACGCCCGCGCCACCGGCAAGCCCGGCGTGGTGCTGGTGACTTCCGGCCCCGGCGCCACCAACGCCGTCACCGGCATCGCCACGGCGTATATGGATTCGATTCCGATGGTGATTATTTCCGGACAAGTGCCGTCGCCGGTGATCGGCAGCGACGCGTTCCAGGAAGTCGATACGGTCGGCATCACCCGCCCCTGCGTCAAGCACAACTTTTTGGTCAAGGACGTCAACGATCTCGCCGAGACCATGAAAAAAGCCTTTTACGTGGCAACGACTGGTCGCCCCGGCCCGGTATTGGTCGACGTGCCGAAGGACATCACCGACCCAAACATCAAGGTACCTTATAAGTACCCGAAAAAAATCGTGATGCGCTCCTACAACCCGGTGGTGACCGGCCACAAGGGCCAGATTAAGCGGGCCGTCGATATGCTGCTGGCCGCGCAACGCCCGATCATTTATTCGGGCGGCGGCGTAATCCTGGGCGAGGGCCATCAAGAATTGACCGAGCTGACTCAATTGCTGGGCTTTCCGATCACCAACACCTTGATGGGTCTGGGCGCTTATCCGGCCACCGACAAGCAATTCGTCGGCATGCTGGGCATGCACGGGACTTACGAAGCCAACATGGCGATGCACGAAAGCGACGTGATCCTGGCGGTCGGCGCGCGCTTCGACGACCGGGTTACCGGCAAGTTGACCGAGTTCTGCCCGTACGCCAAGATCATTCATATCGATGTCGATCCAGCCTCGATTTCCAAGACCGTGAAAGTGGACGTGCCGATTGTCGGCGAAGTCAAACCGGTGCTGAAGCAAATGCTCGAGTTGATCCGCGACAGCAAGGACAAACCGTCAAAGGCCTCCCTGGAAAACTGGTGGAAGCTGATCGACAGTTGGCGCGGGGTACGCTGCCTGGAATACGACCGGGAAAGCCGGATCATCAAGCCGCAATACGTGGTCGAGCAATTGTACGAAGTCACCAACGGCGAGGCCTTCGTGACCTCGGACGTCGGCCAACATCAAATGTACGCGGCGCAGTATTACCATTTCGATAAGCCGCGGCGCTGGATCAACTCCGGCGGCCTGGGTACGATGGGCTTCGGCTTGCCGGCCGCGATCGGCGTAAAGCTGGCGTTTCCGGAAGCAGACGTGGCCTGCATCACCGGCGAAGCCAGCATTCAGATGTGCATACAGGAGCTTTCGACCGCGTTGCAATACAACACGCCGGTCAAGATCGTTAATCTGAATAACCGTTACATGGGCATGGTCCGGCAATGGCAGGAATTTTCCTATCAAAGCCGCTACTCGCACTCCTACATGGACACGATTCCGGACTTCGTCAAACTCGCCGAAGCCTACGGCCATGTCGGCATGCGCATCGAGAAACCGGAAGAAGTGCGCGACGCACTGAAACAAGCCTTTGAAATGAAGGACAGAACCGTGTTCCTGGATTTCATTACCGATAGAACCGAGAACGTATATCCGATGATAGAAGCAGGCAAGGCCCACCACGACATGAAATTGCGCGTCGCGCCCGGCACTCCGGTCGACAGGGAGTTATCGTGATGCGGCACATTATTTCCATCCTGATCGAGAACGAAGCCGGCGCGCTATCGCGCGTCGCCGGACTGTTCTCGGCGCGCGGCTACAATATCGAATCGTTGACCGTGGCGCCGACCGAAGATCCCAGCCTGTCGCGGATGACCTTGGTCACCAGCGGCAGCGACGAAATCATCGAGCAGATCACCAAGCAACTGAATAAATTGATCGATGTCGTCAAATTGATCGACCTGGCCGAATCGGCGCATATAGAGCGCGAGCTGATGCTGGTCAAAATCAAAACCAGCCACGACACCCGCGAGGAAGTCAAACGCATGGTGGATATTTTTCGCGGCAAGATCATCGACGTCACCCACAACAGTTACATCGTGGAAATGACCGGCCAATCCAATAAATTGGACGCCTTCATCCACGGCTTCGAGGAAGGCTGCATCATCGAAGTGGTGCGCTCCGGCCCGACCGGCATTTCCCGCGGCGAAAAAGGCTTACACCTATGAGCGTCGCCGGAGTACCGCGCTAGATTGGTACTCCGCGTGACGGCGACTCCCAGAAAGTCGATAAAATTTTTAATTCACACCAGAGTAACGAGAGAACCTATGCAAGTTTATTACGACAAAGACGCCGATCTTTCGATCATCCGCAGTAAGAAAGTCGCCATCATCGGCTATGGCTCGCAAGGCCATGCCCATGCCAACAATCTGAAAGACTCCGGTGTCGACGTCGTCGTCGGCTTGCGCGCTAGCTCCGCGTCCGTCGGCAAGGCCCAGGCCAGCGGCCTGACCGTCAAGGACGTACCGGAAGCCATCGCCGGCGCCGACGTGGTGATGATTCTGACCCCGGACGAATTTCAATCCAAGCTGTACAAGGAAGAAATCGAACCGAACATCAAACAAGGCGCGGCCCTGGCTTTCGCCCACGGCTTTGCGATTTTATACAACCAAGTCGTGCCGCGCGCAGACCTGGACGTGATCATGATCGCCCCGAAAGCACCCGGCCACACCGTACGTTCCGAGTTCGTCAAAGGCGGCGGCATCCCGGATTTGATCGCGATTCACCAAAATGCGTCCGGCATGGCCAAGGAATTGTGTCTGTCCTATGCCTCGGCGATCGGCGGCGGCCGTTCCGGCATCATCGAAACCACTTTCCGCGACGAAACCGAAACCGACTTGTTCGGCGAACAAGCGGTATTGTGCGGCGGCGCGGTCGAACTGGTCAAAGCCGGTTTCGAAACCCTGACCGAAGCCGGCTATCCGCCGGAAATGGCCTACTTCGAGTGCTTGCACGAACTGAAACTGATCGTGGACTTGATGTACGAAGGCGGCATCGCCAACATGAATTACTCGATCTCCAACAATGCCGAGTACGGCGAATACGTGACCGGTCCGAAAGTCATCAACGAAGAAAGCCGTTGGGCGATGAAACAAGCCCTGGAAGACATCCAGCAAGGCAAATACGCCAAGCAATTTATCCTGGAAGGCCAAACCGGCTACCCGGAAATGACCGCGCGCCGTCGCTTGAACGCCGAACATCCGATCGAACAAGTCGGCGCCAAATTGCGCGCGATGATGCCGTGGATTAAGGCCAACCAAATCGTCGATAAAAGCAAGAACTAAGCTGATCGACTAGACTTAAAAGCCCATCTTCTCGATGGGCTTTTTTTTTGTCCGCTAGATCGAATGAGCATGCCCGAGTCGCTGCGTTCGCATACGCTGAAAACCGTCATCGCCGCCGCGGCACTGGGCGCGCCGACCGCCAGCGTGGCCGAACGGCTGGACTGGAGCACCAGCGAAATTCAATATTTGCACGGCCCGACCTACTCCGAACCGTTTAACGCCAACGATATCGCTCGCTCCATCGTCACCGTGACCCATACTCACGGCTGGCGTTACGGCCGCAACTTTTTCTTCATGGACACGCTGTTCACCGAAAGCGGTCAACCGGCGCAAGTCAACCTATACGGCGAAGCGTACAGCACCCTTAGCTTCGGCAAAATCAGCGGCCTGGATCTGTCGTTCGGCATCATCAAGGATGTCGGCGCCACGGCGGGCATCAACCTGGGCGAAAACGTCAATAGCCCGCATAGCGGCTATCGGGCCTGGCTGTATGGCATTAGCGTCGATTTCGATTTGCCGGGTTTCGAGTACTTCAATGTCGATTTTTTACGGCAACGCGTCACCGAACCCGCCGACATCGGCACTTCTTGGCAAATCACGCCGGTGTGGAAACTGCCTTTCGAAATCGCCGGCACAAAATGGAGCTTCGAAGGCTTCGCCGATTTCATCGGCCGCAACCAAACCGCCGCCCGCCAAGCCCTAGCCCAACCACAACTGCGCCTGGACCTCGGCGATCTATGGGGCGCGGGTAACCATTTGTTTATCGGCATCGAATATCAATACTGGCACAACAAATACGGCATCAAAGGCCTGCATGAAAGCCTGCCGCAGGCGCTGGTGGTTTGGAAGTTTTGAGGAGCCCGTGACATCAACGATTTGCACGACAGACCACGCCGGTTTGGAATCCTCCGTTTAACCGGCCAAACCGCTGATGCGTCGATGCAGGCCGAGATCGTTTAACTGAACGGCCCGCAATCGGCATTTCCTCAAGCAACCGTCATATTCACCATGTACAATGCCGCCAAATCGAATTTCCCGTCCGACCGAGATGATAAAAAAACCAGCAATTGCGCGTCACAGAGGCATTTATCTGCTGCCCAACTTGTTCACCACCGGTGCGATGTTCGCCGGGTTTTACGCGATCACGTCGGCGATCAACGGTCGCTTCGAAACCGCCGCGATTTCGCTGTTCATCGCGATGGTGCTGGACGGCCTAGACGGCCGAGTGGCCCGGCTGACCAACACCCAAAGCGAATTCGGCGTGCAATACGACAGCTTGTCCGATATGGTTTCGTTCGGCGCCGCGCCGGCCATCGTCATGTATTTGTGGACCTTGTCCAGCATGGGCCAGGCCGGCCTGTTCGCCGCCTTCGTACACATGGCCGGCGGCGCGTTGCGCTTGGCGCGTTTCAACACCCAGGTCGAAGTCGCCGATAAACGTTATTTTCAGGGCTTGCCCAGCCCGGCGGCGGCGGCGATTCTGGCCGGCGGCCTGTTGTTTTGCATCGAAAACGGCTACGACGTCGAGAATTTCAAATATCTGGTGCTGTTTACCACGATCAGCACCGGGCTACTGATGGTCAGCAACTTCCGCTATTCCAGCTTCAAGGAACTCGATTTCAAGAACAAAGTGCCGTTCATCGTCGCGATTATCGCGATGCTGGTGATCGGTTTCGTGATGGCGCAACCGCAACGCATGCTGTTTTTGTTGTCGGTCGGCTACGCGCTGTCCGGCCCTATCGTCACGCTGGTGGTGCGCAAACGCCGGCTGCAAAGCCGCAAGGGCTAAACAGTCATGGCCGGGGCCGGCAAGTTCTTACAACACGCCCTGGACCGCCACTGGCAACTGTATCGCAAACGCCTGCAAACCTGCCGACAAAGGGCCGACGAAGACAACATCCACAAATTACGCACCGGCATCCGCCGGCTGGTGTCGGTGATAGACCTGATCCGCGCCTTGGCGCCCTGCCCCGCGTTACGCAAAGCCCGCAAAGTGCTGAAGGCGCAACTCGACCGCTTCGACGATTTGCGCGATACCCAAGTCATGTTGCTGACCATCGACGCGGCTATCGTCGAACTGCCGGAATTGCGCGATTTCCATGAGCACTTGCGTCGCCGGGAGAACCGATTGCTTGGGCGCCTGGAACCCGAGATTGCCGCTTTTAGCACCGGCAATCTGCGGCGCAAACTGAAAAAGTCCGGCCGGCGAGCAAACCGGCGCGCCGCCGACATCGATCTCGCCCAAGCCATCCCGGCCGTCGTCGATCGGGTTTATGCCGATGCGCTGGAGCGCCATGCCGCAATAAATGACAGCCATCCGGCCACGATCCATCAACTGCGGATCGCGCTGAAAAAGCTGCGTTACATGCTGGAAGCCGCGCCCGATCAAATTCCTGGACTGAAGCCGGACTTACTGGAACGCTTGCAACGCTATCTAACCGCGATGGGCGATATTCAGAACGCGGAAGTGCTGGCATCGGCCTTGGCTGAGTTCTATCGAGGCGCGCCGCCCGCACCGGTCGCCGACTATTTTCAGCGGCAACATCGGCAGCTGATGGCCGAATTTATTGCGGACCGTTACGAGATCTTTCGATTCTGGCGAGCCGCGCCCGACCAAGCTCAACCCTGGCAACACGACCTCGCCGTTTAGGCGCAACGCCGCACTTGAGCCGCGTGGCGACTATGCAGTATAGTGCGGCCCCATGAACATCAAGACGACTTTTCCGCAGCCTACCGAATTCGCCCGACCAGTATCCGGCCATCTTGCGCTCGCCCCGTCTCCAAGACTGCTGCCCTGAGGGGCTAGCAATCATTCCACGACGACTTCAATAAACACCACTTTTTCCGCTTTCTCGGCGAGATGCCGAACGTTTCATGAACGGAGCCCTCATGAAAGATTCATTGATTATTTTCGATACCACCTTGCGCGACGGCGAACAAAGCCCCGGCGCGTCGATGACCCGCGATGAAAAAGTCCGCATCGCCCGCGCCCTGGAGCGCATGAAAGTCGATGTCATCGAAGCCGGATTCCCGGCCGCCAGTCAAGGCGATTTCGAGGCGGTGCAGGCCGTCGCCGATGCGATTAAAGACAGCACGGTCTGCGGTTTGGCCAGAGCCTTGGACAAAGACATCGACCGGGCCGGCGAGGCTTTGAAAGGCGCGAACAGTTCCCGCATCCATACCTTCATTGCCACTTCGCCGATCCACATGGCGAAAAAGCTGAACATGCAGCCGAACCAAGTGATCGAGTACGCGGTCAAGGCCGTCAAACGCGCGCGGCAGTACACCGACAATGTCGAGTTCTCGCCGGAAGACGCCGGCCGCTCGGAAGAGGATTTTTTGTGCCGGATTCTGGAAGCGGTGATAGATGCCGGCGCGACGACCTTGAACATCCCGGACACGGTCGGTTACAGCATGCCGCAGCAATTCGGCGCGATGATCGCCAATTTGCGGCAACGGATTCCGAACGCCGACAAGGCCGTCTTCTCGGTACATTGCCATAACGACTTGGGACTTGCGGTCGCTAATTCCTTGTCGGCGGTGATGAACGGCGCCCGTCAGGTCGAATGCACGATCAACGGCCTGGGCGAGCGCGCCGGCAACGCCTCGCTGGAGGAAGTGGTGATGGCAATCCGCACCCGCCAGGATTTTTTCCAATGCGACACCCGCTTGGACACCCGCGAGATTGTCACCTGCTCGAAGCTGGTGTCGTCCATCACCGGCTTTCCGGTACAGCCCAACAAGGCTATCGTCGGCGCCAACGCCTTTGCCCACGAATCCGGCATTCACCAGGACGGCGTTTTGAAAAACCGCGAGACTTACGAAATCATGCGGGCCGAGGATGTAGGCTGGACCACCAACCGGATGGTGCTCGGCAAGCATTCCGGCCGCAACGCGTTCAAAACCCGAATGGCGGAACTCGGCGTGCAGTTCGATAGCGAAGCCGATTTGAACGATGCCTTCTTCCGCTTTAAGCAGTTGGCCGATAAAAAGCACGAAATCTTCGACGAGGATTTACAGGCGCTGATTTCCGAGCAAAGTTTCGAGGCCGAAGACGAACACATCAAACTGGTGGCGCTCAAGGTCTGTTCCGAGACCGGCGAAGTGCCGAACGCCACCGTAACCATCCTGGTGGACGGCAAGGAAGTCACCGGCAACGCGACCGGCGGCGGGGCGGTCGATGCCAGCCTGAAGGCCATCGAAAGCCTGGTGCAAACCGGCGCGACCTTGGCTTTGTACTCGGTCAACAATATCACCACCGGCACCGATTCTCAGGGCGAAGTGACAGTCAGACTGGAAAACGCCGGCCGCATTGTCAACGGCTCCGGCGCCGATACCGACATCGTCATCGCCTCTGCCAAGGCTTACATCAACGCGGTCAACAAACTGCAAAGCCCGGATCAGCGCCAGCATCCGCAAAAGGGTGACGTGTAACAGCTCGCGATGGAAAAGTCGGTCCGCTTGCAATACCTGGAGGCGATGGGTATCGATGCCTGGGAACTTCGGCATCCATCTATCGTCACCGAGCAAGCGGTTGCCGCCCCTGTAGGGTGGGCATCGCAAAGCGAAGCTCACCACTTCGACGCTGCCGATAACGAAGCCGCGCCAACAGCGGAATATCCGGCCGTAGACGAAACTACCACCGATCACCGGCACGCTGAACCGGCACTGCAAACCGCCGCATCCGACTCGTCTTGTATATCCGAAAGCGATGCCTTCGCACCATTGCCGCATCACCCCAAGTCTCACACCGACGTCCATGCCTGGAAAGACCTGCAGCACGAAGTCGCTATCTGCCGCGCCTGCGCTCTCTGCGAGACCCGCACCCAGACCGTATTCGGCGTCGGCAACAAGCATGCGACTTGGCTGCTGATCGGCGAAGCGCCGGGCCGCGACGAGGATCTGCAAGGCGAACCCTTCGTCGGGCGGGCCGGCCAATTGCTGAACGAAATGATCCGGGCTATAGGCATGCGCCGCGAGCAGGTCTACATCGCCAACATGCTGAAATGCCGACCGCCGAATAATCGCGATCCGCGGGCCGAAGAGGTCGATGCCTGCCACGATTTTTTAAAACGCCAGATTGAACTGATTCAACCCAAGCTCATCGTGGCCGTCGGCCGCATCGCCGCGCAAAATCTGCTAAAAACCCAGCAACCGCTGGCGCGGCTGCGCGGCATCCGCCACGAATTGGCCGGAATACCGTTGACGGTGGTACACCACCCCGCTTATTTGCTACGCTCGTTGCCCGAAAAAGCCAAAGCCTGGGAAGACCTGCAATTCGCGCTTTCCGTTTATCAATCGCTGGAAACCTAACCCCATGTGGAAATTGCTACACAAGCTGAAAGATGCCGTGATTTACGACGCCGACCGCGAGTTTTACGCCAAGGTATTTCCCGATTCGGTCGCGCCGCGCGACTTGCTGAGGCTGCGCAAGATGGACCACGCCGATTTACCGCGCGTGCTGACCATCGAAAATGAAAATTACGAGTTTCCGTGGTCGGAAGGCATTTTCAAGGATTGTTTTCGCGCCATCAATTACACCAACTGGGTCTGCGAAGCGCCGGACGACAGCATCGTCGGCTATTGCATCATCTCGGTGATGGCAGGCGAGGCCCATATCATGAATATCAGCGTCAGTCCCCGCTTTCAGCGCCAGGGCGCCGGCCGCAAGATGCTGGAGCATTTGATCGAATACGCCCGACCGCGCGCCGAAAAAATCTTTCTGGAAGTCCGCCCCAGCAACCCCGGCGCGATCGACCTGTACCGCAAAACCGGTTTTCGGGAAATCGGCGTCCGCAAGAATTACTATCCCGCCAAGCAGGGCCGCGAAGACGCCATCATGTTCGAACTCGATCTGGTGCCGCGACTCTAACACGGCCGCTTGACCGGGCCGGAAACGATGAGGTAAAACCCCGCACCAGGGTATCCACGAGACTTTCCGATGACTGTTTCAGAAATTGACGGCCTGCTGTTCGATCTGGACGGCGTTCTCTACGTTGGCGACGCGGCGATTCCCGGCGCGGCGGCGGCGCTGGCGCACATCCAGTCGTTGGGCTTGCCCCGCCGCTTCGTCACCAACACCACGACCCAATCGCGCGCGCAATTGGCGGCCAAACTGCAAGCCATCGACTTGCCGATCACCGCCGACGAGATATTGACGACTCCGCACGCCGCGCGCCTCTACCTCAAACATCGCGGCTACCGCAGCTGCCATTTTCTGGTCGCCGACGCGGTCAAGGATGAATTCGCCGAATTCAACGCCGCCGCCCAACAGCCGGACGCCGTCGTGATCGGCGATATCGGTTCGGCCTGGAATTACGACATTCTCAACCGGGTGTTCGAAATGGCCATGGCCGGCGCCGAGCTAATCGCCTTGCACAAAGGCAAATTCTGGCAAACAGCCGACGGCCTCAGGATGGACATCGGCGCTTTCGTCACCGGCCTGGAATATGCGACCGGCAAGACCGCCGCAGTCATGGGCAAGCCATCGCCGGCCTTTTTTGCGCTGGCCTTACGACAACTTGGGCTGCCAGCCAGCCGGATCGCTATGATAGGCGACGATATCGATTCCGATGTCGGCGGCGCTCAGCGCGCCGGACTGCAAGGTATCCTGGTCAAGACCGGCAAATACCGCGAGGCCTATACCCTAGCATCGTCAGTGCAACCCGATCTGATACTGGATTCGGTCGCCGAGCTGCCTCGGCATTTAGGACGTTAGCAAGCTTGCTGTGCTGAAACAGAACACTCGATTGCGAGCCGGCGTTTGGAAACGCAGGCATTGACGCGTGCAGCAAGCCGGGCTCGGCGGACAAGCCTCCGCCTTCACGGCCGGCGTAAGTCGCAGAGGTACCTAAACCGACTGTTTTCATCACGGCCACCCCTCGATTCTAACAAACTGAATTCGTTTTAACTCCCCGCCAAAGCCCATCGGCGCCGATGCCGATTTCCACACTCTAAAACCGGAAGGATTCCGTTTATTTGGGATTTCTGTTTCATCTAAGGCCATTCGAAAAGCCGAGGCCCGAACAGAATGCTGTTACCGAAAACGCATCCGATAATATAACAAGTTATTGACTTACCAATCTTTTAAACCTGCTCATTATTATTAACCTGGATTCGCGCCGAGATACGCAAATTTAGCGCGCTTATTCCCCTGAATACACATGCTTTAAGGCACTAGAAAAATCAACAAGGAATTTTCCCAAGTGATGCCGGGAATTATTCTGTCTGGACCTGATAAGTTTCGTCCATTTTGACGAAAAATATTATCATCGACGGAAGAGCTGTCAGCGTGACAAATTGTCGCATTTTCAATAAATAATCGGAGTGCTATATTTTGGATTGGTTAATTTTTACGAAAAAAATAACCTCGCCCCTGCGGCTGATCACTTTTATTTCAACACCCTTGATAATCAACAGGAAATTTCAAATGGAAAAAATTACAGCACTATCTCTGAGCATCGGCATTCTTTCTGGAGTCGCCACGTATTTTGCGGTGGGCCCCGCGGCGGGCGTGTTTTTTATTTGGGCTGCAACGATTGCATGGGCGGCTTATTTCTTATTAGGCGCGGACCGAGAGGCGGCAATTAACACGATAATCAATGGAATTTTCGGAGTGTTCATGGCCTGGGTCACCGCATTATTGCTGCTGAAAATAGATCCGGAAATCTCATTGGGCGTCGAAATTACCACGGCATTAATCGTGGCGGGCGCGGTGATTGTACTGTGTCTGTCTGCGAATTTACCGCAATTCGCGATTATACCGGTTGGCGTTTTGGGTTACTCCTCCACCTTCGCTTATTTACTACAAACTCCCGATAAATTGAATCAGGAAGTTCTTTTAGGCGCATCGCTGAATAACCCGCTGTTGGTCATATCGATTTCGTTTATTCTCGGATCGGTATTTGGACATCTTTCGAATCAATTGGCCGGAAAACTTAGCAGTATTCCAAGCCCTCTGGTTAGAAAAAGATAAAACAGGATTAGCACCACCAGGCAAGGATGCCGAAACGCTTATACATTCAGCGAAGTCGAACAGCGAATTTGCATCCGCCCGCCGACTTCGCTCGAAGCTTTCCCCGCAACGATAGCCATCACGGCTTAGCATTGCTCAGCTCGAGGCCCTAGCACTCTGATGTGCTTGCAGGCGCTTCGACATCGTTGCCGCGAATATCCGCAAACATTGATACGCTTCGGGTAACGTCGGCAACACGGCAGCAAGAATCCGTTCGTCGCTGGCGCCTCCTTCAATATTACTGCCGATCCGCGACTTCAGTTGTTCCAAATTATCCAAATAACTAAGGTCTTCGGTCACCAATGCGGTAATAATATTAATACTTCCCTTGACCAGATCGTAACACTGCCCGGTTTCCTTGGCGATAATACCGCTTTGCCAGAAAGACCAGCGCAAGTTAATGCCCCTCAAAAATCCATAACACCAATGCCAAATATCAGCCATCGTCTCTTCGTCAATCTCGGAAAAATCGTACGGAAACTCTAGTTTATCGGCCAGCATCGACTTATTTGCCGACTTAACCACGGCGACTACCGCTTTTTTCAAGCGCTTAACTTGTCTTCCGTTTAAATCGGGTCTATCCCCCAAAAACAACTCCGCCATCCACTCGGATGGATCGATTATGCACGGCGTGATAGTCAGCGCATAAAAAAAACCGGTTAATCCGGCTTTGTTCAAATGCAATTCCGGAAGAACGCATTCATTTAAAGAGAATACTAGCGTGTTTAATGCTTTATTATCGATCATAGCCTTAAATTTACTTGAGATCCCAAGAGGATATTGCTCAAAACTAGCGGTCTTGAAAGGACTTTCGTCCCTGAAAATGAAGGTAGCTGGAGCGGCTTTAGCCGAGATCAAGGCGTTCCTGACCTAGATATATCGGTGATTTTCCTAACGACTTTCATAGTAAAAGACAGCATTGTTAAAATGACTCGCCACGATTGCCAAAAAACCTGGATATGGTTTGTTTGACTTGCAACAGTAAAATCAATAAAACGTCCAAATCCGGATAAATCGGACCAACGACAGGCTCACAAATTTCACCGTCTCTTGAATAACCTCGATTTGCTCTATTAACTAAACAGGCGATGCTTTCGCCAGCCAATCCGTGGACAAAACGACTGTTTACCGCCGGCATCTATCGTTCGCCCTAGTCGTTAATTTGCCGGGATAAACTCGGTCGATGAAAATATCACAATCGGACGAAAGTTCGCGGCAGGGTAGCGGGGATCAAACTCGCCCTGATTGGCGGAAACTTCAGTTGTTTGCGCTTGTTGATCGCTCTCGTTGCCATCGGCGCTGTATATCAGCTTGGGCTGAAAGTAAGCCGCCGGATAGCTTTCAGAATGCACTGAAAAACTAAAGCCCAGCAGTACCAAACCTATCGCAAACCTCATCAGAAACCTCGCCATCGTTAATCCAAGAAACCCAAAACCGACATATTACGCCGGAGAATCAGCGCTTAAACGGCGTCAATCAGCCTAGCGTCACGGCCCGCCCGATCCGAACGCCGAGTAGAAACGCGCCGCCGTGCGGCCAAAGCGCCAGTACCCAATAACGCCGCCATACCAAAGCAGGAAAAATGCCAGATCCCGCCAGCACCTATAGCATTGATTTTTATATTTTTTTAAAAATAGAACAATCCAAGCCCGCAATCCATCCGTTTATTTTTTATGCACCTGTTAATTTTATAAACAATGATTTGTACAGTTTGCACGATGCCTTTGGCAGACCCATCTCGAATCCGCCGTGCGCCATACGCAACTGTCACCTTGGCGCTGTCGCAGCGACTCGAGGTTGGACACACGGAAGGCTCCCGAGTCAAATGAATCAACGCAAGACGAATTTGGACTGCGACAGGAGTGAATTTCGGTTCGGGAAGAATTCGAGCGCAAATTGACCAGACACCGACTTCGCCTCACACCGAACGACGATGATCCGATGGAATTTACGGCACGAGCGGCCGCGCCGCCTGCTAAAACGACGTGAACGGCGATTTGATTCGCGAGAACGTAAGCCGCGAACCGGAAACCAATCCACCCGGCACACCGTTCGCCCCGTCGATCGCCAACGCGTAAGCATGCGGGTCCCAGCGGACAGTTCTGTTGGGGAAAATATCGAGGCCGATCTCGGCGCGCTGAACAGCCGGGACGCTGACAACCTTAAATTGCCGCAAAATCTCACGCTGGGCGGATCCGAGTCCGGCGCGTCCGACGGCGCTCGTGTTATTGGCGGAGGGGGAATAGCGACGTTTGCCGGCAATCACCGGAAGACTCGTCGCCAAGCGGTTTAGTTGACGTCCAATGATTTGGCTGCGCCGCCTTGGATTTGACGATCGCGGCGGCCCGAAGTCCGCCCGACGGCAGGTTGCATACAACGGAAGCCAGCGACGCATACCCTCCAACAAGGCGTGTCCGCCAGCCCAATTGGCTGGCGGAGCGGCGTCTAAGGCCGATCCCAAGCTAATCGGCCGAGCCGGAGGATGGGGCTTATTCAGCCCTTTTTGCCGAATTTTCCGAACAATCCGCGCAATTGGCCCTTGGCCTTTTCGGCGGCCTGCATCGCGTCGGCGGTGACGGCTTCGAGTTGTTCGATCAACGGTTCCGCTTCGTCATCGTCGGCATTCGCTTCGCTTTTGCCCTTGCCGAGCAAGCCCTTGAACTTGGACATCGCGCCGCCAGCGGCCGGTTTTTCGGCGGGCTTATCCGCCGCGAGAGTCGGCGCGATTGGTTCCGGTGCCGGTTCCGCGCTCGGGGCCGGTGTCGGTTCGGCTTCAGCTACCGCGGGCTTCGGTGTCGAACCGCCGAATTTTTCGTCCAGCTTGGCGAATTTCTGCATCGTGCTGCCGAACAGCTTTTTCAAGCCACCGCCGGCCGGCTCGGCTGGTTTGCCAGAAGCCGGTTCGACGGCGATCGGACGCGGCGGCTCCACCGGTTTGGCGACGACAATCGGTTCGGGTGCGCTGATCTCGACGGGCTCCGGTGCCGGGATCGGTGCGACCGGACTGGCGACCACCGCCGGCTTTTCAGGCTCCACGGCCGCTCTAACACTATCGCCGATACGCTCGCTAACCGGCGCGGGGGTTTCCGATTTTACGGCCGTCACCGGAGCCGGAGCCGGCGCGGGTACCACCTTGACCGCAGTGGCGGTGGCTAGCTTCGCTTCCAGCTCGGCGACGCGCGCGGCGTCGATCCGCTGTTGTTGCGCTTGACGTTGCTGTTCGGCCAAGGCCGCTTCCAGTTCGCCGATTTGTTGAGTTTGCGACTCGACGCGCGCCCGCAATGCGCCGAGCAAGGCTTCCTTCTCGCCCACCTTGGCCGCCTCGTCCTCGCGGGCCTGTTCCGCGTCGGCCTTGGCTTGACGCTCGGCGGCCAGTACGCCGTTCAATTGCTCGGTAATTTGCCGATGCTGATCCCAAACCTCCTCGGGGTTGCCGCCGTCGCCGCCGGGTACCGGCAATCCAAAGTTCGCCGCCAGCGCCTTGTTGACGTCGGCGAGCCTTTGGTTGGCTTTAAGCATTTGCTGCTCCAACGCGTCGATTAATTGTGCCCGATTGGCGATTTCGGCATTGGCGGCGGAGACTTGCTCGCCGCTCTCGGTCAATTGCTGCTGTAAGCCTTCGATTTGCAGTTTAGCTTCGGCCAGTTCGGATTGCAGTTGTTGCAACGCGGCGGCCAGCCGGCGAAAACGGCCGTTCAGAAAACCGATTCGGATGCTGTAAAAAATCGCGGTCAACAGCCAGACCGCGACGATCAGCGTGATCGCGTATTCCTGATTGGCCAGCGTCAACCGGTACCAGTCGGCGGCGATGGATTCGAGCATCGGCAAATAATCTTGCATAAAATATCCCGGTAGTTGTCGTTATTATTAAAAGGCGGGAAGACCGCGATGACTTCCGAATCCGATCGGGCCGGTTCGGAACCGGCGCAGTATATCAGTTTGTCGCGGTACCGACGCGGAGCGCCCGTCCGGTGGCGGCCTTCAATATAGCCAAGGCAACAGGCGCCAGCGCACCGCGCAATAGTCGGCGTGAGCCGCGCCGAATTCGGCCGCCAACATCGCTTCCTCGATCGCGATTCGGCCGCGCACGGCCAGGCCGATCGGCAGGGTTGCCGCCAATATGGCCAGACCATCGCCCATCGCCAAGCCGGCTCCGGCCAGCGCCAGCAGTAAACCGGTATAGGCGGGATGGCGCAGCCAGCGGTAGGGCCCGTCGACGATCAACTCGTGACGGGGCTGTATCGTGACGTCGGTGGTAAAAAATCGGCCTAGACGCTGGACCGCCAGATAGCGCAAGCTCAGACCGGCCGCGAAAATCGTCAGCGCCAGCGCCTGCCTGGGCAAATAAGCCACCGGCAGCGGCCACCACCATAGTTGTTTGGCGTACAGCGCCGCAATCAGACCGGCCGCGCCGGCCAGCCACAGGCGGCGTTGCGAATCGCGTTCGGCGGCGACACCATCGGTTCGGCCGCGCGCGGCCTGGGCCAAGCAAATTTCCGCCGCCAGCCAAGCCAACGCCAAAACCAACCATAGCAAGCGTACCGCCAACATATTTTCTCTCCAGAGACTCTCGAAAACCGGCGCGCGCCCGAAAGCCGCGCGTCGTGTACCATACCCTAATTTGACGGCCGCCATGCAACCCATCATCCGACTTCGCCAGGTTTACAAAGATTATCCGCAGGCCGGCGGCTTGCAGACGGTGTTGCACGGCATCGACCTGGACATCGCCGCCGGAGAATTCGTCGCGATCGTCGGCCCGTCCGGCAACGGCAAATCGACGTTGCTGAATCTGTTGACCGGCATCGATCATCCCAATCGCGGCGAGATTTTCGTCAACGGCGCGGCGCTACACCACCTGAGTAACGCAAAGCTCACCGCCTGGCGCGGCGCCAATGTCGGCATCGTGTTTCAATTTTTCCAATTGTTGCCGGCTTTAAATTTGTGGCAAAACGTAGTGCTGCCGATGGATTTTCTCGGCAAGCTAGACAAACGCCGGCGCCGGGAGCGGGCCATGTCTCTATTGGAGCGAGTGGGTCTGGCCGATGCCGCCGACCGCCTGCCCAGCCAGGTTTCCGGCGGCCAACAACAGCGGGCCGCGATCGCCCGCGCGCTGGCCAACGACCCACCGTTGATCGTCGCCGACGAACCGACCGGCAATCTGGACATGGCCACCGCCGATGCGGTGTTCGAACTGTTCGCCCATCTCAACGACCAGGGCAAGACGCTAGTGATGGTCACCCACAACGAAGCGCTGGCCGACGCCGCCAGCCGTAAGTTGGAAATTCGCGGCGGCCGCATCCATGCCGACGTGACTTGGCACGCGGCCGAGCGGAACGGATCGGGCTTGGAAGCACCGGACGATCCAGCAGCGGACCGCGGAGCCGAAAGCGCTTGAACGTGTTGCGTTACAAGATCCTGGCCGACTGGCGTGCCGCCAAGGCGCGCAGTCTGTTGGCCGTCGTCAATATCGCGATCGGCATTTTTTGCGTCGGAACGCTGTTCGGGATGGTCGCATTGCTGCTCGACCGCATGGACGCCGCTCATCGACGCTCGCAGCCCTCGCATATCAACCTGATTCTGCGCGGCACGGCCGAGCCCGAACTGCTAAGCCGCTTACGCGCCGTTCCCGGCGTGGCGGGTATCGACACGCTGACACCGCTGTCGGTGCGCTACCGCCAAACCGGCAGCGGCGAATGGCAAAACGCGACCTTAATCGTTCGCCCGGATTACGCCGCCCAGCAATTCGACCTGACCACGCTGGAAAGCGGATCTTGGCCAGGCTCAGGCCAAGTCGCCGTCGAAAATCTGTCCCAGCAAGCAACCGGCTTGACGACCGGCGCGATGCTGGAGTTCGACACCGCTAACGGCCCGACCGGTTTTCGGATCAGCGGCGTCGTCCGCCATCCTTTCGTCAAACCGCCCAAATTCGGCGGTCAGATACATTTTTTCGCCGACCGTTCCAGCGCCGCGTCGTTCGGCGTAGCGGACGGCTATTTCCGGCAGTTGCTGGTGCGCATCGTACCGCCGTACGACGCCGAAACCGCCCGAGGCGTCGCCGCCCAACTCCGAAACTTGCTGGCCGAGCGGCATCTGCCGGTCAGCGTCACGTTGCTGCAAGACCCGGAAAAGCATTGGGGCCGTCCCTTTGTCGCCGGTATCAACTCGGTATTGCAAGCGATGGCCCTGGCGTCCCTGGCCTTGGCCAGCCTGTTGATTTTGAATACGGTATCGGCCCAGATTACCCAACAAACCGACCAGATCGGCGTCATCAAGGCGCTGGGCGGCGGCGGCGCGACCGTGGCCGGGTTATATCTCAGCGAAGTTGCTTTGCTGGCGGTGGCCGCGACTTGCATGGCGATTCCGCCGGCGCTGTTCGGCGCCGATTGGGCCGCTCGCAAGTTGCTGGCCTTGTTCAACATCGCCGGCGGCGCGTTCTCGGTCGCACCCGACGCACTGGCTTGGATGATCGGCGGCGGTCTGATTGCCCCGCTACTGGCGGCGTTGCCGCCGGTGTGGCGCGGCGCGGCGATGACGGTACGGACGGCATTGGCCAGTTACGGCTTGGGTGGCGACTTCGGCGGGAACCGCTTCGACGCCTGGATCGAAAAACTCGGCGCGCGATGGTTGCCGACGCTGTATGCGGCGGCGCTGGGCAATTTATTCCGCCGCAAGGCCCGATTGCTATTAACCCAAGGCGTGTTGATCGTGGCCGGGATCATGTTTTTGGTATCGACCAGCCTGATCGCCTCCGTGAACCTGACGCTGGACAACGAAATGGCGCGTAGCCGTTACGCGGTTAAATTGGGTTTCAGCGTCGACCAGCCCGCGGCTAAGGTCGCCGAATTGGCCAAGTCTCTGCCGGCCACCCGCGATCTGGCGGTTTGGCAACGACTACCGGCGGAAATCAGCCATCACGGGCAAACCTTGCGGCAAACCGGCAGTCTGGGCTTGCAGATGCTGGCGGTACCGGCGGCGTCCACTCTTTACCGGCCGCTGATCGAAGCCGGCCGCTGGTTAGCGGAAGACGCCGGCGAGCGGGAATTAGTCATCAGTGCCGACACCGCCGCGCTGAACGGTCTAAAACCCGGCGACAGCGTGGACGTTAAGCTGGGCGGCCGCCATGATTCCTGGCGAATCGTCGGGGTCTACCGCTGGCTGGCCGGCAACAATCCGGCGGTCGAACCGGTTTACGCGCCACTGGCGACCGCCCGCGAACTGGCCGGGACCGGCGAACTCGCTTCGTTTGCGCTACTGGATGCCGACATCGCCGACGCGGCCGGCGAAGACAACTATTTGCGCCGACTCAAGGACCGCTATGACAGTGCCGGCCTGACCTTGGACGTCTACAGCACCGAAGCCAAGCTGGCACAACGCCGCTATGCCCGCAACCAGTTCAATTCGGTATTGGGGACCTTGGCGGGATTGGCGGCGATGGTCGCGGCCATCGGCGGCATCGGCCTGTCCGGCACGCTGACGATCGCCGTGTTGCAACGCACTCGCGAAATCGGCGTGATGCGCGCCATCGGCGCGCCGACGCCGGCGGTGTTTCGGCTGTTTGCGATGGAAGGTTTGTTGCACGGCGGCTTGGCGTGGCTAATCAGCGTGCCGCTGGCCTGTTGGCTTGCCCAACCGATCGCCGAACGCTTGGGCACCGTCATGCTCGGCATTCGGCTGGATTACCGCTTCGACTATACCGCAGCGTTCTATTGGTTGGTATTGGTACTGGCAATCGCCGCGATCGCCGCCTACTGGCCGGCGAAATCCGCCGCCAAATTGACGATACGCGATTGCCTTGCGCATTGACGCGCTTGGACGCCGGCTAATAGCGCACGAATTGCCCTTCGTTCGGTAAAAAATCGGCTTCGAAGCGATCGCGCGCCGGCTTGGTTTTCGGCGGCCGTTCCGTAGCGAACTGGCGGGGGCTCGGCGGCTCTTCGTCCGCCAGCCGGAAGAAACTCATCAGATTTTGTAATTGCTCGGCCTGTCCGCTCATTTGTTCGGCGGTCGCCGCTAATTCCTCGCTGGACGCGGCGTTTTGCTGGGTCACCCGGTTCACTTGATTCATCGCCTGGTTGATTTGCCCGACGCCGACCGCTTGCTCGTGCGAAGCCGCCGCGATTTCCTGCACCAAGGCCGAAGTCTTGCCGATGGTGGGGATAATCGAATCGATCATCCGCCCGGCCAATTCGGCGTCTTGCACGGTTTGTTCGGCCAACTTGCCGATTTCCTGGGCAGCAGTCTGGCTGCGTTCCGCCAATTTACGCACCTCGGCCGCCACCACCGCAAACCCCTTTCCTTGATTTCCGGCCCTGGCGGCCTCGATCGCCGCGTTCAAGGCCAGCATATTGGTTTGATAGGCGATGTCGTCGATGATGCCGATCCGGGTCGCGATTTCCTTCATCGCCTCCACGGTTTGCTTGACCGCCGCGCCGCCCTCGACCGCCTCCTGGGCGGACTTGCCGGCCATCGCGTCGGTGACGGCGGCGTTCTCGGCATTCTGGTTAATACTGGCCGCCATTTGCTCGACGCTGGCACTGGTCTGCTCGACCCCGGCGGCCTGCTCGCTGGCCGACTGGGCCAAGACTTGCGACGTGGCGCTGACTTGCTCGGCGGCGTCGCTCAATTGGTCGGCCGCGACCGAAACCTCGTTAATCGTTTCCGACAAACGGATTACCGTTGCGTTGGCGGCCAATCGCAATTCCTGCAATTGGCCTTGATAATCTTCGTCGATCCGCCGGCTCAGATCGCCTTGCTCGACACAGGTCAACAGCTCGCGCACCCGGTCCAACGGACCAACTACCGCGTCCAACGTGGCATTGACGCCTTCGATGATGCGCCGGTATTCGCCGCTATGCGCGTTGGCGTCGGCCCGCACCGCTAGTCGCCCCTCGACGCCGGCGGCGGCCAAGGTCATCGCATCGGCCGCCATGCGCCGTAAATTGACGACAACCATTCGCAAATTGGCGGCAATGCTCAAGGTGTCGCCGGGCACGACCGGCACGTCTTGGCTTAAATCGCCGGCCGAAACCGCTTGCGCCAGTTCCGCCGCCGCGCTGGGTTCCATGCCGATCTGGGCCTTGATCGAACGGCCGACTTTCAGTGAAAACCAAACGCAAACCACCAAACCGGCCAGCAACATCACTGCGGTCAGATTGCGAACCGTCGCGTAATTGGCCTCGGCCAGATCGTTTTGCTGCTTGGCGACCCGCAATTGCAAATCGACCAGCGCGGATATTTTTTCGGAAATCGGGTCTATGGCCGGATACAGGCGTTGCACGGTAAACGCCGCCAGCGCGTTGCGGTCTTCGCGCTGCAAGATGGTCAGCAAATCGGCGAGTTCCCGGTTGGCGTTGGCAAATAGCGGTTCGATCTGCTTGATCAAATCACGCTCTTCATCCACCAGAGACGTCGACGTATAAGCCCGCCAAGCCTTTTCGACGACGGCGCCGGACTCCTCGATGTTCTTGCGAGCCTCTGCCCAACCGATGTTGCCGTTGCGGGCCTTGTGCGCGGTATCGACGATATTAACGGCATAGCGGTCGGCGATGGTCTTCAAGCTTTGTAGCGGGACGACCCTGTCGTTGTAGACGCTACTCAAGACCGCGTTGACTTCGGCCAGATTGCGAATGCCGAAAATGCACAACAGGACGGCCAATAGGGCCATGATGCCCGGCGGCAACAACAGCCGGGTATTCAGTTTCAACTCCGACAACGGCATACGCATCTCCAATAGTTCCGGTCAAATCAACCATCATGCCGTCTAACCGTGCAGCTATTCGGCGTGAACGAAGAGTTTAAAACCGACGACGGAACTGAAAGTCCTATGTAAGCCTGGACTTACAAAAGGTTTGCGCAAGTTCGAATAACCTGGGCCTTACCGAATCCGCCACCCGCAACGCAGTCATAATACTAGCCGATTTGAAGCTTTTGTCAGCAACATCGCCGAGCCTCGCCAGGCATTCAGTGCCGGATTTCGCGAGCGGCGACGGCACGAATCCAGCCAACGGCGCCGGACAAGTCGGCATGACCAGGCGTTGATGACCTATACGGCGGCGCTCCCCGGTAGTGGTAAAATCCGTTATCCCGTCTTTTTTGGAATCGCCGCGATGCTGGAAATTTTGCTGCTGCCCGCCCTGACCGACAATTACATTTACTTGCTGCACGATCCCGCCGACGGCGCGACCGCCGCGGTCGACCCCGCCGAACCCGAACCTGTCGAAGCCGCCTTGCAAGCACGAGGTTGGCGTCTAAATTACATTTTCAATACCCACCACCACGGCGATCATGTCGGCGCCAATCTGAGCTTAAAACGCTCTAGCGGATGCCGTATCGTCGGCGCCGCGGTTGACCGGACCCGCATCCCCGGTCTGGACCTTGCCGTCGAAGACGGCACGACCTTTACCCTCGGGCGCGAGCAAGTACAGGTCATCGCCACGCCTGGCCATACCAGCGGCCACATTGCCTTTTATTGTCCGGACAGTTCGGCGCTGTTTTGCGGCGACACCTTGTTTTCGCTGGGTTGCGGGCGTTTGTTCGAAGGTAGCGCCGAGCAGCTTTGGCAATCGCTGCAACGATTCAAAACGCTGCCGCCGGAGACGCGGATTTACTGCGCCCACGAATATACCGAAGCCAATGCCCGTTTCGCGGTGGAAGTCGATTTCGACAACCCGGCCCTGCGCCGGCGCCAGACCGAAGTCATCGCGCTCAGACAAGCCGGACAACCGACCCTGCCCAGCACGATGGCGCAAGAACTGGCCACCAATCCCTTTCTGCGCGAGCAGGATCCGGCGATTCAACGACACTTGGGCCTGACCGGCCGGCCGGCGCCCGCAGTGTTCGCCGAACTGCGCGGCCTGAAAGACCGGTTTCGCTAAGCGCCGACGATGTTAGCCCGCGCGAATTTCTGCTAGACTCGCCGTCGATTCGCAGCGTACCCCACCGCGCCGCCACCGCCCAAACCCGCCGTTTTTTACCCACCCGCGCCCAACATGACCGCCCAACCATTGCTCAGCATCGTATTGCCCGCCAAAAACGAAGCCGAAAACCTGCCGACCTTCTTGCCGAAATTGAAGGCGCTGTATCCCGACGCCGAAATTCTGCTGATCGACGACGGCTCCGACGACGATACGGCCCAAGTCGCCCGAGCGGCCGGCGCCAAGGTCGTCTCCCACCCCTACGGCATGGGCAACGGCGCCGCGATCAAAACCGGCGCCCGCCATGCTCGCGGCGACATTCTGGTATTCATGGACGCGGACGGCCAGCACGATCCCGCCGACATTCCGATGGTGTTGGCCAAACTGGCGGAAGGCTACGATATGGTGGTCGGCGCCCGCTTGTCGAGCAGCCACGCCTCCTGGTTTCGCCGCACCGCCAACCGCTTTTACAACAAACTGGCGTCGCTGATGACCGGCCATAAAATCGACGACTTGACCTCGGGATTTCGCGCGGTCAGGGCCGACAAATTCCGCAAATTCCTGTACCTGCTACCCAACGGCTTTTCCTATCCGACCACCAGCACGATGGCCTTCTTCCGCTCCGGCTTCCCGGTCGCCTACGTCTCGATACACGCCGGCAGCCGGATGGGCAAGAGTCACATTCGCCTGCTCCACGATGGCTTGCGATTTTTCATCATCATCCTGCGCATCGGCGTGTTGTTTTCGCCGATGCGTTTGTTTCTGCCGATCAGCGGCTCGATCTTCGGCGTCGGCGTAGCCTATTACGCCTATACCTACCTCACCGAAAATCGCTTCACCAACATGAGCGCGGTGTTGTTTCTGTCGGCACTGTTGATCTTTATGATCGGCATCGTCTCCGAGCAAATTTCGTCCCTGCACTACAAAAACATCGAATGAACCGCGCCGGAACTTGGTCCAGGCGCCGGCCAAGCCGAACGCGCCAATCGGCTCAAGCCCGGCGGCGGCGCGAGATTGAGCCAGCCTAATACTTTGGTACTACGTTGGCTGGCTCGATTTATGTTAGAAATTAATCGACACTCGACAGTCTAATCGACCGAGCTACCGACTGACTTCTACCCCGATCCGACCATGTATATACAAAACCGCTCCGAAACCTACTTCGACCCCTACTGGCGTACCGCCGCCAGCAAAATCATTCCCGGCGAATATTGCGTCGCCCAAGCCGGCGCGGTCATCGTGACGGTGTTGGGCTCTTGCGTTACCGCTTGCATCCGCGACCGCGTCAAAGGTATCGGCGGCATGAACCACTTCATGGTAGCCAATCTGAACGAAGACCAACCGGTCGGCGAACGCCTGACAAATCTGGCCAGCGAGGCGATGGACAAATTTATTCAGCACCTGCTCGACATCGGTGCGGAAGCGCACCAGTTGGAAGCGAAAGTGTTCGGCGGCGGCAACGTGCTAAACCGCCTGAGCCGTAACAATGTCGGCGCCCGCAGCGCAGACTTTCTCCGCGACTACTTGGACGAACGCAATATCCCGATCGTCGCCTCCGACACCTTGGACATTTATCCGCGCAAAGTGTATTTCTTCCCCGCCTCGGGCAAAGTCCTGGTCAAAAAACTGACCGACGTCAAAAACGAAACCATCCTGATCAGAGAACAGGAATACAGTAATCGCCTGCTCGCGGGCGCTCTGATTTGATTCGCGGGGGGCCGACCGGGCTCGCGATAACACGGCAATGCCGTGACGGTTACCGCCTAACCCGGCCTAGCGGCGAACCCCAGCTCTTTTATCCCGCCGATTCAAGTACTCGAAGGTTAACGCGATTTTTTTCGCAACCGGCAATCCCCCTTTCCGCAGGGCATACCGGCATCGTCGCCTGCGGCGAGATCGGAAAACCAACACCATGCGCGCGGTGCCGCTAAGCTAATCGTATTTGCCAGGAAACCGCCATGCGAAACTTGAATCTCGCCGTGCTCGTGCTATTCGCCACCGCGACCTTCACCGCCCAAGCCACCCCACCCGCCAGCCGCACCCTTGCTCTGGAGGACATCAGTCTCGAACGCATCGAAATTCAAGGCCAAATCCAGACTTGGAAACTTAACAAAGTGTGTATCGACCAGCAGGCTTATCTATTGCTGCTCAGGGGCCTCACCGAGCAGGTCGGCATCTCGCCGTCGTTCAAAAACGGCAAGCCGGAACAGTGTCGGCAAACCCTCAACGACAGCCCAATCGACGAATAACCGCGATCGAGCTACCGGACTCGGCATCGAGAATGCGTTAGCGGCTTCGCGATCCGCAAAGAAACCACGTCACCCCAGAACGGTTTTCCGAACGAAGAAGCCGTTCCGGCTATCGGTCCGAGACCCGACATTAAGCCCATCACGCGATTTAAATGCCACGCCCAGGATTAAGCAACACCGCGCGTGCTCGCAAACCGGGCTCTCCGGTTAAATACAATAGAGTAATCGATCAAAGCCGAAAGCACCTCAAGCTTGCTCGTTGGCAACCGCCGGATGTGATAAATCGAACTATTCTCGACCCAAGCTTTCAGCTAGATTGTACGTGCAGTTGTTGAGTAATCAACCTGTTCCGCCGCCGACTGCGGTTAGCGGCAATCTTCCGAGCCTTACTTCTTCCAAGCCTTAATAAGGGGGCCATATGATCGCTAAATCCCGATATCTTCTCTACCTGTCCGTGGGATTATTCCTGAACAACACCAGCTATGCCGCACGGTTAACCGAACCGGGCATTAGCGTGTCCGGCAGCGGCACGCACTGGTTTAAGGTTTGTTCGACGTGTCCGGACGACGGTTCCAGCGCGTCCGATTCAAAGGGCGGAAATGGTTATCCAACGGCGACGACCGAATTCAACGACATTTATTCTTGGTTTGCCGA
Organism: Methylomonas sp. MED-D; assembly: GCF_050276835.1. Taxonomy (NCBI): domain Bacteria; kingdom Pseudomonadati; phylum Pseudomonadota; class Gammaproteobacteria; order Methylococcales; family Methylococcaceae; genus Methylomonas; species Methylomonas sp. MED-D. The sequence continues at coordinate 3,874,796 of NZ_CP189965.1, forward strand.
AGGCTCCTTAACCGGGGCGCAATCCTTACCCATCCTGAAGGCTTACGCTAAAACGGACGTCCCCAATACCATCGGCTATGTCTCCGCGACCGCCACCGCTCAGGGCCTGCAAGCCTACCACTACGCCGGAACCGAGTCCCAAACCTACACCATCACGTTCTCGGTCAGTGGCTTGCTTAGCGGCGATACCACCGAATCCATCACCGCCGGCATGAACGTCTGGGGGGGAATTTTCGACCCTTACGCAGAACTTCCCGGCTCAATGCTTGGCGGAGACTTCGTCAACGCGCACGCCGATCCCCTGGTTAACAGTACCGCGTTGAACGAAAGCCGAGCTATCAGTTTCGATCTGGTGCCCGGTCAAGACTTCTTCATCACCAGCTATATCACCGCCAGTGCGTTTTGGGCGGACGGCAGCGATATCGCCGGCACCGCGGACGCGGCGCATAGTATGACAGCGCAATTCACGGCAGGCGATTCAACGATGCTGAATACCCTGACAACCAGCGTTCCGTTACCGCCTTCGGCTTGGCTTTTGCTCAGCGGCATCGCATTCCTCACCTTTTCACCGAACAAAAATCGCAAAGACTCGAAAATCTAGGCCGTCTAGGGCTAACGCCGGTAAACCCCGGCCATACCGGGTTTTACCGGCGTTAATAAAAATGAATCATGAAAAACCCAGTGCCGCGCCCCATGATTCAGCCAATTCGCTGGTCACAAAGCCATTTCTACCCTCGGCTAACCTCCAGCCACACGTGGCGTCGAGCATTTTTGCCTAGCCGACCAATGGCGATTCGACCCCACCAGCCGGAGCGACTCACTCCAATCCGACGATTTCCGGACGTCACACTCCGTAACAAGAAATTGAGAGGATTGGCTTAACAACGTCTCAGTCAGGGCCTACGCCGCCTATTCGAATGCGTTTTTTGGACGATTCAGGGACAAGCTTTACTCGCAAGTGTACCGTTTCCAAGGTTTCACAGTAAAAGCTTGCAAAGAAAAAAAAAACCGATATAATGATCGAATTGATTGGGGTCGTTAGCTCAGCCGGTAGAGCACCGCACTTTTAATGCGATGGTCGTGCGTTCGAATCGCACACGACCCACCATCTTTAAGTCTTTGAACTGGAAAGACAAAGTCAACTGGATTGCCGTCGAGTTGAAGCAACATAACCGCAGCAAGGCGCAAATTTAGGCGCACTCTGCATTATTTGCTCAATGAGGTGGCGTAATGAACCAGTTAAATCAATCCCTCCCAAGCTCAACGGACAACCGTCCTTCTGAGCAGTCGTTGCTAATCCCTATTCGTTCAAAGAGCCCCGATAAGCTTTCCGCGTGCGCGGAATCCGGGCCGTATGCTGTCGAAGTATTTGCCGTAGGCACGGAAAACAAAATTCTTGGCGAGCGCTACGCCGTAAGGCAACATGCCGAGCAATCTGCCAGGCATCTCGACGCCGATCAACTGTTTCTTCACCGCGAAATTCGTTTTTTTCCCTCGGAGCTTTCCAAAGCTCGACAGGAGTTACTCAGCGAAGTGATCGGCGCGACCCGAGGAACATTTTTTGTCGTTCAGGGTGGCGATGGTCACCCACTCCATTATCATCTGATCGGTCCGCGGTTCCAATCCCTAGAACAGGCCGAAGCCTGGCGATACCTCAGCTTGCCGTATTACCCAGAATGCCAAGTCGTGCAGGACGAGTCCGGGGGCTTCGAGTTTAGCGCGACTAATCAGTCGGAGATCAATCATGTCTCGGCTTTCAGCGTGGTGGCTTTTGATGCCGAGCAAGGCCAGTCGGTTTCAATTGCCGATCGCTACTTCACGACCGAGGCCGACGCACGCCGCTATCAGCTTGAATTGCTACCAGATTACCCGGACTGCAACATCGTTCAGAGTCGCTTCCGCTTTAATGGCGTTCGCCATCGTCAAGAAATCCTGGAGGTTCTATTCGATGAAGATTCCGCCGCAGCGGGCGCGGAGGCGTAATCATGGCTTACATTCGACCACTATCGAACGGTAAGTTTCGCGCGGATGTCCGCATGAAAGGTATCGTTAAAAACAAAACCTTTACCTCCGAAAAACTCGCGCAGGCCTGGGCTGATGACATCGAAAACAACATCAAGGCCATTCCATTATTGGACCTGAGCCAATTGGCGGCCTTGAGCGAATCGGATGTCGAGCGGATGGGCGGCGCTACGCTTTTTGCTCACCTTGGTATTGATCTATTCGCGATTCGTAACTCCTCGAAGCTGGAAGCCATCAATGCGTTATCCAAGAAGGAGTTGTTGCAATTGTCGCCGCAAGAAATCGAGCGCATGGGAGGCGCCGAACTATTTATCAAGGCCGGCAAGCGCATCCGTTACAAGACGTTCCGCGAAGTCTGCGACGAATACCTGTCGCGGTGGAATAAAAAGGACTACAAAGGCCAGATGCAACGGGTTGATTACTGGTGCAGGGTTTTCGGCGATCGCATCATGACCGACATCGACATCTTCGACTTGCGAGAACACGTTGACGACATGATCGATGCAGGCGAGCGAACGACCACGATAAACCGCAAAAAAGCCGTACTTTCCAGTGTCTATAAGTTTGCCTTGAGTCGCGGCTACGTCGATGAAAACCTGGTGCGAAGCGTCGTGGTCGACGACGACACCCAGCGCCGGGATCGGGTATTATCGGACCAGGAACGCCAACGCTTGATTAAAGCCTGTCAAGCGTCCCATTGGGACAAGTTGTATCTGCTGGTGGTCATGGCAATGACCACCGGCGCCCGCAAAGGCGAATTGATGAATCTGCGTTGGAGCGACATTAATTTCAAAGAAGGCACCGCCTTTCTCGGCGATACCAAAAACGGTACGAGCCGGGAGCTTTACCTTGCGCCCGTGGTGATTACCGAGCTGAAACGCCATCAGGAAATCGGCACAGGCTTGATCTTCCCGTCGTTCGAGCTTCCCGAGCAACCGATGGACTTCCGCGCGGCCTGGCGCGCTGCCTTGAAAGCCTCAAATATCTCCGGCAAGGATATTTTGAATGCGGACGGCACCGTCAAGATCGAACGCTTTACCTTCCACTGCCTACGGCATGGCTTCTGCTCGGCGCTGTCCGACCAAGGCAAGGAAATCAATCAAATAGCCAAGCTAGCTGGCCACAAGAGCATTCAAACCACCATGCGCTATATCCACCAAGGCCGCGACCAGAAGCGGCAGATCGTCAACGAACTGGCGCAAGCGTTCAACCTGTAAAGGCTAACAGCCGGCTAGTTTTTGATTGAACTGGCCGGCCTCTCAATTCATGACGCGAATAATCAAATCAATCGGCGCTTTACGTTTAGCATATTGTGGCTTTACAATTATTTTAAAATCACTTTACGTTTAGTCCCTATGAGCACTGACCTACGCCACTCCATCTTAATAACGATTGCCGAAGACGGCAGCAATGTCGCCAGTCGTCTTGCCGTTGAACACGGCGTTTCCCGCCAAGCTGCAAGCGCTTGGCTGACAAAGCTGAAAAAAGAAGGTGTCATCACCTCATCCGGTGTGGGCCGTGGCGTGCGTTACCAACTGGCAACGATGGCGCAAGTGCAGCGCGTCTATCCCCGAGCCGGCTTACGCGAGGATATTGTCTGGGCCGAATCAATTTCGCCGTTGCTAAACGACTTGCCCGGCAATGTCCGCGACATCTGGCATTATGCCGTCACCGAGATGGTGAACAATGCCATCGACCATTCCGGCTCCGAAAACGTCGCCGTGGAATTGGTGCGCGATGCACTCAACACCACCATTTACATCGCCGATGAAGGAGAAGGAATCTTTCTGAAAATTCAGCGGGCGATGAATTTGTACGATCCGCGTGAGGCGATCCTGGAACTAGCCAAGGGCAAGCTGACCACCGACCCCGCCAACCATACCGGCGAAGGCATTTTCTTTTCGTCCAAGGTAATGGACGCCTTCGACATTCGTTCCGGCCTGTTGCATTTCATGCACGACGAATGGGGCGCCGATATTCTGCTGGAACGTCCCGCCAATGCGCCGGGCACGTTGGTATTGATGCGCCTGGCCAACGATAGCCCGCGTATCTTGCAAGACGTCTTCGACCAGTTTGCCGCGCCGGAGGAATATACCTTCGCCAAGACCATTGTGCCGGTTCGCCTGGCTCAGCATGAAGGCGAAAAGCTGGTTTCCCGATCGCAAGCCAAGCGTTTGACCATGCGCTTCGAGCGCTTTCAGACCGTGGTATTGGATTTTGCCGGCGTCGAGGAAATCGGCCAAGCGTTTGCCGACGAAGTCTTCCGGGTGTTCGGCAACGCCCATCCCAATACCCAATTACTGCCGATCAACTTAACCCCAGCCGTTGAAAACATGGTTAAGCGGGCACTGGCGGCTAAATGAGCATATTTAACAGGAATCGATGATGACGATGTTCAATCCCCCACACCCCGGCAGCATTTTGAAAGAGGACGTGTTACCCGAACTGGGTATCGGCGTCACCGAAGCCGCCGCACAGCTTGGCGTTTCCCGTGTCGCCTTGTCCCGCGTCGTCAATGGCCGGGCGGCCATTAGTGCCGATATGGCGATCCGGCTGGAAGCCTGGATGAACGGCCCGACCGCCGATACCTGGGTACGCATGCAGGCCGAATACGATTTGTGGCAGGCCCGGCAAAAGCCCAAGCCCAATGTCACGCCGATTCAGCGGCCGCGCGCGGCATAACGAATATCCGAATTAGCCAGCCTTACCCGACGGGGGACAGGCGGAGTCATTAATCGCTTGGCTGGCTATCCACCTTAATGACAATGCACTTGAATGGAGTGATTCAGGCCATGGGACCTTACCGAGAACCAACAGGCGAAGATATTTCAGATTTGCTGCTTCGTTTTGCACCAAAAGACATTTTGGAAGCCGTGGATTTAACAGAAGATAATAAAGATGAGTTTATTGATAGCTTTGATTCAGGTCGCTATCGTAATGGATATAGCTATAAAACTGATATAACGGCCTTAGCTTTATATTACAGCAATATAAATGCCGTCAATCACATTAAATATATAGATTACATAGAAAATGAGAGTCTTGCTCAATATTTCTATATAAATCCTGGTGTTATTTACTCTTTAATTCAATTTGTAAAAAGCGAAGAGTTTTATGAGGTTAATAAATTAAAGGACGATATTGATGCAGGTGATTTGCGAAAAAAAGATGAAATAATAAAACAAATTAAAGAAGAGCTTAAAAGATATAAAAGCGGTCCAAAAGCAAAATCAGAGGGAACGAGTGATAAATGGACGCCTGTTAAGAAAGACTTTTATGATTACATGAATATAAATCCAGAGTCAAAGGTTGAAGAAGCACGCAAGCTCATATTGAAGCCAAGGATTGGTATTAAAGACAGCGGATTTAAGATAATGCCAACAGATAAAACTTTGCGAACACACCTTCCGTACCCAAACAAATAAGCTAACAAATTACAGTTTTACCGGTAAAACTGCAACCATACCGGTAACTATGCAGTTTGTTTGATGAATTAGTTGTTTTGCATCAATACCATAGCCTCACACACCCAAACTAACTAAATGGAGAGTGAGAGCATGAGAACCGCAACAGATATATCCGCAGCCACGGCAACCGCCGGGCAAGTCAATGTAACGCTGGATGATATTATCCCGTCCGGCGATGTCCCCAAAAAATTCCCTCATCTTTATAGCGAAAAATCCTGGCGGTGGGCTGTTGTGCAGCGCAAAAACAATGGTTTGTCCAGGGCATTCCATAAAGTCGGAAAAACGCTATTTGTTAACACACGCGTTTTGGCCGAGTGCATCGTTTCGAATAAAGATACCTGATCGCATATTAAATGCGTTGCAAAGCCTTGTGAATTAAGGCTTGCAATGAATTAGGCGCAGATAAAGACGCAATTTCCCAGTTTTTAGAAAAAAGACTTCGACTCGACGGCAATTGAATCGGGAAATGCGTCAACAATCTACGTTAATTAATTTCGAGAAAGTTGTTAGGCGGAATGGCCGACTGGGTTGAATAATGAGCACAAAATATTTGTTTCGGAGATTAATAATTGCCTGCCGTTGTTGCGGGACGCCGTTGATGCGCGGCGAGCACCATATATGCGCGCAGTGCGCGGCCTATGGCAAGCTCGCGGCCAGCCAGGCCGAGTTTAGGACGGCAATGAGCCAGGCGGCGGGATCAGTTCCTCCGCAGCAGCAACACCGCAAAAAATAGGGCGAAAATGTCTAATCCATGGTTACGGCTATACCACGAATTCGCCACTGACCCAAAAATCCAGATGCTTTCGGAGGCGGATCAGCGGCGATTCATCATGATTTTGTGCCTGCGCTGCTGTAACGGAAATGTAACGTTACACGACGATGAGGTGTCGTTTCAGCTTCGCATTACCATTGCAGAATGGAAAAAAACGAAAGCCACTTTGCTTTCCAAAAACCTTATCTGTAGCGATAACTCACCTACTAACTGGGATAAGCGCCAATATGTGTCAGACTCAAGCGCGGCGCGGGTTGCGAGGCATAGAGAAAGAAAGAAACAGGCCTGTAACGTTACAGTAACGCCACCAGATACAGATACAGATACAGATACAGATACAGATACAGATAATATTTTTCCCGACGGGTTATTCGAAAAACCTCATCCGGAGGAGAAAGCGAAATCCGAAACCGAAAAGCATTTCCAGATCGCTTGGTCGCACTATCCCTCTCGCTCGGGCGGCAATTCCGAAACGAACGCACGAAAGGCCTTTGCAGCGCGGATCAAGTCCGGAATCGACCCCCAGGAGTTGATCCAAGGAGTAATCCGCTACGCCGCTTGGTGTGACTCTAACGCGAAGACAGGAACCGAGTTCGTCAAGCAAGCCGCAACGTTCTTCGGTCCCGGCTTGCACTTCAAAGAACCCTTTACCATCCCAACCGACCCCGCCCAACCCGGAGGACGCAAACATGCCCCAAAATCAAAATCATTCGACATTCGATCCAAGTTATATCCAGCACCCGCTCTCGGCGATAGCCCCAACGGCTCAGGCCCTGGAGCAAGTCAGCATCCTCTTCTCGAGACTTGGAGCGATCTACCGAAACTTGTGGATTGAAAGTTTCAAAAGCGATGAAGAGTTCAACGCGGCGGAAATCGAATGGGCCAAGCAATTGGATCGCCTTTCACCAATCCAGATCGAATCGGCCATCCAGGCCTGTATCGACTCTGGAAACCGGTTCCCACCGAACCTACCCGAATTCGTCAAATACGCAACCACCGCCCCCGAACCTCTGCCCAAATCGCGCCGGAAAATTTACCAATGAGCCAGACTAAACAAACGAAGTACGAGGAAGCGGTTGTTCATATCCTTCTCAACCGCCCAACAGCGCTGGCCGGCCACGAAATTGACGAGCGATGGTTCTCAAAATGGCGGCCGGTCATCGCCGCCGCCAAAGCCATCGCCGCCGCCGGCAACGAGCCAGATATGCTAACTCTCTCTGAGCACATCAAACGGCCTGGAATGCTCGAGGAACTCAACCAAATCCGAAACGGTACCCACGCTGCCGCCGAAAACCTGCCCAAATACTTGGCTGGGTTGCGGTCGATCTACCAGGCCGCGCACGTACAGCAAGTCCTGTCCAATTCACTCGCCCAGCTCCAGGCTGGCGCCGACCTAGACGAAGTGCTCGGCCGAATGATGCAGTCCACATTGGCCGCAGTCGCAACGGAGTCGCGCAACTACAACCACACAATCAAGCAGGCCCTAGGCCAGTTCGTTGATGGCCTTGAAGAGGCATTCGAATCTCGCGAGTCGGGCGGCCTAGGGCTCAAAACAGGCATCACGGCACTTGATCGCGTGCTCGGTGGCATGCATCCAACCGATCTGGTCGTAGTCGGCGCCAGGCCAGCCGTCGGGAAAACGGCCTTTGGGATGTCAGTCCTTCTCAACCTAGCCAAGACGGGCAAGCGAGTCGGATTTATATCGACAGAAATGGGGGTGTGCCAGCTCATGCTGAGGGCAACATCGGCCAATAGCGGAATCGCCGGCACCGCTCTGCGAGACGCCAATCTGCAGGACTCCGATTGGCCCAACATCACTGCGGCGATTAACCGCATCGCACACCTCGATGTCAGAATATTCGACAATCCGGACGTCACTATCGCGGACATAGCCCTGCGGGCTAAAGCTTGGGCCATCGACGGCGGGATCGACATCATTATCGTCGATTACATAACGCGCATTAAGCCGATCAAAACAAGCGGCAACCGGACCGTCGATGTCGGCGAAATCGCCATTGGCCTGAAAAACATTGCCCGCCAAATCAACATCCCCGTTATGGCGCTAGCCCAGCTTAACCGTGAGTCGACCAAGCGCTCCGACAAACGGCCGAACATGGCCGAGCTCAGGGATTCCGGTGTGATCGAGCAAGAAGCCGATCAAATCTTACTTCTCCATCGCGACGACGACGACCTCGCGCCAGCCGAAATAATCATCGATAAAAACCGGCATGGAGAAGTGGCCACCGTGCGCTGTTGCTACCTGCCCCAAACCATGCAGTGGACAAACCTCGCGGATCGATACGCCGACGCCGCTTAATCCAACCGTCGAACAATTTTTTAACCACCCCGGAAACCAAAAATGCCAGCCAATCTATTTTTGCCACGACTTGAAAAACTTGCCACCGACCAGTCGCCAACGCTGCTTGAGCTGATCCGGCGCAAAATCAATAGCCAGCCCGAAGAGGACGCAACCGACCCGGAATACCTTCGCAACGCCTTCACAGTCATTTCCTCGCACTACGTCGCCGCGATCGACGCAGGTGACATCAAATTCGCGGATGAAAGCGAAAAAAGCCAATTCTTTTGGATGTTGCAACTTTTGATCGATTACGCAACCGGTGGGGAAATGCGGAAATTGTTGCCCGCATCGGCCGAAGCCGAAAGCGGCAAATAAACCGGAAAAGGCAGGCGAATTGGCGAAAACCACCATGTAACCTACGCCATAACCTCAAATTTCCACCAAAACTGGAGTGAAAATGCCAAAAATATCGAAGGTAGAGTTTTTCAAAGCTCAAACAATTAAATCCGCCGTCGGCCCGGCCGCCGAAGCATTGGCAAAAATCGACGGCGCAGCCCTTGGCCTCAACGATAAAGACGCAAAAACCGTAGCGGCCGCCGCCGAAATCATCGGAAAAATCGACTCGTCGGCGCAAGCAGTGATCGACCAGGCGAACAGCCAGTACTTGAACCGGGACCAAGATTTAATCAACCTCGCATCAAGCCGCCTATTCCGGATCGGCTCCGACATTGAAGCGGCGCAAGCGCACAAGCGCCACGCCGAGCAGACCCACCTCGAAAAAACGACTGAGCTTAAGAAGCAGGGCTTCAACCAGGTCGAAATCGATGAAATTCTGGATGATCCCACGCCGGCGATCGAGGCCTTCCAGCAGAAAATCGCCGACTTAGGTGCGGAAAAAATCAAGGTTGAAGCATTTTTGGCCGACGCGCCCCGTTTCGCCCCCGATTTGTTAGTCGGAACCACCATCGAAGTCGCCGCCGAACATCCGGCCGAAGCGGCGTAATTGCAAGGACAGCAAAGATGAACATGCAAAACGTCACGGCAGCCACGCTCTTGGCTGCCAAAACCCGAATGACCGCACTAGGCCAAACATTCCGTGCCGCCAGCCTGGCAATCGAGCAACGAAACGCGGAGCACGACCGCCACCGGCAAGCCGCGCTACGCGAGAACATGCGGCCGAGCGAGTTCCTGGCCCTATTTCCAAGCCCGCCCGGCTCAATTGAATTCGCCGCCGAGGACGCCGAAATCGCCTCCAAGCAGGCGCAAATAGCGAGCCTCTCGGGGACAAATATCTGGGTCAGAGATCGTCTTGAAAATGACATCGACATGTTAAATGTCCAAAAAGGCCTAAAAACCTCGGCCTACAACCGCCAGCTCGCCAAACCCGAACGGCCGCTGACCGCCGCCGAATTCGCAACTCTGTACCCGGCGCCAACGCACATCACCGATCAAACAACAATCGCAGCGGGCCAAACCGAAGCGAATAAACTCAACTCATTCATCTACAGTGGCCCCTACCCGTCACCAGGGCTTTACGATGTGGACCTTTTGTCCGGAACCGCCGTGGTGTATCCGTAATGTCATTAGAAAGCGACAGCCGAGGATTCCTCGTTGGCGAGCCGATTGATCTGGGGCGCATGCCGACTGACATCAGTCGAATTCGCGATGATGTCTCAGCGATTCGCCAGGCAATAGCCGGACGCTGGCGCGAACACCGCCGGCCGGCGCCGTCGGCCGTCCCCGCCCGCGACTCGGCCGGCCGATTTGTCAGCGCATCGCCGGCCAAGGTGGCCGTGGCCGAGCCAAGCGCCACCAGAACGAGTGCCGCCGCCATTGCGGAAGCGGCCGGGAAGGCGGCGATTGCCGAGAGGATCAAGAGATCTTCAAATCAACCGGCGGCAATACCAGGTCGCGACTCGGCAGGCCGATTTACGTCGGAAGGCGGATCGGCCGGCAACCGATCGGCAACGGCTTCGGCCATTGCGTCGATCAGTGACCGGTTATCCCGTTTGACCGCCGCCGCGTCTGGCATCGACGACGCCGACCCGGCCGTGAAGGCGGCGCGCGAAGTAGCTGAGCCGCTACGTCGAGGATTCGAATTTTTCAGGGGCGACAAACAAACGCCGTGGCTGAAAAAAATCTTTACCAAGCTGGCGATTTTTCAGAAAGAGGAATCGGTTTTCAACAAGGCCGCGAAGGAAACGCTTGAAAAGATCGAAAGAAAGCCCGTATCCGTCAGCACGCAGAGTAATGGTTCGTCGTGGTTAAACAAGCTCCCGTTTGTCGGATCAATGCTCAGCACCTTGGGCAAAACCGCTATCGGCGGTGGCCTGCTTGGAATGCTAGCCAAAGGCGGGCGCGGCGCATTCGGCATGCTCAAACGCGTCCCTGTTCTCGGCGCCTTGCTGGCGGCCGGCGGCGCCGCATTCGACATATTCAGCAGCGAAAACGACAGCAGCCTGTCTCGGCGCGATAAAGATAAGGCGGCTGGAACATCCGTCGGCGGCTGGGTTGGCAGCCTTGGCGGCGTCGGTGCCGGCGCTCTGGCCGGCTCAATGCTCGGTCCGGTCGGGACTATCGTCGGCGGCATCGTCGGCGGATTCTTGGGCGACCAAGCAGGCCAACTTATCGGCGACAAATTCGGCGGGTGGGTTGCCGATTTGCGCGAAGCCGATGTTCCCGGCAAGATCGCGGGCGCATGGGATGGCGCGGTTGCGTCCATGTCCACGACTTTCAATGAGGCTTGGGCAAAGGTAAAAGACATTGGGGGGCTGGTAACGCAAGTTATCGGCGAGCAGATCGGCGGATTGGCCGACTACATCAAGGCCAATACCGGCATCGACCTCAAGCAGCAAGGCGCGGCGTGGTTGGATCGGACCAAGGCTAACGCCGGTGGCGCTTGGGATTTTACCAAGAAGGCGGCGGCGGCGTTGGTCGACACGGCCATGCAGGGCGTGGATTGGGCCTCAAAAAACACAACGGCCGGCAAGGTGATCGGCAAGGCAGCCAGATTTTCTAAATCTGGCGGTGAAATCGGAAGTCCAGAGCGAGCCATGCAATTGCTGATGGAAAAAGGCTGGTCGAAAGAAGATGCAGCCGCAATTGCCGCCAACATCAGCCAAGAAAGCGGATTCGATACTCGAGCGAAAGGCGACAATGGCACCGCCGTCGGCGCCGCCCAGTGGCACCCCGACAGGCAAAAAACGTTTGAGCGGGTTTTTGGGAAAAATCTGAGCGATGCTTCGTTCGACGAGCAAATCGCCTTTGTAGACTGGGAACTAAAAAACTCCCACCGTCGAGCCGGCCAGGCCATCAAGTCAGCGTCCGGCATTAATGCCAAAACGGCCGCAGTTGAGCAAACCTACGAAATCTCAGCTCTTGGCAAGCGCGGCGGCGTCCAGCCTGAGCGAATCTCCGATGCGAGAAAGTTTGCCGCCATTGATGTAGCTCCGCCCGTATCGATGGCTATGCCTAAAATTCCGATGATTCCACAAATCGCCGAAGCGCCAAAAGTCATCGAGCCGCTTGGATCGCCGGCCGCGCCGGCCTTCACCGTCAACCTGCCGTCCCAGGATGTTGGACAAAACTTATCAGATCGCCGAATAGCCCACATAGCCAGCGGCGGCATCGGAGGAATATAAAAATGGCCGAGTCCCAAACGCTCACGTCGGACTGGGGCGCGCTGTCGCCGCATTTGATCGCGTCCTTTTGGGAAGTCGATCGCGAAGGCAACAAGAAAAAGGACTCTAACACCATCATTAAGGCGGCGGTGACGGACGATGCTAATCTGGAAATAACGCTCAATTGGCAATCGCCCTTCGAACAAGCCGGCCCAGAGACCAAGGCGCCAACGTTGTTCGCCCTGATGCAAACCGGTGTCGCGCAGCAGATATTCGACGCCTTTGGATTCGATAAGGATCTCGATTCCACCGCAAAAGCCACCAGACTGCTTCAGCAATTCGAAGGCCGCACCGGCATCACCAGGCTTAATTCGGTCCAAGTGTTCAACGGCATGCCACCGGCCAAGATTCCCATGACGCTTCTTTTCCGGGCGTGGCGCGATCCTGTGGCCGAAGTCGAAAGCCCGGTCGATCAGCTTATGCAGTGGGCGCTGCCGATCGAGCTGGCTAAGGACAGCACCCTTCTTACAAACGCAATCGACGCGGTAAAGGGATCAAAAGATTGGATTGAGGCCGTTCTTCCGTCCAAATCGCCTACCCTGCTCGCATTCCACTACAAAGGCCGCACCTTCGCGCCGATGGTCATTGAATCCATCAGCCAGCCATTGACGGCGCCGATCGACAGTTCCGGGCGATTTGTCGAAATGACCTTGCAGATCACCTTGGCGACGTTGGCCGCCATCGACCGAAAAGACTGGCAGTCCATTTACAAAACTAAATAGCCATGACGAAGCCGCCCAAGCTTGACATCGCCGGTCAAAAAAAAGAACTCAAGGCCCTCCGCGAGTTCGATCAGAATCGCCGCGACAATGCCAACAACATCCTCCGTCCCGAGCAGATCGTCGGGAAGGATTGGAGATCGGCCAAGGTTCTAACGACCACCCTCGGACTGGCCAACGGCCAGATGCGCAAGATCACAAAACAAGACCTGATCGAGTTCAGCAAAAACATCGCCCGCCTGGAATCCAGGGTCGAGAAAGGCGTCACCGCCAATGAAGTCATCAACCTGTCGATGCCCGAAGACAAAAAACGCAGTAAGGAGCAGATTAATTTCGCAGTGCCGGTGACAATGAAATACGGGGACATCAAATTCCTTACCAATGCCGGGCCAGACTCAAAGGTAACTCGACACAGTGTTCACATTATTTTAACCGACTACGATCATGGGCTTGCCAAGGCGGGCACCCCGCTCCAGGCGGCAAAGGAAATTGCAAAAGGTAATTTGCTTTTCGACTGCGACTGCGACCATCACACTTTTGTATTTCGGTACATCACAACCATCATGAAGGCCAATGCCGGTCGGCCAGAGCATGGGTTCCCAAAGCTCAAAAACCCGCAACTGAACGGGATCGCATGCAAACACGTCTTGCGGGTCATGGTCGAACTCAATACCTCGATTTTCATCTGGAAAAAAATTGCGGCGATGATTGAATCCGACCGCGCCAACAACGCCAGCAAGGAACTCAAACGCCGACAAAAAACGGTATCGCTGACGCAACGCGAGGCTTCCGAATTAGCGGCCAAGCAGAAGCTGACCCCCCGAAAAATCGAGGCCATCACCAAAACAGCGAAAGCCGCTCAGAAGGTGGCCAAAACGGCACCGCCGCCGAAGCGGCCAAAGCGCGCCTCAGCGCAAGAAGCAAATAATGCGGCCGCCATCTTGGCGGCTTCCGGAATGACCATGGAGCAAATCATGGCCCTGATAGCCGAAAATAGGGGATAAACCGCAGTCCCGCCCGAACCCGCTTTTTAACCAACCCCGAGGAACAACCATGCAACTACCTAATTTTCAGCACCGCCTGCTCCCTTCTGGCGGCGAACCGTCGGAATTTAACAACCTCGATTTGTACTCCGCGATAATCGGTAAAATCGAAGACATCCACGCTCTCCACGACATCGTTCGTAGCCAATTTGAACACGAAAGCGGCGTGGTCATCAGCCCGGAAACCAACCTAAATCTTCTAAACCAAATCCAAAACCACCTAGCCGACCTCGAAACCGTCGCCGAATGGCTCGTAAACAACTTCCACATTCAGCCGATTGCCGATGAAATCGATGAACCCATTGCCACCGATTTAGAAACAATGCCCGAGGTCACTCACTAGGCTCATGAATGGGCGGCCCGCCGCCCTCAACCCAACTAGCCCGCGCCGGCAATAATGACCAACCCCAAAATCATTTACACCAACAAAACTGAAATCGCGGCTTTAAAAGCGGTCGGCGCACGCCTCAAAGAGGCGCGAGAATTCCTAAAATTAACGCAAACGCATGCAGCGCCCTTGCTGGAAACGTCGGGTCAAGCACTGATCGACGCCGAAAGCGGTCGGCTCAATCCCCTACCAATCAAATTCTTGAAAGCCGCCGCCGAGACCTACTCTGTGTCCGTCGATTGGCTACTCGGACTGGTCGAATGGGAACGAGAAGACGCCGGCCGCGACCTGTTGGCCGGCCTGCAGCGAATCCACCTAAAACACTACGCCGAGCTCGTCGCCCGCCAGGCCGAGGCGGACGAAAACAACGGCCGCGCGCAAGCGGCGCTCGCCGAAATCGTCGCCGCTTTCGAGGTATTCATAAAGTCCAATCCGGATTTCGAAGACATGCCCGCCGGGGCGCGGCTATTGCGGGCTGTTTCCACCGCCAAAAATAGCCTAGTCGCCCAGTCAAGCGGCAACAAACAGACTTTAAGCGTTTGATTTTTAACAGCCCCAGGTCTAAAGTTACTACAGGCCGCCGAGGCCTCTTTTAACCTCTAATTGACCAAAGGGTAACAAATGATGAGATTCAAAAAACCATTGCTGATCATCGGCGCCCTACTTAGCGGGATCGCATTTAACGCTCGGGCGACCCTCACAAGCTACAGCGGTGCGGATGGAATTGGCTTAGTCTACAGCAGCGTTAGCAATGTCACCTGGACCCGAGACGCCAACCTGTTCAAAACGCTGTCCGACGCCAACCCCAATCTGATCAATCTGATTGCGGCTGTCACCCCCATCTATAACGACCCGGTTATGGGCGTTCAAGCCGTCGGCGACGATGATTTCGATACCGCAATGGGGCTCTTAAGCTGGTGGGGCGCTGAAGCCTTCACCAACTACCTCAACAGCATCAACTATGGCGGCAGCAATCAATGGACGCTGCCCAGTGCAGGCACCAACCCCAGACTTGGATACAACAAGACTGGCAGCAACTTTGGTCAGTTATTTTACACCGAATTAGGCGGCACAGCCCATAACAGCATCCCTAACACCGCCGTCTTCAACAACGAGCAAAGCGCTGCATACTTGGCAGCGGAGTACGCACCCTATCCCGTTTACTCTTGGGCCTTCAATACCTCCGCTGGCGAGCAATTTTTCTACCCTAAGGGCCTTAAAGGCCGCGCATGGGTCGTCAGCCCCGGACAAGTGCCCGCCGCCGTGCCGTTACCTAGCGCTGCCTGGCTGATGGGCGGCAGCCTATTGGGATTGGCTGGCATGAAACGTCGCAGCTAAGCGCGCGCTCAAATAAGTTTTTTCTGGCCAAGTGGGTAGCCGTAAGATGACTAAACTCGCCGCTCAAATTCTCTCCTTACCGATCGCGCTGTTGGCGGCGTACCCCTTATCCGGCGCCGCCCACCCCGGCAAGATCAATGCCGAAGGTTGCCACACCGAGCGCAAAACCGGCGATTACCACTACCCCGGCCCGCGCCCGGTTAGCTCTACGTTAAGCCTCACATGAGCGACCCCGACGACTTCTACTTGCAGGTGGCGTTCGCCTTGACGGGGTGCCAACTGGTTGAGCAAGCACTTAAGCTCTACATCGCAGAGGCACTCGAATACGTCAAGAAGTGCGTCGGCAAGCGCTTGCCCTTCAAGATGACGGGCCAAGACTACGAAGACGCATCCTTAGAGCGCCTGATCGAAGCCTTTCGCAAGTTGACCGACAACGAAGAGCTTGTGGCTGCCCTTCGCAAATTCAAGAACGAGAGGAACTTCCTCAGCCACAAGGGGATTGCTCACTGCCTAGACCCCACGGGTGAACTCGGGAACATTTCTGTTGCGGAGGTCATGCCTAGGCTTCAAGCAATTCAGACCGAGGCGCAAAGACTTCGCATCGCCATCCACGAAGAAGGCGTTACTTTCAAAGGGCACCTCTACTTTGGCTCATTCCCAGAGTGAGGCCTAACCCTGCGGTCAACGCGAGGCCCAGCGACAGTCCACCAGGCCCGCCTGCCTCGTGTTACCGTGAACGTTAAACGAGCAATTTGTGACATAAACCGGCCATTCAGAAATCAATCCTGACGGTCGGAAATTGGCCGATTCCAGCCCATCACCCTAAATAAACCACTGAATTAAACCCGGAAATCGCCGCGAATTTAGCAAAAAACCCATGATTAAATGCCTAAAAACCACCGATTTTAGGCATAAATGCTTATTTCTTATACCAATTTAAAACCCGAAGAATTCAAACACGCGATGTCGCTGAATTTCGGCGCGCGGATGCTCCAGGCCCGCGAACTGTGCGGCCTGGAGCAAATTGAAGCCGCTCCACTATTCGGATTTGCCAATTCGTCCCGCCTGAGCAAGATCGAATCGCCAACGCACGAAAGCCTCGCCTACATCCAGCCCAAGGTTCTGGTCCCGGCCGTTTTAAACTACAACGTCAGCGCCGACTTCCTATTTGGCTTCTCGAACTATCCCCAGCGCGACATCAAGCAAGCCCGCGAAAACCAGGTTGCGGACCTTTTAACCGACCTGATCGCTAACGAAATCGCCGACATCCGCCGCCTGGTGGATACGGTCAACCAGATCGCCAAACAGACCCAGCGCTTTGCGGAAAAAACTCAAGAAATTCAGCAAGCGCTCGACCGGTTTCGGCAACTGAACCCGGATTTCGACGACATGGCCGGCGGCGCCAAACTCGATCGCTTAGTTTGCCAACTGCGCCAAGACGCAAAGCACAACGCCAACGAACTGGCCGAACTGCGCCAGTCCCTCCAATAACCCTTTTAACTTTACCACCATGGCTGAAAACACCAAAAAAGGCGGACGCCCGAGAGGCTACAGGCCGCAATACGTTCAGCTCGCCCACAATTACACGCTACTGGGCGCGACAGAGGGCCAACTCGCCGAATTTTTCAACGTCTCGGCGGCCACTGTCAAAAGCTGGACTAAACATCGGCCGGAATTCGCCGACGCGATTAAGCGCGGAAAAATCCTGGCCGACGCGGAAGTCGCAAACGGCCTATTTCGGCGCGGCACCGGGTACCCCTACACCGAAGTCACCACGCGGGAAATCAAGAACCCAGCCGGCGAAGTCACGTCCGTTGAAGTCGTCACAGTGACCAGCGAAATTCCACCGGACACTGAAGCCTGCATATTTTGGCTGACCAACCGCCAACCTGACAAATGGCGAAACCGACTGGAAATTGAGCACGCCGACAAGCGCGAATCCAGCACGCCGGACCAAGATACCCCGGCCACACCCCAACAGGAAGCCACCCCATGAACTCGGACGCCTTTGCAAAAATCGAAAACGCCGCCCACGACGGCGCGTTCGGTCATAACCAGCGGCCAACGCCGACCGATCGGCAATGCCTGGCCGGCAATTACAAGGTCGGCCGCGCCTCAATTTACGGCATGCCGGTTGCGATTGAGCAGCCGCGACACAGCTATCGCACCGGCGTCGATCCGAAAACCGGCCAGCGCTGGACTTCCAGGCTGGCCGCGCATTACGGCTACTTCTCTGGCACCAAAGGTGCCGACGGCGACCCCGTCGATTGCTTCATCGGCCCCTACCCTCAATCGGAAACCGCCTGGGTTATCAACCAGCACGTCGGCGACGCCTTCGATGAGCACAAGGTCATGCTGTGTTTCCCCGATTTTGAGACCGCGCGCCGCGCCTATCTCGACAGCTACGAACGCGGCTGGAAAGGCCTGCACAGCTTGGTAAAAGTTTCGCCGCAGCAATTACGCTGGTGGCTCAAGAACGGCGACCTGAAAAAGGCATTGACCTCCGCCGATCTGGCCGCCGCCGATGGGCCGGCCGCCGCCAAGGCCAAAGCCGCACGCGCCGACGCCGATTATTTGAAAACGCGATCCACCATCCTGGGGTACTAAACCATGTTCCAACCCGTCAAAGTCGGCTTCGGCCATTATATGGGCAGGTTCTACGCCTCACTGGTCGCCACGACCCAGCCGATGACCGAATACCTGGAGCGCGGCGTTGCCAAAAGCATCGCCTGGGCGCCGTCGCGTATGAGCGATGCCGCCGAAGTAATGTTGGCGGCCTGGCAGCGTAACGATACCGACAGCGCGCCGACACAGCCAGCCAAGCTACCGGTCATCTTGGTGGCAATGGACCAGAGCCACACGCCGACCGGGCGCGAGTTTGCAAGACAGATCGCCGACTCGATGAAGGTCATTATGCCCGGCGACACCAAACAGCGCCTATTCGGCTTGCGGACTGTATTCGGCGACATCCGCACTCAACTGGTGTTCGCGGCGGCTGATGAGCCGACGGCGCGGTCCCTGGCGGCGCAATTCCTCAGCTTCATTGACGCGGTACCGAATCGCCGGTTTGGCTATTCGACCACGTTTGCCGGCGTTAGCGAAGACTGGGTAGCGACCATAGAATCGCCGGACATTCCGGCCGTCGCGATTCGTACCGGCATGAAGAACGTGGTCATGCTGGCGGTGGACATCACAATCAAAGCCCAAATACCGCTCTACGACGCCCCCAAGGCCGGCGAGCCGAACGACGGCAAAGGCGTACCCGGTACCGACGATCCGGCCGGCTATCCGGTGGTGATAGAGGTTGATTTCGACGACAAAGCTCTGAACCTCCAGCAAGCGGTTACCGCCATCAGTCCGTAGCCAAAATGGCGAAGCTAACTAAAGATCAATGGCACGATGCCAGGGAAATCTGGGAATGCGATCCAAGAGACGGCTTCGATTGGCTTTCCAATCATCTTGGCAATGTTGTTTCTAGGCAAGCGATCAGCAAGTCCGCAAAGCAACAGGGGTGGGCGAAAAGACCGGGGCAAGTTGCGCAACTAAAATCGAAAAGTTGCGCAACTATTCAAGAGGTAGCGCAACCAGCGCCAAAGCCAATTCCAAATCAAAAGCAACAGCCGGCGAAGAAGCCGGAAGCTGTTCAGGAACCGGAATGGGAAGAGGTTGATGAAGCGGAATCCAGACGGACCGGTCGCCCCAGTATGTATATGCCTCATTTTGATAGGCAGGCTTACCAGCTCTGTTTGTTGGGGGCAACCGATAGCCACCTCGCCGAGTTCTTCATGGTGACGGAGCAAACTATCAACAACTGGAAGAAGGTACATGTCACCTTTTTTGAGTCCATTAGGGACGGCAAGATGCTGGCCGATGCCGGCATGGCCGAGCGGCTATATCAGCGCGGTATGGGCTACTCATGCCCGGACACACACGTAGCCGTCATCAATAACAAAATCGTCCTGACGGAACTAGTCAAGCATTACCCGCCTGATACAAAAGCCGCGTTTCTGTGGCTCAAAAACAGACAGCCAACGCTGTGGCGCGACAAGGTGGAAGTCAAGTCGGAGGTGTCAATAACGCCTATCCCGTGGGATGAATTGCGGGAAATAACCAAAGCCTCGGTTGCCGAAGCCGAGCGCAAGCACCAAGAGCTATTGGCTACCAGATATGCCGCCTTTGGGCTAAAGCGGGAAGAGTTCGATAACGACTGATTTATGGCGAAGGAGACTTTAGTCGAAGACCCGCGATGGCTGGGTTTTTGCCAGGAATACCAGGGCGATATTGTTCGTTTCGCGATCGAGGTCTGTGGATATACGCTGTCGAGCCAACAGATCAGGCTGTTGCGATCCGTCGCCAGGAGCAGGTCTCGCGTTTCCGTATCATCAGGTCATGGTACCGGCAAGACAAAATCGCTGTCCATCATTGTTCTGTGGCATCTACTGTGCCTGCCGAAATCGGTCATGCTGATTACGGCAAACGACATGGACCAGTTGAATGCAACATTATGGAAAGAAGTTGCGATCACGGTCGAGAGAATAGGGATTGGCTATTTTAGCTGGCTATACCCTCACATTTTCATAGGCGCCGACAACCACTGCCACGTCGTCGGCTATGACGATCAGTGGTTCGTTGAGAGCAAGACCGCCAACGCCAAGACCGCTAACAAAATGGCCGGTCGTCATGGCGAAAACTTCATGGTAATTGTCGACGAAGGCTCGACGGTGCCGGATGAGGTATTCAACACGCTGACCGGCGCGTTGACTGAAGAGCATAACCGGATGGTGATAACCAGCCAGTACACTCGGCTGTCCGGATACTTCCACCGCACGCAAACCGAATTGGCGTTGACAAACGGCGGCTCTTGGGACGCCATGACGTTTTCGTCTGTCGAGTCCCCGTGGGTTTCCGACGTGGACTTGGCCGAAAAGCTACGCGACTACGACGAAGACGAAAAGCGGGTCAGGCTGTTTGGATTGCCGCCAGAGGATTCATCAAAGTTCTTGTTGTCTTTGAAGTTCGCGAATGCGATGTACAGCTACGGCAGGATCATTGGCGATGACGAGCCGTATGGCTGGGTGGTGTCGTCGGACGTTGCGCTCGGCGAAGGGTTGCGCGATAAGTCGAGCATTGGTGTTGCCAGGGTGATTGGCTACGGCGACCGAGGGGACAATCCACGGCGAGTCGAACTGATACAGATACCTCTATACACGAACAAAGTGAAATCCTCGAAATTGGCGCCGAGAATAATCGAATCCGGCGCCGATCTACCGAACCCTACCTATGTCGTTGACAAAGGCGGCATTGGCGGAACGGTATGCCAGCAAATCGAAGAGCAGGGCCAGGTATTGAAGCCGGTAGTTTGGGGAAAGCCATGCTGGCAAAAAGAAAATAATGATCGCTACCAAAACTTGCGAGCTCAAGCCATGCACCATGCGGCATTGGCGGCTAAAACCGGCAGGCTGTCGATACTGACCCCAGATTTTCGTCGGCAGATGGTTGCCGAAGCATCAGGGGTTCCAAAGGATCACACCGGAAATTTTCGGCTAAAAATTCCCGAAAAGGGATCGCCCGCATGGGAGGGACGCGGAAGCCCCGACTTGTGGGATATGGTTTGCTTTCTTTTCATGGAAGGGGTCGATTACATGGTTTCCGAAAACGCCGGGGCGAATACCGGTAGCGTAGTTGCCGCCGCCGTCGCTGCCGCAAGTGATATGTTCGCCGGCGTGGATTAACCGGAAAACGCCACCCCTATGCAAGCACTCAGCGATCCGACCGCAAATCGTGACCCCGACGCCAGTCTTACGTCCCGTCTAATGCGATAATTCCGACGTCAAACTTAGCAGATTCCAAGGGCGGGAAAATGGGAATACAGGATAGAGACTACTACCGGGAAAAACACCGACAAGCCTCGCAGCCTAAACCCGGAGGTGCTCGGTTTCTGATATACCCGATCCTGGCGCTTGGTCTACTTTGGTATGGGGCAGACCGGTTCTTGAAGGATCGCCAATTTGGTCTTCAGCCGGCGCCGGTCCCAACAATTATTCAGACCAGCCCCCCGGCACCGGTAACGATTGACCCGGCACCCACCCAACAACGATCCGCGCAACCTCAAACGGGAGGGGCCATCCTTACCGCTGATCGGCAAGGTCACTTTCGCGGTACCGTCGTGATCAATGGCGTGCCGATGCCGTTTATGATCGACACCGGCGCAACCACAACCGTAATCCCAGAGAAATGGGCGCCAGCCGCCAAGCTAGCCCTAGGACGAGTGATTCAAGCCAGCACAGCAGGTGGCGATGTCGCGGAGCGCGAAACCCGAATCGAATCGCTTCAACTCGGCAATGCGCTGATTCAGAATCTCAACGCCCACACCAATCCCTATTTGAACGAAGTTCTGATCGGCATGAACACGCTGAAGCTGTTCAAAATGGTTCAGGAAGGCAACCGGCTTACATTGACCACCATCGGTATACCGGCCAGCCAATCACCGGCCACAAAGCCTTCGGCAACGCTTCCAGGCGCTACGGTCGCCGTGGCCGCATCAGGTACTGAGCAGACGATCAAAAAGCCAACCGTCATCAAGAAATCCGTAACCTGTGACGCCAATAAGGTCTGCAAAACGGTCTATAGCGACCACTGACCTGAGCTTTCCTCATAGCCGCAATCCGTGCCATTTCCCCTGGCTAAGCCGGCGACTGACCAGGGCCTTGTAGTCTTCCGGGGTAGGCGGCTCTTTACGCTGATGCCTTAATCGATTGCAATAAGCGCACGCCGCAACGATATTTGTTCGATCAGCGCTGCCGCCTTCAGAGTGAGCCTGCAAGTGTTCGCCAGTGCATTTCAAGCGCATGGCCTTACTGGGCTTTAGTCGATGCGACGATGCGAATTCATCAAGGTTGTTAATCCACATCGGCTGCTCGCAGTAAAAACAGCGGCCGGCTTGGCGGTTGAAAGCGATTAAACGGGGTTTGACGAGGGATTTTCGGCGGCGTGCCATAACAAAGTCTCCAAACTGGTTGAAAGTACCCCCGTTGCCGTGTTTGGCTGAGCGGGGTACCAGTCGGAGTTGTCGAGCTGGCACAACAGGCTTGCTGGCAGCAAAGCCCACGGCCTGATTATACGTTCCTGGGGACGCTATTTTCAAACCGGAAAACGCGCGAATCCGCCTAAAAATCGTCCAACAGAATACAGCCATCACTTTTTAGACCCAAGGAGGTCGTGATGGCGTATCAACCCAGCCCGAACCGAATCGCGGCGCAATCACCCGGTTTTTACCGAATTTGGCATATCACCGGCGACAAAAAGCGCGGAATTGAGCCGATCCTGCCGATAGGCCGCTCAACATTCCTGGATGGGGTGGCCGCCGGCAAATACCCGCAACCGGTTAAGCTTGGCAAACGGACCTCGGCATGGCGCAAGTCCGACATTTTGGCCCTGATCGAAAGCTTCGAGCCTGGCGCCAATATGGGGGCGGCATGAAAGCCAAGGCCAAAACCAACCTCGCGTTGGTCGAAGTACATGGCCGGAAATTGACCACGACCAGCTTGGTGATAGCCGAGCAATTTGGAAGGCCTCATAAAAGCGTTTTACGAAGCTTGGACACGTTGAAAGATCGGCTCAAATTTGTGCCAATCTCCTATAGCGACTCATACGGGCGCGAGCAAAAACTGTATCAGCTCGACGAGCGCGCGTTTTTGATCGCTATGCCATTCATCGGCGGCAAGAAATCTGTGGACGGGCAAATTGCGCTGGTCGATGAATTCATGCGGTTGAAGAAGCTCATCAACGAGCCCGGCCGTAACGCCGAACTGATCGCCAAGCGCAACACCGGGGCGGAAATGACCGACATGTTGCGCTTCATCCGCGAGTCCGCCGGCAAACAGACCGCCGCCAAGCACTTCATCAGCGAGCACATGTTTTGCAATCGCGCCCTGACCGGCAAATGGGCGGCGATCGATGAAACCGAGCTGGACGTGTACGACACTCGCTTAATGGCCGAGATTCGTAAACACAATATGCGCTTGATGACGCGGCATCCCAAACAGGCCGACCGCAAAGAACTGATGGATGTCTTCGTTGCAAATTACCGGGCCAAGCACCCTAGGCCGGCTTTGGCGGCGTGACTATCACCAGCGCCGCTGCGATGTCGATTTTGTCCAGCAAGGCGTCCAGGTCTTCGCCGTCGCTGTTGCCGTCGGCGATGGATTGCAGGGTGTCTATGCTTCCCTGTAGCTCACTTGACTTTTCTTCTGGAAGGGCTATATCCTCTCCGAGGCTGGAAGGGATGCGAGCAGTGTCATCATCCCCAGCAAGTTCAGTAATGTCTGCCCTCGTACTGGAGCCATCCTCTTGTTTTTCAAATGCGGTCAAAAGCCAAGCCTTTGATGCGCCATTCCACCCATCACGGCAATTACCTCGCTATTGTCTACGCTATGGTCATAAAATCAGAAATGTTTCCTCTGTTGTGTACTCGCGTTCCTTGATCTAAAATTCCCTCAAGTTGGCAACTCGCTAAACCGGAAGGATTCGTTCCCCGGTCATTGGAAGTAGTTGCAGGGCAAGCCGCGTCAATCGCGGCTTTGTCTTGTGTGGCGCTATAAAAAACAGCTTCTTGACATTTGTTGAGCTTTATTGATTGCCATACTTCAAGGTAAACTATCGACCAAACTCGACTTACAACGAGACAAATTTGTAAGCAAAGCCTCACGCTAAATGACGCGAGACGAATACTAGATGGGTAGGAGTAAAACAATGGCCGAGTCACTGAAAAGTAACGGTTGCGCTCAGGTTCTGCATTGCTTGGCGAAAAAACATGACGGATATTGGTCGGCTAGATGCTTGGATTTTACCTTGTATGCCGTTGGCGACAGCCTGGAAGAAGCCAAGGCAAAGCTTATCGACCAAATCGATGAATACCTCTATGACGCGATTGAGGGCGACGACAAAGATTACGCTCCAGCCTTGTTATTGCGAAAAGCACCCTGGCAAGATTGGGCAGTCTTCTACATCATCGATTTTCTCCAGCGTTGCCGGTCACTGTCGGAGTGGTTAGGCGAAGCATTTAGCCCGAACATCCCGCACGGTCCGTATCGGCACGCATGAGCGGGCATCACCCGCCGCTTTCTTGCGCCCAAGTCAAAAGTATTCTGAAAAAGCTGGGGTTTGAGCCCCTACCCCAAAAAGGCACGTCTCACGAACACTGGAAGAAGCGGGAAAACGGCCAACTTTTCAAAGTCACTGTCGATTGTCCGAAACAACCGTTTAGCCATGACCTCATCCGATACATGGCACGGCAGGCCGGCGTTACGGTGAAACAGTTCTACGACGCGCTGAGGGATTAAGGGTGAATGGCCGGCTCGAAGTAAAGCTATCGTTTCAAGAAAAACGCGAACTCCAGCGTTTGATCGTTCGGCAAAACCAAGTCATTGCCAGCGACACCGCATAACCGGCTGAAAAGGCCGAGGCCAACAGGATCAAGTCCGAGGCTTTGTTGAAATTAGGTGTTGTCCCGATTGAGCCCGCGAAAAGCTTGTCCAACTTTTAGCCAATCCGACCTCACTTCAAGTATGCCGGGCCGTTTCCAAGTTTTGTCACGGCTTTGTCACAGGGTTTTCCACAGAGATTGGGGATAACATAACAGGTCTAGTCGAACCATCTGGCCAGAAGACGACTGATAAAACCGACCTGTCTTTCGCCATAGCGATCAAGTTGTCCGGAGGCGAAGTAATTCCGGGCCGCAAAGAAACCGCAGATCAGCGCCAGGGCAGTCGCGAGCCATTGGAGCCAATGCACACGCTTAGCAAAGATCGCTTCCACAATTGGCCGAAACATATTGCTTTGAAGCGATTCGAGTTGGTGGTTGATCCATGCCGGCAACAACCAATAAAACACCACGAATTGCACCAGTCCAAGAATCAAGGCACCTTGCCAAGAAAAGCGGTTGGCCATGTAAGCGGTGTCGGACAACAGGCCTCCGGCCATTGATCGGTTCCGGTAATTTCGGCGATAGCGGCGTCTTGGCATAGGATCGACTAATTACACTTTCAAATTAATACCCGTGGTAACGATCATCACTGAAGGCTACCGTGGTAATGGTGGCGCTATACGAGCTAGTTTTGTACTCGTTTTTGCACGCCGTACAGCGCCAATGCCCTTCGCCATTGCCTTGTAGGCGTATTAACTCCTGGTTTTTGTCGTAGCAATGTTGGCAGTACGGGCCGTCTTTCTCGTTACCGTCTACTCGCCAGTAATATGGGCTTTCCCACTGAAGTTGGGCTTTGATTTTGAGCTTTTCTTGAAGCGCACGGACTTCCCCGTCCTTGCCAATTAAAAGCTGCTGCATATCTATTATTTCGGACTTCGCGTCGACCAAGGCTGAAATAATTTCGACCAAGCGCTGCTTTGCCTCCACTTTTTCAAGGGAATCATCGCTATTTTTTAGCAAATTAGCGATTTCGATAGCGGTTTTAATAGTTGTCACAATGGCTGGTGCCGAACCTAAATCCATTCGAATCCTCTCAAAGATAAGTGTTTGGCGCATATCATCGGCCACATTGCGTATCTAAGCAATATCTTCATTCTCTTTGATGGTTTAAGAATTTCCTTGACATCTCCGTCGCCCCAGTAGCAGAATGTTTTCGACCCCGGCGCACCGGGGGCGGGATTGAGACCCCGTTTTTATCAGTGGCGATGAAAAGCGCCGCATACCCTTGCGGCTTTTTTGTGCCCGTCATATCAGTACGGCAGTGCTGTACGAATTCGTTATGGCGTGGTTATTTGGGCAGCCTTACGGCTGGCCGCCCCACTGAGCGGTAGTCTCAACCCACTTAACCACGTCGCCCAACGATTGAGACCAATGGGCGGCGGTTACTTACTTTTCAGTGGAGAACCGACATGCACACCCCAACCACGGGCAAAATCCGCCCAAATTCAATTGATTTCAGCCATCGCATTTTCGACATTGGCGGGAACGCCGATATAGTCTGCTCAATAGAGGAAATCGCCGGCAGAGCCGAAGCGGTTATCGGCACAGTGCAAGCGCTTTGCATAGCCGGCGAAGACGAAAACGGGCTCGGCAAGATTAATCGCATCAACCCGGAAACCGTTTACTTTGCGCTGGATAGCTCGCTAAAGGACCTCAGAGACATTAAAGCGATTGTCTTGGCCTGGGCCGACGCCACCGATACCGTTGGAGGTGCAGCATGAACAATCCAACACTCGCCCGCGCCCCCGTTGACGCTCTGCTACAGCAACTTTTCGATTTAGACACCGAACGCCAAGCCGCGACCGAGGCCGGCATTCCAGCGTTGATCCGTCTGGCCGAAGTGGCCGATCGCGATACCGGCCAAGCCAATACCGTGCGCTGCTTTCTACTCGGCCTGTATAACGGCTACCACTTCCCTTTCAATCTGGTTCGGCTTCGGGGCTTGGACAAAGTCCTGTTCGATGACTGCGTGGCCGTGCTGACGCTGGACGCCCGAGCCACCGCGAAGGAGATTCACCAGTATCTAGGCGATGGTGGCGACCGCTTTGTTCGCTGGGCGCAAGGCGGTGCAGCATGAGCGCCGCCCCAGCAAACACCTTGGACAACGCCTACAACGCCGCGCAGCGCGCAAACGCTATCCTGGCGCTGATATTTGACGGGTTTATCGATAGCATTCCGAACGAGAACGTCCAGACGGCCCTGTACGCAGTGCAGCGTGAGGTCAACGAGGTTCTGGGGATTGTCGAAGCTCTGAACTGGCCGGAAGATCAAGCGCCAGACTCCGATCCCGCAGCCGGCGCCAAAGCCGAGCCGGCCGGAGACTGCGCGCGCTCAAGCGGCGCCGGTCTGTTCGACAAGCTGCTTCGTTTTGCCGAGTCCATCACCGAAGAGGCCGCAGGCATCGACGTTGAATTGAGGCGTTACAGAGAAGGCTTAGCGGCACGGGAAGGTTAATATCGCCGCCATTCGACCGAAGGCGTAGAGGCATAATAAACCTTCCAGAAACCATAAGACGGAAGAAAACAATGGAAATCTTAACCCTGCAACAGGCGGCTGAAATGCTGATGATGCACCCCATCGTCTTGGCCCGAAAAACCAAGTCCGGGGAAATCCCCGGTAAGAAACCGGGTCGGCGCTGGATTTATGTCAAAGAACACCTTGCCGACTGGATCAGCGGCCGTTATCCCGATTCTGAACAAGCGTTGCGAGTCATTGATGGAGCCAAACCAAAGGAGGAAAGACCATGCCCATCTTCCAACGTGGCACCACGTGGTGGATTGACATCACCACGGCAAACGGCGAACGAATACGCCGATCTGCTAAAACTAAAGTCAAACGAGAAGCCCAAGAACTGCACGACAAGCTCAGGGCGGAGCAATGGCAGGTCTGCAAGCTCGGAAAGAAAGAAGACCGCACCTGGCAAGACGCAGTGATCAAGTGGATTACCGAGCAGGACGGCCACAAGCGCAGCATCGAGACCGATCGCTATCACCTGCGCTGGCTGGACGGACATTTAGGCGGCAAGACGCTTAGCCAGATCGATAAGCCGCTTTTGGAATCGATCAGAGACGCCAAGAAGTCGGAGGGGTCAAGCAATGCGACGGCGAATCGGGTCTTGTCGCTGATCCGGGCGATATTGAACCGGGCCAAGAACGAGTGGGATTGGCTCGATACTGTGCCGGTGTTTCGGTTCTTGCCGGAGCCAAAGGAGCGAATCCGATGGTTGACGCACGAAGAGGCGGCCGCCGTCATCGCCGAGCTTCCGGAGCATCTGGCGGCGATGGCTAGGTTCGCGCTGGCGACCGGTCTCAGAGAGGCCAACGTCACCGGTTTATTGTGGAGACAGGTCGATTTGCGGCGAGAGTGCGCCTGGATCGAGTCTCACCAGACTAAGGCCGGTAAGCCGATTGCGGTACCGCTCAATTCCGATGCCATGTCAGTGCTGAGAAGTCGGCAAGGCCAGCACCGTGACTACGTGTTCGTCTACGAAGGCGAGCCCGTAAAGAAGGCCGGCGGGAATGCGTGGCGAAAGGCGCTGGTTCGGGCCGGCATTGAAGATTTTCGCTGGCACGACCTTCGTCACACGTGGGCCAGTTGGCATATTCAGGCCGGGACGCCGTTGGACGTGTTACAAAAGCTTGGCGGATGGGCGAGCTACGACATGGTTCTAAGATACGCGCATCTATCGAGCGAGCATCTCAAGCCATACGCTGGCAACTCAAAAATGATTTCCCTCGATATTGTGGAATTCGCAAAACTCAAAATAGCTAGTTGAATTAGGTCTCAGTCTAGCAATCAATCTCGAGCCGGCCCGGCACCGGCTTTTTTCGATGCAAACTCGCGGCCACGCTGCAGCGGACAGCTCCGCCAAAAACGGTAGTATTCCATTGCTACATCGTGATCTATTTGGTTCAATACCATAGACAAATCACCGATAGTTCCAACTTAGAGCGCATTAATGACCACTGCGGAAAGAGTTTCATTACTTGTTTCAATTACGGCCGCAATTATTTCTTTCGGCGCATTGTATTTTCAATTCTTTTGGTCCCACGATGAATTGTTGGTTGATTGGACTTATTCGGTGAGGGGGTCGCCAGAGATGAAATACCAAGGGCCATCGGTAGAAAGCATATACGGGCAAATCGAGCTATCTGTAAGCCCAGATATGGTATTCGTGAACGGAGGCAACCGTTCCGTAGCCATCACTGATATTCAATGGATCGTCCTGTTCAACCAGGAGACTCAAGTCACTAATCTGTGGAATCATGGTCATAATCCTCCACTGTCGGCTTGCTCAGTTGGCGCTGGTGGTTCATCACAGTCTTGGGGTCAATTGGAAATCAATGGAAAGTCGAGCGACGCAAGCACTATTATCGTAAAGCCAGGCGAAATTACTGCGTTTCGAGTTAATTTTCAACCTTTGGTAGAGCAGACTGATATAAATTGGAAATCAGATTCAAAGGTTACAACGTGTTTCAAAGTTGATTTACTCAATGGGGATGGTAAGAGGCTCACAAAATACCTTCCCGCTGCAATTATAAAAGTAGGTAGCGCCCTCGGCGAGGAGCGTTCCGGGCCAATTAAGCTTCTCTGAATCCACACATATTCGCTGAAAGCAATCTAAACGGATCGAGCTGACAAGGAATAACCGGAACACCACCCCAAACTCTCCGTGATCCTGCGCTAAACTCAAAGCTCCAAAATCACAGGAGCGATAATGCCCAAGACCAGACAAACACCGCCGCCGGCTCGGCCCGGTTGGTACTACCCGGATTATTTCGTAGCGCAGCGGGCTAAAATCAGGGATCAGCGGCGGGATTCTCAAGGAATAAAGAAACAGGCCTAAGCGAATGCTGCGGCCGGCCCGGTATCTACGATTTTACCTTGGCTAATTGTTTTAAGGGTCGCAACCTTCTGGCGCTTTTATCGGTGGTCTTTTTGATGCCGGGTCCGATGCTGGATCGGCAAAGCGTTTTACGGCTTCATAAACCCACCATGCCCGCGCCGGCCACATGCCATCTTCCAGGCAGATTCTTTTTAGAATTAGATCGGCGGTGCCGCGATGGACATTGCGATCCAGATACTCGTCCCGCATCAATTGATACAAGGCGTCATGCACTAGGGAGCCGCGCATAAATGATGGAGTGTCGATGGTGGGGCCGGATGGCCCATCCCAGGCGTAGCCTTTGCGGATGGTAAGTTGGCCACTGGTGTCCAGGTCAATGTAATCCGACTGGATGAGAGAAGCCGGTTTAATTTCGATAACGACGGCGTAGGTTTCTTTGAGTTGGTATTTATAGCCGTCGTTGTAGGCGATACATCTCATTAGGCTTTCCTCACGAAATTAGTTGCTAACGCCGCCGGCGCGACTCAATGAGCCGCGTTTTCTCGGGGACCCATTGTTCCGAGGCGACTTGTTCTGTGATGGTCCCTTGATGCACCAACTGACACAGACCCAGATAGAGTGCATAGAGGTTAATGATGCCCCTGTCGTCCATGTGTTTTTCCATCAGTTTTTGTAGCGCGTCGTTGCTTTGAGCATTGCAAAGTTCGCCGGGCATGACGGTTTCAATCTCGGTCAGTTTCGAAGTAACGGCCGATTGGGCATTGACTGCGACCAGCAGGAGGGAAAAGGCTAGTTTCTTCATTGTGCGTCCCAATTTCATCGTTAGACGAAACATAGTCCATTTTTATATTTTGACCGACTTGGCGGGGACGTTGCGCCAGCTCAATTCCATTCTGCTCGCTGACGGTTTGGACATGGCTCCGGCAGCGATTTCAGGGGGGACATTCTGGTAACAGTGGACCGAATTCAAGGCGTAAATTTAGGCGCAGTAGTCAAACGACATGAGCCTAAATTGAATCAAACCAAAACAAAACTACTTGAAACTGTGTACATATAAGGAATAAACTACAGTTTCACGTTGTTTCAATTCGTTGGTGAGGCACTTTTAATGCGATGGTCGTGCGTTCGAATCGCACACGACCCACCACCAATTCGATAAGAAAATCAACCAGTTACTGAGAAATCAGAGCTGGTTTTTTTGTGCCTGAAATTTAGGCTTACGCGAGATTTAAGCGACTTGGCATTATGCTCAGTCCAGCTTCGTCGTGACGATGAATCACTGTTTCAGCCGATAGCAGCTTTCATTCAAACCAGACAATTGGGTCACCGATGACAGTAATCGGTGGCAATTGCTTAACTCAGAACCAGCCTTTTACTTGCTAATCTATTTTTAATTCTCGATTGCAAATCACTCCCCTTACATCGAGGATCGTAACGCCTCCCCAAGTTTGGCATTAGCCAATAACAGGCTTACACTTGCTTTCGACATAAGCTTCCATTGGAAAGCGAGCATGGGATGACAAAATCAATGAGCTGGCACCGAATCACGCTATGCCGTCAAGAATATGAATCGGGTGAATTGTACGTCCTTCGGGGAGCGTTCCATGCTGCTTATACCGCCAGAAATGGCCCTGAAGGAATGGCGATGTTCGGCTGCTGGACTGATGACGATTGCTATTTCGTTTATATCTGCATATTCCGATTAAAGCCGCCACCCATTCCGACCGCAAACCCACCAGTGATTCCTGTTCCAAAACAGCCGGTGGCGCCTATACTCAATTTCACTGTGTAATCACTGACGATCTTTCAATCTTGGCGCTCCCACACATTGCCAACCCGTTCCTCTAGACAAATGCCGCAACGCAGACTAGATTTGCCCGGTCTTTTCGCAGAACGGGCTTGCCGTTAGCGACAAAGTTCGAATTTACCAACCTGTATTTCATTCGCCTCTAGTCAAGGATGCCCGTGTTCGATTTGCGATTCGTCAGCTCCGTCAGTGTACTCAGTGTTTTCCCACTGATAAACGTGCCAGTTCTAACCGGCTACTCGCAATGACATCAGCGAATCCAAACTCTCCAGGCCTGGACACCGGACTAGCCGCGTTATTAATGATGGCCGCCTTCCACGGCGTGGCCGCCGACGAAGCGGCGTTGCGCCACGAGTTTGGGCCGATGTTGGTGGCGGATCGCGAGGGGCGTTACCGTTTCGACCACCGAGCCTTGCAATTGGCCGCACAACGGGTGGGCTTGACCGCCCAGTTGCGCCGGCAAGACCCGCAACGTTTAGCGTTAGCGCCGTTGCCGGCAATGGCGAAGGACATCGACGGCCGCTACTTCATCCTGGCCAAATTCGATGCCGGGGTGCCGGCGCCCGTGGTTTCGGCTCCGGGCGGCCAGCCGGCCGGCAATCAGCGCACGCCAAACGCCGACGCCAATGTCCTGATCCAGCGCCCCGGCGAACCGCCAACGGTGTTGACGTTGGCCGAGTTGCTGGCCTGCTGGACTGGCGAGCTGCTGTTTTTCACTTCCAAGGCCAGCTATGCCGGCGAGGCCGCGCAATTCGATTTCACCTGGTTCATTCCCGCCCTGATCAAGTACCGCAAGCTGTTCGGCGAAGTGCTGTTGATTTCGCTGGTGTTGCAACTGATAGGCCTGGTCACGCCGCTGTTTTTCCAAGTGGTGATGGACAAGGTGCTGGTCAACCACGCGATGAAGACCTTGAACGTGATTGCGATCGGCTTAATCGGCGCGATGCTGTTCGAAGCCGCCTTGTCCGGCATCCGCACTTGGGTGTTCGCTCATACCAGCAGTAAGATCGACGTGGAACTGGGCGCCCGCTTGTTCAAGCATTTGCTGGCCCTGCCGACCGCTTATTTTCAGGCGCGCCGGGTCGGCGATTCGGTCGCCAGAGTCCGCGAGCTGGAGAATATCCGTTCGTTTCTGACCGGTAATGCCATCACCTTGCTGCTGGATTTGCTGTTCTCGGTGATATTCATCGGCGTGATGCTGTACTACAGCCCGTGGCTGACCCTGATCGTCGTGGTATCGATACCGCTGTATATCTTGTTGTCGGTGGCGTTCACCCCGGTGATTCGGGCTCGACTCGACGAGAAATTCAACCGTGGCGCCGAAAGTCAGGCCTTTTTGGTCGAAACCATCAGCGGTATCGACACGGTCAAGGCGATGGCGGTCGAACCGCGTTGGACCCTGCACTGGGAGAAACAACTGGCCGCTTACGTGTCCGCCGGCCTGGCGGTGACGCAGGCGGCGACCTTGGCCGGCGGCGGCGTCAACCTGATCAGCAAACTGGTGACCGCCGCCATCATGTGGCTGGGCGCCACGCTGGTGGTCGACGGCCAACTGACCGTCGGCGAACTGGTGGCCTTCAACATGCTGTCCGGGCAGGTCTCGGCGCCGATCTTACGGTTGGCGCAGCTGTGGAACGACTTTCAACAAGTCGGCATCTCGATGCGCCGCCTGGGCGATATTCTCAACACCCGTAGCGAAATCATGGGCCAAAAGACCCGATTACCGCGCATTGCCGGCGCCATCGAATTCGACCAAGTCTCGTTTCGCTACCGGCCGGATGCGCCGGACGTGATTCGCGCAGTGAATTTAAACATCGCGCCGGGCGAAGTGATCGGCATCGTCGGCCGCTCCGGTTCCGGCAAAAGCACCTTGACCAAACTGGTGCAGCGTCTGTTCGTGCCGGACCGCGGCCGGGTACTGATCGACGGCCACGACATCGGCATTATCGACACCGCCTCGCTACGCCAGCAAATCGGCGTGGTGTTGCAGGAAAACACCTTATTCAACCGCTCGATTCGCGACAACATCGCCCTGGTCAACCCGGCCTTGCCGTTCGAAGCCGTCATCGAAGCCGCCAAACTGGCCGGCGCCCACGAGTTCATCTGCGAATTGTCGGAAGGCTACGACACCCTGGTCGGCGAACACGGTACCGGTTTGTCCGGCGGTCAGCGCCAGCGCATCGCCATTGCCCGAGCGCTGATCGGCAATCCGCGGATTTTGATCTTCGACGAAGCCACCAGCGCCTTGGACTACGAATCGGAAAAAGTCATTCAGGACAATATGCGCCGCATCTGCCAGGGCCGTACCGTATTGATCATCGCTCACCGCTTGTCGGCGGTGCGCGACGCCAGCCGTATCGTGGTCATGGAACGCGGCCAGATTGCCGAGACCGGCCGGCATCAAGAGCTACTGCAAGTACCGAACGGCATCTACGCCCACTTGTACCAACTGCAGCAGGCCGGGGCATGAGCCTGCGCCACCGATTGCAAGCCTACGCCGAACTGTGGGGCCGTTACCGCGACACCTTCCGTTACTTCTGGCAACGGCGCCGAGAGCTGGATCGCCCGCCACTCTCGAACGACGAAGCCGAGTTTCTGCCGGCGGCCCTAGCCTTGCAGGCCAAACCGGTCTCGCCCTTGGGCCGCGGCGTGGCCTGGCTGTTGATGGCGTTGGTCGCCGCGACGCTGGCCTGGGCCTGTCTGGGCGAAGTGGACATCATCGTCAACGCCGCCGGCAAGATCATCCCCAGCGCCCGTACCAAGACCATCGCCTCGCTCGATACCGCCAGCGTCGCGGCGATTTACGTGCGCGAAGGCCAGTTCGTCAAGCAAGGCGACCCGTTACTGGACCTGGACAGCAGCGCCTTCGACGCCGAACGCGACAAGGCCAGGGCCAACTATATCGAAGCCCGCTTGCAGGAGGCGCGGGCCGAGGCCTTGATCGACGCCATCGATCATGGCAAGGCGCCGGCCTTCGCCTGTCCCGCCGAGGTACCCGCGGCCAAGTACCAAGCCGCGTTGGCGCATTTGGCGGGCCAATACCGCGACTTCATCGCCAAGCGGCAGCGCCTGGACGGCGATATCGCCCGTTACGCAGTGGCGCTGCCGCTGGCCGCGCAACAAGCTCGGGACTTTCAAGCCTTGGCCGAGGCCCACGACGTCGCCCCGCACGCCTACCTGGAAAAGGAACAAGCCCGCATCGAGCTGCAAGGCCAACTCGACAGCACCAAAAACCAGCGCGCCGCGCTGATCGCCGAGACCCGTAAATTGGCCTTCGACGAACGCACCCAAGCCGGCAAACTGGCCAGCGACGCCGAGCAGGACGCCGCCCGCGCCGACGCCCACGGCCGGTTATTGAAACTGAGCGCCCCGGTGGCCGGCACCGTGCTGCAATTGGCGGCGCATACTGTCGGCGGCGTGGTCGCGGCGGCCCAGCCTCTGCTGCAATTGGTGCCGCAAGACAGTACGGTCGAAGTCGAAGCCACCCTGGAAAACAAAGACATCGGCTTCGTTCGGGAAGGCCAACGCGCCGAAGTCAAGATCGACGCCTTCCCCTATACCAAATACGGCACCGTCACTGGCCAGGTGGCCCACGTGTCGCGCGATGCGATTCAAGACGAGAAAAAAGGCTTGATCTACAGCGTGCGCATCGCCCTCGACCAAGCCACGCTGGCGGTCGACGGCCATGATGCCGCGCTGTCGCCCGGCTTGTCGATCCAGGCCGACATCAAAACCGGCCGGCGCCGGGTGATCGAATACGTGTTGACGCCGCTGTTGCAGCACGGCCGGGAAAGCTTGCGTGAGCGTTAACGCCAAAACGGTGCGAACAGCGTGCCGCCCTGGCCGTTCGGCCACGGCACTGGCGCTGAGTGTGGCGCTGGGCCTAATGCCCAAGTTGGCCCTAAGTGTTGATCTATCCCCCGTACCCAACATTCCCGACGTGCTCGACGATCCGCTCAATACCCGGCCGCCAGTGCTGACGCAGGGCGCGGTGTTGCCGGGCGACCGGCAAAGCATCGTCTGTCCGGTTGAAAAAGACTTCGCAACGCCGTTGCTGCTGGACGACGCGGTCGATCTGGCGCTATGCAATCATCCGCAAGCCCAAGCCGCCTGGGCCGAACTCAAAATCCAGGCCGCCAATCTCGGCGTGGCCAAGGCCGGATATTGGCCGACCGTGAACGCGGCCGTCAACCATCTGAACAGTTATTACCAATATCCGGATTCATCCATCCCCTCAAGCGAGACCGACGGCTTTACCTTATACGGCAATCTGAGTTGGCGCTTGTTCGACTTCGGTGGCCGCGCGGCCAATCTGGCCGCCGCCAACTGGCTATTGACCCAAGCGCTGGCCAATCAAGACGCGGTGTTTCAACGCATCCTGGACGGCGTGATTCAAGCCTATTTCGACGCCCAAACCGCCAACGCCCAACGGCGGGCCAAGACCGATAGCGAGGCCCTGGCCGGCCAGACCCTGACGAGCGCCCGCCGCCGCGAGGCCGGCGGCGTCAGCGGCCGTAGCGATACCCTGCAAGCCGAAACCGCCCTGGCCAAGGCGGCATTGGGACGCAGCCGGGCCGACGGCGACTACCGCAAGGCCTTGGCGGTACTGCGCCAGGCGATGGGTATCGCGCCGGAAACGCTACTGAATTTGCCGGACAACGTCGACACGGCGGTGGCCGGCGAGACGCTGGCCCAAGACGGCCGCGATTTGCAAACCTGGCTGGCCGAAGCCCAGCGCCGCCATCCGGCCATCGTCGCGGCCCAAGCCCAGTGGGAAGCCGCCAAGGAACGTATCGTGCAGGTCCGCGCCGAAGGTTTGCCGACGCTGGACTTTAGCCTGAACGCCTATCAAAACGGCTACCCCAATCAAGCCCTGTCGCAAAACCAAACGAGAGTGGAAACTATCGGTATCAATCTGACCATCCCACTGTTCGAAGGCTTTGTCCGCACCTACAAAATCCGCGGCGCTCAGGCCCAAGCCGAGCAGCGCGCGGCCGAACTGGCCGACACCGAGCGGCAGACCCTGCTGGATGTGGTCAAGGCCCACGCCGAGGCCGAAGCCGCGCTGCGCAACCTCAGCTATTCGGCGACTTGGCTGGACAGCGCGCAAGCCGCGGTCGACAGCTCCCGGCGGCGTTACGACAAAGGCGCCGCCGACATTCTGGAACTGCTGAATACCCAGACCGCGTTGGCCGACGCCCGTCAGGAACGCCTGCGCACCCTCGCCGACTGGCGAGCGGCTCGCTTGCGCTTGTTTACCAGCAGCGGTTTGTTGGGACGGGACCTGATCGAGCAGGCTGAAGGGCGATACGGAAACGGTCGGCCGGCTATCAGCGCCAAATAGTGATGAACGCCATAGAACGGTATTCGCTGATCCGCCAAACGACGACACACATCGCAAACAACCCAACATCAAGCGCTAAGCTCCGATGAAATGCCTATTCGTCCATCAAAATTTCCCCGGCCAGTATCGCCACTTGGCCGCCCATCTGGCCGCCGATCCCCGCCATCAAGTCGTGTTTATCACCCAACGTTCGGAAGGCGAACTGCCGGGCGTGCGGAAAATGGTCTACCGACCGCACCGGGCACGATCGCACAGCGTTCACCAATATTTGCGGGAAACCGAAACGGCGGTGATCAACGCTCAAAGTGTTGCCCGCATCGCCCTGGACTTAAAACGGGCCGGTTTCGTACCGGATTTGATGCTGGGTCATAACGGTTGGGGCGAAATCTGGTATTTGAAGGAGGTATTCCCGCAATCGCCGCTGCTGGGTTACTTCGAGTTCTTTTACCGGCTGAGCGGCGCCGATGTCGGTTTCGATCCGAACGAGCCGACCGCCTTCGACGACGGACCGCGCTTGCGGACCAAGAATCTGGGTAATTATTTGGCCTTGGATACGGTTGATGCCGGACTCTGTCCCACTCACTGGCAGAAATCGCGCTATCCGACCGGCTACCACGACAAATTACACGTCATCCACGACGGCATCGACACGAGCATCGTCCGCCCGAACCCGGATGCGGCCTTATCCCTGGCGCAAACCGGGCTGACGCTGAGCCGGGCCGACGAAGTCGTCACGTACGTGGCCCGCAATCTGGAGCCCTATCGCGGTTTTCCCAGCTTCATGCGCAGTCTGCCGGCCGTCCTGGCAGCCCGGCCCCAGGCACGGATCGTGATCGTCGGCGGCGATGAGGTCAGTTACGGCAAGCGCCTGCCGCCGGGGCAGACCTATCGTCAACAGTTACAGGCGGAACTTGGCGACGCCCTGGATGGGCGGCGGGTGCATTTTTTGGGCAAGGTGGCGTATCCGACCTTTCTGAAGATACTGCAACTATCGAGGGTCCACGTCTACCTGACCTATCCCTTCGTGTTGTCCTGGTCGGTGCTGGAAGCGATGGCCGCCGGCTGTCTGGTGGTGGCTTCGAATACCGCGCCGGTGCAAGAAGTGATTTGCGACGGCGATAACGGTTGGTTGGTGGATTTCTTCTCGCCCAGCGAGATTGCCGAACGAGTCATCGAAGGTTTAAAAGCGGGGCCGGCGGGGTTTGCCGCCATGCGGCACAACGCCCGGCAAACGGTGATCGAGCGCTACGATCTCAACACGGTGTGTTTGCCGGCGCAGCTTGGATGGCTGGATCGGTTACGGCGGCGGGATTAACAAGCCCGTCAAAACAGCGGCCGCTTCCATTCCTTTTCCTTCCCACAAACGAGGCGGCGCTCAACCACACCGAGCGTCATTCTCGAGCGCGGAACCAAGGGATTCTTGGGAACTCATTCAACCAAAGTTGGCGCCCCAACGCCCCATCCCCGAGATGCTTGACCTCGGGGATGGGACACGCTGACGCCGCTTATTGCCAGTTGGCCGCAATCACCGGCGCCAGCGCGGTTTGGTAATTCGTCGGCAACGTGGTTTGGCCCGACGACGGCGGTGCAAAGGCCGCCATTGCCGACACCAGACTCTCGACCTGACTATCCAGCAAGGTCAAATTGCCGTCCGTGGTCTTGAACTGCTCGACGTGGTTGGCGCTGCCGCTATACCAGTTTTGCACGACCAGCTTATCCGAAGTTCCGATGATGCTGACTTCCAGGTTGTTCCCCGCATGGACGAACCACAACTGGTCGGCGCTCACGCCGGTCAGGAACTGGGCCACATCGGTATTACCCACCGTCGCATCGTTCTCGACCACGGTGTCGGCACCGTAGCCCCGGCCCAGAACGTAGGTGTCGTTGCCGGTACTGCCGCGCAAGGTATCGGTGCCGGCGCCACCTCTAAGGGTATTGGCGGCGGCGTTGCCGTAGATGATGTTGTCCAGACCGTTGCCGGTAGCATTGATTGCGGCTGAGCCAGTCAAACCTAAATTCTCTACGTTGTCGGTCAAGGCATAGCTGACACTGGCGTACACCGTGTCGCTACCTTCGCCGTCGGCTTCGAGAACGACATCGCCGGTGTTGTCCACCTCATAGGTATCGTTGCCTTGCCCACCGCGCAAGGTGTCGGTGCCGGCACCACCTCTGAGGGTATTGGCGGCGACGTTGCCGTAGATGATGTTGTCCAGACCGTTGCCGGTAGCATTGATCGCGGCTGAGCCGGTCAAACCTAAATTCTCCACATTGTCGGTCAAGGCGTAGCTGACGCTGGCGTACACCGTGTCGCTACCTTCGCCGGCAGCTTCGAGAACGACATCGCCGGTGTTGTCCACCTCATAGGTATCGTTGCCTTGCCCACCGCGCAAGGTGTCGGTGCCGGCACCACCTCTGAGGGTATTGGCGGCGACGTTGCCGTAGATGATGTTGTCCAGACCGTTGCCGGTAGCATTGATCGCGGCTGAGCCGGTCAAACCTAAATTCTCCACATTGTCGGTCAAGGCGTAGCTGACGCTGGAATACACCGTGTCGCTACCTTCGCCGGCAGCTTCGAGAACGACATCGCCAGCGTTGTCCACCTCATAGGTATCGTTGCCTTGCCCACCGCGCAAGGTGTCGGTGCCGGCGCCACCTCTGAGGATATTGGCAGCGGCGTTGCCGTAGATGATGTTGTCCAGACCGTTGCCGGTAGCATTGATCGCGGCTGAGCCGATCAAGCCTAAATTCTCCACGTTGTCGGGCAAGGCGTAGCTGACGCTGGAATACACCGTGTCGTTACCTTCGCCGGCATTCTCGATAACGTGGTCGTTAGCGTTATCGACTGAGTAAGTATCGTTACCGTCCAAGCCGATCAACGTATCTGCGCCGGCGTTGCCTTTCAAGGTGTTGGTGCCGGCGTCGCCGGTTAGTTGATTGTCCAACGTATTTCCGGCCAAGCTTAGCCCAGTACCGTTGGATATCGCGTTTTCAACGTTGGCGGTCAACGTATAAGCTTGGACACCTGTGATGTACACCGTATCGGTGCCTTCTCCGTCATATTCCAATACGGAATCCACGAGTCCGTCGGAGGCATCCAGGTCGTAGGTGTCATCACCATTCCCACCCGCTAAGGTGTCGCTACCTTCGCCGCCAACTAATGTATCGTTGCCCCCTTTGCCAATTATGTTGTCGCTACCCAATTGCCCAATTAATGTCCACGAATAATCATCGGGCGATACTAAATTATCATTTAACGCCGAGCCCATTAGCGTTGTACCAAGCGCCGACGCAAAGGAATAACTCCACTCATCGTCATCGAAAATTAGTTCCGGTTCGTCGTCTTGAAAATACCAATCAACTAACCGCAACGAGTCGGAAGTATCGCTAAATGTAATCAATAAATCGTTCCCGGACTTAACTAATACCACATCCTCAGGATCAATTCTCCAATCAAATACTACGCCACCCGAGAACT
Organism: Methylomonas sp. MED-D; assembly: GCF_050276835.1. Lineage (NCBI taxonomy): Bacteria > Pseudomonadati > Pseudomonadota > Gammaproteobacteria > Methylococcales > Methylococcaceae > Methylomonas > Methylomonas sp. MED-D. The sequence goes on from NZ_CP189965.1 coordinate 3,915,480, forward strand.
TGTGCGCTACGGCCTCTCCCATGCCCAAACGAAACTCGGCAGTCGGCAACGGTAACTGCCACTCTGAGATAAATGAAGTATCGGAATTTACGAAGTACGGTTCATCCCACTCCCCTGAGAACCCCAAAAATGACGGCGTACTGGATAACAATTCGTCAAGCCCGAGAGTACTACCATCGGCGAAACGAACGGTTACCGTATCGAACGAAGATACGTCAAATTGTGCATTCTCGCCAGGTAATAAGATAGCCGCGTGAGACGCACCATTCCAATTCAATTCCACGGTTTGGAAACGTTCGCCGTTAATTTTTATTACGCTGTAGCGCGATTTTAGATTGAGCTGCGTCACGCCATCCGGCAGTTCCAAAACATCAATGCTTGCTACGCTAACGAAATAATTAGTCTCGAACCATGGATTGATAATGTCAAATCCCCCCGCAGAAAGTACATAGCGATCGGAACCTCCATTTCCTAGCAAATAATTCACGCCATTGCCGCCAATCAGTACATCGGCATTCGACGTTCCTAACAGGGTATCGTTTCCACCGTCCCCATCAAGAAACGCCACGGTCTCTTCATTACCCTCGCCATGAAAATTCCAACTGTCGACGAAATCATTCCCATCACCGGCTTTAATAATCAAAGCAGGTGGTGCGTTTCGAATAACAATATGATCGTCGCTTACACTTCCCTCAACTTTAATTAGATTCCTCACGGTATTAATCGTTTCAAGCCTTAATTTTAAATGCGAGGGCAAAGTTTGTCCAGATTGTAACTGACGGCCTAACTCAACCGCACCGATCTCGCCACCGGTACTTTCAGAAACTTCAGAGATGTTTACGCTCGCATTAACATGAAAGTGTTGCTGCTGATACAGAAACTGATTTTCGACTTCCTCCCAGGATAATAGATATTGACCAACAATTCCACCAAAAGGGTGGACTGTCCCACCAATGGGGATGAAAAATGAATTAGCTTCCCAGCCGAGGCCAAGATTGACAATTTCAGATTTTAAAACTCTATTCTCGCGATAAATATTTTCAAATTCCTCGAATTGGTTTCGGTTCCATCCTGAAAGCGCTGTCCTATAAACACCAGAATCCCAATTCTGTTCATAACCCCGTGCCTGACTTAGTTCGTCTAATATCACGGTTTTGACAGCCAGTTCGGTTTTCAACCAATCGGTCGTATAGATATAGCCGGATTCCTGGTCAGGTCGTGAAGTTGCTGGGGGCGTGAAATGAATAAAATCGTAATTGAAATGAATTTGCGATTTTTGCTCAAAAGTTCCATCATTCAATTGAGTGAAACCAGACTTTACCAATCGGTCGGCGGCCCTGGTCCGCCAATCAAGTACAAAAGTTTCTTCTAAGCCAGCAATTTTCTCGATCGAGGCTCTATAAGCCGCATTAGTCACTAAAACTTCCGTGAGCGATTGGGTTTCGCCCTCTCGGTTTTGAATCAACCACTCGTGCGGCAATTCATAAAAGTCCGCGAGTTTCAATCCCTGATTGCCATTTTGCCAGGTGAGCAATAAAGAACTACCGTCAACACGCCCTTCCAAATCAGAAAAATTTAACCCAACCAATCTGATAACACTGGTTTCGTCCGTTTGCTCAACAACCGTATCGATTCCCATATTGCCAGACTTTAGTATGTAGGTATCGGTGCCATTGCCCCCCAACAGGGTATCGTCGCCTTGGCTACCGTCTAGGATATCGTCACCATTCATTCCTTCCACGGTGTCAGCAAATTGGGATCCCAGTAACAGATCGTCGCTTGCCCCACCCGTTATTCGAGAATGACGTAAATTATCAAGCTCCGTACTGTCGATTGTTGAGCCGTCCGCGAACTGAAACTGGCCGATAAACTCGTCTTCATTGAACCAGTCTTCCAGGGTTAGCGTCGCTTCCGGTCCATTGAGTAATTGAATAACGAAGTCACCGTTAGCTTGGCGGATCAGTTGAATGTCGCTACGCCGTATTCCCTCGCTGAATGACACGCGATCATTTTCGGCACCCGGCTGCCAAGCGATCACATCATTCCCGGTTTCCGAACCCCAACGATAGCTATCGATGCCATTTCCACCGATGAGTAGATCGTCACCTAGTCCGCCGACCAGCGTATCGTCGCCTTCGCCGCCAACCAGGGTGTCGTTACCGTCGTCCCCTATCAGCCAGTCGTTACCGTCGATTCCAAATAGTTGATCTGCGCCGTTGCCACCCCATAAAGTATTCGCGCTCGTATTCCCGCTAAGAGTGTCCATGCCGGCGCCGCCGAAGAGATTGCCGTCCTCGTTCTGTACGGTGAGGTTCATTGAGAGATTGACATTTGTACCTACCCAATCACGCAGGGATGCAATATCTAAACGACCGTCATCACTTCTGATCGACAGATTGGTTCCGAACAACGCTTGAAGGACTTGAACGTTACTACCATCTGGTCTGACTACGACTAAATCGCCGGATTGGACATTGATTATGGGTAAATAGCCGCCAGATCCTGTTACGGTGGAGATTTGGAGACGATTTGTGCCGAAAAAATCCGCTATCCGCGTGCTACCACCCACGTTGACAAGGTAGGTATCGTCTCCCTCGCCCCCTAGCAAATAGTCGGCGCCGCCTCCACCATCTAATATGTCATCACCCTCTCCGCCAATTAATACATCGTCTCCATTCAAGCCATTTATGCGATCGACAGTATTGCTTCCGATGATTGTATCGTTGAGATCCGTGCCATCCAGATCAAAGCCACGTGCCAAGAGTTGTTCGATGCTGAGCGTGGTACCGTCGGCGAATTCGAAGCGGCTGACCGATGAGCTGTTGAACACGTCGGTTTGGTCGAAGTTTTCGATATGTACGGCATTGCCGCTGCCCAGGTCCAGCATCAGCGAACCCAAACGCAATTTAACATCGCTAGAATTCACGCCGTTGCCGAAGATAATTTTGCTGTTCTTTTCAGGATCGGTATCGATGATGTGGTCTATACCTTCGCCGGCGTTGATGAGATAGGTATCGAAACCCTTACCGCCATACAGCGTATCATTACCGGCACCGCCGATCAGGGTATCGTCGCCACCATTGCCGTAGAGGGTATCGTCGCCGGCGCCGCCGTCCAGATAGTCTTTGCCGTGATATTGCAAGGCCAGCTCGCTTTCCGTATCGTCGCCCCACACGATGTCGTTTTCGGCGCCGCCGAGCAAAATATCGTCGTTACCATTACCGAACAGCAAGTCGTTACCCGCACCGCCGTCCAGAAAGTCCTTGCCGTGCAGTAAAGCCGGGGTGGTCGAATAAAACCCAGTGGTTACCGAACCGTCGCCGCGCAGAAAGTCAGTGCCGCCACCGCCAACCAGCAGGTCGTTGCCGCCATTGCCGCTTAAAGCGTCATTATCCTCACCGCCGTCCAGGTAATCGTCGCCGTGGCCGCCAACAATGTCGTCGTCTCCGGCATCGCCGTAAACCACATCCGGGGCATCGTCCAGCGTTAATGATCCGCCGCCGCTAATGATAGAGGAGTTATTACCACTATCGTAAATTCCCCAGGTGCTGCCCAGGGTCCAGATGGTTTCCCCGGCGGGCGCTTGCCAGACATCGTTAGGCCCAGTGCGTTGCGGTGCGTTTAAGCCTGTGGCGCTGAGGATTTCGTCGTTGCCGGTTCCGCCATGAATGGTGTCCGAGCCGGACCCGCCGCCAATCAAGTCGTCGCCGGCACCGCCGTCGATCCGGTCGTTGCCGCCCCGGCCATCCAGCGCGTCATTGCCGCCCAGACCGTTGATGAAGTCTTTGTCGCTGGCGGCATGCTGGTCGCCGTAAATCACATCGCTGAAGTCTTGTTCGGAAACGCCGCCGGTCAGCGTCCCGTCGACCGACCAGGAGGTCGTCCCCCAATTGTAGGTTAACGCACCGGGAGAACCCGTAAGCGGCGCGCGCTGGTCGCCGAGGTAGGTGTACTCTGCGGCGCCAGGCCCGGCACCATCGCCCAGGGTAATTCCTATATCGCCCGGATGCCAGTTTAGGATTTTGACGGCATCTCCCTTACGCAGGATGTACAAGGTCTGGGTGTTGTCCGACTCGGTTTGTAAGTGGTAAGTGATGGTGTCTTGGAGGTTTGTTTGGTCTTGCCAGGTGGTGGCGCTGAACTTTTTCCATTTATCGGCGGCGGTGTTGCCGTCGCCCTGTATGTCGGTCAAGCTCCAATAGAGATGGCCTTGGCCGTCGCTGTCGATCAGGGTATCGAAGCCGTCGCCTTGGCTGACGACATAGATGTCGTTGCCTTCGCCGCCCAGCAAGGTGTCGCTGTCGGTGCCGCCAATCAGCGTATCGTCCCCGCCGTTGCCGACTAAAATGTCGCTCCCACCCAGGCCTTGGAGGGTGTTGGCTTGGTTGTTGCCGATGAGGAGGTCGTTTTGATCCGCACCGACATTGATTCGATAACCATCGCGTTTGGCACCAATCAAATCCAACTGTTGCTCAGTGGCAAGTTGAATGTCCAACGGGTTGATGGCATCACCCAGGCTATCGGGGAGATAAAGCCCAATCAATACGCTGGCGGCTTTCTGTAGGCTGTTTTCTAGGGTTTGAACGGCGTTATCTGGTGATAAATGGTAATCTCGATTAGCGTTACTAATTTGACTGCCGTAAGTGGCCTCATAATTTAGAATATCGTCATGATGCCGGTTATACATGGCGTAGATTTGTCTGGCTTGAGCTTCGTCTACGGTATCAGGATCATAAAGACTAAATATTTCGGATTCGTAATAGCGGCGTTTGGCTATACCATCGACAAAATTGGGATTTGAAGTTTGAGCGTTATAGCGTATTTGAAACCAAGCCTCTGCTCTGTCATCTGCATAAATCGCATCGTAAAAACCTTGCATTTTGTTATGAATAGCTGGCAACCCACGATTATATGTTATTGAAACCAATGCAACACGCTCCCATGATTGGGGCACAGCAAGTTCGTTTGCGGCTGACTCATAATTCTGATAAGTTTGGCCGAGCAGTAATTTCGCCTCTAAATTAGTCAAGTTTTTGCTAAATTCAGAGATGGCAATTGTTGTTTTTTGGCTAAGGATTGGTTCCAAATCGATTTTCTTTAGAACTACCCATTGCTCATCACTTAATGTAATGTTGGCATTTTTCCAGATAGTAACATTATCGTTACGCTCAAACGTATATCCATAACCTATAGTAGCTTTCCCATCTCCAATATTTTTAACATATTGAATATATCCCTCGGCTCGACTGATCACATCAACTACAGCGTCAACATAATCCTGTGTATTTTGAAAAAAACTGTATTTAATCATAAAAACTCCAAAATTCTATTTTAAAGGCCATCGCAAATTATCTTTATTCCGCCGTCGCTTATACTGTATACATTCCTTTTTCCAGTCTTATATTTTTCAGCTTCTGACGTCTCACCAACTAAAACATAGATTTTTTTATTTACGCGAATTAGAAAAAACTTTGCCTCTTCTAGTTCATATTTTTTCCCACTAGAAAGATTGACATATAAAGAGCAAAGACCATTAATGCCTGCGCCACAGCTCCTTATAATAGAATCGTCAATGCCATCACCTTCGATATCAATGCCTTGATAATAATCCTCTCCAGGTCTTATTTGCTGATAAGCTAGAATAAAGTTGGCCCGATCTTTTTTATTCTGTCGATGCACTAATTTGTCATGGATTTCTTTACATGTATTTTTATGCTGATCCGCATAACATAGATTGAAGAGCGCAAGAATAAAAAAAATACACAATATTTTTAAAGACATCATATAGCCACTTCCTATATAACTGGTATTGAATGTGGTCAGTGACATGGTTATTTTCCTTTGTATGGTTAACGTTCTTCAGCCATACGAATACGGCAGATGGTCTCAAATTCTAATAGCGGTTGATCGCTACCTTTCACAAACCGAGACCCTTTGATGTATTTCAATATATCCATATAGTCTTTGTATATGTGATTGGGCTCAAAATCGTCATAGGGCGTTTCAAAACGAGCGCCAATCAAATAAGTAACGCTATCCAGAATAAAAGGACGAAGTGAATGCCATTTGATGGTCGGAATATTCTCTGCGCCATGTATCAATCTAATGCCTTGTACATTTCTTTGCTTATATATCGTGGCGCCTATTAGGTCTTTTATGTTCAGTGTACCGAGGGGATAGACAGAAAATGAACTGGCACCGTAGACCATACCCTGGAAAAAACCATCCTGAACGGCTGTTTCTATCTTTCCGTCATTGTCAAGGCCGTAAGGTGCAATAACCATCGGGCATTACGCCATATTTTCAAACTATTCAAATTCATATAAATCTCCATCAATTTTTTAATCGCTTCCATTGATGATGCTTGTCCAATTGCGGAACATCCGTTATCAGGTCGTCGCCGTTGGTTCTGACACGACCCCTTGGCAGGGTCGGTCGATTTTGTCTAACAGGTTAACTCGTTACCATAACCCTTTAGTACCATTCGTTTCGTTTTTTGCAACAGCTTGCGCATTTACGCGCTTTTTCTGGATCGCGCCGCTAGCGGCCAAGCGGCCTCGTTTGCAGCATTCCGGCGCTTGGTTACCGTCTCGGTATCGAGTGCGCCGTTCACCGGACCGAGGCCGACGCCGTTCAGGTTGGGCCGGGTCGAGTCGGCGAAGGGGTAGGTCTGGTCGGTTTTGGCGAAGGTCCAATCGTTGGTTTGGGTGGTGTAGTCGGCATCCGCAAAAATGATGTCGTTACCGGCGCCGCCTTCCAGCCAGTCGCTACCTTCGCCGCCCATCAACGCGTCGGAACCGCCGCCGCCGATCAGCATGTCGTCACCGCTACCGCCGCTGAGAAAGTCGCCCAAACGATCGGCCGGGACCGAGCCCAACCCCGCTTCGGCGTTTTGTTCGTCGGCGTACAGTACGTCGTTACCTAGGTCGCCTTGCAGGATGTCGCGGCCGGCCCCGCCGTCCAACACGTCGTTGCCCTGGCCGCCGTCCAGCAGGTCGTTGCCGTTGCCGCCGTACAGAATGTCGTTACCACCCAACGCCGCCGCCTGAACGACGGCCCCGTTGAGTTGCTTGCGGTGATGAACCACACCGTCTTCGTCCAGCTCGGCGACTTGGGCCTCGGACCAACTGCCGCTTGGGTTGGCGATACCGCCGTCGCCGTAGAGCATGTCGTCATCGCCCCCACCCACCAACACGTCGGCGCCATCGCCGCCAGCCAATATATCCTGGCCGGTGCTGCCATAGAGTTGATCGTTGCCCGTGCCGCTGCTCAACAGGTCGCCGCGTTGTCCCGTTCCCGTTGCGGTTTGGCCTTGGTTGTAGAGCGTTTGGAAGTCTTGTTGTTGGTCGGCGTACAGCAGATTGTCGCCGCCGCGATTGGCCAGCAGGATGTCGCTGCCGGCATAGCCTTCCAGCAAATCGTTGCCGGTATCGTCGTAAAGCGTGTCTTCCCGGCCGGGATCGGCTTCGGTACCGACGATGACGTTGCCTAGAGCATCGGTGCCGATCTGGATGCCAGCGATATTGGGGTCTTGGTCTAGGGGTTTGAGGTCGCCGAACAGCTTCAAACCATTTGGCGCAGCGGGCGCTTGACCGGCGGCCAAATTGATACCCAATTCGCCTTCGGCCCAGTTTTTGACGAATAAGGTATTGCTCGCCGTAGCGATCAATAAATCCTGAGTACCATCGGCACGGACCACCAAGTTGTAACCGATGCTATGTTGGAGATCCTGCCAAGTGTTGCCGGCATGTATCCATTGGTTGGCGGCAATGCCGGTCTGGCCTTTGGCCTGTATCCCTTCGAAGGTGATTTTACCTTGACCATCGGTATCCAGAATGGTGTCCATGCCATCGCCGGCGATGAAGGCATAAATGTCGCTACCACGGCCGCCTTCCAGGTAATCGTTGTCCTTGCCGCCGGTTAATAGGTCGTCTCCGCCGCCACCGTAGAGCCTGTCGCTGGTATTGCTGCCGTTAAGCATTTCGCCAGACTGCGAGCCGAAGACGATTTGATGATCGTCCGAAAATAGGCTTAAGTCGTCAATAACAATTTTGAGCGGCTCGCCATCGACCAGTAAAGTCTTGTCGATATAGGTCCAATTGCCTGAAAATTGCAAAGTATCCCATTCGTCACTATAGGATTTATCCTTATAAAGCTTGAAAGCTTCACTTGCCAAATAGGCACTAGGAATGATTGGATTGCTCGCTGTTACTAGAGTGACTGCAGATAGGTAATTGGCTACAATCAAGTCGTTATAATCGTGTTTGCCACCGTCGTATTTTAGTTTCCAATCTAGCATCGCGGCTCGGTCTCTAAGATACTGCTCGGTTAGATCGCCGGTACCATTGGCCGAGTTATACAAATCCAGCGCCCCGTTTACGTTTGAAGCCACATAATCGAGGCCAGTCACGACGAAAGGATTGAGTTCGGCCAATGCAAAACGGTAGGCCAAGCCTTCGGCATCGTTTTGGGTTGCTTTAGCTACCATGCCGGATGAGTTCGCATCGCTTAGCAAGGTTAACGCAAAGCTTTTGCCATCATCGATCTCGGTCTTTATCGCAGTCTTAATCTCGGCTAATTTATTGTGCAACGCATTGCGAGACTCGATGTTCGACCACGAATTGCCGTCGGTGAGATTGACTGTGGCACCGGTTTTGGAATCGATATAGGTGGCATTATGCAACTCAGGTGCTTGGCCGATACCGACAACGGCTTTGTATAGTTTGTCGACTAAAATTTCCAGTGTATTGCCTTCGGATTGGCCCTGCTGGCCGGGTTCGGTACTGGCATTGCGATTGTTGGCCGATTGGATCAGGCGGTTTAATTGCTCCAGAGTGACGCTGGTATCAAGCGCCGCGAAGGTATCCATCACCGTCAGCGAATCTATCATCAACACCAAGCTGTGCGTATCGCCGAAATCGTTGACATCCCAATGATCACTGATGGCTAAAGCTTTGAAGCTGGCATTGAAATTGTCGATCAAGTCGGCGATATGCTCCGGGGTGCCTCGCCACAAGGGTTGATCTTCGATCTGCACGATGGCTTGGTCAGTGGTGTGCCGATAACCGCTGACCGCGACGGCCGAAAAACCCGAGCCGGCGACTTCGGTAATTTTGTCCGACAAGCCCGTATTGGCATAGAGCGTGTCCGTAAAAGGAATGGCGGCCCCAAATGGCGCACCGGTAGTTGCGCCTTCTGCGGCCAGTTTCATCGCCAGATGAAAGCGCCAATCGCCCATGACACCTAAAAAAGATTGATTCGGCTCGCCGGTGCTGTCGGTCAAGGTTCGTACCCGCCGCCATTCGGCTTCGGCATTATTGGCGGCGGTGATGGCTTGATCGTACAGCCCTGAACCGACGGTTTGGGCAAGCGACATTAGTAAATTTTCGTCGGGTTGGCCGTTGTTCCAGAGTTGATCAAACCTATTGATGACTTGATCGAGGCTGTTGCCATTGTTCAGGCCACCAGTACCGGCCGAGTTGAACAGGTAGACATGGTCGATTTGATTTATCCAGCCTTGTTCTTGAGCCAGCATCGCGAACGCTGTGGCCAAGTGGCCACCCAACGAATAGCCTGTGACGGTGAAATGGGCGTCGGCCGGCAATTGGCCGCTACTTCTCAGGCCGTCGAACCATTTCATCATGTCGCTGATTTGGCCGAAGGCCCAGCCGTAATCGTGAATGGAGTTGTTGGTGCCGCCGTCGCGGATGTTATCTTCGACGAATTCGGTGCTGCGGAAGGAGATGACGTATTCGGGATTAGAACCTGGGGTTTTGAACAGCGTACCGCTGAATCCGGTGTCGGTGTTGGCTTGTTGGGCGACGACGATCCAGTTGGCTTGAAAAGCGTCTATTTCCTTATCGGTGAGTATCGACGTGTGTTTATTTCCTTTTTCCAGCGCAATTTTAAGCGCTTAACAACAAATCACCATGCATTAAAATAGCGAGATTTCAGGTGTGGTGGTAGCGACAGAATGCGGGCAAGAGCAATAGAATTGAACGAAAGCGAACGAGAGCAGCTCCAGCAAATTATCAAAAAAGGGAGCGATTGGCGAGAACGGGAGCGGGCACAGACCATTTTGATGTTAGCCAATGGCCAGACAGTCATTGCGATTGCAGAACAGCAAGGCGTGAAACCGGAAGCTATACGGGAGCGGCGGCGGAAGTGGTGGAGAAATGGGCTGAACAGTTTACCGGATCAACCCCGCAGTGGTGCACCAAGTAAATTGACTGACGCGCATCGATGCCGGCTCAAAGAATGGATCGATGCGGAACCTTTAAACTGCCGGGCATTGGTCAGTCGTCTAACGACGGAATGCGACGTGACGATTAGCGCCAGCACCTTGCGGAACGAGTTAAAACGGATGGGCTATGTATGGAAGCGCACCCGTTACAGTTTAAAAAAAAGCGTGATCCCGAGCGCTTCGAGCGGGCCCAACACGACATTGCCGCACTGATTCAGCAAGCGCAAGCCGGCGAAATCGAATTGGCCTATGTGGATGAGGCCGGATTTGCACCACAACCACCGAATCGTTCGGCTTGGACCAAAAGCGGAGAAGTTCATGCCATTACCGCTAAACGCGCGCAGCGGATGAACGTCATTGGCGCTTTGCTTTCATCGGGTCGATTAATGCTGACTAAGCTGTGGCAAAGCGTCAATGGTCTGTGGTTTTTTGGCTTTCTGATGGCATTGGTCCAACGCGTCAGCAAGCCATTGGTGGTGATTTTAGATAATGCGTCCATTCATACGGCCAAAAAACTGAAGCCGTATTGGGATTTGCTGGAAGAGAAAGGTATTCGATTTTATTTCCTGCCGCCCTATAGCCCTGAGTTGAATCGGATTGAATTGCTGTGGCATAAAATGAAATATGAATGGCTGCCATTCAAAACATTTATGCCGGATGAGCTTGAGCAGGCTATTGACGAAATTGGCCGAGGGTTTGGCTCACAATACACGCTAACTTTTTGCTAAGAGCTTATGGGGATATAGATGGCTGGATATATTTTGATAAAACCCCACATCCACTTGCTCGTGAGGGAATTTATATCAAGCACATTGACCCAACGAAGATTACTGGGAATATCAATATAGTTTTTACCCAGGAAAGCGATAAAAACTTGTATGATAAAAGACCACAAACTTACATATTAGAGCCACACTATTCATGTTCGTCTTCTGACTGCACTATCAATAAGGATGAATTTAGGCGATACCTAGAAAAGATAGAAAAATGGCCAATAAATGATTCATTTCTAAAAAATTGGTTTGAGGAATTAGATATTAACGATCCCGATAATAATGACAATGAAAAAGAGTTAAAAAAGAGTATTAGAGAGATTTGGGAAAAAGAAGGAAAACCGGATGCCAGATTATTTTTTCCTACGATACTAAAAAAGTATTGCAATAAAAAGGGAAGCGCAATTACAGCAGTTTACTCTGCTGGAAGTGAAGCTGGAATCGGCTTTACTCTAAGCAATGGTAGCACCGGCTTTAGAGCAAAAAAGACCATATCGAATTGGGTAACAGATTTCAAGAAATCTTTAGATAGGTAATGAAAGTCATACCACTTCTGATATACAGATTATTCACATATAACGGGTACTGGTCTCGATCCCCGCTATCATCATCTTGGCCGTCATCTTTAGCGTAATGTCGGGCTTGATGGGTGGAATACTGTTCCCACGGCTCTAAAGCTGAAACACAGATTACCTGATGGGTTTGAGGAGGATTCTCACATGTTATTTGTCTTGGGCGTTGCAGTTACACACCATAGATGGGTGAGCGTAATCTGTGAATGGCGTAAGCGCGAATCGTCGCCGGTGCTCCGGCAATGGGTTTTCCTCTGCGACATTAGTTTATTAGTTTGGCATCCTAGGTCTTAGCTAACAGGTTGGTAAAAAACTCTTTTTTGACGTTGAGCATCACTGTTTCTAATGACTCAGCTACTGCATATTGATCTGATTTAGCGAGATTAGCAGCTAAAATATAGTTATTCACCATCCTGCTAAGCGGTATTATATTACCCGGAAATAGTCGAAGCTAAGCTTCATACTACTGTTTCAATTGTAGAGCAATTGGTATGTGGATGATATGAAATAAGAAGTTGTGGCTTCTCCCCTAATCTCTCTACAACATAATTACTCTCGAGGATTATTGTCTGTTTGCTTATTTCCGAAATGAATTTATAACAAGAATGAAGCAGTGATTGGTCAAGACAACCAAGCTGAGAGTCAACCACAAAAGGCACATCTAGGCGCAGCAATTTCCGAACTGATGCATTGATAGAAAGGTACAGAACTAGCCTTTCACCCATTGCTTGGAAAGAAGCTGAAATATCTTCGCCATTGACGGCAGTAACAAATGCTGCTCCGTCGTTAGCGATGGTCGCTCTCAATTGCTCAACAGAAGTAACTCTGGTTGAGAATTTATTGAACCCACTTCCAACCTTGACTCTGAGCATTTCACGGATATTGCTAGTTAGATCATCTTCAAAACTTTTTGGCGCAATCAATGACTGATGATGAGAAGAGATGAGTAATGCCAATTGTCTCCAGGGTGCGCCGCCACATGGAGTATCGACGTAGTCGTCGAGAAAGATAAGCCAATCTGCAATATCCCTAATATCTGATGAATTATCACTACATTCAAACTTTCGACGAAGTGCGTTTGCGATTGTAGTCTTTCCTGTCCCGTTGCCCCCTGCAATAAGGGTTAGGCCATCAGAAAAAGAGAGTGATTGTCCACTATCGAATGGCCCCTCACCCGAAACGTCTATTTTACCAAAACGGAGCATCAGATTCCTCTAGATGTTACTACCTTATATCAGTTACAGATCACATAACTGCTCTAGATTTTTAATGTGACCCATCTTATGGACTCCAATTTCAATCATAGCGACTATAGCCTCACCTACGCTTAGTGTCAGATTTTTCTCATGGATATACTGACTAATTAAAACATCGTAAATAAAAATATATTCACCAAAAAGAGTAGCATCATTTAGTTCTTGTCCGCCTTCAAATTCACCAACACCAGCATTAGCTAAGTCGCTGCCTTCTTTGATAGCAAGCATTAAAGCAAGTCTTGATAATATATTTGGTGTCAAGCCAGTTTGTGTCTTCAAATAACGTAGCTTATCTGTTGCTTTTTTTGATAGTTTAATTCTATTAGGAATCATTTATGCGATCTCACTTGAATTCCAGAAATAGCCTTCTTCAATATTACTTGCTCCCTGTGAAGCACTGTAGTCAAGCATAATAGAATGAGAAATATGGTGTTTTAGAGAAGCTAGATAAGATTCGCCAATTTCTGTGTCTGTAGAAAGAATAATAACTTGGTGGCTAGCACGTGGAAAATAGTTTTCCACAAGTTTCTTACGGTGCTTTGAATCAAGTCGTCCCAATGGAGTATCAATAATAATGGGCAGTTTTCGTCCTGACGTTTTCGCCAATGCATCGAGCATAGCGACAGCGTATATTTGACGTTCCCCAGCAGATAAACTTTCTTTTGGGATTTCATTGCCAAAATCATTTAGTAGTTTTACTGAAAAAGCATGTGGTTCAATTTTTGCCTTGATGTTAATGTCTTCTTTTCTTGCTAAACGTTTAAAAGAATTAATAAATTCAGTTTCTACATTCTTTATTTTGTTGATGGCAACACGCTCTGCGAATTGGGTCAGCGCATTTTTTGCTTTATGGGCATAATCTAGCGCTCTATCATTGTCATCTGAGAAAACAAAACTGTCATGAAGCTTTTCTAATGCTCTTACGGTTTTTATCGCCTCGCGAAGATGCGTTCGAATCTTTTCTTTTTGCTGAGATGCCTGGGCAACCAAATTGACGTGTTGTGACTGAGCTTCACTTAACTCTTGTAAGCGGATATTCAACAATCCCTTATCGGGAGCTCGCGCTATATTGATTCCTGCCTCATCAATTTTTTGATTGACAGCTCTTAAGTTGCTAGCTAGTTGTTTAAGTCTTTTCCTTTTATAATTTATGGAGTCTAAGGAAATGGCAGATATCTTTTGATGGATCGTATCTGATACATCATGAATAAGCTGAAGATCGGTCCGAGCCGAAGTGAGTTCTACAAATTCTTTGTCAATTTCCTTAGTTAAAACTGCCATAGTTTTGCCATCAACTATCGATGATAGTCTTGTTTTAAGAGATTCAATGTGATCAACTAAAACAGATGCAATAGAATTGTTTAGTTTTAATTGCTTTTCATTGTCCAATTGATCAAGGCAAAGTGATATAAAGTCAGGTGCAATGGAAAATGGGAAGTTTTCCGAAATTATTTCTCTTATTTGTGTGTTTAACAAATCTCTTTCTGCACTATATCCTGATATTTTTTTAATTTCTTCTTCTCGTGACGCAGCCCAGGCACCGCCATGTGCATTGAGATTGTTCGTTAACTGATCGACGTTTTTAGAAGCCTTGTCTAATAACAATTTAAGAGACTCATACTCATTTTGTTCAATTTCAATGAGCTGTTCTTGTGTGTCGAGTAGTTGTTCCAGGTTGATAATTCTCGCCTTGATATCGTCAGACATTCTGTGTTTATTTTGATTTCTAATATATACAGTAATGTCCGCTATAAGTTTTTCAACAATGTCCAGACCAATGAGTTTTTTAACTGATTGGCCTAATGCATTTCCATCATTATCTTCAGCTAACTGGGCTATTTTTTCTCCATCGAAAAAGAAAAGATCAGAGACGCCAATTGGGATGAGTTCATTTAAAAAGCCTTGTGCTTGTTCATAGCTTAAGTTTTGGATTGGCCGATTGTCATGAAGAACTATTAGAGACTCAGCTACGTTACTGTTTGTAATTGTCCATGAACGTTGCACATGATAATGACTTATAACACCGAGATGAGCATAACTAAAGACTAGCTCAACAGATGCATTGTGCGCTTGAATGCCAGTAACTTTAGAATGATGAACAGAGTCGACTAAAAACTGATGATATTCATTCTGAGTAGTTCCCACACCTAATGATTGGCGACCATATAAGGCCAAGCGGATGGCTGTTAAAGTAGTTGTTTTACCAGCACCGTTCAATCCGCCGAACAAAATAATAGGTAGTTGTATTCCATGGCGCAGCCTAGGAGTTAAATCAAATTCATGCGTTCCATTGAAAACACGAAAATTTACAACTTTTAACGATTTTAAAATCATTTACTTAATTCCTCATACCGCTTATTAAGCAATTCAAGCTTATCTTTATAGATATTTTTTCGCGCTGGATTTAGTTGTATCTGGTTGATATCTTCGAGTGATCCCCAATCTTGCTTCAATACGCTTTCTATTTTGTTTAAAATTCCTGTACGACGACTTAAGCCAGTCACAGCAAGTTCAAGATCAATGAGCTTCATTACCATTTCGGCAGGGGCACCAGAGTCTTCTTGAATTTCATGTAATAATTTTGCATCGGGTTCGGTGAATGCACCGGCATCATTTTCAACCCAGTTAAGATCTTTGGTATAAACACTTCGATAAATTGCAGGCAATGAATCAGCCCAGTCAGGCTCATTTGGATCACTTAACCAACACTGGCGAATTTGATGTAATTCATCCGGTTGAATGAGGTAGATATCTCTACCTGAATCACGAATTCCCTTTTCAATATCTAGTAGTTTCTTTAGCCATTCTTTCCTGATCTTCATCCAATAAGGGCCTGGTATAAAACGTACTTCATTGTCCTGATCTTCCGTAATATCCCCTTTTATATAGCTAACTTTTCCAATTCTTCTTTTATAGTTACGGTAAGAAGATTTGTTTTCCGGTAAAGTTGAAAAATGCAGCTCATTTCTAAATTCTAATATTGGTTGCATCCATGACTCACCAGTTTGAATTAATCCTTCAATTGCTTTATCTTTTGTAACAACAGTACAAGTCCAGCAGCCAAAACGTGAATTACCACATGATGGTGTACTAGTGTCGATAACTAAAGGACATTCTCCTGCGTTAGAACCCTTATATAACTCAAATAAAATACGGTTTGTTCCACCCCAAGGGCAAGGAGCACTCATTAAGTATTCCCAAACTTCATCAGCAGACCAATCTGCAATTGGCATATATGTGAATGCGTTTGGTAAAGAAGTGTGGCGCGATAATAAAGAGCCAGCAATTCGGTGGTTCTGAATGACTTGAGCTCGTGAAGCGCTTTCCTGAGAACGTGAACCTAGGACTACAATCACTTCACCGAATGCCGCCACTTTATCGACAATAAAATCACTAACAGGATTAATTTTCATCCTTTCAGTACACCATCGAAAGGACTGTGTTGGAGCAGGATAACCTCGACCAAGCAAGTTGACCCAAAACGTTTGGTCGGGCTTTGGGCGTACTGGGTGAGCAGATATAGGTAAATTATCTACGATGGCTTGAGTATTAATAGTTGCAAGCGTTGATAGGATCATATCAACAACAACGGGTGTTTCGACTAAGGTATCAGATGAAACCACATAGATGTGTTTATTGCGTTGTTCCTTAGGCAAATTTATAATAGCAGAATAGACAAGAGACAAAATTGTGGTTGAATCTTTTCCGCCACTAAATCCTATTATCCATGGACGATTATCAGACAAATAAAGTTTTTGAATTTCCTCAATAATCTCAGAAAGTTTACGACCTGATATTTTCAAATCTTCAATCATTAATTGATGATTTGCATATATAAAATTTTCTGAAGTCATTTTTTAAACTCTTTTTCTATCTGTTTTTCGATATTATTTAATGGAATACCGATTTTTTGTTTTATATAATTGCCAGTTAATAACACATTAGTACGCGCCTTACTGACCCTGCCATGTGTTAACGCACGACCTTCCCAATCCTTGTTTTGACGAGACCAATCAATATTGTTTAAATTCTTCAGTTTATCTTTCCAATTGCTGTGATGATTGATTAGTAAATCTGCTCCGATGTTCCCCATAGCCTGGAGCATAACGCCATGGGAGTGTATATATTGTTCCCTTAATTCGTGAGTAAGGATTATTTTATTTTTTGCATTGATCCAGTCGGGCATGTTTAAACTTACCTCGGTCCAGAATGCTATAGCTAAATATTTATCATCTTCACTAATTGAATCTTTGTTCCCTTTGTTCAAAAGTGATTTGCTTGCATATTTGATGCTGCTTAAAGTGAATAATTTTGAACTTCTATTCGAGATGCTTGATTTTTCCATCTCGGTCATGCGTGAAAAGATGTCAACATCTTTTACCAAATTTCTAGCCAATTCCGAGAAAGTGTCTCTATAATCATAGAGAGTGCTAATCGAATCGCTAGGTCTAACTGCGTGCTTGTTAAGGTCGGCAAACATTTGTTGACTACGCTGAAGACCTTCATCAATAAAGAAAAGAACTGAAATGTTATCGAAACCGAGTTCAGGGTTATCTTTGATGGCTTGCTCAATAGCTGCTCGACGGTGTTGACCATCATTAATAAGAATTTGTGCGTCCATCGGGATCAGTAGTGTTCCCATGTTTTGTCCTGAACCAGTGTCACCGATGGGGTTAAAAGTGACGAGTGCGTTAACTGATGCTGTTAAAGACGATAATGTGTAATCGTTAGGATTGTCGGTTAAATAAGCCGCAATTTCGGGTATTCTGCTTTTGTTAAGTGAACGTTGAGCTCTTAACTCTGGGGGTACTTCTTCTTCGTCAAATTTGAACAGCGTTGGAATGATGCGCATTGGGCACATTGCTATGTAGCATGGCTTACCAGCCTGAACCCCCCTTACAGCTGGGAACGAATGGAAAAATTGAGAATTTGACATGGAGCTATTGAGCCAAGATGCAAAGACGGAAGTTAAATATAGTAATAAACGAGCAAATGGAAGTCAATTTATGACTTCCATTATTGTCAGAGAGCTTGCATGCAATCAAAAGCACTTCGCAAGCTAAAAAACGCAAAACGACAGCCATGTTTGACATCCTTCATTGATAACTCCAATGAATAGAGATTTAAGCGCATTGCAAGAGTTAGCCTATATTTGACAATGCCAAGCCGTATGGAGATGCAGCTTGGGAAAGTTTGTTTAACTGACGACTTGCTGCTAAACACTTATTGCTTAATTTTGTCTAGAATATAAATTGTCCGCAGCCTGCCAACTAAATTTTGTAAGAAAGGTTTTAATATTGAATAGTAACTCTAATTATAATCTAATAGACCTCGATCTAGATATTGAATATAGTAGCGATTCATCTAGTATTGTTGAATCGTTTTATTTGCCTTGTTTAAATGTTGCAACTAGATACGATCGTGCAGTAGGTTATTTCACTAGTTACGGCTTGTATCTAATATCATCTGGATTGGATGCCTTTTTGGATAAACAAGGAAAAATTAGACTGATAGCATCACCTGTTTTAACGGAAGACGATATTGAAGCAATTAATAAAGGGTACAAAGACAGAGATAACGTTATTCTGGAAGGTTTCTATAAAACTATAGATGATAAAGTTGATCATCTAAATTTATTATCTTGGTTAATTTCAAATGGAGTACTAGAAATAAAGTTAGCAATTCGAATAAGCACATCCAACAGGAATATACAAAAAGGTATTTTCCATGAAAAAATGGGTATATTTTACGATGCGTTAAATAATGGAGTTGCATTTTCTGGTTCGGCCAATGAAACCATTGGGGGGCTTGTTGATAACCATGAGTCTATCAATGTATTTAATAGCTGGGACGAATCTAGAAAGTTTTTTCTTAGAAAGGAGACAAGATTCGAAAATCTCTGGAATAATGCAACTGAGTTCCTAGAAGTAATTGATTTTACGAAAGCGACATCAGAATTACTTAAGCCATATAAGACCAGTTATCCGACGTATACAGCCAGCGTCTTAAATTCTAATTCTGGATTGCGAATTCCAAATAACATGATCCTGAGAGAATATCAAAAAACAGCCATAAATAGCTGGTTTCAGAATAGGGGGACAGGTATTTTTCAAATGGCAACAGGTACTGGTAAAACTATAACAGCACTGGCTTTGATCGCAACATTATATCAAAAGGCAAATTTAGAGGCAGTTGTGATAGTTTGTCCTTATAAGCATCTTGTAGACCAATGGAATATTGAATGTGCCAAGTTTGGTGCAACCGCATTATTAGCTTATGGACAAAGTAAGAACTGGATTCCAACCCTAACGAATGCTTTGAATAGTCGCAATGGTTTCCTATGTGTAATAACCACTACGACAACATTTATTAATGAATCATTTCAAAATCAGCTTGAATACTTTCCAAATAAATCAATTTTTGTTGCTGACGAAGTGCACAATATGGGGGCTAAAAATATCAGTACAAAGTTGCCATGCGCTATAAAATGGCGGTTAGGATTATCAGCGACACCGGAGAGGTGGTTTGATGAAGTGGGTACACAGAATATATATGATTACTTTGGAGCTGTCTTAGAGCCAAGGTTAACGATAAAAGATGCCCTGGAGCTAAAAGTTTTATGCCCATATTACTATCAGCCGATATTAATAGAGTTAACGACTGAAGAACAAGAGCAATATTTAGAGCTAAGCGAAAAAATAAGCAAATGTTTTGCTATTTCTTCGGATGCAGATGAAGAAAACAATGCTCTTCAAACCCTCTTGTTTAAAAGAGCTCGCCTTATCGCATCAGCCAAAAATAAAATAACTGCTTTATCCGCACTAATGGCGGATAAAGTTAATGATACTCATATGTTGATTTACTGTGGAGATGGCAGCATTGAGTCCGATATTGATGAATCAAGTAAGAGGCAAATAGATGCGATATGCGAGTTACTTGGTCATGAATTAGGTATGAAAATCGCGTCGTATACAGCGGAAACTGAAGTTGAAGAAAGGAGACAACTGCGCAGCAAAATTGATAACGGCGAGTTACAAGCGTTAGTTGCAATCAGGTGTTTAGATGAAGGTGTTGATATACCATCAATCAAAACTGCAATAATATTAGCGAGTAGCACAAACCCAAAACAATTTATTCAAAGGCGAGGAAGAATTCTGCGTTTATTCCCCAATAAAGAATTTGCTACAATTTATGACATGATTGTAGTCCCACCAAAAGAGGTATTAATGTATGAAACCGAAAGATCGCTTTTAAAAAAGGAACTGCTAAGATTTACTGAGTTTTCAAACCTGGCCTTGAATCAAGCGTCAGCCAAAAATAAAATTCTACAACTGCAAAAAACATTTGATTTAATGGATATTTAGGTGAGCAATGTCTGAACATAAAAAACCAATAGAGCCTTTCGAATCTGCTCCAGCTGATATTAAGGAAATTATGAAAAGAATTCTAGAGCTCGAAAAAGAAAGGTTATACGAACAACGTCCTCGTATAAATTCAGATATTGTTAACATTATCAAGGATGTAGTTAAATGAGACTTCTTTCAATTCAGCTTTTCAATTTTAGGCAATTCTATTTGAAAACTCCAGAAATTATCTTCTCGGATGGGTTTTCTAATATTACCGTTATTCATGCTAATAATGGGTCTGGCAAAACTGCTTTATTAAATGCGTTTACCTGGGCTTTGTTCGATACTACGACATCTGGGTTTCAATTACCTGAACAGATAGTTAATAAAAGAGCGATAAGAGAAGCAAAAATTGGAGACATTATTTCTGCTTGGGTAGAAATTAAATTTGAGCATGAAGATAAAAAATTCTATTTAAAACGTGAAACACAGGTAAGGCGGACAGATGGGGATCCGTGTTGGATCGAATGTGGTTTAAGTTCACCAACTTTACAATGGTCTGGACCTGACGGAAAGCTAAGAACAGAAGATGATGTTTACAATGCGATTTATAGAATTCTTCCAAAAGATCTTCATAGCTATTTCTTTTTTGATGGTGAAAGGATAGAACGCATAGTCCAACCAACTACTGAACAACGAAATGAAATAAAAAAGGCTGCAAAAAAACTTCTCGGTATTGAGATCATTGAGAGAGCTGCCCAGCACTTAGTCGCTGCAAGAAAAGAATTAGAACAAGAATTCAAACGTGTTGCTGACACCGAAACCGAAAAAAAACTTGGTGAAAAAGAAGTTATTGAAAGTGAAATTCAAAAATATGAAAGAAGAAATGAAGAAATTGAAAATGAGCTTTCTGCTTATAAGGAACACGTAGATGAGATCGATAAAAGGCTATCGCAGCACGCAGAGGCACGTGAATTACAAGAAAATCGCGAAAGGTTAATAAAAGAAATCGGGATTAAAAAGTCGAATTATCTTGATACAGGAAAAGCTTTATCTGATTTTGTATCAAAAAAAGGGTTTTTGGTTTTTTTAAAAGAGCCAGTGAATATTTTTAATGAGCAATTGAATTTGCTTCGCCAAAAGGGTGAGTTGCCATCTGGAATAAAAAAGCAATTTGTTCAAGACTTGCTTGATCATCAGAAGTGCATTTGCGGAACTGCTTTGCTAGATGGGATGCCAGAAAGGAATGCGGTTGAGCGCTGGCGTTCACAAGCTGGAATGGTTGATGTTGAAGAGAAAGCATTAAGAATTGGGGGGGAACTTAAAAATTTCGAAGACCAATATGATGACTTCCTAGTTAGAATTAGAGAACTCAAGGACGATCGAAATAAGTACAGAGAAGAAATTTCGCGTAATGAACGCCAACTTGATGAAATAAAAGATGAATTAAAAAAAAGCCCTCGCGAGGAAATCAGTAGCCTTGAATATCGCCGTGCTGAAATTGAAAACTCAATGGAAACGCTAAGAAGGGAATCAATTGGTAATGATCGTTTAATACAAGACAGAAACAGTTTAATTGAGAAATTAAATTCTGAAATTGAAAAGTACCGAACTAACGAAAAGAAGCAACAAGTTGCTCAATTACGTGTTAAGGCTGCTTCCGATGCTTATAATAGAATGAATGAAATGTTGCATTTGTTTGATCTAGATTTCAGAAAAGATCTCAACTCTCACATTAAAAATTTTTTCTCAAAGATATCGTTAACCCCCTATATTCCTAATGTTGCTGATGACTACTCTATATCACTATTTGAATCAGCGGGCGGCGCGCCATTGCTAGTCGCCGCATCGCAAGGAGAAAGCCAAATTCTAAGTCTTGCATTTATTGGAAGCATAATTGAGATTGTTCGAAGGAAGCTTAAAGAAAAACATTTACCTGGCCCAGATGCAAGTAGCTATCCCCTTGTGATGGATTCTCCTTTCGGCAGTTTAGATCAAAATTACAGAAGACAAATCGCCAAATACATACCTGAATTAGCTAACCAAGTGGTTGTATTAGTAACCAAAACACAATGGAGAGGGGAAGTCGAAGATGAAATGACTCCTAAAATCGGTAAATCCTATGTGTTGACTTATTACACACCTAAAGCTGAGGTTATCAAGGATGATGTTTCTATTGATGGGCATAGCTATCCGCTTGTCATGCAAAGTCCAAATGAGTTTGAATATACTGAGGTTTTGGAGATTAACAATGGCTGACCGACGAATTAATATTGCAAAGGATAAGTACGATTTTGTTCAGGAGCTTGTAGATCTTGAAACCAAGGGGATTTTCAAGACTAAGGCGGATGTATTAACTTTTTGTGCGGCTTATGGCTACTATAAAAACAGGCGCATAACAATTACAGAAAACGCGAAAGATCCCATTCCATATAGCGTTTTTGAAAACAGCAAATATGATATGTTTATACACCTACTTGCTATGGATGTCGCGAAAGATGCAGATGTGCTGGCTGATAACGATGATATGATTGATAAAAGGGCAACAATATTTGAGTCATATGCTAACGGCGGCCTAGAATTATTAATGCAAGAACTTAAGGGACAGGTCGAGTATTTAGAAAAAATACTGTTAATAATTCACAAAGCAACTCAGGTTTTTGAGGATAATAAGACTCCAGAAGATGATTTCGATCTTTCGTCTTTAACTATTTGATATATTGTCATTCTGATCTTAGTGGTGATCAAAAAGTTGCAATTGACTTTTATAAGGTCACCACAATATACGATATTATTCTATTTAGGGCATCCTCATAAGCCTAAATCGAGAATGCCTTGTAAGTATTCATTTACAAAAACAGGCTCATTACTTGCTTTGTTAGGGACATTAAACTCTGTCGACTTTGATATTTGTTTGTCATTAAATAGATTATCTTCCTCAGAAGGCTTTTCCTTGGCGCTAATATTGTTAAAGCATTCCTTTGCTTTTATAAAATCATTTAGTAAGAGCCTTATTCCACTTTTCTCCCATCCTGTATATTCAGGAGATTCTCTGAAGTATCGTATATCAACCCCTTCACCAAAACGATCTGCTCTATATCCAATTAATATTCTTCTGTCACCAATAAATGCACAAACCTTATCATTCAAATCACACACATTATCATTAATTATTTCTAAAAAATGATCTATGTAATCAGCTGGAATTCTAAATCCGTATTTTGTTGGCGTTAGAGTCGAACTGGTCTCAATAAAATAACGTGCATCAATGCTTGCGCAAATATCTTCTTCATATATCTTTGATATGTAGAAACTGCCATTTTCGTATTTTTTTTGGGAAAGCTTAAATTTAGCAACACCAATTGTTTCGGTTTTAATGCTTTCTTTTATTTTTTTATTTGAAAACAAATTAAACCTTGATGTCACTTGGCTTGCGTCAATGTTGTTTAGTATGTCCTTTAATTTGTCGAATTCAAAATAATTTAATCTCAGGCCTTTTTTTAGCCAGCCTTTAAAATTTTCAGAATCTCTAAAGAAACGTATATCAATATTTTCATCCTCAACTTTTAGCATTAAGCTATCACTGTTCTTTCTGAACACGATGGCAGAATCAATAAGCCCAGGGTCCTTGTTAAATATTATTTTTAACTTATCTAATTCCTCTATTGGGACGCGTATTCCATATTTTGTGGGAATGATGTGTTTTTTGTCTTCTATAAAGAAACGAATATCAATTGATTTCGTTACTCCACTAACAAGAAGTGCTGATACAAAGACATTTCCATTTTTATAAATTGGAGCTGAAAGATGAAATTGTTCGATTGCATGTAGCAGATAATTACCAAATCGCATTAATCTTCCTCAAATTTCTCTTTTAACTGAATAACTGATTTTTGAAACAGGAGTAATTCGACCGTTATATGATTTTTTGAACATTACGACTTCTCCTTTAAGATCTGGCCCGTAGCTAACGTGTACTGGCCTATTTTCACCATAAAAATATAATCTATCAAATTCGATATTCTTTATTATCCAGTCTACAACTTCTAACATATTTTCATCGTCAACAATAAAATCTACGGCTGCTCCTAACCTGTTACAAATCAAGATATTTTTTGAATTGAGCTCGTGTGCAGCATGTTGATCTAACTTTGGTGCAACTCTCTTTTTGATCTTTTTACCGAGATCATGTGAACAAAAGCCATAAGTCAGTCTAACCATGCCGTAATATTCGATTACGGGATCAAGGACATTAACAGCCAAGTCGTAAAGCGCGTTAAAGCTATTGGGTTGCTTTGGAATATTTTGAATACCCGTTACTTGCTGTGTTTCGCCACACTCTATCAGCTGTCGATAAGTTAAATAGTTACCACATGGCGCATCAAGATCTGGTATCGAACGACTACGGATTAGTTTGAAACCATCAACTTCCCAACGCGCACTTTCTAAAGCTCGACAAAACTCTTCAGGTTTCGGTCCGTAGCCACTTAGTTCTACTAAGTTCAATGCTTGAAGCTGTTCATCAAAATTGAGTTGTTCTGCATAATGAGGAAATTCCTCATTAATGTATCGCGCCTTTTGATACAGGTAAGTTGGTTCGTATTCTTCGCCATATTGATACAGATCAAATATTTGTTCACGAAGATTGATTTTTACACGTTCCATCAAGCGTGGTAACGGCTGGTTTATAAAATCATCATAGCGCATTAGGCTGAGTTTTCCCGAATGGATGTGTATTTTGATCAAGTCAGCCTGTTCAATATCTCCATATAATACAGTAGCGCATCCAATATAAATTCTAAGTAATGCAGGAAGCTCTCGTACCATTGTAGTGTGTATGTGTAATGCTTCGCCTTGATCTAGAAAACCTATCCCTCGTTCAGTAGCCTGTTGGCAGGCGGATGCAATAAGTTCGGCATTGCTAATCTGGAACAAAATCGATTTAGCAGTCGCTATGGCATTGAGGTAATCGCCGAAAAATGCTTTGATGTCTTTTTGTAATCCTGTTTCTAAGCGTTTGTAAGGTTTCCTTTTAGAAAAGGTTTGTAGGGCAAAAAAGGTGATTAAGTCGTCTATACGGCTCTGGCGTGCTTGATCTAACAGCGATTCATCATGCTGCTGGAGCATGAAGGCTTGTGCTTTATTAATCGTACCGAAGGCTTCGGTTAGTTCGATTAATGAATCTATTTCAGATTTTTCCGGTAAGCGACCTAGTTCTAATGTTTGCAGCCATAGCGGATCGATTAAGTGTTTAAAGGCAATATACTTTTTTTCGTGCCTAGATAACTTTGGTACCGCAGGTGCAAAAGGTCGGCGAGATAAACGCAGAACATTGCGCTGACTTCTTTGGCGACCCAATAAAAATCTCTGTTCTGCATCTTGATCCTTAAAAATAAAAAAAATGCCTGGAGCCACGGGAATAGCATCGGTTTCTAGGGTGTCACCTATAAATTCTTTTAATTCTGTTTGGGTAAAGTATTTTTGAAAGGTGTTGCGTTGGGTAATCACACCATCGTTGAATGCCTGCCCTTTGAGGGCATTCTGGTTGAATAGCATGGCTGATACCACCAACACTGTGTGAGCTAACTCATAAGCTCCCAGCAATGCCTCAATTCGTTCATGATAGTTTTCGATGACATTAATAACAAAGCCAAGATTGACAATATCGGCGGATTGCTTGGGTTGCTCGGGGGCAAAGTGTGGATCCCAGCCGGATACAGGAATCGCATTTGTCAAAAGGTTCCGAATATCATCGCCTTTGCCGCAACCATAGTCGAATACTGATAACGAGCCATCTAACAAGCCATGTCGGGCAAGACATTGCATGGGGGCTGATAAATTGCTTCGGGATAGCGCTGTTAAGTGTCTGGCAATTGCACTACTTTGCGTTTGTTCAATGGGTTGATCATTTGCTTCGTCATTTCCAATCGGAACAAACTCATGTCCGATCAGCTGGAAGCCATTTTCATTGATTAACCTATCCCACGCTTGTTTGAAGCCTATCTGAATCGTATTTTCAAACAATCCAAGTTGCTCTGCCGTTTCTGTTAGCTCCTGAAATTGCGGGATGCGTGGGTCGTCCTTTCTCAGCAATAATTCTTTGCGATGCAGAATCGGGGGATTTAAGGACGATTCATAACAGCGTTTTTCAATTCGCTTTGAATCAAGGTCAATTCGATAACTTTTCTGTAGCGTTGGGAATGGCTCTTCAAAAAAATATGGGTACCATAATAAAGACAGAACACTACTTTTGCCGTCATATTTGAGGACGTTGTAATCTATGCCGGCAATTAAATTGGCTAGTGACTCTGCTTCTGTAACAACCTGCTGTATCTCGTCTCCTTGTTCAGCGGTCAAACTACAGTGCCAATAAGTATTATTTAGAACTTTTTTGCCAAACATTACGTTTCCGTTAGCCCTGTTTCAAGTGCTTACCCATTTGTTACTATAATGGTTCAATAATGTTGTGATGACTAAATTATCTTTTATCGACTTCTGTGATTCTGAATCGCGGAATCAAGCCGCTTAAATAAGTTCCTGTCAAGCGTTGTCACATCATGTTAATTTGCTTGTGCAAATAAGCAATCCATCAACAACCGATCAAACTCTGTGCTGTGAGCATTAATAGTTTTTTTGAAATTTTGCACCCAATGATACAGTTTCGGGCTATCGTACAGCACTTCGACAGCCAAGTTAGCTCGATGATAAACGCGCTTATTAGTCAATTTTTTAGCTTTGTTGACACTATCTTTGCCGTTATATTTCTCAAGACGTTTTAAAAATGCAGATGCACACTTTTCTTCGTTTTTGAACAATTGCAGAAAAACAATTTGATCGTATAAAGGCTCAGATTCTGCCAACAGCCGACAAAAGCATAGCTGCTTTTGCATATTCAGTTTGTGATAGTAGAACCGTGCCAAACGGATCCATTCGCGTGGTGTCAACAAATTGTTTGCGCCACCTTTGCCCAACGCATGCTTGATCAGTCCTGCCAAATCCAAATCGCTTTTGGCTTGATTGGCAATCGTCGACACGATGACAATATTGTCTGGGCAGTAGCCCCGGGTATTATCAATTCTATCTACTGACCAGTCGGTTGCGTTATGTTCTGCAAATGTGAAGGGTTGACCTGTTATTGGGCAAGTTTCGCCGGCTTCAGTTAACTTTTCACGGAGATCATTCTTGCCAATGCTGACTTCTAGCCCTTTGACTATCGCTCGGTCGCGGATAGCCAGTAGCTTCCCATCGAATAGATCAGGCCTCTTCTGTGTCACGTTCTGCATTTTTGCCGCTTCGTAGCCATGGCGAATTTGGGGGCGATGATAGTCTTGGAAGCGACTAATTTCCAAAGGCAAACCGAAACGGTAATGATCAAAACCGATTTCAAAGGCTAAACTGGTCATGGCTAATCCCCTCATGGTGGTTGAATAACTGGCTAGCAGTGCTGGCCGAAGGTATAGCTTACGGATGACCCTTACAAAGTGTGTCAGGGTAAGACTTTAGAAATTTTAGGTTTGTAAGGAGTGCAATTTGCCTGATCAAAAATCACAAGCGGTTCTGCAGCGACGCTTATTAGTTTTGGAATGCATCCGTCGCTTGAGCGGGCGTTCCGAGCGGTGGGTGACCGTTGGAGAAATCGTCAATGATTTGCAACAACAAGGGTACGCCGTGGAAACGCACAGCATACGGCGTGATATGAAATCCCTGCTGGAAACTTATCCTCAGTTGGAATGTAACGATAACAGTCAGGGTGACCGTGAGGCGAAAAACGGCCTAGCGTATGGTTATCGCTGGGTAGGTAAAGATGGGCAATTACAGGGTGGGATTACCTTGCCGGAAGCCTTGTCGCTGGTGATGGTTGAGCGCTATCTGAGCCAATCGTTGCCGGTGTTACTGAATCGTCCGTTGCAAGACATTTTTCTGAAAGCGCAGCAAACCCTGGAACTGCATAAGAAAAGCCAAATTACCCATTGGCCGGAAAAAATTTGCGTGATTCAACCGGCACAGCCCTTCATTTCACCTGACATTGATTCTGATGTTTTAGTGGCTGTGCATGAAGCTTTATTAAATGAAAAGCAAGTTCGCGTGACATATCGAGCAACGCAGAAAGTCGATGCTGAACCTAAAATATACCGATTACATCCTTTAGGATTGATTCAACGCGGCCCCATTACCTACTTGGCGGCCATGGCCAATGACTATGCGGATGTGTACTTATATGCGTTACATCGCATGCAGGCTTTAGAGCTTTTAGCGGAGGATTGCAGACAGAAGTCCGGGTTCGATTTAAACCAGTTCGCGGCAAGTCATGGCCATTTCGGCTCTGCATCGCCTATTCATTTCGAAGCGAAGATTTGTGACCATTTGGCCTTAATACTGCAAGAGTCACCCCTAAGTGAAAGCCAAACCGTTTCCGAGGCAGATGGTTCGGGATTTAGGAGGGTAGCTGCCGATGTTCTGGATACTTGGCAATTACGTTGGTGGATTATGGGGGAAGGAGATCGGGTTGAGGTACTGTTACCGATCGAACTTCGGCAGGATATTCAAAAAATGTTGGCTATGGCGTATGCTCAATATCAGTGACAACCTGTATGTCCATCAGTCTTCGTACCCTTCCAACTCGGGAGATTCGTACACCTTCAGTGTGTATTTGGATTCCAACGTAGCCATTACCTTCTGGACCAGATTCCCCTTATGAGCAGACTTGATCTGATGCTTCATTGACGTAAAGGTATCGATTTCGACCTTCTCGTCGCCATCGGTAATCCAAATCCACGAATCGCATTGGTGTCCAGATTGAATTTCTGGAAAGCTCGCTATTAGATATTCAACAAACTCATCGTGGAAATCCCAATAGTCTTCGGCATAATCCAGCTCTGCGAATATCATGGCTTGTTAGTTGCCACCCCAGCGGTTAAACAAGATGCGCATGATCGCTGCATTAGCTAATCGTCGATCAAATCGCTCAGGGTCAAAATCGCCATCAGCCCATTCGCGTAAACGTGCTGCTTCTTCAGAATCAGGTTCCTCTTGCAAGACTTCCAGAAAATCAGCATAACCTTCAGGGCCGCCAACGTCTTCTGGTGGACCGGCCCGTTCGCCATCCAAAACCCAAGCCCCGCCTTTGGGATCATTGTCTATGTCGTTGCGAATCTCTTCAACAGTAATCAAGTGTTCCCAGTTATCACCAAGATCATAGCGATACAGCATGGTGTCGTTAGTCGCCAACAACCGATTGAGATAGGCTTTACGCTCGTCAAATACAGCGTCCTCATCACCAGGGTCAGGCAAAGCATAAACCTTGTCACGCACTTTAAACTGATGCAGGTGATAGTCACTCCAACCAAAGGCGGCCTGAATAAAGTGATGCAGTTTTGCCAAGCTGATGCGGCCATCGACTTCCAGTCTGCGCCAGACCGGAGGCCTGATTTCATTGGGACGTAGCTCAATATGCAACACATATAAACAAGGCTGACTGGTACTGCTGACGTGTTTCTTACGAACTGTCTTTTGCTCGGCCATTGTGATTCTCGATGTCAGATGGTGGTCGTAGTGTAACCGCATGCTTGCAGCTCGCCACCTGAAATCTGTCGCACAGTCTGACAAAGCGGCTTAAACTGCAAACTATACTGATTGACCAAAACAGGAGTCCCAGATGTCTTTGTCCATGTACGCGATTACCATTCCCCCCATCGTTCGCAGCTTGACGCAGTTACGCTATATTTTGGAAAAAGCGGCGGATTATGCCGAAGCCAAAAAGATTGATCCGTCAGTATTGGTCAATGCGCGACTGTATCCCGACATGTATCCCTTGAAACGCCAGGTGCAAATTGCCAGTGATGTTGCCAAAGGCGCTGTTTCCAGATTAGCCGGTCAGGAGCCACCGAAATTTGAAGATGTAGAAAATTCGTTTCCCGAGTTGATTGAGCGAATTGATAAAACATTGGCCCATATCAATTCGTTTACCGCAGAGCAGATTGATGGCACTGAAGCCAACACTATTCTGCTGCCAAGGCATGACCGAACATCGACCTTTACCGGCTTGGCCTATGTGACTGACTTTGTGCTGCCCAATGTCTATTTCCACGTCACCACCACCTACGCCATTCTGCGGCATAACGGGTTAGAAATCGGCAAGAAGGATTATTTGGGTGATGTGGGGTGATTCGGAAATTGACGCCTGACTGAAAGTGAGATTACGACTAAACCGAGCACAGTAACCTGGAAGCATTTTCCCGATTCTATGCATGATACCCAACCAACTGATTGAGCAATTACAACAAGCCAAACACTTAGTCATTTTAACTGGCGCTGGCGTGTCAGCAGAATCGGGAATCCCCACCTTTCGAGATGCACTAACTGGCTTGTGGGAAAATTTCGATGCTGAACAGCTAGCTTGCAAAGACGGTTTTCTGGCTGACCCTTCACTGGTCTGGGGCTGGTATGAATGGCGACGAAATCGCGTACTCAAAGCGCAACCCAATCCCGCACATTTGTCGATTGCCAAGTTGGCAAAACGGGTACCGAAGCTAACGCTCATCACGCAAAACGTTGATGATCTGCATGAACGTGCTGGCAGCCTCGATGTTTTGCACTTACACGGCAGCCTGCATCATCCGCGTTGCATAAACTGTGGAACACCCTATCGACATTTAGAAACTGAGCCAGTTGGAAGTGAAAGCCGCATTGATCCGCCAACCTGCTCACGATGTAAGGGACTAGTCCGTCCAGGTGTTGTATGGTTTGGCGAACCGTTACCTGCCGATCAGTGGGCGCTATCAGAACAGGCATGCCAGAATTGCGATCTAATGATGATCGTCGGCACGTCAGGTATGGTCTGGCCTGCTGCTGATTTGCCATATATGGCAGAAAAGCTAGATGTGCCCATCGTTCAGGTCAATCCGACCATCACAAGCTTTAATGGTCTAGCCAAATTTAATCTTTGCGGCAAGGCAGGTGAGGTTTTGCCTAAACTGTATGCAGCAACATTTTCTGATTTATAGTTTGCGGACACTGGCAAGTGGGACTCGACGACAAGCAACGACCCATACCCGCCTGCTAATGTTTTCATGGTTAATGGCTGCTTTTCGAATATAAAGTTGCCTATCATGACAATCTCATACTAGACTTTTTGGCTAGAGCTGGCGCTCAGTTTAATCCGTATCGCTCGTTTACCAGTTATGTTATGTTTTTCAGAATGTGTGTTTTTAGCATAAGCGAATAAATATTCTAATTTGGATATTTTAAACATATTTATCTCGGAGTCTTAGTTATGAAGAAAAAACATGGCTGTCTATTTTGGATACTCTCCGGGGTTGGCTTAGTATTGATCGGCATCGTTATTCTTTTTGGGCTCGCTTACAGAGATTTCGCACCCGTAGCAGAGCAACTCGCGTTCGAACGATTTAACCCAGAATGTGGCGATGATAAAGGCTGTAAAATATGGGAGGGTTTTCGAAATGAGCATCCTTTCCCTTATCAATCATTTGCCATAGCGCCATCCCTTGATGGAACTTTGGTTCTAGTTATATCTGAACCTCCCCCTACTATTCCAAAAGCAAAGCTTGAAGAACTTATTCGGGTTGCTTTTGGTGAGGACTTACTTCATTACACCAATCGACGTTGGTTTATTGGTATCGACGGCTGGCTTGAGGATGTTGTCCTTCAGCTAAAATCTGGGGCGCCTCAGTTTTCAGCAAATCCCGAAAATGATCCGGCAATTCTTGATCGAGTGGCCGTCTTACAAAAAGTTTTGTTCGGCACAACTTTTGGCGGTGTATTGGAACGTGCCGATAACAACTATGCGGAAACTGCCTTATCCAGTGCTCCAGATATTGGGGCGACCCCAGCAGAACTACACCAATGGACTGCCGTGTCAAGTACGTTGTGGATGAACTTAAACTTTTCTGAAGATGATGCCTCTTCATCGTTAGATACTTTATTGCAAGCCGATGCAGCAGGTTCTTATATCGATGCAGATCGTCAGTTGGTTCTTTTCGTTTTACCTCGCAAGATATTAGAAAAAGCGCGAGTCAATGATGAGGGGATGGATAAACTGCGTGTGCCGTTCCGCCAATTCGCTGTATCAAGTGACACCATTCTCGGTGGC
Organism: Methylomonas sp. MED-D; assembly: GCF_050276835.1. Classification (NCBI taxonomy): domain Bacteria; kingdom Pseudomonadati; phylum Pseudomonadota; class Gammaproteobacteria; order Methylococcales; family Methylococcaceae; genus Methylomonas; species Methylomonas sp. MED-D. The sequence continues at coordinate 3,947,779 of NZ_CP189965.1, forward strand.
GCCTGGAGCAAGGATGGTTCGCTAGCGATAATTGGTCGATCTAGACGAACACCTGTTTCCGCAATTCCGCCTTTGCGATTCGAGACTTTTGCTGCCCTGGCTCGTGAAAATTCAAATGAATTGCAACAAAGTTACGAGCGGAATAATTTATTCGCCTTAAAATTGAAGACTGGGCCTCATAGTTATCGTGATTGGGCTCCTATTCTGCTTTCTGAATCTCTCATCAACACTGAATTCGGTGCCCTGCTCAACATTACAGATCAATTTCTAAAATCTTGGTCGGAGGCAGGGTATATCGATTACCTTTATTTCAATTATCCCTTGCGTCCTCTCCAAGGAAAATTTGTGTTTGGTGATGAACCGTTGAGCGATATTGTCCGCCGCGAAACTGGTGGTCTTAGCGTGCTTTTCAATTGGAACACGGCGGGGGCAGCAGTTACGTTACATGATCAGGAATTAAGTGTTCTATCCGCAGGCCGCACTAGCGCTCTGCCTGTGACATATGGGTCAGATGTCAACACAGGGAAAGGAATGCAAACTGGCGACCAACTGCCTATGCTGCGAACGCATGAGAATGACGCCTACAATTATTTCGTGACTCAACGAGATCCAAATCTCGCGCGTGTCGTTTCATACACCCTGATTTATCAAGTATTCCAAGCCGCACGCACAAAATCGGATTTAAGTCGGGGGCAAATTACTAGCCAACCCAGACAGAGAGTAGAGGCAAACGCTCTGCTTGTGAGAAAAGCTGAAGATTTGTTGTTGGGCATTGAGCGAATGGATTTAAAAGGCTTTGGCGATACCGATGAATCCGATGTTAGCAAAGCTTTAGTTGAAGCCCATGACGCACTGCAGGAGTATTACGATCACCATGACAATGACCGCGCTCGACTTGCGCTGATAATTGCCGATCCACGTCGGGCGCAGGCCGAATTCAATGAAAAGTTTAGGGATGTGTCATACGCTTTAGTGAAAATTAAACCAAAGATGGATGCGCTAGCTGAGCGTGAAGAAAATCTCAAGCAGGCAACCGAGTCTGCTAAAGCTGAATTTAGTTCTTGGTTGCAAAGCCATCAAGAGGATATATCGTCTTCAATCCAAAGTGAAGAAGAAGCAATGGCTTTACTGCCTGACTCGCTGCAAAAGAAACTCACCTGGATAAAGAAAGAACGTGATGCTATAAATTTAGAGGCTAAGCCTTTTCAAAATCAAATCGACAAATTTAAAGCCTATTTCACTACAAAGAATGCATTAGAAGCAGCAGTTCCTTTAATCGATAAATTGAAGCCCGTCATTTATCTGACGCAAGATATTGACGGAATTAGAAGCGCTTTCTTGGAACTTAACAAAGTCGAACCGGATGGGTGGATTAAGACTCCTTCCATGGTTATCTCTTGGAGGTCCAACGACTTCGACCTGATTTCAGTGGGAGGGCATAATCTTACAGCTCGCACATTGCGCATCGAAGTTGATGCAGATGCTAGATCTGTCACTTTAGTTCATGATGCGGACGGAACCCCAATCTTGCGGGTTCCTAAATCACAATCTGATGCCGTATCTGGTCAAGCCCGCGAGATTGCGCGCAAGATCGAGCATGAGAAAGCAACTATTGAATCGGTCAACAAGGTTATTAGCGAGTTACCCAAAGCGCCTCCACGTTCTGCCAAGGAAGTTTTGGGCGAGCCTAGTTTTGATCTTGCATCCATCCGTTGTGGGCTTGGTTGCGAGTCGGTTCTTTCTAATGCCGATATGAAACCCTTGCTCATGTCACATTTGCAGAAAGCTTCTTCTATTTCGGCCGCGATGATGCGTAATCAGGAGGGCTTTCTCGTCAGTTCATATCGGCAAGGGAATAACGTGAAATGTTGTAAGCTGTTCGCTGATACCGCCAGCATGCATGACTTCATTACAGAGTCATTAAAAGCGGGCGATGTTATGTTTCTGGGAGAGAATGATGCCTATGTCGAAAACCTAGCCGAGAGTATAGCCATGAATGATCCAATCTTCATGGCAGCAGCTGCGGGGGGGGGTGGGCGCATAACCCCCCCGCCTCCGCCTGGTAATGGGAAAACACCTGCTGCAGACCCAGGGGGAATCTGGATTTTTCGCGCTGGGGATGGTGATTCCGGAGGGCCACGTGGGCCTAATGCCGGAGGTTCCGATTTTGGAGGTAAACAGAAACGTCCGACAATGTTGGCGTGGCTTTTTGGTGACCGCCAAAGTAATTCTGCTGCGGCAACCAAGCATCGAGATTTCTCAAGCGCGATGGAAAGCCATATTGAAAGCGTTGAAGCGAAACAAGTGCTAATTGAAATACAACGTGACTTAATGCGACCTGGTGTTCAATGGAGTGAGAAGCGAGACGGTAAACCGTTTGTCATACATTTGAGGCTGACCGATGCCAAATCGCCCGCCGAGGCCAACATTGTCGCTGGCTTGGACCCGGCGCGGGAAGCGGAGGCGCGGCAGACCGTCATCGATGCCGTTTCAGCGACCAAGAGCGAGGCACAAAAGATGAGCTTCATCACTTTTCAGAATCGGGTCAAGGCCTATGTCAACAAAAATCCTGGAAGAGGTGGGGTTAAACGTATTATGTCGATGATTAAAGATGGGGAGCTTCAATTCCGCATCGCCCGCAATGATGATATGTTGACACCAGATCTATTTCTGTAAAGGGTGAGGTGGCTCATGTCTATCGCATTGCTTCTGGTATTGCCTACGAGCGAAGCTTCTTTCCGGTCAAGAATATCGACAAGTGATTATCTTAGTCGCTACAAGTTAGACCCTGATACGTCGTGGAGAGTGGAATGTAAAAATGATGTAGCTGCCTTGAGGGAACTAGTCGAAACCGCTCGGAGCGTTGGCGCTTCTGTTATTGAAGATGCAACATTGGCGGATTTAAGCCGTGCCACAAAAGAGTTTGAAACCGTCGTATTATTCTCGCATTGGAAAGGGCCAACGATTTTACTTGGAGGAGGAGAAGACGATGATGATCATGACCTATTGTCAAAGAATCCAACTGATTATGTAGAAATGGCGGGAACGGCAACGTCAAAATCTGCGGTATGGTTGCAGCGAGCTTTTTCGGCAACACCGCCACGTGATAGGGAAGGAGTTCATGAGATATTGACAACATATATCAATTCAAGAGGCGTTTGGTCGGAGCAAGGTGATGACGATTTTGAGCTCGTGGCCAACGATTTCACTATCGAATCCTGGAACCGTGATGAATTGGATAGGCTCTTTGGTAGTCTGATAAACCCAGGCAACAGGGTTGAATTTGCCGATGGACTCTATGATAAAGAATCCATCGCAGAGGTAATTGATGCAGCTTTCAATGGCATTTTAGATTTGACGACTTGCACTTCGACAATATTAAGCGATTATCTTGGACGTGTCTCGCGTGGCCGATACGCAACCGTTCAATTTGATAAAGAGCAGAAACCAGTACCGGCTTGTTTGTTACTGGGTCGCACGTTCCAACTTTTCGGGGAAGGCTTAAGTTACCGCGCCGCTCGAATTAAGGCACTCAAAGATCTCAAGCAGACACTCGAAGAGTTCGATGCTAAGGAGAGGTCAAAAGGGTTTTTTGGGGTATTTTCTAGGTTTATGGGGAAACAATGAGCAAGCTTGTAAGCATTCTAAGAGAGGCCGATTTAAATCAGATGAGTTCTAGTGACTCTACTGCCTCATTGGTTAAGAATTTGGAGACTCACCGAAATCAACTTTTAATTTGGTGTTTATTGATTTCCTTGGCTTTAATTATAGTTATCGGTTTTGGCGCATTTGGTATGTGGCACCAGTTGGTGGATGGCAGCAGCGCAGACCAGATAAAGGCTTGGTCTGGTTCCATTGGATTAGGGGTAAGTGCTTTCTTGCTGGAGTTCCTACGTCGGGTATGGATTCAATGGACTCGCACATCTTTAGTCATTATGTTGATTAAAGATGCCCCAATAAAACTTGCTACTCCCGTTGTGCATAAGTTATTGGATAAGCTCGATTGAATCAGGGTTGCTTGTATATGACAAACAATGCCACTAGTCCTCAATTCTAATGTAAGCGTCAGCTTTGCTATGACAAACCCGACGTTAGCTAATAAGGCTTGTTAGGGCATTGGAAGGCAGCTTTTGGCCGTACTTGCGCATACACCCATTCATGCTGAACGGCAGCTATCCCGTTCTGATTTGCTAAATTCCGCCTGAGCATTAGCAATCAAATCGAGTCTTACATTGGGTAAAATGTTGCAGACCAAATAATGTAAGGCCCAATTCATGATTTGCGCTTTCTTGCTGTTGTTGTCGGCCTTATCAAGATAGTCGATGTAGGTGTCGATTTCACGTATCGCGCGTTTGAGAATGGTAAGCGATCTTTGAAGGACGCACTAGAACTGAAACGGACAATGACTTAACCGTTGGCGTACGATTAGTCCGTTAGGGCGTCGAGATTCCAAGGCAACAGCGCTTCGAACTCTTCGACAGTTTTTGCGGTGGGAAGCTTTCGGAACAGATCGACCAGATAGGTGTAAGGGTCGACGCTATTGGCCTTGCAGGTTTCGATCAACGAGTAAAGATTAGCGCTGGCACGGGCGCCGGCCACCGTATCGCAAAACAACCAATTGCGGCGGCCCACCACGAAGGGGCGTATGGCGTTTTCGCAGAGGTTGTTGTCGATGGGCCAAGCGCCGTTGTCGACGAAGCGGATCAGTTTGGACCACTGCGATGACAAGTAATGCAAAGCCTTGCCCAGCAAACTACCGGGGATTACCGCATGCAGATGTTGTAGCAGCAGGGCTTCGATTTTGACCAAAACCGGTCGGCTTTGCTCCTGGCGCCGCTGCCCACGCTGTTCGACGCTCAGGTCTTCCGTCTGAGTTTCAATCGCGTACAGTTCACCCATCGCCGCGATAAACTGCGTCGCCAGTTGCTCCGGGCCGCGCGCGGCTTTAGGAATGGCGGCTTCGGCCTCGACAAAATAACGCCGCGCATGCGCCCAACAGCCGAGGTGAATCGCACCCCGGCTGGCTGCAATGGCGTTATACACCTCATAGCCGTCGCTCATCAGTACCGCGCCGGGTTTGATGCCTTCATACAACGGCTGCGCATGCGTTCCGCCGCGCCCCGGCGTGTAGCTGAACAGCCGAATCGGCGGTCCGGAGCCGGTCATTTGTGCCCACAGATAGCTTTTGCTTTGCGCGGCTCGGCCGGATTCTTTGAGCACTTGAACCACGGTTTCGTCGCCCAGGATCAGATCGGCATCGAGCAGATGGTCGCGCAGCAAGTTGATGATGGGTTGCACTGCGTCGCCAACCCGCACCATGCTAGCCGCCAACGTGTTGCGCGACAGATCGCCGCCGAAACGGCTCAACAGCGCGGCTTGCCGATACAGCGGCAGGCTATCCTGGTATTTGGCGGTGACGACCCAGGCTAATGCCGTTTCGGTGAGTAAGCCTTTGGGGATGATGCGAACCGGTGCCGGCGTCACGCGAATGCTTTCATCGCAGCACGGGCAGGCATATTTGACGCGGTGATGTTGAATGACTCGCACCTGTTGCGGCACGATGTCGAGCTGCTCGCTGATTTCAGCGCCGATTTCCACCAGACGAGTACCGTCATGCGCACAGATGCGTTCGGCTTCCGCTAATTCATGGCGCACGATCTCACGCGGCAGATGCGGATCGAGCGGTTTGCGACCGCGTTTCTTACGGCGGTGACCGGCCACCTCGACCGCTTCGGGCGTGGCTTCCTCGGCGATTGGAGCACCGTTCGGCGCCAACACTTCGGCTTCGTTCAGGAACAGGTCGCGCTGGGCCGGATTGGCCCGCGCCTCGGATTTTGCGGCATACAGCCTATGCAGAAAGGCATCCACACGTTCTTTCAATAAATCCCGCTCGACCGTCACCAACCGCAGTTGACTCGCCAGCCGTTGCTGCTCGGCCAGCAAGGCTTGGTAGTCTTCGGTGGACAGCGTGATGGTGGGCGTCATGCCGTTATTTTACCGGCTTTACATCCGCGTTTCAGCCCACTTGGGTATAGGTTCGTGGTAAGCGATCTTTGAAGGACGCACTAGAACTGAAACGGACAATGACTTAACCGTTGGCGTACGATTAGTCCGTTAGGGCGTCGAGATTCCAAGGCAACAGCGCTTCGAACTCTTCGACAGTTTTTGCGGTGGGAAGCTTTCGGAACAGATCGACCAGATAGGTGTAAGGGTCGACGCTATTGGCCTTGCAGGTTTCGATCAACGAGTAAAGATTAGCGCTGGCACGGGCGCCGGCCACCGTATCGCAAAACAACCAATTGCGGCGGCCCACCACGAAGGGGCGTATGGCGTTTTCGCAGAGGTTGTTGTCGATGGGCCAAGCGCCGTTGTCGACGAAGCGGATCAGTTTGGACCACTGCGATGACAAGTAATGCAAAGCCTTGCCCAGCAAACTACCGGGGATTACCGCATGCAGATGTTGTAGCAGCAGGGCTTCGATTTTGACCAAAACCGGTCGGCTTTGCTCCTGGCGCCGCTGCCCACGCTGTTCGACGCTCAGGTCTTCCGTCTGAGTTTCAATCGCGTACAGTTCACCCATCGCCGCGATAAACTGCGTCGCCAGTTGCTCCGGGCCGCGCGCGGCTTTAGGAATGGCGGCTTCGGCCTCGACAAAATAACGCCGCGCATGCGCCCAACAGCCGAGGTGAATCGCACCCCGGCTGGCTGCAATGGCGTTATACACCTCATAGCCGTCGCTCATCAGTACCGCGCCGGGTTTGATGCCTTCATACAACGGCTGCGCATGCGTTCCGCCGCGCCCCGGCGTGTAGCTGAACAGCCGAATCGGCGGTCCGGAGCCGGTCATTTGTGCCCACAGATAGCTTTTGCTTTGCGCGGCTCGGCCGGATTCTTTGAGCACTTGAACCACGGTTTCGTCGCCCAGGATCAGATCGGCATCGAGCAGATGGTCGCGCAGCAAGTTGATGATGGGTTGCACTGCGTCGCCAACCCGCACCATGCTAGCCGCCAGCGTGTTGCGCGACAGATCGCCGCCGAAACGGCTCAACAGCGCGGCTTGCCGATACAGCGGCAGGCTATCCTGGTATTTGGCGGTGACGACCCAGGCTAATGCCGTTTCGGTGAGTAAGCCTTTGGGGATGATGCGAACCGGTGCCGGCGTCACGCGAATGCTTTCATCGCAGCACGGGCAGGCATATTTGACGCGGTGATGTTGAATGACTCGCACCTGTTGCGGCACGATGTCGAGCTGCTCGCTGATTTCAGCGCCGATTTCCACCAGACGAGTACCGTCATGCGCACAGATGCGTTCGGCTTCCGCTAATTCATGGCGCACGATCTCACGCGGCAGATGCGGATCGAGCGGTTTGCGACCGCGTTTCTTACGGCGGTGACCGGCCACCTCGACCGCTTCGGGCGTGGCTTCCTCGGCGATTGGAGCACCGTTCGGCGCCAACACTTCGGCTTCGTTCAGGAACAGGTCGCGCTGGGCCGGATTGGCCCGCGCCTCGGATTTTGCGGCATACAGCCTATGCAGAAAGGCATCCACACGTTCTTTCAATAAATCCCGCTCGACCGTCACCAACCGCAGTTGACTCGCCAGCCGTTGCTGCTCGGCCAGCAAGGCTTGGTAGTCTTCGGTGGACAGCGTGATGGTGGGCGTCATGCCGTTATTTTACCGGCTTTACATCCGCGTTTCAGCCCACTTGGGTATAGGTTCGTGCCGGATGCGGCCGCATCGCGGCCAAGTCAATACCGGCTAACAACCAGTGGAGTTGCTCGACCGTCAACATCACAACTGCTGCCTCTTTCGGCCAGTGAAAACGGTCGGCTTCCAGCCGCTTGAGCATCAACCAAAAACCGGTGCGGTCCCACAACAGCAGTTTGATCCGATCCCGCCGGCGGTTGCTGAACACGTAGATGGCCGGCTCGAACGGATTCAAGCCTAATGCCTGCTCAACCAGCAGCGCTAAACCATTGATGGCCTTGCGGCCGTCGACCGGCTCGCGGTGCAGGTAGACCTTCAATCCTGCGTCGAAACGAAACATGGCAGCTCGGCCAACGCCTTCAAAATCACCGGCAGGTCGCTCAGTGCGACAGGCTGTAACGCGAGTTTAACGCCGTTGGGCAACTCCGCACTGAGCGCTGACTCAGCCGGTTTCTCTGCGCTCAGCGACTGAACGGGCACAAAAGCCGGCAACGTTAATGGACTGTTCGGATTCGGATGTCCTGTTTCTCGGTAATGCCCCATCCACTTGCGCAGCAGATTGGCATTGATACCGTATTGCAGAGCGATCTTGGCAACCGATGTGCCCGAATGCAAGCAAACTTTCACTAGCTCCCGCTTGGCTTCCGGATCATAAAGGCAACGGCCGTCTCGCCCGTGCCCCACGATTAATGGCCGCGATAATCGCGTGTTATGCTCCTTCATAGGTGTCCACCTGATTATAAGTGGACACTATCTTCGTTCCTTTCGAGCTGTTTATACAGATGCTGTTAAAGGACCGCTTACGGTTCGTGCCGGATGCGGCCGCATCGCGGCCAAGTCAATACCGGCTAACAACCAGTGGAGTTGCTCGACCGTCAACATCACAACTGCTGCCTCTTTCGGCCAGTGAAAACGGTCGGCTTCCAGCCGCTTGAGCATCAACCAAAAACCGGTGCGGTCCCACAACAGCAGTTTGATCCGATCCCGCCGGCGGTTGCTGAACACGTAGATGGCCGGCTCGAACGGATTCAAGCCTAATGCCTGCTCAACCAGCAGCGCTAAACCATTGATGGCCTTGCGGCCGTCGACCGGCTCGCGGTGCAGGTAGACCTTCAATCCTGCGTCGAAACGAAACATGGCAGCTCGGCCAACGCCTTCAAAATCACCGGCAGGTCGCTCAGTGCGACAGGCTGTAACGCGAGTTTAACGCCGTTGGGCAACTCCGCACTGAGCGCTGACTCAGCCGGTTTCTCTGCGCTCAGCGACTGAACGGGCACAAAAGCCGGCAACGTTAATGGACTGTTCGGATTCGGATGTCCTGTTTCTCGGTAATGCCCCATCCACTTGCGCAGCAGATTGGCATTGATACCGTATTGCAGAGCGATCTTGGCAACCGATGTGCCCGAATGCAAGCAAACTTTCACTAGCTCCCGCTTGGCTTCCGGATCATAAAGGCAACGGCCGTCTCGCCCGTGCCCCACGATTAATGGCCGCGATAATCGCGTGTTATGCTCCTTCATAGGTGTCCACCTGATTATAAGTGGACACTATCTTCGTTCCTTTCGAGCTGTTTATACAGATGCTGTTAAAGGACCGCTTACTGAGAATGGCCCTGGCATAAACCAATACCTCTCGGGCATTCTGCTGCTTTTGTTGATCGATCATGTCGGTTACTGATTGTGTGTGAGTTGTCATCGGTTTCCCCTTGTTTAATATTCTTCGGGTAACATCAGCGTGGTGACCGAACGATCTGCTTCAGTAATAATCCAGATTTTGATCTGATTTGTTATTTGGTAGGACGAGAACAGCCGAGCACCGTTGTTCAGCGCAGCGTTATTGGTGGCAATGTCTTCAGCATCGAGATCGCCCCAGTCACCACAGTGATGACGCTTTAGCAATTCAAGGCCTGTCATGCCGAGACTGTGTAAGGTTTCCAGTGCGCCGGGCGTCGCCACGGTTTGACCTAGATTGAACAAAGGGAGCGCAGATTTGGATAACGGTTTTGTCGTGTTCATAGAGTTCTCCAAGTAATAGGAATCCGCTGAAAAGAGCGTTTTGCTTTTCCAGTGGGCTTATGGGGTTATTGATTTGACGTGCAGTGGTTGCTGATTCGAGCTAACTTTGTAGGTAGCTCGACCGACAGATAGAGTGGGCTATCTTATCTCTGCTTAGTAACTCAGCAGTTGTATCGCCCGTCGTTGGGCTTTCTGATCGCGTAAGTCGTAACGGGCTGTGGTTTTAATATCGCTGTGGCCTGCCAGTTGCCGAGTGGTATTCAGATCAACCCCAGCTTCCAGTAAGCGTGTAACAAATGTTCGACGTAAATCATGGGGCCGAAGCACGCCGATTTGGGCCGCTATTGCCCGCTGCTGAACAATGTCGTAAATGCTTTGGCCAGTCAGTGCTTTATTAACAATCTGACCCGCTTTGTTGATTGGGTTGAATAGCTTGCCATCGGCATTACCCCGCTGATTTCGCCATTGGCGAAGACTCTGTCGGCAATCGGGATTCAGATAGATTTGTCGTTGTTTATTACCCTTGCTACTTTGCACATCGAGCAAACCGTTTTTGCTGTTGAAATCGTGGTGTTCAAGACTAGTGATTTCGGAACGACGCAAACCAGTCGCCAACATCAGGGAGATCAGCGCATGATCACGTTTACCCGTAGGTGACTTGTCTTGCTTGCAGACACGCAGCAGTTTTTGAATGTCGTTGCTGGTTAAGCTTCTGCCGCTGATTAAGCGTTGTCCTCTAACGGGCTTGATACTGTTGATGGTCAGCAACTGCTCAGCACTGACTAGCTTCAGGTGGAAGCATGCTTTGGCTACTCCGCGTAATGCTGACAACGTTAGATTGATGGTATTACTGGCCTTGCCATGTTGTCGAAGGGTATTACGGACAGAGGCGATATGTTGATACTCGATTTGCTGCCAAGGCAGGGTTTCCAGGTCACCCATAAAACCCAGAATATTAGCTGCGGTTTGCAACGTACAGCGCATTGAGCGTCTGCCAGTGGGCGCAAGATTCTCCAAGTACAGCGTGACAGGGCTAATCGGTTCGGTCTTGGTTGACATAGTGTCGTTCTCCGAAAATGGAAGTGAAAACAGTTGAATTGCGGCATTACCGGAATGGGTAACGTGGTTACAGTGATGGGTTAGTGGTTACCGATTACCCGTTTTGGTTTGTCCATATCGGCAAGATGACTCGCCAACTCGTATCGGGGTGATTGATGAAATGTGCTTTCGTCAGCGGTCTTGCCAAGGGGTGACGGGCTAACCAACTTGGCGGCGTCAATTCGCAATTAACCCAGGCCAGAAACGGCTCGAAGACACACTCAGTCCATAGCAATTCACAACTGGGATATAGAATTAGGCAGTCGTCATCCAGGCATAGTCCATCAAGGTAGCCACCGTCAGTTGCTATCGGAAATGCTTCAAACATTTTCAGGGTCCAATGAATGCCTTGCCATTCGTAGCCCATCGAAATACCTCTGGCATGCAGCGAAAACACAAACGCTCGATGTAGTCCCGGCATCGTGAATCTGACTATACGGCAGCCTTCATTGACCATTTCAAACGGCGGCGTCACAAATCGGGATTGGTTGATTGCCAGCCACGCGAAAAAAGCCTGTTGAAACTGTCTAATCAGCGTTACATCGCGCATGACTATTTTCATGCTGTCCTCCGGTTTGCCGATCACTTGCTTTAATGAGCATTAACGCAACTAAATTGATTGGCTATGGCTGGGCTTGCTTGAGCCAACGTTTGACGAATCGTCGGGTTTGATTGCTGACGTCTTGATTGTTGGCGGCTACCAGCTGATCCAGCACAAAGCGTTGTTTCTTCGGATACCATTTCAAGCCCAAGGTCGCCCGCTCGGGATATAGCACCTTGAAAATGGCATAGTCTTGATCAGCGACGTCGGACCTATAAGTCAGCCCACAATGATGCTGCTGATGGGCTTCCAAAAACAGCATGGGATAGTCCGTCAGCTGAACGATGTCTTCATGGGGTGCCCATGGCAGTATGGGGTAACGTTCATACCAATGGTTTTCCAAGGCTTCGAGTTCGATTTCACTCAGATACGCTGCTGCACATTCGTAGATGGCGGCTAAGTCGATCCAATCAACCGTTTGTAACGCTAATAACAGTTGATCGCTCACTTGATTATCCAATCGCTGCTGCAGTCTGTTTAAATCAATCACATGGCGGCAACGCAGTAACTTTTTATGGATGTCGCTGATGGCCAAGCGTTGGGCCGCCTGTTTGATTTGACCGATCTTAAACAGAGCCAGATCAAAGCACAGATAATGATGTTTATGGCGTCGGATAAAACGTGCTGTCGCCAATTCGGGATGTTTCACCAGCAAGCGAGCGAAATTGACCAATGTTGACAACTCGTCAGGTAGATACCGTTTATCGAGGGGATCAAAATAGCCCTGACTGACACACTGATACAACGCTCTCAATTCAGAATGCGCGTAATGGACCAGTTCAAAGCTGGAATCTACCTGTTGAATCGAGCGACACAGCAAGAGATTGGTTTCACTGGTCGCTAACTCCGTTACGTGCAGTATGGCTTCGGTTGAATTTAGCTGACAAACTTCACGTCGTTTGGCAAAGGACCAATGCTGCTTTTCAGCAACGTATTGCAGCAGTAGCAATAACAAGGGTTGTTCTTGCAGTAATGCTTGTTGCTGATAACAACGCAGCCAGAGTTTGTCGCTGTTGTCATAGGGGCAGTCTGTTTCCGCCGATACTATTTCGAATAGACTCATCATCAGATCATCCCGAGTTCAGCCAACGAAGTGACTTCATCGCCGCCGACCACGAAATGATCCAACACAGCCACTTCGATCAAGGCTAAGGCTTCTTTCAGCTTGCGGGTAATATCGCGATCACTCTGACTGGGTAGTGCGGTGCCTGAGGGATGGTTATGGGCAAAGATTATGGCTGCCGCATTCAGTTGTAACGCACGTTTGACGACTTCACGCGGATACACCGATGCCGACGCCAAGGTGCCAGTAAACAGCTTTTCAAACGCCAAGATGCGATGCTGATTGTCGAGAAATAAAGCCCAGAAGGTTTCATGCTCATACTCTGCCATTTGTGCGGGCAAAAACGCAGCCGCTTCCAAGGGACTGGTAATGGCACGCCCACGCGCAAACTTGCGACGAATCAGTCGATTGGCCATCGCCAAGATTTCATCAGAACTCACAGGTCGATGAGTCAGATATTGACCGGCTTCCTCGGTGGCAATAAAACCAATATGAGAATACGAAGACATAAGAGGCTCCTGTAATAATAACGATATGTTTAAAATCATCACGGCACCTCAATCCTTGCTAAAGTCAAAGCATGAGTATGCCCAAGCTAAGCGACACAAATAGACGCTTGGCCAGTGAGTCGCTAGCAATTGCGACGGGGTAAAATGGATTAAAAAATCACCAACTAAAAAGTCACGAGATAACTGCTGATGACTAAGCTTTACGCTGCAGCAGATAGGTGTGTGCTGGTAACAACCAATGCCGCTTGGCCTCGTGTTCATGAATCATCGAGCAACTGCTTTTCAGCAAAAAGCGCATATCGTCTGAGTCATAGACTTGAATGGTTTGCTCGGTAATCTGCGAAATCAGCGTCCAATGGTTGTAATGACCTTCAATGCCTGAAAACACGATTCGGTCGGGCACCGACAGAAAGACTTCCAAGGTTTGTAGAAAAATCGCTTGATCAACACGAGGACAGCGATGAAACGGTTTTGACCGGATAATCGGATACCGAGTACAAATCAAATGCTTCAGAATGGCCGCAATGTCGTGAATGACAATACCGTGTACACAACGTTCTGCAATCGGCCCTCGACTTTCTAAAAACGACAAGATGTCATGAAATAACGTTTGGGCATGTCGCTTACTGATAGGCCCGCACAACACATTCACCGCATTGATCAGCGCATAAACTCCGCACAAACCATCGAGCTGCCCCTGGCGGTAAGGTTTTGGCATAACACACTACATACTAAGATCAGCGGCTAGAGAGCGAAACCTCAAACACTTGTCGCTCGACATAGTCACAGAAATTGGATTGCCATAATTCAAACAACGAGGCCCCGCGTTCAATGGGAAACTCTCGGCCCATATGCTGGAAAACCTTGTAGCCAAAATCAAAGTCGATCTCCTTATCAAGCTCGGCATAGGGTCCCGATCCGTAATAGGCGAAATCCGTAATGTAGAGAATACGCCCCTGTTCATCAACAGCAATTTCGACAGGGTGATAGCCACCGCTTTCAGCACTATAATCTGGGTCGCGAAAGTTAATGGTAAAGCCTGCCATAGTATCGACAGAAGATTGATCAATCTCGTGTTGAATAATATCGACCAAGTTATTGGTGATAGGCAAAAGGTATCCAGAGTTTTGTATTTGCATTTGTTTCTCCCATAGCAAAGCGCAGCGAGTAATTGTTATCCGCTGAGCAAGTTGGATAAATTGAATTTAATTAGAGTTGAGCCAGAAAACAGCTAGATGACATAGTGCGCTATAAGAGTATATTGATAATATTCTACTTACAACAAATATTATTATATTAGGCGTTTAAATTTTGTCAAATAAATCCACAAGCGCAATAACAGCTATTAAATAATTCACCATTATTTTTAATGGCGGGTTGTAAAAATACTAGAGGGTTTTTATAAAGCCTAGCGTAGTTAGCCTGGATCAAGTAAGTGCTTATAAATATTTCGTAATCAAATATGTTCAATTTATCATAACAAAACTGTATTTCGAGGCTTATGACGGGTCCTGCATCGCAATTGGTTAACTTGCTCTGCTTAACAATAAATCAAGCATAATATGACTAAATAGATAATCCAGTATATGTGCAAATACTCAAGTGCCAGCACACAGCTTTTATGTGCGTCCGCCACTCAAACTATTGCGACAGGGGGAACAAGCACTAATGGCATGCAACTATACAAGTCAAGAAGTCAGCAAAGGAAGCCGCTAAAGGGGCTAAAGCAGCTAAAGTGTAGCAAATCGACTTTAGCTGCTTTAGCTGCGTGCAAAGTCTAAAGACAACAAGTCGATTTTAGTTGTATCAACGCATTAAAGAGTGCATTAAACGGTTAGAGACAAAAGACGACTTTAGCTGCTTTAGCAGACTAATATATATAAGCCATTTTTATATATAATATATATGTATGAATCTATTATCTTTAGCACTTAAGTTAGTCAGCTAAAGCAGCTAAAGTTGATTTAGATTGATGCTGAGTACCAATGATAATCAGCATCAATTGAAGGTTGTTATAATAAAGATGGATTGATTATATACTCTGGGTCATTCGGTCTTCCGCCCGATGACTTGCGTGGAGTGACAACTTTTAACCAGTTTTCATTTGTCAAAATATTACAAGCATTTTTAACAGAATTCGGATTAGTCAATCCACTCCATTTTTTGTCATACACGTCTTTAGCCTTAAATGGGGATGGAATTTTACCTTCCTTGATTTTCTTAGCAAGGAGTGTCACCACGTTTTGGCTTGGAGTCACAACCATACCGTAAATACGACGAGCGTGACTTTCCAAATATTTACACCAATAAATAGCTCGTTTTGCAGATATTTCTGAAATTCGACTGCTAGGGTTTCCAGAATCAGCAATTGTCACCAGGTGGAATATCAAAGCCAAACTTGGCATTAACGAATTGTATTTTCCAAGATGCTCCTTGATAAGATTATTAGTTTCGCTTTCAAGTTTCCTTCGATTCCTGATAAGCCACTTAAGCGCTTAACAACAAATCACCATGCATTAAAATAGCGAGATTTCAGGTGTGGTGGTAGCGACAGAATGCGGGCAAGAGCAATAGAATTGAACGAAAGCGAACGAGAGCAGCTCCAGCAAATTATCAAAAAAGGGAGCGATTGGCGAGAACGGGAGCGGGCACAGACCATTTTGATGTTAGCCAATGGCCAGACAGTCATTGCGATTGCAGAACAGCAAGGCGTGAAACCGGAAGCTATACGGGAGCGGCGGCGGAAGTGGTGGAGAAATGGGCTGAACAGTTTACCGGATCAACCCCGCAGTGGTGCACCAAGTAAATTGACTGACGCGCATCGATGCCGGCTCAAAGAATGGATCGATGCGGAACCTTTAAACTGCCGGGCATTGGTCAGTCGTCTAACGACGGAATGCGACGTGACGATTAGCGCCAGCACCTTGCGGAACGAGTTAAAACGGATGGGCTATGTATGGAAGCGCACCCGTTACAGTTTAAAAAAAAGCGTGATCCCGAGCGCTTCGAGCGGGCCCAACACGACATTGCCGCACTGATTCAGCAAGCGCAAGCCGGCGAAATCGAATTGGCCTATGTGGATGAGGCCGGATTTGCACCACAACCACCGAATCGTTCGGCTTGGACCAAAAGCGGAGAAGTTCATGCCATTACCGCTAAACGCGCGCAGCGGATGAACGTCATTGGCGCTTTGCTTTCATCGGGTCGATTAATGCTGACTAAGCTGTGGCAAAGCGTCAATGGTCTGTGGTTTTTTGGCTTTCTGATGGCATTGGTCCAACGCGTCAGCAAGCCATTGGTGGTGATTTTAGATAATGCGTCCATTCATACGGCCAAAAAACTGAAGCCGTATTGGGATTTGCTGGAAGAGAAAGGTATTCGATTTTATTTCCTGCCGCCCTATAGCCCTGAGTTGAATCGGATTGAATTGCTGTGGCATAAAATGAAATATGAATGGCTGCCATTCAAAACATTTATGCCGGATGAGCTTGAGCAGGCTATTGACGAAATTGGCCGAGGGTTTGGCTCACAATACACGCTAACTTTTTGCTAAGAGCTTATTGACATGATCTTGAGCATCCTCAGAGAAACGAAAATAGGGTCTATCATCAAAGTCGCTTTTTTGGGCACCATATTTACAGAAATCCATTTCAGCCAACTTTTCAAAAATCAAATAAACACGATCTCTTGCATCCTCATCAGCTTTCACATCAACAAGATTCCAGTCGATCATGTCTGGATAAACCATCAATTGAAAACGTTGCAACAAACCATCGTTACCTCCCTTAGAGGCTGAATTCAGATAATCAAGCAATTTATCAGGCTGAATACCCCCTAGCAGCGAAATGCAAATATTCCCAGCATAGGTCAGTCCACGCCCAATCTTAATATCTGTGCATGATTCATTACCATTCCAGGCAGTAAGAAAAAACGCTCTTTCCTGGGCCCCTTCCTTTTTGTCCCAGTGTACAAGCGACCCAGTTAGCTCGTCTTTATAAACTAATGTACCGCGCTCATTTGTCACATGAAGGTAAGCCAAACTTTGATGGCTGGAATCATTTACAACAAAAATTCGCGGACCAATTTGTTTGTTTAATTTCAACTTGAGCTGGACCAACGTATTCTTAAGTTGCTCAATGTCTTCAACTGACTCTGTATCGTCGTCAGAGTCAGGGGGGTTATCCAACTCTTTCTCTATCTCATCGATTTGACGTGAAATCTCATTTTTTTCAAGTTCATCTAAGAGTTTCTGTTCCTCGTAAAGTTGAAAGTATTGTTTTTGTAAGCGTTTAAGTAAACTTAATGCTTGGCCCATACTTGGCGATTTCATCATCAAGCTCGGAGGTCCGATACAAATAGCCCAAAGATTCGGAATCACACTCCAATTATCAAGCTGTTTAGGACGAACCGAACACCCACTACCTATGATAGAGCCAATAGCTCCTACCAGCGAAACGGCTACGAAATCCATCGGAGTTTGCATCCGATAGCTCGTATCTTTCACAAACGCTCGTAAGGGCTCGGGAAGCATTTTTTCAGCGAAAGGTTTAACTGGCAGCAAGTCAGAGTCTGTTAATGCGGTCGGCTCTAACCAATCAGAATCATCGGCTGCACCGGAAAGCCAACTTTCCGGCACATCTTCAACTTTATCCAATAGTTTCGTTATACGCTTCCTTAATGAAGCGATACGATCTTCATTGAATTTACTGTATCCATCCCAATCAGATTCATAACTTTGGATGTAATCAACAATATCGCCAGATTCAGGAGAATTCGGTAATCGCAGAATCTTGATTTCGATGTCGGGATTTACTTTCTTGAGCAATTGACAAACATCTTTTGCATACTTTTCGCCAGGTTCATCGTTATCAGGCATAACAATAACTCTATTGATATTTTCAAATGGTGACCAGTCCGCTTTTTTCGCACCATTCGCTCCCCCAATTGAAGTAACGGTACAATATCCGAGTCGATTCATAGTCAATGCACATTTTTCACCTTCAACGATACAGACTGTGTCAGCATCAGCCAATGAAGCCAAATGGTGTAGCCCATACAATGGTGTGGGGTCTAGATCGATACCAGGCAACCATTGGTTAGCTTTCCGTTTAAAGATCGGAATAACATCTTTGTTACCGTCGTCGTCTTCGTATCGTACGGTATACCCAATTATTGTTTTGTCCGGATTTTTATAGGTCCATTGGTAAACACGATTTTTTCCATTATAAATATCAGGGATCGCCATACTCATAGCAACCCCCAATCAGCTTGCAGCTTTTTCAACGCATCGACAAAGCTTAAGTCGTAGTGCTGCTTGGTAAACGCAATAATATCGCTACCCTTGGCGCCGCAAGAGAAGCAGTTGAATGCGCCACTGTTAACATTGACGAAAAAACTCCCCGCTTTACGATCATTATGAAATGGGCAAAGACCTGCTTCATTCCAATCGTAACGATCAAGCTTTATGTTTCGCAGCACCGATTGATAAAAAATCGTCGGTGAGATTTCATTTTTTATTTTTTCTGCATTTAGGCCGGGGCGGAATTTAGACATAACTCCCCCGTTCAGCTAAGTCAGAAAACCAATCGTTAAACCTACTCTCATCGATGAACAAGTTGCCGTTGATGTTGATAACAGCGCCAGATTTAATCAGCCCATTCGCCGCGGCATTTGCGATCAGTTGAGACAGGTAAAATGATTCGTTGTTGTATGAGTAGTATTCGGCTTCACTGACTACTTCGCTAGTTTCAATCCTAACACGGTGAACTATTAGTTCATCTTCAAACACCTCATCGTCCGTGTTGAACACCAAGGTTGGTCCATATTCATAATGACCAAGCATTTGAACAACCTCGCCATCTTTGGTTGATAATGTTTGGCTAAATATCAGTGGCATCCCCCCCGTATCCTGGCGGGCATATCAAGAACCGAGATGCCCAGTCTTTCGGAGAATTTGTTAATGGCTTCTTGTATCGAGAGCTTGTATTTTTCCTGTAAGAACTCTAGGAAATTTATACCTTTCTTATGGCAACACTTCGTCAAAAAAGCTCCAGTACCCGTGTGAATACTGGATCTTCCATCAGGATGACCACAGTTGAATGCGCAATGATCAACGCTATTCCATGAGTTAGCCTTCAGCTTTTGATTTTGATTTTGATTTTGATTTTGAAACTCATGCTGATACAGCTGGTGATTATCGGCTATTTTTAGGGCAATTTTCGATTGAATGGAGACTGGAACTGTTAGTTCAATCATTTTGCACCTCCTTGGTTTCGTGACCCAACCCAAGCGAAAAACTTGTCTTCATTGATCAGAACCTTACGACCAATACGGACGATAGCGCCGGATTGTGCCAAACCGTTGATATGTTCATTAAAGATTAAAGCTCTAAGACCTCCGTTGGTGAAGGCAGGGTGTTTTGTTGAAAACTGGTTTACTGTTGATAAAGTAGGCATATCTAATGCTCCTCAAATCATCGCAACATCGCGATGCCGGCTATTGTTATGGCGCTTTTTTCCCGGTTTTTTGAGGCGACGAATAGGAACTGAACAGGGAAGTCTATGGGGATTTTTTGGTGATTTTCGCTATTGACAGGTTTTCCGGTGTTTCAATGAAAATGCTAGTTTTGGAGTCTGACGCACCGGTGTATTTGACCGACATTCATACCGACATCGACCAACAGGTTGACTTGAATCGCGCGGAAAATTCGGATTGGCCTTGTCGCACGGGGTGCGAAGGCTGTTGCCACCGATTGGCGGAAATCCCACAGCTCTCGGCTGCCGAATGGGCATTGCTGCAACAAGGCCTAGCCACACATTGCCCAAAGATCTGCAGCATAGTATTCGTGACCGCATCATCGCGATGGCTAAACAGGTCGACCGTCCCATCGTCTGTCCAATGCTGGATCAATCAACAGGAACATGCCGGGTCTATCGATATCGTCCTACCGCCTGCCGTACTTATGGATTTTATGTGCAACGCGATAAAGGGCTTTACTGCAAAGACATCGAAGCCGACGTGGACAGTGGCGCGCTGGATAATGTGGTATGGGGTAACCAGGATGCGATTGATCAACAATTGAAATGCACTGGGGAAACACGCAAACTCACCGCATGGTTTACACCGATTGGAAGATCATGGAGAGGGTTGACAGTCGCCACCCAGGTTGCCTCAACACACCGGTTTCCCGATAAGGCCGAGGATAGCGTCCATGTCCGATTGCTGCTGCCCCAGTACCGCCAACAAAACCAAACAGACTTGCCCTGAATGCGGCTCCACGTGCAAAAGTGTCGGTAGGCCTACGCTTTACCATCAAGTCCGATTTCCAGAAAATCAGGCGCTCATCACTGACAGCTATTATTTTTGCCCGGCAAAAACATGTCCAATTGCCTACTTTTCCAACGCGGGCAACACCATTTCCAAGCAACATTTACAAAGCTATCAAGCGATTCAAAACGACACACTTTGTTATTGCTTTGATATTACCGCTGAGCAGTATGTAGCGGCATTAAAAGATCACCGGGCAGAACCAATCAAAGCATTTGTCATGCAACGTACTCAAGCCGGGGATTGCGCTTGTGAAGTTAGAAACCCATCAGGTCAATGCTGTTTAGGGCATTTCAAGCGTTTGGAAATCGAGCACAATACAGGCATCAAATAATCGCTTTGGTTTGATAAGCCTGCGTTTTACCCAAGTTATATATTCTGCCGACAGCGTAGTAATCGCTGCCATTGCATTACACTGGGCTAGAACCTGCTTACATTGAGTGCAAACCAATCATATTGCCTTCGGTATCCATAACCAACGAGATGAAGCCATATTCGCCAATCGACATCTTTTCTCGGTGTACCCTACCGCCATGTTTTTTTGCACGAGCCTCTTCAACACCGCAGTCTTCACAGTGAAAGTAGATGATGGTGGAGTTGCCGCCCGAAGAACAGCCTTCCAGTTTTACGAGTGCTCCCGTTGCCCCATAACTCTGTTGTTCACATGGAAATCCCCAGAGTTCAATACCGGAAAAGGGCGGTGATAATTCCCGCAGTTCAAGTTGAAAAACGCTTTCGTAAAACTGCTTGGCTCGCTCCATGTCTTGGACGTAGATTTCAAACCAGGCAACGGGATTGATAGCCATAGCATTACTCCTTAAAACTGAAGAGTTGAAACTGAAAGCTTATTGGCAATATTGAGATACTGAGCAGAGCCCAAGTCAAGCAGGCGCAGATTTTTGTAGCTGAGGTCTACTATTATCTGCGAATGTAGCTTCTTCCTTGGTAACAAATCCCACTTCATGGCCTTGTAAATCCACTCTGGCAGCGCCCGCCACCATGCATTCGCTGTAGCGTTTACCCTGACACCATTTTTTCAACGCAGCGCGAATGTCGTTCGCAGAAAGTCCAAGCTGTTCGATATGTTCCAGCAGGTCGTTATGGATGCCGATTTTTAACGGAATCTTAGCCAAAGGTTTTTTCGGAAATGCCAGTGGGAACTGTTTTTGCAGCAAGCCGATATTTCGCACGACAGGATCAACCGGTGGCCTGTTGTTTTTTTCAGCTTGTCGCTTACGCGCTTCTTTTTCAGCCGCCGCTTGTTTGGTTAATTGCTCTTTTAAAGCAGCAAGTTGTTCGAATGCCATAGTCAATGATTAAAACTTTGCAAGTTGATTGTCTTAGCTTACCGAAGCAACGGGGAATAGGCAAAGCCAGACCAGACCAGCAGACAGAGGTTCAGACAAAAGGTATATCGATCAGTTTTAATCAAGAATGACTATCTCAGATTCTTGGAAATAGAAAGCCTCCCATCAAACCAGTGGTAATGCTGAAAATGATGGCCAAGATGATGATAGCGGGTATCGATGCTAACGCCCATTTGACCATCAGCACCACGATGGAGAAAAACGGCATCTGTAAATCGACAACAATTACTTTCTTGGCTTCTTCTTCGCCCATAATCTTTACCCAAGAATTTGTTTGGAGGTCAGCGTAGCAGCAATTGACAATTCAAACTCGCGGTCGTGCGAGCAATGCATTTGAGATTGGTGAGCCTAGCGTTTAGGAGGATTTTGCTGCCATTTGCTGTGACGTGTTATGGCGTAGTGTGACGTGAGTGTGACGCAGACATAAAAAAGGGCCTACATTTTCATGTAAGCCCTTGATTTATTTGGCTCCCCCGGACGGGCTCGAACCGCCGACCTAGTGATTAACAGTCACCCGCTCTACCGACTGAGCTACAGGGGATTAATTCGGTAATACCAATACTCAAATGGCGCGCCCGGAGAGATTCGAACTCCCGACCGCACGGTTCGTAGCCGTGTACTCTATCCAGCTGAGCTACGGGCGCTTATTTGAGCCGCTTATTATCAATGATTTTAAAATAAATTACAACTTATTTTTATTTTAGTGGCGGAGAGAGAGGGATTCGAACCCTCGATGGGCTTTTGGCCCATACTCCCTTAGCAGGGGAGCGCCTTCGGCCTCTCGGCCATCTCTCCTAAAACTCTATCAACTCTCCGCGTTACTCGCTTCGGATTGCTCTTTCTTGATCCTCTCGTAGATTTCTTCCCTGTGAACCGAAACGTCCTTAGGGGCATTAACGCCGATACGAACCTGATTGCCTTTCACCCCGAGAACTGTAACAGTCACATCGTCACCAATCATCAAGGTCTCTCCCACTCTACGGGTCAAGATAAGCATACTATCTCCCTACATGTCCAATTGTGCTTTGTTACTGCAACATACTCGAATCGACAATTATAGTCTCTTTTTAAAAAAAGGAAAGCCTTATTACACCCCCGCTTGACGTCAATGCAGCTTAGAGTCTGTTTAAACGCTATCAGAACTGCGCATGGCGCGCGAGATATAAAAAGAGGCCGCCGTCTTCTTTGGGAAAAAAGCCGAGTAATGCACGGATTTATTCAAGCACAACAGAAGACATCTCCGGGACCGCGCTCAGTGAAGTGAGCAGGGAACACCAGTGATTACTATGCCTGGCTCAACGTCCGGCAAGATGGCGGCCACAAACGACACGATCCACAACCTGCCGAAAAAATGCGGCAGATTTTTACCAAAAATAAGCAGAGCTTTGGTTCGCGTCGTTTAGCGGCTCGCTCAAAGAAGCAAGGTTCTCGGACATTCTTCTCTTCTAAACAGACGTGGCTCGCATCCGAGCACGAGTAAGCTACCCCAACCAAGCAGGCAGAAATGCGTCGTACATATTCTGCCACCCCGAATTCGTAGACTAGCCTGCGGCCGTTGAAGTCGGAATCGTATCTCGCTCAATACCCATACCCGAGATCTTGGATATTTTTTAATTCGCCGTTTTCGAACTCCAGAAGTTGCTGAAACTTCCTACGCCCGAAATTGTAGGTCCATTCCTCAATAACGACTTCTTCGAATTGATCGATTTCCAATGCACCGTAAGGATGGCGAAACCGTGTACCGCGCACGGCAGTGCGCTCTTCCACACCATCCGGCTCACCGCACTTCGCCAAAACATCGGCTTTGTGGTCACCAATTCGGACCAATTTATGCCCACAACGCATCGCCAGCGCATCAACGGACACAACAAGGCCTATCGACGACACCCCAACCAATACAAACGCGCGAATCAGCGGACTCAAGGACTTACCTGATAGCTTTGGACATAGTTGGTCCCTTTGCTACACACGTTTCGACTGGTCGGCGACTCACAAGAAATATCGGAAAACTCCGCTTTCAATTCGCCCGGTTTATCGGGGACGAAATAAAAACGAAAATTCGGGTCCGCGCTAATTGCAATGTCGATCTTAGCGTTCAGCACCGGCTTGTCATTGAAACTGACCTTCAATTGGTCGACAAACTGCGATTTGCGGATGAAGCGAGTCACCTGATCCATCTGCATGCCGGTCAGATTCGGATGACTGATCATTAGTTGAGCCAAGGTCGGTTGCCCGGTTTGCACGCCTCCGTCCAAACGGAATTTAACCTTGCCGATCCGCTTAAGCGCTTCGTCCAAATCGGCTCCAATGGGTGCCGAACAGCCACCGCTGGCCTTGACGAACTTTTTAGTCATCGTGAACTTGCCGTCGCTGGTTTGTGCAACCGCGCGAATGTTGCTATAGGTATTGACCCTGACCCGCATCGCCAACTCGGCTTTACCGCTCTCCGGGAAGAACTCGAATTCGCCAACGAATGGAAACGGGTTCTTATCGACGAACAACCAAATTTTTTTGACGAACTTGTCTTTGGCCTGAGGAATCTTACTCGTGACCTTCAACGGCACGATCGCCGGGTCCTCGGCACGATACGGCGCTTCCAGCTCAATAACGTCCGAGCTTTCTTCAATGCTCTTGCCCGCGAAAAACTGGTCTTTCAACACCATATTCCAAGTCAGGTCGTCGCCTTCCGCGTGAACGCTAACCGACGAAATCAACAAAACCGACGCGGCCGCCAATCGAGATACATAATGCATGGTTTAAATCTCCCCAGGTAATCAATCAGTCTTCCCATTCCAGCTCGGCGAAAGCGATGGTAACGTTTTTGCGATGGAACTGTTCGAACAATTGCCAACGGCTTTTTGCGGCTAATCCAGCCGAAGACACCGCCTGCTCCAATGTTTTGCCCTGCTTGATCATCGCTCTTAGCTCGTCGGACAGTTCGGCCAAATACCGTTTTTCCGGCTGCATGGCCGCAGGCCAATCGTTAACCACGCGACCATGTCCTGGAATCACCAAGCGATAGCGACGATGCTCCAATCTTTCCAATTCGGCTAGCCAGCCCCTGATACTGCCATCAATGACTGGAATATGCTCCAAAAACAACAAATCGGCTAGCCACATAGTGTCTGTGTTTTTATCGTACACGCTAAGATCGTTATCGGTGTGCGCCGTGGGATGAGCTGTCAGCACAAGGTCGCGATTCCCGAGGTTCAAGGTCATCGTATCCTTGACCTGCAAGTCTGGGGGTATGATATTGTCTTGATTGACGTGGATGTCCAGCACCTCTTCAGCCCGACTCAGGTAATGCTCGCCGCGGGTCGCCATGGCCCGCGCCAGTTTGTGATGACCGACGAAACGCACGCCCGGTTCGTCCTTGAAGGCACGGTTACCGTAGATGTGATCGGGATGCACATGGGTGTTGATCACATAGCAAATCGGCTTATCGGTAAGTTGTTTGACCGCGTCGCGCAGGGCAATTCCCTGCCGAGGGCTACCACCGCTATCGATCACCGCCACGCATTTGTCGCCGACGATAAACCCGATATTGGCAATCTCGCCATGGTTGGCTCGATCCGGCCAATGGTGCGCGGACAAGTGTACGTAAACCCCTGGAGCAACTTCGCTAACCGACAACGGCGTTGCCGCCCAGACACACACGCTCGTCAGCCAGCCGAAAATCATCCAAATTATTCTCATCACTCACCTTGCACCGCTACTCGATTGAAAAACTCTGCCTCGGAAATGATATCCCGATTGTTTTCGACCCGATCCAAATAGACCAAACCCAACAAGTGATCGAATTCGTGCTGAAACACTCTGGCCGGAAAGTCACGCAACGCCAGGCGTTGAGAGGCGCCATGAACGTCGCGATACCGAACATCAATGGATTGATAACGCGGCACGAGCGCACGAATACCGGGTACGCTCAAACAGCCTTCCCAATCCTTGCGCATTTCGGCATTAAGTACTTCGAACCCAGGATTGACCATCACCAATGGCGCCATTTCCGGTGCCCGCGGATAACGCGGTGTCGGCCGCGACGCAATAATCAAAACTTGCAGCGACACCCCCAATTGTGGCGCGGCGATTCCCACACCGCCTTCGGCGAACATTGCCAACTGCATTTCCTCTAATAATTCGTGGAACTCGCTACTGGAAAAATCATCAACAGGCTGCGCTTGCCGACGCAGCACTTCGGAACCCAGCAGTTGAATTTGCGTTATTGGTTTCATGTCAGAATCGAAATGTCCGAACGTTAGCGTAACCTGTTGGGCGCGCAGTATATCGCTAATAGCGCTCGTCAACCCGTCTTTACTTTACCGGGCATTTTTGTGATATTACTAAAAAGCTTGCGCCGACAATGCGGGTTTTGACTTAACAACCGCTTAATATGTATCGACTTTTCCAGGAGACTATATGAAAAAAATCCATAAAACCCCGTTCGCTATCGCCATCGGCGCATCCCTGTTGCCAACCTTGGGTATGAATGCGGCACAAGCCGAGAGCAATCCGTTCGCTTTAACCGACCTAGGCTCAGGGTACATGCTCACTGCTGAAGCCAAACCCGAGGCGGCGGCGGATAAAATGAAGGATGGCTCTTGCGGTGAAGGCAAATGCGGCGCCGCAATGATGAAGAAAACCCCCGACAAAACCGCTACCGAAGGCAAATGCGCCGGAAACAAACCTGCGGCATCCGGGGACAAAGCCGCCGAAGGCAAAAAAATGGAAGGTAATTGCGGCGCTAACATGAAATAACGCCGCTTCTAGCGCCCGCCCAAGTGCGCGGGCGCTTTACCCCCGAAAGGGGTCAGCTTTAGAAAATATTCCTTGAACTTTGGACTAAAATTTTTTTCGGCTGAATCAAACTCATCGAAAAGCAACGCACTTGGTACTCCAAATTGCGCTCAATCAGCAATACCGGAAAAACAAACACCTTCCAGAACGTTTTTAGCGCATCGCTCAAACGGCAAAGCTTTCACCGCAACCACACGTGGCCTTGACGTTGGGATTCAAAAATTTAAAGGTTTCGTTAAAGCCTTCCCGAACGTAGTCCAGGACGATACCGTCCAATTTATCTAAATCAATACGCTTGACCAACAGTTTGACACCGAACTGATCGAAAACCAACTCGTCAGCCTCGGCTTGATCGGCATAGTCCAACACATAGGCGTAGCCCGAACACCCTGAAGCCTTCACACCCAGCCGCAACCCTAGCCCAGAACCACGCTTCTCGAGCTGTTTGCGAATTTGTTTGGCGGCGTTTTCCGTGACTTGAACAGTCATAATTAGTACTCCCGATTCAATGCAAGCGCCGACTTTAAGCCGGCAATAAATTCGTCGATTTGCGCTTCGTTATTGTCTTTACCCAAGCTAACCCGAATCGCGGACCGGGCATACAACGGCTCGACAGCCATCGCAGTCAGCACCGGACTGATGACCTCGGAGCCAGCCGAACAGGCCGATCCGCTCGACACCGCGATATTAAGTTTGTCTAATTGCATCAGTAACATTTCGCCGTTGACGCCGGCGATGCCGAACTGAACAGTGTTCGCGAGGCGGTCCGAGTGTTCGGCAAATATTTTGACGCCAGGGACCTTGCATAATTCGGCCTCCAGACGCCGCCTAAGTTCCCGAACCTGCCCAATGCGCTGGTCCAGTTCGTTTTTCGCCAGCTCGGCGGCCTTACCGAAACCGACTATCGCGGCAACGTTCTCGGTACCGGCTCGTCGCCCGGACTCCTGTTCGCCACCCCGCTGCCAAGCACGAAAGTGATAATCGGCGGCAACCACCAAGGCTCCACACCCCTTAGGCCCGTAGATTTTATGGCTGGAAAGACTCATTAACTTCACGCCCAATTTCCGAAACGAAATCGGCATCTTGCCGAGGGCCTGCACGGCGTCGGTATGAACCGCCACACCGCGCTCCGCCAATAGATCGGCAATCGTTGCCACCGGCTGGATTGCACCGGTTTCATTATTGGCCAGCATCAGCGACGCCAAATCGCCGGATTGCCAAGTCATCGCCGTTATCGCATCGACTTTCACGGTGCCGCTAGCACTGACCGGCAAAACCTGCACATCACGAAACAGACGCCGGTGATGGTCGGCGTTTTCGAAGATCGACGGGTGTTCGATTGCAGAGATCGCCAAGCCGCACTCCCAAGCATTCACCAGCGCTAATGCGTTTGCCTCGGTGCCGCCGCTGGTAAAGACAATCTGGTCCGGCTCGGCATCAACCAAAGCAGCGACTTGATTTCTCGCACTGTCGATCGCGCTTCGTGCCATGCGTCCAAGCTTGTAAAGACTGGACGGATTGCCGTACATCGCATTCAGGTACGGCTGCATGGCTTCAGACACTCGTTCGTCGCAACGCGTGGTCGCGTTGTGATCGAAATAAATCATTAAGCGCTGAGTTTTTCCTTGATCGGCTGCATATCAATGACGTGCTCAACCTGCCGAGCTTGGCGTTTTGCGACTTCCCCGACCAGGTCACGCTCCAACAACTGGCCAAGGCTGATTTCCTTCAAATATTCGCGAATCTGCTCGCTGAGCCCCATCCACAAATCATGCGTCAGACAAGGCTGATCATTGTGACAATTCGCTTTGCCACCGCACTTAGTGGAGTCAACCGGCTCGTCGACCGCCTCAATGATGTCCGCGATGTTGATTTCGCGAGCGTTGCGACTCAAGGTATAGCCGCCGCCAGGGCCACGCACGCCTTTGACCATTCCGGCCTTGCGCAAGCGCGCGAACAATTGTTCAAGGTAGGACAGCGAAATGGTTTGACGGGTCGCGATATCAGTCAGCGTCACCGGGTTGGACTGACTGTGGTATGCCAAATCCAACATCGCCGTCACTGCATAACGTCCTTTAGTAGTTAGCCGCATGGTAAACCCCTTACAAATTAATGATTATTGTAAACGCGACTATAAATAAACCCAGTAAAACGGTCAAGTATTCTACATAAGAATGCATTTTTGGCAGTCTACTCTCCGAAACTCAAGGCACATTTAATGAGGCTTGCTAGCCGAAACTTGATAACTGAAAGGCATAAAATCGTTGTCGTAAGCCAGCCATGAGAGAACTTTGGCTGCCAGGTTGATGATTACAACGAAAAACGGAATCACCAGAATCAATGGCATTAAAGGACTTTTCCTCGAAACCCAATCCCAGGCGACTTTGCTGATCACGATGTTTGTGAGCAAACCGGCGGTCTCCATTGGCGTACCGACCGCTAAGCATTGTTCAACCACCAACCCGTAACGTTGAAGAAGATTAGAAATACCGTGTCGGCTAAGCCGCGTAAAATCGCGTGGTTCGTCATGGAGTGGGTATAGAAAAGGCACTTGAAGCAATAACCGACCGCCGGGCTTTAAAATCCTGGCGATTTCCTCAATCGCATGATCGACAGAATCCAAATGCTCTAGGACATCCAGCAACAACGCGACATAGACACTCTGTGTCGCAATCGGTAGCCGGCCGGCGTCGGCAAATATATCCGGTGCTGTTCGGTACCACTCCGTTGCAGTTTCAGGACGAGCCCAACGTAATGGCAATTCCCCGGCAAAAATCGCTCGGGCCAACAACCGGCGCAACCGATAGCCGACACAATGCCATCGCCCCGAAGCCTTACAACCACTCGATCAATTTGAGATTGCGACCACAAACCAACCACTGCGGATGCAGTGGCGTGTGCAAGAGGGGCTGCAATGCTTTCTTAATGTCTCTTAAAATCATTAAGACAAATCCTCAACACGGCCAAACCAAGGATCTTTCATTGCTGATCCTTGATTTCGCAAGCCTGCAAATTCGACGCAGCTTGTTCTCTACATTCGACACCGGAGGCGCGCAATCGCTCGCGCATTTCTTCCACCTGCTTATCCAATTGGTGAATGTGATCCAGCATCAGGTTAATGGCGTTCGCGATCGGGTCCGGCATGTCGCCGGTCGCACCATAGGCATCGAAACCCATTTTTTGAGCCATCGCGTCGCGATTGGCCCGTTGCTTGGACTTCGAGTCAATCAAATGCGCCGGAATCCCAACCACGGTAACCCCCGGCGGCACCGACTTGACGACGACTGAATTAGAACCCACCCTGGCACCTTCGCCAATCTCAATCGGGCCTAGAACCTTGGCGCCAGCCCCAATCACTACGCCATTCGCCAAGGTCGGATGTCGCTTGCCCTTGCTCCAACTGGTGCCGCCCAAGGTCACGCCGTGGTACAAAGTGCAGTCGTCACCGATCACCGCAGTCTCGCCGATTACCACGCCCATGCCGTGATCTATGAAAAACCGCCGCCCGATTTTCGCTCCAGGGTGAATTTCGATGCCGGTTAACCAGCGCGCCAAAAACGACAAATACCTAGCCAACCAGCGAAAACCGTGTAGCCACAGCCAATGGCCGCAGCGGTGGATCAACACCGCATGGAAGCCAGGATAGGTCGTGACGACTTCGAAAACCGACTGCGCGGCCGGATCGCGGGCGAACACACAGTGGATGTCTTCTTTAAGTCTGGCTAGCATCGTGGGCTCACTTGGCGTTATGGTTTTGCGAGAAGCGCAAAATGCCTCTCAAAATATCCAACTCCTTGGTGTCGAGCTGGGCACGATTGAACAGGCGCCGCAAACGGCGCATGATAGATCGCGAGCGTTCGGGATGCAGGAATCCGATATCCGCCATCGTCTGCAACAGATGCTCGTAAAATCCTTCCATTTGTTCCGCGCTGGCCAGGGGCTCCTCTCCTTGATCGCCGACTACACTCCGGTGTTGGCGTCCGGAGGCGACGTATAATTCATAGCAAGCGACTTGCACGGCCGCCGCGAGATTTAATGAACTGTAGTCAGGGTTACACGGAATCCTCAGCAAGTAATGGCAAAGATCCAGCTCCTGGTTCGTCAAACCGGAGTTTTCCCGGCCGAACACCAGCGCGACATTTTGATCGGCCGCCGCCGCTCCACCCCAGCGTTCGGCCATTTCCCTGACGGCGACCGTCGGCCAACTGATCGTTCTATCGCGAGCGCTGGCCCCCAACACCAATTGGCAGTCGGCGATCGCCTCGCTCAAGCCAGTGTAGACTTCGGCGTGCCTAAGCACATCGTCGGCACCCGAGGCGCGGGCCGTGGCGTCGGCGTGAGGAAAATATTTAGGAGCCACCAAGCGTAATTCAAACATTCCCATGTTTTTCATCGCTCGCGCCACGGCGCCAATATTGCCGGGATGCGAGGTTTCCACCAACACGACCTTAAAATTCGACAACAACATCCATTCCCCGGCCGACTAAAAAACCGGCGATTCTAACAAAACATTTGTTATTCTATCGCGGTTTTCCAACTGCTCATTACCAATCCGCTCCCATGCATCCGATGCTTAACATAGCCGTCCGCGCCGCGCGGAGTGCCGGCGATTTGATCCAACGCTCGTCGCAAAACATCGAGAAACTCGCTGTCAACCAAAAAAGCCGCAACGACTACGCCTCGGAAGTCGACCGAGCCGCCGAACAAGAGATCATTAAAATCATACGGGCGGCCTTCCCGGAGCACGCCATTCTGGCCGAGGAAAGCGGCGAGCACAAAGGTAACGATTACGTCTGGGTCATCGATCCGCTCGACGGCACCACCAATTATTTACACGGCTTTCCGCAGTACGCGGTGTCCATCGCGTTAAAAAACAAGAACAAGCTGGAATTGGGCGTGATTTACGACCCGGTTCGGGACGAGTTATTTACCGCCGAACGCGGCGGCGGTGCAATGTTGAATAGCCGGCGCATCCGCGTTACCAAACAGAACTCAATGCGCGGAGCATTGATCGGCACCGGGTTTCCGTTTAAGACCATGGAAAATATCGAACCCTATCTCGGCATGTTTCGCGCCATTTGCGCCGATTCAGCCGGCATCCGCCGCGCCGGAGCGGCCGCGCTGGACATGGCCTACGTGGCTTGCGGCCGACTAGATGCGTACTGGGAAATCGGCGTCAAGGAATGGGACATCGCGGCCGGCGTGCTGCTGGTTCAGGAGGCCGGTGGCGTTGCGACCGACTTCTCCTTTAACGACAAGTACTTGCAGTCGGGAAATATCATCACCGGCAATCCGAAGATGCATCAGTTAATGTACGCCGCGATAGAGCCGCACGTACCGCCGCACTTGAAATAGTGCGAACTTCGGCAATTCACCTAGAATTGTTATCCCAAACTCTTTTTCATATACTAACCGGCTAACATTCATATACCAGAGGCCATCATGGAAAAACCTTTTATTCTGCACATGCTGACCACAGCCAAAAATTTGAGCCCGTTCGACGTCAATATGGCGATGGACGCCGGCTGGATTTCAGCAGTGCCTTATATCAATGTCGAACCGAGCGAAGTCAGAGGATTGGTTCAAGACGCGATATTTTCCCGCAGCCCGAAAGGCTTGTTGCGCACCGCGATTTTCATTGGCGGACGCGAAACCAAACAAGCAATGGACATGCTGAAAAGTGCGAAAAACTCCATGGTGCCGCCGTTTGAAGTCTCGGTATTCGCCGATCCGAGCGGCGCATTTACCACTGCCGCCGGCATGGTCGCCGCCGTCGAAAAAGAATTGGCGGACAAGTTCGATACCACGCTGGAAGGCAAAAATGTGCTGGCGCTGGGCGGTACGGGACCGGTCGGCCAAGCCGCCGCCGTGATTGCCGCGCAAGCCGGCGCCAATGTTCGGATCATTGGCCGGCAGTTGGACCGGGCCGAACGCACCGCCGAACTATGCAGCGAAGAATTCGGCGACGGCAAGATCACAATCTCGGCGGGCGCCGACGCCGATAAAGCCGAATACATGCAGACCGCCGATGTAGTGTTCGCCACAGGCGCGGCCGGCATAGAATTGCTCAGCGCGGAATTGATTGCCAAAGCCCCGCAATTGAAAGTCGCCGCCGATGTGAACGCGGTACCCCCAGCCGGTATCGCCGGCGTCGACGCTTTCGACAACGGGAAACCGCTGGCCGGTTCTATCAGCGGCGCAGTCGGTATCGGCGCGCTGGCGATCGGCAACATCAAATACCAAGCGCAAAGCCGTTTATTGAAACGTATGTTGGAAAGCGATCAACCGTTGTTCCTGCACTTTGAACACGCGTTCGATGTCGCGCGCGAGTTCATTAAATCGACAAACTAACAGCGCTGGTCATCATGTCCGCCTATCACCAAGGGTAAGGTAACAATGCCGAAACGCAGCATACTCCACATGTTCGACCCGATGCCAAACAACAGCCCGTTTGACATCAACATGGCACTCGACGCGGGTTTTGATGTGCTAATGCCCTACTCCAACGTCAAGCTGGAAAACATCCATAACCTGACGCAGGATGTGATCTTTTCCAGAGGACCGTCCGGCGTCAAGAAAACCGCGATTTTCATCGGCGGCCGGGACATGGGCATGGCGATCGACATGCTTCAAGCGTGCAAACCGGCGATGGTGCCGCCGTTTCAGGTATCGGTGTTTGCCGACCCTAGCGGCGCGTGCACCACGGCGGCGGCCTTGGTGGCTTGTGTCGAAAAAGCCTTGAAAACCCAACACGGCAAGGAATTGAAAGATTGCAAAGCCCTGGTTTTCGGCGGCACCGGTCCGGTCGGCATTGCCACCGGCGTGTTGACCTCAACCCACGGCGCCGAAACCGTACTAGTGGATCACTTATCTCTGGACACCGCTAAAGACGCGACCAAGCAGTACAATCGACGTTTCGGCGCGCAAATGACGGGCGCGGTCGCACGTAACGACGAAGAAAAGTCGGCGTTAATCGAAAGTGCCGATATCATCTTTTGTACAGCCAAGGCCGGAATCCGGGTAGTCAGCGCCAATGTGCTGGCCAACGCCAAGCAGTTGAAAGTCGCCGGAGACGTGAACGCGGTTCCACCATCCGGTATCGAAGGCGTTGCTCCCAACGATACTTCCGTGCCACTTTCCGCTGCGGCGCAATCCGCTGGAGCGATTGGCGTCGGCGCGCTCGCGATCGGCAACATCAAATATCAGTTGCAAAGAGAGCTATTGAAGTTGCTCTTGGAATCCGAACAACCGGTCTTTCTCGACTTCAGAGATGCGTTCGATAAAGCGCGCGGCTTGGTCTGACCCCGGATTCCACTAATATTGGCAATCAAACGCCGTCCAAATAGTCATATTTGACGGCGAGCCTGGTCAGCTCCACATCGTTCTTGATTCCCAATTTACCGTACAAACGATAGCGGTAGGTATTGATCGTCTTGTCGTTGATTTTCAATAACGCCGACATTTCCTGAATACTTTTACCGCTCAGTATCAGGCGAGCCACCTCGGCTTCCCGAGAAGACAGTTGCAAAAAAGGTGATGGGTTGGCGCCTGGTAACAACTGAAACGCCAAATTACTGGCGACATCTTGACACAAGTAGCGCTTACCAGACGCCACCGCCTTAATCGCCGCCACCATCTCCGCTGTCGACGAGCCTTTGGAGACAAAACCGACCACTCCCAATTTCAGCAATTGTTGAGGAATCGGGCCATCGTTATGCACCGATACTCCAATGATTCTGATTTGCGGATTCGCTGCCAGAATACGTCGACACGCTTCAACGCCGCCCATTCCCGGCATATTGATATCCATCAGAATCACGTCGGGCGGATCCGTCTCAACTACTTTCAGCGCCTGCTCGCCGCAATTGCAGACCGCTACAACCGCAATGTCCGTTTCCGCCGACAACAAGGCCTGAATACCGCTCCTAACCAACTCATGATCATCAACCAGCAAGACTTTAATCATTTTTCCCTTTCGTTCCCGGTGAGATTTTTTATTTTTTCAAGTTTCCCAAATTTCGGCGGTCGCGGCAATGCCAAGCCCGCTTACAGTGATCGCGAAATCGGCGAACCTTGTCGTCGTTCGCCAATTTAAACGTTAAAATAGACGATTTGTTAATTACTTCGAAGGCCGCCATGCGTACTAGCCAATTTCCCCTCAGCACCGTTAAAGAAACACCGGCCGACGCCGAAATTGCCAGCCACAAACTGATGATCCGGGCAGGATTAATTCGTAAACTGGCGGCGGGCATTTACACATGGCTACCGTTGGGCCTGCGCATTTTACGCAAGGTTGAACAAATTACCCGCGAGGAAATGAATAAATCCGGCGCGCTGGAGGTACTGATGCCGGCGTTGCAACCTGCGGAACTTTGGCAGGAAACCGGTCGCTGGGAAAAATACGGCCCGGAATTGGCGCGGATGAAAGACCGCCACGACCGGGATTTCTGCCTGGGCCCGACGCACGAGGAGATTATCACCGATCTGGCCCGCCACGAGTTGAAAAGCTACAAACAACTGCCGGTGACCTACTATCAAATCCAAACCAAATTTCGCGACGAAATCCGTCCGCGTTTCGGCGTGATGCGCTCCCGGGAATTCGTCATGAAGGACGCCTATTCCTTCCACCTGGATCAAACGTCCTTGCAGCAGACCTACGACGTGATGTACCAAACCTATACCAACATCTTCAACCGATTCGGCCTGAAATTCCGGGCCGTGATGGCCGATTCCGGCGCGATCGGCGGGGCAGTTTCTCATGAGTTCCACGTGCTGGCCGATTCCGGCGAGGATGCGATTGCCTTTTCGACCGAAAGCGAATACGCGGCGAATGTCGAAAAGGCCGAAACGATAAGACCCGCGCTGAACAGACCCGCACCCGAAAAAACATTCGAAAAAACGGCCACCCCCGGCAAGAAAACCATTGCCGAGGTCAGCGAGTTTCTGGGCGTGTCGCCGGAAAAGGTACTTAAAACCTTGCTCGTTACCCATAAGGGTAACGATCCGTTAGGCCAGCCGAAAGACTTCCAATATTTAATCTTGTTGCGCGGCGACCACGAACTGAACGAGATCAAATTGAACAAAATCATCGGCGCCTTCGACTTCGCCACCGATACCGTAATCGAAACCCATCTAGGCTGCCGGCCTGGGTATATCGGCCCGATTACCGAAGGTCACAAACTGTTTCCTGGGCCTATAACCGCCATCATTGCAGATTTCGCCGTCGAAAACCTTAGCGACTTCGTCTGCGGCGCAAACGAAGCCGGATTCCATTACACCGGCGTCAACTGGGAGCGCGACCGACCATTGAGCGGCATCGAATTCCGCGACATTCGCCAAGTGGTGGACG
Source organism: Methylomonas sp. MED-D (assembly GCF_050276835.1). Classification (NCBI taxonomy): domain Bacteria; kingdom Pseudomonadati; phylum Pseudomonadota; class Gammaproteobacteria; order Methylococcales; family Methylococcaceae; genus Methylomonas; species Methylomonas sp. MED-D. Next base: position 3,983,609 of record NZ_CP189965.1, read on the forward strand.
GCGATCCCAGCCCTGACGGGCACGGCACCTTGACTATCGCTCGCGGCATCGAAGTCGGCCATATCTTTCAATTGGGCGGTAAATACAGCGAAGCGATGAAAGCGGCCGTGGTCAACGAAGCCGGCAAGAACCAAACGATGATCATGGGCTGCTACGGCATCGGAGTCTCTCGGGTAGTCGCCGCCGCCATCGAGCAAGGTCACGACGAGCGCGGTATTATCTGGCCGAAGGAATTGGCGCCGTTTCAGGTCGCGATCTGTCCGATGAATATGTATAAATCCGACCGATTGCGCGATACCGTCGAACAAATCTACCAAGACTTGCTTGCGGCCGGCATCGAAGTCTTGTTGGACGACAGAAAAGTACGAGCCGGTTTCATGTTCTCGGACATGGAATTGATCGGTATTCCGCACCGTGTCGTCATCGGCGACCGCAGCCTGGATAGCGGCAGCGTCGAGTACCAAGGCCGAGGGGAAGCCGCGAGCCGTGATGTGGCGATGCGGGACCTCGTCGACTTTATCAAAGCCAAGCTGGCCTGAGTCCTACAAAAAAGGGCGCCGTCGCGCCCTTTTTCGGTGCCGACCGCCGCAAATACCACGGCGGTCCAATTGCTGAACCGCTATTTCATCAGCGTAAACATTACTTTGATCGCGCCGCATTTCGGACAACCCCAATCGTCCGGCACATCTTCCCAAAGGGTTCCTGGTGCAATGCCGCTTTTTGGATCACCCAGTTTTTCGTCGTAAATGTGGCCGCAAGTTTTACACTTGTACCTTCTAAACTCTGCCATAAGTAAGTCCTCGTCTGTTTACGGTTATTCAAGCTCGGACATTCTAGCCCAAGCGACCGGCCGAAAAAACCTCGAAAACAACCCGGTTAAAACGCCACAAAACTCACCCAGCTTCCTAGCTAACTTCGCACAAATTTTCGTGATGGTTTTTCTATCTCGAACTGTAAAACATATTTCCTTGGTCTTAGAACTGTAATTTGCATTGATTCACAAAAAGCGTTATAAAAATCCGGGGGGACATTAATTTTAAACAGAGGTACTAGATGAAAACGTTCAAACACACCATCCTCGTCACCGGACTCCTGATGACATCCCCGCTCGCCTTTGCTAACTCATGGGTAGGGACAGCCGATTACTCCCAGGCTGTCGGTAGCGACGGATTCGAAGATACTGTAGCTCAGTTCGACACCTATGATTTTGGCTTGGGAGTAGCCTTGGTTAAGTTTTCTCCTACATCCGCAACAACCGGTACCATGCAAGGCTGGTATCAATCAGCGGTTGTTTCGCACTCATTCGATTTTGGAACAGTCGCGGCGCCTAATCTTAATTCCACTGGTTCGGGATCGGGTTACGAATTGACCGCCATTGCGACGTTTTCAGGGAGCTACGTCAATAATGGCAGTACCCAAACGTTTACTATAGACACTGGTAACGTCGGCCTTTATTTCGACACAAATCCAGATTTTAATTTCACCACGGACTCTGGGTTCAGCAACGGGTCGGCTATCCTTTACGGTAGTATTGCGAGTGGCGAAGGAAGCGTCAAAATTACCGGCAACAATTCTGGCTCAGGATACCAGGACATGAGTCTTTCCTTCACAGGCGGACTTAACGGTTACGACCACAATGTGTATTCTCCAGACACCATAGCCGGGGGCGATGCAATCTTTACTATCAAAACCAAAGGCGTGTCTATCTTGACATCGATCAACAGTGTACAAGGCGAAAGCAAAGTTGGTGGGGCGTTATTTGCCTCAGACGGCAACCTACAGCTTACCGCCGTTCCAGTTCCAGCCGCAGTCTGGATGTTCGGTACCGGCTTGCTGGCTCTAATGGCCGGCGGCAAACGCAAACTCGCTTAATCCGCAAAACCAAAACCGCCGCCAGTTTCCACATTAGGCGGCGGTTCCGGTTCTTAAAGGCTTTACCCAGAGCCGGCAAATTTCGAATAACCCTTCCCACTCGTCGCCAGTGACTTGGCCTTTGACGCGGGCGTCTGTTGCCGCGCAAGCCAACAGAATGGCTCGCAATTCGGCCGGTTTGATTCGAACCATGGCCTCTTGAACGGCTTGCTTACGTTTGTCCCAAACCTGGTATTTTTTGAAGGTCGCCTCGGACAATCCACCGACCTTGGCTTCGCTGTGAAGATGCCAAAGCAATCTCGCTTCGCGGCTAATCGCCCACAACACCACGGGAGCCGCGACGCCCTCCGCGCGCAATGCCTGCAATATTCTGACCGCGCGATTCAGCTTGCCCGCCGATAGCGCCTCGACCAACTTAAAGACATCGAAGCGCGAGCTGTCGGCGACATCGCCCTCGATTGCCGCTTTGTCTATCGTGACAGCCCCATGCAGTATGAAGAGTTTTTCGATTTCCTGAGCCGCCGCCAACAGGTTGCCCTCCACCCTGGACGCCAATAGTCTAACGGCCTCGCTGCTCAGATGCATCCCTCTGCGTTCGGCCCGACGTTGCAACCATTGCAAAAACTCTTGACCTTGCAGCGGCCAAACCTGCACCACGACGCCGATGTTTTCTAGGGCCTGAAACCACTGCGACTTCGATGAAGCCACTTCCAGTTTCCCGGCGCTAATCAGTAAAATCGTATCGTCGGGGCGCTTCTTGCAATACTCGACCAAAACCTTGCCGCCCTCGATACCCGGCTTGGCGGACGGCAATCGCAAATCAATCAGTTTCTTGTCGGAGAATATCGACAGGGATTCCGCTTCGGCCATCAAAAGCGGCCACTCGTTACCGGTTTCCACCGACACCACTTCGCGAGTCGTATAGCCCGCCCGCCGAGCGGCGGCGCGGACCTCGTCGGCCGCCTCGCCCACCTGCAACGGCTCGTCGCCGCCGACCCAATAAACCGGCGCCAGATTTTTTTGCAATGCGCCGGCAAGCTGATCGACCTTCAAGCGCATCGCTATTTTTTCTGATTGTCGACGGCTATCCTGGCCCTAGCCAACAACATACGGGCGACTTGCTTGTACATCTCGGAGCGGATCAATTGTTCCTCGTTGGTCTTGGCCAAAATCGCGGTTTGGTCGTTGAAAAACTCGCGACTCATCTCGATGGTCTGCTCTTCCATCAACGGTTTCTCCTGGTTATCGTACATCTGGAAGCGCAAATAATATTCCAGCTCCGATTCGTTGGATTTACCGGTCGAGCCGATAGACAGGGTCCGGCGACGCATGTCTTCCTTCAAGACCTTAACCACGACACCCGCATCGTTCGGCGAACCCACGATCTTACCTTTAGACGCGCGCACGATGGACTGCATCTGGCTTTGCAGCTGCGGCGAGGCGCCGAAGACATAAACGTTCTTCATCGCTTCCGGCATATCGACCGAGCCGCGCAAATGATATCCGCAGCCGGTCATACCCGCCCCGATCAGAAGAATCCCGGCCCGCAAACCGGACCACCGCCGAGAGCTGAACTTAAACAACGATATTCACCAATTTACCGGGCACGACGATCAGCTTTTTGATCGGCTTACCCTCTAGAAAGCGCTGCACGTTTGCGTCGGCCAAAGCCAGCGCCTCGACTTGGTCTTTAGTCGCCGCAGCCGCTACCGACAATTTGCCGCGCAGCTTGCCGTTGACCTGCACCACCATTTCGATGCTGTCCTGCACCAATGCCGATTCGTCGACGTCCGGCCATGAAGCGACGACGATGTCGCTATCGCGACCCAATTCGTTCCAAAGCTGTTGTGCCGCGTGAGGAATGATCGGCGCCAGCATCAACACGATCGCTTCCAATACTTCCTGACGCACCGCCCGACCGTTAACGCTGTCATCCTCGAATTTGTTCAGCGCATTGAGTAGCTCCATGTTCGCGGCAATCGCGGTGTTGAAGGTGTGGCGGCGCGCCATGTCGTCGCCGACTTTTTGTAAAGCCTGATGCAACTGACGGCGCAGGGCTTTTTGATCGTCGTTTAGCGCGGCTTTGTCTAGGGCGATCGAAGGCAAGCCGGCTTCGACGTGCAGATACACTTGTCGCCACAAACGCTTCAGGAAGCGAAACGCGCCTTCGACGCCGGCGTCGTTCCATTCCAAGGATTGGTCCGGCGGCGATGTAAACATCGTATACAAGCGTACCGTGTCGGCGCCGTATTTGTCGATCAACACCTGCGGATCGACGCCGTTGTTCTTGGACTTGGACATCTTCTCGATCGCGCCGACCGTGACCGGCGAACCGTCTTCCAGCAATTTGGCGCCGACGATTTTGCCTTTGGCGTCGCGCTCGACTTCGATTTGGGTCAGGTTGAAATACTTTTTATGACCGTGTTCGTCGTGTTGATAAAAGGTCTCGGCGACGACCATGCCTTGAGTCAGCAGGTTTTTGAACGGCTCGTCGCAGACGATCAAACCTTCATCGCGCAGCAATTTGGTGTAGAAGCGCGCATACAGCAAATGCAAGATTGCGTGCTCGATGCCGCCGATATAATGGTCGACCGGCAACCAGTAGTTGGCGCGTTGATCCAGCATCGCGGTATCGCAGTCTTGACTGGCGTAGCGGGCGAAGTACCAGGACGACTCCATGAAGGTATCGAAGGTATCGGTCTCGCGCCGCGCCGGTTTGCCGCATTTCGGGCAATCGGCATGCGGAAAGGTCGGATGCGCGGCCAGCGGCGATTGCGAGCCGTCCAGCACCACATCGCGCGGCAAGGTCACCGGCAATTGCTCGTCGGGCACGGGCACGGTGCCGCAGTCGTCGCAGTAAATCACCGGAATCGGCGCGCCCCAGTAGCGTTGGCGCGAGACGCCCCAGTCGCGCAGGCGAAAGTTGGTTTTTCGCTCGCCTTTGCCGAGGCCGGCCAATTTGGCGGCGATGGCATCGAAGGCTTGCTTGAAATCCAGACCGTCGAATTCGCCGGAGTTAAGCAGCACACCTTTATCGGTGAAAGCTTTTTCGGCAACACTATCGTCCGCGCGGTCCGCGGAAGCGATGACTTCCTTGATGGCAATGCCGTAGCGCTTGGCGAATTCGTAGTCGCGCTGGTCATGAGCCGGCACCGACATCACCGCGCCGGTGCCGTAGCTCATCAACACGAAGTTGGCGATCCATATCGGCACCGATTCGCCAGTCAAAGGATGAATGGCTTGGTAACCGGAAGCGATACCGCGCTTTTCCATCGTCTCCATCGCCGCTTCCGAGGTTTCCATCTGCTTGCAGGATTCGATGAAGGCGGCGATGTCGGCATTGGTTTCGGCGGCTTTCAACGCGAGCGGGTGTTCCGCAGCGACCGCGACATAAGTCACGCCCATCACCGTGTCGGGCCGAGTGGTATAGATACGGATCGGCGACTCGAAACCCTCATCGGCGCTTGTTCCCGACAGCGCTCTACCTTCCGCATCCCTGCAGTCGACCGCAAAATCCATCTCCACGCCTTCGGAACGGCCTATCCAGTTGGCCTGCATCGTCCGCACCTGTTCGGGCCAGCCCGGCAATTTTTGCAAGTCGTCGAGCAGCTCCTGGGCGTAAGCGGTGATTTTCAAAAACCACTGCGAGATTTCCTTCTTCTCGACCGGCGTGTCGCAGCGCCAGCAGCAACCGTCGATGACCTGTTCGTTGGCCAGTACGGTTTGATCGTGCGGGCACCAGTTAACTGGCGCGGTTTTCTTATAAACCAGATCTTTTTCCAGCAAACGGATGAAGAACCACTGCTCCCAACGGTAATAGTCCGGATCGCAAGTCGCCAGCTCGCGACTCCAGTCGTAACCGAAGCCCAAACGTTTGAGCTGATCGCGCATGTAGTCGATATTGGAATAGGTCCAATCGGCCGGATGCACCTTGTTCTGCATCGCGGCGTTTTCCGCCGGCAAGCCGAAGGCGTCCCAGCCCATCGGTTGCAACACATGTTTGCCTTGCATGCGCTGAAAGCGGCTGATGACATCGCCTATCGTATAGTTGCGAACGTGGCCCATGTGCAGTTTGCCGCTGGGATAGGGAAACATCGACAGACAGTAATACTTTTCCTTGCCGGTGTTCTCGACAGCCGTGAAAACCCCGGATTTTTCCCACTCGGCTTGGACTTTTTGTTCGATGGCCGTGGGGTTGTAATGCTCTTCCATCCTGTTCGTCTTATGCTATAAAAAGGCGCTAGAATACCTTAGAGGCGGGTAAATCCAAAGCCTCAAATCACTATAACAACCGGGAGCAACCATGGGCGAAAGCAAACTGACCAAAGCGTACGACGATCTGATGGGCCATCTCTACGAAGCCATGGACGATACCCTGCATACGGTCGCCGACGCATTGGAAATCGCCAAGGAAAAAACCAGCGAACTGGGCGGCCATACCCAAGAGGAAATCAATAAAATCGCCGATTACGTGATGCGCGACGTCGAACACGTCGCCGCCTCGCCGCAACGGGAAGACCGAAACGACTCATGGTCGGAGTGGCTAAAGTTCGACCTCGAGCTGATCGAAAACTTCGCGCTCGACGCCTTTATGAGCATCGCCGACAAAACCCGCGTCAAACTGGCGGCGCTGGAAATGGAAGCCAAGCAGTACCACCCCTATCAAAGCGGCGACGTCACCGGCCCCGGCACCTTCGTCTGCGATGCCTGCGGCAAGCAAATCGCCTTCAAATCGACCAGCGTGCTGCCCGATTGTCCCGAATGCAAGGGCACCCGGTTCTCACGCTGTTGATATTACAAGCGTTAACCTTATAATGCGGGCTTTTATTTGCTAACTGTCGAGGGTAATCATGCGCAGGGTGATTTTCAATCAGAAGGGCGGCGTGGGCAAATCCACGATCACCTGCAATCTCGCGGCCATCAGTGCCGTGGAAGGCAAAAAAACCCTGGTCATCGACCTAGACATTCAGGGCAACTCCACACAGTACCTGCTGGGCGCCAAAGTCGGCGACCCGGATAAGACCATCGCTCATTTCTTTAAGGACAATCTGGGACTGGGCCTATTCGGCGGCGGCAAGGAAGGCCTGGAAAGCGCGATACATGAAACCCCGTTTCCGAACCTGTATGTCATCCCCTCTCACCCGGATCTGGAAGCGCTACAAGGCCGCTTGGAATCGCGTTACAAAATCTTCAAATTAAAGGAAGCGCTGGAAAAGCTGGAAGGCTTCGAACATATTTATATCGACACGCCGCCGGTGTTGAATTTTTACAGTCAATCCGCGCTGATCGCGGCCGAAAAATGCCTGATTCCGTTCGATTGCGACACCTTCGCCCGTGAAGCGCTGTACACCTTGATGAGAGCCATTGCCGAGGTCAAGGCCGACCACAACGACAAATTGGAAATCGAAGGCATCGTGGTCAACCAATACCAAAAACAAGCCAACCTGCCCCGCCAGCTCGTCGAGGAATTGATCGCCGAAGGCCTGCCGGTGTTGGAAACCAAGATCTCGACCTCGGTCAAAGTCCGCGAATCGCACTCGGATGCCCAACCATTAATCCATTACGCGCCCAGCCATAAATTGACCGAAGAGTATCGGGCGCTGCATAGTGAAATTCATAAATAAGCCGGCGCTCAACAAAAAAAGCCTCGTTTAACCGAGGCTTTTTTTGCTCGCTAACAACGGGTTTACGAGACTGGCGATCAAGCCTTGCGACGCGCGCCGCCGAGCAGACCAATCAGAGCCGAACCGAACAGCCAAACCGCGCCCGGCACCGGTACCGCCGCAATTTCACTGCCCGATACAGTAACCATATCAAAGCGCCAGGTACCGGCGGCCCCGTAGGTTTTGGTCGCATCGGATGCCAGATAGCCAGTGCCGCCCGGCGCGAATGCCGCGACGATACGCACACCAAAAAGAGGATTATCGGCAACGCCAGCGATTGCGCTGAAATCCACGCTACGGCCGTTAAACCAAGTGTCGCCGGCATTGCCGTCGAATTGGGCAACATCGTTCCAGATAGAACCGTCCAGTGTGTATTGCACTTGTTCGTAACGAGAGCTGGTGTTGCTATGCCGCAGATCGTAGCTGACCGTAATATTCTCGAAGCCCAGCGTGCTCACCAAGTATTGCGTGCCGCGGGTTTTGTTGCCAACCGATTGCGTTGCGTAGCCGGTGGTTTGCCAGCCGCTATCGTCACCGCTCGACGGGTCCGACGAGCCGCCGCTGGCATCGCCACTGCTAAAGCTGCCGGTGACGCCCAACAATGTCGCGCCGCCAATACCGACTGCGGGCGTGGTAACACCGGTGCCGGTGGCAGCGTCGGCCGGATCGGAATTGAAATTCCACTGGGTTATCACCGCGGCTTCGGCGCTGGGGCCAACCGATAATGCGCCGAGCACGGCCATCATTTTGAATCCAAATTTCATATCGTTTCTCTGCTTGAAATGCCGGCCAATTCCCGGCTATCCACCTGAAGGCACGGATCACCGGGTAGCGACCGGAGTGTTAACGGGCGGTGGAGATTAAGACTGAGTGGGCGTCCCTGCCCGCTCACGAGAATCAGCCCCGGCGGCGCAAGCCGATCAGGCCTACGATGGCCGAACCGAACAACCAAACCGCGCCAGGAACCGGCACCGCGTTGATTTGCATCGTACGGTCCACGCCGCTGGCTGGATGTTGAATGTTGACGTACGCAACATTCGGGTTGAACTTATCGAAATACAAACCGGTAAACTCGGAACCCGTAGTACCGTTCGACGCCCAACGCGCCAAGCCTTCGCCGGCATCCAGCAAATCGCCGTCCTTGTTGATGTCCTTAGCGAACCAGATATCGTCATCCACCGCGCCATCGCGATCTTCGATGATATAGATATTTCCCTCGGCGTCGATCGCCAGATTGTCGGCATTCCGCAAGCCACCGCCGACTGCTAAACCGGTCGCCAAATCGATAGTGTTGGAATCGGCAAACAAGCTCAACGACTGTGTCGCCACGTTGAAATTGTAAATGCGGCTACGGCCGTCGGTGGTATTCGCGTTGGTATCGGAATCGGTGGTCGTGAAGTAGATCAACTGATTTCCGCCCAAGTTTTGAAATTCCAAGTCCTCTGGACGATTGAAGCCGGTCGCCAATACATCGTTATCGTCGGCGGAAGCACGGCCGTCGATGGTGCCGTCGCTGGCCAATACCGACACGCCGGCCAGAACGCCGCCGTTGACATCGGTGATCGCTTCCCAAGAGAATGCTCCGGTAATCGCCGGACCGTTATTGCCTTCGAATTGTCCGCCGACGCCGACCTTCATGACGAAGGTTTGACCAGCCGAGAAGAAATCGTCGCCATTATCGGCAAGCGGATTGGCTGAAACATATTTGTAGATCGATCCGCCGTTCAACTCGTCGACGAAATACAGGTTGTTACCACTATCGAACGCCAAACCTTCGTGAGACACGCGCGGCAGAATGCTACGTTGCACGAAGTTGCCGCCGATTGCTGTCGCGGTGGTCGGATTAGTTACTTCGAATAAGCGGCCTTTGCTGCTGCCGTTTCCCCAAGACTCCTCGGCGGTCAAATAGCCACCCCATGGCGCCCAACGAGAAGCGTCGCCGGAGACAAAGTCCTGCGTTCCGGACGCCACGATGGTTGTGGTGCGCGTGTTGTAGTTCGAATCGTGCAAATCGATACGTTGCACCCCGCCCGCGCCGGTTTCGAACGGCATGAATAAATATCGGCCGGCGTTCGGGCCGGTTTCGTTGGCGGTAATCATGTCCCAGTTGCCGCTATTGCTCTGGCCTTGCGCCAGTTGCGTCGAGCGGTCGGCAATCGAAACCTGGGTAAAGTTCGGGCTAGACAACGTAATCGGTGACGCCTCGTTGGCTGCAGGGCCAGCGGAAGCGGTCAACGGCGTAAAATTATCGAACGCCGTTTCCGCGGCGTTAGCCGCGACCGGAGATACCAGTGACGCCACGGCAGCGGCTATCAGGGTCAGTCTAAACTCTTTCATAATCAATTTCCTTAAGTGCGGTTTGTTGGTTTTTTCAAAAAGCAAGAGGCGGCCTCTCGCCCTTGCGGAAAAGATGCTAACCAGCACACAAGAAATTCAAGTTTCAGTTCGGTTAAGATTTGATGAAACGTATTACACGACCCTTGCCAAAACCCTAATCCGGTCTAACGAACCAAATACTCCCATTGCACCTCGAAAGTAGCGGTTTAACCAAGCTCGCGGTGTGCCGAATCTACGACAGACCGCCAACCGCCCTCCCCTGATTACCGAACTCATCCAGTTAATGCTCGTGATGATGGCCGCCTTTCAGCGTCGGTAAGATCGATTTGACAAAAGGATCGCCCTCCTTATCGCCGAGATCGGCATAGTCTGTGTGTCCGTAGTCCTCGTCGCGCGGTTCCGGCCAGGGCGCTTGTCCAGTCGGGTATAGTGCCGCCAAACGGGTGACTAACAGATGACCGCGCTCCTGGCGTCGAATCAGAGCCGGCAGTTGTTCCCGGTTCAACCACAAAAGTTCTTCGATTTCGCCCTGACCCGACCGGTATCGCAAGGCAACCCGTCCCAGCACGGATTCCTCGCCGTCCGCCTGTAAGCCATCGAGCTCGGCGGGACTAAGCAAGGTGGCGACCGCCCGCCAATCGGGCACCGCCGCCAGGGCTTTCAAATCACCCGGCTGATAGTCGATGGTTTGGCGTTGACCGTGGAATACTTTTTGATAAGCGATGTCGCCGCCGGCCAGCCGTCGCCAAACTTCGCCGCTGTCGTCGCTCAGATTGTGGGTTTCCACCCGATCAGCGTGGCGGACAAAACGCCAACGATACACTCGCGTCGTCTCGTCACCGTGCGTGTCGGTTTCGAGTACTTCGGTTTCGAATTCGGCCGCCAGCGGCGGCATCGCCTCCACCGCCTGAATTTGCAAAGGGCTCGGCAACTGGGATTGACATGCGGTCAAGCTCATCAGCAAAACCAAGCAAACGGAAAATACGGTTTTCAACATCGGTACTCCAAACATAAAAAAGGGGCGCCGGTTGGCGCCCCTACAACGCAGTCAACCAACGCTTACTGGCCGACAGGCAATTTCAGCGCCCGCGCCATCACGTGGTAGATGTAGCTCTGTTCTTGCACACCATGGAACAGATGAGCTTTCGGGCCGTAAGCGTAAATCGCAACGTCCTCGCCGGCATGGGTTTCGCTAGCCATCGGTATCGCGGCTTCCTGCAAGAAGTCCGGATGCGATGTATCGACGTCTGTCAAATCCGGGCGGGGGTTGGGACCACGGTAGCCGGGGCCGTTGGCGTAACCCAGCGTCGTATAAGGTAAACCGTTGCTGTCCTTGGCGAAGACCGTCGCGCCCGGTTCCTTGACCAATCCGGTAATTGGATTGCCGCGTCCCGGATAGCCGGCGATGGTAAAGGTGTGGCTATGGTCAGCGGTGACGACGATGAGCGTATCCTTGGCGTCGGTTTTTTCGACGGCCTTGCGCACCGCATTGGATAACTCGACGGTATCCGCCAGCGCCCGGTAAGCGTTACCGGCGTGGTGAGCGTGGTCAATGCGGCCGGCCTCCACCATCAGCACGTAACCTTTACGGTTTTTCGACAGAATATCGATGGCTTTTTCGGTCATTTCGGTTAGCGAAGGTTCGCCACCGGTGTCGTTGGCTCGATCGGTTTCGTACTCCATGTGCGAACGTTCAAACAGCCCCAACAGATGATCGGTGCTTTTCGCGTCCACCGCATCGAAACCGGTTTTATCGTAAACATAAGCGGATTTGGCGTAGTGGCTCAGCCATTGCTGAGTCAGATCCAAGCCGTCCTTGCGACCGCCCTTGCTGGCGGTGTCTTCCGGGTCGGTCTGGGTATTGGGTAGGAACATGCTACGACCGCCGCCCATCGCGACTTCCAGGCCGTCACCGTAGCTGAAATTGACCAATTGCTTGGCAATATCGCTAACGGTGGCGTCGGCCGGCATTTGCGCGTCGGACTCCCAATCCCGCTCGGACGTGTGCGCATAGCAAGCAGCCGGAGTAGCGTGGGTAATCCGAGCCGTCGAGACGATACCGGTGGACAGGCCGCGCTCCTCGGCCTGCTCCAACAGGGTTTTGACTTTGTATTGGTTAACGACTTCCGCGCTTCTCTCCTTACGCGCGACTTCCATGCTGACCGACAACTCACCGTCGTTGGTCTTGACGCCGGTGATCATCGCGGTCATTGTCGGCGCCGAGTCGGAAGTTTGCTGATTGACACTGTAGGTTTTCGACAAAGCCATGTAGGGCGCTTTTTCGAAACTCAGCAGATTTTCCTCGCCACCGCGATTGTCGGCCTTACCTTGGCCTTCGAAAATGCGGGCCGCGGTCACGGTCGAGATGCCCATGCCGTCGCCGACAAACAGAATTACGTTCTTGGCGTGACGATCGATCGGTTGCAGGTCTTCGGCGACGCGAATGCTGTGCTGGCCGTTTTGCCGCCAATAGTCGGCATTTTCGACCGTGGTTTCGGCGACCGCCGCGACGGATAGAGTCAACAACGCGGCTGCCAGACCGGCCGACAGCAACGATAAAGGGTGGGGGTTGCGCATGGAATGTCCTCGGGGGCGAATAGCGGCGCCTCGCCTAGCGCCTTGGTTTTTGGAAGCGGCGAATCGGTTAACGTCCGCCAGCCTAAAGCCGGAATGAGAAAGTACCGTGACAAACTGGTTACGGTTTTATGACAAGCCACCCTATCTTTAGCGCCCCCACCCCAGCCACTAACACCGCCAACACCCATACGTCCCCGAAGCGCGCGTAGGGCGTGACGCCGCGCATCGGCACGATGTCGGCGGTCACTGTGGTAGCGGTAAAGCTCGGCGCGACGGAGAGTATGCGGCCGTCGGGGCCGACGAAGCCGGTCACGCCGGTGTTGGTGGCTCGGACCAAATAGCGGCCGGTTTCCAGGGCTCGCATCCGCGCCATTTGCATGTGCTGATACGGTTGAGCGGAGTCGCCGAACCAAGCGTCGTTGGTCAGATTGACGATGTAGGCGGCATCGGCGATTTGGCGAGCTACCAATTCCCCAAAGGCGTCTTCGTAGCAAATGGTGGTCACAAATCGATAGCCGCCGGCCGACAGCAAGGGCTGGCGGTCGGCGCCGGCGGCAAAGTCGCCGAGCGGTATCGCCATTAGGTCCAAGATCCAGCCGGACAGGGGTTGTAGCGGCAAATACTCGCCGAACGGCAGTAAATGATGTTTATGATAGAGCTGCTGGTTCTCGCCCAAGGCCAGCACGCTATTGTAATAGTGTTTTCCCTGTCCACCGCTGGGCAGTCCCAACACCAGTTCGGTGCCGTGGCGCAGCGCATCGGCGCGCAAGGGCTCGATAAATTCCGCTTGTACTTCGTTTAAAAAGGCCGGCACCGCTGTTTCCGGCCAAATCACGACGTCCGAATCCCAATGCGCTTCGGTTAAATCCCGGTAGAGGCTCAAAGTGCCGGCACGTTGATCGATGTCCCATTTTCGATCCTGGCCGACATTGCCTTGCACCAAAGTCACCTTAAACGGCGCGCCGGCCGGCTCGGTCCAGGCCACGCCGCGCAAAACCGCTCCACCCGACCACATCAGCAATACCACCGGCAAACCTCGCCGCCAAGGGATCGTCCCGGCAACGATCTCCACCCAGGCGAACGCCGACAGCGCGAGCAAAAAACCCACGCCGTAGACGCCGACGATCGGCGCGTAGCCGGCCAACGGCGTATCCGACTGCGCATAGCCTATCAACAACCAAGGAAAGCCGTTTAGCAAGCAGTCGCCGCGTAAATATTCGACCACGACCCACACCGCCGCGAATAGCGTCGCTCGGCTCCATGCCTTGGCACCGGCGTTGAACTTGACCGCCAGGTAGCCCGCCAAGGCCGGAAAAACCGCCCACGCCCCGATTAACAAGCCGGTCAACGCCGTAGCGGCGGCGGGTTCGGCGTCACCGAAATCGTGGATACTGATGTAAACCCACCACAGACCGCTACCAAACAGACCTAGACCGAATCCGTAACCCAGTACGGCGGCACGCTTCGCGGATCGGTCCAGCCAAGTCCAGTACAGTAAAGCCAGCGCCGGCAAGGCCAGCCAGGGCAGATCGTAGGGAGAAAACGCCAAGGTCAGCGCCGCGCCGGCCGTCGGCGCGATCAAGTAGGCGGTCCATCGGGGAAGTTGGGACATGGAATGGGTTTCGACGCAAATGGAGGCCATTGTATGCGGCGAACCTCGCCTCGCAAAATTGCCGCGCCGCGAACCGTCAAGCTAAGCTAAACTTGGAAATATTTCGTCATAGCTCCGTCGGCCGATTCATGCCCACCCAAACTTCGCTGCCGTTTCCGCTCGAATCCGAATCGGCAACCGCCTGGTTGCAATCGCTCAGTTCGCTGCCGCCCGCTAACGCGGCGAATCGCCTCAACCAAGCCTGGAAGACCTTGAGTACTTCGCCGCTAAGCGGCGACAACCCGCTGGCAACCATGATCGGTATGGTCCCGCCCACACTGCATCTGGCGCAAGGCTTGGCGGTTTTTGCCCGCGCCGAATGGCCGGCGAACGCCAAATCCTGCAAGGCCGCCAAACTGGCGATACAACTGTTGCGCCACGCCAGCCTGGCTTTTGCCCGGCTCGCCTCCGGTTTGAGCAACGATGCGGAACACGGCCGGGTGGCGATGTTTTATGCGCTGCAATTGGCCGGGTTTTGCCTGCGAACCGGCGCCCGCTTTTACGAAGCACCGTCGGCAAGTTTGTGGAAAAAATCCGCGCAATTGTATGTGCTCGCCGAAAAACAACGCTGGCTGAATCAAGCAATTTCCGTCAAAGTCGCTGATTTTAAAAACGCCGGCACACTGGACGCCGTATTCAAACGCAATCTGCTATTCACACTTTGCGCTCCCAACCGTTACTCCGAAACCGAAATTGATCAGCTGTTCCAATTTGCCGGACAGACTCAGCATTTACTGCAATTCAACCGCCACGATGTCGGCGATTTCGACTTTTATTGGGAATTGACCGACAGCGAACCCAAACCGCGCAGGCATCCGAAATGGGCGTTGCCCAAGGACTCGCTGGCGATCTCCACCCAGCGCTTGGGGCGAGCCTTGCAACAAGGCGAAATCAGCGTCGACATGGCGGTCGCCACCCGCAATCGCTTGGCTCAGCATTTATTGGGCTACGACCAGATCTTTTCGTCGCTCACCATCGGCCCCGCTCAGCCCGCCCGGCTATTGACCGGTTTCGCCGCGGTGAGCGGCTATCTGCAGGGCGAAGACCGGCTCTCCAAAATCATGCGCTTAAGCGAGCAAAATCATGGCAGCCGTGCCACATTGCACAATATGACGCTGATGCCGCTGGAACACGAGAAAAGCTTTTTCAACCAATCGCCGAAGTCGAACGGCGCCGGCCATCTGGACAGCTTCGAAGTTCGCCTGCTGCGTTCGACCAGCAAGCAATTCCTGGTGGCGGAAAGCACGACCGGCAGCTTCGGCAACGGCGATATCGCCTTACTGTATCGCGAGCAACTCGCCGCCAAATTGGTGATCATCCGCCAACAAACGCTTTTCGAGGATGCCAGCTTGTTACTGCTTGAGCCGATACCCGGAAAAATCGAACCTTACGCGATCGACAACCCACTGGGCAGACAGCAATGCGCTTTATTGATCGACGCCGAAGGCGCGTCTGCGGAAATCATCCTGCCGCCCGGCAAATACGGCACCCAAACAGACATCGCGCTGGCTCATTTCAAATCCGTGACACTGCTAGCCTGCGTGGAGCACAATCCGTGGTTTAACCGTTTCAAGATTCGGGTCGGTTCGTAATCCCGTTGGGGACGTGAGCGGCGGCCACCTGATGCAGCACCGCCGAGTCGCAATGGCCTTTTTGGTCGTCGAAGAAAATATCGGCGCCGAAGGCTTTCAAAAACGCCCCCTTGGGCATTCCGCCGAGGAACAAGGCCTCGTCTATCCGAATTTCCCAGGCGCGCAAGGTCCGCACCACCCGTTCGTGGGCGGGCGCGGCCCGCGCGGTCACCAGCGCGGTGCGGATCGGCGCGGTTTCCGGACCGAAATGGGTCTGTATCCGGTGCAGGGCGCTTAAAAACGCTTTGAGCGGCCCGCCCGGTAGCGGCGTATGGGCTTCGTTACGTTCGTTGGCCGCGAATGCCGCCAAGCCGTGTTGCTGGTAGATGCGCTCCGAATCGTCGGAAAACAAGACCGCGTCGCCGTCGAACGCGATCCGCAATTGCGAGGTCGGATTGCTGGCCGCCCCGGATACGATGGTCGCCGCCGGACAACCGGCATCCAGCGCCTTGCGCACGTCGTCGCCATTCGCGGATAAAAACAAATGAGCGCCGAACGCCGGAATATAGGCGTATGGGGAGACGCCGCTGGTGAAGGCGGCCCGGGTGATGTTGAGTTGATGATGGGCGATGCTGTTAAATATCCGCAACCCGGTATCGGCGCTGTTTTGCGACAGCAAGATAATTTCCACCAGCGGTTCGTCCGGGAAAGCCAGGTTCAGATCGAGAAACTTTTTAACCAACGCGAATCCGAAACCCGGCTCGAGAATTTCGTTCTCGTGTTCGATCTGATAGCGGCAAAAAGCTTCCTTGCCTTGGGTTTCGAAAATCCGATGCGACTCGTCGAGATCGAACAAGGCGCGAGACGATACCGCGACAACCAGTTTTTGGTTGGGTTTTTCAGCCGGCATGCCGCTCAATCCTTGACCTTGAACACGCTAACCGCGTCCAGATTCAAGGTTTTCTTGACCTTGGCGGCATAGGCGGCCGCCTCGTATTGGCTGGGGAAGCCGTCAACGCTCAGCCGGTACCAGGTTTCGCCCTTGGCCTCGCTTTTCGCGACCTTGGCCGGAACGCCCTTGCCGGCGAATTCCTCGGCTTTACGCTTGGCATACCAATCCTGCTTGAATGCGGTCAAATTGACCGCCCAATTTTCCGGAACAGGTTCCGGCTTTTTCTTCTCGGGCTTGACCGTCGGCGTCGCGGCGGCGAGCGGGCGAGCTTTTTCCAACGCGCCGACTTTAGACTGCAAGGCTTCGATCGCGGCGCCGATTTGCATGTCGCGATTGCCCAGTTCGGCCAGCTGCTTGCCGACATCGCCACCGACCGCCTGCCCTCCACCACCGCCCTGGGCTTTTTTCAGTTCCGCGATCTGGGCTGCCAACACGCCATTTCCGACCGATAATTCGTCCAACTGCTTGCGCAGCATTTCCTGGTCGGCGGCATTGGCGGCCGGGGCATTAACGACTTGCTCCTGCAATTTGCCGATGATCGTCACCAACTCGCCGACTTGCGACTTGGCGATCATGCCCTGTATGCCCAAACCGGTACCCAGTAGTAGCGCCAATGCCGCCACGCCGTTGGCGACGTAGGCCGCGACCGGTTTTTTGTGCGCGACCGAGTCCAAGCCGCGCTTGGTTTTCTTCTGCTCGGTCTGCAAACCGTCGACAGTTTCCAGGCACGTCGCCAATTGGGCTTTTTCAGCCTTTTCCAGAATATCCGCCTTGATCTGGCGCTGGTGGCGTTTTAATTCATCGATTTGGTGGGTCAGCGCCGCGATTTCGGCACTGTGATCCACCATTTGGATTACCGGCGCCGGGGCAACCACCGGGACCGGCTCAGGCGAGGGAGGCACGGGTATCGAATCGGCCGGCGGTGCTTGGGCGGCGGTCTGCGACTCGAATTCGTCGTCATCGCCCGACGGTTCGGCGAGCGGGGCGTCCTCGGCACTCGCCGAGCCCAACGCGAACCCTGCCGCCAGATCGGCGACATCGTCGTCACCAAACTCGTCGATAACAATAGGCGCAGATTCCGGTTCGGCTTCGATGGGTTTGACATACTCGTCGTCCGCCGAAATGTCGAAATCGGCCGTCAAAAATTCGGCGTTGCCAGCCGGTGCTCCAGTGTCCGAAAACTCGTCGATCTCTCGCATGGCGTCCAATTCGTCCCGTTCGTCACTTGCCACTAATTCAGGCGTTTCGCCGACTTCGAATTCGTCGTCGATGGCCGCGATAGCCCGGTCGGCGACATCCGGTTCCGGAAACGGCTCGACATCCAGTTCCAATTCTTCCAACTTGGCCTCAACCCCGACATCGACCAAATCGGCGAATTCGTCGTCCAGCATTTGTTCGTGCTTGGGATTGATGTCGATGGCCGCGTCGAACTCGTCGCCCAACTTTGCGGCGGCGAGATCCAGATCCGGCTGAGCTTGCTCGGCCGCCAGCAAGGCGTCGATGTCGGCAAATTCGTCGCGTTCCGCCGCAGCCGAGTCGGCCACCACTTCGTGATCGACCAACAAGCGATCGATCGCTTCGTCGTCGTCGATCAAACCGACCTGCTCGGAAGCGGATTCGCCGATATTGAGCATCGCGTCCAAATCGTCGGCAAACGCATCCAGGGTTTTCTTGGGCTTTTTAGTCGTCGGCTCGGCCATTTCGGTTTTTCTCCGTATTCAGAGGTTCAACGCCCGCGCCGCCGCGGCCGGTCACGCCGATTCATTTGACGGCGGTGACCAGCGCATTGACGTCCAGGCGATGCGTCAACGTCAGTTCGCGAAACCCGATTTCGGCCATCTGCCTGAGCGCCAAGCCTTCGCGCATGATGTGATCCTCGGATTCGTCGCTGAACAGGTGAATGATCCAGTGTTCCAGCAAATCCAGGCGGCTGATGCCGGTCAAGGTCTCGAAATATCCGGCCACCTCGCGCTGGGTATTGCGGGTATGCGCCGGAATGTCGTCCAAGGCGTAACGGTCGCCGCAAACGAATCGGCCATCGTGTTTCAGAACCCGGTAAATTTCCGCCAATACATCGCGACGGTAATCGCATTGAAAATTATGCAAGGTATATGCCGATGCCACGACATCGACGCTGGCCGTCGCCAACCCGCGCAATGCGGTCAAGGCGTCGTCGCCACAAAACGCCAAGCGGCCCAGGTCGGCCCAGTGACTCAAGCTTTCGCGGGCTTGCGCTTGCATCGTCGGTTCGTTGTCCACGCTAAATACCGTCAAATTGTCGGCGGCCGTCAAGATCGATAACGTGGTAATGCCGGTACCGCCGCCCAATTCGACAACTTGCGCCAGCGTATCCCGCGTGCGACAGTATGTGCCGACTTCGGCACCGACCAACCGGCTCATTTCGGCCGCGAACGGGCAAATCAGCTTCAGCATTTGATATTCTCGGCCAATTACGCCGGAAAACATCGCGTCGAAAGGCGTATCGGCCGTCATGGCGCCACCTTTAATTTCAACTTGGCATCGTAGGCCGCCAACTGCTCCGGCGTGGCCTCGATCTGAAATTTCTCCTTCCATTCCCGATAGGGCATGCCGTACACGATTTCCCTTGCCTGTTCGTAATCCACATTCGCGCCGCGTTCGGCGGCGGCGGCTGCATACCATTTCGCGAGACAATTACGGCAAAAATCGGCCAGCAACATCAGTTCGATATTCTGAACTTCGGTATGGGTTTGCAGATGCTCGAGCAATTGCCGGAACGCGGCGGCTTCCAGCTCTATGTGAATGTCGTTTGCCATGAATTCCTCCCGTAAAAGCCGCATTTTACCAGCAATACCAGCCGCCTCATGTACAATTGGGGCTAAAGAATCTACAATGCGCTTCCGTCGATTTGGCCCCTGCATCGCTCCGTGAACACGATACACAGTTCATCTCTGGCATTTTATCCGACCGGCTACCAGAAGCCGTCGCCGGGCAATGCGGAGCAAAATCGGTCGCGGGCAACGTTGGAAAGCAATACGGGCAAGCCGCTCGCATTCGTGACAAAACCATCCGAGCCGGCAACGATCGACTCGGTTTTGACTAAGAATCCGCTCGGTAAGATCGATGAACAAGACGTGATCGCGGATCCTAAAGCCCGAAAAGCCTTGAATGCCTATAGTCAGACCATTAACCAATCGAATCGCCAACGCGTCGCCGAACTGGTAACCGGAATCGATTTATACGCCTAACCGTTTCTTTTTCACTACCGACCTACGTATGAAGCCCGTTTTAGAGTTCTTTCCTATCGTCTTATTTTTTGTGGCTTACAAGCTTTACGATATTTATGTGGCCACGGCGGTAGTGATAGTTGCGACAATCGTACAAGTCGCGGCCTATTGGCTACTCTATCGCAAGGTGGAAACGATGCACTGGATCACATTAGGATTGATTCTGGTGATGGGTGGCGCCACCCTGTACTTGCAAGACGAACAATTCATCAAATGGAAATTGACGATTATCGAGTGGCTATTCGGCGGTGCGTTTTTGGTCAGCCAATTTATCGGCAACAAAACCTTTATCGAACGCATGATGGGCGCCAACCTTGAGTTACCGACGCGTATCTGGAAACGGTTGAATCTAAGCTGGTCCTTGTTTTTTATCGGCGTCGGCTTTTTGAATCTTTACGTGATGGCGCATTACAGCACCGACGACTGGGTCAGCTTCAAAACCTTCGGCGTACCCGGCCTAATGGTGGTTTTCATCGTCGTGCAAATGGCCTTTTTGTATAAGCACGTACCTGCGCCGGAGACCAAAAAATAATGCTTTACGCGATTATCGCCGAAGACCGTCCGGGCAGTTTGCCTAAGCGCTTGGCCGCCAGACCGGCCCATTTGGAGAGACTGCAAAACTTGCAGGACGAAGGGCGCTTGGTCTTGGCCGGCCCTCACCCGGCCATCGACAGCGACAATCCGGGAGACGCCGGCTTCAGCGGTAGCCTGATTGTCGCGGAATTCGCCGATCTCGACAGCGCCCGGACCTGGGCCGATGCCGATCCGTATTTTTCCGCTGGCGTATACGCCAGCGTTACCGTCAAACCTTTTAAACAAGTATTTCCCCAATGACCACCGACAACATTCGCCAAAAACTCGAAGCCACCTTTCAGCCCGACTTAATCGAAATCATCGATCAAAGCGCCGCCCACGCCGGGCATGCCGGCAATCAGGGCGGAGGGCATTTCTACGTTACGCTAGTGAGCACCGCGTTCGACGGCAAATCGTTGGTCCAGCGGCATCAGTTGGTTTATCAAGCGCTGGGCGACATGATGAAAGACGAAATTCACGCCCTCGGCATCAATGCCTTAACCCCTACCGAAAACAGCAAAGGAAATTCTTGATATGAAATTAAAACTCATCCCGCTGATCCTGGCCGGTACCGCTCTGCTCTACGGCTGCACCCAAGAGAAGGCTCAGGAAGCAGCGCCGGCCGCGCCGACCGTCAGTAAAGAAGACGCCGTCGCGTCGGTCAACGGCACCTACATCGGCAAAAAAACCTTGGAGACCCTGGAAAAAGAAATCTCCGAGCGTAGCCAAGGCCAGTCCTTCCCAAAAGAGCAACTATTGGAAGAGTTGATTCAACGCGAATTGCTGATTCAATTGGCCGTGCAAAAGCAACTCGATAAAAGTCCCGAAGTGATGGAGCGCCTAGCCACGATCCGTAACTCCTTGCTTTCGCAAGCAGCGTTACAGGACTATTTGAAATCCAATCCGGTCTCGGACGAAGAAATCAAGGCAGAATACGACTCCAAAATGGCCAATGCCGGCAACGAGTACAAAGCCAGCCACATTTTGGTAAAAACCGAAGACGAGGCGAAAAAATTGATCGCCGAATTGGATAAAGGCGGCAACTTTGCGGAGCTGGCCAAGAAAAACTCTATCGACCCAATGGGTTCCGAAGGCGGTGATTTAGGCTGGTTTACCGCCGACCGCATGGTGCCGCCATTCTCCGAAGCCGTAGTCGCGCTGGAAAACGGCAAATACACTAAACAACCGGTTCAGACTCAATTCGGTTGGCACGTGATATTCCGCGAAGACTCCAGAGCAGTTACTCCGCCGCCGTTCGACGCCGTCAAGGAACAGTTGCGGCCGATGCTGCAGCGCCAAAAAGCCCAGGCCATGATTGAAAACCTGCGGAAAAGTGCGAAGGTCGAAATCATGTTGCCGCCGGAACCGGCAAAACAACCGGAAGCACCTCAAGCAGCTGAGCCCACCGACCCAGCACCGGCGCCAACGGCCGACAAACCGGCGGAAGGCCAACCTTCTGAAACGGCCCCCGCAGCAAAATAGTCCGCTATTGCACAGGGCTAACCAGCCCTGTGCCTTCAACCCTCCGGCGTTAGCCGACCCGTTCCTCTATAGCCTAAGCGGCTTGCGCCGGTTGATTGCGCAAATTTTCGTCGATCAAGGCTTTTATACTGGCGGTGCATTTACCGCAAACCCCACCCGCTCCGGTGCATTGCATAATCTGCTTACGACTGCATACACCTTCGTTCAAAGCTTGCTCTACCTGCCTATCCGTGACCGCTTTACAAACACAAATGTACATGGAATCCTCTCGGCAAATACAATCTGCATGTAATGATAACAATTATCATTTGGAAGTAAAGCGCTAAAATTCGATTTTGAATCGATCAGAACTAAAAATTCCGGACCGGGTCGAACAGACGATTGCCACCCCAAGTTGAGGAAATTCGCGGCTTTGAGGCATGACAACCAATTGCAAACTTCGCTTCGTTCATGTTTAAATAGCGTGCTAATTATTTTGTCATTAACTACAGGGCCAGTGATGCAAGACTATCAAACCCAACAACCCACAGTGTTGAAGATACTGGACGCTCATCGAGAGATGCCGGGGAATCTGTTGCCGATACTGCATGGTATTCAAGACACCTTGGGTTACATTCCGCCCGACGCAGTGCCGGATATCGCCAAGGCACTCAACCTTTCCAAGGCGGAAGTTCACGGGGTCGTTAGTTTTTACCATTACTTCCGGGTTACCCCGCCGGGCAAGCATACGATACGCATCTGCCGCGCCGAGTCCTGCCAGTCCATGAACAGTAAAACTCTGGAAACCCACGCAAAACAAACGCTGAACATCGATTTTCACGAGACATCCGCTGACGGAATGTTTTCGCTAGAACCGGTTTACTGCCTGGGAAATTGCGCGTGCTCCCCCGCTATCACCATAGATAACGAAGTGTTCGGCCGAGTGTCGCCGGAAAAATTCGATCAGTTGCTAGCCACTTTTAAAGGTACCGAATAATGACCCGCCTGTTTATCTCCCGCGACTCCACAGCGCTGTCATTGGGCGCTGAACTTGTCGCTCAGACCCTGCAACGGCATACCGCCGGCCAAAACATTGAAATCATCCGCAACGGTTCACGTGGCTTGTTCTGGTTGGAACCGCTAATCGAGGTCGAAACCGACGCCGGCCGTGTAGCCTATGGCCCAGTACAACCGGAAGATGTCGCCTCCCTGCTAGCATCCGGCCTCTTGGAAGGCAATCAACACCCCTTATATCTGGGCGATATAGAAGCCCTTCCCTATTTTAAAAACCAGAACCGCCTGACCTTCGCCCGCGTCGGTATCACCGATCCCGTCAGCTTGGACGATTATCTGGCCCACGACGGTTACCGCGGCTTGAAAAACGCGCTGGCGCTGCAACCTGCCGACATCGTTAAACAAGTTACCGAATCCGGCCTGCGCGGCCGGGGCGGCGCCGCATTCCCGACCGGCATTAAGTGGAATACCGTGTTAAACGCCCCTGCCGAACAAAAATACATCGTCTGCAACGCCGACGAAGGCGACTCCGGCACCTTTTCCGACCGAATGATCATGGAAGGCGACCCCTTCGTGTTGATCGAGGGTATGACGATTGCCGGCTTGGCCGTCGGCGCCACACAAGGCTACATCTATCTGCGCATCGAATACCCCCACGCCAAAATTGCCCTGAACCAAGCTATCGCTGCCGCCTATGAAAACGGCTACCTCGGCGAAAACATTCAAGGCAGCGGCAAGACCTTCCATCTGGAAGTCCGTAGCGGCGCCGGCGCTTATGTATGCGGCGAAGAGACATCGCTGCTGGAAAGTCTGGAAGGCAAACGCGGCCTGGTCCGCTTCAAGCCGCCGCTACCGGCCATCGTCGGCCTATTCGGCAAACCCACTATCGTCAACAACGTGATTTCGCTGGCCTCGATTCCGGTCATTTTGGATAAAGGCGGCGAATATTACAAAAATTACGGCATGGGCCGTTCGCGCGGTACCTTGCCGATTCAATTGGCCGGTAACATCAAGCACGGAGGCCTGTTCGAAGCCGCATTCGGCGTCACATTGCGAGAATTGCTGTACGACTACGGCGGCGGCTCCGCCAGCGGCCGGCCGATCCGGGCCGTGCAAGTCGGTGGTCCGTTGGGTGCCTATATGCCGGAAAGCCAGTTCGATACTCCACTCGATTACGAAGCCTTCGCCGCGATCGGCGCGGTTTTGGGCCACGGCGGCATCGTGGTACACGACGACACCACCAGTCTGGCCGACATGGCCCGCTATGCGATGGAATTCTGTGTCGAAGAATCCTGTGGCAAATGTACGCCATGCAGGATCGGCTCTACTCGCGGCGTCGAAGTCATCGACCGTATCCTCGATAACGTCGACAAAGCCAAGAACACCGAACTGCTGCGCGATTTGTGCGACACGATGACGTGCGGTTCCTTGTGCGCCATGGGCGGCATGACACCCTACCCGGTGTTGAGCGCGCTGAATCATTTCCCTGAAGACTTTGGCCTCCAAGCCACCAAAGCCTAACCGATCCCCCGGAGGTAGCTTATGTCACTCAACAACGAAATCGATTACGGAACGCCGGCCAGCGCGTCCCAACAAACCGTCAACCTGGAAATCGACGGCCATAAGGTGACCGTCAACGCCGGTACCTCGGTCATGCGCGCCGCCGCCGAAGCCGGCATCAGCATACCCAAGCTGTGCGCCACCGACCACCTCGACCCGTTCGGCTCCTGCCGGATGTGCTTGGTACAAATCGAAGGCGCGCGCGGCTACCCGGCCTCCTGTACGACACCGGTCGGCGAAGGCATGAAAGTCGTTACCCAAAACGAAAAGCTCGCCAAACTGCGCAAGGGCATCGCCGAACTCTATATTTCCGACCACCCATTGGATTGCTTGACTTGCTCCGCCAACGGCAATTGCGAATTGCAGGACACGGTTGGCGAAGTCGGCTTGCGCGAGGTCCGTTACGGTTTCGAAGGTGAAAACCACCTGAAAGCGGAAAAAGACAACAGCAACCCCTATTTCTCTTTCGACCCCTCCAAATGCATCGTCTGCTCGCGTTGCGTCCGCGCCTGCGAAGAAGTGCAAGGTACTTTCGCATTGACGATAGATGGCCGCGGTTTCGAGTCTCACGTTTCGCCGGGCCAAGACCAAGCGTTCATGGAATCCGAGTGCGTGTCTTGCGGCGCCTGCGTACAAGCCTGCCCGACCGCGACCTTGATGGAAAAGGCGGTGATCGACCACGGCCAGCCAGAGCACAGCGCCATTACCACGTGCGCTTACTGCGGTGTCGGCTGCTCGTTCAAAGCCGAAATGAAAGGCGAGCAACTGGTAAGGATGGTTCCCGACAAAAACGGCCAGGCCAACCATGGTCATTCCTGCGTCAAGGGCCGCTTTGCTTTTGGCTACGCCACCCATAAAGACCGCATCACGACACCGATGGTACGCGACAAAATCAGCGATCCTTGGCGCGTCGTCAGTTGGGAAGAAGCCATTCAATTCGCGGCCGATCGCTTCAAGCAATTGCAAGCCAAATACGGCAAGGATTCGATCGGCGGTATCACCTCGTCGCGTTGCACCAACGAAGAAACCTATCTGGTGCAAAAACTGATCCGTGCCGGCTTCGGCAACAACAACGTCGATACTTGCGCCAGGGTCTGCCATTCACCGACCGGTTACGGCCTGAAAACCACCTTCGGCGAATCGTCCGGCACCCAGACTTTCGACTCGGTCATGCAATCCGACGTCATCCTGGTTATCGGCGCTAACCCGACCGACGGCCACCCGGTGTTCGGTTCGCTGATGAAACGCCGACTGCGTCAAGGCGCCAAACTGATCGTCGTCGACCCGCGCGGCATCGATCTGGTGCGCAATAGTCCGCACGTCAAAGCCGACTACCATCTGAAACTGCGCCCAGGCACTAACGTCGCCGTCGTCACAGCGCTAGCCCACGTCATCGTTACCGAAGGTCTGGTCAACGAACAATTCGCGCTGGAACGCTGCGACGTCGAGTCGTTCAACAAATGGAAAACCTTTGTGGCACTGCCGCAAAATTCGCCGGAAGCCGTCGCAGAACTGACCGGCGTCCCCGCCGAAGCGATGCGCGGCGCCGCTCGCCTGTATGCCACCGGCGGTAACGGCGCGATCTATTACGGTTTGGGCGTCACCGAACACAGCCAAGGTTCGACAACCGTGATCGGCATCGCCAACCTGGCGATGGCCACCGGCAACATCGGCCGCGAAGGTGTCGGCGTCAACCCGTTACGCGGTCAAAACAACGTGCAAGGTTCATGCGACATGGGTTCGTTCCCGCACGAATTTGTCGGTTACCGTCACGTCTCCGATAGCGCTACTCGCACCCAATTCGAAGCGGCTTGGGGTGTGACATTGGCCTCCGAGCCAGGCCTACGCATTCCCAACATGTTCGCCGCCGCGATCGAAGGCAGCTTCAAGGGCCTATACGTACAAGGCGAGGACATCGCGCAATCCGATCCCGATATCAACCACGTCCATCATGCCTTGCGGGAAATGGAATGCATCGTGGTGCAAGACATCTTCTTAAACGAAACCGCCAAGTTCGCCCACGTATTCCTGCCCGGTTCTTCGTTCCTGGAGAAAAACGGCACCTTCACCAACGCCGAGCGGCGCATCTCGCCGGTACGCCGGGTGATGACACCGCTGGGCGGCAAGGAAGATTGGCAAGTTACCCAAGACTTGGCCAATGCGCTGGGCTTTCCGATGAATTACAGTCACCCGTCGGAAATCATGGCTGAAATCGCCAGCCTGACCCCACAATTCGCCGGCGTCAGCTACGAGAAAATCGACGAGATGGGCAGCATCCAGTGGCCGTGCAACGACGAATCCCCGGACGGCACGCCAATCATGCATGCCGACCATTTCGTGCGCGGCAAGGGCCGTTTCCTGTTGACGGAATACATTCCGACCGCGGAACGCACCAGCAGCAAATACCCGCTAATCCTGACCACCGGCCGTATTCTGTCGCAATACAACGTCGGCGCGCAGACTCGCCGCACCGACAACATCGCTTGGCACGCCGAAGACAAATTGGAAATCCATCCTCACGACGCCGAAGTCCTGGGCGTGGCCGACGGCGACTGGGTCGGCGTCAAGAGCCGCACCGGCGAAACCGTGTTGAGGGCGCTGATTACCGACCGAATGCAACCGGGCGTGGTCTATACCACCTTCCACTTCCCGCATTCCGGTGCCA
The DNA here is from genome assembly GCF_050276835.1 of Methylomonas sp. MED-D. Classification (NCBI taxonomy): domain Bacteria; kingdom Pseudomonadati; phylum Pseudomonadota; class Gammaproteobacteria; order Methylococcales; family Methylococcaceae; genus Methylomonas; species Methylomonas sp. MED-D. The sequence continues at coordinate 4,010,771 of NZ_CP189965.1, forward strand.
ACGTCATCACCACCGACAACTCGGACTGGGCGACCAACTGCCCCGAATACAAAGTGACGGCGGTACACGTCGCGAAGGTCGCTCAACCGTCCGATTGGCAACGTGAATACCGCGCCTTCTCCGACGACCAGCAATCGCTGCTGGACAACCGCATCGGCGCCGGCTAAAAACCGAGGCAACATGGACCCGGTCCCAGAGGAACTGGGCTGGACCAGCTATCGAACCGGCACGTTCGATAGCTGGCGCGGCCCCATCCATAGCCGAAAGCAAGACTACGTGGCCGAGGAAGTACCGGTAGTGCTGGTCTACAACACGATCCCTCACGTTGTCATGCTCACCACGCCGCTAAATCTGGAAGACTTCGGTCTCGGCTTCAGCCTGACGGAAGACATCATCCGCCACCCAGCCGAACTGCTTTCGGTCAAAGTAGTGCAGCGCGCCAAAGGCGTCGAAGTCCGTATGCAGATCCCTGAGGCACGCTTCGACAATCTGCACGGCAAGGGCAAGAACATGACCGGCCGCACCGGTTGCGGCCTGTGCGGCGCAACCACGCTGGAACAAGCCATCCGCCCGGCCCGCCGGGTCGGCGATGGTTCAATATTGGACGCCGCGCTGCTCAGCCGGGCTTTCGAAGCGATGCAGCAGCAGCAAGCGCTGAATTTGCTGACCGGCGCGGTACATGCCGCCGCCTGGCTGGAGCCGGAACGCGGCATCGCGATGGTGAGGGAAGATGTTGGCCGCCACAACGCCCTGGACAAACTGATCGGCGCGCTTGCCAGAACCGGTTGCGACTTCTCTGCCGGCTGGCTATTGGTAACCAGTCGCGCCAGCTACGAAATGGTCCAAAAGGCCGCCAGCGTTGGCATCTCGCTACTGGCGGCCATCTCGGCACCGACCGCGCTGGCGATACGGCTGGCGGACGAATGCGGCCTGACCTTGGTCGGCTTCACCCGCAACGAAAACCACACGATTTATACCCACCCCTTTCGTTTACAACATTATCAAGAATCTGCCGCATAACTCATGGATAACAGCAATCTCGTCAAAATGGCCAATAACATCGGCGCGTTTTTCCAATCCGAGCCGGAACACGATGTCGCGGTCAGCGGCGTCGAAACCCACATCCGCAATTTCTGGGAACCCAGAATGCGTAAGCAAATCGTCGAATATTTGCAGCACGGCGGCAACGAACTGCTGGACATCGTCGCCGAAGCGGTCAAGCGCATCTCGCAAAAACCCTGATAGGCTTATAACATCCAAACAGGCCCGGTCCGCGGCAAACGGATCGGGCTTTTTTTGGCGATGTGCAGCTGCGGCATCCCCCGTGGACGGGATGCGCATTCAGGCAAGACTCGCCGCAAATTGCGCCTTTAAAAACCCGCTACTCTTTATTCCTCAATGCTGCTTGCTTGAGCGCACTGTGTCCAGGCTGGCGCGCTCCCGCCAATGACCTCATCTTCGTTCGCATCGGGCGCGATCGGCGCAATCTGAATCTTTCGCTGAAGCTTGCCATCCGCCAGACGCCGCATTTCAAAGCCGATGGGCGAAACCCCGTGCGGAAACTGGTACTGATAGACCACACTCCTGCTATCGCCCGTAAAGCACCAACCGTAGATCATGCCGAAATCCCCTGTGAATCTTCTCAGACGGCTCTCCGGCCCCAAGACGGCAAGAAGGATGGGCTGCGGATAGGAAGTTCCCTGATTCCGATACATGGCTAACCAACCGGCGTATCGCTTGTTGGCGGACACTGCAGGCTTACTAAAGCCATCTTGATCTTCTATCCTCGGCGCTGGAAAGTTACTTCCGTCGGACCGGGTAAGTGTCAATCTCGCTCCATTTTCTTCAAGATGAGTCTCAAGGAATTCAGCGCCTTCGGCCGATGTAGCGGTTATAACCGTAAAGAGTAGCAAGACTTGGAGCTTCATAAGCACAAAATAGTCCGAACCGGGTATTGAAAGCGAAGCTTAGCGTAGCTTCGGGTAATCCGCATTTCTTGAAAATCCACCAAGTGCCGTTAACCCTGAAACGCGAGCCGTATTCGCGCCGGTTCGATCTAAGCCAACCTCTTCCGGAGAAGACAAATTCCATCATTTTCAAAACCCACGCCAAGCGTAGCTTTTTGTCCGGCAACCAAGCTGTTAAGTTTCCGCTAAAGCATGCCCTATTTCGTAATCGAACCGCCGCCGTTGTTGTGTCGCAAACCCGACAATTGCGCCAGCACACCCAGATTGCCTATTGATTTTAAATGCTTTTTTATTGGCACAATGCTTGCGTTTGGATAGACAGCGTCCGCCGCCGTACCCAGGTTTTCTGTCCGTCTCGCAATTTTGAGCTTTTCGGAGCTTGGAAAACCGGAATTCGACCGGCGACGACCCCATCCAACCGACTAACTCCGGAGCAGATCATGCCAGCGACCTTTGAACTGAAAACCAACGAAGACAATCAATATGTATTCAACTTCCTGAGCAGCAAGGGCGAACTGATCCTGATGAGCGGCGATTACCCCAATAAGGAAGAAGCGATTCAGGGCATTAAAGAAGTCCGCACCGGTTCGTTAATGAGCCACCAAATCGCCGCCAGCCGGGTACCAGAGGGCGATACCTTCTTTGTGATCAAGGATACGGTGGGTAACATCATTGTTAAAAGCGTTTTATATAACTCGAATATGCTGTTCGACAACGCCCTGCACACGGTCAAGGACAATGCCTGCATCGCCGAAATCGTCGATTTGACCGCATAAGCCTCGTATCGGGGCGATTGTTCATTTTCTACCAGACAGCAATGAGGTATCGACACCATGGCAGGCGAACTTAAAATTGTTCGGGAATTGGCGACGGTTTGCGTCACCGCGGGCGAGTTGGCCGCGATCGCAAGCTTAATTAAAGACGAGCTCAAAAAGCCTGACTTTGTCGAACAATTCGACAAGATGGCGGACGCGATCGACGAATGCTACGCCATCACGGTGACGATTCTTCAACCGTGGTTAGAAATGACCAGCGAAGCCGAATTTTGCGAGAAATTCGACACCCTCCATGCCGACTACAAAGCCACGTATTTAACGATTACCAACCGACCGCGACTAGCCTCAGACCGGGCTTACATCGAGTACGTGGCGCTTCGGGAATTCAAGGAAACCCAAACAGCCTATCCCTTGCTGAAAATGACTTTCGCCCGCCTGGACGAATTTATCGACAAATGGATTACCAACGACGCCTGGCTGGCGATGACGATCGAGAATCTGGTAAAAATGCTACATCGTTACCTGAACGAAATCGCCGAACTCAAGCAAAAAGATCCGACCGACGCCTTTGCCATTTACCGAGCCTTGATGATGGCGTTTCGTCCGTTTTATGGTTTGCTGGAAACCGGCGAAGCGAAAGCCGAGCCCCGGCGCCTGGAAAGTACCGGCTAGACTGAACGGTCCAGCCGTTTCGCCGTAGATCGCGACGACAAGGGGGCGCTGTCGGTACCGCGCCTGACCGCCAGTTAACTCAGCGGCTGTTCGATGGCTTTAAGTCTAGAATACTTCCTCTGCCGCAACCTTACATCCATCAATTTCCTGTTAATACCAATAGGACCACGTCTCTTACCCGCAAACACAAAAGGCGCGGCCTGAGCCGCGCCCTTGGGGGTTTGATGCTACTCGCGTCCAGGAAAGATGCCCACAGTCGCGACACAATAACGCATGCCGACGTAGGGATTGCGTACTGAAAATGGATGGCTCTCGCCGCTAGCGCCCACCGTCGTGCTGGCGTTGACGGTAACGGCATCCGTCGCCAACTCAGCGTTCGAGGGCGAGTTGGAATAAATGTTATCCCGATTCGCGGAGGCGGCCGGAAACTTGCCGCTCGGATTGGTGCTGTTACCGTTGCTGTTGACGGCATGCAATTTCGCGGTGACGATGGTATTAGCCGCGTGGCTATGAAACGGCATATTTGGCTGGAATAATGTTACGTTCTCCTGCCCGCTGATCTCGCCCAAATCGACCGGCGCCAAGCCGGGGCCGACGCCGACGCCGATAGGATTGCGGCCGCGTAAATCCGGCAATGAGAATGTCGTTTGTCCGTTACCGCCGTAAGTAGTGCCTAACAAGGCGAACAGCGCCTGGTTTTGAGCTATCGATAACAAGCGTCCGTCGGCTTCCGCATAACCGATTGGGCAATAGGTGGTGGCAAAGGTGCATACTTCGCCGATATAAGGTTGCGAGCCGCAGGCGGCGGCGGAGCCGCTCAAGCTTGCGATGGTCAGGGCCAATAGGGTTTTCAAGGATTTTTTAGACATGGGAAGTACCTTTATTCAGTGATGTTGAGTAATTCGTCGATTTAAAGCGTGTTGTTTTAGCAAGTGCTTGCGCGGCGTTTGGACAGGGCGAACGACAGCAAGCCGATCGCCATCAGCAGCAAGGTTTCCGGCTCCGGCACGGTGTTGGTGGTTTGTCGAGTGACCTCGGCGACGCTGAGAAAGGCTGACGTGTCCGCCAGGAAGAAAGCGCCCGGATCGGCACCGCCGAACAACGTTAACTCCGGACTGTCGTCGCCCAGTTCCAGCAATTCGCCGGGGTGTAGGATGAAGGTCAGCAAGCGCGAACCGCTGTCGACCAACTTTCCACCGTAGCCGCTGGCCGTATTTTGGTCCGGTGCGCTCGCGGGTCGGGCTTCGTTGCCGAATACCGTATCCGAAATGAGTTTGCTGAACAGCAATTCACTGTTGTCCTTTTTATGGAGCTGTACGATCGATTGGGCAAAATCGCCGTTACCTTTGATGGTTTTGGTCTCGGGAGCCGCAACCAAATGGCTGAAATCGAATTTCAAGCTCACCAAAAACGTGTCGACCGCCGAGCTGTTTTTAATGGACAAGGCCAAGTCGCCGAACAGCGAACTCATAAACGACGGCTCGTCTTTCGAACCGCCTTCGGCGTGCAGCTTGATGCCGAAACCGTCGCCGATGTCGGATAAACTCCCGCTCAGCGGGTCGTCGCCGACAATCTGATCGTTGATTAAGCTGGTAGTGGTGGTCGCGCCGCCGACGACGCGGATCAATTCGCCGTTTTGGGTGGCGTTGGTCGGTAAGGTCGGCGTGCCTAAGCTATCGAATTCCACCTTACCGGTAATATTGATGAATGGATTGAACACTGCCGCGGCGACCGGTTGGGCCATCCCCAGCCCGCCGATGGCCAAAACCAGAGCGGAAATGCCGAAGCGAAGTCGTTTGAATGATGGTTTGCCAGCCGATGCTTGGGGATTCGATAGTGTGCTTTCTATGGTTTTCATGACGCGCCTCTTAAATGATTTCGTTATAGGGTCGAATGGGTTGCAAAATGTTGAATACCCGGGTCAACAAGGCCGGTACCGCCGCTTTCTCGGGGCTTTGCCGGATTTGTTCGCCTTACGGTTGAGTTCGAAGTCATAGAGTCAATTGCCGTGCCAAAGCCGGTCGACGGAATCTTGATTTTTTAAGTGTTTGTATTGGAAGGTTATTTCTTGACTTGCGCGCCGGCCGCTGCCGATTCGGCCGGCTGGGATTTCCGAATATCGCCACGAGATGCCGTTTTGTTTACGAAATGTCGTATGTGCTGGGCCAGCACTTTCGGCGGGGTGTGAAAACCTTGGTTATGCCGTCAATAAGAGGCTACTCAGCAAGGCAATCCGTGGCGCTGTCGGAGAGTTGCAAGCCGAAAGTTTCGATTTTTCGTAAAAGCTTCTATGCTGGTAGCGCTTGGCGAACCCTGTCAATAACCCCAAGCGCCCGCCGCTTGCCGTCCATCGTCGCCGGCAAACCGGGCTTAGCAACAATTTTCCGATTCCTTGAGCAGAGCCTATGCGTAAAACCACGCCCGCCAACATCAAACTGACGCTTTACGGCAAACCGATAGAATTGGAACTCAGCGCGCCGGCGGAAAAAGTCACGCCGGTGGCAATCCTGCCGGCGCTGCATCGCATCAACAACACCTTCGTCGAAACCGCGGTCGAGGTATTTGTCGCGGACGGTGCCACCATCTCCTGCCAAGCCGGCTGCGGCGCTTGCTGCCGGCAAGTGGTGCCGTTGGCGGAGTTCGAGGCCTATCAGATAGCCGGGCTGGTCGAACAAATACCCGAGCCGAAGCGTTCGGCGATCAAGCAACGATTTGCCGACGGCTGCGCCAAACTGGACGAGATCGACTGGCTGGGCCAATTGGAACGGATGCTGGCAGAGGGAACGACGCACGAAGCGGTCCAGACGCACGCGCTACGTTATTTTCATTCTGGCGTGGCCTGCCCGTTTTTGGAAGCGGAAAGCTGTTCGATTCACCCGGTTCGGCCGCTGGCTTGTCGGGAGTATTTGGTCACCTCGCCAGCCGAACATTGCCGAAATCCGACGCCGGAACACGTCAAGCACATCGAGTTGAAGTTTCAAGTATCCAAGATCGTCCGCAAGCTTTGGCGGACCAACCACATCAAGGATTTGGATTCGGTGCCGATGATTTACGCGCTGAAATGGGTCAAGCGGCATCCCAACCAATTTCCGAAAAAACGCGGTCAGGATTGGCTGCGGGAATTTTTTAACTATCTAGCGAATCCGTAGCAGCGGCTATGCGCACCTCGCCTGCCGTCGTCACCAAAGACTCGCTCGACGCCAAGCCATTTTGATCGTCGAGCACGAACCGTGCGATCACAATCCCGCGACCCGCAGGGCGTAAGGGGGTCGAGGCAGTATCGCGGGCTCTCGGACCGCAAACCGACATTAAAACCAGCCGTCGCGCTAGCGATACAAGACTTAGAAGTCTATTTCCGCGTGGGCACAAAAACCGTGCCCTCCCTACGCAACTGCGACGGGTATAAAACCTCGGCGATTTTGTCGGAGAACGGCAGCGCTCTATAAAATTTGTCGACCGTTCTCGTCCGTAGCTCGACGCTTATAGAAAATTTCTCCAAGGTTCGAGCTTGCCGTGAGAATGCCCGAGTTATTTTGGAGAACCTTTGAGAAAAAAGCCCGATGCTTTCAGAAGAAAGCCCGGATAGCCAGTTTTGTAGGGCATTGGCGATAGCATAATGCGCCGAATGATTTAAGGCCAACATACGGCGCAATACGGCTTCGCCTATTGACGCCCTACGAATTGCGCCTTACAGCCTTGTCCTCCTCGCAAACCGACACAAAAACCATCAGTCGCGTCAGCGATAACAAGACACGAAACCCGACTTCCCACGTGGGCACAAAAACCATGCCCACCCTACGCAACGTTAAATTTCGGGACGGTTTTCTCCCCTGATGCCGCGCCGAGCACCGGGGATTTTGGCGAGAGTTGCCCACCAGGGGAGCGGCAGGGAGAGCCTGCCCCGCTTTTCGGGCATGTCGCTCGTTTTCGGAGGGCTAGGACAGCCCTTCCGAAAACCCTCGCCGAAATCGCCGGCGCGCAGGACAAATCGGCAGGATAGCCGATTTGCATGCGATAGCACCCGAAGGGCGAGGCACAAGGATGTGCCGAGTGAACAAGCGTCATGGGGTGTCGTTTCTTTTGGATACTTTTCTTTGGACAAGCAAAGAAAAGTATCTCGGCTGTCGGGCCGAAACCCGACATTAAAATAGATCCTGGCAATTCAACACGATACAAACAGTCACGCGACCGATGCGCTTCACTTTGTTCAGCACATCCTATGGGCCTCAACCTGCGACAAACCACTGCCTTGCCATTCTTCAATATGCTGACGCCATTTCGATGTAACGGCCATCGCTACTCCTGATCAAAAAATCACAGGATGCCTCAGGCTGAATGATCTCAACAGGTGGGCGGGATAGAGCCTTACGACCTAATCGTACCTACGCGGGCTATTTTCGCGTGGGCACAAAGACCGTGCCCACCCTACGCAACGTTAAATTTCGGGACGGTTTTCTCCCCCTGATGCCGCGCCGAGCACCGGGGATTTTGGCGAGAGTTGCCCACCAGGGGAGCGGCAGGGATGCCGCTCGTTTTCGGAGGGCTAGGACAGCCCTTCCGAAAACCCTCGCCAAAATCACCGGCGCGCAGGATGAAGCGGCATGGGGTGGCCTTTTCTTTGGTTTCTTTCTTTTGGCCAAACAAAAGAAAGAAACTCGGCTGTCGGACCGAGACCCGACATTAAAACAGGTCGTGGCAATTCAACACGATACAAACGGTCACTCGACCGATGCGCTTCACTTTGTTCAGCACATCCTATGGCCCTATCTTTAATAACAGGCAGCCAGTTTTCCAACATACAGAATAGTTCGTTCATCTTTTACCGTTAACAAGTGAAAAAGAAGTTTCTAAATATCATCCGTCCTACCTAAACAACCAACCTCGGCACCGCCCCCAACAACCTCTGCGTATACTCATGCTCCGGCGCCCCACAAACCTGAGCAGTAGCCCCCTGCTCGACAACCTTCCCCTGATACATCACCACCGTCCTGTCGCTCAAATACTCCACCACGCCGATGTTATGGGTAATGAACAACAATGTCAGATTACGGCGGCGGCGGATGTCCAACAGCAGTTGCAGGATTTCCGCCTGCACCGACACATCCAGCGCGCTGGTGATTTCGTCGCAGACGATGAATTCCGGATTCAGGGCCAGAGCCCGCGCCAGGCCGATGCGCTGGCGCTGGCCGCCGGAGAATTCGTGTGGGTAGCGCCACAGCGCCTCGCGACCGAGTTGCATGTCGTCCAACAATTGCTCGGCCAGTTCGATGCGCTCGTCGCGGTTGGCGCCGATGCCATGCACCTGCATCGGCTCGGTCAGCGTGGTTTCGACCAGCAGACGGGGATTAAGCGATGATTGCGGATCTTGAAAGGCGATTTGCATTTGCCTGCGCAATGGCCGCAATTCCTGAGCCGACAGGCCGACCAGTTCCCGGCCGGCTATCTTGATGCTGCCGGCGGTCGGCGGCTCCAGTTGCAACACCGCCCGGCCCAGCGTGGTTTTGCCGCAGCCGGATTCGCCGACCAGCGCAACGATTTCGCCGCGCGGAATGTCCAGGCTCACATCATCGACCGCTTTGATGTGATCGACCACCCGGCGCAACAAACCCTTACGCACCGGAAACCAGACTTTCAGGTTGCGGATTTGGATTAAGGCTTGGGATTGCACTGCCACTTGGGACGGCGTATTGCCGGAACTTGTCTTTGCGAAAACCGCCGGCTGAGCGGAGCTGGCGCCGTTTGCTTCGACTCCGCTCAGCAAGCGGCTTAGTTTAACGACGCTGCTCTCACCGCCGGCGCGGTGAGAGCCTTCAGTAGCTGGCGCTTCGACAAGCTCAGCGCGAACGGTGGTTGGTGGTGCGGAGGCTTCTAGTTTGGCGAGATTTTCCGGCACCGAAGCCAGCAGTTTTTGCGTGTAAGGATGCTGTGGACTACCCAGCACGTCGCGGCAGCGGCCAGCTTCGACCAGGCGGCCGAACTGCATCACGCCGACCCAGTGCGCCATTTGCGCGACGACGCCGAAGTCGTGGGTGATGAACAACATGCTCATGCCGGTGTCGTCCTGCAATTGCCGCATCAGGCGCAGGATTTCGGCTTGCACAGTGACGTCCAGCGCAGTGGTCGGTTCGTCGGCGATCAACAGCTTGGGCCGGCAGGCCAGGGCCATCGCTATCATCACCCGCTGGCGTTGGCCGCCGGACAGTTGATGCGGGTAATCGCGAAAGCGCGCGCCGGGGTTGGGGATTTGCACTTGGGTCAACGCCACGACCGCGCGTTGCTCCGCTTCTTCCGCGCTCATGTTTGGAAAATGCAGGTGCAACGCTTCGATAATTTGCTCGCCGACGCTAAGCACCGGATTCAGCGAAGTCATCGGCTCTTGAAAAATCATCGCGATCTGGGCGCCGCGCACTTGGCGGATGTCGGCGTCGGGCAAGGCCAGCAGGTCGCGGCCGTCGAACCAAATTTCGCCGCTCGGATGGCTGGCAATGCCGTCCGGCAATAGGCGAATCACCGACAAGGCGCTGATCGACTTACCGCTGCCGGATTCGCCGACCAGACAAAAGGTTTCGCCCGCCGGAATATCGAAGCTGACGTCCTCGACGGCCTTGACCGGCTCGCCGCCGGTTTGTAAATAGGTGCGCAGGTGTTTGACTTGCAGCAAGGGCCGATTCACGACTCGCCTCCGTTGCGCCGCGATAGCTTCGGATCGATCGCATCCCTGAAGGCTTCGCCGATCAGGTTGTAGGCGAACACGGTCATGAAAATTGCGCCGCCGGGAAACACCGCCATCCACCAATTGAAGGTCGAAGACTTGACCGCCTGATCCAGCATCGCCCCCCAAGACGGCGCATCGACCACGCCAAGCCCGAGAAAGCTCAGCGTGGCTTCCGACAAGATCGCCCCGGCCACGCCGAAGCTGACCGCAACCAGTAACGGCGCGACGCCATTGGGCAGCATATGGCGGAACAGTATCGAGTGTAGCAGTAAACCGCTGGCAATCGCCGCTTGCACGTAATCCTGCTTGCGCAGTTTTAAAAACTCGGTACGCACGTAACGAGCGTAACCGGACCAGCCGGTGACGCCGATGATGACCATCATCATGTACAGGCTGCGGCCGAAGAAGGCGACGAAGGTCAGCAACAAAAACAAGGTCGGAATGTCCTCGAAGATTTCCACCAGCCGCATGCCGAGCATGTCGACGATGCCGGAGAAATAGCCCATCAACCCGCCGACGACGATACCGATGGCTAGCGCGATGCCGGTGGCGATGAAGCCTATGCTCAATGCAATCCGGCTGGCGTGGATCATGCGGCTCAGCACGTCGGCGCCGTTTTCCTCGGTGCCCATCCAATGCGTGTGGCCCGCGCTGGCGAACGGCGCCTCCAGGCCCTTGCTGCCCATATCGCGCAGATAATCGCCGGGCGCATAGGGAATCGGCGGCATGATTTTCCAATCGACTTGCACGTATTCCGGGCCGCGAAAATCGTCGTAAATCACCAGCGCCGGCGGCTGCACGGTCAGATTGGCGATCAACGCGGCGACGGCGGTGCCGGACAAAAATACGAGAAACTTGGCACCGCCCGCGAGCGGCAGCCGGGACACGGCCAGCGCGATGAAAAATGCCACCAGTATCCAGGCATCCTCAATCGACAAATAGCGTAACACCGGGAAAGTGATTTCGCCGTTCTTGCTCATCACCAATGGCATCGAGTTGGCGAGAAACGGTGCGAACACCGCGAACAACACCAACACGCCGACCCAAGCCAGTCCGAATTTGACGCCGACGCCGTCCAGCGTGCGGCGCCAGATGCGGGCGGAGAAGGATTGCCGGCTGATTAAGAATCTAGGAGATGACGCCATTGGCTACCCTGATTGATACGCCGTATAGCGGCAAGTCGATTCGCACGATGCGACTTTTAACCTGCCCCTGATTTTTACAGCTATTCCGTTGGCACCCTCTGGGGTATAGAGTCTGAACCCTGCGACTGCCCTTAGGACAGGCTTTTCGAAGCCTGATGTGGTGCGCCCTTCGACAAGCTCAGGGCGAACGATGTTTAAAGACCGGGGTTGTAGCAACTTAGTCATAACTCACCCTAGGATCGGCCAAGGTGTAGCAGAAGTCGGCGATCAAATAGCCGACCAGGGTTAGAAAGCCGCTGATCCAGGTAATCGACAACACCAGCTCGCGGTCCCTGCCCTTCACCGCTTCCACCGCCAATTGGCCCATGCCGTTGATGCTGAAAATGTTCTCGACGATCAACGAGCCGGCCAACAAACTAGGCAACAAGCCGGCCGAGACCGTAATCAACGGCAACAAGCTGTTGCGGAACACGTGCGTCCACAGCACGTCGCGTTCGGCCAAACCCTTGGCGCGGGCGGTGCGGGCGTAGTCGGCGTGCAGGTTCTCCAGGATCGAGGTGCGGGTCAATTTCGCCAGCGCGGCGAAACCGCCGTAGGACAAGCAGATCACCGGAAGTACCAGATGCCAGATTCGGTCCAGTAGAAAGCCGCGCACGAAGCCGCTGTCGTTCCAATGCGGCAGAAACGGCATGTCCAGCGCCTCGCGGGCGCTGAGGCCCGCGGTCGGGAACCATTGGAAATATTGGATATTAGCGAAAAAGCCCAGCAGCAACACGCCGGCCAGCATGGTCGGAATCGACCACAGAGCCAACATCGACAAGCTTGCGCCGATGTCGAAGGCGCCGCCGCGTTCGGTTGCAGACTTCATGCCGATCCAGATGGCCAGCGCATAAGTGAACGGTATGGTCACCAGATTCAGCAACAAGGTAATCGGGATACGTTCGGCCAGAATGTCGGCGACCGGTCGGCCGTATTGAAAGCTGGTACCGAGGTCCATGCCTTTGGTCAGCGAGAACGACTTATGACCTTGTTCGTCGTCGACGAAGCCGATCGGCGACACATTGTTCAGCCAACGCAGGTATTGCAGCGGCGCAGGTTGATCCAGGCCGTAGCGCTTGTTGTAATAATCCAGCAAAGCCTGCTTTTCCTGCGGTTTCATGTCCATGCCGCCGACCAAAGTCTGGGCGCTGATACCGCCCGGCGAGGCTGCCATCACGGCAAACACGACCACGGTGATGCCGAGCAGGGTCGGTACCATCAACAACAGGCGGCGCAGCAGATAAGTCAGCATAACGAATTCCTTTTGAGTGCCGAGAGAAAAATCCATGTCAAATCGGCCGGGATTGCCGAGCTCCAGACTTCAGGGACATTCAAGGCCAACACCCTCCATGGTATCTGGTCCCCGGCAATCCCTGCCGGGGTGACGCAACGCTGCAAGCTCGTCATGACTTTATTGCGTGTATTTTTGCTGGGCCAGCGGCACGTAGTTTTCCAGCGGCAGCGAGCCCAGATTTAGACCCAACTTGGTCATTTGCAGGTTGTGGATGCGCTTGTCGACGAACAACAAACTTTTACGGCGCATCAGGAACGTGTACGGCTGATCTTCGTAGAGTATGCGTTCTGCCTGTTGCCACAGCGGCATGCGCTTGGCTTCGTCGACGGTACGGCGAGCTTCATCGATCAGCTTGTCCAATTCAGGATTCTGGTAACCGATGAAATTGTCGCCCTTGCTGATCGCCTGCGAGCTGTGGAAGGCTTGGTACAAGTCGGTTTCGATGCTGCTGGTCCAGCCCAAGGTGATCGCGTCGAAGTCTTTTTTATCCAGATTTTCCAGCATCACCGGCCATTCCTGCGGAAACGGCACCAATTTGACCCCGGCCTTGGCGTACAGGTCTTTCAGCAAGAGCACCATACGGCTGGTATCTTCGTTGGCCTGAAAATAGGTCAGTTTGAACTCGAATGCTTGGCCGGCCTGGTCTTCCAAAACGCCGTCTTTATTGCGATCTTCGTAGCCGGCTTCTTTCAACAAAGCCTTGGCCTTATCGAGATTGGCTTGATAGGGCTGCAAGGCGGCGGCGTGCTGTTTGCTGGCGTTGCCGAACGGACTGACTGCCGGCTCGGCGTAACCGAGAAACACGTCCTTGATAATCCGGCCGGTATCGGTCAGGTAGGTCATGGCCTGACGTACCCGCTTGTCGGCGAAACGAGTCGGCTTACCGCCGCGTATCTGGTTCCAGCCGATATAGCTGTATCCGACGACCGGCGGCATGTATTCGAAGCTCTGGCTTTTGCCCTGAATTTGCGCATCGTTTTGGAGCTGTCGGTATTCGACCGGGCGCGCGGAATAGGAATCGATGTCGCCGTTGCGGTAGGTGGTCAAACGGGCACTGTCGTTTTGGATAATTTTCCAGAGGATGCGGTTGTAGGCCGGCTGAACGTCGCCCCAATAGCGCTCGTTGCGCAACAATTCGACGCTGCCCTGATCCGGGGTCCAGTTTTTCGGGTCGGCCAATCTATAAGGGCCGCTGCCGAGCAACAAGCCTTTGGATTCGTTGAATTTTTGCGGTTCCTTTAGATAAGGTTCGTAAAAATGCTTGGGCATGATGTTCATGCCGCCGGCCAGTGACAGCGCCTCGAAATAAGGCTCTTTAAACACGAACGTCACTCGATCTTTGCCGTCGGCCTTGACTGACTGAATTTTTTCCAGATAAGCACGGTCGCGCGGCGCCTGAATCGCGTCGGTCATGATGAACGTAAATGTGAACGCCACGTCTTCAGCGGTCAGCGGCTGGCCGTCGGAAAAAGAAACGTCGTCGCGCAAGTCAAAGCTGATCGTTAAACCATCCTCGCTAACCGTCCAGTTTTTCGCGACCAAACCTTCCCAGGCCAAGGTATCCGGATTGCGGGTGATCAGGCTTTCCTGCACGTAGCTTTGCACGTTGGCGGCGTAAGCGTCGGTCGATATCAGCGGCGTTATGGTTTTCAGATTAGTGCCGAAGGCTTCGACGCTCCAATCGCCACGGGCGTAATCGGCCAACTTGGTTGCCGCGTAGGCGCGCTGAAAGGCTTGAGCAACCTGACTGCTTGGCGGGTTCGCCGTTTGCGCGCTCAACGCCCCGCTACCGGCCAGACCGCGCAACTCCCTCACCGCTTGCGCCTGATCTGCCAGTGCGGTTTGCATGTCGCTGAGCTTCAGCCATTGCCTATCGATTTGATACATTGCTAGCAAAATCAGTACGATAACCAAGCCAAGCAATGAGTAGAGTATCCAGTCTCTGGTAACGGAGGACGTTTGCATAGTTCCAATGATTGGCGGAGTGTAAACAAAAGTGTCGGAGACACTGATTTTGAACCGGGGCGGCTCAAACCCAATCCACCCCGGCCTGTCGGCCTATTCTTCAACGAAGTATCCGGGACTTCTCCGGCGTACCGCGCCTAGCAATTGCCGATGGGCAACGATGGCTACCCACCGAAACGCCCCGCCTAAGCCAAATTGACGATCGGCACTTCCGGATTGACGTCGGCATCGTAATCCACGCCATCGACCTCGAAGCCGAATAACCGCAGAAAATCTTGCTTGTAGCCGGCAAAGTCCGTCAACTCGTTGATATTTTCGTTATCGATCCGAGACCAGAGCTCGCTGACCTCATCTTGTACTTGAGGGGCCAATTCCTTTAAGTCGGCGCGAATGCGACCTACTTCATCGAGAATCGGCTCTGCCCCATAGAGACTGTCCCGGAACAAGCCGTTGACTTGTTCGATGCAACCTTCATGGGTACCAGCTTCCTTCATGACCTTGAACAACAGCGCCAAATACAAGGGCATCATCGGAATTGCAGCGCTAGCCTGGGTGACCACGGCTTTTAATACCGACACCCTGGCATCGCCGCCTAGCGCGGCCAGCTTGTGCCGTATGTCGACAACGCGCTTGTCCAAATCCTGCTTCGCCGCGCCTATCGTACCGTCCCAATAGATGTCCTTGGTGACTTTCTCGCCAAGATAGGTGAACGCCGTGGTTTTTGCGCCGGGCGCCAGAACGTCGGCGTCAGCCAATGCGTCTATCCACATTTGCCAGTCTTCGCCGCCCATCACCGCGACGGTATTGGCGATTTCTTCGTCGGATGCCGCAGGCAGCGTGAATTCCTTGATGACCTCTTTGTCGGTATCGATACCGGTTTGCACCAAGTCCTTGCCGATGGGTTTCAGCGTCGAATTGTAGGTCACCCCGGTTTTCGGATGGGTGCGGCGCGGCGCGGCCAAACTGTAGACCACCAAATCGATTTTGCCGAAATCCTGTTTGATGGCATCTATCGCTTTTTGTTTGATGTCGTCGGAAAAGGCGTCGCCGTTGATACTTTTCGCATACAAACCTTCGGCTTCGGCGAATTGATGAAAAGCCGCGGAGTTGTACCAGCCGGGGGTACCGGGTTTATCGGCGGTTCCTTCGCGTTCGAAAAACACCCCTAGGGTTTTGGCGCCGGCACCGAATGCCGCGACGATACGCGACGCCAAACCGTAGCCGGTGGATGCGCCCAAAATCAGTACGTTTTTGGGGCCGCCCGCTATCGCGCCGCCGCTTTTAACGTAGTCGATTTGCTGTTTGACGTTGGCGGCGCAGCCGACCGGATGGGTGGTGACACACATAAAACCGCGAACGCGAGGTTTGATAATCATGTAGCTCCTTAAAATCAAGCCGTTAAAGAAAGGACAGAGTTGCGTGGCAACGGTCCGGTTGTTAATTTTTAAGGTAACTAATCAGTGAATCGCATCACCTTGCAAATCGCCGATCGCCCCCTTTTGATCGAGGTGGTTGAGGCGAATTCACGAAAAAAGCCTCAATCTCGCCCCACTCAACCCTCTCCGAGCGGAGAGGAGTCCCTGCGTGTCACGCTGAGTAGTTACTTCTAAAGTTTATCGCAAGCCTAGCTCGAACAGAACAACTATCTCGAATCCCGACGATACGGGAATCTCATCCCCGATAATCGTTGACAAACACAGAGGTAACCGGATACCGCACGCAGACTCGTCAGTCCCATGATGGCCGCCCGGTAACTCAATGTGCGGAAGAGATGAACCTGACGGCAACGTGTGCCCACGCCCATAAAAAAGGGAGCCTAAGCTCCCTTTTCATAGTCATCACGATACCTTATTGCTTTGGCGCGTGAATCTCGATATCCGCCTTGGCTTGCAATGCATTCAACACCGATTCGAACTGAGCCTTACCGAACGCGCCCGCCATATTCTTGGCAATCACGGCTTGTTTGTTTTTATCCGCATCGGTCATTTTGCCTTCGTTGACTTGATTGATGCTCACAATCAGTTTGGCGCCGCTCTCGTCGTCGATAATCGTCACGCTAGGCTGACCGGAGTTGGGCTTGGCCGCCTTGAAGACGGCCTGATTGACCGGCATCGCCAGATCGCCGCCGATCCGGGTCAAACCGTTGACTTTTTTAGCCTGAAAATGCCGGGCATCCGCAATTTGCGTCAAACTCTTTCCACCCGCCAGCTCCTGACGGATCTGCTCGGCCAACGCAGCCTGTTGCTGCTTGGCGCGATCGCGCTGGATCGCGGCGGCAACCTCAGCCTTCACCTGCTGCAGTTCCTTGACCGACGCAGGCTGATGACTGGCCATCCGCAACACGACGAGTTTGTCACCACCAACTTCAATAGGCTCGCTATTGCTACCTTTTAACACGTCTTCGGAAAACGCAACGGAGCGAACTTTCTCTTCCGCGGCGATACCGACACCGTTGGCACGGGTAAACACTCCGGATTTCTGCGGTTGCACGCCCAGTAGGTCGGCGGCGGCGGCAAGGCTGTCCGGATTCTCGTAACTGACTTCGGCCAGTTTCTCGGCCAGTTCGTTGAATTTAGTCTCCGCCTGCGCTTTTTGGTAAGCCTTGGCGACATCGGCCTTGACTTGCTCGTAAGTTTTAATTTCGCCTGGCACCAATTCGGTCGCCTTGATCAGATGGTAGCCGAACGAGGTCCTGACCGGCTCGGATACTTGACCGACCTGCAACGCCAATGCCGCTTCCTCGAAGGGCTTTTCCATGACGCCTGGCGCAATCAGCCCCAAGTCGCCGCCCTTTTTAGCGCTCAACTTGTCGTCGGACATTTCGGTGGCAACCGCGGCGAAATCCTTGGATTGCAACGCGGCTTGGGCTTGCCGGGCTTTTTGCAGCGCGGCTTGATCGGTCTGCTCCTTACCAACCGCAAACAGTATGTGGCTGATTTTTCGGCGTTCCTTTGTAGTGTACTGCGCTTTTTGCTCTTCGTAATAAGCCTTCAGCT
This sequence comes from Methylomonas sp. MED-D, assembly GCF_050276835.1. NCBI lineage: Bacteria > Pseudomonadati > Pseudomonadota > Gammaproteobacteria > Methylococcales > Methylococcaceae > Methylomonas > Methylomonas sp. MED-D. The sequence goes on from NZ_CP189965.1 coordinate 4,028,340, forward strand.
GGTCTTCGGTCGGCTTAATCTCGCCGGCCAATTTATCCAAGGACAGTTCCACATAGTCGATAGAGGCCTGCTCTTCAGTCTGATAGGCATCTTGATGCTGTTGATAATAGGCGCTGATGTCTTCTTCGCTGGGTTGCTCGGTAGACTTGACCAAGGGTAGGGTCAAATATTCAATATCGCGGGTTTGATTTTGCAATTTAAAGAAGTTGTCGATTTCGGCCGGCGTTACGAAACTGGTATCGATAATCGCCCGTTGAAATTGCTCCATCACCAAAGCCTTCTTGATTCGATTCACAAACTCGGCGGACGACATACCTTGCGAGCCCAATAAGGTTTGATATTGAGTCTTGTCAAATTTGCCGTCTTTTTGGAAATACTCCAAACCTTGGATAAATTCGCGGGCGGTTTCGTCGCTGACCAGCAGCTTTTCGTCCTGCACATATTGCAGCAAAACTTCGTCGCGAATCAGTTTTTGCAGGGCCTGTTTTTTTAGGGTCTCTTCGTCGAACTTCATTCCCGCCAGATTCTGCGCGAATTGCTGATAGGCTTGCTGAACATCGCGCTGGTAGAAGTCTTTATCGCCTACCGATACGACCGGAATTTCCTTACCGCCGCCGAGATAGTTTTGGATACCCCACAAACCGAAGAGCACGCATATCAAGATCAATATGATCGATGCAAAGATACCTTGCACCTTTTCTCTTATTTCTAAAAGCATAAACGCTGTCCTTAAAACAGAATGACACCTGAGCGTTTCAGGCAAAATTTAACACGCAAAAAAAAAACCTCGGACCGTACGGCCCGAGGTTTCTGTTTTGGCGGAGCGGACGGGGCTCGAACCCGCGACCCCCGGCGTGACAGGCCGGTATTCTGACCAACTGAACTACCGCTCCAAAGTCTGGTGGGTGCTGAGGGGTTCGAACCCCCGACCCTCGCCTTGTAAGGGCGACGCTCTCCCAGCTGAGCTAAGCACCCGACTAAAGAGCGACTAGTTTACAGCATCTTTTAAAGATTTGCCAGCCTTAAATGAAGGAATTTTTGCGGCCTTGATGGTGATCTCTTCGCCGGTTTGTGGATTGCGGCCTTTACGTTCCGCTCTTTCTTTAACTTCGAATGTACCAAAGCCAACCAGTGCGACGGCTTCGCCTTTTTTCAGCGAATCTTCGACGGCTTTGATAAATCCATCCAATGCGCGACCGGCATCGGCTTTTGTCAATTGGGACGCACTGGCGATTGCATCGATAAGTTCCGATTTATTCATTTATTTCCCCTTAGGATGTCGTTTTATTAATTATTGCTCTGCAAACAAGCGGTTTGTGCCAACCGGCTATCCACCAACCCGATGACGGTCTCTCTGGTGTAGAGAGGCCGCCATTTATATCAACCGCCCACAAGCCGTGTCAAGCGTTGCAGTCCTTGATTTACAAGGTTTCCCGCTTGGTCGAGCCGTCAGTGGGCAACGACGCCCGGCTTGATCGGGTCAACTTTACCGCTCGGAGATTCGGCAATCTCCGCCACCGGAGAAATCGGGGTCGGCAGATGCTGCAAGGCCAAGCCGAGAACCTCGTCTATCCAGCGTACGCACTTGATGGTCAGATTGCGTTTGATGTTCTCCGGAATCTCTGAGAGGTCTTTTTCGTTCTCAGCCGGAATAACCACCGTCGTAATGCCGCCACGATGCGCCGCCAACAATTTTTCCTTCAATCCCCCGATCGGCAACACCTCGCCACGTAACGTAATTTCTCCCGTCATCGCCACGTCGGCGCGTACCGGAATTTTCGTCAAAGCCGAAATAATCGCGGTGCACATGCCAATACCCGCACTGGGGCCGTCTTTCGGGGTCGCGCCTTCCGGGACGTGGATATGAATGTCGGTTTTTTGAAAAATGTCGCTATCGATACCGAGGATATCCGCGCGGCTACGCACCACCGTCACCGCCGCCTCTATCGACTCTTTCATGACGTCGCCCAACTTGCCGGTCGCCAGTTGCTTACCCTTACCCGGCATAACCGCGGTTTCGATGGTCAACAACTCACCCCCGACTTCAGTCCAAGCCAAACCGGTGACCTGACCCACCTGATCGTTATCCTCGGCCATCCCATAGCTAAAGCGCCGAACGCCCAAGTACTTATCCAAGTTCTTGTCATTGACGACGATTTTCGACTTCCTGGGCTTGAGCAAAAGATCCTTGACGACTTTGCGACAAATTTTGGAAATCTCGCGCTCCAAACTGCGCACGCCAGCCTCGCGGGTATAGTAGCGAATGATGTCCTTGACGGCAGATTCGGAAATTTGAATCTCGGATTCAGCCAACCCGTTATTCTTGATTTGCTTGGGCGCTAGGAATCTGAGGGCGATGTTAATTTTTTCATCCTCGGTATAGCCGGATAAGCGGATGATTTCCATCCTATCCATCAACGGCGCCGGGATATTCATCGTGTTCGCGGTGGCAACGAACATAACGTCGGACAGGTCGAAATCGACCTCCAGATAATGATCTGAAAAGGTATGATTCTGTTCCGGGTCCAAAACCTCCAACAATGCCGAAGCCGGATCGCCACGAAAATCCATAGCCATTTTATCGATTTCGTCCAGCAGAAACATCGGATTGCGAGTTTTGATCTTAGACAGATTTTGCAAAATCTTGCCAGGCATCGAACCGATATAGGTGCGGCGATGACCGCGAATCTCGGCCTCGTCGCGTACGCCGCCCAACGCCATTCTCACGTATTTACGGTTGGTGGCACGCGCAATCGACTGTCCCAGAGAAGTCTTGCCGACACCCGGAGGGCCGACTAGGCACAGGATAGGCCCTTTTAATTGCTTAACGCGCTGCTGAACGGCCAAGTATTCGAGGATGCGCTCCTTGACCTTTTCCAAACCGTAGTGCTCTGCTTCCAGAACCTCTTCCGCCACCTTCAAATCGTGCCTCACCTTGGTTTTCTTTTTCCAAGGTACATTGACCATCCAGTCGATGTAGTTTCGCACCACGGTCGCTTCCGCCGACATTGGCGACATCATTTTCAGCTTATTGAGTTCCGCAGTCGCTTTGGTTTTCGCCTCGGCGGTCATCCCCGCCGCCGCAATTTTCTTCTCCAGTTCCTCGATTTCGTTGCTGGCTTCATCCATTTCGCCGAGTTCTTTCTGAATCGCCTTCATCTGCTCATTCAGGTAATACTCTCGCTGATTTTTCTCCATCTGCTTCTTAACCCGGCCACGAATCTTTTTCTCCATTTCCAGAATATCGACCTCGCCTTCCATCAAGGTCATCAGATTTTCCAGACGCGCGGCGACATCGACCAACTCCAGCATGGCTTGTTTTTCATCGACCTTCAGCGCCATATGCGCCGCCATCGTGTCGGCTAAGCGACTGGGGTCATCGATGCCGGCCAAGGAATTCAAAACTTCGGGCGGAATCTTATTGTTCAGCTTGACATACTGATCGAAGGAGTTGATCGCGGTTCGCTGCAACACATCCAATTCCTGCTCGGAAACATTGATTTCGTCTTCCAATTCGACGACGCGAGCCGCGCAATAGTTTTCGACTTCTTGATATTGAATGACCGAGCAACGTTGATTGCCTTCCACCAACACCTTGACAGTCCCATCCGGCAGTTTGAGCAACTGCAGAATGTTGGCCAGGGTACCGACCTTATACAAGTCGTCAAAGCCAGGGGCGTCTACATCCGCTTGCTTCTGTGCCACCAGCAAGACTTGCTTGTCTTGTTTGATCGCCGCATCGAGAGCATCTATCGACATCCCTCTGCCGACAAACAGCGGTATGACCATGTGCGGGTAAACTACCACGTCTCTGAGCGGCAGTACGGGAATTAATTCGTCTGTGGATTTTGAATGGGTCATTGGCTTAGCCCTCTTGAGCAACTGAAAACTGACTGTAATCCTATATGAGGTTGATGTTTCAGAAAACAAGTATTTCCGGCGAAACAAAAAAAAGAGGCGCTTATCCGAAGATAAACGCCTCTTTTCGCCGCAGATCGGGCTTAAAAGAGCAAAAATTGAACCATCATATATCGGAGGCGGCCATTTTCTGCTCGGTCTCGTACACCAAAATCGGCTCGGACTTGCCAAGTATCACCGTTTCGTCAATAACGACCTTGGCGATTTTTTCGTTGGAAGGCAATTCGTACATCGTGTCCAGCAGCACGTTTTCGACGATGGTTCGAAGACCGCGGGCGCCGGTCTTGCGCTCCATGGATTTGCGGGCAATCGCCGACAACGAATCGTCGCGGAACTCCAATTCGGCACCTTCCATTTCGAACAAGTGCTTATATTGCTTGATCAACGCATTTTTCGGCTGAGTCAGAATTTGAATTAATGCATCCTCATCCAACTCATCCAACGTAGCGATCACGGGCAAGCGTCCAACGAACTCCGGAATCAAACCATACCGGATCAGGTCCTCGGCGCGCACGTCCGCGAAGATCTCGCCAACATTGCGTTTGTCGTCCTTGGTTTTAACGTCGGCGGAAAAGCCAATGCCGCCTTTTTCGGTACGGTGTTTAATCACTTTGTCCAAACCTGCAAACGCGCCACCGACTATGAACAATATGTTCGCGGTGTTGACCTGCAGAAAATCCTGCTGGGGGTGCTTGCGGCCGCCTTGCGGAGGCACGGAAGCCACGGTGCCTTCGATCAACTTCAACAGCGCTTGCTGCACGCCCTCGCCGGACACGTCGCGCGTAATCGAAGGATTATCCGATTTGCGGGAAATCTTGTCGATTTCGTCGATATAAACGATACCGGTCTCCGCCTTTTCGACGTCGTAATCGCATTTTTGCAATATTTTGAGGATGATATTCTCGACATCCTCGCCGACATAACCGGCTTCGGTCAGCGTCGTGGCGTCCGCGATCGTGAACGGAACGTCCAGCAATCTGGCCAGCGTTTCGGCCAACAGCGTCTTACCTGAACCGGTTGGACCGATCAGCAAAATGTTACTCTTCGCCAATTCGACATCCGATTTTTTGCTATTGCTACGCAAGCGTTTGTAGTGGTTGTAGACGGCAACGGCCAAGATTTTTTTAGCCTTGTCCTGACCGATCACATAGTTATCGAGTTCCGCCTTGATTTCTTTCGGCTTGGGCAGGGCTGCGGACGATCCGGACGACAGTTGGTCTTCCATCAATTCGTCGCGAATAATTTCGTTACATAATTCAACGCATTCGTCGCAGACGTAGACGGATGGGCCGGCGATTAGCTTCCTGACTTCGTTTTGACTCTTACCGCAAAAAGAACAGTAAAGCAGCTTCTCGTCGTCTTTACCTTTTTTGTCTCTACTCATGGACCAACTCCATCCAAACAGATCGCTTCATCGTTTCGATGAACAATTAAACAAAACCAAGCAAGGCGCGGCACCTATCAGCGCCGCGCCTTGCTATCACGCAATACGGCTAGCCAGCACTTTATCGATCAAACCGTATTCGACGGCTTGGTCGGCGCTGAGAAAATTGTCCCTATCGGTATCTTGCTCGATTTTTTGCAAGGTCTGTCCAGTATGATTGGCTAAAACCTTGTTCAAACGATCGCGAATCGCCAGAATTTCCCGCGCATGAATATCGATATCGGACGCCTGCCCTTGGAAACCGCCCAAGGGCTGGTGAATCATCACTCGGGAATGCGGCAGGCAGTAACGCTTGCCGGCCGCGCCGCCCGCCAACAGCAAGGCTCCCATACTGGCGGCCTGGCCGATGCACATCGTGCTGACGTCCGGTTTGATGAACTGCATCGTATCGTAAATCGCCATCCCGGCCGTTACCGAACCGCCCGGCGAATTGATATACAAATGAATGTCCTTGTCCGGATTTTCCGATTCCAGAAACAACAGTTGGGCCACAACCAGATTAGCCATGTAATCCTCAACCTTGCCGACCAGAAATATCACCCGCTCTTTCAACAGACGGGAGTAAATGTCGAACGATCTTTCCCCACGGGCTGTTTGTTCAACCACTATAGGCACCAACCCGCCAGCGGCCTGGGGTGCCATCATATCGTTCATCGCATTTTGGTTAAACATCATAAGCCCTCATTTAGTTAACGTTTTTCCATAACTTCATCAAATCCTACCGTCACGTCGGTGATTTTAGCCTGACTTACTATCCAAGCAACAGCCTGATCTTCCAAAACCATCTGCTGAACCTCGTTCAAGCGGGCTTTATCCGCGTAGTACCAATTGATGACGTCTTCCGGACGCTCGTAACTTTTTGCCATGTCTTCAACGACTTCGCGCACTTTATCGGCGTCGACTTTAATCTCGTTCTTCTGAATAATCTCGCCCAAAATCAAGCCTAGCGCGACGCGACGTTTTGCCTGCGCCTCGAAAGTATCGCGGGGAAGATTCAGGTCTTCCAGCTTCAACCGCATGTTTTTGGCACGTTCGGCGTAGGGCTGCATCAGAGCTTCGACTTCTTGATCGATCAATGCGTTCGGAATCGTAAACGTGATGTTTTCGAACAAAGCATCCATCGCGGCGGTTTTCAATTTGTTTTTCAGTGCGTTGACCAACTCCCGATCCATATTGGCGCGAACATCCGAACGGAAGGCCGCAAGCTCACCCTCTTCCACTCCATAAGCCTTGATGAACTCTTCGTTGACTTCCGGCAAGACCGGTTCTTCGATTTTGACGAGTTCCACCTCGAACTCAGCCGGTTTGCCCGCCAGTTTCGGGTTGTTGTACTGTTCTGGAAAAGTCGCTATAAAAGTCTTGGTGGCGCCGACCGACAAACCCTTCAATTCGTCTTCAAAACCGGGAATCATTTGCTTGGCGCCAATTTCGACTTTGTAATTCTCGACTTTACCGTCGGTGAAATTCTCGCCTTCGGAGACACCCGAAAAATGAATCGTCACTTGATCGCCTTCTTGCGAGGTCCTCTCGGTTTCCGCCCAAGTTTTCTTTTGTTGACGCAACTTTTCGATCATCGCATCGACATCCGATTCCTCGACCGTGGCGTTCGGACGCTCGATTTGCAGCGCGGATATGCCATCCAGGGTCACTTCCGGGTAGACTTCGAACTCCGCAACGTACTCGAAACCCTCGGTCTTTTCGCTGGGATGGATATGCGGATGACCGGCCGGCACCAGCTCCTGTTGCTGAAGCGCTTCGAAATACGTCGTTTGAATTAAATCCCCGGTCACTTCACCACGCACTCGTTCACCATACAGTTTCCTGATCATGCTGGCCGGCACCTTGCCCGGCCGAAACCCATCCACTTTGACTTCCCGCCCCAAGCGCTTCAAACGAGTTTCCATTTTTTCCTGAACCACGGCGTCAGGAATGCTGACGGTCATTTTTCGGCTTAATTCGGATGTCTTCTCGACAGAAACTTGCATTGCATTACCTCGAACAAATTAAAAAAATAAATGGGGGAATCGATCAGCGGAGCCAGCTAAAGACTTGGACGCAGTATCCATGCGTAAGAGACTATGGTGCGAGCGGGGAGACTCGAACTCCCACGGGGTTACCACTGGAACCTAAATCCAGCGCGTCTACCAATTTCGCCACGCTCGCAAAATAAATGAACGCGGCATTATAATCAGCCGCCCCCCCAAACACAACCCGGCCCGTCTGATTCCGGCATGACTCTATCCGAAACTCGCATTTTATTGCTACTGATGTGGCTAACGACTTTTTCCTGCCGCCTTGAAGCCGCGTCCCAAGATTTGGGTTTCAACACTTTGATCAACTTGCCCGACCAACACTTGGCATTGTGGGTTTCTGTCGCGGCCGATCGCGACAGCCGCGAAAGAGGATTGATGCACAGACGGGAATTGGGGCGACGAGAAGGCATGTTGTTTGTTTATCCAAGCGCCAGACGCATCTCGATCTGGATGAAAAATACCTTACTACCGCTGGATGTGCTGTTCTTGGACGACAGGGGCCGCGTCGTCGCCATCCTTGATAATTTGCCGCCCTGCCGCAGGGATCCGTGCCGGGTTTACCAAATGGCACGCGCGACCAAGTACATGCTAGAAGTCAATGCCGGCTTCGCGGCGGACAACGGACTATCGATCGGCCAAGCTCTCGCCTTGCCCGAAGTCCCTTATGCGGAGGAATAACCGGAAGCGTCTAGTTTTTCAGGCCCACCCGCCAACGCCACCGATTACCCCAATCGAGTTTTAAGCGGGTCCGTTAACATCGTCAGGATCGCCTTCGTACGGCGTTGCATATTTACACTCTTTTTGCGGGCAAACTTTTTCCGTTCCGCGCCGCTTAGTGGTTTTCAACGTCAAAATCGGCCAATGACACTCCGGACAGGCTTCCTTAATCGGCGCGTCCCATAGCGCGTAGTCGCACTTGGGATACTCGGAGCAGGAATAGAAAATTTTGCCGCTACGAGCCTTGCGCTTAAGGATATTGCCTTGCTTGCACTGCGGACACTCAACACCGGTGTCCTGCGGCTTTTCCAGCGGTTCGATGTGTTTGCACTTGGGATAGGCACTACACCCCAGAAACTTGCCGTATCGCCCAGTCTTGATGACCAACGGCGACGCGCACTTCGGACAATCGCGACCTTCGGCCACCTCCGGCTCGGCAGTTGTCGCGCTGCTCTCCTCGCCGATATTTCGGGTATAAGAACAGGTTGGGTAATTGGTACAGCCGATGAAACGACCGTTACGCCCCAAACGGATCGACAGCGGGCTACCGCATTCCGGGCAGGCCTCGTCTATGCTTTCCTGGGTCACATCCTTGCGCTGCACACTCTCTTCTTTCTCGTTAATCAATTGCGTGAACGGCCGCCAAAAGTCGTTCATCAACGGAATCCAATCCTTCTCGCCGCGCGACACCGCATCCAAGTCGTCTTCCAGATTGGCGGTAAAGCTGTAATCGACGTATTTGGTGAAATGTTCGGTCAGGAACTTGTTGACGATGCGCCCGACATCGGTCGGATAAAACCGCTTATTTTCTATCGTCACGTATTCGCGATTTTGCAAGGTCGAGATAATCGTCGCGTAAGTGGACGGACGACCAATGCCGTGTTCTTCCAGAGCCTTGACCAGACTCGCCTCGCTGTAACGCGGCGGCGGCTCGGTAAAATGCTGCGTCGCGGCGATGTCGTTCAACACCACCGGGCGGCCTTCTTCCATCGGCGGCAACAGACTGTCCTGATCGTCGGCGGCTTCCTTGCTGTCGTCCACGCCTTCCAAATACACCTTCATGAAGCCGGGATTGGTCACCGTGGAACCGGTGGCACGAAACACGTTCTGTTCGCTACCGCAATTCAGATCGACTGCCACTTGATTCAAGGTGGCGTGGATCATCTGGCAGGCGACGGTGCGCTTCCAGATAAGATCATAGAGTTTGAATTGCTCCGCGCTAAGCCGGTTTTTTACCAGTTCCGGCAAACGCTGTACCGAGGTCGGCCGAATCGCCTCGTGGGCTTCCTGAGCGTTTTTTGATTTGGTTTTAAACTGCCGAGGTTCCTTGGGCACATCCGCCGCGCCGTATTTTTCGGCGATCAGGGCGCGAATGTCGGCGATGGCTTCGTCGGCCAGATTGACCGAGTCGGTACGCATATAGGAAATCAAACCGACGGTCTCGCCCCCCAGATCGATGCCCTCGTAGAGTTGCTGCGCGACCATCATCGTTCGCTTAGTCGTGAAACCCAACTTACGCGCCGCTTCCTGTTGCAATGTCGAGGTTATGAACGGCGGCGCCGGATTCTTGCTTCGTTGCTTTTTTTCCAGTTTGGCGACGATCAACTTGCCGTCGGCCTGTTCCAGCAGTGACTGCTTGGCTGCGGTGGCGGCTACTTCGTCGGTAAAACTGAATTGATTGAGTTTCTCGCCGCAGTAGTGCGTCAACTTGGCTTTGAAAGGCTGACCTTGCGCGCTGGCGTCGGCGGTATGCGACCAATATTCGCGAGTTTTAAACGCCTCGATTTCCAGTTCGCGCTCGACGATCATCCGCAACGCAGGGCTTTGCACGCGGCCGGCCGATAAACCGCGCCGGATCTTTTTCCACAATAGCGGCGACAGGTTGAAACCGACCAAATAATCCAAGGCCCGCCGCGCTTGCTGGGCGTTGACCAGATTATTGGAAAGTTCCGTCGGATGAGCGATCGCTTCGGTAACGGCTTTTTTGGTAATTTCGTGGAAGACTACCCGCAGAACTTCCTTATCCTTGAGCAGCTTCTTTTCCTTCAAATGCTCGTAGACGTGCCAGGAAATCGCTTCACCCTCGCGATCAGGGTCGGTTGCCAGATACAAAGTATCGACATTTTTCAGAGCTTTGCCGATTTCCTGCAAGTGACGCTGATTGCGATCGATGACCTGATACTTCATCGAGAAACCGTTTTCCGGATCGACGGCGCCCTCCTTGGGAATCAAATCTCGAACATGACCGTATGAAGCCAGCACCTGGAAGTCTTTTCCAAGGTATTTTTCGATGGTTTTACATTTAGCCGGAGACTCTACGATGACTAAACTCTTGCTCATGCTATCCGTGTACTATCAATGCAAAGAAGTCGGAATCAGATCGTAAACGATATCTTCCATTCTAGAGAAAGCGGCGCTGTCACCGGGCTGACTCAGCAGCACCATCAACACGATCCATTTCAACTTGTCCAACGTAATCTCTTCTTCCTTCAGCGCCATCGCCCGATCAATGGCAATCTCCCGATTCGCCGGACTTAAGATACCGGTGTGCTCCAGATACATCAGAAAGTCGCGACATTCGAGATCGAAAACAGCCATTTCCTGACTGCCGAATATCCGAAAGGACGGGGAAGCGATCGTCGAGATGGTTTCAATATCGGCCAGCGACTCCAGCCAATCGAAGGCTCTATTGACATCGGGCTGCTGAAAACCGGCATCCAGCAGTTCGCTGGCAATGACCGAAGTGTCGGGATAGTTATCGCTATCGCCGTCGAGATAGTTTTCGAACAGATAGATGAGCACATCAAAAATGTCTTCTTTCATTAAAAGCCTTTACTTGATTCTGAGGTAGCTACCGCCGGCGACCCCGGCTATATAGCCCTGCAGCTCCAGCACCAACAGCATCGACGACACTTCCTCCGCCGCCCAGCTACTGTTCCGGACCAACGTATCAACCGTTGTGGGGCTGTACGGAATCAAATTCAATAGATTTTGTTGTTCCAGGTCAAGCGCCGTCTGCGGTAATTCGGGGCCAGACCGCATACTGCGTTGATTGTATTGGCCTAATTCCTCAAAAATATCATCGGCTGTTTCCACCAATTTAGCGCCTTGCCGGATCAAACCGTTGCAACCGCGCGCCAGCGGGTTGTGAATCGAGCCCGGAATCGCGAACACTTCGCGGTTTTGTTCCAAGGCTAAGCGGGCGGTAATCAACGAACCGCTCTGTTGGGCAGCCTCGACGACCAGCAAACCAACGCACAATCCGCTAATGATGCGATTCCGTTTGGGGAAATGTCCGGCGTTCGCGGTGGTGCCCGGCGGAAATTCAGAAACCAACGCACCTTTCGCGGCGATTTCAGTGGCCAGCGCTTTGTGGCAAGCCGGATAAACTCGATCCAAACCGGTGCCGGCCACCGCGACGGTGTTACCGCCAACGCTCAGCGCGCCCCAGTGGCTGGCGGCGTCTATGCCGAGCGCCATGCCGCTGGTTACGGTATAGCCGGCCTCGGCCAGGGCCTTGGCGAACTCGGTCGCGGTATCCACCCCCGGTGGCGACGGATTGCGACTGCCGACGATGGCCAGTTGCGGTTCCAGCAACAGTTCCGGTTTTCCTTTGACGAACAATACCGGCGGCGGATCGGCGATTTCCCGAAGTTGGGCCGGATATTCCGGATCATCCAGCGTCAGAATGTAATTACCGGCTTGGGACAGCCAGGACAAGTCGTAGTCGACACGCTGCCAGTCCGGCTGAAGAATGGCGTCAATTTGCCGTTCGCTAAAGTCGAGCGACCTTAAATCGGCGCGGGACGCGGCCAACACATCGGCGGGCGAGAACCGCTCCAACAATCGCCTCACCGATTTACCGCCGATCCCCGGCATGCGCAGAAGAGCCAGCCAGTGCCGAGTTTCGGGATGCCCAGCGTCTTTCAAGTGAGGTCCGAAGGTCTCGCGGGAACTTGAAGGTCCCGCGTCAAGGCGTTTGCACCCGATCCAAGGTGTGCATCGCCGCGGTGGCCTTCATCACTAATGCATAGCTGACCCGTTCGAACGGCCGAAATACCATCAGAACCCCAGCCTGCTCATCCGGCATTTTCACCGCGACCGGCTGCTGAGACTGATAGCGATCCAGTATCATCTGCCCGCGCCGGTAGACGTCCAGAGTATGCCCGGCTTCCAGGCCGTCGGCGCTACCCCGGTCGATGACCACGACATCGTGCTGGCCGATTTGCGACACGCCCCCCATGACCCGAATGATGCTGCCGACCACCCGTTTTTCCGGCGGACGCGGAAAATAGTTCAAGGCCATTTCGCCCGCCGCGGTCGGCATCAAACGGTCGCCGCGTTGAATCTCGGTATCCGACTTATTGACCGCGAACGTGGCCGGATCGCCAATATCCTGCAGGGTTGCGTCGGCGACGAATTGCGCCTCGTAACCGAGAATTTCCTGACTCAGCGGATCGACATAAGGCTTTCCCTGCCGGAAGATTGTGTACCCCAGGCTTTGCGGCTCGTCGATACCCCGTACGTAAACACCGTCGCCGGCACCGGCGATCAGATGCTCGCCGACGAAACCGATCACGTAAGGCGCGTTTTGCAATTCCTCGGCGCTGACCACTTTCGGCGAATTCAAAAACTGGACGATCGCATCGCTCGGAATCATTTGCACCGCGCGGTCCACGGCCGATTCTCGCACCTTGGGCAGCACTTTTTCGTCTCCGCCCGGCGGTGTCAAACTCAGACGCGGCGCGCCGTTGACGTAGGAAAAATAAAGCGTATCGCCCGGATAAATCCAGTGCGGGTCCTTAATCAGAGGGTTGTAACGCCAAAGTTCCGGCCATTGCCAGGGGTGTTGCAAGAACCTCCCGGAGATGTCCCACAGAGTATCCCCCCTGACCACGGTGTACTGGTCAGGATGGTTGGGATTGATTTGCAACTCGTCGGCCCGAACCGCGGCGCATGCCAGAGCCAGGAAAAGCAAAACTGCCGGTAAGGTGCGCGAAAACATAGGAAGTCCTGAAAAAACCGAGCTAAACGAGACAAATGACAATTCCGAGACCGAAAGTCAGGCTATTGATGGCCCCTTGATTTGTTGGCCGCGCCGCAACGGTAACATGATGGATGACGGCGCACAGTTTAGATGATTTGCGATGGAATGCCAGCCCCGCGCCGGCTTCGCCGCCGAGGCCATCCCCGCTCCGAATTCAAAGCCGAACCGATTTCGGATAAAATTAGCGGCTTACCGATACAATTAACTGGAGTAATGGGTGAGTATTCTTAAGATCCTGGAATTTCCCGACAAACGGCTGCGCACGGTCGCCGCGGAAGTCAGCCAGGTCGACGACGACATCAAAACCCTGGTCGATGATATGCTGGAGACGATGTACGCCGCCAAGGGCGTCGGCCTGGCCGCGACGCAGGTCAACGTGCATAAGCGCGTACTGGTTATGGACGTCAGCGAGAACAAGGACGAACCGATCTGCCTGATCAACCCGGAAATCATCGAGCGCGACGGCGTCGAGGAATCCGAGGAAGGCTGCCTATCGGTTCCCGGCTTTTTCGAGAAAGTCAGTCGCGCCGAGCATATCAAGGTCCGGGCACTAAACCGCGACGGCCAAAGCTTCGAAATCGAAGCCAGAGACCTGTTGGCCGTCTGCATACAACACGAAATGGACCATTTGCTCGGCAAGCTGTTCGTCGATTACCTGTCCCCTTTCAAACGCAACCGGATCAAGGCCAAATTGGACAAAATCCACAAGTCTCAGGGCTTATAAAGGACTTCCCGATGAACATCGTCTTCGCCGGCACGCCGGACTTCGCGGTACCGACGCTGCAAGCCCTGATCGCTTCGCGGCATCGAGTCGTCGCGGCTTACACCCAGCCCGACCGCCCCGCCGGTCGTGGCCGAAAGCTGACCGCCAGTCCGGTCAAGACCCTGGCTATGACGCACGACATTCCAGTCTACCAACCGGAAAACTTCAAACAACCTGGCGCGATTGAAGCGCTGGCGGCCTTACAGCCGGATTTACTGGTGGTGGTCGCCTATGGGCTGATCCTGCCGCAGGCCGTACTCGACATTCCCAAATTCGGCAGCCTCAACGTCCACGGCTCGCTACTGCCGCGCTGGCGCGGCGCGGCCCCCATCCATCGCGCCGTGATGGCCGGCGATGTCGAGACCGGCATCACGATCATGAAAGTTGTCAAAAAGCTGGATGCCGGCGACATGCTGTACAAAGTCGCCTGCCCGATCGGCCCGACGTCGACCAGCAGCGAACTGCACGACCGCCTTGCACTGATGGGCGCGGAAGGCTTAGTCACAGTCGTCGATCAAATCGCCGCCGGCAACGTGGTCGCCGAGCCACAGGACGAAGCGCTCGTCACCTACGCCCACAAACTCGAAAAAGCCGAAGCGATTCTGGATTGGTCGGAATCCGCCGATGCGTTGGACCGCAAAATTCGTGGTCTGAATGCCTGGCCGGTCGCGCAAACCAGCTTCGACGGTCAAGTGTTGCGCGTGTGGCGGGCCGCCGTGGTAGCCCGGCCACTCGGCGGAGCGCCGGGAACGGTGGATTGCGGCGAGCACGCTTTGGACGTCGCCACCGGCGCCGGTACCTTGCGGCTGCTAGAAGTACAGTTACCCGGCGGTAAACGGCTGAACGCCCGCGACTTCCTGAACGCCCATCCGGCCGACGGCGCGGTGTTGGGATTATGAATCTTCGCGGCTGCGCGGCGCAGATACTCGCCAAGGTCATCGCCGACGGCGTTTCGTTAACCGCAGCGCTCGACGTCGGCCTTCCCAAAATCAAGGACCACCAGGATAAGGCCTTCGTCCAGGCCTGTTGTTACGGCGTCATCCGCCACTATTTCGCACTGGAATTCATGCTCGGCAAACTACTGTCCAGGCCGTTGAAAGTCAAGGATACCGATATCAAGGCTTTACTGTTGGTCGGGCTTTATCAGCTGCAGCAAATGCGGGTCAAGCCGCACGCGGCGGTCTCGGAAACTGTCGCCGCTACCAGCCACAAACCTTGGGCCAAAAACCTGGTTAACGCGGTGCTGCGCCAGTATCTGCGCGATGCCGAAGCGCTGACCGCCGCCTGCGCCGAAGACGACCAAGCCCGTTCCAACCATCCGGCCTGGATGATCGCCGCGTTTGCCGCCGACTGGCCCGACCACTACCCCCGGCTGCTCAGTGCCGACGACCACGCCCCACCGATGATGCTACGCGTGAACGCACTGCGCGGCGAACGCGGCGCGTATCTGGACGAACTGGCCGCGGCCGGCATCGCGGCCCAAGCGGTGGACGGCTGCGCGACCGCGCTGCGATTGGACCAGGCGTTGTCCGTCGAACAACTACCCGGTTTCGCGGACGGTCGCGTATCGGTGCAAGATGCCGCCGCTCAGCTGGCCGCCGAACTACTCGACGTGCAAGCCGGCCAACGCGTACTCGACGTGTGCGCCGCGCCCGGCGGCAAAACCGCCGCGATCCTGGAAATGCAACCCTCGGCCGAGGTGTTGGCGATCGACATCGATCCAGCTCGACTAAAGCGGGTCGACGACAATCTGACTCGCCTCGGCGTGTCGGCAACCACGCTGGCCGCCGACGCCACCCGCCCGGATTCGTGGGCCGGCGGCCACCTTTTCGAGCGAATTTTGGTCGATGCACCCTGCTCCGGCCTCGGCGTGATCCGCCGTCATCCCGACATCAAACTGCTGCGCCGCGAGTCCGATCTGGCGACGCTGACCGCGTTGCAAGCACAAATCCTCAATGCCGTCTGGGATTTGTTGGCTCCGGGCGGCATCCTGCTTTACGCCACCTGTTCGGTTCTGAAGCGGGAAAACGAAGCGCAAATCGAGCATTTCCTGGCCGATCACCCCGAGGCCGCCGAACTACCGATCGCCGCTCATTGGGGACTGGCGCGGCCGCACGGCCGGCAGATTCTAACCGGCGACCGGCAAATGGACGGATTCTATTATGCCAAGCTGCGGAAATCCGCCTGACACCGCGCTAAGTGCCGCTAGCGAACAGAGCGACAAGCGGCACCCCGCGCGCGGATACCCCGTGAATCGGCGCTGGATCAGCGCCTTGCTGTCGCTGATCATCGCCTTCTGGCTACCAACTGCCTCTGGCGGCGATTACTCGGCAAAAATCGGCGACCCACAATGGAAAACCAGCGAATACGGTTACTCAGCCGGTGTGCAAATCGAATATCGCTTGAGTCCGACCGCCAAGGAAGCGCTGCATAAAGGGGTACCGCTAACCTGGCGTGTTGTTATCGAGTTACGTCGCCCCGGCCGGTTATGGGAAGAGATCGTCTACAGCCGCGAACTGCGCTACACCCTGCAATTTCACGCCTTGCTAAACCAATACGCCGTCGAAACCGGAAATGGCGGCAGTGAAATGTTTTTAACCCTGAGCGCGGCCTTGGCGTTCATGGCGTCTATCAGCACGGACATGGCGCCGGCCGGCGAAAATCTCGACGCGACGCCGTTACAACTCGCGGTAAAAACCCGCTTCGACCGCGAAGCCCTGCCGATTCCGCTCCGGCCGATGGCCTATCTGGACCATCGGTGGTTTTTGTCCAGCGACTGGTATTTATGGTCAATCCCAAAATAAAACTGCCGGCCAGCGCTCTGATCGTCATCCTGTTCGGGGCGGTCTTGCTGCTGTTGCAATTGATGAGCAGCGCCAGCCAGGAATCGTCCGAACTCGGCGAAATGTATTCCTGGCTGCTGGTAATCAACACGCTCGGATCGATCATCCTGCTGGGTCTGGTCGTTGTCAACGCTTACTCTCTGGTCCGCGAACTGAAGAAGAAGGAGGCCGGCTCCCGGCTGACCACCCGGATGGTGTCGCTGTTCGTGTTATTGGCCTTGGCTCCGGCGGCCATCGTGTTTTATTTTTCGGTGCAATTCCTGCATCAAGGCATCGACAGTTGGTTCAACGTCGAAATCGACCGGGCGATGGACGACGCGCTGGAACTCAGCCAGTCGTCACTGACCCAACGGATGAATTGGCACATTAAGCAAACCCAGCAAATGGCCGACAAATTGCGTGGTAAGTCGGAGCATCTGATCGCGTTGGAAATCGGCTCGCTGTGGGCCGAATCCGGCGCATTAGAGCTGGCGGTCTTCACCCATCAAGGCCGGATTTTGGCGTCGAGCAGCGTCAATCCCAGCGACATTCTGCCGCACATGCCGGACGAACAGATCTGGCTACAGCTACGCCAAAACAAGCAATATTTCGCGTTCGATCCCGGCGACAACGACGACATGCTGGTCCGCATCATCGTCTCGCTGGAGCCGGACCAAAGTCGCTACCTGCAAGTGCTGTATCCGATTCCGCTACGGGTCACCGATTTGGCCGACTCGATCGAGTTCGCCTTCATTCGCTACCAGCAGATGAATTTTCTGCGCGACTCGCTGAAAACCAGTTTCTCGTTGATATTGCTGCTGGTGCTATTGTTGAGTCTGCTCGCGGCGATTTGGGTGGCTTTCATCAGCATCCGCAACATCGTCGCACCGGTCAAGGAATTGGTCAAAGGCACCCAAGCCGTCGCCGAGGGAGACTATCAACAGCAACTGCCGGTCATGAGCCAGGACGATTTGGGCTTTTTGGTCGAATCGTTCAACCAGATGACCCGGCGTATCGGCCGCTCCCGCGACGAAACCCGCGCCGCCGGCCTGGAAGTCGAAAATCAACGCGCCTACCTGGAAACTATTCTCGCCAATCTGACCGCCGGCGTGATTAGCTTCGACGCCCGCTACTACATCCGCACCGCCAACCAGGCCGCCTACCGAATTCTGCACATCCCGGTCAGCCATTTCGTCGGCCAAACCTTACCGGAACTGGCCGCCAATCACGTCGAACTAGCCGACATGCTGACAGCGATCCAGCGCCTGCTGGAAAAAGCCGACGACATCTGGGAGCAGCGCATTGTCTTCCTCGGCCCCAACGGCCGCCAGGAATTGCTGTGCCGCGGCACGCCGCTGTTCCAGCAGGACGGCAGCCGCACCGGCGCGGTGGTGGTATTCGACGACGTTACCGACTTGATACAAGCCCAAAAGAACGCGGCTTGGGGCGAAGTAGCCCGCCGACTCGCTCACGAAATCAAGAATCCGTTGACGCCGATTCAGCTGTCGGCCGAACGTCTGCAACACAAACTGGCCAAGGAACTCGACGAGGCCGGCGCTGAGTTTTTGCAACGCGGCACCCGCACCATCGTCCAACAGGTCGAGGCGATGAAACGGATGGTCGACGACTTTTCCGAGTACGCCCGGCCGTCCAAGAAGCAAGTCGAAAAAATCCATTTGCTGGACTTGATCCAAGAAGTGCTGGCGCTGTACACGCCGTTCGGCATCAAATTCGACACCGACTTCAAGAATCAACGAGTGATCGTCGAAGCCGACCCGGTCAGCATTCGCCAAGTGCTGCACAATCTGATCAAGAACGCCCAGGAAGCGACCTCCGAACAGTGCCGGGTGACGATTAAGATCGCCAAGGTGGTACGCAACAACGCCGAATACGTGGAACTGAGCCTTTACGACAACGGCAGCGGCCTGAATGCGGAGCAGATCGAAACCATCTTCGAGCCCTACGTGACCAGCAAGGCCAAGGGCACCGGCCTGGGCCTGGCCATCGTCAAAAAAATTATCGAGGAACACGGCGGCGTGATCTGGGTGGATACGTCTTATAATGCCGGGGCCGGCTTCATCATCCAACTGCCGGTCTTTGAATTCGGGAACCCTTCATGAACAAGCAAGCGCCCTACATATTGGTCGTCGACGACGAGCAGGACATTCGTCAACTGGTATCGGAAATTTTAGAAGACGAAGGTTACGATGTAGCGATGGCCGAAAACGCCAGCGAAGCCCGTAAGTTGAAAAACCAGCGTCCGCCCAATCTGATATTGCTGGATATCTGGATGCCCGACAGCGACGGCATCACCTTGCTACGCGAATGGGTCGGAGAGGATAGCTCGCTATGTCCGGTAATCATGATGTCCGGTCACGGTTCGGTCGAATCGGCGGTCGAAGCCACTCGGCTGGGCGCCTACGACTTTCTGGAAAAACCGCTGTCGCTGGCTAAATTGCTGCTGATCGTCGAGCGGGCGCTGGAAACCAGTTCTCTGCAACGCGAAAACGCCGGCCTGAAACAACAACTGATGATCACGGTCGAGCCGGTCGGCAAGAGCGCCGTGGTCGAGCGCACCAAGGACAAACTGAAGCGTCTGGCCCAACACGACGCCCGGGTGCTGTTCGTCGGCGAGGCCGGCGTCGGCAAGGAAATGTACGCCCGTTATCTGCACAACGCCAGCTCGCGGCGCGACGGCCCTTTCGTCGACGTCTCGGTCGGCAGCATTTCGCCGGAAAACGCAGCCGTCGAGTTTTTCGGCCGCGAGGACAACGGCCGGATTTATCGAGGCTTGCTGGAACAAGCCCATCGGGGCACCTTGTTCCTCGGCGAAATAGGCGGCATGGACCCGGAAACCCAAACCCGCTTGCTCAGCGCGCTGGAATCCAGCTCCTTTCTGCGAGTCGGCGGCAGTCAGGCGGTCAGAGTGGATGTACGTGTCGTCGCTTCTACGCGGTTAGCGCTGGACGAGGAGGTCAACAGCGGCCGTTTTCGCCAGGATTTGTACTATTTACTGAACGTGGTGACGCTGGACATCTCGCCGCTACGCGATCA
The DNA here is from genome assembly GCF_050276835.1 of Methylomonas sp. MED-D. NCBI lineage: Bacteria > Pseudomonadati > Pseudomonadota > Gammaproteobacteria > Methylococcales > Methylococcaceae > Methylomonas > Methylomonas sp. MED-D. The sequence goes on from NZ_CP189965.1 coordinate 4,048,138, forward strand.
CAGCGAAGACGTACCGGCACTGTTGAATTTCTACGTCGATCATTTCGTGATGCACGAAAAATTGCCGTTCCGACGCTTCTCGATGGCCGCGCAAAATTATTTGCGCAACTACAGCTGGCCGGGGAACGTCCGCGAATTGCGCAATCTGGTGCAACGCCTGATGATTTTGGGCGCCGGCGACGACATCGAGCTGGACGAAGTCAAGACCGCGCTGGGCTCGATTGCCGAACAACCCAAACTGGGTTCGAACGTGCCGGAATTTTTCAATTTGCCGCTAAAGGAAGCCCGAGATCATTTCGAAAAGTCCTATCTGGAATACCATTTCGAAAAGACCGGTGGCAGCGTGGCTAAATTGGCGGCGGCTATCGGCATGGAGCGCACCCACCTTTACCGTAAGCTGCATTCGCTGAAGATCAAACTCTAAGTCAGCACCGCCGAGACCGACAAAAAACGGCCTCGGCAAGGCGGCGCGGAGCTTGGTCGCCTCGCCGCCTGCTCGCGTTAATGGATATGCACTTCGCGGGATTTGGCTTTGTCGCTGCGGCGCAAGGTATAATCGTCCTGATCGCCGGCCATCGGCTTGCCGTCGCTGTTCAGCAACACCAGCGTGCTGTCGTCCTGAATCGTGAATTTCCGCACCGATTCGTCTTTCTTCGAGGTTAGCAGCAAGGTGCGGGACTTTTCGTCCCACGCGTATTTACCTTTGTCGTAATACTCCCGACTGGACTCCCTGGCGTATTGGGTTACCAACAAATAATTGCTTTTTGGTTTGAGCGACAGCGTCATTTTAAAGCCATCGCAATCCTTTTCCTTACACGGCAAGTAACCGTAGAACACGCCGCGAAACCCGCCGGTTTCGTCGGCCGGAGCGGCGTGGGCGGAATGATCGACGCCTTGCTCCTGATGCCGACTCATTTCCCGCGCCTTCAGCGCTTTTTCCTGCAGTTGCATATCGGATTCGGCCCGGGCGACGTTAAACGAGGCCAAGCAGGCGCCGAAAAAAATCCATGTCACATTTTTTGTAATTGTTCTGTTTAATGTTTGCATAAGCGATTTTTCTGGTCTGTGCGTTAAATGATCGTTCTCGCGGCTCGCGATACACCGGCTGATTGACGAATCTCCCAAGCCGATCGAGAGTGGGCCGCTCACTGGAGCGCTATAGTATCCCGAGGCGGGCGATTATGACAGTTTCGGACTTGGTTCTCCGCGCCTTAGGCAAGACTACCAGTGAAATCGCCGTTATCAATACTGGACTTGGGTGCCGTTCGCGCGCTGTCTGGCGAACTGATCACGGGTCGCATCGATAGCCCGAGTTTTCCATCGATCGAAATTCGCCGCTGGACACCGTGTTTCGCTCTCGTCACTCAAAATCCGCGCGGCCAAAGGCCAATGCATCCTAGGATCTCCAGCCGGTCTTGATAACAATCCGAAGTGACGACTATCGTTACGAACACCGCGCGCCAGGTGCTTACGCGATCGATAAAACGCAAGCACACGGTTAAGCGTCGGTATTCAAACCCAAATAAACTTGAATTTGGCTTGACGTTTCAGTAGAATTCCGGGTTTTTATAGACCGCCTCAACCTTTGAGAAGCAAATAATGAAAACATTTAGTGCAAAGCCCGCGGAAGTTAAGCGCGACTGGTACGTGATCGATGCGGAAGGAAAGACATTAGGTCGCCTTGCTACTGAGATTGCACGCCGTCTTCGCGGCAAACACAAACCCGAATACACGCCGCACGTCGACACCGGCGACTACATCATCGTCATCAATGCCGAGAAAGTCGGCGTGACCGGCAACAAGGAAAAAGACAAAATGTACTATCGCCACACCGGCTACATAGGCAACATGAAGTCTGCTTCGCTGGGCAAATTGAGACAAACCTTCCCGGACCGCATCATTACAACCGCGGTACAAGGCATGCTGCCTAAGAATCCGTTGGGGCGGGCAATGTTCAAAAAATTGAAAGTTTACGCGGGTTCTGAGCACAATCATCAGTCTCAGCAACCCAAAGTTTTAGAATTCTAAGCAGGTAGATAGTTTATGGCAGCTCAGTACTACGGAACAGGTCGTCGCAAAAGCTCGGTCGCGCGCGTTTACGCCACCATCGGCTCAGGCAAATTCACCATCAACAGCCTCCCTGTTGAGCAATATTTCGGTCGCAAAACCGACGAGATGATTGCCAGACAACCGTTGGAGTTGTTGGGCAAAACCACCGACTTCGACGTCAACATCCTCGTTAGCGGCGGAGGCCCATCTGGTCAAGCCGGTGCCATCAGACACGGCTTGGCTCGCGCCCTAATCGAATTCGACGAAGTATTGAGATCGCCCCTGCGTAAAGCCGGTTACGTAACTCGCGACGCCCGCGTTGTCGAACGTAAAAAAGTCGGTCTACACAAAGCCAGAAAACGTCCGCAATACTCGAAACGTTAATCGGTTCTACCAAAAAAGCCGCTGGAAAGCGGCTTTTTTGTGTCATTAAATTTGGGGCACCCGATTATTCGGCCACAAAATCCACCCCGAAAACTAAAACCTCCAGCCCGAAACCGTTTTTCCGGCCAAGCCGAATCGCGTTGAGCAATTCGATCAGACTGACTCGACAACCTCAAATGCGCTAGGCTGGCGTCCATCACGGCGCCAGTGGCCGCGAGCCAGTCGCAAGACTTAGCCGAGCGAGCCTTAATTGATCGCGTGTTGCCGATCGGGAAACAACGCAAGCACCATTGTCAGATGCTCCGGCGCATCGAACAAAATGCTTCTCTCGGCGAAAAAGTCGCCGGCGGCTTCAATCGCATCTAGCATCACCGCAACCACGTAACGCTCGGCGTGAGACGAAGCCACCATTTTCTCGGGCACCGCCGCTTCGACCCGCAAAACCTGCATCGACTCGTCGAAAGAATGCAAGCGCAAGCCGTCGAAATCGGCTTTTTCGACCCGGCTCGGCAGCATAAACACAATATCCACGACCGGCATGCGCTTCTGCAGATGATGCTCGCGCAGTCCGGCCAGATCGATGGCAACTTTGGTAATGGCCTTGGCGATCGCGCTGTCTTCCAGCGCGCGGTCCGGCATCATGGAGGCAATATGTAAGGTCATGGCACACTCTCGACAATGGATGGTAAACCCATTCAGCAAAAGCCGTTCCAAATTGTAGGCGATCTCTGAAAATAGGCGAACCGACCGTCGCGGCCCAGCATTGCCCGGCACTTCCTGCCCAAATCCGAGTCTTTCGCGAACGCCAGATTGTGCCAAAGCCAACAAAGTCGAGCGAAGCTGCTATTCGAGCAACGACACCCGACCACGCATGGAGCTACCCATAGAGAACAGCTCTATGCCTTTTTGTAATCTCGCCGATACCTTGCCAAGTGCGATCCGCCCCATTTGCTACCGCAGGTTAGCCGCGACAATCGACTCGATCGCCTCTTCTACCCCGGCTAACTCGTCGTCGTAAACCATGGTTCTATACTCGACGGCGGTCGTATCGACCAACGATTGTCGGGGAGTTTGACGATCATCGGCAACCAGTTCGATGCGAGTCAGTGTCGACAATCCCGGCTGTAACGGCCGCTCGGCAAGTTCCTCGTTGTTCAGGACCACCCGGACCGGCACCCGCTCGGCGACATGTATGAAATTGCCGGTCGCGTTATCGGTCGGCAATAACGCAAACACGCTGCCGGTACCCGGTAGCAAACCCTCCACGCGACCGTGATAAAGCCGGTCCGGATAGGCATCGACCCGGATTTCGGCCTGCAGACCCGGACGAATGCCGGCTATGCGGTTTTCCGGCACATTGGCCTCGACCCACAAACGATCCACGGCCACGATGGTCAATAGCGCGATGCCCGGTTGAACGCTATCGCCAACCCTCGCCTTACGTTTGGCGACGACACCGGCGACGGGCGCGCGGACTTCCCGACGCCGGTACTCCAAATAAGCACGACGCAAGCGTTGCTTGGCTAATTCGACGGCAGGATGCTCGGCAATGTCGGTGGTTCCGAGTTGCGCCGCCAATTCGGCTCGTTCCGCGCCGACTTCGAACTCCGCCGCTTCCAGCTCGCGGATTTTATCTTCGGCATTTTGCACTTGCTGTTCGGATACCGCGCCCTCGTCAATCGCCAAACGCATACGGTTGAGGTCGTGACGGACCGCCGCCAATGCCGCGCCGCGCGCCGCCAAGCGTTGGCGCAAGGTGTCCCGCTTCGCCGCCAATGCCGCGATCCGCCGAACCGCATCCGCCAACTCAGCCTCGGCTTGGCGCAAGCCGATTTCGGCATGCCGGCCATCCAGCCTGACCAACAACTGACCGGCCGCCACCGCTTGCGTGTCCTCGGCCAATATCTCCACCACGGTGCCCGCCGTTTGCGCCTCGACCCCAACCACATGACCGGCGACAAAAGCATCGTCGGTACTCACCCAGTGTCTATCCAGCCACCAGCCGCGCCCGGCATAAGCCAACGCGACCGTTACGCAAGCGATCAAGGTCCAGCGCAAGCGCCGATTGCGCCGACGCAGGGCCGCTCGGGGACCGAGTCTGGGGATTTCGCTCATCGGCCAACCGACAGGACTTGGTCTTCCTGAAAACCGCCGCCCAAGGCTTCGCACAACGCGACAACCGCCTTAGCCCGCGCCGCTTGCGCCGTCGCAATTCGCCAGTGCAGCCTATCGACGACAACGGCGGCCTGAAGCGGGCCGGCGGCATCGCTTAAGCCCGTTTGCCGCAAAATGTCGGCCACTCGCTTGGTCCGTTCCGCATCCGCTAGGTTTTGGGCTAGCGCTTCAGCGGTGGCGTGCGCCTCACGGCCACGACTCACGGCATCGACGACCTCGCGCGCCGCCGTCGACAATGTCGCATTGTAAAACTCGACCGCCGCGTCGTAACCGGCCTCGCTATCGGCCAAATTAGCGCGCAGCCGACCACCTTCGAACAGCGGGAATGTCAACGACGGCCCAACCGCGTACGCCAGACTCGTACCGTGGAATACCACGTCGGTTAGGCTAACGCTATGCAAACCCGCCAAGCCGATCAAATTCACGTCCGGATAAAACTCGGTTTGGGCGACATGCACGGCTTCCGCGGCCGCCTCGGCACGTAACCGCGCCGCGCTGACATCGGGCCGCCGCGCCAGCAAATGCAACGGCAAATCGGCCGGCAAACCCGGCCAAGCCGGCGCCGCATGCTCGACACGGATATCCGCCCCCCAATCCGGGCCGCGTCCGGCCAACGCCGCCAGCAAATGCCGCCCGAGTTCGACCGAAGCGCCAGCCGCCGCCAAGCTTGCCTCGGATTCGCCGAGGTCTATTTGCGTGTTCAGCCAGGGCGCATCGCCGCTCAAACCGCTGTCGCGCCGACGGGCCGCCAGGGCCAGCAACCGCCGGCGACTGTCCAGCAAGCGTTCGCCGACCAAACGTTGTTGCTCGGCCGCGACCAAGTCGAAATAGGCTCGGGCCACGCTACCCGCCAACATTAACCGGGCGTCCGTCAATTCAGCGGCGCTAGCTAACGCGCCGTCCACGGCCTGCTGCAATTCGGCGCGATCCCTACCCCAAAGATCCAGGTGATACCGTAACACCACGGGATCGATTAATAATTGCCGAAACTGCTCGCCGGCCAGTTTCGCCTGAACGCTGTTGGCCGAAAACCGCTGAGCACTGAAAGCGACATTGGCGCTCACGGTCGGATAGAGTGCCGCGGCCTGACCGTCGACCAGCGCCCGCGCCTGCCGCAAACGAGCGGCGGCAACACCCAGGTCGGGATTGTCCGCCAACGCCGTTTCGATCAGCCGATCCAGTTCCGGACTGCCGAATTGGCGCCACCAGTCCGATACCGGCCAAGCGCCGGTTTGCGCATCTCGCAAGGTTTGCGTCATCGGCGGGAGCGAAATTTGCTCGGCGGCCGGCCGGGAATCGCCAAACTGGGCGCATCCGCCCAACCCCGCTAGCGCAACGATCCAAACCCAGCCGGCGAGTTTCACGCGTTTTCCTCCATGACCGCTTCCTCGCGACCGTCGCGCCAATCGGCCAGCGCCGAGCGCACCCGCGTCGGCCGCGCCAGCCAGACCAGCGCCGCCAAGATCGCAAAGCCGCAACCGGCAAGCCAAAACGCATCGTCGATACCCTGGATCGCCGCTTGCCGCGCGGCCGCTTTCGCTAGCCTGGCCAAGCCCCGATCGTCGGTATAGCCGGCCGCCCGCCACCACGACGCGGCCCGTTCGGCGGCCACGCTATCGGCTCCCATCCACTCAGCGTAATGAACGGCATGTAGCGGCGCGCGCCGATAAAGTACGCAACCTTGCAAGGTAATACCGATCGCGCCGGCCGCGATGCGCAACGCGCCGGCCAATTCCAGCGCGGCGGCGTGACGCCGCGCCGGTAAATCGTGCAGCATCAGCGCGGTTAACGGCACGAAGAATCCGCCCAAGCAGGCGCCTTCCAGCAATTTCGGCCCCAACAGCGTCGCGAAGGCCGCGCTATCGTCGAAGCGGCTCAACCAAAAATAGCACACCGAAAATCCGGCCAGGCTCAAGCTCGCGAGCCAACGGGCGTCCACGCGCTTGACGATTTCATGCATCACCGCCGCGACCGGTTTGGCGAAAACCGCCATCGGCAAGAAAACCAGACCGGCCAACCATGACGAGTAGCCCAAATTCAGCTGCAATTGCACAATCAGCAGCGACAACAATCCCTGGAACCCCAAAAACCCGGCGCACAATACCGTCAATCCAACCGCGAAATTGCGATGGGTCAATAGCCGTAACTCCAGATAAGGTCGGCAAGTTGAGCGCGCCCGTCCTATCCAGACCGCGAATGCCAACAACGTCGCCAGCGCTAAGACGATTTGCGAATCGGCCCGCCACCAATCGACGTCGTTGCCGCGATTCAATAAAGTCTGTAAACCGAACCAGGCCGTAACGCAACTCGCCAGCCCCAGCGCATCGAAGCGCAACCGGGCAACGGCTACCTTGCGCTGGTACAGCAAGGCCGCGACCAAGCCGGCAAAGCTCAGCGCGATCGGCACATTCGCCCAAAACAGGCAGCGCCACCCCCATTCGTCGGCGATCCAGCCGCCGATCGGCGGCCCCAGGCTGAACGGCGTCAGCGTAAATACACTCCAGACGCCGACACCGACCGACTTTCCGCGCGCTGGATATTCGTTCAACAGCAAAGTCTGCCCGGCCGGCAGCGAAATGCCGCCACAAACGCCGAGTAAAATTCGCGCTGCCAGATAGCGCGCGTAGCCGTCCGCCACGGCGCACAACCAGGATGCAACGGCAAAACCGACCAAGGCCGTCACCAGCACCCGGTAGTCGCCGACGCGTCTGACCAGCCAAGCGCCCAACGGATAAGCCAGCGCCAGTGCCATCATGTAATCGGTCTGGGTCCAGGTCGCCTCGCTGGGCGCGATACCCAGACCGCCGGCGACGCGCGGCAACATGGCGATGTAGGCCCCGGCATTGAAAATCACCAGCGCATGCGCCAACCCCAAACAGGCGTTGAATAAACCGAAGCGCCATCCCCGCAGGCGTCTTAACATGCGCCCGCTCATCGCGGCCCGCCGGAACCGGCCGGCAACCCGTCGTCGAGTAACGCGCCCCCCAGTTTTAGCGTCGCGCTCTTGAAGGCGGCACCGTCCACGGTTAACGAGGCGCGCGCTTGCGGATCGACCAAGGTACGTTCCGCGCTACCGCGCCCGGTCACCCGGCCGCTGGCTGGATCGATCCATTTCCATAACAAACGCAGCGACAATTGATCATCGAAGGTTCGCCAACCCAACATGCCCAATTCCAGCACTTTGTCGGCGACGCCGACAGGGTAGACGGCGGCCGGCGCGGCGTACCACGCCTGGACCGTCGCCCGCCAGCCCTCCGGATCGGCGGTTTCCGGGGCTAGCGGCAAGGCAGCGGCCACACAGGCAACATTGGCATCGACACCTCGAGCGCGCAAGGTCAGCGCGGCCCGCTCAGCCAGTGCCGGCAGCGGCGACCAATCCGGGCCGGACGACGCGATCGCGTCGTCGCCGGTGAGCGCACCGCTGGTTAAAATCCCGCCGGGCAAGCGAAACGCCGCCCGGTGAACCGGGAAGTCCAAGGCTTGATGACGAATCTGGCGGTAAGCCGGTTGACGTTGTTCGATCAGGTCTGGCCAGACCTCCAGAGGCGGCGCTTGCAACGGCACGACCAACACCGAAACCGGCGCCACGCCCGAATCCGCCGCCTGCTTCGGGCTGGTCGCCGCGCAGCCGGCGGCCAGCCACAATCCGGCAAGCGCCGATGCGGCCCGGATAATCACGGTTTGACTCCCTGTTTTACAACGTCGCCCAGGCGCGTTCCCGCGTGGGGCCATAGCTTCTAAATCGGACATATCGACTTCCCCCAGAATATTGGGAATCGCGGGACGCAAAAAACACTCAGCCAAATAACAGCGAATCGCTTTCTATTCGACTGTGACCCACTATAAAAAGCCGCATAACATTAGACAAGCGAATTTAATTGGACTTTAATATCGAAAAAATCAATACAAAGACATGGATCTCGACCAAATCAAGACTTTCTTAAGCGTGGCCGCCCACGGTAGTTTTCAGGCAGCGGCCGGGCATTTGTACGTCACCCAATCGACGGTCAGCATCCGCATTCAGCGTTTGGAAGCCGAGTTGGGCGCCGCGTTGTTCGTGCGCAACCGCGCCGGCGCCGCACTGACTAGCCAAGGCCAGCGATTTCTGCCACATGCGCAAAGCCTGTTACTGACCTTCGAACAAGCCCGCCACGACATCGGCCTACCCAGCCGGTTTCGAGCCAGCATCGCGATCGGCGCCCGCGTCGGGCTGTGGCAAGCGGTGCTGCCGGATTGGATAGGCGAGATACGGCGGACGATTCCGGACATCGCGATCCGCGGCGAAATCGGTTTCGAGGACGACTTGATGCGCGGCCTGATCCAGGGCCGCATCGATATCGGCATGATGTACACGCCGCAACACGGCGCCGGCCTGCTGATCGAGCATTTGTTCGACGAGACCTTGATCTTACTGGCCAGCGAACCGGATCGGCGCTGGCCCGACCCGGACTACGTCTACGTCGATTGGGGTCCGGCGTTTTATACCAAACACGCCAACTGTTTCCCCGATCTGGAAGGACCGGCCCAGCGCGTTAACATCGGCTGGCTGGCCGCGCAACTGGTGTCGCGTAACGGCGGCTCCTGCTTTCTGCCGGAGCGGATCGCCGCGCCGCTGGTCGCGGCCGGCCGCTTGTTTCCACTGGCGAACAGCCCCAGTTTCACTCTACCGGCTTATATGGTGTCCGCCCGCGCCGCCGACCACGACATACTGCGGCAAGTGGTGGACCTACTCCGGGCCGCGGCGCTCCGCGAGCGGCACGGGGACGGCCGCGACCGCGCCGAGCCGGCTTAATCCAAGGTCGGCGATGCGACGTGAAACGCGTCGCTGTGAATGTCGGCCAGCGCCGCGCCGCTCAAATAGGCCTGACGCTTGGCGCGATCCACCATGTCAGGATGGCCACACAAATACACCCGCCAATCTCGCAAACCCGGCAATTCCGCCATTGCCACGTCGTTAGCCCGGCCGGCAGCGATGCCTGACGGCACATCGCCGCGCGACACGCACGGCGTGTAATGGAAATTGGCGTGGGCTCGCGCCAAGTCGCGCATTTCATCCAGCCAGTACAGGCCCTCGACGTCCCGGCTACCGTGATACAGCCGAATTTGCCCGCGATGGCCGTTATGCAAGGCTTCCTCGACAATCCCGGCCAGCGGCGCCAAACCGCTGCCGGTACCGATCAGCAACAGATTGGCCGCCGGCAAGTCCGCCAGGTAGTAACAAAAGCCTTGCGGATCGGAAACGTCGATCCGGTCGCCGACCGCCAGCTCGCGATGCGCCCATTCGCTAAAGCGGCCGCCGGCCAAGCGGCGGATATGAAAAGTCAGGCGGGTCGAATTTCGGCTATTGGCGATCGAATAACTGCGGATCAATCCGTCGGCGCGGCGCAAATTGACGAATTGGCCGGCGTAATATGCCAGCGGATGCTCGCATTCCAAAACCAGCCACAGCGTCTGCGCATTCAGATTGCGCTTTTCGACGACCTCCGCCGCAGTGTAGCCCGCCGCCGCGCCACCCAATCCCAAACGCATATCGCGCTCGGGCCGGCACAAACAGGCCAGCAAATAATCTTCACGTTGCAGCGCCGGCTTCAACCCGACTTGCGCGGCGGCGGGCGGCGGGCCGTCTAGACTGCGCACCAGGCAGGCATGGCATACGCCTTGCCGACAACCGTTATCGATTTCGATGCCGTCGCGCAGAAACGCATCCAGCACCGTTTCGCCGGCACCGCACAGTGCCTGGCGGCCGTTGAAGCTAATCTTGATTTCCGCCATCGCCGCGCTCAACGGTTCAACACGTCGCTGCGGGTACTTTCGGCAATCGCTGCGGCTCGCGCGATCAAGTCGGCCGGCACGTTCAATTCCCGCAAGGTTGAGCCCAAGTGTTCCATCACCGCGTCGAAGTGGGTATCGTCCAGGCCCAGTTTTTCGACCAGATGGGCGTGCGCCCGCCGCATGTCGGCACCGTTGTAATGGTTGGGACCGCCGAAAGCCATCGTCAAAAAGGCTTTCTGCTTGGCGGCCTGCTTGTCGATGTCGGTGTTGTCGAAGAAGCGGTTGATTCGGTGATCGCTCAACACCTTGCGGTAAAAAATATCGACGGCGGCATTGACGGCCGCTTCGCCACCTAATTGTTCATACAAAGAAATCGCTGCGCTCATGGCATCTCCCGTGGATTGCGTTGATAAAGTCGGGTCGCTCGACCCGGACACAGCATAAACCGGTAAAAATACTTTTACAATATTTTTATGCTTTAAGTATTTTAGGCTGCTCGAGCTAACTTTGGCGGTCGCCATCAAAACATTCGGTTAATTCAATCGTAAGCTCCGCCACGCGCCCACGAGAATCCGGCCATTCACGAGCTAACGCGCTACAATAGTGGCCCGTTTCTCAGCCCGCAAAATTCGATGAACGTTTTAATCGGCTCCCGCCAGGAACAAATTCTGACTCTGTTATTAGATGCGCCTTCGGGCCTGTGCATCGACGAACTGGCGGCCGCGTTGGGGATTTCGCGCAACGCGGTCAAACAGCATCTGGCCGGACTCGAAAAAGACCAACTGATCCGCGAGGCCGCCTGGAACAGCACCGGCGGCCGGCCGTCGCGCAGTTACGGTTTGACCGAGGCCGGCCGAAATCGGCTACCCAAGCAATACGCCTGGTTCAGTACCTTGCTGCTGGACCAACTGCGTAACGAATTGGGCGAAGCCGGTTTACGCCGCTTGATGTGGCGAACCGGCGAAAATCTGGCCGAGACCTTGGCCCCTCGCTTTGCCGGTAAGAGTCTCGCCGAACGCACCGCCGCGCTAGTCGAATTGATGCAGTCGCTGGGTTATCACGCTAACCTGGAGGACGACACCGGCCAAATTAGAGCCATCAACTGCGTCTACCACGACATGGCTCAGCGCCACCCGGAATTGTGCGAGTTCGACCGGGCATTAATCGCAACCTTGCTGGAACGGCCGATCGAGCAAACCGCTTGCATGGCAAAGCAAGATTGCACATGCCGATTCAAGTGCTTGGCGCCGCCGGATTAGCCCAGGGTTCCGGCGCCGAACGGGCTTGCGGTTTTTCGTAGCCGAGCGTCTCGGTGATACAATGGCGCTTTCCCGAACGACTTTTTACCGAGAAATCATGAGACCATCCTTCCGTACGGCCTGCAGCCTGTTGTTTGGGCTGTCGTTAATGCTGACCGTCGCATCGCTGCAAGCCGCCAGTCCGATTTTTACGCCCGCCGCGCCGAGCGTCGCCGCCAGCAGCTATTTCCTGATGGACTTCAACAGCAGCCGGGTGTTGGCCGAAAAAGACCCCGACAAACGCGTCGCGCCGGCCAGTTTGACCAAGATCATGACGGTGTACGTGGTATTCCGCGAGCTTAAGGCCGGTCATTTGACGTTGGACGAAAAAGTCACGATCAGCCAGAACGCCTGGGAAACCGGCGGCTCGAAAATGTTCGTCGAAGTCAACAAGCAGGTGGCGGTCGAGGACTTGCTGCAAGGTGTCGTAATTCAATCGGGCAACGACGCCAGCGTGGCACTGGCCGAACACGTGGCCGGTAGCGAGCAAACTTTCGCGACGATGATGAACGAGCAAGCCAGCCGCCTGGGCATGGCCAACAGCCATTTCGAAAACGCCACCGGCCTGCCCAGTCCCAACCATTACAGTTCGGCGCGCGATCTGGCGCTGCTGGCGCAAGCGGTGATCAAGGAATTTCCGGAATATTACCGCTGGGATTCGCAAAAGGAATTCACGTTCAACGGGATCACCCAACAAAACCGCAACCTGCTACTTTGGCGCGATCCGTCGGTCGACGGCCTGAAAACCGGTTTTACCGACGACGCCGGTTACTGCATGGTCGCTTCGGCCAAACGCGAGGACATGCGGCTGATCTCGGTGGTAATGGGTACCGCCAGCCCGAACGCCCGCTCCAACGAGAGCCAGTCCTTGTTGAACTACGGTTTCCGCTTCTTCGAAACCCATCGTTTGTACGAAGGTAACAAGGCCTTGAGCGAGGCGCGGGTGCGCAAGGGTGTCACCTCGAAATTGCCGGTCGGCTTGGCCGAAGACCTCTACGTCACCGCGCCGCGCAAGCATTTCAGCGAATTGAAAGCCGAAAGCCAGACCGACAAAGCCATCGTCGCGCCGCTGAATAAGGGCGACACGGTCGGTAGCCTGGTAGTGTCGTTGGCCGGCGAAACCGTCGTCAGCAAACCGCTGGTGGCGCTGGAAGCGATAGCCGAGGGCGGCCTGTTCCGGCGTTTGTACGACGCCGCGATCGGTTTATTGGAGAAAGAATGACCCAACTCGTGTATTTGAACGGCGACTATCTGCCGTTGGCCGAAGCCAAGGTGTCGGTATTGGATCGCGGCTTTTTGTTCGGCGACGGCGTTTACGAAGTGATACCGGCCTACGGCGGCAAATTGTTCCGCCTGGAAGACCACATCGTTCGGCTGAATAACAGCCTGGCCGGCATCCGCTTGACGGTGCCGCACGGCGTCGCCGACTGGCAAGCCATCTTCCAGCCGTTGCTGTCGGCCGGCAAGGACCAATACATCTATCTGCAAATCACTCGCGGCTATGCGCCGACCCGCGATCACGGTTTCCCGGAAACCGTGGTGCCGACGGTTTTCGCGATGTGCTCGGAGATCAAGCCGTTTCCAGGCAAGTCGGCCGGTATCAAGGCGATCACGCTGGACGATACCCGCTGGCAGCTTTGCAACATCAAGGCAATCACCCTGCTGGCCAACATTCTGTTACGCCAACAAGCCCTGGATCGGGATTGCGCCGAAGCGATTCTGGTCAAGAACGGATACGTTATCGAAGGCGCCGCCAGCAATCTGTTCGCGGTCATCGACGGCGAATTGATCACGCCGCCCAAATCCAACGAAATCCTGCCGGGCATCACCCGCGACGTGATTCTGGAATTGGCGAGCGCCGACGGCATCCCCTGCCGCGAAGACATCATCGCGCTGGAAGGCCTGCAAACCGCCGAGGAGGTCTGGGTCGCCAGTTCCACCCGGGAAATCCTCGCCGTCGTTGAATTGGACGGCAAACCGATCGGCACCGGCAAGCCAGGGCCGGTTTGGCAACGGCTGGACGATTTACTGCAAACCTATAAAAAGTCGCTGTCATGAGCGAAGCCGATTCCCTGCTGGAATTTCCCTGCCAATTTGCGATTAAGGCGATGGGTAAGAGCCGGGACGACTTCGACGCAATCGTCGTCGAGATCGTCCGCCGCCACGTCGAAGACATTCGCGAAGGCGCGGTCACTAGCCGGCCGAGCAAAGGCGGCAATTACACCGCAGTCACCGTCGTCATCGAGGCCACCAGCCGCGGCCAACTGGACGCGATTTACCTGGATTTGACCGCCTGTCCCGACGTGTTGATGGCGCTGTAAGCCGGTGAATGCAAGCCTGCAACACTTGGGCCGGCGCGACTACGCATCGGTCTGGCGGGACATGCAAAACTACACCGCCGAGCGCGACTGCGCCAGTCCGGACCAGATCTGGATCGTCGAGCATCCGCCGGTCTACACATTGGGCCTGAACGGCAAGCGCGAACACCTACTGCGCGAGACGGCGATTCCAGTCATTGCCTGCGATCGCGGCGGCCAGATCACCTACCACGGCCCCGGCCAACTGATCGTGTACCTGTTGGCCGATCTGCGCAGGCTGAGTCTAGGCCCAAGGCAGGTGGTCAGTTTATTGGAACAAGCCGTCATCGTCACGCTAAGCCAATACGGTATTTCGGCCTCGGCCCGCGCCGACGCCCCCGGCGTCTACGTTGACGGCCGCAAAATCGCGTCGTTGGGCCTGCGCATCAAACGCGGCTGCTGCTATCACGGCTTGAGCCTGAACAACGACATGGACTTGGCACCGTTCCGCGACATCAATCCCTGCGGCTACCCGAATTTGCCGGTTACCCAACTGGCCGATTTGGGGGTTAAGATAAGCACCGACGAACTGGCCGTTCCGATAGTTCACCAATTACTTCAGGCGATAGAATCATGACGCTGAACGCCCCTTCCCGCTCCACGCCCGCAACCCACCAACGCAATGCCGATAAATTGTCGCGGATTCCGATCAAGGTCGAAACGACCGGCGAAGTATTGCGCAAACCGGATTGGATCCGGGTCAAGCTACCGGCCAGCGATCAGGTCAACCGGATAAAGCAGACCCTGCGCGCCAACCGTCTCCACACGGTGTGCGAGGAAGCGGCCTGCCCGAATCTGGGCGAATGCTTCAGCCACGGCACCGCTACTTTCATGATCATGGGCGATCTGTGTACCCGGCGTTGCCCGTTCTGCGACGTAGCCCACGGCAAACCGCAAGCGTTGGACGCCGAGGAACCGGCGCATCTGGCCGATACCATCGCCGCGATGGCGTTGAAGTACGTGGTCATCACCTCGGTGAACCGCGACGACTTGCGCGACGGCGGCGCCGGCCACTTTGCCGCCTGTATTGCCGAGGTGCGCCGGCGATCCCCCGCCACCGTTGTGGAAGTGTTGGTCCCCGATTTTCGCGGACGGGTCGGTAAAGCCCTGCAGATCTTGGCCGCGCAACCCTGCGATGTGTTCAACCACAATTTGGAAACCGTGCCGCGCCTGTATCAGCAAGCCCGGCCCGGCGCCGATTACCAGGGATCGTTGGAACTGCTAAAGCTGCATCGAGAACATCTGCCGCAGGTGCCGACCAAATCCGGCCTGATGTTGGGCATCGGCGAAACCGAAGCGGAGATTTTGGCGGTGCTGGACGATTTGTTGGCGCACGGTTGCAGCATGCTGACGCTGGGTCAGTATTTGCAGCCCAGCAAGGACCATTTGCCGGTCCAGGCCTATATCCATCCGGACCAATTTCAAACCTACGCAGAAATCGCCACCGAAATGGGCTTCAAACAAGTAGCCAGCGCGCCGTTGGTGCGTTCGTCCTACCACGCCGACCTGCAAGCCGCCGGCATCGTCGGAGTATGCGAGCAAGCCCCCTAGGTTAGTGCCATGCGTTAAGCTTGAATTTATCGGACGTTGCTAATCTGGATCGAGGCGCCCGTACCGCGTTCCGCTGCCCCTACCCCTCTGGCTTCGGAATGCTCCTTACGCGGCGCCTCACTAATCTCCCTGCATATTCTACCGAGTCACGCCGGCAACATATCGTCCTGGTAATGGAAGACATTGGATAAATCGATGTGGATTTCGATCCGATCGCCCCGCCGCCGATCAATGCCGCGCTGCTGATAGCCGGCCGACGCTTCCAACAAGCGCCTATCGTTGTTAAGATCCCTATGCACATACGGCCTGATCGACACGCAAGTATTGCTGAAGGGTTTGCCGGACAGGTTTTGAATCGCCAACATGCCGCTGGCCCGCGAATCGACGAAAACCAGACCGTGGTGCTCCAGACCATTGGTTTGCTTATCCCGAATCACCATCACCTCGGCTTTCAAAACCCGACCGGACGCCTGATCTCCACCGTTCGTAAACGCCGAAAACACGTAATCGTGTAACTCGTTGGGTCGAGTATTCGCAGGAATATCCTTTAAAAACAAAATCATAATCACTGTCTGCATCGTAACTGGAATCGACGTGGAACTAAAATGCGCATCTTCCCTAAAGGATTGCGCCGCCACATACATCTTAGCCGACGCTCGTTACGCGACAAATCAGGCTCCTGTTCTTACCGCCGGCACGAAACGGCAGGCAAAAAAACGGGCCGGACAGAGAGTCCAACCCGCGCGGCGGCTGTCCGTGCGCCAAACGTTCCACCCAGGAACGATTTTTAAAACAGACTCTGAAGAAGCAGCTTGTATCTCGATCGGCGGATACCGCACCATCCTGACCAAATCGCCTGGCAGCGCTACCATTCAACATGATTCGCCGACAACCGCGCCTCGCAAACTTCCAGCCTGACGCGATCATAGCGGCATCGGCGACCGACCGCAAGCCCAAAATTACTCTGAAAGGCGTTGGGCGAGTTACGGACATCCCTGCGTCGGAACGCCATCAACCGCGGCTAAAGCCCCTCGCGCGCTCATATTTTTCGAAAAGCCTTTCACGACCGTTAGGTTAGAACTCTACAAGACATCTTGAGTTTAGATGCGATCGGCGAGGAGTTGCAGCGGATGAAGCACTCTGGAGCCTGCGGGCTGCCCGGCGTTCAGATAAAAACCACAGCCAAAGTTGGCGCTGACTACGACATCGGCTCCGGATCCGGCCATCGCCAGACGCTTGGCGGCCCGCAACGATTCGGCGTTTTCGGGATGACTGAGCATATAAGTACCGCCGGCACCACAGCATAACTGATTGTCGGCCAACGCTTCCAGATTGACGCCTGGAATCTTGCGCAACAAGGCATACACGCTCTGACTATTCTTCAACACATTGCGTTGACTGCAGGGTTCATGGACCGCCACGTTCAGATTGGAAGCCGCCAGTTGCAGATCTTCCGGCCAATGCGCCAACAAAAACTCGTTGATGTCGATCAAATGCTTGGTAAACCAACCGGATGTCTCGGAATCTCCGCCTTGATATTCGGTCAACATAGCCCCGCAGCCGCTGGCTGAGTATATAACCGCTTCGACTTCCAGCGCGTAAAACGCGGCGATGTTGGCTTCCATCATCGATTCCGCCGGCAAGCCGTTGTGCTGATGAATCGCGCCGCAACAACCCTGCTCTTCCGGCACCACGACCTCATAACCGAGCCTATTCAGTAACTTGATGCCCGCAACCTGGACCGGACGATCGAAATGTTCGGCCAAACAACCGGTAAACAGCGCTACCCTGCCCCGATATTTGATGCGACGCTCAACCGGATAAATCCCGGCCAGTCCGACCAAGGACGGCTCGCAAACCAAGGCTTCGGCCGCTCCCAAACCGAGTTTCGCCAACAGTCCGCTGGCGCGTAGCGGTTTCTGCAAACCGGAGCGTAAATACAGCGTGACGAATGGCAGCAACAGTGCCCGGGCGTGCTTGCGTTCGATCAAGCGCAACCCCAGCCGTGCCAACCAAGACGGCCTCGCCGTCGCGCGCAATTTGGCTTGGGCCCGGTCGAACAATGTCCCATAACTCATTCGGCTGGGACAAACGGTCTCGCACGTCCGGCACTGAACGCAATCGTTGAGTTGCGCGAGTTCTTCGACGCCAACGCCGGCGTCGTCGGCCAATATTTTGGCGATGGTACGCACCCGGCGGCGCGGTGTCTGTTCGTCCACCTGGAATAAGCGAAACGTCGGACAGGTACTGACGCACATACCGCAGCGCATGCATTCGCTGGCTTCGGGAATATAAGGACCGGTCGACGGCGGTGATGCGTCCGCGGAACCGTCGCTAGCCGAGTCGAAGCCGAAATCCTGAAAGTCGAACATATTAGCCCTCCATCATTTTTACGTACGCGCGGCGCAGCAACTCCATTTCCGCCGGCGGCCGACCGCGCAATTCCGGTAAGGTGCGAAATTTGCAGTTACGACTTTCCATTAATAGATGCGGCGGGTCGAGCAGCGTGAAACGCGCCATATACACCGTAATCACGCCACCGGGCGCATCGACTTGCTCGGCGAAACCGGCTTCGATCCGCAGCAAATCGTTGTCCAATTGCAGAGTCTGATTGGCCGTGCTCAGCAACATCGCCGGATGCACGCTCACCTTGCCGGCCGGCGCGTCTTCATCTTCCTCCAACGCTTCGGACAGTGGCGGCAACGGTTCCGGAAAGAACACACTTCCGGAGGCTTGCTGCAGGAATAATGTCAAGGCGCTGATGTCGCCTTTATAAAACAGCAACAGGCGGTGGTTTTCGAACGGGTCGGCGAGCGATTCGATCATGGCTTAGATGGTGGCCTGGCTGTCCCACAAGGTTTTATAGCTGGAATCCAGCCGCGACAGGCGGTTATTGAGTCGATCCAGCAACGGGTAATCCGGAAAGCGGGACCGGTTGCCGCTAGCGTACCAGCTATCCATTGCCGCCGTCAGTCGGTTTTTCTCGTCAAAACAATCGGCAATCTGCTGTTTCAACCAAGCCAGGCTATGATTCGGCAATAATTCCATCACCCGATAGCGCAAACCGTTGTTGAAAATCCGCACCCCCCCGCCCTGAGCAGCGGTATGGTATAGCACCTCCGGGTCGACGATCTCGGCTCCGGCCAGGTAATCGATACCAAATTCGTGCAGTTGCGGCAGCCACGGCACGGTCGGCCCCATTAACACCGTCGTGGCATGGCAAGCCAGCTCCGCCAGTCGCGGAAACGTTTTGTTCGGGATGGAACTGGCGGTCAAAAACACCCAATCGGCCTGCGGCAACAGAAATTCGCACGCGGAATCCGGCAAATCGCTGGCGGCCGGCTGGCGCTCCAGTACCGTCAACTGCATCCGCTCCTGATACCGTTCGATGCCAGGGTAACGGCCGATCACGACCACTTTCTTGCCTTTCAAGCGCGGGAGAAAATAATCGAACACCGCCAGGTTAGCGTATTCGGCGTGACCTTCCAATGCCAGCGAATCCGGTAGCGGTCTGGCGTTGACGCTGGCGTTGATCGCCGCCATCGCCACGGTCGCCTTATACGGCTCCCACTCGGTAATCCAAGCGGCCAGATCGATGATCGGCTTGCCGCATAAGGTGCCGGACCAATTCAGCGTCCGCGTGGCGTGCCCCGGCGTCATCGCCAAACCGGTAGTCGCATCGCCCCTGCCGCGACATAGCGTCCAAACCAGACCTATCATCAACTCGTCGACCACCGCATCGCCACCGCAATGATCCAGCAGCAACTCGTACAGGTACTTAGGGTTGCCCATCGCCCCCCCCTTATTGCGGCACGTCTAGCAATTTCGCTTCGGTTTTAATGTTGTCCTGCTTGCCCCAGGCATTGATCGCCTCTACAAACCATTGCTTCTTGGTCGGGTGAGGCTGCACCACATCGTACTCGGCATAAAAGCTGCCGTCGCCGTGAAATTTGATTTGACCGATCCGGCGCTTATTGGCGTCGTACCAATATCCCACCAAATCCACGCTTTGCGTGAACGGGTCGCTGACCAGACTGAATTGCGCGGCTTCGTATTCCGGCAACGCGATCTGAGTCTGTACCGGGAAACCCAGCTTGGCAATATTCGCGGCGATGCGTTGGCACACGGTTTTGCCGAATTCGCGGCGCATTTCAACGTGTTCAGACAAACTTTCCGCGCTCATGCGGCATCCTCCAACATTGCGCTCGCCAAGTCCATGATTACCGACGCACCGGAGCGGTCTTCCGGATCCAAGCCCCGAATAATGGACAGGATCAGTTGCGCCTCCTCATCCTGTTGGCGCCGCAGATTGATAAAAGCCAGCGCTTTCAAACTATACAGATAGAACAAGTGAACGTCGCTGGCATACATATCCCGCTTGCCGGTTTCCTGGCTCAACAGTCGGTAATCCGCCGTGAAGCCGCCTTGCCGAGCCGCCTCCGCCAAGGCCGCCCGGGCTTCGCGCTCCGCTTCCTGCAATCGGCCCTGGTAAAAATAAAACTTGTACAACGCGAAATAGGTTTGCAAACAGGTGCCGTCCAAGGCCTGGGCCTGCTGAAAAAACTTCTCGGCCAGCGGTTTGTCGGCGTGGCTGGCCGCCACCGCCGACTGCAACAGTTTGTTGACGGCTTCTGGGACATCCGGGCTAAACAGCACCCGCTCTTCAAGAAAGCTGACCGCGGCCATTGCTTACCAAACCTCGGCGGGCACGATAAGCTTTTCGACAGGCTTATCACCCAGCAAATGCTCCTCGATGATGGTTTTGACGTCGTCCTTGGTCACCCGTCCATACATAACACCTTCGGGATAGACCAGCACGCTGGGTCCCAGCATGCAAGGCCCCATGCAGCCGGTGTTGGTCAGGCCGATTTTTTCGAACAAATTGCGGCTTTGAATTTGCGCCATGAATTCGTTCATCACGTCGGCACAACCGCTGGCGGTACAGGAACCGCGCGGATGGCCTTGCGGACGCGCTTGAGTACAGACGAAAACGTGTTTATTGGGACGTGGCATGATAGCTTTCCTTTTTTGAACTGAAATAAGAAATCGGGTCGCTTGCGCGACGCTGAAAGGGGGCGCCCTTTCTTAAAGCGGGCAGATCGCTTCAAGCCTCCAACCAAGCTATATGGATGGCGGTCGCTTGCATCGCGTTTGCGCTCAACGGTTTCGCGTTGAGCGGCGCGGAAGCCTGCCGATAAAAAGTGGCCATCACAAGTTCCGACGCAAGCGGAGCGCTGGACACTCCGCATCCGCCGGACGGCATTTAAGCCGCTGCCTTATGCTCGTGGGTAAAGCAGGCTTTCGGGCAGACTTTGGAGCAAGCCTCGCAGCCAATACAGTCGGCGGCATTTTTGAGGCTCATCACCATCGTGTTGTCGTCATCCTCGTCGAAGTCCTCCAAGTCGGCGGCGTCCAGTACATCTCCCCGGTCCACCAAATCGAACACGTCGCGCGGGCACACCTTGAAGCAACGGCCGCAACCGATGCAGTCGCGTTGGTTCAAATCGGTCACGTAAGATGGCGTCCAAACGCTGCCGCCAAAAGTTACGCCGGTTACAAATTCGCTCATATCGCTCTCCTCAAGCCTCATCCGCCACTGGCGGCTTGAAATTTCTTGTTGGCTTCGTCCCAAGCCTTACATGCGTCGTACGTCGTTTGGGCAATGCCCATCAACTCCCCGTAAGCATCCGGCAAACGGTCTTCGATCAGATCATGCAACACCGACGCCGCCTCGTTGGCCAGGCGTTTGGTCTTTTTCACTTCTTTTTCCAGCGCTTTAATCTCTTCGTCACTCATAATTTCACCTCAAGCTTCCGCCACTTCTTTGAATTGCTCGATCAAGGCCACGGCTTTTTCCAACACTTTCTCGGTTTTTTCGTTCAACTCTTCCAAACTGCCGAAGCCGAAGCGATGCACGTCGCGCAACACTTTGTCGACCGCGATCAGTTTGCCGACCAACACCAGCGCCCGGCCGAAGCCTTCGTGGGTGATATTGATCACCGGTACCGCCATCAGACCGCAACGTTTTTCCACCAGCGAGGAAATGGCGTTGTAATACGCCTTGACGCGGGCCAGCGTAATTTCGTCTGGATCGCCGATGACCGGCACTTCGCGTTTGCGCTCCTTGGTCATGATCAGCGGATCGATGATTTTTTCCTCGGACCAACCTTCGTAGGTGTCGTAGGTATCCATTGCTCTGAGTTGTTTGATCATCTCGACAACGATTTCAGAGCTCATCAAAGGGTCGCCGGCTTCGACGACGAGTGCGGGTTGAGACATGGTGGGTTCTCCAGTGGTTTTGGTTAGGGCGGCGAACCGCCGCAATTTGTCGATTCGTTAAAGCGCTTACTCGTCCCAGCCTTCGTCTTCCATCGCATCGAAGCGGCCGGCATCCGGCCCCTTGTGCGCGTTGATGGCCTTGGTCAGCCAGGCGGAAGGCCCGGCTTTCATTTCGTTCTGCAAATCGCCGATCAAATCCTTGATGGTGCTGCCTTCATGGACTTTGATCGGCTGTATGCCCTGGGCGATGATTTGCTTGATCGCCGAGGCGCCGATGGCTTGGCAATAGACGGCCGCGCAGCCGTCCAGCAGTTGAATCTTGACCGACAACTTATCCTCGTTACCGTCCTGGGCCAGTTCGCCGAACTGCGCGGCTTCCAGCATTTCCGATTGCTCGGGGTCGACCGCGTAGACCGCGAACGAACGGGCTGAACCGAAATGCTGGTTGACGTGCACCATATCGGTAGTGGCAAAGGCGACTTTAATCGCGGTTTCCATGGGCATCCTCTGTTCAGGGGTATGCACAACCTGCATGCGACGGGCTAGTGACATGACGGCGAGCAGGCGTGGCGTTCGTTTTCCGGTTTTTGCGAATACGGCGAGTGATAGACTTCGATCTCTTCGTGCGCGAAGTTGATCACCAAGTTAGCCAAGTCGAACAAAGCTTGGCGCGTGCCGCGATAACCGATCCAGGTTTTTTGATAGCCGCCGATGATGTCGTACAACGGAAAGCCGGTGCGCAGGATAGGCACGCCCAGGCGTTCCGCGCTATCGACCGCGTGCGAATTGCCGATCAGCAACTGCGCGCCGTTTTCCCTAGCGGTCAGCTCCAGATCTTCCAGGTCGCCGATCTTGACGCTGCTAACCGGCATTTTGCTCAGAATCGCCGCGTTAGCCGGGCTGATCGCCGCGACCACGTCGCCGCCCATGCCCTTGATCAAATGCACGCAGGCATTCAGCAAATCGGGATCCGCAGCGATCGCCACCTTGAGCTGGCCCAGCATGAAATGGGTATCCAGCATCGCGTCCTGCAATTGAGCACGTTGGCGTTCTATCCGTTGCGGGACCGGCTGTTCGCTGATTTCGGCCAGCGCCAGGATCAGCGCATCGTTGGCTTCCAGGCCGTACAAATGTTCGAAAAAGTAACTCGGCACCCCGGTTTTTTCTTGCAGCAACTCGCCGGCTTTATGCAAGGAAGGTCCAATGATCAGCGAGGCCTTGGCCTCGCCCAGCGTAGCCAGTTCCGACACCGGCGTACCGCCTATCGTCACCGGCGAAAACTCGTCTTCGGTCAAGCTGCCGTCCAGCGAATCGGATAAATCCGGCACCAGCACCGGCCGCAAGCCGAACATCTCTATCGTGTCGCGCAGGGCTTCCAGGTCGCCGGGCGTCAGCATGTGGCTGACCAACACGTTCACCTGCCGACGGCGGTTGCCGGGTTTGGTACCGGCGGTTTCGGCATCAGGCACCAGCGCGTTGACGATCTCGTGTATCGTCGCGGCATAGCCGGTCTCGACGCAACCAGTGAAATCCGGGGTATTGACCGCGACGACGGCAACGTGATCGTACTCCGGATACTTGGCGCGAAATTCGCGCACGTTGCGCTGTACGTCGCAACCCTGGGTTTCGGCCAAACCGGTGGTCAACACCGCGATCAAGGCCGGATTGGATTTCTCGGCGATGGCTTTCAAACCTTCGACGACGTTTTCGTCGGCGCCCAGCACCGAGCTGGCTTGGTCCATCGCGGTGGTTTGCAATGGAATCGGTTCGCGAAAATGCCGGACGAAAAACACTTTCGCGAATGCGGTACAGCCTTGCGAACCGTGCAGCATCGGAATCGCTCGGTCGAAACCCAGGCAAGCCAACGAACCACCGGTTGGCGCGCTGGCCTTTAACGGACTGACCGAGAGTGCTTTCTTACGTTTGAGAATTTCCGCCATCGCCGCCTACCTAGTTGCCTGAGTCAATCGCACACCGTCTAATCGGACTAAGCCGCCTGAATTTTTAACGCCGGCTCCACCGTTTCGCTGGTAACGGGCTTGGCGAGAGCGCCGACGCGCCAGGGCATCGGCGCCCTGACCGACTCCCAAACCGGGCTTTCCAACGTCAGCGCCAACTGGCGAACCAATTCCAGCATGCCTTCGTAACCGGCATAACCGAATTCGCGCTCTTGGTTGATATCCAGGAACGGGATTTTGGCTTTCAACGCGGTGTACATATTGCGGCCACCGGCGATCAGAATATCGGCCTTGTAATCGTGAACGACCTTCAACAAGGCTTTCGGGCTGCCGTCCTCGATCATCAGCGTATCTTCGCCCATCAGCTCGCGGATGCGCGCCTTGTCTTCCTCGGTGGACTTTTTGGTACCGGTCGCGACCACGACCATCCCCAAATCCTGCAAGGCCGAAATCACCGACCAGCTCTTGACGCCGCCGGTAAACAACAGCACTCGCTTGCCTTTCAAACGCTCGCGCCACGGCGCCAGCGCCGCGCGGATTCGAGCCTCTTCGCGGGCAATCAGCGCCTCGGTGCGTTCGGTCAAATCCGGATCGTCGATGACCTTGGCAAAATCGCGCAAGGACTGGCTGGTATCGGTAATGCCGTAGAAGCTGCCTTCGAACCACGGGGTTTTGTAATCTTTTTCCATACGACGGGCCACGTTCAGCATTGCTTTCGAGCAGACCATCATGTTGACTTCGGCCTTGTGCATGGTTTGCACCTCGCGGAAGCGGGCGTCGCCGGACAAGGTGCACAGCACCCGCAAGCCCAGTTCGTCCAGCAAGGGCAGTACATGCCAGAATTCGCCGGCGATGTTGTATTCGCCGACCAGATTGACGTCGTGAACCTTGATACCGGGCCGCTCGGTACCCGGCGGCAATGGATCGGGATCGCGCGTGCCGACCACATGGTTCAGCATCGCATCGGCCGCGATCCGGTTGCCCAGATTTTTAGTGCCGTAGAAACCGGCGCTATCGATAGGTACCACCGGCACGCCCCACCGCTCCGCGGCTTCCTTGCAGGTCGCGTTGATGTCGTCGCCGACCAAGGCCGGTACGCAGGTGTTGTAGACGAACACCGCCGGCGGATTGTAGGTCTCGATGGCTTGTTTGATCGCGTGGAACAGCCGCTTTTCGCTGCGGCCCATCACGATATCCTGTTCGGTCAAATCGGTGGTCATGCCGATCCGGTATAAGTCCGGCCCCGACGACCGGGTCCCGCGGTTATCCCAAGAGCTGCCGGCGCAGGCAATCGGCCCGTGGACAATATGGGCGACATCGGCGATAGGCAACAACGCAATCTGGGCACCGTCAAACGCACAACCGCCCGCGGCGGAGCCGGGTTTAGGCTTGGCACAACCGGATTTCTCCTTCTTGTTGTGTTCGCAAGCCGGTTCGTCCAATAATTCCGCAATGTCTTTATTCGTTTTCATGACACGACCCCAAGTTTTTGCTTATCAACTTGCAACCGGCGTGCCAAGCAATAACCCGATGATTTTCCAGCGATTCCCGGACAAGCTTTTTGTAGGAAAACCGACAAACCACTAAGCGCGGGCGACAAACATTTGTCGGATACTCGGTCGTTCCGCCCGGCGATTCGGCTGGACTTTGTCGAACGCCCCGTAGCCGCCAGCCTCTCGCTAACTCTAACGCTTAACGCTACCCGCGCAATCCAGTGCGACCGGCCTACTGAAGTCCATGGCTTTTGCGCCCCTACTCGATTCGACGCTTACCAACTCGGACAGCCCGTTAAATGTTGAAAATAGGCAACGGCGGCGCGAAGCATTGAACTTGCTCATGTTCGGTTCGAAAACCTATCCGACCGGCCGCTCGACATCGGACTGGTCGTTGTCGTATTGCTAAGTATTGGTACGGAGATACGGAACAGCGTCGTCAAGATCCAACAGCGCTGTATCGGCTATTGGTCCTGAGCAAAAGGCTTACTACCGCGCTGTTCACGCTGGAACACTCAGGAACCGATGACGTAAAAAGCCGCAACCATTTATCGCAATGATTCAAAACAACTTTTTTCAGGAGATCACTATTGATTCGACACGGGCGAAAGCGCACTATCTTCGCCGTCGCCCACGCATTGTTGAAAACCGTGTGTTTGGCGATCCGATAGGGCGACTGCTATCGGAATGCCCAAACTGATGCGGATCTTTCAGAACTACTATTAAAGGGCCGGCATCGCTACACGGTTAGGATTGCGCCCCTCTACAAGCTATTAACCAGCTATGGACTTCAACCTATCATCGATCGACATGTATCCGCATCATCTATATGTCGCCAACTCTAGAAACCCGCGCATCGCGTTCTCTAATCCGCCGAACTGATGGGCTGAATCTCTTCCGGCAATTTGGTACCCAAATGCTTATTCAATTGGCCCTTGCTCGCCAAAATTCGGTACTGCGAGAATAACTCGTCGTATTTGGCGTTAATCAACGAGCTCTTGGCAACGTACATCTCGTTGTAGGTATCCAGCAAGTCCAACAAGGTGCGCTGACCGATATTGAACTGCTGTTGGTAGGCGGTGATGGTTTTTTCGGCCGAGTCTGCGTGTTGTTTGTAGAACTCCATCTGGCTTTTCACGGTCTGGTAAGCCACCCAGGACAAACGCATACTTTCGACCACTTGGCGATGGGTGTTGTCGCGGATGTCCTTGGCCTGATTGATCAATTGCGCGGTCTGCTCACGGCGGGCGATGTCCTTGCCGCCGTTGAACAGATTGTAACGCATCCGCAACATCGCGGTCATGTCCGAGTTGGTGCCGCGGATACCGTCCAAGTTGTAATTGTGGCTGACGCCGGTTTCGATATCGAAACGCGGAAAGTACGGTGCCTTGGCGGTTTCGTGCTGGGCGAAGGCCGATTCCACGTCCGAATTCGCCGACTTCAGAATCGGATGGTCGGCCAGCGCTTCGTCGATGGCTTGTTCCATCGTCGCCGGCAACGCGGCGGTCGGCGCGGCGACCGGTTCGACCGCGTCCGGCAAGATGCCGATCACCCGTTGAAAGCCGGTTTCGGCGTCTTTCAGGTTACCGGTCTCGGACCAGACGTTCTTCTCGGCCAAAGCCACCCGGCCCATCGATTGATCGACGTCGGCCCGCTTGCCGACGCCGCGCTCGCTACGCAATTTGATTTGCTCGTTGGTGCGCAAATGCAGTTGCAGGTTGTCCTTGGCTAGATTCAGTAACTCCTGACGGCGCAACACTTTCAGGTAGGCTTCGACGCCGTCCAGCGCGGTGATCTCGGACTGGCCGAACACGGTGTAGGCGCGCGAATCGGTACGTTTTTCCTGGCGCTCGACTTCGTTGGGAGTAGCCAGACCGTCGAACAACATTTGCCGGACCTGGATGGCGCCTTCCTCGCGATGATAAAACACCGAGCCGTCGCCTCGGGTACGGGTGGTCGGATTGTTCGACTCTTCCCAACCGATGCCGGCCGTGGCGTCCACGGTCGGAAAGTAACCGGCCTTGGCTTGGCCAATTTCTTCCTCGACCGCCCGGCGTTCGGATTTGGCCGCCTGGATCTTCGGGTTGTCGTCCAGCACTTTCTGGATCGAATCCTGTAACGTTACCGCGTAGCCGTCGGTCGCAAACGCTAGTTGTATCGCGATGCTTACACCCCATCCGGTCGTCGATTTCATGCCTATCCTCTTTGATATTGGTCGGTTTCTTTTAACAATATGGCCAGATGCAAGCGATCGTCGACACCCAATTTGCGGAATATCGACGATAAATGCGCCTTGACTGTGCGCTCTGAAATATTCAGCGCCAGCGCGATACGTTTATTGTTTTCGCCCTGGCGGATCAGATTGGCGACTTCGAGCTCGCGCGCCGACAAGCCGGCGATCTGCTGCAGTTTCTGCTCGGCGTCGTAACGATTTTTCACTGTTTGAGTTTGTCTGGCGCGGGTCAACGCCCCGATCACCTTGGGGACCAGGGCGCGGCGTATCCAGATGTCGCCGTCCAGAATGCAGGCGACGGCCCGCTTCAATAATTCGGCGGATTCGGATTGATCGCAGTAACCGGCCGCGCCGTTGATCAACACTTCGATTTGCCGGCTATCCGGCCAATCGCAGCCCATCACTAGAAAACGGGTATGGCGGTTGGAAAACAACGCCATCAGACTGGCATCGTCGTCCAGCTTCTTAGCGTCCAGAATGACCGCGTCGGCGGTGAATTCGGTCTTGGGATTGTGCAACATACTGACCGTGTATTCCGAAATCAACGCGTGGTTCCATTGCGCGGTCAACTGGGGATTATTAGAACAAATCAATAGGTTAGCCACGGATATGCCGTTTGTAATTATCGTTCTCTCAACGCCCTATCCCTGGCCTTGAATATCGGCTTCATCAGGTATTCGAGCACGGTTTTCTTGCCGGTCAATATATCGACCTCGGCGGTCATGCCGGCAATGATCTGCAAGCGTTCCCCTCGGTTTTGCAAAGTGTTCGTGGCGGTGCGCAGGCGGATCAGGTAATAGCTGTCCTCATCCTTTTTTTCGCCGGGAATACTGTCGGCGCTAATATGCTCCAACACTGCGTCCAAACCGCCGTATATCGAATAGTCGTACGCGGTTAGTTTTACCACAGCTTGCTGTCCGGGGTGAAGAAAAGCGATGTCGGCCGGGCGGATTTTGGCCTCGATCAGCAACTGATCCTCGACCGGCACGATTTCCAACAAATCCATACCCGGCTGAATTACGCCGCCGACCGTATTGATCTTGATGCGCTTGACGGTGCCCTTGACCGGCGACAACACCCGCGTCCGGCTGACCCGGTCTTCCAGCGCAACGGCGGAAGCGCTGGTGCGATCCAACTCGGCCTTGGTCTCGTTCAATTCCTTCAAGGCCTCGGTCCGAAAGCGCGCCTTGATTTCGGAAAGTTTGTTGCGGGCTTCGTCCAGCGCCGAACGCGCGCGCGGCATCGCCAGATTGGCCGAATTCAATTCGCCGCGCAAATCGTTGGCGGCCCGCTGCAGCCGCAACAATTCGACTTGCGACATCGCGCCGTCGGCCACCAGCGGTTCGGACATTTTCACCTCGTCCTGCAGCATTTTATAGCTACGTCCGAGTTGCTCGCTCTTGGACTGCAACTCGACGATTTCCTGTTCGCGCTGGCGAATCTGCTCGCTGAGAATATCGGTGTTCGACTTCAGTTCGTGTTGGCGGGAAGCCAACAACTGCCGGACATTGTCGGCGATTTGCGGCGCCTGCTTGACTACTTCGTCCGGCAATTGCAACGCGCCGCCGTTGATTTCGGCGTTCAAGCGGGCGGTATTGGCCAGTAGCTCGTAATACTTCAGCTTGGCTTCCTGAAACGACGAGGCAAAACGCACCCGGTCCAGTTGCAGCAAGACTTGATCTTTTTCGACGCTATCCCCCTCGCGCACCAGGATTTCCGAGACGATGCCGCCTTCCAGATTTTGTACGACCTGGATCTGGCTGGACGGTATCGTCTTGCCTTGACCGCGCGTCACTTCATCCAACGTCGCGAAATTGGCCCAGACCAGCGCGACGACCACGAAGACCAGCGTGGTCAGCAAAATCAAATGACTTTGGATCGGCAATTCGTACAGCGCGCTGCCGTCGGCGATGTCGAAATCGCGGCGGTCCTCGCTGCGATAGCGGTAGTCGGCCAGCCAAGCACCCAAAGTTTTTTTCATCCGGCCACCTTGATCTGGCCTTGCCGCAAGGCTTCCAACACGTGGTCTTTCGGCCCGTCGGCGACGATATGGCCGCCGTCCATGACGATGACCCGGTCCACCAGACTCAACAGCGAAGCTTTGTGGGTCACTAGGATCAGGGTCTGATCGGACAATTGCGCCGCGAAGCGCTGCTTGAAGGCTTCCTCGCTGCTGTTGTCCATCGCGTTGGTCGGCTCGTCCAGCACCAACAACGCCGGCTGCAACAGCAAGGCCCTGGCCAGCACGATGCTTTGGCGTTGACCGCCCGACAAACCGGCGCCGCGCTCGCCGACCGGCATGTCGAAACCGAGCGGATGGCGGGCGGTAAACTGCGCGACGCCGGCCAACTCCGCCGCCCGCAGCATCGCCGCGTCGTCGACGTACCCGGCGCCGAATACGATGTTGTCGCGGACGCTGCCGAACATCAACGCGTTATCCTGCGGCACGTAGCCGATTTGGCGACGCAATTCGGCGGGATCGAGCTGGCGACTATCACAACCGTCCAACAAAATCGCGCCTTGTTGCGGCTGGTACAGCGCCAGAATCAATTTCTCCAGCGTACTTTTGCCGGAGCCTATCCGCCCGATCACGCCGACCCGCTCGCCGGCCCGAATCTTGAACGACACATTGTCCAGGGCCGGCACCGGCTGGCCGGGATAGCTGAAGCCGACTCCGCGAAACTCCACCTCGCCGGCCAGACGCGGCCGGTGCAGATAATCCTTACCGGCCTCGCGTTCCACCGGCAGGTCCATCATCCGCCGCACCGAGGCCAGGGCCATCCGCGCCTGATGATAGCGGGTCAGCAAGGCCGCGACCTGACCGACCGGCGCCAAGGCCCGGCCGGCCAGCATCGTGCACGCCACCAGGCCGCCGGTGGTCAAGTCGCCGTCGCCGATCCGGTAAACCCCGGCCACGACCAACAGCACCGCCGCCAGTTGTTGAAAGAACGCAGTCAAATTGACGGTCAAGCTGGTGTACAACCGGGACTTCAAACCCAGCCGCGCCAATTCGCCGATATTGTTTTCCCAACGCCGTTGCAACTGGCTGGCCGCGCCGGTGGTTTTAACGTTTTCCAAATTAGTCAGGGCTTCGATCAAGGTCGCCTGGTTCTCCGCGGCGTAGCGAAACATCGTATCGACGGTTTGCCGCAACGGCGCCTGCAAGGCGATGCCGGCCAATACCGCCAGCGGCAATATCGCCAACGGAATCCAGGCTAGTGGGCCGGCAATGCTGTACACAATCAATACGAACAGCAGCAAAAACGGCAGATCGACCAAGGTCACCAAGGTGGCCGACGTCAAAAACTCGCGGAAGGCCTCGAATTCGTGCAAGCGGTTAGCGAATGCGCCGGCCGAGGCCGGGCGAGCTTCCAGGCGAATGTTCAACAATTTTTCGAAGATGCCGGCCGACAACACGATGTCGGCGCGCTTGCCGGCGGCGTCTATAAAGTAGCCGCGCAACAGCTTCATCGCCAACTCGAAGCCGAACACGATCAACACCCCGAGCGCCAGCACCCATAGCGTTTCCAGCGCGTGATTCGGCACCACCCGATCGTAAACATTCATGAAGAACAACGGCGCCGCCAACGCGAACAAATTGATCAGCAACGACGCGGCCAACACCTCGGCGTAGATCGGCCAAGCCGCGTAGACCACATTGCGTATCCAATGGCCGGACCGTGCCGCGCCGAGATCGGCGGTTCTGGCATCGAAGCGGTGATTGACTCGAACGAAGAAAGCCCGGCCGGCATACAGATTCTCCAGTTCGGTGCTGGGCAGCGTCTTCTCGCCGCCGGTTTCAGACACGGCGATGCGGCAGTTCGTCCCATCCTTGCCGATCAACACGCAGGCGTGACCGTCGCGCAGCAACAGTACCGCCGGCAAACTCAAGGCCGGAATGTCGGCCAGCGGCCGGCGCAGCAAGCGCGCCGACATGCCGGCCCGCTCGGCGGCCCGCCCGAACAGCGCCGGCGTCAGTTTGTGATCGACCAAGGGGAGTCCCGCGGTCAACGCCGCCGGGGTTTGCGAAATATGCAGGTGCCGGCAAACTGCCAATAAGGCGGCCAGCAACGGATCGTCGAAACCGGTGTCCTGGGTTCCGGCTATCGTTAGGTGGTCGAGCATGAAGGCGGGAAAAATGGTTGAATAAGTGACGGTATCGACGGTTTGGTCGGCAATTATAGGCTAGTTGGCGCGCGGCGGAGAAAATCGCCAGTCGCTGGGGCTTAATGGTCTCTGATAGGTAGCAAGCTTGACGCCGGCAGGCCGCTAGTGGAAAGCACCGAAAAGCACACCGGCGCCAGAGACATGGAGTTCGAACGACTGAATTCTGACGATCAGTGACCGTAATTCAATGATTACCAGCATTTCATATTAACTGAGGGAGGCTCTATTGCAAGACCTGACCCCGTTTTTGGACTACGCGTTTTATTGCGAGCTCCGTCTGCACCACCTAAATTAGGCCCATTTTGCATCTTTATTTATTACAAACATCAGAGAGGTACGGAAGAATCATGGCAAGTTTATCTTCACCAAAATGAACGGTCTCCATTTGCATCTCGTGGTTATACCTGATTTTAATAAAATGATCGGATATGGATCTTATTAAATCATCGATGTTTGTTGTTAAATACTTAGCTTGAAATCCATTTTTAATTATGTCTGACTGCATAGCCCATAATTCGATCAGAGAGTGATTTCTTGGAGCTTTTTTGCCATCCTTCTTTAACAGAAATTTCAGATACATTTCACAAGCAAAACACCCACAAACGACATGGGGAAACACTAACAGCTGGTTCTGCTCAGCAATTGGAACGGTTGAGTTAAAGCACCTAATCGACGCGTCCCTAAACTGGTTTGCCGTAGCGACCATGTCATCTAAGGCGTCGGAGTCCGGATTTTTCGACGGCACTCTAAATGAAGCTAAGTGAAACGTGCATTTTTCATCAGTCATCCGTATCGCCTAAACGACAAACAAAGTCCTTGCATAGATAGGGATACCATGTAGTGGAGCTAACCGGCTCTGCGCAGCTTTATCCCGCTGCATCCAGCAACTGAAAGGAGCGAGGTTGGGCGCAGAATTAGAAGCGTTCCGTACCTGCACTTTTGGCTTCCTTTCTCGGATTATGTGGCCCGCAAAAACTGTAGCCGGAAACAGTATGATTTTTCTTCATGTCGTCTGAAATGTTCACCACAAGCTTGAATAGACTACCCCACGTTGCAATTGGAATGTGCTTTCCGGAAGGGTGCTCAGGCTTGAAATCGAGCTCAATGGTCGCGGAGGCTAACCAGTTTTCCGGAATGCCCTTCGCAGAAAGATGCTTATTTAGGATTGAGCTGTAGCCGGAAACCAGTTTTGAAAACTCTGAACTTGCTGGGAATATTGATTTCGTAAGGAGATCAAGGCGAACTATTTGAACACCACTCTGTTGCGCAAGAAGACAAAGTTTTCCAATACCCCAATAGCCACCTACATCGTTGTTGCGGCTTATGAACGAACCATATAACCCGGATGCGATGTTTTTGAGCTCCTTCCGTCGTGCCATGGTGAACCTCTAATTAATCGAGCTCCGATTAGCGATAGCATAACCGGAGAAATGTTGACTTCGAAACGAGCGATTTGGCAAGCTAATTTCACAATTGAAGGCAGCTTATCTGCATTTTTTGTCTATTCAATTTCATCGTCATTGACCTGCTTAGGGTCGATTACAGTTATTAACTGTCAACACTAGACTCCCATTCACCGAGCGCTATTGGTTATTCGAAAACATCAACGGCTACAATCCTGTTCCTTATTCAAACTTCAAGTACTCGCCAGGCACCCCATTCAATGCCAAGGCCAGGTTTAAACGATCAGACGCCCCCTCAATACATCCGCTTGCGGAACAACCAACCCGCGCAGCTTAGCGAGGCCAAGCCGATCAAGGCCATCGGCCAGTATTGATGCAGCAGCGCCGGGCTGTCCAGGCCTTGCAGGAATACCCCGCGGACGATGACCAGAAAGTAGCGTAGCGGATTGAGCAAGGTCAGGGTTTGCACGGCTTCCGGCATGTTGGCGATCGGCGTGGCATAGCCGGACAGGATCACCGCCGGCACGATGACTAGAAAGCCGCCCAGCAAGCCTTGCTGCTGAGTCGTCGACAGCGAGGAAATCATCAGGCCGACGCCGACGATCGCAAACACGTAGAACACGATGCCGATATACAAGGCCGTCAAACTGCCCAGCAGCGGCACCCGAAACCACAGCACCACCATGACGATGCTGAAGGTGGCTTCGAACACGCCGATCAAGAAGCCTGGCACGGCCTTGCCGACCACGATTTCCCTGGGCGTCAGCGGCGTCACCAATAACTGGTCGAAGGTGCCCTGCTCGCGCTCGCGCGCCACCGACAGCGAAGTCACCAGCATCGTCACCACCAGGGTCAACAAACCGACGATGCCCGGCACGATGAACCAACGGCTTTCCAGATTGGGATTGAACCAGGCTCGGGTCCGCAATTCCGCGGCCGGCAGCGGCAAACCGTGGTCCCTGGCCCAGGCGAGGTTGAAATCGGCGATCACGCTTTGCGCGTAGCCTTGGGCAATTTGGGCGGTATTCGAATCGCGGCCGTCCAGCAGGATTTGCACGTCGGCCGGTTGGCGGCCGCTCAGCAGGTCGCGGCTGAAATGCCGGCCGATATGCAACACCAGCAACACTTGCTTGGTATCCAGCACTTCGGCGACTTCGGCATCGCGCTGCAAGCGCCGCGCCTCCCGAAACGCCGGCGCGCCGCCGAAGCGGGCGATCAACTCGCGCGAGGCGATGCCGGCGTCTTCGTTGTACACCGCGATCGGCACTTGGTTGAGATCGTAAGTGGCGGCGTAGCCGAACACGAACAATTGCACGATGGGCGGCGCGATCAACACGAAACGACTTTTCTTGTCCTTGACCAGATCGAGGAACTCCTTGACCAGCATTGCGTAAATCCGCCAAAACATCGCTCACTCCAAGCGGCGCGGCGCCCGCCACCAGGCCAGGGCCATGAACAGTGCCGCCATCAAGGCCAGCGCCAGCGCGTTGGGGACGACGACGTCCCAGACGTTGCCGGCCAGAAACACCGTCTGCAAGATCGCGACGAAATAGCGGGCGGCGATCAAATACGTCGCCCACTGGACGACGGTCGGCATACTATCGATGTTAAAGATGAAGCCTGACAACAAAAACGCCGGCAAAAAGGTGATGATGATGGCGATCTGGCCGGCGACAAACTGGTTTTTCGCGGCAATCGAAATCACCAAGCCCATGCCCAAGGCCGCCAGCAGGAACAACGAGCCGCACACCAGCAACACCCACAACGAACCGATCAGCGGCACTTCGAACAGCCACACCGCCATCGCGATCGAAAGCAGCATGCCGCCCATGCCTAGCAAATAATACGGTATCAGTTTGCCGAGCAAAACCTGGCGAACGCTGACCGGCGTGGCGATCAAGGCCTCCATCGTGCCGCGCTCCCATTCCCGCGCCACCACCAGCGCGGTCAGCAAGGCCCCGATCAAGGTCATGATCACCGCGATCAAGCCCGGCACCAAAAAATTCCGGCTGCGCAGCGCACTGTTGTACCAAACCCGATTCCGTAATTGCACCGGCCGTACCGCCCGCAAGCCGCGGCTTTCGGCGCGCGCGTTCAGCCAGCGGTCCCAAACGCCGAGCACGTAACCGCTGACCAGCCGGGCGGTATTGGCATCGACGCCGTCCAGAATCAATTGTATCGGCGCCGGTTCGTTACCGTGCAAGCGCCGGTCGAAGTCGTCCTGCAAGTTGACGATGGCATTGATTTCGCCTGCCTGCAACGCAGCGGCGGCGGCCGGCATATCCGGAAAATAACGACTGCGAAAATACTCGGACTGCTCGAATCCGGCGGTCAGCGCGGCGGTCTCGGCGCTTGGGGCGGCGACTACCAAACCGATCGGCACCCGCTTGGCGTCCAGCGACACGCCGTAGCCGAACAACAGCAGCAAGAACACCGGCATCACGAAGGCGATCGCCAGGCTACTGGGATCGCGCCAGACCTGCAGGAACTCCTTGCGGATCAAACCGATCAGCCGTTGCCGGGTCGCCGTCATGCCGTCCCTCCGCCGCCGGCCGCTTCCACCAAGCGTATAAACGCTTCTTCCATGTTCGAGGCCGCTTCGCTTCCGCCGGCCCGGACGATTTGCGCCGGCGTGCCGGCCGCCAGAATGTCGCCCTCGCGCATGATCAGTAGGCGGTCGCAATATTCCGCCTCTTCCATGAAATGAGTGGTCACCAGCACCGTCACGCCGCCGGCAGCCAGTTGGTTGATACGCGCCCAAAATTCGCGGCGGGCCAACGGATCGATACCGGAAGTCGGCTCGTCGAGAAACAGGATTTCCGGCTCGTGCATCAGCGCGCAAGCCAGCGCCAGGCGTTGCTTGTAGCCCAGCGCCAAATCGCGACTGTCGGTATCGGCAAACTCGGTCAAGCCGAACTCGCCGAGGGCCCAAGCGATGCGTTCCCGGCGCGCGCCGCCCCGCAAGCCATAGGCGTGGCTGAAAAAATCCAGGTTTTGCCGTACCGACAATTGCCCGTACAACGAGAATTTCTGCGACATATAACCCAAACGGCCCCTGGCCTGGGCCGCCGCCCGCCGCAAATCCACGCCGGCCACTTTCAGGCTGCCGTTGCTGGCCGGCAACAAGCCGCACAACATTCGAAACGTGGTGGTCTTACCGGCGCCGTTGGCGCCCAGCAAACCGAAAATTTCGCCGCGTCCGACCTGAAAGGAAAGTTTTTTGACGGCCTGAAAATCGCCGAACCAGCGATCCACCGCCTCGACCTCGATGACCGGCGCGGCGGTTGGGCCGATAACCGCCAGCGGGCAGACGTTCTCGACGACGCCGTGGCCGCCGTCGCGCTCGGTCAATAGCCAAATGAAGGCATCTTCCAAGCGCGCCGGCACCGACCGCGCCGTCACGCAGTCGCTTGCCGTAAACCAGCCGGCCCAGTCCGGCGCGGCACCCGGCGCCATGACCGCCCGGACCGCATCGCCCTGCACTACCGCGTCGATGACGCCATGCTGGCCCACGATGCGTTGACGCAGTTGCCGACTAGACAACACCGCGCTAGTTAGACGATAGCCGCACCCCCGCACCAATTCGTGCAGCGCGGCCGGCGCGCCCTGTCTGAGTATTCCACCATGATCCAGTACGATAACATGTTGGCAGCGCTCGGCTTCGTCCATGTAGGCGGTGCTGAGCAGGACCGTGGTACCGTGGTCGCTGACCAGCGCGTCGATGATATGCCACAGTTCGCGGCGGGACAGCGGATCGACGCCGACCGACGGTTCGTCGAGCAACAGCAAACGCGGCCGGTTCAGCAAGGTGCAAGCCAAACCCAGTTTTTGTTTCATGCCGCCGGACAAGCGTCCGGCCAAGCGGCTTTCGAATTTGCCGAGTCCGGTCATCGCCAGCAATTCGGCAAAGCGCTCGGGTCGGTCGGCCTGGGCGATACCGTGCAGATCGGCATACAGCGTCAGGTTCTCGCGCAGACTCAGATCTTCGTACAAACCGAAACGCTGCGGCATGTAACCGGTGGTGGCGTGCAACAGCGGCCCGGCCGTCGCGGTGTCGTTACCAAAGCTTTCGACGCTGCCGGCTTCCGGCAGCAACAAACCGGCGGCCAGACGCAACAAGGTGGTCTTGCCCGCGCCGTCCGGCCCGACCAGCGCGGTGATGCCGCCGCCGGGCAATTCGAAATCGATCCGGCGCAAGGCCGCCACTTCGCGGCCGCCGGCCCGGAACGATTTATCGACGCCTTGGAACCGCAGCGCCGGGGCGTTCGTCGGCGAGATCACGGCCGCTCGGCGCAGCCCGGCTGTCCGGCCGGCGGAGCGTCGACATCGATCTCGACGCTGACCGGCATACCCAAGCGCAGTTGATCTTGGGCATTGCAGACGTAAACCCGCACTTGGTAGACCAGACTGGTCCGCAACTCGCTAGTCTCGACCGACTTGGGCGTGAATTCGGCGGTCGGCGAGATATATCCGACCCAACCGGCGTAATGCCGGTCGGGAAAACTGTCGCTGACGATGCGGGCCGGCAGGCCGTGGCGCAATTTACCGAGATCGGTCTCGGCCGCGTAAGCTCTGGCCCACAGCGGCTCGGTCAGGGCCAGCGTCAGCACCGGCGTCTGGGCGTTGGCCATGTCGCCGGGTTCGAGAATCCGGTTTTGCACAACGGCGTCGGCCGGCGCGTAGAGATGAGCGTCTTCCCAGGATTTCTTGGCCAACAGCAATTCGGCTTCGTCGACTCGAAGTTGAGCTTGGGCGGCTTGAATGTCCTCGCGGCGCGGGCCGATCGCGGTCAACTGGTATTGTTCCTTCAGGGCTTGCAAGGTCTCGCGGGCACCGTCGTAGGCGGCCTTGGCTTGATCGACCGACTCCACCGAGGTCAATTTGCGTTCCGCCAAATTGCGCATGCGCTCCAATTCCTTCTTGGCCAATACCAATGCCGCTTCGGCGCCCTTGACGTCATTGCCGGCCTTACCGATTTCCTGCGGCCGCGAGCCGTTCAAGGCCTTATCGACCACGTGGCGCTGGACCTCGACTCGGGCTTGCGCCGCATCCCAGGCATACTGGAAACGTTCCAGGGTCTGCACCGCCAACAATTGGCCGCGCTTGACCCTCTCGCCCTCTTGCACCTGAATTTGCGCGACGTGTTCGGAATCATGGAAGCTGAGTTCGACTTGGCGAATATCGATATTGCCGTAAAGCTTGAGCTGGGTGGGCGGCGATTCGGAATGCCGCCAATGAAACCCTGCGGCGGCGATACCGGCCGCCGCGAGAGTGGCGAACGCCGCGATGCGTAGACTGGACATGGTGTCCTTCCCGGTCTGGTTAAATCCGTCCTGGGACGATTAAAGGCGGCCCCTTCCCGATGCCGCCGCCGTCGGCCCCAGCCGACGACGGTCTCAGTATACTGAACGGACTCGCCGCCCGCCAATGACTTACCTCCCCCAACGCACCGGCGCCGAGGGGACCGGCCGAGTTGACTGTACGCTCGGCATCGACCATCCGCCATCCTTGCCAACTTGCACGGTTCGGTTGAGGATATTGACGACGCAGTTTTGATCCAAGCCGTTGGCAATCGCTGGCCTTTGCCCTACCATTCCCAGCAGTAACGCCACGAGTACCGAATGCCACACGCCCAAACCAGTACCGAATTTGTCGAAGCAAGCGCCGCCGGCAAAATCTACGTTTGCTTTTTGTGTCCGCCTAATTTGATTTCGACCATTTATTACAATCGTCATATAAATGCAGATTATATTTGGTGTCGGCACAAACCAAAATCATCGTCGGACTCGGGTAATGTCCGTATCGAATGCAAATGGTCTGACAAAATTACCACCTGATAAGCACCTTGCAAAAGTTCACATCTATTGTGTTTATTACCAATTCATGCGCTCCTAGAGGTGTCAATCGCGCTCGCTGACTTATTGCTAAGCGCTTATCCGTCGTTTTCGGCTATACAAATCAGTTATTTCCGATGCATGCATCGCGGAAACATGGAGGCGAGCGTAACGATGCGAAACTCATTCTATCGACCTTCAAAAGCCCAATGAATATCCGCTATAAAATCCTCCTTAGCTAAAACTTGACCTGTGTCGATTGTCTGATCGAGAATTCTAGCCTTTATTAGCTCATCGTTAACTCTATAGTAGACATATGAATCGTTTACCCAGAGAATTTCACTACCCCCTTGACTAGTAATTATTTTATATTCTTTGCCTGTATTGATATTGTGCAACATTAAAATTCCCGAGAAAAAAACATTAGCGCTATCAAATCGCCAATCGATCGGCGTGCCGGTTTCTGCCATATGTTTTCTTCTTCTATCAGATCCAGGACTTTGTGTTTTCCTAGCTATATCTGCCACATAGCCCACAAGCCACTCATTCAAACCTCGCACCTCTGTTCTCCCTCCCGGAAAACCAATAATCTTCCATTTAGAGGAACGTTTGTTGAAAACATAGTAAGTACTTTTCCCCAGCTCTTCAGCGGTACTTCTTTGCTTATTGTCTCTTGAACTTAATACCAGCATATTATTTGAATTAACATAAGCAATAACATTATCGCTTTGACTAAAAAGAATATTTTCCGGAAGCCTCCAATTGGTAGTCAATTTTTCACGACCCACCCAAATTGACAATTTAGAATCAGAACCAACTTTAATATAAAAAAAATCACCAGAAATAATCCCACCAGGAATGCCACCAGCCTTTATTTCGACTACGTCATTCAACTTATAATCAATCTGGTTGCCATCAACCCCCCATGACATTGTTATATCGGAATTACTCTTACCAAGAAAATAAGTATAAGCCAACTGTTTATTAGGGAACCTCTGAAAAACTGCCGTTTTGAGTAACAGTCATTTCGAAAGCAGCTCAAAAAATTCAATAATCGCCCGTTTTTTCCATCAAAACAGTCGTTATTTGTCGAAAACAAGCCCTTTTCCGGGCCTATTTTCAAATTCCAGACGCAATCAGGCTGCGCCGCTCATACGCATCGCCGCGCAGTACATTGGCAATCGCGGTCAAAAAGGTCAGACGGGCGGCGTTTTTAGCCAAGCCGCGATAGCGGTTCTTGGCATAACCAAACCGAATTTTAATGTCCCGAAAGACGTGTTCGACCTTGGCGCGGCGACTGGCCAGTTCCCGCGCGGCTTGGCGAAGGCGCTGGGCCTGTTCGCTCTCGTCTTTCGCGAGCTTGGTCAGCTTGCCTGGACGCATCGCGATCACGCAGTCTGGCGGGTTGTCGCTGGACATCTCGGGGCGTTTATCCAAACCTTGATAGCCGGCATCGCCGTGGACGAACTGTTCTTCACCGTGTAGCAAAGAGGCGGCTTCTGCTATGTCGCTGACGTTGCCCGAGGTGACTTTGAGGCTATGCACTAAGCCGGTTTCGCTATCGACGCCGATGTGGAATTTGCTGCCGAAAAACCATTGATTGCCTTTCTTGCTGGCATGCATCTCGGGATCGCGCGCTTTGTCTTGGTTTTTGGTCGAGGTCGGCGCGGCAATCAGGCTGGCATCGACGAGGGTGCCGGCTTTTAAAAACAGCCCTCGCTCTCCCAAGGTTTGGTTGATCGCCTGAAAGATCTGCTCGGTGAGCCCGTGTGCTTCCAATAGGTGCCGGAACTGCAAAATCGTACTTTCATCTGGCACGCCTTCCAGGCGGACACCGCAAAAACGTCGCAGCGATTCAATCTCGTAGAGCGCATCTTCCATTCCAGGATCGGAATAGTTGTAGACAATCTGTGCGACATGCACGTGTAGCATGGCATTCAAGGGAAACGGCTTGCGCCCGCGTCCTTTACCAGACGCATAATGCGGCTCGATCACCGCCACCATCAGCGACCACGGCAATAAGCCCTCGAGCTGGTCGAGAAACTTCTCGCGCCGGGTGACTTTGCCTTTGTTAGCGTATTCGGCATCGGCAAAACTGAGTTGTTGGGGCTGGTCCATGGGTGTCGTCTCTACCGCGATTTCGTTGAAATATTATACCGCTTGCTGTTTTGGGGAATTAATCAGAGGTTCCTTAGGCAAATTGACCAAATGAGTTTCTAATACCGAACATGCCGCACACTTGTCAAAAACACCAGTTTTGATACGTTTTTCCTTCATTGGGTCATCCATTTCAAGAATGTTAACTGTATCCGGCTTAACAGGAGGCGAGCCAATTACAATCAATCTTTCATCGTAATAAACTTTCAGAAATTCCGCACCAAGCTGTTTAGATACGACTTCACGGCACAAATTCAGCGCCTGCTCATTGTTATCATACGAATATAATCGCGTTGGAAACGTCCCTTCACTCAAAGGCGTGGGTGTTGAACTAATAAAAAAAATATCCTTATTAATCTCCGTTGCAAATAAATGCTCATCTGTAAACAACAGCGACAACAATATAAATATGTGATTTATCTTCATCTAAATTCCATATGGCACTCAGCAACGGGGATCAGAGAAAAGTTAAATACAATGTTACTCTAGCCCTATTATTCATTATTGGCTATCCGACCAGGATTCCAAAAATTTAAGTGCATCAAGCAATGCATCAACTTGACACTCAGCACTACCAGATAATTTATTTATTAGGTTTGATAACTTCACCCACTGAGAAATAAACGATAGTAGAAACAACTCTTCATGGATAACGCAAAATTTATAACGAAATAGGCAAGCCGCACTTAATCTATCTCTATGCGAATAGAGGAAAGATAAACTCTTTTCTTTTATAGACGAATATGCGGACTCGAAAATAAAATCGCTTGAATACTCCTTTGCCAACTTAAAAGCATTTACCCTAGAATATTTTTCGCTACAAAAAATAGTTTCTTCATTTGCGTATAATACATCCGGCCTAGTAATTACGTATTGCACCATGTTGCCTGCTATTAGAGTTAACTCCTCATTCCCTGGCAATCCGTATATCTCTTGACATGAATACCAAGTTGAGTTTTCCAGGACAGAAACAAATGCATTTTACATCAAGTCAATACGATCTTTTGAGCCACCGTCCAAACAAAATAGTTTATTTAAAATATCCATTAATCCAGCCAAAATAAATTATTAAGGGACGCAGTTTTTTGCTACTGAAGTTGAGCAATGTGCGGCAGCATTTCGTTTGCTAGAAAAGGCCGCAAGGCGTAATCTTAGGGCGTCGAGAGGCGAAACCGTATTGCGCCGCATGTTGACTTTTAATCATTCGGCGCATTACGCTATTGCCAATGCGCCCTACGCGAGCTATAGCCCCTACTCATATTCGGGTTAACTATCCTACATACACCCATCATACCCAGATCAGTTACAGCCGTAGATCGCTAAGACTAATGATTTTATGCAAAGTAAATTTACCTCCTTCAATAACAGCTTTCGAATTATTTTGAACGACAAAAAGACCATTTTCGTTTTTAAATAAAAAAATCTTAGTCGAAAGGTTAAATATCATTCCTTTCTCTACAAAGTCCTTTTCAATTAACTTTCGACCTCTGCCATCTAATATATCAAGCCTCATGCCATTTTCCGGCAATCCATAAACGACAACAATTCGATCATTATAAAAACTTACACCCCCTGCTATATCAGCTACTTTATTGGCTTTTATCGAAAAGACAACGCTCTCCCATTTCTCCTTAAAATTAGAATCGAACAAACTGACAACTCTGTTTAATGAACCAGACTTGAAATTCTCATACGTAATTACAACATCACCAGTTTGATTTAATTCAAAACTCGCATTGCGTCCTTCAATGAATTTGCTTTTAATTAATTCGCCATCCGATGACAACCAACCAAACCAGATTGAATCTTTACCTTGCGAGCTAAAACCTGAACCAAGCAAAACCACTTTTCCGTCTTTTGCAAATAATCCATTATGAACATCAATATTGGACTCATAATAACGCTCCCATTCAATGACTCCGTCCAAGCCTGCTTTCAGCGCCGCACCTTTACCCTCGGAACTTCCAATCAACAAATAGCCTTTATTCAGGACTAACAGCTCCTGAAATACTGGCGCATGAAATAATTTAAACGAATCAAGCCTAATAACAGGAAATCCATCTCGAATAATTAAGTAACCAGAACTTTCTTTAATTAGACAAATAAAACCATGACCATCTTCAATCGCAGACTCTACACTAAAATCCTGATTTTCATTATTTAGATACTTGCCCTTAATCTCACTATAGACTGAGTCTGACTCAATAGCGCCAGAAACATTAACTCTCCATATTTTTTTACCTACCAATTTCGAACTGCTTCTTTCACTTTCATCTAACATAATCCATAATTTCTGTTTATCTGGAGCAAAAAAAACATTACGAACAATATAATCATTCCTCGAATCGAAAAACTCTTTAATATTTGAAACCGTTAAAATTTCAGCATTTACTAACTGTGGAAAAATAATAAAAACTAGAAATCGGAAAAATATTTTCATGACTAATACTTTGATTTGCAACTCAGTAAGTCTTTATCATCATTATCTTTTGGCGAAGGTTTACCACCTATACAACCAGTCGTGTAGGATGGGTAGAGCGGAGCGAAACCCATCACGAGAACATCAAACCCACCGAAACCCAATGTCAAAATCGACATCTGACCAAAACACGTATTTAAGTTAAACAAATGATTTCGGCCTTATCTGATAGATTTCAGCTATAGTCTCTACCCATCTACGGGGTACGGCTTTATCTTAATCCAACCACACCCAATATATTTTCATATTTCTGGCGGAAGTCGTCAGGCGTTCCGCCATGTCGGAGCCAGCTACTTACCCGAAACAGACGAGTACAGTTGAAGC
Source organism: Methylomonas sp. MED-D (assembly GCF_050276835.1). Taxonomy (NCBI): domain Bacteria; kingdom Pseudomonadati; phylum Pseudomonadota; class Gammaproteobacteria; order Methylococcales; family Methylococcaceae; genus Methylomonas; species Methylomonas sp. MED-D. Next base: position 4,092,051 of record NZ_CP189965.1, read on the forward strand.
CAACATTCGGCGGCTCATCCCATGGAGTACTCGCCTTACGGGTTACGGGTTAACCATCTGCGGGCCATCGAAATCCATTTTATGGGCTTTGCCCCAAACACATGAACCATCTTTAAAATATGCTAAATAGGGTAAATTTAAATAATCAACAGCAACAACTAAGGACCCATCGTCATAGCGAAACATTTTAATATCCTTATTTATTTTCGGAACACCAATTTCAAACACTAGATCCTCAGCTTTTACAGCGGATTTTTCAGAACTACTTGAGAAATATACAATCATATGCTTTCCATCTTCTTTATACACGATATTACCCAACCATTTATGTGGCACTTTTATTATGGTAGGCATTTGTATAGGAACAATTGGCATATCCATATTTAATCCATCACCGAAAACGAGGCGAACTAATGGAGCTTTAGACTTACTGTCCACAGAGTAGCGGTAACTTAAGCTTGACGCTTTAACCACGCCTATACCAATAATACCACCCGATTCAATGCATTGAGTATCAACATTACTTCTAACAATTTCCTCTTTGGAAGACTCAGCGCTACAAACACGACAAAATCCTGAAAATAACAAACAACATATTAAAACAACATAAAAATAGCGCATTACATTATCTATCCAGAAAATAAATTTTAAAATCCACATAAACCAAAACCACCTTCCATTGTCAACAATATTTATCAACAAAATCTCGGCGTTTTAAGATGTGACTTTTACTTCTATCAAAGACCAAAAGAAACACGGTCATGCACAGGATCAAACCCAGTTAAATTAACTGTTCATGCAATCGCATCAACATTTTGATCGGCAGGCAAAGTCACGCGCGCATCAAAAGCTGTACCACCACTATGATTGGAATTTGCCGCCGGCCTTTGGCTTGCTAACAAACCGTGCAAAGTGAACTATCCGTCCACATCCCGAGGGATATTCGTCAGAGTCGTCGGCGTTTTGCTGTTATCCCAGTAACAAGTGCAACTAGTATCACAACTCTGACATTCCCCACAATTAAGCGTACACCGCCCCCCTCCCGGCTGAGACCCACAATGCCAGCCCGCCTTAATCACTCCCACGCCGTCATTGGATTTAATGATGCTGACCGTCCCTAACCCAATCGCTACGAATTCTTCCAGGTCGTGGTCGTAGGAGTACATTTCCACTTGCGCGCCGGGTTTGTGGCCGTCGACGTTGGGCAGGGTCAACGTGACGTCTTGGTCGCCGACGGTTTTGGCGTTGACGGTGTCGAGTTTGACCAGGTAGATCGGCGCGGACAGCGGGTTGTCGGCACCGGCGATCGTAAGCGATCCATAAACCCCATCTACCCCGCTCACTTCAATCCGTTAATATAGGCCGGATCGACAGCCCAAGGCAGCAGTTTCTCGATGTCTGCAAGCGTCTTAGCTTTGGGCGGTTCCGTAAAAATAGGCTGCAGATGGCGATAAGGCTCCAATCCGTTGAGTTTGGCGGTTTCGATCAGGCTGTAGAGGTTGGTGCTGGCCTTGGCGCCGCCCACGGTATCGGAAAAAATTCAGTTGTTGCGACCAATCACGAAAGGACGAATGGCGCGTTCCGTGGCGTTGTTGTCGATGTCCAGCCGCCCGTCTTCACAGTAGACGGTGAGCGAGGCCCATTGCTTGCCCAAATAAGCCAAGGCTTTGGATCAGGCTGGTCGTGGCGACTTGAGTTAAGGATACATCGGCCCAGACCTTGATCTCGTTTAATAACGGCACAGCCTGTTCCTGGCGGATGCGGTATTTATCCGCCGCTGGCAGATGCTTGATCTGTGTCTCGATACGATAAAGCTTTTGGATGAAGCCTAAGGCTTTACTGGCCTTGCCGGCTTTGGGTTGACCTTTGCCGGTGGCTTTCAGCGCTTCATCGAAGTAGCGCCGGGCATGCGCCCAGCAGCCGGCGTGGCGCAAACCATTTTTGGCTCACACGGCCGCATAGGCGGTGTAACCGTCGGTTTGAACGGTGCCGGAAAAGCCTTGCAGCAGTTGGTCGGCAACGGCTTGGCTGCGACTGGGCGCGTAGTTGAACAGTACCACCGGCTGGCCGGGCGGGCCACCGCGCCTGACCCAGAGGTACGACTGACTTTCGGCCGCGCGGTCGGGCTCTTTGAGGACCTGCAGGGTCGGGGCAGAAAAATGCTCCTGCATTTTCTGCACTTCCCACATCCCTGTGGGTCGTCGTCCATCTGCAGCGCCGGATAATTCAGCAGATGTTCTTCGAACAAATTGATCAAGGGCTGAATCAACCCGCCGCTGCGGATCATCCAGGTCGCCAAGGTGGCGCGGTTCAATTCGACGCCGATCCGGGCAAACTGCTTGCTCTGCCGATTGAGCGGCAAGGCGGCGACATAGGCCAGAGGCCGGGCGAGGCGTTGCTCTTGGGAACCGGCTGAGGCGGTAACGGCGCGGTTTTGACGTATGCCTGACAACAAGGGCAAGCGTACTTCTTGCGAATATGGCGCAACACTTGCGCCTTGGCCGGGATGATGTCCAGTTGTTCGCTGATCTCTTCGCCGATTTCCTTCAGGGCGTGACCTTCGCTACACAGACGTTGGTCTTCGGGCAGGTCGTGGACGATCTCGACGCGGGGCAGTTCGGCAGGTAAGGCTTTGCGGCCGGGTTTGCGAGGTGCCGTTGCAACGGGGGTTTCCACTACCGCGGAATCGGCGTCCTCGTTTTCGGCTTCGCCGCCTTCCTCGGCATAGGCTTCCGCTTCGTTGAACAGATCGGCTTGCTCGGCGCGGTATTTTTCGCTGTTGGCACCCAATCGCTTGTGCAGCAGCAGATTGATCTGCTCTTGCAAAACGGCGCTCTTGCCCAACACCGTGCTGTAATCCGATTTCAACTGCGCAAGTTCCGTGGCAAGATCGACGGCTAAACGGCGTAGTGCATCCATCTCGTCGGGCAGTTTCAGATCGGTTTCCATGGGGGCCTATTATACCGCATGGAAAACCCATAAGCCATTGAAGCGCAATGGAAAAACATCAAATCACCGACTTGAAATCCAGCGTCTTACGCAGCGTCATCCGGTTGATGTCATAGCCCTCCAATAGCCAATTCAACTGCTGCTTCGTCAACGCCAGCGTACCGGAAGCATTCCCCTTGGGCCAACAAAATCGTTCCTGCTCCAAGCGTTTCTGCCACAAGCAAAAGCCGTTGCGCTCCCAATACAACAGGTCACCGCCGTCGCCGAGCGGTTGCGGAACACATACAAGCTCTTCGTAAACGGATTCAAGCCCAACTGCGCCTCCACCAGCACCGCCAGACTGGCCATACCCTTGCGGAAATCCACCGCCTGAGTACAGACATAGACCGACAGGCGCTCATCCGGAGGCCGCATCATGAGGCTTGCCGAGCCGGTGTCTGTAACAGCGCCGCGCCCGTCGCTACATCTGCACCAACCTGGCAACGCAAATCGCCCGGCAAATCGAACGCTAACGTCAGCGGGCCAGACGCAAGCGGTTTTGCTTCAACCAATGCGACTGCTTGAAACAATGGTCGCTGTGGCCAAGCACCTGATGCCGCCCAAGCCGACAAACGCTGACTCATCGCGTAGAACGTGCTAATCGCCAAACCCTGTTGACGCGCGTAAGCCGCCATGCTCAAGCCTGAGTGCTGCTGTTTGAAATGTTCAAGCCATCGTCGCTGCGCGATGGTCAGCGTGGCTTCGGATAAGGGTGACTCTGTCATCGGCAATCTCCTTGTTTGATTGCCTGATCGTTTCGCGGATTTACACTACGGTTTCGATTTGTGGTTATTCAATCGCTTACGTTTATTCCCCAATATCATAAAACCGCTTCTTCAGCAAATCGCCAAGATCGCTGCGCTTGAGCAAGTCCTTGATCCGGGCCGACGCGCCGCCGGTGCCGTAGGGTTGATGGAGATTAGCCAGAGTTTCGGCCAGTTCGCCGGACCAGACTTTTTCCAGCGCGGCTTGGATCGCTTCGGCTTGCGGCGGGCAATGCAATACGCTGGCGGCGCACAGCCGGCCGCGTTGGCGGTCGCCGATGTCGACGGTCGGAATCTTGAAGGCCGGCGCTTCCAGAAGGCCGCTGGACGAGTTGCCGACCACCGCGTCGACGTGGCGCATCGCCGACAAATAGCGTAGCGAACCGAGCGAGACAAAGGCCGCGACCCGCTCCGGCCAGCGCGCCAGATAGTCTTCGATCAACCCGGCGATGACCCGGCCGCCGGCGTCGGCGTTGCTGTAGGTGAAAATGACGCGAACCTCCGGAAACGCGTCCAAGGCTTGCAGCAACTGCTGAAATTGTTCGGCGGCGGTTTCGGCTTCCAAGGTCGCCGGATGGAAAGTCGCCAACAGGTTACGTTCTGCTAATTTGAAGTCGATGGCTTGTTCTAGCCCGGCGCGATCCAACAAGGGCAGCCGAGCGATATTGTCCAAACCCGGCGCGCCGACGTTAAACACCCGCTGCGGCTGTTCGCCGAGTTGAATCACCCGTTGCCGGTAGACTTCGGCGGCGGTGAAATGCAGGTGCGACAGCTTGGTCAAGGCGTGGCGGATCGCGTCGTCAACCGCGCCCTCGCTGAGTTCGCCGCCGTGAATATGAGCGATCGGAATCCGCAGGTTCATCGCGGCCTGCGCGGCGGCGAAAATCTCGAAGCGATCGCCGAGCACGACCACGATGTCCGGGTTCAGCTCGCCGAACGCATCGGCAAAGCCAATCAAGCCCAGACCCATCGCCTTGCTGATGCCGGTTGGCGTGTCCGACGACAGCAACATTTCCACCTTGCGGGCGATGCTAAAACCGTCGGCCTCGATTTGCCGCCAGGTCAAACCGAATTCCGGCGACAGATGCATGCCGGTCGCGACCAATTGCAATGTCAAATCCGGGTCGGTCTGGATTTCGTTGAGCAGCCAATACAGCAAGCCGTATTCGGCCCGCGAGCCGGTGACGACGCAAATTTTACGCGCGGCCATCAGATCGCCACGCTGCTGGGCAGATTGACCAAGCGTTCCGCCAGGCGCCGCGATTGGCTCAAACCGTCGGTTTGGCAATGCCGGTACATCGGCAAGTCGGGCATCAAGGTCCACAACGGCCGGGTCATCACGCCGTGGGCGTTGCTGTATTCCAGAAACGCGTCGCGTTGCGCGGCATCGTCCAGCAACAGCGCGTTGAGCCAGTAATTGGAGCGGGCGCCGGCCGGCTCTTGGACAATCTCGGCGCCGTTGGCGCGCGCCCAATCCAGATAACGCGCGGCCAGCGCCCGCTTGCTTTCGACGAAGGCCGGCAATTGTTCCAGTTGCGCCAGACCCAGCGCGGCATTCAGATTCGGCATCCGATAGTTGTACCCGATTTGATCGTGCTCGAATTTCCAGGCGTGCGCCAGTTTGGCGGTCGTGGTCAGATGCTTGGCCTGCCGGGCCAGATCGTCGTCGTCGGTCAAAATCATGCCGCCGCCGCCGGTGGTGATGATTTTATTGCCGTTAAAGCTAAGCACGCCGAGCCGGCCGAAGGTGCCGCAATGGCGTTCACCGATGCGGCTGCCCAAGGCCTCCGCCGCGTCTTCCACCACGGGAATTCCGTAACCGTCGCAGACCTTCAGCAAACCGGCCATGTCGCAAGGATGGCCGAAGCTATGCATCGGCAGGCAGGCGGCGATGCGCCGGCCGCTGGTTTTGTTGTAAACAACGCCGGCCCGCCGCTCGCAGCCTCGTTCCAGAAACTCGGCCAGCGCGGCCGGCGCCAAGCCCAAGGTCGCGGCTTCGATATCGATGAACACCGGCTCGGCGCCGCAATAGGCGATCGCGTTGCAGGTGGCGACAAAGGTCGCGGCCTGGGTGACCACTTCGTCGCCCGGCCGGACGCCGGCCAACAGCAAGGCTATGTGCAGTGCGGCGGTACCGTTGACGGTGGCGACCGCGTGCCTGGCGCCGCTGAATTCGGCAATCTTACGCTCGAATTCCCCGACAAACGGCCCAACGCTGGACACGAAGGTGCTGTCGATCACGTCGTTCAAATAGCGCTTTTCGTTGCCGCCGAAACGCGGCTCGTGCAGCGGGATGAAGGCGTCGGTTTGGTAAATCTCCCGCACGAAACCGACCAAACTTTCAAACATTGTAAATATCCGTTTTGTACTTGCTCAGGTTTTCGGCGCGACTAAACCAAGCCACGGTCCGGCGCAAGCCTTCCTCCAAACCGACTTGCGGCGCGAAGCCGGTCAAGGCCTTAAGCTTGGCGTTGTCGCACCACAGCCGATTGACTTCCGACTTTTCCGGCCGCAAACGCTGTTCGTCCACTAAAAATTCGACGTCGCTGGCCATGATGGATTTGATTAGCGCCAAGGTATCGCCGACCGAGATTTCGAAATTCGAGCCGATATTGACCGTCTCGCCTATCACCATGTCGGATTCGGCCAGCGCGATAAATCCCCGGCAGGTGTCTTCGACATAATTGAAATCGCGAGTCGGCGAAACGTCGCCCAGCTGGATTTGCTTTTTGCCGGCGGCGATTTGGGTGATGATGGTCGGAATCACCGCCCTGGCCGATTGGCGGGGACCGTAAGTATTGAACGGCCGGGCGATGGTCAGCGGCAGATTGAAGGCGTTGAAAAAGCTCATCGCCATCGCGTCGGCGGCAATCTTGGAAGCGCTGTACGGCGATTGTGGTTGCAAGGGATGTTTTTCGTCGATGGGCACGTATCGCGCGGTGCCGTAAACCTCGCTGGTCGAGGTATGGATCACCCGGCGTACGCCGGCATCGCGGGCGGCCTGGCAGATGTTCAAGGTGCCGCGAATATTGGTATCGACATAGCTGTCCGGTGCCTGGTAGGAATACGGGATCGCGATCAACGCGGCCAAATGAAACACCGTGTCGATGTCCCGGCAAATGGCCCGGCAGAACGCCGGATCGCGCACGTCGCCGCACACCACTTCGATGTCGTTCTTGCACGCCGCGTCGTCGAGCCAGCCCCAACTGTTAAAGGAATTGTACTGGGCCAGCGCCCGCACCTCGCAGCCGCGCGCCGCCAGCATTTCGGTCAAATGCGAGCCGATGAAGCCGTCGGCGCCGGTCACTAGCACTTTGTTCATACCAAACCTTGTTTAATAAACGCCTCGGCGATGGCCCAGTCTTCCTCGGTATCGATGTCCAGGCTTTGCACCGCGTTCATGATTAACGGCCGGGTGTTGGGCGGATAAAAGGATAGCCGTGCCAGCAAATATTCGCTGGGGCATAGATACATCGCCCCGTTCGGGGTTAGCAATGGACGACTTTGTTGCCGGCTGGTCTGAGTCGGTTGCCGACTGTCCAACGGCACCAGATAGCCGTCGTCGGCGCGAAACAGCGTGGTCGGGTCGCGATGGATTTCCTTGCAACCCACGACCGCATCGACATCCGGCTCCGCCATCATCCGCGCGGCTTGCCGAAGCGCATCTGGCGAACGAAACGGCGAAGTCGGTTGCAGCCACATCAGGCGCTCCGGCAAATAGCCGTATTGATCGCGAAACCATCCCAACGCATGTTGCGCGACTTGCAACGCCGACGCGCTATCGGTCGCGCAGGCCGCCGGCCGGATAAACGGCACCGGTAAACCGTATTGCCGGCCAATCTCGGCATACTGCTCGGAATCGGTCGATAGAATACTCAAGCAATCGGGCAAGTCCGCCTCGGCGATGGCCCGAGCGGTCCAGGCCAACAGCGGCTTGTCGCCCAGCCGCCGGATGTTTTTATCCGGCAAACCCTTGGAACCGGCGCGGGCCGGTACGACGATCAGCGTGGCGATCGACATTAGCCCGGCAACCCGCGAACCCGCAAAATTAAAAAAACCGCCATTCAGGCCATCACTTGTTCGTAAAAGCCGGTCAATCGATGAATATTGTTATGCATTTGCAATTCCTCGCGGGCCGCCACGACATTCCGCTTCAGCTCGGCCACATCCAACATCTCGATAATCTCAGGCAAAAACTCGATTTCGCGTTGATTAATAATCACGCCAATCCGGTATTCCTTAACGATACTGCAAACCGCGCTAAAGCGATCGCTTACCAAAACCGGTAATCCGGCTTCCAAATAATTAAACAACTTGGTCGGAATCAAATGTTTGAAATGCAAATCGCCGGTATAAATACCGCCAAAATCGTAAACCATTAAACCGAAATCGTAATGGGCGATTTTTTGATTGATATGTTGCGGCATATCGCCGATAAAAAAATTGAAATTGCGGTGGCGCTTGGCTAACTCGATAAAATCGGGATATAACTTGGCGTACTCCTCCTCGGCGGCGATCAACGGATTATTGTAAATATCCAGATAACATCCCCTGGCGATTAACTTCATCACCAGTCCCAGCAACTGCGAGTCCCCAAATAATTCATGCGGCCTATTCGCTGAAAACGGTGGCACCCCCCCAACAAACACTAGCCTTTTTTCTTGATTAACAATATTCGAGGCGTGGAAGAAATCCTTGACCGGTAAGGCCGGGAACGCCAAATGCTTGTTCCGTAAATGCGGCGAATCGCGCTTGACCAAGGGCTGCCGATATTCGTCGTCGCCATTAAAAATCACGCCATCGGCATGGTGAACAATATAATTCTCGCAGGCCAGTTGCAATTGATGGTTTTCGATGACATTTTCGCCCCAGGCCATTTTCATCGTATCGGGAATTTTCGATACGGTGGCCTCCGGCAGGTAAAACGATTGGCTGTCCATAATCTCGATAATCTGCCGACAATGCTTGGGCTTATACGTATCGATCAACACCGGAATATGATATCGAAACAGCCAGCCCTGAGTATGCAGCAATAGTTTTCTATCGACCGAGTTTAACAGCATTAAAAAACTGATAAAATCGGTATAAATAATATCGTCGAAGAAACCGGCTTGATGTTTAACCATATTTTGGTCGAATACCAATGCCACGGTTTTATAGCCGCAGTCGCGCAATACCTTGCTCAGCCGCAATTGATTGAAATAAACCTTTTTCGCCGCGAAAACGATGACCGAGCCATCGTGACCGGTTGCCTGCTCCAACGCTTCTTCCAATTTCCGGCGGTGCTGTTTAAGCAAGGTCTTATATTGCTGGCCCAGCCGTTCGCCGGAAAATACGTCGTTTACCAATATATCGCCGTCGCCGATCTCGCGCACCACCGGGGTGCCCATGAAGGTATTGGACCGATGGGACGCACTCAACACACCCAGATTCTGATGCAGCGGTTTCAACGCCTGCAATAATGCAATACTGAGTCCGGAAACCCCATCGATTAACCAACGCCGGTTTTTAGGCTCGGATTCTTCCGGCAATAGGCCGTAACACTGTTTGATAACTTGATGATTGATACCCTCTTCTTTTAATAATTCGATAGACGAGCCGCCGAGCACATCCTTAGCCTCTTCGCTAACGACAGTCAATTTCTCGAAAGACGAGAAAAATATCTCTTCAAAAAAATCGCTTCTCATGCCCATTCGTATCCGTTATGCCAGTCGGTGATAAACGGAATGCCCAATTTGGCGGCATATCCGGCTAATTCCGGCGCGGAGCGGTCTAGTTGTTCCTGAATCAGCTCTTTATTCTCCGCGGAAATCGAATCGAAATACCCCTTGGTCAAGCCGGCTCTAAAATGCGAGCCGCCGCCGTCGCTTTCGGCTTTTTTTTGCATCGTCGAAAACGCCGAATCCAGACAAATAGCCTCGATTTGTTGCTCGGTCAACTCCAAGCTTAAAAACTCGGCGCATCGCCGCACGCAAACCGCTTTATCTTCGACCAATTGTTCGAAGGTCAATATTAAAGCTGACCCGGCCGCCGCGAACTCAAGCATTTTTTGCATTTGAAATAATTGCCCGCCGATACCCTGCCAGTTAAAACCATCCGACTGCCTGCGACAAATAATCCTGGAAATGCCTTCATCCTTGCTCAAACTCGCGAAGAAGTCGGACTTATTGGCGCTGCGGCCAATTTCCCAGTCGATATTATCGGCAAAATGATGGTACATCGATAAGGTCATCGCATAGATATTCCTGACCACAAAGATACTGCGCGCACCGTTTTCGATCAGTTCTCGCTGAATTTCCGCTACCGGCACGAAATGCCACGAATAAAAGGCGTCGGTTTTAAATACAATATTCGCCGGATCGCTCGGATCGATACCTTTAACCAGCGCCGGCTCGAACCAGGGTAGCCCGGTCATGCCGGATATAATCTGGCGTATCATCCACGTGCCGCATTTCAACGGCGTCCCAACCACAATAGGCGAATCTGACTTAGTTAAAGTATTCATACCCGCCTATATCACTGTAAAACGCCAGGGTTTGCGGTTCGACAATCCGCTCGAACGCTAATTTTTTCCAGTCCGGCCAAGCCCGATACAGACTATCCGGCTTGGCCGACACCCGCGCCTCGCCGCGAAACGGCCGGTAAACCCAGCGATAAATATAGGCTAATAAGGCGTCGGAAAACTCGACGCGATTCTTGGTTAAATACGCCACAATCTCCGCGAAACGTTGCGGCGATGTCACCAAACTTTCCAAGGCAACCCGGCGGATGCGGGTATCGATATCGACCCGGTGGCGATTTAATTGATACATACCCTGATAGGCCGACCATATTTCGACATCGTCTTTTCGATAAGCTTTAAGCCCCAACGCCTTGAAATAATCGTGTTGGGCTATCGACCATTCGTGTTCTATCGGTCCGAAACTGCCGTCCGGCATGCGCATGTTGCCGGCCCGCCAACTCACGTAAAACTCCAGCCAGACGTAGGGATGGCGAGCCAAAAACAGCAACGGAACTTTATCGATATATTGGTCGATCACCTCGCGAAAATGCCAAGGCCGATACGACCAACAATCCCCGATCGCTTGATAGGTGGTACCCATATCTTCCAAAAATGCCGTGAAGGCGTCCAGCGGCGGACGTTCGGATCGGCTACGCTCGGCTAAATATTTCGGTCGCGAGCCTTCGTGGGCCATCAGCGCGAATATTTCCGGATGTGCGTTTAAAGCCTTGGCAAACCAACTAAACCAATGGTCGCCGGCATATCCCCAAGCTAGCACATAAAACACATGACTGGATTCGTTAATTTGGAACAATGGCGATCCCGGAACTAGGGTAAGGTAAATTGAATATTCATCGAATTACACGGACGAATAGCCTATCGTTTTTAAATCGTTGAAAATAGAATCGACGCGATGCCGCCAGGTGTGATGGTTCAGAATTTCTTGTGCGGCATTATTTCTGATTCGATTCGCCTCCTGTGGATTGTCGCGGTAAAACTCCACCTTATCGGATAAATCGTCGATATCGAACTCGATATAATGCTCACCTGGCGTAAAAAAGGTTTTAATTCCGCCGGGTTTCTCGTCGTATTCCCCTTTTCGAACAAATATCAAACCGGCCGACGCCATACAGTCCACAACTCGAAAATGCATGCCGTTTCCCTCATGGAAATTCATGGACGACTCGTATACCGCTCGCATATCGCCAGGATCATTCAAAAAACGCCGGTAATAATCGCGATAAGCCGGCCAATCGCGCCAATTTTCCGGACCGTAAATGTCCAGCGGCAATTTCAAATCGACCAGCGCATCCAGTAATTCCCGACGATTCACCAGCCGTATCAGCCGGCCGGTCATGTCGTATTCCAAGGTCCGATCCGCCCGCAACTCGACACCGAATAGCGCCAAAGCCAAATCCGAGAGCAAGCGCATATAGTCTTCATGCACTTTCAAACTCGCCCGATTTTCAAGCAAGGCTTGTTCTATATGCGGCAGAAACTCGCCAAACTTTAATGGCGGGCCGGATTGGGAAATGTCCCTCGCCAATTCCTCGTGCCGCCAAGGCCGCGGAATATGTCCAACGAACGCGGCGCGGTTCGCCAGCTCGGTGCCGCTCGGGCAGTAGCTTTGGGGACACGCGCCGGGTCCAAACCAACGATGAAAAGCGCGGTGCGGGTATTTTTCCAGCCACTTGGGGCCGAATAAATAAGTGATCTCGCTACCGTGAAAGTCATTGATCGGCCTGCCGTTAAAATCCACGATCCAACAAATATGGACAATATCGGCCGGCAAGTAAGGCAAATCGCTTCTGGGCCGATTCATATCGAAAATAACGCGCGTACCGCGCTCCTTGATCCAGGCTAGCATTTCCGCCTCGTTCAACGGGCCGCAATGCCAGGATAGGCGAACGTCGCGGCCGGCGAATCCGCCGGCAATTTGGCCGGCCAGATGGCGGTACCAAGCATTGTCACGCGGGAAAAACACCGAAACGCTAATATCCGTCACGACGCCAAGCGCGGATTATAAGGCGTTAAAATCACGAACAATTTTTTCGACCCGATGTCGCCAAGTATGATTCTGTCGGATAAGGTCGATGGTCTCCAGGCGCTGCTTGCCGTGCCGATAATCAAGCGCCAAGGCATGCGCATAAGCCTCATCGAACTGGTGCCACAAAAATTCGACATAATGTCTGGAATTATCGAAGAAACTATGTAAACCGCGCCGCTTGTGCGGGTCCAAACCCAAGCGGTTGTACTTATCGCCGGAGTTTTCATTATACCAGCACAACAATCCGCCGGAGGCCATGCAATCGATGGCCCGAAAATGAAAGCCAACCCCGTCGTGCAAATTAAACCGGCTAATTTGATGCACTCTGTTTAACTCAGTCGGGTCATCGATATAATATCGATAATACCCTTGATACTCCGGCCAGGCCCGCCAGTGTTCCGAACCGTATATGGCCACAGACCGAGTTTTCGACAGTGGAAACGCGATGATCTGTGTGCGATTTTTAACGCGCTTTACCCGTTCCAAAAAATCGTAACGCATATCCAGTGTTAATTCGACATGAAAACCCGAACGTTGAAAAACGATATTATCGATAATATTCAACAAGGACGCATGCGTTTGACCGAAATAGCTGATTTCATTCATACGTCTGTTAAAAATCTCCAGCAACTCGCCGAAAAGCATACCGGTATCGACAGCGCCTTCGCCAATAATCGGTCGATTTAATTCCGCTTGGCTCCATGGTAAAGGAATATGGCCGATAAAACTGAACTCGATAGTCGGCAGATATTCGTCGATCGGCCGATAGGTATCGACGCAGGTGCCTGGCGGTAACCAATCTTGAAACCCGCCGGTCGAGTAATTATCGTCCCATCCGGAATCGAAAAAATAAGTGATATCGCTACCTAAAATCGAGTGCTCATTACGGCCTTGAAAATCCACGATCCATGTGATATGCGGAATTTTTAAATCGTGCAGCACCGGTATTTCGTTCTTGACCCGATTCATTTCGAATATAAACTTCGGCCGATACGACTTTACCCAATCCGACATCTCCTGATTGTCAAGAACTCGGCATAAGCCGCTTACGCTAAACCCGGCTTGCAAAAACGCCTTGGACAAATGCGAGTACAGCCGTCGATAAAAAGCCGTATCCTTGGGCAAGAAAATCGAAATGTTATTCAAAAACCGATTGCCCTATAAAGCGTAACGAGACTAAGCCAAAGCCGATTGAGCCAACCAGAACTCTCGAACTTCGCCGCCTTGATTCGCGTACTCAATAGACTGAATAATCGCGTCCATCGAATAGTGATCCACTGCTCGGCGGCCGAAATGATCGGATATCCTATCGAAGCTCATCACCTCGCAAAACCGGCACAACGCGCAGGTCGAGTTATTTGGCGCCGTCACTTCCCGAACGTAGCCTTTGTACTCTTCGGACAGAATCAATGCGCTCAAGCCTTGTTCAAAGATATTTCCTAAATATTTCTTACCGTAACAGGTTGTCATTGCCCCTGACCAATCGACATAAAACCGGTCCTTATAGCCGGTGCAAGTATCTCGGCGTGATTGGCTGTTGTCCGTATCGAATAACCCGTCATTAAAACTCATGCTATTTTGGTGGGCTTCGATAATCGCTTTAATCTCTTTTACTACCTGATAAGCTCTCAACTTTTCGTAGATTAACAATTCTCCAACCAGTTGATCGTTGGGTTTGCGTAACTCCAGAAAACCGACCCTGAAACTGCGAAATTGATGATCTAACAAATAAGCCGCAAGTTGCGGAAGCTCGTCGAGATTGCAACGCATCGCGACCGCATTCGACGCCAGATAGGGGGTGTCCGATCCCAAACGAAGTTTCGCTTCGTTGATTAAGTCTATGGCTCTGGCGATCTCCGAGAATCCCAAACCCCCGCGGATTTTTTTGACCGTGACATCGGTGACACCATCCAACGAAATCGACAACAAGGTTAAACCGGACCTAACCAAGTTTTCGGCATCACCGGCATTACGAATCAGTTTGGCATTGGTTTGCAGCGATACCGGAATATCTTGCGTCCGTAAATAAGCGATAATTTCGAAAATATCGTGATTGATCAGCGGTTCGCTACCGTCACCAATATGCACCAAGCCAAAGCCATCAAAACCTTGCGTTACGGTTTTCAGCCGATCGGCTGGCATCCACCGGAATTTCTTCAAGTCATCGTGAAACGTACACATCGCGCAACTGATATTACAGCCCAACGACACTTCCAAATGTAGACTGGGTAACGTGCGTATGCCCAGCATTTGCTTGAACTCGGTCCGACTCATTAACATAGCGTATTCCTGATTTAGCAGTTAAACAGGCTCGGACAAGCGCAGTGCAACGGAATCTCGAATACGTTCCGCGATACTCCGATAGGAAAACAAGCGCAAGGTTTTTCGATAAGCCTTGTCGACGATTTCCGCGCGGGCAGCCTCGTTATTTAGATAAAACTCGACTTTCTCGATTAACTCCTTTTCATCCGCGTAATAAGCCACCTCATCGTCGGAATAATATTCCGACAGCGGCGCGGCATCCTTGTAAATACGCCGGGATAACATAAAACAACCCGCCGCCATGATTTCCAGCGCGCGCATGTGCAAACTGGTGCCTGGACTGCCGTTAAAACAAATCCTAGAGCGATTCATTAATTCGTTAATATTTCCACCATTTTCCGCGACGCCATGCGCATAAGGCAAAAACTTGGCGAATTTATCCCAATTTCTACCGTATAGCGCTAGCTCAATACTCAGCCCGGCATCGAGCAACGCGGCGATCGGGCGGGTTTTCATTTCGGTTAAATAGTGATAATGGAATCGACTGCCGCTGCCGGCCATTAATTGATTAATAACGTCAATCGTGATGGTTATACCGTGGTCGCCCAATAATTGTTCCACCAACTTAAATTTACCGATTTGATTATCTAGACAAAAGCGGTGAAATTGATCGAGCGGCAACTGATCGGTATATTCTAAAATAACCTGATATATCCTGAATAAAAGCTCGGCTGGCAGTTTACGCTGTTTCAGCAAGCTCGATTCGGTCGAATCATATTGCTTAAAATAGCCGCCGCCGGATCGGAATGGTGCCAGCGTTTTGGCCGGATCGATCAGATGGGTAATAAACAAGAAGTCGTATTGGTAGGCGCGGTTTTGGATCGGATAATAATAGGCGTCGTTAAAGCCGAGCGGTAAATATTCGACCGGAAAACTGGCATATAATGGATTGCGATTCATCGCCAACCAATCCTTGGAAAATACGAAGGTAAAATCCCTGGATTTGACGGCGCGGCGATTTTGGGTGATCGACGGCAACATATCCTGTATCCAATTGACGAACGGCACCGGTTCCGGCAAGCCGGCAAATTCGTGGCGAAAATGATCGATGGACAGTATCAGGTCCGGTTTAAACTCAGCGATTTGCGCCACGATACTTTCCATGCCGTTACGGCGGAAATTGGCGGTATCGGTGGATAGCTGAATTTCAGCGCCGGCTCTGGCAAACCCGTCCAGCAAGTCCCGCATGCAATATTGCAAAAAGCTGGTAAATCGCGATGCAAAGCCCATCACTCGAATTGGCGTTGCCGGGTTTTTCTGAAACTTGTCGCGCCAAGTTTCAAAACTGACTTGCCGGTAGTAATCGTCGATTATCGCCAGCAATTTTGCGTGGGAATCGCTTCTATAGTCCCTGGCCTCGTCCACCGCGTGCTGAATTTGCTGAAACTCGGTTTCCGTCGCGCTAACATTAATCGTCACTTCCGGCAAAATCGATTGCTTAGCATTCAATTCGGCGACAAACTCGCTAAAACCGGACGCTTGAAAGCACAACCATACTCTATTCTCGGCGAGCACGTCTCGTATATCCCGGACTAACATAGTGGCCAGCAAGCCGCCGAAATCGGCATCGACCAGATAAATCGGAATCTCGAGATTCGGCATTTCCGCGATCGGTGTCGATGTGGCGGAAAATATTGCGGCTAATTCGCCGCCGTCGCCGATGCCGGCCAAGCCGTAACAAGGTACGTTAAAGCGTTGAGCCACCTTCGCCTGGGCGCGTATACTCCTTAGGTTTTCGGCTTTTTTCGGCAAATCCAATTGGTAAAGCCGCTGCTCGCCGGCAAATACCGCGACTGAATAAAATTCGCCCGCGATGGCTTCCCCGACAAGTACGTTAATTTGGCGATCGGTTAAATAAACACCGAGGTTTTCATAGAGCGTCGGCCTGTATTGTTTTAGAACCTGCAAATTCCCGGACCAGCGTTCCGCGCATTGATTAATCTCTTCCGCCGGCCCTTCCAACACGATCGGCGGCTCGAGTATCTCGCGCCGCGAATTCGGCCGCGCATGATTGAAATTACACCGCAGTATCGGTAGAGTCAACTGGTCGGCTTCCGGCTCGATCCGAACAACGTTGTCGGCCCCGCAACGTTTTAAATGTTGAAAAACGGTTTGTTCCCGGCAGAAATTAAAATCGTTTTTTCTAAACGGCAGCGACGCCAAGGATTCGAATCCCATATCGTCGGCCAGCCAATAGACCATATTAATGACGTCGTCCGCCAGAAAACCATTATCCAATTGATTTTCCTGAATCAGAATATGCGGGCGGAATTCGACATATTGATTCAGCGCATCGACCCTGTTTAGCGTATGCATCACATCGCTAATAACATAGAACATCACCGAGTATTCGGCGCTAGCCAGCGTTTCCGCCAGCGAGCATAATATCGACGAAGAATTGGCCGCGTAGATTAGAATACGCCATGGCCGATCGGCCACGAAATCCGGTTGCTGATCCAGCGCTTGCCGTTCCAACTCAGCAGTGAATTGCGCCCTGGTTTCGAACACCGAATCCAGCACCTGTTGGTAGTCGGCCATTAACTCGGGGTCCGCTCGCAATTCTTCCGGCAAACGCAATCGGCTGAATACCAAAAACTCCAGGATACGGTCCAAATCCACATGGATCAGATTTTCCAAATCGCTTGCCAATTTTTCGCCGTGGTAATAGCAAAGCTGCAAACCGGTACTACCGTCGTCGGCAATCCGAACATTGCGTTGCTTTGCGGTATTCAAGGCCTCCAAGGCATTAAAAAAGTCGGTATCCTTATGATTCGGCCGGTGATTGTCCGCGTTTCGCAATACCAGAATTTCTTCAAGCATATTGCCGGGATCGGCCGTTAAATCATGCTCCCGACCGTCTTGGTCGACGACGTATTTCGGTATCGGCAGCGTGTTATTCGCAAAAAACTCGCTAAATTGATATTGCGAAACATAAATTAAATTCGGCAATAGGCTATCGCTTAGCGGCCCGTCGTAATAACAATATTGCAAGCGCTCCACGCCGGTTTCGTCGACGCAACGGTTTTGCCGCTCGGCTTCTAGCAAAGCCAATTTCAGATCGAGAAAATAGCAATCCGGTCTAACGGCCATGGCGTCATTTAAGGTTGGATTAGCGGCCGACAAACATTGAAATCCGGCTCTGCTTGGCTTGGCTAAGTTCACCGATATTGCTGTGTTTAATAAAGTTATCGACGGCCGCGGTATAAGTAAACCGTTCAGCGATAACCGTGGGTGAAAGCGCTGGCCGGACTTGTGTTTTTAATATCTCCAGCAATTCCCAACGGGTTTTAAAAAACAAACAGGCGTCGTCCCAGTGCGGCTTTTCCGCCACGTCGCGGCAATCGTAGACCAGCGGAATGCAGCCGCAGGCCGCGGCTTCGGCCAAACGTTGGGAATTGATTTCGAAAGGATGGGACACCAGCGCGTAACGCGCCGAACGATACACATCGGCAACCTGCGTGCCGTGTTTCAACTCGCCGTTGAAATGGGCGGCCACATCGGGATCTTGCTCCCAGTAGCGCCCGTAAATTTCTACCGGCATTGCCGTGGATTCGCACAGCCATTTCACCGAATAATCGCGTATTGCGTAATGCAATAAATTCCAAAATACGAAGGCGGGCGGCAATCCAAAGCGGACCGCGATTTCGCCGGCCATCGACTCGGTGACAATCTCGCCGTTATCTATTTTATCGATAAAAATCTCTACAATTTCGCGCTGCTCTGGACGACTTAAATCGACCGAGTTGAGATACGAACTACCGACGAATACGACCTTGTTTTGCCGCTCGATGTCGCCATCGGTATTGAATATCTCGTCATCGACCGCGAAATGTTGGCGAACGATATTTTTCGCACCGGTTAACGCCAAATGGCGGTCGAGTACCGGCGAAATCGAAAACACATAGTCATTGCCTCGCCAACGCAATGCTTTATGTTCGGTAATTTGCGGCATGCTGTCCTGCCACCAAGAGATATGCGTGACATTATCGTTAAGCGCCAAATTATTTAATTGATTGACGTAAAAAATAACGTGGGGATTAAATTCGATATAGTTTCGGTAGAACTTAATCAGGTTATTGGTTTCCATTTCCCCGTCTTCCATGTAAAACCATACTTGGTATCCGCGCTTTTCGAAGGCCTTGGCGACCGCCCGCGAGCAATATTGCATAACCGTGGTCAATCGGCTCGACGGCAGCATGATTTTCAGTGGCTCGCCGTCGTGAAATTTAGGCGTTACTTGTTTCGCTTGCGCCAGCAATTGCGAAATCAAGGTCCGCCTCCGTTGCTTAACCTCGTTAACGATCGTCTCGAATCCGCTCCGAATCGAGGTTTTCAACTCGTCTTCCAATTCGTCGGGCAATTCGATTTTCGTCGGCAACCGGTAAGCGGTATCGACGAAGAATTCGATGGCTTGATCCAATTCCAAATGCAGCAGATTTTCTATGCCGTGCTCGGGTAGTTCCCCGCGGTAATAACAGATTTGCAAACCGTCTATCGTCGGATGTCCGCAATAAATTCGGTTCCGTTGTTTGGCGACATTTAACGCTAATAACGGATCGGCGAAAAAACTGTCCGCATGAATATAATCGACGACTTTATATTGCGTACGCTGCTGGTGAATTTCGTCGATAATATCGGCCGGCATCTCGTTGAAATGCACGACGCCCTCGTGCGAAATAGCAATTAACTCAGGTATCGGCAAATGATTATGCGAAAAGAATTCGCTAAAATTGTCGGCGGGTACCTGAATAAAGTTCGGCAATACAATGTCGGTGAGCGGACCGTCGTAATAGCAATATTGCGGCCGAGTCCGGCCGTTTTCGACCACCGGATTTTGTTTAAGTGCGGTCAGGTAGGCATCTTCTATATTCATAAAAAATGCATCCTTCGCCGAATCGTGTTGGCTTTGCGTCTCGCTCACTTGATTCATCGCGCACCCGGTTTGGTCGATATTAAATAAAATTAATATGTTCCGGCGGATTTTTTAAATCCCACAGGAATTTGTTCACATAATCCTGGCGGCAGCCGATCGCGCAATCTTTGTGTACATCGACCGACTCGGAGACGTCTTTGTGCACCTGCCAGTAGCGCTCGCTGTTGGCGACCAGATCGTAAAACGAATCGCTGTGCAGATCGCCGATGTAAAACCGTTCCTTGTTGAAGAACGGTCCGCACGGATAGATTTTGCCGTTGCCGGAAATCTGCAATAGAAACGGCGTGCCGAAGCATTGGTCGTATTTACGGTAGCCGTCCTTGTACAGATTGGTTTCGCCGGCGGCGTTGATCTTGTTCCATTTGGCCTGCACCACGTAGTGCTCGTTGCTTAGTGCTTCGGCCTGTTTCAATAGGTCGTTGACGTTCAGATAGGCGTCGTAATCGATGCCGATTTCCTTGTATTCGGAATCCGAGCAATGTTTGATGACGAAGTAATCCACGCCCAATTCGGCACCCAACTTGGCTTCGGCCAGCACTTCGTCGAAGCACTCGGGGATCAGTACCATTTGCAGGCCTATCGTGCATTTGTAATTATTTTCTTTCTTGATTTTGACCAGTTCGCGGATCTTGGCGATCAGCAAGTCGAAATTGCCTTCCACCGACTGATGCACCCGGCGAAAACCTTCCGGCGTGCCGGCGGACAGGTTGAAGCGAATGTAGCTCATGTTTTTCAGCAGGTCGTGGGCGCGATCCATGTCCAAGGCGATGCCGTTGGTCGCCATCGCGGTGTCTATACCCAATTCGCCGGCCAACACGGTCGCGTCGTACAAAGTCGGATTCAGCGTCGGCTCGCCGTCGCCAATGAAACCCAACGAGCGCACGCCCAGCTTGCCGCAGTCGCGCACGAAATTCAGCAAGGCCTCGCGGCCTATCATCGCGCCTTTGGTCATGTTCTGTACCACCGCATAGCAGTACAAGCAGGCGGTGTTGCAGAACTTGGTCAAACCCATGTCGATATGCACCGGCGCGAAACGCTGGCCGTTTTGCCAAGCCTGCACCCGGTCCAAGTGATGCATCATCTTGTGGCCGTCGAAGCGGAAGCGTTCGCGCTGGGTACGAAAACTGGGACCGGTGAACTGATTGGGCACCGAAGGCTCGTGTTCGCAGCCGGCCTCCAGGCGCACGATGCCTTCCTGGCCGTCGTGCGACACGGTCTTGAATTTCTGCCCCGGCAAACGGCTTAACTGGCTGGTGTCGATGACCTGATAGTCTTGCGACAAGGCACTGCGATCGACGATCTGATTGGAGGTGCGCAACTTGTGGCCGGGCTTGTTGAACAACGGCGCGTCTTCCGGGATGGAAGTGACTGCGGCATTGCCGAATCGGTTGATTTGCTCAGGTTTGGACATGGCGAGTTCTCGAATAAGTTAAAACGGGCCGACGAAACTGCGGTCGGGCTGATCCTTGGCCAAATCGGATTGCAATTGCCGCCGGACGCTGTCTAGTAGCGGCCGGCGATCCAATAACTCCAGCACCGTCTCGGCGATGCGCTCCGCGCCGGGGTAGTAATGGTTGGCTAAAAAATGCGTGGTCGGAACCGGATGGTTGGGATAGGCGATCAGGCGCGGCGCTTGTTTTAACGGGTGCGGCTGCCGTTGATACAAGCGCGAGATCAAGGTATGGCCGAGCGACGCCATTTCCGGCGCGCAATCGGCCACCAGCAACAAGCCGGTTTCGGCGGCCGAGCGTGCGACAGCATCGACATCCAGCGGGGTCAGGCAGCGCATGTCCACCACGTCGGTTTCGATACCGTGTTCGGCCAGTACGGCGGCGGCCTTCAACGCTTCAATCGTCATATGCGAGAACGCGGCGATGCTGACATCGCGGCCTTCGCGCAAGCGCGCCGCGCCGCTCAAGCCGGCGGCGGGCCGATCTTTATCGACTTGGCCGATCACATGATGCAGCCAGCGGTGTTCGACGAACAACACCGGGCCGTCGTCGGCGATCGCGTCCAGCATGAAATGGTAGGCATCGCTTGCCGTGGTCGGCATCACCACTTTCAGGCCGGGCACTTGGGCGAACATCGCCTGCAAGCTTTGAGAATGCTGCGGCCCCTGCCCCCAGCCGCGACCGATGATGACTCGCACCACCAGCGGCACGCTTTGCTTGCCGTCGAACATGTAATGCCATTTGGCTGCGTTGTTGACCAGTTGATCCATCGCCAGCAGCGCGAAATCGATGCGCTGATGCACCAGCACCGGCCGCATGCCGGCCAGCGCCGCGCCGATGCAAATACCGGTCATGCCGTTTTCGGCCAGCGGCATGTCCAACACCCGCTCGGCGCCGTATTTCTCGCGCAAACCTTGGGTGGTGGCGAAAATGGTTTTCGGATCGGGCACGCCCTCGCCGATCAACAGCATGTCCGAAAACCGCGCCAACCCGTCGTCCAAGGCTTCGCGGATCGCCGCGCCGTAACTCAAGGTCAAGATCTCAGACATACACATGCCGCTCCATGCTCGCCAATGCCGGCGCCGGGCCGGCCAAGGCTTCGGAGAAGGCTTCGGCGATTTCGGCGCCGACCCGTTGCTCGATTTCGAGCAATACCTCCGCGCCGACGCCGGCATCGGCCAAGGTCCTCCCGGTATGCAACAGCGGACAGCGCTGTTTCCAGGCCAACAGTTCGCCGGGCATGCGGTAGCCCAGCTCGTCGTCCTCGTTCGGTCCGCAATGTTCCGGCCAACGGTGAGTATGCAATTCCAGGAACTGCGGGCCCTCGCCGTTGCGGGCGGCGGCGATGGCGTTTTCCGCCAGCGCATGGACGTGTTCGACCTTGTTGCCGTCGCCGCTGACGGCCTGCAAGCCGTGGGCGGCAGCAATTTGATAAATGTCGCGAGCCGGCTGGCGTTCGTATAACGGCGTCATCACCGAGTATTGGTTGTTCTCGCAAACCATCACCAGCGGCAGTTTTTTCAGCACCGCGAAATTCATGGTTTCGTGCAGCACGCCTTCCTCGAAACAGCCGTCGCCGAAAAACACTACCACGACGTTGTTTGAATTTCGGCGCTGTTCGCCCCAGGCGTAGCCGGCCGCGACCGGCACCGTGCCACCGACGATGGGTGTGGAGGCGATAAAGCCGGCCGATAAATCGCTCAAATGCATCGAA
Organism: Methylomonas sp. MED-D; assembly: GCF_050276835.1. Taxonomy (NCBI): domain Bacteria; kingdom Pseudomonadati; phylum Pseudomonadota; class Gammaproteobacteria; order Methylococcales; family Methylococcaceae; genus Methylomonas; species Methylomonas sp. MED-D. Next base: position 4,114,772 of record NZ_CP189965.1, read on the forward strand.
CCGCCACGCCCGCCGCAACATCCAGCGGCTAAACCGTACAGTTCTGCGATCAGGCCGACCAGACTGCCACCCTTGGCCAGATAGTGACCGTGGCCGCGATGGTTGCTGAATACCTTGTCGCTCTCGGTCAGATGCGCGCAAACGCCGACCGCGATGGCTTCCTCGCCGATGCACAAATGGGTCGGGCAACGCATGTGCTGCTCGGCGTAACGGGCGGCGATGGCCTCTTCGGCACGGCGGATGCGCAGCATGCGGTAATACAAATCTTGCAGTTCGGCGGTTGTCGGCACGTTCATTTGAGCAAAGTGGTGATGTATTTGAACAAAGCCACCGCCCGCACCGGCTCGCGGTTGCAGACGATTTGCACGTCCAGCGCCGCCGCCGCGCTACCGGCGAACAAGGCCGCGTCCGGCGCCAAGCCGGCGCCCAGACACAAGCCGGCCACCGACAAGAAGGCGTCGCCGGCGCCGATGCGGTCCACCACCTTGGAAGACAGGGCCGGAATCTTGTACTGGGTCTTGGCTTGATCCAGCAGCAACGCGCCCTTGGTGCCACGGGTGATCGCGATGTGGCTGGCCGCCAGCCTGTCGGCCAACTGTCCGGCCAGTTCCTCGATCGCCCCGCCTCTGTCGTGTACCGCCAAACGCAATTCCGGTTCGTTCATCGACAGGAAATTGGCGCGCGGATAGCGGGTGATCAAATGGTAACCGCGATTGCCGCTGTTAACTTGGGCGTTGACGGCCAGGAACTTGGCGCCGGCGCACAAGGCCGCGACCATGTCGCCGGAAATGAAACCGTTGCCGAAGTCCGGCACGATCACGACGTCGAAATCGCCTAAATGCCGCTCCAGCCAGGCCACGATCTTACGATTGATTTCCACCGGCAACGGGGCGTCGTTGTAAAAATACACCTCGAACAATTTGGCGATGTCGGCATCGACGTAGCGGCGCTTGACGATGGTCGGCCGATCCTGGCTAAAGAAAAACACCGGATCGATGTTGGGATTCAAATTAGTGCGGATGAAGTCTTCGTGGCTTTTAGTCGCGCCCAACCCGGACAACAAGGTCACGTTGCCGGCAAACTCGGCCACGTGGTTGGCGACCGCGATCGCGCCGCCGGCGAAGCGTTCGTAGTCGTTGTACTTGACCGAAAACACGTTGCCCTTGCCGGACTGGCCTAAGGCCGAGGTGTAATGGTATTCGTCGACGATGGCCTCGCCGACCACCAGCACGTTCAAGCCCTGCAAGCGCTTAAGCTGGTCTATCATCGCGTTGGCGGAAATCCGCTCCTTGAATTCGTCCAAGTAAGCGGAAATCTCCGGCGAGAACACTTCGAAATATTCGTTCAACAAGCGGGTGGAACTCGAGGTCAATTCGTCGGTGAAGAACACCTTGCCGCCGTGGCGCTCGACCGCGTCCCGTTCGTGCTGGATGTTGCCGGTCAAATCGTCGCTGGTGCTCTTGTAGTCGCTGCCCTTGACGTACAAATCCGGCTTGACCGCATCCAGCACGTTGACGGCGGTCACGGCATGGTTGATCGCCACGCTATCCACGCAAGCCAGCGCGGCAATGTTTTCGGCGCGCAAATATTGGTTGAACACCGGCCTACCGGGGCCTTTGTTGACGTATTCGTCGGCGGTGACGCTAACCAGCAGGGCATCAGCCTCCCGCGCGGCGGCCTGTAAATGGCGGATATGGCCGATGTGCAGCAAATCGAAGGTGCCGTGGCACAGCGCCACGGTTTTACCCGCCGCCTTCAATTCGGCGGAACGCTGGGCCAGTTGCTCGATCGAGACGATTTTGGATGTCGACATAAGCCTACTTTTTAATCAATTGATCGGTGATGTGGTGCAGCACGAACAAATGCGCCAACTCGACCATGCCGTAATGGCTGCTGTCCAGCCAGACATTCCAGCGCCCTAACCGGCGCAGCGGATTGTCGGGCTTGAAACCGCTAAGGGTCAGTACCGCGAGTCCCTTGGCATTGGCCGCCGCCACCGCGTTGACGATGTTGGCCGACTGCCCGGAGCTGCTGATCGCAATCAGCACATCGTCCGGATAAGCGAAGGCCGAGACTTGCTTGGCGAACGCCTGTTCGTAACCGAAATCGTTGGTAAAGCAGGTCAGAGGCGCCGCTTCGTGCAAGGTCACTGCGCACAAGCCGCCGACGTTGCGCAGATCGGTGATGACATGGCTGGCTATCGCCGCGCTGCCGCCGTTGCCTAAAATGATGACTTTGGCCTGTTGCTGCTTGACCCGCGCGAATTCGGACAAAACGTCGGCGACAACGCCTTCGCCGTCCAAAGCAGCCCCGTCCGCCGCGTTGAAACGGCAGCCCGCCATCAGTTCGGCGAATTGTCCCGCGGCTTGTACTAATGGCATCGCGACCTCCTATTTATCCAGGTATTTAAACCAATCGGCGGTGGCGTCGGCGATCGAGGCCGAGGTCCACAGCGGCGCTTCCCGCCAATAATCGATGTGCGCCAGCATGTTGGCGACGCCTTGTTCGAAACTGACTTGCGGTTGCCAGCCCAGTTTCTCGCGAATCTTGCAAGTGTCGGCGAAGGTGCAGTCCGGCTCGCCGGGTCGTTTGGGAATATATTCCACCGGGCCGCCCAACAAGCCGACCAATTGATTCACGCTGTAAGTGCCGCCGCTGCCGACGTTCATCACTTCGCCGGCTAAGCCCGACTCGGCGGCGGCGATAAAGGCATTGGCCACGTCGGTGACGTAAGTAAAGTCGCGGGTTTGGGTGCCGTCGCCGACCACGGTAAACGGCTTGCCGTTGAGTTTTTGCGCCAAAAACACGCCGAACACCGCACCGTAAGCGCCGGTGGTGCGGGCGTGCGGTCCGTAAACGTTGAACAAGCGTAGCGATAGCGCCGGCAGGCCGTACAACTGCGCCCAGTGCAATACCAATTCCTCGCCGAGATATTTAGTCAAGGCATAGGGATATTGCGGTTTGACCGGCGCGGTTTCCGGGGTTGGGCACTGTTCGGCCAGGCCGTAGCAAGACGACGAAGCGGCATACACCAAGCGCTTGACCCCGGCGGCGCGAGCCGCTTCCAGCACGTTGAAAGTGCCGTCGACATTGGTTTCGAAATAGGCGCGCGGCTTTTCGATGGACGGTACGATGTCGGCCAAACCGGCCAGATGAAACACCCAATCGGCACCGTCGAATAACGGTGCGATGGCGGCAAATTCACGAATGTCTGCCTGATTAAACGCGAAGCGGTCCTGGCCCAGCAAATCGGCGATGGTTTCCTTGCGGCCGCCGATCAGGCTATCGATGACTTGGACCGAATGGCCCAGGCGCCACAGCTCGCGGCTGAGATGACTGCCGATAAACCCGGCACCGCCGGTAACAATAACCTTCATGATTTGTCCTTAAATGAAATTGACATGGGCGGGTTGGTTGTCGGCCAGTTTGTCCAAATATTGATTGACAGCTTCCATCCGGCAGTTTTTGCGGCACTCGTGAATGTCCAGTTCGTGGCCGATGTAATGCCAGTTCGCCCGGCGCTTGTCGCCTTCCCAGATCGCCTGAAAACTTTGTTCGGCAATATTGCCGTAGGCAAAACGCGAGTCGGTCAAATAGGCGCTGCAGCCGTAAACCTCGCCGTCGGCCATGATGTAGGCCCAAAAATACGGCGTGGCGTGACAGGTTTGGTAACGTTGCTCGTCCGACTGGCTGTAATTTTTCATGGTTTGTTCGCGAAACACCACGTTGAAGCCGTCGCCGTTAAAGGCCGCCAGTTCTTCGGCCATGCCCAGCAAATCGTCGTAGCGCAGATTTTCGTAGAGCCGAGTCTCGCTGAACAGGTGTTGGGAATAGGGTTTGACCACCAGATAATCCAGGCCGATGTCCTTGCAAATCCCGGCCAAAATGGCGATTTCGCCGCGGTTTTCGGGTAACAGCAAAATCTGCGCGCCTAGCGTGCAAGTCAGGCCATAGGCGCGTTTATGCGCGACGGCGGCTCGCAAATTGTTCAGCACCAAGTCGAAATCGGCGGCTTTGGTACGGTGTATCGCCGCGTAGTTCTCGGCGCTACCGGCGTTCAAGGAGACTTTAATCCACGAGGTCAGCGGCAGCGACTGTTCGATAAACTTGGCGTTCATCAGGGTGCCGTTGGTGGTAAACGATACGTCGATGCCGGCATCCACGGTGGCTTTGACGATGTCGTTAATGTCCTTATGCAGCATAGGCTCGCCTTCGCCGGCGTACATGATGCTTTTCACGCCCAGCCGGCCCATCTCGGCCAAACGATCCGCCAGAATGTTGACGTCCAATCGCTTGGCCTGATAGCCGATGTAATCGACCGCGCAAAAAGTGCAGCGATGGTTGCAGGCGCCGACCGGCGAGATTTCCATGTAGATCGGGTAGACCGATTTGGCGAGTTCCCAGTCCTGCCTGCCGTCCAGCCATTGAGCGACGCGCTTGGGGTGGTACACCAATTTATGACTGTCGATGCCGTATTTGTCCGTCATATTTTTGTCGCTTGCCGGTGAAAAACGCTATTGTCCCAGTAAAAGCGATAATTGTGCCAACGGGATAGCTATTAAGTGTAGCGTCCGGCCGGACGAATGCGGAAATGTCCGCGCGCACCGTCAACATCCAATGCAGGCTTACCGGAACCGCTTGCCGTAGCGCGCACCTAGCCAACTAGCCGAGTTTCCATCAAAAATTTTGATTGACATCACAAAATTTCGCTCGATAGAATGGAACCGTCGCAATAATTGTCACACGATTGTCATAAATACAAGGCGAAGAGCTGGAAAACAATCGGGAGCAAACACTTGCGCGACACCAGTCCATCACAATTGCAGCAAGGAGAGTGGAATGAAAGCACTGATAGTCGGCGGAATTCTGTCCCTGACGTTAGCGGTACCCGGTTCGGCAAACGCCGTTTCGTTGTTGACGCTGGCGGATGGCACATTCGGCGAGATAGCCCTGACCCCTAACGATGACGAATCGAGTTCGATGTTGAATCTGCCGTTTGCCGTTAATTTTTACGGAAACGTGTTCAACAACTTTTACGTGAACAACAACGGCAATATCACGTTTCAGTCGCCGCTATCCGAATTCACGCCCAGCAGTTTCCCGATCTCCGAACAACCGATGATCGCGCCCTATTGGGCCGATGTCGATACGCGTTGCGACGGTTGCGGCAACGTTTACGTCGGCGCGCCGAACAGCAATACGACCATCGTCACCTGGAACAACGTCGGTTACTACAGCGAACACGCCGACAAAACCAATAACTTCCAACTGGTGTTGCGCAACCAGCAAAACGGCGATTTCGACGTCGAATTTCGCTACGACCGGCTGGAATGGACCACCGGCGACGCCAGCAACGGCAGCAACGGCTTAGGCGGCACCCCCGCGCAAGCCGGTTTCGACGCCGGCGACAACGTCAATTACTTCACGCTGCCGGGTTCGTTCACCAGCGATATTCTCGATATTGCCAATAACACCAATGTCGTCAACGGCGATCCCGGCTTCTGGTCGTTCAGCATCCGCAACGGTTTGACGCCCGGCGCAACGCCGTCCAACCCGTTGTTGCCGGTTGTCGTAGACGGCGCTTTTGTCTTCGATTTCAATGTTCAGCCTGAACAACCCATCTTTATCGACCCTGAGGTAGCGGTCGGTTACGACTACGAAGTCACATCCGGCCCCAACATTGCTTCCGTTCTGTTGCCCACCAATCTCGGGGACGGAATTTACGATCTGTACCTTTGGGAGAATACGGAGTACGTGTTCGCGGCGGCATTGACCGCAGGCATTGAGTACTTCTTCGAACCCGGCGGCGTCAGCCGCTTCCGAATTCTGGGCATCGAAGTCAGCGCGGGCCTGGACCCCAACAATCCGCAAGCCTTCGTAACCGGTCTGACCTTCGTCGGTGCCGGCGCGGTCAGCCTGACTCAAACACCGCTGGTCAGCCAAGTGCCATTGCCCGCTTCCGGACTGCTGATGTTCTCCGGATTGCTGGCTGTCGGTTCCATGAAACTCTCGCGATCCGCACGTTCGGCCGGCTAACGGGTCAGTCGCTACTCCAAAGAGGGGCGGCCGTCGCAAGGGACCGCCCCCACCCTAATGACGGAGTGAAGACTCCTCCCATCCCACTCGAGTTCGAAACGGCGCGTTGACCGCGCCAATGATTTTCGCCACCTTTACCAAGCTTTACACCCAGCTACGGCTCGACCGTCTTGCCAAGCGTCCGCGCAACACCTAAACTGAACACCGGCTCACTAGCGAGCCGCGATCCCGCCGCCGAATTGTTCAGGCTCGGGAAGATTTACCCACCTACCGCTGTCGAAGCCATCGCCACTACTGCCGGTCGGAATGTTTACTAGTACCAACCGTAATCAACCGATACCGTTGCCATGCCGCCAAACCCGGAGAATAACCGTAGCCGTCAACGTCGGCCCGCGATCATTTTGCTGTTGCTGTTGACTACCGCGATCGCGGCTTATCGCTGGCTGACGCCCACTAATAAGTCCACGGATGCCGACCGCCCCGCGTTAGCGACCGTCACGCTCGGGGACATTGAGGAAACCGTCACCGCTCAAGGCAAACTCGAGCCCAAGGAATACGTGGATGTCGGCGCCCAAGTCACCGGTCAGTTACAAAAAATCCAAGTCAAAATCGGTGACGATGTCGAGGCCGGCCAACTACTGGCGCAGATCGATCCGCGAATTTATGCGGCTCGGGTCGCCGCCGACGAAGCCAATATCAAGAACCTGCAAGCGCAATTGCGCGGTCAACAAGCCCAAGCACTGTTCGCCCGTCAGCAATACGAACGCAACCGGGAATTGCTGGTCAGCCACGGCGTCAGCGTCCAGGATTTTCAAAACAGCGAATTCACGTTGAAAAACGCCGACGCCACCGTCGCGGCGCTGGAAGCGCAAATCGAGCAATTGCAATCGACGCTGAACGGCGATAAAACCAATTTGGGCTACACCAAAATCTACGCGTCGATGGCCGGCACGATGGTCGATCAAAAAGCCCGCGAGGGCCAAACGTTAAACGCCAATCAAACCACGCCGATGATCCTGCAGTTGGCGAAACTGGACACGATGACGGTACGCGCCCAAGTCGCCGAAGCCGATGTGATGCGGCTCCGCCCGGCCATGGCGGTATATTTCACGACGATGGGCTCGGGCGAGCGGCGTTGGCAAGCCACGGTCAGGCAAATACTGCCGACGCCGGAAGTCATCAACAACGTCGTACTGTATAACGTGTTGGTCGACGTCGACAACCACGACCGGCAATTGATGACCGGCATGAGCGCCCAGATGTTTTTCGTGCTGGGCAAGGCCGAGCAAGTCCCGCTAATACCGATCAACGCGCTCGGCGCCCGCGACCGCCGCAACGACAGCGACTTGGGAGACGCCTATCGCGTCAAGGTCGCCGGCCCGGACGGCGGCGAGAAAGTCGTCCAAATCGGCTTGCGCAATCGCCGTTTCGCCGAAGTGCGGGCCGGACTGGCGGTCGGCGACCGGGTCGAACCGCCCGCCGGCGGCGAAGACAAGATCAAAAACCGCCGTAAGGACCCCGGACCGCTCGGTCCGAATGCGGCGCCCGGAGTACCGCGCCTATGAATCAGACGCCATTGCTGCAACTGACCGACATTCAGCGCGTCTATCCGAACGGCGACGCCACGGTTCGAGCGCTGGACGGCGTCTCGCTGACGATTTGGCCCGGCGAATTCGTCGCGATCGTCGGCCAATCCGGGTCGGGCAAGTCGACGCTGATGAATTTGATAGGCTGCCTGGACCGTGCCGACGCCGGCGCTTACCGGGTGCTCGGTCGCGACGTGGCCGACCTGGACCCCGACCAACTGGCCGCGCTACGGCGGGATAGCTTCGGTTTCGTATTCCAACGCTACAATTTGCTGAATACCGCCACCGCCACCGAAAACGTCGAGATACCTGCCCTCTACGCCGGCCTACCGAAGCTCGAACGCCGACGACGCGCCTTGCAGCTGTTAAGCAAACTGGGTCTGGCCGAGCGTGGCGAGCACCGACCGATGCAACTTTCCGGCGGCCAGCAGCAACGGGTCGCAATCGCCCGTGCCTTGATAAACGACCCGCCGGTGATTCTGGCCGACGAACCGACCGGCGCGCTGGACAGTCACAGCGGCATGGAGGTGATGAGTCTGCTCGGCAATCTGCACGCCGAAGGCCGCACGGTATTGTTGATCACGCACGACGAAAAAATCGCGGCCCATGCGCAACGCGTGATTCATATCGCCGACGGCAAGATCGTCGGCGACGGGGAAGCTCATATCGGCGGTTCGGCCCTGCCGCCGCCGGCGCACTCCGGCATCGGCGGCGCGGGGCTGGCGGCGGAACTGGGCGAAGCAGCCAAGACCGCGCTACGCTCGCTACGCGTCAACCTGTTTCGCACCGCGCTAACCTTGCTGGGCATCGTCATCGGCGTCGCCGCCGTCGTGACCATGTTGGCGGTCGGCCAAGGCAGCCAGGAAAAAGTGCTGGAGCAAATGCGGGCGATGGGCACCGACATCCTATCGATCCGCCCCGGCCTACCGGGCTTTCGCGGTGGCGGCGACGTGGCCACCTTGACACTCGCCGATACCGACGCGATCGCGGAACTGGCCAACGTCGCATCGGCCGCGCCGGAACGCAACGGCCGGATGACCGTGCGTTACGGTAGCGTCGATTACGCGACCAGCGTGCAAGGCGTCGCGTCCAGCATGCCGTGGGTACGCGACTGGCCGGTCGCGCTTGGCGATTTTTTCGACGAGCGCGACCAGCGGCGCTACGCACCGGTGGTGGTATTGGGCGAAACGGTACGCAAACTGTTGTTCGCCGAAGGCGAAGACCCGCTGGGCCGTTTCGTGATGATAGGCAATATTCCGTTCGAAGTGATCGGGGTAATGGCAACCAAGGGTGCCGACGCCCAAGGCAGCGACCGCGACGACGCGGTGTTCGTGCCGATTACGACCGGCCTGACCCGTTTGTTCGGCCAGAAGTATCTGGGGGGCATCACGGTGCGGGTCGAGGACGTCATTAAGATCGACGCCACCCAACAAGCGATCACCGATTTGCTGATCGCCCGTCACCAGACCGAGGATTTCCGGATACGCAACATGGCCTCGATTATCGAATCGGCCACCGAAACCCAGAATACCTTTACCTTGATGCTAGGCATTGTCGCCGCTATTTCCTTGCTGGTCGGCGGCATAGGCGTCATGAACATCATGTTGGTCAGCGTCACCGAACGCACCCGCGAAATCGGTATCCGTATCGCCACCGGCGCCCGCCGCCGCGATATTTTGTTGCAATTCAACACCGAAGCCGCGGTGGTCTGTACCTTGGGCGGATTTATGGGTGTGTTGCTGGGATTTGCCGCCGGTTACGTTTTGAAGTACTTCGAGATGGCGGTGCTGTTTTCGCCGCTGCCGGCGATCCTCGCTTTTTCCTGCGCCTTCGGTACCGGCGTGTTATTCGGCTACCTACCGGCCCGCAAGGCCGCCTTTCTGGATCCGGTCGTGGCCTTGGCGGCGGAATGACCAAGAAAGCCCGACATCCAGCGTTCCTAGTTGTGTTACTAAGCCTGAACGCCGGCTGTAACCTGTTGTCCGACTACCGACGCCCCAGCGCCGAAACGCCGACGCATTGGCGGGAAGCGCGCGCGGACGATCCGGCCGATATCGATGAGCAATGGTGGCGAGCTTTCTCCAGCGAGCAACTCAACCTTTTGATCGGCGAAGCCTTGGCCGCCAACAAGGATCTGGCCGCGGCCGTTCAACGGATAGCGCAAGCGCGCGCTCAAGCCAGAATCGCCGGTGCCGACCTCTGGCCCAGTGCGACGTTGGACGGCAACTTCAGCGACAGCCGCAACGAACTGAGCGACAGCCAGAAAACCAGCGGCCAAATCGACATCGGTTACGAGGTGGATTTGTGGGGCGCCAATCGGGCCAAGCGCGACGCCGGCGGCGCTCGCGTGCTGAGCCAGCTGTTCGCCCGCGACGCGCTACGGCTGGTCGTAATGGCCGACATCGGCCAGACCTATTTCAACCTGCTGGCCCTCCAAGAACGCCGGCAAATCGCGGCCGATTTCCTGGAAACGGTCGGCGCGATCTTGACTATCGTCGAAGCTCGCCAACGAGCCGGCGCCGCCTACGAACTGGAAGTGGCCCAGCAACGCACGGCCCATGCCAATGCCCGCGCCAGCCTAGACCAGCTGATCCAGCAACAAGCGCTCGCGGAAAACAGTTTGGCGATTTTACTCGGCCACCCGCCGCAACATTTACACTTGGCGCCGGCGCGCTTCGCCGATCTGGCGACACCGAGCATTCCCGCCTCGCAGCCCGCCGACCTATTACAGCGAAGACCGGACATCGGTCAATTGGAAATGGAGCTGGTGGCCGCCAATGCCGATATCGCCGTGGCGCGCGCCGCGTTTTATCCGAAGTTGCAGTTAAGCCTAAGCAGCGTGCTTGCCAACCCGCAACCGGCCGGCGTGGCGGCGAGTCTGGCGGCCGGACTTTCCCAGCCGCTGTTCCAAGGCGGGCGCTTGGAAGCCGCTCTGGACTACGCATTAGCCGCGAATGCCGAGTTGATCGAAAACTACCGACAAACCGTGTTGACCGCCTTCAAGGAAGTCGAGGACGCCGCCGCGACCTTCGCCAACAGCCGCCGCCGTGTGCAAGCCCTACAAAGCGCCGCGGAGCAGGCCAAGTTGGCTTACCGGATTTCCGAGGACCGTTACCGTTTGGGCGCGGTGGATTTCCAAGCATTGTTGAATGCGCAGAGCAGCTACCTGGGCACCGAAAACAACCGCGTCCAAGCAAGATTGGATGTGTTGACCGCTCAAATACAAATGTATAAAGCTTTAGGGGGTGGTTGGTCGCTGGCCGAGCAAAACACCGATCCGACGGAGCAAGTCTTGTCGCCCTAGCTAACAAGAAAACGCAATCACGCAAGTCGGGGCGCGCGGCGGCGCTGCTTTTCTCAGCCTGTCGGCCCACTAATCAGGGCAACTTCGGCGGATCTCCTACCCGTACCGACCGCAATTCCTCCGGTATTGTCGTTGTCAACGAATGTTAGCGAGCACGTCGATGCCGTACAGATGTTTCAACTCGGCTTCCGCCACCAGATAATCGAACAATTTATCCAAGCGCTGGGTTTGGGTCGCATCCAGATTGCTTTCCAGATTCCGGTATTCCATCGGGTTCATCGTGCCAAGCTCCACACTTTTCCGGCCGGCTTCCAGTCGGCGTTCCTGAACCTTGCGCAATTTGTCCAGTAGTTCGATCTGCTCGGTCAATTTGGTTAATTTATTTTGAAATTGCCTGGATTGGCTGCGGGTATCGTCGATCGCGCCGCGCAATTGCTCGTCCAACATGGTCTTGTCGTGAGAGGCCACCTTAACGGCGGCATCGCGAGCCTCGAAATTGGGCAACTCGACTTGCACTTCCACGCCCACGGTCACCAAGTCGTTGATTTCCCTGGATTGCGAAGTACCGACCGACTTGATGTAGGGACTGTAACCGGCCCAGGTCGAGACGGTGGGTTTCCAGACATCTTCGTGCTTGTCGATTTCGACCGCTTGTTGAACTATCTGGATATTGACTTCCTGAGTTTGGAACTGCAAGGCCCGGTCGATATCGTAGGCGTGAACATCGCTCTTGCCCGGCTCCAGCGGATAGTCGTCCAATTCCACGCCGGTGGCATTCTTGATATCCAGCCAGCCCAGCAACTCGTTCATTTTGGTATCCATCGCCTCGCGGGTGTCGCCGGCGGTCAATTGCTGATTCAGCAAATTGCCTTCCTCGATCACGACGCCGACTTCGGAAGCGCGCCCCAATTCGAAATTGCGTTGTTGGGTTTTGCTCTGGTCGCTGATCGCCTCGAGTTTGCGAGTCTCGATATCCAGCTTATGTTTCTGCACCAGCGCCGCCAGATAGGCCTTATAAACCGAGAACATCACATCCTGTTCGGTACGGTTCAAACGCGCCTCGGCTAACTGTATACCCAAGCGGCTCTTGGCTGCCTCGTACTTGAATTCGGATTTGTACCACCAGGGCGCGGTCCAGCGCAGACTCATATAGGTGCGTTCCGAATTGGAACGGATCGAGGTGGGATTGGCCGGGTCGACGTTGACCACATTTTCGATCTGGCTGGTATCGCCGAACTGATAACTTTCATTGACGGTGAATTCGACCTCGGACGCGTATTTGGCGTCCTCGGCGTCGTAGTTCAAACGCGCCGACCGCACGTCGCGACGCGCTTTAACGACCGAAGGGTTGTGGCACAACGCCATTTTGATCGCGCCCGGCAAGCTCAAGCGACCGACCGACTGGCGCGGTATGCCTTCGCAAAATGCGGGCGCGGCGACTTCGCCGCTGTCGGCTTCCGCATCGTCGCCATACGGCCAAGCCTGAGCCGAGGGCATGCCGGCGCAGGTCATCGCCGCACCGATCAGCCAAGCCCGAATCCAGTCGCGGCTTCTGGCTCCGGTTTTGTCTAGACGTCTATCACCGATCTCCGCCCCGTTCGAGGCTTCGACACTCATCTTCGCCGATTTTCTATTCATCATTCTTCAAATTTGACTTTATCGCCGGATTGCAAACCAACTTGTCCGCTCAATACCACGCGCTCCCGCTCGCCGAGCCCGGACGAAATCGCTACCATGCCATCCATGCTGGCGCTGTAGGTGACCTGCTTCAACTCCAAACGCCGCTCGGCATTGACCGTCATGACGACGCCGCGCTGTCCGGAATAATTCAGCAAGGCTTTTTCCGGTATCGCTAGGGCCTGAAACGGATAATCGAAGCGGCAATAGCCGTTCATACCACGCGCCAGCGGTATCGATTCGGTCGGCACCCCCTCCAATTCCAACCAAACGTTGAACGTATAGGGGACTGTCGCGTCGGCCTTGCCGGCGACCGCGATGAAGTTGTCGATTTTAATCACCTTGGCGGCGAACGGCTTATCGGGATAGGCCTGCAAATAGACTTCCGCCCGATTGCCGGCTTGTATCGTCGAAAAATAGCGCTGATCGACCGAAGCCTTGAACATCAAGGTATCGCCCAGCGACATCAAGCCGTTCTTAGGGCCTAGGATGTTCTCGCCCGCATAGGTCGCCACCTGGACGACTTCGCCGTCGATCGGTGACAGGATGTCGGTCTTGGCGCCGCGACTGCTTTGCTTGGCGTCGCCGAAGATGTTCTTGCTGCGCGACTCGAACGATTGGCTCAAACTTTCCTGCGCCTTATTCAATTCGATTCGGGCCTGATTCATGTCCGCTTCGTACTGCGCCAAATCGGTTTGGGCGATGATGCCGCTTTTGAAGGCCTCTTTCTCCCGCAAATAATCGCGGCGGGCCTTTTCGTAGGCATTCCGTTTGTCCTCGACATCCAAACGGGCCAAACGGGTCGGACTGCCGCCGTTATCCAGACGTAGCAACAGATCGCCGACCTTGATTTTCGCGCCGCTCTCCACATACACATCGGTCACGATACTGGCGACTTCGATATTGATCGGCACCTCGTGCAAAAAGCCGATTTCACCGGCCGCCGACACGGTCTTAACCATTTCCCGCTGGCTCGGCAACGCGGTTTCGATTGGAATCTCCGCGTTCATTTTGCGCAACATGGCCGGATAACCCATCGCCGAGCTCCACAAGCGGGAATTGGGCGATTTATAGGTCGGCACGATCGCCGCGTACAGCAAGTAGGCGCCCAGCAGAATTAGGCCTACGTAAAGCCAAAACCAACCGGAAACGCCGGATAGTATCGATAGTGGTTTAGGACTTTTCACGAGTAACCGAACCATATACGTTAGACAAGGCGTCTATGATACGCCGCCAATCGAAATATGTCCTCGCGTGGGCCGCTCCGGCATTGACCAAACGCTCGGCCAATTCAGGGTTTTCGAGTACTTTCAATACCGCATCCGTCAGCGCCTTGGCGTCGCGCTGCGGCACCAGCAAGCCGGTTTCACCATCGCGAATCACGTCGGAGATGCCGCCGACATCGCAAGCCACCACCGGCGTCAAGTAAGCCAAGGCCTCGACCAACACAATGCCGAGACCCTCGGTGTCGCCCCGGCTATCGACAATGGACGGCAACACGAACACGTCGGCCTCGCGATACAATTGTTCCAATTGCTCGTTGGTCACGACGCCGTGGAAGCTGACACTGGCTTCGATGCCGAGCGTTTGGGCCAAGGCCTTCCACTCGGCCGCCTTGTCGCCGTCGCCGACGATATGCAAGCGCGCTTGGGTGTGCTTGACGATGTCCGGCCACGCATTCAGCAAATAGCCGACACCTTTGCGCTCGATTAGACGGCCGACATACAACACGTCCTTGACCGGCTTGGCGCGGTTTTTCTCGACGGGTTTGATCTCGACCGTGGCGCCGAACGGAATCACGTGTATCGATGCCACCGGAACCCCGGTCAGTGCCGCGAGCTGTCCGGCGGTATAGTTGGAATTGCAGATCAAGGCCTGGGCGTGCCTGACCGCATGGCGAATGAAATAGGCGACGAACGGAAACTTCTTGGATAGCAGCAGTTCGGCGCCGTGAAACGTCAGCACGATGGGCGTGCGATGCGCCATCGCCGCGAAATAGCCCCAGATCCCATGCGGGAACGGCCAATGGACGTGAATAACATCGTAATTGCCGCGCCGGCAAAATCCGATCGCCTGGACCAGACCGGACAGAATATAAAACCCGGCCACGAACAAATACAGCGGATTGCGAATCCGGTTGGGCGCGCCCTGAAAATGGGTCAAATTTTCGAAGCGTTTGAAAAAATAACGGAAGCGGTAAACCGGCACGCCTTGCACGCTATGGTTTTCCCGGCCTTCGTAGCTGGGCGCGAACACCTCGACCCGGTAACCGCGCTCGGTCATGTATCGGTTGCACTCGACCAAAAACGAACCGTTACGGTCCTCTTCGCCGAGCGCATACACCGAAGTCATCATGCACACTTTCATGGTTTAGCGATCTCCGGTTTTTAAAATGAATTCGACGGCGGCGCCAATGGCCAGCAATAACACGCTGGTCAACGCCAATCCGGTCGCCGCGACACCGCCGAGCACACCCTGACCGAGCAAGGCAATCGCCAGCGCCGCTACCGCGCAATAACCGAAAAACAGCAAGGGCCGATCGCCGTAAGCCAGCAATAATTTAACCGTCACCAGATCGGCGATAGCGATCGAGAAACGCTTGAGTCCAAAATTGGATCGGCCGTAACGGCGTTGATGCCACTGAGTAACCACTTCCTTAAAGCGGCAGCCGCGTTTCTGCGCCAGGATAGGCACCAAAAACCGGTGCCAATCGGAACGCAGCCGCAAATCGCTCAGCTTTTCGCGGCGAATCAACTTGATCCAGTTCATGTCGTGCAAGCGCACCCCAAACAAATACCAGTTGATCCAATTGTAAATTTTCGAAGCCAACAATTTGCCGTCGCCTCTGTCCTTCCGCCAGCCGACCACCACGTCGGTCTCGTCGTCCATCGCGCCGTACAGCACCGGGATGTCGTCTTCCGGCAAGGACTCCAGATCGGACGGCACCAGACACACGTAGCGGCCGGCGGTGTTGGGATAGGTATCGACAATCGTCGCGGTAATCCCCATCTTGTGCGGCCGGCTGACCAATTTGATCGGAACGTCGCCGGAGCGGCCGGCAAAGGCCGCCACCGCCGCGCCGGTACCGTCGGTGCTGCCGTCGTCGAAAAACACGATCTCGGCCGACACGCCCAGATTTTCGACAGCTTGCAACGCGCCGCTCAGAAAGCGTTCGACGTTACCGACCTCGTTATACGCCGAGGTGACAATGGATAATTCCGGAGCCGCCATGTCGCCGCCTTATGCCTGGAAAAAACGCTGTATCGTGGCCGCGACGTAATCGATCTGATCGCGGGTGATTTCCGGGAACATCGGCAACGACAAAATGTTGGCGGCGGCCTCCTCGGTACGCGGAAAATCGCCGGCCGAGTAGCCCAGGTAAGCCAGCGCCGGCTGCAAATGCAACGGCGTCGGATAATGCACGCCGCTGTCGATGCCGTTGGCTTTCAGAAAGGCGGACAATCCGTCCCTATCCTGGCAACGCACCACGTACAAGTGGTAAACCGGCTCGCAACCTTCCGCGACGGCCGGCAACGTTAACGGTAAACCGGCCAGCTTTTCTTGATAATGGGCGGCGGCGGCCTGCCGACTGGCGGTCCATTTCGGCAAATGCTTGAGTTTGACGTTGAGCAACGCTGCTTGCAAGGTATCCAAACGACTATTGCGGCCAACGATTTCATGCAAATATTTAGTCGAACGGCCGTGATCGCGCAGTTTGGCGATTCTGGCCGCCAATTCGGAATCGTTGGTGGTTACCGCGCCGGCATCGCCGTAGGCCCCCAAGTTTTTACCGGGATAGAACGAGAAACAACCGACATCGCCAATGCCGCCGACGGTCTGGCCGTTGATCGTCGCGCCGTGCGCCTGCGCCACGTCTTCTATAACCCGTAATCCGTGTTTTTTGGCAATCGCCAGAATTTCCGGCATCGGCGCCGGATGCCCATACAGATGCACCGGAATGATCGCCTTGGTCTTGGCGGTGATTTTGCTTTCCAACGCGGCCGGATCGATTTGATAAGTCAGCGGATCGATGTCGGCAAATACCGGGGTGGCACCGGACAAGGCGATCGCTTCGGCGGTCGCGATAAAGGTGTGCGGCGTCGTGATGACCTCGTCGCCTTGGCCTATGCCCAAGCCCATCAGGGCCAGTTCCAGCGCATCGGTACCGCTGCCGACGCCGATCGCGTAAGCGGTTTTGCAATAGCTGGCAAAACTTTGCTCGAATTCGGCGACTTCCTGACCGTTGATAAAGCGATTGTTCAAAATCACCCGATCCATCGCCAGACGGAATTCCTGTTTGTGGCGCTGATACTGGGCACCGAGATCGGCAAACGGCACGCGACGGGCGGGCGCATCGGTCGGCGCGGCTCCATCGGTTTTGTACGGACTTTGCGGCATCAACTCGTACTGGCATTTAACGCCCTCGACCTCGCCGATTTTCTTGGCCGGCACGCCGAACAAAATCGCGCCGTCCTCGGTCGATTTGGTGATCACACTGCCGGCCCCAACCAATACCCGTTCGCCGATTTCGAGATTCGGGCTGACCGTCACGGCCGCGCCCAAAATCGCGCCGCGGCGGATCACCGGTCCGTTCAGACATTCCTTGGCTTTGTCGCAAGTCGGATGCGGCACGTTAGTGGTGATGACTCTAGGCCCCAGCCAGACATCGTCCTCCAGCACGGTGTATTCGCACAAACCGGCTTGGGCCTGCAGACGCACGTTGTTGCCGATCTGGCAGTGGTGCTCGATGACGACGTTAACGCCGACCGAACAATGATCGCCGAGGTTGGTATTCTCGCGAATGAACACGTAATGACTGACATGGCAATGGCTACCCAGAGCAGCGCCGGCATAAATGATCGTGTTCGAACGAATATGGGTATCGTCGCCGATCACGGTCTCCAGTTCGCCGGGCTGATAGCCCTTGGGCGGATAACCGATGATGCAAAAATCCTCGATGACGACGTTCTTGCCGAGCTTGACGTTGGGGTGGACGATGGCAGTCGGCGCCACGCTGGCCGACGACTGCGAATTTTCTGAATTGGACATGAATTAAAAATCTCGTGGGTCGAAAAACTGAAGGGGTTACTTGCGCGGTTTACGAAGATCCTCGGCCGTGTCGCTCCGTCTGCGCATTTCCGCCCGGCCCAGTCGACTATGCGTCGGCTGAAAGCGCAACCAGACTTCGCGACTGGTCGCGGCGGACTCGTAAATCGCGCTGATCAAGCGCAACGACTTCAAGCCTTCGAGACCGTCCACCATCGCACCGCCGCCGTGATTGATCACGTGCACCACGTTGCGCAAATATTCCAAATGACCGAAGCCATAGACGTTGGGCGGATTCTGGTTGAACTCTTGCAACACCAGCTCGTCGTCGGGCGTCGGCTCTTCGAACAACCACGTCTTCATCTGGTTAACGGCGAAACCACCGATCTCGACAGTACCGTGTTCGCCAAGGATGTTGATCGACGCCTCCAAATCTTTCGGCCGGGCCGCCGTGGTGGCTTCGATGACGCCCAGCGCGCCGTTACGGAAGCGTAGCACCGCGACGCCGGTATCCTCGACTTCGATATCCACCAGACTACGCGCGGTGTATGCGAACACCGAATCGACGTCGCCGCAAAGCCAGGTCAGTAAATCCACGTGGTGACTGGCTTGATTGGAAAACACGCCGCCGTCCCACAACCAAGTGCCGCGCCAGCCGTCCTGATCGTAATAGGCCTGATTGCGCATCCAGCGCACTCGCGCGGTGGCCATCGCAATCTTGCCGAAACGCCCGGCCTTCATCGCTTGATGCAGCTTTTGCACCGGCACGTTGTATCGATTTTGCTTGACGACGAACAGTTTGACTTGGGCACGATCGCAAGCCTCGATCATTGCCTCGGCATCGTCCAACGTTAACGCCATCGGCTTTTCAACGACCACGTGCTTTTTGTATTCAACGACTTCCAACACGTGCTGAGCATGGCAACCGGTCGGCGTCAGCACGTTGATCACATCAATCTTGTCGCCCATCGCCGCCATCATTTCGTGCAGGTCGGTGAAGTGCGGCACGCCGTATTTGCTGCCGAACAATTCCGCCCGTTCCTCGGTGACGTCGCAAACCGCCACCAATCTAGCGCCTTCCACGGGTCCCGACAGTACCTCCGCATGCCGAGAGGCAATCCGACCGCAACCCAATAACGCAAAATTCAGTGTATTTTCCATTTTCTTCCCGAATAACTCATCCCCACAGAACATAAACGCGGAATCGCCGATTCCGCACCCTAAAACTTTAGATCAACCGTGCTTAAGCGCAAATGCCATCACGCTGTCGGCCAGACGGCCCGCCTCGGCATCGTCCGCGATCACCGACCAGTAGTAAAGGCAATAGGCGACTTCGCCATAATTGATTTCCTTGACCTTGCCGAAGAAACTTTCCTGGCCCAGGCCGGTACGCGTATTGCCTTCGGCCGACACTTCGCCGCTAGTCAGAATACGCGGTTTCAACCAAGCCATACCCAAGCGCACCGCGTCGAACAACTGCTGGCGCAAACGAGCATCGTCGGAATAGGACCAGGCAATTTGCAGATTCATCAATGTGACAGCCTGGTAGCTACTATCGTGACCGCCCTTTTCGACGAATACGCCATCGCCGCGTTGAGCCGCCACCACGTCGCGCAAAAATCCGTTACCGATCGCAACCAAACTAGGATCGTCCAACAATTTGCCGTTCAACTGAAATGCCAGCGCATCAAACACCAGTCGGTTGGCGGTGTGACCATCTTGGCGCAGCATTTCATCGGTATTTTGTCTAAGCCAAGCCATCGCCTGGCGGACCTTAGGCAACAAAGCTTCCAAGCGCGCTGTATAGGCCGGCTGGCTGTTATCCTCTTTAAGTATCCACAGCATTTGCCCGTAAGCTTGCAGAAAAAAAGTGTCGGCATTGATCGCCGTGCGCGGCGATGCACCCTGGCCATTATGAAAATATCCGCTCGGATCTTGCTTGCCGAACGCAAATTCCGCGGCCCGCGCCGCTTTTTCAAACAATTCGGGATTGGCTTCCACCAAAGCCAGCGCCAATACCCAGCCGGCATCGCGCTGAGCCGCGACATCGGAAAACTCGTCGATATTGCGCCCGGCCGCCCCGCTGGCATCGATACGGCGGGGATTGCCCTTATAGGCTAGAAGTTGGCGAAACGTGGCGTTCGACGCCAGCGTTCTGATGACGGCACGTTGCGCCTTGACGGGACTAGTGGATAACGGAGAGGTCGCTACCGGCGACTGGATTGCAGCGCTTGGCGCGCCTGCGTCGCTTTGGGTGGGCTTGGGTTGTTCGAGGGTTTGAAACGTCGCGTCCAGCTCGGAGAGAGCAGCGGCTAATCCGCGCAAATCGTTGTGTTGGCGAGCTTGCTCGATGGCTTGCACCTGAGCGTCGGTCACTCGCAAATCGAACCCCCGCCGTTTTAACCCTTCATAATGCTGCTTGAGTTCGTCATAGCGGTCGCGCAAAGCCCGCTTGTCCAACTCTTCGGCATGCCCGAGCGTTGCAATTCCAAGCAACGCCACAAGCGCCCAACGATACCAATGCATTTATCCATTCCTCCGGAAAAACTCCGGCGTCCAAGCAAAAAGCACAAGTATAAGTTAAAAATGTGACAATTCCGGTAAAACCAGTATTTTAACGAAATCTTAATAGAGCGACTCTTCTCGTCGAGAGCGGTTAATCTTCCGGCCCAAAGCACTGTGGGTAGTCGTGACAAACCTCGCAGGAGGGCGCCCGACAGACATACAATCCTTCGGCCTCGCAAAGCTGCTTATATAAAAACTTTTTCCACTTCATATCCTTGCTGTTGCGCGCCACCAATTCCGGAAAATTCCGCCGTAACATATCGGACAAGTCCTTGCGCGACCATAAGCCGAGATCTTGCCAAAGATGATCGCTGCCCAAGCAAGCCGAAACGATCAACGAGATCAAAATTTCCCGATCGTCGGCTTCGACGGCAAATTGCCGCAACAACACTTCCAAATCCTGTTTTTCCAGCATCCTACCGTAATCCAGCACGCTACCGGACACTGCCGTTTCCGCTAACGAATATCCGGAAAAATGCCGCGCCAGCAACTGCTTGAAATCGTCGGGCTCCAAGCCCATTCGGTCCGGCAACACGCCGTCTCCGACCGCCCAACTGGCGATAATTTGCGCCAGCCAGACGCGATTGGGCGTCGGGCTGGCACGGGCCAAAAGATCGTCGCGGATCGCCTGCCTGGACTGGTTTTTTGCCGCCAAATCGGCTTCCGCCGGCGACGCTAGGACGGGTATGCAACTCATCGACTTTCCTCCGGCCGGGGTTAACCGAGTTAGTATTCGACCCGGATGTCTTCGTCTCTGACTATCATCTGGCAGGCCAGACGCCACTCGCATGGCAAATCGTCGACGATCATTTTTTCCAACTCCTCGGCGGTTACCTTACCGACTTCTTTCAACACGGTTTTTTCCTTCTCGGTCAGCGGACCGCCCATGCGTTGATTTTTTTTGTCGATACTGGTTACCCGCACTAAACAAGTACCGCACTCTCCGTCTTCGCATTCGAAGTTAATCGGAATCTTGTTTTCCAAAGCCAGTTTCAGCACCGTCTGAGTGTGACTGCCGGCTACCGCGTAAACGGTTTTATCCCGATATTCGGGACTGGTAAAGGTCACTAAAGCCATGTCTGCCTCCTGTGAAGTGGGTTACACCGGTTTGACGGAGATTTGACCGCCCAACACTTGCGCCTGACAAGCCAGACGATTGTGTTTGCCGGCCATGTTTTCCCGCAGCACCTTATCTTCCAGCACCGATGGCTCGGTCAAATGATTCCAGCCCGAAGTCACCTTCATGATGCAGGTGCCGCAATCACCTTCTCGGCAGCCGTAGGTAATCCCAGACCCGACTTTTTCAGACACTTCGATGACTCGAGTGCCGGCCGGAACCGTGACAGTGACATTGATATCTTCGAACGTAATGGTCGCTTTGGCCATTGCTAAAACTCCTTAAGGTATTGAAAATAATCCCGAAAACCGCCTAATCTGACGAATCTTCGTTGTGGAGGCCCGATAAGGCCCCCCGATTTCCACCGCCTTTCGACGGTGGATCCACCGATGCGTCCTTGCATCGGCCCGGCCGAAACCCAGGGGCTCCGGCCGAATACTCGGTAAACCGCTTGTGCTGCTCAACAAGCGGGACAATCGGTGGCAAGACTCACACGGTCCTGTCCGCGCGGCGCGCGTCGATGTTGTTTCAGGCCAAATCGGCGAAATTCACGGTGCGGTTGGCTCGGGCGCCGGTCAACTCCTGCGCCAGTTCCAAGCCAAAGGCTTTGCATTCCAAAATTTCGTCGTCGGTTGGGATCAGTTTCACCCGCAGACCGGGAATCGGTACCCGCAATTTCAAGCCGCGCAGACGGTCCTCGACCAGACGCACGCCTTCGCCGGTCCAGCCGTAGGAGCCAAACACCCCGCCCAACTTGTTTTTTAGATTGACCACGGTCAGCGAGGACAACAAATCCCAAATCGGCTTGACCGCGTCGCCGTTGATCGTCGGCGTACCCAGCACCAAGCCGTCGGCTTCTTCGATCAAATCGACGAAAGGCGCCACTTCTCCGCCCTCCAGGTCGTACAGCGATACCCGCACGTCCTCGACCTGCATCGCGCCTTGGTAAATCGCTTCCGCCATGCGCCGGGTATTCCCATAGGAACTGATGTAGAAAATCAGCAGAGTCTTCTGATTGGGGCTGAGCTCGTTATGTAGGGCCGGGCTGGACAACTGCCGGTAGCGCTGGATGTAATGCTGCGGCCGGTCGCGCAAAATCGGGCCGTGCGTGGGAGCGATCAGCGTCAGCGGCAACGGCTCGATCAGCTCCAGCGCGCGTACCACGTATTCCTTGAACGGCCGCATGATGTGCGCGTAGTAATACTCGAACGAGAACCGAAAATCGCCGACGCAATCGTTGTACAAACGCTTGTCGCAAAAATGGCAACCGAATACGTCGCCGGAAAACAAGATAGCTTCCTCGGGCGCGTAGGTGCACTGAGTATCCGGCCAGTGCAGGTAAGGTGTGTGCAAAAACTCCAGACTACGGTCGCCGAGCGAGACCGAATCGCCGGTCAACACCGGCGTAAAGCTCAACTCGTTCTGTTTCAGCAACCCCTTCAACATCGATTGCGCTTTTTGCGAGATGAACAACTGCGCTTGCGGCGCCCGCCGCATCAATTCCGGCAGAGCGCCAGTGTGATCCGGTTCCAGATGATTCAGAACGATGACCTTGATTTCCGAATAATCGGCCACGCTTTCCAGTCGAGCGAAAAAATCGCCGGCAAAACCTTCCTTCACGGTATCGATGACCGCAACACCTTCGCTGCCGCGAATGATGTAGGCGTTGTAACTGGTACCGTTGGCCGTCTTCAGAATGATGTCGAAGGTACGCAGATTGGGATCGAAAGCGCCTATCCAATGCACCCGCTCCGACAACGACACCGCTACCGGAACGCCGTCATCGTTTTCCAGCTTTAGGGTGTTCATGGCTTGCACGCCTCGGCGTGGGTCTGCCTAGGACACGTCTCCAGATCCTTGCCGGACGGTATTTTCAAACCTAGCCAGCGATCGACCTGGGCTTCGTCGAAGCCGCAAACTCGAGTGCCGTCGACTTCCATCAGCGGCCGGCGGATCAGCAAAGGCTGCCCTACCATCAACGCGATCGCCTGTCCTTCATCCAAACTATCCGGATCGATCAAGCCTTGCTTGACGGCTGGCGCACTACGGTTAAACCATTCGGCAACCGGCATTTCGCCAAAAAACGCCCTCAACAGGTCGGGTTGTTTGGCCCATGGATGCTGCAACAAATCATGCACGACCAACACGTGGCCGGCCGCGTTAAGCAACTGCTTCTGCCGGGTGTTGTTCAAACAACCCGGTTTCTCGTAGAAATGGACGATGGCCATCGCCGTCAATGGGCTTGCAGTTCCGCCATCGCTTCCGCCATGCGCTCCGGCGGGATACCGGTCAGCGAACCGGGTGGGTTGATTGCGATGCCTTGCGCGTCGAGTATCGCGCCTTCGATCGGGCAAATGCTGGCGCACTGGGTATCTTTGTAATCGCCCTCGCACTCGGTGCATTTGCGCGGGTTGATTTTAAAATGCCCGGCCGATTCCGACATATAAATTGCCTTGCTGGGGCACAAAGGCTCGCAGGCGTAGCAGTTCACGCAGGTTTCAATAATTTTCAATGCCATGACGTCACCTCTTGGCGAATGTGTGCTGAATGGGCGGGTTACCCGCGTACGCAAGCCTTGCTTGCGTACGCGGCGTAAATCCGGTCCGTAGTTACGCGGTTGCGCGTTGGTCGTCTTTCACCTCGTCCAACTTGCCCGCGGCGGCCAATTCCTTGTACACCGCCATCACCGCATCCTCGATCGGCTCCATCGCGTGCTCGCCGTTAGGCACGATGCCGGCTTGCTCCAGCATGTCCCAAGGCTCGTAACCGATTTTCGAACACAGCACCACTTCGCAACCTTCCAGCGCCCGGATCGTGCGCTGCAATACGCTTTCGCCGTCGCCGCAAGTCTCGTCGCCGCTGCAATACAGATCGGTTTTGCGGTGGCTCATGAAACGCACCCCGTCAGGAGACGCTTCGTAGATCAAGAACTCTTTGGCATGGCCGAAGTGCTGGTTGATCACGCCTTGGCCGCTGGTGGCGATGGCCATCAATACCGGGCGGGTGTTCAGCTTGGGCTCGTCGGCATGGCTGGCGGCTTTTTCGGCTTTGGCGGCACGTTTGCTGTGCATTTCCTCGGCAATCGCTTCGTGGATGACCTTGCGTTTTTCCATCGCGGACTGGTAATCGATTTCCATCGCCTCGATTTTGTCCATCGTGAACTCGTCGCCGCGGTCTTCGCCCAACAGACCGACCGCGTCGGCCCGGCATTGCCGGCAGTGGCGCATCATGTTCATGTCGCCGGAGCAAGAATCCTGCAGGTCCATCAGTTCGTCTTGGGTCGGACCGCGTTGGCCCATCACGCCGTAGAAGGTGCCGTGCTCGGCTTCGGCGATCAGCGGCATCACGTTGTGCAGGAAAGCGCCCTTGGCTTTGACGATTTTGCTGACTTCAGCCAAATGCTTGTCGTTGACGCCGGGAATCATCACCGAGTTGACCTTGACCAGAATGCCTCTGGCGGTCAGCATTTCCAGGCCTTTTTGTTGCTGCTCGATCAAAATCTTCGCGCCTTTCACACCTTTGATCCGTTTGTTTTCCCAGAAAATCCACGGATAGATTTGCGCGCCGATTTCCGGATCCACGCAGTTGATCGTGATCGTGACGTGGTCGATATTGTGTTTGGACAATTCCTCGACCGATTCCGGCAAGGCCAGACCATTGGTCGAAACGCACAGCTTGATATCCGGCGCTTCGGCACTGAGGCGGCGGAAGGTTTCGAAAGTCCGTTCCGGATTGGCCAGCGGGTCGCCGGGGCCGGCGATGCCCAGCACGGTCATTTGCGGGATATTGGCCGCGACCGCCATGGTTTTCTTCACCGCCTGTTCCGGGGTCAGCAATTCCGAAACCACGCCGGGACGTGATTCGTTAGAGCAATCGTATTTGCGGTTGCAGTAATGGCACTGGATGTTACAGGCCGGCGCCACCGCCACGTGCATGCGGGCAAAGTAGTGGTGAGCGTCTTCCGAGTAACACGGATGGTTTTCCACCTTGGAGCGAATCTCGTCCGACAAATGCCCTAATTGGTCATCGGACGTACCGCAAGAGTGGGAAGAACAGCCGCCTGCGCTGGCTGCGGGAGTTTCGTTTAATACTGGCAATTCCATGATGAGTACCTCGCTTGGATGGGTTACGAAGTGAGGTAGCACAGGCTATGCCAGTTCTAAAATATCTATAAACCTATGACTTTAAATAACTTTTTTTCGACAATCCCGATTTGCCCTTGGAAAGGGTCGGCGCAATGTTTGCAACGACACAAACCCCGGAATCCATTTGTAAGAATTTTTACATTGATTTTCAAAGGGGATTTGTGGCTGGACCTTGATCGGTGTCCGCATAGCATTCGGCGATCTCCCGAATTTGGGCTTCTATCCGAAAAAACTCGGCCAGCATGTCCGGATCGAAATGACCGACATGCTGCTCGCGCATCGTCGCCAACGCCGATTCGTGGGACATCGGCGGTTTGTAGACGCGCCGGCTGATTAACGCGTCGTAAACATCGGCGATGGCCATCATCCGAGCCGGTATCGGAATGGCGTCGCCGGACAAGCCGTGGGGATAACCGGAACCGTCCCATTTTTCGTGATGACCGTAGGCGATCTGTTTGGCCGCGTCCAAAAAGCCGACCCGCATACCCAATTGTCGTTCGGCGCGTTCGATGGCCTCGCGACCGAGCGCCGGATGGGTTTTCATGATCTCGAACTCATCCGGGGTTAGCCGGCCGCGCTTCAGCAAAATCCGATCCGGAATGCCGACCTTGCCGATGTCGTGCAGCGGCGCCGATTTGCAAAAAATCGCCACATCGGCTTCGTTCAAGCGCCCGGCAAAACGCGGCTGGCTGAGCAGTGCCTCGGCCAGCGCCTTCACATAAAACTGGGTGCGCCGAATATGATTGCCGGTTTCCGGATCGCGGGTTTCCGCCAACGCGGTAACGACGTGTATCGTGGCATCCTGAATGGCCAGTACTTCCGCGATACGCCGCCGTATTTCGTTCTCCAGAAAGGCGTTTTGATCGCGCAGAAAATCGGCGGCCGCCTTCAGAGCCAAATGGTTCTTGACCCTGGCCAACACGATAGGCGGGCTGACCGGCTTGGCGATGTAATCGACCGCGCCCAGTTCCAAGCCGTATCGTTCGGCTTCTTGCTCGGTCTTCGCGGTAAGAAAGATCACCGGAATTTGGGCGGTGCGAACGTCGGCCTTCAACAGCCGGCACACTTCATATCCGTCCATTTCCGGCATCATTACGTCCAGCAAGATCAGGTCGGGCGGCCCGTCGCCGGCGGCGATCCTTAAACCGTGCGGACCGCTGCCCGCCACCTTGACCCGGTAATAAGGCTTTAACAAGCCACTGATCAACACCAGATTGTCCGGCGTATCGTCGACTACCAGCACGGTTGGGCGTATCAATCGTTCGTTGGATCGCATGGCGCTACTCCGTTTCCGCGTCGGTTTCGTTCAATAGTGCCAAGGCTTTGGCAAACTCGAAGTTGTCGACAGCTTTGCGCAGTTCGGCATACCGATGCGGAAACGCGCCGGCAAACAGCTGGGCATTTGCCGCCAGATAATCGCCGGACTCGGCATCGTCGTCGCCGAGCAGCGCCTTCAGCCGGTTTAACGCAGTCTGAAATTCGCCCGCGGCGGGCGGCGGCGGCGCCTCCACCGCCGCCTCTTCCGGCAACCAGGGTTGCAAACCCGCCGACAGCACCTGGAGTTGATCGCCGATAGCGGCCAACAGCGGAGCGAATGCGTCCAGCGCCTCGCCGCCGCGCAAACGGGATTCCAATTGCTCCGCCAGTTCCGCGACCGGCAATGCACCGATGTTGCCGGCCAAGCCTTTTAAGGTATGCGCCCGGCGCCGCGCGGTCTCGCGATCGCCGCCGGTCAAGGCCGCGCCGATCGCCTCGGCGGCGTCGGCCTGACCTTCGACGAATTTTTTCAGCATGGCCAAATAGAAGTCGGTTTCTCCCAACATGCGCCGCAAGCCGGCCGCGCTATCCAAGCCAGGCACGTTTTCCGGCACCGGCGAGCGCGCCGTCGGCTCAGGCGGCCTTCTCGGCGGCCGCACCAGCCAACGTTGTAACAAGGCCAGTAAATCGTCCGGCTCGATCGGTTTGGCAATGTGGTCGTTCATCCCCGCCGCCAGGCACTCGTCGCGGTCTTGCGACATCGCGTTGGCGGTCATCGCCAACACCGGCAAATCCACCAATTCCGGGATTTTGCGAATCTCGCGAGTGGCCTCGACGCCGTTCATGATCGGCATTTGCATGTCCATCAGCACCGCGTCGTAACTGTCGCCTTGCAATTTGGTCAGCGCTTCCGCGCCGTCGCCGGCCACATCCACCCGGTAGCCCCAGCTCTGCAACAACTCGCGGGCAATCTGCTGATTCATTTCGTTGTCTTCGACCAGCAACAGTCGCCCCGCGCAATCCGCAGTCGGCAACGGCATCGACTCAGAAACCAATTGCGGCGCGGGACCGCCAGCCAGCGCTCGAATCACGCTGTCGAACAGGGATGAAGCGTTGACCGGCTTGATCAGTACTTCGTCGATGCCGGCCACGCTCGCCCCCGCCAACACTTCCTGACGATCGTAGGCCGTCACCAGGATCAACTTGGGGCGCGGAGTCAGGCCCATGCCGAGAATGTTACCGGCTAACGCGATGCCGTCGGTCTTCGGCATCTGCCAATCCACGAAAATCAGTTCATACGGTCGGTCGACCTTGATCGCCTCGCGGATCGCGGCGACAGCGGTTTCCGCCGAATCGGCCTGATCCGCCGAAAATAACATGCCGGTCAGCAACGACACCAGCACCGAGCGGGCGTTTTCGTTGTCGTCCACGACCAGCAAACGCTTCCCGCGCAAATCCGGCCGGGCCAGCGGCTTGGATCGCTCCTTGCCCTTGCCCAACCACACCGTAAACCAGAATTCCGCGCCTCGGCCCGGCTCCGAGTCCACGCCGACTTCGCCGCCCATCAATTCGATCAGTTTTTTACAGATCGCCAATCCGAGGCCGGTACCGCCGTATTTGCGCGTCGTCGAACTATCGCCTTGCCGAAACGGTTGAAACAGCGCGTGAATTTGCTCACCTGATAGACCAATACCGGTATCCCGCACCGCGAAGCGCAGCTTGACTTCCCGCCCGCTATCCCGGTCCTTGCGTATCACGACGGAGACTTCGCCGTGTTCGGTAAATTTCACCGCATTGGAACCGAAATTGATCAACACCTGCCCCAAGCGTAGCGGATCGCCGATCAACACCATCGGCACATCTTCCGCCACGTCGCAGATCAGCTCCAAGCCTTTTTCGTCGGCCTTACCCCGCACCAGGCCGGTCACGGTGTCCAGCATCCTCTCCAGATCGAACTCGATATTTTCGACCGCTAATTTGCCGGCCTCGATCTTAGAGAAATCCAGGATGTCGTTGATGATGCCAAGCAAATGGTGGCTGGATGCCTGGATGCGCTGTAAGTAGTCGCGTTGTTGGCTGCTAAGTTCGGTTTTCAAGGCCAAATGACTCAAACCGATGATCGCATTCATCGGCGTGCGAATTTCGTGGCTCATATTCGCCAAGAAATCCGCCTTCATTTTGGCCCCGTCTTCAGCCAGCTCCTTGGCTTTGCGCAAGGCCTCCGCCGCTTCGCGTTCGATGCCGATGTCATCCACCAAAGCGACAACGCCGTTGGCGGGATCGACGCCGTCCAGCGCCCGCGCCGTCACCCGCGCCCAGAACAGACTGCCGTCGCGGCGCAGCAGTTGTTGCTCGCGCCTATAGCTGCCACCGTTCAGCATGTCTCGGTCGGCAGCCTCGCCGCCGATCCGGTCAGACTCGTCGTCGGCATACCACAAATGGGTCGAGCGGCCGTCCAATTCGCCCGGCGAGTAGCCGAAGATGCTTTCCAGTTGCCGATTGCAGCGCAAAACGATCTCGACGCGCAGCAGCGCAATGCCGGACGACGCCGAGTCGAAAATCGCCCGCTGTTCGGCGTTGGCAATTCGCAACGACTCTTCGATGTCGCGTTGCACTTGCAACTGCCGGGTCAACTGGCACTGTGCTTCGATGCGCTCGGTAATGTCGTAGAACCAGCCCAGCACGGCCTCTTCGTCCCGATACACGATCGGCATATAAGACGCCAACATCCACAAGGTGCGGCCATTGCGGGTACGGATTTCGACCTGCCTGTCCATCACGCACCGGCCTTCGGCCAATTCCGCCAAGATTTCCCGGTACTCCTCCGGGCGGGTGTAGTAGCGACCGGGATCGTCGCCGGTCGCGTCGACATTGTCGATAACCTCCCCGTAGCGCTGGTTGTAAAACACCACTTCCCGACCCTGTCGAGTCGCGATCCGCACTGCGATCGGGCTGAAATCCAGAATGTCCAGCAAGCGCTGCTGATTGGCGCGAATATCGGCTTCGTGCCGCTTACGCTCGGAAATATCGCTGAATAACACAAACCGGTACCACAAGCCGCCGCGTTCATCGATGACATCGTTGCCGTATGCCAGACAAGGCAATATTGAACCATCGGCGCGCCGCAAGCCGACCTCGCCCCGGTAACCGCCGCGTAGCACGTCGGCGTCGCCTGAAGCAATCCAATCCCGAAACGAACGACCCACGACCTCGGGGTCGGTGAGACCAAGCATGCTCAACATAGCCGGATTGGTGCCGGTGACGACCCCAGCCCGATCCAGCATCAACAAGCCCTGGCTGGTCGATGCCAAAATTGCCTGAATTCGACAGCGTTCCGAGGTAATTCGCCCGATCAGAAAAGTCACGGTCGCGCCGCCGACGATCAAGAGCGTGACAACGACCGCAACCCCAATCGCCATGCCGGCCGAGTCCACCGTCACAGCCGATTCCGCCAAGGTTTGCGCCGGCCGCCGGACAAAATTGGCCGCGGCCATCGCCACGTAATGCATACCGGAAATCGCGCCGCCCAGGCAGACTCCGCCTAGCAGGGACGGCAGCCAATTCGCGCGCGACCCCGCCCGGCGCTGCCGGCTCAGCCAGGGCTTTAACAACATCGCGGTAATCGCCAGCAACACGGCGACCAGCAACGAGGCCACGAACAAGCTACGGTCGTAGCGCAAGGCGCCATCCAATCGGACGGCCGCCATGCCGGTGAAGTGCATCACGCCGATCCCGGCCGCCAAAATCGCGCCGCCGAGGATTTTTCCCGTCGCCGAATCGCCGCTATCCGCCAACGTGCGCAACGCCGCCCCCGCCGCGACGATCCCAGGCACTAACGAAAGCAAGGTCAACCAGGGGTCGTAGCCGACCGGCACTTCCAAACGAAACGCCAACATCCCGATAAAGTGCATGGCCCAGACGCCACCACCCAACATCAACGCTCCGGCCAATAACCAAATTCGACGCCGACCGTGAGACTGGCGCGCCATGGTTTCCAATGCGCAAAACGACGCGAACACCGCGATCAGCACCGAACACGCGACCATCGCAAGATCTAAGTGCCCATGCATCAAGCCGTAAGATAAGTCGCTGGGTTCCAGGAAGAAATGTTCGAGCATCGCGTCTCCGGGCCAATGCCCTCCGCCGTTCAAAGTAGGCCGGCCGGCCACACCCCGTCAGTTTAGTCGATAACGCGCGGTTTCAGCGGATGGCTAGCGGTTCGCCCCCGCTTAAGACGGACCGAACAGATATCCCGACAACCAGCGGCCCAGCACCTCGCGAATATAAGCGCGTTCAAGCTCGGTCAAAACTCTGCCGCGCGGAATGCGATGCCATTTTTCCAGGCATGTTCGGCAACAACAGGCGGTGGCGTGCTGAGCGACGAAAACCGGGTGGCCCCGATACGGGGTTTGCTTGCCGTCGTTGACCGGTTCGGCGGCGGCCAGACGCTTGGCGACGAAATCGTCGGCATGCCGTAACACCGTGTCCAGGCCCTTGTCGCGCAGGTATTTCAAATCCTTGTCCGGCAAGCGAAATTGGGCGCGGAATCTGGCCCTCGACAAGGCCGCGAACAACTCGTCCAGGTCCCGCACGCAAAAACTAGCGCAGCACGCCGACGGCCGGCGTATAACTGTCCAGCACCTGCACATAGTTGGCGCGCTCGTAGGCACTTGGGTCTATGGCATGTTGTTGACTGACGCTACCCTTCATTTGCGCGACCGAGGTATATTCGTGCTCGCGTAGCCAGATCAGCAATTCGTCAAGCAAATCGGTCAGCCGGTCGGCACCGTGCTCCAGCAACACACTGCACAAATGCACGACGTCGGCGCCGGCCAGCAAGGCCTTGACCACATCCTCGCCGCGATGAAAGCCGCCCGTTACCGCCAGCGACAAATTGACTCGCCCGTACATTAACGCGGTCCAGCGTATCCGCAGCAAGGCTTCGGCCGGCGTGGACAATTCCAGTTTCGGCACGACTTGCAGTGTATCCAGATCGATATCCGACTGGTAAAACCGGTTGAACAGCGCAACGCCGTCCGCGCCGGCCGTCGCCAACCGCCGCACGAAATGCAGCGGCGAACTGAATTGCGGCGATAGCTTCAGCGTCAACGGAATGTCGATCTGGCTTTTCAGCTCCCGCAGTATATGCAGATAACGCTCCTCGACCGCTTCGCTGTCATCCTCGGCGTTGGCCGCCAGATGGTAGATATTCAGTTCCAGCGCGTCGGCCCCGGCCTGTTGCAACGCCACCCCGTATTCCAGCCAACCGCCCAGCGAAGTACCGTTCAGGCTGGCAATCACCGGGATGCTTAACTCGCCTTTCAACTTATGCAAGTGCTCGAGATAGCGCTCTTGATAGGTTTTGATCTGATCCGGCACCGGATGAAAGCTGTCGGCTTCGCCATATCCTAGGGCTTGGCCGTAGTAAAACCGTTCCATCTGCAATTGCTCGGCTTCGATTTTTTCCTCGAACAACGACGGCATCACGATGGCCGACGCGCCGGCATCCTGCAAGCGGCGGGCGCCGTCCAGATCCTTGGCCAGCGGCGATGCCGACGGCACCAGCGGGTGAGCCAACTTCAGGCCCAGATATTCAGTCGTCAAATCAACCATGTTGGCTCTCCGGGGCAATGTCGGCTTTGATCTGGGCCTTGGCGGCGGCCACACTGGCGGCCTGACTCCAATCCAGCGCCGCCAATTGTTGGTAATAGCGGTAGCGGTTTTTCACGTCCTGTTGTGCCTGTTGCAAGAAGGCTTCCGCATCGTCGGGATGGGTTTGCCAAAGCATGCTGAAGCGGGTTTCGCTCATCACGAAGTCGCGATACGGAATCGAAGGCTCGGCCGAATCCAGATGCATCGGATTCTTGCCTTGCTTGATCTTGGCCGGATCGAAGCGGAACAGCGGCCAATGCCCGCTCTTGACCGCCAGATTTTGCTGGCGGTGGTTGTTGGACATATCCACGCCGTGGGCGATACACGGCGCATAGGCGATGATGATGGACGGCCCGTCGTGGGCCTCGGCCTCCAGAAAAGCGCTGATGGTCTGGGTATCCTTGCCGGCGTAGGCCACATGAGCGACGTAGACGTTGCCGTAATCCATCGCCAACAGCGCCAGGTCTTTCTTCGCGGTAGCCTTGCCGCCGGCCGAAAACTTCGCGACCGCGCCAAGCGGCGTGGCCTTGGACGTCTGGCCGCCAGTGTTGGAATAGACTTCGGTATCCAGCACCAAAATATTGACGTCGCGCCCGCTGGCCAACACGTGATCCAAGCCGCCGTAACCGATGTCGTAGGCCCAGCCGTCGCCGCCGATGATCCACACGCTTTTTTTGCATAAATAGTCGGCCAGCGGCAGCAAGGCTCGGGCGGCCGGTTGGTTCAAGGACGGCAAATGCTGCTTCAATTCGCCGATGCGCTGGCGCTGCTCGTAGACACCGACTTCGTCGGACTGGTCGGCGTGCAGCAGTCCGTCCACCAATTCGCCGCCCAGCACTTCGCGCAGACTCAGCAACAACTCGGCGGCTTGTTCGGCCTGCTTGTCGATCGCCACCCGCATTCCCAGGCCGAACTCGGCGTTATCCTCGAACAGCGAGTTGCTCCAGGCCGGACCGCGGCCGTCTGCGTTTTTGGTCCAAGGCGTGGTCGGCAGATTGCCGCCGTAAATCGACGAACAACCGGTGGCATTGGCGACGATCATCCGATCGCCGAACAGTTGCGAGGCCAATTTGACATAAGGGGTTTCGCCGCAACCGACGCAAGCACCGGAAAATTCGAACAAGGGTTGCAGCACCATCGCTCCCTTGATCGTGCTGGTCTTGATCAAGCGCCGGTCGTATTCCGGCAGACCCAAAAAATAATCCCAGTTTTGGCTTTCCGGCTCGCGCAGCGGGGCCTGCGGCGCCATGTTCAGCGCCTTGCGGCTGGCGTTGGATTTGTCGCGTATCGGGCAAATATCCACGCACAAGCCGCAACCGGTGCAATCCTCAGGCGCCACTTGGTAGCTGATCGACAAGCCGGCCGGAAAGTCCTTGCCCAGCATCGCCGCATGCTTGAAGGTGGCCGGCGCGTCGGCCACCGCAGGGGTCGGAAAGATTTTGCTGCGGATTGCCGCGTGCGGGCAAACCATAGGGCACTTGCCGCACTGGGTACATAAATCGGTTTCCCAGACCGGGATCGCCAGCGCCAGATTGCGTTTTTCGTAGGCGGCGGTACCGGTCGGGAAGGTGCCGTCGGCCGGCATCGCGCTGACCGGCAACGCGTCACCGCGGCCGGCGATGATTTCGCCGGTGACCCGGCGCACGAAATCCGGCGCGTTGGCGGCGACCGGCGCCTGCAAGTCGAAGGTACTGTCGACCCGCCCCGGCAACATCACTTGGTGCAGGCCGGACAGGGTTTCGTCGATGGCCTTGAAGTTGAGTTCGACGATACGCTGACCTTTCTTGCCGTAGGTTTTTTCGACCGCATGCTTGACCGCCGCGATCGCCTGCTGTTGCGGCAAGACCCCGGAAATCGCAAAAAAGCAGGTTTGCATGATGGTATTGATGCGCTTGCCCATGCCGCATTGTTCGGCGACCGCATAGGCGTCGATCACATAAAAGCGGATGCGTTTTTCCAACATCTGCCGCTGCATCGTCGCCGGCAGGCTGTGCCAGATGCGATCGGCCGGCTCGGCGCTATTCAACAGAAACACCGCGTTGTCGGCGGCGTTAGCCAACATATCGTAACGTTCCAGGAAGATGGTTTGATGGCAACCGATGAAGCGAGCGTCGCCCCGGCCGATCAGATACGTCGAGCGAATTTGCTTGGGCCCGAAGCGCAAATGCGACACGGTGATCGCGCCGGATTTTTTCGAGTCGTACACGAAATAACCCTGGGCGTGCCAATCGGTTTCCTCGCCGATGATCTTGATCGTATTTTTGTTGGCGCTGACGGTGCCGTCGCTGCCCAGGCCGTAAAACATCGCCTGAAAGGTATCGGCATGGGCGTCGGTACGAAAATCGGCGTCCCAGTCCAAACTGGTATGGCCGACGTCGTCGAGTATGCCGATGGTAAATTGATGCTTGGGCCTTTCGCGCTTGAGTTCGTCGTAGACCGTCTTGACCATGCCCGGCGTGAATTCCTTGGAGGACAAGCCGTAACGACCGCCGACCACTCGCGGCAAAGCGGCGAATTTGCCGCTGGCGGCAAAATCCTGAACCAGCGCCGCCAGCACGTCTTTGTACAAGGGCTCGCCGTCGCTGCCCGGCTCCTTAGTCCGATCCAGCACCGCGATTCTGCGGCAACTGGCCGGTAAGGCTGCGATCAGCCTATCGGCGGCAAACGGCCGGTACAGGCGCACTTTCAGCAAGCCGACCTGTTCGCCTTGCCGGTTCAGAAAATCCAGGGTTTCCTCGGCCGCCTCGGCCCCGGAACCCAGCAGCACGATCACCCGCTCGGCTTGCGCCGAGCCGACGTAATCGAACAAGCGGTATTGGCGGCCAGTCAAACCGGCGAACCGATCCATCGCCCGCTGGGCGATCTCCGGTAGCGCCGCGTAAAACGGATTGACCGATTCGCGGCCTTGAAAATACACGTCGGGATTTTGCGCGGTGCCGCGCAGTACCGGCCGATCCGGCGTCAGCGCCCGGTTACGATGCGCGGCAACCCAGGCGTCGTCTATCATCGCCCGAATCACGTCGTCGCCGACTTCGACGATCTTCGCCACCTCGTGCGAAGTGCGGAAGCCGTCGAAGAAATGCATGAACGGAATTCGGCTTTCCAACGAGACCGCGTGAGCGATCAATGCCAAATCCTGGACTTCCTGGGGTGAGTTGGAGCACAGCATCGCGAAACCGGTCATCCGCGCCGACATCACGTCGCTATGGTCGCCGAAGATCGACAAGCCCTGGCAAGCCAACGAGCGGGCGGCGATGTGAAACACCGCCGGACTCAGTTCGCCGGCAATTTTGTACATGTTCGGCAGCATCAGCAACAGGCCTTGCGACGCGGTAAACGTCGTCGCCAGCGTACCGGCCTGCAAAGCGCCGTGTATCGCGCCGGCGGCGCCGGCCTCGCTCTGCATCTCGATGACGCGCGGCACCGTACCCCATAAATTGACCTGACCGCGCGCCGACCACTCGTCGGCCCATTCGCCCATCGCCGAGGACGGCGTAATCGGATATATGGCGATGACTTCGTTGAGTTTGTGGGCGATAGTCGCCGCGGCCTGATTTCCGTCTATCGTAAGCGTTCGAGGATTTTCCATGACACAACCTTGATGCTAAGGTGAATGGCGCCGCCCGGCGGCAGCCTCTGAATTCGCTGGCGTCCCTCTCCGATTCGCCGGCGGACTGGGTCGGGCGTAGCAAACTTTAGCGGCTGCGCGAGGCTCTCCGACCGGTAAAGTTTTCGACGCCGTGATTAACCCTACTAAGCATAGTCAAAAAATGCTTGCGCAAAATTTGGTCAATTTGATGACAGCCTAATGGCAACGGCGAATGGCGGCGATTGGCAACCGCTTAATCACAAACTTATCCACAGCTTTTGTGCATAACCGTACTTTAGGACAATAGCCTGAAAGTGGCGGCCATAAGGAATTCAATCGCGAATCGGTATCCGCCCCAATTTCTGCTCGATGCCGAGAACGGCACGGTTAAGTAGATAAAAATGCCGGTCCTCGACAAACTGCAAGCCCAACATGTAGAAAATCGGTCCCCAGAACGGGTTGACCAGCATGCCGCCGAGCACGCTTTTAGCGGTCCTCGACAGATTCCGTAACGGATTGAACGCCACCGCCAAGGTTTGCCTGGGGTGCTCGGCAAACACCTCGGCAATCGGCTGCAATTGACACAGTTCGCGTTGCTCCAGTCCGGCCGAGGACACCGCCAGTTTTTTAGCCATTTTGGCAAAATGCCATCGCGCAACCGTTGCCGACACCGCAAACACCAGGGCCATCAACGGTAACAGAATTTTCGGCGGTAGCAACGGCGCGAATATCGGCGCCAGCAGCACGAGACCATATCCCAACATCACCAGATCCTCGCCGCGTTCGACGTCGCGGTCCAGATGCTCGACTATACCGGCGACTCGATTGCCGGCCTGTAACGGATAACTGTCTGATTCAACCATGTCGCTCGCCTCCGCAATGAATTCGAGAGGATTCGATTTAATGCTTGTCGCGGGAAAAAGTCAATCTTCTGAAAGAGTAACGGCCGGCAACGGCCAACGCGCTTGCAACACCTCGGCCCGCCACTGGAAAATCCGCTGTAATCGCATTCCGATCAGGCAGTAATGCAACAATTCACCCATCCAGCCCCAGCGCATCGAGTAAAACACGATGTCCGCCACTTCTACTCCGCTTCGGCAAGGCGTCACGACTACTTCGTGGCTAAAGAAAGCGAAAGGACCGACGCGCTGCTGATAGACAAAACGTCGCGGCGGTTCGCAATAGCACACTTCGGACAACCAAGCCATCGGCCATCCGAAAACCGCGCGCATTCGGTATGCAATCAGTAAACCAGGATAAATTTCCTCGGGCACCGGCGAGGCAATATCGACGTGAAAAAAATCCGGGGTAATCGCGTTGAGATGCTGAGGCGACGAGAAAAAACGCCAAGCCTGTTCGGGAGCCACATTCAGATGCTGAGATCGGTGAAGGCGATGAATAACCATGACGTAGTGAGTTCTATATCCGGTTGGACTAAACGCCAATCTACCGCGAAAAAGGTCAAACGCCAGTATAAACCGGCGCAAGTATCGCTTTAACGGTCGCCGTCGCGGTCCGGATCGCGAATTTCGGCAATCAGATCGCCCAAATTCTCTTTTTGTCGCAAAATGAAATTTCTACTCTCCACGGCGGTGCGGCCACTGACGGTCAGTAATTCCTTGCGGTATTTGTGCGCGAAATAGCCGCTGGCAATGCCTGCCACGAACAAGCCCAGCGGGCGCCTGACAAAAGCTTTGGCGATACTCCGACTGGCATGGCTGATGCCGGAAATCACAATGCCCATCACCACACCTTTAACCAGTATTTCGCCGTTGGTCGGCGGCGCCATCCTCGCCGACTTAGGTTTACGGATTTTCTTTTGCGGCATTTCCGCGCCTGCTTCCAGTGGTTTTTTCTGTTTCATCCCGCGACTCCAGTACAAATTGATCGAAACCGTCCTAACGCCCCAACAGAAGGCATGCCTGAAAACGCAAATGCTGCTTGACCGACATATCGCTATTCTCTAATCTTCCGCGACTTTTGGCGGCCGGTCAAATTTCCTTAACCGGCGTTCGGTTCGGCTCGACCCGCGCTATCGTCGCGGCTCGAACTTTGCGCCCGCGGAAATAATCCGTCAATGAACAGTCCAAGCGAAATGCCGGCGGAAAACGCCGAACTTCCAGAATCCGAAACCGCCTTCCACCACGGAATACCGATGCCCATGCCCATGCCGCTTTCGCCTATCGCCACTATTCCCTTTCGCGCCGAACAATTGAACGGCTCCTGCCGCTGCGCTTCGTTAAACCGTAAGGCCTTGCGCAAATCACTAGCGGACTCGATGAACGGCGATGCACTGTACCGCATGCTGACCGAGGAGCGGCCGCATTTGTGCGCCGACGTACCGGTATTCGTCAGTCAATCGGATCTGGATCGGCAAGCGGAAATCATTGCCGCACTGGAACGGGTAATCGCATTACCGGCGTTTCGGGAACAGGTATTGAGCCGCGCGCCGCTGAGTGCCGCTCACCAAACCCAAGCTACCGGTGTATTTCTGGGTTACGACTTCCATCTAGGCACCGATGGCCCACGTTTGATCGAGATCAATAGCAACGCCGGCGGTGCGCTGATCAATGCCCTGCTGATCCGCGCCCAGGACACTTGCTGCGAAGTCGCCGACCATCGGCAACCGGGCCGCCCGCCCATAACTCCGCCCGCGCCGGAAGCGGCCTTCGTCGAGATGTTTCTCAGCGAGTGGCGCGCGGAACGCGGGATTCAAGCGCTGCGGACCATCGCCATCGTCGACGAGCAACCCGAACAACAATACTTGTATCCGGAGTTTTTGCTGTTCAAACAACTGTTCGAAGCGCACGGTTTGCAAGCCTGGATTCTCGACCCCAGTGCTCTGGAATATCGGGACGGCGGCGTCTGGCACCAGCAAACACGAATCGACCTGATCTACAACCGCTTGACCGATTTCGGCCTGGACGAACCCCAACATGCGGCATTACGCGCGACATACCTGGCCGGCGCCGCCGTGGTCACACCTCACCCGAGAAACCACGCCTTATACGCCGACAAGCGCAATCTGATCTTGCTGAGCGACGACGATTATTTACGAACCCTGGGCGTGGATAGTCAAACCCGGGCCGTATTGCGCGAAGGCGTCGCCAAAACCATAGCCGTCGCATCGGAAAACGCCGCTGCCTTGTGGGCGGAACGCAAACGGCTATTCTTCAAGCCCGCCCGCGGCTACGGTAGCAAAGCGGCATATCGGGGGGATAAACTGACCAAACGGGTGTTCGAGGACATTCTGCAAAACGATTACGTTGCCCAGTCGATCGTCCTACCCAGCGAACGCCGCCTGGACAGCGGCGATTTGAAACTGGATTTGCGCCACTACGTGTATCGGGGCGAAACTCAATTGGTCTGTGCCCGGCTCTATCAAGGCCAAACCACCAACTTCCGGACCCCCGGCGGCGGCTTCGCGCAAGTCGTGGCGATTGCCGAATGAGATCAAACCCGCTCCAGCAAATGCCGATATATCGCCAGTTCGGCCGCGCCGAAACAGCAAAAAATCACGTCGGCATCGTAATGCACTGCGTCGAAAAATTCGTTAACCGCCGCTACCGCTACTTCGGCGGCCGCTAGTATCGGAAAACCGTAAGCGCCGGTACTGATGCAGGGAAAGGCGATAGACGACAAAGCGTGCTCGCCGGCCAACGTCAACGAATTGTGGTAACACGCGGCCAGTAGTTCGGCTTCTCGATGCGAACCGCCTCGCCAGACCGGACCGACCGTATGAATGACGAATTTGGCCGGTAAGCCGAACCCTTCGGTAAGTTTCGCCTGCCCAACCTGACAGCCGTCCAAGCGGCGACAGGCGGCCAACAACGCCGGACCGGCGGCCCGGTGTACCGCACCGTCTACCCCTCCGCCACCCTGCAGCGAGGCGTTCGCGGCATTGACGACGGCATCCACCGCCAACGTGGTAATATCCGCTTGCACGGCCTGCATAGTCCGCATTAAAACTCCCGGCCGATTTGGGCCTGAAACGCAGTCCGCCTGAAAAGGCGGAGGATAATCTAATGGTAGGCAAAATTTTGACGATTGCCGGCGCCGGTCTGTTATTGCTCGGCTTGGCAATAAGCCATGCGCCTTGGCTGTTGAATTGGTTCGGCAAACTACCCGGCGATATTTCGATTCAAACCGAAAACAGTCGAGTCTTCATTCCGATCACGTCGATGCTGGTCGTCAGCCTGTTGCTGAGCTTGCTAAGCCATCTGATTTTGCGGAAATAACG
The DNA here is from genome assembly GCF_050276835.1 of Methylomonas sp. MED-D. Classification (NCBI taxonomy): domain Bacteria; kingdom Pseudomonadati; phylum Pseudomonadota; class Gammaproteobacteria; order Methylococcales; family Methylococcaceae; genus Methylomonas; species Methylomonas sp. MED-D. Next base: position 4,154,986 of record NZ_CP189965.1, read on the forward strand.
TTACCCGTCTCTATGAAACACTTAGTCATCTACAACCACGGCATGGACAGTATTCCCTGGGGCGAGAAGGCCTTGGCACTGGCCGACGTCGCCGAGCGGCGCGGGTTTCGTTTCGAAAGCATCGATTATCGGCCCAATAACGATCCGGACTGGCGGGTTTCCCGACTGCTGGCCGAAAATTTGCCTACCTACGATAAGCTGGTCTTGGTCGGTTCGAGCATGGGTGCCTACGTCGCCACGGTCGCCGCCGAAACACTGAATCCGCACGGCTTGTTCCTGATCGCGCCCGCCTTCTATCTGCCGGGGTACGCCCGCGACCGTTTCGCACCGGGGACTACGAATATCGAAGTCTTTCACGGCTGGCGGGACGACGTGGTCCCGCCGGAACATGCCTGGCGATTTTGTCGGGAACACGGCGCCCGTTTGCATCTGTACGACGCCGATCATCGCTTGCTCAGCATTCTGCCGGCGATGGGCTTAGCTTTCGACCGTTTTCTCGCGGCCTTAAGCGTCGACTAATCCATAGCACATCGGAAACCGACCGGCTAGTAACGCCCGTTACCCAACCAAGCACCCGCCGCCGCGCCAACGCCGGCCGCCAACGGATCGCCGCCACCGAACTGATAACCCATCGCCCCGCCGACCACGCCACCCAATAGTCCTGTCGGTGAACGCTGTTCGTAACGGTAATAGACCGGCGGTGGCGGCGGTGCATAATAGCGAGGTACCGGTACGTACTCGACAACTCTAGGCGGCATGTAGATGATCCGCTCCCGAATTATCGGGCCGTGCCCATGGTGGTGGTGGCCGTGATGCCAACCGTGACCGTCGGCGCTAACCGCTGACGAAAATATCAAGCCAACAATCATGAATTTCAAAGTGTTCATCGCATAGCTCCTTTTCCTGGGTGCTTGGACCAGAGCATGCGCCGCGACACTTAATGTTGACTTAAAATCGAACCTCGGGCGACTAAACAGATAATAGAACTTACGCCATCTCGATTGCCGGGCCGGGCTGGGCAGCCACACGTCGAATGCCTTACTCCGCCAGCAAGGTAATCGCCAGTCGTTGTTAATCGTGCGCGTCACAGTTAGTTTGGACCACAAAACGTCCATTGCCGGCGTCCTTGAGTAGATGGTTGGTACGCGGCTTCCCCCTGACTAAACCGATCCTTCAATTCGCCGTCGGAACAGGCGACCTTATCGGCGACGCTGTAGTTTTCTCAACCGACATCCGCCGAACCAACCGCCGAGTCGGCTCTGATTTTGGCTAATTGCAAGCGCATCGCCAAGGCCGCCTCCAATCCCGGCTTGTTCGTCAACAAGTGATCGAGCATCAATTCAGCCGCTTCGTAAATACCCTGATCCAGATATAAACGCGCCAATTTCAACTGAGCGGCGCTATCGTCCGGAAACCTGCGAATGTAGGCATTGTAAGTGTCGATCGCCACCAGAATGTCGCCGTGTAAGCGCTGAATCTCGGCATACCAAGGCTGGTAAAGCGGATTCAACCGCGCCAGGCACTCCAACGCCAGATTGGCCTGATACACGTCATCGCATTCGACCGCGATCACGACGATGCGTGCCAGCGCTTCTTCCAACAACGAGTCCCCACCGTCGACAATCTGGCGATACGCATCCAGCGCCGCATCGTGATCGCGTGCCAACTCAGCCAAATAACCGGTTATCAGTGCTTGATACGGCGCGACATTTTCCGGTTCAGGGTGTTTTCGCAGACTATTTCGCAAGTCCGCCAATTCTTCGACTTTTTGGTGTTTGAATAGCATCCCCGCCCGTTGCCTCAGGTTTTGCAAGCTGCTTTGGCCTTTGGCTTGAACAAAATGCCGGGTTTCCCTATCGTGCAGTACCCGTAGATAGGCGCTATCCAATTCGGCCAGCTCGTGTTGCAGCGCCGCCGGGATTAATTCCGCCGCGAAACGCCGGCGCCATAAACGGACGCGACCGAAACTTCGATCCTTACGGGCTTGACCAATCAATACGCTAAAATCCGGATGCAAGGCCAGCTCCTGTTGCCTGGCCAATACTCTGTCGATCGAGGCTTCGATCAACTGCAGCAGCTTAGCCGCGCCGTCGCGATAGGCATCGTAAAATACGTTACCAAGCTGTTTTGCCTCTTCGGCGGTCCAATCCTGGTCGTTAAACGGTTTCGCCAGCTTGATAAAACGGCGTATGCCGAACTTCTTAACCAAGCGGCTGTAGTGGCGGTGTTCGCGTTTGAGCTTTTTCTCGATTTTATCGAGCTTCTGCTTGTCCTTGTACTCACCAATCACGCCGTGTTCGTTGTACATCGCGTCGTTGATACGTCGGGCGTCTTCCACCAGTTTGGCGATGGAGCGAATCTGAAATCGCGCTCTACGCAAATCCGTCAAGGCCTTGACGTAATACGCGGCTTCCTGGTCGGAACCCGCCAGGCGTGATTGAACAATGTCGGCTACATCAACCGCTGTTTGCGGCAAATCGAGTTCTGCAAGCGCTACATAGCCTATGCCGTCGACTTTGGCGGCGTGCTCGGACACGTTGACGATGTCGCAACCGGCGGCGGATAGATGACGGGCTTGCAACGCTAGCGAGTGTATCGCTTGGGCAAAGTCGCAACTGGTCGGCGCCATGCCGCCGGCGTTTGTCTGCACTTGCAGGGACGTCAAATTAAAGCGCGGCCCGGCCAGCGCTTCGTTGCTGCCTTTGGCATGGGTAAAGCCGTCGCGGGTAAAACATAAATCAACACCGGCCAGTACGATTCGCCGGAAGCCAAAACGATAAGCCACCTGCAGTGCTGTGTTCGTCACGGTCGGTCCAACGCTTTCCAGGTTGGGGCAATTCAGATCGCTGGTCCAAGGCACGCGATCGCCTAAGTACAAGGCCAGGCCTCGCCATTGATTTAACAGGGTAGGCACGGTGTGATGGGAACAGACGAAAACGGTACGCTCGTCGAATTCCAGCATTTCCTTGCTAATATCGAAGCTAAGTTCGGTCGGATCGACCGAAAAAATGAAGTCGGGAAATAGATCGGCTTGCAACAATTGTCGGGCGATCCTGGAAACGGCAAAAACGACCAAACGGTCGCGATGGGTCCTGACCCAAGGCAGCGCGCTATCCAAGGACGGGCCGCCGGCCAACAGAACCACAGTTTTACCGGCGAAGGCCCCCGCCAACAATTTGGCGGGCAATTTGTTGTCGGCAATGTTATGGATTTGCCGGGCAATGAATGCCTCCGCGCCTAATTCGACGCTGGTCTGCCAATGCAGTTGCGACAATAGTTCGGTAACATGCCAACTCAGCTCGGCATATTCCTCGATATAATCGTCCTGGGCGCAGATTGCATTGTATGACCGGACCGCATCGATATAGAAATAGTCGGTAATCTTAAAGCGACCGATAGCGTCCACCCAATCGCTCATCGCGATACAGGCCATACGCTCGTCCATATCCGTCAATAAACCGTTAGCGCCGAGCGCCGCTAGTACCGACTCCGGTTCGATAAACAGATAGCGGGTTCCGTTAGGTAGCGGCCTCGCTTGCAAATAACGAAGCAGTAAACCGGAATCGGTGCCGATTATGACGTTTAACGCGTCTTCTTCGAACAAAGCCTTGCCGAACTTCGTATCGAATAGCACCTCGGCGCTAACCTTATCGAAGCCGTGCCGATTCAGGTTGTAATAGTACCGCTCCCCGAAATCGTTAACGCACAATGGCCCCAAGCGTTGTTCTTCCGAACCCTGTTCGCACTGTGTCATGTTTGGAACCCCGGTTAGTCGGCATCTCGACCATTATCCCGTTTGCACGGCTAAACTCAAGCCGGCGTTATTGCAACAACTGCAACACGCCTTGCGTTACTTTGTTGGCCTGCGCCAGCATCGCGGTTCCAGCCTGTTGCAAGATTTGGCCGCGACTCAAGTTCGAAGTTTCCGAAGCAAAATCGGCATCCATAATCCGCGAACGCGCCGAACTTTGATTTTCAATAGACGATTGCAAGTTGGAGATCGTCGTCATAAACCGGTTCTGAATCGCACCCAAATTGGAACGGAACACGTCGACTTTTCGAATCGCGGTATCGATTGCGTTAATCGCCGACCGAACGTTGTTTGAGGTCGCGTCGGAACCGATCGACAATTTAGTGCCAAACAAGGCGCTTAAGCTATTAACGGTCGCCAAATCCGAGACTGTCACCGAAATTTGGTTGTCGGTCGCGGTGTTGGCACCGATCTGAAAATTGGCATTTTTTAACGAACCGTTCAAAATTTTCTTGCCGTTGAATTCGGTATTTTGAATGATACGCTTGACCTCGGCACCCAATTGCTTGAATTCCGTCTGCAATTTTTGTCGGTCTTCGGTACTCACCGCCGCCCGGTTGGCCGCTTGCACGGCAAGGTCGCGCATGCGCTGCAAAGTCTCTGTGATGGTTCCCATCCCCGCCTCAGCGGTTTGCGCCATCGAAATGCCGTCGTTGGCGTTGCGCATCGCGACCGTCATGCCGCGAATTTGCGACGTCATTCTATCGGCTATCGCCAAGCCGGCCGCATCGTCCTTGGCGCTGTTGACTCGCAAACCAGAGGACAGACGTTCCATCGACGTTTGCAAACTGTCGTTCGTCCTGCTTAAAAACTTTTGGCTGTTCAACGAAGCGATGTTCGTATTAATGACCATTGATGATGGCATGATCGTTCTCCCGGTTTATCCTGAATGAAGTAGGCATGTTTGCCGCCATCCAGAATCAATCACTTTCCATGCCAACAAATAAAATTACTTTATTTTCAATAAATTATAAAATTTTGCTTCGTGAAACATCGCCTATCTATCCGTAGCGGCAACGGGATTTTGCCGCTCCGCTTGCCGCCAACGCCGGCCGGCGACAATTTTTTGACGACACGCCGCCGTACAATTATCGGACGCGCCTAATAATCTTCCCTCGCCGCTAAAAGCAGACTGAGACAAGTCTCGACGGGATTTTGCCGAAGCTTTACTGCCGTAAAAGATTGGCCTCGCAAGTGGCCGGTGAACACTAAAACCGGCGACCTAACATTTCCGGCCTTGCCATTTGTACGACACGTTCAGATTGATAGCTATTTTCGAGATCCGAAGAATTCCGGAGGCGGGGATCAGCGAGGAAGCTGATTTGGCATTTCGATAGGATAAAGAATGAGTTTACTTCTACTTGGAGTTGACGCAAGAAAAGCTCAAGCAACACCCCCTTAGCACAGGATTGAACCAATCTCGCGGAAGCCGATCTTGGGCAGTTTTCTAAACTGGCGATTGAACTTAACCAGCGCGATAGGCGCGTAACGCACGCTTGCCTTTTTCGAAAGCCAATTGATTGGTCTTGGCTTGAGCTTGAAGTTGTTGGATCTGCGCCAGAAACGCGTTATCCAGTTCGGCCACGTTCCGCGCGAACTGCTTCGCCTGAGGTTTTTCCGATTCGGCTAGCGGCATCGTCGCTAACGCCTCCAGCCAAGCCTGCCTCTCGTTCAATAAAACCGACAAATTTTCCCAGTCCTCCTGGGTTATGTGGCCTTTTATGGCTGCGTTAAATTGCTCCAGACGCTCTTGCCAGGCCAGGAAATCAACGCGAGGACCGGTTGCCATCACGCAATCGCATCCCAAGCTTCCTTAATGTCGCGCATCAATGTCGCGACTTCGTTAAGCTTGTCTTCGCTGTTTTCGCGACTGGCTTCCAATAGCCGGATGTTCATATAGTCGTATAGTTGGCGCAGATTGGCCGCGATTTCGCCACCACGTTCCAAATCCACGGCTTCATTCAAGCCGCCAACGATGCCGATCGCCTTGGAGATGTAGATACTTTTGGCCTCCATGTCATGATGGGCTATCGCGCCCTTCGCGGAGTTGACTCTAGCCAAGAAACCCTCCATCAACATCTGAATCAAACGATGCGGAGAATCCTCTCCGAGACCGCTGGAAGTGTGCACATCGGCATATTGCCTAGCACCTCTCTTATGGGCATCTACATACATGGGAATCCCCCTTCCGGTTTATAAATTATTGATCCAACTTGTCAAAAATGAACCAGTCGAATTAAATTGCCCGACCAGCACATCCATCGCGGTAAATTGCTTTTGCAAGGATTTCTGAAAGTTATCCATCCTAACCTGCACGTCGGTCCGCCTATCTTCCAATGTGGTTAATTGCTTTTTCAACGAGCTTTGCTGAGTATCCAAGTTACCGCCGGACTGCAACAATCCCGTTAACGTCGAGTCCAGACGGGTGGCAACACCGTCGCTTGAAGAAAACACATCGCCGACCGAATCGAAATCGGCCGCCAAGGCGGTATCTAGCTGGGTACTGTCCAAGGACATCACGCCATCTTTATCGATTTTGACGCCAATTAACGCTAAGGAGTTGTAATTGCCTGTCGCCGACGAAACCACCGAGGTCGTATTTGTCCGCACTTGGCTGGTGACATAACGTAAGGTTGCATCGCCAATTAACGCGCCGTTACCGTCGCCGCTGCCATCGGTACTGCCGCCGTATTTGCCAAGGTCTTTGGTGGTGGTGTGCAGTTTGTTGTAAGCCGTAACGAAACTGTTGATAGACTTGGTAATCGCGGCCTTATCCACACCGATGTCTATGTTTACCGAAGTACCAGGCTCTTGGGACTGTAAATTGAGCGTCACTCCCGGTAAGACATCGGTGATAGTATTGCTGCTACGCGTTGCAGTCTGTCCGTCCACCTTAATAATCGCGTCTTGGGCAACCGATGGATTATCGAAATTCGTCGAAAACAACTGAGACAGCCCGGAAGTATCCGTATCGTTGCCGTCGCTATCGCTACCACTGACAGTAAACGCATTCGTCGTGCCGCTGTTTTTGGCTGTCAACACCAGTTTAGATACCGTGCCGGTTCCGGCGGCATTGTCGACATTAACGATGCTGGCGCTGACGAAACTATTGCCCGACGCGCTATTGATCGCATCACGCATTTTCTCCAGCGTATTGTTACTACTGTCCACGGTCAGGCTGAATGTCGAACCCGAAGTCGCGGTAAACGATAAAGTACCGGTACCGACCGTCGTAGTCGTAATATCGGAAAACTCGGCTTTGGCGATCGACTTTTGAGCCTTGGCCAGCTGGGTCACTTCCAGCGAATATGAACCGGCAACCGCCGAGGCTCCGGCGGTTGCCTTCAAAATAGATTCGTCGGAGGAGGAAGCGGTGTGGGTCTTAAAAACACTACCGTCTTTCAACGAAGCGAGCGCCGTCTGAAAGTCTGACAGTCCGCTCTTCAACGTACCCAAGCCGCTCAACCGGGCGTTGGCGGCGTCCTCCTGACGCTGAATCGCGTTGAAGGCCGGCTGGCCCTCAGCGGTTACCAATTGAGAGACCAGCGAATTAATGTCGATACCGCTACCGATACCTGTCGTGGAAACTATGCTCATGACACCCTCCTCAACGAACCGCCGCTATCCCACGCTAAGCCCGATCCTGAATAACCGAACCTTGATGCCCGTCTAACTCTTGCATTCGCCTGATAAACGCCAACATTTCCTCCGACGGAATTTGCCTTACCACATCGCCGGTTTCGCTATCGACAATCTTGACGACCAATTCTTGCGTTGAATCGTCCACTTTAAATTGCAGATTGCGGGTTACGGCCTGCAACAGCGAATTGCCTTGATCGGCCGCCTGCTTTACCGTATCCAATGTCACTTTAGCGTCGTTCTGCTTGTCCTCGTCCTGTTTCGAATTCAAAGAAGACGCCGTTGAATCGCTTTGCAACGCAGACACCGCCGAACTGGCTTGATTCGCCTCGGTTCTAGTGCTGGAAAACGACTTTTCATCCGTTTGCTTATCGGTTTTCACAACAGTCAAGGGGGCTAGCTTCAGCACATTTGAAATTTCACTATTCATGATGCTCACCCTATGTTGTCAGTGTTAAAGGAAAGATTGCGCCATGACGGCGCAATCTTCCTATCCAAACTACCGGAGCAAACTCAAGACGTTTTGCGTAGACTGATTCGCTTGCGCCAACATTGCGGTACCCGCTTGTTGCAGAATTTGCTGTCTACTCAAGTTCGATGTCTCTGTCGCGAAGTCCGCATCCAGGATCCGGGATCTTGCCGCGCTTTGATTCTCGATCGACGAGTTCAAGTTGGCAATTGTCGTTGTAAACCGGTTTTGAATCGCACCCAATGTAGATCTAAAAGTATCTATCTTTTTGATCGCGGTATCAATCGCTGTCATTGCCGATCTGACGTTTCCAGAGGTCGCCATCGACCCAATCGACAATTTGGTACCGAACAAGGCGCTCAAGCTGTTGACCGCGGTTAAATCGGAAATATTCACGGAAACCTGGTTATCCGTGGCGGTATTGGCACCCACTTGAAAGTTAGCGTTTTTCAACGAACCGTTCAAAATTTTCTTACCGTTGAATTCGGTATTCTGAATGATACGTTTCATCTCCAAACCCAATTGCTTGAATTCGGTTTGTAATTTCTCGCGGTCGGAAGAACCGACCGCCGCCCTGTTGGCCGCCTGTACGGACAAATCGCGCATCCGTTGCAAGGTATCGGTGAGAGCGCCCATGCCGGACTCGGCCGTTTGCGCCATCGAAATTCCGTCGTTCGCGTTACGCACCGCCACCGTCATACCCCGGATTTGCGATGTCATCTTGTCGCTAATCGCTAAACCGGCCGCGTCGTCTTTCGCGGAATTCACCCGCAAACCGGAAGATAAGCGCTCCATCGAAGTCTGCAAAGACATGTTGGTATTGCTCAAAAACCTTTGACTGTTCAACGAAGCTACGTTTGTGTTGATTACCATTGCCATGATGTTACCCTCCAAAATCCGAAAACTGAGCCGCCGCCGGAATTATTTGTTTTGGTTGATTTACGAAAAAAAGGTTTGTTTTCAAACTCGCTGGATGTATCGGCCCCGATTTGAAATCCTTTAACCCTCGTCATCAAAAATATTTGGCGAATTCGCCCTGCGCGCGCAGAAAATCGGCTTCCCGACCAATATCCAGCCAATAGTCGTTCACCGGAAACATAGACACCGTCTCGCCTAGCGCGATTTGCTGGTTAAACAGTGCCGGCATATCCAGGCTTTTCTGGCCGGCGATCCCTGCAATCAAACTGTGATCGAGCACATAGATTCCGGCGTTGGCCAAGCAGCTCTGCAACGGCTTTTCCTCGATACCGACGATCCGTTGCTGTTCCAACATCACGACGCCGTAAGGAATCTGATACTCGTACTGGCGGACGCACATCGTCGCGATCGCTTGCTGTTCGTTGTGGTAAGCCAACAATCGCGAAAAGTCGATCTGGGTCAAGATATCGCCATTCATGACGATCAATGGCACGTCCGGCAAGCTATCAGGCAGTAACCCGATCGCACCGGCCGTCCCCATCGGCTCGACCTCGTCGATATACCGAATGCTTATCCCCCAGCGATCGCCCTCTCCGAAGTAATCCTTGATCTGGTCGGCCCGGTAATGCACCGCGATAAAGAATTGGCGGAAACCTGATTTCACGAAATTTTCGATGATGGTTTCCAGAATCGGCTTTCCGCCGATTTCTAGTAATGGTTTCGGCCTATCGTCGGTATAAGGCCGCAGCCGTTTGCCGAATCCCCCCGCCATCAAAAACACCGGATTCGGAAAAGCCGGCTGCTTGTATAAAGCCTGCAGCGATTCCAAGCGCACCACTCGGCCACGCTCGTCCACCACCGGCAACTGATACAAATGATGCCCCTCCATCACCGCGATCAATTGGGTCTTACTGTCGGTCTCGCTGGCCACCTTAGGCCGCTTGTTCATCACTTCGCCGACCGGATGCTCCAGCGCCAGGCCCCGAATCAAGGCTCGGCGAATGTCGCCATCGGTAACCACCCCGACCAAGCGCCCGTCTTCATCCACTACCAACGCGATTTGCAGCGCGCCACGGTCGATCACCTCTATCGTGGTCCGTAACGTTGCTTCCGGACTTATCACTACCTGTTGCCAATGCTGTTTCATGATTCAATATCCTTGAGCTGCGATCGGGCCGGATAGACGATTTGCCGAACCGCAACGTCGCGCGTCACGACACTGCCGGCACCTATCACGCTACCCGCGCCCACGCGAATTCCTTGGATTACGACCGCGCCGGCACCGACATGTGTCCTATCGCCAATTTCGACACCTCCGCTTAACACCGCGCCCGGTGCGACATGCACATGGCGGCCGATTACGCAGTCGTGCTCGACGATGGCACCGCTGTTTACGATGGTGTTCTCAGCAATATGCGTGCCTGCCTGAATTATGGCGCCCGCCATGATTTGCACGCCAGCCGCCAATTCCACGCTCCCCGCCAAAAAACACGTCGGATCGACGACATGACCGAAGCGGTAACCGCGCTCGGCGAATGTCTCGAAAAGTCGAGACCGCGTGCCGGGGTCACGGGGCAGCGAGCCAAGCCCGTTTATCAGCGCAATGTCTTCTGAGCCGTAATCGGCAACGACCTCATCCCCGCCCAATACAGGTAGGTCGAGCCAACTATCACCTTGTCGCTTGGCCGGGTCGGCGACTCCCAGAATATCGACCTCCAGGCGCCGCAAAATGTCCAACAAAACCTTGGCGTGCCCCCCGCTACCGAGCAAAACCACCGGCAGCTTCATGAAATCAAATCGTCCATTTGATAAGCGCGCGGGCTGGTTTGTCCCAACAACCGCCAATATTCCATCGGGCTCAAGCCTGTGCCCGGCCGTTTGGCCGCCAAATTTTCGACGCTGAACGGCTCGCCAATCGCAATATCCGCGACCGCCACCAGACTTTTGCGTACCACATCGCGATTTTGCAACTCGATCGGTTGCGGGATTTTGCCTGCACCTCCCAAAGCCAACTCGACTGAGCGAATAGCCGCTACCATTTGCGTCAATTCCGCCGGTTCCAGCGAAACCCGATGATCCGGCCCCTGCAAGCCTCTATCCAACGTAAAATGTTTTTCGATCAACACCGCGCCGCGTGCCGCCGCGGCAATAGGCACCGCCAACCCCTCGGTATGATCGGAATATCCCACCCGCAAGCCGAACGCTTGCGCCAGCGTATCCATCGCCCGCAGTTGAACGTGTTCCAGCGGCGTCGGATACTCGCTGGTGCAATGCAGCAACGTGACTTTTTCTCGCAGTGCCGCCTGGCCGGCGTCGCAGCCGTAAGCTTGCCGAAACCGCGCCAAACTCGGCCGCTCCCAACCTAAGAAGCCGAAGGCCAACACCCCCAGCGCGGTCTCCACCTCACCCAAAGTCGCCATGCCGGTGGACAACACAAGCTCTTTTCCGGTCGCGGCGTGAGCCAGCAAAAACGGACCGTTAGTGATTTCACCGGAAGGTACTTTCAGTTGCCTAACGCCGATTTCGCCGGTCAAGAATGCCAAGCTGTCGAAATCGAACGCGGTCGATAAAAACTCGATACCGTGCTCGGCGCAGTAGTCGCGCAATCGCACGTGGAATTCGTATTTCAGCTCCAGTTTCCGCAGCATCGCCAGTTGGCTCTCGCCGGCATCGGTGGTTTCTCGCTGATAGGCCGCCTTGCCGGCCTTACCGGTCACCAGTTTGTCGGCTTTAAAGGTTTGAAATTTGACCGCATCGGCGCCCGCCGCCACCGCAGCGTCTATCAACGCGATTGCGGTGTCCAGGTCACCGTTATGATTCACGCCGGCTTCGGCGATGATATAGATACTCGTCATCCTGTCGTTCTCAAAAACTCAATCGAACACGTCGCCCCAATCCGGCGGCGGGTTGCCGACGGCGGACTTCTCTTTTTCGTCGGAAGGCTCGGTCTCTTGTCCGCTGTTGTCGTCCTGCGACTCTTCGCCGGCTACTTCGGCCGTCTCGGAACCCGGCATCGAACTGAGATAACTGTTCAGCAAGCGGCACAAACCGTCGTAAAAGCCGCTAACCGCTTGCTGTTGCATTTGCTGCTCGAAAAAACCGTGCAAAAACTGTTTTTCGGCCAAAATCAGACTTTCGGATAACTCCCGCGCCTTTTGCTCGTCCAGCCGGTATTTGCCGACGAGCATCTCAGCCATTTGATCGCTGCGCTGGCCCTGCCGGTCCTTAATATCGTCCAATAAATGCTCCAGCTCCGCCTGACTCTGTTTGCGCTTGCGCCAAGCGACCAGCATCAAGGCAACCAATGCGATCAACAGCACCAACAGCAGATTGACCAATACCACGACCAGCAGCGATTCGTCCATACTACTCCTCTGCCTCGCCAGCGACATTGATCCGGATGCTGTGTTCGGCTTCCGCGAACACTTGCAACATTTTCTTACTGCTGTTTTCCAATTCCAGCGCCGTCTGATTGCCGCTAAACACGCGGGTATATTCGGCGGAAATTTCGTCTATGGTTTTCATCGCGGTGTCCAGCTGTCGAACCAGTTGTTGGTTGATGCGCTCCATGGCCGCCAGCTTGTCGACCTGCCCAACGGCACCGCTTGTCGGCTCGGGGTGATCGACCAATAGATTCTGGTACGGCTCGGCCAATTCGTCGATTTTTCTCTCGATGTCGGCCAGTGTCGCCAAATCCCGCTGTAAAAACAGCCTAAATATTTGCTGGAACAGGGCCCTCTCGGCTTTGAGTACCGCCGTCAGCACCGATTCGACCGTTTCGACCGGCAAACCGCAGTCTTCGCCTAGAAATTGTTCCAACCGATGTTGTTTGACCAAACTTTGCTCGTCCATTTGATCGATAAAGCGGTCGACTTCCGCCATTTCCCGGCCACGCCGGTTCCGAGACAGGAAAAACAATACTGCCATTAACAATACCAATACGACTAGGGCTTCCGCCATCAGCACCACGACGACCGAGTCGAGCTGAATCATGCCAACCTCTCCAATAACGCTTGCTGTTTGCGAAATTGCGCTTGCTTAAAGGCCCGGTAACCGAAATAACCAGTTCCGGCGATCAGCAGGTTCAACCCCAGCACAATGCCGGCAACCTGCAACCAATTGGTCTCGCTCACGGGCTCTCCATGAGCGTCCTCGCTCTCTCGCGCGGCCGCATCGCCGTGCTCCGCATCGGCCGCGACATCCGGTTCGGCCGGATGTGTCTCGGAGGCGGTCGGCTCGGCGACAAACCAACTATCGTCTATCGTGACCGGCGGCACCAACGGTTCCAACGTGTTACCGTCCTTACCGCGGGCAGTAACACTAAAGCTGACTTGTGTCGTCCCGCCGATCGGAACATCGGCCAAAACCAAGTCCCAGCGCCCGTCGTGCGCGGTCAACGCTCTGGATTCGCCGGCTTGACCCGCTCGGCCGATGCTGACGTTGACGGACATCCCGGTCGTGTCCAGGAGAGCGGTATCGGGAACCAAGGTCAGCGTGACCCGACGCGCGGCAATATCGATCTGCTTTTCGACGGCAATCGGTGCCGCCACCACTTCAAACTCATGGACGATTTCACGCCGGAAAGTCTTGCCGTCGGCCACTACCCGTAACAGATGCTTACCGAGCCCCGGATTCAGCGCATTCCAACCAAAGTAGCCCGCTTCGCCAGTCGCCGCCATATTGGTCGGCGTCTGCTGGTCCACGGTAACCTGCAAGCTCAGCATCGCGAGAAAATCCGCCCTGTCAATCAATTGGCCGCCATCGGTAAAATGCGCTTTGACGGTCAAACCCTGCTTTTCGGTTAAGAAATTCGGCAATTCGCCCAGTTGCAATTTCAAGTCGGTCACGATCATGACCCGGTTATCCGGGTCCACCTCCGCTTCCAGGCGCCATTCACCGGCGCGCGGCTCTCTGACGGTTATCAGATCGTAATTGGCGCTCTCCAGCCAGGACACGTTGCCGGAGGCGCTTTGCTTGCCGAGCTTTACGCCATCCGGCGTCCACAACAAAGTCGGCGCCGCGCCGGGCTTCTTGAACACCAGCACCGAAAACTCCTTGATGCTGGCGTCCACCTCGAAGCGATTTCCCGCCAGCGGCAGACTGTCCTTGGGCGCGGCCTTTTGCGCCATCTTAACGAAAACCCGCTGTAACTGGTCGGCCGACTCGGCGACTTCGGCCCATCCGCCGGTCTCGCCCGCCAAGCGTTGCAACAACTCCTTATCGGCTTGAGCGGACAACGCGATGGTCTCGACCTTGACCCGCATTTGCTGCAAGCGCGGTATCCATTCGCTGAGGATACGCTCGCGCGAATCGGCACTCTCCATAATGTCCTTGGAAATATCGACGAAACCATCGGTCAGTAAAATCAGATGTTTATTTCCCGTTCCCGCAAACCCACCGTCCAAGACGCTTTTTATCGCGTCCTCGATATTGGTGTAGAGTCCGCGCGAGTGAATATTCGCGGTAGCCTTGCCGGCTTGCTGTTTCCAGGCGGGTGAAACCGCGTCGCTAGCGGAAAGGACCTCGGTTTTTTCAGCGAACAAACGTAAACCGGCCTTGGCATTATCCGGTAATAAGTTGACCAGCAAACGGCTGGCTTCAATGCGCAAATTATGCGGATCGTTTTGCTTCATACTGCCGGACACGTCGATCAGCACTTGAATCTCGTCGGTCGCCGGCACTTGCGCCTGGAGACATGCGCTCCAGGCGATCAACCAGCCGATCACCGCAAAAATTAACGCTTTGGCCATGAATCTATCCGCGAAAGAGGGCAATAGATTGCAAATATAGTTCAAGCCTCCCACGGGAAGACGACTTTTATTCGGCCGGCGCCGGTTACACTTTATAATGGCGACACTATTACACACAAAGGAGAGCTTATGTCTATCAAACGAATGGTCGATCTGGATCTGGCAGGCAAGCGCGTGTTGATCCGCCAGGATTTGAACGTGCCGGTGAAGGACGGCAAAGTCACCAGCGATTTGCGCATCCAAGCCAGCGTACCGACCGTGGAAAAGGCCTTGGCCGGAGGCGCGGCGGTCATTTTGATGTCGCATCTGGGCCGTCCCACCGAAGGCGAATACGACGAAGCTTCCAGCTTGAAACCGGTCGCCGAACGTTTTTCGCAATTGCTCGGCAAACCGGTGCGGTTGGTGAAAGATTGGCTGGATGGCGTGGATGTCGCGGCCGGCGAAGTCGTGCTGTGCGAGAACGTCCGCTTTAATAAAGGCGAGAAGAAAAACAATGCCGAGCTGGGCCAAAAGATGGCCAAATTGTGCGACATCTTCGTGATGGACGCCTTCGGCACCGCCCATCGCGCCGAAGCCTCCACCCACGCCGTCGCCGAATACGCGCCTGTCGCGTGTGCCGGCCCGTTGCTGGCGGCGGAGCTAGACGCGCTGGGCAAGGCGCTGGAAACCCCGGCTCATCCGCTGGTCGCCATCGTCGGCGGCTCCAAGGTGTCCACCAAGCTGACCGTGCTGGAATCCTTGTCCACCAAGGTCGATCAATTGATCGTCGGCGGCGGCATCGCCAATACCTTCATCGCGGCGGCTGGCTATAACGTCGGCAAATCGTTGTACGAAGCCGATTTAATCGCGGAAGCTCAAAAACTGATCGCGGCCGCCAAGCAACGCGGCGCCGACATCCCGGTACCGGTTGACGTGGTCTGCGCCAAGGAATTTTCGGAATCCGCCGCGGCAACGGTCAAAGCGGTTAGCGACGTGGCGGACGACGACCTGATTTTGGACATCGGGCCGGAAACCGCCCGGCAATATGCCGACATTCTGAAAACCGCCGGCACCATCGTTTGGAACGGCCCGGTCGGCGTGTTCGAAATCGATCAATTCGGCGAAGGCACCCAATCGCTGTCGCTGGCGATTGCCGAAAGCCCGGCGTTTTCGATTGCCGGCGGCGGCGACACCCTGGCAGCCATCGACAAATATGCGATCGCCGACAAAGTGTCTTATACATCGACCGGCGGCGGCGCTTTCCTGGAATTTCTGGAAGGCAAGGAATTGCCGGCCGTGGCGATTCTGAAAACCCGCGCCTAAGCGGAAATACAGCCCCCGGCGCGACGCAGTCCTCGCTCGCGCCGGGTTAACGGTTTAAAGCCCCGCCACCTTTTTTTCGTCGTCGTCCTGGAAATTGCGGTAGTTGATCGATATTTTTAGGCCGGCAAAGCGTCCGGACATTTTGACCAGTTCGGACGTGGCCTTATCGAATGTCAGCCGGACTTCGCTCAAAGCCCGATCTTCGTAACCTTCCTCGATCTCTCTGGCATCCAAGCGGAAGTGGTATTTGTAAATTTCCTGCTTGTCTTCATTCTCAACCTCGAGCGGCTCACCCAATTGTTTGACCACGACTGCCTTTTTCGGCAATTTGGCGGCGATTTTTTCCATCTGGTCGGCCTTGGCTTTCAATTGCTGCTTTTCCTCGTTGATCTCGGCACCGCCCAACGAACGGAACGACGCTTCCAAAAACTCCGGCGGCGCAATCTGTAAAAACAGATTGGAAAATGTCCAGTCGGTGATTTTGTCTTCTTTATTAAAGGCCAGATCCAGATAAAAACTGATTTCCGGATTGATCGGCTTGCCGTCCTTGTCGATCTTGCGAAACCAATAGCGCCATTTTTTGCCATCGCCGATTCTTTCCTCGCTGCTGGCGTGCAACTTGGCCAACGACACGAAATCTTGGCTTAGCAACCTCGGCTCCTTGAAATGCACGGTGAAATCGTCTTTAGACGTCACCGCGAAATAGCGGTCGAATTCGTCCATTTGCAGATAAGTCTGATAGGCGTGCAGCCAGTGCAGGCAGCCGGTCAACGTGGAGAGCAGGCCAAAGGCCAACACTAATCGAAAAATGCGGGTGACTTTTTTCATGCGCGTCCTCAATGTCTGGTCGGCGACGGCAGGCCGCTGTCGACCGCCGAATTGTTCAGTAAATGCTCGACATCGACTTTGTCGTAGCGGTATTGGGCTCCACAGAACTGGCAATCGACTTCGATGTCGTCGCGTTCGCGCAAAATAGCCTCCAACTCGGACCGTCCCAACGCCGATAAAGTGCCGGCAATTTTTTGCCGCGAGCAACTGCATTGAAATGCCACCGGCTCGGCTTCGTATAGCCTGACCTGTTCCTCGTGAAATAAGCGATGCAAGATGTCCTCGCAGTCCAGGCCCAGCAATTCGTCGGCGGTGACGGTGCCGGCCAGGATTTCCAAACGTTCCCAATCCGCTTTGTCGGCGGATTCCCCAGGCAAGGCTTGCAGAAGCAAGCCGGCGGCATGCGTGTTACTCGCAAACAACCACAAGCGGGTATCGAGCTGCTCCGACTGCCGAAAATAAGTCGTCAGTACCTCGGCCAAACTGTCTTCGGTGAACGCGACGATGCCTTGGTAGGGTTCGCCGCTGTCGGACTCCACGGTTAACACTAGTCGGCCGCCGTTGCCGACCATTTCCCGCAACGTTTCACCGTCCACCTCGGGTTGACTGCGCACCAGCCCGCGAATCCGCCGCTCGTTGCTGGATTGGGCGACCAGCGCGCGCAGATCGCCGCCACCCTGAACCTGCAAAATCATCGCGCCCTTAAACTTAATGGTCGCCGACAATAGCACCACCGCCGCCAGTGCCTGTCCAAACTGAGCGTCGACCGCGTCGTTCGGCAAAGACTGATGCTGCTTAGCATCTTGCAAGCTGTGTTGCAACCTGACCCATACGCCGCGCGCACCGGCTTCTTCAAATAGAAACCGCCTTAAACAATCTTGTTGTGTCATATCGTTCCGAAACCTATCCAAATCGAGACGGGATTATAATCCCCGCCATGCTTCGATTCGACCACGGGATGTCCACCATGTCTATTCTGTTTAAAAAATCCGCAATGCCCAGCCCTGAACAAGCCTTACCCGGCCGCCGCAATCCGATTGCCAGCGGCAGTAAGCATCACGTCAGCGGCAACGGCTACCACCCACCGTTTCCGGCATCCATGCAACAAGCCGTCTTTGGTCTGGGCTGTTTTTGGGGCGCCGAGCGAAAATTCTGGCAACAGGCCGGCGTGCATGTGACGGCGGTCGGCTATGCCGGCGGATTCACCCCCAACCCCACCTACCAGGAACTCTGTACCGGCATGACCGGTCACGCCGAAGTCGTTTTGGTGGTATTCGATCCGGCCCTACTCGATTACCGCCACTTGCTCCAGGTTTTCTGGGAATCGCATGACCCGACGCAAGGTATGCGCCAGGGCAACGACGTTGGCACCCAATATCGTTCGACCATTTACTGCTACACCGAACAGCAACTCGCCGAAGCGCTGGCCAGCCAACAACAATACCAACAACGCCTTAGCGCGGCCGGCCTCGGCTCGATCACGACGGAAATCGCCCCGGCACCGACCTTCTACTATGCCGAGGAAGAGCACCAGCAGTACTTGGCCAAAAACCCGGACGGTTATTGCGGTTTAGGGGGATGCGGAATTTCCTTCGCGGAACCGCTCGATGTACGAAAAAGCTAAGGCATTATCAGGCTTGATATTATTCCCGCCAACCGGGATTCCCAGAGTTTTTCCGGTTGACTTTTAGGAAAAAATCCTTCAATTTACGCGCTTGGCGTGGCTTAGCCTAGGCTGTGAGCGGCCGGTAGCGGGCGTTTCGGGCAGTCATCCAAACAGAGCTTTAAAACTAATATTAGTCTTAACAACACAAAATCGTACTCTGTGTACATCCGCAGATTACCAGGAGGAAACATATGAAGAAGCCTGTAACAAACTGGCTGCTTGCTTCGACTGTAGCTACTATTCTTGCTGCACCAACTGTCTCTACCGCTAACGACGACTTAGAAAAATTAACCCAAAACCCTGCCAACTGGGCTTCTTGGGGCGGCGACTACGCCGGCACTCGTTATAGCAAACTGTCGCAAATCAACGCTCAAAACGTTAAAAATCTGCAACCGGCTTGGTCTTTCTCCACCGGCGTTCTGCGCGGTCACGAAGGCGGTCCCCTGGTTGTTAACGGCGTTCTGTACATCCATACTCCGTTCCCTAACACCGTTTACGCGATCGACCAAAAAACCAAAGCGGTCATCTGGGAATTCACCCCAACCATGGATGCCGACGTGACCATCCCTGTCATGTGCTGCGATACCGTTAACCGCGGCTTGGCTTACGGCGACGGCAAAATCTTCCTGCAGCAATCGGACACCGTACTGACCGCGCTGGATGCTAAAACCGGCAAACGTATTTGGAGCGTGCAAAACGGCGATCCGAAACTGGGCATGACCAATACCAAC
Organism: Methylomonas sp. MED-D; assembly: GCF_050276835.1. Taxonomy (NCBI): domain Bacteria; kingdom Pseudomonadati; phylum Pseudomonadota; class Gammaproteobacteria; order Methylococcales; family Methylococcaceae; genus Methylomonas; species Methylomonas sp. MED-D. The sequence continues at coordinate 4,174,100 of NZ_CP189965.1, forward strand.
GCCCCTATCGTTGTTAAAGACAAAGTTCTGACCGGTATTTCCGGCGGTGAATTCGGTGTTCGCGGCTTTCTGGCGGCCTACGACATCAAAACCGGCCAATTGGCGTGGAAAGGTTACAGCATGGGTCCTGACAAGGACACTCTGATCAAACCGGGCAAATCCACCACCTGGCAAGACGGCAAAGTCACCCCACTGGGACCTGAGTCCAGCTTGGCTACCTGGAAAGGCGACCAATGGAAAATCGGCGGCGGCACCACTTGGGGCTGGTACTCTTACGATCCTAAACTGAACTTGGTCTATTACGGTTCAGGCAACCCATCTACCTGGAACCCTGTACAACGTCCGGGCGACAACAAATGGTCGATGTCTTTGTGGGCGCGTGACGCCGACACCGGTGAAGTTAAATGGGTTTATCAAATGACCCCGCACGACGAATGGGACTACGACGGTATCAACGAAACCGTTCTGGTCGATCAAGAAGTCAAAGGCAAAATGCACAAAACCATCGTGCACTTCGACCGTAACGGCGTGGGATATACCCTGGACCGCGAAACCGGCGAATTGTTGGTTGCCGAAACCTTCGACAAATCCGTCAACTGGCTAACCCATGTCGACATGAAATCAGGCCGCCCACAAGTGGTACCTGAATTCTCTACCGAACATAACGGCGAAGACGTCAACACCGTGGGTACCTGCCCTGCTGCTCTGGGCGCGAAAAACCAACAACCGGTTTCTTACTCTCCACAAACCGGCCTGTTCTACATCTCAGGCAACCACTTGTGCATGGAGTACGAACCGTTCGAAGTTAGCTACACCGCCGGCCAACCTTACGTTGGCGCAACTCTGAACATGATGCCTGCTGGCGCTGACGTTCTGACCGGTAAAAAAGACGGCACCACCAACCTCGGCCAATTCACCGCATGGGATGCTAAAACCGGCAAAATCGCTTGGTCCAACAAAGAGCAATTCTCTGTTTGGTCAGGCTCTGTTGCTACCGCGGGCGGCGTCGTATTCTACGGCACCCTGGAAGGTTACCTGAAAGCGGTTGATGCCAAAACCGGTAAAGAATTGTACAAATTCAAAACCCCATCCGGCATCATCGGTAACGTTAATACCTGGGAATTCGAAGGCAAACAATACGTTGGCGTTCTGTCAGGTATCGGCGGCTGGGCAGGTATCGGTATCGCGGCCGGTCTGGACGACGGCTCGTCATCAACCAACTCGGAAGGTTTGGGCGCGGTGGGTGCGTACAGAAGCTTAGGCTCCTACACCAAATTGGGTGGTACACTCACTGTGTTCGCCCTGCCTAACTAAGATCTAACCTTAAGATCCGCGTTAAGCAAGCCTTGGCCGAGCAATCGGCCAAGGCTTTTTTGTGGCTTCATGAAAACGAAGGAAGAAGACTATGACTTACAATCGATGCGTAGCCGCGCTGGTACTGAGCTGCGCGGCCGTTACCGGCCAAGCCGACGAGAATAAATTTCGGGTTTGTGCCGACCCGCTGAATCCCCCTTATTCCACCAAGGAACTTAGCGGCTACGAAAATAAAATCGCGGCCCTGTTCGCCAAACAACTGGGTCAGGAACTGGAGTTCACCTGGTTTCCGGAACGGATGGGCTTTGTCCGCAACACCTTGAAAGCCGAAAACGACAACGGCCAGGGTTTTAAATGCGACGTGATCATGGGCGTGCCGGCGGGTTTCGATTTGACCGATACCACCAAACCCTATTTTCATTCGACTTATGTGTTGTTGATCGCCAAAGGCCGAGGCTGGGACGATATCCACGACCCGATGCAACTAACGCAACTGCCGTTGGAAAAGCAGGAAAAGCTGAAAATTGCGATGTTCGATCGTGGGCCCGGCACCGAATGGTTGCAACGCAACGGCTTGCTGGAATACGGCGTTCCTTATCAAAGCATGACCGGCGACGGCGAACACAATACGGCGATGCAAATTGAAGCCGATCTGAGCACCGGCAAGATCGATATGGTGATTTTGTGGGGACCGATGGCCGGCTACGTTCAATCGAAAAACCCGAAGAACCAGTATATCGCCATTCCGATGCAGTCCACGCCGGGCATGCGCTTCGATTTCTCAATCGCGATGGGCGTGCGACAAGGCGACAGCAAGCGCAAACAACTTTTGAACGACCTGATTGCCAAGAACTTCGATGAAATTCAGCAAATCATTGCCGGCTACCGGATTCCGTTATCGCCGATTCCCAGCACTCCCGCCAAGCAAGACGACGACTAATGCGGACCTCGGCCGAACAAGCGTATCAAGTGTTCGAAATGGCCGGCTTTGTCGCCGGTTAATTGCGACCAATCGAAACGCCAGCGCCAGTTACCCTCGGTGGTACCTGGCGTATTCATCCGGTCGGCGGAGCCAAGTTTCAAGATATCCTGCATCGGGATAATAGCCAAGTTGGCTACCGAGCCCAACGCGGCATGAATTAAGGCACTAGGCATCGGCAGACTGGACCAGCCCAAATAGTCGTATATGCGCTGCTTGTCGGTATCGTTAAGCGCGTCGAACCAGCCTTGGGTGGTGTCGTTGTCGTGCGTACCGGTGTACACCACGCAGTTACGCCGGTAATTGCAAGGCAAATAGGGATTGCGAGCGTCGTCGCCGAATGCGAACTGCAAAATTTTCATACCGGGCAAATTAAAATCGTCGCGCAAGGCTTCTACTTCGGGGGTGATGATACCCAAGTCCTCGGCGACCAAGGTTAAAGCCGGAAAATGCTGTTGAATCGCTGCCAACAGCTCGCCACCCGGCGCCGTCACCCAGCGACCGTTGACTGCGGTATCTTCGCTGGCCGGGATTTCCCAAGCCGCTTCCAAGCCCCGAAAATGATCGATCCGCAAAATATCGAACATTTCATACTGCGCTTCTATCCGATCCAGCCACCATTTGAAGCCGGTCTTTTTCAGGTAGACCCAGTTGTAATGCGGATTGCCCCAACGTTGCCCGAACTCGGAAAAATAATCCGGCGGCACGCCGGCCACGACATCCATTTCACCCAACGGGTTCAATTTGAAAGCTTCGCGGTTGGCCCAGACGTCGGCACTGTCGTAGGACACGAAAATCGGAATATCGCCGAACATCAACACGCCTTTACTGGAGGCATAAGCCTTTAGCTCGTCCCATTGCTTGAAAAACACATATTGCTCGAACTTGATGCCTTCGATGACCGCCTTCAACAACTGCCGGGACTCGCTCAAGGCATCCGGCTTACGTTGCTTAAGACCATCCGGCCATTCGTTCCAACTTTTGTGTCCGAACACGTTGCGTAGCGCTATGAACAGCGCAAAATCGTCCAGCCAACTCGACTTGTCCTGGCAAAACTGCTTGAAATCCTGCTGGGCCGATACATCCGCCAGCACTTGAAAGCCGTAAAACGCCTTAGTCACCAGACAGCTTTTGCTCAATTCACCATGACCGGAGCAATCGTTGCAGCGGTCCGCCAGTTGCAGCCAACCTCTATCCACCAACCAGTCAATACTGATCAAGGCCGGGTTTCCGGCATGAGCGGATAAACATTGATAAGGAGAACCGTCGCCATGCGGCATGCCTAACGGCAGGGTTTGCCAGATCGTGGCGCCGACATCGTGCAGAAAGTTGACGAAGTTGAACGCTTCCGATCCCAAGTCGCCGCACTCGCCATGCCCCGGTAACGAAGTGATATGCAGCAAAACACCCGCGCGACGTCTATCCAAGCCAACCCCCAAAAACCGTTTTTCGAATTCGTTCAAAGTTCATTACCGCGCCGCATTGCGCCGCCCATCGCCGGACTACCGCTGCCTTGAGTGAAGGATAAGGCTAAATAGCCGGGCGGTTCCTCGCCCAAGAGCCGATACAAATTGGTTAAATTCAATCGGTACTGCTTTTCGAAATCGCTGACCGCCTCGCCGGGATTGTAGTCACCGAACCACCAAAACCAATCGGACCCTTCGCACACCGCCAACTGTACTCGCGCCTTTTCCTGCTGTTGATCGGACAAGCGGCCATCCTGCACCGCGTTGTCGAACGCCTGCTTGACGTCCCCCAACATATCCCAGCCGCAGTTTTTATCGGCGTCGCCGATCCAGGTCGAGAACGTGCCGTAAACCCAACTGCCTGCAACCAGACGCGGCAATGGCTGTACTTGAGCTTCGGCACCTTGCAGGTATTCCGAAAACGTCGTCAACTCTATCCGTGGATGTTCGCCGAGCCGGCGATACAAAGCGCTCAAAAAATGATAGCCGTTATCCGGAAAATACTCCCAGGCATTTTCACCATCCATGATAATCGAAACCAACGGCGGCCGAGCCTCGTAATCCGCAATATTTTCCAGATGCTGAATCAGGTCGGCCACGGCATCGTCGGCATGCCATTTGGAATATTCGAAGCCAATCAGATCGGACAAACCGTCGTCCCGAAAAAAGCACACCGTGCTGGCCGACGCCAACCGGAACGCTTGATGCACGCTAGTTTTACCGGCCAGGTCGGAGGCCCGCAAGCTATTGTGCAAGACATTACCGCCGCTGGCGGCCCAGTGAAAACCGAACTCGCCGAGTATCGCCAGCGTACGCTCGCTGACGCCACCTTCGGATGGCCAACAACCGCGCGGTTCGAAACCGAAAAAGTGTCGAAAGGTGTTGATCCCCTTCCGCAAGTGCCAGCATACGCGCTCTTCACCGCCGGGGTAATTCGGCAATTTAGGCAAAGCCACTTCCGGCATCGCCTCTCGGGCGCTGGCGATATCCAACATCAACGGCATGATGGGATGCGCGTATGGCGTCACCGATAATTCGATACGGCCCTTACGGGCTAATGCCTTATAGCGATAAATCACTTTGGACAACAAGTCGCCGATCACCTCGACGATTTCTATCCGGTCGTGCAACGTGAACGCCGCGCCTTTTTCGATCAAACGTTTGATACGGTTGTCCGTCAACTTGACGGTTTCGCCCATCCAGATCAAGTGATACCAAACCAGGATATCGGAAACGAATTGGGCGTTGACATATTTGATGGCGTCCTGATGCCCGAGAATCCAATCGGCCATGTCGATCAATTTGCGGAAGGCCGGATAGCGGTCGATTTGGCGTTCGCGGTTAGCTTTTTTACAATCGCGCAGCAGCTTCAGACGTTTGTCCGGGTCGGCCGACGCCGTCGGCTCGACCAACGCGGCCAACAACGGATCCTTCATAGCGATCCGATCATGCAAATAGCCGGTCACCTGATTAGAATAATCTTCGATTTGCTCCAGCAAAATCGGCGCGAAATTGACAACCGCCTTAGCCGACGGAGCCGCCTCCAAATGGGCGACCATATCGACGTAATCCTTGATGACGTGCAGATAAGTCCACGGCAATTTGAATTCGCCGCTCTGCGTGTCGCGGTACTCCGGCTGGTGCATGTGCCAGCACAGCACCAGCTTGAGTTTTTTACCGGACATAATGCCGTCTTTGACCGAGCATCTCCGGCGTCACCAATACCACGCCGCCTTCGCTGACATAAAAGCGCTTTTCGTCGTCGGCGCGGTTCTCGCCGATCACGGTGCCTTCCGGCACTTGGCAGCCCTTCTCGATAATTGCCTTGTCGATCCGGCAATGCCGGCCGATGTTGACTTCCGGTAGCACCACCGAATCCTTGACGGTCGTATACGAGTTGACGCGCACCTGCGAAAACAACAGCGAATGACGCACCGTTGCCCCGGAAATCACGCAACCGCCGGACACCATCGAATCGATCGCCGCGCCCCGTCTATCGTCGTCGTCGAACACGAACTTGGCCGGCGGCGTTTGCGCCTGATAGGTCCAGATCGGCCAAGTGTTGTCGTACAGGTTCAAGTCCGGCTTGACGCCGATCAATTCCATATTGGCGGCCCAGTAGGCGTCTATGGTTCCGACGTCTCGCCAATAACTTTGCTGACCGCTTTGCAAATCCAGGAAGGGATAGGCATACACCCGATATTTATCGATGACGGCCGGAATAATGTCCTTACCGAAATCGCGGCTGGAGGCTTTGGTGTCGGCGTCCTTGATTAATTGCTCGAACAAAAAGCGGGCGTTGAAAATATAGATACCCATCGACGCCAATGCGGTATTGTCGCGACCCGGCATCGCCGGCGGGTTATCCGGTTTCTCGACAAAGGATTTCACCCGGCGCTCGTCGTCGACATGCATCACGCCGAAGGCCTTCGCATCTTCCAACGACACTTCGATGCAACCGATCGTCAAGTCGGCTTTGTTGGCGACGTGATCGGCCAGCATCACCGAATAATCCATTTTATAAATGTGGTCGCCGGCCAAGACCAACACGAACTCGGGATTTCGCGCCCGCAAAATATCAATGTTTTGATAGATGGCGTCGGCGGTTCCCTGGTACCAGGAATGTTCGTCATGGCGCTGCTGAGCGGGCATCAAATCGACGTACTCGCCGAATTCGCCGCGTAAAAAACCCCAGCCTTGTTGAATGTGCCGAATCAGCGAGTCGGCTTTGTATTGCGTCAAAATGCCAATCTTGCGGATATCCGAATTGATGCAATTGGACAGCGGAAAGTCGATGATCCGGAACTTGCCGCCGAACGGCACCGCCGGCTTCGCGCGCCAATCGGTCATGTCCTTAAGTCGCGATCCCCGGCCACCAGCCAAAATCAAGGCTATGGTGTTACGGGTCAAATCGTTGACCCGTCTTTCCTGTAGATTTGTATCGACGACTGACATGAGCATCCTCTAAGAAAAAATAAGCGACACCGATGGCCACCCGGGATGGGCATATCGGCGGATTTGTCGGCATGGCACTTGCCGCGTCCGAGCATTATCGTTACTCTTCGCGAAAAAGTAAAAGCCAAGCGATTTGTTACCGAGTAGTCTATCCTGCCTGGCATGGCTGTCCCTGCCAACCATCTAACAAAACTATAACCGAAGGCGTTGCATCATGAACAAGCCAAGCCCATCCCTGCCGCTCGATCCGGAAATCGTCAAAATCATCGAGGCCAGACATCACGACCCCTTTTCCGTGCTGGGTCGCCACGGCCAGGACCGCGATACCGTCGTCCGAGTGTTTCTACCCTACGCCGAAAGCGTGAGTCTGGCCGCCGACGGCGGCGATTTCGTAAGACTACCGGATACCGACGTATTCGAATACCGCCCCGGCACCGGCGACGTTCCGAAGCATTACCAATTGGCCTGGACCGACAAGGACGGCAACGACCACCTCCAATACGATCCCTATTGTTTCGGCCCGGTACTGCCTGAATTCGACCAACACTTGTTCGCGGAAGGCCGCCATTGGCACATCTATCAAAAACTCGGCGGTCACCGCCAAAGCGTGGCCGGGATAGACGGCGTGTCTTTCTCGGTCTGGGCGCCCAACGCGCAACGCGTCAGCGTCGTCGGCGACTTCAACCGCTGGGACGGCCGCTGCCATCCGATGCGCAGCTTGGGCGGCAGCGGGATCTGGGAAATCTTTATCTCCGGTTTAACCGTGGGCTGCTTGTACAAATTCGAAATCATCAATCGCAATTCCGGGGAATTGCTGGTTAAAACCGACCCCTACGGCCAGCAATTCGAATTCCGCCCGCAGACCGCCGCGATCGTGGTCGATGAAGATCGTTACGTCTGGCACGACGGCGAATGGATGGACCAGCGTGCCCAACATGACTGGCTGCACCAACCGATGTCGATCTATGAGGTGCATTTGGGCTCGTGGCGACGCGACCAGCGCGGCAATTTCCTGAACTATCGTGATTTGGCCGAGCAATTGGTCGATTACGTCAAAGCGTTGGGCTTTACCCATATCGAGTTACTGCCGATCACCGAACACCCTCTCGATGCGTCCTGGGGGTATCAAACCACCGGCTATTTCGCGCCCACCAGTCGCCACGGCACGCCGGACGACTTCCGCTATTTCATCGACCACTGCCACCAAAACGGCATAGGCGTAATCCTGGATTGGGTGCCGGCCCACTTTCCCAAGGACGCCTTCGCGCTGGCCCGCTTCGACGGCACGGCCCTGTATGAGCACGAGGACCCGCGCAAGGGCGAACACCGCGACTGGGGAACCTTGATCTACAACTACAGCCGCAACGAAGTGAAAAACTTCCTGCTGTCCAGCGCATTCTTCTGGCTGGAAGAATTTCACCTGGATGGCCTGCGCGTCGATGCGGTGGCCTCGATGCTGTATCTGGACTATTCGCGCGAAGCCAACGACTGGATTCCCAATATGTACGGCGGCAACGAGAACCTGGAAGCGATCGACTTCCTCCGCCACATGAATACCGTCACCCACGAGCAACACCCCGGCACCGTCGTGATGGCCGAGGAGTCCACGTCCTGGCCGCAAGTCACCCGGCCGACATGGACCGGCGGCTTGGGCTTCTCGATGAAATGGAACATGGGCTGGATGCACGACATCCTGTGCTACATGCAACAGCAACCCATCCACCGCGCCTACCACCACGACCAACTGACCTTCGGCTTGCTGTACGCGTTTACCGAAAACTTCATCCTGCCGTTTTCGCACGACGAAGTGGTACACGGCAAACAGTCGATGCTGAACAAAATGCCGGGCGACGAATGGCAGCGTTTCGCCAATCTGCGCCTGCTCTATACGATGATGTTCACCTATCCCGGCAAAAAACTGTTGTTCATGGGCAGCGAGTTCGGCCAAGGTACCGAATGGAGTTTCAATCGCACGCTGGACTGGTACGTACTGGACTACGCCCACCATGCCGGCCTGCAAACCCTGGTCAAGGACTTGAACCGCCTCTATACCAGCCATCCGGCCCTATACCGCTTCGATTTCGAGCACGCCGGCTTCGAATGGATAGACTGCCACGATTACCAGCAGTCCATTATCAGCTACCGGCGTAAATCTGCCCACGAAGAGCTGATCGTGATTCTGAACTTCACCCCGGTGCCGCGCGAACGTTACCGAATCGGCGTGCCGCAACCCGGTACCTACGTCGAAATCTTTAACTCGGATTCTCACTATTACGACGGCAGCAACACCGGTAACGGCAGCGTACTGTCCGAGCCGCAGCCCTGGATGGGGATGGAGCATTCGATCTCCGTCACTCTCCCGCCGTTAGCCGGCATCATATTAAAAATGTAAACCTGTTTAAGCGATGAAGAAAATTTTGTTCGCCACCAGCGAAACCCATCCACTGATCAAAACCGGCGGCCTGGCCGATGTCGCCGGCAGCCTGCCGCTGGCCCTCGGCGAGCTGGAGCAGGACGTGCGTATCATCATGCCCAACTACCAAGCGATCCGCAATTGCGAACCGGGCCGTTACCTGTGCACGGTCAAGGTCAACAATTGCGACGTCAATCTGCTGGAAACCTGGCTGCCGGGCAGCCAGATTCCGGTCTGGCTGGTTGATTACCCGCCGTTCTTTAAAGTACCGGGCAACCCTTACGTCGACGATAACGGCATGCCTTGGCCGAATATCGGCGACCGCTTCGCGCTGTTCTGCCGTATCGTCGCCGAAGTGGCAATGAACCGCGCCTACCTGGACTGGCAACCCGACATCGTGCATTGCAACGATTGGCAAACCGGTCTGGTGCCGGCTCTGCTATCGCTGGAACACCAACATCCGGCCAGCGTATTCACGATCCACAATATGGCCTATCAAGGCTTGTTTCCAGCCACCGCGTTTACGTTGCTGAACCTGCCCGGCCAGCTCTGGCACCCGGAGGGTCTGGAGTACCATGGGATGTTGTCGTTCATCAAGGGCGGCTTGGCCTACGCGGAGCGCATCACTACCGTCAGCCCAACCTATGCCCAGGAAATCCAAACGCCGGAATTCGGTTACGGTCTGGAGGGTCTGTTGGCGCATAAGCAATCGCAATTGAGCGGTATTCTAAACGGCATCGATACCGAAGTCTGGAATCCGGCGATCGATCCGCACATCGCCCAGACCTACGGCATGAAGACCCTGAACGACAAAGCCGCCAACAAAATCGCATTGCAGCAACAAATGAACTTGCCCGTCGACGCCGAACTCCCGGTATTCGGTTTGATCGGCCGGCTGGTCGAACAAAAAGGCATCGATCTGATTCTGGCCGGCTTGCCGGAATTGTTGGAACTACCGGCCCAATTCGTTTTCCTGGGCAGCGGCGACAAGAGCAACGAATACCGCCTGATGGAATTCGCCCGCCTGTATCCGGAAAAAGTCGCGGTGACGATAGGCTACAACGAGCCGCTAGCCCACCAGATCGAAGCGGGCGCCGACATTTTCCTGATGCCGTCGCGCTTCGAGCCTTGCGGCTTAAACCAAATGTACAGTCAACGCTATGGCACGATCCCTATCGTCCGCAAAACCGGCGGCTTGGCCGATACCGTCGTCGACACATTGCCGGAAAGCATCGCCAACGGCACCGCGACCGGTTTCGTGTTTAACGACACGTCGGCGGCGACACTGACCGAAGCGATCAAACGTTGCCTAGTGATGTTCCGACACAAGAAAGATTGGCGGCAGTTGCAGCGCAACGCGATGAGCCGGGATTTTTCTTGGCAAAGTAGCGCCCAACGCTATCTTGCGCTGTACGATGAAATTTAGCGGGCCGACGCTTGCAATCAGCCTTTGGGCCGCGGCCGTTTTGGCCGACGATACGGTGATGGAAATCATCGAGCTTGGCAACCGGCCGGCGGCGGAGATCCAAGCCCTGCTCCAACCGTTACTAAACGGTGACGACCGCATCGTCGCCGATGGCGCCAAATTGATCGTCAAAACCGCTCCGGCCAAGCTTGCGGAGATCCGCGCCCTGGTCAAGCAATTGGACGGCCCGGTCCGCAATTTGACGATCAGCGTCTTGCAAACCACCAGCCAGACAGCCGGGCAATTGAACGCCGAAGCGGCCGCGACACTGCACCCCGAGCGCGTCGAACTGCGCGGCTTGGCCGGGAATACCGAGGATTTGCGCGGCCAACGCCAACAACAGCAGGTGCGCGCCACCGAGGGACAAACCGCCTTTATCAAGACCGGCGAAATCAAACCGGTCCGTAACGTCACAGTATACGGCTCCAATTACGGAGGCGCGGTGCTGAGCAGCACCCAAATGCTGGAAGCCAGCAGCGGCTTTGCGGTGGTCCCGCGCTTGGCCGGCGACGACCAAGTGACGCTGGCGATATCGCCTTGGTCCAACCAATTTCAAAACGGCGAAATAGCCACTCAAGCCGTTCAAACCACCCTCCGCGCCAAACTGGGCGAATGGATTGAAATCGCCGGCAATGCCGATCAAACCCAATCGTCCGGCGCAGGCATGACGGGTTTCAACCAAAGCACCGAAACCCAGGCGACGCGTATCCTGATACGTGTCGACATTGCCAAATAACACCGGCAAATCTCGGCCGGCCTTACTCGCTAGCACAAAAACCGATTAATACAAGTTTTTCGAGCGATTCGCCAACAATTTACCTTTCTTTCCAACCGCCTTTGGGTATCATGGGCAACCATGAAATCCATCGTCTCTCTCCTAAGCTCCCACCAACGCTTCGCCAGGATGGTTTCGATCACGGCACTGTGGCTGTGCTCCGTTTCGCTGGTAAGCGCAAAACCCTCGTTAAAGGTTTTGGCCTGGCCGGGTTACGCCGACCCGGAGTTCGTCGCCGAATTCGCCAAACGCTACGACGCCGATGTGGAAGTCACCTACGTCGAATCGGACGACGACTTATGGTACAAGCTCAATCACGAGCATCACGACGTATTCGCGGTCAACACCGCCGAATTGCAACGTTACATCGCCGCCGGCATCAGCGTGCCGCTGGATGCGGCCAAGATTGCCAATCGCGCGCGCCAACTGCCGCGTTTTCGCGACCTCGCTACTTTTCCCGGCCTAATACACGCCGGCCGCGCCTATGCGATACCCTACACCTACGCCGAAATGGGGCTAATCTACGACCGCCGTAAAGTGACCTCCCCGCCTCGCTCGATGTCGGCACTTTGGGACCCGGCCTACCGCCAGCGGGTGCTGGCTTTCAATACCAGCAACCACAATTTTACGCTGGTCGGATTACTCAGCGGCGCGGCCCACCCTTTCAGCCTCGGCGACGCCGAGTTGAACGCCGCGGCCCGGCGACTGGCCGAACTGCGCCGCAATGTACTGACCTTTTACACGTCGGCAGAGGAAGCCGGCGAACTGTACGCTAAGCACGATATCGCGCTGATTTTCGGCAACTATGGCAATCAACAAATTCAGGAGCTAAGGCGGCGCGGCGCGGACGTCGGTTACGTCATCCCCGACGAAGGCGCGCTGGCGTGGTTGGATTGCTGGGCGCTTACCCGAAACGCCGGCAATACCGGGCTGGCCGAACGCTGGATAGACTTCATGCTGGAACCGCAAGTCGGCGCGCACTTGACCGAGCAACACGGTCTGGCCAACACCACCAGCCAGCCGGCCGATCTGGCGCCAGATGCCAAATTGATCTGGCTGGAGCCGATCGGCAATCCCGAGCGTCAAAAAACCCTGTGGGACCGGATTATTTCCGGCGATGCGCCGGAGGCCTTCTGATGCGTCTGAGCATAGGCCTAAAACTGGCATTCTGGCTGGGTCTGTTCGGCACGTTGTCGTCGGGCCTGACCGGCTATTACGTCTACCAGCGCAGTCGCGCGCTGCTGATCGATTCGGCCAAGGAAAAACTGCTGACCGCGACGCGAGACTCGGCGCAACGCTTCGACGCCGCGCTCAAGGCGACCGTTGCCGATGTCGATTTCCTGGCCGGCTTGGCGCTAAACCGCGCAATACTGGAAGCCGAGCCGGCCACCAAACCTACGATGGATAAAGACAGGCTCGCCGAGATATTTAGCGGCTTGCTGGTCTCCCACCCCGAGTACAGCCAAATCCGCCTGATCGATAGCCGCCATTTTGGCCTGGAAACGGTGCGGGCAGATCGCGACCAATCCGGCGTTAAAGTGATCGAAGCACCCCACTTGCAGGAAAAAAACCATTTCCCCTACGTCTTCGAAACCGCGGCCTTGCCGGCCGGTCAGGTTTACATTTCGGAGATCAACTTAAACCAGGAGCTTGGGACCCATCTGGGCTACGGCCAACCGACCATCCGCGTCGCCACCCCGGTCAAGTCCGCCGCCGGGACAACCTTGGGCGTGCTGGTCATTAACGTCGATCTCGCCGACCTATTCAAGCGGCTGCGCGACAGTTACAGCGGCGACAGCTACCCATTGCTGGTCAATCGACGCGGTGATTACCTGATCCATCCCGATCCCGCGAAAGCCTTTGGTTTCGAACGCGGCCGGCCGGTCAGAATCCAAAACGACATTCCGGACACCGCGCCGCTGCTGAACGGTTCCAGCCGGATCGCGGTACTCAGCGATACCGCCGATAGCGCGTTGGGCGTACCCTATCTGGCCGCTTTCGCCCGCCAGGATTACGGCGCGGCCAGCGAAGGCCGTTTCGTGGTACTCGGCTTATACACCCCGCTGGACGTGGTCTCGATCGGCAGCAAGACTCTGAGCCTCCAAGTCATCCGCATCGCCTTGTCCCTAAGCTTATTGGTCAGTTTGGTTTCACTGCTGCTTGCCAAGATGCTAGCCAAACCGCTGCAGGCGATGACCAAAGCCATTGGACAATTTCAGCTGGGCTTGCCACTCGCCGATATCCCCGTCGACCGCAACGACGAGATCGGCCATTTAGCCCGCCTGTTTCGGGCGCTGGCGGAACAGCTCAACGGTCAAATCGCCGAGATACATGCCTCCGAAGCCAAACTGCACGCGATCCTGAACAACGCGCCGGTCGGGATTTGGTTGGTGGACACCAACGGTCGCTACGCCTTCGTCAACCAGACCTTCTGCCAAGCGCTAGGCATTCCGGAAAGCCGGTTTTTGCACACCTCCGCGCTGGACGAACTGCTGGGCACCGACATGGCTGCCCGCTTCGAAGCAGCCGACCAACGCTGTCTTACCGGCGGCCTGGCACCGCACCTAAGTCAGGAACAACTCACGTTCGTGGACGGCGAGAGCCACAGTCTGGAAATCAGCCGCACCAAACTATTGGGCCTGAAGGGCGAGGTCTTGGGCATTATCGGGATCGCGACCGACATCAGCGACCGCAAACACGCCGCCGATCGCGAACGCGCTCACAACCGGGTGTTGGAACGCCTGGCCAAAAGCCTGCCGCTTGCCGACATTTTGGAAGCGGTCGTCGAGGGCATCGAAACCCAAAATCCGGCGCTATTGTGCTCCATTTTGTTGCTGGACGCAGAAGGCAGCCATTTGCTGGTCGGCGCGGCCCCGCATCTACCGGAATTTTACAATTGCGCGCTACACGGCCTGCGCATAGGCTTCGGCGTCGGCTCTTGCGGCACAGCGGCGGTGACCGGCGACCGAGTCATTATCGAAGACATTCAAAGCCATCCTTATTGGACGCCGTATCGGGAGTTGGCGGCCAAGGCCGGCTTGGCTTCTTGCTGGTCGGAGCCGGTACGCGATGCCGGCGGCAAGTTGCTCGGCACACTGACCATTTATCAGCGCCAGCCGGCGCTACCCACGCCGCGCGACTTGCAAATGACCGAACAGGCCGCCAATCTGACCGGAATCGCGATAGAACATTGCCGTGCCAACGAAGAATTACGGCTGGCTTCGCTGGTCTACCAAAACAGCAGCGAAGCGATGGCCGTCACCGACGCGCTCGGCTCTATCCTGGCCATCAACCCGGCATTTTCGGCGATCACCGGCTATACCCCGGCGGAAGTCATCGGTCAGAATTACAATATTCTGAACTCCGACCGCCAGGACTACCATTTTTATCAAACCATGTGGCATGCGATTAACGCCAGCGGCCACTGGAAGGGCGAAATCTGGAATCGCCGCAAGAACGGCGAAGTGTTCGTGCAATGGTTGACGGTCAACACGATTTTTAACGAAGACGGCAGTCCGCATCGGCGCGTGGCCTTGTTTTCCGACATCACCGAAAAAAAGCAAACCGAAGAGCTAATCTGGACTCAGGCCAATTTCGACCCGTTGACCGGACTGCCCAACCGCCGGATGTTTCACGACCGGCTGGATCAGGAACTGAAGAAGGCGCATCGCACCGGCCGCGCGCTGGCGCTGATTTTTCTGGATCTGGACCGCTTCAAGGAAATCAACGACACGCTCGGCCACGATATGGGCGATTTGTTGCTTAAGGATGCCGCGCAACGCTTGCTGCGTTGCGTGCGCGAATCCGATACTGTGGCGCGACTGGGCGGCGACGAATTCACGATTATCCTGGGCGAACTCGACGATACGGAACATGTCGAGCGCATCGTCGTCAATTTGCTGCAAAAACTGGCCGAACCGTTTCAGCTGAAAGCCAAGGTGGCCTATCTGTCGGCGAGTATCGGCATCACGCTGTTCCCGAAAGACGGCGACAAAATCCACGTACTGATCAAAAACGCCGACCAGGCCATGTATGCCGCCAAGCACCAAGGCCGCAATCGCTATTGTTATTTCACGCTCTCAATGCAGGAAGCGGCGCAAATCCGAATGGAAATCGCCGGCGATTTACGCGGCGCGCTCGGCGCCGATCAATTCCAACTGTATTATCAACCGATAGTCGATCTTGCCACCGGCGTCGTGTACAAGGCCGAAGCCCTGTTACGCTGGCGGCACCCGCTACGCGGCTGGGTGAGTCCGGCGGAGTTCGTGCCGATCGCCGAGGACATCGGCATTATCAACGAAATCGGCAATTGGGTGTTCAAGCAGGCCGCCGAGCGCGCCAAACTGTGGCGGCAACGGTTTCACGCCGATTTCCAAATCAGCATTAACAAATCGCCGGTCCAATTTCATGATACCAACCAAACTCAGCGCGATTGGCCTGAACACTTACGGCAACTGGGCTTGCCTGGGGCCGGCATCATCGTCGAAATCACCGAGGGGCTGCTGCTGGATGCCAGTAACGACGTCAAGGAGCAATTGCTAAGCTTTCGGGACAACGGTATCCAAGTGGCGCTGGACGATTTCGGCACCGGCTACTCGTCGCTGGCCTATCTGAAAAAATTCGACATCGATTATCTGAAAATCGACCGCTCCTTCGTCAGCAACCTGGGGCCGGAATCGAGCGACCGCGTGCTTTGCGAGGCGATTATCGCAATGGCCCATAAACTGGGGATGAAAGTGATCGCCGAAGGGATAGAAACCGAAGAGCAACACCGGATACTCGTGGAATCCGGCTGCGACTTCGGTCAGGGCTTTCTGTTCTCGCAGGCGCTGCCGGCCGAGGCGTTCGAAGCCCGCTTGGCCGGCGGCCAGGCCGAGTTTACTTCAATTTCAGTTTGATCAAATGCACGCGGCGGTTGTCGGCGCGCAAGACTTCGAAACAAAAGTCGTCGATTTCGACTTTTTCGCCCTTCTTCGGAAAATGCTCAAGGCGCTGGACGATCAAGCCACCGATGGTGTCGCATTCGTCGTCTTCCAGAACCGCCGAGAAGTAGTCGTTGAATTCCTCAATAGGCGTCAACGCGTTGAGTATGAACTCTTTCTCGCTACGCTGGGAAATGTACTCCTCGGATTCGTCATCGTCGTGTTCGTCCTCGATCTTACCGACGATTTGCTCCAGGACATCCTCAATGGTCACCAAGCCGGCGGCGTTGCCGTACTCGTCGACGACGATGGCCATATGATTGCGCTCGGTACGAAACTCTTTCAGCAAGACGTTCAAGCGCTTGCTCTCCGGAACGACGTTGGCCGGCCGCATCACGTTTTCGACTTTCAAGTTCTTGTCGCGCAAAACGCAGCCAAGCAAATCCTTGGCAAGCAGAATGCCGACCACCTTGCTGCGGTCTTCTTCGATGACCGGGAAACGGGAATGGGCGAATTCGACAACCAACGGAAAGATGGTTTCCAATTCCGCGTCCCTAGGAACCACCACCATCTGCGAGCGGGGGATCATGATGTCGCGGACCCGCATCTCGGCGACATGCATCACGCCTTCCATCATGGCCAGCGCGTCGGAGTCTAGCAAGTGCTTTTCCTGCGACTCACGGAGAATTTCCAGCAGATCTTCCTGATCTTGCGGCTCCCCACTCAGAAAATGGCCGATACGTTCGATCAGGCTTTTCTGGTGGGGCTGACTACTCGGGGGGTTACCATCGCTCATCGTTCGTGTTCCTCCATATAAGGATTGGCAATATCCAATTTTTCCAAAATTTCAATCTCCAGGGATTCCATTTGCTCGGCCTCCAACTCGTCGACGTGATCATACCCTAACAAATGCAATACGCCGTGTACAGTGATGTGCGCCCAATGATGCTCAACCGACTTGCCTTGCTCCGCGGCCTCGCGGGCTATCAGCGGCGCGCAAACCACCAAATCGCCCAGCAAATCCATTTCCACGCCGGGCGGCGCTTCGAACGGAAAACTCAGGATATTCGTCGGACCCGCCTTTTGCCGATATTGGCCGTTCAATTCGGCGCTTTCGGTTTCATCAACCAAACGGATCACTATTTCGCTGTCGGCCTCGCGCCCGGCCAATACCGCATCGACCCAAACCTGAAACCTCGCCGGCTCGGGATGCTCGGCTTCGGTCGCGACCTGCAACTCGATCAGATTCATCAGCCGACCTTACCTTGTTCTTGCTCGTAACGGTCGTAAGCCGCCACGATGCGCTGGACCAACGGATGGCGCACCACGTCGCGCACACCGAAGAAGGTAAAACTGATACCTTCGACATCTTTCAGGACTTTCAACACGTGTTTCAATCCGGACATTTTCTCGTTCGGCAAATCAATCTGAGTCACGTCGCCGGTGATCACCGCCGTCGACCCGAATCCAACCCGGGTCAGAAACATCTTGATCTGCTCGACCGTGGTATTTTGCGCCTCGTCCAGAATGATGAACGAGTCGTTCAGCGTTCGTCCGCGCATGAAAGCCAGTGGCGCGACTTCGATGACGTTTTTCTCCAATAACTTTTCGACCCGCTCGAAACCCAACATGTCGTAGAGCGCATCGTAAAGCGGCCGCAAGTAGGGATCGACCTTTTGCGCCATGTCGCCGGGTAGAAAGCCGAGTTTCTCGCCGGCCTCGACCGCCGGACGAACCAACACGATACGCCTTACCCGCTCGGTCTGCAGCGCCTCGACCGCGCAAGCCACCGCCAGATAGGTCTTGCCGGTACCGGCAGGACCGACGCCGAAGTTGATGTCAAAGCTGAGAATCTTGCGCAGATAATCCTGTTGGTTATGTCCCCGGCCTTTGATGACGCCGCGTTTGGTGCGAATCGCCACCGGTTCGAGCTGCGATGCCGGCAAGGCCTTCAACAATTGGTCGATACTGGCGTCCTGCAGACTTAGATGCACTTGTTCGGGGGTAATTTCTTCGCGCTCGGTCAATTCGAACAGCTTCAGCATGACCGCGCAAGCCGCCTTGACCGCCACATCGACACCGGTCACCCGAAAGAAATTGCCGCGATTGGCGATCTCGACCTGCAGACGTTGCTCGATTTGACGAATATGACTATCGAGTTGACCGCAAAAATTAGAGAGGCGCTGGGCATCCGCCGGCAGCAGCGTCAGTTCTTCGGAAAAATGAGAGCTGTTCAACACTAGGCAATCTGTTGGATTTTTTCGACGCTGGACTCGGCCAATCGGCCGCGCAGGGAATTGGGTAAGGCTTCGGTAATCAACACATCGACGAATTGACCGATCAGCCTTGGGTGAGCGGCGAAATTGACCACCCGGTTGTTTTCGGTCCGGCCGGTCAAATGCAGCGGATTTTTCTTGGAGACACCTTCCACCAACACACTCTGCACCGACCCCACCATGCTTTCGGAAAACGCCATGAACATGTCGTTCAAGCGTTCCTTCAGCCGTTGCAAGCGCGCCTCCTTGACCTCCATACCGACATCGTCGGCAAAGCCGGCCGCCGGCGTGCCCGGCCGCGCGCTGAAGATGAAACTATAAGAAAAATCGAATCCGACCTCATCGATCAAGGCCATCGTGTCTTCGAAATCCTGCTCGGTTTCGCCGGGAAACCCGACAATGAAATCGGACGATAAACTGATGCTGGGGCGGGCCGCCTTGATCTTGCGGATGATGTCCAGATAATCCTCGCGACGGTGTCCGCGCTTCATTTCGGCTAGTATTCGATTGCTACCGCTTTGCACCGGCAAATGCAGGTGATTGACCAGTTGCGGAATCTCGGCGAAAGCCTCGATGATGTCGTCGGTGAATTCCAACGGATGCGACGTGGTAAAGCGAATTCGCTCGATACCGTCTACCGCGGCCACGTAATGCAGCAGCAACGCAAAGCTGGCGATGTCGCCGTCTTCGGTTTCGCCGCGATAGGCGTTGACGTTTTGACCTAGCAGATTGACTTCGCGCACGCCCTGCCCAGCCAGCGCTTCGATTTCGGCGATCACGTCGCTGAGCGGGCGACTGACTTCCTCGCCGCGCGTATACGGCACCACGCAATAGGTGCAGTACTTGCTGCACCCCTCCATCACCGATACAAAGGCTTTCGGGCCTTCCGCCCTGGGTTCGGGCAAGTTGTCGAATTTCTCGATTTCCGGAAATGAAATATCGACGACGTGCCTGTCGCCGCTCCGGGCTTTGTTCAGCAATTCCGGCAGCCTATGCAGGGTTTGCGGTCCGAACACGATGTCAACGTAGGGCGCGCGCTTTTGCAATGCCGCGCCTTCCTGGCTGGCCACGCAACCGCCGACGCCGATAATCACGTCCGGACGTTTGTCCTTGATTTTTTTCCAGCGCCCAACCGCCGAAAACACTTTTTCCTGGGCTTTTTCGCGTATCGAACAAGTGTTCAATAACAACACGTCCGCCTGCTCGGGTATTTCGGTCAGTTCCATACCGTGCGAGGCCATCAGTACGTCCCGCATCTTGTCGGAATCGTACTCGTTCATTTGACAACCGTTAGTTTGTATATACAGTTTTTGCGCCATGCTCGATGAGATACTCCAGCCTTTCTCACTAACAAAAAACCCCAGTCTCTCGACAGGGGCTAGATTGGCGCGGATTATAAACCCAATTTTCGGCAAATGCTTGTTTTATACGGCAATCCCCACCGGCAAGGCTTCAAACCAGTCCAGAAAACGCTTGACATCGTCGCCCTTGAACATGCGCCCGTGCTGGGGCGCCAGGATCTGAATATCTAATTTGCGGACGCGCTCGATCCAGACCCGCTTGGCTTGATTGGACGGCATCCAGCGTTGATGGAAATAGCGCATTTTTTCAACATGAGTATCGAAATGCTCGACGAATACCGGCGTATCGCCCTCCTCCAGCGCCGCGCCGACGTCGCCGGACATCAGAATCTTCGCGACTGGATCGTAAATATGAAAGTTGGCCGACGAGTGTAGATAATGGGCCGGCACTATTTGCAATTGCACGCCACCCAGATCGATAGTCCCACCCTGATCGGGAATGGCGACGTACTCGATCGCGTCGCAACCGAAATGCCTCAAAAAACCCTCCCAAAGTAGCGGCGCGTGCAGTCGAGCGTGCGGTAAGGCCCGATCCCACAAGCCCAACGACGAAATGATGTCGGGATCTTGGTGCGAGGCGAACAATTCGGTGATTTCCTCGACGGGCGCGTGATGAACGGCTGCCGCCAGCATCGGCGCGAACAATTCGATCCCACCCGGCTCCATCAATAGACAACGGCTGGCGGTGCGCACCATGTACTGATTGGTATCAATGATGGTGGCCGGTTTGGTGTTGTCGCGGCCAAACATCAGCCACTGATGAGCGCCTTCGTAGATTTTCGTGATTTTCATAGCTGGCCTTGGTTGCCCTGAGCGTATCCGGCGCTGATCGCGACCAACGCTCCCCGGCACTTGCTAACTTTTTCGTTGATGATTTGCGCGGCACGATCGACACTCTCGGCGACGGCTTGCAAGCTTTGCAGGTATTCGCCGGCTTGCGACGCTTCGATGCGCGAGTTGGCGGCGATCACTCTGGCGGCTCTGGCGGGATAGAGGATGCCGCTTAACTGGTTTAATAAATCATCGACGTGAATCGAAAATTCGCCGTGACAGGCCTCCGCTTGCTGTCGAGCCGTTTCCCGTACCCGTAGCAACGAATCGGCGTGACGAGCACCTGCCGCGGCCGCGACCGCCAAATCAAAGTGCCGATTGGCCTCCCGCATTCGCTGCTCGGCAACCGTCAAACGGTATAAGTTCAGAGTATCGGCATTGATCCGGTTGACCACCGCCATCGTGTCCTTAGCCAACTCGTTGATGAAATCGGTGATCGGTTTGAAGCCCTTGGCCTTTTCGCCGGCCCGAAACGCAATCGCCTTGGCATTCGCCGCTGCCAACGAAATCTCCTTGGCGACCTGTAATACCGCGTTCAATTCGGCGGCAATCGAAGCAACCGCGACGAATTGTGAACTAGTTGAACTCCGCATGATGACGCCCCAAGTCCTTGATCCGATCAAGGCAAAGCATAGCCGAGGATCGCCGAAGCGCCATCTAACCGCGAACGTAACGGGTGGGATCGGCCACGCCGGCCGCCGCGAATCCGGCCGCCCGCAACCGGCAAGCATCGCACACGCCGCAAGCCCGGCCTTCAACATCGGCGGCATAGCAAGAGACCGTGTCGGCGTAATCAACGCCCAACGCCGAACCTTGCCGAATAATGTCGGCCTTGCTCATCGCCATCAAGGGCGTGTGTATCCGGATTTGCTGGCCTTCGACGCCGGCTTTGGTCGCCAAATTCGCCATGGTCTGAAAGGCTTGGATAAATTCCGGACGGCAATCCGGATAACCGGAGTAATCGACGGCGTTGACGCCGATGAATACGTCGCAGGCGTGCAAAACTTCGGCCCAGCCCAGCGCGTAAGCCAAGAAGATCGTATTCCGAGCTGGCACATAGGTGACGGGTATGCCGGTTTGCGGCGAGGTCGGCACGGCGATCGCGCTGTCGGTCAGCGCCGATCCGCCCATCGCATTCAAACCGAGATTGAAAATCTTATGGTCGGCGACTCGATACCGTTCGGCGATGCGCCGCGCGGCCGCCAATTCGGCATTGTGGCGTTGACCGTAATCAAAACTCAACGCGTGGCAAGCATAGCCCTGCCGAGTAGCCAACGCCAGAACCGTAATCGAGTCCAATCCGCCCGATAACAACACAATGGCGGCTTTGCCCGCCGAATCATTTTCCTCTCGCGTCATCCCAAAGAAATTTATGCAGTTGAATTTGAAAGCGTACCGGCAACTGGTCGGCTAGAATCCGATCAGCCAACTCGCTTGGAGCCATCTGCCCCATCACCGGCGAAAACAGCACTTGGCAGCGTTCGGCCAAACGATGTTCGTTTACTTGTTGCTTAGACCATTGATAGTCGGCCGAGTCGGCAATGACGAATTTGATTTGATCGCGCGGCGTCAGGCAATCGAGGTTCTCGTAGCGGTTGCGCGCCATTTCGCCGGAGGCCGGCGTTTTCAAGTCCATGACCTTGACGATTCGAGCATCGACACCCGAAACATCCAGTGCACCACTGGTTTCCAAGGAAACCTGATAGCCCGAGTCGGCCAACGCACTCAGTAAACTCAAGCAATCGGGCTGCGCCAGCGGCTCGCCGCCGGTCACGGTGACGTAACGGGTCGAATATTCGCGAACCCTTTGCAAAATCGCCGAAATCGGCATTTTCTCGCCGCCGCTGAACGCGTAAGCGGTATCGCAATAAGCGCACCGTAGCGGACAGCCGGTCAGGCGGATAAACACGGTCGGCCAACCGACGCTATCCGCCTCGCCCTGCAGCGAATAAAAGATTTCGGTAATGCGTAACGACGGTTCCGCTAGCTCGTCGGTCATTGCGGCATTTGCGCCAGCTTCTTAGCGGCCAGATGTGCGGCGGTGGTTCCGGGGTAGCTGGTCGTAACCCGGGTCAGATAGTCCTTGGCTTTCGCGGCGTTTTGCAGGTCGAACTCGATGTAACCGAGCTTCAGCAACGCGTCCGGCACCTTGGAGCTATTCGGATACTGACTGACCACTTTGTTGAACGCCGCCTTGGCGGCATCGAATTCGCGGTTGATCTTGTAAGCTTCCGCCAACCAGTACTGCGCGTTGTCGGAAAGTTCGCCGGCCGGATTGGCCGCCAACAGTTCCTGAAACATCTTGATGGCCTGGCTGTTATGGCCGTTCCGCAAAGTTTCGTAGGCTTGCTGATAGCGCTCCTGCTCGCTGCCGCTCGTGGCGGGAGTTGAACTGGCGCTCGCGGCCCCACTGATTGCAGGCTTGACTTCGACGGGCGGGACAGTCGCGGCAACCGGTGCCGGGGCGGCCTGACCCGCTGGCGTCGATACCGGCGATCCGGCAACCGAAGGCGGTGTAGCGCCGGTCTGCGCCGGCGGAACCGCGGATGCCGCCGCCGTACTCGCCGCCCCGGTTTGCGCCGCCGCTGCAGCCGGCGCGCCACCCGCTTGCCCGGCCGCCTGCAACGCCTGCATTCTGTCGTCCAGATCCGAATACATATTGCTTTGCTTGCGCTGCAAGTCGGCGATCGTTTGCGATTGCTCCTCGACCATGCCGCGCAGTTGTTGCACTTCCGATTGCAATTGTTCCAGCCGGCTCAACACTTCGAAGATTGCGTTGTCGGTCGGAGCCTGCACGGCATAGCCGCCCTGCTGCCCGACATCGCCGCCGTTCGCCGGAGCGGCTTGAGCCTGGGCGCCCAGGCCCAAGCCGATACTTGCAATCAGAAGCGCCCGCCGGCTCATTGATAGCCTACTTCAACGCGACGATTTTGTTGCCATGCGGATTCGTCGTGACCGGAAACCGCCGGTTTCTCTTCTCCGTAGCTGACAACTTCCAACTGGCCGGAACCGACCCCTTGGCTACGCATCATCCGTTCGACCGATTTGGCGCGTTGTTCGCCCAATGCGATGTTGTATTCGCTGGAACCGCGTTCGTCGGCATGACCGGCCAAAATTACGTGCTGGTTCGGGTGGGAGGCCAGATAACGAGCGTGAGCGGCGACCACCGGCACATAGTCTTGTTTGACTTGCGCGCTATCCAGTTCGAAATAGATCACTTGCTTGGACAACGGGTTGTTCGGATCGCTGAACTCCGGACCCAGATTCGAACCGGAGTTGAAGCCGTTCCCGGAGCCGAATTGGCTGCCGGACATCGAGCCATCGTTGTAGCCGCTGGTCGACGCGTCGCTACCTTGAGTCGCGTCGCCCAAACCGTTCTCGCTTTCGTCGGTCGAGCTACATCCGCTTGCCAAGACGGCGATCATCGCCAAAGCCAGAGTTTTTTTGCTAAGTGTCATGCTGTTCTCCAAATAAAAAATCAAAGTCGATTAGTGATAGTTTGCAGGCTATCGCTCGGGCGATCAAGGTGCCCAGGCCGGCTCGCGAACCCCGCCGTTCTCGAAGGCCAATTTCTGCTGCATCGCACCATCGGTGGATACGACGGACAGCGCCGACTTGCCGCCGCGCGTCGCCGCGAACAAGACCATGCTGCCGTTGGGCGCGAAGCTCGGCGACTCGTCCAAGCGGCCTTCGGTCAGCACGTTGACGGTCCGAGAGGCCATATCCATCACCGCGATCCGGTAATCGCCGCCGCTACCGGTCACCATCGCCAAACTGCGACCATCGGCCGAGAAGCGGCCGCGAGCGTTGTAATCACCCTGGAAGGTCAGGCGACTGGCTTTACCGCCGGACGCCGGCATGATGTAAAGCTGCGGTTTACCGCCTTGGTCGGACGTGAACACGATCGAACTACCATCCGGCGACCAAGTCGGTTCGGTATCGATCGACAATCCCGAGGTCATCCGGGTCAAACTCCGGCCGGACAGATTCAGCACGTAGATGTCGGGACTACCGTCCTTGGACAGCGTAATCGCCAAGCGGCTGCCGTCGGGTGAAAACGCCGGCGCGCCGTTGATACCCGGATAGGACGACACGCTCTCGCGCTGACCGGTAGCCAAAGTTTGTATAAAAATTTCCGAGCGCTTGGTGTGGAACGATACGTAAGCGATCTTGCTGCCGTCCGGCGACCAGGCCGGCGCCATGATCGGCTCCGGCGACTCGGCGATCGTGCGCGGATTGTAGCCGTCGGCGTCGGCCACTTGCAGCATGTATTGCTTGCCGTTGCCGCGCGCCACGCTGGTCACGTACGCGATTCGAGTATTGAACGCGCCCTTGCGCCCGGTCAACTTCTCGTAGATCAAGTCGCTGATATGGTGGGCGGCGCGGCGCAATTCGTTGGCGCCGGCGGTTAGCCGGTAACCCATCAACAATTGGCCGTTATGGACATTAAACAAATGGAACTGAATGTTAAAGCTGCCGCCGTTGCCGACGACCTGACCGATGACGACGTAGTCCTGGCCTAATACCTGCCAATCCTTGAAATTGACGCGTTCTGGCTCGGTCGGCTTGGTCAACATATCGTCTTCGGACAGCGTTTTGAAAAAACCGCTGCCGCCCAAGTCGGCGCTAACCACATCCGACAACTTTACATTGCCAACGGCGCCTTGCTGACCGAACGGCACGATGGCGATGGGCACCGCGGTTTGCGAGCCCTTGGTGATTTCTATTGTCAAACCGGCGGCCTGAGCGACGGAAAGTATCGAAGCCAACAGGCCGACGACTAATATTCGGGGGATTAACATCATTTTCTAGGGTTCCGTTACGGGTTATTCCGGCTTAAACACAAAGGTAAATACTCTAAATTCCTGATTGAACAGATTCCTGTCCTGCGGGACCGGCAATGGCGACGCTTTTCTAACGGCGTTTTCGGCTGAACGATCGAAAATCGGATCGCCGCTGCTGCTAACGACCACCGCATCCATGACATCGCCGCTAGCCAGCAATTTTACCTGAATTGTACATTTCAAGCCCTGCGTCGCGCTGATTGGCCGAGTCCAAGCGCCCTCGACCTTACGGGCGATCGCGTCCTTGGCGGCCGAGCTGGCTTGCTTATCCGACTCGGCTTTCGCGGCCGCCGCGGCAGCGGCTTCAGCCGCCTTGCGTTCCTGTTCGGCTTTTTCGGCGGCGGCAATCGCGGCTTGGCGCTCTTGTTCGGCCTTGGCCTTGGCTGCAGCCTCGGCGGCCAAGCGCTCTTTTTCAGCCTTTTCCGCTTTTTCGGCCGCCAACTTGGCCTGACGGTCTTTTTCGGCTTTGGCTTTAGCCTCGGCTTCCGCCGCCAAGCGCTCCTTCTCGGCTTTTTCGGCGGCGAGCTTTGCTTGGCGGTCTTTTTCGGCTTTCTCGGCAGCCAGTTGTTTTTCCCTTTCAACTTTGGCCCGCGCTTCGGCTTCGGCGGCTTGCTTGGCTTTTTCCGCGTTCAGCGCGGCCTGCCGGTCTTTCTCAACCTTGGCCCTTTCCGCCGCCAGTTGTTGCTCTCGTTCGGCCTTGGCTTTGGCTTCCGCCTGTTTTAACTGTTCCTGCCGCTTCGCTTCCTCGGCTTTTTGTTCCTGTAGCTTTTTTTGCTGCTCCAGTACTTTTTGCTCCTGCAGCTTCTTCTCTTGCTCCAGTTTCTTGCTTTCGGCTTCTTGTTGTTGCTTGAGCTTGGCCTCTTCCGCCAGTTTTTGTTCCTTGAGCTTGGCTTCGCGCTCCGCTTCCTGCTGCTTCTGCTTTTCCAGCTGTTTGAGTTTTTCGACTTCCCGTTGCTTTTCCAGCGCCGCTTGCTTTTCCAAGGCCGCTTGCTTTTCCGCGATTTCCCGTTGCTTCTCCAGTTCGGCCTGTTTCTGCTTCTCGGCGGCTTCCTTGGCTTTTTTCTCTTCCAGAGTTCGCCGTTCCTTGGCCTCCTCTAGCTTTTTTTCCTCTTCCTTGCGCTTGACTGCCAGTTGTTCCTGCCGCTTTTGCTCTTCCAAAGCCTCTTGCTTTCGGCGCTCCGCCGCTTCTTGAATTTTCTGTTCTTCCAGCACTCGCTGTTTTTTGGCTTGCTGTAAGGCCTGTTCTTCGGCTTTCCGGGCATTTTCCAGTTGTTGTTGGTGCTCGACCTCGGCTTGATGCTTATTGGCTTCGTTTTGTTTCAAGCGCTCGGCTTCGGCATCGATTTCGGCGCCGTCTAGGATCGTGGCTTCGATAACTTCAGCCGGCGGCGCGGTCCGAGCGGTATCGCTGTCGGTCAGGAAGCTGATACTGAACAGCAACACGATCAATATATGTAAAGCGACCGCCAGGACAAACGAGGGTTTGAAATTTCTCATGCGCTATCGTTATTTACTCTCGGGCGGGGGCGAGGTCATCAAACCAACCTTGGGGGCGCCGGTCTTTTTCAATTCCACCATCACTTTAACGATACTGCCGTAATCCACTTCGTGGTCGCCGCGCACGTAAAGCTGGGCTTTCGGATTGTTTTTGAACACGGCGGCAACCCGAGTCTTGACGGTATCGACATCGACCGGCGTATCGGCCTCTTCGTCGCCATTGCCGATATCGACGTAAAGACTGCCATCCTTCTTGATCGACACGATGACCGGGACTTGATCCTGTAGATCGACCGACTCGGCTTCCGCTTGTGGCAGCTCGACATCGACGCCGGTCTGGACCAGCGGCGCGGTAATCATGAAGATCATCAACAAAACGAAGGTGACGTCGATGTAAGGCACGACGTTGATTTCGGCCATGACGCCGCGTTTTTTCCGCGATCTGCGATTGCTGCCACCGACGTTCATTTGCTGTGCGCCTGTCTTTGCAAAAGGACCACGAATTCGTCAACGAACAACTCGTAGCGACCGGCCAAGCGATCCAATCGAGTCGAGAAACGGTTGTAGGCGATCACCGCCGGAATCGCCGCGAACAAGCCGATCGCCGTGGCAATCAAAGCCTCGGAAATACCCGGTGCGACGTTGGATAAAGTGGCATTCTTGATTTCGCCCAGTGCCCGAAACGAGTTCATGATGCCCCAAACCGTGCCGAACAGACCGATATACGGACTGGTCGAACCGACGGTAGCCAGAAACGGCAAGGTCTCATCCAGCCGATCCAGTTCGCGCGAAAGTTCGATGCGCATCGCCCGTTGCGCGCTTTCCACTTGTACCGACGGCTCGACGTCGCCTTTCTGGCGCATCCGCGCGAATTCGCGATAGCCCGCCAAAAAGATTTTTTCGATGCCTTCCGGCTCGAAACGGTCGCTGGACATTTTTTTATACAGTTCGGCCAGACCGACTCCGGACCAGAATTCGTCCTCGAAATCGTCGGTAATCTCGATCGCCTGCTTCAACTCCTTGCGTTTGGAGAAGATGAAAGTCCATGAAGCAACCGACGCCGACAGCAAAATGAACATGACGAACTGAACGACAAAACTGGCTTCTTTAACCAGCGTCAGGATGGATAAATCGGTATTCATCAGTTTAGGGTTTCCAAAATGGCAAGGGGAATCGGTTTAGGTTTCATCGTTTGCGCGTCGAGACAGGCAATGCGAATCTCGCCGCTGGCTAATTGGTCTTGGCCGCGCATCAGGGTTTGAGCAAAGGTCAGATTGGTTTTTTGATGCTCGACGACCGAGGCGGTGGCCTGCAGCAAATCGTTAAAGCGAGCCGGTTTCAGGTAATCGACCCTCACCGAACGGACCACGAAAATCAGATTTTGTTCGCGTAACAGTTGGTCTTGCTCGAAGCCGCGATCGCGCAACATTTCGGTGCGGGCGCGCTCGAAAAACTTCAGGTAATTGGCGTAAAACACGACGCCCCCGGCATCGGTATCCTCGTAGTAGACGCGGACCGGCCAACTGAATGCGCTATTTGACAAGGTCATAAACTAAAGATGTCGTCGCTGCCCGGTTCTTGGTTGGGCGCCGGCAAACCGAAGTGACTGTAAGCTTTATGCGTGACTACCCGCCCTCGGGGCGTCCGCATGATAAATCCCTGCTGTAACAAATAAGGTTCCAATACATCTTCGACGGTGCCGCGCTCCTCGCTGATGGCCGCCGCCAAGGTATCCAACCCGACCGGCCCGCCCTGAAAGTGTTCAATCATCGCTAAAAGCAATTTACGATCCAACATGTCGAAACCGTGTTGGTCGATTTTCAACATCGCCAAGGCCCGCTGGGCAATATCCCGATTGACGACCCCGTTTCCCATTACCTCGGCAAAATCGCGTACCCGTCTCAAGAGACGATTGGCGATTCTGGGCGTACCGCGCGAGCGGCACGCGATCTCGTCGGCACCCCCGCTGTCCATGCCGATGCCCAGCATTGCCGCGGAACGCGTCACGATACTGGCCAGTTCCTCGATGCTGTAAAACTCCAGGCGTTGCACGATCCCGAAACGGTCTCTGAGCGGCGAAGTCAGCAATCCGGCCCGCGTTGTCGCGCCGATCAGCGTGAACGGCGGCAAGTCCAGCTTTATCGACCGGGCGGCCGGACCTTCGCCTATTATAATATCAATTTGGTAGTCTTCCATAGCCGGATACAGCACCTCTTCGACCGCCGGACTCAAGCGATGGATCTCGTCTATGAACAATACGTCGTGCGCTTGCAGATTGGTCAGCAAGGCCGCCAAATCGCCGGCTTTGTCGAGCACCGGCCCGGATGTCTGCCGAATGCTGACATTCATTTCGGCGGCGACGATATTCGCCAGCGTGGTTTTTCCCAAACCCGGCGGCCCGAAAATCAGTACATGATCCAAAGCCTCGGCACGACTAACCGCCGCCTGGATGAAAATCTCCATTTGTTGGCGCAATTCGGTTTGCCCAACGTAATCCTTCAATCGGCGCGGTCGGATGGCCCGATCTTGACGCTCTTCGTCGCCGCTGCCGCTGGCGCTGATCAGCCGGTCGCTCTCTATCATTTAACGGCTCCGCGCAAGGCCTGGCGAATGATGTCCTCGCAGCTTTTATCGTCTTCGGCCACCGCTCGGACCATTTTTTCGGCTTCCGACGACTTATAGCCGAGCGCGCAGAGAGCGCTGACGGCCTCTTGCCTAGCTCCGGCCGGCATGCGTGCCGCCGCTTGCTGGGTCGTCCGCGACGCGGGCTCACCGATGTCCGGTAGCCGGCCGCGCATTTCGATAATCAGTCGCTCCGCCGTTTTCTGGCCGACGCCTGGCAAACGCACCAAACTCTTGGCGTCGTTATCGTCGACACAACGGTAGAACTCGTCGATGCTTTGGCCAGACAATATCGTCAATGCCAATTTAGGCCCTACGCCGTTGACTTTAATCAGGGTTTTGAACAGCAAACGCTCGTTTTCGGTCGCGAAGCCGAACAGAATATGCGCGTCCTCGCGCACCACTAGGTGGGTATGTAAACGCACCTCCTCGCCCAAAGCCGGCAAATCGTAAAACGTGGTCATCGGCGCCTCGACTTCGTAGCCGACGCCTTGCACGTCCAAAACCAATTGCGGCGGCGCCTTGTGGATTAATTTACCGCGCAGAAATCCGATCATGCGCCGGCCCTCGCCAAACGCAAAGCGGTTTCTCGATAATGGCTGTGGCACAACGCTATCGCCAACGCGTCGCTGGCGTCGATTTGCATCTCGCCTTGGATTCCCAGCAGTATTTTGACCATGTGCTGAACCTGAGTCTTGTCGGCATTGCCCTTGCCGACCAGAGCTTGTTTGACTTGGCGGGCGGCGTATTCGTGTACCGGCAAATCCAGGTTCATCGCCGCGCAAATTGCCGCTCCGCGCGCTTGCCCAAGCTTCAAGGCCGAATCGGCGTTCTTATGCATGAAAACTTGTTCGATGCCCATCTGCTGTGGCTGATAAAGCGCGACGATTTCACTGACTCCGTCGAAAATCTGCTTCAACCGGCTCGGAAAGTCGTTGGGAAGCACGCGGATGCAGCCACTGGCAATATAGCGAACACCGCGCGGTGTGGTCTCTATCACACCGTAACCGGTGATCCGGGAGCCGGGATCTATGCCGAGTATCCTGATCAATAGCGGGCCAGGGAACGGGTTAAAAAGAACTTAATCATTGCCGAGCGACATCATGATGTCGTCGCTGATATCGGCATTGGTATAAACGTCTTGTACGTCGTCCAGATCTTCAAGACGATCGATTAATTTAAGCATTTTCTCGGCCGCTTCACTGTCCAGATCGGTTTTGACATCGGCGTGCATGGTCACTTCGGAATTTTCCGCCACCAAGCCCACCGCCGCCAACGCTTCCTTGACGTTCAAGTAATCGTCGGGCGCGGTAAAGACGTCTATCGAACCATCGTCGTTGGTTACAACGTCTTCCGCGCCGGCTTCCATCGCGGCTTCCATCACCGCATCCTCGTCGACCTCGCTCGAAAAACCGATGATCCCCACTTTGCGGAACATATAAGCCACGGAGCCGTCGGTACCCAGATTGCCGCCGTGTTTGGAGAAGGCATGCCGCACATCGGCGACGGTACGGTTGCGGTTGTCGGTCAGACAGTTAACCATTACCGCCGTGCCGCCCGGACCGTAGCCTTCGTAGCGCACTTCTTCGTAAACCACGCCATCCAAAGCACCGGTGGCTTTTTTGATCGTATTGTCGATGGTGTCGCGCTTCATGTTGGCGCCCAAGGCCTTGTCGATCGCGGTACGCAAGCTAGGATTATTGGCCGGATCGCCACCACCGGAGCTTTTGGCCGCGACGGTGATTTCCCGAATGAGCTTGGTAAAAATCTTACCGCGCTTGGCGTCTTGAGCGCCTTTGCGGTGTTTGATGTTTGCCCACTTACTGTGCCCAGCCATGCTATCCCTCTGAAACCTATAAAAAACCGAGAATTCTACCACCCTAGCGCCCGCTAATCGACCCTAGCCTTACAGCAAATAAGGCAAAACGGCCATCAGCGACGGTTCGATAACATAACAATCCGCCTCGGCCTCGACCATAGGGCGCCGCACGACCCCGCCGAAACCCACCATATAAGCGCCGGCCTGTTTTGCTTCCAGATCGGTTTTTCCGTCACCGACCATCGCCAGCGCGGCGTGGCGCATTCGTAGCCTGCGACAAATTCTGGCTTTCCCGCCGCTAACCGCCAGCGGCGAATGCACCGCAAATCCGAGATACTGACCGACAGCGTCGAATTCGACGTCAACCGCATGTACATTGGCCTCGGGTATCCCCAAGTAGTCCGCCAACGGCAAAATCGCTTGGCGCAAACCGCCGCTGATGATGTGTATTTCCTTGCCATGCGCCAACAGCGAATCCACGGTTTCCTTGACGCCGTCGACGATTTCATCGAGATACAATTGTGCCAACCAAGCAATCGCCGCCCTGTCCGGCCGAATTAATTCCAAGCGCTTGGCATACACCTCTTCCAGGGGTAACTCGCCATTCATCGCCGCGTCGGTTAGCGCCGCCACTTGCTCGAACAAGCCGTTGCGCCTAGCCAACTCGTCGATTCCCTCGACTCTGCTCAAAGTACTATCGCAGTCGAAACAGATAACATCAAACTTCATAACACGATTTGCCTTGCCGTTTGTACCGCGGGCACGTCGCAAACGGCCTGCAGCAATTGTGGATTTAACGGATTGGATACGCTGATCGCCATCATCGCCGATTGCTGGCGATCGGCATTGCTGACCTGCATCCGAGTGATATTGATGCCGGCCCCGCCCAATATCGAGCTAATAGCGGCAATCACCCCCGGCCGGTCGTGATGACGAGTAATCAGCAGCACGCCTTCCGGGACCACTTCAATTTCGAAATGATTCATACTGACCAACCGCGGATGCTGATCTCCAAGCAATGTTCCCGCCAAAATCACTGAATGATCACCGCAATGACCGGTAATCCGAATCAACGATTGGTATCCTTCCGATAATTCACTTTGAGACTCGAGCAAAACAATGCCTTGCCGCTTGGCGATCCGTTCGACATTGACCCGGTTCACCGGTGACGACAATTGCCCGGCCAACAAGCCGATCAGTGCTTCGGCGGAAATCGGCCGAACCTTGGCATACGCGGCCTTACCAAACAACGCCACTTCCAAGCGCTCGATCGGCTGATCGAGCAACTCGGCCAGCACCTTCCCGAGTATATTAGCCAAGCGCATAAAGGGTTGAGCCAAATTCAACTCCTCACTGGACACTCTGTCCAGATTCAGCGCATTGATGGCTTCGCCGGTTTGTAAATATTGGGTCACTTGCCTAGCGATTTCAACACTGACCGCTGTTTGCGCTTCCTTAGTCGAGGCCCCGAGATGCGGGGTAAAAACGACGTTATCCAATTCAAACAAAGGATGTTGTTGCGGCGGTTCTTGCTCGAAAACATCCAACGCCGCGCCCGCCAATCTTCCGGAATGCAACGCTTGAAACAGCGCCTGTTCATCGACTAGCCCGCCCCGCGCGCAATTGATCAAACGCGCACTTTTTTTCATCGCCGCAAATTGATCGGGCCCGAGCACATGGCGCGTTTTTTCTAGCAAGGGACAATGCAGGGTCAAGTAGTCGGCTTGCCGAACCAAACTATCGAAATCCATCATCTCGACGCCGTACTTGCTGAAAATTTCAGGCGCCACGAACGGATCGTGGGCAATGACCCGCATCCCTAATCCATGCCCCCGTAGTGCGACTATGCGTCCTATCGTGCCAAAACCGAGAATGGCAAGCGTCTTATGTGCGATCTCGCTCCCCATTAACTTAGACCTTTCCCATTTCCCGGCACGCACCGATTGATTGGCGGCCGGCAAATTCCGACTGAGCGAAAGCATGTGCGCAATGGCAAGCTCCGCGGTTGTCGTGGCGTTGGCATCGGGGGTATTCATAACGATAATGCCGCGCTCGGTCGCGGCATTGAGGTCGACGTTATCGACGCCGATACCGGCGCGACCGATAATTTTTAAATTTTTCGCGGCGGCAAGTACTTTAGCGCTGACCTGGGTCTCGCTACGAATCAGTAGCGCATCGTAATCCGCAATCAATTCACAAAGCTCGTCCTCGGTCAATCCGGTTTGAATTCGAAGCTGCAAACCCGGTTGAGCCGTCAGAAAGTTAATACCTTCTTCGGCCAATCTGTCCGAAACCAAGACTTTTTTCATCGTTCCCACCGCAATGCCAAGCATAACGGGCATTCTAGCAGCTTTGCTATAATCGCCGGACCGCCCCGATTGAAAAAACCCATGACACTGAAGACCGCGCTGTTCGCTTTGCTGCTATTTGGCGGTGCCGCCGGAATTTTCCAGCTCGTCGACCAAACACCGCTCGCGCCCGACCACACTTTTACCTCGCTAAACGGCGAGCAAATTTCGTTGCGGCAATTGCGTGGCTCACCGGTATTGGTCACGTTTTGGGCGACGGACTGCGCCAGCTGCCTTTCTGAAATCCCCACCTTGATCAATTGGCATCATCGATTTGCCAACCGTGGCTTGAAAATTATCGCGGTAGCGATGTATTACGATCCCCCGAATCGGGTATTAGAACTAACGAGAGAGCGAAAGCTACCCTACGACGTTGTGTTGGATGTCGACGGCAGCGGCGCTGCTGATTTCGGTAACGTAAACTTAACCCCGACGACATTCCTAATCGACAGCACGGGGAAATTAATTCTGCATCAAGTTGGAATGGGTGACTTAGTCGAGTTGGAAGCTCGCATTTCAACGTTGTGAGTAAGCGCCCTTTAAACCACGCGATTGACTTTTCGGACAAAGCGATAGCGACATCGGCAGTCTCGCCGGTACCCGACGATTAATGGCCGGGATAATCGCCTATTGCGCTCCGTCATAGGTATCCACCTCGTTATCAGTGAACACTATCTCCGCTTGTTTCGATCTGCGGATATAGACGCGGTTAATAAACCGCTTACTTTAAAACCTACGAGTCAGCCGATAAACCGTTTATCTGCGGAGCAGCTCGCTTCCCCAGCCTTCGCAAACTAGGGTCGTGAAGGCTGAGGTAAGGGCGCGATTTTTCCTGAAATAGGCGACGGGATTAAATTACCCGTCCAATATTCGCCGAAATTACAGCTGGATTTGTCCTCGGCGGAAGACACTCCGCTGGGTGCCGAAGGCTACGTAATGGTCATTGCTTAGCAGGAGAAGACTCGGTTAAAGCCGATCGATCGGGGAAACCCTAGACCGGCTGTTATTGCCGAGAAGTCAGATCGCTTGGCCTTGTTTTTCGATGGTCACGACAATCGATTTTTGTTGGCCGCTCGGACTGGTTTGAGTAATGACGACTTGCAGCGGCAATTGCGCGGCACCAGCGTTGTCGGTACTAAAACTTAAAGAGTGGCTATTGAAATTCAGCCAAGCCGGTAGCGGTTCGCCGTTACCCATTTTGGCTGTAACGGTGCCTTCGCCGGCCGTTGTAGACAATGCGCCGGCGGGCAGCGCAAAGCTGAACCCGCTCGAGTAATCGCTCACCTCGACATGGGCGACGATCTGCACCTGACTTCCCGCTACCAGGGATTGAGACGCCAATAAATGCACAGTATTGCTTAACTGAGTCGGCGCTTCACCGCCCGTCGCCATGCCGCTTGCGGCGTTCCCGCCGCTATTGATCCCCGAGTCGGCGATACTGAATTGCACGCTGCGGTTGCTGTCGGTACCTCGCAGCGCGGACATGGCCAAGCCGGTAGTCCGTCCGCCGCCGCCGCCACTGCCGGTATTGTTACTATTCGAACTTCCGCCGTTATCCGGTACCACGGTGCCAGCGTTAACGGTCTCGGTCGGCGCTGGGGTATTGACCGTAGGCGGTTGCAGAATGGTGACCATTGGGTTGCCGCCGGCTAATGTGTAATTGCTGGCCAAGCCGCCATTACCACCGTCGGCCAAGGCCAAAGTCCCGAGATCGACCGGTTTATCGATACCCGCGCGATTATCCGACATTAAACCCGCGCCGCTCAGCAACAGGGTTTCGTTACCGACCAAGGTGCCTAAATTGAAAACGTCGGAATTCACCACGTTGCTGCCGTCGAACACTCTCGAACCGGTTAAATGGATGACGTAGGGCAGAACGGTGCTGGTGGTGTTGTCGCTATAACTGATTGAGTAATTGTTGCCTCCGTTGCCGTCAGAAACACTAATTCCGCTAACCGTCACGGTGCTGCTGCCGTTGGCGTTTTTATCGGTAAACGTGTACACGCCGCCGGATAAACTATCCGAGCCGAAGAGCTGACTACCGCTGCCGGCTTTGACGATCGGTGTTCCCGAGGCGGACGTGGTGCCGTCATATGTTTTGATGACGTCGCTGGTGGTCAAAACCAAATTGGCTTGGCTAATGTCGGCGCTAAGATCGCCGCCGATCAAGGTATAGTTGCTGGCCAGGCCGCCGTTGCTTCCGTCGGCCAACGCCAAGGAGCCCAAACTTACGGTTTTACCGGTACCAACGTTTTTATCACCTAAGGCGCCCGCCCCCGTGAGGATTAAAGTCTCGCCACCGACCAGACTTCCGGTGTGCAAATCCCCGGCGGCGACAGCTGTGGTACCGTCATAACTCCGGCCTCCACTCAGGCTCACGACAAACGGGTTGATCGTGCTGGTGGTGTTATTCAGGTAGGACACCGAGTAATTATCGCCGGAATTGCCATCGTTCACGGTGACGGCGGCAACCGTGACGGTTTTGGTGCCGATACCGACATTTTTATCGGTGAAGGCAAACGAGCCGCCGATCAGGCTGTCGCTACC
The DNA here is from genome assembly GCF_050276835.1 of Methylomonas sp. MED-D. Classification (NCBI taxonomy): domain Bacteria; kingdom Pseudomonadati; phylum Pseudomonadota; class Gammaproteobacteria; order Methylococcales; family Methylococcaceae; genus Methylomonas; species Methylomonas sp. MED-D. The sequence continues at coordinate 4,210,534 of NZ_CP189965.1, forward strand.
GTAGAGTGTGCCGCTCGAGACGATCGCGGTGCCGATTGCCGACGTATTGCCATCGTAGGTTTTACTGACGTTTTCGGTGCCGACGGTCAAATTTGCCGCGGAGATGGTGGCGTTATGGGTGCCGCCCGCCAGGGTATAGTTGCTGGCCAAACCGCCGTTACTGCCGTCGGCCAGCGCCAGACTGCCCAGCGTCAAGGACTTACCGACCCCTACGTTTTTATCCGCCACCGTGCCGGTACCGGTTAGACTCAAGGTTTCGCTTCCGACCAGAGTGCTCATGGCAAAAATATTGGCCGCCGCGTTGGTACTGCCGTCGTAGCTGCGATTGCCTGTCAAACTGACTGCGTAGGCCGTCACATCGGCGCTACGCGTACCGCCGACCAACGTGTAATTGCTAGCCAAACCGCCGTTGTCGCCGTCGCCCAAGGCCAAGGAGCCAAGCGCGACCGTTTTACCGGTGCCGACATTTTGGTCCGCGACGCTTCCGGCGCCGGTCAGAGTCAATGTTTCACCGCCAACCAGAGTAGAGGTCGTCAAACTGGCTGCATTGATGACTGTGGTGCCGTCGTAGGTACGGCTACCGGTCAGATCGACCGTGTAGGCCCCGATGTCGGCAGTATGGGTGCCGCCGCTCAACGTGTAGTTGCTGGCCAAGCCGCCGTTCGTGCCGTCGGCCAGCGCCAAAGTGCCCAGCGTCACCGCTTTGCCGGTGCCGACGTTTTTGCTGGCAATGGTGCCGGTGCCGCTCAGGTTCAGGGTTTCGCTACCGACCAAACTCCCCGCCGAGAAGATGCCGGCCGCCACGTTGGTGCTGCCGTTATAGGTCCGGCTGCCGGTCAGGCTGACAACGAAGGGCGTGATGGTGCTGGTGGTGTTATTGGCATAGCTCACCGAATAGTTGGCGCCGCTGTTGCCGTCGCTGACAGTCACCCCGCTCACGGTCACCGTCTTGTTGCCTGCGCCGACGTTTTTGTCGCTAAAGGCAAAGGTGCCGCCGCTGAGGCTGTCGCTGCCGTACAGCGAGCCGCTCGTGATGGTTGCGGTGCCGGCCGCCGTGGTGCCGCCGTCGTAGGCCTTGCTGACGTCGCTGGTGCTGACGGTCAAGCTGGCCGCTGAAATATCTGCGGTATGGGTGCCGCCGCTCAACGTGTAGTTGCTGGCCAATCCGCCGTTCGTGCCGTCGGCCAGCGCCAAAGTCCCCAGCGTTACGGTTTTGCCGGTGCCGACGTTTTTGCTGGCAATGGTGCCGGTGCCGCTCAGGTTCAGGGTTTCGCTACCGACCAAACTCCCCGCCGAGAAGACGCCGGCCGCCACGTTGGTGCTGCCATTATAGGTCCGGCTGCCGGTCAGGCTGACGACGAAGGGCGTGATGGTGCTGGTGGTGTTATTGGCATAGCTCACCGAATAGTTGGCGCCGCTGTTGCCGTCGCTGACGGTCACCCCGCTAACAGTCACCGTCTTGTTGCCGCTGCCGACGTTTTTGTCGCTAAAGGCAAAGGTGCCGCCGCCGAGGCTGTCGCTGCCGTACAACGAGCCGCTCGTGATGGTTGCGGTGCCGGCCGCCGTGGTGCCGCCGTCGTAGGCCTTGCTGACGTCGCTGGTGCTGACGGTCAAGCTGGCCGCTGAAATATCTGCGGTATGGGTGCCGCCGCTCAGCGTGTAGTTGCTGGCCAAGCCGCCGTTCGTGCCGTCGGCCAGCGCCAAAGTGCCCAGCGTCACCGCTTTGCCGGTGCCGACGTTTTTGCTGGCAATGGTGCCGGTGCCGCTCAGGTTCAGGGTTTCGCTACCGACCAAACTCCCCGCCGAGAAGACGCCGGCCGCCACGTTGGTGCTGCCATTATAGGTCCGGCTGCCGGTCAGGCTGACGACGAAGGGCGTGATGGTGCTGGTGGTGTTATTGGCATAGCTCACCGAATAGTTGGCGCCGCTGTTGCCGTCGCTGACGGTCACCCCGCTAACAGTCACCGTCTTGTTGCCGCTGCCGACGTTTTTGTCGCTAAAGGCAAAGGTGCCGCCGCCGAGGCTGTCGCTGCCGTACAACGAGCCGCTCGTGATGGTTGCGGTGCCGGCCGCCGTGGTGCCGCCGTCGTAGGCCTTGCTGACGTCGCTGGTGCTGACGGTCAAGCTGGCCGCTGAAATATCCGCGGTATGGGTGCCGCCGCTCAATGTGTAGTTGCTGGCCAAGCCGCCGTTCGTGCCGTCGGCCAGCGCCAAAGTCCCCAGCGTCACCGCTTTGCCGGTGCCGACGTTTTTGCTGGCAATGGTGCCGGTGCCGCTCAGGCTCAGGGTTTCGCTACCGACCAAACTCCCCGCCGAGAAGATGCCGGCCGCCACGTTGGCGCTGCCGTTATAGGTCCGGTTGCCGGTCAGGCTGACGACGAAGGGCGTGATGGTGCTGGTGGTGTTATTGGCATAGCTCACTGAATAGTTGGCGCCGCTGTTGCCGTCGCTGACGGTCACCCCGCTCACAGTCACCGTCTTGTTGCCGCTGCCGACGTTTTTGTCGCTAAAGGCAAAGGTGCCGCCGCTGAGGCTGTCGCTGCCGTACAGCGAGCCGCTCGTGATGGTTGCGGTGCCGGCCGCCGTGGTGCCGCCGTCGTAGGCCTTGCTGACGTCGCTGGTGCTGACGGTCAAGCTGGCGGCTGAAATATCCGCGGTATGGGTGCCGCCGCTCAATGTGTAGTTGCTGGCCAAGCCGCCGTTCGTGCCGTCGGCCAGCGCCAAAGTCCCCAGCGTCACCGCTTTGCCGGTGCCGACGTTTTTGCTGGCAATGGTGCCGGTGCCGCTCAGGTTCAGGGTTTCGCTACCGACCAAACTCCCCGCCGAGAAGATGCCGGCCGCCACGTTGGCGCTGCCGTTATAGGTCCGGTTGCCGGTCAGGCTGACGACGAAGGGCGTGATGGTGCCGGTGGTGTTATTGGCATAGCTCACCGAATAGTTCGCGCCGCTGTTGCCGTCGCTGACGGTCACCCCGCTCACGGTCACCGTCTTGTTGCCAGCACCGACGTTTTTGTCGCTAAAGGCAAAGGTGCCGCCGCTGAGGCTGTCGCTGCCGTACAGCGAGCCGCTCATGATGGTTGCGGTGCCGGCCGCCGTGGTGCCGCCGTCGTAGGCCTTGCTGACGTCGCTGGTGCTGACGGTCAAGCTGGCGGCTGAAATATCCGCGGTATGGGTGCCGCCGCTCAGCGTGTAGTTGCTGGCCAATCCGCCGTTCGTGCCGTCGGCCAGCGCCAAAGTCCCCAGCGTCACCGCTTTGCCGGTGCCGACGTTTTTGCTGGCAATGGTGCCGGTGCCGCTCAGGCTCAGGGTTTCGCTACCGACCAAACTCCCCGCCGAGAAGATGCCGGCCGCCACGTTGGCGCTGCCGTTATAGGTCCGGTTGCCGGTCAGGCTGACAACGAAGGGCGTGATGGTGCTGGTGGTGTTATTGGCATAGCTCACTGAATAGTTGGCGCCGCTGTTGCCGTCGCTGACGGTCACCCCGCTCACGGTCACCGTCTTGTTGCCTGCGCCGACGTTTTTGTCGCTAAAGGCAAAGGTGCCGCCGCTGAGGCTGTCGCTGCCGTACAGCGAGCCGCTCGTGATGGTTGCGGTGCCGGCCGCCGTGGTGCCGCCGTCGTAGGCCTTGCTGACGTCGCCGGTGCTGACGGTCAAGCTGGCCGCTGAAATATCCGCGGTATGGGTGCCGCCGCTCAGCGTGTAGTTGCTGGCCAATCCGCCGTTCGTGCCGTCGGCCAGCGCCAAAGTCCCCAGCGTCACCGCTTTGCCGGTGCCGACGTTTTTGCTGGCAATGGTGCCGGTGCCACTCAGGTTCAGGGTTTCGCTACCAACCAAACTCCCCGCCGAGAAGATGCCGGCCGCCACGTTGGTGCTGCCGTTATAGGTCCGGCTGCCGGTCAGGCTGACAACGAAGGGTGTGATCGTTAAGGTGCCGTCGACATAGCTGAAATCGTAGTTGCTCGCGGTATAGCCGCTCGCGGTGATGGCGTAGCTACCCGCGTTGGTGGCACCTTGCGAGGTTCCGCCGTAACTGACGCTGCCGCCCAATACACTTGAGGTTTCGCTGTTGACTAAGCCGGTGATATTGACGCCGTGACCACCACTATAGCCCGAGCCGTTGTAAGCGCGGCTGTCGTTACTGGCGGTCACGGTTAGCGTTTTTTTGTTGACCGTCAAGGTTCCGCTGGCGCCGCCGGTGCCTATCGTCGTCGAATAACCGGCCCCACCACTGATCGCGGCTGAACCGACCGCGCCATTGACGGTATAGCTGCCGACCGCGCGGCCGGTGCCGGCCGTGCCGCCGACGATACTAAAACTGGGCGAGCCGCTTAAACCCGCGACGGTGCTCGAGTCCGTCACGCCGTCGTCGTTGACGTAGCCCGAAAAGGCGCTGCTAGCGCTAGGGTCGGCGTCGCCGTAGGTTTTGCTGATGTTGCCGACGTCGACGCTCAGGCTAGGCTGGTAGTCATAAATCAGGTGATTACCCGCGACGATCGTTCCCGGCGCATTGCCGTCGTAAGTTCTGTTGTATAGCCTGGGGAGCGCCGAACCGGCCGCCCCGGTCAGGCCTCCCTCGGTGGAGCCTGACGGGCTGTGCATGTACACCAACCAACGACCGTTGGCGGCGGATAGTACGTTGCTACCGACACTATTGAGGAACTCGCCGCCGCTGGCGGCCGCCAAAACCAGCGCATCCCCGCTACCGCTGGCGGTCAGGCTCGCGCCGCTGTTCAAAACGATATTCTTGCTGCCGCTCGCGCCGCCGGTGCCGCGATGGACGATACTGATCGTATCGGCGAGGATTTGTCCCGCCAACGTGATGTTGCCGCTGTCATCCTCGGTGTTGCCGGCACCGTCGCGTAGTTCCATCGTTACCGAGCCGGCGCCGGCGTCGATCGTGACGCCGTTGGCAACCTCGATGACGGCATTCCCGGCCGCGCGATCGGCGTCGATGACGCCGTTGGCGGCCAAATCGTTGGCGTGCAGCACTAAATTGCCGCCGTCGGTGCTGATGTCGGCATTGACGTAAATGCTGCGTCCCGCCTCCAAAGTCAGGGTCGCTGACGAACTGAAAAGCCCGGCGACATTGAGGGCGCTGTTAACGGTGATGTCGTTGCTGGCTTGTAGCGTGACGTTGGTGCCCCACCCGAGCAGATTGGTCAACACGCCCGGCGCTATGGTCATGTCCTTGCCGATTGCCATGCCGTAGGTGATGCGACTCGGATCGGTGGCGCCCGAGGTGACCCGGCCGGTATGCTCGTTGGCAAAGCTGACCACGAAGGTATCGCCGTGATCGTAGGCAAAGCCGGGCAGCAAGCTGAAATAGTTGGTGCCGGCATATTGATAATAGTCGACCCAGGGTCCGCCGGTATCGAAGCTGATGCCGCTATTGGCGGTGGTGCCGACAACGCTGTTCGCGACCGATACCTCGCCGAAGATGCCGTAAAAGGCGTCACCGTAGGTCACCGAACCCGCGTTCGCCAGCCCTCCATTACGCCAATCGGTATCGATGACCAGATAGTCGTAATAGTAGGTATTGTAGTTCACCGTTAATCGGACTTGGTTCAGGCCGACATCCTGATTGCTGTAGCTGCCGATCAAGCTATTGCCGGCAGACACCGCGCCGGCCCCGCCGATACTGGCCCGCGCCCAAGACAACGCGCCGGCGTCCGCGGCCGAACCGTTGTGCCAATGCCGGCTACCCACCAGATACGAGACGCCCAGATCAATGACGCCGTCACTGCCGACTTGGTCGCCGGCATGACTGCCTACTAAGCTATTACCGATCCCGACCACAGCACCTTGGCTGCTCTCGCCGTAAGCGAAGCCGGTTTTTTCGGCGACCCAGGTCACGGCACCGGCATCCGCATTCGCGCCGCTGTGCCAATGCGGACTTAAGACCAAGTAGTTATAGGTGTAGACACTGTTGACAGGATCGTAACCGTTGGTCAATACCGTGACGCCGCCGCTGCCGATTTGGTCACCCGCCGTGGCTCCGATCAAGCTGTTGCCGGCGCTGACGGCGCCAAGCAAACCCGTCAAACGGCTTCCCCAGGTCACCGCGCCCAATTGGCTGTCGGTGCCGTTTCCCCAATTAGGGCTGATGACGACGTAGCCTAGTCGCGTCGTGTTGTTATATTCCGCCGGGAGGGCAACGACACCGCCGCTACCAACACGATCGTTGGCGTGCGTGCCAACCAAACTGTTAGCCGCGCTGGCGTTACCTGTCAGCGGGGAAGCGGCGCCTGCCGTGGTTGTGACACTGCCCCAAGTAACCGCGCCGGCGTCGGCGGTAGCGCCGTTATCCCAATACGGGCTAGCGATCGCATAGTAATCCAGATGATATTGCTTTTGACCGTTGGCGTTGGCCGGTCCGGTTGTCCAGTCGTAAGGCAACAGCGTGATGCCGCCGCTGCCGATTTGATCGCCCGCGGTGCCGCCGATCAAGCTGTTTGCCGAGCTGATACTCCCGGTTATGCCGTTCGCGGCGGCGGTTTTGGTGACGGCTCCGACGTTCGCGGTGCCGCCGTCACTCCAATTCGGACTGGCGATCAAATAATACGCGGTGCGGGTGCCGGACCAGGAGCTCCCGTTGTAGGTCAGCGTCGTGTATTGGCCGGCCTTGACACCTCCACTGCCGACTTGGTCGCCGGCGGTATCGCCGACCAAGCTGTTGCCGGAACCGACAGTGCCTTGAATGCCGCTAGCTTCGGCGCCCATCGTGACCGCCCCGCGATCGGCGTTCCAGTGCGGACTGATCACGCTGTAGTAGTAGGTATAGGACCAGCTATCCGCGGTATCGACACCGTTATAAGTTGCCACGACGCCGCCACTACCGACCCGATCGTTGGCGTGACTACCAATCAAGCTGTTACTACTACTGATCGCGCCACTGACGCCGCTGCCGGAACTACCCCAAGAGGCAGCGCCGGCGTCGGCATTACCGCCGTTATCCCAGGTGGGCGTTAGGACCACGTAATCGGCCACGCCCACATCGACGATATTATTGACGTCGCTGCCTACGCCATCGTTGGCGGTGCTGCCGACTAGGCTGTTTCCCGCGCCGACCGCGCCGCTGACACCGCTGGACTTGCTGCCCCAGGTAATCGCGCCGGTGTCGGTCGCTCCACCGTTATCCCAATCCGGGCTCAACACTAAGTAATAACCGCTTTTCAGCAAAATACCGCCGCCGCCGACATGATCGTTGGCGGTCGAGCCGACCAGACTGTTAGCCGAACCTAGAGTTCCGGTCTTGGTGGCGGTAGCATCCCAGAAGGTAACCGCGCCAGCGCTGCTGTTCCACAGCGGGCTAAGGACCACATAGCCGGGGTCTTGTCCAAGGTCGGTGACGCCGCCACTGCCGACCTGGTCGCCAGCGTGACTGCCGACCAAACTATTGCCGCTGCCGATGACGCCGGACACGCCGCCGTTGTTAGTAGTAGTTTCGGTCGGAATATTGGTTAAGGTGTTGCCGAGGTAGTTCGTTGTGGTGATGGTGCCGTAGGTGATATTGCGACCGTCGCCCCAGGTAATCGCACCTGCATCGGCGGTCGATCCTCCGTTGTTGAAGTGCGGGCTTAGAATCAGATAATAAGGGTGCGTCGAGGTGTATCCTGTATCCTGATTACGGCTCGTGTAGTGGCTGAGGACTTGGATGCCGCCGCTACCGACCAAATCGCCTGCGGTCGCGCCAACCAAGCTATTAGCCGAAGAAACGGCGAAACCGGCAGTCGCGCCGCCGGACGCGTAACCGGTCGCGCCGTCGAGCCAAGTGACCGAACCTTTGTCGCCGTTCCAGTGCGGACTGGCGACCACGTAAGCGGCGTCGGTACGGTAAGTATTCACGTGGCCATGCGGCGGGGTGTCGCTAGGTTGACTGTTGTAGTTGGTGCTGCTGGTGTAATAAAGCACTTTGATGTCGCCGCTACCGATCTGGTCGTTGGCATTGCCCCCGACCAGACTGTTCGACGAAGAAACGGTACCTGTCAATGCGGCGGAACCGCTAGCCCAAGTGACCGCGCCGGCATCGGCGCTGGCACCGTTTTGCCAATGCGGACTGGCGATCGCGAAAAAATTTCGGTAATACTCGGTGGCGGTAATCAACGCGCCGCTACTGTTGTAATCGTGAAACTCGGTGACAAATTGCGTGACCCCGCTACTGCCGATTTGGTCCCCAGCGGCACCACCTACCAGACTGTTGGAAGATGAAATGACACCGGATATTCCGCTCAAAGCGCTACCCATCGTCACGGCGCCGGTATTGGCATTCCATTGCGGATTGAGTACCAGATATTTTAAATAGCCGTTTTCGTTGTTCCAGGCGTGGCTGGCGGTGCCGTAGTAGTTGTCGATCAACACAATGCTGCCGCTGCCCACCGCGTCGCTCGCCGAACTGCCGACCAAACTGTTGGACGACGTCACCGTTCCGCTCAGCCCCGTGGTTCCGCTGGACCAAGTCACCGCCCCCTTGCCGCCGTCCCAATGCGGACTGGAAATCAAAAAGTTGCCCTGCGAATTGAACGAGACGTTGACGTTAGTGTTGGTATTTTGGCTAACAAGCAGGGTGATACCGCCGCTGCCCAAGCGATCGTCGGCGTGGCTGCCGGTCAACGTCGCCAACAACGCGCCGGACCAACCGTTATATAAATAGACCGCGCCGGCATCCTGACCGCCGAAGTCGTCGTAGGGGTTGGTGACCACCACGTTCGTGCTCCACAGCACCGAGGTCCCGGTACCGAAACCGGAGGTAACGCCCAGTGTATTGGTGGGGTTGGGGTCTTCGAATTCGAATTGCGGGTATTTGCCGCTGTTATCTATCGTGATGTTGCGCGGGTCCAGCAACAGATTGCCGTTGCGGCCCTTGGGCGCGGCCGTCGCCACGCTACCGCCGAAGATCAGCGTATCGTGCGAAGACACCTCAACGGTACCGCCGTCGCCACCGTTCTGACCGCCCTTGGCGGATATATTGCCGTAAAAATCGGTATTCTGGTCCGACCAAACCACGATGTCGCCGCCGTCGCCTTTTGCGGTAGCATCGGCTTGCAACTGGGTAAAGGGGTTGATCCGGACCAACGTTGCGTTGCGAACCGCCGCGTCCTTGCCATGAAAACCGCCGCCGATACTGATTTTGCCGCCGCCCTTGGCGCCGTTGGCGGTGAGCGTCGCGGCAGCCAAAGTGACGTCTTTGCCGCCGGTGACGGTGATCTTGCCACCCTGTCCGGAAACGCCACTGGCATCCAGGGTGGCGGAGCTGAATACGCCACCCTGGCCGCCCGCGGTCACCGCGATGTCGCCGCCATTTTTGGTTCCCTTAGTCGACAGTTTCGCGGACGCGGTCTGGATGACTCGACTGTCGGCGGCAATCGTGATTCGGCCGCCGTGGGAGACGGTACCCTCGGCGCTAAGCGTTCCGGTTTGCAGCACCCGATCGCCTGTCAGGCGAATGTCGCCGCCGCTATTACCGTCGGCGCGGACCGTGCCGGTGTCGACAACCAACTGGCCATGCTCGACGACATTGCCGCCATGAGTATTCTCGGCGGCGGACACGTCCAGTGTACCGCTGTTACTGACTTCGTCGCCGATCAGTTCTATCGAACCGCCGCGATTGACTAGGGATTTGGCCTCGACCACGCCGCTGTTGTTAATCGCTGCGCCGCGCAATTGGTCGGCGGCGCTGGCGGTCATAATGACCCGACCGCCATCGGCGCGGATCAGCTGCTTATTCTCGATCAGCGTATTGACGGTGGCGGGATCGACCTGAACATTGACCAGTTTACCTTCGTCCAATTCCAGTGTTACGCCATCGCCGCCGGCCAACGCTACCGTGCCCAAACGGGCCTGGACCAGACCTTCGTTGCTGACGCTAGGGGCCAGCAAGGCCACGTATCCGCCGTCCTTGACACGGATTTCGCCCTGGTTGACAACGCCGGTATCGCCGCCGTCGCGCTTGAAATGGTAATTTCCGGCACGAAAATCGGCATCGCTGATGTTCATCGTCGACGCGGCCATCGCACCAACGTCGACTTGGGCGCCCTTGGCAAACAGCACGCCGTTAGGGTTCACCAGAAACACTTGGCCGTTGGCGGTCAATTGACCGGCAATGACCGACGCTTCGCCGGACGTCACCCGATTCAGCGCAATCGAGTGGGCGTTAGGTTGTTGATAATCCACGTGGGCATTGGCACCGATGTTGTAGCTCTGCCAGTTGATGATGGCTTTCTGACTGCCTTGTACGACATCCATCCGAGCGCCGTTTTGCTGGATTTTCACCTGTCCCGACGCCACTTGCCCTCCGCTCGGCAACGCGTTGCCGGCCAGTTCGGCCAAGGCGGGCTGCCAAGCGCCGGCCAAGGCGATCTGTATCGCCAGCACCAGCGGATGACGGTTGAAGTGCGGCGTGCGGCATTGGCTGGCATGTCTAGTCATGAGACTGTCCTCTCGAATCAGTGCGGTTTTTCGGTGCTTGCGGCGGCTTTGCGTTCCAACAGGCGGGCAAAATTGCTCAACGACGCCAAGTGCAGATAGATCAATCCCAGCGCTCCGGTTTGGAACAGGCTGTCCAACGCATCCCGGCTGATTTTTTGGAAGCGCGCCTCATCCACTATCCAAAGACCGGACAACGAGTAACGCTCGCCGCTCGGTGATACCGCATCGGCGCGACGCTCGGTTAAGAGGTCCAATTCGTGCAAGGTGGCGGCGAATTGCGCAGTCCGTTGCGATTCGGCGTGGAACTCCCGCAAAAAGGCGATGATTTGTTGCAGGTAAGCCGACGGTTCGCCGTCGACCAACAAAGGCTCGCCGGCCGTTTCGTTAAAACGTGGGCTAGTGTCGTCAAAACAAACGATCAATTGCTTGTCTTCGGCTTGCTCGGCGGGTACGAACGGGTATCGGCGGACGAAGGCGGGTATGTAATGACCTGCCCAGCGACCGGCACCATTGACGAACAGGTTTTCGCCATCGTTCAAGCCCAGCACCGCGACCGGGACAAAGTGCCCGTCGCCGGCTTTGGCGAAGGCGATCGGGTATTCCTTGCCGGCTTCGCCGAATTCCGGACCAATCAGCGGTACCGAGTTACTAACTCGCGCATATCCTACGTCGTCGGACGGCACGATATGCAACCGACCGTGAGCGGCGGGGTTCAGGCTGACGATGCGTTTATAAAATAGCAATTGGTTGTCCACGGTGGTATCGCAGGTTGAGTTGGTGGAAAAACGGAGCCCGAAGACGCTTAAAACGCTTTGCTCAGGCTGACCCAAAAATGAGGCGTTTTGTAAGTTCCGTCCGAGTCGTTGCCGTCCGTAGAGCGCGCTGGGTTGGCGCCTATGCGTTGAGCAACGCTGCCGCGGATGACGAAATTGCCGGGGACCGTCCAGTTGATACCGACACCGCCGCCGCTGAGCGTGTAGTGATTGGGAACGCCTTCGGTGGCATTCGGCCAAAGATCGTTATGCAACGTGATGCCGCCGTGGTCGATGAAACCGACCAACTCGACATGTTCGTAAACTTCGTAGCGCAATTCGAAATTCATCAGATAGCCCTCATCGCCGAGGGCTTCGTTGACCGGATAGGCTCTGATGCCGAAGGGACCGCCGAGGCTGAATTTTTCGGAGGAATCCAGGTTTTTGGTAGCCAACTGTCCGCTGAAACCGGCGTACAAGCGTAATTTGTCGGTCAGACCTTGCAGGCGGGATGCATTAAGCGAGAATTTTTGATAGGCGCCGCCGGCTCGAGCCGTGGCCCGATTTTGGGCTTGATCGACTGGACTGCCCGACAAATCCAGATTGCCGGCCACCATGGTCGCGCCGAACAAGGTCACCGCACCGCCGAGCCAATCGTCTTGATGGTCGCCGCTCAGGCCGACGTAACCGCTTTGCACTTCTTTGTCGCTGACCACGCTAGCAAGGCTGGTATTGTAGTAGTGGCGATCGTCGAAACCGCTGGCAACGTACAGATTCGTACTCACCCCGCGCAGGAGCGGATAGGTCGCGAAAGTGCCACCGGTCCAGGCCGAGCCTTGAGCGTCCAACGACTGAAAGGGTTCGCCCAAGGTATAGTCCAACGCGGACGCCGCCAAACCAACCCGTAGCCCGGAGTAACCCACCGGCAACGAATAAGCGACCCGCCCGTAAACGTTGCCGCTGCCGCCCTGAACGCGCAACGTCGCCAAGTCGCCCAAACGCAAGGGGTTATTGAGGTTCAGAGACCCACCGAATTGGTTCATGCCGACCGAACGCACGCCGGTATTGCTGTAATCCACGGAGCCGCTGATTAGGTTGCTGGGGTCGATTTTCAACAGCAGGTCGGATTCACCCGCTCTCGCGCCGGCTTTCAGGGTAGACGATACCGTGCCGCCGGTCAGGTCGTTCAACAGCAAAATACCGCGCTGCATATCGGCCAGCCGCAAGGCTTCTCCCGCCGGCTGAGCCGCCAACATCGTTTGTCGGGGAATGTCGTTTCGGTAAGTGTTAGCCGAGTCGTCGACTTCGACCTTGCCCAGGGTGGCTTCGCGGATCAGGATTTCGACGATACCGTCGCGAATTTGCTGAGCTGGCAATAGCGCGCGGGCGAAAAAACCACGTTGCTGGTAATACGCCGCGATATCGCGAGTGATTTTGCGCAGTTCAAGCAAGTTCAAGTCCTTGCCGATATAGTCTTTTAGAAACGACTGCAGATCGGCCTCGCTAATCAACACGGCGCCGCTGATCTTCCAACCCTTTACTTGAATGCGGATGTCGCTTTCACCGGCAGGCGCCGGTTGTTCCGATATTTCGAACGGGACTTGCGAGTTGCCCGGCAAAATCGATTCGGGTTTGATATTTCGCAAAATCGAGCCGGCCTCGGGAACCACCTCGACCGCGTGACCGACCGCTAAGTAACTGATTAATGAAGCTAAGGCGCCGGCACGAAGCGGAACGCGGCTGACGTTGCGATTTCGATGGTTCGGTTGCATACGATTCCACTTAACTGAAATGAATGAGAGTTGTGGCCTGCCCGTATTCTTATGGCAGCGAAGTCGGTTGCGACTATCGCCTATAAACTCATTTTACCCGTTACGAATTAGAGTGCCGCTTTCCGGTCGACGTTGTGTTTCGATCACATCAGCACAACCGCTCAACTCATGGGCCTAAAAGCATGCCCAGAGTAGACCACAAGAACTAGATGGAAATAATATAGTCGATTCAAAACTAACTGGCGGCAAAAAAAAGCCAAACTTTAATACGCCCGCGTCACAGTTCTGGCATTTTCCGAGCAAGGACGCTCCAGCGACAGTCGGTTTTTGTCAAATTTGTAGGGTACTTTGCATTGCATGCCCTTTAAACCACGCGATTGACTTTTCGGACAAAGCGGTAGCAGTTTATTCGGATAGCGGCCCGCCTTGCATCGCCCCTTCTTCGCTCCGTACCACCACCGATCAGGACGCCACTTCGCAGCATCAGGCCGATCAGGCGCAGTATGCGTTTGTCGGTGATCCGTTATCCCATGCGAGCAATCGACCGGTCACGATAGATTCGATCAAAGAATTTCGATAAATCAATATCCACCACGTACGGCTTGCCGCTATTGATGATGCTTTGCGCCGCTTGATGTGGAATCCGTCCCGGACGGAAGCAAACTGTGCGGCGAAAATTGCGGTTCAAATAGCGGCTCCAGCAGCAGCTTCAATATAGCCTTATCGAATGGCGTTAAACTGGAATTGCAAGAGATTAGCTTGACCGATCTATCCCCTTTATTGAATGTATTGAACGGTCTGGCCGCCTTGCTGTGTTCCCTTCGAGCCGGGATTAAAGATCTACTTGCACCGCGAACCGGTCAATGGCCGTAAGGCCATCAATGGTTTGGCATTGCTGGTCGAGCAGGCATTAGGCTTGAATCCGTTTGAACCGGCGATCTATGTGTTCAGCAATCGGCGGCGGGATCGGATCAAACTGTTGCATCGTCTGTATGCGGCCAAGTCCGAGGCCAGAGCGAATCTGGCTCAGCGCGATCTGTTTCTGAACGAAGCCGAAGCTCTGGCACCCAACGCTGCACCGGTGGCCGAGGAAACCACACCTGAAGCTGTCGAAGGGCAGGCCATAGTCGCAAGAAACGCGGCCGCAAACCGCTCGATCCCCTCCTGCCTCGCGAGATTGCGCGCCATGAACTAGCGGAAGCCGAGCGCATCTGCGCCCATGACGGCACACGCCTGGTGGAAATCGACGCTAACATCAGTGAGCAACTCGATATCGTGCCGCAGCAAATCCACATTATTCAATATCAGCGCATCAAATATGCCTGTCCGTGCTGCGACAACAGCATCCGGATCACGCCGCCACCGGCGCGCATCATCCCCAAAGGCTTACTCACCGAACCCGTGCTGGCTTGGGTGGTGAGGGCGGTGTTGTCTACTGACTTCGGTGCCGCCATTGACAGCACCGGTGCAAAGGCCGATCGTATGGCTGGGCTACTGGGCTGGGCTGGGCTGGGCTGGGCTGGGCTGGGCTGGGCTGGGCTGGGCTGGGCTGGGCTGGGCTGACATTTTCACAGTGCCGGTTAATCCATTTGTGCATCAGATTGGCATTGATGCCGTGTTCCAGTGCCATCAAGGCTGCCGAAACACCCGGCTGCAGATAGGCTTCACCGAGCTCCCGTTTTACTTCCGGATCATAGCGACAACGGCCATGACTCCGATGTCCCACCATTAGCGGTCGCGATAATCGTCTCTTGTTCTCCATCGTAGGTGTCCACCTTGTTATCCCCCTGCGTCAGAATAGTTGTCGCCTCAAATTTTTAGCCCCCTTTAAATTTGAGATAAAAAATGAATCCCTCCAAGAAGCAGTATTCTGCTGAGTTCAAAGAGCAAGCCTTGGCGAAAGTCTACAGTCGTGGCAAGCGGACGATTCAAACCATTGCCGACGAATCAAACCTCAGCATACATACCTTAAAAAACTGGATGAAAAGCACAACAACCACCGATACGCCTAACGCCAACCCGGCCAAGCGTCCCCATGATTGGCGTCCCGAAGAGCGCTTGCTGGCACTGCATGAAAGCCTTGGCTTGAGCGGCGAGGCGCTGAATGCCTGGTGTCGGCAACGCGGGCTCTTTGCGCATCAACTCGCCGTTATAAGTGGACGCTATCTTCAGCGCTTTTAATCAGGAGTGATAGACGTGGCTAAAAGGGCTATTACGATTTATTATGCGCAAAAAAAGCCCGCCTATTAGATTAATAAGCGGGCTTTTGGTATAGGCGCTTGGCGATGACCTACTTTCACATGGCAACCTGCCACACTATCATCGGCGCTAAGCGGTTTCACTTCCGAGTTCGGGATGGGATCGGGTGGTTCACGCTTGCTATGTTCACCAAGCAAACTGGTTAAGTCGGTTGTTGACCAACTGTCATGCAACAGGTCGGTTAAGCCGTTTGGCTTAGCCTTCAGGCATTATTTAATCTAACCACAGCTTGTGCGGACATTCGCGCTTACGTGGTTTTGCCTTTGACCTGCTTTTCATGGAAATCTGTATCGAGTTCGTTCTCTTGCGTTGTTTTCAGCGATTGTCTTAGACAACCCAAACGCATTGGGTGTTATATGGTCAAGCCTCACGGGCAATTAGTACACGTTAGCTACGCCCATTACTGGACTTCCACACCGTGCCTATCAACGTTGTCGTCTCCAACGGCCCTTCAGGGGACTTAAAGTCCCAGTGAGATCTCATCTTGGGAGGGGCTTCCCGCTTAGATGCTTTCAGCGGTTATCCTGTCCGAACGTGGCTACCCAGCAATGCCCTTGGCAGGACAACTGGAACACCAGAGGTTCGTCCACTTCGGTCCTCTCGTACTAGAAGCAGCTTCCCTCAAATCTCAAACGCCCACGGCAGATAGGGACCGAACTGTCTCACGACGTTCTGAACCCAGCTCGCGTACCACTTTAAATGGCGAACAGCCATACCCTTGGGACCTGCTTCAGCCCCAGGATGTGATGAGCCGACATCGAGGTGCCAAACACCGCCGTCGATATGAACTCTTGGGCGGTATCAGCCTGTTATCCCCGGCGTACCTTTTATCCGTTGAGCGATGGCCCTTCCATACAGAACCACCGGATCACTAAGACCTACTTTCGTACCTGCTCGACTTGTCCGTCTCGCAGTCAAGCACCCTTATGCCTTTGCACTCATTGCCTGATTTCCGACCAGGCTGAGGGTACCTTCGTGCTCCTCCGTTACTCTTTGGGAGGAGACCGCCCCAGTCAAACTACCCACCAGACACTGTCCCTAATCCAGATAATGGATCGAGGTTAGAACTCCAAACATACCAGGGTGGTATTTCAAGGTTGGCTCCACAAGAACTGGCGTTCCTGCTTCAAAGCCTCCCACCTATCCTACACAAGTAGGTTCAAAGTCCAGTGTCAAGCTATAGTAAAGGTGCACGGGGTCTTTCCGTCTAGCCGCGGGTACACTGCATCTTCACAGCGATTTCAATTTCACTGAGTCCCAGGTGGAGACAGTGTGGCCATCGTTACGCCATTCGTGCAGGTCGGAACTTACCCGACAAGGAATTTCGCTACCTTAGGACCGTTATAGTTACGGCCGCCGTTTACTGGGGCTTCGATCAAGAGCTTCGCTTACGCTAACCCCATCAATTAACCTTCCAGCACCGGGCAGGCGTCACACCCTATACGTCCACTTTCGTGTTTGCAGAGTGCTATGTTTTTGCTAAACAGTCGCAGCCACCGATTTTTTGCAACCGCCTTACGCTCCATCCGCGAGGGACTTCACTTATCAACGGCATACCTTCTCCCGAAGTTACGGTATCATTTTGCCTAGTTCCTTCACCTGGGTTCTCTCAAGCGCCTTAGAATTTTCATCCCACCCACCTGTGTCGGTTTAGGGTACGGCCACTTGTAACCTGAAGCTTAGAGGTTTTTCCTGGAAGCAGGGCATCTATCACTTCGCGTTTCTTTCGAGACACTCGTCATCACGCCTCAGCATATAGCATCCCGGATTTGCCTAAGATGCCTGCCTACACGCTTAAACGGCCACTTCCAACCGACCGCTGATATAGCCTTCTCCGTCACCCCATCGCAGTTACAACTGGTACAGGAATATTAACCTGTTTTCCATCGACTACGCCTTTCGGCCTCGCCTTAGGTGCCGACTAACCCTGCGTCGATTAACGTTGCGCAGGAAACCTTGGGTTTACGGCGAGGGGGTTTTTCACCCCCTTTATCGTTACTTATGTCAGCATTCGCACTTCCGATACCTCCAGCCGACTTCTCAATCGACCTTCGCAGGCGTACGGAACGCTCCTCTACCACTCACGCAAAGCGTGAATCCGTAGCTTCGGTACATAGCTTAGCCCCGGTAAATCTTCCGCGCAGACCGACTCGACCAGTGAGCTATTACGCTTTCTTTAAAGGATGGCTGCTTCTAAGCCAACCTCCTGGCTGTCTGTGCCTTTCCACATCGTTTCCCACTGAGCTATGATTTGGGGACCTTAGCTGACGGTCTGGGCTGTTTCCCTTTTCACGACGGACCTTATCACCCGCCGTGTGTCTCCCGTGCTGACACTTGCTGGTATTCGGAGTTTGCATCGGGTTGGTAAGTCGGGATGACCCCCTAGCCGAAACAGTGCTCTACCCCCAGCAGTGATACACGAGGCGCTACCTAAATAGCTTTCGAGGAGAACCAGCTATCTCCGAGCTTGATTAGCCTTTCACTCCGATCCACAACTCATCCCCTACCTTTTCAACGGGAGTGGGTTCGGTCCTCCAGTGTGTGTTACCACACCTTCAACCTGGTCATGGATAGATCGCCCGGTTTCGGGTCTACACCTTGCGACTCAACGCCCTATTAAGACTCGGTTTCCCTACGCCTCCCCTATTCGGTTAAGCTTGCCACAAAATGTAAGTCGCTGACCCATTATACAAAAGGTACGCAGTCACCCCACGAAGGGGCTCCCACTGCTTGTACGCATACGGTTTCAGGTTCTATTTCACTCCGCTCTCCGCGGTTCTTTTCGCCTTTCCCTCACGGTACTGGTTCACTATCGGTCAGTAAGGAGTATTTAGCCTTGGAGGATGGTCCCCCCATATTCAGTCAACGTTTCACGTGCGCCGACCTACTCGATTTCACTAAAAAAAGGTTTTCGTGTACGGGGCTATCACCCTGTATCGCCGGACTTTCCAGACCGTTCCACTAACCTTATCCTAGCTTAAGGGCTAGTCCCCGTTCGCTCGCCACTACTTAGGGAATCTCGGTTGATTTCTTTTCCTCCGGGTACTTAGATGTTTCAGTTCTCCGGGTTCGCTTCAGTGAGCTATGTATTCACTCAAAGATGACGAGGTTATCCTCGCCGGGTTTCCCCATTCAGACATCGCCGGATCACAGGTTGTTTGCCACCTCCCCGACGCTTTTCGCAGGCTACCACGTCTTTCATCGCCTCTTACTGCCTAGGCATCCACCGTATGCGCTTATTCACTTGACCATATAACCCGAATACGTCTGTATTAAGGTTTTTAGTCGCTGACATGTTCGCTGATGTTGCTTGAGAACGTTTTACGGAGGTTTTGGGCCGCTTTCTTTCGAAAGCCGCTGGCTACCGCCCGCAACTCGTTTTTAAGTATTGATCGTTAGCCGATCAAGACTTAGGTTACAGATTTCCATATTGTTAAAGAGCGTATTGATACGAATATCAATGCTATCGAGCCTTGGGTTATTAACCGAAAAGCTGTATAGCGTTGATGTTGATATCTTGGCTTAAGATCGACGTCACGTGATGGTGGAGCCAGGGAGGATCGAACTCCCGACCTCCTGCGTGCAAGGCAGGCGCTCTCCCAGCTGAGCTATGGCCCCGAATAGATTCAGACTTTCGCCTTTTCGTTAGTTGGTGGGTCTGGGAGGATTTGAACCTCCGACCTCACCCTTATCAGGGGTGCGCTCTAACCAACTGAGCTACAGACCCAGGTGCGTCTTTCAATCGAAATAATTTGTTGTGAGTACGTGTGACAGTGTTCTGTCTTTGTAAGGAGGTGATCCAGCCCCAGGTTCCCCTAGGGCTACCTTGTTACGACTTCACCCCAGTCATGAATCACAAAGTGGTAAGCGCCCTCCCGAAGGTTAAACTACCTACTTCTTTTGCAACCCACTCCCATGGTGTGACGGGCGGTGTGTACAAGGCCCGGGAACGTATTCACCGCGGCATTCTGATCCGCGATTACTAGCGATTCCGACTTCATGCAGTCGAGTTGCAGACTGCAATCCGGACTAGGATCGGCTTTTTGGGATTTGCTGGCTCTCGCGAGTTTGCTGCCCTCTGTACCGACCATTGTAGCACGTGTGTAGCCCTACCCATAAGGGCCATGATGACTTGACGTCGTCCCCACCTTCCTCCGGTTTATCACCGGCAGTCTCCCTAGAGTTCCCGACTTGACTCGCTGGCAACTAAGGATAAGGGTTGCGCTCGTTACGGGACTTAACCCAACATTTCACAACACGAGCTGACGACAGCCATGCAGCACCTGTCTCTCGGTTCCCGAAGGCACCAAGTCATCTCTGACAAGTTCCGAGGATGTCAAGGGTAGGTAAGGTTCTTCGCGTTGCATCGAATTAAACCACATGCTCCACCGCTTGTGCGGGCCCCCGTCAATTCATTTGAGTTTTAGCCTTGCGGCCGTACTCCCCAGGCGGTCAACTTAATACGTTAGCTCCACTACTAAGTTCTTTAAGAACCCAACAGTTAGTTGACATCGTTTACGGCGTGGACTACCAGGGTATCTAATCCTGTTTGCTACCCACGCTTTCGTACCTCAGCGTCAGTTTGAGTCCAGAGAGCCGCCTTCGCCACTGGTGTTCCTTCAGATCTCTACGCATTTCACCGCTACACCTGAAATTCCACTCTCCTCTACTCAACTCTAGTCTTCCAGTATCAAATGCAGTTCCCAGGTTAAGCCCAGGGCTTTCACATCTGACTTAAAAAACCGCCTACGCACGCTTTACGCCCAGTAATTCCGATTAACGCTTGCACCCTCCGTATTACCGCGGCTGCTGGCACGGAGTTAGCCGGTGCTTCTTGTATAGGTAATGTCAGTCTATCGGGTATTAACCGATAGGTATTCCTTCCTATTGAAAGTGCTTTACAACCCTCAGGCCTTCTTCACACACGCGGTATTGCTGGATCAGGCTTTCGCCCATTGTCCAATATTCCCCACTGCTGCCTCCCGTAGGAGTCTGGGCCGTGTCTCAGTCCCAGTGTGGCTGATCATCCTCTCAGACCAGCTACGGATCGTCGCCTTGGTAGGCCTTTACCCCACCAACTAGCTAATCCGACATAGGCTCATCTATTAGCGCCAGGCCCGAAGGTCCCCGGCTTTCATCCGTAGATCGTATGCGGTATTAGCGTGAGTTTCCCCACGTTATCCCCCACTAATAGGCAGATTCCTATGCATTACTCACCCGTCCGCCACTCATCCGGGTGCAAGCACCCTTCAGCGTTCGACTTGCATGTGTTAAGCATACCGCCAGCGTTCAATCTGAGCCATGATCAAACTCTTCAGTTTAATAATGCTTGATACTAAATAAGATTAGTATCCAATCTTGGCCCGACTACAGAACGTCGTTTCTTGCGAATTGACGTGGATTCTCTGCGCCGATAATTTCTAACAGAAACGTATCGCCACACATACCCACACAAATTATTTCGATTCATCTTGTTAAAGAGCCAGAGCATCTCGCCCTGTTGAGCCGACATATTCTACAGAACTTTCAGAAAGTGTCAACACTTTATTTTCGAAGCCAGAAACCAACAACTTCCGAAAAACCAGCCACCACAACACTACCGCAAGCCCGACAAATCCTGCCGCTCTTCGCTACCAACTCAGTCAGTAACGAAGAGCCGCTCATTATAGCGGTTTTCTAATTCGCGTCAAGCGTTATTTCGACGCGAGCAAATTTACGCTTACCAACTTGGTAGACATGGTTGGTGTCGACCGGGATAACGGCTTTAACGTCTTCTATTTTTTCTCCATCGATTTTCACGGCGCCTTGCTTGATCAGACGCATCGCTTCCGAAGTGCTATCGACCAACCCGGCGTTTTTCAACAAATTGGCAACTGGAATCCCAGCCGCATCGACCTTCAACCCCACGGACTGGATATCATCAGGCAGCGCGCCGCGTTGAAACCGGGCTTCGAAAGCTTCCAATGCGGAGACCGCCGCCGCCGCCCCATGAAACCTTTCGACGATTTCCTGGGCCAGCGCGACTTTGTGATTACGCGGATTCTCACCGACTGCGCAGGCTTGCCGTCGTGATTCGATTTCCGCCATCGGTCGAAAACTCAATAGCTTGAAATAACGCCACATCAAATCGTCGGAAATCGACATCAACTTACCAAACATATCGTCCGACGTATCCGCTATACCGATATAGTTATTGAGCGATTTGGACATTTTCTGAACGCCGTCCAAGCCCTCCAAAATAGGCATTGTCAACACTACCTGCGGCTTTTGACCATATATTTCCTGTAACTGGCGCCCTACCAACAGGTTAAATTTTTGGTCAGTTCCTCCCAGCTCGACATCCGCCTTCATGACGACTGAATCGTAACCTTGAATCAACGGGTAGAGAAATTCATGGATAGCAATCGCTTGACCACTTTTGTAGCGCTTACTGAAGTCGTCCCGCTCCAGCATTCGAGCTACGGTATGCTTGGCCGCCAACTGGATCAACTCGGCGCTGGTCATCGCACCCATCCAGGAAGAGTTGAACTTGATTTCGGTTTTTTCGGGATCGAGAATTTTGAAAACTTGGGCTTGGTAAGTCTTGGCGTTCTCCACCACTTCTTCCCGACTTAACGGCTTCCGCGTAACGTTCTTGCCGGTAGGATCGCCGATCATCGCGGTAAAGTCGCCGATCAAGAATTGCACCTTATGCCCGATATCCTGGAACTGTTTGAGCTTGTTGATCAGTACGGTGTGACCAAGATGTAAATCCGGTGCGGTGGGGTCGAATCCAGCCTTGATCGTCAACGGCCGACCCTCTTCCAATTTTTTCAGCAAATCCGCTTCCAGCAAAATTTCGTCAGCGCCGTAACGCAGTTGAGCCAAAGTTTCCTGCAACAATTTCCCCTCCCGGTAACCTTAAAGTTTGGGGGCGCATTATATGATGCAATTGTACGTGAGGATAAAAAATGCCCGTTTATGGCAGTTAACGACGAAATTGCCTACAATGAGACGCTCGACAAACAATGAAAAGTGATTACTGTGCAGAACAGAATACTCAAGTCGGCGCTACTCGGCGTCTACACCGTTGTTGCCGCCGGCGCAAGTTACGGACTAATACCGCATAGAACCTTCGAAGATAAAAGGACGCTTGAACAAGAAGCCCTGATCTCCGCAAAAATCAATCAGTATACGAATTACGTCGAGCCGGCTCCCGAGCAACCTTTGGACGTCACGGAAGAACTTGAACATACCGTTCGATCCGGCGAAAGCTTGTCGTCTATTTTCTCCGACTTGAACTTAAGCCGCGAAGACCTGCATAAAATCGTCCATGCCAACGCCACAGGCAAACAATTCGCCGATGTTGCCCCCGGTAACGACGTGGTGGCCACCCTAAACGCCGATGGCGAACTGGAACGACTCACCTATGCAAAAACCCCCTTCGAAACGCTGATTGCGACTCGACACGACGACGAGTTCGATGTCGAACTGCTCAGCAAAAAAGTCGATTACCAACTCGCCAGCGCCAAGGCGACTATCCACGCATCATTATTTGAAGACGGCACCCGCGCCGGGCTGCCTGAGAAACTGATTTTAAAACTGGCCGACATTTTCGCCTGGGATATCGATTTCGCGCTGAACTTACGGGAGGGCGATCAATTTACCGTGGTTTACGAAAAACTCTTCGTCGACGGCAAGGAATTCGACAGCGGCGACATTCTCTCGGTCGAATTCGTCAACCAGGGCAAGGTCTATACGGCGGTACGCTTCGAGGACAACCAAGGCAACACCGGTTACTACACCCCCGAAGGCAACAGTCTGCGTAAAGCCTTCCTGCAAACGCCGATGGATTTCGCCAAAATCAGCTCGCACTTCGATTTGCACCGCAAACATCCCATCCTGAACACGATACGCGCCCACAAGGGCGTCGATTATTCGGCGGCGACCGGCACGCCGATCAAAAGCACCGGGGACGGCAAAATCATTTTCAAAGGCGGCAAGAACGGCTACGGCAATGTGGTGGAAATCGAACACGGCCAAAAATATTCAACGCTATACGCCCATCTGTCCGGCTTTAAGTCCGGTTTAAAAACCGGCGGTTCCGTGAAACAGGGCGAAGTTATCGGCTATGTCGGCAGTACCGGTTTAGCGACCGGCCCACATTTGCACTACGAATTCAGGATCAACGGTGAACACGTCAATCCTCTAACCGTCAAACTACCTCATTCCCTTCCCATGGACGCTACGGTACTCGCCAAATTCAAGGCGCAAACCCAACCCTTGCTTGCCCAACTCAAACAAGCGAAAGGCGAAGCTCAGTTCGCCCAAAATTAAGCCCATGCCCGATCTATATATCGGCTTGATCTCCGGAACCAGCGTCGACGGCATCGACGCCGCGCTGGTCGATTTCAGCGACGGCGCCATCCGTCTGATCGCGTTTCACTATCACCCCTTCGGCGAAGAACTCCGCAACGCCATTTACCGGATTAGCCAGCCCAATCAGCCGGTATACTTAAAAGAATACGGCGAACTGGACTGCAGACTCGGCATATTATTTGGGGACGCGGCAACCGCCTTGCTGGCGAAAGCCAACATAGACGCCAGTAGCGTCAACGCAATCGGCAGCCACGGCCAGACGATTTACCATGCGCCGGAACCGCCTTTCCCATTTACACTGCAAATCGGTGATCCCAATGTGATCGCGGAATGCACCGGCATCACAACCGTAGCCGATTTACGCCGCCGCGACATCGCCGCCGGCGGTCAGGGCGCACCGTTAGTACCGGCATTTCATAGCGCGGTGTTTGGCGACTCGACGCAAACGCGAGTAATCGTTAATATCGGCGGCATCGCCAACATCACAGTTTTAAACGATCAGCCGGTAATCGGTTTCGACACCGGCCCCGGCAACGGCCTGATGGACTGGTGGTGTCAGCGACACCGCCAACAAGCCTACGACGCCGGTGGCGCGTGGGCCGCGGCAGGCAAGGTTCACGTCGGTTTACTCGCCACCTTGCTAGATGATCGATATTTCCGCTTGCCGCCCCCGAAAAGTACAGGGAAGGAATACTTCTCTAGCGCTTGGCTGACCGAAAAACTCCAACCATTCGGCGACTTACCGCCACAAGACGTGCAAGCCACGCTCTGTCAATTCACCGCCGACTCGATTGCCGCCGCGATCGCCTCATGGGCAGCCGAAACCGGACAAGTGCTGGTCTGCGGCGGCGGAGCGCACAACCACCACTTGCTAGTCTTGTTGGAAAAATCGTTGAAGATTCCGGTCGAATCGACCGCGAGATTCGGCATCGACCCGAATTGTGTCGAAGCGATGGCTTTCGCTTGGCTGGCGAAACGAACCTTACAAAACCAAGCAGGGAATTTAACCAGCGTTACCGGCGCGAAAACGCCGGTAACGCTGGGCGGAATTTATCCGGGCAATAAACGTTAAGCGGAAAACGACGATCCGCAACCGCAAGTGGTCGTAGCGTTGGGGTTCCGAATGACGAATTGCGCGCCGGATAAATCTTCCTTGTAATCGATCTCGGCACCTTGCAAGTACTGAATGCTCATCGAGTCGATCAACACAGTGACGCCGTCCTTCTCGATTTGAGTATCGTCTTCGTTGATGTCCTCGTCAAACGTGAAGCCGTATTGAAACCCCGAACAACCGCCACCGGAGATATAAACCCGCAACTTGAGGTTATCGTTACCCTCTTCCTGGATTAGGCCGGCAACCTTCCGCGCGGCATTATCGGTAAACACAATCGCATCAGCCATAATTTAGACTCTTCAGTGACTACAAAATAGGTAACGGATTATGGCTATACCCAGTAATTTAGTCAAGATTACCCAATATCGCACCGCTAGCCGTTGCGCCCCTAACCTCCGGATAACTAGAGCACTATGATCATCACCTTGCTTAGACACGCCGACGCCGAGCCGCAACGTATCGGCATCGCCGACGCCGACCGCCATCTGACCGAAAAGGGCGAGAAACAAGCCAAACGCCTGGCTAGATTCTGTCTCCGCAACCGCCTATTGCCCGGCAGACTTTACGCCAGCCCGCTGGCGAGGGCCCAACAAACCGCCAAACTGCTGCAGGCGAATCTGACCGGCTGTCCTATGCCGCATACAGCGCCATGGCTAGCAGGCGACAACGACACTCACACCTTGCTTCGAGAGCTGACCATTCTCGCCGAAGATACCGACGACGTGTGGCTGGTCGGACATGAGCCGAATTACTCCGACGTTGTAGGCCAATTGCTAAGCACCTCACCCGCAAGCGTAATCGTCAAAAAAGCCTCGCTAATACGTTTGGAGATCACGTTCGCCGAACCGGCCACCGCCACGCTATTGTGGAGCATTCCGTGTTCCTTGATGCACTGACGCAAAATGACCAACAAAGCCGGACTAGTCCGAGGTCCGAGACGGCCCGAAGTTTACGGCCGACAACCGCAAACAGCTTGGCGCCCCGAATCCAGAAGTCACCTTCACTTCATGGAAAGCGGCAATAATCGGTGCGGGAATTAGCCGAACACTTTTGCAAAACAGGATACTTTGCCATGCCTAAACCGAATCGCGGCTTCGTTCAACAACTATTCACGTTATATGCCCGTGAAATCGGCGGTTTTATCCGACGGCGGATCGGTGACGAGCAAGACGTCGATGATATCGTCCAAGAGACATTCGCCCGCTTGGCAAAATATCCGGCCTGGGAACAGGTGCAAAACCCGCGCGGCTTTTTGTACCGGACGGCCGCGAACATCTCGGTGGATTACTATCGCCGCCGCCAATTGCGCAGCGATCTGACCGAAGCGGACACCGACCCCGATGGCGTGAACGACACTATGCTCGCCCCTCACCGCCACTGGGAAACAACCCAATTGCTGGAACGATTGGAACTCTGGTTACAGGAATTACCGGAACTGCAGCGCCACGCCTTCGTGCTGCACAGTATCGAAGGCTGTTCCTACGCCGAGACGGCCGCCCGCCTAGGCTTGTCGCCAAGTTGCGCCGAACGTTACGCCAAAGCGGCCATGTTGCATGTGAGCTTACGCATGAGCGACACCGATGGCTGTTGACCCCATCCCGGAAAACGTAAGGCGGCAAGCCATCGATTGGCTATTTCGGCTGCATTCCGACGCCCACGGGGCGGACGAGCGTCAAGCACTGGCCGACTGGCTGGCCGAGAGTCCCGAACACCAAAGAGCTTTCACAGTGGTCCAAAGCCAATGGCAATCGTTAAGACATCTGCGGCACTTACCGTTTCCGTCCAAAGACGCCGCGTTGCGCTTTCGCCCCCCATCACGCCGGCATTGCTGGCGCCTGTCAACCGCGGCGATGGCGCTGTTTGCTTGCGGAGTCGCAACCTTCCACCCATCGGGTTGGCTAGGCTTTACCGCCAGCTACCACACCGCCAAGGGCGAAAGAAAAACAATCGTGCTTGCGGATGACAGTCGGATCGAATTGAACACCGACAGCGAACTGTCCGTGCATTTCAATCGTTGGCGCCGCCAAGTGTATCTGACGCGTGGCGAGGCATTTTTTAAAGTGGCACACGCCGCCGACCGACCTTTCGACGTGCGTGTCGGCAATTTACATGTGCTGGATGTAGGCACGGAATTTGACGTTTACAATCAGAGCGATCGCGTGCAAATCGCGGTGTTGGAAGGACGCGTCGAGATATTGGGACAAGAGCCCCTGACGCTAGCGGCCGATCAGGCGGTTGAGCTCACCCCGGACGGTACGCTGCTTGAGAAGTCCGGCACGGCTCATGGGGCTTCCATCGACTGGCGAAGCGGACAGTTTAAATTCCGCAATCGTCGGCTAGATCAGGTTTTGCATGAAATCAGCCGCTACCACGATGTACAGTTCAATATCCTGTCCCCGGAACTCGCCGAGTTAACAGTCAGCGGCGTTTTTAACACCGACAATTTGGCCGGGCTATTGGATGCGCTCGGTACGGTACTGCCGGTCCAGGTCCAACGCATTTCGCCGCGACAAATTCTGATTCAGAGAAAAAGCTAGTCCGCCGTTTGCGATTCCCCCACGCTTGATGATTTTTCCGCGCTGATGCGTCTAGTCAATGAACCTAATTCATCGAGAGATCATCATGGCTGAAATTACAAAATGGGCTGGACTGGCAATGTTATTGGCAATCGCCCCGGCGCGCGCCGAACCGGGCAAACAGCTCTTCGACATCGCCGCTCAGCCGCTGGCGGCCGGGTTGGAGCAATTCGCCGCGCAAAGCGGCGCGCAAATGCTCTATTCGGAACCAGCAATGGCGGGCAAGTACAGTCACGCCATCAAGGGTAACTTCACGATCGGCGACGCGGCTCAACTTTTGTTACAAGGCTCGGGATTGAACGCCAGCGTTTCCAAAACCGGCACCGTCACGGTGGCCGCGTCTACGACCGAAGCCCAATCCACGACGACCTTGCCGGCCTTGAATGTGGTGGGCAAGGCCGACTACGACGCCACGGCTCCTTACAACCAAGACTACGCACTGCCGAACGCCACTGCCGGCACCAAGCTAGACACGCCGATCATGGAAACCCCGCTGAACGTGCAAGTGGTATCCAAGCAGGTGTTGAAGGATCAGCAGGTGACCACGCTAGCCCAGGCTATTAAAAATGTGAGCGGCGTGACTGCCAGTGCGACACCCACTGATAATACGACTGCGGAGACCATCACTTTACGCGGATTTAGTTCGAACACCTATTTCCGCAATGGCTTTCGTCTGCAACAGGGCTCCGGACTTCGTGAAATGGCGAATGTGGAAAACGTCGAGATTTTGAAAGGCTCGGCGGCGATATTGTATGGTTTAGTCGAGCCCGGAGGCATGGTGAACGTGGTTACCAAACAACCCTTGGCAACCCCTTATTACGCTATACAACAGCAGTTTGGTTCTTATGATTTGTTCCGCAGCACGATTGATGCGACGGGGCCGATTAGCAAAGATCACGGCCTATTGTATCGCTTGAATATGTCCTACGAGGATAGCGGGTCCTTTCGTGACTTCGTCAAGAACCAAAAAGCCTATATTGCGCCGGTGTTTAAATGGGAGATCAGCCCCAGGACCCAAATCAGTCTGGAACTGGAATACAGCCACGACGACTTGGGCGTCGATTATCAAATGAACCCGGTCTATAACGGCCAATTGCTGCGAATTCCGCGTAGCCGGAATTACGGCGAACTCTCCACCGGTAAATACCAGCATTATTTCGGTGGCTTAAACTGGTCGCATAAATTCAACGACGATTGGTCGATCAAGCAACAAATTGCCGTTAGTCAGCAAAAAGACAATCAACCGGGCGTATTTCCCTTTACGCCTGCACTGGCGGATGACCAAATCAGTATCCCGCGCTTTCTGCTGGCGCCGATTTACGAGAACAATAGCTATTCTACGGCGTTGGATTTGACCGGGCATTTTTCAACGGCGGGCGTAAAACATACCTTGCTGATCGGTGGCGATTACTACCGGACTGACCGTCACGTTGACCAAAATCAATCGGGAAATTTTTCGCTGATTGACATCTTCAATCCCCAGCATTGCGGCAACCGCTGTGGTCTTTCGTTTGGCCCGACAGCTCATGTTACCTACCGGCAAAACACCGATCAATACGGCCTGTATCTGCAAGATCAGATGCAATTGCCATACAATCTGCACTTCACCGGCGGATTTCGCTATCAATATATCCACCAGCAAGGTGTCACTCAGAGCTTTGGTTCATCGCCCGTCGATGATCCTACGTTGCAAGCCGATGCGTTGACCCCGCGCGTCGGTTTGTTGTGGCAAGCGCGAGACTGGCTAAGCATTTACAGCAATTACACCGAAAGTTTTGGTGCCAATATCGGCAAGGTCTATCCCAACCAGCCAGTACCACCTTCGAGTGCGGAGCAATGGGAAGTGGGGGCGAAAACCGAGTTTTTTAGGGGCCGCTTACGCGCCACCCTGGCTTACTATGACCTAACCAAAACCAATGTGGCTACCGATGACAATCTGCGGCCCAATCAAGGTTTCTCCGTGGTGGCTGGCGCGGTGCGCAGCCGCGGCCCCGAGTTGGATATTCAAGGCGAAATCCTGCCGGGCTGGAACGTGATAGCGACTTATGCCAATACCGATGTGGTGACCACCAAAACCTTCAATGCCTACCCCGCCCAGGGTGATCGTTATTACGGCGTGCCAAGAAATACCGCCAGCTTTTGGAATACCTACGAATTCAAAAACGGTGAATGGCAAGGATTGAAAGTCGGTGGCGGCATCACCTTGCGCGACAATCAGGCGACTAACGACCCATCGGGTGCCAATATGGAAGTGCCTGGCTACGAAACCGTGGATTTGATGGCCGCCTACAGCCGCAACATCGGCAAATCCAAAATCTGCGTGCAATTCAACGTCAACAATCTCCTGGACAAATATTACTACACCTACATTCAACCTTATCGGATACCATCCAGCGTGGGTTACGACACCAGTTACGTCGCGTTCGGCACACCTCGAACTTTTATGGGGTCCATCAAAATCGAATATTGAACTCATTGGGCCACGGGCGGCTAACCGGGCATTACGGATGCGCGTCATTCGCCGGACCATGGCGCGACGATAATTTGCGGTGTACCATGCGCGAGAATTCACGCATTCACTCGACGCAATCACCCCAACGCATGAACGACTTGGCAAGGCACAGGGTTCAGTGCCTAATCGAAACCCACCAGAAGGATTTGCAGGCCATGTTGCGGCGACGCCTGGATTGTCCGCAGGACGCCGCCGATGTGGCCCAGGAAGCCTATCGGCGCCTGCTGAAGATCATCCCCGCTCAAGACATTCAAAGCCCCAAGGCCCTGCTGTTTCATATCGCCGGCCAATTAGCCGTCAACGTGCTGAACCGCCGGGCTTGGCACGACGCCAAACACGATGGCGACGCGGCGCTCGAAGAGCAAACCAGCCGGGACCACAATCCCGAACAACAATTAAGCCTGTCGCAAACTCAAGCCGTGATCCGCGCCGCGATCGACTCGATGCCGCCGCGCCGGCGTGAAGCCTTCGTTCTGCATCGCTTTCACAATCTCACCTACCCGCAAATCGCCGACACCCTCGGTATTTCGGTGGCGATGGTGGAAAAGCACGTCAGCGCCGGCCTGCTGACTTGCCGGCAGCACCTGCACGATGCCGGCTTGCTGGAGCCGTGACATGAATCGCCACCCCCTTTTAGCGACACGCGACGGCTCGACGGCGACCGGCGATGTCTGACCATCCCAACACGCCATCGCCGGCCGAAGCCGCCAGCGCTTGGTTTGCCCGGCTGCGTTCGCCGGACTGCGGCGCGGCGGACCGGCTCGAATTCGAGCGCTGGCTGGCCGCCGACCCGCGCCACCGCCACGAATATCAAACGTTGGAGTCGCTGTGGCAAGCGATGAGTCCGTTGCAGTCAGTCTATGCCGGTCCGTTAAGCGGTAAACCAACTCGCCGCGCGATCGCCAAGCGTTTTTATCCTGTCGGTATCGCCGCCGCGCTGCTGTTGGCGGTTGGCCTGCTGTGGCGGAACCCGTATTTCGGCGAACACTATCAACACTACCATACCGACATCGGCGAACGGCTCGGCGTGACCTTGGCCGACGGCAGTTTGCTGGAATTGAACACCGCGACCGACGTCACGGTTCGATACGACAAAGACCGGCGCGAGTTGGCACTCGAACGCGGCGAACTGTTCGCGCAAGTCGCCCACCAACCCTGGCGACCTTTCGTGGTCAAGGCCGCCGGCGGCGAAACCCGCGACATCGGCACCCAATTCGCGGTCTATCGCGGTCCGGCATCCACCACGGTCAGCGTGTTCGAAGGCGAAGTGGAAGTCCGCTCCGGCGCGGATGCCCAAGCTCTCGCCACCACCTCGCTGCGCGGCGGCGAGCAACTGGCCTACAACGCGTCCGGCCGTCAATCCGCGCCGATCGCCATCGACATCGAAGCCCGCCAAGCCTGGCGGCGCGGCGAAATCATCTGGCGCGACCAAAGCTTGGCCCAGGTCACCGCTGAAATCGAGCGCTACCATCCGGTCCGCATCCAACTGGCCTCGCCCGGACTGGCAAGCCAACGCATCAGCGGCGTGTTCAAGGCCGACGACCTGAACGGCATCGTCTCCGCCATCGCCGCATTGCTGGACGCCGAGGCGCGCCGGCCATCGCCGGACGTCGTGGTATTTGCCGAAAACCGGCAACGCTTGTAACCGCTTAACGCAAAGCGCAATTTTGCCTTTCGGCGAAATTCAATTTTCGCGATCGCAATTTCAGAGGCGGACGTCGAATCGGCAGTGGTGTTCGCGCTGCTTTATTTAAAGCAGAGTTGGATGGCAAAATAATGGCATGGCCTGGTTTCAGCGAAGGTTGGATAATGCGGTTTATCAGCGATAAGAAGGGCCGTTCGTCACCGACGAACATCCGGCGTTTTCAGACCTCGTGAATCCACTTTGGATATAATTGTCACGACAACGTCTGGCGGCTATACTGCTCTCCTCTGTGTATAGGAGGCATTATGGCTATTCAATCGACTCGCACCACCAAACTTGACCTGCGATTATCGCCCGAAGCCAAGCAGACCTTGAGCGCGGCAGCCCAGGCAGCCCATTGCTCGGTCAGTCAGTTTGTATTGGCGAGTGCCTTGGCACGCGCCGCCGAAACGCTTACCGAGCGACAACGCTTTGAACTCAATGCCGAGCAATGGGAAAAATTTATGTCCGCGCTCGATGCGCCGCCACAACTTGTACCCCAGATTCAACGCTTGTTTCGCGAGCCGAGCCCCTTTGATCTGCCGACGACCGAATGACGGGGTTTCGGATTGAGAAGCTACGGCGCGATCATCCCGTTGATCGCTTTACCTGTGGGCACGAGGAGCTTGACCGCTTTCTGATTCGCCATGCCCTCGGCAACCAGCAAGCCAACGCTTCGCAAACATATGTCGGTCTACATGACCAGGACGTCATTGGCTTCTACAGCCTGGTTGTGGGCGAAGTCGCTTTTAACGATGCGCCGGAGCGCTTGACCAAAGGCTTAGCCCGTCACCCTGTGCCGGTCATGTTGTTAGCGCGGCTGGCCGTGAGCACCGCCTGGCAAGGCCGCAAGATTGGTTCAGGCCTGTTAAAAGACGCGATGCTACGCACGTTGCAGGCTGCCGACATTGGCGGTATTCGTGCTTTTGCGGTTCACGCCAAGGACGCCCCCGCAAAACGGTTCTACGAGCGGTTTGGTTTTGCCCCATCACCGACAGATTCATTGCACCTCTACCGTCTCATCAAGGATTTGCGCCGTTCTCTCGAACAGTAACAACGCATTCCGATTAAAACCGCCCGTCGTTCCGATCGCAAAGCCGCCACGGGTTACAATTCAAACCCCGCCAGATTTTGAATGTCTGTGATCGGCCAATCAGAGACACTCAAGTATTTCAGTGCATGGCGGCTGTATTACAGAAAGCTGTCGTTCAACAAGCCAGGCTTGGCGGCGGAGGCCCCGAGACGCGTCGAATGCACTGCGATGGCCAGTCGACGTTCGCTGCCGCGAATGGTTAGGCGTCATACTCGCCATAATAAATGACTCTCTCAACAATCTGCTCAATGGTTAACTCTTGGTGTGGCTGACTCAATCGCATCCCCTCAACAACCTCAAGCGCGACGAAAACCTCTAAAAAATACTCCATGCCTGGCGCTCTCTCTGCCGCGACCTCACGCACCGGACGACTAAGTTCGCTCTCGGAAAGCTCAAGCACGACGGCTCCTGACTCTGGTCGAAACTCGCCACCAATTCGCTCGGCAAAAATCATGGCCATCTCTGGCCAGTCACTCAATCTAGCTATTGCTTCGCGGAGATGCATTTGTCGCCTAAGAGAGTCCATATAGTAACGCTAGCCGTGGGCCGAAGGCGCGTCCCTGCGACCGGAGAGAGCCAACTTGAACGTAAGGTTAGAAGTTTTTATGTAGTTCATTGTCTTTTGCGAATTGACTCATGCGCTTACCAAGTTTGTCAGGGTCTGCCCAAAATGCTCGATCAAGAACATCCAGTTCTTTATCTCGTTTGACTTGAGCTTCACTATCCGTAGCACGCAGAATACTACGCCGTTCGCAGGTATCGGAAGGAACCTCAGCGTCTCCAAAAAACATTTTCTTCGCTTCCGTCAGGAGGGCGAGACTTTTTGATGCACCTATTGCCATTAACCCCTCAACGGCAAACCTAAAGTAATCAGCCGAACTGTTGTGAAAGTATTGATCAAAGCCGCCGTTGTATACCTCGCCGCTCACCAAGTTTGTTGCGAAGTAAAGTTGGTTCCCATGAGATAAACCTGAAAAACCAGTTTCTGTGTTATGGACTTGATCGACAAGCCATTGCCAGTGTTTGTGTTCAGAACTTTCTCGGAATCTCTTGTCTTGCTCGTACCTGATTTTCGATGCATCAATACTTTTCCGATATCCACCTTTGCAGGGCATACAAAGGCCGCCGTTCTTTTCTGCGGTAGAAAGAAGAATGGGCGCTCCGCAGGCTGGGCAAGGAACACGGTCTGACATAGTGTGGACTTCTAACTAGTAATTAGACGATTTATGTATATCATCGGCGACTACAAATAATGGCCGGTAATGATCAATTAGCCGCCATTGGATCAAACTAAGCGATGGACCGCAATGGGTCGATCTCGCTCATTGCGCCGACGCCTTTGCTCCGTCGGAGCGCCAACGCTATCCACCAAAACTTCGACGAACCTTACCGGCACCGTAACTTGTCGATCGCGGCGCTTGGCAAGGAGAGCGTCGGCGCGACGGACCCGGAGCTACATTGTTGCCGAGACGGAAGATTGCCCGCCGATCTGGCGGGTTCTTGCTCGATCCTTCGCGGTTCGGGCGAATCGAAGCTGTCCAGGGTCTTTATCACTCGACGAGTTGCCATTACAACACCGAACAATCCATTGCGGACACGGACCGATGTTCGATAAACACCCACCATCCTCCGTTGAACATCGAGCGACGCCTGATCAACAGGCAAGCTTCTGATGCAAACACCGAGGGCAGCGTGTTTAACACCGGCGCCCCGCAACTCGACACCGGACATCCTCCGATGAACAGGCGACGATCTCGACTAAACACCGAGCCGCCGCTGATTGACAGGCAGCCGTCTCTGCCGAACAGCGACGCGTGTCCGATCAACAGCGGCGGTTGGCCGCTAATCGGCAACGCTTGCGTGGTAAACAAGCGGCGCTGGCTGTTCATATTAAAAGGCTGCGTGTTCAGCGTGAAGGTCTGCCTGTTCGGCAAGCAAGCCTGGATGTTTCTGTGGCGATACCGCGTGTTGAGGTAAGAACGCTGCCGGTATCAACGGCAACCTAGCCTGTCGCGACGACACCGCTGCCGGTCGAACGCGGACACCTGACTGTTCAAACCGCACCGCAACGGGTTTCGACGGGAACGATGCGATTTTTCGGCGGCACCGGCAATGAAGGTCATGCGAGCCCGGAATTATTTCCCCATCAAGACGGTGTCGTAAAAGTCGAAACAGAACCCTCGCGGGAGAGAGGCTTTTATGACACCCTCATCAAGCGGGTGTAAATGCGGCTGGCCCGGCTGCCGCTGGTTTTCGGCTTGCCGAAAACTCAAACCCAAAGTCCCGAATTTTTGCATCGATTGCTTCAGTGAATTAGCCAGCCCGCGTAGCTCCGATTCGCGGCAGCGTAATCGGAGGAATTGTTGGCTTCGAGATGTGCGATTGCGCAAGCTAATCGCACCTAAATTTTGAGTAAGTATTCAACGCGAAGTAAAAACGCCTTCTCCCAACGGAGCAGGGGAATGAACACCTCAACATCAGCTACGCCGCTCGCTGAGCGGAGTCGAAGCGAAATCGCTGGCTTCGGCTCCGCTCAGCCAACGCCTTATTTCTACTCCGGTTAGCCAAACCGTTACAATTTTGAATGACAGCGTATTGCCTTATCCCCGTCTCCGCAAATTTCATCTCATGTGATTGCAAAGGGTCGTCGGCATCCGATGCAATTTTTTTCACGCTTATAGGTAGGGTACACAGCCTCTTCGTTTGGCTTAGTGCGCATAGGGATCGAAAACAGTGTCCCGGTCTACAAGGAGAGCGTCCATGCCGAACCACCACCGCTTATCAAACCATCAGCCATCCGCTCGCGGCAAGTCCAAAATAATTCGCTGGGCGCTGGCGGCGGCGCTGGCCGGCTTGCAGTTGGCTAGCGCCCAGGCGGTGGAAGCCGATGTGGATTTGCACATGCCGGCGCAACCCTTGGCGGCGGCCTTGGAAGCTTATTCGCGCGCTACCGGCCTGCAACTGATCTTCCGCCCGGAAAGCGTGGCCGGCCTGAGCAGCCCGGCCATCGACGGCCGCTATAGCCGAGCGGACGCCCTCCGGCATTTGCTGACAGGCACCGCCTTGAACGTGCAAACGGTTGACGACCATACCTTGGCAATCAAGCCTAGCCAGCAAAATCCGGACAATATCGAGAAGCCCGACGCGGCGGCCACCTTGCCGGCCGTCAAGGTGGTCGGCCAAGCCGCCTACGATACCACCGATCCCTACAATCCGGATTACGCACTGCCGAACGCCAGTTCCGGCACCAAAACCGATACGCCGATCATGGAAACGCCACTGAACGTGCAGGTGATTTCCAAGCAAGTCTTGAAGGACCAGCAAGTGATACGCCTCGATCAGGCCTTGAAGAACATCAGCGGCGTCAGCGTCGCCAACGGCAACAACAATTCAGCCGGCCCCAGCAACGCCGAGCAATACACGCTGCGCGGCTTCGCGACCAGCACCTTATTCCGCAACGGTTTTCGGATGGATGCGGGCAGCACCTGGTACGGCAACGGTCAACAAATGGCCAACGTGGAAAGCGTGGAAGTCCTGAAAGGGCCGGCCGCAATTCTGTTCGGCAGGGTCGAGCCCGGCGGGATGATCAACGTCATCACCAAAAAACCCAGAGCCACGCCCTACTACGCGATCAACCAGCAGTTCGGCTCCTACGATTTGTTTCGCACCAGTGTCGATGCGACCGGCGCGATCAACCCCGACGCGAGTTTGCTGTACCGGGTCAATGCCTCGTTTCAAAGCAATCATTCCTACCGCGATCTGGTCGAAAGCGACGATAAATTCATCGCGCCGGTCATCCAGTGGCAAATCGGCGCCAAAACCCAAGCGACCCTGGAAATGGAGTATCAGCATAAGCGGGCCAGCGAGGATTTCATGATTTTGCCGACCGACGGCAACAACCGGTTTATCGACTTACCCCACCAGCGCAACCTCGGCGAAAAAAACCTGGCCACGACCGACGGCTACTTCGCCGGCTTCAACTGGACGCATCAGTTCAACGAAGATTGGAGCATCAAGCATCAAGTCAACTTCCGGCGCCGCGAGGTGCGGCAAGGCCCCAGCACCTTGCCGATTTTCTTGGCGGGCAACACCTTGAGCCGGGTGGTTTACGGAATCAATCCGGAAACCAACGACACCTTGGCCAATATTCTGGACCTGACCGGCCATTTCACGACCGGTGCGTTGAAACACACCTTGCTGGTTGGCGGCGACCACTACGCCACCGATTATTTTCAGGACCTGACCTTCGGCGGCATCGGTTTCACGCTGTCCGATATCGACATCAACCGGCCCGCCCACCCCGGTCCGGGCTTGGTATTAGACCCCAGCTTGCGCCAGCTTTTCGCCCAAAAAACCGACAATTTCGGTGCCTATCTTCAGGACCAAATCGAGCTTCCGCACAACATTCACCTGCTGGGCGGATTTCGCTACCAATATGTGCATTCGAAAATATTTCGCGGCGGCGCGGACGGCGTACTACTGCCGGACGCATTCGGCCTGCCGCAAACCGACGACGATGTGACCCCTCGCGTCGCGGTACTGTGGCAACCCGCCGCATCGCTCAGCGTCTACGGCAATTACGTCGAGAATTTCGGCGCCAATACCGGGCGATTTTCGTTTGTGGAAGGCGCAGCCTTCGGCAAGGCCTTGGCGCCGGAAACCGCCCAACAATGGGAGTTGGGCGCCAAATCCGAGCTGTTCGACGGCCGGCTGCTCCTGTCCTTGGCCTATTACGATTTGACCAAACAAAACGTCGCCACACTGGACGTCGCCCGCGGCGCGGCTTGCGGCAACAATTTTTGTTATTTGTCGGTCGGCGAAGTCAATAGCAGCGGACCGGAGCTGGACATACAAGGCGAAATTCTGCCCGGCTGGAACGCGATCCTGACCTACGCCCACCAAGACGTGCGCGTTACCAAAAGCTCGGACACCTCCGGCCAGATCAAAGTCGGCAACCGCTTGCAGTTTGTGCCGGAAAATACCGCCAGCGCCTGGACTACCTACGAAATCCAACAAGGGCCGGCCAAGGGCTTGAAATTCGGCGGCGGCGTAAGCTTGCGCGATTACGTCGTGAATGCCAATAACCAAACCCGCTCGGTCGGCAATACCTTGGTCGGCCTGATGACCGGCTACAGTTTCAAAGTCGGCAAATCGAAAGTGACGGCGCAACTGAACGTCGACAACTTGCTGGACCAACGCTATTTCACCGACGCATCGCCGGTGACAGACTCCGGTTACGGCTATGTCAGTTTCAGCAACCCGCGCAGTTTCATCGGCTCGCTCAACGTCGAGTATTGACGGCCCTCGTTGCCGATTCTCCCTGCCGTGTTGGCGGGTTTTCCGTTCGGCCGTGCCGGGAGAACGCTGCCGAGGATTAACGGAGCTTTCGAGGCGAAGTTTCTTTATCGAGCATGAAAAGTCGTAGCGCAAATTACGGACACACGCGTATTGGAAGGGCTTTCGATCGCGGCTGAAGCCGCTGCCGGGCCCATCTGTTCCTGCTTCGAGACAATGACCGTTAGGTCGCTAGATGCGATAAATCGCAAATTTCTGTCTGGATTTAACGCCGAGATTCGTCTTATGGATTAAACGACCTTTAACAAACTTTATATGACGCGACACTTCTGGGTTTTGGTACACCGTTACGCCGGCTTGTACATGGCGTTCTTTTTGACCGTGGCCGGGCTGACCGGTTGCGTGCTGGCCTTTTTCCACGAATTGGACGACTGGCTGAATTCCGACCTGCATCTAGTGGAAGTCCGCGACCAGGCGATGCTGGACGAGTTTGTACTGCGCGACCAAGCCTTGGCGCTGGAACCGCATGCGTACATCAACCAACTGATGTTAAGCCGGGAATCCAACCGGGTTTTCGAAGCGGGGTTGACGCCGCGCACCGATCCGGCGACCGGCAAACCCTACGAGCTGGCTTATCAAAACCTGCGGCTGGACCCTTATACCGGCGAGTTGCTCGGTTACGGTAAGGACGAAGGCTTGTGGCCGCTGACCCGCCGCAACATCCTCCGGGTGATCTACAGCTTGCACTATTCGTTAGCCTTGGACGAAGTCGGGGTCTGGTTGTTCGGCATCGCCGCGCTGATCTGGACCGTCGATTGCTTCGTCGCGTTTTACCTGACCTTTCCGGTGCGGCGTAAATCCCCTCACCCGAACCCTCTCCCTGAAGGAGAGGGAACAACTTCGCGCGGCTTTTGGTCGCGTTGGGCGATTGCGTGGAAAATCAAATGGCCGGCCTCGGCCTTTCGGTTGAATTTCGACTTGCACCGGGCCGGCGGTTTGTGGACCTGGCTGATGCTGTTCGTGTTCGCCTGGTCGTCGGTCGGCTTCAATTTGAGCGAAACCGTCTACCAACCGGTGATGGCCGCGCTGTTCGATATGCCGGACTTACGGCAATTTCCGGTCCCGAATCTGCCGGAACCGCGCCCGGAACCGCGCATAGCCTGGCGTGAGGCCCACACGATCGGCCGGCGTTTGATGGACGAACAAGCCCAAGCGGCGCACGTGCGGGTGTTGGCGGAAGAAACGCTGGCCTATCAACCGGAGAAGGGCATGTATTTGTACGTGGTAAAAAGCGACCGCGACATCAGCCCTGACCACGCCGGCACCGCGATCTGGTTCGACGGCGACAGCGGCCGGTTTGGCGGTCTACTGTTACCGACCGGCGAAAACCTCGGCTTGACCCTGAGCATGTGGTTGTTTGCGTTGCACATGGCAAAAGTCTGGGGACTGCCGTTCCAAATCTTCGTTTGCGCAATGGGCTTGGTGGTCGCGATGCTATCGGTCACCGGCGTCTATATCTGGCTGAAAAAGCGGAGCGCTCTGCGGTCGTCCAAAGCCAGACAAGCCAACATCGCCGGGCGTGTCGATGCTTAAGTGTTTCGCCGTCTCCATCGAAGAAACTACCGAGCGAATGCAGCCAGGGAGTTTAGAGCTTAAGCACGCGATGCCCTTCGAATACAGTCAATACCGATATGCCGTCGTCTTCGACGCGATAGACGATTCGATAGTGCTCGACAAACACTTCTCGAATATCGGCTTGGCCCAGCTCCGGCACAATCCGGCCAATCAATGCCGAGTGAGCGGCATCTCGGGCACGCTTTCGGAGTTTGTCCACCCACTGCTTGGCGTTTTGGGGATTGTTACGCGCGATATACCAGTAGATCTCGGCCAGATCGTCCGTGGATCGATCGCTCCAGCGCAACTTCACAAGTTGGCAATTTTATGTTCCAGAACTTCCGCCAGTTGCTCGTCCTCTATGACCCGTCCCGCCTGAATGTCATCCAAACCTTGCCTCACGGCGGAGACAAATCGGGCTTGGCTATTAAGCCGGTCGAATTCGCTAGGCGACAGTACCACGGCGGCCGGCTTGCCGTTCTGGGTAATGACGATGGAACGGTTACTGGAATTAATGCTTTTAATCAACGCGGAAGCCTGCGTCTTGAACTGCCCCAGCGGCAATATATCTTCGGAAACTTGTATGGTTGACATAACGATAAACGCTCGAAACGGATCGAAATTAAGCGTCGAATATAGGTTTTATATCTCCCGGAAGCAAGGCCTTTCGCGGCAGTCTTTTTTTCATTGCCGAGGTGCCACGTTCCGATGATAGAAGCCCGAGAACTGACCAAACACTATGGCGCGATCCGAGCCCTGGACGCGTTGAATCTGCAAGTCGCCCCCGGCGAAATTTTCTGTTTGCTCGGCGCCAACGGTGCCGGCAAAACCACGACGATTCATCTGTTTCTGGACTTTATCAAGCCCAGCACCGGCGTGGCCAGGATAGCCGGCCTGGACGTCAACCAAAACCCCGATCGGGTTCGGCAACGGGTCGCCTATTTGCCGGAGAACGTCGCGCTGTATCCCAGGCTCTCGGGCCTGGAAAATTTGGACTATTTCAGCCGCTTGTCGGGCCATCGCTATGACAAAACCCGCTTACGCGACTTTCTGTGCCGGGCCGGCTTGCCGGACGAAGCCGTCGACCGTCCGGTCGCCGCTTACTCGAAAGGCATGCGCCAGAAAGTCGGCATTGCAATGGCTTTCGCCAAGGAAGCCCAGGTTTTATTGTTGGACGAACCGACCTCGGGCCTGGACCCGCAAGCCGCCTACGAGTTTTCCAACTTGCTGGTCAAACTGGCGAACGCCGGCGTGGCCATCTTGATGGCGACCCACGACTTGTTTCGCGTCAAGGAAACCGGTCACCGGGCCGGTATCATGAAGGCCGGTCAACTGCTGACGGTACTTAAAACCGCCGACACCAACGCCGCCGAACTGGAGCGGATTTACCTGGACTATATGCGGGCCGGTTTGCGCGCCACGGAGCCGGCCTGATGATTGCCGCCATCGCCGAAAAAGAGTTCACCGAATGCCGTCGCGACGGCCGTTTCAAGCTAGCGGCTGCGTTGATACTGGCATTATTCATCGCTGCCAGTTGGTTTGGTTGGCGCAACTACCTGGATTTGCTAAATCAAGCCGACATCGCCGCCGAGCACGACTATCGGCGTTTCGGCCAACAAGACCCCAAACACCCGCACGACGCCGCCCATTACGGGGTGTACGCCTTCAAAACGCCGCGGCCGCTGACCATTGTCGATGGCGGGATCGAGCCGTACGTCGGCGCCTCGATACTGAATGGTGCCCACATCCAAGGCGAAGTGGAATATCCGCCGGCCCAGGACATGAGCGCGCTGCAGCGCTTCGGCGACTTGAACCCGGCCAATGCCGCCCAAACCCTGCTGCCGCTGTTGGTGATACTGCTCGGTTTTTCGGCGTTCGCCGGCGAACGCGAGCAAGGCACCTTGCGACAATTGCTGAGCCTCGGACTGCGGCCTTCGTTGCTGCTGTGGGGCAAGGCGGCCGGCATCGCGCGGGCGCTATTGCCAATACTGTTGCCGCTTGCCGGATTCGGTATCGCCACTGCCGGCTATCTAGCGCCGGCCGAATCGCGCGGCGACGAACTGGCCCGCGCCGGTTTACTGGTGGTGTTGTACGGACTGTATCTGACTCTGCTGTTGTTTCTGACACTCGGCGTGTCCGCCTGTTGCCGCTCGGCGCGCACCGCGCTGGCAGTGCTATTGGTGTTCTGGGGCGTCACGGTGTTCGCGCTTCCCCGCATGTTGCTGGATGTCGGCGGCTACGTTTATCCGATCCCGTCCACTCATCGGTTTTGGGTCAATTTCATGACCGATCTGAGCCAATCCTGGGAAAGCGCCGAACAGACCTTGCAAAAGCAGTTGCTCGCCGAGTACCGGGTCGAGCGCGTTGAGGAGCTGCCCTTCGATTACACGGGCCGGAGTATGCAAGTCGGCGAGGAAGCGGCCTGGGCGGTGTGCGAACGTGACGACCGCCAACGCTACGATATTTACGCCCGGCAAAACCGCTTGCTGGAATGGGGCACGCTGATCGCGCCGAGCGCCGGCGTCTCGCTGCTATCGATGGCCCTGGCCGGCAACGATCCGGCGCAGCATCAAGCTTTTACCCGGCAAGTCGAACACTATCGTCGCCACTTGAACCGCCTCCTCAACGATTACGTCTCCCGCCATCAAACTCGGAACGCCAACGGTTGGGACAGCACGTTAATCAAAGCCGACGCGAGCTTCTTCCAACGCGTTCCGGCGTTTCGTTA
Organism: Methylomonas sp. MED-D; assembly: GCF_050276835.1. Lineage (NCBI taxonomy): Bacteria > Pseudomonadati > Pseudomonadota > Gammaproteobacteria > Methylococcales > Methylococcaceae > Methylomonas > Methylomonas sp. MED-D. Next base: position 4,252,716 of record NZ_CP189965.1, read on the forward strand.
TCGGCCGCCCGATTGGCGGGAAGCACTAAGCCCCTATCCCAGAGCCATCGCTTTATTACTAATTTGGACGGCCGCGGCGGTAACGTTTGCCCGCTACGCGGTTTCCCGGCTATCGGGGGCCTCGGTATGAAAAGCTTGAGCTTATGCCGCATCGAGTGCCGGCAACTGCGTCACGACCGGGTATTTTGGGCGACTAGCTTGCTGTGCGCGGCGGCCTTACTGTTCGGTTTCAACAACGGCAGGCAATGGCAAACCGGCCAGGATGCCTTGATCGCCGAATACGCCCAACAGAGCCGCCAAGATTTCGAGGAATTGTTGAACATGGCCAAGGAGCTGCGCGCTAAAAACCAGCCGCCGGCCAAAACCGTCGCGGAGCGGGAACGCGATCCGCGCTACGCGCTGACCCTGGGCGGCATGGCGCAACATATCTGCCGGCAAAACGGTGACTTGGCGGCGCTGACCGTCGGCCAAACCGATCTGTACAACGCCTGTATTCTGGTCAACGCGTGGGAAGTCGGCGGCGCTTACGACGAGCGTTTGCATCGCACGCTGGAAAACCCGTTGCGCTTGCTGTTCGGCCGCTTCGATGCCACGTTTGCGATCCTTACGCTATTGCCGATCGCGATTTTGCTGCTGACTTACAACCAATTGTCCGCCGAACGCGAGCTAGGCACGCTGGCCCTGCTCGGCTGCCAACCGGTTCCGCCGCGACGCGTCATGGCCGCCCGCTTCGCTGTCAGATCCGCATGCTTCGTCGTGTTGACGCTGCTCCCGTTGAGTCTGGCGCTGTGGCTGGCAGCACCGCCCGCCGACGCGCCAAGCTTTGTCGCGGCTTGGGGCGGTTGGTTGCTGGTCAGTACGGCGTATCTACTTTTTTGGTTTGCCTGCGCCTTTTGGGTCAATTCGCGCGGTCAGAGCAGCGCCGAGAACGGTTTGCTATTGGCGGGACTGTGGCTGTCCTTGGTGGTGGTGTTGCCGGGCTGCCTGAATCTAGGTTTGAAACAGTGGTATCCGCTACCCTCGCGGATGGCCTTCATCGACGCCAGCCGCGAAGCCACTATTGAAGTCGGCAAGCGTAAGAGCGCATTGCTGGGCAAATACTTGATCGATCATCCCGAGCGAGTGCCGCCATCCTCAAGTGTCAATGCCGACGACTTCATCCAGACCCGCGTCGCGTTGGACGAGGAAACCCAGCGGGTAATGGCACCCGGCCGGGCCGAGTTCGCGGCCCAGCAAGGCCATCAACGCGAACTGGTCGAACGACTAGGCTTTTTGTCGCCGGCCATCGTCTATCAGCACACGGTTCAGCAACTGACGGGGCAGGGCCAGGACTACCAGCAGGCCTTTCTGGAAGCGGTCGCCGACTATCACCAACGACTGCGGGCTTTTTATTTTCCGAAATTTGTTCGGGACGAGCCGGAATTTAACGATTACCAGGCCATTCCGCAATTCCGGCACCCGGCGCCGGCCGATGCGTTTCGACGCTCCAATCTGCCGCTGGCTTGCCTCGGTGTGAGCTTGCCTAGCTTGCTGTTGGTCGTTGCCGGCTGGCGGAACATGCGCCGAATCCGTTTTAAAGTCGATGCATGATGGGCATGACCGTTTTCCCGACTCCCAGCCAACCACCCCGCCGCGCGGCGCACGCTAAGGCAACGGCCCGCGCATCCAGGTTTACATTGGAAAAGCCGATTGCCGCCTGGTTGGCGGCGGCGTGGTTAACCCTATCGGCTGCCGCATGGGCGGACGATCCGGTTGCCGTGCGGGTCGCGCCGCTCGCCCAAGTCGCCATTTACCCCGAATCCGCCGCGCCGGCGCTGGTCGTCAGTTTGAATCACTCGCCGATCGCGGCAGAAATCGACGCCTCGGTCGTCGAGCTGCCGGTCAGGGTCGGCGACGCGGTCAAGCCCGGCACGGCCCTGGCGCAACTGGCCTGCCGAGACTTCGAATTGGAACGCGCGCGTTTGCAGGGCGAGCGGTTAGCCGCCCAAGCCAAGCTGGAACTGTCGCAATGGCAGCTCAAGCAAGCGGAAACCCTGGCCCAACAACAAACCCTGCCCGACGAGCAAGTCCAGGAAAAACGCGCGCAATTGGCGGTCTTGCGCGGCGACCTGGCCGCGAATAGCGCCCGTCTGGAAACCACCGACCAACAAATCAAGCACTGCACCGTGCGTGCGCCGTTTGCCGGGGTGGTGACCGAACGTTTGATCGCCATCGGCCAATTCGCCGCCCGCGGCACGCCGTTGGTACGCCTGCTAGACACCGGCCGGCCGGAAGTGTCGGCGCAAATCCCCGATCAGGAAACCCAGGCCTTGCGGCAGGCCAGCGACTTGAGTTTTGAACACAACGGCAACCGCTACCCGCTAAAGTTGCGCAGCGTTTTACCGGCCATCCGCACCGAAACCGGCACGCACGACACCCGGCTGGATTTCGCCGCCGCCACGGCCGAAGCCGGCAGTGCCGGCCGCGTGCTATGGCGGGATAAACGAATGCACGTCCCGGCCGAATTCGTCGTCAAGCGCGGCGAACAATTGGGCGTGTTTTTGAACCGGCAGAGTACTGCGCAGTTTCACGCCTTGCCGACCGCGCAAAGCGGCCGGCCGGCGGCCATCGCGTTACCGGGCGACAGCCAGCTCGTCGTCACCGGTCAATTTGCGCTGCGAGACGGCGCCGCGATCACGGTCGAAGCCGCTCCCACGGTCCGGGGCGGCCCTTGAGCATGTGGCTGCATTCGCTGTACCGCAACCACGTCCTCGCCAATCTCAGCTATTTGATGGTGCTGATTCTGGGGGGCTTGGCCTATCCGCAACTCCCCAAGGAAAAAGCGCCGGATACGCCGGTTCACGCCGCCAGCATCGCCGTGGCGCTGCCCGGCGCCGGCGCCGAGGACGTCGAGCGCTTGATCGTCGACCCGATCGAACGCACGCTGCGCGGCAAAATCCGCGACATCAAGCACGTCAGCAGCAATGCCCAAACCGGTATCGCAACGATCACGGTTAGCTTCGAGGAACTCGATAAACCGGTCTACGAACGCCGGATGATGGAGCTGCGGCGCGAATTGCAGACCTTGGCGCAGTCGGAATTGCCGAAGTCGGCGGCAGCGCCGGACATTTTCGAAGGCAATCTGGGCTCGGACTGGTTCAAGATTTTGGTGTACGGCCCCGGCGAAGACGAAAACTTTCGCCGCCAGGCCCGCCAAGTCAAACTCGATTTGCAGCGCATGCCCGGCGTGGCGACGGTGGAAACCAAGGGCCTGGAAGATCCGGAGCTGCAGGTGGTGTTTCATCCGGAACGCCTGGCCGGCCTGGGCATCAGCCCCACCGCCCTGGCCGATACGGTCGGCGCGTACTTCCGAGACATCGCCGCCGGCATCGTCAAGGTTGACGAACGCGAGTGGCTGCTGCGCCTGACCGGCACCGAGGACGCGGCAAGCCGGCTGGCGCAACTGCCGGTCTTGGGCGCCAAGGGCGAAGTGAAGTTGGGCGATTTGGCCGACATTAGCCGTACCAGCAAGGCGGTGAAGCTCGGCGCGCGGTTTCGCGGCCAACCGGCGGTGGCGGTGATGCCGATCAAGCAAGCCGGCGCCAACACGCTGACCTTGATCGATCAACTAAAGGCCTACATCGACGCCCGCAACCGGGTTAGCGCGCATACCGGCGTGCAACTGTTTTTACTGATAGACCAGTCCGATCAAATCAGGAGCGCCATCGCCACGATGGAGGAGCACGCCTGGTCCGGCATGTTGCTGGTGTTGGCGGTGACCTGGCTGCTGTTGGGTACCCGCTTGTCGCTGCTGACCACGTTGGCGGTGCCGTTCTCATTGGCCGGGGTCTTCATCGCACTGCAGATTACTCACCAATCGCTCAATCTCAGTGTGTTGCTGGGGGTCATCATCGTGCTGGGGATGCTGGTCGACGATGCGGTGGTGGTGATCGAGGCGGTCGGCCAACAGTTGCGGCGGGGTTTGCCGCCCTTGTCCGCGACGGTGGCGGCCTTGCGCGAAGTCTGGCTGCCGGTCGCCACCTCCTCGCTAACCACGATCGCCACTTTTGTGCCGCTGATGTTGATGAGCGGCTATCTGGGCATTTTGATGGGCGTGGTGCCGCAAGTAGTCTGCCTGGCCTTGCTGATCAGCATCGTCCAGGCCTTGTGGATTTTGCCGGCCCATGCTGCCGCTACCGTCAAGTCCGAAGCGCCAAATGCCGGCAAAGCCGCGACACATTGGCGAGAACGGATGCGTTTAAGCCTGCAACGCCGCTACGGCCATGCCTTGGTTTACGTGTTACGCCGCCCCATTCAGGCCTTGCTGGTGTTGCTGGCCTTCTTCGCGCTGGCCGGCTCGGCCGTGGCGTTTTCCTGGGTAAGATTTAATTGGTTGCCAACGCCACCCGATTACGGCTTTGTCGTCACGCTGGAAATGGCCAGCGGCACGCCGTCGGCGAAGACCCTGGCCACCTTGGAGGAAATCGAACGACGCATCATCCCGTTATTCGAGCCGGGAGAATTGCGGGCCAGCGCGGCCGAAAGCGGCGCTATCGCCAAGGAAGGCCAATATTTGTACGGCCACCAATACGGCGATTTGTGGTTCAGCTTGAACCATGGCAGTCGCGATGCCGCCAGCTTGATACCCTCGGTGAAACCCCTGCTGACGAATCTCGACGGAGCCGTCGAGGCTTGGGTCGAGGGCGAAGGCTCGGCATTGGGCGGCGGCGTCGGCAAGGCGATTAACCTCAACATCCAAGGCGGCGCCGGCGCCCAACTGGATGCTGCGGTCGCCGAATTGAAAAGCGTGCTCGCCGCGACGCCCGGCGTCAGCCAAATCCGGTTGGACCGGATCGCCGGACTCAGCGAATTGAAATTAAGGCTGGATAGCGCGGCGATTCAACGGGCCAGCCTAAGCCCGGACACCGTCTCCCGCACCCTGCAATTGCTGGCGGACGGCGAGAGCGTCGCCAGCTATACCGAGCAAGGCGAGCCGGTCGGCGTGCGGGTGCGCGCCTATCAAAACGACATACGCGACATCGGCGAGCTACTGCGTTACACGGTGGCCCGCGCCGACGGCTCGACCGTGCCGCTCGGCCAATTGGTCAGTGCCGAGCCGCGTATCGGCCCCGCCAGCATCAATCATATCGATTACCAACAGATGCTGACCCTGCAGGCCGATCTCGATAAAAGCCAAATGGATACGCTGGCCGCCAACCGCGAGATTCAGCGCCGTTGGGAATGGGTCAAGGATCGTTATCCGGACGTCAAGGTGAGCTTCGGCGGCGAAATGGAAACCGTGGAAGAAGGCCTAAAACAGCTCTGGCAGTTGTTGGCGCTGGGTTTGGGACTGATCTTCATCATCGTCGGCGCGCAATTTCAAAGCTACGGCTTGCCGCTGCTGGTGTTGCTGAAAATCCCGATGGCCTTCGCCGGCGTCATCCTGGGGCTGATGCTGTCCGGGGAAGCGGTCAGTTTGTACACCTTTTACGGCGCCGTGGCTCTAGCCGGCATCGCCGTCAACTCGGCGATCCTGATGTTCTCGGCGGCCCACGATCGCTTGCAATCCGGCATGGGCGTGGTACATGCCAGCATCTGGGCGGCGCGGCGGCGATTACTGCCGATTCTAATTACCTCGTTGACCACCACGGTCGGTCTGTTGCCGCTGGCGCTGAGCGCCGACCAGTCCGCGACCGCCTGGCGGCCGGTGGCGACCGCGATCGTCTGGGGAGTGGGCTTTTCGACGCTGTTTACCTTATTCCTGATGCCTTTGCTGTACCGCTTGGGGATGGCGTGGGCCTTGCGGGGTAAAACGCATGGCGCTTAACCGCGCGGCGCGGCCGGCGGCCGCCCCAAGCCCATCCGGCCAGCGCCATGCCAGGCCGGCTCCGCGCCGGGCTTGCTCGATCGGCTGGCTGCTGGCCGCCGCGCTAGCCGCTGTTCCGGCAAGCGCGCAAAATTTGCTGGCGGTGTATCGCGACGCTCTGCAAGACAATCCCAGTCTGGAAAAAGCCCGCGAAGGCGTGGAAGCCGTCGTCGAAAGCCAATCCCAGGCGCAAGCCGCGCTGTTTCTTCCGGAGGCCAGCTTTAGCGCCAACGTTGCGCGCGACTACCAAAATATTCGTTACGGCGGCGCGGCCGCGATCGGCTTGGGCAGTCGTAGCGAATTCATGACCGGCGCCTACAGCTTATCGATCAGCCAACCCTTGCTGCATATCGACCGCTGGGTCGCGCTGGAGCAGGCCGACAATCGGGTCGCCCAAGCCGAGGCCGACAGCAGCGCCGCCGAAATCGCGCTGATGCTGACGGTTTGCGAACGCTATTTCGACGTGCTGGCCGCCGAGGAAAACCTGAAGTTTGCCCAGGCCCAACATCAATCGCTGCAGCGTAAGCTCACCGAAGCCGAACAACGGCGGGCAGTCGGCTTTCTGGCGTTGACCGATGTCCAGGAAGCCCGTGCCGGCTACGACCGGGCCGTGGCCGACGCCATCGCCGCCGATCACCAACTGCGCGACGCCCGCGAGGGCCTGCGGGAAACGGCCGGCCAGCAATATCCACAATTGGACGCGCTCAGTACCGACATGCCGTTATTGGCCCCGGAACCGGCCGACGAGCAGCGCTGGGTGGAGTTGGCGCTCACCCAAAACTACGGTTTGCTAGCGCAACAAAAAGCTGTTCAGGTCGCCCACGATGAAATTCAGCGACAGCGCACCGGCCACCTGCCGACGCTGGATGCCAGCGGCAGCCACGGTTTTGCCACGTCCGGCGGCCGTTTCGGGTCGGCGGATGTCGAGGACGATATCATCGGCCTGAATCTGAACCTGCCGCTGTACCAGGGCGGCCGCACCGAATCCCGGACTCGCGAAGCCGAACATCGCTATCGTCAGGCGCTGGCCGATCTGGCCCAACAAAAGCGCGCGGTGCGGCGCGGCGCCAGCAATGCCTATCTGGGCGTGGTGGCCGGCATCAGCCGAGTCAAGGCATTGCAGCAAGCACTCAAATCCGCCGAAACCGGTCTCGCCGCCACCCAGGCCGGTTTCAACGCCGGCCGGCGTACCGCATTGGACGTCATCGTCGCCGAACGCGAATTGCTCGGCGCTCAACGCGACTACGCCCGCGCCCGTTACGACTACTTACTCGACAGTCTGCGCCTGAAACAGGCGGTGGGTAGTTTGTCGCCGGCCGATCTGGAACAAGTGAACCGCTGGCTGATACCGACTAAAACAAATGAGCGCGAGGATGTAGGCACGCCGCGGCCTTAGCATGTGTCGCGGGAAAAAAGGCTAGGGCCAAACCTTGGTTACGTTTTCAGGACGACTGACGGGGAATCAAGGGTTGATGGCGCTGAAAGGCAGCGGTCGCATAGGCGAGACACCGGTGTCGGAACGACATCGATCGCGGCTAAAGCCGCTCCTACACCAGTAATTTTTGATTTTCCGGGCTACCCGTTTGCCGATCGCCAGGTTAGGGGCATTGGTTGCTCCCGAAGTGCGGAGTGTTCCGCATCAGCCGTTTACGGCCGCTCTATTCAGCGGATTCGCTGGGTCGGCGATCTCCGCGTCGGTCAGATAGCAACCGGGATCCTCGGCCCAGCAATCGCCGGTCAATTGCTGGGCGCGGACGCGGGTGTTGCCGTTGCAGATGGCTTGGTAGTCACAGGTACCGCAACGGCCTTGTAGCGGCCGAGGCGAGGCTTTCAATCCGGCCATCAGCGGATCGGACAGATCTTGCCAGATCTCGGAAAACGGCCGCTGCCGGACGTTGCCGAGCCCGTAGTGCCACCAAAAGGTATCCGGATGGACATTACCTAAGTTGTCGATATTAGCCACGTTGACGCCGGAAGCGTTGCCGCCCCATTGCCGCAGTTTGGCCTGGATATGGCCGGCGCGCTCCGGGAAGCGGCGTGCGACCCAATGCAGAAAATACACCGCGTCGGCATCGTTGTTGCCGGTAACCACTTCGCGGTGCAGGCCTTGCGCCTCCCAGCTCAGCGACTTTTCGAACAGCGCATCCATGACGCGCCGCGTCAATTGAAACTCGGCGTCGTCCTTGCGATTTTTGTTACCGCGCCCGCCGTAGTTCAGATGCGACAGATAAAATTTGTCGATGTCTTCGTCATCCATTAATTGCAGCAGGGCTTCGAAATCGTGGGCATTGTCCTGGGTTAACGTAAACCGAATACCGGCCTTGATGCCGTGCTCACGGCACAGGCGAATGCCGGCCAACGAAGCGTCGAACGAGCCTTGCTTCCGGCGAAATTTATCGTGGGCCTCGCGCATGCCGTCCAGACTGACGCCGATATATTGGTAGTCGATCGCGGCAATCAGGGCAATGTTGGACTGGTCGATCAAGGTCCCGTTGCTGGACAAGGCGACGTAAAAGCCCATGTCGCGGGCCCGCCGCGAAATCGCGAAAATATCCGGGTGCAGCAGCGGCTCGCCGCCGGACAGGATCAATACCGGCACCTTGAACGCCTTCAAGTCGTCCATCACCGTGTAGATTTCCGGCGTGGATAACTCGCCGGGGAAATCGATGTCGGCCGACGTGGTGTAACAATGCTTGCAGGTCAGATTGCAGCGGCGGATCAGATTCCAGATCACCACCGGACCCGGCGGCTTGCGCGCAGGTGCTAATGGCGTCGGCGCCAACACTTCACGCATGAATTGACTCAGTCTGAACATGGTTTAGCCGCCAATCCGCAAACCGGTTTTTTTCAAAATTTTGGTGCTGTACAACACCTCGTGGGCGCGGGCATGTTCGCCCAGGCGTTCGGCGATCATCGCCACCTGCCGCTCGGCATCCTGCTCGGTTTTCGCGTGCACCATCGCGAACAGGTTATAAGGCCAATCCGGCAAATGCCGGGGGCGCCGATAACAATGGCTGACAAACGGCAGCTTCGCCACCTGCTGTCCAAGCGCATCGACTAGACGATCCTCGACATCCCACACCGTCATGCCGTTATAGCGGTAGCCCAGCTTGTAGTGATTGGGCACCGCCGCGATACGCCGAATCACGCCGGTCTGTTGCATTTCGGCCAGGCACAACATCACGGTGCGCGCGGACAATCCTAGTTGTTCGGCAACGGCTTGGTAAGGCTCGGCCACTAATGGCAAGCCGGATTGGGTAGCCTGGATGATTTGGCGATCGATAGGATCGAGCGAGCTAGGACGGGGCATGGTCATTTGCGGATCAGATAACCGATCAAGCCACCGGTGGCCGCGGAAAGAATCGACATCGCCCATTTCTTTTCCTCGGCACTGGCTGAAGCGGACAGCAACGTGGAGTAGCACAAGGTAGCAATCGTGATCACAAAGCCCAACGCCACCACGAACAGGGCCAAATCCTTGAATAATCTTACCCGCCGCTCGCCGTCGGTTTCTTCCCGATTGACCGAAACGCTGAAAGTATGGTTGGGCGGCGGCTGGTTAAGATCGATATGGTTCATAAACCAATGATTTCGGTTTCCAATTTTTGGGTGGTCGGCTCAACCAAGCCCAGCTTCAACCCACGCCGGCGACCATCCTGCGCGGCCAGATACAAGGTCATGGCCTTGCGCATGATCTCGCTTTTGTTGGTCTCATTTTCCTGGGCCACGCGATCCAGCTCGCGGTTGAGATCGTCCGACAACACGACATTAAAACGTACGGACATGGCAGACTCCTATTTAATAAATGATGTGTATTTTATACACTCATTCCACACACCAAACAACGTTACCCATGACTCGGATATTCGTATTTCGAGACTCGGCCACGCTAAGCCTCCAACTGCAAACCCACGAAATATTCGTTGATCTTCGGCATGTTGTAGACGACAAGACCGGTGCGGCGCTCGATTTCGGCGATCACGTCCGCCACTTGCTCGGGTTGTTCGGTGGCCAGCACGAACCACATGTTCAAGACATGGTTGCGGGCGTAATTGTGGGCGACTTCCGGGAAGGCGTTAACGATGTCGGCGACTTCGTCGAAACGCGCTTCCGGCACTTTCAGCGCCGCCAAGCTTAACGCGCCACCCATTTGCTCGGCGTGATACATCGGTCCGAACCGCGATAACACGCCGTCGGCCAACAAGGCTTGCAAACGGCTCAGTAAATCCGCTTCCGCGATGCCCAATTCGTCCGCGATCCGCCGGTACGGCGACGCGCAAATCGGAAAACCTTGCTGCAAACGGTTGACGATGGCTTTGTCGGTGGCGTCCATATTCAAGCCAATTGCAGGTCGAAGTTCAACGTGGCCGCGGCCGCTTCGGCTCGGCCCTCGCCAGCCAAAACCGGGCTTTCCCGATAAGCAGCGTGGCGGGCGTACAAGGCTCCGCGTTGCTTGAAGCACTGTCGGCTAAACAACACTTCGAAGGTGTACTCGTACAAGCCGCAGGCATCGCGCAACGCCGCCCACTGCGCCAACACCACGTCGCGGCTCTTGCCGTGAATCATGCAATACAGGTTATACGGCCAGACCTCGCCTTGCCGCGGCCGTTGATAGCAAAGATTGACGCAGGCCTGCCGGCTGACCAAGCCGCCAATCTCGGCAACCCGCTGGTCGGGCACGTTCATCACGATCATTGCATTGGCGCGATAGCCCAACTGCCGGTGTTTGACGACGACGCCCCAGCGCTTGATCAGACCCTGCTGTTTCAGCCTGGCCAAGCGGCTGAGCACTTCGTTTTCGCTCAAGCCCAAGCGCTCGGCAATCAACGCATACGGCCGGGCGGCAATCGGCAGACCGGCCTGTACGGCGGCAATCAAACGGTAATCGACGGCATCAATCATGCAAATTCAACTCGAAGCCCAGGTTGATGAAGTAATCGGCCAGCATCGGCAGCACCATGGCCGGATAGCCGGCTTGCGCTTCGATAGCGGCAATCACCGCGTTAAGATGGTTTTCGTCATCGGCGATCAGCACAAACCACAGATTGAAGCGATTCTCGCGCTCGTAGTTGTGATTGACCTCCGGATACGCACTGACCAATGCGGCGACGCGGGCCAGATCGGCGCCCGGAACAGCCATCGCCACCAACGCACTGCTGCCGATACTGTTTGGTGCGATCACCGGGCCGATACGGCTGATCATTTGCTGCCCGGCCAACTGTTCGAAGGCCTGCAACACTTGGTCCTCGCTGACGCCAAGCTGCGCGGCGATGTCGCGATAGGGTGTCGGGCTCAACGGAAAATCCTGTTGGTAATCGTTGAGCAGACGTTGCTGCAAGGGGGTCAACATGCGCTACCAGCCTATCCGATTCGCGCGGTCCGAGAAGAAAATGCCGCTGGGCTTTTGCGCCGGCAGACGGGCGGTTTCGGCGAAGGTTTCGGTGTCGTAGACCATCACCCGGTCCTCGTCGCGCACCGCCAGCCACACCGCTTCGCCGCGCGGGCTGAATTCCATGTGCAACACCGCCTTGCCCGGTTGCAGGGTTTTGACGATATTGAAATCCTTGACGTCGATGACTTGCACGGTCTGATTATCCGGAAAGGCAAAATTCACCCAAATCTGCCGGCCGTCGGGCCGGCCGCTGACGAACACCGGCTGGCCGGCCACCGGAATCCGCTTGACCAATTCCCAGTCCTTTTTATCAATAACCAAGACTTCATGCGCACCGATTGCCGGCACAAACAACCAATCGCCAGCCATGGTCCAGCCTTCCAGATGCGGCATTTTATAAACCGGCAATTGCTCGTCGTCCTTGCCGTAGTCTTCGAGGATATGCTCGACGCCCTTATCCGGCTGCCACAAGTCCAGCAAGGCCAAGCCTTTTTCGCCGAACAGGCCGGCGGCATAGAAATGGCCGTCCGGGCTCAACAAGGCGTCGTAAGGCGCTTTGCCGATGTCTTTGAATTTTTTGACTATCGGTTGACGCGGATTCTTGGCGTCGATCAGCCAAATTTCATTCGCTTCGAACAAACTGCAGACGAAACGTTGTCCGGGCGCATCGACCAGACCGACCACCTTGGACAACTTACCGTCGTCGCCGTAGACGGCCGGAATATCGGCCAGCGGCTCCAGCGTGTCGGCATCGAATAATTTCACGCCGCCCGGCGTGTAATTGGATGCGGCGATGACCTTGCCGTCCTGCGAAATCGCGCCGCCTATGCTGTTGCCGGCTTGCACGATGCGCTTGGCTATCTGGTCTTGCAGCAAATCCAGCTTGGTCAATCCACCGTCGCGACCGAACACGTAGGCGTAACGCTGGTCGCGCGAAAACACCACCGACGCGTGCGACAAATCGCCCAGGCCTTCGATGCGGCTCAGCATTGCCGGCTTGCTGGTGTTGACGATTTGCACCGTACCGGCCTCGCGCTCGATGACTACACCCAGATCGCCGGTGGCGCGCAAATCGGCGCTAGCGGACAGGGTGTAAAAAGCGAAAGCGCCAGCCAAAGCAATGAGTCGTTTCATGAAAAACCGTAAAAATTATTCGGCAAATACTTCCTGCAAATCGATCGTACAATCCGGAAATAGATGTGGTGTAGCACTGTCCTCCCCGGAGAACATGTTCAACAACCGGTATTGATCCTGCTCCTCGTCGAGCACGAATTGATGCACCGCTTGCTCGAACGGGTAAACGATCCAGTATTCCTTGACCCCACTTTCCCGGTACAGCTCGAATTTGGTCTGGATTTCCTTCTTGGAATTGCCTTTCGACAAAATCTCGATGATCCAGTCCGGCGCGCCGAGACAGCCGCGCGGGTCGAGTTTTTCGACATCGCAAATCACACACAAGTCGGGTTGAACGACGGTGTAAATGTCCTGGTTGGCGACTACCGATTTACGGCGATCGTATAGACGTACGTCGAACGGGGCGGCAAATGCCCGGCAAGGTTTCTTCCGAAAATACTCGAAAAGCAAACCATTCAACTGCCAGGAAACTCGTTGATGATCCAGACTCGGCGCCGGACTCATCAGGCTGATCTTGCCTTTAATCAGCTCTATGGTTTCGTTCAGGCTCCAGCTCAGGTAATCGGCATAGGAATAATGACCGTTCGGGTCCAGTTGCGAGAGTTCGGTAATCGTGGTCATGGCTGTTCTTCTGAAATCGAAAAGCAAGGTCCGATTGTAAATGGCGAGGTCTTATTGATAAACCCTGCCGCCATGCTTCAACCATCCAGCTGCGTGCCGCCCACCCGGATCGCGATGGGTCCAGTGCAAGGTGCCGCCTTTATCGCTCCACTCGTATTCGCCGGCAAAAGCCAGCTTGTCGCCAACCTTGAGGCCTTCGATTTTCGGCGCCAGGTCAATGTTATGCGCCACCAACAGGGTTTGTCCGGACTCCAGGCGAATGATGAAACGCTGATGACGGCTGCCTCGATTGTCGTCGGCCAGCAGCTTGATCACCATGCCTTCGCCTTCGATTTGCAGGTCGCTACGCTGTTGGCGGTAAGCCTGTTCGATTTGCGCGTTGTCCGCCCAAGCCAAGGGATGGACGGCGAGAAATAGCGCGCAGCCCAGAATCAGCGCATTGCGTGTCATGGCAGCCAACCTTGCCTCAATCGCGCGATCAACCAACGGCTTTCATTGATGCTCAAAAACGGCTGCCAAGGCGGCATAGCCGTACCGGCTCGACCTTTCTGGATCGCATCCAGCAATAATTCGTCGCTCTTGCCGGCCAATGCGTCCGGCATCAACGACGGTCCCAAGCCGCCTTTCGGCGGCAGGCCGTGGCAGGAACCGCAGTCGTGCTTGAGCATGTTTAACAATTCCTGCTGGCGAGCCGGATTGGGTTGGTCCGCCTGCGCGGCAACGCCGACGCCCCAAGCCAGACAGCAAGCCGCCGCACGCGCTATCAAGGCTTGACGCTACCGTAATACGCGGCGATGTCGTTGATCTCGCTATCGGTCAACGAGCCGGCGATCGCATTCATGATGTCCGATTTCCGGGTTTTGTCGCGGTATTGCTTAATCGCGGTTTTCAAATACTCGGGATCGCGGCCGCCTAGCGGCGGAAACGGTGCATCGGCGCTCGGCATCCGAATGCCGTGGCATTGCGCGCAAACCGCGCCGGCCTTGTTTTGGCCGACGTACAAACTGGTGGCCTGTCCGGGACCGGCCGCGATTAAGCCACCGAGCAGGATCAAGGAAATTTTCGCTCTCATTTGCCTTGCTCCATTTCGTCCGGCGACAAGCCGCGGGTCATGTATTTGACCCGGCCTCTGGAGAAAATGCCGGCCGGGCTTTCCATCGGAATGCTCGCGACTTTTTGCAGGCTGTTGGAGTCGTAAACCACGACTTCGTCGCCGTTATAACCGGCGCTGATGTAGAGGAATTTGCCGTCGGCACTGTATTCCGGGAAGTAGGCGTGACCGCCGACATCCAGGGTTTTGACGACTTCCAGCGACTTTTTGTCGATCAACTGCACGGTGCGGGCGCGTCTGTCCTTGCTGATGATGTCCACCGCCACGTAAGGCGCGTTGGCGTGCGCCGCCGGCGATTCGGTGCCGCCGGAAACCGGTACTTGCTTCACGACTTCCATTTTGTCCAAGTCCCAAACGCTGACCACCATCTTGTCGCAATCGCCGAAGTTGGTGCCGAAGCCCAAGGTACGGCCATCGACCTTGACCGCCGAGCCGCCGCCGACGTGCGGCACGCAACCGGCTTCGAGTTTTTTAATCAATTTGCGTTCTTCCAAATCGATCGCGGCGACGATACTGTCGTCATAGGACGCGACCATCAATTTCTTGCCGCCGTGGGTCAGGAAGGCATCGTGCAAGTGACGGCCGACGTTTTCGATGCGGGTCACCGGAAAACCGTCTTTCTTGTAGTCGACCACCCAAACCTGGCCGGCGTTTTCCAACGCAATCGCAAAGATATCGGCATAGGGAGTGCCGATGATCATGCCGGAGTCGGAAGATACGTGTTTGCCGTCGGGATCGGTGCCTTCCAGTTCGAAGGTTTTCAGCGGCTCTAGCGTGTCGGCGTCCAGGATCACGGCGTTATGCGGCACGAAGGAGCCGGCCATGATGTATTTGCCGTCGCGCGAGACGCCCATGCCGGGCCCGTTCCAACCGGTTTTGATGCTGCGCACCGCTTTCATTGAATACAGATCGACCTTGAAAATCTCGGCGGTATCGGTTTTCACGTAAGCCCAACGCGGATTGGCCGGGTTGAAATCGATGATGTGCGCGGCGGTACCGGTTGGTACTTCACCGACTTTTTGATGGGTCGCACTATTGATGAAGATGGCTTTGGAGCCTTCGCCGCGGCCGTATTTACCGCGCGCCGCGACGCCGATCAGGTTTTCGAATTTATCGTCGATTTGAAAGGTCGGCTTGGCCGGCAAGGTGCTTTCGTCCTTGACGTAGACTCTCAGCGAATTCTTCATGTCGTCGATGGTCCAGGCCGGATTCGCTTGCTTCGGCGTGGCTTGCAAATATTTGATGACACCGCGAATTTCGTCGTCACTGAGTTTGCCGTAGAACGGCGGCATCAAGGTATCGAAACTGCCGGCCATCACGATGGTGCGCAATGCGGTCGGACTGCGGCCCTTCAGCGTGGTAGCGTTGATCGCCGGAGCCAAGTAACCGCCCAAATCGGAGCCGTGGCAGCTGGCGCAGTTATCTTGAAAAATCTGGTGCATGTCGTCCGATTTTGCGTTCGCCAAACCGGATGACAACAGCGCGCCGACGGCGCCCGCCAATAGGGATAGGTTCAGTTGTCTTTTTCTAGTTGTTTTCATTGAAATTCCTGGTCATCCGCTGGTGAAAAAAAGAGTCAACGCGCGGCATTAAACCATAAAAGGTCAGGCCGGACAGCCTTGGGACCCGCATGGTAAAATAAGCGCTTGTTGACTCCAGGCCGAATGTTATACATTAATGTTTCGATTCGCTATCAATTTAACGCTCGATGCACGCTCTTGTCAACCTTCCGCATCCAAACCGAAAGCAACGTATGCAACAGACTGATATTTATGAACTTATCGAGTGCATGACCACGCTGATCCGTTCCGAGGAACGGAAGAAATGCACGGAGTTGGGCTTGCAACCGGTCCATTTTCAAGTTTTAAACTACCTGTCTCGCTGCAACAAATACAGCGACACCCCTGCGGCGGTCGCCAATTATCTGGGAATGACACGCGGCACCGTATCGCAATCGCTGATTATCCTCGAGAAGAAAGGCTATATCGGCAAGACTCAAGACACCCGCGACAAGCGAGTCGTGCATCTGCAATTGCTGGCCGACGGCGCGGACGTGCTGAAACAAGCCAGACCCTCCGACTTGTTTCAAAGCGCCACCCAAATCCTGATCGCCAGCGACGCCCCGCCGTCCGACGCCAACGTATTTCAGCAAGCGCTGACCGCGCTGCAGAAAGCCAACCAGTCGCAATCGTTCGGCGTCTGTAAAACCTGCCGCAATTTCAGCGAGAAAGACGGCGACTATTTCTGCCTGCTGACCCAGGAAAAACTCAGTAGCGCCGATAGCGAACAAATCTGCCAGGAACATGCGCCGCGCTAACCTTGGTGGCCGCAAACGGCGTTCCGCATGACTCCGGCAGTCCGCATCGCGCTGACGCCGGGCGAACCGGCCGGCATCGGTCCGGATTTGTGCGTGCGGCTCGCGCAGTCCGCCCATCCCTGCCAATTGGTAGCCGTCGCCGATCCCGAACTGTTACGACAACGCGCCGATACACTCGGTCAGCCGCTGACAATAGACTTGTTCGACCACCAAGCGGCTATCGAACCCAGCCAACCCGGCCGCCTCACCGTCTTGCCGGTCGCAATGAAAGCCCCGGCCGACTGCGGCCGACTCGATCGGTCCAACAGCGCTTATGTGCTGGAAACGATACGATTGGCAACGCTGGGCTGCCTGGACGGCCGGTTCGCGGCAATGGTCACCGCGCCGGTGCATAAGGGCATCATCAACGATGCCGGCATCGCGTTTAGCGGCCATACCGAATTCATCGCCGACATCACCGGCGGCACCCCTGTGATGATGCTGGCGACCCCCGGATTGCGCGTGGCGCTGGCCACCACACATTTGCCGCTGGCGCAGGTCAGCGCGGCAATCACGCCGTCAAGCTTGACCGAGGTTATCCGCTTGCTGGACCGCGACTTGCGCCAACGTTTCGGTATCGCCCAACCTAAAATTCTGGTCTGCGGCCTGAATCCGCATGCCGGGGAAGGCGGTCATCTGGGTCGAGAAGAGATCGAGACCATCGAACCGACCCTCGCCTCGCTACGCGCCGCCGGTTTGAACCTGGTCGGCCCGCTGCCGGCCGACACGCTGTTCACCCCCAAATACCTGGACGATGCCGACGCGGTGTTGGCGATGTACCACGATCAAGGCCTGCCGGTGCTGAAATTCAAAGGCTTTGGTCAGGCCGTCAACATCACGCTGGGATTGCCCATCGTCCGGACCTCGGTCGATCACGGCACCGCGCTGGAACTGGCCGGCACCGGGCTGGCCAATCTTGGCAGCCTACAATTCGCGTTGCAGACCGCTCTACAAATGACAGCTAACAAGCAGCCGGTCTAAATCTGCGTCTAGGGGGCTTTTTCACAAAGTTCCGGCAAATTTGCTTCCTAAAAAGAAATAAGCCATGTCAAGTTTCACCCATTGTTAATTAATTGCTCAAGCCCTATTGTGTCAGCGTGTTAGATTTTTAGGAGATCGACATGAGTAATTTACAACGCGACATTTTGACGGGCTTGATTTTCGTCACCGGTCTCGTCGGCTTTTTCTCCGGCGAATACATTATTTCCTCGGCGCTGTTCGCGGCCAGCACCTACGCCAGCAATCTCGGTGGGGACGATAGAAAAAACCACTCTAAGTAAACGCGACCGTGGTTCTGGCTTGGTGGCGACTGGATCAAAGCGGCGTCAACCCTGCACGTCAGCATCGGCACTGGAGTGCGATTAAGACGCCGGCGAGTAGCATTCCGTGCCCATGGAACGGCAAACGCGGCTGGCATGGACTGTCGATCGGAACGGCGATGCACTAAAATGCCGGCGCGGGTAGGTGCCCGCGCAGTCTTTAATTCGAAATGACCGACAGTAAACTCTATCTGAACGTGCCTTACGCGCAAAAGGATGCCGCCAAGGCGCTGGGCGCGCGCTGGGATGCCGCCGCCAAAAAATGGTACGTGCCGGCCGGCAAGGATCCCGCCACCTTCGCGCAGTGGACCAGCGCCGAGCTTGGCGCCTCCCCAGCCAAACCGGCTAAATCATCGCTGCCCAAGTCTTCGAGCGGCAACGCTACCGTCACGCTGCCGACAATAGCCGATTTCGTTCCCTACGACGGCGACGAACCGCCCTGGAATCCATGACCGAACTGGCCGCCCTGTGGGCGGGCATTCCGATTCAACACGGCTGGGCTTATTTGGCGGGCGGGATCGGCGTAATCGTGGAATGGCGGGCCTATCTGACCCAAAACGGGTTGAGATTCCGACGCTGGTCCGCCGCCGGGGCGCTGTTGTGGGCCTTGCAGTACGTTTTGCTGGCCGCCTGGACCGCCGCGCTGACCATGGCCTGTACCGCGTTGCGGACAGCACTGTCCGCCAAATGGGACCAAGCGCCGCACAAGCACTGGGCGGCAATCGGCTTCGTCGCATTATTCATCGGGTTGACCGCAATGTCCTGGCAAGGCGAAGTCTCGTTGCTGCCGGCGTTCGCCGTCGTCAACACCACGCTGGCCTTGTTTTATCTGGACAACCGGCGCATGCGCATCGGACTTTTGGCATCCAGTCTGGCCTGGATTGGTAACGACTGGTATTGGCAAGCCTGGCCAGCGCTAATCGCGGAAAGCGTGGCGATGTTGATCAACCTACGCACCCTGAGCCGGCTACCGGTACATCGTTGATCGCGAAAAGGGCTATTTCTACCTTGTCAGATTCTCGGTAGTGCCCGTCATTTCGGCGGGGATTGCCGAAATCCAGACTCCACGGACGGATCGAAGCTTGCCATCCATGGCACTGGATGCCCGCTTCCCGGCGGGCATGACGGCGTTGCTCAAATCTGACAAAGTAGAACTATCGCCTGAAACGCAAAAAACCCCAGCCGCGGCTTTCGCCAACGGCTGGGGTTTTGATGGGAGCAGCGGAACCAGCCGCCACGCCGGCCGAACTTAGGCGTAAGTCGGTTGAAACGCCTGCTCCGGATTGGCCACCGGGCAATTGTTGACGCTGTCCCAATACGGCGACAGTTTCCGCAAAGTTGCG
This sequence comes from Methylomonas sp. MED-D, assembly GCF_050276835.1. Taxonomy (NCBI): domain Bacteria; kingdom Pseudomonadati; phylum Pseudomonadota; class Gammaproteobacteria; order Methylococcales; family Methylococcaceae; genus Methylomonas; species Methylomonas sp. MED-D. The sequence goes on from NZ_CP189965.1 coordinate 4,271,837, forward strand.
ACAATGTTAGGCATTACCTTCAACACTTCTTCCACATCGCTCATCGTGTTGTAGCGCGAGAACGAAAAGCGGATCGTGCCGTGAGCGGCGGTGTAAGGAATATCCATCGCCCGCATCACGTGAGAAGGCTCCAGCGAGCCCGAAGTACAGGCCGAACCGCTCGAAGCCGCGATGCCCGCCTTGTTCAGCAACATCAAAATCGCCTCGCCCTCGATGTATTCGAACGCGATGTCGGTGGTGTTCGGCAAACGGTTTTCCAGGTCGCCGGTCGCGAAACAATGCGGAACCGCCTCGACGATGCCTTTTTCCAAGCGGTCGCGCATCGCCTTGACCTGAACGTTTTCGAACTCCATGTGCTGCATCGCCAACTCGCAAGCCACGCCGAGACCGACAATCGATGCGGTGTTCTCGGTACCGGCCCGCCGACCGCGCTCCTGATGACCGCCGCGCAACAACGGACGGAAACGGGTGCCCCGGCGCAAATACAACACGCCGATACCTTTAGGCGCATGCAGCTTGTGGCCGGACAGGCTGAGCATGTCGATTTTGGTGTCCTGCAACATCATCGGAATCTTGCCGACCGCCTGCACCGCGTCGGTGTGAAACATCACACCGGCCGCGTTAGCCATTTCGGCCATTTTTTCGACAGGGAAAATCGTGCCGGTTTCGTTGTTGGCCCACATCACCGACACGATCGCGACTTGGTCGGACAACAGCTTTTGGTAGGCATCCAGATTCAGTCGGCCGCATTTGTCCACCGGCAAGCGGTGTACCGTGTAGCCTTCTTTTTCCAGATTTTCGACCAGATTCAAAATCGCCGGGTGCTCGACCGTGGTGGTAATGATTTCCTTACGATTCGGCTGGCACTTGATCGCCGACAGAATCGCGGTGGAATCCGACTCGGTACCGCACGAGGTAAAGATAATCTCGGAATCGTGCTCGGCGCCCAACAGTTCCTGAACCTGGCTACGGGCTTTTTTAATGCCCCGCGCCACGCCGTCGGCGAAGCGGTGAATCGACGACGGGTTACCGAATTGTTCGGTGAAATACGGGATCATCGCATCGACGACCACGCTATCCACCTTGGTGGTTGCGTTGTTATCCAGATATATATCAGGCATGACCCGCCTCCTGGATGCTCACCAGTTTAGGCATTTGCGAAGCCGGCACGACTTTAATGAATTCGCCCATGACTTCCATCAGCCTTTGCTGAATACCGGCGATGGTCATCGCCGACATTTGGCAACCGTTGCAAGCGCCGGTCATGTTGACGTAAGCGGTTTTGTCGACCACTTCCACCAACTCGACGTCGCCGCCGTCGGCCATCAATTGCGGACGGAAGGACATGATCACTTCCTCGATTTTCTTGATGCGTTGCAAATTGGTCATCGGACCTTTTTCGGCGACCACCGGTGCCGGTTTAGCGATTGGCGCGGCGTTCGGATCGAAGGTCTCGCCGCGTTCCTTCAGGACTTTTTCCAGAATCGCTTCGATGTCTTCGTGGCAAGCCGCGCAACCGCCGCCGGCTTTGGTGTAGTTGGTCACGTCCTCGACGGTACGCAATTTGTTGGCCCACACCATCTCTTCGATCATCACCGCATCGATAGCAAAGCATTTGCAGACCAGCGCGCCTTCTTCGTGATCGTCTTTCCACTCTTCGCCGCGATAGTTGGCGACCGCCGCTTGCAGGGCTTCGCGACCCATCACCGAGCAGTGCATTTTTTCCGGCGGCAGGCCGTCCAGCTCGGCGGCGATATCTTGGTTGGTCACTTTCAACGCTTCGTCCAGCGTCAAACCCTTGATGATTTCGGTCAACACCGAAGAAGAGGCAATCGCCGAACCGCAACCGAAGGTTTGGAAACCGGCATCTTCGATGACCTCGGTATCTTCATTGACTTTCAAGGTCAAACGCAACGCGTCGCCGCAACTGATCGAACCGACTTCGCCAATCGCGTTGGCATCGGCAACCGCGCCGGCGTTTTTCGGGTTGAAAAAATGATCTTTAACTTTATCTGAATAATCCCACATGACTTTAACCTCGCAAACTTAAGAACAGGATTTAGGAGCACCGCCGTTGTCGCCGGTAGTGAACGACGAACCGCAGGCGCAGCTCTTCACTGCGTTGGGATTGGTAAACTTGAACCCGGAGCCTTCCAGGCTATCGACGAAATCGATCGACATGCCGTCCAGTTTTGGAAAGCTGAGTGGATCGACAAACACTTTGACTTCGCCGCAATCGATAATACTGTCATCGGGATTTTCCTTGGCTTCCAATCGCAAGCCGTAAGACAAACCGGAACAACCGCCATCGGTAACTTCGATGCGCAGTCCGCCGGTCGGCTTGTCGGAACTGCTGATAAAACGACCCACGGCCTTAATTGCGCTTTCTGTTAATGTAATCATGTTCTTGAGTCTCCTGAGAACGGTTTGGCATTGATCTTGTAACTCGTTAATGCAACCAGCATGCCATGCCCGCCAATTTCGGCAAAAAGGCTGATTTTGCTGGATAGCAGGCCGCCGAAAACCTCGATTCCGCGAGCCGTTTCGCAACAATGCCGGCCTATTTGTCGGCTTTGCTACAAACAAGATTGGAGAAAAAAATGAACGTAGAAGATTTGGATTTGGGCGACGTGGTTTATGCGGCTCATAGCATCATAGACGACGGCAGCATGCCGGAAGGCGAGGAAGGCGCGGTCCTGGCCGAAGCCGGCGCTCGCGGCGTGATCGTCATGAAGGGCCACGTCGAGGAAGACCCGTCGCTGACCGTTTTTCTGGTGCGCTTCGAGGACCAGGAAATGAATTTGGGCCGCCCGATAGGCTGCTGGAGCGAAGACTTGGTCGTGCCGGAATCGGAGGCCGAAGCGGTCACCCATCACTGAACCGCAACCATTCCATATCGTACCGGCGAATGAAATACATCGGCGTAGCAGCGGCTCCGGCCGCGATTGACGGCGTTCCGACACCGGATTGGCGATTCCGCGCCGCATGACTTTCATCGCCACTCGTTAACCGAACCAAGCCCTTACCGCCCCATGCCCAACGCCACCGCCGTCATTGCGTACCACAACCGCACCAAACACCAACTCAACGCCTACGCCAAAGGCCCGGAGTCGCTGGACTGGGACGACCAGCCCAGCCCGTTTCGGCGTTTTGCCGATTGCGATATCGTCAAACTACCGTTACCCGGCGCTGAGTTGGCGTGCCGCTTTGCTGAGTTGGACCGCCCCGAAGCCATAGCCCCTCGGCCCGTCTCACTGGAAAATGTCGGACTATTGATGGAACTGGCCTTCGGCTTATCGGCCTGGAAACAATTCGGTCCGGACCGCTGGTCGTTGCGTTGCAATCCGTCCAGCGGCAACCTGCACCCGACCGAAGCCTATCTGGTCAGCACCGACCACAAGCTGCTTAGCCCCGGCGTCTACCACTACGTCAGCCACGACCACGCGCTGGAACGGCGGGCGGCGTTTAGCGCGGACGGTTGCGAGCCGGCGCTGTACCTGGGCTTGTCGTCCATCCATTGGCGGGAAGCCTGGAAATACGGCGAACGCGCCTTCCGCTACTGCCAGCACGACATCGGCCATGCGCTAGCGGCGCTGAGCTACGCGGCCGCCGGGCTGGGCTGGCGCGTGGAATTGCTGAGCGAGGCCGGCGACGCCGACATCGCCGCTTGGCTGGGCCTGGATCGGGCCGACGACTTCGTCGCCAACGAGCGCGAAGCGGCCGACCTGTTTTGTCGCATTCACACCGACGCGCCAAGCACGGCCGATTTCGATCCGGCCGCTTTGTCGGGTTGCCTGCAAACGGCGGAATGGTTCGGCAAAACCGGTCGGCTGAGCGGCCGGCATTTTTACCGCTGGCCGGTGGTCGACGAAGTCGCCGAACACGCGTTGAAACCGCCGACGCCGCCCGAGCGGCAAACTTGGCCGGCCGCCGACCTGCCCGCGCCCAGCCGTGACGATTCGGCCAGCCGGCTGATTCGGGGCCGCCGCAGCGCCCAACACTTTAACGGCAAATCGGCGCCGCTGCCGCTCGCCGATTTTTACCGCATCCTCGCCGCACTGCTGCCCGGCGCCAAACCGCCGTTCACGGCCTGGAACTGGCCGGCGCAAGTGCAATTGTTCTTCTTCGTACATCGGGTGGACGGCCTGGAACCCGGACTGTACTGTCTGCCGCGCGCCGGCGAACTCGACGCGCTGAAACAAGTCTGCTCCGCCGACTACGTTTGGCAGCGCGTCGAAGCGCCGTTCGAGTTTTACTTGCTGACCGCCGGCAACGTCCGCCAAGCCGCGAAAACCCTATCCTGCCACCAACCGATTGCCAGCGACAGCGCCTTCAGCCTGGGGATGTTGGCCCGCTTCGCCGCCAACGTCAACACCGAAGCCTGGCGCTACCGGCGGCTGTTTTGGGAATGCGGCCTGCTCGGCCAGATTTTATATCTGGAAGCCGAAGCCGCCGGCGTGCGCGGCACCGGCATCGGCTGCTTCTTCGACGACGCCGTGCACGGCGTCTTGGGCTTGCAAAACGACGTTTGGCAAAGCCTCTACCACTTCACCGTCGGCGAACCGCTGGACGACAACCGCCTGCAAACCTTTCCGGCGTATGCGCATTTGAGTGATCCGGGGGCGCCTTAGAACCAAAACCTAACGATTGGCGCGGTTCGCCTACCGGATTGAGCGCCGGCAAAATCGCGGCGTCGTTTGATGGAACCGTCCCAATCGAACACCGACAAAGTCGCGGCAATTACACCGTAATTGCCCACGTTTGGCTTAACGCTATTTAAAGTCCACCCAACCACAAACCCTTTTGCGGTAGGACAAATCGTGACGAACCTTTATCGCCGAGGCACGCGGGTCAACCCACTATTCTGGCGGCGGAGGGCGACGCGCATAGCACACCCAATATCCTGCAATTTCCGGGAATCGAGGCCGCACCATTCGGGCGACACACTACGCCGACGACAGAACCCGCGACGCTGCCCAGCCACAGGTAATATCCTTGGAATGTCTGCGGCTCGGCCTGACGCAACCAGTTCGGTAGGCTGAATTTACCTTGACTGATCTTACCCCTAGTATCTCAAAACAGGTAGCAACAGCGTGAGACATGTCCCGCGTCCGAGCGCGCTATCGATCTTAAATTCACCCCCTAAATATTCCGCACGCCGATTCTGGTTGCGTAATCCACGCCCCAATGGGACGGTATTTAAATCGAATCCACAGCCATTGTCTTCAATATGAATTTCGACATGATCTTCCGAAGCGCGGGTGGCCAATCGAACGTGATCGGCGCGAGCATGCTTAAGCACATTGGCTAACGCTTCTTGCACCAACCGCAGTACATGCAGCGCATCGGGCGGTTCCAGCCAGGGCAGTTCCGGTAAATCATGGATGTCCCAGTCCAACGTGAGGCCGGCATCTGTCAGGCGCGGCCCCAAGCGATAACGGACCGTCGCTAGCAAAGTAACCAGATCATGCTCCATCGGCTCCAGTGAATCGATCACCAAGCGCAGGTCATCCACACAGCCACGCAAGGCTTCAATGACGGATGATTGCGGCAGATTGTCACGTTCAATAGCGCAGAGGGTAGCCAGTAACGTCGAGCCTAAGCCATCGTGCATATCATACATCAAACGTTGCCGCTCCAACAACAAGGCGTTTTCACGCTCGACAGCCACCAATTGCTTCTGTTGTTGGGTCAATGCTTCGTTAAGATCCCTGGCAAGATGGCGCTCGGTCATGGTGGTGTGGATAGCCGCTTGCACCCGCAAACCATATAAAAGAACCAAGCTTATTACGACCAGGAAATAGCTGGAATAGATCAACTCGCTGCGGAAGGCTAGCGCCGAGGTGTTTAGCAACATAACCGGAAGCACTGCGCAAATCAGCATCTTTCGTGTGCAGGGCGAATTGACCACACAAAACACCAGCATCAAATTGAAAAGACTGACGTAAGCAAATACCGTCGGTATTGGAGGAGACAACAGCCAAGGCAGCGAACCCCAGACTACGCCGCTAACCGTGATCGAAAACAACAGCCACGGCATATAGCGAGGAATCGCCTTAACTAAGGATTCCTCGGTTTCCATCTTCCAAGACACAAACGATTGCGCTAAATAGTTGCCAAAGGCCGCCACACACCAAACCAATTTTAGATGCGGTGGCCAATACTCGCCCCAGACATACAGCACGGCCATGGTCAGCAGCGATACCGCCAGTAAAGACATGCGCCAGTGCGCCAAAAATAAGGCGACTGCATCGACACGGGTTCGTTCTCTAAGGCTTTCCTCTAAACCGACCGCATTCGATTCAATCACGCAACAGCCCCAACTTGCGGGCTTCATAAATCGCTTCGCTCTTGCTGTGGACCTGTAATTTCAGATAGATGCGTTTGACGTAAGTGCCGACTGTGTTGCCGGACAACTGCATCAAGCCGGCAATCTCTTCGTAGCTATAGCCCTTGCTGCTCATTTCCAATACTGTGCGCTCCTGAGCCGACAAGCGCTGCGCCTCCAAGGATTCACCATTGTTGTTCTGAAAGCGTTTGATCAACAACTGGCGGGCTATCGCCGGACTAATCGGGCTGCCGCCCTGATACAAGGCCCGAATCTGTTCGACAATATCCAAGCTACTCGCACCTTTCAGCAAATAGCCCGTGGCACCGGCCTCGATACATTGCAGCACATGGCGTTCATCGCCAAACACGGTGATCACCATCACATCGCAGCGTGGCAAAAACTGCCGGGCCCAGCGGATCAATTCGATGCCGCTACCGCTGGGCAGGCCAATATCAACCAACAGCACGTCGGGTTTAGTCTGCTCCAGCAGGCGACGTCCCTCCGACAAATCGTCGGCAACGCCCGCCAAACGCAAATCGGCGGCACTAGCAATGGCATCAGCAAACGTCGCGCGGAATTGCGGGTCGTCTTCGACGATAAGAACAGAATGACTCATGGTTTGAGTCTATCACCCAACAGCATCCCAGGTGATCGTTTCCCAGGTAAAACATTACGATTTGTCCCGTCTTCACGGGACAGGACTGGCTAGACAAAGAGGCTTGTAAGCAGAAGAATGTGTTCGTGTTCACAACGCAAAGGTTTTTCGTTGTGTGTATTGCAGAGAACCTCGTGATCTCGCGCCGGTAAGGCGAAAATCAGCGGGTCTTAAATTACCCATAAACCCCAGTTCGCCGATTGCGTTCAGCTGGGATATTTTTGTAAAAAACGCCCAAGGGGGCAATATGCAAAGCAAAGCCATACTCTTCAATTCAATGCTGCTCGCCGCGCTGAGCTGCTCCGCTATATCCGCGGCTCATGCCGGTTATGCTGCAATAGGTTTTGAGGCTTCAGCTGAAAATTATATCTATGAAGGTCCCACTCACACCTATATCACTAACAGTGTTCAGACGCCTGGCAATTGGGGCGATGTAGCCAATGGTTACTATGATACCGGTGACGTGGTGGGTGAAAGAGGCAACCACGCGGGGGTCAGTGGCTCCATCTACACGAATGTCGTGCCGACAATATCGCTGCAAGGCTATGCGGTTTCGGCTGCTAACGGACCTCATCATTGGGACTATGAGGAAAGATTAACCGCTAGCTTCTCGGGCTCAGGCACAATCGAGTATCTTGTCAACGTCACTGGTCCAGGTGGCTATGTTCCTTTTTTTGTCTCAGGTACGACATACGGCCATAAGACCAGTGGTGTTGGCTTTGGCGGAGAGATTAAGAGTTATCTCGACTTGCAAGATGTTAAGGCAAATGGGGTTTTCGATTCACAGGCCGATGCGGCGACTTCTACTTATACCCACTATCACGCATCAACCGGAGATTATAACTACCATGCCAATTTCGGGAATGAGTTTGGCAAAAACAATGACGATAGCTTCTCGACTTCGTTTGTTTACGAGATTTATGTCCAGGCGAATACGACTTTCAAGTCGTTGATGACGGCCAGCGTCCAAGGGTTTGCCGGAGAAGGTGAGGGTCAAGCGTCGGTTTATATGGATCCCTACTTCTACATCGACCCGGTCTGGCTGCAAGCCCATCCTGGGTACAGCTTGCAAACTGAAGCGGGATTCGGCAATTCAGCCGCATTACCCGTACCCGGTGCAATCTGGCTGTTCGGTTCCGGCTTGCTTGGGTTAATCAGTTTGAAGCGTCGGCAAAACATCAGTTGAAGTTGTTCTTTTCAGCGCTGAAGGTTATCCGTCTGACCATACTTGCCAGGCTGATAATCACAGTTCAGCTTTTTAAATTCCCATTTTGTTGCATTCGCCTTCGGCAATTGCCGCATTGCCTTCTATATCGCTGAGCCTTTTAAGAGACATATCGACCATGAAATTATCCCTAATTCTAGCGACGCTTGCGCTTACCACCGCAACGGCGGGCAGCTATGCCAGTTCCGTAACAGTAACGGCGAACTTTACCCAATTCACGATGGGCGGCTTCGCCAGTGCAGCCGCGACCTTCAACAATCAACTGTCGGTCAATGGCACACCGATTGATGTTTGCGGAGGCGATCCCACGTGTGCGAGTGCTATTAATAACCCCTCGAGCATAACCGTCGCCCTATCGGGAAATTCAGTCAGCTTCGGATACGACCCAAACCGGTTTCCGACAGCGCGCATGAATGAGTTTTCCTTCAGCGGTAGCCCGATGGAGGTGGCTGGCCTTGGTCCTGAAAACTCCTTCAAACTGGGCAGCATAACTTACACCAATGGCATGTTCTATTCATTGGCATTTCTAGACTTTACCCTGACCACCCATTCCAATGACGCTGCCTTGGACAATCACATGTTCAATGGTCGTATCCGCCTAGATACCAATCAATCTCTTACTTTTCCCGCCGATCCAATGGTGGAGGCCGATTACTTTACCGTGGGTCAACCAGGGGGAGGTACGTTTACCACCATGGGTAGCGTACGGGTATACGATTACGGCTACTGCCCCGACGGTATCGGGCCAAATTGCAATACGGGTTCCGTTGACTTAATCGGACACATCAATTCGCTTGACCTGGACAAGTTTGCCAATCCGGCCGGCGGCGCTTTTTTAAATGCCAGTACCACCTCGACGCTGACACCGGTGCCGATACCGCCGGCCGGAATACTCCTTGGCTCCAGCTTATTTGGCCTGTCGAGAATCAGAAAAAGCCGTACTCGGATTTAGTCCTGATTTCATAAACGACGGATTCTTTGGAATCGGAAGCCCCCCAGCTGAAGCGAATACGACTACCACTCGAAGAACTTTCACTCTTCGACGCAGACACGCTTTCATGATCGTTAGGCGATTGATTACGCCTCCCATTGCCGGCCCCGCATGTCGGCCGCCGTCGTAATTTCAATAGTGTAAAGCCCGCACCATCAAACCCGCTCGTCCAACCCACCCGGCAACGGCATGCCGTCGATGCGCTTCAGTTTGGTCAGTACCGATTCCAGAAAATCGGTATTGGTGCCTCGGCTTTTGTCGAAGGCGATGGCGCCTTCGATTTGGCCGAGATAATCGATCTTGACGTCAGCCTGGGCTTGGGGATCGGCGTTTGCGAACAGGTTGCCGTGCATCATCGGCGCGATGTCCAGCAAGCCGTCCACGCCGGCCTTGATCAGCGAGTTGATTTCGTTCAGCGACACGTTGCGTAGATCGACCGTACGCGTTGCGTTCGCAGCGACCGGCGTTGCGCCCGCTTCGCGGCTGGTTACGTTGGCCGGCCGGCTGTTGCCGGCTTGGGCGGTATAGGCGGCAAGGGTTTGCCCGATCGTGGCAATGTTCATAGTGAGCTCCGGTTAATGGACTTGCGGATCGTCCGGTCTGACGCGAATGTTGGCCGGACGGCAGCCGGCGCTTGGAAATCCGTCAGCCAATTGCATGCCACTTTCCCGGAGCAAGCTGCCCAACAACGGCAATTCCGCGCGGCACCAAGCCGCGAACCGGGAATAGCGGAGATCATGCCGTCAGCGCCAGCCCGGCAATATCCGTCGCCGTCGTCATCGCACTTCACCTTTGGGTTTATCCCCCTCACCCTGCCCTCTCCCGCGAGGAGGGTTCTGTTTCGACTTTTACGACGGCCTCCACCGGGGCTTTTACGACACGCTCCGTGGGCGAGGGAGCGGACGCGCCGAAATTTGAAATGCGAAAGGCTATTCGGCGTCTACCGCATCGGCCGCCGGCAGCCAGCGGCTCAACAAGGCGTACAGCGCCTCGGGATCGACCGGTTTATGCAACACGACATAACCTTCCAGGTCGGCTTGATGCAGCGCCGGGGAGTCGAATTCGCCGCTGATCATCGCCCCGACAGCGGCTGGGCAACGTTCCAGCAAGGCTTGCAGCAGTTCGAAACCGCTTTCGCCGGAGCGCAAGCGCTGGTCGCAAAAAATCACCCGCGGTTCGAAGCCGCCGGCCAGCGCGGCGAAGGCCTCGCCGCCGGACCCGACGCAGACGGTTTCCACGCCCCACGCCGCCAACATGGCTTGCCAGGCGCCGCGTACTTGCGGCTCGTCGTCCAACACCAGGCAGCGTCCGTTCAAGGCCCCGCCCCGCCCGGCCGGCGAAAAATCGCGGTCGCGGGTCGCCGCGCGCCGTTCGACGATGTCGGCGCTCGGCAATTGCAACCAAAACCGCGAGCCCTTGCCTTCCCGCGAACTCAAGCCTTGACTGGCCCCCATCAGATCGGCGCACCTTGCTACCACCGCCAACCCCAGGCCGTGGCCGGCGTTGTCGATGCGCCAAGCGTGCTCGGGCCGGAAGAACGGCGAAAAGATGCGTTGGCGGTCGTCCTCGGCAATGCCCACGCCGGTATCCCACACTTCCACTCGCCAGCCGCCGCCGCGTCGGCGCGCCGCCAGCAACACGCCGCCGTGTTGGGTGTAGCGCAGCGCGTTCTGCATCAGATTAATCATGGATTGGCGTAACAAAGTCGAGTCGGCCCGCACCAGCGCGTTACCGGCACCGACGCGCACCCGCAATTGGATGTCGCGGGCATGGGCTTCCTCGCGAAACAAGGTGGCAACGTCGTTCATCATCGGTTCCAGCGCCACGGTTTGCAGATTGACGGGCTGGGCGCCCAGTTCGATGCGCGACAGGTCCAGTAGCGAATTGAACATCTGCGTCACCGATTGCACGCTCTGCTTGAGGTCTTGCAAGGCCGGACTGAGCAGCAAATCCCGGTTGCGACGAGAGATGGATTCGATCAAGAACCCCATCGCATGTACCGGCTGGCGCAGATCGTGGCTGGCGGTGGTCAAAAACTGGTTTTTGGCCCGTAGCGCTTCCTCGGCCTGCTCCATGGCCAGACGGTAACTTTCCGCGAGTCTGGCGCTATCTTCCTCCAGTTTGATCTGTTGCAAGAAAAAGCCGTGGGCAATCGACGAATGGCGGTGTATCGACAATACGTAGCTGAGGCATAAGGGTAGCGTCAACGGCCAGTGCTCGGGAAAGGTCCACGGCGTCAGCAGCGTACAAACGCCCCAACTGGCGGCGAAGAAGCGTTTGAAGGCGCTGAATACCGGCGATTGATGGGTAGCGTTGGCCGCCATCACCGCCGCCAAGCTCATGTACAGCGTCAACGCGAATTCGAACGGCACCCGGCCGGCGACGACCAACACCAATGCGGTCAACCCGAAGCCGTGCAGCAGCGCCGTCCTCAGGACTACCGGCAACCATTCGGCCACCGCGAGCGCCGGATCGAGTTGCGCGCGATCGCGCAGATATTGGCGATGCAGCCGCCGAACCGCGACCACGGCAATCGAGTAGGATGCGGTCCACATCAACAAACCCCAGGGGTTCCGGTCCAGTTGGTATTTCCAGTAAGCGAAGGGCAAACCGACGAAAGGAATAATGGTAATGCTGTAGACCAAGCGGTTTAAGGTCATATCCAACAAGCGCGCCTGACCGTCGGGGCTGATGTCTGCAAAACGTAAAGGGTCGGCGGCAGTTGAATCAGAGAGTGCCGACTTCATTACGAACCTTCCAGTTTTCTGCCGCGCAGCATGGTAATCACCTCGATCCGATTGCGGGCACCCAGCCGTTCCAGAATACCGGTGACGTGCTCTTTGACGGTTTGTTCGGACAAAGACAGGTTCAAGGCGATGCGTTTGTTGGGCAAGCCCTTCAACATCATCGCCAGTACCTGGCCTTGACGGGCGGTCAGACCCAGCTCGGCGGCGGTGACCGGCAGCTCCTTGAGCGGCTGATTGATACCGGTCGCGGCAAATGGACCGGTGTGAAACCAAGTGTCGCCCCGCAGCAACGCGGCCACGGCGCGGCCGAAAATATCCGGCGCTTCCTGCTTGTGCAGAAAACCGTCGGCACCGGCTTCGCGCACCTTGCCCGACACGGCCGAATTGTCGTCCGCGCTGATGGCCAGCAAACGCGTCGCTGGGCATTGCCGTTTCATTTGCACGAGTAAGGGTAGCGACGCACCTTCCGGCAGCCAAAAATCCACCACGGCCAACGACGGCGGCTGGGCGGTATCGAGAACTTCCCAAAACTCGGCGATGCTGGACACCGGCCGCGCCTGGCCGAAGCCGCAATGCGATAGCAAAAAATCGGCGATGCCGCTCGCCAACAGCGGGTGGTCGTCGATAACCAACGCGCTTGCCGAATTTGTCACATTCAATTCTCCCCAATGGTCGACAGTCTCGTTCGGCATTCTCCGCCGAGCAAGGCTGTCGCTAAAACATGCAAAATGATTACATCTTAACAATAGCCGGCGTGTCCCAACACCCTACTCCGGTAGGGTTCCGCCGCCACGCCGCGCTTCCGATAATGTCGCCCACTCATGTAGCCAATAGCCTGGTTTTCGGGTATTCGCATCCGTTCAAAAACGGCTGTTTGGCGGAAGTTTTTTGGCCTTGCTGATTTATAAAACAATTAATTAGAGCAGCTAATGCCGAAGGTACGACAAGTTACGAATTTTATAAGACATTCGATGCCGTATGCATCACTAAGGCCTATCGATTAAAAGGAGGCGCGGTGAAACCTTGCTTTCTATCGTTATCGGTTGTTGTTTTAACGATTAGTTGGATGTGCTTTAGGTTTTCACGCCAATGACAAGGCTAATTCATGAAAAATGTTATGACAACAATTGCCGCGTCCATGCTCTGTTCATGTGGTTTTATGACGCCGGCCAAGCAATATGCGGGCGACAGTCTGGGACCAGACGAGATTGCGGTAATCCAAAGTGTTGTGGGCTCCCCGTTTGCCGATGCTTATCATACGACCATCATCGGCTATTCGAAGATTGAACCCATCGGCTCCGGCGAACGGAAGGAATTTGGCTGGCCGGGTTTTACGGACTACCCCAGCGAAATTCATCTCCTGCCTGGAGAGTATGAAATTCAAGTCTATTGCTTTAAAGGGTTTTCGAGTCGTAGACCCAAGAAAACGCTGGTCCTACAAGCAGGTCGAATCTACCGGCTCAAATGCGATGTCCGAAACGATCAGGCACTCGTCACTGTGAGCTTGCAAGTCAACTAACCCGCTAGGGTGGTCGGTGGTCACGCAACATTTAACGCAATCTACGATTCTTGCTCAGTCGAAACCCATTTTCCGAGACCAACGCGCTGTTCCGCTTGACGTTACAAGACCGACGATAGCCGGCTCCGATGGTTGAAACAGCGCGGCGCAGGTTTGCCTCATGCCTGATCGTGTCTCTGTTGATACATCTTGGGCTAGCGTCGGCGTTGACCGATATATTTCGACCGAGGAAACCGGCGGACCGGTTGCCGGATCGCTTGGCAGTGCTACCAGTGGAATTCAAAATCCTACATTTAGCGGAAAATGGCAGGGACAATCAGTCGCCGCCAAGCTTGCCTGCTAAGATGGCGGGAGGCAGATCAAGGGCGCAACCAAAGCCGACGCCGATTTTCACAGATCATGTCGGCTCCTCGCCACGACAAGCGATTAACGTCACATCGCAGACTGATAAGTCTGCGAATCCCGCACATCCGGAGCCTCCCAAACTCGACCTATCCAAGGTATTGAACGACGTGCGTCAAGTCGCCCGAGAATCGGCGGAGCATAATGGAGAACAGAAATTCGATCGCCGCAAATTGGCAGTTAACCCGGAAAATCTTCACGCTCCGGATAGCGGGCCTAAGGACGTAATAGAGACTTATACGCTTCCCAATGGTTACCAGCGCCGATGCGCCGTCACTGCGGACGGCAAAAAGCAATGTATGAGTAAAGAAGCGGATGACGACGGCATTTGGAACGCTAAGATTTATGTACCGGACTCGCTGCCGTCCGACGGCAAATCCGTCGAGTTTGCTCGACGTCTACAGCAGGCTGTCGGAAAACATTAGCGCTGTCGCTCGGCTTGATGAAAACTGATGACTTAGGGTCGCATCGTAATTTCGATTCGGCCGATGTAGGCTTCGGCCAATTGCACGGCGCTCGCTAACGCGAGCCAGCCGAACAACACGCCTTCGGCAACGCGTTGGATCAGTCCCCTGTAGTCCGCCAGACAGGGGATGGCAAGCGACACCAGAACCGTCAGTACCAGTGCGCCGGAAATCTTCAAAGGGATTGCGATGCGGGAGCCCGGAATGCGCCCAAACAGCAGCAAAGCCAAACCGCCTCCCAGGTATTCAAGCGCACCGAATAGGTTATGAATTTGCTGGCGCCAGGAGCCGATCAGCGGGGAGCCGGGATCGCACGGGAATAGCGCGCAGAATACATAAGCTGTTCCCACCCAGGAAAATGCCAGTAATCCTTCGCGTAGACTGGGGTACTGCTCGAGCATGCGGTACTGGCAGACCAGTGCTAGCCATTGCATCAAGCCCACCGGCAGGAAAAGTCCGTAATTGATTTGGTCCGCCAATGGCGTTCCGAACGCAGCCAATTCGCTGACTGTCTGGCGCGCGGCGTCGTAGTTGGGTAGCGTTTGGGCATAGTGCCAGTTTCCCCAAGCCAACAGGCCCGAGGATGCCAGTCCCAACCAGCCGGCATGGCTACTAAGTGGCAGTTTCATTTGTCTGGGCTACCCCTGTCGGCAGATCGGATGGCAATAGCCGGCTTAGCAGAGCATACGAAGCCACCGGGTCCAACCGTTTGTGCAACACCAGATAACCCTGCTGCTCGGCTTGGGCCAGGGTCGGCGAATCGAACTCGCCGCCGATCATGGCCCCGACGGCGCCCCGCCCGACCCAAACCGTGGCCGGCATTGTCTATCCGCCAGGCCGATTCGGGGCGGAAGAATGGCGAATAGAAGCGTTGCCGGTCGTCTTCTCCGACTCCGACTCCGCTGTCGGGCATTACTTCAGCATTTGCCGGCAGCTCGTAGTAATGCATTACAGTTTGCATTGTTGGTTTTTCCGATGTCGCTCGATCCGCGCGTAAAATCCGTACACATGGCGTCCGCCCCGCTTGCCATCCCCCACGTCGCGAATTTACCGAGCCCCGACGGCTCCAAAATTTCGCATTTAAAGGTGGCCCCATCGTTCGTTTTAACGGTGTACTGCATACCGTTATAACCAGTGGGCGCTTCCGTTGCCTGTGAATTAGTGATCGTGAAGTTGCCAATTTCACGGCCGATCGCCATTGATATTTTGCTCTCGGCTTTGTTGCCTCCTTGGGCGGGAGCGTTATTTGCCGTGGTTGCGCAGCCGGAAAGTACCGACAACAGCGTTACCGTCAGAAGTTTTTCTACCATTTTTGCTCTCCAACGCTCCGAGTTACAAAAAACGCAAGGCATCGGAGCGTGAAGATATGCCTAACGTCGAGTTGCGGTATCAAGCCGTCAAACTAAGCATCCGGTGGGTTATTGCCACATGAGTCGATTGCCGGCACTGGCTGATTTTCTGCAGTTGGCGGGACTCATTCAGACCGGTTCAAAACATGCAAAATAATTACATCTTAACAAACCGCCTGGTTGGCATGACACCCTACTCCGGTAGGGTTCCCAGCCTGTATCTGTCTTCCGATAATGCGCCCAGCCTTAGAGCCGTTAGTCCGGTTACCGAGTATCGGCATCTATTCGAGAACAACCTTTTGGAGAAAACGATGAAACGTATAATTTTACGCGCGGCCTTGTCTGCGCTCGGCACGCTGGCTGTCGGCAGCGCGCAAGCCCAGTTGTTCGACCGGGGCGGCGGCCTGATCTACGACAGCGAGCAAAACGTCACTTGGCTGGCGGACGCCAACTACGCCAAAACCAGCGGCTACGACGCCGAAGGCAAAATGAGCTGGCAAAACGCCGTGGCCTGGGTAGACGGCTTGACCTTCTTCGACGATGTGCGCGGCGCGAGTTACGACGATTGGCGCCTGCCGACCTTCAACGACCTGGGCGTGCCCGGTTGCGACTATGGATACAGCGGTAGCGATTGCGGATTCAACGTCTCCACGGCCAGCTCGGAACTCGCGCATCTGTTCTACGGCGATTTCGCTAACAAAGGCGCCCTCGATTCGCATGGCGGACCGCAGTCCGGCTACGGCCTCGTCGACGATCCGGCCACGGCCGACGACGAAAGCCTGTTCAGCCATCTGCAATCCTTTGGCTATTGGCTAGGCACCAGTTACGGCGGCGACGCCAGTAAAGCCTGGTATCTGAGCACCGCGACCGGCATGCAAAATTACATCAGCAAAGGCACCAATTATTACGTCTGGGCAGTCCGTGACGGCGACGTCGCCGCGCCGGTGCCATTGCCGGGCGCGGTCTGGCTGTTCGGTAGTGCGCTGATCGGCTTGATATACGCGAAACGTCGCGGCGTATAACTTGAT
The DNA here is from genome assembly GCF_050276835.1 of Methylomonas sp. MED-D. Lineage (NCBI taxonomy): Bacteria > Pseudomonadati > Pseudomonadota > Gammaproteobacteria > Methylococcales > Methylococcaceae > Methylomonas > Methylomonas sp. MED-D. The sequence continues at coordinate 4,288,548 of NZ_CP189965.1, forward strand.
TTTTAATCCGGCGGGCGGCTTTTGTAGGCCGCTTGTTACTTTCGAGGAAATCTTATGAAATTGAAACAAATGGCTGGGGTTTGGGTTATGGCCTTATTAAGCGTATCGCAGGCTTATGCCTCGCAAACCGTGCTCACCTTTGAAAACTTGAACGATTGGGATTTGGTTGACGGTTACGGCGGCATTTCCGGATGGCAAGCCGGCGGAAGCTTGCGAGATTATTCCATTTACCCGTCCCATCAGCCGGACATGGGGGATCATTATTTCGCGGTTTCTTACGGCGGCGCGGAGCTGAGTTTCGACTCGGCGCCGGTGGTATTCGAGGGCGTGCATTATAATTTTGTCGGCTTCGACAGTCATGTCAGCTACGACCTGTATTACCAAAACCAACTGGTTTATAGCGCACCGCTGGTTCCGGAAAATCAGCCGCCGGAAGTTTATTGGTTGGCATCTGGCTACGCTGGGCTAATCGATAAAATCTATTTTCACGGGACGTCGGACGGCGTCGTCGTCGACAACCTGACCTACTCGACCACGGCCCCGGTACCGCTACCCGGCGCGGCTTGGCTGTTCGCAAGCGCCTTGGCCGGCGTCGCGGTCCGCCAGCCGCGTCGGCAAACGCGGTGGAAATAAAATGCGTGCGGTCAAACCCGCGGCCTAGGCAGTCATTCCACCGGTCCCGCGCGATAAAGCCGTGCGCCGCCGGTTAGCTCTGAGTTAGACTCCGCATCTATCTCTAATTGCCGCGGCCGCCGCTGATGAAACTCCTTAAACTACTACTCGCGATAACCGTCGGCGCCGGTGCCTACAATCACTGGCTGCAGCACCGGCAAGATAGTCCCCCTGGGAGTTCCGAAACGCTCGCAAACGTATCCAGCGCGTTTGTGGAGTTACCCGCGATCAGCGGTCAGAGTCCGTCCTCGGTTATTGTGGTCGCGGCCGAACACTGCCCGCATGCGGATGCGCGGCGCGCCGATCGACTCGCGGAGGACTTGTCTCGAAATGGCGTGCCGGTGGTCCGAACGCACTCGGTAAACTTTGACATACCCAACGGCGGACAGGCCGATCTGGACAAAATCGACCAAGTGATGACCGGTCCGCTCCCAGTCGTCTTTGTCCACGGCCGAGCGAAGGCAAACCCAACGCTAGACGAGGTACTTTCAGAATTCAGAAGCTCGGAACAGTGACTGCCTCGGCATTAGAAAGATTCGACATCAAGCCAGCCGTCAACTATTTCTTGCGGCCAAATAATCAAGGTGAAATTCTCGCTTAATCGCGATCGGTGACCGCGTATTCAATGGGCATGTCTGCCTGTTCAGCGGAGAAGCTTGGCTGTTTACATGGCGATGCCGAGTGTTGGTATAAGAACGCCGCGCATGCAAACGGCAACGTTGCCTATCTCTATTAGACCGCCGCCGGTCTAACACTGACGCTCGACTGTTAAAACGACAACACTGCCTGTTCCAACAGCCCCTACCGCGACGTATTGCGGCGATGGCGAAAAAGTTCCCTAATAAGCACAAAATTTATGTGATTTTAATCATAAATTAATTTTAAGTTAATTATTAAATGCTAATGTTCAGCCGGGAACTTTTCCGGTTCCGCCGTTCGTCACGACTCGCGTTGCGATCTTAGAATCCAAGCCAGAAGACAGGAAGCCACTCGCGAGTACTCGATCACCGATTATTTGGACGTAATAGGTTGAATACCATGAGAAAAACCGGTTTTCTGATTCTGCTGACCAGCCTTTTGGGCTTGGTCAGCCACCAAAGCCAGGCCGCCAACGCGGTTTTGTTGGGCTGGAACAATCTTGGCATGCACTGCATGGATTCGCGCTACGCCGAATTCGCCATCCTGCCGCCTTACAACACCATCGAAGCGCAATTGATCGTCGGCGGCAAATTGATGAAGGCCAGCACAGTACCGAACGCCGCCGATTACACGCTGAGTTATCAAGCCATCGTCGATCCGATCAGCGGCGTGATGAACAGCACCTCCAGCGGCAAGAGCGATTGGGAAACCTACGCGCCCACGCTGTTTCCGGTTTTGAAAACGTTCAATCCGGCCTACACCGCCGATATGGGCTTGGCGGGCTGCAACATGCCGGGGATCGATAGTCCTTACGTGCTGAACACCGCGCAACCGATGAGCTTTCAACCGGCCAACTCGCCGGAAAATACCTACCAGGCCGAAGGCGTGCCGATCACGCCCACCGACGATCAGGGCAACAAAAACACCTATCCGTTGATGCGTTTGGTCGCCAGGGATTCCAGCAATGCCGTGGTCGCCCAGACCGACATCGTGTTGCCGGTCTCCGACGAAATGAGTTGTAAAACTTGCCATGCGGCCAATACCAACGACAAGGCCAAACCAACCGGCGGTTGGATCAGCGATGCCAACCTGGAGCGCGAATACCGCCTGAACATACTCAAACTGCACGACGACACCGAATTCGCCGAGCACGCCGCCTTGTACAACGAAGCGCTTGCCGCCAAAGGCCTGGACCCGGCCGGCTTGTACGCCGCCGCGACCACCGACCAGGACCCGGCGATGCCGGGCGTACAAGTCAAACCGATGCTGTGCGCGGCTTGCCACTCTTCCGAAGCGCTGGGCGCCCCCAGCTTCAGCGGCAACAACGGCACCGTGCCGGCGCTGACCCAATCGGTGCACGCCACCCATGCCACCGTCACCTCGCCAGGCAGTTCGCTGACCTTGGATAGCTCCGACAATCGCGCGGCCTGCTACGACTGCCATCCGGGTTCCAAAACCCGCTGCTTGCGCGGCGCGATGGGTAGCGCGGTCGCGGCCGACGGCAGCATGGAAATGCAATGCCAAAGCTGCCACGGCAACATGAGCAAGGTCGGCGACAGCCATCGCACCGGCTGGCTCGAAGAGCCCACTTGCCAAAGCTGCCATACCGGCACCGCCACCAACAACAACGGCAAAATCCGTTACAGCTCGGTGTTCAACAATCCGCTGACCTACGACAGCCAACGGGTCGCGGTCAATCAAACCTTCGCCACAAACGCCGACACGCCGGCCGCCGGATTGTCGTTGTACCGTTTTTCCAAAGGCCACGGCGGTCTGCAATGCTCGGCTTGCCACGGCTCGACCCACGCCGAATTCCCGTCGTCGCACCAAAACGACAATATCCGCAACGAGCAACTGCAAGGCCATGCCGGCGTAACGGTGGAATGCAAAACCTGCCACACCGCCGGCGTTCCGAACACCACTAACGGCGGTCCGCACGGTCTGCACCCGATCGACCAATCTTGGGTGGGCCGGCACGGCGACGCGGTCGAGCGCTCCGGTACCGCCGGCTGTAAAGGCTGCCACGGCAGCGACCTGCACGGCACCGAGTTGTCGCGCGTTCAGGGCGACCGCTCGTTCAACGTCGAAGATTTAGGCACAGTCAAATTCTATCGGGGCGGCACGGTCGGCTGTTATTCCTGCCACCGAGGTCCGAACAGCGAAAGCATGAACACGGCGGCCTATCCAATCACCGCCGACGTTTCGGCCAGCACCGCCGCCGGCACACCGGTCAATTTGACCTTGCCGGTCACCGGCACTGGCGTGACGATGCGCATCCTGAAGCAGCCGCAACACGGCACGGTCGGCTTGAACAATGCGGTCGCCACCTACTTCCCGGAAGAAGGCTTCAGCGGCACCGATAGCTTCTTGTTCGCCGGCTACGACGGCGCCAAAAACACCGTGACCAGCACCGGCAACAAGGGCGCGGTTCCGGCCACGGCGACCATTACCGTCAATGCCGCGTGTTCTTATAGTCTACAACCCGGCAGCCAAGCCGCCGCCAATAGCGCCGGCAGCTTTAGCGCCACGCTGACCACCGGGGCGAATTGCGCCTGGCAATTGCAAAGCGACGCGGCTTGGCTATACGTGACGTCACCGACCAGCGGCAGCGGTCCGGCGACGATTCAGTACAACGTCGCGGTCAACCCGGCGCTCAACACCCGTATCGGCAACCTGACGGTATTGGGCGGCAGCAATCAAAACGTCGCCCAGTTAGCGGTTACTCAAGCGGCCGGCACCGATGGCGACGGCGACGGCGTGGTCGATGCGGTGGACAACTGCACCGCGCTCGCCAACGCCACGCAACTGGATAGCAACGGCGATCACTTCGGCAACCTCTGCGATGCCGATTTGAACAACGATTGCAAAACCAACTCGCTGGACTTGGGCTTGTTCAAAAGCGTTTACGGTAACGCCGCCGGCAATGCCGACCTGAAGGCCGCGGCCGACATGAACGGCGACGGCAACGTTAACTCGCTGGATCTGGGCTTGTTCAAACGCATCTACGGCAAAGCGCCGGGACCTTCCGCGCAAGCGACTTGCCCGTAAGCACGCCAGACTGAAAATCAACTTTAAATGGGAGTTAAATCCATGAAAATAAAAACCTTGCCCGCCGCATTCACCCTGCTGGGCGCACTCTGTTTCGGCGAAGGCCAGGCCGCGTTAGCCAACCACGTGTTCTTCGATCCAAGCAGCCTGGATGTCAATCTGGGGGATACCTTCAGCTTGGTGTTGAAAGGCGAAGCCTTTAGCGGCGGGCTAGACGGCGGTTCGGTGGATTTGAGCTTCGACAGTGCCATCCTGCAAGCCGATTCGGTGGTGGTGAATGCCACGTTGTGGAGCTTCATCAATCAACCCGGCACGATCGACAACAACGCCGGGAAGATCGAGTTTACCGATTTCAGCCAATTCGGCGCCAATTTGAGCAGCGGCTCGTTCGACATCGCCACCTTCACCTTTGTGGCGATCGGTAGCGGCTCGAGCGCGATTAATCTGTCGGTGAACAATCAAGACCCCTTCGGCTCGGCCGGCAACGTCATCACCCCGGATTTCAGCAACGCGCTGATTAACGTCAGCGGAATTTCCAACGTACCGCTGCCCGCTTCGGCATGGTTGATGTTCAGCGCGATGGCGGGCTTTATGACGCTCAAGCGCCAACGAAAATAAGCGAACGCAAGCCCCCAATAAAGCCGGCGGACCGAGCTTCCAGCCACAGCATCCCGAACCACGCGAAGCGATTTCGGGATGTGATGAAGCCACGTTTTAAAATGTTTGAATCATCTGTACATGCCCTTCGCGGAGGTAGTCGCCCACGGATACCTCGCAGGGCTATAACCGCCTGTTCCTTTTTCCGAGTATGGACATTTGATCGAACTTAGTTCGCACGGGGTTTAATGCTCAACCAACTCCCGTTCTATTTGCTCAATGCTCGGCAAACTGGTTTGCAATTCGGCTGGCAAAGCTTCAACTAATTGATACTCCGCCACGCCGATCGGCTTGTTGGTATCGCGCAAAGCGTATTCGGCCACGACCCGGTTTTTGGTCTTACACAACAGTAAACCGATGGTTGGGCCGTCGTGCTCTGATTTAAGTTGCGCATCTACCGCCGTCAGGTAAAAACTCAATTGCCCGGTGTGTTCCGGTTTGAAGGCACCGGTCTTGAGTTCCACCACCACATAACAACGTAATTTCAGGTGATAAAACAGCAGGTCGATGAAGAAATCGTCACCGCCTACTTCCAGATGGTATTGCCGGCCGACAAAGGCAAAACCGGCGCCAAGTTCGATCAGAAAACGGGTGATGTGCTGAACCAGCGCGTTTTCGATCTCCCGCTCGTCGGCTTCCTGGCCGATGCCGAGGAAATCGAATAAATAGGGATCTTTCAAGGATTCACGGGCCAAATCCGAATGGGGCTTTGGCAAATTGGCTTCGAAATTGGTGACCGCTTTACCTTCTCGATCCAGTAAGCGGGTTTCGATGTGGATGTTTAACACATTGCGCGACCAAGCGTATTCGATAGCCCGCTCGGCGTAGCGCTTACGGTTTTCGGCGTCTTTTAGCTTGCTGAGTAACACCAAGTTGTGTCCCCAGGGCAATTGTCCAACAAGCTGTTGGACAATTTCGGCATCAGGCCAAGCTTCCGCGAAGGCGCGCATATACATCAAATTGGCGCGCGAAAAGCCTTTCATATCCGGAAACGAGGTGCGCAAATCGTGCGATAGCCGTTCGATTACCTTGGCTCCCCAACCTTGTTGGGCTTGCCGCTCCAGTATGTCGCGGCCGATTTGCCAATACAGCAGAATCAATTCACGGTTGACGGATAATGCCGCGCGTTGCTGCGCGGAATGAATGCGGGTTTTGAGTTCGGTCAGCCAGTCGGCGTAGCCGGTGGGGGTGTCAATAAGCGTGACGGGGTTGTGATTGTCGCTCATGACACCAATCCTAATTCAGTTTGCCAAGCCGCCAGCCTCGATTTCTCAAGCATCGCAGAACAAAGGACACTGTGGACCTCAAAATGGGGCTCGTTCTGTAATAGGTCATCTTGCACGTTTTGTAAATGTGCCAGGACTTCAGCCTGCGTATGCCTTGCCTGACTATTATTTATTCTGCGTCTTTCACGTTTCAACAGTACTTCTTGTTGCCTTGAATATTCAGCCTTGAACTCACGGGTCCATCGTTCGCTAAGATTAAACAATTTGTCTAAATTATTGACTTTCACCATTTCGCTTGGGCTTGTTGCTGTGGCCGTAATTGAGTGCGTCTGCAAATCGTAGACCAAGCGAATACTATCGTTCGGATGGCAGAAATAGGGGTGAAACCAGTCAGTAAAAGTGCCGTCACTATGTACTGGTTTAGGTCCTTTATTGCTTGTCGAGTTACAGTCACCGCAACTGGGTAATAAATTGTCGGCACAAACGCTCAATAGAGGATAAGCGCTCTCGGCAATCCAATGATCAACTTCCGGCGTTTGCCCCAACGGCCCGCCGCATACCACACAAACTTCTCTAGCGTTTGGGTCCGGCTTTAATCGATGCGCATTCCGAAAGGCATCCACAAATTGAGCATAGTTCACCCCTCCAGTGGCTACTGGTGTGCCATCTGCAAGGTAAGGCAATCCGCTACGGAAAGCTTTTTTGTAGAATGCCAGCATTAATTCTTTGAATGCTTCCCAAGCCCTATCGGGAATAGCCGGACGCGTTATCGGCCATATCGGAGGAGGCAGTTGTTGAAACTGGCTGGCAAGATTGCTGACTGAAATTATCCAGTTGCTTAGTTGCTGCTTATCCGTCACCGGCATGTCCGCAATCGTTTGTGCTCGTTCCAGCAGTGTTTTACCAGCATCGATTTTTTGCAGAAAATCCCACAACCAGTTCGCTTCAATTTGCGAAGGCACATGAGGAGAAGTCAAATTATTCACGTTAATGTCTCCTGCGCCGATAGCTGGATCACACAACCAGTGCGTCAGCTTTACCTGTAAGTTCCGGCAAGCATTTAGAGCGCCGCAACACAAAGGCTGGTTAATCGGCTTAAGCATCTCCGGCTCCCTTCCATTTGTTAAGCAACGTGCGCAACTCGCTACGGTAAAAACCCGAGCCCATCCTGGCAATCAATTGTTCCAGTTGCTGAATATCAGCCGCAGTGCCGGTAGCTTTGCGCAATCTGTCTTCAATAAACTCTTGCGCTCGTTTGCCTATACTGTCATCGGCTTCGAAGACCGTCATCATCAAAGCGCTTGGATCGGTCGCAAACGTTTGTTCCGTTACTGTCCGTATGACTGAACCGTCATCGGACTTTTCCACCATGATAATTTCATCGTTGAACACGTCGCTTAGAACTATGGAGGAATGGGTCGAGATTAGGACATCATTGGCGGTTCGGCCTATCGAGGTGTCGATAATATCTACGACTTCCCGTTTCCATTTATCGTTAAAATGCGTCTCGGGCTCGTCCAATAACAACAAAGAATCGTGTTGGCCTTCCAGCAAATGAAACAAGGCCATCCGGCCCAAAACCATTTGCTCGCCGTCGGACAGTTCCTCGTAACGTAATACGCCGACATCGTTTTCAACGGCGTCACGATCCGCCGATTCATCCGGCTTGGGGGAGCGGCGCAAGCGTAATTCGACATCGTCGAACAAGCCGGCCTGATATAAATCCACGAATTTGGTAAATAACTCAAAAGCGGTGGATTCGTGGCCGCCTAACAATGCCCAAAGCGCTTCGCCTTGGGTGCCGCTGATTTGCAGATTATCGTTGATTGATAGAGTTTCACTATAACTGCTGAAACCGCCTTTCAGATCGAAGTACAGCGTTCTTTTAGCTTCGGTCGGAGTCGGATGCGGCTCGGTAATCACCTCGCCGGCACACATCAGCCAATCGTGGGCAATCTCCAGCTTACGATTAAGCCGCCAAACTTCGGGTTGTATGTGACAACGGAAAGCCACCGAAACCAAATGATGCCAACCGCCACGTTGCAGCATTTCTTGTAATGGCGAACGATATTCGCCATCCCGGCCATCGATCCCGGCCAGCAAGCCATTAAGCACAGGCAAGTTAGGATTATCATCGGTATCGACAAACGCTTGAGGCAAGGCAACGACCAATAAAGCACACTTCAATAATGCCGGCGTCAACAGAATCGGCCGGCGGAATAGATCGCTTGTTGGCGAGATGTCGCCGAGACCACTATCGATTGCACTGGTCGGTCCAGTCAGATTTTGGCTAGCCAGCTCCAAAGCCGTATTCCAACCCGGCGGCCGTTCCATGTCGTTCGGTTCGTCATTCAAACTGAAGGATTCTTCGCTATCTTGGCCGACTGAACTTCGGTTCCAAATCGCTTGCCAGGGCGCTATCGCGCCGGTGGTATAGGCCAAAACGGCATTAGGCAGAGCCATCGTTGGCGGCGTAGTGGCAACGGTCGGCCATGAACCGGGGTCGATTAACGGCCGCATTTCCAAACCCGATGGCGTACCTATATCGCTAAGCTGCTGAATAGCCGTCTCGAAGGTTTCGACCGAGCCTTGATCGGAGAAAGCCGCTCGTTCAGCCACCCACAAACTCGATGCCGTGCGCTTGCCCGGACAATGCAGCAACAACGTGCGGTGATTGGCCGAGCCTTTTTGGCCCAATTCGTAAACCAAGCTAACCGGAAACGGCGGCACCCGCTGTTCGGACAAAGCCAGAAACACCTCGGCCAAGGCCCGCAGCAAATTGGATTTGCCGCTGCCGTTGACGCCAACTACAAAACGAATCGCGCACTCGCGTTGTAGCGGCGAACCGCTGGCGAATAACACCTTGATGTCCTTGATCGGCGGGTAGTCTTGCAGATGCAGATAACGCAATTTCATGAAAGCCGCCTCATTCCGCTGAATCGCCGAACGCTGGCCCATCGCCGTTTAGCGCGTTTTTCAACATTGCCGCGTCGCGCAAGCGGCTGTTTTCGTCGTCGCGGAGCGGGCGGAAGGCAGTTAAATATTCGATTTGCAGTGTCGCCGCATTCTGGCGCCGCACGCTGACTTTGGCGATCAAGCCCAAGGCCGCCAGTTGTTCCAGGGTGCGGCGGATGCGGTTGGGCGAGGCGTTGAAATGCTCGATCGGCCAAATGGTTTGCGGGTTGGTGCAGAAGTCGTTAAACGCCTCGGGATCGTCGACGATGACCAGGTTGCGCCATTCGTCGCGCAGCATAGTCCAGATGGCGTGTTGAAATTCACTGAGTTCGTTAATCAGCCAATGCCGAGCAGGTCGCCCATGGTCGATTTGCTTTAGGCGTTGAGGCGAAGCGGAGTCACGGGTTTTTGCCCGGACTGATTTTGATGTTACCGGTTGGGTTTGGTTATTGAGTTCGTCTGCCTTGAATGGCTTGGTAGATTTTTTATGCAGCAACTCATCCCTTTCCGCTACGGCTGCGGCGATTTCCTTGCTATTTATTTCTCGCCAGCCAGCGGTCAATTCACCGGAAAATGCAGCAATTTTAAGTTCATTGAGCAATTCATTATGTTTTTCCAATTGCTCAGTCGTTGCTTGACTCAGTAAACGGACCTGTTTAACAAAATCGGCGAACTCAAGTTGCAGCGATTCGGGCGGATTGGGGATTCGCAACGTTCTTAGCGTTTCCAGGTTGATATTCATCTGCGCAGCTTTCGGCGCCTTATGTTCGAAATATTCTTGATAAAACCGGATGCAATACAACACGTATTCGCTTGAGATACCCTCAAACGGCGTAAAGCCAACAACACTGTCCGGGAAACAAGCATCGAAGTCCAAAATCGCTGCTTTGGCAATATTGGCAGCAATAGTGATGCACAACGTGCCTTTTGGCCAAAGCTTGCTTTGAGCTAAACCAGCCTCTGAATAAGTCGATTTATGAGTCGTGATCCAGTCACCTGCATTGGCGACTTCGCCGGTTTGAATAAAAGGATATGGGCCACCAAATAAATGGTTGGCATCTCTCGGGCGATGTTTGGAGATACCACGATCTAAACTTCCAAACTGATCTAATGTAAAGCAATCAAAACCTTTCGGATTTTCAGCTGGGTGACCAAACAGCTCTGTAAAGCGTTGTTTTGCTAAATGGTTGATTATCTCTTGAGCCTCATCCCTGAAGCAGCTAACGGCATTCGCCTGTTTTAATATTTCGACAATACGTTTTTGCTCCACTAGCGTAGGAAGTGGGAGCTTTAGACGTGCAAGAAAATCTGGAGGCACTCTTTGCAGCCCTCCCGTACCTACGAACGACGAAGCCGCATATTTCCTAAATAACGGCTGGCGGATAAAGTGAAACAGATACTCTGGTAACACCCCATCAATCGGACGTAATACATGAAACTCAGTAGAGCCAAAGCCAATTGCATTCAGCAATGGTCCAACAATTGCCGCTTTGCCGTTCTCCATACAAGGCGTGACCTTAGCAAAAAGAACATCACCTTCCTTGAAACTGGTGTAGCCCTTGGCAACTTCACTGTAATTCCGAATCTCCGGCCTTGCAATTACCCCCGCGACTTCATCCACAGCCGACATAGGAATAAAAGTTATCTCAATGTCTTTGTGCGGGCGTTCATTTGGTGCGAGTTTAGGATTCAGCAAGCAGACATCATTCAAACGGGCTTCAACCCATGAGTCAGCTAAGCTCATTCCTGCCCCTCAACCATCGCCAGCAACTTGTCCAAACCGCCAATAATCTTCTGCTCGGCTTTACGGAGCTCGCTAATCAAATCGACGACGCTCTTATCGCTCGTGAGCTGGCTGAAATCGAAGGGTTTGTATTTCCCAGCCGACAGGTTCCAGTCGCGAGCTTCGATGCAATCCGGATCTAGCAAATCGTCTTTCAAATTGCCTTTGTCGTCGTACAGCCCTTGGTCCAGCATGGCTCGGATATATTCCGGCCTGACCAAGCCGTTGGCATCGTGCGAACCTAGCAGTTTACCGTCCGCCGATTGCCAGTCGTCGTTTGTCAGCCATTGCCGTACCGGAATCACCCAATGCTTGGCGGTGGCTATAGTCGTCTGTTGATCGACGGCAAGACTGCGTAGCACCACGTCAAAGCCGTCCAGCTTGGCAACTTCGCGTGCTAGAGTTTCAATCTCTAACTTTAAATTATTAACCGCTTGAAATTGGACAAAACTAGTGCTGCTAATAATTCCCGAGCCCAAAGTTTCAAATTCTGACTCTGCAGAACTCAATGCGTTTTTGACCCAATCTTTCCATAGGGATAAGACCGTGGAATCCTCGCTCTCGAAAAAAAAATGCGCATCGGCAGCTGCGCGGCGGAATTCCTGCAGTGAGCTTTTGATAGCTTTTTGCCAGTCATCAAATTCCTTTTGCGAAAACTCAAAACTTTCAACTCCAATTAGGTTTGATTGCGTAAATCTGCGATTCAGTTGTAAAGCTGAACCCAAATAGCTTTTGGCCAACGTCAGCAAAGCTGCCTGTACCTGGGATTTAATTTGTTCCTCGGCGGCTTTGGGATCGCTGGGCATTTCCGCAAACAATTCGTGTATGCCCCAAACCTGGCCGTCCCACATGCCGCTATCGGATTGGTTGGCAAAGGCATGACCGGCCGCCGTCAGTTGGTCGGCGCTATCGCGGAGCTGGGCTTGCCGCCAGCGTTCTTTGTGGAATGTCGGTTGCCAATAGGTTTTTTCGAGTCGCTCCGCACCGGCGCGGCCTTCGTTCAGCCAGGCTTTAAACTTGACCAACGCGTCCCACAGATCGTTAGCTTGACCGGGACGAGCGTTGCGTTTGGCATCCAGCGTAAAACCGTCGTTTTCGATTTCGTAAAACCAGACATATTCGCTGCGCGGTGCTTGTCCGGTCAGGGTTTGCTTGTCGTCGCGGCGGGTTTCCTTGCGGAAGATCAGGATCGAGGTTTTGACGCCGGTATAGGGTTGAAACACGCCGCCGGGCAGGGAAATAACGCCCTCAACCACATGCTCGGTCAGCAGTTCGCGGCGCAGGCGTTTGTGGGCGTCGGTATTACCGAATAGCACGCCTTCGGGAATGATCGCCGCGCAACGGCCGCCGATTTCCAGCAAATCCAGCATCAGCCACAAAAACAGCAATTCGCTTTTGTTGGTGATGGCGTCGTCTTTTTTCTTGCCGCCGCCACCGATGCGCGGAAACAACACGCTGTCTTTTTCCAGGTCGGCGGTATCGACGGTGCCGGTGAACGGCGGATTGGCGAGCACGAAGCGGTAGCTTTCCGGCGTCAGCAATTCGGCCAGTTTGGCTTTGCCTTCGCGCTTGCTCAAAGAGTCGCCTTGCACCAGTTGCGGATCGGCGATGTCGTGCAGGATCAGGTTCATCCAGCCGATGCGGGTCATGGTGCGGTCGTTATCCAAGCCGACGAAATTGGCGCCGTTATGGATTTCGGCATATTCGCGCGTGGTGGTGCCGGCGCCGTCCAAACGGTGCGGCGTGCCGTCCCATTCCAAGCGGATATTGTCGGGTATCGTGAATTTGCGCATCAGGTATTGCTGGGCGCTGAACAGGAAACCGCCGGTTCCCGCCGCCGGGTCGATGATTTTGTCGCCGGGTTCGGGATCGAGCAGTTCCACCATGAAGCGGATCAAGTGCCTCGGGGTACGGAACTGGCCATTTTTGCCGGCAGTCGCCATTTCGCTGAGCAGGTATTCGAAGGTGTCGCCCATGATGTCCTGGGCGGCGGAGCCGTCACCGGCGCGGGCAAACAGTTGGTCGATTTTATCGATGGCGTCGCCGAGTACCTGGCCTTTGTTGGGGTCGAGCTGGAAATAGGCATCCGCCATGCGTTTGTCCAAACCGCCCAGCTCGGAATCGGTTTCCTGATCGGTCAAACGGCTATCTATGGTTCTCAGCCAGGGAAACACCACCTCGGCGAGATGGCGCGGATTGGTTTTTTCCGACTGGCGGATGTAGCTCCAGCGGCAGGTTTCCGGATTCATGCCCTCAGGATCGCTATCCCGGCGCTGATAGATGGACGGCAGATTACGTTCGACGCGCTTGCGGTCGATGTCTTCCAAACGTTTTAAAAACAATAGATAGGTGATCTGTTCGACGGCGACCAAGGGATTGGTCAGGCCGGCCGCCCAAAAGCGGTTCCAAAGTTCATCGACTTTTTTCTTGATATGCGGGGCTAGCATTAACGGTTTATTCCTGGTGGGTTAAGCCGCATCGTCAACCCATTGGTTGGCGAAAGCGACGAGTTCTTCGATGTCTTGCGGCGGAAACAGGGCTTCCACCCGGCCGACGCGGGATAACGGCGGTTCGCTCAATGCGGATCGGCTGATCCGGCCGTGGCGTAATACGGCGGCTTTGACCGCGCGCAAATAGTTAAGCTGGTTGGCGCGTAAGTAGCCGTGCTGGGCAATATAGGCGTCGAAAGCTTGATTGATGCGCTGTTCCCGGTCCGGCAAGCGGGCATCTTCGCACAGAATGTGGCGCAGGAAATCCGGCAACGCGGCGCTTTGGTTTTCAAAGGCTTTGCGCAGGGTGTCTTCGGTGACGAATAGATCGGCTTGATTCAGGGTGGCGGCGATGCTGTCGAGTTCGTCGTCGCTGAGGTTTTCGCCGCTTTTTAGTTTGTCCAAAGCCGGGAGTTCGTCAGCCAGACGTTTGACCCAGGCTTCGACTTGCTCGCGGTAGCTTTCGGCGAAGGCACCTTCGCCGCTGGGGCCGTAAATGATCCAGCTGCGTTGGCTGATGGCATCCGGCAGGTTGATTTCCACGGTGTTTTTGGGCGCGGCCGTGCGGTAACGCATCAATGGTGCGAAAGTCGCTTGCAAACTATCCAGGCGCGCCAAATCCAAATGATCCCAAAAGCCGGCGGTCGCAGCCCAAGCCCGTTGTTCCTGCACTTTGCGGACTTCCGGAATATTGTCGGCCAAGCTGGCAATGGCTTCTTGAATACGCTGCTTTACAGTGAGCTGTTCGGCTTCATCCGATTTTAACCAGGCCACGGTTAGCCGCTCGCACCAACCGCGAAATTGCAGTTCGTCGAGCCCGGATAGCGGTGCCAAGCGCAGCAGTGGAGCGATGGTTTTGCTCAGATGCTCGATGGCTGTATGAACGGGTTGCGGCCACTGCGCGAGTAGTTGGTCCAATTCGTCCCAATGCGGCCGCACGTTGATGCTTTGCCGGGGTAATGCAGCCAGCATGGCTTGCAGTTCATCAATGGCAGACTGGGTATCGAACTGTTGGGCGTGCAAGGTACTCCATTTTTCCAAACGCAGGCGGAATAAACGTACCGGCAACGGTTCGCTGGGATGGTCCAATTCACCGTCCGGCTTGAGTTTGAAATAGGCGAAATTTTTCCAATGGTCGATGATCAGAAAGTCTTTTTTAGCCTGGCCGGTGGCTTTGTCGATGTAGAGCCGGGTACCGCGTCCGATCATCTGCCAAAATTTGACCCGGCTGAATACCGGTTTGGCGAACACCAGATTTTGGATGGCCGGCACGTCGACGCCGGTATCGAGCATGTCCACCGAGATGGCAACACGTGGCATGGTTTTGTATTTGAAATCGTCCAGCGTGGCATCGGCGCGTTCCATGTGGCTGTCGATGATCTCCGCCATACCCTGGCGTTGTAGCTCCGGATAGAGGCGGTTGAAGCTCTCGTACAGGCGTTTGGCGTGGGCATGGCTGACGGCGAAGACGATGGTTTTATGCGGCAAGCCGCGCGCATCTTTTCGGCATTTGTCCATGAATTCGCGGACGATGGCGTCGTTGGTGCCTTGGTTGATGACGCCTTTTTCAATGTCGCTGCCGTCGAAGTTGAGTTCGTCGAGCTCAACGCCTTGGTCGCGGGCCATTTGTTGCAGCGGCTCGGGCAGCGCATCGCCCTGAATACCCTGGAGCTGAAAATTGGTCTGCGCATCCAATACCCGGTAATTGACCAGATTTTTATCGGCAACCGCTTGTTCGTAGCTGTAGTAATAGGACGGCAGGCCGTCACCGCAGTCGAACAGTTCGAAGGTGTTGTGGTCGATGTAATCGGTCGGCGTGGCGGTCAGCCCCAGCTGGATAGCATCAAAATGATCGAAAATGGCCTTATAGCGTTGATAGATGGATCGATGGCTTTCGTCGGCGACGATAAGATCGTAACAACCCACCGACAGGCGATGGTAAACCTGCATCATGCTGGGATAAGTGGCGAATTGAATACGCGCGCCGGATGTCGCACCGCCTTCAATTCGGCTCAAACTTTCGTTGGGCAGATGGGTTTTGAATTCGGACATGGCCTGACGGACCAATTCTCGACGATCCGCCAGAAACAGCACTTTTTGCACACGCTTGGCCCGTAGCAGGGTATCGACCAAGGCAATGGTGGAGCGGGTTTTACCGGTACCGGTTGCCATCACCAACAAAAATTTACGTTTGGCGGCATCGATGCCTTCGGTCACTCGGCGGATCGCTTCGTTTTGATAATCGCGGCCGGCAATCTCGGCATTGATAGTCACTTCACTCACCGGCAGCGCGTATTGCTTTTGGTGCCTTAGACGTTCCAGATCATCGCGGGTGTAAAAGCCGGCGATCTTACGTGGCGGGTAGCGGTCTCGATCCCAAAACTGGATTTCCTTACCGTTGGTCAAGAACACAAACGGATCAACACCAGTTTTGGCTTTAATGGCTTCGGCATAGTCCGCCGCTTGACGTTTCCCGGCCAGTTCGTCACGTGATGAGCGCTTGGCTTCGACAACTGCTAACGGCTTACCGTCGGAGCCAAGCAAGACGTAATCGGCGAATTGGTCTTTGCCATAGGGCTGGTCTGGCGTGGCGACTTGCATTAAGAATTCTTCAACCAGCATTTTTCGCTGCTTGGACCAACCGGCAAGGGCGAGCTGGGTATCAATCAAGTCGTTTCGCGTTGCTCTCTCGCTAGGCATCCGAATTACCAAATATATTCCAAATATACGATACAGCTTGGCTTTATAGCCGAATAACACTCGATAGGTAATGACATTTTCCCTTCGCAGAGCCAATACTATCTACAAAAAGAACGAAGCAAAGCCTCCCAGATCGTAACCGATCGACCGCGAAGTTTGCAAAAGCAGTAACAGGGGGCGAACCCCAAAATATCCAAGCCTTCCGGCTAGCGTGCGGTAACCACTAACAAAACCCCAATCGGCTCGGATAACACTCCGCGCTTCTCCATCGCAGGGTCAATGCTTCATGCCGGACACGCAGGCATCGCCGCTAAACAGCCGGCATTCCAACGCGAACAGCGAGCGATGCTTGGTTAACAGGCAAGCGTCTGATTCGAAAACCGGCCAACCAGTGTTTAACACACGCGTTCCGCGAATAATCACCGGGCGCCCGCCGATGAACACGCGGCGATTTTATGCGAACACCGAGATGTCGCCGATGGACAGTCGGCCGTTTCCGTCGAACAGCGGCGCGTGTCCGATGAACAGCGGCCCGCGCGTCTTGATCGGCGACGCTTGCGTGGTGAACATGAAAGCTTGCGTGTTAAACCATCGACGTTGCTTGTGCATCAGGCATGACTGCGTGTTCAACAGGCAGGTCTGCCTGTTCGGCGGAGAAGCGTGGGTGTTTAGATGGCAACGCCGACGGTTCGGATAAGAACCTTGCACATGCAAACGACGGCGTTGCCTGTCGCGAGCAGATCGTTGCGGTTCAAACACGGCCGCGCGACTGTTCAAACGGCAACGTCCCCCGTTTTTTTATCCCGTCGTCTGTTTACCGGTATGTTGTTGGGCTTGTGCCTGACTGAGTTTAAATTTCCGGCAAGGCCCACGTGATCGGCGCGACAAGGCTGCGCTATTCGGTTTGAGTCAGCCGCCGCTGCTTTTCGGCTTGCCGAAAGCTCAAACCCAAAATGCCGGATTTTTGCATCGATTGCTTCAACGAATACGCCAACGCCGAGGCCAGCCCCCTGGCGTAATACGACAGCGTTTCGACGTAGACCGGCAAAGCGTCTTCGATTTTTTCGGCCTGTTGCAGTGCCTGTTCCAGTTGCCGGCGGCGTTCGGCTATTGTTTGCAGGAAGGCTCGGTCGTTGGCGCAATCGGCGGACAGTTCCAGGGTCCAGGTCAAATCGGCTTGCAGCTCGCAGGCGCCAATGAAGCGGCCGGATCGATCCGGCGGCCATTGCGCCGGCGCGATCAACGACAGCCGATATTCGCCGTCTTTCAGATACAGCCAATAGGTTTGCTTGGCGGTCGGTTTGAAACGAATGTGGCTGTTTAACACGAACAACGAGGTAAACAAGTCGCTGCTGATTTGCCGCAGGCTTTTGGCCGGGGCGACCAATTGGTTCCGGGCCTGCTGCAAGCTGTCCAGCACGGCGACGCTCCCCTTCCCCTGCGGATTGGCCGGTTTCGCGATCGAGCGGGTCATTCGAGTTTTCCTTTGGCTGGTCAAAAATCCAAGTCGATGCCGGTTGGTTTGGCGTGGGAGGCATTGTATCGATTCGGCGTTTGGATGGGAGACGTTCCCTTCGACTCCGCTCAGGGACCGGGTGGTTCTACTCTTGGCTCCGCCAAGGAACCTTGTGGCTCGATTTTGGGACCGGGTCGCTCCGCTCGGGGGCAATGTCGTTAAGTTAAGGATTGACCGTTCGTCCTGAGCCTGTCGAAGGGCGAATAGTTAAGCCGTTCATGGCCCGATGGTTCGACAAGCTCTCGGCAACTGCTCCTGCGTTGCTCTACTTCTCGCATCCATGCAGTCAACCACGTACGGCTTAACTTAACAGCATTGTCAGGGATCGGACGGCGCCTGTTACTCTGAAAGTCGTTGGACAAAGTGCGGACATAACGGCGACGGAACGCTCTCAATCGCGACTGAAGCCGCTCCCACGCCCATCTTTTTTCATTATCCGGGGTGACAAATTGTGTCATGAGCGTTAGGAAACGGTCACATAACAACCAATTCCGCGCGGCTTAAAACAGGCCCGTTCCCTGAGCGGAGTCGAAGGGAGCGGAGCCGAAGGGGCGGACCGATTGGCTTGGTCGGAAAACCTCGCCACCTCATTCATCGACGGCCCCTCAATGCCAGCCCTGCCGCCACGTGTCCGTATCCAGCAAAGCCCGCCACGGCAGCCGTTGCCTGCGCCGGCTATGCACGGCTTCCAATTCAATGAATTCCAATGGCGCCGCCGGGTCGTCCGGCCACAGCACTTCGCTGACGATGAAGTGTTTTTCTTTACGCCGAGGCGCCACGGCGGTCCATTTGCTGAGCAGCAGTTTGCGCGGATTGAGTCTGGGCGATTTGCTTGCGGTCATGGTTGGTCACACGAGTGGTTCGTCTTGTCAGCTTACCAGCCGGTCGCCAAATGGCGAGCTAGCTGGCAACCGGGCACGGGGGCCTCGCGCGCCTGGTTGGGGGGTAGGCATCAGTTCCCCGGTTGCAAGGTCACTTCGACTTCGCGCGTCCGGCCGTTGTTGACCAGCCGCACTTTGACGACGTCGCCGACTTGCCGATCGTCCAAACGGGCGAACAATTTGGACAGGGAATCGACGTCCTTGCCGTCGATCGCGACGATGACGTCGCCGGGCACGACTCCGTCCGGCGTGACTTCTATACCCTGCAAACCGGCTTTAGCGGCCGCCGAGCCGGGTTGCACCCGTAACACCGCGACGCCGGCGATACCGGTCAATTCGGCCAGGCGCTCGTTCATTTGCTGGTCGATCTCGATACCCAGCGCCGGACGAATGTATTTGCCCTGTTTGATCAATTCCGGCACTACCCGCATCACGGTATCGACCGGCACCGCGAAACCGATGCCGGCCGAGGCGCCGCTGGGGCTGTAGATGGCGGTATTGATGCCGATCAGCCGGCCGGCCGAATCCAGCAGCGGACCGCCGGAGTTGCCGGGATTGATCGCCGCATCGGTCTGGATCAAGTGCTCGACCGCCGGGCCGTCTTGGCCGCCGAGGGAGCGGTCCAGCGCCGAGACGATGCCGCTGGTCAAGGTCCAGTCCAAACCGAACGGGTTGCCGATCGCGAACACTTTTTGCCCGACCTTGAGGTCGTTGCTGGTGCCGACCGGTACCGGCGGCGGCCGTTTGAAGCCGACACCGATTTTCAACACCGCGATGTCGTGCACCTGGCTGGCGCCAACCAGCGCCGCTTTATAGTCGCGGCCGTCGGCCAGTTTGACCGTGGCTTCGTTGGCGCCGGCGATCACGTGGAAATTGGTGACCACGTGGCCGGCCTCGTCCCAGATAAAACCGGAACCGGAGCCCTTGGGCACCGAGAATACGTTGCGGGTCCAGGCGTCGCGCACCAGCGAAGCGGTGGTGATGTAAACCACCGAGTCGCGGGATTTTTCGAATAGTTCTATCGTGCTTTTTTCGTCGGCGGCCAAATCGCCGCGCGCCGCGACGGTTCTGACCGGCGCCGGCTCGGTCGGTGTTTCCGGCCGCCAATGCCACAGCAGGATCAACCCGGCCGCCACCGCGCCAACGGCGATCAGGCGTTTGATGAATACATCGGCTGAATGGGGATTGGGAGAATGTTGCATGGTGACCTCCGGCTTGGGGAGGCTCCCGCGACGGACCGCGGGAACCTCAATCTACGCTTTGCACGCTGGGCGACTGACTAGAATCTCGCCAGCAAGCGGCGCTACATCCACAGCATGGTGAGCGATGGCATAAATTTCAAGCGGAAGCTTCATTTTGATTGGCGAAACTGAGCCGGCCAACGCTCACAAACCACGACGGCCTCATCCAAATCGGCCAACCGCTGTACTGCTCCAAAGCTAGCCGATGGCGAAATCGGCCCCGCCGGTTTGGGATCACGCCGCCGGCGGGGTTTTAGCGCTTAGTAGAACAACACCGACGCGGTGCAGTTGAGGTCGATGTACTTCGAAGCATTCACAACGCCAACAGGGGGTTCGGTGGTGAATGGTGTCTGTACGTGGGTCAAAATCAGCTTGCTCGCGAAGCGGTAAGGCGCATTGCCGAGATTGATTTGCGGAATGACCAACGAAGCGTGATCCACGCTGACATCCGGGATAAAGCCCAAAGTTACCTCCCACAGGTCGCCAATTAAGGTCGATTCCACGGAAATATCGGTATCCTGGTAAGAATAACTCTTCTTACCCAGCTCCAGATTGAGCACGGTGGTCGCCGGCAGGATGCCGACTTCCGATTTACTGCCGACACTGAGGCTTAGGCTGGCCCCGCGACCAACGCATTCGTAATAATTCGGTTGTTGCGCGGCGTCAGCGGCACTCAGCCCCGCGCCTAACAGCACGGCCGTCATAAATGAGGTACGTAATAGTTTCATGATAACTCCTGTTTGTCTTGGAAATGCTCGGACAATCGATTGATCGAATCCGACTACGCTGACCAGCCGCTCTAGCAACATTCATCAGCGGGTACACAATAACCGCAAATCCGTGTCCCGGAAACCCTCCCTAAGTAGGGTATTTGCGCGTTAGGCCCATTGAGTCGTCAAGTAAAAACTCGATAGGGCCGCGCCCGCCAAAGCTCTAACGACCAAACGACGGTTTTCGCGCCGGAAGAAGCCTCTGCTGAATCGTTACAAGTCTCTTAGAGAGGTTTCGGCCGGAACCGAGGCCTTTCCAACTTAAGGTATCTCCGTACGTTATCGAAACACTTTCCAAGGACTCAAGCCCCATTGCAGAGCCGCTAAATTAAGCCGCCGAACCAAACCGGCGCGGCGTCCGGCTGCCAGGCGCTGTAACCGTGCATAATGCCCGCGAAACGTGTCGACGCCAAAAACTCGCTCAACCAGCGCCGCAACGCCGGATAAGCGGCGGCCTCGAACCAGGCATGGTCGACCGCCGCGAATTGGCGGACGAACGGCGCAATCGCGGCGTCGGCCAAACCGAACCGGTCGCCGCGCAAGTAGGCCGAGCCCCTTAGACGATCGTCCAATGCCGTCAAAAACGCCTCGCCGTGTCGGCGATAATCGGTCTGGCTGTGTTCGGGATAGCGATCGGCATACTTATAGCGGTCCAGCCAGTGCTTGAACTCGCCGTCGTTGCGCGCGATCAAGGCGCGCGCCGAGTCGGTGCCGGCCAGCCAACCTTCGGGATCGGACCGCCGCAAGGCCCAGAACATGATGTCCAGGCTTTCGTCGACGACCTCGCCGGTTTCGGTCAGCAGCACCGGCACTGTGGCCTTAGGCGAAATCGCCAACAATGCCGCCGGTTTTTGACGCAATTGGACTTCGCGCAGCTCGACAACGACGCCGGCGGCCGCCAGTGCCAATCGAGCCCGCATCGCGTAAGGACAACGGCGGAAGCTATACAGGATAGGGAAAGCGGACATCGACATAGCTAAACCGTATCGGAAAAACGCGGGGGTTTTATCACAGGCGCCGGATCGGGAGCGGATTTTTATCCTCGCTAAAAACATCGGTGTCGGCGCCGCGTGCCGGAGCGACTTGGATTTAAGCGGATCGCCAACGCCTAGCACTGCTTGCAAAGACCGGCAAAGCCTAAAAATAGCCCTGGCCTTTCTACCCGTCGCTGAACGCTTGAGTCTTTTATGACCGTACCGCTGCCGCAACCGGTCCTACTCAGCGCAGAGGATTACCGGCGGCTTCGCGAACAACCTCGCGGGACACTCCTCCGGCGCTTAATGTCCGACCTGAAACTGAAAGTCGAACCGGCCGCCGCCAGCTCGAAGGACGCTTACCTGCCAGGTATTGGCTGGCTGGCGGCCAGCACCGCCCCGGCGGGTTCGCCGCCACCCAAAACTTGCGGCTGGCCGGCGGTAGAAGTAGCGGCAGTGACCGTGACAGGGTCGTGCCCTCCGAAAATCCAGGCGAACATCGCGTGGATGGCCGCGCCGCCGACGATCAAGTGCGCGAGCACAACCACCAGCAAGCCGGCTTTTATCGGATGTTTCATGTTGATGCTCCTATCGGCCCCGGATTTCGAATTGCCCGAAGCGCTACAAAGTGCGAAATCTAACAAACCTCGTGATTTTTCGATATGCGTTGAATTGCCGCACCGCCGAGCCGCCAACGCGAGACCGTCGCGACAACGCTTGGCGGCCGTGGGCGCGAGACATCCTCGGTCCGGTTCCAAGACAGCGCTGTCTCGTGCGGACCGCGAGTATTGAGGCAAGAACCGATCAATCCGGCCCGCCGCTACAACCCGTATTTGCGCCGCTTGCGCCAGAAGGTGGCTCGGCTCATGCCGGCGTAGCGGGCGGCTTGCTCCAAGTTGCCGCCACCCTGAGCCAAAGCTTCGCGGATCAACCCGGCTTCGTCGCCGCTACGCGCCCCGGTCTGACCTGCAAGCGGGAGCTTGGCCGCCGTGCCGAACGGTTCGCGGAACTCCGGCGGCAATTCTTCCAAGCGCATTTCGCTGCCCCGCCCCACAGCAAAGGCGTATTCGACCACGTTCTGCAATTCCCGGACGTTGCCGGGCCAAGGGTAATCCAACAGCAAGCGCATTGCTTCCGGCGCGATCGCATCGATCCGGCGCCGACCTTGCAAGTTGTGGCGTTCGATCAAATGCCATAGCAACAGACCAATATCCTGGCGGCGATCGCGTAACGGCGGCAGATAAATCGGCACCACCCGCAAGCGGTACATCAAATCTTCGCGAAAGCGGCCGGCCTTGACTTCCTCCCGTAGCGAGCGGTGGGTGGCGGCAATGATGCGCACGTCCACGCTGACCGCCGCGTCGCCGCCAACCGGAATGAAATTGCGCTCCTGCAACACCCTTAGTAGCTTGGCTTGCAATTCGAGCGGCAATTCCGCGACTTCGTCCAAAAACAGCGTGCCGCCGTTGGCGCGCTGGAACAGGCCGATGTGATGCCGCACCGCGCCGGTAAACGCGCCCTTGACGTGGCCGAACAGTTCGCTCTCCAGCAAGCTGGGCGTCAGCGCCGCGCAGTTAATCGCCAAAAACGGCTGGAAATGGCGAGGGCTTTCCAAATGCAGCGCGTGAGCAACGATTTCCTTGCCGGTTCCCGATTCGCCGCGTATCAGTACCGTCACTTCGGTTTCGGCAACGTTGCGGATGATGGCGATCGCTTCCCGCATCAAGGGATCGCGGGTCAGGATGCCGTGGAAACTGTCGTGGTCGCCGGCACTGGCCGGCTGGGCTTCGGTTTGCGGTCGAACGATTTCCAGCGCCCCGACGAACACCCCGTTGCCGTCGAAAAACGCCCGCGCGGTTCGATAACACGGCAGCGTGACGCCGTTGGGCAAGTGGACGTTCAATCCCTGCGACTTGATGATGCGCAGTTCCGCCAAATTGCAAGGGTCGCCTTCGCCGTCGCAATGCAACACCGTGTGACAGGGTTGGCCCAGCGCGGTTTCGGCGCCGATGCCGAACAGCTTTTCGGCGCTCTTGCTCCAGAACAGTATCTGGCTGTCGGCATCGACGATGAATACCGCACCGCTGTCGGCCAGATCGCTGAGCGCCTCGACCAGCGGCTCGGCGCCGGCCCGGTAAAGCCAAGTTTTAAACAATGCGGATGAAAACGACATAGGCCTTTCGAGCGGTTGTTTCAAAAATGTTTCAAGCGTATCAGTATTGTTTCAATGTTTCATCATGAAACAACCGTTTCCGCCTTGCTCCCTACCGACAGCCTGTGAAATCAATTACTTAGCCTATGAAAATTCAGTGCAAGCTATTGGCACGGCTCTTGATTACGTATTGACAACGTCTACCCGATTCAACCAACCTGGAGAACGACGATGCTTTTCCGCCAACTCTTCGAACCCGAAACTTCCACCTATACCTATTTGCTCGGTTGCGAACGTACCCGCCGCGCCTGTCTGATCGACCCGGTCGCCTCGGAAGTGCCGGCCTACATCGACTTGCTCGCCAGTCTGAACCTGAAACTGGTGTACACGATGGAAACCCACGTCCACGCCGACCACATTACCGGCGCCGGCCGCTTGCGGGAAGCCTTGGGCAGCAAAAGCGTCGTGCATCGCGACGCCGGCGCGATGTGCGCCGATTTGCTGGTCACCCACGGCGTGCCGCTGCAAATCGGCGACCTGGACTTCGAAGTCCGCCATACGCCGGGCCATACCGCCGGCTGCGTATCCTACGTGATGAGCGACCGGGTGTTCACCGGCGATGCGTTGTTGATCGGCGGCAGCGGCCGGAGCGACTTTCAACAAGGCAACGCCGGCCAACTCTACGACAGCATCACCGGCCAACTATTCACGTTGCCCCCGGACACGCTGGTGTATCCGGGGCATGACTACCAAGGCAACACCGTCTCGACCATCAAGCAGGAGATGGCCAAAAACCCGCGCATCGGCCAAGGCCGTAGCCGCGAGGAATTCATCGCGATCATGGCGGAACTGAAACTGGCCTATCCGCGCTTCATCGACCAAGCTTTACCGGCCAACCAATCCTGCGGCATGACCGAAGCCGGAGCCTAAGCCATGATCACGGCCTTCGCGTTGGCGATTGCGATCGGGTTGCTGCTGGGCCTGTTGGGCGGCGGCGGTTCGATTCTGACCGTGCCGGTATTGGTTTACTTGCTGCACGTCGCGCCGAAAACCGCCATCGCCACCTCGTTCGTCGTGGTCGGCATCTCCAGTCTGATGGCCTTGATTCCGCACGCCCAGCGCGGCCATGTTTGCTGGAAGAGCGCGCTGGCCTTCGGTACCGCCGGCATGCTGGGCGCCTTCGGCGGCGGCCGGCTGGCCGGCCAATTCTCCGGCGACCTGCTGATGGCCTTGTTCGGGCTGGTGACATTGGTAACGGCCTTGGCGATGATCGCCAACAAGCGGCCGCCTCGGCCCGACGAAGTCGTTTCAGGCGGTCTGTGCCCGCTAAATACGCCCTACCCGCGCCTGTTGTTCGACGGCTTGCTGGTCGGCGGCCTGACCGGTTTGGTCGGTGTCGGCGGCGGCTTTTTGATCGTGCCCGCGCTGGTGTTGCTGGTGGATTTGCCGATGACCGCGGCCATCGGCACCTCGCTGCTGATCATCGTCATCAACGCGGTAGCCGGCTTGGCCGGTTACAGCAATCATGCCGAGCTGGATTTGACGTTGACCTTGACCTTTACCGGCGGCGCGGTGGTCGGCAGTTTGCTTGGCGGTTGGTTGTCCAACTACTTAAGTCCGGCGGCCTTGCGGCGCGGTTTCGGCTGGTTCGTACTGCTGGTGGCCGGGTACGTTCTGTCCAACGCCGTGACCGCCGAACTGTGGAGCGAATTGCAGGACTTGATAGCCGATCGCGCGCATGTCAACCGCTTGTTGGCCGGCATCGCCATTTTGCTGACCTTGTTGCTGATTGGCGGACGAATTCATCGCCGGCCGCCCGGCGCGCCGGCTAAACGGCCACTGACGCATTAATCGCGAAGCGCGGAGACGCTAAGCGCTCGACCGCGAACGCCACGGCGTTTCGCGCCGACCCAGGGACGGCCGCCGTGCCGGAATCGCCGGGCGGATAATAACGATAACCGAGGTTCGAGGGGGGGAATATGTCTCAAACGTTCAGCCGTGCGCGTCGGCATTTTTTCGCGCAAGCAGGTGCGGGTCTGATGGCTTGGGCAGCGATGCCCGGCTTGGCGCGGGCGATGGAAGGCATGGGCGACATGCCGAAAACGCCGCCGCGTCAGGCTTCGGCCAACTTTCACCCGGACGTCGAACTCGACTTGATCTGCCAGCAAGCGACTCAAACGATATTGCCCGGCCAGCCGACGCGGGTATTAAAGTACACGGGAAAACTGCTGAGGGGCCCCGCCGGCACGTTGACCGAATTGCCGGATTCTTATCTGGGGCCGCTGTTGCGTTTCGAAACCGGCCAAAAAATTCGCATCAATCTGCGCAACCGGCTGCATGGCCCCACCATCACCCATTGGCACGGCCTGCACGTGCCGGCCGAGATGGACGGCCATCCGCTCTACGAGATTGCCGCCGGCGAGACCTACGTTTACGAATTCGAGATGCGCAACCGGGCGGGCATGAACCTGTATCATCCGCACACCCACAATTTGACCGGCAAGCATGTCTACCAAGGCTTGGCCGGCGCCATTCTGGTGAATGACTCCGAAGAACGCCGTCTGGGACTGCCGGACGGCGAATACGAAATTCCGATCGTGATCCAAGACCGCCGCTTCGACGGGCAAAACCAACTGGTATACGCCAGCCACATGCACGACCGAATGATGGGATTCTACGGCGACCGAATTCTGGTCAACGGTTGCCCCGATTTTCAGCTCGACGCCGACGCTCGGGCTTACCGTTTCCGCGTCCTCAACGGCTCAACGGCGCGCATCTACAAACTGGCTTGGGACGACGCTAGCCCCGTCACCGTCATCGGTTGCGACGGTGGTTTGCTGGAAACCCCGATCGACAAACCTTACGTGATGCTGGCACCCGGCGAACGTATCGACGTCTGGGCGGATTTCAGCGGGCGTAAAGTCGGAACGCGGTTAACGATGCGCAGCCGTTCTTTTTCCGGCGTATTGCCCGGAATGGGCGAGCGAATGATGGGCGGCATGCACGGCTCGGCGCTGCCGGTTGGCGGCGATTACCCGATTTTTCAAGTGCGGATAGCACGACCGGCCGGCGACAGTCCGGCATTACCTCACAAATTGTCTACTATTAAACGCTATCGGCCGACCGATACCGCCAATCCGCGACAACCCGTCCCGATCGGTATCTCGGAGGGCCCGATGCGCATGGTGCTGAACGATAGGCCTTACGCGTTCAACGACATCCAGCCCGGCGAACGCATCCAGGTCGACACTTTGCAAACCCTGGAAATTTTTCATACGCACGGCGGAATGGGTCGCGGCGGGATGATGGGCATGGGGCGGCACGGCATGGGCGGCAATATGGGCATGATGATGGCGATGGCCCACCCCATCCATTTGCACGGTCAGCAATTCCAGATTCTCGAGCGCGACACGGCCGGCGTAAGCGCGGATTACGCATCGGTCAAGGACGGCTTTATCGATAGCGGCTGGAAAGACACCGTGTTGGTCATGCCGGGCGAACGGATAAAAATGATCAAACCGTTCCAGGATTTCAAGGGCTTGTTCATGTATCACTGCCACAACCTGGAACACGAAGACATGGGGATGATGCGCGACTTCCTGGTGGAATAGCGCTTCGCCCAAGATAGCGGAGGATCGAATCATGTCGGTGGAAACAGTACAACTCGACATTGGCGGCATGCATTGCGGCGGTTGCGAAGCGGCCATCGCGGATATTTTGCAAGCCCTGCCCGGCGTTCAGGTCGATGCGGTCAGCTATGCGGAGCACCAAGCCAAATTTAGCTACGACAACCGCTTGATCGATCTAAACCGCGTGCAAGCCGCGTTGGCGGCGCGCGGCTACCAAGCCAATCCGCGGCCGGCCGCCCGAGCCGGTCGCGTTTGGAGCGTGTTGGCGTTTGTGCTGCTCTTGATCGGCGTCGGCGGCGTGACGTTTTGGGGCAAAAGTCTGATGCCGGACGTGATGCGGCAAATCGGACCGCACATGGACCGCGGTCTGTTGTTGGGTCTGGGCTTTTTGACCGGCTTTCACTGTATCGGCATGTGCGGCGGCTTCGTGGTCGGCTACACCGACCCGACAAGCGGTAAATTTCGGCAAGCACTGTCTCACTTGGTGTACGGCTTGAGTAAAACCGCTTCCTATGCCGTGATCGGCGCCGGATTCGGCTTGCTGGGCGCCTTGATCGCGATTACGCCGACGATGCGCGCCGTTGCCGCGTTGGCGGCCAGTCTGTTCTTGGTGCTGTACGGGCTGAAAATGCTGAATGTCTTCGGTTGGTTGCGGCATTTTGGTTTACGCGGACCGGCCGGGTTGAACCGGCAAGTCCGCGAGGGGCTACGCCGGCGGCCGCGCAGCCCGTTGGCGACCGGCCTGTTGACGGGATTGTTGCTGGGCTGCGGACCGTTGCAAGCCATGTACGTGATGGCGGCAGGTAGCGGCGATCCGCTGCAAGGCGCGACGATTTTGAGCTTGTTCGGTCTCGGCACCCTGCCGCCCTTGTTGGGCTTCGGCCTGTTCGCCACGCTGTTGCCGGCCGGCGTGATGCGGCAATTGCTGAAAGTGTCGGCGCTGTTGCTGATCACGATGGGGGTGATGATGGGCATGCGCGGCATGAAAATGTTGAAAGCGGCTCCGGCCGACCCGGCGGCGGCCATGCACGGCCAAATGCACTGAGGAAAGCCGCATGCAACCGCAACGTTTCGACCTTTGGTACGAACGCAACAAGGTCAGGGCCGACCAAATCGGCAACCTGCTGATCGAAGCCTTCCATTACCTGGCCCTGTTCGTGATTGGCGCCAGCATCGTCTGGTCGGCGGTCGTGGCCTATGGCGGCATGATGATGCAGGGCCACGCCACGATAGGCGACATCTTGCTGTTGTTTATTTATCTGGAACTGGGCGCGATGGTCGGCATTTATTTTAAAACCAATCTGATGCCGGTACGTTGCTTGATTTACATCGCGATCACCGCGCTTGCCCGACTGCTAATCGGCGATATTCAAGCCCACCACCAGGCGGGACCCGGCATTTTGATGATTGCCGGCGCCATCCTGATGCTGGCGATCGCCACCCGGATCATCCGCAAACCCACCGACGACAACTAAGCACACGGACCCACGGAGTCAAACTCATGCAAAACGTCAAACCCATACCGCCCGACTTGCCCCGCGCCGGATTACTGCGTTGGGAGATTGGCTTCGCCCTGCTGATTAAGTTGCTGTTCTTGATCGGCCTTTGGTTTTTACTGTTCCGCTGGCTCGACCGTCCGGCCGGGCCGCCGGACATCGCCGCCCGACTGGCCCTACCCGCCGCGACGCCGGCAACGCTTTCCACCACAACCGTAAAGGAGTCCAACCATGTTCGGTGACGATATAGTCATGCTGTCCCGCATGCAGTTCGGTCTAACCGCGCTGTACCATTTTTTATTCGTGCCGCTAACGCTGGGCATGACCTTTATTCTCGGCATCATGGAATCGGTGTACGTGATGACCGGCAAGGAAGTTTATAAAGACATGACCCGCTATTGGGGCAAGCTGTTCGGCATCAACTTCGCGATGGGGGTGACGACCGGTCTGACGCTGGAGTTTCAATTCGGCACCAACTGGTCGTATTACTCGCACTATGTCGGCGACATCTTCGGACCGCTGCTGGCTAGCGAAGGCTGGATGGCGTTCTTTCTGGAATCGACCTTCGTCGGCCTGTTCTTCTTTGGCTGGGATAAACTGTCCAAGGTGCAACATTTGAGCGTGACTTGGCTGCTGGCGATCGGAACCAACGTGTCGGCACTGTGGATTTTGATTGCCAACGGCTGGATGCAATTTCCGGTCGGCGCCGAATTCAACTACGAAACGCTGCGCATGGAAATGACCAGCTTCGCCGACGTGTTCTTCAACCCGGTCGCCCAAGTCAAGTTCGTGCATACCGTCGCGGCCGGCTACGTGACCGCCTCGATGTTCGTGCTAGGCATCAGCTCCTGGTATTTGCTGAACAAGCGCGACATCGGCTTTGCCAGACGCTCGTTTTCGATCGCCTCGGCCTTCGGCTTGGCGTCCATCCTGTCGGTGATCGTACTCGGCGACGAGAGCGGTTATACCTCGGGCGAAACCCAAAAAATCAAGCTGGCGGCCATCGAAGCCGAATGGGACACCCACCCCGCCCCGGCCAGCTTTACCGTATTCGGTTTCCCGGATCAGGAAAACCAACATACCGACTATGCGATCAAGATACCGTTCGTACTGGGCTTGATCGCCACCCGCTCGATCGACGAGGACGTCAAGGGGCTGAAAGACTTGCGCGGCGAAAGTGCCGAGCGCATCAAGAGCGGCATGATCGCCTACGCCGAATTGCAGAAACTGCGGGGCGGCGACCTGAGCGCCAAAACGGCATTCGACGCACATAAGGCAGACCTCGGTTACGGCCTGCTGTTGAAAAAGTACACCGAAAAGGTCGCGGACGCCACGCCGGCGATGATAGAAAAGGCCGCCGACGATACCATCCCCCGCGTCGCGCCGCTGTTCTGGACCTTCCGGATCATGGTCGCCTGCGGCTTTACGATGCTGTTCATCTTCGCGATGGCGTTCTATTACTGTGCAACCCGCGTCGCCGATCAAAAACGCTGGCTGATGCGGATGGCGGTTTGGTGCATACCGCTGCCGTGGATCGCCGCGGAAACCGGCTGGTTTGTCGCCGAAGTCGGCCGCCAACCCTGGACCATTTCCGGCGTGTTGCCTACCCATCTGAGCGTGTCCAACCTGGAAGCCGGCCAGCTCTGGTTCAGCTTGGCCGGTTTCGCGCTGTTCTATACGGTACTGCTGATTATCGAGATGTACCTAATGCTGAAGTATGTCCGGCTCGGGCCTAGCAGTCTGCACACCGGCCGGTACTGTTTAGAGCGCGGCGCGGCCGTGGCCGGTGCCCACTGAGTGAGCCATCGTCGATAAATAGGAGAATCGAATGAAGCATATCCATCCATCTCTGCTAGCCCTGGCGATCGTCGTCTCGGCCGGCACCAGCCAGGCACAACCGCCGGCCAGTCCGGCCCGTTTGGACCAGGTCGCAGAACGCGGCGGCCACGTCATGCCGTTCGCGTTGGACAAAACCCTGCATGTGTTCGAAAAGACCGAACACGGCGGTCTGCAGCAAGTGATTGCCAAGGACGCCAACGACGCCGAGCAAATCAGTCTGATTCGTCAACATTTGGCCGACATCAGCGCCGGCTTCCGCAACGGCGACTTTTCCAGACAGCGGCGAATACACGGCGACGACATGCCGGGCCTGGCGGAATTAGCGGCCGCGGCAGGCGCGGTGCGATTCGATTACCGCGAGTTGCCCAATGGCGCCGAAATCGAATATTCGGCGGAGCAGCCGGCCCTGGTCGACGCGATCCACCGCTTTTTCGGCGCTCAGCTCAGCGATCACGCCCGCCACGCCGTCGGCGGACAAGCCATGAAATGCGAGCATGACGGACACGCCGGCGATGCCGGTCGCATGCGCGACACGCGCCACGGCCATCGCGGCCGCAACGCGCAATCTACACACCCACAGGAGTAAGTCATGTTCGATTACGAAACCATACGAGTCATCTGGTGGCTGTTCATCGGCGTCGTCGGCATCGCCTTCGCGCTGACCGAAGGCTTCGATTTCGGCGTCAGCACGCTGTTACCCTTTATCGGCCGCAACGACATCGAGCGCCGCGTCATCATCAACACGGTCGGCGCCACCTGGGAAGGCAATCAGGTTTGGCTGATTCTGCTGGGCGGAGCGGTGTTCGCGATCTGGCCGGCGGTCTACGCCACGCTGTTCTCCGGCCTTTACGCGGCCATGTTGCTGGTGTTGTTCTCGTTGTTTTTCCGGCCGGCCGGCTTCGACTACCGCAGCAAGATCGAAGACCCAACCTGGCGTAACACTTGGGATTGGTGTTTGTTCCTGGGTGGCACCTTGCCGCCGGTCTTGCTGGGCGTACTGGTCGGCAATCTGATCCTGGGGCTGCCGTTCCATCTGGACCAAGACCTGCGCACCTTTTACGACGGCACCTTCCTGGGCCTGCTGAGCCCGTTCGCGCTACTGTGCGGCGTTACCGGCTTGTTGTTGACCACCTTCCACGGCGCGCTGTTCTTGAAATGGCGTAGCGAGGGCACGATACATCATCGTTCGATACTCGCGGTCGAACTGCTCGGACCACTGCTGCTGACCGCGCTGCTGGCGGCGACGCTGTGGGTGTTCTTCGGCCTGGAGCGCCCGGAAATCACGCAAATGGCGGCCGGCGACGCGCCGTCCAACCCCTTGCGCAAAACCGTGGTGGCGGCCGGGGCCGGCTGGTTCCAACACTTCATGGCCTACCCTTGGATGTGGCTGGCGCCGGTGGCCGGTTTCATCGGTCTATTCGCCGCTTGGCTATTGGGCAAGGGCGAATCGCGTGGCGCGGCATTCTGGTTCAGTAGCTTGGGTATCGCCGGCATCGCGCTGACGGTCGGCTTCGGCCTATTTCCGTTCTTGCTGATTTCGTCCACCGATCCGGGCTCCAGTTTGACGCTATGGGACGCCAGTTCCAGTCACACCACCTTGTTGTGGGCGTTCTGGATCACCGTGGTATTCCTGCCGATCGTATTGCTGTACACCCGATTCGTTTACAAAGTGATCTGGGGCAGCGTGACCGAGGAAACCGTCCTGAACGACAGCCATACTCTTTACTAATTCGGAGACACACTATGTGGTACTTTGCCTGGATACTCGGCGTCGGCTTCGCCGCCGCTTTTGCGATCATCAACGCGATGTGGCTGGAATCGGTCTGCGATATCGACCGCCACGGCGTGGACGAATCCTGCGATCATCTACGCCAACGCAACGACTGACGGCAGACCCGGCCGCGCCCGCGCGGCCGGGTTTCTTATGTTTGGGAGATCGGCAACACGACTCGAAACGTCGATCCCCGCCCGAGTTCGCTACTGACTTCCAGCCGTCCGCCGTGTTTTTTGATGATGTTTTGCGATACCGACAGCCCCAAGCCCGTCCCCTTTCCGACCGGCTTGGTGGTAAAGAACGGCTCGAACAGACGGTTGAGATGTTCGGGAGCTATGCCTTCGCCGGTATCTGCGATCTCCACCCACGCTTCGGCGCCGGCCGTACCGGTGCGAATCGCGATCTCGCCCGTGGTCTTGATGGCTTGGCCGGCGTTGATCAGCAGATTCATGAATACTTGGTTCAGCTGTGACGGCAGACAATGGACGGGCGGCACTTCGCCGTATTGTTTGCTGACGGTGCAATGGTATTTCAGCTCGTTCCAAATGATGTTGAGCGTCGAATCCAGACCCTTATGCAAATCGGCCGTTTCCCACAGGTTTTCGTCCGCGTGGGAGAAGTCCTTCAAATCCTGGATGATGCGCCTAACCCGCGCCAAACCTTCCCGCGATTCGGCGATCAACTCGGGTATGTCGTTGCGTAGAAAAGCCAAATTCTTGGCCTGTTTTAGCGCGCGAGCCCGCGCCAATGCGTCGCTATCGGTTTGACCGCCCGCCACCGCCGCGTCGCAGGCGTCGAGCACGGCAAACAGATCGGCGATATAGTCGTTTAACGCATTCAGATTGGACGTGACGAAGCCGATCGGGTTATTGATTTCGTGAGCCACGCCGGCCGCCAATTGACCGATCGCCGCCATTTTTTCCGATTGCAGCAATTGCAGATGCACGTGTTGATTTTCCTGTTGCCGGCGTTGTACTTCGGCCTCCAGAAACGCGTTTTGATTTTGCAACCAATCCCGGGATTTCTTCAGTTCCAGATGAGTGCGCACCCTGGCCAACAAGATCGACAAATGACAGGGTTTATTGATGTAATCCACCGCGCCCAATTGCAGGCCGCGTTCTTCGTCGCTGCCCGAGGTGAGCGCCGTGACGAAGATCACCGGTATCGCGGCGGTGGCCGGATCGGCCTTCAAGCGTTCGATGACTTGATAGCCGTCCATGTCCGGCATCATCACGTCGAGCAGAATCAAGTCCGGACATCCGCCGGCCCGTATCAGTTGCAAGGCCCGTTCGCCCGAATTGGCCACCAGCACGTCGTAATACGGTGCCAGCGCCTGTCCGAATACCGTCAGATTGGTCGGATCGTCGTCGACCAACAGGACAGTCGCGTTAGAATCGGTATCGGAAGTTGCAATGTCCATCGGATCGCTTACAGTTATGAGGGGTATGAGCTAAAGGCTGAGGCTCCTCGGCCGACAACCCTGTTTGATAAATCATTCTCCGGGTATTATCCGGCCTTCAAATCCAGAGAACCAATGTTAATACATCCATGGCTATATTAACCTGGAGCAATCAGCTCAATGTCGGCATTCCTTCCGTCGATGCCCAACACCGGCGGTTGGTGGAAATCCTCAACCGGCTGGACGAGGCGGTCGCGGTCGGCGACGAGCCTCGCGCTATCTTGGATCTGGTCGCGGCATTGATCGATTACACCGATTACCATTTCAAGCACGAAGAAGAGCTGATGCGGGCCGGCAATTACGCCGCCGCCGACTTCGAGCTGCATTGCCAGCAACACCGAGACTTCGTCGCTACCGTAGTGGCCGAGCAACAAAAAGCCATCGCCGAACCCGATCGGGTGTCCAATGCGTTGTTGGAATTTCTGGTCGGCTGGCTATCGTCGCACATTCTCTACGCCGACAAGAAGATGGCTCAGGCCATCAACGACACGCATCCGGACAATCCGGAAGCGCTGAAGCAACAGCAGACCGACATCATGCAAAGCAACTTATATTCGGCGTTACGAGAGAGCGAAACTCGCTTTCGAGCGCTAGCCGACCTGTTGCCGGCGCTGATCTGGATCACCAATGCCCAGCACGTTCCGATTTTCTGCAATCGCTATTGGCTGGAGACCTTGGGCTTGGCGAAAACCGAACTGAACCTGGAAAATTGGATGCAATTGATCGACGCGCAAGACCGGGCCAGGGTCAGACAAAGCTATTTGCAGGCGGCGGTGGATTTACAGGCGGTACAGCTCGAATACCGGCTGCTGCCCGCCGGCAAGCCGCCAATTTGGGTGCTGGAAACCGCGGTTCCCAGACTACGCGGCAACGGCCGGTTTGCCGGCCTGATGGGCTGCGGCATGGACATCAGCGTGCAAAAACAAGCCGAAACGGCGTTGGAAGGATTAGTCGAACAACGCACTCAGGAATTGCGGATCGCCAACGAAACGCTGCTGATCGAGAAAAACCAGGAAAGCTTGCTGAACCAACAACTCAAGGAAGCGCAAAACCACCTGCTGCAATCGGAAAAAATGGCGTCGATAGGCCAACTGGCAGCCGGCGTGGCCCATGAAATCAACAATCCGCTCGGCTATATTTACTCGAATCTGAACACGCTCCGCCAATATCTGCAAGACCTGTTGAAACTGAGCGAAGCCGGCGAACGCTTGGCGGGCCAATTGCCGGCCGATCACGCCGAAGCTCAAACCTTTCGTAACCTGCAAAAATCGCTGGACCTTGCCTTTATCAAAAGCGATCTGCCGGATCTGGTAAACGAGGCAATGGAAGGTGCGGTGCGCGCCAAAAAAATCGTTCAGGACCTGCGCGATTTCTCGCGGATCGATACCCAGGAGCTGGCGCCGTTCGATTTGGAAGCCGGCTTGAACGCCACGCTGAACATTATCAACAACGAGCTAAAATATAAGGCCGAAGTCGTCAAGGAATACGCCGGACTCAAACCCTTCGCCTGCGTCGGCGCCCAACTGAACCAAGTATTCATGAATCTATTGGTCAACGCCGCGCAAGCTATCGACGACTTCGGCAAAATCACGATACGGACCGGTTACCAAGACAACGATTGGCTGTGGGTAGAGATCGAGGACAGCGGCCGCGGCATTCCGGCCGACATCCGCAATAAAATCTTCGATCCGTTTTTCACGACCAAACCGGTCGGCAAGGGAACGGGCTTGGGGCTGTCGCTCTCTTACAAAATCGTTCAGGATCACCGAGGCCGCATCGAACTGGAATCGACGCCCGGACAGGGCAGCCGGTTTCGGGTGTGCCTACCCATCCGCTAATCCGCCGCAGGCAAGGTAACGACCATGACCGACCCGACCGCCACCGAATCCGCCGCCGCGCCGATCAATCTGCTGTTCGTCGACGATGAAGCCAACATTCTGAAGGCCCTGCGACGGCTGTTTCGCGGCGGCGATTATCGGGTGGAAACCGCCGAAAGCGGCGCCGAAGCACTGGAAATTTTGGCCCATCAACCTATCGACTTGATCATTTCGGACATGCGCATGCCGCAAATGGACGGCGCCGAATTCCTGACCCGCGTCGCCGAGCGCTGGCCGGACACGGTCCGTATTCTATTAACCGGCTACGCCGATCTGGAATCGACCGTGGCGGCGGTCAACAAGGGACGGATTTATTGCTATTGCAGCAAGCCATGGGAAGACAACGAACTGAAAATTCTGGTCAACAACGCCGTCGAGCAAAAGCGTCTGCGCGACGAACGCCAGCGTCTGTTCGGGATCATCAACCGCCAAAACGAGGAGCTTAAGGAACTCAACGTCCATCTCGAGGAAAAAGTCGAGCATCGTACCGAACAGCTGCGGCTGTCGTTGCAAAAGCTGGATCAAGCTCACAATGCCTTGAAGCGGCAGTATGTGGATTCGGTAAAAGTCTTCGCCAAAATCGTCGAAATGCGACCCGGCATCAAGAGCGGCCATTCGTTGTTCATCGCCGAAAACGCCCGCAATGTCGCACAGCGGCTGGGCTTGAGCGCCGACGAAGCGCGCGACGTACTCTATGCGGGCCTGTTGGCGCAGATCGGCAAAATGAGCCTGCCGGACGAATTGCTGCGGCAACCGCTGCACCTGATGTCCAGCCACGACAAGAAGCGCTATTTGCAAAACGGCCGGGAAGGTTTCAATCTGCTGCAAGGCATCGACGCCCTGCAAAATGCCGCCAATATCATCCACCACCAATACGAACATTTCGATGGTTCCGGCGAACCCAACTCGCTGCACGGTTCGGAAATTCCGCTGGGCTCCCGCATCCTGGCGGTGGTCCGCGACTATATCTGCTTTCTGGACGGTTTCATCACCGGCTCGGCGATGACGGTAGACCAGGCCAAAAGCCGCTTGCTGTTGCGCAAACACAGCGATTACGATCCGGATGTCGTCGAGTCCTTCTTGCGATTGTTGTCGGAAACCAGTGTTGAAGACACGCGCCCGGTCATCGAAATTTCCTGGACCCAATTGCAAGCCGGCATGGAAGCCGCCGAAATCATCTGCAACGACGTGCTATACCTAAAGAACACGATCCTGACCGCCGCTCAGGTGGATAGTATCCTGGACATGCGCAAGCGCAGCAAAAACCTGGTGCTGCGCATCCGGGTCTAGCGGGCAACGCCGCTCATTTCACGCCGTAACGTTTGAACAAATAACGCAGGTCTTCCAGGCCGTCCTCGATGGACCAGGTCACCGATTGCGATAGCAGATCGAGCACGATGATCGCATTGACGGTGGCGTCCTGACTGCTCGCCGCCTTGAAGCGCCGCGTCAGGGCTCGATTGACGATCTGCAACTGTTCGTAAATGTCGCTCAGTCTGTCCAGCTCCAACCTCGCCTCGCGGCCGTCCTTGTGCAAGAAATATTGCGCGAGCAAAAACATCGACGTCGTCCGGTAAACCGTTTCCTCGGCACTGGCCAGCGGCAAATGAAAATGCGCCATCGGTTTCAGAAATTCAGTATGCGGACAAGGACTGGTTGCCATGATCAAACCGAGGATGGAACTCAACGCGCGCTGCAACGTGGTATCGCCGCTGACGCTACGCTCGGTGGTGACGACTTCCACCTTGACATTGGTATAGGAAACCAAGGTCCCGCTCCACTCGATCAACGAAATCAAATTGATCGCCACTGGGCAAAACGGCGAACGCTCGACCGACAACGGGCAGTTTTCGCACTGCTGATAATCCAGCTTGCTCCAGAACGGCGGGGCCTCCGGCGGCGGCGCGACCAACGTTTCCGAACCCGCGTCGATCTCCAGCAGCAAATCCCGAGAACTGCCGTCCTCGAAGGTCAAGGTATATCGAAAAAAGTTGTTTTGCTTGTACACGTCCGCGAAAACCCTAACTATGATTATGTTATTGACGCAACGAGCCAACGACCCGCCTCCCTACGCCGATGAACGCCCAACCCGCCCGCATCCTGATCGTCGACGACGAACCCAACATCCTAAAAGCCCTGAACCGGCTGCTGCGCCCCTACCAGGTCGTATCCGCCGACAGCGGCGAGCAGGCGCTGGTGCTCGCCGGCAAGCAACCGTTCGATCTGGTGATCAGCGATTACCGGATGCCAGGCATGGATGGTATCAGTTTTTTAATGAAATTCATGGTTCTACAGCCGGACGCCGTTAGACTGATCCTGACCGGTTACGCCGACTTGGAAGCCACGCAACAGGCTATTAACGAGATTGGGGTATTCCGATTCTTGAACAAACCCTGGAACAACCACGAAATCGTCAACGCCGTCGAAAAAGGTCTCGAATTGAAACGGGTGTTGTTGGAAAACCGGCGACTGGCCGATCAGGTCCGCGACCAACAAACCCGCCTCGACCAGCAAGAGGCGATTCTACGCGCCCTGGAAGCCGAAGAACCCGGCATCACCAAGGTCAACTGGGGGCCCGACGGTTCGATTATTCTCGATCCCGCCGACCTGGACGACAACGAGCCGCTCAACGACTGGAAACGCTGAGCTTGGCCGCGCCAAGATTTCGCGTTCATTCCTGGTCCGAGGCCAAACCATTCCCCAAATCCAGCCACTGGGGATTCGGCTGCCAATTGGCGATCCAATCGGCCAATCGCGCGGCCGGAATCGGTCTGGCAATACAAAAGCCCTGCGCCTGTTCGCAACGCAGTTTCAACAATTGTAAACCCTGCTCGACGCTCTCCACGCCCTCGGCCACCACCTGGCGGCGAAAGCTGCCGGACAGGTTGATGATGCCTTCGACGATCGCCAAGTCTTCGGGATCGCGCAAGATATCGCGGATAAAGGATTGATCGATCTTCAGCACTTCGGCCGGCAAGGCTTTCAAATAGGTCAACGACGAGTAACCGGTACCGAAATCGTCGAGCGCGAACGTGACGCCCATCTTCTGGCATTCGCGCATGACCTGGTAAACCCGGCCGATGTCGGCGAGCGCGGCGGTCTCCAGAATCTCCAATTCCAGACAAGAGGCCGGCAAGTCGGGGTGGTCGTTCAGATGCGCCGCCAAGCGCCTAGTGAAATCCTCGCGCAGCAAATGCCGCGGCGCGATA
This sequence comes from Methylomonas sp. MED-D, assembly GCF_050276835.1. Lineage (NCBI taxonomy): Bacteria > Pseudomonadati > Pseudomonadota > Gammaproteobacteria > Methylococcales > Methylococcaceae > Methylomonas > Methylomonas sp. MED-D. Next base: position 4,327,534 of record NZ_CP189965.1, read on the forward strand.
TTGATCCCGATCTTGATCGTCAAGCCGTTTCGCCGCCATTCTTCCAGATGATCCAGCACGCTGCGCAAAACCCAATCGCCAATCTCGACGATCAAATCGCTGTTTTCGGCGACCGGTAAAAACTCTTGAGGCAATAACAGCCCGCGTTGCGGATGGCGCCAACGGATTAAGGCCTCGGCGCCGAGCACCTTGCCGGTGCGCATATTGACCTTGGGCTGAAAAAATAACTCGAACTCTTGGTTACGCAAGGCTCGTTCGACGTCGGCCAACGCCCTGCCTCGCTCGTGTGCGGCTTTATCCGACGCCGGATCGAACAAATTGTGACGATTCTTGCCGGCGTGTTTCGCGCCGTACATAGCTTGATCGGCATGCCGCAGCAAGGTATCGGCATCGGCGTCGTCATCCGGAAACAAGGTAAAACCGATGCTGGCCGACACCCGTAAGGCCAGATTGTCGATCAAAAACGGCCTGGCCACCGCGGCCAAAACCCGCTGCAAAATCGATTCGCATTCGTCGCGATCGGGCAAGTCCAGCAACAGCAAGACAAACTCGTCGCCGCCGATCCGCGCCACGGTGTCGCCCGCCCGCAAGCATTCGGTTATGCGCCGGGCAATCGCAATCAACAGCTGATCGCCCAATTCGTGACCGTAACTGTCGTTGATCGGCTTGAAACCGTCCAGGTCCAAATAGCAAACCGCCATCTGCCGTCCCGAACGCCGGGTCTGGGCAATCCCCTGAGTCAGCCTGTCGACCAGCAGCAAGCGATTGGGAATCCCGGTCAACGGATCGAAATGAGCGATTTGCTCCAGATCGTGCTCGTGGTTTTTCAACTGAGTGATGTCGGCAAACAGACCGATGAAGTGGTGAATCGCGCCGTTCTGATCGCGCACCACCGAAATCGAACTGAGTACCGCGTAATGCCGGCCGCTCTTGTGCCGATTCCACAGCTCGCCATGCCAATAGTTTTGCTCCAACAACGTGTGCCACATCGTCTGGTAAAACTCGGCCGGCTGGCGGCCGGATTTCAGGACCCGCGGATTCAGTCCCAACACCTCGTCGCGCTGATAACCGGTGATTCGGGTAAACGACGCATTCACATCGATAATCAGATTGTCGGCATCGCTAATCACGATGCCGTCATGGGTGTGGGCGAACACGCTGGCCGCCAAGCGCTGCTCGGCCTCCCGCGCCAGCAGCGCCATCCGCAAGCGCTCCCGTTCCAGCAAATTATGAATCCGTAATCTGGCGACATTGATGTCGATGGGCTTGGTCAAATAGTCGGTGGCCCCCAAGGCCAGCCCGGCCATTTCGGTATTTTTCTCGTTGAGAGCCGTCACGAAAATGATGGGTATGTCCTTCAAGCCGGCATCCGCCTTAAAGCGCCGGCAGGTCTCGAAACCGTCCATGTCGGGCATCATAATGTCCAGCAATACCAAATCGGGTGGGTCGTCCTGAGCCAGCGCCAGACCTTTCGCGCCGGACGTGGCGATTTGAACCGAATATTCGTCCTGCAACGCCATGCCCAACAAGGCCAAATTGGCTGGCGTATCGTCGATCGCGAGGATTTTTAGTTGACGTTCGCTCATAGCGGACCGCTCCCGGTCGAGGTTTCGGCGCGCAAAGCCCGTAACCGGACCAGCGCCCGGTCGAAACTCATGTCGTTGATCGCTTGCCCCACCGCCAGAAACCGGTTTTGCAGCGGACTGCCTTGCAGCAACTGTTGTAAGGCCTGGTATTTGCCGACCGCGTTGAACAGATTTTTTTCCAATAGCCCATCCAGCTCATCCAACATAACCGCGATCCGCTCCGAGTCCAGTTGCACGGCGGATTCAGGCACGGTTGCCGCCGCTTCGACAGTGTGCCATCCGGGCAAAAACCGGGCGAGTTGGCCCTTCAAGGCGCTCAGCTCCAAGGGCTTGACCAATACGGCATCCATCCCGGCATCCAGACAACGCTGCCGATCTTCGGCAAAGGCATGACCGGTCAGCGCCACGACCGGCACGCGCCGGCCGCCTTCCCCAGCTTCCCGTTGCCGCAGACACCGGGTTGCTTCGTAGCCGTCCATGTCCGGCATGCGGCAATCCATCAACACCAGATCGACGGCCTGTTCGGCCAGCACCGCGAGCGCGCGCCGGCCATCCTCGGCACTGATCAGCCTGACCCGCTGGTCGGACAACATCGCTTCGACGACCGCCCGATTGGTTTTATCGTCGTCGACGATCAAGATATTCGGTATCCGCCCATCGGTCGGCGCGACGAGTTGCCGGCGAGGTTCGCCGACCGACGGCATTGGATCGGCTGCCGGCTCGACCTCCGTCGGCTCGCCGCGCACCCGAAACCAAAACCGGGCGCCCGAGCCCGCCGCGCTGTCGACGCCGGCGCATCCGTGCATCAGTTCGGCGAAACGCCGTACGATGGATAGGCCCAAGCCGGTGCCGCCGAATCGGCGGGCGGCACCGGTATCGATCTGGGTGAACGGCTTGAACAGCAGTGCTTGTTGCTCCGCCGGGATACCGATGCCGGTATCGCTGACCGAAAACTCCAATTCGGTAGCGCCGGTTTCGCCGACCCATTCCCGACCTTCGATCCGAATTTCGCCGCGCTCGGTAAATTTGATCGCGTTACTCAGCAAATTCGACAGCATTTGCCGCAAGCGCACCGGATCGAGCAAATAATGCCGGTCGGGCTCCGCCAGCCAATCGGCGTGTAGCGACAAACCTTTTTGGCGGGCGCTCTCGGCATAAAGCTGACGCGTTTCTTCGATGATCACGGCCGGCGCGACGGCGACTTGCACCAATTCCAGCTTGCTGGCCTCGATTTTGGAAAGATCGAGGATATCGTTCAACAAGGCCAACAGGGTTTGCCCGGAGGTCAGTATGGTTTGGGCGTACTCGCGATGCTTCTCCGGATTGCCGCCCGGAAGGCTCAATAATTGGGCCATGCCCAGAATACCGTTCAGCGGCGTGCGGATTTCGTGCGACATCGTCGCCAGAAAGTTACTTTTGGCCCGGTTGGCGGTTTCGGCGACACGCGTCTTGATTTCGTTATTCAAGATCAAGGCCATATGCGAAAGAAAGGGTTGTAGATAGTCGCGCATTTGTGCCGAACCCAATAAATCGGTCATTTTGACGACGCCGATCAATTCCTTGCCGACCAGTAACGGCATCACCCAAGTGCAGGCCACCGGCACCTCGGTACCGCGCAACAAAGTGTGCCGGGCGTCGCTGGCGGATTCGATAAAGCGCTGGCTGCTAAAGGCTTCGGCGACCAGCGGGTCTCCGATCTCGGTCAACACGCAACGCTCGCCGAACAAATTGGCGTAATGGAGTTTGCCTTCGTCGAGATAGTAAATTTCCACATTGCTGCCGCCCAAGGTGCCGCAAAGCGCCGCCATCCAGCTTTCCAGCAAACTCTCGACGCCGGCGACGGTATTCAGCAATTCGACCATGTGCAACACCAAGTATAAATTGGCTTTTTCTTCGGATAACTTGCGGACCCGCGCCTCCAGGTGCTCGATGCGCTGTTGCAGATGGCGAGGATCGGCCGCCGCTGTCATGATTCCTCGGCCAAACGGCGTTGAATGGCATCGGCCAATACTCCTTCCAGATGTTCCAGGCCAACGTCCCGCCATAGCAACGGCAAATCGACGAAACGGGCGGCCGCCTCGGCGGCCGACGTGAAGTCGCCGTTGCAAGGCGTGCGCAAGGCCAGAATATATTTGTGGCTGCTATGAAAGATTTCCCGGACTACGTCCAGTTTGGTGCCGAAGCAGGCGGTAATCATCGGCTCCCAGGTCAACGCCCAATCTTCGACCAGAAAATACGCGCCCTTCTCCAGTTCTTGCATGAACGCCTCGTAGCCGAGCAGCATGACGATGCAATTTTGGCCGTGGGTCCGGCAGGTGTGGTGCTCATCCAGGAAATGTTCCATCAAGGGATGGCAACCGCCGTAAAACACCACGGTTTTTTCGCCGGCCTGTTCGCGCTCGGTCAAGGCCTGATTCAATTCGTCCGAAAGCCGATTGAGATAGTTGTGCAACGCGGAATCCAAAAAATAGGTGTGCACGTTCCAGCGGTTCTTTTCGATCAGCAGATCCACTTCCTTGCGTAGGATGCCGCAGCCGACCATGGTCAGCGGCGGGTCTTGCTTGAGTTCGAAGCTTTTCATTCCAGCCTCCCGTATTCGAAAGCGGCATCGACCATCGCGCGGATGTTGGCTTCCGGCACCGCCAACGGCATCACACCGTTGCCGAACAGAAAATGGCCGCCGGGTTTGCCGATGTCGAGAATGCGCTTGACCTCGGCGCGGGTCTGTTCGGGCGACCAATGAATCATTTTAATGTCGTCGATGACGCCGCAAGTCAACCCGCGCGCGCCGATCAGCCGCTTGGCTTCCGCCAGATCGGCCAACGGACTGATATAGTGAGTGCGGATGTCCAACTCGTCGAACACCCAATCGATGACGTCGTTAAACGGCGCCATGCCGCAGTAATAGACCACGTTTTCCACACCGTCGGCCAGATCACTGCGCATCCAGGGCAGCACCAGGTTTTCGATCTGCTTGCGGCTAACGAAGGCCGGCGAGCCGAACGGCGTCGAATACACCAATACATCGGCCCCGGCGGCACGGAGAGCGGCGATTTCCTGGCGGAAGAATGCCGAGCACTTACTCAGCAATTCATCGCGCAGATCGAAGGGGCCCAGCAAAAACAACTCCAGCCACTTGTCCATCCCCATCAAGATGGCCGGCAAGGTGGTCGAGGCGGTGATGTACGCGCAAATCGGATGAGTGCCGCCCACTTCGGCGCGCAAAATCCGCAAGCAATCCGCCATGGACTGCCAGGCCGGTAACAAGGTGATGTCGGCCGGCACCTCGAATTTAGCGATGTCGTCCAAATTCTTAATCACGAAATCGGCGACATTGGGCACGCCGTCGTCGGCGAACAATATTTCCCGGCAACCCAACAACTCGGCTTCCTTGCCAACGTAATGCAAACTCCACACGTTGTCGTGGCCGTACAATTTCAACAGCCGCAATTGCGCCTCGGCCACCGCCGCGCCGTCGGCGAAATAATCCTTGGCCCGCATGCCCAGCAGACCCGCGCCGTGGTCTAACAGATTACAGAACACCGGGATACGCGGCGCCGGTTCGCCGGCGATCGCGGCGGCGAGAATTTGCGACGGGGTCATGGCTTCACCTCCCGAATCAAATCGACGATGACCTTCGCGGCGGTCACCCCGTCGGGCGCCCAGGCATCGGCGCCGACCTTGATGTACAACGCCGGGTCGAAGCGGTAAGGCGCTCCGCCCACCGCCAATTTAATCCGGCCTTCCAAGCCGCGTTCCTTCAGCAAGGCCCGCACCCGCGTGCTGCCTTTCTCGCCGGTCGCGGTGTGGACCATCATCGCGGAAATCGCAATCACCTGCGCGTCTTCCTCGACCGCGGTATCGACGAATTTTTCGGCGCTGACGTTAGTGCCCAAATCGACGACATCGACCATCAGCGACTTCAAGCAACCGCTGACGATGCGTTTGCCCAAGGAATGCAGATCGCCGTAAGCCGCGCCGATGACGACCCGGCCTATCATTTCCGGCGGTTTCCGGAATTTTTCCAGCATGCGCTCGGTCACGTCGGCGGCGATCTGCGCGGTCATGAAATGCTGAGCCAGATTGGCGTCCGGATCTTTTTCGATGATTTCCATCATCTGTTCGACGGCCGGAATCACCAGTTTGAAGACCACGTCCTCGGCACTGAGTCCTTGTTCCAACGCTTGATTGACGACAGCGAAAGCCCCTTGTTTGTCGGTTTCGAAAACCGCCTCGTTGTAAGACTTGATGTAGGACTCCAAATCCATGATCGCTCCTAATTGGGCATCGGGCATAAACGCAGATGGTCGATAAAACGCGCTTCGTAAGCCGGGGAGTCGCCCAGATTGACGACACCGGCCCGCGCCAAAATGGCCTGCAGCCGCGACTCGCCCCGAGTATCCAGCAGCAATTGCTCGCATCCGGCCAATCCGGCATTCGCCATAATTTTAGTGCGTTCCGCCGACAATGCCGGCAACAAACCGACCCGGACCGCGTGACGCAAATCCAGATGCCGGCCGAAGCTGCCGCAAATCCACAGCGCGGCCAGATCGGCGAGCTCCAATCCGGCATCGGCCAGCAGTTGCGCCATCGCGGCGGCGGCCGATGCCTTGGCGCGCTGAAAGGCGTCGATATCGCCAGGGAAAATCGCAGTGCGCGGCACGGCCGGATCGAGGCGAAAGCCTTCGACCGGCGGCGCTTCGGCAAACCGCCCGGAGGGCTTGAGCAACCCGGCGTCCAACAACAATGCGATCGCGTCGATAAAACCGCTGGCGCAGAAACCGCGCGCCGGCCGGTCGCCCAGAGTATGCCATTGCCAGCCTTGTTCATCCTTGGCCACGCGAGCGATCGCGCCGGGCTCCGCCGACACGCCGTTACGCAAACCGACGCCTTCGAAGGCCGGCCCGCCCGGCACCGACGTGACGGTCAAGCGGTCACCGTCCCACAAGGCAATTTCGGTATTGGTCCCGAAGTCGGCCAACATCATCGGCTCGGCCTGCTCGATGATGCCGGTGGCCAGCACGTCTGCCAACAAATCCGAACCGATAAAGCCGGCCAGCGGCTGCACGATACGAATATCCGCCGCCGGCGTGCGCCAGTCGCGACGCCAGACATCAAGATCGTTCGGCTGGCAGGCAATCGGACGCTGCCAGTTTTCCGGTCGATACAGGTTATCGCCGTCGCCGCCGCAAATTAGCGTCAGCATCGCGGTGTTGCCGACGATGACCGCTTTCCCGAGTTGGGCCAGAATCGGCGTGATTTCGCCCAAGTCCCGGCTCAGAATATCGCGGATACCGTCCATCACCGCGTCTCGGGCCAGCCGGCCTATCGGCCGATCCGCGCCGTCGCGGCTTTCCGCATCCAGCCGGGTCAACACGTCCGCGCCGACGGCGATTTGCGGATTGACGCCGATGCGGGTGCCGATGCGCCGGCCGGATTGGCGGTCCCAAAACGACAAGCGGATATGGGTGGTCCCCAAATCGACCGCGACACCGTAAATACCGCCGCTAAGCTCGGGATCGCCCGGCCAGCGGTCGCCCCCGTCTTCGTCCAGCGCCAGCCAAACCGATGCCGGCGCCGGGTTGTCCAGATACAGTTCGCCCGGTCCGCGCGGCCACAACTGGCAGGCCAAGCGCACACCGGCTTCCCGTTCCTCGGGGGGAATTTTTTGATATTCAGCCAGCGTCGGCGGATTGAACTCGCCGCTCACGATCCGTATCAAGCACGCACCGCAGGTTCCCAAGCCGCCGCAAGCCGCGCGCACTCTCAAACCGGTGGCGTCCAGCGCTTTTCGCACCGAAATATCGCCGGTCAACGCTAACGTCAGTCGCTGGTCGGCGCTGGCGATCGTCACAGGCCAAACCGGCGGGGTTTCCATGGATTGATCCGCCAAAACCGCTCTCCAGTAAATTGCCATCCCTGAAAAAGCCTTCCACCAGCCGGCCGGGGACTCTCTCGGCCAGGCCTCAACCACTAACCCGAAAGTCCTGTGTTTGACCGAGACCTTGAACTGCCGCCGATCGGCTAACCAATCTACTATAGTCCGAAAACCGGCCGCCGACCGCCGAAACGCTCGCCCCCACCCACCAGCGGACGACTCGTTCTCCGGAAAATATGTGGATTGCGTGGCGCCGATTCGTTTGATCCAATAGGACACCTGAAACTTGACCGGCATGGCCGATCGGGCCGGCCAACGCTAAACCAGTCGCGGCGCATTTTGGGCAATCCAGCAAGAGCGCGACTTGGCCTATACCGCTCGGCTCGCTCGCCGCTGCGGCCCCTCCGGAAACGAACCGCCGTCCCTACGGAATTTGAACACTGTTGCCCCACATGGCCTTATCGATAGACGACATTAGCGGGATCTACTTCTGCGCGCGACCGCAACTCCAGCAATTTCTGGTTCGGCGCGTGCAGTGCCCGGACACCGCCGCCGAGCTGCTGCAAGAAGTGTATTTGCGCCTGCCGCACCTGAAACCGCCGCCGCAAACCGAAGGCGAGGTCCGTGCCTGGCTGTATCGAGTGGCCGGCAATCTGTCGATAGACCACATCCGCGCCCAAAGCCGCCACGCCGAGTTATTGGAACGGTTTTGCGGCGACGCCGGCGAAGAAGACGTGACGGCCGCGCCGGACCACGTCGCGATGTTCTGCGAGGAAATTCAACGGGTCCAGGCGCTATTGGCGCAACTACCGCCGCGTTGCGCGCAAATCCTGCGGCTGAATCGGCTGGAAGGCTTGACCTACGCCGAAGTCGGCGCCCACCTGGGTATTTCCCGCAGTCTGGTCGAGAAAGAGATGGTGAAAATCCTGGACCATTTGCGCGCGGGGCTGGACGACGAGGACGAGGCGTGATGAATCGGCCGCCAAAATATGTGCCGCAACGTTGGTTGGTTCGTTATTGGGGTATCCACTTCGCTCAAGGTAAGGCCTATGTCTAGCTCAGATACCCACCACCCAAACCGCGAGACCATCGAACAAGAAGCGGTGGTTTGGCTGGCTCGGCAACTGTCCGGCGAAATGACCGACCAAGAACTGGCCGAGTATCGAATATGGCTGGCCCGCGACCCGCTGCACGCCGCCGCCGACCGTAAAATGCAACGCCTGGCGCGCCTGCTGCCGCAAGCTATTGGCGCCGTGGACGCCCAGCCAAGCGCCACCGCCATCGCGCCGTGCTCGCGCACACCGGACACCAAAATGCCGCAGCGTCGGCGGATGTTCCGGCGGGCGCGATCTCTCGGCGGCGGGCTGGCCGTCGCGGCCACTCTGGTTTGGGCGGTGTGCGGCGGCTATTGCGCCAATTGGCTGTTCCATCCTTGGGCCGACTATCGAACGCTGGTGGGCGAACAGCGCACCGTTCAATTGAGCGACGGCAGCACCGTCCATCTGAACACCGATACGGCGCTAGACGTCAACATGAGCGCCGGCGAGCGCCGCGTCCAGCTACTGCGAGGCGAAGCGGAATTCGAGGTCGCGCACGGCAGCCAACGCCCCTTCCGCGTAACCAGCGGCCAAGCCACGACCGAAGCGCTCGGCACGCGTTTTGTGGTGCGTTACGCCAACGCGGCGGGCGATGTTACCTTGCTGGAAGGCAAAGTACGCACCACCCGAACCAATCATCAAGGCCAACTATTGGGCAATGTCATCCTTGAGCCGGGGGAGCATATCGCGTTCAACGAAGATCAACTCGGCGCGGTGCAAACCACCGACTTGTCGATAGCAGATGCTTGGCGCAGAGGCCGGATAGTGATGAATTTTGTCCCGTTGCAAGATGTCGTCGACGAAATTAACCGCTACCGTCCCGGCCATGTGTTTTTACTGAATTCCGAACTGGCGCAACGCAAAATCCATGTCGCCATGGACATCAAACGTATCGATGATTGGCTGAATGCACTGGGTAACACGCTACCGGTTCAAGTACTGCATGCCGGGCATATTGTGGTGTTGCAAGGGCGACAGATTACAACTGACGATCATGAAACAGCTGCATCGCCCCGGTAAACGAAAGTCAGTGGCACAGGAACGGCTTTAGCCGCTATTGACGGCGTTCCGACACCGGATTGAGTGACGGCGTCCGGTGACTTTCATAGTAAGCCAAATAAGACTGGCTGCAGAAATCCCGCCCATCATGCAATTTCCAGTTCATCGGCAACGTCGGCGAACGCTTGTCGTAGCTTCCTTAAACCGCATCTCACACCACCTGTAGACCCAAGAATTGTTGAAAAGCTTGAAAATCCTTATCTGAATGCAACAACGGCATCTGGTTTTCGATACAGTAAGTTGCAATGATGGTATCGATGGTTTTTCGAATGGTAATGCCTTGTTTACGCAGATGTCTGAAATTATCGGCGGCTTTTAAACTCATTGCCGTTCCTAACAGGGCATGTACCGGCAAGGCACACAGTAATTTTTTTGCCGCTTGATAATCCTCATCTTGCCGAAACCCTTGCAACACTTCCGCCAGAATCAAATCGCCAGTGCAGACAGGCTGCACACCCAGCAAACCATCCAGCTTTAGGGTTGCCAGCGTTTCTGTGCCGTTGAAATAATCGATCCAGACGCTGGAATCGACCAAAATCATCGGTCAGCGCGCATTTGTTCTAAATCGCCTTCCCATTTTAATTGACCTTTGAAGGCTTTGATGGCTTCTTGCTGCTTTAACATCAGCAAGGTTTTTAAACCCAGCTCAACGGCCTCGCGTTTGGTTTTTAAGCCCGTCAGGCTTAAAACATCGGCCATCAATGTTTCATCGATCATGATATTGGTACGCATCGCAATCTCCATGTGTATGACTTTTGAAAACAATACACCAAAACAAGAATATGTAGCCAATTAAATGCAAGACAATGGCTGTATTTTTCTCAGCCACTCTATCCGGCAGTGCCGCGACAATTTGCCACAGCAGAATTTTTGAGTCTTTGCATGGGCAGGGGCGTTATCTAAACGGACATTACAAAAACAAGGAACCCTACCGATGAAAAACGCCAAAACCCTTTCCAAACGCCCAGCGGCATTGACGCCGCAAATAGCCTTTAAATCAGGCAAAATCCCTTTGTACCTTGGCCTGGCGGCATTGATCGCACCGACGATGTTGCTAGCGACCGAGGTTGGCAATAGCGCCACCGGCAGTCGCGCAAGTACCGCCACCCACAGCTTCAATATCGCCAAACAACCGCTGTACGCCGCGCTAAACGCGTTGGCCGAACAAGGCGGCGTGCAATTTGTGTTTACAGAGGAAATGGTTGAAGGCTTGGTTTCTCCCGGTGTTAGCGGCGACATGTCGTTGGATCAGGCTCTGACCCAGGCGTTGCAAGGCACCGGGCTCCGATACCGGATCAGCGGCGGCACCGTCACCCTGGAGGCCAAACCGGCCGCCGCCGCGAGCAGCCAACTCAGTCCATCGACGATGCCGGCAGTGACGGTGCTCGGACAGACGACTTACGACTCGACCGATCCGTACAACCCCGCCTACAGCCTGCCTAACGCATCCACAGCCACCAAAACCGATACGCCGATCATGGAAACGCTGTTTTCGGTTCAGGTGGTTCCTAAACAGGTTTTAGAGGATATCCAAGCTGTTAGGTCAACCGACGCACTCGATTATGTCAGCGGAGTTTTCAAGGCAAGCGGCTCTGGCGACTATCTAGATTGGACGACACGACGTGGATTTAGCAATTATCCGGTAGGAGATTACCGGGACGGTATGCCATTGCCTCTCGGAGACTTTATTGTGGGCGGGCGGGATCTGGCGAATACAGAGAAAGTTGAAGTGCTAAAAGGTCCGGCGTCTCTACTTTATGGGATGGCTGTTCCGGGCGGTGTCGTGAATTACGTAATAAAAAAACCGTTGGCCACACCCTATTACTCGTTGCAACAACAATTTGGCTCCTACGATTTTTACCGAACTACCTTGGATGCTACCGGGCCGATCACTAATGACAAATCGTTACTGTACCGTTTCAACTTAGCTTATAAGAGTGCGAATTCATTTCGCGATATGGTGAATAGCGAACGGGTGTTTGTTGCGCCGACCATTACCTGGAATATAAGTCCAAAAACTCAAGTAAATTTCGAAATGGAGTACGACACTGGACACGTGGTATTCGATCGCGGCATTCCTGCCATTGGTCGCCACCCAGCGGAATTGCCTCGTAGCCGATTTCTCGGGGAAGCGAATCCTCCAACCGAGTATGAAACCATCATTCTTGGAATGAACTGGACGCATGCATTAAACGACAACTGGACTTTTAGCCACCGGTTCAACGCGGTATATGCCGGCGTTGACCAAGTGGCAACCTTTCCATCGTTGGTTGACTCCAACACGGTCAATCGATTTGGCGCCCACTCAGCCAACTCGCCAGAAGATCAGGCTCTCTATTTTAATAGTATCAATCTGACCGGACGCTTCGATACATGGGGTTTCAAACACACGTTGCTACTTGGAGGCGATTATTACCGAAAAAGCCTAGATAACTTTAGGGCGAGCTTTTTTGGTTCAGATGTCAACATTTACGATCCAGCTTACCTTGGCCCTAGTATCGCGCAAGCTAACCCTTCTCTTAAGCTTGACTCCAAGAATGACTGGTTTGGCTTGTACCTGCAGGATCAAATCAAACTCCCTCTTAACATCAGCATGTTGGCTGGATTTAGATACGATAGTGCAGAGAGCAGCGTGACGATAAATAACGGCAATCCAACCATAAATCCTCGTCAGGACAGCCTTACTCCTCGTGGCGGCATCGTTTGGCAGGCAATTCCAGAATTGAGTTTGTACGGAAGTTACTCGGAAAATTTCACAGGCATTAATAGCTCTGGATTTGGTGGATCAGTATTACCACCGGAAACGGCACAGCAATGGGAATTGGGTGCCAAAGCCGAACTTTTTGACAAAAGGCTGCTTACAACTCTGGCGTGGTTCGACTTGACGAAACAAAATGTCGGGGTTTTTAACGGACTTTTAGGGGTTAACGAAGCCATCGGCGAGGCGCGTAGTGCCGGTCTGGAGGCGGATGCAAAAGGTGAAATCCTGTCCGGTTGGAATATGATCGCTTCCTATGCATATACACCAGATGCCTATGTCACGAAGGGAAATGTCGACGAAATCGATCAGCGCCTACGTGGGGTGCCTAAGCATGGCGGTAGTCTGTATACAACTTACGAATTCCAGGCCGGGACGCTACAAGGTCTAAAGCTCGGCGGCGGGGTGATCATCCGCGGCTCACAACACACTGACCCAAATGCCAATACCGCAGTGTTACCCGGCTATACGACACTAAACTTGTTGGCCGCTTACGCTTGGCAAGTTGGGGAAAGCAAATTGACGACGCAAATCAACGTCAATAACTTGCTGGATAAAGAATACTTCCCGGCTTCATTCGGTCGAAATGGTATCGAAGTCGGCTCGCCGAGGGCATTCATGGGTTCGGTCAGAATTGAGTATTGATTTACCTTAGTGTCTCTAATACGCGACGGTGAAACATCTACAGTGTTCGATCTAGAGTGAGGACCGCAAGTTGGGGTGAGGCACGAACCCCAACATTAACGGCCTTTGAAAGTTCGGTAACGTTGATGTTTCGTTGCTGATGGCTTACGGGTTGGGTTTGGCGCATCGTGTTGGGTTCGTGCCTCACCCCAACGCACCGCACCCAAACCGCCTGAATTCGCGAAGCATGCGGCGTTCTCCCCCTGATCCCCATGCCGAATTGATTCCTCGAAAAGAGCGCCTTTACGGGCCGTCGCCTATCCCAACCCAATCAATCCAGGTGCGCGACATCGGCTGAATGAGTTATGCTGAATTAACCGTCGCCGGAATGTCGGATTTAAGCCTTCGGGTGCTAACTACCGCGCAAACATTGCCGGCACCGGATCATCGAAATCGAATTGACCGCAACCCTTGCCTATGACGATTAATCACCTGCTGGACAAACTGTTTCGCCGCCACCGCGAGGAATTGCTGGCGTTTGCCGAGCGCAAAACTCGGTAAGTTGGGGTAAGGTAACGAATCCCAACATTTTGACCGGTTTGGCCTTTGTTGGTTGCCGATGGCTTTATTGGTCGAAATGACTCGCTTTCATATATGGCTGGCGGCTCAAAGGTTGTCGTGTTGGGGTTCGTGCATCACCCCAAATATGGGCTCCTCCCCAATTGCAAGGCAAGATTGCCCAAAATAATGTTTCCGACTTAATGACACCTCTAGTTGGGGAGAGGAGTCCATGTCATCAACTTACGCGCTGAATGCCTTGCCCAGCCATACTTGCTCGCGTTAACCGCAAGCCGGTAGCGGCTAGAAGCTAAGGCTTTTCGCCTCACAGCCTTGGCTTTTAGCGGCTCGCGCAAGCATAAAAGCCTTAAGCGAGAGCGGATTTGCCCAATTCGCAAACCGGTACAGCTTCGAAACCGCGCCTATTTGCCAAGAGATTGTGGCTTTTAGCTGCGACCGTCAGGCGCTTCAGCTCGCGCTTAACCCAAACAGCTTCAAGCTCCGGGCATTTTGGTGCTGGTTTAAGGCTGAACAGGTTCAACCGCAAGGCTATTTGCGTTGCGCGATCGGCAAAAAGCCTTACCAGACCGGCTTTTTGCCGTAAGCATCCCGCTCGCAGGCTAGCGGCAGAGCCGTTTTAATCGATGGCCTCGTCCAGTCTGAAAATAGATGACATTCGGAGAAGCGGGGATCAGCGAATGAATAACTTGGTACGCGTAACGTAGCTTATTGCTGCGACTGGATATGTTTGCGTTGGGAAATGGTATGCAATGCATACCTTTGACTGAATTTTTATAAATGCGCTGTGTAATTCATTCTGTCATGAAGTACCCGTACAATGTGAATTTTGGTTGCTGTAATACGGTAAAAAACCAAATGGCGATTGATGTGAAATTGCCTATATCCTTCACGTATGTAATCACAGGCAATACCCAATTCCGGATTTTTAGCGATTAAAACGAATGAAGCATTTAATTCATCAAAATAGCAATCCGCCTGCTCCTCTCCCCAGTTATTAAATGAGTATAGCCAAATACATTTTAGGTCCTGTTTCGCGAGGACCTGAAGATGGATTTTTCGCATTTCAGGTTAAACCGGCTTCTTTTTTTGCTTCCAGTTTAATTGTTTCCATATGTAATTCGCCAGCATCGCCACTCTCTTCGCCTTCAATTAGGGCTGTGCGTAAAGATTGCAGTTTTGAGTTAGCTTCTCGCTCTTCAAGCAAACGTAAGGAATCGCACATAATTTCACTTACGCTTGCATAACGTCCACTCTCTAGCAACGACTCAATCAGGCTATTCCAGTGCTCGCCGAGGCTAACAGTTTGGGTTCGTGCTTGCGCCATGTTGTTCTCCTAGCCGGTTTACGAAAGGCTATTGTAAGATATAGCCTTACACTTCGGAAAGCCTTAATTTCCGGTATGTATTAGCGCACGCACCAGCCAATTGAGCCTTTACTACTGACGGGAATATACAGCTGTGTAAATCATCTACTAATGAGGTGTGTTCAATGAAACAAATGAGTTATTAATTTTTTTATTTTACTATTACACTTCGACTCTGTTTTTGCTGTTGGAACATCTGAAAATGGCTGTTTTGAGCGACAAGGCCGTAAGGTGCAAAATTGTAGGGCAATGGGATGGAGGTGCCAGCGTCCCAACTCCATGAAAAGCGAAAGCGTCCAAGCGTTGTGCTCCCAAGCCGGAGCTTGGGAACCAGGATAAATCGCGCCACAAACCCCGATGCGCCGCTCGGCAAACCCCGACAATATTATCTGGCTAGGTAATAAATAGCCATTTCGTAAAATCGGAATATTGTCGCCTTCGGAGTGTAATCTTTAGAATACTTCTTAGTTTAAGCCATCATCCGTTAATACAGCTTTGGAGGATTCCCTTTATTTTCGACAACGCTAGCAACATAACCCGTCCATTTTTTGAATATTTGTTTCCATTCGTCAGTGAGAAGATAATCCTTCGCCGGCAAATCCAAATTAAACTCAGGCATGTAGGACCCCAATATGCCTTTTTCTAGAATTCCGTCGGCAAAAACCCCATGTTCTCTAAGAATTAAAACCGGCAAACCTATCTGAAAAGCCATCGCCGGTTCGATATGTGAATACGGGCTGGTTAACCAAGTCTCACCCAATGATTTTTCCGCCTCCGACCCAGGTTTAAATACACCTGTCAAGATTTTACTACGCCGAAAAGCAATGGTGATGATGCCATTCGACTCCATCATAATTCTACGAATCGCTCTCAGCGGGGACTCCATATCGTAGTCGGTAACGCCCAACGTTCTCGGTTCCAATTCGTTGTTGTGCAAATAGTTTACTAGCCTCTCAATGAAATCTTGTTGTGCTTGATTAAAAGGATTTGGATAACTTAGAAATATAGGCGTTTTCATTGTTTTTAATATAAGAGTGAGGCGAATAATGGTTTCCGTATTAGCGGCTTAAAAACCACATATTGATCCTGAGGTTTTATTCGAACTCATTATGCCGCTATTTATAACTCGCAGACAGATCAATTGAACCGACATGCGCAAAACCCTGGCGCTCCCCCGGTTTCTATCGAGGCTTCCCCTAGGGCCGCAAGGCGGATAAGCGAAGCGTCATCCGCCGATAAAACCGTCGATTACCCGAGACTGCCCCGCCCTGTTTGACAGGGTTGTAATAGACGTACGCCTTAGTCGGCATCATCGCGAGCGAGCCCCGGCCGATATTGTCGCCAGTCCGCCGGCCGTGGTCTAATGAAAAAGGACTTCCACTCAATCGGACGATGTATCGCTTCTCACCGGATTTTGCCAACGACCTGATTCAGCGTCACCGCGACGAGTTGCTGGGATTTCTGGCGCCTCGGATTCGTTGTCCGGAGACCGCGGCCGACATCTTGCAGGATGCTTTTTTTCGTTTGACGCAGTTCGAATCGGAAAGCCAGATCGCCAATCCGCGAGCTTTTTTGTACAAAGTGGTCGGCAATTTGGCGATCGATCATTTGCGTAAACATCAGCGCGAGGCGGAGCGGCACGCCGCCGAGGAAGAACTGGCGGAACACGCCGACGCGACGCCCGACCTGGAACGCCAAGTCTACAGCCGGCAGAAACTACTGCATTTGCAGCAAGCGGTCTCCGAATTGCCCCCCAAATGCCGGGAGGTGTTTGTGCTGCATAAGTTTCACCATTATCCCTACTCGCAAATCATGCGCGAATTGAACATTGCAGAAAGTACGGTGTTGAAACATATCAACAAAGCGCTGGAACATTGCCGCCGACGCATGCGCGAACTGGAACTGTCCGAGCGGGAGCGTCACGATGCGTAACGCCGCTGACCGCTCGGCTTGCCCGATTATTTCCCGGCGGATGTCGCCGGTGGCCGGCCGATGAACAAAGCCGCGTCCGAAACCTTTTCCGCGCGTGCCGAACGCGAGGCGATGGCCTGGCAAGCCACTCTAAGCTCCGATTTGCTGAGCAACCAGCAACGCCGAGCATTCGAAACTTGGCTGGCCGCCAGCGAGCAGCACCGGGCCGCGTGGCGCGACGTCAACGCGTTCTGGCTCGGACTGGACACAGTGAGCGCCGCCGACCTGGGGCTGGCCGCGCCACCGGCGCCGGCAGCCACCCAAGAACGGTCGCGCGCGACCGCGCTGCGGCGCGGGCCGCCAGTCCGCCGCCATCGCGCGAGTCTGGCGCTGGCGGCATCGCTATTGTTGGCGGTGGCGGCGATCCAATTACACGCATCCGGCTATTGGGCCGATTACCGATCGCCGGTCGGCGGCCAGCGCCAAATTCAGTTGGCCGACGGCTCCAACGTGATGTTGAACACCGGCAGCGCGCTGTCGGTCGATTTTTCGGCTAAACAACGCCGGGTCAGCCTGCATCGCGGCGAAGCGTTTTTTCAGGTTGCCGCCGATCCCGCGCGACCGTTCGTGGTCGACGCCGGCGCCGGTACGGTGCAGGCGCTGGGTACCGCTTTCGATGTCCTGCGCGACGACGACCGGGTGAGAGTCACCGTGGTCGAGCACGCGGCCAAAGTCAGCAACGCGGACGGCAAGACCTTGGAACGATTGAACGAAGCCGAGCAAATTCAATTCGACAGCCGCGTTTTAGGTCGCGCCGAGACCGTCAACCCGTCACGCATCGCCACCTGGCGCCAGCAGCGGATCGTGTTTCAGGAACAACCGCTGGCGACGGTGGTCGCCGAGCTGGAGCGCTATCGGCCCGGCAAAATCCTGATTACCGATTCGGCCATCGAGAACCTACCGATCACCGGCGTATTCGGGATCGGCGATACCGATCTGGCCCTGCAAGCCATCGAACAAAGCCTGCCGGTACGCGTCCGCACCGTGGGTTCCCACCTGGTTTTGCTGTCCGCCCGTTAGTCCGCCGCGACTCGCGAAAAAAAGTTTACCCGGCGAGTAGATACTCCCCCGCCGTCGTTTCGTCTTATCTCCAAGTTCGCCGCACGGCAGCGCGCGGCGGGCGTTTCCAATTCGGATAATCAGGAGATCAGATGAAACATGCTCGTAAGGACTCAAACATCGGCAACCCGTGTCGCGTCGAACTTTCGCCGTTGCTTGCGGCAATCGCGGCACTGTGCGGCAGTTTGTTAGTGGCCGTGCCGGCTGTCGGCACGGCCGCCCCGGACAGCGGCATCAGCCAACAGACGATGAATTTCGATATTGGCGCCGGCTCATTGTCCGATGCGCTGCTACGATTTTCCGAAATCAGCGGCCAGCGCGTCCTGTTCGGTGCCGAACTGGTACGCGGTCTTGGTAGCGATGGCTTGAATGGCCGGTACACGCCATCCGCCGCACTGCAACGCTTGCTCAGCGGTAGCGGCCTCAATGCCCGACAAACCGACAGCGGCAGCATCACGCTGGAAAAAGCCGCCGAAAAACCGCTGCCGTCCGGCGCCGCGACGATGCCGGCGGTGACGGTGCTCGGACAGGCGACTTACGACTCGACCGACCCTTACAACCCCGCCTACAGCCTGCCTAACGCATCCACGGCCACCAAAACCGACACGCCTATCATGCACACGCCGATGTCGGTCAAGGTAGTCCCGCAGCAAGTGTTGAAGGATCAACAAGTGGTCACGCTGGATCAAGCGTTGAGGAACGTCAGCGGCGTCGTCAGCGGCGACGGCAACGATCGCGAGTTTTACGTACGCGGCTTTAGCTCCACTTCCTCCAGCGGCTCCAACGGCGGCGGCGGCTCCACCTACTATCGGGACGGTTTTCCATTTATCAACGGCTGGCATCATACGGTCGATTTAGCCAATATCGACCGCGTCGAAGTATTAAAAGGTCCAGGCTCGATACTGTTCGGTCGCTCCGAACCCGGCGGCATCATCAACTTCGTCACCAAGCAGCCGTTGGATACCCCGTACCACAGCGTCCGTCAACAATTCGGTTCTTACGGCCATTTTCGCACCGATATTGACGCCACCGGTCCGTTAAGCACTCACAAGGATCTGGCTTATCGGGTCAATTTCGCCTACCAGGCTAACGACTCGATAACGGAATGGGGCGGCGGCGAACGGATCTTTGCCGCACCGATGTTGCGCTGGCGCATCTCGGACAAAACCACTTCGACGTTTAAATTGGAATACAGCGATATCAAAACCAATGCGGACAATCCGGTTCCATACAACTTGCTGGGAAAAGTGCCTAGAAGCCGCAATTTTAACGATCCCTGGGCTTACAGCGAAGATCAGTATGTGATGTTCTCGGCGAATACCGAACACGTTTTCAACGAGAACTGGACCCTCCGCCACCGCTTTAACGCCAGTTTCGCGGAAGTCACTTCGCGCAATGTCGCCGCGGCCGGTTCAGCCGACGCCAGCGGCAATTTTGGCCGCTGGGGATTCGAACAAAATTTCGATGGCGGAGACTACTACAACAATTACTTCAACTCGCTGGAGTTGACCGGCAAGTTCGAAACCGGCTTCGCCAAACACACGTTGCTGATCGGTAGCGATTATTTGAAGACCGACGCCAGAGCCACCATGGGACCGGTGTTTGCGTGGATGCCGGGATTCGAGAGCAGTAATGCCTACCAGCCCATCCACCGTTACCAAATGCCGGGCATGACGGTGTCCAACTTTCCGCCGCAAAGAACGGCCTTCAACACCTTCGAATACGACAACCCCTGGTTCGGCTTTTACGCTCAAGACCAAGTGGAACTGCCCTACCACGTGCATCTGCTGGGCGGTCTACGCTACGACAATGCCGACACCGACACTTACGCCGACTACGGCGCGATCCCGCAATTTTTCCCCAGCGTTCAGACTCCGTTCGTCGAAAAACAAAGCAACGACCGCGTATCGCCGCGCGGCGGCGTGCTTTGGCAGCCAATACCGGAGTTGTCGCTGTTCGGTAGTTACACCGAAAACTTTGGCGCACCCAACGGCCTGAACGCACAAGGCCGAGTGTTAGCGCCGCAAACCGCCGCGCAATGGGAAGCCGGGGTGAAAACCGAGTTATTCGACGGCCGCTTGATCACTACCCTGACCTATTTCGATTTGAAGAAGTACAACTTGTCTTTCCAAGATTTTCCGCCCGGTTCGCCGTCGCAATTGATAGGGAAAGCGGAAAGTCGCGGTTTGGAACTGGACATCAGCGGCGAGATTCTGCCGGGCTGGAAGATCATGGCGGCCTATGCTTATATGCCGTTCGCGCAAACGGTGGAAGATCCGATCCATACTCAATATGTCGGCAAACGCTTGCACAACGCCCCGGAAAACAGCGGCAATCTTTGGACGACCTACGAATTCCAAAATGTCGGCTTGCGGGGCTTGAAGCTCGGCGCGGGCGTACAAGCGGTTGGTCAGCGGTTTCTCGGATATGACGAAACCCAGAAAACGCCGGGGTACGCCACGCTCAATCTGATGGCCAGCCAGGCCTGGAAGGTCGGACAAACGCGGGTGACAGCGCAGATCAACGCGGACAATTTGTTGGATAAAACCTATCTGCAAGGTCTCAATACTTACGGCGTGGGCACCTATGGCGCGCCTAGAACGTTTATGGGCTCCGTGCGGATCGAATATTAGGCAACTCGGCTTACATGGAGCAATCGGCGCGGTCGGGCTTGCCCGTCCGCGCCGACTTGCACGCCAATCCCGCACAGCGTCTTCCAATCTAAATCAACCCTCTGCCGGCTCAGCCACTTTAAGCCGTCACGCCCCGGACCATTTGGTCTCCTCAAACTGAACCGCAACCGATCGAATTCACCAAGAGGTGATATCCCCATTCGCCGCATCACCCTCGATACGCAGCGAGGCGCCTTCCTGACACAGGCACAACCACCAATCCAAACCAGATGCGCTTCGACGGCCGAATGCGTTATGCTGAATTAACCGTCGCCGGAATGTCGGATTTAAGCCTTCGGGTGCTAACCACTTAAAAAACGTTGCCGACCCCGGATCATCGAAATCGAATTGACCGCGAACCCTTGCCTATGACGATCAATCACCTGCTGGACAAACTGTTTCGCCGCCACCGCGAGGAATTGCTGGCGTTCGCCGAGCGCAAAGGGAATTACGACAATGCCGAAGACTTGGTGCAGGATGCTTTTTTGCGCTTGCTGCAACATGCCGATTTGCCGGCGGTGAACAACCCTCGCGCCTATTTGTTCAAGATCACGTCGAATCTCAGCGCCGATCAATTCCGCCGGCCGTCGCTGGAATTGATCGACCACGAAAACGCTGAGTACGACAATTATGCGTGTCCGCTACCGTTACCGGAAACGGTGGCCGAAAGCCAGCAAAGCTACCAATTCAGTCTACAAGCGCTGCAGGATTTACCGGAAATTGTCCGAACCTGCTTTTTACTGCACCGCATCGACGGCATTCCCCAGGCCGATATCGCCAAGGCCTTCAATCTGCCGCGCCGCACCGTCGAACGTTACTGCGCCAAGGCCTTGGCGCATTGCTGCGCCCGCTTGGATCAGCCGCGAGAATGACTGGCGGCTGGTTTTACAAGTCGCCACCGTAGTCCTCAGTCGCGTTTCACCGCCGCCATGATCAAACCAACCGATCCCAATATTGCCGAACAAGCCAGCCACTGGGTGTTAAAACGCCTGGACGGCGCCGGTTCAAGCACGGAACAGCGCGCTTTCCAGGCTTGGCTGGACGCCGATCCCCGTCATCTTCCGGCTTATCGCCATGCCGCCGCCGTTTGGCGGAACTTCGCGCCATCCGAAGGCCAGCCCGCCGATGTGAACTTGACGAACGCCCGCGCCCAATTTCGCGAAGCGCAATACCAAATCCGGCGCGCGCGAAACCGGCGTTTGCGCGGCCTGGCGTTGGCGGCGTTGCTGGTCGCCACGCCACCACTAACCTGGAACTGGCTGAATTCGGCCGAATACCGCACCGGCAAGGGTCAACGCCTATCGGTCGCGTTAGCCGACGGTTCGCGGGTCGAATTGAATACCGATAGCCGTCTACGAGTGAATTATGCTTGGCAGACTCGGCAAGTCACCCTGGAGCGCGGCGAGGCTGTATTCGACGTCAAACACGATCCGGCCAAGCCCTTCGAAGTGCTCGCTCCCTCGGGCCGCATTCGCGATATCGGCACCCGTTTTAACGTCTACCAAGGCCGCGACGGCACCACCGTCAGCGTGATGGAAGGCGAAGTCGAAGTCGCCACCGTCAGCAGCACGCTGAACGAGCGCCTACCGGCCGGCAGCCAAATTCATTTCGACGCGCGCGGCAGTTTGGGCGCGCGAACCTCATTCGATGCCGACGCGGTGATGGCCTGGCAAAAGAATTTACTGGTGTTTCGCAATGCGCCGCTGACCGAGGTCTTGGAGCAATTGAGCCGCTACCACGCGGTGGACTTGCAACTCGCCGATCCGGCCTTGCGCGACCTGAAGGTCAGCGGCGATTTTCCCAGCACCGATTTGACCGGAGCCTTGAAGGTTATCGCGGCGGCCTTGCCGATCAAGATCCGGCAAGCAGCGTCCGGCGTGATCGTGTTGGATCGCTAGGCGGTTTTCTCGCGCGAGCGATAGGCAGAACCGACAACTTGACGCGCCCCGCCGGCGGCATCCTTATCCGCACACCTTCCGATCGTTAAGCCAGCCGGCAGATTCCGTTCGCGTTCGCGCGGGAAACCGTCTAGCCGTTCCCTGAGCGGAGTCGTTGGGCGGCTCCCTGAGTAGAGTCGAAGGGCCGCACCCTGAGCGGAGTCGAAGGGCCGCACCCTGAGCGGAGTCGAAGGGCCGCACCCTGAGCGGAGTCGAAGGGCCGCACCCTGAGCGGAGTCGAAGGGCCGCACCCTGAGCGGAGTCGAAGGGCCGCACCCTGAGCGGAGTCGAAGGGCCGCACCCTGAGCGGAGTCGAAGGGCATACAACCTTAAATTGCCCAAACATTCCGGACAGCCCGCGTTCTTATCGACCGCGAGATTTTTTTTCGAAAAGTGGCGGTTGTCGGCGGCAAATCCCCTCTTAACGGATAGTGAAGCAAAAATAACCAAAGGAGGGATTATGCACTCACTATCCAAAGCCCTGATGATCTGCGCGTTGGCCGGAAGCGCGTGGGCAGCGTCCGCGCAAGAGAAAAGTTTTAGCTTCGATATTCCCGCGCAACCGCTGGCAGCGGCGCTGGAAAGCCTGCGGAGCCGGACCGGCATACACGTGTTCTATGCCGAGGACGCGGTAAAAGGTAAAACCAGTGCCGCGTTGTCGGGCGACTTGACGGTTCAGCAAGCGGTGAGCAGACTATTGGCGGGTAGCGGTCTGACTCACACCTTCACGTCGAGCGACACGGTCGCGATCAAGCGCATCGACACCGGCAGCGATGCCAATACCACGATGCCGGCGATCACGGTGGTCGGTAATACCGAATACGATACCAACGACCCTTACAACACCGCCTACCAAACCCGCAGCGCGACGACCGCGACCAAAACCGATACGCCGGTGATGGAATTGCCGATGTCGGTGAAAGTGGTGCCGAAATCGGTGATCAACGACCAGCAAATCACCCGCCTGGACGACGCGCTGAAAAACGTCAGCGGTGTGTTTGCCAGCCCCGGCAACGGCGGCACCACCGACTCGTTTATCGTACGCGGCTTCGTCGATTTCAACCCGTATTACAACGGCGTGCGGCTGGAGACCGGCTGGACTCAGGGCGGTCTGCGCGATGCCGCCGGCTTGGAACGGGTGGAAGTCTTGAAAGGCCCGGCCTCGATACTATACGGCCGTATCGAGCCGGGCGGCATGGTCAACATGGTGCCGAAAACGCCGTTGGCGACACCCTATTATTCGTTGCAACAGCAATTTGGCTCCTACCGCTTTTACCGTACCACGATAGACGCCACCGGACCGGTGAACGCCGACAAATCGGTGCAGTATCGCGCCAACCTGGCCTACGAAAACAAAGGCTCGTTTCGCGACTTTATCGAAGGCGAGCGGGTTTACTTCGCGCCGACCGTGCATTGGGACATCAGCGACCGCACCCAGGCGACTTTCTATGTCGATTATTTGCACAACGACACCGCGCCGGACGTCGGCGGCCCGCCACGTATCGGCAATCGCCCGGCCGATCTGCCGCGCAATCGCAATTTAAGCGAACCCAATATCCGCGCGGTCAGCGACGACATTCTGTTCGGCGTGGACTGGAGCCATGCCTTCAACAACCAATGGACCTTCCGCCACCGCTTCTTCGCCGATTTCACCGAAGATAATGAAAATCTGCCCGGCGCGCCGGCCGGGTTGGCGGACGACAACCGCACGCTGCACCGGACGAACTTCGGCAACCGCGACAATTTGGGCAGTACTTACAACACCAACGTCGATCTGACCGGCAAGTTCAAGACCGGTATGTTGGCGCACACGTTCATGATCGGCGGCGATTATTTTACGTTCGAAAATACCTTCGCTTGGCCGTCGCCGCAAGCAGTACCGGACATCGACATCTATAACCCGGTCTATTCGGGCAATCTCGGCTTGCTTTCGCGGCTGGACGCGGTCGGCAATTTGGGCTTCGAATGGTTCGGCCTGTATTTGCAGGACCAGATCAAGCTACCGTACGACGTACATTTACTGCTAGGGATGCGCTACGACAATGCCAACTCGTGGCAAGACTTCGGCGCTTTCGGCAGCGGCATCAAGGACACCAATCACGAGGATAAAGTCACGCCGCGGGTCGGCTTGCTCTGGCAGCCCATCCCGTCGCTCAGCGTCTACGGCAACTACGTGCAAGGCTTCGGCGCGCCGAACATTGGGGTTTATGCCAGCGGTGGAGCCAAAATCAAACCGCAAACCTCGGAGCAATGGGAGGCCGGCTTCAAGAAGGAATGGCTGGACGGCAAACTCAATCTGACCGCCGCCTATTTCGAAATCACCAAACAAAACATCGCCACGCCGATCGCCAATTCCCTTTTTTTCGAAGCGGTCGGCAAGGCTCGCAATCGCGGCTACGAATTGGATTTGACCGGCGAAGTACTGCCGGGCTGGAAGGTGATCGGGGTTTATTCCTACATAGACTCGGAAATCGTCAGCAACGGCGGTACCGACGAAGGTCATCGCCTCGCGAACGTGCCCGCGCATGGCGGCAGTCTGTGGAATACCTATACCTTGCAAGATGGCGCGTTGAAAGGGCTGAAGTTCGGCGCCGGCGTCGTCGCCCGCTCGCAGCGACAAGGCTCGAACGAAAACAACTTCCAGCTGCCGGGTTACGCGATCTTCAATGCGCTGATCGGCTACGAAACCCACATCGGCAAAACCAAGCTGACCACCCAAATCAACGCGGACAATCTGCTGGACAAGGAATATTTCGAAACCGGCCGGGCCGACCGCAACTTTTGGGGCACGCCACGCACCTTCATGGGCTCGGTGCGCGTGGAGTATTGATAGTCCTTTCAAATACGGACGTTTTCGAGCGGCCTAGCCGCTCGATCGCAACGCCACCATCGGTTCCGATTCAAACCCTACCAGATTTTGAATGCTTGGGATCGGCCAAAACCAGACTGATGAGTTGAATTATTGAATGGCAGGTTTTGCTTTAAAAATATACTGAGAAAGAAAATATTTTTCTAGAAAAATTCAAAACGCACAATATTAGACGAGCCTTATTTCAATTGAAGAACTTACCCTTCTATTAATGTTGAATAACATGGTGCTTGTTGCTTATCAGAGATAAAGCTATTATGATTTCATCATTATAAGTCGTTTGTTTATTTCGTTATTGTCACGTTTTAGGTCTTCAACAGATTTTGAAATAAGAAATAGCTTCTCACTGATATCATCAGCCTTTTTTAAGAGAGAGAGCTGATGGTTATTCGTGCCTTTTAATTGGTCTTTATCTTTGGCTAGACGACCTAAACTTAT
The DNA here is from genome assembly GCF_050276835.1 of Methylomonas sp. MED-D. Classification (NCBI taxonomy): domain Bacteria; kingdom Pseudomonadati; phylum Pseudomonadota; class Gammaproteobacteria; order Methylococcales; family Methylococcaceae; genus Methylomonas; species Methylomonas sp. MED-D. The sequence goes on from NZ_CP189965.1 coordinate 4,353,424, forward strand.
ATCTATTTTACTTAGTTTTAATACAACCTCTTGCACAAGCTCTTTATATTCTTCAGCATTTTTTATAGTTGCCAATCTTTTATTTTGGTGGTCGTTAATTAAATCCAATTCAAATTGATCTAAACGACCTTGCTCAAGTCGATTTACATATTGAAGCATCTCATCCCTGGAACACTGAGACATCCGCTGAAACTTGTTTAAATCTGATCTACAGTCTTGATAAACGAATTCCAGCCCTCTAATGGAATTATTATCCACCTTTTCATTTATAAAATTATAATATGTTAATGCCCCTGCTGAAACGCCTCCAACTACCCCACCGATAGCAATAAACAATCCTGCATGATTATGCGTTGCAAATGCAATTACACCACCCAAAACGGCTCCTGCAATTACACCGGCAACAACATTGGGAAACATGCTTTCATAAAGACAATCCATTTGATCTTGACTAGAAATCATTAAACATTCTTTTGTTGTTTTGGTAGCGCACCCAGATAATACAACAACTGAATTAAGAATAAATATCCGTCGCGACTTATTGATACTTGGATCGATATTTGCCTCGCATCTTGAATGCGATAAACCAACGCTTGTTTTAATATTCATGATCAAGCTCTCGCTGAACCTTATCCGAATTCTCAATCAAACTCTTTCGCCAAATCTCGCATGATGACGCATCAGATCGCTGATATATGAACAAAAGACTATCTTTAATATATTTAAAATAAATGGTTTGATCATTAATGGTTTTTTTTAACTTTTCATTTTCTTTTTCTAGAGTCTCAATTTTTTTATCTAGGTCTTCAAATCTTGGATAATAAATTGCTGTTATTGTTGCAATGGTACCAATTAAGGATGCCATTAAAGTAGCAGCAGCCCCCCACATAGCCGGTGATGCATAAAAAGGTACGTTATTTTTCAATCCAGGCATATCCCAAATACCTCATCATTTTTTAATATTTACTGGTACGCAATTATAAGCCACAATTACTTCTTCTTCTCTAACTTGTATAAACTGTCCATTTATACTAAGTGGCACTGCAATATTATTTCCACATCTAAATGAAAACCCAACATATACAGCATTTTTACTATCCCTTGAAATGCAATAGTCTTGAGCAGCTTGATCGGCTCGATACACCTCAGCAACTGCGTCGTCTTTGAACCAAAAATCTATCGAATTGTCTGTCCTATCTATTACACTTATGACTGGATGTACAGAATTGGTAAAGGAAAAATGATGCATAATCTCGTCTTTAACCAACGTTTCATCAGGCTTCCCCATTAGATTTCTTACCGGATCAAATAATTTCCCCAAACTTTCTTTTAACGCTTTGTCGACTCCATATCCAATATTCTCATTGCAATTAGACGTGCCTTTTTCTATTTTAGCGCCATTCAATCCACCAAAACTGAATCTTGTTAATCCTGAGCTTGGTTGCTTCTTTAAACCTGAACAGGAAATAAGGACCAAAATAAATGCAATTAAAAAAAATCTTGTGGGCATGGCTTTGTGGCTCCCTGATGATTTTTAGCTATCTATGTTTCTCTAATAAATGTAATTAGGGCCATGGCTGGGTGAAGCGGCAGCTATACCCGGCTTTAATGGCTTCTAGCTGGGTTCATTATCATTCAACCCACCCTACTTCCACAAACTCAGCTTCAGCCTATGATCCATTGGCGGTCATTTGGAAGTGAAACCGATTGTCTCTTTTGGGTCGATTGCGCTAATTCATCACTTCCAAAAGCTGTCATTCAACACTGGCGTAATCATATTGGAATCGATGGCCTGGTTTGTATCGGAACGGGTGGCGGTTTTCAATTATTTAGCTTATTCGGACGGAAACCCATACTCCCGCGTTTCCGGTTGACAGCCCCTGCCACTGCAATGATAGTCGGGAGCGGCTTTGATTTGTCTGGGCTATACCGCGACGCCTTCACCACTAGGCTTACGTATCCGCCAGGATGTTTTGTAATTTCTCGCTAATTAACCGATCCAATTCCTGCTCGGATAAGTTTTCCACCGCCGTCCGGCCGGTATCGGCGTTAACGTCCTCGACTGGGCTCAGTAGCGGTTTTGCGTGGCGCTCCAACAAATACGCGCAGACATCGGCCACATTGGCGTAGTCAAACAATAACGTCGTCGGCAAATCGCAACCTAGGCGACGCTGCAAATTTACCCTCAACTCGACGATGGTGATCGAATCAAGCCCCATGTCGAAAAAACCTTGATAACTATCGATGGTTTTAGCTTCGTCCAGATACAGCACTTGCTTGATCGCTTGCTCGAGTTGGGTTTTGGCCAATTGGTAAGCTTCGTCCCGGCTTAACTCGGCTATTTGTTGCTCGAAATTAAGCACTGCTGGACTATCCGCGATAGCGTCGGCCTCTTCTACCAGCCCGCCGGTCACCTGCCATAAAGGTTTAGTCGCCGCCTCGGCCAAGGCCTTGCCAAATAACGGCCAATCGACGTCCATCAACACTTGCTGGCTCGCGCCGGCATTCAAGGCTTTCGCCAATAAACTCACAGCGAACGGCGCTGGCATCGCCACGACGCCGCTAGCTTGCATACGCTGTTGATCGACCCGGTCCAAGCCGGCGGCCATGCCGACATCGGCCCAAGCACCCCAGTTGACGGTTAATGCCGGCAAACCCAAGCGATTGCGGTATTGCGCTAAACCGTCCATCGCGGCATTGGCGGCGGCATAAGCCGCTTGCCCTCTGGAACCCAGCACCGAAGCCGCCGACGAACACAGCACGAAAAAATCCAATGCCGCATCTTTGGTGGCTTGATGCAACAACCAAGCCCCCGTCACCTTAGCCGACCCTACCGCCTTAAAATCGTCCGCTTGCAGATTTTCCAACAGGCCGTCTTTTAAGATGCCGGCCGCATGTATGACGCCTTTCAAGCGTCCGCCCTGTTGCTGAATATGCGCCATTAACGCGGCGACTGCCTCGCCATCGGCGATGTCGGCTTGAACGCAGCGCACATCGCCGCCTTGCCGCCGTAAATCTTCAATCTTCTGCTGCGCCTCGCCCGCAGCCGGACGGCGGGCAATCAGCCATACCCGGCCGGCCTTGTTCGCCACCAACCAGCCGGCAATAGCCAAACCCAAGCCGCCCAAGCCACCGGTAATCAGGTAATCGCCGCGCGGATCGATGACGACAGCGGCGGCGGGTAAGGCGCTCGGTGTCAATCTGGCCGCATAGCAACCTTCCGGCCGAATCGCAATTTGTTCGCCGCGAGGTGCTATCGCCATGATCGCCATCAACTTAGTCAACTGCTCCGGGCTGCTGTCGGCCAAATCCAGCAAACCGCCGAACAGTGCCGGTTGTTCCAAGCCGATCACCCGGCCGAGCCCCCACGCGGCGGCGCTTACCCAGCCGGTTGCCGCGTCGCCGTCAGCGGCGACCTGGGCGTTTTCGGTTAACCACCAAATCGGTAGCGGTTTATCCGCTTGTTTCAAGGCCCGGTAACAAGCAATAAACCGAGTCATCACCGCGCCGAGGGCTTCCGGCCCGCCATCGGCCAAATCGCAGGCTTGAAAATTCATCACCGCCAGTTCCGTCGAGGATGTCGAGGTAATATCGTCCAAACAACGTTGCCAGTCCTGCTCGCTATCGAAACACAGGCGATAATGTTGCGCGCTTATTTTTTGATATTCGCGGCTCGACTCAAGCAAGACCATCGGCATCTTGGCGCCCGAACCGGCATCAAACAGCGTTTTGGCTCGCCCTTGCCGGTCGGCAATCAACAACCAGGTTTTGGCGGCCCCGGCTGGCGGCAATTCGTAGCGCCGCCAGCTAATTTGATAAGCGCATTGCGCCTGCCGATCTTGCGAAATCGCCTGCTGATGCAATGCGGTCAGATTGTGCAGAATTTGCAGGGTTAATTTTCGTTCGTCCTCGTTCGGGGTTTTATCCTGCCATAAGGCGGCCAACAAACTTTCGGTTTGGCCTTCGGCCAAGGCCTGTAAAACGATAGACGCCGGCTGAGCCTCGGTAATCGCTTGTTTAGCCGTTGGCGCAGCCAGCCAATAAAACTGGCGTTGCCAGGGATAGTTCGGCAATTTGATTTTTTCGCCGCCGGTGACGGCCCGCCAATCGGGCGTCAAACCCGTTTGATATAACCGAGCCAACGCCCGGTAAGTTTCCGCCCGGCTATCGCCTTTACCGGTTTGGCCGTGCAGACAGATTTTTTCCGCGGCGGCCTCGATCTGCTTGACTAAGCCAAATAAGACCGGCTTCGGTCCTATTTCCAGGAAAATATCCGCCCCTTGCGCGACGAGCTGCTGCACGGCCGGATAAAACTGTACCGTTTGGCGGATATGCTTAACCCAATAATCCGCGCCGGCGATGTCCTCGCCGACGACTTGGCCTGTCAAGGTCGAGACCAGGGTCTTATCCGGCGCACGAAATGCAATGGTCTCGGCAATCTCGGCAAAAACCGGTAAAGCCGCTTGCATGGCCGGCGAATGAAATCCGTGGGCGACATTCAACGGGGTAACGGAAAGCCCAGCCTGCTCTAACGCGACGCTAATTTCTTGCAAAGCTTCCTTCAAGCCTGAAATCACCAGACTCTTGGCGGTATTCACCACCGCGATGCCGGCGCTATCGACGAACGGCGCAAGCCAGGGCTGAACGGTTTTTTCGTCGGCGGCAACGGCGATCATCGCGCCAGGTACGGCATGCTCGTTGATACTGCTGCTACGCGCGGCAATCAATTTCAAGGCATCGGACAACGCAAACACCCCGGCATGGCAAGCCGCCGCGTATTCGCCGATGCTATGCCCCAACACGAAATCGGCCTTGATCCCCCAACTTTGCCACAAGGCCAGCATCGCATACTGAAACACGAAAATCGCCGGTTGAGCATGGGTTCTCAACCGTTGTTCGTCTGCTTCGTCGCACAACAAGGCCTTGACCGAATAACCAACCCGAGGCGCCAGAATGGCGTCGCATTGGTCCACCGCCGCCCGGAATACCGCTTCACTGCGGTATAAATCCAAGCCCATGCGCGGATATTGACTACCTTGTCCGGTAAATAAAAAGGCCAGTTTCGGCTTTTTCCATTCCGAGCACGGTCTGACGTCGTTCAACAAGCCCGGATCGCGCAATTGTTGGATCAGCTCCTCGCCACCGCTCGCAAATAGCGCTTTGCGGAAGGAAAAATGGCTGCGGCAGGTATTGGCGGTAAAGCAAAAATTCTGAACTTGGCCGGCGGGCAATGCCTGTAAAGCGTCGGCATAGCGACTGGCGACCGCTGGCAAAGCCGCTTGGGTTTTTGCGGACAACGTCAACAGATTCAATCCGGTCGGCGTTTGGCAGCTCCTGGTTTTCGGTGGCGGCGTTTGCAAAATGGCATGCGCGTTGGTACCGCTCATGCCGAATGAACTGACGGCCACCAAACCCGGTTCAGCCTTATCCGGCCAAGCGGTCAACTGGGTCGGCACTTTCAGATTGAACGTTTCCCAGGGAATATGCGGGTTGGGCTCGGAAAAGCCCAAACTGGCCGGAATCTCGCGATGTTTTAACATCAAAGCGGCTTTAATCATGCTGGCAATACCGGCCGCCGCTTCCAGATGACCGATATTGGTTTTCACCGAACCGATATACAAAGGATTATCCGGCGCCCGGTCTTGGCAATAGACCGTGCCCAAGGCTTCCGCTTCGATCGGATCGCCCAATACCGTGCCGGTCCCGTGGGCTTCGACGTAAACCACTTGTTCGGCGTTAATTTTGGCTTGCGCCAAGACTTGCCGTATCAGTTTTTGTTGCGCCAACCCGTTAGGCACCGTCAAGCCGCTACCGGGGCCGTCGTGATTCACGCCGCTGGCTCTGATCACTGCGATGATGTCGTCGCCGTCGGCCTCGGCATCGGACAGCCGCTTTAATACCAGGGCGCCGCAGCCTTCCCCTCGACCATAACCGTCGGCCGAAGCATCGAAGGCTTTGCTATGCCCGTCTTCGGCCAGTGCCCCGACCCTGGATAGAAACATCGCCACGTTGGGGGTCAGCATCAATTGCACGCCGGCCGCCACCGCCACCCTGGACTCGGCCTTGCGCAAACTTTGGCAGGCCAAATGCACCGCTACCAAGGCCGACGAACATGCGGTATCGATAGCAAGACATGGGCCTTGCCATCCCATCACATAAGAAATCCGACCGGCGGCGAAACAAAATCCGTTGCCGCTACCGTCGTAGGTATTGATGCGCGAATAATCGTCGGAATAGAGCTGCAACAGGCCATAGTCGTTTTGGCCTATGCCCAGAAACAAACCGGTATCGCTATCGCGTAGCGAATCGGGAACGATGTTGGCATGCTCCAATGCCTGCCAACAAACCTCGAGCAGCAAGCGTTGTTGCGGGTCCATGCTTTTGGCTTCGCGCGGCGAAATACCGAAAAACTCGGGATCGAAATCCCCCGGCCGCTCGATAAACCCGGCTTTGCGGGTATACATTTTCCCCGGCACGCCGCGCTCGGCGCTGTACAGGCTAGCCATATCCCAACGGTCGCCAGGCACGTCGACGATGCCGTGTTCGCCGCGGCTCAATAACTGCCAGAACGCTTCCGGCGTATCAATGCCGCCCGGTAAGCGGCAACCGATGCCGACGATCGCAATCGGCTCGTTCGCCTTGGCTTCCTGGTCGAGCAAACGCTGTTTCATTTTTGCCAATGCCAGCGAAGCGCGTTTTAATTGATCTTCATTCTCCGACACGTCTCTCCCCGTACTTTGTCTGCCGACATGATTCAGAAGTGTTCCAAAAACCGGTCTATATCGGCTAATTGTTCGTCCAAGGATAATATCGGCTCCTCGCTGTTTATCGCGTTTTTTGCGTCGGCAACAGGCTCGGCGCTCGGCTCTTCCTGCTTGGGCCTAGTATCCACCAGCAAGCTCAACAGATAATCCGCCAACGCCGACAAGGTCGGATATTTAAAGGTCAAGGTCGCATCCAACGGCGGTTCGAACTCGCGTTGCAAGCGGTTGCGCAGTTCCATCGCCGTCAACGAATCCATGCCCAGCTCGAAAAATCCGCGCCTAGCGTCGATGTCGCCGGCAATCCCCAATACCGACCCGAGTAAGCGACTGACATGCTCCAGCATGACTTCCCGTTGCCGATCGGGGTTTTGCCGCAACAAAGACACAATAGATTCCCCGCCGTTAGAAGCGGCCTTGGTCGCCTGCGCCTGCCCCTGTTCCCGGCGGCTCAATAGCGCTTGAAAATAACCGTCGTGATCTTGATTGCCGGCATAGCGATCGAAGTCGATGTCGATAATCGCCAGATTGGCGTCGTCGGATTCGATCGCGGTCCGCATCGCGGCCAATGCAGTATCTGTCGCCATCGGCTTGACGCCCATCGTTTGCCATTGTTGGCGGCGAATATCGTTGACCGCCGCCGCCATGCCGGTATCTTGCCAGACCCCCCAATTGATAGCGTGCGCCGGCAGATTTTGCCGACGCCGGTAAGCCGCCAAGGCATCGACAAAGGCGTTGGCGGCTACATAATTGGCCAAACCGCCGGCGGCCAATACCGACGCCGAAGAAGAAAACAGCACGAAATAATCCGGAGAGCTTTCAAGCTCCAGACTCAGCCTATGCAAATTCCAAGCGCCCGCCACCTTGGCCGGAAAAACGCTGCTGAACACCTGCCAATCGTAGTCTTGCAGCAAACAATCGGCGAACACGCCGGCACTATGGAAAATACCGGCCAAGCCTTGCCGACCCGGTACATCGACCGCCCGACGCAAAGCGTCGTAATCGCTGACGTCGACGGCTTGGATATGGATCTCGACGCTCCCCGCCGCCGCTTGGTCCAGCGCTTGCTTCACTGCCGCGGACGGTGCCGTTCTTGCCAACAAGATTAAGTGTTTGGCGCCCTGCTCGATCAACCATTGGGTTAGCTTAAAGCCCATGCCGCCGAATGCACCGGTCACCAGATAAACGCCTTGTTCGCGTATCGTCAAAGGCTGATTGCCGCCGGGAAGGCAAGACACTAAACGCGGCACGAATAGCCGCCCGTCTCGCACCGCATTTTGCAATTCGGCCTGGGCATCGGTTTGGCAAACCAGTTGGCAAGTCGGTAAATCCAAGTCCATCCCTGCTTGCAAATCGAATAAGCGACATTGAAGCCGCGGATATTCCTTGGCGGCGACTCTGACCATGCCCCACAAGGCCGCCATTGCGGCTTGCGGACAGTCGCCGTCGACAACCGGCTTCGCACCTTGGGTCAGCACATTGAAAGCCTGTAATCCGATAGACGCCGCCCCTAAGGCCTGCAACAAATGCAAAGTGCCGGCGCAAACGATAGCCAGCGTTTTTTCCACCGCCCGACTGTCGCTGGTTTCGTCGATAACGCCGTCCAGGCCCGAACAAACCAGCACCGCATATTGGCCATTTTCTTCAGGCTCAAACCAATGTTGCAGCACACGTTCGAAATCCCGGCGTTGGAATGGGTCCACAGTCCACGAAGCGTCGGCGTGTTGAGAAAGCGCTTGGCCGTAATCGATCCTGGTACAACGATCGCCACGCGCGTTTAAATAATCCGCCAACCGGTCCGCCGCGCCCAAGCTATCGTCGACGATCAACCAATGGCGGCCGCGGGTTCGCGCCGCCTGAGTCAAAATCACGCTTTGTCGGCATAGGCGTTCGGTTGCGTCTAACGGCGCGGTAATGAAGGCCGTCGACGCAAATCCGGTTTCGCTCAATAAACCCTGCCAGCCGTTTTGATCCAATAACGGATAATTCGCCTGGCACCGCTGATCGTTGAACGCCCACCAACCGTCGGTCAACCCGAAAATCAAGTCCACCCACAGCCGGGGCTGTAAACCTTCCAACAACAGCAATACGCCCTGATCGTTTAACAACTGCCGGACATGGGACAGCGTTTGCGGTAAATCGGCAGTGGCATGAACAACGTTGGCGGCGACGACCAAATCGAAGCCATGTTCGGCAAAACCTTGACTGAAAGGGTCTTTGGCGATATCCAAGGTTTGATATTTAAGCGGCGGATAGTCGGCAAAACCCGCTTGGGCCGAACTAAAAAAAGCCGACGACAAATCGGTATACCAATACTCGAAATCGACCCTGCCGGCCAACAGCGGCAAGAGATGCCGCGTCGTGCCGCCGGTACCGGCGCCGATTTCCAAGACCCTTAATTTACGGCCTTTGGGGATTAACGCCAACCAGCCGTCCAAGGCCAGAACCGCGCTACGGTTCAAAATCGTAAAACCTTCCGCTTGGCTATATAAAGTCGCGGCGGAAATGTTGCTGTTTTCCGGAAACAGCAACGGCAGAAAATCGATGTTGCCGTTTAATACGCCGGCCAAAGCCCGCCCGCATTGCCTGAGCAATTGCATCTCGATGCCGCCGGCTATCGAACTCTGTTCCGGCCCGGCGACCAGCGGTTTCAACACTCGCCATTGCTCCTGTTCCAGACTCAAATATTGCGCTTGGCTTAACACCGTTAAACAGCGCTGCAGCAACTTCGAATAACGCGGTAAAACCCCTAATTGCCGCAGGCACTGCGCCAATTCGAAACCTTCACCCACTTGGTACGGAAACGCCAAATCCTGCAAGGCTTTCAGCACATAATTCAAGGCCTCGGCTTCCAAAACCTCGGCTTGGTTTTCGGCTATGCCTGGTGGCTGCGGCCAGTATTGCTCGGGGCCTCGGGCAATTTGCGCCAGCCAAGCCGCGCTTGCCTCGGGGTTTATCTCGTCGCTCGGGTTAGCGACGGCTTGCCATTGAGTTTTATAAAAAAGCCCGTCTTGCCGATTGGACGGCAATCGCTTTAAGCCCAAACCTAGTATGCGGGCGATAGTCTCGCCGTCTTCGGCCAGAACATCGATATCGAAAAGCCATTGCCCTGCTTCGACACCCGTTAACCGTGCGTGCGCATGGATATCGCCCTGGCCTATCGGCCGGTAATACGTCAGCAACGCCAGACTCGTTTGCACATAGGTTTCTTGGTCCTGCGGCAGCAAAGCGCCCGCCACTTGGAAACACGCATCCAGCATCGGCGGATAAAGAAAATAAGCACTGTCTCGCGGGGCGGCTTTGATCTTGCCCAGCGCCTGCTGGTCTTGCGCGGACAGGCTGTCCAGCAAGCGGTAAGCCGGACCGAAATCGATGCCTCGCTCGGCCATGGCCCGGTAATAGCGCTCGACATCCAAACCTTGGTTGAATACCGGGATAGGCGACATCGATTCAGCCGCTTGATTCAGCGTCTCTATCCTGGCGCTAAAATGGCATTGCCAGGGTAAATCATCCGCACAACGCGCATAAATAGCGCAAGCGTAGCCGTCAGCATCGGCCGTCAGTAACAATTGCAGGCTCACCGCCTGCTCCTCGTCGAATAGCAATGGCGCGGGATAACTCGCCTGCGCTATGCGGCAAGGCAGACCGCCCAAGGCCGCAACCGCCATTTCCAGATAATGGGCGGCGGGCAGTAAGAGCTTGCCGTGGTAACGATGGTCGCGGTGGAAAGCCAGATGGCTGGCTTGCAAAACGGCGCTAAAGACTTGCTTTTCCGGCTGATCGGCCGTTTCGAATGGGTTTTGCAAAAAAGGATGCAAGGCCGGCGCTGGCGCGGCCGTTCTCGGCGCGGCTTTAAACCAGTAACGCTGCCTACTGAAAGGATAAGCCGGCACATTCAAATGACGGCCTTTAAAATCCTGATAATAAGCCTGCCAATCGATCTTCAACCCGCCGCGATAAAGCGCCGCCAGCGTATCCAGCAAACCGCCGTCGGCTTGCCGGCTATCGAGGGAACTGATGGCTTTAATCCGGCCGTCCGGGTATTCGCGTTGTACCAATTTACTCAGCACGTTTTGCGGTCCGACTTCCAACATCCCATCCACGTCGTTGGCGACCAACTCGGCCAAGGCTTGGCTAAACAACACCGGGCTGCTGATCTGCTTCAGCCAATACTCGGCACTCGCCATTTCCGCACCGATTAACTGACCGGTCAGCGTGGAAATAATGTTTTTAGTCGGCGACCGATACGCGATGCCGGCCGCGCTAGCCGCGAATTCCCGAAGCATCGGCGCCATCAGCGGCGAATGAAAGGCGCGATCGACGTTCAAGACCGCATAAGCCATCCCTTGCTGCTCCAGATAACGGCTGAAGCGGTGCAGTTCGTGTTTGGCGCCGGATACCACGGTATTGGTTTTGCCGTTGTAGCCGGCGACGCAGAGGCTACTGCCGCATTCTTGCAAGGCGAGCCCGACTTTATCGGCCTCGGCCAACACCGCCAGCATGCCGCCCTCTTCGCTCAGCGCCGCCATCAGCCGACCGCGCTGCTTGATCAGCGCCAAACCGTCTTCAAAGCTGAATACCTCCGCCAAACACGCGGCGGCATATTCGCCGACGCTATGGCCGAGCAAATAATCCGCTTCGACGCCCAAGGCCAACCAAGTCCTAGCGAGAGCCACTTGAAAACAATACAAGGCCGGTTGGGCATACTCCGTCGATGCCAACCGCGCCGCGCCCTGTTCGGTAAACAGCAATTCGCGCAAGGAGAATCCCATTTGCCGATCAAATGCCGCTTCGCAGGCAGCGAAATCATCGGCAAACAACGGCAAATCGGCGAACACGTCTAAAAGCGGGCCGTTAAACGCGCCCTGGCCGGTGAACAGCAAGGCCATGCGCCTTTCCTCGCCGGCTTGGCCTTCGCTAAGCTTACGCAAACCGTCGACCGCTTCGGCCATATTGGTGCACGGCAAGGCCAGCCGATAGGCGAAATGATCGCGCCGCACATTGACCGTATAACAAAAGTCGGCCAGCTCCAAGCCCGGATTGGCCGACAAATAGTCGCTATAAGCCTGTGCTAGCGCGCGCAATTCGAGCGGAGTCCGCGCCGACAGCGTCAATAGCTGCCGGCGATGGCGGCAAACGGCAGCCTCGTGCGCCTGTTTCGGCGCTTCGGCGACCAAAACGTGCGCGTTACTCCCACCAAAGCCGAAGGAACTGACGCCGGCAATCCTCGGCTGGCCCTGCTCGACCGGCCAATCGGCCAATTGCCGGCTGACCGTCAGATTCATGGATTGCCAATCGACGTGCCGGTTCGGCTGCTGAAAATGCAATTGCTTGGGAATTTTTTGGTGTTGCAGCATCAACACGGTCTTGATAAAGCCGGCAATACCGGCCGCCCCTTCCAGATGGCCGATGTTGCTTTTCACCGAACCGATCGTCAACGGCGTTTGCCGCCGGCTGCCGTAAACCGCCTGCAAGGCTTCGATCTCGATAGGATCGCCCAGGCTGGTGCCGGTACCGTGCGCTTCGACATAAGCGACTTGTTCGGCTTTCAATCCGGCGGCTTGCAAGGCTTGTTTCAGCACTTGGCGCTGAGCGCTACCGTTGGGCGCGGTCAAACCGCTGCTGCGTCCATCCTGGTTGGTGGCAGAACCCTTGATCACCGCCAAGACCTTGTCGCCGTCGCGCTGGGCATCGGCCAATTTTTTCAATACCACCACACCGCAGCCTTCACCGCGCACATAACCGTCCGCGCCATCGTCGAAGGTTTTGCAGCGCCCGTCCGGCGACAACATGCCGGCTCGCGAAAAATTGATGCTGAATTCGGGCGCCAATAAGGCGTTGACGCCGCTGGCCAAGGCCAATCGGCATTCTCCGGCGCGCAGACTTTGACAAGCTAAGTGAATTGCCACCAACGACGAAGAACACGCGGTATCGACAGCCACCGCCGGCCCTTGCGTCCCCAAATAAAAGGCCACGCGGCCGACGGCGGTGCTATGCGCGGTGCCGGAAGCCATATAACTATCGATTTCGCGATAGTCACGGCTGGCCAGCAGATGGTAATAATCGTTGCCGCAGATACCGGCGAACAACCCTGTTTGACTGCCCATTAACGAAGAAGGCGGAATACCGGCCTGTTCCAACGCCCGCCAATGGCTTTCCAACAGCAGGCGCTGCTGCGGATCGAGACTGTCGGCTTCGCGCGGCGAAATATAAAAAAACTCGGCGGCAAATTGATCGATATCGTTGAGGTATCCGCCTTGAATGCTCAGGATTTTACCGGCGGCATCAGGGTTGGGATCGTAAAATTGCGCTTTGCTCAAACGCTGCTCCGGCGCCTCTCTGACGGCGTCCACGCCGTCGGCCAAAACCTGCCAAAAGGCCTCAAGATCCCCCGCATCCTCCCGGCCGCCCGGAAAGCAGCACGCGGCGCCAATGACGGCAATGTCGTCCTGTTCGCGGTTTTGCTCCAATTCGGCGATAGTGGCTTTTAGCCTTCGAATTTCGACTAAAGCGTTTTTGACCAATTGCTGATAATCGGGGGCTTCGGTACTCGCCATATTTATCCTAATTCCTTCGCCAGTAATTCAGCCGCTTGTTCCAAGGACAGCCCCTCCAGTTCGTCGCCGGCCGTTTCGTTTGTCCCGGCAACCCGTTCGTCGTTTGCCAGCAGCGACATTAAATGACCGCTCAAGGCTTGAATCGTCGGAAAGTCGAAAATCGCCGACGCCGGCAATTTGACCGCCAAGCCGTGATTGATCTTGTTTTTGAACTCCACCGAGGTTAGCGAATCCAGCCCCAGATCGAAAAAGCCGGAATGACGTTGACTCAAAGCATTGAGTTGCGCCACGTCCATCCCCAATACCGCCGCCAACTCCGTGGTAAGAAACTGTTTCAGCTTATGGCCGCGGTCGGCTTCGCTCAAGCGCCGCAGCGCCTCCGCATCGAATTGTCCGGAATTTGCAACCGGCACCGTTTCAATCGCGGGCGCCGCCGTACCGAAGGCCGCAAAAAACTCCCGCATCGGTGCATCGGCCAGGAATACCGGCCAATCGATGGGTAAAGCCGCCAGTTGTACCTCGTTACGTTTTAGGGCTTCGTTTAAAACAAGCCCGCCCTGCTCCGGCGAAATGTCGGCCAAGCCCTTGCGAATCCGGTCGCTCAGCTTCAGTTCGGCGGCGGAACCAATTTCCGACCAGCCGCACCAATTGATGCTTTGTCCAGCCAAGCCCCGCGCCCGCCGGTAAGCGGCAAAGGCATCCAAAAACGCATTGGCGGCGGCATGGTTAGACTGCCCGGCGCTACCGAGCAAAGAGGCCACCGAAGAATACATCAGGAAAAAGTCCAAATCGTCCGCTTGGCTGAGACTATGCAATTGCCATGCGCCTTTGATTTTCGGCTCCAATACGGTCCGAAAACGCTGCCAATTTTGTTGCCTTAACGTACCGTCGCTCAACACGCCAACCGAATGCACGATCCCCTTCAACGGCCTGCCGGTTTGCCGGATGCTTTGGAAAACCGCCTGCATGGCCGCCTCGTCGCTGACGTCGGCAATCAAGACTTCAACCTCGGCACCCAGAGCCCGCAGTTCTGTTATTTTGGCTTCGTTGGCTTCCGTCGGCACGGAGCGCCCGAGCAAAAACAACCGCTTGGCGCCTTTTTCAACCAACCACCGCGCACTATACAAACCCAGCCCTTTCAGGCCACCGGTGATCAGATAACTAGCATTGGCATCGCAAACGAAATCGTCGATATTGGCTTGGTTGGTCAACACGATTTTGCCGACATGTTTGGCCTGCTGCATGAACCGGAAAGCGTGTTGCATTTGCGGCCACTCGAAGCGGGTATAGGGCAAGGGCCGGTAGGTTTGCAGTTCGATATGCGCGATAACCGTTTGCAATAATTGCTGAATCATCCGCGGCTGGCTTTGGCATAAGGCTCTGACATCGATCGGCTGATAATTGACTGCCGGCGCCCATGCCGCCAACTGTTCAACCGTCAACAGCTCGCGCTTGCCGATCTCCAAGAAGCAACCACCTGCTTTCAACAAACTCAAGCCTGCCGGAATAAAATCGCCGGTCAAACTATTAAACACAATATCAATACCTTCACCGCCCGTTGCCTGCTTGACTTGGTCGACAAACGACAGGTCGCGGGAATTCATCACTAATTCGACGCCCAACTGCCGCACTTGCGGCCATTTGGCGACACTGGCCGTCGCATACACTTCGGCGCCGGCCGCCAAGGCGACTTGTACCGCCGCCATGCCGGTACCGCCCGCCGCGGCATGAATCAGCACCCGCTGTCCGGGCTGCAGTTTGGCTACCTGGAGTAAGGCGTGGCTGGCGGTCACAAAAGCGACCGGCAGGGTCGCCGCCGCCAAAGAAGGAATCGTGTCCGGCAATGCGGCGACGCAAAAAGCATCGACGATCAGTTCATCGGTAAACGCACCTTCGGCCAGGGCGATCACCCGCTGTCCGACGCTAAAATCGACAACCTCGGCGCCGCAACGGCTAATCACTCCGACGCATTCCATGCCTAAACCTTCGCGCTCGAACGGCAGCAAACCCAGCACATCCATGACGTCGATAAAATTCAGTCCGGCGTGCTGAACCTTGATTTCCACCTGATGCGGCCCTAGCGCGGTGTTGGCCACCTCCACGAGTCGCAGGGCATCGATAGCGCCTGCATTGGCTTCGGTTACCCGCCAGGTACGCTGGCTTTCCGCGCCGTTCCGTTGGTCGATCGCCGCCAGTCTGGGCACGAAACGTTGACCCTTCCGGTAAACCTGCTGCGATTCCAGCGCACCTTGCAACAAGTCTTGTATCAACAACGCGGCACTGGCCGGCTGATCGTCAAGATCGGCAACGACACTGTTCAATTCGGGGTGTTCCAACAAGCTGACTTTATTGATCCCCCATAGGGTTGCTGCTTCCGGGCAAGTGCTTTGGTCTTGTTGATCGATGCTTTGCGAGTGCCGGGTCAGGTGGCACAAAAGGCTTGCCGGGCGCTCGCCGGCCAGTAATGCTTGAATCAAGGCCAAGGCGCCGACACTCATAAAACGCGTGTTCTCCATCAGCAGTTCGCCAGACCGCGACTCCGCGGCCGATAACGACAAAGGCCAGCAGTTGACCACTACGTCGATATGCTGGCGGCGTTCGATGGCGGCTATCGCTTGCCGGTAATCGTCCGCTTGCTCCAGGTTAATTTCAAACCGCTTCGACTCCAAGGGTTTAAATTGCTCACCGGCAACCAGTCGAAAACAAGCTATGCCCCGCTGTTCCAGAATTCGACTTAACTGCTCGGCCAAGCCATTTTGATCGCCCGCCACCAACCAGGTCTTCGCGACCGGCTTCGGAGCCGAAGCCAACACCAAGGCTTGTTTAAATGGTGCATCCTGATGATCCGCGACCAAGCATTCGGCCTCCAAACCCAAATCTTGCAAGGCCTGTTGCCATTGCCGGCTATTCAATAACGGATAATCCCTGCGCAAGTTATCGTTAAAGGCCCACCAACCCTCGGTCAGGCCGAATACCGCATCGATCCAAGGCGTTGCTTCCACGCCTTCCAGTAAGACTAGATGTCCGCCGCCGGCTAATAACTGCCGACAATGACTTAAAGTGCGATGCAAATCGGTCGTGGCGTGCAACACATTGGAAGCAATGACGATGTCGAAAGACTGAGCCGCGAAACCCTGTGCTTGCGGATCGGCGGCAATATCCAAGATTCGGTAATCGACGAACACGTGGCCGGCAAAGGCTTGTTTGGCCTGCTCGGTAAAATAACGCGAGACGTCGGTGAAGGTATAGCGGCATCGCTCAGCGTCCAGGGCGTTCAGAATATGGTAAGTCGCCGACCCGGTTCCCGCGCCGATTTCCAAGATGCGGCAAGCGTTAGTCGTTGCCGTGCCTCGCGCCAATTGGGCAACGGCAACCGCCAAGGCTTGGTTCAGCACGGCAAACGACGGCGAGTGCCGATAAAAATCAGTAGTCGCCGAAGGATTATCCGCCGGAAAAATCAATGGCAAGGGATCGCGTTCGCCCCGCCAAACCGACGCCAGTTGTTCGCCGCAACGGGCCAGTAAATCGACTTCCGCCGCCAGCGCCGGATACTCCAGCCGTAACCGCTCCGCCAACATCCTAGCCGATGAAGGCAAAGTCCGCCGAAAACGCCATCCGCCATCGACCACGTCGACGCAGCCGGCTTCACGCAAAATGGCGAGCATGCGCTCGAACAAACGGCTAAAACGCCGCTGAACGCCAGAGCTCGCCATCAAGTCGGCGCTGTCGGCATAGACCCGTGAAGGTTCCATCCCCAGTTGCTCCAAGGCCTGCAGAAAATATCCCACCGCGACTTGATTCAAGCGGCCGCCGGCGCCCTTGACGGCCTCAAAGCTTAGTCCCTGCGCAAACTCTTGCCGTAAGGCGCTAATCACCTCGCTCTTACCCGCTGCGGCTTCTTGGTGTTGCCACTGGATTCGATAGAGCCCGTCCATGATCGCTAGGCTGGCTTGAGCGGCTCGCGCGGCGACCCGTTTCAGCATCACACCATTGAGGGCGGCAATCGCTAAACCTTCGCTGTCGTAAATGTCGATATCGACCAATAGCGCATCGTCGTAGCGCTTTACGAGCTTCGCCAAGCTCCATAATCCCGAGCCGGGATGGCCCCATAAGGCAAAGCGCTCGATACTGAACGGCATGTAACGCTGAACCCCGTCCCGAGGCAGCAACATCAAGGCGCATTGGATCGCGGCGTCGAGCAATACGGGATGCAGGCGGTAACCGGCGCCAGATTGATTGCAAGAGGCATAGGCCAACGCGCTTTCCCGACCTTGGTAGAGTTGTTCCAAACTTTGGAAACAACCGCCGAAACGGTAACCGCGTAGCGCTTGTTGCCGGTAAAAATCATCCTTGGATAGCGTTTGCAATTGCCCTTGTGTTTGGAGCGTATCCAAACGCCTGTCGCCGGTCTCGCGGCTCTCTACGGCGGCAACCGAGCAGCTGAAATGTTGCCGCCAATCGCCGTCTTGGCGGCTGTAAATAGTAATGTTATCGGCCTGTTTGACGGTATGCAGCGTCAAAGCGGTTTCGGAAACGGCGCAGGCTTTAGCGACCACAATCTCTTTCAACACCGCCCCGGTACCCGCCGCCGCGACGGCCATTTCGAGATAAGCGGCCATCGGCAAGATGACCTCCTCGTCAACGGCATGGCCGGCCAACCAAGCCAAGTCGCTTAAACCCAGACTGGCTTGATATTCGTCAGCCAGCGGCGAGGAAATAGCCTGGCCCAGCAACGGATGGCAATAGGCGGCGCTTAATGCCGCCGGTTTGGTCTGATAAACGTCGTCAAGCCAATAGCGTTGTCGCTGAAACGGATAGGTCGGTAACGAAACCTTGTTGTACGGCAGACTGCGGTAAAACGCCTGCCAATCAATGTTCAAGCCTAACTCGTACAAACGGCCGACATTTTCCGCCACCCTAAGATCGTCGTCCACGCCGGGATCCAAAGCCGGTAAGCACAGGATATTTTCCGTTTGGCCGGCGACTTGCGTGGCCAAGCTCGTCAATACGCTTCTCGGTCCAACTTCCAACAATATCTGCTCGCTGCCCTTCAGGCGCAAGGTGTCGATTGCCCCGGTAAAATCGACCGGTTCGACGATTTGCCGCAACCAATAATCGGCATGGCTCATCTGGTCGCTCACCGCCTGCCCCGACAAGGTGGAAATGATTCGTATCGCCGGCTTACTGAATTGAACCTTTGCCAATGCCTGTCTGAATTCGGGCAAAGCCCCCGCCATCAACGGCGAATGAAAGGCGTGGGACACTTTTAGCTCGGTAGCGGAGAAGCCGGCATCGGTTAAGCGTTCCAACAAACGGTCCACGCCGCTTGCAGAACCGGATACCACCAGCCGCTCCGGGGCGTTGAAGCAAGCGATCACCACGTCTTCGCCGGCATTCAGAAAAGGCGCCAATTGCGCTTGCCGGCAATTGACCGCCGCCATTTTGCCGTTGGCCGGTAACGCTTGCATCACTTGGCCGCGCTTGGCCACCAGCATCACGGCTTGATTCAGGTCGAACACCCCCGCCAAGCACGCCGCGGCGTACTCGCCGATGCTGTGGCCTATCATGACGTCCGGCTCGACACCCCATTGCTGCCATTGTTTGGCCAACGCATATTCCAGCGTGAATAAAGCCGGTTGAGTCAGCCCCGTTTGTCGCAGCTTGGGTTCTGAACCGTCTTCACCGAACAACACGTCCACGATAGAGCAATCCAGATAAGCGGCGAACAGTTCGGAACATTGGTCAAAAACCTGCCTGAAATAGCTACGGCTAGCATAAAGTCCCCGCGCCATTTGCAGATATTGCGCGCCTTGGCCGGTGAATAAGAACACCGTTTCCGGTCGCGCGCGTATCGGATAGGTTGCTTGACCGCAATGATTTAATTTCTCCAGCAACTGTTCGCTATTGGCCGCGGCAATCGCCAATCGAAAATCGAAATGCTGTCTTCCGGTTGCCGCTGTCGCGGCGATGCTCAACAAATTGAGCGACTTACCCGTCGTTAAGTACCGTTTATAGTCTTGAACCAAGGCTTGCAAAGCCTCGGGCGTTTGCGCCGATAACGGCAATACGCAGGCTAAATCTATAGGCTCCGGGCGTTCGGTTTCCTCGGCCTCGGCAATAATCATGTGCACATTGGTGCCGCTAAAGCCGAACGCACTGATCGCCGCAGTTCTGGGTCTGTCGGCTTGTTTGGGCCAATCCATGCCTTCGGACGGCACCTTAGCTGGAATTTCGGCCAACGGAATGCGCGGATTGAGGTGTTTGAAATGCAGATGCGGCGGGATGAATCGATATTTAAGCGCCAAACACAATTTAATCAATCCGGCTACGCCGGCCGCCGCTTCGGTGTGACCGATATTGGTTTTAACGGAGCCGATCACCAAGGGATTGTCCGCCGTCCGGCCTTCACCGTATATTTTCGCGACCGACGCTATCTCGATAGGGTCGCCCAACGGCGTTCCGGTACCATGCGCCTCCAACACCGAAACCGCCGCGGCCGGTAGCTCGGCGTCAATCAAGGCTTGCCGTATCAGCGCTTCCTGTGCCAAACCGTTCGGCGCGGTAATGCCGTTGCTCGCGCCGTCTTGGTTGACGGCGCTGCCTTTGATGACCGCAAAAATCTGGTCCCTATCGCGAACGGCATCGGCCAACGGTTTTAACAACACTAAACCGCAACCTTCGCTGCGCACATAGCCATCCGCCTCGGCATCAAAGGTTTTACAACGCCCGTCGGCCGCCAGCATGCCGCTTTTGGAAAAGGCCATCGTCAAATCGGGCGCCAGCATTAAGTTGACGCCGCCGGCCAACGCCAAACGGCAATCGGAACGACGCAAGCTTTCACAAGCCTGCCGGACAGCCAGCAACGACGAGGAACAGGCGGTATCGACACTGACGGCAGGACCGTTAAAACCGAAAAAGTAAGCCAAACGTCCAGCGGCCATCGCCGCTGAATTACCGATGGCATGATAGACGTCGTAATGTCTATCCCGATTTTTTTCGGCCGCCAGCAACTCGTAATCGTGCCCTGATAAACCGACGAATACCCCGGTCTGTTGAGCCGACCGCGGATTAATCCCCGCCTGCTCGAACGCTTCCCAAGCCGTTTCCAATAATAAACGGTGTTGAGGGTCTATTAAACGCGCCTCTCGCGGCGTCACATTGAAGAACTCGGCATCGAATCGATCGACATCGTCAATAAAACCGCCGTGCGGATTGGCATCGGGCTGGTAGGACCGGTAATCCCAACGTTCCGGCGGTACTTGGCCGATACCATGCAAACCGGCGCGCAAATACTGCCAAAAGCTATCTGCCGAACGAATACCCCCAGGAAAGCGGCAAGCCATGCCGACAATCGCGATGTCGAACGGCCGCTGTTGCGCTGCTGGCCTTTCCGCTGCAACCGGTTCTGGAAAACCGAGCAACGGAGGCATTGCCGAGGGTTTCGCCGATTCGCCGTTAAAATAAGCGTCGATCGCATTGGCCGTGCCGTAGGAAAAGAAAAACATCGGCTCTAGCGGGACGCCCAATTGCTTGCTTAAAAGCGTGCGCAGCTCCAACAAGTCTAAGGAGTCCAAGCCCATCTCCATGAGGGCACGCTCGGGAGAAAACATCGCTTTTCTGGATTCGCCGAGTATCGTCCGTATCGCTTCGTTAACAATCTTAGCTTTCGAAACCGCATCGGCAACGGAACCCGCCGCTATAGAATCTTGGCAATGGCGTTCAGCCTCGGCCATCGAATACCGAACTAAAACGCCGTAGCCCTGATTCTCAACGTCATCGGGCCAGTAATCGGCAATCGGCTTGACCACTTCGGCTCCGTGATGAACGTGAAAATGCAGCACCGTATCCCACTGGCCGCTGTCGCGGCATTTTTGCAAATACTGCGGCATCGTCAAACTGCCCTGTTCGGCAAACTGCTTGCAACGGCTGATGCCCACGACCGCTTCGCAGTTACCGTCCAAACCACAGACGTACAATAAAAAATCCAGTATTTGATCGCCTAGGCCCAAATGTTGAACGCTGGGCTTAATATTCATACCCAGAATTTGTAGGATCGAGCCTTGAGGATCATGGAGCGCGGGCAATTGCCGGAAAGTCGTCTGATCGAGAGCCGCCTGCGTTTTAATTCTTTGGGTATAGAGTGCGCCTATCACCTCGCCTTGTTGTTCAAGCACATACTGACCTTGCGGGTAACGTGCCAACCTAGCCGCGATCACGTCGCGTCCGGCGGTTAAATGCGCCGGCCAGCAGGCTTGATCGAGATCGACCAGGGCGTCCAGGTCATCGCTAAATGCGGGCCGCAGCCGATAAGGGCGCTTTTCAAACCAATTTAAGGTAATGCGGCTGAAAGGCAGGGTTCTAGGATAATGTCGAGCATAAGCCAGACGCGGAAATAGGCCGCTTTCCGCCGCCGCCCATAAAAACTCGTCGGCATCGACCAACATCTGCCCCGAGAAGGCGTGATAGGCGTCGAAATGCAGGTTTTCGCATTGATCCAAATAGCGGGCAATCACCTGGGGCGGCAAGCTGTGGACCTCCAAGAACATCGCCCCGCTGTCGCCGATAATCGCCGACCAACGCATCATATGTTCGACCAGGCTCTGATACACCACCTTTGCGGGGATCGCCTGACCATCGCTGTCGATATAAACCCCGTGCGTCCGTCCTTCGGCTCTTTGCCGCAATTGATCTTGCAGCTTCGGTGCGATGTAAGGCCGGTCATGATCCAGAAAAGAACGGATATGTAAAATTTTTCCGGTATTCGCGATGCCGGCAGCTTGTAAATCCGCCAAAAACCGGGCTGGGTTACCAATGTCGGCTTGAATGGTTGTATGCGGAAATTCAGCCAAGGTCGCCGCCGTTGCCGATAGCGCCTTTTGATTGTAATCGGCGCCGATCAACATTAACGGGTAGCGATCGAGCTGCCGGCCTCGCTCGGTTTGGCTCTGGATGACCTGATAAACGCGTTTTAACAGTGTGCCGTCGCCGCAGCCCATATCGGCAATATAATCGGGCTGAGTTTCGATCGGCGTTTGATTAAAGATTTCAACAATGATGGCTTGGCAATCTTTAAAATATCGTTCATGCTGAAATCCGCTGGCCTGAACGTTTAACAAGCGGTCCAAATGATTTTCATGGCCTTCCGCGTCGCGACAAAATACCTTGCCGACGTCGCCGAATAACAGTTCGCCCATATTTGCCAGCATCGGCCGATAGGAAAACACCGTACCGGCAACAAAAATACGCTCACACAAATGCCGACCGGCGGCACTGAAAACCCATCGCTCGGCTTGGCGCTCTATCCAGCCTTTATTTAAAAAACACTGTCGCAGTCGGTCGCGCTGAGCTAAAAAATGAAACGTCTCGTCGAAATCCCGACCGTCGCGATCCGGTTTTTGTTGAAAAAACAATGGCAGTAGCCATAAACCATCCAGAAAATCGGCCAACAACGAATCCTGAGTAGACCAATGCCGTAAGGACTGATCCAACCAATAGTCGATGGTCTGTTGGCTATCGGTAGAAAAATCAAGCCTTAATAAAGACTCGAAGTTATCCGGTAGCCGAGCCGGCCAATCAAACCTAGAACCCGCTCGATAAGTTTGATTCAACGCCAATATTTCTAAAGACTCGAGTAGCCTCAACGCGGCTTTCAAATGCCCTGAGTTGCCTTGCGTACGCGCTAACAGAGCATCGAAACTAACGGCCTTGCCGTCGTTGAAAATGCTAAAAAATGTTTGTTTCCGCAAACCATGTATGACGGGAAGAGCAACAAATCCGTGACAATAGCGGTTGATCAGTTCTAACATTTCAACGTATTCCGATGAAAAATGGCACGTAGCCAATATCCGCCAAAACGGCCCGTCAAACTCGCCGAGCGCCTAATTATTGATCCATAGCCCGCCGCAAACTCAGCGGCCGCATGTCTGTCCACACGTTTTCAATATGATCCAAACACACTTGCTTAAGGCCTTCCGTACCGTCGGCTGTCCAGCCGGATGGCAAATCGCGGCTTTTCGGCCAAATTGAGTATTGTCCCTCGTGGTTCAATACCACCCTAAATATTGTATTTTCGTCGTCGAACACAAGTAATCTCCACAATAGTTATATAGTCATTTAAAAATACGATGCGCAACTTAGCCCGCCAGCGCGTCAATGATCTTTTTGGCCAATTGCTTCAACAAGAATTCATCATCTTTAAAATAAAAATGACCTCCATCGAAATACGTAATATCAATCGGCTGTAAAGTCTCCAGTTGCCAAGCTAGGGCTTGCTCGTCGCTAACATTGTCATAGCGGCCTAAAAACAAATGTACGGGAATATCCAACGCATTCTGCTTTTGATGACAATAAGTCTCTATCATCTGAAAATCCGATCGAATAATAGGTTCGAACAGCGACATGATTTCCTCATCCCGCCAAACCGCATCCGGGATGCCACCCAGCTCTCGCAATACTTGCCTAAATCGCTGACTAGGCATTTTATGTTTTGGTTCGTCTTCGATCACGGAAGGCGCTCTACGGCCGGATAAAATCAATTTCTTAGGTAACGGCATATTTTCACTATCGATCTTCCTGCAGAGCATATAAGCGATAAATGCCCCCATACTGTGACCAAAAAAGGCGTAAGGCCGTTGTAGGCTATCCTTGATCCGTTCGAAAAGGTAATCGGCCATTTCCTCGCTACAGGATATACACGGCCGCGACATCAGGCTGCCCCGCCCCGGCAACGGCAGAACATTCAAGCGAATGCCGGTTAAACTATTACCCAACTCACGATAACAATGTTCGTTACCCCCGGCAAATGGAAATGCAAAAAGCTCCATTCCTTCCTCAACCTTAACTAGTTAAGACTTCAATCCGCTTAATTTGTGTAGCCGTCAAAAAGTAATTTTGTACCGTCGTTGAAAAACATGGCAAAAATTAAGCGGCTGTATAATTTGCAACAATTCGTTAACTCTAGAAACCGTTCGATAGCTGGTACATCAAAATAGTCCACACACAAATACCGAGTTGTTTAACCTTGAATTACACTGGCCACCGGTTCAGCACAAAATTCAAATTACCGACCACCTAACCCTCCCGGCAATCCGTCATAGATTTGCCATTTAACCAACGCCCAATCACTAACGTTTGTTACTGGCGAATAACCGCGTACTCGACTAGCACCATACCTTCTTCCGAAATGGAGAATAATCGTTCTTAGTCAGTCCGCCGAAAGTCTATACTCGGGAAACCGTTTTTTCCGCTTCAATTCCCAGAAAACCGCCTTCCATATTACCCAATTATCCACAATCCATATTGGATCAAAATAGTGATCGGCTACTAGAAAACCCGAACCGCGCCAACGCCGAAATCATGATCACTAAAACGAGCTAAACCCGAGCCGGAGTACAGGTGACGTCGCTATCGGTTTCCGATAACGATACCGCCAACGCACAATTGGCTTGCACATTAAGTGCGGTCACTATCGGATCGACAACGGGATCAATTGCAATGAGCAGAATGATAGCTACACTGCTCGGTAATCCCAACGGATCAAGAATCATCGCGATCATACTCAAAGCCACCATACTCGGCGCACTCGACGAAGCCACGCCGGCCAGTATCGATCCCATAAAAATAATCAAAAGTTGCTCAAAACCAAGCTCCGCACCATAGATTTGCGCAATGAAAATGCTGGATATCGCAAATTGCAATACAGATGCCGGAGGATTGATCGTAGCCCCTAACGGAACAATCAAATCCGAAACATTTTCATCAACTTGCAAATTATCTTTCAAAGCAGCCAACGCGGAAGGAATAGTAGCGAAACTGCTAGCGGTACCCAACGCGACAATCATAGGCTGCCGCAATCCGGAAACCGTTTGCCAATAAGATAATCTGTGCTTTAATTTCCACCAAATAATTACACTGTAAACGATTATCGTAACCACGCATGCGATATAAATATATTGTATCAATTTAACGGTGGCCCAAACGATATCGATACCCACTTGGGCAATTTGTCCGGCAAATAGGCATAACAAACCAAACGGCAATAAATGCATCATCCAGCCGATAATAGATAAAAACACATGGTAAAACGCATTCACTACCGCCAAAGCGGTTTTATTGGCTTCGGTATCTATCATACCCATGCTAATACCGATCAGTATCGAAAAAAACAAAATTGCCAACGTGTCGCCTCTATCGAGCGAGCTAAAGATATTCTCCGGAATGATCGCTTGAGCATAGGAAAAAACAGTCGGCTTTTGGACTTCCGGCGGCGCCGTTACACTCAATTCTGAACGATTAATAGTCTTACCCAGCGTAACTTGGGCATCGTGTTGCAATCCGTCCCCAGGATGCCCAAGAACCCCGAACGCCACGCCTACGCTGCTGGCAATAACCAAGCCTAAAAACAAAAAACTACCCAGCCTCGAAAGCTGGCTTTTTTTTATGCCCGAAACAAACAAATTACCCAGACCGGATATCACTGCCGATATCAGAATCGGCAATACCAACATCTGCAGCAACCTTAAATATAAGGTACCTATCGGAAGCAGTTGCCCAGCTAACGACTTATCGAATATGCCTATAGCCACACCGGAAAAAACACCGCCAAAGATCACCCACGGACTCAGCAACCAGTTTTTTTGAGGCTTAAATGAGGCTATTTTTAAAAAAAAACGCTTAAATAAACACATTGTTGTTAATAAATACCGTATTCCCTAGCGACGGAGGCTGCCCGCCCCCAATATGCAACTTAGATGGGAAATATATAAACAGCCAATAGATATAAAAATATCAAACTACTGAATGTTCGAATATTTCGCATTCAATTCCGATATAAAATTATTTTTGGCGTGTTGGATGTATAAATTGAGCCATGCCAACAAGTGAGTATCCCGCCAGTTTACCGCCATCGCCAAAGTATCTTCGCTTTTCTTGATAAACTCCGACTTCAAAAACAAACTATCTTCAGGATGCTGCTTGCTCCAATTCATAACCTCTACTTCGTCATAAAGAAAAGCCAGCACTTTTGCTTTCTTGGTGTTTTCTATTCCTTCGGCCACACTGTCGTAACTAACAACCCCAGCCAGCGGAAATATTTTAGCGGCAAAGTCCACATAAGAACTGCCTTTTAAAACACCAATTTGGATACCGTTTTGATTTAATAATCGCTCGATTTGATTAAAGTCCGGATGATCCTTATATGCGGATAACTTCAAGCGGTTAATCAGCAGCGCTTGTCTCAGCGACCAATAGGGAACGGTAAAGCGCACCATCATCGCTCTATCCAAAGTATCGCTTAACGAGCTAATTCCGACATCCGCTTTTCCTTGGGCGATAATTTGAGCGACCTCGTCAAAAGTCCTGGCTTCTCTGTTTAAAACCAGCTTTACATTCAATTTTTCCGCGATATCTTGTGCGATTTCAATATCAATCCCTTTAAGTTGTTGGTTGCTCGCTCTCTCGCAAAACAGAGGCACGTCATCGTAATACATCGCAACGATTAATTCGCCGCGCTGTTTGATACGCATAATGTCGGAAGGCATTAAGCTGGAATCGTCGGCAACCGCTCCAAAAATCATAAAAAACAGCGACAAAAACAATTTAAAATTTAAATGACGCATAAACCATAGTTTGAATCCACATTTCATTGCCACCGCCAAATACCTGCTTCCCGCCTTTGTTTGGGATAAATGTTTCGATGCCCGCGGCAATATCTACAGCGTCGCTTACGGCCCAATCAGCGACTAAATCAACTTCATTACCGTAGTCGGATGAACTGACACTCCATACCGCCGGATCGTCCAGCTGGTAATTCAAATAAATTAAATTAACGGTAACGCTTTCAGTCGGCGACAACACCAATCTCGTAGTATTAGTGATAAGATCGGTATTATCAAATATAAACTCGCCATTAATTTCACCTTGAAACCAAGTGCCCCAAGTTTTAAACCCGAAATTCATGAAGTCAAAACCTCTTTGCATGTAAGCATAGCGATAACTTAGCGTCGGCTGCCAAGGAGTTTCTGAAAAACGGTATTCAATTTGACCAAAACCGCCGGAAATGGATTTTTCACCCATATCCCCGTACCAATAAAGAGTCGGATTATTCGGATCAACGTCGGTTAACTTATTGTTTAGCTGATAAACATATTCAGTGCTAATCGATAAACCAGGCAATTCATGCGGCAATGGCTTAAAGTCCAACCGAAAGTCATACGCATCGGTGACAGCAGTCAAACTGCCACCATAATGATCATCGTTAATATAGCTGAATCCGACATTAACAACATCCTTATAATTATATTCCATATTCATCCCTGTATATCTCTTCCGATTCTCCGGATTTCTGGGATTGTTTTCCAAATAAAAGCCTTCGAATTTCAGGCCTTTGAAGTTAATGCGGGCAATCAGTGTATTGACAAAGACCGTTCTCGAACCGATCCAATAAGAACCTCGAAAACCACCATCGTCGGTACCGTTTGCCAATAACAAGCCGGTTCCCAACTTGTAATCTTGAGACCCGGCTGAAAAGTCAATCGCATCCTGTCCCAATGCTTCAAATAATTTGCCGGACTTCCAGCCGATATGCATTTGTTCCGCCATCATCCATTCTTTAAAGTCCGGGTAAGGGGCATAATCGTCCCTAGAAGAGTGTGGATGCCCCCTAAAAGTAATACCAGAAGGATCGTGTCCAAGCATCGCGCTATAAATCATACTAAAATCGCTGTATAGCTGACTGCCCTCGCCCAGATTCAGCCCCCCGCGTATTTCCGGCTCGAAAGTATGTTCCCAATAAATATTACTTAACTTATCCGCGCCAGGGTCTCCGGAGCGTTCGTTAATTTCCCCCAAGGCCGCCATTTGAACTTGCATTCTGCCGGAAAGAAAGCCATATTCTCCTTGATACACAGAATATTCCGCGCTTGCCGAAGACGCCGTCAGCGAAATAGTAATGAAAAAAATCCGCCGCCATGGATTTTGGTTTAAAAATGAATTAATCTTCATCTTCAGGCGTGCTTGTTGCCGTATAACCAGCTTGATTGCTCGTCCATTCCATGCAAACATAATCTACGGAAAACTCGGTAGGCAGCGTAATTTCCAATAATTCTTCCGGCGACATTTCCAATACAGCCTGATTGTCGAATTTATATGGAAACGGTTTATAACCAACGAAATCGCGACTTAACGCGACAATTCGCTTTAAGGTACCTGGAAAACGCTTTTCCCACGCTAACGCGGCTGTCTGTACCGAACGCATTTTATCGATTAAATATTTATTGGGAATTGGGCACTTCCGATGATCGGCAACTAAAAACTTTGTCGCTGTTTCATTTGCCGGAAAAAGCGGGTACCAAGAACAGTCCATAGGCTTAAAATCCCCGTTTTTACAAGGCTTTGAACATATAGCGTGAAGATTGTCTTGAAAAGCCAAATGATCGGTTTTCAGATCTACTTCGCCAGCCAACTCATATTCACCAGGCAACAGCATAATCCAATTACCACCGCGGAATTTACAGCAGGCGTATCCGCAGAGCGTTTGGCGCTCCATGCATGCCGAGAAAACACCGTCATCATTTAAAACTGTATTTCCCGTGTTGTACATAAACCGCTATTGACCTATTTAAGCAATGCCATAACCGAGGATGAATAAATGTGTAACAGTTAGATATTGATTACTTATCCTTCACGACATCCGAAGCGCATAATAAAATTATTCCGATGAATGGGGTGAACAGCAAAGAACCGAATAAATACCCCCAAAAGCCAAACTTTTTATTTCTCCCCAAAAACGCGATAAACCAGCTGACAAGCACATAAACTAGCGAAATTACGATTACCATAAACCCCTCTATTCGACCAGGACAAAACGCCCATCAACTATCTGCTTGATATATATTTCTTTATTGCTAGCCAAGCCATTTTTGTCAAAAAAATATCCACCGTAACCTTGCGCGTAACCATATTTCAACGTTGAAGCCACTTGAATAGGGTTGCTGCTCCCGGTCTTTTGAATAGCATCGGCTAAAACCCGTATCGCCTCGTAGCCCTGATAAGCGCTATAGCTACCCTCCACGCCATATGTGTTCTTGAATTTTTCGTTAAATTCATTTTTTCCCGAAAAAATCGATGCTACATAGGTTTGATTCGCAGTTTGGTTAGACCAATCCCATATTTTTAGGATATCCAGACCGTCCCCTCCAATAATCGGCTTATTAACCCCCATTTCACGCAATTGCTCAATCATTTTAGCCGCATGCTCTTCCGCAGCCGCCATCACAACCGCGTCAAAATCCTTATTCATCAAATCGTAAATCATTCCTTTATAATCGGATTGCTCCACGAAAAACGATCGAG
Source organism: Methylomonas sp. MED-D (assembly GCF_050276835.1). Classification (NCBI taxonomy): domain Bacteria; kingdom Pseudomonadati; phylum Pseudomonadota; class Gammaproteobacteria; order Methylococcales; family Methylococcaceae; genus Methylomonas; species Methylomonas sp. MED-D. The sequence continues at coordinate 4,383,092 of NZ_CP189965.1, forward strand.
CGGCTACGATTTCCAGCGGTGGCTCAACTTGGGCGGAAAAACGCTGATACAAATTTAAACCATACAAATTCCTAGAAAATACCAGCAAAAGCTTATTCCAGTTTCTTTCCTTAGAAAACTTAATTAATTTACCAACAAAAAACTCCTCGGTTGGAATAATGCTAAAGGTATATATAAAGTTATGCTCCGTCAACAAATCAGCAGTGGCTGCCGTAGAAATGAATAAAATACCGTTATATTCGTAAGTAATCGAGGCTGGTATTGCGGATGCCGAAGAAGAATGCCCTACGACCGCGACAATTTTATGATCCTCCGCGATGCTTAACCTCGAGTCCTGCGCACTATCATCAGTCGTATCGTCATACTCGTGAATAACCAATTTAGCCTTAACCTTTTTATCATCCAATTTAAGCACAAGCCCTTGTTCATTTACTTCCTTTACGGCAAGGTTAACGCCATCCATAAAAGCTCTATCGCTGTCCAGCCAAACCGCTGCGACATGAATCTCGCCATCCCCTTGATTAGCAATGTCCGAACGCGCATTCAACGAATAGTCGTAGGTTAATGTGTACGAAAAAAAGCCTCTGTAAATTCCAAAAGAAATACCGAAAAATAATGCAACGTGAAAAATGGTCCGTAAAGTTGCCTTTATATTTCTAAGTATACTAACCTGTATGCGCATCTTTATTGCCCGGACTCACCACCAATGATAATAGGCAATTGATTACCGCCATTACCAATAATGACAGTTTTCGCATTATTCGATTCAGCTAATGCACGCGTCGCCTCTATACCCTTCCATTTCAAAACGTCATTATTCAAAGATTGACTGATTCGAGTATTGTAGTTATATATCCCATCCGCCTCGATTTTCTTTCTTTCCGCCTCCTGCGTTTCTCTCGCCAACTTATATTGATAGGCCTCGGATAATTGCTTCTGCTCGATCTTTGCCTCAATTGCATCCTCGACTTGTTTGGGTAAGATTACTTGCTGTAAAACAACATCCTGAATATAAATGTAATTTTTTTCTACTTCGGACGCCGCTTGAACGATAATGTTATGCAGACTTTCCCCTTTGGTCGTATAAATATCGCTAACAGAGGTTTTACCGGCATGTACCCGAAGCGTATGATCAACTTCCGGTATAACAATTTTTTCCAGGTAATCCGGTCCAATTTTTTGATGCAATATACCGACCGAATCACGCTCCGGATAGTAGCGTATCGAAACTATAAGCTCTATTCTTAATCCTTCTTGAGTAAGCACCGAGAGTGAGTGTCCTTGTTGCTGAACCCTAGTGTTGTAAATCGCCATAGAGTTCCAAGGAAAAATTATGTGGAACCCTTCCTTATACACTCTATCGGTAACGGTACCGCCAGCGAACCTCTTATATAGAACGCCCGCCTCACCCGCCTTGATAGTAATAAACATCGTCTGATAAAAATACGCAACGACTAATAAAACAATAATCGTAGAGGTGATTACGGCAGGTAGAAAGCGCTTCATCGTTTAAATTGAGCTCAGAGTTAAATATGAAGCTCATGCCTCAAAGGAAATTAAAAATGAGCCAATCGCGGTCAGTCGTTGATAACGAACCGCGATCCGCTCATCGTTATATTTTTAATTCTCAAAAGATCAGGCAGTTACTTTTTTAGCGTCAGAGGATGCCGCCACGGCTTTACCCTCTTTAAATTTTTCGGAATAGTAGGCTCTAACTTGTTCTGGGTCGAATGTCAGAAAAGTACCGCCCGATTCAAAATGTTGAATAAAGACTTTACCAACCGCATAAGTCGAGGCACCGGCAATCAGCGGCAAACTCACCGCACCGACCGTTGAACCGACAACCGGTATCGATTTAAATAAACTCATGACCAGTGGCGTTACCGAAGTCGGAAAGCTACCACCTATTAAAGCGGCCAAAGCATTTTTGCCCTTACCCTCCATAAAAGTCACGCCATAAAGATGGCTTAATCTTCTCAGCATCTCCAGTTGTATACCGGATACCGCCAAAAAATCAAAAATAGGCACTGGCACTAAACCAGCAGCCATCGAAGCATACATGCTTTTCTTTACCAAATCATGAGCAGCATCTATTGCATTATCAGTTTTTACTAAGTCAGTCATTACATCACACCTCGGTAATTTGCGAAAAATCAAACCTCACTGCTATTCAACAAATCGATACATCGATAGCAAGCAAGACGAAATATTACAATTCATGACAAAAGGCGGTGTACGCATAACAGAATGCAACCGAACATTGCCACGACTCCTCTACAATAAGCAACCCAATACCAATTGCTTAACACTTTTATTCAAACTATCAATATCAAACCTCCTTCAGAAACAGCCACTTCTAAAACACCATCAGCATTTTCCATTCTTTAAAATGCAAAAGATGGAATAAAAACCATGCCCCAGATATTGCCAATCGTTACTACGAAATATTGATATCCTCCATTAGAGAGAGAATTTAAAATAAAATCTCCATACTTTAGAAACAACTCAATAAATTCGGTTTTATATCGATTGCGATGTATTGACCCTAGTATACCTTTATCAGTTGTTGAACCGGCATATCTTTAGGATCCAACGAAACGATCGTGAATAAGTCATTTAACACTCTAAACGAATCCCTGTTCCAGGTAACGTACCCCCCATCGTTGAGATCCGCTATCTTATATTGGTTTCCGTTATATTCTACTTCCAAACCTGAGTCCACTAATTGCGCACCTTCAGACCATTGCAGAGTCAAAATTGGCCTGCGCTCGGTTTCCGGAACATCCTGCAAGTTTTGACCGGATGCCAACCAACGCTCAAAATGTTTTTGCGCCAGTCCCAACGCCCCTAAAACACCGTCGAATGAGCGCATGACAAAAGAAACCTTAGGAATACCGTCGCTTACTCCAAGCACAAACGGACTGTCTTCCCAAAAACCGTACTCGTGCGAAGAGTACAATTTTTCTAATAACGGCAAGGCTTCGGGCGGAATAGTCAACACATTTTGGCCATTTTCAGTATCGATTCTTAGGACTTGCTGCAACTGCATTTGTCTAGCAAGACCCGCCAAGCGTAAAAAATTTCGAAAATTCTTGGGTTGGTCCTGATCGGCGATATTGTTTAAAACCAATCTTTTTCCTGACGGATAATCGAGAACAATTGAGACAACCAAAATACGCATTAGTTGATTAACCGGTACGCCTTGCCTTAATTGTTCGAAAAAAATCCTACTATCGACCGGTGTATACGCGGTTTTGGCAAACGAAGCACCGCTCAACGGCGCGAAGGAGAAGGTCGGCGATTCAGTCGCGCTTAAGCCCACGGTACCTGTAAAACTAAATACCTTAGTAGCGAGAGTAGCCAACGATGCCAGCGCGGCAACCAACGGCATCGATGTATTGGTGTGGGTTGTCTGCGTACCGACAGTTGCTCCAAAGGAAAACGACGCGTTGACGCCTGACATCTGCAGAAAATGTGACGGAACGGAATTCGCTCTACGCGCCAAGTTTAGCAACATTTGCTCGTCGGACAACGACGCATGATTTTCCGAAACGTCCCGGAATTCGCTTTTCAAGGCCGCGCCGCCACATCCGGACGTAGCGAGCGATATTGCAAGTAACGAAACCAAATAACCCGACTTTTTTCTATTTATTATCTTCAACTTATGCCTCCTCTGTATAAATTTTTCACTCTTCGGCACGGCCGTAAATTTATGTATAAAGCTATCAACTCTAAGTGAATGCGTATTATTTTATTAACCCAAAAGCCAGTGGAGCTTATGTATTAACGTTTTCTTCTTCCCTCAGCTGCCCCATGTCGACAACCAATAAGCGGTCACAATGGGTAAAATATTTTTCGTCGTGAGTAACAACAATCACGGTCTTTTGTTTTTCCTTCAACTTTTGCAAAATAACATCATAAAAAAACTGACGAAACTCTGGGTCTTGGTCAGCAGCTACTTCATCGAACACATAAATAGCTTTATCTTCCAAGAGAGCAATTACCAAGGCCAAACGTTTTTTCTGCCCGGTCGATAAATTAATATTGGTGAACCTGCCATTCTTGAAGCCGGTTTTCTTCTCCAAACCCATTAGAATCAAATATTCGTTGACCATTTCGACATCAACATTTTGCTGCCCGTAAAATCGATCGAATAAATGAAAGTCGGTGAAAATAATCGAAAAAAGGCTTCTATAATCAATCAATAAGTCATTTCCTATGGTCTTATTGTCTACGATGATCGCGCCCGAACTCGGCTCGTATAAGCCCGTCACCAGCTTAAGAATAGTCGATTTTCCGCTACCGTTACCGCCACGAATAAAAACAAGCTCGCCTCTGTTCAAGTTCAAACTGAAGGGGCCTACAGAAAACGGCCGCCCCTGGTCTGTGTTCGGATAACTAAAATATAGTTGACTGATGGAAATCCGATTAAAATAATCCGGAGAAACAAACGCGCGTTGTCCACTTGAAACACTTTCCTGCGCGACATTCAATTGCGACTCCAATTGATGCAAAAAATCGATCGCCACATTCGCTCTAGCCATGCTAGGAACCATATCGATAATGACGACGATGGGCCCCATGATAAAAAATATAATCGTAGTGATAGACATAATTTTATCGGCCGTTAAACTACTTAACTGCGGCAATAAAAACACAACCGATGCCATTAAAATATAAAAATATAACTGCGCATAAAGTTGCAAATTGACATTACTAATGTCGGTCGACACATTATTCCGCCAAGCTTCTTCCGAAACCTGCCTCATATAATTGCCATATAAGTCATCCGTCTTTTCCCGGTTGATCTTCAGCTCCTTAAAACCGTCCAACACATGTTGCATATAAGCAAAATACTCATTATCTTTTTCCATGGCTTGTTGCATCGAAACACTGATCGATTGAACGAGGACATAGATACTTATCATGGCGCCGGCGATACAGACCAAGGCCATCATCAACGCCATCTTCGAAATCGTCGCCATATAAATGAAAGAGCAAATCAACATCACAGTAGCAGGAACACCTTCGGCAAGTCGATGCGCCGCTTGGGAAATTAACTCGGTCTTTTCCGATAACAACGAAAGAATCTGCGATTTGCCTATAGACTCATAAGACAGAAGCTTTATTCCTCGCAACAAATACAATACGCGTGTTCTATAATCAAAAATTCCACCCTGTACCAACTCGGTGATCCTATGCGTCACATAACGCTTAGAGACAAAATATAAAGCCACCGACAACACAAATAAAATGAATAAACGTTCGTCCAAATCCGGCTTATCAAAGTCTTTTGCCGCGGCATTCAAGATCACCAACGTCAAAGCGTTAATAATCCCCGATATTAACGCGGAAGAAACCAATAAAAACTTTTTTTCTTGGTTTTGTATATTTATAAATTCCAACAATTTAGGCCGAAACAGGCCCAATTTTCCTGTCATCTTGTTGTTAACTTTTTTTAAATTGATAAATAAACCGATTAAAACGCAGCACCCATCGCCAGGGAAGCAAATTCATCGCTTGGATTACAAAGCCCCGTATCGTTTGGAAACGGCGGCGCCAAGGCTTCACTTTCCAAAAATGATTGCAGGAGCATACATAACCTTCACCTTGCGCAATAACCTCGTGCCACCATTGAGTCGGTATAAACAAGAGCTGGCCGGGGCTTAGTACCACCTCAAACCGATCCGCGGCCGCCTTACTAAAATCGGGATAGGCGTCAAGATCGGGGGCTAGGCTATTCACCTGACTCACCCAGAATGGTAGAACATCGTAAAATCCAAATGGGTAAAGATGCTTGCTTTGTTTCGGCGGATACAAAACCACTCGTTTTTCGCCGTGCATCATGATCAACGTACCGTCGCCGGGATCGAAATGCATCGGTTCGACATGGCCAGAAGCTCCTAACCACAAATTTAACGAAGCCTCCGGAATAATCGGCTCGAATCCTAAGGTTTCAGTTAAAAACCGCATTTCATCGGCAATCGTTTTGACGGCCTCGCTATCGCCGATAGGGTTTTGCGCCAAATACAAATTCCTGGATTTTGCACTGCCATCGCGTAAATGCGCGGCAAAATCGCCCATCGTCATCTGAATATGGTCACAATACTTCGTCCATTCTCTTCTCGGTGCATCAAAATGGCCCGATCCGTAATCGCGTACTTGAAATTTCCGTCCATCTAAATGCTTACATAAAAAATCCAGATCCCAATCGACGGTTTCGGCCAAAAAGTCCGTGATAACCAGCGGTTTTCCGGGAACTCGATATTTCCGATTGAATTCTTCCCGGTTTAATTCGGCAACGCTTAAACGATCGATGGGTTTGCCAGCACTGGGTGCATTAGTCATCACTTCCCTCATGGGCTTCGGATTGCTCTAACATTTCTTTGATCAAGCGAGCGATGTCCCCGACGTGCGGCGGCTCCATCATATTTTCATGTTGTCCCGGCAACCAACTTAAATGAAGTTGCAAGCCTGCCACTTGTCCCCAAGCCAGATAATCATCCGCGCTGACACGCCGACTACCGTCCCGGGCCCGGATCAAAACCACGGGCGCTTCGATCTTTGGCGGGAAATAAACCATCTGTAAATTACATCGGCAAACGTTGAAATAACGTTCGATGGCTTCGTTGTCCATCGCCCTGGGAACGAATCCCGCCTGCTTAGCTTGGCTAAACACTTGCGCCAATTGCTCCGCTCTCGGCAACCGCCTCAATCGCTCGCTCTCGAAACCCAATGTGGGAAATAACGCGACCAATAGTTCGGCATCGTCGGTGTTTTGCGCCGTTTCGGCCGTCAACGACGGATGCGCGGTATCCAGCAAAGCGACGAATTCGACCTTGTCGCCGCTTTTCTCCAATTGCCGAGCGACCTCATACGCCAAAAGCCCACCAAAAGAATAGCCTAACAGCCGATAATGTCCCTCCGACTGAACAGATTTAATAAACGGCAAGTAATAAGACGCCAATTCCGGCAATTGCGTGATAAGCGCTTGCTCCGACTCCATGCCCGGCGCTCGCAGCCCATAGACCGGCAGGTCTTCGGGCAAGGACTTAGCCAAGTCGTTATAACAAATGACGTGTCCCCCGACGGGATGAAAACAAAACAATGCCGGATTTTCCCCTTGGCGCTTTAAAGGAACTAAGGGCGACCACTCCGGCGATAGCACATTGTCGTTCAGTAACTGGCTTAACGCCGAAATCGTCGGGGCCTGAAAAATAGTAGCTAGGGGTAGCGCTTTACCGAAGGCCGACTTGATTTGAGTCATCAAGTCCAAGACCAGCAAGGAATGACCACCCAACGCGAAAAAATCCTCATCGACCGAGACTTCCCGGTCAATGTCTAGAATCTCTCGCCAAATCGCCGCCAGCGTCTTTTGTACGAACCCGGTAGGCGACATCTCCGGGGACAAGGAGCGCTCCAATTCCGGTTCGGGTAAGGCCTTCCTATCGATCTTCCCGTTCGCCGTCAGCGGCAGATGCTCCAAAACGACAATCGCCGAAGGCACCATGAACCGAGGCAATTGCCGTCGGGCGACATCCAGCAAGCGGGTTTCCAGCACTTGTCCAGCGGCAGATGCAATATAAGTCACCAATTTCCGGTCGCTGGCAGCCGCTTCACCGACCGTCAAGACGACGCAGTCATCGACGCCGGCCACCGATTTTAAAACCGCTTCAACTTCGCCCAACTCGATGCGAAACCCTCTGACCTTAACTTGGTGATCCAAACGGCCGTGATAAATTAGCCTGCCTCGGTCGTCGTAGCTCACCAAGTCGCCCGTCCTATATAGCCTTTCCCCCGCTTGCGCACTAAAAGGATTGGGAACGAATTTTTCCGCGGTCAACGCCGCTTTGGCGTGATAGCCACGCGCCAAGCCCATGCCTCCCAAGTACAACTCGCCCGGCACGCCCGGCGGCAAGGGCTGCATATAGGCATCCAGCACATAGGCGCAGCTATTGCCGATTGGGCGCCCGATACTGGGTTGGGCATTCACCTGGCGCAAGCAATACGTCGAATACGTCGTATCTTCCGAAGGCCCGTATAAGTCGTACACTTCCTTGATGTGCGGTTTCGCGTATAGCCTATCGACCAATTCCCCGGACAACGGCTCACCAGCCAAATTAACCGTTGTTACCGTATCGGGTATCGCATCGGCTTTCAGCAGTTCCTCCGCCGCGGACGGCACGGTATTGATCAAGGTCGGCACGCATGCCGGGCATTCCACCAATTCGAGCACGTTACGCAATAAAACCAAGGTTCCGCCACTGGCGAGAGTCAGGAAAATTTCGAAGACCGATAAGTCGAAACAGATCGAGGTACCGGCCAACACTCGACTCAATTGTTCAGGTCGATAAACGCTTCTAGCCCAAGCGATCATGGCCAAGGCATTCGCATGAGTAATCGCCACGCCTTTAGGTTTGCCGGTCGAACCCGAGGTATACAACACGTAAGCCAGATTTTCGGCTCTTCGCTCGGGCAAGACCTGAACGCCGATCTCCGGCAAGGCTTGATCCAACAGAATTTTCGAGGCCCCAGCCAGCCCCGGAATGGCGTTGGCCAAATCCGACTCGGTCAATAACAGCAAAACCTTGGCATCGGCCAACATATGCTCCAGTCTGGCACTGGGGTAATCCGGATCTAACGGCACATAAGCCGAACCGCTTTTAAGAATCGCCAACATCGCAACGATCAAACGCGGCGAACGCCTTAAACAAACCCCAATCAACACCTCCGGGCCGGCTCCGAGACTCACCAACACATTCGCCAAGGCATCGACGCTATCGCTTAGTGCTTGATAACTGAGTTGAACATCGCCCTGAACCAAGGCGATCTGGTCGGCGGCATTCGCGACACTCCGCGCGAATAAATCGTACAAACCGGCGACGGCACCGAACGGCATCGCATTTCGGTTCCAATCGACAACAACTTGCTTGTACAACACCTCGTTAATCAGTGAAAAATCGCCGACCCGCTTGTCCTGTCCACCTGGGAGTTGCTCAAACAAATACGCCAGTCCGTCGCACAATCCTTGCACTTTATCGGCCTTGAACAAATCGGCGTTATATTCGAAAGTGCCGATTAGGCTATTCCCACTCTCGTGCATTGCCAGGGTCAAATCGAACTTCACGTCTCTGCTGGCCAAAGTCAGCGGCTCAATAGTTAAGCCATTCAATTCAGGTGTTTGCCGCGCGCCATGATGAAAAAGAAACATCACTTGAAACAAAGGCGTGCTTGAAAGATCGCGTTCAGGCTGTAACGCTTCGACCAGTTTTTCGAACGGCAATTCTTGATGGGCAAACGCGTCGATCACCGTCGCCTTAACTTGCGCTAAAAACGCCGACCATAATGGATTGCCCTGGATTCGATTCCGCAATACCACGGTATTCGCGAAGAAACCAATCAAATTTTCGGTTGCCCGGTGACTACGGTTGGCAACAGGCGTACCGATGCCGAAATCGTATTGGCCGCAATACCGCGCCAAAAATAGATTGAAACCGGCCAACAACAAGACAAAAACCGAACAGTGTTGCCGTTCGGCCTGCTGCTTTAACGCCGACGTCAGCTTCGCATCCAGCGTAAACGACGCACTTTGCGCGCGAAACGTTTGGATTGCGGGACGCGGGAAATCGCTAGGCAAGCTCAAAGCCGGCGGCATATCCGCCAGGGTAGTCCTCCAATAAGCCAATAATTGCTCCAAGCGCCTGGAATCCAGCCTATGTCGTTGCCAGACTGCGTAATCCTTGTATTGAAGCGATAAAGCCGGCAAATCGGCCTCAAGCGCCGACCGGTACAAAGTCAGCCACTCTTGCATGAATACGCTTTGCGACCAGCCGTCGGATATGATGTGGTGGTTATTAACGACCAACCAATGGCTTTGCGCGCCGGTTTTTACCAGCGCGATGCGGATCAGCTGCAAACGGTCCAAACGGAACACATGTCGGCTTTCTTGCGCCAGCAATTGCTCCAATTTCGACTGCTGCGTTGCACCATCCTCCGAAGACCAGTCCAGACTTTGGAAGGGTAACGGGGTGGCAGGCAAGATTTTTTGCCTCGGCCGAGCATTTTTCAGCACGAAAACGGTGCTCAGGCTGTGATGCCGCTGAATAATCCGATCAAAGCAAGCTTGCAAGCGCTCGACATCCAAGGCGCCGCCGATGCTCAACGCAATCAGCATGTTATACGCACTGCTTTCGGGATATAACTGCTGTAAAAAATACAAGCGTTCCTGAGAAAAGGACAGCGGATAATCGTCGGCGTCGGCCGCGACGCCTAACTCAAAACCGTGTTCCCGCCCGCTAGCGTCGATTGCATCGGCCTGTTGTCGCAAGGTCGAATGCTGAAATAAGGTTCGGACATCGAGTTTGACTGAAAACTCGCTGAGAATACGGTTGGCCAACTGCATGGCCAACAGCGAATGTCCACCCAATGAGAAAAAGTCGCTATCCCGACTGGCCCGAACCCCTAATAACGCCTCCCAGATTGCCGCCAACTCAATTTCGGTAGCAGTCGCCGGCGGCTCCTGCGAAACCCCTTGTTGATAATCCGCCGCATCCGGCTCGGGCAGGGCTTTATCGTCGACTTTGCCGTTTGGATTCAGCGGCAGTTCCGGCATCTCGACCAAGGCCGCCGGCAGCATATAAGCCGGCAATTGCGCTTCGAGATAGCGGCGAAGGTCCCGAACGTCGATCTGCCGCCCAGATATAGCACTGAAATAAGCAATCAGGCATTTCCCTTGTCCGGCGATCTCTTTGACCCGAATGTAACTCTGCTTGATTGGCGGATAAGCGTTAACCGCCGTTTCGATATCGCCCAATTCGATACGGAAACCCCTGATCTTCACCTGATGATCGGCTCGGCCAACGAACTCGATCATGCCCACGGCATTCCAGCGGACGCTATCGCCACTGCGATACATGCGCTCGCCAGGTTGACAGGAAAAAATATCCGGCACGAATTTAAGCGCCGTCTCCGCGGCTTGATTCAAATAGCCGCAAGACAAACCCTCGCCGGCAATGTAAAGGTCGCCAACGATCCCCTCGGGTACAGGCCTAAGCGCTTGATCCAATACATACAGACGAGTGTTTGCCAAAGCCGAGCCGATAGCGACGGTTCGCGCGTTGTCGCCGACCGTTTCGATCTCATACCACGAAGAAAAACTGGTACCTTCCGTTGGCCCATAAACGTGTAAAAAGTGCTCGGGCTTGCCATGCTTCAACACTTTTTTGACCTGTTCGGGATCAACCAACTCGCCACCGAACAATAAATACCGCAAGCCTAAAAAAGCATCGGCCCGCTGCTGCACCATTTGATTAAACAGCGCCGTCGTCAAAAACAACGCGCTAATCCGGCTTTGGCGTAAAAAATCGACAAACCGGTCGGTAGACAAACTCGTATCGCGGTCGGCAATTTCCAGACTGGCACCGTTCAGCAACGCCCCCCAAATTTCAAAGGTCGCCGCGTCGAACGCGGTATTGCTGACCTGCGCGATTCGGTCGGTCGGTTTCAAATCGACATAATTGCTGTTTAAAACGAGTCTGGCGATGGCCAAATGCTGAATGCCAATGCCTTTAGGCACGCCGGTGGAACCCGAGGTAAACATCACATAGGCCAAGGCATTGGCCGGCACGCCAACTGCCGGATTCAAGCTGGGATAGCCCAGTAAATCCAAGCGGTCCAATATCAATAACTTGGCGTCGCCGAAGACTTGCGCGTTGTCCTCCAAAGCGCTTTCGCTCAAAATAACCTTGCAATCGGCTTGCCGGTACATCGCCGCCAGTCGCTCCAGCGGATAAGCCGTATCGAGCGGTAAATAGGCCGCGCCTGTCTTTAAAACCGCGAGCATCGCGACCACGCAATCGCAGCCTCGCTCCAAATACAATGCCGCCAAATGGCCTGGACTCAACCCTTCTTCCAGTAAAAGATACGCTAATCGATTGGCCTGCTCGTCCAGTTGGCGATACGTTAAGCGCCGCTGTCCATGAACCAAGGCGATCTGTTCGGGCCGCTGTTCAACTTGTTTTTGAAAATGTTGAACCAAATTAAGCCGGCGAGGAAAATCGCTGGCGCAATTGTTCCAGTCGTAAATAATGCGCTGGTAATCTTCGGCGGACAATAAATTGATGTCCTCGATCAACACCTCCGGCTGAAGGACCACGGCATCGATAATGCGCAAGTATGATTTCGCCATCCGTGCCAGGGTTTCCGGCAGAAACAACGCTGTCGCGTATTCGAACAAGCCACTGAACGACTGGCCTTGCTCTTGTATCGACAGGGTTAAATCGAATTTCGCCGCGTTTCTGGGCGCGGGAATCATCTCGACCGATAAATCCGCTAAAGACGTGCTGGCGACGGTTTCGTTGACGTAGGTGAACATGACCTGGAACAACGGGCTGTATGCTTCGTTCCGTTCTGGTTGCAGGGCATCGACGACTTTCTCGAAGGGCAGATCCTGATGGCTATCGGCGGCAAAAAAAGACTGCCGGGTTTGCTGCAAGACTTCGACAAACGATTGCTTATTCGAGCACTCGACTTTAATCGGTAAGCTATTGACGAACAAGCCGATCAAGTCTTCCAGCTCTTTTTGATTCCGCCCGGCGAACGGCGTGCCGATCAAAAGCTGACGCTGCCCGGAATATTTCGCCAGCAACACCGCAAAGGCACTCAACAGCAACACAAAAACCGACACCTGCTGTTTTTTGGCTAAGTCCGATGCCCTGGCCCTGGTATCGGCATCGATAGCAAACTCATAACACCCGCCCTGATGGTTGGCGGTTTTCGGACGTTTAAAATCGCAGGGCAAATCCAAGAAATGAGGCACATCCTTTAAATACGCTTGCCAAAATGCCGTGGCCTGCTTACCGGCATCAGAGTTCAAGTTTTTTTGCTGCCAAAGCGCGTAATCGCCAAACTGAATCGGCAGAGCCGGTAAATCGGCGCGCTCCTGCCCGAGGCCGGCGCGATAAAACGCGGCAAAATCGCGCATGAACACATTGGCCGACCAGCCGTCGCTAATCAAATGGTGCACGCAACTGGCCAGCACATAGTCGCACTCGGCCAATTTGACCAAGCGTACGCGGATTAAGGCCTCGTGCTCCAAATCGAATCCACGACCGCTCATCTCCAGTAACACGGTTTGCAAGTCCTGCGCCTGCCAGTCACTACCGGTTAAATCGACGACGTCCAGCTTAAAGGGCTGGACCGGTTTAATATCGATAAAAAACCCCTGGTCGTTCTGACGGAAATGCGCGCGTAATATTTCATGGCGCTCGATCACGCAGGCCAATGCCTGTTCCATGCTCTCGGGCGCTAGCCTCCCGTGCAAACGCAAAAATACCGGGATATTGTATAAACTGTCAGATCCGCTATAGCGCTGCAAAAACCACAAGCGCTGCTGGGCGGAAGTCATGGGTATCCGCTCCCCCGCCTCTCTGCGCGGAATCCCGAGCTTTGCGCCTTGCTCTTTATTCTTGGCCGACAGCTTCTGGAACAGCAGCGCTTTTTGGGCCGGGGTTAATAGCGCGAGTTTATCTTTCAAGTCAGTCATAAAACCAAAACCGCCCTAAAGCAAATAACTCGTTTGATCGTCGGACAATCGAGCCAAATCACCGAGCAAGTCCGCTTGCTCTTCGACGTCGAGCGCATCGAATTGGGAAGCGAGTATCCAATCCGCTTGCCGTTTAATGCTGGGATGTTCGAAAACCACGCGCATCGGTAACTCCAAGTCGAATTCTTGTTTGATCCTGCTGACGATCTGAGTTGCCGTCAAAGAATGGCCGCCCAAATCGAAGAAATTCTGTTCGGTGCCGATTTCCGGCACTTGCAAAACCTCTCTCCAGATGCGTAACAAACTTTCCTCTATCTCGTTTTCGGGCGCCAGCAACGCCCCACGGACGATCCCGTCGTCGGCCACATCGGGCAAGGCACGGCGATCCACTTTGCCGCTGGGCGTCAAAGGTAATTTATCCAACATCAGCCATTTCTGCGGCACCATGTAGTGCGGCAAGCGTTGCGCCAAATAATCCCTGACCTCCGCCGCGTCAGGCCGGTCATCGCCAACGACCAAATACACCGTTAAATAACCGTCTTCACGTTCGCCCTTGACGGCGGTGACTACAGCCTCCTTCACGGCGGGATGAGTATGCAAAGCCAATTCTATTTCCGCCAAATCGATCCGAAATCCCCGAACCTTGACCTGATGATCGTTGCGACCCAGAAATTCGAAACCATCCGCCAACGTAAACCTTACTTGGTCGCCGGTTCTATACAAGCGACTCCCCGGCTGCTCGCCGAAAGGATCGGGCAAAAAATATTCCGCCGTACGCGCCTTATCGTTCAAATAACCCACGCCAACGCCAGTTCCGCCCACGCAAAGCTCCCCCGGCAGACCGAACGGCAGCGGATTCAAGGCTTCGTCGACCACATACAAGCGAGCATTGCCGATCGCCTCGCCAAGCGGTACCGTACTTTGCCAATAGCGATCGACCTGATCGATGGGGAAAAACAGGCACACATCGGCGCATTCGGTCGGCCCGTAACTGTTGACGACGGTTGTCGTCCGCATTACAGACTCCAACCAAGGTCGAATCCGTCCCAAGGCGATGGGCTCGCCGCCGAGAAATACATATTTCAACGACGCCAGCGAACCCGGCCGGCCGGCCGCAATATCGGCGAGCGGGTAGAAGGCGCTAGGCGTCGCGTTGATCCAACCGATTCGGTAGCGATCGATTAACTCAACGATCAAGGAAGGATCGTATTCCGGCTTCTCGTATAGATATAAAGTGCCGCCGACTACGAGCGGCGCGAAGAAATTTTTTTGGGTTAAATCGAAGCTTAACGACGTATAAACCAAGGTCGATGTCGCTTGACGCAAATCGAAATCGGCGACATACCAATTCAACACCAAGTTGGCGAAACTGCGGTGTTGCACCCCGGCCCCTTTCGGAACGCCGGTCGAACCGGAAGTGAAGATCATATAGATCAATTGCTCGGCGGCGATTTCCGGTAGTTTGTGCCCGACCGGACCAGCCGCCAATAAATCTTCGATATAAAACAGCGCCAACGTGCCGTTATCGCTCAAATGAGCCAGAGCGAACGATAAGCTCCGCTGCGATAACACATGCTTGATGCCCGCTGCGCCGACCATCAATCGGACCCGTTGCTCGGGATATTTCGGATCTATCGGCACATAAGCGGCTCCGGCCTTTAGGATCGCCAACATCGCAACCAACATGTCGACGCTGCGTTCCACACACAGACCGACCAAGTCGCCGGGCGCGACGCCGGCGTCGGCTAAGAGCCGAGCCACATGCGAGGCGCGTTGCCCCAATGCGCCGTAGCTCAGGCGCTGGTCGCCGCAGACCACGGCGGTCGCGTCGGGATGCAAGGCCATTTGCCGTTCGATAACTTGCAAAACGTTACCGTCTTTCAGCTCTGGCTTCCGGCCGCGATTCCAGGCCGCCAGTACACCGTGGTATTCGCCGACCGCCATCAACGGAATGCTCCCCGGTTTTAAGGCTGCATTAGCGGCAACGGCCTCGCAACAATTGATGAAGTGCCGTCCAAAGGCATCGATCGTTTCCGGCTTGAATAAATCGGTGTTGTAACCGAACTCCAAGCTGATATCGTCGGTATTTTCCGACACCATCAATGCCAAATCGAATTGCGCATTGCTCCGCCGCAACTGCAACTGCTCAATGACGACCCCTGGCAGTTCAAATGCCTGCTCCGGCGCGTTTTGATAGCTAAACAGCGTCTGTATCAGCGGCGAATAACTTAAACCGCGCTCCGGTCTCAGTTGGTCGACGATTTGCTCGAACGGGCAATCCTGATGCTCGACAGCCGCCAACAACAGCGCTTTTACGTGATGCAGCAATTCGCGAAACGTTAAATGCGGCTCGATACTGGCGCGCAGGACTAAAGTGTTGACGAAAAATCCGATTAAGGGCGCCAATTCGGGTTGGTTCCTGTTGGCGACCGGCGTGCCGACCACCAGATCCTGTTCCTGGCTATAGCGATGCAGCAAAACGAAATAGACGGTTAACAACACCATGTTCATGGTGGCGTTTTCCCGATGAGCCAAGGTTTTCAACGCCGCCGTCGTTTGCGAGGACAGCGCGAGCATCAGGGTTGATCCTTGAAATCGCTGCACCGGCGGCCGGGGATAATCGCTTGGCAACGCAATTAACGGCGGCATGCCGGCCAACTGCCGTTGCCAGTAAGCCAACTGCCGCTCCCTAACGTCGCCGCTAAACCATTCCCGCTGCCAAATGGCGTAATCGCCGTATTGAATGTCCAAGGCCGGCAAATCGGCTACCGGTCGATTTTCCTGATGGGCGCTGTAGAATTTCATCATTTCGTCGACAAACACGCCCATCGACCAACCGTCGGAAATAATATGGTGCACGACCGACAGCAACACGTGCTCGGTATCCGAAAGAGTCAGCAGCTGCAACTTAATCAGCGGCCCTTTTTCCAAATCGAAAACCATGCCCGCCAAATCGGCGGCGAGTTCGCGGCAAATTTGCAGTTGCCGGTCTATGTCGGCTTCGGCTACGACCTTTTGTTCCAATATTAAATCGCTCTCAGGTTCCACCCATTGACTAGGCTCACCGTTTACCGTGCGAAAAGTGGTTCGCAAAATCTCATGCCGTTCGACGATTTGCCGCAAGGCGGCTTCCAAGGCCAAGCAATCCAAGGAGCCGGTCAGCCGCAGCGCGCCGGTAATGTTATAAGCCGTACTTTCCGGCTGCATCTGTTGAAAAAGCCATAAGCGCTGTTGCGCGAATGACAATGGGAAAAAATAGGATTGCCGTGGCACCCGCGCCTCTTCGTTCATGGTGATGCTCCTCTAACGTTAACCTACAGCAGAGGGGGTCAAAACGATGTAACGCGATGACCATAATTCCTGAAAGGCCTCGTAAAGCGCCGCTTCGTTATCGGAACCGACACCTGCTCGCGCCATCAAGGTTTGTAGCGGCATTTTGCCGTCGGCCGCTTGCAATACGCGATAGAGGTCATTGGGTATTACCCGGCGCGAACTACCGCCGTAATTCCATTCGATATAGCTTTGTAGCGACCGGTGCTGGTTATCCCGGTAACAATCTTCCTGAATCAACCGTGCCGCTTTGGGCAAGGCCGGTATCAAACTCTTCAGTTCGGTCTCGCCCCAGGCTTTTTTCGTCAGCAAACAATCGCCGACGACCAAATAATCCAAGCCTGACGTCAGGTAGCAGACCATAGCGTCGTCGGCACTATCCACGATCGGTTCGGCATGGTTATTGAACGAGGTATTGAGCACCATCGCAATGCCGGTTTTTTGCCTGAAAGCGTCGATCAATTCCCAATACTCTGGATTATGAACTTTACTGACAGTTTGTAACCTTGCGCTACCGTCAACGTGAGTAATCGCCGCCAGGGTATCTCTATGCGCCGACTTGACCGGCAAAACGAAGGCCATGAACGGAAAGTCTCGTTCGTCGCCCGGCACGTCGAAAAAATCGCCGACATATTCTTCCAACACCGACGGCGCGAAGGGTCGATAACTTTCGCGCATCTTAATCATTGCGTTAATGGTCTCCTTATGCGAACCCAAACGCGGGTCGGCGATAATGCTGCGGTTACCCAAGGCCCTGGGACCGAACTCGGAACGCCCTTGCACCCAGCCGACCACTTTGCCCGCTATCATCAAGTCGCTAACCCGGTCGGCGCGATCCGTCATTTTTTCGATGGTCGCGAAAGCTTGCCATTTAGCCAGGGTTCGGTACAAATCGTCCCCGGCCAAGGTCGGCGTACCCCAATAAGCGTGCGGTACGCGTTTAAACGGCAGCTCAGGCAGGCTGCAATGCGCCGCATACATCGCCGCGCCGAAAGCGCAACCGGAGTCGGCGGCAAAGGAAGGCGCAAACACTTTTTCGAACAAGCCGGACTGCATAATCTTGCCGTTCATACTGCTGTTTTGCCCGACTCCGCCCGCCAACGCCAGCCTCTTATGTCCGGTCGTTTGCTGAAAATGACTCAACATATGCATGACGATCGTTTCCAAGGCTTGTTGCAAGGCAGCGGCCAAATCTTTATGGATTTGCTCGAACGGCTGATCGCCATGCCTCGGCATTAAGGCTTCGTATAAGCCAACGATTTTCTCGCGGTGCAAGGTGTAATCGCCGTTCGGCAATAGCGTATAGAATCCGGAAAACTGATCGGCGAAACGGTTGGCGTCACCGTAAGGCGCCAATCCCATGACTTTATATTCATCAAAAATTCTGTATCCCAGAAAGCGGATGACGTCGAGGTAGAAAAAACCCAGGGATTCGTGCACCGGTTTGGTCATCAAGGTGTTAAACGTATTCGCCAGCACGTCGACCACGGTTGTCGACACATTGTCGCCGGAACCATCTATGGTCAACACCAAGCTCTGTTCGAAGCCCGACATGTAATAAGCCGTCGCGGCATGAGCCAAATGGTGGTTGACGAAACTAAATTTCTCGCGCGGTAGATCGACGCCGAACTCGCGCCTGAACAAGTACTGATACATAGCCCGCCCATCTTCGACGGCGGCCATGTCGGCTTTGACCAATCGCAGTTGCTTTAGCGACTCGTCCAGAAAAGCTTCGCTGACGTAAACGGCGATTAGGTCCAGCTCCTCTAAGCGAATATCGGCTTGTTGCAAACAAAACCGAACTGCGGAATGCCAGATTTTATTGGTATGTTTAATCCGGTTTAAGCGCTCTTCCTCTATGCCGGCGACGACCTCACCGTCCCGAACAATAACCGCCGCGGCATCGTGCAGCAAATCGGCGCCGAAATCGAAAAACGATTCGTACAACCGATCGAAACCGCCTGCCAGACCTAAAATTATCACGCTAACTCCTCTTTTGTTGTTTCATCCGTTCAGACGACCTTTTGCTGGCTGCGGTCCCGCTTAACCAGTTTTGGCCCCGCCTGACCGGCCTTTTCGATTGTCGACAATCTTTCGGCCAACAAGGCAATGGTCGGTGCTTCGAAAATTAGCCTTAACGGCACTTCGATCTGCAATTGCTTGCGGATTAACGCGACGATCCGCGTCGCTTTTAACGAATGTCCACCCAAATTGAAAAAATCGTCGCAAACACCAATAGCTTCGTTATTCAAAACCTGTTGCCAGATCGCCAACAGTTCTCGCTCCGTTTCATTGCGCGGGGCGACTTTCAGCGCCGATGTCAATGCGAAGGGATCGGGCAATAGAGCGTAGTCGACCTTACCGTTTTTATTTAACGGAAATTCGCCGACCTCCATCCAGACGTCCGGCAGCAAATAGCGCGGCAAGCGCTCAGCCGTTGCCGCCACCAAGCCGTCGCGATCGAACGCGCAACCGGACTTGACAATGACATACGCCACCAAGGTGTTATCGCCGCCGGGATCTTTAACGGCCTGCACCAGCACATCCCGCACCGAATCCTGCGCCTTAATCGCCGCCTCCACTTCTTGCGCCTCGATGCGGTAACCCCTTATCTTGAATTGCCTATCGGCACGACCGAGAAACTCCAAACTGCCGTCCATTCTCATGGAAACCAAATCACCGGTCGCATACAGCCTGCTGCCGGGCCTCTTGGCATAAGGATGGGGAATAAATGCCGCAGCCGTGAGTGCCGGCTTGCGGTAATAGCCGTAAGCAACTCCCTCCCCCGCGACATACAAGCGGCCTAGCGCACCAATGGGTTGCAAGCGCAGTTCGCTATCCAATACCCAAGCCTCCGAATGGGCAATGGCCTTGCCGATGGGCACGCTAGCTGCCAACGCGGACGCTTGAGTTATCCGCTGACAACAACTAAAAGTGGTGTTTTCGGTAGGCCCGTAACCGTTAACAAAGGTCGCGGCAGGAAAGCGCTGCAATAGGCGGCGCACGTGTTCCGCCGACACCACGTCGCCGCCGGCTAGCAACTGCCGGACGCTGGCCAGGTTCTCGAGCTGTTCGTCGACCATCTGCTGGAACAGGCCGGCCGTCAACCAAAGGATCGTAATGCCTTGCTGCTCGATATAAACACCCAGCTGTTGCAAGCTGGGTTGGTCTTGTTCCACTACCGATAATTCCGCGCCATTCAATAACGGCGCCCAAATTTCGAAAGTCGAAGCGTCGAACGACAACGGCGCAAACTGCAAGAATTTGTCTTTTTCCGAAATTGTCACGTAATCGCTATCGACGACCAAACGAATCACGCTACGCTGACTGACAAAAACCCCTTTCGGTTTGCCGGTGGAACCGGAAGTATAGGAGACATAAGCGACGGCCGCCGACGGAATCACTCGCCGAGGAGGCGTTTCGCCGAGGTCTTGATTTATTGGCTCATAGGGGTCGAAGCCCTGCACGCCGTTGAGTTCGAATCCGCCGCGCTGAATCGATAGACGCACGCCAGCATCCCGGCATAATGCCTCGGCCCGTTGCGTGGGAAGATCCAACTCCAATCCAAGATAAGCGGCGCCAGCCTTAATAATGCCGAGCACGGCAATAATCCGCATGCAGGACCTCGGCAACGCAACCGCGACGATGTCGCCCGGCTTGACACCAGCCATCGTTAAACGTTTGGCGATATGATTGGCCTCGGCGTTCAGCTCGGCGTAACTGTAACGGGCATCCAGACCGCGCAAGGCAATTTTTTCCCCGCAACGCGCGGCAGTTTGCTCGAATAAGCCGGCCAAATCCGGCGTCGGCAGCGGCGGTTCAATCCCGGCACTGATCTGCGTCAGCCAAGTCTGCTCGGCGACCGTCAGCATTTTCAAGTCGGCTATACGTTGCTCGGCGGATTCGGCCAAACCGTTTAACAAGCCTATGAAATGCCGCATCACTTGTTGCAAATAGCTTTCCGCATAACGGGCTTTGTTGTACAGACAAGTCAACCGCCATGGCCGACCGGGGCTGATGACGACGGTCAAATCGTAGTGGGTCTGTTCCCTGGTTTGCACATCGGTGACCGTTAATTCGGCCTGACTATCGCCTTCCTCGGCTTGTAGATGATAGTTTTCGAACACCAACAAGTGGTCGGGCGCACCTTGTTTAGGCTGGCTCTCCGCCATGGTTAAAAATTGGTAAGCCTGGCTGCTGCTATTGTGTTGGTGCAAACGGTTTAACAACACAAAAACCGGTTCCGCTTCGTCAAACCTAACCCGCACCGGCACCGCATTAATCAACAAACCCACCATCTGCTCGATATTGGCGATGGCGCTCGGCCGGCCCGAAACCACGGTGCCGAAAACCACGTCCCGCCTGTCGTTATAGCGCCCGAGCAAGATGCCCCAGGCCGCTTGCATCAAGGCATTGACAGTAAGCTTATAGCGTTTGGCGGTCTGCTGCAGCCGCTCCGGCAAATCGGCCGGCAGCGTTTGCTTGAATTCGGCTTGGCCTTGCTGTTGGGTGGGATGAGACGGCAATGCGGCCACTTCGTCGTAGCCTTCCAGATAATCAGCCCAGAATCGGCCGGCGGCCTGTGTATCCTGCTCCTGCAACCAGCGCAAATATTGGCTGAAGGGCGGCGACGCCGGCAGCTGCGGCTCGGCATGACTTAGAATGCCCAAATAAAGCCGGGTCATTTCGTTCATCAAGATTCCGACACTCCAGCCATCCAATAAAATATGATGAAAACTCCAAACCAAATACCAGCGCTGGTCGGGTAAGCGAATCAGCTTAACCCTCACCGGCGCTCGTTCGGCTAAGTTAAACGGCTGCTCCAAATCCTGTCGTAAATAATCCGCCAAGCTCCGCAATGCCTTTCCGTCCTCGCGCCAATCTTCCACGCCAAAATTCGAGTCGGCGTGCTTCAGCACGATTTGCAAGGGTTTACGCGCTTGGTCGTCGACGAATACCGTGCGTAATATGCCGTGCCGCGCAACCAACTGCTCCCAAGCCTTGCGGTAGCCGTCGCAGTCCAAGGCCCCCTGTAAACTAAAGCTGATCTGCTCGTGGTAAGCACTGGAAGCGGGTTCCCGTACGGCGTGATAGAGCATGCCTTCCTGCATCGGCGTCAACGGGCAAACATCGCCGAGGTTTTGCCGGTAAGCACTCAGCAGTTCGTCCAATTCATCAAGGCTCAAATTGCCGTGGCAAAGATCGGACGGCGTCGGCACGGCTAAGGTTTGCCGCAGGCAATGATCTATGACCGCTTCTAAGTTTTCTTTGTATAAGCGGCTCAAGCGCTGCATGGCATCTTCGGCAAACAAATGCCGGTCATAGCGCCATTCGATACACAAGCGATCTTCCAACACCATCGCACTGAATTCCAAGGCGGCGGGCCTCATTCCCTGCCCCGCGACCGCCGCGCCGACGTCGTTGCTCAAGGCGCGATACAGGCCGGCGTCGTCGTTGCGCTCGAAACGCCCCAAATAATTGAACACCAAGTCCGCGGCAAACCCCAAATCAGCCGCCGACCTTAATTCGGCCGGCGTCAAATAGCGCAACACGCCGTAACCGATGCCTTTATTGGGCACGTGTCGCAGATGTTCTTTCAGCCAGCGAATTTGATAACTTAAATCCCGATTCGGCTGCTTTTCCAATACCACGGGATAAAGGGAGGTAAACCAACCGACGGTCCGACTAACATCCAATTCCGGCAATACTGGTTCGCGGCCGTGACCTTCCAGCAATAACACCGTTCGGGTCAAACCGCTCCAGGCTTCCAAGGCCGATAACCAGGCCGCCAATAACAGGTCTTCGACCCGCGTGTTATAGGCAGCATGGGCTTGCTGCAATAATTGCCGCGTCCGGTCGGCGCTTAATTGAGATTGATGGCTCAGCGCATCCTGGTAGCAACAAGCTTTTCCGGACCAGGAAGCGGCGCTTTTACTAGCCGATTGCGCACGCCAATAGGCTAAATCGTCCAGCAAGGCCGGCTGCCGGCTATAGCGCGACAAGCCTTCCGCCCAGTCGGCATAACTATCGGTTTGCCGAGGCAGTTCATGCACTTCCCCGCGGCTCAAGGCATCGTATAAGGCGCTGAAATCTTCCAATAAAATGCGCCACGACACACCGTCGATCAGCAAATGATGCACGACTATCAATAAGCGGTCGGCGGCCGGGCATTGGTACACCACCAAGCGGATTAACGGCGCTTTATCCACCTCGAAACTTTGCTGCACGACGGCGGCATGCGCGACCATGGCCGCTTCGACGTCCGCCGCCGACAACAGCGAAACCGCTTGCACCGCGATGCGGCAGCGATCCTCCGCTAGAATCTCGGCTGCCATGCCTTGCTCTACCGAATGAAAACAACTGCGCAAGGCCTCGTGGTGTTGCAATAACTGCTGCCAAGCGCGCTCCAGATAGGGGATTTGCCAACTTCCGCTACACGCTTCCAGCAAGGCTGTGTGATTAAAATGATGGGCTTGACTGCCCTGTTGCTCGAAAAACCATCGTTGTATCGGCGTCAATGGCAAACGACCGTTGAGCTGGCGCGTTTTGTTTTCGACGGACAGCACTTTTAACTGCGGCGCTAAAGCCTGTATGGTCGGGTAGCGGAACAAATCCTGAACGTCGATTCGATAACCCTGCTTACGCAATTGAGACACCACCCGAATCGCCTGAATCGAATCCCCGCCCAAGGCGAAAAAATCGTCTTGCACGCCGACATGCTCTTGTTGCAACAGTTTTTGCCAAACTTGAACCAATAAACCTTCTTCCGCCGTTTCGGCCGCCAAATAAGGCTGGTCCGCCGCCGTTTCGGGTGCCGGCAAAGCCTGCCGGTTTACCTTGCCGTTGACCGTCAACGGAAACTGCGACATATACACAAAGCAGCCAGGCACCATGTAAATCGGCAACTGTTTGGCGACCAGCTCCCTTAATTCGGCGGTTTTTAACGCCTCTCCGGTCCGTGTGAGGTAATAAGCAACCAAGGTTTGCTGGCCTTGCTGGTTTTCGATCAGCATGACCACGGCTTGTTCGATAACCGACTCCCGTAGCAAGGCTTGCTCGATCTCGCCCAATTCGATCCGGAAGCCGTGGAATTGGACTTGTTGGTCCAGACGTCCCAAATACTCTAGCTCGCCATCGTCCAAATAACGGCCGCTATCTCCGGTACGATAAAACAGCTTATCCAACCCTAATTGGGGTAAGTGCACAAAACGCTGAGCAGACAGTTCGGCCCGGTTCCAATAACCCAAACACACCCCGGCACCACCGACGTACAACTCGCCGGGCACACCCGGCGCAACCAATTGGCCGTAACGGTTCAAAAGATAAACCGATAGATCCGGCAAGGGTTTGCCGATCACGCTGCCGGGTAAACTGATTTGCTCGGGGGCAATTTTTTTAAAGGTGACGTGTACGGTGGTTTCGGTGATGCCGTACATATTGATCAATTGCGGCCGGTCTCCGTAGGCTTCGAACCAGGGTTTCAACTGCTTGAACTCCAGGGTTTCGCCACCAAAAACCACGTAACGCAACGCCGATAGCTTGACGGTGTGTTGCCGGTCGACATCGATCAACTGTTTGAACGCGGTCGGCGTCTGGTTCAGCACCGTCACCTGTTCCCTGCCTAACAAGGCATGAAAATCGTCCGGGGAACGGCTGATCCAATACGGCACGATCACTAAACGGCCGCCGTAGGCCAGAGCCCCCCACATTTCCCAAACCGAAAAATCGAAAGCGTATGAATGGAACAAACACCAAACGTCGTCGGCATTGAATTCGAACAGCGTATCGGCCGCCGAAAACAAGCGGGCCATATTGCCATGGCTCACCAACACGCCCTTGGGCTGGCCGGTGGAGCCCGAGGTATAAATCACATACGCAGGACTATCCGGCCTTGCCTGCCAATTCGCCGGCAAATGGGTTGCGGCGTTCAACTCGGCGACAGCCACTGTTTCCAAGCGTGGCGCCACATCCGTCAACTGAACGGCTTTGTCTTGCGTCGTCAACAGCATTTTGATCCCCGAATCCCCGGCGATGAAACGCATCCGTTGTTCGGGCAACAATGGGTCCAGCGGCACATAAACCATACCCGCTTTCAATACCGCCAACACGGCGACCACCAACTCCAGGGAGCGATCGAAGCATAAGCCGACGAAATCCCCGGCCGTTAAACCTAGATCGTACAAACGCCGACCAAGATGAGTAGCATAAGCGTCCAGCTCGGCATAACTACACTGTTGCGCTTCGTAGCTCAATGCAATCGCGTCGGGCGCCGTATGAACGGCACGTTCGAAACGTAACAATAAGGCATCGAAGCTAAAGCAGGTTATACCTTGCTCAGTCTGTTGAATAATTGCTTGCCGACCTCGCGCGTCCAACAACGAAATTTCCGCTAATTTCGCTTCCGGCGATTCGATAATTTGCCGCAAAATTTGGCATAAATGCGCCTCGATGTAGCGATGCATATCGGCTTGATACTCCGAGCCGTAGGCCATTTGCACCTTAATGCCGCACTCGGCGGGCAAAAACTGGATGTCAAACGGATAATGAGTGCGCTCGATCACCTCGTTGGCTTGCACGCTTAATTCGGCATTCTCTTGAGCCGACATCTGCTTAAAGCGTTCGTCGAGCGGAAAATTTTCCAAGGTCACATGGGTGCTGATCAGGCGGTTTTGCAAGGGGTGTTGGCTCTGGATGGTCGAAAGCAGCGAATAATGATGCGCCTCCGCCTCAATCGCCCGCGCCTGAATAGTCAACAATAAGTCCCTAACGCTGATCGTCGGCGTAAGCAACACTCTGACCGGAATGGTATTGATAAATAAACCGACAATCCGCTCGACATGGTCGATCTCGGCCGGCCGGCCCGACACCGTGGTACCGAATACCACGTCCTCGCTACCGTTGTAATGAGCCAACAATATGGCCCATGCAGCGTGCAAGATGCTGTTCAAGCTGACTTGAACGGTCTTGGTCAAGCCTTGAATGCCGTTAAAAATGGCCTCGGGTAATAGAAAAGACGCTCGAATACGACCGGAATTCTGGAATGAAGAAGTCGAAATAAACGGCAATTTCACTTCGTCTTGATAGTCCGCCAGATAATCGCGCCAAAACGCCAAAGACTGTTGCTTATCCTTTCCTTCCAACCATTTCACATACTGTGCGAAGGGAGTCGTAAACGGCAATTCGCTATTTGGATTCGCATAGAGCGCGGTACATTCCGCCAATAGAATCCCTAAAGACCAGCCGTCCAAAATAATATGATGGTGGGTCCAAATGACCTCGGTCAAATCGTCCCGCAACTGCAACAAGGTAAAACGCGTCAGGCAATCTTGCTGTAACCGAAATCCGCGTTTACGGTCTTTCAACTTAATTTGCCGGCGCCGCTGTAATTGCTCCTGCACCTCTAAATGGCGCAAGTCGATAGTCTCGAAAACCGGGGATTGTTTTTTCAAAATCACCTGTAACGGTCGCTCGGCTCCGGCATGAAAGAACAAGGCCCGCAAAATTTCGTGACGTTCGAATAATTTGTCCCATACTTGGCTGAATCGTCGCGGATCGAAGCGCCCATTTAACAAATAGGCAATCTGCTGAATATAAGAATCGTCCTGATTAGATAAGGCGTGAAATAAAAACCCTTCCTGTAAAGGCGTCAACGGATAAATATTCGCCACATTTTGTTTATCGACAGCCAAGGTACAAATCCTATTTATTATCTAATATTCAAGATGACCGACATTAAAAACCGAAACACATTCCGGATGGTTTATCTCGTCAATGCTTATCGATCAGGCGCAATGCGCTTTCAGCAATCGACTTTTGATCCCAATCCAGAAAATGTTCTTTGAACGCCGTTATTTTTCTTATTACGGTATAACTATTTTGGTGTAACTTATACGGCTCAAAAAAGCTGAGCAACTCAAAATCAGAAAATTGACTCACCTGTTTTAACTTCAGTTGCTTAACAAACATTGCACACTTTGGGCAGCCGTTAACCGTATTATGAAAAATCATTAATCCGCCATTCGGATTCACAAGCGGCCAGTATTCATCGAAAAACGCTTCATAGTCCAATGCATCATTCCAAGCCAGATCAATAGGCAGATGCGATGGCGCGATAATCGAACTATGATTAATCGCCGACGATTTCGACAAAGTCATAAAGCGCTCCAAACCCAAGGCAGTCAATGCCTCCATTACCTTCGGAGCGGAGCTATATTCCTCGGAGAAATCATCAAAAGCATAAAGCATGGGCTGATACTCTGGCTCATAAAACCTGGGATCGGCACCGGTCGGCTGCGCTAAAAACCAGTCTCTTTGAGATTCAACGGTGTTCGCAACTTGATGAGCCTCTCGAGTTTTAGCGATTAACAAAGGCCGTTCTCGGTCAACGTCCTGCTGATTATCTGAAAGCGCTTTGACAATGAAAGGCGTTGTATAACCCATGCCAAATTCCACTACAGACCTAGGACGCACGCTGCGAATCAAGCTATAAAGTAATGGCGCTAAATGCTCCGTGCCTGATAAAGGACTATAGAGCGAAGCTGTTCCAGATATAAACCGAGCATCTAACATAGATTTCGTCCACTTTTAATTTTAGATGCTTGAGTTCGCTCTTGAAACAAACACTCTATTAAGGCCAAAGGCTAAACAAAATAAAAACGTTAAAGCGGTTTATATTTGCGCCAGAAAATCGTCCAATTGATTGATATCAAATCCATCGTAATCGATATCCGACGGCGTCAAGGATTGCGCCTTGCAAGTGGCGGCATGATCGATAATCGCCAATAAAGCCTGCTCGAACGCCGCCGCAAACTCGCCTACCCGTTCGCCGCGATACACCTGCCGGGGATACGCTATTTCAAACATTAATCGACCTGCCGCATGCCGACCGACAAATTCGATCAAATACGGCGTCCGTGCATTGGGCGACATGATGGCGCCGATGTTTTCATCGGTGTAAGTAAAGCGGCCCCGACTATGCTCACCGAACTGGCCCAGATAGTTAAAACTGATCGCGGGGTCTTGGAATGAATGCCGGTTTGTAGCATCGTCCATATAGCGAACCAAACCGTAACCCAGGCCCTTGTCGGGAATTGCGCGCAGGGCTTCCTTGACGGTTTTGATCAAATACCCCAAATCCCGATTGGCGGGATATTCCAGGCTAACCGGATAACGCGTGGTAAACCAGCCTATCGTGCGGCTAAGATCCACATCGTCCAGTACATCCCGGCCATGCCCTTCCAATATCAGACTCAGTGCCGAATCCCCCGCCCATTGGTGATAAGCCGACAGCAAGGCGGCCAGCAACAAATCGTTGGCTTCCGTACCGTAGGCATGGTGGACGCCGGTCAAAAACCGCTCGCTATAGTCTTCATCGAACTCGACCTTAACGATGTCAAGGTCTTGATATTTAACATCCAGACCGTCCAAACAAGGTGACAAAGTTTGCCGCCGCCAATAATCGTGTTGTTCGGCGATGATCTTCGCGCCCTGTTGCCGCAACTGCTGCATCCAGACACTCAACGACGTGGTCTGCGGCGGCGCTTGCCAAGCGCTGCCTTGTTGATAAGCGTCATCCAGCTCTTCCATCAATATCCGCCAGGATACGCCGTCGATAATCAAATGGTGCGCCAGTAATAACAAGAACTGCTTGTCCGGCAGCCGGTAATATACGGCTTTCAGTAACGGCCCGACCGTCAAGTCGAACGACTTTTGCAGTTCGGCCGCATGTGCGCTTAAGTCCGCCATCGAAGGCAGTTCCAGCTCGAAAAAAGCCAGGCGCTCGCCGTCGGCATAAAACTGTCGCCACTGCCCGTCTTGGTATTGGTAGCGCAGCAAAAACGCATCGTGACCTTGGCAAACCTGCAGCAGCGCCTGCCTAAGACGCTCGGCATCCAGCGCTTCGGTTTCCAATAAAAAAGCCTGGTTGAAATGATGAAAATCGCAGCCGTGATACCTAAAGAAATGCTGCTGAATCGGCGTCAACGGCAGTTCGCCTTCGGCCTTGTCCAACACTTCCGCAACTGCCTTGAGCGGGCTCAATCTAGGCGCCAATCGGCTTAGCGACGGATAGGCAAACAAATCCCGCACTTCCAGCTTCCAACCTTGCTGCCGCAAGCGGGAAACGATCTGCAAAGCCTTGATCGAATCGCCGCCGGAGGCGAAGAAATTATCCTCGCGGCCGATGCCGTCCAGCCCTAACACCCCGCACCAGACTTGCGCCAGCAGGCTTTCGCGCTCGCCCTGCGCCGCGCCGCCCAGTTCGTCGCTCAGACGCTGCGCCTCGGAACATTTCGGTAAGGCTTTTCGGTCGATTTTGCCGGAAGCGTTGACCGGCAAACGCTCCAACACCACAAAATGCGCAGGAATCATATACTCCGGCAGTTGCTTGGCCAGGCCGGCACGCAAATCGGCAAGGCTGGGCTTGTCTTGCACGACCAAGTAAGCGACGATCTCGACCGATTCGCCCCGATTGACCACGGCCACGGCTTGCAAAACACCGGGAAGCTTAAGCAATTGGGCATCGATTTCGCCCAACTCGATACGGTAGCCGCGAATTTTGACTTGTCCATCCAGGCGGCCCAGAAACTCGATTTCACCGTATCGATTGACCCGCCCTTGATCGCCGGTTCGGTAATAGCGTTGGCCGCCATCCGCCGGCACAAAGCGCTCCGCGGTCAATGCCGGTCGTTGCCAATAAGCCAATGCCAACGCCCTGCCGCTGATCACAATTTCGCCGGCCAAGCCGTCGGGCTGCCGGTTGCCGTAAATATCGACGATTTCCACCTCGGCATGGTCCAGCGCGCTGCCGATACTGACCGCGGCGGCGGCGTAACGGCGCTGTAGATCGACGCGATGCAGCGTGGCGTCGACGGTACATTCGGTCGGGCCGTAGACGTTGTAGATTTCCAAGCGGCCGCCTTCAGAACCGCTCGCGATTGTTTCAATGAGCGGCGGCGGTAATGCCTCGCCGCCGACGATCAATTGTCTTAACCGCAAATCGCCGCGCTCGGCCAAACCCGCCTCGAGCATGATTTGCAACAAAGTCGGCGTGCAATCGCTTAAATCAATCGCTTGGCTTTGCAAAAAAGCCAACAACATCGGCCCGTCCCGCCGCGCTTCGTCGTCGCAAATATGCAAACAATGGCCCTGCAGCAGCGCGGCGAAAATCTGTTGCACCGAGGCGTCGAAAATAAACGAGGCCATCAACGCGACATTCATCACCTCGCCGCGCTGACGGTAAATCCGGTCCGTCAAAGTGCCGACCAAACCCAGCACGGATTGTTGGCTGATCAACACTCCCTTGGGCTGGCCGGTCGAACCGGAGGTATAAATCAAGTAAGCCGGCGCTTGCGCGGGGACGTTAGGCATTGGTAAAGAACTGGCCGGCTGCTGCAAATCCCGGCAATCGATATGCGCATACGCCGGAAACAGGGATTCCCGGCCCACCACGGCGGCAACCTGAGCGTCCTGCAAGATAAATTCGATACGCGCCCGCGGTAAGGTCGTTTCTAACGGCAAATACGCGCAACCGGCTTTTAAAATGCCGATCAACGCCACCAGATAATCGTTGCCGCGCGGTAAATAAATCGCCACGATAGCGCCGGGCCGAATGCCGGCCGACGCCAAGCGCCAAGCGAGCGCCGCGGCCCGATCCGACAATTGCCGGTAGGTCAAGACCTGCCGCCCGTCGTTCAAAGCCTTGGCCTCGGGAGTCTTCGCCACCTGAGCGTCGAATACCGAAATCAAATTTTCTCGGCCCGGCTCGGCAAGACTAGGTATACGGCCGCCGCGAGGTTCGCACAGCCGCACATCGGCGACCGCCACGTCCGGGTTTTCCACGATGCCTTGCAATATTTTGCTGTAATGCAGCACCATGTTTTCGATTGTCGGCGCATCGTACAAATCGGTGCTGTATTCGAACACGCCCTGTATCCGGCCTTGTTCCAAGCCCAACTCCAAGGTTAAATCGAATTTGGCGGCTTCGCTAGGCAAGGGTTCGCGCTGCATGGTCAGCCCTTTGAGCGCGACGTCCGCTATCGGCGCGTTCTGCCAAAGAAACATGATTTGCACCAAAGGATTGGAACCGAAGTCCCGCTCCGGTTTCAGTGCTTCGACCAAACGCTCGAACGGCACATACTGCAAATCAAAGGCCTTAAGACAAAAATCCTTAACCTGCGCCAACAGCTCGCCGACCCGGGAATTGCCGTCGATACAAGCGCGCAACGGCAGGGTATTGACGAAAAAGCCGACGACAGGCTCCAGGCCCGGCAGGTTGCGGTTGGCGACCTGGGTGCCGACCAACAAATCGTCACGGCCGCTATAGCGCTGCAACAAGATGAAATAGGCCGTTAACAACAATACGAAAAGACTGACGCCTTGGCTGTCGGCCAAGCGCTCCAACTGTCCGCTCAACGCCGTATCAAGCCGCAGCGGACAAGTTGAACCGCGGTAACTACGCGCTTCCGGCCGACTTTTACCGGTAAGCAAATCCAGGCGGTATTCGCTACCCGCCAAGAGCTGACACCAACGCTGGACACCCTGCTCGATCAAGGCATGCTGCCTTGGCCTTTGCTGCCATAACGCATAATCCCGGTAACGAACAGCAATGTCTTCCTGATGGGGTTCGCTGCCGTCCATATAGCGTTGATATGCCAAACCCAATTCCCGGCTTAAAATACCCATCGACCAGCCGTCACCAATAATATGGTGCATCGCCATTAACAACACCCATTCTTGGTGGCTATAACGAATCAGTCTCACCCTGGATAGAGGGGCATGTGCCAGATCGAAGCGAATCGCAGCCATCCGACTTTTAGCCTGCGCCAATAAAGCTTGTTTTTCGCTGTCGGGGTAAGCGGAAATATCCT
The DNA here is from genome assembly GCF_050276835.1 of Methylomonas sp. MED-D. Lineage (NCBI taxonomy): Bacteria > Pseudomonadati > Pseudomonadota > Gammaproteobacteria > Methylococcales > Methylococcaceae > Methylomonas > Methylomonas sp. MED-D. Next base: position 4,414,832 of record NZ_CP189965.1, read on the forward strand.
CCACTACCATCTCGAAATCCAAAGCCTCGGCTATCGTTTGCAGCGCCACGCCGTCGTCGTTTTCTTTGAATGAGGTACGCAGGCTTTCATGACGGCGAATCAAATACGCGAAACTGCGGCGCAACTTTTCGACGTCCAAGTCGCCCGACAAGCGGCTGGCCATCAGGATATTGTAGGTAGGCGTCGCACCTTCCAATTTAAACAAAAACCATAGCCGCTGCTGAGCCATGGACAAAGGCACGACATTAGCATCGGCAAAGCGGCCCAACGGTTCGTTCAACGCACCTTTGCTGTCCTCCGCTTGCCGGAGCAAGGCCGTCAATTCGGCCTTGTTGGCTTTCAACAGCGCCATGGTGTCCGGTGTCATGGCGCCCTTGGCCGCTTTAAAGCGCAGTTCCCCTTGCTCTAAATAAAGCCGGATGCCTTGTTGACTTAACTGTTCGAGCAAATCGGCAACCGAGCTCAAATCACACCGCCTTCGTATTCGGATTCGTCGTCTTCGTTTTCATCCTCATGCACAACCGACAGGCGTATCGCGGCTTGCAGAGCCTGAATCCGGTCGGCCAAGCGGGCGATGGTGCTGTATTCGAAGACCAACTTCACTTCCAGGTTCATATTCAGAAGCTCTTTGAGTCGCGATACGACCCGAATCGCAATCAAGGAATCCCCGCCCAACGCTGCGAACTCGTCGTGTATGCCCGGCTGGGCGACGCCGAGCACATCGGACCAAACCCCGGCGATCAATTGCTGGATTTCGTTTTCCGGCGCGACATAGCGCTGGGCCAAATGCGGCCGCTGGTGGCCGCTTGGCCGAGACTCGGCGGCGGATTCCACTGTCGACGGACTCAGCTCCCGGCCGCGCCCGGTTCGAATCAACAGCTGACGGTAGCCCGACGCCAACGCTCTACGCAGGGCTTCGCAACCTTCGACATCGCTAATGCCCCCTTGCAAAATAGAACCTGAGCTATCGGCGACCCGCCGTTCGAACGCGACCGCTTGACCTATGCTTTGCCAACGGTCCCAGTCCAAGGCATAAACCCTGCCCAAGTCATGGCGACGGCAATAATGGGCAAAAGCATCCAAATAGCTGTTCGCTGCGGTATAGGCGATATTTCCCTGGCCGCCGGTGATGGCATTCAGCGACGAAAATAAGGCGACAAAATCCAATTGCTTGAAATCCAGGCATTGCTGCAACACCTGGGTTCCGACGACTTTGGGTTGTAACTCGGCCAAAGAGCGCGACTGGTCTTGCAGATCAATAAAGCCGCGGCTATCGCTGGCGGCAATATGGAAAACCCCATCCAAGCCACCGTAGGCCGACTGGGCTCGCTCAACTGCGATTTGCATGGCTTGACTATCACAAACATCGGCCGTGCAAACCAGCACTTCGGCGCCGATTCTTTGCATATCCAGCAAGCTGTCCATGGTTTCGCCCTGCGGCCTGGCGCGGGTATGGCCGCCTCCGGTTGCAAGCCGTCTTTGCCCCGGCGCCCGACCGATGACCAAGCAACAATCGGTTTTCACCCGCGCCTCGGCTTCACCCGGGAACACCGCCACATCGGCAAACAAACCGCTATCCGCCAGGACCCCGTGCCAAGCATCCGGACTCAACAGTGGCGTCGTGCCTGCCCGCAGTTCGGTATCGTTAAAATACCACCAGCCCTCGGCCAACCCCCACACCATCTCGTACCAACGTGGAATCGGCGGCGTTTCCACCAAACACAACACCCCACCCGGCTTCAACAAGCGGCTGAGTTGCGTAATGGCTTTGCCAACATCCGGCGTCGCATGCACGACATCCAAGCCGTAAATCAAGTCAAAACTTTGAAACTCGAAACCTTGGGCAACCGGATCCTGAAAAATATCGAATACCGCAAAGCGCATGAAATCAAAGCCTTGCGCTTGCGCTTGTTGCTGTACTTTCAGCACAAACGACTTGCCGATATCGGTGAAATAATATTCAACCTTCTTGCCCCGCAAACTGGGTGCGATCTGACCGGTGAGCACACCGCTGCCGCCGCCGACTTCGAGTATCCTGACGACGCCATCGGAACGGTCGAGGATGCGATGTACTAAATGTTTTAATAACTGGTAATAAACCCTGTGATTGGAGTGTTCGATGGTTTTTTTACCGGTTTCCGAAATCAGGCTGCGGTCGCCGTCCGGATACAGCACGCCGATCGCGGCTATTTTGCCGGACAAGGCTTCGGCAAAATGGGCCACGCAGTGCGCCACCATTTCGCATAAGGGCTTAAATCCCGGATAATCGCTATCGATCAGACCTTCGAGTTGCCGAATTTCACTGGGCCAATCGCTAGGTTCATCTGAGTTGAAACGAAAAAGCTCGCCCTGCCAAACGATCAAATCGTCTCGTTGCAAAATTGCCAATAACAGGCCTAAAAATTTGTCGAATTTGGTCAGCACTTGCAAGTGAGCGCCGACCTCACTAACGGTCCACCACTTGCCGCCGTAAGGCGGGATGCCGGACTGCGCGAAGAAATTCAACAAATGCAGACTGCATAATTGCTCCAGCGCCTGCTGCAAGCCCGGAAAATCATCCAAGCCGGGAATCCGCAACTCGGCTATCAGCGTTCGCTCGGTCTGCGTCAAGTCCGCGACCAGGGCATGAAAATCCTTGCTATCGTTTAATTCGATGACAGACGGCCACAGGCTGGGATCCGGAAACGTTTGCCGGCTGGTCAACAGCAATCTGGCTTGATACTTACGCGCCAAAAATCCGGCCAGCAACATACCGATACCGCCCAAGCCGCCGGTAATCAAATAACGACCGCCGCGTTTCAAAACATCCTGGCTGGGTTCCGGCAATTCCAGGCTTTCGAGCACCGGCTGCCAATAATAACCGTTCCGCCACGCCAACACCGGATGCTTGGGATGCAAGGCCAAAATTTCCGGCCGCACCGTTTGGCCGGCATCGAGATCGACCAAACGGCACTGCATGTGCGGATATTCCTGCGGCACGACTTTAACCGGGCCCAGCAATAAAGCCTGTAACGGCGACAGCGCTGTTTCCGCGCCGCTCACTTCGAACAAGTCGCGGGTGACGACGCTGATGCGGCACGGCGTACCCGGCGACAAGCGCTGCCATGCCTTGCAAAAATTCAGCAAGCCCAGATAAGGCTCGGCGTAAGATGCTTGGCTCTGGTGCCAGGCATACACCACTTCCAGCACCTGGCCCGCCAAGCCCAAGTCGCCGATTAAACGCTCGAAATCGTCTTCCCGGGCCGGATTTAAAGTACAAACTCCATCGCTGACAGTTCGGTAATTCGCCGCCATGTTTATTTGGCGCCATGGTTGCGAAGCCGCTTCCAAATCTAGTCCTTCGGCGCCGACAAACGCCAAATAGCCGTCCGCCGCCGGCAGATCGGTTGTCGGCGGCAACAAGCAGCGCTGCCAATTAACCGTAGAGAACCAATGGCTCAAATCCGCGCTCTCGTCCCGGCAAGGCGCTTGGCTATCGGCTGTTCTCGCCTCGACCCAGTAACGCTGGCGCTGAAAAGGATACGTCGGTAGGGCCAAGCGTTGCCGCTGCTGATCTTGATAAAAACGCTGCCAATCGACCGCGATGCCGGCGCGCCAAAGCTCGGCAACACAGGCCTGTAAATCGGAACCCGCATCGGCCAAGGTGCCCAAGGCCGCTTGTCCACCTTGCAACAGCGGCTTGGCCAAGACCTGCAAGGTATGTCCGGCACCGACTTCCAATAACAGCAATTGCCCGAATTCGGCGCACAGCGTCTGCAAGCCGTCGGCGAAACGCACCGGTTTCAGCATGTGTTGTTGCCAATACGCAGCCGACGAATCGGTCGCATCGTACCAGCCACCGCTCAAGTTGGAGACAAAGGGAATGGCATTGGACTGCAGACTAAGCGTTTGGAAGGACTCGGCAAACTGGTCTGCCGCCGTCCGCATCAACGGCGAATGGAAAGCATGGGACACCGCCAAGGGATGATAGGCAATGCCTTGCTCTTTCAGGGTCGGCAATAAGCGATCGATGGCCGTTTGACTGCCGCTTAACACGCATTGGTTTTCGGCATTCACCGCCGCCAACACCAAGTCTTCAGTCAACCAGTACCGGCATTGCGCTTCCGTCGCCCTGACCGCCAGCATACCGCCGGGCGGCGCTTCCGCCATCAAGCTAGCGCGTTCCGCCACCAGCGTTAAAGCCTGTTCCACGCTAAATACCCCAGCGAGACAGGCCGCGACGTATTCGCCCAAACTGTGGCCTATCATCGCCGCAGGTGCGATGCCCCAGGAAATCAATTGCTTGGCCAAGGCGTATTCGAAAACAAATAACGCCGGCTGAGTATGTTCGGTTTGCCGTAGCCGCCACTCCGCCTGTTGCTCCTGCCCAGGCTCTGGAAACATCAAAGCCCTTAAATCCAAATCCAACAGCGCTTGTAAATAGTCGCAGCAAACGTCCACTTCCTGCTTAAACACCGCTTCGCTCTGGTAAAGAGCCAGTCCCATGCCGGCTTTTTGCGTGCCCTGGCCGGGAAACATAAACACCAGCGCCGGTTTGACGGTCGCATCATAGCCTTCCTCCTCACGGCTCAAGGCTTGCGCCGCTTGCTGCAGGTTTTCCGCCAACACGAACCGCCTTAGCGGCAGTTCTCGGCGACCGACCGCTAGACTATAAGCCACATCGGCCAGCGACAATTCTTTCCGCTGGGTTAAATGCTCGGCCAGCGACACCGCCAGCCGCGCCAAGGCTTCCGGCGATTTGGCTGATAAGGGCAGGATTTGCCGCGCTCCGCCGGCGTCGGCGGAATGCAGGATTTCGGGGGCTTCTTCCAGCACCACGTGAGCGTTGGTGCCGCCGATACCGAAAGAACTGACGCCAGCGCGGCGCGGGCACTCGGTCCGCGGCCAATCCTGCAACTGTCGGTTGACGTAGAAAGGACTTTGCTGGAAATCGATGTTCGGATTGGCTTGATGGAAATGCAGCGACGCCGGAATTTGCTGGTGCCGCAACATCAATGCCGCCTTGATCAAACCGGCGATGCCGGCCGCGGTATCCATATGGCCGAGATTGGTTTTAATCGAACCCAACGCGCAATATTGCTTTTGCTTCGCCCTGGCGAAAGCCTGTTTCAGCGCGGCCACCTCGATCGGATCACCCAGCGGCGTCGCCGTGCCGTGGGCTTCGATATAACCGATACTATCGGCCGATACGCCCGCCACGGCCAGGGCTTCCGCAATAACCGCCGCTTGGCCGTTGACGCTGGGCGCGGTAAATCCCAGTTTATCGGCACCGTCGTTATTGACCGCCGAGCCTTTGATGACCGCATAAATCGTATCACTATCCCGTAGGGCATCCTCCAGGCGTTTGAGCAACACCAGCCCGGCGCCGCTGGCAGGCACCGTGCCGCCCGCCTGGGCGTCGAAGGCCCGGCAATGGCCGTCCGCCGAAGGAATTCCGCCTTCTTGGTAGAAATAACCCGCCCGTTGCGGCACCAATAACGTCGCCCCGCCCGCGATGGCCGCGTCGCATTGATAATCCCACAGGCTTTGGCAGGCGTAATGCACGGCAACCAGAGAGGTCGAGCAGGCCGTATTGACCGCGACCGCCGGGCCTTTCAAATTCAATTTATACGCCAAACGGGTGGCGGCAAAGTCTTTATCGCTGCCGATCAGCATTTGGTAAAAATCGGTCGATTCTTTCAGCCGGTAATCGCTCAACAAATGGCTGAGCAAATAGATATTCATGCCCACGCCGACATAAGCGGCAATATCGCCTTCGAAGCGGTCAGGGTCTAATGCAGCCCTTTCCAATAGCTGCCAAGCGCATTCGAGCAAGACCCGTTGCTGAGGGTCCATCAATTCGGCTTCGCGCGGCGTGTAACCGAACAAATGCGCATCGAAATTTTCGATGCCTTCGATCATGCCTTTGGCTTTGACATAAGCCGGCTGCGCCAACTGCGACGGCGAAACACCGGCGGCAAGCAGTTCCTCGTCGGAAAAAAACCGTATGCCCTCTTCGCCCTGAATCAACAAGCGCCATAAGTCCTCGATACCGTCCGCTTTCGGAAAGCGGCACGCCATGCTGACGATCGCGATCGGCTCCAATTCGTTTTCCGCTGACTGTTGTTCGTTCATGGTTGCGCTTAGCTGTTGATTAGATTTTTACGCCGGACGGTTTTTTGCCTCGACGCTTTAAGTTCGGCTTTGGCAACGGCGGCGGAGGCATCCGCGCCGCTGTCATCCAGAAAAGCCGCCAATTTGGCTATCGTCGGATAGCGGAATAAATCAACGGTTTGTAAGGCGGGATACTGTGGTTGCAGCGCGTTCCAGACTTGCATCAACAATAACGAATGGCCGCCCAAATCGAAGAAACTCTCTTCGGTGCCGAAATCGTCGCGCTGCAATACCTGCCGCCAGATGGCCAACAGTTGTTTTTGAGTTTGGGTTTTTGGCTGACCGGCAACGGGTTTGGGACCGTCGCTACGTTGAGGTTTGGGCAAGGCTTTGCGGTCGACTTTTCCGGAATGGGTCAACGCAAACGTTTCCAAATGAATAAATTCGCTAGGCAGCATATAGGCGGGCAAATACTCCGCCAAGTAATCGCGCAGCTCGCGGGCCGACGAAAGCTTGCCGCGATAGTAAACCAGCAATTGCTGGTTGTCCGCCTGCGTTTGATTGATGACGGCCACCGCTTGCTCGATATCGGCTCTATCTTCCAGCCGGGCTTCGATCTCGCCCAGCTCTATCCGATAACCGCGGATTTTGGCTTGAAAATCGAGCCGTCCCAAGTATTCGATGCTGCCGTCAAGATGGCGAACGACCTGATCTCCGGTGCGGTACATGCGTTCGCCGGCGGCCGAAAAAGGATCGGGGATGAAGCGCTCGGCCGTCAAACCGGCGCGATGCCGATACCCCCTGGCCACGCCCTCCCCGGCTATCATCAACTCGCCGGGAAACCCCGGCGGCAGCAGATTCAAGTCTTCATCGACCACGTACAACCGGGTGTTGGCCAAAGGCTCGCCTAGTTTGATCTTGCCGTCGCCCGTTACCAGGCAACGGCTAGACCAAACCGTGGTCTCGGTCGGACCGTAGACATTCCACACTTCGCCAGCTCGCTGCCTAAGCTGGTCGGCCAAATTTAACGGCAAGGCTTCGCCGCCGCACAACACTTTAAAACCGGGCCTGCCTTGCCAACCGGAAGCGAGCAACAGGCGCCAACTGGCGGGCGTCGCCTGCATCAACGTAATATCGTGCTCTTGCAATAAAGCCTGTAAGACGTGGCCGTCAGCGCTTTGCAGGCTATCGGCCAATACCACGGTGGCACCCACCGTCAGCGGCAAATACAACTCCAACGCGGCAATGTCGAACGCCAAGGTCGTCACCGCCAACAAGCGGTCGTCGGCAACGATGCCGGGCCGTTCCGCCATGGTCAGCATGAAATTAACGATATTTTTATGACTGATTTGAACGGCTTTCGGCTTGCCGGTCGAGCCGGACGTGTAAATCACGTAAGCCAGATTATCGGGCCTGACCTTGACTTGCTCGCACCGCGTTTCGGCGGCGTCGGCCGATAGCCGGGCGACATCGCATGTGGCGACCGGAAACGCCGGCGCGGTCGAACCATACACCAGCACCAACGCCGCCCCCGAATCTTCGACCATATAGTGCAAACGCTTGACCGGCAAATTCAAATCCAGCGGCAAATACGCGGCACCGGTTTTCAATACCGCCAGCAACGCCACGATCATTTCGATGCAACGCGGCATGCAGATCGCGACGACGCTTTCGACGCCGATACCCAACGCCTGCAACTGCCCGGCCATGCGCTCGGCCCGCTGTTCCAACTCGGCATAGCTCAGCGATTGCTCGCCGAATGTCACGGCGGTTTTATTGGCGGACTGCCCCGCCTGCCGCTCGATCAGACTATGCAAACACAGTCCCGGCAGACAATGGCTGGCGACCGCCCGCCGGTCAAGCTGCACCAAATCTTGCTGCGCCGCTTGCGACAACAAGCCTATCCCCGACAGCAAAGCGCCAGGTGCGCTTAACATCCGCGTCAGGATGCCTTGCAAATGCCGTAACACACCTTGAATAGCGTCGGCGTCGAAGCGTTGCCGTTGATAGGAAATTTTCAAGCTCAATTCCCGGCCCGGCGTCACCAGCAGCGTCAACGGCAAGTCGGTTTGCTCGTAAACTTGAAAATCGTTCAGCTGCAAGATCGATGAGGACTGGCTCAGCGCTTCGTCTATCGGATAGTTTTCGAAGATGAACAGCGTGTCAAACAATGCCTGACCCGCCGGCACTTGACTCCAGCCTTGCATTTCGGCCAGTTGCAAATAAGTAAAAGGCTCACGCTCCATGCCGTCGTCCATCAATTGTCGCAACAGTTGTTCCACGGTTTGCCCCGATGCCAACTTCGCGCGTACCGGCACGGTGTTGATAAACAGACCCAGCATGTCGCCGACCCGCTCCAACTCGGCCGGCCGGCCGGAAACCGTCAAACCGAACAGAATGTCGCGGCTGCCGCAATACCGGCTCAGCAACACGACCCAAGCCGCCTGCAACACAATGTTGACCGTCACCCGTTGTTGCTGAGCAAACTGTTGCAAAGCGGCTGTCGTCTTACGATCCAAAACCGCTTGCGCTTGAGCAAACTCCGCCTGCCGGCTATGGCTGTCGCCACCGCTATCGATCGCCAGTTTGTTAACGTCGCTAAATCCATCGAGTTGCCGCCGCCAATAAGCCTCCATCGTGCGGCTATCCTGTTCGAGCAACCAAGCAATATAGTCGCGAAAAGGCCTTCTATCCGGCAAACACGGTTGCCGGCCGCTTACGTAAGCGGCATAAAGACCGAAGGCGTCCTCGATCAGTTTCGGCAAACTCCAGCCGTCCAGCAAAATATGATGATAGCTGCAAACAAACACCGATTCCGTGGCACTCAAACGCAATAGGGCAAAGCGCAATAACGGCTGGGCTTTAACATCGAACGGCGTTTGCCTGTCTTGGCGTAAAAAGCTTGCCGATAATTGCTGCCGTTCCGCCGGCGACTTTTTGCTGTAATCGAGGTCCCGCCACACGAACGGCACGTCATCAAACACCACTTGCAGTGGCTGCCGCGCGCCCGGCCAATCGAAGCCCGTCCTTAAAATCGAGTGCCGCCGGATCAATTCCCGCCAAGCTCGCCGCCAGGAATCGACTTGCAGCTCACCGCTGAAACGCCAACTGACTTGTTGCAAGTAGCTGCCGGATTGGCTGTCGAACACGCTGTGAAACAGCAAGCCTTGCTGTAACGGCGCGAGCGGATAAACATCCCGCACGCCGCCGCGCCGCCTCATGTCGCTCAGCCTTTGCTCGTCCGGCATTGCCAACTCGAAGCCGGATTCGACGGGTGCCTGGGACAAAAGGCCACTCAAATGGCGTTTAAAATCGGCGAGCAATTGCAAAACGGTCGAACGATCGAACTGTAACGGGCTGTAACGCAACTCCAGCCTTAGACAATCTTGATGTACGGCGCCATTAAAATCCATCAACAAGCCAAAATCCTGCCGGCCGGAGCGCTCGTCGCCGCGTCGTTCTTGCGCCTGGGCGATGAATACCGAAGCCTGTTTAGCCTTCTCGAAACGCCCTAAGTAATTGAAGCGAATACCGGTAGCCCGTTGTTCCGCATCCTCCAGTTTCCTTCGCAGAGTCGCGTCGGCGCTCAAATAACGCAAAACACCGTAACTCAAGCCCCGATGAGGCAAAGCGCGCATGGCCGCTTTGACAGCGGCCAAGGCCGTTGCTAGGTTTGCCTCGACCGCTAACGGAAACAGCGAGGTAAACCAGCCAACGCTCCTGGAAACGTCCAAATCCTCGAACACATTTTCCCGGCCATGACCTTCGAGTTCGATGACTAGCGTAGTTTTGCCCAAGCGTTGCCACAAGCTTTCCAGCAGCGCCGCCAGCAACACTTCTTCGACGCTGGCTTGTAAAGCTCTCGGCGCCAGCATCAAGGCTTGAGTGATCTCATGGTCGAGTTGCAAGGACTCGACGACGGTATCGGCCAAGGTTATCTTGTTGCCGGCCGCATGGTCCAAGGGCAAGCGGGCAAAGCCATACTCACAATAGCGCAGCCAATAGGCTTGGTCGGGCAAGGTATTGGACCATTGCCGCAAGCGCTCGGCCCAAGCGGGAAAGGCACTGGTTTTTTTCGGCAAATTCGGGACTTGTCCCGCGCTTGCCGCCTGATAAGCCAGCTGTAAATCTTCCAACAAAATCCGCCAAGAGACGCCATCCACCAACAAGTGATGCAACACCAAAAACAAACGGCTATTTCGGTCTTGCCCCTTCGCTTGGAACAACACGACCTTTAGCAACGGCGCATTGAGCCATTGCAGCGAAGCTTGGACGGCTTCGGCCTGCTCGGCCAAATCCTCGGCATCGCGGAAGGTTTTCAACTGAAGCACCTGCTCTATCTCACCATCGGGTGGGATATAAAGCTCGACCGGCGACCTGACTTGCAGTCTGAGGACATCGTGATGATCGAGCACCGCCGCCAAGCTCTTCCGCAATGCGGCAACGTCGATATCCGACGGCACTTCCAACAGCACTGACTGATTGAAATGCTGAACGTCCTTGGTCACCGTCTCGAAAAAGTAATGCACTATCGGAGTAGGTATGACAGTCCCCGTAACCCGTCCTTGCTCGGCGCTGGATTTTTCGGCCGCCTCGGCCGATTCGGCGAGAACGGCAATCGTCTGGGCGGAAAACAACTGCTTCAAATCCAGCCGGATCCCGGCTTGTCTTGCCTTAGCCACGATCTGAATGCTTAAAATAGAATCGCCGCCCAATTCGAAATAGTTGTCGTCGATGCCGATGCGGTCCTGGTTCAAGACTTCCCGCCAGATACCCACCAAGCGTTGTTCCACGGCATTGCGCGCTTCCCGGTAGGGCTGTTGGGCTTGAATGTCCGGTTCTTTCAGCGCTTTGCGGTCCAGTTTGCCACTAGCGGTCAACGGCAATTGCTCTAGCCTGACAGTTTGGCTCGGCCGCATGTACTCGGGCAGTTGCTGCAATTGCTGCTTGACGACCTGATCGAGGTCCGCCGCGTGGCTCACCACATAGGCCACCAGGCGCTTACTTTGCCCTTGGCTCCAAACCTTGACCGCCGCCTCTTGAATCTCGGCATGCTGTTTGAGCACGCTTTCGATTTCGCCCAACTCGATCCGAAAGCCTCTGAGCTTGATTTGGCCGTCTTCCCGGCCTTGGTATTCGATGACGCCGTCGGCCCGGTAGCGGCATATGTCGCCGGTCCGGTACAGCCTTTCGCCTTGACCGAACGGATTGGGTACGAAGCGTTCCGCGGTCAGCTGCGGCTTTTGCTGGTAGCCGCGCGCCAAGCCGATGCCGGCGATGTACAGTTCGCCGGACACGCCGATCGGCACCGGCTGCAATTGGCCGTCGAGGATGTATAAACGTAGGTTGTCGATCGGTTTGCCGATCGCGACGATGGGGCTGGCGGTGTCGGCTGCGTCGCAAGCCCATTCGCTGACGTCGATCGCCGCTTCGGTCGGGCCGTAGAGATTGTAGAGACGCGCCGATGTCAATTTGCCGTAAACCTGTTGTTGCAGGCTCAACGGTAAGGCTTCGCCGCTGCAGATGATGCGCCTTAAGCTGCCGCAGTGCGCCGCTTCGGGGTCGTCGATGAAGGCTTGCAGCATGGACGGCACGAAGTGCAGGGTGTCGATGTGCTGGGCCTGGATCAGTTTGGCCAGGTAATCGCTGTCTTTATGTCCACCCGGCTTGGCGATGACCAAACGGGCGCCGGCGATCAACGGCCAGAAAAATTCCCAGACCGAGACGTCGAAGCTGTACGGGGTTTTTTGCAAGACCCGGTCTTGTTCGCTCAATGGATAACGCCGCTGCATCCAGTTGAGTCGGTTAGCCAGCGCTTGATGGTGGTTGGCCACGCCTTTCGGTTGGCCGGTGGAGCCCGAGGTGTAAATCAGGTAGGCGAGCTGTTGCGGATGGCATTCAAGGGCCGGCGCGCCGGCCGGTTGCCGGGCCAGCTCGGTTTGCAAGGCTTCGATGACCAGCACTTGGCCGGGATAATCTTGCAGCTTGGCGGCCAAGGCCTGCTGGGTCAGACACCAGCCGGCACCGGCATTGGCGATCATATAGTCCAAGCGTTCTTGCGGGTAGTCGGGGTCTAGCGGCACATAAGCCGCGCCGGCCTTGACGATCGCATGCAGGCTGACCACCAACTCCAGGCTGCGCTCCAGGCACACTGCCACCAAGCTTTCGGCGCCGACGCCTTGCGAGATTAGATAATGCGCCAATTGGTTGCTGCGCCGTTCCAGTTCGTCGTAGGTCAATTGGCGTTGTTCGAACACCAACGCCACCGCCGCCGGCGTCCGTTGCGCCTGACGGCTTAACAATTCCGGTATCAAGGCCTCAGGGTACGCGTAGTCGGTGGCGTTCCAGTCTTCGAGACAACGCTTTCGTTCTTGGGCCTCAAGCAAGGCAAACTCGGCCAAGGGTTTAGCGCCGGCCGACAACAGGAAATTCAACGCCGATTTAAAATGCGCCAACAGCCTGTTGACGGTAGCGGCGGCAAAAACCTCGGCTTGGTACATGGCCTTGATTTGCAATTGCTCGCCCGGCACGACGACCAGCGTCAGCGGATAATTGGTTTGTTCCTTGAACTGCGCGGCAACGATTTTCAAACCCGCCTGTTCGTCATTCAGCAAGCCGGCGTCCAACGGATAATTTTCCAACACCAACAAACTTTGAAACAAAGACTGGCCGGCCGCATGGCGGCCGCTGCATTCCATGATCTTGCTCAACGGCAAATAAGCGTGGGCATCGCGCTTGAACTGTTCGGCGGTCAGCGCTTGCAGCCAATCACAGGCCGATTGCCGGTTATCGATATGGGCCGCGACCGGAATCGTATTGATGAACAAGCCTACGACAGACTCAATCCCCGGCAATTGCGGCGGCCGGCCGGAAACTGTCATTCCGAACACGACGTTTTGCTCCGAACTGTACCGGCTCAGGATCAAGGCCCAGGCCGCCTGCAACAACACCGCCAGCGTGGTGCGCTCCTGTTTAACGAAAGCGCCGATGCGGCGGCTTAATTCCGCCTCCCAAACCGTCGCCGCGTCGGCATAACCGGCAGAGGTTTTCGGCTCGACGCAAGGCAGCACGGTCGCGCCCTGAATCGCCGCCAACTGTTGTTGCCAATATTGCATGGCCGGCTGCGGGTCTTGCTGTGCCAGCCAATGCAGATAATCGGCAAACGGCCTGAGCGGTTTTGCCTGGTAGGCCTGTCCCTGCACCAACGCTTGATACTGCTTGGCAACGTCCTGCAAAACCAAAGGCAAGGACCAGCCATCCATCAATAAATGATGGTAACTCCAGAGTAAACAATATCGCTGCTCGCCCAGTTTAATTAAGCTCAAATGCGACAACGGGCCACGGCTGACGTCGAAGCCTTGCCCGGCTTGTTGCTGCTGCAATAACGCCTGCCGTTGCCGCTGTTCGTCGGCCGCCATGTAGCTCCAGTCCAGTACCTGCCACGAGCAAAACCCGGTTTCGATCAATTGCTGATAAGGCTTGCCGCCGCTTTGTTGCCAAATAAACACCCTTCTTAAAGCATCGTGGCGCAGGAAAACCGCCCACCAAGCTTGTTTAAACAAATCGGCTTGCAGATCGCCCTCGAACGTCAAAACCACCTGTTGGCAGTAAACGCCTTTGTCGTCATCGTACAAGGCATGAAACAGCATGCCTTCCTGAGTCGGCGACAAGGGCAGGCATTGGTTATCGCCATCGGCGGCGAGCACCGATTGTTCGGCTTGTTTAGCCAAGCCGGCCAATTCGGCTATGGTCTGGCCGAGGAACAAATCCTCGACGCGCAACTCAAGGCCCGCCTCTCTGGCTCTGGCCACGATCTGAATGCTTAAAATAGAATCGCCGCCCAATTCGAAATAGTTGTCGTCGATGCCGATGCGGTCCTGGTTCAAGACTTCCCGCCAGATACCCACCAAGCGTTGTTCCACGGCATTGCGCGCTTCCCGGTAGGGCTGTTGGGCTTGAATGTCCGGTTCTTTCAGCGCTTTGCGGTCCAGTTTGCCACTAGCGGTCAACGGCAATTGCTCTAGCCTGACAGTTTGGCTCGGCCGCATGTACTCGGGCAGTTGCTGCAATTGCTGCTTGACGACCTGATCGAGGTCCGCCGCGTGGCTCACCACATAGGCCACCAGGCGCTTACTTTGCCCTTGGCTCCAAACCTTGACCGCCGCCTCTTGAATCTCGGCATGCTGTTTGAGCACGCTTTCGATTTCGCCCAACTCGATCCGAAAGCCTCTGAGCTTGATTTGGCCGTCTTCCCGGCCTTGGTATTCGATGACGCCGTCGGCCCGGTAGCGGCATATGTCGCCGGTCCGGTACAGCCTTTCGCCTTGACCGAACGGATTGGGTACGAAGCGTTCCGCGGTCAGCTGCGGCTTTTGCTGGTAGCCGCGCGCCAAGCCGATGCCGGCGATGTACAGTTCGCCGGACACGCCGATCGGCACCGGCTGCAATTGGCCGTCGAGGATGTATAAACGTAGGTTGTCGATCGGTTTGCCGATCGCGACGATGGGGCTGGCGGTGTCGGCTGCGTCGCAAGCCCATTCGCTGACGTCGATCGCCGCTTCGGTCGGGCCGTAGAGATTGTAGAGACGCGCCGATGTCAATTTGCCGTAAACCTGTTGTTGCAGGCTCAACGGTAAGGCTTCGCCGCTGCAGATGATGCGCCTTAAGCTGCCGCAGTGCGCCGCTTCGGGGTCGTCGATGAAGGCTTGCAGCATGGACGGCACGAAGTGCAGGGTGTCGATGTGCTGGGCCTGGATCAGTTTGGCCAGGTAATCGCTGTCTTTATGTCCACCCGGCTTGGCGATGACCAAACGGGCGCCGGCGATCAACGGCCAGAAAAATTCCCAGACCGAGACGTCGAAGCTGTACGGGGTTTTTTGCAAGACCCGGTCTTGTTCGCTCAATGGATAACGCCGCTGCATCCAGTTGAGTCGGTTAGCCAGCGCTTGATGGTGGTTGGCCACGCCTTTCGGTTGGCCGGTGGAGCCCGAGGTGTAAATCAGGTAGGCGAGCTGTTGCGGATGGCATTCAAGGGCCGGCGCGCCGGCCGGTTGCCGGGCCAGCTCGGTTTGCAAGGCTTCGATGACCAGCACTTGGCCGGGATAATCTTGCAGCTTGGCGGCCAAGGCCTGCTGGGTCAGACACCAGCCGGCACCGGCATTGGCGATCATATAGTCCAAGCGTTCTTGCGGGTAGTCGGGGTCTAGCGGCACATAAGCCGCGCCGGCCTTGACGATCGCATGCAGGCTGACCACCAACTCCAGGCTGCGCTCCAGGCACACTGCCACCAAGCTTTCGGCGCCGACGCCTTGCGAGATTAGATAATGCGCCAATTGGTTGCTGCGCCGTTCCAGTTCGTCGTAGGTCAATTGGCGTTGTTCGAACACCAACGCCACCGCCGCCGGCGTCCGTTGCGCCTGACGGCTTAACAATTCCGGTATCAAGGCCTCAGGGTACGCGTAGTCGGTGGCGTTCCAATCCTCCACAACCTGCGTCAGTTGCGCTTGAGTCAACAGCGGTATGCGCGCCAACGGCAAACGCGGGTTCTCGGCCAATTTTTCCAACGCATTAGCCAGCGCCGACAGCAAGGCCGTGATACTGGCTTGCTCGAACAAATCGCTGCTGTATTCCATCGCCAGCGACCAATGCTGGTCTTCTTCGGTCGCATATAACGTCAAATCGCATTTCGCCGTGGTGCTGGGCAAAACCATAGGCTGGACGTCCAAATCCGGCAACGAAAAAGCTTGCTGCCCTTGGCTTTGATACACGAACATCACCTGGAATAACGGCGAAACCGCCAAATTCCGCTCCGGCTGTAAGGCGTCGACCAAACCTTCGAAGGGATAATATTGATATTCGTAAGCCGATAACGCGGTCGCCTTGACCTGATCCAGCAATTGTTCGAAAGACTGCTGACCGTCGAGCTTGATCCTCATCAACAAGGTATTGACGAATAAACCGACCACATCCTGCACGTCCTGTCGATCCCGGTTCGCCACCGGCGTGCCGATCATGAAATCCGACTGCCCGCTATAGCGGTATAAGACTGCCGCAAATGCCGCCAGCAGCAACATGAAGTCGGTTGCCCCCTGCTGTTGCGCTTGCGCGTGCAACGCGGCCCGAATGGACGCCGGAATCGCGTGAAATTGCATCGCGCCGCGGAAAGTTGGCAGCAGCGGCCGGCTGTGGTCGTAATTCAATGCCAAGGTCGTCGGCGCATCGCCTAAAGCCGTCAACCAATAATCCTTAGCCGCCTTAAACCAACCTTGTTCGGCCAGCATCCTTTGCCAACGGCAGTAATCGCCGTATTGCACCGGCAAATCCGGCAATTCGGCGGCGGCGCCCGTCAGGCATTGGCGATACAAAAGCGATACGTCGTGCAGCAAGACCTTAACCGACCAACCGTCGGCCACGATATGGTGCATGACCAGCAACAGCAAATGGTGCCGAGGGGCGATTTCCAATAAACATGCTTTGAAGACTTGCCCGGCGGCCGGATTCAAACCGCTATTGACCTCCCGGCGCAGGATGGTTTCCAGCCCTTGGGCGGCGACCTCCAATTCGCTGTAGCGCACTAATTCCAATGGAGCGGGCGGTAACACCTGTTGCCGCAAGCCAGATCCTTCGCCGAAAATCTTGCTGCGCAAGGCCTGATGCCTATTCACCAAGGCTTGCAAGGCACCTTGTAAGGCCTCGCGGTTTAAGTCCCCATAGACATGAAAAGCCAGCGGAATATGGTAAACGCCACCGGCATTTTCCAGACTATTGACGAACCATAAGCGTTCTTGTGAGAACGATAAGGGCGCATCCGCCCGGTCTTGCGGCGATATCGCCGGCCAAGCCAGCCGCTGCCGATCGCCGTCCAGCAAAAGCTCGCTTAAGCCTTGAATACTGGGATGGTTGAAAACATCTTCTATGCTGAGTTTGATGTGAAAAACCGCCGCCAATTTGGCGATCAAGCGTAACGCCAGCAGCGAATGGCCGCCGACATAGAAAAAATTGCTGTGAATGCCGAACTCGCGGTGTTGCAGTAATTGCTGCCAAATATCTGCTATTTGCCGCTGCAAGTCGTTTTCCGGGGCGCTAAGGTCTTCATCCTGACTTACTACGTCCATAGCCGGCAAGGCTTTGCGATCGACTTTGCCGTTAGCCGATAAAGGCAGCTCGGGCAGCACCATAAATGCAGCCGGCAGCATGTAATCGGGCAAAAAGCCTTGCATGAACTCGCGTATCGGCTTAATCAAGGCCGGCGTATTGTCGACGCCGTCCCGCAAGGTCAGATAGGCCAGCAAGGCTTTTTCGCCGCGAAACGATTTAGCCGTCAATACGCAGTTTTGCACGGCCGGATGTTGTTTTAAGACCGCTTCGATTTCGCCCAACTCGATCCGAAAGCCTCTGAGCTTGATTTGGCCGTCTTCCCGGCCTTGGTATTCGATGACGCCGTCGGCCCGGTAGCGGCATAGGTCGCCGGTCCGGTACATACGTTCGCCTTGACCGAACGAATTGGGTACGAAGCGTTCCGCGGTCAGCTGCGGCTTTTGCTGGTAGCCGCGCGCCAAGCCGATGCCGGCGATGTACAGTTCGCCGGACACGCCGATCGGCACCGGCTGCAATTGGCCGTCGAGGATGTATAAACGTAGGTTGTCGATCGGTTTGCCGATCGCGACGATGGGGCTGGCGGTGTCGGCTGCGTCGCAAGCCCATTCGCTGACGTCGATCGCCGCTTCGGTCGGGCCGTAGAGATTGTAGAGACGCGCCGATGTCAATTTGCCGTAAACCTGTTGTTGCAGGCTCAACGGTAAGGCTTCGCCGCTGCAGATGATGCGCCGTAAGCTGTTGCAGTGTGCCGCTTCGGGGTCGTCGATGAAGGCTTGCAGCATGGACGGCACGAAGTGCAGGGTGTCGATGTGCTGGGCTTGGATCAGTTTGGCCAGGTAATCGCTGTCTTTATGTCCGCCCGGTTTGGCGATGACCAAACGGGCGCCGGCGATCAACGGCCAGAAAAATTCCCAGACCGAGACGTCGAAGCTGTACGGGGTTTTTTGCAAGACGCTGTTTTGGCCGCTCAATGCGTAACGGCGCTGCATCCAGTTGAGCCGGTTGGCCAGCGCTTGATGGTGGTTGGCCACGCCTTTCGGTTGGCCGGTGGAGCCCGAGGTGTAAATCAGATAGGCGAGCTGTTGCGGATGGCATTCAAGGGCCGGCGCGCCGGCCGGTTGCCGGGCCAGCTCGGTTTGCAAGGCTTCGATGATCAGCACTTGGCCGGGATAATCTTGCAGCTTGGCGGCCAAGGCCTGCTGGGTCAGACACCAGCCGGCACCGGCATTGGCGATCATATAGTCCAAGCGTTCTTGCGGGTAGTCGGGGTCTAGCGGCACATAAGCCGCGCCGGCCTTGACGATCGCATGCAGGCTGACCACCAACTCCAGGCTGCGCTCCAGGCACACTGCCACCAAGCTTTCGGCGCCGACGCCTTGCGAGATTAGATAATGCGCCAATTGGTTGCTGCGCCGTTCCAGTTCGTCGTAGGTCAATTGGCGTTGTTCGAACACCAACGCCACCGCCGCCGGCGTCCGTTGCGCCTGACGGCTTAACAATTCCGGTATCAAGGCCTCAGGGTACGCGTAGTCGGTGGCGTTCCAGTCTGCCAATAGCTGGCGTCGATAATCGGCGTTCAGCAGCGGCAGCAAGACCGCCGGTTTGTCTTGAAACTCCGGAAAGGACTGTAAAACGGTTTGATAATAATCGGCGAGTCTTTGGGCATCGTCGGCATCCAGTACCTCGCTATTGAATTTAAGCGAACCGACTAAGTCGCCGCCCGCTTCCATCAACTCCAACGACAGATCGAACTGCCCTTCCTGTTGAAACAAGGCATAGGGCGCCAACGCCAAACCACCCCAGTCCACGGTTTGCCCGGCAGTTCGACCGCTGCCGCTGGCATCGAGCAGTAGCTGGGCTTTTTGCAATTGCTGGAACACGAAAGCGGCCTGAAACAACGGCGGACGGCTGGTATCGCGGGACAGCGCCAGCCGCTCGATAATCAAAGCTAACGGGAAAGCCTGATGCGCCATGGCCGACAATACTTCCCGACGACAGGCGCGAACGAAATCGGCGACCGTTTGCCCGGCGGTTAATTCCGATAACAGCGGCAAGGGATTGACGAAATACCCCACGACGCCGGCATAACGATCGTCATCCCGACCGGCCAGCGGCGTACCGACACAAAGCCGTTGCTGACC
Source organism: Methylomonas sp. MED-D (assembly GCF_050276835.1). Classification (NCBI taxonomy): domain Bacteria; kingdom Pseudomonadati; phylum Pseudomonadota; class Gammaproteobacteria; order Methylococcales; family Methylococcaceae; genus Methylomonas; species Methylomonas sp. MED-D. The sequence continues at coordinate 4,434,163 of NZ_CP189965.1, forward strand.
GCCGCAGCGGTGTAGCAATAACTGATAAGCCGCGAGCAATAACACGTATAAGGTAACATCCAGCTCGACGGCTAGCGCCCGCAAGGCGGAGACTGTCCGGCTATCGATACGTAAAGGATACGAGGCGCCGCGGTAATTCCGCCGCGCCGGAAAAGGCCGCTTGGTGGGCAGGTTTAATAACGGTGGGGCTTGCACGAATTTATCGCGCCAATACCGCCAATCCGCTTCCAACGTTCCTGAATCAACCTCGGCCACCTGTGTTTCGGCATATTGACGATAAGAAAGCGATAACCTCGGCAAATCAGGCTCACGCCCGGCCACTAAGGCCGAATACACCTGAGCGAGTTCGTCGAGCAACAGCCACAGCGACCAGCCGTCGCCGATAATATGGTGAAAAACCAGCAATAACACCGATTGCCGGGGCGCGCATTGAAATAAACCTACCCTGAACAACGATCGCGAACCGTTCAAATCGAATGGCGCGGCGTAATGTCCGACCACCTGATCGCTTAAGGTTTGCTCGTCCCAGCCGGACGCATCGATGTGTTGAAAATCGATGCTTGCGCCAGGATCGATGAACTGGCGCGGCTCGCCGTCTTGCGCTTGAAAACGTAAACGTAGCGCAGGATGGCGCTCCGCCAAATAGCGCAAGGCTTGCTGGAAGCACTCGATGTCGACCACTGACAATATCCTGGCCGAGAAAGCCACGTTATAAGCCGCGCTATCCGGCGCCGTTTGGTGCAGAAACCACAAAGCCCGTTGCCCGTAAGTCAAGACAAAGGGCTCCCGCCGCAAGGCTTGAAAATGCTCGATTAAAGCTTGTTTATGGCTTTTAAGCGCGTCCAGCAGCGCCTCGTTGATGGCTTGTTTGGGTGCCCGGTAACGTAATTTATCGCCTTCCAGCCACAGTTCCACCCGATTGTCGGCCAAATCCCGCAGTAACCCTTGCACGCTCAAATTTCCCCCTCCAGCATATCTTCATCCTCGGCTATCGAGGCGGTCTTAATCCGCTCTATCGGCGATAGGTTCACTTGCAGATAATCGACCAAACCCCAACCTTCGCACTGCAATAGCTGGCTGACCGGCACTTCGGTTTGCAGGGTTTTGCGCATGACTGCGCGTAACTCCACGGCGGCCAAGGAATCCAAACCCAGAGAACTCAGCGAGCGGCTCAATTCGCATTGCGCCGCCGATAATTTCAAGATTCCCGCCAATTGCCGCTTGAGCCAATCGCCCAACATCGCCTTGGATTGTTCTGAGTCGGCGGAACGTAAAGCCCGCAAATATTCGTCGCCGTCAACGGCCTCCACGCCGACAGCCGGCATCAGTTCCGCCAGTAATCCCTCCGCCGCGCCATGCCCCGCGCTCTTGGCGGCCTGCCGCCAATCGAAATTCACCACGCAAACTTGCCCGGTCTGGCGGCCGCCGAGTAGCGCTTGCAACACCGTTCCGGCGCGTTCGCCATCAATCAAGCCCAAACCCGATTGGCGCCAAAATGTACGCACAGCATCGCTGCTCTGTTGTTGTATCCCGCTCTGCCAAGGGCCCCAGTCGATAGCCAGAGCCGGAAAGCCGTCATGCCCGCGTTGCCATGCCAAGGCGTCCATCGCCGCATTGGCCGCCGCGTAAGCGCCTTGGCCGACATTGCCCAACAAGGCGTTCAACGACGAATACAGCCAGAAAAAATCCAGCGGTTGGTTGCGGGACGCTTGATCCAGCAAAACCGCCGCTTGTAACTTGACCCGATTCAATTGTGCCAACCGCAACGCCGATTGCTTTAGCAACAGATCGTCGTCGGTAAAACCCGCGCAGTGCACAATGCCTTTTAGCGGCCTGCCGCTATGTTCGATGTTAGCAAACAGCCGCTCGACGGCCAGAGGTTCGCAAACGTCCAGCGTCATTACGATTAACTCGAGATCGGCATATTGGCCTTGCAAATCCAGCAAGCGGCTCGGCAACCGCGCATGCTCCCGGCGACTGGTCAGATAAAGATGACGGGCACCTTGCTCGATCAACCAACAAGCGGTCGTTAACCCTAAATCGCCCAAACCGCCGCTCACCAAGTAATTGGCGTGTTGATCGATCTCGACCGGCGAGTCGGTCGGCGGTTTATGACGCTGCAATCGTTGCGCCCATAGTTGATCGCCTATCGCGGCCAAGCGTTGCTCGCCGCTGTTGTCCAATAAGCCGGCTAGCAATGCCTCAGCGCTATCGGCATCGATGATGCGCGGTTTCAGCTCGCTATGCTCCTGGAACAAAACCGCCGCCATCCCCCACAACGCGGCACCGCCGTAATTCATTTGTCGGCAAAATTCGCCTTGCGCGTTGCGGGTCGTCAGCGTCAAATTCAGGCGATGGCCTTGCAACAACGGCAGCAAGGCCAACAACTGCCCCGGCGCCTCCATGGCATGTGCCGCGCCATCCGCCGCTAAAAAACCGCTCAAATCGACCAACTCATCGACGCCGAGTAAATCGGCAGCACTAAGCTGATTGAAAGCGACGACGCTAACCCGATGGCCTTGCCGGGTTAAGGGCTCGACCAAGGCCGGCTGGTCTTGGCCGGCAATGAACAGCCAGGACTTTCCGCCCCGGCCGACCACGGCACGATGCGGCCGCCAAACCGGTTGATAGAACCAATCGGGCTTGGGCGACAGCATTTGTTTCACACGACTTTCGCTGACAGTCGCCACTTCGACGCCGGCAATCGAAAACTGCAATTGCCGCTGAGCGTTGAAAATCGCCAAATCGGTCTGCCCTGATTCATTCAAGGTAGCGCTAGTCCAACAACTCTCGGCAAAATCCCCTCGCCAGCATTCGATCCGCCGGATACGTACCGGCAAACGCAACCCCCGGCTGTCCGGCTCGAACACCGCAGCCATCAATTGCAGCGCCGAATCGAGTACGACCGTATCCACTGCGGTAGCGTCCACCCGCTGCTGATTCAGCTGGGCAACGGCCCGACCTTGCTGTTGCCAAAGCGTGGCGATGCCTCGAAAACGGGATCCGTATTGCAAACCATGTTCGGCAAACAAGCGATACAACTGTTCAGCTGAGAATTCGTCCCCTTGTTCCGACAAGCCTGACGATACGGTGGCAGTATCGATGCTTGTGCCCAAGCGCTGCAAGGCGGCGCTGAGATGCTGCCTCCATTGCTCGCCATCTTCCTCCCGGCTGACTATTTTCAAGTCAGCCGAGTCGCCCACGCCGCTGAATATCCATTGCACGTCGACAGACTCACGCTCGGGAATCAGCAGCGCACGTTCTATTTCCAGATCGACGATCGCAAAGCCTGAGTGACCATCGCGCTTGAATAACGCTTGGTAAATCGTGGCGATCAACAAGGCCAGCGGCGCGACAACCAAACCATAAACCCGGTGTTCGCTTAGCCAAGGCTGGCTAGCAAGACTTAATGTCCAGGCGTAAACACTGCTATTTTCCGCAAAGGCCGGACTACTCAGCCAACGGCCTTGCCGGTCAACCGGCGGCAGCGTGTCAAACTCGAACCAATCGGGCCAATAACGCTGGCGCTGCCAAGGGTAAGTGGGCAGATCCGTCAGTTGGCCGGCGTTAAGCGATTGCCAATCCAATTCCAAACCCGAAGCAACGACCTCGGTCAAGGCTTGGTTAAATGAGCTTTCGTATCCGGGGCAAGCCGAAACGGCAGTCACATTCGTCGCCTGTTGCCGGATCAAGCCGGTCAACACCGGTTTAGGACCGATTTCCAGCCATAAATCCACATCCTGCCGTGCCAAGGTATCCAGGCTTTGTTGAAATAACACCGGCTGGCGCAAATGCCGTAACCAATAATCGACCTGGGCGTAGCAAGCCGTTTCAAGGCCGCCGGTCAAATTGGCAATCATCGGAATCGAGGCGGCGCTTAACGCGACCTCGGCAAAACAGGCGGCAAATTCTTTTAATATGGGCTGCATGCACGGCGAATGAAAACCGTGCGAGGTGTTAAGGCGGCGATATTCCAGGCTATGCTCGGTACACACTTGCAAAAACCTGGACAGTTCGGCCTCCTCGCCGGAAACCACTTGATTTTCCGGACTGTTATAAGCAGCAATACTCAAGCTTGGAAAGTCGGCCAACATCGTTTGCAGGCGCTCGGCAAACGTAAACACCGCCGCCATGCCGCCCCGGCCGGGCGCTTCTTGCATCAGTTCGGCCCGCTTTACGATCAGTCGCAAACCTTGTTCCAAATCGAACACGCCGGCAATACAGGCCGCCACGTATTCGCCCAAGCTATGGCCTACCAGGCACACAGGGGCGAGCCCCCAAGCTTGCCATTGTTTGGCCAGGGCGTATTCGAAGGCAAACAAGGCCGGCTGAGCGTTTGCACTTAAATGAATGTCCTCGGCCGATGGCTCGAGCAACAAGCGCTTCAAATCGATGGTACTGAACTGGCGCAGCAACCGATCGCAGCAGTCGATTTGCCGGCTAAACTCCGGATAAACGTCGTACAACTGCGCCGCCATCCCCGGCCATTGCGAACCTTGTCCGGTAAACGCCAAACCCACTTTAGGCTTGGCTCGCGAGACATGGCGATAGCTTGAAAAACCGGCGCCCTGCTCCGCAAACTCCAACAAACGCGACTTGAACTCGGCCGCCGAATCGGCCGTCACGGCCAAACGGTGAGCGAAACGCGAGCGCCGGGAATTGGCGGTATAACAAATATCGGCCACCGCCGCAGTTTCCGAGCCGAATAGCCGAGTCGCATAATCGAACGCCAGTTGCTGCAAAGCCGGCAAGGTTTTCGCGGATAACAGCAACAGGTTTACGCCCGCGGACGCCCCTGCGTCTATCGGTTCGGAAGGCGGCGCTTGTTCGAGTATCAGATGAGCATTGGTCCCGCTTAAACCGAACGAGCTGACCGCCGCCAACCGGGGTTGTCCTTCGGCGGGCCAAGCCTGGCGGGTTAGGGGAATATTTACCGGCCAGGCCTGCCAATCGATATGCGAGCTGGGGCGGCTGAAATGCAAATGCGGGAACAATTCGGCTTCGTGCAGCGACAACGCGGTCTTGATCAAACCGGCAATCCCGGCGGCCGCTTCCAAATGGCCTAAATTGGTTTTGACCGACGCAATGTACACCGGGCTGCGGTCAGGATGTTTACCGTAGCAGGCGGCTAAGGCCCGCATTTCGATCGGGTCGCCCAACGGCGTTCCGGTACCGTGCGCCTCGATATAGCCGACTTGTTCGGCCTTCACCCCGGCGGTCGTCAGGGCGGCATTGATCACGGCCTGCTGGGACGGGCCGGAGGGAATAGTCAAGCCGCCGCTGGCGCCGTCCTGATTGACAGCCGAGCCGCGAATCACGGCCCAAATGCGATCGCCTTGTTTTTCGGCATCGGACAAACGTTTTAATACCACCGCCCCGCAGCCCTCCGAGCGAATAAAACCGTCGGCGTCTTCGGCAAAAGTCTTGCACCGTGCGCCCGCCGAAAGCATCCCTGCACGGCTGAAAGCCACGTAAGTTTCGGGCGCCAAAATCACATTCACGCCGCCGGCTATTGCCATATGGCATTCACCGGCACGCAAACTCTGACAGGCATTATGTACGGCGACCAAAGACGAGGAACACGCGGTATCGATGGCCATGCTCGGCCCGGTTAAACCCAGCCAATAAGACAAACGACCGGCCAACATATTCAGCGAAGCGCCGGTGCCCAGATAAGCATCGACCTGATCCGACGGCAATTTTTTGGCCATAACCGCCGCAAAATCAAAGCTACTGGCGCCGACGAAAACCCCGGTTTGAGTGGCAAACAAATCGCCGGGAACGATATTGGCATGCTCCAAGGCTTCCCAGCAGACTTCAAGCCACAAGCGCTGTTGCGGATCCATGGCCATGGCCTCGCGCGGCGAAATACCGAAGAAATCGGCGTCGAAGCGATCCAGCTGCTCAATAAAGCCGCCTTCGCGGACATACATTTTCCCGGGTCGTTCCGGATCGGCATTGAAATAATCGTCCACCCGCCAACGCCAAGTCGGCATTGGCCCGATGGCGTCCATCCCGTGGCGCAACAAATCCAGATATGCCGCCAAACCCTCGGCCCCTGGAAATCGGCAGCCCATGCCGACAACGGCGATGGCTTCCCGCGATTGTTGGGCGGTTTTAAGTTTTCCTTCCAAGGCATCGATCTTGCGCAACGCCTCCAGCATCAAGGCTCGATAATCGGTTTTCGGTTCGCTCTTTTCGGTCATCTTCAATCCATAGCCGCCAAACGCCGTTCCAATAAAGCCGAAAGCTGCTGTTCCGAAAAATCGTCGAGATTGTCGCTCAAGGGCTCCTCTTCCGCGCCGAATTCCGTTGCCAACTGTTGACTAAGATAAGCCAACAGCGCCTCAATGGTCGGATAGTCGAAAAGCATAGTCGAGGCCAGTCGCAATTCCAACGTCTGGCCTAATTTTCGGCTTAACTCCATCGCCAATAAAGAGTCGAAGCCGATATCGAACAAACGCTGCCGGGGCGCCAACCCAAGGCTTTCCGGATTCCGCAACACCTGGGCGATTCCCTGCCGCACGGCTTGTTCCAATAAAGCCGGCCGCCGGGCAGCGTCGCTTTGCCGCCATTGTTGAATCAAACTCTCCGACTGAGTATCGTGGCCAGCCTCGTTAGCCGCCATCGTTCGATAATAATTCGGCACCTCGAACGGTAAGGCGGCAAAAAACGCCGGCCAGTCCACCGGCATCACCGCCGCCTGCGGTAAATCTTCAGTCAACAAACGCTCGAATAAAGCCAAGCCCTGCCGCGGTTGAATCAGGGCCAAGCCTTTTTCGGCCATCGCCTCAGCCGCGCCGGCCAGCATGCCCTCGCCGCTCCAGCCGCCCCAGTTAATTGTCAACGCCGCTAAACCTTGCTGTTTTCGGTTCAGCATCAGCGCATCGGTATAGGCATTGGCCGCCGCATAATTGCCCTGCCCCGGCGCCCCGGTCAATGCGGCCAACGATGAAAACACCGCGAAAAACGCCAGTTCCGGGAACGATTGATCTAAAAACCGCAACGCGCTGACTTTAGCCCGCCAAGGCCGCTCGAAATCGGCTTGATTCATCTTCAACAAAGACGCATCGCTCAATGCGCCGGCGGCATGGACAATGCCTGCCAAGGGCGGCAAGGACTGTAATTGCGCCATCAAAGCGCTGACGCCTTCCGCTTGCGCCAAGTCGGCCGCGACTCCGATAATTTTCGCGCCTTGAGCTGCCAATGCCTGCAACTTCAACGGGTCGATGGCGGTTAAGCCCTTGCGGCTGGCAATCAGCACGCTATCCGCGCCGTGTTCAACCAGCCACTCCACGACCGCAAAGCCCAAGGCGCCGGAACCGCCGGTAACCAAATACGTCTTGTCGGCCGCTATGGTTAATGCCGCGCGGTTTTCCGGACGCCAAGGCAACAATCTCGCGGCATAACATTGCCCGCCCCGCAAGGCCAACTGTTGTTCGCCGCTGATGCCGGACAACAACCGCGCCAGCTTGCCATTTTCGGCGGTATCGATAGCGTCTACATCCAATGCTTGCCAAATCCGCTGCGGAAACTCCAGTGCCGCGGTCTTAAGCAAAGCCACGCAAGCGCTTTGTTTCGGGCAAACGGCCTCGAGGTCGATCACAGCACCTCCCCGAGTCAGCAGAGTGACTTTAGCCGCGATATTCCGAATTTCCAACGTCTGAACCAACGTTAAAAAGCCTAAACAGACGCTGCTGTCCTCTTCGCCTAAAAAGTCTTCGGCGCAATAAACCAAATGCAGTGATGTCGAGCTTGGTGAAAAATCCCGCCAATACCCGGAATCTCGCAACTGTTCGGGACTCATCAAGCTCAAGCCCACGACTTGGGTCCCTAATTTAGCCAGCAAGCGGTTTGCCGTTGCCGTGCCGATGCACAATACGTGCTCGCCAGCCGGCTGTTCGGTCAGGTCGGTATCGGCTAGCAATGTCCAACCCGGCCGACAAAGCCAATCCTCCGGCCGTTGATCCGCCGCTACCGCCAACGCTTGTTTGGCTAATGGCTGAAAACTGACGCCTTGCATAGCCAATGTCAGGTTATCACGGTCTTTCAGGATCACATCGACCTGACAAGCCCGGTCTGTTCTGGACGACAATCTGGCAAGACATGAGCCGCTAAACTCGAGCGGCCGGTAAAAATCGATACGCTCTACCGCGAACGGTAGCCAGGTTTCGTCGCCGGCGGTTTCGCCGACCGCTATGCCGGCGGTTTGCAGACAACCATCCCAAATAGCCGGATGCAAGAGATGTCCCGGTTCACATGCTCTGGGTTTAAAGCCGGCAAAGACCGTCTGTCCGGCGATCTCAATGCTCTCCAGCACCTTAAAGGTCTCGCCGTACACGATGTCTTTTTGCCGAAATTGCCGGTAGAGCTTGTCCGCTGCTAGGCGTTGCCGCTCGTCGCCAGCCGCCGGCGCCTCGAAATCGGTAAAGCTCATGCAAACATCGGTTTCGGCACTGATATGACGATGCCAGCCGGCAGCGTCCAAGCGGGAAAAAATACCGAGTTGATATTGGCCGCCGACGGCCTTAGCCTTAATTTGCAACTGAGTTTCGCTATCCCGCGACAAAAGCAAAGGCCGTTCGATCCGCAGATTTTTCAGCGCCAGGGCCGACGATTTACTCAACTGTTGTCCGGCTTCGAACAATATTTCCAGCAACACCGCGAACGGTGCCAATAGCCGGCCGAAGACTTGGTGTTCGCTCAAATAAACCTGTTCCCTCGGCGCCAGCCAAGTTTCGAAATAAACCGACTCCGAATCGGCTAGCTCCAAACGCTTGCTCAGTAACGGCGATAAGGTTTGCGTTGTTTCTACTCGTCTACTTTTTAACGCGCTGTCGGGCAGCCAATAACGTTTACCGGAAAAAGGGTACACCGGTAGCGGCGGGCAACACACATTAGGCTCTTGGCCGAAAATCGCTTGCCAATTCAAATCAAAACCGCAGGTATATAAGCGGGCGGCGCAATGCAGCACACTATCGGCTTGCTTGGGCTGCAAACTGGCAAATATCCGCTCCGCCTCGATCGCGTTGGCCGACAACATCGGCGCCAAAACCGGCTTCGCTCCGCATTCCAAAAACACGTCGCAACCCAATTGCCGTAACGCGCCCACATTGTCGGCAAAGGCGACCGGTTGCCGACAATGTTGCAGCCAATAATCGGCCCAAACGATGTCATCGCCGATGATTCGTCCGGTGACATTAGACATCAACGGCATGAAGGCTTTGCCGTACGCCGCTTGTTCGAAGATCCGCCTCAACGCCGGTAATACTGGCTCCATCATCCGGGAGTGAAAAGCATGCGAGACCGCTAGCGGCGTACACTGTACGGCACTCTCCGAAAAATATTGCCTAGCCTGCTCGATCAGTACGCTAGAGCCCGCCAAGACGCAATGCCTAGGCGAATTGACCGCCGCGATGTCCAACTCCGGCCAGTTAGCCGCCAATAACTTGCCAACCTCTTCGCGGCCTGCCGCGACAGCCAGCATCGCGCCTTCGGCCGGTGCTTGCTGCATCAGTTGCGCCCTGGCGGCCACCAAGCTTATAGCCTGTTCCAAGTTGAATACGCCGGCAACGCAAGCGGCGACGTATTCGCCCAGACTGTGCCCCATCACCGCATCCGGCTCGATATCCCAAGACAGCCATAGGCGAAACAGCGCGTAATCGACCGCGAAAATGGCCGGCTGCGCATAGCAGGTTTGTTGCAATTGCGCGTCGCTGCTGTCGAATAACAGTTGCTGCAGCGGTATAGGCAACGATTTTTGCAAATATTCGGCGCATTGATCGATGGTTTGCCTGAAAACCGGCCAGCGCCGGTATAAATCTTGGGCCATGCCGGGATACTGCGAACCCTGACCGCTGAACACCATCGCCAATTTTGGCTTTTGCCGGCCTTGCCCGGAGCGGTATAAACGCCCATCGTCCCGACCTATTGCTAACGCCGACAAAGCCTGTTCGATCTGCTGTCGATCGGTGGCGACGATCAGCGCGCGGTGTTTCAAATCCGCCCGGCTAACGGCGGCGCGATAACACACCGCATGTAAATCGGCATCGTGCGCAGCCAGCCAGTGTTGATATGCCGCCGCCAGCGCCGTTAAGGAAGCCTCGCTGTTGGCCGAGAGCTTTAGCACCAAACCCCGGCCCCGTTCGACAGGGTGTTCCGCATTCCGAGCCGGCGCTTCCGCCAGCAATACGTGCACATTGGTGCCGCTCAAACCAAAGGCGCTAACGCCGGCTATCCGCGTTTGTCCTTCCTCCACTTGCCACGCCTCGAACTTTGTCGCCACTTTCAGCGGTATCGCCTGCCAAGGAATATGGGCGCTGGGGGTGGTAAAGTTTAAATGCGGCAGCAGCATGCGCTGTTGCAACATCAAGACGGCCTTAATCAAACCGGCAATCCCCGCCGCGCCTTCCATATGACCGAAATTGGTTTTCAAGGAACCGATATAAAGCGGATTGACCTCGGCTCTATCGCCGCCCAGGACGCTGTTCAAGGCGCCGACCTCGATCGGATCGCCCAAGGCCGTACCGGTGCCGTGGGCTTCGATATAACCGACATCGGCCGCCGTCAACAGCGCATCGGCCAAGGCCGCTTTCAATACGGCTTCCTGTGCCCGTTCGCTGGGTACGGTCAAACCGCTGCTACGGCCGTCGTGATTGGCGGCGCTGCCCTTGATCACTGCGCAAATCGGATCGCCTGCCGCCAACGCATCACTAAGCCGCTTCAATACCACCAGCCCAACACCGTCGCCACGACCGATGCCGTCGGCCTTCGCATCGAAGGTTTTGCACAAGCCGTCCGCCGCCAGCATCATCGCCTGACTTTCGGTAATCGCGGCACGCGGCGATAGCTGCAAATTAACGCCGCCGACCAAGGCCATATCGATTTCGTTGCCGCGCAGGCTTTTCACCGCCAAATGCACCGCCAACAACGATGAAGAACACGCGGTATCGATGACCATCGCCGGGCCTTGCATACCGTAATAATAGGCCAAGCGACCGGCCAGAATACTCGGCGCGTTGCCGGTACCGGTATGCACGTCGATGGCGCTGTCGTCCTTGATCAGCTCGGCGTATTCCTGCGTCATGCAACCGATATACACCCCGCTACGACTATTGCGTAAGGTTTTGGGATGAATGCCGGCGCGTTCGAAAGCTTGCCAGCTGGTTTCCAGCAATATGCGTTGCTGCGGGTCCATCTGTTCGGCTTCACGAGCGGCAATGGCAAAAAAATCGGCATCGAAGCGGTCGATATCGCTTAAAAAAGCGCCGTAACGGCTGCTGATTTTGCCGGGCGTTTGAGCGGATTCGGCATAATATTCGGCTAGCGACCAGCGCTGTTCCGGTACTTCGCCACGGGCATTTTTGCCTTCGGCCAAAAACCGCCATAAAGCCTCGGGAGAATCGCAAGCGCCGGGAAAGCGGCACCCGATCGCCAGCACTGCGATCGGCTCGTGCGCGGCCTGTTGATAGTGGGCCAACTGGCCGCGCAACTCGCGCAACTCGTCCAAGGCTCTGCGCATTAAGGCTTGTTGTTTCTCCGACTCAGTCATCGCTCTGTCCGCTTTCCCATTTCGACAATTCCCGCTCCAACAGCACCGCAATATCCTCTTCTTCCTGATCAAACGCTTCCGTCGGCGACTTTTCCTGTCCGGCCTGCTCGCTGAACAACGCCGGGAAAACCTCTAGGCTGATATATGCCAATAATTCGTCGACCGACGGATATTTGAACGCCAGCGTGGACGGTAAAGCCGTCTGGGTGGATTTTTGCAAACGATTGCGTAATTCCAGCGTCATCAAAGAATCCATGCCCAACTCGGCAAACCCGATTCCCGCAGCCAATTGCCCAAGGTCGTGCAAGCCAAGCACGGCAGCGACATGCTCGGTCAAATGCCGGTGCAAAAACCGCCGCCGCTGCTCGAGCGGCAACAGGCCAAGCTGTTCGGCCAGGGTCTGTCGGTTTTGCTCAACCGGCTCGAAGGCTTTGGTCAACGACGAACGGTTAAATTTGAAGTGCCGCCAATCGACATTGAATAAACCGACCGGCGCCGGAAGACGCTCTCGATTGTCGGACAAAAGCCGCTCGAGAAACGCAAACGCTTGCTCGGCGCTTAATTTGCCGATCCCCGCCAAAGCCAAACTATCGGCAGTTTGAATATCGGCCATGCCCGCGCCGGCCCAAGGCCCCCAGCCCATACTCAAGCCCGGCAAGCCTTGCTGCCGCCGCCATTGCATCAAGGCATCCATAAACCCGTTAGCGGTCGCGTAATTGCCTTGTCCGGGCGCGCCCAACCAAGCCGCCATCGAGGAATAGGCCACGAAACAATCCAAGTTCAATCCCTGGCTAAAACGATGCAAATTCCATAAGCCAAACACTTTGGGTTTCAGCACTTGCGCCAGCCGTTCACTATCTAGATTGGCCACAACGCTGTCCTGCAACACCCCGGCGGCATGGAAAATCCCACGTAAATCTTCGCCATGCTCAGTCAAAATGGCTTGTACTTGTTGCGCATCGGCAATATCGGCTTTCAGCTCGATCACTTCGGCGCCCAAACGCAAAATCGCCTCTAACCGGTCTTTGCCGCTGTCCCGAACGCCGTGGCGCGAGACTAACACCAGTTTAGCGACGCCTTTTTCCGCCAACCAGTGCGCCGTTTGCAGCGCCAAAGCCCCGGAACCGCCGGTCAGTAAATAAGTGCCCCGCGCGCTAAAACCCGGTTTTTGGGCGACGCTAAACGTATGCAACCGCGGCGAAAAACAAGAGTCGCCGCGTAAAGCGATTTCGGTTTCTTGCGCGTGACGCGTTAAAACTGCCACGACATGCTCGGCGGTAAGCCGGGTTTCATCCCAATCCAACCATTGGCAAGGATTTAGCGGATACTCGTGGTTAAAACTACGCAATAACCCGGATAAGCCCTCGAGAGTCGGATCGAGCACATCTGTATCATTAACCGGCCTGGCTTGGCGGCTTAACAGCGCTATTTTGACCCCGGCCCGTTCGCCGATGGCGGCGGCCTTTTGCAAAAATCGCAATAAAACAACGGCGTTTTGTGCCGCTTGCGACGCCATATTCTCGGCCAACGAAGCGCTATCCAAACACAACAAAACGCCTTCGGCGTTTAGGTCCGAGGCGATAAACCCGTCAAAACCCAGCCATTGCGCCCAGGCCGCCGTATCGGCGAAGGCTTTGGCCAAGGCATTCCCTGTCACCAGCCAACGCGAAGCAAGCGGTTCTACTGTCGCCTTGGACAGCGCCTCGGTTTGACGCCAAACGATGGCGTAAGCGTTTTTCTCCACCGTCAAGGCTTGCCGCATCGCATTGCTGTCGGCTTTACGCAAGCTAACGGCGGATAATTCGGCAAGGACTTGCCCCGATTCGTTGAATAATGTCACCCGGCCTTGAATGCTGCCTTGCCGGCCGATTTCCCCATCCGTCAAGCACGCATGGCACCATAACTGGGTCAAGCGGTTTTCCGCCGCCAATTGCAATTGCTCGACCGCTACCGGTATGTAAGTCTCGGTGTATTGCTCCGGCACGGCGGCGCCTAACAATTGAAAGCAAGCATCGATGAGTCCGGGCGGCAGTCCGAAGGTCTTATCCTGAGCTGTCAAGGGACGAATCCTGGCCAAAGCCTGATGTTCACCTTTGAATAATTGCTCGAACCAGCGAAAACTTTCGCCCAATTGCACGTGTTGCAGCGTCAGCAATTGGTAGAAATTTTGCACGTCAACCGACTCCGGGCATTGCCGGCGCAGTTCCTGCAAATCCAGATCGGCGAAGTTAGCCGGGGCCGCTACCATCGACGCCGTCAGATGCTCGGTAAACTCGGCAGGCTTTTCGTCGAACAAGCTAATCACTTTAACTTGATATTGCCGCTCGCCCAGCGGCGTCAGTCCCAGCTGTAATAAGCGCTGTTCCTGTTCCGCCAGTTGCAGGGCTTCGATAAACTCGATATCTTGGATCTTGAACGCCAACATCGGGTAGCGCTCCCGGCCGACCGCAATCAAGGCCGACAAGTGACACGCACCCGCGACCACCACGCGATCGAAGACTTTATGATCGAGTAAGAACGGCAAATGCCGGCAAGCCATCCGGCCTTGGTACAAATCACCCGCCCAAAAGGGCGTCTTTATCGCTTGTTGCAACATCGGATGGATGCTCTCGCCTAGCGAGACATCAGCTTTAGCCGGTCTTGGGCTGAACCAATAGCGCTGTCTTTGCCACGGATAATTCGGCAAACTCAGCAAACGCCGGCGCCGGCCTTGGTAAACGCTTGGCCAATCCAAGTCGTGGCCGGCTTGGTATAAAACCGCCGCGACTTGTTGGCAGGCGCGCCAGTCGTTGCCCTTGGCATCCAGGGAACACGCGCCGGCAAGATTCGTTTGTTGCACCAGGCTACTCAATACCGGCCGACCGCCAAATTCGATAAAGAAATTAGCACCTAGTCGCGCGGCCGCCGTCAATGCCTGTTTGAATAAAACCGGCTGCCTGACATGCCGAAGCCAATAGTCGACGCTACGCAAGACTTCGCTTTCCGCTTTGCCGGTCAGCGTTGAAATAAACGGCCATTGCGGTTTATTGAAGGCAATCCCGTGCAAACAGGTTTCGAAATCCGCCAACATGCTATCGATCTGGGGCGAGTGAAAACCCCGCTTGACCGGCAAGACTTTAGTAAACCAATCCTGTTGCCGGGCCCGCACGGTAAAGTCGTTAATCGCTTCGCCGGCACCGGACACCACAATCTGCTGGTCGGCGTTAACCGCGGCAATAGCCAGTTTGGATTCCAGACCGCTGAGCAATTGACGGACTTGTTCCTCATTGGCGTAGACGGCCAGCATAGCGCCGTCTTCCGGCAAGGCCTGCATCAACCGGCCTCGGCAAACCACCAAGCGCAAGGCCGCCTGCAAATCGAATACCCCGGCGATACAAGCCGCGGCATATTCGCCCAAGCTATGGCCCAACACCATGGCGGGCTTTACCCCCCACGACAGCCACATCTTGGCCAATGCGTATTGCAATGCGAATAAAGCCACTTGCTCGTGCTCGGTCTGCTCCAAACGAACCGAGGCTTGGTCGCCATAAAGCAATTCCGTAACTTGAGTCCGATTTTGTTTAACCAATTCGGCGTCGCAAGCATCCAAGGCGGCCTTGAATACCGGCTGCCCGTTGTATAAGGCCCATCCGGCACCGGCTCTAACGCTGCCTTGTCCGGCGAATAAAAATACCGGTGCAATAGGCGCTTTAAGATTCGATTGCCAAGTTTTTTCCGCCAACGAGGTTTGTAAAAACCCTTGCAACTGTTCGACGCTATCGACTACCGCAGCCAGTCGCCAATTAAAATCGTCTCGGCCGATATTGGCGCTGAAGCAAAAATCCGCCAAGTCTTCAGCTTTTAATGTAGCCAATTGCTTAAGGTGGCTTGCCAGCCAATCCTGCAAAGCCGGTTCCGATTTGGCCGACAATTTGAACAAATAGCTGCCTTCCGCATCGCTCGACACAGCGGTTTGCTGGCAATCGGCCGCCGCCACGAGTACCTGGGCATTGGTGCCGCTCAAGCCGAACGAACTGACGATCCCCGCTTTGGACGGTAGCGGCCAGGCCGCAGCCTGTGTTGCGACTTTCAGCGGATGATCCTGCCAGGGAATGGCCGGATTCGGCTGGTCGAAATGCAAACTGGCCGGAATCCGGTTATGGCCTATCGCCAAAATCAGTTTAATTAAACCGGCGATTCCTGCCGCGGCTTCCAAATGGCCGATATTGGTTTTCACCGAACCCAACAATAATGGCTCGGTCGATTGTTTGCGCAATACCTCGGCCAAGGCCTGGTACTCGATAGGATCGCCGAGCGAAGTCCCGGTACCGTGGGTTTCGATATAAGCAATTTCGTCGGCCTGTGCATTGGCAGTTTGCAGCAATTTTCGCAACAACGCTTCTTGGGCTCGGCCATTGGGCACCGTTAAGCCACTGCTGCGACCGTCATGATCTACTGCCGAACCGCGAATCACCGCCAAGACTCGGTCACCGTCGCGTTGGGCGTCGGACAAACGTTTCAGCGCCAGCATACCCGCCCCTTCGCCTCGCCCGTAGCCATCGGCTGAGGCGGCAAAGCTTTTGCATCGTCCATCTTTTGCCAAAGCTTTGGCGGCCGACATCAATATAAATGCGCTGGGCGACAGCATCAATTGCACACCGCCGGTCAAGGCCAAATCGCACTCTTGAGTCCGCAGACTTAAACACGCTTGGTGTAGAGCCACCAGCGAAGAAGAACAAGCGGTATCGATAGAAAAACTAGGGCCTTGCAGACCTAGTTGATAAGACAACCGACCCGAAGCAAAACAAAATCCGTTACCGGTACCGGTATAAAGTTCGGCGCCGGCCATATCCCCCGACTCACGTAATAAATGTAAATAGTCTTGCTGGCCGATACCAATAAATACACCGGTTTGACTGTTCTTCAAGCGTCGGCTGGCAATGCCGGCATGCTGTAAGGTTTCGTGGGCGAGCTCCAGTAACAGGCGCTGCTGAGGGTCCAGGCTGTTGGCTTCGCGGGGAGGAATGGCGAAGAATTCCGCGTCGAAACCGTCGATTTGCTGCAGAAACGCCGCTTCGCCGACATAGGTGCTACCCGGCCTTTCACCGCTAGGATCGAAAAATAAAGAATGGTCCCAGCGCTCTTTAGGGATGGGACCGACCGCATCCACTTCGTCCTGCAGCATTTGCCAGTATTGCTCGACGGAGTCGGCTTTTCCCGGAAAACGGCAAGCCATACCGATAACGGCAATCGGCTCAGTCTGCGAGCGCTGATAATGTTCTAACTTAGCCTGTAATCTTTCAATCGCCAAAAAGGCTTTTTGTAAAGGCGTTAGGGAGTGATCCACGTGATTTACCATGCTACTGATAGCACAACCCTCTTAATTTAAGAAAATCATCGAATAATTTCGTTAACTTGTAATATCTAGCGTGACAGTATGCGCCTCAGTTAACTGACAATTAAGGATAGTAAAAATCCTCCGCAAGGCCGGGAAATTTATAATGCGACCACTAACGCGCGTCCTTATCGTTAACTACCAATCGGTGGCGACTCGTGGCCAAAGGTGTATTTACGCCATTCGCGGGTCTTCCTGCCCTTGATGCCGGAAATTTTCCCGATCCATCGCCCCCCCCCCCTGCCGGCCATCTAAACAAAATACCGTCACGCCCCGTAATGCTGCCGCGCGAAGTCGCGCTTTTTCTCGCGTTAGAGCCTGGGCAAATGAATCGCGCTCTTGCCTTTGATGTCGTCAATAATCTGCGACATCGAAATTTTTGGCGATTGCAAGATCAGCATATGCACATGGCCCGGCATCGCTTGCCCGTCCAATGCTCAGCTTTCTATCTGGCTACTACTTGCCAAAACACTTCACGGAACGATCATGAAACTGCCGCATCGCCCCGGCGAATGCAAGATGCTGTGCGAGAGGCGGCGGAAAGAGGTCGATTAACTTTTAAGAAGCTAGAGCCCGACACCTAACATACCCCGTTGGGCTGTGGCTCAGCTAAGCTCACAGTTTGTGTGGTGTCAGAAAACAACTAGGGCGAGTTCGGCAGTCTTAAACAGAGCTGCGCGAGATGGCAATGGATGCGTCGCTTCAGCCGGAACTCGTTACGCTAGAAAGCACCGGCATTGAATGGCAAAGCCCATATGCGGCTTTGGAGTGGCACGGCTCAAGACCAGCCGAGGTCTACGCCAGCCATGTCAAGCAAAAGCGCAGGGGAAACACGTCACACCCCAGAACCTTGGCATCCACAGCCGCCAAAAACCGGCGTTGCCGCTCATCCAGCGCTTCTCGGATTAGCACCCAATGTTGGCGAATGCAGAATCAGATACCATGCATCGAAGAATATACGACTACAGGGAGTTGAATAAGCTATTTGTTAACAATACATTGCGATACAGCAACAAAACGCAAAAGTCATCTACCAATGCTGACGCCGAAAATTCAGAGGTTACCTTTTGATTTGCCATCGACAATTGACAGCTTTGCCGCAGAGCAGTTACGGGAGACCTAATTTATTAGAGCACCGCGTGTAGGCTTTACAGGGAGGGATTTGTTTTTTAGAAGGCGACGCCAGCAACAGCAATCTATTAAGATGCCTGATGGCTTTTTAAAGCGGAGAGCAACACTTGCAAGGCGCTGATTTTACTGGGGTGAACGATGGGGCTCGAACCCACGACAACCGGAATCACAATCCGGGGCTCTACCAACTGAGCTACGCTCACCATAACGTGAATTTGCAATGGCACGCTTGGCAGGACTCGAACCTGCGACCCTCGGCTTAGAAGGCCGATGCTCTATCCGGCTGAGCTACAAGCGCAAAACTTGGTCGGGGTAGAGAGATTCGAACTCCCGACATTCTGCTCCCAAAGCAGACGCGCTACCAGACTGCGCTATACCCCGAATTGATCTTGTTTTCTCCCCGCCACTCGCATGAGCACCGGAAAGACCGACATCTTACCTGTCCGTCCAAGCCACGTCAACCACTTTTTACGTTACCGAGCGCGGCAGACGTGTCGGTTCCCGAAAACACCACCGCATCTGAATCAAACCACACTTTCCAATCCATCGACTTTTTGAAAGCCTCTAGGCAATATATTTCCGCGGTTGGCGCGGCTGCCGGAGTATTGAGCGATGTCGATGGCCTTCAACGTGACGAACCGCTTACCGGACAGAATTTTCAGCTCACCGTGGGTCACCAAGGCCGTCACCGCGACCACCGCATCCTTACCGGATGCCAGATCGGCGGACGGAATCTGAATCAGCTTGTTACCCTTGCCCTTTGCCAATTCCGGTAAATCTGCGACCGGGAAGATCAGCAAGCGGCCTTGCAAGGTCGCAACCGCCAGCCACTCGGCGTCCCGCGGAATCGGCGTCGGCGTCATGACTTCGGCCTTATCCGGTACGGTCAAGACCGCTTTGCCGGCCTTGTTCTTGCCGTAAAGCTCCTTTAATTGCACCCGGAACCCGTAACCGGCGCTACTGCTCATCAACACCCAATCCTCGGCCTGCCCGGTAAACACGTCGGTGAAGATGCTGCCTGGAGGCGGATTCAGCCGCCCGGTCAACGGTTCGCCTTGACTACGCGCCGACGGCAGGTCGTGGGTGGTAATCGTGTACACCCGACCGGTCGAATCGAGCACATAGGCCGGCAAGGTAGTTCGCCCCTTGGCCGACGACAAATAGCCGTCTCCGGCCCGATAACTTAGGCCCTCGACTTCGATGTCGTATCCTTTTGCCGCGCGAATCCAGCCCTTCTGAGACAAGATGATGGTCACCGGTTCGTTGGCGATTAGCTCCGTGGTATCCAGGGCTTGGGCGGCTTCGCGGGCCACAATCGGCGAACGACGGGCGTCGCCGTATTTCTCGGCGTCACGTTCTATTTCCTTTCGGATCAAGCGGTTCAGCAAATGCGCGGAGCCGAGAGTCTTTTCCAACTCCTCCCGCTCCCGCTCCAACTCGTCCTGCTCGCCGCGAATCTTCATTTCTTCCAATTTCGCCAAGTGGCGCAGCTTCAATTCCAGAATCGCTTCCGCCTGCACGTCGCTCAAACCGAAGCGCGCCATCAATACTGGCTTGGGATGGTCTTCCCGACGAATGATCGCGATCACTTCGTCGATATTCAGGTAGGCGATCAGCAAACCTTCCAGGATGTGCAGGCGCGCCAGGACCTTGTCCAAACGGAATTGCAAACGCCGACGCACGGTTTCGGTTCGGAACGAAATCCACTCGGTCAGAATTTGCCGCAGATTTTTCACTTGCGGTTTGCCGTTCAGACCGATCATGTTCAGGTTGACCCGAAAGTTTTTCTCCAGATCGGTCGTGGCGAACAGATGCGACATCACGGCGTCGACATCGGTACGCTTGGTCTTGGGGATGATTAACAAGCGGGTCGGATTTTCGTGATCGGACTCGTCGCGCAGGTCCTCGATCATGGGCAGTTTTTTCGCCAACATCTGCGCGGCGATCTGCTCCAACAATTTCGCGCCGGACACTTGATGCGGCAACGCGGTGATGACGATATTGCCGTCTTCGACCTCGTATTTCGCGCGCATTTTCACCGAGCCGTTACCGGTCAAATACAGCTTTTGCAAATCGGCGGCCGGCGTGACGATTTCCGCGTCGGTCGGAAAGTCCGGACCCTTGATATGCGCCAGCAAGCTTTCCAGCGGTGTCTCCGGCTCGTCGAGCAGTTGCAGGACGGCGGCGGCCACTTCCCGCAGATTGTGCGGTGGAATATCGGTCGCCATGCCCACCGCGATACCGGTGGTCCCGTTCAAAAGCACATTGGGCAAGCGCGCCGGCAGCAGCGATGGCTCTTCCAGCGTGCCATCGAAATTGTCCACCCAATCCACCGTGCCCTGGCCCAACTCGCTGAGCAGGGTTTGCGCGTAGGCGGTCAGCCGCGATTCGGTATAACGCATCGCCGCGAAGGATTTGGGATCGTCGGGCGAGCCCCAGTTGCCCTGCCCGTCGATCAACGGATAACGGTAGGAAAAATCCTGAGCCATCAACACCATTGCCTCGTAGCAGGCCGAATCACCGTGCGGATGATATTTACCCAATACGTCACCGACGGTACGCGCCGATTTCTTGTATTTAGCTAGAGCTGTCAGACCCAGTTCGGACATCGCATAGACGATGCGCCGTTGCACCGGCTTCAAGCCATCGCCGATGTGCGGCAGCGCCCGGTCCAGAATGACGTACATCGAGTAATCGAGGTAAGCCTTTTCGGTAAAGTCTTTGAGAGGGAGAGTTTCGAAGTTTTCCTGTACGCCCATATCCAGTCGTTTGCAATCAATGGCTAGCCGCGGGTTGCGGTGAAGTTTTGTCTTTCTAAAATATCACAGGCGTCGAAACGGGTTAGCGAGAAAACGCGAAAGCGCGCCCATCGCGGCCCGATAGCGAAAGCCTGACGTCGGCAGCCGCGTTGGGCTCGTCGATTCGACCCGACAAAACATCGTGTCCGGCGCGGTTTTCGAGTATCATTTTCGGCCTTCCGAAGCCTCCCCAAGTTATGCGCATAGGCCCTTATTCCCTGCCCAACAATTTGCTGCTGGCGCCGATGGCCGGCATCACCGATCAGCCTTTTCGGCAACTTTGCCGCCGATTCGGCGCGGGACTGGCGGTATCTGAAATGGTAATCTCCAATACCGAATTGCAACAGCACCCCAGAACACTGCAGAAAACCGATTACACCGGCGAAACCGGCCTCAGAGCCGTGCAAATCTTGGGTAACGATCCGGTGAAAATGGCGGAAGCGGCCAAATTGAATCAACAACGCGGCGCCCACATCATCGACATCAACATGGGCTGCCCGGCCAAGAAGGTCTGTTCCACCGCTGCGGGCTCGGCCTTGTTGAAAGACGAGAAGCTGGTGGAAAACATTTTGACCGCTGTCGTCGCCGCCGTCGACATACCGGTAACGTTGAAAATCCGGACCGGCTGGGACCGTGAAAACCGTAACGCGGCCAAAATCGCCAGTATCGCCGAAAACTGCGGCATTCAGGCCCTGACGATCCATGGCCGCACCCGCGCTTGCAAATTCGAGG
The DNA here is from genome assembly GCF_050276835.1 of Methylomonas sp. MED-D. Taxonomy (NCBI): domain Bacteria; kingdom Pseudomonadati; phylum Pseudomonadota; class Gammaproteobacteria; order Methylococcales; family Methylococcaceae; genus Methylomonas; species Methylomonas sp. MED-D. The sequence continues at coordinate 4,455,749 of NZ_CP189965.1, forward strand.
GCCAAGCCGAATACGACACTATTCGGCAGGTCAAGCAAACCGCGCGGATTCCGATCATTGCCAACGGCGACATCGACAGCCCGGAAAAAGCCCGACGGGTACTGGCGCACACGGGCGCAGACGCCATCATGATCGGCCGAGCCGCGCAAGGTCAGCCGTGGATTTTCGCCGAACTGGCCGCCGCGCTCAACGGCGAACATTGGCAATACCCTGCGCTGGCCGACGTCCAGGGCGTAATGAACAGTCATCTGGAGTATTTATACCGTTTTTACGGTGACGACTGCGGTGTTAGAATTGCCCGCAAACACATCGGCTGGTACTTCGAACGTCTGGGCGGCTTGCCCGCCGAGCACAAGCAGTCTATCAATCAAGCCCAACATCCCGTGCAACAACTGACGCGGGTTAACGCGTCGTTCAATCATCTCCTACCAAGAGCCGCCTAGATGGGAAGCCACGACAGCCAAAATGCCAGCGACAGCGTCGATACGTTGTCCGACCACGTCCGCCATTGCGTCGAAGACTATTTTTCGCATCTGAACGGCCACGATTCCAGCGGTCTGTACCATTTGGTGCTGGCCGAAGTGGAAAAACCGCTACTGGAAACCACGCTGAAATATTGCGATTTCAATCAAAGCAAGGCGGCGGTCATTCTGGGTCTCAGCCGCAGCACCTTGCGTAAAAAGCTCGACCACTACGGTATCGGCTAAATCGATTTTCTTTTGTTTTTGAGGTTTGCATGAAAAAACAAGTCAACCGGGCGCTGGTTAGCGTCTCGGATAAAACCGGCGTACTCGAATTTTGCCGAAGTCTCAGCGCGCTGGGCGTGGAACTGCTGTCCACCGGCGGCACCGCCAAATTGCTGGCCGAGCATAAAATCCCGGTTACCGAAGTGTCCGACTACACCGGCTTTCCGGAAATGATGGACGGCCGAGTGAAAACCCTGCATCCCAAGGTGCATGGTGGAATTCTGGGCCGGCGGGGGATCGACGACGCGGTAATGGCCGAGAACGGCATCAAAGCCATCGACATGGTCGTGGTCAATCTCTATCCCTTCGAACAAACCGTCGCTAAACCGGATTGCGATCTGGAAACCGCGATCGAAAACATCGACATCGGCGGCCCCAGCATGATTCGCGGCGCGGCCAAAAACCATAACGACGTCGCCATCGTCGTCGACCCGGCCGACTACTCCAGCATTCTGACCGAACTGCAAGCCGAGGCCGGTTCGCTGAGCCACGAAACCCGCTTTCGATTGGCGCTAAAAAGTTTCGAGCATACCGCCCGCTACGACACGATGATCGCGGCTTATCTAAGTAAGGTTGTCGATGCCGGCCATTTTCCGGAAACGCTGAATTTGCAATTCCATCGACTGCAAAGCATGCGTTACGGCGAAAACCCGCATCAGAACGCAGCGTTTTACGGCGAGAAAAACCCGCCGGCCGGCAGTATCGCCAGCGCCAAGCAACTGCAAGGTAAAGAACTATCGTACAACAATATCGCCGACGCCGATGCCGCGCTGGAATGCGTCAAATCCTTCGACGAGCAACCGGCCTGCGTCATCGTCAAGCACGCCAATCCTTGCGGCGTGGCCATCGCCGATAGCCTATTCGACGCCTATAACGCCGCCTATACCACCGATCCGACGTCGGCCTTCGGCGGCATTATTGCTTTCAACCGGGAATTGGACGAACAAACCGCCGGCGAAATCGCCCGCCGCCAGTTTGTCGAAGTCATCATCGCCCCGCTAGTTTCCGCCGGCGCCAAGGCCGCGCTAGCAAAAAAACCGAACGTACGGGTTCTGGAAACCGGCCTCTGGTCGCCAAACCAACCCGAGGCGCTGGACTTCAAACGCGTCGCCGGCGGTCTGCTGGTGCAGGACAAAGACACCGGCAGCATCAGTCCCGCAGACTTGAAAGTGGTCAGCAAGCGCGCGCCGACTGAGCAAGAGCTGGCTGATTTGTTGTTCGTCTGGAAGGTGGCCAAGTTCGTAAAATCCAACGCCATCGTCTACGGCAAGGGCGGCCAAACCATCGGTATCGGCGCCGGTCAAATGAGCCGGGTTTATTCCGCCAAGATCGCCGGCATCAAAGCCGCCGACGAAGGCTTGGAAGTGCCGGGCTCGGTGATGGCGTCCGACGCGTTTTTCCCGTTTCGCGACGGCATCGACGCGGCGGCGGCGGCCGGCGTCACCGCAGTGATACACCCCGGCGGCTCGATGCGCGACCAGGAAGTCATCGACGCGGCCGACGAACACAACATCGCAATGGTGTTGACCGGCATGCGCCATTTCAGACACTGATTGCGGAGTAAGTACATGATGAACGTATTGATCGTGGGTAGCGGCGGTCGCGAGCACGCGCTCGCCTGGAAGGCCAGACAGTCTCCGCTGGCGGGGCAAATCTATGTCGCGCCCGGCAACGCCGGCACCGATTTGGAGAACGGTATCGTTAACGTCGACATCCCGGCGGACGACATCGAAGGTTTATTAGGGTTTGCACTGGCCCGCAACATCGGCCTGACTATCGTTGGCCCGGAAGTGCCACTGGTAAAAGGCATTGTCGATCGCTTCTCGGCGGCCGGCTTGAAATGCTTCGGCCCCAAAGCACAAGCCGCGCAATTGGAAGGCTCCAAATCGTTCTGCAAGGACTTTCTGGCCCGCCATCGCATTCCGACCGCCGAGTACCAAACCTTCACCAACACCGAAGCCGCAATCGCCTACATTCGCCGCAAAGGCGCCCCGATCGTCGTCAAGGCCGACGGCCTGGCGGCCGGCAAGGGCGTCATCGTCGCCCAAAACGAGCAACAGGCGATAGACGCGGTCAACGATATGTTGGCTGGCAACAGTTTCGGTGAAGCCGGACATAGGGTTGTCGTCGAGGAGTTCCTGGTCGGAGAGGAAGCCAGCTTCATTGTCATCGCCGATGGCGAACACGCGCTGGCGATGGCCACCTCGCAAGATCACAAGGCTCGGGACAACGGCGATCTAGGCCCCAATACCGGCGGCATGGGCGCCTATTCGCCGGCGCCGGTGGTCACGCCCGCCATCCATCAGCGTGTCATGGACGAGGTAATTTATCCCACCTTGCAAGGCATGCGCGACGATGGCACGCCCTACACCGGCTTCCTCTACGCCGGTTTGATGATCGACGCGCGCGGCAACGTCAAGGTGTTGGAATACAATTGCCGATTCGGCGATCCGGAAACTCAGCCCATCATGATGCGGCTAAAATCGGACTTGGTCGAACTCTGCTTGGCGGCGTTGGACGGTAAGCTGGACCAAATTACAACCGAATGGGACGAGCGAGCCGCGCTCGGCGTGGTGTTGGCGGCCGGAGGCTACCCGGACGCATACGCCAAGGGCGAACTGATTTCCGGGCTGGACGGCGTCGATTCTGCAAATGCCAAAGTCTTCCACGCCGGCACGCAAAGCGCCGGAGGCACCATCGTCACCAACGGCGGCCGAGTACTGTGCGCCTGCGCGCTAGGCGACAATATCGCCGACGCACAACGCGAAGCCTATGCGCTGTGTAAACGCATCAATTGGCAATCCATTTATTATCGTACCGATATCGGCTTCAAGGCCATCAAGGCTTAGCGCAAACCATCGAAAACAAAAAGGCGCGATTGCCCGGCAATCGCGCCTTTTTTCCGCGCTAAGCTTCGCCCCAGCGCAAGATTTCGATCTTGACTTGAGCCAACCCGGCCTGGACAAATCCCAGCTCCTTGGCGGCTCGTTTGGAGACGTCGAGCAAGCGCTTGTTATGCCGGCCCGGCCGTCCGTTGACCCGCAGATCAACACTGCGGTTATTGTTGAGATTGACCACCCGCAGCAAGGTCCCGAACGGGAGATTGGCATGGGCCGCTGTTAACGAATTTTTGTCGTAGATTTCACCGCTTGCTGTCCGCTGACCATGCAGTTTGTCGCTGTAATAAGAGGCGACTCCGCTATGTGCAATGGACAATAAACCGTGTCTTTCTGTTTTCGCTAAACTTACAGAGCTAAAAGACGCTAGACTCATAGAAACCAGCATAACTGCCGTCCATTTCGTTTTTCGCATCCTACCCTCCTTTCGTTGAGTATTGACAGGAGGTAGGGAGGTTACCCCAGAAGGCATTGATTTGGCAAGCCTTTACGGCCAAACGGCTCTAGCGTCGCTCCAAAAACGTGACGATCCGCCAACAAAAATCCAGAGCCGGCAAGGGATAGCCGGCGTCAACCGATCAGCCAAAAAAGAAGAAAATTTGCTTGGTCATCGCGACTTTCGAAATATAAAACAGGCAAAGCAAGGCCACGCCAAACCACCTCCAGCGACTTGCGCCCTCCTCGCGGATAGTCCGAACACCGGCGATCATAAAGCCGACCAAAACCACTAATTTCGCGACAATCCACCCGAAGTTGCCGGCAAGCCAGTCGCCTTGAAATACCAAAATCGCACCACTCAACAACAACACGCCGGCGATGACATGCGGAGCCAGTTTCAGCCACTTCCGCGCCAATAGCTCCGGCTTAAATTGCGCCAACGCTACCCGCCCCAAAAAACTGACCACCAGCAATGCCACGAAAAACAAATGAATATGCTTAACCATGTAAACGTTTCTCCGAATGTAAAAAGACAACCAAACCGCCGAATACCGAAGCTATCCGCCCGATCAGTAGCGCTGGCGAGCTTAAGATACCCCGAACCGAAGCTAAAACCCACATCCGCCTCGATACCGGTCGCCTGTCTGCAAGCGACGCCTTGCGTCCCAGCCGCATACAAAACAAATTTTTATCAATAAATTCATAAATATAAGCCGACGCCAACACCAATCAGCACAAAAAAAAAATAATGTTTTGACACAAAACAAATTTAAGTGTAAAAAATACCCCGTCGACTAAAAAAACACTAAACATTCGACATACAACTCGAGTTGCCCCTGCTAGACGGGCTGATTATTACAACAAAGATGAGGATTATAAAAATGGCTGAACAAGAAAAAGACAATACCTTTACCGTCGTCGCTGTCGTAACCGCTATCGCTATTGCTGGCGTACTACTTCTGAAAATGGACGAAACTAAACATTTGAAAATGAGCGGCGAAACCACTGCTCAAGCGGAAGCGCAAGTCTTGGCTAAACACAAAGACTTCAACAACGATATTCTGAGCCAAGCAAAGTAATCGTTTTCCATAATAATAATTAAGTTCTTCTTTCGATTAGGCGCTGTTTCGATAGAAACAGCGCCTTTTTTGTGCCTCACGTAAACCGGTCCGACGCTTCGACTGGCGCTTAACTACGGTAAAATCACCGGTTTCCAACCATCTCTGCAAAGCTCAATGGATGTCATCAAGCGCATAGCCGCGGAACTCTCCGTCAAACCTCAACAAATCGCCGCCGCCGTCGCGTTGCTCGACGAAGGCGCCACCGTGCCGTTTATCGCCCGCTACCGTAAGGAAGTGACCGAAGGCCTTGACGACACCCAATTGCGGCATCTGGAGGAACGCTTAACGTATTTGCGGGAACTGAACGACAGACGCAATACGATACTCGACAGCATACGTTCGCAGGGCAAACTGACACCGGAGCTGGAACAGGCCATACTCGACGCAGATACCAAAACCTTGCTGGAAGACTTGTACCTACCTTACAAACCCAAGCGCCGTACCAAGGCGCAAATCGCCCGCGAAGCCGGACTGGAGCCGCTGGCCGATGCGCTATTGGACGATCGCGATCTGGTTCCAGAGCAAGTCGCCCAGCGCTATATCGATGCGGACAAAGGGATAGCCGATGTCGCCACCGCGTTGGATGGCGCCCGCCAGATCATCATGGAACGGATTTCCGAAGACGCCGAATTACTTTCCGAACTGCGGGAGCGCATTTGGAACAAAGGCATATTGCAATCGACCATCGTCGCCGGCAAGGAAGTTGAAGCCGCGAAATTCAAGGATTACTTCGATTACAGCGAAGCCATCAACAAAATTCCGTCGCATCGCGCGTTGGCCCTGTTCCGCGGCCGTAACGAGGACATGCTGACTTTAACGCTGAAACCGGCCGAGCTTGACCAGGAAGAACATCAACTCTGCACCCAATTCGTTTGCCAGCGTTTACAGATCACCGACACCGCTAAACCCGCGGACTCTTGGCTGGCCGATACCGCCCGTTTCGCCTGGAAGATCAAACTCTTCACCCGCATCGACATGGATTTGAAACTGCGCTTGCGCGAAGCCGCCGAGCAGGAGGCCATCCGCGTTTTCGCCAGCAATTTGCGCGACTTGTTGCTGGCGGCGCCGGCAGGTCCGAAAGCGACGATGGGTCTGGATCCCGGTATCCGCACCGGCGTCAAGGTGGCGGTGGTCGATGCCACCGGCAAACTGCTGGCCACCGAAACCGTTTATCCCCACCAGCCGAAAAACCAGTGGGACCAATCCATCGCCACGCTGGCGCGCATGATTGCTCAATTCGGCGTGCAACTGGTCAGTATCGGCAACGGTACCGCATCCCGTGAAACAGACCAATTGGTCGCCGATTTGATGAAACGGCATAAAGAACTGCTGTTCCAGAAAATCACCGTTTCGGAAGCCGGCGCCTCGGTGTATTCGGCATCGGAATTGGCCGCCAAGGAATTTCCCGATCTCGACGTATCGTTACGCGGCGCGGTATCCATCGCCCGCCGCTTGCAAGACCCGTTGGCCGAATTGGTCAAGATCGACCCCAAATCCATCGGCGTCGGCCAATACCAGCACGACGTCAACCAAGTGCAACTGGCTCGCATGCTGGACACCGTGGTCGAAGATTGCGTGAACGCGGTCGGTGTTGACGTCAATACCGCATCGGTCGCCTTGCTGAAACAAGTCTCCGGCCTGAGTGCCAGTATCAGCGAAAACATCGTCGCCTTCCGCAACCAAAACGGCCCTTTCGCCAACCGCGCGCAGTTGAAGAAAGTGCCGCGCCTCGGCGACAAAGCCTTCGAACAGGCCGCCGGCTTTTTACGCATCATGAACGGCGACAACCCGCTCGACGCCTCGGCGGTGCATCCCGAGGCTTACCCGGTGGTCAACGCCATCCTGGACGACACCGGCAAATCGATACGCGATCTGATTGGCCAAAGCCAGGCACTACGTAGCCTGAATCCCGCCAACTACGCCAACGCCGACTTCGGCCTGCCGACCGTCACCGATATTTTGCAGGAATTGGAAAAACCCGGCCGCGACCCGCGCCCCGAGTTCAAAAGCGTGCAATTCAAGGAAGGTGTCGAGAAAATCACCGATCTGGAACCCGGCATGACACTGGAGGGTGTGGTCACCAATGTCGCCGCCTTTGGCGCCTTCGTCGACATCGGCGTGCACCAGGACGGTCTGGTGCATATTTCTCACTTGGCCGACGACTTCGTCAAGGATCCGCGCGATGTCGTCAAAGCGGGCGACATGGTCAAAGTCAGAGTATTGGAAATCGATGTCGCTAGGCAGCGGATTTCGTTGAGCATGAAAAAGAGTGTCGACGAAGCCGACATCGTGCGCGGCGAAAAGCCGCAAAGGCCCGCGAACAAACCGGCGCTTAAAGGCAAACCACAGCCGGCCGTGCCGAATACCATGAGCAATGCCTTCGCCAAGGCCTTGAAAAAGTAAGCACACCCACTGCTATACTTGCTCGGGTACCGTCGCCCGCTTGCGGGCGGCGCCGATTCGTCAACAGATTCAGGATACGCTATGAAAGCAAAGCAAACCGTTTGGGCCTTCAGCTTGATCGCCGCGTTCGCCGCCGCCGCGCATGCCCAACCCGGTGAAAACGAAAGCTATGGAGAAACGGTAGGCCGCAAACTCAGTTCCGGGCTGGCCAATATCGCCACTGCGTCGCTGGAAATCCCTAAAAACATCATCCTGGTGAATAACCAAAGCAATGTCGTGTACGGTTTCGTTGGCGGCACTTTCAAAGGCTTGATCAATATGGGCGCCAGGATGGGCGTCGGCGTGCTTGACTTAATCTCGGCGCCGATTCCCACTCAACCCATCGTCAGGCCGGTCTACGTTTGGGACGATTTCAACGCGGACACCACTTACGGCAAAGCCTTCAAACCGACGCCAAATCCATGAACACCTGAACAGGCCCGACCGCGCCGGCGGTCAGGCCACCATTTTCAACTCGCTAAAACCGTTGGTGTTTTTGACCAACTCGATTTGGGTCTTAATCCGCTTTTTCACGGCATCTACGTGAGAAATCACCCCGACAATCTTACCTTGGGTTTTCAGGCTCTCCAGCGTCGTCATCGCCAGATACAGCGCCTCGGCGTCAAGATTGCCGAACCCCTCGTCCAAGAACAAGGAATCGATCGCTCTACCGTTGTTGGCAATTTCCGATAATGCCAAGGCCAACGCCAGGCTGACAACAAAACTCTCGCCGCCCGATAAGGTTTTCGGCAAACGCCGTACGTTGATCTGCTTAGTATCCTCGACTTCCAATGCCAAACCGTACTCGCTAAAGCCGTTACGTAAATAATAGCGACCGCTCAAGCCTTCCAAGATTCGATTCGCCTGCCGTAGCAGTTTCTCGACCAACAACTGTTGAATCCGCCGCCGCATCCCGCCCTGCTCGTGGTTGATCAAATTCAACTCCGCTTCCGCTTCGGCGAAAGCCGCTAGTTCCCGCCGCAGTTGTTCTTGCAGTTCGCCAAAGGTCTCCGCGTAAGTCTGTTGCTTGGCAAGTTTGTGCTCCAAGCTCCGGATCTCGTGCTCGGTAATGTCGATTTTTTCAGACAGCGCGCGTTGCATGACTAGTAAATCGGCCGCTGTGTCGGGCCCAGGCAACGCGGCATAGGCTTTTTGCAAGCGTAAATCCTGCTCGGCCAATTCTACGTTCAATGCCGCCAAGCGCTGCTCCATTTTCGCTAGAATCTCGGCCATTTCCGTTCTGCTATTCCATTGCTCTAACACCGACCTCAAGCTCTCCAAATCGCTGAAGCCGTCGGCCAACCATCGGTCGCGCAATTGGCCAAAGTGGACGTCGTAATCCGCCTCAAGCTGACCAAACCGGGCTTCAAGGTCGGCGATTGACGTTTGTTTCTCGAACAATGCCAAATGCAAACCCGACAACTCATGGTTTTGCAAGGCTTCGGTCAGTTCGGCAATTTCCGCTTGATAGCGAATAATGCGCGCCTGACCGGATTGCAAACCGTCCTGCAAACCGTTGATATCGGCAAGCACACCCTGTTTGCGCAAATCGCGTATTTGATAGTCCTGGCGCCGGACATTCAGGCGATCGAACAAAGCATTTTCCTTGGACTTGCCCGGTATTTTCTCCCCCAGAGGCATCAACGCTTTCTCCAGTTTGTCCAACAAGGCCTTTTCAGAAGCTTTCAACGCGGCCAATTGCTGTTCGCCTTCAATGGCTTCGGGCGGACGGTTATTCCACGCGGTTTCCAATTGCTCGACGACAGCCGCCAATTTGAGGATTTGCGCTTGTTTCACGCCGATTTCGTCGGTCCATTTCCCAATGTTGCGTTGCCACTGGCCGACATCTTTCAGCAGCAGTTTAATTTTTTCGAGTTCTTCGGTTTCCTGGTCCAAACACTGCTTTTGCAAGCTCAGATTTTCGATCGCCATACCGTCGCGGGCGACATTCAGCCGATTCACCAAAACCCGCCATTGCGCGCGCATTTCCTGCAAGCGCCGTTCCTTGGCGGACATCTGTGAACTACGTTTTTCCGCCGCGGTCAACTGGGCTTCGATATTGGCCATGGCAGCCTTCAAGGCTTGCATTTTGCCGCGCTGATCGACTAACGCCTTTTTCGAGTCGGTCATTACCGGCGGTTTCGACGTGTAAGGATGATGCAAGGAGCCGCATAGGAAACAAGGTTTGCCGTCCACCAATTTCCCGCGATCGGGCGTCATTTTGCGCAACAAGGCCTCGTTGGCGATCGCTTGTTCCAGCGCCGAGCCGATGTTTTCCTCTCGGCCGAATTCGTGTTTCAGCGCCGCCAATTTGTCGCGCAGTTCGCCCTCGTCGGGAAACTCCGACGACTTGTTCGTCGACAGCCAACCGAACAAGCCCTTTTTGGTCACCTTCGCATTGACACTGGCTAACGAATACAACTCTTGGAAATCGTTGACCCTCGCCTGTTGCTCGGATAACAGCTCGCGAATTTCATCGACGCTTCTACCCTGACCGTGCGTCGCGATATTTGCCTCGGCTGCCGCGATCCGCTCCTGTAACTCAACCAAGCCGGCCTTGGCATCGGTCAAGGCCGTTTGATTCTTTTTCAAGGCCGCCGAGGTATTTTTCGACCAAGCCAACTGCGTCTTCTGCTTGGCACCTAGTTCCGCGATCTCGGTTCTGAGATTGCGCAACTGCACGACATCCGGAAAGTCCGTTAGCAGAATGGCCTCGCTGCGATGCTCTTGCAACCACCCTTCCAGCTCGGTGAGCGCGGCACGTTTGTCGGCCAAGGTTTGTTGGGCCGCCTCCACCGCCGCCAGTTCCCTGGGCAATTCTAATTTCAACTCGCTGAGCCTGATCTTGATGTCGTCGATAATCCGTTTCTGCGAAGCCCAATCCCGGTCGCCGGCCGGCGGTTCCAGATCGCTGCCGCCAACGCCCAACTGCTGACGCAGGCTAGCCACTTCCCGGCGCAAACTCGCTAGCTCGCTTTGGAGTTCGCCGATTTTAGACTGCTTGGCATCCAATCCCGCCAACTGTTCACGATAGCTGTCGACATTGTCAATCGCGGCGATTCGTTGCAAATCCGATTGCAAAGTCTGCATTTGGGTTTGAAGCTCGGCGGTTTGCCGGGCCAGTTGCCGCTCTTCGGCCTCCAATGCGGCGACGTTTTCCAATTTAAGCTGATGTTGTCTTAAATAGTCCTGCTGACCGGACAATTCGGTGTGTTGATCTAGAAAATCCCGCAGGTCGGCGCGACTGGCGTCGAGTTCTGCTTCCTCGAGCAAGGGAATCGCGGCGCTATCCTGTTGCAATTGGCGGACGCGATCCGCGATTTGGCGATAGTGGGCTTCGACTTGTTGGCGGTATTGTTCGTAAATGTCGCCGCCGGCGATTTTTTCGAGTATGTCCATGCGCTCGCTATCCAGCGCATTTAAAAATACCGCGAAATCGCCTTGCGGCAACACCATCGATTTGCTGAATTTATGGAAATCCATACCGGTCAGTTCGGCAATCCGCCCACGCACCGTCGATGGCGTTTCGGCCAACAACTCGTCGCTCTCGCCAAGCTTGGTCAACGACATCTCGGTCTCGGCCCGCGACTGTTTATCGCCTTCCGCCCGCCTGGCATACCAATCGGAACGAAACTTCTCGCCACCCAACGAAAACTCGACGCTGGCCACGCTTTCGTCGGTCTGTTTGGTCATTACATGCTCGGCCGGCTTGTCGAAACGAAAGGTCTCGCCATAGAGGCCCAGCGTGATGACATCAAGGATACTGGTTTTACCCGAACCGTTCGGACCGGTAATCGCAAACACGCCAGCCTCAGCGATAGGCCCTTGATCGAAATAGATCCGCCCTTCGCCGGCCAGGGAATTGATGTTTTTGTAACGAATGTTCAGGATGCGCATGCCGGATGAATTCAGTCATTCGAAAGTAGGAGGCGTTCGCACGAACGCCATCCGAAAATCGACACCATGTTACACGATGGGCACGCCTTAGGAAACCGTAGCCCCAACCTTGTTCGGAATCTAACTATTAGAGTTTAAGTCCTTGACTCTACTCGCTCGGATAAAATCTCGAAGCGTCGAAAACTCTTTCCGATCAAATCCATTAACGTTAGGCCACTTTTCAACGACGTCAATTATTGCCTCTGCTTTTTCGTACTCCCTTAGCGTTATAAGCAAATAAGCTTTCTCGGTTTGAAAATATACTTTATCTGGCGCCGCCAAAATAGCTTTTTCCATAAAATCGAAAGCTTTTTGAACTTCTCCCCGCTTACAGAGAACCTTTGCTTTGATTAAACTCATCATTCCCTGATCATAAAACTCCGGCCGAGACAACGCTATATCAATCCACCCTTCAATATCGCCACTAATTTCACGACATTCGTAGTCGTCATTTATCAAACAATTCGCCACACTCCTCAGCTCTAACATCGTACGCAACGGCGAGGATTTTGCACTTATCCTTCTTATAACCTCTTGATTTAACAAGTGTCTAAGCTCTTCCATATATGCCATATTGATCTGTATAGAATCGTCATAGGATCTTGGAAGCGTCACCGGTGCCTCGTATACTTTTACACGGTTGAGATATATCAGTCGACTCAACTCAAGGTACGCCTCCACCAGTGAAGCAATTTCATAGTTATTCAACTTAGCTGCTTTCAAGTAATATTGATAACTCTCTATATTTGGACCAACCTTAAGTTCGACAGTGTTTGCATACACTGTATTTGCCCGAGGAGATGACGGGTGATTTCTAACCTCGAAATAAGCCAGGCTATCCAAATCAGCCCATATTGAAGCTCGCAAATACGTACCTGCTGACAAAGCGACAATCAAAGCTAAAAACAGCGCATTGATAAAGCTTTTACTTACGTATTTCGAAAGAAATTGATACACGCCTAACACAAAAAAAATCACCACACCTACGCTCGGCAGATAATTGCGATGCTCAAAAACCAGCTCCAATGGATATATCGTAGACTCGATGGAATGCCCTACCAAAAACCACATAATTGCAAAACCCACCAATGACTCTTTTCGACACAGCAGGGAACGGACTGGTACTGTGAGCAGTACAATTATTCCCACCAATGCTAACGCAGTAGTTGCCGGGTTAAATAAGCCAAAACTAATTGGGAAGTCATCATTAAATAATCCAAAACTACGATTATCCGGATAGAACAACAATCCGACATAGTAAAATAAAACTCTAGCCTCGGTCATCAAACGCTGACTTGGAGTAAACTCTCTAACGGCATAATCTCGAAATATAAAGTCCGGAGCGACCAACAACAGCACCAGACCGACCAGCATCGGAAGTACCAAGGTCAACGCATAATAGATACGTAATTTAGACTTATCCGATCGCGATCTATTTTGCTCACGGGGCAAAATAAAAAACTCGCAAACAGCGATCATGAAAGGCAATAACAATGCATTTTCTTTCGCCGCCACGCCGAATCCAGTCCCCGAGATGCAGCCAGCGAACATTAAAATCAAACTATATTTCGCATTTAATGCCAACCGACCTTTCAAAAACAGCCAAATCCCCATTAATACGAAACTCGTCGAAAGACTGGTCATACGTTGTACAACGTAAAGCACTGTACTGACTTGTAATGGATGTAACGCCCAGACCATGGCTACTAACCAAGCCACATAATCCGATGGACAGCTTGGTGCATACGCTCCAACTAAAAGCCTGGCGACCAAAAACACCAGTATCGCGTTTACGCCGTGAACGGCGATATTAGTCAGCTTAAAGACTTGTTTGTCGTAGGATTGTCCAGAAAAATAATAATTCAACGCAAAACTAACCCCCGCTAACGGCCTTTTAAATCTGGCCCCGGTATTCCCAACCATCGCAGAGCGGATAGAATCGACATCCAAGCTGTCAATGGCAACTCCAGAATTATCCAATATATTTGGAAAGTCATCGGCAACAAAAGGGCCATTTTTCCCGGGAAAATAAACCAGGACAACAGCCAGAAATAATATTGACAGCTTTAGATACAAATTAGAAAATACACTAACCATTAACAAATCACAGAAGATTAATGCCAAAAAGAAAAGGGGCTAAAAAGCCCCTTTTCAATAACCACCTCAAAATTACGCTTATAATCTTAGGTTTTTGGGTTGTACTTAGCGTTAACCGGGTTTGAAGTACCTGAGGCTGGTATGCTCCATTTCATGCCCGCTCCAGCAGTGCATTCGCCTCTATAATAAAGCTTATTCGACGTCGAGGTAATCGAACTCCCAATTACAGTATAGGTAATCGTAACCAGAGCAGTACTAGAGCTTGATGTCGTGAGTAAGGCCGAATTCACATACTTGCCGTTTATCGTAGTAGACGCTGCCAAACCATAGTCCAGATTAGTTTTAGTTGCCGTAGCTCCCAAATCTTGCTCACTACAAGCCACCCCCGCAGCAGTAAAAAGCGGAGAGGCCAAACTCGGACCTTCTGAAACTTTAGCTTTAACGGTGTAGTCTTGATAAGCCGGAATCGCGATAGCGGCCAAAATACCGATAATCGCGACGACGATCATCAGTTCGATCAAGGTGAAACCTTGTTGTGTTTTACGCATTTGAATGTTCATAGCGGTATCTCTCTGTCTGATTGAATAACGAACGCATTAACCAATACAAGACTTATGCCAGAACGGGCTTTTGCGATTACAACATAGCTAGTGATTTTTTTGAAAACAAGATCAACAGCTTACCTAAAACCCAGCCCTAGACCACTAAATCAAACAGCAACCCGCGGAAACCCGGCAAGCCTTGCACCATCGTTCCAAGTCGAAAACTGACGTTTTTTGTCACTCGCCTTGCCGCGTGCATCACGCCTTTTGTTTGCCGGCAAACCACAGTTCCAACATCATCAAAATCCAGATCAGTTCGCCGTAGTAGGCCGCGTGTATGCTTTGATGCATCGCAATCGCGTGATCGAGAAATTCCGGCTTGAAATAACCGCGCTTTTTCAACGCGTTGATCGCGTCGTAGGCCAAATCTTTCAAGGGTTGATGGTCTTTGAGCCAAATACCGAACGGCAGCCCGAAGCCGTGCTTGGATTTGTTGATGATCGCGTCCGGCAGAAAATCCGCCATCGCCTGCTTATAAAACCAACGTAATTTTTGACCGTGCAATTTAGCGGCGGACGGTATTTGGCAGGACAACTCAACGATACGGCTATCGAGCAACGGATAGCAGACCTCAACGCCGGCCAGTTCGCACATCCGATTGACCTTGACCAAATCGTTGTCGTGCAGCGTGGCTTTCCAGTCCATATACAGCATTCTGTTCAAGGTGCTCGCCTGATCCGGGCGCCGGTAATTGTCTCGTAGCAGTTGCAGCGGTTCGCCGGTATCGATTTGCGCCAGAAAATCGCCGACAAAAATGTCGGCAGCGGTGTGACGGTGCAAAAAGTTGTAATCCTGCAATCGATCCGGCATCGCGGCCTTGGCTTGCTCGATATAGCGTTTGGCCTTGAACGGCAATTTAGTATTCGCCAAGCCGGCCGGCAAGGCGTTCAACACCCCTTCCAAGCCGGCGCCAACCGCTCGGGGCAGCCGATGGTAATGCTCGAACAACATCTGCTTGGCGTAGCGCTCGTTGCCGGCGAAGATCTCATCGCCGCCGTCCCCGGCCAGCAAGCGCCCGACGCCGTTGTCCTTAGCCAATTTCGCGCAATAGTAGGCCGCCAAGGCCGAAGAGTTGCCGAACGGCTCATCGTAATACGCAGCAATCATCGGGACGGCATTTACCGTGTCTTCCGGCGTTACGTAATACTCGTGTTGACGCGTATTGAAATGTTTGACCGCAATGTTGGCGTATTCGATTTCGTTGTAACCTTCGACCGGAAAACCCATCGAAAAGGTCTTGGCCTTCCCGGGAAACACTTTAGCCAGCGCGCCAGCCACGCTGGAACTATCCAAGCCACCGCTTAAAAATGCGCCGGTATCGTCTCCGCTGCCGACCATGCCGCGCACGGTTTCGATCAAGCCGGCTTTCAAATCCTCGCCGACCTGCCTTAAATCGAGCGCGGATTCGTTAAACGACGGCAACCAATAACGGCGCAGTTCCAGTTTGCCGTCTTCGAAACTCAATTGCTGACCGCCTTCCAACTTCTTGACCTTGGTGTAGATGGTGTTTGGGCTAGGGCAATGGTGGTAATAGACGTAATCGTAAATAGCCTGCGCCGAAATTTCGCTTTCGACCGCCGGATGGCGAACCACGAAATCGGAACTGGAACCAAACACGATCACGGAATCGGTAACCGCGTAATAAATGTGACTCAAGCCGATAGGGTCCGTGGCAGCCAACAGCAAACGGCGGACGCTATCGATCAAAACCACGCCATCGCATGAGCTACCGCCATCGAATAAAGCGGCACCGTGCCGCCGATACCGCGCCAAGACTTCCCGCAAATGCTCCGTAGAAGCAGCCGTCTTCAAAGCAAACAACAGAATGCCATCGTCTCGGAGCAGCGCCGGCGCTTGACTGGCCAGTCCGAAATGACCGTCGTATTGAAAATCGAAGGCCGATCCGGCCCGACCGACCAACTCGGTCAGACTCGCGACAGCGCTTTCGTTCCAGGCTCCGCTGCCCACCCATCCCGCGAATTTTGTCATGTTGCTCGATTAAGGCTTGACGTGGCTGATAACGTACCGGAATTTGCCGGAACGCTCCTTGGGTATGTAATCGGTATATTCGATCGCAACGTTGACCGTATCACCCAATCGCTTTTTAAATTCCGCGACGATGCGTTGTTCGGATTCGGCTCGGTAAGCCTCGGTCTTGACGATTTGCACGCTGGTCTTATCCAGACTGTCTTGCGTGATCTTGAAAGCGTCGACACCTTCTAAATCGCGCAACACATAAATCAAGGCCAGGCCGTGCAGCACGGTGCCGTCCCGCGCCACAACGAAGTCGGTGGTGCGACCTTGTATGTCTTCGAGTAACGGCAGCCCTCGCCCGCAAGCGCAAGTTTTGTCGGACAAGATTCCCATGTCGCCGGTGCGGTAGCGGATAAACGGGAAATCGCGCGTAGCCAGATGGGTGACGACAATCTCGCCCAACTCGCCATTGGGCAGCGGCTTGCCTTGTTTATCGACAATTTCGACGATGATGTCTTCCGCCGTGATGTGCATCGCGCCTTCCGGACACTGATGAGCGATGAAACCGGCATCGCGGCCGCCATAGCCGTTGGCAACCGGACAACCGAAGACCGCTTGAATCTTGTCACGCTGATAATCGTATAAGCGCTCGGACGTGACGAACGCCACCTTGATACCCAAATCGGTCATTGCCACGCCGCGCTTTTCGGCGTGACTGGCAATATGCGCTAACGCCGACGGATAGCCGAACAGCATTTTCGGCCGGATTTGCCGTATCCTGGCCACGAAGCCGTCCAACTTTTCTTGAGACATCTCGAAAGCCGGTATTAAATGGGTCCGCAACAGCTTATCGCGAATCAGCCGAATTTTATCCTGCGCGCCCAGCTCGATCGGCGACCCCCATATCACCGCTTCGGGATCGCCGATGTCGACACCCCACCAGCGGGTGGCGCGCCATTTGGCGGCCACATCGTGACTGACGCGGCGACTGCCGATGTAAAAAATCAATGGCTCGCCGCTTGATCCGCCGGTGTTGAAGCGGGCCAAACCCTCGGCATCATCCGCCCGCATTTTATCCAAATTGGCGCGTATCGTCGGCTTGTCCAGCAAGGGCAGGCGCGCCAAATCGTTTAAACTGGCGACCTGCGCCGGCTTGAAGTCTAATGCCGCAAACAATGTCCGATAGTAAGGCACATGCTGGCCAATATCGGTTAGAAACCGTGTCAAGTCCTTGACCTGAGCCTGGCGAATTTCGTCCACGCCCAACCACTGGCTACGCTCCATCGCCTTGCGCACCCTGACGGTACTGTGTTTTTTTAACGCTTCGTGTAGAGGAAACAGCACGGAGGAGCACAGCGAAGTGTAAAGGCTCATGATCGATTTACCAGTTGGTTGAATTCCGCCACCAAGACAGCGACGCGTTGATCCCAGGCATTCTGAGCGGCATAGGCAATAATCGCATGGCGATCCCAGTCCCGCCCTAGCGCGGCATCGAGCGCCTTCAGCAAGGCATCGCGATCGCCGAACGGCACCACCTGCCCCAAACTATCGTCGCAAACCACCTCGCGATTGCCGCCAACATCGGTGGTTACAATCGGCAAACCGCAAGCCATCGCTTCCAAGAGCACGTTGGCCCAGCCTTCGTTAGCCGTCGCCAATACAAAAACGTCGGCGGCGGACAGAACCTCTTTCAAGGCTGCGGCGGGCATCGCACCCAGGAAACGCACCTGTTCAGCGAGGCCGAGTTCGGCGACTTGCTTCTCCAGACGCTGGCGAATATCACCCTCCGGACTGCCGCCACCGACAATCAAGTAGCGTAAACCGGGATGTTTTGCCAGCAGCGCCGGCAATATCTCGATGACTCGGTGAAACCCTTTGCGATCGACCAAGCCACCCACTGAAATCAGCACCGGCGCATCGACGTTGAGTTGCAAACTCTGACGAGTCGAGACTTTATCCAGCGGATAGAAGACATTCGTATCGACGCCATTCCCCACCACCAAAATTTTATCGGCTTCGGCACCGATGCTAACGACATGTCGTTTAAGCGATTCCGACACAGAGAACACTCGAACGGCCCTACGAAGCGCCGCCAACAGGCGCGCCCGCCGACTGGCGATTTTGGACAACGGTACTTCGGTGCCGCGTAACGTGATTGTAACCGGCACGTGGAAACAGCGCCCCAACCATCCTGCCGCGTAGCCGTCCGGATAGGCAAAATGCGCGTCAATCAGATTAAATCCGAAGTTGCGAGACAATCGGTATAAAGTCCGATAACTGCCCAACGCCATCATCAATCCGTCCCACCGGCGGCCTAATCCTGGCAAGGACAGAAACCTCGGGAAATAAACGTCGATACCGTCCTGACATTCGTAAGTGGCGGGCTGTGGCCGGTAATTGGGCTTGAATTTGCGGATCACCCCTTGAAACGGGAACCATGGTACCGGCGAGACCACCGCCAACGCACAGTGCGCCGCGACCCTGCGCATGCGCTCCCGGACGAATACACCGGCATTCGGGCGAACCTGACTGGGGTAGAGACTGCTGAAAACCACCAGCCTGGGATCAGTCCGTGTCATGCCCGTCCCGTATCAATCCGGCATACACCGCTTGATAACGTGCCACGCTGGTTTGCCAGTTACGGATTTGTTCGACATAGTGCCGTCCAGCTCGACGGATGTCGTCCCAATGCGATTTATCGGCCAAGGCATTCAAAACGGTCGACGCCAAGGCCGCTTGGTCGCCGGCTCGGAACAAATAGCCGGTCCGACGATCTTCGATCAATTCGTGATGACCGCCGACATCCGAAGCCACCAACAGGCGACCTTGCGCCATGGCTTCGAGCGGCTTCAGGGGCGTAACCAAATCGGTCAGTCGCATCGACAATCTCGGATAGACGAAAATATCGACCAAATTGTAATACCGTTGCACCTGATCATGGGGAACCCGTCCCGGCATCACAACCCAGCCCGCCAGCCCTAAGGCTTGAATTTTCTGTTGGATTTGTGCTTGTTGCGGACCGCCGCCAACCAACAGCAGCCGGACATCCGGCCGCTGCCGGACGATCTCGGGCAAAGCATCCAGCAACAACAATAAACCTTCGTACGCATAAAACGAACCAATGAAACCGAGTACAATTTTTCCCGTCAGGCCTAGTTGATCGAGTAGCGCGGGCTCGGCAACATCACCGAAACTGAATTTTTCGATATCGACCGCGTTGGGAATCACGGTGATTTTTTCGGCTGGAATACCCCGTCCGATAATATCGTTGCGGAGTCCTTCGCAAATCGTCGTCACAGCATCGGCATTCTTAAACACATACGTTTCCAGGGCTTTGGTAATACGGTAACGCAAGCTACCTTCCGCGGTCGTACCGTGGTCGACGGCGGCATCTTCCCAAAATGCCCGGCATTCGTAAACCAACGGCAATCGGTATTTTTTGGCCATTCTCAAAGCCGCCATCCCGTTTAATGCCGGAGAATGAGCATGCAGGATATCCGGGCGAATTTCCGGAATGATCTGGTCCAACCTCCGCGCCAGAGTCTGAACAATCGCCCATTGGTTCATAACGGGTAATTTTGCCTGTAAACCTCGCGGTTGGGACGAACGATAAAAATCCAAGCCATCCACCGTTTCGAAATCGCTACCGGGAGCCTGATGCTTGGCGGAAGTCACATGAAAAGTGTGCCAACCCAGCTTACGTTGCTGTTCGAGTATCGCTCGGGTACGAAAGGTGTAGCCGCTGTGCAATGGAATCGAGTGATCCAGAATATGTAAGATTTTCATGTCGAGAAGGTTCTTGTTTAAGACTGTCAAGTCGGCTCGCCATGAAGTGAGCACCCGGAATTAGTGCTTCTCTTTGCCGGTCAGACGCATCCAGGCCTTGATAGTCAGATGGGGCAATAGCAAATACCACGGCATTTTTAACCAATGCGCCCGCAAAAATAATACGTTACGGGCCAAACCTGTCCAGCGGTCGGTGCAACTTGGATGGACCGGCATCAGCGCGCGAATGAACAAAAAATCCATCACCGCGAGAATTGCCTTGGCGGGCGTCACTTGTTGAAGTTGCCGGGCCAATTCGTCCGACAGCGGTGTACCGAGTATTGTAGTCGAGTAACGCAATGCGTAAAGGACTGGCCTTGCCAGACCCAATTCGGATGAACGTGAAATCAATCTGACCTGCTGTTCGCCCAAACCGCGAATCAGCGCATCTAAATCGACCAAGTCCCGCAAGCCGTGCTCCAATTCACCGTCGTAAAACAAATGAACCGCGCTGTGTATCACTTGATCGACAGGAGATAATACCGCTAGTCCATCGAATTTATCCAATGCGCGCGCATCGGCTAGTAGTAATCCGGCATCGGGACAATCCTTACACGTTATCGGCAGGATGTTATGGTGTAGATCGATGACGCTGCCCCTGGACAGGTGTCTGATTGGTGGAATTTCATGCATCCAGCGCCGGTAATAACGTTCGTTGTAAACGCCGTTTTGCCCGCCCATCCAACCATGAATCATCAAACGCTTCTCGGCGGAGCCTATTTTTTCGCGGGGAACCAGTAAATCAATATCTGAAAAGACCCTACCTCTCGCGGCGAGGTGTTCAGTCACTGCATACGCCGCGCCCTTCAACAAGACAAAAGGAAACTCTAACTGTCGAGCCACTTTTTGCAACTGGCGAATTTCCCAAAATAGGTCGTTGCTTTGTTTTTCGGAAAAACATTTTGCGGAGATTAAATGCCGACGCGCGGCTTCCGGAATACCATCTAGCCCGCCACGGCTTTCCACCTGATGAACCAACTTCGCCAGTAACATCGATGCACGCGCCTGCCTGACTAATAATCCCCATTCGGGTAAGGACAACTCGGCATGAGACACCTGATCGTTGATCACCTTGACCAACAAGGGCCATTCAAAACTCATTCGGCGCTCTTAAGTTGGTCGAAAATTTGAACGGCATCGTCTAGGCAGCTGTAACGCAACTGGTAACAGCTTGCCCGGTCCAATACATTACGCAAGGCGTAAAATCCCGCGTAGCCTAACCGACTAAAATTAAACGCGTTATCCGCTACATCAATAAACGTTAACGATTTTGCCTTTGGCGCAAACTCGGTCGCGGAGCCAGCTTCATATTTTGGAAATATGACCCAAGCAATCGGACAAGACTCGCTCTGCCGACTGACGCTGGTTTCGGGTGGCTTAAGATGGCAAACAGTGCCCTTCGATGTATCCGTTGACAATGGCCCGAACACAAGGCCAGGATAGCGCTTGGCGACGATGTCAATGGATTGATTCTTCAAGCTGACGGGACGGGGAAAGGGGTGTACTCGGAATGTCACTGGATCAACCAGAGTCAATTCGTCCGATAGTAATCGCCAACCTTCTTGAATCAACGTGGCGGTCAAAGTACTTTTTCCGGATCCCGGCGGCGCCGGTAACACAGCCGCCCAGCCATTTTTCTCTATGACAGCAGCATGGATTATCAAAAAAGTATTAATTTGACTAGATACACACCAATTCATCCCCCATTCGATCAAAGCCGGGGCATGTTGTAGCGGTAAAGGATTGAAGGGCGCGTAGCCATCAAAACGAAATTCAGCGCTTTTACTTATCGAGCTGAACCAATTATGTCCAGAAGCAACCGATACGGGGAAATCGACGAACACACTACTATCAAAAACTTCAAAATCGGCATACAAAATCGAAAGACTCTGCGCCACTGAAGCCAATTTAGTCGTGATAGCAAAGCAAAACTGACCAAGTTGCAAATTCAAACCGCTATTTCGCAGTCGGCTATTAACCTCCTGGAAAGGCAAATGCTGTAATCTCAATTTACCGGCTCAATTAATTCTTTTTGCAACAAAACCTGTATCAGACTTTCTAAATACCCAGCTTTGTCGCGCGATTTATCCGATAAGTCGAAATTTCCGATGATGTCTTCAAGCATCGTTTGATCAAATGGCGTAGGCTGAAAACATCGCTGAATCAGCTCTAACGGCATCGCCTCAAACAAAAACGTAGTACCGGAGTTGCGATGATAAATCACGACCCCATCACCCCAATCCACGCAATAGACTTCTCCAACTACTCGCCAGAGCATAAAACCAGAAGACTGTTGTCTTACGCCGTGCAACCGTCAGCGATCAAGTGATGGCAAAAGTCAATAATATCCTGGGCTGAACAATCTACTGCACCAACTTTATACTTACCTCCGGTCTTTACCGCCTGAAAACAAGCTTGGACATCCGACAGCGAGCTTCCAACCACATGTTTGCCATCACAAGCGTTAACAAACAACCAAGCCATACAGTTATCCAACCCTATATCAGTCCCTTGATCCAGCTCTTTTATACAATCGTTTAACGTTTTGTTGGCATTGGTGGTAGGCCCTAACGCAGTATCACTGAAGATATAATATCCGTAGGTGGCCTCGTTACGCTTAAGAGTCGCATAGTCATTCTGGCCGTTGGATCGCAATTCACTCTTCGTTTTCGGCGCTTGAGTGCTTTTAGTCCACACCGCATTTAAGTTCCATTGCCCCTTTTGAGTGTCGTTCCGGTTTGAGGTCCAAGAGTTTGGCGCCGTTCTATCTCGTCGACACCCAGATCCCCCTTCCAAAGTTCCACCCGTGTCGTGTTTACTCGAGTGAGGCTTACATTTGCTTAAAGGCCACTGACTCGGGTTGTCGCAATAATGCTTCGGGGGACGCGGCCCCGGATTAGTCACAATATTACCGGAGTACGCAGTTCTATTCGGACCTATTGAATGAAACCCAGAAATGGTACATTCGTCAACGCCACCAGTACCCCCTCCCCATGCAGGACGATTAGCCAAAGTTAGGATGACAGGAACCGCAACGCCAGCTTTAGCAAACTTTCTTCTGGATTTATCAATGACTTGCTTGCCCTCTTGCAGTTGACCGTTCTCGATCAGGCTATCATCTTCTTCGAATCGCATATTACACCGCCACTTAGAAAAACTTGAATTGGTTCACACTCTAGCAAATCAATTAATTAATGTCTATTGCCCGCTCGTACAAGTTAACCAGCGTCAAAACCCGGCATTTCTAAGAAACGCCTCGAACATTAACAGCGACCAAATTGCAGCGCTGTAATCTCGCAAACCTGCCTGGTGTTGGGTGACCATATGCTCCAAGTAAGTGCGATTAAACCAACCCGTTTGACCAAGCGTATTACCCAACAAGGCCTCCCGTACGCGTTCTTTCAAAGGCCCTCGGAACCAACTGCTCAAAGGCACGGCAAACCCCATTTTAGGTCGATACAGAATATCGTTCGGAAGATAAGACTCCAGTGACTTTTTAAACAAATATTTGCCTTCACGACCATTGAGCTTATAAGACGGCGGCAATGTCGCCATCCATTCCACCAGTTTGTAGTCCAACAACGGAACCCTGACTTCCAAGGCGTGAGCCATGCTTGCCCTGTCGACTTTAGTCAGGATGTCACCAGCTAAGTAAGTCTTCAGATCCAGATATTGAACCATAGACAGAGGATCGCTCGGTGCTTTTTCCCGATATCGATGAAATACCTCGATTGCGCCGTAACCTTGCAATTCCGCCCTTAGCTGCTCGCTAAATAATTGCTGACGCATGCCATTAGACAGCACCGACACGCTATGAAAATAGCCCGCCATAGAATCTCGGCCTATCGACTCCAACGTGGTTTTTGCTCTAAATACCTTCGGTGCCCAGTCGAGTTTTGGGTAGACCCGACCTAAGGTCGAAAACAAAGGCATCCGCAAACCGTCCGGCAATAAAGAACGCATTCTCTCCTCGTAGGTATGCCAGCGATAGCGCCGATAACCCGCTAAATTTTCGTCGCCGCCATCCCCGGACAACACCACGGTCACTTGTTTTTTGGCTAACTCGCAAACTCGATAAGTGGGTAATGCGGAACTGTCGGCATAGGGTTCGTCATACAAACCGGATAAGCAATCAATCAGACTGAAATCATCGGGATCGACTTGTTCGACCCGATGAGCAGTGTGATATCGACCGGCAACTTGAGCCGCGAATTGCGATTCGTTGAATTTTGGATCGCCGAACGAAATCGAGCAAGTATTAACCGGATCGTCGGACAAACCGGCCATTAAAGCCACGACCGCGCTGGAATCAACGCCGCCCGACAGGAAGGCTCCCAAAGGCACGTCAGCCATCATCCGGATTTTAACAGCCTCCCGTAAGCGTTCGATCAACTCTTCACCGACAGCATCCATGCTGGAGAAATTACCGGGGTCGAAAGTCACATCCCAATATTGACGAGGCTTAATCCGTTCGCCTCCGCGCCGAATCGCCAAACAATGCCCCGGCTCCAGCTTATAGACATCCCGATAAATTGTTTTAGGGTCTGGCACGTAACCGAAACCGAAATAGTCCTCGACCGCCGTCGGATCAATCCGAGTTGGCAGCAGCGGATGCTGCTTAAGCGCCTTCAACTCGGAACCGAATATGAAATGTCCGTTAGCCAATAGTGAGTAGTACAACGGCTTGACACCCAATCGATCACGCGCGAGGAACAAGGTTTGTTGTGGTCTGTCCCACAACGCAAACGCAAACATACCCCGTAGTCGCTCCACGCAAGCTTCTCCCCACGCTTGCCAAGCGTAGAGTATTACCTCGGTATCGCAGTGAGTTCTGAAGCTGTAGCCCAAGGCTTCCAACTCGCCGCGCAACTCGGGAAAGTTGTATACCTCGCCATTGTAGGTTAGGACGACATTTCTATCCGCGCTGTGCATCGGTTGCTGACCGCTAGACAAGTCGATGATCGACAAACGACGATGCCCAAAGCCCAAGCCGGGCTCGCTATGCAGACCGCCCTCGTCCGGTCCACGATGAAACTGGGATTCGTTCATTTTCGACAACAATTCGCGGTCAATTTCCCCGCTGCCTTGCATATCGAATATCCCCACGATGCCACACATATTATTATTCTCCGGCGCTATTTATCGCTCGTCATAAACCTGTTGGTAGCGAGACACCATATTATCGATCGAAAACTCCTGGCGGATGCGCTCCAATCCGGCCGCCCCAAAACGGCGACGCTTGTCGGAATCGGCAACCCACTCCGCTAGCACCCTTGCCATAGCCTCCGGATTTTCCTTTTCGACCAGCATCCCTGTCTCTCCGTCCAAGATCAGCTCGGGATTGCCTCCAACCCTCGTCGCCAACACTGGAAGCCCCGTTGCCATCGCTTCCAGTATAGTATTGGATATACCTTCGGCCTTGGATGGCAACACAAAAATATCCAGGCAACGCAAAATATCGGGGATGTCGTCACGATCACCAGACATCCAAGCTTGGTCTAACAATCCGGCATCCGTCAGTAGGCCCGCACTCTCTGCACGCAAAGGCCCGTCCCCTATCAACCAAAGTCGAGCCACTCCAGCAAAGCCCGGATACATTTGGCAAGCATGAATGTATGCCCTAACCAGTGTCAATTGATCCTTTACTCCATGCATACGACCCACCGTGCCTATGACGACTTTCCCGGACAAAGGCATATCGCAATGCATTGGAGCC
This sequence comes from Methylomonas sp. MED-D, assembly GCF_050276835.1. Taxonomy (NCBI): domain Bacteria; kingdom Pseudomonadati; phylum Pseudomonadota; class Gammaproteobacteria; order Methylococcales; family Methylococcaceae; genus Methylomonas; species Methylomonas sp. MED-D. Next base: position 4,481,543 of record NZ_CP189965.1, read on the forward strand.
GCCCGATCGCAATCGCGAGGATAAAACCGGTTTGTGTCAACACCGTTACAAATGCGAGTGATTTTAGCTGCCGGAATTTTGACCTTTTCCTGCAAATAATCCTGCAAATGTTTGGACAATGGAATGAATCGATGAATGATTAGCCCCAACGCTCGACGCAAGCGCTGATACTTTAGGTTATTGCCGTCAGGATCAAACACGTCCCAGCCGTGTTCCCCGTGAACCCGGTAGGGTATTCGAGCCAACCACGCGCAAACCTGATATTCGATAGCCCCTAGATTTCGGGTATGCACAACCGCAGGCTTCCAAGCCTTAAACAACTTATAAACCTTATAAAACGACGCCCAGTCCTGCCCCGGTTTCTTATGCAACTGGTGGACGACGACATCGGACCGGTCGATACGCTGGGTAAAATCTGTCGCATCGGCCAAACAAATGATGGCATGCCGATAACGTTCTTTCGGCATTTTGTTAATGATATTAACTAAGCCATTTTCCAAACCGCCGATGCCGAGGCGGTAAATGATATGCACAACCAAAGGCACCGCTTCGTCCATCGTCGACCTTAACCTCCGAGCAAAGTCAAAAGCTTATCGGCATTCGCGGACCAGCCAAACGCACGTTCGACAAACCGACGGTTGTCTTCGGCGTAAACAGTAGGTTGTTGCAGGTAAGACACAACCCTTTCGGCAAACTCATTTGGTTCATCGGCGAGGGCGACCTGCAACTCTTGACCAGCAGATATCCCTTCCATCGCCGCCGACGTTGCGACCACGGGCTTAGCCATCGCCATAGCTTCCAAAACCTTGTTCTGTATGCCTCGAGCAATACGTAACGGTGCCACGATCAAACGGGCGTGAACAATATACGGTCGCACATCGTCGACTTTGCCGGTAACGATCACCGCCGAGTCGTTTTCCGATAACTGCAGCACTTCCTTGGCAGGCTTGGAACCGACTATGTAAAACTTAGCATGCGGGCATTGTCGCTTGATCTCCGGGAACACAGTCTCGGCAAACCACTTGACCGCATCGACGTTTGCCCAATAATCCATGGCACCTGTAAATACGATGGGGGATTGTCCGCTCGGAAACGGCGAATCATCAGCCACTTTAGGATCAAAACGATCAGTATCGACACCGTTATTTACGAAATCAATCTTGTCTTTCGCGATCGGCGCCAGGGTCTTAAACAACGCGGATTCCTGTTCCGAAACAAATATCGTCTTCGCCGCCCGACTGGCAATTTGTGTCTCATAACGTAACAAAGTCCGAGCTTCGCGCCGATAGATCCAAGCGGCCGGCCAGCTTTTACTGCGAGCATATTGACTCCACTTATCGGAGTCGACATCGACGAAATCCGCGACGACCCTTAACTCGGGGTAACGCTCGACGTACTGAGCCATAGGCGACGAGAAAATCAGCGCGCGGTCTATACCCTCGGTACTTATGACCTGATCAACCCAACGAAGCAATGTAATATTTCGATAATACAGCAGACTCAACGCCTCGCCGCTGAATAGGCCGCGCGCGCTTTTAAGCTTATTGAGGCCGGGCGACAATTCCACACAACATACATCCCTGCAATAAGGCTTGAGCGCTTCAATATATTGGCGGTCTTCAGGATCATCCACAAAAGTGCCGAGGAATATCTCGTACCGTTTGGCTAGCGCTCGCAGAAAATGAAACGAGCGAATTTTGTCACCCTTGTTGGGGGGAAACGGAATCCGATGAACCAGGTATAGCAGCTTAGGCACGAATTATCCCAAATCCTTGGCCAGCCATGGTCCCACAACCTGACTGACTGGCAGCGGCAGCCTCTTCCAGGCTGCAATAAATAATCGATACTTGGGATTCAACGGATTGATGTCCGGAATCTGCTTCGCCTTCACCAAATCGATTTCGTAGTACAGCGGCTCGGGCTCAAAGCCCCAGTGCTTCTTGAAGCGATAAGAGCCAGTATCGATCTTGCTGCGCCCGTAATCAAACAAGCGACAGCCTCTATCCACCGCCCGCCGCATGACCTCCCAATACATGAAATCGTTAGCTTTTAAGTCTCGAGCAGCCTCGGTGCCGCCGCCGTAATAAGGCAAAACTTCATCCTTGAAATAAAAATTCATCACGCTAGCCACTAAACGACCTTCGTGCTCGATCGATAATATCTCGCAATCGTTACCGAAAGCCTCTTTTAGTACTTTAAAATAATGCCTCGGAAACACGGGAGTCCCCAAGTTTCTGACGCTTTCGGAATACGCTTGAAACAATCGATCCACATCATTATCTACTACACCGACCAAACCCGCTTTGATGCCCGCTCTCACCATCGCTCGCTGTTTTCTGGGAATCGCGTTCAGGTTTTTTTCGTGGTCGGAATCGAGCGTTTTGCGAAATGTTACGTACAACGCTTTATGCGGCCAATCGCGATGCGTTTGAACGCGATTTCTCATTTCAAGGCAATCAACGTTCAAAGTTCTGGCCAATTGTTTGCCTTGCGCCTGTAACGCACGGAACGCCTCGTCGTTACTGGCAACAATGCCGCCGTATACGCAAAAGGCATTCGAAACCAGCGTGTTTCCAAACAGTAAACTGTTGATGTGCGTCAGCGGTAGAATGCCGGTAATTTCGCCGTCCTGCTCGGCATAATAGTAATAAGTATCGTGACCGAAGGCAGCGGCAATAACGCGTTGCCACGCGGACAAGTGGAAAAAGGTGGAGTCGGCCGCAGCCATCACGTAAGCATCCCAACGCGGGGCTTGCGATGGTTCGAGTAATTTGATCATGGCGGTGTTGTGGATTTCACGGATTCCGATAAAAATACCTTTTGCATGGTATTCCATTCAAAGTCGCTCAACAGCCTTTCCAAGCGGCCAGCGACTTTATCAAGATTCAAATAGTGGCGAAACCGAGCTTTCGCAGGCAGATTGGCCTGCCGAGGCTGCTCCGGATCGATTTCCCAAGGATGGAAATAAAAAACTCCCGACTGCATTTCGATATCGTTGAGACGCTGATAGGCCCATTTCGACACAGCATAGGGGTACAAGCGGAAAAAGCCGCCGCCACCGCAGGGCCAATTACGGTCGAATATGCGCAATGTGGTTATCGGTATTTCCAACAAGCCTGGTGCATTGTCGGGCCGATAGGCAAATCGCGGCGCACCGGGCATTCCATACAAATCGTGCTTGACTGGATAAATACTGGAACTGTAAATAAAACCTTCAGCCTCCAATATTTCCAAGGCCCAAAGATTATTTGCGCCTATCGAATAACTCGCCGCCCGATAACCGATGACCGCTTGTCCGGCTAAGTCTTCCAGAATTTGCTTGCTAACCCGAATGTCTTCCCGAAATTGCTCCGGAGACTGCTGGGTGACTCTAATGTGTCGATAGCCGTGACAAGCCAGTTCGTGACCATCCTGCACAACGCGGCGTATTAAATTGGGATAGCGTTCCGCGACCCATCCCAATGTAAAAAAGGTAGCTTTTACTTTATACGCATCGAATAAATCCAGAATCCGTTGGGTATTGGCTTCGACCCGATGCGGCAGATCATCCCAATCGGAACTAGAAATATAGGGTTCAAACGCGGATACTTGGAAGTAATCTTCCACATCCACCGTCATGGCGTTAACGATGCGTTGAGGCTTCATATACCCACTTAGAAATAACGCTGCAACAAACGCTCGACAATCCGTGTCGCCGCGTTACCATCCCAATACTCTGGAATCCGCCCCCTTTTACCGCCGCTGTCTAATATCTCGTGGACGCAGGCCTTAATTTTTTCCGCATCGGTACCGACAATCGTATTTGTACCGTCGGTAACCGTTATCGGCCTCTCTGTATTTTCTCGCAACGTGACGCACGGAACCCCCAGGGCGGTAGTTTCCTCCTGTAGCCCCCCCGAATCTGTCAGAACCACTCGCGCTGCTCGCATCAGTCCCAGCATTTCCAAATAGCTAACTGGCGGCAATAGAGAAACACGTTCAGTTGAGAATTCGTCGAGCAAACCCTCGTGGGCAATTTTTTGCTGTGTCCTAGGGTGCACAGGGAAAATTACGGGAAGCCTCTTACTAATTTCACCGACGGTTTTGATCAAACGCACCAGTGTATCAGGATCGTCAACATTGGACGGACGGTGCAAGGTAAGCAACGCGTAGCCTTCTTCCTTTATCGCTAGAGAACTCCCATAGGTCGCTAGCGTCAGATCGGGCGTCACAGCTTGCTGACAATTCGCTAACAGCGTATCGATCATCACGTTGCCAACAAAGCACACCCGCCCTTCATCGATACCTTCTCGCTCCAAGTTATGGAGAGCGCCGCGCTCGGTCGTAAACAGCAGATCTGAAATTTGATCAGTTAAAACTCGGTTGATTTCTTCCGGCATATCCCGATCGAAACTTCTCAGCCCGGCCTCAACATGTATCAAAGGGATGCTTTTCTTAACCGCAACCAGCCCACATGCGATTGTCGAGTTGACGTCGCCGACCACCAATACCGCGAAAGGCGACACCTCATCCAACACCGGCTCGAATCGCAGCATCGTGTTAGCGGTTTGAACAGCATGACTGCCAGATCCAACCCCAAGATCTCGATCAGGCTCCGGGATCCCTAATTGTTGGAAAAACGTGTCTTTCATCGCTTGATCGTAGTGCTGCCCGGTGTGCACCAGATAGGGAACTATCGGCTGACCTACCGCTTTCAAAGCTTTAATAATTGGCGCCATCTTCATAAAGTTTGGGCGCGCGCCGACGACGCAAACAAGCACATTCGATTTCATGAACTATTCCGAACTAGAGGTGTCGTCGTAGACCGGATCCATGTCCAGTTGTAGCAAAATCGCTTTCCTAAGTAGCGCTCTTTCCTTATTGATGGTGCTGCGAAGATTAGTAACCAAATCTTCCAACCGCCCTATTCGCGTTTCCAAATCCATATCTTCACTGTTACGAGAATGGGCCGAGTGTAACGGCAAATCCTCTGGACGCGATTCATCTCCGCCTTCCAATAACATTTCTTCCTTAACCTCAACGATAACCCGGTTAACCGACTGCTCATCAATAAGACCGAGTTCTTCCAAATAACCGAAAAGCATCAATCGATCACACAAAGTGTTAATCCGACGCGGAATACCTCCGGTAAATTGGTGGATAGCCTCGAAAACACCGACGCCGAACTCTGGCTTGCCTTGCCAACCAGCGGTTTGTAATCTAAACAAAATATATTCTCTAGTTTCCTCGACATCTAAGGGATCAAGTTGAAACGTAGAAACAATGCGCTGCTTAAGTTGCTCCATATCGGCCGAATATATGGTGCGCTTCAACTCAGTTTGGCCTATCAAAAACACCTGAAAAACAGGGTGACCATTCACATCTAAATTTGTCAACATCCTAAGCTCTTCAAGGGACTGCTTAGGCAAATTCTGCGCCTCATCAACGATCAACAAAAGACGTCGACCTTCACGCGCCTTTTCGACGATAAAACGTTCAAAACCAGTCAATAAACTAGCTTTATCACTTAACGTAAATTTAAATCCAAACGTGGATGCGGCCATCCGCAAGGTATCTTCAGGCCCAACCTGAGAGGTCATCATTACCCCAATGAGCAATTTGTCCTTGTTCAGATTCTTAATTAAACTTTTAACCAGCATTGTCTTGCCAGTACCAGGCGATCCAATCACTAGAACAAAACCCTCTCCCTGAGTTAGCCCGTAGTGCATGTATGCCAAAGCCCGCTTATGAACTGTACTTTGAAAAAAGAAGTCCGGATCCGCGCTTAATTGAAAAGGCTTTTGGTTAAGGTTATAAAATCCGTCGTACATATCGAGTAGGCAAATTAAAATCGCACAGCAAAATTGGCGGTTGCCCTATTTTCGGTATAATCGAATCCGAAAGAGCTATCTGAATTCTGTTCTATGTGCCTAAACTCCAACTTTGTGTTCATCAATAATGGCCGCCCCAAATTTATGGGAACGGAGCGAGTTAAACCCAATGCTACATCGTAACGTGTATTACTTGCTGCGGAACCAACCGAATGTTGCCAGGAGGGCTGAAGATAAAAACTTAATCGAGGCACAAAACTCCATTGCCACCCCCCGGAGATTCCATAAGCCGAATCTTCTCCCACTCTCAGCTCATAGCTTCTTCTTTCATTAAAAGCAGTGGCATTGAAGCGGCTTTTACCGGTCTGATACGCCAAATTTACGCTAGCACGCTTTCTAACAATTACGTCATCAACCAAATCAAAAGGATTTAATACTAATTGAGAGTTATTATAATTAGGACCTTTTATTACGTTACCCGACCCATCCAACGCTAAAAAACCCTGACTAATAAGGTCTTGAAGATCCGCCACATCCGTCAAATTGCCAGAAGCATCTCGCAAGAAGAAGCCTTGCTCTACTAGAAGCTGTTGAAGAGTGGTCGTATCTTGAGAATAACTAAAACCCAAGCTAAATCTCTGCACTCGATAGTTTAAATTAGCATCCCACGAGCTTCCTGTATTTAGCCCGATATCCTTATTACGGTAAGTAATTGCCGAACCAAAATTAGAAGACGGATTAAAAGTCATAGTGACATGCTTATTGTTACCGACTCCGACTTCCAATGAATACCATAAACTCGGACTCCACCGCCCGCCAATGGTATAAAAAAAACCATTGTTAATACTGTTCGCCGCTAGAGTTCGGTAGCTATTATCCGAAAAGCCTGCCTGACCAAACACATTAAACTTCCGGTTAAAATAATACCGAGCATTACCACTATACTCCTCAAATCGAACATCTTGTCCAGAATTTCTATTTTGCTCGCGCGAAGAATAGTTCATTCCCCAAGTAACCGAGCTGAACTCGCTACCACTGGTCAATCTCGCTTCTTTAAAAAAACTATCGGAATCTGATATCAGATTTTGAACGAGCGGAGAAACCAATGCCGAGTCACCATTATCGAATGAAGAACGACTGTAACCGACTTTAAATAAACCGTTGGCAAATCGCCCGAACCGTGGTGTCCAATATGGGGAAATATTGAAATTTTTTGCCTCGGTTCGACTACCGTTACCTGAGATATTATCAGTCGCAACAAAAGCATTACTAATATTTTGCTGACTGATAGAACTGCTGGTTTCAACAAACAATCTGTTTCTAATAATCTGATAACGAGAACTCATCTGTAACTGATGATTAAAGTCTACGCTATCCGAACCTTGAGCATTATACAAACCCTGCAACCGGTAGTTCAGATTAAAACTGCTGAGCGCGGAAGACCCAAATAGCGATATTCCAGGACTAATATCGGTAACAAAACCACTTTTCTTTGCATTTTCAGACAAATTCAAATTATCTGAAAATATTTCGCTGACCGACATGCTAGGTGTAGCACGCCACTCCAAAGCGACCACATAGCGCGAGTGAAATATACTGATACAAACCAAAAACGCAATGTACCGAAGCCTTAACCTATTAAAACAATGGGCTTTACTGCTGTCCATACTTACCGTAACTGTAATTATGGCCGTATATATCTATCTCACGCCTAGTCTTATTCAGAAGAGTCATTACAACATCACAATTACTCAGCTTTGAAACCGCTTCGTTAACGACACTTTGTGGGGTAATTTCGGCAGCAATCACCAAAACAACCTGTCCCACCAGCTCAGCCAAAATCTGAGCTTGCGTAGCCACTAGCAAGGGCGGGGAATCGAAAATCACAATCCTGTCTTTATATCTACGACTGATTTCCTCCGCAAAAAGATACATCCTTTGACTTGACAGTAGCTCCGTAGAGTATTTATGGCGTTTGCCAGCAGTAATCAAGCTAAGATTTGGCAGATCTGTTTTTAACAGAATATCAGAAAATGTTATTCTATCGTCCTCCAAGTATTCAATCAGCCCCAATGGGCTTTGAACACCCAATTCCTTGGCAATACTGGGCTTTTCCACATCAGCATCAATCAACAGAACCTTTTTATCTCGTTCATTCGCCAAACTAAGAGCCAGATTAATTGATATAAAAGTCTTTCCCTCACTCGGTAAACTACTACATATGAGAATCAAATTTGGACGACTAATGCCGTTACCATCTCCTCCTTGTACATTATTTACCAAAGGACGTTTAATAACACGAAACTCCTCGGCCAATTGTGACTTAGCATCATTATTATCAATATAACCTTTCTCCGCCAATCCCTTCCAATCAAGATTAACCTGCCGCTCGGAAAATTGACCACTGACTGACTCGGCCAATGCTAATTCTTCGGAGTTTATTACAATAGCAGGGCTGGAAGCACTCCCTTTTGGCAAAACTTGATCATCATCTAAAACCAAGCCCTGCTTTCCGGCTTTCTTGAGCGCATTTTCGATAATGCTCATAAAGTTACCTATAAATTATTCGCACTATTTTAATAGCTCGAATATCATTATTCCAAGATAGCTTGAAATAAAAATCAAAAACGTAGCAATCAACACCCAGTCGACGTTATTGGACTGATTTATACCTTGAGAAGTTAAGGAAACACTCCCCAAAGAAGGCAACCCCGTCACCAAACGAACCTGTCTGGCTGACATAAATACCGGCCGAATAAAATATATCAAAAAGGCCACTCCGAAGCCCACCACCACAGACACTACTAAAACCAAAGAGTAAAACAATTTCCTATTAGGGAAGCTAGGCTTGTCAGGCTTGCTAGGAGGATTGGCGATTTTAAATTTGAGCCTAGAAGTCTGATCATCAACACGCTCTGTAATATGAGCTTGCTCACGCCGCTCTAATAACTCGGAGTACTTATGACTGATAGTCTCATAATCACGATTCAAATTTTTCATTTCAGTTTCAATTGTAAGACGCTCATTTAGACCCTCTTGCAACTTATTAATTCTAGACTGAATCGAGTCTACAAGCGACTGGTTGGAAGCAACCTCGGCAGCTGCGTTATCCAAACCCATTTTTAAAGCTTGAACATAGGGGTTTGCCATCTTATCAGCCCCTAAAGCAACTCCTCCCACCGCCGGTTCCTCAACTGGAGCTTTTGCTGCCTTTGCCTCTTCCTCCTGTTTCTTAAGTTGTTCAACTAGCTTATCGATTTCAAGTATCTCTGGATGCCTTTCAGTGTATTTCAGGAGCAGTTCTGTTCGTTTATCTTTTAAGGATTCGATTCTCGCATTATCAGCGGAAACCTCTTGACTAGCCGTAGGCATACCCCAATCCTCATCCGAGTCTTGAACATCAACCACCTGTTCCGCTAGTACGCTTTTTCGTGAAAGCGCCTGTTGTAAAGCCGTATTCGCTTCTTGCAATTGCTCCTTCAACTTTTGCAGCATTTGGAATTGATCGGACTCATTTAGCAAATCTAAATTTACTCTCTTGAATTCCTCCTTAGCCTTTTCAGCGTCTTGCAACCGTATTTCGTAATCACGAATTTGTTGTTCAATAAACCGCTGAGCATCACTTGCATCAGCCATCGCCTTACCTTCAGTTTGCTCTGAAAAGACGGTCAAAACAGCCTGAACGACACTTTTAGCAACCTCGGGATCCTGAGAAGTGTATGCGATATCGAAGATATCCCCTCGCCCACCAGTTATCGTTATATCTTTTTTAAGATTTTCAATGAGCTCGGTAGCAGCTGCAGATTCGTTTTCAGAGCGCGACAATTGAGACAACTCTATGATTTTCTCTAAATTTGGCCGAGTAAACATAAGTTGCTGAATAATGCGAATTAACGCCGAGATGTCCGGCTCTACCACCATCCCTCGCATTAAAGGGCGAATTACCGTAGCCGAATCGATATGGACTTTCGCCTTTGACTCGAATTTATCCGGCATAAAAAAAACGTATGCCCAAGCGACTAAAGAAACAAACAAAGCAAGTATGATTGCCAGACGCTTATACTTCAATGTCCCTTTCAAATAAAAATATACTTCTGAAAGTTCTTGTTGCATATCAAACAGCCATGACTAAGTAATAAAAATCAAACGTTTCTAGGGACTTAAAAATAAGCATCCGGGATTATTAATATGTCACCAGGCATCATCAAAACATTAGCGGATAAATCTGCATCATCAATCAAGTCGTCAATTCTAACCCCGTAAGATTTCAACTCTCCATTGAAGTTACGAATGACAGTAGATCTATTGCCATCGGCATATTGGTTAAGTCCGATTTGGATAACAACATCCAGTAAACTCATTCCTCGCTCATAGGGAATTGTTTTCCCTTGGTATCGCCCAATACCCCCACCTGTTCCGCCGCCCCCTCCACCAGATCCACTGCCGCCAGAAGAACCTCCACCGATTCTGCCGATCACTCGAATTTGTTGGGTATTGACTCCCTTAAAACCCGAAACCATGACGACTACTTGCGGGCTTTTCACATAGGTCGCTAGAACTTTCTCAATTTCTCTTGCAAGTTCGAACGGAGTTTTACCGTTAGCCAACAACTCCTCAACTAAAGGAACTGTGATTTTACCATCTGGCCTGACAACCGCAGAAGTCGACAACTCAGGGTTACCCCAAACAAAAATATTAACGCTATCCCCAGGTCCAACTTGATATGTATAATCAGACGCTTGCTGAACGTCCTCCAACATTGGCTGAGAACATCCAGCATTGAGAAATAGCAAAACAGCAAATCCAACAGTATTGAAAAACCTATTCATTTCAGCGCCCGATAATTTCCATTATTTATGTTCTAGTTCACTCAAAATCTTTCTCGCGTCGCTTTGCCCAGCAAACTCACGCCCTAATTTCTCGGACAGAGCAATAGCTTGCTTCAATTCGGATATTGCTGTCGCTTTGTTTCCAACTTTTGCGTGAGCAACCCCTAGATGATATCTTAGCTCTGGCATCTTGGGTTCCTTCAACACCAATTGTCCGAGCAGTTGCAATCCGAGATCGGTTTTTCCGATTTTAACCAAAGACCACGCGTACGTATCTTTAAAATAAGTATTTTCAACATCTTTTAACCTTTCAGCGAGTTGAGCCCCCTTATCCACTTCCTCAGAGTTAGGTGATTCAATCAGAAGAGCCGCCAGATTATTCACTACCATCATAGAATCGGGAAATTTCTCCAATAACTTACTATAAAGTCGCTTAGCGCTTGCAAAATCCCTGAGCTGCTCATAAACAGCCCCTAGCGACATCGACAACTGAATGCTATCCGGATTGGCTTCCAACCCTCTTAAGAGAATATCTTTGGCAATTGCAATGTCCTTGTGTAACGAGGCTTCGATTCTTGCCAAGGATTGATACAATGGCACAGCATTCGGAAATCGCTTCAGTTGTTCGTTTATAAAATTTTTAGCTTTAGCCGAGTCGTTGTTCGCAACATAAAAGTCAGACAAAACACTCGCAATAGCAATATTACCTAAATGTTTCGAATAGTGATCCTCTAAAAAATCTTGCGCTTTTCTAGGTTCGTTTATTGCAGCATAGACCTTAACCAAGTTTATCATCGAGTTGAGATGATCGGGAGACTCAATCAACACAGACTTATATAACTCAGCCGCGGATTGAAATTGTTTTTTCCCCTGCATTACCGTTGCCTGTAAATAGAGCGGAATTGCTTTATTTTTAGAAAGCAGTGCAACACGCTGAACGACCTCTTGCGCTTCGTCTAATCGCCCTTCCGACACATCTGCTTCTACCATGGCAATCAGAAATAGGATTTGGTTTGGTTTGGCTTTAATCGCTTTTTCTAAATAGTGCCTAGCAGTATCTCTCTGCCCCGCTTTCATATAGTCTTCATACACCGGAAAAAATGCTGCAGCATTGGCTGGATTAATATCAAGAGCCAATTTTAAATTCCGATCCGCCTGCTTTCGATCATTTTTCATCGCGTATGCTTGACCAAGCAATTGATACGCGGAGTCAGCATCCTTTTTTTCCCAAACCAATTTATTTAAAAACTCCAAGGCATCATCAACTTTATTTTCAGAAAGCAATAACCTACCGCGTAATAACTTCGCTTCGTAGAAATCTGGTTTTACGGTTAATACTTCGGTCAAGGCTTTATCTACCTCGTCATAGCGCTTATCTCCTAGCGCCATCTCAGCTATCACAGTTTTTGCAGCTAACCCTAGATCGCTATTTTTTTCCACTGACAGCACGTCTTTCAATCCATTTACACCGGCGTCCCTAAACCCGGAAGCGATCATCCATTTGGATAACTCAAAGACTGTGTTTTGGTCGTTTTTTGCTGCGCTGGACAATGCAGAGTATTCGGAAACAACTCTGTCTTTTGCTTTTGCATTTAAAAATTCTAGCAAAACGACTTTAGGTTCTATTTTATCTTTAGAAGCCTCAACAATCTGCCTAAGAACATTTTCAGCCTTATCAAGCTTTCCTGTCATAGAATACATTGATGCCAGGGTTACCTTGAAATTATCGACATCTGGGTACAACGTCACTAAGGACTCATATTCGGCAACCACTTTCTCAATATCATTGCGAGCGGAGTAAGCTTTAATTCGTAACAACCTGAGCGGCAAATTTTCAGGCTTTATGGCTAGGGCTTTTTCAATTAATGACAATACTGAATCAACTTCCCCTCGTTCGAATGCTAGGGCAGCGCTCAGGGAGATTGCCTCCGGATTTTCCGGCGCGGATTTTAATACAGAGTCGACAATATCGCTTGCTTCCTTATATTTCCCCTCGCGGATGAACGAAGAGGCAAGCAAAATCTGCCCATCAATCTCTGCCGGCTCTTTTTGTAATACATAATTCGCTTGCTCTCTCGCCTTATCCACCTCACCAAATATTAAACTTATTTTCCCAAGCTTTAATCTCGCTGGAATCATATCCGGAGCCAGCTCAATAGCTTTGGACAAATTTTGCCTCATCGATTTTAAGTTATTTTTCTTTTCATCTACGAGAGCCATATAATAATAAGTATCAGCATTACCTGCCTGACTCTGATTAGCGCTTTTAAACTCTAAGAAAGCGGTGTCTATCTCTCCTTTATCAAACAACTCCTTGCCTTTTTGAAAATGCTCTTTCGCGGCTTCTTCCGGGGATTGACACCCTACTGAAACTAAAATGAGAGTGGCCAAACATAACGATCTAATTGTTAGCACTCTTGCCGACGGAAAACCCACTTTTATCTCCAAAAATTTCAACATTATCTAGAAGATTAAAAAATCACTTGTAAATATTTGCTCTTATCCATTGGTACAGCTCCTTTAATTCGGGATGCATATTTTCCAACGCTGACTGAGTCGTTATAAAATAAGGAGCGCGAATACCGTGATAGTCAATGTCTTTGCCGACTCTTTGAAAATGAATACCGGACTTCCCCATCATTCTTGGCAAGAACGGCTCCATCATCGCGAATACGTTGGTCTTTTCGACCATCTCAGTCAATACCGTGGCGGCAAAAAAACACGCCACCGCAATTGAGGAAAATGTTCGTTGTTCCTGCGGCGAAAACTGGAAGCCATTTATTTCACCAAATCGTGTCAAGGTTTCACCACTCCGACGTCTGAACGCGCCATCTACAGCCAATCTTGAAATTTCGCAGACAGAGTGTCGATCTAACTTCATAGCGTCAATCATTTCAACATTGAGGCTTTCACTACAATAGCGTTCGAACGGCAACGGAGACGTCATTCTATCGCCATCCGCAGGCACCAACCTTACACATCCGGCCGGCATGCCGCTCTCCTTGTGAGTAATTAGACAATGTAACGAAGACTTATCGTAATCGTCCATTTCCATCTGATCCGGGAAATGATCAGTCGATTCATATTTGAACTCTTCACAATAAACACGATATCTAATTCTGTAGACCAAATCCTTTTGCTCTGCCTGATCCGCAAGCGCAACCGAAAAAAATCGACTGAAACTTTCTGCAACAGATACCTTGTTTCCAGGCTCCATCATTTCCTCTCGTTTAAAAGCGCGATCCGTCACGCTTAAAGATACTTGTCGATGTCATGCGCCTTAATTCCCCATACCAAAAGATGTTCTATTCTTTCATTTGCTAAGGTTAAACGATTGGACATACTTTGAAACAATGCCTTGAGAAAAAGGTACCCCTGAACAGGGTGGTCATCCAAATAGACGCTTAGCATATCGCTACGCACTTCCAGCAAGGAAATATCGGTCAACGCGACGACCGATGCCGTGCGCTCCCTCGGCCCATACAAACAAACATCCCCGAAAACCGCGCCTTCAGGCAAATCGCACAAACCAGGCGAAATGCGGCGATTTTCGTCAAGCTCCGCCCCGCCTAGCACTCGAACTGTCCCACTCTCGAGATAAAAAAGGGAGTTACCCTCGTCACCTTTTCGAATGATCGTTTCACCGGCTTTCTCGTCAAACCTACGCCAAGCGATGCCTTCTTGAAATTTGGAATCCGCTAGCAAGTCGTGGATTATTTGTTTCATGTCGCCGTCTGTCTAAGCCTAGCTACCTATGCACAAGCATAAGACCCATTCAATGCAAAACATACCACCAAAATATCGACGTATAATCATATAATATGGAAAACTACATCTATGTCAGCTACCTGAGCGCCACCGTCGCTTACGCACTACTGCTCGGCTACTCTATTCTGAGGAAACCAAAGCACCTTCCCTTTATGTTTGCGGCACTTTCATCCTTATTATGGTGCGCACGAACCACTATAACAACATCGAATAGCTATTATTTTTATGCCGATACCCTTAGCTATGAAACGGTCCGCAATTTCGCGTGGTTCGTCCTCTTAGGTTCTCTACTATTCCAACAACGACACCAACGCACCTTATCTCTATTGAGGTCTAAAACAGCGCGGCTTGCGTCGCTTTTGACCCTCTTCATCCTTAGTATAGAGAGTTTTCCAGATTACCAGGACTTCCTGAGAGAGTCTTTCGATTTCGATCCCAGATTTGTAGCGCATGTAGTGTTCGCGGTATTCGGTCTGATCCTAGTGGAGCAACTGTATCGTAGCACACCGCTGAAGCAACGCTGGAACATAAAGTTCTTGTGTGTCAGCTTAGGTGCATTGTTTGCGGTTGACCTCCTTCTTTTTAGCAAATCATTGCTGTTCAAGCAGTTAGATTTTTCACTTTGGCAGTCCAGAGGCATCATTA
Organism: Methylomonas sp. MED-D; assembly: GCF_050276835.1. NCBI lineage: Bacteria > Pseudomonadati > Pseudomonadota > Gammaproteobacteria > Methylococcales > Methylococcaceae > Methylomonas > Methylomonas sp. MED-D. Next base: position 4,496,595 of record NZ_CP189965.1, read on the forward strand.
ACGCGATTTTGACGCCCTTCTTAGCCATTACGTTGCCTCGTCTTCAATTTCCGGACTCGAACACCGAGCTTACCGTTCCCAGAAAATCGGTTTTTCACTCCACCATTCTGTTTGGATGCGGTATCTACCTGATTTTAATGTCATTTGCTGGATTTTATATTAAGCACGCCAACGAAAAATGGGGAGAAACCGCTCAAACACTGTTCATTTTTCTTGCCATTATTCTTCTGATTATTCCATTTACTTCAGGAAAAATGCGCGCGCTGTTCAAGATCTACTTCAGCAAGCATTTTTTTCACTACAGCTACGACTATCGTGAAGAATGGTTGAAAATTTCCAAATCCCTGGCGAAACTGGAATCCATAGAGGAACTAAAGCTTTTTATTATCAACACCTTAACCGACCTTGTTGAAAGCGCTGGCGGCGGGTTGTGGCTAAAAAACGACCAAGGCCAATTTTTTCTTGCTGCGGAACAAAATTTGAAGCTAACGCCACAGGAATTGGAATATTTGCACCATTTGGAAGATCTGCCCGAGTACCTTACCAACAAACAATGGGTCATTGATTTTTTTGAACTGGCTCACGCCCCTGAAGTATACGATGATATCGATCTGTCGCCCTGGTGCTACGAGGACAGTCAGGTCTGGCTGATCGTTCCGCTGTTTCACATGAACAAATTGGAGGCATTCGCGGTTTTAACGCAAGCCCGCGTGCCAAGAAAGCTCGATTGGGAAGACCATGACCTACTGAAGACCGTTGGCATGCAACTAGCCAACGCTCTGGCGTTGAGTCGCGCTAGCGAAGAGCTGGTTAGCAGTCGCCAATTTGAAACCTATCACCGTTTGTCGGCTTATCTAGTTCACGATCTTAAGAATGTCGGCGCTCAGATTGGTTTGATTGTAAAAAATGCAGCCAAACACAAACATAATCCGGCGTTTTTTGACGACACTATCGACACCCTCAACAATGTTTCCGACAAAATTCAGCACATCGTCGAGCAACTTAAACAAGGCGAAAACCAAGTCAGCTCAGTCGTTTTGGTAGATTTGGTCGACGTTATTCGCCGGATAATCGCCAGTAACATAAACCCAATTCCGGTGATTCTAAGTACGACTCTGACCGAGTGCCTGGTAAAAACCGACCAAATCAAGGTCTCTAACGTGTTAGCGAATCTGATTCAAAATGCTCAAGATGCTTCTAACGGCAAGGGCGACAAAGTAGAGCTTGAATTAACCAAAGACCCTGACTATGCTGTGATAAAAATTATTGATAACGGTAGCGGAATGGATCAGCGATTTATCGCTGAACGACTCTTCAAACCATTCGACACCACCAAAGGGAATGCCGGCATGGGCATTGGGGCGTACGAAGCGCGCGATTATGTTTTAAAAAGCGGAGGCCAGCTTCAAGTTGACAGCACGCCCGGAGTCGGCACCACGTTTACGATTTACCTACCATTAGCAAAGCGGGTTTCCGCTCAACCAGGGCATAATGACTGAATCCAAACTTCTACTGATCGTCGAAGACGATCCAGGCCTGCAAAAACAACTGAAATGGAGTCTAGAACAGTACGAAATAGTACTGGCAAGCAACCGCGACGAAGCGATCGCGGCTTTGCGCCGCCATACCCCTAGCGTCGTTACTCTAGACCTTGGTTTGCCACCAGACCCCACCAATGCGAGCGAAGGCATCGCCACGCTACAGGAAATGTTGGCACTAGCGCCCTCGACCAAAATCATCGTCGTGACCGGAAACGACGATCGAAACAACGCGATTCAAGCCGTTGCGTTAGGCGCTTACGATTTTTATCAAAAACCGATAGACCCCGACGTGCTCGGACTGATAATCGAACGAGCTTTTCAACTAGACGCGCTGGAGCGCGGTTATCAGGAACTGAAACAACAAAAACCACTGCACGGAATCATCGCCACTAGCCCGCAAATGCAATCGGTGTTGCGGATGGTGGAAAAAGTGGCACCGACGCAAGCAACCGTACTCTTGCTGGGCGAAAGCGGCACCGGTAAGGAAGTCTTGGCGAGGACGGTGCATAGACTCAGCGCGCGCGCCGACCAACCGTTCGTCGCAGTGAATTGTGCCGCGATTCCGGAAACGCTGTTGGAAAGCGAATTGTTCGGGTACGAAAAAGGCGCATTCACCGGCGCGGTCGCTCAAACCAAGGGTAAAATTGAATACGCACAGGGCGGGACTTTTTTTCTCGACGAAATCGGCGACCTGCCGTTCGCTTTGCAGGCCAAACTTTTGCGGTTCATACAGGAGCGGGTCATTGAACGACTCGGCGGCCGGAAGGAAATCCCGGTAGACGTCCGCATTATCTGCGCCACCCACCGTCATCTACCCGATTTAATCGAACAAGGTCAGTTCCGTAGCGATTTGTATTACCGCCTTAGCGAAATTGCAGTCGACATTCCGCCGTTGCGTAAGCGAGAAGGCGACATCATCGCTATCGCCACCGCCTTGCTGCAACGCTACTGTCGCGAAAACAGCCGGAAGGAAAAGCATTTCTCGCAGGACGCGGCACAAGCGCTCGAAGCCTACCTTTGGCCGGGAAATATTCGGGAGATGGAAAACAAAATCAAACGCGCGGTGATTTTGTCGGACAGCAATTTCGTCACCGCCGAGGAACTACAACTCGGATCGACAACCGACAAGTCCATGCCCCTAAATCTGAAAGCGGTCAGAGAGGCGGCTGAAACCGTCGCGATCAACCGTGCACTGTCCTATACCGACCATAACGTTTCCGAGGCAGCCAAACTGTTGGGCGTCACTCGGCCCACGCTGTACGGATTGTTCGAAAAATACGGAATTCCTATCTCGGCCCGCAACCAGAGCGACGACTAGCCGCCTCAGGCAAGCGATTCCGAGCAGCATTTTGCGGCGCGGAATCATTCTATAGATCCATTACCACTGCGATTCGCCGGTCTCCGGATCGTACATTTCATGAAACACCTTATGCCGGTTAGCTATCAGCTCATCAATGCTGGGAGAATTACTCATCGCGCGCTGAATAGCCAATTTCATCGCCTCGTAATTCGTACGGTACAAATCCTTACGGTCCAGATTGGGGTTGGTTGCGCAAGAGGGATCTATCCAAATCATCGCGACGATACACAGTTCATTGGCTTGTAACCGAGGAATGACGCCATCCGCGACACTATCGATCACAGCGTCGGCCACTGCGGACTGCACCGGTCCGCCAAATAAATTAACGTAAGCGGAAGACTTGATCGTCACCTTAGGTACCATAATCGTCGCCGGCCGCACTTGCTGGTTTGTCGCCCTGATGGCGAACATCCGGGTATGGCCTTCGGTCTGGCCCATCAAATTGGCGAAAGCATGGCCGGCCGGACCTTTGACGTCGCCGAGCAGTATTTCCGGCATTGCGTCGGTACCTTGGCCTTCGCTCGAAAATACGGTGGCTTCGCCGGTTCTAAACCAATATGAATCTGACATGGTGAGTCCTTGATCGTAATTGCGAAAGCCGGCATTCTATGCCGCTCGCAACCACCCGGCAATAGCCGACAGCAAGGAATCAGGAGTCCTAGCGCTTACGTAACAATTGCAGACACTGACGGTTGGCCGCCAAATCCAATGCGCTAAAGTCGTCGTCGGTGGTCAGACGCGGATTGGCGCCGGCGTCGAGCAATTGAGCAACCACGGCGTGTTTGCCGGCCGATGCCGCGTAAATCAATGCGCTGGAACCGCTAGGATTTTGATAATCGATGGCGATACCGGCTTGCAACAGCAACGCAATACACTCCGCCGATTCAGCAAAACAGGCAGCCCACAACGCGTTATTGCCGTAGGCATCCAAAACAGTCAAATCAGCGCCGCTTTCAAGCAAATACACCAACACATCCGCTCGACCGTGTCGAGCCGCCAAGATCAAAGCCTGTTCTCCCCGCCCGTTAACCGGTGCGGCAGGCGGAATCGCAAAGCCGTTTTGAGCCAGCCATTCAGTGATTTCGGTATTCGGACTCATCCTAACCCCACTTATACCAATGACGGCCTGGACAACAGCGACACATGCCCAACCCCATGTTGGCGCAAGGCCTCCAACAATTCCAAACGTGCAGCCTCGCCCTTGCCGCGCAGATAGCGTAACTCCGCGACCGTTAGCAATGTAATCGCCACTAGCGCCACCGGTCCTCCCGGCAACATGGCCACGGCATCAAGGCCAGCCGGTAGCGACAACAGCGCCCCAACGCGACCGCGACCGTCCTTGATGTGTTCGATATTAAACTCGATCGACAAAGGCTCGCCCGCCAATAATTTCTCGCAAAGTACCGGGTAGCCGGCCAGGGTATGGCTGACCTCGGCAGTCAACGGAAACAGCCAGGTATCCGCCAACGCAGTGAGCGGGCGATCCTCGGTGAGTCCGGCATCCGGACTTTCGATAAAGACCTCCAGACCCAAGCCGGTTTCCGGTCGATCGCGTTCGACCCAAGGGTCGGACAGACCGTCGGAAATGACACAGGCGTTAGCGCCATGCCGAGCCGCCAACCAAGCGGCGCCGGCCGGCCATTCCGGCCCATCGCTCATAGGCCCCATCAACGACGTCAACGACGCAACTTCCGATTCGAACACGCGACCGATCAAAGCCTGCCGCGCCTCGCTCGCCAACCGCAAACGGTCGGCATAGGTTAAACCTACGACAAATTCAGCGCTCATTCGCTACCTGCTCGGCGCACCGCGCCTGCCATCGTTCCCGGGCCATCAGCGCGACTTCCTCGTCGGGGTCTTCCATCATCCGCTGCAATAATTCGCCATCGGCCCGCAAGACCACCTCGTAACGCACGGTCCAGTCCGGATCGTCGGCCATCATCACCAAATCGTCGATCTCCATACGCTGCGCCACGATGCGGCGAATACCCACTTCATGGTCTTCAGCCATTAAACCCAGACTGACGGCGGGAATGCGCTCGGCAACGGTACGCCGAACCTCGGTGTCGGCATCGGCCACCAAGCGAAACAGCCGCCCCTCGGGCAGGCGTTTGGCAACATAAGCTCGCACCAGATAATCGGTGTCGCCCGCCATCAACTCCAACTGCGCCTCCGGCAAACGGTCGGCAACCGTCACTCGCACCTCTCGATCGCTGTCGTTGATTAGTTCCAGCAACCACTCCAGCGGGACTCGGTAGGCCAATACCCGTCGCACCGCTTCGTCGGGATCGGCCAACAGCGGCCGCAACAAATTCGTCGGCAGATAGCGGGCGGCTATCGCCCGTCGTTCCCAAAATGCATCTTGCATGTACTCGCGAGCCAAAGCGGGATGCAGCTTGAAAAACCGGTCTATTTGCCGACCGCTCTCCGCCATGATGCAAATATCGCCGGGCTTACAAGCCCCCTGCGCCAACAAACTGCTCCGATACGCGCAAGCGTTACAGTCGGCCAACGGCGTCAGATCAGGTTCCCGAACTTCCGGTGATTGGGCGGCCATCGCTTAAGCCGCCTCGGCCCTGACGGGCAACAGTTCCGGCGTTACTTGCGATAGCCAAACCCGTATACGCTCGTCGGTCAAATGCGGTTGAGTCCGCTGATCCAGTACCAAACCGACAAATTGACCGTCGATGATCGAATCGGAATGTTCGAATTGATAACCGTCTGTGCTCCAGCGCCCAATCACGTCGGCGCCATAGCCGCAAAACACGCGGTACAGTTGAATCAGCGAACTGGCAAACCGCGAAGCGTAGCGCTCTTGATGTCCGAGACCAAACAACGCAATGCGCTTGCCGGTCAGATCGCAATGTTCCAACTGCGGTACAAACTCCTGCCAACTGCGCTCCTGGCAACCGACGGCCATGCCGGGCAAATCGCCGATACCGTAACTGGGTGTCCCCAGGATCAGCGCATCGTATTGCAGCAAATCGTCCAGACTGGCCCGATTGACATTTTTCGGTTTGTCCGCCAACTCTTCACCCAGCAGACTGTAGATCTTCTTTGCCACCAACCGGGTACTGCCGGTATCGGTACCGAAAAAAATGCCGATTTTGCCCATAAATCACCTGTAGACGAGTTTGCGAGGAATGGCCTTAAGCCTTTTCGCAATTCTCAGCAAATTTCGATCCAAAACAGAATCCTTGCTCGCCAACATTTTTTAATCACAAATTCAATAACATAAAACACCCGGCATGCCCCGACGGTTGAGCTCTTTGAAGGTATGGCTACAATTGCCGGGAAACTGGCGAGATTGCCACACAGCCGAACAGCCCGCCGGTTAGCGACTCATATCGCCCGCCCGCGAACACAAGAAGTCAGAACCGCTATTGTTCGCCAATCCAGACTAGGCCTCCGAACCAACAACACCGTTTTCAAGACCAAAAGGGAGATTGATCCATGGCAATTTTGCGTTGCAGCGCTTGCGCCTATCTGCGCGAGGTACCTTCCGAGCATGCCGGGAAGACCGTCAAATGCCCGGTGTGCGAAAAACCCGCCGCGATTCACGACACAGTCGGCTTCGTGACCGGTTTGATCGACAAGTACAGTGCGCTTTTGAGCAAATACCGGACTCTGGAAGCGTTGCAACCCGCCCCGCCGTCCACGGGCCAACCGCCGCAAAAAATCGAGGATCTGGATTTGCACAATACGGCGGTGATGAGCCAAAGCACCCAATACCAACCGATAGTCCGTTGGTTCGAGCGCAAAGGCGTGCAAGTCGAAGTCAATCACGACGCACTCGATACCCAGGGCTTTTTCGACGAGGTCGCGGTGGAGCTTGGAGATCAGCTGGCGACGCTGAGAGAGCTGCTCGACAAAATCCGCAAGGCGCAGCGCAATGACTACGGTTCGGTGACGATGAATTTAAGCAATCACAGTCAAAACCAAATCAAAATCATCACCGGTTTTTGCAAATCGCTTTACGACTACTCGTTCGTCGCCAAATATTTCTACAACAAAAACGAAAAGCGCGTCCATCTGACGCTGCAAACTGCGCCGGCCATCGTCAACTTTTTCAACGGCGAATGGTTGGAATGGTATGTGTTCATGAAATTGCTAAAGCATTGCTACGACAGCAACGGCCTGTTTTCCTGTCTCCGCAATTTTACGATCCGCTTCGCCAACGAGGACCAATACGAAATCGACGTGTTTTTCCTGATTAATAGTCGTATTCCCTTGTTCATCGAATGCAAATCCGGCGAATTCAGACCCTTTATCGACAAGTACGGCAAAATGCGCCGCCGCCTCGACATCGACAAAAACCATTTTTTACTGCTGGCCTTGGGAACCAGCGACGAACAAGTCGCCGGATTGACCAAAATGTACGACATTACCTTCGTCAACGAAACCAACTTTATCAAACACATCCGTGCTTTGATGGCGCCATAGCTTCAACGCGCCAACGCATCGCCGACCGGCGCTGCAAACGCGTCGGAAACCAATCGACCGACATTGGCGCCGGTCAGCGCCTTTAAAAACGCCACCAATTCGTTCACTTCGCCGTCAGTTAAGGCCAACGGCCGCATCGCGGGCGCCAGATTGTCGTTGGCAACGCCACCCCGATTGTAAAAACGTACGACCTCTTCCAAGGTCGCCAGCAAACCGTCGTGCATGTAAGGCGCGCTCAACGCCACATTGCGTAGCGACGGCGTTTTATAAGCCCAGCGGTCGGCCGGATTCTGGCTGATTTCGTAATAGCCTAGATCGTTAGGTTTTTTGCCACGCACCCCCGACAAATGCCGGATATCGGCATCGACGAACACTCCCGGCGCCACTTGCACGTGTTGCGTATCCGGCATCTTTTGCATGGATTCTGCATAGCCGATGCCGGTGTTGTGGCGTTTTTGATCGGTGAACAGCGCCGACTTTTCCCCCACGCTATGACAGTTGCTACAACCCGCCTTGCCGGTAAACAGCGCGAAACCCCGCTTGGCGGATTCGTCGAGCGCATCCGAGCGCTTGCCGAAATACCAGCGATCGAACGGCGAATCCGCCGAATTCAAGGTGCGTTGATAGCTGGCCAACGCCTGACCTATCGTCTCCATCGTCGGCGCTTTGCCGAAAGCGGCTTCGAACAGGCCACTGTAGTCGGCGGCGGTTTTGATTTTGTCGATTACATAGCCGATGGACGGATTAGCCATCTCGTTATGCGCCAACAATGGCCCCCAGGCTTGTTGTTCCAGCGTATTTTCGCGGCCGTCGTGGAACAACAATTGAGCATAACCAACGTTGTACAGCGAGGGCGCATTGCGGCGCACGCTCCGTCCCTCGACGCCGACCGCCGTCGCCATCTCGTTGTTGGCGAAACCCTGTTCCGGGATGTGGCAAATCGCGCAGGAAAAGGTATTGTTCAGCGACAGCCGCCGGTCGAAAAACAACTTGCGGCCCAGCGCGATTTTGGCTGGCGTGAGCGGGTTGTCTTTGGGCACGGGCAACTTCGGCAAACCCAGCGGCGGCTTTAGGGCAAAAGCCAGCAAATCGGCGGACTTACCTCGCCGCTGTTCGAGTGCTAGAGAGTCGGTCCGATAATCGGCTTGCCGATAACCTTGTTTATCGTCACCGGCCCGGTACAAACGTTCGTCATTAACCGTTTGCGCCGATCTCATCGGTTTGGCAAGCGTCAATAGCGTTTTGACGTCGTTGAGCAAGGTATCGGCATGCAAGGAATCGACGTTATAAATGTTGCGTACGTTCTTGTCCTTATCGATCAGATACACCCGCAACAGATGTGAATACGTGCCGCTAAAGCGGCCTTGCTCGTCGAGGATTTTTTGCACGCTCTGCTGGTAGCCGTCCAAAATCGGCTGTAAGGCCGCTTCGTCGCGCGTGGTCAAAAACCGCCAATCGAATTGACCGGCGTTAAAGCCGGCGCCGTAGTGGCGCATCATATCCGGCGTATCTTGAGTCGGATTAAAGCTCAGGGTTATCAATCTGAGTTTGTCGGCCAATTCCGGTTGTTTCTGTAACTGACGACCGATCTTCTGCAGCACTTGGGTGGCCAGCGGGCAGCCGTTGCTATCGCTACAAGCCGCATAAATAAAGCTGAGCAAGACCAGCTTATCGCCCATCAGATCGTGAAGACGCTTGGGCCGATTATCGCTGGTCAACACCTCGCCGTCGGCCGCCGCCTGTATGACCTGCAACTGGTAAGAGCCGGGGGCCGCAAGTTGAAAAACGAGACCGGCATGACCGGGAGCGAGCGTTTGCCGATCCAACGGATCGGCAAAGCCTGGTGCGGTCGCGAGAACGGCGACCAAGCCCAATAGAAAGCTGAATTTCATTGCGGTGGATTCCGTTGGCGAAATTGAACGATCCTTTCGCCACGACCAGCGAATCCCGGCGGTCCGCGCCTAAGCAACGGAACCGGCGGTTACGCTGGCGTAGCGACGACCTTTTCGGTGTTTTAAACGCCCGCGCGAGCTACTTCGGCGCCTTGCCGTACAAAGCATACGCCCCAAACCGCATTTGATGCGCCCTACCCAGCTTCTCTTTATTGAAATCAATCGAGAACTGCTCGGTCAATTTGCTGCCATCCCAGCTGTAGGCTTTGAAGAATTGCTCGTTATCCGCGCCTTTCTTATCCCAATTGGCCAGCAGTGACGAGGTGTAATACAAACGTTTACCGTCCCAACTTGACGACACCATATTCACTTGCGCGCCGATTTTTTGTTCGAACACTTGTTTGGGGTGGAAAGGGTCGCTGATGTCGAAGCGGCGGGTCATACCGTCCATGAAGGTGTTAACCCACAGGGTTTTATCGTCGCTGGAGATGGAGATGTCCACCGGCAACGGGATTTTCGCCGGCTCGCCGATGTCCGCGACGTCCTTGGCTTGCCATTCGCCTTTGTCGTCCTGATGAATCAGCCAGATTTTCGAGGTCAGCGCGGTGCTGGTGAAGCAGTAGTTATGCGCTTCGTCCCAGGCACAGCGGATTTCCAACGGCGCGCCGGGTACGTCGAAGACTTTTTTCGGCTGGCGGCTGTGTAAATCCCACTGCACCACGGTATTGCCGAAGCGCTTCATCGCTTCCGGGTCGGCCAGCATTTTGCCGAAGTCCATCATGTAGTTGGACCAGCCGGTGAACGACGAAGTCAGCATCAGGTTACGACGTGGCAATACCCGTACGTCGTAGTTATAACCGTCGGCGTATTTGCCGGATTTGATCGCACCTTCCAGATTGCTGTCGGTCGGCAGCCAGTAGGTAGCGATGTAGTCGCCAGTATTTGTGTATTCGACCAGCGCGGTACGGCCGCCATGATCTTTGTTATTGGACAGGCCGGTGATGATCATCCGGCCCGGCAAGGCATACAAGCTGTGCGGACCGACCACGCCGCCGCTCTTGGCGACGAAATCGGTGATGGTTTTGCTGAGCTTGGGTTTGGCGGGGTCTGTGGCCACATCGAAGATGAAAATCTTATTGGTATCCAGGCCCCCGGCCCACAAAAAGCGGCGATCGTCGGTGAAGTCGGAGTGATGGGCCTCGTTGCGGCCACCGACAGACAAGCTAGCAACCACCTTGCCGTATTGCTTGGATTTTGGGTTGACGTCGACGGTGACCAGTTTGTCTTGTTCGTCGCCAACGCCTTCCGCGCCTAAAGTCCAAATGTAGACAAAATCTTCCTGGCCGGTAATTTTCGCCATGTACGGCGAGGCGCAGGTTTCGTCCGCGCTGGCCGACAGGCTGGCGGTGCCGAGCAATAGCGCGGCGGTAAAGGTGCTGAGTTTAAAAGTCATGAGTGTTATCCCCGTAAATTATCGTTTTAATGGTGTCCTATCTTCCGCGCTCGAACGCTCCACCCTGGCACGCGCAAACGCTGATGAACCGCTCCAGCGGTTCAGCGTTGTAGGGTGAGCACTGCGTAGCTTTTGCCCGGCAATCGCGACCTCCGACGAGGTACGCGGCGCTCACCCTACCCAAGCTCAGTCCCCCGTGGTCGGATCGATCACGGTCTTGATTTCTTCTATCCGATTGGCCGGAAAACCGCCTTGCTCGGCGTGTTCGCGTATCGCTTGTTCGTTGTCGGCGATATAAATGCAGTACACCTTGTCGCCGGTCACATAGCTGTGCAGCCACTGGATGCGCGGCCCCATATCGCGCAACACGCCGCAGGATTTTTGGGAAATGCCTTGCAACTCGGCTTGCGTGAACTGGCCGGCGCCGGGAATGTCGCGTTCGATGATGTATTTGGGCATGATAATCTCCTAATAAATGACCGGTCGTCTAATTTGCCGGCGTTAAAAAATGCTGCCGTGTGGGCAGCGGTTATTTCGATTCGTAAGCTGGGTAGAGCGAAAGCGAGCCGAAGACAACGTTGAAACCCGGCTAGGCGTCTGCCAATGCTGGATTTCCTTTCATTCAACCCAGACTACGCACTTCAGTCTAATATTGGGGCATCCTACGATCCTTGCGCCGGTATTTTGTTTGGAAATTCATATATGAATTTCATAAGCATTTCTGAAAAAGCTATTAGATCTTCGCAGTCTGATTTATCCATAAGAGCAATTTCGTGAGTTGCCTCATTACCCTTTTTACGAATATGATCCACCCAGCCTCGGCCATTCGGCGGGATATATCCTTGATCTGCTAAATAATTAACGTAATAAATGAATGGTTTACCTTCTTCGGCACCCTGTTTTACACCAATATTCATTAAGAGTTTTCTACAAAGTAATACCGAACCGGTATACGCCGACGCCGCAACAGAATTTCTTGCTTCTTTGTATAGTAACGCTAACTCTTCAGGTAGATGATTGACATCATTTCTAGGTGCCACATCAGGGTACTGTGCTCCATAAGCGAAATGAGTAGGTCGTTCGCAATGAGGACATATATAAATTCGTTGCCCTAAATTTGAGAAATATCCTTGATTAGATGCAACAACATTACCGCAATGTCCACACTTATACTGAACTGACTGCAAGCTATTCAAGCTATTCCACGACATACCAAATATTCTCCAATTTCAAATCTTGTGTCCTAGGCGTACCAATAAAGGTTAACTTGATGTTTATTTAAGCCCTAAAATCCTGACAAACCGCCTGCAACAGCTCCACCCTCGACCTTCATTTTTGGCAACGCACCCTGCCAGGTCATCCAACACCAAATCCACGACATCATTTTCTAGAATTCCAATAATTAGGCTGTTTTCGCAAATGCATCACCGCCAAAATCTCCAATTTTCCGGCTTTTTCCCGAAACACTAACGCATATGGAAAACGCAATATCCGGCACTTGCGAGTTTCATCATCTACCTTTCGATACAACATGGGATTGTTACAAACCCGGTGGGTGGCATCGTCCACCGCATCGATAAGGCGCTTTTCCAAACCCGCTTGTTGTTTTTGATAAAACAATATTGCTTGTTCCAACTCCTCGCGGGCCTGAGGATGCAGGAAATATTTCATAAAAAGCGCTGTCTTAGCTCCGCCATGACTTGTTCGCCATCCAGCAGCAGCGCCGAATTGGCGTCTATTTCCTTGCAACGCTTTTGGATTTCCTGCCGCCACTCCTCGGAAACCGGAAAGTCTTCTTCATAATCCAGGCTTTCGATCAAGATTTCCGCAATATATGCTCTTGCTGCCGGAGCCAGTTTTAATGCCTGTTCGGTTATCGTTTGTGCATCCATCAATCACCTCCAATTTAGCGCTAGCATGCGATAAGGCAGGAACTCAATCAAGCCCTAAAATAATCATCCAACAAATCCCGGCAAACCGCCTGCAAGGGTTCAACCGACTGCTCGACTTTCATCCGCAACAACGCGCCCTGCCAGCCGTTTAACATCAAATCCGCCATACTTTTCGCGGTCTTATCGGTGCGTACTGTACCGTCTTTCTGGCCGCGCTCCAGCGCGGTTTTCTGCAAATCGGCGTAGCGACCGACCGCGTCCAGCAAGGCGTCGCGGCATAGCGGACTGGTATCGCCGATTTCCCCCATCAAATTGCCCAGCAGACAACCGCCCTTGAAACCGGTTTTGGCCACTTCCGCTATCAATTCCGCGTAATACGCTTTCAATGCGCCCAGTCCGTCCAATTCCGGGTTTTGCAAATGCCCGGTCAAGCGGACGATAAAAGGCTCGATGTAATGATGGATCGCTTCGGCGGCGAAGCGTTCCTTGCTTTCGAAATAGGCGTAAAACGAGCCCTTGGGAATTTGCACGGTGTCCAAGATCTCTTTCAGGCCGGTGGCGTGATAGCCTTTTTCCAGCAGCAAACTGACGCCCTGCTCGAGCAATCGATCTTTTTTGACTTGTTTCGGCTTTAGCGATGACATGGATTAATTATGCGACCGGTCGTCTAATTTGTAAATCAGTTTTTCCTAATATTTTTAAACGCGACCCACGGGCCGATAAAACCGGCCGAACGCGGCCGGAGTAGCGATTTTTCAGCCTTGATATGCTATGTTGGCAGTCTGTTCCTTTTTTAATGGTAAGCCCAGCAACATGAGCATCAAATCAGACCAGTGGATACGCAAAATGTCCGAGCAACACGGCATGATAGAGCCGTTTCAGGCCGGCCAAGTTCGCGAATCCGCTCAAGGCCGGATCATCTCTTACGGGACGTCGAGCTATGGTTACGACGTGCGCTGTTCCAACGAATTCAAAATTTTCACCAACATCAACTCGACTATCGTCGATCCAAAAGATTTCGACGAGGCCAGCTTTGTCGATGTCAAGTCCGACGTCTGCATCATTCCGCCCAACTCGTTCGCGTTGGCCCGTACCGTTGAGTATTTCCGAATTCCGCGTGACGTGCTGGTGGTCTGCCTGGGCAAATCGACTTACGCCCGCTGCGGCATCATCGTCAACGTCACGCCGCTGGAACCGGAATGGGAAGGCCACGTGACCTTGGAATTCTCGAATACCACGCCGCTGCCGGCCAAAATCTACGCCAACGAAGGCGTTGCCCAAATGCTATTTTTCGGCGGCGACGAAGTCTGCGAAACCTCCTACAGGGACAGAGGCGGCAAATACCAGGGACAAACCGGCGTCACTTTACCCAAGGCCTGAACCCGACCATTCCGTCCCACCCAGCCCGGCACCGATATGACCCAACCCAGTAGCGACGCGTTAGACCAATATTACCGCCAAGTCCACGACATCATTCTCAGCCGGCAAAACTGGATTAGTGGCTTGCTGCCGGCCAGCACCGCCGTCACCGTACACGGCAACTATACCGACGCTTGGGTTAGGGACAACGTATATAGCATTCTGGCGGCTTGGGGGCTAGCGTTGGCTTACCGGAAGAACGGCGAAAACCCGGAACGCGCTTATTTGCTGGAGCAAAGCGTCGTCAGGCTAATGCGCGGCCTGCTGACCGCAATGATGCGCCAAGCGCCTAAAGTCGAGAAATTCAAGCACAGTCAGGACCCGCTCGACGCGCTGCACGCCAAATACAACACCCAGACCGGCGAAATCGTGGTTGCCGACAACGAATGGGGCCATTTGCAACTAGATGCCACCTCGTTGTTTTTGTTGATGCTGGCGCAAATGATCGCATCGGGGCTCCGCATCGTGTTCAGCGTGGACGAAGTCAATTTCGTGCAGAATCTGGTGCACTATGTCAGCCGCGCCTACCGCACGCCGGATTACGGCATTTGGGAACGCGGCAATAAAATGAACCACGGCATCGCCGAATTGAACGCCAGTTCGATCGGTATGGCCAAGGCGGCGCTGGAAGCGATGTCTGGCTTCAACCTGTTCGGCAAGGATGGCGGCCAGACCGCGATCATCCATGTCGTCGCCGACGACATCGCCCGTACCCGAATTACGCTGGAATCGCTGCTGCCGCGCGAATCGATTTCCAAGGAAGTCGATTCGGCGGTACTCAGCATCACCGGCTTTCCAGCCTTCGCGGTCGACAATGCCGCTCTCCGCGAAAAAACCGAGACATTGATCGTCGAGAAACTGCAAGGCCGATACGGTTGCAAGCGCTTTCTGCTGGACGGCCACCAAACCGTCATCGAAGACCACCAGCGCCTGCATTACGAACCCAGCGAGCTGAAGCAGTTCATGGACATCGAGTGCGAATGGCCGCTGTTTTTTTCGTACTTGCTGCTCAATCGCTTGTTTGCCCGCGACGCCGACGGCGTGGGCGACTATCGGCGCCGTTTGGAACACTTATTGGTGGAACGTAACGGTCAATGGTTGTTGCCCGAGCTGTATTTGGTGCCGGAACCGGCGATCGCGGCCGAGAAGCGCCACCCCCACAGCCAAGAACGGGTGCCCAACGAAAACGTGCCGCTAGTCTGGGCACAAAGTCTGTTTATCCTAGGCTGTCTGCTGCAGGACGGCTTGATCGCGCTAGACGACATCGATCCGCTGGGCCGTTACAAATCCACCCGCCTGTATAACCGAACGCCTTTACAGGTGGCGCTGCTGGCCGACAGCGAGGCGGTACAAGCAGACTTACACGCTACCGGCATCGTCTCGCAAACACTCGGTGAAATCGCGCCGATACAGGTGCGCGAAGCCAGCGAACTCGCTGCGGCCTACACCCAAGTAGGACGCAACGATCGAATCGGCCTGACCGGACGCCCCTTGCGCCAAATTCGCAGCTTGGCGACCTCCCGCCTTTATCTGCTGGCCGGCGAACCGCTGCTGTTCCTGCCGCAATTCATGAACCAACAAGGATTCTATATTGCGATGGACAATCGCTTGTTGATTCAACGCCTGCGCATGGAATTGACGTATTTGGCACACCACTGGGACAGCCCTAAGCCGCCAATCTTCGTCATCAACGTCAAGGACAACATGCTGCACGGCGCCGATCGCGAAATGTTGCTGGATTTCATCCAGCAAATCGGCTCCGGCAAATTGGCCGACATCGAGGTTAGGCTCGGCCTGTTAACCGAATTCGCGGCCGACTCCTGTCGTGAGAAAATCGGTTATCTGCACGATTTTCGCTTTTCGGAGCCGCGGCGTGACGACGCCGAGCGCCCCTGCGCGCACGCCATGCCGCACGAGGCCGCCACCCCACAACCTTTGGACAGCTATACGCTGACCGCCTGGGAAATCGGCGACGATGCGTTGTTACTAGAGCAATTGCGCGGCAACGGCAATCTGTATGCGCAACTGGAAGCCTTAAGTCTGCTCGGCGGCCGCCACGGCTTGGACCATCCTGTGCGCTTGGCCGGCCAGGAGTATTCGGTGCGCGACCTGCTGGAAGAGGTTTACGCCCGCGCCGGCGACCGCCACGTCTGGTACATCGTGCGTCGCGCAGCCGGCATTCTAGGCAAGTACGATATCAATCTGGAACAGGCGGCGACCGACATCCTGGTCCGCCAACACGGCTTGACCGTCGGCCGCGCCTACAGCGGCAAAGCCACGTTACGGCGGCCGACCGACTCCTGGGAAATACTGCAAACCATCCGTAGCTTTAACAATCAGGATAGCAATCAGCACATTGTCATCCAGGAATTGATCATTTATTTGGGCATGCTGATCAAACTCAAGCCAGAATTGTTTGCCGACATGCATACGATACGGGTCGGCCATATTCTGCAGCTGATCGTGGCCCGGCAAAAACGCGCCAGCCAAGTTTCGCTGGACCAAGCATTTACCGAGGTATTAGGTCTGCCGCCGCACCGACTGGTGGAACTGCTCAGAGAAACTTTAGAGGATTACGGCAATAGCCAAACCCAACTAGGCTTGGTGGAAACCCTGCATTACGACGGCGCGCAACGCGACTTGAGTTCGGCTCGCTTCCCGGCAACGATGAACCCGAATCGCGGCGACTCCGAGGACTGGTACGACTGGCGCGAACGCCAAGGCAGCGTCGGCCGTGAAAACGACGCTTTTTTCACCGGCGTTTGGACGGTACTGGAGCGTTGCCAGGGCCTGATGATAGGCGAAAAAATCAACGGTATGCGCCGGCTCGACAGCGAGACCACGCTGTCGCAGATGACGCCGGGCGAGCAAACCTTTAAATTGCACGTCAATCACGTACTCAATAAAATTCAGGCGCCGGTCTACCGGCAATTGACCGCCGAGGCATTGCGAGCGCTGGGTTCTATTTTCCGGGACAACCCGGCCTTACGGGTGGACGATACGATAGTCACCGACATTCTGATCGGCCACGCCGTCAGAATCTGCTGGCTGCACGATCACCCTGACCACCGCGACCAATACGAAAATTACGTGTCGCTGGCTTGGCAGGCCTTTTATCAACTGCCGCCCCACGCCGTTGCCAACGGCATTCTCGACGCCCTGATGCATTTACTCGACACGCCCAACGCCCAGTGAGGACCGATATGATTTTAGCCGGCGACATCGGCGGTACCAAAACGGTGCTGGCCTTAATTGAACCATTAGCCGACGGCACGCTGCACAGCGTGCGCGAACAAACGTTTGCCAGCCGTGAATTCCTGGACTTCGAGGAGATTTTGGACTTATTCCTCGCCGATCAGCCCCCGCCAACGTCAGCCTGTTTCGGCGTCGCCGGACCGGTGGTCGAACAACGCTGCCAAACCACGAATCTACCCTGGTTGCTGGATGGTCGACGGTTGCAACAGAAGCTGGGTACCGACCAAGTCAAACTGCTTAACGATTTGGAAGCGATGGCTTTGGGCATGCTGCACCTGCCACCGGAAGATTTCGTCGAACTGAATCCCGCCGCCGAACCCCAAACCGGCAATATCGCCGTGATCGCGGCCGGCACCGGACTCGGCGAGGCTGCTTTGTATTGGGACGGCCAACGCTATCATCCCATCGCCACCGAAGGCGGACATAGCGACTTGGCGCCGCAAACCGAACAACAGGATCGGTTGTTGGTCTATTTGCGCCAACTGTTTCCAGACCACGTCAGTTGCGAGCGGGTGCTGTCCGGAAACGGCTTCAGTCATTTATACGATTTTCTGTTAGCCGACCGTTTCGCGCCGGCCTGCCCTGCAATTCCCGCCGCGCACGCCGAATCCGAAGTGGACCGCAACGCACTGATTTCGCGTTTGGGTGTGGGCGGCGAAGACCCGCTCTGTGAAGAAGCAACCCGTTTATTCGCCGAATTGTACGGTGCGGAAGCCGGCAATCTGGCCTTGAAGCTGCTTGCGACGGGCGGCGTGTTTATCGGCGGCGGGATAGGCCCGAAGATTCGTAAGGTTCTGGAGTCGGGTGAGTTTTTACGCTCATTCGCAGCCAAAGGCCGCTTTCAACCGCTGTTAGCGAAAATACCGGTAAAACTCGCGTTGAATCCACGCGCACCGTTGATTGGCGCCATGCATTATTTTGCCGATTTGCTTGGCAAGCACTAACTATTCGGCGAATGCTCAGCGATCTGTCACCCCCCTCTTTCAAAAAAGGGGGAGCGGCGATATCCGCCTCGAGCTCCCTTTTTCGACGGGAAACTTGGATTTAGGCCGGTTGTGAAGCCTATGCTGAACAGCTACCGCACGCCTTAATCGAGCCCGCCTTGCACGATACTTGGTCTGCGAGTCCCCCATGCGATGCGGCTTTGGCAATCGACACTATCAGCCCGCGAGGTTTATTGTTAAGATCGATACGTAGCAGTCTCTCACAGGGCTCGGCTAGCCGAAATCGACCTATACCAAAGCGCTGACATGGCCCACACCAGATCCAAGCTCGAACACTCCCTATCGCTGCTGAAAGCGACGTTGGACGCCACCACCGATGCCATTCTGGTTGTCGACGCGGCCGGTCGCGTCATGCAATACAACACCGAGTTCGCCCGTATGTGGCAGATTGACCGGGAGTTGCTCAACGCGGACACCCAATCCGCGCCGCTCCGCCGGATCCTGAACGGCACGGATTTGCAAGACGATGCGGAAACCCGCTGGTTTGAGGTACGCCGCGATCCGGAACGACACGCTTACGACGAACTATTGTTAAGCGACGGTCGGATCATCGAACGCCACCAGACGACCGAATATCGCGATGGCATCGCGGTTGGGCAAATTTGGCATTTTCGCGACATTACCGAACGCAAGGCCTCGGAAACGCCGTTGGCGCAATTGAGCTTCGGCATGGATCAGATGCGCGACGCTGCTTATTTGATCGACAATGATGCCAGGATTATCTACGCCAACCGCCACGCTTGCTTGGAATTAGGCTACAGTCGCGAACAATTGCGAGGCATGCGGGTTGAAGACATCGACCCCGCGCATACCGACACGATTTGGCGAACTCATTGGCAAGCGCTCAAGGCATCGGGTTCGCTAACTTTAGAGACCCTACATCAAACCAAGGATGGCCGACTGTTTCCGGTCGAAGTCGTGGCCAACTTCTTCGAATACGCCAACACCGGTTACAACCTGGCGATAGCCCGGAATATCAGCGAACGCAAGCGTATCGAAGAAGTCTTGCAGCAAGCCGCGTTAATTTACCAAAACAGTAGCGAAGCCATGCTACTGGCTGACGCAGAGGGACGTATTATCGCGGTCAACCCGGCTTTTACCCAGATTACCGGCCATTGCCGCGAGGAGATCGAGGGCCAATCCATCGATCTTATCAATACCGAAGATCACCGCAAAGCGATGTGGCAGAGCGTTCGCAAATCCGGTTTTTGGCAAGGCGAAGTTTGGGATAGGACCCAATCCGGGGACAGATACGCAAAATGGCTGACGGTCAACGCCATCAAGGATTCGGCGGGGCAGATATTTCGATTAGTAGCACTGTTCGCGGACATCACTGAAAAAAAACAGGCCGAGAACCTGATCTGGCAGCAGGCCAATATCGACCCGCTGACCCAATTGCCAAACCGGCGCATGTTTCACGACCGCTTGGAGCAGGAAATCAAAAAAGCCGGCCGGGATAAAACCCGGCTGGCTTTGTTCTTCATCGATCTGGATCTGTTCAAGGAAGTCAACGACACGCTGGGACACGACATGGGCGACAAACTTCTGCAAACCGCCGCCCAGCGTATACGTCTGTGCGTCCGAGACTCCGACACGGTTGCCAGATTGGGTGGCGACGAGTTCACGGTGATCCTAAGAGAAGTCGGCGAACCTTGTAACGTGGAACGGATTGCGGGTGCGATATTGGAAAAAATGGCGGAGCGCTTCGAGTTAGGCGCGGACGTTGCCCACATTTCCACCAGCATCGGTATCGCCTTCTACCCGGATGACGCTAGAGATATCAAATCGCTGCTAAAACACGCCGACCAAGCCATGTATGTGGCCAAAAATCGCGGTCGCAATCAATATTGTTTTTTCATCCCTGCCATGCAGGAAGCCGCGCGGCATCGACTTGGCCTGAGCAAGGACTTGCGCTCGGCGCTGTCCACCCGGCAATTGACTGTTTACTACCAACCCATTGTCGAACTGAGCAGCAATCGGGTATGCAAGGCCGAAGCGCTGATTCGCTGGCACCATCCCCAACGCGGCCTGATCGGCCCGGCCGAGTTCATTCCCATAGCCGAAGAAACCGGTCTGATCAACACAATAGGCAACTGGCTCTTCGAACAAGCCGCGCAACAAGCTCGCAAATGGCGACTCTCGATACACGACGACTTTCAAATCAGTATCAACAAATCCTCGGTGCAATTTCGCAACGAACGCGAAAACCACCAAGCGTGGCTCGAAAAGTTGACTCAACTGCAATTGTCCGGCCAACACATCGTCGTCGAAATCACCGAAGGCGTGCTACTGGAAAGTGGCAACCGCTTTCAGGACCAGTTGTCCTCATTTCGCGACGCCGGCATTCAAATCTCGTTGGACGATTTCGGTACCGGGTATTCGTCGTTGTCTTATTTAAAAAAATACGATATTGATTATTTAAAAATCGATCAGGAATGCGTTAACAATCTTTCCGCCGATCCCGCGAACTTGGCACTATGCGAAGCCATCATCCTGATGGCCCACAAGCTTGGCATTCGCGTCATCGCGGAAGGCATAGAATCGGAAGCCCAGCGGCAATTGCTCAAAAACGCAGACTGCGACTTCGGCCAAGGCTTTTTCTTTGCGAAACCGTTACCGGCGGATTTGTTCGAAAGCCGATTTTCCGAACAAACCTAAAAAGGTTGAGAACAAGAACCGGAGCGGCCGACTAGCGCATGGGCCAGCCGGCTAAACCGTGACGAACTTAGTGCGCGGCGTTATAGACTTTCAACATTTCCTTATAGATTTCCAGCGTGGCTTTCAAGCTCGCAGGACCTTCCGCGTCGCCGTTTTCCAATTGCTCGCGAGCGGTTTTCAGACGATCACCGGCTTTTTGGCGCAAGCGTTCGGTCTGCTCGTAGCGGAATTCCTTTTGCAATTGACGCACATCGCTCAGCGCTTTCAGGACTTCGGCTTTATCGGCGCCCTTTTCCACCAAACTAACGGCTTCTTCGACTTTCGCTACCGTGCCTTCAGCGGCGGCACGAACTTTGGCATCGCCCGCGCTGTTTGCAAATGCCGGAACGGAAATTGTCGCAGCCATCAAGCACAAAGCCGCCAAAGTTTTTTTAATCGGATTAATCATTAGGTTTCCTGTCTTAATTGTTTAAATTTCCCTAATAAATCTATGTTATTACCACCCATTTATTAGTGCATATTCAAATGCACCGGCATGCTATCACAGATCAAAGCAACACCGTTAAAACAGAAAAATGACAAGCAATAACCTTATTAATACAGGGTTTAATAATCAGAAAATCCCCCTCGAATAGCCATTCAAATTGCAAGAAATTTCACTTAGAAATTAAATCGGAATGACCAATAGAAAGCGACTCGATATTAATAGACGAGGTCATCGATATTTGGAGCGGACACCCAAGACATACCTACCTTGGGCGATACCAAGAACAACCTGCAAAATACATCACGGGAATGCAACTGCCCAGCGAAAATCGACGCTGATCTTTTAATGTTCACGATTGCAACGATAGTTCCGACGGTCCGCTCGCGCCGACACTTCAAGAGCGACGCGAGCTCCCCCACCATCCACCAGTCAAACTCACGCTAAAACGGCAAGCGACAAATCGGCTCCGACGAATATTGAGAAATAAGCCGCCAGTTTTCCTGATTGTTAGCTCTTATTCGGCCGCCACGTATTGTCCGGGCAATGCTGGGCTTTCGTATTGAATGCCTTCCGGAAAATACGCTAACGAATTGTTGGCAATTTCACGAGCCGCCAGAAACTGTGCATAATAGTTTCTGGACGCGAAACCGAACGCAGGACCGTCATAGCTTTCCACTATCCGAACGAAATCACGACCCGCCTGATTTTGAGCGCGTTTCATACCGCCGATACCGTGATTGTACGAGGTAACCGCAGCCGGCCAATCGCCGAGCTTAGCGTAGGCGTAACTCAGGTAACGCGCCGCACCGGCCGCAGAGGCAAAAGGATCCAGACGTTGGTCGAAACGGTCGCCACCTGGCATAAAGGTTTTTGCGGCAGCCTTGGTAAACTGCCACATGCCGACCGCTCCGGCGGAGGACTTCGCCGCCGGCTGAAACGACGATTCAACATGCGGTAAATAAGCCAGATCCTCGGGCAAACCAGCATCGCGAAACACTTTGCGGAATTGCAAATCGTAGCGACCGCTGATTTCCATCCCTCTTTTGAAGCGCTCCCGAGTTCCGCGCTGCGAGCGCAAACGCTCGGATGAGCCGGCCAATATCGTAGTCAGCGGCTTCCCGGTACTTTCCAAGCGAGCGATCAAATCCCTGTCGTGATTACTTAATGCCGCGTTATAGCGCAGTTTGGTTTCCAGACCTGACAGCTGAGATTTCCAATATTCGCGGCGTTGGCTGATCAAGTCTTTTTGCTCGCTGGTTAAACCTTCACCGACATAGCCGGGCAAAGTCATCACTTCATAGACAATGTCCAGATACCTATCATCATGAAACGCCACCTGCGATCGCGACCATACCGCATAGGTATTTCGCCAAAAGCCGACTGCCGGCTCCAACTCCGCAGGCTTTGGGAAAATCCCAACATAAAATTCTGGTTGAAGCGACGGGCGTTGCGGCAAGTGCCGCTGCGACTGCGGTTGTTGCTGTACACTGTAAGGCTTAAAGCCGGCCAATTTTTCTTTTTTGACCGAAGGACTGCTGCACGCACTTAACAGTGCGAACATCATCAACATTGAGACTAGATGTGACTGAAATCGGCTCATGGAAATTTCGAAATTGACAATTGCGCAACCGAGGCACTCCAGCCAAAAATGGCCGCACCCTGGGATTCTTGGAATTTCAAGGAATAATAGCGCTTATTTCGAAAGTTCGTGAAGATTGGATTAAAAAGTGGTCAATTTTTTTATGCAAAATTCGATAAACGTTTTCGCGTCAGCTATACCGATATTAAAAACCGGTCGATATTCAAGCGCGCCACGGATAGGCATGCGTATCGCACGCCGCGAGCGTAACAAATATCGCGCATGACCAAGACTCGACCCTTTTTCAAATTGCGGAAAATTTGTGCAATACTTTGAGAACTTCTGGATAATTCACAATACCGAAGAAAAGACTACGAGAAAATGTTGAATTAGCAACAGATATTATTCGTTATCCGCAGTATCCTCAAACGCTTGTCGGCAAGGAGGATCTATGAAAAAAACCGCAATGCACCCTATGTTGTGCTCCCGCTGTGGAGACGAGATCAGTATTTCGGATCTACCGTTTTTGGAAAATAGCCGCTTATGCGCACTATGTAACAGCATACATTTTGAGTTTACTGATTTTGGCGCTAAAACCGATCAAAAACTTAAACAATTTTTGAAACCAGTCCCGCCATTCCACTCTCAAAGCAAAGAAGCGACCGGTTGACCAGTGTCGGGGTGCTCGGTTATCACTGCTTCAAATTTTTGTAACCCTCTTCGCTTTCGCGCATGATTTTCTGGCCCTCTTCCATCATGCGACGCGCCTCTTCCAGCTTGCCCTGAGCATCGCGTTGAATGATCTCGGCACGCTCGACCATTTGCTTACCCTCCTGCCAACGGCTACCCAACTGTGCAATTCCTTGACTATCACGTAGCATTTGATCGCCCGATAGAATTTTTTCCCGGGCTGGCTTCGCAGGTTCGCCAGCGCACCCGCTCAACGTAGCGGCCGTCAGGAAAATAGCAGGAGTTACGAATAACGGTGCGAATTTGCGCATCTGAATTTCCTCTTTTTTACCTAAGAACAACTTAATAAAAATTATCGCCACCAGAAAACGACCGCTGCAAAGGCGACTACACCTCTAGTGGGCTCGACTTACCCCAACTAAGCCAAAATCGGATACCAGCCAGCGCCAACAACAACCAAACGCTAACCAAAGGCCCGATGACTCCGTCATAATAGGTATTCACTAAATACAGTAGCTTCGACTGCAAATTAACGTTAAAAAAATCCCTAAAGACTTTTATCTGCCAAACCCAAGCCGCATGGCAACCAACACAAAGCCCCAGCGATTCCGTCCAACGCAACCTGATGGTCGCCATAAAACAACCGACAACCAATAGAGCGATGAGCGCGGTCAAGATGTCGGGGTTCAACCAACTGCCGAACGCTTCTCCAAGCAGTTTCATACCTGAAAAAGGTGTTAGTTCGGCATACGGAATCAGAGATGTACTTTTTAAGAAATGCAGGGCGGCGTAATACAGCGAACTCAGTACGACCGCAATCGAGAGTGGCAAGACGCGCCGCAACGCCGTCAGTAACAACCCGCGGAATAATAACTCCTCACCGACACCAATCAATAACGAGAAAAACAACCCCAAACCGAGTTTTTCAGCAACTTTGTTGACACTCCAAACCCGACTGTCGTCCCAGACATGCACCCCTAGTCCGTAAAGTACGATTAACACGGGCAATAGGCTCGCCAAACCCAGTAAGAACCCCCAACCCATCTGCCGAAAAAACACTTCGCGCGATGCGAAGCCAAAATTCGACCAATCCAGCCGCAAATAGTGCTTCAACGGCCATACACTTAGCAACAGCAGCACCAATGTAATCTTACTAACTAACTTCGCGAGCGGCAGGACATCACCCACCAGCAGCAGAACGCCGTAACCGATAAACCCGGCGACAACGGCCAATAATAGTAACAAAGCTAGCGGCGCCAGCAACGCAATCGCGGTCCGCATTAACGAAAATCCCCCCACAAGGCCTGCACTGCGGCCAATGCCGCTAGGACCGCGGTTTCGGTACGCAAGATCCGCCCTCCCAACTTGACAGGGATAAAGCCAGCCGATTTGGCAGATTCCCGCTCCGCCTCGGAAAACCCACCCTCCGGACCGGATAGCAAGGTCACGGTTTCACCCTCCGGCCTCAAATCGGCCAAACTGAAATCAGCATACGGATCGAGAAATAGGCGCAACCCGGTTTGTTCCGACGCCCACTTAGGCAAGTCGGCTAAGTCCGCCAATTCCGGCAGAATGGTTCGGCCCGACTGTTCGGCCGCATGTTGAATGATGCCCCGCCAGTGAGCTTGACGCTGTTGCTTTTTATCCTCGTCAAATTTAATTACGCAACGCTCGGTGACCAACGGGGTCAGCCTTGCAACACCCAGCTCTACCGCCTTCTGCATCGCCCAATCCATGCGATCGCCCCTCGACACCCCAATGCCAAGTATTACCTTTAGCGGCGTTTCGACATTACGCTCGATACGGCTTTCTACTCTTGCACTAACCGTTTTACGACTAACTTCGTCCAAACGACAAAAATATTCATCGCCCAAGCCGTTGAATAATATAACTTCGTGATCCTGCTTTAGTCTCAGCACGCTACGCAAATAGTGAGCGCGCGTCTCGTCAAGTTGGACGCTGCCCCCAACCTGTAGCGGCTGGGGAATATAGAGACGAGAAACCCTCATTAGTCCTGCACCGCCAGCTGCACACCCTGCCAGGCCACCTCAACCATCAACTCAATCTCCGCTTCGTTGATCACGTATGGCGGCATGAAATAAATAACGTTTCCAAGCGGTCTCAGCAACACCCCTTGGGCCAGCGCATGCCGGTAAACCCGTAACCCTCGCCTTTGTTGCCAAGGGTACGGCTCTCGCGTCCGCTTATCCTTCACTAATTCTATCGCCGCGATCAGACCTGTTTGACGTACTTCTCCGACCTGGGGATGCTCGCGAAAGCGTTCCAGCGCCCCCGCCAATACCGCCGCCAAGTGCCTATTGCGCGCCAAAACGTCTTGTTGTTGAAAAATACCGATGGTCGCGAGGGCGGCCCTACAACCCAAGGCATTACCGGTATAACTATGCGAATGTAGGAATGCGTTCAGATTTCGATACTCGTCGTAAAATGCCCGATACACATTATCGGTGGTCAATACGGCCGAGAGCGGCAGATAGCCGCCGGTCAATCCTTTAGAAAGACAAAGAAAATCCGGACTAATACCGGCCTGCTCGCAGGCGAAGAGAGTACCGGTACGTCCGAAACCGACCGCAATTTCGTCGGCGATCAAATGCACCTCGTAACGATCACAAGCGTCGCGCAGCAATTTCAAATACACCGGATCGTACATACGCATATTGCCGGCACATTGCACCAAAGGTTCGACGATCACCGCGCTCACGGATTCGGCGTGTTCAGCCAAGGCTTCTTCCATCGCCTTGAAGCGGCGACTTGAGTAATCCCGCCAACTTTCGCCAGGCTCGCGAAAATAGCAATCGGGCCCCGGCACGCTGATTACATCCATCAATAGCGGCGCATAGGTTGACTTGTACAAGGCAACATTGCCTACCGCTAAAGCACCAAGCGTTTCGCCGTGGTAACTGTTCTCCAACGTGATGAAGCGGTTTTTTTCAGTCTTACCCAGATTACGCCAGTAGTGAAAACTCATTTTAAGCGCAATTTCTACAGCTGCCGAACCACTGTCGGCGTAGAAACACTTATTCAAGCCAGCCGGCGTAATTTCCACTAATTTTTCGGCAAGCTCGATCGCGGCTTGATGGCTAAATCCACCAAGTATCACGTGTTCAAGAGTATCGAGCTGGTCTTTAATGGCTTGGTTTATCGTTGGATTAGCGTGACCGAACAGATTGACCCACCAGGAACTGATCGCGTCCAAATAGCGGTTGCCGTTGAAATCCTCCAGCCAGACGCCGCTACCAGACTTGATCGGGATCATCGGCAATGCCTCATCCCCGCTTAATTCATAGTCTTTCATCTGGCTACACGGATGCCAAAGCACAGCCAGATCGCGTTCGATTAAAGCACGGTTGTTCAACAATATCTCGCAATGGAAGAGTGGTGACTTGACGACAATATTGTGCCATTTTTCTCAGTCCGGAGATCATCTTCGCCACCCGGAAGGAACGCTGGTCGCACCAGCAACTCGGCAAATTGGAAACACTTCAATTCAAAATGGCCAGTTGCACTAAAATTCCATCAGACTCCAGCTGCAAGACGAACATTCGAGCCCATCTTAACAAAACATGATAGATCGCCTGAAAGTGGGAATTTTACACAAGTATCGGTCAGCCGCGCATTCTGCTACGACCGACGACGCGTTTGTTTTCGCCTTTTGCTGCGGACGCTCAAATGCTTAGAACTTTGGCGGGAATAATACTGATCCTGCCGAGCCTCGCCGTAGCGGCTCCCGATCCTGGATCGGTGGATCTAACCGATCTGTCAGTAGAACAATTGCTGAATGTTCACGTTATCAAGGCATCCAGACTTGGCTCATCCGTCGCCCATGCCCCAACGTCCATTTCGATACTCACCGGAGAAGATATCCGGACGTTCGGGTGGAGAACCTTAGCCGACGCCTTAAATAGCTTACGCGGCATCTTTCTCAGCAACGACCGCAATTACACCTATCTAGGAGTTCGCGGATTTGCCCGAAGCGGAGATTATAATTCCAGGGTCTTGTTGATGATCGACGGCCAACGCATGAACGAAAATGTCTACGATGGCGGTTACATCGCCCAGGAATTCATGCTCGACATGGAGCTGATCGACCGCATCGAATACGTGCCCGGCTCAGGTTCGTCTATCTATGGCGCAAACGCCTTTCTAGGCATGATCAATGTCATTACCAAGACAGGCAAAGGGATAGACGGTGCGCTAGCATCCGGCCAAATAGAAAGTTTCGACACTTACAAGGGCAGAATTAGCTACGGCAAAACCTTGGAGAACGGTGCGGATTTGGTATTTTCCGCTTCGCATTATGATCGCGCCGGGGTCGATAATCTGTATTTTCCGGGATACGATACGCCAGAAACGAATAACGGCATCGCCCAAAACCTCGACACCGAAAAAGCCGACCGGCTATTCGGCAAAATCGCCTACCAAAATTGGACCTTGAGCGGCGGCTATGTGAGCCGCGGCAAGCAAGTGCCGACCGCCTCTTACGACGCCATTTTCAACGATCCCCAGTACTTCACTAACGACAAGCAATTCTTCACGAATCTTAAATATCTAAAAACGCTCGATACCAATAGTTCTGTTTCCGCGAAAGGTTTTTTCCAGGGCTACGACTACTACGCGGATCAACCTACCGGAACGGAAAACGCCCGCGTCATCAATTACGACGAAGCCAGCGGTCGTTGGTTTGGCGGCGAAATACAGTTGACAACGACTGCATTTGATATCCACAAACTGATTGCCGGTCTGGAATATCAGTACGACCAACGCCAACGACTAATCAACTACGACAAAGATCCTTATTTCAGCTATGTAGCCGGCCATCGTAACGGTCATCGGCTGGAGCTGTTCGTTCAAGATGACATA
The DNA here is from genome assembly GCF_050276835.1 of Methylomonas sp. MED-D. Taxonomy (NCBI): domain Bacteria; kingdom Pseudomonadati; phylum Pseudomonadota; class Gammaproteobacteria; order Methylococcales; family Methylococcaceae; genus Methylomonas; species Methylomonas sp. MED-D. The sequence goes on from NZ_CP189965.1 coordinate 4,525,146, forward strand.
AAGCTGGATACGAATTGGATATTCAGCGCCGGCCTACGCTTGGACTATCATCACATGTTGAAAAACTTGCAGCTCAATCCTCGGCTCGGTCTGATTTGGACCGCAAGCGACAACCTCTCGGCCAAACTCTTGTATAGCTCGACATTTCGAGCTCCCAACGCCTGGGAGCGCGACTACAATGCCTTTGGCATCATCCCGAATCCCAAGATGCACGAAGAACAAATCAAGAGTTACGAAGCAACTGTTGAATGGCATTCCAATGACAATCTTCGCCTGTTGGGCTCGCTTTTTTTCAACGACATCTCCAACCTGCTACAGGCTGCTCCAACTGGCGATATTGACGGAAATTACGCCGTTATGAATGTGGGCAAGTATCATGCCTATGGCGCCGAATTCGAATCCGAAAAGCGTTGGCGGAACGGCCGTTTGTTTAAAGCCTCCTACACCTATAGCTGGTTAGAGGACCACAACGCCGACGAAACCTGGAGCAACGATTCGCCGCAAAATCTGCTCAAACTGCATTTCGCCGAGCCTCTCTTCGATGATCGATTGCGCCTGGGGATTGAAAGCATATTCGTCGATCAACGTAAAACTTACTGGGGAACCAGCGCCCGTGCTTATGAATTGATCAATCTAAATCTGAGCTCGGATAAGTTGGTCCCAAAAACGGATATTTCTTTCGGCGTATACAATGTATTCGACTCCCATTACGAAATGCTCGGCCCCGATCAACGGGCGAACGTGTTGAAAATGAATGGCCGAGAGTTTCGCCTAAAAGCCGAAATTCGGTTTTGAGCTACGCCGCCGGGAATCTACCGAATAATCAGACCACAAAAAAGGGGGCCTACGCCCCCTTTTTTATTACTATCCCGCTATTAATAACGGTAATGGTCCTGCTTGTAGGGTCCATCCACCTTGACGTTAATATAAGCTGCCTGCTCTGCGGTCAACTTGGTCAATTTCACGCCGATTTGCGCCAAATGCAGGCTGGCGACCTTCTCGTCCAACTTTTTAGGCAGCACATAGACTTTGTTTTCATAGGCCGAGGCGTTGTTCCAGAGCTCGATTTGCGCCAAAACCTGGTTGCAGAACGAATTGGACATCACGAAACTCGGGTGGCCGGTTGCGCAACCCAAATTTACCAATCGGCCTTCCGCTAACACAATGATGCGCTTACCGTCCGGGAAGATGACGTGATCGACTTGCGGCTTGATGTTTTCCCAGGGATATTGGCGCAACGAGGCAATATCGATCTCGGAATCGAAGTGGCCGATATTGCAGACGATGGCTTGGTCGCGCATCGCCTTCATGTGTTCATGGGTAATCACGTGAACGTTGCCGGTCGCGGTGACGAAGATATTGGCCAGGGCGGCAGCCTCATCCATCGTCACCACCCGGTAGCCTTCCATCGCGGCTTGCAACGCGCAAATCGGGTCGATTTCGGTAATCAAGACAGTGGCACCCAAGCCGCGCAAGGATTGCGCGCAACCCTTACCGACATCGCCATAACCGCAAACCACCGCGATTTTACCCGCCACCATGACGTCGGTCGCGCGCTTGATGCCGTCAACCAGCGATTCGCGGCAGCCGTACAGATTGTCGAATTTGGATTTGGTCACCGAATCGTTGACGTTGAACGCCGGCACCTTTAATGAACCCTTGGCGACCCGTTCGGTCAGCCGCAATACCCCGGTCGTGGTTTCTTCCGACAAACCTTTAACATCGGCCATCAGCTCGGGAAACTTGTCGTGCATCATATTGGTGAGGTCGCCGCCGTCGTCCAATATCATGTTCGGCCGCCAGCCGTTGGGTCCCAGAATCGTTTGTTCGATGCACCATTCGGCTTCGGCTTCGGTTTCGCCTTTCCAAGCAAACACCGGAATGCCGGCCGCCGCGATCGCCGCCGCCGCGTGGTCCTGGGTCGAAAAGATGTTGCACGACGACCAGCGAATTTCGGCACCCAGCGCGGTCAAGGTTTCGATCAGCACCGCCGTTTGGATGGTCATGTGCAAACAACCGGCGATACGCGCACCTTTCAACGGTTGCGACGCGCCATATTCGGCGCGCAGGGCCATCAAACCCGGCATTTCGGTTTCGGCGATTTGAATTTCCTTCCGGCCCCAGTCCGCCAGAGCCATATCGGCGACTTTGTAATCGTTTTGCGTCATTTCAATCTCCTTGATTAAACGCCGGCCGCATCTTTCAATGCTTCGGCCTTGTCGGTTTTTTCCCAACTGAAGCTGGCTTCGTTGCGGCCGAAATGACCGTAAGACGCCGTGGGACGATAAATCGGTTTCAACAACCCCAATTGGGCGATCAAACCTTTCGGACGCAAGTCGAAGTGTTCGCGAACGATTTGGACCAAACGCGATTCTTCAATTTTACCGGTACCGAAGGTTTCGACCGTAATCGAAGTTGGCTCGGCAACGCCGATCGCATAGGAAACCTGAATCTCGCAACGCTCGGCAAGACCGGCCGCGACGATGTTTTTTGCGACGTAACGCGCCATATAGGCCGCGGATCGGTCGACTTTCGACGGGTCCTTTCCGGAAAACGCGCCGCCACCGTGACGAGCCATACCGCCATAGGTATCGACGATAATTTTCCGACCGGTCAAACCGCAGTCGCCGACCGGGCCGCCGATGATGAATTGACCTGTCGGGTTAATGAAGTATTTGGTGTCTTTATGCAGCCATTCTTTCGGCAAGGTTGGCAGGATGATTTCATCCATCACCGCTTCTTCCAACAATTTCCCACCGACCTCCGGCGAATGCTGAGTCGACAGCACTACGGCATCAATCGCCACCGGCTTATTGTTTTCGTAGCGGAATGTGACCTGGCTTTTCGCGTCCGGACGCAGCCAAGGCAAGGTCTTGTTTTTGCGAACTTGCGCTTGGCGTTCCACCAACCGGTGCGCATAAGTAATTGGCGCGGGCATCAGCACATCGGTTTCGTTACTGGCATAACCAAACATTAAACCTTGGTCGCCGGCACCCTGTTCATGATTTTCGGATTCGTCGACGCCCAAGGCAATATCGGCGGACTGCTTGCCAATGGCATTCAATACCGCGCAGCTGTTACCGTCGAAACCGATATCGCCGTGGTCGTAACCGATTTCGCAAACCACCTTTCTGACCAACTCTTCGGTGTCGACCCAAGCGCTGGTAGTCACCTCGCCGGCCAACACAACCATTCCGGTCTTAACGAGTGTTTCGCAGGCCACCCGTGCCCTAGGATCTTGGGCCAGAATCGCGTCGACAATGGCATCGGATATTTGGTCGGCGACTTTGTCGGGATGACCTTCCGATACCGATTCAGAGGTAAAGAGATAGCTTTTGTTCACGGTGATGGACCTCGCAATAAACGTGGCGGACATAGAAAAGGCCGCGAGAACGGCCTAGGATATCAATGGTGGGCCCTGTAGGACTTGAACCTACGACCTGCCGATTATGAGTCGGAAGCTCTGACCAACTGAGCTAAGGGCCCCGGTATTATTCATCAAGGAAACAGCGAAGTTGTTCCGAACGGGATGGGTGACGCAGTTTTCTCAGCGCTTTAGCTTCGATCTGCCGGATTCGTTCGCGGGTAACGTCAAATTGCTTACCGACTTCTTCCAATGTATGGTCGGTATTCATATTAATACCGAAGCGCATACGCAACACTTTCGCTTCCCTTGCCGTCAATCCAGCCAATACGTTTTGAGTGGACTCGCGAAGGCCAGCGATTGTAGCAGATTCTATCGGAGATAACATCTTCGAATCCTCGATAAAATCCCCCAAATGCGAATCCTCGTCGTCGCCGATCGGCGTTTCCATCGAAATCGGCTCCTTGGCTATTTTCAGAACCTTGCGAATTTTATCTTCCGGCATCTCCATCCGCTCCGCCAACTCCTCCGGAGTAGCCTCCCTGCCAAGCTCTTGCAGGATTTGTCTCGAAACCCGATTCAGCTTATTGATGGTCTCGATCATATGCACCGGAATTCGAATCGTTCTGGCCTGATCGGCGATAGAACGAGTAATCGCTTGGCGTATCCACCAAGTCGCATACGTTGAAAACTTATACCCGCGGCGATATTCGAATTTGTCGACGGCCTTCATCAGACCAATATTGCCTTCTTGAATCAAATCAAGAAATTGCAAGCCACGATTGGTATATTTTTTAGCTATCGAAATCACCAACCGCAAGTTCGCTTCGATCATTTCCTTTTTTGCGCGCCGAGCTTTAGCCTCGCCGAGCGAGATATTCCGACAAATATTTTTCAACACCGAGATGCTCAAGCCATACCGAGCCTCGATATCGGCCAGTTTTTGTTGCACGGCGACAACATACTCGCGATGCTCGTTTAAAACCCCAGCATAGGCAGGATGTTGCTGGACATAATGATCTAACCAAGCGATATTGGCTTCATTTTCAGCAAACGCATTGATAAAGTCTTTGCGTGGCACCTTCGCCTTTTTAACGAAGACTTCCAGCACCGCTTTCTCTTCCTCCCGAATTTGAGCGATCAGCTCTTCGGAAATAGAAACCATTCTTTTCAAATATTGCGGAGTCCATTTGAACTCGCTAAAAATCTCGTCCAATGCGTCGAACAGTTTCTCGGTTTTGTCATGCCCGTAACCATGCTTCTTAATCGAAGCGGTTACTGATTTAAGCGCTTTTCTGAGCTGATCGACTTTTTCCTTGACTTCATCGTAATCGACGACCTTAGATTCCTCTTCCGCTTCCTCCGTCGGCGCGTCAATATCGACAGCCTCGACTTCGATCTCCGCCTCGATTTCCGACAAATCAACGAAACCGGTTACTAAATCACCCAATCGCACACCAGACTCTTCGTCCTTGACCGAATCGAACGTCTCGATAAACGATTCAACGATAAAGCCGGAGCGGGAGATAGCCCCTACAACTTGCCGCTGACCCTCTTCTATTCGCTTGGCGATTTTTAATTCTTCTTCGCGGGTTAAGAGCTCAACAGACCCCATTTCGCGCATGTACAGGCGTACCGGATCAGTGGTTCTACCAAATTCACTATCCACCGACGCCAATGCCGCAACCTCGGCCACTTCCTCGTCGTCGTCCGCGGTGACAACCGCGTCCGAGGCAATCAACGAATCATCATCGTCTGGCGCAACCTCATAAACTTGAATGCCCATGTCGTTGATCATGCCGATAATATCGTCGATCTGCTCGGGATCGATGATATCGCTCGGCAGGTGGTCATTGACCTCCGCATAGGTCAAATAACCTTGCGCCTTGCCTTTCGCTATCAGCTGTTTAAGTTGAGATTGCTGTTGTTCTTGATTCATTCTTCACTCACAATACGTTTTCAGCACCAAGCGCCGCAGAACCGGTAATTATATCTCGAAAGCCTGCCACGGTCACCCCCTATAAAACCACTCCCCGATCCGTTTTTAAGCGCTACAGCGCATCATACGATTAGGCTTCCAGAGAGAATCAACCTTCCCGCAACAAACCGCGCAGCTGCTCTCTCTCCGCGTCACTCAAGCCCTCTTTGGCCTCCTTTTCGATCAGCCGATTCAACAACAGAGTCCGTCCTTGTTTCACAAGCTGATGCAGCGCCCCCTCGAACTCGGCAACTTCACCGCCCTCCGGCAAACCCAAATCGACAACTCCGAGAGCACCGACGATTTTTTCCTGATCAGTATTCCGGTACCGTTCAATTAAAATGGCGCTGCTTCCGGGTTTTTCAAGCGCAATCGTCGTCAACAGATCACGCAGCAACTCGGCACCAGGAAAATCCAACCCATTCAACGATTCATCCGGAATCTCAGCAGCCTTGGCAACATTTGGATATTGCAACAATAAAGCAATCACCTTGCGCGCCAAGCTCATTTGCTTGCCACCACCCCGCCTTACGGGATTGGGCATCGTCGTTTTAAGTGTAGCCGCGTTTTCAACAAGCTCCACCGCGGACAACTGGTACAACCGAGCCAACATCATGTCTTTGAAAAATCCCGGCTGCACCTTGTCGATCAAAGGCTTCGCCTTGCTCGCCAACCCCGAACGACCTTCGACGGTCGCCAAATCGAGCCCATCGGTGACATTCTCGAACAAGTAGTCGGAAAGGACTCGCGCCGTTGCAATTCGTTCCATGAATTTGGATAAATTTTCAGCCCTGATCAACGAATCGGGATCATGTCCTTGAGGCAATAACATAATTTTAATCTGCCTTCCGTCCCGCAAGCACGGTAAGGCCGCCTCAACCCCCTTCCAAGCCGCCTGACGGCCAGCATTGTCGCCGTCGAAACAAAAGACCAATTCGGAGGTATATCGAAATAATAAATCGACATGCGCCTTGGATAGCGCCGTACCCAACGCGGCCACGGAATTCACCACACCGAATTGAGTGAGCGCGATCACATCCATGTAGCCCTCGACCACAAGAATCCGCTCGGGTTTGCCGTTCTCGCTTAACAGTTCGCAGAGCCCATACAACTCTCTGCCCTTTGAGAACACCGACGTTTCCGGCGAATTCAAATATTTAGGCAGACTGTCATCCAAAACTCGTCCGCCGAATCCGATCACGCGCTTACGCTTGTCGCGAATAGGAAACATCAACCGCCCCCGGAAACGATCATAAGCCTTGCCATCGTCCTTAACGACCAACATACCCGCTTCGATCAAGGCTTCGCGAGGGAGCCGCCCGAGCAACGCATCCCAGCGATCCGGCGCATAACCGAGCATGAATGTCCTGGCCACATCGTCACCAACCCCGCGAGCACGCAGGTACTCGACAGCCCGACCCGCCTCCGGACTATTGCACAACTGCTCGACGTAAAACCCGGCGACTTTTTCCAGCACCTCGTAAACGGAAGTAAGATTGCGAGACTGCGTCGCATCGGACGACTGAAACTCCCTCGGCACCTCGACACCGGCAAATGCCGCCAAATCCTCGACTGCCTCGACAAAACCGAGATGACTGAAATCCATCAAAAAACTAATGGCGTTGCCGCTGGCACCACAACCGAAGCAGTGATAAATCTGCCGATTGCGGTTAACTGAAAAACTGGGAGTCTTCTCGGTGTGAAACGGACAACGGGCTACAAAATTCGAGCCCGTTTTCTTGAGGGGAACATGGGAGTCTATCAGGTCGACAATATCGACCCTGACCAACAAATCGTCGATAAACTGGCGGGGTATCCTGCCGGACATATTACCGCCGCAAAGGATTACGCAGTCAGCCGAGCCTTGATTCTCGCACTGACTTGAGCCATGTCGGCACGTCCTTGCATTTTGGGCTTGAGCACATTCATAACAGCGCCCATGTCCTTTATCGTTGCCGCACCGGTTTCGGCTATCGCACCGGCGACCAACGCATCGATTTCGTCATCGCTTAAAGGCTGCGGCAAGAAATCCTGGATAACCAGCACTTCGGCCTCCTCTATTTCCGCCAAGTCGGTGCGCCCGGCATCGCGAAATTGCCGAATCGACTCGCGCCTCTGCTTGAGCATTTTATCGAGCACGATCAACACCCGATCATCGCCCAGCTCAACCCGCTCGTCGACTTCGACTTGCTTGATGGCGGCCATAATCAGACGAATCACGCCCAACCTGGCTTTATCGCCGCCTTTCATCGCGGCTTTCATCTCTTCCTTGATACGCTCCTTTAAAGCATCCATGGCCAGACTTAAATTTGCGGACGACCGCGACGCAGATTTTTCAGCGCATAACGCTCGCGAGCCAGCTTTTTCAAATGACGTTTTACAGCGGCGGCGCCTTTGCGTTTACGCTCGGTGGTCGGTTTTTCGTAGAACTCGCGACGACGAACCTCGGCCAATACACCGGCTTTTTCACAAGCGCGCTTGAAGCGACGAATCGCGATATCGAAGTGTTCGTTCTCTTTAACTTTTACTGAAGGCATTAGCAATAATCCGAATTGTGTTAGTATCTGGTTGAAGCCTAGGGCATGCTACCCATGTGAAACGTTCGATTATACCGACAATTTCCATTTCTTCAAAAACTAATGTATGTCTTAGGGATAGAAACCTCGTGCGACGAAACAGCTGTCGCCGTTTATCACTCGAATCGAGGCTTGATTGCCCACACTTTGCACAGCCAGATTCCCACGCACCGCGAATACGGCGGCGTGGTTCCGGAACTGGCATCCAGAGATCACATCCGCAAGCTGGTGCCGCTGATCAAGTGCGTATTGGCAGAAGCCAATTTATCAGCTGACTCGATTAACGGGATTGCCTATACAGCCGGCCCCGGCCTGATGGGCGCTTTGCTGGTGGGTGCCGCCGCAGCCCGCGGCCTGGCCTGGAGCTGGCAAATCCCTGCAATCGCCGTTCATCACATGGAAGGCCACCTGCTGGCGCCAATGCTGGAGGCGGAACCGCCGGAGTTTCCGTTCGTCGCTCTGTTGATTTCCGGCGGCCACACGCTGTTAATCGAGGTGGAAGGGATAGGCCGCTACCGGCTGCTGGGCGAGTCACTGGACGATGCCGCCGGCGAAGCCTTCGACAAAACCGCTAAAATGCTGGGCCTAGCTTATCCGGGCGGACCCAAGTTGGCCGAACTGGCGACTTTTGGCCGGGAGCGCTTCAAGTTTCCAAGACCGATGACGGATCGCCCCGGACTGGACTTCAGTTTTAGCGGCCTAAAAACTTTCACGATGAACGCGTTGGCCGCTACCGAGCAAACCCAGCAAGATAAAGCCGACATCGCCTACGCCTTTCAACAAGCGGTCGCCGACACCTTGCAGATCAAATGCCGGCGCGCATTGCAGCAAACCGGGCTAAAAACCCTGGTCGTCGCCGGCGGCGTCAGCGCGAACCAAGCGATTCGAGCTCAATTGCAAACGCTAACCGACCGAACCGGCTGCCGCATTTATTTTCCAAGGCCGGAGTTTTGCACCGACAACGGCGCCATGATCGCTTACGCGGGTTGCCAGCGCCTATTGGCTGGCCAGCACCAAAACCTGGAGATTTTCGCCAGGCCGCGCTGGCCGATGGAAGAATTGCTAACGATCTAAGCGTTTGCGATCAGAATTCCCGACCCGCCAGCAAACGCTGAATATTGCTGCGATGCCGCCAAAGCAACACAGAGGAAATCAGCGCGAAAGTGGCAATCAAGTATACGTCGCCAACGATCAACCAGACGTAGAATGGTGTCAATATGGCGGCGACCAGCGCCGACAACGACGAAATCTTACCGATTTTATAAACCAACAACCAAGTACCTGAAACCGCCAACCCCAATAACCACGCAACACCCAAGGTCACGCCCAGCGACGTGGCCACCCCTTTTCCACCCTTGAATCCGAAAAAGACCGGATACAAGTGACCGAGAAACGCCGCGAACACCACAGCCGACAGCACCATCGTGTCTACGCCGAGCGCCTTGGCGATCAGCACCGGAATCAAGCCTTTCAAGGCGTCGCCGGCCAACGTAATCGCCGCGGCCTTCTTACCGCCTATCCGCATCACATTGGTCGCACCGGGATTGCCTGATCCGTTCTCCCTCGGGTCCGCCAGCCCCATCAATTTGCAAACTATAATCGCGCTGGATACCGACCCGGTCAGATAAGCAAAAGGCACCAGCAACCATTCCATCATTCAAACAACCTCGTTTCGATACTTGTGTAGGCCGGCCGGATACTCGATACTGGCCGCTTTGAAGAAAATATCATAACCGGAAAGCAACGATGGACATCATCTTTTTAGGCGGTCTTGAGATCGATACATTGATCGGCATTTACGAATGGGAGCGAAAAATCAAGCAAAAAGTGGTGCTCGATATCGAGATGGGCTTCGACATCCGCCCCGCCGCCGCCAGCGACGATATCGCCCATGCCCTGGACTATAAAACCGTTTCCGACCGGGTTGTCGCCTTCGTCGAAGACAGCGAGTTCTTTCTGGTGGAAACTCTGATCGAAGAAATCGCCAAACTACTGCGCAGCGAATTCCCCATTCCCTGGGTACGCATTACTCTTAACAAAAAAGGCGCGATCAGCCGAGCCCGCGACGTCGGCATCGTAATAGAACGAGGCCAGAGATAGACCATGCCGACCGGATACATTAGCATCGGCAGCAACATCGACAAGGAAGTCCACATCCCGTCCAGCTTAAGGGCGCTGCAAGCCCAGTTTGGCGATCTGACGGTCTCGAGCATTTACGAATCGGAACCGGTCGGCTTCAGCGGCGATAGCTTTTACAATCTGGTCGCCAGCTTCGACTCCGACCTTCCGGCTAAAGCGGTGGCAAAACTGCTCCGCCAAATCGAACTGGATCACGGCCGCAGCCGCGACAGCCAAAAGTTCTCGGCCCGAACCTTGGATCTGGATTTGATTTTGTACGGCAGCGACATAATTAGCGACGGCCGCCTGCGAATTCCCCGAGACGAAATCGAACGCTACGCCTTCGTGCTGGAGCCACTGGCCGAAATCGCGCCTAACGAAACCCACCCGGTCTGCGGCCGCCGTTTCGGCGAACTGTGGGAGGCTTTCGACAAGACGCTAGCCAGCCAAACCAAACTAGGCCCGGCGGAATACTGAACTCAACGATTCAAACCGCGACCGCCGTCCACCGTCAGAACCTGACCGGTCACGTAGTCCGCGGTCAGCAAATACCGGACCGCCCCGGCAATATCGTCCGGGTCGCCACGCCGACCTAACGCCACCCGCTGAAGAATTTCGGCTTGGGCCGCTTCGGATCCGGTTTGTTCCGGCCACAAAATCGCCCCTGGCGCGACCGCGTTCACCCTGACCTCCGGCGCCAACTCCTTGGCCAGACAGCGCGTCATCGCTACCAGACCTGCTTTGGCGATACTGTAAACCGAATAGCCCGGCAAACCCGTTTCGGCATGTATATCGGCAATATTGACGATGCTGCCGCGCCGGCGCCTCAAACCCGCCGCCAGCGACTGGCACAAAAAATACGGCGCTTTCAGGTTAGCCGCCATCAAATCGTCCCAATCGCTTTCCGCGACCCTTCCGAACGGCGTCGGTAAAAACGCCGAAGCATTGTTCACCAACGCATCGACACCACCCAAATCAGCGACAAACTCGATCAGGTTGCCGCGCTGATCCGCCTCCGCCAAATCGGCCTTTACGGTGAAGGCCGAATCGGGTCGAACGTCGTTTAACGCCCCGGCGAGCTCCAACGCGGCGGCTTCCGACCGGTAATAATGCAGCACGACATTCCAACCGGCTTCGTGCAAGGAACTGGCGCAAGCAGCACCGATGCGGCGGGCCGCACCGGTGATTAAAACAGTTTTCGACACCGAAACAGTTATTTATCGACCGCGGACAAACTGGCGATCAGCTTGCCTCGAATCAAATAGCAGACCGCCAACGAGCACAACACCGGCAATTGGGTGAGCAGGAATTCGACCACCGAATGCTTAGGCACCATGCCGGCCAAAGGCACGACAATCAGCATTTTGGATAGCCACCACGTCAGCCAATAACCAATCAAGCCGATAATCGGCCAGTTCAACAAAGGACCGCCGTGATTTTTCGCGGTCATGTAAAACCAAATCAACGTCAAAATGCCGCACAACTTCGCCAAAAACAACATACCCCCTCCCCTTACTATTGTTATAAATTCGCAAATCAACCGACTCGCGCCCAATGTAATCAAAAGCACCCGGGACTTCAATGCCAAGCCCATCGGCGCCATAGGCCCGAATTTCAATCTTCCGGGCTTCGGACTTATAATCTGGACACTTTGACAATAAGAACATGAGGAAACACCCATGCGCATCCCCAAGTTACTCACCATTCTTGCGCTGACCGGCATCACTCAGCAGGCTTGGTCGCAATCCACTGAAAGCCACGGCGGGCACGGCGGCGGCTCGGCCGGCGGCGGTGGCGGAGACAACTGCATCAAGGCAAAAATCACTCGTTACCACCCCGAACATTTGGCAACGGTCGCGCCTGGCGCGGAATTTTCGTTCGCGGTATCGGGAAGCAACGGCCCTGGCCACATCCATGTCAGCATCCGGCAACAACCGGTCGACGTCGAAATCGAGGACAAAGACACCTTTTATTGGGTCAAAGGTCATCTTCCCGTAGATCTGAAAAATGCGGCGGTCCGGATTTCGGTCACCGCCAAGGCTAAGGCCGGCAAATGCGATGCGGAAGGCGGCTGGCTGCTAAAAGTGAGCGAATAACACCGCGTTCAGCGATTGTCGATGGCAGCCACCCTAATCGCCATCGACCACCCCGGCCGTCAATCCCATTCGAATAAGATCCACTGGTTGACATTGGTGTTCTTATCCAAATCGTTTTTCTTCACGTCCATTTCCCCGTCGCCGTTGGTGTCCAGCATGTAGTAGGGCGGCCCAACATCGGGTTGCACCTTAACCATGACCAATTTGCCGTTACGGCGATACTCGTGAATGATGTCCCGGCCCTTGCGGGTGATCGTAATATCCGGCGCCATTTCTTCACCCGACTGAATCGGCATCGGCAAATCGGGTGGCTCCGGCACAGGCGCCAATTCATCCGGCGCTGGTTCGGCCAGAACGAGTCCGGACGCGAACAAAATAAGGATCAAGCGAAATAGCTGGCGCATTGGAGCCTCTGAAATTTTCGGTGAGTTATCATGATAAACCATTTCGCCGTGCCTTATCGCGGAGCACTTTGATCAAAAAAATCATCAACGGACCGGCGTAGCCCGACGCGCCAATCACCTCGGCGCGCCTAAACGGACGCAAAGCAATATAATCTGCGAAACCACCCAAGCCGGGGTGCCTAACCAAACCACCGCTTCGTATGCGCACCAAACGATTCAGCCCTTTGACACCGGCTTTCGCGCTAACGCCAGCCTAAATTCGGCTAACCAGATTCGACACCGAATTTGCGATGGCCGTTAAAAAAATTTGGCATCGCCTTGCAAAAAAAAAAAGCGAATCTATACTGCCTGCACAGTTGTTTCGCTAGGAATGTTAGACAGTGCACTCCCGGAACCACGGCCCAGCCAAGCCGTTAACGGTAGTAGCGATTTAATGCACGCCATGCGACAGCCTAATTATTAAGAAAATACAAGGGGCTAACGAATGTCTTCAAATTACGATAACGACCAGAGCACCAGTGCATTGACCGAATTGCAAGATTCCGGTCTTGTCGACGGAGCGTTTTTATCCGCGCTGGACAGAGAGCGTGGCGACACCTTGAGTGTCATTGTCGATCCGGAAACCAGTCTCGTAGACCAAATTCCATCCGGCTCGGACGTGGTCTGGATTCAAGGCGGCGGCGACTTCAGCTTGGACGGCTTAAGCCGCTCGGTGATTCGAGACATGAACGCGCTGATTTTCTCGACCCAAACCAACGTCACCCTTGACCTGTCCAGCCTGTTCAGAGGCTCGGTGATATTCGGCGCGGGCGACGACTTCCTGACGTATTCCGGCCGCATTGCTCAAAACGTTCAAGGCGGCGACGGTAACGACTCCGTCATTGGCGGCACCGGCAGCGACACCGTTAAAGGCGGCGCCGGCGAGGACAGCGTCGTCAGCGGCAACGGCAAGGACATCGTCGACGCCGGCGACGGCGACGATACCGTCGATAGCGGCACCGGTAACGACAGCATCCTCTGCGGCGCCGGAAACGACAGTATCACCGCCGGCACCGGCAACGATACCATCGTCACGGGCCTTGGCGACGACACGATCGTCTCCGGCACCGGTAAAGACAGCATAATCGGCAGCTCAGGCAACAATTATCTGGATGGCGGCAGCGGCAACGACAAAATTACCGGCGGCGGCGGCAACGACGTATTGATCGGCGGCGACGGCAACGACAGCATCATCAGCGGCACCGGCAACGATACGATCTTTGGCGGCGCCGGCACAGACACGATCACGGTCGGAGACGGCAGCGATATCGTCGACGCAGGTACCGGCAACGATAAAATCGTCGTCCAATCCAGCGAAATCAACGACGACTCGACCACGATTACCATCGACGGCGGCGCCGGTAGAGACGTACTCGATTTGTTCGGCGTACACATCACCAGCGGCTCGGTCGACACCGCGGCCAATACCGCTACCGTGGTTCTGGCCGATGGCACGACCTTGGACATCAGCAATGTCGAGCGCTTTATTGGTAATTTCGATAGCGATGCGCACGCCGAAAATATCAGTCTGACCGGCCTGGGAAATTTCTTGGATAGCCTGTAATGACGCTTCCGACTAATTAAAACCCCATTGAAAGGTGCCGAACATTCGGCACCTTTTTTTTGCCTGACGAATTTTTTGCCTACATTGGCGCAGGTCGGATTGCGTCGGCCTTGCCCCCAAAAAAGTCCCGGCCTGTTTTGACGAGATCAACCCCACTGCCCCTGCTTTCCGCCGAAGCGATAGGCCTCGATGACCGCGACCGAACCGTCGGCGGCGAACCGTCGCATACCCTCGATTTTGTCGATACCGCCGCCCGATTGTTGCGCAGCGGCCACCCCTACCACGCATGGCGACTGATCGACAGAGTAACGCGCGTCTACCAACTTAAGTCGGTCGATTTGACGCTTTTGCAAGCCAAGGCGCTCGAGCACTGCCGACAACCCAATGCCGCGGTGGAATTATTGTTCAACGCGAGAAGGCGGTTTCCGGACAATGACACGTTGATCGCGTATTTGCTGGAACTGCTGGAAGCGCATCCCCTGCCGCCCAACCCCGCTTCGCGGCAGCTGGCCTGGGCGGCCTTGGCCAGACACGATCAACCGGTGGATGTATTACGGGCGGCGCGGATTCTGACCCGATTCAAGGATGCACCGGTCGGCGCTTGCCGCTTCGACGGCGAAACCCTCAGCGGTTGGCTGTTGAACGCCGAGCGGCAACCGCCGCTCAGCGTGGTTCTCGACGGCATCGATTACACGCTGAAACCGTTTCTGGCGACCCCGCTGTTAAACCGGAACGGCTTGGGCGGCGAACGCGACGGATTTTCCTTTAAACTCCCCAATCGCCCCCGACACATCCGGGTCCATTTGGCGAATAAAGATCTGGCCGGGTCGCCGCTGGTTTTCAGCGGCGCGTCCGATGTCGCGTCCAGCGGCGATGCCGCTTTGACAATAGCGGAGCAAGACGGCGCCGTTGACGTGATCGTGCCGGTCTATAAAGGTTACGCGGAAACCAAGGCTTGTCTGAAGTCGGTTTTAACCGCCGCCAATCGCACCGCCTACCGCTTGATTGTCGTCGACGACGCAAGCCCCGATCCTTTGTTGGCAACTTATTTGCGCAAACTGGCGGACCAAGGCCGTATCACACTAGTAAAACAAGCCGTCAACGCCGGCTTCGTCCAATCCGTCGATCGCGGCCTACGGCTCGGCCCGCATCGCGATGCGATACTGCTCAACGCCGACACCGTGGTACACGGCGATTGGCTGGACCGCTTGCGCGACGCCGCATATCTGGCCAACGATATCGGCACCGTCACGCCATTCAGCAACAACGGCGAACTGGTCAGCTACCCGACGCCGATGCGCGCTTGGGCCTTGCCCAAGCCGGCGGTGTTGCAACGTTTGGATCGTCTCTTCGCCGAACTGCCCGCCGACAGCATTGTGGATATTCCGGTTGGCGTCGGTTTTTGTTTATACATCAAACGCCAATGTCTAACCGAAGCCGGCGGATTCGATAGCCGCATGATCGAACGCGGTTACGGGGAAGACACCGAGTTTTGCCTACGCGCCGAACGGCGGGGTTGGCGTAACGTTTGCACGCCGCGAGTGTTCGTCGGTCACGCCGGTAGCGTGTCTTTCGGGACTGAAAAAGCCGATCTGGCGGCCAAGAATGTCGCCAAGATCTACGCTAGATACCCGGACCATTCGGATCAATACGACCGCTTCCTATCGGAAGATCCGTTGCGGCCGATACGGCTAGCCTTGCAGCGGCAATTTTTACCAATGCGGTCCGGCAAACGCGCGGAGTTGGCCCTACTGCCCACCGCCCAGCCCGACGATTTGCGAGGAGAATGGTTGGCGCAAGGCCTAAGCCAAACCGCCACGTTTACCCTGCAGGCGTCGCGCGCGGCGGACGGCGCACTGTCCCTCTCCTTGCAAAGCACTCGAACCGAAACGCCGCTGTCGTTGCACTACCGCTGGCCGGATGATGAGCAGCCACTGTGGCAAGACCTGTCCCGGCTGAACCTCGCCCGCATCGATATTTACAATTTGGCCGATTGGCCTTTTCAAATAGGGCCGGGGCTGATCGAACTCGCTATTCCCTACCGGATCTTTTTAAGCGATTATGCCGCGTATTGTCCCCGCATCACGCTGACTCGACCGAACGCGGCGTTTTGCGGCGATCCTCCGAACATCACCGCTTGCGTCGAATGTATCGATCGTTACGGCAGCCGACTGCCCGACCTGAATAGTCCAGCGGATTTGCGCCAGGGTTCGCGGCAATTGCTGGCAAACGCCAGCGGCGTTTATTTGGCGTCGAGGGACGGGTTAAACCGTTTTCGGCGGCGTTTTCCGGAAGTGCGGTTTCGCTACCGAGCCCCAAACAGGGCAAGCGATCGCGACACCGCCGAAAACATCCCTCCATTGCCTCGGGACCGACACCTGCGCATCGCCGTCATACAGGCCGCGCCCGGTGGCGACGATTTCGAAGCGCTTTTGAAGATGTCCCGATGGCTGGCGGCTCGGCGGCTGAATGCGGAATTGATCGTATTCGGCGAAAGCGTGGATGACGGCGCGCTACTGGCAACCGGCCGGGCGTGGGTGGTCGGCGCGCTCGCTTACCAGGAAATTCCGAGGATGCTCGCGCTGCATCGGTGCTCGTTAATACTCGACGCCAGCCGCTGGCCGCAAATCGAACCCATAGCGTGGCGGCTGGCAAAAACCTGCGGTCTGCCAATCGCCGCGCCCGCCATCGGGACTTATGCCGATTTACTGGACCCAACGGCTGGCGACATACCGTTGGCTCCCGACGCGACGGCCGAAAATTGGCTGAACGCCATACTCTCCGCCCATCCCGTTATTTCGCAATGAACGACCCGACATGAGTTTCCAAGGCGAATTAACCGATTTCAGCGACGGCTATTTGTCGGGCTGGGTCTGCGACGCCACGCGGTTACAGG
Source organism: Methylomonas sp. MED-D (assembly GCF_050276835.1). NCBI lineage: Bacteria > Pseudomonadati > Pseudomonadota > Gammaproteobacteria > Methylococcales > Methylococcaceae > Methylomonas > Methylomonas sp. MED-D. The sequence continues at coordinate 4,542,181 of NZ_CP189965.1, forward strand.
AACGCGTCGTCGTCGAAATCCATGGCGACGACTATCCGTTGGCGCTAATCCACGCTCATTTTTGGATACCGCAATCGCAGACCATCGGGGATGGTTGCTACGGCTTTCGCGTCGCATTACCGGTCTCGAAATTGCGCGGCATTAGTCGCTTGCGCGCCAAAGTCGCCAATAGCGAATTCTGGCTGAACGGCACTATTTATCTGAACCGAACCCAAAATCGACAGACCTCGACACTGCTCGGCAGCGTCGCTAATACACGAGGATTGAAACTCACCGGCTGGGCCTGGAATTCCGCCAGACCGGATCAAGCGGTACGCCTGAGTGTTTTCGTGGACGATAAATTGATCGGGGAGGTCCACGCCGATCAGCGGCGGACGGATTTGATCGAGATGGGTTTAGGCAACGGCCGGCACGGTTTTAGTTACACCCTGCCGTTTGCCTATGCCGACGGCGACAGCCACGAAGTCCGGGTATTGAACGAACAAGGCCAAAACCTGCCTGGCAGCCCATTCACGGTGGCCACGGCCCCGCAATTACTGGAGCAACTCGTCGAGGCGGACCCCGTGTTGTTGCCTGATCAACGACGCCTGCTCGCGAAACAGTTCTTAAAATACCGAGATTATTTGCCGATGTCGGTGGATTTTTCGGCGTATCCGGATTGGGCCGCATGCTATCAGCCTGAAGCGATCCGGACGCCGATCGACTGCCAACAAGACTTATTGATCGTGGTGTTTGGCGACGGTGATTTGCAAAAAACCTTGGATAGTTTGTCTGCGCAAAGCTGGCAGGGTTTCGAGGTATTGGCACAGGGCCAAGGCAACTCCACCGATTCCCGTCTGACCGTGGTCGATAGCCGAGCGTGGCCCGAAGCCATCAGACATAAATTAAGCCAACACGACGGCTTGTTGAGCTTTATCGAGGCGGGCGACACTTTGCCGGAATCGGCGCTAGCCCGAATCGGCAGCACGTTCGCCGATCCGGCGGTTCGGATAGCCTACAGCGATTGCCTGCTGCATCGTCAGCCGCCGACCATCGAACCCTGGTTCAAGCCGGACTGGGACCTGAATTTGTTCCTGAGCCAAGACCTACTTCAGCATCTATTCGCGGTGCGAAGCGGGCTACTGCCGCTGGATTCGGTGTGGCTGGATCACCCAGAGTGCTGGCCGTGGCTGGCGGTCCGCGCGCTTCCCGACCGGGAGCGAACCGCGTCGGCGATCAAACACCTGCCGGAAGTGTTATACCACCGTCATCAAGCCAGTCTCTCCCCAGCATTGGACGAGGCGGTCGCCGAGTGCCTGCCCGCAATCGCGCCAGGCAGCCGCATCGAAACCCGGATCGCCGAGAACGCGTTCAGAGTAATGCGCTGGCGGCAACCGGAAATCTGGCCGACGGCCAGCCTAATCATTCCGACGCGCGATCATCGAATCCTGCTGGAAAAATGTATCGAGAGCTTAAAGAAAACCGACTACCCCTATCTGGAAATCATCGTCGTCGACAACGACTCGCAAGATAAGGCGACGCTCAAGTATTTATCCCAACTTAAAAAAGCCGGCATTCGCATCATTCCCTACCCGCATCGCTTCAATTACTCAGCGATTAATAACCATGCGGTTACCCTAGCAACAGGCGAAATAATCGGCTTAATCAACGACGATATCGAGGCGATCCATGCTGACTGGTTAAAAAACATGGTTACCCAGTTGCTAAGGCCGGACATCGGCGCGGTCGGCGCAAAGTTGTTATGGCCCAACGGCATGGTCCAACATGGCGGCGTTTTGCTGGGATTACACGGTTTAGCCGGCCATATCGGCAACTTGTGGGACGAATCCGATTTGGGATATTTCGGCTATAATCAGTTAATCCGCGAAGTTAGCGCGGTTACCGCCGCCTGTTTAATCTGCCGAAAATCGGATTATTTGGCATTGGGCGGCCTGGATGCCCAGGCGTTCCCCGTAGCGTTCAATGACGTGGATTTTTGTTTGCGGCTTGGAGACTCGGGCAAAAAAATCGTCTGGACGCCTGAAGCCAAATTATGGCATGCGGAATCGGCCAGTCGAGGACGGGACGATACGCCGGAAAAACGCGCCCGACTGGAGAAGGAAAAATCGGCATTGCGCGGACGCTGGGCGAACCGACTGTTTTTCGACCCCTACTATAATAACAATCTTAACTTGGACCGCTATTCGCACGATGGCTTGGCATTTCCGCCTCGAACTCGCCGGCATCGCTAGCCCCAACTGTCCTTTCCTATGAAAATCCTATTTATTCATCAAAATTTTCCAGCCCAATTCCTGCAAATCGCCACGCATTTAGCCAACGACACAAAAAATCAAGTCATGGCGATTCGCCAAGCGCCGAATGTCGAAATCGCGAACATCAGTACTATCGCATACACTCCGTCTCGCAGTAGCAACCCGGATATTCATCCATTGATGAGCGAATGGGAAGCCAAAATTCTGCGAGCGGAAGCCACCGCCAAGGCCGCCGACCTGCTAAAAAGCCAAGGTTTCCAGCCCGATATCGTGATGGTGCATCCCGGCTGGGGCGAGGCGCTGTTGTTGCGCGATATCTGGCCCCATGCAAAATACTTGGGATATTTAGAATATTTTTACGCGGCGACCGGCCAGGACTTTAATTTCGATCCTGAATTCAAAACCGACGATGTCGAAAAGCTCGCTAAGTTGCGCTTGAAAAATACCGTCAATCTGCACGCGCTGCACGACATCGATGCCGGGATTTCTCCGACCCATTGGCAGCGGAGCACCTACCCCGCTTGGGCTCAATCCAAAATCGACGTGATTCATGAGGGTATCGACACGAACTACTTTAGCCCAGATGCCACTCGAACCCTGACGATTCCAAACAAGGGCATAACGCTTGGCGGACAAGACGAGATCATCACGTTTGTCGCCCGCTATCTTGAGCCCACGCGCGGATTTCATGTCTTTATGCGTGCCCTCCCGGAACTATTGAAGCGTCGACCCGACGCGCACGTCATCATCATAGGTAGTGAAACCGGCGGCTACGGTCCCGGTCCCCACGGCCACGACTCCTGGCTGGCCATGCTGATGCGGGAAGTCGGTTCCCACTTGGACCCGAACCGGGTTCACATCCTCGGCCGCCTCGCCAAGGCGGATTACCGTAACGTTTTACAACTCTCGAAAGTACATGTGTACTTAACCTATCCGTTTTTATTGTCGTGGTCGCTGCTGGAAGTCATGGCGACGGGCCCCATCATCGTTGCCTCCGATACCGCACCGGTAAGAGAACTGATTCAGGATGGCAAAAACGGCTTGTTGTTCGATTTCTTTGATCAAGAGGGCTTGGTCAACCGAGTGGTCGAAGCGTTAAGCCTACCCAAACGAAAAGCCAACTCGCTTTCCAAAGCCGCCAGAAAAACTATCGTGACTCAGTATGATCTTGAGCAATGTTTGCACAAGTGGACCACCAAAATCATGGCGTCAATTTAAAAGCGCTTGAATCTATCGTGGATTATCGCACCACCAACTCAACTCTAGAGCGGACTTAAACTTGGAAGCAAGCACAACCGTTTGTTTCCGAAGAACTTGAATCCCCATTAATCGAGGACAATATAATGAGAGCCGAAGCAGAAAAACTCAATTTGGCCGTTCACGGCGTATACGAACGCCATAAAAACGAGACCGATATCGAAATGCACTTGGAAGAAGTCTCTAGAAACGGCTTCTCGGTAATAAAATCCGCTCTAACGGTAGAAGAAGTCGATTATACCCGGCAAAAGCTGGACGAAATCTATCAGCAGCAAGTCGACGAATTCGGGCTAGACAATCTGATTGCTCTAAAAGATCGGTATATCGTACGCTCCATGCTGGCCTACGACGATTTTTTTCTGCATAAAATTGCCTGTAATGAAAAAATCTTACCGGTGATTAAAAAGGCGCTAGGCAACAATATTAGCCTTTCCTCCCAAGTCGGTATATTAAACCCACCCGACGATACTCTTTATCAAACTGCTTGGCATCGCGAACTGCAATATCAACACTTTACGATTTCTCGTCCGATTGCGTTGCAATCGCTATTCTGTATCGATCCATTTAACGCGACGACCGGCGGCACGTTTTTCCTGCCCGGCTCCCATCTCCATGAGCCTTTTCCTTCGGACGAGTACGCTAAAAAGCATGAAATTCAAATCATAGCGGACCCAGGCGATGCCGTAATATTCGACGCGCTCGCTTACCACCGCGCCGGGGTTAACGTATCGCCTAATGTTAGAAGAGCCATTAACAATCTCTACACCCTGCCCATTATTCAACAGCAAATTAATTTCTCGCGCATGATGAACGGCCGCTTCAAAGACGACCCTTTTCTCGCGGGCTTATTAGGCTACCGCTGGGAAACCGCCGACTCGGTTCTTGCTTGGCGGCAAAGTCATTTAAACAATAAAAAAGCCTAACTCAAGAATTAGTATTCGATAAACACCATCCAATACCATGTATAAAAATTTTTTTGACATAAGCGCATACACCGATGAAGAGTTAGCTGTCATTGAGAAATTATTGGTATTCGATAAAAAAGCTTATTTAGAGAAGTTCCCCGATGTCGCCAATACGAAAACCGATCCTCTGATCCACTTTCTTACCCAAGGCATGTACGAAGGCCGTTTCCCTTGGTCGATAAATACTCAAACAGCTCAAGAACAGCAAGCGCGATTACTGTCGTCGCAAACGAGCCTTCGGGACATTTTGGGCTTTGACGAGGAATTCTACAAAAAGCAATACCCCGATGTAACGCAAAACCATTTCCGACACTTCATATTGAACGGCATCCGCGAAAATCGTTTGCCGTTCAATTTCAACGACAACGTGGATAGCGAAACCCTCACTTGGAATATCTTGTCGAGGTTCAATATTGCATGCGACAACTCGCTCGACCGGCAACTGCGTTTCGAGGTTAAAAACGGCCCCGCGCTATTGCAAGCCCTGTTCGACGAAGCCAGTAAAAAAGGCCTTGTACCGAAAACCTATCGCAATAATTATTGGTTGGCTCTAGCAATTGCCTTCTCCGCCTGCGGATATTTTGGAGCATCCGCACTTTGCTATAACTATTTTTTCAACTATTTCTTACCCATGCCGCACCTGAATAACTGGCGCGAAGGTGTATACGTCGTTGGAAAAATACACAAAATAGTTCAATTTTCTCAAAATCGTCGCTGGTTTGTTAAAAAGCTTTCCGCGGCATCCAGCATTTCGGTCCCAGACCCGCATTTTCTGAATCGGCCTAACAACACCATTGGCGAAGTTGAAATTCACCCGCTACCGACACCGTATTACTGTATATTGGAAAACGTGGTACTAATTGGCGGTAGCGCCATGATCATCGCTAATAGCCACGATTTACTTTACGACCATCTTGACGATACTACCGACAACACTTCCGAAATTAAATGCCATTACATACTTCATGCCGTCAATAATGTTTGCGCGGTAAAATATACTTACACGGACTTGTATGTACCCGAAGCGTTTTCGCTCATGCACGATCATGGTCACAATTACTTCCATTGGATAATTGAGGTTCTACCCCGATACTTATTAGCCAGAAAGAATGGACTCGCTTGTAATGCTACTTTTTTAATCGATGAAAAAATTGGCAAACTTCAGGAAGCCGTCATCCGTCTAATTTTAGGAAACGACGCCATAGTCATCAAGGTTGCGCGAAATGCCTCGGTGAAGGTTGGAAAACTCCATTGGGTATCGGACCTATCGATCAATACGGTTCGCACCCTGCAGCTACCTAAAAAAAGTGACATTTTAATTTCGCCCACAGCCGTCGAGTTATTAAAGGAACTCGCGGCCGATCATGCCATGCAAGGCATTGCTAAATATGAGCGGATATTAATTACTCGCACTAACGTCGAATTTCGCCGTTTAGTGAACCGCGAACTCTGCCGTGAAATGCTTATCCGCGAGGGTTTTTGGGATTTCGACCCTGGCCGCGCTTCGTTCGAAGAACAAATCCGCGTATTTTCTAATGCTAAAATCATTGTCTCGGAAGCAGGGGCCGCTCAAGCGAATCTGGTATTTTGCCGCCCTGGAACGATAGTCGTGGTTTTAGTGAATGGTTATAAGAACAGCAACTATTTCTATCTTGCCGAAATGGCCCAAATAGCGAAATTAAAACTGGTCTTCTTTGAATGCTTTAGACTGGACGGCTCCCACGAATTAGGCGTGCATGACGACATGATCGTGAATATCAGCGATCTAAGAAACCATATAAACAATTTAACCAACTCCGCAAACTCGTCTGGAAAACGTGAAAAACGTCAGTCCAAGCAGCCGACTATCCTTAATTGATAGAATTCACTCTGATCTATCAATTACTGGCTTTACAATCAATTCCATTTAAACTACCAAATGAAACGTGTTTTTATTGGCGGCATGGGTCGCTCGGGCACTACCATTACACTAAATGCACTGTATCGACATGGCGCCCTCTATGCCGTACCGATTGAAACCAAATTTCTGGTTGAAAACGACGGTTTTTACGACCTAATACAGGCGATTACCGATGATTTTTCGACCGCGGGCACGCCCATGGCTGTTAAACGCTTTGAACATTTGATGCGTAATCTAGTAACTGGCGTCGAACCCTCGGAGAGCTTCACAGCTCAAGCGAGGTTTTCATCGGATATTTTCGAGCACTACGAAGGAGCCGTCGATTGTTTGCTGGAAATGGTGTTATGCCGAAACTTTTATCCGCAAAGAGAGCCGGTACTCAACGCGATGCGGCATTTTATTGCCTATACTTTCGACCATGCCACCACCATTTCCGATAAGGCTGGCTGGGTGGAAAAAACGCCGGCAAACTTTTGGCGATTGGAGTTTCTGCGAGAGCTTTATCCGGATTGTTATTTTGTCCACCTGATTCGAGACCCGCGCATGATTATGTGGAGCCTGATGGAAAAGGGCTGGATATCCACCGAAGTTGCCAGAGCTGCGATACGCTTCGAGAACATGATTGCCGCGCTAGTGCTTAAACGGAGAGAGTTGCTTAAATCCCCCCGATTTATCGAGGTCAGACTGGAAGATTTAGCGAACCCGGAAACGCTCGGCGGCACGCTGAATCAATTGGCGAATCAGCTGGATCTTGAACCGTTTCCCTCTCCGGCAATCGCATCGGTCGCCGAAACCATTTCAACCTACGAAAAATCTCGGGATGCGCGCGGTCATAGCATTAGCTACTCGAAAGACGAGGCACTGACGATTAATCAACTACTCATGCCGTGGATTTTAGAATTGGGATATTCTCCGGTATTCCCGGCGAATTTGATTTCCGGATAATATACACCCAGCTAAGACAATAACTTTCCAATTTTCAAAACAGCAGGAATGATCAATGGTTGAGGATATTCAACAGTTTATCCGGTCACAGCAAGCGGCAATAAGAAAAAACGATCTCGAACAATTTCTGCAATCGATGACCCAGTTTTTCATCGAACTAGGAAGCTCTCAACCAATGCAAGGCCTACACTTGGTCTCTTCGAAATTCGACCAAATGTGTCAAGATGTCGGCCGCTTGTCAGCTTTCGAGCTGCTAACCAAAGCCGAGGAACTACCCAACGAGCCTCATCATATAATATTGGTTACCGAACTGTACTGCCTAGGCGGGCATCTGGAAATAGTTCGCGATATTATACGGACAAGCCAACTGCCAATATTACTAGTTGCCAGTAATATTAATAACCGCAAGAAGCCCGTGATGGCGACTATCTTGGACGAGTCCAATCTAATTGGGTTCATTAATGCCGACAACCAAAGTTTTCTGGATAAATTGCGCACGGTGCAGACCGCGTTAGCCAACCCTCACACCAATTCCGTTTACATGCTGTCGCACGGTTACGACGCGGTAGCCACGGCGGCAATCGCTTCGGATACCGATAAAACAGTGCTTTTTATGCACCACTGCGACCATTATCCAGCCTTAGGTTGTTACTTGGAGGGTGCGCACCATATCGATTTGCATAATGTCGGCTTTTTACGCTGCAGAAATGAATTCGACATCCAGCAAAACCGTTATTTATGCCTGAGTTCCGCAGGCTTTGCCTATCATCTAAACGCTCAAAGGAATTTTGCATCCCCCCGACTGAAAACCGCTTCTTGCGGCGGCTTGCATAAACTCAAAAGCCTACCTTATCATCTCGATTACCTGGAAGTCATTCTGCATGTATTGTTACACCACGACGCCATTCATTTTCATATCGGCCATTTGAGTGACGAGTATTTACAGAATATTTATAATACACTGAGTCGGAATGGGCTAGCCGATTCAAGATTTATTTACTTAGGCCCCGCGCCGAATCTACCGGAGATATTGACTCAACTGGAAGTCGATATTTATCTCCCAACATTACCGTTGTCGGGCGGCAAGGCGATTATCGACGCGATGGCGGCGGGAATCCCGATAGTGGCTCACCAAAATGCGCGCGACCGGCTATGGGGCAGCACCGACTTAATTTATCCGGGGGCACCCACCTGGGATTCTCTGGACAAATTGGACGACATCATTCAACGCATGGACGAGTCATTCTGGCTGGATCAATCTCGACAGAGCCGAGCGTATTTCGAACGCTACCACAGTGAAAGCCTATTCGTTTCGCAATTGGCGCAAGGTGGCGCGCAGATGGGTAGCCAGGATATTCCATCATTAAATCCCTACCGTCCGGAAATAGCCTATAGCTTGCTTTATTCGGGATTCCGGCAATGATTTTCCCGGCGGTTTGCTTTATTTTTCAGGATAGCCATGTCGGACAATAATCTGTTTGAAAACTTGAATTTCGATAAATTCCGCGAATTGGCGAAATCCGACCAATTAAGCCGACACGAGAAAGTCGGCTTTCCGGACAGTTACCGCGAAGGCAAGGAACCGCTGATTTTTTCCGACGTATGCAACAAGCTGCTCAATCTGCGGCAGCGCGGCAAAACAGTATTGGAGATCGGTCCGGGCTGCAGTCAACTGCCAGTGCTTCTGGAAAAACTGTGCGCGGACCAAGACCATCGGCTATTGCTGGCCGATAGCCAGGAAATGCTGGATTTGCTGCCGGATGCTCCAAATACGGTTAAATACCCCGGCTGCTATCCGAATTTACCGGCTTTATTTACGCAATATACCGGGCGCATCGATGTCATCATCTGTTATAGCGTCATCCAATATATTTTCCTCGAAGGCAATTTGTGGAATTTTGTTGACCTATCCTTATCGCTATTATCGGAAGGCGGAGAAATACTGTTAGGCGATATTCCCAATTCAACCATGCGCAAGCGTTTTTTCTCGAGCAGTGCCGGTATCGCTTGCCATAAAGCCTATGTCGGAAAGGACGAAACGCCCACGGTGACGTTCAATACTTTGGATCCCGGCGCGATGGACGATTCGGTGGTTCTGGCAATACTAGCGCGAGTTCGAGCCCAAGGTTTTCACGGCTGGGTGGTGCCTCAGGCGGCGGATTTGCCAATGGCCAATCGCCGCGAAGACATTTTGATCAAAAGACCTTAATTTGCCGAGATGAATACCGCCATGAAACAACGAAAACTGATTATTGTCGGCGCATCCGGATTCGCCGACATCGCCCAAGAATATTTCGAAGCCGATAGCCCATATAGCGTGGTCGGCTTTGCGGTGGAAAGCGCCTTTTTAACGGGCGACACCAAGAACGGTTTGCCGCTGATGCCGTTCGAATCCATGACGGAGCATTTTTCGCCAGCCGATCACGATGTATTCGTGGCGGTCACCTATACCCAGCTAAACCGTCTGCGCGCTCGCCTGACGCAGCAGGCAAAAGCCGCCGGATATCGATTGGCGTCTTACATCAGTACTCGCGCGTTCGTTTGGCCCAATGCCCGGATCGGCGAGCATTGTTTTATTTTCGAAGACAATACCGTGCAACCTTTTGTCAGCATCGGTAACGACGTTATTTTATGGAGCGGCAACCATATCGGCCATCATTCCTCGCTCGGCGATCATTGTTTTATCTCCTCTCACGTCGTCATCTCCGGTTTCTGCCACATTGGTGAAAACAGCTTTTTAGGCGTGAACTCCACGCTCGCGAACAATTTGACGATAGGCAAGGACAACTGGATCGGGCCGGGTATCGTGCTAACGCAAAACACCGAAGACGGCGCTTTGTACGGAGCGGCAATGCCTGCACCATCCAAAGTCAGCTCGCTCCGTTTTTTCAAGGTTAAAGCATGACGATGCACTGGCGAAAACTCGGCATCGTTTATGCGCCTCCCGGCGACCAGGATTGGGCAACCAGCCATGCGATGGTACCGACTCCATTGCAAATATCGCCCGAGGTGATCCGGGTTTTCGTGACTTTCTGCGACGCCAACGGTTTGGGTAGACCGGGTTTCGTCGATGTGGATGCCAACGATCCCACCCGAGTATTGCGGGTCTCCGAACGCCCGCTACTAGACCTGGGTACCCCAGGAAGCTTCGACGAGAACGGTTTGCTGACGTGCTCGGTGCTACCGATGGGCGGCCAACGCCTGTTTCTGTATTACGCCGGTTTCGAATTGGGTACCAAAATCCGCTACCGCCTGTTAACCGGGCTAGCCATCAGCGACGACGGCGGCGAAACTTTCCACCGCCATTCCAGCGTTCCGGTGTTGGAACGCTCCGACCAAGAGCGGCATATTCGCGGCGGCCCCTGGGCCTTGCTCGATCAAGGCGTCGTCCGGTTGTGGTACGTGGCGGGTAGCGACTGGATCGAGTTGAACGGTAAAAGCATGCCGGTTTACGATTTGCGTTATGTCGAATCCAAGGACGGCGTGCATTTCCCCAGCCACGGCCAGGTGCAGCTTCGTGTCGAGGAAGCCGACGAGCACGGCTTCGGCCGCCCCTGCGTGATCAGAAAACCCGGCGGCGGGTTTCGGCTATTTTACTCGGTGCGCCGGCGGTCTTTCGCCGCCTACCGATTAGGTTATGCGGAGTCGGCGGACGGGATACATTGGCGGCGCATGGATGCGCATCTGAACCTGGACGTTTCGCCCGGCGAATTCGATTCGGATGCGATTATGTACGCGGCGCCTATCCAGATTGGCGAGCAGCTCTACGTGTTTTATAACGGCAACCACTTTGGACGCGATGGCTTTGCCTGCGCGCGGCTGGAGCGGGAATGACGTTACAAGTGCGTGCTTACGGCGAAGCGGACGCCGAGGATTGGGATAGCTTTTGCGACGATTCGCTGCAATCCACGCTACTGCATACCCGGCGGTTTTTATCCTATCACGGTAGTCGTTTCGTCGACCAATCGCTGATCATCTACGACGAACATGGCTGGCTGGGCCTGTTGCCGGCTGCCTTGCAACCGGACGATGAAGCTTGCGTGGTCAGCCATCCCGGCGCGACTTACGGGGGCATCGTGCAGCAGGGCCAACTACGTGGGGAGCGGATGATAGAAGCCCTGCGGACCTGTTGCCGCTATTATCGAAGCCAATGCAAACAACGCCTATTGTACAAGGCGGTACCGGCCTTTTATCACCGCCAACCGGCGCAAGACGATCTATACGCGCTGTTCCGACTCAACGCGCACCGCTACCGCTGCGATCTCTCGAGCTCGATTGACCTGACGACGCCGCGCGGGCGGATCAGCGAACGGCGGCGGCGCAGTTTGAATAAAGCGCGGAAAAATCAGATAGGCTTATCCGGAGACATGGCCCTACTGGGCGAATTTTGGCAGGTATTAACCGAGAATTTGGCGCGAAAACATGGCACCGGGCCGGTTCATAGCTTGAGCGAAATCACGATGCTCGCCGAGCGTTTTCCCGATCAAATTCAAATCGTTTGCGGCACCCACCAAGACCAAGTCGTCGCCGGCGTTTTATTGTTTATCACCGCGACCTGTATTCATACCCAATATATCGCCGCGAATGACATCGGCTATCAATTTTCCGCACTGGACGCGGTGTTCGACTTCTGCATTACCAAGGCCGTCAGCGACGGAAAGCGTTGGCTCGATTTCGGTATCTGCAACGAACAGGCCGGCAAAGTGCTGAATGAGGGACTTTATAAATTCAAAACGGAATTTGGCGGAGGAGGAACCGTACATGAGTTCTTCGAGATCCCATTAACCGGAGAAGAAAATGTCGATTAACGATTGCAAAATCATCGAATTACCCCGCATCCCGGATGCCCGCGGCAACTTGACCTTTATCGAGGCGGGGCGCCATGTTCCGTTCGAGATCAAGCGTACTTATTACTTGTATGATGTTCCCGGCGGCGCGACGCGCGCCGCGCATGGTCATAAGACATTACAGCAACTGATGATCGCGATGTCGGGCAGCTTTGACGTAACCTTGGACGACGGCTTCGAAAAGAAACTGTTTCATTTAAATCGCTCCTATTACGGCTTATATATCGCCCCAGGCATGTGGCGCGACTTGGACAATTTTTCATCCGGCGCGGTCTGCTTGGTCCTGGCTTCGGAGTTTTACACCGAAGAAGATTATTACCGCGACTACGACGTCTTCCTGAAGGCCGCTAGAGAAAAGCGCCGATGATTCCGTTTCTGGATTTAAAAACGCCCAATCTGGCATTGCAAAACGAGTTGGAGCAAAGCTTTAAACGCGTCTTGGCCTCCGGTTGGTTCATTCTCGGCGAAGAAGTCGAGCGGTTCGAAGCGGAATTCGCCAGCTATTGCGAAGCCGAACATTGCGTGGGCGTCGGTAACGGACTCGATGCATTAGCGTTGGCACTTTCCGCCCAAGGAATAGGCGTCGGCGATGAGGTTATCGTGCCGTCCAACACGTTTATTGCAACCTGGTTGGCGGTTACCCGCACCGGAGCAACCATCATCCCGGTCGAGCCCGATGCTCGCACTTACAATTTGGACCCGTCGCGTATCGAAGCGGCGGTGACCTCGCGCACTCGAGCCATCATTCCGGTCCATCTGTACGGCCAGGTCGCCGATATGGATGCCGTTATGCGCATCGCCGATAAGCACCAGCTGTTCGTTCTGGAGGATGCCGCGCAAGCGCAAGGCGCGTTATATTACGGCAAAAAAGCCGGTAGCCTGGGCCATGCGGCCGCCACCAGCTTCTATCCCGGCAAGAATTTGGGCGCGCTCGGCGATGCCGGCGCCGTGGTCACCAACGATAGAGAATTGGCCGAAAAAATTCGGCGACTTCGCAATTACGGCTCCACGATCAAATACCAACACGACACACTGGGTCAAAACAGCCGCCTGGATGAATTACAAGCCGCTTTCTTACGTGTCAAACTCAAGGTATTGGATGAAAACAATCGGCAACGGCGGGAAATCGCACGCCGCTACCACGTCGGATTCGACAGCCTGATTCAGCGAGATTCAAATCTAATCCGGCCGTTTGTCCCGGACTGGGCGGATCCGGTTTGGCACTTGTACGTCGTATTAAGTCCCCAACGCGACGCCTTACAGCAGCATTTGCAGGCCGCCGGAATTGGCACGATGATTCACTACCCTATTCCTCCGCATCGCCAGGCTTGTTATCCTGAGTTTGCCGAATTTTCATTGCCGATTGCCGAGAAACTTGCTCAAGAGTGCCTGAGCCTACCCATGTGGCCAGGCATGCTCGACACCGAAGTGGACACGGTTATCGATGCCATCGCCGGCTTTCACCGCTAACACACGTCCGGTTCGAAGCTCTCGGTGCGGCTAGCCGAGAGTTCGCCGGAATTACCGGGATATACCCAAGCGTGATAACCAAAATCGCGCGGCTATTTTTCAGGGTTCGGGACTGAAGAAGCTTGCACCGGCTTCTCCAACCAAGTATTGACTTCCTGCAAGTTTTCCTCGCTGATAGCGCCGATGGCCTGTAAAAATCTGAAGCGATTTTTAATATACGCGTATTTGCTCTGCAACAAATCGCGCCTGGCTCGAAACTCGGTTTGCTGGGCGACTAAAACGTCACCGATGGTGGCAACACCGTATTTATAGGCACTCTGCATCGCATCGTGGGACTTTTGAGCGGATTCCAACGCCTTGATCGAAGCCTTAATCCGCCTGACGTTGGCGTTCGACGTCAAAAACGCATCGCTGGTTTCCTTGACCACGGTCCGTAACTTTTCTTCCTCGGCGTGGCGATTCAGTGCCAAGCGGCTTTCCGCTTCGCGAACCTGATGCATGGTCGTACCGCCGCTAAAGATCGGCACGTTGACGTTAATCGCCGCGACTTGAGTTTGGGTTTGATTGGACAGCAGGGTACTTTGATAACCGGTGTTGGTATCGTAGTAGTTAAGCTGTAGGTCGACCACCGGTAGGTGGCGGGATTTCTGGGCGACGAGGTCGTTGTCGGCCGCCTCGATGGCTTTCTGCTGCGCGGCCAGGGCCGGATTATCGTTTGTTGCCACGGCGATCCAGTCGTCCAACTTACCTTCCAATTCCTTGTATTCAATGTTTTCGCGCAAGGTTAGTAGACTGTCCGGCTCCTGGTTGGTCAACTCCCTCAAGTTTTGCTTAGCCGAGGAAACCAAGCTTTCGGCTTCGATTTGGTCCGCCTCGATTTTATCCAGTTGCGCTTCGACCTCGTAAACATCGGTGATTTTGACTAACTGCTTGGCAAACCGCTTTTGCACCTGCTGCAATTGCTGTTGAATCGCAAGCTTCTCGGTTTGAATGAAGCGAAGTTGATCCTCCGCTTCCAAAACGCCAAAGTAGCGTTCAACGACACTGAACATTAAAAGATTGCTCACATCGGTGCGCTCGAGTTCGTATTGCGATTCGGCTACCCGCGCCCGCCGCCAGGTCCAGAATTTGGCAAAATCGATCAGTGTCTGATTCAGCGACAGATAATAACGAGTGCCCGAATAACTCAAATCGCTATTTCGCACGTTCAACCGATTTTCCGACCAATTCGCGGTTCCGGTAACTTGCGGCAGCATTTGGCCCAAGGCTTGGCCGGTTTGCGCAGCGCCGATATCGACTTTGACGTCGGCCGACTTAAGCGACGGTGCCGCCTGCAATGCTTGCTGATACACCGTCAGCAAGTCGTCGGCGCATGCCCGACCCGCCAACGTAACAGCCAAGCCCAACAAGATCAACTTAGTCGAGCGCATCGCTCAATCCTCTCGGAAAGCCCGCGCGAACGCGTCGGTGATGGGTTGCATCAGATACTCCACGACGGTGCGCTCGCCGGTCCGGATCATCACCTCCACCGGCATGCCGGGTACCAATTCCAGGTTTTTCAGTTTTTGCAAGCTCTCCGGCGTCAATTCCACCTCGGCCTGATAATAAGCTGCGTCGGCCTTTTCATCGACGAAACGATCGGCCGAAATATGAATAACCTTACCTTCGGTAGTCGGCGTCAACGCTTGCTTAAACGCACTGAACCTGACCTCGGCGACCAAGCCCAAACGTATCCGATCGATGTCCAACGGCGATACCCGCGCATCGATGATCAAATCTTCTTGTTGCGGCACGATGTCGAGTATTGGACTGCCAGCCATCACCACGCCGCCCTGGGTATGTATCGCCAAACCCATCACCCGCCCGCCAACCGGAGCCTTGATCTCGATCCGGCTAACCTTGTCGGCGGTCGCCGCCAAGCGTTGATTAACGTCGAATAGCTGGGATTGAACTTCGCTCAATTTCTCGGACACCTCTTCTTGAAACTTCTTTTCGAGCTGCAGTATCTCCAGCTTGGTTTCGCCGATCTGAATTTCGGCGGCCGCGATCTGCGACGTTAACGAAGCGATGTCGCCCGAGTTACTGGCATGATTGCGTTCGGTGTCACGCAAGCGTTGTTTGTCGGCAAACCCCTCGGCCAACAACTCTTTTAAATCCTTCGCCTCTTCGCCGTAAGACTCGGACAATGCTTGCTTGCTCTGGCGCTGACCTTTAATCCCGACGATTTGCGTACTGAGCTGGTTGATCTTTTGTTTCAGAACCGAAATTTGCCCTTCGAAGGCCACACGCCTGGCTGAAAATAGCTCGGTCTCGCTAGTTCTGGCTTCCGCGACGCGGCTATCGTCCAAGCGGCTCAAATTGTCGGGGAATTCAATGCGGGCTTTCCGATCGCGCTCGGCTTCCAATCGGGCCAATTGCGCGGACAGCGTGATCGATTGGCCTCGAAGTACTTCCAATTGCGAGCGGGCTTCGGTACCGTCCAGCGTCAGCAAAATATCGCCTTCCCGGACGATGTCGCCGTCCTTGACGAAGATTTGATGCACGATGCCGCCGTCCAGGTGCTGCACGGTTTTACGGTGAGATTTGACGGTGATGACGCCGGAGGCCAACGCCGCCCCGTCGATCGGCGCCCAATAACTCCACAGCGCGAATAAACTAAACGCCACTAACAAAATGATGACGCCGATCAGGCGTATCGGCCTATCGTCGACGACCGGCGTCATTACGGCGCTCGGTTTGACGGACGGGGACAAATTCTTCACATCCATGGGCGGGCAAAGCGATCGATACCGGTCACGACGCTTGCGACTGGGCTTGTTGTTGCAAATGGGCGAGCACTTGGTCTCGCGGCCCGTAAACCGCCAACTTGCCTTCATTCAAGATCATTAACTTATCCACGTTGGACAAAACGCTGTTTCGATGGGTAATCAGAATCACGGTAGCCCCCTTTTGTTTCAGCAAAACCAGCGCTTGAGCCAGCGCCTGCTCGCCTTGTTCGTCCAAATTCGAATTGGGTTCGTCGAGCACGACGACGACGGGCTCGCCGTAAAGAGCCCGCGCCAGCCCGATACGTTGACGCTGACCGCCCGACAAAGCGCCGCCGTTTGCGCCGATGACGGTGTCGTAGCCGTTGGGCAAATGCAATATCAGGTCATGCACGCCGGCCATTTTCGCCGCCTCGACGACTTTAACTGCATCGACTTCGCCAAACCGGGCGATATTTTCGCCGATCGTGCCTTCGAACAATTCTATATCCTGCGGCAAATAACCTAGGTAAGGCCCCAATTCATTGCGATTCCAGGCATGGACATCGGCCTGATCCAGGCGGATCTTCCCGCCGGAGGTGGGCCAGATGCCGAGCAAGGCGCGAGCCAACGTCGATTTACCGGCGCCGCTAGCGCCGAGAACGCCGACGATGTCGCCGGCATTGATCGCTAAGCTTATCCCTTTGATCACCGGCGCGTTAGCGCCGGGCGGCGTTACGACGGCGCCCTCCAACTGAAAACTGCCGCGCGGTGTAGGTAAGGTCATTCGCGTGGGTTCGGCGGGAATCCGCTGCAAGATTTCATTCAACCGCCGATATTGACCGCGCGCATTGACAAATCCCTTCCAGTTGGCGATCAACATGTCGATAGGCGCGATCGAGCGCCCCAACAATATCGAACCGGCGATCATCAATCCTGGGGTGATTTCTTTTTGTATCACCAGATAAGCTCCCAAGCCCAAAATGAGCGACTGCGACGCCAGCCTGATTACCTTGGAAAACGCCCCGACCAAGCCGGCGCGCGAACTCGCGAGTCCTTGCAAAATCAAGACGTGGTTAGCGGCCGCCAGCCAGCGCTGTTTGATATTCTCAGCCATGCCCATCGATTCGATTACTTCGGCATTGCGGAGGTTTTTATTCACCAAGGCCCGTCCGGCTATCGCCACCTTGTTGGCCTCGTCCAAAGTCGCGGCGGTGACTTTTTCGTTGACGACGGCAATCAAGACCATCAAAACTGCCGTCGCGACTGCAAACCAACCATATAGCGGGTGAAAAATGAACATCACGCCGAGATAGATCGGCATCCACGGCGCATCGAAAAATGCGAACAAGCCATTGCCGGTCAAAAATTGACGCAACGCGGTCAGATCGTCTAGCGGCTGCGATGTCGCCCTCTGTCCGCCGGAATACAGCGCTTGTTTGTAAGCGACCTGAAACAATCGTTCGTTTAACAGCAGCTCCAAACGGCTACTGACCCTTACCAGTATCTGGGAACGGACCCATTCCAAACCGCTCATCGTCGCGAACAAAATCAACATGATCAAGCTCAACATCAGCAAGGTCGACAGATTTCCGGTCGCCACCACTCGGTCATATACTTGCAGCATATACAACGGCGAGGTCAACATCAACATATTGATAATCAAGCTAAAACCGGCGGCGGATAAAAAAGCCCCTTTACAGAGTTTAAGAGCAATTTGAATGTCGGTGGGTTGGGAAATGCTCACGACGCGTTGAAAGAATACTGGCCAAAGTTAGCCCTCCAAGAGTAGCATGATTTTGGCTGTTACCTAGGGAATGTTGTTTTTTACCTACGCAACGGGACGTCTCCGCCACTTGACGATAAAAAGCCGCCGAATTTCGGCGAAAAAAAACCGGCGTCCCGAAAAGAGTACGCCGGCTTTGGGTGCCGTCAAGCGGGATTAGCCCTGCTTGCGCAAGTACTTCTCGACACCGGTCGTTCTGGTATAGCTAACTTCGTCGGATTGTAACGCCTGTCTGGCTACGTATTTTGACACGCCTGACACGCTAGGCACCTCTCTATCCGCCACTTCCTGCTTGGCCATGTATTTGGCGACCCCAGTCACTTCGCCGGCGGCCTTTTCTTCGACGGCGTGTTTCGCAAGATATTTGGAAACCGTACTGACCACCACCTCGGGCTTGACTTCCAGCCGCTGCTTGGCGACATACTTGGCAACACCGGTCAATGTCGGCAATTGTTTAGCTAAGACGGATTGCTTGGCTAAATAACGCGCCACGCCGGTAACCGGCGCGGCCTGGCTTTGCAGTTGCAATTGTCTGGCCAAATATTTAGCGACACCGGTTGGCTTCGGCGCCAGTTCGGCCGCCGCGGATTGACGGGCCAGATAGCGATCCACCGCCGAACCTTCGACAATGACTTCGGCGGCAAATGCGATTTCCTCGGCTTGTTCCTGCTTCATCAATGCCTCCGCTTTTTCAGCTTGCAATTTGGCTTCCGCTTCGGCGTAGCGAGCCACCAAAGCCAACGCCGCGGCTTTACGCGCAGCCAACTCCTGTTCGGCAACGAATTTGGCGACCCCGGTTAACGGCGCCTGCTCTTTCAATAACTTGTCTTGCCGAGCCAGATATTTTTCGACGCCGCTCAAAACAGGTACATCCTTGGAAACCAGCGCCTGCTTAGCCAAGTACTTGCTAACGGAGGTTGCCGCCGGCACATCCTTAGCCGCCAAGTCTTTTTTTAGCACGTATTTAGCGACGCCAGTCACCGCTGGAGATTCGGCCATATTTTGCCGAATAACATATTTGGCAACCCCGGTTACCGAATGGTCTTCCCTATCGTGCATGGTGACGTATTTGGATACGCCGGTAATCGGCGCGGCCTTGGACTGGATTGATTCCTTGATCAGATACTTAGCGACTCGGGTAACCGGATGTTCAGCTTGCAGACTCAAATACTTTTCGACACCGGTCGGTACCGGCTCGGGCTCGACAACCTCGACGGCTTCGACGACCTCCTCCTCAATCACTTCTGCTTCGGCCTCCGCTTCCGGCTCGACCGCCGCCGGCTCAAGAGCCGCCAGATAGCGAGCCACGCCGGTCAATGCCGGTTCGTCGTCGGCCGTTTGCGGCTCCAGCCGTTGTAGGTAACGCGCCACGCCGGTCAATTGCGTGCCTCCGTCTTCGCTATTACCCTCGGAGGTACCGCCACCGCCGGGCTTATCGAAGAAAAAGCTCGGCAACAAGCCGAATAAGCTATTCATCAAACTATTATTTGCCATTTGAGAATACTCCTGAATGTTATCGTTGTTATTTTAATCGACCGGTCAACCTGAACTGGCCGGTTGGATTAACCCGAACCGCGCCGCAAGCCTGGCCCGCCGAACTGAGTATTACGACCCGGTGCCGCTAAACACGACTTTGGGTTGAAAGCTGGAGGCCGGATATTTGGGATCGGCTTCCGATTGCGTCTGCGCCTGCTGATTGACGCACGGCACCGCTGCGGCGCTTGTCGGAGCCGAGCTCGCGGTCGGCGCGGCTTCGGCAAGCGCCGGATCGCGGTAAACCACCTTGGGCTGAAAATCGGCCGCCGGATAGTCCTGGGCCTGCGCGGCCGCGGCGGTCAACAGTAACGCAACGAAAAATCCTCGTTTCAATTCCACGCTTTTCATAGTGCTCACCTTCCTCTTCCGTATGAATCGCCCCTGCCCGGCGGACAGGGACGTTTGACAAGTTACCGGCTATTAAAGCACGGCGTCCACATTAGCGACGACATTATCCACGGTAAAGCCGAACTCTTTGAAGAGTTGGCCGGCCGGGGCCGATTCGCCGAAGCGGTCCAGGCCAACCACTCGGCCTTGGCTGCCCGCGTATTTCCACCAGCTATCGGTCACGCCGGCTTCGACTACCACTCGCGCGGTCACGCTCGGCGGCAGTACGCTGTCTTTGTACGCCTGATCTTGCGCTTCGAACACGTTGGTCGACGGCATGGACACCACGCGGATGTTTTTGCCTTTGGCGCTCAACGCTTCGGCCGCTTTCGCCGCCAGTTCGACTTCGGAGCCGGTGGCGATGATGATGGCGTCCGGATTGCCTTCGCCGCTCAGGATGTAGCCGCCTTTGGCGATCGCGTCGATCTGGGCTTGGCTGCGCGGCATGTGCGGCAGGTTTTGCCGGGAGAAGATCAGGGTGCTCGGGCCGTCGGTGCGTTCGATCGCGGCTTTCCAGCTGACCGCCGATTCCACCGCGTCGCACGGACGCCAGACTTGCATGTTGGGGATCATGCGCAACGTGGCGGTTTGTTCGATCGGTTGGTGGGTCGGGCCGTCTTCGCCCAGACCGATGGAGTCGTGGGTGTAGACGAAGATGGTCGGCGCTTTCATCAGCGCGGCCATCCGCAACGCGTTACGGGCGTATTCCGAGAACATCAGGAAGGTGGCGCCGTAGGGTTTGAAGCCGCCGTGCAGGGCGATGCCGTTCATGATGGCGCTCATGCCGAACTCGCGCACGCCGTAGTAGGCGTAGTTGCCGTCGTGGCCCGCAGCGTTGATGTCTTTGCAGCCTTTCCACAGGGTCAGGTTGGAACCGGCCAGGTCGGCGGAGCCGCCCAAGAGTTCGGGCAACAGTGGGCCGAAGCCGTTCAGGGTGTTTTGCGAGGCTTTGCGGCTGGCGATGGTTTCGGCTTTGGCGTTGACGTCGGCGATGAAGGCGTTGGCTTTTTCGCTCCAGTCGCCGGGCAGTTGGCCTTTGACGACGCGGCGTTCGAATTCGGCGGCCAGGGCCGGATGCGCGGCTTGGTAGGCGGCGAATTGGGCGTTCCAGGCGGCTTCGCGTTCGGCGCCCTTGGCTTTGGCGTCCCATCCGGCGTAGATGTCGGCGGGGATTTCGAATGGGGCGTGCGACCATCCGAGTTTTTCACGGGTGGCGGCGACTTCGGCTTCACCGAGGGCGGCTCCGTGGCATTCTTCCTTGCCTTGTTTGTTCGGCGAGCCGAAACCGATGATGGTTTGGCAGCAGATGATGGATGGTTTGTCGGTGACGGCTTTAGCGGCTTCGATGGCTTTTTTCACGGCTTCGGGGTCGTGGCCGTCGACTTTGGGGATGACGTGCCAGCCGTAGGCTTCGAAGCGTTTCGGGGTGTCGTCCAGGAACCAGCCGTGGACGTCGCCGTGACCGCGGACTTCGCCGTCGATGGAGATGTTGTTGTCGTCGTAGATGGCGATCAGTTTACCCAGGCCCATGGAGCCGGCCAGCGAGCAGGCTTCGTGGGAGATGCCTTCCATCAGGCAGCCGTCGCCCAGGAACACGTAGGTGTGGTGGTCGACGATGTCGTGGCCGGGACGGTTGAATTGACCGGCCAGCGCGCGTTCGGCGATGGCGAAACCGACGGCATTGGTGATGCCTTGGCCCAAAGGACCGGTGGTGGTTTCGACGCCGTCGGTGTAGCCGTATTCGGGGTGACCCGGGGTTTTGGAGTGCAGTTGACGGAACTGTTTCAACTGGTCGATCGGCAGGTTATAGCCGCTCAGGTGCAACAGCGAGTAAATCAGCATGGAGCCGTGACCGTTGGACAGCACGAAGCGGTCGCGATTCGGCCATTTGGGATTGGTGGGGTTGTGGCTCAGAAAATCGTTCCACAATACTTCAGCGATGTCGGCCATGCCCATTGGCGCACCAGGGTGGCCGGAGTTGGCTTTTTGGACGGCGTCCATGCTGAGTGCGCGTATGGCGTTCGCTAAGTCTCGGCGCGAAGGCATTGGTGTATCTCCTTTAAATATCGATAATGACAGCGGGTGCTCTTGGCACCGCTTTTCAAAAACTGGGGTTTAAAACGTAAGAAAGGACGAGTGGCGTTAGCCACCCGTCCTTGCTACTTACTGTTAACGCTTAGGTCTTGCCAAGACAGTCTTATGCAGACGCGGCGTCAACCAGTTCGCGGATTTCTTTTGCCGCGGTCGCAGGGCATGCGGCACCGTAGATTGCCGCGCCGACCACGATGATGTTAGCACCGGCTTTAACGGTTTGATCGATAGTGGCTGGTTTGATACCGCCGGCAACGGAAACGCGAACGTTCAGGCCCAGGTTGGCAACTTCAGCCAAGTCTGTGAAAGGCGTTTGGCCGGCCGCTTGTGCGTCCAAACCGGTGTGAACACCCATGATTTGCGCGCCCAATTTCGCGGATTCGCGAGCGCATTCGCCTTTGTTAGGTACGTTGATCAGGTCGACTTGAACTTCGGCGCTATATTTTTTAGCCGCTTTGATCACGCCACCAATGGTAGCCAGACCGGAAACGCCCAATACGGTGCAGATGTCCGCGCCGGCAGCGTAGAAAGCACCGGCTTCGTATTCGCCGGCATCCATGGTTTTCAGGTCAACCAGCAGCAGTTGGTTAGGGAAACGTTGTCTCAATTCCTTGACCAGATTGATACCGTTGTATTTGATGCAAGGGGTACCGATTTCGAAGATATCGACGTAAGGTGCGACTTTGTCGGCCAACGCAACGGTTTGGTCGAAATCCAGTGAGTCCAACGCCATTTGAATTAATGGTCTTGCCATACTTATGTGCTCCGATTGTTATAGTTACAGTTATTGTTTTTAAGGCGACCCTTACAACAAAGCTCCCGTTTCCCAGCAAGATTCGAGAGCCTAGCAAGCCTTTGTTGACGGGCAAAATAATCGAGTGCGGCAACTCTAAATCAGAACCGGCACCCTGTCAATTCGCGACGGGCCAAATAAACGCAAAAAACTCCGGGAATCGATTGGATTTGATCGCGACTCAGCCTTCCAGGCCGATCCAGGGCTTATACAGACCGGCGGCATCGACGCCGAACATATCCAATATGCGGCCGACCCCCTCGTCAACCATTGCCCGCAGCGAATCGGATTTATTGTAAAACGCCGGCATCGGCGGAAATATGATGCCGCCCATCTCGGTAACCGCCGCCATGTTGCGGATGTGCGCCAAATTTAACGGGGTTTCGCGGGGCACCAGCACTGTTTTACGGCGTTCCTTCAGTGCCACGTCGGCCGCCCGCGAAATCAGATTGTCGCCAAAACCGTGCGCCACCGCCGCCAGGGTTTTCATCGAACACGGCGCAATGACAACTCCCTCGGTCTTGAAGGAGCCGCTTGCAATACTGGAGGCAATATCGTTGATGCCGTGCGTCACGTCGGCGAGCGCATACAGCGCCGCCCTATCCATGTCCAATTCGTATTTCAGATTGACCAGCCCCGCCGAGGAAATCACCAGGTGCGTTTCCCATTCCGGCCGTTCTCGGAGTATCTCCAGCATCCTGATACCGTAGATAGCGCCGGTTGCGCCGGTCATTGCGATCACCAAGCGTTTTTTCGTATCCGCCATGTTTTAGCCCAACAGCCCAGCCATCCGATCGGCCGCCGCCACCAAGGCGCCGATCATTTCCTCGCCGCGAGCAACGTGTCCGGCGTTGGGCAGCACGATATATTCGGCATGAGGCAATGCGCGATGTAAGGCCCAACCCGCCTCCAACGGACAGGTTAAATCGTTCTGCCCGTGGATGATCGAACAGGGAATCTCGCTCAAGAGTCCGCAATTCGCCAATAGCTGATTTTCAGAGAGAAAATAGCGATTTCGGGCGTAATGCAGCTCCATCCTGACTTGCAACACCTCACGTTCACCGGCCGGCTCTGCACTCGCGATGAACTCATTACCCAAAGCGACCTGGCCGCCCCAGTCCTGCCAACCTTTCGCCGCGCGCCGGGCAAGGCTCCCGTCGCCACCGAATACCGAGCTCAACAGATTAGGCAGAACCTCCTGTTTCTCCTTGGCATCGACACTATCCAGCAAACCTTGCCAAGCTTGCGGATAAATCCGATTGGCGCCATTGCCGAGAAACCAATCCATATCGGCCGCACGCGCCAAAAACACGCCCCGCAGCACCATGCCCGAGACCTTTTCGGGGAAACGCTGCGCATAAAGCAAAGCCAAGGTAGCCCCCCACGAACCGCCAAACAGCAACCACCGTTCCACGCGCAAGCGAATTCTGATCCGCTCGATGTCGTCGACCAAATCCAGCGCTGTATTCGCCGCCAACTCGCCAAACGGCAGAGACTGGCCGCAGCCGCGTTGGTCGAGCAAGACGATGTGATAGCGCTCCGGATCGAAGTAGCGCCGATGTTCCGGCTTGGTACCGGAACACGGTCCACCGTGCAGAAAGATCACCGGGATACCAGCGGGATTGCCGGATTGTTCGACATACACCCGATGCATCGAATCCGTGTCGAGAAAGAAGCTGTGAAAGGGCGATATTTCAGGGTAAAGCGTTCTCATCATTTAATTCAACGCTGTTAAACGAACCGAGTTAAGCGCTTGGCACTCGGCATGTGAAGGAATCGGCGCGCGCTCGGTTTTTGATTTCGTTGGCCGGGAAGTCATTTTTCGGGCATCGGCAGGATAAAAAGGCACCGACAGCGGCGACGGATTTTTGAGACAACCGATTGACAAGTGCCGCCATCTCAATCAAATCGAATCTGTGTAGTATAACATCAGAGAAACTCGCATCAGGCCTGTAAAACCGACTACTCCCAATGGCCCGCTACCCTCGGAAATGACCGACTACGAAATGCCCCAAAACCTAGACGAAACAACAAATGATTGTTCTTCATCAATTTCCCAGAGCCTGGCATATCCCCAACCCCGGCCAGTTTTGCACGAAGCTGGAAACCTATCTGCGGATGGCCGAAATCGAGTACCGGATCGTGGAAACGCTACCGATATACGCGCCGCTAGGCAAATTGCCCTACATCGACCACGACGGCCGCAAAATCGCCGATAGCCGGATCATCATCGCCCATCTGCAACAGAATTTCGGCAACCGGCCGGACCAAACCCTTTCCGACCGGCAAAAAGCCCAAGCCCTTGCCTGGCAACGGCTGCTGGAAGAGCATTTGTATTGGGTCTGCATGTACAGCCGCTGGCAAACCGGGGCGGAGAATTGGCGCATCAACAAACAGGCAATTTTTCGAAGCCTGCCGCCGCTCCTTGCCGACGGGGTCGCCAGCCTTTACCGCCTGCGGATCAAAAGCCAGATTCGCGGCCACGGCATCGGTCGCTTACCGGCCGCACAAATATTCGAGTTGGGCCGGCAGGACGTGGCCGCGTTGGCCGCTGCCTTAGCGGACCAACCCTATTTGCTCGGCGAGCAACCCGCCAGCGTCGACGCGTCCGCCTACGGCATCTTGATCAACCTACTGGCCTGCCCTGTTGCCTCGCCGGTCAAGGACTATGCGCTGGCGCAACCGGCCTTGACCGATTACTGCCGGCGCATGCAGTCGCGCTACTTTCCGGAACTGGGCGAGCCGCGATTCGTTTAAGCCGTCAACTCGACGCAAGCGGCGCGGATCTCGCTGCGCAACCAACGGTTGGCCGGCTCCTGGTCTTGCAACGGATGCCAGACCATGACCGTGGCGTAATCCGGCAAATCCAACGGTAACGGCACCCATTGCAGAGGCTGGTTTTGCGCGATTTGCAAGGCGGTACGCTTAGGAAAGGCCATGACCATATCGGTTTGGGCCACAATCAACGGCGCCGACAGAAAATGCGAAACCGTCAATGCCACCCGCCGCTCCAGACCGCGCTCGGCCAGCCAACTATCAACTTGGCCGCTACCGGAGCCGGCGCCAGACAGCATGATGTGCGGCAAGCCGATGTATTGCTCCAGCGTCAATTCCCGATTCACGACCGGATGACCGACCCGCGCCACGCAAACCATGCAATCGTCGAACAAGGCCAGACAATGCAGATGCTTCGGCGGATTCAGCATCACCTCGAAACCCAACACCAGATCGATTTCGCCTTGTTCCAACGCATCGAGCGGAAACCGGCTACTGGTACGTTTGAAACGAATGTCCACGCCCGGCGCCTGACGGGCGATGCGCGGTGCCAGTTTAGGCAAGAGCAAGGCTTCCACGTAATCGGTGGCGGCAATCGCGAACGCGCGCCGGCTGCCAGCCGGATCGAACGGGGCCGGCGCCCTGATCAAACCTTCCACCTCTTTCAGCACCACGGAGACCGGATCGACCAGTGCCAAGGCCCGCGCGGTAGGCACCATGCCGGCCGGGGTTTTCACCAGCAACGGGTCTTCCAACTGTTGCCGTAAGCGCTGCAGTACATGGCTCATCGCCGACTGACTGATGAACATTTTCTCCGCTGCCCGCGACACGCTACGTTCTCGCATCAGCCAATCGAAAGCGACCAGTAAATTCAAATCGAAGCTGCGTAAATCGGCCATGGTCGGAATACCCAAAACCGCGGAATGTTAACGACGCGCCGGGAAGACCGGCATCGAAAATATTCATCCGCGTATGAATATTCGCCATTTTACGCTTGGCTCCAGCCGGCCTAAAGTAATCCCCGACGCCGCCATTCGGCTTGCATCCCCCCAAGGATTTCGCAAACCTGGACTAACGACGCGTCGCCCGAGTTCGGATCGCCGCCGGCGCCAGGCGACCGAATTCGGATTTTAGCGGCCCCCAAACCGGCCCGTCCCAATACTTCAAATTCAGGAGAATCACCATGCCTTTGTGGAAAGTCTACCATCCGACCGGCGCCTTCAGTGCCG
The DNA here is from genome assembly GCF_050276835.1 of Methylomonas sp. MED-D. Classification (NCBI taxonomy): domain Bacteria; kingdom Pseudomonadati; phylum Pseudomonadota; class Gammaproteobacteria; order Methylococcales; family Methylococcaceae; genus Methylomonas; species Methylomonas sp. MED-D. Next base: position 4,569,158 of record NZ_CP189965.1, read on the forward strand.
AAGACAAACAAGAACTCGCCGAGCGCATCACCGGCATCTACGCCGGCGTGCCCATCCCCAAGTTTTACGTCGTAATCCTGTTCGAGGCCATCGATAAGGGCAATTGCTACGTCGGCGGCAAACCGCATAACCAATTCGTTCGCTTCAAGGTGGACCAGATCGCCAGAACCATTCCCGGGCCTATCCTACGCGAATGGTGGATCCGCACCCTGGACGCCGTAGTCGCCCCGTATGTGAAGGAGCGCGGTTACGACTGGGAAATTTCGATCGACGAAACGCCGTTCGATTTGTGGTCGCTGCAAGGCGAATTGCCGCCGCCGTTCGAATCGGTCGCCGAAAAGCGCTGGGTGGCCGAGAACAAGGCCAGTCCTTACACGCTACAGGAGAAACTGCCGGTCAACCTGATGCTGACGCCGGGCCTGACCGATCGCGCCTAAACCGAATGCGGCCGGCTCCGCGCGGGCCGGCCTTTCGCCATCTTGAATCGGGACTCCACCTTGAGTTACCAATCCATCAACCTCGCCAGCGGTGAACTCATCGCCAGCTATCCCGCAATATCAGACGCGGAACGGGAGAGCGCCGTCGCCGGTGCCGAGCGAGCATGCCGAAGCACCGCTGGCTTCGGAAAAAACCTCGAACCTGCTGCTGGAGTAAATCGATCGGGCCCGCCAAGCCGGAGCGGCGATCGGATTGGGCGGCGACCGCCTCGACCGGCCCGGCTATTTTATGGAACCCACGGTGATTACGGGGATAGACGAACGCAATCCGGTGTTTAACCGGGAATTGTTCGATCCGGCCGCAGCTTTCCACGTCGTCGACAGCACGGCAAGCGCGATTGCGTTAGCGAATGCTACACCCTTCGGCCTCGGCACTTAGGTATTCATGGCCGGTATCGAGCGTGGGCGCGCCGTTGCCGCGCAAATCGACTGCGGCATAGTGTTCGTCAACCAACCGGCGCGGACCGCGCCGGAACTGCCGTTCGGCAGACTCAACAACTCCGGTTTCGGCCGCGAGCTAAGCGAACGCGGATTTTACGAATTCGTCAACGAGAAACCGGTCAATTTGGCACAGGCGGGCGCCCGCCTTTGGGGCCCGGTGGCTGACTCAGCGGAATATCAAGATGCCACCACGAACAAGTTGCAAGCCAAAGCCATCCTAATGCGCCGATAACCAATTGAGCATAAAAAAAGGGAAGGCTTTGACACCTTCCCTTTTTGGGTAACGCGGGGTTTACAAATTAAAATTTGAAACCAACGTAACCGCCAGTACTGAAACCGTCGGTTGGCGTACCATCAACTTTGCTCGTTGAATAATGGTAACGAACATCGGTACCCAGAGTGATACCTCTGAAAATATCGTATTCCACACCACCGCCGAATTGCATGCCGGCGTTCAACACGGAAACCGCGTTGGAAGGAACACCCAGAATATTGATATCAAGACCGACGGGGATGATCCATGGACGCAATTTGCTGTCGTGCATGAATTTGATTTTTGGTGAAGCGTTGATCCGCAAGCGAGAATCGGTGGACTGATGCGGACTTACAGTCGCATTTACCGCAGTCACGGTACCCAGTGTATTCAAGCCTTTACCAAACTCAGAGTACTCAACACCAATCTCAACGCCGAATGAAGTGTCATCCATCAAGCCGAATAAATCGTTGTTGACATTAAAGTCAAACGCACCGCCAAAGTAAAAGCCATCTGAATTCATATTGTTAGACAGCAATGCGCCATCGTTCAGAACGCTGTCGTTGTCTCCACGGGCGTGATCCAGTTTTTGCCAACCACCACGGACTGCAACCAAATTATCTTTGGCATGCGAGGTTTCGGGAGCTGATTTAACAGACGCCATCCAATGATCTAACTCTTGGATTTTGGCGGTTTCGGTAGAGGATTTAGCGGAAGAAGCCGTTTTAACCCGGTTCAACTCGGCTTGCATGGCTTGCATTTGTTCAGCCATTTGTTGCATTTGAGCTTCCAACGCTTCGGTTTTTCTAGCGGCGGCATCGGCCACGCGCTCGGCGCTGGCGCCCGCTGCTTGGGCTTGCGCGCCAACCAGTGTCAAAGTCGCCGCAGCAACGCCTAGCGCTAATTTGGTTTTGGTAAAACTCATAGTCGTTCCCCCCAAGGGTTGTTATTGTTAAGACTGCATTGGCTGGAATGCAACACAGGATTTCTTCACGCGGGCAATAATAGCAGCAAAAAACCAGCCGTACAAGTTTTACGTCTTTTTTTTGCGAATTAAAATTTAATTAGAATTCATTGATTTACATCAAAATCATAATCTATATTCAATGTTTGTCTATTTTTCACAACAGCCGTTTGTTTTTTTACACTCCGCGAAAGCCAACCCACCTATTCCGCGACGGGCCGGCTTCGTGATAACTTAAAAAAGATTCGCCCTTGCCAATCTTCCGCACCCGCATGACGCAAAATCTGGACATACTCATCATCGGCGGCGGCATCAGCGGCCTGCTGGCCGCGCGCGAACTCCGCCTGGCCGGACGCGATGTCGCCATCATCGACAAATCCCTCGCGGGTCGGGAAGCGTCCTGGGCCGGCGGCGGCATTTTGCTGCCGATTTACCCTTGGCGACAAGCCGACGCCATTTCCAAACTGGCGACAGCCAGTATCGAAACCTATCCGCAGCTGTGCCGCGAGCTGCACCAAGCGACCGGCATCGATCCGGAATGGCGGGATTGCGGCATGCTGATCAGCCAAAACCCCGACCATGCAGCCGCCACGGCGTGGTGCGAGCGCTACGCCATTCGCCATCAAACACCGCCGACAGACTTCGCCGCAGGGCTGCATGCCGACTGGCAGGAACCGTTATGGCTACCGGACATTGCCCAAGCCCGCAATCCTCGGTTGCTGAAATCGCTGCAAGCTTGGCTACGCCAACAAGGCGTCGAGTTTATCGAGAATGCCGACATTACTTCGCTGACGATACGCGGCCGCCGAGCCGCAAAAGTGCAAACCGCCGACCGCACACTGGCTATGCGGGAGCTCGTGGTCAGCGCCGGCGCCTGGACGGCCAACTTACTAAATGCTTTGCTACCCGAGCAAGCGCTGGATTTGCGCATTCAGCCGGTACGCGGGCAAATGCTGCTGTTCGAGGCCGAACCGGAAACCCTACCCTGCATGGTGCTCGACGGCGATCACTACCTGATTCCGCGCGGTGACGGCCGCATCCTGGCCGGCAGCACCGTGGAGCAAGCCGGCTTTGAGAAAGCGACGACCGAATCGGCCGGCCGGGCGCTTTTCGAATTCGCGACACGATTGCTGCCGGCTTTGAAAGACTTCCCGGTCGCTCATCATTGGGCCGGCTTGCGTCCCGGCAGCCCCGACGGAGTCCCGTATATCGGCCCCCATCCCGATATCGACAATCTGTACGTCAACGCCGGACATTTTCGCAACGGCTTGGTGATGGGCCCCGCGGCCGCCCGCTTGTTGAGCGATCTCATGCTGAACCGACCAACCGCGCTGAATCCCAGCCCCTACTTACCCAAACGCCTGCCGCCACCATGAACCTGTATCCCTTGCTACGTCCCTTGCTGTTTTCGCTGCCGCCGGAAACCGCCCACCATGCCACCCTGCAACTGCTGCAAGTTGCCCATGCCAGCGGCGTCAGCACCCTGACCCGGCCGGCCGCGCCGGACAAACCGGTCGATGTGATGGGCTTGCATTTCAAGAATCCGCTGGGACTGGCCGCCGGCCTGGATAAAAACGGTGATTACATCGATGCGCTGGCCGAGCTAGGTTTTGGCTTTATCGAAATCGGCACCGTCACCCCACGCCCGCAACCCGGCAACCCCAAGCCACGCCTATTCCGTCTGCCTGAACATCAAGCCATCATCAATCGGATGGGCTTTAATAATCTGGGTATCGACCATTTACTGGCACAAGTCGGCAAATGCCAGTATCGCGGCATTTTGGGCATCAATATCGGCAAAAACGCCGACACTCCTTTAGAGAAAGCTACCGAAGACTATCTGATCGGCTTGCGGAAAAGCTACACCGCGGCAAGCTACATCACCATTAATATTTCCTCGCCCAACACCAAGAACTTACGCCAATTGCAACAAGGCGACGAGATCAAGCAATTGTTAAGCGCGTTGAAGGAAGAACAACTGAAACTTCAGGCGGCGCAGGGCAAATACACACCCATCGCGGTGAAAATCGCCCCGGATTTAAGTGATGAGGAAATCAGCCACATCGCGGCATTGCTGTTGGAATTTGCTATCGACGGTGTGATTGCCACCAACACCACCATCGCCCGCGATAAAATTCAAGGCCATATTCACGCCGACGAAGCAGGCGGCTTGAGTGGTGCGCCGGTCAAGGATAGTTCGACTCGCGTCGTAAACGGTTTGGCGGCGGAATTACAAGGCAAACTACCGATTATTGCAGCCGGCGGCATATTGAGCGGCGCGGACGCCCAGGAGAAATTAGCCGCCGGCGCCAGCTTGGTGCAGATTTATAGCGGCTTAATCTATCGAGGTCCCGAATTGATTGATGAGATATTAAACGCCATCTAATTTGGTCGGACGCCCGATCTGACCTTATCGAATTTAACGGTTGGTAAGGTCATCTTATCCTTGTTTATCTTCCGCGCCTTCCCAAGTACCGCCCCCGCATGCCCTAACCGACGTCGATTAGCGTGCCGAGGCATTTTCGATGGCGTTTACCGGCGAATCAAGCACCCAACCGCCGCCGAAAGCCCGGTATAGCGACACCATCGCTACGCTGACCGCTGTTTCGGCTTTGGCACGTTCATCGCTGAGTTCCAGCTTGCTGCGCTGCGCATCCAGAACGGCGAGATAGGTAGCTGCACCGCGCTGATACAGCGCATCGACCAGCCGGTAAGCTTTTTCCGCCGAGGCTTCCGCTTCGGTCAATCGGCCTGAGCTATCCGCGGCGGAACGATGGGCGACGAAAGCGTTTTCCACATCTTCCAACGCCAGCAAAAAGGTTTTCTCGTAATTGGCCGCGACTTGTTCCAGCCGGGCATCGGCGGCGGTGATATAGGCGCGGATGCGACCGGCGTTGAAGATCGGCGCGGAAAGGCCCGAGCCCAGCGCATAAACGCTATCGGCCAGACTCGGAAAACCGCCGACCGCCAGCGCGCCGAGACCGCCGCTGGCCGACAGCACCAGCTTCGGATAAAGATCGGCCCGCGCCGAACCCAGGCTGGCCGCCGCCGCGCTGACTTCGGTTTGCGCCAGGCGCAGATCCGGCCGCTGTGTCAACAAATCGGCCGGCAGCAGGTTCGGCATGGCCGGCGCTTGCTTGGGTAACGGGCCAACAGCGGCCAAGCGGTTTCCTAGGCTCTCCGGCTGCTCGCCCAATAACACGCCCAAACGATGGATCAGGTTTTGCTCGGCGTTAACCAAACCCGGCAGCATCGCCTCGGTACCCTGCAACAAGGTTTGCTGACGGGCAAGGTCTGCCTCGTTAGCCAGTCCGGCTTTAACAAATGCCTGCAATGTCCGCAAGCGTTCGCGTTGCAAGGCAATATTGTTTTGCAGAATGCCTATGCGTTGCTGCACACCGCGCAGTTCCAGATAATTGGTCGCCACCTGCGCCAACAGACCGACTTGCGCCGCATGCAAGCCTTCCTGGCTGCCTTCGGCTTGCGCGGCGGCGGCTTCCGCTTCGAGATGCCGGCCGCCGAACACGTCGATTTCCCAGCGCGCCGCCAAGCCGCCGCTGACCGCATCTGCGGTCGGCGTAATCAATTTGATACCTTGCCCGCTAGGCACGCCGACGATTCGGTCGATGCGTTTTTCCCGGCTGCCGGACAGTGAGAAATCCAGGCTGGGATACAACGCCGCTTCGGCAACGGTGACCATCGCGCTGGCTTCGCGGACGCGAGCGGTGGCGATTTTCAGATCGTGGTTGGCGGCCAAGGCTTGGTCTATCAACTCGTTCAGCAAGGGATCGTTGAAACCTTGCCACCAAGTCTTTAGGTCAACTGCTTCGGTGGATTGGACTATAGGCGCGTGTTGCCAGATTGCCGGGCTATTGAGCGCTACTTGATCGCCGACGCGAGTCGGCGTACAGGCAATTAGACTAGCCAGGGACAGAATGGTTAGTGGTGTTAAATATCGATTATTCATTGCAAGACTCCGAGGTCTTATACGCCAAAATGTAGGTTGGGTTAGCGAAGCGTAACCCAACAAAATCAAAATGTTGGATTTCATTTTCCCCTCACCCCCAACCCCTCTCCCGCGAGGAGAGGGGCTTTTATGCCCCCGTCGGGAGAGGGCGCTTTGGCATCTCCACGCTCCACCCTAAACCAAGCCGCATACAGCGCCGGCAGGAAGAAAACCGTCAACACAGTCGCTACCGTCAGCCCTCCCATGATGGCGATGGCCTGCGGGCCAAAGAAGTCGTTGCGCGACAATGGGATCATCGCCAGGATCGCCGCCGCCGCAGTCAGCATGATCGGCCTGAATCGCCGCACCGTCGATTCGACGATGGCCGACCAGGTATCGAGCCCGGATTTTTCATCCTGATCGATTTGATCCACCAAAATCACCGAGTTGCGCATGATCATGCCGGCCAGGGCCAGGATGCCGAGCAAGGCCACGAAACCGAACGGCGCCCGGAACAACAGCAAGGCGAAGGCCGCGCCGATCACGCCCAGCGGCGCGGTGCTGAACACCATGAAAGTCCTGGACAGATTCTGCAACTGCATCATTAACAAGATCAGCGTGACGATCAGCACCAGCGGAATCCAGATCAGAATCGACTTCTGCGCGTTCACCGCGTCTTCCTTGGAACCGCCGGTTTCAATGAAATATCCGACCGGCAGGCTATCCTGAATCGGTTTAAGTTTCGGGACGATTTCCGCCGCCACATCCGGGGCCATCTTGCCGTCGGCCACGTCGGCGCGTACCGAGATAGTCGGGAAGCGGTTGCGCCGCCAGCGCACGCCGTCCTCGAACACGGTCTCGAATTTGACGAACTGCGACAGCGATACCGACTTGCCATTGGCCGTGCGCACTGCAACGTCCGGCAATTCGTCAGCGGCGGTGCGCAATTCGGGACTGGCCCGCCAGACGATGTCGATCAATTTATCCTGCTCGCGCAATTGCCCGACCGGGATGCCGGTGTAATGTGCCTGCAAGGCTTGCGACAGGCTGGCCGTCGATACGCCCAGGGCGCGGGCCTTGTCCTGATCTAGCATCAGTCGGAACGACGGCATACGGTCATGCCAATCGTCGTTGACATCCACGGTGCCGGGATGGTTACGCACGACTTCGGCCACCCGGTCGGCGATGTCGCGCACTATGTTAGGGCTTTCGCCAAGCACCCGGAACGCCAACGGATAATCCATCGGCGGCCCGACATTGAGGCGCTTCACCCGGCCCCTGACATTCGGAAAATCCGTCTCAAGAATCTGCCGGACGCGCTGCATCACCCGTTCGCGTGCCTGGTTATCCTTGGTCATCACCACCAATTCGGCCAGATTGGTATTCGCCAGTTGCTGCACGATTAACATAAAAAACCTCGGCGTGCCGCTGCCAACATAGCTGGCGACGTGTTCCACATCCTCGTCCTTGGCTAACAGCGCTTCCATGCGTTTGGCGGCGGCTTCGGTTTGCTCGAAGGCACTGCCCTCCGGCAGCCACAGGTTGACGATGACTTCCGGGCGGTTGGACAGCGGGAAGAACTGTTCGGGGACGTGGGTTAAAGCCACAACCCCTAGACCGAACAAGGCCAGCGTGGCGATAATGACTTTTTTGCGGTGCGCGACGCAGGCATCCACCCAGCGCCGCAAGCGGTTGTAGAACGGCGTATCGAACAAGTCGTGGATAGGGCCATCGGCGCTGGCATGCACCTTGAGGATCAAAAATCCCAAATACGGGGTGAACACCACCGCGCCGATCCAGGACAGAATCAGGGAAATGCCGACCACCTGAAAAATCGCCACGGTATATTCGCCGGCCGAGGATTGCGCCAAACCCACCGGCAGGAAGCCGGCGATGGTGATCAAGGTGCCGGTCAGCATCGGAAAGGCGGTGGCAGTGTACGCGTAAGTAGCGGCGCGCATCCGGTCCCAACCTTCTTCCAGCTTGCGGGCCATCATCTCGACGGCAATCATCGCGTCGTCCACCAACAGGCCCAACGCCAGAATCAAAGCCCCCAAGGAAATCCGTTGCAGATCGATGCCGCACAGCAGCATGACCAGCAAGGTAGCGGCCAGTACCAGCGGCACGGTCAGCGCCACCACGGACCCGGTGCGCCAACCCAAGCTTAAGAAACTGACCACCAACACGGTAGCCAGGGCTTCGAAAAAGGTTTGGCCGAATTCCGCCATCTGGTTTTTCACCACATGCGCTTGATTGGCGACCGGCTCCACGTCCATGCCCAACGGCAATTCGTTTTTGATGCCGGCCAGTGTGTCTTCCAAGGTTTTTCCCAGGTCGATCACGTTGCCTTTTTTGTTCATCGTCACGCCGAGGCCGAGGGCCGGTTTGCCGTTGAAACGCATCTTGAATTCCGCGGGATCGATATAGCCGCGCGTCACCTTGGCAAAATCGCCGACCTTGAAGGTGCGATTAGCGATACGTACCGCCATATTAGCGACGCTGTCCGCCGAGTCGAACGAGCCGGTCAGGCGTATCGGCAGATTGCGCTGCGCGGAAAATACCGTGCCGGCCGGCGCCATGCCGTTCTGGGCCTGCAAGGCTTGAGCAACCACCGCCGTATCCAGGCCCAGTTCGGCCAGCTTTTTGTCGGAAAACTCGACGAAAATCTTTTCGTCCTGTACGCCGATCAGGTCGACCTTCTCGACATCCTTGACCCGCAACAATTGTTGGCGGACCGAATCGGCCGCCAATTTCAGGTCGGCATAACTGAAACCTTCGCCGGAAAAGGCGTAAATCAGACTATAGGTATCGCCGAATTCGTCGTTGAAAAACGGCCCTATGCTGCCGGGCGGCAGCGTCATACGGATATCATCGACTTTCTTGCGCACTTGATACCAAAGCTCGGGAATTTCCTTGGGCGGCGTATCTTCGCGCGGGGTGACGAAAATCACCGATTCGCCGGGTTTGGAATAGCTGCGCAGATAATCCAGATTAGGCAGTTCCTGGATTTTCTTTTCCAGTCTGTCGGTCAACTGTTGCTCGACTTCCAGCGCAGTGGCGCCGGGGTAGAGGGTTTTGACCACCATGATTCGAAACGTGAACGGCGGATCTTCCTGCTGGCCCAGCTTGAAATACGCGAATAGCCCGCCGAGCACCACCAATGCCAGCATGAAGCCGGTGAAGGGGCGATGTTTTAGCACCCACTCGCTGAGGTTGAATGCTTTCATAGCTGTGCCTTATTTAGATTTTCCTGGCCACCGTGATTCTTAGGCAATCCCGATCCTTCCGGCAAGCGAACAGCTTGCCCCTCGGCCAGACGTTGCACGCCGGCGCTGACCAGCAACTGGCCGGCGGCGAGGCCCTCGACGGCAACGCGTTCGCCGGTCAGTGTTTCTCCCAGCCGCACCGGCACGGAATTGACGGTGGCCGCCTGCTCGTCGACCAACCAGACTAAGCGATGATCGGGCTGATTTTGCGGGGTATAGACGGCGGAAAGCGGGATGGCGATACCCGACGCAGTATTAGCCGCGATATGAACGGTCGCGGTCATGCCCAATTGTGCGGCGTCCAGCCCTTCCAGCAAGCTTGCCTTGACGCGATAGGTGCGACTGGCAGGGTCGGCGGCCGAGGCGATTTCGCGGATTCTGGCCTTCAGCAGCCGTTCGTCGTCTAACCACAACGACACATTAACGACTTGTTGGCGCTTGATTTCCGCCAGCCTGTGCTCGGGCACGTCGAAATGGATTTCCTTTTCGTCGAGCTGGGCCAGCGTCACCACGGCCTGGCCGGCCGCCAGCACTTGCCCGGCCTCGACAGCCAACGCCGTGACCACGCCATCGCGGTCGGCATGCAATTCGGTATAGCTCAGCTGGTTGTTCGCCTCAGCCAATTGCGCTTCCAGAGCCGCCGTCCGCTCCCGCGCCGTGGTATAAGCGGTTTCGTGCCGCTCGAACTCCGGCGGACTGATGACTTGCTGAACCAACAGTTCGCGGTATCTCACCAGATCGTCGCGCAAGAACGTGCTGTCGGCCTGCGCGGAAGCCAGCTGAGCTTTAAGGCTCTGCACGGCGAGGCGGTAATCGTTGCCGTCCAGTATCGCTAGCAACTGACCCTTACCCACTGGGTCGCCAACATCAACTTTGCGCTCCAGCAGTTTACCGGCCACCCGGAAGGATAAGGGCGTCTCGATTCTGGCCCGGACTTCCCCGGCAAAACTTCTGGCACCGGCGACGGTGTTCTGCTCGATTCGAAACACCTTTACCGGGCGGACAACCGCTGACGTTGGTTTGTCCTGGTCGCTGCATCCGGCGCTTATCATCAGCGGCAGTAACAATCCGGCTAGAAGCCTGTGCTTAGTCGTCATGGAATTCTTCGATAAATGAATCATGTCGTTATCCTTCAATGATTCAGACTATCGGCAGCTGGTTAAACTGGCGCAAGCTCTTGTCTACCAAGGCTTCCGGGAGGAAACGGCGCAGAAAACGCACTTGGGTTGCCTGTTTTCCGGCGGTATAGCGCCTTTTGGGAGCCGCGGCAGTCGCGGCTTTCAACACCGTATCGGCGACCACCTCCGGAGCATCGCCCGCGTTCACGCCCTTGCGCATCAGCGCTTCCATGCCGGTACGCACCGAGTCGTAGACGGCCAGCGGTTGATCGGGCTTGGTTAAGCTGGATTCGAACGCGGTGCGGGTATATCCCGGTTCAACCAAAACAACCCGGATGCCGAAGCTGCGCAGTTCGTGGTCCAGCGATTCGGAATAGCCTTCGACCGCATGCTTGGTCGCGGCATACAGTGCGTTGTAAGGCGCTGGGATAAAACCAAGGGCTGAGCTGATATTGACGATTCTGCCTTTTCCTTGGTTGCGCATGGTCGGCAACACGGCATTGGTCACGCGGGTAATGCCGAACAGGTTGACGTCGAACAAGGCCTGAGCCTGAGCGGTTGACGACTCTTCCGCCCCTCCGAGCAAGCCGACGCCGGCATTATTGACCAACAGGTCGATGCGGCCGGCCTGCTTCAATACCTCGGCTACCGTGTTGTTTACCGAAGCTTCGTCGGTCACGTCGCAACTCAGCATGGTGATGCCGTCGACGCTTGCAGCTGCCTTGCGGCTGGTGCCGAATACCCGGTAACCCGCTTTTTGCATGGCCTTGGCCGTTACCAGTCCAATGCCCGAGGATGCACCGGTGATCAAGGCTACGGCATGGTGTTTAGTGTTCATATCGAATCTCCCGTGGTGTGGATTGTCTGTCGCTTAAGTGTTACTATCATTTCGATAGCAATGTTACTATCATTTTGAAATTAAGTCACTACTAAAAACGTATGAACGACAAAAATATTTGCGCGGACCCTTGTCCGATCGCTCGCTGCCTGGCTTTTCTGGGTGACGCCTGGAGCTTGTTGATTCTGCGGGACGCCCATTTCGGCCTGACCCGCTTCGACCAATTTCGAAAAAGTCTCGGCATCGCACCGACGATGCTGACCCGGCGCTTGGCGACGCTAACTGAGGAAGGCATGCTGGAAAAGCGGCTGTATTCGGAGCGGCCGCCGCGTGAAGAGTATGTGTTGACCGATGCCGGCCGGGATTTTCTGCCGGTGCTTGTCATGATCGGGGCTTGGGGGCACCAGTATCGCGGCGGCGGACCGCTGGTGCGGATTCAGGATGTCGAAACGGGGGAAGATATTAAGCCGGTGACCATCGACGCGGTCACGGGGGCAAGGATAGGAACTCGCCCGCTACGCTTTGTGTTGCCTGATGTCGACTGATCGATTAAAGCGTCAAATGGGTAGCGTCACTATTTGCTTGATGTCGCCGGTTTTATTAACCCAACCCAATTTATCGCGGGTATACCGTTCGAGCTGAGCTCGGCTAAGCCCAGGCTGGCTAGCCCTTCGACGGGTTCGGGGCGAACGGTATTTTAAGGGCCGGGTTAATAACGCTAACGCAGCGCATCAACCGCCACCTCGAATGCAGACAACGATGCCGGCGATGGGGACAATACCTGCAACGGCGGCGACACTCTGGGCATCATTTCTGAAGAGCCGGCACGATCCGCCCGTCGGCGACATGCTGTTCGGCCATATCCGCGGGCAGGTAGGCCCAAGTCGGCTCCGAATATAGCGGTGGCGTGATTCAACGTCCACTGCTCGGACGCTAAGCACCCCGGACTGCCGGCTTGACGCAGCCATCGTCGCGAAATTATCGTCACGGTTCATCGGTGCCTCTTGCTACAGGCCACGAATAACGAAACAAATGAGTTAACGGCATGACTGAAATTGCGCTCAATAACGTCTTAGCCCCGCCAAACCGTCTTGATAGCGTTTCCGGTTAAAAGAGCCTACAAGCTCTTCCGCCCAATTTCATATTCGCCAGGGACGAACGTCACCCTAAAGCCATTGGCATTAAGATTTATTCACCCGCTATGGCCATCTGCTCCAACAGGATAGAGCCGACTCGCAGATTGCCGCGCAGATCCACGTCGTTGCCGATCGCAACGACGTTGCGCAACATGTTTTTCAGGTTCCCGGCGATCGTGATTTCCTGCACCGGATATTGAATTTGGCCATTTTCGACCCAGAAACCCGACGCACCCCGCGAGTAGTCGCCCGTCACCCGGTTGATGCCCTGCCCCATCAACTCGGTGACCAGCAAACCGGTATCCAGCAAAGCCAACATACCGGCGAAATCGCGTTCGCCCGGTTCGACGATCAGATTATGCACGCCGCCGGCATTGCCGGTGGTGCGCATACCCAGTTTGCGCGCCGAATAAGTACTCAGTACATAGGATTCCAGGACGCCGCCACGCACAATGTCTCGGGCCTGAGTGGTCACACCTTCGGCATCGTAACTGGCACTGCCCAACGCGCCTGGCAGCAAGGGTTCTTCATGAATGCGGACGAAATCCGGCATTACTTGAGTGTGCAGGGAGTCGAGCAAAAACGACGACTTACGGTATAAATTGCCGCCGCTGACCGCGCCGATCAAGGCACCTATCAAACCCGACGCCATTTCCGCCGCGAACAATACCGGACATTGCCGCGTGCTCAGGCTGCGGGCGCCCAATCGGGCCACCGTCCGTTGCGCCGCCTTGCGTCCCACCAACTCCGGCGCGTCCAAGAATTGCGGATTGCGCGCCACGCTATACCAATAATCGCGCTGCATGCCGTCGTTGGCACCGGCCAGCACCGAACAGCTCAACGAGTGCCGGCTGGATTGATAACCTTGCAAAAAACCCTGCGAATTACCGAACACCCGCGTTCCGGAATGACTGTTGACGGTGGCGCCTTCCGAATTGCTGATCGCCGCATCGTACTCGCGCGCCGCGTTCTCGCACGCCACCGCCAACTCGATGGCTTGCGAGGCTTCGATTGCCCAAGGATGGTAAATATCCAGATCGACCGCCGATTGCGCCAAGTCCTCCGGGTCAGGCAGGCCGGCGAAATCGTCGGCACTGGCGTAGCGGGCGATGCTGCAGGCCGCCTTAACCGTTTCGGTCAACGACGCGGCGGAAATATCGTTGGTGCTGGCCGAACCTTTTTGCTTGCCAAAGTAAACCGTGACACCGATTCCCTGGTCGCAGTGATACTCGATGGTTTCGACTTCGCCCAAGCGGGCCGATACCGATAAACCGTTGTCGATGCTGAAGCCCGCCTCCGCGGCATCGGCGCCTTGGCGCTTGGCTTCGTCCAACAGTTGCTGAACGACGTCTTTTAAGCGATTGATTTCTTGTTGATTTTGCAAGTTGAGTTTCCTTGAAAGCTGGTTTCGGCCGAAGATCGGTTCGGGATCGGCTTAAACGCCGGTCCCGCCGACGGTCAAACCGTCAATTTTCAGGGTCGGCTGACCAACGCCGACCGGCACGCTCTGCCCGTCCTTACCGCAGGTGCCGACGCCGCTATCGAGTTGCATGTCGTTACCGACCATGGAAACCTTGGTCAGCACGTCGGGACCGTTGCCGATCAAGGTTGCGCCCTTGACCGGCCGGGTAATTTTGCCGTTTTCTATTAAGTAGGCTTCGCTAGCCGAGAACACAAATTTGCCGGAGGTAATGTCAACCTGTCCGCCGCCGAAATTGCGGGCATACAAACCCTTGGACACCGAGCGGATGATTTCTTCCGGATCGCTTTGCCCCGGCAGCATGTAGGTATTGGTCATCCGCGGCATCGGCAAGTGGGCGTAGGATTCGCGGCGGCCGTTACCGGTCGGCTTGACCCCCATCAAATGGGCGTTCAACCGGTCCTGCATGTAACCGCGCAGGATGCCGTTTTCGATCAATACCGTATTCTCGGTCGGCGTGCCTTCGTCGTCGATACTGAGCGAACCGCGCCGCCCCGGCAGCGTGCCGTCGTCGACGACCGTGCATAAGTCCGATGCCACCCTTTCGCCGACCCGCCCACTGAAAGCGGAGGTGCCCTTACGGTTAAAGTCGCCTTCCAGACCGTGTCCGATCGCTTCGTGCAGCAAAATGCCCGGCCAGCCGGCCCCCAACACCACCGTCATGTTGCCGGCCGGCGCCTCGCCGGCTTGCAAATTGACCTGAGCCTGGCGCACCGCCTCCCGGCCGTAATCGAAGGCGCGATCGCCCTCCAGAAAATAGCTGTAATCGCTGCGACCGCCGCCGCCCATGCTGCCTTGTTCGCGACGGCCGTCTTCGACCATGATCACCGATACGTTCATCCTGACCAGCGGCCTGACGTCGGCAACCAAGCCGCCATCCTGATCCGCGATCAACACCGTGTCGTAGGCCGCCACCAGACTAACCATGACTTCCTCGATCCGGCTGTCCAGTTTACGGGTTTCGCTATCCACCCGCTTCAGCAGATCGATCTTGGCCTGGTCGTCGAGCGATTTCAACGGATTCATCGGCTGGTACAAACTCGGCCAACTGGCCGCGGTATCGATACGGTGCCGGGTATTTTGGCCTTGTCGGACGATGGCTTTAACGTTGTTGGCCGCTTCCAGCAAGATCGGCAGTTCGATACGGTCGCTATAGGCAAAACCGGTTTTATCGCCGCTGACCACCCGCACGCCGGCGCCGTGCTCGATCGAATGACTGCCTTCCTTGACGATGCCGCCCTCGAGCGACCAGGATTCGAAATGGCTGGATTGAAAATAAATATCGGCGGCATCGACCGGCGCGCCCAGCAGAGCGGCCATCACCCGGTCTACGTCTTGAACTTGCAGGCCGTTTGCGGCCAGGATGGAGTCGGTAACTTGATCGAGTAGGGACATGAATGAGTTAAAGTTTATAGGTTCCGGCGGCCGGGCTGCTCAGATGACGAAAAAAGAAGCAATATAACCGACCGCGACCACGACCACCAGCAACGCGGCTTTATGAGTCAGCGTCAACGATTGCCAATACAACTCGTATTCGGTTTTCCGGCGAACCCAGCATTCGCTCAGCCACAGTTTGAACGTCAGCCAAATCCTCGGCATGATTTTCCACAAACGGTACAAGGCGTAACCGATCATGGACATCAAAATGTAAAAAGTCACGACTTGACTGCCGTGACGACCGGTATCGAACAGAAACTCGACCACCTCGCCGATATTCAGGATGTGAAACGCCACCTCGACCGCTTCTTCGATACCCAGTTCTATCCATTCGAACGCGCCGTGCAGTAATTCGAACAACAAATGAAACAACTCGCCCAACAACTCCAGCGTGATGTCGTACATGACGATCGCCAGCACGATGAAACCGACGATGATTAAGTCGAGATGTCTTCTAAGCATTGATTCAGTTCCTGTCCGCCGCCGATGCGACCGTTTCCGGCACCTGCCAATCCACCCGCCACTGGCCTCGCCCGGCCGCCAGCACGCCATCCAGCCAAGGCAACAATTCCTCGGCCTGCCGATCGAGTTGCCAGGGCGGATTAAAGAAGACCATTCCGGCCCCGGTCATCCCTCTGCCCGCCGTATCGGCTGCGACACAATGCTCGATGCGCAATTGCTTGGGAATGCCGGTCGCGACCAAAAGCCGCATAAAGCGCTCGGTTGCGTCTCTATCGATCACCGGATACCAAAGCGCGTAAACGCCGCCGGCAAACCGGTGGTAAGCGGCCGCCAGCGCTTGAACCACGGCTTGATATTCGCTCTTCAGTTCGTAACTCGGATCGATCAGAATCAGGGCGCGCTTCTGAATCGGCGGCAATTTTTTGCCCAACATTCGCAAACCGTCTTCTTTTGCCACCGTCACCTGATTGTCTCCGGCATATAGTTGTTGTAAGACCTGAAAGTCGCTGGTATGCAATTCCGACAATGATAACCGATCTTGCGACCTGACCAAGCGTCTTACCAGCTGCGGCGAGCCGGGATAGCGCGCCAGACGGTTTCCGGTATTTTCGGCTCTGACCGCCGCCAAATAATCGCGCAGCAAGGGTAACGGTTGTTTTTCGTCCCAAAGTCGGGCGATGCCCTCGCGGTATTCACCGGTTTTCTGGGCAAACTCCGATTTAAGCGCATATTTGCCGGCCCCGGCGTGCGTGTCGATGTACACGAAGGGCTTGACCTTTTGCTTGAGCGCGGCGATCGCCAGACTAAGCAAACTGTGCTTTAAAACATCCGCGAAATTGCCGGCGTGAAACCCGTGGCGATAGCTGAGCATGCGCTAACCTAAAAAGAGAACGGAAAGGGACTCCGGCAAACCGCAACCATCGCCTATCCCAATTTGGAACGAAACATGAAATACACCGCGCCCAGCAGACACAGACCGGCCCAGAGGTAATCGAGTTTCAGCGGTTCTTTCAGGTAATAAACGGAGAACGGCACGAACACACTCAACGCGATCACTTCCTGAACGATTTTCAACTGGCCGACGCTCAAGGCGGTGTAGCCGATGCGATTGGCCGGCACTTGAAACAAATACTCGAACAGCGCGACGCCCCAACTGACCAGGGCCGCCAGCAACCAATGCCGACCGTTCAATTCCTTCAAATGGGCGTACCAAGCGAAAGTCATGAATACATTGCTGCAAACCAGCAACCCGGCGGACGTTAAAATCGCGTTCATGCGCTTAGCGGCTGCTCCGCGGCCAAGCGCCGCTGTTTGAATTGCTGGATTCCGGCAATGCGCAGCTGCCGGATCGCCGCGCCGATTTGCGGGCCGGATACGCCGTTTTGAGTAGCCGACGTCGTATCGACCGCCATCGCGGCGACGGCGGCCTCGCGCAGATAGGCGGCTTGGGGATAGTCGCGCTGTTCGAAACCGGTTCGGCCGCGCGCGTCGGCTTCGCAAGCCAGAATAAAATCCTCCAGGCAGCTGTCCGGCTTGAACGCGCCGATCGCCTGCAACATGTCGACCAGCGTGTCGGGCCGCAACTCCAAAACCCGGTGGCAGTGGGTATGGTAGGCCATCACGTGAGCCGCCAGCGTTTTGTGGACCTTAGGCACCCGCAAACGTTCGCAAAAACGCTCCAGCACCGGCAAACCTTTTTGTTCGTGGCCGTGATGGCTAGGCCAGAAATGGCTGGGCGTCAGCGCCTTACCCAAATCGTGCAGCAAGGCCGCCAAACGAACCTCGGCGCTGGCGGACAATTTAGCCGCTTGTTCCAACACCATCAGAGCATGGATGCCGGTATCGATTTCCGGATGATGTTTTTCCGGCTGAGGCACGCCAAACAAGGCGTCGATTTCCGGAAAAATCGCCTTCAATGCGCCGCAATCGCGCAACACTTGAAAAAACGCCGCCGGACGCGGTTCCACTAAAGCCTTGGACAATTCCGCCCAAACCCGCTCGGCTACCAAATAATCGGCCTCGCCGGCCGCGACCATGTCCGCCATCAAGGCCATCGTCTCGTCGGCCACGACAAAGCCCAAGTGAGCGTAACGTGCCGAGAACCGCGCCACCCGCAGAATCCGCACCGGATCTTCGCAAAACGCCGGCGAAACGTGCCGCAACAAACGATTTTGCAAGTCGCGTTGGCCGTTGTAGGGATCGATCAACCGGCCGTCGGCGTCGAGCGCCATCGCATTGACCGTCAAATCGCGGCGTAATAAATCTTCGTCCAGCGTCACTTCGGGCGAAGCGTCGATGG
The DNA here is from genome assembly GCF_050276835.1 of Methylomonas sp. MED-D. Taxonomy (NCBI): domain Bacteria; kingdom Pseudomonadati; phylum Pseudomonadota; class Gammaproteobacteria; order Methylococcales; family Methylococcaceae; genus Methylomonas; species Methylomonas sp. MED-D. The sequence continues at coordinate 4,587,295 of NZ_CP189965.1, forward strand.
CAAATCCCTTGTAACCCGGCGCGGTTTTGCGCTCGGTGCGAGCCAAGGCGTATTCCTCGTGAGTCTCGGGATGCAAAAACACCGGAAAATCCTTACCGACCGGTCGAAATCCTCGCGACAACATGGCCTCGGCGGTTTCGCCAACCACCAGCCAATCGCGCTCCGTCACCGGAAGATCCAGCAAACGATCACGCACCGCGCCGCCGACCAGATAGGTTTTCATGCACTTGAAACTCACCGCTTAATGACCAGTGCAACAGTATAAAGGACTCCCGCCGAGAGCGCCTGGCTTATTCCACCGCAAACACCCCGGCGCCGGGAACTTACGCGGGGTAGCGCGCTCGAAAAGCCCGCTACCCGAGGACGATTTGCGTCAGTTGCGGAATAAAACGCTTCATCGTATACTTCGGGCAGCTTTCTTGATCAAGCTAGCACACTACAACAAAGCCTCTGGAGGGTATACAAATGAAATGGGAAACACCTGCTTACAATGACATGCGTTTCGGCTTCGAAGTCACCATGTACATCTACAACCGTTAATCGCAACGGTTGTTCCTAAAAAGGGGCAATTTTCCTGCCCCTTTTTTTTGCCTGGCGTTTTTGAATCCCGTATCATGCGGCGCTCTTTCATTCACGCGAATCACTCATGAAAATCAGAGTTCTCGGCGCCGGCGCCGGCGGCGGTTTCCCGCAATGGAATTGCAATTGCGACAATTGCGGCCGTTACCGCAGAGGCGAATTCAACGGCAAGGCCCGCACCCAATCGTCGATTGCCGTCAGCAGCGACGGACGCAACTGGTTGCTGTTCAACACCTCGCCCGATATTCGGGCCCAACTGGAAGCCTTTCCGGCCATCCAGCCCAAAACCGGTATCCGCGACACCGGCATCAAGGCCGTTTTGTTGATCGACAGTCAAATCGACCACACCACCGGCATGCTGATGCTGCGCGAAGGCAAGCCTTTGGAAGTGTATTGCACCGAGATGGTCAAGCAAGATCTGACCAGCGGTTTCCCGCTGTTCACGATGCTGAAAGACTATTGCACGATCAACCATCATCCGATTGCCTGCGACGAAACGCCGTTCGAGATTCCCGGCATAGACGACATTCGCATTTACGCCCATGCCTTGAATAGCAAAGCGCCGCCGTATTCGCCGCACCGCCACGATCCGCATGACGGCGACAACATCGGCGTCGTCGTCGAACAAATTTCCACCGGCAAGAAGCTGTATTACGCACCGGGCCTCGGCGAAATCGAACCACAGGTCATGGCGGCGATGCAAAACGTCGATTGCCTGATGGTGGACGGCACTTTCTGGACCGACGATGAAATGGTGGTGCGCAACATCAGCCACAAACACGCCCGCGAAATCGGCCACTTGCCGCAATCCGGCGCCGGCGGGATGATCGATGTGTTGAACGGCGTGCCGAACGCCCGCAAGATTTTGATACATATCAATAACACCAACCCGATTCTCGACGAAGATTCGCCGGAGCGTAAAACCCTGGATGCCAACGGCATCGAAGTGGCTTACGACGGACTGGAAATTGACTTATAACCCAAGGTGTTACATGACTGCAGATAATCAACCCTGGAGCCGCGAAGAATTCGAAGCCAAACTGCGCGGCATGGAAAAGTTCTACCACATTCATCATCCGATGCACACGCTGATGAATGAAGGCAAGCTGACCAAGCAACAATTGCAAGGCTGGGTCGCCAACCGCTTTTATTACCAGGTGATGATCCCGATCAAGGACGCCAACATCATGGCCAATTGCCCGGACCGCGAAACCCGCGCCAAATGGGTACAGCGCATTCTGGACCACGACGGCCATCCCGGCGACCCCGGCGGCATCGAGGCCTGGATACGTTTAGGCATCGCAGTCGGCTTGACTCGGGAAGAGATTACGTCGCTGGAACACGTGCTACCCGGCGTGCGCTTTGCCGTGGACGCCTACGTGAATTTCGCTCGCCGCGCCGAATGGCACGAAGCCGCCAGCTCCTCCCTGACGGAACTATTCGCCCCGAAAATTCATCAACAACGCTTGGACAACTGGCCGGACGTGTATCCTTGGGTCGAACAAGAGGGTTACACTTACTTCCGCAAGCGCCTGACCGAAGCCCGCCGCGACGTCGAGCATGGACTGGAATTGACGCTGGACTGGTACAAAACCCGCGAACAGCAAGAACGCATGGTGCAAATTCTGAAATTTAAACTGGATGTGTTGTGGAGCATGGCCGATGCGATGTATCTGGCTTATGTCGCCGACATGCCGCCGTATTTCAATATCGAGCAATAATGCAAACAGCATTGCAGCAGCACCTCACCGCCGAAGACTACCTAGCCTGGGAGGAAACCCAAGTCGAGAAGCATGAATTCGTGGCGGGAGAAGTGTTTGCGATGGTTGGAGCGCGGCAGGACCATGTGGTCGTCTGCGGCAATATCTTTGCAGGCTTGAAGCAACGCTTGCGCGGCACGCCTTGCCGGCCTTATGTCGCAGACCTGAAACTACGGGTTGATGCTGCCGACGCCTTTTTCTACCCCGATGTGATGGTATCCTGCCATCCCGGCGACTTGAGCAACCAGCAATTTATTTCTAACCCATCGCTGGTCGTAGAAGTGCTGTCGGACTCTACCGCCGCTTACGACCGCGGCGGCAAATTCGCCGCCTACCGTAAGCTCGATTCGCTGAAGGAATATTTGATTGTCGACATCGAAGCCCGCCGGGTCGAGTGCTTCCGCCGCACCGCCGACAACGATTGGTTGCTGCATGATTACGTCGGTGAAGTCGATTGCCTACTAAGCAGCCTCGGCATTCGCATACCGACGAGCGAAATTTTTGAAGATATTGCATAGGAGGCAATCATGCGCTGGCAAGATGTACTCGCAGATCCATCGCTACAAAATCTGCCTTATAAAATCGAATTGAACGAAAAGGGGGTCATCGAAATGTCACCCGCATCATTCAGTCATAGCCGGTTGCAAGCCAAAATCGCCGTGCAATTATCGCTACAATTGGGCGGCGAGGTATTTACCGAATTGGCGATCCAAACCAGCCAAGGCGTCCGGGTTCCCGATGTCGCCTGGGGATCGGAAAGCTATACCCTGATGCATCAAGCCGAATTGTGGGCGTCTTCCGCCCCCGAACTGTGTGTCGAAATCCTGTCGTCCTCAAACACCTCCAAAGACATGCTGGAGCGGGTCGAGCTATTCCTGCAAGCGGGGGCCATCGAAGTCTGGTTGGTCGAAGAAAACGGCACCGTCAGCCAGTACGACAGCACCGGCCAGATCACGACATCCCGATTTGCGGCCAATTTACATCATTGCTTTGCCAGCCATTGACATTAACCCATGAGCCTTAACCCCGACCAAATCCTGCAATTCTCGCCGCTGCACCGCCTGCAATGGGAAGAAGCCCAACAAAAATACGTGATTCTGTACCCCGAAGGCATGGTCGAACTCAACCAAAGCTCGGCGGAAATCCTCAAGCTGTGCGACGGCGCGCACAATCCAGCGCAAATCGTCGAAGAATTGGAAACCCAATTCGAAACGACCGGCTTGAGCAACGACATCCACAATTTCCTGAACATCGCTTTGCAAAATGGCTGGATCAAACAAGGCTAACATTACCCCGCCGCGCTGGCTGCTGGCGGAGCTGAGCTACAAATGTCCGCTGCAATGTCCGTATTGCTCGAATCCGCTGGATTACGCCAAATATCCGGACGAACTTAGCACCGACGACTGGAAGCGGGTGCTCAGCCAAGCCCGTAAAATGGGCGCGGTGCAACTGGGTTTTTCCGGCGGCGAGCCGCTCACCCGCCAAGACTTGGTGGAACTGGTAGGCCACGCCCGCGAGCTGGGTTATTACTCCAATCTGATCACCTCCGGCTATGGCCTGACCGAACAGAAAATCGTCGACTTGAAGCAGGCCGGCCTAGACCATATCCAAATCAGCATCCAAGCCAGCACTCAAGAGCTCAACGACCACATCGCCGGTACCGCGACCTACGAACATAAACAGGAAGTCGCTCGCCTGATCAAGAAACACGGCTACCCGATGGTGCTCTGCGTGGTCATCCACCGCGAAAACATTCATCAGATGCCGCAGATTCTGGAAATGGCCGAAAACCTCGGCGCCGATTATCTGGAACTGGCCAACACCCAATACTACGGCTGGGCCCATATCAATCGCGACGCGTTGCTGCCGACCAAGGAACAGTTCGAGGAAGCCGAAAAGATCGCCCAGGCCTACAAGGAAAAAGTCGCCGGCAAGATGAAGATTTACTACGTCGTGCCGGACTTTTACGAAGACCGGCCGAAAGCCTGCATGAACGGCTGGGGCACCACCTTTTTGACCATCGCCCCGGACGGCACCGCGCTACCTTGCCATTCCGCCCGCGAACTGCCCGGCCTGGACTGTCCCAACGTCAAGGATTTCAGCATCGAACAAATCTGGAACGAATCGAAAACCTTCAATTTCTTCCGCGGTACCGAATGGATGCAGGAGCCTTGCCGCAGTTGCGACGAAAAAGGCAAGGACTTCGGCGGTTGCCGCTGTCAGGCTTTCCAGTTCAACGGCGACATGTACAGCACCGACCCGGTCTGCGGCAAATCGCCGGAGCGGCACCGCATTGATGCGGCGATCGCCTCGGCACGAGAACTGACCTTATCCGGCGACGAAAAACCGCTGGTGTTCCGCAACAGTAAAAACTCGAAAAACCTGTTCGGTTAATCCGCCAATCGCCGGCGCTCAGCGTCGGCTGCTATGCGAGTTTTTGTAACGTTCGATACCTTCCAGGATTTCATTTCTGGCGTCCTCGACGCCGCCCCAACCTTCCACCCTGACCCATTTGCCGTCTTCCAGGTCCTTGTAATGCTGAAAAAAATGGGTGATTTTCGCCAGCTTGTCCGGCTGCAAGTCCCGGTAGTCGGTCACGTGATTGTAAAACGGCGTTAGCTGCGGCATCGGCACCGCCAACAGCTTCGGATCGGGTCCGGCCTCGTCCACCATCTTCAATATCCCGACCGGCCGGCAGTGGATCACGCAGCCGCTCAGCAGCGGCGCGGGGGTGATAATCATCACATCGACCGGATCGCCGTCCTCGGACAAGGTTTGCGGAATGTAGCCGTAATTGCAGGGATATTGCATCGCGGTGCCCATGAAGCGGTCCACCGTCAACGCACCGGTGTGTTTATCCACTTCGTATTTAACCGGATCGCTGAAAGCCGGAATTTCGACCACTACATTCATTTCGAACGGTACGTTGCCGCCGGCGGCGACTTGCATAAACGACATCAAATCCTCTTTGAGCACGTGGGAAAGGCTGTCATTATAGTCGCTGTTCCCCAGTCTTCAGGATAAACAGGTGATAGGCAGTCTGGAAAAAATGCGCGGCGCACTGGCCAATCCGGTGCAGTACAGCTTGCCGGTCGGCGAGCAGCAACTCCCGTTAAACCCGCTGATCGGCAAAACTTTGACGCTACGTCATACCGGAAAAATCTTTTGCGTGCATTGCGGCAATAAGACCAAGAAAAGTTTTAACCAAGGCTATTGCTACCCTTGTTTCATAAAGCTAGCACAATGCGATATGTGCATCGTCAAACCGGAAACCTGCCACTACGCCGCCGGCACCTGCCGCGAACCGAGCTGGGGCGAGGAATTCTGTTTTCAACCGCACATTGTCTACCTGGCTAATTCGTCCGGCATCAAGGTCGGCATCACCCGCCGATCGCAAATCCCGACTCGCTGGATAGACCAGGGCGCGGTACAAGCCATTCCGGTATTCGAAGTCGCCTCCCGCCACTTGTCCGGGCTGATCGAAATCGCGCTGGCCGAACACGTCAGCGACAAAACCAGTTGGCAGCAAATGCTGAAAAACAACACCGTCGAACTGGACCTGCCGGCCTTGCGCGACCAACTGCTGGATAAATGCCAAGCCGAACTGGCCGCCATTAACGAACGTTTCGCCGAGCAGCCGCCGACGCTGCTGTCCGACGCCGAAGCGGTGCAGTTGGAATACCCGGTGCTGGAATACCCGACCAAGGTCAAATCCTTCAATATGGATAAAGACCCGAGCGTGGCCGGCACCTTGCTCGGCATCAAAGGCCAATACCTGATTTTCGACAACGGCGTCATCAACATCCGCAAATACGCCGGCTACGAAATCGAAGCCGAAACCTGAGTCTCAAAACGGCAGGTCCTCGCCCGGCAACCCATGCCGTTATTAACCCGGCTCTTAAATACCGTTCGCCTGTCGAAGGGCACGCCAGCCGGGGCTTCGCCGAGCTCGTCCCGAACGGAATAGCAGTGACCGATAAGGACCAAGTTAATCAGTTAAACCTTTCGTGGCGAGCTTGTAACTCGTTCCTGACGAACTCGTAAACCGTTCGCTACGAGCCTGTAAACCGTTCATGGCGAACTGGTAAACAGTTCGTGGTGAGCTCGTAAACCGTTCGTGGTGAGCTTGTCGAACCATGGACGGTTTACCAGTTCGCCCTTCCACCGCACTCCGGACCAACGGTTAACGTTACCGCATCGTCCCGGCGACAACCGGCAAGTTGCAGCCAGCAGGCTCCGAGAGTGGCGCTCAAGGTTTGGAGCATTGCGATTATTACTCGGAGCATTGCGCGCAAGGCTTTTAGAGTTGCGGGCAAAGCTCGGAGCCTTGCGTTTATTACTCGGCGTGTTGCGCGTCAGGCTTTTCGAGTTGCGTTTAAGTCTAAAGGCCTTACGCTTGCTGCCGGGGAAATCATCGGCAACACGTGCAGCCTTGGCGATCCGGTTTTGAATCGTAAAACCCGATCCAGACGCATCGAACGGCGCAAACCCCGCTATCGATACTCGGCTCGAAACCCACCGGCCGGATTCGTCTATGCCGACAACCGGATTCGATTCGGGCTCGCTCGGCACGACGGAATGCCAACAGGCAAACCATAGCGTTCCCGCCCCATAAACGAAACGAAGACCGGCGTGTGCCTTTATTGAGCTTGTAAAACGTTTGCCGGTATATCTGTTTTCGCGCGTCAATCCTCTCGGGATTTTGGAAATCAATCGATCGTCGTCAGGTGTCCTCAAGATTATTTGGCGGGTCAATTCGGTCAGAAGCAGATTCCTAAATGACTGTCGCGAGTGACAGCAATAAATACGACATCTTTCCTTCAGGCTTTAGAGATTTGAAAGGCCGTTTTGCTTCAATCTATTGCTGCGGCTAGTCGGACGCACGGTATTATTTGGCGTTCGATTCAAAGCATTACTACAATATAGGTTATGAAAAATCACACAGCAATCGATTTATTTTGCGGTGCAGGCGGGCTGACATGCGGGCTTGAACAAGCTGGTTTTCGCGTGCTTGCAGGTGTTGAACTGCTGGACATTGCAGCCGAAACCTACCGCCATAACCACAAAAGAACCCTGTTACTGGAAGACGATATTTGCAACCTATCGCCGGCTGAAGTCATGTCTGCGTTGGGGTTGAAGCCCGGAGAATTATCCTTACTTGCAGGCTGTCCGCCTTGCCAAGGTTTCTCGTCGCTGAGAACCAGAAACAAAAAATCGAGTGTAGACGATCGACGTAACGATCTTGTTTTCGAATTTGTTCGCTGGGTAAAAGTGTTTCTGCCCAAATGTATAATGATGGAAAATGTCCCAACACTTGCGAAAGATACAAGAATGACCGATGCAATCGCACAACTTGGGGACTTGGGCTATCGGATCGGTGATTCAAGTTTACGTATCGATGATATTGCCGATTACGGCGTCCCTCAAAGACGTAAACGCATGATTTTTACGGCCAGTCGATTTGGTACGGTCGAACAACCGAAACCTGCTGAAACTAAAGCCATTGTAAAGGAGGCTATCGCCTGGTTACCGAAAGCCGGGGAAAGCGGCGATCCGCTGCACGACTTGCCTGAAATAAGGTCTGAAAAGGTCGGTAAGCTGATTTCTTTGATTCCCAAAAACGGCGGCAGCAGATCGGATTTACCGCAGGAATATTGGTTGGAATGCCATAAGCGTTATCCGGACGGTTTTAGGGACGTCTACGGCAGAATGCGTTGGGACGACGTATCACCGACCATAACTGGCGGATGCCACAATCCGTCGAAAGGTCGCTTTTTGCACCCCGAAGAAAACAGAGCTATCACTTTACGGGAAGCAGCATTACTGCAAACCTTCCCTAAAGATTACTATTTTTCTCTGCGCAGAGGCAAAGACTCGGCGGCGTTAATGATAGGCAATGCCTTACCCCCGGAATTTATTCGACAGCAAGGCGAAGCCATCTTGAAACATTTAGAATCCGTCGATTAGATTTTTTGCACCAATTGCTCGATTTTCGAGGCTTTTTGATGTGCATTCAAATATTCCTGATACACCCTGAATGCATTTTCTATTAAGCCTTTATAGGTAACGATTCTGGCATTGGCACTCTGAAGCATGTTTTTTTGATCCTCATCCATCGCAACGTCCTTTTCGAGCAGAAGGCATATATCGATAGCATCTACCGAGCCGTGAAAAGTATCAGGGTGATCGATAAGAAACTGTTTGACGGCATCTTTATATTTCTTAGCCTGTTTCAATAACTTATAGAAATCCGGCGTAATGCCCGGCTTTTTCAGTTCGATAATAATCTGACGACCAGCGCTGTTTCGATAAGCTATATCGATTCTGGCTCCGCTGTCCGCATCCGGTTTCGCTTTCTTTAATTCATCGGTCAGCGTCAATTCAAGATGCTCGGAGCCTTTAATTCTGTCCCAAGTCGGATCGAGAAGCCATAAATGCTCAAATAGATATTCTTGCGCGACTTTCTCAAGCTCTTTTTTATCGACGATATCTTTGAACTTTTCGATGATATGCAGGCGATTATTGGTGATGTCCCAATAATAGGTTTCCTCCATATCGTCCAACGAGCGAAATATCGCTTGAAACTCGGGGCTGGTAACACTGCTGATCGTTTCAAGTCTTGCCAACTGTTTCTTGGCCTTAAGTTTCTCGAATCCAATAATCGTACTTCGATATAAATCCTTTTTGTATTCGTCGTTTTGCTCTTGGTTGGAAGAGAATTGATTGTTGTAAACACTCATGATCAAGCGTTCGGCCGATTTTCTATCCCGCTTGTCGGTAAGACTGTTAAGCCAGTCTTCCACAAACGGATTTTTATCCGGCAAATTCTCGTACCCGAGAGCTTTACGCCAATCGTCCCAGGCGCCAGCCACTTTTTGCATCTGCGTTCTTAAATGGCCGAGCAATCCCATAAATTTAGGGTCGTTCTGCTTAATGGCTTCCCGGCTGGCCGTTGCCCTGTCTACCTCGTCTTGATCCAAAAAATCGGCGTGTATTTCACCGACCAAATAGCTATTGAAATGATCACTATTACTTAATATCGGCAACACATCCTCTTGAAAAACGCGGCCGTTAGCGAAAATCGATATTTGGTTGATATTGGTGTCCTTTTCCTTCAACTGTTTCGGCTTGGTGACCGAGGCGATATAACCCCGAAGCACCAAGTCGGAGTCATGCGGTACCGAAGGATCGAGCACCATTATTCTTTGGGCTTTCGTCTCTTTATCGACGGCGAGATTCTTACACAGTTTTAAATTGTCGTCAGCTTCGACGCCACCGAAGCTCCAGAAAAATTGCACGTCGTCATGAAAACCTCGGTCGGCGATAGTGACTTTGTCCTCGTTAATGTAAATCTCGAATGGCAACTCGCCGCTATTGCCGATGATGCTGAAGCGCCTGGACAGCCGCAGTTTTAAATTGGATTCCGTCGTCGAGATAATCGATTTATTCAATTGAGATAGCCGAATAACCGTTCCGTGAGAGCCATCCAGCTTAGTCGAAGGTGTTATGGAATTAAGCCTATATGGTTGGTGTTCGTTAATAGTGCTTTTTAGTTCGGGTACGTTTACCGAAACCCCTATCGCCTCTTTACTTTCTTGCTTGGTTGAAATATCGACAACGTCGGCCAGCGAAAACATAGCCAATTTTCCGATACCCTTTCTACCCATCACGCGCCGCTTCTTGTTAATCGTAAAGTCGGAAAAATTCCGCCTTGCATAACCGACGTTTAAAAACTTGTCTTGCAAATCGTCTTCGGACATACCGTGACCATTGTCCGCAATGGTAATGATATGCTGACTTTTATCGATGGAAATAGTCACTTCCGTAGCTTCGGCATCGTAGGCGTTCGCGATGATTTCCGTTAAAACAGCCGGCGTGCTGCTGTATAACCCCAATCCCAAATGATTCAACACGTTCAAATCGATTTTAAAAGCGAATTCCGTCATTAAATTATCCTTAACAATAGCGCGTCGCGCCGACGACTAAGTATTTAAAAAATTGATTATTGTTGTTTTTAAAGCATCTTTGTCTTTCAGTTGGCATTGCCAAATAACCAAAACCTTCCAACCCATGCTATCGAGTCTGCCGAACGTTTCTGCATCGCGTACTTTATTCTTTTCCAGCTTCGGAAGCCAAAATTCTTTGTTCGTCGCCGGTACGGTCCCGCGTTTGCAATCGTGACCATGCCAAAAACAGCCATGCACAAAGATAACCTTCTTACGGCTCGGAAAAACTAAGTCCGGCTTGCCGGGCAGGTTTTTGGCGTGCAGGAGATATCGATAGCCGAGGGAGAAAGTCAATTTGCGCACGGCAAGTTCCGGAGAGGTGTTTTTGCTCCGAACCTTGCTCATGATTTCGCCGCGTTTTTCTTTGGTAATTATGTCCAAAATAATTACGCGGCTAAGTTAGGTGGCTAAGAATCATTAACAAAAATCGATTTAACTCCCGTTTGACGCCAAATTATAGTCATCTCCTTTAAGCAATGCTAAGCGATTGCGCCAATTTGCCAAGTCCAGAAGCGGCCATTCAATCCTGATGTAATGTATCGGAATCGATGGCAGGGTTTGAATCGGAACCGGTGGCTGATTTGAATTGGAATAGACATCCCCACATGAGTTGACCGATTTTCGCGCGTAGGGCTTGCAGACCGCCCTTCAGCGATTCGGACTTGGCGGACTTTCCGCATACCTCGGCCACCCGCTCGCTTCACGGCTTTTGTCTATCGACCATCCAATACTAATCAACCTCGAATGCCTGAGTTCATTAGGCCGGAATTTTATCGCCGGCCAAGTCCCGAACGCCACGCCGGCTTCGAAGGCCGGCGAATGTTTTCTTCTCGGTTTTTTGGACGTTTTCCGCGCCGTGGCGCGGTCCGGGCGGGCGTTCAAAAGTCGCAAAGTTTTTCGCTTAATTTTACCTTGTCAGATTCTCGGTAGTGCTCGTCATTTCGGCAGGGATTGCCGAAATCCAGACCCCACGGACGGATCGAAGCTTGCCATCCATGGCACTGGATGGCCGCATCCCGGCGGGCATGACGGCGTTGCTTAAATCTGACAAAGTTGAATTAAGCGGCCGTTCAATTTTTCTGGGCCGGCTCTGGATGAAGAAGCGATTAAAAAGGTCGATGGGATGTGGGATAGGCGGCGGGTTTAGGCTAGACTTCCCGCTTTACCGCCAAGCCCACCGCCGATGAAAATCCTGGTCGCCGACGACGTTCTGGAAAACCGTATCTTGCTGCAAAAACTGCTGGCCAGGATGCAGCACCAAGTGGTGTTGGCCGAGGATGGCGAACAAGCGGTTGACGTGTTCAGGCGCGAAGCGCCCGACCTGATATTGATGGACATCATGATGCCCCGAATGAACGGCCTGGATGCGATCCGGGCCATCCGCGCCGAGGCGACCGACCGTTGGGTGCCGATCTTCGCGATCAGCGCGCTGGCCGAAATCAACGACGTGGTCAATGGCCTGCAGGCCGGCGCCGACGACTATTTGCCCAAACCCTTCAACCAAGCGGTGCTCAGCGCCAAACTGCTGTCGGCGCAACGCTCGGTGGCGATGCAAAAGCGCATCGTCGAAGACAGCCGGCAACTGCAGGCCTATCGCGACCAAAACGAAGCCGAACAGCAGTTTTTGCAGGGTTTGATCGAGCGCATGACCCGCCAAAACGATTTGAACGACCGCAGCCTGGCGGTGTGGCTGATGCCGGCCCAGCGTTTCAGCGGCGACCTGCTGTCGGCGCGGCGCATCAGTAGCGGCCAAATCTATTTTCTGCTGGCCGACGCTTGCGGCGAAGGCTTGGCGGCGGCGCTGCCCACCGTGATCATTCATCAGGCTTTTCAATCGATGACCAAGAAAGGCTTGTCGATTACCGTGATTATTCGGGAAATCAACCGCTTGCTGGGTGTGCAGATGCCGCCGGGGCACACCGTTGCCATCGCGGTCGGCATCGTCGACAGCCAGCGAAATTCTATCGAATTGTGGAACGGCGGATTGCCGGACTTACTAGCGCTGGACGGCGACGGCCAGCCGTTGTTCCGCTTCGAGTCGCGCCACCCGCCGGCCGGAACCGTCAACGACAGGGAGTTCAGCGATCGCTGCGAAGTCTGGCATTGGCCGCAAAGCTGCCAATTGTTGATGTATTCGGACGGTTTGATTGCCGCCGAAAACGGCGAGGGTCAGCCCTTCGGCCGGGAAAGGCTGCTGGAAATTGCCGCCGCCGCGCCGCCGGCGCGCCGGGTGGCCGAATTGACGCAAGCGTTGACCGCGCATATCGGCGACTGCAATGTCGCCGACGACATTTCCTGTATGACGATTAACTGCGGATAACGCCGAGGCCGATTGGCAGTCAGGCGTTCAAGCCCCTGATCATTTCGTTGGCGGCCAGTTCGATACCGCGTTTGAAGTAGTCGCAAGCCTGATCCTTGTCGTCCTTGGCGAAAAACACTTCGCCGAGCAACTGGTAAGCGGCCACGCTGGCCTCGATATGCAGGCTTTTCAATAGATACTGCTCGGCTTTTTCCATCTGGCCGGCTTTCAGCGCCAGACGGCCCAGCACTTGGAACAATACCGCGCTGTTCGGATAAACCGCCAGCCATTGCTCGACGCCTTGCAATTGCTTGGCGTCGTCACCAGTATCCACCGTTGCGTACAGGGCCAGCAGGGTTTCATCCCAATGCTTGGCGAGTTGCGCCATGATGGCGTCTTCGACGCGAACGCCGGCGCCGACGGCGATCATTGCCGCGAAATAGATATTGGCGATACCCGGCACGACTTTGATGTGGTTGGGTACGTCGGCCCAACAGGCGGCGATCGCGGGTTCGTCGTTGCTGGCGGCGGCCTGCTTCAACAAACGGCTGTAGGTTTCGGTTTCCAACAATTTGACTTCGGCTTCCATCAGGATTTTGTGCTGTTGCAAGGTCGGCAACAGTTTGCTCAAGCCTTCCCAGTCGCCCAAATGCTGATAGGCCTGGTGCATCATTTTCAACACCCTGGCGTGACCGGGATTGATCGAATGCAGCTTGCCCAACGCTTGTAGGGCTTGCTCGAATTGTTTCTCCGACAAATGCAGTTCCGCCTGGGTCAGACCGACGATCAAATCGCTGTCGGCCGATTGCTCGGCGGCTTTCTTCAGATATTCGTCGCGTTTATCCATCGCCCCGCGCGAATGCGCTGCCCGCGCCGCGGTCAGATAGTGCAGCAGCGGCGCGCCGCTGTGCGCGGCGTGCTTGATCAAGACTTTTTCGGCGCTTTCCCAATTGCCGTCGGCCGCGTCGACCAAACCGGCGACCAGCGCCTCTTGCGAGCGATTGAAGCGAATCGTCCGCCGGCGTTTGCTAATCTGCGCCGGCATCCGAACGAGCACGCCCAACAGCCGGAACAGGCTGTACAACACGAAAAAACCCAGGACCTGGCCGACGGTAAACACGGTCAGCGAGGTTTCCAACGACCAATGCCCAAAGCCGATCAGCACGTAACCCGGATCGTTATGCTCGGCCAGCCAGCTATGCAATAAAAACGCGACCAGAACGGCGGTCAGCAGCGAACCGAGAAAATACATCAGATTCTTCATGACTGTACTCGCTTATGGCTGAGCGTTGCCGGAGGCGGGTTGGGCGGCCGGTTCGGCGGGCGCGCCGGTGATAATAGCCTTGTCGGTTTCCAGGCGCAGCTTGCCGATGTCTTTCAGCAGTTTCAACGAGCCGGAAACGTCCGGATATTGGCTGCGGATTTGCACGGCGGCGAGTTTGTCCAATTCGGCGACGAATTGCTCGGTCTTTTGGCCCTCGGCAAAGTTTTTCTTTAGCCATTGCTTGGCGTCGGCGATGCTACTGGCGAACAAGGTGTCGTTCTGCTGAACCAAGGCGATTTCGATCATTTCCAGCCGGACCTTCAACTGCTGCTTGAGAAAATGCGCTTCCTCGGGCGTCAGGATGGCGTTGACCGGTTGCTCGGTATGGCGTAACACGACATAACCTTCCAATTGCTTGGCGACTTGCTGGAGAATTTCATGACCGTTTTCGGACAAGTCATTATTCGGCTCGGCCTTTTCCGGCTGCTTGCCGGCATGCGGCAAAAATACCGACAGACCTTCGACCGCGTCCTGCAAGTGCTGGATACCGGCGTAAATGCCGACAATGTCCGGCACTGTCGCGCTATTCAGCAGCGCCAGTTCCTTGGCGATTTGCTCGCGTACTTTGAAAACCGCCGCGTCGCCGCTTTCCCGCAAACGTTGGTCGGCGGCTTCCAGCGCTTCGCGAGTGGTGTGGACGTCGCCGACCAGATGCAGACGCTGGTTGGCGACGGTCAGCAAGTATTCGGCGTCGGCCAACAACCAGTCGCCACGCGTCTTACCCAATTGCCGTTGCAAAACTTGAATCGAAGCTTCCAGTTCCTTGCGGGCGGTTTCCAGCCTTTCCTCATGGAGTTTGGAGAAATCGGTCAGCGTTTGAGTAAAGTGATTGTCCTTGCCGGTCATTTCGGCGTTCAGATTGGCGAGCTGCGACTGCAGGCCGGACAACTGATCCTGCAAACCGTTGATTTCCTTATCGACTTCAATCAGTTTCAGATTGTCCTGATTGTTTTCGGTGTCCTGGCTGGCCCGCAATTGCTGAAAGAAATAAAAGCCGGCCGCCGCCAAGCCAATCACCAATAGAATCGCGACGATACCTATCCACAACCCGGCGAGAGACTTTTTTACCACCACGGTGGGGGTTTGATTTTCTTGTTGTTGTTCTTCAGTTACTTCCGCCACTGTTTTCCCCGTTCAATATCGTCGTCAAGGTCTCTAAAATCGCCGCGTCGGCCGGTTGCCGACACACCGCCACGCTGGAAAATCCGAGTTCCGTCGCGGCCGCGCCTATCCTTTCGCTGACCACTACCAACGGCAAGGCCCGCAACGCCGCCACCGAGGTTTCGTCCAACATGGCCAGCAGATTCTCCAAGGCTTCCAGGCTGGTCATCGTTGTGGCGCTCAAGCGGCCCGCCGCCAACGCCGCGATGAGTTCCGTCGTATCGGTAGCGGGTCTGACCCGCCGATAAACCTCCAAATACGCCACCTCGGCACCGCGAGCGCGCAATGCCTCGGCCAGTTTTTCGCGACCGCCGACTCCGCGCACGATCACACATCGCTGCTCGGCGACCGCCTGCATCGGCGCCTCGGCCAGCAAGCCCTCGCTGCTGAAATCGCTGGCCGGCACGCAGTCGACGGGCCATCCCGCCGCGCGCAAAGCCCCGGCAGTCGCCTCGCCCACCGCGGCAATCCTCGGCCGATGCAAGCCGGGCATTTTGCCACCGAACGCGGCGATAGCAAAATCCACAGCATTCGTACTGGTAAAAATCAGCCAGTCGCTAGCGGCGGCCAATTGCAGACTAGGCTCGGCCAACGCCTCGGCGACTATTTCCAGGACCGGGAACCGGATAGCCTGTCCGCCGGCGCTTTCGATCAAACCGCATAAACGCTGGGCTTGCGCGGTCGGCCGGGTGACCAAGATTCGGGCGCCGCGCAAACCCGGCGTCACTGATACAGCTCGCGTAGAATTCGGTCCGCGCCCTGCGCCAGCAATGCGTCGGCGACTCGTTCGCCCAGCGCCGTGGCGTCCGCCAAACCGCTTTCGGCTTCGGCACGGTAAAGCACCGAACCGTCCGGACTGCCGACCAAACCGCGCAGCACCAGGCTTTCGCCGCGAATTTCGGCAAACCCGGCGATCGGTACCTGACAGCCGCCATTCAAACGGGCATTCATCGCTCGCTCGGCGGTGACCCGTATGCTGGTGGTCTCGTCGTGAAGGACTTTTAAATAGTCGTGTATTTCGACATCGTCGCTGCGGCACTCGATGCCTATCGCGCCTTGCCCCATCGCCGGCAGACTTTGCTCCGGCGTCAGCGGCGCCCTGATCCGTTCAGCCAATCCTAAGCGTTTCAGGCCGGCCGACGCCAGAATGATCGCGTCGTATTCGCCGGCATCGAGTTTAGCCAGCCGAGTGTTGACGTTGCCGCGCAGGCTGAGAATCTCGGCCTTCGGGAATTTTTCCTTGATTTGGCATTGGCGACGCAGGCTGGAAGTGCCGATGCGAGCGTCGGCCGGTAATTCGGCCAAATCGCGGTAGCGATTGGAAACGAAGGCGTCGGTGGGGTCCTCCCGCTCCAAAATCACGGCGAGATGCAGCCCTTCGGGAAATTCCACCGGTACATCCTTCATCGAATGCACCGCGATGTCGGCCGCGCCGTCCAGCATCCCTTGCTCCAATTCCTTGACGAACAAGCCCTTGCCGCCCACTTTGGCCAACGGCGCGTCGAGAATTTTGTCGCCGCGCGTCACCATCTTGACCAATTCGGTACGCAATCCGGGAAACGCTTGTTGGAGCCGGGCCGCGACATGTTCCGCCTGCCACAAAGCCAGCGGACTTTGTCGAGTCGCGATACGAATGATTCTGTCGGCCAATTGCGCTCCTGACTATCGGCATCGGCTGGGCGATACCGGGGTTAAACGTAAATAGCCGCTATTGTAATCCGATTCGAACGGGAAGGTCTTTAGAAGTTGCTTTCCGGAACACGAGCAAACGTGCCGCCGGAGAGCGTCGAGAGGAATGTAAGCGAGCGAGGGACACGTTAGTCCATGCCCGCCGCGGAACCGGCGCCCTTGACGCCGCGCAGGCTGGTGCCGTCGAAATTGGCGTTACGGAAATCGGCGCCGTCGACGTCGGCGTCGCTCAGATTGGCGCCCGCTAAATCGGCCCAGCGCAGATTGGCCCGGCGTAAATTGGCGCCTTGGAATTGCGCGTAGCTCAAAATCCCGTGCATCAGGTTGGCATCGCTGAGGTCCGCGCCGCGCAGTTTGGCGTTGTTCATTTCGACCCGAGCCGGTGCCATGCCCTGATTCGCCATATCCGCGCCCAAATTGGCACGCCTCAGCAGCGCACCGCTCAGATTTACGCCGTTCAACAAACCGATGATACGGCTGCCACTCAGATCGGCGCCGCTTAAGTCGGCACCGTCCAACACCACCGCGTAAAGGCTGGCTCCAACCAACGTCGCTTGGCGCAAGCTCGCTCCGCGCAACTGCGCGCGGTTTAAATTGGTATTCGCCAAGTTCGCGCCATCCAAGCGGCAAGCGTCCAGATTGGCGGAAAATAAATCCGCGCCGCGAAAATCCAAGCCGGACAAATCCAGTCCCGACAAATCCTTGCCTGTCAATTTCGGACGCTGCGTAGCGCCGGAAATCTCGGCCGCCACTTGCTCGCGTGTCATCTCGGCGGCGACCGCCAAGTCGGGGATAAACACCGAACAAGCGACCGCCGCAAGCGCGACACGCCAGACCCCAATCGTCATATGCCCACCTGTTCCGAACGCCCGCCATTCGGGCCAGCCAACCCTAACAAGCGCCAGGACCACTGGCAAGGGAAAAAATCCCCGTATCGCCTTTGACCGCATCTCGGCGCCGCCCAAACCTACTTTCGGGCAGCCAGCCTTCGCGAACCCCAAAGCATCGCGCCGGCCGCGATGGATTCGCAGGCTGCGGACCTGGCATTGAACCCGGCTTTCCGCTCGGCCGCGAAAGCTGTAGCCGGCCAATACCAGTCGGCTAGCAATCCCGAAATCACTGCATCGCCCGGCGAATGGAAGTCAACGGCGCAAGCGGGGCTTTAACCATGATCGCTAGCGCTCCGACACCGGCACAGCCTCGGCATTTCCAACGACCTTCATCGCATAAAGCGGCTTAAACCCGCTTCGCGCGGCGATTGCGGCCTGCAAATCCGCTAAGCTCCGCGTATCCAAGGCCTGACCATGTCGCGTATCGAGGCGCCGTGCTGGCGGTAGTCGTCGAACAGGCGGTGTATGTCCTGCGGATTGAGGTAAACGTAAACGCCGCAACCGGTGCGCGCGATGAATTCGCCGCTCAACGCGTCCAAAAACGCGGCATGGGAAATATCGTTTTGCCGAAATGACGTTAAGGTTGACATGATTGCATCCTCCGAATTGTTATTTTCTAAGGCTCCGCCGGCGTGGCGAGGTTCCCATCCTTGCCGCCTCCGTCGCGAGGCTTAGCGCTCGCGATCGGGATTCCCCCCACGCTGACAGTCTACGGTCGCCCACATTGTTTACGCTGTCTGATTTTTCACTGACAAACTGTCGTATTTTCGGCACTTTCTCCGAACGGCCACCGAGCCTTTCGGCTGAAACCCCTCCGGCTCAATACCTGGGAAGCGCGGGCGGCCTCTTAGAGCCGGCATCACGTAAAACGATGGCTCGCGGCGATTTCAACACCGGCGGTTTTATCGCGGTGAAAAATAAGATCCCTCGATTCCGCGCATGCTTGACCGCCCTTGCCGTGCGGGCCGCGCACGAGGGGCCGACTAAACGCCCAGCCCCTCAACGGCGCCCGGTTGTTATACATCCTCCCAGTCTCTTCTAAACTATCAGAACGCACGACTCGGAGCGCAAACCCGGCGCCTGACGAGTCGCACTGTTTCCGTCCATTTAGCAAGGATACCCATGAAGACATTAAGCGCCGCCGCGCTGTTACTCTCGTCGACACTCACCGCATCGCCAACCTCGGCCTCCGCTATATCAGGGCCCAACGGGCAAGATTTCGGTCCGCTAGGCTGCGACCAAGTGTTCCCGTGCGACGTTCTGGAACTGACTCAAACCCTGTTCGGCGGTAAGCACGGCACGTTGATGTCTGTGGCCGACGACAACGCCGATAACGACAATCTCAGCTTGAATTTCGATTATCGGCTCGATACCGTCTATATCGAACGCGCCCGCTTGCGGGTCTGGCTGCGCGACGATACCCGATTGGTCGCGGACGCGTTGTTGTTCAATTCCGGTCTGCTGGACACGCGCGAATATGCCGCCATCACCTCGATCAACGGCGAGCCGATCAGCGCCGACTGGTTTGAAGTGGGCGGTTTGAAACAATACCTGGAATTGGACATTACCGACTTTTTATCCTTGAGCGGGGCCAACACCTTCAGCGCGACGTTGGGCGTCATGGACACCGGCAGCCGGGACTATCTATTCGCGGGTGCCGAATTTTTCGTCAAATACTGCGACCCGGCCACGCCTATCGATAACGGCGGCATCGGCACGGTGCCGTTGCCCGGCGCGATCTGGTTAATGGGCTCGGCGCTACTTGGCATCGGCGCGGTTAACACCAAATCGCGCCGGGCCGCCTAGCGTTTTCGAGCGGTTTCCCGCTGAACGATCCATTTAGCTCGGAACAAGCCACCGCGCCGGTCAGCGATTACGCGCGGCTGGCGTGGACCAAATTCGATCGGACAGGCAAAATAGCCGATTCGCCAACCGCCGCTCAAACATGCTCGCACTCCTGGTCCGTTTTTCCATCCGCTATTCCGGCATCGTCATCGCGCTGGCCCTGCTGCTATTCGGCTACGGCGGCTATCGCTTCGCCAATGCCGGCCTGGACATTTTTCCGGAGTTCGCGCCCAAGCAAGTCATCATCCAAACCGAAGCGCCTGGCCTGGCCGCCGAGCAAGTGGAAGTGTTGGTCAGCCAGCAGATCGAACAGGCCGTTAGCGGCCTGATCGGCCTGAAAAACTTGCGCTCGCAATCGATACAAGGCCTGTCCATCGTCACCGCTACCTTCGAGGAAAGCAGCGACGTGTACCGCAACCGGCAGTTGGTCGGCGAGCGATTGACCGGCATCGCTCAGCGCTTGCCGGCCGGAGTCGGTACGCCGATTCCGCTGCCGCTGTCGTCGTCGTCCGCCACCGTGATGACGATAGGCTTGCGGGCCGGCGGCAAATCGCTGCTGGAATTGCGCAGCCTGGTGGATTGGACCTTGGTGCCGCGCCTGCTGGCGGTACCCGGCGTCGCCGATGTCAACGTGTTCGGCGGCGACATTCAACAATTGCAAATCCAGCTGCTGCCGGCGGCCTTGCAGCGTTACAACTTGTCGGTCGACGAAGTGGTCAACGCCGCCGCCAGCGCCAGCGAAATCAGCGGCGCCGGCTTCATCGACAACGGCAATCAGCGCTTTTCGCTGCAGCTTAGCGGTCAACCGAGCAATCCGCGCCAATTCGAACAGTTGGTGGTCAAGCGTTTGAACGGCAGCAACATTTTGCTCGGCGATGTCGCCGAGGTCGGCTATGCGCCCGCCCCGGCCATCGGCGCCGCGCAAATCCAGGGCCAGCCAGCCATCGTGATGATGATCATCGGCCAGTACGGCGCCAACACCTTGTCGGTGTCGCGGCAAGTCGAAACGGTGCTCGAGGAGTTTCAACCGCTGTTCGAGCAACAAGCCATCGCCTTCCACGCCCATCTGTTCCGGCCGGCCGACTACATCGAGACCTCGCTGCACAATCTAGCCGGCCATTTGTTGCTCGGCGGCGCCTTCGTGTTGTTGGTGCTGTACGGCTTTTTGTTCGATTTGCGCAGCGCGCTGATCGCCGCTACCGCGATTCCGTTGTCCTTACTGACCGCCGCCCTGGTGTTGCTGACTTGCGGCGTGAATTTAAACATCATGGTGCTGGGCGGACTAGCCATTGCGTTGGGCGAAGTCGTCGACGACGCCATCATCGACACCGAAAACATCTTCCGGCGCCTGCGCGAAAACCGCCTGAAGATTCACCCCGACCCCAGCGACGAAGTCATCTACCACGCTTCCTTGGAAGTACGCGGCTCGGTGGTTTACGCCAGCTTCATCGTCGCGCTGGTGTTCGTGCCCCTGTTAACCCTGGCCGGCGTTAGCGGCCGTTTGTTCGCGCCGCTGGGCGTGTCCTACATTCTGGCGATCATGATGTCGCTGCTGGTGGCGCTAACCCTGACCCCGGCGCTCTGCCACCTGCTGCTGCGGCGGCGCCTGCCGGACACCGCCGAGCCGCCGTTGATCAAGCGCCTGAAACCCTGGTACGCCAAACATTTGCTGTGGACCACTCGCCATTTCAACGCCGTGGCCGGCATCGGCCTGATCGCTTGCGCGGCCGGTCTGGCGGCGTTTTTACAGTTGGATCATCAATTTCTGCCGGAATTGCGCGAAGGTCACTTCATCGTCCATACCGCCAGCGCGCCGGGCACTTCGTTGCAGGAATCATTGCGGGTGGGCGCCTTATTGAGCGAACAATTCGCCGACATCGAAGGCGTCGAGTCGGTGTCGCAGTGGGCGGGCCGGGCCGAACGTGGCGCCGACACCTACGGTAGCCATTACAGCGAATACGAAGTGCGATTGAAACCGCTGTCCGGCCGCGAGCAACAACGGGTTTTGGACAGCCTGCGCGACGTGCTGGAACAATTTCCCGGCATCGGCTTCGAAGCCAACACCTTTTTAACCGAGCGGGTCGACGAAACCATTTCCGGTTATACCGCACCGGTGGTCGTGAATCTGTACGGTAACGACTTGAACGAACTCGACGGCAAGGCCCGACAATTGGCGGCCTTGATCGCCGGCATCCCCGGCGCCGCCGACATTCAGATGCGCTCGCCGCCGGCCACCGCGACGCTGCAAATCCAACTCGACGGCGAGCGCCTGAAGTTTCGCGGCATCAGCCCCGCGCAAGTGATGACGACCCTGCAAACCGCCTACGAAGGCCGCATCGTCGGCAAGCACATCCAGGGCAACCGGATCTTTAACGTGGCGGTGACCTTGCCGCCGGACAAGCGCAACGACCCGGAATTCCTGCGGCAACTGCCGTTGAAAAACGCCGACGGTCAGCGGGTGTTGCTCGGCGACATCGCCGACATCCGCCACGGCGAAGGTCGGTACAACATCCTGCATCAAGGCGCGCAGCGTATACAGACCGTGACTTGCAAGGTCGAGGATAGAGACATGGACGAGTTCGTCGCCGAACTGAAACGCCGGGTCAACAGCGAAATCGCCTGGACCGGCAGCGCCCATCCGCAATTCGTCGGCGCGGCCATGGAGCAGGCCGACGCCCGCGAGTCGTTGGTCGTGCATGCCTTGCTGGCCGGAGTCGGCGTGCTGATTTTCGTGTACATCGCCCTGGGCAGCCTGCGCCACATGCTGCTGACCTTGCTGAATCTACCCTTCGCACTGTTGGGCGGCGTCGCGGCCGTCGTCGTCACCGACGCCACCCTGTCGGTCGGCTCCTTCGTCGGCTTCGTTACCTTGTTCGGCATCACCGTGCGCAACTGCATCATGCTGATTTCGCATTACCGGCATTTGATCGAATTCGAAGGCCAGGTTTGGAATCAGGCGACCCTGGTCCGCGGCGCCCAGGAGCGCCTGCCCGCGATTTTGATGACGGCGCTGGTCACCGCGCTGGCAATGTTGCCGATTGCCTTCGACAGCGACAACCCGGGCCGGGAAATCATGGGACCGATGGCAGCGATCATCATCGGCGGCCTGGCGTCATCGACGCTATTGAATTTACTGTTGATGCCGGCGATCCTGCAACGCTACGGCCGCTTTTCGGTGGAATTCGAGCCGCAGGTTTAACGGTTGGTCGACGGCGGACCGGCGCGGTCATTCTCGCACCCTCAACCGCCGTCGATTTCCTGTTCCAGCAGGGTCCGCAAGCCTTCCGGCATTTCCAGCGTCAGCGGGTCCCAGCCCTCCAGGCTCAACACATCCTGCAGGCAATCCTCCATGATCCGATGCGCGGCCAACGTGGCCTCGGCGATGCGTTCGTGCACTTGGCTTTGCAATTCGCTACGGCCGCGCTCGGCGCAATCGGCTTGATATTCGTACAGCTTGCGCAGGCTGTCGATCTGCACGCCGACTTGCGACGGACAGGAACACAGATAGAGAATCGATTGTAAATTGATGCGCCGCAACTGCGCATTGCTGAACTTGGTTTCCAAACTCATGAATCCAAACCTCTCGGTTGCTGTTGTTATTATAATTTTTCGGTCGCGCGCAACCGCTATAAGACGGGTAGTCCGGAGAATGGCCGTCTAAACCCAACGCGCGTACCCGCTTGAAATCGAAACGATTTCAGCGTCGCCAACTTTACAGGGATTGCCTAAAGATGCAAGTTCGGCACCGTCGATACGCGGAGACAACCGCCCGGAACACTTGTATCCGGGCACGCGGGGTTTTGGGCGACGGACAAACCCAAAAGACATGGCATGGGCTTTGCTTTTGCAATATCTCCAAATCCATAGAGCCAGCCATTATTTCCGCCTCATGAGCAACAGTCATAACGAATTAAGCCCGGTACAAATCGAACATTTATCGTCGTTGCGATATATCAACCCAATCGATGAACACATGAAAATCGTATCCAGCGTCAAGGTGCTCGATAACGCTCACCCGCACGACACGTCGGCGCTTTTGATACTGGACATTTTTATTGACGACAAGCAAATCGACCGAATCAGTTTCAATTTACACCATTATGCCTATGAAGAAATCATAGAGCTTGCCCGGCATATTCGCGACAATGATTATATTTTGCGAGCGGTGGACGCCGCTCTGGCGGGAGATATTGAATAAATTCAGCGTTGCCACGCTAGCGATCAACTCGAAAGCGTGGCAAATATTAGAAGTTTAAAAGGCATTTAATTCAAATGACCGGACGTCATTTTATTCATCCCATTCTTCGTCCGCCATCTCGTCAAAACGGCCCTGATCTTTACCGGATTTTTGTTTAAAAATGCGCTCCAGCAGCGGAGACAAGGTACCGGCCAATTCTTTTTGTATCTCGGCAACCACTTCTTCAATATCCGGCCCGCCTTTAACGATGACTGGATGCGCGCCCAATTTGATCAACTCGTTGGTCGCGGAGCCGCCAACCGAGCCGCAGTAGACCAAATCGCAGCCGTTCAACCAAGCCAGTTTCGGTTTCAGCTTGTCTTCGTTACCGTCGCGTAGCTCCTTGCCGAACGATTTAGCCGCCAACGGAATCGCGCTATCGGCATCGATACTGTACACGTGAAAGCCTGACGACGAGCCGAAATGCTGATTGATAATTTCCCCATCCGAGCTTGCAAACGCCACCAGCAACTTATCGGCTTCGACATCAAGCTCCGCAACACAATTTACTTCGGCAAGTTGACTCATATAACACTCCTCAAAGACTATTTTGACTCGAAAACGATTAACCTAAAAAGGACAGTTGGCGTGTATTGCGGGCCGTTCGTGCTGAGCAACGTCGAAGCATGGACGGCTCGCAATACACTCGCCAAACGGGTGAATGAAAAATCCCGCGCGCCCTTCGACAAACTCAGGACGAACGGAATTTTTCATCGCCAAACTGCTCTTTTTAGGATTAAGTTAATATCCTGCTATCGACGATAATTAGTATTAGCAATCGCCTCCAAAATAACAGGTGAAATTACCAAAAATCACCAGATTACTTTCGCTGGCGATATTCCGCGACCAGCACTTTAATCTTTAAGCGCATAATTTCTTTCAGCATACGCATTTTTCGATCATGTTCCTGATGCGCAATATCGTAGATTTGTTTTCTCAACGTTTCATCGCTATCTTCAGGCAAACTCAAAGACCACTCGGTGAAAAAGGTATCGAAGCCGTCTATCGTTTTAATCAATTCAAATCTCAGTTTCTCTCTGTCGTTCTTCGGAATGGCCTTTAGCGCATCGTCGATAACCGCATCGAGCTCCGATTTTTGTTGCCTGTCCGGAACGGGGAACAGAATGATTTCAGACATAAATACCGACAATTGATAAGCAAGCGAACGCAACATTATTTTTGCATAACGTGCTTAATTCATATTTTACACCACTTTATAAGCGATTGATTTAACGACAAAAAGATTGCATTTGTTTGTTGTGTTTGTAACAAACAAGAGCCGGCCGCGAGCGCGATGTTTGAATGGTTACAGTGGCGGGTGAGTCCCGAGTCGCCACCCGTTTTGAAATGCGGCCGGAGGTGCCGAAGTCCCGATCGCCCAGGCAGAGGATAGACAGCAGAGGGAGCAAAGCCCGCATCGGGGCGGCGGAGTTTGTCCGCCGCGGACGGCAATTGCCGGACCACCCCATTCCCCCAATCGGCGACTCCGGACTCCGCGCGATACCAAGCGTTCAAGTTCGCGCGGTTTCCCATTGCCGCGCGAGAACCTCTATCGCAAGGCCACGAATTCCGCCCGCAACGATAACCGTCCGAATAGCGGCGCTCCGAGCAGGCGACGCTTCACGCGACAATAAACTCAACTATCAGCGCCTTGCAAGCGGAAACTAGCCGAGAACCATGCAATCCAGTTTAGCCAACCCAGCCTATGACCGACATTCCGTTCATCCGGTCGAAACCCAACGCGGTACGCCGTGTGGCAGTCTCAGGGCAAGGAAAAGGTAAGGCTCTGATCGACCAAAACCCTCCCTTCGCTTTACAAGCCAAATGGCTGTGAATGAGCATATTGTTGTCATTCACGGAACGAATCCGCCAATATTTTCCAACGATCAAAGCGATCGAACAGGTAATACCAACGTGGGACGGTTAGCGTCAGGTAATAGGTGCCGGCATTCAGTTGGCTGGATACGCGGCGAGATGGCATTGGATGGTTTGTCTATAGAAAAACATCATCAATAACCGCTCATAACTTGGCGTGGGATGCAGAGCCGGGATGCGGGACGGATTATTCAATCCGTCCGTAACGTTCAACTGACTTTCAAACTGGCTTGAAACGTTCAGGACGGGGTACATACCCCGTCCCGCTCAGCGAAGCGCCATCCACCATAGGAACGCAAATAGGTGGATGGCGCTTCGCTTATCCACCCTACGGCCCTATGACGATGTGGATTGGAAAAGACCACATACCCCTCAACTTATTGCTAAGCGCTTAGCACCTAAAAGCAGCCGCTTAACGACGAGTTAAAGGGCAGTGTAATATTTGTGGGTTGTATAATATCTCATGGTGCGATTTGTTAAATATTTTCCGCCGTGATCTCTGAGTTTGGTTGGAAATGAAAAATACCTTTCGCTTCAAGCTCATCTCCTACGAAGTGAGGAATTCTTATTGAATTTTTTACATAGTCTTCAGCATCGCCTGGAACTTGATATTTGCAAAGTTCATGTGAGTAATTTGGCATTATGTCGCAAAATCGCAATATGGATGATTTTTTATCTAAGAGCCTGTGCGGATTTGAGAAAACTAAGTTAAATGATTTATCGAGGAGCCAATGGTTAGATATTTTGTCTTTGCTCCTATATAAATAATGCCGATGGTATAGATTTGTTATGAATACAATATCAACAAGATTGTAATTTTCCTTTTCATAAAAGGAATCATTAGTAAAAAGCCCTTGATTTTCATACATGTATCCAAACCATTTCTGTATATCCAGTGGCGTGTCGCAGCAAATGGCTAAAACATTCAAATGGTCTTCTCTTAATTGCTGAGAGAATTTTCCGTGTGCAGACTGAAGATAGTCTTTTAATTTGTTGTCCATGTGCTGCTGCTTTATTAAAGGCTTTCCATCAGGAATTGCTTGAAATGCACCGGCAAGATCATTGAATACTGCGTCAACGTCTGGATTTCGGCCAAGAAACCCAATTTTATAACCGTCTTCTTCGTTAATTCGGTTGCTCTTTGAGAAATCCGCACACTTAATCTCTACGTTGAACTGGATGCCACTCTCAGTAAATGAGCAATCAACATCCTTTGGCGGGTTTACTTGTAGCTCATACTTAAACGCATTTTTATATAACTTTGCTAGATATGAGCAAATGACTAGTTCACATGCCGATTGCAAATATTGCGGCTCATTAAGTGAACTAGAAAAGAGTTGTAGTTTGTTTTTTATTAAATCTTCCATTTCCCTTTCATTTAGGCAATTTGAAAGATCACTAATGGCAGATATCATGCCATTCTTGTACTGATTTGAGGCGCTGTCATTGCCAGAGAAATAGGGATTAAGTATTTCTCTATTTTTTAGGAGCATATGTTTTCTCGCAATATCATCAAGGTAGAACAGCCAGTTGCCCGACTGCCCCCTCACAAATCCCGGCGTGCGGAATTACCGCACCGGGCTTTTCAAAGTTGTTCGCTTCGCACACAGCATAGAAGTACTTAGAAATCATGACAAATACGGGGTTTGGGTAGGTTAAAGTCATTGATCAGGGCCGTAGGGTGGATAAGCGAAACTCCATCCACCATAGGAACGCAAATAGGTGGATGGCGCTTCGCTTATCCACCCTACAACTTTTATTATTTGAATGGCTGATATAAATTTTAAACCGGCATTCAAGATAAATACACGAACTTTCGCCTTGGGTCGAAACCCGCCATCCCCAAAATTCAGCGCGGCTCTAAAACGTCATCGGCGTAACTCACCGTTTATGTTACTCCTCCCGGTCCACCAAGCTCGGGCAGGCGGTAGCAGTATAGGCGGGTGCGGTGGGGATCGGAGAGTTCGACGACGGTTTCAGGCAGCCAATCCGGAATAGCGAACGACGAGGAAACGAACAGGCTGCCGGGGCGCATTTCCGCGTGGACTTTGCCGCCGATTTGGATCATCACGGCCGGAGACAGAAAGGCGTAACCCAAGTCGTATTCGGCCAAGGACTGTTGCCAGAGGTTGCAACGTTGGACCGCGACATTGGCTTGACCGCGACAGCGCCAGCGGGCCAGCAGCCAGGGCAGTGGCGCTCGCTCCCAGGCGGCAATCCTCAGTTTGGGACACTGCCGCGCCAGCGGCAGCGCGACGCTACCGACGCCCGCGCCGATTTCGACGCAGGTTTTCGCCCCCTCTGTTTTTGCAATGTCCGCCAGCGCCAGCGCCACGGCCGGCGAGGACAAGAACAACGGCACGTCGCCGCGAAACGTCCCCCAAAACACCAGCAGCATGACCAAAAATCCGGCCAAGTACCAGACCGGCGACAATTGTAGAGTCGTAGCGAGTACCAGCGCCGGCAGGAAGACCAAATGGATAGGCAGCCACCACTTGGGTTGGCGAAGCAGACGAGAGAATACTCCGGCGGCGGCGGCCTGGATCAGTAACAGCCAGCCTAGCGGTTGCGGCCAGTAGCGATTTAACGAAGCGGCCAGGACGAGTGCGGCGGCTTGGCAGGCCAGAGCTTTGAGCCATTGCATTGCGACCTACTTCAGCCGGATTTCGCGTGGAAAGTCAGGACGGGAACGACGCTTTGTCGAAATTGGGTGTTGTTCTTCGGCACGAAGCTTCATTTTCCGGGGCGATGCAGCGGCGTCATAACGGGTGGCCCTAAAAATCCGTTGCAATACACGGTTCGGCGCCGGAACGTCTTCGATCCCGGCTGAAGTCGCTTCGCCCCTCTTTTCATACTTCGGGACGAAAATCCGTTCGGCCGTCAGGAAGTCGGCCCGATCTTGGTATTTTGCTGTATCGCCGGAGATACATTTTGCAAGGCCGGCAGGTCCTCCGCGCCGTCGTGCAGCACCTGGTTTTCGGTCTTCTTGTTCATAACGATGATCGAAATACGCCGGTTCATCGGATCGGTCGGGTCTTGCACGTTGTAGGAAATACTCGATGCCAGCCCCACCACCCGCAGTACCTTCTCCTCGCCCAACCCCCCTTGGGTCAGCTCCCGGCGCGCCACGTTGGCCCGATCGCTGGACAGCTCCCAGTTGGAATAGCCACTCCGGTTGCTGGGAAACGGCAAGGCGTCGGTGTGACCGTTGATCGTCACCTTATTCGGCAATTCGTTGATCACCGGCGCCAATTCGCGCAGGATGGCCTGAGCATAGGTTTCAATCCCGGAGCTGGCCAGCTTGAACATCGGCCGGTTCTGAGCATCGATGATCTGGATTTTCAGGCCTTCCGGCGTGGTTTCCAGTTTGATTTGATCCTTGTATTCGGCCAGTTTGGCATTGGCATCCAGCATGGATTCGATTTTTTCCTGCAATTTTTCCAGCTTTTGCTTTTCCTGTTCCTCGGCCAATTTTTCGATGTCCTCGGGTGAAGGCGGCGCCGGCGGTGGCGGCTTGTCCTCGCCCATGTGAACCTGACCGACATCCTTGGAGGCCAAATCCGAGCCGCCGGCCTTGATGATGTTGGCGCGGTCGCCGACGCCGGAACCGCTCATCGCCACGCCGAACGGGTTTTGGAAATACTCGGAAATCCCTTTCTTGGTGGCTTCGTCGGTCGAACCCAGCAACCACATCAACAAGAAAAACGCCATCATCGCCGTCACGAAGTCGGCATAGGCGATTTTCCAGGCGCCGCCGTGGTGGCCGCCGTGACCGCCTTTCTTGACCTTCTTGATGATTATCGGTTGTTCGGCCATCGCGGATTACCCTTTACTTGCCGGCTTTCAAGGCCGCTTCGAGTTCGGCAAAGTCGGGCCGAGAGTGGTGCGGAATCGTGGTACGCATAAATTCGACGGTCATGGCCGGCGACGTACCTTTCGCGCAATTCAGCAAGCCCTTCTGGGTGCATTTGTAGGCATTGCTCTCTTCTTCCAGGCGGGCTTCCATCACCGACGCCACCGGGCCGATAAAGCCGTAAGACACCAAGATACCGAGAAAGGTACCGACCAAGGCCGCCGCGATCAATTTACCCAGCTCGGCCGGCGGAATACCGACCGACTCCATCGTATGCACCACCCCCATCACCGCCGCGACGATACCGAAGGCCGGCATGCCGTCGCCGACTTTTTGGACGGCCTTGATCGGTTCGTTGCCTTCGGCATGATGGACTTCGATCTCGGCATCCATGATGTCCTCGAGCTGATTGACGTCGACGCCGGTCAGAATCAAGCGCAGTTTGTCGCAAATGAATTCCATCAAATGATGGTCGTGGACGATTTTTTCGCCGAAGATCGAGCTGCCTTCCGGATCGTCCACCACTTTTTCCAGGGATAACAAGCCTTCCTTACGGGCTTTTTGACTCAGCGCGTTAAAGCTCATCAGCAGCTCCATGTAATATTCCTTGGTATAGGTGCTGCCCTTCAAGGTGGCGGTACCGCCGGCCATGGCCGCCTTGCTGACCGTCAGCGAGTTGCTGGCCAGGAAGGCGCCAAACGCCGAACCGACGATGATCAACACCTCGACCGGCTGCCACAGCACCCCGAGATGTCCGCCGGCCATCAAGAAACCACCCAGTACGCAGCCCAGGATGATTACATAACCAATGATTACGAACATTGTTGCCCCTAAAAGTTAACTAGAACATTCAAGCGATGGATTTTGCCGGCTACGCGTTGGCCTCGCCCCGCTAAACCGATGGCGCCGGCAGCGGTTCGACCGGTTTCAACACCAATTTGCTGAGGGCCGGCAACACCACGAAGGTGCAGGTCATGATCCAAAAAATGCCTATCGTGATGACCAAACCCATGCTGGCGATGCCTTGATGCGGCGAAAACGCCAGACCGATGAAGCTGGAAATCGTCGTCAACGCACCGTAGAACATGCCGCGGGCGGTACTGGACTGATAAATGTTTTGCTCCTCGGACAAGGAGTGGTGCAGTTTCTCGACCATGTGTATTCCGTTATCGACACCCAAGCCCATTAATAAAGGCAGCGCGATGATATTGGCGAAGTTGATCGGCGTGCCGGTAAACACGGTGGTCGCCATCGTGAACAAGCCGGCCAAGACCAGCGGCGCCATGACCAGCAGCGTATCGACGATGCTGCGCCGAATAAACAATAGCAGCAACGCGATGGCGGTCAATGCAATGATGATGGCTTCCTGGAACGAAGCGATAACGGCCTTCATCGACTCCCAATACATCACCGGCAGGTCGGTGGCGTCGGGCGCGACGGCCTGCACGTCGGTGATAAAGGTTTGCAAAGCGTCGAGATCGTTCAAGTCTTCCTTCGGGAAAATCTGAATCCGGTACAGCCCGTCCTTGCTCAACCAGCGTTCGCCGATTTCCGGCGGAATGCTGGCCATCGTCACCGATTCGGCGCGAAAGCCGGTCAGCAACTGGTTCATCACGGTCGGCAAGGTCCCCAGCAGCGAAGTCTGAATTTTTTCGATAAACACGCCACGATCGGGCTGCAAGCGGGCATCCAGCTCGACCAACACGTCTTGCAACTCACTTTTAAAGGTTTTTAGCGACTCGATTTCGGCAGGCTTGGTCTTCTTCGGCAAATTGGCGTCGATCGCCGCAATCATTCGCTTGATGGCCGGCAGAGGATCGGAGCCGACTTTCAATTGCGGAAAAGATTGGCTTTGCGGCCCCAAGGTCAGCATCATGTCGTCGATGATCGCCAATTTATCGTCCTGATCCTCCGGCACGAAATCGAACAGACTGACGGTCTTGTCGACGGTTTTCAGCGCGGTCAATTTCTTTTGCATGTCGCGGGCCTCGGCTTCGTTCTTGGCCAGCACGGTCAGCGTCATCGGCGAGGTATCGCGCTCCTTCATCAAATCCTTAAAGGCGATGACCGATTCGGTATTCGGGTCGCGCAAATTCAACGGATTGAAATCGGTCTGCACCTGGAAGACGAAATAAATCGCGGCCGCCGCCAGAACCAGCGTCGCGAACGCGATAGGCTTGGCGTAATGCAGCGTAAAAGTCGCCAAGCTGGCGGACAGCTTGGAGGCGCCGGGTTGTTCGCCGTGCAGATCGTGGAACGGCGGCGCCGGAATGACTTTCAGCAATACCGGCAAGACGGTCAGAGTCACGAACAAACAGATGAACAAACTGGTACCGGCCAACAAACCCAATTCCGAGATGCCTTGGTAGTCGGTCGGAATAAAGGCGTACAAACCGATCGAGGTCGTGCCGGCGCACAGCATCAGCGACGGACTGGTCGCCAGCAGCGCCGAGCGTATCGCCTGGGTCTTGTCCTTGCCGTGCAGGTCCAGATTGTCGCGGTAGCGCAGGCAGAAATGGATCGCGTATTCAACGCCCAAGCCGATGTTCGACACCGCGAAGGCCACCGAAATCAGGTTGAGTTGCTTGACCGCGACCGACGCGAACAATCCGCAAAATACCATGCCCAAGGCCAGCGTCGCCAGCGTCGCCAACATCAGCAGCCAGGAGCGGTAAGCCACCAGCAGGATGCCGCACACCAACACCACCGAGAAGATGCTGGCCGTGAACGTGCCTTCGCTCATGCCGGCCATTTCGTCGTGTTCCAGGCCGACTTCGCCGGTGATCCAAACCTTGACCTTGGGCAGATTGGGGTCCTGGATCTTGTCTACCGCCCGGCGTATCGTGTTGATGGCCGGCTCGACCGGCAGAATCTGGCTGAAATCGAATTTAGGCGTAACGAAGATGAAGGCCTTGTCCGATTGCTCTTCGCTGATCTTGTTTTCGGCGATCAATTTTTGCCAGGACAGCAGGTCGGTTTCGCCGTTCAGGGTTTTGTGCAGAGAGTTGCTGACCTTGTCGATCAACGAAATCAGGTCGATGGGCACTTCCTCGGTCTTGGTTTCGGCGTTCAACGCGTCCTCGAAAATCGAGAAAAACCCGGTCAGGCTGGGATCGGTGGAAATTCGGCCGATAAAGGGCTGGGCCTGGGCCAAGGTGACCGAAAAATCCTGTAGCTTGTCGGTATCCAGATAGAGCAAGCCGTTGCGTTGGAAAAATGCGTTTTCGTCTGGCCGGTAAACCTTGGTGAAATGCTCGGTGTCGGACCGCAATTGACGCGCCAAACGCGCGGCGGCCGCCTTGGTCAATTCCGGGCTGGAGGACTCGACCACCAGCAGCATCGTATGAATTTCCTGACCGAAGGCCTTCTCGAAATTGCGGCGATTTTGCTGAAACCGCGACTCCGGCGCGATCAACTCGGCGGTATCGGTATTCACGCTCAAATGCGTGCTGGTGTATTCGATCGCGCAATAGGCCAACAGCACCGCCACCGTTAACAGCAGCCCCGGCGAATACATCAGCCAATTGCCCCAGCGGAACACCGCGTTGCGCAAACCTTGTTCCCAGTTCATATTCAAGCGCTCACCACGGTTTCGATCAGGTACAAGGTATAACCGACGTAAACGGCCAGCAACAAGCCGCCTTCGACCCGGTTGATACGACCCGAGCCGCGTTTGCCGGCGTAGCCGAGCGCGAACAGCGACAACGTTAGCAAAGCCATGACCGGCCAATCGCGATTGACGATTTCGACCGGAATCGCCATCGGATGAATCGCGCCGGCCAAGCCGACCACGGCCAGGGTATTGAACAAGTTGGACCCTATGATGTTGCCGACCGCCAGGTCGTGCTCGCCCTTGCGAGCCGCGACGATAGACGAGGCCAACTCCGGCAGCGAAGTGCCGACCGCGACGATGGTCAGACCGATAATCAAATCGCTGACGCCCAAATCGTGGGCGATCGACACCGCGCCCCACACCAGCAAGCGCGAACTGATCACCAACAAAATCAAACCGCTGACCAACCAAATCATGGCTTGAGCAAACGACATCCGGTGTTCGTCCAACTCGTCTTCGATTTCGCTTTCCAACACATCGGCCTGCCGGGATGGGTCCTTGGCGCTTTGCCACACCATCCAGCCCATCACCGCCGCGAATACCGCCAATTCCAGGAAGGCGTCGCTACGCGACAGATCGCCGTCGTAAAGCTGCCCGAACGCAAACAAGGTCACGCCGAACAGAATCGGCAATTCCTTCTTGATGATTTGCGACTGAACCACGATGGGACTGATCAACGCGGTCACGCCCAAAATCAACGCAATGTTGGTGATGTTGGAACCGTAGGCGTTACCCAGCGCGATGCCCGGATTGCCTTGCAAGGCCGACAAGGCCGACACACTCAGTTCCGGCGCCGAGGTGCCGAAGCCGATGACGACCATGCCGATCAGCAACGGCGACATGCCCCAAAACCTCGCCAGCGCCGCCGCGCCTTCCACGAACAAATCGGCGCTCCAAACCAATACGATCAGCCCGATGACTATCATCAACAACGGCAAAGCCATAAACTACCCTTATAAAACAAACATTAAAACGACGAAAAGGACCGATCAATCGACGGTCCAGTTGACCCAGCCGCCATAGGCGGTGGCGATGACGACGATACCGAACACGATTCGGTACCAAGCGAAAATGATGAAATCGTGGTGACTGATGTAACGCAACAAGCCCTTCACCGCCAGCAGGGCGCTGAAAAACGCCGCGATCATGCCGACGCCGATCAAGGCCACGTCGCCGTCGGTTTTCAGCAAATCGCGAAATTTGTAGAGTTTGTAGGCGCTAGCCGCGGTCAGCGTCGGAATCGCCAGAAAAAACGAAAACTCGGTCGCCGCCTTGCGCGACAAACCGAACAACAAACCGCCGATAATGGTCGCGCCGGACCGGGATGTGCCGGGAATCAACGCAAAGGCTTGGGCCAAACCCAGCTTCAACGCATCCAGCGGGCTAAGCTCGTCGACGCTCTCGACCCTGACAACGTGTTCGCGCTTCTCGGCCCAAATGATCACCAGGGCGCCGACGATAAAGGCCAACGCCACCGGCACCGGCCGGAACAACACCGCCTCGATTTGCTTGCCGAACAACAAGCCCAGCACCGCCAGCGGCATAAAGGCGATCGCCAGGTTCAACACGAATTTCTGCGAAGTTCGCTCGGTCGCCAGACCGGCGAATACCGAAACGATCTTGGCCCGATATTCCCAGCAAATGGCCAGGATGGCGCCCACCTGAATCACGATCGTGAACAGTTTGGCCTTGTCGTCGTTAAAGTCGAGCAGATCGCCGGCCAAAATCAAATGGCCGGTACTGGAAATCGGTAGAAATTCGGTCAACCCTTCGACGACGCCGAGAATCAGGGATTTGATGAGCAGGGTAATGTCCATGGTTTAATCAGGCTCCGCGCCTTGTCGACGCTAGAAAGGCTATCAGCATGTGGAAGGGATGTATCGAAAGACGACAAACGACTTTAAAAAAGCCACGCAAATGCGGCGGGATTATAGTCGAAAACTCCGCGGCGAGTCAGCATGGCTACTCCGCCGCGCCGGCCGTGCATTTCCAGATTTGGCGACCCGGTGGACCCGAGCGGCGAATTCGCGGTGCCGCGACTTTGCGCCGCGCCCGCCGATCTGCCAGAATGCGGCGTCGGCCGCTTCCGAGGCAATCCATGAACGCTACCCGCGAATACCCGCCGCTAATCGCCGCCTTGCTGAATCCGGCGATGTACCCGCATCCGGTCAAAACGGTGGCGATTCTGGAAACCCATATCTCGTGGGTCGTTCTGGCCGGGCGCTACGCCTATAAAATCAAGAAGCCGGTCGATTTCGGATTCTTGAATTTCACCGACTTGGCGCAACGCGAGTTTTTCTGCCTAGAAGAGTTGCGCCTGAACCGACGCCTGGCGAAATCGCTTTACTTGGACGTGGTGACGCTGGGCGGCACGCCGGGACACCCCGGCTTTGGCCTGAGCCCAACGGTGGAATACGCGGTAAAGATGCGCCGCTTCGGCGCCGGCAGACTATTGGATGAGTTGCTGAATCAAAATCGGCTCACGCCGACGCACATCGATCATCTAGCCGACATCATCGCCCAATTCCACGACGGCCTGCCGCCCGCGCCGGCAACATCCGCATTCGGCACGCCGGACGCCGTCGCCGGGCCAGCCCGGCAGAATTTCCAACAGTTGGCCGAAACGGCGGCGGGCCGGAAATTCGCCGATCTGACCCAGCTGGCGGCCGCCAGCGCGGCCGAATTCGCCGCCGACGCTGACATCTGGCCGCGCCGCCGCCAAGCCGGCCGGATTCGCGAATGCCACGGCGACCTGCATCTGGGCAATATCGTGTTGCTGCGCGACCGGCCGGTCGCCTTCGACGGCATCGAATTCGCCCCCGAACTGCGCTGGATAGACACGATCAACGACAGCGCGTTTTTGGTTATGGACTTGCTGCATCGCGGCCGCGCCGATCTGGCCTACCGGTTTCTGAACCGCTACCTGGAAACCGGCGGCGATTACGCCGGCTTGGCCGTGCTGCGTTTTTACTTAAGCTACCGGGCTACGGTGCGCGCCAAAATCGCCGCGTTCCGCGCAGAACCAAGCGGCGACCCGATCCACCAGTCCGAATGCCACGCCTACCTAAAGTTGGCCGAAGCCAGTCTGCGGCGGCGGCGGCCGGTACTGCTGATCACGCACGGCCCGCCGGGCTGCGGTAAGACCGCGATTTCGCAGCTGTTATTGGAAGGTTTCGGCCTGATCCGACTGCGGTCCGACGTCGAGCGCAAACGCCTGTTCGGCTTAAGTCCCACCCAGGCCAGCGGCTCCGGGCTCGACGCCGGCCTGTACGCGGCCGAAGCCGGCCGGCAAACATACGTCAAACTTGCCGACACGGCCGGCGCGTTGCTGCGGCTGGGCTACCCGGTCATCGTCGACGCCGCATTTTTGAAACTGGAGCAACGCCGAGCGTTTCGCGATCTGGCCGCCGAACTCGACGCCGCCTTCATGATCGTTGCGGTGACGGCGGAAACCAGCCTGGCGCGCAGCCGCATCGAACGGCGCCTGACAACAGGCGGCGACGCTTCCGAAGCCGATCCGACGGTGCTGGCCCATCTCAGCGCCTCCGCCGAGGCCCTGACCGACACCGAGCTCGAACATACGCTGGTCTGCCGCAACGACACCACCCCACCACAGCTCCCCGAAACCTTATCCGCCAGGCTGCGGACTTTACTGAACCCGGAGGCGACCCAGCCATGAAAGCCATGATTTTCGACCGTCCCGGCCTGCCGCTCCGGGCCGCCGAGCGGGATATTCCGGAATGCGGCGCCGAACAAGTGTTATTGAAAGTCAGCGCCTGCGGCGTTTGCCGCACCGATCTGCATATCGTCGACGGCGAACTGACCGAGCCGAAACCGGGATTGATCCCCGGCCACGAAATCGTCGGCCGGGTCGTTGCCAAGGGCGCCAGCGTCGAACGTTTCGCGATCGGCCAGCGCCTGGGCGTGCCGTGGCTGGGCCAGACCTGCGGCCACTGTCGGTATTGCCTCGGCGGACGGGAAAATCTGTGCGACCAGGCTCGCTTCACCGGATACACGCTGGACGGCGGCTATGCGCAATACGCGGTGGCCGACCAGCATTATTGCTTCGCGCTGCCGGACGATTACAGCGACGCCGAAGCCGCGCCGTTGTTGTGCGCCGGCTTGATCGGTTACCGGGCGCTGGTCGCGGCCGGCGATGCCGAAACGGTCGGCATTTACGGCTTCGGAGCCGCCGCCCACATCATCAGCCAGGTGATGGTCTGGCAGGGCCGCAGCTTGTTTGCGTTCACCAAGCCCGGCGACGACGCGGGCCAGCGCTTTGCCCGGCAACTGGGCGCGTCCTGGACCGGCGACTCGAATAGCGCGCCGCCGCGCGCCATGGACGCGGCCATCCTGTTCGCGCCGGTCGGCGCGTTACTACCGCAAGCCCTGGCACATACGGTCAAGGGCGGCCGGGTGGTTTGCGCGGGCATCCATATGAGCGAGATCCCGGCGTTTCCGTATTCGATCTTGTGGGGCGAACGTAGCATTCAGTCGATCGCCAACCTGACCCGCCAGGACGGCGAGGCATTTTTCGAGATCGCGCCGCGCGCCGGCGTACGCACCAGCGTGGAAACCTTTGCGCTCGGCGATGCGAACCTAGCGTTGGCTAGCTTGAGAGCCGGATGCATTCAAGGCGCGGCGGTATTGACGATGCCGGATTGAACCGTTTCAACCAATCGCGGCCTATAAACCGGCTATTCCCGACTTCGCCGAAATTTTCGTTTGGCGCTTGGCTAAGCGCAATTTCCGGGTAAATTAGCGGCCGGATAACCGCATTTCCTAGCAAGGGCCAACTTTGCTAAAATCACGCTCCCGCCTTCACGATAATAACTATTACTATTCAAGAGCCATGAACAAAAAGAAAATCATCATTTTCGCCGCCTGCCTCGCGGGCTTGCTGGCGATCCAAATCAAATTCTTCCTGCCCTTTATGTACGATATCGCCGCATCCGACCTGTTCTTGGTCGAAAGCAAGGACGCCGCCAACCCGATGCCGGTCAGCAACGATATGACCGCGGTAGCCTTTGCGCACTGCAACAACTACATCAAGGCCGACGCGGACGAAGATCAGAATTTTAATTTCGCCGGCCAACCCACCAACGTCTGGAGCTTGGGTAATTACGAATACATCGTCAACGCCGATGTCGAGATCAGCGGCAAGGACACCGCTCCGGTACTGCGTCACTACGCTTGCCGCATTCAATACACCAAGGGCGACGATACCTCCGGCGCGGCCGACATCGAAAACTGGTCGTTGGACGGCATCAGCGGCTTGAAGGACTAAGACGTCGGCCCAATCCTAATCCCAATCCCCCCGCTTTAACCGTTTGCCCGACATTAAACCGGGCGGACGGTTGTTCAAGCTCCCCAACGACGGCGTTCGCCGTCAATCGATCCGCTTTAAGCCGACCCGCATCCGCCGATAGCTAAGCGGATAGTCGGAAATTACGCCGGCCCTTGCCCAAACGGCCGTCCGGCCGGTTCGACCGGAACAGTCCGCATAACCGACGAATAGAGACAGCGGCTCCGCTAACCGAAGTAGGCGGCGCTTAAACTGCCGCCACCACTTGGAATCTCGGCTTAAGCCTTACTCAACGGCCGCTACCATCCGTGTCAACGAAACGGGTTCCCAAACCATCCCCAGCCGAATCCGCAAGACTCGGCCGAGCGGCCGGGACCCGCTAAAAGTTGATCGTGATGGTGCCGCGTACCATGCGCGGCTCGACCGGATGCTTCAAAATGCCGGTGCCCGGATTATTGTAGGGATAGTTGTAATCGTAGGCGTAGGCGATGTCGTTGCTTTGCGAGCCGAGCAGGTTGAACACGTCGATTTCCAATTTATATTGCTTGCGCTTGATACCGGCGCCGAGATTGACGATGTTGGTATCGCCGGCCCAAAAGGTGCCGGATTCGTCCAGCGGTACGTGGCCGAAGTGGCGGAAGCGAAGCGTGCCGAACAAGCCGGTGCTGCCGGTCGGATCTTCGACGGTAATCCCGGTGCTAATCACCCGGCCAACCGAGTTGGGGACGAAGTTGTCGGTCGCGCCGTCCGGCCGCTCGGCGAAACGGGCCGTGGTCAACGCATAGTCGGCGTCCAGCGTCAGCCAATCGGTCGGCTTGTAGTAGTTGGTCCACTCGATACCATAGCGGTGCGACTTGCCGTTGACCTCGGTAGTGCCTTCGTCGCCGACGAACACCAGCTCCTGGCTGGACTCCAGCCACCATAACGCGAAGGTGCTGTTCAAGCCGGGAATGAAATTGCTGCGGATGCCGGCTTCGCCGCCGCGCGACCACGCCGCCGGCGTAATCCGCGCCGAGGAACCCGATAGCAAGGCGCCGCTGGTCGGCTCGTAATTGAGCGTCGTGCCTCTGGCATCGTTGGAATGGTAGCCGTAACCGATATTGAAGAAATACTCAGTGTTGTACCAGGGACCGATCACCAAGCTGAGTTTCGGGCTGATCATCGCCTTGCCGCGACTGCCGGAGTTGGCGGCGGCCACGTTGGCCGAACCGCTGCCGGTATCCAACACCTCGACGTCGTTATTGATGAAATCGCCGCGCAGGCCGGCAATCGTTCGCACTTTATCGTGCCAGTGGGTCGTGTTCTTGAAATAAGTGCCTATCGTGGTCACGCCGACATTACTTTTGCTGACGGTATTGACGATTTGGCGCGCTTCGGTTTCGTACAAGCCCAGGCCCATGATCTGATCGTTACGGAATTGCAAGCCGACGCTGTTATCCATATCGAAGCCGAACCATTTGTTGTAACGGGTATGTTCGAAATGGCCGCCGGTCTGCACCCGCCGCTCGGTTTGCAGGATTTGATCGCCGCCGGGACCGCGCGTGAAACCGCTGAAGTTGGAATACAAATTCAAGTCGGTGTACAACACGTACAGATTGGCGTCGTTTTTCCAGTCGCTGCCTTGGTTCCAAAAACTGCTGGAAACGCTGTAACGGTTGGTTTCGCCGCCGTCGGTCGGGTCCATGCTGCCGTAGAGTCCGATGCCGCCGTTGTCGACCGCCGCCTGCGGAATCTGGTTGGTCGCGGTCCAACTGTTCGAATAAGCCTTGGCGTTTAATGCCAAGCCCCAATCCTCGCCGCCCAGCGAGTAGCGCAGTTGGCCGTTGAATTTTTTGGAGTCTTCCGGCACCTGCCAGACGCCGTTGTAAAGGTTGAACTCGCCGGCATACAGCAAGTCGCCGTCGCCCAGCTTCATCGAGTCGGCGACCAAGGTCCGATAGTAATCGTACTGGCCGGCGGTGAATTTCAATATGCCTTGCGACAATTTATCCATCGTGTACATCTTGGCGTAACCGGCCGCCGAGAAGTCGCCGACTTCCGCGTAGTAAGGCCCCTTGCCGTATTCGACTTTCTTAACCAACTCGGGAATGATGCTGTTGATGTCCATATAGCCCTGGCCGTGGGCGTGGGTGGTCATGTTCATCGGGATACCGTCCACATAGGTCGTGAAGTCGGTGCCGTGGTCCAGGTTGAATCCGCGCAGGAAATATTGATTGGCCTTACCGGAACCGCTGTGCTGGGTGGCGACCGCCCCGGGTATGACTTCGACCAGCTCGCCGTTACGGGACAACGGACGATGCTCGAATTGTTTTTGGCTGACCTCGCCCTGCGAGGCCGATCCGGCAATGCCGATCAAATCCTTGGCGCGGCCGGGTTCCTCGACCTCGACGGCTTCCATCTCTTCAATCTTCTCCTGTTTGGCCTTGGTTTTGCGCTTGACGGACTCGGCGCGCGCCGGCACGGCCTCAGCGGTTTGCACGGTCTGGTCCGGTTCCGCCGCGAAGCCGAGCTCGGCAAGACCCAATCCTAAAACCAACTCCAGGCCGATGGCCAAACGGGTTTTTCCTAATTTTCTGTTGTAACACTTCATGTCAGCTCCGTGCATATTGCCGAGAATGTAGATTTGACGCCGGCCAATCCTGACCAGCGCGATGGGCGGCGCATGGCGCCAATGATTGCGAATGCTTCATCGTCTTCCTCAAGTGTCGAAATTTTCGTTATTTTTATGGTTTTGGTGTTGACCTTGACCGGAACCGGCCAGAGTTTGGCTAACGCGAGCGGCGACTTGTCGGAAATAAGCCGGCGCGAACGAAACTTGAAATCCACCGATACGACGCGCTTCGGGACTACGAGAAGCTAGGTCCGGTGCGATCGCGAAACGCAGCGATGGGACAGGCAGGAGATCGACAGGGCGATACCGGCTATCGGAAAATGTTACGAAGGTAAGGCCGCCGGATACGGCAAGCAGTGCGCGAAAACAGTGGTTTTCGGCGGGAAAAATCGGGAAGGTATCTAACGGGGCAAAAACGAAGCGAGCGGAAACGACGGGCAAGGCAGGCGGCGAAGTCAGGCCGACGCCGTTACTCAGCAGCGATTTGCCTGGCGTGTGATTAATGCTCGGAAAAAAATGCTTGAAGCGGATATGAGCGGAACCGCCGTCGTCCGGCGCAATCAGGGCTAAACCCGATTCGGGCCACCCGCCACCGTCGGCGGTTTCGGCTAATCCGCGAAGGAGTTCGCAATCCGCCACCGCTTGAGCCATGCCGCGCCGCGCCGATGCCGACACCGCCTCCGACACGCGTTCGACCGATTGCCAAGCCGGGAGATGCCCGGCCTCGAAGCCCTCGATTGCCAAGCTTTCGGCCGCGAAAGCAGGCGGTGCGGCTTTCGCGAGCGCTATGTTCGAGAAACAGGCCGTCAGCAGAAAGGCAGCAACCAGCACCGCCAGCTTAGCGACCAGGAAGCCGGCGCCGTGCAGCAGCAGGGTCGCCAACATGAAACCTGCGGTATAGGACAATAAGCTTGCCGAAGCCGAAATTTCCTGGCCGTGAGCCAGCCCGTGGAAAAAAGCGAAAAACGCCACGATGGCCAGATTGACAGTCGTGCCGTAACTGACCCGCCGGCCAATCAACACCGCGAATACCCCGCAGGACAGCAAAATCAGCCCTTCCATGCTCGGAATCGCCAACCCGGCCGCGCCGGCCAAACCGCCTAAACTCATCACGCCGACGAAAGCCAACGGCAACATCCAGACGGCACGGCCGCGTAGTTGCGCGGCCCAGATACCGACGGCCA
Organism: Methylomonas sp. MED-D; assembly: GCF_050276835.1. NCBI lineage: Bacteria > Pseudomonadati > Pseudomonadota > Gammaproteobacteria > Methylococcales > Methylococcaceae > Methylomonas > Methylomonas sp. MED-D. Next base: position 4,629,526 of record NZ_CP189965.1, read on the forward strand.
GCATCGTCACCAAATGATCCCAACCCTTCCAGGGGTGGTTGAAGCCGCTGCTCCAGCCGCCGATGTCGGCGCCGGCGAATGGTCCCGCCCAAAACCCCAAGCCCACCGCCGACAACAAGCCCAACGCCAACCAACGCGCGAGCACGGGTCGCTGGCGATAGGCAGCGGTTATGCGAGTAGTGGGCGACATCGGAGATACTCTGAGAGTGGTTAGGGCTTAAAAAATATTTGTAGGATGAATTGACAATCTATCATACGGCAGATCATACTGCTTTCCGAATATGAATTTTAAAAAAAACATCCTATCGCTACGGTAATCGAATGTTGCTGCTCGATTTACGCGCCGCCAAAACTGTATCGCCTTCAACTATGCGGATGGAAATGGGTGTGGGTTTGCCCGTGATGGCTATGTTGATGCTGCACGGCCGCCAGTTTGACCGGCACCAAGTTCAGCGCGCTATGCCTAACGCCGGTTTCGGCGGACAGTTTGTCGGCGAAACCGCGGATGCGCTGGGTCAAGCCGCGCAAAAACAAAGTCTCCAGGCAATCGTCGTGGTCCAGATGGACGTGCATCGACGACACCACCAAATCGTGGGCCTCGTGTTGATGACTGGTCAGGCGTTCGGACAAATTCCGCTCGTGATGGTTGTAAACGTAGGAGAGCGTCGCGATGCTGTAGATGGCTTCGTCTTCGACCAGGCGCTTGGTTTCGATTTCCTTGCGCAACAAATCACGCACGGCTTCCGAGCGGTTGGAGTAACCCCGAGCACTTATCCATTGGTCGAATTCGACGGCCAATTCGTCGCTCAAAGAAATGGTAAATCGTTCCAAGACCGGCTCCTGTCGTTATTGTTATCGGAAACGCCCGATTATAACCCAAGCCGACCGGTGCCCGATCTGCAACCGGAAACACGCCGGCCTTGTCTCGTCAACGGAGCCTGAATGTCCGCCAGCCCCTACACTCACGATCATTTCAGCAAGATATTGATTCGCGGCCAGGCGGCGATTGCACTGCTATTGCTGCTGCTACTGCCCGCCGCCAACTTTTTTTATCCCACCGCTTACAGCCTGAAGGCCGGCCTGCACGGCGTCTGCGCGATATTGGCGGTCGTCGCCGGCACCTATTTGACCCACCGCGCGCTGCCTCTGGTTCGCGGGCTTCATGTCGACCTGACTTCGCTGCGGTATTGGCTGGTGGCAGCGACACTGCTGAATCTGGCCGGCGCGATCAGCGGCAACTGGATCTACATGCGTTATCGCGGCCAGCACGGTCCGCGCGACTGGATATTGCAACAGGTGCCGGCCTTCCACAACGTGCTGATGGAATTCAAGGAATTCGTTTCGCTGTTTCCGTTTCCGCTAATGTTGTCGGCCACCTTTCTGTTGTATTACTACGGCCTGCCGAACGCGCTACGCCGCGACGTCGCCCGCTTTGTCGGCGTGACGATCTTGGTGTCCTGGAGTTTTCTGCTGCTGGGTTTCGCGGCCGGCCTAATCCTGGCGAAACTCCGCTTCGTTTGACCTTTACGAGCCGACCATGACAGATTCCACCGAAAACCGAACCGCGTACTCCGGCCCGGCTGTCGCCGCCAGCCTGTCCTTGCTGCTGGCTTTTTTAACATTGATGATCACCCACCACATCTCGCGCCTGACGCCGACGCTGGATAAATGGGTGCATGGCTACGGCTACTGGATACCCGGCTCGCGCGGCAGCGGACCGGACGGCGCGATCGGCTCCTATTCCGGCAAGGAAACCCTGGCGCTCGGGGTCTGGCTGGCGAGCTGGCTGATTCTGCATTTTCTGTGGCGAAAACAGGAACTGGCTCTGCAAGCGTGGACGCGCCTGTTCGTGATTGGCTTGGCCCTGATCACCCTCGGCTTCTTCCATCCGCTCGCCGACCCCATCGTGTTGTTCATCGCCGGCTGGTTCGACCTCCCCTAACGCCATGCGTACAAAATTCATGCTTCGCTACACGCTTACCGCCATTCTCGGCTTGGCAATCAATGCCGCCAGCCAGGCCGAAGGTATCCTGCTGAAATCCGATCCCAAGAACGGCGCCGAAATCGGCGAGTTCGACGGCACGGTCAAATTTTGGTTTAGCGGCAATGTTGGCGGTCGCTCGCCTTCGGTGGTGGTCGTCAACGGCAACGGCCAGCGGGTCGACAACGGCGATGCCCGCTTGGTTCTCGGCGAACGGCATCGACTAACCGCCACCACCAAGCCCTTGCCGCCCGGCCCTTACGCGATGCGTTATCGGGTGATTACCGAAGACGGCCTGATCGTCAGCGGCGTGTCGAAATTCGTGATCGCCGCAACCCCAGCCGCCCCGGAGAAACATCCATGAATCGCGCTCGACTGATTTTCGGTCTCATCCTGTGCGCGGGCGGCATCGAACAAGCCGCGGCGTCGGTGCCGCTCGGCGGCAACCGCAAGGGTGCCGGCGGCAGCTACGACCTGTACGGCTGCATGCTCAGCAACGATTACTACGTCGTCAATTTTGCCGCCTATCAGTTCGACCCGACCCAGGCCAAGGACAGCAAGGCCTTACCTCAAGCTGAATGCGTGGACATTCCGGCGACCGGCAAGACTCAGATCAGCGTCGATCTGCTGGATCTGGACGTTCGCAAGAAACCGGTAGCCTTGAAAATTCTACGCGAGGACGGCCAAATCATCGTCGAGCTACCAATGACGGTCGCCAAGCAAGGCGTGCTGACCACCACCGTGGATTTCAAAACCCCCGGCAAATACCAAGCAATACTCAGTGTCGACGACACCGATCTACATACCGCGCCCGAGGTCGGCGCGCTGCACATGCCGCTGACGGTCGGACTAGCCGTGGAAAGCACCGGCCCCGCTAGCCGCCTATCCGTTCTGATCGGCGCCGTCGGCATCGCCATTGCCGGCGCGGCCTATTTTGTGCCGCGCCTATTAAAACCTCGACCGGCCGATTCGACCGGCTGAGCCGCGCTCATCATCCGGCCGACAAGGGTACCGCAAAATCCCGCTAAGGCAGGGACATCCACCGCTTATTCAACCGTCACAGGAATCGACGATGAAAACTCTGATTTTTCCACTGAGCTTGGTCGCGGCCTCGGCCTTGCTGTCCGGCTGCGCCCATCGCCACGACGAACACCCCGCCGCCCAAGCCCACCCACACTTCGCGCCCGGCCTAGGCGAATTCATGGCCCAGACCGCCGCCCGCCACGCCAAACTCTGGTTTGCCGGCCAAGCCCGAAACTGGCCGCTGGCCGCCTACGAAGTGGAGGAACTGCACGAAGGTTTGGAAGATGCCGGCCGCTATCACCCGAGCCACAAACAGATCAAGGAGCCGATTCCAAGCCTGATTGCCGCGCATATGGATCAACCGTTAGCCAAACTGGAGCAGGCTATCGCCGCGCGGGACCCGCAAGCATTTATCGAACATTACGATAAGCTGACCGAAGCCTGTAATAGCTGCCACCGGCAAACCGAGTTCGGTTTCAACGTGGTCGTCCGTCCCACAAGCAATCCGTTTACCAATCAGGCGTTCGGCACGTCCGAGTAATGACGAAGGTGGTGCCCAGCGTGGCGCTATCCCCAAACGCTTTCTACCTTAAACCTGCCCGTTCAAGACAAGAATGCTAATCTCCGCCGGGCCCGGCAACACCTAAACAATAAAAAGCCGTCAGTCCAACGGACTTGACGGCTCAATACCAGGCATCGACCGAACATCGCTCGATGCCAAAAACCCCCGTTTATTGGTATTTCGGCAGATTCGCGAAACCTTCCTTGGCAGTCTTCAGCTCTTGTTCGGCGCCGGCAAAATCGGATTTTTTCACCAGCTCCCTGGACTTTTTCAGCTTGAGTACCACTTTGTCGCGTTCGAATTCGAATTTGTAGTTGGCGCTCAGTTCGCTGGCAATTTCAGACGCATCCTTGATATGGGTCGCGATTTCTTGAGCATTCCCGGAAGGTAGCGCGTCCAATGCCGCCTGAATTTTCACATCGACTTCTTTCAAAATCTCGGGGATCGGTTTTTTTACTTCTTTCGCGAACGTCGAGCCGGTAAAGCCCAATAGAGAGAAAAACAGCGCGAAGGCAACAAACATTTTTTGAAACGACATGGGGTCTAAACCTCTAAATATAACTGACTGATAATTAAAATTATTGTTTCGGATACATCATTAATTGCGCACTTACCTAAATACTCCTTTTTTATCAAACGTAAAAAACGGCGAATGGAACTCTCCGCTAACGATCTAGCGCGCCATCGGCCTTGCTTGCCGATACTTTCGCGCTAAACGACCGAAGCAATGCCCGGTCGCGACGCCAACAACCAGCAAGATCAACGTCGCCAGCGCAAAGCCCCCTGAATACGCGACGGCGTCGGCATCCAGCCACATGTCATAGGCATGCAAGTAACCGTGCAGCACTGCCAACAGCTCGATGCTCAACAGTCCGACGCCCACCGGCACTCTCGCGCCCAAAACCAAGAACAAGCCCAGCATCGATATCGAAGCGACCATGACCGCTTCTGCAAAGGGAATTTCAACGGGGATCAGCGTCAAGCCGCAACCGACTGCCATAGCTGCCACAAACCCCAGCGGCAGTAAACGACTCCAAGCACCAGGGGTTTGAGAAATCCACAATCCGACGGCCAACATCGTCAGCAGATGATCAGTGCCGGTCAACGGATGAAGTAAGCCACCGACAAAGCCGACGGATTCAGCCCCCCAGTGAAACGGATGGGCCTCGACAACCAGCGGCTGTAACAGAAGGACCGGAATCGTGCGTTGTAAAAAATCTGCCCTGCCATTCATCGCTACCTCCAATCAAGGCGGTTGAATATTGACCGATACCCCAGGCGTCTTGCCGGAAAAGGCGAAAAACTCGGCCAGGCCGAGCGGATTCAATCCAGGCAACCGCGCCAAGAGCGGACTATGACAACTGTGAAGACATGGCGGGGGCCGAGAAAACCGGCACTTGGACAGCAGTCCAAAATAGGCCGCCCCCCTAACCATTAGGGTATCGCTATGCCTTACCCAACCAAGCCTGGAATGCCTCAAGGCTGAGCGGATGAATAAGACGAGTTCATTTTAGCAGAGATAGGAATAAATAAAAATATTTCATAACGGCCTGATTTTTTTGCCGACCCAGCTCAACGCCGGCGTGCGAAGCGGCCTCAACCGGTCTCGGCGGATGCCGTCGGTACGCTTTACCAACCGGATTTACGATGGGAAATTAAGTTGAGCTGTTCTGCGACAATCCAATTGCGGCAACCACTTATTGACGATGGAGGAGTGGGAATTACGTCGATTTGCGGCGTAACTCCCTGTATCCGAACGCTAGAAACAATCGCAGTGACTGACCCGTGCGCTCGGCATTCCCGGTTTGGACACGAAAGTCAGCCTGAAGCTTGACGGCGATTATGGTCGCGGCGATTGATCAAATCGGCCGACAAATTCAGGACCACTCGCCGCAATGATCTGAAACGTCGGCGGTTAACATTAAGAAACTCAAGCTTAGTAACACGCCCCACTTGCCCGAGCACGGGACAAGCGAGGCCGCGAACAAACGCTACTCAGCGGGCGTCGAACCGATCCAAGTCCATCACCTTGGCCCAAGCCTTGGCGAAATCCTGCACGAACTTTTCCTTGGCATCGTCGGATGCATAGACTTCCGCGACTGCCCGCAATTCGGAGTTGGAGCCGAAGATCAAATCCACCGGCGTTGCAGTCCATTTAAGTTGGCCACTAGCCCGGTCCTTACCGTCGTAAACGCCTTCGGTCGCCGACTTGCCCCATTGCGTGGACATATCCAGCAAATTGACGAAAAAGTCGTTAGTCAACGTGCCGGGCCGACTGGTGAACACGCCGTGCTTGCTATGGCCTGCGTTGGCATCCAGCGCGCGCATACCGCCGATCAACACCGTCATTTCCGGCACGCTCAATGTCAGGTAGTTGGCGCGCTCGACCAGCATTTCCGCCGGCGAATGGGCGTTATCCTTGCCGAAGTAGTTACGAAAACCGTCGGCTTTGGGCTCGAGTACCGCCGCCGAGTTCACGTCGGTTTGTTCCTGCGAGGCATCCATCCGGCCCGGTTTGAAGGGTACCTGTACTTTAAAACCGGCTTTTTTCGCCGCTTCTTCCACGGCCGCCGAACCGCCGAGCACGATCACGTCGGCCAGCGAGACTTTCTTGCCGCCTTTCAAGGAACGGTTGAAGTCGGTTTGGATGGTTTCCAGGCGAGCCAGCACTTTGGTCAGTTCGGCGGGATCGTTGGCTTCCCAGTCCTTCTGCGGCGCCAAGCGAATTCTGGCGCCATTGGCGCCGCCTCGCATATCGGTGCCGCGAAAGGTCGCCGCCGATGCCCAGGCGGTTCTGACCAATTCCGGTATCGTCAAATCCGAGGCCAGGATGGTTGCTTTCAATTTGGCGGTGTCCTTGGCGTCGATCAGCTTGTGATCGACTTTCGGGATCGGGTCCTGCCAGACAAAATCCTCGGCCGGCACTTCGGCACCGACGTAACGGGCCTTGGGCCCCATGTCGCGGTGCAACAGCTTGAACCAAGCCCTGGCAAACGCGGCTTCGAATTCTTTCGGGTTATCCAGAAAGCGCTTAGAAATTTTTTGATACTCCGGGTCCATTTTCAACGCAATATCGGTCGTGAACATGATGGGCGCATGACGTTTGTTGGGGTCGTGCGCGTCCGGCACAAAGTTTTCGCCTTTGTTATCCTTGGGAATCCATTGGGTGGCGCCGGCCGGACTCTTGGTTTGCTGCCAATCGAAGGTGTACAGCCAGGTCAGGTAGTCGTGGGTCCAACGGGTCGGATTGGTAGACCAGGCGCCTTCCAGACCACTACTGACGGTGTCGGCGCCATGTCCGGTTCCGCATTTATTGGCCCAGCCCAAACCTTGCTGTTCTATACCGGCGGCGGCCGGTTCCTTGCCGACGCATTCGTCGGGTTTATGAGCGCCGTGGGCCTTACCGAAGGTGTGGCCGCCGGCGATCAGCGCCACGGTTTCTTCGTCGTTCATCGCCATCCGGCCGAAGGCCTCGCGAATATGCTTGGCGGCCGCCAACGGATCGGGATTGCCGCCAGGACCTTCGGGATTGACGTAAATCAGCCCCATTTGCGTGGCGCCCAACGGTTTCGCCAGTTCGCCGTCGGCGTCATGGCGTACGTCGGCCAGAAATTTCTTCTCCATGCCCCAGTTGACGACCTCGGCTTCCCAGTCGTCGGCCCTGCCGCCGGCGAAACCGAGGGTTTTGAAACCCATATCTTCCAACGCGACGTTACCAGCCAGCACCATCAAATCGGCCCAGGATAATTTAGCGCCGTACTTCTGCTTGACCGGCCACAACAAGCGGCGGGCCTTGTCCAAGTTGACGTTATCCGGCCAACTGTTGAGAGGCTCGAAGCGTTGCTGGCCGCCGGAAGCGCCGCCGCGGCCGTCGAAGATACGATAAACGCCGGCGCTATGCCAGGCCATCCGGATGAAGAACGGACCGTAATTGCCGTAATCGGCCGGCCACCAGGGCTGAGAGGTATGCAACACGTCGGCGATGTCTTTTTTGACCGCTTTCAGATCCAGGGTTTTGAATTGTTCCGCGTAGTTAAAGGCCTTGCCGAGCGGGTTGGACTCGGCCGCATTCTGGCGCAGCGGTTTCAAATCCAGTTGCTCCGGCCACCAGAAATTGTTGGTGGTGGGCTGTATGTCGGCCTGTACCGGCGCGACATGCAAGGCCGTGATAATAGCGACCGCCAAAGCGGAAGCCAGGAAGGTTTGTCGGGTTTTCATGATGCACCTCTAGTCCTGATGATGATTGGTCGAAAATGCTTGCCGTTGCCCGCTCGGTCAACTTCTCCGCTATCTGGCCAAACGAAGGCAAGCAAAATTGTAGAGCCGATGTCCGGAATTGACCGACTCGGCCTTCGGCGGCGACGGCATTGCCGAACCGGTTAAACGTTATGCAAGGACGTGCCATCGAATTTCGCGCTCGCCTTGTGATGTTGTCGGCGAGACTATTCAACCGAATTCCGCCATCGGACTGAAATTGATTTCTTGGATGGGCCGATAGTTCGCATCAATAGCAGCGGAACCCGCGCAATCATGGATAATGTTTCCGGCCGTCGGTTCCTTTCGGCACATCTTAAATACACGGGTCACCACGAATGAATTTGCGCGATTTAAGCTATCTGGTCGCGGTAGCGGATTTAAGAAACTTCAGTCAAGCCGCCGAACATTGTTCGATTAGTCAGCCCACCCTCAGCACGCAGATCAAGAAGCTCGAGGATTATCTGGGCGCGGACTTGTTCGTGCGGGAGAAAAACCATGTGGATTTGACCGAAGCCGGCCGCGAGGTTCTACCCCTCGCCCGCCGCATCCTGGACGATGCCCGCTCGATCCGGCAAATCGCCGCCCACGCCGGCGGACGGTACCGCAATCACTTATCGCTGGGCGCGTTTCCGTCGCTGGCAAGTTACGTACTGCCGGAATACGTGTTTCGCATCAAGCAACATTATCCGGAACTGAAACTGCAGTTGGTCGAGGAAAAAACCCAGGCTCTGATCGCGCTTCTGCTGAGCAAAAAGCTGGACGCGGCGCTGCTGGCCCTGCCGGTGGCCATCGACGCTCTGGAACAACGCATCTTATTCGAAGATCCGTTCACGCTGGCGGTTTGCGCCGACCACCCGTTGGCCGAGTTGGACGAAGTGGAGTTGGGCATGGCGGCCCAAGAGAATCTGCTATTGCTGGACGAAGGCCACTGTCTGCGCGACCAAGCGCTGAAGCTGTGCGATCCGTCCCGATTCGTCGAACACGATTTCCGGGCCTCCAGCCTGGAAACCCTGCGCTACATGGTCAAGAACGGCGTCGGCGTGACGCTGATGCCGTCGGTAGCGGTGCAGCCGGACGACAAGGACATTCGCTACATCGCTATCCGCCAGCGGCCCAGCCGCACCATTGCGCTGGTGTGGCTGAAGGCCCATCCCCGCGCCGGCTTGCTCGAGGACTTGGCGGGACTATTGGCTTACAAACCGCTGGTCTGAGATTCGTTCCACCGCCTTCGCGCGCCGATCTGCCGCGCGGAAGTCCCGCGAGTGCCTCTTGCTCGACGCGCCCAATATGTGTTGACAAATTACCGCACTCGCACCACCGGGCTGGAAGTCTTTGCGTTGTAGGTAACGGCCAGCAGCGCGCCCTGAACCGGCAACCGCTAGTCTGGAATACGGCACCACGCGCCGGACTCGCTTCGTTATTACTACTCGCGTAGAATCTCGTCCGTCCGTAAGTCGCGGCGCTTGTGAATGACTGCTAACACTTCAATATGGGAGGGTTTGATCTCGTAAAGGATGCGGTAGGAGTAAAGCGAAAGTTCGCGTACTGCCTCGTCGCTCAACTCCGGTACCATGCGCCCAATACGGGGCAGTTGATCCAAGTCAAGCGTTTTAGCGACCAACGCTTCGGCCACCCGTTTGGCATAAATCGGTGAGTCCTGTGCGATGTAGTCGTGAATGTGACGAAGCTGGCCCAATGCGTGATCGGTCCACTTCACCACGCTTGAATATCTCTCAGCACCTGTTCGGCGGGTACGGTTCTGCCCTGTTCGGCGTCTTTCCGGCCGCGACGGATATTTTCGAGCACATAGAGCCGGTACATGATTTCTTCCATGTCGGCGGTATCGGGTAAGCGCTGGATGATGGCAAGGGCTTCTTGTTTAGTGGTCCGTTGTCGTTGCATGGTGTACTTCTCCTTTGGTCGCTGACGGTTTTAGACTTATCCGGCATGGCCCGGAGCACTGATATAGTGTGCATTGGCGACCACCATTCTACCGGTTGGACGCGGTAACCACCATCGTCGAGAAACAGGGCTCTTCAACACCGTCCGCGCAAGCCAGTTCAAGGTGAAGCGGAAGACAAGATACACAACGTTGCGAGGTCGCCTCGCTAAAACTCGTACTTAAACCCCGCCTGCACCAAACGCGGCGCGCCGGGTTGGATGCCGCGCACCCGGTCGACGATGTAGGTGTTGTCCAGCATGTTTTTCATCGAAACGAACAGGGTGAGGTCTTTGCGTACCTTGTAGGAGCTGGCGAAGTTGACCACCACGTAATCGTTAATCTTGCCGAACTGGCCGGACTTGATCAGCGCGTTGCGTTGAGCAGTGGTGCCGACATCCAACGGCAGGTCGCCGGCGCTGTTCAGGTTCATGAAGTCGGCGAATTGCTCGCCGACGAACACCGCTTCCAAGTGTGCATCGAAGCCGCTGGCATGCGAGTAGCCCAGCGTCGCGGTCAGCAGGTTTTCCGGCGCGTAGGGCGCGCGTTTGCCTGCCGCCGAGCCGAATACGTTCCCGCCCGGACAGAATCGGGTGAAGGTCGCGTTCTGGCTGGAGCCGGTCGCCTGGCCGCTGTCGGTCAGGCAATGAAACGGCGACGTGGTTTCTGCGGTCGGCAGCCAGGTGTAGGCGACTTGCGCGTAGGGATTGTGCGCCCAGCCGAACACGTCGCCGAGATCGGCCCGCGCCATCAATTCTAAACCGTCATACAGCGCTTTGCCCTGCGCCACCGGGGTATCGACGCCGCCAACCGTACCCAAGGCAGTCAGGGTATCGAAATCGTTGTGGAAATAGGTTACTTCGGCTTTAACGCCGCGCGCCGGTCTGGCCCGGACGCCGAATTCGGCGTTCCAACTGATTTCCGGGCCAATCTCCACCGCCGCGCCGTTGGCATTGTTGACGCTGTCCTCGACGCGCGGCGGCGCGAAGCCGCGATGGATGCCGAAAAACAACGTGGCCTGATCGATTGGACTGTAGGTCACCGCGAACGACGGCAGGATTTCGGTCATGCCGTTGCCGCCGGCGATCCCGGTTCGCACATCCTTACGCTGGTAACTCACCGACTCGACCCGAACGCCGGGGGTCGCCGTCCAGTTTCCCCAAATGAATTGATTTTGGAAAAAACCGGAATAGGCATCGGCGAAACGCTGGTTGTTTTCCAGCAAGGTGCCGTCGCGCGCGGTCGGCGAGCTGCCCTGGATTTGCCGGCGGTACTGGTTCTCGAAGTGCGCGCGAAAACCCGCATCCAAATGGCTTTCGACGCCGAACAGATCGTGCTTGGCATGTAGAGTCGGGGCAATGCCCCAGGTTTCGTAATTGCGCTTGCGACCGATGTTGTAGTTGCAGTCGTTCATATCCACCGCGATGCCGTTTTCGCGATTTTGCACGTAATTGGCGATGCCGAGGCTGCTGCATTGGTTTTCGGTCGGGAACTGATTCTGCTGCCGCCACCAGTTGCGTTCGTAGGCCGACCAGTAAAAGCTGGTTTCCAAGGTCACGTCCTTATTGAAGTTGTGCTCGTAGGTGGCCGAGGTGGACCAGCGGTCGTTGATGAAGCTGGCGTTCTTATCCGGATTGTAACGAGCGCCCAGCTTGCGGTATTCGGCGTCGGTCAAGCCGAAGGCCGCGCCTTGCTCGTCCTGGTGGTAAAAATCGCCGCGTAGCGTCAGGCGATTGCGCGCGTCAAAGTCGATGATGCTTTTCAGGTTGGCGTCGTCCACCACGGCGAAGGTGTTGTCGCGATTTTCCATGCCTTCCTTGTGAATGTAATCGACCACGCCGCCGACCGCATCCAGGCCTTGCACGTTCTTGACCATGCCGCCGTAACGGGCATGGCCGTTCAGATAATCGCGGTTGCCGCCGGTAAAGCTGACGAAACCGCCGGGCGTGGTCGGTACCTTGGGCGTCAGATAATTGATCGCGCCGTTGATGGTTTGTGGGCCGAATTGGGTCAAGTCGGCGCCCTTGTAAATTTCGATGCCATCGTAGCGCTCGATCGGCGGATGGTAGTAGATGTCGTTATCGCCGTAGGGCGCGAAGTTGAACGGAATGCCGTCCTCCAAAAACAACACCTTGGTGGAGCGAAACGGGTTTTGGCCGCGAAACGCGATATTCGGCCGCAAACCAAAGCCTTCCTCGTCGCGGACATAAACGCCGGGGGCCTTGCGCAAGGCCTCGTTGACGGTGAATACCTGGTCGCGCTCCAGGGTTTGCTTGTCGATCACCGAGGTGGAGCCGGAGAAGGTCGCGGCCTTCTCGACGCTTTCGGCGACTTCGACGCTGGGCAAGGCCTCGTTTAGATCGGCCTCCGCCGTTTGAGTTCGAGTCGACTCGGCGGTTTCGCCGGCAAACACACCTTGGGCCAGCGCGCCGACGATCAGCGCCGGCCATACTCCGCATTTATTCTGCATGTCGTTCACTTCCCGTTCGAATTTGAGTTGGCACATCCTCCGCCCCGGCCGGCTTTCCCGCCGGAATCCACCAACCGAAGCGAAGGATGCTTAACGCAATTTAACGAACACGCGTGAATCGAAACTGAAAATCGGCTCTGGATTTAGCGGCTCAACGGTAGACGCACCGTCGCCAGAAATCCGCCCAATGCCTTGCTGCGGCCGAGGTGCAGGCTGCCTTTGTAACTATCGACGATGTCGGCGACGATACCCAAACCCAGGCCGTGACCTTGCACCGACTCGTCCAGGCGTGCCCCGCGCCGGGTTAACCCCGGCAATTCGGTTTCGCCGCAACCCGGCCCGTCGTCGGCGACCCGCACCAACACCTCGTCGGCAAAGGCCAGCTCAACATCAATGCGCCGCCTGGCCCATTTGCAGGCGTTGTCCAGTAGGTTGCCGAGCATTTCCATCATGTCTTCCCGGTCGAAATGCACCGATGCGTCCGGGGCGGTGATCTGAATATCCAGGTCCTTCTCGGCATGGATCGCCCGCAGGGTTTTTTTTAACGCCACCAATTCCTTGCGGGGATTGAACGCGGCGCTGGCCTGCTGGTCTCCGGCGATCCGGGCACGTTTCAGTTCCCGCTCGATGCAGCGCCGGATGGTTTCGGTTTGGCCCCGCACTTGCTCGCGCAAGTCGGGATGGTCCAGAAACGCCGGTTCTTCGGCAACCCGAAACAGCAAGGCCAGCGGCGGCTTCAGCGCGTGCGCCAGATTGCCGATCGCGGTACGGGACTGCTGCAAGCGCCGGGCAACCAGTTCCAGCAAATGATTGATCTCGTTCACCAGCGGTTTGATCTCGTCCGGCACGTCCAATTCGATACGCTGGCGCCGACCAGCGCAGACTTGTTCCAGTTCGCCGCCGACCAGCGTCAGCGGCCGCAACGCGCGTCCGACATCCCAACTCAGCACGCCGATCGCAGCCATCAGAATCGTCAACGTCAGCGCAAAGTAGGCGGCGCGTATCCAGGTGATATCGTGATCGACCGCCGACAAATCCTCGGCGATATGAATGTTGATTCTATGACCAAAGCGCACCGCGCCCAGGCTCAACACCAGTAACGGTCGATTTTCCGGACCGGACAGATGATAGAGCGTCTGCTGTTCCGGCCCAACGGCTTGAACCGGTAACGGAAAATCCAGCAGCGACGGCGACGGATGGGCTTCGGCGTCGATTTTGACCAGATAGTAATGGCCGGACAGCGGCCGGCTGTAGACCGAGCTGATCCGCAAGCGGTTGAACGAGAGTTTATCGTCGTCGGCAGAGGCCAGCGATTCCAGTAAGGAATAACCGTCGTCGGCCAATCGATTCGCCATCTGGCTCTCGGCGACGGTGCGGATGACCCAATCCGCCGCGATCCAATGCACGACGAAAATCACGCACAGCGCGGCGATCAGGCCGCGGCCCAGGCGCTCGCGCAACGCCATCATGGCCGGCTTCCGAACACGTAACCCTGGCCCCGGCGAGTCTGGATCAAATCGCTGCCGACAATCTTGCGCAGGCGCTTGACGTAGACTTCGATGACATTGCTGTCTGGCTCGTCCGATTCGCTGTAGATATGTTCGCCTAATTGCGACTTGGTCAGGACTTTGCCGGCGTTCATCATGAAATAGCGCAACAGCCGAAACTCGATCGCGGTCAGCGGGTAAGCCTCCCCGCCATTGACCGCGGCGGTTTGCTCATCCTCGTCGAGCAGGACGCCCAACACCTGCAACGTAAACTGATTATGGCGGTGAACCCGTTTCAAAATGGCTTGCAGCCTGACCAGCAATTCTTGCGGATGAAACGGCTTACCCAAATAATCGTCGGCACCGGCCTTGAAGCCGTCCACTTTCTCGTACCAGGCATCGCGAGCGGTCAAAACGATCACCGGCGTGGCATTGCCGGCATCCCGCCAGCGTTTCAAAACGTCGAGGCCGGCCAATTTGGGCAAGCCTAAATCGAGTATCGCCGCGTCGTAATCTTCGGTAGCGCCGAGAAACTCACCGTGCTCGCCGTCCGCGGCCGTATCGACGACGTAGCCGGCCCGCTCCAAGTCCATCTTTAGCGGCGCCGCTAATGCAACGTCGTCTTCAACCAACAGCAATTTCATCGCCTAAGCTCCATGCTCCGCGTTTGCCGGGACAAGCGCCGACTCGGCGCGCGCCGATCATTGAATCCGCAATAAATACCCGTCGGTTTTCTCGCAACCCGGCTTGCTGTGCGCGGTGACGTTGAGCCGCGCGAAACCGTGCTCGATCGGCCGAGGCAATTTGCCCCTGACTTCGGTCTGACCATTTTTCAGCGGAAAAAACTTCAACTCCTTGGCGGATAAATGGTATTGAATAGACCCTGAACTGATATTGGCGACGATAGACGTCGTCGTGGTATTGGACGAAACGATAAAGCTGAACTCGGTAAACGATTGCAGGTATTTATTCGGCGCCGGTTGAAACTCAGTGAATATCGGTTTGTCGCAATGGCCGGAACTGGAAGAACTGCCGTATGCCAGCGCATCGCCGGCCGCCAAGCCCAACGCCAACGCGATAACGGTCTTGATTGAAGCCTTCATGTCTTACTCTCCCGTTTAGTTATTATTTTGGACATAGCTTATCAACAAATTCGCGACGAGCGGATGAATTCGACCCTGCTGCCCTTACAGTATTTTAGCGACTCAATACCATGCCAGCCCTAGCCTTTGTCGATTTGGAGACCACCGGCGCCTCGCCGCGACAAGACCGGATAACCGAAATCGGTATCGTCTTGGTCGATGCCGACGGCGTCCGGGAATGGAGCCAACTGGTCAACCCGCAAATGCGCATTCCGCTGTTCATCGAACAAATGACCGGCATCAGCAACGAGATGGTCTCAGGCGCGCCGCCGTTCTCCGCGATCGCGCGCCAAGTCTGGGAACTGTTGGAAGATCGAGTATTCGTCGCTCATAACGCCCGTTTCGATTACAGCTTTCTGAAAAACGAATTCAAGCGCCTGGACCTGCCGTTTCAGCCGCAAGTGCTTTGTACGGTCAAATTGTCGCGCGCACTCTATCCCCAATACCACCACCATAATCTGGACAGTCTGATCGAAAGGCACGGCCTGACCGCCAACGATCGGCATCGCGCCTTGGCCGACGCCCAATTGATTCATCAGTTTTGGGAGCATCTGCATCGCGAATTCCCGGCCGAGCGTTTGACCGACACGGTGGCCGGTTTGCTCGGCAAATCCAGCCTGCCCTCGCGGATCGACCCGCTGTTGACCCACGAATTGCCCGACGTACCGGGCGTCTATTTGTTTTACGGCGAAAACGATTTGCCGCTCTACATCGGCAAAAGCGTGAATATTCGGCAGCGGGTGCTCGCCCACTTCGCGGCCGACCACCGCCACGACAAGGAAATGAATCTTTCGCAACAACTCAGGCGCATAGACTGGCTGGAAACGTCCGGGGAATTGGGCGCGCTGCTGACCGAAGCCAAGCTAATCAAACAAATGATGCCGGTCTATAACCGCCGTCTGCGCCGCAAGAATGCGCTGGGCGCTTGGCGGCTGGCGCAACACGGCGAACAAGTCCGCCCCGAACTGGTCTGGGCGGACGCGCTGGATTTCGGCGGTCAGGACAATCTGTACGGCCTGTACCACAGCCAGCGCGACGCCCAAAAAGCCTTGCGCGGTCTGGCCGAGCAACACGGCCTTTGCCTGAGCGTGCTGGGCCTGGAGAAAACCGTGCCGGGACGACCCTGCTTCGGCTATCAATTGAAAAAATGCGCGGGCGCCTGCGTCGGGGCCGAACCACACTTGGCGCATGCCGGCCGCTTATTCGTTGCGATGCAAAAACTTAAATTGGCGACTTGGCCCTATCCCGGCCCGATAGGCGTTCGGGAAGGCGACGACATGCACGTCATCGACCGCTGGTGCTACCTGGGCAGCGCCCGCACCGAAGCCGACGTCGCCGAACTGCTCGAGGCCGGCCGGCCGGCTTTCGATCGCGATACCTATACCTTGCTCGCCAAGATGCTGAAAAAGGCCCGGATTATTCCGCTGGCAAGCCGCTCACCCGCTGGGCTCGATCTGGCCGACAACTTCTAAACTACTGCCCACCGAACCGCCGCCCGGCACGAGAATAGAACCAATAAAAAACACTTGTTCTTGATTTGTTTTGTTTGTATAGTCTTTCAAAACAAACACAGAACAACCATGACACTGACCCGTAAACAACAAGCGCTTTTCGACTTCCTGCTGCAAAACCAGGACAGCTTCACCCATCCGCCGACGCTGGAAGAACTGTGCGCGGCAATGGGCTTGAAATCGCGCGGTTCGCTGCATAGCCAAATCAAGGCCCTGATCGACGCCAACCTGGTCGAAGCGCCGGAACGCAAGCAGCGCGGCATCCGCCTGACCGATTACGCCAAATCGTTGGCCGCCCCGACCCAGGATTCCAGTCTGCTGCCGCTAGTCGGCTATATCGCCGCCGGCCGGCCGATCGAAGCCATCGAAAACATCGCCTACATGGCGGTGCCCGAACCGCTGAAAACCGACAAACCTTGTTACATCCTGCGGGTCAAGGGCGACTCGATGCAGGAAGCCGGCATCTTCGACGGCGACTGGGTCGTCATCGAGCAACGCAGCCACGCCCGCAACGGCGAAATCGTCGTGGCCTTGGTCGACAAGGCCGAGGCCACCTTGAAATTTATCGAGCAATACCCCCACGAAACCCTGCTGGTTCCCGCCAACTCTCAGATGCAGGCTATGCGTTTTCGGCCCGAGCAAGTGGAGATACAAGGCGTACTGGTAGGCCAGATGCGCAGTTACACCCACCCTTAAAACCGGAGGCAATCATGATTCGTCACACCGTCCATATGCGCGACCAAAAAGCCAACCAAGTCGCGATGCTGAACCGGGTCGCCCGCCAGTCGGCGATCAATATGCTGGAAGAAATCACGTTGGTGATCGTATTGTGGGGTGTGTTTTTGCTGGCGACCGGTTGACGCCAGCCTACGGATATTGACGATGTATAAGCTGTGCTTTTTCGTACCCGCCAGCCATCTGGAGCCGGTCAAAAGCGCGCTGTTCGCCGCCGGCGCCGGCCATGTCGGCGATTACGACCGATGCTGTTGGCAAACCCTCGGCATCGGTCAATTTCGGCCGTTGCCCGGTAGCGTCCCCTATTCCGGCCGAACCGGCGAGGTGACGCAAGTCGAGGAATACAAAGTCGAAATGGTTTGCAGCGCGGCCTCGATACGTCCGGCGCTGGCCGCGCTGCTCGCCAGTCACCCCTACCAGCAACCGGCTTACGAAATCCATCGCTTGATCGATCCCGACGCGCTACCCGCAGCCGATTAGGCGACTCGCCAACCAGCCTCGCTCCTGCTCGAGGCGTCGCCAACGCCGCATTTTTCGATTTTAAAACGGCTTGAAGACGTTGCCGGCGTTTTTTCAGACTTCCGGCACAGCCGCCCGCGCTTCCGCCGACGGTTATCGCATGCTAAACCGTCCCGACCGGATATAAAAATCTCCGGAAGGCAGTTACCGGAGTCTCGACCACACCCGCGCCACCCTCGGGGGGCGCTAAACGTCGGCCACGGCGCCGCAGCAACCGGTGGCAGCCTCGCCGAAGCTGCTGGAAGGGTCCGGCGCTTTTTGTACGCCTCCGGCCTGGATTTATATCCGGTCCATGTCAATGGAAGTATGGTCCAAGCGAATTTTGAGCTGTTATTCGTCGTCAAGCACGCGGACTTCGGCTCCTTCTCGCAAAAGGGTAGCCGAACCCAAACACGAAGATCGTTCGCATCCGTTATGCTGCACGGCGCTAACTCTTCCCCGGCTCAAGCTTCTTGGCCTTTCAGGCTTTCCGCAGATGGATGGCGCCCCCAGTCCTAGCCGAATTGGACGCTTCTCCGAGGCGGATCGATAGCGGGGCTATCTGGGGAAAACCGGTCTTCAATGAATTTCATTGAGCACATCGTCAACGATGTAAAAACGGTTTTCGGTAATCACATCCGCCGCGATTCGACTGTTTAGTAGGTTGTCCACATCATCCAGCACGCGGTCGAGTACGCTCGGGAGTTCGGCGCGTTCGGCCGATTTGCGCAAGGCTTCGCCCCATATCGCGATATGCCGGGTCGTGATGCGGCGCACCGTATTATCCTTGGCCCACTCCGCCGCGATGGCGGACCCCAACAGCGCCAACTTCGTCTGCATCTGGCTTTTTAGCGAGGGATCGGCAAGCTTGGTCGTCAAATCTAGGCTAATTTCAATCCAGCCCGTCGGATACAGTTCCCAACCCCGGTAAAAACGTTCGACCCAGGTCAGATATTCCTGCAAACTTTGCAACTCGGCATTTTGGCGGTCTCGCTGGTACTGTTCGGCAAACCCGACCGGCGCCGGCATGTCCTCGGGCCAAGCGGATCGGTGGAAATCGGCTGTCGAGCAACCCCAAAGCAAACCCATCGTCAAGCAAATCAGAACGCGGACTTTCATTGCATTGCTTCCAGTTCGGAAAGGAATGCGGGGATTGTAGAGCGGCGCCGATGACAGGACGATTAAGGTCCTGTTACCGCAATTTGACGACAGCGCCGCCAGCCCGACTCAGAACAGCTCGAATCGAGCCAAGTAGCCGAAGTGGTCCGACACCGTGGGATAAAATTCGTCGTTGAAGATGGGTGTCATCTCGCGGATGCGCAACGGATGCCCGTTACGTTTGAAGATGTAATCGATACGCCGGGGCGGACTATGCCGCCAGCCGTCGATCTGCCCGCGAAAGGTCGGTTCGTGAAACCGGTGCGGATGCAACTCGTAATATTGATCGACGTATTCGCCATTGCCGACGATATGGCAATAGGCGTGGTCGCCGGCCGGCGCATTGAAATCGCCGACGATCAAATCACCTCTGACGCCGAAATGCCGGCGGGAAGCGATCAACTGTTTCAAGCGGGCGTATTCCTCGTGGAAGCCATGATGCGCCCAACTCAGATGCACGTTGGCAACGTGCAGCAAGCCAAACCGAGGCAGGTCGATGCAGCTGACGGTCACATTGCGCGACATATAGTTATCTTTGCCGCGATCGTGAGACACGTAAGCGGCATAGTTATGATGCAACGGGTAGCGGCTCAGGATGGCCGTGCCCTCCCGCCATAGCTGAAAGCCGATATGACTCCAGTCCTGGTGAATGTGAAACCACTGCCCCCATTCCCGCAAACGCCGGCATATTCGAAATGCCATATTCGACGGCGACTCGCCATAGGGATGCGTAATCGGATCGTAGCGGTATTCGCCGACTTCCTGAAAACAGACAGCGTCGATACGCTGCTGGGCGATGGCTTCGGCGATGATTTGCACTTCTCGCTCGTGCAAATGCATGGTTTCGAAGCAATTTTGCCGTGGGTGTTGCTGATAGGTATGCAGATTCAGCGTTAACAGTGCGAACGCCATGGTTCTGGTCGGCGGCCGATGCCGATGGCGTTAACCCAATTTGGCGAATTCGGCCTGCAAGGTTACGAGAAAGGTTTCCCGCGCGACCTGGGCGATGCCCAACTGTTGTTGCAGCCGTTGGATTTCGGCGTCGACGATTTGCAGATTGGACAATTGAGTCTTGGCGATGTCGCTAAGGCTGTCGATCGGGTGAGTTTTGTCGCCTATCGTCAAGGTTGGAATGCTGGTGTTTGGATCGGCCATCGAATATTTCCGGAATAGATCAAAGTGAGCGGTTCGGCCCGCACGGCCGACCGTATGCGAGTTTAATCGGCGAATATGACAAATTCGTTTCGACGGCGCCGCCATTCCGGGAGTCAAACCGCCGATCAATGCCCGCCCTCGTCTTCATTTTCCTCAGGCTTGACGATTTCCTGCAACGACAAGGTATCGGCCAGGCTGGGTTTGTCGTCGCCGGTCGCCGAACCCAGGCCTTCGCTGAGATTGATTTTGAGTTTTAGGTTGTTCGGCGAGTCGGAGTTGCGCAATGCTTCGTCCAGCGAAATCACGCCGCTTTTGTAGAGCTTGAGCAAATGGCTGTCGAAGGTTTGCATGCCGATGTTTTCCGATTTTTCCATCGCTTCCTTGATCGCGTGCACGTCGCCTTTCTGAATCAAATCGCTGACCAGTTTGCTACCCAGCAAAATCTCGATCGCCGCCACCCGCTTGCCTTCCACGGTCGGCACCAAGCGTTGCGACACGAAGGCCTGCAAGTTCAGCGACAAATCCATCAACAATTGCGGACGGCGCTCTTCCGGAAAGAAATTGATGATCCGGTCCAAGGCCTGATTAGCGTTATTGGCATGCAAGGTGGACAGACACAGGTGGCCGGTTTCGGCGAAGGCCAGCGCATGCTCCATCGTCTCCTGACTGCGTATCTCGCCGATCAAAATCACGTCGGGCGCTTGGCGCAGCGTGTTTTTCAGCGCGTCTTCATAGCTGAGCGTATCGACGCCGACCTCGCGCTGATTCACCAGCGATTTCTTGTGCGGATGGACGAACTCGATCGGATCTTCGATGGTAATGATGTGGCCGGACGCATGGCTGTTGCGGTAATCGATCAAGGCCGCCAGCGAGGTGGATTTGCCGGAGCCGGTGCCGCCGACGAACAAGATCAGGCCGCGCTTTTCCATGATTTTGTCTTTCAGCACCTGCGGCAAGCCCAGGGTGTCGGCGTTGGGAATATCGACCTTGATGTTGCGGATCACCAGCGCGTAATTGCTGCGTTGCTTGAAAATATTCACCCTAAACCGGCCCACGCCTTCCTCGGCGATGGCTAGATTCATTTCCGGTACCTGTTCGAAGGCCGCGCGCTGATCGGCATCCATGATGGCATGGGCTATCTCTTTAAGTCTTTCGTTGGTCAGTCGAATGTTTTCCAGCGGCCGCAGCGTGCCGTGAAATTTAGCGGCCGGCGGCGCGCCTGCGGTCAGATATAAATCCGAACCGTCTTGTTGAACCAAAATTTTCAGGTAATCTTTAAATTCCATTGCACAGCCTCGCGTCGGGAAATCCGCCCAAGTGTAGGCCAAGCCCTCAACAAGTTGAAGCCCCGCCGCCCCGAACCGGTATAATGCCCGGCTTTTTCTCGATTAGACGTTTGCGGTTATGAGTCAACAACGTAAGGCAGTAGCGTTGATTTCCGGCGGCCTGGATTCCATGCTGGCCACCAAGGCTATCCTCGAGCAAGGCATTCATGTCGAGGGCATCAATTTTTTCACCGGATTTTGCGTCGAAGGCCATACCCACGCCATTCGTAAACAGGACGAAGCCAAAACCAAGCGCAACAATTCGCTGTGGGTCGCCGAGCAACTGGGCATCAAGCTGCATATCATCGACATCATCGAAGAATACAAGCAAGTTCTGCTGAATCCCAAGCACGGCTACGGCGCCAATCTGAACCCCTGTCTGGACTGCAAGATTTTCATGGTCAACAAGGCCAAGCAATGGATGGCGGAAAACGGTTTCGACTTCATCATCACCGGCGAAGTCGTCGGCCAACGGCCGATGTCGCAACGCAAGCAAACCATGCCCATCGTCGCCGCCGAATCCGGCGCCGACGACTTGCTGGTAAGGCCCTTGTCCGCGCAAAACCTGCCGGCGACCTTGCCTGAGCGCGAGGGCTGGATCAGCCGAGAAGCATTGTTCGGCTTCAGCGGCCGCTCGCGCAAACCGCAGATGGCGCTAGCCAAGCAATACGGTTTCAGCGATTACGCCCAACCGGCCGGCGGCTGCTGCTTTTTGACCGACGCCGCCTATTCCCAAAAATTGGCCGACTTATGGCAGGCGCGCGGCAAGCGCGACTACGACTTGGACGACGTGATGCTGTTGAAAGTCGGCCGGCATATTCGGCCCAAGCCGCATTTCAAACTGATCGTGGCCCGCGAGGACGGCGAGGCCCGTTTCATGAGCGGCTATAAAAAAGAATTCGTCAGCATGAACTGCGCGAGCCATCGCGGCCCGTTGGTGCTGATCGACGGCACCCCGGACGAAGACGATCTGCATTTGGCTGCCCGCATCCTGGCCCGTTACGGTCAAGGCCGAGATGCCGAGAACGTGGACGTAACCATCCGCGACCGGCAGGGCAACGAACGCCAAATCAGCGTGGCCCCGTTGGCGGCCGAGCAAATCCCCGAGGCATGGTTTGTATGAACGAATTCACGCTAAACGCCCGCCGCCTGCTCTGCCCGTTGCCGGTGATTCGCACCCAGGATAAAGTCAAAACCCTGCAAAGTGGCGACGTACTGACCGTGGAATGCACCGATCCCGGCGTGATGCAGGACATCCCGGCCTGGTGCCGGATCAACGGGCATCGGGTGTTGGAGACTCGGGCGGAGAATGGCGAGTATGTTATTGTTTTACAAGTGGGCTAAGTTCCACGTCAGAGTTTTCGGACCACAGTGTTAACAGGATAGAAAATGGCAGTAGGTCACACCGAATTTCCGATCATGCACGCCATCCAGGGCGTCAAACTCGGCACCTGCAACGCGGGGATCAAGCAAACCGTGCGCGACGACATTCTGGTCGTCGAAATGGCCGACGGCGGCAGTTGCGCGGCGGTATTCACCCAAAACGCGTTTTGCGCCGCGCCGGTTCAATTAGCCAAATCCCATCTGAGCATGGCGCCGCGCTGGCTGTTGGTGAACTCCGGCAACGCCAATGCCGGCACCGGCAAGCAAGGCCTGCAAGACGCGTTCGCCTGCTGCGCCAGCCTGGCCGGCGAAGTCGAGGGAATCGCCCAGCAAGTGCTGCCGTTTTCGACCGGCGTGATCGGCGAGCCGCTGCCGGTCGCCAAGTTGACCGCCGCGTTGCCCAAGGCCGTCGCCGATCTGGCCGAGACCCACTGGGACCAAGCCGCCCGCGCGATCATGACCACGGATACCTTTCCGAAAGGCGCCTCGACCGTGATCGACATTGACGGCCATCCGATCGCTATCACCGGCATTTCCAAGGGCGCCGGCATGATCCAGCCCAATATGGCGACGATGCTGGGCTTCATCGCCACCGACGCGACCGTCGACCAAACCCTGCTGCAACAATGTCTGGCGGCGGCGGCGGAAGTCTCGTTCAACCGGATTACCGTCGATGGCGACACCTCGACCAACGATGCCTGCGTACTGCTGGCCAGCGGCACCAGCACGGCGCCGGAGATTCTGGCCGACAGCGAGCACTACGCAAAATTCGCCGACGCAGTCACCGCCGTGTGCAAGCGACTGGCCGAACTCATCATCCGGGACGGCGAAGGCGCCACCAAATTGATCCGCATCCGGGTCGAACAAGCTTCGAGCGCAGCCGAAGCGGTACAAGTCGCCAAGACCATCGCCCACTCGCCGCTGGTCAAAACCGCGTTCTTCGCCAGCGACCCCAACTGGGGCCGCATCCTGGCGGCGGTCGGCCGGGCCGGCGTCGTAAACCTGGTACTGGAAAACATCGAAATTTATCTGGGCACCGTCTGCATCGTCGAGAACGGCGGCCGCTCGCCGCTGTACACCGAACAAGACGGCCAACGCGTGATGAACCAGGAAGAGATTCTGGTCACGGTCCGATTGGGCCAGGGCGAAGCGTGCGAGGAAGTGCTGACCTGCGATTTCTCCTACGATTACGTCAAGATCAACGCCGAATACCGAACCTAATATGCTTGGCGCCAGCCGCCTCCTGCATGTCGCAGTCGGCGTGATTCGCGGCGACGACGGCCGCATCCTGATCGCCGAACGCGCCAAGACCGCTCACCAGGGCGGACTCTGGGAGTTTCCGGGCGGTAAGGTCGAAACCGGCGAAACGGTACTGGAAGCCTTGTGCCGTGAGTTGCACGAGGAAATTGGTATTCGCGTCGCGGATGCCGCGCCGCTGATCAAAATCGCTCACGATTACGGCGACCGCCAAGTGTTGCTCGATGTGTGGGATATTCGGCGATTCGAAGGTCAAGCCCACGGCCGCGAAGGCCAGGCCATGCAATGGGTCGCCGCCGAACGACTGAACGAATTCGCCTTCCCGGCCGCTAACCGCCCCATCGTTGCCGCCGCGCGATTACCCAGGGAATACGCCATTCTGGAAGCCGCCACCCAACGACAAGCCTTGGACCGCTACCGCCTGTTGATCGATCAAGGCATCCGGCTGATTCAAATCCGGCTGAAATCGCTGCCGACGGCCGAATTGGCCGCCACTCTGGAAGGCATCGCCTCGGAAAGCGCCGGCGCCGACACCACATTGCTGATCAACGCCGATCTGCCGATAACCGACGCCGGCTACGCTGGTTTGCACCTGAGCAGCCGGGCATTGCGCGCCTGCAAGACTCGGCCGGCCGGCTATCGCTGGGTCGCGGCGTCGTGCCACGATTTGGCCGAGCTGCGCTTGGCGGAAGATCTGGGCTTGGATTTCGCGGTGCTGGCACCGGTCCAACCGACCGCCTCGCATCCGGGTGCTGCTGCGTTGGGTTGGGAACGCTTCGAAGCGTTGGTCGAGCGGGCCGGTTTACCGGTTTACGCACTGGGCGGCTTGCAACGCGAAGACGGCGCCCGTGCCGCCCACGCCGGCGCGCAAGGCATCGCCGGCATCGGCGCATTTTTGAACGCCGCTCAATCGCCGGGATAAGCGTCGTCGTCGGACGGGTCGTCGACTAGCGGTTCGCCTGGAATCTTATGGGCCTCGGTGGCCCAATCGCCCAGGTCGATCAGCTTGCAACGCTCGGAACAGAAGGGCTTGAATGCTTCGGCTGCCACCCAGGCCACCGGTTTTCGACACGTGGGGCAAGCCACTGTCGTCGTGGAACGAGTGCTCATCAGAACATGCAGCGGGTCAATTGGAAATCGATATCGTCGAGAATTTGGTTGGGGCGGTTTTCGTCGGTGGACGGCTTCATGAAGCGGATGCTGAAACGGTGTTTGCCGCCACTGATTTCGGCGAAACACGGCAAGGCGGCCGCAATGCCGACCCGCAGCAATTGCACCGGATGGCTTTTATCCAACGCCAGTTGAAAGAATCCAGCCTTGGCGACTTCCTGAGTCGGCACGTGGCTTTGACGAATGAAACCCAGGATCAGGTCTATCGCTATCCGGATCGCCACGAAAGGCTGGGTCCAGCGTTCCAAGTCCTTTTGTTGCTCGGCCTCGTCCTGCTCCAACCAATAATGAAACGCCGGCAAATCGAACGAACAACTGCCGCCCGGTATCGAGTTGCGCTGGGAAATGCTTTGAAACAAATCGCTTTCCATGACACTGATGCCGATCTTGCCGTTGGCGCTGTATAGGCTGCGGCTGGCCTGACTGACCTCGGCCAAAATCTCCTGGAGCTTTTCGCCGTCGACACCCTGGCTATTAGCCAGCTGATTCAAAACCTTGGTATGCCTGTCCAGCTCCTTAAGCAATTCGGATTTCAAATCGCTACGGCTGAAGATGGTCAATATATCCAACAGGACGGAGATCGCGGCGCGTTTGTCGAACACCGAGGCGCCCAACATGAAGTGACTAAGTTGTTGAAAGAGCTGCTCCAAGCGCATAAACACACGAATTCGTTCATTCAGAGGGAATTCGTAGATGGTGAGTGTATTCAAGCCGTGGGTGTCCTAACAGAGGCTAATAAATTATAGGAATTGTGCAGGCTTTTAACCTGTTCTGCAAGCCGGTCGGGATCGCCGCCGTTGTCCAAAACGTCGTCGGCCCGCGCCAGGCGCGCCTCTCGGGAAAGCTGACTGGCGATAATCGCCCGCGCCTGATCGATCGCCAATCCGTCCCGAGCCAGCACCCGTTGCAGTTGCTTCTTCGGCGGGCAATCGACCACCAACACCCTATCCACCCGACGATCGCCATCGGTTTCCAGCAATAAGGGCACCGCGACGATGACGTAGGACCCAGTCAAACCCTCGACTTGTCTAGCGATTTCGGTATAGACCAAGGGATGCAATATGGCTTCCAAACGGCATTTTTGCTCCGGATCGGCAAACACCTTGGCCCGCAAAGCGGCTCGGTCCAGCGCGCCGTCGGCATGTAAAACCGCGCTTCCGAACGCCGCGACGATGTCTTGCAAGGCCGGCTGACCGGGTTCGACCAATTGCCGGGCAATCAGATCGGCATCGACGATGGGCACGTCCAGCGCTTCGAACAGCCGGCAAACCGTGGATTTGCCGCAGCCGATGCCGCCGGTCAAGCCGATCGTCAACATCAATTCAATCCGGCAAAATGCAGATACCAGCGGTTGATGTCGTCGCCCCACAGCATGGCGATCCAACCGGCCGCCGCCAGATAAGGCCCGAACGGAATCGGCTTGGACGCTTCGCGCCGCCCGGTCGCGATCATCGTCACGCCGACCAACGCGCCCAACAGCGACGACAGCAACACAATCTGCGGCAGATACTGCCAACCGAACCAGGCGCCAAGTAGGGCCAATAACTTGAAATCGCCGAAGCCCATACCTTCCTTGCCGGTCAGCAATTTAAAGCCCTGGTAAACGCTCCACAGCGCCAAATAGCCGGCCGCCGCGCCGATGATCGCATCGCGCGGTTCGGCATAGACACCGAACAAACTCAGCAACAAACCCAGCCACAACATCGGCAAAGTGATGCTGTCGGGCAACAATTGATGGTCGAAATCAATGAAACTCAACGCAATCAAGCTCCAGGTCAGCAGCAAGCCAAATGCCAACCCCAGCCCGAAGCCCAACTTCCAGGTCACCAGCGCGGAACACAATCCGGTTAACGCCTCGACCAGTGGATAGCGCCAAGCGATCGCGGTGCCACAGTGCGCGCACCGGCCGGCCAACAACAAATAGCTCAGCACCGGAATGTTTTGATAGGCCTTGATCGGCGCGTTACAGGCCGGACAGTGCGAAGCCGGCCACATCAGATTGAAGACCTCGGCGGACTCCGAATACGGCAGTTGCAAAAACTCGTGACAATCGCGCCGCCAATCGCGTTGCAGCATTACCGGCAACCGGTAAATCACCACATTCAAGAAGCTGCCGACCAGCAGACCTAGCAGCAGCGCCACACCCATCAGTAGCGGCGGAAATTGTTCCAACAACGTCAGCATAAAATCTCGCGGAAATCCCGCCCGGCCAAACCGATCAGCGGAGGACGCCTATATCGCGGCGCCGAGCTTGAAGATGGGCAAATACATTGCGACGATCAGGCCGCCGACCAACACGCCCAAGATGGCCATGATAATCGGCTCCATCAGGCTACTGAGATTGTCGACCAGATTGTCCACCTCTTCTTCGAAGAAATCCGCCACCTTATCCAACATCGCGTCGATAGAACCGGATTCCTCGCCGATGGCAACCATTTGCACCACCATATTCGGAAACATGCCGGTTTGTTCCAATGCCACCTTCAACTGCTGACCAGTGGAGACTTCGTCGCGGACGTTCATTACCGCATCATGAAACAGAATGTTGCCGCAAGCGCCCGCGACCGACACCAAGGCCTCTACCAGCGGCACGCCGGCCGCCGACATCGTCGACAGGGTGCGGGCGAAACGGGCGATCGCCGATTTTTCCAAAATCATGCCGACCACCGGAATCTTTAATAACGACTTATCCAGAAAATGATTGAACGCTTTCGAGCGTTTTTTAAAGTAACTGAAGGTGTAACCGCCACCGCCGACCACCAGCAATACCGCCCACCACCATTCCTGTACCCAGGCGGACAAAGCGATCACGAATTGAGTGAAGGCCGGCAGGTCGGCGCCGAAACTTTTAAACAAGTCCTCGAACACCGGCACGACAAAGATCAGCAAAATCGCGGTCACGATGAAGGCAACCACCAACACCGCGACCGGGTAGGTCAGTGCCTTTTTGACCTTTTTCTTGATCGACTCGGTTTTTTCCTTGTAGGTGGCAATCTTGTCCAGCAAGGTTTCCAACACCCCGGCATGCTCACCTGCGGCGACCAAATTGCAGAACAAATCGTCGAAATAGATAGGCCGTTTCGCCAAGGCCTGGGCCATGGTGTCGCCGCCTTCGATGTCGGCCTTGATCGCCAGCAACAGCTCGGCCATGCTGGGATTGTCGTGGCCGCGGCCGATAATGTCGAAGGACTGCACCAGCGGCACGCCGGCTTCCAACATCGTCGCCAACTGTCTGGCAAATATCGCGATATCCGCGCTGGTGATTTTCTGCACCTTGGCGCCGAATAGCGGCTTAGCCTTGCGCTTGATGCCGACGACGCGTATCCCCATCCGCCGCAGCTCGGTTCGGGCAATCACTTCGCTTTTGGCCATGATCGTGCCCCTGGTTTTTTTGTTTTGCTTATCGAAACCGTCCCAATTGAACTCGATTTGCTCGTCTTGCTTTGCCATGTTTATTCCTTGGTGACGCGGTCGATTTCTTCGAGCGACGTAATACCCTGCCGTATTTTTAATAAGCCGGAAGCCCTAAGGTCGTTGATGCCTTCGGTTTTGGACAGCGCGGCCATGTCCATGGCATTTCCGCCACGCAAAATCAACGCGCGCATCGCTTCGCTGATCGGCATCACCTGATAGATACCCACCCGCCCCTTGTAGCCATTGTTGCAATGCTCGCAACCGACCGGTTCGTAAATTTTGAAGGTGCCGATTTCTTCCTTACTAAAGCCGGCCGACAACCAGATGTTTTCCGGAAAGTCGGCCTCCTTCTTGCAATGCTCGCAAAGCCGCCGCGCCAAGCGCTGGGCCATGATCAGATTCACCGCCGACACGATATTGAACGGCTCTATCCCCATCTGCACCAAGCGATTGATGGTTTGCGGCGCGTCGTTGGTGTGCAGGGTCGACAATACCAAGTGACCGGTTTGCGCTGCCTTGACCGCGATGCTCGCGGTTTCCAGGTCGCGGATCTCGCCGACCATGATGATATCCGGGTCTTGCCGCAAAAAAGCCCGCAAGGCTTCGGCGAAGGTCAAGCCGGCTTTGGCATTGACGTTGACCTGATTGATACCTTCGACCGTGATCTCGACCGGATCTTCGGCGGTCGAAATGTTCCGCTCGACGCTGTTCAGGATGTTCAAGCCGGTGTACAGCGACACCGTCTTACCGCTACCGGTTGGCCCGGTCACCAACACCATCCCGTATGGCCGGTGAATGGCGTCCAAAAAGTTTTTTTGTTGAACAGGCTCGAAACCCAATTTTTCGATACCGATCTGGGCGCTGGTGGGATCGAGTATCCGCATCACCACTTTTTCGCCGAACAGCGTCGGACAGGTATTCACCCGGAAATCGATGGCCCGATTCTTGGAAATCTGCATTTTGATCCGGCCGTCCTGGGGCACCCGCCGCTCGGCGATGTCCATTTTCGACATGACCTTGATCCGGGATATGATCCGATTGGCAATGCCGACCGGCGGACTGGCGACTTCGGACAAAATGCCGTCGGCCCGGAACCGGATCCGGAACTTCTTCTCGAACGGCTCCATGTGTATATCCGAGACGCCGCGCTTGATCGAATCGAGCAGGATTTTGTTGACGAAACGGACGATGGGCGCATCGTCGATGTCCGAACCGCCGACTTCCTCGGCCGGCTTGGCTTCGTCGCCGGCCGAAATATCGATGTTATCCAGATCGTCGTCGAGCAAATCCTTCATGGATGTATCGGCCGCTTCCAGCGCGGTATCGATCATCTTCATCAATTTGTCTTCTTCGACCAAAATGTTCTCGGTATTGTGCCGAGTATGGAACTTGATCTCGTCCAGCGCCTGGAAATTGGTCGGATCGGCGGTGGCGACGAACAAGCGGTTACCGCGTTTGAACAGTGGCAGAGCGTGATGTTGGCGGATCAGCTTTTCGCTGACCATTTTGATAGGCAGCGACGCCACGTCTATCGCATCCAAATCGAAAAACGGCACGCCGAACTCGGCGGAAGCGATGGAGGCCACTGTCCGACTATCGAGCACTTTATGCTCGACCAGATAACTGACGAAGGCTTGCTTGCGTTTTTGGGCTTCTTGCAGATAGGCGGCGGCAGTCTCTTCAGTCAACAGGCCTTTTTGGATCAGGCACTTGGCCAAGCCGCTGAAATGAATATTGGAAGGAGCTGTCGCCATGAAATCGAGTCGGGAATGGATTTACTGGAAGTTTAGGCTGCAACTATAGATGATGTAAGGATTTAATCCAAACTCCACGTCGCGCTCAAATCGACTCCGCAGGCATCGGCACCCCCGGCCCGACTGACAGGGGGGTGCCTAAATAGCCTTAAACTTCGTGGTAAATTGCCGCGCCTTCCTTCAGGAATTGCTCGGACTTTTCTTCCATGCCTTTTTTCAGCGCCTCTTCTTCTTCCAGGCCTTTTTGCTCGGCGTAGTTGCGCACGTCCTGGGTGATTTTCATCGAGCAGAAATGCGGGCCGCACATCGAACAGAAGTGAGCAACCTTGGCCGATTCCTTGGGCAGCGTTTCGTCGTGGAAGGAGCGGGCTTTTTCCGGGTCCAGCGCCAGGTTGAACTGGTCTTCCCAGCGGAATTCGAAACGGGCCTTGGACATCGCGTTGTCGCGAATTTGCGCGCCGGGGTGGCCTTTGGCCAAGTCGGCGGCATGCGCGGCGATTTTGTAGGTGACGATGCCTTCGCGGACGTCCTGTTTGTTGGGCAGGCCCAGGTGCTCTTTCTGGGTGACGTAGCACAGCATCGCGCAGCCGTACCAGCCGATGTTGGCGGCGCCGATTGCCGAGGTGATGTGGTCGTAGCCGGGAGCGATGTCGGTGGTCAAAGGTCCTAGGGTGTAGAACGGTGCCTCGAAGCAGTCTTCCAGCTGTTTGTCCATGTTGACTTTGATCATTTGCAGCGGCACGTGACCGGGACCTTCGATCATGGTTTGCACGTCGTGTTTCCAGGCGATCTGGGTCAGTTCGCCCAGGGTTTCCAGCTCGCCGAACTGGGCAGCGTCGTTGGCGTCGTAGATCGAGCCCGGACGCAAGCCGTCGCCCAAGGAGAACGACACGTCGTAGGCCTTCATGATTTCGCAGATTTCTTCGAAATGGGTGTAAAGGAAGCTCTCGGTGTGGTGAGCCAGACACCATTTGGCCATGATCGAGCCGCCGCGCGAAACAATGCCGGTCAAACGCTTGGCGGTCAACGGTACGTGCTGCAGGCGCACACCAGCGTGTATCGTGAAGTAATCCACGCCTTGTTCGGCCTGCTCGATCAGTGTGTCGCGGAAGATTTCCCAGGTCAGTTCCTCGGCCTTGCCGTCGACTTTTTCCAGCGCCTGGTAAATCGGCACGGTGCCGATAGGCACCGGCGAGTTACGCAAGATCCATTCGCGGGTTTCGTGGATGTTCTTGCCGGTCGACAAGTCCATGATGGTATCCGCACCCCAGCGGATGCCCCACAGCATTTTCTCGACTTCTTCCTCGATCGAAGACGTGATCGCCGAGTTGCCCAAGTTACCGTTGATCTTGACCAAAAAGTTGCGGCCTATGATCATCGGCTCCAATTCCGGGTGGTTGATGTTGGCCGGAATGATGGCGCGGCCCCTGGCGACTTCGGAACGCACGAATTCGGGCGTGATGAAGGACTGAATATTGGCGCCATAGGAAAAGCCCGGATGCTGGCCTTGGTAACGGTCGCGCATCGCTTCCAGGTTCTGGTTCTCGCGGATCGCGATGTATTCCATTTCCGGCGTGATGATGCCTTTGCGGGCATAATGCATCTGTGAAACGTTGTGGCCGGCTTTGGCGCGGCGCGGATTGCGGGTTAGCTCGAAACGCAGGTGCGCGGTTTTGGGGTCGTGCAAACGTTCATAGCCGAATTTGGAGGTCGGGCCGCTCAGCAGCTCGGTATCGCCGCGTTCTGCTATCCATAGTCCGCGTACCGAGTTCAAGCCTTGGTGCAGGTTAATGTCGACGTTGGGATCGGTGTAAGGGCCGGAAGTGTCGTAGACGAAGATCGGCGGATTTTTCTCGGCGCCGAAATGCGCCGGGGTATCCGACAGGTTGATCTGGCGCATCGGTACTTGCATATCGGGTCGGCTGCCGGCGATATAGACTTTTTCCGAAGCCGGGTAGGAATCGATCCGGATGCTACTGCCGGTATCGGTCGTAATTTCGTTGCGGACAGCGCTCATGCTTATCTCCAAAAATCAGAATAAATCGCGAGCGCAGGGAAAAGATTTGGGCTTTCCTACGCCGGCATTAACCGGTTCAGGTTCGAAGGGTTTTTCTCAGCTTTCCGGATTAAAGTTTCGACGGAAAGCACCCCTAGCCTTTCAGGTGGCCGCTTACGGTATATGATTATGCTTGGAAATGCAAGTCCGCCAAGGACCAATCCCAACACAAAAAGCTTATAAAACAATGGGTTTTAGCCTTTTGCACCCAACAAGCCAGCTAAATTTAACCGCCTCGATGACTTCGCCCGAAACGCCTCACGACAAGCTGGCCAGCCACTTCGCCGACTTCCTGACCTCGCGCAGCGTTGTCTCAAGCGCCGACAACACCCGCCTTTACGCGCTGGCGAAAACGCTGGCCGAACAACAAGCCGCCGGCCATAGCTGTATCGAGCTGGACCCGGCCGACGCCGATTTGCTGCTGGCGTCCGGCCTAGCCTCGAATAACGCATTGACGCCGTTGATCGTTGAATCCCAGCGTCTCTACCTGCGCCGATATTGGCAGTACGAATCCCGACTGGCCACGCAACTGGCAACGCTCGCCGCCATTCAATTCGACATACTCGATCCGGAACCCGCGCTGGCGCGGCATTTCCCGACGGACCGACAGGAGTCCAACGCGCAGCAACAGGCGGCGCGCGCGGCGTTAACCCAAGCATTGACGGTCGTCACCGGCGGACCCGGCACCGGCAAGACCACCACGGTTTTGAAAATCCTCGCCTTATTGCTGGAACTGAACCCAAACCCGCCATTCATCGCCTTGGCGGCGCCGACCGGCAAGGCGGCGATGCGTCTGCAACAAACAATCGTTGCCAATAAAGCCCATCTGAATTGCCCGGAAACGATCAAACAAGCCGTACCGGAAAGCGCCTGCACACTACACCGCCTACTCGGCGCCCAACCGCCATCCCCGTACTTCCGTCACAATGCCGACTTCCCGCTACCCTACGACGTGGTCGTAGTCGACGAAACGTCGATGGTCGACCTCGCCTTAATGAGCAAACTGGTCGACGCGCTAAAACCGGGCGCGCGCCTGATTCTGCTCGGCGACAAGGACCAACTCGCGTCGGTCGAAGCCGGCGCGGTGTTGGCGGACATTGCTCGCGGACTACCGGAGCAAACCGTCGAGCTACGCCACTCGCACCGTTTTCAAGGGCAAATCAAGGCGCTGGCCGAGGCCGTCCATCGCGGCGACGCCGAACAAGCCTGGCAATTGCTGCTGACCGGCGACGACGCGATCCACCGACTAAAACACGACCCGATCAGCTATATCGGCGAGCGCTATCGCCGCTATTTCGAACTGATAGCGGCCGGGGCCGGGCTGAACGAAATATTCACCGAGTTCCAGCGATTCCAGGTGCTATGCGCCAATCAACAAGGTCCGTACGGGGCAGAAGACATCAACCGCCGCGTGGAACGCGCCGCCGCCCAAGCATGGCCGCAGAGCATCGGCCATACCTGGTACTCCGGCAGGCCAGTGATGATTTCCCGCAACCACGCGGCTACCCAACTATACAACGGCGATATTGGCATTTGCCTGCCGGACCCCGCCGACGGCCAACCGCGCGTCTATTTTCCGGACCGCGACGGATTTCGCGGTCTGCGCCCTGCTTGGCTGCCGGCGTGCGAAACGGTTTACGCAATGACCATTCATAAAAGCCAGGGCTCCGAGTTCGACGAGGCAATGCTGGTACTGCCGGAACGCGTCAATCCGGTGCTCAGCAGGGAATTGCTGTACACCGGCATCACCCGGGCGAAACGCCGCGTAAGCGTGTTCGCCGAGCGCGACATCTTCGAAACCTGCGTCGCCCGCCCTATCGTCAGACACAGCGGCTTGGGCGAAAAGCTAATCGCGACCGGGAGCCAAGCATGAAAACGACCAAAAAACGCGGCAAACAACTATTGAGAGACATTGAGGGACAAGCCGGCGAATTGGCGATGCTGACCGACGGGCTGAGCTTGCTGAGCGAACTCCACACTCTGGCGCAGAGGGTTTTGGAATTGGCGAACACACTGACCTTGCAAACCGAAGATCTGAAGAAGAAACACTACCTAAGCGCGCTAATCTCGTCCGAGGCCTTAGGCGAACTGGCCGAAATCGCCGACACCGACGCCGCCAGCCAACTCGAAGACCGGCTGTTTGCGGCAAACGCGGACTCGCCGGTGGCAAGCGACCGATTTTTTCAGGAGTTATTGGAGAAAATCGACGCGCGTTTCGCGCGTCTGACCGATACGATACAGGATTTACTACATCTGGCCGAGCCGGATCCAGACCGGGACGACGATTAGAAGGCTATCCCGGTCCGGAATAGCCGTACGGCCTGACTGGGACAGCCCGCCCTCAAACCCAGGCAAACAACCGAAAAACTAGCAGCCGGAAAGATTCATCGCCGCGCGACCTTAATGACTGCGCTGCACCGAGAAATGAGCCAAGGTTTCCAAGGCGCGCTTGTAAGCCGAGTCCGGCAAGCATTGCAGTGCCTCAATGGCGGCCGCGGCGGCTCGATCCGCGCAACGCTCGGTGTATTCGATCGCGTTCGTAGCCTTGACGACTTCGTAAACTTCATTGAAAGCGTCCCGAGAGCCCTGCCGAATCGCATCTACCACCACTTTGGCCTGACGCTCGTCGCCATGTTGAATTGCGTAGATCAGCGGCAAGGTCGGTTTACCCTCGGCCAAATCATCGCCCAGGTTTTTACCCAGTTCCTCACTGTTAGCCTTGTAGTCCAGTGCATCGTCGATCAATTGAAATGCCACGCCCAATTGTTGCCCATAGACCGCCAAGCCATTTTCGACGACAGCGTCGGCGGCCGAAACCACCGCCGCCAACCGAGTCGCCGTGCTGAACAGGATCGCGGTTTTGCGGGCAATCACTTCGAGATATTTAGCTTCGCTGGTTTCGGGATTGTTGCAATTCAACAGTTGCAACACTTCGCCCTCGGCGATGGCCGTGGTAGTTTTGGACATGATGTCCATCACCCGCATGTTGTTGGTGCGGACCATCATTTCGAACGCACTCGAATACAGATAATCCCCGACCAAAACGCTGGCGGCATTACCCCAGACCGCGTTGGCGGACTCCTTGCCGCGTCGCATCGCCGATTCGTCGACAACGTCGTCATGCAATAGCGTCGCGGTATGGATAAATTCGATGACCGCCGCCAGTGTCAAGTGATGATCGCCAACCTCGCCCAACGCCTTCGCGGCCAACAACAACAACATAGGCCGCAAACGCTTACCGCCGTTACCTATGATGTAATGCCCGATTTGATTGATCAGGACGACATCCGAACTTAATTCTTGCAAAATTAAGCGGTCGACAGCTTGAGACTCCTCGCTGGTCAAATTTTTGATCGAATCAAAATCTATGGCACCGCTAGTCGGCGCTGAATCTGTGGCTATCATGGAAAGAGTCTGAACGCTGATCACTACGGCAAATTTTGTCTGGTTAGCCGGTCATGCTATGAATAATACCGAATAGTGTCAATAGTACCAGTCCGAACATGGCTTTAAACCGTTAGTGCTAAAAGCATTTTTTGTTTGACGTAACTTGCCGCCAAACATATAATCCGCTGTTCACTATTAACAGTTTATGCTTGATGGAGCTTACGCCGATGTATGCGGTAATTCAAACAGGTGGCAAACAGTACCGTGTCGCAGAAGGTACTACCTTAAAAATCGAAAAACTGGAACTAGGCGCGGGCGACAGCGTGGAGTTCGACAAGGTATTGATGGTTCAATCAGGCGACTCTGTAAAAGTTGGTCAGCCTTACGTTGAAGGCGGAAAGGTCACCGCAACCGTGGTTTCTCAAGGCCGCCACAAAAAAGTCCGTATCATCAAATTCAGAAGACGCAAGCACCACATGAAAAAACAGGGGCATCGTCAATATTACACGGAAGTCCAGATCACTGGTATTTCCGCATAACATTCACAGAGGTTAGATCATGGCTCACAAGAAGGCAGGCGGTAGTACCCGCAACGGTCGCGATTCCAATGCACAACGCCTGGGCGTCAAACGTTTTGGCGGCCAAGTGGTTAAAGCGGGCAATATTCTGGTTCGCCAACGCGGCACTCAATTTCACCCTGGCACCAATGTCGGCATCGGTAAAGACCACACCTTGTTCGCGACTGCGGACGGCAAAGTGGTTTTTGAAGAAAAAGGCCCGAAAAACCGCAAATACGTTAGCATCGCAGCAGCGTAACATCGCCAGCAGTGCTGCAAGGCACCACTGAAAGGAAAAGCCTCGTTGTTTAGCGGGGCTTTTTTGTTTATACCGGTACATTATGAGATTTGTTGACGAAGCGGAAATCCGCGTGGAAGCAGGCGACGGCGGCAACGGCAAGGCGTCGTTCCGCCGAGAAAAATATATTCCGTTGGGCGGCCCCGACGGCGGCGACGGCGGCGACGGCGGCAGCGTTTATCTGGTGGCCACGGAGAACGTTAACACCCTGGTGGACTTTCGCTATCACTCGGTGCACCGCGCCCAACGCGGCCAAAACGGCGGCAGCCGCGACTGCACGGGTAAAAAAGGCGATGATTGCTTCGTCCCGGTACCGCCCGGCACGATCGTTTACGAAGCCGACACCGGCGAGAAAATCGGCGACCTAACCAAGCCCGGCCAACAACTGCTGGTCGCCAAGGGCGGCTTTCACGGCTTGGGGAACACCCGCTTCAAAAGCAGCATCAACCGCGCGCCTCAGCAAACCAGTAAGGGGACGCCGGGCGAACACCGCATGCTGCGTCTGGAATTGATGGTGATTGCCGACGTGGGCCTGCTCGGCATGCCCAATGCCGGCAAATCCAGCCTGATTCGGGCCGTCTCGTCGGCGCGCCCGAAAGTAGCCGACTATCCGTTCACGACGCTACATCCCAATTTGGGCGTCGTTCGGGTCGACGACATGCGCAGCTTCGTGATCGCCGATATTCCGGGCGTCATCGAAGGCGCGGCCGAGGGCGCCGGGCTAGGCCTGCAGTTTCTAAAGCACTTGTCGCGCACTGGCTTGCTGCTGCACATCCTCGACATCGCCCCCTACCAGAGCGACGAAACGCCGGTTTCCGCCGCCCGGAAAATCATTGCCGAAGTCGAAAAATGGAGCGACGAACTGGCCGAAAAGCCGCGCTGGCTGGTATTGAACAAAATCGACAACGTCCCGGACGACGAGCTCGACGCCCACTGTCAAGCTATCCTCGACGAACTGGACTGGGATGGCCCGGTATACAAGATTTCCGCGCTGAAAAACCAGGGCACCCAAGAACTGATGTACGCGATCATGGATTTTCTGGAAGCGCAACGCAATTCGCTGGAGCCCATCCCCGATGAGCCGGTCTGATTTCTCTAAAGCTAAACGCGTCGTCGTCAAAATCGGCAGCTCACTGCTGACCGACGGCGGCCGCGGCCTAAACAAGCCCGCGATCGCCGGCTGGGTCGAGCAAATGGCGGCGCTACGCCAGTTGGGCGTCGACGTGGTATTGGTCTCGTCGGGATCGGTGGCGGAAGGCATGAGCCGCCTGAAATTAAAAACCCGTCCGAAAACGCTGCACGAACTGCAAGCCGCTGCCTCGGTCGGCCAGATGGGCCTGGTGCGCCGCTTCGAAGACGAATTCCAGACTCACGGCCTGCTGGCGGCCCAGGTCTTGCTGACCCACGACGACCTATCCGACCGGCAACGTTACCTCAATGCCCGCAGCACCTTGCTAACCCTGTTGGATTTCGGCGTTGTTCCGGTCATCAACGAAAACGACGCGGTGGCCACCGAAGAGATCCGTTTCGGCGACAACGACACCCTGGGCGCGCTGGTCGCCAATCTGGTCGAAGCCGATTTGCTATTGCTATTGACCGACCAGCTTGGTCTGTTCGACGCCAATCCCAGCCTGAATCCCGCCGCCCAATTGATTTCCGAAATCAGCGTCAACGAAAGCCTGCTCGACGAAGTGGCCGGCGGCAGCATTAGCGGCCTAGGACGCGGCGGCATGTTCACCAAGGTTCGCGCCGCCCGGTTGGCGGCCAGATCCGGCGCCGCCACCGTCATCGTCTCCGGCAAGCTGGACCAAGTCGTCAACCGAGTGTTCGCCGGCGAAGCGCTCGGCACCTATATGATCCCGAACATCGCCCCGCTGGCGGCCCGCAAGCAATGGCTAGCCGGACAACTGCAGCTTAAAGGCAGCGTTACGCTGGACGACGGCGCCGTCAAAATCCTCAAGGCCGCCGGCAAAAGCTTGCTGGCCGTCGGCGTCAAGACGGTGAGTGGCTCATTCCAACGCGGCGACTTGGTATCTTGCCTGGACGCCCACGGCCAGGAAATCGCCCGCGGCCTGATCAACTACGGTGCCGACGATGCCGCCAAAATCGCCGGCAAACCCAGCAGCGAGTTCGAAGCCTTGCTGGGCTATGCCGATGACGACGAACTCATCCACCGGGACAATCTAGTTCTGGTCTAGCCGGCCCGAGCTCCGGATCAAGTATTCTGAATCACGATATTCGGGAATCGGCCGCTGAAATCCTTGGCTCTCATCGCCAGTTTCGCGGCCATTTTGCGGGCGATGGCCTTGTAAATTTGCGCCGGCCGCCCGTCCGGATCGGCAACCACCGTCGGTCGGCCACTGTCGGCAAACTCCCGGATTTTAATATCCAACGGTAACGCACCCAACAGATCCACCCCGTTTTTGGCGGCCATCGCCACGCCGCCGCCTTGGCCGAAAATAGCCTCTTCGTGACCGCAGTTGCTGCAAATATGCAGGCTCATGTTTTCGACCAAACCCAGAATCGGCACATTGACCTTCTCAAACATGCCCAAACCGCGCTGGGCATCGATCAGTGCAATATCCTGGGGAGTGGTGACGATAACCGCGCCGCTGACCGGAATCTGCTGAGCCAGCGTCAACTGGATGTCGCCGGTACCCGGCGGCAAATCGATGATCAAATAATCGACGTCATGCCATTGGGTTTGACCCAACAATTGTTGCAATGCACCGGTTACCATCGGGCCGCGCCAAATCATCGGTTGATCGGGATCGACCAGATAACCAATCGACATGGTCTGGACGCCGAAAGACAACTTGGGTTGCAACATCTTGCCGTCCTCACTGTCCGGCTGACCGGACAAACCCAGCATGGTAGGAATGCTGGGGCCGTATATATCAGCATCCAAAATACCGACCTGAGCGCCCTCCGCTGCCAGCGCCAGCGCCAGATTCACCGAAGTCGTCGATTTACCGACGCCCCCCTTGCCCGACGCCACCGCGATAATATTTTTCACATTCGGCAAGGGCTTCAAGGTCTTTTGCACGGCGTGCGACACAATCTTGAAGGACACTTCGACCTCCAGCTTCCCAAGCCCCGGCAACGCGCGCAAGCGTTGCTCCAACTCGGCGCGCAGCTCGCCAACGTAACTCTTGGCCGGATAGCCCACTTCGACGACGACGCTGACCGCGTCGCCGTCCACCGTAATCTTTTTGACGGCCTTAGCCGACACCAAATCGGTCTCGACATTCGGGTCAATGAAATTTTTCAATATATTTTCGACAGCCGCTTTTTCAATAGCCATTCACAACTCCTACAATAAGCCAATAACCAAGCAAAATAGTGGGGGAAGATACCATCTTCCGGGAAGCCAAGAAACCCGGACAACCAAATCCACGGGCTTTCTTGCCAGGCCGCGCCAAACGCGCTACTCTCCGGGCGGAAACAACCATCCGACGCCCCAGTCCCGTCACCGTCATGATCGCCTTAACCCGTCCGCCTATCCGCCGTTCCCCGGCCCACTCTCCGTTGCTTATACCATTCGCGCTTATACTGGCGTCGTTGCTAAGCGGCTGCCAAACCTTAGCCTTCTTTTCCGAACCGCAATCGGAAAAAGTTACCTGGACGGTCAAACCCAACGAAGTCGTCGAGACTCACCAA
The DNA here is from genome assembly GCF_050276835.1 of Methylomonas sp. MED-D. Lineage (NCBI taxonomy): Bacteria > Pseudomonadati > Pseudomonadota > Gammaproteobacteria > Methylococcales > Methylococcaceae > Methylomonas > Methylomonas sp. MED-D. The sequence goes on from NZ_CP189965.1 coordinate 4,669,705, forward strand.
TTCAGCCTCTCCGCCGACTTGAACATCGTCGGAGGCCTGGCCACGCTCTCCAGCCGGGAAAACGATACGCTCTCGGACATTGCTCGCCATTACGGCCTGGGATACAACGACATTACCCTCGCCAATCCCGGCCTGGATCCCTGGAGCTTACAGAACGACAGCACGGTATTGCTGCCCTTGCAATTCATAATCCCCGACGCGCCGCGCCAAGGCATCGTATTGAACCTGGCCAACATGCGCATGTTTTACTTTCCGAACACCCGATCGGTCTTGACCTATCCGGTCGGCATCGGACGAGAAGGCTGGAATACGCCGCTGGGTCAAACTGCAATCGTCGCCAAGAAAGCCAATCCGGCCTGGACCGTGCCGGAATCGATCCAACGCGAACACCAGGCGCTGGGCGACCCTCTCCCCAAAGTCATCCGCTCCGGCCCGGACAATCCTCTCGGCTATTACGCAATGCCGCTGGGCTTTAAGGGCTATTTGATACACGGAACCAACAAGCCCTACGGGATCGGCATGCAAGTCAGCCACGGCTGCGTACAGCTCTACCCGGAGGACGTGGAAAACCTGTTCAAGCAAGTCGACATAGGCACGCCGGTACGCATCGTCCACCAACCCTTCTTAGCCGCCTGGGCGGGCGACGCGCTGTATCTGGAAGCCCACCAACCATTGGATAAATGGGAAAAGCAACGCAAGCAACTGGAAAAAGACCTGCGCGGCAAATTGAAGCAGCTCGCCGCGGAACGGCAAGCTACACTGGATTGGCCCAAGGTGGAAGCCATCCTCAAGCGCGCCGACGGCGTGCCGACACCGGTACTTGTCAACAGTCCGAACCTTGCCGAACTAAGCGCAGCCGCGCCGCAGATCGAACATCCGGAACGACTGTTCGGCCAACCGGAAATCGGCGAACTGGACGCCGACGCCTGGTCGACGATCATCGCCGATGTGTTCCAGAGCGAAACCGAAGCGCAAAAGCTGGCGGCCATGCTCAATCACCAAGGCCCGCCGATCCCGGCCCGCAAGATTGCCAGCAACGGCAATTACCGAGTCTTGGCCGGGCCTTTCAAAACCAAATCCGAAGCCAGAGCGGCGGCGAAACGCATCAAACAGAATTTCGATATCGACGCGATGCCGCAAGCACCGTCGGCAAACTAAGCCGCCGTCATTCCGACAAGGCCCCCGGCTTCAGCAACGCGGTGGCTTGCTCCACCGGCACCGGCTTGCTGAAGTAATAGCCTTGGCCGTAATTGCAACGCTGTCCGGACAGGAAGACCAACTGCTCCAAGTCCTCTATGCCCTCCGCGACCAACTCCAATTTCAACTGGCCGGCCATCGCGGTAATCGCGGCCACGATCGCCCGGTCGCTGTCGTCGGTGGAAACGTCCTTTACAAAGGCCTTGTCGATTTTCAACGTGTCGAGCGGAAAACGCTTTAAATAGCTCAGCGACGAATAACCAGTGCCGAAATCGTCCACCGAAATACGCACGCCCAGGCTCTTTAAGCCTTGCAGAGTGGCTAGCGTGGTATCCACATCGCGCATCATGATGCTTTCGGTGATTTCCAACTCCAATAATTCCGCCGGCAAGCCGGTTTCGGCCAACACGGTCGCAACCACGTCCAACAAGCCGCGTTGATGTTGAAAATCCTGGAACTGCCGACCGGATAGATTGACGGCGACGCGCACCGGCGTACCTGTCTCGCGCCAGCACTGGGCCTGTTCGCAAGCGGTCCGCAACACCCATTCGCCTATCGGCACGATCAACCCGGTTTCCTCGGCCAAACCGATAAACTGATCCGGCATCACCATGCCCAAGGTCGGACTATGCCAGCGCAACAGCGCCTCCATGCCGATTACCGCCCGGCTATCGATTTGCACTTGCGGCTGGTAGTACAGCGACAGCTCGCCCTGACCGAGCGCGCAACGCAAATGATGCTCAAGCTGCAGATACCGCTGCGCGGTACTGTTCATTTCCGACGTAAAAAACTGATAGTTGTTCTTGCCGAGCTTTTTGGCGTGGTACAGCGCGGAATCGGCCTGCGCCAGCAGTTCGTCCAGATTGCCCGAGTTCTCCGGAAACACGCTGATGCCGATGCTGGCCCGCGAATAAATCTGGTGTTGGTTAATGACAAAGGGTTCATTCAGTAGCCCCAAAATCTTGACCGCCACCTTGGCGGCATCCAGGCTGTCCTTGATGCCGGGCAACATGATAATGAATTCGTCGCCCCCCATGCGTGCCGGCGTGTCGCCTTCACGCAAGCACGAGGCGATGCGCTTGGCCACCTCTCTGAGCAATTCGTCGCCAACGGTATGGCCGAACGAATCGTTGATAGTCTTGAAATTGTCCAGATCGAGAAACAAAAAAGCCACCACCTCGCGTTTGCGCTGCGCCCGCGCGATGAATTGCAAGGCGCGGTCGGTCAGCAGCGTGCGATTGGGTAGATCGGTCAGCGCATCGAAATGCGCCATGTAATCCAGGCGCTGGCGAGCCCGCTTGACCTCTTCCATCTCCCTGGCGTTGTCGATCACCAACGATAACGAATGCGCGAAACTGGCCGCCAACTCCTCGTCGTTGGCGCTAAACGCCTCGCCGCCGACTTTGTCGCACAAATAGATCCGCCCGTACACCCGACCGTGCCGGGAAATCGGCACCGCCAACAGCGATTTCATCGGCGGATGATGCGGCGGAAATCCGATGCTACGCGGATCGGTGCGCATATCGCTCAGGCGTAGCGAAATATCCTCTTCGATCACGACGCCCAACAAACCCTTGCCTTGCGGCAGCTCGCCGATTTGCTTGGCCTGAGCATCGCTGATTCCGGAATAAATGAATTCAGCCATCCCGCCGTGCTCATCGACGATACCAATCGCCCCAAAATCGGCGTCCAACAGCTTACGCAAGGCATCGAGCCCGGCTTGCAGCAATTCGGTTTCTATCGACGTCCGGGCCAACACCCCCAACAAGCTTCTGGCGGCCTCGTTGAGGGCGGCCAAGCGCTCGACCCAAATCACGGTCTGGCGATGGTTTTCCTCGGCAATGTCCCGCAAACGCACGCTTTCGAGTAACAACTGCCGATCGCGTTCCAGCAAGGCCTGCAAAATGCTTTCCCGGGTCACGACGCCGACAAATTCGTCGCGGCTCATCACGGCCAACACTTCCATGCCATGCTTCCGCATGGTTTTCAACGCGGTACGGATACCGGCACCGACCGGCACGGCCGCGAGCTTGCGATGCTCGACCAAGTCGGCAAAAATCCAGCCAGGGTGCAGGGAAATGTCATGGTGGGTAGCCACGCCGCAAAAATCGGCACTAAGTTCGCCATCGCGAAATACCGCGTACACGGTACTGCCATTCGCCCGCCCCTTTGGCCGGTCTTCTTCCCGGACCCTAACCACATCGGGCCAAAGACAGGCCTTTACCGTCAATTCCTTCATACCTTGGCGCTCAAGCGCACCGAGACGTCCAAATCGGCGTGCAAAATCTCGTCGATGCTCATCAGCGGCTTAACCTGACCTATCACAAACTCGATCAATGCCTCGCGCGAAGCCCGGTTCAACAGGCTTTTTCGGACCAAGATATCGCTGATGATTTCGTCGTCGCACTCGATATGCTCGAACGGCGCTTTCACCAATAATTCAATGGCGCGGCGCATCGCGATACAGCCGATTGGCGAATCGCGCCCCAAAATCAACATGTCTTTCAGTGGAGGAATGGTGTATTCGCCAAGCACGGCGGAGATATTGACCTGATTTTGAGTTTGCTTGAACATGCCGGTAACCTTATTTCCCTAAGTTTGACCGGTAATTTAGCAGAAATTAAGCACTCTCAGGACTGGGCCCAAGGACGGAACTCACCGGAGCGGGTTAATCATTACGGAACAACGGAAAGCCGAACCGCCGGGCAGACGGCTTGCAAGAACGAAAGACAGCAACGCCAATCCAGATCGGCGAAAGTGAAAATTGAGAGTTGGAACACAAAAAACCGGACGGTAAGGCTACCGCCCGGCTGGCAGAGAAAACGCCGGCAGAGAAATTAGTTTCCGCCCTTGAAGCTGATTTGCAAAGCGTGCAGCGAATTCACGCAATCCGCGCTGGCTTGAAGGTTAGGATTATCGTGGCAGGTTTGGTTTTGCGCCTTAGCTTCCTTGATATTGGCCACATACCAAGCAACGGATTTACCCTCGGTAGCCGCCTTGTCTTCGTTAACCTCGGAACTAGCATTGGTTACATTCAGGATCGCGGCTCCCCCGAGTACCGCAATCGCGGCGGCAGCTATAAATTTGTTGGCGTTTTTCATAAAGACTCCTTCGCTATCTGTTACCGGAAATTTGGAATCCCGTATTGGCGGGACACCGGTAATCTAACAAAAAAGTCTAGCGTTAAAAATGTGGCGGATTGACGCGCGACAATCTGTCCGAATATAGCGGCAAATAACATAATTCAATTAAAGCATCGGATCAGTCAGCATAGCAAAGACCCTAGCCGACTGTCTTAAGATTAGCCCGCGAGTAGCGGCGCACGGACTTTGCCGATCGCGCCGCGAAGCGGACTGGCTTATTTGATTTTCAACAACTCCTTGCCGTCGCTAGCGAATTTACAAATCCCGGCCGCAAAATAAGTACATTCTTCGGATTGCTCCAGCTTGGCGCCGTTTGGGGTCAAATGCACTTTTACCGAGCACGAACGCGCCTCGCCCTCGATATGCTTTTTCAAAACCAACTCGTTTTCGGCAATGACTTTAGCTTCGCCAGAAATTAGAGCAGAACATGCGTGCTTGCCGGCCTCGTCGGGATTCGGTTCGAAATCCACATCCACGGTGACATTGGTATCGTTGCCGACCGTATTAATCTTCAAATGCTGAACGTGGTTACCGTCGCGCAACAGATAGTGATCGGTCGCCGCCATTACGGAACCGGACATTAGCGCGATGGCCAAGAACAAGGTTTTTTTCATGATGTAGCCTCTTTTATTGTGATTTGAAATCGGGCAAGCCCCACGCGGAAAAATCCCGATCGGCACCCCGGCGTCGCCGAAGCGTCGAGCTTGGCGGCGATTGTACCCTACTGCCCGACGTTGCCCAAGAACCCTTGCCCGCCGCCGGCTTGTCGCGCCTTGCAATGAAAGCCCAGGCGATTTATGCCATAATCGCCGGCTCCTTTTTCCGGCCGTTTTACCGCCATGTCGAAACGAAAAATCCTTGTCACCAGCGCCTTGCCCTACGCCAACGGCCCGATCCACCTCGGCCATCTGGTCGAATACCTTCAGACCGACATTTGGGTGCGTTTTCAAAAACAACGCGGCCACGAATGCTACTACGTCTGCGCCGACGACACCCACGGCACACCGATCATGCTGCGCGCCGACAAGGAAGGCATTACGCCGGAACAACTGATCGCCGGCGTCGAGCAAGAACACCGCGCCGACTTCGACGCCTTCGGCGTGGCGTTCGACCAGTACCACAGCACCCATTCGCCCGAAAACAAGGCCTGCGCCGAACTGATTTACCTCAGGCTACGCGAGGGCGGCCATATCAGCAGCCGCAGCATCACTCAAGCTTACGACCCGGTCAAAAACATGTTTCTGCCGGACCGCTTCATCAAGGGAGAATGCCCCAAATGCGGCGCGCCCGACCAATACGGCGACAACTGCGAAGCTTGCGGCGCCACCTACTCGCCAACCGAATTGAAAAACGCGGTGTCGGTCGTGTCCGGCGAACAACCGATCGAAAAAGACTCGGAGCACTATTTCTTCGAACTCGGCCACTTCGCCGAAATGCTGAAAGACTGGACCACCGCCGGCCACTTGCAAGCGGAAGTCAGCAACAAAATGGCCGAATGGCTGCAAAACGGCTTGCAACAATGGGACATTTCCCGCGACGCACCGTATTTCGGTTTCGAAATCCCGGACGCGCCCGGCAAATATTTTTACGTCTGGCTGGATGCGCCGATCGGTTACATGGCCAGTTGCCGGCGCTTATGCGAGCGTACCGGTTTAATTTACGATGACTTTTGGAGCCCGGACAGCGACGCCGAGTTGTACCACTTCATCGGCAAGGACATCATTTATTTCCATGCGCTATTCTGGCCGGCCATGCTGCACGGCGCCGGCTTCCGCACGCCGAGCGCGATCTTCGCCCACGGCTTTTTAACGGTCAACGGTGAGAAAATGTCCAAATCGCGCGGCACCTTCATCAAGGCCCGTACCTATCTGGACCATCTGAACCCGGAATACTTGCGCTATTACTTCGCCGCCAAACTCAGCGCCGGCGTCGACGACATCGACTTGAACTTCGACGATTTCACGCTCCGGGTCAATGCCGACCTGGTCGGCAAAGTGGTCAACATCGCCAGCCGCTGCGCCGGATTTATCGCCAAACGCTTTGAAAACCGGCTATCCGCCGCCTGCGCCGAACCGGAATTGTTCGGCCAATTCGTCGCCGCCCATCAAGCCATTGCCGACCTTTACGAAAGCCGCGAATTCGGCAAGGCGATGCGCGAAATCATGGCCCTGGCCGACAAGGCCAACCAATACATCGACGAGAAAAAGCCCTGGCTGATCGCCAAGGAAGAAGGCCGCGACACCGAGTTGCACGACGTTTGCAGCATGGGCCTGAACTTGTTCCGCTTGTTGGTGGTTTATCTGCGCCCGGTAATACCGACGCTGGCCGCCAACGCCGAAGCCTTCTTGAACATCCCGCCGCAAGGCTGGCCGGCCGACGCCCAGCCGCTGACCGACCACGCCATCAACGCGTTCACGCCATTAATGACTCGAGTCGAGGCCGACAAAATCGCCGCGATCGTCGAAGCCTCCAAGGACAACCTGGAGAAGACTCCGTCGGTCAAGGCCAAGCCCGCCAAGACCGTCGGCGAAGCCGCCAAACCCGCCGAAAGCCAAAAGCTGGAGCCGATCGCCGAAGCCATCGAAATCGAGGACTTCGCCAAAATCGACTTGCGCATCGCCCGTATCGTCAAGGCCGAAGCGGTGGAAGGCGCCGAAAAACTGCTGCAGTTGACCGTCGATCTCGGCGACCACACCCGCAACATCTTTGCCGGCGTGAAGTCGGCCTACGCGCCGGACGATTTGGAAGGCAAGCTGACCGTCGTCGTCGCCAATCTGAAACCCCGCAAAATGCGCTTCGGTACCTCGGAAGGCATGATGCTGGCGGCCGGCCCAGGCGGCAAGGACATTTTCGTACTGTCGCCGGATGCCGGCGCCCAACCCGGCATGCGCGTCAAATAAAACGGAACCGAGCATGCTGGCCGACAGTATCGACGCCCTGCTGCCGCAGACTCAGTGCCGAAAATGCGGTTTTAACGGCTGTCGGCCTTACGCCGAAGCGATCGCTCGCGGCGAAGCCGACATCGACCGCTGTCCGCCCGGCGGCGATGCCGGTATCGCCAAATTGGCCGAGTTGCTGGGCATCGCGGCCAAGCCGCTGAATCCCGGCTACGGCATTGAACGGCCGCGCCTACTTGCGATCATCGACGAAGACGCGTGCATCGGCTGCACCAAATGCCTGCCGCCTTGTCCGACCGACGCCATTCTAGGCGCCTCCAAGCACATGCATACCGTCATTGCCGATCTGTGTACCGGCTGCGAATTGTGCGTCGCGCCGTGTCCGGTCGCCTGCATTGCCATGGTTCCCTCACTCAACCTCACTTGGACCGAGACCGACGCCGACCGCGCCAGGCTGCGCCATCTCGCCAAACAACAACGCCTGACCAAACTGGAAGCCGAAAAGGCCGAGCGCTTGCAACGCCAGAAGCAACTATTGTCAAAAGCCAAATCCGCGAAAAACCAAGATTAACGCGATCGGCCATGACTTTAGCCGCAATTGCTTTTATAATAAGCAGCTCTGCAATACACGCCCGTAGCTCAGATGGATAGAGCCCAGCCCTCCGGAGGAAACAGTCAGCCGGATTTAGGGTTCTAGGGAAACGGTCAAAACCGTTTGACCGAACAGACTGTATCGTAAGACCGCAAATCCCATTGCGCCCGTAGCTCAGCTGGATAGAGCGCAGCCCTCCGGAGGCTGAGGCCAGAGGTTCGAATCCTCTCGGGCGCGCCATTTTGACATCTTCCCCAAACTGCCATTTTCCCCTGGTTTGGCATAGGCGGCCATTCAGTGGCCAGCTAAAATTGATGTTATTTGTCGTCACCCAAATTTGACATTTGCCCTCAATGACCAAACATCCTTAATCTTTAGGGTTTAGAAACCTCATTTTTGAACAGTCTTGGCGGGCAATGGGGAGAAATCCGCCCTTGGGCCTAACGCTCATGCAACGGCTGCGTTGCCCCTGCAAATGAAAGCCAATGGTGTGGGAGCGGCTTTAGCCGCGATTGACAGCGCTCCGACACCGAATTGGGTAACCGCGTCCGGTGACTTTCATAGTAAAGATCTATCCGCCACGCGACGGCGGCGGCATTTTTTCCCGCAGTTTCAAGAAACGCCGGTAGCGCGCCAGCGGGATTTCGCCGGCTTCCGCGGCGGCGCGGACCGCGCAGTCCTTGTCGGTGACGTGCTTGCAATCGTTGAAGCGGCATTGGCCGATGTAGGGTTGAAATTCTCGATAGCCCCAGGCCAGTTGCGCCTCGGTCAAACCGGCCAGACCGAAGATCGCGACGCCGGGGCTGTCGATCAAATCGCCGCCGCCGGGCAAGTGGTAGAGCGTGGCGGCGGTGGTCGTGTGGCGGCCGTGTTTGCTGATCGCCGAAATGGTATTGGTGCGTAGCGTCTTGTCCGGCAGCAGCGCGTTGGTCAACGACGACTTGCCGACCCCGGATTGACCTGCAAACAGACTGGCGCGGTTTTGCAGCGTATGAGCCAGTTCGGCGATGCCGATTTGGCGGTTGGCGCTGACCGGGTGTAGCCGGTAGCCCAGCGTTGGGTAATAGTGCAACTCGGCGTCGATATCGGCCGGCAACGGCAGGTCGATCTTGTTCAGGATCAGGTCGGCGTCGATATTACTGTTCTCGCAGACCGCCAGATACTGATCCAGCAACAGAAAATCGCAGGCCGGCTCGACCGCCAACACCACGTACACGCTGTCCAGATTGGCGGCCACCGGCCGGCTTTCGTTGCCGCGCGCCGGACGAAACAGCGTGGAACGTCGCGGCAGGATCGCTTCGATGCGGCCTTGCTCCGGCGACGACAGCGTTAGTTTGACGCGGTCGCCGACGACGACGGTATCCAGTTTGCGCAGGGTTTGGCACAGGACGGGCGGCGTGGCGTCGTCCAACTCGACAGCGATGCCTTTGCCGAGATGGGCGACGACCAGGCCTTCCCGCTGAGCACTCATCAAGCGGTTTGTATCTTTTCTTCGATATGGGCGATGCGGATCGCGGCGGGCGGATGGCTATAGTGGAAGGCCGAATACAGCGGGTCGGGCGTCAGCGTGCTGGCGTTTTCTTCGTATAGCTTGACCAGGCCGCTGATCAGTTTGCCGGCCTCGGCGTTGCGGGTCGCGAAATCGTCGGCTTCGAACTCGAATTTGCGTTGAAAGAACGCGCTGATCGGTTGCATAAACGTGGTGAATACCGGCGACACCAGCATAAACAACAGTAAGGCCGCCGCATTGGAGTGAGTGCCCACGCCGAGTCCGTCGAAAAACCAGTCTTGGGTAATCAACCAGCCTAGAATCGCGAAGCTGATCAAGGTCATCAGCGACGAGGCGATCAGCATCTTGATCGTGTGTTTGCATTTGAAATGGCCGAGTTCGTGGGCCAATACGGCTTCCAGTTCCGATTCGTCGAGGGACTTGACCAGCGTGTCGAAAAACACGATGCGTTTGTTGTTGCCCAGGCCGGTGAAATAGGCATTGCCGTGGCCGGAACGGCGCGAGCCGTCCATGATGAAAATGCCGTTGCTGTTGAAGCCGCAACGTTCCAGCAAGGTTTGAATGCGTTGCTTCAACGAGCCGTCCTGCATCGGTTCGAACTTGTTGAACAAGGGTGCGATCAGGGTTGGGAACAGCCAGCTCATCAACAGCGAAAAACCCATCATGATGGCCCAGGCATACAGCCACCACAGGTCGCCGATACTGTCCATTACCCATAGAATCAACGCTAAAATCGGCAGACCGATGCCGAGCGTCAGCGCGACCGACAACAATTGATCCTTGACGAATTGCGGCAGGGTGTTTTTGTTGAAGCCGAATTTTTCTTCGATGACGAAGGTTTGATAGAGGCTGAACGGAATTTCGACGACGGTCATTAACAAAAAGACGCTGGCCATCGCCGCCAAGCTGGCTTTCAGCGGCGACAAATCGAAAGTCGCCCAGAAGTCGAATACCAGGCTGATGCCGCCACCCAAAGTCAGCGCCAGCAGAAATACAATGCCGACCACGCTGTCCAAGTCGCCCAGTTTGCTCTTTTCCACCGTATAGTCGGCGGCTTTTTGATGGGCGGCCAGCGATACCCGGTCGCGGAAGGCCGCCGGCACTTGGTCGCGATGTTGCAGCACATGGGCTTTCTGGCGCATTGCCAGCCAGAATTGGACGCCGTAAGACAGGACGAGGGCGACGAGAAATAGGACGGTAAAGGTGTTCATCAAGGCCGTGAGGTTGGGGGTTAACGATTAGCGGTACAGATTAGCTAATGCTACAATTTGCCGCAACTTTATAAATAATCTAGGGAATAGCCAATGGCTCAGGATGCAAACAATCTTATCTGGATAGACCTGGAAATGACAGGGTTGGATCCGGATAACGATTTGATCATCGAAATCGCAACCGTCGTTACCGATCCAAATTTAAACATCCTGGCCGAAGGCCCGGTGATAGCCGTCCATCAATCCGACGCGGCGTTGGCGGCGATGGACGACTGGAATCAACAGCATCACGGCCAATCCGGGCTCATTCAACGGGTCAAGGATTCCCGCATCGATGCCACCGCCGCCGAAGCCGAAACGTTGGAGTTTTTGCGGCAATGGTTGCCGGAACGGTCGTCGCCGATGTGCGGAAACAGCATTTGCCAGGATCGGCGTTTTTTGTACCGTTACATGCCCAAGCTGGAAGCCTTTTTTCATTACCGCAACCTGGACGTATCCACCGTTAAAGAACTGGCGGCGCGTTGGGCGCCCAAGGTCAAGGACGGTTACAACAAGCAAGCCTCGCATAAGGCGCTGGACGACATTCTCGAGTCCATTGAGGAATTGCGGCATTATCGCGAGCACTTTTTTAAATATTAATCCGTCCACTTGGGTTGGCTCGCTGCATTAACGACGGAGTTTGGCCCAGCGATACGGAATCAATAGATCGGCTTGCCAGATGCCTGGCTCGCCCCACGCCCTTTAATTTCAGGTACCACACAGCCATGCTAGACCCCCGTTTATTTAGAAGCGAACTGGAGACGGTTTGCCAGCAATTGCAACGCCGCGGCTTTCAATTCGATGCCGCCGCCTATCAAGCCCTGGAAGACCGCCGCAAGGACATTCAGGTCAAGACTCAGGATTTACAAAACGAACGCAACACCCGCTCGAAGGCCATCGGTCTAGCCAAGGCCAAGGGCGACGACATCCAGCCCTTGCTGGATCAAGTGGCCGATTTGGGCGACCAGCTCAAGGCCGCCGAAGCCGAATTGAACGACGTGCAAAACCAGTTAAACGCATTGATGGCCGGCATACCGAACATCCTCGACGCGGCGGTGCCGGACGGCAAAAGCGATGCCGATAACCTGGAAGTCAGCCGTTGGGGCGAGCCGCGCCAGTTCGATTTTCAACCCAAGGACCACGTCGATCTGGGCGAGCCGTTGGGCATGAACTTCGAATGGGGCGCCAAGATCGCCAGTGCCCGTTTCGTCGTGCTGGCCGGCAAACTGGCGACATTGCAACGGGCCATCATTCAACTGATGTTGAATACCCACATCAACGAGCACGGCTACCAGGAAACCTATGTGCCGTTCTTGGCCAACGCCGACAGCCTGCGCGGCACCGGCCAGTTGCCGAAGTTCGAGGCCGATTTGTTCACGGTGCAAAATGAGCCGACCTTCTACCTGATTCCGACCGCCGAAGTGCCGGTCACCAACATCGTCCGCGACGCCATTGTCGAAGCCAAGCAGATGCCGCTGAAGTTTGTCTGTCATTCGCCCTGCTTCCGCAGCGAGGCTGGCGCTTACGGCAGCGACGTGCGCGGCATGATTCGCCAGCACCAGTTCGAGAAGGTCGAGCTGGTGCAAATCGTGTCCGCCGAAACGTCCGCCCAGGCGCACGAGGAACTGACCGGCCACGCCGAGAAGATTTTGCAACTGCTGAATCTGCCTTACCGCAAAATGCTGCTGTGCGCCGGCGATACCGGCTTTTCGTCGGCCAAGACCTACGATCTGGAGGTCTGGTTGCCGGGGCAACAAAAATACCGGGAAATTTCGTCCTGTAGCAACTTCAAGGATTTCCAGGCCCGGCGCATGCAGGCGCGCTGGCGCAATCCGGACACCGGCAAGCCTGAGTTGGTGCATACCTTGAACGGCTCGGGACTGGCGGCCGGCCGCACCTTGATCGCGGTCATCGAAAACTATCAAAACGCCGACGGCTCGATCACGGTACCGGAAGCCTTGCGGCCTTATATGGGCGGGCTCGCGGAAATTCGCTAAGCAATTAGGGCCGGACACCGCAAGCCGGGGTAGCGATCCAAGCGCTACCCCGGCTTTTTTATGCCCCTACTGGGATTGGCAAAATAGTTTTGAACCAAAACTAACCTGGAGTATCATCGCCGCCGGAGTTGCGGCGGGCTCTTCGGTTCGCTCGGCTCCGACCATAATTTTAATAATTGACTGGGGTTAACATGAGCGAGAACAATCAAGTACAAGAGCCGTCGCTGTACGAACGTCTGGGCGGCGAAGCCGCCGTCAACGCGGCGGTCGATGTGTTTTACGGTAAGGTGTTGGATGATTATCGAATTAACCGCTTCTTCGAAAAAACCGATATGGCTAAACAAGTCGAGCACTTGAAAGCCTTCATGACCGTCGCTTTCGGCGGTCCCAACCAGTATACCGGTCGCTCCTTGCGCGACGGCCATGCCAGATTGGTTCAAAAGGGTTTGAGTGACAGCCACTTCGACGCCGTGATGGAACACCTGGGCGCGACGATGCAGGAACTGAACGTGCCGGCCGAGTTAATCGGCGAAGCGGCCGCCTTGGTCGAAAGCGTTCGCGGCGAAGTCCTCGGCCGTTGATGATCCGTGCCGCCATGCGCGCGGCTCGGCGCGTGGCGGCAATCCTGGGGATGGTTCATCCTCGGCGCTAGCTCGAGCCTGACAAATTTTCCGCCGCCCCCGTCCGGTTTTAGTATCCTAGCCGACCATTCCGTATTCGGTCGTCGTCATGTCGCTACATTCTCTTTACGCCACCGCGCCTAAGGCGCTGGAAGGCATCCTCGCCAACGAAATCCGCGCCCTCGGTGGCCAAAACGTCAAGGAAAAACTGGCCGGCGTGGCCTTCGACGGCGATCTGGCGCTGGCTTACCGGGTGTGCTTGTGGTCGCGAGTGGCCAACCGGGTGTTTCTGCCGCTGAGCGGTTTCGAGGTCAAATCCCAGCAGGACCTGTACGACGGCGTCAAGCGCATTAATTGGTTCGAGCATATCCAGCCCGACGCCAGTCTGGCGGTATCGTTCAACGCCAAGAACAGTCCGGCGATCAACAACACCCACTTTGGCGCGCAAAAGGTCAAGGATGCCATCGTCGACCAGATGCGGGCCAAGTTCAACAAGCGCCCCAGCGTCGATACCGAACGGCCGTCGCTTCGCGTCAATGTTTATCTACACAACGACTTGGCGCAACTCAGCCTGGACCTGTCCGGCGAGAGTTTGCACAAACGCGGCTTCCGCGACGTCAGCATCGCCGCGCCGATCAAGGAAAACCTGGCGGCGGCGATTTTGTTGCGCGCCGGCTGGCCCAAGATCGCCGAGCAAGGCGGCAGTTTGCTCGATCCGATGTGCGGTTCGGGGACGATGTTGTTGGAAGGCGCTCTGATCGCCGCCGACATCGCGCCGGGATTGCAGCGCGATTACTTTGGTTTTCTGGGCTGGAAAAAACACGATGCCGGTTTGTGGCAAAGCTTGCTCGACGAGGCCCGCCAACGCCGCGAAGCCGGAATAAACAAAATGCCGACCATCGTCGGCTTCGACCAGGACCGGCGTACCGTCGCCACTGCGGTTCAGCATGTCGAAAACGCCGGACTGTCCGGCAAGATTCATATCGAAAAACGCGACATCGGCGATGCGGCTGCGGCGGAAAGCTGGCCCAAGGGCTTGATCGCCTGCAACCCGCCCTACGGCGAACGGTTGGGCGACGAAGCAGAAACCGCCGCGCTGTACCGTCGCTTCGGCGAGGTGCTGAAACAGCGCTTCGCCGGCTGGCAGGCGGCGATGATCATTAGCGACCCCGAATTGGGTTTTAGGCTGGGCATTCGTTCGCAAAAGCCGATCACCTTGTTCAACGGCGCGCTCGAATGCAAATTGCTGCGTTTTAACATCGAGGAAAAAGCCTTCTTCGAGCCCAAGGCCAAGTCGCAACAGGAGCGGGCCGAATCGATCTGGCGCCGCGCCCAAGTCGAACAAGTCGACCCGCAAGCCGAGATGTTCGGCAACCGCTTGCGCAAGAATCTGAAGAAACTAGCCAAGTGGGCCAAGCAAAACCAGGTGCATTGCTACCGGCTGTACGACGCCGACCTGCCGGAATACGCGGTCGCGGTGGACCTTTACCACGGCGAAAAGCTTTGGGTCAATGTGCAGGAATACGAATCGCCGAAAACCATCGATCCGGCCAAGGCCAATCAACGCCTGGCCGGGGCAATGGCGGAGATTCCGAAAGTGCTGGAAATTCCGGCCAACCAGGTGTTTCTGAAAATCCGCCGCAAGCAAAAAGCCAGCGACCAATACGAAAAGCTCGGCGAACAAGGCCATTTTCACGTGGTCGAGGAAGGCGGTTGCAAGCTCTGGGTTAACTTCGAAGATTATCTGGATACCGGTCTGTTTCTGGATCACCGGCCGATGCGCTTGCGGATTCAGCGGGAGGCCAACGGAAAACGGTTTTTGAATTTGTTTGCTTACACCGGCACGGCCACTGTGCATGCGGCGGTCGGCGGCGCGGCCTCGTCGGTCACGGTCGATATGTCCAATACCTATCTGGACTGGGCCAAGCGTAATTTCGAACTCAACGGCATCCGCGGCGACCACAAGCTGGTGCGCGCCGATTGCCCAAAATGGCTGGCCGAGCAGGCGGCGTTAAAAAGCAAGCCGCAATTCGACTTGATCTTTCTCGATCCGCCGACTTTTTCCAATTCCAAGAAAATGGACGACGCCTTCGACATTCAAAGCGACCATGTGGTTTTGTTGAAAAACGCGTCCGCGTTGCTGGCGCAGGGCGGAGTGTTGTATTTTTCGACCAACTTCCGCCGCTTTAAACTCGACCTAGAGGCCTTGGCCGACCTGAACATCGAAGACATTACCGCGGCGACGATTCCCGAGGACTTCGCCCGCGACCAAAAAATTCATTATTGCTGGAGAATCACGCGATGAAGGATTGCCTGCACATCATCGTCAAGGGGCGGGTACAGGGCGTGTATTTTCGCGCCTACACCCAAAAGCAAGCGGTCAAACTGAATCTGTCCGGTTTCGTCCGAAATCTGCCAGACGGCAGCGTCGAAATCGTCGCTTCCGGACACCCGGACGATTTGCAAAAGTTGGTGGCCTGGTGTCACAAAGGGCCGCTATTGGCCAAGGTTGCCGAGCTTGTCGTCAATGCCCATCAGCCCGACGAACATTGGCAAGCATTCGAGATTCGTTGATATTGAGCTGAATCAACCTCGAACGTCTAACGTTGATGACAGCACTCAGGCTACATTTGTCGGATCAGGCGCGATTTGTCGCACAAATCCTGCGCCAATTTCAGGCGGGCTATCATCTCTCAGGGTTTTACGAATTCGGTTGGCAAGGCTTGGTCGGCTAACGATTCAGCGAGAATCTGCGCTATGCTCGATATCTGTATGTGGATGATCTGGTCGTCAAGGGTAAACGGCAAAATCCGGAATCAGGGTATAGGCAAACGTCTCATTGAATATGTCAAACAGGCAGCCCAATTTGCAAACTGCAATAATCTGGTTCTGGATACCCGCTTATACATGCCGCTAGCACAACGACGCTATTACCGACAAGGCTTGTCGGCGAAGGGTATGCATTTTGTTGAACACCTAAATGGCGGATTTGTTGCCTAACCCCGCTGCGCCATAATCTATGTGTCTGTAAACTGAGTGCCGTATCGCTTCGCGAGGTGGGCTTCAAGCTGCATCGTTCTCGGCGTACTTTGGTTTCGTTTTGTGACGGCGGTTGGGTTGGGTAAGCGTGGATGGAATTCGGACGACCGGACGAACTCCAATGAATTTAAGTACCCTTTTGTCGGGTGATCACCGCTTGCTGAACGGCCGTTGCAATTTCATTGGCGATTTTTTCGTCGGTAACCGCGCGCGCTAACGTTACGCCGCCAATCAGCATTGCAAAGTTAGCCCACGCATTATCAATAGCCGCCTGATCGGTTGTTTTGGATGTACCCTCTGCCGCAAGTTTGACTATCTTTAGCAACTCCGACTCAAATGCAGCTCGTATCGCTTCTTCGGAACGACAGACTTCCGGAGTTACACTTTGAAGTATGCAACTGTCGCCCAGATCGCAGGTGCGTTTTGGACCCATGTAAAACGTTGCAAATTCTTCCCACCAGTTTTCGCCATATTTCTGCTGAAAAGTGCCGATCCCGGATTTCAAGTCCTCCATTCCGGCAATGATCGCCGCTTTAAACGCCTCGGCTTTGGAGCTGAAGTGTCCGTAGAACGCCCCTGACGTCAGGCCGGCTTCCTTTGCCAAGCCATCGACGCCGATGCCACTGTAGCCGCCTTTTCGAAAGCAACGCCCGGCCGCCTCAATAATGCGCTGGCAGGTTTGTTGTTTTTGGTCTGCTGTATATCTCACGCGGGTATATCTAATGCTATTTGGGATTGACATTGTATCAAATGGCCAGCATCGGCATCTTTGACAAGATAACGATCGTTATATAATATTGTATAGCGATCGTTATTTAATGTTCGTCGCGTAGCTTCCGCTACGCGTAACCCCAAACAACAGGAAACCGACATGCCGCTTACTCTTACGCTAACAGAAGGTGTCTTACCCGCGGGAACCGAAAAGCTCGCTTTTCGCAGAATTTGCGATTCAATGTTGAAATGGCACGGGCTATCCGGCAATAAGGTGATGACGCCCAATGTCGTTGGCGCTATCCATCTGCTGCCCAAACATCAAACCTATTCAGGATTGCAAGAAACCGATGTCGTATTTATCGAATGGAAGGTGCCGTCATTTGCGTTTAACACACCAGAAATTCAGCAGGGACATATCGAAGAAGCCACCAACATTATTCATGAACTATCGGGCGGCAGCCTGCCTAAACACCAAATCTGGGCTAATGTCGTCCATGCTGTTGATGGCGCCTGGGGAATCGCTGGTCAGGCGTTGACCAATAAACAGTTAGGCGAGGCACTTTCCACAGGTTAAATTTAGATCCCTTCGCGGGTCGATTTCTCATCGCCCGCGAGTAGCTGTGTTTATTCACTCGGCAGGCGGCCCATGCCCAAAAGCCGCCCGCAAAGCTGCGACAACATCACGTTAGCGTCTAGTAAACGCACATTGATAAAAGGAAGAGATATGTCAAACGGTTATATCTCGAAAGCTGTCGAAGTCATGACACCTAACATCGAATGCGATATCAAACGACGGCTGTTGCTGGCTGGGATGGTCGGTGCGGTAGGCGCATTCACCGCGACGCCGTTGTTCGCACAAATCACATCGCAGGGCAATACGACAGTCTCCAGCGACGGTATCGTTCGAACTATCCTGCAAAGTCATGAAGATAATGAAGGCAACGAATTTCGTTTGGTCATGACCACCTATCCTCCAGGAGTGGGCTTGCCAGTTCACCATCATCCCTCAGTCGGTTTCAATTACATTCTTGAGGGGATAGCGGAATCGCAGTACGTTGACGAGCCAATACTAACCTTCAGAGCAGGGGATAGCTACCAAGACAAGGCCAACGCTCAACACCTGATTTTTCGCAATGCCGACAGGATTAATCCGCTGAAATATTTAATCACTTATACCACCCAAAAAGGCCAACCATTTTTGATGGTTCCTTAATGCCAAAGCGCTTATTGGGCATTTGGGACATCACGTCACCGGAAATACGCTATGAATAAACAACGAAAAGGTTTGCAGGTCATTTCGATACTTTTGTTATTGCAAGCCAATGCGCATGCTGCGGGAAATAGTTATACGCTTCCGCTTACTTTAGCGGTCGAAGCTGCCAGCGAAACGGTACGCTCCTGCGAAGCTTTGGGATATAACGTTTCGGTGGCTTTTGTCGATATGTTCGGTCAGCCCAAAGTTCAGCTAAAAAGCGACAAGAGTACGCCGCATACCTTCGAGACAGCCTATCGAAAAGCCTACACTATCGTGACGTTTGGCCCCAACTATCATTTAGAAACCAGCGGTCAAGTGGCCGAGCTAATGAGCAAAAACCTGGCATTTTATAATGCCGTACTCACTATCCCCAATGTCACGCTATTGCCCGGCGCATTAGCGATAAAAGTGCAAGGGAACCTCTGAAAAACTGCCGTTTTGAGTAACAGTCATTTCGAAAGCAGCTCAAAAAATTCAATAATCGCCCGTTTTTTCCATCAAAACAGTCGTTATTTGTCGAAAACAAGCCCTTTTCCGGGCCTATTTTCAAATTCCAGACGCAATCAGGCTGCGCCGCTCATACGCATCGCCGCGCAGTACATTGGCAATCGCGGTCAAAAAGGTCAGACGGGCGGCGTTTTTAGCCAAGCCGCGATAGCGGTTCTTGGCATAACCAAACCGAATTTTAATGTCCCGAAAGACGTGTTCGACCTTGGCGCGGCGACTGGCCAGTTCCCGCGCGGCTTGGCGAAGGCGCTGGGCCTGTTCGCTCTCGTCTTTCGCGAGCTTGGTCAGCTTGCCTGGACGCATCGCGATCACGCAGTCTGGCGGGTTGTCGCTGGACATCTCGGGGCGTTTATCCAAACCTTGATAACCGGCATCGCCGTGGACGAACTGTTCTTCGCCGTGTAGCAAAGAGGCGGCTTCTACTATGTCGCTGACGTTGCCCGAGGTGACTTTGAGGCTATGCACTAAGCCGGTTTCGCTATCGACGCCGATGTGGAATTTGCTGCCGAAAAACCATTGATTGCCTTTCTTGCTGGCATGCATCTCGGGATCGCGCGCTTTGTCTTGGTTTTTGGTCGAGGTCGGTGCGGCAATCAGGCTGGCATCGACGAGGGTGCCGGCTTTTAGAAACAGCCCTCGCTCTCCCAAGGTTTGGTTGATCGCCTGAAAGATCTGCTCGGTGAGCCCGTGTGCTTCCAACAGGTGCCGGAACTGCAAAATCGTACTTTCATCTGGCACGCCTTCCAGGCGGACACCGCAAAAACGTCGCAGCGATTCAATCTCGTAGAGCGCATCTTCCATTCCAGGATCGGAATAGTTGTAGACAATCTGTGCGACATGCACGTGTAGCATGGCATTCAAGGGAAACGGCTTGCGCCCGCGTCCTTTACCAGACGCATAATGCGGCTCGATCACCGCCACCATCAGCGACCACGGCAATAAGCCCTCGAGCTGGTCGAGAAACTTCTCGCGCCGGGTGACTTTGCCTTTGTTAGCGTATTCGGCATCGGCAAAACTGAGTTGTTGGGGCTGGTCCATGGGTGTCGTCTCTACCGCGATTTCGTTGAAATATTATACCGCTTGCTGTTTTTGGGAATTAATCAGAGGTTGCCTAACGCACAGAACATGAAAAAAGGAGATAGGATGTGAACTAGCGTGCTTAGTGCCGGCGCTACATAACTTAAAAACAATGAAAAAGTCGCGGCACACCCGGTGAGCCATCCCATCGCGACTACCTCTGCTTTTCGAAGTTCTGTGAAGTAGCTCATTGCAACAATGAATTAGATGGCTTGTATATGTCGAAACAATCTCGTCTACAAGATTATTTATTGGTCCGAATATTAAGCGCTTAACAACAAATCACCATGCATTAAAATAGCGGGATTTCAGGTGTGGTGGTAGCGACAGAATGCGGGCAAGAGCAATAGAATTGAACGAAAGCGAACGAGAGCAGCTCCAGCAAATTATCAAAAAAGGGAGCGATTGGCGAGAACGGGAGCGGGCACAGACCATTTTGATGTTAGCCAATGGCCAGACAGTCATTGCGATTGCAGAACAGCAAGGCGTGAAACCGGAAGCTATACGGGAGCGGCGGCGGAAGTGGTGGAGAAATGGGCTGAACAGTTTACCGGATCAACCCCGCAGTGGTGCACCAAGTAAATTGACTGACGCGCATCGATGCCGGCTCAAAGAATGGATCGATGCGGAACCTTTAAACTGCCGGGCATTGGTCAGTCGTCTAACGACGGAATGCGACGTGACGATTAGCGCCAGCACCTTGCGGAACGAGTTAAAACGGATGGGCTATGTATGGAAGCGCACCCGTTACAGTTTAAAAAAAAGCGTGATCCCGAGCGCTTCGAGCGGGCCCAACACGACATTGCCGCACTGATTCAGCAAGCGCAAGCCGGCGAAATCGAATTGGCCTATGTGGATGAGGCCGGATTTGCACCACAACCACCGAATCGTTCGGCTTGGACCAAAAGCGGAGAAGTTCATGCCATTACCGCTAAACGCGCGCAGCGGATGAACGTCATTGGCGCTTTGCTTTCATCGGGTCGATTAATGCTGACTAAGCTGTGGCAAAGCGTCAATGGTCTGTGGTTTTTTGGCTTTCTGATGGCATTGGTCCAACGCGTCAGCAAGCCATTGGTGGTGATTTTAGATAATGCGTCCATTCATACGGCCAAAAAACTGAAGCCGTATTGGGATTTGCTCGAAGAGAAAGGTATTCGATTTTATTTCCTGCCGCCCTATAGCCCTGAGTTGAATCGGATTGAATTGCTGTGGCATAAAATGAAATATGAATGGCTGCCATTCAAAACATTTATGCCGGATGAGCTTGAGCAGGCTATTGACGAAATTGGCCGAGGGTTTGGCTCACAATACACGCTAACTTTTTGCTAAGAGCTTATTTTACTTTCCGTATATCTTCGGTGATATACAGCAAAGGCCTAAATTGATCATATTTCTGCCATTGAATCCAATTAAGTGATAGACCGCAAAGGGTCGTTAGAGCCGTAGGGTGGATAAGCGAAGCGCCACCCACCTATTTGCGTTCCTATGGTGGATGGCGCTTCGCTTATCCACCCTACAACTTTTATTATTTGAATGGCTGATTTAAATTTTTAACCGACATTCAAGATAAATACACGAACTTCCGCCTTGGGTCGATTTCGGCAATTGGCGACTTCCAGAAAAACCTCATTCCCTACTGGCGCAATCATATCGAAATTGATGGCGGTTTTTCGACCGGAATCGGTGGTCGACCTTGTATTGGAACAGATGGCCGATTTCAATTGGAATGGCTGGCTGATTTGGGTCGGAATATCCAATAGCCGGCCTCTTGATGCTCCCTCACGCCACCTTGAATTGCGCGATCAGGTTTTGTAGGTTTTGATTGACATCGGAAATCGCCGAAGCGCTGAGTTTGTTGGTCTGGGCTTCTTGCGTGGTTTGTTTGGCCAGTTCGGCGGTATGCGAGAAATTGTTGGCGATTCGTTCGGCGACTTGCGATTGTTGCAACGAGGTCGCCGCGATCACCCGGCTTTGGCTCAATACCTCGCCTATCGACGACTTGATCCCGGCGAATACCTGATGGACATGATCGACCGCCTCGGCCGTGGTTTTCGCCGCCGCTTGTTGTTGATTCATTAGTTTGACCGTGGTTTCGGTGGCCCGATTAAGCCTCTCGATCAAGCCGCGAATCTGCTCGGCGGAGTCCGCTGTGTTCGACGCCAGTTTACGAACCTCGTCGGCGACCACCGCGAAGCCTCGCCCGTATTGTCCGGCCCTGGCGGCTTCGATCGCGGCATTCAAAGCCAGCAAATTAATCTGGTCGTTGAAGCCCTGAATCACGCCGAGCACGGTTTCGATGCCGGCGGCGTCGCGGCGCAGATGTTCCAACGACGCGGCGGTTTCGTCGGTGGCCTTGGCCAGTTCGGCGACTTGGACCTGAGTATGTCGCATATAGGCCACACCACTGTCGATCAGGCCGTGCGCCGAAGTGGTCGCATGTTGGCTGTCGGCCGCGCTGTTGGCGACATTCACGAAAGAACTGTGTAACTCGGTCATTTGTTGGGCGCCGGCTTCGGTGGCCTGGCGTTGGTCGGCGGTAATCGATTCCAGGCTTGCCGCGACCAGCAATATGTCTCGTCCGTATTGGTTCAAGGCCGAGGATTCCTGATTGATGTGGCGTATTAGCGACTCGAAATAATCATGCAATTTGTGTAGAGATTCCTTGACCAAATTGATTTCGGCGATTCGGCTGCGCAACGAAACCGAGCCGCGCAAATCGCCGCGCGCCAGCAGATCTACATGGTTGCTGATATGGGCGATGACATCGGCAAGATGGCGTTTGATATAAATCATCAGCATACAGATAGCGATCAAGATCGCGGTGCAGATCGCGACGATCGTGTACAGGATATGTTCGTAATACTGATATTCGCCGGCGATTTCGGTTTGCAGATCGGCGAACCGTTGTTGCAGCGTTTGCAGTTGCACGGCGGCTTGCGTCCGGCTGGCGGCTTTTTGGCGCGCGAACTGTTCGGCGCTACCCAGATCGATGTCGTAACGCCGAATCAGCGCGCCGATCTCGCTGATGGGTTCCTCGGCGAGGTCGCGCGCCTCGGCCACTCGCTCGGTCAACCCCAGACCGAAGTCCGGCTCCGCGTTGGCGGAGTCACGCATCACGCCCAGCAACGGCAACTGTTTATAACGATCGGCTAGCGCCAGCAGTTGGCGCTGATAACGCTGAATGTTCTCGGCCGAAACCGCTTCGCGGGCCGCGAAAAAGCTTTGTCTCGCTCGAGACAAATTCAACACTGCCGCTTGGGTTTGGCCTATCAATTCCCAGTAGGGTTGTTTGGTCTTGGCATCCACCGGCGCGCGAGACGCGTAGTCGATTAAGCCTTGCAAATGCCCGGACATTTGCTGTTCGTTGTTAATCAGCAGGATTTGCGGATCGGCCAATTTCCCGGCCGAGGTCAACTCGACGACGATGGATTGTTGAACGGTCCGCAACAAATCCAGGAACGGCGCTTTCAGCCGTTCGTCCACCTCGCGATTCGCTTCGATGTCGCGCACAGCCCGACCGACATTGGTATCGATGTCGGTTAACAAGGTGGCATCGCCGCTGGCCAGGTAATTGAAAACCGGCTGACTGATCCGGGTGTAAAACTGGTTCTGCTGTTGACCGACGAATTCGACGGCCTTGAAAGCGTGGTTAAGGTGTTGCAAGGAGCGAACCACCGCAACCGTGAAGCCGGTCAGGGTGAGGACCAACAAGAGACTGACAATTTTGGAGATACGGCTGATTTTCATGATGTCTGGCTTGGAACCCAAGAGGAATATGTACGGTTTAGCGTTCCGACGGATGACTAGGCTTTGAACTGCGATGCCATCGCGCGCATATCGCCGGCCAGCGTATCCATCCGGCCGGCCGCGTCTTTCAGGCGCGCCAGCGAATCGTTGTTTTTGTTACTCATCAGTTCGATGGCGGCCACTTTGCTGGCGATGCTCTCGCTAACCACCGACTGTTCGGCCAACGCCGTCGCGATCGTGTTGGTGGCGTCCACGACGCGGATGCTGCCTTCGCGAATGCCGCCTATGGCCTCGCCCGCCTGATGGGCCAACGCGACGTTTTGATCGACGCCCTGCACCACCTTACCGATATTGACGACGGCATCCTGCGCGCTGGCCTGGATGCGATCGACCAACTGCGTGATGTTTTCAGTCATCCGGGTGGTTTTTTCGGCCAGCGTGCGGACCTCGTCGGCGACCACCGCGAAACCGCGGCCTTGCTCGCCGGCACGGGCCGCTTCGATCGCGGCATTGAGTGCCAGCAGATTGGTCTGATCGGCGACATCCTTGATGGTTTGAACGATGCCGGAGATTTCTTGGGATTGCTGGCCGACCCGCTCCACGACTTTGGCGGTTTCCATCACGCCGTTCGAGGTGTTTTGCATCGCCGAGACGGTTTTTTCGATCACCGAGCTCCCGTCGGCGGATTGGCGGGACGAGGTGCTGGAAATGGTGTTGGCGTTTTGCGACGAATCGGAAATATGCGCAATGCTGGCGGTCATTTCTTCGATAGCGGCGGCCATTTCCGTGGTCGCCGCTTTCTGCGCGCCGACGCTGTAAGACAACTCGGCAACCGACGCCGTCATGTCGCGCGCATAGCTGGCGACCGAATCGGCGCTACGCTTTATTTGGCCGATCGCATTCTGCCAAACCTGCAACAAGTCGTTGAAGCTTTTGCCGATCGCCGATATTTCGTCGTCGCCGGCGGCCGGCATCCGCAAGGTCAGATTGCGATTGGCGCTAATGCCGGAGATGACTTGCTGAAAGTCCGCGACCTGCCGCGCGATATGCAGCGCGGTGAACAATACCAGGCTGCCGCAGATCACCAACAGCGCGGCGAAGATCGCCAACTGAGTATTGCGGATTTGCCGAAACTCGTCTTGAGAGCTTTGGATTTGCCGGTTCAGGCGATCATGCTGGCCGGTTTCGAACGCTTCCACCAACTTGTTAATGCTGTCGGTGGTGCTTCTATCCATGCCCTTGACCAGCGCATCGGTTTTCTTGCCGGCTTCCGGGTCGGCCTGATCGAATTGCGCCAAGGCCGATCGGTATTTCTTGCCCATCTCCCGATGCTCGCTCAGCAGATTTTCGATATCGCGCGCAAACGGCGACCCCACCGCGCGTAGCGCCTCCAATGCCTGAGTCAGTTTGGTGCCGACCAAGCTTTCCGAAGCGGAAAAACCCTGGGAATATTTTTCGAAATTGGCCGCATCGTTACCGCGCAGCAAGATGTTTTTCCATTCCTGCACCTGGGTCTTGAACGCGATGTTAGCGCTCTGAATCAGCACCAGCGTATGCATGCCGCTTTCGAAACTGCTGTAGTCTTCCTTAACCTTGCCGTGGATTTGTTCGATCTGATACAGGCTTCCCAGCCCCAGAAGCATAAATCCGCTGACTGCCGCGGCCAGGATGACGTAGAGTCGAGCTTTAATCGTTAGATTAGCCATAAGCCTATACTCCTGTGAGAATTGCCGACGTCGGATCGCCGGAATATTAAACGGTGTTTATGACAGTTTTGTTACAAGCGGGCCGGCAATCCGCCGCGTTATTTGCAGTTGCGTCAAGCTGTAACCCAGCTAGAACAATTGGCGCGGTTCATCAGAGTTGACTGCATGACGCATCGCTAGTATTGCAACTTAGCCGATCAAGATTTTAGTGTAGAGCGTTTTGCAAAAACGGGCGCTTAATTTCCAAGCTTGCCGCTCAGGTATCGCGACGACTGGAAAATACGGCGATATCGCGCTGAATCAAGAGCTAAAATCGACCGGATTTTGGCCGGTCGAACGGTAATACCGAAAGCGGCTCCGGCTAGTGCCAGCCGCCGTACTGCGTGGTGGGATCGCCGCGAAAACCGGCGGTAGTTTTGTTGGCGTCCGGAACGTGAGCGGTATTTTCGGCGGCGCGTACCAGATTGTTGTGGTTGTATCCGCCCATCGCCTTCGCGCTCTTGGCGATCGCGGTCGTGGTTGGGTTGATGTCGTATTTGCTGATTTCCGGATAAATCACCACGCTGGTCATCGTGTCGCCGGATTTTCCGGGTGGCGGGGCGTAGGTCAGTAATACCGGTAGCGGCGTTCCGGCCGGCGCGTCGATTTCGTAACGCTGGCTGTCTTGCAATTCAAGGCTGGTCAGCACCTTGCCGGCCTCGGTCGACAGCGTAACCGTACCGGCCTTAACCGGCCCGGTATTGTCGCTGACCGTGCCGCGCAATGTCGTGGCCCGCGGAAAGGTTTTGAGCGGCGCGTTCGCCGCGATGGCGGTTTGGGCTTGCTCCTGGCCGCAACCGGCCAGCAGGATGCCGGCCAGGATTGGGCCGCTTAGGTAAACAATAGCTCTCATAGTGGTTTTCCCCCGTTGCAATGCGCCGGCTCCGTTCGACGAATGGCCGGCTTAGCCACAAGATAACGGCTTCTCCGCCGGCGGACAAGTCCGCCGCGACACCCGCCACAGTTGAATAATGGTCGCGACGCCGTTATAGTGGCGCGACTTTTATACTTGCAAATCAACGCCATGCCATCTTTCGACATCGTTTCAGAACTCGACGCCCACGAAGTGACCAATGCCGTGGACCAAGCCAACAAGGAAGTCTCGACCCGCTTCGATTTCAAGGGCTCCAACGCCAATTTCGAACAATCCGACGACGGCATTCAGATGAAGGCCGAATCGACGTTTCAATTGCAACAAATGTTGCCGATTTTATACGCCAAGATGGGCAAGCGCGGCATCGACATTTCCGCGCTGGAAAGCGGCAAAATCACCGACACCGGCAAGACCGCGACTCAAACCATTACGTTGAAGCAGGGTATCGGCAGCGACGCGGCGAAAAAAATCGTCAAATTGATCAAGGACAAGAAGATGAAAGTGCAGGCGGCGATTAACGGCGACAAGGTGCGGGTTACCGGCAAGAAACGCGACGATTTGCAGGAAGTGATTCAGATGCTGCGCGCCGAGGACTTGGAACAGCCGTTGCAATTCAACAATTTTCGCGATTGAAGCCGGTTTGGACACCGCGATCAACGAAGCCCGCATCGGCCTAACCGCACCGCCTCTGGCGGTCGACGCCTGGCTGCAAGGCGATCCCACCTCGCTAAGCGATCTGGTCGACCGCGTCGTGCTGGTCGCGGTATTTCAAGTCAATTGCCCCGGCTGTTTTTTGCACTGTCTGCCGCGCGTCGAAGGCCTGCATCGGCGTTACCGGGAACAAGGCTTGACGGTGTTGGGCCTAGCGACCGCCTTCGAGGATTTCGAAAAAAATACCGTCGCCAATCTGCGCCTGTTGTTGGAAGAAGGCCGGGTCATCGGCGAAACCGAAAAACTGTTGAGCCAATACGGCTTGCTGGAGCGCGGCACCTGGCCTTATCGCTTGAGTTTTCCGGTAGCGATGGACCATTTGACGCCGCGCGAAACGGACGGGACAGCCGCCGAAGTCGAGCGCTTCATCGAACAACGGATCGACGATTTTCAGGCGCGGGCGCCCGCCGAGCAGCACGCACTGCGCGCCCATTTGCGCGACTATTTTTCCAGGCAACCCTTCCGGCCGGAAAGCTTCGAGCGTTACCAGTTACAAGGCACGCCATCCTACCTGCTCATCGACCGGAACGGCCATCTGGTCGCCAGCCGCTTCGGCGCCTACGAGACGCTGGAAGCGGACTTAATCGCGTTGCTGTAAACCTTCTCGGGTCAGCCTCCGGGCTGATCCGACCTTTTTTCTCCAGGACTCGCCATGACCACACCCTTGCTGATCGCCAAAGCCGGCACCGCCGAATTGAACCTGCTACCGGCGATGGCCAATCGCCACGGTCTGATTGCCGGAGCCACCGGTACCGGCAAAACCATCACGCTGCAAACGCTGGCCGAGGCCTTTTCGGAAATCGGCGTGCCGGTATTCGTGGCCGACGTCAAGGGCGATCTGGCCGGCCTGAGCCGGGCCGGCGGCGGCAATCCCAAGGTGGAAACCCGCTTGGCGGACCTGGCTATCCAGGATAGCCGGCCGGCCGCGGCGCCGGTGCTGTTCTGGGACGTGTTCGGCATGAAGGGCCATCCGCTGCGCGCCACGATCTCGGACATGGGGCCACTGCTGCTGGCGCGGATGTTGAACCTGAACGACGTGCAGAGCGGCGTATTGACCGCCGCGTTCAAGATCGCCGACGACCAGGGCTGGCTGTTGCTGGATCTGAAAGACCTGAAGGCGATGCTGCAGTACGTTGCCGAGCACGGCGCCGAACTGGCCGACGACTACGGCAAACTCTCGGCGGCCAGCGTCGGCGCGATTCAACGCGGCTTGCTGCAACTGGAGCACGAGGGCGGCGAACACTTGTTCGGCGAGCCGGCCCTGGATTTCAACGATCTGCTGCAAACCGACGGCTCGCGAGGGGTGATCAACATCCTAGCCGCCGAAACCTTGTACCAATCGCCGCGCGTTTACGCGACGCTGCTGCTGTGGCTGTTGTCGGAATTGTTCGAAAACCTGCCGGAAGCCGGCGACTTGGACCAGCCCAAATTGGTATTTTTCTTCGACGAGGCTCACCTGTTATTCAACGACGCCCCGGCGGCCTTGTTGCAGAAAATCGAACACGTCGTGCGCTTGATTCGTTCCAAGG
The DNA here is from genome assembly GCF_050276835.1 of Methylomonas sp. MED-D. Taxonomy (NCBI): domain Bacteria; kingdom Pseudomonadati; phylum Pseudomonadota; class Gammaproteobacteria; order Methylococcales; family Methylococcaceae; genus Methylomonas; species Methylomonas sp. MED-D. The sequence goes on from NZ_CP189965.1 coordinate 4,698,109, forward strand.
GCGTCGGCGTGTATTTCGTCAGCCAAAATCCCCAAGATATTCCGGACATCGTTCTCGGCCAGCTCGGCAATCGCATGCAGCACGCGTTACGCGCCTTTACGCCCCGCGATCAAAAAGCCGTCAGGGCCGCCGCCGAAACCTTTCGCGCCAATCCCGGACTGGACGTGGCCGCCGCGATCGGCGAGCTGGGCGTCGGCGAAGCCTTGGTGTCGTTGTTGGACGAACAGGGGACGCCGCTGCCGGTCGAACGCGCCTTGATAAAGCCGCCGCGCTCGCGAATCGGCCCGGTCAGCGACGCCGAGCGGCGCGAGACGCTGGCCGCATCGATCATCGCCGGCCATTACGAAAAACAGATCGATCGCGAATCGGCCTACGAAATCTTGAAACAACGGGCCGGAAAGGCAGAAGCCTCGACGTCCGGCGGCGGATTCGATTGGGGCCAAGTGCTGCCGGGCGGCGGCCAATCCGGATCGCGGCGGCGCGGCGGCCAAAGCGTCCTGGAAGCCGCCGCGAAAAGCGCCGCGCGCAGCATCGGCCAGGAACTTGGCCGCCAAATCATCCGCGGCGTACTGGGCTCGTTGCTCGGCGGTCGGCGCTAGCGCTAAAACACTGCTGACACCACGCTGTCAGTAGCGCTGGTTTAGCATGACCGCTCTTTTAACTGCAACGAGGAGAGCATCATGAACAACAATCTAGCTACTTGGTTCGAACTACCCGCCGCCGATCTTGGCCGCGCCCAGGACTTTTACCGTCACGTGTTGAATTCGACGTTCAAGCTGGAAGAGATGAATGACATGAACTTGGCGATTTTCGAAGCCGAGGAAGGCGCGGTCAGCGGCATGTTGGTGCAGGGCGAGTGCTATCAACCCTCCGAGACCGGCGCGGTGGTGTATTTCAACGGCGGCGCCGATTTAAACGAGCCGCTGGCGAAGGTCGAAGCCGGCGGCGGCCGGGTGCTGGTGCCGAAAACGCCGATTCACGACGGCGACTGCGGTTACTTCGCGCTGTTCATCGACAGCGAAGGCAACCGGGTCGGCTTGTATTCGCCGGCTTAGCGAGGCCATCGACCGCACATGCGCCGAGCGGACCGCCTATTTCAGATCGTCCAGATTCTGCGCAACCGACGTTTGGTGACCGCCAAGGCGCTGGCCGAGCGGCTGGAAGTCTCGGAGCGCACGATTTACCGCGACATCCAGGTGCTCAGCCTGTCCGGCATTCCGATCGAAGGCGAAGCCGGCGTCGGCTACGCGTTACGGCACGGCCTGGATATTCCGCCGATCATGTTCAGCGCCGCCGAACTGGAGGCGCTGGTGGTCGGCGCCAGGATGGTCAAGACTTGGGGCGGCACCGAACTGGGCCGCTCCGCGCAGTCGGTGCTGGACAAGGTCGCGGCGGTCGTGCCGGCCGAATTGCGCGACCGCCTGGATCGCTCAAAACTGTTCGCGCTACGCTTCTCGCGGCGCGACGATTTGGATGTGACCTTGGACATTTGCCGCAAGGCCTTGGACGAGAAACACGTATTACAGATCGATTACCGGCGCGGCGACGGCGAATTCAGTCAACGCCGGATTCGGCCGCTGGGCTTGTATTTTTGGGGCAACGTCTGGACCCTGGTCGGCTGGTGCGAACTGCGCGGCGACTTCCGCAACTTTCGCTTGGACCGCATCGAGCTAGCGCGGGTACTTGAGGAGACCTTCAGCGAAGACCCCGGCCAAACCTTGCAGGATTTCATCCGCCGGATGCATAGCCAGCCGCAGTGACACTTACCAATCAAACCCGCATAAGCAGTTGAGGCTGAGTGCAGTTTTTCTGCAGATAAATTGACAAGTGGCTATATTACTCAGCAAATAACGCCGTCTAGTTGCGAGTTTTCTGCATGTTAATTGAATTTTCCGTCACTAACTTTCGATCCTTCCGCGAGAAGCAGACCTTTTCGATGGTTGCTGCGCCTAGATTGCGGAAGCGTGAAAATGTGTTCAAACCTGCCGTCAAGGGCGAAAAACTGCCGGATTTACTGAAAGTTGCGGCGATTTATGGCCCCAATGCCTCTGGCAAGAGCAACTTGGTTAAAGCTTTTAGGTTGGTGAGCCAAATAGCCAATAAGCAACCGACTGCGCAATCCGTATCGCTTCCGGTGAGTCCATTTCGTTTTGACCCAGAGCTCAGCGACAAACCCAGCCGATTCGAACTGAATTTTGTGTGTGCAGGACAGCGCTATCAGTTTGAGTTAGGTTTAACGTGTGAAAGGATTGTTGAAGAACGATTGCATGTGTTTCTGGCTGGAAAAGAGATTTTGTTATATGAGCGATTGCATCATTCTTCTGGTGATGCGTTCTCCTTTGGGGAAGCTTTGGAAGGGGGGAATGAGTTGCATCAGATTTGGCAAAACTTGACAGGGCCTCAAGTTTTGTTCATCGCACAGGCAGTCGCCAACAGCAGCGAGCAATTGGGTCAATTGAGGCAGCCGTTCCATTGGTTAAAAAGGGGGCTTTTGGTTGTTTCGGGTAGTATGGAAACATGGGCAAGCAGTAGTCAGAAACTGGCTGAAGAGCATCCGATTTTAGCAAAAGAAATTTCCTCATTTTTGCAAAATGTGGATGTGCCGGTGACTAAAATTCGTTTTGATCGGAAGGAAGCTACCCCTGTGTTATTAGGTTCATTGTCAAAGCCTGAGCTAGAAAGCAAAATGGTTTTAGTTCATGAAACCGCACTCGGGGAAGTTGAGTTCGATTTCAATGACGAATCAGACGGTACCAAAAATTTAATCGGGTTTTGGTTGCCATGGAAAGTTCATAGTAGCTATGGTGAAATCAGCGATAGCACTGCTTTAGTGATCGATGAATTTGACAGTAGTCTGCATCCAGAAATTGTTAGATCCTTGGTGGCCAAACACTTGGAATCTGACTTGCTCTCCCAGTTGATCTTCACCACCCACGACACCCATTTAATGGACACGAAGCTATTACGCCGCGACCAATTCTGGCTAACAGAGCGCGACGCCAACGGTGCAACTCAACTCCGTTCCATCCACGATTTCGAGGGCCGGGAAGGCGAGGATTTGGAAAAACGCTATTACGAAGGCCGCTACCGTGCTTTGCCGATAATCCGCCGGAGTTAAGATGGCTCGCAACGCCGCGTCGTTTAATCGAGCCAAGCCGCGTTTCAAACCGCAACCGACGGTATTGGTGATTTGTGAAGACAGCAAATCCGGTAAGCGCTATTTGGAAGATGCCTGTGGGTATTTTCGGATAAAGGTGCAAGTCGAAATCCGTCACTGCGGCAAAACCGATCCGACGAGTATCGTCAACGAAGCGATTGGCAGAAAAGGCAAATTCGACAGGGTGTTCTGCACGATAGACCGCGATGCCCATGCCAACTTCGAAAATGCTTTGGACGCAGCGAAAAGCCAGCCTAAGATTGATGTGGTGGTTTCCTATCCCTGTTTCGAGTTTTGGTTGTTGCTGCATTTCGGATATAGCCGAAAGCCGCATTCGCCTGACTCTTTGCTCAAGGACTTACGCGCTTATCCTGAATTCGCGGACTACGATAAAGGCAATGAACGAAATATCTTCCGGAGCCTGGAAAACCGCCTTCCTGAAGCCAGACGTTTAGCGCCAAAAGTCTTAACCGAAGCAATCGACAGCGGCGAGATGAATCCGAGTACTCGTTTGCATGAGTTGCTGGCGTATTTTGAAGAATTATCTCAACCGCAAAAAATCCGTTAATTCAACCTATCTCAATATCCCATGACAACAATCAACATCCAACAAATGATGGCCGACAGCGGCGTGGCGTTCGGCACCAGCGGCGCGCGCGGCTTGGTTAGCCAAATGAGCGGCGAAGTCTGCGCCGCGTATACGCTGGCGTTTATCCACGGCTTGCAGCTGACCAAGCCCGGCCAAAAAATCGCGCTGGGCATGGATTTAAGGCCGTCCAGCCCGGCAATCGCCCAAGCGTGCGTGGCCGGCATTCGCCAAGCTGGCTGCGAAGTGGATTTTTGCGGGGTATTGCCAACGCCGGCGCTGGCTTTGTATGCGCTGGCGCAAGGCTTGCCGGCCATCATGGTCACCGGCAGCCACATTCCGTTCGACCGTAATGGCATCAAGTTCTACCGGGCCGACGGTGAAATCAGCAAAGCCGATGAGACGGCGATGACCGGCGCGACCGTGGAAGTCGTAGTGGTGGACGCTGAATTGCCGGCCGTCAATCCGGCCGCGCTGGCGCAATTTCAGCAGCGCTATACCCGTTTGTTCGCCAACAATTTGTTGGTCGGCTGGCGAGTCGGCGTTTACGAGCATTCCAGCGCGGCCCGCGACGTGTTGAAGGAAGTCTTGGCCGAATTGGGCGCCGAAGTCGTCGGATTGGAGCGCACCGACACCTTCGTGCCTATCGATACCGAAGCGGTCGGCGAGGCGGATCGCCAGCGCGGCCGCGACTGGGCGGCACAATACCAGTTGGACGCGGTCATTTCGACCGACGGCGACGGCGACCGGCCGCTGATCGGGGACGAGACCGGCGAGTGGCTGCGCGGCGACATCGTCGGCCTGCTGTGCGCGAAATTTTTGGGCGCCGATACCGTCGTCACGCCGGTCAGTTGCAATACCGCGATCGAAGCGTCTGGCTGGTTCAAGCAGGTGATTAGAACCCGAATCGGTTCGCCCTACGTAATCGCCGGCATGGAGCAGGTCGCGACGGGCGGCGTGGCGGGTTTCGAGGCCAACGGCGGCTTTTTGGCCGGCAACGGTTTATCGGTAAACGGCAAGCCCCTGGCGGCCCTGCCGACTCGGGATTCGCTGTTGCCCGCGTTGGCGTTGCTGGCAATGGCGCGCGGCCAAGGCGTCAAGCTGTCCGGCTTGCTACAAGGCTTGCCGCAACGCTTCACCGCCAGCGACCGGATTCAGGAATTCCCGACCGCCAACAGTCGCGCCTTGCTGGATCGCTTGCAGGCCGACGCCAGCGCCTATCGCAGCCTATGGGGCGATAGCCTGGGCGCGCCGGTCGATAGCGATACTACCGATGGCCTGCGGCTGACCTTCGCCAGCGGCGACATCGTCCACCTGCGGCCGTCCGGCAATGCCCCGGAATTACGCTGCTATGCCGAATCCGACTCGGTGGACCGGGCGGGCCAGTTGGTCACGGAAACCTTGCGCCGCATTGCCGGACGTTAATCGTCGGTTAAGTTGGGACGGCTAATCTGCAAGCTCCTAATAATGAACGACCAGGATAAATCCATGAAAACCAGCATCGTTGTATTGAGTTCCTTCGTATTGGCTTCTTCAGCCGCCGTGGCCGACACCGGCTTGTTGGAAGCGGTCGGCAAGCAGGCGGTCCAAAACAGCGCGAACGCCGTCGCGCCCGACGCGGTCAAGGGCGTCGAGGCGGCCGGCGCGGCGGTCGATAGTGCGAAAGCGGTCAAAGCCGGCGTCGAAAACGCCCCGGCCGCCGCGAAACAGCAAGCCGAAGACGCCGCCAAACAAGCGGTCAAACAAAAAATCGAGCAAGCCACGCCGGAAGAATTGAAACAAGGCGCGCAACTCTTGAAAGAGAAAAAACAAGCCGTTAAACAATTGAAAAGCCAGGTAGAGCAAGCGCCAAACGCCGAACAAGCGATCAAGGCCGGCAAAGCCAAGGCCAAGCAAAAAGCGGCCGAGAAGGCGTTGGATTTGTTGCAATAACCGGCCAACGCCTCGGCTACGCGTAGCCTCGGTGCTTAACCACCGGGGCTTTTTTGTGTTGGATCGACCGCGCCGCTCGCCACACAGCCCCCTACCCGAGGCATAAATCCCCGCCGAAACTCGCGCGCCGAGCGCAGCCAAGAGCAACAAAGAATGTGCGGACTTGATCGATCGCGGCATCGGTCATCGTTCTGACACAATCGCCAGGCACACTTATCTGAATTACTAGACTAAGGAGATAGTTATGCGCTTGAACGGCTTATTCGTGGGACTCTTGGTTTTGTCGACGTCCACCGCCTATGCGTCGGCAACGTCCGAAGTGGAAGACGTTCAACGCTTGGACCTGCGGTCCTCAAGCAGTCGAGCGATCAACCTCGGCCCCAGTACCTCGTTGACCAGCGTCTTTACCAGGGTAATCTTTCCTTATCAGTTGACTAAGACTGATCTAAGTCAAGCAGCGCCCGTAGAAATCAATCCCGCGCCGGCCGCGACCATTCTCACGGGCGGAAGTATCGATTTGACTACCGTGACGCTGACGGGCGCCAGGTCATCGGCCGGCTGGAACATCTCCGCGAGAAACGATATAGATTTGACGGCAAGGCTTGCGCCCTCGATCACGATATTCACGCCAATCTATGTCCCGGTGGGCGGCAATGTAAACCTATCACCGGAGCGGGCGATAGACTCCATCAAGATTACCCAACTCTATCCTGAAGTTCGCTTTCAAATAACCGGCTCCCCAATCACACCGACCAATATTCCGCTCCCAGCTTCGTTTTTACTGTTTTTAAGCGGGTTGACGCTGCTGAGGTCAAATTCCGGTCAGCCAATTCGCGGCGCATAACAAACGGCCTTTCGCGTTCCCATGCGACGCATGGGAACAGCCGCGCGGCTTAGTGAACCACGCTACGATTCTTCAATGCGTCGTAGATTTCGTCGATGGTTTGCCGGTCGGCATCGAAGGCCAAATCCGCATGCTCGGCAGCCAAGCCCGCACACAGGCAGATTAGGCCGGCATGCTTGATCGCCGCGGCCAGATATGCGTCGCCGTGTTCCAACACCGTTGCGGCGTGGCCGGTATCGAACAAGCGACGCTCCAAATGATAAGCCATGGTTTTAGCGTCGGCACCAATTAAAGCGACGATGTTGGCGGATTGGCCGAAACGGCTGGCGCGTTCCTCGGCGCTAACCGGCGTCCAATCCTCATCATTCGCTTCGCCGACAATCATACCGGCGCCGACCGTGACGTTGGTCAAGCGGTCTATGACAATGAACGAACCGGTGGTTTTATTACGCTTGTAAGGTTCGAAGACCACCGGCGCATTAACGGCTACCGTGCACAGGCCGATTTCGTTCAGCTTCAATTCGTCGGCGTCGTGATGTTCCAGCGTGTTGACGTCGATGCGGTGGTGTATCGTCGCCACCGAACCGGACACGCCGCGGGTCGCCAGTTTGATCACGTATTGACGGCCGGGCAGCATGGCTTGTTCGGTCATCCAGACGATGTTGGCCTTGAATTTGTCGGCGACGCTAGGCGCGGTTTGCTGTCCGCCGAGCACCACGTCGCCGCGGCTGATGTCGATTTCGTCGTTCAGGGTCAAGGTCACGGCCATCCCGGCGAAAGCTTGCGGCAAGTCGCCGTCGAAGGTGACGATGGATTTAATCGTGCTGGTCTTGCCGGACGGCAACACGGTAATCGGGTCGCCTTGCCGAAACAGGCCGGACGCGACGGTGCCGCAAAAGCCGCGAAAATCCAGGTTTGGACGGTTGACGTATTGCACCGGAAAGCGCGCGTCGGCGAAATTGTGGTCGCTGGCGATTTCGATGCTATTCAGCAACTCCATCATTGGCAAGCCGGTAAACCAGGGCATGTTGGCGCTGGGGTTGACCACGTTATCGCCGTCCAGCGCCGACATCGGAATGAAATGAATGTCGTGCAGATCCAGGGTTTTGACGAAGGCCATGTAATCGTCGCGAATCTTTTCAAAAGTTTCCTGACTATAGCCGACCAAGTCCATTTTGTTGACCGCGACGATGATGTGCTTGATGCCCAATAGCGAAGCGATGAAGCTGTGCCGCTTGGTCTGGGTTTGCACGCCGTAGCGGGCGTCGATCAAAATCACCGCCAAATCGCAGGTCGAGGCGCCGGTAGCCATGTTGCGAGTGTACTGCTCGTGGCCTGGGGTGTCGGCGATGATGAATTTGCGGGTCGAGGTCGAGAAATAACGGTAGGCCACGTCGATCGTAATGCCTTGCTCGCGCTCGGCTTGCAGACCGTCGACCAGCAAGGCCAAGTCGATCTTGCCGGCGCCGGTGGTGCCGGATTTGACGCTGTCGGCCTGCACGGCGGCCAACTGGTCTTCATAGATCATTTTCGAGTCGTGCAACAAACGGCCGATCAAGGTGCTTTTGCCGTCGTCGACGTTGCCGCAGGTCAAAAACCGCAGCAATTCCTTACGTTCATGTTGCGCCAAGTAGGCGTTGATGTCAGTGGCGATGAGGTCTGATTGGTGAGACATGGGTTTCCTGAATGCCTAAATTTGTTCGAAAGTTGTGTTAAGCGACATGCTGTTTTAAAAAGTCGGCCAAGTCTTCGCGACTGAGTTGCCGGGCTACAGTATTAATGACCCATTCGTAAAGCCGGGCGTTATCCATTGTTGGTTGTTTTTGGTTAGCGACCAGAAACACCAACATACAGGCGGCTGCTACCCGTTTGTTGCCGTTCAGAAACGGATGGTTATTGGCTGGCGAATAGCAATATTGGGCGGCAGTGTAAGAAACATCGCCGCTGTAATCCCAAGTTTGCCGGACCGCACCGAGTACCGACTCCAAAAGCGCTAGGTCTCGGATGCCTAAAGTGCCGCCGAAGCGCGCTATCTGCAGACTATGTATCTGCAATGCCAGTGATTTCGAGATGAAAAACAACTCGGCCATTCACTATTGAGCCAGTTTGGCGAAGGTGTCGGTGTAGCGGTCCATCAATTGTTGATGAATTCGCAGGGCTTCTTCTTCGTTTACTGTCTGATCTGGCTGTCGCTTCTTTTGTTTTTCTTCCAGGAACAGCACGAAATCGAGTACCTCGGCTTGCAGGCCGGGTTCAAGATTCACGATGTGTTGCTGGATTTCTTCGTGTAATTGCATGGTTAGAACCTGCCAAAATTTTGCTAGCTTATATCAGCCGGCGAACTGATACTTTTGCCGAGCATCATTCATTATGCAAGAGTGCTCTTGCCGTCGTCGACATTGCTGCGGGTTAATAACCGCAGTAATTCCTTGCGTTCGTGTTGCGCCAGATAGGTGCTGATGAGGTCTGATTAGTGGGACATGGGGAGTTCCGAAAATTCAAAGTTTATTTATAATTCAGTTATAGCGTTACAGTTTGGTAGTATTAATCAACCCATACTTTTTCGCGCCCTCTAAATCAACAACAATTACTGAATTAATGTCTATATTCCAAATATTCATTGTTTTTTGCATTTTATGTTTAAGCTTTTCTTGCAAAGACTGTATCCATGATAGTTCAATCTTCTGAATAGCCAAAATGAATCTAAACTCAATGGCAGCAAGTTTTAACTCACTAAACTTAGTTGGCAATAGGGTCTCTCTGTTCCGGCCAACATGGATGGATATAAATAGAGCCAAGCTGTTGACAAATTTCTCTGTCACATCACTGACAAGCTTTTCATCGATTGGAGGATCAATTTTAGCTTCTATAACTTGCACGGTTTGATTTATTGAGTTTTCGGAAAGAAGTAAAAATTCTGCAATTTTTACACCTTCATTCTTCTTGGCTTTTTTATTGATTCTTAGTAACGTTTGACAGGCCTCAATTTCAAAACAACTTCCGTCTGAGTACGGGCCAAACATTTTTTCAAAATCATTTCTTGGCGTGCTAATCATTTGAAAGCCAATTCCACTTCTTGCTCATAAAGCCGGATTGACTCATCAATAATCGGATTGTCGGGGAAATCGTCCAATAAATCCGATTGCACCCAATCATCGCCTTCTTTCGATAGAACAGAAATGGAAACTTGCTGTTGCTGGGCGATTAAGTATAGTTTTTTGACCACAGCATAAGAATGGCTGGCTAGGAAAAACTGGAGACCTTGTTGAGCAAGTAAAGCAATAATATCTAAAAAATCAGAAATTGCTTTTGGGTGTAAATTTGACTCAGGTTCATCAATAAAGACAATAGAGTCTTTATCTAATTGCCCATTACCCAGTAATGTATCAAGAATGGCAATTTTTTTTATACCTTCCGCAGTTATGCCTATAGAGAATCGTTGCCTGCCTTTTTTGAAATACCAGCGACTTGAGGTTTTGTCGTATTCAATTTTACCATCGAGCAAGAGTTCTAATTTATTGCGTGACTCCTCGAATTCTTTCGAACCATATCCTTTTGCAGGGCTTTGATGCTCACTAATAGTCACGCCTGTTTTTTCAAAATTGTTTATAAATCCTTCAAGTTCAGTAATTGTTAAAGCTTTTGCTAGATCAAAGTAAGTATCATCGAATCCAAAACGCTTGCCGCGCTCCCTTGTCTCTAAAATAATTTGATGTATCGATATAACTTCTTTGGCGGGCAAAAATATAGAGTTGCTTTCACGGGGCGTAACATTGTTTTCTACTGAATTAATTGCTTTAGACGTGTCTTTTCCAAACGAATAATTAAATGCTAGCTTGTCGATCATTAAGCCAAAATATAGGGATGCGTCGCTTTGCTTCGAAACAAGGTCGCCTATTTTTTCTGTCTGAAAAGTCCAATACAATTTATTGAATAAAATATCCGAAGCATCTTCGGGATTATCTCCTCGTTTATAATCCTCTAATGTCCGCACAGCGCTATATATCGCCTTCAACAAAAACGATTTCCCGCAGCCGTTATTGCCGATCACCAAATTGATCGGGCCTAAGTCTTGCCAATCAATTTCGGTGAGAGGGCCAAAGTTTTTTAGCTGGACGCTGTTAATCATCAGTGGTTTTAGTCATTTTGATAAAAACTATTATTAGGCATGCGATTCGGTGTCTTTCTGCACAATATCCTTTATATACTCATTCAGGGACTTGCCGATTTCGCCGGCTCTTTTGCTGGCTTTTTCGTGAAGTTCCTGACCGATTCTGACATTGAAGGAGCCTTTGAACGGTTTTTTAGGCGGTTTATTTTGCTGTTTGCAGTGCTCCAGATAATCGTCTACCGAGGCTTTAAAATTTTGCTCCAGTTCATCTACGGTGTTGCCTTCGTAGAGAATTAGATCGGTAATGTTAAGCAATTTGCCGTAGAGGCATTTATCCTGAATGCTGGTTTCAACCGAGCCTTGATAGCCCTTGTAGCTAAAGCAATTCATCTTTTAACCTCGCTAAAATTTCTTTTCGAACATAGTGCTTGATCGATTTGTCGGGATGGGGTTTGTGGATGCTGATGGTTAATTCCGGTTTGTAGAATTTAACCCGCGACCCGTCGCCTTCCTGTTTTTCAAAGCCCAGTAGCAGCATCATTCTTTCCAATTCCTGCCAAGTGAATTCGGAATCAGATTTGAATTTCTCAATCAGCTTTTGCTTTTGCTCATGCCGCTTTATTCTATGGCAACTAAAAAACAGTCGCAATGCTGATCCGGTTCTAAAAATAACCTTCCCGCTTCTTCTGCTCCATCGACCCCGCTTGATCATGGTCGATCAAACGGCCTTGGCGCTCGGAAGTCGTGGTCAGCAGCATTTCCTGGATGATTTCCGGCAGTGTGGTGGCGGTCGACTCGACGGCGCCGGTCAAGGGGTAACAACCTAGCGTGCGGAAGCGCACCATCTTCATTTCGACTTTGTCTTCCGGGCCGATCGGCATGCGCTCGTCGTCGACCATGATCAGCATGCCGTCTTTTTCGACGACCGGGCGCTCTTTGGCAAAATACAAAGGTACGATGGGGATGTTCTCTAAATGGATGTATTGCCAAATGTCCAGTTCGGTCCAGTTGGATAGTGGGAAGACGCGGATGGACTCGCCTTTATCGACTTTGCCGTTGTAAATGTTCCAGAGTTCGGGGCGTTGGTTTTTCGGGTCCCAGCGGTGATTTTTATCGCGGAACGAATACACCCGTTCCTTGGCGCGGGATTTTTCCTCGTCGCGGCGGGCGCCGCCGAAGGCCGCGTCGAACTGGTATTTGTTCAAGGCTTGTTTCAAGCCGTCGGTTTTCATCACGTCGGTATGTTTTTTACTGCCATGGGTGAACGGGCCGATGCCTTGGGCAACACCTTCTTCGTTGATATGTACGATCAAATCCCAGCCCAGATCTTTCGCCATGTCGTTACGAAACTCGATCATTTCCCGGAATTTCCAGGTGGTATCCACGTGCAACAGCGGAAACGGCGGCTTGCCGGGGAAGAAGGCCTTGCGGGTCAAGTGCAGCATCACGGCGGAATCCTTGCCTATCGAATACAGCATCACCGGTTTTTCGAATTCGGCGGCCACTTCGCGGATGATGTGGATACTTTCAGCTTCGAGCTGTTTGAGATGGGTCAGTTTATAATCAGTCATCAAATCTCGGGGCGCGGGGCCAATAGAAGTCAGGTGTCGGCGGGTATTTTACGGACAAACCCCTAGCGACGCCATCGACAAAGCTTATGAGACACTACCACGGCTTGGAAACCCTTCTGGAGCAACTCCCCGGTCGGCCGACCACCGCGCGGCTGGCCGAAGCCTTACTAGCGGATTTGCAAACCTGCCGCTGCACGATTTACGGCTGTATCGGCGACGACGACCGCATTCTTCTGGCGGAACTAACATTGGTGACCGATAGCTTGGCTTACGATTCATTCGACCGGCGTATCGATCTAAGCGTGGCCGGCCCCATTCTGCGCGCCGATTGCGTACCGTTGACCTTCCGGCTGGTCGGTCGGCACTTCGCGATCACCGGTCGTTGTTCGGCCTTGCCGCACGTCTGCGGCCGGGATTTGTATCTGAGCGCTTACAGCGGCCGAATCGGCGACGTGGTTCGGCAACGCTTCGCGATACCGCTGAAATCCTTAATGAACTGATCGCCGCCGCAAGCGCCGGATTTCCTCGGTATTCCGGCTAAAGTGGGGTACGATGGCGCCATGCCCCCGGACTAGACGTCGGGCCTTCCCTGGCGGTTTGCGCCAACGATGGAGTGGAACCCCGATGAAACACTACGACCGCAGCCGCAAATTATGCGAATGGGAGCGTCTGGACGAATGGCGGAACAAGGTACGGGCCAGTTTGGCCGCCAATGAAAGCAGCCGGATTTCGCCTTTCCATTTGTTGTCCTTACCCGGCATCAGTGCCGCCGAACAGCGACAATGCGCCGATTTGTGGTTGCTGGCCCGGCTCGCCGCCAGTCAAGCCGAGCGGGACGACTTGGCGTTCCAATTCGTCGGCCCGGCCAGACCGAAAATTCGGCTGGGCTATTTATCCTGCGATTTCCACGATCACGCCACTGCGTATTTGTTGGTGGAAATGCTGGAAGCCCACGACAAGGACCGGTTCGAAATCTACGCCTACTCCTACGGCGCCGACGACGGCGGCGACATGCGCCAACGCCTGCTGCGTTGCTTCGACCGTTTCGTCGATTTGAGCGAGTTATCGATCGCCGATAGCGCCAAAGCCATTCATGCCGACCAAATCGACATTCTGATCGATTTAAAGGGCTATACCCGCGGCACCCGCACCGAAATCCTCACCTACCGGCCGGCCCCGATTCAGGTCAATTACCTGGGTTACCCCAGTACGCTGGGCGGCGATTTTTGCGATTACATCGTCACCGATCCCTACCTGACGCCGCCCGGCAGCGCCGCCGACTACAGCGAGGCCTTCGCCTACCTGCCGGACAGCTACCAGCCGCACGGTCGGCACGCCGAAATCGGCAAGCTATCCAGCCGCGTCGAGCAGGGCCTGCCGGAACACGGCTTTGTGTTTTGCTGCTTCAATCAGGCTTACAAGATCATGCCGGAAATTTTCGACGTCTGGTGCCGGCTGCTCTACAACACGCCGGGCAGCGTACTGTGGTTGTTGAAAAACGCCTCCGCCAAGGGCCGGCTCAGAAACGAAGCCTACCAGCGCGGCATTGTGCCCGACCGACTCATCTTCGCCGACGAGCTACCGCAAATCGAGCATCTGGGACGCTTGGGCCTGGCGGATTTGGTGTTGGATACCGCGCCCTACAACGCCCACACCACCGCCAGCGACGCACTGTGGGTCGGCGTGCCGATGATTACCTGCGCCGGCGACACTTTCCCATCACGGGTAGCCGGCAGTCTGTTGCGGGCGATAGGCTTGGACGAGTTGATCGCGACCGATCTGGATACCTATTACACGCTGGCTCACGATCTAGCCAACTGTCCCGAGCAGTTGGCCGACGTCAACCGCAAGCTGGCCGCCAATCGCCTGAACACCCCGCTATTCGATACGCTAGCCTATACGCTGCATCTGGAGGCGCTGTTTCAAGCCATGTGGCGGCGTCATCAGGACGGCCTGCAACCGATCACGATCGAAAGCCATTGATGCGCTGGACTTAGACCGGCAAGCAATGCCGGTGTGTTCCTCGAGCCGGATGTTCGACTACCCGCGTAGGCTGAGCGTAGCCGAAGCCAGCCCGACCAGCGGCGCCAACCGTCAAACCAAATGACTTCTCGTCCAGCGCAGGATGTCCTGTAGCGACATCGCGCCGGCTTCGCGCGCAATTTCTCGACCATTCTTGAACAAAATCAGCGTCGGAATGCTACGAATGCCGAAATCCTCGCTTAGATAGCGGTGACGGTCGGTGTCCACCTTACCCAAGAGCACCGCCGGCTCCAGCATTTGGGCGGCTTGGGCGAAAGCCGGCGCCATCATCTTGCACGGCCCGCACCAGGCGGCCCAAAAGTCCACCAGCAACGGAATTTGGCTTTGGCCCAGATACTTGGGGAAATTGGCTTCGGTCAACTCCAACGGATGGCCGGTAAACAAGGCTTGATGGCATTGGCCGCACTTGGGCTGTTGGTTCAGACGTTCCGTTGGAACGCGGTTGACGGCCGAACAGTGCGGGCAAACCAGATGTAAAGCGTCGCTCATGATGTCCTCGAAAAATGAAGCTTAATGCCAAAGGCCGCCGATCCGCCAACGTGGCAGGCGCGCGACCGGTTGCAGCGGATAGGCGAATATCGGGGCGTGAATTTGCCACGGCGCGGCTGGCGCCAGGGCTTGCAACCGGCGAATCCGTTCATCGGTCGGCGGATGGGTGCGCAGCCAGGACGGCTCCGGGTTGCCCCAGCCCGGAAACAGCACCGACAACCAGCCCCGGCTGGCTTGCTCGATATGGGCCAAGGCTTGCGCCAAACCCAGCGGATCGCCGGTCAGCGTCGCCGCCCGCAGGTCGGCATCGTATTCGCGGGTTCTGGACAACCCCAACTGTATCAACACAGCCAGATGCGGCGAAAACAACAACAATATCACTCCCGGCCAATTGACCGTAAACGCCACGTCGCCGAAAAACAGGGCCGGCAGGCTCAGCAACAAGAATAATTGGCCGGCGCTGGCGAACAGCGCGGTAATCCGGCTGACCGCATCGGCCAAGCCCATCACCCGCAGGTCGTTATTGGCGATATGCGCCATCTCGTGGGCCAACACCCCGGCCAACTCGCGGGTAGACAATCGTTGCAGCAAACCGTCGCTGAGCGCGATCGCCGCCTGCTGCCGATTGCCAACCGCGAAGGCGTTGATGATCGGACTGGGCACGTAGTAGGGTTGCGGCACGGTCGGCAATTCGGCGCGTTCAGCCAGCGTTTCCAAAAGTTGCCACAACACCGGCGCCTGGCGCGGCGAGATCGGCCGGGCCCGGTAAAAACTCAAGGTCAGGCGCCAAGCGGCAGCCGGCGTGATGACCAAGCCCAACCCGGCGGCGATCAACGCCATCCAGATGCCGTCTTCACCGAGCAGCAATTGGCCGGCGAACGCGCAAATGCCCAGCAATGCCGCGATCAACAGAACGGTTTGCAGCCGATTGGCCCAGCGGTGATTGTGGACGATGGTGTTTTGCATGCTCACTCCAAACCGGCTCGACGCAAACGGCGGCGTAGTCCGTCGATTTCTTCCTGCATGTCGGCCACGAGCGCCGCCAGTTCCGGAACCGCCTCGAAATCGCGCTCCAGCGCGGCGATGCGCCGAACCCGTAGCAGCATCGCGCTGGAAAACCGCCATTCGCCGCCATGCCGCTGCGGCGCGAGTTGGCCTTCGGCAATATGCCGGCTGACCCATTCCAGATCGACTTCGCCAAGCGAAGTTAGTTGTTGCAAGGTCAGGCCGTGTTCTTCGAGAACCGCATCGAGTGGGGACAGGGCTTGAGACATAGCTTAACTCCTGTGGCTTGCGCGCGGGTCGAAGGCCAGTTCGCGCGCCATGGTTTCGTAAAGTTGCTTGGCCTTGTCAGAGTTGGCGGGCGGCAGCACGATTTGAATATCCAGCAACAAATCGCCGGGTGTGGCGCAGGGAATACCCTTGCCTCGCAGGCGCAATTGTTGGCCGCTTTGCAGGCCTTGCGGAATCCTAACCTTCAATTCGCTATCGAATAGATTAATCGTTACGACGCCACCCAGCGCGGCTTCCCAGGGCGCGACCGGCAAACTCATGTGCAGATTGCTGCCGTCCACCCGGAAGCGCGGATGCGGATTGAAATGGACTTCCAGCAACAAATCGCCAGCCTTGCCGCCACCCAGGCCCGGTGCGCCCTGGCCGGCAAGGCGAATGATTTGGCCTTCGTAAACGCCTTTCGGGATTTTGACGTTCAACGTGCGATTGTTCAAAACCACCCGGCCGTCGGCATCCATCGTCGGCACCCGCAGGCTGATTTGCCGGGAGGCGCCGCGAAAGGCGTCTTCGACATCCAGCAACACCTTGGCGTGATGGTCGTCGCCCTGCGCCCGAAAACCACCGGCTTGCGCCTCGAACGGCCCACCGCGCCGGCCGGCGCCCATCCGGCCGAACAATTGGCTGAAAAAGTCACCGAAATCGCCGGCATCGCCGCTGGAAAATTCGAAGCCGGCATCCCAATTCGGCGGCGGATGAAATTCCTGGCCGGACCGGTAACCGCGGCCCAGTTGATCGTAGGCTGCGCGCTTTTCGGTGTCGGACAACACCGCATAAGCCTCGTTGACGTCCTTCATCCGGGCTTCGGCGTCCGGCTCCTTGGAAATGTCCGGGTGGTATTTGCGCGCCAGCTTGCGATAGGCCTTCTTGATTTCCGGCAAGGCCGCTTCGCGTTCCACGCCTAGAATCTGGTAGTAATCTTTGTATTGCACGCTGCTCTCCGTCGGCGCACAAGGCCGGCAAGGATGGATAGCTGTTCTTAATCCGAATTACTTCTACTTTGTCGGATTTGTTCAGACCGTCATGTCCGCCGGGAAGCGGGCATCCAGTGCCATGGATGGTATGGCTTAAATCCGTCCATAGCGTCTGGATTCGCTCCGCGCTCTAACGGGTCCGGCCATCCGTGCCGGAATGACGATGCTTATTTGTAATCTGACAAAGTAGAATTACGCAAGACATGAAATGGGCGCGTCAATCCAAAATTGTAAGCCCCAATGAGCTGCCTGCCTTACCGGGCGGCACGCTAGCCGATTTATAGCGAATCGTACCGGTGAGAACAACTACAATTTCGCCGAGCGAAATTCGCGATTGCCACGACCGGCGGGGACTTGAATTTGCCGGACCCGCATCCATATTGTTAGCAACTGTCCCGCCGCTTTGATAGAATGACCGCTCTTGGGGGTGACATGGCTTCGACGTGGGTAGCAAAACCTCAGGTGCATGCCGAGCACAGTACCGCTCGTAAAACCTACTGAAAAAAAGTATTCGCAAACGACGAAAACTACTCAGTGGCTATCGCAGCTTAAAACCTGCACCACTTCTCTGACCAGATGTACTTATGCGTCTGGAGTTCCTCTCGGGGAGCGCTCAGGGATCATATTACATAAGATCGCGCCAGGGCTTAGTTCGGAGCCTAAAGCGCTAAATCCAATCGAAATCGCTGTTGATCCTCTTGGCCCGACGGGTAGTCAACAGTTAAATTAAAAGCGCGGGATAAGCATGTAGAGCTTGTGGCGGAGTGCTTGCGGACGCGGGTTCAATTCCCGCCACCTCCACCAAACACCAAACCCCAGTCGGGTGACCGGCTGGGGTTTTTTATCGCCTGTCGCCAGCCGAATCAAATACTGTAGACTCCAACCTCACCGGCGGGATTTGCAAATGATATATTGCCTCGGTTTGTTGAACGGTTAACTGAACCGCGGCCGGCAAAGAATCTGCTTGAGAGTTCCGCATATGAAAACATCTTTCCGTGAGCGTTACTTGAAACCAACGCTTGCTCTGGGACGGATCGAAATGACCGTTCCCGACAAACCTAACAGCCGCTCGCAACCATATCGTTTGACCGACTCTAGCTGGACATTTGCCGCCACGAAACTCGGTCAATAAATCTCGGCACGGCAACGATTGATCGACAAGGTAAACGCCGTTGGTGGTTTGGCCGGGGATAATCGGCTTTGAATATTTATAACGCACCGATATTGGCCGGTATTTATAGCGCGTGGAGAACTCGTTGAAACCCTCTTTTTACGATCTAACGTATACCGACTTAGAGACGATAGTCGAACGGCAGGGCTTTAATAACTCGGTGACGCCGACGCTATTTAATTGGTATTACAAGAAAAAGCAGAACTCGCCTTGTCATAATCTAATATCCAAGCCGGCCTTGGCGTTTTTTGAACGGTATTACGACTTTTCCTTGCCTGAAATCGATACGGTTTACGAATCCGAAAAAGACCGGACCGTGAAGTTTCTGTTTAAGTTGAACGATGACCAAAAAGTCGAGACGGTGCTGATTCCGTTCAATAACAAATATTCGATTTGTCTGTCGTCGCAAGTCGGCTGCGCGATGAATTGCGCTTTTTGCTTTACCGGAGAACAAGGCCTTAAACGCAATTTGACCACCGGCGAAATGATCGGACAATTCTTGAAAGCCTGGCAGTGGCTAGCCGAAAACCGGCCTGGAGAAGAACGCATATTAAATATCGTGTTTATGGGCCAGGGCGAGCCCTTGCATAATTTCGATGCGGTTAAACAAGCTTGCGAAATATTTTTATCGCAATTCGGATTTTCAGTCGGCGTTCAGAAAATCACGATTTCGACGGCGGGTTATCTTCCGGGACTCAAACGTTGGAACCGGGAAATGCCTGGCGTCAATCTGGCTCTGTCGCTGCATTCGCCGTTCTCGGAAAAACGCGACGAGTTGATTCCGATCAATAGAAAATATCCGCTGGACGAAGTGTTGGCTTATATCGACCGCATAGCATTAAACAAAAAGCAATTCGTGACTTACGAATATATTTTGATCAAGGATTTCAACGATGCTCTGCTCGATGCGGAGAAACTGGGCACCTTGCTGGCGGGAAAAAGCGCTTATATCAGTTTGATTCCGTTCAACCCCTTCCCCGGATCGCGTTACCGACGACCGGATATGCAAACCGTGGAAAGGTTTAAGGCGGTATTGGATACCTTCAGGATTCCAACCTTGATTCGCGGGGTTAAAGGCGACGACGTGCTAGCGGCGTGCGGGCAACTCAATTCCAATGGGTGATCGGATTCAGCGCCGGCACGGCGGAGGCCGTTTTATCCTGGCCGATTGCGCGAGGTAAAGACCGTCATCGGCGCGACCGTATGGGCGCTAAAATTCGCCGCGACGTCACTTTATAACGACCGATTTTTTCGAGCGACGATGCCTAAGCAGCTTTTCGGCCACCCGCCGGGTTTGTATGTCTTGTTTCTGACCGAGATGTGGGAGCGGTTTTCCTATTACGGCATGCGGACCTTGCTGGTGTTGTACATGATCCAGTATTTGATTCCGGCGGTGAACGACGGTGCCGATATATTCGGCTTCGCGAGCTTGCGGGCCGGGCTGGAATGGCTTTACGGCGGCTTGGACATACAGCCGCTGGCTTCGCAAATCTACGGCTTGTACACCGGCCTGGTCTATTTGACTCCACTGTTGGGCGGCTACTTGGCCGACCGTTGGTTGGGGCCGCGCAACACGGTTGCACTCGGCGCGGTGTTGATGACCGCCGGGCATTTTCTGATGGCACGGGAAGCCTGGTTCTTGCCGGCGCTGGCCTTGCTGATCGCGGGTAACGGTTGCTTCAAACCCAATATTTCGACCCAGGTCGGCAGCTTGTATCCTCCCGGCGACCCGCGCCGCGACGGCGCGTTCACGATTTTTTACCTGGGCATCAATATCGGCGGTTTTTTCGCGCCGTTGGTCTGCGGCACGCTGGGCCAGCGCTACGGTTGGCATTACGGTTTCGCGGCGGCCGGTGTCGGCATGACGATAGGCTTGTCGATTTATTTGGCCGGCCAACGCTTTCTGGGCGGCGATGCCGCCTGGCGCGGGACTCGGACGCCGATACCGGAAACGCCGATCAGCGGCGAGGAATGGCGGGCGATTTTAAGCTTGGCGGTGTTGGCGACGATCAACGTGGTGTTTTGGGCGGTCTACGAGCAGCAAGGCAATACCTTGCAATTGTTTGCCGAGCAGCGGGCCGATTGGCGGGTGTTGGGTTGGGATATGCCGTCCACCTGGTTTCAATCCTTGAATCCGGCCTTCATCTTTTTGTTGACGCCGCTGATGGGCGGCATGCTCGGCAAGCCCTCCAAGCCGCGTTCCAGCGTCGTGAAAATGGCTTGGGGTTGCGCTTGGCTGGCGGCCTCGTTTCTGGTGTTGATCGTCGCGGTGTCGCTACACGGCCCGGACCAAAAAATCAGCGGCCTGTGGCTGGCCTTGTGTACCCTGATTTACACGGTCGGCGAGCTATATCTGTCGCCGGTCGGCTTGTCGCTGGTCAGCAAGGTCGCGCCGGCCAAGGCGGTCGGCTCGGTGATGGGACTGTGGTTTTTGTCGGTGTTCTTAGGCAATTATTTGGCCGGCTATATCGGTAGCTTTTACTCGACGATGTCCCATGCCGGCTTCTTTCTGTTGTTGGCTGGGCTGGCCTGCGGCGCCGGTTTGGCGATATTTGGATTAAGAACGTTTTTGGAAAGCCGACTGGCCGGCAAGGACTGTTGATCCGGCCGGCATGGCATTGTGGCGGAATTGGCTTTATAGTCTGAACCGAAGACCCGCTGCCCGCGCGAAAAACCGCTGGACGCGCATCTATATATCAAACGTTTGGCGATGACAGGAGATTCCCGTGGCGACCACAAAACCCCAAACTTGGCATAGGATCGCCCTGACCCGACACGAATACGAGTCCGGGGAGATAGGTGTTTTGTTCGGCTCGTTTCGGGCCGCGTATATCGCCAAGAACGGGCCGGCCGGCATGGCGATGTTCGGGCATTGGACGGAAGACGGCGAGCGCTATTTCGTCTATCTCTCGCCGGCGGCGGGCCGCTATATCGTCCCGTTACTGATGGCCTATTCGGCCCATCCGACCGACGCGCCCGACCCCGCCGGCCTGACCCTGCTCTACGGCGACGAAACCAGCCGGTCGGCGTTCATGGCGGGCTTCGAAGCTTAAAGGCCTTGACTGCCGATGCCGGCGGATCGGCCGACTGACTCGTCGGAGCAAACCGGCTCCGACATTTTCGAGGCATTCAATTCGAGGCGATGCGCTGACCATAGCCGCGATTTTCACTTTTCCATACTCACTCAACATGCGCGAATTTACCGATAAAGAACTTTACTTGGGCTTGGAATATGCCAAAAGCCTGGATCAAAACGCCGGGCATACCATCCTGACCCGGTTTCAGAACGAGCAACCGGTATTGGCGCAAACGCTGTTTGGGGTGTTTCCTTCGCTAATTGCCGAGCAGGATCAAAACGTCGCCCATCTGTTCATGGATCTGGTGTTCGACGTTATTTGCGTGTTCGAAAAAACCTCCGGCACCCTGCCCAGCCAACAAACCCTGGGCATGGCCTGGCTACAGGAAAAAGCCGCGTTGGTGGACGCCGAAATGACCGCGATGATGTCCGGCAAACCGCATTCGGAAAGCGTATTCGAAACCGACGAGCAACAGGGCCTGGTGCAATTTCTCCACGACTGCATCGATGAATATCTGGCCGAACATCCGGCACCCGGCGACGCGGTGCGGATGATCAAGACCTTGATATTCGTCACCGTGCAATTGTTTTGCAGCCTGCACGACGCCGCCGGCGCCTCCAAGACGCTGCATTGAGCGGCGGGACGGCAACCGACATGACCAATCGATCAGCGCTCTCGCACCGCGCCCGCCTGCGGAATATCTTCAGCGGCTCGATCGGCAATCTGGTGGAATATTTCGACTGGGCCATTTACGCCGCTTTCGCCCTGTACTTTGCGCCGGCTTTCTTTTCGGAAACCGACCAAACCGCCCAATTGCTAAACAACGCCGCGATCTTCGCGGTCGGCTTTGTGTTTCGGCCGCTGGGCGGCTGGTGGCTGGGCGGTTTGGCGGATCGCAAGGGCCGCAAGAGCGCACTGCTCTTGTCGGTCGGCCTGATGTGCCTGGGCTCGTTAATCATCGCCTGCACGCCGGGCTATGCGGTGATCGGCGCCTGGGCGCCGGCCTTGCTATTGCTCGCCCGGATGTTGCAGGGTTTCAGTATCGGCGGCGAATACGGCAGCTCCGCCACCTACCTCAGCGAAATGGCCAGCGCCGACCGGCGCGGCTACTACTCCAGCTTTCAATACGTCACTATCGTCTTGGGCCAAATCCTGGCGCTGGGATTGCTGATGCTGTTGCAGCGCTGTTTCTTGAGCGACGCGCAACTGCACAATTGGGGATGGCGGATCGGCTTCGTGGTCGGAGGCTTGCTCGCTGTTGTCGCGGTCCGGTTGCGCGGCAATATGGCGGAAACCAGCGCTTTCGTCGAGCAACACACCGAATCGGCCAAGCAAGCCAATCCGCGCGAGTTGCTCAACTATCCCAAGCAAATCTTCACCGTCGTGGCCTTGACCGCCGGCGGCACCTTGTCGTATTACACGTTTACCGTCTACATGCAGAAGTTTTTGGTGAACACCACCGGCTTTGCAAAGGACGACGCCACGCTGATCTGCGCCATCGCGCTGTCGGTATTCATGCTGGTACAGCCGCTGTTCGGCCTGCTGTCCGACTTCGTCGGCCGCCGCTGCATGTTGATCGGCTTCGGCGTCCTTGCAACGCTGTTCACGGCACCGATCCTGAACCTTTTGTCGCAGCCGCAAAGCCTGACTTCGGCGTTGTTCTGGTACATCTGCGCGCTGCTGATCGTTTCCGGCTACTCGTCGGTCAACGCCATCGTCAAAGCCGAACTGTTCCCGGTACACATTCGGGCGCTGGGCGTGGGATTTCCGTATGCCGTGACGGTGGCCTTATTCGGCGGCAGCGCCGAATACCTGGCGCTATCGATGAAAAGCCACGGCCATCCGGAATGGTTTGGCTACTACGTCAGCGCCTGCGCCGCCTTTTCGCTGATCGTCGCGATCGCGATGAAAGAACCGATGCGGGTCTCAAGCTTGAATCGGTAAATCGCGCCGGCCGCCGACCAGGTAGGGCTTGCGAAAGCGGCGTTCTAACCCGGCGGCCAATGCATTGCTCGGCCGGCCAGCAGGTGCAGGTGCAGGTGGAAAACGGTTTGGCCCCCGTCGGCGTTGCAGTTCAACACGGTGCGATAACCGCTGTCGGCATAGCCCAGGTCCTTGGCGATTTTCGCGGCGGTTTGCAGCAGGTGTCCGCCCAACTCGGCATCGTCCAGATCGTTTAAGTTAGCAATGTGACGTTTCGGAATCACCAACACATGCAGCGGCGCTTGCGGGTGCAAATCGCGGAACGCCAACACCTTATCGTCTTCGTAAACCACGTCCGGCTTGATCTCGCCGGCGACCATCTTGCAGAACAAACAATCGCTCATCTTGCCTCCTAAAGTTCTCTACGCCCGTTAAAAGCCGCCGACAGCGTGCCGCTGTCGATGAATTCCAGCTCGCCGCCCATCGGTACGCCGTGGGCGATGCGGGTGGCTTGTATCCCATGTTTGGCGGCAACTTCGCCGATAAAATGCGCGGTGGCCTGGCCTTCCACCGTGGAATTGGTTGCCAGGATGATTTCCTTTAGCGTGCCGGAGGCCATGCGCTGCTCGAGCAAGTCGAAACCGAGCTGGTCGGGCCCGATGCCGTCCAGCGGCGACAAGCGGCCGTGCAACACAAAGTATTTGCCCTTGAACGTGGTGGCCTGATCGACGACCCAAACGTCGGCGGCGCTTTCGACGATACACAGCGTATCGTTCTCCCGGAGCGGATTGGCGCAGACTTCGCAAATCTCGGCTTCGGTCAGGGTGCGGCAGTCGCGGCAATAACCGATTTCGGCGACAGCTTTTTCCAGCAACTGACCGAGCTGGCGGGCACCGTCGCGGTTGCGCAGCAGCAAATGAAACGCCATCCGCTGCGCCGACTTGGGTCCGACGCCGGGCAGACAGCACAGGCTCTGGATCAGTTCCTTCAGCAGCCCCTGATTAGCCATGATTTAGAACGGCATCTGAAAACCGGGCGGAATCGGGATGCCGGCGGTGACATCGGCCATTTTTTCTTTCTTCATTTTGCCAACCTTGTGGACGGCGTCGTTGATTGCCGCCGCCACCAAATCTTCCAGCATATCCTTGTCGTCGCCGACCAGCGACGGATCGATACTGACCTTACGCACTTCGCGCTTGCCGGTCATCAGTATCGTCACCAAGCCGCCGCCGGATTCGCCCAGCACCTCCATGTTTTCGAGTTCTTCCTGGGCCTTTTTCAAGTTTTCCTGCATTTTCTGGGCTTGTTGCATGATGCCCGCGAGTGCGTTTTTCATAGTGTCTCCGAAATCAATTAATAGGCTCTATGCTGCCAGGCAACACCCTGGCGCCGAAGGTATCTTTTAAGGCCTGCACGGTAGGATCGGTCTGGATGCTGTCCACCGCCGCCTGTTGGCGATCTTCCTTGGCTTTTTGCATTTGCAGCGCCGGCGTCATCAGATCGCTGGCCCTAGCGGCGATCACCAACTTGATCGACCGACCGAAATACTGTTGCAGCGCGGCGCGCAGCGTGTCCTCGGCCCGAGTGCCGACTTGATGAAAACTCGGGTCCAGCAACAACCGGCAAGTGTGATTGTCGATGCCTTCCAGCACGCAGTTGTTGGCCAACTCCCTGGCCCGGCCGCCGATGTTCAATGCGGCGATAATCTCCGGCCATTGTTCCGGTCGGAGCGAGTCCGGAGAAACCGAGCGCATCTCGGGCTTCGGCTCGACGGCGGCCGGTGATTCCGCCGCAACCGGCGCCGCGGCGGGTGTTACGACAGCCGCCACCGAATCGGAAACCGACCCAGGTTCCTTGGCGGGCGTTGACGGCCGGACCGTAGTTATCACCGGACCGGGCGGCGTCTCTTGCCGCTGGTCGAGCGTTTTCGGCCGGAAAGCCAGCATTCTCAGCATCGTCATTTCGAAACCGGTACGCGGATCGGGCGCCAGCGGCAGATCGCGCTGGCCGAGCAAACCGATCTGATAGTACAGTTGCACGTCCTCGGCGGTCAGCGTCCGCGCCAATAGACCAATCAATGCTTGATCGAACTCGGCGTCGACGAAATCGGGAATTTGCTGCAGCAGCGCGACGCGGTGCAGGACCCTGAGCATTTGCTGCAAGATGTCGGCGAAATCCGGCGACAGTTCGGCGATATCGCCGATCTTGACCAGCAAGCCTTTGGCGTCGCCGGCCGCCAGAGCCTGCAACAAATCGTCGACCGGCTGTTGCGCCACCGTACCCAGCATGCCGGTTACCGCCGCATGCACGACGCTGCCGCCGCCATAAACGATGGCCTGGTCCAACAGGCTCAAGCCGTCGCGCAAACTGCCGTCGGCCGCGCGAGCCAAGATTTTCAAAGCCGGGATTTCGAAGCCGATCTGTTCCTGCTCTAAAATGAACTGCATCTGCGCGGCGATTTGATCCGGCAGCAGACGCTTCAGATTGAACTGCAAGCAGCGAGACAATACCGTCACCGGAATTTTGTGGGGATCGGTGGTAGCCAGCAAAAACTTGACGTGAGGCGGCGGCTCTTCCAGCGTCTTCAATAGTGCATTGAAGCTGTGGCCGGACAGCATATGGACTTCGTCGATCAAATAGACCTTGTAGCGCCCCTGATTCGGCGCGTATTGGACGTTGTCGAGTAAGTCGCGAGTGTCTTCGACCTTGGTGCGCGATGCCGCATCCACTTCGATCATGTCCATGAAGCGGCCCTGCTCGAACGCCAGACAAACCGGGCATTCGCCGCAGGGATTGAAATCCTGGAGGTTTTCGCAGTTTATGGCCTTGGCGAGAATTCGAGCCACCGTGGTTTTACCGACGCCGCGGGTACCGGTGAACAAATAAGCGTGATGCAGGCGGTCGTGGCGCAGAGCGTGTATCAGGGATTGGCTGACATGCTCCTGGCCGACAAGCTGGGAGAAGTTGCTGGGACGCCATTTTCTGGCGAGGACCTGATAAGCCATTGGCAGCGCGGGTAGGCTAGGTTTGGGCGGCTACCGTGCCAGCCGCATCCCGGCACACGAATCCGCTGCTACCGTTGCTTCCTTCCGGACCTGGCGGGGTTTACAGCGTATCGTTGCGAGAGGACCGACACAGTAACCATAAAACATCAGCCGTGGGCTGAAGAGCTGCGCATTATCCTTAAAACCTCCGGCCAACGCAACACCCCGAACGATATTTTCCGGCAAGCCGAACCCGGCGACCGTCATTTGCAATTCGGGGACGGACGCGGTAGTGTTGGCCACCTAAACTTCGCGTTACCGCGTTCCGACCGAGGCCTCACGTGATAACACCCGCCAGCGCAGAACCCGCCACGATACTGATCGTCGACGACATGCCAGAGAACCTGCACATCCTCGGCACCTTGTTGCAGGGCGCCGGCTATCGGGTCAAGGCCGCCAATTCCGGCGCCACCGCGCTACGCTATGCCAACCAAACCCCGAGCCCGGACTTGATCCTGCTGGACGTCATGATGCCGGAAGTCGACGGCTACCAAGTATTGACCCGTTTGAAGGCCGCACCCGGCAGCGCCGACATTCCGGTGATCTTCCTGACCGCGCTCGACGACGCCCGCGACGAACAGTACGGTCTGCAACTCGGGGCCGCCGACTACATCGCCAAGCCCATCCAGCCCGCCGTGGTGCTGACCAGGGTCGCGGCCCAGCTCGAAGCCAAACGAGCGCGCGACTGGCTAGCCGATCAAAATGCCTTTCTGGAAAATGAAATCGGCAAGCGCATGGCGGAAAACGAACTGACCCAAAACGTCAGTATTCTGGCCTTGGCGCATCTGGCTGAAACCCGCGACCCGGAAACCGGCCAACATCTATTGCGCACCCAAGGCTATGTCCGAACCTTGGCCGAATGCTTGCGGGATCATCCTCGCTTCAGCCAGACGCTGACCCCGAATTATATTAAATTGTTAACGCGTTCCGCCCCGCTGCACGACATCGGCAAAGTCGGCATTCCCGACTATATTCTTACCAAACCCGGCAAGCTGACCGCCGCCGAGTGGGAAATCATGAAAACCCACGCCAAGCTCGGCAGCGACGCCATCGAACGCGCCGAACGCGACGTTCGCGCCTCTGCGGCGTTTTTGGCGCTGGCCAAGGAAATCGCCCACTGGCATCATGAAAAATGGGACGGCAGCGGCTACCCCGAAGGCCTGCAAGGCGAGGCGATACCGGTGTCGGCCCGCATTATGGCGTTGGCCGACGTCTTCGACGCGCTGATATCCCAACGCAGCTACAAACCGCCGATCGATTTCGGCGAAGCCGCCGACATCATCATGGCCGGCCGGGGTCGGCATTTCGATCCCGATATTGCCGACGGCTTCGCGCACTGTCTGGAGAACTTCAAAATGATCGCAACCGAATTCCGGGACCCGCTTTAGCGCCAACCGGCGGCCCAATCCAACCGGACAGCAGCATGCCTCCCAACGCCGCCAGACCCTTCTCGCAAACCCAACCCGCAGTGTTGAGCCGGGGCCAGATCGGCAAAATCGTCGGTTTATACGCGCTGACTGGGTTCTTATGGATACTGTTCTCGGACGAAGCCATCGTCGCGCTATTTCCGGAGCCAGCGCGATTCGCCTTCGTCAGCACGGTAAAAGGCTGGATTTTCGTGGCCTTGACCACCTTGCTACTCTACCTGCTATTGACCCGTTACGGCCGCCACGCCGACGCTTTAGCCCCCGCGCCAGCCGAGGTTCGCCCTGGAGCGCTTCGCTTAGTACTGGCCGGTTTGTTACCGGCCCTGGCGGCCGGCGTCCAATGGAGCCTATGGAGCATCGTTTCGCCCTATGTCTGGTTTCTGATGTTTCCGGCCGTTTTCTTTTCCGGCTGGCTGGGCGGCTGGCTCAGCGGTTTACTGGCGACGCTGCTCGCGATCGGCCTAGTCTGGTACATCTTCATCCCGCCGCCATTCTCGTTCGAATTGGCCGAGCCGGCCCAATTCGTATCGATGACCTTGTTTCTGACCATGGGTGTTTTATTCAGTTACTTCCACCATCGTCTACACCAGCTGATCGCCACCAACCGCCAATTGTTAAACGCCAGCGAATCCGGCTATCTGACGACCTTGCAAAGCATCGGCGACGCGGTCGTCGCGGTCGATGCGGCCGACCGAGTCGAATTGCTGAACCCCGCCGCCGAAGCCCTAACCGGCTGGCGCGCGGCCGACGCCGTCGGCAAGCCGCTGGCGGCGATCATGACCATCGTCACTGAATCCGGCCGGAGCCCGCTGAATTTGACGCCGGTGTTGACCGGCAGTGGTTTCGTCTCCGACAGCGGCGACTGGCTGCTATTCCGTCCAAACGGCGCGGATCGGCCGGTTCGCCTGTGTTGCGCACCGATTCTCGGCACGAACGGAGAACGGCTGGGCGCGGTGTTGACGTTTTCCGACCAAAGCATTCAACGCGCGGCCGAACGCGAGCGCGAAGCCAAATTACGTTCTCTGCAATTGCTGGACGCGATCGCCAACGGCTCGAGCGACGCCATCTTTGCCAAGGACTCGGACGGCCGTTACCTGCTCTTCAACCGCGCGGCGGAAATCATTACCGGCAAAAGCGCGGCGGAAGTGATCGGCCGCGACGACGCGTCGATTTTTCCCGCCGACCTGGTCGCCGAACTTAAATCCAACGACCGTTTAATTCTCGACGCCGGACAGCGGGTCACGGTTACCGAACACCTACCCACCAATGACGGCGAAGCAATTTTCATGACGACCAAGGGGCCTTTGCTGGCCGACGACGGCCGAATCGTCGGCCTGTTCGGAATTGCCAGGGACATCACCGAACTGAAGCGCAACCAGGACGAACTGCGCCAAGTACACGACCGCAACCAACGTTATTTGGATACGGTGCAAACCTTGATGCTCGCGCTGGATATGGAAGGCCGCGTCAAGATGATTAACCGGGCCGGCTGTGCGCTGCTCGGCCGCGCCGACACCGACATGGCCGGCCGCGATTGGTTTTTGGACTGCGTTCCGCAACCGCGGGGCCAGCGCGATCTTTACCCGCGCTTTCGGAAGGTATTGACCGGCGTGCAAGACGCGCGCTTGGACGACGAATACCCCATTCTGACCAAAACCGGCGAAACCCGAACGATACGCTGGCATCACAAACTATTGACCGACGCGGACGGCCGGGTAACCGGCCTGCTCAGTTCCGGCGAAGACTTAACCGAGCGCTTGCAAACTCAATCGACCCTCGACGAAAAAGAAACCTTGCTGCGCAGGCTCGGCGCGATGGCTAAAATTGGCGGCTGGCGCTATACGCCGGCTTCCGGCGCATTGACCTGGACCGACGAAGTCGCCGACATCCTGGCCTTGGCGGCCGACGCAAAGCCCGAGCTGGATACCCTGTCGAGCCGTCTGGCACCGGCCGAACGGCACATCCTCGATCAAGCGCTGCGCGACGCGGCTCGGCACGATACCGCGTTCGATTTGGAGTTGGCCGCCACCGGCACCCACGGAAACACCCAATGGTTCAGAGTTACCGGCCAAGCGCTCCGCGACGGCACGCAAATCGACGGCACCCTGCAGGACATCACCGAACGCAAACACGCCGAACTACAGCTGCTCAAACTATCGCAAGCCGTCGAACAAAGTCCGGAAAGCATCGTCATCACCGACCTCAACGCCAACATCGAATACGTCAATCAAGCTTTCGTACAGGCCACCGGCTTCGAGCGCGCAGAAGTCCTCGGCAAAAACCCCAGGATTCTGCAATCCGGCAAGACCTCGCCGGCGGTATTTGGCGACCTGTGGCAGGCCCTGCAACAGGGGCAGAGTTGGCAGGGCGAATTCATCAATACCCGCAAGGACGGCAGCGAATACGTCGAGCTCGCCAGCATTAGCCCGATTCGCGACGCCAATGGTCGGATCAGTCATTATCTGGCTATCAAGGAAGATATCAGCGACAAAAAACGCCTGTCGGAGGAATTGTCGCGCCACCGCCGCAACCTGGAAGAATTGGTCGCGGAACGCACCGCCGAACTGCGGCTGACCGGCAATTACCTGCAAGCGCTGATCGACAACATTCCGCAACTGGCTTGGCTGAAAGACATAGACGGTCATCTCCTGGCCGCCAATCGCGCGTTGGCCGACTTCAGCGGCATGTCCATCGTCGACATACTCGGAAAAACCGATGCCGAACTGTACCCTCCCGAGATTGCCGAACGCAATCGCCATATGGAACAGCGGGCCATCGAAACTCGCGCCCGCCAAACGATAGAAGAATATTTACCTTGGCAACCCGGCCGGATCCACGAAACCAGTCGAGCTCCGGTCATCGATGCCGACGGCCGTGTCCTGGGTACAGTCGGATTTTCCCGGGACATCTCGTCCCAAAAAAACCTGGAACGCGAACGCGAGCGAGCACGCCTGGCCGCCGAGGCCGCCAACCGCGCCAAAACTGCGTTCCTGGCCAACATGAGCCATGAAATCCGCACGCCGATGAACGCCATCATCGGCTTGACCCACTTGTTGCAAGCCGCCGAACCGACACCGAGCCAATCGGAACGGTTGACTAAGATCAACGCCGCCGCCGACCATCTGCTGAATATCGTTAACGACATTCTCGATCTGTCCAAGGTCGAATCCGGCCGGATGACGCTGGAACAAACCGAATTTTCGGCACACGCGCTGCTCGACCATGTCTATTCGTTGATTTACGACAAGGCCAAAACCAAGGGTTTGGCCGTTTACATCGAATGCGATCCCGTGCCGGCATCGCTGTCCGGCGACCCGACCCGGTTGCGCCAGGCCTTGCTGAACTACGCCGGCAATGCCGTCAAATTTACCGAGACCGGCCAAATTACCTTGCGTTGCCGGCTGTTGAAAACCGACGCCGACCGGGTTTTATTGCGTTTCGAAGTGGAAGACACCGGAATCGGCATCGATAGCGCCAACCCCGGCAAGCTATTCGATGCATTCGAGCAGGCGGACGCCTCGACCACGCGCCGCTTCGGCGGTACGGGTCTGGGACTGACCATTACCCGCCGCTTGGCCGAACTGATGGGTGGCGAGGTCGGGGTCGATAGCCGGCCGGGCCTGGGCAGCCGATTTTGGTTTACGGCTTGGCTGAACCTGGGGCGCGGCGTTGTTCAGCAGGAGCCCGACCAACTCAATGGCGTTCAAACCCGCCAGAAGCTCAGCCAAGTCAACGCCCGCGTATTACTGGCCGAGGACAACGCCATCAATCGCGAAGTCGCCGAGGACTTGTTGCGCGGCGCCGGACTAAGCGTCGACAGCGCGGAAGATGGCGAAGCGGTTGTCGCGAAATTCGCCGCCGCCGACTACGATTTGATCCTGATGGACATGCAAATGCCGAAAATGAACGGCCTGGAAGCCACCCGCATCATCCGCGCCAGCGACAAGGGCCGCACGGTGCCCATCGTCGCCATGACCGCCAACGCGTTCAATGAAGATCGTCACACCTGTCTCGCCGCCGGTATGAACGATTTCATCGCCAAGCCGGTCGAGCCCGACACGCTGTATGCCACGCTGTCGCGCTGGCTGCGCGCGCCGCTGCCGCTACCCGACGCGACCAACGCGGAAGCGGCAGCCGACTTAGCGGCGCTTACCGACCTTGACTGGCAACGCGGCCTGGCTCTGTTGCACGGAAACCTGGAAAAATATCGGCGACTGCTGCGATTGTTCGCGGACAACCACCGCGCCGATCCAGCGGCTTTACTGGCTTGGCTGGAGGCCGGCGAAGTCGCCAAGATCGCCGATCTTGCCCATCTGTTGAAAGGCAGCGCCGGCTCTCTGGCGCTGATCGGAATCGCCGACCCGGCGGCCGACTTGCTGCGAGCGGCCAGAGCACGCGAACCGGCCGAAGCCCTACTTGCGCGCATCGAAAGTTTGAACGCGGCCCTGCAGCGCTTCGTTGCCGAAGCCGACACTCGGTTACCGCCGCCGGCCATCGAGCCGACGCCAAGCGGTATCTCGGCCGCCGACTTGTTGCCCCGCTTGCGGTCGCTGTTAGCGTCCGGCGACATCCAAGCCAACGAACTGGCTCTGGAGCACCGCGCGGAGTTAAGAACCGCGCTCGGCGATCAGGTCTTACCGCTACTGCGCGCGATTGAAAACTTCGATTACGATGCGGCGTTGACACGGTTGGAAAGTTTCGACCAACCTCCGCGGGACCCGGATTAAATCCCGGCATGACGCTAGATGCCGCGCGATTGTCGCGAACGTATGACTATAAGCTTAGCCGGAGTAGCGTCAAGGCCGACCTCAGGTGCGGCACTTCACTTTATGAGGCGACGACGCGATAATCGATACGCTAAACGCCGGCGAATCCGCGCCATGCCCAGTGGCGCGCCGACACGCCTGAAGCAAACGCCGCGCTGAGATCAGTGATAGTCAGTCGCCATCGCCCGCCCGACGCGCAGCGATCAACGCAGTTGTCCCAACCCCAGACTGGTCGCTATCGAATGGCCGAAATAAGCGCCCATCCGGCCGGCCAAGCGGTCCAGTAAACGCTCCTGCGGCGTGAAGTTCA
This sequence comes from Methylomonas sp. MED-D, assembly GCF_050276835.1. NCBI lineage: Bacteria > Pseudomonadati > Pseudomonadota > Gammaproteobacteria > Methylococcales > Methylococcaceae > Methylomonas > Methylomonas sp. MED-D. Next base: position 4,730,824 of record NZ_CP189965.1, read on the forward strand.
GCGTGTGCTCGGTATCGAGTTGATCGCGGGCAACCGAATCGACGTTGCCGAAGTCGTCCGCCAAACCCAGTCTGACGCCCTCGGCGCCGGTCCAGACCAGCCCTGAAAACATGTCCGCCGTTTCTTTCAGTCTGTCGCCCCGCCCTTTGCGGACCGCGTCGATAAATTGCTGGTGAACCTGATCCAACATCGATTGCATGTGCTTGGTTTCCTGGCTGTTGGCCGGGGAAAACGGATCGAGCAAGGCTTTGTGCTCGCCGGCGGTCAAGGTCCGCCGTTCTATCCCCAGTCGATCGAGCACATTGGTGAAGCCGAAGTTATTCATGATGACGCCGATCGAACCGATGATACTGGCTTGATTGACAAAAATCTTGTCGGCCGCGGCGGCAATGTAATAGCCGCCCGACGCGCAAACATCGCCGACCACCGCATAAATCGGCAAATCGGGATGTTCGGCCTTGATCCGGCGAATCTCGTCGTAAATGTAACCGGCTTGCACCGGGGTGCCGCCGGGCGAATTGACGTTCAAAATAATGCCCTTGGTGTTTTTGTCTTCGGCCGCATCCTGCAAGCCTTCGATGACTACGCTCGCCGAACTGGCCTCGCCGTCGGCAATCACGCCGACGATATCGACGACCGCCGCGTGCTGGCGATCGGAGCTCATTTTTTCCTCGAAGCTGGGATAGGTCGCGACCAACAATACCGCCGACAAATACACAAAGGTCAAGACCTTGAAAAAGATACCCCAACGCCGCGCGATCTTCTGCTCGTTAATCGCGGCGAACGCCAGTTTCTCCAGCGTCTGCCGTTCCCAACCGCCATCCTGGCCTTCCGGTTCCTGATTTTGATTTTGCGTGTCCAAGGACCTGCCTCCTTAAAGTAGACCGAGCAACTCGGTCGGATAATTCAAACAATACAACGGCGAATAGCGCTTAAGCGTCTCAGCCGGATGCGCGCCGCAAGTCACCGCCACCGACGCGACGCCGGCGTTCAACGCCATTTGCAAATCGTGAACCGAATCGCCGACCATCAAGGTTCTGTCCTTGGCAACGCCCAACTCGGCGACGATTTCGTCGATCATCAGCGGATTCGGCTTGGACGCGGTCTGATCGGCGCTACGGGTCGTGCAAAAGCTGGCGGTCAAACCGGTACCGGCGATCACTTCCCGCAAGCCGGCGCTTTTCTTGCCGGTGGCCACCGCCAAACGGTAACCGGCCTCTCGAAAGCATGCCAACATTTCCGGCACGCCGGGAAACAAGTCGTCCCTGCTCATTTCCCTGGAAAAAAACGTTTGGGCGTAATCGCCGGCCAAGCGCCGGCCCTTTTCTTCGTCGAGTCCTGGAAACAACCGGGCCACGGCGTTTTCAATACTGAGCCCTATGATGTCCTTGACGGCTTGAGGTTCCGGTACCGGACAGCCCTGTCTGGCGGCGGCTTGGCGGATGCAGTGCACGATCCAGTCCACCGAGTCGGCCAAGGTGCCGTCCCAGTCGAAAATAATCAAATCAAAGCGTTTCTTCATGCTCGAGCAAGGTTTGTAAATCGGCCGGCAGCGGCGCATTGAAATGCAGCGGGGCGCCGGTCAGCGGGTGTGCGAAACGCAGTTGCTCCGCGTGCAAGAATAAGCGCTTATAGCCGCGTTGCTTGAAAGCCTTGTTGACGTTGTCCTCGCCGTAGCGGTCGTCGCCGACGATGGGATGCCCGAGCCAGGCGGCATGCACCCGAATTTGATGGGTCCGGCCGGTCTTGGGCGCCGCATGCACCAGTGTCGCTTCCCGAAACGCCTTCAAGCGGGTAAACAAAGTCTCGGCCGGTTTGCCGGCCTGACTGACGACCACCATGCGTTCGCCACCTTGTGCGACGTTCTTCAGCAGCGGCACATCGACACGCTGACTTTTTCGTTTGAATTGACCGGCCAGCAGCGCCAAATAAGTCTTTTGGATGCCGTCACCGCGAAACATTTCGTGCAAAACCCGTAGCGCCGAGCGCTTCTTGGCGATCAATAAACAGCCCGAGGTTTCCTTGTCCAGCCGGTGCACCAGTTCCAGAAACTTCTGTTGCGGACGGATTTGCCGCAGCGCTTCGATGATGCCGCCGCTGACGCCGCTACCGCCGTGCACGGCAAAACCGGACGGTTTGTTAAGAACGATGAAGCCGTCGTCCTCGTACAGAATTTGATTTTCCAGGCTGAACTTCAAGGCCGGCTGCACGATGACCTCGTCGGCGGCTTCGGCCACCCTGACCGGCGGAATCCTGACGATGTCGCCAATGACCAGTTTGTAGCTGACGTCGACACGCCCCTTATTGACCCTGACTTCGCCCTTCCTAACCATCCGGTAGATGCGGGTCTTGGGCACACCCTTGAGAAAACCGATCAGGAAATTGTCCAACCGTTGTTCGCTGTTCGCGTCGGTGACTTCCAGCCATTGCACACTCGGGCGCGGCGTTTCGCTTACTTGATTCATGGCGGAAATAATAGCAACATCCAAGCCGGCCATGTTTAAAATTGCTGCCTCTGGTAAAGATTGCTATATTAGGCTAGTTTATCTATCGATAGACTGGGCGATGGAAATTGATTATCGGGCCACGCGGCCGTTTTCCTCGCTAAATTAATAACAAGAATTTTCGGGTTTTATCGCTCGACCCATGATGAGCGACTTGCATCCTAAAGCATAGAGTTCGGTATAACAGATTCCCCGCACGACAAGCGCCACCCTCGGTCCATCCGATATTCGCTGCTATAACTACTACTATTCATTGCAGTTTTCAGTCAGTCCGGCCGCTCACTTGGTAACGCATCGGGAACCCGCCGCCTTTATCCGCGACAAACCAACCTGTTTAAACTCTAGGTGGGATACACAACAATAAGGATAATTTAATGAAAAGAATGCTTATCAACGCCACGCAACCCGAAGAGTTGCGAGTGGCCTTGGTAGATGGTCAAAAACTCTATGATTTTGACATCGAAGTCCCTTCCAAAGAACAGAAAAAATCCAATATCTATAAAGGCATCATCACCCGGGTAGAGCCCAGCCTGGAAGCCGCTTTCGTCAATTACGGCGCCGAAAAGCACGGCTTTCTGCCGTTTAAGGAAATCGCCCCGGAATACCGCACCGGCGACGACGGCGAAGGCAAGTCTTCGAAGTCGAATATTCGGGAAGGTCAGGAAATCGTCGTCCAGATCGAGAAAGAGGAGCGCGGCAACAAGGGGGCCGCGCTGACCACTTACATCAGTCTGGCCGGCACCTATCTGGTGCTGATGCCGAACAATCCCAAAGCTGGCGGCATCTCCCGACGCATCGAAGGCGATAATCGCAGCGAATTGCGCGAAACCATGGCGGCGCTGGAAATTCCGGACAGCATGGGCCTGATCATTCGTACCGCCGGTTCCGATAAAAACGTCGAAGAGCTGCAATGGGACTTGAATTACCTGATGCAACTTTGGGAAGCGATCGATCGCTCCAGCCAGGAACAAGCCGCCCCCTTCCTAATCTTCCAGGAAAGCAACGTCATCATCCGCGCGTTGCGCGACCACTTGCGCGGAGACATCGACGAAATCCTGATCGATCAGGAAGGCGCCTTTAAACTGGTGCAAAACTTCCTGAAGCAAGTGATGCCGCACAACCTGCATAAGGCCAAGCAATATCAGGACACCGTTCCGCTGTTCAGCCGTTACCAAATCGAAACCCAGATCGAGATGGCCTACAAGCGCGAAGTCTCGTTGCCGTCCGGCGGCTCTATTGTCATCGACCATACCGAGGCGCTGACGTCTATCGACATCAACTCGGCGCGCGCCACCAAAGGTAGCGACATCGAAGAAACCGCGCTGAATACCAACCTGGAAGCCGCCGACGAGATTGCCCGCCAACTGCGGCTGCGCGATTTGGGCGGCCTGTTCGTGATCGACTTCATCGATATGATGTCGAACAAAAACCAACGCGAGGTCGAAAACCGCCTGCGCGATGCGTTGAAAATCGACCGCGCCCGCATCCAGACCGGCCGTATTTCGCGCTTCGGTCTAATGGAAATGTCGCGGCAACGCTTGCGGCCGTCGCTGGGCGATTCCACCCAACTGACCTGCCCCCGCTGCAAGGGCCAAGGCACGATCCGCAACGTGGAATCGGTGACCTTGTCGGTGTTGCGCCTGATCGAGGAAGAAGCGATGAAAAAAGGCACCGAGCGCGTCATCGCTCACCTGCCTATCGACTGCGCCACCTTCCTGCTCAACGAAAAACGCGCGGCGATTCAAGAAATCGAAGCCCGCCTGCATGTCGGCATCATTGTATTGCCGAGCAAACACCTGGAAACGCCGGCCTACGATATCGAGCGGATTAAAACGGTGGAAGGCGACGACAAGGCCAGCCACCTGCAATTGAAGGAAGAGGAAATCGCGGTACCGGAATTCGCCAAACAAGCCGGCCCGAAATCGGAAAAGGCGGCGATCAAGGAATTCCTGCCCGACTCGCCGGCACCGGTACAGAGCAAGAAAAATTCCGCCAGCCTGATCCAGCGCTTCTGGCAACGCTTGATCGGCAAGGACAAAATCGCCGAAACTCCGGAAGCCAGCGGCGAAGGCAAACCCGGCGAAGAAAGAAACCGGCCCAACCGCAACGTCCGCAAGGACCGCCCCGGTGCCGGCCGGAACGGTCGCCGCAACAACAACAATCGCCGCGGCGGCCCTAATCCGCAAGCGACGACGGACAACGCCATCACCCAAACCGCCAGCCCGGCCGCGGAACAACCATTGCCGGCGGCGTCAGGCGAACAGGAAGGCGAAGGCGCACCGCGCCGTAACGGTCAGGAGCGCAGCCGCCGCAACCGTAACCGTCGCCGTAACCCACGTAACTCGGCCGAGCGCAAAACCGAACAGAATTACAACGGCGAATCAGATCAGTCGTCCGCCGAGGCGCCCAGCAACCGCTACGTCAGCAACGACTCGATCGCCCCGGCGAATTCATATGCCAGCGAGTTTGCCGAGCGCAGCAGCAACCGCTCTCAAGAAAGTGCCGAGCCGCAACCTCGCCCGCAAAGCTCGGCCGAGGAATAAAAAAACGGAGGCCCGTCGCTTGCCGGGCCTCCGTTTTCAACAGGCTAGCAGACCGATCCGCCTTAAAAACGGATCGAACCTCGATCAATCGATGTAACGCCTCAAAATATCCCCGTAAGCATCGATGCGCCTATCCCGCAGAAACGGCCAAATCCGCCGCACATCCTCGCTCCGTTTGGGATCGAGTTCGGCGAACAGCAAGCAATCCTCAACGTCGTCGGCGCTCGCCAGCACTTCCCCCTGCGGTCCGGCGATGAAGCTGTTGCCCCAGAACTGAATGCCCGGCACTTGGTCCGGCGCGGCTTCGAAGCCGATCCGGTTGCAGGAAATCACCGGCAAGCCGTTGGCGACGGCGTGACCACGCTGCACAGTGATCCAAGCCTGCAGTTGACGCTGCTTTTCCGCCGCCTCATCTTCCGGGTTCCAGCCTATCGCGGTCGGATAGATCAACAGATCGGCGCCGGCCAGCGCCATCAGTCGCGCCGCTTCCGGATACCACTGGTCCCAGCAGATCAACACGCCCAATTTTCCCAGCGAAGTCTGGACAGGCTTGAAGCCTAGATCGCCGGGCGTGAAATAAAACTTCTCGTAAAAACCCGGATCGTCCGGAATATGCATTTTCCGAAACGTGCCGGCAATGCTGCCATCCTTGTCGAACACGACGGCGGTATTGTGGTAAAGGCCGGGCGCGCGCTTTTCGAATATCGTCGAGACCACGACGACCTGATTGGCTCGCGCGGCATCCGCCAAAGACTCGCAACTCGGGCCGGGGATAGCCTGAGCCAGGTCGAAACACTCGGTGTCCTCGCTTTGGCAGAAATAGTGATCCAGATGCAGTTCCGGCAACACCACCAACTCGGCGCCCTGTTGGGCGGCGGCTTGGATCCGGCTCAACGAATAGGCCAGATTGGTATCCCGGCCACGATTACAGGGCTGCTGAACGGCGCAGGCGATTATCGATTTTTTCATGGCTGGCTAGAGATCTAAGGACTGTGGACAGAGGAATCGCGACAACGGACTTGCCGCGCGGGTCGCCGAGTTTAAAAATTCAGCTTGACGAAAGCCGGCACCTGCATGCTGGCGCAGTGCAGACTGCCGTATTGGTGCACCAAGGGTCGGCAGGGCACCGCGACCGCTTTTCGATCCGGGAAACAGGCCGCCAAACGCTCCAACGCCAACGCGTCCATCGCATCGTCATAGACCGGCACCAACACCGCGCCGTTGATCAACAAGAAATTGGCATAGTTAGCCGGCAAGCGTTGGCCATCCTCGTCGTAAATCGGTTTCGGCAACGGCAACGCCACCAATTTGTAAGGCTGGCCGGCTTCGGTACGGAAAGCCTGCAATTGCATTTCCATATTTTTCAGGCTGGCGTAGTGCGGGTCTTCGCTATCGTCGCAACTGGTGTACGCAATGGTTCCGGCATCGCAAAAACGGGCCAGGGTGTCGATGTGAGCATCGGTATCGTCGCCCGCCAGATTAGTTTGTTCGACCCATAGAATTCGTTTGGCGCCCAGATAATTTTGCACCTGCCCAGCAATCGCCGTTTCGCCTAGATCGGGATTGCGGTTCGGATTGAACAAACAATTCTTGGTGGTCATCACGGTACCCTGCCCGTCCGACTCGACGCTCCCCCCCTCCAGCACCAGATCGACTGTCGCGGTCGGAAAGCCCTTGAAGATCGGGTGAGCAAACAGCGCCAGATTCAACCCGTCGTCGTCAGCATGCGGGTATTTGTTGCCCCAACCGTTAAAGCGGAAATTCACCAATTGCAATGCGGCCTTGGGGTGTTGCCATTCCAACGAGATGAACACGGTATCCCGCACCCAAATGTCGTTGTAAGCCGCTTGGACAAAATGCAAATTAGGATTGGGCGCCGTAAACTGCGCCTGAATGTGCTGCTGATGCTCGCCGTCCTTGCAAATAATCACCAGCGGTTGATAGGCGCTGATCGTCGAAGCGATGAAGTGGTAGCTGTCCTCGACCGAAGACAAATTGCGAAAGTCGCCGCTAGCGTGCGGCCAGGCGATGATAACGGCCGATTGCGGCTCCCATTCGGCTGGAAAGCGAATCATGAAATACTCCCTGGATGTGGTAGCGATTGATAGTATAGGTATGGCTTATTGTATCAATGCTGACCGGATAAGACTTATCCGAGGGAAGATAATCCGGTACCGGCGACCCGGAACTGCCCAGACAGCCGGGCCAGGCCGGCGAACAATACAGGTCGCGGGGATAAGCGGACGCAATGGCTAAACTGGCGGCTTCCGAAAACGACTTCGCGCGCCCCGCTTGCTCGCCAAGCGGCGTTTCATCCCGTTCTATATCAAGTTTCACGAACACCGACTCTTGCATAAGGCCTCCTTCGAATCGACGAAACAGAAATGCCGGACGACCGGCACGGCCAACTCCAGACATATTCTAACCTCTAATCTGACCTTCCTCGTTCGAAAAATTCAAAACTTTTGCTTGTTTTTTCGTTAGTTTTTCAAGAAATATCAACTAACACGCATCAGGGTCGGCGTAATTTTAAAACCGTAACCCAGCCCCCGACAATGGTTCATTTTCTCCTTGCCTTGCTCGTCGAATTCGCGACATTTCCGATGATTTCCGGCTAAAAGATTGATTTTTGGAAATTCTCGTCATACTTGTTGCGTTACGCGAATCTTTAATCAACACATTCGCCAACCGCAATCGCCGAAGCGACCAGCAGCGCTGGTCAGGCCAAAAAATAACAACAACGGAAATGACCATGCCGTCCAATCGCCGGTTTCCTCTAACCGCCCGCCACGTTGTTGGCAACTTGTTCGTCCTGACGGCGCTCGCGCCGTTGCAATCGCCCCAGGCAGCCGAGCCGCCGCCCAATCTGGAAGACTTTTCGATCAACGACTTGATGCAAATGGAAGTTTCGTCGGCATCCCGCAAATCGGAAACGCTGTCCGATACCGCCGCCGCGGCCTTCATTATCAGCCAGGAAGACATACGCCGCTCCGGCGCGACCAGCATTCCCGAAGCGCTGCGGATGGCGCCCGGCATCGACGTGGCTAGAATCGACTCCAGTGCTTGGGCTATTACCGCGCGCGGCTTCAACGGACGATACGCCAACAAGCTGTTGGTCTTGATCGACGGGCGCAGTATTTACACGCCACTGTTTTCCGGCGTGTTTTGGAACCTGCAGGACACCTTGATCGAAGATATCGATCGCATTGAAGTGATCCGCGGCCCCGGCGCGGTGATGTGGGGCGCCAACGCCGTCAACGGCGTCATCAACATCATCACCAAGAAAACCAAGGACACCCAAGGCAATCTATTCGCCGCGGGCGGCGGCAATCAGGAACGCGGTTTCGCCGGTTATCGCCACGGCGGCCAGTTCGGCGACGACGGCAATTACCGGGTCTACGCCAAAACCTTCGAACGGGAAAGCTTCGTCAACTCGGCCGGCGAGCGCATTCACGACGACTGGCGTTCGGTACAAGGCGGCTTTCGGATCGACGGCCGAATCTCCAACGACAACCGCTACACGCTGCAGGGCGACGTATATCGTAAAACCGTCGGCAACACCGTCGAACCGATTACCATCGCGCCGCCCTACAACACGCGGTTTTCCAACGACGACCACGCCAACGGCGCCAATCTGCTGGCGCGCTGGGAAGGTAACTTGGCCGACGGTTCCGAATTCAAATTGCAAACCTATTACGATAGGGTCGAATTCAATGCGGCTGAGCTTTCCGATTCCCAGGACATGTTCGACATCGACTTTCAGCACCGCCTACACCCTGCGGCCGACCACGACCTGATGTGGGGCCTCAACTATCGCTTCATTCATAGCGCCGTCACCAATACCGGCGCGATTTCGTACATCGATAGCGACCTTGGCTATCATAACGGCGGCGTATTCGCCCAAGACGACATCACGCTGATCGACGACACGCTGCGCTTGACCCTAGGCACCAAACTGGAGGAAAGCCACTTCGGCAACACTCAAGTCCAACCGAATGCCCGCCTGCTGTGGACGCCTAGCGCGCATCATTCGGTTTGGGCGTCGGTGTCGCGGGCGGCGCGCACCCCGTCCAGAGGCGAAGCTCAGGCCAATATCGCGCTGGGCACGACGCCGACCGGCTTGCCCGCGCCCTACGACCGCCTCCAGGTTCGCGGCCAGTACAATTCCAACCTACGCGCCGAAAAAGTCGTCGCGGCCGAAATCGGTTACCGCGCCCAATGGACGGCGCATTTCTCCACCGACGTCGCCGCGTTCAGCAACCACTACACCGACTTGATCATGTTTCGCAGAGGCAGCGTCAACCCGCTGGCCCCGCCGCCGCTGATCCTGCCGATGATCTGGTACAACAATAGCCGGGAAGTCACCACCCGCGGCATCGAGTTTTCGGCGGAATGGCAAGCGCTGGACTGGATGCGCTTTACCGGCAATTACAGCCACATCAAAATCGAAATGCCGTTCGACGCCAACAATCCGGACACGGCCGGCCTGTCCCCCCGCCATCACGGTTCGTTGCGCTGGCAGATGGATCTACCGGAAAACCTCAAACTCGATTTGACGCTACGTCATGTCAGCCGGCTAAACTCGGTCAGCCAGGCCATACCGGCCTACACCACCTTCGACGCCCGCTTGGCCTATCAGCCGGTGCCGGACATCGAACTGTCCTTTGTCGCGCAAAACCTGTTTTCGCCGCGCCACCCCGAATACCACGACTCATCGGCGATCTCGCTACCCGGCTCCGCGATGGAAATTCCCCGCTCGCTTTACGGCAAGATCGACTGGCGTTTTTGATTTTTCAAACTTTTCAACCCCCATTGGAGTATCTAAGATGAGTAAACACTGGAAAAAACTGCCCTGGATCATTGCCGGGATCCTGGTGCTGATAGGCCTGCTGAATCCGCCGTTGCTGCCTTGGATATTGTTGATCCTGGTCTCGGCCGCCTACTGGTTTTTGCCGCGCCGAGGCTTGATCGGCCCGGTAACCCTGCCGGCCGACGACGCGTTTTTGCCCAGCCAGCAAGTCCAGTGGTGGTATTGGACCGGTCATTTGTTCACCGACGACGGCCGCCGCTTCGGTTTCGAAGTGGTATTTTTCAGCTTCGACGCCTTCGTCATCATGCGCGACCAACTGGTGCAGGCGGCCATTACCGATGTCAACGGCCAGCGTTTCGAATTCGAGGAGTTTCTGCGCCTGCATCTGCCCAAACGGGTCAAGGACGGCTTCGATCTCAGCTCCGGCGCCGGCAACCAAGTCACCGCGGTCGGCGGCGGCGGCCACGACCGCCTGCACGCGCAAATCGGCAACTACACCTTGGACTTGAAACTGGATTCGACCCAGCAGCCCGCTCTGCACTACGGCGGCGATGCCCATCCCTACCGGTTCGGCGGTTATACCTACTACTATTCGCGGCCGAAAATGGCGACCACCGGCACCTTGACGATAGACGGGCAAACCTTCCAGGTCACCGGTAACAGTTGGTTCGACCGCCAATACGGCGAACTGTTTCAAGCGATTCGCCAAGGTTGGCAGTGGTTTGCGATCGAATTGGAAGACAACCGGCAGATCATGTTATTCGATTTCAAGGGTAACGACTCCTCGGTCGAAAAATCCGGTTCGATCACAGACGCCAACGGCCTGACCACGACGTTGGCCGCCCACGAATTCGAAGTCACCGTCACCGGCGAGTGGACCAGCCCCAATACCGGCTGCACTTACCCGTCCGGCTGGGAAATCGTGGTTAAGGGCGAAAAATTCACGGTCGAACCCTTGGTCAAAGACCAGGAACTGCGAGCCAACCACGATCTGTGGATAGGTCCGGTCTATTGGGAAGGCGCGTGCGGCGTCGGCGGCGCGGTAGCGGGCCAAGCCTACGTAGAACTGAACGGCTATTGCAAATGCCTGGCCGCCAAATTACCCTAGGAAATTCGACAAGAATGGATTTGGTGCCTAGACTACACGCCGACATTCCACATTACTAATCGTTATCACCGCCGCTTGGCCGCGACGGCGCCCGGCCGACACCGGGTCCGGCGCGAGCTGGCGGACTGCGGCTTACGCCGCGTTAAACCTTACGGAACCCGCGGCCCAAACCACTCCCCAATGAAGGATCAAGGACTTAGAACCGCGACTTACCGCGCCGGCCGGCCACGGCCGTGCCGCATTTTCGCCACCGGACCTTCCGCACGCCTCGCCGGCTGCGGCCGGCGTTGCTGGACCGGCCTGAGGACCGGCCTAATCGCGCTGACATTGCTGACATTTCCGGTCGTGCCGACACCGAAGGCCGAAGGCCTATCCGAAGCCCAAATCAAGGCCGCGTATCTCTACAACTTCGCCAAGTTCATCGAATGGCCCGCCGACACCGTGGCGGCCGACGCGACGTTAACGCTGTGCGTGGTCGGCAACAACGTGCTGGAAGGGGCCTTGCAGGCCCTGGACGGACGTAAAGCCGGCGAGCACGATCTGCGCATCGAGGTCCGCGGCTTCGCCGATTTCAATCCGACCGGCTGCCACCTGCTGTTCGTCGGCGCCACCGAACAACCGCGCTTTTTGGTGACGCTGAAAGCCGTCGGCCGCGCCCCGGTATTAACCCTATCCGACATCGCCGATTTCGCCGAAAAAGGCGGCGGCATCGCCCTATTGTTCCGCGACAACAAAGTGGTATTCGAAGTGAATTTGGAATCGATCCGAAACGCCGGTCTGCGCCTGCCGGGCCAGTTGTTGAACATCGCCACTTACGTTTACGGGAGATAAACCGATGCGTGTGTTACCCGACTTCGCGAACTGGTCGCTGCGACGCAAACTGGTCACCATCATCATGTTGAGCTGCGCGGCCTGCCTGCTGGTCAGCCTGTCGGTGATGGCGGTCAGCTCGGCGGTCAGCCGATACCGAAGCGCGTTGCAGCAAGTCTCCGGCCTGGCCGACGTGCTGGCGGAAAACGGCCAGGCCGCGCTGGTTTTTTCGGACCGGACCGAAGCCAAGCGCCTGTTGGCCTCTCTCAAGGATCACACCGAAATACTGTCGGCCTGGATGATCGCCGCCGACGGCACGGTGCTGGCCAACTGGAATCCGCGCGGCGTAATCACCGCGCCACCCGCCGACTACGGCGTCCCGACACAGGAAATGCGTACCAACTTCTGGGAGAGACGCGCCGACCTGTATATTCCCGTCGTGCGCAAAAACGAACAGATCGGCTACCTGCTGCTGCAAGCCGATTTCACCCAGCAATGGAACGAACAACTGACCGATTTGGGCAAGGGCTTGGCCGGCGCCGCCCTGGCCTTGACCGTGGTGTCGCTGTTGGCGCTTCGCCTGCAACGGGTGATTTCCCGACCGATCGAAGAGCTGGCGACCACGGCCCGATTGATCGCCCACGAAAAAAACTACAGCTTGCGCGTGCCGCGACACGGTCGCGACGACATCGGCGAGTTGGTATTGGCTTTCAACAGCATGCTGGAAGAAATCCAGTTACGCGACAAAACGCTGACCGACCATCGCGACCGCCTGGAAGAAGAAGTCGCCCAACGCACCGCCGAATTACTGCTGGCCAAGGATCAGGCGGAAGCCGCTTCGCGCTCCAAGGGACTATTCCTCGCCAATATGAGCCACGAGATCCGCACGCCGATGAACGCGATCATCGGCCTCTCCGATCTGGCCTTGAACAGCAATCCATCGACCAAACTGCGCGACTACCTGCACAAAATCCATACCTCGTCGCTGGCCCTACTCTCGATCACCAACGACATCCTCGATTATTCGAAAATCGAGGCCGGCCGGATGGAACTGGTCGTCGAACCCTTTAATATCGAGGAAGTACTGGAAAACGTCCTGAATCTGTTCATCGTCCGCGCCGAGGAAAAAGAACTGGAAGTGGTGCTGGAACTCGACCCCGCCACGCCGCCTTACCTGAACGGCGACGCGCTGCGGCTCGGCCAAGTGTTAAACAATCTGGTCGGCAACGCGGTCAAGTTCACTCAACGCGGCGAAATACACATCAAGGTCACACTGGTCAGCGCCGAACCCGGCCGGGTCATGTTGAATTTCGCGGTACGCGATACCGGCATCGGCATGACCGAAGATCAGGCCGCCAACCTGTTTCAAGCTTTCACCCAGGCCGACGGCTCGATTACCCGCCGTTTCGGCGGTACCGGTCTGGGCCTGACCATCAGCAAACGCCTGGTCGAAATGATGGGCGGCGATCTGTCGGTACACAGCGAAATCGGCCGCGGCAGCCAATTCGAATTCTCGCTGTGCTTCGACTATCCGCGGGAACCCGGCGCCGCGGTGTTGTCCGGCAACCTGCACAGCATGCGGGTGTTGATCGTCGACGACCTAGACATTTCCCGGCAAATGCTCAGAGAGATTCTGCAAGCCTGGGGTTTCGAGGCCGCCGAAGCCGCCAGCGGCGACGAGGCCTTGTTGTGCCTGCGCAAAGCCAACGACAGCGGCCGCGACTTCGAACTGGTGTTGCTGGACTGGAAAATGCCGGGACTGGACGGCGTTCAAGTCACCCGCGCGATCAAGGACATGGTGAAGCGTTCCGAAATCCGCCACGCGCCGGTGGTCATCATGGTGACCGCCTTCAGCCGCGAAAGCCTGTTGAACGCGGCCGGCGACGCGATACCCGACGACATTCTGGTCAAACCGGTCATGCCTTCAATGTTGTTGGATGCCGTCACCCGCCTGCAAGGCGGCAAAGTCTTTCCGACCGCCGAGCAAGCCCGGCCGCAATTGGCGACGCTGGCCGCGCCGATCCGCGGCGCCAAGCTCCTGTTGGTCGAAGACAACGAAATCAACCAGATCGTGACCTGCGAATATTTGCAAAACGCCGGCCTGGAAGTCGACGTCGCCAACAACGGCCGAGAAGGCGTTGCCGCACTGAGCAACAAGCGCTACGACGCGGTACTGATGGATTTGCAAATGCCGGAGATGAGCGGCATCGAAGCCACCCGGCTGATTCGCCAAAACCCGGCTTACGCCGACCTACCGATCATCGCGATGACGGCCGCGGTCCAGGAGCGCGAGCGCAACGAGTGCTACGCGGCCGGCATGAACGATCACGTCGGCAAGCCGGTACTGCCGCAGACGCTGATCGCCGCGCTATTGCGCAATATCAAGCCATCGGCGGCGTCGGCGCAGCCCGATGCAAAGTCGCCGGACAACTGGCCGGACGACAACCTGGCCGCCGAGTTGCCTGGTTTCGACCCGGAATACCTACACTTGGCCATCGGTAGCGACGCCAAACTGCGCCGCTTGCTGGAGCACTTCGCATCGGCATTCGCCGGTGCGGCCGGCCAGTTCGATCCGCTGTGGCTCGATGACGCGACCGCCGCCGCGAATTGGTTACACCATTTGAAGGGCGCGGCCGGCGCGGTCGGCGCGATCGAATTGAGCCGCGCCGCCGGTCGGCTGGAATCCGATTTACAACAGGAAGTCAAGAGCGCCGCCGCCAAAGCGGAGTTCGAGCAAACCTTGGCCGCCACCTTACAAACCATTGCCGACTATCTCACCGACGAAAGCGATGTATCCAACGCGAACGGCGATTACCCTACCGCCGCCACCCTGGCCGCCCGCTTGCGGGCTTTGTTGGAGGGCAGCGATTACGTGCCGCGCGATTTGATCGAACACCTGCGCTACACGGTGCCTAGCGCCGACGGCCGCAGGCTATTGAAGCAAATCGAGAAACAAATCGAACTGATAGACTACCGGCAAGCGCTCGCCGCGCTGACCGACCTAGAAACCCTGGTCCAGCGCCATTTGACCGGAGAACATCGATGAACGCCGATACGCCCAAACCGCTAATTCTGATCGTCGACGACACCCCCACCAACATCCAAGTGCTGGCCGAAAACCTGATCGGCGATTATCGGATCAAGGTGGCGGCCAGCGGCGCGGCGGCGTTGGAAGCCGTCGCCAGCCAGGGACCGCCGGACTTGATTTTGCTGGATGTCATGATGCCTGACATGGACGGCTACGAAGTCTGCCGCCATCTGAAAGCCAATCCGCAAACCAGCCGAATTCCGGTGATCTTCGTCACGGCCTTGAACGGCGCGAACGACGAGGAACGCGGCCTGAACCTGGGGGCGCTGGATTACATCACCAAGCCGTTTTATCTGCCGGTCGTCAAGGCTAGAATCCGCAACCACATCCGGTTGAAACAAGCCACCGACCTGCTGGAAACGATGGCCTGGATCGACGGCCTGACCGGCATACCCAATCGGCGCCGCTTCGATCAAGCCTTGGAAAGCGAATGGAAACGCGCCCAACGCAACCAGACCCCATTGGCCGCCGTGTTGGTGGATGTGGACTTTTTCAAGGCTTATAACGATCATCACGGCCACGGCGCCGGCGATTTGTGTCTGAAGCGGGTCGCCGGCGAACTGGCCGACGCCACCGGCCGCTCCGCCGATCTGGTCGCTCGCTACGGCGGCGAGGAATTCGTCGCGCTACTGCCGGAAACCGACGCCGACGGTGCTCGCGCCCTGGCCGAGCATTTTCGTCAGCGTATCGAAGCCCTGCACATCCCCCACGCGCAATCGGAAACCTCGCCGTGGATTACGATCAGCGCCGGCAGCGCCGCATTAATACCGCACACCGAGCAAGCCCCGTCCGAACTGTTGGACGAAGCCGACCGCAGGCTCTACCAAGCCAAGGCCGCCGGCCGCAATCGGGCCGAGGGCGGCCCAGCGGCCTGAGTGCGATCAAGCGACCGCAGCCCCACGCCGAGCCAATCCGCCCAACCAGGCTAGACCGACCAAGCACAGCCCGCCGGCCGCCGGCAACGGTACCGCGCCGACGTAGTAATCGCGGTTGTGGTATGAATAGCCATATTGGCCGTTATAGGTTGTGTTTTCTACGTACAACTCCCGCTGCATATCGTCGGCGGCAAATTGCAGCACCCAGTTCGCGCCGTCCCACGCATAATTAACACCAACCAGATGCAAGGCTTGGTAAGTTCCGCATCCCTCGGATATGCAAACCAGAAGCGGCTCGTCGGCCACCAGATCGCCAGCTTCGACGCTACCTTCCGAATTCAGCGCCACGCTGCGATAAGCCCCGCCGGCCGCCAATGCCTGATCGTTCAACTGAAAATTCAGCACATCCGGATAGGTCGTGTCGCCAAGATGCATCAACACGGACTTGTCCACGGGTGTCACGTGCTCAAAGTACAACGCCGCGCTCCCGCCGCCCGCGCCGTAGCGCGAAGCCAGCTTCAGCCAAACCGTCCCGGCCAATGGCGTGCTTTCGTTGATTTGCGCCTGGGCCGCGGCTTCTTGAAGATTCAACACCGGATAATCCGAAATATCGACCGCGGCGGACGGCGCGATCAGCGAATAGCGCAGCAAGTAACCGTCGAAGGTACCGGCCTGATAGCGAAACGCGGCGATCCCGGCCAAATCGAAATCGCTTTGGTCCACGACGCTGCAATCGGCCTCCTGCAGGCAGTCCTGGATAGCCGACGGCAGCGACTGGAGGTCGCCGAGCGTGGCCGCTTGCAGCGGCGCGTGCAGCCAGCAAAATCCGGCGACAATTGATAATTTCTTAAGCATGTTCCACTCCTGTTGATGTCCTTGTTCGAATCGGTATGCCCACCGCTGTGTTCGGCGCCCGCCGATCGCTCTAGCAGGCCAGACCAGTGTAGAGTCATTCCGGGCATTCCGCCAGCGCCCCGCGAACATCCGGTTCCATCAAGAATCGGCCACGATGAAAAACCGGGCAGGGAGGGAGTTTGGCCGGGATTATCGGCGTTCCGGCGCGGGACATCCGCGCCATGTCCGACGCCGTCCATGACAAGGGCTTAGCCGCGATAGGTGGACGCGTGATTAAAGAAGTCGAAGCAGGTTTTCAAGCCGTTAACCGCCGCCGGCGATAGCGATTCCGGGAACTTGACGCCGTAATGATGTTCGTCGTCGACGACTTTATACCAGACGATCCGGCAATCCAATTCCAGCGGCGCCTGGTGCGCGTACTGATCGATGTTGTCGTACGGAATACGCAACTGAACGGCGATGGTTTCATTCTCCCCGCACGGCAGCGGCAGCGGTAAACGCAGACAAGCACCACTCATGCTGAAATCGGCGGTAACCCCGTCCAGACTTCTATTCTTCGCATCGATATGCGCCAGTAGATAATGGCTGGTGCGAGGAAACCGGCGGTGTTCATTGGGGATGGGCGTCGTTTTCCTGTTGGCATCGAAACTGAAATGCTCCAGCATGGCCCGCAATTTTTCGGTAACCACATACAGGTCGTCGCTGACGGTCCGGGTGATATGCACTTTGGATTCGTTTTGACCCAAGGCTTCGAACAAAGCCTCGACACGGGTCTGCAACCGGGACACGTTGTCCAGTTGATTGCGGGTGACGTCGGATATTTGTTGCGCGGTCGACGCGTTTTCCTCGATCTGGCCGACAATCCGGTGTATCACCACGCTGGTCGACTCGGCTTTTTCCATGCCTTGTTGAGTGGCCTGAATGATCGACGTCATCGCCAGCGTGTTTTCTTCGATGATCTGGGTCAACTCGGCTATGATGCCGGCGATTTCGGCGGTCGCGCCGGACGCGTTTTGGGCCAGCTTCCGCACCTCGTCGGCGACGACGGCGAAACCGCGGCCGTACTCTCCGGCCCTGGCCGCTTCGATCGCGGCGTTGAGCGCCAACAGATTGGTTTGCTCGGTGATGTTGCGGATGGTCGTGGTAATGTCCTGAATTTGCCGATTAGCCTGACGCAACGCATTGGTTTTGGCCTCGGCGCTTTCCACTTCGCTGACGACCCGCCGCATCTCGTCGAGATTTTCACTGACCGCCAATAGCCCTTGTTGCGCGGTGTCTTGGGTTTCCAAGGTGCGCTGGCGAATGGTAAGCGTAAAGCGCTCCACTTCCTCGGTGGAAGAGCGCAACGCATCGGTCGCCTGCCGTACTTCGGTCGAACGGGCCTGCTCGGAACGATTGGCGTTGGAAATATCGCCGGAGATGTTGGAAATCTGATAGGACGATTGGCCTATCTGCTTACTGGCCATGCTGATTTCCCGCATGTGACTGGCCAGGGAGGCGCCCATCATCTTCATGACCGCCAACAAACTCGCGCTATCGTGTCGCGCGGTTCGCACCTCGATATCCAACTGGCCGCCGGCAATCGTCCGGGCAATGTCCGTCGCGTAGCTGGGTTCGCCGCCCAGCACCGCGAACAGTCTGCGCATCAGCCAATAATTGGCCAGTACGATCAGCAACAAGGCCAGTCCGGCCACCGTCGCGCTGACGGCGAACATGCGGCTTTGCATGTCCCTTTGCCGTACCGATGCGGCATTGACGCTTTGTTGCAAGCGCTCAGCCAACTGGTCCAGACTCGTGGCCAAACTGGCCGAAGCGGCATCGAAGCCGTCGTTCGGCGCTTTCATGATCAGATTGCCGGCTTCGCGGCCATCGCGAAAATAGGCATTGGCCATGCGTTCGCCGGTGGCATACAGATTTTCGGCCGAGCGATCGGCATCGTCGATCGCCGCGCGCAACTCCGGCAGCATCGTCGATAACTCGGCAAGTTCGACATGCGCGGCGGATTTTTCTTCCCGCGCTACGCCGTAATCGTCTTCACCGACCACCGACGCATCGGTCAGGAATTGTTGTATTTGCACGACGTGGTAACGCACATCCTTGAACGCCAACGACGCACGCATCAAGCGCTGGTTGTCGGTTTCGGCGCTTTGCAGTCCCTCGTGGGTGATCCAGACCACGGCATTCCCAACGATTAGAATCAACGCGACGCCGGCGGTCATCGCCACCAGCAATTTGCGCAACGAAAAAGCTTCGGTCCCGGAATGGCCGTTCCCAGTCATAGTGCAGAGCCCAATTAAAATGCGTCGAGAATATCAGCGAACAAGTGTAGTCCGAGAAAGCCGAGTCGCTAAAGCGACCTGCCGACGCACTAAGGGCTTAGTCCGCCGAACCGGGCTACGCCTAGCCGATCACCGTTAACGCGGCAGCGGTTTAACGATACCGAGCCTTTCCATTCGCGAGCGCAGCGTCGTGGACGGCACGCCGAGAATTTTGGCGGCGCCCTGATTGCCGGCGATCCGCCACGAGGTAGCGTCCAGCGCGCGCAGAATATGGGCGCGCTCGGCGTCGTCCAGCGTCGCGATCGGCGCGTTGGCCTGCACCGCACCGCCGCTAGCGTGCACGCATTCGACGTTGGCCAGTTGCGAACCGTTGGTCAGGATGACCGCACGCTCGATGATGTGTTGCAATTCGCGGATATTGCCGGGCCAAATGTAGCTTTGCATATCCGACATCAAACGCTCCGGAATCGCGGTGATTTTCTTGCCGAACTTGGCCGCGTATTTGTTGATGAAATGCTTGACCAACGGCGGTATGTCTTCCTTGCGTTCGCGCAGCGGCGGCAAATGGATCGGGAACACGTTCATCCGGTAATACAAGTCGGCTCGGAATTTCCCTTCCTGGGAAAACTGGGCCAGATCGCGGTGGGTCGCGGCAATCACCCGCACATCGCACTTCAAGGTTTGAGTGCCGCCGACCCGCTCGAATTCGCCCTCCTGCAACACGCGCAGCAGTTTGGCCTGAATTTCCAGCGGCAATTCGCCGATCTCGTCCAAAAACAAGGTACCGCCGTTGGCCAGTTCGAAACGCCCCAATTTGCGGTTGATCGCGCCGGTAAACGCGCCTTTCTCATGGCCGAACAATTCGCTTTCGGCCAAATTTTCCGGGATCGTCGCGCAATTCAGTTTGACCAGCGTCTTGGATTTGCGACCGCTCAGATTATGAATGGCCCGGGCGATCAACTCCTTGCCGGTACCGGTTTCGCCGGTAATCAACACCGTCGCGTCGGTGGCGGCCACCTGCTTGACCAACGCCATCGCTTGGCGCAAGCCGACCGAATTGCCGATCAACTCCTCGCCGTCACGACTGGCCAGCACTTCTTCCTGCAAGTACAGATTAATGCCGCGCAAGGTGTTGCATTCGGCTTCGGCCTCCTCGCGGGCCTTGCGCTCGTTAATGTCGCGCAGAATCAGGATATACAACTGCTGGCCGGCGGCTTCCACCCGCGATATCGTCGCTTCGATCGGGAAATTGCCGCCATCCGCCCTGACCGCCGCCATCCCTTCGGAAAGCCAGATGGCCTGCTTGTCCGGTACGCCGTTACGAAAATTGGTCAGGGTTTTGTTCAGTTCCGGCGCTAAAAACCGGTCGACCGAGCGGCCTATCGTATCGGCGGCCTGACAGCGAAACATTTGTTCGGCGGCCGCATTGAACAGCGTGATTCGGCCCGCCTGGTCCAGCGTCAGAATCGCATCCATCGCATTTTCGAAGATGCGCGACAAGCGCTCTTCCTTTTCCTGCAACTCCAGTTTCAGCTTTTGCAGCGTCAGATGGGTTCGCACCCTCGCCAGCACTTCTTCGTGCTGAAACGGCTTGGTGATGTAATCGACCGCGCCGACGTGAAAGCCTTTGACCTTGTCGGCGGTATCGGCCAGCGCGGTCATGAACAGCACCGGAATATCCCTGGTCGCCGGAATCGCCTTCAAGTTTTCGCAGGTAGTGAAGCCGTCGATGCCTGGCATCAACACGTCCAGCAGAATCAAATCGGGGCGCTTGGCCACCGCCTGATCGACCGCCGCGTCGCCGGTTTCGGCGCTCAACACTTGGTAGCCGGCGTCCTCCAGCAATGCCGCCAATTCCACCAGATTGATCGGATTGTCGTCCACCAACAGCACGCAAGTGGCGGCCGCTAGATCGTTGTTCATGTCAATCCCCCCTGCGCCCACCGTTTACCCGCCGGGCCGGCGGCTCGCCGAGGAATCGCTCGGCGCGTTTCGATGAACGTATCTTCAAACGTAAACCTCATTGCGGATTTTCGCTCAAGTATTCCCGAATGGCGGGCTCCAAACGCGCGCCGGCCTGTTGCAGCAACGCGAATTGGGCGGCCGCGTCGGCAAACTCCGCCGCCTGACCCTGGAGTTCCAGTTGCTGAGCGATCTTACCGAAACCGAACGCACCGATGCTGTTGGCCGAGCTTTTCAAGGTATGCGCCGACATCCGCAACTTGGCGGCGTCCTGGCTGTGAATCGCGCTTTCAACGTCGGCCAACAATTGCACCGATTGTTCCTGGAACATCGTCATCATTTTGCCCAGCAAGTTCTGGCGACCGCTGACGCGCTGCAGCGCTTCCCGCCATTCCAAGGCCGGTTCGGCCATCGGCTCGGCCACGGCGACCTCGCCCTCTTGATCGGTTTGCGCCAAATCCCAACGCTCGACCGTCGCCAGCAATTCCTGCTCCTGCACCGGCTTGGAAATATAGTCGTCCATGCCGGCGGCCAGACAGCGCTCGCGGTCGCCCTTCAACGCGTGGGCGGTCATCGCCACGATGCGCAGGTGCCGGCCGCTGTCGCGTTCGGATTCGCGAATCGCCGCCGTGGCCTGAAAACCGTCCATCACCGGCATTTGTACGTCCATCAACACCAAATCGAAGGGCTTGCCGGTCGCCAGGATGTCCAGCACTTCACGGCCGTTGTTGGCGACTTCCAACTTATGACCGCGCTCTTCCAGCAGCACCACCGCCATGTATTGATTGACCGGATTGTCCTCGGCCAACAGGATGCGCAGCGGCCGGGGCGGTTGGGCCAGCGCCGGCGGCGCGCTATCGGCGAAACGGGCTTCGGTTTGACTCAGCGCGGACTGGATCGCGTTCCACAGCTCGGAATGCTTGACTGGCTTGCGCACGTATAAATTGACGCCCAAGTCGCGGCAGCGCTCAAAGTCGTCCGGCCGGTCCGCCGACGACAGCATCATGATCGTGACCGGGTCGAAGCGGTGATCCTCGCGGATGCGTTGGGCCACGGTAAAACCGTCCATCATCGGCATCATCGCGTCCAGCAGTACCATCGCGTAGCGTTGACCGCTATCGGTGGCCCGCGAGCAGCGGAGCGCATCGATCGCCGCCTGGCCGTTATCGACGGTAGTCGGCAGCATGCCCCAATGGCTCAGGGTTTCCGAGAACACCCGCAAATTGATCAGGTTGTCATCGACAATCAGCACCGGCAAGCCCTTAACGTCGATTTCCGGCACTTGGACGTCGTCAGCCGCCCGAACGTGGCGCTCGAATACCGCCGTGAAAAAGAAGGTACTGCCGCGATCCAGTTCGCTTTCCAGAGCCAGATGGCCGCCCATCAATTCCACCAGCCGCGACGAAATCGACAGCCCCAAGCCGGTGCCGCCGAATTTGCGGGTCGAGGACGCGTCGATTTGGGCGAAGGCCTCGAAAATCAGGCGCTGCTTGTCGGCCGGAATGCCAATGCCGGTATCCTGCACCGCGAAGTGCAGACAAACCCGCTCGGCGTCGTGGTGTTCGGGCTTGACCTGAACCACGATTTGGCCGTGCTGGGTAAATTTGATCGCGTTGCCGACCAAATTAATGATGACCTGGTTCAAGCGGCCGGTGTCGCCGATCAAATCGTCGGGCACTTCCGGATCGATGCGCAGCATCAACTCCAGGCCTTTTTCGTGGGCGTGGCCGGCCAGCAACTTCAAGGTATCTCCCAGACTTTCGCGCAAGCGGAACGGCGCGTGGTCCAGCTCCAGTTTGCGGGCGTCGATTTTGGAAAAGTCCAGAATGTCGTTGACGATGCGCAGCAAGGCATCGGCGGAACTGTTGGCCATCGCCAAAAACTCGCGCTGGCGGGGCGTCAAGTCGGTCCGCAGCGCCAAGCCTATCATGCCGATGATGCCGTTCATCGGCGTGCGAATTTCGTGGCTCATATTGGCCAAGAACTCGGTCTTGGCGCCGGCGGCCTGCAAGGCCGCGTCGCGGGCCGACAACAGCGCCTGGCGCATTTTTTCCAGATGTTCGGCCAAGGCCGCGACTTCGGTGATCCGGGTGCCGGTGCTGAAACTGCCGGTATGATTGCCTTCGGCGATTTGCTCGGCTTCGTCGCGCAACCGCTCCAGCGGCAGCACCAGCTTGCGGCCGAACAAACCGACCACCAGCAAGGTCAAGCCCATGTAAGCCGCGACAAAATAACCGCTACGCTGGTAAATCGTGTAAATCTCGCGACGAATCTGACTTTCGTCGAAACCCAGCCGCAAGGTCGCCGATTGGCCGCTGTCGGCGCTGACCGGCACCGCGACAAAGTAAATTCCGTCGCCGTGTTCGCCGAAGAAAAAATCCTCCTGAAACGCCTGCCGCGCGTTCAAAGCCACGTCGGCATGGACCTGCCCCTGTTCGGTGGCGATTTCGGCATAGGCCAGCCGGCCGTTCAGCAAAAATTCGCCCAGCAAGCCCTGCAATTCGCCGATGTCGCCGCGCGACAATCGCGGCGACACCAGATTGCCGAACATCAATGCGTCGGAGCGCACCTGGTTGACGAATTGGGCTTCCATGCTGGGCTTGATGACCCGATAAATACCGAACAACAAAATCGGCACCAGCAATAAATGAATGCCGACCACCGCGACGATCATTCGACCGTTAAAACTATTAAAAAAGCGGCCTACTCGAGAGATCCTTGCCATAGTACGTTAACGGATTTGATGCGTTGGTTTGCCTTCACCTGATCTTCCCACAAATAAGTCACGGTGCCGGGGTGTTGTTGCAAAGCCTCGACCAGATGCTGGTAATCGTCGTAGCGCTCCGGCCGTTTGCCGCCCAGGCGGAACACCACCGAGATGGTTTGGTTTTCGTAGGCGGTCGCCGACATGAACGCGACTTTTTGCAGAAAGACTTGATAAATCAAAGGATCGCTGGCATTGACCAGCGGCACCGGATGCTCGCCCTCTTTTTCCAGCGGCACACCCAGAAACAGTTTTCGGGCTTCCTGAACCGTCAGTGACGGTACCGCCGAATCGATGCTGGTCGCCAATACCAGGGACTGCCGGCTGATCGCGCCGGACCGCGCCGCGCCGAACAGCAGAGCCGCCGCCAAACTCGACCAAAATAAAGCGCGCCGGAGTCTCATGGAAATACCGCGCTCCACTGAAACATCACCTGGCCGTAACGGTCGTCGCGGATATGATCCTGCGAAGCTTCCACCTTCAGCGCCATATTGCTGTTGACCCGGTAGCGCAAGCCACCCAGCAGCCTGTCCCGCACGTAGCGCGGAAACAGCGCCAAATAAGGATCGTTTTGACCGCCGCGCGTGCCTTCGATCCGGCCGATCAAGGTCCAATCGTCGGCGAACGCCCATTCGGCTTGCGCGTAGGCGTTAAAGAAACTGCCGCCGTTACGCAAGCCGGCGTCGTGCTCCAGGCGGCTGTTGGCGTAGACCACTTCGCTCAACAGATGCACGCTGTCCTGTTGCCAGTTGGCATAAGCGCCGGCCACGAATTGCTTCACTTCGCGCACGTCGTTGAGGTCGGACGGAATCTCGGTATAGGCACCGGAAATACCGAACTCGTTGACGCCGAAGCTAACCGGCTGGTACCCCAATCGGAAAGTGGCGCCCGGCCGATGCGAACCGCCCGGCTCGATCACGTTGAAGGCCGACAAACCGCGCTTCAGATACGGTCCGGCGCCGGCGCCGACCGAGTAATACAGGCCGGCTTCGTCGAATTGATGCACGCCTTCCCAGAACAAACCGGTCAAATGATTGGGAATCACGCCGCCCTGAGTTTCGAAGGCCATGATACCGGGCCGGCTGGCGGTGTTCTGCAGAAAAGCGCCGTGATGGTACTGCATGTTCCAATAGCCGATCGGGTTGTGAAAGCGGCCCAGCCACAAACTGGACTCGCCCAAGTGCAAACCGAACTGAATCCGCTCCAGGTTGTGAGTCTTGGTCGACACCAGCCACTCGCCCAGAAAGCGAAATTGCTGGTAATCAGCGGTGTAAAAGAAGTTCATCTCCGGGATCACTTCGCTGTTGGCCGGTTTCTTTTTCGGGCCTTGATCGTAGCGGTCGATCACGGTCACGGCCGGGAATAACAGCATCTCGCCCCGGAAATCGCTGGAATCCGGAATCGCCAATTGTTCGGCATGACTGTGCCCGGCGGCACGGGCTGTCTGAGGAAACCCGCTCGGGCCGGCCAACAACAGTAGTCCGGTGTAACACCAGGCTAGGCGGATTCGAGTGATGAACGATCGGTTTCGCATGCGTTTTTGTTATTAGGCGGGTAATCCGGCATTCCATTGCTGGCGTTCTGTACGGCACCTGATTTTAAAGTCAATAGAATTTAGCACAATTCGCTAACAACTCGACGATATTTCGTAGCTCGCCGAGCCAATATCCTAACGAGCACGCTCTCTTTTCGTCCCGAAAAGTCAACCTCAAGGCTGAGGGAATAGTTTTAGCAGCGATAGCCGGCGTTGCGAAATCGAAGTATCGGTACCAAGTCCACCGACTTTCAGCGTAAAGTGGGCGATGGATTTCGCCGAATCGCGTTTGCCGAGGCCGAATCGCATTGGCTGAGCGGAGCTGCGTTGACTGAGCCGAACCGCGTTGGTTCAGCGGAGTCGCGTTGGTTCAGCGGAGTCGCGTTGGCTGAGCGGAGTCGAAGCCCACGCATTCGCTATCGAGCGGTTTCAGCTACCCTCAGCCCAACCCAATCGCCCCCTATTCGAACCCGACGACTTCATCGCCCAGACCAAAGCAGGTCGCCCTCCGGCGAAAATTCGGCGCAATCGGCATCGGCGGGACACGATATTTCGTATGCGTTACGAAATCCGGTAACCCTTTTCTCCGCCGACAAGCGTTTTCATCTAACCCGGCTACCCACACAAACACACAAAATACAAAAATATCAAACAGTTAAAAAATACCCAGCATTTCGGTCAAATTTGGCACTCGTCTTGCGTTAACAGTACCGACAGACTTAACCAGTCTTCCAGACTATCGACAAACTGACATCGAGAGAGAAACCGCCATGAAAACCCAAGCCAAAACCAAATGCTGCCGCCGTTGCGGCACCCGTTTATCCCGCTGCGAACAAATCTACCTGGAAGGCGATCTGTGCGCGCTGTGCGACCAAATTCTCAGCGAAGCCATGGACATCTTCACCGCGCCGCGTCCCAAAACCAAGGGCGTGCCGGTACGCCACCTGTAACGCGCCCTATCCGGCGCTCGCTGCCACCAAACCATTTTCGGAGAACAACCATGCCGCTCGACAAAATAGCCAAGACCGCCGCTCTTGCATTCAAACGCTACGGGATTACCGCCATCATGATCGTGATCGGCGTGTTTCTGGCGACGATGAACGCCCCGGCCGCCACGGCAGACCAACCGACTGGCCAGAAGAATGTGAAAACCAGCACATAAACCGGCAAAATTTAACGAATTCAAGCGAGTAGACCTAACGATTGAAACGGGTCCGGCTAGACTCTAACTCAAACGGCACGTCGCTCCGATTCGCGTCGAAGCGTCACCGGCCCGAAGCAACATCCACCGATTCATCCAAGGACGACAGCCTTAAGGCGACCTCCAAGCGGCGGCCGCCTTTTTTTTGCGCCCGGTTCGCCTGGGCCGACAACCAGCCCCATTGCACGACAGCCATTCGCCACGCGTGGTCGGAGTACAAACCTAGGTTTGTACTCCAGTGCGCCAAACCGGTCGGCGCGTCTAAACCTCGGGGCTCGCTCCGCTGGCCCAACCCGGCGATCCCGCCGGGACACTCGCTGCCTCACCGGGCCGGATGGACATCAGGCATAGCCGAAAGCCTTGATTGCTCCTAACATAGGCGGGGTGAACACCACGGAGGCCGCCTTTTTTAACGCCCGGTTTGCCTGGGCCGGTCGCCATCCCACAGCGCACGACAGCCATTCGCCACGCGTGGTCGGAGTACAAACCTAGGTTTGTACTCCAGTGTTCCAAACCGGTCGGCGCGTCTAAACCTCGGGGCTCGCTCCGCTGGCCCGGCCCGGCGATCCCGCCGGGCCACCCGCAGCCGAACCGGGCCGGATGGACCTCAGGCAAAGCCGAAAGCCGAGGTGGCTGCTGGCGCTGCCGGGCTGGAGCGCGTTGCGGATGGCCGAGCGCGACCCCCAGGCGATGCCGCCCCAGGAGCCGCCGCGAATCACACGGGATTGATCTTGGCCTGTCGGCCCGAGCGGGTCGGTTTGCGCCTGCGCGCTGTATTCGCGCCGACCATCCTTACACCATTCGTAGACATTGCCATGCATTTCGTACAAGCCCCACGGATTGGCCGGCAGGGTTTTGACCGGTACGGTCCGTTTCCGGTACTCGCCTGGCTCGCCGCCGGCATACGGATAATGGCCGGCGTAGTTGACTTGCGACGGGGTGATGTTGGCGCCGAAGCTGAACGGCGTGGCGGTGCCGGCTCGGCAGGCGTATTCCCATTCCGCTTCGCTGGGTAGATCGACTTGGCAATCGGGCAGCAAGGCTTGCAGCTTTTCCAGAAACGTTTGCACGTCCAGCCAACTGACCCGCTCCACCGGCCGGTTAGGATCATCGTTGAACGCACTGGGGTTATTGCCCATCACCGCCAGCCACAAGGCTTGGGTACAAGCCGTGTCTGCAAGCCAGAAACCCTGGCTAATCGTCACTGGGTGTTGCGGGCCCTCGTCGCTAGACCGCTCCAGCTCGCCGTCCGGCGAGCCCATCAAAAACGTGCCAGGTTCTATCCAGCGGAACATTTGCGTCACGATACCCACATCTCCGCCATCAACCTCGATAGCCGCCCAAAGTCCAAAGCGATCATCCCCCCAGGCACTGGCAAACGGCGGCGGAAACGGGTCGGGGAAGCGGGCGGGGTCTGTCATCGCGGATTACCGGGCTGGAAAATTGGTCGGTGACCCATGCAAACTGGACAATGCATCAGTCGCCGCTAAAGCGCCTCCTACGGGGGCCGACGGCACTCGCAACGCGGAAGAGGCGCCTGCTAAAGTCGGCGGCGGCCGTTGCGGTTTGCCGGCCGGCAGGGGATAGGCAAAAACCGGGAGTGCTTCGGTGGCGGCTACGCGGCGGTTAAACTCGTGTTGCGGCTGCAGGGCAGGTATCGCGAAAAAGTGCAGGGTCATGATCGGCGTTTCGGTTTGGGGTCCGGTTGGAAAATCGCGTCCAGTTTGGCGGCAAGCCCACTCCGGCCAGTCTCACCAACCCGAGGCGCGCGGGGGCTCGCTCCGCTCGCCCGGCCCGGCGATCCCGCCGGGCCGCCCGCTGCCTGACCGGGCCGGATGGACCTCAGGCAAAGCCGAAAGCCCAGGAAGTCGTAGGCGTAGACGGGATGGTACGCGCTGCGGAGGGCCGAGCGCGCCCTCCAGGCGTAGCTGTGCCAGGAGCCGCCGCGAATCGCACGGGATTGATCTTTGCCTGTCGGCCCGAGCGGGTCGGTTTGCGCCTGCGCGCTGTATTCGCGCCGACCATCCTTACACCATTCGTAGACATTGCCATGCATTTCGTACAAGCCCCACGGATTGGCCGGCAGGCTTTTGACCGGCACGGTCCGTTTCCGGTACTCGCCTTCCTCGCCGCCGGCATACGGATAATGGCCGGCGTAGTTGACTTGCGCCGGCGTGATGTTGGCGCCAAAGCTGAACGGTGTGGTGGTGCCGGCCCGGCAGGCGTATTCCCATTCGGCTTCGCTGGGTAGATCGGCCTGGCAGCCCGGCAACAAAACTTGCAGCTTTTCCAGAAACTGTGGCACGCCCCACCAACTGACCTGTTCCACCGGATTGTTCGGGTCGCTTTTGAAATGACTGGGGTTATTACCCATCACCGCCAGCCATAAAGCTTGGCTGCAGGCAGTGTCGGCCAGCCAGTAGCCCTGGCTGATTGTCGCCCAGTGTTGCGGACCTTCATCTTTACGTCTTCCGATTTCATCCTCCGGCGACCCCATCAAAAAAGTCCCCGGCTCTATCCAGCGGAACGATTGCGCGGCGGTGCCGTGCGGGGTGACCACCAGCAACTCGGCCAATACGCCGTATTCGTCCAGATAGTAGGTTACGCCGGAGGCGTGTTGGCCTTCCTGAAAGATGCGTCCCTGGTCCTTAACATGCGGGGCCAGCGATTTGCGGAGTTGCTTTTCGACCAGCACGTTTTGGCCGCTGCTATTTTTTGCCACCTTCAATTCGTCATCCCGCCATCGCCATTCCTTGCCGCAAAAGTCCGGCGCGACGACGGTCAGACAACTGGATTCCACCAACCAAGCCGCCGCCCCTCGCGGCCTGCCGACCCGCACCAGTTTCAAGCTCTCGCTGCTGGTGGTCAACGTGATTTCGTTGTCGTCGTTCAGGCTGCAAATCCGCGCGGACACCGCAGGCAACGGTAACCAGGCGCTACGGCCGGCGCAATCAATCCGCACGCCGCCGCCATCCACGCTGAGCGGATCGCCGAATGCGGTTTGCCTGGGCGGATTCGCCAGCACGGGCTTAAGCGTGATCGCCTGTTGCCGGGCGTCGCGGACCAATCGGCAGGGCACCGACCCCACGCCGCGCAAACCGGCCAGCACGGCCGGATCGAGCCAATCCGGCGCACTCGACAGGTCGCCAGTCGCCTCGGCGATCGCCGAAACCAACGGCGTCAGCAGTTGCGGGTAGGTTTCGGCCATGCGCCGGTCGGCGCGCTTGACGATGTCTTGCGCAACCTGCCACCAGACCCCGGCGGTTTCGAGCGCATTCGGCTGAGCCAGGGTTTTCGCCAGTTGCCGCATGAAGGTTTCGGCGGCTTGGGTTCTAAGGCGGGTTTGCTCCGGCAATGCCGCGTCGTCGCACGCCGCATGCGCCCGCCACAACAAGGTTTCTTCGTGATTCAACACCGCCCGTAAATGGGCGTGGTGCTTAAAACGCAAGGCTTCCAGGTCCAAATGGACTTTTTCAAGACTTTCGGAAAAGTGCGCCAGGTGGCGGGCCTGAGCCTCGCTGCGGATATGGGCGGCCGCGCCGGCCTCGACGTCGGCGTGGCACCAGAACGCGCCTTCCAAGCCGGCGTTCAGCGGCGCATGCGGGTTGAGTCGGCGCATCGCCCGCAGCAAGGGCGGATCGACTCGGCGAGTGACGGCGGCCATCGCCAGCAGCTCGGCCAAGCCGGCCGGCTCGGCCGGGCCGCCGCCGAAGGCGCGTTCCGGGTGCATCCGCGCATCCGGACTCCAGCGCAACAGCGACAGTGCCTTGGGCAAATCGCGGTCGAGCTGGTCCGCGCCCAGCGGCAGCAAGGCCCAGGGCCGAGTTTGCGCTTGGCTCAATTGGCCGATGAAGCGCAGCCAGGCGTGATGGGTGGCCGACTGCGCGCCTTCCAGTAGTCCCAAGTCGCTGACCAGCAACACCGGCGTGCCGGCGGCCGGCATCCGCCAAAGCCGTTTGGCCGGCAGCGGGCCGTGGCTGCGCTGTTCTTCCAGCCAGTTGCTCCAGGGATTCAGCGGCCCGTGGTTGACGATGCGTAGCGAGATGCCGCTCTCGCCGCACTGGCGAAGCAAACGCTCGGCCAGCCGGTGCATGTCTTGCCGGTAAGGCCACAGCCGCTGGCAAAAATCCAGTACCACCACCCATTGCGGATGCCAAGTTTGCAGGCGCCGGCGCGGCAGTTGCCGAGGCAATCGCTGCCCGGCGATTTGCCGGACCAGCGTCGAAACATCCAAACCGCCCAATTGGTCGTGGGCCAGATGGCGTTTCAAGGCCGGCAGCAGGCGAGCCTTGGGCACCAGGTCTTCATAATCGACCAGTCGGCGTTCGGCCAAGGGTTTAGCATCGTCCTCGCTAATCGGCTCGACCGCCGGTGTCGCCGGTGGGTCGGACTCGGCGGCCAGCGGTTCGCGACGCTTCCGTTCGGCTATCACGTGAGCAAAAGGCATTTGCAGCGGGACTTTATACGGGCTGGCGGCGATCGGGTCCGCCGGATCGCGCTCCGGCACGGCCAGGGTTTCGGCCGCGAGCGCCGGTTCGGCCGCCGCTTGTTCGCGGTAAGCCAAGCCGTGCTCGCCGGCGTCATCCAACACCAACAGCGGGCGCGGCGCGCTGGCCAGTAAGCGCAGCAGATCGGCGCGGGCCACCGCGCCTTGGGCAGGCGCAAAGCCGGCAGGTTTCACTCAGCGTCCGCCGCCGGCTGGCTGGCGGCGCGCGGCGCGCGGCCTTGGTCCTGCTCCGCATGTTTGACCAGCGCGTAGGCGCCCAGGCGTTGCAGCCAGTCGATCTGGCTTTGCCGGCGCTCTTGCGGGTCCGCGATGGCTTCAGTCAGTTCGTGCAACGCGGTCAGCAAGTCGATGTACTCAGCCAGACCGACTTTCGGATAGCCGGCCGATTCGGCCACTTGCCGGTCGGCCAGCACTTGCTCGGCGGCCTGCAAGCGGGCCGCGTCGGTTATCGCCAGATGGCGATGCACCCGGCCGCGCTCGATCAGCCAATCTTTAAACGCGTGATCATCCTTCGGCGGATTCAGGTTCAGCACCGCGCAGCGGCGGATGAAGGCCGGCGGCAGTTCGCGTTCTTCGTTGGTGGTGATGACGATCAGCGGCCAGCGCCGGTCGGGCGCGCGCACCGTCAGATCGGCCAGCGGCGGCACCTCGAAGCTGCGGTTGCCGAGCACATCCAGCAAGGCGTTGGGCAGGTCGGCATCGGCCTTGTCGATTTCGTCGATCAGTAGTACCGGAATCGCATCGGCGTGGTCTTGCAGGCATTGCACCGCTTGCCACAATCGGCCGGGTTTGACGTATTTTTTGTTGGTCTTGTCCAACTGTTGGATTTGCGCGTCGGCCAGGCGCTCGACCACATCGACCCGGTACAGCAAGTCCAAGGCCTCGAAGCGCGGATGTATCACTTCGACCCAGGGTTCGCCGCCGTTCAAATGCCGGGCCGCCGCCCGCGCGATCTGGCTCTTGCCGCTACCGGCCTCGCCGCGCACCAACAACGGCCGCCGCGCCGCGAACGCGAATATCAACGCATCGATTTCCGGCTGGCTCCAGTAGTGGCCGGCGGCGGGGAAGCGGTCGGTTTGTTTCAAATCGACTGGCGTTTGAGCGTCGAGATTGACGAAGGGATTGACGGTGGTCATGACGACATTTTTTCCACGATTAAGTAAGGGTTTCGCCCCGGCAAATCAAATGCCTTGCCGTAGGAGCGGCTTCAGCCGCGATTGAAGGCATTCCGATCACAAAATATCCGTTCCGCGTTCAACGGTTTTCAGAGTGATTTAAAAGAGAGCAGGCAAGGATGCCAGTAACGGCCACGCCTTTGTACACAGCTCAACAATCTTTTCGCCGCCCTCTATCGAGTCGCCAACTGCCTTGATTGACTCCAACGAATTACGGATTACATTTTTATCCGGCTTGGCTTTTTCCAATTCCGATTCCGCCAATTCAAGCTGATTTCTCAGGCCGACCCGCGACTCTTCGGAAGGATGATTATTAATTTCAGTCAACAGTTGAATTTTGATCAAATCAGTTAATTCCCGCAATTCCAAGCCAGTGCGCTGATCGATATTCGCCGTTTGCCCGGTTCCGGCTTGAGCGATCGAACCTGTAGCTTGGTTCTGAGCCAAATTTCCGATATTTCCGTTGAAGTTATTGGTTATTGCCATGAGTCGCTCTCCTGAGTGGCCTTCAGTTGATGGCCGAGAATTTGAAATCTCGTTTAATTGTCTTGAAAACTCATTAATTGCGCTATCTAATCGACTGGGTGTCATTATTTGGGATAACAGAATATCGGTTTGATCCGATTGAAACATGATCGGTATTTCAAAACGCTCGGCGACAGGAACCGCGTCCGCCGGCCGCATTCCGGAATCTTTTACCACGACGCAAAAACTCTTTTTCAAGAACAGCGAATCTCGTCTTTCGAAAAGCTGATCTGCTTCCGCATCGCTTAACGGTTCGGAATCCAGCGCGCTAATGCCGGCCGACTGTTTGTTTTCGAAAACCCGAGTATAAACCGAACGTTCGAAGCACTGCGATTTGTACTCGCCATTTCCGGCCGGCAGCAATTCGTATACATCTTTTGGCTGAATAAGCTCCGCCTGTTGACTCACATCCAATTCCAAAATGCCGCCATAAAATGCCTTGGTAATAATCGAATAAATCACACCACTACTTTTTGGCACAAAATAGACATGCTTGCCTTCGCGTTTAGTATTTGAGTTTACCAAACGCATTGATGCCAGCAAATATATTCCGATAACGGCTTTAACCACGTTATTAACGTCAAGCTCCGTCAGTTTCAGGTAATCTATCCCTACCAACGCTCCTCTGGCGAGCATAAGCGCATTTCTAACATCCTCCGGCTGGCAATTGGCAAAATAACTCACCATGTCTTCTTGAGTAGAAGGAATACTGGTTTTACCGAACTTCTGTCCAAAATCTTTTTGCAAACTTTCGAAATAAACGAACGCATTTTGCAATGCCTCTATCGCCATTGCTATATGGTCGGCGTTAGTTTGCATGAACTATCCTTGGAAAATAGGCTTTATTATCAAAGTCGCTGGGAAAAGTACCGACATACTCGTGTCGGTACGCTCTCAATCGCGGCTGAAGCCGCTCCTACAACCATCTTTATCACGTTCCTCGAAAAGAATCCTCAATGTTCGCTAGTTCGACGAAATCGCGCTTTTCGCCGGCGAACGAAAAGGCGATGCGAAAACGTTTGGGACCAGTGTCGGTGGCCATGACGCTGAAATTTCCTGGATTCGAATGGGCCGCATTCTAGCTCAAGTCTAGCCAGCCCGATCGGTTTACAGCCCGGCCTAAGCTCAAGCCATCCCGCGCCTTTTTAACAGACTGCGGCGAGGTTTACGGCAGCGCTCGCTCGGCCAAAATCGAAGCATCGCCTGCCGCAACAGCCGATCGAGTGAATACTTCACAGACAACGCGGGACTTGGGCTTATACCCTAAGTTGCGAGGCTAGGCCGCGCGCGGAGCGGGCTTCAGCCTCCGATTCGCGATGACGACCGACGCGATGCAACGCTCATCACGCCCTGAAAACCCAAATTTTGCTTTTGACGAGGTATCACGATGAACAGATTAATAGGCGGAATATTGTCCTTACTCTTGATTAGTCCGGTGGGCATGGCCATGGAAAGCAATGGATGGTGTGCGCCGGAATTCGCTAGCTGCGACGGCGACGGAGACTTTGGCGGCTGGAGCAGCGGCGGTGGTGATTTCGGTGGCTGGGGCGGCGGAGGTGGCGGCGGAGGTGGCGGCTGGGGGGACGGTGGCGCTTCTTGGTTACCCGGTTGCCGCGATTCCGCCGATTACAATCTGGCTCGCGCTGCCAAGTCTGTCGCGACCCGTTGCCAAAACGACGGCGGCGAGGTGTATCTCGATGGGGCTAACGGCTGGATATACGGCGTGGAGTGCACGATCGACGGGGTGTCGGACTACACCAGCCTGGGCACGCCGGCCGAATGCTATATCTCGTGCGCCTATGACGGCAGCTGTCAATAACGAGTCTAAGCAGCCGTTCGACGCAAACCTAGGCTAGGCTAACCGCTGATCCTAAAAAAAACCGTTCGAACGCGTCAATCCGTTCGTGCCGAGTTTGTCGAAGCACGAACGGATATTAAACCTCGCCCATTTGGCGAGCATTCCAAATCCCGCCTACCCATCGGCTGGGCTCGGAACGGGGTTTGGAATGCTCGACTGATTTTTCTAGGCTGATCCACTCACTCCGCCGCCGCGTCGGCGAGCGCATCGGCGTCCGGTAACAAACCGGGAAACGAGCCTTTGCGGATGTTGAAAAACACCAGTTCGGGCAGGCTGACGGCGGCGCCCTTGAGGCCGTTGCGCAGATTTCGGCCGCTGTCCCAGGGCCAGCTCAACAAGCCGAGCGCCGCCTGTCCACCGGCGGCGGCCAGATTGAAGCCGGCTTGCAAGGGGCGGGGCCAGACCGCATCCTGGGTGAAAAACACGAAGACCGCGTCGTTGCCATGCCAAGCGTACACCGTCGAAGTCAGCGCATTGGATTCGCGTAACGCCACCCGCCAGGCCGGCTCGGTTTGGTATTGGCGGTTCAGTTGGCGTTCGCGATACGGCGGTAGGCGCTCGCTGGCAACTACCCGGTAGCTGGCGCCAACGCTGTCGTAAGCCGCGAACGGAATCCGGTTGGCGCCGCTGTCGTCCAGATAGCCGCCGAGCAGCGTCCGCGAGGCATCGGCCAGCGCCTCGGCCGATCTCGCGCCGCCGGTTCGGCCGACCGTGGCGTTGAGCATCCGAAACAGCTCGGTCACGCAATTACGGCCGAGCAGGTCGTAACGGTACAACTCGGTCAGTTGCGCGCGGTATTGGTTCAGGCGCCGTTCGGCCAGCGCCAGCTCGGCCGCCAGTTGCTCCGTTGCCAGCGGCAAGCTGAGCAATTCGGCGGCGGCGGGCTTAGCCGGCGTGGCTGTCAGTACCGCCAACGGTTTGGGCGGCGTTTGCCGCAGCGGCTCCGCCACTTGCAGCAGTGCGGTGGCGCCGCGTTCGATTTCGGCGTAACCGCGTTCGTCCAGCGCCTCGCCGTCCGTCAAACGGCGGCTGGCGGCGGCGAGCAAGGCCCGGCCGTATTGCAACGCGACCGGTAAATCCGCTTCGGCCAAGGCCGGCGCGGATTCCCGCTGAAGGCTGCGATCCAACACGCTCAGTTCGCCGGACGCGATGCTGGCATCCAGCGCGTGCAGTCTGGCCATGCCGACCAGCAGCGGATAGCCCCAATCCGGCCGCCGGCTGTCGAGCAAGGCTAATAGATCGGCAATCAAGTTTTCCCGAAAGCTCGCCAAGGTCCGAATTTGCGCCGCGTTTAAGGCCAGCTCGGGCAAACGCGCTTGCAACAGCGTCTCCGGGCGCGGCGACAGACCGGCTTGCAACACGTCGAGCGCGGCCAGATTCAGCAGTTGGTTTTCGTAACGTTGTCCGAAGCTAAGTTCGCCGACCTCGAAGCGTTCGGCGGAGATTGGCGGATTTTGCGCGGGCCGGGCCGGCGTCAGTGCATGCAGTTGTTCGCGAATCCGCCGCCGTTTGGCAGCTAAAAAGTCCGCGCCGTAACGGTCCGCCGCGAGTTGCCGCAACTCGGCCAGACGCGGACTGGGCCGATCCGCCGGCATCGCTTGGGCTGGGCGGTAGCGTTCCAGAAAATAGCCCAAGGCCTTCAACGCCAAACTCGGCCGGACCTCCTCCGGTTCGAGCAATCCTTGCAGCAAATCGCGGTCGGCCGCCAGCGCGCGCAAGCGGTCGAAATGCTGGGTCTGTATCAATTGCGTGCGGTTGAAGACTTGTTGCAAGTCCTGGAAAAACCCTTCGGATACGGCTATGCGGTGGCTGTGTATGGCGCGGTTTTCTTGAAAGCCGTAGGCAAAACGGAAGGCGGCGAAATCGTCGCGGTACAGGCGCAGCCAGCCCGGTTCGACATGCTGAAAGTGATAGACCGCGTCGTCCAGGCGAAGCGCGGCGTGGCCGCCGCTGGCGCTGCCTTCGTTGGCTTCGATGTACAGAAACTCGAACTCGCGCGCCGCTGCCGGCGCGGCGATTGCCAGGCAGATCAATGCCGCCGCCCAGCTTCGGCGGCGGCTTAAGCCAACGTCGCGGCGATTTATTTTTTCAGCCCGTCTTCGATTGCCTGCTGCTTCATCGGGTCCTTGCCGCTCAGGCTTTCGGTGAAGGCGGAGATTTGCGGCTTGCCGAGATCGGCTTTTTTCAAGCCGCGGCCTATGCCCAGATAACTATGACGGTCGGCTTCCCAGTTGCTGATGCCGTATTTGTCGGCCAGTTCGCCGACGTGGGCGCGGAAGGTATCCAGCGAGCCGGACGAGCCGACCACGAATTCGGCGGTGTAGTCGGCGACCGAGTCTTCGAACTTTTCCTGGTCGGTGCGCGACGAGTCGGAACTGGAGCTGATCGGGCTGGACGCCATATCGGATACGCTGCCGGAGCTGTCCGACGAGCTTTTCGAACTGTCGGAGAACGAACAGGCCGCCAACAGGCAGGCGGTCAGGCTGGACAAAATCAATGCTTTTACGGGTGTCATTTGCGGGTCATCCCAGATTGCCGGAGTGGCCGCCAGTATACCGGTTGGCTCGGCAGGATTTAAGCCCTCTGGTGAAAGTCGCGGGAGCCGGTGAACCTTTGGCTATTCGCGCGTTTCGATCGGTGCCAACGCCAGCGGCTGGCTGAACCATAAGCCGCTGGCTGAGCGGAGTCGAAGCCAGCCGTTCACTTCGACTCCACTCAGCGAACGGCTTAAAACTGAACGACATTGCTCCCGGAGGGGCTATTCGAACTGTTACGGCAACTAAAAAAGAGTGTCGCCGGCCTTAGTATCGGATCGTGACGCCGACGTAAGCCGAGCGGCCCAGGCCGGCCACGTTGCGGCCCCACGGCACGGTGACGTTGGATGCGGCGGTCGGGTTCATGCCGTAACGGTCTCCCAAATAGCTGCCGGCCAGCGGTTGGTAGTATTGCTTATCCAGCACGTTATCCAGACCGATGTCGAAGCGGACCTTGCCCCATTCGTAACCGGTGCGGGCGTTCAACAGGATGTAGGACGGCGTGGTGGTTTCGTTGCGGATGGCCTGCACATCGTCCTTGCCGTCGACAAACTGCATTTCGATCGCGCTTTGCCAGCTTTGCAAACGGTGATCCAGGCTCAACTTCATGTTGAACGGCATGATGTGATAGAGATTGCCGCCGTCCATGCGTTCGCCGCGCACATAACTCATCGTGGTGTGAGTAGCGAATTCGCCCACGTTATTGTCTTTATACAAGCGGGTCCGGCCTGAGACATCCACGCCCCACAAGCGAGCATCGTGGTTGGCGAACTTCAGGTAGACGAAGCTATTGGTCGCGGTTTGCGGGGCCGTACCGCAACCGGCCGCGGTACCCGGCGTGCCGGAGCAGCGGTCGGCGTCTATAAAGTTATTGACGTAGCTGATGTACGGCGTGGCGCTGATTTCCCACAAGTTATTGGCCGGTTCGTGAAAGGCGGCGGTCAGGCTGACGGTATGGGCGGTTTCCTCGGTCAGATTCAGATTGCCGGTGTAGCCGTTGCCGTCGCCGAACCAGCCTATCATTGCCATGTCCATTTTGCGCGGCCCCCAAGTGTAAAGCTCGTACATGTTCGGCATCCGGTTTTTGCGGGCGTAACCGAATTCGAACTGGCTCATATCGTTGTGGGTGTATTGCAATAGGGCCGTGATGTCGTAGGTGTCGAAATTGCGCTCCTTGTCGCGGGCATTGAAGGCATTCGCGGCGTTCAGCGCGGTGATCGCGCCGGCCCGGTCTATCGAGAACGTCGGCCCGGTATTCAACAGGTCGGGATTATAAGGGTGGACGTTTTCGGCATTCATGTTGGTGTGGTCGTAACGCAGGCCCAGCAAGCTCTTCCAATGATCGTCCCAACGCGCTTCCCATTCGCCGAAAAAACCGACTCGGTCGCGCACGCCGTTGTGAATGTTCAACATCGCTTCCGGCGCCATCATCCAGTAAGCGCTACGGGCATCGTTGTTGTTGGCCGCGATGGCGGTATCGCCATGCACCGCCGGCCAATAATCGTTGATTTTATTGCCGTGAAATTCGTTGCCGACCCGGAAGGTGTCGCGTTTGTTGAACGGAATCTCGGCCATGATTTTATAGCCCAGATTGCGACCGCGGGTTTCCATCGGCATCCGGTCGTTGGGTGGTGCGAAGGCGCCGCCGGAGACGCTGCCGTCCAGGAAGTGATTGTGCTTGTCCTCGCCAATGTCCATGCTGTGCTGGGTGCTTTCGTAGTAAAACCGGCTTTCCAACGTGCCCCAGTCGAATTCGCCCTTATGGCTGATATTGCCGAAGATGCTGTCGTTATTGGTCAAGTCCATCCGTTGATTGGGAAAGCCCTGAAACGGAATATGCTGCTGGCCGCCGCGTATCACCAGCAAATGCTTGTCGAATTTGAACGACAGCGCCGCCGAGTGGTTTTGGTTTTCGTAGGCGGTGGAACTGACGATGTTGCCGTTACCGTCGTTGTAATTCATGCTCTCGGTGTGCGAACCGGTGTATTCCAGCCGAGCGTATTGGTTGGCCACCGCGGCGGCGATGCTGCCGCCGAACGCGTCGCCGTTGCTGCGGTAAAACGCCGAGGCACTCCCTTCCAGCAGTATGTCCTTGCCCGGTTCGGCAAACACCGGGTCCGGGGTTTTCACCGAGATGGTCCCGCCCAAACTGTCGCCGCCCAGGCTGACCGGCGCAATCCCGGTCAGGATTGTGATTTTGCCGATATTGCTGCGGTCGATGTAGGACAGCGGCGGATTCATGTGGTTGGCGCAGGCGGCGGTCAAGGTCATGCCGTTGATGTCTATCTTGACCCGGTCGTCGTTCAAGCCGTGAATCGCCGGCAGGCTGGACACGCCTCCGGCACCGTACAGACTGACGCCGGGCGTGTCTTCCAACAGTTTGGCGGTATCGCTGATCGCGGCGCGCTTGCTGGTGACGATGTCGGCTTCCATTTCCGAGGCATTCAGGGCTTTGACGCTGGGAAATTTGTCGGTGACGATAACTTGTTCGAGCACGGTCTCGCCGGGCATTTCCGGCTCGGCGACGGTTTCCGCCACCGTCGCGACTAGCGGTAACCAGCCGAGTGCGATACCCCATGCGGACGGGAATAATCTCCGTGGGGTTTTACGTTGCGAATCACAATGAACGGGAGATGGATAAGCTGGAATGTTCATGATCTAGTCCTTGTCTCGGGGCCTGGAAACAGCGGCTGTCTCGTGTCAAATCGCGACGGAATCCACGTCTAATGATCAGTTTTGGATGACGCGTCCGCGTGGTTCCCAAACGATTGGCATAAAGCGGTCCCCACTTGCCGCCGGGCGGGGTGAAGACAATCGGACAGCTAAAGCTGCCTTAAACTAACGTTAGCCGATTACTGGCGAATTTCCACACGTTTTTAACGTAATTTCATTCAAAAACCTCCTCCTGCGACAATAAGACACACTAACGCTATATATAGGCCGACAGCTTGCCTAGTGTCGCGTCGCCGACGACTAGCCGCTGATAGCAATAATGCAACGGCAGGAACGTATCGCTATATTTGTATATTAATGCTTTCTAATATTAAACCAATATGCCGCATGTCGCCACCTTGAAGAAACAAAAAGTCTGGCTACCTCGTGATTGTCGGACGAAGCGCGTTGCACAACCCGAATCGACGAGACCGATGGACCGCCGACAAGCCGAAGCTAGGCTAGGCCATGCCACTTCCGCCTGGCTTCCGCCCGCTACAGCCCTTAAAATAGGTCGATCTTCAACCGCCCTGGCTATTTACCGATGAAAATCGTCTCCTGGAACGTCAACGGCATCCGTGCCGTGCAAGGCAAAGGTTTTGCCGAAACCCTGGCTCGAATCGACGCCGATTGCATATTGCTCCAAGAAACCAAGGCCCAGGAAGACCAGGTCGCCCAAGCCTTGGCCGGCATAGCCGGTTACCACGTTCACGCCAACTCGGCCGAACGCAAGGGCTATTCCGGCGTCGCGCTGCTATGCCGACGGGAGCCATTGCAGATTCTGCGCGACATCGGCCAAGCCGAACACGACCTGGAAGGCCGGGTCATCGCCGCAGAGTACGAAGGCTTTTATTTGGTCAACGTCTACGTACCCAATTCCGGCGACGGGCTGTCCCGGCTGGAATACCGGCAGACCTGGGATCGTGCCTTCGGCGATTATCTGGCCGACTTGCAAAGCCGCAAGCCGGTCATCGTCGGCGGCGACTTCAACGTCGCCCACCAAGCCATCGACATTGCCCGGCCCAAGGCCAATTACAACAAGTCGGCCGGCTACACCCAGGCCGAGATCGACGGCTTCGGCGGCATTCTGGCGCGCGGTCTGGTCGACAGCTTCCGCCATTTCCATCCTGACGAAGTAGCTTACAGTTGGTGGAGTTACCGCGCCAACGCCCGCGAAAAGAACATTGGTTGGCGGATCGATTACCTGCTGGCTAGCGAGCCGTTGCTGCCCGGCATCCAAAGTGCTTTCATCCTGCCGGAGGTTACCGGCTCCGACCACTGTCCGGTCGGCATCGACCTTCAACTGGCTTGAGCGCGCTGCACGCGCATAGGGCAGCCTTATTGGCGTGCCGGCGCTGTCCGGACATGGTCGGCCCGGTAGTTTGTTGTCAGCCGGTGATGTCGAAGGTGATGCTGATCGGCCAAGCGCCGGGCGGTAAGGAAGGCCAGTTCGGCAAACCGTTCGCCTGGACCGCCGGCAAGACGCTGTTCGGCTGGTTCGGCCGCTTGGGCCTAAACGAAGAGCAGGTTCGGCAACGGGTGTACATGGCGGCGGTGTGTCGCTGTTTCCCCGGCAAGCAGGCCGGCGGCGGCGACCGGGTGCCGAGCCCCGCCGAAATCGAAAACTGCGCGGCGTGGCTGCGTGCCGAAATCGAACTGTTGCAACCGCAATTGATTATTCCGGTCGGCAAACTGGCGATCCGGCAATGGCTGAAGGCGGACAAGCTCAGTGCGATCATCGGCGAACAATATCGGATCGAAGCCTACGGCCACGCCGCCGACCTGATCCCGCTACCGCATCCCTCCGGCGCCTCGACCTGGCACCGCACCGAGCCGGGCATCGGCCTGTTGACGAAAGCGCTGGCCGCGATCGAGCGCCATCCGGCCTGGCAAGCTATCCGACCAAACGATTGATACCGCTGACCAGCGCCTTGAGCGAGGCCGTGACCAAGTTGTCGTCGATGCCGACGCCGTAGCCAGTGCGCGAGTCCGGCCCGGCCAGTTCGACGAAGGCGCAAGCGCGGGCGTCGCCGCCGTGCCGGCTGACGCCTAGCGAACGTTCCTCGTAACTACGCACAGTGAGCGTGTAGCCCAACACCGCCACCGCCGCAACCGCCGCATCCAGAGGGCCGTTACCCTCGCCGGTCAAATGGCGATCTTCCCCGTGCCATCGTACACCCAGTTCGACCCGCTGGCCGTCGGCGGTATCGGTCAAACGATGCCCGACATATTGCAACGGTTCGCTCGCCTCTAAATACGCCTCGCGCAACAAGCGCCAAACTAACTCGTGGCCGATTTCGCCGCCGGCAACGTCGGCGTGTTGCTGTACGATTTGAGCGAATTCAACCAGCAAGCGGCGCGGCAAAACGACGCCGTAATGGCGTTCCAGTAAATGGGCGACGCCGCCCTTGCCGGACTGACTATTGACCCGGATCACCGCGTCGTAGCCACGGCCGACGTCGGCCGGATCGAACGGCAGATACGGCACGTTCCAGTAAGCATCCGCCGTTCGCGCGGCAAAGCCCTTGTTGATCGCGTCCTGATGCGAACCGGAAAACGCCGTGAACACCAAGTCGCCGGCGTAAGGCTGGCGCGGCGGCACCGTCAAACCGGTACAAGCTTCGAAACTACGCGCGACGGCGTCGATGTCGGAAAAATCCAGGCCCGGCGCGATGCCCTGAGTGTACAAATTCAAGGCCAAGGTCACCAAGTCGACGTTGCCGGTACGCTCGCCGTTGCCGAACAAGCAGCCTTCGACCCGTTCGGCGCCGGCCATCAAGGCCAGTTCGGCGGCGGCCACCGCGGTACCTCGGTCGTTGTGCGGATGCACGCTCAGCACCACGCTGTCGCGACGGGCGATGCGGCGGTGCATCCATTCGATCTGGTCGGCGTAGACGTTCGGCGTTGCGTTTTCCACTGAAGACGGCAGGTTCAAAATGATCTTGTTATCCGGCGTCGCGCCCCAGGCTTCGACGACGGCGTCGGCCACCGCCAGCGCGTAATCCAGCTCGGTGGCGGTGAACGTTTCCAGGCTGTATTGCAAGCGCCAGTCGGTACCGGGTTGTGCGGTGGTCAACTCCTTGACCAAGAGCACTGCGTCTACCGCCATCGTCAGCACTTGGGCTTTGCTCATGCCCAATACCAGCTCGCGGAACGGTTGTGAGGTGGCGTTAACGATATGCACGATGGCGCTACGAGCGCCGTGCAAGCTTTCGATGGTGCGGCGCAACAGCGGCGCGCGGGCGTGACTGAGCACTTCTATCGTCACGTCGTCCGGGATTCGGTTTTCGGTAATCAGTTGGCGGACGAAGTCGAAATCGGTCTGCGACGCCGACGGGAACGCCACTTCGATTTGCTTGAAACCGATACCGCACAAAGTCTCGAACAATCGCAGCTTACGTTCGGCGTTCATTGGCTCGAACAGGGCTTGGTTGCCGTCGCGCAAGTCAGTGCTCATCCAGATCGGCGGCCGGGTAATGACGCGGTCGGGCCATTGCCGGTCCGGCAAGACTACCGGCGGGAAGGGTCGGTACTTTAAAGAAGGGTTGCTTAGCATCGCTGGTCTCCTGTGTTTCGGTTGGCGATACGATAGGCCAAGCCGACGCGCAGGCGATTGCGTTGTTAGTCTTGACTAAACGATAAATTGGAGGAATATTGCCAATTTAGTTTCATATGTTTAAATTAATTGCGCACTTTTAATGCTGAGCGGAATTTCATGGAATTGGATCGTTACGACCGACAAATATTGACCATCCTGCAAAGCGATGGCCGGATCAGCAATCAGGAATTGGCCGACCGCATCGGCCTATCGCCGTCGCCGTGTCTGCGCCGGGTGCGGGTGCTGGAAGAAGCGGGGCTAATCCTAGGCTACCGGGCGATTTTGGACGCGAAGGCCTTGGGCTTGAGTCTGACCGTCTTGGTCCAGATTTCGATGGACCGACATACCCCGGAGCGATTCGCCACCTTCGAGGCGGCGGTCGCCGAGATCCCGGAAGTCATGGAATGCCTGCTGATTACCGGCCAGGCCGCCGATTACCAGCTCAAGGTCGCGGTCAAGGACTTGGACGCCTACCAGGAGTTGCTGCTGAAACGCATCACCGGCATTCCAGGCGTCAGCGGCGTGCATTCCAGCTTCGTGCTGCGCCGGGTAACGGACCGCACCGCATATACGTTGGCCGCGGCGGAATAAAGCCGCTGAATCAGGCTCTAATCCGCGCGTTCCGAACTCGTTGCAAGCGGATGGGCGACTATTTTCGCTTCGTAGCGGTGAGCGATGTTTTGCATCGTCAAAATCAACACTACGCCGGCCAGGATGAAGCCGATTTGCTGCAGCGATGCCTTGCTGTCGGTCTTGCGATGCAGCGACGGAATCAGATCGGCCACAGCAATGTAGATAAAACTGGAGGCCGCTAGGGTTAGGAAATACGGCAGGATGTGATGCAGATCGCCCAGGCTGAAATAGGCCAGTATCCCGCCGATCACAGTGGTCAGGCTGGCGAGCATATTGTAGAACAAGGCTTTGCGGCGGGTGTAGCCGCTGTGCAGCAGGATGGCGAAGTCGCCGACTTCCTGCGGAATTTCATGAGCGGCCACGGCCAGGCTGGTGACGATGCCCAGTTGGGGATCGGTCAGAAACGCCGCGCCGATCAGTACGCCATCGACGAAATTGTGGATGCCGTCGCCCAGGATGATGAACATCCCGGCCACCCGGCGCCCGTGGTCTTCGCCGGCCGGATGACCGTGTTCGTGGTGGTCGTGCGAATCTTCGCCGTGCGCTTCGCAGGCATGGGAATGACAGTGGCGCCACACCAACAGCTTTTCCAACGTAAAAAAGCCGAGGATGCCGGCCAGAATGGTGGCGGACAATCCGGCAATGTCTTGCCGCGCCACGTCCTCGAAGGCGTGCGGAATCAATCCGCAAAACGCGCCGGTCAGTAAAGCGCCGATCGCGAAACTGATGCCGTGCGGCAGCACTTGCTGACGCGCGCGTTCCGGCAACAGCAAGAACACGCTGGCGGCCAACACGCTGAGCACGCCGCCGATGGCGGTAAAAATCACGATCAA
Organism: Methylomonas sp. MED-D; assembly: GCF_050276835.1. Classification (NCBI taxonomy): domain Bacteria; kingdom Pseudomonadati; phylum Pseudomonadota; class Gammaproteobacteria; order Methylococcales; family Methylococcaceae; genus Methylomonas; species Methylomonas sp. MED-D. Next base: position 4,775,532 of record NZ_CP189965.1, read on the forward strand.
CAGCAGCGTGTTCAAACTTCTCTCCAAATCAGACTGGCCATCCGGCCGGTCGCGGCGCCGTCGCGGCGGTAGGAATAAAATCTGCCTGCATCGGCGTAGGTACAATAATCGCCGCCGTAGACTCGGCCGACACCCAGCGCCGCCAGTTGCCGGCGAGCCAGTTGGTAAATATCCGCCAACCATTTGCCGGTGCCACATTCGGTAAAGGCCACGGCGCTGCCGTTGTCTTCGGCTAAAAAAGCGTCGCGGACATCGTCGCCGACCTCGAAATGCGCCGGCCCGATCGCCGGCCCCAGCCAAACCGTGACGTCCGAGCAGTCCATCGCCGCCAGCGTTTGTTTGACGACACCTGCCCGCAGACCGCGCCAGCCGGCATGGGCGGCGGCAATGACCCGTCCGCCGTCGCCGCAAAATAACACCGGCAGGCAGTCGGCGGTCAACACCGCGCAGACGGTGGCGCCACGGTTGGTGAAGCTGGCGTCGGCTTCCGGCACGCCATCGACTTGATCGGCCTTGACCACGGTCACGCCGTGAACCTGTTGCAACCAGACCGGCTCGGCCGGCAAGGCCAACATATCGCGGATGATCGCGCGATTAGCGGCGACCGCGCCCTGATCGTCGCCGACATGACTGGCCGGATTCAAGCTGGCATAACCGCCGACACTGACCCCGCCGCTCCGCAGCGTAACGGCGGCGCGTACTCCAACCGGCAGCGGCCAATCAGGCTTGATCCAGCTCATTCTCGGCCAATAGCTTCAGCAGATTTTGCATATCGTCCGGCATCGCCACGGACCATTCGCAATACTCGCCGGTTTCCGGATGTTCCAGACCCAGCTTGGCGGCGTGCAAGGCTTGGCGCTTGAAGCGGCGCAGCGCTTCGGCCAAGTCCGGATTGCATTCGGCCGGCATTTGGAAGCGGCCGCCGTAAATTTGGTCGCCGACCAACGGGTAATTGATGTGCGCCATGTGTACCCGAATCTGATGGGTGCGGCCGGTTTCCAGTTTGACCCGAATCAACGTGTGGCGCTTGAATCGCTGCTCGAGACGGTAATGCGTGATCGCTTCCTTGCCGTCGCGCCGCACCGCGTTGCGCTTGCGCTCGACCGGATGACGCCCGATCGGTTCGTCGACGGTGCCGCCGGCGGTCATCCAACCCTTTACCAACGCCAGATATTCGCGCTCTATGCTGCGTTCCTGCAATTGCTCGACCAGACTGTTATGGGCTTGCAAGGTTTTGGCGATCATCAGCAAGCCGCTGGTGTCCTTGTCGATGCGATGCACGATGCCGGCGCGCGGCAGCACGGCCAGGTTCGGTTCGTGGTGCAGCAAGGCATTGACCAGCGTGCCGCTCCAGTTGCCGACCGCCGGATGCACGACCAGTCCCGCCGGTTTGTTGACGATCAGCAACGAGTCGTCTTCGTGAACGATGTCCAACGGAATGTCTTCGGCGTTGTCTTCGATGACGATCTCGGCTTCGGCATCCAGCTCGACTTCCTCGCCGCCGTCCAGCTTTTCCCGCCCCTTCAGCACCTCGCCGTCCACCAGCACCCGGCCGGCCTTGATCCAGGTTTGCAATTTGCTGCGCGAGTAATCCGGAAAAATCTCCGCCAGACACTGGTCCAAGCGCATACCCGCCAGTTCTTCGGGAACTCTAGCCGTCAATATCGTCATAGTCGTTTTTAAGTTATACTCGCGGCATTAGGCCGCCAAAAGCTGCAAAAAACCTGCAATATTACAACGTGTTGATAAACGCATGCGACTTCTTTTAGTAAAAACCGTTTTTGTCGCCGCCCTGGTCGGTTCGCTGCCGGGCTGCGAAACGCTGGAAGCCTTCTCGAGTAACAAGGATAAATCGCAGGAAGAAGAATACGCCGGCTGGGACGATAAAACCTTCCACGAAAAAGCCAAGGAAGCGCTGGACAACAAGAATTACCAAAAAGCCGTGACCTTGTACGAGGCACTGGAAGCCCGTTATCCGTTCGGCGATTACGCCGCTCAGGCCCAGCTCAACGTCGCTTACGCCTATTACAAGAACGACGATCCGGAAGCGGCGATCGCGGCGGCGGAGCGCTTCATCAAGATACACCCGCGCAATCCGCATGTCGATTACGCCTATTATCTGAAAGGCCTGATCAACTATAACCGGGGGATTGGCTTCATCGACCGCTTTTTGCCGACCGATTCGTCGCAGCGCGATCCCGGCAACGCCAAGGATGCCTACGATAATTTTCAGGAATTGATCCGCCGCTTTCCCAACAGTCAATATGTCGATGACGCCAAACTGCGGATGGTGGCCTTGCGCAACAACATGGCGATGTACGAAATCCACGTCGCCGACTTTTATATGCGCCGCAAGGCTTACGTCGCGGCGGTCAATCGCGCCAACCACGTCGTCAAGGAATTCCAACGCACGCCGGCGGTACCGTTCGCGCTGCAGATCATGCAGGACGGCTACCGGAAACTCGGCATGGACGATCTGGCCGCCGACGCCGAACGCGTGTACCAAATGAACTATCCCAACGGCACGCCGGTCGCCAATTACAAGGAGTTGAGCACGATGGAACAAGTCTGGGACTCGTTGGGCTTGGACAAGTAAGCGATTGGCCCGCTTACCGAAAACTACCCTCTCCGTTCTGCTCTGGCTCGGTTGCTGTCACACGGCCGCATTGGCCGCTCAGCCGCTGTTTCAAAACCGTTTCTTCACGCTGTCGCAGGGTAACGAATTGTTATGCGCAACCAGCGAGCAGCAGTTCCTGTCGATCGAACGGCTGGCCGACGTTATTCAGTTTTACGAAGCCGGGCATCCCGATTTGCGCGGCCAGGCCGTGGCGGTGTTGACCGACCACAAAAACCCGGAGCGTCTGGACGATTTGACCGACTACCGCGCGGCCTGCGCCGGCCAGCCCGACGGCGACTTGTGCGTGCTGGAGAAGTACTGGGGCGACCGCGAAGCAGCGTCACGAGCGCTAGCACTGTTTTACGACACCAAGACCGTCGTCAAGCACGCCGACGACCCCAATTATTTGATCAAGCCGTTTAGTGCCGATCATCTGCGGATTTTCGAGAAAGCGGTCCGCAAGATTCCGGCATTTTTGCGGCAGACGATCAGCAAGGCCAAGCCGGTCGAAAAACTCGAACAGGAAATCGCCGGTCAGCCGGCCGCGCTGCAAGCCCTGATCCGCGACGCCTACCAGGAAGATTACGACACCAGCATCTGGCAGGCCGACCACACCCATCCGTTGACTTTTGTGCCAGGTATCGGCTTTCGATCGCAAACGGTGGCCCAGGTGTTCAGCGGCCAGAATCTGATCGTGTTCACGGTCAAGGCCTTCGACAACGGCAAGGAAGGCTCGGTCTACCGCGACATCGGCGTCGAATATCTGGTGGATTTTCGATTGCCGATCGTGGTCCACGAAATCGCCCATACCATCGATAACTTCCATTTCTGGAACGGCGAGGACGACCTGTATTTTTTTTACAAATACCGCAAGATTTCCAACGACGAACAAACCCTAAAAATCATCGCCGACGCCAAATTGGCGCTGTGGCCGTCGAAATGGTTCGAAGCCTTCGAATTTCTCGCCGAGGTCAACGACGGCCGCTACGACGGCAACGTTCAGGAAAAACTGGCGGAACTGGTCGCCCAATACGTGCTGATTCCGGAACGCTTGCAACAAAGCGCGCCGGCCGCATACCAATGGCTGCGCGGCGACGTGTTTCGCGGCATCGAATATCAAGGTTACGACCGCTGCCCGACTCCGTTGACCAAACCGTTGTCTTGGTGGCAACGTTATGCCAGCGGCAAGCTGCTGGGACGTTGACAGTCTGGTATGCTTGCCCGGCGCACGGCACTGCGCCCGACCAACCCAGCAACTCAGGATTCGCGCCATTCTCCGGGAGGCTGTTATGGGCTTTGCATTGGAAAACGACAAACGCTACACCTATCGCGACTATCTGACTTGGCCGAACCCAGGTCGCGGCATTGCCCGAGGTGATGATCGATTGGGAGGCAGAAGCCCCTTATTTAATGAACGAAGACGCCTGACACCATGAAAAAACCGCAACTCAATCCGCTGCAAGCCCAGCTACTGAAATCCGGCCTGACCAACGACGCCAAGGCTCGCGAGGTGAAGGCCGAGAAACGTAAGCAAGACAAACTGAAACGCAACAACGGCGTGGAAATCGTCGACGAAATCAAGCTGAGCGCCGAACAGCAACGGCAACAGCAAATCGAGCGCGATCGGGAACTGAACCGCCAACGTAAGCTAGCCGAAGAGCAAAAAGCGCTGGCCGCCCAGATCAGACAAATCGTCGAAATGAACCGTATCCCCCAACACCCGGACGGTGTGACCTACAACTTCACCGACGACGGCAAGGTGAAGTCGGTGCATGTCGCCGACAAAGTGCGGACGGCTCTGGTGAACGGCCGGGCCGGTATCGTCCGCCTGGACAATCGCTACGAGATCGTGCCGGCCGAAGTCGCCCGAAAAATACAGGCCAGAGACGCCGGCCCTATCGTGGTTTTGAACCAAGCCACTCAGGACTTGCCGGCGGAGGACGATCCTTACGCCGCGTATCAAATCCCCGACGACTTGCTGTGGTGAAACCTTAATCGCGTCTGGCGATGCGTTTGGGCGGATAACCGAAATAGCGAGTGAAAGCGGTGCTGAAATTACTGGCGTGGTGATAGCCGACCAACTCCGCAATCAAGCCGATGGGCTGACGGCCCGCCTCCAGCAAACGGTGCGCTTCGCGCATCCGAATCTCCAGTAACATGCCGTAGGGTGTCGTTTCGAAATAGCGATGGAACAATTGCTTGAGCTTGCAGGGATTGGTGGCTAGCCGACGCGCCAGCTCCTCGACGGTCGGCGGATCGACAAATTCGGCGTACAAAATATCACGCGCCTGATGGGCGATTTCCCGATCGCGCTGGCCGCCTCCCCCAACGTCTGGGGCTTCGCCAAACAAATGATCCAATTCGGCCGCGAGTATCGCCAAAGCCTGACCGTGCCGAAACATGGATTTGGCGGGCGAAGACACCGGGCAACGCAACAGGGCCTGCGCCGCGGTCAGGCCGGCGCTCGAAATCGGCCTGAAGCTGACTTGCCGGGTACGAGCGGCCGGCTCGAACAAGGTCGGCAGCTTGTCCGCGCCGAAGGCCTGAGCCAACCAAGTCATGTTAACCGCGAAACGCAATTGGGTGACCACTTGATCCGCCGCGTATTCCCTGACGCCTTCGGAGGCGTTAAAAATCGTCACCGACGTATAACCTTCGCGAAAGACAATACTTTCGCCCTGCGTGGGGGTATAGCGCGACTGCCCTTCCAGCGCCAAAGTCACCACCATGCGCGGCTCCGCCGCGTCGGTACGCGCCCAAACCGCAAGATCGCGGCTGGGCCGGTAGCGGGTTTCGATGTAATTCAACGCGGGCGCCAAGGAATAAACGCTGGAGACGCCTAGCCCGAGATTGTCCGGCAATCGGCTGAGCGCGCAGTTGTCCTCCGCCGAAAAATCGGCCGGCAAATCCTGGCTATCGATACGCCAGCAAGCGGAAGAGTGGGCGTTGCGGTTCATAAGGCAATTGCACAGTGGGCTAATTCCGAGCAAAAGCAATTTATACGCCATTGCGTCCACGACCCGAGCTCGCAGAGAAATTCACCCAATGCAGCGAGGAACATATTAATATCTATGTTATATAACTCAATTTCTTATTTAAATCGCGCCATATCCCGGCTTAATTAAAGAGTTCGTTTTTAATATAAAAAAAGCCGTTTTGCATAAAATAGATTTTAATTTGCCGAATATATTGGGAGCTTGTTTTTTGTTTGGAACACGCCATGCCTACTCCCGCCATTCTTCGCAAAACCCTGTTTTTAGCACTTAGCCAATCGCTAATCAGCACGGCGACAATCGCCGATCAGAAGCCAGAGGAATTAACCGGCACCGAGGTCATCGCCGACCCCATCATCGAAGAGAATCATGTCGACGAGTTTTCCAACGTGTCGGCGGTCACTACCGAAGACCAGATTCGCGACCAGAACGCCGTCGATCTGGCTTCTGCGCTAAAGCGCACGCCGGGCGTGCAGATTTCGCGCTACAACCCGGTCGGCGCGTTCGGCGGCGATCAGGGCGGCGCGGTGGCAATCCGCGGCCAAGGCGCCGGCCGTCCCGGTAGCGAGATCAAGACCTACATCGACGACATCCCGATGTATATGGCGACCTGGAACCACCCCTTGCTGGATTTGCTGCCGGTCAACGGCATGCATTCGATCACGGTCTATAAAGGCCCGCAGCCACATATCAACGGCAACAACTTCGGCTCGATCAATCTGCGGACCAAGACTGCGGTCGAAGACGGATTGCACGGTAGCGGCCGTTTGTCGGGCGGTTTTTTCGGCACCATCATCGAACAGGCCGACGTACAGGGCAAATACGGCGACTTCGACTTTTCGGTGGCGCAAGGCTACGCCAAGTCGGACGGCAACCGCCAAAACGGCTACGGCGAATTGCGCAATGTACTGGGCAAGGCCGGCTATCAATTCAACGCCAACTGGCGCTCGGACGTGACCTTTTTGTACGCCGACAACCGCGCCGGCGATCCCGGTCAATACGGGGTGACAGCGCCGATCGGCGAATACGACACCGTGGCCGGCATGGTGGCCGCCAGCCTCAGCCATCAGCACGGCAGTTGGCAGGGCAAATTCACGCTGTACCATAACGGCGGCGACGGCAATTGGCTGAACCAGGGGGTTTACTGGGCCGGCTGGACCGGCGCGGCATTCGCGTCCGCGCCGCGCGCCCGCTCCAATTTGTTGTCGCAATACAGCATGGACGGCTTCCGCTGGAAGGAGCAATTTTCGCCTTGGCAGGGCGCTACCTTGCTGGCCGGCATCGACAACGAATGGCTGAACGGCAAGATCAATAACTTGATTCCGGGTTCGGACGAGCAAATTTATCAGTTCACGACGCCAACCTTCCGACTGACCACGCCTTACGTCGCGCTTAGCCACGATCTGGTGCTGAACAAGGAATGGACCTTGGTACCTTCGGTCGGCGTGCGCTTTTACGACCACAGCCACTATGCCTCCAAGGTTTCGCCGCATGCCGGCTTGTCGTTGATCTCCGAGAACTTGACCTTGTTCGGCAACGTATCCAACGGCGTCAATTATCCGGGCATCGACGCCGCCGCCAATTCCGGCGCGCTGGCTAACGTGCCGTTCTTCAGCTTCTCGCCGCAAGGCTGGCAAGGCTTGGCGCCGGAAAGCGTCGATCACGCCGAAGTCGGCTTGAAGGCATCGCCTTTCAAGTCCACCCAAATCGATTTGAGCTTTTTTATCGACAACATCAAAAACCGCTATGTGTTCGACGTCAGCCAAGGCGCTTATCTGAACTATGGCGCCTATTGGATGCGCGGCTTGGAAGCCTCGATCAAACAGGAATTGATCGCCGACTGGAGCTTGTTCGCCGGCTTAACCTTGCTGAACCCGAGCATCGAAAACTTACCCTACACGCCAGAGCAAGCGGTCACCGCCGGCATCAACGGCCCGATCGGACCGTTGCGCTTCTCCTTCGATTTACAATACCAATCGCGGACCTGGGCGCTGAATCGTAGCCGTAACATCAGCGACGTGAACACCCAGCGCGTCGAAGCGTTCACGGTCGCCAATACTCGGCTGGCGCTGCCCATCTCCGAGCTGGGCAAAAAGGGCGAAGTGTTCGTCAGCGTCGAAAACTTGTTCGACAAACGCTACGTCTATCGTCCCGGCTATGAAATGCCGGGCATCTGGGGCCAAGTCGGCATCGCCGCCAGCTTTTGATCGCTAAGTCGGCAAGGGCGGCCGCTCGCCGCCCTTCAGCGCGTTCCCGCCCGTCGAGCCGGATATCCGTCGATGCCTGGATTCAACCGTAATAACCACCACAACCTGATTCGATGACCGCAACCACCGGATTTTTCATACGCCCTGCTTCGCTAGCGACAGCGTTGACCCTCGCATTGACGGCGCCGAACGCCGGCGCCGATCAAGCCTTGTTGATTCGCGCCGCGCGGATTTTCGACGGCTATACCGTGCATACCCATGCGGCGGTTCGGATTGAACAAGGCCGGATCGCCAAACTGGATAGCGCGGAAGCCGTACCCGCCGACGGAGCCAAGATCCTGGACCTGGGCGAAGCCACGCTGTTGCCGGGACTGATCGAATTGCACGCCCATCTCACTTATCGGCACGTGCCGGCCGACACGGTACTGAGCCACGGCATCACCACGGTGCGCGATGTCGGTGGCCCTTTGCATCCACCATACGGTGGCGACGGTCATCTAAGACTCATGACGTCGGGGCCGATTATCACCGCGCCGGCCGGCTACCCTATCCCCAGCCTCGGCGAGGCCGACATTGCCATTCCGGTCAGCGACGAACAACAGGCCAGGGCGACGGTCCGTGAGCTGATCGCCGGCGGCGCCGTCGTGATCAAGGTGGCTCTGGAGCCCGGCGGCGAAACCGGCGCCCCCTGGTCGAACCATCATGCGCACGGACACGCTCACCAGCACGACAAGACTCACTCGGCTGCGGCGAAATCCTGGCCGATGTTGACCCCGAACATTGTCAAAGCCATCGTTACCGAAGCACACGCGCTGAATCGAAAAGTCACGGCCCATCTGGCCGAGCCGCGCGGCGCGCAAATTGCGTTGGAGGCCGGCGTCGATGAATGGGCGCACACGCCTTGCGAAGAACTGCCCGAGGCCCAACTAAGGCGCGCCGTCGCTCAGGGCGTCAAGATGGTTTCGACGATAGATACCTTGGCGCAGTGCGCCGGTGTCGCAAAAAATGCCAGCCGCTTCGCGGCGCTGGGCGGCGAATTTTTGTACGGGGCGGAAATCGCCCATCCCGACATTCCTTGGGGCATAGACGCCCAGGAATTGCTGTACTTACGGCACCTTGCCGGCATGGATGCCCTGGAAGTCCTGCGCACCGCCACCTCCAAGGCGGGTCTACATGTAAACCAAGCCTTGCTCGGCAGTTTAATGCCGGGGGCACCGGCCGATTTGATCGCGGTGCGCGGCGATCCCACCGAGAATCTGAAATTGCTGGAATATCCGGATTTGGTGATTTCCGGCGGCAAGCTCGTGGTCGACCGGTTTAGCGACGCCCGCTAAACTCAAATTTTGGTGAAAATTAAGTCCCAAACCCCGTGGCCTAACCTTAGGCCGCGGTTCTCGAACTTGGTGAGCGGACGATAGTCCGGACGCGGGCAATAGTCCCCGGTCGGGCTGGCGTTTTTCAGTCCGGCATCGGCCGATAGGGTCGCCAACATGTCTTTTGCATATTCCCGCCAATCGGTCGCGGCATGAAAGTAAGCGCCGATCGCCAATTTCCGGTTCAGCAACGCTAAAAAACTCGGCCGAACGATGCGCCGCTTGTGGTGGCGGCGTTTATGCCAGGGATCAGGAAAAAACAGATGTACGCCGGCCACGCAATGGTCCGGAATCTTCCGCTCCAAAACCTCGATCGCATCGTGGTGATAAATCCTCACATTCGCGATGCCGCGCTGCTCCAGCAACATCATCAAATGACCGACGCCGGGCCGGTGCACTTCGATACCGAGATAATTCAAGTCGGGATTGGCTTCGGCCATCGCCGCCAAACTGTCGCCATTGCCAAAACCGATTTCGACAATCAGCGACGCGGCTCGGCCAAAAGCCAGCTCGGCGTTGAATTCGGCATCGGGTGATAGACAGTATTTTTCCCAATGGCTTTCCAAGGCCAACTTTTGGCCGGCGGTAGCCCGGCCTTGACGACGAATAAAACTTTTGATGCGGGCGGGGTCGATTTTTTGAGGAACGGTCATCAGTCAAAAACCAAAGTCAGTCGCGTCGATCACGGGCTAGGTGATGTGTGGAAAGTAAAATTAGCGGCGGTAATTATCCGATTTGGCAGTGGCTTTTACTATGGAAATCTGCCTCAATGCTCAAAGACATGCTCGACTCGCAGACTAGTCCAGACTTAACTTCTCTAGTCTGACTCGCGCCGCTTTACCGAACTCGCTGTCCGCTTCATCGACGGCAATTCGTTGCAGCACGGTGCGGCTCGGGTTTTCCAACAAGGCAATCGCTCTTAACCTGACCGAGGCGTGATGCGCCCGCAACGCGGCCAGCTCGGTCAGATAGGCGTTGCCGCGGCCCACCAGTTTTAGAATCACCCGTTCGGGATCTTCGGTCATCAGGTCGCGGACCAATTCGCCGTATTGTTCCTGCAAGCGAATCAGCTCGCGGCGGTCGAGTTTTTTCGGTTCGGTCGGATCGTCGCGACAGGCCATGGGCGTCGTCTTTTGGCAAACAGGTCGAATGGATATGCAAGCGCGATTGTAGAGGGCCGACGCCGATCTGAACAGTCGCGGCTTAAGCCTGGTCGTCTCCAGCCTCGCAAGGCGGCTTGTCGGATTCGGCAAGCGTTTCCTGTTCCGTGCGGATCAACCAATCCAGCAACAAAGCATAACTGGTGGCCAATAGCGTCGGCCCCAGAAAAACGCCGATAAAGCCGAATGCCAACAAACCGCCGAAGATGCCGAACACGATCAAAACAAACGGCAGTTCGACATCTCGACTGATCAGTAGCGGCCGCAACCAGTTATCGATGGTACCGACGAAGGCCAAAAACCAGACCGCGATAAAGACCGCCCAGCCGGTTTCGCCTTCCGCCAATAGCCATAACGAGATCGGCAGCCAAACCACGGTGCCGGCGGCCGGGATGATCATCAAAAAAAACGCGAACACGCCCAACACGAAGGCATAAGGCACGCCGGCAATCACAAAGCCGAGCATCGAAGCCAGCGCTTGTACCAGCGCGGTGCCGAGTATGCCGTAGACCACGGCCAGCAAACTGGTCCTGACGATGTGCAGAATCCGTTGGGTGCGCTCGCCGGCCAAACGCTCGACCGCGATCACCACGTGGCCGGCGACATGCTCGCCGTCGCGGTAGAAGAAAAACAACACCAGGATGCTCAGACCCAGATGCATCAACTCGCCGGCCAGACCGATGCTCTGTTGCAACAGCCAGCCGCCGGCCCCAAGGGCGTATTGGCGGGCAAAATTGACGAGGCGACTGGAGTCTTCCCCAAAAGCCAGCCAGCTATCGGCCGCGCTGTCGCCGATCAGCGGTAGGCCGCGCAGCCAGACCGGCGGCGCCGGCCATTCGTGAGGGCTTTGATTAAGCCATTGCAGCATCCGATTGATGTCGTCGGTAAATGTAAAACCCGCGGCGGCAAACGGCGTCAGCAGCAGCGCCCCTATCGGCAACACCATCGCCATCGCGGCGCGGTTGGCGCTCAAATTCCAAGCCCGCAAACGGCTGTACAGCGGCCAGGTCACGTAACAGAGGATAGCCGCCCACAACAGGTCGAAGAAAAACGGCCGCAACACTTGATAGCAGGCGAACAACAACAGACAGAACGCGGCCAGACTGGCCAGTTTTTCGTAGCGGGAAGTGGGCGGAAGCATGGCGGACTCGGATGCGGCGAGGGCATGGAAGGGCCGTCAATCGGCGGAATCGACAGCATAGCCGATTTTGAGGTCCGGGCATTCGCCAAATGTACACGGGAACGTCGCTTGCAGTGCCGGCGCGGGTTTCTTAGAATGCGGGACCATTGCCAATCCGGAGCAGGCGCCGTGACCGACAGCAGAGCATTCATTCCAATCAATATCGCGATATTGACCGTGTCCGACACCCGCACCGAAGCGGACGACGTGTCCGGCAAAACCTTGGTCGACGGCTTGCTGGCCGCAGGCCACAAACTTCACGAGAAACGCATCGTCCCCGACGACATTTATCAAATCCGCGCGGCGATCAGCCACTGGATCGCGGATGCCGACGTAAACGCCGTGATTACCACCGGCGGTACCGGCATCACCGGCCGCGACGGTACGCCGGAAGCGGTCAAGCCGCTGCTGGACAAGGTCTTGGACGGTTTCGGCGAAGTGTTCCGAATGATTTCCTATCAGGACATCAAAAGCTCGACGGTACAATCGCGGGCACTGGCCGGCGTTGCCAACGCCACTTACATTTTTTGCGTACCCGGCTCGTCCGGCGCCTGCCGTACCGCTTGGGAGACACTGATCAAAGACCAACTGGATTACCGCACCAAACCCTGCAATCTGGTGCAATTGATGCCAAGGCTGTTGGAGAAATGAGCCAACGCCGGTTTTTGTTTTACGCGGCGATTTGCGGTTTCCTCGGCGTCGGCCTGGGCGCGTTCGGCGCGCACGGGCTGAAAAACGTTTTGTCCGAACACGGCTTGGACATCTACAAGACGGCGGTAAGCTATCAAATGTGGCATACGCTGGCCTTGGCGCTGGTCGGCATCATGCCGGAACACCCAGGCTTACGCTGGGCGGGCTGGTGTTTGCTGATCGGCATCGTTTTGTTTTCCGGCAGTTTGTATCTGTTGGCGATTTTTAATCTAAGCTGGTTGGGCATGATTACGCCGTTCGGCGGCGTCGCGTTTTTACTGGCTTGGGCGGCCATCGCCAAAGCAGCACTACAATACTCTGGAGGTTCCGATGGATAAACCGCCCGTTCGCCCCAGCGCGCCCGCGCCGGCATCCCCGCCCCGCCCTAGCGGCGGCCGAAATTCCCGAGATAGCGACGGCGAAGTCAAATTGCCGCCGCCGGTAGAGGACGCGATGATCAAAATCTTGCACGCGGTGATCCATTTCGCGGTGCGCATCCTCGCGGTGTTGATGGTTTTGGTGATACTTTGGGGCGTCGCCGACGTCGCCTACGTAATGTTTCAAAAACTGGTCGAAGCGCCGTTCATGATGCTGACCGTCTCCGACATTCTGGTGATTTTCGGCTCGTTCATGGCGGTGCTGATCGCGATTGAAATCTTCGTCAACATCACCGTTTACATCAAACACGACGCATTGCCGATCAAAATGGTGATCGCTACCGCGTTGATGGCCGTGGCCAGGAAGGTCATCATGCTGGACTTCAAGGAACTCGAATGGCATTACATCGTCGCGATCGCGACGGTGATCCTGGCCCTGGGCTTGACCTATTGGCTGATTTCTCCTAAACCCCAACCGGTGAAAACCGACGACCGATAAGCATGCGCGACGCCACCCCGCAAACCGTTTACCTGAAAGACTACACCCCGCCGGACTATTTGATCGATCAGGTCGAATTGGTTTTCGAGCTGGACGAACAACGCACCCTGGTTCGCGCCGGCCTCGACGTTCGGCGCAACCCAGACAGCCGGAGCGCGAGCGAGGCGCTGACGCTGTTCGGCGAAGAGCTGCTATTGGTCGGTATCTTGCTGGACGGCCAAGCGCTGGCGGCCTGCGACTACACGCTGAGCGACGAAACGCTGACGATACACCGGGTGCCCGGCGATCGGCCGTTTCGAATCAACATCGAAAACATCATCGATCCTCAAGCCAACACCGCGCTGGAAGGCTTATATCTCTCCAGCAGCATGCTGTGTACCCAATGCGAAGCGCAGGGATTCCGCAAGATCACCTGGTTTCTGGATCGACCGGACGTGATGAGTCGGTTTACCACCAAGCTGATCGCCGACCGGGCCAAATATCCGGTGCTGCTGTCCAACGGCAACAAAATCGGCGCCGGCGACGTGGACGGCGGCCGGCATTGGGTGGCGTGGGAAGACCCTTTCGCTAAACCCTGTTATTTGTTTGCACTGGTCGCCGGACAATTGGAATGCGTCGCCGACGAATTTACGACGGTGAGCGGCCGGCGCATCGCGCTGGAAATCTTCGTCGAAGCTCATAACGTCGACAAATGCGGCCATGCGATGCAATCGCTGAAAAACGCGATGCGCTGGGACGAGGAGACCTACGGCCTGGAATACGATCTGGATTTGTACATGATCGTCGCGGTCGACCATTTCAATATGGGGGCGATGGAAAACAAGGGCTTGAACGTATTCAACACCAAGTTCGTGCTGGCCCGGCCCGATACCGCCACCGACAGCGACTACGAACACATCGAGGGCGTGATCGGCCACGAGTATTTCCACAATTGGTCCGGGAACCGGGTGACCTGCCGCGACTGGTTTCAATTGAGTCTGAAGGAAGGCTTCACGGTGTTCCGCGACCAGCAATTCAGCGGCGACCGCTCGTCGCCGGCGGTCAAGCGCATCGAAGACGTCAACATGCTGCGTACCCGTCAGTTCGCCGAGGACGCCGGCCCGCTGGCCCACCCGATCCGGCCGGAAGCCTATATCGAAATCAACAATTTCTACACGCTGACCGTTTACGAAAAAGGCGCGGAAGTGGTACGGATGCTGCACACCCTGCTGGGCGCGGCCGGATTTCGGCAGGGCTGCGACCTGTATTTCAAGCGCCACGACGGCCAAGCGGTGACTTGCGAGGATTTCATCAAGGCGATGGAAGACGCCAACGGCGTCGAGCTGACCCAATTCCGCCGCTGGTATTCGCAAGCAGGCACGCCGGTATTGGAGGTCGAGCAAGCGTTCGACGCAGGTCGGTTGACGTTGACCGTCAAACAAAGCTGTCCGCCGACGCCAAATCAACCGGAAAAATTGCCGCTGCACGTGCCGATCAAACTGGGCTTCTTGGCGGCGGACGGTAGCCCGGCGCGCTTCCAGTACCGAGGCGAATTTTGCGAAGAAGCGACCGTAAGCCTGACCGAAGCCGAACAACGCTTTGTGTTCGAGAGCTTGACCGAAAAGCCGATCGTCTCGCTGCTGCGCGGCTTCTCCGCGCCGGTCACCTTGAAGATCGACCGAGACCCGGAAGAACTGGCGTTTTTGCTCAGTTACGACAGCGACACCTTCAACCGCTGGGAAGCCGGCCAGCAGTTGGTTTCGCGGATTATTTTCGGATTGATCGCCGATATTCAGGCCGGCCGGACGCTGACCGCCAACCCGGTGTTGACCGAGGCATTCCGAGCGATTCTGGCCGACGCCGGCGCCGATCTGTCCTACCGCGCCCTGTTGCTGAGTCTGCCTGACGAAGGTTATTTGGGCGGCCAGATGGCCGTGGTCGATGTCGAAGCCATCCACCAAGCCCGCGAATTCGTACGTCTGTCGCTGGCCACCGCGCTATCCGCCGAATTCCAACGCGTGTACGCCGAACACCATCAGGACGAGTCGGGCTGTTTCGATGCCTCGGCAGTCGGACGGCGTCGCCTGAAAAACGCCTGCCTGAGCTATCTGACCGCGCTGGAAAAGCCGGATAGTTACGCGCTGGCCGAAACCCAGTTCCGTAGCGCCCGCAACATGACCGACCAGATTGCGGCGCTGTCGGCGGTCGTCAACAGCCGCAATCCGGCCAAGGCCGATTGTCTGGACAGTTTTTACCGGCAATGGCAACGCGAGGCGCTGGTCGTCGACAAATGGTTTACCTTGCAAGCCACCTGTCATATGCCCGAGACCTTCGCCACCGTGCAAAGCTTGATGCAACATCCGGCCTTCGATATGAAAACGCCCAACCGGGTGCGCTCGCTGGTCGGCGCGTTCAGCCAATCCAATCCGCTGCACTTCCATGCCAGAAACGGCGACGGCTACCGGTTTTTGGCGGATCGCGTCATTGAGTTGAATACCTTGAATCCGCAAATCGCCGCGCGGATGGTCGGCGGCTTCGCCCAATGGCGGCGTTACGATACCGACAGACAGGCATTGATGACACGCGAATTACGGCGCATCGTCGAAACCGAGCATCTGTCCAAGGACGTTTACGAAATTGCCAGCAAGAGTTTGGCGTAGCGGTCTTATTCACGTAAACTAATCGGCAATTACTCACGGTTTTCAGGCATGAACCCACGCACCGCCCAGGTCGAGCGCAACACGCTCGAAACCCAGATCACAGTCGCCGTCAATCTCGACGGAAACGGCAAGACCTCATTCCGGACCGGATTGCCGTTTTTGGATCACATGCTGGATCAGGTAGCCAGACACGGCTTGATAGACCTCGACATCGCATCTCACGGCGACTTGCACATTGACGCCCATCACAGCGTCGAAGATATCGGTATCACCTTGGGCCAAGCCTTCGCCCAGGCCCTGGGCGACAAGAAAGGCATTTTCCGCTATGGCCACGCGTACTGCCCGTTGGACGAATCGCTATCGCGCGTCGTAGTCGACTTTTCCGGCCGGCCCGGCCTGTTTTACGAAGTCGAGTTCAAACGGGCGCTGATCGGCAGCTTCGATGTCGATTTGCTCAAGGAGTTTTTCCAGGGATTCGTCAATCATGCCGGTGTCACGTTGCACATCGACAACCTTAAAGGCGGCAACGCCCACCATATTGCCGAGACCGTGTTCAAGGCATTCGGCCGCGCGATCAGAATGGCGATCAGCCACGACGAGCGCATGGCCGGCATCATGCCCTCCACCAAAGGCAGTCTATAATTCCGGCTTTCTCAGTCCAACCCGACCCCAAAACCTGTATCACATTATGTCGACAGTTGCCGTTATCGACTACGGAATGGGTAATCTGCATTCCATCGCCAAAGCGCTTCAGCATGCCGAACCGGCGACCGAGATTCGGGTGACCGCCGACCCGGCGATCATTACCGATGCCGACCGCGTCGTATTTCCAGGCGTTGGAGCCATTCGCGATTGCATGCAAGCCTTGAAAACCAGCGGTCTGGCCGATGTGATAGCCAGCGCGGCGGCCGAGAAGCCTCTGCTGGGTATTTGCCTGGGTATGCAAGCTCTGCTAACCGATAGCGAGGAAAACGACGGCGTGGCCTGCTTGGATGTGATTCAGGGTCGTGTTCGCCGTTTTGCCGACCATTTAACCGACGGTGCCGGCCAAGTGCTGAAAATTCCGCATATGGGCTGGAACCGAGTCCGCCAGCAGCCGCATCCACTTTGGGAAAGCATCCCGCAAGACAGCCGGTTTTATTTCGTTCACAGCTACTTTGCCGTACCCGACGTCTCCGAGCGGACGGCGGCAACGGCCGATTATCCGACTCCGTTCGCCTGCGCGTTGGCCCAGGACCGGATATTCGCCGTGCAATTTCACCCGGAAAAAAGCCAGACCGTCGGCCTGCAATTGTTGCAAAACTTTTTGCATTGGGACGGAACCGCCTAATTTCCAGCCTCGATGTAACTACAGACCCAGTGATTTAACCTCCGAGATTGAACTATGTTGCTGATACCCGCAATTGACTTGAAAGAAGGGAAGTGTGTGCGTTTGCGTCAAGGTCGTATGGAAGACGACACCGTATTTTCGGAAGACCCGGTCGCGGTGGCCGGACGCTGGGTAGAAGCCGGCGCCAAACGCTTGCATTTGGTGGATCTGGACGGCGCCTTCGCCGGCCGCCCGAAAAATGCCGAAATCATCCACGCCATCGTCGAAGCCTATCCGGAGGTGCCGGTGCAAATCGGCGGCGGCATCCGCGACGAAGACACGATTCAAGCCTATCTGGAAGCCGGCGTGCAATACGTGATCATCGGCACCAAAGCGGTCAGCGAGCCGCACTTCGTCCGCGACGTCGCGATCGAGTTTCCGGGGCATATCATCATAGGCCTCGACGCCAAGGACGGCCGGGTCGCGATCGACGGCTGGTCGAAGCTGTCGCGGCACGATGTCATCGACCTGGCGCAAAAATTCGAAGCCAACGGTGTCTCGGCGATCATTTATACCGATATTTCCCGCGACGGCATGATGCAAGGCGTTAATGTCGAAGCCACCGCGAAACTAGCTCGCGCCGTGAATATCCCGATCATCGCCTCCGGCGGCATTACCAATCTGGACGATATTCGCGCGCTCGGCGAGGTGGCTCACGAAGGCATCATGGGTGCGATCACCGGTCGAGCGATTTACGAAGGCACGTTGGATTTCGCCGAAGGCGAGAAACTGGCCGAATCCTTCAGTGGCGCCGATCTTTAATCGAAGCAGCATGAGCCTAGCCAAACGCATCATTCCTTGCCTGGACGTCGATAACGGCCGTGTCGTCAAGGGCGTCAAATTCGTCGACATCCGCGACGCCGGCGATCCGGTGGAAATCGCCCGCCGCTACGACCGCGAGGGCGCCGACGAAATCACCTTCTTGGACATCACCGCCACCCACGACGACCGGGCGACGATGGTACACGTCGTCGAGAAAGTGGCCGGCGAGGTCTTCATCCCGCTGACTGTCGGCGGCGGCATTCGCGTCCTGGACGACATTCGCCGCATGTTGAATGCCGGCGCCGACAAAGTCGGCATTAACAGCGCGGCGGTATTCCGGCCGGAATTCGTCAAGGAAGCGGCGGACAAATTCGGCTCGCAATGCATCGTTGTGGCCATCGACGCCAAAAAAGTCAGTCAGGACGGCGCAGCGGACCGCTGGGAAATCTTCACCCACGGCGGCCGCAAACCGACCGGCATCGACGCGGTCGAATGGGCCGTCAAAATGCAAACCTACGGCGCCGGCGAAATCCTGCTGACCAGCATGGACCGCGACGGCACCAAGTCCGGCTTCGATTTACCGCTGACCCGTGCCATTAGCGAAGCGGTGCCCATTCCGGTGATCGCCTCCGGCGGCGTCGGCAATCTCGACCATTTAGCCGACGGCATCCTCGAAGGCAAGGCCGACGCGGTGCTGGCCGCCAGTATCTTCCACTTCGCCGAATACACGATAGAGCAAGCCAAGCGCCACATGCAGTCGCGCGGCATCGAGGTCAGACTGTGAGCGGCGCCTGGCTGGACGAAATCGCCTGGACCGAGGACGGCTTGGTACCGGTCATTGCCCAAGACCATCTTAGCGGCCGAATTTTGATGTTCGCCTGGATGAATCGGGAATCGCTGGCGCTTACCGAACAAGAGGGATTTGCGGTATACTGGTCGCGATCTCGCCAGCGCTTGTGGCGCAAGGGCGAGGAATCGGGTCACCGGCAGAAAGTCCTCGATATCCAACTCGATTGCGACGCAGATGTTGTGTTGATTAAAGTCGAGCAGGAAGGCGGCATCGCCTGCCACACCGGTCGGGAAAGCTGTTTTTACCGCAGCCTGAAACACGGCGAATGGCAAGCCGTCGACCCGATCCTGAAAGACCCGAAAACCATCTACAAATAACCCATCACACGCCGGCATAGCTCAGCAGGTAGAGCAGCGCACTCGTAACGCGAAGGTCGTAGGTTCGATTCCTATTGCCGGCACCATCTGATTTGCAAAAAACCCTTCTATAGCCTATTTTCCCGGCTTTGGCCGCTGCTTGCGGCGGATCACGGAACGCTGTCGAATTCGGATTTTCGAACATCGGCTTCCGCCAATCAATCACGGAATAACAATAATGAACGGCGAAACTCATAGCCAACTAGCCAATTTTATTTGGGCCATTTGCAATTTGCTGCGTGGTCCTTACAAGCGCAACGAATACCGTAAAGTCATTCTGCCCCTGACCGTATTACGGCGCTTCGATTGCTTATTGGCACCCACCAAAAATGCAGCATTTGAAGAGTTTCAGTCCCTCAAAACCAAGCCTGAGCGAGTGATCCAGGCCAGACTGCAATCCATTACCGGCCATCGCTTTTACAATTTGTCGCGGATGCAGTTCGATAAGAATGCCGATCATTCCCTGCTCAACGATCCTAACAACCTGGCGCCCAATCTAAATAGCTACATCAACGGTTTTTCTCCAAATGTCCGCGCCATCATGGAGAAGTTCAAGTTCAGTGAACAGATTGCCCACATGGCGGAAAAGAACATTTTGTTCGAGGTGATCAAAGCCTTTGCCGCCATCGACCTATCGCCGCAATGGGTGGATAACGTACAGATGGGTTATGTCTTTGAAGAACTAATCCGTATCGGTGCCGAGCAATCGAACGAAGAAGCCGGAGAACATTTCACCCCGCGTGAAGTCATCAAACTAATGGTCAATCTGTTGTTGGTGCCGGAGCAAGATTTAGCGCAAAGTCATGTGGTCAAAACGATTTACGACCCGGCTTGCGGGACAGGCGGCATGCTATCGGTGGCCGAAGAGTACATCCGCAAGCTCAATGCTGATGCTCAGCCAAAACTATTCGGCCAGGATTTCAATGACGAAGCTTGGGCGGTCTGTAAGTCGGACATGCTGATCAAAGGCGAAGACGCCGACAACGTCATTCTCGGCGACACATTCACCCGCGACGGCTTCGACCGCGACAGTGATGGCAACAAATGGACTTTCGATTACATGCTGGCCAATCCGCCGTTTGGCGTGGAATGGAAACAGCAACAGAAATTCATCCAACAGGAAGCCGATACCTTGGGTTTTGCCGGTCGCTTTGGAGCCGGTACACCACGCATCAACGATGGTGCATTCCTGTTCCTGCAACACATGATTGCCAAAATGCGCTCAGTCGCAGCGGGTGGCAGCAGAATCGGCATTGTGTTTAACGGCTCGCCCTTATTTACTGGCGATGCGGGTAGCGGCGAAAGCGAAATCCGCCGCTGGATTATTGAAAACGACTGGTTGGAAGCGATTGTCGCCTTACCTGAGCAACTGTTTTACAACACCGGCATTTCCACCTATATCTGGATCATCAGCAACCGCAAGGAGCCGCAGCGTAAAGGCAAAGTGCAACTGATCGACGCCCGTAATTTTTGGGTACCGATGGAGAAATCGCTGGGCAACAAACGCCGCCGTATCGGTGACCCCAGCGATAAAGCCAAAGACCCGGATCATATCGGCGAAATTACCCGCATCTACGCCAGCTTCAACGATGGCGAAACGCGCCGTTTTACCATCGACGGCAAAGACAAAGAACTGGTTGTCAACAAGGTGTTCGACAACGAAGACTTTGGTTATCACAAGATCACCGTTGAACGCCCACTGAGGCTCAATTTTCAAGCCAGCACCGAGCGCATTGCCCGCCTGGAAGAGCAAACCGCCTTCATCAACTTGGCCAGCAGCAGTAAAAAGAACGAAACCGTCCGCCAGCAGGAAATCGAAGCCGGCCGCGCTCGCCAGCAACAAATCCGCGACTTACTGGCCGCCTTTGCCGAACAGCATGGCAACACCCTGTTTATAGACCGCAAACAGTTTTTGCTGACACTGCGAGACATCGACCGCGCCCATGACGTGCGTTTGTCTGCTCCGGAACTCAAAGCCGTGTTGGCTGCGTTGAGCGAGCGTGACGACGCCGCACAGGGAAGTGCCAGTGTCGCGGAAGGCAGGATGCCGGGAGCGACGGCAAACATCTGCACCGACAGACAAGGCAACCCGGAGCCGGATGCCGACTTACGCGATACCGAAACTGTCCCGCTCAAAGAAAGCATAGCCTCCTACTTCCAACGGGAAGTGCTGCCGCATGTTCCCGATGCCTGGATTGATCACAGCAAAACCAAAATCGGTTACGAAATTCCGCTGAACCGGCATTTCTACCGCTACGAGCCACCGCGCGAGCTGGAAGCCATCGAAGCCGAAATCAAGGCGCTGGAAGGTGAGATTGTTGATTTGCTGAGAGAGGTGACGGCGTGACGGATATGCAGCCAATCCAAGGACAAGGCGAAGTCATTCTTTACCAAACCGACGATGGCCAAGCCAATATCAATCTCAAGGCTATTGAAGGATCGGTTTGGCTCACACAGTTGGAAATTGCCGAGCTGTTTGCCGCGACCAAACAGAACGTCAGCTTGCATATCAAAAACATTCTTAAAGAGGGTGAGCTTTTGGAAGCTTCAGTTGTCAAGGAATCCTTGACAACTGCCGCTGACGGCAAGAACTACAAAACCAAACTATTCAGCCTCCCAATGATCCTGGCCATCGGTTACCGGGTACGCTCGCCAAGAGGTACGCAATTCCGGCAATGGGCCAGCCGCCATTTATCCGAATACTTGGTCAAAGGCTTTGTCATGGACGACGAGCGCCTGAAAAATCCCGGCGGCTGGGATTATTTCGACGAATTGCTGGCGCGCATTCGGGAAATTCGCGCCTCGGAAAAACGCTTTTACCAAAAGGTGCGCGACCTGTTTGCCCTCAGCAGCGACTATCAGGGCAACGAAACCAACGCGCAACTGTTCTTTGCCGAAGTGCAAAACAAGCTGCTGTTTGCCGTCACCCAACACACCGCCGCCGAAATCATCGTCCAGCGTGCCGATGCCAACGCGCCCAACATGAACCTGACCACCTGGAAAGGCAGCCGGGTGCGCAAAGCGGATGTGATTGTCGCCAAAAATTACCTGAGTGCCGACGAAATCGACTCGCTGAGTCGCTTGGTGGTGATCTTTCTGGAACAGGCCGAATTGCGCGTCAAGGAACGCAAGCAACTGACCCTGGATTACTGGCGCACTAATGTCGACCGTTTGCTGGAGTTCAATGACCGGCCAATTTTACGGGGTGCTGGCTCAGTCAGTAAGGCCGCGATGAAATCCATTGCCGAACAACGCTTTGACGATTTCGACGCCAAACGCCGCGCCGACGAAGCAATGGCTGCCGATGCCGAAGACTTGAAAGCTTTGGAGCAATTGGAGCAGGAACTGGAAAAAGGCGATCGGCAATGACGTATCCAGCTTATCCGCAATACAAGGACAGCGGTGTAGCGTGGTTGGGAGACGTACCGAAGGACTGGGAGGTTAAGCGCGGCAGATTTTCCATGTCGGTTAATCCTCCTTCGCCCAAAATGAGAGGTCTTGAACCAGATGCAGAAGTCTCGTTCTTACCGATGGATGCGATTAGTGAATATGGCGGCTTACGGCGTAACGAAACGAAAATTAAAGCCGACGTTGGCGGAGGTTACACGGAGTTTCAGGATGGCGATGTCGTCATCGCCAAAATTACGCCTTGCTTCGAAAACGGCAAAGGCTCTCTGGTTAGTGATTTGCTGAACTCGGTAGCGTATGGAACGACTGAGCTGCATGTCTTACGCACCTTTCGAGATTTGGATAACCGCTTTTTGTTCTACATCACCATTACGCATGGTTTTAGAAAATTAGGTGAATCTGAAATGTATGGAGCTGGCGGTCAGAAGCGGGTTCCGCCAGAGTTTTGCAAGGATTTCCGAATTCCATTGCCGCCAATAGGCGAGCAAACCACCATCGCCGATTTTCTGGATAGTGAAACCGGGCGCATCGATACGCTGGTGGCGAAAAAGCGCAAGCTGGTGGAATTGCTCAAGGAAAAACGTAGCGCGCTGATTTCCCGCACCGTCACCCGCGGCCTGCCAGCCGACGCCGCGCGGGAGTTCGGCCTGAACACCGACAACATCGCAGTCCATGAAGCACCCGCAAGCTACGGTAGGGGCGATTTCAATCGCCCGCAGGCCGAGGCGAATAAACTCGCCCCTACCAGCGAACGCCCTTCCGTCCAAGCCTTCAAGGATTCCGGGGTGGAGTGGTTGGGAGAAATCCCTTCGCATTGGCATGTTATGCCATTATTTCGAATTACATCATTAATTCAGACAGGGCCTTTTGGAAGTCAACTCCATGCTTCCGATTATGTTGAAGGAGGCATTCCACTAATTAATCCCGCGCAAATTGTTGGCGGTAAATTGGTCCCAGATGAATTATGTTGTGTTGATGAATCAACAGCGGATCGGTTGCAACGTCATAAATTGCAAGCTGGCGATATTGTCATGGGCCGAAGAGGTGAAATTGGCCGATGCGCATTGGTAACAACTGCTGAATCAGGCTGGATTTGTGGAACAGGCTCACTGCTGATTAGATTTATAAACTCCGACGCAACTTACTTTTCAAAGGTAATTTCAAATTCTGGATTTGTTGGAGTGCTTGAGTTGAACGCCGTTGGTACAACTATGTTGAATTTGAATCCAACAATAGTTGGCCGGATGCTTGTCCCCGCTCCAACTCTCCAAGAACAAACCGCCATCGCCACCTACCTCGACCGCGAAACCGCCAAGATCGACCGGCTGGTGGCAAAAGTCGAAACCGCGATTACTCGCTTGCAGGAATACCGTAGCGCGCTAATCACCGCCGCCGTGACCGGCAAAATCGATGTGCGGGGGGCGTTATGAATAGCGATGCCATCGTCGCCAAGCTACAATCCGAACTGAATAATCTGCTGGCGGTTTATGCTTTCGGCAGCCGGATTCAGGGTACGGCCGGGCCGGACAGCGATCTGGATCTGGCCGTGCTGGTGGCGGGTTACGCCAATCCGCAAACTTTATGGGCGCTAGCAGGCGACCTGGCGGATCTGGCCGGCTGTCCGGTGGACTTGCTCGATCTGCGTGCGGCCTCGACCGTGATGCAATACCAAGTCATTACCCAGGGCCAACGCTGGTGGGCGAGCGACACGCAAGCGGCACTGTACGAAGCGGCGATTTTGAGCGAAAAAACCGAACTCGATACCGCCCGCGCCGGACTATTAAACGACATTAGCGCCCGAGGCACAGTGTATGGCCGATGACGTACTGATCAACAAAGCCGCAACTATCGAACGTTGCGTGGCGCGGGCACGCGAGGAATACGCCGCCAACCCGGATGGTTTTGCAGCCGATTTCACCCGCCAGGATGCGGCGATTTTAAACATTCAACGCGCCTGCGAGGCGGCGCTGGACATGGGCCAGCATCTGATTCGCCGCGAAAAACTGGGCGTACCGCAAAGCGCCCGCGACGTGTTCGAATTGCTGGCGCGAGGCGGCTGGATAACTGCCGATTTGGCCGCCTCGCTAAAGCACATGGTCGGTTTTCGCAATATCGCCGTCCATGATTATCAGCAATTGCATCTGCCGATTACCGTCAGCATCATCAACCGGCATCTGGACGAATTTCTGGAATACAGCCGCGCATTGCTATTGCGCGATGCTAACTCACGTTAAGGACGACCATGAGCCAGACCACTGAAAAAGCCTTCGAAAGCTATGTCGAGCAAATGCTGCTGGCCAAAGGTTGGCAAGCAGGTTCTGTAAAGGAGTGGGATAAGGATCAAGCCTTATTCCCGGCGCAAATCCTCGATTTTATTGCGGCCACCCAAGCGCCGCTTTGGGACAGCATGAGCGAGCAACATGGCGCTAATCTACAAGCCCTGTTAATCAAAGAGCTGGTTAAGGAACTGGCGATTAAAGGCTCGTTGCATGTATTGCGCCACGGCTTTAAGTTTTACGGCAAAACCTTCCGGCTGGCCTATTTCAAACCGGCGCACGGCTTGAATGCAGAGGTGCTGGGACATTATCAACAAAACCGGCTGACGGTGACGCGGCAGGTGCCATGCCATCCGGGTGATCACAGTACGTTGGACATGTTGTTTGCGGTTAATGGCTTGCCGGTGGCAACTTGCGAGCTAAAAAATCCTTGGACCGGACAAAATTGGCGGCATGCGGTTCAGCAATACCGCAACGACCGTAATCCGCGCGCACCGTTGTTCGAATTTAAACAGCGGGCGCTGGTGCATTTTGCCGCCGACCCGGATGAAATCCATATGACCACACGACTGGCGGGCAAAAAGACCTTTTTCTTGCCGTTCAATCGCGGCAGCCATCCCGGTGAAGTGGTGTGCGGAGCGGGTAACCCTCAGCACCCGTCCGGTTACCGCAGTGGTTATTTTTGGGAAGAGGTGCTTGAGCGCGAGCAGTTTCTGGACATCCTCGGTAATTTTATTTTCATCGAACGCAAGGAAGAGAAAGTCGAAGATGGCAAGGGCGGCAGTCGCTTGCTGCAGAAAGAGGCGGTAATTTTTCCGCGCTATCACCAGCTCGATGCTACCAGGCGATTGGTCAATGCGGCGCAATTGGAAGGCACTGGCCAGAATTATCTGATTCAGCATTCGGCTGGCAGCGGCAAGACCAATTCGATTTCCTGGCTGTCGCATCGCTTGGCCAGTTTGCACAATGCCGATGAGCAAAAGGTATTTGATTGCGTGATTGTGATTACCGATCGGCAAGTGCTGGACAGGCAATTACAGGACGCTATTTACCAAATCGAACACGCGCAAGGCGTGGTCAAGGCCATCGATCAGGATTCCAAGCAGTTGGCGGCGGCGCTGATCGACGGCACCAAAATCGTGATTACCACCTTGCAGAAGTTTCCGTTTGTGTTGCGCGGTTTGCTGCATGCCGCTGGCGCCGATAATCTCGATGCAGCGGACGAGCTGGCAAAAACGCAAGCCAAAGTTTGGGAGCAGGAGATTGCCAAACGCCGATATGCGGTGATTGTCGATGAAGCGCACTCGTCGCAAACCGGGGAAACGGCCCGAGAACTCAAGTCGATTTTGGGTGCGAATGCCGCCAACGCTGAAGACGACGACGCCGATTGGGAAGATCGTTTGAATCAAGTAATGGCTTCGCGTGGTCGTCAACCCAACATCAGCTTTTTTGCCTACACCGCCACACCCAAGGGCAAGACTTTGGAACTGTTCGGCCGCGTTGGCCATACCGGCAAGCCGGAACCGTTTCATCTGTACAGCATGCGTCAAGCCATCGAGGAAGGTTTTATTCTGGACGTGTTACAAAATTACACGACCTACAAAACCTATTTCAAATTGGTTAAAGCCATGCAGGACGACCCGAACCTGCCCAAGAAAAAGGCGGCACGGGCCTTGGCCAAATTTCTGGTATTGCATCCAACCAATATTTCCCAAAAAATCGAAATCATCGTCGAACATTTCCGCAACCACGTTAAACACCATTTGGGCGGTCAAGCCAAGGCTATGGTGGTAACCAGTACCCGCTTGCAGGCGGTTAAGTACATGCAGGCCTTTCAGGCTTATATTGAGCAACACGGTTACCATGATGTGCAGCCCTTGGTAGCGTTTAGCGGCACGGTACTCGATCCTGAGAGTGGACAGGAATATACCGAACCGGGCATGAACATCGACAGTGTGAGCGGTAAACCGATCAGCGAAAAACAATTGCCCGAGCGCTTTAATTCACCCGATTATCAAGTGCTGCTGGTGGCTAACAAATACCAAACCGGTTTCGATCAGCCAAAGTTGATGGCGATGTATGTCGATAAGCGTTTGGATGGTGTGCAGGCGGTGCAAACGCTGTCGCGCTTGAATCGCATGTTGCCCGGTAAGGAGGCACCGTTCGTGCTGGATTTTGTCAATGAAGCTGAAGACATTTACCGCGCATTCAAACCTTATTACGACGCCACCAGTTTGCAGGAAACTTCCGACCCGGCTTTGCTGGAACAGGTCAAGCATGACTTGGACAGTATGCAGGTTTATTACTGGAACGAAGTGGAAGCGTTTGCCCGTATTTTTTACCGATCACCCAATAAGCAAAATCCGGCCGATCACGCCCATTTGCAACGCCATTTACAACCGGCAGTCGACCGCTTCAAGGCGATGGGCGATGAAGAGCAGCGCTCGGTGTTTCGGGACAAGCTAAGCGGTTATGTGAATGTGTATGCTTTTTTGAGCCAGATCATGCCTTATGCCGATCCCGATCTGGAAATGCTCTATAGCTTTGGCCGCTTGTTATTGCCGCATTTACCGCTGGATAGAGATAACACCAACGTCAAGCTGGGTGACGAAGTCGATTTACAGTATTACCGGCTGCAACGGGTGTTTTCCGGCGCGATTAATTTGGCGGATGGGCAAGGCGAGTACACGGTAAAAAGTCCGACCGATGTCGGCACCGGTAAAGCCAAGGATGAAAAAGCCCCGCTGTCGGAAATCATCGAGATATTGAACAACCGGTTTGGCACGAACTTTACCGAAGAAGACCGCTTGTTCTTCGAACAAATCAGAGAAAAAGCTACCAATACTCCCGAGGTGATACAGCTACGGCAAGCCAATCCGTTTGATAAGTTTCAGCTAGGTCTGCGGCAAATGTTGGAGGACTTGATGATCAAACGCATGCACGAAAACGACAAGATCGTCACTCGATACATGGACGACAAAGCGTTTGAAGATGCGGCGTTTGCGGTGCTGTCCAAGGTCATTTTCGACAGTATTCCTCAAGCCAAGGGTTAGGTAGAATTTGCCATGTTCGAAACCCGCTACATCCGCGCTGCATCTTGGCTTACCCGTAACCTGTTGTGTAAGAGCTATTTCGGCGAAGTATCGTAGTTTTTCGACTATCCGTATGATACGCGCCCTAGCTCGAACTATTCGAATCCTGAAAGCTCGGTCGGCCCGTCGATATGCCGCGCCGACCTCAGTATTGGCCTGCTAGACTCCGACCAACTTCAACTCTGCTTCCCGGTACTTTTCGGCGCATTTGCGGCTGACTTCCTCGGGGAGTTTTGGGCCGGGGGCGGTTTTGTTCCAGTCGAGGGTTTCCAAGTAATCGCGCAAATATTGCTTGTCGAAGCTGGGTGGGCTAATGCCGACTTGGTATTGCTCGACCGGCCAGAAGCGCGACGAGTCTGGCGTCAGCGCTTCGTCGATCAAATAGACCTTGCCGCTGTCGTCCTGGCCGAATTCGAATTTGGTGTCGGCGATGATAATACCGCGCGCCAGCGCGTATTCGGCGGCGCTGCTGTAAAGCCGGATGCTGACGTCGCGAATCTGGTCGGCGACTTCGCGGCCGACCAGGTTAACGGTATCGGCAAAGCTGATGTTTTCGTCGTGAACGCCGACCTCGGCCTTGCTCGAGGGCGTGTAGATCGGTTCGGGCAGTTGCTGCGCTTGTTGCAAGCCGGCAGGGAGCGCGATGCCGCAAACCTGGCCGGTGCGCTGGTAGTCTTTCCAGCCGGAACCGATCAGATAGCCTCGGACGATGGCCTCGATAGGCAATGGTTTGAGCCGTTTGACTATGATCGCCCGGCCTTCGACGGGTGCCCGCAAGGCCGGGTCCGGAATCACGTCGGCCAGTGACAAATCGTCGCTCAAATGGTTGGGAATGATGTCGCGCATCCGGGCGAACCAGAAGTTGGACACCCGTGTTAAGACTTGTCCCTTGCCCGGAATCGGGTCCGGCATGATCACATCGAAGGCCGACATCCGATCGGTCGTGACGATTAGCAAATGTTCTGCGTCGATTTCGTACATATCGCGGACCTTGCCGCGACCCAGCAGTTTAAGATGAGGCAGGTAAGATTCGTAAAGTGCGGCGGGGGCGGTCGTCATTGGTTTGGCGTGGTCTGCAGTGAATATTCGAAGATTTTACCATCAAGCGACGGAGCTAGGCAGCGCCGGCTTGGAGCGGCGAATAGAGAAACCAGTGGGGAGAGTAACGAAAAAGACCCGCCGCCCCGGAGTGAGGGGCAGCGGACAAGCACAGAGCTATGGAACGAACGGCTTAAAAAACAACGAGGAGGTACAACTAAAAACTAGGCGCGAAACGAGCCGTTGAAATCGAGGTTGCTCGAGATCGTGGCGGCTCCAAACAGCATCGTGGAAATCACGAATTCGCCGGACATAAAGCCAAACACGCCGGTCGTGAAAAACAGGCCGGTCAGAATGTCACGGTAAAGGTTTTTGGATGATTTCATTTGGACTCCTAGACTGAAACAGTCGAATGCAATGAACACGACTTCACTATAAGGCCCAAGCGTTTTATTTACAATACAGCAATCCGTAGATGCTTTGTTTCAAATTTGGATACAATGTTGCCATCAAGTTGTCATCTGTGCCAGATATAAATTGAATGTTGATGATTCGCAACAGAATAAGTTAGGTTGCGACCGGTATGATTCCGGCGTCCACGCGTGGCCATTTGATTGACGGGCTAAATCCGAATCAGCGCCTGAAGCGCGGCGAGTTGGTGTTTGGGTAGCTTGACGCGCAACGTCACCGAATCGGCGAAATCTTGGTGGACAATAACGCCGTCCAGCTTTTTCAAATGGTAGTCCAGCATTTGGAGACGCGAGTAATCCAGGGATAGTTCGCACTCGGCGAATTCGATATGTTCAACGATTTGCGCGGCGTCGATGACCTGCTTGGCGAGACTGCCATAGGCGCGGGTCAAACCGCCGGCCCCCAACTTGACGCCCCCGTAATAACGCACCACCGCGACGCACAGGTTGATTAATTGCTTACCGTCCAAGTGTTGAAAAATCGGCTTGCCGGCCGTGCCGCTGGGTTCGCCGGCATCGTTGCAGCGGCCGATCAGTCCGTCCGCTCCGAGAACTCGGTAGGCAAACGCGACGTGACTGGCGCCGGAATGTTGGACGCGCAAACGCTCTATAAACAGCAGCGCATCGCGTTCCCGGGAGCAGGGGCAAACGACGCCGATGAAACGCGATTTTTTGATGAGTTCTTCGACCGCCCATTCGGCGGCTACGGTTTTCACGCTACAGCAGGTCGGCGATCTGGGGATGCCGACTATACAAAGTGCCCCGGAAGGTTTCGATTTGAACTTCGTCATTTCGGAGCGGCCGGGGAATGTCGACCACGATGTCGGCGACGATGCGCATCGGCGATGGGGATAAAAAAATCAGCCTGTCGGCCAATGCGATGGCCTCGCGCAAATCGTGGCTGACGAACAACACGGTGTGCGGGCGCTGTTGCCACAGCGTGTATAACAGGTTACGGACCTGACGGGCACTCGGCGCGTCCAGCGACACGAAGGGTTCGTCCATCAACAGCAAGTCCGGATCGATCGCGAAGGCGCGTATGATCGCGACCCGACGTTGCATGCCGAGCGACAGGCGCTCGGGAAATTCGTGCTGAACATCGCGGAGTTGCATCGCGTCCAGCAAGGCATCGATCAATTCGATCGGCGGTTTGGAGGGAAAGACCAGTTCGATGTTGCGGCGCACGTCGTACCACGGCAGCAATCTGGGACTCTGAAACACGTAGCCGATTCTCGGCCGGCTCGCGAGGCGGCCGATACGAATCTGGCCCTGGTACTGGCTGTCCAGGCCGGCGATCATGTTCAGCAGCGTGGTTTTGCCGCAGCCGGACGGTCCCAGCAGGCAGACGAACTGGTCGCGCGCCACCCGAAGCTGCAAATCGGCGATGGCCTTATGCTGGCGGTCGTCGGCATGCTCGGGTCGGTAAGTCTTGTCGAGGACGCTGATTTCTATATCGGTCATCGCCGCCACCGTCGCGCCTTGGCATCCAGCGGTCTGAGCACCAGCCATTCCAAGAGTTGAATCACCGCGACGAACGCAATCGTATAAGCCAACAAGCTGGCGACATCGAACAACTGGAAAAACAGATGCAATTGATAGCCCATGCCGTTGCCGCGGCCGAGCAACTCGACGACCAGGATGATCTTCCAGATCAGCGCCAGACCGGAGCGGGTCGCGCTCATCACGAACGGATGCAGTTGCGGCCAGACGACGTGCCGCAGGGTTTTGGCGGGACTGAAGCCGTAACTGCGGGCCATGTCCAGTAAATCCCGGTCCAACGCGCGGGTGCCCTCGCGTATCGTCACCGCCACGTTGGGCAATTTGTTGATGACGACCGCCAGGATCGCCGCGGATTCGGACAGACCGAACCAGACGTAACATAGGATGATGGTGACCAGGGCTGGGATGTTCAAAAATAACACCAACCAGTTGTCGAAAAAGGCATCCAGCTGTTTATGCCGGCCGAGTACCAAGCCCAGTCCGCAGCCCAACAACATCGCGATCGTAAAACTGATCGACAGGCGTAGTAGCGTGACGCCTAAGTGATAAGGCAATTCGCCGGAAGCTACTGCCCGGTAAAGGGTGACAGCGACACGGCTAGGCGGCGGTAGGCTGGGATTGGCCGCCGCCGTGGCGACCAGACTCCACAGCGCGATCAGGAGCGCCAGCGAGGCCAGAGGCACCGCAATGCGGGGCAAGCGAAATGGTACCGCCACGGTCAGTCGGTCGACCAGAATGTCCCGGCTTGGAGACGATCGGCGCCGCCGGTCAACTTATTGCCGCTTAAGCCGTGCAATAGCGTGAAAATGGCCCGAGCAGCGTCTTGTTGCGGAGCGCCCCAGGCTTCCACCCGGCCTTGGCAATAGCGCTGACGCAAGCGGTCTTGCTCGGTCGGCGTCGCGGCGTCGGTGAGCGGTAGTATTTTTTGCCAGGCGGCATCGGAGCTGCACAAAGTATCGCGAGCTTGCCGGCTCAAGGTCAGAAACTGCAAGAAATCGGTCTTATGCGAATCAGCCCAGTCCTGTTTGAACACGTAACCCAGGCTGGGAACGGTTTCGGTAATGCCGAGTTTGGCGATGATGTCTTCGCCGCTAAGCAAGGCTCGGTAACCGAGGCTCTCCAGATGCGCGGCGAACTGCCAATAGGTCAACAAGGCGTCCAGCCGCTTGCTCTGCAATTGCTGGCCGAGCAACGGCGGAGCGGCGTAGACTTTCTCGACGCTGGCGTTCAAGTCGAGTTGCTGTTGCTTGCCCAAGGCTTGCAGTAACAGCCAGTTCTTATCGAGCTCGCCGCCGGCCACGCCGAGTTTTTTACCGGGCAAATCGGTTAGGGTTTTGATCGGGCTATCCGCCGGGACCAACAACACGCCGGAGGTATCGGCATAGGGATAAAAACTGTAGGCGTGGCCTTCCGCGCGCATTGCGGAAGTCCAAATCCAGTCCGAGACGATGACGTCGACCGCGCCGGCTTGCAATGCCACCTTGCCGGCCTGCTGATTGGCGATCGCCACCGCTTCCAGGCTGAAGCCGGCTTTTTCCAGCAAGCCCTGGTCGCGCATCGCCGCCAATTCCCAGTTCAGGGTACCGGCCGCCATGGTACCCAGGCGAATGGGCGTCTTATCGGCATACGCCGCATTGCCAATGCATAAAAACACTACGCTGAGTAAACAATTTTTGACGTTCATCGGTTTAAGTCGTAAGTTTTGTGTCGCGCGGATTTTAGCTCAGCCGCCGCCGATTGGAGAAGGTTTGTTGCGCGGGCATGCAACAAACGCGAATTTGGAGCGCCTAACATTAAATTTCGCGCTGTTTCGGGACAGCCGTCGCCGGAGTAGCCCGGCAGCCAAATGCAATTACAACGAAACATCAGGAGAACGTATGAATAAAACTAGGATACTTTGGGCGAGCGGCTTGTTGGCGATTCTAACGATAGCCATCGCCTGGCTGCTAGTGCCACCGGAATGGGATATGTCGATCGAACAACTCAATCAAGCTTCGCCGCCTTCCGCCGGCGCGACGATCGAACCCAAAACCTCGGACGGCGCGGTTTACGGCAAATTCTTAAAAGACAGTCTTTCCTTCATTACACCGGGTATTCCACCGACCGGTAACTACTTCCTGGGACGGAACTATCAATGGAACGGCATGTTCAGCCCGCGTTGGCAATTGTATAGCGGCAAGGCCACGCGCGCCTTGTTGGCGGCCGGACGCTTGGCCGACGCCCGCAAGGCTTTCATGGCAATGAAAGTGGGAGCCGATTCAATAGGCGTGGACGGCAGCGTGCCGTTCCAGTTGCCCGAATCGATGCGAGGCTACACGATCACGCCGGGTATCGTTGCTCAAGCGGCCAGTTTTTTTCTCGGCGAGTCCTGTTTGGCGGTTAAGGCGCTGAATCAATATCCGAGCGAAACAGCGATCCAAGTCGGAAGCGATGCCGAGCGCAAGACGGTCAGCGCCGCCCTGGCCCGGTCGCTGGCCTGGTTGGAGTCTCAAGACGAATCCTTGTACAACGCCGACCTTTACGCGGCAAATCGCTTGCTGTTCGATGCCGTGGCTTATCAAGCCTGCGGCTCCCTGTTCGAAGACGAATTCGCGCTGAATTTAGTTGAAGGCTACTTGGAAACCGCTTTGGAAAAGTTCGACGGTACCGCCGGCTATTTCATCGAGAAATCCGGTTGGGATACCCACTATCAAGCCGTAGCGATCAATCAGATCAATGAGCTGCTGATGGCGGGCTATGACGGCGTTCATACTGAGACCCTGCAAGCCGACTTGAAGCTGGCCGCGCAGTGGCTGGCCGCCCGAGTCGGCGACGACGGCGTGCTGCACTCGGACGGCAATACCCGCACGTGCTGGAGCGGCGAAACTATTTTGGGCGGCGACAAATTGGTGGATGCCCGCGAAGTCTGGCGGGCCTTGGCCTATAGCGGCATGCGTTTCAAGGACGACGCCATGCAAAGCGCCGCCAATCGCCTGGCCAATTGGTTGCGGACCAAGCCGACCACGACTTGCGTCAGGTAAGCGGCGCGGCCGGATGCGTTCGCCGGCCGAAGCTGTCGGCGGACGCCGGTCTTCCGGTATAAAACCCTTGGTAGGACAAGCAGCCCTTGGCCTGTAGAAACTCGATTTGCTCCTGGGTTTCGACGCCTTCGGCAATCACGTTCAAGCCCAGATTCTTGGCCATGTTGATGATGGTTTCGACAATCACCGCGCCGTTGGGATCGACGGCGATGTCGCGGACAAAGCTTTGGTCGATTTTCAATTGGGAAATCGGCAACTTCTTCAGGTAGTACAGCGATGAATAGCCTACCCCGAAATCGTCGATCGAGGTCAGGATGCCCATGCCTTGCAGGTCGCGCATTTTCTCGACGGTATCGTCGATGTCGCTGATGACGCAACCTTCGGTCAATTCGAGGACCAAGCGGCTGGCATCTATGCCGGTTTCGGCCAGAATGTGGCGAATGCGCGCGACGAAGCCGGCATGGCGGAATTGCCGGGAGCTGACATTGACCGCGATATGGCGTACCGGCACGGCTTGTTGATCCCAGCGGCGGATTTGCCGGCAAGCCTCTTCGATTACCCATTCGCCGATCGGCAGAATCAGTTGGGTTTCCTCGGCAACCGGAATGAATTCGGCCGGCGAAATCATGCCTTTTTCCGGATGCTGCCAGCGGATCAGCGCCTCGACGCTCAACACCCGGCCCAGGTGGTCGACCTGAGGCTGGTAATGCAGCAGAAACTGGCGGGACTTCAGCGCCTGGCGCAACTCCTTTTCCAAGGTCAGGCGCCGATCGGCCGACTGCTGCATCGACGGCCGGTAAAAGCTAATACTGTTGCGGCCGTTGGCCTTGGCGCGGTACATCGCGGTGTCGGCTTGCTGGATAACCGCCTCGGGTTGGTCGGTCGCCTCCGGAAATAGCGTGACGCCGATGCTGGTCGAAAAATGGTGTTCGCCGCCAAAGACTTGAAACGGTTGATTGATGGTCTGCAGAATTTTTTCCGCCAGCATCGCGGCGTGATCGCTGACCTGTTCCATCAAGTGATAACGGCCGGGCACCATGACGATGAACTCGTCGCCCCCCAGCCGGCAGGCAGTGTCTTCTTCGCGGATAATATTCCGCAAGCGCCGGGCCACCTGGGTCAGCAAGTCGTCGCCGACATTGTGGCCGAGCGAATCGTTCAAATGCTTGAAATGATCCAAATCCAGAAAAAATAGCGCGCCATAGGTCTGCTGACGTTTGGCGGCGGCGATTTCTTGTTTCAGCCTGTCCAGTAGCAAACGGCGGTTAGGTAAGCCGGTTAACGGGTCGTAAAACGCCAGCTCGTGAATTTCCCGTTCCGCGGCTTTTTGTTCGCTGATGTCCGAAAATATGGCCACATAGTTCAACAAGCAGTTTTGGTCGTCGCGGACGCCAGTCACGGTCAGCCAGCCGGGGAAGGGCTTGCCGTCCTTATGCCGGCTCCAAAACTCGCCTTGCCATTGGTTCTTGTCCGCCAGGGCGCGAACAATCCCGCGGCCAATCTTGCGCGCCGGCGTGCCGCTCAATAATAGCCTGGCATGGCGACCGACGATTTCCTCGGCCGGATAACCGGTAATATCCGTAAAGGCGTCGTTGACCCGAACGACGGCGCCGTGGGGATCGGCAATCAGGATGGCCTCGTGGGACTGAAACGTCGTCGCGGCGACGCGCAGTTCGTTCTCCTGCTGCTTGCGCCGCTCGATCTCGATGTTCAGGGCTTGATTGCTGCGTAGCAGGTCGCGGGTCTTCAGCGCCACCAGTTCCTCTACCCTGGCGGTACGGCCGGTGATCAGCATCAGACCGAACGCGGTCAAGGCCGAGAACACGAAGCCGCCAAGCAGCAGCCAACGCGCGTCCCAGGTGTGCTGAAGCGCATAGAACTCTGGCGCCGGCCGATAAATCAAGGTCCAAAGACGGTCCGCAAAAGCGATGGTTTCTCGTTTTTCGAAAGCAGGCAAATGCAGACTGTCGAAGCGGTTCTGGGTTTGATTGTCGAATAGCGGTGTATCGCCCTCCTTGATCGCCAGAACCAGCCGACTGTCCGGTAGTAGCGCGCGCGGATGGGCGATTTCGTCGCTCAACGTGAACACGCTGGCGAGCATACCGATTAATCCGGCTCGGCGTTCGGACGCGGACCGACCGACGCCGCTGGCGTATACCGGCGTATACAGCGCCCAAGCGCGATCTCCGCGGCGGGCCAATGTCGATTCGCCGCTGCCCGCCGCCGTCAGAATCGCGGCGGCGGCCTCGGGTTCGCTCGCGGCGTCGAAGCCATCGGGCTGGCTGGCGCCGACCCGATAGAGTTGGGGGAAATAGTAAGGGCGGTGTTCGGCGGCCAACCAGCCGCCGGCGGAATACTCGAGTACATCTAGGCGATACTGGCCTTCGAAACCCAGTCGATCTTCGGCGCGCACCAGCGGCAACCATTCCAGCGCTAAAAACTCGGGATGCGCCTCGAGCAGCGCTTTGCCAAACACATTGAATTGCTCGCGGCCGATGAATTTGTTGCTGTCGAATAGCGCCCGCAACGTGCGGTTGACTGACAGGTGATCGGCGATGTGTTGGCGCAGCGTCGCGCTCAGCAATGCGGTTTGCTTGCCGAAGCCATCCCGGAGACGTTGAATCTCTTGGTGCCGGTTAAACTCGAAGGCGGCGGCGACCAAACCGACGCAGACCAGGAGCGGCATCACCACCGACACCCGCCGACGCCGCCAAACGTGGCGCGGCGCGGCAATGAAGGGTAACAACAGCGGCGCGAAAATCACCGTGCCTATCGAATCGCCGACCCACCAAACGCCCCAATTGAAGGCCAGATCGGCCGGCGCGACCAATCCTCTGCTGAACAAGTAGGTACAGCCGACCGTCGCGGAAACCAGGCAACTGAGGATGGCCAATGCAAAAAAACTGACGATGTGCCGGCTATCCATCAAGGGATTGAATTGCCCCAGCCAGCGCCGGATCGAAAAAGCGCCCAGCAGGGCTTGGCCACAGGCGCCGAGCGCGGCGGTAGCGCCCAACCACAATGGAGCCAGATTATCTTCGAATAGCGTTGGGTTTAAAAAGGCGTGGACCTGCGCGGCCAACGCGCCGAGGAACAATCCGGGCAGGATGGTTTTGCCGTAAACCAGCGTCACGGCCAGGGCGATGCCGGCCGGCGGCCACACCGGGCTGGCGTAGTTGGGCGGCGTCGTTAGCAGGCCACCCAGGTAACCGCCAACGAAATACGCCAGCGCCACCGTCAAATTCGCCAATATAAGTTTCAGTGCGGCAGGCATGATAGAGGCGCTGTTTTAGGTCGAAAGCCTCTAATCAGCGGATTCGCCGAAACGGCGGGTATCCAAATCGTAAGCCTGGCCAAAGCCGGCGATATACCGGCCGTGGATAGGGGTCAGCGCCAGCAACCGAAAATCGGGCAAGCTTCGCAGCAATGCCACGGTCGCGCCCAAGCGTTGCTGCATCGAATCCAGCACGCTGCCGTATTCACCACTATCGGCCTCGACTTCCGCGACCCGACACTCGAAACTGGCCCGGCGCCGGGCGAAGGGATTCGCGGCGTCCGCTTCCGGTTCGATCAGCAGAACGCCGGCCCGACGATGCGTCAGCAGGTTACCGGTATGACTGGCCAAGGCGCTAACGAAAATGTGGAACGCGCCGCGATCGAACAGAAACGGCGCGTAACTGGCTTCAGCGTGATGTTGTTCGGAGCGGGTCGCCAGCATCAAGCTATCCAGACGCGCGATTAAGGCCAGGCATTCGGCGTCCGGTTGCGGTGAATTCATTGAAGGGCGGGCGAAAGTTGCGGGTGGCGAAAGCAATCGACGGTGTGGTCGTTGACCATGCCGACCGCCTGCATATAAGCATAGCAGATGGTTTTGCCGACGAATTTAAAGCCGCGCTTTTGCAGATCCTTGCTCATTCGCGCCGATGCTTCAGTGTAGGCCGGAATCTCGGCGTGAGCGCGCCAGCGATTTTGCACGGTCCGGCCATCGACAAAACCCCAAATATAGCGGTCGAAACTGCCATAGGCTTGCTTAACCTCCAAGAAGGCGTTGGCGTTGGCGACGGCGGCCAGGACTTTCAGTCGGTTGCGGACGATGCCGGGATTTTGCAACAGGCTGTCGATTTTGCCCTGATCGTAGGCGGCGATTTTCAGCGGATCGAAGTCGTCGAAGGCGATACGATAAGCCGGCCGCTTGTCCAGTATCGTTCGCCAGCTCAAGCCGGCCTGAGCCCCTTCCAGAATCAAAAACTCGAACAGCCGCAGGTCATCGTGTAGCGGCACGCCCCATTCGTGGTCGTGGTAATGCTCTTCGTTGGCGCTGGCCAGCGCCCAGACGCATTTGCCGGCCATCAGTCTTTGTTCATCAGCTTTTTCAGATCCGCGAAGGGGTTGAAGGTAGCGGTCGGCGACTTGCCGTCCGAGCTGCCCTTGCTACCGTAGCGCACTTGCTCCTCATAGCGTTGATGCTCGTTGTCGTGGCAATACAAGCACAGCAATTCCCAGTTGCTGCCGTCCGGCGGATTATGGTCGTGATCGTGGTTGACGTGATGCACTGTCAATTCGCGCAAGTTCTTGTGGTCGAATTCGCGGGCGCAGCGGCCGCAAATCCACGGAAACAATTTCAGCGCTTGCTCGCGGTAGCCTTTTTCGCGCTCTTCCTTGTAACGCCGGGCCTCGGCGATGATGTGATAAGCTTTGTTGTCCGACATGTCGATACTCCTGGGTCAGCCGCCGGTCGCGCTCATGTGCCGCAGAATGACCGGCTGTTCATGGATGTTGAATTCGTGCTTTTCCGGCTTGATGCGCATCGCCGCGACGATAGCCTGTTGCAAGACCGCCAAATCGCCCGGATGCTCGCGGACCACCGCCTTCAAATCGACCGAATGTTCGTTGCCCAGACACAGTAATAGCCTGCCTTCGGCGGTCAGGCGCACCCGATTGCAAGCGGCGCAGAAATTGGCGCTAAGCGGTGAGATAAAACCCACCCGACTGGTACTGCCGGCCACCCGAAAATACGCCGACGGGCCGCCGGTCGAGTCGGCGATGGCTTCGAGTTTGAAGCGCGGCCGTAAGTCGGCGCGGATCGCCTCGCTGGGATAATAACTGTCGCCGCGCCGGTGTTGATCGACTTTGCCCAACGGCATTTCCTCGATAAAACTGATGTCCAGACCGCGATCGACCGCGAATTGCACCAGATCGCCGACTTCCGCGTGGTTGCGATCCTTCATGACGACCGCATTCAGCTTGATGCGCTCGAAACCCGCCGAGCGGGCGGCCTCGATGCCGGCCAGCACTTGGCCGAGTTCGCCGGTACGGGTCAAGGCTTTGAATTTGACCGGGTCCAGGGTGTCCAGGCTGATGTTGATGCGTTTGACGCCGGCGGCATGCAAGTCGCCGGCCATATCGGCCAGATGCGAGCCATTGCTGGTCAAGACCAATTCGTCGAGGCCGGGTATGGCGCCGATGTTGCGCAATAAATCCAACGCGCCGTTACGCACCAGCGGCTCGCCGCCGGTGACCCTAATCTTGTTCACGCCAAGGCCGACGAAGGCTTCGCAGATGAACTGGATTTCTTCCAGACTGAGAATTTGCTTGCGCGGCAGAAACGTCATGTCTTCGGCCATGCAATACACGCAACGAAAGTCGCAACGATCAGTAATCGATACCCGAAGGTAATTGACGACCCGCCCGAAGCGGTCTGTCAGTTGGAAGGGTCTAATCGCTTGTACGGAGCCCATCGAAATCGTCCGGGAAAAGAGACCAAAATTCTACCACAGAGTCGCGCGGCGGCTATTTGCGGCGACCAAGCTCCTCTGAGAGTCCGGCGATAGACCGTGGTGGACGGGATGGGTTCAGTTATCCGCCGGTTTCGCGGCGACTTTCCGGTAAGTGCGCGAGCAGAAAATCGCCGATTCGTTGCTCCAGCCAAAATGCCGGCCGCCACGGCAAACGGCCGCCTACGAAGCCGACGTGGCCGCCGCCGCCACAAACCTGCAACGTCACGCCGGACGCCAACTCGGCGGCGGCCGGTAGCACCGCCGGCGTCATGAACGGGTCGTCCTCGGCCTGCAGGATCAAGGTCGGCACCCCGATGTGCCCGAGAAATTGACGAGAACTGGAGCGTCGGTAGTAATCGTGCGCGTCGCTGAAACCGTGCAGCCGCGCCACCACCCGGTCGTCGTATTCCCAAAACGAACGGATCGGCGCCAGATCGCCCAAGTCGTCGAGCAAGCCGGCTTGTTCGATACGGCCTAGGCGGTGCAGATGGCGGCGCTTGGCGACGATGTATTGTTTGAGCTCGCGCAATAGGTAATCGCGATAGATTCTGGATAGGCCGCGATCCAAGCGGTCGGCGCACAGATTCAACATCAACGGCACGGACACCGCGACGGCAGCGCACAACTCAATCGAATCACGCCGTTCTCCCAGCCATTTCAACAATACGTTACCGCCCAGCGAAAACCCGACGGCCGCCAACGCGGTGTCCGGCAGGCGCCGGCGCAGGGTATGGTAGAGAAAATCCACATCCTCGGTGTCGCCGGAATGATAGCAGCGCGCCAGCCGA
Organism: Methylomonas sp. MED-D; assembly: GCF_050276835.1. Lineage (NCBI taxonomy): Bacteria > Pseudomonadati > Pseudomonadota > Gammaproteobacteria > Methylococcales > Methylococcaceae > Methylomonas > Methylomonas sp. MED-D. The sequence continues at coordinate 4,815,973 of NZ_CP189965.1, forward strand.
TTCATCTCGCCGCCGCAACCTCGAAAATTCAGGGCTACGCTGCCGATGCCGAGTTGATGGAGTCGCCGCTGCACGCCGACGATATAACCCGAACGGCTACTGCCGGCTAGGCCGTGCAGCAAGATCGTCAGTGTGGGTTGCCGGTCGTAGAGCCAATCCAAATCGACGAAATCGCCGTCCGGCGTCTCCAATCGCTCGCGCCGCAAGTCGATCGGTGCTTCGACGCGGCGCAGCAAGGCTGGATAGATAGTTTGCAAATGGCGGTTGTTCAGCCACCAAGCTGGGCGGAATTCGTTGGACATTGACTACCGCGGCATTTCAGGCGAACCGCAAAACGGTTCGGAGGCGTCCCGAGAATCGCCAACCGAGCGACCAAGAACCCAATCGGGACCAAGCCGCTCAACCGAGGCCGTCAGTTTGGAATGTAAGGACATCATTGAAACATTCGTTCGGTAATCGGCCGATTCGCCGCCCGGTCGGCCTGGTGTTACCATGATCTCATCTCAAGCTGGTTGCGTTGACCGACGAGCATAGACGATTTACCGGCCACAATGCCAGAACCCGCACCCGATTCGCTCACGATGTCCAGACCCGTTGCCGTTAAGCCCAAGAAACTCGCCGCGCCGGCTCGCAAACCGAAGCCTGCGGGGCCATCCGCGCGCAAACCTCGGCGTAAGCCGCCGCCGGCCCCGCCATCCGACTGGCGTTTGCTGGCGGCCGAGGCCGTCGGCTTGGGCTTGGCCGCCGTGTTGGCGACGATGGTGGTGCTGGGCTATTCAGCGAGCTGGTTATCCGGCTCGGGATTTTTTAGCAGCTTGCTACCGTTTGCCGGCGGCGTCGTGGCGTTGATCGTGACAGCGGCCTTGTTGTTGGTCGGCTGGTACCAATTGCGCGTGCCATTGGCGCGGCGGTTGGCGCAGCTGCCGGCCGGCCTGGCGCTGAGCCTGGCGTTGGGGATGCTCTGGTTTGTGTTCCACGACGGCTATACCCCGGTGTTCGGCCACTTTCGCACGTTGGTTGGCGGCAAGTCCGAGGCGGAGCGAGTGACGCTGGCTCACCAGGTTTATGCCGCTTACCGTCGCCACGAAATCGGCGGCCTGCAAAAACTGCTGCAACGCGCCGACGCCTACCGTTCGGCGATCCGCGAAGCCGCCGACTCCATTGGCGTCGACGAGCACCTGTTGCTGGGGGTGGCCGCCACCGAATCGTCCTTTTTACCGCGCGACAGTCATGACGGCGGAAAAGGCTTGTTTCAGATTACTGCGGTACCTCAGTTCATCACTCGTCGAGCCGCCGATTTACTCGATGTGACGGAACCGCTAGTGAACGATCCGCGCCATAACGCTTATTTGGCGGCGGCCACGTTAAAGCACTATCTAGAGGAAATGCACGGCGATTTATTTCTGGGTTTGCTGGCGTACAACATCGGCCCGCGCAACGGCGGTTTGCGCTTCATCATGCAGCAATACGGCGCGACCGACTTCGTGACCATGCAACCCTATCTGCAAACCTTGCCGCGCGATTATCCGATCCGGGTTTTGTCCTACGCCCTGGCTTTCAAACTGTGGCAGCGGGACGGCAAATTGTTGGCCTACGAAGAAGGCGATAATGCCGTCAAAATCCAGCAGCTTGGCATACCGGGGTTTTGATCGCGAGGGCTTAAACGCGAGCCGCGCGAAGTCGGCTGAAATGGGTCAGCGGAAACTCCGCGGATTTGAAGATCTACGATATTCGAATTTCTCGGGTTGCCAATAACCGCTCATTGGCCGATCTTGGACCTGGGTTAGGCAAGTTAGCTTGTATCGCATGTCGCCATATCCGCTGTTATTTGTCCGGGCTGGCCGTCGGCAAGCGCATCAGCACAAGCACCAACACTACCCCAGGCAGGCCGATCACGGCTGAATACACGAAAAAAGCATGGTAACCGAACTGCGCGACCACTTCGCCGGATATACTGCCGATCAATTTGGCCGGCAAGGTCATCAACGAGCTGAACAAAGCGTATTGGGTGGCGGTGTAAGCCGTATTGGTCAGACTGGACAGATAGGCGATGAAAGCCGCCGAGGCAATGCCGCCGCTAAGGTTGTCGGCACTGATTACGCCGGCCAATAAGCGGGTATCCGGCTCGACGACCGCCAATGCGGCGAACAGCAAATTGGTGGCGGCTACAATCACCGCCCCGAGCAACAGCGGTCGCATGATACCGAACTTCATCACCAGAACCCCGCCCAGCGAAGTACCGAGGATGGTCATGAAAAAGCCGAAAATTTTGCTGACGTCGGCAATATCCTTTTTACTGAAACCCAGTTCCAGATAAAAGGGGTTTGCCATCACGCCCATCGCGATGTCGCTCATCTTGTAAACCGCGATCAGCAGCAATATCAGCAACCCGGTTCTGCCGTTTCGCTGGAAAAACTCGACAAACGGACTAAGCACCGCGTCCGACAGCCAACACGTCAATCGCTTGAGGGGCGAAGACAAATCGGCAATACCCAGCGCCGATTCAAACGATGCTTCCAGCTGCCGTTCTTCAGCCGCTTGCGTGTGAGACGGCTCTTTGACCAACAGCGTCGTGATGATGCCCAACAACATCGACGCGGCCATGACTTGGTAAGCCAATCGCCAACTTGCGAATTCGGCGATATAAAAAACACCGGCTCCGGCGGCCAATAACGACAAGCGATATCCAAATACATACATGGCGGCCATCGCGCCTTGAAAGCGGACAGCGGCCGCCTCGATTCGATAGGCATCGATGGCGATATCCTGGGTCGCCGAGCAAAAAGCCACCAATACGGCCAGCAATGCGACATCCGCCAAGTGACCTACCACATCCGCACCGCTGATCGCCCACAGGCCAACCGCGATGCCGAGTTGCGCGCTCAGTATCCAACTACGCCGCCTCCCTAGCCAGGAATCCAAAAGTGGTAGCGGCAAACGATCGACCACCGGCGCCCACAACACTTTGACGGAATAAGCGACGCCGACCAAGCTGAAGTAGCCGATGACCGACAAATCGACGTGTTCGTCGGCCAGCCAAGCCGAGAGCGTGGTCGAAATCAACGAAAAAGGCAGGCCGGCCGAAAAACCCAGAAAGATCATCGCCGCGACCCTCGGCCGGGTATAAACAAAAAAAGCGCTGTGCCAACTACCAGAAGTATTTGACACGCGCTTTCCTTGGTTTACAACGACAATCCGACCGACGGCGCTTAGCCGTTGATCAGATAATGGGTCAAAATACTAGCCGCATAGCCGGCGGCGATAACCGGCGTCCATTTCAAGTGACTGAAGAAGGTGTACTTATGATTGGACTGCCCCATCAGCGCCACACCCGCGGCCGATCCGACCGAAAACAGCGAACCGCCGACGCCAGCCGTCAATGTCACCAACAACCATTGGTACAAGTCCATGTCCAGATTCATGTTCAGCACCGCGAACATCACCGGAATGTTATCGACGACGGCGGATATCACACCGACCAGGATGTTGGCGGTGGTTTGGCCCAAGCCGTCGTACATCGCGGCAGACAGCAACTCCAGATAACCGATGTAACCCAGACCGCCGACAGCGAAAACCACGCCGAAGAAAAACAGCAACGTATCCCACTCAGCTTCTTTTACCCGATCAAAGACATCGAGACGCACTTCATCAGCCGCGGAGAAACGAACCTTTACGTAATAAATGAATAGCATCAGGATGGACAAACCCGCCATCATGCCCATGAACGGCGGCAAATGCAGAAACTGTTTGAAGCTAACCGCCAAACCGATGGTAACGCCAAACAAACCGCACACCACCCAACCACCGGGCTTCAATTCAACAGCGGCCTCGTTGGTTGCTTCAGGCTGTCCGCTTGGAACCGCTTGCGCCATGAAAAACGCCGGCACCACGAAATTCACGACCGAAGGAATGAACAACTTGAAGAAGTCGAAAAATTCGGCATAACCGGCTTGCCAAACCATCAGGGTCGTAATGTCGCCGAATGGGCAAAACGCGCCGCCGGCATTCGCGGCAATCACCAAATTGACGAAACCGACAGAGACGAATTTTTCGTTATCCGCGCCGACCGCCATGACCACGGCGCCGACCAGCAAGGCAGACGTCAGGTTGTCGGCTACCGAGGACAGGAAAAAGGTGATGATGCCGGTGATCCAGAACAGCTGTTTGTAGCCGAACTGCTTTCTGATCAACCAGGATCGTAACGCTTCGAAGACGTTGCGCTCGGCCATGGTATTGATATACGTCATCGCCACCAGCAGGAACAGCATCAATTCGGCATATTCCTTGAGGTCGTGCTCGAATGCGCTGTGCAGCTCTTCGCCGGATACGCCGGCGTCGTGAGCCAAAATCGCCACGTGCGCCCAAATGACCGCCGCCGCGAATATGACCGGTTTCGATTTGCGCAAATGAGTAAATTCCTCGGCCATCACGAAACCGTATGCAACCAGGAAAATCAGAACGGTATAGACGCCCCGCTCGGTTCCGGTCAGCCCCAGATTCTTAAATTCTTCGGCCATGGCGAGTTCCGGTAGGAACAACAAACCGGCCAAAATCAACAGTGCGCGCAACAAGATAGCCCCCTTATCCTCTATATGTTCTAGTCGTTATCAAAAGCGGAAAAATCTAACCGGGCATGGTACCACTATACAATATTCTTTGTCATTTAATCCCAGCGAGTATAATATTCAATTACCTATCAAATTAGTCAGTAAAGCGATCCGCCCACCTAAATGTATCAATACAATCAAAGAGATCAAACACTTATCGAAGAGCGAGTCCGGCAGTTCCGCGGGCAGACCGAACGATTTTTGAACGGGGAATTGGACCCCGATCAGTTCCGCGTGCTACGCCTAATGAACGGCCTTTATATCCAAACGCACGCGCCAATGTTGCGCGTCGCGGTGCCTTACGGATTGCTGTCGTCTCGACAATTACGCAAACTTGCGTCGGTGGCGCGCGACTATGATCGCGGCTATTGCCATTTTACGACACGCCAAAACGTTCAATACAACTGGCCGGAACTTTCCCGAGTACCCGATTTACTCGCAGAGCTCGCGACCGTGCAAATGCATGCGATTCAAACCAGCGGCAACTGCCTGCGCAACACCACCTCGGATCATTTGGCAGGCATATGCCGGGACGAGATAGAAGATCCGCGCCCTTATTGCGAACTTATTCGGCAATGGACAACCTTGCACCCGGAGTTCGCCTATTTACCGCGTAAATTCAAGATCGCGGTCAGCGGCGCGGGCCATGATCGCGCCGCCGTGCAATTCCACGATATCGGGGTCTACCTGATAAAAAATGAGCAGGGTGAAACCGGCTTTAGAATTTTGGCGGGTGGCGGCTTGGGCAGAACGCCGATTATCGGTCAAACCGTCAAAGGCTTTCTGGAGAAAAAGCATTTGCTGTCCTACCTGGAAGCCATTGTGCGGATTTACAACTTGTTTGGTCGGCGCGACAACAAATACAAGGCCCGCATCAAGATCCTGGTCAAGGAAACCGGATTGGAAAAATTTACGGCGATGGTCGAGGAGGAATGGCTCAGAATCCGCGATTCCTTGGTGCTCGGCGACGAGCGTATCGAGGAAATCAAGGCCCAATTCGCGCCGCCACTCTACCGCGACTTTACCGGCGACGATACCGGCTTTTCGGCGAAACAAGCCGAGGACGGCCGTTTTGCGAAGTGGGTGAAGCACAATACCGTCGAGCACAAAATCCCTGGCTATCGCGGGGTTTACGTGTCGTTGAAAGCGCCGGATTCGCCACCCGGCGACATTACCTCGGAACAACTGGACGCACTGGCCGAGCTTGCCGATCGCTACAGCTTCGGCGAAATCAGAAGCACGCACCGGCAAAATCTGGTGCTGGCCGATGTCGAGCAAGCCAGTCTGTACCAACTCTGGCGGCAATTGGACGCGCTTAAGCTAGCCACGCCGAATATCGGCACCGTCACCGATATGATCTGCTGCCCAGGACTGGACTTTTGCTCGCTGGCCAACGCCGGATCGATCGGCGTGGCCAAGGAAATCAACGAAGCCCTGGATGATATCGATTACATCCACGACATCGGCGACCTGAAGATCAATATGTCCGGCTGCATGAACGGCTGCGCCCATCAAAGCGTCGGCCACATCGGCATTCTAGGCGTCGACAAGCATGGCGAAGAGTGGTACCAAATCACGCTCGGCGGCTCGTCGGAAAATGACGCGGCGATCGGCGAACGCCTGGGTCCGGCAATCGCCAAAGCCCAAATTACGGCCGCGATCACAACGATACTCGATGTCTACTTGCAACTGCGTCAGGAAAACGAAGCTTTTCTGCAAACCGTCTACCGCGTTGGCCTAGAACCATTCAAAGCAAAAGTTTATGCAAATCATTAAAGACCGTACATTAACCACGGACGCCTGGCGGTTTCTCGCTGACGATGCCGAGATCCCCGGCGATAGCGACGTCACCGTGACTCTTCAACGCTGGCTGAATGATAAAGCCGTCCTTTCCGGCCGGACAGGTCAAACCGGCGTGCGCATCGAGCCCGATGACAATATCGGCGACCTCGCCGGCGACCTACCCAATTTGTCGCTGATCGAGGTGGATTTCCCAACCTTCACGGACGGCCGAGGCTTTTCCCTGGTCCGGTTGTTGCGCGATAAATACGGGTACAGGAGCGAAATCAGGGCTGTCGGCCAATTTTCGGCGGATCAGGTTTTTTACCTTTCCCGCGTGGGCGTTGACACTTTCGCGCTAGCGGATGAAGCGCAAGCCCAAGTCGCCTTGGCAGCGTTTAACGATTTTAGCGTTACCTATCAACCCTCGGCTCGTTGAAGCCACCCACACTACTACTCGGGGCGGACGTTTAAACGCCGCGCCGTAAACAAACAAAAACCCGGCGACCTCTCGGCCAGCCGGGTTTTTTATGCGACTACGCAGCCGCCTACTTCTTGATGATGGCGATGCCTTTCAGCAAATTCAGCGCCTCATGCAACGGATAGTCACGCACTTCGGTTTCAGTGTCGCTACCGTCTTTTTGCAATACGTCCTTGGCGTCTTCCTTATCGTCCTCGTCCGCTTTTTTATCCGGTTTCGCATTCCCGTTGGTCAAATGGTGGGTCAAATCAGCCTCCTTGATCGACTCCAATTTGGCCTTATCCAACGCCTCCAGCTTGAAGCGGGCCAGCGTGACGTCGGGTTCGATACCTTCCGCCTGGATGGATCGACCCGAAGGCGTGAAGTAACGGGCCGTTGTCAGCTTCACCGCCGCGCCATTGCTGGTAGGCAATATGGTTTGCACGGAACCCTTGCCGAACGATTTTTCACCCATGATGATCGCGCGCTTATGGTCTTGCAGCGCTCCTGCGACAATTTCGGATGCCGAAGCCGAGCCGCCGTTAATTAGCACGACGATGGGCGCGCCGTTAATAACGTCATCCGGCGTCGCATTAAAACGCATTTCAGAATTCTTGATTCGGCCTTCGGTATAGACGATCAGACCGGATTCTATAAAGGCATCGCTGACATCGACCGCGGCGTTCAACACGCCGCCGGGGTTATTGCGCAAATCCAACACCAAGCCTTTCAGCGGGCCTTCGTTTTCTTTCTTCAATTCGTCCAGTGCGTCCAGCAGGCCTTGGCCGGTGCCCGATTGAAAACTGCTGATCCGCAAGTAGCCGTAGTTTTTCTCCAGCAAACGGTTTTTGACGCTTTTAACCTTAATGATGTCGCGGGTCAGCGTAAATTTCAACGGTGCTTCCTCTCCTTCGCGGATGACCGTTAGCACGATGTCGGTGCCCGGTTCGCCGCGCATCACTTTCACGGCATCCGCCAACGTCATTCCCTTGACCGGCTTGTCATCCAAGCGAACGATCAAATCGCCCGCCTTGATGCCGGCCTTTTGAGCCGGCGTGTCGTCGATCGGCGAAACCACTTTGACAAATCCGTTCTCCATCCCGACCTCGATGCCCAGCCCACCGAATTGACCGGTCGTGCCCTCTTGCAGCTCTTTATATTCCTCGCTGGCCAGATAAGCCGAATGCGGATCGAGGCCGGACAACATGCCGCGAATCGCATCCTCCAGTAACTTTTTATCGGATACCGGTTCGACGTAATCCTGTTTAATCCGCCCGAAAATCTCGGTGAAGGTTCTCAACTCGTCGAACGGCAACGATTGCAGGTCGTCGGCCTTGGCCGCCGCCGGCGCGGGCTTTTCCGCCCAAACGCTGCTGCACAAGCTAATCGCCGAACCTAAGATAAAGCCGACCAGTAAAATTAAAAGATTTCTGTTATTTAACATTTGTATTAAAGCTCCAACGACCTGATTCCTGTAAATAGATTAACCCTTGGCTGGCTTCCGGCACCACTGTGCTGGGTCGACGGGCCGGCCTTGCTTCCTGATCCCAAAATACAACGCCGCCTGAGAACGTCCGCCGCTGCGCCCAACCGAAGCCAAGACTTCGCCGGATTTGACATGATCGCCAACACTCTTGTGCAAACTTTGGTTGAACGCGTACAAGCTTAAATAGCCGTGCCCGTGATCGATGATGATCATCAATCCGTAACCGCGCAGCCAATCGGCATAAACAACCCGGCCGGCGGTAATTGCCCGAATTTCGGCGCCTTCGGGCGCACTGATTACCACGCCATCCCAGGTGGTTTCGTACCGACGTGACCCGAAATGCTCGACGACCGCGCCTTGCACCGGCCAAGGCAACCGACCTTGCAACTCCGGGAAGGGTTGACGCCCCGCCTCCGGTTCCTTGACGGAGCGAATCTGCTCCGGAGGTTTTCCAGGCTGTTTGAGTGGGCTTGGTGCCGGAGGTTCCGGCGCTGGCGGGGCAACTCTCTCGGCATTATCATCAGTTTTTTGCAACGATGCCACCAACGCCTGTAATTTTTTCTCGTCGCCGATTAAACGATCCAATAAATGCCGCTTTTCGGCGTGTTCTTTTTCCAGGCTCGCCAATAATTGCTCGCGCTGGACTTTCAGCGTCCGCATGGACTCGGCCTCCTCCTGTTTCTTCTCGAGCGAGACTCGCAGCAGTTGGGATTCGGTGTCGTTTCGCGCTTCTAACTGCCCGAGAATCCGGCTATCCTCCTCGATCGCGTGCAGTTTCCGTAAGCGCGCCTTGCCGATATAGTCCGAATACACCCGCATCCTCCCAGACAGAGCCGGGTCACGCTGGTTCAGCACGACTTGTAAGCCTTTACTGTCTCCGCCCATCGCGTAGACCGCACGGATCAATCCCGCCAATCCTTTTTCCTGACTACGCAGATCTCTTTGAGTGTCGGCGAGTTTGGTTCGTATCTCTTGCAGCGATTGTTCATGCGCCTTGATCTCCACGCGAATAGTGCGTAACGCATTGGCAGCCTCGCCATATTGCCGTTCCAGTTTTTGCAGTTGATCTAGCAATCGACTTTTTTCCGCTTCCAGCTCGCGTACGTCGCCGCCAACGTGTTGAATCTTGTCATGGATCTCGGCCAAATCTCGGCTATCGGTATTCTCGGCACAAACCGGAATTGCCAAGCTCAATCCTGCCAGAAGAATCGACAAACGCAGGCAAACACGCATGGTTCAGGCCATAACCCGAAAAAGATAGGACGCTCGCATCAAAACAGGCGCGCTCGGCATATGTTCCCGAATATTAGGCGCCATCCTCGCCCCTTGCCGTCCAACCGGAAGCCAAAATCCCCGCGGTTTTACACTTCACCATTCATGGACCATTTATCTGTAACGAAAAATCGCGCCGCCATTTAACGGATTTGCACGAAGACTATATTTTGGCAGCCATGAGCCAAGGTATTGAATTCGAAGGCTCACTCTGTTAGATTTGCACGCCTTTGACTGCTGCGGTTTCTGGCGATAGGCCAAAGGCTTGTGCTTCGGCATTATACAGCACAGAGATGGTGTCATCGCTTGAAAGCACCTGACTCGCCGCCCAATTCTTAGCTCATTTCGGGATCAATGGAAGAAATAGACCACAGCAATTCCTACGACGACCAGGACATCAGTCGCGCCGCCTGCTGCTTGAAAGCGATGTCTCACCCGTTACGCCTCAAAATTCTTTGCGTGTTGGGCAGCAACTCAATTAGCGTCCAGGATATTGTGGAGCAGGTCGGCACCAGCCAGAGCAACATTTCCCAGCATTTGGCCATTTTGCGGGATAAAGGCATCCTTGATTACAAAAAGGAAGCAAACCGCGTTTACTATTTTATCGACGACGAACGCGTAATACACCTGATCCAAATGATGCGCAGCGTGTTTTGCAGCACTTGAATTTTAGTTTCCGAAACCTCAATAGAATTTAACGATGGACCAATATATCGAATTTGCCACCAACCACTATTTGCTTGCCTTTTCGCTGGTCTGCGTCATTTTTTTGCTGATCCAGGATTTGATTTCCAACTCGTTCAATAAATTCGAAAGCATCTCCCCGCTGATTGCGGTGACCAAGATGGACAATACCAACAGCGTGGTGGTGGATGTCCGGGAGTTGAACGAATTCGGCAAAAGCCACATCGAGAACGCCATTAACATCCCATTAGGCAAACTGGAGGAGAAGCTGGCCTCGCTGGAAAAACACAAACAACACCCGGTAATCGTCACCTGCCAAACCGGCGCGCGTTCGGCGGCGGCATGCAAGACGCTGACCAAGGCGGGTTTCGAACAAGTATTTAACATGACCGGCGGAATGCAATCCTGGGAAGACTATAAACTGCCGGTCAAAATTAGCAAAACTCAATCCTAACCCACAACACCGAAGGGAAACTCATGGCCGAAATCAACGCCCAGACCGACAAGCAGTTCGTCATTCAAAAGATTTATACCAAGGACATTTCTTTTGAAACCCCCAACGCGCCGAAAATCTTTACCCAGAAATGGGAACCCACGCTGGACTTGAACCTGGGCACCCATGTCAACGCGATAGACACCTCGGTTTACGAAGTGTCGCTGACCTTGACGGTTACCGTCAAAGTGGGCGAGGCCACCGCATTTTTAGTTGAAGTCAATCAGTCGGGCATTTTCATGATCGCCGGATTCACCGATCAGGAAATGGGGCCGATGCTAGGCAGCTTCTGTCCCAACATTTTGTTCCCTTACGCTCGAGAAGTCATTTCCGACTTGGTCAGCAAGGGCGGCTTCCCACAATTGATTCTGGCTCCGGTCAATTTCGACGCGCTGTATATGCAGCAATTACAACAAGCTCAAGCTCAGCAAGCTCCTGAAGATAAAACCTTAAACTAAGCCGTTTTAATGCCGCCCGCGATCAGCATATTCGGTGCCGGTTCATGGGGAACGGCTCTGGCGATTCAAGCCGCCAGAAACGGCAGCGCCACCATGCTGTGGGCTCACAATCCACGGCATGTGGCCGACCTAAATACCGATCGGCAAAACCGGCGCTATCTGCCGGACAAACCGTTTCCGGCCAACCTGGCCGTCACCAGTAATCTGAAACAGGCGGTTGAATTCAGCGACATTTTGCTGATATCGGTTCCCAGTCACGCGTTCCGGAACACTTTGACCGCAATCAAGCCGATGCTAGACGAGTCGCCGAAAATTGCCTGGGCGACTAAAGGCTTTGACGGCGCGGAAGGTGCGTTACTCAGCGATGTTGCCGCCGACGTTCTGGGCCATGGCGCGGCGACGGCGGTACTATCGGGCCCAACCTTCGCTCGGGAAGTCGCCGACGACCTACCCACCGCACTCACCGTTGCATCGATTTCCGAACCTTTCGCGGCCGAACTGGCCGGAATTCTCCACAATCAACGCTTTAGAGTTTATACCAGTACCGACATCGTCGGCGTGCAAGTCGGCGGCGCGTGTAAAAATGTCCTGGCGATAGCGGCCGGCATTGCCGACGGCTTGGGTTTTGGAGCGAACACGCGCTCCGCGTTGATTACCCGCGGCCTTAGCGAAATTATCCGCCTCGGCATTCGCTTGGGCGGCCAGCCGGATACCTTCATGGGTTTGGCCGGTCTGGGCGATTTAATTCTAACTTGCACCGACGACCAGTCGCGCAATCGCCGCTTCGGATTAGCCTTGGGACAGGGTAAGAGCCAAAGTCAGGCGCTGGCCGACATTAATCAGGCCGTGGAAGGTATCTCCGCCGCGCGCCTGACCCAGACTCTCGCACAAAAACATCTCGTCGAAATGCCCATCACCGAGCAGGTTTACAACGTATTGTTCAATCAGCTCGCTCCGCTACAAGCCGTTCAAAATCTGCTGGGTCGTAATCCGAAGTCGGAATATTGACCTGTCGCACCGACCTCCCGGTCATCAATACGCAATTCATTTTAAAAACAGGGGTATTACGCCCCACGGATTGTGCGTTGCCTAACAAATTCCCGTTAAGGTTTTGATAAAAATCGAGTTTCACTCGTTTCCCTGGATTTCGGGGTTTTTCCCAGCCAATCCTGTCTAAGTCATTGTAGAAAAAGAAAGAATTTAATCTAAATGCCTCTTGACTAACCCACCGTTGAAAACTATAGTGGTACAAAAGTGCTATAAAGTGGTTTAAAAGGGAATTTTTTGGAAATTTGAGGCGTATCTTGTTTCGAGGCATTAGTTCAATCAGTTTGGATGCGAAAGGGCGCGTTGCGATTCCTACTCGGTACCGGGAGGAGTTACAAGAGTGCTGTGACCGCCAAATGGTTGTGACTGTCGCCGTCGACGACAAATGCATAGGCGAGCCGGGCTGCCTGTGGCTGTACCCGCTTCCCGAGTGGGAAAAACTCGAACAAACCATCAGCAAGCTGCCGACACTTAACAAGATGGCCGGCAAATTGCGCCGATTTGTGATTGGCAACGCTTCCGAATGTGAAATGGATACTCAGGGCCGCTTGTTGCTGCCGGAAAAGCTCAGAGAGTTTGCCGGCATGGAGAAACATATTGTTTTGGTCGGTCAACTGAACAAGTTCGAGATCTGGAACGACGAAGCCTGGAAGGCCAAGGAACAGGAGTGGATGGACGGCAACGACACCGAGGGCCTTGAAGAACTCGGCTCCTTGTCGTTCTGACCGGGATGTCCGGCCACCAGACTGTTTTATACGAAGAAGCCCTGCGGGAACTCCGGATAAAACCTAACGGCGTCTACCTGGACTGCACCTTCGGGAGAGGCGGCCACAGCCGCGGTATCTTGACCCGGCTTGGCGAATCCGGCCGACTATTGGCCACGGACCGCGATTACGATGCGATTGTTAGCGCGACCGCCGACGAACTGAAAGCGGATCCGCGCTTCAGCCTTCATCACGCTTGCTTCTCGGAGCTGGCTGCCGTGGCGGAGCAATCGGGCTGTCACGGCAAATTGGACGGCATCTTGATGGATTTGGGCGTTTCTTCGCCGCAACTGGATAAGGCCGAACGCGGTTTCAGTTTTCTCCGCGACGGCCCGTTGGACATGCGCATGGACTCGCAACGCGGCCCGACGGCCGCCGAATATCTGGCCAAGGTAGAAGAATCGGAACTGGCAAGAATTTTTTTCGAATACGGCGAAGAACGCTATTCGCGCAGAATAGCCAAGGCCATTGTCACCCAGCGGCAATCGCACCCGCTGACGACGACAGCGCAATTGGCCAAACTAATCGAAGACAACGTGCCGTTCCGAGACAAACACAAACACCCGGCCACACGCTGTTTCCAGGCCATCAGGATAGAAATCAATCAGGAATTGGAACAGTTACGCACCGCCCTGCGGCTGGCGTTGGAGGCGTTGGCGCCTGAGGGGCGATTAGTCGTGATTTCGTTTCATTCGCTGGAAGACCGCATTGTGAAGAACTTTATCCGCGACGAGGCCGGCGCGAAGCACGACCCAGGCAAATTACCGGTCCGGGAGCGCGATATTGAGCAAGGCCGACTGCGCAAAATCGGCAAGGCGATCCGCGCCCAGTACGACGAATTGCAAGCCAACGCCCGCGCGCGTAGTGCGGTAATGCGCGTGGCGGAGAAACGCTGATGGCTATCGCTCGAAATATTTTCCTGACAGCGTTAGTGGCGATGTTGCTGATCTCGGCGATAGCAGTGATCTACAGCAAGTACGAATCGCGACTGTTATTCATGGAAATTCAGAAAAAGGAAAAGGAACTTGACGATTACGAAGTGGAATGGGGTCGCTTGCAACTGGAATTGACCACCTTGACCGAGGAAAACCGAGTGGAGATCGCGGCCCGGCAAAGGCTGATGTTGACGTTGCCAGCGCAGGACAAAATCATCTACATAAAACCGTAAATGCGTATTACCACGGGGGCGGTCGGGTTGCCGCAAAGTTCAGATTTTGTGATTCGACGCCGCATGTTGTTGACGTTGATGCTGGTGGCGATGTCGGCCTTGATCGGTCGTGCCGTGTATTTGCAGGTGCTGGACAAGGAGTTCCTGCAAGACAAGGGCGACATGCAGCACATCGACATCGTACCGGTGCCGGCCTATCGCGGCCAAATTCAGGATCGAAACGGCGAACCGCTGGCGATCAGCACGCCGGTGCAATCGATCTGGGTCAATCCGCGACAATTGAAAGACGCCGAACAGGACAAGCTGACGCCGATGGCGAAAATCCTCGGCTATCCGGAAAAGGAATTACGGGCGCAGTTAAAAAAAGAGAAAGACGCCAACAAACGCTTTTTGTATCTCCGCCGGCAGATCAATCCGGATGTGGCTGAAAAAGTCAAGGAACTCGATATTACCGGCGTGTATTTCGAGCGCGAGTTCAAGCGCTATTATCCGGCCGGCGCGGTTTCGGGGCATTTGTTGGGATTCACCAACATTGACGATGTCGGCCAGGAAGGTATGGAGCACGGCTACGAACATATCTTGCGCGGCCAGCCCGGCAAAAAACGGGTGATTAAGGACGGCAAGGGCCAAATTATCAAGGATGTCGAAAATATCGAAGAAGCGGTACCCGGCCGGGATTTGGTCCTGACCATAGACGAGCGCATCCAGTATCTGGCATATCGGGAATTGCAGAACGCCATGCTTCAGAACAAGGCGCATTCGGCCTCGCTGGTCGTGTTGGACGCCAAAAACGGCGACGTGCTGGCCACGGTCAGCCAACCGGCGTTCAACCCGAACAACCGTAAGGAACTGAGCAGCAACCGTTATCGCAACCGGGCGATGGTAGACAGTTTCGAGCCCGGCTCGACGGTCAAGCCTTTCGTCGTCGCGGCGGCTTTGGACGGCGGCTATATCAGCCCGAACGTGATGATAGAAACCCACGGTGCCTATCACCTGGGCCGCAACGTCGTCAAGGACGTGCATAACTACGGCACATTGGATTTGACTCATGTATTGCAAAAATCCAGCAATATCGCGGTCACCCAGATCGCGATGACGATGCCGCCGGAATATTTTTGGGGAATTTACAGCAAACTCGGCTTCGGCACCTCGGCCGGCGTCGGTTTTCCGGGCGAAGCCAGCGGCACGCTATTGGATTATCAGAATTGGCATGAATTCGACCAGGCGACGCTGTCGTTCGGTTACGGCGTTTCGACCTCGGTATTGCAATTGGCCCGCGCCTATACCGCGCTGGCCGACGACGGCGTGCTGCATTCGGTCACCTTGTTGAAGCGCGACGAGGACCCGGACGCCCAACGCGTATTCAAACCGGAAACCGCCCGCCGAGTTCGGGACATGCTGGAACACGTGATCAGCAAGGAAGGCACCGCCTACCAGGCTCGCGTCGAAGGTTACCGCGTTGCCGGCAAGACCGGCACCGTCAAAAAAGCGATGGCCGGCGGCTATACCGAAGACAAATACCTGTCGGTGTTCGTCGGCATGGCGCCGGCCAGCAACCCGCGCTTCATCATCGCGATCGTCGTCGACGAGCCGACCAGCGGCCAATATTACGGCGGTTTGGTCGCCGCCCCGGCGTTTTCGCGGGTGATGGCCGGCGCATTGCGGGTTTACGGGGTCGAACCGGACGGCGTCGACACCATGCATTTACTGTTGAGCAAACGATGAAATTGACCGAGCTACTTTCAGGCTACGCCACCGCCACCGACGATATCGACATCGCCGGTCTGGCCTTGGACAGCCGGCAAGTTCGCCCCGGCGACGCCTTCATCGCGCTGAACGGCTCGAACCAACACGGACTGACTCATGCCGGCCAAGCGCTGATTAACGGTGCTATTGCTATCATTTACGACCCGGCCGGCCGGCCGGAACAAGCGGCCGTTACGCCCGGAATAACCGCCGTCGCGGTCGCCGGATTGAGCGAGAGCCTGGGCGACATCGCCGCACGGTTTTACCAAAAGCCGTCCGACCGCTTGACGGTCATCGGCGTGACCGGCACCAACGGCAAGACCACTTGCAGCCAATTGATCGCCCAAGCGCTCGAAGCTTGCGGTGTGATCGGCACGTTGGGCTGGGGCGAGGTCGATAATTTGCAGCCGACCGCGAACACCACGCCGGACGCATTGGCGGTGCAACAAATGTTGGCCGAACTGCTGCGGCGAAACAAACGCGCGGTGGCAATGGAAGTCTCATCGCACGGACTGGAACAAGGCCGAGTCAACGGCGTGACATTCGCCGGCGCGGTGTTTACCAATTTAAGCCGCGACCACTTGGATTACCACGGCACGATGGCCGACTACCTGCAAGCCAAGTTGAAGTTGTTCGGATGGCCGACGCTGCAATTCGCGGTAGTCAACCTCGACGACGCCTGCAGCGCCGAAGTTTTGGCGAGCATCGCGCCGAGCGCTACGCACTGGACTTACAGCAAATCCGGCAAAACCCTGGCGGACGCACATGGCGTGGTCGCGGAAAACATCGAGTACCACGCCGACGGCATCGCATTCGACGCGGTGTACCAAAAGCAACGCCTACGCGCCGTGACCGGCATCGCCGGCGATTTTAACTTGGAAAACCTGTTGGCGGTGTTGTGCGTATTGCTGGCGACCGGCCATGAGTTTGCAAGCGCGGTCGCCAAACTGGCCGATTTACGCGCGATTGCCGGCCGCATGGAACGCTTCGGCGGCCAGGATAAGCCGACGGTATTCGTCGATTACGCGCACAGCCCCGACGCCTTGGAAAAAGTCTTGCGCGCGGTCAAGGGCGCTCGCCGACTGAAAGTCGTGTTCGGCTGCGGCGGCGATCGCGACAAGGGTAAACGGCCGCAAATGGGGCGTATCGCCGAAACCTGGGCGGATCAGGTCATCGTTACCGACGACAACCCGCGCCACGAAGCGTCGGCCGACATTATCAAAGACATTTTAAGCGGCTGCGAAAGCCAAAAAATTACCGTAATCAACGACAGGGCCACCGCCATCGTCACCACCATTCAACAAGCCCAAGCCGACGACTGCATCGTCGTGGCCGGTAAAGGCCACGAAGACTACCAGGACATCGCCGGCGTCAAATGGCCGTTCAGCGACCAGGCCGTGGTTCGCCAAGCGCTGGCCGAATGGAGGGCGCCGTGAACCTAAACCTAATCGACATCGCGGCGGCCGTGGCCGGCAGCTTGACCGGATCGGATCGAACGATCAGCGGCATCGGCATCGACACCCGTACCTTACAGCCCGGCGATTTATATATCGCGATCAAGGGTCGCCAGTTCGACGGTCACGATTTCACCGCCAATGCGGAAGCGGCCGGCGCGGCGGCATTGTTGGTCGAGCGCCCGGTCGAATCGAGCCTGCCGCAAATCGTCGTCGCCGACAGCCATTTGGCGTTGGCCGAGTTGGCCGGCCACTGGCGCCGGCAATTACCGGTGCGGGTAGCCGGCGTCACCGGCAGCAACGGTAAAACCACGGTCAAGGAAATGCTCGCGGCCATCTTCGCCACCCAAGGCGAAACACTGGCCACCCAGGGCAATTTGAACAACGACATCGGCGTGCCGCTGACCTTGTTGAAATTACGTGAATCCCACCGGTACGCCGTCATCGAAATGGGCGCCAACCACCCCGGCGAAATTGCCTACACCAGCCGGCGTGCCCAGGCCGACGTCAGCGTCATCACCAACGTCGGCCCCGCCCATATCGAAGGTTTCGGCGATACCGACGGCGTGGCCAGAACCAAGGGTGAAATCGTCGAGAATCTAGGCGCGGCGGGCATCGCGGTTTTAAATCGCGATGACGCCTACTACGACTACTGGCTGAGCTTGGCCGGCCAGCGCAAGACCGTGTCGTTCGGCTTGACGCCAGCCGCCGATATTCGCGCCGAACGGATCGAAACCGCGTTGGACCCGGCAGGCTTCGACACCCATTTCGACCTGATCGCCGGCGCCGAGCGCCTGACCATCCACCTAAAGCTGGCCGGCGCCCATAACGTCAAAAACGCGCTGGCCGCTTCCGCCGTGGCCCTGCAATTCGGCATTCCGCTTGCCGACATTCGGCGCGGCCTGGAACAACTGCGGCCCGTGACCGGCCGCATGCAGGCCTTGCAAGGAAAGCTGGGCAATATCGTCATCGACGACACTTACAACGCCAATCCAGCCTCGTTGAAAGCCGCACTAGACGCGGTACCTGTCCGGCAGCGGCCGCTATGGCTGGCGCTGGGCGCTTTCGGCGAACTGGGGCCGGAAAGCCCGCGACTCCACCGCGAGATGGGCGAATTAATCAAAGCCGCGGGCGTGACGCGCCTGTTCGCGACCGGCGAACTGACTCGCCATACCGTCGCCGCGTTCGGCGCCGGCGGCGATTATTTCGACACACAACAACAATTAATCGACGCGCTGACGACCGCGCTGGCCGGTTCCGAAACCGTATTGGTGAAAGGTTCTCGGGCCCAGAAGATGGAAAACGTCGCGGCGGCGCTCACCCACCCCTTTAGAGCAGCCTAATGTTACTTTTACTCGCAGACTACCTCAGCAGTTTGGACAGCGGTTTCCGGGTCTTACACTATCTGACCTTCCGCGCGATTTTGGGCGTGTTGACCGCGTTGGCAATGTCGTTTTTGATCGGTCCGGCGATGATCGAGAGACTAACTCGCCGTAAAATCGGCCAAAGCGTGCGCGACGACGGCCCGCAAAGCCATTTATCTAAATCCGGCACGCCGACGATGGGCGGCACGATGATCTTGTTTTCGGTGGCGATCAGCACCTTGCTGTGCGCCGACCTAAACAACCGTTATGTCTGGGTAGTATTGGTGGTGACCTTGGCGCACGGCGTGATCGGCTTCATCGACGATTATAAAAAAGTGCTGCTCGGCAACAGCGACGGCTTGTCCGCCAGGGCCAAGTATTTCTGGCAATCGGTGGTCGCGCTGGCGGCCGGCATTTATTTGTACAACACCGCGCAAGTCCCCGCCGAAACCCAATTCATCGTACCGTTTTTCAAACACGTCACGCTGGACATGGGGTGGAGTTACGTGGTGCTGACTTATTTCGTCATCGTCGGCTCCAGCAATGCCGTCAATTTAACCGACGGCCTGGACGGCCTGGCCATCATGCCGACCGTGATGATCGCCGCCGCGCTGGCGATCTTCGCCTATTTGTCCGGCCACGCCAATTTCGCTCAATATCTGCAAATCCCGCACATTCCCCGCTCCGGCGAATTGGTGGTATTTTGCGCGGCGCTGATCGGCTCGGGCCTGGGATTTTTGTGGTTTAACGCCTATCCGGCCATGGTCTTCATGGGCGACGTCGGCGCGCTGGCCCTAGGTGCAGCGCTGGGCATCGTGGCGGTCTTGGTGCGTCAGGAAATCGTGCTGGTCATCATGGGCGGCATCTTCGTCGTCGAAACCGTGTCGGTCATCATCCAGGTTGCCTCCTATAAAACCCGCAAGAAACGGGTATTCCTGATGGCACCCATTCATCACCATTACGAACTGAAAGGCTGGCCGGAACCCCGCATCATCGTCCGCTTTTGGATCGTATCGGTCATCCTGGTGCTGATCGGCCTGGCCACCCTGAAACTGAGATAAGCATGGACATCGACGCGTTACTGGCCAAACTTGAACACCACTTCGCGCTGACCGCGGCGAACAGCAAGCTGTTGATCGTCGGACTGGGCGCGACGGGCCTGTCGGTTGCCCAATTCCTGCAAAAAACCCCGTTGAAATTCGCGGTCGTCGACAGCCGGAAAAATCCGCCGCTGATCGACGTCTTGCGCGAACAAATGCCTGACGTGCCGGTGTTCACCGGCGGTTTCGATCAATCGGCCCTGGCCGTCGCCACGCATTTGATCATCAGTCCCGGCGTATCGCTGGCCGAAACAGCGATTCGCCAAGCCATGCAGGCCGGAGTCAACGTCATCAGCGACATCGACTTGTTTGCTTGCGCGACCGACAAGCCGGTCGTCGCGATTACCGGCTCGAACGGTAAAAGCACCGTCACCACGATGCTGGGCGACATGGGCAACGCGGCCGAGATTAAAACCGCGATTGGCGGCAATCTGGGCACGCCGGCGCTGGATTTATTGCAGCAAGACGCCGATTTGTACGTACTGGAACTGTCCAGCTTTCAGTTGGAGCGAACCACCGCGCTGAACGCCACGGCCGCGACGGTGTTGAACGTGACGCCGGATCATCTGGATCGCCACGCCGGCATGGCCGACTACGCCGCCGAAAAACAACGGGTATTCAGGGGCGACGGCGCGATGGTGTTGAATCTCGACGATCCGCTGGTGATGGCGATGCGCGAAGCCGACCGCCCCTGCCTGACCTTCTCGATCCGCGACACCGCCGACTTCTATCTGCGTCGCGGCGAAACCGATTATTTGATGCAGGGCGAGCAAGCCCTGATGGCCGCCAATCGCTTGCGCCTGGAGGGCAGCCACAACCTCGCCAACGCGTTGGCGGCGCTGGCGCTGGGCCAAGCGGTCGGTTTGAGCATGACCGCGATGTGCGACGCATTACGCAAGTTCAAGGGACTGCCGCACCGAATGCAGAAAATCGCCGAAAAAGCCGGCGCGCACTGGGTCAACGATTCCAAGGCCACCAACGTCGGCGCCTGTATCGCCGCGTTGCAAGGCTACGAACGCAAAGTGATTCTAATTGCCGGCGGCGACGCCAAGGGCGCCGACATGAGCGAACTGGCACCGGCCGTTGCCGAAAAAGCCAAGGCGGTCGTCGCGATGGGCAAGGATGCCGATCTGATCGCCGCCGCGTTGCAAGAGCGCGTGCCGGTTCATTTCGCCGGCAATATGAAGGAGGCGGTCCGAATCGCCGCCGGTCTGGCCGGCGAAGGCGACACGGTCTTGCTGTCGCCGGCTTGCGCCAGTCTGGATCAATACCGCAGCTACGTGGATCGCGGCAACAAATTCGCCGAAGCGGTGATGGAACTGCCGTCATGCTGAAACCGACCCCGAAACCCCGCGCGCAAAATCGGCTCCACGTCGATCCGGTGTTAATGCTGGCTTGCTTCAGCCTGCTCGGCGTGGGCTTCATCATGGTCGTGTCCGCCTCGCTACATTTGGGCGTCAAGATGGCGGAAGACATCTCGCATTTTCCGTTTAAGCAATTGGTGCACATCGCGCTGGGCCTGGGTTTTGCCGCCGCTGTATTGAATGTGCCGATGAAAAGTTGGGAAAAAATGGGCCAGCCGCTGTTCATCGCCGGGCTGGTGCTACTGCTGGTGGTACTGGTGCCGGGCGTCGGCGTCCGCGTCAACGGTAGTATTCGCTGGCTATCGATACTCGGCCTGCGGATTCAGGTTTCCGAAGTGGTCAAATTCATTTCGGTCATTTACATGGCCGGCTATATCACTCGGCACGGCGATCATGTCCGACGCTCGATTTTCGGCCTGCTTCGACCGTTGATGCTGTTCTCGGTAGCCTGCATGTTGCTGCTGCTGGAACCGGATTTCGGTTCGGCCGTGGTCATTTTGATCATCGCCATGGGCATGATGTTTCTGGGCGGCGCGCGTTTGTCGCCTTTCGTCGTACTGGTGGCTTCGGTTTCGATGGCCGCCGCGATGCTGGCCTACACCTCGCCGTATCGCTGGAAGCGGGTGATCAGCTTTCTGGACCCGTGGGAACACGCCAGGGACAGTGGCTATCAGCTGACCCAGGCGCTGATTTCGTTCGGCCGCGGCGAGTTTGCCGGGGTTGGCCTCGGGAACGGTCTGCAAAAACTGTTTTATCTGCCCGAAGCCCACACCGACTTCTTGTTTTCGGTATTGGGCGAGGAACTCGGCTTGTTGGGCGTCATTCTGGTGGTTGGCCTGTTCACGGCGTTGTTGATCCGTGCCTTCGCGATCGGCGAGCAAGCCCAACTCGCCGGCCTGCAGTTCTCCGGCCTGGTGGCTTACGGTCTGGGCATTTGGTTCGGCTTTCAAGCCTTCGTCAACATGGGCGTCAACATGGGCATCCTGCCGACCAAGGGCTTGACCTTACCGCTGATGAGTTACGGCGGCGGTAGCATGATCGTCATGTGCGGAGCGGTGGCGGTGTTGTTTCGGATTCATTACGAGGTGACCGAACACAACAAGAACAACGTGAAAGGGCGGCCGGCATGAGCGGGCGCATTTTAATCATGGCCGGCGGCACCGGCGGCCACGTCTTCCCGGCACTGGCCGTCGCCCAAGAGTTGCGCGAACGCGGCTGGCGGGTCAGTTGGCTGGGCACCGAAAAAGGCCTGGAAGCCAAGGTGGTGCCTACTCACGGTTTCGAAATCGATTGGCTGGCCGTGGCCGGCCTACGCGGCAAGGGCTTGCTCGCTAAGCTGGCCGGCGCCTTGCGTTTACTAAAAGCTTGCGGGCAAGCGCGAACCATCTTGCGGCAACGCCATCCCGACCTGGTTTTAGGTATGGGCGGGTTCGTCGCCGGTCCGGGCGGTTTGATGGCGAAATGGTTGGGCATCCCGCTGATAATCCACGAACAAAATCGGGTGCCCGGCACGACCAACCGCTGGCTAGCCCGTTTGGCGGCCCGCGCGGTATTGGAAGCATTTCCGAATAGCTTCGAAAGTGACGTCGGCGCCATCTGTACCGGCAATCCGCTCAGACAGGCTTTCGCCGAAATCGCCGATAAATCCGAATGGACGCCGAGCGCCGGCAGAAATGTCCGGATTCTGGTGTTGGGCGGCAGTCAGGGCGCGAAGGTCTTGAACGAGACGCTGCCGGACGCTCTGGCCGGCCTGGACAAACTGGACGTCAAACACCAAACCGGCGGCGCCATGCAAGCCGAGGTTGCGGCGCGTTACCGCGAGTTGGCAATGAACGCCGAAGCGCTAACCTTTATCGACGACATGGCCGGCGCCTACCAATGGGCGGATCTGATCGTTTGCCGGGCCGGCGCGATGACGGTCAGCGAAGTAGCCGCATGCGGGCTGCCGGCGATTTTCGTGCCGTTGCCGCACGCGATCGACGACCATCAGAACGCCAACGCCCGCTATTTAACCGAGACCGGCGCCGCGCTGCTGCTGCCGCAATCCGAATTGAACGCGCAAAATCTGCGCAAGGCTATCCAACAAGCGATGACCGCATTACCTGAAATGAGCCGCGCCGCCAAGGCCCTCGCCCGCCCCGACGCCACCCGAACCGTCGCCGACTTGTGCGCCGAGTTGCTTAGCCTAGAGGCCGCGTCATGAACCGCCCCAGCATTCCCGCCGCCAATCAGGCGCTCGGCGATATCGACAAAATCCATTTCGTCGGCATCGGCGGCACCGGCATGAGCGGTATCGCCGAAGTGTTGAGCAACCTGGGCTACAGCGTGTCCGGCTCCGACATCAAGGCGTCGCCGGTGACCGATCGCCTGGCAAGCCTGGGCGTCAAAGTCTATTTCGGCCATCGGGCCGAAAACGTCGCCGATGTCGATGTCGTGGTCACGTCGACCGCCGTCGACCGTAAAAACCCGGAAATCGTCACCGCTTACGAAAATCGGGTTCCGGTGATTCCCCGCGCGGAAATGCTGGCCGAACTGATGCGCTTCCGCTTCGGCATCGCCGTCGCCGGCACCCACGGCAAGACCACGACCACCAGTTTGACGACGATGATGCTGGCCGAGGGCGGCCTGGATCCAACTTTCGTGATCGGCGGGCGCTTGAACAGCGCCGGCGCCAACGCCAAGCTCGGTTTGGGAAAATATCTGGTCGCCGAAGCCGACGAAAGCGACGCCTCGTTTTTGTTCCTGCAACCGATGATGGCGATCGTCACCAACATCGACCAGGACCACATGGAAACCTACGGCGGCAGCTACGGCAAACTGAAGGAAACCTTCCTGAAGTTCTTGCACCAACTGCCGTTCTACGGGTTGGCCGTGATGTGCATCGACGACCCCGGCGTTTGCGACGTGCTGCCTAACGTGTCCAAACCGGTGAAAACTTACGGCGTCAGCAGCTACGCCGACGTACGCGCGGTTGACATCCAACAGGACGGTCTGCGCACCCACTTCACGGTACTGCGCTGGGGCAATTTGCCTCCGCTAAAAGTCACGCTGAATTTGCCCGGCTGGCACAACATGCTGAACGCGCTGGCGGCGACCACGATCGCCACCGCGCTGGGCGTGGCCGACGAGGCCATCGTCAAAAGTCTGGCCGAATTCAAGGGCGTAGGTCGGCGGTTTCAAATCAACGGCGACATCGAATTTGCCGGCGGCAAGCTGACGCTGGTCGACGACTACGGTCATCACCCGCGCGAATTGGCCGCGACCTTGGAAGCCCTGCGCCAAGCCTGGCCGACACGCCGCAAAGTGGTGGTATTTCAACCGCACCGCTATACCCGCACCCGCGATCTGTTCGAGGATTTTGTCGAAGTCTTGTCCGGCGTCGACGTGCTGATCTTGCTGGATGTCTATTCCGCCGGGGAAGCGCCGATCACGGGCGCCGACGGCAAGGCTCTGAGCCGTTCGATCCGAACCCGCGGTCAGGTCGATCCGGTGTTCGTGCAAAACCGCGAGGACTTGCCGACGATATTGGCCGGTATCGTTGCCAAGGATGATGTGATTTTGACGATGGGCGCCGGCAACGTCGGCCAGATCGCCGCCGATCTGCCGCAAAAACTGGCCGAGGCGCTGGCCTCCCAGAGGCTGGCGACATGATGGCTACCGCGACCTGGAAAGGCACTTTGCTGACCGACGAGCCGCTGGCCAAGTACACCAGTTGGCGGGTCGGCGGCCCTGCCGAACGCCTGTATGTACCAGAAAACAAAGCCGACCTGATCGCGTTCATCGCCGAGTTGCCGGTCGAAGAACCCTTGTATTGGTTGGGGCTGGGCAGCAATCTTTTGGTGCGCGACGGCGGTGTCAAAGGCACGGTTATCCACACCCGGAATCGATTGAAAGACCTGTATTTGCTCGATTCCGAACGCGTCTACGTCGAAGCCGGCGTGCCCTGTGCCCATGTCGCCCGGTTTTGCAGCGATCTGGGGCTGGTCGGCGCCGAGTTTTTGGCCGGGATTCCCGGCACGATGGGCGGTGCGTTGCGGATGAACGCCGGTGCCTTCGGCGGCGAAACCTGGCGTATCGTCGATAAAGTGGAAACGATCAACCGCGCCGGCGCCGTCGCGTTGCGCAATCACGGCGAATTCGAAGTGGCCTACCGCTCGGTGCAAGGCCTGAGAGACGAATGGTTTTTATCGGCCCAATTGCTGTTGCGTAAGGGCGATAGCGAAGCCAGTCAGCAACACATCAAGAGTTTGCTGGAAAAACGCAACGCCAGCCAGCCGACCAACAAGCCCACCTGCGGCTCGGTGTTCAAAAACCCGCCCGGCGATTACGCGGCGCGGCTGATCGAAGCCTGCGGCCTGAAAGGCTACGCGGTCGGCGGCGCGGTGGTCTCGGAGAAGCACGCCAATTTTATCGAAAACAGCGGCAAGGCCAGTTCGGCGGACATCGAAACGCTGATCGAACTGATCCAAAACCGGGTACAGGCGCAATTCGGCGTTGCGCTGGAAACCGAAGTTTGCCGGATAGGTGAGAAACAATGAAACCCTTGCAAATCAAAAACCCGAGCGAATTCGGCAAGGTCGCGGTGCTGCTGGGCGGCACCGCCGCCGAGCGGGAAGTGTCGCTGAACAGCGGTAATGCGGTTTACCAGGCGTTGAAAGCCGGCGGCGTCGACGCCGTGGCGATCGATGTCACCGCCAGCCCGATCGACGCGTTGGCGGGTCAGCGCTTCGACCGAGTTTTTAACGTGATCCACGGCCGCGGCGGCGAGGACGGCGTGTTGCAAGCGTTGCTGGAAGCATTGGGATTGCCGTATACCGGTTCCGGCGTGCTGGCCTCGGCGTTGGCGATGGACAAACTGCGCACCAAATTGTGCTGGCAAGGCGCCGGTCTACCCACGCCGCGCTGGTTTTTGCTGACCGGCGACCAGGACCTCGACACCTGCATCAATGCGCTGGGTTTTCCTGTCATCGTCAAGCCGGCCCAAGAAGGCTCCAGCATCGGCATGAGCAAGGCCCACAATCGTGAAGAACTGGCTGCCGCGCTGAAACTGGCCAGCCAATACCGTTGCGATGTGTACGCCGAACAATGGATACAAGGCCAGGAATACACGATAGGCATGCTCAACGGCGAGGCGCTGCCGGCGATCCGGCTGGAAACGCCGCACACTTTTTACGATTTCGACGCCAAATACCGTGCTAACACCACTCAATATCACTGCCCTTGCGGCTTGGACAATGAACGGGAAAAAGAACTGCAAGCCCTGGCATTGAAAGCCTGTCAGACCGTCGGCGTCAGCGGCTGGGGCCGGGTCGATGCCTTCATCGACGACAGCGGCCGGCTGCAATTGATCGAAGTCAATACCGTGCCGGGCATGACCGACCACAGCTTGGTACCGATGGCGGCCAAGGCGGTGGGCATCGATTTCCAAGAACTGGTCTGGCGAATTTTGGAAACCAGTATGGTGGCGAGCGGTGATCAGGCTTAGGACTTTATTGCTCGCGGCCTTGCTGTGCGGCGGCGGTTGGTGGGGCTGGCAAAAAGTCAGTACCGGCATGCTGCGCAACCAGCCGATCCGCTACGTGAAGATCGAGGGCGCCTTTCAATATACCGATAAGGAGCGCCTGAAACAGGTGTTGGCGCCGCAAATGAAGCTGGGTTATTACCATGCCGATATGCAGGCGGTTCATCAGGCCATTAAGGATTTGCCGCTGGTGGACAAGGTGGACGTCAAGCGGGTCTGGCCGGACGCGGTGCATATCAAAATCGTCGAGCACAAGCCGGTGGTTCGCTGGGGAAGCAATGCTTTGCTGAACAAGCAGGGCGATGTGCTGACCCCGGACAATATCGAACCGTTTCGGCATCTGCCTTTGATTACCGGTCCGTCCGGTCAAGAGAAGAAACTGCTGGAAATCATGAAGGGCGTTTATATCGTCTTGAAGGATAAATCGTTGCAGCTGGCGGAGTTTCACGTCAACGAGCGGCGCGCCTGGCGGCTCAAGTTGGCCAGCGGCTTGGAAATGCAGTTGGGCCGCAAGGCGCCGCTGGAAAACATGCAACGCTTTTTAAAAACGATGGATTTGTTGGGCGCCGAGCAAGTGGCCATGATGGCCAGCGTCGATACCCGCTATCCGAACGGATACGCGGTGACCTGGAAACCGGAAGTGGCTGCCATCGATTGGAAAGCCATTGTGGAAAAGAATAAGAACTTGATTTAAACGCTTACAGAGCAAACGAAAATGGCCAAAAAGACAGATCGAAATATTTTAGTGGGGCTGGACATCGGCACGTCCAAGGTCGCGGCCATCGTCGGCGAGTACCGGGGCGGCGATGAAATCGAAATCATCGGCATCGGCACGGCACCGTCCAAGGGCCTTAAAAAAGGCATCGTCGTCAATCTGGAATCGACCGTGCACTCGATCCAGCGCGCGGTCGAGGAAGCCGAGCTGATGGCCGGCTGCCAAATCAAATCGGTGTTCGCCGGGATTGCTGGCAGCCATATCAAAAGCCTGAATTCGCACGGCATCGTCGCGATCAAGGAAAAGGAAGTCACCCAGCACGACATCGACCGGGTGATCGATTCGGCGCGGGCGGTGGCGATTCCGGCCGATCAGAAAATCCTGCACATCCTGCCGCAGGAATTCGTGATCGATCAGCAGGAAGGCATCAAGGAGCCGATCGGCATGTCCGGCATCCGTTTGGAAGCCAAGGTACATATGGTGACCAGCAGCGTCAGCGCCGAACAAAACATCGTCAAATGCATCCGCAAATGCGGTTTGGACGTCGACGACATCGTGCTGGAACAACTGGCCTCGTGCTCGGCGGTGTTGACCGACGACGAAAAGGATTTGGGCGTGTGTTTGATCGACATCGGCGGCGGCACCACCGACCTGGCGATTTTTTCGGAAGGCGCGATCAAGCACACCGCGGTGATCCCGATCGCCGGCGACCAGGTCACCAACGACATTGCGGTCGCACTACGTACGCCGACCAAGAACGCCGAGGACATCAAGCGCCAATTCGCCTGCGCGCTGACCCAACTGGCCGATCCGCAGCAAACGATAGACGTGCCCAGCATCGGCGACCGCGAGCCGCGCAAGATCTCGGCGCAAAATCTGGCCGAGATCGTCGAGCCGCGCTACGAGGAATTGATGCTGCTGGTGCAGGCCGAACTGCGCCGCAGCGGTTACGAGGATTTGATCGCCGCCGGCATGGTCATCACCGGCGGCAGTTCGCAAGTGAAGGGTTTGACGGAGTTGGCGGAGGAGATATTCCACATGCCGGTCCGCATGGGTGTTCCGCTGCACGTGTCGGGATTGACCGATGTGGCGGAAAACCCGATTTATTCGACCGCGGTAGGCTTGCTGCTATACGGCAAGGACCATCATGGCCGGGCGTTGGGGTTGAACGAAGAAGGTCTGGATTTGTTTTCGAAAATCAAAAGCTGGTTTCAAGGTAATTTTTAATTGTTTGTCTGGAGGGCGTAAAAATGAAATATGAATTATTGGACAGTAGCGGCACGGCGGTTATCAAAGTCATCGGCGTCGGCGGCGGCGGCGGCAACGCCGTCAATCACATGGTGGAAACCGGCATCGACGGCGTGCAATTCATTTGCGCGAATACCGATGCCCAAGCCCTGAGACAAATGAGCGTGGATACCATCGTGCAACTCGGCGTGGAACTGACCAAGGGTCTGGGCGCCGGCACCCGGCCGGAAGTCGGCCGCGCCGCCGCCGAGGAAACCCGCGAGCGTATTCGCGAAGTCATGGACGGCGCCGACATGGTGTTCTTGACCGCCGGCATGGGCGGCGGCACCGGCACCGGCGCGATCTCGGTCTTCGCCGAAGTCGCCAAGGAACTGGGCGTGTTGACCGTGGCGGTGGTCTCCAAACCCTTCGACTTCGAAGGCACCAAAAAGAAAGCGGTTGCCGAGTCCGGCTTGCGCGACCTGGAAAAACTGGTCGATTCGTTGATCATTATCCCTAACCAAAAACTGCTGCCGACACTGGGCAATAACCGTTCGCTGGTCGATTCGTTCCGGGTCGCCAACGACGTGCTGCTGGACGCGGTACAAGGCATCACCGAGCTGATCACCCATCCGGGTCTGATGAACGTGGACTTCGCCGACGTCCGCACCGTAATGTCCAACATGGGTAGCGCGATCATGGGTACCGGGGTCGCCAGCGGCGAAAACCGTGCCCGTCTGGCCGCCGAAAAAGCCATCGCCTGCCCGCTCTTGGAAGACATCAACCTGCAAGGCGCGCGCGGCATTCTGGTGAACGTCACGTCCAACGGCGATCTGGGCTTGAACGAGTTCGACGAAATCGGCAGCATCATGCATGCCTTCGCGTCCGACGATGCCGACATCAAAATCGGCATGGCGGTCAATCCGGCCATGGGTACCGAAGTTAAGGTCACCGTGGTAGCGACCGGCATGGGCGAAAAAGTCAAGGCGGCCGCGCCGATCAGTCTGGTCAAGAAAGTGGCTGCCGGCGAAGTCGATTACGGTCAATTGGAAAAACCGACCGTGATCCGCCAACAAAAACAGGAATCCGCCCGCGAATCGCGATTCGGCGCTCAACCGCGCAACGATGTCGATCTGGATTACTTGGACGTGCCGGCCTTTTTGAGACGCCAGGCCGACTAAGCAACGCCGGCTTTGCCATGAGGCGACCGGACCGGGGCCAGGGGAGAGCTATCGCATAAACTGTGGTAGACTCCCCGCTTTGTTTTACCTTTTTATCGGCACTTCATGATTAAACAGCGTACCTTAAAAAACACCATCCGGGCCACCGGCGTGGGTTTGCATACCGGCGACAAGGTCTATCTGACTCTGCACCCTTCCGATCCGGACACCGGCATCCGCTTCCGCCGGGTCGATCTGGACCAACCGGTGACAATTTCCGCCCGCCCGGAGAATGTCGGCGAAACCAAATTGTCGACGACGCTGGTACGCGACGGCGTTAAAGTATCCACGGTCGAGCACCTGCTGTCCGCCCTAGCCGGTCTGGGCATCGATAATGCGATCATCGACGTCAGCGCCGCCGAAGTACCGATCATGGACGGCAGCGCCGGTCCCTTCGTGTTTTTGTTGCAATCCGCCGGCGTGGTCGAACAAGACGTGCCCAAGCAATACATTCGCATCAAGCGGGCGATTCGAGTCGAGGAAGGCGATAAATGGGCGGCCTTCGAACCCTTCGAAGGCTTCAAGGTGACATTCACGATCGATTTCGAGCACCCGGCGTTTTCCGAACACTTGAAAACGGCGGTGATGGATTTTTCTTCGACCACCTTCGTCAAGGAAGTTAGCCGCGCCCGTACCTTCGGCTTCATGAAGGACATCGAATTTCTGCGCGAAAACAATCTGGCGCTGGGCGGCAGTCTGGATAACGCCATCGTCGTCGACGACGATAAAGTGTTGAACGAAGACGGTCTGCGCTATGCCGACGAATTCGTCAAACACAAAATCCTCGATGCGATCGGCGACCTGTACTTGCTCGGTCACAGCCTAATTGGCGAATACCAAGGCTTCAAGTCCGGTCATGCGTTAAATAATAAATTGTTGTTGAGCTTGCTCAACGACCGGGATGCTTGGGAAATGGTCACCTTCGACAGTGTCGAGGAAGCGCCGATTTCGTTCATGCACTCCGCTCAGCCATCCGCCCGCGCGGCCGGCTAAATCTCCGCCAATCGGCGGCGGTCAGCGCTCGCGCAACCGCCGCCGCAAGGTCGCTCCCAGGCGGTTTAACGCCGCCGCCAGTTCGTCCCCTTCCGCTCCGCTTTCCGCGGCAATCCGTTCCGCCGTTTCCGGCGTCGGCAAGTTAGCTCGCCGCACGCGCTCAACCGCCTCGGCTTGCAGTATCCTGAGTTGCACGTCGTTGACCGATTGCCGACCGGCTTGCAGACCCAGCGCCAGTATCGCGTCCCGAAAAAACCGAATTTGCGATGCCCAGGCCGCGCTATCCACGTACAGCAACAAACGGCTACCGGACAGCACGGTATGAAGGATGTGCCCCGCCAAGGCCTCCGGCAACGCCGTCCTGACTTTAGCCAACAGAGCCTGCTGCTCGCCGAGCCGGGCAAGACACATCGCCAACGGGCCGATGTCGTATTCGTGAATCGCTTTAAACGCGGGAGCGGGTTTCTTCATGCCGGCGGATACCTCTTGGAATCATTGGCGGAGATAGTAACCGGCCCGGCGCGATCCGCCAAACCGGCGGACAGAATCGAGCTGTCCCAAGCTCGGCGTTATGATACGCTGTCAGCATGAGGGTTGGCCGCCGGTGATGGCCGACCGCCGAACCGAAACCACACGTTCAGGAGATTCGAATCATGAAGTCCGCCGTCCGTTTTTTGCTGGCCGTCTGTGTGGCGCTGGCAACGACCCAGCCGGCCGCCGCCGCCGACCTGACCCGGGCCGAAGTTCAACAGCTGTTGGCCAAGGCCGACCGGCAACACCCCGCCGACTTACGCCGCAAGGATTTGAAGGGCGTCGATTTGTCCCATCTGGATTTTCGCCATGCCGACCTGTGGGGCGCCGATCTGCGCCGCGCCGATTTCAATCACAGCAATCTGGCCGGTTTGACGCTGGATTTGACCGTGATGACCGGTATTAACCTAAACGGCGCCAACCTGAGCCGAACCAGCATCTTCGGCGTCAGCCTGATGCATGCAGATCTGCGCGGCGCCGACCTGAGCGGTAGCCGGGTGGTCGCGATCATGGACGGCGCGAACTTGAGCGGCGCCAACATCAGCGGCGCCGATTGGGCCGCCGACATGAAAAACCAATCCATGGGTCTGATGCGCGCCAGCCTGAAAGGTGCCAACCTGAGCGGCGCCAATCTCAGCCAGGCCAAACTCGGCCGAGCCATGCTCAAGCACGCCAAACTGATGCAAGCCAATCTGCGCGGCGCCGATCTCTATTCGGCCGACATGGACGGCGCCGACCTGAGCGGCGCCGACCTGACCGATGCCAATTTTTCGGCGACCAAACTGCACGATGCCATTTTTACCGGCGCTGTCACCGATGGTGCCCGCTTCGACGGCGCCCAACATAAACCCGATTTCCAATAACCGACGAGCTCCGATATGCCAATTCCCGCGCAACTCACCCGGCGTAAATCCGTCGACGCCCTGACCTGCGTCGAGCATGGACTGAAGCAGACCCTGACAGCAAAGGACTTGACGCTGCTCGGCATCGGCGCGGTGATCGGTGCCGGGATTTTCGTGTTGACCGGCATCGCCGCCGCCAAATACGCCGGCCCAGCCATCGTGGTATCGTTCATCCTGGCCGGCATCGCCTGCGGGCTGGCGGCGATGTGCTACAGCGAACTGGCGGCGATGATTCCGGTGTCCGGCAGCGCCTACAGCTACGCCTACGCGACGATGGGCGAATTGATGGCTTGGATCATCGGCTGGGATTTGGTATTGGAATATGCGTTGGCCAGCAGCACGGTGGCGATAGGCTGGGCCGGTTATCTGACCAGTTTTCTGGATGCGCTGGGGTTGCATCTACCCACTTATCTGACCACGGCCTACTTGGCTAATCCCGAGGCCGGTTTCATTAACTTGCCAGCAGTCTCCGTGATCTTGCTACTGACCGGGCTGCTGGTGACCGGTATCCGCCAATCGGCGATCTTCAACTTCGTGATGGTGTTGATTAAGCTTTCGGTGATCGTGGTATTCATCATTGCCGGTTCCGGACATATTCAAACTCAGAACTGGGCCGACTTCACGCCGTTCGGTTTCGGCGGCGTACTGACCGGCGCCGGCGTGATTTTCTTCGCCTACATCGGCTTCGACGCGGTATCCACCGCCGCCCAGGAAGCCATCAACCCGCAGCGCGACGTGCCGATCGGCATCATCGGCTCGTTGGCGGTCTGCACCTTGCTTTATATTTTGGTGGCTGGGGTGTTGACCGGCATCATTCCGTACACCGAGCTGAACGTGCCGGCGCCGATTGCACTGGCGGTAGATCATGTCGGCATGAGTTGGTTGTCGCCGATTATTAAAATCGCCGCCATCGCCGGGCTGACTTCGGTGATGCTGGTGTTGTTGATGGGGCAAAGCCGAATTTTCTTCTCGATGGCCAAGGATCAACTGCTACCCCCACTGTTCGCCCAAGTACACCCTAAATTTCAAACCCCGTATTTATCGACGATTCTGGTCGGCATCGCGGTCTCCTTGCTGGCCGGCTTCATGCCGATCGAGAAACTCGGCGAATTGGTCAGTATCGGCACGCTGTTCGCGTTCGTGCTGGTGTGCGGCGGAGTCTGGATTTTGCGGAACAGTCATCCGGAAATGGAACGTCATTTTAAATGCCCGGCGGTACCGTACGTGCCGATTGCCGGTATTTTGGTGTGCTTGAGTTTGATGGCAGGCCTGCCGGTCGACACTTGGATCAGGTTGGTGGTGTGGTTGCTGATCGGGTTTTTGATTTATTTCGGTTACGGCATAAAACACAGCCAATTACGCCGCTAGGCTGGGGCGCCGGCCGTGCAATCCCGGAGGAATGTGGGCAAACGCTACGTCCACCGCCAGGAATTCCGACTATATTGTTAGTGCCGAAAGCGCTTCGGTATCGGCCGTCCGCCGCAGTCGATCGGCCGATACCGCAATGCGGGCATCCGTCAGCCCAGGAGTCGTTTATGTTGCAAAGTTTCGGCTACGCCGCCTTCGATCCCCAGTCGCCGTTGCGGCCGTTCGCCTTTCAACGCCGGGAACCGGGCCCTAGCGATGTGTTGATCGACATCGCCTACTGCGGCGTCTGCCACAGCGACTTGCACCAAGTGCGCAACGAGTGGCAAGGTACGACCTTCCCTATCGTACCCGGCCATGAGATCGTCGGCCATGTCGTCGACGTCGGAACCGAGGCCGGGGATTTTAAGCCCGGCGACCGGGTAGGCGTCGGCTGCATGGTGGACTCGTGCGGCACCTGTCCGGATTGCCTGGACCATCAAGAACAGTTTTGCAACGCGACCGTGTTTACCTATAACAGTCCGGACCCGCATACCGGCGCGATGACTTATGGCGGCTACTCGAATCGGATCGTGGTCGACCGGCGTTTTGTGTTGCGGGTGTCGGATACACTGGCGCTAGCCGGCGTTGCGCCACTGCTGTGCGCCGGCATCACCACCTATTCGCCGCTGCGGCATTGGCGGGTCGGAGCCGGCCACAAGGTCGGCATCGTCGGTTTGGGCGGGTTGGGGCATATGGGCGTTAAATTCGCGCACGCCTTCGGCGCCGAGACCGTGTTATTCACCACCACGCCGGAAAAGGCCGCCGACGCGCAACGTTTAGGCGCCCATCAGGTGGTTGTTTCCAAGGACCCGGAAGCGATGCGCCGACATCTCGGCAGCTTCGATTTCATTCTGGATACCGTCGCCGCCGCCCACGACCTGGATGCGTATCTGAGTCTTTTAAAGCGTGACGGTACCTTGTGTCTGGTCGGCGTGCCGGAGCGCCCGCATCCGTCGCCCAACGTCGGCAACCTGATTTTCAAACGCCGTTCGCTGGTCGGTTCCTTGATCGGCGGCATCCGCGAAACCCAGGAAATGCTGGATTTTTGCGCCGAACACCGTATCGTCGCCGATATCGAATTGATCGCAATGCCTGATATCGACGCGGCTTATCGGCGCATGCTGAACAACGACGTAAAATATCGCTTCGTGATCGACATGGCGACGCTGCCCGTCCAATAAGCGCGGAGACGGCCATAGCCAATCGTTGCTCCGCGGAACTTTTCGGGCCGAAAATACCGGCCACTTTTATGCCGTTTCCACTCGCGAATTGCCAATGCCGACATCGCCTCGCGCGCTAGCCGCGACCTTGTTTCGCCGTTTCGTATTGACCGCCGCGATCGCGGCCTCGGGTTGGCTTGGTCTGGTTCTGGCGGTACCGCCCGGCTACGCCAGTCCGATCTGGCCGCCGGCGGGTATCGGACTGGCGGCGCTGTTGATTTGGGGAAATCGCGATTGGCCGGCGATTTGGGTGGCGGCTCTGCTCATCAATCTCGGTCACGCCAGCGAGACCCTGGGCCATTTTTCGCCGCAGGTCGGTTACGCCGCGATATCGGTTGCCTGCGGCACCACCTTGCAAACGCTGTTGGCGGCCCAGTTATCGCGACGCTGGCTCTGCCCCGGTGTTCCGGCCTTGAACCGGGGCGGGCAAATTCTCCGCTACACCTTGTTGGCCGGACCGTTGTCTTGCTGGCTGGCACCCAGCGTGGGCGTGACCAGTCTGTGGTATTTCGGTCTGCTGACCGAACAGGCCGCGCCGGCGAGTTGGTGGAATTGGTTTGTCGGCGATTGCTTCGGCGCGGTGATTTTGTCGCCGCTGATGTTTTGCCTGTTTGCCCGGCCCCAACCGTTTTGGCGCGGCCGCTTGGTAACGATAGGACTACCGACCCTGAGTCTGTTAGCTGGGCTGGTCGTGGTTTTCTTTCAGGTGCAGCGGGTCGAGGAACAGCGGCTGCGCCAGCAATTCGAGGCGAGCGCCGCGGCAATCGGCAAAGCGCTGGCCGAACACCTCAATCAGGCCGTCACGGCTTCGTTGTCGCTACACAGTCTATTTCGGGCCTCGAGTTCGGTGGAAGCCGACGAATTCGCGATATTCGCCGATGGCGTACTGGCGCGGAATCCGGATATTCTGGCCCTAGCTTGGGCGCCGCGAGTTGGCGCGGCCAACCGCGCGGCGTTCGAAGCCAAGCTACGGCTTCGAGCGCCGGCCGCCGCCGGCATTCAGGATTTGCAAGCCGACGGCGCGTTGACGCCTGCCGGCACGCGCGATGAATATTACCCGATGTTGTACGTCGAGCCGGCAGCCCCAAATGCCGACCTGAAGGGGATGGATCTCGGCTCCGAACCGAAACGCCGGCAAACTTTGGCCCGAGCCCGGGCCAGCGGCGATCTGAGCGCCGCGACCAACGTGGGTCTGGCGCAATTCGGCGGTCAGGAAAACGGCATGCTATTGGTGATGCCTCTGTTCGAACCCGGCGAAAACGGCGAGCTGGCCGGCTATACCTACACCGTGGTGCGTACCGGCGCGCTGGTCGCGGCCGCGTTGCGGGGCCTGCAAACGCACGGTTTGAATGTGGTGCTTAATGACCCGGACGGCGACGAGGGGGCCTCGGATCTGTTTGGCGTCGCGCACCGCACGATCTCCATGCTGACCGATATTCGACAAAGCCTGACGCTCGGCGATCGCCGTCTGGAAATCGTCGTACAAGCCGACGCCGACTTTATTTCGGAACAATCGTCCTGGCTACCCTGGACCGTCTTGATGGGCGGGGTGTTGTTCGCCGGGTTGTTGAACATCTATCTACTCTCCTCGACCGGACGCGCCGAATTCGTCGAAGCCTTGGTCGAAGCCCGTACCGCCGAATTGGACATCGCCAACGCCAATCTGAAAAAAGCCTTCGCGGATCTGGCCGAACAAGAAGGTAAATTACGCGGACTTTACGAACTGTCGCCGCTGGGTATCGCGCTGCTTGACCCCGCTGGCAACTTGCGGGAGTTCAACGAAGCGTTTCGGGATATCACCGGATACACCAGCGAGGAACTTAACCGCACCGCGCTACCCATGCTGCTTCCCGCCGACCTGACGATAGGCCCCGCCGATAGCAAGCGCTTCAGCCCCTACGAAATCGGGTTTTTACGGCCGGACGGGCGCGAACGGCTATTGCGTTTGAACGGGATGCGGCTGGCGAGCCGCGACGATGCGCCCGCCCTCTGGACCATCGTCGAAGACATCACCGAGGCGCACGCCGGCGCGGAAGTCCTGAGGCAGAGCGAATTGAAGTACCGAGAGTTGTTCAACGTTTCGCACGAAGCAGTGATGGTCGTAACGCCCGCCGGATTCGTGGATTGCAATCCGGCCACGCTGGCTCTGTTTGGATACGATAACGCCGCGACCTTTTGCGGTCTGCATCCGGCCCAAGTCTCGCCGCCATTCCAGCCGGACGGTCGTCACTCCTACCCGGCCGCCAACCAGATCATGGCACAAGCCTTGACCCACGGTTTTCAAGAATTCGAATGGGAACACCTACGCGCCGACGGTACTGCGTTTCCGGCGCAAGTCACCTTGTCCGCGATCTCACTGGACGGTCAGACCGCGTTACAGGCCGTGGTCCGTGACCTTAGCGAGCGAAAGCGCGTGGAGCGCGCATTAATTGCCGCCAAGGAATCCGCCGAAGCAATGGCGCAGTCAAAATCGGCGTTTTTGGCCAATATGTCGCACGAAATCCGCACCCCGATGAATGCCATTCTCGGAATGTCGCTGCTGGCCCTGAACAAACCGGTCAGCGACGAGATTCGCGATTATCTGGAAAAAATCCACGCTTCCGCCGACAGTCTGCTCGGCATACTCAACGACATTTTGGATTTTTCCAAAATCGAAGCCGGCAAATTGGCGATACAGCCGGCACCGTTCAGCCTGCCGACCTTGGTTGAAACCTTGAGAACGCTGTTTGCCGGCAGCGCGGCCGGTAAACAATTGGGTTTCCAGGTGGACTTGGAAGCCGATCTGCCGACGATGGTGATAGGCGACGCACTGCGCGTGCAGCAAGTACTGGCCAATTTGCTCGGCAACGCCGTCAAATTCAGCTACCACGGCGACATCGCGCTACGCTTGCGCCGCGCCGGAACCGCAGGGGAATTGATTCGTTTCGAAGTCGAGGACCACGGAATCGGCATCGCCGAGCAGGATCTGGACAAATTGTTTACACCGTTTTCGCAAATCGACAATTCGATCACCCGCGATTTCGGCGGCACCGGCCTCGGACTGGCGATCAGTCGACAATTGTTAATGTTGATGGGCAGCGATTTTGACGTCCGCAGCAGGCTGGGTAGCGGCACGGTGTTCGGGTTCGAGCTGAATCTGCCTATCGCCGAGACCCTGCCGCCCCCAGCTGTCCCGGAAGCCGGCGCTCGGCATCAAACCGGTCTGGCCGCCGAAATGCGGGCGCGCGGCGCGGCGTTGCGCGGGGCGCGCATCCTGGTGGCGGAAGACAATCCGGTCAATCAACGCGTGGTGTCCGAGTTCCTGCAGCTGGCCGGGATCGCGGTGGATCTGGCCGGCAACGGCCAGCAGGCTGTCGACCTAGTGCGTCAACATCGCTACGATGCTGTTTTGATGGACATCCACATGCCCTTGGTCAGCGGCTTGGAAGCGACGGCCCGCATTCGAGCCGAATCAAACCAAGCAGACGTTCCGATCATTGCGCTGACCGCCGGCGTGACTAGGGTCGAACAGGAGCGGTGTGCCGCCGCCGGCATGAACGCCTTCATCGCCAAACCGGTCAAGCCGCTCGAGTTGATCGAACGGCTTTGCGAAGCGTTGGGGCGCACCCCAGCGCTGGAAACCGGGATGGCGTCGATCCCGGTGCCGCAAGCGCCGGAGTTGCTGGAATTGACCGCCGCCGGTTTCGATTTCGGCCCGGTATTGACCTTATTAGGCGGCGACGAATCCAGCGTGTTGGAGATGCTGCGCGCCTTTAAAACTCACGCCGAAACCGATATGGCGCGGATCGAGCGGACTGTGGAACGAGGTGATTTGGCTGAAGCTCATCGCTTGTTGCATGCGCTGAAAGGCTCTGCCGGCAATCTAGGCGCCACGGCACTTTACCAAGCGGCGGTCACCTTGGACCAGGGCTTGAGCCGTGGGCTATTGCGGGAATTCGACTATCGGCGGTATCGGCTGGCCGGGCGGGAAACGCTGACGGCTCTCGCGAGGTTGGATGCGGGACGGGACGGATAGGCGGCGCGGCTGGCGCACCGCCCAAGCCTTGCGGATTAACGGGCCTTGATCAGTTCGACATCGAAAATCAGCGCCGAATTGGGGCCGATGTCGCGACCGGCGCCGCGCTCGCCGTACGCCAGTTTAGCCGGGATGAACAAACGGTATTTGGCGCCTTCCTTCATCAATTGCAGACCTTCTGTCCAACCGGGAATCACCCGATTCAACGGGAACGAGGCCGGTGCGCCGCGTTTGTAGGAACTGTCGAATTCCTTGCCGTCTATTGTCGTGCCTTGGTAATGGACGGTGACGTTGTCGGTTGGGCCGGGTTGCGCGCCGCTGCCTTCGGTAACGACTTGATATTGCAAGCCGCTGGCCGTGGTGACAATGCCGGGCTTTTTAGCGTTTTCGGCCAAAAAGGCTTCGCCGGCGGCGAGATTTTCGGCGGGGGTAGTGGCGTTGGCCATCGAGAACATGACGAATCCTATAATAAATGCGGTTAAAGTAGCGACGACGCGCTGTTTTACGGTTTTCACGATAACTCCCTGCGGTTTGGTGAACGGTTTAGTTTATCAGTTTTCGGCGTTCAGCTCCTGTCGGCAACCGCTTAATTGCGCGTCGTAATTGAGCGCGCGACGGTGAACTTTTTGCGCGGTATTCAATAGCCAAGGTTTCTGCAAATAGCTGCTACGCCGGTATCCGCCCTGGCCTTCGTGATAAGCCAGATAAAGATGGTGGGTGTCGGACGCGGATATGCCCAGCATGTCGCGAGTGGTGGCGCAGTACCAGGCCACGAAATCGCAACTGTCGGCAAAGTCTTCGCGATCGGCCCAGCCTTTCCCGGTTTTTCTCCGATAATCGGCCCAGGTTTCGTCCTTGGCTTGCGGGTAACCGTAGGCGCTGCTGGACCGGAACCAGGGAATAAATCCTAAAATCGTCGGCCTAGGCGGTTCAGCGTCCGCGACGAAGCGGCTTTCCTGATGAATGATGGCCATTTGCACCGCGATGGGCACGCCCCAACGCCGCGCCGAATCGAGCGAGGCCTGGTACCAGTCCTCCTTTTCCCGAAAAATTTCACACAGATTTTCGGTGTTTTTCGGCGGCAGACTGGCGCAGGCCGAGAAAAGCGTTAGACTAACGAAACCGATTAGTTTATTTTTCATGCCCTAATACCCCTAAGTCACTCAGGACTCCCGACCGGAAGCCCCCGCTATCAAAAAGGACAGGCCATGCCCATCGTTGAAAACCGCGCCTACCGAAAAAACCTGACCAGCCAGGGCTTGCTCTATCTCGGGTATCAGGAACATCCGATCAAAATCGTCAATCTCTCGCTGACCGGGCTATTGGCGGAATTGGTGGATACGCCGCCGGGAAACGGCATCAAGGACATATTCAGCGCCCTGCAAGTTTCGCCTATCGTCGATATTTATTTACCGGAAATGCGCGTCGTGGGCGAAGCGGAAGTGGTTAGAGCCGAAGCGACCGAGCAGGGCTTTCAGATTGCGATCGAGTTTCGCCATTTATCCTACGATGCCGACCAGCTGCTGTATTCCCGGCGTGCCTACCGCAAGTCGATGACCGAGCCGGGGCATATTGTGCTGGACGGCGTCGATTATGCGTTTAGCACCGAAAACGTTTCGGTCGACGGTTTGATGATCAGGATGTTCGGATTGGTAAAAGTGCAACCGAACAGCATCGCCGACTTCGATTTCAAACATCTGGAACTGCAGGGCCAGGCCAAGGTGATCTGGGTGGAACACGACGAGTTTTCGACGCTGATCGGTCTGCAATACCAACATCTGGCGCGCGGCGATTTCAAGGGTATCCCGAATTTTTCCGTCGCCGGTTTACAAGCCGCGGGCTAGATCGCGCTTGCGCCAGTAGTCCTTGGCAAGCTGTTCGGCCTCCGCTTGACTGCCAGCGCGGCCGAGCAGCTTTAGCGCCACTGCCGCGGTGCCGGTGATCGAGGCCACCGCGAATTCGTCGTCAATCTCGCCGCGCCAGACTCGGGCCAATAATTGCGGGTCCAGTTCTTCGGCTTTCATATGCCGACGCTCGAACAACGCCGGCCAGACCTCGTCGCTCAGCTCGTCGCCATGCACGCTTTGCACCAAACATTCGACATCCGGGTTACGCTCGGTCTCGCCGCCTTCGCCTTTTAATACCGCCATGTGCGCTTGGTTTAACAACAACGCCGCTTTTTGATGGACCTGGCGATAGCTCGGATGAAATATGCCCTGGATACTGTGACTGGCGTCGAACGGGTTCAGCAATCTGACCAAGGTATGCACCGGCGAGCGCAAGCCCATGACCGGCCGTAGATTGATCATGTCGAACAACTTGGGGCAGATGTGTTCCAACGACAAATAGCTGAAATTACCCCGTTGCAGTTGGTCGGCGGCCTCGGCTATCGACGCCGCCGGCGGTAAGCCCAACGCGTTCAAGACGTTTTCGGTATACAGCCGGCCCTGGGTGTGACCGCCGGCACCGTGCATGAACACCTTGATGCCGTTATCGGCCAGCAGCAAGGTCGACAGCAAAAACCACGGTAAGTGTCGGCGCTTGCCGGCGTAGGACGACCAGTCCAGGTCCACGCTGACTTCGTGCCGAAATTGGAAGGTCTCCCTAGCGGCCGCGACGAAACCGGCCAGTTCCTCGCAGGTTTCTTCCTTGACCCGCATCAGCATCAAAAACGCGCCGAGCTGGATGGGCTCGACCTGACCGTCGGCCAAAATCATTTTCATCGCCCGATAGGCTTCGTCCTGAGTTAACGGCCGGGCGCCTTTCTTGCCCTTGCCGAGAATTTTGATGAATTCGGCGAACGGGTGTTCTTCGGTAGTCAGCGTCATGACAGGGAAAGCGGGAAGTAGTGGTCGATTAACAACGCGGCGAAGATCAGCATCAAGTAAACGATCGAGTAGCCGAAGGTGCGCATCGCGGTCTTATTGTCCTTCTTGCGCATCATCTGCACCGCGTAATACAAAAAGCCCAGGCCCAACAATACCGCCGACGCCAGGTAAATCAAGCCGGTCATGCCGGTCAGATAGGGCAGCAGCGTGGTGATCAGCAGCAATATCGTGTATAGCAAGATTTGCAGGCGGGTGAATTCGACGCCGTGGGTAACCGGCAGCATCGGAATGGAAACCTTGGCGTATTCTTCGCGCTTGGCGATCGCCAACGCCCAGAAGTGCGGCGGGGTCCAGACGAAAATAATCAAGAACAGCAACAGCGCGTGCGGATGTACGTTACCGGTCATCGCCGCCCAGCCCAACACCGGCGGAGCCGCGCCGGCCGCGCCGCCGATCACGATGTTCTGCGGCGTGGCTTTTTTCAGATAGATGGTATAAACAAAGGCATAACCGATTAAGGACAGAAACGTCAGGACCGCCGTCAATACGTTAACCAGTCCCGCCAACAAGCCCATTGCGAACAAACCGATCGCCGCCGCGAACAGCAGTACCTGACGGGAATTCAGCTCGCCGGTCGGCAGCGGCCGGTTGCGGGTACGGGCCATTTCGGCATCGGCCTCTTGGTCGATGAAGTGATTGATCGCCGCCGCCGACGAAGCCGCCAAGCCAATGCCAATCGTGGCATAAACGAACAAGGCCAGCGGCGGCATGCCGGGTACGGCCAGCAACATGCCGACGATCGCGGTAAACACGATCAATGCCACGACTCTGGGCTTGCAGAGTTCCAAATAGTTCTTCCAGGATAACGCGGGTTTGTCCGTCATTCGGCTGCGGATGGATTTCGGTTTCGGCAAACATATAGAATAACAGTGAACCTCTGATTATTAAAACAATCACAGGCGCTCACCATTCCAAGCAACGAGGGAACTATGAAACACAGGCTCGCAGCGTTAGCGCTGCTTTGCCCTGCCATCCTGGCGAGGGCCGAGGACAGCAAGGTACACGAACACGTATTCGGCAATGGCTTGAAACTACTGGTAAAGGAAGACCACCGCTCGCCGGTGGTGGTTTCGCAGGTGTGGTACAAGGTCGGCGCCAGTTACGAACCCGGCGGCATCACCGGTATTTCGCACATGTTGGAACACATGATGTTCAAGGGTACCGAACAATATCCGGCCGGCGAATTCTCCCGGATCATCGCCGCCAACGGCGGCAGCGAGAACGCCTTCACCGGCCAGGATTACACGGCGTATTTTCAGACCTTGGAAAAATCCCGGCTGGAAATCAGTTTTAAGCTGGAAAGCGACCGGATGCGCAACCTGAATCTGAAAGCCGACGAGTTAAAAAAGGAATTGGAAGTCGTCACCGAAGAACGGCGGATGCGCACCGACGATCAGCCGCGCGCCAAAGTCCACGAGCAATTCATGGCGGCCGCGTTTACCAACAGCCCCTACCAAAATCCGGTGATCGGTTGGCCGTCCGACATCGCCAATTACCAGATCGAAGACCTGCAAGCCTGGTACCAACAATGGTATGCGCCGAATAACGCGACTTTAGTGGTGGTCGGCGATGTCGACGCCAAGCAAGTCGAGCAACTGGCCGAGCAATACTTCGCCCCGCTAAAACCCAGCACGATCAAGCCGGTCAAGCCGCAAGCCGAATCCGAACAGCGCGGCGTGCGCCGTATCACCGTCAAGGCGCCGGCCAAATTGCCTTACGTGATGCTGGGCTACAAAGTGCCGGTCCTGAACACGGCCAAGCCCGAATGGGAAGCTTACGCGCTGGAAGTGCTGTCCGGCATCCTCGACGGCGGCGACAGCGCCCGCTTGCCGGCCCGTTTGATCAGGGGCAAGCAGGTCGCGGTATCGGCCGGAGCCGGTTACGACCTGACCTCGCGCTTGTCGGACTTGTTCCTGCTGGAAGGTACCCCGGCCGAAGGTAAAACCGTATACGACTTGGAATACGCCCTGCTCGACGAGGTGTATCAATTGAAGAACGAGCTGATCGGCAAGGACGAATTGCAGCGCATCAAGGCTCAGGTACTGGCCAGTTCGGTCTACCAAAAAGACTCCAATTTCTATCAGGCCATGCAGCTCGGCACGCTGGAAACCGCCGGCATCGGCTGGCAAAAGTCCGACGACTACGTTGCCAAGATCAATCAGGTCACCGCCGAACAGGTGCGCGAAGTCGCGCGTAAATATTTGATCGAAGACACCTTGACCGTCGCCTACCTCGATCCGCAGCCGATCACCGAATCGGCCAAACCGAAAAAACTGTCAGGAGCCCGTCATGCGTTTTAATTTATTCGGTCTGATTCTGCTGCTGCTCAGCCAGTCGGCTTGGGCCGCCGCCAAAATCGAACATTGGCAAACCGCGCAAGGCAGCCGGGTTTACTTTGTACATACCGGCGGCCTGCCGATGGCCGACATTCGGGTGGTGTTCGACGCCGGCAGCGCCCGCGACGGCGCGCAATTCGGCATCGCCTCCTTGACCTCGGCCTTGCTCGACAGCGGTGCGGGAAACTTGAGCGCGGACGACATCGCCCAGCGTTTCGAGTCGGTCGGCGCGCAGTACGGCGCCGGCGTCAACGAAGACATGGCCTGGCTGTCGGTGCGCACCCTGACCGACCGAGCGTTATTCGACAAGGCATTGGCGA
This sequence comes from Methylomonas sp. MED-D, assembly GCF_050276835.1. Classification (NCBI taxonomy): domain Bacteria; kingdom Pseudomonadati; phylum Pseudomonadota; class Gammaproteobacteria; order Methylococcales; family Methylococcaceae; genus Methylomonas; species Methylomonas sp. MED-D. The sequence goes on from NZ_CP189965.1 coordinate 4,860,514, forward strand.
CTTTCGAAACCGTGCTCAGCCAACCGGCGTTCAACGAAGCCGATTTTCAGCGCGAAAAAGCCCGCACCCTGGCCGGCCTGAAACATCGAGAGGAATCGCCCGGCGAAATTGCCGGCATCGCGTTCAACAAAGCGGTTTTTGGCGACCACCCCTACGCGCATCCGGAAGCCGGTTTGATCGAAACAGTCGCGCCGTTGACCGCAGCCGATTTGAAAGCCTTTTACCAGCGCTATTACGTCGCCGCCAACGCGATGGTCGTGATCGTTGGCGATTTGAATCGGCAACAAGCCGAGCAAACCGCGAATGCGGTGCTGGCAAAGTTGCCGAAAGGCGAAAAACCGGCCGAAATTCCGCCGGTAACCATGCCCAGCCAGACCAGCGAACAACACATCGAATTTCCGTCGACCCAAACCCACGTGTTGGTCGGCCTGCCAGGTACTTATCGCAAAGACCCGGATTACTTCGCGCTTTACGTTGGTAATCACATCCTGGGCGGCGGCAGCATGGTGTCGCGTTTGTTCGAAGAAGTCCGGGAAAAACGCGGCCTGGCCTACGGCGCCTACAGCGTGTTCGCGCCAATGTATCGGCAGGGACCGTTCATGATGAGCTTGCAAACCCGCAACGATCAGACCGGGCAGGCCTTGCAGGTGCTGCGGCAAACCTTCGCCGAGTTTTTGGCGAAAGGCCCTAGCGATGCCGAACTGACCGCCGCGAAGCAGAACATTACCGGCGGCTTCGCGCTACGCCTGGATACCAACGCCAAGCTTAGCGACTACGTGGCGATGATAGGCTTTTACCAACAACCCTTGGATTATCTGGATACTTTCCAGAGTAAGGTCGAAGCGGTGAGCGTCGAGCAGATCAAGGATGCCTTCGCGCGCCGGGTGAAACCGGAGTTGCTGCAAACCGTTACGGTCGGCGGCGCGGCCGCCAAACCCACGCCCGCGAAGCAAGCCAAAGCAACCGAGGCCGAGGCCGGCGAATAAGCATGGCGAACCGGATACGCATCATCGGCGGCCAGTGGCGCGGCCGGCAAATCCTGTTCGAGGACGCGCCGGGCTTGCGGCCGACGCCGTCCCGGATTCGGGAAACCTTGTTCAATTGGTTGCAGCTTGATGTCGCCGGCAGCCGCTGCCTGGATTTATATGCCGGTAGCGGCGCGCTGGGTTTCGAAGCGGCCTCGCGAGGCGCCAAGGAAGTCTGGCAAGTGGAAAACCATCCGAACGCCTGCCGCTGGATCAGAGACAACGCCGGCACGCTCGCGGCCAGCTCGATCAACTTGGTCGAGCGGGACGTGTCGACCTTTTTGCAAGGCCCCGCGCGGGCCTTCGATCTGGCGTTTCTCGATCCGCCATTCGGCCGTGACTTGGCCGGCCCAACTTGCGAGTTGCTGGAAACCGCCGGCTGGTTGAGCGTTTATGCAAAAATCTACGTCGAAACAGAAAGCAATCGACCGCTGCCGGTCTGGCCAGACGGTTGGCGGTTATTGAAGGCCAAGACGGCCGGCGAAGTCGCCTACAGCCTGTTGCAACGCTGCTAAGGCTTTCGCGATCCGGATGGGTTAAAATGCGCGCCTTTTTCCTATGGCCCCAAATCCATGAACATTACCGCGATTTACCCGGGTACCTTCGATCCGGTTACCAACGGCCATCTGGATCTGATCGCCAGAGCCTCCCGACTGTATCGGCAAGTCATCGTCGCGGTGGCGGTCAGCAAGGGGAAGAATCCACTATTCTCGTTGGACGAGCGGGTGGCCTTGATTCGCGAGGTCGCCAGCGAATTCCCGAACGTCACCGTGATCGGCTTCGACACCTTGTTGGTCGATTGCGCCCGTAAGCACAAAGCCAGCGTCATCATTCGCGGCTTGCGGGCCGTTTCGGACTTCGAATACGAATTTCAATTGGCGGGAATGAACCGCCGGCTCAATCCGGATATCGAAACCGTATTCCTGACCCCGGCCGAACAATACGAGTTCATCTCGTCGAGCATGATCCGCGAGATCGCCCAATTGCACGGCGACGTGTCCAGTTTCGTGCCCGAGCCGGTCAAACAACGTTTAATCGCAAAATTTAAATCGGAGTAACCATGGCACTGCTTATTAGCGATGAATGCATCAACTGCGACGTCTGCGAACCGGAATGCCCAAACGGCGCCATTTCGCAAGGCGAGGAAATCTACATCATCAACCCCAGCTTGTGTACCGAATGCGTCGGCCACCACGACAAGCCGCAATGCATGGAAGTCTGTCCGGTGGACTGCATTTCCAAGGACCCCGGCGTCGTCGAGGATCAGGACAGTCTTTACCGCAAGTATTTGAAGCTGACCCGTTAATTTCGGCCGACTCGACGTCCGCTCGCGACCACTAAGTGGACGATGCGGCGCCGAGAAACGGCCGAGTACTAGAGGGCAATGGCGTCGATACCGTCACAATCGCCGACAAGCGCGAGGTTTTATTGTTGGACACCGACGGCATCGAAGCCTTGACTTTGGCGAAGCTGGAAATGCCGACACCGGGTGCGACGTTTACCGACCAAGCGTTTTTGAATAACTTAATTGGCGGCCTGAGCCACGGCCCTCGGTGTGTCTGTAAACGCCGAGGGAAAAATCTATACGATCTTAATCTTGAACGATTGCGCGGCTTAGCGTGGCGCCGGGGCGGCGCGATTACCCCGCCCCAGCGATACCGACCATTTAGCGCCCGATCGCGTAATAGCCCAAACCGAACTGTTTGACCAACCGGGGTTCGTACATATTCCGGCCGTCGAAGATCACTTTATCCTTCAATTGCTTGCTCAGATCGTCGAAATCCGGGCTGCGGAACTGTTTCCACTCGGTAACGATGATCAGCGCGTCGGCGTCGTTTAAGGTATCGGTCTGTTTAGGGCAATAAACCAGTCCGGCTTTGTCGCCGTAGATGCGGTGGGCTTCTTCCATCGCTTCCGGGTCGTAAGCTCGTACCGTGGCGCCAGCCGCGATCAGGGCTTCCAGCAGGACCCGGCTGGGCGCTTCGCGCATGTCGTCGGTGTTGGGCTTGAAGGCCAGGCCCCACAACGCGAAGGTTTTGCCCTTGACGCCGTCGGGATAGTGCGCGGAGATTTTTTCGAACAAGCGGTGCTTTTGCCGGTCGTTGACATTTTCGACGGCGCTCAACAATTCGGCATGATAGCCGTAGTCGCGAGCGGTGCGTTCCAGCGCCTTGACGTCTTTGGGAAAGCAAGAGCCGCCGTAGCCGCAGCCGGGATAAATGAAGCTGTAACCGATCCGGCTGTCCGAGCCGATGCCGTGACGAACGTGCTCGATGTCGGCGCCCAGACGCTCGGCCAGGTTGGCTAGTTCGTTCATGAAACTGATTTTGGTGGCCAGCATCGCGTTGGCGGCGTATTTGGTCAGTTCGGCGGAGCGAATGTCCATATTGATGACCCGCTCGCGGCTACGGTTGAACGGCGCGTACAAGGCTTTCAGCAACTCGGCGGTGCGCGGATTGTCGGTGCCGATGATGATGCGGTCCGGCTTCATGAAGTCGTCCAGCGCCGAACCCTCTTTCAGGAATTCCGGATTGGATACCACGTCGAATTCCAAGGCTTCGCCGCGTTGCGCCAGGACATCGACCACGACTTGCTTGACTTTGTCGGCGGTACCGACCGGCACCGTGGACTTATCGACGACGATTTTGTAATCGGTCATGTGCTCGGCAACGCTTTTGGCCACCGCCAACACGTATTTCAAGTCGGCGGAGCCGTCTTCGTCCGGCGGCGTGCCGACCGCGATGAATTGAAATAAACCGAAATCCACGGCTTCCTTGACGTCGGTGGTGAAGCTCAAGCGGCCGGCAGCCATGTTGTCCTTAACCATTTCTTCCAGACCCGGCTCGTAAATCGGGATAATGCCTTGTTTCAAACGTTCGATTTTGCTGGCATCGACATCCATGCACATCACTTGGTTACCGACCTCGGCCAAGCAAGCACCCGTTACCAAACCTACATAACCGCTGCCAAACACTGTAATTTTCATTGTTACACCTTGTAAACTAATTGGAATTTCGCTGTTGTTTCAATCGGTACAGCGCCGAAATATCTTCGTCGCCATAACCCTTAGCCATTAACTTGGCGTAGTCCGCCAAGGTCATTACCGTCAACGGACTGGCCATGCCGGCATGCTGCGCCATCTGCTGGGCGATCTTCAGATCCTTGTGATGCAGGGCGAGTTTGAAGCCCGGCGGGAACAAGCCTTGCGTCATCGTTTTGCCCCGGTGATCCAAAAACCAGTTGCCGGCGGCACCACCGGCGATGACGTCGATCACTTTATCCATCGGCAAATCCTGAGCGTCGGCAAACGCCAGCGCTTCGGTCACGGCCTGATTAATGCCCGCCACCATGATTTGATTGACCGCCTTACAGGCTTGGCCGGCACCGACTCCGCCCAGATGTTCGATGCGCTTGGTCATGGCCGCCAATAGCGGGCGAACCTGCTCCAGCACCTGGGCATCGCCCCCCACCATCATCGCCAAGCTGGCGTTACGGGCGCCTTCGACACCGCCGGACACCGGGGCGTCGAGGAAGTCGGCGTGCCGGGCCGCTAGCCTTTGCGCGGCCTGACGCGCGGTATCACCGGACACCGTGGACATGTCGACCACCACACTCCCGGCCCGCACGGTTTTACAAATCGCGTCGACCACCGCCAATACGTCTTTGTCGGCCGATACGCACACAAACAGCACTTCGACCCGCGCCGCCATTTGCTCGATGCTCTCGCAGGCTTCGATGCCGAGTTCGGCGGCCAGCGCCGAGGCTTTGTCGCCGCTACGATTATAAACCGCCGCCAAGTGGCCGGCCTTGGCGAGGTTAATCGCCATGCCCCGCCCCATGGCGCCCAAACCGATAAAACCCGCTTTCATTCTTACTCCGTTGGCTTGCGTCGGCTAACGCCGTTATTTATCCAGATAAGTATAGGCGTTTAGTCCGGCCAGCAATTCTTGCTCGAAAGCGTGCTTTTGCCCGGCGCTTAACGGGGCCTGGTCCAGTTTGCGCCGGTAGGCCGCTTTCAATGCGGTGGTATCGATATGCACGTAATCGAGCAATTCGCTGACATCCTCGCCTTCCATGAATTCGCCGAAGCGGTAACCGTCGCCGTCCAGTTCGACGTTAATCGAATGGGTGTCGCCAAACAGATTATGCATGTCGCCCAGAATTTCCTGGTAGGCGCCAACCATGAAAAAGCCGATCAAATAATCGTCGCCGGCGGCGATGGCATGCAGCGGCAGCGTGTTAGCGATGTTTTGGCAATCGACGTATTGATCGATACGGCCGTCCGAGTCGCAGGTCAAATCCTGCAACACCGCGCGCCGGGAAGGCGGCTCGCTCAAACGATGAATCGGCATGATCGGGAAAATCTGGTCGATACCCCATATGTCCGGCATCGATTGAAACAGTGAGAAATTGCAAAACACCTTGTCGGCCAGCTTCTCGTCGAGTTCCTGCAAAATTTCGCGGTGATGGTGGTTATCCAAATTCAACTGCGCCTGGATTTGTTGGCACAAACCGACATAGCGCTTTTCGGCGTCGGCCAGTTCGGCCAGACCGATGTCGCCCTGCACGAAACGGGCGCGGGCTTCGGCCATGTCGAACTGAGCGTTGTGATAAGCCTCGCTGACGTTGCCGAAGCGCCCGACCGCGGGCGCCGCGCCGTGCAAGGTTTCGACCTCGGTGACGTTGGTAATCAGCACCGCATGGTGAGCGGTGATGGCGCGGCCGGACTCGGTAATAATGTCGGGTTGCGGCAGACCGTAAGCGCGGCTGGTTTCGGCAAAGGCGCGGACGATATTGTCGGCGTATTCGCGCATGCTGTAATTGATCGAACATTCCCTACGCGAGCCGCTGCCGTCGTAATCGACGCCCAAACCGCCGCCGGCATCGACGGAGGTGATGTTGGCGCCCAAGTCGCGCAATTGTCGGTAAAACTGGCCGGCTTCCTTCAATGCCAGTTTGATGTCGTGGATGTTGGCGATTTGCGAACCCATGTGAAAATGCATCAAGCGCAGGCAATCGAGCATGCCGACCTGCTCCAGGCGGGCCACCAATTGCAGGACCTCGTTGGCGTGCAAACCGAATTTGGACTTTTCGCCGCCGCTGTTCTGCCATTTGCCGGCGCTGATCGTGGATAGCCGCACCCGCAGGCCGATCAGCGGCTGAACTTGCAACTTGGCGGCTTCTTCCAGAATCAGTTCCAGTTCGGACGGTTTTTCGATGACGATGAACACCGCCAAGCCCATCAATTGGCCCATTAGCGCCATCCGGATATAAAACCGATCCTTGTAGCCGTTGCAGACGATGGTGCCGTTGGGCTTGGCCAAACCCAAAATCGCCAACAACTCCGGCTTGCTGCCGGCTTCCAGGCCGATATGCTCGGCCGACACGATGCTTTCGACGACATTGCCCTGTTGATTGACCTTGATCGGATACACCGGCGTATAGCGGCCGGCATAGTCGTGATGGGCACGGGCCTGATCGAAAGCTTGTTGCAGCCGGCGGATGCGGTCCGGCAGAATATCGGTGAATCTGATCAGCACCGGTAGACTCAAGCCTTTGTCCAGCAAGGCTCCGGCTACCTCGAACAAGTCGATTTCCACCTGACTAGCGCCGCTCGGTTTGACGCTGACATGCCCCCGGTCGTTAATCGAAAAATAGCCGTCGCCCCATTGTTGGATCGCGTATAGCTGTTTGGCCTGTTCAATCGACCATGCGGATGTCGGCACCTAAGCTCCCCGTGCTGTCATAAAGTGGTGGCAATTCTAAAGTATAATGCCGCGAATTTTATGACTTTTTGAGGACAACACATGCTCGACGCCACCTGGTTCAGCGAAGCGCAAGAGCCATCCGGCTCCGCCTTTTCATTGAAAATCAAACGCAAGCTGCACGAGGAGCAATCCGAGTTTCAGTTTCTGGAAATCTACGAGACCGAACAATTCGGTAATCTGATGGTCATCGACGGCTGCACGATGGTCTCGACCCGCGACAATTTTTTCTACCACGAGATGATGAGTCACCCGGTGCTCTACACCCATCCCAACCCGAAAAGAGTCTGGATCATCGGCGGCGGCGATTGCGGAACTTTGCGCGAGGTGTTGAAGCACCCGAATGTCGAGCAAGCAGTGCAAATCGACATCGACGAACGCGTTACCCGCTTGGCGGAGATTTATTTCCCGGAACTTTGCGAATCCAACCAAGACCCCCGCGCCGATTTGAAATTCATCGACGGCATTAAATGGGTCAAGGACGCCGAGCCCGGCAGCGTGGACATCATTATCGTCGATAGTACCGACCCGGTCGGTCCGGCCGAAGGCTTGTTCTGCGCCGATTTTTACAGGGATTGTTTCAGGGCCTTGAGCGAGAATGGTATTGTCGTTCAACAAAGCGAATCGGCCTTGTTGCACATGAAAATCCTGAAAGAAATGCGTGCGGAAATGCAGGCCGGCGGTTTCGGCAGTCTGCAAACCATTTTCTTTCCGCAATGTATTTATCCGTCCGGTTGGTGGAGCGCGACGATGGCCGGCAAGGGCGATCTAGCCAAGTTCCGTGAAGCGGACGCCGCCGCCAAGCCGTTCGAGACCATTTATTACAACAGCGACATCCACCAAGCCAGCCTGGCCTGCCCCGAGTTTTTCAAGAAAGCCTTGGCCTAACACCGGCCGGCATCCGCCATTCCGCGCCGGTCCCCAATGGGGCCGGCCGCTGAAATCTCCGCGAATCAACGCCCAGCACCATGACTGGATGCGAAGCTAGACCTCCCTCCCTTGCCAACCAACAAGCCGCGTCGGTTGAAACCTGCTCGTCCACCGCCAGTGGAAATTGCTTGAGTCGCGTGTCGGCCGTCGGCCGATATGTGTGTTAACGTACCGATCCACCGTAATGACCGTGTTAAGTTCTGCCATTGTTTCGGGCGGGTGACTAAAAGAGTTTGCGAGCTTTACAAACAGCTATCGCCGGACTCGCGCAAAGGGATCACGGCAATGTAGTATCTGACCCTTCTGCATTCATCTATTTCCAAGCGAGCTAAAACATGGCCGACACTCCCGGAACCAATTCAGGTGCCGATGCGTTGACGCGAGCCGTCAGCCATGGCCCGGCGCCCAAAACCCCGCCAAGTGCCGATAGCGGCGGCACGCCGCCTATCGTTGCGGTCGGTGCGTCGGCGGGGGGGCTGGAAGCCTTGGAACAATTTTTCGCTGAGGTTCCGGCCGCCTGCGGCGTGGCCTTTGTCGTCGTCCAACATCTCGATCCCCATCATCAAGGCATGCTCCCGGCATTGTTGCAGCGCGCCTCGCAGTTGACCGTCATTCAGGCCGGCGACCATATGCCCGTCAAGCCCGATTGGGTATACGTGATTCCGCCCAACAAGGATTTGTCGATCCAGCGCGGGAAACTGCGTTTGCTCGAACCTCGGGTGCTAAGGGGCTTGCGATTGCCGATCGACGCGTTTTTCAAGGCGCTGGCGGACGATCAGCACGAGCGGGCGATCGGCGTGATTTTGTCGGGCATGGGGTCGGACGGTACGCTAGGCTTACGCGCGATCAAGGAGAATGCCGGCTTGGCAGTCGCGCAGTCGCCGGAATCCGCTCAATTCGACTCGATGCCGCGTAGCGCCATCGACGCCGGTTTGGCGGATATCGTGGCGCCGCCGCGAGTACTGTGGGAAAAGATCCTGGCTTATCTAAAGCACAGTCCGCGCGGTTTGCACGCAACGCCTGAAACGGCGCCGGCCTCAAAGAGCCGCAGCTCGCTGGAACAAATCCTGATTCTGCTGCGCGATCGTACCGGTAACGATTTTTCTCTGTATAAAAAAAATACTATGTATCGCCGTATCGAACGGCGCATGGGTTTGCGCCAAATCGACGCGATCGCCGGATATGCGGACTATCTGCGCGAGAATCCTCAAGAGTTGGATTTATTGTTCAAGGAATTGCTGATCGGCGTCACCAGCTTTTTCCGCGATCCGGAGGTTTGGGCGTCGCTAAAGACCGAGGTCATTCCGGCGCTGTTGGCCGAATATCCGGCCGGCAAGGCCTTGCGGGCCTGGGTGCCGGCTTGCTCGACCGGCGAGGAAGCGTATTCGCTGGCGATGATCTTCAAGGAAGTGTTAGCGGAAAGCCAGAGCCCGCGTCCGTTCAAGCTGCAAATCTTTGCCACCGATCTGGATCAGGATGCCATCGACAAGGCGCGGCAAGGCTTCTTTCCCGCGACTATCGCCGGCGAGGTGTCCGAGGATAGGCTTAGCCGCTTCTTTAATGTGGACGGCGGCGGCTACCGCATCAAAAAGGACATTCGCGAGATGGTGATTTTCGCGCCGCACAACGTGATCATGGATCCGCCGTTTACCAAGCTGGATCTGCTTTGCTGCCGAAATCTACTGATTTACCTGAGTCAGGAATTGCAGCAAAAACTGATTTTGCTGTTCCACTATACGCTCGCCAGCCACGGGATATTGACGCTCGGCAACGCCGAAACGATCGGGAATGCCAGTCATTTGTTCAGCGCGACCGACCATAAATTAAGACTTTATCGGCGCATCGATACGCCTTTTCCGTTGAACGTCGATTTCCCGACCAAATATTTCCCCGTCGCATCCATGATCGAAGATACCGAAAAACACCCGCCTATCGCCAATTTGCAAACCTTGGCGGATCAATTGCTGTTGCAACACTTCGCTCCGGCGGCGGTCTTGGTTAACGCCGACGGCGACATTCTTTACATCAGCGGACGCACCGGAAAATATCTGGAGCCGGCCGCCGGCAAGGCCAATTGGAATATCCACGCGATGGCCCGCGACGGTTTGCGGCACGAACTGATCGGCGCGCTCAAAAAAGCCAGAACCCAAACCGACGTAGTGCAGGTCGCCGGCCTAACGGTCGCTAACGACGGCGGCGGCCAAACCGTGAATTTGTCGGTGCAGGCCATCCACAAACCCGATGCGTTAAAGGGCATGTTGATGGTGGTGTTTACCGACGTTGCCGCTGCGCCGGCCGGTAAAGTGTCGCGCAAATCGCCGAACGCGGCGCAGACCTTGCTTCAGGCGGAGCTACAGCACACCCAGGAAGATTTACAAACCCTGCGCGAGGAAATGCAGACCTCGCAGGAAGAACTGAAATCCGCCAACGAAGAACTGCAATCGACCAACGAAGAATTGCAGTCCACCAACGAGGAATTGACCACCTCCAAGGAAGAGATGCAGTCGTTAAACGAGGAGCTGCAAACGGTCAATGCCGAGTTGCAAATCAAGGTCGACGATTTGTCGCGCGCCAGCAATGACATGAACAATCTGCTAAATAGCATGGAAATCGCCACGGTGTTCCTGGACGGCACGCTGAATATCCGCCGTTTTACCAGTCACATCGGCCATTTGTTTAAGTTGATCGCCGCCGATGTGGGGCGGCCGTTGTCCGACATCGTCACCGATCTGGACTATCCCGATCTACAACAGGATGCGCGGGAAGTGTTGCGAACCTTGGTGTTCGTGGAAAAGCAGATCAGAGCGAGCGACGAACGTTGGTTCAAGGTGAGGATCATGCCGTACCGGACCCAGGACAATTTGATCGACGGCGTGGTTATTACCTTTATCGATATCTCCGAAACCAAGAAGCTGGAAGCCGAATTAAGGAACAGCCATGAAAAATCGGAATGACACGATTCGCACGAAAGTCGAGCTGCGCCAACGAGCCGAACGGCAGTTGGCCAATACCGCGCCGGCCATGCCGGTTGATCCGCAAGACCGCTCGCTGCACGAGTTACAAGTGCATCAGATCGAACTGGAAATTCAAAACGAAGCGTTGCGGGAAGCCCGCGGCCTTGCCGAACAAGCGTTGGAGCGCTACGCGGAATTGTTCGATTTCGCGCCGATCGCCTATTTTACGTTAGGCGACGACGGCGGCATCCAGCAAGCCAATTTCAAGGGCGAACAATTATTGAAGCTGCAGCGCTTCACGGTTGACGGGCGACGCTTCGCAGATTTCGTTGCCGGCGAATTTCGGTCGGCGTTCGATCAATTTCTGGAGCAGGTGTTTGCCGGAATCGCCGCGCGGCATTGCGAGATCGTTCTGGCAGCGGCCGGAACTTCCCGTTGGGTGACTATCGAGGCGATTGCCGATCGGAAAAATCGAACCTGTCTGGCGGCGGTCATCGACATCACCGAGCGCAAACGCAACGAACAAGAAGTACAGTTGGCCGCGACAATTTACCTGGCGCTCTCGGAGGCGATTATGGTGGCCGACGCCGACAATCGCATTGTCGCGATCAATCCGGCGTTTAGCTCGCTGACGGGATATTCCGCCGACGAAGCCATCGGGCAATCCACCTCATTGCTGAAATCCGGTCGCCAAGATCAGGCGTTTTTTCAGGCGATGTGGCACAGCTTGCATCAAACCGGCCAATGGCAAGGCGAGCTTTGGAACCGCCGCAAAAACGGCGAGGAATTTCTGGCGCGTTTATCGATCAGCACCGTCTACGGCGACAGCGGCCAAATCGTTCGCCGGGTGGCGATGTCGTCCGACATCACCGAACAACGCCGAGCGGAAGAAATCATTCACAGACAGGCCAACGTCGATCCTTTGACCGGCCTGCCTAACCGGCGTCTGTTTCTAGATCGCTTGCAACGCGCGATTGGAAAATCCCGCCGCGGCCACCAAAAATTGGCGCTGATGTTCCTGGATCTGGATCACTTTAAGGATATTAACGATACCTTGGGACACGACGTGGGCGACCGTTTGCTCGAGGAAACCACGCATCGTCTGATGGCCTGCATCCGCGAGACCGATACCCTGGCGCGGCCGGGCGGGGATGAATTCACGCTGATCATGGGGGAATTGCAAGACCTTAACAGCATCGATCGGGTGGCGCAGGCGATTCTGCGGACCATGACGGCGCCGTTCAAATTGAAGGATGAACGTTGCTACATCTCCGTCAGCATCGGCATCGCCCTGTATCCGGACGATGCCGACTCATTGGAGGATTTACTGAAAAAAGCCGATCAAGCCATGTATGCCGCCAAGAAGCTGGGCCGCAGCCGGTTTTGTTACTTTACGCCGGCAATGCAGGAAGCCGCCGAAATTCGCTTGCGGCTGACCAACGACCTTCGCCACGCGTTGGCCGACCAACAAATCTGGGTGGCGTATCAACCGATCGTGGATTTGGCTACCGGAGAAATCCGCAAAGCCGAAGTGCTGATCCGCTGGGAACATCCCACTCGCGGCCTCGTCAATCCCGCCGAGTTTATTCCCATCGCCGAAGACACCGGGCTGATCACCGAGATCGGCTCCTGGGTGTTTCATCAAGTGGCCGAGCAAGTCGCGGTTTGGCGCAATCGTCACAGTGCCCAATTCCAGATCAGTATCAATAAATCCCCCGCCCAGTTTCACAACAATAGCGACAAGTTGGGCGACTGGTTCGAGCATTTGCAGCGTCTGGGTTTGCCGGGCGGATGCATCGCGGTGGAAATTACCGAAGGTTTGTTGCTGGACGCCTCCAATACCGTTACCGAGAAACTGCTGGCTTTTAAAAACGCCGGGATGCAGACGTCGTTGGACGATTTCGGCACCGGCTATTCGTCGCTATCCTATCTGAAAAAATACCAGATCGATTTCTTGAAGATCGATCAGGCTTTCGTCTCCGGTTTGACCGCGCATTCCACCGATATGGCCTTGTGCGAGGCAATTATCATGCTGGCGCACGTATTGGGCATGAAAGTGATCGCCGAAGGCGTGGAAACCGAGGTGCAGCGCGATTTATTAATGCAGGCCGGCTGCGATTACGGGCAAGGTTACCTTTTCTCGAAACCGGTGCCGGCGGCGGACTTCGAAAAGCTGTTCAGCTCGACTCGGGCCGATGGTGGACCGCGATTTCAACAGCGTTGAACCTAAAAAGAGCAGTTTGGCGATGAAAAATCCCGTTCGTCCTGAGCTTGTCGAAGGGCGCGCGGGACTTTTCATTCACCCGTTTGGTGAGTGTATTGCGAGCCGTCCATGCTTCGACAGGGCTCTCCTGAGCGCAGCCGAAGGGCTCAGCACGAACGGCCCGCAATACACGCCAACTGCCCTTTTTAGGTTGAAGGACTCTCGATGACAATCTCATCGGCGTTTTCGACCCATTTTCCGGTTTCGCTAGCCCGCTGCAGGGTAGGTTGACCGGATATGGCTACTAGGCTCGCGGTGCGACGGACAATATCGCGGCGCAGTTTCAAACCGGGCGAGCGGCCAAACCGACTTTTTCAAAATGGGTGCTGCCTGTCAGTGTAAGCGTTGGCGCCAATACCCTACCCGCCATCGTGTCGGCGCGCTCGCTATCGGCGCGGCCTCCGCAGCTCCACCGTTTCAGGCAAATGCAGACACCAAACGCCGGAGGTTTTACAATATTGGCCTATGCTTGACTACACCCTTAAACACTAACGACGGAACAGGGTTACAATGCCGCCATGACCAGCACTCCCCCGGATAAGACCCAGCAAGACTCGGCGAACACGCTGGTGACCAAACTGTCGGAAGCCGGCAGGACCAGAACCGAGCTGGAGCCTTACCTGATCATGCTGTCGGGGCATCATCAAGGCAAACAGTACAAACTGGACAAGCCGCAAATCAGTTTGGGGAGGGGGGCGGATGCCGACATCTGCGTGCCGGACCCGAAAATCTCCCGCCAACATTGCGCCTTCATCCGCTATCCCGGCTACATCGTAATCGCCGACCTCAACTCCACCAACGGCACCTTCGTCAACGGTAAACGCATTCAAAAGCAACGCATCGATTTGCTGGACCGGGTCCGGGTCGGCGATTTATACCTGAAGATCGATTATAAGCGCTTCATAGAAGCCCGCTCCGAGGAGGAACTATACCAAGCCGCCAATATCGACGCGCTGACCGGCATCCTGAACCGCAATGCTTTTATGATGCGGGCTCAACAAGAATTGGCGTTTTGCAAACGTGCCGACGCTCGAATGACCATCGTCATGTGCGACGCCGATCATTTCAAACAGAAAAACGACACCTACGGCCATTTGGCCGGCGACCAGATTCTCAGGGAATTGGCGAATATCCTCGGCGCGGAAATGCGCGAGGAAGACTTGGTGGCCCGCTACGGCGGCGAGGAATTCATCATGCTGCTACGCGAATCCAGCGTTGCAGCCTCGGTCGCCTGGGCCGAGCGTATTCGTTTAACCGTGATGAACCATAGTTTCCGTTTCCAAAACCGCTACATACCGACGACCATATCGATCGGTATCTGCAGCCGCCCCATCGATCCGTTCCTGACGCTGGAAGCCATCATCCAAGCCGCCGACGATGCGTTGTATCTCGCCAAGAAAAACGGCCGCAATCGGGTCGAAGTTGCTGGCGACTGAGCTGAAAAGAAGGCCCCCTGGCAACCGCTAAACCCTAAATATCCGTTGCCCCGGATGCTTTTCCGGTGATCGCTGCTATGCTTAAGCGGCTATGCGGAATTACCTTATGCAACATAACGGGAGCACTGTCATGAAAATCCATCCATTTCTCACCACCTGCCTGCTTGCCGGTTTCCTGTTGACACCGGCGGCAAACGCACACGAAAACGGTTATTTGCACGACTTTACCGACAAAATTAATCAGGGCTTTTTTAATATGGCGCTGGGCGTCGGCGAGCTGCCGAAAAACATCGTCAATATCAGCAGCGAACAGAATATTCTGGTCGGCATGAGCTGGGGTTTGTTGCGCGGCGTTGCCCACACCGTCGGCCGAACCTTGGTCGGTACCGTCGAATTCATCAGCGCGCCGATCCCGAGCGACGAGTTCATCTCCCCGGCCTACGTCTGGGAACGCTACAGCGAAGACACCCGCTATTTCGGTCTGCACCTGCCCGGCTATTGGACCCATTACGGTCCGATGGACGACGGCGAGTAACGGCGCACCACCACGACGAGGAGAACACCATGAAAACGCAATCAGTTTACTTGCCACTCGCGGTTTTAGCCGCGTCCTTGACGGCCTGTACCACACCGAAACAAGATACCTCGGAATTAAAAGCACAAATCGACGCCTCCATGGCCGGCCATTACGGACAATCTATCCTCCACGAGGAAAAAGCCGAAGAAAACCTGGAAACCGCCAATCACATTCTGGAGCATTGGGAGAAAGGCTACTATTGGAATATCGACGAGAAGCAACAGGCTCAGGCCGCCGCGCGAGCCGCCGCCGAGCATAAATTGCAGTCAGAGAAGGAACTGTGCGCTTGGTTGACCGAAGTTCACGGCCACAACCATCACCAGAACGAGCCGATCCACCACGTCGCAGCCTATTTCAAAACCGGCAGCGCGGTACCGTTCAAAACGGATCACGGCGGCATCGGCCATCTCGGTCACTACCTTGGCGCGCATCCGGATGCCAAGGCGGCGGTCACTGCATCGGCCGACACGGTCGGCAAATCCAACGACAACATGGCGCTGTCCAAACGCCGCGCCGATACCGTGGTCAAGTTATTGATCGATCACGGCGCCAAGGCCGAGCAATTGACCGTCAGCGCCACCGGTGAAGGCCAAGGTCCAGACAATACGCCCAACCAGGATTATCGGGTCGCCACGATTACCACCAGCCATCCCAAATACCTCGATTGTCCCAATCTGAAATAAGCCTTTGACTCTCCCGACCCGCGCCCGCTGGGCGCGGGCTCGGCCTATATCACATCTGGTCGGCCGCCTGCTTTTGGCGTTCGGCACTTTCGAAAATTTGTTTTTCCGCGTCCCTGGCTTGTTCGACCGGCTTTTGCAGCGCCTCGGCGACCGCTCGGCCATCGCCGCCGGCGCGTGGCTCGTCCGACGGCTGATCGGCAGAACCGCAACCGGCGATAACCAGCATCAGCGTCGAGCAGACCACTGTCCTAGCCGACCGTCTCACGAGGCCTCCCGGTCGCTTCGCGGCCTATCGAGCACCTGTTTAACGGCTTCGGCAATCGCCGCCTCGACGTTGGCGGTCATTTTTTGATATTGGCTGTCGTCAACGTGTATCCCCTTGTCGATCGGATTGCGCACGTAACACGGCGTTAATCGGTTCAAGGCTAGGCAAGCCACGTCTTCCCGCAAGCCGCCCCCCTCCGGCAATTCGCCGGATTCGGCCATTTTCCATAACCGGTCGACGACCAATTGCTCGTAATAATTGACGATGTTGAGCATACAAACTCCTGACTGAAAACAAATGCAGGTTAACCATAGCCCAGATTCGGACGAGCGCGGTTCATTGCACGATTTCCGCCATTCGCAACAATTTGGAACTGAGTTTCAAACCGGCGTCCCTGACCGCCGGCAAATTCACCACCAACTTTAATTTATTGTCGCGCAACGTAAATTGCACCATGCCGCCGCGGCGGGCGAAATCCTCGACATCGCTGACCAGCAGTACGTGGCGGATGCGGGCATATTCGCTGACCGCCTTCGACAATACGTGGAGATCGCTTAAAAACAGGATGCGGCAATTGTCGATGTTATCGCCCAGCGACACGTGTACGACGCGGTTATCGATTTGCCAGCCTTCCAAAACCGGTAAATAGTCGCGTAGCGGACTGTCGCCCAACAGACAAATATTGACCGGCGCCGATTCCGGCCATTCCGCCAATTCCGCGAAATGAAACAAATAGGCCGTCTTTAGCTGATACTCCTGATTGGATGGCACGCTGTCGCTGGCCGCGACCCACGAAATCGCCGCCACGGCCAACAGCGAGATCCAGCCGATTCGCCAGCGCGCCAGCACGCCCAAGGCCGACCGGCTAAAACCGCCAGGATACTTGGGCAAAATAACCACGCTGCAATTGACTGACCGATTGTATGTACAGAATGTCGCTAAACTCGGGATGGTAGGCGTCCAGCAAATTTTGGCCGCTGACCGAAAACTCCAAATTCCGGTGCGGATGCCAACCCAGGCGCAAATCGAGGGTAATGTAATCCGGTATTTCGCGTTGATCCACATAAAGCCTATCGACATAGCGCGCCCAGGCGTCCAGTTCGATTTCGCTGGTCAGGTTGAACAGCGAGCGCAGCGACAACTGATGACTGGGATTGAAGTGCTGCTCGGTCAGCGGATCGCGCAGCCAGGATTGGCTGCGATCGTATTCGATATCGAATTGATTGGCGCTGTATGAGGCTTGCAGGCGCCAATCGTGGTTGACTCGATAGTTGGCCGACACTTCCAGTCCGTAGCTTTTGACTTGCCGCTCGTTGCCGACCGTGGCTTCCAAGGTGCCGGGAATGGGATCGTTGAAAACTTGGCCGGTAAATCGGGTGCCCTGCATCCGATCGTAGATGTTGTAAAACAGCGCGGTATCGATATCGAAGGTATCGGTCGCCTGCCAGCGCCAACCCAACTCGTAGGCCATCAAGTTCTCGGTCAACATATGCGGATTGGCAATGGCTTCGAAAAACCGGTCGGTACCGGGAATCGTCTTGTACAGCCGAATGCTGTGCTGGGCTCGATTCGGCAAAACCACCGCCCGCGATATCGCCGCCCACAGGCTGTGGCGACGGTCCGGCGTCCAAATCAAACGGGCATTCGGTTCGGTTTCCCACCCGGTGTAAGTGAAATGCTCGACCCGGTTGGCTAGCGTCAATTTGACGTCTTCGCCCAAATCGATTTGATCCTGCAGAAACAGACCGACGTTGTGCTGAGTGAATTCGGCCGGCAAAAAGCTCAAGGTCAGGGTATTATCGAAACGATCGTTGATCATTTGATAGTTCAAACCCCACAGCCAATGGTGGGCGCCGTCGGAGGGCAGGCTGTCCTGCCAATCCAGCACGTATTGCGATCGACTCATTCGGTTCATCGCCAACGTCCACTCGGTTTGGGTGAACGCCATGTTCAGGCGCCAATCGTGGCCGCTCTCGGCCCGGTGTCGCCAATCGCCCTGCAGACTGCCGGTCACGCCGTCGCGGCCGAAGTCGTCGGAACGCCAGGTCGGCGGGTCAACGCTGGTTACGCCGATGTAGTCACCCTGTAAACGGTAACGCGCCACATTGGCTTCCAGCATCCATTGATCCCGTTCGCCGGTTTGACCGTCCAGCCGAAAATTGGCGTTTTGCGCGTTCATATAGTCGGCGGTATCGCCGACACCGTTCAGCCGCGCGCTGGCGTCGCGGTTGACCGCGTTCAAGGTGCCCCGCCAATGTACGCCGTCCGCCAGTTGGCCGCCGTAGCGAACCCCGCCGAAACCGCGCTCCTCGGTGCCGCCGCCGCCGTACAACAAGCCGCCCTGGGTGTCGCGAGCCGAGCGGGTTACGATGTTGACGGTGCCGTTCACTGCGTTGGCGCCCCATAAGGTACCGCTGGGGCCGCGCAGCACTTCGATACGCTCGATGTCCTGCAGCGCCGGATTCTGCTGGCCCCAATACACCCCGCTGATCAATGGGTCGTAAACGCTGCGGCCATCGATCATCACTTGAAGTTTATTGGCGTATAGATCGTTGAAGCCGCGCGCGCTGACGGCCCAATTGGATGCATTGATTTTCGCCACGTTCATGCCCGGCACCATCCGTAACACGTCCGGCAGGCTATTGGCACCGGAACGGCGTATATCTTCGCCGGTAATCACGAAGGCCGCCGCCGGACTGTCCTTGACCGATTGCTGGCGACGCGCCAGACCGGAGACATCCAACTCAGTCAGTTCCTCCCAACTCAGAGGCAGCAGTTCGGCCGTGGAACTGATCGCATCGCTGCCCTCGTCGGCAACGGCCGGTCGGCAAGCCGTGCCTAACAGGCAAAGTATCAGGATCGAATATCGGCAATCGCCAGTGTCGCGCATGACCAATCACTCTCGGTAAGCAATTTACCCGAACATTATACGTTAGCCGGCGCTTCGGCATGCCGATAGCATTGACGGCGCCAAGACCGAACAACATCATCAGCCCCGTCGCCGCGAATATTGGTAAATCGCATCGGGTTTCCAATCCTTTTCCGATACGCCGTCGATTCGACTCGCCCCAGCACTATCGGCGCGATCGAGCGCCAAGGGAATGCTTTAGCCTATCCGGTACCGGGATTCGACAATTCAAGCTTACTCGGTCCGTAACGCCCGCAACGGATTCAGGCGCGCGGCGCGGATCGCCGGCACCACGCCGGCGGCGACGCCTATCGCCAACGACAAAAAAAACGCCGAGATCAGATAACCCCAGGCCAATTCAACCGGTAAACCCGGCAACAGCGCCCGTACCGCCAGCACCACGCCGACGCCGACCGCGAGGCCGCCCAAGCCGCCGCTCATGCTCAACAGCAAGGCTTCGCTGAGAAACAGCCGGAACACCGTACCCCGCTCGGCGCCGATGGCACGCAACAAGCCGATTTCACCGACTCGCTCCGAAACCGCGATGGTCATGATCGTCAAAATACCCACCGAACCGACCAACAGAGAGATTCCGCCCAGCGCGCCAACCGCCATGGTCAGCACGCCCAGCACCGAATCCATTTTTTCCAGCATCTGATTTTGGCTGACCAGCGTGAAATCTTCGCTGCCGTGCCGCGCGATCAATCGGCGTTTGATGGCCTGTTCCACGGTCGCCACGCTCACTTCGCCGCTATACAACAGGTCGATCTCCATCAGGCTCTGCCGGTCGAACATTTCCATCGCCTTGTCGGCGGCGACAAATACCGTGTCGTCCAGGTCAAAGCCCAGCATTTGGCCTTTGGCCTCCATGACGCCGACGATCCGGAATCGGTCGTTGCCGATCCGCAGCCGTTGGCCGAGCGGACTGCTGCGTCCGTACAATTCGCGATACACCTTGCTGCCCAGCACCGCGAAGGCCCGCGAGGCGTGACCGGCGGTGTCGGGCAGGAAGCGGCCGCTGGCGACCCCGAGTTGCCAGACTTGCGGTAAGGCCGCGCCTACGCCAAACACATTGGCGCGGCGCTGGCGATTGCCGGCTTCGATCCGGGCGTTGCCCTGCACCAACGGCATGGCCGCGACGACATTGTCCAGCCGGCCCAAGCTGACCGCATCGGCCACCGACAACGGCCGCACCGTACTGATCGTCGCGCCGGACAAGCCAAAGGTGGTGGTCTTGCCGGGAAACACCGCCAGCAAATGGGTGCCGAACTGGGTAAATTCCGCTAACACGAAACGGTGTATGCCTTGGCCGATCGCGGTCAGGGTCACGACCGCGGCGATGCCGATGATCAGACCCAGCGCGGTCAGCAAGGAGCGCTGCTTATGGCTGAACACGCTGGTCCGAGCCAGCATTAAGGTATCTAGCCAGCTCATGCTTAGCGCCGTCCCAAGGCCGTCACCGGGTTCATACCGGCCGCCTTACGGGCCGGCAACACCCCAAAGCCCAGGCCGGTCGCCAGTGCCACCGCCAGCGAAGCTGTCCAGGCCCAAGCCGGCAAATGCAGCGGGAAATTAGGATACCACCAGCCCAGCGCGGCGATACCGGCGTTGCCCAATAGATTGCCCACTAAAGCGCCGGCCAACGACAACAAGGCGGCTTCGGTCAAGAACAGCGCTTGCAGCTCGGCGCGCCGGGCGCCCAAGGCCTTCAATAGACCGATTTCGGCGGTACGCTGGCTAACGCTGACCAGCATCACGTTCATCACCAGCACGCCGGCCACCGCCAGGCTGACCGAGGCGATGCCGGCCACCGTGTAAGTCAGTGCGCTAAGAATCTTGTCGAAAGTGTTAACCACGCTGTCTTGAGTAATCACGGTAATGTCGTCCTCGCCTTCATGGCGCGCTTGGATGATGCGGCGCACCTCGTCGACAGCTCGGTGCATCGCCGACTCGCTATGCGCCTCGATCAGAATTCGGAACAAGGAGTGACTATCGAACAAGGCCTGCGCCGAGGCCACCGGCACGATCACCAGTTCATCGAAACCGGTACCGATCGACTGGCCTTCCTCGGCCAGCACTCCAACGACCCGGAAGCGGCGGTCGTTGATTCTAAGCCATTCGCCAACCGCTCGACGTTGGCCGAACAAATCCTCGCGGATTTTCTTGCCGATGACGCAGACCGACAGTTCCCGCCCAGCGGCGGCTTCGGGCAGAAATCGGCCCTGGGCAACCGTTAAATGTCGCACCCGCAGCAAGGCATGGGTCGAACCCATGATGTTGGTTTCCCGCTCCAGGCCGGCCACCGACACCGGCGCCGAACCGATATTGACCGGCGCGATCGCGGCGATATTGCGGCTGCGGAACAGGGCTTCGGCGTCGTCCAACGTCAGATCGCGCGGCGTTTCACCGAGCAGCGGCGGGTGGCCGCCGGTGGTTTCGCTACGGCCCGGCAATACAATCAACAAGTGGGTGCCCAGCGACTCGAATTCGTTGACCACATACGTGCGGGCACTGTCACCCAGGGCGGTCAGGATATTCACCGACGCCACGCCGATACTCATCGCCAGCACAATCAAACCGGCTCGTAACGCTTGAGCGGCGATGGCCTTGCCGGCCTGGAGCAGGGTGTCTCTCAAGCGCATGGGTTCACTCCGAGTGAAGAAGGAATTAAAAAAAGGCGGTTATCATTCAGCGCGAAGTAAAAAACACCGTCTCCCGACGGAGCAGGGGAATGAACACCTCAGCGTCAGCTACGCCGTTCGCTGAGCGGAGTCGAAGCGATATCGCTGGCTTCGGCTCCGCTCAGCCAACGCCTTATTTCAGCTCCGCTCAGCCAACGTCCTATTTCAGCTCCGCTCAGCCAACGTCCTATTCGGCTCCGCTTTGACAACTGCTCACATCGACTGTAACCGTTCAACTTAACGCCAATGGTAACCAACTTACCCCAAGCGACATCTGAACAGTTAAAAAAGGCGAATGTTTGTCGCTATTCTCGCGGTAAATGCCGCCCGCGTATACCTCCAACCCGAATCGGGCCGCCGAAGCACCGTCAAAAGCAGGTAAACTAAGCCTTTATCCATTCACCCGACCGTGTCCAAATCCACTTCGCCGCGGGCCGCCCGGCTCGTTTCCAGCGCCGCGCGCCGTCGGCAAACCTTGGGCTTGCTGGACATGATTGCCGCCTGTTTATTGTTCTCGTTGATGAACGCCGGCGTTTACGCCAGCCAACGACTGGACCCCGGCTTGCCGGCGGTGATGGCCAGCTTCATTCGGATTCTGTGCAATCTTGCCGTACTGATCCTTCCCGCATTGGCAGGCCGTCGGCTGACAGCCTTGCTGGGCGACTGCCGGCCGTCGCTATGGTTACGCGGACTGTTCGGCGCCAGCGCACTGATGTTGTCGTTTACCTCGATCGCCTGGATCGGTCCCGGCGAAAGCACGTTTTTAACCTCCAGCAGCGGCGTATTCGTCGCCTTGCTCGGCCCTTTCCTACTGGCGCAGAAGAACTCGTTGGCGGTCTGGCTGGCCATCGTCGGCGCCTTTAGCGGGGTCGGTTTGCTATTCGACTTTCGGCAAAGCGGCAATTTGCTTGGTCAGGCCACCGCGCTCGGCGCCGGCTTGTTGTCGGCGCTGGCCTATTTGATGCTGGCGCGGGCCGGACGCAGCAACCCGGCGACCACGGTGATCTTTTATTTTTGCTTGGCGGCGCTAATCCTGCACGCCGCCTATTTTACGGCGTTCGGCTTCCGCTGGCCGGCCAGTCCGGAGAGTTGGGGCTTGCTGATCGTGGTCGGTCTGCTCGGCAGCGGCGCCCAGCACTATCTAACCCGCGCCTACCAATCGGCACCGGCGGCCTTGGTCAGCTCGGTCGGTTATCTGACGCCGGTGCTGAGTCTGAGCTGGGGCGCGATCTTCTTCGAACAAATCCCCAGCTCAACCGCGCTGCTCGGCGCGGTGTTGATTTTATTGTTTGGCGTGTTGTTGCCATTTTTGCGCTAGCGGCGGGGATTTGCTAGCCACTTGCAGCCATCTTTCGAATTGATAGTTCCATGTTTGCGAGTAGGAATTCCGCCATGTTGCTTAAGCTTGCTTTCGGCGCGGGACGACCATCAAAAAACGGCATAAAAAAGCCCTCGCCAACTTAACGTCGGCGAGGGCTCGGTCGGTCCGGTTAGTTATTCAGCGTCCATTTCGTCGGCCGACAGCTTCTGGCCGGGGATGTAGTTGGGGGCCACGCTGATCAAAATGGTCAGGAAGGTCGCAATATACGGCACCGACTGCACCACCAATACCGCCACCCACAAGCGGCCGCTCAGATTGTCGAACTGTGGTTCCATCCGCATCGCGACCGCGCCGGCCAGCAGCAGGATCAGCAGCAGCAGTTCCTGCCAGATAATCAGCAAACCGGCAACTAGTGGGCCTTGCTGCTCGTATTTGGGCGTCCGCATGAACGGTTTACCGGATGTAAACAAGCCTTGCAAAGTGCCGCGCGCCACGGTGTGGGTCAACGACAAACCGGCCAAGGCCGCGCCCAAGGCTTGCCAGAGCGAGCATGCCACCCTGGCCTTATACAGCCACAGCCCACGTAGGATCTTGAACGCGAACAAACCTATCGTCGGCAACAGAAAGGCGTTGACCGGCAACTCGCTATGTTTCGGATCGTAAAGCAGCAAGGCCGTCAATACCAGGCTGGTACCGGTGAACAGTAGGGCCAATGCGTCGGAAAACCAGGGCAACCAACCGGCGACGAAGTAGTAGCGCTGCGCCGACGTCAACGAGGACTTCTTATTGGGCAAGAAATGCCGCCAATGTTGCTTGATGATCTGCATCGCACCGTAGACCCACCGGAAACGTTGGGTCATGTACCCGGAAAACGTATCCGGCATCAGACCGCGACCGAAGGATTCCTTGCAATAAACCGAGTCGTAACCAGCCTCGTACAAGCGCAAACCCAGTTCGCTATCCTCGCAGATACACCATTCGCCCCACGGACCGACTTTCTCGAAAGCCGACTTACGCACCATCGTCATCGTGCCATGCTGGATAATCGCGTTGTACTCGTTGCGCTGCACCATGCCGATATTGAAAAAGCCGGCATATTCCCAATAGCACATATTTTTGAAGGAACTTTGGTGAGAATCCCGATAGTCTTGCGGCGATTGCACAAAGCCGACGTTTTCCTGATCGAAGTAGGGCACCATGGCTTTCAGCCAATCCGGCGACAGGATGTAATCGCTGTCGATGACCGCGATGATTTCTGCGTCTTCGGCGGTGTTTTCCAGTGCGTAGTTGATCGCGCCGGCTTTATAGCCCGGCCAATTGTCCAAATGGAAGAAGCGGAATTTCGCCCCCAACCGGTCGCAATCGTCGCGGACCGGCCGCCAAACCGCCGGGTCCTTGGTATTGTTGTCCATCACCAGGACTTCGAAGTTCGGGTAATCGACCTTGGCCAGCGCGTTCAGCGTCTTGCGGACCATTTCCGGCGGCTCGTTATGGATCGGCAAATGAATGGACACTTTCGGATAGCGGAAATCCGTCGGCGGCGTTAACGGCGTAAAGGTACGTCGGCCCTTGCGGTGCCATAACACTTCGGCGATTTCCAGACTCTCGGTCAACAGCACCAAAATCGCCATCGCCTGCATCATCAACAAAATCGCCCAAAACACCACGGAGAATCCGGTCTGATATTGCGCGGCGGCGATAGACGCGGACCAAAACAGTACCGACGCCGCCAAGTTGGCGACGATGCCGAAAAACAGCTTGCCGGGTAGCTTCAAGCTCTTGCGGGTGAACAGGAACGCCGCCATCAGGATAATGCTCAACAAGGCCGCGCCGCTGGCCCAGTTGCGCCAAGTCGGGTTGGCCAGCACGTCGCCTTCCATCGGAAACTTGGGTTCTCGATCGACGTTGAACACGCCCCAATACGCGCCGGCGGTCCCTTCGATCTCGATTTTCCAAGGTTGGTCGAAGGCTTCGACAACGTAATAAATCAGTTTTTCTTCGGTGGCGCGATTCAAAAATCCGCGCAAAAATTTAGCCTGATTGGCCAACGAAGCGGTCGAGTGTTTGTAGGGCTGTCCGTCCGACGGCCAACCGACCTCGGAAATCACGATTTGCTTGCCGGGGTACATGGCTTGCAATTCGTGATAGCGCATGAATACGTAATCGACCGCCTCTTCGATCGGAATGCCTTCCCAGTAGGGCAGAATATGCACACCAATGTAATCCACTTCGGCAACCAGCTCGGGATGGGCTTCCCACACGTCCCAGGTTTCCGCGGTACTGACCGGCTTCCAGGTGCGTTTTTTCACCTCGCGGATGTACTCGATCAACTCCTCGATTTCGACGTTCTTGCGGATCTGGGTCTCGTTGCCGACCAGCGTGCGAACAATGGCTTTCGGATATTGGTTGCTAAGCTGGATCAGCGCTTCGATTTCCCGGCGGTTTTTCTCGCGGTCGTCGTCTATCCAGGCGCCCATCGCCAAGTTCAAACCGTTCTTGGCCGCCAGTTCCGGCACGACTTCCATGCCTTCCAACGCGGTATAGGTTCTGATCGAATGCGCCTTGTCCGACAGCAGGTTAATGTCTTCGGCGATTTGTTCCTGGGTCGGGTATTTGCCTTCGCGCGGGTTGGAATCTCGACGCATCGGGCTGAAGGTCAGCCCCATCATGGTTTTATTCCAGGACGGGATTTTTAGGGGATTGTTAATGTAGGACCAGATACCGAGGTTGACGGCAACCAGAAACACCAATGAAAAAAAGGTGGCAATTTTGGCTTTCATTTCGGGTGACAAACTCCGCTAGGGAAAAATTATTGTTGTTATGGCGGTTATCGAGACGCATCGGTCGCACCGACGGACGTTAACGCCGCCACGCCGGGCATTCCCGGCGGACGGCGAATCGGAGGGCACCTCCCGGATCGTCCAATACCGCGATACAGCCACCGGTATTGGAAGCGAACGCGCTTAGGCCAGTCTTAAGCGCTCCGGAGAGACAAAGGAACGATTACTTGAGAGAGACCGTTTCAACGCGGCCTTTCATTTCGATGTTGAGTTTATCTTCCTTAGCCAGCCAGCCCAAGGCCCGCTGTACCTCGTTTTTGCCCAAACCAGTCTCGGTGGTGATTTTGTTGACACTGGCCTCACCGTTGGTATTCAAAAATTGCCAGATTTTTCCGGCCGCTTCACCAATTATCTCTACCATTTCAGCTCCTCACACTTTAAGCAACAAAAAAATCGGGTATTCGGTCCGGCGCCACGCGGCAGACATACAACAAACGCTAAAGCGCGATTAACGTTCGTCGGGCAACACAATATTGAGTTCCAATGTTTCCTGATTGCCATCCTGCTCGAAATTGACGGTAATCGCATCCTGACTGACATTGACGTATTTACGAATCACCGCGAGCAACTCCTGTTGCAATTGCGGCAGATAAGAAGGCTGATTTCGCGAAGCGCGCTCGTGGGCGACCAGAATTTGCAGCCGCTCCTTGGCCAACGATGCGCTACTGGGCTTGGATGACCGGAAATAATCTAACAGACTCATCACTTACTCCCGAACAGCTTGCTAAACAAGCCCTTCTTCTCTTCCTCTATGAATCGGTGGGGACGATCCTCGCCCAAATAACGCGCGACGATGTCGGCGTAAGCCTGACCGGCGTCGCTTTGCTCGTCCAAAATCACCGGGGTGCCTGAGTTGGAGGCATTCAATACCGACTTGGACTCGGGAATCACGCCCAACAGATGCAGCGACAAAATCTCCTGCACGTCATCCACGCTCAACATTTCGCCCAGCTTGACTCGATCGGGGGAATAACGGGTCAGCAACAAATATTCCTTGATCGGCTCGTCACCCTTCTCGGCGCGGCGCGACTTGCTAGCCAGTATACCCAGCATCCGATCCGAATCGCGCACCGACGACACTTCCGGGTTGGTCACGACGAAGGCATCGTCGGCAAAGTACATGGCAAGTGTAGCACCGCGTTCGATTCCAGCGGGCGAATCGCAAACGATGTATTTAAAATCCTTGGCTAGTTCTTCGAGAATGCGCTCGACGCCTTCCAGGGTCAGCGCATCCTTATCGCGGGTTTGCGAGGCGGGCAAGATATAGAGCTGATCGCAACGCTTGTCCTTGATCAGGGCTTGGTTCAAGGTTGCTTCGTTGTTGATCACATTGACCAAATCGTAGACCACTCGCCGTTCGCACCCCATGATCAAATCCAGATTACGCAGACCGACATCGAAATCGATAACAGCGGTTTTATGGCCTTTCTTGGCCAAACCCATCGCGATCGCCGCGCTGGTGGTGGTTTTACCCACGCCGCCTTTTCCTGATGTTACTACGATAATTCTGGCCAATGTCGTTCCTCCTAGAAATCTAAAGTTCTTTGATGATCAGCTTCTGGTTCGCCAGACTGATTTGTACCGGTTTATGCGGGGCGTGCTGACTCAAATCGTCGCGGAGCTGGTAGGTGCCGGCAATCGAAATCAACTCGGCTTGCAAATCGGAACAAAAAATCCGACTCTCGGCGTTGCCTAGCACGCCAGCCAAGGCGCGTCCCCGCAACGAACCGTAGACGTGGATGTTGCCCTCCGCCATGATTTCGGCACCGGCGCTGACAGTCGCGGTCACGATCAAATCGCCTTTGGCGTAAACGCGCTGTCCGGAACGTACCGGTTGAGTGATTAATTTATTTTCGACGTTCGACGCGGCGGGGGCCGATGGTGGCGGCTCCGGCGTCGGCAATGGCTGCTTGGCAGGCTCTTTGCTGATTAACGGTGTATTGCTACCGTGCAGCGAATGCACCGGCAAATTCATCGCCAGCGCTACTTGGTTTTGTTGCTCGTTACCGCCGCGGATGCCGACCGGCATGAAACCGTGGGAACGCACGGTCGCCACGATGTCGGCGAAATCTAGTACCAGATTCTGCGCGTTGAGCTTTTGCAAATCGATCAACAGCGGCGAATTGCGAAAGAACTCCGGGGCCTGGGCGACTTTTTCCTTGAGTTGCTCGTCGATTGCGGGCAAGTCGTTTCCGGACAGCAGCAGCACCGGGACGGTCAATGAGGTGCTTTTAAACTCCAAAGCTGTTTTTTGCGAGTTAATGGTGCCGGTGGACATCGATTTGGGAAAATCAGCTCATGTATGACCCCGAATGTTAGCATTTTCCGTGACAAAAAGCACAATCGCTTACAGTAAAAACAGCGTCGCCAAACCTAAAAAGGTCATAAAACCAACCACATCGGTGACCGTTGTCAACAGCACCCCGCCAGCCAACGCCGGATCGACACCGATTTTTTGTAACAAAACCGGAATCGCCACACCGGAAAAGGCCGCGCAGACCAAATTGATCAGCATCGCCGCGCCGAGCAGGATACCAATGTGCGGATTGTGAAACCAAACTCCGGCCACGGCGGCGACGACGACCGCCCAAATCAGCCCGTTCAACAAGCCGACCGAAATTTCCTTGAACAACAAGCCGCGAGCGTTGCCGCCGCTGATCTGGCCCAGCGCCAAGCCTCTAACCACCAGCGTCAAGGTTTGACTTCCGGCGATACCGCCCATGCTGGCGACGATCGGCATCAATACCGCCAAAACCACGATTTGCTGTATCGTATCTTCGAACAAATCGATGACCCAGGCCGCCAGAAACGCGGTCAACAAATTGACGCCCAGCCACAAGGCCCGGCGTTTGGCGCTGGCCACGACCGGCGCAAACATGTCGTGTTCCTCGGTCAAGCCGGCCATGCTCATCAGCGAATGATCGGCTTCTTCGCGAATCACATCCAGGATGTCGTCGATCGTAATCCTACCCAACACTTTACCGTCGTCGGCCAGTACCGGTACCGACAGCAATTTGCGCCGCTCGAACAGCGCGGCCACGTCTCGGCTCGGGGTTTTGTAGGAAATCCCCGGACTCTTGGTATCCATCAACTCGGAAACCTTGGTGTGCGGATCGTGCGTCAACAACTGGCTGATCGCCAACACCCCCTGAAAACTATCCTTGCGATCGACGACGATCAGGCTGTCGGTGCCGGCCGGCACCCGGCCGCGCAGCCGCAAATAGCGCGACACCACATCCAAGGTAACATCCGCCCGTATCGTCAAGACGTCTTGAGACATCAAGCCGCCCGCCGTATGCTCGCGGTAACTGAGGGCTTGTTCGAACCGATTGCGGTTGTGCACTCCGATCGATTCCATAACCTGAGACAGCAAGGGTTCCGGCAAGACATGCAACAAGTCCACCATGCCGTCGGCACCCATTTGCTCGGTCGCGGCCATCAAATCCTTACGGTCGGTGATCGCCAACAACGCGGTCGCAACTTCGACATTCAACTCGATCAACACCTCGCCCATGACACCGGGCGGAATCAAACGCCACAGGCTGGCGCGCGGCTCCGGTTCCAGCGCCTCCAACACGAATGCCGCTTCGGCCGGATATAGCGAACGCACCAGATTGCGAATTTCGATCTGCGAGCCCTTGGCCAGAATCGCCGTAGCGCGCGCCAAGAGATGTTCGCCGTTTTCCGGCAGGGTGGGTGTTGTCATAAGCTGAAACCGGAAGGTTAGGAGGCCGGGAAACGTAACTCCCGATGCCTGACGATAATGTTAGGGGTAAGGGTTTTAAAGTGTTGCCCCAGCGTCTCGACCAAGTATACCGAACGGTGTTGACCGCCAGTGCAGCCGATCGCGATCGTCAGGTAGCTGCGATTGTCGGACTCGAAACGCGGCGCCCAACGGCCGACGAAATAACCGACATCGTGCAGAAATTCCTTGACGGCCGTTTCGTGCTGCAAAAATTCGACCACTTCGGCGTGTTTACCGGTCAAACCCCTTAGCTGCGGCACCCAATACGGATTCGGCAAACTGCGGGCGTCGAACACGAAATCGGCATCCAGCGGCATGCCGTATTTGAAGCCGAAAGACTGAAACAAAATGGACAGCGAACTCTTGCCTTTCTCGCCCAAGCGGTTTTTCAACAAGTCCCGCAACTGATGGTAATGGGTAAAACTGGTATCGATGACGATATCCGCGATCACCGCCACCGGATGCAACATTTGCCGTTCGATGTCCAGCGCCTCGCGCAACGGCAAGCTTTCGGTGGTCAACGGATGTTTGCGCCGAGTTTCGCTGTAACGCTTCAGGATGATGTTTTCGTCGGCTTCCATGTAAACCACTTCGCAATCGATACCCTTGCCGCGAATAAATGCGATGCAATCGGGGAAGTCCGCCAGTTTTTCGGTGCGATTGCGAGCGTCGATGCCGATCGCGGTCTTGGCGTACGTGGCCGGCGCCTTCGCCATCACGTCGTCGACAAACTGCTGCAACAGCACCACCGGCAGGTTATCGATGCAGTAGTAACCGCAGTCCTCCAAGGTATCCAGGGCGATACTTTTTCCGGAACCGGACAAGCCGCTGACGATGACGAGTTTCATGATGAGAATTCGAGACGGGGACGCCAAACCGTCCCCGCGAACCGATAGGAATTAACGGTGATTTTGGTTTTTTTCTTTGTGTTTGACGATTTGTCTGTCCAGTTTATCGACCATGTTATCGATCGCGACATACATATCTTCCTGGACATCCTCGGCATACAGTTTGGCGCCGCTGATTTGCACGGCCGCTTCGGCTTTTTGCTCCAGTTTCTCGACGGTCAAAATCACGTGAACGTCCACGACGTTGTCGAAATGACGCTTGATCTTGCTGATTTTGTCTTCGACATGAGCTTTTAACGAATCGGTAACTTCTACGTGATGACCGGTGATACTAACTTGCATGGAATACTCCTGTTTTTAAAAATTATGCTTCCGTACTCAGATAAGCCTTTTCCGCTGGCTGGTTGGCGGTATCGACATCGCTTCCCGGTATTTGGCAATGGTGCGGCGGGCGACGTTGATGCCTTTTTCATTCAATAAGTCGGATATTTTACTATCGCTTAATGGCTTGGCCGGGTTTTCGGAACCGACCAATTCTTTGATCAGCGCCCGAATCGCGGTCGCCGAACATTCTCCGCCGCCATCGGTACTGACATGGCTGGAGAAGAAGTATTTGAATTCGATGACGCCGTGCGGCGTGTGCATGTATTTTTGGGTGGTGACCCTGGAAATCGTCGACTCGTGAAGTTCCAGTTCCTCGGCGATATCCCGCAACACCATCGGTTTCATCGCGATCGCGCCGTGCTCGAAAAAATCGCCCTGCTTTTCGACGATGCTGCGCGCGACCCGCAACAAGGTGTCGTTGCGGCTGTGCAGGCTTTTGATAAACCAGCGCGCTTCCTGCAGATGGTTTTTCATGCTGACGTTGTCCTGGCTGTTGTCGGCCCGCTTGATCATTCCGGAATAAAACGGATTAATCCGTAATTTCGGGGCGATTTCCGGATTCAGATTGACTTGCCACGCCCCGGCTACCTTCGCGACGAACACATCGGGCACCACGTATTCGACGCTAACTTCCTGGACTTGACCGCCAGGCTTGGGGTCCAAGGTGCGGATCAAGGCCAACACGCCCCGCAACACGTCCTCGGTCATACCGACGCGCTTGATCAAGCGGGCTTGATCGCAAGTCGCCAGTAAATCCAGATGCCGTTTCACAAAATCCAGCGCATCCTCACGGTAGGGTGTCGTCGCCGGCAACTGCAGCAACTGCAAACGCAGGCAATCGGCCAAGTCCAAAGCCGCCACGCCGACCGGGTCGAAATTCTGCAGCATGTGCAACACGGCCTGAACCTCGTCGATTTCCAGGTTGTCGAGCTGCTCCTGCAAGCCCTGACAAATGTCGTTCAGATCGGTAGCGATGTAACCGTCGTCGTTGATGGCATCGATAATCGCCGCCGCGATCGCGTAGTCGCGGTCGGAGATGGGCAGCAACTCCAATTGCCAGAATAAATGATCGTGCAGACTTTCGGACTTACTGCGGAAGCTTTCGAATTCCGGCGTGTCGCCGTCGTCTCCGCCACTGGGCAAACTGCTTTCGTAAACATCGTCCCAGCTGACGTCGACCGGCAATTCGTCCGGCATGTCGGTTTGCGACCCCTCGCTGGTGACTTGATCGGGGTTTTCGGCTTTCTTTTCTCGAAAATCCAAATTCAGCGACTCTTCCTCTTCCACCTCCAGCATCATATTGGATTCAAGCGCCTGCTGGATTTCCTGCTGCAAATCCAGGGTCGACATCTGCAACAATTTGATCGCCTGCTGCAATTGCGGCGTCATCGTCAGACTCTGACCGATACGGAGTTGTAAGGATTGCTTCATGTGTATTTAAAAATCTATAAGCTAAATTTATCGCCCAGATACACTCTGCGCACTTCCGCATTGTCGACCAGTTCGCGGGATACACCCTCCGCGATAACCTTGCCGTCATTCAGGATGTAGGCGCGATCGCATATCTCCAATGTTTCTCTGACCTTATGCTCGGTAATCAAAATACCGATGCCGCGCTGCTTCAGATGCGCGATGATTTTTTGCAATTCCAGCACCGAAATCGGATCGACGCCGGCAAACGGTTCGTCCAGCAAAATAAATTGCGGCTCGCTGGCCAAGGCACGGGCGATTTCAACCCGGCGCCGCTCGCCGCCGGACAAGCCCAGCGCCAGTTGCTTGCGCAAATGGTTGATATTAAATTCCGCCAGCAGTTCGTCAATCATTAGCTCGATCTGACCGTCGGTCAAGTCGTCGCGAATCTGTAACACCGCCCGCAAATTATCCGCCACGCTCAATTTGCGAAACACCGACGCTTCTTGGGCCAGATAGCCTATCCCCAAGCGAGCCCGCCGATGCATCGGCTGGTAGGTGATGCGCTGATCGTCCAGGTAAATATCGCCCTTATCCGCCCGAATCAAACCGACCAGCATGTAAAAGCTGGTGGTCTTCCCGGCGCCGTTGGGGCCGAGTAAGCCGACGACTTCGCCGGTATCGACCTGCAAACCGACACCATCAACCACGTTACGGTTGTTGTAGCGCTTGTACAACTGCTCGGCAAGCAAACGCGCCATTACGGAGCCTTTTTGGTCTTGGGTTGGATCACCGAATGCACCCGCTTGCCGTCGGTGCTCTGCTCGCCGGCCTTCAACAGCGAGTTCTTGGTATCGTACTCGATATACTCGCTGGACTGTTTGGCGTCGCCCTGCCAAACCGAGGCGTTCTTCATGAAAATCAGCAGATTTTTTTCCGGGTAGAATTCGTTGACCAAGCCTTCGCCGTGCATTTCGTCCTTGCCGACGGCGGGCAACTGTTTGAAGCGCGACGGCTTACCGGTGGCAATTAGCTTGGTGATGGCTCCGTCCTTCAGGTAAACCACCAACTGATCGGCATCGATACGAATCGTGCCTTGCGTCGCGACGACGCCGCCGGTATAGGTGCTGACCTGGGTTTTCTCGTCGTAGACGGCATTGTTCGAGTCGATGTAAATCGGTTGTTCCGAATCCGACTCCAGCGCAACGACCGCCGGCGCGAGCCATAACAGGCTCCAACCCAGCATTTTACTTAATTTCATAGCGACCTTTCACTTTGGACAACAATTTCAGGTGAATCGGACTGACGAAAGTCGCTTCCATACCTATTCCCGCCGTTTTATTGGGCGGGCCGATAATTTCGGCCCAAGCCGCTGTCTCCGCATAATGGCTGGCGAGATTAACCCGCAAATCCGAAGTATTGACGGTCAGCGCCGCGTTGGTTTTGGACGCCTCCCGATTGATAAAAACCGTGCCGTTCAATTGCAAATGTTCGCCGTCGGCGGCCATCACGCCACTATCGGCTTTAATCACCCAGGGCATTTGGTTGGGGTTGTACAGCGTCATCACCGGCTTTTGCAAATGGGTGCTGCCGTCGGTTTTAAAATGCTGCATCCGCTCGGCAGACAGCTCGTTTTTAGCGATACCGTCCAGACCCATTTCCTGTTTGTAATAGACCTCGCTGAAAAAATCGGGACTGTTTTCCTCGATCTTGATCTGCTCCTGACGCAGCTCATGCATTTCCGCCAGCCACCAGGACAACGCCGCCGCCAGCGCGACGTAAGCGTACACGGCCAGATTGCGGATGCGTCCCTTCATAGATAGGCCTGCAAAACCGAATCGAAACGCCCCTGCACCTGCATGATCAGATCGCAAACCTCGCGCACCGCGCCTAATCCGCCAGCCGCTTCGGTTTGCCAGTCGGCGTAACGTTTGACCGCGAAATTGGCATCGGCAACCGCCACCGCGAAACCCACCTGGCGCATAATCGGCAAATCCAACACATCGTCGCCGACATAGCCGACCTGCTCGGCTCGCAACCCCAACAACTCCAGAATCTCGGCGAATGCGGCTCGTTTGTTCTCGTGGCCCTGGTACACGTGTTCGACGCCCAGACCACGCATGCGCAACGTCACCGAATTCGACTTGCGGCCGGAAATGACCGCCACCTCGACGCCGGTCTGCCGCAACAACTTGATACCGTGCCCGTCGCGGGCATGAAAACATTTATATTCTCGCCCCTCGTCGTCGAAAAACAGCCGGCCGTCGGTCAACACGCCGTCGACGTCCAAAATCAACAGCTTGAGGTTTTCAATGACTTGCAGCTTTTGTCTATCCAATCCAAACATGTCGCAATGCCCTCAAACGATGCCGGCCCGCAGCAAGTCGTGGGTATTGAGCGCACCCTGCAAGACCCGCTCGTGATCGACAACCAACAAGGCGTTGATTTTTTTGGTTTCCATAATGCGCATCGCCTCCGCCGCCAACATTCCGGCATCGATGACTGTGCCGGGTCGGCTCATGACTTGCGCGACTTGGGTAATGTGAACATCGAGATTTTTCTCCAGCATCCGCCGCAAATCGCCGTCGGTAAAAACTCCCACCACCTTGCGATCGGCATCGACCACCGCCGTCATGCCCAATTTCTTTTCGGTCATTTCCAGCAAGGCCCGACTAACCAAGACGTCGTCGGCCACCACCGGCACTTCGTCGCCGCGATGCATCATATCCTCGACCCGCAACAGCAGGCGCTTGCCCAGGCTACCGCCCGGATGCGACAACGCAAAATCGTCGCGGGTAAAACCGCGGGTTTCCAATAAGGACACCGCCAACGCGTCGCCCATCACCAGGGCCACCGTCGTGCTGGCGGTCGGCGCCAAGCCCAAAGGACAAGCTTCCTGTTCCACCGAGACGTCCAGATGCACGCTGGCCATGCGAGCCAGCGTCGAATCGGCATTGCCGGTCATCGCCACCAAGGGCACGCCCAGTCGCTTAATGATAGGCAAGATCGTCAAAATTTCCCCGGTCTCGCCGGAGTTGGATAATGCCAACACCACGTCCTGGCGAGTAATCATACCCAGATCGCCATGGCTCGCCTCGCCCGGATGTACGAAAAACGCCGGCGTCCCGGTGCTGGCCAGCGTCGCGGCAATCTTACCGGCAATATGCCCGGACTTGCCCATGCCGGTCACGACCACCCGTCCCTTGCAGTCCAACAACAAATGGCAGGCCCGCACGAACGCCTCGTCGATCCGTTCCGCCAGACGCGCGACGGCCTGCATTTCGGTCTGAATCACCGCCAGCGCCAAGGCCTGAATATCGTTATCGCCGCTCACCCGTTACCCTGCCCCAAAACCGCAAAATAAAAAGGAACCATTATTGCATGTAACCGCCGATAATTTCACGCAACACTTACATCCCAGCGACGATTACACCGCAAAACCGGGCGCGCAAATCCTCAATATTAACCTAACGATCATGAAACGATTTGTCACTGCGGACAATGAATAAGGAAGGGCGTCGTAGCGGGTTCAGTGGCGATCGAAGGCGTTCCGACCCAGGTATGCCGGTCCTTTGCCCAATGGCTTTCATAAACAGTCACCAAAATTGGGAAAAAATCCGCAAGCTCACGACAAATCCAACCGTCGCAAGACTTGCCGAGCATGCAAGCTGGCGGCGAACGACAACCCGAATTCGGCCAACATCCGGCACCTAGAAACAGACGCTAGACTTCTAGTTCGAGAAGATCACCGCGATGACGGACCATGCAGCACATCGACAAAATCATCAAATTCCATAATCGGCTAAAACACCGGCGCACACCGATTTCCGGAAAAGAACTCGATAAACAACTGGGATGCTCAAAATCCACTCGACAACGCCTGACGAAGGAACTGCCCGACCATTTAAACGCGCCGCTGATCTGCAACCGCTCGGCGGGCGGTTATTACTACGACCGTACCGACCCGCGTTACCCGTTCGAACTGCCCGGCATTTGGCTGACCGCCGACGAGCTGCAAGCCTTGATTGCCTGCCAGCATCTGCTCGGCAACCTGGCGCCTGGATTGTTACGCAACGAAATCGGCCAACTCCGCGACCATCTGCAAAAATTACTGGACCGCTCGCCGGGCATCAAAACCCAGAAACTGAGCCGGGTCAAAATCCTCAGCCACGCTTACCGCTGCCGCGACGGCGACTTGTTCCTAACGCTGGCCCAAGCCCTGTTCGAGCAACAACGGCTACTGGTTCATTACCACGCCCGTAGTGACGACCAAACCAGCGCACGGACCATCTCGCCGCAAAACCTGGTTTTATATAAAGACAACTGGTACTTGGACGCCTACTGCCACCAACTCGACGAACCGCGCACCTTCGCGCTGGACCGAATCAGGTCCGCAACCGCCAGCGGCGAACCGGCGCTTCTGCTGGAGCCGGACACACTGCAACAACACTTCGCTCCGCCTACGGCATCTTCGCCGGCACCCCCAAAACATACCGCCATCCTCAATTTCTCCGCCAAGGCCGGCCGCTGGGTAGCGGACGAAACCTGGCATAGCCGACAAGAATCCGAGTGGCTGACCGACGGCCGTTACCAACTACGCATCCCCTTCAACCGCCACGAAGAATTGCTGATGGATATTCTGAAATACGGCGCCGAGGTGGAAGTGGTGGAGCCAGGGTTTTTGCGGGAGTTGGTGAAGGCGGCCGCAGAGAAAATGTTAGCGATGTATCGGTCGAATATCCGCGCTGACCGTGCGAGTTTGGTCAATAAACTGATCAAATTACCCGGCATCAAGGTCTGTCTGGAAGCCACCGGTATTTACCATTTCGATCTCGCTATTGCGCTACATGACGCCGGCATTCCGGTGATGGTGGTTAATCCCAAGGCTTCGCATAACTTCGCCAAGGCCTTGATGAAAAACAGTAAAACCGACGCCGTCGATGCCAATACCCTCGCCGAATATGTCGAGCGCATGGATTTCGTCGCCTGGACACCCCCTTCGAATCAGGTGTTGGCCTTGCGTGGTTTTGCTCGCCGCATCGACGCACTGACGGGTCAAAAAGCCGCCGCGAAAAATCATCTGCATGCGCTGAGTGCGACAGAGGAAACTCCGAAGGCCTTGCTGCGCGATGCCAAATTGGCGATTAGTCAGCTGGAAAAACGTATCGATACGTTGGCTAGCGAGGCGCTGGCGTTGATCGACCAGTACCCGGACCTTCAACGAATATTCGAACTGCTGACCGGCATCAAAGGCATTGCCCAAACCAGCGCCATCGCCTTGATGGGCGAGCTGCTGCTATTGCCGCCCAATCTATCGCACCGCGAATGGGTCAAGTTTGCCGGACTCGACCCCAAGGCCTTTGAGTCGGGCAAAAGCGTACACAAGAAAATGCGGCTGTCCAAGGCCGGTAACCGACATATTCGTTCGGCGTTGTATATGCCGGCCTTGAGTGCCAAACAGCACGATCCGCATGTGCGGGCGTACGTCCAACATTTGCTCGACAACGGCAAGAAACCTTTGCAAGCCGTCTGCGCCGTCATGCGTAAATTACTGCATGCGATCCATGGCATGCTGAAGCACGATCAGCCGTTCGATAACACACGCTTTTATGCCATTCCGGTACCAAATGTCGCGCAATAAAGAAACGACGAAATTTGTTGATTTTGAACAGAGTATCTACGAGCTGAAGCGGGTGGACCGGATAATTGACAGCTTTATCGGCGGATGACGCTTCGCTTATCCGCCCTACGGCCCTCGTCGCCGAAACCTTGCCGTTCGGCAGGATAACGTTTTCCAAAAAAGCTCGACGGTTTTGTCGGAGAGCTAGAAACCAGAATCGCTGAGTTCGGAACATCCGTCGTCGCGTTCCAGACCGCAAGCGGCGGCATGAACCCACCGCGCTAGCGTCGTCGCTAAAAACGAATGCCGGAACCGACCGAAATCCGCCGCTTTTGCGGATGGGCGATCAGATACCTTCGGGCAATTTCGCCGCCATCATCGCCCGCCGATCCAGTTTTATGCCGTCGGCAACGAAACTGCCGTCGCCGACTGCGTGCAGGGTGCGGCGTTCCGCGCGTTCGTCGTCCAGGTAAGCGGCCAGCCCCTCCAGCACGACGATGTTATGGCGTTCGACGATGTCGATCACCCGGCATTCGATGTTCGCCAAGCATTCTTGGATTAAAGGCGCCGCGACGTGCTGGCCGCGTAGCGCGGTCAAACCGAATTTGGCGAATTTGTCGGTATCGCTGCCCGAGCAAATGCCTATGCCGACCACCCGGTCGAGCAAGTCCAGCGTCGGAATCGCCAGCACACAGGCCTTGGTGTCGCGAAGCGCTTGATAGGAATGGTTCCACGGCCCGGTTGCGATCGCGAACTTGGGCGAGAAGTCCAACACCATGGTCCAGGAAACAGTCATCACGTTGTCGCGCCGGCCGGCGTTGGTCGTCACCCACACCACCGGGCCGGGTTCGATCAACGTGAAGGCTTGGTTGAGGGGCAGGGTTTTCATCCGGCTAGACTCCGAAAGGGGCGCCGGTAAAGCCGTCACAGCTTCACAAGCGGTCGTGATGCATCGCGTACCACGGGTACCGGCATAAGCTTATCACCGTAGCGAAGCCGGAAACAACGCGGTAGGTTCGTACTGGTTGGTAAGCGCTTAACAACAAATCACCATGCATTAAAATAGCGAGATTTCAGGTGTGGTGGTAGCGACAGAATGCGGGCAAGAGCAATAGAATTGAACGAAAGCGAACGAGAGCAGCTCCAGCAAATTATCAAAAAAGGGAGCGATTGGCGAGAACGGGAGCGGGCACAGACCATTTTGATGTTAGCCAATGGCCAGACAGTCATTGCGATTGCAGAACAGCAAGGCGTGAAACCGGAAGCTATACGGGAGCGGCGGCGGAAGTGGTGGAGAAATGGGCTGAACAGTTTACCGGATCAACCCCGCAGTGGTGCACCAAGTAAATTGACTGACGCGCATCGATGCCGGCTCAAAGAATGGATCGATGCGGAACCTTTAAACTGCCGGGCATTGGTCAGTCGTCTAACGACGGAATGCGACGTGACGATTAGCGCCAGCACCTTGCGGAACGAGTTAAAACGGATGGGCTATGTATGGAAGCGCACCCGTTACAGTTTAAAAAAAAGCGTGATCCCGAGCGCTTCGAGCGGGCCCAACACGACATTGCCGCACTGATTCAGCAAGCGCAAGCCGGCGAAATCGAATTGGCCTATGTGGATGAGGCCGGATTTGCACCACAACCACCGAATCGTTCGGCTTGGACCAAAAGCGGAGAAGTTCATGCCATTACCGCTAAACGCGCGCAGCGGATGAACGTCATTGGCGCTTTGCTTTCATCGGGTCGATTAATGCTGACTAAGCTGTGGCAAAGCGTCAATGGTCTGTGGTTTTTGGGCTTTCTGATGGCATTGGTCCAACGCGTCAGCAAGCCATTGGTGGTGATTTTGTAAGCGGTCCTTTAACAGCATCTGTATAAACAGCTCGAAAGGAACGAAGATAGTGTCCACTTATAATCAGGTGGACACCTATGAAGGAGCATAACACGCGATTATCGCGGCCATTAATCGTGGGGCACGGGCGAGACGGCCGTTGCCTTTATGATCCGGAAGCCAAGCGGGAGCTAGTGAAAGTTTGCTTGCATTCGGGCACATCGGTTGCCAAGATCGCTCTGCAATACGGTATCAATGCCAATCTGCTGCGCAAGTGGATGGGGCATTACCGAGAAACAGGACATCCGAATCCGAACAGTCCATTAACGTTGCCGGCTTTTGTGCCCGTTCAGTCGCTGAGCGCAGAGAAACCGGCTGAGTCAGCGCTCAGTGCGGAGTTGCCCAACGGCGTTAAACTCGCGTTACAGCCTGTCGCACTGAGCGACCTGCCGGTGATTTTGAAGGCGTTGGCCGAGCTGCCATGTTTCGTTTCGACGCAGGATTGAAGGTCTACCTGCACCGCGAGCCGGTCGACGGCCGCAAGGCCATCAATGGTTTAGCGCTGCTGGTTGAGCAGGCATTAGGCTTGAATCCGTTCGAGCCGGCCATCTACGTGTTCAGCAACCGCCGGCGGGATCGGATCAAACTGCTGTTGTGGGACCGCACCGGTTTTTGGTTGATGCTCAAGCGGCTGGAAGCCGACCGTTTTCACTGGCCGAAAGAGGCAGCAGTTGTGATGTTGACGGTCGAGCAACTCCACTGGTTGTTAGCCGGTATTGACTTGGCCGCGATGCGGCCGCATCCGGCACGAACCTATACCCAAGTGGGCTGAAACGCGGATGTAAAGCCGGTAAAATAACGGCATGACGCCCACCATCACGCTGTCCACCGAAGACTACCAAGCCTTGCTGGCCGAGCAGCAACGGCTGGCGAGTCAACTGCGGTTGGTGACGGTCGAGCGGGATTTATTGAAAGAACGTGTGGATGCCTTTCTGCATAGGCTGTATGCCGCAAAATCCGAGGCGCGGGCCAATCCGGCCCAGCGCGACCTGTTCCTGAACGAAGCCGAAGTGTTGGCGCCGAACGGTGCTCCAATCGCCGAGGAAGCCACGCCCGAAGCGGTCGAGGTGGCCGGTCACCGCCGTAAGAAACGCGGTCGCAAACCGCTCGATCCGCATCTGCCGCGTGAGATCGTGCGCCATGAATTAGCGGAAGCCGAACGCATCTGTGCGCATGACGGTACTCGTCTGGTGGAAATCGGCGCTGAAATCAGCGAGCAGCTCGACATCGTGCCGCAACAGGTGCGAGTCATTCAACATCACCGCGTCAAATATGCCTGCCCGTGCTGCGATGAAAGCATTCGCGTGACGCCGGCACCGGTTCGCATCATCCCCAAAGGCTTACTCACCGAAACGGCATTAGCCTGGGTCGTCACCGCCAAATACCAGGATAGCCTGCCGCTGTATCGGCAAGCCGCGCTGTTGAGCCGTTTCGGCGGCGATCTGTCGCGCAACACGCTGGCGGCTAGCATGGTGCGGGTTGGCGACGCAGTGCAACCCATCATCAACTTGCTGCGCGACCATCTGCTCGATGCCGATCTGATCCTGGGCGACGAAACCGTGGTTCAAGTGCTCAAAGAATCCGGCCGAGCCGCGCAAAGCAAAAGCTATCTGTGGGCACAAATGACCGGCTCCGGACCGCCGATTCGGCTGTTCAGCTACACGCCGGGGCGCGGCGGAACGCATGCGCAGCCGTTGTATGAAGGCATCAAACCCGGCGCGGTACTGATGAGCGACGGCTATGAGGTGTATAACGCCATTGCAGCCAGCCGGGGTGCGATTCACCTCGGCTGTTGGGCGCATGCGCGGCGTTATTTTGTCGAGGCCGAAGCCGCCATTCCTAAAGCCGCGCGCGGCCCGGAGCAACTGGCGACGCAGTTTATCGCGGCGATGGGTGAACTGTACGCGATTGAAACTCAGACGGAAGACCTGAGCGTCGAACAGCGTGGGCAGCGGCGCCAGGAGCAAAGCCGACCGGTTTTGGTCAAAATCGAAGCCCTGCTGCTACAACATCTGCATGCGGTAATCCCCGGTAGTTTGCTGGGCAAGGCTTTGCATTACTTGTCATCGCAGTGGTCCAAACTGATCCGCTTCGTCGACAACGGCGCTTGGCCCATCGACAACAACCTCTGCGAAAACGCCATACGCCCCTTCGTGGTGGGCCGCCGCAATTGGTTGTTTTGCGATACGGTGGCCGGCGCCCGTGCCAGCGCTAATCTTTACTCGTTGATCGAAACCTGCAAGGCCAATAGCGTCGACCCTTACACCTATCTGGTCGATCTGTTCCGAAAGCTTCCCACCGCAAAAACTGTCGAAGAGTTCGAAGCGCTGTTGCCTTGGAATCTCGACGCCCTAACGGACTAATCGTACGCCAACGGTTAAGTCATTGTCCGTTTCAGTTCTAGTGCGTCCTTCAAAGATCGCTTACGTGATTTTAGATAATGCGTCCATTCATACGGCCAAAAAACTGAAGCCGTATTGGGATTTGCTGGAAGAGAAAGGTATTCGATTTTATTTCCTGCCGCCCTATAGCCCTGAGTTGAATCGGATTGAATTGCTGTGGCATAAAATGAAATATGAATGGCTGCCATTCAAAACATTTATGCCGGATGAGCTTGAGCAGGCTATTGACGAAATTGGCCGAGGGTTTGGCTCACAATACACGCTAACTTTTTGCTAAGAGCTTATTGCGTAGCCTTGATGCAGTGTTAGCGGAATCGAGGGTGTCGGCGGTTCTGTCACGTGACTAACATCGGCGAGTTGTGGGGGATAGCCGATTTCATCAAGGCTTGTTACGGCCTTTGCGATAAGTTGTTTGTCCCATATTAGACTATTCCTTTAATAGGCGAGCTAAGGTGTCGAGCATGTCAAGATTCGAAATTGATATTTTTTGATTATTAGATAAATATCTGTATTTTGATATATCGTCTCTAAAATCGATGCATTTTAGTAAGAATAGAAATTCTATAAAAACGCCAAATAGCAAGTAACTCAGGTTAAAGCTAGATTTCGCCGTGTTATATACTTCAATGATCCCGGCTCCACCAGGATTGTTTGCATTGCTCTGGATAATAGATATGAACTTTGAAAAATCCGATTTTAAGTCAGAGCTAAATAAGTCTAATATCCCTTCATGCTGTAAGTCCTGCGGCAGGAGATTGCCGCTAGATATTTTGTCAATAAATTGATCCAGGTTGTCTTCGTTGGATAAGTGTTCGCTTAATGTAGTCCGATTACCGCTATTAATACTGTTGTTAAGCATAAGCGCTACTAACACTCGGCTAGTTCTTAAATTGCCAGCCGTCCTTGAGGTTGTAAGGTCATTCTGTGTTTTC
Organism: Methylomonas sp. MED-D; assembly: GCF_050276835.1. Lineage (NCBI taxonomy): Bacteria > Pseudomonadati > Pseudomonadota > Gammaproteobacteria > Methylococcales > Methylococcaceae > Methylomonas > Methylomonas sp. MED-D. The sequence goes on from NZ_CP189965.1 coordinate 4,903,396, forward strand.
ATTAACTCACCGGTTAAGGAGTTGTTCTGCTCTTTTGCTTTGCTGATTTCAAGGTTGTGGTTGCCAATAATGCTGTTTAGATATTCATGGCTAACTATGGTTGTCTTTCTTCCATCATATATTTTTTTATTCCGATGGTTCTCTATTTTATCCGTTAACAAGGTTATGTATAAGTCAAAAATCGGGTAAATAAATAGATACGATATGGCTGCCAAAAAAGGGAAGACCAAGTAATGGGCCCAGGCTTCGTTGATGAAAAATACACATTTGGTATACAGTATGTTATCGATATAAAAAAATTTGTCAGGAAATGAGTTTTCGCTAAATATTATTGATATAAAGCGATAATTAGAAATCAGCCAGGATATGCTAAATGCAATAAAAAACTTACTTCGGAGTCGTTCGATAATTAAATCGGAAAATTTGTCCAGAAAGCTCTTCATGGTTGTATTAAATGGGATTTGAGAGTTTAGCCAACGTCATGTGGAAGAAAGGCCGTAAGGCGTAATTGTAGGGCGTCAATAGGCGAAGCCGTATTGCGCCACATGTTGGCTTTTAATCATTCGGCGCATTACGCTATCGCTAATGCGCCCTACGCGGGCTGGTTAGCGATTATTGATCGGGAAAACAATACTGACATTCTTATATATCTCCTCTAGCTGACCGGCTTCCAAACCAAGAATGGCATAAAGCCTAAAATCACCGGACTGACCAACCATTTCAATTTTCATAGTAATGTGGCCTAGTGATGTGCTTGTAGCCGAAAGACTAAGTTCACCGTCAAGCGCTGACCATACTTTCTCCCCTTTCCACCCTTTCCATGATTCAGCCATTTCTCGGAATAAGAGGGTAGGTGGACCCGAAAAATATGTAGTTGAATGAACCTCTCCAACAAATGGCGCTCCAGTAAGCGATGCAACAAATTCGATTGCGTCGCTTGTGCGCCTCGACAACCGAAAGCTGAGGATCGTGGAATCGTCACATGACTTAATTGAAACTGTGTCCATGCTGATAGCTAGCGCCACAATTCACCAGAGGCAAAAACATAGCGAGGAACGAGCGGCGCTTTTTCCCGTCCGAGTGAAATTGACTTGTTATGCTTGTTTCCATATTTTGTTTGTCATTTCATTATATTCCCTAATAAATTCATCATCTAAATTTTCTGGATTACAAAATATCAACTCAGGCAACTGATCTTTTCTCAATATACTCTCGTGAGGTTCATAGCAATCTTTGTCTGTAGGATTGTTTGTTTCCCTCTGACAAGGTCGAAATAGCGCCGCACAACCACCATGCAAAAACGTTACACCATTATTAATTGCCGCCACAGCATCCTCAAAACTGCCATAAGATTTTCCTGATAAGTCTGCCGTACCGCCGGGTGGCGTCCAACAGAAACAATACTGTTCAGGGCAAAAGTCAAATTTAGGCTTTTCGTTTACATCCCATTTCTTCATTATTTTTCGAGCATAACGTTAAAGCTGTGCACTGCAAACGAAGTGCAGCGTAGTTTGCATCCGAACGAGCGCCTTGTTAGCCATTAGCCTGATGCCGCAATAAAGACTCTATGAGTGCACCACTTCTTAATGACTTATTAAATAGCTCATTTGATAAATTATCTATATATTCTTTATGCTCAATGGACTTCTCGTGTTCTTCAATTAGACTGACCATAAATTCCTCCTCTGTTCCTTCGCACTCTTTGGGCACAATAATGTATTGTGTAAAGTTCATGGCTCTATTGAAGTTCATAGAGGTATCGGACAATATACTTCTACACCTGTCAATAATTACCATTTCTTCTTCGACTAGCTCTTTGGGAAGGATTGGCATATTCAAGGCCAAACATTCCGCATATTTATTGAAAGCAGAGGTCGCGGATTTGTTATAGTGAGGCCAGTGATCCTGGTGTATTTTTCGATAGACTTCGTAGTCTGATAACTCTTCCTGTTCTCTATCATCAATTTGAAATTTGAAGTAATTTGCTGCTTCCTCTACCCATATATTAGTGATATCTGTTAATTACTTAATCTTCTTGATGGTTAAATAATGGTTCTGGTTTAGAAGAAGAATGCTATCGACTTTCTTCTCTAGAAATCTTGATTGCTGACTGCCCAGAACCTCTAACTGTGATTTGAAATGAGTTACTTCAATCTGAAGTTCTTTATTTAGCTCATTTTTCTTATGTTCAAGCTGCCCAATAGCTGGTTGTTTTTCTCCGCCAAATCGATTGCGTATTTCGCGTCAATTTTCTTAAAAAACCACGACTGCCCAAATTTAACGACAACCGCCAACGTCAATCCCGAGCCCACTAAGGCTGAAAATATCGATTTTAAAAACTCCCATGTTTCGGGATTCATGGATTCTCCATTAGATGGCTAACTAGTTATTAGATAGTTTCCGTATATCATCGGAGCCAAGTAGATAGAGTAGGTCTACAACAAGTTGCCGGCATTGAATCAGATTGAACGGTAGGCTGCAACCGCGCGCAGGCCGGTGCGCAGCCCCCAACTCACCTCTCCCCCAACAACGCATAACAAGCCGGGGTCAAAATCAAGCTGGCGGCCATGCCGATCAGCAGGCCGGCGGACAGCGACAGCGTCATCGGGATCAGGAATTGGGCTTGGGGGCTGGTTTCCAGCAGGGTGGGCAGGAAGCCGGCGAAGTTGGTCAGGAAGGCCAATAGGATGGGCCGGAAGCGGGAACAGCAGGCCTCGGCGATCAGCACGTCCACCGGCCGCTGGTCGCCGTCGTGCTGGCGCAGATAGTCCAGCAACACCAGGCTGTCGTTAACCACCACGCCGCTGGCGGCGATCATGCCGACCAAGGATTCCATCGACAGCGGCAGGCCGGCCGCCCAGTGGGCCAACACCGCGCCGCACCAGGCCACCGGCGCCGCCAGCAGAAAGATCAGCGGTTTGGCGTAGGAGCGAAACGGCACCGCGATCAATGCGTAAATCACCAACAGCGCGATCAGCGTGTTTTTGCCGAATGCGGCCAGCAGCTCTTTCTGCTCTTGGCGTTGCTGGCCGATTTTAACGTTCAGGCCGGGAAAGCGGCTTTCCAGCGTTGGGAACACGTCGCGTTCCAGCACCGCGTAGACTTCGTTGGCGTCGGCCACGGTTGGATCGACCCTGGCCTGGACTTTCAGTACTCGTTGCCGGTCCTCGCGGATGATGCGGGCGTAGCCTTGCAGCACTTCCACGTCGGCCAAGCTCGCCAGCGGCGCGCTGGCACCGTTGGGCAGCCGTACCGGTTGGGCTTGTAGTTGCTCCAGCGAGCGGCGCTCGCGCAACGGAAAACGCACCATCACCTTGACTTCCTTGCGGCCGCGCATGAAGCGATGCACTTCCTCGCCGTAATAGCCGTTGCGGACCTGCTCGGCCAGTTGTTCCAGGCGCATGCCCAGCCGTTCGGCCTCGGGCTTCAGGGTTAAATGAATTTCCGGCTTGCCGGGCTCGCCGGAATCGATCACGTCGTAGGCGCCGCGAAAGCCCTTGATTTGTTGCTTGAGTTGTTCGACCGCCGGGCCGAGTTGGGCCGGATTGTCGGCGCCGACCGTCAGCTCCAGGTCGTAGGGTTCGTCGCCTTCCTTGAAAATGAAATCCACCTGGCCGATTTGAATGTCGCCGATGCGCTTGCGCCAGTCGCGGATGAAATCCTCGACCTTGATGCGCTGGCGGCCCGCCGCCGACAATTCCAGCCACAGTCCGCCGCCGTGTTCCCAGACGATGGTTTCGACGCCGACAATGACGCTATGCTCGGGATCGTGACCGCGTTTGCCGGCCGTGGGCGGCACGCCGTCCAGTTCGTCGCGCAATTCGAACAAGGCGTTTTCGACGCGGGTGGCCAGGGCTTGCGCCTCGCTATACGGCGCGCTTTGCGGCAGCCGGATCGAGACCCAAAAGCTGTCCTTGGATACATCCGGATTGATCGATTGACGGACCCGGTCGCTGGCGACCAAACCCCAGCAAATAATCAGCAGGGCCGCGAACAGCGCGACGGTCAGATAGCGCCAGCGCAAGGCCGCCGCCAGTAGCGGCCGGTACACCCGCTCGACCAAACGGTCCAGGCCGCCGTTCAGCCGCGCGCGCAGCCGGTGCAAGGCGTTGCCCGAGGCCGGCGCTTGTACCGGCGCGACCAGATGCGAGGGCAGGATCAGCAGCGCCTCGATCAGCGAAAACACCAGCGTTAGGATCATGATCAGACAGATCGGCCGCATCATTTGCCCGGCCCAACCCGGCAAATACAAGCCCGGCAGAAACGCGACCAACACGATCAACACCGACAGGGTCACCGGCAAGGCCACCGCGCGTACGCCGTTGACGGCGGCTTGCAGCGGGGTTTCGCCGCCTTCGATCTGGCGGCTGTGCACGCTTTCGCCGATGATGATCGCATCGTCGACCAACACGCCCATCGCCAGCAAAAAACCGAACAAGGACAGCATGTTCAGCGAAATATCCAGCGCCGGCATCAGCCAGAACGCGCCCAGTACCGACGTGAAAATGCCGACGCCGGCCCACAAGGCTACCCGCACCCGTAGGAACAGCGTCAACACCAAACACACCAGCAAAAAGCCGCTCAGGCCGTCTTCGAGTAAGGTGCCGATGCGCTCGTCGTAGGCCTGGGAATCGTCCCACCAGCTAATCAGGCGCAAACCTTCCGGCAGACCGGCGCGGATGGCCTCGATTTCAGCCTTGACCTTGCGCGCCACCGCCACGCTGTCGCGCTCGGTGTGGATTTCCCAGCCCTGCGCGGTTTCGCCGTTGTGGCGCCAGTCGTACAAGCGTTCCTCCAGGCCGTCGCGGATCGTGGCAATCTGGTCCAGCCGCAGCCGGTTGCCGTCAGGCAGGGTCTTGACGATCAGCGCGCCGACCGCGTCGGCGTCCTTGGCGCGGCCGGCCACCCGCAGCAGCAATTCGCCGTCCGGATTGCGGATCAGGCCGCCGGGCAGGTCGACCGACGCCGCCCGCACCGCTTGGGTGACTTCGTCCAGCGTCAATTGATATTTGCGCATTTGTTCCGGCGCGACTTCGATGCCGATTTCGTAAGCCCGTTCTCCGTAATTGCGCACCCGGCTGACGCCGGGGATGGTCGACAGCTGTTGCTGAATCCGGTCGCCGAACTGTTGCAATTTGAAGGCATCGGTGTCGCCGTGCAGCGCCACCCAGATCACGCCGTCGTCGTCCTTGCGGTCGGCCGGCAGTACGTCGATTTTTTCCAGTTGTTTGGGCAGACGCGGAATGGCTTGCACCCTGGCGCGCAACAAGGCCATCATTTGTTCGCGATCCCGGTCGGGGCGGATTTCGACCGACACCAGACAGGTATCGCCCTGGATTTCGCCGTGCAAATGCTTGATACCGGGCAAGTCCTGAATCGCTTCCTCGATCGGGATGCACACCGATTCCTCGACTTCGGACGGTCCCGCGCCGGGGAAGGTGGTGGCGATCTCGATCTGATGCGGACTGAAGCGCGGAAACACTTCCTTGTCGACGTCCAGCATGCCGATCACCCCGCCGGCCAGAATCAGCAGCATCAGCAAATTGGCCGCGACCGGGTTGCCGGCAAACCAAGCCAAGACCCCGCCCCGGCGGGCCGCGCCGTGCGAGCGGCTCATGGCCGTTCTGCCGAGACTTCGACCCGCATGCCGGCCACCGGCATCGGCATGTCCGAAACCACGATGCGCTCGCCGGCGTTCAGGCCGGATTTGACGATGACCCGGCCGGGCTCGCCGCGCAGAAGCTCCACGTCGCGGAAGGTCAGGCGTTGTTCGGCATCGACCAGCTTGACTTGGCCCAGATTATTCAAGGCGTTGCGCGGCAAGGCGTACAGTCCGGCCCGAGCCACGCCTTCGATCTCGGCTTGCACGAACAAGCCGCTCAATAGCGGCGCTCCGCCGTCGCGGCTGTTATCGGGTTGTTCGACCTGCGCGACCAGAAACAATTGGCCGCTGCTGCTGTCCAGCTCGGCTTCGCCGCGAACGATGCGCCCCCGCCAGGTTTGCGGCTGGCCGGCCACCTCGGCGCTCAAGGTCACCGCCGGCCATTGCCCGGTCCGGCCGGATTGACCCAGCGGCAAATCCAGAAATGCCAGTTCGTTGATGCCGACCGGTAGCCGGATTTCGGCGATGTCGTTGGCGTAAATCCGGGCGATCGTCGCGCCGGCCGGCAGAAACTGGCCGCGGCCGACTTGCTTATTCAGCACCCGGCCGGAAAACGGCGCGCGGATTTCGCAGCGACTACGGTCCAGCTTGGCCTTGGCCAGATCGGCTTCGGCGGCCTGCAATTTGGCTTCGGCTTCGGCCAGCTGCGGTTTGCGCAAGGCCAGGTCGCTGGCTTCGCCCTCACCCAGCGCCTGCCATTCGCTACGGGCTTGCTCGGCCTGGGCGCGTTCGTTGATCAACACCCGTTTGGCTTCGGCGATCTTGGCTTGGGTCGCGACGATAGCGTAATCGTAGTCGCGCGGATCGATGCTCGCCAGCAGCTCGTCGGCCTTGAAGAAGCCGCCGGACACCAGGGCCGGGTGCATCTTCTCCACCTTGCCGGCGACTTGGGCGATCAAGTCGATGGCTTCGCGCGGCGCGACCACGCCTTGCGAATGCACGTTCAATTTCAAGGTTTGCGGCTCGGCTTTGATGACCTCGACACGCGGCACCGGCGGCTCGGCCGGCGCCGGCAGACTGCCGGGTCGCAACGCGATCATCGCCCAGGCCGCGCCGACCGCGGCGGTCAGCACCACGGCCGGCAAAATCAGTGGTAACCATCGGGATTTTTCGTTCACACCGGGCCGCCCAAGGCCAAATACAAGTTAATGCGATTGGTTAATAACTGCCGCCGCACCGCCAGATGCGCGCTTTGCGCGTTCAAAGTGCTGCGGTAGCTGTCCAGCAAGGTCAGGATTTCGATCAAACCTTGCTGATAGGAATATACCGCCAACTTGCGGCTGGCTTCGGTTTGCTCGACCGCCTCGCGCAGCGCGCGTTCCTGGTCGCGCAGCCTGGCCTCGGCGGCCAATGCCTGTTCGACTTCGCGAAACGCGTTCAGCGCCACGCTTTGGTATTGCTGGTAGGCGTCGCGGACGCGGGCTTCGTTCAGGCGGATGTCGGCTTGCAAGCGATCGCCGGTGAACAAGGGTTGGGCCAGACCGGCCGCCAAATTCCAGGCCGCCGAGCGTGGATCGACGATGTCGGCCAGGGCCGGCGTACTGGTGCCGCCGCTGCCGGTCAGCGTCACGCGCGGCAGCAAGGCTTTTTGCGCGCTTTCCAGCCGGGCGTCGGCGGCCGCCAAGCGTCGAAACGCGGCGGCGATATCGGGGCGGCGTGTCAGCAATTCCGCCGGCAAGCCGACTGCCAAGGCCTGGGGCGTTTCCGGCAAGGCCCTGCGGCCGGCTAATTCGCCGTCGGGGTAGCGGGCGATCAGACTCTGCAAGCGCTTGGCCAGAATCTGCACGCCGTTAAGCGCGCTGGCCGATTGCGCTTCGGCGTTGGCCAGATCGGTCAGGGCCAGACGCAAGTCCAAGCCGCGGGTCAGGCCGCGATTGAAACGGCCGCGGATCAAATCGACGATCACTCTGCGATCCTTAACCGACTGGGCGGCGACTTCGGCTTGCCATTGCGCTTCCAGCCATTCGAAGTAGGTCTGGGCGATCGCGGCGGCCAGCGACAGACGCGCGGCGGCGTAATCGGCGCCGGTCGCGTCGGCCTCGCGTTCCTGGCCGATTTGGGCGGCCTTGATTCGGCCCCAGACATCCAGCTCCCAGCTGGCGCTGAACAGCGCGCCGAAGGCGCCGGACTCCACCGATTGGCGGCCGTCGGCGTCGCCGCGCTGGTAGCCGGGAACGAAGGACAGTTGCGGCCAGCGACCGGAGCCGGCGATCACGGCTTGTTCGCGCGCGGCATCGACCCGCGCGGCGGCGGACAGCAGGTCGAAGTTCTCGGCCAGCCCCACCCGGATCAGCGCGTTCAGTTGCTCGTCGCCGAAACCGGCCAGCCAGCCGGCTACCGGTTCCTGCACGCTCACCGCTTCTCGCCATTGCGCGGGCACGGCCAAGGTCAACGCGGCCGGATCGCGTTCCGGCGCGGTTTCGCAAGCGCTTAGCACGCCGGCCAGACTGCCGACCAGCGCCGCGCGGCGGACATTGAATTTCGGTATTCGAATCAAGCGATGAGCGATTTAATGGGTTTTAGGACGGCGCTTTTTCAACCAGATGACCACGCCGGTGACCGACAGCATCACAATGGTCAAACCCAGCAGGCACACGAAGATCCGGTAGGGCATGCCGAACACGTTGGCCATGTGCAAGGCCGCCAGCCAAGCGGTAATGGTATTGCCATTGTATTGGCCGCTGGGCAAAAGCAGCATTTTTGGCGCGCCGCTGACCGCGTCGATCACCACCCGCAATTGGCCGCCCTTGTCTTGGAAATCCAGGTCGCTACGCGCGCTGTATACGTAAAAGCCTCGGCCGGCGTTATACCAGATCGCCGCGGGTTGCAATACCGCGAAGCCTTGCTCGGCCCCGGCCTTGCGCGCGGCGGCATCCGCCAACTCAAAGGCCTCGCCGATCACGACCGGCGGGTTTTGCAAGGGTTGCGGCAATTCGGGAATGTCGGTCCAGGGCTGCCGGAAATCGCTGACCGTCTGCATCACCTTGGCGTAAACCGTATCGCCCAAGTTCATGTACACACTGGACCAGGCGAAAGCCAATAACGCGATCCACACCCACAAACCGCCGGCGCGGTGCAAGTCGTAATTGATGCGGAACGGCGAGCCGCGCCATTTCACGGCCCAGGCCGGCCGCCAGCGCCGCCAAAACGATGGGCCCGCGGCGCGAGCCGTTAGTGGCTTGGCCGGCAAGGTCAGATAAAAACCGACGAAACAATCCAGGGTCCACACCAGCGCGGTGATGCCCAATGTCCAGGCGCCGATGTCGTCCAGGGCCAGGTTGTAATGCAGTTTATAGATAAAGGGCATCAAGTTGTTTATGCCTTCGGTAATCGAGCCCCAGTGCCGTCGGCCCAGTTCCGCGCCGGTGTAGGGGTCCAGTATCACTTGATCGAAATCCAATGCCAACGGTTGGCCGGTTTGGGCGTCGTTGTTGGGCGAAACGCCGATATCGACGTGGCGCGGCGACAGCCACAAGGAGGCTACCCGCGCGCGGCTGCCCAAGGCGTGTTCGGCGCTATCGAGTAATTGCGGAATCGGCAAAGTTTGCCGCCCGGCGGGTTCGGCGTACAGGTGCGGGCTGACCAGGCCGTCCAATTCCTCGTAGAAGGCCAACAGACTGCCGGTCAAACCGACCACGATCAAAAACGCGGTCATCGCCAAGCCGGCATAACGATGCACCAGCACCCAAAACGGGCGAATTTTCATAAGCTCTCCTTTTCGATTCGGACTTACCAGCCGTTAGTTTGGCACTCAATCTAATAAGACGACTGAGACCGCAAAATCCCCACCAAAACAGCCGATTATTTGGATTGATGGATGAAGATGGGAAATTTGCCTGGGTGTTTGCGGCATTCGAACCGGAGGCGATCGGCGCAATGCCGGCCGATTCACTGGTCTGGGCGCTAGGTTGACGCCGTTAGCGAAGACTGGGACGAAATTGGCGGCATGTCGCGATAACCCGGCTGAACAGGCTCGCCCGAATCTTTGCGTTACGCGTTCTCGGCTGAAAATTACTGTTCGAAGCGCCGCGGGGGGCACTCCCCCCACGTCCGAAAATCGCGCCGATTTATTGCTCTCTGCGCTGGTATGTCCAATTAGGGTTATATTTTTCAGGCGACGCGAGGGGCTGGGTGTTCGCATTGAATGCGGGATCGAAAATCTTTCCAAAATTTAGGCATATGCTAGGATAGGCGTGTGTGCATATATGCTGGCAATTTTGCATGGCAATTAGAGTGGTTGTAGATACAAATGTCCTGGTTGCCGGCTTGATCGGCGGTAAAGGACCGAATCGAGAAGTTCTTCGCCGTTGCCTCCAAGGCGATTTACAGCCCTTTGTCGGCAACGCACTTTACCTTGAATATCAAGACCTTCTTAATCGGCCGAAGATTCAGGCTCTTTGCAACCAAACTTCGGTGGCTTTGCAGGAATTTCTTGATGGTTTTGCACAGGTTTGTACCGCAATCGACGCCCGCTACTTATGGCGGCCCAATTTAAAGGACGAAGCGGATAATCATTTGGTGGAACTGGCGATTGCCGCTCGTGCCGCTTACATCATCACCAACAATGTGTCGGACTTTGCCCATGCCGAGCTTAAACGGTTGGGTTACGAAGTCGTGACACCGGAGCAAATATTGAGGTTATTAAAATCATGACAACCTTATCCATTCGATTGCCCGACGATATGGCCGAAAGGCTGAAAAACATAGCCAAGGTCCGCGACATCAGCCTCAACAAGCTGATGTTCGAATTATCCACCCAAGCCTTGGCGGAAGAGGATGCCAAACAACGCTTTCTAGCCGCCCAACTGCGAGGCGACCCTAAGCGGGCTTTACGGTTGTTGGACGAATTGGATGCGCTGGGGCTTTAAGAAGCCTGTAATTTGTAGGGTACATTAGCGGCAGCGTAATGCGCCGCATGATTAAAGGCCAACATGCGGCGCAATACGGCTACGCTTATTGACGCCCTACTATTACGTCTTACGGCCTTGTGCAGACACGCCCGGATCTTCGCGTTACGCGTTCTCGGCGGAAAATGAATGTGCGAAGCGCTGCGGGGTGGTGGGCGTTCCTTGTTCGTTCCTATTAGGGGCTCGCGCTGTTTATACTCTCCGCAGATACGTTCAGTTGCTACGATTGACCGTAGCCGCTGATTACATTTGTAAACCGGCTAATTAATTTGTTAGGCTTTTGGGGCGACGAGATTGCTTGAGCAAATGGGGGTGACGCAATTCGACCCTTTGCGGTCTATCGCTCCATCTGATTCAATGACGGAAACTTCGCCATTACCGGCCATTGTTACTGATCATCGATGATATACAGAAAGGAAAATCCGTGCCGTTCATAAATTTATTATGGCAACACAACTTCTTGGTGGATATACGGAAATCTATTAATTACTCGTTAGCCATAGGAAATGTATGATGCAAACATGCTACATGTGTGAAAAGGAATCGACATCTGTGGAGCATGCTCCACCAAGATGTATTTTTCCAGAACAAAAAGATTTGCAGCCAGGCGAAAATTATCGCGTGAATCTAATCACGGTACCATCATGTGACGAACATAACACGCAAAAGTCTAAAGAAGATGAATACCTGTTATATATTCTGCCATCTACAGTTGGTGTCAATGAAGTTGGATTAAACCAATTTCTAACAAAGGTGCAGCGGGCAATTGTTCGAAAACCATCATTAGGCAGCCAACTCGCCAACAATCCTATTCCAGTAAAAATTCATGATACCAAGACTAATATATTGTCTGATGCTGTTGCGCTAGAAATTGATATTGGGCGAATACAAGATGCTCTAGAGAAGACTGCGCGCGCAATATATTTTCATCATACAAATAAAAAACACATGGGGTCATTGAATGTCGTGGGGAACTTCTCACTGAATTTACAGAATATCCTACTAAACGAACAGTCGGCAGCTCTTTTCGAAATGGCAGATGTTCTGCTAGAAAGTCAGCAATATTACGGAGATAACCAAAAAGTATTTAAATATAGGTTTGTAGAGACCGGAAAAATAGGAATTTTAGATCTTACGTTCTACGGCTCAAACAGAGCGCTGGCAGTTATGAACTATGGCTAACTGTAAGGAAATGTATAGGGACGCTGTTGTTACATTCATAGATATTCTCGGTTTTCGTGAGATCGTCATGACCTCTGAACCTGATGTTGTGCGAAGAAAATTGACCGCAATAAAAAGATTTGCTGTTCCAAGGAGTGTGGCTTCCGAAGATGAGGAAGAGTTCGAACCAATTACCATTCAATTTTCTGATTCAATAGTAAGAGTTAGACCAGTCGACACTGAGACGAATCAGATGTATCCAATTGGAATCGTTTTTCACGAGTTGCTGGATATGGTTCATGCTCAGGGTGAGCTCGTAAAAGAGGGGGTATTATTGAGAGGTGGGATTGCATATGGTCAAATTCACTATGATGGTTCTGTGCTCTATGGGCCAGCCTTAATCAAAGCATATGACCTTGAATCCAAATATGCAGTCCATCCTAGAATTGTTGTAGAGCCAGAGCTAATCTCGGAGTTAAAGTCAAATCAATACTTGCAATCTAAACACAACTCATTAGAACAGGAGCTTGAATATATAGAAAAACTGCTTAGACAAAATGATGATGGAATATGGTTTGTAGATTATATTAGGGCGGTAGCATCAGAGCTTGATGAAATAGAAATGTACCCTGAATTTCTTGAAGATCATAGAAATCTAATTGTAAATGCAGCATCAGCTCATCCGGGCTTTAGTACAGTTTCGGCCAAGTACATGTGGCTCGCAAAATATCATAATTCATGTATAGAGGAGTTGTCTGATGAATGGTATGAGCACTACTCTCTTGAGAAGAGCGATCTTATGATTACTTCTGATCATATACCGGTCTTGCAGGAAATAAAGCCCTAACAAATCCACAAACTCGGCCCCAAAGAAGCCCGCTCCTTCGCCGCTCTGATTTTTGGTCGGGTTATAACTGGAGCCCGTAGAATGCGGTAAACAACGTGCACCGCATGTGCGCCTGTGAAGGCGCGTAAACAGCACGGTGAAAGTCCGTGTCGGAGAAAGCCATAGCTCCGTAATCAAAAGTCACTGCGTCGCCGTGAGGTGGGGTGGAGAGCAACTGGCGATGAAAGACCAGTCCGTAGGAGACGAACCCGATTCGGCGGGATGGGGCGGCGAGCCTGCATGTGGAAGGCGAAGCCCGAAAATCGTCCTTGACGTTACGATGGCGGATAAAACGATCAAGGAGCCTATCAAGTGGTTGGGGATGGAATGGTCGGAAGTTTACGCGAGATAAGCAGGGAGACCTGTCGTAGCGAGAGAACGACGGCAGGAGTCAGAGCCTCCGTAAGGCCATAAGGTGCGCAGACTATAGGGTGCTGCCATCAGGCGCACCGTTCGCGATCGTTGCGCCTCGCATGGCTCGGCACAACCTATAGGCGGTCGCACTTTTTTGGGATTACGGCTGGCGGCTGTAGATCAATTAACAGACCTTCGTCAGAAAAACTATCCGTCCGCAATTGGCCGTAAGCCGTCACTAAATTTTAGCGACACTCGACCGCAGCACGGGTTCAGGTCTTGCTTCAGCAGGTCATTGGCGCCGATCAGGTCTTCAGGGCTTTGATAGTTCGATATCAAGGCGTCGAGCAGGTCAGTCGGGATGGTTTTCGATGATACGGTCATGGCTTCCTCCTTATCGGAATCGGTAGTCTCCTACCTCAGGACCGTTTACACAAAAATTCTTACACTCTCCACTGGCGCCCGAGTAATCAAGGCTCCGAGCCTTGCCCGCAACTCTAAAAGCCTTGCGCGCAACACTCCGAGTAATAAACACAGGGCTCCGAGCCTTGCCCGTAACTCTAAAAGCCTGACGCGCAACACTCCGAGTGATAAACGCAAGGCTCCGAGCCTTGCCCGCAACTCTAAAAGTCTCGCGCGCAACACTCCGAGTGATAAACGCAAGGCTCCGAGCCTTGCTCGCAACTCTAAAAGTCTTGCGCGCAACACTCCGAGTGATAAACGCAAGGCTCCGAGCCTTGCTCGCGATTTTAAAAGCCTAGTCAGCTATTCCCGCTGCGCGACGCGCTTATTTACGCCGAATACGGGATTGGTCGGTAGGCATATTCCTGCCGGTAGTTGCTAAAAATGCGGCCCTATTGATCAGGGGAATTCCGTCGGGCCGAGTTCGTTGAAGCCCCGGCTGGTGCGCCCTTCGACAGGCGGGCGGTATTTAAGGGCCGGGCAATAACGAGCCGGAACGGACTTTTCCCGGCGTGTGCAAAAAATAGACACATGCCGATCAGGTGTTGCGGATCGCGCTTAAAGCTGTTTCCGCATCGGTTTGTTTGATGCGCCTGGGACAACGTCCTGTCATGCTCGTTGGGGTAAGCGGAGCATCAAACGGCTCTGCGAACCTGCGTTGGCCGGTAGGCGCGGCTGGCGTTTTCGGTGGGTTGGCGGCGGATTCCGGCCGAAAACGCCGACGCAAAAAAAGCCCCCGATCCGATCCCGGACGGGGGCTGTGGAAGTACAGAGCACTTAACAACGGGAGGTACTACGAACTTACAGCAACGTCGGAAAACTCGGTCTAGCTGTTTCCGACGCTCGCGCGTCCGTGCGCTCCGAGGATGCCGACTCGATCGGCACCCGAGTTAAAACCGGGACATCGCTCGCGCGGGCTTGGCTTGTTGCAGATTGCTGGCTAACGCGGCGGCGCCGAACAAGGCCATGGATAACAGCCATTGCTCCAACACCAATCCAAAAATGCCGGCTGAAAAGAACGCGCCGGTCGCGATATCTCTGTATAAAGAGTCGGCCTTTTTCATTTCTGCTCCTAGACTGCATCGAGTCGGTTAGTGAAGTTGGTTTCACTTTAGGCCTGAGCGGATTTATTTACAATACGCATTTTTACAGATTTAAAATTTCCAAATAAGAAACAAAATTCTTCCCACAAGAACGGCCGCTCTTGTTACTATCTTTAGGATTGGCTAGAAACCGTCATTAACTTGTAAAGACGGCCGGGAATGGCGTCACCGGCAGGGAGACGACAAGTACGCTTAGGCCTCGTTCTCGCGTCAATCCATGCGTCGCAAAACCGTCAGCGGCGCTTGCCGCACCACGCCGCGCACGCCCCAGAATCCCGCCAAACCCACGCCCAGCATGCCGATCAACGGCAATGCCAGCCACAGCGTAAAGTTGGGCCGGTATTCGATCTGCATCACTCGGTTATACAAAGCAAACAACACCGCTTCCGAGGCGATCACCGCCAGCACGCCGGCTGCTCCGCCCAACACCGCGAACTCGATCCAATGGCCGCGCCGCAAGAAGCCGCGGCCGGCACCGAGCGTGCGCAACAAGGCGCTCTCGCGGATGCGCCGGTCCAGGCTGGCGTAAACCGCCGCGAACAATACGGTAAACCCGGCGGCCAACGCGAAGTACAGCAAGACGTCGATGGCGCGGGTCAGTTGGGTCAGGATGGTTTTGAACTGCTTCAACAACAGATCGACTTCCAGGATCGTCGTCGCCGGAAAGCGCTTGACCAAACCGGTCAACAGCGATTTTTGCGATTCGTCCAGATAAAAGCTGGTCATGTAGGTGGCGGGGAAGCCGGTCAACGTGCCGGGCGAGAAAATCATGTAAAAATTCGGCTGCATCGTATCCCAACGCACGCTGCGCAGATTGGCGACCGTCGCGGTCAAGCGCTCGCTACCGACCGTGAAACTCAATCGGTCGCCGGGATGAATCCCGAGATTGTCGGCCAGCTTTTGTTCGACCGATACCAGGCCGGGCACCAAGCCCCGCCAGGCGTCGCCGGCGACGACGCGGTTATCCTCGGGCAATTGCTCGGCCCAGGTCAGGCTCAGTTCGCGTTGGGTCGCCGCTTCGCCGGTGCTGTCCTTACTAACTCGGCGCTGCACCGCTTCTTGATTGATCTCGATTAGACGTCCCCGCACCACCGGGTAGAACGGGCTGGCGGTGATGCCGAGTCCAGCGATGTCCCCACTAAAACCGCCGACCTGGTCCGGCAGAATGTTAAGCGCAAAGTGGTTGGGCGCCTGGTCCGGCAATTGCTTTTGCCACTCGGCGATCAAATCGGACCGTACGGTAAAGCTCAAGGCCATTGCCGCCAGGGTTACGCCGAAGGCCAGGATTTGACCGATGCCGGCTGGGCCGTGACTGATCAGGCCGCGCAAGGCCATGCGCCAGCCCAGATTCATGGCCGGCAGCGCGCGGCGGGCGGCCCGCAGCAGGCCGTAGAGCAACAAGCCCAGCAGCGCCAAGGTCAGCGCGCCGATGCCGAGTATCGTCGCGGTCATTTTCCAATCGCCGGTATAGCGCCAGATCAACGCGCCGACCACGCTCAGCGCCAGCCCGTAAATCAACCAGCCGCTGGCCGGCATCGGTTCCAGGTCGCGGCGCAACACCCGCAGCGGCGCGACCCGGCGCAGCCGCAACAGCGGCGGCAATGCAAATCCCAGCAGAATCGCCAGCCCGGTGGCGAAGCCGAAACCGACCGCCAGCCAGCCGGGGTCGGCAACCCGCGCCGGCAATAAATCGTGCAGCATCAGGAATAAGCCGTGCTGGGCCAGCCAGCCCAGCAGCGCGCCGCTGCCGCTGGTAACGATACCCAACATTAAAAATTGCCCCAAGTACAGCGCCACGATTTCACCCTGCTTGCAACCCAGGCAGCGTAACAGCGCGGTAGCGTTGAAATGCCGCTCGGTATAGCGGCCGGCGGCCATCGCGATCGCGACGCCGGCGATTAAAATCACGACGACGCTGGACAGGCCCAGATAGCGCTCGGCCCGGCTCAACGCCGAATCCAGCTCCGGCCTGTCGTTGCGCACGTCCAGCAGGCGTTGCGACGGGTTCAATTGCGGTTTCAGCCAGTCGCGGTAAGTGGCCAGCGCGGTTTCGTCGCCGCTGAACTGATACGCGAAGCGTACCCGGCTGCCCGGTTGAACCACGCCGGTCGCGGCGAGATCGGCCAGCGCCATCATCACTCGCGGCGAGAAACTGTACAGATCGCCGCGCCGATCCGGCTCGTAACCCAACACTCGAGTCACGGTCAGCACGGCCTCGCCGACGGTCAGCCGGGCGCCCGGTTCCAGTTTCAAAGCTTGCAGCACCCGCTTGTCGACCCAAACGGTGCCGGGTTCCGGACCGGCGTGGACTTCGCTCAAATGATCGAACGCGCCGTCGCCGGTTTTCAGGTAGCCGCGCAACGGATAACCGCCGCCGGTCGCCTTGATCGAGGCCAACAACATCTCGCCGTTCTCCAGCAACATGCTTGGGAATTCGACGGTTTGCGATTGAGCCAAGCCCAGTTCGCCGGCCTTGCCCAGCCAGGCCGGATCGATCGCGGCCGGGCCGGCGACGGCTAGGTCGCCGGCCAGAAATTCGGCGGCCTGCAGCGTCATCGTGCGCTGCAGTCGGTCGGCGAACAGCGCAATCGCGGTCGAACTGGTCACCGCGATCAGCAAAGCCATCACCAACAGGGTCAATTCGCCGGAACGGCCGTCGCGCCACAGCATTTTCATCGCCAAGCGAAAGCGCTTCATACGATGCTCCCGGCTTCCAGCCGTATCGTGCGCTGGCAACGCGCCGCCAAGCTCATGTCGTGGGTTACCAGAATCAGGGTCGTGTGTAATTCCTGGTTCAATTCGAATAATAATTCGACGATGTGCGCACCGGTGTTGCTGTCCAGATTGCCGGTCGGCTCGTCGGCGAACAAAATCGCCGGCCGGCCGACGAAGGCTCGCGCCAACGCGACGCGTTGCTGTTCTCCGCCGGACAGTTGCCGAGGCGTATGTTGCAGCCGCTTACCTAGGCCGACCCGCTCCAGCAAGGTTCGGGCGGCCGGTTCGGCGTTCGCGTTCCCGGCCAGCTCCAACGGCAGCATGACGTTTTCCAGCGCGGTCAAGGCCGGCAGCAATTGGAAGGACTGGAACACGAATCCGACCAACTCGTTGCGCAGCGCGGCCCGGCCGTCTTCGTTCATTTGGGTCAAATCGCGGCCGGCAACGATCACCGAGCCGCTACTCGGGGTGTCCAGCCCGGCCAGCAGACTCAACAGCGTGGACTTGCCCGATCCGGATTCGCCGACGATCGCGATGCTTTCGCCCGGCTTGATGATTAAATTCACCGATGCCAAGATATGCAAATCCCCATCCGAGGTGGGAACGGTTTTGCCGAGACCTTCGGCGACAATGACAGGTAGAGCGGCTGTGCGATTAAGTGACATGACTGGAATGGTCCTTGCGATGGTATTAAGTGTGGCACCCGCCGGGGCCGCGGCTAAGACGATCGTGGTGTTGGGAGACAGTATTAGTGCCGGTTACGGCATCGAAGTTCAGCTCGGCTGGGTCGCGCTGCTGCAAAAAAAACTGGTCGACGCCGGCAGCCCCCATGCGATATTCAACGAAAGTATCAGCGGCGACACGTCGGCCGGCGGCTTGGCGCGTTTGGAGTCGATCTTGGCGCGTCACAAGCCCGATGTCGTGGTGCTGGAGTTGGGCGCCAACGATGGCTTGCGCGGCCTGTCGCCGCAAGAAATGAAGCGTAATCTGACCGAAATCGTCAACCGCTCGCGACACATCGGCGCTGAAGTGTTGTTGTTGGCGATGAAGATTCCCCCCAATTACGGCAAACGCTATATCGAGATGTTTTACGAAGTTTACCCGCAATTAGCCGGCGAGCTACGGTTGGCATGGGTGCCGTTCATTTTGGAAGACATTGCGCTGAAACCGGAACTGATGCAGGCCGACGGCCTGCATCCCAACGCCGACGCCCAACCGCTGCTGGTCGAGAAAATTTGGCCGTCCTTACTTCCGCTGCTGAAATAGCTGCCGTCAACCGGCGATGAACGGCGACTTCCAATTGCCGGAACGGTAGCGTTCCAGATTGTCGCGAAATACCCCGGCGCCGCGGTATTCCCAATAGCCGGACAATTGGCCGAGGTTGTTGCAAAAACTGCGGACCATGACGATGACCGGCACGTAAAACCAATAGCTCGGCCGCAAGTCGGGGTTGTTGCGCTTTAAGGTGGTGATGACCGGATTGACCAGCGTGAAAAACATGAAGCTCAGTACCGCCATCGCGATCAACCAAAAACCGAAAAAGCCGAAGCCCAGCAGCAGTGCCAGCATCCAGATCACGTGGTTGCGCAAGTGATAAAACACGATGTTTAGATCGGTCTGGCCGATCCGGCCGGTCCCCTTGCCGTACAAATAATATTGCTTGGCGAGTTTTTTCAGATTTGGGCGCGGGCGCCAGGAGATGATGGCTTCCGGCGCCACCGCCACCTTGCAGCCCAAGGCCTTGGCGCGCTGGGCGAATAAGGTGTCCTCGGCGGTATACAGCCATTCCGGATAACCGCCGGCGGCCAGCCAGACGCTTTTACGAAACGCCGAATTCCGGCCGTGAAACACCCGTTCCTCCTCGTTGGCGGCGTTGCCCGACGTGGATAGTTTGCCGGCGAAGAACTCGAAGTCGTTGATGCTTTCGACATTCCTGACCCCGGTCACGGCGCCGTAGTTCGGGTCGTTCAGCAAGGGTTGCACCAGCGCGGCCAGCCAGCCGTCCACCGGCCGGCAACCGCCGTCGGTGACGGCGACAATATCGCAATGGCTGCGGGCGATCGCGATATTGCGGCCCTGGGCAATATTGACGCCCGGCTCGACAAAGAACTTAACGTTGCGATGTTCGGCCGCGTAAGCGTTCAGCACGTCCAATGTACCGTCGCTGGAGCCGCCGTCGACGATGACGATTTCATCGGCGCGCAAGCTTTGCCGCAAGAAAGCGTCCAGCAATTGCCGAATGCTTTCGCGTTCGTTTAACACCGTGGAAATGATGGCTATAGTTGGTCTTTGCATGGGCTGCACACTTACCTTTTGGGGTTGATCGGAGCGACTCCGCCGCTACAAAGGATTGTCGAAATAGTCGCCGTCGAGTCCGCTACGATACCAAGCTTCCGTTACGGCGGCGGGTAACGGCGGCTCGCTAAAAACATGGTAACGATTGCCCTGCGACGGCAGGGCCTCGTAACCCAGGTCGCGAAACACCGACGTCAGCCAGGGCGCCGCGACTTCCAGGTTGATCCAGGTCATACCGATTTCCCGCCAGTAGGCATATAGACGATACAGCAAGGCCGGCAGGGCTTCGCTGTCGTCGAGCCGGTAAAACACATCGCGCAACACCGCCATGTCGATCCCGTCGCCGAAGGCTTGGCGGTGCCAGACGGCGTAAGCTCTCAATCGCCCGCTAGCGTCGCGCAAACCCATTAGTTTCAACGGACAAGTCGGAAAATCGAATATACGCCAATTCAAATACCGGCTGCTTCTTTCCAGACAGGAGACATAGCCGCCGCGTGCCTGGTTCCACAATACGTCGTACTCGTCGCCGCAACGGGTTTCCTCGGTCAGATTGAAGCCGGCGCGGCGCAGTTTGGCATCGCGAAGCAACAGACTCAAATCGAACAGCGAGCCGATGATTCGGCCGGCCGAAGTGCCGACCCGTTTTTGCCACGAGGCCTTGAAGCTGCTCCGCAAGCGGAAAAAATCGTTGCTGTCGCCGCCGATCGCCGCGTACCCGAGTTTCCGGTAGGCTTTTTGGGTAACGACGCCGGCCGAGGTACTGCTGGTCATCGCCGCGAAATGTCGGCATTGATCGATCAGCTCGGTCCCTATACCGCGACCGCGATAGGTCGAATCGACACTGGTGTTGGCGGCGAAGGCGATAACGGTGGCTTGGCCGTCCAGCCACCACGGCTGGGCGAAGATGGCCCGAAACCCGATCAGTTTGCCCTGGTCCCGGACCCCGACGCCGATACCCGGAAATGCGGCCTGCCACGGGTTGTTGAGAATTCGGCGCTCCAGCCAATCGCCGACGCATTCCGGCGTTTGCTGAAACTCGGTAAAACTGTTCAATACCACTTGAATGCAGTCCGGAATATCGGCCGGACCGATGAATGAATAGCTGAAATTGTCTGCCTGATCGGGCTTGGACATGGAGATTCTCTAAAACTGGACGGAAAACGCGGCGGCCCAAGGCTCGCGCGCTACCCGGCAATCATAGTAGAAGCCCGGCGGCTTTGCCAGCGCCGGCGCCGCCAGTCCTTAAGTCCGGCTCTCCATTCAAGCTCGCGCTAATCGCTTGCCGACGGCCGCCCGTTTTTGTAAGCCCAGTAAAGTCAGCATGCCGCTTAAAAACAGCCAGGCGGCCGACGGCAACGCGCCTTTTAGATCGATAGATCGGGTCTCCTCGACGATGGGTTGAAACACGCTATTCAGTAACAGGGGAAAGTCGATGTCGATACTGCTAGTACTGACGCTACCGATCGCCGTGATCGCGCCGCCCAAGGTTTGCTCGGCTTCGAATCGAACTTGTTCGAAAACCGCTTCCGCTAAATCCCGAGCGGCGCCGACGCTAAGCGGCGCGGCGTCGGCGGCAAGCGCGGCGCCGCCTAAACCGATGCTTTCGTTACCGTTGGCCGGCGTGAGATTGGCCGCTAAACCCGCGTCCGCCCATAATGGACAGACTAACAAAATAACAGTCGAAAACCGCGTGATGTTCTCCATATAAACTCCCTATCAATATTCCAAAACCGATGGCTCGTGTGTTTCCCCTTCGAACCCGCGCGATCGGCCGCTTCAACAAGCCGGACTCAGGCGACCGCCATCCCGATCAGTAGTTTAGCAACTAACACGCCAGATGCCAGTCTCGATGGCCCATTTTTTTCAGGCTGACCGTGGCTTCCGGCGAACTGGTTCCAGGAATCGCCGTGACGAATGCTGGATTGCCGACAAATATTGCCTGGCACTTGTTGCACATACAACAATTCGGTCGGCGCCGACATTGATCGCCGCGAAGGTCCGCCCCGGCACGTCCCGAATCTCAGGGAAATCCCTCAGGGAAATACGGTTGAAAGATCGGCGCAACTTGCTACAGTAGCCGGCAGGTCGCCAACTCAAGGACTGCCGCCATGCTACGCAAAATCCTGATCGCCAATCGCGGCGAAATCGCGGTGCGGATCATTCGCGCCTGCGCCGAAATGGGTATCCGCTCGGCGGCGGTCTATACCGAGGCCGACCGGTTTGCATTGCACGTCAAGAAGGCCGACGAGTCGTATTGCATCGGCAGCGAGCCGGTCGCCGGCTATCTCAATATCTACGGTTTGGTCGATCTGGCGCTACGCACCGGTTGCGATGCCATCCATCCCGGCTACGGATTTCTGTCGGAAAACGCGTTGTTCGCGACCGCCTGCCAGGAACGCGGCCTGGTCTTCATCGGCCCGTCCGCCGAAGTGATCCGCAAGATGGGCGACAAGACCGAAGCTCGCGCGGCGATGCGGGCCGCCGGCCTGCCGGTCACGCCCGGCAGCGACGGCAACGTGGCCGATGTGGAACAGGCGCTGCAAGTGGCGGACGCGATCGGTTATCCGGTGATGCTGAAAGCCACTTCCGGTGGCGGCGGGCGCGGCATCCGCCGCTGCGACGGCCCGGACGAACTGCGCCAACAGTATCCGCGGGTGATTTCCGAAGCCGGCAAGGCCTTCGGCAGCGCCGAGGTGTTTCTGGAAAAATGCATCGTCGATCCGCTGCATATCGAGGTGCAAGTCCTGGCCGATCAATTCGGCAATACCATCCATCTCTACGAGCGCGACTGCTCGATTCAGCGCCGCAACCAGAAGCTGATCGAAATCGCCCCTTCGCCGCAACTCGACGAAGCCCAACGCCAGTATCTGGGCGGTCTGGCGGTCATGGCGGCCAAGGCGGTCGGCTATACCAACGCCGGCACCGTCGAATTTCTGCTGGATCGCGACGGCCGCTTTTACTTCATGGAAATGAATACCCGCGTCCAGGTGGAACACACGATTACCGAGACCATCACCGGCGTCGATATCGTCGAAGAACAGATTCGCGTCGCCGCCGGTTTGCCGTTGCGCTTTCGCCAGGAAGAGATCGTCCGGCGCGGTTACGCAATTCAATTTCGGGTGAACGCCGAAGATCCGCAGAACAGCTTTCTGCCCAGTTTCGGCCATATTTCCCGCTACTATGCGCCGGGCGGGCCGGGCGTGCGTACCGACACCGCGATTTATACCGGTTACGAAGTGCCGCCGTTTTTCGATTCGATGCTGGCCAAGGTCATCGTCAGTGCCATGACCTGGGAAGACGCGCTCAATCGCGGCGAACGGGCATTGCGCGACATGGGCTTGTTCGGCATCAAGACCACGATCCCGTATTACCTGGAAATCCTGCGTCATCCGGATTTTCGGCGCGGCCGCTTCAATACCGGTTTCGTCGAGGCGCACCCGGAATTGGTCAACTACTCCAACAAACCCCGCCCGGAAATTCTCGCCAGCGTGCTGGCGGCGGTGGTTGCGTCCCACACCGGCTTGTAAGCCGAGGAGCTAGCGATGAAAAAAGTCTATGTTACCGACGTGATTTTGCGCGACGCTCATCAATCGCTGATCGCCACCCGCTTGCGTACCGAAGACATGTTGCCGGCCTGCGCGCTGCTGGACGACATCGGCTATTGGTCGCTGGAATGCTGGGGCGGCGCCACCTTCGACGCTTGTTTGCGTTTTCTGAAGGAAGATCCGTGGGAGCGTTTGACTAAACTGAAAGCCGCGCTGCCCAACACCCGGCTGCAAATGCTGTTGCGCGGCCAGAACTTGCTCGGTTACCGGCATTATTCCGACGACGTGGTACGTAAATTCGTCGAAACCGCTGCCCAAAACGGCATAGACGTATTCCGGGTTTTCGATGCGCTGAACGACATCCGCAATCTGGAAACCGCCGTCGCGGCCGCCAAGGCCGCCGGCAAGCATGCCCAGGGCACGATTTGCTACACCACCAGCCCGGTCCACGATATCGCCAGTTTCATCGCGCTGGGCAAGGGCTTGGCCGACCTGGGCTGCGATTCGATCGCGATCAAGGACATGGCCGGCCTGCTGACGCCCTATCGGGCCGGCGAGTTGGTCAAGGCCTTGAAAAATGCGGTCGATCTGCCGCTGCATCTGCACTGCCACGCCACGGCCGGACTGGCCGAAATGTGCCAGCTCAAGGCCATCGAGGCCGGTTGCGAGCACGTCGATACCGCCTTATCGTCCTGGGCCGGCGGCACCAGTCATCCGCCGACCGAAAGCCTGGTCACCGCGTTGCGGGGTAGCGAATACGACACCGGCCTGGATTTGGACAAACTGCAGGCGGTTAACCAATACTTCGCCGAAGTCCGCAAGAAATACCGGCGCTACGAAAGCGAGTTCACCGGCATCGACACCCGCGTCCACATTTTTCAGGTGCCGGGCGGGATGATTTCGAACCTAGCCAATCAACTAAAGGAACGCAACGCGCTGGACCGCATCGGCGAGGTGTACCGGGAGATTCCGGCGGTGCGCAAGGACCTTGGCTATCCGCCGCTGGTGACGCCGACTTCGCAAATCGTCGGCACCCAGGCGGTCTTGAACGTGTTGACCGGCAAGCGCTACGAGACCATCAGCAACGAGGTCAAACGCTACCTGCACGGCGGTTACGGCAAGGCGCCGGCGCCGGTCGATCCGGAACTGCTGAAGAAAGCGGTTGGTAAGGAAGAGCCGATCGACTGCCGGCCGGCCGATCTGTTGAAGCCGGAGTTTTTGCATCTGCGCGGCGAGATCGGCCATCTGGCGTTGAACGACGAAGACGTGCTCAGTTACTCGATGTTTCCGGAAGTCGGCAAGCAATTTTTGGAGTTGCGTTCGACCGGCAATCTGGTCCCGGAACCGCTGGAACTGGAGGCCCCGCCGGAGGCTGTGGACAGCAAGAAAGCGCCGACCGAATTCAACGTCGCGCTACACGGCGAGTCCTATCACGTCAAAGTCACCGGCGCCGGCCCCAAAAACCAGAGCCTGCGGCATTTTTACTTCACCGTGGACGGCATGCCGGAAGAAATCGTCATCGAAACCCTGGACGAAATCGTGCTGGACGGCGGCGCCCAGGGTGCGGTGAAAAGCGCGATCGCCAGCAAGCGGCGCCGGCCGGCCGCGCCGGGCGACGTGGTCACCAGCATGCCTTGCAACATCATCGACGTATTGATCCGCGAAGGCCAAAAAGTCGTGGCCGGCCAGGCCTTGCTGGTGACCGAAGCGATGAAAATGGAGACCGAAATCACCGCCCCGCTGGCCGGCACCGTCAAGGCGATTTTCGTTGCCAAGGGTGATGCGGTGAATCCGGACGAGGTGTTGATCGAAATAATTTAACACCCAACCGCCGGCTCGGAAGGTAAAATAGGCCGTTTGCTATCGAGACCGGCATCCTCCAAACACAACCAGCCGCGCGCGGCCGGGGGGAGCAACCGGCTCCAGTCTCATCGTTTATCTAGCCGGCAAAGACATTGACTCCGACTCCCGTCACCGAACAATCGATTAATCAGGCCGCCGATTTGTTGCGGCGCGGCGAATTGGTCGCCTTTCCGACCGAAACCGTCTACGGCCTGGGCGGCGATGCCGCTAACCCGGCCGCGGTCGCCAAAATTTTCGCGGCCAAAGGCCGCCCGGCCGACCATCCGCTGATTGTGCACATCGCCTCGGCCGCGCATTTGAGCGAATGGGCCGTCGAGATTCCGGACGCCGCGCTGAAACTGGCCGAGCAGTTCTGGCCAGGCCCGTTGACGATGATTTTGAACAAGCGCCCGGACGTGCCGGACGCCGTGACCGGCGGTCAAACCACGATCGCGGTGCGGGTGCCGTCCAACCCGGTCGCGTTGCAGTTATTGCAAGCCTTCGGCGGCGGGATCGCGGCGCCGTCGGCCAACCGCTTCGGCCGGATCAGCCCGACCCAGGCCGGCCACGTCGCCGAGGAATTGGGCGATCGCGTCGCCTGCATTCTGGACGGCGGCGCTTGCTCGGTCGGCGTGGAATCGACGATCATCGATCTCAGCGACGGCCAGCCGGCCATCCTGCGGCCGGGCCGGATCACCCGCAGCCAGCTCAAGGCCGCGCTGGGTACCGAAGTCCGCCTGTCGCCGCAGAGCAAAATCCGCGCGCCCGGCATGCTGGCGGTACATTACGCGCCGAATACGATGGCCTTGCTGTGTCCGGCCGATACCTTGATCGCGATGACCGACGAGCTGTGCGGCCAGGGTAAGCGCATCGGCATTCTGGCCTTCAGTCCGGCCATCGCCGAGATTCCCTGCCCGAACCTGATCAAATTGCCCGAGCAAGCCGAACACTACGAAAGCGCGCTGTACAGCGCCTTGCGCGAATTGGATAGCCGGCAACTGGACACGATTTTGATCGAGCAACCGCCCGACAGCGAAGCCTGGGCCGCCGTCAACGACCGTTTGAGCAAAGCCACGGTGTGAAATGACCGACGCCGAATGGATGCGCCACGCCATCCGCCTGGCGCAACGCGCCGAAGCGCAAGGCGAGGTGCCGGTCGGCGCGCTGTTGGTGCTGAACCAGCGCTGCATCGCCGAAGGCTGGAACCAGCCGATACAAAGCGACGATCCTACCGCCCACGCCGAAATCGTCACTCTGCGCAAGGCCGGCCGGGCGCTGCATAACTACCGCTTGATCGACACCACCTTGTACGTGACGCTGGAACCCTGCGTAATGTGCATGGGCGCCATCGCCCACGCCCGCGTCAAACGTCTGGTGTTCGGCGCTTACGATCCTAAGCGCGGCGCGGTCTGTCATGCCCTGCAACTCAGCGACGCGCCGTTTTTGAATCATCGGGTGGAATGGAGCGGCGGCGTGCTGGAGGCCGACTGCGCCGAACTACTCAGCGATTTTTTCCGAGCCCGGCGCCGTTAACGACATGCATCAGTTTCTGGGTCGAAGTAGGTCGAAATGGTGCAAACTCAGGGGGATATCGTAGACTCCCCGAAAATTGGCGCTGGTAACGCGCCGGTTTGACCGCACCGAGAATTCCGTCGGGCGCAAAGGCTGCGGCCTGCCATGCGACGGTCGTGTGGGGCTGGGGCTTGGTAGCGCCTCACCCGTTTCTGGAACCAGCCAAAGAGAGCAAGCGATGGGAAAGCGTTACACCGAATTGTCCGATAAACACATGCAATTCATCCGCGAACAAAAGCTGTTTTTCGTCGGCACCGCCACGGCCGACAGTCGGGTTAATATCTCGCCCAAGGGCATGGACTCGTTCAAGGTGCTGGGGCCGGCACGGGTGGCCTGGCTGAACGTCACCGGTAGCGGTAACGAAACCGCCGCCCACGTGCGAATCGCCCCGCGGATGACGATCATGTTTTGCGCCTTCGTCGGTTCGCCGTTGATCTTGCGCTTATACGGCAACGCCCGCGTCGTGCATCCGGGCGATGCCGACTGGCCGGACTTGTTCGGCAAATTCCGGCCGCTACCCGGCGCCCGGCAAATCTTCGATGTAGAAATCGACTTGGTGCAGACTTCCTGCGGCATGGCGGTGCCGTTTTTCGATTACGCCGGCGAACGCGAACAGTTGTCCGATTGGGCCGCTGATCAAGGCGAGGCCGGCATCCGTCGTTATTGGCACGACAAAAACCAGCTCAGCATCGACGGTCTTCCGACTTATATCGTCGAAAAAGGCCACTGAAATCGCCGAGTACAAACCGAGGTTTGCAGGCCAACCCGCCACGTCGCGGAGTACAAACCTAGGTTTGTATTCCAATCATCGGTGAATCGGCCTTTGGCGTGGCTTAGATGCTACCCGGTTTCGTTGTCTTCAAGCATTGCTCCCCCGCGTTGGCGATAACGCCAGACCGCCAAGCCACGGAGTACAAACCTAGGTTTGTACTCCTACCGGCGCCAAAACGAGATTGGCCCGGCTTAAAGCTTATCCAGTGAACAGACCGCTCTCTTTGCCATCGCCGCCGGTTTTCGCCTATGCTAAGCGGCTGATTCCACTCAATGGCTCGTTACCATGCACGTTACCCTCGTTCACGTCCACGTCAAACCCGAACATATCGACGACTTCATCGCCGCCACCCGTTTGAACCACTTGGCCTCGGTGCAAGAGGCCGGCAACCGCCGTTTCGATGTCCTGCAAACGCCAGACGACCCCAGCCAATTTATCTTGTACGAAGTCTATGCCTCAGCCGAAGACGCGGCCGCGCACAAGCAGACCGAACATTACCTGGTCTGGCGCGACACGGTCGCAGACTGGATGGCCGAACCGCGCCGGGGCGTGCCGTATAAAGCCTTGTTTCCGGAGGCTTGAGCATGCAGACTTTCAAACCGTTTTACATCGCCCGCCTGCCGCGCATTTTGTTCGGGCGCGGCCGCCTGAACGAGGCGCCGGCCTTGATCGCCGGTTACGGCCGCAAAGCCTTGCTGGTCACCGGCAATCAGTCGTTTTTCGGCACGCCGGGCTGGCAAAGCTTTATCGACGCGTTGGCCGGGCAAGGTGTGGCATGGCAACATTGCACGGTGTCCGGCGAACCCTCGCCGCAATTGATCGATGACACGGTGAGCCGATTTCGCGAGCAGAACATCGAAGTCGTGGTCGCGATCGGCGGCGGTAGCGTACTCGACGCCGCCAAGGCCATCGCCGGTCTGCTGCCCAGCGGCGATTCGGTGATGGACTATCTGGAAGGCGTCGGCCGTAACCAAACCTATCACGGTCCCAGCACGCCTTTCATTGCCGTACCGACCACCGCCGGCACCGGCAGCGAAGCCACCAAAAACGCGGTGCTCAGCGTGCAAGGCCCGGACGGCTTCAAAAAATCGTTTCGCGACGAATGTCTGGTGCCGGAATACGCCATCCTCGATCCGGACTTGCTGGCGACTTGTTCGCCGGCATTGATCGCCGCCGACGGCATGGACGCGTTGACCCAATTGCTGGAATCCTACGTGTCGGCCAAGGCCAATCCGTTCACCGACGCGCTGGCCTGGAGCGGCATGCAAGCGGTCAAGTCCGGATTC
This sequence comes from Methylomonas sp. MED-D, assembly GCF_050276835.1. Lineage (NCBI taxonomy): Bacteria > Pseudomonadati > Pseudomonadota > Gammaproteobacteria > Methylococcales > Methylococcaceae > Methylomonas > Methylomonas sp. MED-D. Next base: position 4,931,958 of record NZ_CP189965.1, read on the forward strand.
TTCGCGGCCTGGCGCGGCGTGGAACCGGACGCCGGCGAAGGTCGCGCGGCAATGGCCTATGCGGCGCTGTTGTCCGGCATCACGCTGGCGCAAGTCGGCCTGGGTTCGGTACACGGCTTGGCTTCGCCGCTGGGCGCTTTCTTCCCGATCCCGCACGGCGTTGTGTGCGGCACACTGGTCGCTGCTGCGACCGAGGTCAACATCCGCGCGCTGCAAGCCCGCGAACCGGCCAATCCGGCCCTGCTTAAGTATGCCCAAGTCGGTCGGCTATTGGCCGGCGACGATGCGCCGGACGACCAACAAGCCCGCGACGCATTGATCGCGCTGCTGGCCGACTGGAGCGACTCCTTGCAATTGGATCGCCTCGGCGCCTACGGCATCGCCGAAGCCGACTTCCCGCTGATCGTCGCCAACGCGCGAGGCAGCAGCATGCAGACCAATCCCATCGTATTGACCGACGAAGAGATTGGGGAGATTCTGGCGCGGCGGATTTGAGTCGAATGAGCCGTCCGGAATGGCGACGCCCCTGTATTGTCTCGGGATTCAATGAGCGCGAAGCGATGGATTCCGTTTTCGGAGGTTTAAGTTCCCTTCGGCTCCGCTCAGGGAACGAACGACAGGTTCTCCGGCGCAGCGGTGAGTTCCCTGGATGGATTTCGCCTTCGAGTTTTAAATTCCCTTGGGCGCCGCTCAGGGACCGAGCGACACGTTCTGCGGTACAGCGGTGAGTTTCCTGGATGGATTTCGCCTTTGAATTTTAAATTCTCTTGGGCTCCGCTCAGGGAGCGATCGACACGTTCTCTGGTACAACGGAGCGTTCCCTGAATGGATTTCGCCTTTGAATTTTAAATTCCCTTGGGTTCCGCTCAGGGAACGACCGACACGTTCATCGGCACAGCGGAGCGTTCCCTGAATGGATTTCGCCTTCGAGTTTTAAATTCCCTTGGGTTCCGCTCAGGGAGCGACCGACGCGTTCTGCGGTACAGCGGTGAGTTCCCTGAATGGATTTCGCCTTCGAGTTTTAAATTCCCTTGGGTTCTGCTCAGGGAACGACCGACACGTTCTGCGGTACAGCGTGCGTTCTACGGCACACCGCGCGTTCCCTGAGCGGAGCCGAAGGGAACATGCCGGTGGGTTCAACCCCTTACAAGCCCGATCTATAAACCACAAAACCCAGGCATTCACCAAAAACGGGAGTACACAGTGAGTTCGAAACGATATTTTAATCATCCGCTATATGCGTTTTTTCTGATTTCGGCCTTGCTATCCGCCTGCGCCGCTAATCAGCCCGAGCCACCCGCTAAACCCATCGCCGAGACTGCCACGGTCAGCGAACCGGCGGTTTCCGAGCCGTCGTTGCCGGCCGACCAAAAAACCGGCCCGATCGACGTGTATATCCTGCCGCTGGACGATTTTTCCGACGACGCGGCGGTCGAGGTGGCGAAGATTGTCGGCCGGGAATTCGGCATCTGGGCGAAAGCCAGTTTGCCGCTCGGCGCGCTGGCAATCCAAGCCTTTCCGGGCACCCGGCAATTCGCGGCGGAAGACATTTTCGAGCAAGCCCGCGCCGTGATGCGGCGCCTGCCGGAAACCGACCCCAACACTCATTTCGTGTTTTTGACCAATCGCGACATCAACAGCCGTACCCGCAATTTCCGTTTTCAGTTCTCACATCACGATCGGGTGTGCCGCTGCTCGGTGATCTCCACCGCCCGCATGCACCAGCCGGGCGACCGCAATGCCAACCAGGCTGCCGCGACCCGGCTGTTGAAAATGACCAAGCGCGCGATCGGCGAAATGGATTTCGGCTGGACCCGCTCCGCCGACATCAAGGACCTGATGTACGCGCCGATCATGAGCCTGGACGATCTCGACGCCATCGGCGACCGCCACCCGCCGATTCCGTTGCGTTGAGATTGCGCTAATCCTGTCGCCTTAGGCGCGTTTTGCTAGCGTCAAGTCACCAATGGAGCACGCCGCGCCGGTTGTATTGGTAGCTGTAAGCGCCGTCGCTGGTGGTGTTGCCGGCGGCATCCCGTTCTCGCCGACTGTGCCAAGCGGCCGGGGCGTGCCGTGCGATTGGCGTAGCGAAATCGCACGAATGCCGGCTTTCGTTCCTCCGATTACGCTTCGCTAATCGGAGCTACGCGGGCTACATGTGCATGTTCCTGCTGTCCGGGAACGTGTGGATTATCAATCCAAACTGTTGTGCCACCACCAAGATCAATAGGTTGACCAGAACTGGCAAGACCTTCCGGATCAATAAGGTTACCGGGTTATTCTCAACATAGGTGTATATGTTTGGTCACTTCGTCGTAGGCCTATATTCTGTAGCTAGTTCCCATGCATCCGGTTCATTACAGGCATTTCTAGTCACCTTACTATCTGAGTCAACAATCTCAAATATCATGTTCCTATCTTTATTAGGCTTGCTTCGTAACTTTAATGATTTAGAAAGCTCTTTCTCTATCCCGCTTGAGCTTCGGATATAACCATAAGTGCTTGGTAACTGAATATTCAAACCAGTATCAATACCAAAGAATGTTAGTTCTTGACCTATTTTAAAGTTAAATAAATGCTCTGTATTATCAAACCATGTGCAGACTAAGCGCTTTTCATTTTTGACAACATGACCTTTATATTTCTTTATAACCTCAACTTCTAAAATGCCTATCTGTTTAGTACCTAAGCCAACGACAAGCCCTTTTTCAATCGTCTTTTCATTTAGAACTTTTCCAATAAAAATGGTATCTGATTGAGTTACAACACGATTCATTACATTTTGGAATGATTCAATAGGGTACTTAGAATACGCGTTACTAGATAGCAACAGAAAAACTATAAAAATCAATTTCATTGCTTTAAGGCCTCTTCACGTTGTTTGCTATAGTATTGAATTTGTTCTGGAGATAAGTTTGGATAATCCTTTTGGAGTTTAGCGGGCGTTGGCATAGAAGTGCCATAAGCTTTATATTCAAGAATATAAGCGTCCATTTCAGTATAATTCAGTGGTTTAGAATGCGAAACCTCGTGAAGTAAAGTGCTAGGTAGTGAACCGCATTTGCCAGGGTTAAAAGCATTTCTTAGATAAATATCCGGGTCATTATTTGCCCCGCAATAATTTTTGTTTTTCTCTGGTTTCTTACAAATGAAATTTGCAGTTTCAAGGGCTTGGGAAAAACCAGGCCCAATTCCCTGTTTATTAGCAGCGTCCTGTGCATTTGCAACTGCTTTGTCAATCAATTCACACTGAGCATCATTACAACCTGTTTTGCTATACAAGCCTAAAGGATCAGTCCATCTTAGTGGATTATTTAAAGCATAGGTGTAAGTATTAATGCCCCCCAACACCCCAATCGGATCGGAGGAGATATAGCGGCCGGTCTTGGGTTGGTAATACCGGTGCATATTGTAGTGCAGACCGGTTTCGGCGTCGTAATACTGGCCGGGGAAGCGCAGGTTGAGCTGGGTGATTTGGCCGTTGCCGTCCGGGTCTTGATTGGGCGCGGTGGCGCCGAAGGCTTCGTGGGTCCAGCGCCAGACCACGTTGCCCTGGCTGTTGCTGGCGTCGCTCGGGCTGCCCAGCGCGTCGGTGTGCAGTATCAGGCTTTCCAAGGTGCTGGCGGCGCCGGCCGCGGTGACTTGGGTTTTGAAGCGCGCCACCGGCCGCTCGCCGCGCCAGACGTAGTCGAGGGCGAGCCAGTTGCCTTGGGCATCCTTGCCGATTTCCGCCAGCAATTGGCCGCCGGGGCCGTATTGATACACGGTTTTACCGCCGCTCAAGGTTTTTAACGTGCGCTGGCCCAGGGCGTTGTAGCTGTAGTTCGCGACCGCCGCCCCGCTTTGGTAAACCCGGTACAGCAGGCCGCGGCGGTTGTATTGGTAGCTGTAAGCGCCGTCGCTGGTGATGTTGCCGGCGGCATCCACGCCAATGGCCACGCCGCCTTGCTGAGTCAGGCGGTTGCCGGCCGGCGCGTAGGCGTAGCTTTCGGTCGCACCGTTGGCTAGGACAGGCTGTGAACTCTATAGCGCCACCGAGAAGGCAATTGTGGAAGTTTAATCGACATTCGTAGCGGCGGACGTGCCCGACTAGAAGGCTTGCGCCGGCTCTGCTATGCTTGTCGCCGCTGGCGTTTTCAGTTAGACCATTCTTTCAGTCAGTTCGGAAACAGTCCTAATCACCCAGCAGTCGGTCCCGGCTTGCGATGACGAGCGAACAGTCACGCTTAGCGGGCCACTACCCGAGCGCGTGTTTCGGGTAAGGCATAACGAAATCCAATCCCTCCAGGAGTTTTTATGAATAAAAGTTGCGCGTTTGTAGCAGGAATTGTTCTGTTTTTTTCCGGTTTGACCGCCCATGCCGAAGCCGGCTTCATAGCGGACGCCAACCGCTACGACATTGCCTACGATACAGTGCGGCAAGTACTGTTTATCAGCGGCGGCACCACTGTTCGGCGGTACGACATGGTCGCTAAAAAGTTTCTAACGCCGATTACGTTGGGTGGCCAAACCGCCGGCATGGACATTTCCGCCGACGGTAAATTGCTGGCGGTCGCCAATTTGTCGCGCGGGGCCAAGCAAAACTTTATCGACGTTATCAATTTGCGCACGCTCGCGGTAAAAAGGGTCGGCTTCGATTTGAGTTTCGGCGAGGGCGGCACCTTTACCGTGGCGTTCGACGAATTGAGTAATATCCTGGTCTCCAGCAACTACGAAGGCTCGGGCTGGGTGCCGCTGCGGAAAATCAATTACTTCACCAAGGCGGTCTCGGAATTGGGTTCGGTCAGACAAAACAGCATGTTGGCCGCATCGGCGGATAGGCATACGATAGCGGTCGCCGAGTCCAATATCTCCAACGGCGCCTGGGGCGTTTACAAAGCCGGAGACGAGCAATACCAATCGAATAACGCGACCAATTGGTTTAATTTCGAGATCGGCATTTCTTATACTGGCAGCCAAATCGCTGTTCCCACCTACGGCGGCACCATCATCCTGGACAGTAAACAAGTCTTCCCGGCGGTTGGCGAATACGCCGGCGTAACGCCGATCGGCGCGGCTTACGCACCGGTAGGGAACAAGGTGTATTTCCCAATGGCAAATTCCGATTACATCTCAGTTTATAACTCGGACACAATGACTGAAGTCGCTCAGATCAAAGTGCCCGGCAATTTCGACTGGAACGGCAATTTCGCCTTCGGCGAGGGCCGCGTCAAGGTTGCCTCGGACAATTCGTTTTTGTTTTCCACGCTGGATTCCGGGGTTTATTTCGCGCCGTTGCGGACGCCGGCCCAGTAATTCGCTAGTCTTCTCACGCTCAGCGGCTTGCCTTGGCTGGCCGCTGTTTGGCGGGCATCGTCGTGCGCTTGCGCCAGTGGTCTTGTGCAAGCGCCTCCAAAGCTATCTCTTCGGAGTTCTCATGAAAACCACCACTCAGCAACGCGAACATCTGGAAGCCTTGATCGGCCGGGCCGAGCAGGAAGCCAAGCGCCGGCCGCGGCGTTATCGGGCCAAGGTCGGCTTGCTGGCGCTACTGGGTTATTTGGTGATCTTCGGCATGCTGTTTACCTTGGTGGCGATCAGTGTCGGCATCGGTTGGGCGGCGCTGGCGAGTACCACGTTCGCGATATTGCTGCTGAAGAAGAAATTGATCGTTGTCATTCTGGCGATGATTTACGTGTTGCTGCGGGCACTGTGGGTGAAGTTCGAGCCGCCGACCGGCTACCGTTTGACCGCCAAGCACTATCCGAAATTGTTCGAACGCTTGAAAACGCTCAGCCGGCAATTGCGCGCGCCCAGGATTCATCAAGTCATTTTGACCCCGGAATACAACGCCGCGATCGTGCAAACCCCGCGCTTGGGCGTGTTCGGCTTTCCGAAAAACACGCTGTTTTTGGGTTTGGAATTGTTGCTGAGCCTGTCGCCGGCCCAGGCCGAAGCGGTGATCGCCCACGAATTGGGCCACTTGTCGGCTGCCCACAGCCGATTCGCCGGCTGGATTTATCGGGTGCGCTTGAGCTGGCAACGCATCGTCGCCGGATTGGAGCGTCAACAAAACATCGGCGCCTCGCTGATGCGGCGGTTTTTCGATTGGTATGCGCCCACCTTCGCCGCCTATTCCTTCGCGCTCGCTCGCACCAACGAATTCGCGGCCGACGCGGTGGCCGCGCAACTGACCAGCCGCCACGATGCCGCGCAAGCCCTGGTCAATACCTACGTGGTCAGCGGCTTGGTCAACGAGCATTTCTGGATGCCCTTTCTGAAGCAGGCAGACACTAGCGAGCTGCCCACGGCGCCTTTCAAACCCTTGCGCGATTTCCTGCGTCAGCCGCCGTTCGAAACCGCCGATTTGCACGCCAAGGTCGCCGAAGCCTTGAAGGTCGCCACCGGCCATTACGACACTCATCCGGCGCTGAGCGACCGGTTGCAAGCCCTGCAAACCGAGGCGCCGTTGCCGAAAATGCCGGCCGACTCGGCCGCGCGGGCGTGGCTGGGCGGCGAACTGGACCGGATCTTGGCGGATTTCGACGCCGATTGGCTGAAAAACAACGACGACAAATGGCGGGAGCGCTACCGCTATTGCCAGGAAGGCCGGCAAACCTTGGCGGAATTGTCCCAACAGGCTTCCGAAACCCTCAGCGCCGCGCAACATTGGCAATTGGCGGTGTTGACCGAGGAATTCGCGCCGGACATCGATCCGCTACCGCTGTTTCAAAGCTATCGCGCCGCCCACGCCGATGCGGACGCCGATTTTGTAATCGGCCGGCTGCTGCTGAAAAGCGATGACAGCGCCGGCATCGCGGCCATCGAGGCTGCCATCGCCGCGAAGCCGGAGTTGACGCTGGAGGGTTGCCGCTGGCTGGACTATTTCTACCGGCGGCGCGGCGACGAAGCCGCCGCCGATGATTGCCTGAAACGGGCCGAGCGGCAGATGGACATCAACCGGGCGGCGGGGCTGGAGCGGGATACGCTGACCCGCAAGGATAGGTTCGTCAAACCGCGGGCGGACGAGGCCACGCTGGCGGCGATTCGCGCTGCCGCGGCCGAAGTGGCCGGCGTCAAACGCGTTTGGCTGGCCGAAAAGCCGATGCAACACTATCCCGAAGCCAAGACGTATGCCGTGGTATTCGCCAAGTCCGCTTTCGCCAACGAGAAGAAATTGACGCGACAATTGTTGGAGCGTCTGTCGTTACCGCACACGCTATTCGTGCTGGCCAAGTCCGGGTCGCATGCCGCGATCGCCAAGCGCGCGATCAAGGCGGGTAGCGAGATATATCGGCGGTAGATGCGGCGTGTCGCGGAATGTTATCGGTCGCCCCCCCCACTGTTTCGAGAATGCCTTAGCGGCGAGTGGCGGTTGCTGGGCGGAGCTGAGGTTGCTGAGCGGAGCCGAAGCAAAGCCGCTTCAATGAGGCCCGGCGGGTGCCGGGGAATGCGACGCAGGATGGAACATACAAGGGTACGCACTGCGTACCCCACATCTATCAGATGGAATAGCCCAGTAGTCGCCGCGGCGTTATTGGGGAAGCTGATTCGGGATGAAGCGGATTTTCTAGTGTATTTCAATTGTATTCATAATAGACCGACAAAACTAACTGGTTAATGCCGTTAAAAGGCTGGCCATACTCGACTTGTCACCAATGCGTCTAACGCGACGTCCATCCTCTAACTTTGGCACGAATTGATGAAGACTTATATCGAATTGACTAGCTTTAACATACAGCCATTTTAGGAGATCAATTATGCGAGCGCTTCAATTTCCCGTAGCGATTGCGCTATTTTTTTGTTTTCTATATGCCGCAAATGCTAACGTATATCTTAATGAAATAAACGAGATTGACAATGACGAGATTGGCGTAGTCATCAATATGAAGTATTACCCGAGGGACAAACTTGTTGTATACTCATTTGAGGTCTCAAACAAAGGCAAAAACCCAATATTCTTGCCTCCCAAATATGACGCAACGACTCCACCGCACAAAGGTTTCGATCCTTTTTGCGATATCGAGCTTAAAATCAACGACCGATGGGTTCACTGGATCGATAATCGTCGAGTTCCGGGTTGGGAAAAACAGAATGGCGGCATGACTTATTCCCAATTTTATGTAGGCACACTTCGTGTGAATGCTCAACCCATACCATTAGAAACAAATAATCGGGAAATAAAATTTCGTTCAGTACCGACTTTTCCACAAGCCATTCGAGTAAGTTTTCCTTATAAAACCAAATTGCAAGATAAGGACGAAAAAATCGCAATTTTTGTTTTAGAACAAAAATCCCTGGAAGAATACCGAAAACTGTTGTCTGAATAAGCCAAGAAAATAGCCTCGATGGAATCGAGGATTCGAAGACATCCCCCTGCAAGTCGCCGATGTTAGTCTCGTGACAGAACCGCCGACACCCTCGATTCTGCTAACTTTGCATCGAGGCTACGCAATACCAACCAGTACGAACCTACCGCGTTGTTTCCGGCTTCTCTACGGTGATAAGCTTATGCCTGTACCCGTGGTACGCGATGCATCACGACCGCTTGTGAAGCTGTGACGGCTTTACCGGCGTCCCCCTTTCGGAGTCTAGCCGGATGAAAACCCTGCCCCTCAACCACGCCTTCACGTTGATCGAACCCGGCCCGGTGGTGTGGGTGACGACCAACGACGGCCGGCGCGACAACGTGATGACGGTTTCCTGGACCATGGTGCTGGACTTCTCGCCCAAATTCGCGATCGCAACCGGGCCGTGGAACCATTCCTATCAAGCGTTGCGCGACACCAAGGCCTGCGTGCTGGCGATTCCGACGCTGGACTTGCTCGACCGGGTGGTCGGCATAGGCATTTGCTCGGGCAGCGATACCGACAAATTCGCCAAATTCGGTTTGACCGCGCTACGCGGCCAGCACGTCGCGGCGCCTTTAATCCAAGAATGCTTAGCGAACATCGAATGCCGGGTGATCGACATCGTCGAACGCCATAACATCGTCGTGCTGGAAGGGCTGGCCGCTTACCTGGACGACGAACGCGCGGAACGCCGCACCCTGCACGCAGTCGGCGACGGCAGTTTCGTTGCCGACGGCATAAAACTGGATCGGCGGGAGATGATGGCGGCGAAATTGCCCGAAGGTATCTGATCGCCCATCCGCAAAAGCGGCGGATTTCGGTCGGTTCCGGCATTCGTTTTTAGCGACGACGCTAGCGCGGCGGGTTCATGCCGCCGCTTGCGGTCTGGAACGCGACGACGGATGTTCCGAACTCGGCGATTCTGGTTTCGAGCTCTCCGACAAAACCGTCGAGCTTTTTTGGAAAACGTTATCCTGCCGAACGGCAAGGTTTCGGCGACGAGTTCGAACAATCGCGTTATTTTCTAAAAACGCCGTGCTTCGAGCGGCAACGGCCGAGAAACTATCTGTAACGGGCGTGTTCCGAGGCCGAAGTCTCGGGTTCGATCACCCCGCACGCCGCTGCGACGTTCGATTGCCGCAGCTTTAAATCGTGAAATTGCACATAGCTTAGCGCGCAAAAATAGGAACCGACGCAGACAATCCATACACCATAAACCACTTCGCGAATAACGCTGGTTTGTCCATCCGCTCCCCAACCCTCGGTCAGACTGTCTGCTGCGGCACACAATAGTGCCGCAACCAAAGTCGGAGCCAGATAGATCACGGCTGCGGATATCACGTGTCCCCAAGCCAACTTGCAGCTGGCCTGCAATGAGGCATACGCGGGCAAGGCATCGATAACGACAAAATAAGGATAGAAGGCCAGTGAAACCGCTATAGCGGCAGCAAGGTACGCCCCTAATACCACACCGATGACCATTGAAATTCCCATGACGATGGAATTGTCGGCGCCTGACAGGACGGTGGAAATCAACATAGGGATGAAAGACACTGTGCCTATCATCATCATGCCGGTCAATCCAACCAGGATAGACGGCAGAAGTGTGGCAAGAAATAAAGGCCATATCTTTTTTACGCCTATCGTGAATACTTGCTTAAAGCTTTCCTCTCGTCCTTTTGCGACACTATCAAAACGTTGAACCATACAGGCGTATGCCCAAAATAAACAAAGCATGGTCGGTAACCAAAGGATTGTTTGTATCGTTTCAATGATAGAGACTGCGTCTGCATTCCTGTCCAACACGCTCGGCAATAGCGCTAAACCCCATTCAACAGAAAAAATCGCCGCCAAAATCCAAAATAAGGCCAATAGTTTGGGCAGGCTTTCGATATACAACTTAATGCTGGTTTCTAAAACGGCATACTTGCCGATAGGTTGCGAAGACAATAATGGCATGACGGCTCCGAAATTAGTTATGGTGGAGTTGCAAGGTCGCCCGCAAATGACAAATACGGCGTTCGGATCGGGGCTATCAATGCTGTAAACAACCGGCACCGCATCGTTCGCGATTGATGCGGTTTACAAACACATTCGCGCCGAACGCCTGATTTCGAACGAACGCTGACCGTTGGCGAGCGGCGTTTCATCCGGCGGCGCTGGACTTTAGGTTGCGCGTCGCCATCCCAGCCGGAACGCTCCCGGCAAAGCGTAAATCGCAGGAAGCGCCCACAACCGCCACACTAGTCAATTAAAAAAGTTAGGGCGCTTTTTTCCAGCCCGCCGCAAGCGCCTGTTCGACGTTATCGAAGCAGCGTTCGCCTTTGCTGAAGTCGATGACCACGCTGGCATAGGTCGGATGGCTGGGTTCGAAGTAGAGTTTGCGATACTTGCCGGAAATATTGCCCTTGACCGGGCAGGCGTTGGCATCGCCGTTGCCGGCGTTCGTATCGCCGCCGCCGGACTGGCCGCCTGTTTGGCCTCCCGTTTGTTCGCCGGGCCTGGGACAGGCAAACGGGGCGAAGTCGCGGTCGTAGCAGATGCGCCATTCCTTGGCGTTGCGGTCGAAGTAAACGCTGTCCTCGGGCAGTTGCGGATTGTGTTGCACGAACCAAGCCTTGCCCTGAGCTTCGTTGGTCATTTGCCGACTCGGCAGATGCAATGCGTTATGCAGCGCCAGGGCTTTATCGAAATAGGCCTCCGGCGTGCGCAGGTGTTGATCGATCATGCAGGTGCCGTGGTTCTCGAATTCGTGCTGCAACAACCACACGCTGGGCGTCATGCAGAAATATTTCGCCAGCAGCGCCCGGTCGATTTTGGGCTGGTCGCCGCCGCAGGCGCGCGGGTAGTCATTGGGCTTGGCCACGCTGCCTTGCGGCCAGAGTCCGTGCAGGATGTAGCCGAAGTGGGCCTTGCCGCCGCATTGCAGATAGTCTTTTTGGCCCGGACGGCGTTGCCCGCCCTTCTGGGCACAATAGCTCGGGGCCCAGGAATAAGACAAAACATAGAACTCCGACGGCCGGTCTTGGGTTGGATCGGCGACCACATTGTAAGACTCATAAGTATCTTTCGGATCGACGCAGTCGGCATGGGCGAGGACGGCGACCAGCGCCAGGCAAACCGCGGCAAACAATTTGGTTCGGGACATGGACACTCCTCTGGGGCGTTATCAGGGTTAAGCCGGCGCGCACGGGACGACGCGCGCTAGACTGATTATGCCGCGAATACTGTGACAAAATGAAGACTTTAACCCACCAATCGGCGGATCGGCCCGGCGCGAGCGGTCGGCGTTCTATCCAAATCAAAATCTCGCGGCATACTAGCCGCTGTCAGTTTAGACCCCAGGCAGGCCATCGCGGGAAAGTTGCCGTTCGCTAGCCGGGTTAGACGACGCGAAACGGGCGGTTAGCCTTTAACACCGGCTAGCGTTACACTTCAGCTCGGCTATAACTATGGCCGCGGAGTGCCTTGGTAGTTTTTTCAGCCGATAGGGGGAGAACATGAGTAACTCTTTAAAATTTAATTTGGACGACCACATACTGGCCGAATTGGTCGAAGTCTGGTACGCCAAAATGCGCGACGATTTCCGCATTAACCGTTATTTTTACGACCGACCAATCGCCGACCAGATCGCGTCGTTGAAGAACCTGATGCGCGCATTGCTGGCAAACCAGACGGTCGATCCGGCGACCTTGTCCAGACTAGCGGACGAGGCGTTTACCGCGGCCTTTGCCCGAGGCAACGCCAAACCGAGTTTGGTCAACAATCGCGATTTCGCGTTTCTCGGCGCGCTGATGAACGGCAATATCGTCGGCGACGACGACGGCACGCCGCGCTTGACCTTGCTTTGTCCGGCGCATTCTCACTTTCTGCGATTGCAGCCGGTGGACGACGTTTACGACGTGGCTTTGGAGCTACTGCAAGCAACGCTGGAGCAATTGAAAATCGCCGATGAGACGGCCGTGCGCCTGATCAATTTCGTCGCGCTGGGCAAAAAGTCGCTGATGGGCAGAGGCGAGCCGATTTTTGACGACGAAGAACATTCCAGCCGTTTCAGTACCCATGGCTAAGCTAAGCCTTTAATACGGCGGCGCTATCCTCGGCAAACTTCAACCTTGAAGATGTTTTAGCCGCGAACCGCATCTCGATAGCCTGCCGGGTTAAGCCGGTTAGGCGAACGCGGCCCGCGTTTTTATCATCCGCGTTGGATTAGTTCACGAAGCGCGTTCCAGCAAGGCGTTGCGTGCTTCGGTAATACGAATGAATTGTTCGTGGCTGCCGCCGACATCGGGATGGGTCTTTTGGGCGAGCCGGCGAAACGCGGCTTTAATTTGCGCGGCCTCCAGCACACCTTCGAGCGGCAGGTTCAGGGTCTCCCGATGCCGCTGGTCACCGAGCGTACGGTCCTGCCCCGGATATCGAAAACGGCTCTGATTGTGACGGGCCTGGTACTCGTACAGTCTTTCCTGAGCCGCGCGGCGCAGCTTTAACGATTCCCGGCGCAACGCCACTTGATCCTCCCGCCATTTTTGCCGGGACATTACCGTACAGGCTTCGAAGTCTATCCAGCCGTTGGCCTCCAACCAGTCAAGATCAAACGGACCGACCATGTCGTACGGTTCCTCCAGCCAAGCGCTCTTACCCAGCGGACCGGCTTCGACTTGGCCGATGGTCACGGTATCCACGATGCCGAGCGAGCCATTCCAAATCACCCAAAGTTCTTCTTCCTCCGGCCACGGATTTTGATGCATGGTCTTTACCTGATTGGCGAATTAACAAGAATGTTTCGGTAAAGCTGCAAGATAAATACCAAGCCGATTGACCCTCGCTGGATGCCCGCCAAACCTGGCTTGACGGCGTTTTAACGCCAATTCGCCGGTTTCGGCATTCCGTACTTAGCCGCCTATCCGGCACCGAAATGCCGACAGACTGTGGGTTTTGAAACAAGCCGGTTGCCGAGGCAAACGGCTGGAGCGAATTCCTGGCGTCGGCACCGCTTAGCCGGCAGCGCAATCGGCGAATTCGGTCGTACGTCAAAGAACTCGCCGCATAAGACTCGGAACCGAGTTTACGGCGCTACTGATTATTCGGCGGATTACCGTTGGTGTCCTCCGCTTTCCCTTAATAATAAATCGCCAGACGGGAGTCATTCGAATGGGATTTTAGGATTACGTGCACAGCGGCAAATATACGTCGGTTATTTTTACAGTAGTTTTTTTAAGGAAGTTTTATTTAGGAAAAATTCTTTATAAAACAGCCGCCTGCAAGTCAGGCATCAACCGGATTTATTATTGCTTGCCAATTGCCGGTGAAATCCAAAATCGGCTTGATCCGCGAAAAGTTATTCCCACAGTTATTTAAGGAGAAAATCATGCGCCACGCTAATTGGTTAATCTTGGCATTATCCATTCCATGTCTGTCAAACACCGCGCTCGCGGCCTCGGCCTCCGCCGGCGCGTCGCTAGACTGGAGTACGTTTTCGGTTTCCACGATCAGTCTGGGCGCCGGCACGCCGATGCTGACCTGGATAGACAGCAGTTATTCGGCCAGTACCTCGGCCATCACCTCCGGGCCGGATCTTTCACAAACCGATTTTGTGCCTGACTGGGGGACCGGTTCGCTATCGAGCGCCGGTGACTCATCGACTCAGGCATGGGCTGAAATCGCCGCGGACGCCATTTCGGCCAACGCCAGCGACGTGAACCCGACCGGCGGCAGCAGCGCGACCGCCTCGGCGATTCGGCACGGCGAATTCACCGTGTCCGGCAACGGCTTGATTCTGTTTTCGGTCGGGTATTCGATAGCCATCGATTTTTACCCGGATGGCTACTCACCGAGCTCTAACGCGACCGCCAGCGCCACCTTGGGCGCCGCTAAAGCCACCGCATCCAGCAACAGCAACCATCTCGCCTACGAGTTACTGTTCCCGGCGTCCCCGAGTGGCCTTGCGCATTCCGAACGAAAAACCGGTACGCTCTACCTGCCGGTCGTGGTTGCCGACGGCGAGACCTACAGTTTTTACGCCCAAGCGGCTAGCAGCGCGGCAATCGCCGGTTCAACCAACGTCCCCAGCGTACCTTTGCCCGCCGCGGTATGGCCCTTTGTTTCCGGCTTGATCGGCTTGGCCGGTGCTTCGCTAAGCCGACGTCGCATCGCGTAAATCGATTGGATTACCGGAGCGCCTAACCTGTGTCGTTGGACGCTACGATCCCGGCGAGCCGGGTTATTCCGCTCCTGCCTTGGAAGTCCACCTGTACAACATGGATCGAAGAGGCTGAATGGAATATCCCAACGCCATCGTAAGCTTTACGTGTGGATAGCCATCGAACGGTGCCGGACTGCTCCGGCACTACTTGAAAACCGACGCTGTTGATTGGCGGACTACCTTGATGCCGACCGCGCTTACCCGCAATGCGTCGGCAAATAGCTGATAATGCCGAACACCGCGCCTTGCGGGTCTTGCAACATACTGAAGCGGCCCAGCTTGGGAATATCCTGCGGCGGCACGCACACGCTGGCACCCAGTGCGGTAGCCCGCGCCACGGTGGCGTCGACATCGTTCACGGTGATGTAACTCCCCCAATGCGGCGGCATGCCGGCCGCGCCGGGCGGAATGGCCATCATCCCGGCCACCGGTTCGCCGTCGAGCTTGGCAACCGAATAATCGACGCCGGGCGGTGCGTTCGGCGCCGGCTCCAGCGTCCAGTCGAACAAGTTGGCATAAAAGTCTTTCGCGGCTGCCGGATCGGTGGTTAACAATTCGCACCAGCTAAATGTGCCGTGACGTAACGTGGGATTGCTCATATTGGATTCCTGGATGATGTTTGAAAAAAGGAGGCTGAATCTGCCTGAGCCGGAAAAATTCGGCACTGATAAATTCTAGCGACAAAACTAACCCGCATTAGCAACTTTTCATGTAAGCCACCAATTGTTCGAAGGCCTTGCCCCAACCGTCCTCGAAACCCATCGCGGCGTGCTGATCGCGGCCGGCGACATCGGCGTGCAACACCGCGGCTTTGTAGAGCGTGCCTTGCGGGTGATCGCTGAGCTCGATAATGCCGGTCATCGCAAAGTCGCCGCAGGCCGCAGGCTCATCCCCGGCGCTGAACCGTTTCGGCCGAAAGCCGGGCAACAACGCATTGGTCCAAACCAAGCGGCGGTTTTCGACGATGTCCAAATAAGTACCGAGATGCGGAAATTCCTCGCCCTCCGGCGAGCGCATCGTGGTCCGAAACGCGCCGCCGGGCTTTAAATCGATTTCGCAGGCCACGGTTTTCCACGGCAGCGGGCAAAACCAGGGCAGCACATGCGCGGGCACGGTCCACGCTTGCCAGATTTTGTCCTTAGGAAGGTCGGTGATGCGTTCGAATGTCAGGTCGAGTCGCGGATCTAAATCGGTCATCGGGTTTCTCCCATTAAAAATATTAAAAAGCGAGGCACGCCGGCCGAACCCGGTTGGCGTGCCCTCAGTGACCGGCGGCGAGCGCTTCAAGCATCCGCGGCGGCGCGCTCCAGCGTGGCGATGTCGATTTTGCTCATCGTCAGCATGGCCTGCATGACTCTGGCGGCTTTGCCCGGGTCGGGGTCGCTAAGCAAGCGGCCGAGCGCGGTTGGCGCGATTTGCCAAGGTACGCCGAACCGGTCGGTCAACCAACCGCATTGGCCGGGCTGACCTTCCGCCGACAGTTTTTCCCAGTAGTCATCGACTTCCTGTTGGGATTCGCAGTTAATGACGAAGGAGATCGCCTGATTGAACGAGAACATCGGCCCGCCGTTCAACGCGACGAAAGCCAGACCGTTCAGCTCGAAGCTGGCGGTCATCAGCGTACCTTCCGGCAACGGCGCCCCGGCAGGGTAGCGGTTGACATTCAGCACCCTGGCCTCTGCAAACACGGACAAGTAGAAATTCATCGCCTGTTCGGCTTGATCGTCGAACCATAAAAACGGTGTGATCGTAGCCATCGTCGTTTCACTCACAATCGCCGTGGCCGGCGAACATCGCGTCCATGCGCGACTGGAATTCGCTAGCCTCGACGTCTTCGACGTGGGTCGCCAACATCCACTGATGGCCAAACGGATCGATCAGCACGCCCATCCGGTCGCCCCAGAACTGATCGGCCGGCGGCATGGCCGGGACGGCGCCGGCCGCGACGGCCTGGGCGAAGCTGGCATCGACATCGTCAACGTACAAATGCAGCTTGACCGCCGTACCGCCCAATTTCGTTGGAGACGTCGAACCGGCGTTCGGATATTCGTCGGAAATCATAAAATGCGAGACGCCGATCGTAAACTCGGCATGGCCGATTTTGCCGCCCGGCATCGTCAGCCGCATGAATTCCAGCGCGCCGAAGGCTTGTTGGTAAAACGTCAACGCCGCCGCGGCGTCTTCGACGGTCAGATAGGGCGTGACGCTTTGGTAACCGTCGGGAATGGGGTTGACTGGCTTGCTCATCGTATGACTCCTGGTTGGGATAAAAGGGTTTGCGTTGACTAGTCGAACCCGCTTGACGGAAATCGACAACACCCGGAAAAAATTTGCGAACGGCTCGTGTCCGACCTGTAAGCCAGGCTGGCGCTCCAAGGCTTGACAAGTCGGTGGGTTGCGGCCACTTTTCGATATCGAGATGCACTTTACGCCATACTCTAACGCGACTGCTATCTCGCCCGGTAATTTAACGATGGAAACCCTAATGACGGTGACGCGCTTGTTGGAAAGTTATTACGCCTACGGACTCAGCGACCCCGGTCTGGCGCGGGCGGCGAACGAGGATGCGATCTCGATAAATGCCGCCGCCGGCTTGTGCTTGCTGGCCGACGGCATGGGCGGGCACGGTCAGGGCGATGTCGCCAGCCGGCAAGTGATCGCCAGCGTCAACGATTTGATCGGCCGCTATTTGCCGGCCGCCGCCGAGCCATTCGCGCCGAGCTGGTTCGAACGTTGGTTCAAGCGCCGCGACGGACCGGATCGGGATAGCCTGGAACGGCAACTGGATTTGCTGGCGGACATAATTAGGGAAGCCAATCGGACCTTATATCGCGACAATCAGGCCCGAGGCGCGGCGGAGGGCTGCGGGATAGGCACCACTCTGGTCGGTTGCCGGTTGGCGCGCGGGTCGGCGAAAATGCAGGTTTTTCACGTCGGCGATAGCCGCTTGTATCGGCTGCGCGGCAACGCGTTGCAAGCATTGACCAAGGACCACTCGCTGTACCGGCAGTGGCAGGACACCGGCCGGACCGGCGAGGCGCCGCCCGCCAACCGACTTTATCAGGCCATCGGCCCCAAGCCGGCGATAGTCCCGGATGTGCAGCTGGTGGAGTTTGCCGCCGGCGACAGCTTCCTGCTGTGTTCCGACGGTCTGACCGGCATGCTGGAGGACGGCGAAATCGCGGACCTATTGGGCGGATTAACCCCCGACAATCTGCCGGCCAAGGCCGGTGCGTTGATCGATGCCGCCAACGCCAACGGCGGAACCGACAACATCTCAGTAATTTTGCTGTGCCAATGAGTCGGCGTCATTGCTCGACGAACTTCAACAACACCTGTTTGATCGCGATATTGTCGTCGTTGCTCAAGCGGACCTGATGCCCGACCGCCCGGCCATTCAACCGGATGTGCTTTTTGACGACCGGGGTCAAATAATAATGGTCGCCGAGGCGGATGATTTCGGCGATCAACTTGGGCGTAAACCAGCCGCCCACCCGAACGTTGCACTGCGTCCCCTTGCCGATCGAATAATAATCCCGGTTTAACAGCAGTTTGTTGATGTTGCGGGCCTCGCCGCGCATCAACAGCGCGTAATCGCCGGTTCTCGGCGCATTGCCGGCCGGACCGGACGCGGAATTCACCAGCAAGGTTCGGTCGAAATCGTCGGCTTGCGTCTGGCCAATACCGCTGTTGGCGGCGTTGGGTTGGGCCACGAATTTTAATTCGTGCTTGCCCAAGGTGATGACGTCGCCGAATTGAAGTCGTTGCCGGCCTTCGATCTTTTTTCCGTTCAAATAAGTGCCGTTGGTGCTGTTCATATCCTCCAACCACCAGGCGTCGCCTTGTTTGGAGATCGCGGCATGCACCAGCGAAACGCCCTTATTGCCAATCGAAACGTGGTTATAGCTGGCCCGGCCGATGCTGCAAGCCTGATCGCCGATTTCGACCACGTTTTGCAGCGAGCTGTTAAAGTAAATCTCGACAAAACTCATGCCTTCGACTCCTCGGATTGAATGACGCAAACGTCACAAGTATTGGCCGGAGTCGCGGAAAAGTCAGTTTTTATTTGTATTGCCTAATGCTTTGTTTCTGGCGAGCAGACACTATTGGTGCATGGCCCCCTAATTCAGCTTCTCCAGCAAGGCGGGCTTGATTTGATCCAGCCAATCCAGAATACGGCTCTTGGTCATTTCTGGTTGGGTATGGTGGTCCAACACCAACCCGACAAATTTACCGTTGACCACGGAGTTGGAATGGGTGAATTGATAGCCCTCCGTGCTCCAGGCACCGACCACTTCGGCACCGTAGCCCGCGACGTAGTGATACAAATGAATCAGGGAACCGGCAAAGCGGGCATAGTACTTTTGCTGATTGCCCAGGCCGAATAGCGCGACACGCTTGCCGGACAGATCGACCTCATCCAAACGGTATAAAAACTCTTCCCAGTTGCCTTCCTCGCTGCCGGTGGTCCGGCCGGGGATTTCGCCGACGCCATAACTCGGCATGCCTAAGATCAAGGCCTTATAGCCGAGCAATTGCCCGACCGTTGCCCGATTAACGTTGACCGGCTCGCTGGCAATCTCATCGCCCAGCACACGGTACATCACTTGCGCCATCATCTCCGTCATGCCTTTTTCGGTCCCGTAGAAAATTCCAATCTTGTTCATCTTCAAACCCCAATTAGCTGTCTACGTTCAGCAAAGCAAAATTTAAACCAGCCTCGGTCTTGGAAGGCTAGTCGCGCCCGCCGGAGACGTTTAAGCCCGGAGATCTTTTAGAATCAAGCGATTGGCGGAACCGGCGGCCGCTATATCTAAAGCGTCGATTTCCGCTAAGCAAGTGCTGCATGAGGCGATTGCTGGTCATTTTGACAACAATCGATCCGACAGCGGGCTCCGTTTGCGACAAACTTTCGAGAAATAACCGCATTCAAAGACTCGGAAGCAGAGGAACCATAGGAAAATCTAGTGTTCATCGTGTTCCGTCCGGCGGTAAACTATCCGCCCCCGACACCGAGCTCCGGCGTTCAGAGTATCCCCGGAGCAAGCCGCGCATGCCGCCATGACCAATAACGCAATCCTGTACTCCAGTGCCGAACTTCCCGAAAACACTCGCTTCGACGTGTGGCGGGAAACCTTTGCCAAGGAAATGGCCGGATTCGACATGCGGCATTGCGACGTCCGTCCGTTCTATACCAAGGCAAGTTTTCGCGCACTGGGCGCGGTGAGCTTGGCTACTAACCTCAGCACCGCGATGCTTTTCGATAGAAACCAACAAAATATCGCGCACGACGGATTGGATGGCTTCGCGTTGCCGCTCTGCGTGAACGGAAAACTGGAAATAAGCCAAGGTAAGACCCGAATGTCGATGCACAAGGACAGAGCGGCTTTAGTGGATTTCGGTCGGGCTTTGAACGGCGGTTTGGCACCCACTGCGCCCGGAGAGCATCAATTCCAAATGAGTTTGTGCCTACCGCGCGGCGAATTTTTGCATCGAGTCCCGAAAGCGGAATGCCTGACCATGCAACCCTTCGAAAACAAGGAAGCGCTATCGTTGTTGATCAATTATCTTCGGATGCTTGACCGACAAGAATTGGAACCGAGCGCCGACCTCGATCGATTGGTCGGCGAACACGTGTTAGACCTAGCGGCCTTTTTATGCGGTAGCTGTAGCAATGATGATGCGGCTTCGGGCGGCGTTCGAGCGGCCCGCAAAGCGGCCTTGACGGACTATATCGAAAAACATTTTCGGCAACCCGGCTTGTCGGTGGCCGATATTGCTACCGCCTTGAAAATATCCAAACGCTATTTATATGCCTTACTCAACGAAAACAATGAAAGCGTCACTCAAATTCTCAATCGTCTCCGATTGGAATGTGCCGCGAGAATGTTAACTTCGCCTATTTATCGCCAGCTGAGTATAACCGATATTGCGCTGCACTCAGGATTTAACGATGTTTCCTATTTTTACCGTCAATTTCGTCGCCGATTCGGCGAGACGCCAAACGATTTTCGATCTCGGACTCAGGCGACGCCAAGCAAATCAATCGATAAACCCCGATAAATTTAATAGGCTTTGCTGATAAAATCTTCGTTGAATTGAAATAATGGATCAATATCTACGCGATATTGAACATCCACCATTCAGCTTTACCTGATTCCGAGGAAAGGCTGACAGGATAGTTTAAATCGCATCCAATTTCAATTGAAAAATTGCAATATTATCGAGTTATTTTCCGGCGCCATAACTCTCAAAACGTTCGAACGCCATAGCTACATGAACTTCGATGTAGCGTTGGAAAGCGACATCGATTATTTTGCGTATGTGAATAGTGAAATACTCGCTATCGCCATAACAATAGCACTCGAATTTTAAATTCGCCAAAAGTATTGGTCGCGGTTAAACTTCCGGCACAGTGCTGTGATAGCTTACGAACTCAAGGCAATACTCGCTAGTCTCCCTTTCGTCTGGCGGCTCCCATAATCGGTTGGCCAGATAGAAAACCTCGTCGCTGACGACCATGAAAAAGGTGGCGCCTCTCTCGACATTTCGCTGTTGCACTCGCCGGCGTCGGATGTTTTCCGGCGTACTCAGTACAAACACCCGTAAATCAAAGCCGTTTTCGATAACGCGCCGATAAAACGCCTGCCGGTCGGCGCGCTGGATCAAACCTAACTCCAACACAACGTCGATGCCGGAAGCCAATAAGGCGCCAGCGTGCTTCCAAATCAGATTCAATACTCGGTCTTTCCGTTCGAGATACCAGGTTACAACTTCCGCGTCCGGTCTATCCGGACCGAACAGCAACGCGAACCATTCGTCCAGCGCAATATAAATACCATTCGTTTCGGCGGCCAGCAATTTGGAATATGTCGATTTCCCCGCGCCGATAGGACCCTCGATTAAATATACCTTTGCCATTTTGGCTTAAACAAGTGTTTGAGTCATCGGAATTTTATCGCCTTGGCCCGCCGTTTCACGCAATTGGTAGTTGTCCTCCAGTGTCGGATAACTATCCGACTGCGAAGTCAATTGACTGTGTTCCGATGTAAATTGTCCGGGTAGTAAAGAATTATTTCGATAAATCGGCGTAATATTCGAAAACCCTTGCGAGAAAATGATCGTATTGTCGGCTTGATTGGATTCCTCGAGCAAGCCAATATTGCTATTGGAAAAAATGCCGATTTGCTGATTTTGAAAATGATTATGGTGAATGGAAACGCCTCTAGCCGATTCGACATAAATACATTGATTAATGACATTTCCCGGCGAGCTCGCCGACTCGTCGTTGCTGTTTGCGGTATTTTTATGCAGTTTGGTCAGGAATGCATTATTGGCGATTTCGACCCCGGTCACTTCCGGACTGGCGGCGCTATACCGGGAAACTAAAATTCCGCGCGTGGCGGAGGCCAGCGAATCGCCATTGAGCGTCCCCAAATGGTCGCGGGTATACAAGAAGGTATTGTTCAGGATTTTACTCATGGCGCTGCCGAACACGACCACTGCGGCGTCTTGATGCCAGCCTGCTCGATTGGTGGCGCAATTGTGACAAGCGTTGTTGGTAAATAACAAGCCGTAATGATCGGCGTCGCCCGCCTGATCGCCGCCGTATACCAACGCCGCGCCGCAATCCAAAAAATGATTGGCGTCGATGATCGAATTGAAGACGTTATCGTGGCTGCCGCTGATCTTAATCGCCGCCTGACGAATGTTTTTAAAAGTGCAAGCCTGCCACTTACAATGACTGCGACCGGCCCATGCGTAACAAGCGGCACTGGAACCCAGCGGTCCGATTCGGTCATAGGCGGTATCGGTCGGCAATTCCCACACACAGCCAGAAAATGTGGTGCCAGGCCCCGGAATGGTTGCGTTCCTGGCACCGAACGAATAGCAATTTTCCAAAACCGTACCGAAATCGCCGGGCGCGGCATCCTGCATAAACAACGCACCGCCGTAAAAATTTTGGCAATGGGAGATTCTCGCATTGCCGCACCCGTGTAAATAAATGCCGGCGCCAATATTTTCCTCGACGACGAAATTCGTCGAATCGCCCGTAGTGCTTAATCCTACGACTTTGAGCCGCGCGCAGTTTTTAAAGTACAACGCACTACGGGCCGCTTGATTGCCGATGACGGTCTCGTTGCCGACCCGGCTAGTGTCGGCGGAATAGGCGGAATAATCCAACAGACTACCGGGCTCGGCGATGACGGTTAAATCGTCTATTCCTTCGATGACCAGCGGTGCGGTCAAGGGGTATCGGCCCGCCGGAATATACACCACCGGTCCGGCCGCTTTACTCGCTTCGGCAAACAAATGCACCAATACCGACGGGCTGGCCTGCTTGTAAATGGTATTGGCCTGGTTAGCGGTTTTAGATAAAGAAAAATAAGGGGTTATTAACATTAGCGGGACCTCGTATAACAGGGTTTCTAGTCGATGGTTCGAATGCTTAGCGCCGGTCTTCAGTTACGCGGGCCATGCGGGGTAACGGGCCGTGTAGCTGACGACAAACAAGATATCGGCGATGGACTCGTCGCCTATCAACTGACTGACTAAACGCCCGTCCGCCAGCCGATCGCTAAGATCCAAATGCCAACGTCCGACCGGCGACTTACCCTGCAACGCCAACCAACTCGCGGCATTGCCGCGCCGGCTGCTGGCGATACCGGCAACCGCCGTCGCCGCACCGCCGACCGATTCGGCATTGCCGTTATCAAGGCCAAGAAATTTGATCGGCAGTTCCGGCAAGACCAAGCCATCCTTACCCACGAAGTACAGCACCAGCTGCGATATCGACACGTCCAGCGCGTTCGCCGGAAAATCGCCTTTTGCGATATCCCACTGCACGATATTGGGTGTCGCTGCCTGATCGGCATGATTCAAGTCGTACCAAAGGTCCGGGAATTGATCGCGCAAGCCGAACGAACGGTCGGCACCGAAATCGGTAGGCAGGCTTTGAATGACCTGCTTGCGGTATTGCCAGCTATCCAACGCGGTGTAATCCAACGTGACCAACACGTCGCCGATGGTGGTGAAATCGAAGGGGTTAGCCGCCTTGGGCATGCGCAGTTCCCAAAAGGTATCGACACCGACCGATTCGAACGGCATCAAAAATTCCGGCTGTTGATTGAGTTCGAATACCCCGGTCGCATTAACCGCGCCGGTCAGCGCTACCGACTGCATGCCATGATGCACTTCGACCTGCCGGAAACCGCCGTCGTCAACGACCACCCGCGATACCCCAAAATTGGTCAGCGTGGCGTGAATACCTACTGTCGGCGGGACTAACGCGACTACGCTGGTCCGCGCTTGGCGGATCAAACGCAAATAATGGCCGGGAAAATCCCGGTCGAACAGCGCCATCGCGGTGTTGAAGCGAATCACCCCGGTATCGCGGAAGCGTTGAAATTCGATCGGCGACAGCGCCGCCAGCGAGAAGGTCTTGCTCATCTGCAACTTCCGGCTATTGCTCAGGAATGCGTACTGGTCAAGCTCGGTAATATCCTGCAACAAACGCACCGAGCTGGTCATGCCGCGCTGGTCGGAAGGCTGATTGGCAGAACCGTCGTTCGGCGCTTGCCAATAATCGGCTTGGATGAACGCCGGCATCGCTTGTTGGCGCTCGAAGATCAGTTGCGTTTCAGCTAGCCGCGCGGTCGCGGTCGCTTGTTGCAGAAAATAACCGTATGCGCGTTGTAGAACTTGAGCCATCCATTTGTAGAGTTCGGCATTGGTGAACTTTTTGGACAGGAACTGAACCATGTGCATCGCATGCTCGGCCTGAGCCTTGGCGATCGCATATTCTTGATCAACGACGGCCACCTGATCACTAGAAACTTTGATTTGCGCATTCCCAATTTCTTGATCCTTTTGCGCCAATGCCAATTGCCGCCGCCATTCCTGCTCTCTACGTTCGAAACTTGCTCTAAGTCCAGTGACCTCGGCATTGGACTTTTCCGCGGAACTTTTTATATTCAAGCCTCCGCTGATAACAGAACCTATATTTGCACCGTTTCCCAGCGCGGTCGGCAAATAACTCCATAAAGCCGACATCCCGCCGGTGAGTCCCGCGGTCACCATTGGCGAGGCCACGGCGAGCGCGGTAGATGCGACGCTCGCAATTTGGCCGAACAGCCCCCAATCGCTAGTATGTTCCAAGGCGTGAAGTTGGTCGGTCTCGTTCGCGGTTAAACCCGATTTGAGTAAATCTTGATAATGCTCGACCTGCAAATCGCTGCGGCCTTTTTGCAATTGCACGACGCTGGCGGTATCACCGACCTCCGTTTGGCGCTTTTGCTGCAACTCCTGTTGTTTTTGGGCTATATCCAGGCCCTGGCTGGCCTGTTCAAGGGTATAACTTTCAGCAAAGTACTTTTCCAACGTCGACAGAAACGCGGACTCGACTTGTTCCGCCGTCGAAGTCAGTTGTTTGGCGCGCTCGATCAAGACCTGATAACGGTATGGCGTCGGTTGGCGCATCACCATCGCGCTACCGGGCGCCACATTGATGCGCTCCATCCCGGCAATGTTCAAGCCGCCTCGCAATTTTTGCAGGTTTACCTCCGCGCGTTGCCGCAGCGCTTGTAGCAGCGCGTTTGTTAGCGGTTTTCCGCTCAATTGCGGCGGAACGCTGATGACCGGCGAATTTAACAACGCTAATACGTCGAGATAGCTTACCCTCGCTTGCGCCAAACTTTGCGGCGTTTCTTGACTGAACAGGTCATCCGCCCAGGCCAGCAAGCATTCGCTCAATGCGGCAATGGTATGGCGGGTATAGACGTTACCGCGAGTTTCGGCGAATTTATGCGGGTTGAAATCGCCAGTCAGCCAATCGTTGGTCAGCGCAAAATCCACCGGATCGTTCTCTTCCCACACCAACCCCAAATAGACTTTCGGATTGCCTGGCAAATTGTAGGCATAAACCGCTTGATACCAATCCAGCGCCGTACGATAGTCCTTGGATCTCGTCAAATGTTGCGCCAATAGCATCGGAACGAAATAAAACACTTCTTGTACCCAGGCCGGCGCGTCCCAGAAATGGGTGGCAGTCGGTGCCGTGTCATCGGTCGGTACCGTGTCATGCAGTACCGCGCTAATTTTGTTACGTAGCGCGGTCACGGCGTTCACCGATGCCGGTGCCTGTAATGTAAAAGCGTCGCCCAGTTGCTGCTTAGCTTCCGCCACTTCGTTTTTCAGTGCCGATAGATAGTCGGCGGCTAGCGTTTTTGCCGTCGTCCCGGTAACGCGGGATTTGTCGTTCAACGGTTCGACCAATTTAAATCTGAACGAGTCGGTTTGGCCGCGCGCTGCCGGTTGTAATGGACGGTGATCGGCTTGCAGAAAATTTTCCGGAAACAAAAACACATTCATAGCCGACTGCCAGGCCGCAAAATCGCTCATCCACTGCCATTCCAGGTCGAATGCCGCCAAATCGACCTGCAATTTCCAGCCGCCGGTTTGGCTAGCGCCCACGGCGGGCGTTATATTCGCCAGACGTTCCCGCCGCAGCGCCGCCAGCACGGATTGCAAGGTCTCTAGCCCCTGATCGATTCGCGATAACGTTTGTTGCCCGCCGGCTTTGAAATCGATGAACAATTCCTGGGTCAGGCGTTCCGCGACATCGGCATCCGCGTCCAGGTGGGCAGCGTGAGCGACGACGTTTATTAATTGGTCGCGCAGTAACGGCAAAACCGAAGCTTCCGTGACATCCACCGCGGCAATCAATTGTTCGCGCGCCGCAGCATCGGCATCGATGCGCGCTTTTAACCGATGCTCCCAATCCTGGCGCCGAGCAATGCTCGCCCGCCAAGCCGGCAAAGGGCTGGATTCGACGGCCGGTTCCGGAATAACGAAGTCGTCGGGACCCAAAGCTACCGCCGCATTGACTTCTTCCTGGCGCCAGTTGCCATACAAGTCGCGCAGTTTCCTAGTCTGCACCAGAACCGAGAAGATACCATCCCATTCCGCGGGTAGCGGGGTATTTCCGCCCGTCAACACGGCGTACTGGTTCAGCAAAAACAAAAACGCCGGGCTGTCGAGGAATAAGCCTTTCAGCGCTTCGCCGATGTCGTGCCCTTGTCCGTAGTCGGCAACCAAGGTTTTGAATTGCGCGAATTTACCAGCGCCCAACCCGGTTTCGATGGCCGCTTCGAATAGCGCCGCACCGCTACCGGTCAATTGCCGCAATGAGTTTTCGATCTGATCCAATTGGCTTTTCCGCGCGGTAAACCAATCTTTAACCGTCTGCGACTTCAAGTCGCCGGCCGATAATAGATCCGGATCCACAATCGGTACCGGCGTCGCGGCAAACGGTGCAATGCGAACGTTATCGTCCTGCTGGCGCCACTGGTATCTGAGATATCCTTGGTGCTTGCGTAAGTACAACGGCGGTATCGCTGTCGACGCAAACGGATCGTTGAGCGCTGTGGTGTCCGCCAAACCGAACAAATTTTCCAAAGCCGTTTCGGTCAATTGGTCGTCGGCGACGACGAAATTTTGCAAAGCATCGGCTCCGATGCCTAGCCGTCCGGCCAACGCGATGCGAACACCGGCGGGAGCGCTGGCGGCCAAGCGAATTTCGGTCACCGACGTACCCAACTGATTCAACAAGACGCCGTATGCCCGCCCTAAGTAAGCGGCATTGGCGGTCGTGCTCCCGGCCACGCCACGCGTCGCAATGTAGTCGCGCAACACCTCGATCGCGATGCGCGTTTGCCGAACGTATCGCGTCGCTATCGAACGATTGGCCGGGCTGACCAGCACGCTATAACGTTGGCAAAAAATACGGCTGAAATCGTCGGCACTCGGCAACTTGTCGTCGCCGTTGGCGTTACCGCTATCGATGCGCGACGCAGCAAAACTCAGTAAGTTACCCAGGTAAGAAACCGCGCCGGTAACGTATTCCGGATCGGCGGGTGTGTAGGGCGCAACCACGTCGACGGTCAACGATGCACTGCTTTTCAAACTGAAGACGTCGGTGGCTTCGACGGACAGAGTATGCGTTTTAACCTGATCCACAACAACGTCGGTTTGCCAGCGACCGGTAACGGCGTTCAAGCTCAGGGCGCCCATCGGCGTGCCGTCCAATGTCCAGGTCAGGCCTTGTAGACCGCGATTGTCGGAGGCAATCACTTCCAACGGTATCGTTAAGGTGCCGCCGGACAATTCGAACGTCTGATCGGGCAGCGGTTTGGTAACGGCAATGGCCGGTACCAGTTTGTCGACTGCGATGGGCAAATAATCCACACGGACTCGCGCTCTTGTATCGGGATACTCGGCAATGGCGGTAATCCAGAGTAGTTGATCGTTATGACTGGCCTTGTCGAGCGGCATATCGCCGCTGAACGACCACGTCCGGTTGCCGTCGCTCGACGCCAGCGACAATTTGCGGGCTGTGGAGTCCGTTCTGCTGTTGCCGAAAGAAACAGATAATTCCATTTCGGAGGTAACGTCTTCGGTTTCTTCGGATTCATTGTTATACGTAATGGTCACCTTTCCGTACGCATTTCCTTCGAGGTCCAAACGAGTCGCATTCGATAGGTCTATATTCGCGGCCGGAGGGAAGCCGTTGACTTTTGTAATTGAGATATTTAAAGAATACGATCTTCCGGTTTCGGTTATTTTTGGCGGTTCGTTGTCCATGCGTTTTCCCTTATGTTTTTAAGTAGTATCCAAAAGATACCCAAAATTGGTAGTTGAATAATATCGATGAATTTAGTTCGTAGTTTGGCTAGCTAATTTCTCTGGCTTTTGCAAACATTAATAAACCCCTGACTAATGAAGACTTTTCAAGAAAAACCGATACAAAACTCTTCGAATTAATGGAGTCTAAAATCCAAGAGCGAACGTATTAATCAAAGGTTTCCTAAGCGCTTGTATTCCGTCGAGTAGCCCCAGATCCTTACGATTACCCGAAGCTAGGCGCGCCTACGGGACTAGAACGGAATCTCCGGCGACGGCCGGGCTACGCCGCCACCGTAAACGTCATAGGTCACATCTGTGTTTCTGGGTACCTTGATCTGCATGCGGGCATAGCCGAGCGAGCCCAGGCCGACTTCCAGTTTCTTGTAGTCGTAGCCGTTCAGGGTTTGCTGTTGCCGGTCGAACCCGAACCAGCTGACGCCGTAGCGGACTTTAATTTGCGCGCCGTCCGGCGCCTTGAAAAAGGCCGTGCCGTTAGCGTTCCAGAACGACTCGACGGTACGCCAATCGCAGCAGGTGATGAGCTTGGTTTTGATCATGATTGCTTCCTCTTCAAGGATATGATTTTGTGATTTATGAGTGGAAAGAAATACTTGTCCGGTTTTTACTACAGATCATTCGGCGGGCCAATTTCATGGTTCCGCCTTACACGAGTTGCAAGAGCCTTACATACAACATCGGTTTGCGAAGGCTCGAAAGATGAACTGTTTGACTCAGTAGTGCCGCGGAACTATATAATTTGGAAGATTTTTCAAATAAGGTAGATTAAAAACAGCAGCAGCCTCACTGTTGGATATGCCACTATTGATTGGTCTATATTCACTAGGCGAGCGACCAAATATAGCCTGGTCCAGATGAATAGCCCGCGCGGTGTGTAGCACCGCCGTTCGAGTTGCATTTCTTGGATCGCGTGTTGTTTTGCCTGAGCGTGGGATGTCGTCGCCACCTGCAAGGCGGGAGAAAAGTTTTGTAGCTGGAACGATTCCCGCGTTAAGAGCGACTCTAAGCACAGTGAATCGCTTTTCTGGATCGAGATCATCCAAGGTTTGGGATGAAGCATCGCGCGAAAGCTTATCCCGCAGCATGTTCTCTTGCATCTTGAAATAGACTCCAAACGCCGTCACTGCCTTTTCTGACGGCAATAGACCTCTCGGCTTACTATTACCTCCGGCTTTTTCAGTGGAGGTGTCCCAAGTATCCCCAGTAGCCTTTACATCGGTAAACTTTATTCCAAGAGCCGGATGAGCTGTAATGATGGCTTTCAACCCCTTCGATAAATTTGGGTCAAACCAGTCGTCCATTCCAAGTATCTCCGATGGCACTGAGCCTGCCTTTTCAGACCAAGTGGAAGCGCCAGACTCGGCAAGTAGCGATGCACCTAGAAGCCCTGGATCTATATCGAGTTCCTTCGACACGGTTTCTACACGTGATCGAAGTGTCAGATTGTTTTGAAAAATAGTATCCAAATCTTCCCGACCAAGTACTTCCGGGCTCGTTTCTGGCAGCGATTTTCGATCAGGTGCCCCGACAGGCGGCACATATTCATTTGTAGTAGCGGAGGCGACCACACTTTTCTCATCTGTTCCTCTGGGATCGATATTTATTATCGGATTGCTGGATGAATACTGATATAGCGATGGTCCACTCACCAATCCCAACGGATCAGCACTCAGCCACCTCACTACCCACGCCGCGTAATACCTCGCCGCGTGGTAATTCAAGCCGCTTTCCTCATCCCGCTCCTTGCCGGTAAACCGGTAGCGTTTCCTGGCAAAACTGCCGAAGCTGGTTTCCCCGTATGGCGTGTATTCCTCACGGTTCAGCCAGACTCCGTCGCCGCCGATGACCACATGGCTACTGCCTAGATGATCGCCCAAGTGGTATTTGATCGCCGGAGTAGTGTCGTCTGGGAAAGGCGTGCCGACTCTGACCAGCGCGATGCGCGACTGGTCGTCCATGACGTGCAGAGTGTTGTTTTCCTGGACGGTGGCGCCTTGCACCGCGCGGTGGTATTCGAACAAGCCGCCGATGTAGACGGTAACGGTATACTCGCCGCCCTGCTTGCGAGTGAGTTTTTTCACCCGCATGCCGCCGGCGTCGTACAGATATTGCGCGTGTACCGAAGGCTCGCTACCGGCCACCTGAATTCGGAAGGCTTTTAGACGGTCGCCGTGGTCCCAATCGAACCGGCGGGTTTGATGTTCGGACAGCATGTTGCCGTTGGCATCGTAGGCGTAGCGGTAAACGCCTTGGCCTATCGTCACCGTGTCCAAGCGGTTATTGCCGGCGGCATTGGTAAACACCCGGTTGCGAGCGCCGTCGGCTAATTGGTGCTTCATTTCCAGCATATTGCCCAGCGCGTCGTAGCGGTATTGCTGGCTATAGGCGCGAGTACGGGTCAGGTCGGTGCAACGCGGCTGATCCAGCCAGGGTGGCGTTTCCGGCGCTTGGTCGCACTCGCGGCCGGTGGCGGACAGCAGCCGGTAAATCGGATCGTAGGCAAACTGGCGCAGTAGAGCATCGCCGGACGCGAGCAGTTGCTTGAGGGCATTGTCGGCGACCGAGGCGGCGGCCGGATTGTTCAAGATGCCGCTGCCCTGGGCGCGGTCTTCGATTTGCAAGATATTGCCGACCAGATCGTAGCGGTAGGCAAAGTCCTGCAAGGCTTCGCCATTCGGCTGGTAACGATCGGCTTCCGGTTGGCTGTAGCGCTCGGTTCGTAGCCGCGACAAGCGAAAGGTCCGTGGATCGTAAGCATAGCGGCTCATCACGCCGTTGCCGTAGGCTACCAACACTCGTTGGCCCTTGGCGCTATAGGCAATTTGTTGCACGAATAGCTGGCCGTTCAGTTTGACTTGCGCCAAGCCGCCGGCCCGGTTGTAGAGCGGCAAAAGCTCCTGGCGTTGGCCGGTCACGTCTGTGGGATATTGCGTGCGCTTGACACGGTTCAGCGCATCGAAGCTTGAGGTCGTTTCGTAGACGTTAGCATCCAACAGGGTTTGCGCATGCGCGGCCAGCGTGGTGCCTGCCGGCGCCTGCCAATCGATGCGATATGCGTCGACGGCCCAATTGCGCGCGGCGCCGTTTTGGTAAACGCTCAGCAACGTGGCGTCGCTAAGCACCTGCCGGCTTTGGCTGAGCGGATTGCCTTTGAAGTCGTAGCCCGGCACGCTGACTAATCCGGCTTCGTCGTAGTGTTGAACCAACTTGCCGAGCAGATTTTGCCGCCGCGCCGCATCCGCGCTCAAACCCGATTCTGGCCGGTCGCCGTAAATCGACACTTCGCGTAGCGTCAACGTTTGGTTGAGGCCGTCCCTGGCCCACAGCCGGTTCGGACGATTCCCTTCGTCGTAACCGTGCAGGGTTAACGCGCCCTTGCCGTCGCGTTGTTCGAGCGGATTGCCGATCGCATCCAGTACCGTGCGCCGCAGGCCGGCATCGATACTCTCCGTGCGCCAAGGCCGATTCAACAAGTCGTAGTCGTAACGGAAAGCGACTCGGTTCAATGCGTCGGTAACGCTGAGCAAATTCCCGCGAATATCGTAGTCGGACCGGGTGACATACCAATCGGCCGGACTGGCGCCGTTCCGCGCCGTGGCCTGCACGGTGCGGCCCAACGCGTCGATGAGTATACTGGCCGGCGTGTTCCAGTGGCTTTGGAAGGCTTGCGACGTCGCGGCATGGGTGCGGCCGGCGTTGTCGTTGGCGTCGTAGGTATAGGCTTCCCAAGGTGTCGGCGCGAATTGCTCGGGCTCGGCCAAGTCGGTAGGCACGCCGTAAATCACCCGTTGCTCGGAGCCGTCCGGGTTCAAGGTGCGGATTACCTGACCGCGCGGATCGTAGCTCATGATCGCCTTTTGGCCGAGCTGCGCTTCGCCGGGTGCGGCGTAAACCCAACCCCGACTATAAAACGGCTCGTATTTTTCGACCACCCGACCCTTGTTGTCGTAAATCTGCCAACCGCTGACCAGCACGTTGGGTTGGTCGGCCTCGGCGTTGCGGTCGCCGGTAAACGCCAACTTGGTGCCGGCGGCGTCGGCTTGATCGATAGGCAAAATGCCGCCGCCGAACGTGGCGTCGCCGAAGCGAATCTCTTCCGACTGCACCCTGGTTTGCAGCAAGCGACCGAAGCCGTCGGAATATTCGACGCTGTCGATAGTTTCGTCGCGTTGCGGCAGCGGTACGTCACTGTCGCTGTCGTGATATTGATAGCGGCGAGTACGCACCGAGACCGGTTGGCCGCGTTCGCCGAACGCCGTCAAGTCGTACTCCATCTCGATACTGGGCCTATCGATGTCGCCCTCGGCGGCATCCGCCTTACCTTGTATCAGTGTGGCTCGAGGCAGGCCCAGCGGCGTGAAGCGCGCTCGGCTGCGATTGCCGTTAGGGTCGGTAACGCATGCGGCTTGCAGGACGCGGTAATCGTATTCGGCTTCGACCATCAGACCCAACGGGTCTAGGACTCGAACCGGTAACAATTGGTAGACATCGTAGGCAATCGTTGTCGCGCGGCCTAGCGGGTCGCGCTGCTGTAACAACAGCCCGCGAGGTTTGCCCGACGCATTGTCGCTTTGAAAATCGTAAGCATGCGCGGCCGTCACAACGAAATAGCCCGGCGCCGACATCGCGCCGGCGCCGCTAGGACGGTAAACGTAACCGACTAAGCCGGGTAGGGTATGAAACTCGGCGGGATAGTCGTCGTTCCAGGTCGCGCCGGCCGGTTGCAGATAGGGGGGGATCGTGAGAAGGGCCAGAGACGCGGCGGATCGTCGCGATGCTTTATGGGTCATCCCTTCGGCCGCTCCCGCGTGCTTGCCGATGCCGGCCAGGGATTGATCGCCGGGAGCCGGATCGGCAATCGGGTCGGCCGCACCGTAGAGGACTTTCAATTGCGCGTCGGTGAATACCAGGTTCTCGGTCCGGGTCAGTGCGCCGAAATCGCCCAATTGCCCGAACGGCAAACCGGCGAACGCCGGCCCGTCGTAGAAATTCAAGGTTTGCGCGAACAACTGGCTGGCCGCTTTGCCGGATTGCACGGCACTCCACAGCATCGACGCCGATAGTTTTCCGTCGTTGATCACTTGGTATTGGCTGATCTTGACGGTCCGGTCGATCAGGTAGCGCCGGTCGTCGTCGCGTTTCGCGTATACGGTTTCGCTAACGGTCGCCAGATAAGGCGATACCGGGCCGGAAGCTGCCGACCGGTAATCGCGGCCGCGCGGCACGGCAATCGCCAATGCCGCGGTCGAGCGGCCGTATTGATCGGGTTCGGCCGTGAATGCCAATTGCGTCAACGGCTCGTTGCCGCGCTCCCACTGGCTGGTGCGTTCGGCCAACCCATAGGCGAAATAAATCCCCGGTCGGCCGCTATCGTTCGGCGGCGGAACTTCTTCGCGCACTCCCTGAAGGTGTTCGGTGACGGTGTAGGGCCGATTTTCCCGTTCACTACCGTCCAGCGCATACAACTCGGTGCGCAAAACGCTGCCGCGTAACGCTCTGAGAGCGTCGCGCTTACGCCGCCTGGGTAGCGAATTGAGCTTGGCGGTGACGGCCGCCGGGCGGTCCAAGGCGTTGGTATCTCCGGGCCAAAATTCGGACCGGCAGTCCAGTTCCCGCCAATCGCCGAATTCGTCCCCGACCGGTCCTTGATGAAACCAAGTGCGGGTTTCCAGCGGCGGCGAAAACTGTTCGGCGCCCACCGCTTCAAAAGCTCGCCCGCCGTGCAGTCCACTACCGTGAAAGTCGGCAAAGACTTCGCTGTCGAGCTGATCGACCCGGCCGAAGCCTCGAAATTCGCGCTCCGCACCGTCCCAATAGCCGTGGCGGTAACGGTATTCGCTGGTGAGTTTGCCTTGGGAAATTTGGTCGATGACTTCGACCTTGGCAACCACTTGCACCGGCATCGGCAGCGGGGTTTGCCAACGATAGGCCGGATGCGCTTGGTCCTCCAGATAAAAACGCGTGGACGGCGCGTAAGCGACTTGGGTCAGCGCCCCCATGTGGTTGTCCATTTGCGTCAATAAATACGGCTTGACGCCGCCGCAAAAATCCAGGAAATACATCGGCGGCCGGCCCGAGCCGTCGGCATCGCGGCTCCACAACAAGCCGCGATGGCCGCTGCCCAGTAAATCCACCAGGCGAATCGCATCGATGTCGGTAACCGCCGGGGTGCCGGTGATTTCGATGGGGTCGCTCCACCGGTTTCCGCTCTGATTAATCCAGATCAGGACTTTGCGATCGTCCACGTAGACGATGTCGGCCAGTCCGTCGCCGTCGATATCGTCGATCAAGATCCGTTTCGGGTCGTAACCGTAGGGCAATCGCGGACTATGCGCCATCGCGACGCGAGCGCCCCAATCGCCGTATCCAAGATTGGGCCAATAGCTGACGTTGCCGTCATGAATCAGTGCGATGTCTTGCAGACCGTCTCCGCTGAAATCGCCCCATTTGACGCGCGGATCCGAGAAATTGACGTTGGGGAAGCGCTCCAAGGCTTGACGTTCGACAGCCCGGCTGGCCTGCCAGCCAACATTGCGGTCGTTGAAGAAAACTTCGAGGCGGTTACTACTGCGAATGGCATCGGTCACGCCGTCGCCGGTCAGATCGACCAGTTTGACTTCTGGGTCCTGGAAGTTAAAGCTGGGGGCCACGGTATAACGGCGAAAGGCGCTTTTATCCCATAGGCCGTCGTAGCGCAACGGGAAATAGCCGGACAGATTGTCTCGGTGCACCAGCAAATCGATACGGCCGTCGCCGTCGGCATCGATCAATTGCACGCCCGCCTGACCCAAATTCAAGCCGGCCGGCGCGTCGGCCATGGGTCGCGGCTCGGCGAAACGGCCATCGCCAAGATTACGCCAATAGCGGGCGGTACCGTTCAGTTGCACGATGTCCGGCAAACCGTTACCGAACAGATCGGCCAATTCGTATTCGGGATGGGCTAGCGACGCCGCCGGCAATGGGCCTCTTACGGCAAAAAAGGTTTGCGCCTTTGGTTGAAAACGGCTGTAGTCGAAAGTCAACGGCGGCAGAAACTCCGTAGCTTGTCCGTCGCGGCCTTCGACGCGAATCCGAGCAAGTAAAGAAGCCCCGTTGGCCGGCAAATCCGCGTCACCAAGTTGATCGAGATAGTCCAAATGATAGTTGCGAGTCAGCCTTTCTTGATCGGCTTGGGTATAGATCTCGATCCGAACGCAGCGGCGCGTCGTACGTACCTCGAAGCCGGCGCGGTAGTCGGAAAAAGGGTCCGGGCGGTCTGCGTAAACAAAACGCACCCGGACCAGGAAGTGCGGATTGGCGGGATCGCCGTAGTCCGCGTAGCGCAATTCGGATAGGTAAAGTTGATCCCAACGGCGCGTAGCGCCTTCCGGCTGATGGTCGCGTTCGTAGACATAGTCGATGCGATTGCCGAAGGGATCGACGGTTTGGCTGAGTTTCCAGGCGAATATTCGCTGCCGGTCGTTCGGGTCGGCAATCGTCGCCAGTTCCGGCGCGGCGGTTGCCGCGGAACCGTAGTAACTGACCAGACCGTCCTTGCTCGAGACTTGCCAATAGTCACGTACCTTATCGCGGCGATGAACGATGCGGGCAAACAGCCCTTCCGAACGAGGGCGGTAACGGGTAATGCCGCTGGCTTCGTTGACCGGTACCAAATCTTCCGCGCCGGACAGCAAGAAGGTGT
Source organism: Methylomonas sp. MED-D (assembly GCF_050276835.1). Taxonomy (NCBI): domain Bacteria; kingdom Pseudomonadati; phylum Pseudomonadota; class Gammaproteobacteria; order Methylococcales; family Methylococcaceae; genus Methylomonas; species Methylomonas sp. MED-D. Next base: position 4,967,875 of record NZ_CP189965.1, read on the forward strand.
CGCTACGGTCGTCGTAGCGCGGCAGACCGCCGGACGTTTTACGCATCACGCCAGGCACGCTCAGTGCCCAGCCAAATCCGAACGGGCCGTTGCCGCTACCGGTACTGTAACCGAGCGTCAAATGCGGTTGGAAGCCGTTGCGCCCGGAAGGCAGCGCAATCGGTACGCTGAAGTTCCCGGTGCCGGTATGTAAGTCGGGAGAAAACTTTTCGCCTAAGCCATGAATTGCCCCGCCGCCTTGCGGCAAGCCGATGATTTGACTGGATGTGCCTGATTTGTTGCTCATTTAGGTACCGAAAATTTGGTCGTATCGTTGCGGTTTTCAGATTAAGGCATAGGCTAAACAGGCCTAACGCATTGACTTAGGCCATAGCGTATACAACGCAACCTTGCCCAAACATCCTCTGCAAAGGGGGTATTTGGGCAAAACTGTCCTCTAGTCGGGTCCGCGTATGCCAATTCGCTACAGCCTTAACCCGCCGGGTTCGTTAATCAATGAACAGAGTTGACGCTCAGAAGCAAAGGCAATAAATCGCCGCGCTGCCGGATATTCAGTTTTAAATATATTTTTCCGGCGTGGTCTTTCACGGTATTTTGCTTAATATGCAGTTTTCGACCAATTTGCTCGAACGATATGCCTTTGGCCAATAACATCGCGACTTCCTTTTGCGTCGGCGACAACGGAAAGTTCCGAACAGCCCTTAATAACTTTAACTCGATTGGCTCACGGTATTTCACGGTGACGCCAATCATATTGTTACTGTCTGAATCGAGATTATTTAACCAATAACCTTTAAAGCTAAAGGCGCCGTAGGGGTTTACGCGATCGAATGCCGGGATGGCGCTCTCTTTGCCGCGATGGATACTGACTAGATCATCAGCTAGTTTCTTTAGATTTTCCAGTAGCCGGTTATTCTGGCGCCTGTCAATCAATGTTCTTGGCGTATCGGCTAACTGTATTAAGCGTTTAGCTTCCGGACATTGATAAATTAACCTCCCCTCCGGATTCATAATTAACATTCCCTGGGATGCGGTGTTTCCATACTCGGTGGCTTGGTTAGGCTTTGCCTGATAGGCGTGCGAAAGATAGGCGATTAAGCTGGTTATTTGATTTCGATCGCCGCTGCTAAAATCGGCCTGTTTTTTTGACCGATATAAACCCAACACGCCAACCTGACTGTCGTTAATAGGCACTTTAATCCAGCTCGTGTAATGCATATCGAAGGCTCGATAAATAATATTGTAGACATCGGATTTGTAAAATTGATCATCCACGATACGAGGGTCGTCAAGCGTTGGCGATTGCCGAAACCAATTGGCGACCCGAACGAGTCGCTCCTTGGTATGGTGATCCCTTAATACGTTCGGAACAGCGAGCGCCAGATACCCTAAATCGAATCCCGTCAGGTGATAAATAGAGCGTAGTTGCTGATCGCATACCGAAAAAGTATTACTATTCGATTGAATAAGATTCGGAATCGCTCGCAGAAACTCAGTCGTGATTAATTCACTACTTAAATTTGAGCAACAAATTTGGCGTAAATAGGCCAATGCGTGACTTTTTCTCATACGACATTCTCTTTTACGATGTGAAAAATTAACTAATATCGCAATGCGATTTAGCTTCCGGCGTTTAATGTAAATCTCAAACTGCGGACTGTCTTGGTAAATAGCGCACAGCCTTAGTGGACACGCGTGCAGTTTCTTGCAGAACATATCCCCGAAGCAAATAAAATCGTTGAATTTAAGCGCGATGCAGAGTTCAGATTATATGCAAGGTAATATTTCACATATTAAATACCCATTCGCACGCGACATAACCACTTAAAATACGCGGGTACTCCGCTAAATTGCTTGCCTATTTCAAGCCGCTAAAATAAATGGTCTTCAAAGCGACTCGTTGTAGCTGTGTCTCGGAGGACACTTAGGCCGTTTGAGCGTTTTGGTAGCCCGGCGGCTAACTTGGAAGCTGCGAATAGCCGATATAAGCTTTTCACCGATACATTGAAATTTGTTATTGCAGAACCAGATAAGCCTTTACCCTTGTCCCACTTATTTCGCTTGATTTAATCGGGGCGGTTTCACATGGTCCAAAGGGGAGTTGATCGAAACGACGCTCCTCTGCGCTTCCCCCGTCATTGACCAACTCAGGGTAAACTTGCGACTTTTATGTGCGAGACCAACCTGGGCGCGTGCCTTAGCCCACTCCACTTTCACGCCTAACGATTCCTAGAACCCAATGCAAGCAAATGCTCAGCGCGAAGATCGATCGATGGCTCCGGCCACGACTTTCGACCGTCACAACAATGCCTCTCAAACCCGGTATCCCGGCTTGTTTTCGAGACACCATCCGATCGGCTACCCGGAAACACGGATTCTTTGGCATAGCAACGTTTCGACTGATCGAATCGACGCAGCGTCGACGATCGAACCCGCCTTGGCGGGTCCCGCCGAGGCTGTAGCGTATGCCGATTTAACCAAGCCCAACCAACGTCCGGACTTGAATCTCTGGCGACCTTACCCGGCGTTTGGGGGCCGGCGGGCACCAACGCGCTCAGGCCCCGGAGACCCGCGGTTTTGCGCGCGATGAAGGCGAAAATTTGGGCCGCGTTGCTGGCGGTCTATCTGGTGTGGGGCTCGACCTATTTGATGATCCGTTTCGTCGTCGAAACGCTGCCGCCTTTCTTATCGGCGGGCTTTCGCTTCGTCGTTTCCGGTCTGATTTTACTGGCTTGGCGGCGGCTGGCCGGCGATGCCGCGCCGACCGGACGACAGTGGCGTTCGGCCGCTATAGTCGGTACCTTGTTGTTACTCGGCGGTAATGGTTTGGTGTGTTGGGCCGAGCAAACCGTGGCGTCCGGGCTCACCGCGCTGATCATCGGCGCCGTGCCGATGTTTCTGGTGATTGCCGACGCTCTTCGGCCGAACGGCGTCCGACCGACGCCGCGCGTACTCGTTGGCTTGGTCATCGGCTTTTCCGGCATTTATCTGCTGGTCGGACCGACGGCGGATACCGAAAGCATGCCGTTAAACATCTTCGGCGTGGCGGCGTTGCTGTTGGCTAGTTTGCTGTGGGCGATCGGTTCGATCTACAGTAAGAGCGCGGATTTGCCGAAATCGGCCTTGATGACGACCGGCGCGGAAATGCTGAGCGGCGGAATGGCCTTGTTGCTGGTCAGCCTGCTCGGCCAAGAGTGGCGCGCTTTCGATCCCGCCGAGGTATCCACCGAGTCATGGCTGGCATTGGCCTACCTGATCGTGTTCGGTTCGATGATCGGTTTCGCCTCTTATGCGTGGTTGTTGCAGAACGCCTCGATCTCGCTGGTGGCGACGTATGCCTACGTCAATCCGCTGGTCGCGGTGTTTTTGGGAAATTGGTTCGCCCAAGAGCCGCTGACGCCACGTATTCTAGGCGCGTCGGCAATCATCATCGGCTCTATCCTCTTCATGAATAGCTCGCGTGCCGCGCGGCCGAAACCGCAAGCGGCCCGGCGCGGGAACGACTGATGCACCGTCGTTGGCACTGGTTTTAAAAAAACATCGCCGCAAGCTAGCGCTAGCTCGCGTGGGCTTAGCGCTTTCTGTTTACACAGCGCTATGCTGTTTTCGTCTGGACGTCGAGACAAGCGGCTTATTCGAACTGCGGCAACACCTCGGTTTCGGCGCGACCGGCCGCCAGCCATTCTTGCATGGCGGGCTCCGCCAACACGGTTTCGATGTAGTCCCGAGATTCCGGTCCGTGGGGGAGGGCGTAAGCCTGAAAGCGCAACGCGACCGGCGCGAACATCGCATCGGCGATTGTGAAGCGGCCAAACAGCCAAGGTCCACGCTCTGCGTAGCGTTGCCGGCATTCTCGCCAGATCGCGTCGATCCGCGCCGCGTCGGCCTTCGCGGCGTCTGGCAGCGCTTTGGCGGCCGGCGTCCGGCAGACGTTCATCCCGCAATGTTCGCGCAACGCCATGAAACCGCTGTGCATCTCGGCCGCCAACGCGCGCGCCAGTGCTCGTTCGGCGAAGTCTTCCGGCCAGCCTTGGGTTTGCGGAAATCGCTCGGCCAAATATTCCAAAATCGCCAGAGAATCCCAAATAGGCAGTTCTCCGTCCCATAACACCGGCACCTTGCCGGCCGCCGAGTAGCGCTGGATTTCGGCTTTCGAGCCCGCCTGGTAAAGCGGGATGCGTACTTCCTGAAATTCGATGTCATGGTGTCTCAAAAATAGCCAGGGCCGTAGCGACCAGGACGAATATTTCTTATTGCCGATGATTAAGCTCAGACTCATGTCGATTAGCTCCTGACGAACAAAAAGGATCAACGCGGAGCGCTAACGCCGATAATGCGCGTTGACGCGGGTGATTTTGGCATCCTGATCGATTTCCATGACTTCGGCGGCCAGCAAGTCGTTAACGCTACGGTAAACTAGGGTCAGGCTAGCAACGCCGGGCAATGCGTGCAATAGCGTGAAGTGCAAATCGGGATATTTGCCTAGGCCGATCCGGAAATAGTCCCGCAAGGCCGGTTTGCCGACTACCGTGCCGCTCGCTTCGCCCAGCAAAGCCTGCGCGAACGGGCTGGTAAACTCGATTGAGTCGGCATAATGGCCTAGGATACGCGCCAGGTCGCGGTCGTTCCAAGCTTGCAACCATTCTGCGGCGAAGCGGTCTGCAAATTCTTCGGTCATTGGGCGTCCCTTGAAGAGAGAGTGCTTGTCGAATCAGTCCGCGGCGCTGATGCGTTTATCAAACGTTACCGCATGGCCGCTAGCTATCGCGTCCGAAACCGTTTCCACACTGCGGGGATTGTTGGTATTCCGGGACGAAAACCGTCTTCTGCTCGGCAGGCCGGCCAGAGAGCCAAACTGCGGCGAGCGCGCATATTCTACCGATTATTTCAGGTGGCTAGAAGCTCGGGCCAGCCGGCGATACCGCGCCTAGCGAATGTCCGTCCGCCGGCGTAGGACTACCGCAGGAGGGACTTATCATACGTAATACCCTCTGAAATACCATCCGAAGATCGCCGAGCAAACACCCGACACGTCCCATTACCAACGATCCCTCGCGACGACAACTGAAGCCGCCATCCTCAGAAAAACTCGCCGGCCGTCATAGGCCCGGCTCGGACGGCATCGGGTAACTTGATCCAAGAACGCCGCGTTAACCCGCCGGGCTCAGCGCCGCCTGCATTTGCGCGACGCTTTGCGGACGGTGTTCCGGAAACACCGCCATCGCCCAATCGATGGCCTTTAGCAGATATTCCGGGTAACGGCGTTTGAAAGCCTTGACGGCCGGCGGCAAATCGTCTTGCTTGACCCGGTCGGGCGACGACATCGGAATCCGGCAATCCAAACAGGCGCGCATACTGGCGCCCACCGCATACAGGTCGGACCAAGGTCCCAGATTGCCTTGGCTATCGTATTGTTCGATCGGCGAATACCCGTTGGTCAGCACCTTGGCTCGACTGCGTTGCGGCGACAGCGAGATCTTGCGAATCGCGCCGAAATCCAGCAACAGCGGATCGTTGCCGCTACGGATCAAAATGTTGGCGGGTTTGATGTCCAAGTGTACCAATCCCTTGTGATGCACGACTTCGATACCGGTCAGCAATTGCCGAAACACGGTCAAAAGGAATTCCTCGGTGATCGGCAGCATGCGTTTATGGAGAATTTTATCGAGGGTGACGCCGTAGTCGTAGGCCATCACCATGTACACGGTATCGTTGGCCTGAAAGAAGTTGATAACGTCGACGATGTTGTGGTGCTTGAGCATCGCCAATACCTTGGCTTCCTCGAAAAACAAGGCCCTGCCGCGCATGAACAACGCCTTGGCTTCGTCGCCGTTGGGCACGACCACATTATTCCAGGTGCGGTGCGCCAGCTTGCGCGGCAGGTATTCCTTAATCGCGACTTGTACCTGATCGGCCATTTGCCTGGCCAGATACACCGAACTGAAGCCGCCGTGCGCCAATTCCCGCTCGATCATGTACTGATCTATAATGGTGCCCGATTGCAGGTAATTCCACTGCTTAGGATAGGTTTCGGGATCGTAGTATTCGGCCATGGGCAAGCAACGCGGATTGAGGCTCTGGATTATAGGTGAAAAATGATTAGAAGCATGACCGCTTTCGCGGACGGCGAGCTGAGCGCCGACAACCTGACATTATTGTGCGAGCTGCGTTCGGTCAATCACCGCTATAGCGACGTCAGCGTCAAATTGCCGGAACGCTTGCGCTTCGCCGAAGCCGAGGTTCGGCGCCTGATCTCGGAAAAACTCAAACGCGGCAAAATCGAATGCTCGCTCGGCTACAAAAAACAAATTGGCGAACAAAGCTTGCACGTCAACCACGAATTCGTGCGCAAGTTGCTGAGCGTAACCGCCGAAATCGAAACGGCCATGGTCAATCCCCAGCCATTCTCGGCACTGGAAGTCTTAAGCTTTCCCGGCGTGCAACAAGAAACCGAAATCGACAAGGAAGCGTTGCGCGAGCTTATCCTGCGGTTGCTCAACGCCACACTGGAAAAAATGCTGGATACCCGGGCTCGCGAGGGGACGCAACTGGCACAGTTGATCGACGACCGTTGCCAAAAAATCTCCTTGCTGGTCGAAGCCGCGCACAAACGCATGCCGGATGTCCTGCATAACTTGCGCGGCAAGCTGACCAGCCGGGTCGTCGAAATGGTCGCGGATCCCAACTTCGACCGTCTGGAACAGGAACTGGTCCTGCTGGCGCAAAAATTGGACGTGGCCGAGGAATTGGACCGTTTGGAAACCCACGTCGCCGAAGTCCAACGCACCCTCAAATTGCCGGAGCCGGCCGGCCGCCGCCTGGACTTCCTGATGCAGGAAATGAACCGCGAGGCCAATACGCTCGGGTCCAAGTCCGCCGACCGGGAAATGACCCAAATCTCGATAGACTTGAAAGTGCTGATCGAACAAATGCGCGAACAAATTCAAAACGTCGAATAAGCCGCCCATTCGGAATTCACATGAGTGTTAACGACACCAAAACCGGCCACGCCGATCCTACCCTGAAACTGACATTGCGCCTGATGCACTGCGGCGAAATCGCGATGGGTCCGGGCAAGGCCGATTTGCTTGAAGCCATCCAATCCACCGGTTCGATCAACGCCGCCGGCAAATCGATGAACATGAGCTACCGGCGCGCCTGGCTGCTGGTCGACGTGATGAATCGCAGCTTTATCAAACCGCTGGTTCAAGCCGCCAAGGGCGGTCGGCACGGCGGCGGCGCCAAACTGACGCCGTTCGGCCTGGAGGTGCTGGCCAACTATCGCAAAATGGATCAAGCGGCTAAATCGGCTGCCAGAGCCTACTTGCCGCTGTTCGACGGCTTGATGGCCCCGGCCGATTCCATCAGCCCAGCGGAAACGCTACCGGCGGATGCCGAGACTGAAGAATCAGGCACCTGAATGTTGTTACCCCATCTTGCCGGCCCGAGGCCAAGACCGAGTCGGTTTTAAGCTCACGGTCTGAAACGCCTCGGCCTCCGCGGCTAAAACGCAATCAGCGCGCCATTAGCCTGAGCGCTCACTCGGCCAGACGCCGCTCCAACCGACCCCGCAAGGTCTCCAGAAACGCTTCGGTCGTTTGATACTGGTCCTCGTTCAAGTTCTCACCATGAATGCACAAAGCCAAATCCTTGGTCATATAGCCTGCTTCGACGGTATCGACGCATACTTTTTCCAGCAAGTCGCAGAAATGAATGAGCTCGGTATTACCATCCAATTTGCCGCGAAACGCCAGGCCGCGCGTCCAGGCGAATATCGACGCGATCGGGTTGGTCGAGGTCGGTTTGCCCTGTTGATGCATGCGGTAATGGCGGGTGACGGTACCGTGGGCGGCTTCGGCCTCCATGATTTTGCCGTCCGGCGTGACCAAGGTCGAGGTCATTAGACCCAGCGACCCGAAGCCTTGAGCGACGGTATCGGACTGGACGTCGCCGTCGTAGTTCTTGCAAGCCCAGACGAAAGCGCCATTCCATTTCAGCGCCGAGGCGACCATGTCGTCGATCAGTTTGTGTTCGTACACAATGCCCTTAGCCTGAAACAAATCGCGGTATTCAGACTGATAAATGGCCTCGAAAATGTCTTTGAAACGACCGTCGTATTTTTTCAATATCGTGTTTTTAGTGGACAGGTACAGCGGCCAGCCGCGATCCAAGGCCACGTTAAAACAGCTGCGAGCGAATCCGACAATCGATTCGTCGGTGTTGTACATGGCCAAGGCCACGCCGTCGCCGTCGAAGTGGTAGACCTCGAAGCTCTGCTCCGGGCTGCCGTCATCCGGCGTAAAGCTGATTCTTAACTTGCCTTTGCCCTTGGTGACGAAATCGGTAGCGCGGTATTGATCGCCGAACGCGTGCCGGCCGATGCAAATCGGCTGAGTCCAGTTCGGCACCAGTCTCGGCACGTTTTTACAGATAATGGGCTCGCGGAACACGGTGCCGTCCAGAATATTGCGTATGGTGCCGTTGGGCGATTTGTACATTTTCTTCAAGCCGAATTCCTCGACTCTGGCCTCGTCGGGTGTGATCGTCGCGCATTTGATACCGACACCGTATTTTTTGACCGCCTGAGCGGCGTCGATGGTCACTTGGTCGTCGGTGGCATCGCGATGCGTGATACTCAGGTCGTAGTATTCGATCGGCAGATCCAGATAAGGCAGTACCAGTTGGTCCTTAATGAAATGCCAGATGATGCGAGTCATTTCGTCGCCGTCGATTTCGACGACCGGCTGATTGACGGTAATTTTCTGCATGGCGGCCTCCGATCGGATGGGTAGAAGCCGCCAGTATAGCCCGCCGCCTCGAGAACCGGTGCGGACAATTCGGTAACTCGAGGGAATCTGATCCGGCTATCCGCGCAAGCCACACCGCGTGCGAGTGCCTGTGTTAGAATCGAAACAATGCAGGAATTAGAGACTTTTAAGCTGATAGAGCGTATCAGCGCCATATTGCGCTCGGAAGAGCGCAAAAAATACGCGGCGATCGGCTTGCAGCCGGTGCACGGCCAAGTGCTGGACTATTTGGCCAAATGCAATCATTACAGCAACACCCACGCGGCTGTCGCGGAATATCTGGGTTTGACCAAGGGTACGGTATCCCAGACCATCCAGATTCTGGAGCGGCGGCATTACTTGGAGAAAACCACCGATGCCGTCGACGGCCGGGTAGTACACCTGACGCTGACCGAAACCGGGTACGCTCTGCTGGAAGACTTGAAACCGCTGGATGTGTTTAAGCACGCCGAAACCCAACTCAGCGAACGCGAGTTCGAGACGATAGGTCAGGCCTTGCGAGCCACGTTGAGCGTGTTGCAAAAAGTCAATAATTCCAAAAGTTTTGGGCTGTGCCGCTCTTGTCGACATTTTGCCGTCGAGGCCAACCATTATCATTGCGGCCTCACTGAACAACCGCTGGCGCGCGGCGATACCGAAAAGATTTGCCGCGATCACCAGCCATTTTCCGATCCACACCACGAAGAGTAACCGCCATGTTCGATACCAAGACCATCGATAACCTTGCCGACCGCATCTCTAGTGCTATCCCACCTGGGCTGCATAATCTGAAGGACGACATGGAGAAAAACATCCATGCCTTGTTGCAAAGCGCCCTGTCCAAGCTCGATTTGGTCAGCCGCGAGGAATTCGAAGTTCAAAAAGCCGTACTGGCCAAAACCCGCGCCAAGCTCGAAGACTTGGAAAAACGCGTTGCCGAGTTGGAGCAGCGGCTTCCCAAAGACTGAACCGATGTCGCTGGCAGTGGTGTACAGCCGGGGGCGCACCGGCATAGACGCCCCGCTGGTCACCGTCGAAGTCGATGTCGCCAACGGCTTGCCGGCCCTAAACATCGTCGGCTTGCCGGAAACCGCCGTCAAGGAAAGCAAGGATAGGGTGAGGGGCGCGATCGTCAATTCGCAATTCGAGTTTCCGATCGCGCGGATCACCGTCAATCTGGCGCCGGCCGATTTGCCCAAGGAAGGCGGCCGTTTCGATCTGGCTATCGCGCTCGGCATTCTGGCCGCCTCCGGCCAAATCCCGAAAACCGCGCTTCACCAATACGAATGTATCGGCGAACTGGCACTGGGCGGCGAGTTGCGGCCGATACCCGGCGCGCTACCAGTCGCGATTCACTGCCGCAACGCCGCCAGGCGACTGATTTTGCCGGTGTCCTGCGCCGCCGAAGCCAGTCTGATCCAAGACGCGGCATTGCTGCCTGCCCGCACTTTACTGGAAATCTGCGCCCATCTGACCGGCCGGCAAGCCATCGACTCCGCGCCATACGCATTTGGGCTGCCCACGGCCGCATTCGACATCGATTTTGCCGACGTTCACGGACAATTCCACGTCAAACGCGCGCTGGAAATAGCCGCCGCCGGCGCCCACAACTTATTGATGCTAGGCCCGCCCGGCACAGGGAAGTCGATGTTAGCGGCACGGTTGCCGACGATTTTGCCGGAACTCAGCGAACAGCAAGCGCAGGAAACGGCGGCGATCGCCTCGGTCAGCGACCAGGGACTAGACGTCGGCCGCTGGCGGCAACCGCCGTTTCGAGCGCCGCACCATACCGCATCCGCCGCGGCGCTGGTCGGCGGCGGCAGCAACCCCAAACCTGGCGAAATTTCCCTGGCTCATCACGGCGCCTTGTTCCTGGACGAATTACCGGAGTTTGATCGCAAGGTGCTGGAAGTCTTACGTGAACCGTTGGAAACCGGCCATATCACGATTTCCCGCGCGAATCGCCAAGCCGATTTTCCGGCACGGTTTCAGTTGATCGCGGCCATGAACCCTTGTCCTTGCGGCTACTTGGGCGATTCGTCGGGGCGTTGCCGTTGCACCTCTGAGCAAATCGCGCGCTACCGGGCCAGAGTATCGGGCCCGCTACTGGACCGAATCGACATGCACTTGGAAGTCCCCAGGGTGCCGATCTCGGTGTTGCGCGAGGGCGCATCGGCCGGCGAGGAGCGCAGCGAGATCATTCGCGAGCGCGTGGCGGCGGCTCGAAACATCGCCGATAGCCGTTGCGGCAAGGCCAATTCGGCATTATCAGCGGCGGAAGTCAAACGCTACTGCACTCTGACGGACGCAGGCCACCGGCTGCTCGAACAAGCGATGGAAAAGTTCGGACTGTCGCACCGTGCGTATCATCGCATTCTGAAACTGGCCCGCACCATCGCCGACCTGGCCGGTTCCAATACGATCGAAATTCCGCATCTAAGCGAAGCCATCGGCTATCGAAAGCTGGATAGAACCCGAGGCGGGCCAAACTCCGGCGCATAAAAAAGGCGCGTTGCCTCGACAGCAACGCGCCTACAAGCCTAGACCGACGAAGCTTACAGTTTGTCGGCGTTTTTGCTCAAATACTCAGCCACGCCTTGCGGATTGGCGTTCATGCCGGAATCGCCTTTGTTCCAACCGGCGGGACAAACTTCACCATGCTCTTCATGGAATTGCAACGCATCGACCATGCGCAACATTTCGTCGAAGTTGCGACCCAATGGCAAATCGTTAACCACTTGATGGCGCACGACACCTGCTTTGTCGATTAGGAAACTACCGCGAAACGCTACGCCGCCAGCGGATTCAACATCGTAATCTTTGCAGATACTGTGAGTCAGGTCGGCGGCCAGGGTGTAACGAACCGGACCGATACCGCCTTGGTTAACCGGTGTGTTACGCCATGCATTGTGAGTAAAGTGCGAATCGATGGACACGCCAACGACTTCGACACCACGGCTTTTGAACTCGTCGATACGGTGATCCAAAGCGATTAGCTCGCTAGGGCAGACGAAGGTAAAGTCCAGCGGATAGAAGAAAAGTACAGCATATTTGCCGCTCGTGGCTTCAGAAAAACTATAGGAGTCGACGATCTGACCATCGCCCAGAACCGCAGGAACCGTAAAATCGGGGGCTTGCTTACCAACTAAAACACTCATTGAGTTCCTCCAAAATTTTTTAAAAACAAAAGGTTAACAGGGGGGAAACGCCTTTGGGGTAAGGCTGAAGCTTATTCTACACTAAAATACTGGGTATTCACCCAATAATCCAGGCAAATTCTACTTGCAAGATGATGCGATTCGCGCTAACTTGTAGGCAAAAGCTTACACAATTAACAGACAGTCTGCGTGTGTCTGACTTTAAAATTCACCTGCAGACCTTTTGTGAATTTTCTGGTTGGGGTATTAAGTATGGCAAAAGTAAAACACATCACAGAACCCGATGCATTCGGTTTTCAAGTTCGCATCGTTCGGCGCGGCAAGGAGAGCAGCCGTTATTTTTCGCATAAACTTTGGGGTAGCAAAACCAAGTCGCTGAAAGCCGCGATTACTTGGCGCGACCAAATGTTAGTGGTATTAAAAGGCAGCAAGACCCGATTCTTGAAGCCGCCGAAAAACAAAACCACCACCGGCGTAACCGGAGTATCCAGAACCATTAAGTTCGACCATCGCAAGGACAAAAGCTATCTGTGCTATACCGTGTTCTGGGTCAAAGACAGTAAATCCCGCAACAAAACCTTCCAAGTCGGCAACGTCGACACGGTAACCGCCGACGACGAGTTACATGCATTTCGAACCGCCAGACTATTCCGTAGCTGTTACGAACACGCCATCGACCACGATGCCTATTTCGATGACAGCAAGTTCGCGAACTGGAAAAAACTGCGTTTGTACGAAAACGAAATGCTAAACGCGGTCAGCTAAAACGGCCTAGGTTCAGTCGATGCGCATCTGAATGCGCATCGACAAATCGACGGCCTTAATGTTTTTGGTCAAGGCACCAATAGAAATAAAATCCACGCCGGTCTCGGCGACCTCTCGAATATTTTCCAGCGTGATATTACCTGACGCTTCCAATTCCAACTGTCCTTTGTTCTTCGCGACCGCAACCGCCATATCGGCTAGCGAGAAATTATCCAACATAATTCTATCCGGACTGGCTTGCCAAGCCACTTCGAATTCCGCCAGGTTTTCGACCTCCACCTCGACCGGCACACCGGCATAAACCCTAGCAGCCGCTATAGCCGCCGGAATCGATCCGGCCGCCAAGATATGGTTCTCTTTAATCAAGACAGCATCGAATAATCCGATTCGATGGTTAACGCAACCTCCGCAAGCCACGGCGTATTTCTGCGCCACTCGTAGTCCGGGTAAAGTCTTGCGGGTATCCAGCACCCGGCAACCAGTACCTTCCACCGCGTCGGCATATTGACGCGCCAGCGTCGCGGTAGCCGACAACGTCTGCAGCAAATTTAACGCGGTCCGTTCGCCGGTCAACAACGCTCTGGCCTGACCGCGAACCTGGCACAGCTCGCCGCCGGCCGGCACCCGGTCGCCGTCGCCGAATTGCCAATCCACAATCACATCCGGACTCAACTGGCGAAACACCGCATCGAACCAAGCCCTACCGCACAGCACCATGGCGTCGCGCGCGACAACGCTGGCAACCGCCTGAGTTTCCGACGGGATCAGCGCAGCGGTCAAATCCCCCGTACCGACATCTTCGGCGAGGTAAGTAGCAATTTCGGAGTCGGAAGGCCCAGTAGTCATTAGAATCGCCAATCGTTTAGACAAAGCCGTTATTATACCCGGCCAATGTGTCGAGACCGGACTACCCGATGATAACTCAACCGCCAGCCGATGAAAGCTCGCTACCGATCAACCATCACTTGCTGCTTTGCGCCAGGCAAGTTCCATCGCCGAATCACGACGCTCGCCCGAACCCGACCGACATTTCACTGGTCGTAATCCATTGCATCAGTCTACCGCCCGGCGAATTCGGCGGACCGCACATCGATCGGCTGTTTTGCAACCAATTGAATCCCGACGACCACCCATTTTTCGCCGAAATTCAAACGCTACGGGTTTCCGCGCATTTATTGATAAATCGGGAGGGCGACCTGTCTCAGTACGTTGCGTTTGACCGCCGCGCTTGGCACGCGGGGATTTCACGCTACCAAGACCGCGAACGCTGTAACGACTTTTCGATAGGCATCGAATTGGAAGGCGCGGTGGATTGCCCGTACACCGACGAACAATACTTGAGCTTAGCGACGACGATTAAAGCGCTGTTAGCCAACTACCCCGGCTTATCCCACGAACGCATCGCCGGTCATAGCGAAATTGCCCCGGACCGCAAAACCGACCCTGGGCCATTTTTCGATTGGCGACGCTTGCGGCAGTTGTTAGCAGGGGAATAGCGAAGGATTTGCGGATCGATTCACCGGTGGGATTGCAAGATCGCGCAAGCCATCAACCCGGCTTTACGTCCAAATGCATGGCCTTGATAATGGTCAACAGCTCCTTCTGCTGTTGCTCCAGCGGAGCAAGCTCCGACTCCAACTGAGCGATGCTTTCGGCGACGCTGCCTTTGGATTCGTTGATCTTGCGCAGCATGACCAAACGGCTTTCTATCTGCTTTTTATGATCCTTGATTTGGTGCATCAATGGCGTCAACACGCTGTTGCTCCAAGTCACCGCGTCTTTTTGGGCTTGCTGCAAAATGTTTCTCGCCTTGGCGATCAAGGTACTGTACAGCTTATTCACCACGATGCTTTGCTCGGTCATCGTGGTTCGGGCGCTAGTACGGAACGCTTCGCCTTCCTCGAAAATCTGCTCCAGCTCGAATTGATATTGCTTGATCGAGAACAATTGCGGCTCGATTTCCTTGAAGCCGTATTCGTCCTGGAATTTCTTATGTATGGCTTTAATCAAGCGCCGAGTTTCCTCGGTCATATCCACCGAGTCCTGTAACAAATCACGCAACTCGTCGAACAGTTTGCGCATATTTTGCTTCATACCGTAGGTCGTCAGACTTTTACTCATATCGTGACGCGTACGCTTGATGATGTCGTCGATTCTTTCCCTGGAAAACGAATCGATCAGCATCTTGGCCTGCACCGCAAACACCTTGCGACTGGCCTGGAAATTCTCGACATTCGCCATGTAGGCGTTTTGCCGGTCGCGAGTTTCCGCCATTAGCTTGCCGGTCATCTCCTGGTTTTCGAAATCCATTTGCTTGAACTCGTCCAGTTGCTTACTGGCATTACTGATTTTGGCTTCCATCAGCTTGGCCGATTCGCTAACCAAAAATCCGATTTCCTTCTCGACCACGCCTTTCAAAATATCCCGGCGCTGATCCAGAATATCGTCGGACAAATAATTTTCCAGCAAATCCAAACGACTCTTGCGCAGCAGTGCTTCGTCGCCCTTGACCTTGGCCAGCAAGGCCTGCTTGGCGGATACCGGAAACACGACATTCCGATCCAGATTCAGAATAGACGCGGAGGTTTCGATCTGCTTGCGTATCGCCGCGTCGTAGCCGACTTCGCCGATCAAATCGTCCCACATCGAGTCGATTTTGTTCATGACGACCGCCAGGCCCTGCCGGCGCGAACCCGCACGGGAACTGCAGACATGGCTCTTCCACATTTCCAGATCGCTCTTGGTGACGCCGGTGTCGGCCGCCAACACGAACACGATGGCCTGAGCGCTGGGCAACATGCTCAAGGTTAGTTCCGGCTCGGTACCCAACGCGTTCAGGCCCGGCGTATCGAGGATACACAAGCCTTCTTTCAACAAAGGATGCGGAAAACTGATCAGCGCGTGACGCCAGCAAGGCACCTCGACGCTTTCCGGATTAATGATGCCTTGTTCCGCCGCTTCGCGTTCGTTCCATAAGCCCAGCTTGTCGGCCATTTCCCGCGAAATCCGCTTGGTAGCGATCAACTCTTTGAACGCCTCCTGCATCTGGGTGGGCGAATCGCAATTCAAGTCGATCTGAGTCCAACGGTCCGGATTACGCTTGTAATCCATCAGCGAGATGTCTTCCAAACGACTTTCGATATTCAACAAACGGATATAGCTGCCGCCCTTCTCGTCCCAAAACAACTCAGTCGGCGACATCGTGGTCCGTCCCGGCGAGGACGGCAACAAACGCACGCCGGTCTCGGCAAAAAACAACGCGTTAATCAACTCGGTTTTACCGCGCGAGAATTCCGCGACGAAGGCCAATGTCACCCGATCGTTTTGCAAGCCCTGCAGAATATTTAACAAGGTGTCGGTACTTTGCGGATCGCTGAAGCGATAACGCGTACGCCAGTCCCGGTACATGTCGATAGCCTGAATCAGTTGTTCGCGCCAATGCGCGTACTCATGCAACTGTTCCCTAAATTCCAGATTTCTCATGGCTTGCCTTTGTGCTGACGGTACTCGATTTGAGGGCTGATAGTAAGGGCTAAGTGTAGACCATTCTCCGTGAGAGAGCCCGGCCGCACTTCGGCCTAAAGCCCGTATTGCTCGCGATATTCTCGGATCACCGACAACTTATCGGCATAGCCAGCTTCCCGCTCGATAAATACGACAATGTCCGCCAATGTAATAATGGGCAACACCTGAATACCGAACTGGGATTCCACCTCTTGCACCGCGGATCTCTGATTCTGGCCCTTTTCCTGACGATCCAACGCTATGACCACGCCCTCGGGTTCAGCGCCCGCCGCGCGGATGATGTCGACCGACTCCCTAACCGAGGTGCCTGCCGTGATGACATCGTCCAGAATCCAGACCCGCCCCTGCAGCGGCGCCCCTACGAGTACCCCACCTTCGCCGTGATCCTTGGCCTCCTTGCGGTTGAACGTAAACGGGATGTCGCTCTGCATCCTGGCGTAGGCGATTGCCGTCGCACTCACCAACGGAATTCCCTTGTAAGCCGGCCCGTAAAGCACATCGACCGAAACACCCGCGTCTATGATGGCCTGAGCGTAAAACTGGCCCAACCGATCGAGCATCGCTCCGGTATTGAATAATCCGGTATTGAAAAAGTAAGGGCTGCGCCGGCCGGATTTGAGTTGAAAATCGCCGAATTTAAGAACGCCGCAATCCAAGGCGTAACGGATAAACTGGTATTGATAGTCTTGCATGGGCCTATACTAGCGACATAAAACTTGGAATTATACCCGCGCCCTATTCAGGCACGAACTTTTCTAACAACACGTCCAGAAAATCCCAACCGCGCGCCGAACAACGGTAAAAGCCGTCCGCTAGCTCCAGCAAGCCTTCCGCCAGCCCATTCCGCAACGGAGCGGCTAGCGCTTCGCCGGACAAGCCGGTAGCCACCTCGAATTCGCTCAAACGGAAACCGTCCCGCAAGCGCAAACGATTCATCGCAAACTCCAGCGGTAGTTGGTCAAGCTCGATCCGGGATCGGCTGACAGTCCAAGGCTCGCGCAAGTATTGCTCGGGATTTCGCGGTTTCGCGGTGCGGACAATGTTGCTCGGTAAGGCCTGACTGATCTTACCGTGAGCCCCGGCGCCTATTCCTAAATAGTCTCCAAACTGCCAATAGTTACGGTTATGCCGACACTGATTGGCGGTGGAGGCGTAGGCGGACACCTCGTATTGGCTGTAACCGTGTTCGGCCAGCCAAGCCTGACTACGCTTCTGCGCGGCAAAGATGACCTCGTCGTCCGGCAAGCGGGGCGGAAACTTATGGAAATAAGTATTCGGTTCTAAAGTGAGCTGATAAAACGAGATATGCGCGGGCCGTAAACCGGTTGCCAACCTTACATCGTCGAAGGCTTCGGCCTCGCTCTGTCCCGGCAAGCCAAACATCAAGTCTAAATTGAAATTTTCGAAACCGGCCGCCACCGCGATTTCCGCCGCCGTGATCGCTTCCGCCGCCGAGTGAACCCGGCCGAGGGTTTGCAAATGCCGATCTTGAAAGCTTTGAATGCCTATCGACAGGCGATTGATCCCCAGCGCTCGAAATTCGCGGAATTTGCCACTTTCGAAGGTACCGGGGTTGGCCTCCAGCGTGATCTCGCAGTCGACGGCCAGCGACACTAGGCCGCGAACCCCCGCCAGCAAACGATCCAGCATCGGGGGCGAAAACAAGCTGGGAGTGCCTCCGCCCATAAAAATACTGACAACCGCCCGATCCAGGCCAAAGTATTCCAAATCCCTTGCCAAATCGCGCAACAACGCCTCGATATACTCTGCTTCAGGAATCGATTCCTTCACCGCGTGCGAGTTAAAGTCGCAATAAGGGCATTTGCGGATACACCAGGGGAAGTGAATATACAGACTAAGTGGCGGCAAACGGTTCGACCTCACCAGACGCCGGCATTCGCCATCGAAACCCAAGGCTCTTGCGGCGGTAGGGCACCGCCCTTTTGCAACAATTCTATCGATATTTGATCGGGCGAGCGAATAAACGCCATCCAACCGTCGCGTGGCGGCCGGTTGATCGTCACGCCTTGGTCCAACAAGCGCCGACAGACCTCGTATATGTCGTCAACCTCGAAGGCCAAATGGCCGAAATTACGGCCTCCAGCATACTCCTCGACATCCCAATTGTACGTCAGCTCCAACAAGGGAGCGTCTTGAGCGCTAGCACTCGCCAGATCGGCCGGGGCAGCCAGATACACCAATGTAAACCGCCCCGCTTCGCTGTCCATTCGCCTAACTTCGCTCAAGCCAAGCTTGGCGCAGTAAAAGTCCAACGACTCTTCCAGGTTGTTTACGCGGACCATCGTGTGCAAATAGCGCATAGCTAATCTCCATCGCAAAACCGCCATTATCGCCGACACCCAGCGGTCTACGACGAAGATTTTACGAGGTATCGCTAATTGGCTTTTCCGTATTGCTCAATCAACCCGGCGATGGACTCCAGCGGCAACTCTTGCTGAACCGCACCGAGTTTGACCGCTTCCTTGGGCATGCCGTAGACAACGCAAGTCTTTTCGTCCTGGCCGGCGGTACGGGCACCAGCCGCCAACATATCGCGCAAACCGCGAGCACCATCGTCGCCCATCCCGGTCATGATGATACCTAACGCGTTTTTCCCGGCGTATTTCGCCACGGACCGGAACAACACGTCGACCGATGGGCGGTGCCGGTTCACCAACGGACCGTCCTGGACCTCGGCAATGTACTGGGCGCCGCTACGGATTACTGTCATATGCTTACCGCCCGGCGCAATCAACGCCCGGCCCGGAATCACCCGATCGCCACTGACGGCCTCCTTGACTTCGATTTGGCAAATGCCGTTGAGTCTGGCCGCGAAGGCGCCGGTGAATTTCTCAGGCATGTGCTGCACAATCACAATGCCGGGGCTAACCCTCGGCAAATGTGTCAATACCACCTCCAAGGCCTGAGTACCGCCGGTCGATGTTCCTATAGCGACTAGCCTGTCGGTGGTCGCCGCCAGCGCGGAAGGCGCCGATGTCGGCTGGCTTGGTTGATGATGACTTTTAACCTCGGCGGCATGCGATGCCATCGTCATGGCTTTCATCCTCCGCATATCGGTCAACGCCGCCGCTTTGATCGCGTGAACGATATCGCCGCTATCGTCTTCGAGAAAACTCTTTAGTCCCGCTTTCGGTTTGGTAACGATACCCACGGCGCCGGCCGCTAATGCCTGCATCGTGGTTTCCGCGCCTTTTTCGGTCAAGGTTGAGCAGATCACAACCGGCGTGGGACGTACCGACATAATTTTCTTTAGAAACGTGATGCCGTCCATTCTCGGCATCTCGACGTCCAGGACTATCACGTCCGGCCAATCCTGATTCATTTTCGCCATAGCGAATATCGGGTCGGAAGCCGCCCCGATCACGTCGATCTCTTGGCAATGCCCTAAAAAAGCGGTCAGCACTTGCCTGACAACCGCCGAATCATCGACGATCAACACTCGGATTTTGGGTGATGTCATTTGTCGCGCCTGTTTGTGTTAACCTCAGCGGCCCCGCCTCAAACGACGCCGCATTCGAAACCGTGACCGTGACAACCGGGACCTAGAATTTCTCGGGTTTACGGTAAATAGATGGCCGAATCAGTTGCAATTCGGTATTCAAGCCGTTTAGGGACTCGGAATGACTGACGAAAAAATAGCCGCCCGGCTGTAGCGATTTCAGTATCCGCTCCAATAGACGTTGTTTGGTTTCAATATCGAAATAAATCATCACGTTCCGCAAAAATATCACCTCGAACCTACCCAAATCCGGCAGGTTGCCGATCAAATTGGCGTAATCGAATTTGACATTCCTCCGTAGAGCCGGGTCGATCAATAGAAAACCGTCGTACTCACCCGTGCCTTTCAGGCAATATTTTTTCAACAAGTCAGGCGGGATTTTCTCGGAAGCCTGACTAGGATAAAGGCCTCGCTTGGCTTTATCCAAGATGCGAGTGGAAATATCGGTCCCTAGAATTTCCCACTGCATGCCGCGACCGTATTCCGCTAACAACATCGCTAAAGTATAGGCTTCTTCACCGCTGGAACTCGCCGCGCTCCAAACCCGAAAGCTTCGATATGACGAGTATTGCGGCAAAATGCTGCCGGTGAAGAAATCGAAATGGGCGGGCTCGCGAAAAAAATAAGTTTCGTTGGTCGTCAACAAATCGATGGCGATCACTCGTTCGTTTTCGAAGCCCGGCTTGGTAAAAAGCTTGAAATACTCGGTATAGCTCGACAAATCGTAATAACGCAGGCGCTTTTCCAATCGCCCCATCACCATGACTTGCTTGGATTCATTTAGGACAATTCCGGCATTCTTATACAAATAGTCCTTAATCCACAGGAACTCGTGGTGTTGCAATACCGGAGCATTGCCGTAGTGATTTGCCGGTTTGTTCATTACCGTGAATTATTCAGCAAACGCATTTCCGGGGATATGATCGGCCGCTTGTCCCAGCGCCGCCATTTCATCCACCGAAAGCACTTTGTCGACGTTCAATAAAATGACGAAACGATTATCCCGCTTAGCCATCCCGTTGATAAAATCCGGCCGAATACCGGCGCCAAAGCTAGGCGGCGGCTCGATTTCATGCCCGGCAATCTCGACGACCTCGTTGACGGCATCGACGATAATGCCCAAATATTGGCGATTATCGTCGTTATCTCCGACCGAGGTTTCCACGATGACAATCCCCGTCCGCTTGGCGATCATGGTAACCCCTTTGCCGAAACGCGCCAGCAAGTCGATCACGGGCACCACGCTGCCGCGCAAGTTAATCACGCCACGAACAAATACGGGCATCATCGGTACTTCCGTTAGGTTTCCGTAATCGATAATTTCCTTGATGTTTAGTATCCCCAAGGCGTAAACCTCACCCCCTAATACAAAGGTCAGGTATTGGCCGGCCGCCGCAAGTTGTTGCCCGACGACCAAGTCCATAGACTGCGAAGATCTTGTTGCCAATGTGCCCATATGCCCTCCTAGAAGCGCTCGAATTGGTTCAAATCGAATTCAGGCTCGTAATTTCCCACGGGCTCCGAAGTTACCATGCTGTGAGTAGGCGTAGTCTTACGCGGCGTCTTGATCACGGCGCGCCTACTGCCACCCTGTTCTCGGTGACCAATTTTGAAGAAACTCATCAAACTCTGCAGTTGCTCCGCCTGCCCAGTCATTTCCTCGGAAGTGGCCGCCAATTGTTCGCTAGCCGCCGCGTTCTGTTGGGTAATCTGGTTCATTTGGTTCACGGCGTTGTTGATTTGGCCGACACCCGCGGACTGCTCGTGCGAGGCAGCCGCGATCTCTTGGACCAGGTCCGAAGTCTTAGCGATGCTGGGCACGATTTCGTCCAACAACTTGCCGGCGCTTTCCGCGGTTTTCACGCTGTTCTCAGCCAATTCGCCAATTTCCTGTGCCGCGACTTGACTGCGTTCCGCCAACTTCCGTACCTCGGCCGCCACCACGGCAAAGCCTTTGCCGTGATCGCCGGCCCTGGCCGCTTCGATCGCGGCATTCAACGCTAACATATTAGTCTGATAGGCAATATCGTCAATGATGCCGATTTTATTGGCGATCTCTTTCATCGCTTCGACAGTATGCTTGACCGCCTCACCGCCCTCCATGGCTTCTTTCGAAGCCTTACCGGCCATACCGTCGGTGACTTTGGCGTTTTCCGCGTTCTGATTGATACTGGCCGCCATTTCCTCGATGCTGGCGCTGGTTTCCTCGACGCTGGCCGCCTGCTCACTAGCGGATTGCGATAGCGCTTGCGATGTCGAGCTAATTTGCTCGGAAGCATTGCTTAGCTGGTTCGTCGCATCGACAACTTCGCTGATTGTTTGCGACAACTTGGCAATCGTGTTATTCACAGTATCCTTGAAGTCGGCCAATTGCCCCTTATAGTCGCCGTTGACGGTACGGGTCAGATCGCCTTGTTCAACCAGTGACAGCACTTCGACCGCTTCGTTGACCGGCAAAATTACTCGATCCAATGTCTCGTTTACGCCTTCAACGATTTTGCGGAAGTCTCCCTGATGTTTGCCCGCATCCGCCCGAGTCGACAACTGCCCCTCCATGGCCGCCTTCGCCAACATGTTGGCATCGGACACCAAAGCGTTAACCGCTTCAATGCAGGTATTCAGGTTGTTTTTAATCGTATTGAAATCGCCGTTGTAACTGTCGGTAATCTTAGCCGGAATGTTGCCTCGGGATATGTTGTCCACATAATCCGCCGCCACGTTCAACGGCCCAATCACCGCATCCAGGGTTTCGTTGACACCTTCGACAATCTTGCGGTAATCGCCTTGGTGCAGGGTCGCATCGGCGCGAGTCGACAGTTTGCCTTCCACCGCCGCTTGCGACAACATCACCGCGTCCGCCACTAACGCATTGACCGCGTCGATACACGTGTTCAAATTATTTTTGATCACATTGAAGTCGCCGTTGTAACTGTCGGTGATTTTCGCC
This sequence comes from Methylomonas sp. MED-D, assembly GCF_050276835.1. Lineage (NCBI taxonomy): Bacteria > Pseudomonadati > Pseudomonadota > Gammaproteobacteria > Methylococcales > Methylococcaceae > Methylomonas > Methylomonas sp. MED-D. The sequence continues at coordinate 4,990,576 of NZ_CP189965.1, forward strand.
GGGATGGCGCCTTTTGCAATGCGGTCTACATAGTCGGCCGCCACGTTCAACGGCCCAATCACCGCGTCCAGCGTATTGTTTACACCCTGTACGATCTTCCGATAGTCACCTTGGTACTGGCTCGCATCCGCGCGCGTCGCTAACCGACCTTCGATCGCGGCTTTTTCCAAGCTCGCCGCTTCGGCAACCATATTGCCGATTGCGTCGATACAGTTGTTCAGGTTGTTTTTAATCGTATTGAAATCGCCGTTGTAACTGTCGGTAATCTTAGCCGGAATGTTGCCTCGGGATATGTTGTCCACATAATCCGCCGCCACGTTCAACGGCCCAATCACCGCATCCAGGGTTTCGTTGACACCTTCGACAATCTTGCGGTAATCGCCTTGGTGCAGGGTCGCATCGGCGCGAGTCGACAGTTTGCCTTCCACCGCCGCTTGCGACAACATCACCGCGTCCGCCACTAACGCATTGACCGCGTCGATACACGTGTTCAAATTATTTTTGATCACATTGAAGTCGCCGTTGTAACTGTCGGTGATTTTCGCCGGGATGGCGCCTTTTGCAATGCGGTCTACATAGTCGGCCGCCACGTTCAACGGCCCAATCACCGCGTCCAGCGTATTGTTTACACCCTGTACGATCTTCCGATAGTCACCTTGGTACTGGCTCGCATCCGCGCGCGTCGCTAACCGACCTTCGATCGCGGCTTTTTCCAAGCTCGCCGCTTCGGCAACCATATTGCCGATTGCGTCGATACAGTTGTTCAGGTTGTTTTTAATCGTATTGAAATCGCCGTTGTAACTGTCGGTAATCTTAGCCGGAATGTTGCCTCGGGATATGTTGTCCACATAATCCGCCGCCACGTTCAACGGCCCAATCACCGCATCCAGAGTTTCGTTGACACCTTCGACGATCTTGCGGTAATCGCCTTGGTGCAGGGTCGCATCGGCGCGAGTCGACAGTTTGCCTTCCACCGCCGCTTGCGACAACATCACCGCGTCCGCCACTAACGCATTGACCGCGTCGATACACGTGTTCAAATTATTTTTGATCACATTGAAGTCGCCGTTGTAACTGTCGGTGATTTTCGCCGGGATGGCGCCTTTTGCAATGCGGTCTACATAGTCGGCCGCCACATTCAACGGCCCAATCACCGCGTCCAGCGTATTGTTTACACCCTGTACGATCTTCCGATAGTCACCTTGGTACTGGCTCGCATCCGCGCGCGTCGCTAACCGACCTTCGATCGCGGCTTTTTCCAAGCTCGCCGCTTCGGCGACCATATTGCCGATCGCGTCGATACAGTTGTTCAGGTTGTTTTTAATCGTGTTGAAGTCGCCGTTGTAACTGTCGGTAATCTTAGCCGGAATGTTGCCTCGGGATATGTTATCCACATAATCCGCCGCCACGTTCAACGGCCCAATCACCGCATCCAATGTCGCATTGACCCCTTCCACCAATCTCCGGAAATCGCCCTGATGCTTGCTGGCATCTGCGCGAGTTGCCAATCGCCCTTCCACAGCCGCACTTACCAAATGGTCCGCATCTTGAATGACCGCTTTCAAGTTACCACGCACCAATTCGATCGTGTCATTGATAAACGCTTTTTTACCAGGCAATTTCTCCATACTGGCGTCGAAATCTCCCTGACCGAACTTTGTAAAGACTGCCATCGCTTTCTTTTTGACCGCGATATGGCCGTTAACCATATCGTTGACGCCTTGAGCCATCGCTTTGTAATCACCCTGGAATTTCGCGATATCGACCACCACGTCGATATCGCCTTTTTCGTGCTCGCTGCTCATGCGCTCCATTTCGGCCAGCAGCGCTTTGACGTTGTCGCTCATTCGCTTCATAGCCGCCATCACACTGACGTGATCGCCGTCTTGCAACTCGATTCGAGACGAAAAGTCGCCGACGGCCACTTTCGCAGCTAATGCCGCGACAAAACCCGGTTCTCCGCCCATTTGACGCATCAGATTACGGGTAATCAGCCCTCCGATCGCACCGATGATCGTTATCCCCAACAAAGCGATCAGGCTGGAGAGGAGCGCTGCACTTCCACGTATCGCTTCCGCGGATGCGGAGGAATTTTTACCCAAATCGGCGTTGTATTCGCCGTGGCGCCTAAAATTATTTACGGTCCGGTTCATTAAGGCTTGATTGTCAAGAATCAGATTCTTAGCCTCCGATTTTTGGCCGGCACGCGATAACTCGCGCACCCTGTTCCAAAATAGTCCGTATTCGGCCAACCCGGCTTTATCCGCATCAAGAAGTTTTTTATCTTCGTCGTCGGCCAACAGCGGTTCGTAATCTTTTATTAATTTATCGATTTTGTTGTCGCTCTCGGCAAAACCTCGCTCCAGTTCATCCATTGCCGCCGGCTCGCTTTGCAGCAAGTGTTGCCAAACGTTAGTGCGCATTTTTGCCAGTTCAAAACTAATGTCGTTCAGAATAAGCACGCTCGGCAAAGTATTCTCCGTGTTGAAATTGGCTGCGGTATAGACACGGCCGATCTGAACATAATTAAATCCAGCTAGCCCCCCCAAACCCAAAACCGCCGCTAAAACCAGAAGCAGCATTCGTTGTTTAATCGTCATTTTTTCAACCCCATGCCCACGGAAACTTTCGTTTTTGCTTTCCGCAGGATAAATATTCGCAAACTTGGGTAATAGAACAAGCGATGCTTTGACGCAAGCATCCTTAAAACCGACCCAACCAACATTCATCCCTGCATTAACTGTTACGCCGCAAACCCGCGCACCATATACTGCTCGAAGGCACCCACCAATACCGGGATATCCAGTATCAATGCCACCTCGCCGCTACCGAGTATTGTGGAACCGCCCAAACCTTGAACGTGGCCGAACAATTTACCCAGTGGTTTAATAACTGTTTGAAATTCGCCCAATAATCGATCGACAACCAGCCCAGTCTTCGCACCGGCCACCTCGACCACCACCACGTTGGCACGCCGCGCCGATTCGCCAGGAACGCCGAATAATTTCTTCAAACGGATGAAAGGCAGGACTTCACCTCGCAAATCCATATAGTCGTGCTCGTCATCGTCATGGCTGAGTTCGACGCACTCTACGACCCGGTCAAGCGGAATCACAAAGGATGCCTTGCCGACGCCAACCAAGAACCCGTCGATAATCGCCAACGTCAGCGGCAAACGGATGCGCACGGTGGTGCCGACGTTCTGCGCACTATCAACCTCTATCGATCCGCGTAAATCGGTAACATTCCGCTTGACCACATCCATTCCGACTCCACGTCCGGATAGATTGGAGATTTGCTGAGCCGTGGAAAATCCCGGTTCGAAAATCAATGCATAAACCTCCTGATCAGTCAGTTTGGCATCCGGCTGAATTAAACCTTTTTCGATGGCCTTGGCCAGAATCCGCTCCCGATTCAAACCACCACCGTCGTCCTGCACTTCTATGACAATCACGCCCGACTCGTGATAGGCATTGAGCCGCAGGGTGCCTTGGGCCGACTTGCCATTCTCCCGACGGACTTCGGCTGATTCGATACCGTGATCCATCGCATTGCGGACCAAATGCATTAACGGATCGCCGATTTTTTCGACCACCGATTTGTCCACTTCGGTCTCGCCACCGGAAATCGCCAGCGCAATGTCCTTTCCCAGCTCCTTGCTGACATCGCGAACCACGCGCTGAAAACGACTGAAAGTGGTGCCTATCGGCACCATTCGCAGTTGCAAAGCACTGTCCCTGACTTCTTCGACCAAACGCATCATTTCCCCGGTCGCTTCCAGCAATGCGGTCTGTGCGGTCTGCGACGCGCGCAGGTTCACACCCGCGCTGGATATCACCAACTCACCGATTAAATCGATCAGCTTGTCCAAGCGCTCCGCATCGACACGAATACTCTGGTTTTCTCTGGCCTTGTTGTCTTTAATCTGCTTTTGTTTTTCCAGCGCGGCATTCACCAAGGGCTGCTGGACGGATTGTTGCTCGACTAAAATTTCACCGATAGGCTGAGCGGATTTGGTCGGTTCCGTAGTAGCCTGCTGTTGACTTAAACCTTCCTCAAGCTCCCGGCGCGTTAATACGCCACTTTTGACCAGAAGTTCGCCCAAATAGGTATCGTCTTCCGGCAATGCGCGGATCAACTCGATGTATTCACCTATAGCGCTTTCCAGTGGCAAAATGTGAATCAAGCTATCCTCGCGCACGAACTCGAATACATTCTCCAACGCCTCCTTGCCGGCTTCGCTCTTAATGTCGATTTCGAAGCCTAAATAATTGGTCTCGGGGTCCATCTGCTCCGCCGGAGGAATCGCTTCGCTGATCGTGGTTAGATTGACCAGGGTTCCCAAGGTGGACAAATAGCGAATGAAAGACAACGGATCCATGCCGTTCCGCAGGCTATCCGAACCGAAGCGCAAGGAAATATGCCAGTTGCCGCTTTCCATAACGCCTCCGCCTCCGATGGTCTCCACACGATCGGGGCCGGCGGCGACCACCTCTTTGGCGAAATCCGGCTGCTCCAGAAACGGGCGCAGTTTGGCCAGTAATTCGTCGCCAGCTACCGTCAAATCGGGGTCTTCGTCGGTATTGCCATCGGCAACTGCTCGAATCAACAGCGCAATCTGATCGCAACACGGCAACAAGATGGCGACCAACTCCGGTGTAACCTCCAAAACGCCGTCCCGCAAGGCATCCAACACACTCTCGACCACGTGAGTGAAACGTACAATGTGGTCCAAACCAAACAAGCCGGACGAGCCTTTTATCGTGTGCGCGGCCCGAAATATCGCGTTGATGCGTTCGGACTGATCTTCACCGTTCTCGATCGTCAGCAGGCAATCTTCCATGTCCTGCAACAATTCCAAACTTTCGATGGTGAACGTCACCAAGGCTTGCTTCATTTCGTCGTCGATACTCATCTGTCCCACCTCTTAGTTTTGTGCCAGGACGACCTGGTCGCCGAATGCGGTCGTCAGATTCGCCAATTCCAAAATATCCAGCACCGCTTTGCTGTGCATGACGAACCTTAACTGTTTGCCGGCCAGACCAGCCTCGCGCTTCGACAAGATCAATAATTGCAGGCCCGCCGTATCCATTTCCGCGACTTGCGAAAGGTTAATTTCCAAGTCATCGCCGGTACTTAGAAAATTGAGCAAATTCCGCTTTTGCTCGGCGGCCGTAAAGATGGTCAATTCATCGTCTATAGTGAGCGTTTGCATTGCGAGTTACCTCCGTTCTAACCGATCGGTCGCCGAGCTCAAAGCCAGCATTCGGATCAGGGCAATATCAATTTGGAAACAGCCGCCAACATTTGCGCCGGTTGAAACGGTTTAACAACCCAAGCTTTCGCACCGGCGGCCTGGCCTTCCTGCTTCTTGGATTCTTGCGACTCGGTGGTCAGCATGATCACCGGTGTAAACTTGTAAGCCGCTAATTGCTTGAGTTCCTTTACGAACGTAATGCCGTCCATATTCGGCATGTTGACGTCGGAAATGATCAAGTGAATCTTTTGGCCGTTCAACTTGCTCAAGCCATCCTTGCCGTCCACGGCCTCAATGACGTCATATCCAGCGCCTTTCAAAGCGATTGCGACTACTTGTCGAACGGAAGCCGAGTCATCAACGATTAAAATAGTTTTTGCCATATGTCGTTACCTTAGAAGAAAGTGATTTCGGAAGCGTGGTGTTCGTTAACCGGGGAGCCGGCGCCGTGATGCACGTGCTCCGACTCCATAGTGTAGCTGCTCGTCAGCGCATGCAAGATTTCGTCGGCCACCAGCGGCTTCAACGACAAGGTGCCGCCGGCATGACTCAATTGAACCTGACGCGGAAAATCGTTGATGCTATCGCGCACATGGACTAACACCTGGCCAATTCTGTCTTGAAACTGAAACTGCACAATCGAGCCATTGATTTCCTGCTTGATCATCTGCGCGGACTGATTCAGATTGACCGCGTTATTCTGCAAATTTTCAAACGCTTGCTGCAAACCAGCTAATACGGTCCTGATGTTTTCGCTGGAGGCCGCGACAACAGCCGCTTCTTTTTCGGTACTTTTTTCGACCGCGCTCAAGGTCCCGTGAATCGCGGTACTGACCTGATCGACCTTGGCGCCGATTAATTTACCGGTCTCGCCGGACTGATTGGACAACTTGCGGACTTCGTCAGCCACCACCGCAAACCCGCGCCCCGCTTCTCCGGCTCGCGCGGCTTCTATTGCCGCATTCAATGCAATTAAGTTGGTCTGTTCCGCAATTCTGGCCACTTCCTTGGCCATATTCTTCAATTCACCGACGAAACCGCTGAGGGAGCGAATTCTTTCCAATACCACGACATTTTCTTGTAGCGCGGCATCAAGCGCTTGAACGACTTGCTGCAAACGCGCGTTACTGGAACCGAATATATCTTGGTCGCCACTCTGCAAGGTCGCCGATGACGCGCTGAGTGCGACATCCAGGTTTCGAATGATGCCGCCGAAGCGCATCGTCAACTCTGAAACGGCCTGCTCCATTTGTTGGCGGGAAGATTCGATATGCGCCGACCAAATCGGCGTAACTTCGGTAGCAAAACGTTCGATCCCGTTGGCGTACTTCTCAACCTCGGTCAATGGCAATACCGGAGCGGGGGGGGGCAGGTTGCGCTGTTCCCGCAATAAACGCCGATAGCCAACCCTAACGCCAATCATTACACCGCCAATAAGTACCACCGCCACTAAAACTGCAATCAGATAGATAGGCACTTGCCGGACCTCCACTATTTCGACGGACCCGTTGATACCGCATCTCACCTACGGTTGCGGCGACAACCCTGAAAAAAGTATAGACAGCAATTACCTTGACAACCATGACGGAAAGAATAATTTGTCATGGCTATCGCATTGCCAACAGTAATTTTGTGGCGAAATGGGGATATTTGAAATATTGCGCGACAAGACCCCGCTATTTTTTATAGCTGTGAAACAATAACCAGATTAACTAGAATCCTTACACCTTAATCCAACAAACCTTACGTTATGAATGCTTTGCCAGAAAAAACCTGTTCGATCGATAAACTGATCCGTCACCCAAAATTGATTGCCTCCGCACTGGCCGGACATAAAACCCAGCAACGCCGAGACGGCCTATATGCCTATCCCGGAGAGAGATTTTTTTTGGAAGGGATCGAGTTCGAGATTATCGGCGTGGATCGCCAACGCCTCGGAGATATGACCGATGCCGACGCTGACGCCGAAGGCTATCCGGATTTAGCAAGCTACAAGACAGTGATTTTAAGCATGCATGCCGGCATGCAATGGAACGAGGACGGCTTGGTTTGGGTTCACCGCTTCAGCCGTCGCCTGGAATAACGATGCCTTTCTCGGCGAGTTCGGTCAACATCCTCGCGCCAAACTCCAAAACCGAGGTGCGATCGAGCTGCGGGAACTCTTCACCGAGTTTATCCAGGCAGGCTCGCCCCGGCATTGCGCCGCATTCGTCCAAGATTTGCAAGGCTCGAATTGTTAACGGCGTGGTTTTCAGAAAATGCACGTCGTCATCGATATCGCGGTAAACAATCAAACATGTCGGCTGATCGCCCGGCATTTCCGGTAGAAACGCCGGAGAAATAGCTTGTACTGGAAATTGGTAAAGCAAGGGCCAAGCCAGTGGCGACAGCCGGACGACGCGATTCAGCGAATCGGTTATAAAGTCGGCATCCCCAATCGTGGCTTGCTCTTGGGCGATCGACAACGCCATTTCCACCCATTCGTAATGAGCTAACTCCAGTAGGAAAGGGTAATCCGCTGGGTTATCCCGTTGGTTTTGCAGATAATCGAGAAACTCTTCGGCGATTTGCGAAAAGTATGGCGTTCGGCACGGGTGACGGGCATAAAAATCCTCGGCCATCTCCCGCCATTGCTGGTCGGTCAGCACGGTTTTCAAAACCGGGAAGTTGCTTGCTAAGAAGCTGTCAATATTGTTGAAGAACAATTCGCGGTACATCGCCATCCTGCCCGAATCGACGTCAGCCGGCGGCCGGTTGGCTAGGGGCGCGCGAATATAGCCGGCAAACTCGCGTTGTGTGGTCGAAAAGTCGACCACCATCAGGCAACCTGCTTACGGCTATCCATCAACCAATGCTGTTGGATTTGGCTGATCGTATCAACTTCCCCCAACAATTCGGTCAACGGCGGCAGATTGAAATCGCGTTCCAGCAGGGTCGGAAATACGCCGAACCAGTCATAGGCCTTATTCAGCAATCCCCAAACCGGGTCTACCACGGGGGCGCCGTGCGTATCGACTAGAAAATCCTCGGCTTCGACGTAGTGCCCGGCGATGTGAGCATACGCAATCCGTTCCGCCGGCATCGCCCGCAAGAATGCCTCGGGATCGTAGCCGTGGTTAACGCTGTTGACGTAGATATTGTTGATGTCGATCAACACGTCGCAATCGGCCTCGGCGACCACGGCGTTAAAGAAGTCGATCTCGGCCATTTCCTGGCCCGGCGCGGCGTAGTAGGAAATATTTTCGATGGCGATGCGCTGCTCCAGAATATCCTGAACCCTGCGAATCCGCCCCGCGACATGCCTGACCGCAGCTTCGGTGAACGGTATCGGCATCAAATCGTATAAGTGCCCGCCATCGCTACAATAACTCAGATGCTCGCTGTAAAATTTGATGCGGTGCAGACGCAAAAACCCTTTCAAATCGCGAACAAATTGCTCGTCCAAGGGATCGCTGCTACCGATCGACAGCGATAAACCGTGACAAACAAAAGGGTAGCGCTCGGTCAGCGCTCGAAATTGCTTGCCATATTTGCCGCCGATCGGCATCCAGTTTTCCGGCGCGACCTCATAAAAACCGACATTGGTCGGCGGTGCATTCAGGATTTCACCAATAAAGCCGCGCCGCAATCCCAGGCCGGCGCCATGCACGAGATTGCGAACGCTGTCCATACCTTATTCCTCCGGCTTGTGCGTGGATCGCCAAAACAACACCAATCCAATCGCCACGAGCACGCCCAGAATATACATTTCGTATTTTTTGACTTGGCCCATGATGGATTCGGCAAACTGACCAAAGGTGTAACCTAAATATCCAACCGCTATCGCCCAAATCGCCGCGCCAAGAAAATTCAGCGCGAAGAACTTCAACGGATGGATCTTGCTGGCCCCGATCACAAACGGCGTGACGTTACGCACGCCGTATAAAAACCGGAAACCCAATATGACCGGTATCTGATGCTTGTGCAGCAACTCAAACACTTTGTCGGTCTTGCTGTGCCAGAGCGGCCGCTTCTCCAGAAAGGCGATACCTTTCCAGCGCCCCAGATAGAAAAAAGTCTGGTCCCCGGCAAACGTGCCGAGAAAAGCCGTCAGCATCACCCATTGCAACTCCAAATAACCACCGTGGGCCAGAAAGCCGGCTATCACGAGAATGGTTTCCCCTTCCAAATAGGTACCGATGAATAGCGCGAGATAACCGTAGTCGATAACGAGCTGCTGTAAATCCTGAAAATCCATAATGAGGGTCTATACGGTCATACCAAGAATTAATGGCCGGCCGCTTTATCGGCGTCCACTTTGCCGCCGCAACTACCTTCGCCACCCTTCATCATCGCTCCACAGGAACCGTCTCCACCTTTACCACCTTGCATCATCGCTCCGCAACTGCCTTCGGACGACTTTTTATCCTTATCATTGTCATGATTCATGCCGCCCATCATCATGCCGCACGCCCCATCCTTGCCTTTCATCATCGCTCCGCAGGAATGTTCCATGCCGGGTTTCATTTTGCCGCCCTGCATCATCCCACCGCACATGCCTTCGCCGCAGGAACCCTCAGTTTTTTTAGGTTCGGCTTTTTTGGCACCTTTTACGACTTTTTGGCCGTTGCTATCCATCGCATTCGAACCGCAAGCACCTTCGCTGATTCTGCCGTTGGAATGGCTAGGATGAGTTTCGGCCAACTGCATGTAACCGCCATCCATTTCCGTCAGCGAAAAGGGATTGGCATCGGCTTGGACATTGACGGCCAAACTGGACAAAACGGCGGTACCCATCGCGGCGACCAGCGGAGATTTGTTGAATTTTTTCATACTGTTATCCTCTCGTTGAATTTTTATAATAATTTTGGTCGGCAACCCGAAACCGTTGCTACGACCGATGTACAACCGTATTCGTTCATTCTGATTATTGCATACTCAGGTTAAATTCTTGTCTTTAAATTCGCACAGGTCGGCGATGCAACAAGCCTCGCAACGCGGTTTTCTGGCCACGCAAATATAACGGCCATGCAAGATCAGTAAATGGTGGGCATCTTTCTTGAAAAGCTTGGGTACGGTCTTGTCCAATTGCTTCTCCACCGTCAATACATTTCCGCCCGCCGCCAAGCCGGTCCGATTAGCAACCCGGAAGATATGGGTATCCACCGCGATCGTCGGTTCACCGAAGGCCGTGTTCAAAATCACGTTCGCGGTTTTGCGGCCAACGCCGGCCAAGGCTTCCAGCGCCGCCCGGTCGCGAGGCACCTCGCCGCCGTGCTTTTCGATCAAAGTCTGACAAAGTTTTATGACATTTGCCGCCTTGCTGTTGAATAAGCCTATGGTCTTGATGTGTTCCTTCAGCCCCACTTCGCCTAACGCCAGAATCGCTTGCGGCGTATTCGCGACCGGAAATAATTTCGCGGTAGCCTTGTTGACGCCTTTGTCGGTGGCCTGAGCCGATAGCACCACCGCCACCAACAATTCGAACGGCGTCGTGTAGTTTAACTCGGTAGTGGGCTCGGGGATGGCTTCGGCCAATCGCTGAAAGATCGCCAGACGCTTGGAAGTATTCATGACAGTTGAAGATCGGTTTAAATATGAACCATTCGGTAACCTAGAGAGTCACTGCTAGGCATCCAGTTCGGATGCATTGGAACTACTTTCGGGGGATTTATGAATAAAATAATCACGTTAGCCATCAGCACCCTATTGTTCGCCGCGACCGGCGCCTTCGCCGAAGAGCATGCCGCGACAGCTTTAGAACACGCCAACCAAGCAGTGGTCCACGGTAAGGCCGGCCACGCGTCCGTCTTGGTCGAACATGCCGAAGCCGCGCTACCTCACGCCAAAAAAGGCGAAGAAGTCGCCAAGGGTGAGGCCAAAACCCACTTAAGCGCCGGCGTCAAGTCGCTGGAAAGCGCCATCGAACACGGCAAACTAGGCCACACCGATATGGCAACCAAAGCCGCCGAGGAAGCGGTCGAACACATCAAGGCCGGCAACAAATAAGCGTCAATCAAGCAAAACCAGAGCGGAAATGTCCGCTGCTTAAAACCTCGCCAAACGGCCCCGGCCTAATGCGGCCGGGGCTACTCGACTAAACCGAAACGGTTCCCGCGATATGCGGGTGCGCCCGGTAATCGACCAGCTCGAAGTCCTCGAACGCGTAATCGAAAATTGACGCCGGCCGGCGTTTAAACTTGAGCAGGGGTGGCGGCAGCGGCTCGCGGCTAAGTTGCAACGCGACCTGTTCGAAATGATTGCGATAAATATGCACGTCGCCGAAGGACATAATCAATTCGCCGAGCTGCAAATCGCACTGCTGGGCCAGCATCCCGGTCAATAACGCCACGCTGGCTTGATTGTACGGCACTCCCAAAAAGCAATCGGCGCTACGTTGCGTCATCATGCACGACAATCGGCCGTTAGCGACATAAAACTGATACAGCACATGGCAGGGCGGTAAGGCCATCCGGCCGGCGGCGGCATTTTCACGCGGACCGACCGACTCGTCGGGCAAATGGGCCACGTTCCAACCGCTGATTATATGACGGCGCGAATCCGGCTTTTGCCGCAAACCGTCGACCAATACTTGAATTTGATCGAATTCGCGGCCGTCCGGCCCCGGCCAACGCCGCCATTGCGCGCCATAAACCGGCCCAAGCTCGCCCTCGGCGGTCGCCCATTCGTCCCAAATCGTTACGCCGTGCTCGCGCAAGTAGTGGATATTGGTATCCCCGCGCAAAAACCACAGCAATTCGTAAGCGATCGATTTGAAATGCAGTTTCTTGGTGGTCAGCAACGGAAATCCATCGCTGAGATCGTAGCGGATCTGCCGACCGAATACCGAGCGGGTGCCGGTGCCGGTGCGGTCACTTTTGTCGAGGCCGTTATCCATGATATCGGCGAGCAGTTCCAGATAGGCTTTCATAGTCGGTTAACGCAAAATTGCCGGGCAGTATACCTGACGACCGGTAATCCGCGAGCGGCAACCTTTAATTCAACTTTGTAAGATTTCAGGCTCCCACTTACCGGAGGCTATCGTTCCGGTATGGATTGCCGGCCCCGTTAGAGCGCGGAGCGAATCTAGCCGCCATGGATGATTCGAAGCTCGCCATCCATGGCACTGGATACCTGCGCTTCCCGGCGGGTATGACGGAATCTGACAAATTAGAATTAAGCGTTTAGGCTTTTAACCGCCACCGCCGTCTTTGCCAAGCGCTCGCCCAACACCCAGCACAAACGCTTTTCGTGCTCGGTCAAACCGTTGTCGCTCTCGGCGCAGCGGCTCGGCCCGTAAGGCGTGCCGCCGCTGACGGTTTCGCGCAGGGCGATTTCGTTGCAAGGCATGCTCATGACCAGCATGCCGTGGTGCATCAACGGCAACATCATCGACAGTAATGTACTTTCCTGACCGCCGTGCATGCTGCCTGCCGATGTAAACACCCCGGCCGGTTTCCCCGACAACGCACCGGTAAACCAAAGCGCCGTGGTACCGTCCCAAAAATACTTGAGCGCCGCCGCCATATTGCCGAAATGGGTCGGACTGCCCAGCGCCAAGCCATCGCAGCTCTCCAAGTCTTGCTGGGTCGCGTAGGGTGCGCCGCTATCGGGAATACTGTCGGCCACTTTCTCGCACACCGCCGAAACTTCCGGCACTGTCCGTAACACGGCTTCCGCGCCGGCCACCGACTCGATGCCGCGGGCAATCTGCCTAGCCATCGCCGCGGTACCTCCGTCGCGGCTGTAATACAAAACCAGAATATTCGCCATCGCGCCGCCGTTACAATATCGCCAGTACGGCTTCCGGCGGCCGACCGATCGCCGCCTTGCCGTCTTTCAGAACGATAGGCCGTTCAATCAATTTCGGGATGCGAACCATCACCTCGATCAAGGCTTCGTCGCTCAACGACGGGTCGCCCAAACCATTATCTTTATATTCCGGCTCCTTAGTCCGCATCAAATCGCGCGGCTTGATGCCCAGTTTGCCGAGAATATCGCGCAATTCGCCGGCCGTCGGCGGCGTCTTCAAATATTCAATGACATCCGGCGCAATCCCTTTGGATTCCAACAGTTTCAAGGTGTCGCGGGACTTGCCGCAACGCGGGTTATGGTAAATCTTGACGCTCATGCTTGGCACCTTTCCGAGATCGGGTTGCGGCTATAATAGCACCCTTCGTTTTCCCGTTAAGCCCCAGATCACCATGCAATTACCCAATTATTCCGCCGCCCGCGTCCTGGTGGCCGGCGACCTGATGCTGGACCGTTACTGGCATGGCGCCACTTCGCGTATCTCTCCGGAAGCGCCGGTACCGGTGGTCCACGTCAATCTCGACGAACAGCGGGCCGGCGGCGCCGGCAACGTGGCCTTAAATGTCGCCGCGCTGGGCGCCAAAGTCTCGTTATTGGGTTTTACCGGCGAGGACGAAGCCGCCGGCGCCTTAAAGCAATTGCTGCAAGCCGCCCACGTGCTGTGCCTGTTTCAAACCGTGCCCGGCTATCCGACCATTACCAAACTGCGGGTGATGAGCCGTCATCAGCAATTGATCAGGCTGGACTTCGAAGACGGCTTTCATGCCGTCGATAGCGATCCTCTGCTCCACCTATATCACGCGGAATTGATGCAGTCGCAGGTGGCCGTGCTATCCGACTACGGTAAGGGTACGCTAAACCGGGTTCAACAATTCATCGCGTTAGCCAGACAACTGAAAAAACCGGTCTTGGTCGATCCGAAGGGCAACGACTTCTCGATCTACCGGGATGCGACGTTGATTACCCCCAACCTCGGCGAATTCGAAGCCGTGGTCGGCCGCTGCGCCGACGAAGCCCAAATCGTCGAGCGCGGCCTCAATCTGATTACCGACCTAGGCCTGGATGCCCTGCTGGTTACCCGCGGCGAGCACGGCATGAGCTTGCTTGGCAAGAACGAAGCGCCGCTGCACCTGCCCACCCACGCCCGCGAGGTGTTCGACGTCACCGGTGCCGGCGATACCGTCATCTCGGTATTGGCCGCGAGCCTGGCCGCCAAAAAACCGTTGGCCGAGGCCACGCAACTGGCCAATATCGGGGCCGGTATCGTGGTCGGCAAACTGGGCACCGCCACCGTCAATACTTCGGAATTGGCCGACGCGCTACACGGCCCGCGCGCCCACCAAAAAGGCGTACTCAGCCTGCCGGCCTTGTTGCAAGAACGGTCGGCGGCGCGGCAAAACGGCGAAAAAATCGTCGCCACCAACGGCTGCTTCGACATCCTGCATCCCGGCCACGTCCGCTACCTGCAACAAGCCAAAACCCTCGGCGACCGTTTGGTGGTATTGGTCAACAGCGACGCCTCGGTGCAACGCCTGAAAGGTCCCGAGCGTCCGGTCAACGGCCTGGCACACCGGATGGAAATGCTGGCGGCGCTGGACTGCGTTGACTGGGTCGTGGAGTTTGACCAAGACACCCCCAAGGAAGTCATCGATCAATTACTGCCCGACATCCTAGTCAAGGGCGGCGACTACACCGACATCACCAGCATCGCCGGCCACGAAAGCGTACTGGCCAACGGCGGCGAAGTGAAGATTCTGTCATTTATCGAAGGGCATTCGACGACGGGGATTATTCAGACGATTAAGGATAAAGCCGGCAGCTAGCGCATGCGGTCAATAAAATGCAATACAATGTATGTATCCAGACAAGGACATTATGATTACGTTTGGACGCGAGAAAAATGAATTGCTGAAGCAAAGCCGAGGTATCTGCTTTGAAGATATTATCGCGGCCATCAATGCCGGAAACATACTGGATGTGTTCGATCATCCCGATCAAGTACAGTATCCGCAGCAAAAAATCTATGTGGTTGAGGCGCTTGATTATGTTTATCTGGTGCCGTTTTTACAGAACGAAGACGGCATTTTTCTTAAAACCATCATTCCAAGTCGCAAAGCCAAAAAACGTTACAAAGGAGGAAACCATGTTCGATGACGAAGAAATGTCGATATTAACCGCATTGGAAAATGACCAACTGGTACGCAGCATCAATGCGGATGAAGAAATTGCCTTGGCAAAACAGGCGGCTAAAGAATATCTGTCTAAATCGAAAAATGTCACTATTCGCCTGAGTTTGGGCGACGTGACATTGATTAAAAATCGCGCGCAAGATGTTGGTATCCCTTACCAAACGCTGATTTCTTCATTAGTCCATCAATATGCTACCGGCAAAATTCGGTTGGAAACATAACAAGTTTAGCCGGTTCCGTAATGATCCGCTCGTCAAAATCCGCGAGGTAAAAATTTTGTCGTATATAGATCAGCATTCGAATATAAAACGGCAAATTTTTCACAAGTAGCAACCGAAATTTGTTTAGAAGTCGTAACGACCTAGGAAGGCATGCTGGAAAACGTTCTGCATAACCTGATTGAGCCGCATCGTGGCGAAGATCGGAGTTAATGCGGTTGTTATACGACTTTACCCGCACCGCTAACAATCTTTTCCCATGCTTTCAGTGCATACTCTAGATATTTAAAAGCGTCACCGAGTTTTTTGCCATCCTCGCCGAGCACTATCATTTCTAAATTCACGAATTTAGGATTGGTGACCATCACATTCAAGTCATAAGCTCCGATGCACAGCGAGCCAATTGCTTTCTGTGGGACTTGATATCTTAATACTCCGAGCTGCGGTGATTTCCCTGAACGAGATGTAAATCGTGGATTTTGATCAAGACCTCCATGCTTTAGAGCATTTGCTAAATCAGCACATATACATAGATATGGATCTGCATTTACTTTATTCTCTACCCAATCCTTGCTCTTTCCGCGTTTAACAACATATTTCTTTACATAATCTTTAAGATTCCAAAGCCATATAAACATGGATGAAATATCATCTTCTAATTCTTCAGGAGACTTAACTCCATGAATAGATATGTAATGCGTTTCGCCATTTTCTAGAGTAAAAGGCCAGCCGGTTCCATCACCTTGTTTTTCGTGAAGCCTTTTTCTAAACCTATCGGCACGCCCAATTAGCTTTTCTAATTCGGAATACTCCACGAAATTTCCTTTGCCGTATAACGCATAGCTCAGCGGCGGAGCGTTAGCGGAGTCCGTTGGAGCGTTGCGTCAGGTGTGGTCGTAAAATAATTTAGAGTTCTGTTGAAGAGCGTGTAGCATTCCAGCCATGCTTGCTATTTTCTTGCCTTCAATAGCAAATGAATCATGGCAAACATTCTTTGGAATAAATAATCAAAGTGGTCGCCTGAATTAATTGGTGTTTGATTTAACTCAGTATGCCTAATATAAAAGTTGTTGCCAATATTAGTTAATTGAGCACCTTCTTTATCAAGTAGTTCTTTAAATTTAGGTTCGCTGGAAGCTTTATCAAATAAAAGTTGAATTGAATTCACCTTATTCGATGGGTTTTCCATTGTTTTAAGACGCTCCCACGCACCCCATAATTTTTCCAAAGCTTCACGCCTTAATGTTGGATTAGGGTCAGGACTTAAATATTTTTCTTTTGCTTGCTCAAGCAATTCATTAAGTTCAGCATTGCCTGTATCAAAAAATGATTGCAAAGATTCTTGAAATACAAATGGAATTAAACGAATAACCTGTCCATTTTCTTTTAATTCATAAGCAAGCCCATGCCGTTTAAAAAGCTCATTAATGTATTTACGAAACTCTTTTTGTCCTTTTTCATGATCATAAACATAATGATCGTGATTCCAACAGCTACCATTACCAGTTGATGTTGGTTTTGCAACGTATTTATAACAAAACTCAATCAGGTCTAATACCTTTAATTTTTCTTTATAGAAATTAATATAATCGTAATCTTTTGTACCTATATCTGAAATAAGAGCATTATCAAAGGCTGTTCTATTTATGCCAGATATATCCTGATGATAGCCGCACCTTGCAGGAAAGGCTTCTCCGAAAGCGTTATTTTCGATTAATTTATGTATGATTGAAACTAATCCCAGATAAGCGCGCTCTGTTATTTCTTCTTCGACTTGTGGTGGAAGCCCTGTTTCTCGTTCACTAAAATATAAATTTGTTTCCATCATAAAAATCAATAATTAACTGGGTCAATTGCGAACACCTAACAAGTAATTAGATAGCTTCCGTATACCCACCGACATATGGCCTTCAAGTCGATAACTTAATGTTCGGCATATAATTTTTCTTTCTGTATATCATCGGCGGATCTCCGCTATGTCGAATATTGCTAACGTCTATGCTATTGAATCAGACAACGCAATGGCCTGCAATGCGTCGATTTGTTACCAAATTCCGACAAGCTACTCTCAGGCGCTTTATCTTGGCAAATTGCTTTAAAATGCTTGGAAAACACATCCTTTCTGACGACACCGACTACCCGGAATCATGGAAATACTGAAAGACCGCCTCCACCAATACTGGCTCCTGGCCCGCTTCGACAAACCCATCGGTATTTTTATTTTGCTGTGGCCGACACTGTGGGCCTTGTGGATTGCCGGGAACGGCAAGCCGGATTTGTTGGTGTTGATCGTATTTACGTTGGGGGTGGTGTTAATGCGCGCCGCCGGCTGCGTGATCAATGATTATGCCGACAGGGATTTCGATCCGCATGTCGATAGAACCAAGCTCAGGCCCATCGCCGCCGGCAAGGTAACCCCTAAGGAAGCGCTGATCGTGTTCGCGGTATTGTGCCTGACCGCTTTCGGCTTGGTGTTGCTAATGAACTGGTACACCATAGCCCTGTCCTTCATCGGCGCGTTTTTGGCGGCCAGTTATCCGTTCATGAAGCGCTTTACCCATTTGCCGCAGGCTTATCTGGGCGCGGCGTTCGGTTTCGCGGTGCCGATGGCGTTCGCGGCGCAGACCAACGATATTCCACTGCACGGCTGGGTACTGTACTTGGCGGTCCTACTGTGGGCCTTGGTCTACGACACCATGTACGCGATGGTCGATATCGACGACGATTTGAAAATCGGCGTCAAATCCACGGCTATCCTGTTCGGTAAACGGGTGAGGGAGATTACCGGCGGCTTGCAAATCGTCATCTTGAGTCTGCTAACCTGGATAGGCAGCGACCAAAATCTGGCTTGGCCGTATTTCGCTGGTCTAACGGTGGCTGCAGGTCTTGCGATCTATCAGCAAAAGCTGATTTTTTATTTTCACAAGCCGGACTGCTTCAAGGCGTTTTTGAACAATAATTGGTTTGGGCTGGCGGTATTTGCCGGCTTGGTTTTGGCCTATCTGGTGTAAGTGTGGCGAAGTGACGGCTATCTCGGCTTCGACTCCGCTCGGCCAACGGTTAGTTTTAAAACTCAGTCTTCCGCTACTCCTGACATCCAATGAACCCGATCTCGCCCGATATTCTGCTTTCGTATTGGTCCACGCCGCAGATCGAAGTCAACGTCGTGATTTTGATGAACATCGTCGGCGCGCTATTGCTGGGCATGGTGGTCGGTTACGAGCGCTCGTTTCACGGCCGCGCCGCCGGCATGCGCACCTACGGCTTAGTATGCATGGCGTCGGCGGCCCTGACCATCATCGTCGGCTACCCGCATTACTGGTTCGGCGGCTTGCAACCGTTGACGCCGGCCGCCGATCCGACTCGGGTGATACAAGGCATCGTCACCGGCATCGGCTTTCTGGGCGCCGGCGTGATTATGAAGGAAGGCTTGAACATCAGCGGCCTGACCACTGCGGCATCGATTTGGGCCTCGTCGGCCATCGGCATCCTGTGCGGGTCCGGCTTTTATTTTGCCGCCATCGTTCTGACGCTGATCGCCTCGGTGACGATGATCTGGGGCGGCCATATCGAAAATATCCTGCCCTCCCGGCATTCCGCGTCGGTGCAACTGACATTCCGTCCCGGCCAGATTCCCAGCGAGCAACAGGTTCGGGAGCTTGCCGCCGGTCTGGGTTACCGAATCGCCGACGGTGCCACTGCCATCGTTCACGACGGCGAGCACACCGAATGGCATTTGGTGTTTATCGCAACTTCCGAGCGGCCGGTATCGATTCCGGCGCTGTCGGCCGGCCTACAAGCCAGCTCGCTGGTCGCGGGTCACAAAGTGGCGTTTGCCCGCAACTGAGCCGCGAGCGCAACGGGTCTTATTCGACTAGACTTGCCGACTCCGTCACCCCAACTCGCCGTGGAGCCGCCGATGAATTACGCAAAGTTACTGGCCGTTGCTATGAATGAAGCCAGAATCGGATTCGAGGAAGGCGGCGTGCCGGTCGGCGCCGCGTTGTTTGCCGCCGACGGCCGCCTGCTCGGCAGCGGCCGCAATCGGCGAGTGCAGGACGGCGATCCGTCGCTACACGGCGAAACCGACGCTTTTCGCAAGGCCGGCCGCCAGACCGATTACCGCGACAAAATCCTGGTTACGACCCTGGCGCCGTGTTGGTATTGTTCGGGCCTAATCCGCCAATTCAACATCGGCACCGTCGTGATCGGCGAATCGGCCAACTTCGCCGGTCACCCGGATTGGCTGCGCGAGGCCGGCGTCAAACTCGTCGAACTAAACGACCCTGAATGCATTGCACTGATGCGCCGCTTTATCGAGCAGTCGCCAGCCATCTGGTACGAAGACATCGGCTTGCCGCCCGCCCCTTCAATGCCCTGAGCCGGGTGCGACGTTGTCCACGTTAAACCCCTGCAACTCTACCATGACGTTGCGATCCGGCGCGGCCTGTAGGAAATCGGCAATCGCCTCTTGAATATCTTGATCGATGAACAAGGCCTTGGTACCGTCGATCAGTAAATCGCTGTCGTCCGGTATGCTGCTTAAGTGCCGACGCAACAGCGCTTTATTCAAAAACGAGACGTCCTTGTGCATCCGCAACAAATAGTTCTGGCCGTGTTGTGTCAACGTAATCGCTTCGTGGAAATTGGCGCGCAACACGAAGAATATACCGGCCGCCATGCCGATCGCGATGCCTTGCAGCAAATCGGTCAACAAGATCGCCGCGACAGTGATGACGAAGGGTAAAAACTGATTCCAGCCCTTCCGATAGAATTCGATGAACAAATGCGGCTTCGCCAACTTAAAGCCGGTTTGCAGTAAGATCGCCGCCAAGCAAGCCAGCGGAATTTTGTTCAAATACTCGGCGAAAAACAACACGCTGACCAACAACAACACGCCGTGCAAAAAGCAGGATATCCGGGTTTGGCCGCCGGCGTTGATGTTGGCGGAACTGCGCACGATGACCGCGGTAAGCGGCAAGCCGCCGACCAGCCCGCTCAGCAAGTTGCCTAAGCCTTGTGCCTTCAACTCCCGGTTGGTCGGCGCAACGCGTTTATGCGGGTCCAGCTTGTCGACCGCCTCGAGGCTCAGCAAGGTTTCCAGGCTGGCGATGATCGCCAATGTGACCGCCACGCTGTAAACCTTGGGGTTGCTGACGGAACTCCAATCCGGAAAACGTAATTGGCCGATGAAATTTGACAAACTACCGAGATCCGGCAACGCGACCAAGTGGCGCTCGCTGATCGCCCAAGCCGGCGCATTCTCGACCGCCCACAGATTGAACAACACGCCCCAGACCACGGCCAACAACGGCCCCGGCACCAAGCGCAGCCAGTTTATCCGCCTGATTGCCGGCGCATCCCAAATCACCAGGATGATCAAGGCCACCCCGCTGACCAGCGTGGCACCCAACGAAATGCCTTCCAAGGCTTCCAACAGTTCGAAGAAACTGGATTCGGCGGTTTCCTGCATGTAACTCTCGTCGCCGTCGAAGCTGGCGTCGTAGCCGGTGGCATGCGGCGTTTGCTTGATAATCAGGATCAGGCCGATCGCCGCCAGCATGCCTTTAATCACGGCCGCCGGGAAAAACGCGCCGATCAAACCGGCTTGCAGAAAACCCAGCAGCATCTGCAAGCCTCCCGCCAGCACCAGGCTGAACAAGAAGCCGTTGAAGCTCCCCAGCGCTTCGATCGCGTTGAACACGATCACGGTCAGGCCGGCGGCCGGGCCGGAGACGCTGAGTTGCGACCCGCTGGCCCAGGCGACGACCAACCCGCCGATAACGCCGGCAATCACGCCGGAAAACAGCGGCGCGCCGGACGCCAGCGCGATCCCCAGACATAGCGGCAGGGCCACCAGAAACACCACGATACTGGCCGGTACGTCCTGGCCGAGATTTTTAAGATAGTAATCCATTTGCGATTTCATGCGCGTCTCTCTCGTTATGGGCGGTGGTGACTCAATCGGCGTAACGGTAAATCGGATTGATTTGGGTGTTGTGGTCGAGCTTGATCAATTCGCTGATCAAACCGTCGTGCAAACCGTAAACCCAGCCGTGCAGCGACGGCTTATGGCCGTGTTTCCAGGCCGACTGAATAATCGAGGTATGAGCGAGCCGGTAAACCTGCTCGACGATATTCAATTCGATCAAGCGATCCAGTTTTTTGTCCGGCGCGGTGAAATCCAGTTCCTCCTGGTGCAGCCGGTAGACGTCCTTGATGTGCATCAGCCATTTGTTGGCGATGACCAATCCGGCGCTTTGCGGTTGCAAGGCCGCCTTGACACCGCCGCAACCGTAATGGCCGCAGACGATGATGTGCTTGACCTTCAGCACGTCCACCGCGTATTGCAACACGCTCAGGCAATTGAAGTCGGTGGTGATGACCTGGTTGGCGATATTGCGATGGACGAAGATTTCGCCGGGCTGGGCGTTGACGATGGTATCGGCCGGTACCCGGCTGTCGGCGCAGCCTATCCACAAAAATTCGGGTTTTTGCTCCTTGGCCAGATTCTTGAAAAACTCCGGGTTCTTCGAAGAAACCTCCTGCGACCAGGCCTTGTTTTCCAACAGTAACTTCGCGGGTGTATGCATAAAACTCTTCCTTATCAGTGTCGGGTGGGAGATAGATGTTCGACCGGCGGTTTTGTTCAGTCGGTCACCCGACACGGCGGAAAACCCTCGGCATTTAATATCGAATCAAAACTATATTCCAAGCTCTTCGCTTAATCAACCCTCACCCGCCTTTTTGTTCAAACGCGAAATCGGCTTAAATCGACCGGTCCGCCGCCGGCGCCTGAAAACCCGTGACGGGCGCGAGCCTTAGCGCCGGCGGATTCACCCGCGACAGCCATGCCGTCAGCGTGGCCTCCTGGCGGGACAGCAGCCATTGCGGCGACAAACCGAGCGCCAGCACCAACAAGGCCGGGACGATCAACGCCGCCAACTCCCTGCCGCGTAAATCCCGCAATCCGGCCAATTCCGGCGCTTTTAGCGGCCCGAAAAAGCCCTTACGGATGAAGTCCAGGGTATAGGCCGCGCCGAGCACGGCTCCCAGCAAGGCCACCAAGGCCAATACCGGATAGGCTTGCAGAATCCCAAAAATCATCAGCAATTCGGCCGGAAAGCCGTTGCCGCCCGGCACGCCGATAGACGACAGCGCGAACAGAAAGAACAGCGCGGTCAGGCGCGGCAACGGCTTGGCCAGGCCGCCCAACTGCAATGCGTCGTTACTGCCCAGGCGTTGTTGCAACATGCCGGCGATCAGCATCAAACTGGCGGCGACGCTGGCGAAATTCAACAACTGCATCAGCGCGCCTTGCAAACCCGACAAGTTAAAACTGGCGATACCGAGGATCACCATGCCGACATGGCTGACCCCGGCATAGGCCAGCAAGCGGCGCAGATTGGTCTGCCGTAGCGCGACCAGCGCGCCGTAGATCAGCGTCACCGCGCCGCCTATCGCCAGCGGCCAGCGGTATTCGGACGCGGCGGCCGGCGCCAGCGGAATCGCGAAACGCACAATGCCGTAAACCCCCAGTTTCAAACCGAGCAGCAACGCGGCGATTTGCGGCGGCGCCTCCATCGCCACGGTCGGCAGCCAGGTATGAAACGGCAGCAGCGGCGCCTTGACCGCGAAACCCAGCAGCAGCAGGCCGAACACCACCGTCTGCGCCGAAGCCGGTAGCGGCGACCTGAGCAATTCCGGCAAGCCGAACACCGGCAACGCGCCTGGCTCGCCGGCGGTCGCCAGCAATATGAACGCAAACAGCAGCGGCACGCCGCCGAACAACATATACAAGGTGTATTTCATCGCCGCGTAGCGCCGATGCGGACCGACACCCCACAAACCGATCAAAAAAAACAGCGGCGGCAGGGTCAGTTCCCAAAACAAAAAAAACAACACGGTATCCAGCGCGGTAAACACGCCTATCGTCACGCTTTCCAAGGCCAGCAGCAGCGCCAGATAAAACCGGTTCAGACGCTGCACCGCATTCCAGCCGGTCAGCAGGGCCGCCAAGGTCACCAGCGCGGTCATCGGCAGAAAACCGATCGAAATGCCGTCCACGCCCAGCAAAAATCGAGCGTTCAAGCCGGGTATCCAGGGATGGTCTTCGACCAGTTGGAAATCGCCGTCCTCGGGCCGAAATGCCGCGAATGCCCACAAACAAAACAGCAGCTCCAACCCGGCCACCGCCAAGGCCCAACGCCGCGCCGATGTCCGCCCGATCGGCGCCGCCAACGGCAGCGCTCCCAACAGCGGCCAGAACAGACAAAGCGATAACAGCGGAAATCCGTTACTCATGATGCGGCGTATTGCGATGGTGGCTATGGTGCGCGGGGTAGTGTTCGCCGATTTCGCTGGCTTCCTGATCGATGAATTTCAACCACGGCGTCGTGTAAAAGCCGGTGCCGATCAACAAGCCGCAAATCACGACGGCAATGATGCGTTCCTTGATGACCGGATGATGTATGCTGCCGTAGGGCTGCACCCAACGCCGCGGGTGGGCGATGAACAGGCGTTGAAACGCCCACAGCAAAAATGCCGCGGCCAGCACGTTGCCGAGCAATATCGCGATCGCGATCAGCCAGCCGTGCTCTTCTATCGTGCCTTCGATCAACAAATGCGCGGCGTCGAAGCCGGGCGTGCCGGGCATCACCATCGTACTCAACGCCGAAATCATAAACAGCAACGCCAGCGTGGTGTTGGTCTCGAACAATCCGCCCAGGCGGGGTAGAAACGAAGTCCGGGTCCGTTCGTAAATCAGGCCGATACTGAACAGCATGCCGGCGGTCGCCAGACCGTAGGCAACCGACAACAGAATGCTGCCTTCCAACGCGAAATCGTTGAACGAAAACACCCCGATCGCCAGCATGCCGGTATGGCTGATCACCGCGAAGGCCACCAGCCGACGCATGTTGATCTGCATCAGCGCCAACAACGCGCCGTAAAATATTCCGATCAAGCCCAAGGTCAGCACGAAATGCGCCCATTGCTCGGCGGCGCCGGGTACCAGCGGCAGGATGAAGCGAATCAGCGCATAGATGCCCAGCTTGATGCCGTGCAGAAAGATCGCGGCGCTGGCGGCGGTGCCGTGCTCGGCCAACGGCGGCAGCCAGGCGTGAAACGGAAACAGCGGCATCCGCACCGCGAAACCGAACAGCAGCAGGATGAAGATCAAGGTCTCGTTGGGAATCGCCAAATCGTGGTGCTTAAGCGCCAACCAATCGAAACTGAGCGGCATGCCGTTCTGAGCCAGACCGCCGCTAAGCAGCACGAAACCGATCAGACTCATCGCCAGTCCGGACAGCCAGTATTGCAACACCGCTTTGACGACCCGGTTGCGTTGGCGGCCCGTGCCGGCAAACACGGTCAGCAGCACCACCGGCACCAGTTCCAACAGGCACCAAAACCAAAACTGCAAGGTGTTCAACGCGCTGAACGCGCCGATCAGAATGCCCTGATACGCGAGTAGGCAGGCGACGAACAAACGGTCGTCGCGGTGGCGGGTAATCAAGGTATAGACCAAGGCCAACAAGCCCAGGATGGCCGCCAGTGGGATGAATAGCACGTTGGTGCCGTCCACGCCGGTGCGGTAATGCAGACCCAGCCATTCGACGCTCTCGGCCAAGTGAATGCCGGGGGCTTCGGCATCGAACACCCACAGCATGTAAACGCTCAAGGCCACGTTCAGCAACGCGCCGGCGAAGGCCAGGCGTAGCGCGTGCGGCGGCCGTGCCGCCATCACCGCCAACGCGGTCAGCAGCGGCAACAAGGTCAGAACGCTCAAGACCGGCAACGCGGCAGCGGCTTGCCAATAAACGATATCGGTTGTCATCGGTATCCCAGAGCCACCATCAACGTAATCAGAACGAACAGCGCCAAATAGCGCGGACTCAGCAGCAATTTCTCGAAGCGGTTGGCGGCGCGTCCCAAGCGCCGGCCGAACCGAATACTGTCCCCGCCGATGCCGCGCAAAATGAAGCGATATTCGAACCAGCCCAACAGCGCCGCGCTCCATTGCGCCAGTTTGCCGGCCAGACCGCTGCCGTAAGCGAAACTGTCGCGGTCGCTGTCCAAATTCGCGCCGAGCTTGCGCTCCTCCCATTGCGCCAGCGACGAAATCGCCCGCATCGCCGGCGCCGGCGCGCCCAGGGCCGGATCGATGACGTGCTCGTCCAGATACCTTAAATCCTCGGACAAGCGCCGCACCGGCTTGACGAACAGCCGATCCAGCGCCGGTTCCAACCAGCCGCGCTGCAGCGACACCCAAAACGCCCAGCGCCGCCGCGCCAGCCAAGCCGGCACCGGCGCGGTCGGCCGGCAGGCGGTGGCTTGCAAAATCGACGGCGCCGACAGCAGCAAATAGCAGCGCACCACCGCGTGGGCCAGCAAATGCCAGGACGCCAGCGTCCACCAACCCAGCCCGCATTCGACGAACATCAAGCCCAATTGCACCGCCGCCGCGAAAATCTGCGAACTCTTGATGTCGGTCTGACTCAAGCCGACCCAATAGCCGTAGAGCGCGGTCAACGCGCCGAGCTCGGTCAACAGGGCCATCGCCTGCGGCGCCTGCTCGAACAAGGGCTGCAATTGAATCAGCAAAAATACCCCGGCGTGGGTCATCACCCCGCCGTAAAAAATCGCGCTGGACGGCGTCGGCCCTTCCATGGCTCGCCCCAGCCAGAACGTAAACGGAAATTGCGCCGACTTGACGCTGGCCGCCAACGCGAAACAAGTCGCCAACAGCAAAGCGTCGCCTTTTTCCAAATCCGCCGCGCCGTCGTTGATCGCTCGCCAGTCGCAACTTTCCAGCCAGGCCAGGCTCAGACCGATGGCCAGCACAAAACCGGCGTCGCCGATCCGATTGGTAACGAATACCCGCAACGCATTAGCGGTCGCGATCGGCCTGTCGTAGGCATAGCCGATCAGCAAATACGAACACAAGCCGGCCAGTTCCCAGCCGACGAAGGTCAGCAAGGCATTGCCGGCCAGCACCAGCAACAACATCGCCGCCGAGAACAAACTCAGCAGGAAGAAGAAGCGGTGGAAGCCGGCCTCGCGGTGCATATAATTGACCGAGAAACGTAGCGTCACCCACAGCAAAATACCGAACACCCCGGCCACTGCCAGGCGGAACCGGTCGCCGGCCAGCTCCAGACCGATACTGATCTTGCCCAGCCGCAGCCAGTCGCCGTAGGCCTGTGCGTCCAGCCCGGCCGGCCAAGCATTCCAGGCCAGCGCCAACACCAGCAGCGTCGCCGCGCCTATCCCCAGCAAAGCCAATCGGGCCGTGACTTTTTCGCCGGCATCGCCGCTCAGCGCGCCGCCGAACTGTAAAGCGCCGATCACCAGCGCCGACAACAGCGGCAACAACGGTACCAAGGCCAACCAATACGCGCTCATCGCTCGACTCCCGCTTGCCGGATCAGCATCGGCGCCACCGGCTCAACGGCATCGCGGTAGCAATCCGGCGAATTTTCCCGGATCGGCAATTCGTCCGGCAACGGCTGCCACGGCACGAAGCCGTCGCCGCGCTCGAACACGAAAATCTCCCCGCTATCGGGGTCCTGGGCGCTCAGATGCACCCAGCCGCCACCGATCAATTCCCGCAGACCGTCCTGCCGTTGGTAGATCTCGGTCAGCACGCCGATCTTGGCCTCGACCACGAGTTGCAGCCTCATCGCCTCGTGAATTTCGATCATCTGCTTGGGCAAACCGGTGCGCAAATCGCTGCCGGCGCCTTCCATGACCGCGAAGAAACCGGTCGGATTGTGCGGCACCTTGGAACCGCAACCCAGCCGCTCGTTGTTGACCGTGGAAAAGTAGTATTCCAAATTAATGCCGGCGCCGACCGGGCCGACCGCCAGCAAAATACCTTCCAGAATTTGGCCGCTCGGGTCCTGGGTCGGATCATAGGAAATCAAGAACAAGCGCCGATCGAAAAACGCGCCCTGACTAGCCGCGCGCCGACCGACGTAGGCGGCCGCGTTGGTGGCGTGGCCCAATTCCGGCCGGGCTTGCGAAAAATCGGCGGCGCGGTTCAAAAAATGCCGCAGCGCTTGAGCCGGCCTGGGCCGGCGCGGCGCCGACGCCAGCCTTCGGCAGCGTTCGTGGGCCGACATGCGTTGGGCATGGCGTAATTGCTCGTTCAGATTAAGCCAATCCGATCGGCGCTCGGCCGGCAAACCGTCCAGATCGTACCAAGCGATGTCTTCGTCGCAGGTATTGTGCTCGGCGCCAATGAAATAGGTATCGGGCGGAATGACGATGCCGCGTTCCGCCAACAGCAGCCGCACCTCGGCACGATTAGCCATCGCCGCGAACAAACGCGCGTTCGGCCCGCCGTGCCGGCCGCTGCACGCACCGCAGTCGTAAGCGGCCAGATGCGGATTGTTGCGACTCATCGAGCCGTGGCCCATCAACACCACCCATTCGGCAAAGCCGTAGGTCAGGCCGGTATTGCGCAAAAAACCGGCGACCCGCTCGGCTTGCTCAAGGTCGGTAAACCCCAGTCTCGGCTGCTCCGGCGTGGCCGGGGTCGGCTCGGTCGCGGAAAAATTCAGTCGAGTCTTCAGATCCGGCGCGACGATTTTGGCTGCGACGCCCAGCAAATTTTGTTGAGTCCTGGGAAACAGGGTCTTGCCGACCAAGCCGGCCAGCGTCAACGGCGCCATCGCGTTGATTGCCGGATAAGCCAGCCAGGGATCGCGGCGCAAGCGGTGGTGTATAAAATCCGCGAGACCGCGCACGACTCCGCCGCCGGCCCTATGCCGGCTCGCCCTAAGCGGCGCGGTGCCCGGCGCGGCTTGTTCCTCGACATCGTGGGCTGGCACGACCACCACCGGACACAACGGCGTCTTGGCCGCATCGTCCAAGCCCCGGTAATTCATCGGCACCCCGAAAAATCCGGCCGCGCCCAAGGTCTCGACGTCCGGATTCAGTTCCTCCAGATGGCGGCGGAAGCCTTCCTCTCTATCATCCATGCAAAACACGATTTGCGCGGCGGGACGGTGCTCGCGGCGCGCCCAGCGCCCGCGTCGCCGATTGGCGTGCAGTGCTTGCAACACCTGATCGCGGTAATGGCGTTCGTAGGCCCCCAACCAGACCCGGCGCCGGGCGCTGTCGTCGAACCCGTCGCTGGCGCTGAGCCAATGCAGCAACTGGGCCTTACTCAACTGCGCGATCTCGGCGGCGTTCAACCCCAAGGCCCGGCAAATCCGCCACAAGCGCCAGCCGTGATCGTAAACCGCCAAGCCGCCGCCTACCGCAGCCAGCGGGCTGCGTTGCCAAGTCCGGATCCGCTCCGCCAGCCCTTGCCAAGCCGACTTATCGCGGCCGCCGTCGGCGATCTGCACCTGACAGGCTTGCACCAGATATTCCGGCAAGCCGCCGCCGAATAAGGCATCGCGCACGAAAAATTCGTAAACGTGCTTGCCGAAATAACCCGCCAATTTGTCGTAGCGGGCATCGCAGTGCCACAGGGTCCGACAATGGGTTTGCAGAAAGGCCCGATCCAAAATCAAGCGCAGGGCCAAGTAGTCAGCCAATTCCGGGCGAGCCGCGCCGTCCCGGTAGCCGGGATGGGTCTGCCGCCAATTGATCAAGCCGGACCAACCCGGCAGTTCCAGCGCCAAGCGTTGCAGATAACCGGACCAGCGCTGTTCCGGTATCGCCAGGGCTTGCAGTTGCTGAACGACCGCATCGGCGGCATCGTCCGGCAGGGCCGCGACTATATCGTCCCAATCGTCGAGATCGTGAAAAAAACCGCTAGGATCGAAAGCCAAATTGCGCCGCCAGGCCCGATATAAACCCAATCCCTCGCGGTCGGGCAACTGCCAGGCCGCCAAACCTTCGTCCAGCCAGGAGGCGCACAGTCCGATTAATATCGGGCGCACCTGATCCAGCACATCGACACCGGTCAGCGCCGCCAGCAAACCGCGTAAGCTCAAGCCGTGACCGATCCGGGCAAAGCACTCGTCAACGACGCCAGCCGCCCGTTGCCGCAAATCGCCTTCGCCGCTCAGCCAATCTTCGGCCTGCTCGGCGCTCAAATCCAGCAAATCCTCGGCATGCAGTTGCGGTTCGCGCAATTCCAGAATCGCCAGCAGCGCCCGCCAAGCGGCAGCGGCTTCCGGCTCGGCCAATACACCCAGTTCGCCGACCTGCCAGGACCATTGCGCCGGGGACACCGGGCTGATGTCTTCCAGTAGCGCCAAGCGGTACAACGCGCGGAGCGTGACCGGCCGGCCGCCGCTACGGGCGATCACCGATTCGATGTCGTCGCCGAAATGGCGGGCGAGTTCGGCGTCCAATTCGGCGTCGGAAATCCGCCCTTGCCGGTAAAACTCGCGAAAGCGCTCGATCGGTAGATAACAATCGATACCGGTCAGTGCGGTGAATTCGGCCAAGGCCTGTTCGAACGGCAGATGTTGAAAACCGTGCAGGGTGTTGTGGTGGACGAAATCGTGGATCGGCGCCTGGCCGGGCAACACGTGATCGAGATGGGCAATGGCGTCCAGAACGATTTGGCGCGGCTCCCGGCCGGCGGCGGTGGAGGCTGACATGGCTTAAATCCGGAAAACGGCAGGGCGGCGATCCACGCGGCCGGCCGGAGAGACTATCCAATTCACGGCAGGCGCTCTCCTATCACCGCCAACATTCTATCCACCGTGACGCTGGACAACTCGATCAGCGGCGCCGGCAGCAAACCCAACGCGACGATGCCACCGACCAACACCCCGGACGCCAGCATTTCGACCGGCCGCAAATCGGCGATCTCGCGCATTTGCGGCTTGACCGGTCCGGTAAACAACAGGCCGACGGTGCGCATCGCGTAAGCGGCGCTGATCAGGATGCTCAGGCTGAAAAACACCATCAAGCCGCCCCATTGCCGGAAACCGCCGATCAGCGTGTGCAACTCGGCGACGAATCCGACCGAGCCCGGCAAGCCCATCGCCGCCAGCAAGGTCAGCGTCGTAAACACCGCGAAACGCGGCATGACCTGGACCAGCGAGCTGTAGTCCGGCAGGTGACGGGTATGGGTGCGTTCGTAGAGCAGTCCGACCAGCAGGAACAAGGCGCCGGCGATCAGGCCGTGCGCGGTCATCTGCAAAATCGCGCCGGTGAAACCGGTATGATTCAACGCCGCGATGCCCAGCAGCACCACGCCCATATGACTCAAGGACGAATAGGCCACCATCGCCTTGATGTCGGTCTGCCGCCAAGCCAGCAAGCCGCCGTAGAGCATGCCGAACAAGGCCAGGAACAGCAACGCCGGCTGCAGCAATTGGGCGGCGACCGGCAGCATCACGCACGACCGGATCAGACCGTAGGCGCCCATCTTCAGCAGGATACCGGACAGCAGAATGCTGATCGGACTGGGGGCTTCGACGTGCGCCAGCGGCAACCAGCCATGCAGAGGGAAAATCGGCATTTTGACGCCAAAGCCGATCAAGAAACCCAGCAAAACCAGAACTTGCTCGACCACCGGCATGGTTTGCGCCGCCTGACCCATTGCCGCCATCAGCGAACCCTGCTTTTCCAGGTCGTACTCGCTGATCGCCAGCAGACTAAGCAACATGAATACCGACCCACCCATCGTGTACAACACGAAGTTGAGACTGGCCGCGTGGCGGCGCTTGCCGCCCCAACGATCGATCAGGAAGTAGAGCGGAATCAGCGTGACTTCCCAGAAAATGTAAAACAGCGCCCAATCCTGCGCCATGAACACGCCCAACATACCGAATTCCAGCAGCAACACGCAGATATGATAACCCTTGACGCCGTCGCTGACCGACACCGAAGCCAGCAACGCAATCGCGGTCAGCAAGGTGGCCAAGACCAGCATCGGCAGCGACAAACCGTCGATGCCGAGCGCGTAGGCGCTGCCGAGCTTGGGATTGAGCGGATAGAATTCGCCGAATTGCATCGCGCTGTCGCCGGCGTCGAAATCCAACAACAGCTTGCCGGCCAAGGCCAGCGCGCAAAGACTCACGAGGTTGCCGAGGATGCGGATCAGCCTGACACGGTCGCCGGAAACCGGTACCAACATCAGCGCCCCTAGCGCCGGGGTCCACAGCAACGCGCTTAAAATCGCCATTTCGAGGTGGTGGTTGAAGTCCAATTCCGGCCATTCTAAAGGCAGCCGGGCCGGCTTGACCAGCCTGAATTCGCGGCTTGGGCCGTTTTCCGGGCCGGCTCGGCGCCGGAATCGGCCGTTCGGTTTAAAAATCCGGCGGCTTCGTGTACTCTAGCCGGCTGGCGTGGCCCACGGGCGACGCTACTTTTTAACCCCGCGCAGGCCGCCACCGCGTCCTCGGTGTCCGCCTCAAACCACGATGCAAATTCACCTGATAGCAGTCGGCAACAAGATGCCGGACTGGGTACAGCAAGGTTATAATGAATACGCCAAACGCCTGCCGCGCGAATGCGAACTGGTCTTGCGGGAAATCGCGCCGGATAAGCGCAAAAGCGGCGACATTGCTCGTATCGCCCGCGACGAAGGCGAGCGGATGCTGGCGGCGTTGCCGCCCAGAGCTCACGTCGTGACCCTGGATATCCCCGGCAAACCCTGGGCCACCTCGGATTTGGCGCAAGCCCTGCAACGCTGGCTGGGCAACGGCCAACCGGTAGCGTTGATGGTAGGCGGCCCGGAGGGCCTGTCGGAGCAAGTCAAAAGCGTCGCCAAGGAATCCTGGAGCCTGTCGCCGTTGACCTTTCCCCACCCGCTGGTACGCATCGTCGTGGCCGAACAAATCTACCGGGCCTGGAGTCTGCTCAACCACCATCCTTACCACCGCTGACCATGAGCCCACAAATCATTCTCGCCTCCGCCTCGCCGCGCCGTAGCGAATTGCTGAAGCAAATCGGCGTGCGCCACCGCGTCGTCTCGGTCGACATCGACGAAGCACCGCTGCCCCACGAAGCACCGGATGCTTATGTCGCCAGGGTCGCCGCCGAAAAATCCGAAGCCTGCCGGCTTGTAGACCGTTCCGGCCTGCCGATTCTGGCGGCCGATACCAGCGTGATCCTGGACGGCCGCATCCTCGGCAAGCCCGCAGACTTGCAACACGCGATCGAGATGCTGAGCCGGCTGTCCGGCCGTACCCATCAGGTTTTCAGCGCGGTGTCGCTACGCGGCGATCGGCATTGGCAAGCCATCAGCGTCAGCGAGGTGCGTTTTCGACCGCTCAGCCACCAGGAAATCGTCGCCTATTGGCAAACCGGGGAACCATGCGATAAAGCCGGCGCCTATGCCATACAGGGCTTGGCCGTCACGTTTATCGAATCGATGGCCGGCAGTTTCTCCGGCGTGATGGGTTTGCCACTGTTCGAAACCGCCCAATTACTGGCCCAACAAGGCATTACCATCCTCCCATGAGCGAAGAAATTTTAATTAATGTGACGCCGCCGGAAACCCGGGTCGCGGTCATCGAAAACGGCGTCTTGCAGGAATTGATCATCGAGCGGCTGCGCCAGAAAGGCCTGGTCGGCAATATCTACAAGGGCGAAGTTTGTCGGGTACTACCGGGCATGCAGGCCGCCTTCGTCGACATCGGCCTGGAACGGGCGGCATTTTTGCATTTGTCGGATTTCAGCAGCCAGGAATTGGCCGAGAAGGCCTCGGAAAACATCGAACACTATCTGAAGGAAGGTCAGAAACTGGTGGTCCAGGTCACCAAGGACCCGATCGGCAACAAGGGCGCCCGGCTGACCACCGATATTTCGATACCGTCGCGCTACCAGGTTTACATGCCCTACGCGGGCAACTCCGGCGTGTCGCAACGCATCGAATGTGAAGCCGAACGTGGCCGTCTGCGCGCCTGTATCGAGTCCTATCAGCAAAAACACAGCGTGCCGGGCGGCTTTATCGCCCGCACCGCCGCAGAATGCGTCGAGGAAGCCATTCTGTATTCGGACATGACTTTTTTGCACAAGCTCTGGGAATCCATCCTGGAAAAAAGTCAAAAAGCTAAGGTCAAGACCCTGATCCACGAGGACTTGCCGCTCAGCGTTCGCACCCTGCGCGATTTGTACAAGGAAGGCATCGAGAAAATCCGCGTCGATTCCAAGGAAACCTATCTGCGCATGGTCGAATTCGCCGAAACCTTCGTGCCGGAAGTGGTCACGGTCATCGAGCACTATTCCGGCGAGCGGCCGGTGTTCGACATTTACAATGTCGAGGACGAGATCAGCAAAGCATTGGATCGCAAGGTCAAACTCAAATCCGGCGGACATCTGGTATTCGACCAAACCGAATCGATGACGACGGTGGACGTGAATACCGGCGGCTACGTCGGCGGACGCAATCTGGAAGAAACCATCTTCAAGACCAATCTGGAGGCGGCGCAGACCATTTCCCGACAACTGCGCTTGCGCAATCTGGGCGGCATCATCATCATCGATTTCATCGACATGCAGAGCGACGAGCACAAAAAACAAGTGCTCCAGGCCCTACAGCGCAACCTCGACAAAGACCACGCCAAGACCAAAATCACCGAGGTCTCGGCACTGGGTCTGGTGGAAATGACCCGCAAGCGCACCCGCGAAAGCCTGGAACACATCCTCTGCGAGCCTTGCTCCACTTGCGGCGGACGCGGCGTGCTGAAAACCGCCGAATCGATTTGTCTGGAAATCTTTCGCGAGATTATCCGAGTGGTGCGCCAATATTCGGTTCAGCAAATTCTAGTGTTGGCCTCCGAGCAGGTCGTCGAAATGTTGCTCGACGAAGAGGCGGACATGCTGGCCGAACTGGAAATGTTTCTGAAGGTGGCGATCAAGATTCGCGCCGAAGCCGAATACAATCAGGAACACTACGACGTGGTGCTGTTATAGGCCGTCGCCTTGGTGATTCGACACGTCAGCCGCGCGAGTCGGCATCTGCTATTCTGGTCGCTGATAACGGCGGCGCTGGTGCTCAGCGCCTTCCGGATTTGGCTGACCGACATCGCCGACTATAAACCGGAGCTGGAACGGCGCATCCGGGAGGCGGCCGGCATCGCCGTGCATATCGGCCGGCTGGATGCGAACATGCGCGGTTTCAGCCCGGAGTTGAAACTGATCGACATTGCCGTCGATTCGGCCGACTCGGCGGCCCGGCCGGCCATCCGCCTCAGGGAAATCCGGATCGGCATCGATCTGCTGGCCTGGCTGTTCAGCCAGGACCCGATGGCCTCGGGCTGGGTCAGCTTGGTCGGCGCCAAGCTGGACATTATTCGCAACAGCGACGGCAGCCTGGCTGTCAAGGGCTTGCCGAGCAGCGACGAACAACCGCTGTGGCTGTTGCAAGGCGGAAAGTACGAGATACTGCAAAGCCAGCTGACTTGGCAAGACCTGAAACGCGGCAGCCCGAAAGTTGCCGTCGACGACTTCGATTTGCTGATTAAAAACACCGCCGACGGCGCCAATCACGAAGTCCATCTGCTGGCGAAACTGCCGGAAAGCCACGGCGACCGACTGCGGGTTTCCGCGCGGCTGACAGGCAATCCGTTCCAGCCGGACACAATAGACGGCAGCCTTTACCTCGAAGCCGACAATCTGCAAGGCCCGGCTTGGCTGAACGACGCATTTCCCGAAGGCCCGAGGCTGAACTCCGGTTCCGGCGATTTCCGAATCTGGAGCGAATGGCGCCACGCGCTACCTTACCGGATCGCCGGCTATGCGCAGGCGCAACAAATCCAGCTCAGCCGTCCGCAAGGCGCGGCGTTGCAACTCGACACGCTGGAAGGTAACTTCGTTTGGCGCGACGAGGCCGGCAGCCAACGCTGGTGCGGCTACGACGTCAATCTCGTCGCCAAGCACCAACGTTGGCCGAACGCCGAATTCTGCGTCGGCCGCAATGCCGACGGCGCGTTGTCCGGTTTAATAGAAAGGATCGACTTGCAAGCGCTGATGCACTTGGCCGCCGCCTGGACCCCGGCCGACGATAGGCAGGCCCAATGGCTGAAGATCAATCCGCACGGGATTCTGCGGCAAGTCGGCTTTTACGCCGACGCCAACTTCGACCGCTATGCCTTGCACGGCGACTTTACCGAGCTGGGCAGTGAAGCAGCCGACGTATTTCCGCAACTCCAATCCGTGAACGGCACGTTCTCGATCGCCGATGCCGGCGGCCACCTGCGACTGAACGGCCACGAAGTCTTGTTGAACGCACCGGCGCTGTTCCGCAATCCGTTGACTTTGCATAACCTCGACGGCAGTCTGAGCTGGCGACAAACCGCCGACGCCTGGCAAATCCACGGCGCCGATCTGATGATCGACGCCGATATGCGCACCGCCAGCGCATTCGACCTACTCGTGCCTAAAAACGGCGATAGCCCGACGCTGGCGATGCGTACCCGCTTCAGCGACTTTAACGACATCGGCAAAGTACCGCTGTATCTCCCGGCCAAAGTCATGAGCCAGGACGCGGTGGCCTGGCTGGACGACGCCTTCGTCGCCGGCCGGATCGAACGCGGCGAAATGGTCTTGTCCGGCCGTCTGGCGGATTTTCCGTTCGAACAAGGTAACGGCCGTTTCGAAACAGTCTTCGCGATCGACGGCGGCGAAATTCAGATCAACGAGGATTGGCCGCATCTGCAAGACGTACACGCCGACGTGCAGTTTCTCGGCGCCGACTTGCAGGTGGCCATCGACGGCGGGCACAGCGAACAGGTCGACATAAGCCAAGCGGTCGTGGCGATACCCGATTTGGCCAATAGCGAGGCGGTTTACGTGTGGGGCCGGGTCGGCGGCAAGCTGGCGGCCGGCCTGAGTTATCTGCAAAAGACGCCGTTGCACGGCAAGGTCGATCCGCTGGTCAAGGCCTTTAGCGCCGAAGGCGAGGTCCGCGTCGACCTGGATCTGAAGATCCCGTATTACGAGAACCAACCGACCGTCTCCGAGGTCGCCGCCCATTTGACCGAGGCGAAATTAACGTTGAATTCGGTGGCGCTGGCGATCTCCGACATCAACGGCGTTCTGCATTTCAGCGAAGACGGCGCTAGCGGCGAACGCCTGGACGCCCGCGCGCTAGGCCACCCGATTCGCGGTACTTTGAGTCACGACCAAAGCAGTACCCGACTGGTCTTAGACGGGACCACTGGTACCGCCGAATTGCAAAAGCAATTCGCCTTCCTGAAAAACCAAAGCGCCGCCGGGACATTCCGTTACAGGGCCGATTTGCTGATACCCTACGCCGCCGAACGCCCGTCGGTCTTGACGATCACCAGCGACTTACAAGGCGTCGCCGTCAACGGTCCCGACTGGCTGGCCAAATCGGCCGAACAGAGTCTGCCGATCGCGCTGAATTTTCGTTTGGACAGCGGCGACCGCCTGCCGCTGGACATCCGCTACGGTCAGGATCTGAGCTTGGCGCTAACGATAGACACCAAGCAGAATCGGCTATATGCCGGCCATGTCGTCTATGGTGGCAGCCAAGCCGAGCCCTATCCGGCCGCCGGTCTGAAGCTGGACATCGACCGACCGACCTTTAAATTGTCCGAAGCCCTGGCCGCCTTCGGCGACAGCGAGCAACAGCAGCGCCTGCCGCCGTTGCGGGAGATTGGTCTGACCACCGAACAATTGATCTGGCAGGGCCGCGACATCGGACCCTTTCATTGCAGTTTGACCCGTCGCGATCAAGGTTGGCAAGGCAGTATCGACAGCAAATTCGCCCGCGGTCAGCTGAATATTCCCAACCTGCGCGGCGGCGGCGAACGTTTTGTGTTGAACATGGATTATTTGAATCTGTCGGCGGCCGATCAACTGGATTTCGACGCCGCCGAAGATGTCGTCACCGAATTGCCGCTGATCGAAATCGACAGCCAGCAATTGCTCTGGCGCGGCGTCGATCTGGGCAAATTGAAATTGCGTAGCGAACGCCGTCCGCAAGGCATGCACTTCAAGCAGATCCAGCTCAACAAGGGCGGCCGGACCATGGAATTCC
This sequence comes from Methylomonas sp. MED-D, assembly GCF_050276835.1. NCBI lineage: Bacteria > Pseudomonadati > Pseudomonadota > Gammaproteobacteria > Methylococcales > Methylococcaceae > Methylomonas > Methylomonas sp. MED-D. The sequence continues at coordinate 5,027,959 of NZ_CP189965.1, forward strand.
GCGCGGACTGGACCAAATTGGCCGGCGCCAGCGTCACCCAATTGAGCGGCCGCTTGACCACCGACGGTTTCGGCCAATTTCTGACCGAACTGGGTTACACCGATGAAATCAAGGAAACCCATGCCGACATCAGTATCAACGGCGGCTGGAGCGGCGCGCCGCATCAGTTTTCGCTGGCCGGCTTCGACGGCACCGTCCAAATCGACCTCAGCGACGGCCGGATTTCCAGCATCGAGCCTGGCTTCGGCCGACTGCTGGGCCTGATTGCGATGGAACAATGGGCCAAACGCTTGAGCCTGGATTTCAGCGACGTTTACCGCCAGGGCTTTGCCTTCGACCGGATTACCGGCCATTTCCGTTTCAGCAACGCCCAAGCCTACACCGACGATCTAGTCATCGACGGCGTGGCCGCGAAGCTTAGTTTGGCCGGCACCGCCGATCTCGCCAAAAAGACCGTGGACCATCGCGTCGCGGTAATACCCAAGAGTTCCGACGCCTTGCCCATAGCTGGTACAATCGTGGGCGGGATTGCCGCGATGATTACGCAAGTGGTTACCGACGATTATAAAGAAGGTTATTTCTTCGGCTCCCAATACAAACTCGCCGGCCCTTGGGGCAATGTTGAAGTCACACCGCTGCACGATCAAGACGGTCTGGTGAAAAAGGCCTGGCGCAGTCTGACCGGCTTCGAGTGGCTGAACGATCTGACAAAATAACGCGATACCGCCAATCTCCTCGCCAAACAATTAGAACAACAAGGACAACATGACTATCTGTGCCGCCATTCAAATGGCCTCCGGGCCGCAAGTCAGCGCCAATCTGCTCGAAGCCGACAAACTGATCGCCGAGGCCGCCAAGGCCGGCGCTAAACTGGTCGCGCTGCCGGAAAATTTCGCGATCATGGGCATGCACGAGACCGACAAGATCAAGGTCGGCGAACAAGACGGCAGCGGCCCCATTCAGGACTTCCTCGCCGCCACCGCCAAAAAATACGGGATCTGGCTGATCGGCGGCACGATACCGGTATTCGGCGAAGCCGCCAACAAGGTGCGCGCCACCTGCCTGGTGTTCGACGAGAAGGGCGAGCGAGTAGCCCGCTACGACAAGGTACACTTGTTCGACGTCAACGTGCCGGATTCGGCCGAGGTCTACCGCGAATCGGATTCCATCGAGGCCGGCGAAACCCCTTGCCTGATCGATTCACCGTTCGGCAAGATCGGCATCGCGGTCTGCTACGACCTACGCTTCCCGGAGTTTTTTCGGCCGATGGCGCGCAAGGGCATGGACATTCTGGTGTTGCCGGCCGCTTTCACCGCCAAAACCGGCGCGGCGCATTGGGAGGTTCTGCTGCGGGCGCGCGCGATCGAAAACCTATGCTACGTCTTAGCCCCCAACCAGGGCGGCTTTCATATGAACGGCCGACAAACTTACGGCCACAGCATGTTCGTCGATCCCTGGGGCGTCGTGCTGGATTGCTATAAAACCGGCCCCGGCTTCGTCAGCGGCGACGTGGACCGTGGCCGTCTGGAAAAAACCCGAGCGTCGTTTCCGGTCCTGGAACATCGCCGCTTTTTTTGCGAGTAAGCCCCATGTTGAAAACGTTGCGTTACACCCTGCCTTGTCTGCTATTGGCCGGTTGCGCCGACGCCCCGGAAAAATATCGCGACATCAAGCACCTGGAATTGCCGCCGGTACTGCCGATCGAGAATCCCCATCCGCAACCAGCCATCGCCGCCGACGATCTGACCGGCTCGAAAAGCGGGGGAAAATCCATGCTGGCGGGCTTGGTTGACTTCAAGGACGACGGTCAAAAACCGCAGCTAACGTTGATGACCCGGCTGGATCGGGCCTGGGAAATGGTGGAAACCGCGCTGACGCTGAGCGATATCGACATCGTCGACAAAAACCGCAACGACAACAAAATCCAAGTCCGCTACGACCCGGATACCGGCGGCAAAACCAAAAGCCTGTTGAACCGGCTATTTTTGGATAACGACTTCCCGGAAGCGGAATACACCATTTCATTGACCGACGCGATTTCCGGCGTCAAAGTCAATGCCGCTCTGGGCAAACCGGACGACTTCGCCGCCAACGAAGACGGCTCGGCCGCACTGATCCGCCTGCTGCACGACACCATCGATAAGAAGATCATCAACCGCGACGAGAAGGCAAAACCGGAGGAGTAAGCGCTGGGAGCCCGTTCGGCACTGTTCGGCCGTATTGAACGCGATGGCGATGGATACGTCTCGCTACGAACTCCGGTCAAACCGACTCAGCGCTCCAAAAAATTCCGCAACATGTCGTGCCCGTGCTCGGTCAAAATCGACTCGGGGTGAAACTGCACGCCTTCGATGTCCAGGGTTTTGTGGCGCACACCCATGATTTCGTCGATGTTACCGGCTTCGTCCTGGGTCCAGGCGGTGACTTCCAGGCAATCGGGAATGGTCGCCTGTTCGATGACCAGCGAGTGATAGCGGGTGGCGGTAAACGGATTGCTCAAGCCTTTGAACACACCCAAATCTTTGTGATACACCGGCGACACCTTGCCATGCATGATTTGCTTAGCATGGATGATGTTGCCGCCGAAGGCGTAGCCTATGCTTTGATGGCCCAGGCAGACGCCAAGAATCGGATACTTGCCGGCGTAGCGGTGGATGGTTTCGACCGAGATGCCGGCCTCTTTGGGGGTGCAGGGGCCGGGGGAAATCACGATTTTGTCCGGGCGCAGCCCTTCGATGTCTTCCACCGTCACTTCGTCGTTACGCACCACCGCCACCTCGGCACCCAGTTCGCCGAAATATTGCACCAGGTTGTAGGTGAACGAATCGTAGTTGTCGACCATCACCAATCTGACGCCGCTCATGCTTTGCCTCCGAGGCCGGCTTCGGCCATGCTGACGGCGCGGAACACCGCGCGGCCCTTGTTCATTGTTTCATCCCATTCGCTGCGCGGCACGGAATCGTAAACGATGCCGGCGCCGGCTTGAATGTGCAGGGTTTGATCTTTAATCACCGCCGTGCGGATGGCGATGGCGGTATCCAGATTGCCGGACCAGGAGATGTAACCGACCGCGCCGGAATAAATGCCGCGCTTAACTGGCTCCAGTTCGGCGATGATTTCCATGGCCCGAATCTTGGGCGCGCCGCTGACGGTGCCGGCCGGGAAGGTGGCCGCCAGCACGTCGAAGGCGTTTTTGCCTTCCTGCAATTCGCCGGTGACGTTGGAAACGATGTGCATCACGTGCGAATAACGCTCGACGATCATCTTGTCGGTGAGTTTGACGCTACCGATTTTCGCGACCCGACCGGTGTCGTTACGACCCAGATCGATCAGCATCAAATGCTCGGCAATTTCTTTCGGGTCGGCGAGCAGTTCTTTTTCCAGCTCCAGATCCTGCTCGTGGGTTTCGCCTCGGCGGCGGGTGCCGGCGATCGGCCTGACCGTGACTTCGTTGTCTTCCAGGCGGACCAAAATTTCCGGCGACGAGCCGACCACGTGCAAATCGCCGAGATTCATGAAAAACATGTACGGCGATGGATTCAAACAACGCAAGGCCCGGTACAAATCCAGCGGCGAGGCCTCGAACGGAATCGACATCCGTTGCGACAACACCACCTGCATGCAATCGCCGTCGGTAATGTATTGCTTGGCTTTCATGACCGCGGCTTCGAAACCTTGCTGGGTAAAGCCGGACACGAAGTCGGTTTCCCGCACATGCTTGGTCGTCGCGCTCGATTGCGGGTGGGCGTGCGGCTCGCGCAGCTTCGCAACCAAGCTATCCAGCCGGGCCTTGGCGTTGTGATAGGCATTGTCCTGGGCCGGGTCGGCGTGAGTCAGCAACAGCATTTTGCCGGACAGATTGTCGAACACCAATAAGTCCTGCGAGACCATCAACAAGATATCCGGCGCGCCGATGGGATCGGGTTTGTCGCCGGGTGTTAGGCGCGGTTCGATGTAAGCGATGGTCTCGTAGCCGAAATAGCCGACCAAACCGCCGTTAAAGCGCGGCAGACCGGGCACGTCCGGCACCTGGTATTGCCCGCGAAACTCTTCAATCCAGGCCAGTGGCCGCGCGTGTTCGAAGGTCTCGGCGGCCGCTCCGTCGCGTTCGACCGTGATCGTCAAACCGTGGATTTTGATGCGCGTGTTACACGGCAAGCCGATAATCGAATAGCGTCCCCACTGCTCCCCGCCGTGTACCGATTCGAGCAAATAGGAATAAGCGCCGTCGGCCAGCTTCAAATAAGCGCTGAGCGGCGTATCCAGGTCGGCTAAAACTTCGCGGCAAACCGGAATGCGGTTGTAGCCCTGTTGGGCATATTCGGCAAATTGGGCGGGTGTCATCAGTGTTGCTCAGAATGGGTCGTAGCGACCGTTGCGAATCAACGTGCGATTGTACCCCACAACGCGACTAGCGGGCGAACGCCCGCCGAGCGCCGCCGCCAAAACCCGGCCGATCGGCTAAAATGACCGATTTTCGGATCGAGCGATTATATGAAACTGGTAACTTTTCTAAGTAACGGCGCTTGCAAGATCGGCGCGCTGGTCGGCGATGCGATCGTCGCCGCCGACGACAGCTTGCCGAACGATATGATCGGTTTTTTGGCGGCGGGCGTCGAAGCCAGACGGGCCTTGCAAGCGCTGATCGACGGCGGCGCGCCGAGATTGGCGCTGGCCGACGTGACCTTGCTGGCGCCGATCCCCAGACCCGGCAAATTGCTCGGCATCGGCCTGAACTATGCCGACCATATCAACGAAACCGGCTGGGAAAAGCCCGAATACCCGACTTTTTTCACCAAACAAAGCACTTGTGTCATTGGCCCCGACGCCGCGATCCATATCCCGCCAATATCGGACAAGGTCGATTACGAAGGCGAATTGGCCTTCGTAATCGGCAAACGCTGCAAATATGTCGGCGTGGAGAACGCCCGCGACGTCATCGCCGGATATACCATCTGCAACGATGTCACGGTTCGGGACTGGCAGGCACGTACGCCGACCTGGACGCTGGGCAAATCCTTCGACAGCCACGGTCCGCTCGGCCCGTGGCTGGTCACCGCCGACGAAATTGCCGATCCGCACAATCTCACGTTGAAGACCTGGGTGGGCGGCGAATTGCGGCAGAACGCCAACACCGGCGAGATGATCTTCAATTGCTACGAAATGGTCGCCTATCTGACCCAGGCGATGACGCTGGAGCCGGGGGACGTGATTACCACCGGCACCCCGGCCGGCGTTGGCGTAAAGATGAAGCCGCGCGGCTATTTGAAACCTGGACAGACCGTGCGCATCGAAATCGAGGGACTTGGCGCGCTAAGCAATCCGGTGATTACCGAACCGCCCGAAAATCTCGGCATGTAAAGACCGCCGCGCTACTCGCTGGCCATCCGGCTTAGGCCGAACCGGTCGATTTTCTTGTACAGCGTGGTTCGGGTGATACCTAGCGCCTTGGCCGCCTGCGAAATGTTGCCGGCGCAAGCTCGCAACGTGGTTTTGATACCGTAAAGCTCCCAATCCTCTAGCGTCATCGCCCGTCCCGGCTGCGACGCCCTGGGCGAAGCCTCCAACTCCGGTTCGGACTCCCGCGCGGTTTTCGCCAGTTCCGCGACAAAGTCCACCGGCAGATCCTCGCGCGTGATGAAATTGCCGCCGGCGGTATACAGCGTGGCGCGTATTACGTTGATCAATTGCCGAATATTGCCTGGCCACGGATGCTGCTCGATCAAGGCAATGACGCTGGGACATATGCCGATCGCTTGTGCGTTGGGCATTTTCGCGAGTTCGCGCTGCAGAATGTGATGGATGATGGCCTGTTTGTCCTGCCGCTCGCGCAGTGGCGGCAGGTGGATTTGCGCGCCGTTGAGACGGTAATACAAGTCGCGCCGAAAGCGACCGGCCTCGACCGCATCCAGCAAAGGCACATTGGTGGCCGCGACGATCTGCACATCGACCCGAATCGGCTTGGCACCGCCGACCGGCGTGAATTCGGAGGTTTCCAATACCCGGAGCAACGTGGATTGCAAATCCAGGCTCATATCGCCGATTTCGTCCAAAAACAAAATGCCGCCGTCGGCCAACAAAAATTTGCCCGGTTTACCGCCGCTGCGGGCGCCGGTGAAGCTGCCGGCTTCATAGCCAAATAACTCGCTTTCGATCAAATCGTGCGGTATCGAGGCGCAATTGATCGCGATCAAGGGTTGCTCCCGGCGTGGCCCGGCATGCTTGAGGAGATTGACGAAGTGATCCTTACCGACGCCGGATTCGCCGGTGATCAGGATGGGAATCTTGTATTGCTGCAACTTGACCGCCTTATCAACCAAGGCCGCCAATTGCTCCGACATGGCCGGTTCCTCGGTTTGCGGCGGCCTTTTCGCTAATTTGAACGGGATTTTTTCCAAGACCCTGGCCTGCGCCGCCGGACTTCGCGTTAACGGTAGATTGGTATTCAACACCACGCATAGCAGATGCAGAAAGGCGAACAAGGAATTCATACTCTCCTGGCGATCGGCAACCAGGCCGATCACCGCCAGCAATTCGCCGCTGTCGTCCAGCAACGGGTAACCGACCGTGCTGAAAGGATGTAACAAACTCAAGAAATGCTCCATGCCTTGAAAGGCGACCGGCCGTTTCAGCAAGGCCGCGCTACCGATACCGTTGTTGCCCAGCACCGCTTCGCTCCAACGGCTGTTTTGTTCGTACAGGTTGCGCATGAACGGGCTGGGGAAGGGATTCTCACCTAGAGCTTGTAACAACGCGCCGTCGGCGGCGGTCAGCACCAGCATCACGCCGGCTTCTTTCAAAAACACGTGAAATTGGTGACCCAAGTCCGCCAGCGACTCGGCGATCTGGCGGGACTGCGCATCGCCGCCGACAACGCCCTGGCCCGAACGCTGCCAATTGGCGAAATTCCCTAGCGGCAATTGATAGTCCTCCAAGCAACGCCGCCAAGCTTCGGCCACTTCCGGCCGAACCCAGTCGCTCTGATCGGGCACGGAGCGGGTTTGATTCATCCATCGCCAGGCTTGAACCGGGCGGTCGACTTCGAATTCCAGCGTACGCTTGTACAGAAAGGTTTCCTGAACAATTTTGGCGGTTTCGGGTAACCGTAACGCAATATCCATTTCTTGTCTCGATGTCCGGGCGCCGATTTTGGTTTTGGCGCGAAACTAAATAAAAAACAGCGGCTTAGGCTGTTTTTCGTTCGTTTAGAGTAGAACGCGCACCATAACAAAATAAAAAAAAGAGGCAATGCGACATAACGTCACATTGCCTGTTCTCGGAGTTGCAAGATTCCCGGAGCGGAGAATCCTCTAGTCGAGAGAGGAGGTTTAAGAGGTAGGTTGCATCACGCGCGCGGGTCCTCGCGAGTCGCCGCGGCCCATTCCGGCGAATAGCCGGCCATAATGGTGGGATCGGGCACATCCATCACCACTGATTCGCTGGCCATTAACGTGCCAACGATGCTCACTGCATTACGTAATCCCAAACGGACTACCTTCACCGGATCGATGATGCCGATGTCCAAGAAGGGACCCAAGCGTTGCCGCTGCGTATCGTAGGCATAACTCTCGCCGGCGTGTCGGCGTAAGTCCGCCGCGACGATTTCCCCATTCAGACCGGCGTTGCTGAGTATTTGTCGCAACGGCGCGAATAAGGCCTGACTCAAAATCGCCACGCCGCGCTGTTGTTCGGCATTCTCGGCGATGACCTCGTCCAAGACCGCCGCGACGGCGACAAGCCCGGCACCACCGCCGGGCATGACGCCTTCCTCCAGCGCCGCTTGCACCGACTTGTAGGCGTTTTCGATGCGGACCATGCGTTCCTTGATTTCGATGTCGGTGACACCTCCGACGCTGAACACCCCGGTTTTACCGGACAGCATCGCGATGCGTTCTTCCAACTCGTCCGCTTCGTGCTGATTGCCGGTCGGGGAGCCGTCGCCCGGTTTGCGGGCGCGCACGTCCGCGAGCGCTTGACGCAAGCCGGACACAACCCGCGCGACGGCTTCGGAATCACCGGCGCCGGCCAGTATGGTAGTTGTTTCCGCGCCGACGATTGCGCGCTCCGCCTGGCCCAGTTGCGCCAACGTCAGATCTTCCAACCGAGTCCCGTGGCTTTGTAGGACCGGCGTGGCGCCTGTCAACAAGGCTAAGTCGTTCAATCTTTCCAGCCGGCGATCGCCAAAACCGGGCGGCTTGACCGCGACAGTTTTGAACACGCCCCGAATGTGGTTCAGCAGCATGCCGGTCAACGCGCTGTCGCGGACATCGTCGGCGATCACTAATAACGAACGATGCTGGTCGGCGACTTGTTCCAAGATGGGCACCAAATCCATCAAGTCGACGATTTCCCGATCGCAGAGCAGGATGTAAGGACGCTCAAGTTCCGCCGTGGCCCGATTGCGGTCGGTCACGAAATAGGGCGACAAATAGCCCTGGTCGTAGCGAATACCCTCGACAATATCCAGTTCGTCGTCCCGCCCGTTACCCAGTTGAAAAGTCAAGGGGCCATCTTGACCCAATTCGGCGAAAGCTCGGTTGAGCAATGTGCCGACGCCGGGCTCATCCTTGCTGGCGACTGCCGCTATTCGGGCGATCCATTCCGGCGTGACGTCTGTCAATGCCCGGCGCCGCAATTCAATTTCAACCAGCGTCAGCGCCAGATCCAGGCCTTTTTGCAGTTGCAGTGGATGGAAGCCGGCCGCGACGCTTTTCAAACATTCCGCGGCGATCGCTCGAGCCAATACGATCGCCGTGGTGGTGCCGTCGCCGACTTGCCGCGACACGGATCCCGCGACGTCGCGCAGCATTCGCCCACCCAGATCGGCAACCCGGTCTTCGAGAATGATCGAGTTGGCGACGGTCACCCCGTCGCGAGTAAAGATGGGCGGCATGCCATCGGTACGGTGCTGAATCAGTACCGCCGGCCCGGAACTGCCTAGCGTTGCCGCCGCGGCCCTAGCCACGGTGTCCATGCCTTGCATGATCCGTAAGCGGGCCTCGGGGTTGTAAATAATTTGTTTACTCATAAGTCTCGTATGCTGGTGACGGACCAACGCTCCCCGCCAAAATCGGCTTGCTCCCGAAGGGAGAACCGGCGAGGGCGCTAACCCAAGTTCTTAAAACCCAAACCGCCCCCTAAAAGCCATTCGTCCGGAACAGCTTTTCAGAAAGGTATCCTTTTGCCTTTGGGGAAGGTTGGGAACTAGTGCGGCAATCAAGTTCGGTTTTTCATCAACGCCTGACCGGCCCGCGCTCGCGACAATCTGGCCCGCTTCAGCCTCAGCCAAACCCAAGTCAGTTTTTTGTCGTTATGGTCCAGCGCCAGTCGAAAGGCCTCTTCGTCCTCGGGCGGCATGCGCCTTTCCCAGTACTCCAGCAACTCGGCAACGCGCTCGTCGCCGAGCTTGGCAACCAAACGGATTTCTTCGGCGGCAAGCGCCCGAATGCTGTCTTCCAATTCCATGACCATTTCGTTGATAAACGCTTGATCTTCGCTTTTCATCGGATTCAAGCGGCGCTAGGCAAAAATTTTTCCAGGTAGATTTTGTCGCGCGGGATGCCGACTTCGGCGCAGACCGCGTAAGTGGCATCGACCATGCCCGGCGGACCGCACAAATACAAATCCGGTTTGACGCCGGTACCCTGCAAGTCACGGCGTAAAATATCCACGACGCTGCCTTTCTCGCCATGCCAGCCGTCGCTGGCCTTCCAAACGCAAATACGCACCGACAAGGTCGGCATGGCTTGTTCCAGTTGCTGGAGCTGATCTCCGTAGAACACTTCCTGCTCGGTGTTGACGCCGAAATAGATCACGCAGGGCTGAGGTTCTTCCCATTCGTGCATGCGGCGTACCATTGATAGGATCGGTGCCAGTCCGGTACCGCCGGCCACGAAATAACGTGGCGTAAAACCGTTTTCCTTCAATCCGAACACGCCCAAGGGCCCAACTACGTGAATGGTCTGGCCGACATAGGCATCCTGTTGCAAATAGGAAGAAAACTTACCGTTGTCGACGATACGAATTAAAAACTCCAACTCGCCGCGATTGTTGGCGGTATTGGCCGGCGAATAAGACCGACTGATTTCCGTACCCGGAATGACCAAGTTGTAGTACTGTCCCGAATCCAGCCGAATTTGCTGATCGTCACCGAGCTTTTGCAAACGCAATTTCACAACGTTACTGGACACCTGCGCCAATTCAACAATTTCGGCGTCGAATTCCAAACCCTCCGGCGAAAACGAAATCCGGTCATAGGTATACGGCACTTCGATTTCCAGATTAGTCGTCGGGAAACAACGGCACAACAATACGAAACCCTCTTCGGCCTCGTCGGGCGGCAGGGCCTGGACACTGACCTTACCGATTTCGTAATCGCCTTCGGTACAAAATCCCTTGCAGGTCGCGCAACCGCCCTCGCGACATGAGGCCATCAGATAGATATCCTGGCGCAATCCGGCGCTGATGATATCTTCGTCGTCTCCGCAATCGAAGGCGACCGATTCACCGTCCTCGGTGATGATTTTGACATTATGCATCATGTTAAGCGTCTCCCTGGCCGACGCGCGCCGCAGAGACATTGAAAAACGCCATCACGTGCTCAACTGCCCGGCGAGAGGCGTCCAGCGTCAACGAGCACCCTTCTTGCACCAGCTTGCGGTCGCGGTAGATGGTCCAGCGCCACATGAAGTCCAAGTCTTCGCCGAATGCGGTATAGGGGGCAACATCGTATAACTTGGTCACCGGCGCGGAGGCGTCCGGAAACGGCGGTGGCGTCGCCGATTTGATATTGGCTAGTAAATCCATCGTACTGTCTATCGAGTTAGATTGAGAATAAGCCGAGACGCGATCCGGCGCCCCAACCGAAAAAACCGGGGGAAAGAAGAGCCCGCCATCCATGGCGGAACCCTAACATGCCGGAGAACGGGCCTCCCGCATACGAATAAAGGCCCGTTCGCCGACAATTCGATGCCCGACTATTGCAATGTCACGACTCTGACGCCACGCACTTTGCGTAGATCTTCGAGAGACATTTCGTAATAGTCGGTGTTACGCAACTCCATCAGCTTGGTGCCGAGAATGCGGTCGGTATCCATGAATACGTTGACCGGCATCATCGGCGGCTTGAAGGCTTGGCGGAAACCAATATGGATTTTTTCCGCCGCGAATTTATCGGTGCAGGCCGCCATTTTGGCAAGCACCGCATCCGCTTCCTTCTGGGCATCGGCGCCGTTGGCGCATTGGTTTTGGATTTGCTGATCGTTAAGCTCCTTGTGTTTCAACAAGGCTACTTTTTCCTCGAGCTTGCACTCGATCCAACCCCAATCGAGTTCAAGATCATAGCTTGCACGAAGCGGCGTGGTGTACTTGAGACGAAACTCGTTAAGCATTTCCACGCCTTTGGCCAGCGTATTGAGCGAACCGATTTTTTTGATCCATTCATCGCGAACCGGGTTGTCATGAATGTTGTAATTTGCCATGGGTAAAAACTCCTATGATTTCAGGTCTTCCAATTGACGATCCAGGCCCATCAACTCCGAAGTGATGGTGAATTTCTCGCCCAGGGTAAAGGCACGGCCGATCGTGGACGAAACGTCCACCAGGAAGTCATAGACGCTGAAGTGACGACCCAACAACTCCGAGACTTCCTCGCAATCGACTTCGATTTTGCCGGTGGCTTTCAACCACCAGTAGCCGGCGCGGTCTTCGACCACTAAAGTCGGATTGTCGGCCTTGCGATCGCCCAGCAAGATTTCGTCGACGACGATGTTAATCTCGTCGGATTTTTTCAGCACCAGAACCACTTCGTTGCTTTCATGCACCACTTGGTTTTCTTCGGCGAAATACTCGTCGGCAAAAGCTTTGCCGGTTTTGGCCATAATGCCGGCGCCGTACGCGTTAGAACTGACTGACATGTTGCTCTCCTTATTTCAAGCCTTGCAGAATGGTTTTGATAATGGCCGCTTTGTCGAATTTGTAGCTGACTTTGTCGGCATAATCGAGTTTCCAGTCGTCGAAGACCCGCTCTAACGCAGCCTCAACGGCATCCTTGCTGGTCACACCGGGAATGGTCGGGATTTTTGTAAAAATGCCCATGAAATCCTGCAATGCTTGCACTGTTCTTGGCAACCATTTGTCGGTCCAAGCCCGCATCATCCGGCGGTTGTAGTCGCCGAACTCAGCGTCGTCACCTAGACATTCGAAGAACATGTCGGAGGTGATGCCCTTGGTTTGCGAGAAATACAACTGCATTTGGTTGATAAAAAACGGCGTCAAGGTATCACCGTAGTAGGAGGACAGGCGTTGGAAAAACTCCCGACGCACGAACTGGCCGAACAAGGGGTCGTAAACCATGTGGCAAGACCACAGGATTTCGTTCCAGTCGTACGTAGCTTGCCAGATGTCCTGAACCGTTTCGCGCGCACCTTTGTAGATGGCCCCTTGCGTCCATTCGCGTTTCGGTTCGTCGGTGGATTCAGGAAATCCAGGCACCAATTTCGCCAAAAAGGTTCTTTCCAATTGTATCATTTGCGCGTTATCGACTTTATCGAAGCCGATCATCGCGATACTCATCCGCAAGGTATCGCCCAGGCAGTCGCGGGACGCCGAGGAATGCGCGTTGAACAAACCGTACTCGTTGAAGCAAAACGCGCCGAGATAGTCGTTCAATACTTCGTCGCGCCAAATGGGGTCGATCGAGCGCACTTGACCTTCGGATGAATACGCCAGCAGGAAACGATCGGTGTAACGCCATTCCTCCGCTTTGTCTTTCACGTACGGTGCGTGCCAACGTTTAGCGGGATCGCGGTGTTTGTGCCAGTCGGTGGAATGCAGTTCAGTAGTCTCGTTACCCCAGGACGGACGGCCGCCGTGGAATTTTTGAGTCCAATCGCCCCAGTCCAACCCCCCGGGAATCCAGTCCGGGGTGGGTTGCGCATAGCAGGTCAATACTTCGTATTCGGTCAGCCGGCGACCGCGCGGCTTAACGAAGTAGTTCATCTTACGTTGTGTATCCAGCGGCTGATCGGGAATGGCTTCCAGAATTTCTTTGACCATGTCCGGATCGGTCAATCCGCGTTTTCCTTGTTGTACTTGTACAGACATTGAGCTGTCTCCTAAGATAGTGGTAAGAACGACGTTTACAGAGCGTCCAACGGGTCTTTAAACACGCAGTTCAGCTTTTTGATGTCGTCCAAGGTCCACAACTTGCCGTTTTTGTTGGTGTGCGGTTGGGCGATCAAGGTTTTACCGTCGCTACGCACGCCGTGCTGTTCGGCGATTACTTCGGACAATTCGCGTCCCGCATATTGTTCGAACATGTTTTGGCATTCGTAACGTTCCGGCTCGCTCAACCACATCCGCTCGCCCCATTCGTCGCTAAACGAATGTTTTTTGCCGTTGTACTCGTGGACTCTCAGCGTGCTGGCGCCTTTGCACAATGAAGGGCAGAACGGTACTTGCGAAACGCGGTCGATGTAGATCGGATGGTTGTTTTCGATGAACCACATCAACGGAATAAAGCCGCTGTTCGGATCTTCGCAACCGCGCGCGCGCCACTCGTCGTAGATTTTGCCGTATTGGTCGTACCAGCCTGGATAGTTGGCTTCGAACCAGTCCGCTTCTTCGGCGGTCGGCAGCGTCAAGCGGAAGAAACCGGTGGGCCACAAGGCATAGGCCAACAGGAACAGGTCGTGGTGAGCCCAATACGCGTCTTTTTTCGCATCGCGCAAACTGCGTGGCGATTCGACACCATATTTGCCTAGACGGCCGATCCAGATGCCACCCCAGTCTTCGTAAACCCAGCGGTTCCAGGTTTTGACCCAAGGCTCGACTTTGAATTTCGAGCCGTACTCAAACAACATACCCAATACCGGCGTGAAGTATTTTTGTTGGGTCCAGAACGCGTTGTTCAAATCGGTGTTCAGATATTTGGAAGCCGCCGCGTCGTTGGCGATGGACACCACGGTTTGATAACCGTTGGCCATGTGGCGCAACTCGTCGGTTTCGATCGACAGGAACACGGTCGGGGTAATTTCGTCGCCGTTGGCCGCCGCCCATTCAGTGATCGCGACGATCAACGGATTGGTGAAGCAAGCCTCGCCGACCAATTGCAGGTTAACCGAGCACTCGACGGCGTCACCGGAGATAAAGCCGTCGGAGAACACCCGCTTCATACCTTTCCACAGCGGGCCGATGGTACGAGTCCGGCGTGCATCGTTATGGCCGGCGGGATCGTGGAAATGCTTACTGAAGTAGTAGTTTACGTAACCGCATTGGTTGGTGTGGCGAATTTCATCCAACACCTGAGCCAAGTAGCCGTTTTTTTGCTCGGGCGCGGAAGCCGAATCCCACAGCATGCCGGTCGCGGCGATGGCGTTGTATTCGCCGACTTCCAAGAAGTTGGAAGCGACTTTCATGGTTTCGCCCCATTTCGGATGTACGCGATTGCCCGCATCCAAGCGAGTCAGCACGTCTTGCAAACTGCCGAACTGGCGCTCGTCCTTGACCGACTCCATTCTGGCGTATTCCTTGGCGATCAGCTTGAACTGTTCCTTGGTTTCATTCGCCATTTTGTACTTGGTAGGATACTTGGTGCGATTTTTGTCAAAGTCCCAAGTGAAACTTTGCAACCACCGATGGACTTCCTGGGCGTTGACGCTGGTTGGCGCGCGATTGACGGCCAAGGCATCGGTTGCGGCTTTTGTTGCTGCACTTATAGCCATGTTGATTCCTCATTGTACTGTTATAGGTTTGATCGAGGCCGGCGCCGATCGGCGGGGTGCTTTTCGTCGTCTTGAAGTGCTTTCATCTGCGGGGCGGCGCAGGCCTCGGTGCCTAATAGTGCAAGCAGCGTACCAACTTGAACAAAAGCAATTTTTTTGATCTGAATCAATAATTTGAAAGCCGCCGAAGCCAGCGCCAATACAGCGGAATTAGCGTCCACTTTCTGGACGTTGCTTAGAAATAAGACGTTCAATCGAAGCGACCGGTTCGCGGCGATTAAGCGGCCATTAAGGGGACGCGGCTACTCTGGAACCCACTCAAATCAATCGAGCGAACAGCCCAGAGGCACCGTATGAAAACCTTGCAAGTCACGATACTGGCGATTGCCGCGTTCACCCTGTCGGGTTGTGCGACGGGTTATTACCAACGTGGCTACACCGGTTACGGGTATGGCTCCAGTTACGGCGTGTATCAGCCCTATCAGGGTTACGGTAGCGGTTATTACTCTCCCGGCACGCAATTCAACTACGGCACCTATTACATTCAACCCGGCCACTACCGCGATCATCACGATAGGGATCGCCATGAGCACCATGAGCGACGCGAATCGAATTCCGGAAACCACGAACATCACGAGAGTAACTGGCATGGTGGGGTGGGGCACCACGAGTCGCACGGAAGCGAGGGCTGGGGGGAACGCGGCCATCGGAGCGAGACCGAGACAAGACACGATTTCAGCGGCGGGCCTACCGCCAATGCCGCCGGCAGCGAACATCATCGCCATCACGAACACGGCGAACGCCGCCATTGAAAATCATCGCTTGGGAAAGCAGCGACCCGACGTTAGCCGGGCCTCGGCCAACGGGATTTAGTCGCTTAGAGTTCTATGCGAATGCCTAACTCGATCACGCGCTCGACGGGGATTTTGAAGTACTCGATCGCACTGGTCGAGTTATGAGTCAGGAAACTGAATAAGGAACGGCGCCATTTAGGCATCGGGCTCTTGCGGCGGAACGACAAGCGCTCGCTACCAATGAAAAACGACACGGTCTTTTGGTTGATGTCCAAACCTTCATGGCAACACAGTTGCAAAGCGCGGCGCACATCCTGTTCCTCCTGAAAACCGAAATAGAGCTTCACTCGGTAAAAACTGCGGTTATGGCCGAACGCCCTGATTTTTACGCGATGAGATTCGTCGACGTAAGGCTCTTCGGTGGTCACGATCGTCAACACGATGATCTTCTCGTGTAACACCCGGTTGTGCTCCAAATTGTGCAACAAAACTTGCGGAACCCCGTGCATGCTGCGGGCCATGTAAATCGCGGTGCCGGGCACCGTCACCGGCGGCTGGGTCTTCAACCGTTCTTCCAGTTCTTCGAACAACACCCGCCGATCTTCGAGATATTTGGCCAGTAATTCGCGCCCCTTGATCCAAGTCGTCATCACCAAGAACAATATTGCGCCCACCACCAGCGGCAGCCAGCCGCCAGTCGGAATCTTCAAGCTGTTGGACGCCAAGAACAACAAATCCACCGACAGGAAAATAGACAGGAATGCGATGCTAGTAGGGCGATTCCAACGCCACAAGCCCTGAATGACGATGAAGGCCAGAACTGTATCGACGATCATGGTACCTGTCACGGCGATGCCGTAAGCGGAAGCCAACGCCGAAGCCGATTTAAAACTTAACACCAGCACGAACACGCAAACCGCCATCAAACCGTTGATGGCCGGCACGTAAACCTGGCGCATTTCATAGCCGGAGGTATGCCGCACGGTCATCCGTGGGCAATAACCGAGTTGTATCGCCTGCCGGGTCACCGAAAACGCGCCGGAAATCACGGCCTGCGAAGCGATCACCGTCGTCAGCGTCGACAAAATCAGCAGCGGATATTGCGCCCAATTCGGCGCCAACAGATAAAACGGATTGCGTATCGCCGACGGATCGCTGATCAGCAAGGCGCCCTGACCAAAATAATTCAGCATCAGCGCCGGAAACACCACGAAGAACCATGCGCAACGTATCGGCTTCAAACCGAAATGCCCCATGTCGGCATACAAGGCCTCAGCGCCGGTGATGACCAACACGATGGCTCCCATGATCAAAAAGCCCTTCCAGCCGATCTCTACCAACAAATGCAGAGCATGAAAGGGATTGATCGCCATCAGGACCTCGGGGGCGCTACCAATATTGACGATGCCCAGCAATGCCAGGGTGGCGAACCAAGCGCACATGATCGGCGAGAACAAGCGGCCGACGACGCCGGTACCCTTGACTTGCAAAATGAACAACAAGCTCAATACCGCGATCGCGGCCGGCACGACGTATTCGTGTAAACGGGGCGCGATGACCTTTAAGCCCTCCACCGCACCCAACACCGAGATTGCCGGCGTAATAATGCTATCGCCGTAAAACAACGAGGCGCCAAGCAAACCCAGCGTGACGATGAATCCCTTACGGCGCGGATCGTTTCTGGCGCCTCGCAGCGCCAGCGCCATCAAGGCCATGATGCCGCCTTCGCCGCGATTGTCGGCCCGCATGATAAACGTGGCATATTTGGTGCTGACGACCAGTGTCAGCGACCAAAAGATCAGCGACAACACCCCGAGCACATGTTCGGTATCGGTTGGCAAGCCGCCGTGAAACACCTCTTTCATCGCGTAAAGCGGACTCGTGCCGATATCGCCAAACACCACGCCGATAGCGCTTAGCGCGAGAGTAGAAAGTTTTTCCTTGGGGGGGAATGGGTGTTTCGAAGGCATGGCGAGTGTTGGATGCAAGCGAAAAGCTGTTGAAATTATGCCACATAACCCAGAATTGACCGCAATCGCAATTCTTTGGTGGGGATTTTATTTTCTGAATCGTCTTATGTTAATGAGGCTGTTTTCCAGGGAATGACTAACTCGCAGATGAAGCGAAGTTCATCCCGGACCGGCAAATAACTTACAATGTAAGATCGAATTTAGAACCTGCATACCTTCCAGCACTCATTGCATTCATGTATTTATTTAAAACCCACGAAGAGGCTTTGCAGATCAGCCCGCTAGCAAACTTTGGCGGCACGGGACCATCTCCGCGGGAGGCGAGAACTTCGATTTGGCGAACATTGCTGGGCGAGGAAAAGCCTTCCAATATGCTGAGTTTGCTGAGCGTGTTGGTACTGCTGGTTCATGTTTGGGGCTTGCGACAACTGTTGCAGCCTGTGGAAGCCTTGACGCAAGCGCAACCGCTGATGATGGAAGTGTCGATGATCGCGATCTCGGCGCCCAAACCCAGCGTGGCGCCGCCACCGCCCGCCCCGGCGCCTCCCGAGAAAAAACCGCCCGAAATCAAACCCAAGCCCAAACCCAAGCCGCTGCCCAAAAAGGCGCCACCCATCGTGCAAAAAGCACCGGAGTACGCGCCCAGCGAAGCGGCGGCCGAAACCCAGCCGACGCCAGTGACCGCACCGGCCAATCCGTCGCCGTCAGTGACGCAAACCACCAGTACCGCAACTCAGGCCGAGCCCTTTACCGAAGCCAATTTTCGGGCTAACTACGCTCATAATCCCAAGCCGGAATATCCGATGATCGCCAAAAGTCGGGGCTGGCAAGGAAAGGTCTTGCTGAAAGTGCAAGTGTCCGCCGAAGGCTTGGCCGATGCCGTGGCGCTGGAGCACAGCAGCGGTCACGAGGTTTTGGACGACTCGGCGGTCGAAGCGGTCAAACAATGGAAATTCATCCCTGCCAAACGCGGCGAAACACCGGTAGCCAGCTCGGTGATCGTCCCCATCATCTTTACATTGCGTGAATAAAAACGGAGAAATTAATGCCCTACCATATAGCCCCGGAATTGGTTATCGACGCCACGTTGTATACGTTGCTGGCGTTTTCGTTGATAACCTGGACTTTGATTTTTTTCAAAATCTGGCAGTTCGCTAAAAACAACTATTACAACAAGCAATTCAACGAAGCGTTTTGGGACTCCGCCGATCTATCCGCCGCCCAGCAATTGCCAGCCGAAAAGTTGCGCGGCCCTAAGGCGCGTGTCGCAACCTGCGGCTTTACTTGGCTGGCTGAAATGAGCCATCCCGAGACTTGCGCAAGCCTGCGATTCCGCGGCTCGCCGCAAGACTTGCTGGAGCAAACCTTGCGGCACCAAACCCAGATGGAACAGCGCAAAATGGAAAGCGGACTGACGATGCTGGCCAGTATCGGCAGCACCGCGCCGTTCGTCGGCTTATTCGGCACAGTGTTGGGCATCATGCACGCAATGCACGACATCAGCGCCAGCGGCTCGGCCAGTCTGGACGTGGTCGCCGGTCCGATCGGCGACGCGCTAATCGCCACCGCGATCGGTATCGCGGTAGCGGTTCCGGCCGTATTGGCCTACAATTTTTTCATGCGCCGGGCTAAGCATCACCGCGCCTCACTGGAAAATTTCGTGGACGGTTTCCTGCATATCGCGTTCGGCGACAACGCCAAAGACAAGGAGTAATCGATGGGCTTTAAAACCAATTCCGAAGAAGACGAAGCCGTTAGCGAAATCAACGTCACGCCGCTGGTCGACGTCATGTTGGTACTGGTGATCATCCTGCTGGTCACCGCGCCGCTGTTAACGCAATCGGTCAATGTGGCGCTACCCAAAACCGCCTCGACCACCCCTGACACCGAAAAACAGCCGATGCAACTCGGCATCGACGCGCAGGGCGGCGTCACGCTGAACAAAAACCCGATCGCCGACTTGGCTGGATTGGAGACCACGTTGCAGGGCGAATTAGCCGCCAATCCCGACATCGTGATCCACATCTACGCGGACCAAGGCGTTAACTACGGTAAAGTCGCCGAAGTGATGGCAACGGTGCAACATGCCGGTATTTCCAAACTGGCCTTCGTCACTGTCGAGCAATAAAGCGCCAAACCAAGCATTGCCTAAGGCCTAGTGCTTTAACTTGGCGAGTTCGGCCTCGAACTCATCCATCGTTAAGGCACCGCTCTTACCTGTTCGCCGATGAGCCGCATCGAAGAAATAGGTTCTAGGCAATTCCCCGAACCACGCCGGATCGATTTCATAACGCAATTTTTCCGAATTTTCGTCGGCGAACACCCAGTTATCCAGCGCCGCCAGGCGCTCATCGCCAATGATTCTGCGTATCTCCGGCAAAGCCTCGCCGTCGTCGACCGCGAGCATGACGATCTTCAGCTCCGGATGTTTTTCGTGCAGCGCCCTTAAGTTCTTCATGTCTTTCAGGCAGGACGGACAATCCACCGACCAAATCGCCAACAACAACGGCGCGTGCGCGGACTCGGCAAGAATTTGCCGATAGCTATCGATCCGAAACGGCTTGAACGCTATCTCATCGGCAACAGCCGAATGCCAGCCGGCCAGCACGCACGCAACCCAAACCAGCCATCTAAGTATTTTCATCATTTCCTCGGCAATACGGAGTAAAACTCCGTCAAATAACATAGTTTTAAAATCATTTGCCGCCACCATTTTGCGACCAAGAATCTCAAGCGTCACGGTTCGCCCGAATTGCCGAAAATTGTTTGAGCACTATCGCAGATTTGGCTTCAACGGCTTAATAACCGCCAATCTGCCGGACCCCGCCGCAGTCCATTTTCGGTGATTTCCCAGATACTGCCAGCCATTAATATTTTATATAACATAGTTTATTTAAATATTGGCTCCCTCCCGAATAAAACCATTTATTTATCATTGCCTTGAATTACAGGCTCCAAAATTGCTCGCGCAACGCTATTCCCAAAACCGGGCGAACACGCTTCCGTCCGGCCTTGGCGAGCCAATTTTATTTTCAAGGAACACTCGACATGCGAGAAACCATAAAAAAGACATCATTGCTACTGGCACTACCCACCATCCTGCATTCATCGCATAATTTGCAAGCGGCGGAATCCAAGGACAACACACTAGCCGATGTTATCGTTTCGGAAGATTCCGAAGACGGCCGCCCGGAAAAGCCCTCGAAAACCGACCTATCAACGCCTAAAACCAAAATCTCCAAGAAAGACATCGCCGAGACCAACGCCGTCACCACCTCCGATTCAATCAAATTCGAATCCGGCGTATTCGTCAGACAACGTTATATCGGCGATCCGAATGCACCGGTCGGCATGCGCGGCTCCAATCCTTACCAAGGCGGCCGGGTCATGGTATTTATGGATGGCATGCCAATCTGGAACGCCTTGCAATATTCGTTCAACGGCTCGCCGCGCTGGGGATTGATCGGTCCGGGCGAAATCAAATCGGTCGATATTCTATCGGGACCGTTCTCCGCCGAATACAGCGGCAACGCCATGGGCGGCGTGATCAACTTCAATACTCTGCTACCGCAAAAGCGCGAGGTCTATACCGAGGCAACCTATATCTTCCAACCCTATCAGTTCGAAGGCACCAGCAAAAACCTGCAAGGATTCCGGACCTTCGGCTCTTACGGCGATAAGTTCGGCGACTTCAGCAGCTACTTCTCTTACAACCATTTAGAGAACGAAGGCCAGCCGATGACCACCTATAACTACTCGAATACGTCCGGTGCCAACGGCGGCGCGCTAAGAGCCTACACCTCCGGAGCCGGATCGGTCAGCGGCGCCTATCTCGAGCGCAATCCCCGAGCCGTCGGAAATCAGGCCAACCAAGGCGGTTATGCCGGCCAGCCTCGACTATCCTATGGCGACAGCGGTGTCGTGCATTCGGTGGACGATTTGTACAAATGGAAAGGCGGCTATCAAATCAATCCGCAACTCGACGCTTTGTTCACCGTCGCTTTCGAAAATCTGGACGTCACCAGCGTTGGCCAAACTTATCTGCGCAAGGCCGACGGTACGCCGGTCTACGGTAACGGCAGCACGACTTACAACTACAACGGCTTACGGATCGTCCCGGTCGGGACCAATTTCGGCGCCAGCCAACAAAATCGGCAAACTCTAACGCTAGGTGGCGGCTTGAAAGGCCAGCTATTCGGCAATTGGAACACCGACACCCACGTCAGTTATTTTGACGTCCTGCACGACCAGACGATCTCCTCGTCCTTGAATCCCAGCGACCCCAACAATACCAATGCCGGCCAAATCAGCGATGTCGACAGCATGGGCTGGGTCAATATTTCAACGAAATTCGACAACCAAAAGTTCTTCGATCGCGAAGACCTGTCGTTTTCGACCGGCATGGAATATCAACACGCCAAAATGTTCACCAGCCAATACAGTACCAGCAACTATACGGCCACCAACCGCGATCGGCTAACCTTGCGTAGCGGCGGCGCGACCGACACCTACGGCCTGTTCGGCCAACTGTCATGGCGGTTTATCCAGGACTGGGACGCCACATTCGGTAGCCGGTTGGAACGTTGGAACGTGTCGGACGGCATTTATCTGTCCGGCAACAATAATTACTCGCCACGGGACCGTCAAGCATCGACATGGTCGCCAAAATTCTCGTTGGGCTACGAACCGGGCCGCTGGAAATTCCGCTACTCGGTCGCCAAAGCCTACCGGTTTCCGCTGGTGGGCGAATTGTTCGACAACTCGAACAGTTTGAGGGGTAGCGTCAGTCTGGCCAATTCGCTATTGAAGCCGGAAGACGGAACCCACCACAACCTGATGGGGGAGTACGATTTCAATAACGGGTATATCCGCTTGAATCTGTTCCATGAAAACGTGCGCAACGCCATTTACAGTTCGACGATCTCCAACTCGTTATTGATCGCTCAAGACCCCGCTACCTTCGGGCCGGGCGGCTTGAACCTGAACGCCAGCAACTTCAGCAGCCTGTTGGCGTCAATCGACGAAGTGGAAATTAACGGTATCGATTTGACAATCAACCAAGACCGGGTATTCGACTCGAATTTCGACATCAAACTGGATACGACGATTTTGAATTCGAAAATTCTGAAGAACGATGCCAACGTCAATTACGTCAGCAAGAGCTTTCCGCTGCTACCTGACTATCGAGCCAACCTGTTAACGACCTACCACTACGGCAAAGACTGGGACTTTTCGGTCGGTACCCGCTACCAAGGCAGAATGTACGCCCAGCTCGACAACAAGGATCTGCAATTGCCCTATTACGCGGCCTTTACCGAATCGGTCTACGTCGATCTGAAAGCCACTTACCGCTTCAACAATGCCGGACATATCTCGGCGGGGGTCGATAATATCAACGACTATCAAGCCTTCTTTAACCATCCGTTGCCGCAACGGACATTCTTTGCTCAAATCGGCTACAAGTTCTAGACGGCAAACCCGCCACCGAACAGCCGATGTCCGCTACCCAGCGGCCCGGACCCGAAACAGCGGGGCTATTGGAAACAGCCCCGCCCGACAACCGCCGCCGACTTCCGGAAGCACGACCGGAGCGCCGGCTAAACACTTCACCTCATGAAAAAAACCTTTGTTTTTGCAATCGCGGCGCTTTGGCTATTTAATGGCTGCGCCGAACAACCGCTGTCGACCGAATCGCCAACCTTGGCCGAAGCATCGCCCGCCGATCAGGCGCCGGCTTGCCCGGCACCGACACCCCATCGCGCTTGCTCGGATACCGTCACACCGACCTTCGACGCCGACGGCACGCTTTGGATCGTCTGGGCCAACGACAAGCACGTTTATTTACAATCCTCGACCGACAAAGGCCAGCACTTCTCCGAGCCATCGCGGGTCAATGCCGAACCGGAAGCCGTCGCCTCGCACGGCGAATATCGGCCTAAAATCAAAGCCGATCGACAAGGCAATTTATTCGTGACTTGGACTCAAAATCTGGAAAAACGCCATAGCGGGCACATTCGATTTTCTCGTTCCAACGATGGCGGGCGAAGTTTTAGCAAACCGGTCACGATCAACGACGATCCCAATATCACCGGCCACCGCTTCGACAGCCTTGCGGTTGGACAAAATGGCGAAGTCTTCATCGCATGGCTGGACGCTCGCGATAAGGACAAGGCCAAAGCCGAAAATCGGCCCTTCGACGGCTCGGCGGTCTATTTCACGTGGTCGCGGGACGGCGGACAAAGCTTTCAACCCAACCGGATACTGGCCCCTCACAGTTGCGAATGCTGCCGTCTGGGTACCGAGATCGACAGCGACAATCTGCCGGTAGTCCTTTGGCGGCATGTTTTCGACGGCGGCATCCGCGATCACGCCATCGACAAATTCGTAGACTGGGACACGCCTGGCCCCGTCAAGCGCGTCGAAAACGCAAACTGGAAAATCGACGCCTGTCCTCACCACGGCCCGGCGCTGTCCATCGACGACGGCGCCTATCATGTGGTCTGGTTTAGCGGCACCGAATCCCGGCCGGGCCTGTTTTATACCCGCTCGATCAATCAGGGCCGAGACTTTTCCCCGCCGTATCCATTTGGCGGCGCCGGCGCCAAACACCCCCACGTGCTAGCCAAAGACCGACAAGTTTGGGTGGTTTGGTCCGAATTCGACGGCAATCGGAATATAGTGAGGCACCTGCACTCGGGCGATTCCGGCGAAAGCTGGTCGCCGGCAGAAACCTTGGCAACCACGACAGGCAAGGCCGATGACGCCTTTCTGATCGGAGACGACCGGGACGTGTATTTGTCCTGGCAAACGGATCGCGGCTACCGCTTCGTTCCGCTGACCCAGTAAACAGCCGAACTTATGCCGGCTTTTTTTTGGCGTTTTTTTCGATATATTCGATCATCAAGCCGGCGATGTCCTTACCACAGGTTTTTTCGATACCTTCCAGCCCCGGCGAGGAATTGACTTCCATCACCAACGGTCCGCGCTTGGAACGCAGCAAATCCACGCCGCAGACATCCAAACCCATCACTTTCGCGGCGCCGACTGCGGTGGCGCGTTCTTGCGGCGTCAGCCGGACCACGCTGGCGCTGCCGCCGCGATGCAGATTGGAGCGGAACTCGCCTTCGCGGCCTTGGCGTTTCATCGCCGCCACCACCTTTTCGCCGATGACAAAACAGCGAATGTCGCTGCCGGCCGCTTCCTGGATAAATTCCTGCACCATTATGTTGGCGTTCAAACCCATAAAGGCCTGAATCACGCTATGCGCGGCGTTATGCGTTTCGGCCAGCACCACGCCGATGCCTTGCGAGCCTTCCACCAATTTAATCACCAGCGGCGCGCCGCCGACTTCGGCGATCAGGTCTTCGATGTTGTCGGGATTGTGCGCGAACGCGGTAATCGGCAGATCGATACCTTTGCGGGCCAATAATTGGCTGGATGCCAGTTTGTCGCGGGAACGGCTGATCGCCGCCGAGTTATTCAACGTGAACGTGTTCATCACCTCGAACTGGCGCAATACCGCCGTGCCGTAAAAGGTGATCGACGCGCCGATGCGCGGAATCACCGCATCGTAACTCAACAAATCCTCACCCATATAATGGATAGACGGCTTCATCGAGGTGATGTTCATATAGCAATGGGTCGGGTCGAACACCCTGGCCTGATGTCCGCGCGCCGTGGCGGCCTCGACCAGACGCACACTGGAATACAGAGTGGCGTCGCGGGACAGAATCGCAATTTTCATGGCCGCCGGCCGTGGTTAGGGTTGAACCGCGTCGAAATCGGCGACTTGCGGATGCTCCGCATCGAGATTGGGTACTTGCTCGCGCACCAGCCAGCGCGTCGCCATGCCGGCTTCGCGAGCCGCATCCAGTTCTTCGCGTATGTCCGACAGGAATAAAATCCGATCGGCCGGGAAACCCAGCGCGGCGGCGATACGCCGGTAGGAATCGGCTTCGCGCTTGCCGCCGATATGAGTGTCGAAGTAGCCGGAAAACAGCGGCGTCAAATCGCCGAAATCGCTATGGCCGAACAACAATTTTTGCGCCTGCACCGAGCCGGACGAGTACACGTACAGCTGATAGCCCTGGGCATGCCAAGCCTTAAGATTGCGTACCGCATCCTCATAAATGTGACCGGTGAAATCGCCGTTGCGGTAGCCGTCCAGCCAGATCAGGCCCTGCAAGGATTTCAAAGGCGTAATCTTTTGATCGGCGTCTATCCAGGCTCTCAATTGTTCGACAATCGCGGCCCGATCCGCCGTCCCGCCCATCAATTGAGCGGCATCGTCCAACAACGTCCGGACTTGCGGCTCGTCGGCGTGGCTGGCGACATAATCGGCCAAATGCGTCCGCGCGTAAGGAAACAACACCTCCTTGACGAAGGACAGTGACGACGTAGTGCCTTCGATGTCGGTGACGATGGCTTCGATCATAGCGTCGCCAGGTATTGATCCAGAGTCGGAAAGCGCTCGGCAATCTTGTCGCCGGTAAACTCGGCCACCCAGCCGTCCTCGGTCGTGAACAGGCGGATGCATTTGAAATGGGGATGCTCGCCCATATCGAACCAATGCCGGGTGTTGGCCGGTACGCTGATCAAATCGCCTTGCTCGCACAACACCGCGTGGACTTGGTCCTCGACATGCAGATAAAACAAACCCTTACCCTCGACGAAAAACCGCACCTCGAAATCGCTGTGGGTGTGCTCGGATAAAAACTTCTGCCGCAAAGCCTCCTTGTTCGGATGCTCGGCGTTCAGACTGATCACGTCCACCGACTGAAAACCGTATTGCCGTTTCAGTTGGTTGATCGAAGCTTGGTAAGCGCTTAAAACCGTGTCGCTATCGGCATCGGCGCCGAACGCTTGCTCGGCTTGCCAGCGCTCGAATTGCACGCCTAAATCGCGCAAACGATCGGCGATGTCGGCAAACTCGCGGAAGGTGCGGCCTTGATCGGGTTGGCCGGCGGGAAAAATCGTTAAAGCGCTCATAAGCGTGTTACTCCATGTAGGCGAATTTCAATATCGAATAAAAACTCCAGGGCTTCCAAATGGCGCAAGGCATCGTCCACCGACGCGCCCCACGTGTAAAACCCGTGGCCGGCGATGATGTAGCCGTGGACATCGCCGTGGGCATCCATATAGGCCTCGACCCTGGCCGCCAAGCGCGGAATATCCTGATCGTTGGCGAAAATCGGCACGACGATCCGGGTTTCGTGGGTGGCGATGCCGGGCAAGGCCTTCAACAATTCGTAGTCTTCCAGCACGATTTCGTGTTGAAACAGGCGCGCCGTCAGCGTGGCGTTGACCGAATGCGGATGCAACACCGCTTGCACTTGCGGAAAACGTTGGTAAATCGAGGTATGCAGCAAGGTCTCCGCTGACGGCTTCTTACCGTCCAGCGACTGGCCGCGACTGTCGATCAACATAATGTCGTCCGGTTCCAGCCGGCCCTTGTGGCGGCCGGAGACGGTAATCGCGATATTGCCGTCGGAAAGTCTGGCCGAAAAATTGCCGCTGGTCGCCGGCACCCAGCCCTTGCTGTCGATGAAACGGCCGGCGGCAATCAATTGCTCCGCCTTCCGGAAAAATTCGTCGGTCTTGGATGTCATGGAATATTTTGCGGATTGCAAAAGAAGGGAAAGAGTTGGCCTGTAAGCCGGGTTCTGTCGTGAACAGCCATTCATCTAGGCGCTTGATCACCCAAGCGCTCAAGCAATCTACCCAGGAACAGCGCGGGCCACGCCAATGCTCCTCTATTTGATCTTGCTCCGGGTGGGGTTTACCCTGCCACACCTGTTACCAGTTGCGCGGTGCGCTCTTACCGCACCATTTCACCCTTACCGGGTTCGATTCGAACCAGGCGGTATATTTTCTGCGGCACTTTCCGTAGGCTCGCGCCTCCCAGGCATTACCTGGCACCCTGCCCTATGGAGCCCGGACTTTCCTCCCTCCCGCTTGCGCGGAACGGCGACTGTTCGGCCAACTCTGGCGGCGATTATACAGACAAAGCCAAAAAATTGGGCGGGACGAACGCGAAAGGCCGCCAAAACTCAAGCGACCCACTCGGCAATCCGCACGGCGGCGGCGCTGTCGCCCTTTAGATTCGAACGGACGCCGGCTTCCGAGCACCCACGACGGAGAAACTTGCACGCATGGCTTTTTGCGTTACTGGCAAAACGATCAGAATCTAGCGCTTGCCACTCGAATCCCTTCGGCTCCGCTCAGGGAACGCGGGGCGTGTTCCTGGAGCACCTCAGCGCCGCACGTGCCCGAAAGCCGGAGTCCAGCAGAGCCGAAGGGAACAACGGCTAATTTCCCCCGAGCAGCTCACGCGTTCCCAACCATCCGAAACATTCCCCGCTCAGCTGGAGTGCGCTCCCTGAGCGGAGCCGAAGGGAACAACGGCTAATTTCCCCCCGAGCAGCTCACGCGTTCCCAACCATCCGAAACATTCCTCGCGCAGCCGGAGCCCGTTCCCTGAGCAGAGCCGAAGGGAACAACGGCTAATTTCCCCCCAAGCGGCTCACGCGTTCCCAATCACCCGGAACATTCCCCGCTCAGCTGGAGTCCGCTCCCTGAGCGGAGCCGAAGGGAACATCAGTAACGAGCCCCCAAGCGCCAGCAACAAAGCCGGCAAATCGCGGTCTATTCGGTCGGTGTGGCGTGGTGCTGGCTGTGCTCCGGCAACGCCGCGCTACCGTGCTCGGCGATCTGCGCGTCGAACCAATGGTGTAGGGCCGTCAGCAGCGGCGCGTATTCGGTCGAGAAATGGATTTGGCCGCCGTCGGGCAATCGCTTAAAGTCGTAACGAATCTCGCCGGGCTGGGCCGCTTTCATCTGCGCCAAACCGGGCATGTCCGGGCCGTGATAGCGTTCCGTCGACGAAAAGTCGCCTTTCTGGAATTCGGCGGCGGTTTGCCGCAAATAGTCTTGTATCCGCCGAACCTGCTCGGCGTTGCTCGCCGATTTCGCCACGATATGCAGGATGCCGCCGTGGACGGTTTTCGAGAAGGACTCCAAGGCCTGAGCCCTGTCATAAGGCACCGATGGACTATGCGCCGCCGACGGCGGCTCGGCCGTTGGTTTCGCTGCCGCCCCGCCCGCGAACAGGGCAACGATCAATAATAGGATGGTTTTCATGGCCTCCCCCTTGTCGATTCGACATTGCGAACGTTTAAAACAAGAAGACCCGGACTGGCGGCGGTAGTTCAGCCGAACACCAGGGTATCGCCGGCATCCTCGCTTTCATCGAGACTTACGCTTAAAGCCATTTGCTGGCGGCGAGGACCGTTTCGGTTCAATCGAGCAGCACACAGGTCCAAGCTTGCGGCGACTTGGCTTGACCGAGTAGCAAATCGGCCCAAGCACGCGCTTATCCAGCCCTACTTTTGAACCACGTTGGTGCAACGGATGCCCTATTTGGCTTGCGCGAGAACCGCTATCGGTTGACGATTAAAGCGATGTGCCGCAATCGAGCACCGGATTGGCCGGCGCCTCGGCCGATTCGGCTTGGCCTTGCAGCTATTTGGCTTAAGCGACCGCCGATTCGGTCATCGAGCTGGCTTTTCCGCCGGGACATTTGCGCCAATAGGTTGACCGGGATCGCGAATGACAGAGCGCGACCGGCGCTTAGGTTTAGCGGGTTTCCGGAAAGCGGGGCGGTTACGCTAAACAGGCCGACGCTTGCTGCCAAACGCCCACCCCGAATAGCGTTTATTATCGGCGGCTGAAAATGGCGGCCAGCCCGTCACCCGTGGCTCAATACCGTTAAGTTAATCCGGTCGCAGAGCAAAGCCGAAACGAAATGACGGGCTTCGACTCCGTTCGCTGGCTGAGCGGAGTCGAAGCCCCTCGAGCGGCTTACATGGGCTGTCACCGCTTCACTTAACGGCATGGTCCCGAGTCCGGCCGCGGATTCCACCGCGATCCTTAGCGGGCGGGTGGTTCGACTTTAGCCTTGGCGCCGCGATTGATGCGCGCCGCCATTGCCTGGCGCAGCGTTTCCAATGCCGCACCCTTACCGGCAATTTTCAGCGAGGCATAGGCATCCAGACAAAATCTGTAGATGTCGCTGCCCAAGGCCATATCGGTATCGTCGCCCCGCGCCAGCAAATCCCGCAGCCGATGCAAGCGGGGCCGGATTTGATCCAGGCAGTTGAAATCGGCTTGGGCTTCGGACATATTCAGACTGGGCGGCAACGCCTGACTATTCTGCGCGGCCAGCAGCATGGTCTGCCGACAAAAGGCTTCGGTCTTATCGCCCATTTTCAAAATATTGCGGCGCTGCTCGGGCGACAACGACGATAAGTCGGCGAAGTGGCGCTCCAAGGTACTCAAAGCCGCGTCGATCTCCGCCAACGCCACGTCGCTGAAAGTTAACGAAACCAAATTTTGATTCATCTCGATCTCCTACAAAGTTGCCGAATACGCGCACCGACCGCGCCGGTCCGCACAGCAAAAGCGCAGGCTATTTTTCTAAAAGCAAATGGTTTTATATGTTAGATATTGGCGTTTTTTGGGTAAGTCGCGTGGGCTAAGCGAACCTAACCCAATATTGGGAATTAAACTCCCAATGATTACCTTATGGCTTAAAGCGGACATTTGCCGATCACCGCGCTTCGGCTTTAGTAACCGCTATCGAATGGAGAACCGGCTGGTAGCGTATAGGATTGCAATCGGGGCGTGTCTTGTGCGTCGATAAAGAGTTAGCGGAACGAGGAGGTTGGCCCTTGCTGAATCTGAAATTGACGATCTACTGAAGACAAGCTACCCGCTAGCAGCCTGCGCCCGTTTGCTCCATTCGCTACAAAGCTTTCTAAACGAGCGACTACGGTCAAACGCTAGCTGCAAGTCTATTTGCGCGGAAAATGCCGGTTGATCGGTAGTTTCGCCATACGAACGTTTGGTCATGCAAGCCTTAATCCACCCCTTGGCATCGCGCGGCTGTTCAGGATCGACAAGCTTTGCCGAATCATAAGTAAAGCCTCGATATCCCTGCAGCGATTCGGCGGCTGCGATAAACCAGGCCTCGTACTCTCTGTTTGCCAACACCACGGAAATTTTCCGGTGCGGGACGATACTTTCAGCGCGGTGTAAAATCTCTTGACCCAGTTCTGCGGGGCAGTCATCATCCGCGTCGAAAAGAATCAATATCCAGCCCTCGTCCCCGCATTTGTTAGCGGCAAGACTTAAGTGGCGGCGAAATTCGTCCTCTCTGTTTAAAAAGCGGTCGCGACGAACTCGAATCGGATACCCCACATTGACGTATATGTCCGGGGTTAACCACTGGTTGAGTCGCCGTAACAGAATGGGTAAAGCGATGACTTCGCCATCGCCTTCCACAATCGTGGTTACATTGATCACGGCCGACTATCTCCAAATAAATCAGTTTGCTTTTGTTCTTCCAATTCCAGTTGTTTGCGGTCGGGAACCAGTTGATTGAGGCGCAGCAATTCGCCGGCAGAGAACAGCGAGTCTCGAATCATTTGCCGAGAGGCTTCGTCGATGGGACCTATCCGGGTTTCGCCTTTTTCGGAAACCACCGACAATACTGAATCGGCGCTTAACTGCAAATCGTCGAGCAGGTCTGGACTATGGCTGGTAACAATGATCTGAGTTTCTTGCGACGCCCGATTCAGCGCTTCTCGCAAAGCCGAACTTGCCGCCGGATGCAAAGCCGTTTCCGGCTCTTCGATACCAATCAAGGTGGGGGCATAATCCCGGTTACCCTGAAATAGCGCAGCCAATATTCCCAGTGCCCTTAACGTGCCGTCCGACATGTTTTGCGCCAGGAAACGCCAGGGATGCTTAGCGCCGGCCATGTCCTGCCGAAATTCCAAAGTCTCCATCGGGCCAATGGACTTACGCTCCACGCCATGAACCATAGGTACGACGGTTTGCAAATAGTCCTGGATGATGGTCATGCGTTCCGGAGAAACTCTTTCTAAATGACCTATGACACTAGCGATGTTTTCTCCAACCGGCTTTAATAACCTGCCCTCTTGCGGTTTTTGCAGCTCGCGCATTAGCTTGGGATTCAAATTGTAAAATCCCATGGTGGAGAGCAAATCGAAAACCGGACGAAATTCGGTCAAGCCGGAAGCAGCGACCAAGGCCAAGCGGTCGGAGGTCACAGAGGGGAACGTCGACTCGCTAGTGTTGCGCAGTTTACCTTTATCGATCTGGAAAAAAGGGCCTCTACCGATACTTTCCAATACGCATTCCTCGGTCTGCACTTTGTAGCCTTGGCCGGAAAGCGCGCCAACATTGAATGCATAATGTCCTTTTTGCCCGTTAGCAAGCGAGAATTCCAGACGAATGCCGAAATGGTTTGGGTGGCCGCTCGAATATCTGCGCACTTCCGACAGGCCGCCGCGTTCGTTTAAGGCGTTGTCCAACGAACTGGTTAAGGCATCTCGCACCAAGTGTAAGGCGTCGAGGAAATTGCTTTTACCGGAACCGTTTGCCCCAACCAAATAAGTCAGCTGGTCCAATTTTACGTTGCAATAACCGATGCTTTTGTAGTTCCGTAATACGACGCGAGTGATATGGGCATGGGCCATGGGGCTAGGCTCTCTAGAGTGGATATACAACAACAGCGGTCAAACAATTCCGTCATTACGCATATAGCTTTTGGTTGCCGCACAATTGGAGTAACGTTGATTTCAACCTGAAATGCGCAATCTAATCTCAACACTTATTCGAATAACAACTAAATTGTTCTTTCTTGTCCTTGGAAATTATTATACGGACGGGAATTGGATGTGCATCAAGCTTCACTTGATCCCATAAACACACACGATTACGAGTCTGCACATAAATAACAGGCCGAGAATCAATGCAAAGGGCTTGCCGAACATTGATTCGACAAGCCCTTAACTTACAATCGCAACCCCTCGGAATCCGTTCCGTCTAAATCGCCGCTATTCCACCGTCACCGACTTGGCCAGGTTTCTGGGTTGATCGACGTCGGTGCCTTTCAGCACGGCGACGTGGTAGGACAGCAGTTGCAGCGGTATCGTGTAGATGATCGGCGAGATGGCGTTGGCGACGCTGGGCATTTTGACGATTTGCACGTTCTCGTCGGCGGCGTCGCTTTCGGCCAAGTCCTCGTCCATGAACACGATCAACTGCCCGCCGCGAGCGCTGACTTCCTGGATGTTGGATTTGAGCTTTTCCAGCAGGTTGTTGTTGGGCGCGACCGTGACCACCGGCATTTCGGCGTCGATCAAGGCCAGCGGGCCGTGCTTCAATTCGCCGGCCGGATAGGCCTCGGCATGGATGTAGGAAATCTCCTTCAGCTTCAACGCGCCTTCCATCGCGATCGGGTAATGGGTACCGCGACCGAGGAATAGCGCGTTGTGCTTGTCGGCGAAACGCTGCGACAACAGTTCGATGGCGTTATCCAGCTTCAGCACTTTTTCGATGTTGCCGGGCAGGGCGAACAGTTGCGAGACGATGTGTTCCTCTTTCTCGGCACTGAGTTCGAAACGGCGGCCGACCGCGATAATCAGCATCAACAAGGCCACCAACTGGGTGGTGAAGGCCTTGGTCGAAGCGACGCCGATTTCCGGGCCGGCGCGGGTCATCAACACCAATTCGGATTCGCGCACCAGCGAGCTTTCCGGCGCGTTGCAGATCACCAGCGAGTGCTTGACGCCGAGCTTTTTGGCTTCCTGTAACGCGGCCAGCGTGTCGGCGGTTTCGCCGGACTGGGAAATGGTCACGACCAAGGTATCCGGCGCCACGACCGGATTGCGGTAGCGGAATTCGCTGGCGATTTCAATAGCGCAGGGCACGCGGGCGTATTTTTCGAACCAGTAGCGGGCAACCAAGCCGGAATGGTAGCTTGTGCCGCACGCCAGAATCAGCACCGATTTAATTTGGTCGAACACGTCGGCGGCATTGTGGCCGAAAGCGTTATCCTGCAGGCGGTTGTCGATAAAGCGGCCTTCCAGGGTTTCGGAAACCGCCCAAGCTTGCTCGTAGATTTCCTTGAGCATGTAGTGGCGGTATTTGCCTTTGTCGACCGAGTCGGCTTTCAGCTGGCTTTCGATGACCGGACGGACCACACGGCGGCCGGCTTCGTCGAATATCGTGACGCCGTTGATGGTCAATTCGGCCACGTCACCGTCTTCCAGAAAGATGAAGCGCTGAGTGACCGGCAGTAAGGCGGCGATGTCGGAGGCGATGAAGTATTCGCCGATGCCGATGCCGATCACCAATGGGCTGCCTTTGCGGCAGGCGACTAGCACGTCCGGTTGCTCGCAGTCGATCACGCCCAGCGCATAGGCGCCGCGCAGGCTTTTGACGGTTTTACCGACCGCGTCGAGCAAATTGCCGGCAGCTTTCAGCTCTTCGGCAACCTTGTGGACGATGACTTCGGTATCGGTCTCGGAAGTGAATACGTAGCCGTTTTCCTGCAACGCGGCGCGCAGGTGGTCGTGATTTTCGATGATGCCGTTATGTACCACCGCCACTCTGTCCTTGCTGACGTGCGGGTGAGCGTTGCGGGTACTCGGCTTGCCGTGGGTGGCCCAGCGAGTGTGAGCGATGCCGATTCGGCCTTCGATCGGGTCGGCGCCGATTAGCGCTTCCAGGCCCTTAACCTTGCCCAGTTCGCGCTTGCGGAAGATTTCGCCACCGTTAATGACGGCCAGGCCGGCCGAATCATAACCCCGGTACTCCAGACGCTTTAAACCTTCAATCAAAATCGGAACCACGTTGCGTTGGGCAACGCCCGCGACTATGCCGCACATATTATTTCTCCGGCCGACTGCTTTGTTGGGAGTGCGGAGCACTGTCTGTTTCAGGGCCCGCTTGTTTAACCGGTCTTTGCCAACCGGCGATACTGACTTGCTTGACGCGGCTTAGGGTCAATTGCTCGGCGGGGGTGTCCTTGGTAATCGTCGAACCCGCGCCTATCGTGGCGTTTTTGCCGATCCTGACCGGTGCCACCAATTGCGAGTCGGAGCCGATGAAGGCGCCGTCTTCGATGACGGTTTTGAATTTATTCACCCCGTCGTAATTACAGGTAATGGTGCCGGCGCCGACGTTGACCTTGCTGCCGATTTCGCTGTCGCCAATATAGCTCAAATGGTTAATCTTGCTGCCGACGCCGACGTCGGCTTTCTTGATTTCGACGAAATTGCCGATGTGGACCTGCTCGGCCAAGCGGGTTTGCGGTCGCAGACGGGCGAACGGGCCGATCCGGCTGCCGGCGCCGATTTCGGCATCCTCGATGACGCTGTTAGGCAGAATTTCCACGCCTTCGCCGATAGTGGCGTTCTTGATCATGCAATGGGCGCCGATCTTGACGTTGGAGGCGATGCGGTTCACGCCTTCGAAGATCACGTTGATGTCGATGTCGATGTCTTGACCAAGCTCGGCGAAAACGCCGCGCACGTCTAGGCGGGCCGGATCCCGCAAGGTCACACCCTTCTCCATCAGCGCCTGGGCTTGTTCGCGTTGGTAAACCCTTTCCAAATGGGCCAATTGCGCGCGATTATTGACACCCAGCACTTCGTCGGCACTGGCGGCCTGACTGGTTTCTATCGTCAAACCGTCGTCTACCGCCATTTCGATAATGTCGGTCAGATAGTATTCGTTCTGGGCGTTGTTGTTGGACAGCCGTGCCAGCCACTGCTTGAGCTGGCTGCCCTTGCAAGCCAGGATGCCGGTATTGCCTTCGTTGATTTGCGCCTCTGCCTCGTTGGCGTCTTTTTGTTCGACGATCTTGATGACCGCATGATCCTTGTCGCGGACGATGCGGCCGTAGCCGGTAGGATCGTCCAAAGTCACGGTCAGCAACGCCAATGAAGTCAGACTGGCTTTGCGCAACAGGGTTTGTATCGTCTGCGTTTTCAGCAACGGTACGTCGCCGTATAGGATCAAGACGGTATCGCCGTCTTCGACATGGTCGATGGCTTGCTGTACCGCGTGACCGGTGCCAAGTTGCTGCTTTTGCTCTATCCAGGTGGCGTCCAACGCACTCAGGGTTTGTTTAACCGCCTCGCCACCGTGGCCGTAGACGATAAAGATTTGATTGTCCTCTAGCCCGCGGCTAGTTTGGTATACGTGCTCCAGCAATGCCCGGTTGGCGATTTCATGTAGCACTTTGGGCCGAGCCGAACGCATCCGCGTACCTTGGCCGGCGGCGAGTATTATGGTTTTTATCGACATCGTGATTCCTAAAACAAAAAAGCCCGATGACGTCTAGCGCCATCGGGCTGTATTTTTACGCGATTCCGAGCTTACGCGCCACGTTTTCTTAATCTATCCAGAGTCCGTAGCTTCATAACCGCGTCGGCCAATTCGGCCTGCGCGAGGGCGTAGTCGATTTTACCGCTCTTGTCGGACAGCATTTCCTCGGCTTTGGCCTTGGCTTGCAAGGCGGCGGCTTCGTCAATGTCCTTGGCCCTAATCGCGGTGTCGGCCAATACCGTGGCGACATGCGGCTGCACTTCCAGGAAGCCGCCGGTAATGTAAAACGCGTGCTGCTCCTTGTCGCTGATCTTGACCCTGACTTCGCCAGGTTTCAATTTAGTGATCAGCGGTGCGTGCCGCGCCGCGATACCGACATCGCCCATTTCGGCCGGCGCGAACAACATTTCCGCCAAACCGGAATAGATTTCCTGCTCGGCGCTGACTATGTCAACATGGATGGTCATTACCATGATCGAACCCTCCTATGCCGAGTTACATGTTTTTGGCTTTTTCGATGGCTTCGTCGATTGTTCCCACCATATAAAAAGCTTGTTCGGGCAAGCTGTCGTACTCGCCGCTGATAATGCCTTTGAAGCCGGCGATGGTGTCTTTCAAGGACACGTATTTGCCGGGCGAACCGGTAAATACCTCGGCTACGAAGAACGGTTGCGACAAGAAGCGTTGCACTTTACGCGCGCGAGCCACCGTCAGTTTATCTTCTTCGGACAATTCGTCCATGCCCAAGATGGCGATGATATCGCGCAACTCTTTATAGCGTTGCAGGATACCTTGCACGGTTCGGGCGGTTTCGTAATGTTCTTGGCCGATGACCAAAGGATCCAACTGACGGCTGGTGGAATCCAGCGGATCGATCGCCGGGTAAATACCCAACTCGGCAATTTGACGGGACAATACCACGGTCGCGTCCAAGTGAGCGAAAGTAGTGGCTGGCGACGGGTCGGTCAAGTCGTCGGCCGGTACGTAAACCGCTTGGATAGACGTGATAGAACCGGTTTTGGTCGAGGTAATCCGTTCTTGCAGAACGCCCATCTCTTCGGCCAGGGTCGGTTGGTAACCTACCGCGGAAGGCATACGGCCCAACAACGCCGACACTTCGGTACCCGCCAGCGTGTAACGGTAAATGTTGTCGACGAAGAATAACACGTCACGGCCTTCATCACGGAAAAACTCCGCCATGGTCAGACCGGTCAACGCAACGCGCAAACGGTTTCCCGGCGGCTCGTTCATCTGTCCGTAAACCAACGATACTTTGTCGATAACGTTGGAATCGGTCATTTCGTGATAGAAGTCGTTACCTTCGCGGGTCCGCTCACCCACACCGGCGAATACCGAATAACCGCTGTGCTCGATCGCGATGTTACGGATCAATTCCATCATGTTGACGGTCTTGCCTACGCCCGCGCCGCCGAACAGGCCGACTTTACCGCCTTTGGCGAACGGGCAAACCAAGTCGATCACCTTGATGCCGGTTTCCAGCAACTCATTGGCTGGCGCTTGATCGGCGTAAGAGGGCGCGTCGCGGTGGATAACCCATTTTTCTTTCTCGCCGATAGGCCCTTTTTCGTCGATGGCGTCGCCGAGGACATTCATGATACGGCCCAGCGTGGCTTGGCCGACCGGTACCTTGATCGCTTCACCGGTGTTGCTGACGCCGGCGCCGCGTTTCAGACCGTCGGTAGAACCCATCGCAATCGTGCGAACCACGCCGTCGCCCAATTGTTGCTGGACTTCCAGAACCAGACCGCCGTCAACATTCAACGCGTCGTATACTTTCGGCAGGTTTTCGCGCGGAAATTCCACGTCGACGACCGCTCCGATGATCTGAACGATTTTACCCAAACTCATTATGTCGTCCTCTTTAAAAATCTATCTAAACTTGTCTTGAAAGGCCTAAACGGCGGATGCCCCGGCAACGATCTCGGAAATTTCCTGGGTGATGGCGGCCTGTCTGGCTTTGTTGTAAACCAGTTGCAATTCCTTGATGATGTTTCCGGCATTGTCGGAAGCACTCTTCATCGCCACCATCCGGGCGGCCTGCTCGCAAGCGTTGTTTTCCACCAAACCTTGAAACACCGTGGATTCGACGTAACGAATCAGCAAACTGTCCAGAACGTCCTTGGCATTGGGCTCGTACAAATAATCCCAATGGCCGGACAAAGCCGGTTCCAACTCGCCGACTTGCACCGGCAGCAGTTGTTGCAGCACCGGTTTCTGCGTCATTGTGTTAACGAAATCGTTGCTGATCAGAAACACTTGGTCGATCCGGCCGGCTTCGTAGGCATCCAGCATGATTTTCACGGTCCCGATGATGTCGGTTTGGTGCGGCGTGTCGCCGAGCTTGGTCGCCTGACCGAGCAGGTTGGCATTCAGCAGGTTGAAAAACACGGCCGCCTTGCCGCCGATCGCGCACACATCGATTTCGATGCCGTTAGCGCGCCATTGCTGCATTTCGACCAATATCTTCCTAAACAGGTTGGCGTTCAGGCCGCCGCACAAGCCGCGGTCGGAACTAACCACGATAATGCCCACCCGCTTAACCTCGCGTTCGATCAGGAACGGATGTTTATATTCCGGATTGGCATAGGCCAGATGCCGAATGATCTGACCTATTTTTTTTGCGTAAGGCCGGGTTGCTTGCATGCGGTCCTTGGTTTTCCGCATCTTGCTCGCCGCCACCATTTCCATGGCTCGGGTGATCTTCTGAGTATTTTTGATACTCGCGATCTTGGTACGTATCTCTTTGCCAACAGCCATGTGCGGACCCTTTACCAGCTACCGGTCTTGACGAAACGCTCGATGGCGCTGTGAATGCCTTTTTGAATTTCGTCGTTGTAGTCGCCTTTCTCGTTGATTTTAGCCATCAGCGCGGATTCTTCGTTGCGCATGAAATCCAGCAGCGCCGCTTCGAACGCACGGACTTGCTTGACTTCCAAGCTATCCAGGAAACCGGAGTTCGCCGCGTATAACGAAACACCCATTTCGGCAACCGACATCGGCGCGTATTGGTTTTGCTTCATCAACTCGGTCACGCGTTGTCCGCGTTCGATTTGCTTGCGGGTGCTTTCGTCCAAATCGGATGCGAACTGGGCGAAAGCCGCCAACTCGCGGAACTGCGCCAAGTCCAGACGAATACCGCCACCCAGTTTTTTGATGATCTTGGTTTGCGCCGCGCCGCCAACCCGCGATACCGACAGACCGGCGTTGACCGCCGGACGAATACCTGAGTTGAACAGACCGGTCTCCAGGAAGATCTGGCCGTCGGTGATCGAAATCACGTTGGTTGGAACGAAGGCTGAAACGTCGCCGCCTTGGGTTTCGATGATCGGCAGAGCGGTCAACGAACCGGTTTTGCCTTGTACCTTGCCGCCGGTTAGCTTCTCGACTTCAGCCGCATTGATGCGGGCCGCGCGCTCCAACAGGCGCGAGTGAATGTAGAATACGTCGCCAGGGTAAGCTTCGCGTCCTGGCGGACGGCGCAGCAACAGGGAGATTTGACGGTAGGCCCAAGCTTGCTTGGTCAAGTCGTCGTAAATGATCAGCGCGTCTTCGCCTTTATCGCGGAAGTATTCGCCCATCGAGCAGCCGGTGTACGGCGCGATGAATTGTAGCGCGGCGGATTCCGAGGCTGACGCCACGACGATAATGGTGTGATCCATCGCGCCGTGTTCTTCCAATTTACGTACCACGTTGGCGATAGACGAGCGTTTTTGCCCGATCGCAACGTAGATGCATTTAATACCGGTACCTTTTTGATTGATGATCGCATCAACCGCAATTGCTGTCTTACCGGTTTGACGGTCACCGATGATCAGCTCCCGTTGGCCGCGGCCGACCGGAATCATCGAGTCGATCGCTTTCAAGCCGATTTGGACCGGTTGATCAACCGATTGACGGGCAATAACGCCCGGCGCGATTTTTTCGATCGGCGAGCTCAAGGCGGTATCGATCGGACCCTTGCCGTCGATCGGATTACCCAACGCGTCGACCACGCGACCCAACAGGGCGTCCCCAACCGGCACTTCCAAAATCCGGCCGGTGCATTTGACGGTGTCGCCTTCGGTGATGTCTTGATAACCGCCCAACATGACCACACCGACCGAATCGCGTTCCAAGTTCAATGCCATGCCATAAGAGCCGCCGGGAAACTCCAGCATTTCGCCCTGCATTACTTCCGACAATCCGTGAACCCTAACGATACCGTCGGTCACACTGACCACGGTACCTTCCGTATGGGCTTCGAGGTGGGCGTCGAAATTTTCGATCTTCTTCTTGATCAGATCACTGATTTCTGATGGATTTAATTGCATGTTATTTTCCCGCTCTAACTCTTAAAGTCTTTTGGCTAATTGATGAAGCTGGCCTCTGACGGAACCGTCGATGACTTTATCGCCGGCTCTGGCGAGTATGCCCCCAATTAACGATTTATCGACAGAAACGGCAGCGTTGACTTTTTTGTTCAAGACTTTTTCAAGCATGGCGACATATTTGCCTTGCTCGGCCTTGCTCAACGCGTATGCACTGTACAAGTCGACATTGACATAGCCTTCGTCGTCGGCTTTGTGCTGTTCGAACATTGTCGCAATTTGCGGCAACAGCGACAGCTTGTCGTTGTCTATCAGTATCTTGATCAGATTTTTCGCTTCATCCAGAACATGGTCTCCGCAAATGTCGAAAACCAAGTTCGTAATGTTCTGTTTACCCACTCTAGGGTTATTCAAAATGTCGGACAGGGCCGGTTCCCGCAGCGCCAAAGACAAAAAAGCCAACGAATCGGACCATGCGGCGACAGCGTCGCCCTCCTTGGCACGCTTGAACACAGCTTCGGCATAAGGTCTTGCTAGTGTCGCTAACTCAGCCATGGCCTAACCCAATTGGTCCGCTGCTTTGCTGAGAATATCCTGATGCTTGGCCTTGTCGATTTCTTCTTTCAATATCTGTTCGGCCGCGCGCAACGCCAACGAGGAAACTTCCTTACGCAGACTTTCCCTGGCTTGCAGCAATTCTTGCTCGATTTGGGCCTTGGCCGCTTCCAATAACCGTTCGCCTTCTTTTTTGGCTTGGTCCTTGGCATCCTCGACTAACAGGTTGGCGCGCTTTTGAGCGGCACCGACAATCTCGGAAGATTGCTCCTTGGCTTCCTTCAAGATGGATTTGGCTTTTTTCTCGGCCAATTTGATTTCTTCTTGGCCTCTCTCGGCCGCCGCCAATCCTTCGGCGATCTTTTTTCTGCGCTCTTCCAAAACGCCCAATAGGTATGACCAGACGTACTTCTCGGTGAACCACACCAGAAGCGCGAAGGTAATCATCTGCCCGATTAGGGTTAGATTGATACTCATGAATGTTCCTCGTTATACCGTTGCCCGATTGATTATTGAGGTAAGGCTATGCCGTAACCCCGATCGACAATCTTGCAATTAGCCAGCAACCGCTTGAACAGCCGCCAGGAACGGGTTTGCAAACGCCAACATCAACGCCAGACCCACACCGATCATCGCTACCGCGTCCAACAGACCGGCGATCAAAAACATTTTGCCTTGCAGCATCGGCACCAATTCAGGTTGGCGAGCGGCGGCTTCCAGGAATTTACCGCCCAACAGACCGAAACCAATCGCGGTGCCAATGGCGGCCAAGCCGAGGATAATGCCCACTGCGATTGCGGTAGAGGCTTGAACATTGGCAATTAATGATGCGATTTCCATAGTGTCTCCTAATAAAAGGTAAGTAGTTATAAAGTGAATGAATTAGTGGTCTTCGTGGGCCAGACTCAAATAAACGATAGTCAGGACCATGAAGATGAAGGCTTGCAGCGTGATAACCAGAATGTGAAATATCGCCCAAGGAAAACCCAAGATCGGTTGTATCGCCGGCGGCAGCAACGCGATCAGAATAAAGATCAATTCGCCGGCATACAAGTTACCGAACAACCGCAAACCCAGAGAAATTGGCTTGGCCAGCTCTTCCACGGTTTTCAGGATCAGGTTGAACGGAATCATGACCGGATGATGGAAAGGCGTCAGCGTGAATTCCTTGATGAAACCCAATACGCCCTTAATCTTGATGCTGTAAAAGAAGATCAGCACGAATACGCTCAGCGACAACGCGAAAGTCCCGTTCAAATCGGTACTCGGTACCACGCGCAAATAGGGGATTCCCATCCAGCCGCCCAACATTGGCAACAAATCGACTGGCAACATGTCCATGGCATTCCACAGGAATACCCAACAGAAAATCGTCAACGCCAGTGGAGCAATCAATTTGCTACGGCCGTGAAACGTGTCCTTCACCTGGGTATCGACGAACTCGATCAACAGCTCGGCGAAATTCTGCGCCAAGCCCGGCACTCCGGTGGTTGCCTTGCCGACGACGGTCTTAAAAAAGCCCAGAAATAAACCACCCAATACGGCCGAAAAAAACAGAGTATCCAGATGTAGAGCCCAAAAACCCTCGCCAACCGACAGCGGAGTCAAGTGATGGACTATATAACCCGTCGCGCCACCTTCACTAGCCATTTTTCCTCGCAAAAATCTAAATACGCCACGTCAGCAGCGCAAACCAAAATACCGATAATACTGCAATGTAACCCAACAGCAGCATCAAAAAATCGATGACGGGAATCTGTAACGCCAAGATGAACAGCGCCGCTGTCAAAGCCAATTTGATCGTTTCACCCGAATAAAAGGCATTCACAACTTTTCTGGCGCCGGCATGTCTGACGAGATGCAACCGGTAGGCAAAATACAGATTCGGTATCAATGCCACCAGACCGCCCAGCAAAGCCGACAGCGCGGATTTCCAAGCGCCCATCAATAAAAATCCCGATGCCACCAATGTGGCCATCAGGACCTGTCCAAGCAAGACTTTTCCGACAGTAGAAAACGCATTTCCAACTGCCATCCGTTTCCCCTTTTCTTTTAAGCCGAGGGATTATATCCAGCCCTACCCGCTAAAGCAAGGTAAGGGCTTGGGAAGCCCCGCTCCAACCGGCCCCCAGAAACCACAACAATCATCTGTGATTTTAGGTTTTCGGAGTATAAGCAACTGTCATGCCAGCACAACTAAGCCGGTTTTCCTGACCATTCCAACGCATTCCTTGTTGCGAACCCTACAATTTCACCAGCCCGATGGCGTAAGCCCGACACTGAAAGCTTCTCGTCCAAGACATCTGCCGAATGAAGACAACCAATCCTCTCAGACCCACTCCTGGACCGCCAAGCCGATCCCCACGCTGCCCGCGCGGCTCTCGAATCGGTCCGATAGAGCTCGTTGTTAGCCTATCCGGCCGATAATCCCCTCCAGCTCTTCCAAACTACTGTAATTGATCACCAGCTTACCCTTGCCGTTGCTTTGGTGATTGATCTCGACCTTCGCTCCGGTTCGCTCGGACAATTCGCGTTGCAATCTCAAGGTGTCCGGGTCGACCTTCTTGGCGACGGCCGGCTTTTCGTCGTGCAGTTCGCGCACCAGTTTCTCGACGGCGCGCACGGTCAGATGCTGTTTCACAGCCTTGTTGGCGATTTCGACCTGCTTGGCTTCGTCCAAGCCCAACAGGGCGCGGGCATGACCCATTTCCAATTGTCCGCGCGCCAGCATGGTTTTAACCTCGCCGGCGAGATCCAGCAAACGCAGCAAATTGGTCACCGTGGTCCGAGATTTGCCGACCGATTCGGCGATCTGCTGATGCGTCAATTCGAATTCGTCGAGCAAACGATGCAAGGCCTCGGCTTCTTCCAGCGCATTCAAATCCTCGCGCTGGATGTTCTCGATCAAAGCCACTGCCATCACCGAGCGATCATCGATGTCCTTGACGATGACCGGCACCTCGGCGAGTTCCGCCAACTGAGCGGCGCGCCAACGACGCTCGCCGGCAATAATCTCGTATTTATCGCCATCGGTCTTGCGCACGACGATCGGCTGAATGATGCCCTGCGCGGCAATCGAATCCGACAGTTCCTTCAGTTTTTCCGGGTCCATGTCTCGGCGCGGCTGGTATTTGCCGCGCTGCAGAAATTCGATGGGGAGTTTTTGCACGTCTTGCGGCTTCTCGGCGCCGGCTGGCGGCGATACCACGTCGCCGAGCAGCTCGCTCAATCCCCGGCCTAATCCGCGTTTTTTTTGCATCATGATTTGGCAGCCTTGTGTTTTCGTATCAGTTCGCCGGCCAACGCGATATAGGCCACCGCGCCGCGCGAAGCCTTATCGTAGGTCAGCACCGGTACGCCGTGACTCGGCGCTTCGGCCAGCCGAATGTTTCGGGGTATCGTGGTCCTGAACACCTTGTCACCGAAATACTCGATCAATTGGTCGGACACATCCTTGCCCAATCGACTGCGATTGTCGACCATGGTGCGCAGGATGCCTTCCAGATGCAGGCCGGGGTTGACGCTGTCGCGGATGTTACGCAACGTGGACATCAGCGACGACAAGCCTTCCAGCGAGTAATACTCGCACTGCATCGGAATCAGTACGCTGTGGGCGGCCACCATGGCGTTCAGCGTCAACATGTTCAAGGACGGCGGGCAGTCGATCAGAATGTAATCGTATTGCTCCCTGACCGGCAGCAATGCGTCGGCCAGCCGCCGCTCGCGGTGCTGGGCCCCCATCAATTTGACTTCGGCGGCGGTCAGATCGGCGTTGCCGGGAATCAGGTCGAAACCCAACTCGCGATTTTTCAGAATGATGCCGGAGACCGGCACCTCTTCCAGCAGCAATTCGCAACTGGAATATTCCAGCTCATCCTTGTTCACGCCGCAGCCCATCGCCGCGTTGCCTTGCGGATCGAGGTCGATCAATAACACCTTACGCTTGGTGGCGGCCAAGGCCGCCGCCAGATTGACGCTGGTCGTGGTTTTGCCGACCCCGCCCTTTTGATTGGTAATCGCGATAATCTTAGCCATGCTTGATTCCTTGTACCCGAATCAGACAACGCTCGGCGTCTATGCCGGGCACCGTCAGCGGTATCAGTTGAGTTTCGGCGTCGATTCCCGCCAGTTCGTCGCGC
The DNA here is from genome assembly GCF_050276835.1 of Methylomonas sp. MED-D. Taxonomy (NCBI): domain Bacteria; kingdom Pseudomonadati; phylum Pseudomonadota; class Gammaproteobacteria; order Methylococcales; family Methylococcaceae; genus Methylomonas; species Methylomonas sp. MED-D. The sequence continues at coordinate 5,072,669 of NZ_CP189965.1, forward strand.
GGATTTTGGCCCTTCATCGCCAGCAGGATACCGTCTTCGGCCAGTAAATGGCCGGTCAGCGCGACGATGTCGGGCAACGAAGCGAAAGCGCGAGTCAACACCGCATCGAATCCGGCATCCGGCGCCCATTGTTCGACTCGCGCATGCACGACGTCGACATTGCCCAGCTTTAGTTCCAGCGCGGCCTGTCGCACGAAACGAGTTTTCTTGGAATTGGAGTCGACCAGCGTAAAACGGCAATCCGGCCGGCAAATCGCCAGAGGAATACCCGGCAAACCGGCACCAGTACCGATGTCGGCGATTCGGGTCGGTTTCAAATGCGGCAGAATCGCCAAACTGTCGAGCAAATGCAGACTGACCATCTCCAACGGATCGCGCACGGCGGTCAGATTATAAGCCTTGTTCCACTTAACCATCAGTTGGATGAAGCGCAGCAGTGCGTCGATCTCACTGTCGCTGGTCGGCAAAGCCAAGGCTGTCAAGCCTTGCAGCAGTTTTTCCCGGCAAGCATCCATCAGGCGCTTTTCTTTTTAAGATGCACCAATAACAGCGAAATTGCCGCCGGGGTGATGCCGGGAATCCGCGACGCCTGGCCCAGGGTTTCCGGCCTTTGTTTTTTCAGCTTCTCGCTGACTTCGTTGGACAGTCCAGATACCAGACTGTAATCGACGTTTTCCGGTAGCTTCAAATGCTCGTAGCGCTGAGTTCGGTTGATCTCGGTTTGTTGGCGGTCGATGTAGCCGGCGTATTTGGCTTGAATCGCCACCTGTTCGGCCACTTGCTCATCGATTTCGGCTTCATCGCTGAAACGCAGCAGATTCTCGACATCCACTTCCGGCCGGCGCAGCATCTCCATCAGGCTGGCTTCCTTCAACAGCTTTTTGCCCCACAACTCTTCGGCTAACGCCGCTTCGTCGGATTCGGTGCGTATCCACTTTTTAGCCAGCTTGCCTTGCAGATTGGCTATGGCTTCGCGCTTTTCTTCAAAGCATTGCCAGCGCTCGTCATCCACCAAGCCGAGCTCCCGGCCTTGTTCGGTCAAGCGCAAATCGGCGTTGTCCTCGCGCAACTGCAGGCGGTATTCGGCGCGACTGGTGAACATCCGGTAGGGTTCGGCGGTGCCGCGCGTGATCAGATCGTCTATCATCACGCCGATGTAGGCTTCCTCGCGGCCGGGGCACCAACTTTCCAAACCTTTCGCCAATCTTGCCGCGTTCAAACCGGCGATCAAGCCTTGGGCCGCGGCTTCTTCGTAGCCGGTGGTGCCGTTGATCTGGCCGGCGAAGAACAGCGCGTTCATGTGTTTGGTTTCCAGCGAGGTTTTCAGATCGCGCGGATCGAAAAAATCGTATTCGATGGCATAACCGGGGCGGACGATCTCGGCATTCTCGAAACCCAACATGGTCCTGATAAACCGATACTGAATGTCGAACGGTAAACTGGTCGAGATGCCGTTCGGATAGACTTCGTTGGTGGTCAAACCTTCCGGCTCGACGAAAATCTGGTGCGAATCGCGCTCGGCGAAGCGCACGACTTTATCCTCAATCGACGGGCAATAACGCGGACCGACGCCTTCGATAATGCCGGAATACATCGGCGATCTATCCAGGCCGGAACGAATGATGTCGTGAGTTTCTTGGTTGGTGCGGGTGATATGGCAGCAAATTTGCCGTGGATGCTGGTCGCGGCTACCCATGAAGGAAAATACCGGCAGCGGCGTGTCGCCGTGCTGTTCCTGCAATTTGCTGTAGTCGATGGTGCGGCCATCAATGCGGGCCGGAGTGCCGGTTTTCAGACGGCCAATCCGGAACGGCAATTCCCGCAAACGCTCGGCCAACGCAATCGATGCCGCATCGCCGGCGCGGCCGCCGCTGTAATTTTCCAGACCGATATGGATGCGACCGGCCAGAAAGGTACCGGCGGTCAACACCACGGCTTTGGCGGTAAATTCCAAGCCCATCTGGGTTTTAACGCCGGTCACCCGGTCGCCCCGCACGATCAAATCCGAAACCGTTTGTTGAAACAGCGCCAAATTCGGCTGATTTTCCAACGCGGAACGCACCGCCTGTTTATACAGCATCCGATCCGCCTGCGCGCGGGTCGCGCGCACCGCCGGACCCTTGCTGGCGTTCAGAATCCGAAACTGGATGCCGCCTTTATCGATGGCTTTGGCCATGATGCCGCCAAGCGCATCGACCTCTTTCACCAAATGGCCCTTGCCGATGCCGCCGATGGCTGGATTGCAGCTCATTTGCCCCAAGGTTTCGATGTTTTGGGTCAACAGCAGGGTTTGCGCGCCGGTGCGAGCCGCCGCCAGCGCCGCCTCGGTGCCAGCATGGCCGCCGCCGACCACGATCACATCAAAGTCTTTCTGGAATTTCACAGGCAATTCACGCTCGAATAGGGTTAAAATAACACGCTATTTTAATGGCTTACGGAGAAAAAAGCATGAAAAAACAAAAGCAGGGCAAGGGTTTGCATGAACCGCCCGCCCATAACCCGGTCGCGAAATTCGCCCACCGTTACAACAAACACCAAATTTTCGCCGATAAACGCGCCTACCAACGCAAAGGCAAACACCGCGGGCAGGAGCCCTTTGCCATCGTTTCGGCCGAGCCGATGGCAAAGGGCTTAGCCGAACTAAACCAGCGTGTTCCGACCCGCCTCGGGCCGGTCGGTTCCACCAGACTACGCTAACCGCCCATCGAGACGATTCCGGCCGCCCCCTGGCCGTACTTTGAGGATTTCCCACGCAGTGAAAGCAAGCATAGAAGACAAAGTTCAAACCCGAATTCCCACCAAACACGGCGAATTCATCCTGCACTACTACAGCAACAGTCTGGACGACAAGGAACACGTCGCCTTCGTCAAGGGCGAGGTCGCCGGCAAGGACGAGGTACCGGTACGCATACACTCCGAATGCTTCACCGGCGACGTATTGGGTTCGCGGCGTTGCGACTGCGGCGCTCAACTGGACATGGCGCTGGGCTTGATCGAGCAGGCCGGCTGCGGCGTGTTGATTTACCTGCGCCAGGAAGGCCGTGGCATCGGCCTGCTGAAAAAGCTGCAAGCTTACAATTTGCAGGATCAGGGGCTGGACACCGTCGATGCTAATATCAAACTGGGACATCTGGCCGACGAGCGGCAATACGACATCGCCGCGCTGATTCTCAGCGCCTTACAGGTACGCTCGATCAATTTGATCACCAACAATCCGCAAAAAATCGACGAACTGACCAAACTGGGCGTAAAGGTTCACGACAGGATCGCCATCGAAACCCGGGTTCACGACGACAACGTCGATTATCTGAAAACCAAGGCTGAACGCATGCGCCACATGCTGAACATGCCCGACAGCGAATAAATCTATGCTGGACCATCTGAAACTACCCGCGTCCGCGCTGAAGCTGACGTTAGACCTGCCGCACCCAACGCCCCCACACCCGGCGTCCGGCATCCTCGGCCAACAACGCGCCCAGTCGGCGCTGGCCTTCGGCATCGCGATGAAGGCGCCGGGCTACAATATTTTCGTGATGGGCGAACCCGGCACCGGCCGACTGTCGATGGTCAGTCAATATCTCGGCGAACAGGCCGAACGCCAGGAATCGCCGCTGTCCTACGCCTATGTCGAGAATTTCGACAACCCGCGCGAACCGGTCGCCATCGAGCTACCGTCCGGCGAAGGCCATAACTTCGCCAAGGACATCGAAAAATTGATAGACGGCGTCCTGGCCACCTTTCCGGCCTCGTTCGAAAGTCCCAGTTACCAGCAAAAAAAAACCGCGATCGAGCGCCGTTTCAGCCAACGCTATAACAGCGCGATCGATCTGGTCGACAAAAAGGCCCGCGAGATGGATGTCGCGCTGTACCGCGACAACGACGCCATCACCTTTTTGCCGATCCAAAACAACAAAGCGCTGGACGAGGAACAATTCACACTGCTGCCGCAAGCAGAGCGCGACGCCTTCCATCAACACACCGAGGAACTGGAAGAATATCTGAGCGAAGTGTTGCTGGAGCTGCCGCAGTGGCGGCGGGCGCTGGTCGAGGAAATGCGCCAGCTCGACAACGACACCATCAAGCTGGCCTTGGAGCCGCTGTTGGCCGAATTGACAGGCACCTATCAGAACGTCGACGACGTCATCACCTATCTGGCCGAAGTCGAGAAAAACCTGAGCCTGACCATCGGCGACCTACTGATGCCCAGCCGCAGCGGCGAAGGCCGCGAATTCGTCAGCAAACGCCAAATCCTGATCGAGCAATATCTGCCGAATATTCTGGTCGATTGCAAACACGACGGCGTCGGCGCGCCGGTAATTTACGAACCGCATCCGATTTACCAAAATCTGTTCGGCCGCATCGAGTACGTCAGCGACCAAGGCACATTAGTCACCAACTATCGACGCATCTGTCCCGGTTCGCTGCACCGCGCCAACGGCGGCTATCTGATCCTCGACGCCGAAAAAGTGTTGACCTACCCCTTTGTCTGGGAAGGCCTGAAACGGGCGCTGAAAGCGGGCAAAATCGAAATCGAATCGCCGTACTCGGAATTGGGCATCAACACCATCACGTTAAAACCGGAAGTGATTCCGCTCAACGTCAAGGTCGTTCTGGTCGGCGATCGCGACATCTACTACCTGCTGGAAGAGCTGGATAGCGAATTCAACGAGATGTTCCGGGTGCTGGCCGATTTCGACGACCACATCAAACGCACGCCCGACAACGTCGGCCAGTTCGTGCAACTGCTGGTCCGCCACGCCGCCGACTCCGGCGCCAAGGCCTTGACCGACCAGGCCTTGCTGCGGCTAATCGAACACAGTTGCCGCTTGGCGGAGGACCAAGGCCGCTTGTCGGCCCACGTCAATCAATGCCTGGAAATCATCGCCGAGGCCAATTTACTCGCCGGACAATCCGGCGCCGACGACATCGGCAAACCGGAAATCGAACTGGCGCTGAGCGCCCGCGAGCAGCGCAACGGCCGTATCGCCGAGGCGATACTCGAGGAAATGCTGGACGGCACGATTTTGATCGATACCGACGGCCAAGCCATCGGCAAGGTGAACGGCCTGACCGTAATGGACATCGGCGGCAGCAGCTTCGGCGCGCCGGCCCGAATCACCGCGACGGTACATCCCGGCTCGCGCGGCATCGTCGACATCGAACGCGAAGTCGAACTCGGCCAGCCCATCCATTCTAAGGGCGTGATGATCTTGACCGGCTATCTGGGCCATTGTTACGCCCAACAATTTCCGCTGGCGATCTCGGCCAGCATCGCGATGGAACAATCCTACGGCCACATCGACGGCGACAGCGCCTCGCTGGCCGAGTTGTGCTGCTTGATCTCCGCGCTGACCCGCACCCCGATCCGACAAGATTTGGCGATGACCGGCTCGATCAATCAATACGGGGAAGTGCAGGCCATCGGCGGCGTCAACGAAAAAATCGAAGGTTTCTTCGCGCTGTGCCAGGCGCGCGGCCTGACCGGTACCCAGGGCGTGATCATACCAACCTCCAATAAACGCCATTTGATGTTGAAACAGGACGTCATCGACGCGGTGGAAAAAGGCCTGTTCGAAATTTACGCGGTATCCAAGGCCGACGAAGCACTCAGTCTGTTAACCGGCCAAGACGCCGGCGCGATGAACGAAACAGGGCAATATCCGGAAGGCAGCGTGAATTTCAAGGCCGTGGCCCGCTTGAAGGAAATTTCCGATCTGGCTTCCGACGACGACAAGGAAACTGAAACCGGTTAGCGCATGGGCTACATACTAAAGGGAAAGTTGAAAATGGAGCTGAGTAATTTTGACTTTCTAAAGTACCACGACGAGTTGCTAGTGCGTCTGGCACAAACCGCCGAGGCCTGTTTCGTCCCCGATCCGAACACCACGCTTATCAAGATGCGTCAACTGGGCGAGGAACTGGCTAAAACCATCGCCTCTCGCGTAGGAGTGGAATCCGGCAGCGAGATTAAACAGGTCGATCTGTTAAAAGAGCTGGATTACACCCTCAAGCTAGACAAGCAGGTCAAAGATGCCTTCCACTCCTTGAGAAAGTTAGGGAACCCCGCAACCCACGACATCACCTCGTCTTCTCACCGTGATGCGCTTAAGGCCTTGCAGATTGGCCATGCACTCAGCGCCTGGTTTCATGTGCAATTCGGTGGCGACAAAGCCAAAGGCTTCAAGCTAGAGCCTTTCCTAAAGCCGCAAGACCCTTCTGAAAAAGTTCGCCAGCTCGAACAAGCCTTGCTTGAATTGCAAAAACAAAGCAAATTCGCAGAAGACCGCTTAACACTCGCCGAACAACAAAAAGCCATCGAAGTCCAAAAAGCCGCCGCCGAGCAGCAGCGCGCCGAGCAAATGGCCAGCGAAAGCAAAGTCTGGGAACAAATCGCCACCGAACACGAGACTAAACTGGCGGAATACCGCGCCAAAATGGACGCGGCCAATATCAAATACTTGGAACACTTTGCTCAACTGGAAAAGCCGCAGCAAGCCGAGCAAATCCGCCGCGTCGAAAAATCCACATTACAACTTAACGAAGCCGAAACCCGGGTATTGATCGATCAGCAACTGATCGAAGCGGGCTGGGAAGCCGATACCGTCAATCTCAGGTTTTCCAAAGGCGCTCGGCCGATACCCAACGCTAACCGCGCCATTGCCGAATGGCCCACCGATTCCGGCCCCGCCGACTATGTGCTGTTCATGGGCTTAACCCCGGTTGCCGTGGTAGAAGCCAAAAAGTCCGCCAAAAATGTCTACGACGACATCGGCCAGGCCAAGCGTTACGCCAAAGGCTTGCAAGCCCAAGGCGCGCTCAGCATCGAAAGCCAATACGGCGAATTCAAAGTACCGCTGACATTCGCCACCAATGGCCGCCCCTATTTGCAGCAACTGGAACATGAAAGCGGCATCTGGTTTCTGGACGTGCGCGACAACAGCAACCGCCGCAAAGTGCTCAAAGGGTGGTACACACCACAGGAAATCAAAACCTATCTCAGGCAAACGCCGCAGCAGGCGGAAGCCGAGTTGGACGACATGGCGTTTGATTACCACCTGAAATTGCGCGACTACCAAGTTAGCGCTATTAAAGCCGTCGAAAACAGCATCAAACAGGGCAAAGATACCGCGCTGATTGCCATGGCCACTGGCACCGGCAAAACCAAAACCGCCATTGCCTTGATCTATCGCTTGCTCAAGTCCGAACGCTTTCGCCGCGTCCTGTTTCTAGTCGACCGTGCCGCGCTGGGCATACAAACCACCGGCGACTTCAGCGAAGTCCGCCTGGAACATCTCAACACCTTTGCCGATACTTTCGATGTGATGGGTATGGAGCCAAACAAGCCCGTCAAACCCAATCCCAACGATGACACCAAAGTGCATGTCGCCACTGTGCAGGGCTTGGTGCAGCGCATTCTGTATCCCGGCGATAACGACAATAAACCCGGCGTCGGCCAGTACGACTGCATCATCGTCGACGAATGCCACCGGGGTTATTTGCTCGACCGCACCCTCAGCGACACGGAAATCCTGTTCCGCGACCAGCAGGATTACCAATCTAAATACCGCGCGGCCATCGAATACTTCGACGCCTTCAAAATCGGCCTCACTGCCACCCCGGCACTACACACCACCGAAATTTTCGGACCGCCGGCATTCACTTACAGCTACACCGAAGCGGTGTTGGATGGTTATTTGAACGATCACCTCCCGCCGATCCGCATTCACACCAAGCTTGCGGAGCAAGGCATCAAATACGCCGTCAATGAAGAAGTGAAGGTCTACGATGCCGAAAATAACAGCGTCGAAACCTACAACACCCCGGACGAACTCAACTTCGAGGTCGCCGACTTCAACCGCAAAGTCATCGCCCCGGAGTTCACAAAAGTCGTCACCCAATGGCTGATCGAAAGTGATGCTATTAATCCCTATTCACCTGCGAAAACCCTGGTGTTCTGCGTCACCGACAAACACGCCGACGACGTGGTGGAAGCCTTCAAAACCGCCATCGAAAACTACCACGGCGAAGTGGAAGACGACGCCGTACAAAAAATCACCGGCGCCAGCGACAAGCCCTTGGACAAAATCCGCAGCTACAAAAACGACCGCCTGCCTAACATCGCCGTCACCGTTGACTTGCTGACTACCGGCGTCGATGTGCCTAAAATTTGCAATCTGGTGTTTTTGCGCCGGGTCAATAGCCGCATTTTGTTCGAACAAATGCTCGGACGCGCCACCCGCTTGTGCCCTGAGATCGGCAAAGGTCCGTTTCGGATTTACGATGCGGTGGACATTTACAAACAACTGGAAAAAGTCAGCACCATGAAACCGGTGGTGACTAATGTCGATATCCGCTTCAGCGACCTGGAAGCGGAAATGCGCCAAACCAGCGCGCCCGATTTGCAAGACTTGGCCAGAAAGCAATTCATTGCCAAATTGCAGGTCAAAAAACAGTTCCTGACCGACGAGCAAGCCGACCAATTCGAAACCATCGTCGGCCAGTCGCCCGCCGAATTCGCCAAGCAACTGAAAACCATGCCGTTGCAACAGGTGGCGCAATGGTTTACACGGCACCCTGGCCTGGGGGAATTACTGGACGCTAAAATCACCGGCAACGGCGGCTTCATGCCACCCGTGGTGATTCATGAGGGCGACGACCATGTCACCAAAACTACCACCGGTTACGGCGAAGGCCAAAAACCGCAAGACTACCTGAATGCCTTTAAAGACTTCATCAACGCCAACAGCAACCGCTTAGCGGCTATCCAGACCGTCATCAACAAACCCTGGGGCTTGAGTCGGCAAAGCCTGAAAGAACTGGCCGTGGAATTAGACCGCAACCGTTTCCGCGAGCAAGACCTGCAAGCCGCCTGGCGCGACGTCAAGCAAGAAGAAATCGCCGCCCGCATCATCGGCTTTATCCGACAGGCCGCGCTGGGCGAAGCGCTGATTCCTTGGGAACAACGGGTCGATCAGGCGTTGGAAAAAATCCTCAGCAGCCAACCCTGGAAAACCCCACAACGCGAGTGGCTGCAACTGATTGCCCAGCAAATGAAGGCCACCACTATCGTCGATGAAGCGGCGCTCAACCAAGGCATCTTTAAGCATCAGGGCGGCATCAAACGCGGCGACAAATTGTTCGAGCAGCCGGTGGCGGAGGTATTGGAGCGATTTAATAAGGCCTTGTGGCAATGAGTTTTCTACGTTGCACGGCAATTAAACGTAGGGCGGATAAGCGTAGCGTCATCCGCCGAATCCAGCCGTCTGGTGGATGGCGCTGCGCTTATCCACCCTACAAACCTTTTTAAACATCAATCGATAAAACAAGCTTATGAGCACCCAAGACCTGGTCGCCAAACTCTGGAATCTGTGTAACCTGCTGCGCGACGATGGCGTGACTTACCACGAATACATCACTGAACTGACTTTTCTGGTGTTCCTGAAAATGGTCGAAGAAACCGGCCAGGAAGAACATATTCCGCATGGCTACCGCTGGGCTGATCTGGAAGCCTGCAACGCCGCCACCCGCCTGGAACACTACAAAAAACTGCTGCTGCACTTGGGCACTAACGGCTCCACCATTACCCAGGCCATCTACAACAACGCCAACACCGTGATTCGCAAACCGGCCACACTCAACAAGCTGGTCACCGAAATCGACAAGTTGGACTGGTACAGCGCCAAAACCGAAGGCCTGGGCGATATGTACGAAGGGCTATTGGAAATCAACGCCACCGAGAAAAAATCCGGCGCCGGCCAATACTTCACGCCGCGGGTATTGATCAACACCATGGTCGAGCTGATGAAACCGAGCCTGGACGACGTGATCGTCGATCCCACCGCCGGCACCGGCGGCTTCTTGATCAGCGCCCACCATTACATCAAGCAGCATCACGACATCAGCGCTCTCAACGAATTCGACTACGACCAATACCAGCACAAGACCTTTTACGGCATGGAGTTCGTGCCGGATACCCGCCGGCTGGCGTTGATGAATTTGATGCTGCACGACCTAGCCATCGACGACCGGCATGCCGGTATTCTGTTTGGCGATACCCTCAGCAACGAAGGCAAGCAACTACCGCCAGCCAGCCTGATTCTGGCCAACCCGCCGTTCGGCACAAAGCAGGGCGGTGGCATCCCTACCCGCGATGATCTGGTGCATTACACCAGCAACAAACAACTGGCGTTTCTGCATTTGATGTATCACGTCCTACTTAAACCCGGTGGCCGGGCCGCCATCGTCTTGCCGGACAACGTGCTGTTCGAGGCCGGCACCGGCAAAACCATTCGCCAGGATTTGATGGAAAAATGCAATCTGCACACCATCCTGCGCCTGCCCACCGGGATTTTTTACGCGGCCGGCGTCAAAACCAACGTGCTGTTTTTCAGCAAACCCAAGGACGCCAACAAGGACAAAGGCAACACCCAAAGCCTCTGGGTCTACGACCTGCGCGCCAACATGCCGCAATTCGGCAAACGCACCCCGTTTACCGCCCAGCATTTGCAGGAGTTTTGTGCAGCGGTCGGTAACGATCTGACCCTGGTGGACGAAGCCGCCCGCCAAGCGTTTATTGATCGTCACGCCCGCGAAACCGGCAATCCGGAAACCTGCCGCCTGCGCTGCTTCAGCCGCGAACAAATCCGCCAGAAAGACGATTCGCTGGACCTGGCCTGGATTCGCGACGATAGCGCCGAAGACAGTGCCAGCCTACCGGAGCCGGATGTGTTGATTACCGAAGCGTTGGAAGAAATGGCTGGAGCGATGCAGGGGTTGCAGGCGATATTGGTGGAGTTGGGGGCGGCGGAAGAAGGTGTGGAGATTCTGGGATGAGCGAACATCCAAATGGTTGGATTGTGGTTGCGCTAGGTGATTTGTGCTCGAAGCCTCAATATGGCTTTACTACCAAAAGCACCGTAGAGGGAACGGTTAAGTATCTTCGTACGACTGACTTGACTTCGGGAAAGATAAATTGGGATAAGGTTCCGTTTTGCATTACTGAACCCGACGATGAACGGTATCAGTTGGAAGATAACGACATTGTTATTTCCCGTGCTGGTTCTGTTGGGTTTCATTGTTTGGTAAAGCAACCGCCCGCTCAAACCGTATTTGCTTCATATTTGATTCGGTTCAAACCTGATAAAGCTATTTTTCCAGAATATCTTTCTTTATTCCTAAGAAGCCGAGATTATTGGGAGCAATTGAAATCAAAGGCAGTAGGTGTTGCTGTTCAAAATGTAAATGCCACTAGCCTATCTGAATTAGTAGTCCCTGTTGCGCCCCTAAACGAACAAATCCGCATTGCCGACAAACTCGACAGCGTGCTTGCCAAAGTCGATGCGGCGCAGGCGCGGCTGGAAAAAATCCCCGCCCTGCTCAAACGCTTCCGCCAATCTGTTCTCGCAGCAGCTACTTCGGGGGAGTTGACGAGAGAGTGGCGGGAACAAAGTCGATTATATGAGGAAAAGAATTCCGCACATGAAGTGATTAACCTGATTCAGACTAGAAAACTTGCCTGGATAAATGAAAATAATCAACACAACGAAGTTTCGCGAGTCAAAAAGCGAGTACACGCGTTTTTAGCAAATGGCGACATTGAAACAACCGACTTGCCGGATAACTGGGCTTGGGCAAAGCTTGAAGATGTCGTTTTAATGGTAGTGGACTGCCACAATAAAACTGCTCCGTATGTAGATAATGGAATTGCGCTTGTAAGAACAACTAATATTAGGGATGGGCGTTTTATCTGGGAAGACCTTCGTTATGTCAGTGAGGAAACCTATCAATATTGGTCAAAACGTTGTTTACCTGAACCCGGCGATGTGGTTTTTACACGTGAAGCGCCAATGGGGGAGGCGGCAATTATTCCTGAGGGTGCAAAGATTTGTCTTGGTCAGAGGACAATGCTGTTTAGATCAATTGAAGATCAATTTTCTGCAAAGTTTCTGTTAATAGCTCTTATGGATCCACGTTTCAGAGAGCGTTCTGAAAATATTGCTGTAGGTACAGGAGTTAAGCATTACCGTGTAGGTGATGTTAGCGAGTTAAACGTTCCAGTCCCACCCGTGGAAGAACAAACCGAAATCGTCCGCCGCGTAGAATCCCTCTTCGCCCAAGCCGACGCCGTCGAAAAACAATACCGCGCCGCCAAACAACGCCTGGACCGCCTGAGCCAATCCCTGCTGGTCAAAGCCTTTCGCGGCGAACTGGTGCCGCAAGACCCGAGCGACGAACCCGCCGCCGAATTGCTCAAACGCATCCAGGCCGAGCGCCACCCGCACGCTGCCGATAAACCAAAACGCAAAACCGCCAAACGCAGTCACCAAAACAACGCCTTTTAGTTAACACTATTCGGACGACGACAATGAAATCGAAACCGGTTAACCCCGCCAAGGCGGCCGCCCAAACTTAGCTTAGGGCGGCAAACCCCTTCCCCGGCTCGACTTGCGCGGCGACGGGGAAGGCTCCAATAGCTAGGCCGGACGTCTCCCGCCGAGCAAGCGCAAGATCGCGATACCGGACAGCATCAATGGTAACGCGGCGGGTACCGGGACCGTCGCGATACCTTCCCGGAACCACAGATCGAACGGCGCCTCGCTGCCTGCGTAAACGGCGCCCTCGAAGTAGGGCTCGCCTTGCGCATAGGCATCGATTTTAAACCCGGTACCGAAGATGCCCAGGTCCGAGGACTCGGCACCGTTGCGGAAAACTTCCCACACGTAAGTATTGCCGGCCGTCAAACCGACCGGCGCGGCGAAATTGAAACGCACCAATTCCGGCGCATGAAAAGGCCGCGACTCCGGTTGATCGGCAAAAAACACCGTCTCGCTGACGCCCAGAATCGTGCCGCTAATGTCGGCTTCGCGAATTCTGAGCGCAATGTCGTCGCCGGCTCCGAAATCCGGATTTTGGTCGTTGATCATCAACTCGACGAAATCCAGCGACGCCAGACCGGGCCGGAAGCTTTGCCCGATCGGGCCGGCGTTGAGGGTAAAACCGCCGGAAACGATGCTGTCGTTGGCTTGATCGACAATATCGGCCAACGCCGCCCGACTCGACAAACCCAGCGTTAATGCCAATCCCAGCGTAAACAAACCGGCCTTGCAAGCCGGCGCTATCCAGCGCCCCGCGCCGGTGTCGGAATAGAGGTAATCCATGATGTTTCTCCCGTCAATTCTAAGAACCGGCCGTCGCGGCCGACATGAGTTCACGCCAACGCGACCATCACCGAAACGGGCTTAGGCGAGACACCGGCGAACCACGTAAACCGTGTATTCCATCGTCTCGAATCGTTAGCGCTGGGAAGTGTAAAAAAGACGGGGGCCGGTTGGCGGTGAACTATTTCACCGCCAACCGGCGAATACTGCACTTTGCCGCCGCCGAGCAAATACCGGGCGCCAAAGTCATCGGAAAGAGAAGGTCGCCCGACCGGTGGCCGGTGGCCTTCAGGGATTAAACCATCCGGCGTTTTCGGCGACTTGCCAAAACCCCGAACAAACCGCTTGCAAACAACCCGGCCGCCGCCGGCAACGGTACCGCGGCCGGCGCGCCGTACAAGTATTGCGCGCCAGCGATGTCGTCGGCGTCCAATTCGCGATTGATTCGGAACCAGCAGGCCGAATCGACGACCTGCATCACCGGACAACCGCCGCCGACCGGCGGGTGTGCCAAGCCGAGCGCATGCCCCATTTCATGCAGCAACAAACTCTCGAAATCGTTAGGCGCGGTGGAGGCGCTGGGGAACAAATCGCCATCGTTACCCGGTTGGAAAGCATAAAACGAGTTAGCCGCGAAGATGATGTCGCCGCTACCGGTGCCGCCGTTGGGCGGTGGCGCGTAGCCGACCGCGCCGCCGCCGGAACTGAAATCGAAGGCGCCGATGCGAATGTCCGGCACACCCGCGCCGGCATGATTGATCGGCAAACCGGAATCGGACAGCGGCCCGACAAAGCTGATGTTGGCAACGCCGGCCCATTTGTCGAACGCCGCCTGGATGTAGCCCACCAAATCGGTCAACGGTGTCAGCGTATAACCGGTGCCGGGTGAATTTTCAATCCAGATCGACGTTTTCGCGGTACCGGAGCAGGCGCTATCGCAATAAGCCGAACCGGCCGTGCCTTCCGGAATGAAACCCCAAGTCACGCTGCCGCCGGGGGTACCGGGCGTATTGTCGCCACCCCATTTCAAAACGCCGCCGTTGCCATCGGGAAATGTCGCGTAAGCCTGAGCGGCCCCGGACAATACCGCCAAACCCAAACCGACCACCATTGCATACGATCGATAACCCATAAATACCCCCTCCAAAACAAAAACTCATGAAAGCGCCGGCAAAACCGACACCGAAACTGAGCCGGGCGCGGGCCGCTCGGCACCAGATACTCCGGTTCCAGGCCGGCATCGACGCGGGCCAGACCGGTTTTTACTTGACGCACATCACAAAATTTGCCGCGCCAGTGCGCTCTATAGCACGTTTTTTAAAAAAATCAAAAATTTTTGCTTGACCGTGCCTAGCGTTTGGCGTCAGACCGGCTTTTCCAGTCGCTCCAAGCTCAAGTCGGTCACCTTAGGCTGCCAAAGCATTGGATTTTCCGGGAATGGGAGCAGAACGCCCGTGCGCCGATAACCGCGGCGCTGGTAATACGCTAGCAATTCGGCGCGGCGTGGAATCACGAACATCGCGAAACGTTCGATCGGCCAAGTTCGCGCCGCCAAGTCTTCGGCGGCGCCCAACAAGCGCCGGCCCACGCCCCGGTTCTGCCGCGCCGGATCGACCGTAAGCATGCCTATCTGGGCTTCGCGATCGGCCAGGCGCACTTGCACGCAAGCCACCAGCCGGTCGGCTTCGAAACCGGCAACCATTAATACAGCGGGGTCCGTCAGCGCGGCCGTCAGCTCCTCGGCATCGGTGCGCTTGCCGTCCAGCAAATCGGCCTCGGTGGTCCAACCCAAACGGCTGGCTTCGCCGCGATAGGCTGAATTGACTAAATCCGCCAAGGCTGGGGCATCGTGAAGTTGAGCACGGAGGAAGGTCAGTGGGAACATACGGTGATCTGGCGTTGAGAAATTGCCGGCACTCGGGCCGGGTCGGGAATTGCTGCTAGGCTAGACGATAACCAGACCGCGCTCAAGCGCATGTTTTCGGGAGCCCGCCGTGGACACCTGCCCTAAATGCCAACACGCCCTAGCACAACCCGCCCCGACCATCTGCCCCCACTGCGGCGTGGTGTTCGAAAAGTATTTGCGCTATCACGCGGATCCAAACCGGCCAGCCCCGATGCCAACCACTCGGGTCGAATTTGCGCCAACGCCCTCGGCCGATTGGGTCTCGGATACCTATGCCGACAGCGAGTTCGCCTTCTGGGGCCGAGCGCTATTGCTCGCGTTGTTCGCGCTATGGAGTTGGATATTGATCGTTCCGCCGATCGCCGCTAACGCCGCCGGCTCGTCGTTTTTGCATTTGGTCAATCTGCCTTTCCACGAAGCCGGCCATCTCATTTTCCGACCCTTCGGCGCCTTTGTCACATCGCTGGGCGGCACATTGGGCCAGTTACTGATGCCGACGATTTGCATGGCAACCCTGTTCATAAAAACCCGCGACCCGTTTGGTGCCGCGCTGTGTTTGTGGTGGCTGGGCGAAAATTTTTTGGACATCGCCCCCTACATCGACGACGCTCGGGCCGGGCAACTACCGTTGCTGGGCGGCAACTTCGGCCATTCCGCACCTTACGGTTTTCACGACTGGGAATATTTGCTGACCGAATCCGGCCTGCTGGCCCACGATCACGCCATCGCCAAATTTTCCAAATTCGTCGGGTCGCTGACGATGCTGGCGGCACTGGCCGGCGGAAGCGCTATTCTGGTTCGGCAGCGCGCCATCCTGGCGGCGCGGCGCTAACCGAGCCGGACTGTTAACGCTTCAGCCAGGTTTTCACCCGGTCCTTAACTCGCTGTTTGGCGAGTCTGGACCAACGGTACAAGGCCGTCTCGGCGATTTTGGCGTGCGCCCAGCGTAACCAGCCGGTAATCGTGCCGTACAGCCAGGCCAATACCGCAAAACTCAGCAATTGCGGCTTGGTCAGAGTGAACACGCGCGCCACCAACAACGTACCCAACAATTTGGCGACGATTTCCAGTACCAAACCTTGCAGCAACAAACCGTGCAGCAGCAACCACAGCGCCGCCAGATTCAACGGTGTAACCAGTAAAATCGGTACGGTAATGGCTATTAGCGCGACACCCGGCGAGCAGCGGCTTAGCCAGCGTTCGATGCGTTCCAGGCCCAGCGCCAGCGCCAGATAGTGGCCGCAAGCGGATAGAAAATCCCACAGCCATTCCTCGACGATCAGCGCGACGGCCAACAAGGTCAGCAATAATCTGTTCATGATTTCCTCGGGATGCAGGTATCGCCGACCACTATAACCGATCGCGGCCCAAGCCGTCCGCAGTCTGCAATCTTACCGGGCGGTAGCCGTGGCGGCTCAACTATGCGAGGATAACGCCGCCTCTTTAGCGCAGGAACCACCGATGATTGAAAACGCCTATTTGGAATCCGCGTCCGGCGTGCGCATGCCGCCACTCATTTACGGCACCGCCTGGAAACAGGAACGCACCGCCGAGTGGGTCGAGCTCGCTCTCACCCAAGGATTTCGCGGTATAGATACCGCCTGTCAACCCAAACATTACCATGAGGCCGGCGTCGGGGCCGGTCTGGCGACCGCGCTGACTCGCTTGAACCTGGATCGCGCCGCGATTTATCTACAAACCAAATTCACGCCGCTCAACGGCCACGATCCGCTACGCATTCCTTACGACCCGAACGCCAGCCTGGAACAGCAAGTCGCCCAGTCGTTCGCGGTGTCGCTACAAAATCTGCGCACCGACTATTTGGACTGCTTGGTATTGCACTCGCCGCTAGCCGACCGCCAGCAGCTGTTAACCGTGTGGCAAGCCATGCAGACCATTCAGCGCAACGGCGGCACCCGGCAACTGGGCATCAGCAATTGCTACGATCCGGAGCTCTTCGAATTCCTGTACCAACAAGCCGAGGTCAAACCCGCCGTGCTGCAAAACCGGTTTTACGCCGACACCGGTTACGACAAGGCGCTACGGGCGTTCTGCCGGACTAACCGCGTGATTTACCAAAGTTTCTGGACCTTGACGGCCAACCCCAAAATATTGACCGGCAGCGTCGTCGCCAATCTGGCCGAGCGCTTGGGCCGCCGCCCGGCACAAGTGTTTTTCCGATTTTTGACCCAAATCGGCATCGTACCGTTGACCGGCACCACCTCGGCCGATCACATGCGCGAGGATTTGGCGATTTTCGATTTCGAACTCAGCGAAGCCGAATGCGCCGAGTTGGCGGCACTATTGGACTAGCGCCAACCGCCGCCGTCCCGCGCCGGCTAAGCTACAATAGTTCATTGGTTTGTTGTTAATCCGGCCACCACGTATTCGAACCGCCGAATTCTCCACCGTTTCGGCCTTTTATTCCGGAACCGCCCGGCGCAAGCCTGGCGGGTTTAATCGTATCCCGACTATTCGTGCTTACCCGCCTGCTTAAATCCGCGCTGCTCAGCGCCAGCGTTTGGCTGAGCGAGCCGGCTTTTGCCCTGGATAACCCCAGCCGGGAATTCCAACTGAAATCCGCCTATCTGTTTCATTTCGCCGAATTAACGCAATGGCCGGCCATGGGCCCGATCACGATTTGTCTGAGGGGCGACAGTCCGATACGGCATTTTCTACCGGCGCTGGAAGGTCAAAAAATCGAAGGCAATATAGTCCATGTTTTGCTGGAGCCGCCGGCCACGCTGGAAGCTTGCAACATCCTGTTTGTCGGCGATATCGACGAACTGAAGCCCCGCCTGTTCGAACAAGCCCGCGCCGCCCACATCCTGTTGGTCGGCGACGTGGACGGTTTCGCCGCCCAAGGCGGCATGGTGCAATTCACATTGCGCGACAACAAGTTGAAACTAGTGGTAAATTTAGGTTCGGTAAAATCGGCGGATTTAAAATTGAGCTCCAAATTGCTGCGGATGGCGGAGATTATCGAATGACATCGTCACCCCCCCCACGTATTTCGATCAGCCGCAAGTTGGGCAACAATCTGCGGCTGATGGTGGTACTGAGTCTGGCCGTCGCGACCTTCTCACTGTCGATCCGCGAATATTCCGCGTTGCAAGACGCCATCGACAACAAGTTGAAGCTGACCGCCAACCTGATCGGCCAAAACAGCAGCGTGGCCCTGGTATTCGACGACACCCAAACCGCCCAGGAAATTCTGGACGCTCTGGTCTACGATCCGGACATCATCGCCGGCTCAATCCGGCTACCGACCGGCCAGGCTCTGGTCAGCCACCAAAAGGAAGCGCCGCGCTGGCCGGCGTGGTGGCCGGACTGGTTACCGAAAACCCAACAATACACGCAACCGATCTTGCACAAAAACCAACGCATCGTCGGTCATATTTCGCTGATCGCCAGCATGGTCCAACCGTATCGGACGATGCTTTGGAATGCGTCGATCAACGCCGGCATCGTGATGATTGCATTGAGTCTGGCAGCCTTGTATGTGCGCCGCTTGCAACGCATTTTCCTGCGGCCGCTGCTGAATTTGGCCGACACCGCCCATCAAATTGAAAAAGATCACGACTACAGCCGGCGTTCGCGCTACGACGGCAACGACGAAATCAGCGATTTGGCCGAAGCCTTCAACAACATGCTGGCACAGATCGAGGCCAACGAAGCGGATCTGGAAACCCAGGTGCAAACCCGCACCCGCGAGCTGGAAATCGCCACCCGCGACGCGGAATCCGCCAATCGCGCCAAAAGTCAGTTCCTGGCCAACATGAGCCACGAAATCCGCACGCCGATGAACGCCATCGTCGGTCTGGTGGAACTGAGTCTGAATACCCAGTTGACCTACAAACAACGCGAATATCTGCAACGCGTGGAATCCTCGGCCCATTCGTTGATGACCTTGATCGACGACATTCTGGACTTTTCCAAAATGGAAGCCGGCAAGATGCAGATCGAGACCATTCCCTTCCTGCTCGAGGAAATGTTGGAGCACGTGTTTTCGACGATGTCGCAACTCAGCGCCGACAAAGGCATCCGCCTGATTCTCCCCGACTGCGGCCCGCAATATCACGCGGTGGTCGGCGACCCGCAGCGTTTGCGGCAAGTGCTGATCAACCTGATCGGAAACGCGATCAAATTTACCGAGCGCGGCCACGTCGCCATCGCTTTCAACGAACTCAGCCGCGACGATAACCGCATCGTGTTGCAATTTTCGATTCAAGACACCGGCATCGGTATCAAACCCGAACAGCAACCCAAGTTGTTTCAAGCCTTTAGTCAGGGAGACAGTAGCGTGACCCGCAATTACGGCGGCACCGGCCTGGGTTTGATTATCTCCAAGCAATTGGTCGAGCAAATGGGCGGCAGCATCGGCGTGACCAGCCAAGCCAATATCGGCTCGACCTTTACCTTCAGTGTCGCGCTGGGTTTGAGCGACTTGGCGACGATACGCCACTTCCAACTCCGCCGACACCGTGCCAGCATGGATTCGTTGCGCTTGGAGCCCTTGCACGACAGCCGGGTCCTACTGGTCGAGGATAACGAGATTAACCGGATGGTCGCGATCGAATTACTGGAACAAGCCCGCATCCGGGTCGATGTCGCCGAGAACGGCGAAATCGCGCTGGCCAAATTGCGGGAAAATCGATACCAATGCGTGCTGATGGACGTGCAAATGCCGGTCATGGACGGCTACCAAGCCACCCGCGAACTGCGCAAGCTGCCCGCCTGTCAAGCGCTACCGGTAATTGCGATGACCGCCAACGTGATGAGTGCCGACCACCAGCTATGTCTGGACGCCGGCATGAACGACTTTATCGGCAAACCCATTCTGCCCGCCAAGCTTTATGAGGTGTTGTTGAAATGGATCAACGCCGAACAGACTCTGGAAAACCGCACGCAACTGGGCGTCTAAGCCCGGATCATTTGCCCCAGGGCATCACCGGCACGGTCGAGACGCTGTTGGCCGGCGCGCCTTCGATGACTTTCCGGCTGATTGCCAGATACACCAGTGTATTGTGCTTGGCATCCCATAGCCGGGTGATATTGGTGGATTTGAACAACAACGACGTGCCTTCGCTGAACACCAGTTCCTCTTCCGGCAATTTGGCCGGCAAATTGATCGGGCCGATCTGCCGACAAGCCAGCGAAAACTGCGACGGATCTTCCGCCAAACCCAACCCGCCGGCGATGCCGCCGGTCCGGGCCTGACTGATGTGACAGATCACGTTGGGAATCTTCGGATCCTCGAAGGCATCGACGCAGACCTTATGATTGGCGCCGATCAATTTCCACGCCGTGGTCACGCAACCCACTTCCTCGGCGCGGACCGCGCCGGCCAACAAGCCCAAACCGCACAACAGCCAAGCCGATCTCTTCGAAAACGCGTACATCGCATACTCCCAACCCTGATTGAACACAGACCGTCAGCCTAACAAGCTTGCGGGATTCTCGCAAACCCGCCCGCATCGTCGCTTCACCGGTAAATTACCAAGCCGGCCGCCGGCGCCGTTAGCCGCACAGCCAAACCGTTTTTCGGTTGTATGTCGGCGGTCGTGCCGATCTGGGCCGAATCGGTGGAGTACAAACAGGTCAGTTTTTCGCCCGGCCTATGCAACGCCGCATCTATCGTCACCCAGGCCGTTTTGGCGGCATTGGGGTCGGTATTGATCGCCACGACGACTTCATGGTCGGCCAGAATCCGCGACCACGGCACCAGCGACAACAACTTGCCGCCCAACATCGTCGGCAAACCGAAATTTTGGCCGTCGCCGGAAATCGGCCGCAAATACTGCCGCCCCCGCCGCAAGGCCGGTTGAGCCGCGCGGATCGCCATCAGTTTGGCGAACTCGCTATACACCGGATGGTTCTCGTCGAAATAATGCACGCCCCTGGACTCGAATGCGCCGAATTCGCCGCCGAACATCGCTTCGCGAATGTAGCGGTCCGAATCGCCGCCGTGGCCGTCGAAACTCTGCTCGGTGCCGTAATACACGCAAGGTATTCCCAAGGTCAGCGCGTTCACCGCCAGCGCGTTCAGCACCAATTCGGCTTTATCGGCATCGGCGCAAAACCGCGCCTTGGCCCGGCCGACTTGATCGTGGTCGTTGAACATCGTCACCACCTTGTTGCGAAACCAAGTGTGGCTATCCTTGCCGATCCACAGCGAATTGCGGAACAAACTAAAGTAGTCGTTGGGATTCCCGCTCCCCTTGACCATGGCTTCAAGTTTGCTCGGAATATCGTCGATGCCCAACGCCGCGTCCAAACCGGTCGCTTCCAGCGTATCGAAAGCCCGGTAACGGCCGCCGGTGATTTCGCCGACCAACAAGAAATTATCCTTGCCGATGCTTTGAGCGAATTCGTGGATCGCCGAACCGAAAATCCGGGTCGCGCCGTCCTGCATGTGTTTGACGGTATCGATCCGAAAACCGTCCAGATCGGCATAAGCAATCCAATATTTATAGACTTCGATCAGCGCCAACAAGCCGGGCGCCGGCGCAAAATCGTCGGTGCCGCCGAAGCCGTGGTGCAAATCCTTGAGATCGAAAAAATCGCCTTCGCGAAACTCGGGGTCGTAATCGAAGCTGGCAATACGGCCCTTCTGGGTAAAGTATTCCGGATTCTGAAATTCGACCGGCCAGATCGCGGCGTCCTTGGCCGGCCAGCTCGCCGGCGCCGCCGGATTGGCTGTGACGAACGGAATATTGGCGTGGCCGGCCGCGTCGTTAAAGCCGGTCACCGGATAGTGGCCGCCATCCCAGCGCGGGTCGAAATGGCCGCTACCGTCTTTATAGTTGGGCTGGCGGTTGGGATCGTAACTAAACACGTTGCCGGAATGATTCAAGATGATGTCCAGGATCACCAAAATCCCCTGCTGGTGTGCGGCGGCCACCAAGTCCTTCAATGCCTGATTGGTGCCGAAGCGCGGATTGACCTGCAAAAAATCCTGGATGCCGTAGCCGTGGTAAGTTTCCTGAAACGCCACCTGCTTGAAGATCGGGCTGATCCAGATCGCGGTCACGCCCAGACGCTTCAAATAACCCAGCTTGCTTTTCAAGCCGGCCAGGGTACCGCCGACGTACTTGCCGCCGGCGTCGCTCCATTTCGCGGCGGCGGCCGGGGTTTGAATCGCGTTGCGCTTGTCGGCGGCCTGGCCCAAGGGCGTGGCGCCACCGGCGACCGGCTTGCCGTCGATATCGCGGAATCCGCCGCTTTCGTTACCGTCGGAAAACCGGTCCAGCATCAAAAAGTACAATACCTTATCCTCCCACGCGGTAGGGGAAGGGGTGTAGGAAACGTTGGAAGTAAGTTGACTCAAATCGACATCGGCTAAACGGGATTCGGACATGGCGGCACTCCGGCAGGAAATGGGAAGGCGATAGACAGCGGCGAACGCGGCCATGGGTAAGCCGCATCGCTGTTAGACTTTCTAACAAAGACATTCCGCGAAAGCAAGTGAAGTTAGGCGCTCAGGCAAGCGGCAATCCGAGTGCGCCATCGAGCGGTTTACGTGAAATTTCTTAGCGGCACGGCTGCTGGAAGATTGATCTTCGACTCTTGGCCTTGAAAGAATCGCGGTGGATTTTAACAGCGCGGGTGGCGGCGGGTTTGCAATAGCCGTTTGTTGAAGTGATCAGGGGCGGGATACAATCGGAACAGTTAACCTCAGGACAGGACGGCGATATGGCATTGGCGGAAAAATTAAACCTCAGCGTGGCGGATTACCTGCAAGGCGAACTGATCAGCGAAGTTAAATACGAATATATCAATGGTGAAGTGTATGCGATGGTGGGCGTAAAACGTGCTCACGATACCGTGACCACCAATTTGATTGCGTTTTTGCACGCTCATTTACGTGGCACATCCTGCCGAGTCCACTCCGGCGAAATGAAAGTCCGCGTGCAAACCGCCGCCACCGACTGCTTTTTCTACCCCGACCTGCATGTCACCTGCTCGGCCAGCGATACCGAAGAGCTGTTCAACAGCCAGCCCAAGTTGATCGTCGAAGTGCTGTCCGATGCCACCGAACGCTACGACAGAGCCGAAAAATTCCACCATTACCGCAAACTGGCCAGTCTGGAAGAATACGTGTTAATTGCCCAAGACACTCCCCGTGTTGAATGCTACCGGCGCGGCGATGCTTGGGATCTTCAGATTTATCAACAAGGCGAGCAGGCGGTTTTCCAATCGTTAGGTTTTGAACTGGCGGTAGCGGATATCTATGAAGGGGTATTCGCGGGATAATCCGAGGTTTTTCCGGTTCCCAAACTCCGGTTTGGGAACCGGCGCAACGAATACCGGACAGCCAATATGCTTGAGCAAATTAAATTATTTTTTGAAAAACACCTGTCCTTACCGTCACCCGAGGTTGCAACAGAAACGCAGCTTCAAGAGGCGTTGACGGCCTTAATGACGGAAATGATGACCATGGACGATGTCTGTCAGGATGTCGAACGAACCAAGATTCTGTCCTTGGTCAAACAGTGTTTTTCGCTCTCCACCGAACAGGCTGAGACCTTGATGGCCAATGCCGAACAAAAGCGTCGGCAGGCGGTTGATTATTACGAATTCACGTCGACGATCAACCAATGTTTTAGCCCTGAGGACAAGACAAAGTTTGTTAAATCTCTCTGGCAAATCGCCTATGCCGACGGCAATATCGACCCGCAAGAGGAGTATATGGTGCGGAAGATTGCCGACCTTCTTGGCGTCTCGCACACCGATTTTATTCTGGCCAAATTGCGCGCGAATCCCAATCCCTGAATATCGCCGGACCAACACCGTTTAAAACGAATCGCTGATGAAAAAAATCAAGAAAAATAAAAATCTGTGGCTAAAAGAAGCTGAAATCGAGGTCGGTGATTTGTACTTCACCACCGCCCGGCAATACCGTGCGGTCCTGGCGATCAACGGCGATTTCTTGATTTACGCACCCAGCTCCGAAGGCATGGCGCCGTTAACGGCCGATAGCCAAACGCCGTTTGCAAATTCGCCCGCTAAAAAATGTCAGATCGCCACATTTGCGCAAAAAGAATATCAAGCATTCGATTGGCACGGTACGGCAGCCGTTAAACATAAACTCACTCAGTCGCAGCGGGACGAGGCTATTAGCCAATGTAATGCCAAGGCCCAAATCGCGGGGTTGATGGCTGAATAATTCTAGTTTGTCGGATTGGTTCAAGACTGTCACACATAAGGCCTTATTCAAGTTTTCACCTTTTAAAAAGCTGCTTGAGGATGCTGGCTGCGAAAATGCTGGTCAGAAAATTCATTTTTCAAATATACCGCTTCGTTAAATCATCAATTTGATTTATAGCTTCGACCGCACTCACTTCAAAAGATCTGCATTTGATGACCTCACCCAAAAAATAGACCCCTCCAAAATTCGCAGCTTCATCCGTCGCCAGGGTCGCGCCACCGCCGGCCAGAAGCTGGCGCTAGAAAGCCATTGGGATAAGCCCGGTAGGGTACGCAGTGCGTACCCTAAATCTGATATGCAATTAGCATTTGACCGAACGTTATAGGCTCCGGACCAGATATACAGAAAGGAAGCCCAACAGTTCACTTCTAGCTTCTTACCTTTGATCGGCCGGTCGGTTTGGCGGCGGCAAACGCAAAGGCTTTCGCCTTGTGCGCAACTCTAAATGCCTTGCGAGGCAACCTGGGGGCGATAGTAAGCCTCAGGTAAAAGACCTCACTTAGGGCATTCTGCTCCGCGCCCCGTCCCGCGACCGCCCGGCCGGGTCCGGCTTATTCCACGCTGCCCTGCAAACGGGTGATCCAGGACTCCCTGGCCGCCGGATCGACGTGGAAGGCCAGCGCCGCCGGTTTGTGCAGCAGGCCGTCCTCGCCGGAAGCGTTGGGGTTGAGTTGGCGCTTTTGCACGAAATCGACCAGGCGGCGCAGGTGGTAGATCGCCAGCACTCGGTTGGTCTCGCTGCCGGCGTAGATCAGATAACCGACGTTGTCCTCGCTCAGCGCCGGATTGCGAGCGATCAGCGCATCCAGCGCGGCGTGGTCGGTGGCCAGATTTTTCAATACCGAGTCCGGCCGCCGCCGAATCAGTTCCCGCCAATGCTGGGCCAGGCTACCGTTGAGCTGGTGGCGTTGCAGCGCGCGGACTTCGTCGTCGCCGCACACGAAACTTTCGGCGACCAGATAATGGCGATCGCGCTCGCCGTCGTTGGCGAACAGCGACAGTTTATCCAGCGCCAAATCGGCCAAGGCCAATAAAAAGGCCTGCGGCGAGCGGATGTGCTTGTCTATCGTCACCACCCAGGGCAAGGCCCGGCCGGTGGTTTCGAAGCGAGCCGTAACGCTGCCGATCACCCCGGCTCGCGACAACTCCTGCTCGCGGCCGGCCGGCTTGACCAAAAACGCATCGACCGCAGCGATTTGAGTGCTGAAGCCGGCGGCATGATAGTGTTGGACGATCGTCGAGTAACGCGGCTGATAGGGGATGGCGGTGCCGTCGTAGAGGATGTTGATGCGCCGCAGCCGGGCTTGTTCGGCGACCAGATCGCGCAAGCGGTTGGCGAACGGTTCGACATAGACGTAGTCGTCGCTGTGGTGGTCGGCGGCGGTCAACAAGCGGTACAAGTCGCTGAGTTTGCGAAATTCGTCGAGCGAGGCGATCACGAAATTGTCGCCGCATTGGGCCTTGGCGATTTCCTCGACCGCGGTTTTGCCGGCGCCGGCCCCACCCATGCACATGAACAACGTCGGCCGCTCGACCGGGGTTTTGCCGGCGAAAATCGCCTCGAGGATAGACGATAAAATCCCGTCGATTTTGGTCAAGCGCTGATAAGCGATCTCCACGGTGCGCATCAAGCGGTTTTCGCCGTGGCTGGCGGCCAGCATCTTGTTTTTCAACGGCTCGTTGCCGGCCAGCGTAAACAAACTGGCCTGCTCGCCGGCGCATTGCTTCAACAAGTCCAACAGCTCGGCGTGGCTGGGCGGCCTTAGCGATGTCAGGATGTTGATGTCCAGGCAAAACAGCGGCGCCACGCCGTCGGCGCGGATTGGAATCGCGTCGATCTCGGTCTTGCCGGGCTGGCGCAAGTCCTCGGTACCCGGCAAATAGCCGAGAATGTACTCGGACACGCCGAGCGGATTGTCGACGAAATGCTGACCGGTGATGAATTCCTCGGCCCGGATACTGTGCAAGGGCACCAGACCGCCGGTCACGGTCACCAGGCATTTGACGCCGTCCGCCGTGGTATAGGACAAAAACGGCAAGCCTTGCAGAAAATACTTGTTCTCCGGCCACTTACCGTAGCGGTTGGCCTGATTGCTCAGGCTTTGGGTGCGCGCCGGGTCCAGCGCGTGCTCGAAAGCCCGACGCAACGCGGCGTGATCGGCGGCAGGATCGTGCAGGGCGCGAGCGTCGTCGCAGCTCAGTCGGCGAAAATCGATGCCCTGTTCGTAGACCGCCTTGAAGGCCGGTAAATTGCCGAGCGCGGTGATGAAAAAATCCAGCGTGATCCGGTTGCCGTAGCCGTAGGGCCGAATGCCGCGCAAGGCTTGATACAGCTTGGCCAGCCGGTCGGCAATATCGGCGCTGCACACCACGAAACCGTTGTTGTCGAACAAGGCGGTTTCGAGATTGTCGTCGCCGTCGAGCACCAGGCTTTCAATCGCGATCCGAAACCGCGTGCGGCAATCGGCTTCCGGCATCGTGCCCGGCCGGTGGTGTACCGTCACCTGTTCCTTCCAGTCGCTGAACATTTCCCGGTGTATCCGGGTGAACAGGCTGGTTAGATAGGTCACCCGCTTGGTTTGATCGTGCGACACCGTGGCTTCCAGCTCCTGAGCCAATTTGGCCTGCAAGCGCACGCCCTGCGCCACCGCCAACGCGGTCCGCAAGCGCTTGAGCTGCCGATAGGCCGGGATGTTTCGGCCGGGATTTGAATTCATGCGCTCCCCCAGTGCACCGCTCGTTCCCCGGTCTTTCCGGTTGGGCGGCTTTATCGTTATTATTATTTCGAGCCGACTCGCGGCGGGGGCATGATAGCGCGAGATGGGGTCGGGTAGCGATATGACCGGCGCTGCCGGCGCGAAATGCGCCGGCGGTTCGGTATTGGAACGGCTAAGAATCAGGATTCGGCCAAAGCCGTCCGGCTCAACTCGGCCAGCGTTTCACCGCGAGCGATCACCAGATGGACCGATGCGCTGACGAAGCGGGCGCCGGGGGCTATTTTCAGCATAAAGCGGTCGGCCGGATGATTGGCGATTTCGTCGACAAGCGCCATGCCGGCGTGGTCGTCGACCATGTCTTCGATCGGCTCGCCGTTCTTGGTCAAACCTGCCGGAAAAAACTGCGAAATCACGGTATGGATTTTGTCGATCGAGTGTTCGTCGAATACCAGTCGAGTCGCCCGGTCGAAACTGAACCGGCCATGCACGTAGTCGCGAATCCTCACCTGGATATGAGCGGTCTCCGGGTCGTGCCAGCCGGGATAGACGCTGAAAAACTTGGCCTCGCCGCAATGATCGGTTGCCTGGTAACCCCGCAAGAAGTCCTCGTCGGCCAGATTCGCTCCGCCCGGATTGGTCATCCCGGAATAATGGCCGTCGCCATCGCTATGCCACAGATCGACGCAGGCGCCCGGTAGCGGGGCGATGTTGCCATCGCCGTCGAGCTCGGAAATCGTCAACTTCAGCACTAACGGAAAGCCAGTGGCAGCCGTACCGGTTGCGCTGCTGACCCGGATATCGGCGCGAGGTTGGTCGTGTGTAACGCTATCGAGGCGAAACGGCCAGGCCGCCACGGTCGGCGCCAGCGTATGCTTGGTCAACACCGCCCGGTTAAGTCTACCGGAGGTGGCGGCGTCGCAGATCGCCATCGATCCCTTGACGGTCATGATTAAACTCTCCGGATAACCCGGCATTTTGGGGGTTTGAATATTGTTCATGGCAAATGTTGTCGGCGTAGTTGAGTGTGATGAATATCAAGCCATCGAACACGTCATTCCGGCCTACCCTCTAAAGAGAAAACCGGCGCTTTCGGCGACAGTCGCGCAATCTCAAAACAGCAAAAGCGAATGCGAAACTCAGCCGAAAGTCCAATCCTATGGCTGCGAACACTAGCGTTTTGACTGCCGCGAGTGAAGGTGCTTCGAACAAGTCGTTTTCTTTCCGAATTCGCCAAGCGCGTTACGAACGGAAAAGCGCTTTCCGTACGTGACAGCCTGCCGAAACACTTATTCGTGGCACCCTTAGCCTGGTCGAAGCCGGAACCGTTCGCTACTCGCCGCCGCTCGGCAGACGATTCCATAACTTTCGAACCAACCATTCGGATTGGAGGATGACGCGTCATCCCTGCATGGCGGCTGTGTCCGGTGCAAAGCGTGGGTCGAATATCTTTGCTGACCGCGGACAGGGTATAGCCGCTCATACCGTTATGTTAGTACGTTTAGGATTAGTTTAGTTCCTCTATTTTGTCGGATTCTTTTACAGCCTTGCGGAAGCCCTTGATCGCTTCGCCCAAATCAGCGCCGACCCCTTGCAATCGTTTAGTGCCAAACACCAACATAACAATCGCCAGCACCACCAACAAATGCGGTACGCTTAAGCCCATACTGCCTCCAAAAATAGGTAATCGATATCGCGAACGCGTCTTTGCGCCGCTCTGGAAAAAACCGCCGCGCGCATCCGGCGCACGGCGAGTCACGCTGGCTCAAGGCCGGACTAACCGCCGGGGCGTGTTGGCGGTGTGCCGGTGGGAGGTGTACCGGTAGGTGGCGTGCCGCCACCCGACGTGCTGCCGGAGGTATCGGCAACCGTCGGACAACTCAAGCTGGCCACACCCTCGCTGGTCGCAATGACCAAATTGATCGACGCAGTCACATAGTTGCCGTTGTTGGCCAAAGTCAGCATCAGATGGTCGCCGGAATCGCTGGTGATGCCGTCGGTGGCCGATTGATTGGAACCGCCGGTGAATACCGAGTCGGTTGCGTTGGCGGTATCTTTCAAACCGTGGGAAAGGTATTGGCTGATCGTAGTGTAGATCTGTTCGGTTAGCGATTCGTCGAAAAAAAACTGAGTCGCCTGATCGTAGACAGCAGTGCTGCCCGAGAAAGTACGGATGCGGACGTGGATGTGTGTAGTGCGCGAGGTGTACCAACCGGGATAAATGCTGATGAACTTCACTGCTCCGCGCGCATTGGTGATTTGATAGCCACGCAAATAATCCTCGGCGGTCAGGTCGGCAGCGCCCATATTGGTCTCGCCCGAATAGTTACCGTCGGCGTCGCAGTGCCAAATGTCGACGTAAGCGCCGTTGATCGGCGAAATCGTGCCGTTGGCGTTCAGTTTGGATACCGTGACCGTCAGAACCAGCGGGAAGCCGGCCGCAATCTTACCGGTTACGCTGCTGATGCGAATATCGGAGCGCAGCAAGTTGTTGGCAACGCTGTCCAGGCAAAACGGCCCTTCGGTAACGGTGGGCGCCAAGGAGTAGGCTGCCAGTGCCGAACGGCTGACGCCGCCCAGCATGGTGGCGGCGACCAAGCCGGCGGCACCCTTGGCGGTCATCAGCAACATATCCCGGCGAGCCGGCATTGTTAAGTCTTTTGAATTTTCCATAACTATGTCCTTAATCAAGCGCCAATAACGCCGCGGCGTGGGCCGCGAGCGAATCCGACAATCCCAGCCAGACCGGTCAACATCAACGGTAGCGACATCGGCACGGGTACCGCGGCCGGCGTCACGCTGACGCTCATCTGAAAGGGATAGCTGGTGGAGGACGACCAATAGCTGCCGTCCCACTCGGCCCAAGCATTGGCGCTGCCGTCGTCGGTAGCCTGGAAAGACCAGTCGGTAGCGCCGGTGACATTGCTTAGTACCACCCAATAGGTGGTGTTGGCGGTAAGGGAGAAATCGCCCGCCAAAAACGTCGTGGCTGCCAGACTGGACGAATAGGCACCGCTCAGCGTTAAGGTCGCCAGCGCTTGAGACGGCGCCGAATAAGCGTCGGAATAGAGGCTGACCGAAGTTCCCTGATCGAGACTGGAAATCAGCAAACTTATCGAATCCAGCAAGTAAGCCTGATTGTCGGTGCTAAAACTTTGCGCTTCCCAAGTACTACCGCTGACGGTTATTGTTCCGCCGGAATCGGCTGCCAAATTTTCGCCGAATCCAGAGGCCTGCACCGGCACCGCACCCGAAATCCAGAACGCGGCCGCAACCAGCAACACCCATGTCGTATTTGTTCCAACCATTTGATTATCCTATTATTTAATATTAAAAAATCCGCTTTTCCTTTATTGCGGACTGATAATAGGCGTATCAAAGGTTAATAGACGTAAACCGGCGTAAAATATTGTAAATCTTTATAAAACGCCCAATTTCAGGCCGGAGTCGCCAGGCGCGAGCCAATAACTCTTGAATCACGCCAGCCAGTCCCAGTCGCTGAAACACGCCGCCTGTCCGTAAGGCCGGCCGTCGCCGTCCAGCACGTTCCAAACCACCGCGCCGCGTATCATGAAACGCCGGCCGGATTTGGCGATGCGCACGCCGGCATAATCGTCGATATAGCCTTGCCGGGCGACTTTGGCCAGCAAGCGCTCGCGTTCCTCGCGATTGACCGGTTCGGCGGAAAACCGCGACGGCATGCCGACCAGTTCTTGCCAGGTCAATTCGAACAATCCCAAGGCTTTGCGGTTGGCGTAGTTGAACAGCGGATCGGGATCGGTGTTGTGCGACAGCAAGGCGAAGTCGGCTTCGTAAACCACCCGTCCAAAATCGTCGCCGACCGCGTCCAGCAACGGCTTGCCGAGCACGCGCCGATAGCTGTCCAGCACCCATTCGATGTGGTTTTGGTGATAACGATTGTCGGGGCCGGGCGGATGCAAATCGAGCATGATTAACGTTCCGATACGCTGGGGTTATTGACAGAAACGAGTTCTTTTTTGTACACGGCCTTGATGCGCTCGCCATCCCATACGTAGCAAAAATGCGCGCCCTGTTTGACCGGCGCCAGTAGCCTGGGCTTGAACACCGCGACGCAGTCGCCGCCGGGATTGCGGACGCTGGCATAGGCGAGGCCATTGCCGCAGGCGTCCCGCACTTGTTTTGCCAACCGCTGGGCGGCGGCGTAAGCACTGGTATCGGCGGCGTAGATTTCCGGCCACTCGGCCTGACGGCCGCGAATGTCGTGTAAGTCCGCATCCAAATCCGAGGCATAGCTACGCATGTCGATTTCGATCGGCGGTTGCCGGGTCGCGCTCAGAAAGCGAGCCCGGTGGAAACAGGTTTCGGCGATCGCGGTGTCCAGGTCGTAGGCGGCATAGTAAACGCCGTAGCTGCCGTCGCTAAACCGGCTGCCTTCCGGATTCAGATGGGTGAAAGCCGCCATGATCGGCGTCGTGCCGGGGCCGGCGATCCTGTCCTCCGGCGCCACCAGCCGAATGTCGCCGGCTTGCTCGCGCAGGCGGTCGTTGGTCAGGGCTTCGATCGCGAACACGATATCCAGATCGGCCGGCGCGGCCACCCGATCGAACAAACCGTCCGGCGGAAACCGGCTGGGCACCAGCCGCCAGCACGGCAGCCACGTGATCCGATTAACCGCGATCGTCGCCAGATCGATCACGGCTAGCCGCGCTGGCCGTCCAGATATTGACGGACCACGTACAAATCGGCCACCCGCCCGGACAACATGCGCTGCAAGGCCGATTGGCCGGCGAACGGCGCGGCCTGATTGGCTTGGTGCAGCCACTGATCGGCCGCCTCGGCGCGCGGCAGTAAAATCTGCAGGGCCTTGTAAATGCCGAAAATGTAAGACAAACGCTCCAGCTTGTCGGCGTTCAAACTGGCCGACTCCGGCTGCTTCTTCCACTTGAAGTAAGTACTGCGCGAATCCAGTCCCAACAACACCATCGCCTGTTCGACATTGAGCCGCCAGGCCTCGGCGATACTGAAAAAGGTCCGCAACGCCGCGCCGGCCACGGCCGCGCTGTCGGCGGATAAGGGATTTTGCGCTGGGACCAACATCAGCCCTCCCGGTTTCGAATAAACTTGAAGTGAAAATAAGTCTATTAATGGACTTTGTCAAGCCGCCTAACGAAAAGAGCAAGCGAAAATACCGAAGGCAGAGGGATTCCGTGGCCCGAATCGGAAACCACGATACCGTTTCCAAATACGGAGGGATGATCAAAAAGCGGCCATGCCGCGCGCTTTAACCAACGGCGGCAAACAAACCCTATGCCGTCAATGATTGGGTATTTCTGATACCGGATGTAGGGTACGCATCGCGTACCAGCGGCGGGCCATCATTGCAACGAAAGCCCAAAGGTACGCGGTGCGTACTCTACCAGGCTCAGCAGCGGAGCGTTGGGTTAAGTATTGAGTTTACTTACCAGCGGAAATTTCTCAGGATAGCGAATCGATTCGACAGCCAAGTCCACATCTAACTCAGGCCAATATAAATGATTCGATGAAGGAAGCTCGACATTAAGAATACTCCCGACCGAAGCCTTTTGAAACCAAGGAAAGTCGGAGAACGGAAGAAACAATTCTTCGTCCTCTAGCAATAGCCAGAAACCATGTTTAGATATATTGGTTACTTCAACTCGGGAAGTGTTTAAGCCAGGCCTTGCGGATTTCATTTTCGTGCTCCTGAATTAAGCGAAGTGCTTCGTCGATTTCGTGCCGGGAAAGCCCAATGTGTTGTGCAAGTTCGATTTCGGGTATGAGCCAAAATTGTGCTTCTCCATTTTGGCTCTGGACATGGACGTGCATTCTCGGTTCCTCACGCGAGAAGAAATAAAACCGGAAGCCGCTTTCTCGAAAAACAGTTGGACTCATTTTCTAAACAATATCCTTGATATGTGCTGATCGCGAATGTATAACGCAAAACTCAGCAGCGGAGCGTTAGCGGAGTCCTCTGGAGCGTTGAGTTAGGCTGGCCGAATGCTTGGCTATTTCAATTAAATAACGCAGTGCTTCATTTACAGCATCGGCGTTGGGAAACGCTGCAATCACATCGGGTTCTAAACGAACCGTGTCGTAAAATTTTTTGCGGCCCGGCCCCAATTTTCTGACCTGTAAATTTTGCAAATTGTATTCAGGCCACAACTCATCTTCTATTTCATTCTTGCTCATAAGATTTCCGCTTCGATAGCCAAAAGGTACGCGGTGCGTACCCTAACAGGCTTGTTGGCTCCACAGTATCCACCAGACAATCCATCTTATGCATTAAACAGACGATTTCCAGGGATTTGCAAAACCCATCCGCCTTCACGTTTGAATATTGGGTTGCTGACGCCTAAATCTACTGTCTTTTTTCCACACCTTGGTTATAGGTGTCAAATTATTAGGAATTTCATGTGAAATTTGCTTTTCAGCAAAAAAAATCTGGCCTTCTTTACGAAAAAATGGGATTTGAACAACTATACATTCCCCTATTTCTGATACGCCAGAAATGAGTAATACTTCTCCTTTATTTGGAATAAGACTGGGATCACCATACCTAATTTTGTCATCTAAAGAATAAACCCATGCTTCACCAATCGATATCAATTCTTTAACACCTTTGCGCCGCACTTTTTTTGCAATTTTATGCCAAAATACGTATTTATCACCCTGATCTTGAAACTCCGTTGTAACTAATTCAATCGCCCCTGACCTGCAAAACAATACGACTAATTTTATGTGATATTTATCAATTTGAAGCATTTGTTTAGCAATGCCAGAAAAAGCATCTACTTTTTCTGAGAACGAAATTGATTTTGGTATCTTAGAAAAAAGTTGTTTAAATCCATTATGTTCATATCTTTCTTTTGCAACCTCAACATCACTTAAGTCGAATTCATTTGAATCTTCGTTAAAATCATATTGTTCAAGATTCGGCAATTTGAACCACGCAACTCGATAATCCTCAAACTGCTTCATACACTCTGGCGAATGTTCCTCTATTAAGCCTTTAATAGTTTCATGATCAATTTTATCTGATTTTTTATCAAATTCTGGATAAATAGAGCTAGCACCTTTACGTTCATCAACATCATTAATCAACATCGTTAATACAGTAGCAACGTGGGCTAAAGCACTAAGTAATTCAATTTCTAATCCTTCGACTTTCCATTGCCTTTCAAGCCGGATGAAACCATCGGTTTTATGTTGCTCAGGAACGACAGGTAACAGTGCGGTAGCAACCTGAGACATATCTGCCATTATATCTACGGAAATACCAAAAATTGGCTCCATTAGATAGTTATTATGTATTGAAGCATGAGCTACGCTATGAATAGCTAAGTCTTCCTGCTTCACAATAGTATTCCTTGCGTCAACGCACCAGCGCATGATGGGGTCTTTTTTCATAGCGGTTTGCCAACTATGAACATACCATGAATCAAAGTTTGAAATTTCTGACTTTTGGTTTTGTAAAACCCAAGTGACATTTCTACTTGCTTGTATGCAGGCATTTAAATTAATAACAAATTCATCTACATCCTGATATGAATTAGCAGCCTTGTGCCAAAAGGATAAAACTTCTTGAAGTCTTTTTTTCGCCTTGATGTCCATGTTTACATAAAGCCTAACTAGCTATTAGAAAGTTCGGTATATCCACCAAAAACTGATCTTCCAGGCGGTAATTTATTGATCTGAATTTCAGCTCGCAGGATGGGTAGAGGCGCTAGCCGAAACCCATCAAAAACACCATCGATTACGCCAAATCCAATTCAGGATATATGCCGCCTGCTCAATTTTCCGGGAGAATGCCGGGTTTGACGAAATCATGAAATCATGAATATCGCCAATCGGCAACAAAACTGACATAGCCGTGTTTTACTGGATTGTCATGAATATAGTCAACATGCTTGATAAAGTCGTCCTCGTTTCTAATTCGATGCTCCCAAAACCATCTTTGCCATTTGTCCCTTTGGGTAAGCCTCGATTGATGGGTTTCGCTTCGCTCTACCCATCCTACTGTCGACAATCGGCTCACTCCCGGTCATTGGATAAGCCCTATCGGTCGATTGCGAGCATTCACCACCCACTATTCCGACGCAAGAGGCCGTGAGTAATACCGCGCGCCTCCTCATCAGCACTCGATCAAATTCACCGCCAAGCCGCCGCGCGAGGTTTCCTTGTATTTGGTTTTCATGTCGGCGCCGGTTTCGCGCATGGTTTTGATGACCTTGTCCAGCGACACGAAATGTTTGCCGTCGCCGCGTAGCGCGATCCGCGCGGCGTTGATGGCCTTGACCGAGCCCATCGCGTTGCGTTCGATGCAAGGCACTTGCACCAGGCCGCCGACCGGATCGCAGGTTAGGCCCAGATTGTGTTCCATGCCGATTTCGGCGGCGTTTTCGACTTGCTCCGGCGTGCCGCCCAGTACCTCGGCCAAGGCGCCGGCCGCCATCGAACAGGCCACGCCGATCTCGCCCTGGCAACCGACTTCGGCACCGGACAGCGAAGCGTTTTCCTTGTACAAAATCGCGATGGCCGCCGCCGTCAACAGGAAGCGGATCACGCCGTCTTCGCTGGCGTCCGGGCAAAACCGCCAGTAATAATGCAGCACCGCCGGGATGATGCCGGCCGCGCCGTTGGTCGGCGCGGTGACGACCCGGCCGCCGGCGGCGTTCTCCTCGCTAACCGCCAACGCGAATAGATTGACCCATTCCATCGTGCCGACCGGTAGGTTCGGCGTCTGGCTGGGAATTTCGCCGGTCAATTGCCGGTGCAGATTGGCGGCGCGGCGTTTGACCTTCATACCGCCCGGCAAAATGCCTTCCTCGTGCAAGCCGCGTTCGACGCAGGCCTGCATCACGTGCCAGATGTTCAGCAATTTAGCGCGGATTTGCTCCTCGCTTTGCCAGGCTTTTTCGTTGCTCAGCATCAGCTCGCTGATCGGCTTGCGGTGGGTGTGGCATAGCTTTAGCAGCGCGGCGCCGGTGCGAAACGGGTAGGGCAAGCGGGTATCGTCGTGGGTCAGTTGGTCCAGCGCCGCCGCCGCATCGGTCACGACGAAGCCGCCGCCGACCGAATAAAAATCCGCTTGCGCCAATTCGGCGGCGTCCGCGTCGAACACGCTGAAACGCATGCCGTTGGCGTGATAGGGCAGCGCCTTGCGGTGAAACAGCAAGTCGGCTTTTTCGTTAAACGGCAACGGATAACGTTGCAGCAGGTTCAACAGGCCGGTATCGCGGATTGCCGCCAAGCGGGTCGGGATAATCGCCGGATCGATCAAGTCCGGCGCTTCGCCTTCCAGGCCCAGCATCACCGCCTTGTCGCTGCCGTGCCCCTTGCCGGTGGCGCCCAACGAGCCGAACAGCTCGATTTTGACCCGGCTGATTGCCGGGGCGATACCGCGTTGCTCCATGTTGGCGGCGAAAGTCATCGCCGCCCGCATCGGTCCGACGGTATGCGAACTGGACGGGCCGATGCCGATTTTAAAAATGTCGAAAACGCTGATTGCCATGAAGGTTGCCCGAAATTCGAAAGGAATATCGGCAGTTTACCAATTGCAGCGCAAAACGCCGCGTCGATCGGCATTCTGGGCGGCACCCGGCCGGCAAACGGCGGCGAACGGTTTCTCGCTTAGCCGCGAACATCGCACAGACCCCAGACGAATGCGATAATCGTGCCCACCCTTTGCCAAGCATTCGAAGTCCGCGATGACCAACCCAACCGACCCCGCAGCCTTCCTGGCCGCCAGCGAATACATCGACTGGCGGCATCCGGCCGTTTTGGCCCAAGCCGCCGTTTTGGCGGCCGGCGCGGGCGGCGACGAAGACATCGCCAAACGCTGCTTCGAATTCGTCCGCGACCGCATCCAACACAGTTGGGATTACCGCAAAAACCCGGTGACCTGCCGCGCCTCCGAGGTTTTAAGCCACGCCACCGGCTATTGTTACGCCAAGAGCCATTTGCTGGCAGCGTTGCTGCGCGCCAACCGAATTCCGGCCGGCTTGTGCTACCAGCGCCTATCTATAGACGGCGACATTCCGCCGTATTGTCTGCACGGCTTGAACGCGGTGTATTTGACCGACCACGGTTGGTACCGGCTCGACGCGCGCGGCAACAAAGCCGGCGTCGCCGCCGAGTTTTGCCCGCCGACCGAACGCTTGGCCTTCGTACCGCGCGCGCCGGGCGAAACCGACATCGCCGGCATTTGGGCCGAACCGTTGCCGTCGGTAATCCGGGCCTTGACCGCGCACGCCGACATCGAACAGGTTTACCGCCATTTACCCGATTTCGAGCCTGGCGATCTTGGCCCGGCCTTGCTCCCGTTCCACGGCCAACGCAATGGCGCGCATCAAGTGCCATAGCCCGGCTTCCCAACGCATCCTCCCAACCATCGCCGCTGAGCCCCATGTACAGTCCCGAACAGTTCGCCGAACCCCGCATAGAAGTCATGCAAGACCTAATCCGCCAATATCCGTTGGCGACACTGGTGACGCTGGCCGGCGACGGTCTGAACGCCAACCACATTCCGCTGCATTTATGCGGCGACGACGGCTCGGCTTACGGCTGCTTGCGCGGTCACGTCGCCAGAGCCAACCCGCTGTGGCGCGCCGACGAGTCGTCCACGGAACTACTGGCGATTTTCCAAGCCCCGAATGCCTATATTTCGCCAAGCTGGTACGCCAGCAAACGCGAAACCGGCCGGGTGGTGCCGACTTGGAATTACGCCGCCGTCCACGCCTACGGCCGTTTGCGAGCCTTGGACGATCCGGTCTGGATACGCGAACAAATCGCCGCTATGACGGCGGCACAGGAGGCGGCGTTCGCCGAGCCTTGGGCCGTCGCCGACGCCCCGGCGGATTTTACCGAGCGCCTGCTGACCCAAATCGTCGGCATCGAAATCCGGATAACGCGCTTGCTGGGCAAATGGAAAGTCAGTCAAAATCAACCGGCGGCGAACCGGAGCAGCGTGATCGCCGGCTTACGGGAAGCCGGGCACGACGACATGGCCGACTTGGTTGCGGAACGCTCCGAATCCGCCGCCCGCAACCCACCCGAAACTTGAACGACGGACCTCATATGGCCAGAAATATCGAAATCAAAGCCCGAATCGCCAGCGTCGCCGCGCTGCTGCCGCTGGTCGCCGGTATCGCCGATCAGGGACCGTTCACGCTGACACAGGACGACACCTTTTTTCAGTGTCCGAACGGCCGCCTCAAGTTGCGGGCGTTTTCCGACAACAGCGGCGAACTGATTTTCTACCAGCGTCCGGATCAAGCCGGACCGAAAACTTCGTTTTATCGAATCTCGCCCACCGACGCGCCGGCCAGCCTGCGCGACGCGCTGACGCTGGCCTACGGCACCATCGGCCGGGTCCGCAAGCAACGCACCTTGTTCTTGGTCGGCCGCACCCGCATCCATTTGGATCAGGTCGAAGGCTTGGGCGATTTTCTGGAGTTGGAAGTGGTGTTGAACGACGCCGAAAGCGAAGCCGCCGGCCGAGCGGTCGCCGACGGCTTGATCGCGGCGTTGGACATACGCCCGGAACAGTTGCTGGCCACCGCTTACCTGGATTTGCTAGCCGAGGCTAGGCCTTCCGAGGATTCGGTAGCAAACTCGAATCGCGACGATGAAACGCCATCTGCTTAGCGCCGCGCTGCTGCTGACCGCGCTAGCCTGCTATTGGGCCGGCTATGCCGGCGCCGGCACGATAGCCTTCGCGGTCGGCGGCGTTTTCGAGGCCGGGTTTTGGTACCGGATTTTGTTCGGGCCGATGGCGGACAAAGAAAAAGAGTAGGCGATTATCTTAGGCAGGGATGGACATTAGCCGGTTTTGATCTAACTTCAGATGTCGGAAATCGGAAATCGCAAGCCGAATCGACCATTACCCAAACGGCGGCGCGCGAACCGCCGTCGCCCCTCCACACCCGCCAATCCAACCAGCCTATCGCCTAGGAGGCATCATGCCATCGAAAACTCTCCCCCAACAAAACGGCAATTCTTGCGCGGCGCATTGCACGGTCATTGCGATCGCCGAACTTTCTAACAATCAGCTGTGTTTGGACCAGACATTTGCCGAAAAAACCGTCTGGCCGGCCATCCAATTCGTATCCACGGGCGGTTTGGCGCCCGGAATCGACCAGCTCGCCGCCGCCAAAAATAGCGACCCGCGCAAAATCATCACCGAAACCGACAAAATCTCGAACAAGACGGTAAAGGCCGAGTTGGTTTGCGACGATAGCCAAAAGACCGGCGCGCTGGTTTACGTAACCGACCTCGCAACAAAACAAGGGCTGGGTTCGCTGTTTAATTTGATTAAAGGCGGCGGGACAAGCACCAGCCTTACGCTAACCGACGGCGTTTTCTATAACGCCAGCTACTTGATGTTTAACGGCGCCAAAGCAGCCACCGGCACCTTTACCGGTATGCACAATATCTTGGTGACCCGCGAAGGCGGCAAGGATTACTACTACAACCCCAACGAAAACAAACCCGGCTGGAGTTTAACTTCGGATTGGAAAGTACTCGACAACCAAAACGGCGGAAACCACAGCTACGTGTTCACGGGCGTTTGCGTGGAGATGAAAAAGTAGGGCAAGTTGACGATCAAAAAAAGGATTTCGCGCTGAGTATGAAACACGTCCTTCCGGGAGAGGCTTTAACTGCGATTACCGGTGTGTCGGCCGGATAATACCTAGGCTCAACGGTCGGTCGGGCACTCCGCCGCCGATGGCAATAGCCCGTCCGTTTTGGCT
The DNA here is from genome assembly GCF_050276835.1 of Methylomonas sp. MED-D. NCBI lineage: Bacteria > Pseudomonadati > Pseudomonadota > Gammaproteobacteria > Methylococcales > Methylococcaceae > Methylomonas > Methylomonas sp. MED-D. Next base: position 5,112,409 of record NZ_CP189965.1, read on the forward strand.
TGGCGCAATGCCTTGAGCGAGTTCGGCCAAAAATAAATTTCGTCGACCGGGCCGTCGTAGACCGAAACCCGCAGATCGTCGGCACTCGAGTCCAAAGCCTCACCGAATTCGTGGTCGCTTACCCAGACCCATTGCTTGCGCTCGACGTGCAAGCATTCTCGCTGCATCGCCAGCACGTTGGCCGGCACGAACGGCACTTTCGCGACGAAGGTTAGAAACGCTGAGTCCGGCGACCGGGACGGCCCGCGGATATTCGCATCGGTAAGCGCCGCCAATCGATAGACGCAGTTCGACTCCTCGAAAAACTCCCTGGCGGCCGTCTCAATTGGCGATTCGCTACCTTCCCGCGTGCCGCCGAAATGCGCCCAACCTTGCCGTCCCGGCGCGTCGTCGAACGCCAACAGATGAAGAATCTGCCCATTCCGGCACGCATACGCCGCAATGCCGGCCGGCGGCCCCGGTTCGGCAACGGATGAGCCGACGAGAAACCATAAAAATAAGGCAATAGGCACCGAAAGAATGAAGCGCATGGTTCGAACTCCCCGAAGGCAATGTATCGATCGGCCAATACTATACGGCGACTTCTCGATGGCAAATAGCGATTTTCCGCCGCGTTAAAAATTCGCGACCGGCTGGTGTCCATGGCAATTGCCGAGTTATACGTCATAAGCTTTCGAACCATGCCGTATCAATGCTGACGCGTTCCACGAGTTCCGTTTTTACCCCGAGCGCCAACTCTTTCAATTTCTCCGCTAACTCGTCGCCATCAACCAGATCGATTGGCGGCGCACCATCTCTGGTGACTTCTTTTACGGGGAAACGTGAAAACTCATGAAACCATGGATACGGGCAATGCCTTCGCTTCAATTCCGCAATCCAGACGGCACGAACGAATCGAAGCTTGCCATCATCCGTGGCACTGGATGCCCGTTTCCCGGCGGGCATGACGGCGTTGCTTAAATCCGAAAACCTTATTTCAGTCAGGCGCTTTTCTTGAAATGATGAAAATCCTGAATGCTATCTAACTCAGCCTGTTCAAATTGCTGGGTTTGATAAAGATCCCAACGAATTTGTATATTCAGCCAAAAATCGGCGGACATGCCAAAAAAACGGGCGAGCCGTAAAGCAAGGCTGGAGTTAACGCTATCATTTTGCTGAATCAAATCCTCGATTTTTTGCAGAGGCACATGAATCGCTTCGGCCAATTGCTGACCCGTGAATTGCATCGGCTTTAAAAACTCTTCTTCCAACATTTCGCCCGGATGAGTGGGTTTTCTATGGGTTGGTATGCGTACCATGGGTCACCTCTAGTGGTAATCGACGATTTCGACCTCGTCCGGCCCTGACTCCGACCACTTGAAACAAATTCTAAACTGATCGTTAATGCGAATACTGTATTGCCCTTTTCTGTCCCCCGATAACGCTTCAAGACGATTCCCCGGCGGAACCCTTAATTCCTCCAGAAAAATGGCCGAATCCAACTGATCGAGCTTTCTAGCGACGATTCGCCAAATGGCTTGCGGGCAAGCTTTTCTGGCGATCGCCGAAGATACGCCGTTGAAAATATCTTCGGTAGCCTAATCTTTGAATGCAACGATCATGAACACAGCTTAACAAGCATCGTTTAGTCCATTCGCCAATGGATTCCCGGTAAACTCATCCGAAGCTTGGGGCGGCGAGCCTTACCTCATTCGAATCGTAGCACGGCCTCGCCCGTTTTAACCAGATAAACGCCGATACAACGCCAGCATCCGCTCCGCGATCCCGCCGTCGCTGCAATACAACACGCCGCAATGGTTTAGATAAGTCGAGCCTTCCGGATTCAAGGCCAGCGGCCGGCCGCGCATGTCGCTAAACGGCGCGCCGGCTTCGCGAAACAGGCAGGCGGTGGCGGCATAGTCCCAGATGCTGCCGCCGCCGACTTGGGGTTTGGGGTATTTGAAGTAGCAAGCCGGGGTTTGCAGCGCCAGGCAGGCGTTCAGGGCCGCGCCGCCTTGCAGTTTCAATTCGGTCTTTGCGTAGCCCAGTTCGGCGGCGATGCGCTCGAGCTCGGGCAAGGTCGCGGCGTAAAGCGGGTCGTCGGCGAAGCTTTTATCGGTGACGAAGGTCAGGATCGGGCTGCTCGGACGCGCCGGCAACCGTTGCCGATTGCGCCAAGCGCCCCGGCCGGCAACGGCGCTATACAAGGTTTGGCTCAACGGGTCGTAGACCACGCCGATCGCCGGCGTGCCGTCGCGAGCCACCAGCGCGATGGCCACCGAATAGCCCGGCACGCCTTCGATAAACGGCAAGGTGCCGTCCAGCGGGTCTATGCACCAGAAATAATCCCGGTCCAGCCGCGCCCTATCGTCCGGGCTTTCCTCGGACAACAGCGCCAAGTCGTAATGCGCGCAGGTCGGCAGCAACACTTGCAAAATCACATCCTGGCTGAGATGGTCGACTTCGGTGACCACTTGCGCGGCCAGGCTGGCGCCACCGGCCTTGGTGTTGACCGCTACCTCGCGCGCGGCGTGGCGGGCGATCAGTTGGCCGGCCTGGTAGGCGGCCGAGATCGCGGCTTGGCCGAGCAGGTGCAAGTCCAGGTCGCTCAATCGCATTGGACCTCCTTCAGTTGGGTTATCACTTGCCGCGCCAGCCGTTCGCTGTAGCTGTCGCGCGGCCAATGGCCTGGACTCCAGCCTTTTAAAAAGCGGTGAAAATCGGTCCAGGCCAGCGGATACAAGGCCCGCCAGTCGCGTTCCAGCGCGTCGGCATCGATATCCGGGCGCTTGACGCTTAAGGCCCGGCGCAGTTCGGCGAAATACACCGCCAACAATTCGGCCTCGCGCCGTTCGCATTCCGGCAAGGGCAAGCAACTGTCGATGAAATAGGCCACGTCCTTGACGCCGGGCCCGCCGCCGACGTATTGAAAATCCACCGCCGCGACTGGGCCGCACTCGGCGAAGCAAAAGTTGTCCAGCTTGGCATCGCCGTGGACCAGGGTTTGAAACGGGCTGGCGCTCAGCGCCCGGTCGATCGCGGCGGCGGCCTGTTGTAACGGCGGATCGTTCAACGCCTGCAACTCGTCGGGCCGGGTCGCCAGATGCCAGTAAGTGCCGGTCGGCCACAAGCCCTCCGGCTTATCGCCAAGAAAAGTCGCGTGAAAATTCGCCAGCCAGGCCAAACAGGCGCTTAAATCGTCCTCCGTAATCCGCGAGCGGCGCCGGCCGAAACCGGCGGCATCCAGGTCTTCCAGGATCAGCACCACTTCGTCGCCGAACCTGGCCGAAGCCAAGCTCGCCGGCACCCGGCAAGCATGATCGCAACGCGAACTCCAATCGCTATACCAGACGGTTTCGACTTGATAGGAGCGCAATTTGCGCCGGTGCGAGAGGTCGCCGTGCCCGATGCGCGGCGGCTTGACGTGCTTGACCACGACGCCGGCGCGGTCGGCGCCGTGCAAGCGGTAGCGGACGATCCGGCCGTAGCCGCTCCACAGCCGTTGCACGACTTGGTGCGGCTCGGTCTGGACGGCGCCGGTGGCTTGGCAAATCAGGGCGGCGATGTCGGGCGGCATAAGCAGTCGGGCTGAGAAAATCGTCATTATACAAAGCGGCGATCTGGGTTAAGGTAGAGCGACCTTTGCACTCAGGATTTGCGATGAACTTTGCCTCCGACAACTGGGCCGGCGCTCACCCGGCCATCGCCCAACATTTGCTGGCCGCATCGGCCGGTTTCGCCGCGCCTTACGGTGCCAGCGAGCTGGACAAAGCGATCGAATGGCGCTTTAACGAACTGTTCGAACGCGAGGTGGCGGTGTACTTCGTCGGCACCGGCACCGCCGCCAACTCGCTGGCGCTGGCCGCGATCAACCGGCCCGGCGGCGTGACCTTCTGCCATCGCGAAGCCCACATGCTGGAAGACGAATGCGGCGCGCCGGAATTTTTCACCCACGGCGCCCGGCTGGCGGCGGTCGACGGCGAGTTGGGCAAGCTCGATCCGGCCAAGCTGGCCGCCGAAATTCGCCGCTTTCCGGCCGATTTCATCCACGCCGGCCAGCCGATGGCGGTGTCCATCACCCAAGCCAGCGAAATCGGCACCGTTTACCGTCCCGACGAAATCGCCGCGATCGCCGAGGTGGCGCAAACCCACGGGCTGCCGCTGCACATGGACGGCGCCCGCTTCGCCAACGCCTTGATCGCGCTGGACCTGACGCCGGCCGACATGACCTGGAAACTCGGCGTGGACATCGTATCGTTCGGCGCCACCAAAAACGGTTGCTGGTGCGCCGAGGCGCTGGTGTTCATGAACCCGGCCGCGGCCAAGGATCTGCCCTTCATCCGCAAGCGCGCGGCGCAGTTGTTTTCCAAAAGCCGCTTTATCGCCGCGCAATTCCAGGCCTATCTGCACGACGGCCTGTGGCTGGCATTGGCCGGCCACGCCAACGCGATGGCCGCGCAACTGCAACAAGGCATCGCCGCCTCCGGCCGCGCCCGGCTGGCCTGGCCGGCCGAAGCCAACGAGGTGTTCGCGATTTTGACCCAGGCCGACGCCGCCCGGCTGCGCGCGGCCGGCGCGGTGTTTTATCCGTGGAATCCGCCGCACGCCGCGCCGGGTCTACTCGCCGAGCACGAAACCCTGGTCCGCCTGGTCGCCAGCTTCGCCACTAAGCCGGACGACGTGGAGAGGTTTATCGATGTGTTGGGTTAATTGATACGGCGGAACCGCCGACGCGTTCCGCCGAGTTTTCACCGACCAAAAAACGCAAAAACCCCAAGGTCTGGGGATTCTAGGGTTACCGGCATGAATAAAAATGAATCATGGAGACTAGCGCCACGCCCGATGATTCAAGCATTTCGCTGATTACAAAGCCGTCCCACCCTTAGCTAAGCTCCAGCGACATGCGGTGTCGAGTATTTTTGCCCGGCCGACTACCAGCGATACTCGGCGCCGAATGTTTTTTGCTCGGCCGACCACCAGCGATACGAACCCACCTTTCCCGCCAGCCGGAGTCGCCCAAACAACTCGGCCGGAGTACAAACCTAGGTTTGTACTCCAATGCAACTATCCCCTGGCGCCAAGCTCCGCAGCGAGAAATCGAGTGGATAGGCTTAACAACATCTCGGCCAGAACTTGCCCCGCCTAATCGAGCAAAACGCGGTTTATTTAGGCTCAGGGAAGTCCATCAAACGCCCCGCCGGAATCGCGGGACAGTGGTTGGGGATTGAGGTCAGGTAGGGCGGAAGCCATCAGGCGTTCCACCTTACGGGTTTGATCCACCAGCTGGAAGGAGAGCACTGTTGGCGCCGAACTGAAACCGCCTGTCGATAGCGCAACGACGACAGCAAGAGACAGGAGCACCGAGGCGAGACGGAGCATGACGGCTAACGTAGAGCTAACCGGGCGCGGCACGAAAAGCTGAAAAAATAAGACTGCATCACAACCCCGCTCCGGTTGAGCGCCAGGTTAGGCTCTCGCATGCCAAATGGCGGGATCTCTGCTGCAATGAAATACCGCCAAGACAACGATGCGATGATCTTCTGCGCGAAAATAAACGTTGTACGGGAAACGATTGGCAACAACACGTCGTATGTCCGCACGAACAATGGCAAACTGGAGCGGCTGTTTAGATGCCAGCGATACGCAACGTTCAATTTCAGCCATGAACTCAAGTGCAAGACCAATTCGCTTGGCCTCATACCACGCACTTGCCTCGATGAACTCTGCACTGGCGGCACGATGAAACGTGACGCGCAGACTCATTGCCTGATTTTGGCAAGAGCAGCGGCTTTTACTTCACTCCAGGGAACTACATCATCGGGGTTGGCAAGGTGGTCCGCGAGGCGGCGGTCAAGTTCCGTTTTTTGCGCTTCGGTCAACGATGGCGTGGCGCCACGACTAACAATACCATCCCATATAGCTTCAACCAGTTCGATCTGCTCATCAATGCCAAGTACACGAGCTTGCTGTAAGAGTTGTGTATTCATGATCTGGCCCCCGTTCAAAGCTAACTAAGAATTCTACCGAGCTTTGCTGCCAATGTCGAACAGAGGGCTAACGTGAAAGTGAGCTGACCTGCGCGGCTTTTCGCGCAGGTCGCCTCGAACGCAGGGTTAGGGTTAGGTTTCATGGATGAATTCCCTGCTTACTCGGTAGTGCCGTCGTGCTCGATCTTGCGAAGCACGACATGAATGGTGGCAAGGTAGCGGAAATAGAACATCCAACTTAACCAAAGAACCTGGTAGGGTACGCACCGCGTACCTTCTTCATCGGAAACCTCGAAAATGGCATGCGGCGCATGCATGGCTGTTGTTTACGATTTGAAAACCCGCCAATCAGGAATTTCCAATACCTAACGCTCATGAAACAGTTGCGTCGCCCCGGCAAATGAAAGTCCCTGGCGTGGGAGCGGCTCTAGCCGCGATTGACAACGCTACGACACCGAATTGAGTGACCGCTTCGGGTGACTTTCAGAGTAATGAATCGGTAACAGCGTGTCGCGTGGGCACAAACACCGTGCCCACCCTACCTGGCTGTAGGGTGGGCAAGTTTGCCCACCGGTAGCGTTTGATTCCGCGTGGGCACTAAATCGTGCCGACCTTACATTACTACCCGCCAACAATTCTACTCGCGGCGGGGTTAATCCCCTGATGCCGCGCCGAGCACCGAAGGGTTCGAGCGGAAATTGCCCGGCAGGGGCGCGGCAGGGATGCCGCGCGTTTTTGGAGGGCTATGGATAGCCCTTCCAAAAACCCCGCTCAAACCCGCAGGAGCGCAGGATACAAGCGGCATGGGGTGTCCTTTCTTTTGGATACTTTTCTTTGGACAAGCAAAGAAAAGTATCTCGGCTGTCGGGCCGAAACCCGACATTAAATCAGCTTCACGTTAGCGAAACACAAAATAAATTTGCTTTCAATCCGCGTGGGCACAAACACCGTGCCCACCCAGGCTGTTGGTTTGGCGGAACCGCTAACGCGTTCCGCCTTACGGGTTACCCGATTAACTTAGCGCTTCACTGCACTGACAAGCGATGCAAAAAACGCCGGCACCATAAAGAGCAGACCCGGTGCCGCGAAAAGAAGCGCGAAGAACCAATGCCAGTCCCAGATGTTCTTGGCGAAAAGGAATGCGCCAAGAACTATTGGAATGGTGAATCGGAAAAAAATTGCAGCAACCGCTGCCGCACACCCCCAGCCCCAGCCAAACGAATCCTCGATTCCGGCCCAGCCAGCGCCAAGCTGCAGGATGCCGAAACCAAATAAGAGGATTGCGAACCCGCAACCGAATGTGCTCTCAAGCTTCTCCCCCATGTTGGTTCCCCTTGTTGAGTCGTAACACTTTATGGCCATACCAAGCCACAACCCCAATCGTCACGACATTGACGATAGACCAAATCTCCCGATTGGCATGCACGGGAAAGATTGGGTTGTAGATACCAGCGATCACTCCCCAGCACCAAGCCCACTCCTCGCACTCATTGCGGTATGACGTGAGTGCAAGCCGCGCGCATGACGCACAGACAACCCAGCGCATTACGGAGTAGTAGCCATACGGTAGTGACGGAATGAGGGCCACAACAACCGCGATACCAACAACCCATAGGATGCCGTTTGTGCGCATGCCGTGATTCCTACGTTCAGGTCAAAGGCGTTGCGCGGCATTATCGCGCAGCGTCCCATGGACCGCAGGGTTGGGTGTCGGCGTCAAAGAGCACCTTCCTGATCTGCCAAATACATGACTCTCGCAATCTTTTTCAATTCGGCCAAATATGCCGATTCGAAGATGGGAATGTATGAGGCAACGGAGAGTTGGAGTGGCAAACTGGTAGAGATACCTACAGGGGATTTAACGGTGGGCGAACCACTCTGGAAGGATGAAATCAGGAAGTTGGCAAATTTCTCCTCTGGGGGAACGTCTTTGTATTTTTCATCGTATGAATAAGCCATGCTGCGTTTTAGGAGTAGCTCCGTTGGCAAGTCGAAGTTCGTTTTGCTTTCCAGTAGCGAACTAGTGATATTGGCGGAAACCTTCAAGCACTCGAAATACGCGTCATCCTCGGGTTCTTCATCATCAGCGTTGAGGATCTCGCGCATCAACCAGTAGTGGCAGAACGCGGCGGCCTCGAAAGTAACTGCGTCATAAGCGAATGGACTGTTGGTGCCCCTAGTCTTTGCCAGAGATGTCAGCATTTCGCGCAACCCAGTTGAGAACCGATGAGCGAGGTATAGAACCCAGGTCGATAGGGCAGCAGGAAGACGGAGACTCTCATCTTTCACAGATCGGTAGGTTGCTTGGGACTGCTCCGGCGTTACTAAACTTACAAACGCTTCAAGTGGCGTTTGCACCGCGTGTTTCTGGAATAGCTTGGAGAAGATGCCCATCTAAGTAGCCCTGTGGATTTAAGACGCCTAACTATTGATCATCAGGCAAATCCGCCCGTATAAGCCAATATTAACCGCCTTTTCAGGCAATCCTGCCTGCGCATTAATTTGCCGCCGACTCTATCAGGTAGGCACTCTATGTCAAGCGAGATTCCCGTAGCCACAAGCACCCAACGAATACCCAACCCATCAATCGTCCTCACGTCTCCCGTCTCTTCCGTTTATTGAGCAACACACCCGCGCCCAGCAATCCCGCCAGCCCAGCCCATAACAATCCCGGCATCAGATAGAAATGGGTCTGATAGAAAGTGGCGGGCGGTTCGGCCACGAAGGGTACGTGATAAGACTCGGCCCAGCGGGTATGAAAGGGCGAAAACGCCAACACGTCGCCGTTGGCCAGCGACACGGTGGAAATGCCGGTATTGGTGACCCGCAACACCGGACGGCGGAATTCGATGCCGCGCGCCAAGGTCATGTACAGGTGCTGGTAGGGTTCCTGCCAGGTGCCGTACCAGGAATCGTTGGTGACGTTGACGATGAATTGCGCGCCCAAGTCGGCCAGGCCCTTGGAAAACTCCGGAAACAAACTTTCGTAACAGACTTGCGGCCCCATTTTGAAGCCGTTCATCTCCAGCAGTACCGTCGGCCCCGGCCCGCGGCCGAACTGGCCGACCATCGGCAACAGTTGTTTCAGCCAGGGGAAGGTTTCCGCGCCGGGCAGGTATTCGCCCAGCGCCAGCAGAATGGTTTTGCTGTAGTGCGGCTCCAGCACCTTGCCGGTCTGATCGACCGCGAACAGCGAATTGGTGATGTCGCCGTTGCGGTCCCGGCCGTAGGCGCCGGTCAGCAGCGGCAATTGGCGGTTGCGCAGGTATTCGCTCAGCAATGCGGCGTAAGGCGATTGGTTGAATTCGCCGCCGAGCAGCGACGGGAACGCGGTTTCCGACCACATCGCAAAATGCACGTTTGGCGATTTTTCCAGGCCAAGGTCGGTGGCTCGGAAATATTCGGTCAGGATTTCGGCCCGGTAACCCTTGCCGCCCTCCATCGCCCGCTTTTGGCCGTTGTCGATATTGGCTTGCACCAGCAACACGTCCAACGCGGCGTCCGGCTCCGGCAAGCGCTGTTTCAGCCACAGGCCACCGCCGTTGGCGCCGGCGAAGGCCAGCAAAAAAACCAGCAAGGCCAGTTTGCCGGCCCGTTGCCGGCGGCGCTGCCAGACGAACAGCAGCCACAGATTGGCGAGTATCGTCAGCATGCTGAGGCCGGCGAAGCCGACGAACTCGGCCCACTGGTAAAGCGGCAGGCCGGCGCCGTACCAGCTATAGCCGAAATTCCATTTGAACAGCATCGGCACGTACAACTCGGCCAGGGCGGTGGTTACCGCCATCAGTCCGTAGGACAGCCCGGCGCGGCCAGCCGCGAACCGGCGCAGCCCAAACCAGGCAATTCCGGCAAGCGGCGCGAACACATGGCCGAACATCGCGAAAATCAGCATGCCGATCCCGGCGACCAACCAATTCACCTGGGCGAATTCGTGCAGCGTATACGTCACCCAATTGAAGCCGATCAGGGTGTAGACGGTGCTGGTCAGCACACCGCCGTAAACGACCGGCTTCAACGCGGTTTGCCGCTGCCAGAACAGCCACAACGGCACGAAGCCGAACAGCGAGGCCCAGGGCGGAAACGGAATGTAACTGGTGCCGATGAATAGGCCGGACAGAACCGGCAGCCACCACTCGGAAAGGTTGCGCGCCCGGTCCGCCGGCGCCGTCGAAATGCTTGTCATGAGTCGTTGTTCCGGCCCGGCCGGATTCGGTTGAGGAAAGAGGATGGTCCGGCGCCGGCTTATTCCGGCAAGACCTCGAGCACACCCGGCCGGGCCGGGCCGAACAGCGCCGCCGGTTGGCCATTTTGCCAGAAGGCTTGCTGGTCGCGGTAATGGGCCGATAGAAAATGGCCGGACTGACCGCCCGGCATTTGCAGAATCGCGTCTTCCGGATGCGCAGGCGACAGCACCAGACGTTCGCTGGCGCCGTGGGCGTTGTCCATGACCCGCACGCAAACGCTGGCGCAACCTGGGCTGGCGAAGGCGGGCAGATTCAATACGGCGGCCAGTTGCGGCATCGCTTTGGTGAACGGGTGTTGCAGGCCGATGGCGTGGGCTTCGCCCCAAGTCAGCCGATCCGGCTCGGTCCGCGGATATTGTTGCCGCAGTGCCCGCACGGTTTCGCGCAGGGTATCGGAGATCATCGCCGACCAATCGTCGCGGTAGGACTCGGCCAGCAAGCCTGGCGGGCGTTCGGTCAGCAGTTGGCGTAGCGGGGTTTCCATGGCCCGCCAGGCATAACGAAACTCCGGATCGTAAACCCGGCAAGCCGCGACGATCTTGGCGAACACGGTTTCCGCCAGGCGTTTGCGAAATTCGTTGACCACGGCTGCGCCGACGCTATCGGCGTTCATGCGGCCGTCCCAGGCCTGCAACGCGCGTTCGGCGCTTTGCAAATCGCCGTCCTTGTTGGATAGGTTTCGCAGTTCGTCCAGCGCCAGTTGCTGGTAAAAGTCCAGCGCGCCGGCCCGGCTATCGAGCTGAATCGCCAACATGGCCGATTCGTCGATCTTGTCCTTGCCGCGCAATAATTCGGCGATCCGAAACGCGCGGTAGCCCAGGGCCCAGTTGTGGCCGATCACGTACGGATAGTCGGCGCCCAGCGTGCGATTGTTGGCGGTGGCGATAAAGCCCTCGGCCGGGTCCACCAATCTCGGCAATTGCTCCGGCGGGATGAAGCCTTGCCAGCCGATGTCGCCGTCCGCCCAGGAACGGCTAATCAAGCCGTCGAAGCCGCTCCGTTTTGGGAAACGGCCCATGTAGGTCCAGCCGATGCGCCCGTCCCGGTCGGCAACGACCACGTTTTGCGGCGGACCGGCGGCTTGATTGATCAGCGTCAATGCCTGATCGACGTTGGCGGCGCCGTCCAGATCGAGCAAGCCCAAATCGACGCCGTAGCGTTCCAGCGCGGTCCATTTGATCGCGACCGGCTTACCCAGCAAGGGCTGGTCGGATACCGGTCCCCAAATCGTGTCGCGCAATTCGATGTCGACGTCCGGCTGGCCTTTGACCTTGATGGTTTCGCGCCGGCTGGCGAAGGGTTGCCAACCTTGCGGGGTGCGGTAGGCGCCGGGATGGTCGGCGTCGGTTTCCAAGCTCACCAAGTCGAACAGGTCGGCGGTGACGTTGGTAAAACCCCAGGCTACCCGACCGTTGCCGCCGACGATGACGCCCGGTACGCCGGGCAGCGTAACGCCGGCGACCTGCCGGTCCCGGTATTGCAACTCGGCGCGGTACCAGATGTTGGGCAGGCCCAGCGCCAAGTGCATGTCATTGGCGACGATGGCCCGGCCGTCGGCGGTCTTGCGCCCGGATACCGCCCAATTGTTGGAACCGGCGACCGCGTTGTCGGCATCGACGCGGTTGACCGCCAGTTGCCGGCCGGCTTCCGGCAATGCCGCCAGCGCATCGCGGGGCAGGTTTGGACTGTAGCGGCGCGGTCGGTCGCCGCCGGTCAGTACGGTCGCGTAGGGATCGGTGTCGGGGGTTAGGAAGGTCAGCAAATCGGCCGGCAACGCCTTGGCCATCACGCTGGCCATGCGCTCGTCCTGCTCGTAGCCGTTCAGAGTTTGGAACATCGCCAACACCACCAGCAGGCTGTCTTCCGGCCGCCACGGCTCAGGGCGCAAGTGCAGCGCCAGAAATTCCGGCGCCAATATCGTGGTTCGAGTCAGATACGCGTTGACGCCGGCGGCGTAAGCCTGCAAAGCCGAACGCTGGGTTTCCGGCATATCCGCAAAGATTTGCCCGGCGACCCGCTCGAAACCGAAAATCCGCTGCTTGCGGTCCAGGGCCAGCGCCGAATCGCCGAACAACTCGGCCAGGCGGCCGGCGCTCTTGCGCCGCATCAATTCCATTTGAAACAACCGGTCGCGGGCGTGCAGAAAGCCCAGCACCCGAAAGGCGTCGTCCCGATTCCGCGCCGCGATCGTCGGAATCGCCAAGTCGTCGCTCCGCACCGTCGCTTCCGCCGACAAGCCCGACAAACGGATCTCGCCGTCTTGGTTCGGCAACGATGCCGCGAGCAGTCCGTAAACTACGGCGGCGATCGCGAGAATCAGTCCGAATATCGAAAAACCGGCGGTTTTCATGGCGGCAATTGGTTCGCTGTTGAATGGATGGAACGGATCGAAGCCTCGCGCCGGACCTCGACGATCGGGATTGCGGATAGGCTTGGGCTAGCCTTCACGCGGGATCGCCGGCACTATCCGGCGCTTTCAAGCGCTCGCTTCGGACGAAAATCCAAACCATTCGTCCAACACCTGGTGTACGTCGTCGATGCCGGTTTTATTCAAGGCCGAAAACAATTGCAGGCTGACGACGATTTCGGCCCGGCTCAAATCGCGCTGCACTTGCAACAACGTGGTTTTGGCGGCGCCGAATTTCAATTTGTCGGCTTTGGTCAGCAGGATGTGCAGCGGCAACTTGCTGACCTCGCACCATTCGACCATTTGCCAATCGAAATCGGTTAGCGGATGGCGAATGTCCATCACCAACACGATGCCGGATAGCGCTTTGCGATTCTTCAGATAGGTTTCCATCATTTGCTGCCATTCCCGTTTCATCGCCTCCGGCACCTTGGCGTAGCCGTAGCCGGGCAAATCGACCAACTTGCGGTCGTCGTCGATGCGAAAGAAATTCAACAGTTGGGTGCGGCCGGGGGTTTTACTGACCCTGGCCAACGCATTTTGCTGCACCAGCGTATTGATCGCGCTGGATTTGCCGGCATTGGAACGGCCGGCAAAGGCGATTTCCATCCCTTGATCCGGCGGCGCATCTTGCAATCTCGGCGCGCTGGCGACGAATGAGGCCTGATGATAAAGGGGGTTCATGACGATCTCGCTTAGTCAAATTAAATCGGTTAGAATCCCGGCATTATAACGTCTATAGGCAAGTGTCCATTTGCTTATGTCGATCCATCATCCTGAACAGGGGCTTCAAATAATGATAAAAAAACTGCTGACTGTTTCCGTCACCCTGGCGCTGGCCTTTACCGGCCACGCGTACGCGCAGGGGAATAGCGCGGGCAAAACCAAGGCTGCGGCTTGCGCCGGTTGCCACGGCGAAGACGGCAACAGCATGATGCCTAGCTTTCCCAAACTGGCCGGCCAACACCAAAATTATCTGGCCAAACAGTTGCAAGCGTTTAAATCCGGCACCCGCAATTCGCCGATGATGGCGCCGTTGGCGGCCGGCCTGGACGAACAAGCGATACAAGAAATCGCCACCTATTATTCGGCTAACCGCATCGCCGGCAACCCGGCTCCGAAACTACCGGACAATGACGACGACGAGGCGCCCGCCAAAACCGACGAACAGAAAAAGGCCGAATTGACCGCGCTGATCGCTCAAGGCAGCGACCTGTACCGTAACGGCGACTTGAGCCGCGAGGTTTCCGCTTGCGTGGCCTGCCACGGCCCCTTCGGCGAAGGCAACAAACCGGCCGCGTTCCCAGCCCTGCACTCTCAGCATGCCGATTATTTGATCAAATCGCTGACCGACTTTAAATCCGGTGCGCGTAGCAACAACCCGGAAAACATGATGCACATGATTGCCGGGAAAATGACCGATCAGCAAATCCAGGCCGTTGCGTACTACATCTCCACGATGAAGTAGCCTAATCCGCCGCCGGCCTTTTCGGACCGGCGGCGCCATCTGTCGCTGTTTCGCCAAACAAGCCGGTTGAATCGGCTCACCGCCTCCCTCCGCATTGTCGGCCCGCAACGGGCGACATCCGACCTCCTCCTAAAACAGCCGGATGCGGAGCTTGCCGAATCGGCGTCCAGCGTAACGCCAACCGTCGCGCCAACCCGTCTTCATCCGCCCGGATTTTGCGTTTTTCGTAGTGCCCGCTATAGTGTCGGCACTTTATCGGGACAGCCGAGTCTGAACCGACAATGCCGGATTCGGCGGCCATGTATCCTGTTCCATTCATGTCGACCGGGATAACGTTTTTGTTGGGATTTCATTCTTACGGAGAACTATAGATGTTGAAAAAAATCGCGATATTAGGCCTGTTCTGCTTCACCGCGCTGGCGCGCGCGGAAGGCGGCTACGAAACCTTGACCCCCGCTCAGCCGGTGCAAAATCCGGAGAAAGTCGAAGTCATCGAATTCTTTTGGTACGGCTGCCCGCATTGCTACAGCTTGGAACCGTCGATGGCGGAATGGTTGAAAACCAAGCCGGCCAACGTCGAGTTCATCCGCCAACCCGCGGTTTTTAGCGACATCTGGGGCAAGCACGCCAAGGCATATTTTACGGCGGAGGCCCTCGGCGTCCTTGAAAAGGTCCACGCCGACTTTTTCGACACCATTCAGAACAAAAAACAAAAACTGATCAGCGAAGACGAACTGGCTAAATTCTTCGCCGAACACGGTGTCAAGGACGAAGATTTTCGCAATGCTTACAATTCTTTCCTGGTGGACGCCAAATTGCGTCAGGCCGAAGCGATGGGGCCGCGCTACGGCATCACCGGCGTACCGGCCTTGATTATTAACGGCAAATATAAAGTGACCGGGCAATCCGCCAAATCCCAAGCCAATATGATTAGCGTGACCAACGAACTGATCGCGCAAGAATCCCAAAAGAAATAACCAGCCCCAGCGCGTTTTTCGGCCGGGCCAAGGTCCGGCCGCCGCGCGACTTATATTGAATAGTCTATAATTCTCCGTCGGCGAATTGTAAATTTTGGGGCATGTTTCATGGTTTTTTTCAGGAACAAGGATGACGGGCAGGAACAGTGGAAGGAAAAGTACTTCCACCTGCTTGAAGACCAGGAAAAAACCGAAAAACAGTACAAGGCCAACGAAGATCTGCTTTGTAAAACCATCGTCCGTTTCGCGTTGGCGGTTAAGGGTCTCAATCGCCAATTGGACCCCCACTTAAACCGGATACGCAACCTACTGAAAAATGGCTTGCAAAGCCAGTTGCTGCAAAAGGAACTGACCGCGTTCTCCAGTGCCTTGATCATGCTGGAAGACGATGGCGCCAATCATCCGCTCGATTCCACATTGCTGTTCGAATTTCTGGGCAAGCTGTATCCGCAATGGCCAGACCAGTTCGAAGATATACAGCAACGCTACCAAAACCGGCAATTCGCCAATAATCAAGCGCTGTACATGGCGCTGCTGGAGTTGATCGACCAGGACAAATCGGCCAACAGTATCGATTTGGCGCTGGATTTCGCCGAGATCGACAAGAAGGCCATCAATCTGCAGTTAATGAGACTGCTTGAAAGCATCGATATTCCAACCCAATTCGCCGAGAAATCGGCGCAACTCAAGCACCGTCTGAACGAAAACCAGTCATTGGGACCCATTTTCGACGACACCGTGGCGTTATTGCTCACCATCAAAAAATACATGGAAGCCGAGCAATTGGAAATGGCGGCGTTTCTGTCGAAATTGACCGAACAATTGACCGAGCTGGGCATCAAGGCCATCGGCGTCAATCTGGCTAACGAATCTTCGGCCAAAAAACGTAACCTGCTGGATCGCACGGTCTCGGATCAACTGGTGGATTTGCAAACGCAATCGGCCAACGCCACCCAGCTCGAACCCCTCAAACAGTTGATCAATAGCCGCTTGCAGACCATTAGCCAACAAATCCAAGCTCACAATCAACTGGAACAGCAGGAACGCGAAAAAGTCGACCGCGAATTGCGCGTGTTAACGGAAAAATTGAAAGACATGGAAGCGGAATCCGGCGAATTGCGGGAACGCTTGGACCAAGCGCAACACCGCGCCACGCGGGATCCGTTGACCGGTTTGGCAAACCGGCTTGCGTTCGAAGAACGGATTGACCTCGAAATCGCGCGTTATCGCCGCACTCTTCAGGCGTTCTCGTTGATCGTCTGGGACGTGGACTTTTTCAAGGCCATCAACGACACCTACGGCCACAAATCCGGCGATAAGGCCTTGGTAGCCATCGCCAAACTGTTATCCAAACACTGTCGGCAAAGCGACTTCGTTGCCCGCTTCGGCGGCGAGGAATTCGTGATGCTGTTGCCGGACACCGATGCCCAAGCGGCATTGTCGGTCGCCGAAAAATTGCGGGCCATCGTCGGCAACAGCGGCTTCGTAGCGAACGGTAACCGTTTGGCGATCACGATTTCCGGAGGCATCAGTCAATTTGCCGCCAACGACACCCAAGAAACCATCTTCGACAGGGCCGATAAAGGTTTATATCAAGCCAAACAGAACGGCCGAAATCGTTGCATAGTCGCATAATCGGGATTTATTAAATGGAAGTCATGTCCCCGTACGCCAAACCGGCCGACATCGAAAAGTTTTTGTACAAATTGGTGTTGCAACTGCTGATATTTAGCCAGGGCAGCCACAAATTATTGGAACCCCATTTGGTGACGATAGGCGGCAAGCTCAGAAACGGCGCCAATTTGAACGATTTGGTCGGCGACTTACACTCGGTTTCCAAAACCCTGCTACATATTTCCAAAACCAAACAGGACGTCAAACCGGAAACGCAAACCTACCCAGCCGCCCAGGACGATTATCTATTAAACCGCCTGGACGAACTGCTCGCCGAATCCGAAGTACCGCTACGCTTCCAGCAACATACCACGTCATTGCGGCAACGCATTCGAGAACGCGACGGCGAACAATCCTATCGAAAAGTCATCGATTCGGCCTTCAGCCTGTTGTTGAACGTTCGGGATTTTACCGTCTCCGAACAATCCGGCGTTGATGCGTTCTTATCCGATTTGAGCAATCAATTGATCGAGATCGAGCAACAAGCTGAAATCGCCAGCGAAGCAAATCGACTGTCGATCGATAGTCGCGACTCGTTGAATCATTCGATACAACGCCAAGTTCACGATTTTCAGGATACGATGCGTTCTGTCGACGAATTGAGCAGCGTCAAAAGCAAGACCGGCGAACATCTGGATAGGCTGTTACTACAACTGTTGGAACACAAACAGCAAGAAGATGCCAGACAACAAGAAGCCCAGCTGAAGATTGAGACGATGGCACTCAAGCTGATGGAACTGGAATCGGAAACCGAATCGCTGCGGACCAAACTGAAAATTGAACACGACCGCGCCTTGGGCGATCCGTTGACCGGGCTACCGAACCGCGCCGCCTACAATAACCGGGCCGAAATGGAGCAAAACCGGTGGCGCCGCTATCGTTCGCCGTTGTCTCTGGTGATTTGGGATATCGATTATTTCAAGCGCATCAACGATACTTACGGACACAAAGCCGGCGACAAAACCCTGACCCTGGTTGGTCAATTGCTGGCTAACAATTGTCGCGAAACCGATTTCGTGGCGCGCTATGGCGGCGAAGAGTTCGTGATGTTGATGCCCAACACCAGCGCGCTGCAAGCACTGGAAGTCGCCGAGCATTTGCGGAAAATGATTCAAGGATGCGGCTTTAATTCCAACGGCGAGCAAATCGATCTGACGTTAAGCTGCGGTATTAGCGCATTCGACAACGACGATACGCACGACGATGTCTTTGTCCGAGCCGACAAGGCCTTGTACCATTCAAAACGCTTGGGCCGCAACCGATGCACGGTGTATGCGGCCGAGATTGACAACTAACCGAATCGACTTGTTTGTTTCGACAAAACGGCTAAATTCGGTGGCAATAACGATTACGCGTAACTTACCGTTCTCGTAAACTTTTGAAATAGAGCCACCGGCTCCAAGCAACGATCGAAAATACCGATTGCCTCGTCACAGGAAATGACTTCCTGCTGACTATCCAGGATAAAATTCGCCAAACTTAATATACATTGCCAATGGCAGGAGTTTTCGACGAAACGGAAAGCCTGTTCCAGCAATTCCTGCATTTTTTCTTCGCGCTGAGCTTTGGAAGCGATGAAACATTCCAAATACCCTTCGGCTTTTTCCAAGTCGCTGTAACCGCCGTAATTATGTAGGGCTTCAAAACTCATTAGACCCAGGTTGAAAACCTCGTCGTCTCGAATAGCCACATATTTAGCTTCGGCCAAAGGCCCGACCAATAAGTTGACGACATCGGCTTCGTAAGCCCTTTGACAACTATGCTGATAGGGTTCGTCGGAAAATGTGGCGAAACTTTCCAGCACCGCTATCGGCAAATTTTGAATTAAATTGCCATCGACGACTTTGGCGGTAAAGTATCGACTATCGAGGCTGGGACGTTTAAGTTGGATTTCGAAAAATACTGGGGGTAATTGTTTTTGGCGGTTGCCTAAATGTATCGCAGCGGCATGCCCCGCTTCATGGAAAGCCGTCCGCCGATTTAACTCGTTGGGATGAACAAACGCGGACTTAGTAGAGCAAAAGTTCCGTTCCATAAGTAACCTCGTCCAAAAAAAGATGCGGCACAGAGGCCGCATTGAGGAAGGATATTAAACTCTTTACCCTTTAGGAGAGGGAGCGCATACAAGAGTTGCACATAGTTTATTGGCATCCGCTCGATTTGAAAATGTGACAAATTGCCGCGCGGCAAACTGTCACTCAATCCGCGACAAAAGAAACTCAAGCATGGAGCCGCGCCGGAATCAATTTCGTTCCGCGCTGTTACGATTAGTCCAGAACGGCAACGACAACGTCACCAAGCAACCCAACCAACTCAAGAGTTGCCAGTTATATAAGGTATATTCCAGCGCCACAGGTAAACCGGCGGACAATCCAGGATGGGCCTGGATAAAATCTCGGCCGCCCAAGAAGGCCATAGCTTCTCCGAAGACCATCGCCAAACAGGCTAACGTCAGGAAATACGCAATCAGCGGATCGCGCCGACGACCTAAATTCCAACCGATTAATTGATCGAAAGACAACAGCTGACCATTGATCTTCCCGTGCGCCAGCCACTGACAAGCCATCAAGCCCAGGATACCGAGCGCGGGTATTGCAAACTGTTCGATTGGAAAACTCAAATATCGGCCGTGAAAAGCCAAACCGTATGTTTTATAGAACGCCAAACCGATAAACAGCATATACGCGGTGCGCAAGATATTGGCCATTCCGAAATCGCCGGCTTTATCGCGTAAAATCGCCGAACAACGATGTAACAACGCGGCCGCCAAACCGGTATTGGCAAGCGTGATAACCACGGTATAGGCGCGTTGCCAAACGCTATAACTGGTATACCAAAGAAAATCAGCCAAACCCACCAAACAGGCGGCAAACACTTGGGCCAACGCCAAAAACAAAATCAAGCGACTAATAGGCAACGTCGCCAGTGAATTTCGAAAAAGCCCAGCCGCCAACAGCAGCAATAACGAGGCGAGCGCATAAGTAATCGGCCAATCCGGGTTTTCGTAAACCGGTCCGGTCAACGGAAACACCGGCTCCCTATCGACCGACAACAAACCCCAATTGGCGCCGACCACGCCTTCCAGCTCGCTTTTCCAGGGTTGGTTGAAGGCTTCCACGATGTTGTAGTCGAAGCCGTGCCGATTGGCGACCTGTATCATGCCGCGAATGAACTTGGCTTCGTTGACCACGCCGGGTACCGCCATGCCCCGTTGCCGCCCGGCGCTGGGCCAGCCCGACTCGCCAATTAATATCGGCTTGCCCGGTGCCACGCCGCGCGCTTCGTTTTCGACTTGGCGAACGATCTTTTCCAAATGCTGGGAGGCGTTATCGACCGAAATCGGCTCGTCCTCCCAATAGGGCAAAATATGGATGGTGATGAAATCCACCTCGGCGAACAACTTGGGATGCTTCATATACATCGACCACACATCGGCGTAAGACACCGGTTGCTTGACCGCCCGCTTCACCTCGCGGATGTAGCCGATCAGCCGATCCACGTCCAACTCGCCGCGCAGCAGCACCTCGTTACCGACAATCACCCGTTTCACCACATCCGGATTGGCGTTGGCGGATTGGATCAAAGCATCGACTTCCTTGCGGTTATCCTTATAACCTCCGCCTATCCAGGCGCCTTGTATCATTTTCAAGCCGGATTTGCGGGCCAAATCCGGCGTCGGCTGCAAACCGCCCAGACTCGAATAGGTGCGGATGGTTTCGGTCTTATCGGCCACCACCTGCAAATCTTCTTCGACGTGTTCGGCGAGCGGATAAATCTCCTCGAGTGGACTATAGCCCTCGCGGAATGGCGCGAACGACAAACTGCGCAGTTTGCCGGAAGGCACGTCGATACCCGCGTCTTGCGGGCGATTGGACAACCAGTCGTAACCGCCGTGAACGGCAAGTATCAACAATAGGAACAGCAGGATTCTGGAGCTGGGCATGATAGCGATGAAATCAGTGAAGAAGGCCGGATCGGCTAGTAATTTGCTAGCGTCGTGGAATTATAAAGGGCATTGTTTGGTTTGCGAAAACCGCATCTATCCAAGCGGCTCCGGTAATAAAGAATTGCTGTACTTTGCCTATGGGTTCTGGTTACAGTATCGCGCTTTTCTAATGTTCTTGGCCGCCACCCGGGTGGCTAGATAGTCGTCTGCTTTATGAGGTTTTTCTATGCATAAAAAGGTTATCCCCATGCTGTGTGGGGCTCTGCTGCTGCCGTTGTCTCCGCTTGCCCTAGCGGTCGCCGACAAGCTGCCGAGCTCGACCAGCGTTAAATTGGGTGCGGCAGAGGAAGTTTGTTCGGAATTTACCGATGCCAAATGGCGTGACGCGCAAGTGATCGACGGTGTGGAAATACAAGAATCACGGATGTGTAACCCAGATAATCCCGCCGAGGTCGCGGCCTTCGTCAAAGGCACCAACAATATATCGATGGCGACGCTGATGGAAACACAGTTGGCCGCCGACGCGCTGACTGTCAGCAACGATATGGACGGCGACGGCGATCCCGACCATTACATCATCAAGCTGGAAATCGCCGAACTGAACGGCCATTCGCCCGACATGCGCGAACCGACCACCACTTTCGACATCGCGCCCGGCATTCAACCGACCTTCTGGGTATTCGCGCCGAAAACTCGCGACATGTCGACGCTGAGTCTTTACGAACCCATCGCCAACCCTTTGCTCAGAGCACCCTCGCCAACCATAAGGGTCGAGCAGGGCGACATTGTCTGGATCGTACTGGAAAACAATCATTACTTTCCGCACTCCATCCATTTGCACGGCATCGACCATCCCTACATGGATCATAGCGGCGAAGGCAACGACGGCGTCGGTCAAACCAGCCAAATGGACGTGCTGCCCGGCCAAAGCAAAACTTACGTGATCAAGCCGCGCCAACCCGGCACGATGTATTACCACTGCCACGTCCAGCCGCATGTCCACATTCCGATGGGCTTGCAAGGCATTTTCGTCGTCGAGGAAAACCGGCCGAACAACTGGGTGCAAGTTTTCAACGTCGGCAACGGCCAGGTTCGCCATCCTTCGGTCGCCGTCAAGGAAAAGTACGCGGCCGAATACGACTTACACTACCAGTCCGCCGACAAGGAATTGCACGAAATGGCTCGGTCGGCCAATGATCCGCGCCTATTGGCGCGCCGCTTGAATCAGGAATACGACATCACCGATGCCAAGCCGGATTACTTCATGCTGAACGGCCGCTCGTTTCCGTACACCTTGCGGGAATCGTTGATTCTGATGGAAGAAAACAAAAAGGTGAAACTGCGGGTTCTCAACGGTCATGAAGAAGCCTTCGCGCTGCACATACACGGCCACAAGCCGATGGTGACGCACTACGACGGCGTCGATAACGGCCCGTCTTCCTACATCAAACGCGACGTACACGGCATGGTGCCGGCGCAGCGTCTGGATTTGGAACTGAACGGCGTCGACGACGGCCTGAATAGCTTCGGTCAAGGCGTGTGGATGTTCCACGACCACGTCGAAAAATCGTTCACGACCAACGGCATGGGCGAGGGCGGCGACATCAGCTTGGTCGTCTACAAAGGGTTCATGGACGAACGGGGCATACCCAAAGTTCACGGCATGAGTCTGGCGCCTTATTTCACCAAGGAATTCTGGCAAGGCAAATTTCCGGCCTGGCAAGATTACGACGCCTGGAAAAGTTTAGGCTTGCCGGAAATCACCACTAAAAAGCAGGCCGCTTTCGTGCCGCCCCCGCCGGTAGCGCCGAAAACCGACGCAACGGCGCAACCGACCGGCTCGGACACGTCGTTCTTCGGTCAACTGTTTAACGGTATTCTGCTTGGCGGCTTGCTGTACGCGGCTTACATCAACCGCGAACGCATCCTGTCGATGTTCGCCAAAAAATAATGCTGCACGGCTCCGAGCGCCTCGCTCGGAGCCGCTCCCGCTTCAATAAACGTAAAACTGCCGCATCATCCCCAAATCCTCGTGCTCGAGGTTATGGCAGTGGTAAAGAAACAAGCCTTTATAATCCTGAAACGGTTTGGCGATTTCCACGACTTCTCCCGGCATCACCAGCACCGTATCTTTCCAACCGCTGTCGATAAATCCGTCCTTGACGCTGGCGTAGCCATCGGTATCGGCGGCATGTCGGGACAGAATCTGATATTGCTGGCCGTGTAGATGAATCGGATGGGCCATATTCATCATCGCTCCTCCCATTCCCCCCATATCATGCTCGGGGTTCGGGTCTGCGTCGCCTCCATGCCGCATACCGCCCATCATACCCATGCCGCCACGGTGACCGCCGCGGGAATGGTCGTGAAAAATCCGGATCTTCTTGATCGATCCCAACGGTACTTTCTCGGCTTCCACGACCCTGTCCATCGCAAACGACATGCCGTTCAATAGCGGCCGCATCGGCTGCATCGAAAGCGCGATCGGCAGCGGGCTATCGGCATTGTCGGTGTCGGCGGCGGTCAAGCGCCGGAACGGCACCAGTTTTTCCGGCAATTTCGGCGAATCGGAGACTTTTTCGGTAACTTCAAATACCGCGATTGGAAATTTAGCGCCTTGGTGTATACCGCCGTGCATCATGCCTCCGTGCCCCATCCGTTCGTACATCGCCGGCATCGCCCCGCTGTACGGCAGACTATATAGCGTCAATTTCGATCCGACCGCGCGGCCGCTGAAGTCCAGCCACAAATCGATACGCTCGCCCGGCGCCAACATCAGATAAGGCCGGGTTTCCGGCCGGGCCAGTAAACCGGCGTCGGTAGCGATGGCGGTCAGCGGCGTGCCGTCGTCCCAGCCCAGCTTATAAATTCGGGAATTGGACCCGTTCAAGGCCCTGAACCGATAGGCCCTGGATTTGACTTGAAACCCGGCGTTCGGCTTGCCGTTGACTAGAATCGTATCGCCGAGAAAGCCCATCATCCGTTGCGGCATGCCGTGTACATAACGGAGCTGGTTGCGGTTGTCGAAGCTTCGATCTTGTATCACCAGCGGTAGGTCGTAGTCTCCTTCCGGCAAATCCAGCTTGGCTTCCTCGACGTCCCGGACCACGATCAACCCCGACAATCCCCGATAGACCTGCTCGGCGGTCAGATTATGCGCGTGCGAGTGGTAAAAACTGGTGCCGGCCGGGTTACGTACTTCGAACTCGTACACATACTGCTCGCCCGGCGCTATCGTATACATCGGGTGGCCGTCGCTGCTTTGCGGAACATGCAAGCCGTGCCAATGTATGATTGTGGCCTCGCTAAGCTGATTGGTGAAATAAACCCGTACTTTCTGGCCCTGCTGGAGGTTCAAAATCGGCCCAAGGTAGTTGTTGGGCAATTGCACGAGGCTATTCGCCGGGCCCTTGCGCACAGTGCCGAAAAATTTCTGTACCGCCGTCGCCGGTCCTTGGTTCAATATCTCGACCCGAGCGAGCTTGGCCGTGAAGTCCAGCTCGACGTCCGGATGGAAACCGGCCGTCGGGGCATTTCGAAGCGTCTCGGCACTCACCCATCGCGGACAAGCCGCCCACGCACCGCCCAGGGCGGAATACTTTAAAAACCGGCGTCTGCCGGCGTCGATAGACATGGATGTACCCATGAGTTCCCCCCTTCCTCGTTGTGATTGGCTTAATCGATAAGCTCTCGTTATTGACGCCGACCATACTCTTTTTCCTACCCCTAAACAACGCCCTATTACGCCAACCGAGTCCCTTACCGCGAAAGGTCACAATCCGGATTTGGGTGTTAGAATGCTCGGCTGGGGGCGATCTCTAATCACCGGCCGCGCGGCAAAGCGCCCATCGCGGCGGTGCCGGAATCTAAGCAAAGAGGAAATTATGCGTAACTGGAAACTGTTACCCGCGTTCGTGGCGGCGACCTTGGTCGCCGTTGTCGTGTCATACGTCGCGTTTTACTTCGTGTTTCTCGATTTTTTTGTCGATTTGTGGTGGTTTCGTTCGCTGGAATTCGAACCCTATTTTTGGCTGAGATTACTTTATCGCTTCATCTTCTCCGGTGCCGTGACGGTATTCTTCTTCGCCGTCTTCATGTTCCATTTCTGGATCGCCTCCCGCTACCTGGGCCTAAATCCACCCGACGAGGTGCTGCTCGACGACGGCAAACGTAAGCGCTTCCAACGCTTCGCCGAGATCTTCATGAGCGGCTCGACCAAGATCTACACGCCGGTATCCCTGCTACTGGCGATCGCGATCGCCGTACCGTTCTATCTGCAATGGGAACAAGCCCTGCTGTTTTTTTTCGGCAACGCGTCGGGCGTCATCGATCCGGTTTACGGCAACGACGTCAGCTTTTACATGTTTGCCTACCCGATCTACATACTGATTCAGAAAGAGTTGCTGATCACCGCCACTCTAGTGTTGGCGGCCACCGGCGTGCTCTATTGGCTGGAGCACATCTTCGTTCCCAACCAGAGCAAGGAATTCCCGCTTGGCGCGAAAATCCATCTGGGCGCACTGTTCCTGTTCGTCGTTGCTTTCGTGATCTGGGGATATTTGCTGGAGCGTTTCTCGCTACTGTACGTGGACAGCAACGAACCGGTGTTTTTCGGCCCCGGCTTCGTTGAGTTGCACTATCAGCTGCCGCTGATCTGGCTGGAAATCTTCTTCGTGGTAGCGATCGCCGCGGCCGCGCTGTTCTACGTGTTTTCCGAACGCCATCGCAGCAAGGTGCCGGCGGTGCTGGCGACCTTGGGTTTACTGAGCGTGGGCGGATTGAAACACACGCATTCTATTCCCGAGATGATCGAGAAATTCATCGTCAAGCCCAATTTTACGCGTACCGAAAGCGAATCGATGTTGAGTAACATCGACGCCACGTTGGCGGCATACGACCTGAACAATATCAAAACTATCGATTTTCAGGTCAATCTGGACGCCACCAAGGACATCGAAGAGTGGTCGACCAAAAAACATTTCGAAAATATTCCGGTTTGGGACCGCGAATTTTTGATCGACAGTTACATGCAATTGCAAGGCATACGGCCGTATTACGTGTTTCCGACCGTTGACGAGGATCGATATTTCATCAACGGCCATCATCAACAAGTCAATCTGGCCGCACGCGAGGTCAATATCGAACGCCTGCCCAAGGAAGCGCAAAACTGGGAAAACAAACACTTGCGCTATACGCACGGTTATGGCGCGGTGATTTCGCCGGCCGCTCAAGATGCCGGCATCCCTATCGTTTGGTATTTGCGCGACCTGAACATGAGTTCCGAAGTTGGCTTCTCGGTCACGCACCCGGATATTTACTACGGTCAGGAAAAGTATCAATACGCGATCGTACCGAACAATTTAACGGTCAAGGACATTTCCAGCTCGCGCGACAGCAGCAACTACGAAGGCAAATCCGGCATCCCGATTCCATCGTATTTTCGGAAAATGTTGCTGGCGTTTTATTTGCGGGACGAAAAGATCTTTTTCTCGCCGAACATTTCCAACCAAAGCAAGG
Organism: Methylomonas sp. MED-D; assembly: GCF_050276835.1. NCBI lineage: Bacteria > Pseudomonadati > Pseudomonadota > Gammaproteobacteria > Methylococcales > Methylococcaceae > Methylomonas > Methylomonas sp. MED-D. Next base: position 5,138,608 of record NZ_CP189965.1, read on the forward strand.
TGTTGATCCGCCGCAATATCGACGAGCGGATTACCGCGCTGACACCGTTCCTGCATCTGGATAAAGATCCCTATCTGGTCGTCGACAAAGACCGGCTCTATTGGATTCAGGACGCTTACACGCTATCCAATTACTATCCGGTCTCCAAGCCGGCCGCCGACGATTATTTGGACGGCAAGCATAAATTCAATTACATTCGCAATTCGGTGAAAATCGTTGTCGACGCCTATGACGGCGACGTCGATTACTACATCTCCGATCCCAAAGATCCGATTATCGCCGCCTATAATCGGGCATATCCAGGGCTATTCAAAAAGCTCAAGGATATGCCGGACCAACTGCTGCAACATTTGCGTTATCCGCGCGATCTGTACTACATGCAGATGAAGATCTACGCAAAGTATCATCAGCGCAGCCCGGAGCTTTTCTACGAGCAGGCCGAAACCTGGGAATACGCTAGCGTGGACGGCCAATCGGTGTTGCCTTATTTCATTACGATGGACTTCGACCGCTGTAACGACGAAGAAGAATTCGTCATGATCAATCCAATGACGCCGGTGCACAGAGACAATTTGAGCATGGTAGGCGTTGCCGGCACGATGGACCCGATCAATTGCGATCACAGCTACCAACCCGGCTTGACGATATTCAAGTTTCCCAAAGCGGTCCAGGTCAACGGTCCATCCCAGGTCAATGCGCTGATCGACCAAAATCCGGAAATCGCCGCCCAATTCACGCTATGGAACCAACAAGGCTCCGAAGTTCGGAAAGGCCGTATGGTGATATTGCCGATGGGCAATTCGATATTGTATGTGCAGCCGATTTATATGTTGGCGACCAAAACCCGGATACCGGAACTGGCCAGGGTCATCGTTTCGATCGGCAATCAAGTGGTAATGGATAAAACTCTGCTGGCGGCCTTCAGCCGAATGAAAGACTTGTTCGTCAAAGGTGCCAGCGGTTCGGCTTCCGGCACCTCGGGCGATGAACCGAAATAGCTTGCCGCCGGCGTTGGATCGGCGGTAGCGAAGATCGGTCAATGCAGCAACATAGAACAAAGCCGGTCTTCAAGTTCCATCCGCTCGGCTAGATGTTCGCCGAGTTTGGACAGGTCGCTGGCTAAATCGTCGGTCTTGAAATTGCGCCGACCGTCGTCGTAGCGTTCGCTGAACGTCACCGCCGACTCGGTGGTATTCGAGTACACCGGATAAATCTTACCTGCGTAAGACAGCAATTCCGACGCACCTTCAGCGTCGCTCAATACGTGCTCGTAGATCCCAAAATGACCGAGCGACACGTAATCGATCAGCAGTTGCGAAAATTGGGATAGCATCGGCCTAACCTGACCAGCGTCGCTGAAAGGTTTCATTTCCGCGATTTGGCAATACAGGGACCAAAGCGCGCTACGTTCCTCGCGCAGGGCTTCAACCCAGTGCAGATGGGTGGATGTGGTTTCGGTCACTGACGAATGGGATGCGATCACGGTACGTCTCCTTTTCAAATTGACGAAGTCTAAATTTAAGTGAGTTATTAATAAGCTTCAACAATCTGTTAATTAATAAAGATAATTTTCTCGAAAAATGTGACCCACTCTGCACCTTACCGCTTTGTTTTTACCGCGCTCGCCTGCGAAGCCAAACCGCTGATCCGCGCCTGGAGTCTGAAAAAGACTTCCGACAGTTCGGCATTTTCGATGTACAGCGGCCCTGCCGGCACCGTGGTCGTCAGCGGTATCGGCAAAACGGCGATGGCCGGCGCGGTGGCGTATGCCTTAGCCCTGCGGCCGGTAACTAATCCGGTATTGCTTAATCTCGGCGTCGCCGGTCATCCGGAATATCCGATCGGCCACGTCTGTTTGGCCGACAAGGTCGTCGACGCCGACACCGGCCGCTGTTTCTTTCCGCAGTTGCCGTTCGACGTTCTCTGCCCGACCGCCAGCCTGATCACCTCGTCGAAACCGAACACGGCATACCTCCAAGACGCCTTATATGACATGGAAGCGTCGGCGTTTTACGAAACCGCCGTCCGCTTCGGCAGCAGCGAATTGATCCATTGCTTGAAAATCGTCTCCGACAACCCCGGTCGATCGATAGCGGCGATTAGCGAAATTCAAGTCGAAAGCTGGATAGGCACTCAAGTGCCGATGATCGAGAACGTACTCGGACAATTACAGGGCTTACGTCGGCAAATCGCCGTGGGTGGCGGAAACGATTGGTATGACGCTTGTCTGGCTCGTTGGCATTTCAGCGTCAGCAATGCCGGCAAACTGAAGAACCTGCTGGCTCGGTGGGACCTACTGACAAAACACGCCGAACCCGACTGGGACCCTTCTACGTTGAGAAGCGCCGCCGATGCGTTGAATTGGCTGGAAAATAAATTGGCGGAGATGCCGTTTTCGTTGCGCGAAACCGACGGGGGATAAAAAACAGGGTGCCGAAGGCACCCTGTTAAAAAACATTACAGCAATTTTTTCAGACCTTCGGTACCGGCTTTAGCTTTTGCCAAATGCTCTTTCGCTTCTTGCAGGTTCGCGGATTTCGCGGAAGTGATGGCTGCTTTCAGGTGACCCCTGACTTTGGAGTTTTCTCTGGAAACTTTGTCGTTGGCGTTGATTTCTTCTGAGAAATCAGCGGCTTTTTTGATCAGAGCCGCAACTTCGGCGTCTTCCGCGCCGTTGTTGATTGCAGCTTCGGCTGCACTGATGCGCTCGATCACGATGTTGACCGCGTCGATTGGCTTATAACTAACCCGGCCTTTGTCGGACTCGGCGCTGGCCGAAGTCGAAAAAGAACCCATCGCGACAGCCAAGGAGAAAGCGACAACAGCACTTTTGAAAATTTTCATGTAATAAACCTCACAGTTGTTTTTATTAAGAACATAGACCGGTTAATAGACCGCGTTAACCGCCATATGTCGGGCCGGGATAATAGCATAGATCATGCGGTTTGCGACCCGTTTATTACCCCTAAATGACCTCGAAAACGGCCATTTCCTTTAAAATACCAATGTTATTCGACGCTGACCAGCAAGCGGTCCAGCCAAGCCGTCGGCAACAGCCGTTTCAACCAGGCGAACACATAGGTCGGCAGCGTGACCGGATAACGGCTGCGCGGCTTTTCAGACTCCAACGCATGGCGGACTTTTTCGGCCACCGCCGTCGCCGGCAATGTAAACGGCGAAGCCGGACCTTGTTTTTGCAGTCGGGCTTCCATCGCCAGATAAGTGTCTCGATGCGCGCTGTGTTCCGGATCGATGTATTTTTGGTAAAGCGCGAAAGCGTTCTGCCGGAAATTGCTCTTGATCGGACCGGGCTCTATCAGCACGATGTGAATGCCGCTGCCGCGCAACTCCAATCTCAAGGTATCGGCCAAACCTTCCAACGCGTATTTGCTGGCGTTGTACGCGCCGCGAAATTTCATCGCCACAAAACCCAGCACCGAACTGTTGTAAATGATCCGGCCATGGCCTTGCTTGCGCATCAGCGGCAAGATCAGATTGGTCAATTCGTGAGTACCGAATAAATTGGTTTCGAACTGATGCCGCAACACCTCGCGGCTCAAATCCTCGACCGCGCCGGGCTGGCCAAACGCGCCGTTGTTGAACAAGGCGTCGATTCGACCGCCGGTCAGTTCTATCAAGGCCGCGACGGCCACCTGGATGCTGGCCGAATCGGCCAGATCCAGTTGCAGGCATTCGTATCCCTCCGACCGCAAGCGTTCGACATCTTCGGGTTTACGCGCCGAGCAGATTACCCGGTGACCGCGCTCGCGTAAGTAATAGGCGGTGCTGTAGCCGATACCCGACGAACAGCCGGTGATCAGCACGATTTTGCTGGAGGTCATGGTGGACTTAATTCCGATTCAGTGAAAGTAAAGGTCTTACCGCTGCTGCAATTGATCAAAAACACCAATTGTTCCAGCTTGCTCTTGGCGGTCAATTCGTCGGCTTCGACCCGTTGACACTCGCCGCTACTCAAGGCTTTTTGCGCGGCTAGCCGACGGAATTTCTCGACATCCGGCAATCGGCTTTCGAAGGGCTTGACCTGAGCCGGCAATTTTTCGGGATCGTAAGGCGGAATCGCAAACGCCGAAAACTGCAATGGATTCTGCTTGATCAGCGCCTGCGTCAATTCGGCTTGCGCCTTGGCGTCTTGCTTACGCTGGACGATCGCGTCCAGCTTGGCCTGTTGTTCGGCCTGTTCCTGCAAGGATTGCTGTTTCTTCCGTTCGGCTTCCTCGGCCTGCAAACGCTCGCTGGCGGTCAAATCAACCTTGCCGCCGGTGATGGTATTGACCTGCTCGGCCTTGTGTTCCTCGTTGCAGGGCGAGGATTGGTAATTGGTATGGCCGGAAGCATCGGTGCATTTATAAACGCCGGCCCAGCTCTCGGCGGCCAGACACAGGGTTAGAAGGCAGAAAAGTTTTCTCATTGTATTCCTGTCGGTTAAACGCTACTGTAAAACTATTACCCAGCTTACGCCGCCTGTAAATCATTTTTTCCACCGCCGATGTTCGTTCTACACAGCTCCAACAAAACTGAAAACCTGCTGGAGCATTTGGCGACCGTCATCGGCGCGGCACCGCTGGCGTCGCCGTTCGCTCCGGAAATTTTCCTGATTCAAAGCCAAGGCATGGAACGCTGGCTGTCGCAACAACTGGCCGAACGATTTCAGGTCTGGGGCCATTTTCGCTATCTGTTTCCAGCCAAGTTTTTCGGGGAACTGGCGGCTCGGCTGCACGAGCAACTACCGGATGCAGATTTCGACCGCCAACGCCTGCTGTGGCGTTTCGAAGCCTTGCTGCGCGATCTCGACGACGAAGTCTATCAGGCTCCACGCCAATATCTAGCCGGCGACAACGTCGATTTGAAACGCTACCAACTCGCACTGCAACTGGCCCGGCTATTCGACCAATACCAGATGCTCAGACCCGACCTACTGAGCGCCTGGCAAAGTCGGCAAACGTTGTACGACAACGATAATGAGCGTTGGCAAGCCGCACTGTGGCGCCGCCTCTCGGCTGCCGGCGGCAAACATCGCGGCCAGCACTGGTTGGAAACGATCGCCAAATTGAACACCGCTCCGCCCGGCACCTGGCAGCATGATTTACCGGAACGAGTCTCGGTGTTCGGCGTCAACAGCCTGCCGCCGTTGCTACTGACCTATTTGCAAGCCTTGTCGCGCCATTGCGACGTGCATCTCTACCTGCTGAATCCGGTGCAAGGCTACTGGGCCGACCTGCCCGGCAAGCGGCTGTTGGCGCAACTTCAAGAATTCGACGGTCACCCTTTATTGGTCAGGCTGGGGCAGCAAGGCCGCGAATTTCAACAAATGCTGTTGGAACAAGTCGAGTTCGCCTTCGAACCCAGCAGCTTCGAAAGCGCCGACACCGCCGGCTTGTTGGGCAGCCTGCAAAACGACATCCTCGCCAATGCCGGCGCCGCCGGCCCACAAGCGGCCGACGCCAGCTTGAGCATACACGCCTGCCACTCGCGGCTGCGCGAGGTCCAGGTTCTAAAAAATCTATTGCTGGACGCGCTGGAAAGCGACGCCGATCTGGCCTTGCGCGACATTGTCGTGATGGCGCCGGACATTCAGCTGTACGCCCCCTTCATCAGCGCGGTTTTCGACGATATTCAGCACGCCGTCGCCGATCGTAGCCTGAAAATCAGCAACGCCGCGCTGGATGCCTTCGTCCGCTTTCTGGCCTTATCGCAAAGCCGGCTGGGCTGGCAAACCGTACTGGATTTACTGGAACAACCATTGATCGCCGCCGGTTTCGATCTGGACGGCAATGATTTGGAGCTGATTCGCCACTGGCTGCTCGACACCCGAGTCCGGTGGGGGCGCTCGGCCGAGGCCAAACGGAGCCAAGGTTTGCCGGCGATTGCCCAAAACACTTGGCAGGCCAGTCTGGAGCGGCTGTTTGTCGGTTACGCGGCCGCCGACACCGAGTTCATCGACGGCATTCTGCCTTACCCGGACATCGAAGGCGCTTCTGCCGCCGCGCTGGGCGGACTGGCCGACTTCCTGAAACTGCTGTTTAGGGCAGGGGACGAACTGACCGCCGCCAAGTCGCTGGCCGAATGGTGCAAAACCCTGGATTATTACGCCGGCCGCCTGCTGGCCGGCGCCGATCCGGCCGACCGCCAGCCCTTGCAGGATCTGCTGGCCGAACTCGCCGAACTGGCCGACATTCACGACCAACCGGTAGCCTTGAGCGTCGTCGTCGCCTGGTTGAGCGGACGCCTCGACGAAACCAAGTCCGGTAACGGCTTTTTACGCGGCCAGCTGACGTTCTGCTCGATGCTGCCGATGCGTTCGATTCCGTGTCAAGTCATCGCCTTACTGGGCATGAACGACGGCGAATTTCCCAAACTCGACCGCCAACCCACTTTCGATCTGCTGGCCGAACATCCCCGCCTCGGCGACCGCTCCCGGCGCGCCGACGACCGCTACCAGTTTCTGGAAATCCTGCTGTCGGCGCGGCGCCGGCTGATTCTGACTTACGTTGGCCAATCGCAACGCGACAACAGCGAAATCCCTCCGTCGCCGATCGTCAGCGAATTGCTGGACGTGTTGCGCGACCATTACGGCTTGGCCGATCCGGTCGTCCGTCATCCGCTGCATGCCTTCAGTCCGCGCTATTTCAACGGTGCCGAACCGACCTTGTTCAGCTACGCCGGCCACGATTGCGCAACCGCCGCGCAATTGCGCGGCGAGCGCCGCCCGACCGAAGCCTGGTGGCGGGGCGAATTGGAAGCCGAACCGTTGACCGTCGTCGAAATTTCCGAATTACTGAATTTTTTCCAGCATCCGCAACGCTATTTTCTGCGCCGGCAACTGGACGTAAGGCTGCCGGTGTTGATTGCCGATGCCGAAGAACGCGAGCCGTTCGCGGTGGACGGCCTGGACGACTATCAAATCGCTCAGGACTGGGTGGCCGCCGAGTTGGCCGGCCGGCCGTTTTCGCTGGCCAAGCTGCAAGCCCGGGGCCTCTGGCCGGCGGCAGGTCCCGGCGAACTCGCTTGGCGGCGCCGCGAGCCGGGCGTTGCCGAATTCGCCGAGCGGATTCGGGCACTGGCCTTGGGTGCCGCGCTGCCGGCAGAGCATTTGGAGTTGAGCGTCGGCGATTTACGCTTGGTCGGCAAATTGGGCAATCTCTACGAAAACGGCGGATTATTGTACCGTTACAGCAAACTGAAAGGCCGCGACCTGCTGGCCGCCTGGTTGCATCATCTGCTGATCAATCGCCGGCAGCCGCAATCGACTTATCTATTGGCCGCCGACGCCGAATTGCATTTTCCCCCTGACCTGGCCGATCCCGCCCAACTACCCTATTGGCTCGGGCTGTTCGAGCAAGGCCGGCGTCGGCCGGATGCGTTTTTCAGCGAAGCCGCGTTGGCCTACTTGCCGCACGACGAACCCGAGCGAGCGCGCAAGGCCGCGCTGGACCAAATCGTCAACGCGGTCGCGCTGGGTTACGAGCCGGAGATTGCTCAGTTGCTGGCTTACCGCGACCTGGACAGCTTAATCGACGCCGACTTCGAAACCGCGTGCCGGGACTGGCTGCAACCGATCTGGAGGGCCGCGCATGGCGCATGAAGCCTTCGATGCGATCGCCACGCCGTTGAAAACCGGCATCAATCTGCTGGAGGCCAGCGCCGGCACCGGCAAGACCTACACGATCGCGATGCTGGTATTGCGTTTCGTGGTCGAACGCGAACTGGACATCAAGCAGTTACTGGTGGTGACCTTCACCAAAGCGGCCACCGAAGAGCTCAAGGAGCGTATTCGCGCCCGTCTGACCGAAGCCCGCCAGGCCGTACTGAACCCAACCGCCGCCGATTCGACGATAGCCGCTTGGCTGGCCGGCTTGGGGCTAGCGCCGGACATCGTCCGCCAACGCCTGGACGCCGCGTTGCTGGACATCGATCAGGCGGCGATCTTCACGATCCACGGCTTCTGCCAGCGCGCCCTAGCCGAGCACGCGCTGGCCAGCGGCCAGTTGTTCGATTGCGAATTAAGCGGCGATATCGCCGAACTGCAACAGCAATGCGCCGACGATTTCTGGCGCCGCCGGGTCGCCGACCGGCCTGCCTGGCAAATCGCGGTGCTGACCCGTGCTTTTCCGACGCCGGATAGCCTACTGGCCAGCGTCGTCCGGGTCGGCGGTCAGCAAGCCTTTCAACCGGCCGACACCGATCTGGATAGACAACTAGCCGAACTGGACAATGCGATTGCCGCCGCCAGCAGCGGTTTGGCGACGCTGGCCGCCACGCTGCAAACCGCCTTCCCGGAGGGCCTGTTCAGCGCCAGCTTCGTCCGCGATTTTCCGGCCCGCTTTGAGGCCTGGAAAACCTGGCTGGCCGACCGCGCGGCCGAACTGCCGAGTCTGGACGGCCTAACCCGCGAAGCCCTGCTCGGCGGTTTGAACGGCGTCAAGTTCAAGACCGGCAAGGCCAAACCGCAAACGCCGGCCGAACAGAAACAAGCTTATCTGGACGGTCTCGGCGTCGATACGACGGCTTTCGATGGCTTGGCCGCGGCAGCCGGCCAGCTGCAAACCGGACTGCGCGCCGCGCTGTTGGCAGATTTACGCGCCACGCTGGACGGCTTGCTGCAACAGCGCAATTTGATGTCTTTCGACGATTTGATCGTCCGGCTGGCCGGCGCGCTGACCGGCGCCAACGGCGAATTGTTGATCGCCGAATTGCGCCGGCGTTTCGCGGCGGCGTTGATCGACGAATTTCAAGACACAGACCTGCACCAATGGCAAATCTTCTCGACCCTGTTTGGCGCGCCGGATCTGTATTTGTATTTGATCGGCGATCCTAAACAGGCCATCTATAAATTTCGCGGCGCAGACATCTTTTCCTATTTCGCCGCCCAGCGCCAAGCCGCGCAACATTACACACTATCCCACAACTGGCGCTCGCATCCCGATCTGGTCGGCGCCGTCAACCGGCTGTTTCAACGGCCAAGACCGTTTTTATTCGAGCAACTGGACTTTCACCCAGTCCAGGCCGGCCGAGGTAGCGCCGACGGCAAGCTCGCCGACGGCGCGCCGCTGGTGTTGTGGCAGTTGGATAAACATTCGGACAAACAGGCACACTGGACCGCGCGGCAGGGCAGTTCCAGCGAAGTGGCCGAACGGCTGCGCGCCGCGACCGTCGCCGAAATCGGTCGGCTGCTGGCGGACGGTACCATCGTCGAAAACAACCAAACTCGCCCATTAGCGGCCGGCGACATCGCGGTGCTGGTCCGCAGCAACCGCGCGGCAGCCGATTACCAAACCGCGCTGCAAAGCGCCGGCATCGCCGCCGTATTGAACAGCAAACAGTCGGTATTTGCTTCCGAACAAGCACTGGAATTACATGCCGTGCTGCAAGCCGTGGCGCAAGCCGGCCAGCTGGAAGCCTTGAAATCGGCGCTGACCGTATCCTGGTTCGGTTTGACCGGTCAGGCGCTTTACCGCTTGTTGCAAGACGAAACCGCGCTGGACGGCTGGATGAATCGCTTTCAGGATTATCTGCAATGCTGGCAACGCCACGGGCTGCTGGCGATGCTGCAGCAACTGCTACGGCGCGAGGGCGTCGAAACCCGCTTGTCCGGACAAATCCAGGCCGAGCGAGCGTTGACCAATATTCACCACCTGGCCGAACGTCTGCAACAGGCCGCGCTGGACGAGCATCTGGCGCTCCACAAAACCCTGGATTGGCTGCGGCGCGCGATCTTGCAAGCCGAGCGCGACAACGGCGACGATCGGCAATTGCGGCTGGAAAGCGATGCCGACGCGGTCAAGATCGTCACCACTCACAGCGCCAAGGGTCTGGAATATCCGGTAGTGTTTTGCCCTGACTTGTGGCGGCGTAGCGACCGGCTGAAAAACGAGCGCTGGCTGGTGCAATGCCACGAAGACGGCGCGATGATGGCGGATTTGGGTTCCGCCGAGTTCGAGCGGCGCCGGGAACTCGCCTTGCGGGAAGAACTGGCCGAAGACCTGCGCTTGTTTTATGTCGCCGTCACCCGTGCCAAATACCGCTGCTATTTGTTTTGGGCCGACGTACGCGGCAAGGAGCGGCCCAACGAGTCGGCGATGGCTTACTTATTCGAGTTCGCCGATCTGGATTTCGCCGGTCAACGGCAAGTCTTGGCCGGTCTGGCCCAAGCCGAGCCGGCCAGCTTCGAACACCGCCTGTTGGCAAGCGATGCCGGCGCGACTTTGATTCCGGCGGCCAGACCGCAACGGCCGAGCGCCGTTGCCGCACTGGAATACCGTCGGCAAACCCGGGACCTACGTAGCCTGTGGCAAATGAGCAGCTATACCGCGTTGGCCGAATCCGGCCACGATACCGCTCCGGAACTGCCGGCCGACAAGGCCGCCGAACCGGCCGACGCCTACGTCGAAGCCGGCGGCCTGCCCAAGGGCGCCGCCACCGGCAACGTCGTACACAGTTTGTTGGAGACGCTGAGCTTTCAAGCCTTGGCCGCCGGCGCGGATTTGGGCCGGCCGCGCGACATGGCTTGTCTGCGCCACGGACTACACCTGACTCAACCGGAGTTGCTTGACCAACTGCTGGCGGCGACAGTCAGCACGCCGTTAGCCGCGAACGGCGGGTTTCGGCTAGCGGATTTACCGGCCGAGCGCTGCATCAAGGAAATGCCGTTTTATCTGTCGCTAGCCTATCCTATCGATACCGCCCGCATCAACCGGCTGTTGGCCGGGTGTCCGACCTATCAAGCCCTGGCTCCAAAACGTCTGAACGGCTATCTAACCGGCTTCATCGACTTGGTTTGCGAATACGGCGGCCAATATTTTCTGATGGATTACAAGACCAACACCTTGGCCGATTACGGCCACGACTCGCTCACGTTGGCGATGCGCGAACACAACTACGGTTTGCAATATTGGTTGTACAGCGTGGTGCTGGATCGTTATTTACGACTACGCCTGCCGGATTACGACTATCAACGCCATTTCGGCGGCATCAAATATTTGTTCGTGCGCGGCATGCGCCCGGATCAACCCGACCATGCGGTCTACGCCGACCGACCCGACCGGGAAACCTTGAACGGCTTGGCGGCAATTTTCTTCCCCGCCGGCTGAAACCCGGCCGGATTGAATTTGGGTAACCCTCAAGTTTTCGGCCCATCGTCCGCTAACCAGACAGGCCGGCTATCGCCGGCCCCAACTCAACGAGGTATCGCCATGCTGGATTCCGTCCCGTCCATCGCCGCGTTCGCGACGCAATTGTCCAACCAAAAAACCGGCCAACAACTCGAAGTCGCCGTGCTGAACAAAGCCAAGGAATTGCAAGAGCAACAAGGCCAGGCCGCGCTGAAACTGCTGGAATCGGCTGCCGCGCCTACCGGGGGCATCGACGTCAGAGTCTAAGCACGGCCCAAGCCGGTTCCGCCACGGCGAAACCGGCGTTCATTTCTTGGCCTTTTTACTGTAACGGCGGCCGGACTGCACCGCATAATGCTTGGCCTTGTCCTTGCTCGGTTCCTTGAAGTAGTTCTGATAAGTGTCGCTGCCGCGATTGGCGATCGCCTGAGCGAAATCCTTGAATAAATAGGTGTCGTCCAGCACCGCGCGCGGACTGACGCCGTGCTGTTTAGTCAGATAAAACGACACGCTCATCAAATAAGCCTTTTCCCGGCCGTTCAATTTCAACAGACTATGCTTGGCCTTGACGTAAACGAAATACGACGTCAGCGCCAGAATGCTAAGCCCGAAAAACTTGGTCCACAGCAGGATGTAGTCATCGTCTTCGTACAAGGTTTTACCCTTACGCAAGATCGCCTCGGTTAAATTCATAAAACTCCCCGGTTGGTTGAGGCCGGCATGTTAATGCATTGTCGGAGGATTTTGGCGGGGAATCTGCGTCCGGAACACTTAGCCGAATTGGTCGGTCTGCGATTAGAATTCAGCGTGAATAAGCCGCGCGCTCGGCGAAAATCACTCCCGCTTGACAAACCCAGTGTTTCAAGAGAAATAATCGCCCGCCCGCCGTACCGAAATCCGACGAGACCCCCCTGTTGAAAATCCTAGCTTCGAGGAGGCCACATGGAGCTGAACCTGACCCGCGTCGAATTCACCGACGAAAGCACGATAGGCGAATTAAGTATTAACGGAACCTTCGAATGTTACACCTTGGAGGACAAGGTCCGGCCGGTCAAAGTCAAGGGCATGACCGCGATTCCGGCCGGCTCCTACGAAATCATCATCAATTTTTCCGAGCGCTTTAAAAAACCGTTGCCGCTACTGCTAAACGTGCCGAATTTCGACGGCGTCCGGATACATCCCGGCAATAGCGCCAAGGATACCGAGGGCTGCATTCTGGTCGGGAAATCGAAATCGGCCGATTTCGTCGGCTCCAGCCGGGCGGCTTTCGAAACGCTGTTCGAGAAACTCAAACGCGCCGCCGAAAACGAGAAAATCTTTATCCATATCGTTTGAAATTGCCCGGCGCTTGGGAAAACTTTTGCCGCTTTGAATGCCGGGTTCCGCTTCATCCTGGCTAGGTTTCCGCTTGGAGCCGCGTCAGCAACGCGCCGAGCGCGGCAAAACCGACATACTCCTGCTCCAACCTCAGGTTTTGGCCGAAACGGTTATCGCGCAACGCGTCGTACAGCGCGCTTTCCTCAAAGGTTAAACCGGATAAATCGGCGCGGCCCGGAGCGGTTTCCGCAACCCAGGACTCGCGGTGCGCCAACAAGGTCGCTTGGTCCATCAGCAATGAGCTGGTTTGCGGAAAGTATTGGCGGAACTGGCTCAAAATCGCGAAGCCGTGGGTGTCGATGTCGCCCCAGTAGTGAATTTCCTTATCCTTCAACCATTCGACTTGCGCCAAGGCATCGAAGCCGTAGCCTCTGCCGAAAATCACCATGCCGCCCTGAACGTTCGGAAATGCCAGGCCGTTGATGTCGTTTTCGGTGACGAATACCCGCTTGACCTGCAAATTCAAAGTCGCGAATTCGCCGGCGGTCACCGTCAGATCGCTCAAGCCGGCGATGCGCAGCCGACTATCCAGCAAGCGGAAGCGAATCGTCGCCGGCTTCGCCAAAAAGCCGTAGCGCGCTTCGAAGCCGGCGACACCGGTTTGCGCGGTATCGATCGCCACGGCCGGTAACAGCAAGTCCAGCCATTCGCCGAGCAACTTCTTGCGGCTTTCGATGAATTTGCTGTCGATACTGGGCAAGCTGATTTGGCGTAGATAAATGCCTGGCCGAGGATGTTTTACGACCCAGCCGGCCACGCTCAACAATTTTTGCCATTCGTCGGCGTGCTCCAAGACGCGTAACGGATATTTCAATAACCAAGGCCGCAGGGCGGCGAAATCGTCAACCAGCGATGCCGCCAATTGCCCGAAAACCGCCAATTCCTTCGCTTTTTTCAAATACGCCGCCGCGTCGTCCGGCTTGTCGAAAACCACCGCCGCCGGCAAACGGTTGCGCCCCGACAGCCGATGATTAATGTCGCGCCATTCGACGGCAAAATGCTTGGCCTCAACGGCCAACCAAGGCTCCACCCAAGCCTGCACGGCAGAAAAATCGGCGGCCAGTTGCGTCGGACTGGGTGGCTTTAAAGGAATACGCAGCGGAAACAAGCCGCTGGGCACGAGACTTTCCGTCAAAATTTGCCCGCGCTGCCAGCGCTTGTCCAGTTCGGCGCGCAACTCGGCCGGCAAGGTCCAGACCGGCTTGCTCATCCGCCGCGCGCCGCACGTTCGGCGTGGTACTCTTCGATGCTCAGATTGCGCAGCTTGGACGCACGTCCTTCCTCGTTATGCACGAAGCCGACCGCTGCGACGTAGGGCTCGATGATGTGAATTTTCTGCAGCGGCGTGACGATCAACAGTTGCAGATTGAGTTTTTCGAACAGCCGTAAGCCGTATTGCGCCGATTCGTCGGAGCCGCGGCCGAAGGCCTCGTCGATCACCACGAAGCGGAACGAACGCGAGCGCACCGCGCCCCATTCCAAACCGAATTGATAGGCCAAGCTGGCGGCCAGGATCGTGTAAGCCAGTTTTTCCTTCTGGCCACCGGATTTGCCGCCGGAGTCGGAATAATGCTCGTGCTCGCTGTTGTCCTCGCGCCAACGCTCGCTGGCGCCGAAGCTGAACCAGTTGCGCACGTCGGTAACCTTGGCTGTCCAGCGCCGGTCTTGCTCGGCCTGGCCCTCGCGGCCGCGAAAACGCTCGATGATTTTTTTGACTTCCAGAAACTTGTTTTCCGAATATTGCTCGTCGTCGGAACCGGTCAGCGCGCCCTCGGTGCAGGCGCGTAACTCGCTTTGAAAGTCGCGCACGTCGGCGTCCGGCGTCGGTTGCGCTTCCAGCACGATGAAGCGGTTGGTGTTGTAGTCGATCTGAGTCAAGGACTCGTTGATCAGGGCGATGCGCTCCTTGATGGTTTCCCGCTCGCGGGCCAGTTGCGACTGGAAGTTAGCGACCTCGCGGATGGTATTTTCGTTGAGCAATTCCTTGAAGCGAGCCTCGAAGCGCGGGAAGGCCGCGCAATAGCCGCTCATCGCGTCGATGATCTTGTCGCGCAGATAATTGAGCTTTTTGGTCTCGTTTTCGATTTTGGTCTGCAACCAATCGCGCATCTCGCGTTCGCGGTTGTCGCAGGACTCCACCGTGACTTGCCGTTCGGCCAGCACTTCGCCGCGTAGCGCTTCCAAAGCAGGATATTGCGCGCCGTGTGCGTCACCGGCTTCGTTCAGGATGTCGGAAGTCTGCGTCAGCAACGCTTCGGCGGCCTGTTTGCGTTGCTCGGTGGCGCCGATTTCCTTGATTTTGTCGTTCAGCGCGTGCTCGGTATCGGCCAAAGCATGTTGCAGCGCTTCCAGCCGCTCCGTCAGTTGCTTGAGCAGATCGGACGCCGCTTCCAGCTCGCGCTTCTCGTGTTCCAGCCGAGCAATCTCCGCAGCCAAAGGCTGCCAGTCCAGTTCGCGGAAATCGCGGTATTCGCCCAGCTTGCTTAAGGTTTCCAATTGCGCCTTGACCGTGGCTTGTGCTTTGGCGATGTCGGCCAAGCGACCGGCCAGATCGGCTAGCTGATTTTCCAATAGCTTGGCCTTGGCTTCCAGCGCGGCTATCTTGGCGGCATTGGACCAGCCCAACACATAGCGGCTGCGGTCGTCCAGGCGGTGGCGGTCGTCTTTTTCGTGGCGTTCGCCGGGTGCCTTGATCTGGCCGGCGCGGGTGATGGCTTTTTGCTCGCGGCGGAATTGCTCCTGGGTCGCGCAGCAAGCTACGTCGAAGCGGTGACCGATCTCGCGCTCCAGCCAATCGTAAAACGCCGAATCGGGTTTAATCGCCAATTTGCGCGCCAACGAATCGCGGTGCGGCTCCGGCAGCTCGGCGCGCTGGCCGGGCCTGACCCGGAAGTAGACCAGCCGGCCGCGCAAATGGGTTTGATCCACCCAATCGGCTACCGCCGAATAATGCGCATCCGGCACCAGCAGCGATAGGCCGAAATTGCGCAACATGCGTTCGGCGGCGCCTTCCCAATCCTTGTCTTCATCGCGCACCTGGATCAATTCGCCGGCGAACGGCATCCGGTCCTCGGCCAGATTCAGCGCTTCACAAAGCGCCTGGCGCATTTTGATTTGCGCATCGTCGATATTGCTACGCCGGGCCTTCAGGCTGGTCAATTCGGCTTGCAGGAGTTGATGTTCGTTGCGACCTTGCGCAAACGCCACGCCGATTTCGCTAGCTTGGTTTTGCAGATCGGCTTCGCGCGCGGACGCACTGTCCCGTAACTCCAGAAAACGGACTTGCTGCGCCAGAAAGGCTTCGGCGTCTACCGGTGCCGGCAAATCCAAGCTTTGCAGCAGTTTTTCATAGCGGGCGGATTTATCGCGGCGGCGCGCCATATCATCTTGCAGACGCTCGATTTCCAATCCCAATTGAGCGATGCGGTCGCCGCCGTTGGCGGCAATATGGCGTTGCAGTTCGCCCGCCTGCATTTGCAGTTGTCGCTTGCGTTCGCTCAGCCGCTCGAGCTGGGCGTTTTGCCGGGCAAGCTCTTCATCCAATGTTGCCAGACGCTTTTCCAGCAAACCTTGCTTTAGGCCCGCGAAAAACGGCCGCAAGGCTTCGCGGCAGGCGCGCAGGGTTTCGGTTTGCTCGTTGAGTTGAGTGTGACGCTGGCAATCGGCGACCAGAGGCGTTAACAGGCTCATCTGCCGCTTGGCCTTCAAAACCGCGTCGTGGGCGCGGTTCAGGTCGTCGAAATGGTTGATCAAAGCGGTGATGCGCGGCGCGACTTCCGAGGGTTCCAGCATGTGGCTGCGCACAAAATCGGTCAGATTGCCGACCGACTTCATCGATACGGTTTGATGGAACAATTCCAGCGCTTGCTCGTTGTCGATGCCGAAACGACGGCGGAACCAGGCGCCATAAGGCGGAAAGCTGTCATGCAACTCCGCGCCCAAGCCGCGCAGCTTCTTGCGCAGTTGACCGATGTCGCTGCCGAAGTCGGAAAAATCGCGAGCTATGCTCAAGTCCCGTTCGGCACCGACGAACAGCCGCGCCGGCTGGCCCTGGCGGTCGCTGATCCAGAACACTTGGGCCAGCGTCACGGTCTGATCGTAGCCAGCGTTGTGGAAAACGCCCAAGATCACCGAATAACTGTTGTCGCCGCGCAAGGCCACTGGCTTGGCGCTGCCGCTGACCTCATTGCGCTCGGACTTGTAATGGCCCAGCACATAGGATCGCAGGCTGCGCTCTTTGGCGTCGGCGCCGGCCGCCTTGTTATAGGCGATACGATGGGCCGGCACCAATAAGGTCGTGACCGCATCGACCAGGGTCGATTTGCCGGAACCGATGTCGCCGGTCAACAAAGCGTTGCGGCCATTCAAGTTCAAGACCCAAACCCGGCCGTCGAAGGTTCCCCAATTATAGACTTCCAGACGTTGCAGCCGGAAGCCGG
This sequence comes from Methylomonas sp. MED-D, assembly GCF_050276835.1. Classification (NCBI taxonomy): domain Bacteria; kingdom Pseudomonadati; phylum Pseudomonadota; class Gammaproteobacteria; order Methylococcales; family Methylococcaceae; genus Methylomonas; species Methylomonas sp. MED-D. The sequence goes on from NZ_CP189965.1 coordinate 5,155,553, forward strand.
ACAGGGTGTCGTCGTCGACGAAATCCAGCGACAGTTGCAGGTTGTTATTGGTGATCATCACGCGGTGGATTTTGGTTGATAAACGCCCTGAGCCTTTTTCCAAAGCAAGGCGTCGTAAAACGGGCTGGAAGTCCCCCTCTCCCTGAGGGAGAGGGCTGGGAATCAAGCTTAAAACCAATCATTCGCCACCCTCCGCACCGCCGGCCAGTTGCGTCTGATACTCCGCCAGCCGCGAATCCAATTCCGACAACCATTGCGCATCGACAAAAGCCTTGAGTATCCGCCTGACCTCGTAACTGGCGGCTTGATTGGTGCTGGTCTTGAGCTTGCGCAAAAAACCCAGTTCGACCACCTTGTTGATATGGGTTTCGATCTGATCGATCAGCCTAGCCTCGTTGCTACGCTGCGGCAAAAACACCCGGATCAATTCGACGATGTCCTCGCGCGACAACACCAGCCGAGTCTCGCCGCCGCCCTTGTCAAACTCGGCCAAGCGCTTGCGCAACAAGGCCAGCAACAAACTGACCGGAAACGACAACGGCCGACGCGCGATCAAACGCGGCAACTTGGGTGCCGCATCGTCGTCTTCGACGTCCGTCTGGCGCGAACGCAAGAACGCATAACCCTCGGCCTCGTCCAACACCAATTCCAAACCCAGCACCGAGATGTAGTCCCGCACCCTGGCCTGTAGATTCAGCAAGGCATTCCACAAACCGCCGTCGCTTTCCTGATAGACCACACCTTTCAATAATGGAATGACCACGGCCGACAGGTCGTATTGGGGTGCGGCTTCGAGCTCGGTTTCTGTCATCGCGTTTGGGATCGCTGGGATAAAGTCGGGGATTTTACGGGGAAGAGACGGAGAAATCGAACCTACTTGCTTTACACGCGCAAGCATTGCCTCAGAACTTTTTAAAGACTATATTAAGTCCTTTCTAAAAAGTTCGAGGCAGTCATGCGTTACTCATCTCAAGTCAAACCGATCAGTTACCTGAAAGCCAACGCCGCCGAAGTGTTGTTAAAACTGGCCGAATGCCGCGAACCTTTGGTCATTACCCAAAACGGCGAAGCCAAGGCCGTATTGCAGGACGTGGCCTCCTACGAGGAAACCCAGGAAACCCTGGCCTTATTGAAAATATTGGCCTTGGGCAACCGGGAAATCGAGAGCGGCAACGTCAAACCCGTGGCCGAAGTCGCCGCCCGACTGCGCGCGAAAAAGACTAGCAGCTAATGCCCGAAGCATCTTATCAAGTCTTGTTGACTCGCGGTGCCGAGCAGGATTTGGAAAGCCTGTACGATTACATCGCCGAATTCGATTCGCCGGCCAATGCCGATGCCGTCTTGGACAAGTTGTTGCAAACGCTGGACGATTTGGCGAGTTTCCCGGAACGCGGCAACTTCCCGAAAGAGCTTGCCGCCTTAGGCATACAGGAATACCGCCAAGTCTTCTTCAAACCCTACCGCATCGTCTATCGCATCATAGCCCGACAAGTCTATGTTTATCTGATCGCCGACGGCCGGCGGGACATGCAAGCTTTGTTGACGAGGCGGTTGCTGGGTGGATAAGGCGGATTAGATCATGGATACTTTATGGGGCCTACCCCGGCCGACCGGTAGCCGATATTCTTCCCATTACGGATGACTGTGTTTCTTCCGTAACTGACGGTGGTTGAAAGTCTGCCTGTCCGACGCTTGATTGCAAGAGCAGACCTCGATTTATTCGTAGGATGTGGTGAGTTTACGAACCGCACCAATCGCGAACGATGCGGTGCACGTCGTTTACCGCATCCTACTCCCCTGGAAAACGGAGCAGCCTTGGTGTGAAAAACATCGGAAAGCCGTGTGCGTTAATAGCGTATGCACGGTTTGATGTGGGAGGGTAGGCGTAAGCCTGTTCTCTACTCTACCCGATTTTGTTTAACGTTCAAAGACCCAATATATAATTGTATTGCCCGGCAGTAGTCCGATGTCACATGAAAATTTGTTACTACCTTTGTTATTAATTTTAGAATTGTGTTCGAGGACTTGCCCGCTAATTAAGTTAGCATATAGAATAAATTGATGATTTTGCTTTGGTGGGGTGTCGAAAGCGATTTCAACTGTAAGATTATTGATAGAACCATAGTAACAAGCCTGAGGAACAAATACTAAATCCCAATGTGGTAACATTACATCATCCCAATCATCCGAAAAAGAAATATCAATCACTGTACCTTTTTGCCAGCCAATACGTAGAGGAATATTTATACAGGCTATTCGATCCATATAGGTATGTGAAGCGGATTGAACTTCTACCCACTTTCTACCTTCCTTTACTTTTACCTTATATTTATAGCTTCCGTCATTCGGTATTCCAGCTCCAACTTGAAATATTTTTATTCCTGTTTTATTCGGAGATTCAATGAATCTGAATTTGTAATCTTCATTTGTAATAATTTTCTTACCAGATATCTTGAATTTTCGTTTAAGCTCTAACACCTCTAAATGGTCGCATTCAAGGCTTTTCGGATTAAGAAAATCTCCGTTTAATAGGGCGTTATTCAAGAATGATGATAGCGAGTTATAAGTGTCTTGAGGAATTCTTGTTCTTAATGGGGAAAGAAAATCCATATGACTCCTTGTCTTTTTTATAGAAAGTTTTTTGGCTGAAAAACAAATAAACTTGCCTATGATAGGTTTAAGGTTTTGTAAAAATCGCCATAATATGATAAACAGTACAGGAATAACTACAACGAAAAAGACATTGCTTGGATTAGTGAAAATGGTTTTAAGAAGCTCTTTAATTGTATCTGATGTGATCGATAATAGTAAATCTTTTCCAAGCTCCATAAATCCTGAAATCCACATAATATCTAGCAATGATAGTTAAAGTCGCCTGTTTTATAATAAAGTCAGCGTATGATAAAACTTGCGGGATCATTGCTTAGATAAAGACCAGACCAACAATTTGGTTGTAATCTGGTTACAACATTATGAACGAAGTAATAGCCTGTTGCGTATGTCGGAAAATATAGTTTCCACTTTATAGCGAACAACAAGGCGGTCTCTGCTTTTTCTTTTGAACACCATGTATTTCTTACGAGTTCTTCAGAGGCTTCTTCTTTTGTCATTGTGCCTGATAAAATCTTAATTGCTAAATTATGACGAACATCAGTAAAAACTTTGTCATAGACAAAGCCCATATAATCACTAACTGTTAAGGATGTTTTAAAGTATTCTAGTGAATAATCAGCAAGACCCTCAGATAAAAGGTTACGTGGAGTGTTTAAAAGCTGGAGAGTATAAAACGAACTTATTTCATTTTTTCGATACAAATATTCCCGAATAGCCGCTTCCGCAACATGGCCAGGAAAAACTTCATGGAAAGCGAATAGGGCGCATTGATCTTGATAGAGTGGATACTTTCCATTGATTTCTATCGTATATTTAAATTCATCTTCATAGATACAATATGCTTGCCAATTGTCTTTAGTATCTACTATTTTATATTTTCCTTTCAAACTCCCAATAATTGAGTTTATATCGTGTTTGTCTAAAAAACTCGGAAGAATTTCTGTAGAGGCTAACTGAGTACCTAGTTGAACAAAAGCAGATAATCTATTAAGGTATTCGTCTGCTGAAACAATGTTGTCTTCTCTCCATTGTTCAAAAGCAGATTTCAAGCTACGGGCTGGATAGGCGGTATGTAAAAAATCATGGAGTTCTTTGAAACGCGCTAGAATTTTTCCTTGATCAATTTCTTCAATTTTTACCTGATAGATGTCTTCTAAATTATTTACGTAAGAATTTTGATTAAAGTTATCCGAACTTTGCAAAACTGTAACTAAAGCACTTATTGCTAGCCCCATGTCACGTTTCAATTGATGGGAGATGGTTGATTTAGTTGCTTCTTGGCTGAGTTGCGACAAATTAGCTATAGCATCATCAACGCTTTGTAGTATTTTTGGCGGATTGGCTGGCCTGGGACCTCTATCAACAATAGATCCTGCACCAAGTAGCTCATCAATCGAAAAACATAGTGATATGAATTTTGAGACGCAAGGGTGTTCGTTATTCATTTGTTGAGCTTCCATTTGCTGAGGGGTTGGCAGGTGTGGGTTGAGAAATATGACGCCCGAGATATTAAACTTTTTTTTAATTACAGCATTGTTTTCAGTCCGCGTAGCTCCGATTGGCGATAGCGTAATCGGAGGAATGTTGGCTTCGAAATGTGCGATTACGCAAGCTAATCGCACATTTCGAAGGACAGCTTCATTGCCATTTGTTGCCCCTGCTAATTAAATCTTATTCGGCAGCAAAGGGATCGCCTATCGACAACCTGAATACTATTTTCTGATCTCCATTCACCAAATCCGTCTAACCCCATAACTATCGAACAACACTTCATTGCTGATCAAGGCAATATTCTCGGCCTGAGCCTGGGCGATCAACATTCGGTCGAAAGGGTCGCGGTGCGGACCAGGCAGGCTGCCGGCTCTCAACGCGTGGTCGGTTGTGATAGCCAGCGGGGTAAAACCTTGTTCCTTTAGGCAATCCTGGTAGCTATCGACCACGGCTTCGGCACCCGGCAATTTGCCGATACGTACCTTGGTGGCGATCTCCCAGGCCGAAGCGGCGCTGATCAGCACGACGTGGCTGGGCTCGGCAATCCATTCTTTTGCAATCGGAGACAGCTTCTCGTCGCCGTCCAACCACCACAACAAAGTATGGGTATCCAACAGCACTTTCATCTATTGCGCCCAGGCATCCAATTCGTCGTCCGGTAATGGTTCGAAGAAGGCTTCGGTCACCGGAGCTTGACCTTTCATGGCGCCGAATCGCCGTTGCGGACGACTTTCGGTGATCGGCACCAGCTTGACCAACGGCACCTTGCCCTTGGCGATGATCACTTCCTCACCGGCGAATGCTTGTTCGACCAAGCTGGATAAATGGGTTTTGGCGTTATAAAGCGTATAAGTGCTCACAAGCATACTCCTTGACCAAGTAATTTGACTAACCCAGTATAGCAAACCCCCGCATCGTGGCAACGCAACCTTTTATTGAGCAGTCACCTAACAAAAATCACCCTAGGCAACCGTGCCTGTTTGCTCAACTCCCGGCCTTCGCCATCCACAGCCTGCCAAACGATCACATCCTCCACGCCTTCATCGACCGTGGTTTTAAAGCTGTCGCCGCCGAGTTGCAGATAGGCGACCAGTTCCGCCAGGCCGTGTTGCAGCGGGCGGGCGCGGCAGAGTTCCGCCAGCGTGATTTGCGGTTTGTCTTGCAGGGCGTGGCGGATGTGGCGGGCCAGTTGCGTCTTGTCGATGACGATTTGCGAGAACAGCGCGGCGGCGTCCAGGTCTTCGTCGCCGGTTTGCGGGATGATGCTTTCGATGCGCGGTTTGACCGGTGGCGTGTGTAGCGGCCGTTCCATCGGCAGCTCGATGTCGGCGGCGGCTTCGGCGACGATCATGACTTCACCGGCGGGTTGTTTTTCGCGTAAGGCCAGGGCCTTGGCTTCGATGCCGTGCAGGATTTCCATGATCCGGCGATTTTCCAGCCAGGCCTGGTCGTCGAGAAAACGGCGCAATTGCCGGCTCAGTTCGGCGACGGTGCGCTGGGTATGCTCGCCGGCTTCCAACCAATCGTAATGCACCCGGCGAATGCGGGCGTCGGGCTTGAGTTCGGCGACAGGCTCCAAAGCCAACACCCGTTCCAGCAAGGCCGACAATTCTTCCTGGCGGCGGCTGGACATTAGAAAATCCCAGAAGGCGCGGAAACTGCGGCCTTGGTCGGAGTCGGCTATGGCGTCGCGTTCGCCCATGATGTCTTGCAGCAGTTCGCCCTTGCCGCCTTCCCACAAGGCGATGCGCTCCCGCACTCGCCGGTCCAGGCCGCGAAAGTTATGTTCAACTTCGCGAAAGTCGCCCAGCAGTTCGCGGGCCAGCCCGGTGAATTGCTGGAAGCGGTCCTTCAACGCGGTGTCGTCCAGCACTTGCAGGTCGCCGGCGCGGATGCGGGCGATTTCGGCATCGAGATCGGCACGGCGTTTTTCCAGTTCGACGATGCGGGTTTCCGGGTCGGTCTCGCTGCCTTCGCTGATTTGTTTGAGCAGCTCGAATAAGGTCAACAGTCTGGACTCGGTGCCGACGAAGGCGCGTTCGGTCAGGCTATCCAACCAAGCGATGGCTTTTTCGGTGGCTGGCGTCAGGTCGAAAAACGGCTCGTCGGAACCTTGCCGGTAAAACTTGCGCAACCAAGCCTTGTCGTTGCCGGCCCAGTCGTTCAGATAGTCCAGCGCGGGCTTAGGGAAAGCATCGTTACCCAGCCGTTCGCGTAACGCAAACAACTCATCTTCCAGCGCTTCGGCCAGATCGGCCTGACCGATCAGACGCTGATTGGGGGCGACGAAGACCCGGTGCAGGAAGCTGGCGATCAGCGGCGCATGGTCGGAGCGCAATAACCGCCAGGCCGGGTGGTTTTGTTTCAGCAGCTCCAGCGTGGCGTAGTCCAGGCTCATTCGGCGGCGTCCGCATCCATTTGTTCGGTCAGGCTCTTGGGTAGTTTCTTTTTCACTTTCACGCCCAGTTCTTCGAGTGCGCCGGCTTGGCGCAACAGATTGCCCTGGCCACTGCTGAGTTTGTTGACGATGCCGTCGTAGGTTTTTTGCACGGTGCCGAGTTGGTGGCCGAGTTTTTCGATGTCTTCGACGAAGCCGCGGATCTTGTCGTACAGTGCGCCGGCCTTGTCGGCAATCAACCGGGCGTTTTCGTTTTGCTGCTCGTAACGCCAGATGTTTTGGATGGTTCTTAGCGTCGCGAGCAAGGTGGTCGGCGTAACGACGACGATTTTGTGTTCGAAGGCGTCGTTGAATAATTTCTCGTCGCCTTGGAAGGCGGCCATGAAGGCGGCTTCGATCGGCATGAATAGCAGCACGAAGTCCAGCGAACGCAGGCCTTTCAGGCTGGAATAATCCTTGCCGCTGAGGCCTTTGATGTGGGCGCGCACCGCTTCGACGTGTTGTTTCAGCGCTTCCGCGCGTTCAGCATCGTCTTCGCTGGAACAGTAGCGCTCGTAAGCGTTCAACGAGACTTTGGAATCGATCACCACATCCTTGTTGTCCGGCAAGCGGACGATCACGTCGGGTTTGAACAGTCGGTTGTCTTCGTCGCGGAAAGCGCCCTGGGTTTCGTATTCGATGCCCTTGCGCAGGCCGGATTGTTCCAGCACCTTTTCCAGAATCATCTCGCCCCAGTTGCCTTGCGCCTTGTGGTCGCCTTTCAACGCCCGGGTCAAATTCAGCGCTTCCTGGTTCATCTTCTGAGTATCGCGGCGCAACGAGACGATTTCCTCGCGTAGCGAGATGCGATCCTTGGTTTCGTTGTCGTAGACGCTTTCGACGCGACTTTTGAATTCGCCGAGTTGCTGTTTCAACGGCGCCACCAAGCCTTCGATACTGACTTTATTATGCTCGACAAACTGCTTGCCGCGTTCTTCGAAAATCCTGTGCGCCAGATTCTCGAACTGGGTTTTTAACTGATTTTCCGCATCTTGCAGTAGGCGGATTTTCTCTTCGTTGTGTTTATGCTGCTCCTGCTGGCGGGTATTAAGTTCGGCGTTTTCGGTTTTCAATGCCAAAAGCTGTTGTTGCAAGGCTTGCAACTCGGATTCGCGCCGATTCAATAGGCTTAGCCTTTCCTCGGCCACCGCCAGCTTTACGGTTTGTTGCTGTAAAACCTGTTGTTGCAGATCGATTTCCGCTTGCAGGGTCTGGCGCCGCGCGCCCATCAGACGGGCGCCGATAAAGTAGCCAAGCGATGCGGCAACGGCGAGACTCGCTGGCCAAAGCCACGGAGTGATTTCCAAGAATGTCATTTTCGATGCAACGCCGACGCGTGCTTGAGGGGTGAATTGAACCGGATTGGACGAATCGGTCAATTGTAAGGGAAGTCAGCACCGACAGTCTGGAAAAACCGGCACGACGACGGCAAGCCGGAATACGGCCTGCCGTCGGGCTTGCTAGAAAGAACGCCGGTTAGGCTGATTTACGGCGAACCGCGAGGATACCGGCCAAGGCCGAACCGAACAACCACAACGCGCCCGGTAACGGAACCGCGGTCGGCGTCAGCACGAACAAGCGCGAGTTGGGGTAGGCGCTGCCGTTGTTCTCGGCAACCAAGTAGATGTTGCCTAGCGTATCCACGGTGACGCCTTCGATGGCTTGCTGGGTAACGGAGGACAGATCGAAGCTGCTGACTATTTGACCGGCCGTCGTCAATTCCACCAACATTTTTGAATCCAGACTCAGAATCAGCAAGTTGTCGGCCCCCGCGCCGCCGGCCAGACTATCGACGGCGGACAAGGTTTGCACGTCGGACAGACTGTTCAAGCCAAACAACGAACCGCTACCGGAAAACAGCGTCGTCGTCGATGCGGTGCCGTAGCCGATCGCAAAGTCCAGCGTACTTTTACGCAACTGCGCCGGATTGTCTTGCTTGACCGAGTAAAAGCTGCCGTCGCGCGGATCGACGCTGATGCCTTCGGTTCCGACATTGCCGACACTGGCCGTGCTGCCGGTAATCGCCACTTTCGGCTGATTGTTTAGCGCCACGCTGCCGCCGGCACTGTAGGTAAATTGATAAGCCACTTGCGGACGTTCGTCGACAACGACCAGCCGGCCATTACCCAAATAGGTCAGGCCTTCGGCATCGTTATTGCTGCTCCCGGTTCCCGCCCAATTGAACGCCATGGAACCCAGGGTTTGCCCGGTCAACGACACTTCGACGACGCCGAGGCCTTCGTCGCCGACGAAGAACAGCGTGTTGCGGTCGCTGGCGTAAGTCACCGCCGAGGCTTCCAGACCGATACCACCCAAGGTATCCAGCGCGTAGTTGCCGGTTAATTGGTAGTTGGCCAAATTCAAAGAGCTTGCCGCTTGGACGCCGCCGGCACTGACCGCCAGCGCAATCGCGCCGATCAAGGATTGGAGTTTCATAGTCTAAATTCCTGAAAAAAGATAAATAACAAAACGGGATAGCTGAAGCCTATGCGCGTTTCTTACGACCTATCGAGGACAGAGCCAATCCGCTCAACATTAACGGAAACGCCGCCGGAACCGGCACGGCCGCCGGCGCCAACGCGAATCTGCCGGGGTTGGCGACAAATTCGCCGGACACGCTGGCTATGGAGCCGAAACTGTCGCCTACGCTAGACAATACCCAGTCCGAAGTTACGTTGTCTTGATCCAAGACGGCCAAGTTGCCAGGATTGCCGCTGATATTTTGAGTACGGATCGTGCCGGGAAGATTGCCGTCGCCGTAACTCAGCCGGTCGATCAGCATGTTGGCGGCGTTATAAAGATTGATTTCGTCGTTGCGGCCGAGATTTACCGTGTTACCGCCAATGATTTTGACCGACGCCGACAAATTCCAGTGGCTCCTGAACGTAGCGGCATCGTTTTCCGCCAGAATCACTGACTCGCCAGCCGCGACTAAGCCGAAAGCCGAGAGGCTGACCGTGCCGGGAGAACGTGAATCGTCGTCGTAGCTCCAGCCGCTGAAATCGACGGCCGCGTTGGTCAGGTTGGTGAATTCGATAAACTCGTCACCGTTATACATCCATTCGGTAACGGCCACGGTGGACGCCGAAGCGGTCGCGGCGAACAGCGAGGAAGCGGCGAATATGCCGAAAGCCGCGGCGCGGCGGAATTTTTTGACTGACATGGTACCTTCCGAAATTGTTGAATTGGGGGAACAAGGGACGGATCGGCCGCTTGCGCGGCGAAAGCCGATCCCCGCCGGAAGGTACAAAAAAAATGTGACGCGGTTATTACTTTTGCAGCGTCTTGAATAGCATTGCGCGAATCATCGCAGCGGCAATCGATGTCGTTCGCAATGTCCGCCGATCGCAAAAATATAAATATAGTGGTCGTCGAACTTATAAATCAGCCAGATAAACACAGCGTATGTTCAAGCCAAAAGCTTGGCAAGCAGCGGCATGACTTCGGCGGCACATACCAAGCCGAGCATCCATTTGACAATCAATAAATCCGATTTGACCGGCGCAAGCTCGATTTGCACATCCTTTTTGGTGAGCGGATCGGCTTCAGTTTGGGCGTCGCGAAAAGCTTTCCCACCTGTTTTTCGTCAAAACCGGCTTCTTTCAACTTACACACAAATTTGTGAGTATCAAAAGTCACAGTAGCCGTTGCTTATCTCTTTTCAATATACCTATCAGCGTACAAGAATTAAATGAGTTTTCAGGGATTGAAACCATACGCTACATTCAATTCCGCAGGTATTTAAATACCTCGGCCGCCGCCTCCACCGTTGCCTGCAAATCCCCATCCGTATGAGCCGCAGAGACAAACCCCGCCTCGAACGCCGACGGCGCCAGATAAACTCCGTGTTCCAACATCGCATGGAAGAAATGTTTGAAGCTCTCGACGTCACAGGCCATCACTTGCGCGAAACGGCAGACGGTTTTTTCTTCAGTGAAAAACAATCCGAACATCGCCCCGACCTGATTGGTGGTGAAAGCGATGCCAGCCTGATCGGCGGCGTTCTGCAAGCCGGCCAGCAATTGCGTGGTTTTGGCGGTCAAGGCCTCGTAGAAACCGGATACGGAAATCAATTCCAGGGTTTTCAATCCGGCGGCCATCGCCACAGGACACCCGGACAGCGTGCCGGCTTGATAAACCGGGCCCAGCGGTGCCAGATATTCCATGATCTTGCGGCTGCCGCCGAAAGCGCCGACTGGCAGGCCGCCGCCGATGATTTTACCCAGCGTGGTCAAATCCGGCTTAATGCAGTACAGACCTTGAGCGCCTTGCAAGCCGACGCGGAAGCCGGTCATCACTTCATCGAATATCAGCACGCTGCCGTACTGGTCGCAGACTTCCCGCAAGGTTTGCAGGAAACCGGGTTCCGGTGGAATGCAGTTCATGTTGCCGGCTACCGGTTCGACGATGATGCAGGCGATTTTATCGCCGACTTCGGCAAAGGTCTGCTTCACCGCGTCGCTGTCATTGTAAGCCAGCGTGATGGTATCGGCGGCCAGCGCGGCCGGCACGCCGGGCGAGCTGGGTACTCCCAGCGTCAATGCGCCGGAACCGGCTTTTACTAATAAGGAATCGGAATGGCCGTGATAGCAGCCTTCGAATTTGACGATCTTGTCGCGGCCGGTGTAACCGCGCGCCAAGCGCAACGCGCTCATGGTGGCTTCAGTGCCGGAGCTAACCATGCGGATCATTTCTATCGAAGGCAGCAACTCGCAAACCGTTTGCGCCATCAGCGTTTCGATCTCGGTCGGCGCGCCGAAACTCAGACCTTTTTCCGCGCTGAGTTTGACTGCATCGATCACGGCCGGATGGGCGTGGCCGACAATCATCGGCCCCCAGGAGCCGACGTAATCGATATAGCGTTTGCCTTCGGCGTCCCAAACGTAAGCGCCTTGAGCGCGATCGAAATACACTGGCGTGCCACCGACGCCCTTGAAGGCCCGCACCGGCGAGTTGACGCCGCCGGGAATGACTTGTTGAGCTTGAGAAAAAAGTTCGCTGGATGAGGTCATGATGAAAAAATCCGTTGGCAAATCGCTATCGCTAATCGAGGGAAAGGGCATTTCCGGCCATTCTCCGGCAGACTAGTTTTCAAGCGGTTGACTGTGAAATAAAGTTAAAACCCGAGGAGACTCCGGACAATATAATTGGTTTAGGGTTTTTCTACCTCGCCAAAAACGGAATCCACCGTTTTCCGTGAATCCCGAACTCATTGCTCCGGCTAGAAATTGTCAGGGCTATTCGCATTGAGCCGTTCGACCAGGCGGGGAAAGACTTGTCGAAACACCAGCCGCCCTCACTATATAAAGTCACCGGACGCCGCCACCCAATCCGGTGTCGGAATGCTGTCAATCGCGGCTAAAGCCGCTCCCACAGGTCTTATGTTTCGGCGGCGAATGCTGGTTTATTGTTGACCAGCATCAGCCTAAACCGGTTTGGGTTTACTAAGGTTTGCCGTAACTATTCAGCGCGAAGTAAAAACGCCTTCTCCCAACGGAGCAGGGGAATGAACACCTCAACCTCAACCTCAGCTACGCCGCTCGCTGAGCGGAGTCGAAGCGAAATCGCTGGCTTCGGCTCCGCTCAGCCAACGCCTTATTTCTACTCCGCTTAGCCAACTGCTTACATCGACTGTAACCATTCAACTTAACGCCAATGGTAACCAACTTACCCAAGCGCCCTCTGAACAGTTACGGCTTGCCGAACAAATGCGGACCTTTAGGTACCGGTTTGTTTTGCAGGCAAAAATAGGCCGCCGCATCGAACTTGATTTGCAGCGAGTGGGTATCTTCGTGTTCTTTCAAATACTTTTCGGCTTCGGTATCTGCCAAGTCTTCGGACATATGCCGAGCGATACAGCCGCAGCTTTCTTCCAAGCGCGGTTTATCCACATCAGGATTGTTCGAGTTACGCAATTCGCGTTCAGTACATTTTTGTGCGAATTCCTTTTCGAATCGAAACTTGGCGGTGTCGGTGGCTTCGCCGTGCTCGACGTGTTTTTTCTCCGGCGCCTTGGCCTTGGCAGCGGATTTTTCCGAACCGGCCGGCTGCGACTTATCGTCCGAACAAGCGGTGATCGTCAAGGCCGCCACGGATAGCAGAACCGCGCCGATAAGTTTTGATTTGGGATGGATGGTCTTCATGTGGCTTATCTATAGTTAGTTGAGTAAGTTTTCCAGCAAACCGGCAATTTGTTGCTGTTGTCGCCGCTGAGCGACCCGGTTGGCGATCACGATGCTTTTTAATTGGTTTAGCGCGGTTTCGAAGTCGTCGTTGACCACCAGATAATCGAATTCCGGATAGTGGCTGATTTCGGTGACGGCGTCTTGCATCCGGCGGGCAATGGTTTCCTCGGTATCCTGACCGCGCCCGCGCAAGCGCTGTTTTAAAATCTCGATCGACGGCGGCAGGACAAAGATCGACTCGCTGTCCGGCAGCATATTCCTAACTTGTTGAGCGCCTTGCCAATCGATTTCCAAAATCACATCGGTACCGTCCGCCAACGCCAATTCGACGGTCCGTTGGGCCGTGCCATAGAAATTGTCGAATACCTGAGCGTGTTCGAGAAAGGCCTGCCGTTCTATCATGGCTTCGAATTCGTCAAGCGACACGAAAAAATAATCGACACCGTTTTGTTCGCCGACCCGCATCGGCCGCGTCGTATGCGAAATCGATACGGTCAGACCGTCCAGTTCAGCGGTCAAACGTTTGACCAAACTGGTTTTCCCTGCGCCGGAAGGCGCGGAAACGATGTAAAGTTTGCCGGTAGTCATTGTAAAAAGCTGGAAATCGATGCGGCCGCCATTCTTTTCTGATAACGACCAAGAGTCAAGCCCTATCCCGCCGCTGTGCTATCATTTGCCGTCTTTTTTAGACGTCTTAGACACCCCCA